>OZ247498.1:0-5034558 GCA_965233675.1 Candidatus Azotimanducaceae bacterium | reverse complement strand
GCAGAGGCTGTCCCGGGCGGAAAGACCGATGCTGTCGGTCATGGACACCGTGATGGTATGCAGATACTGAGAACGGTGCTCGTACTCCACCCCTTTCGGATTACCCGTGGTACCGCTCGTATAACAGAGGCCCAGCGGCGAATTCTCATCGATCTGCGGCCAGTCATACTCGGTGGGTTTGCCGGCAATGAATTCCTCATAATCGATGGGGTTCGGCAGTTCCGTCTGCCAGTCTTCAAATCCTTCCTCCACCGCAACGATGATCCGCTCCACGCTCGGCATCCGCCCTTTGAGCTTTTCCAGCAGCGGCAGGACGTCCGCGTCCACGATGATCACCTTGTCCTGGGCATGATCGATGATGTATTCGAGGTCGTTGTCAGACAGGCGAACATTCAGCGTATGCAACACAGCACCCATGCCGGCGGCGGCGTGATAGGCCTCCAGATGCCTCGAACCATTCCACATGAAGGTGCCGACCCGGTCACCCACCTCAATCCCGGCATCTTTCAGTGCGTGGGCCAGCTGGTGAGCGCGATCCCGGGTTTCCTTGTACGTCTGGCGGCGAACGCCGTTCTCGGTGGCGGTAACGATCTCCTCATTCGGCGCGACTTTCGCCCCCCGATCGAGAATATTCGACATCAGTAGTGGCGTGTGCTGCATAGCCATTGGCATGCCCTCCCATACAATCCAAGTGAAAGCGGGAGTGTACCACCGGAAAACGGGAAGTCAGTCAGCCGGAAATCATTCCGGAGCGAAGCGCAGATCCTCCTGGAGCCGATCCCGCACGGTCCGCAGTTCCATATCCGTTCGCTGACCGTCCCAGCCAAGCATCGCAGACATGATGTCCGCCGCGGCGAGCGCTACATTCTGCGATTCGCCGGGCCGGAACCAGGGCACCCGCAGGCGCCGGTAAACCACATCCTCGAGGGTCTGGGCGCTTTCCTCCTGCACCGCCCAGCGGACCTCTTCAGCAAACACGCCCCCGGCAATCTGCTGCGGCGCTTCTCCCAGTACGGTGGACGCTTCACTGCCGTACAGACGCACGAGTCGCAGGGCAACCCGTTCACTCTGCGCATATCGGGCAGCCGTCTCCGCCACCAGAGCGTTCACGTCCTTCAGATCACCACCGGGCAGCGTTGCCAGCGGATCTTCCAGGGTCACGTCCTTCTTCAGTACCTTGCCCACCCGGGCCAGCACCTGCTCCGCCATTTTCCGGTAACCGGTCAGCTTGCCGCCGGCAATGGAAATGAAACGGTCGGGCGATTGCCAGATCTCATCCCGCCGGGACATTTCCTTCGGCGCCTTGCCTTCTTCAAGGATCAACGGCCGCAGGCCAGCCCAGCTTCCTACCACGTCGCTGCTGCCCATGCCGACATCGCGGAAGTGATCGTTGACCGGCTTGAGCAGGTAGTTCACGTCTTCCGCCGTCACCTCCGGCCAGTATCCGGGATCGCCCCGGTAGGTCGTATCCGTGGTGCCCACATAGACCACCTGGCCTCTCGGGATGGCGAAAACCGGACGGCCATCTCCCGTGGTCATCATCACCATGTTGTTCAGCGGCAGCTTCTCGCGCGGCAGGGCGATGTGCACACCTTTGGACAGGTGCAGTCTGGGCCTGCTTTTCGACGAACCGCCCGCCGAATGGTTCATGCCGAGCACGCTTTCCACCCAGGGACCGGCAGCATTGACCACCACTGATGCCCGCGCGTTCAGACGTTGCCCACCGAGCATATCGGCCAACTCCAGGTCGATCCCGGAATCATCCGCCGAAAAGCCCATGAGCCGTACATGATTGAGCGCCACCGCCCCTTTCGCCGCAGCGCCTCTCAGAGTGGCCAGCACCAGGCGGGCGTCGTCCGTGAGGTACTCCCGGTAGCTGCAGGCATAGGGGAAGCGGGATTGATTCAGCAGTGGCTCCCGGCTGGCAATGTCCTGCGCACCCCAGTTCTGATGCCGGTCATCCCGTTCCACCGCGCCCAGGGTTTCATAGAGACTGATGCCCACCCGCAGCTTTGCCATGGCCATGCGGGAATGGGCAGGCACCACCATCCACTGGGGCTGTGTCAGATGCGGCGCCATCTGCTTCAGACTCTTCCGCTCCAGCGCCCCTTCTCTGACCAGCGCGAAATCGCCCATGGCCAGGTACCTGAGACCGCCGTGTATCAGCTTGGTGGACCGTGACGAGGTGCCGGAAGCGAAGTCGGACGCCTCCACCACCAGCGTGGACAGCCCGGCCAGCGCCGCATGCCGGGCAACACCGGCCCCGGTGATGCCGCCGCCAATCACCGCCAGATCAAAGGTCTGATTTTCGATGGTCGCCAGATCGCGACCGAGGCCTGTCATGCGCCGATCCTTGCGCTACTGCTCTTGTCTACTGCTGAAAGACGGTCAACCCACCACACCTTCCGCTTTCAAAGCCTGCAAAGATGCTTCGTCAAGCCCGAGCTCCGTGAGGATCTCTTCGCTGTGCTCGCCCAGGGTGGGGGCATGTCGCTGCATGGCTGCCGGAGTTCGGTCGAACCGGGCGGCCGGCCGCGGTTGTCTGATTCTACCTGCAACCGGGTGATCGTGCTCGGCCACCATTTCGTTGATCCGGACCTGCTCATGCTCGAAAACCTCATGACGCTGCAGTACGGGCGCGCAGGGGACGCCCTCCGCATCCAGCCGTTCGAGCCAGACATCACTGCTCCGGGTGACCAGCACTTCCGCCGTCATCGCAAGTCGATCCCGCACGTTCACGATCCGGTCGTTCGCTGTCTTGAAACGCGGATCCTCGAGCCATTCCTCCCGCTCCAGGGCCCGGCACATGCCCTGCCATTCCGCATCGGATACCGCACCGGCGGTGATGTAGCCGTCCGTGGTCTGAAAGATCAGGTCCTGAGCAAACTGGGCCCGGGACGCTTTCACCTCTTTGCCGATGAACGTATAACCGGCCATGCCTTCCGGCCAGAGGTAGGCCACCATGGTGTCCAGCATGGCGAGTTTCACATGCTGCCCGCCCCGCCCCCGTTCCCGGGCAAAGAGCGCGGCCGTGATGGCCTGGGCCGCGGTTACGGCCGTGGTCTTATCCGGGATGATGGTGCGGATCATCTTCGGTCGACCCGTTTCCCCATCTTTCTGAATGTCCGCCAGGCCGGAGAGCGCCTGGATAACCGGATCATAGACACGTTTGTGCGCATAAGGTCCGGTCTCGCCAAAACCGCTGATCGAGACGTAGACGATGTCTTCCCGAAGCGCACGCACGGCCGCTTCACCCAACCCCATCCGGTCGATGGCACCCGGCCGGAAGTTCTGCACGAAGACGTCGGCGGTTCGAATCAGCGCCCGGATCACCTCCATGCCTTTTTCGGTTTTGAGATCCAGCGCGAGGCTGCGCTTGCTTCGATTCGCAGAAATGAAACCGGATGAAAGGCCTTCCCGGTTCGGCCCCATGAAGCGCACCAGATCACCGTTGATCGGCTCCACCTTGATCACATCCGCGCCCTGATCGGCCAGCATCATGGTGGCCACCGGACCGGAAATCATGCTGGTGAGATCCACCACCCGGATCCCGGCCATGGGCCCCGGGCCGTGATCGGTGGAGCCGCTCATCGTCGGTCTCCGTACGCAGCCTCTGCGGTTCGTTTCGCCCACTTGTAGTCCGCCTTACCGTTCGGTGCCCGTTGCACCTGATCGACAAACAGCACATGTTTCGGCAGCTTGAATCCGGCCAGATGTTCCCGGGTGAAATCAATCACCGCCGATTCCTCACAACTCTCACCCTGGCGATAGGACGCCACGGCGACCACCCGCTCGCCAAACCGCTCGTCCGGCAAGCCCACCACCAGGCAATCCATCACAGCCGGATGCAGCTTCACGGCTTCCTCCACTTCTTCGGGGAACACCTTCTCCCCGGCCGTGTTGATGCACACACTGCCGCGACCCAGCAGAGTGATGCTGCCATCCGCTTCCACCTGGGCGTAGTCACCGGGAAAGCTGTAGCGCACTCCGTCGATCTCCCGGAACGTCTCTGCCGATTTGTCCGGATCCTTGTAGTAGCCGATGGGAACGCTGCCGCTGGTAGCGATCCTGCCGATCTCGCCCGAACCGGGCTCGACCCGTCGACCATCGTCCGTAAAGACCGCCACCCCATCGTTCAGTTCGAACTTTGCCGTCTGTGCAGCCCCTTCCCGGGTGGTCAGCGAAGAACCCATACCGCCTTCAGACGAGCCCATGATGTCCTGCAGAACCATGTCGTGGTGACGCAGCAGCCCCTGCTTGATGTCCGAACTCCACATGACCCCGCTGGAAGTCATCCGCTCCAGCGAGGAGATGTCGTAGGCATGGCCGCGCTTCCGAGCTTCGTCCAGGGCGTTCAGCAACGGCCGGGCGAAGGCATCACCAACGATCACCATGTCGGTCACGTCGTTTTCCTCCACCATGCCCCAGAGCAGATCCGGGTCGAGACCGAGCTTCGAAGTCAGAACCACCGTACCGCCGGCAGACATGGGCACCATGGCCCCCAGCCACATGCCCGTTCCATGCATCAGCGGACAGGCGACCAGGGTGGTCGGTGGGCTGGACACCGCTGCCAGATACCCGGGCAGGGCCTCGATCGAAGGCGGCGGCTCGAGCTCCCGGCTCATCGCGCCGAGGGCCGTCAGGTTGAAGCAGAATTCTCCGCCCGGATACATCACGCCCTTCGGCATGCCGGTGGTGCCGCCTGTATAGAGCATGTAGACATCCGACGCCGCACGCTCGATCCGTGGCATCGGATTGCTGCGGGTAATGGCTGTTTCGTAATCGATGGCGCCATCGAGCAGGGCCTCGGTGCCATCATCCACCTGAATGAAGACCTTCACCTTGGGCAGTTGATCCCGGATCTCCCAGATGCGCATGGCATAGCAGGCCTGGAAAACTACGGCTTCGGCATCGGCGTTATCCAGCAGGTAAACGAGTTCGTCCGCCTTGTACCGGTAATTCACGTTGATGGGGCAGCCCCGAATCTTGAAGGCAGCGAACTGGGACTCGATGTACTCGGCGCAGTTGTGCAGGTACGTACCCACCTTGGCGTCGGCACCGAGACCATGGTCGGTGAGCACCTGAGCAAGGCGCGCGGCCCGGTCTTCCAGATCCCGCCAGCTGAGTCTGCGCTGATCGGTGATGATGGCAAGCCGGCTGCCGCAGTGGTCGGCCACTGCTTCCCAGGCCGTTGCGAAGTGAAAATCCATGCCTTCCCCCTGAATACTCGGATTAAGCTGATGAACCCGCATCTAACTAGATGACCGGGACTGAGAGCAAGCGCACCTGTTCCTCCCCGGCACCTCCCCGGCCACCTGTCCGCAGAAGACCATTCGAAATAACCAACTCTTGGCATTTTTCACCAGATCAAACTGCTCACACCCCGTCAGGCCCCTGAAAATACGGGGTTCCAGGATTGGCACGACCTTTGAGTACAGGAGAGGACAAAGGGATTTTCCTCATGAACAGACTCAGAGAAAAAACAGTGCACGGTAAGACGACCCACATCGAATACGGCCCGACCATCTCAGACATGCGCATGTCGCGGCTCAGCCACCCACGCGCCTCGCTGGTGGCGATGATTCTTCTGGCGGTCGTGTTCCTCCTGTTCGGCATGTTCGCAAGTGCCGCCATAGAGCCGACCTACACCCCGGCGCCCATCACCATCGATGGTGCGGCGAGCCGGATCGGCGACTGGGTACTCGCCCATGTGGGCCTCAAGGCATAAGCAGATGAACGTGTCTCAAGGAGAAAACAGAAACATGGCCAACTCGACCCTGGATCGGATCAGAAAACGGATAACGCTGGACAGTCGGGAAGGATGGGTTGCCGGCGTCTGCGCCGGTTTCGCCCGCTATCTGGATACGGACCCGGCGTTCGTCCGAGTGGCAGTGATCGTCTGCGGACTGTTCATGCCGAAGATCACCGCTGCGGCATACCTGATCGCCTGGCTGGTGCTGGATGACGAACGCAAGCTCTAGGCTGCCCGGACCTAACAGGTCACCAGACAGCTGCCACCGACCGGAACCTCATCCGGCACCTCTGCCGCCAGTTCGCGAAAGTCGTCGGCCATCTCGCCGATCCGCTCGTAGAACCGTTCCCGCTGCTTCTCCGTCAGATTGTTGATCAGCCAGGCCGTGACTTCGCTGGCCAGCTTCTCGTTCGAATCGAACACGGCCGTGAGTTCTTCGCCGTAGTAGGACTCGCGGTTTTCGGAAAGGGCAACGAATGCCTCGGTGAAGGCCTCCGGGTCATGACGCCGGGTTCGCAGAAGATCCATCAGATCCGCCTGCCAGCGCGCCCGGTATTCCGACCACAGCTCGAACTGCGGCACGTAACGAACCGACTGGGCCTCGAGATAGGCTTTCTGCGTTCGGGTAAGCCGGCCGCTGAAGCGGCTCAGGGTATCCACATACTGCTTGCGCCAGTCCGCCTGCACGTCATCGAGTGATTTGTCGAATTCATCCTCCGCAAACGCCTCGTTGTCCTCCGCCAGCCGCTCCGGCAGCCGGGCGACCTGCTCATCGGAAAGCGACATCATCATTTCGGTGAAAAATGGCAGGGTTTTCTCTTCGAACACCTCCCACCAGCCATAGAACGTATCGAAAACCGCCTGTACCTCACTCTCCGTCACCTCCTTGTCCAGCGTGGTGGGCAGGGAGTCCAGATAGTCGGCATACAACGGCAACTCGGTGGTCCGATGCCAGTAATGGATAGCGTCCACTTCCGCGGTGAAGTAGGCCTCCTGAGCATCGTCCATCTGAATGTAGTCGTTCGCCGCCCAGCGCGCGAAACGGTCGGCGTTGTTGTACAGCATCTTGATGCTGCAGCCGCTGGCAGAGGCCAGCAGGCAGACAATCAGGCCCGCTCTGAGCAGCTGGCTCACGGGGAATGCCCCTGGCTTGAGCCGGCGGAGCCCGCGACGAAATCAATGATCCAGCGACCGACCCGGTCGTCGTCCGTCTCTTTCTCGAGCGACGCCATCCCGAGTTCGAAAACGTCCTCACCGATAAGCGCCCGGCGCATGTTCATGAGTTCCCTGGAGTACGCCTTCCTGAACTCCGGATGCCCCTGCAGCGTGAGCACCTGATCGCCCATCACAAAACCACCCACCGGACAGAACTCACTGGTCACGATGAGCTTCGCCCCCTCCGGCATACGGGTCACCTGATCCTTGTGGCTGGCAAGCAGATTCATCCGGTCATCGCCTTCCCCCATCCAGGCTTCCCGGGAGACGGTCCGGTTTTCCTGCACCCCCACACCCCATCCCTGGCTCGAACGCTCGGTTCTGCCACCAAAGAAATGGGCCATGAGCTGATGTCCGAAACAGATACCGATCACCTTGCCGCCAGCACGGAGCACCGCTTTCAGAAATTCTGCCAGCGCGGCAATCCAGGGTTCATCGTCATACACGGAAAGCCTGCTGCCGGTAATCAGATAAGCGGGATGCGCATCCGGGGCCGGGAACTCCGATCTGCGAGCATCGTAGTTGGTGAGCTTGAGTGATACCGGCTCGGGTCGGTCACCGGCCGCCTGCTCGAGCAGCACCCGGAACATATCCGGGTAGTCGCCGTGCTGGTCGATATAGGCTTCCCGGACTTCGTCGGTGGCCAGAATGGCAATATCAACTTCAGATGATTTCAAAGTAGCGCTCCAGCTGCCAGCTATCCAGATTACGGTCCCGCTCCCGGCATTCCCAGATTCGGGTCATCGCGAAATGATCAACGAAGTCTTCACCCAGATACTGCCTTGCGACACCGGATTCGGCGAAGCGTTCGGCCGCCGCCCGAAGCCCTTCCGGGAATCTCAGCCCTTCCGGCAGTTCATCCTCCACGTCATAGGCATTGCCCTGCACGGGATCCATGGGATCGTACTCACGTTCGATACCCGCAAGCATGGCAGCACCAACCGCGGCCGCAACGAGATAAGGATTCGCGTCTGCCCCGGGCACGCGGCATTCCAGTCGCTGAGATGACTGGCCACCAGGAATCACCCGAAGGGCTGCCGTGCGGTTTTCGATACCCCAGGTGGATGCGGTGGGCGCCCAGGCACCTTTCACCAGTCGGGTGTGGGCGTTGATGGTCGGCGCCAGAAGCACGAGCAATTCCGGCAGGAACTGCTGCAGCCCTGCCAGCGCCCGCTTCTGCAGTTCGCTCATGCCGGCAGGATCTTCCGGGTCATGAAAAACATTGGCGCCTTTGTCGTCCACCAGACTCACGTGGAAGTGACCGCTCTGACCGGGATAGTCCATGGACCATTTGGCCATGAAGGTGGCCATGCACTCCTGCCGCTGAAAAAACACCTTGGCGAACGTCTCGAAGAGGTTGGCCCGGTCCGCAGCGTTCATGCCGTCTGTCACCTGCAGAGCCGCCTCCCACACCCCGGGGCCGGTTTCGCAATGCAGACCTTCCAGCGGCATGTTAAGACGTTCGCAGAGCGTCATCAGACCATTGAAACGATCGGACTCGCTCGATGCCCTGAGCACCGAGTAGCCGAAGTTGCCCGGTGTGAGTGGGGTGAGATTCCGGTAGCCTTTTTCCCGCACCGAGTGCGGCGTTTCCCTGAACACGAAGAACTCGTATTCGTAGCCGGAGCGCATATGCAGACCGCGCTCGGCCAGGCTCTCCAGCACCGTTCTCAAACGCGTGCGCGGACAGAGCGGGTGGTCGGACCCGTCGTCGGCTACGAACTCACCGAGAAACAGCGGGCAGGCTTCGTCGTCCAGCCATCGTTCGCTGTCGGTGAGCAGCCGGTACCGGGCATCCGGAAATCCGGTATGCCAGCCGGTGAAACGGCCCTCGTCATAGAGCTGATCGTCCACGTCCCAGCCGAACACGCAGTCGCAGAAGCCTCCGCCTTTCTGCAGCAGGCCCTGGAACTTGTCCAGCCCCACATACTTTCCGCGCAGAACGCCATCCACATCGGTCAGCGCCAGCTTCACTCGAGTGGCGCCCCGTTCCCGGAAACTGGCTATTTTTTCGGCGAGTAACCGCTCATCAGCACCCGAATCGCTCATCCTGCCTCCCGCTTAGGTGTCTGGGGAAACGGCTACTGTAGAGGCCGGCGCGAATCACTGCCAGCCTGTGGATAACTCTCTGGATAACTGATTTGGCCGAGCAGGCTGGAAACGGGTTGTGGAAAGCAGCCTAACAAGACCGTCACCGATCTGTAATCGAATAAATCCTTTAAATACAGAGGCTTAAGAGGCTGACATAAAGCAGAACGCGAATGAAACCGCCCATCTTTGCGGTTTGACGACCTATTCTACCGGCGTGTGTATAAAGTCCGGCTCAGTGTTCCTGATCTGCCGGAAGTGCAATCCCTATTTCCGGAATCGTCAAGGCTGAAATCTCCGTGAAAATGGCCTCGTCGAGCTGCTTTTCGGGATCGGCAGGACCGGCGCCGGATTTTTCCCGCAGATCCTGATAGGCGGCTTCGGCTTCCGGCGGCACCGGCAACGGCGCATCGGCGGCCGCAGCGGCAGAGGCGACAAACCAGAGGGCCAGCGCGGCGACCGGCAACACCCGGAACGGGCGGATTCCCGGGTTGTGATCAGCGGACATAGCGTAAGGACCAGAAGAACATCGCGCCTTCATCGTCAAGACCTCCGGAGGCTTTGTGGGTGATGGGTACGGCCCAGGAGAGCGAACTCAGGAAATGCGGGCCCAGCCGCACATCCCAGGCCAGACCCAGATCGGCCAGATGAGCCCAGTCCGAGTAGATTTCGTTCTCGTTCTTGCCATAGGCAATGTCCGCGAACAGCACGAGTTCGCCCAATGCCAGGGGCGTGCTCAGATCGCCGCGCAGCAACATTCCCTGGTCGGCCAGGTAGATATCCCGGTCGAATCCCCGGGCCGCACCGATGCCACCCAGCGACATCCTGCGGGTGCTCGGCAACTGGCTGCCGGCCAGCTGCCCTTTCAGTTCCATGGAGAATTTCTGGCGCCCGGGCAACCAGTCAAGATCAAACGGATGCCAGCCGAACAACGAAAAGCCAAGATCCCAGAAGCCGTCTTCCTGACCCGCGAAGGTATCACCATCGATCGTGCCTGCATCTGCGTAAAGCCTGAAGTCGGCCGCAATCCGGGACTCATCCCATACCCTGCGGACGTTGAGCGCGGCAGAGAACACGTTCACCGATTGCGCGATATCGGCATTCACGTCTGCCCAGTCGAGTTCGTGATGGCCCAGACCCAGTTCCCAGGAAAGTCCGGTGAGCTGATCACGGTGCAGAAAGGTCTCCAGCACGGCATCGAACAACCAGCCGTCGCCATCGACGTCAGCGGTGCTGAAATCATTTCTGGCCAGCCGGGCCCGCAACTGCCTGCGATTGCCTGCAGGTGCCGTGTAATCTATGTAACCGAGAAACTGATTGTCAGGGTCGATGGCAGCGATCAGCCCCGCACTCAGCACGTCACCGCGGCCTGTCGGGTTGATGAGATCACCATCCAGCACCAGCCGCTGCTTGCCGGTGTGGTCGTCGCCGTAGTTGTCCAGCGCAATCTGGCCCTGCAGGGCGCGGGATTCCAGCACATCCAGATTCAGCCGGGTTTCTCCTACGTCGTCTCCGGGCTCGAAGCTTGCCCGGGCGGAGAAGCCCTGAGCCTGATTCAAGGCATACAGACGCGTATTGATCTCCCGACGGGTCACCGGCCGGCCCACGAGATCGTTGAAGCGTCGGCCCAGACGATCTTTGCCGCCGGCTACCTGCACATCGCCCAGCACACCCGGCAGGGCGGCGATGGTCACTTCTCCATCCACCACCTGCTGCGCTGGCAGATAGGCCACCGCCAGAAAATATCCGGCCTCACGCAGATGGCTCTGCACCGCACCGGCAATCTCTTCCAGTTCGATCACGGAGAGTCCGCGCCGGGTTTTCTGATCGGTCAGGAGCGCGGACAGATCCGCCGCGTCACGGGCACTGAGTTCCGCATTCGCATCATGCACACCCAGCGCATTCAGAAACCGACCGACTTCTTCGAGTTCAGCCGCGGTGAAGCCATGATGGCCAGGCGTATTGCGCTTCCTGATCGCTTTGAGCCTGGTGTCGATCACGGTCTGCAGTGTCTCGTCCTCGACGCCGTCCAGGGCCGCGAGCGCGTCATCCAGCACCACACGGCTGACAGGCAGCCGGGGGCTGGTCGCCGGGTTCGGATCCCGAGCCGCCACGGCGGGAATGGACAGGTCCATTTCTGCGCCAGCCGATTCTGCGCCAGCCGATTCCGCCGCCAGCAACCGATTGGCAGTCAGCAGGCAGAGGAGAATCAGGCCACCGCCCAGCCAGAGGGGCCAGCGACGTTTCTCCACGTCCGCCTCGGCAGAACGCAGGGGGGCCTCGGCCTGCAGGGCCGCATCCGACGGCAGTCTGGGCTGGGTATCATCTTCCGCGACGCGGTAGGGCTCGAAGTTGTCGATCACTTCACGACGGGCCTGCCGGTATTCGGCCATGGAGAATTCCCCCATGGCGTGGGCCTTGGCCACCCGCCGCAGGCGCACGGTTTCCGGGGCCAGCTTCATCAGGCTCATGTCAGTTCCCTCACCAGGCGGAAGCCGGTTTCCCGTGTCCCTTCGCCGCTGTGCGCGCGGACGGTGGAGACCACACACATTCCGATCGGGTCTGTGAATGAGCCGCCAAGCGCACTGAGCTGGGTGCCATCCAGCACCCACTCCTGGGCATTGCCCAGCATGTTTCTGAGGCCGAAGTCATTCAGTGGTCCGGTCTCCGTGGCGACCGGAGACATTCCCCGTTCCACACCATCAATACTCACATGGCAGTTCCGGTTAGGATCCGGTTCGCCCCGGGCCGCCCAGAGCCACTCCTCGCGAGTCGGCAACCGATAGGTGAATCCGGTCCGTTCGCTGAGCCAGCGACTGAAGGCCTGCACGGTTGCCACGGAAATACCCGTGACCGGCAGACGATCGTCCACGGCCACCAGCTCGAGTTCCGCTTCGGTACAGCCTTCCAGCTCGAAACAGAACTGCCGGAACTGGGCCCAGGAAATTTCTTCCCTCGTCATCGCAAATCGCGCCGCACCGGACTCATCCGGCAGCACGACAAGCTTAGGTCCCTGAACACCCGCCGGCAGCGTGTCCAGGCAATAGCCCTGGCGGCCGCTGTGGGCCCCGTTGCCGATCAGGTAACTGGGACGGCACGGGTCCACAGCGGCCGTCAGCGGGAGTTCATTCCCGAACGCCTGTTCCGCAGACACTTTCAGGGACTGGGCGCGGTCCGGATCCAGTTCGGCCAGTTGCACCAGGCAACCGGAGAGACGTTCGGACAGCAGTGCCCGCGCCCCAGCCTGATCAACGATATCCGCAGTCAGCGTTTTCAGCTGCTGCACATCGAGCCGCAGGCAGGAAGCATCAAGGGCAGTCTGCAACTCATCCATCCTCGCCTGTTCCGCCTGTGCGAGCTGCCGCTCTTGCTGAGCGACGGCCAACCTGCTGCGCACGGCATTGAGGGATCCTTCCAGTTCGTCCAGCACCACTGCATCGAACAGTCTGGGACCCAGCACCGCGAGCAGCAGTTCGGCCTCTTCTGAGCGATTCGCATCCAGGGCATCCGCCGTCATCATTTCCAGCGTTTCGGTCACCTCGAGTTCCAGTTCCGCCAGCGGCAGGCTGCCAGGAAATCCGCGGTGGATGCGGTCCAGTTCAGCAGTGAGTAAGTTCAGCCAGGCCTGCTCAGCGCGAGGGTTATCGAGCAGGAAACGCACCCGGGCGACCGCCCTGGTTTCCAGAACCCTGGCCGTCTCGCTCATGTCAGCGTATGCAGCCCCACGAACGAGCAGCGCCAGAGCGCGATCGAGATCTTCGAGCGCCAGAATGTACGATGCATAGGTATCCCGTATCTCGAGGGCCACGGCTTCCCGCGCCGCCCGCACGGATGCCGCACCTTCGGCGGTGCTCTTCTCCTCAGCAAGGGCCGACAGCGCGGCGAATTCACTGCGCAGGCTGTCTTCCCAACTGCTCGTAAACTCCGGTATCCGCAGCAGCGCCTTCAACCGAACGAGTTGAGAATCGACCAGCGTCGTCTGCCGCACCTCCTCCTTCACCTCCGTGAGTTCCGCATCTCCAATCAGGTAGTTCGCCCCCAGCGCCAGTATCAGCGTCGCCGCCGCGGCCATGGCGCTTCGCGAGCGCCAGGGTGATGGCGTGAGCAGAAACTTTTCGACCTCCGCCACGCTGTCGGGCCGATCCTGTCGATTGAAGGCCAGACAACGGGCGATGACCTGCCACTGGCGCCGGCTCACGCCCTTGGGACGCTCGGGTTTCAGACCTTCGTTCGCGGCGTCTTCCGCGGACAGGCGGCCGTAAGGATGATGACCGGTGAGAATCAGATAGATGACGATGCCGAGCGAATAAAGATCGTCACGGGTTTCCGGGTTGTCTCCGGCGAGCATCTCCCGGCTCGCGTAAGCCGGGGTCAGCGCAGCCAGCCGGGCCGGATCAAACAGGGTGTCATCACCCTGAACATCGGTCAGTTGAACCGCCCGCGCAATACCGAAGTCGAGGATTTTGGGATTGTTGTTCGAACCCACATAGACGTTGCCGGGCTTGAAATCGGCGTGCACGATGCCCGCATCATGGGCATGAGCGAGCCCGGAACAGACACCACGGATAACAGACCAGGCCACAGTCTCCGGCAGCCCGTTCGGATAGGTGCGCAACAGAGCAGCCAGCTCCTGGCCTTCCAGCAGCTCCATGGTCATAAATGGAATATCGCCATCTTTGTCGAAATCGAAGATGGAGACGATGTTCGGATGGGACAGGGTCTGAGACTTGGCCGCTTCCCGCTGCAGGGCGATAAACGCCTCCGGGTGTTCGCGGAAGTCGTTGTTCAACACCTTGATGGCCAGGTACGGCTGCCGGTCGCGCGCCTCCACTTTGCGCAGATCCTTGGCCCGGAACACGGTACCCATGCCGCCGCTGCCCAGCTTTTCTTCCAGCACGAAACGCTGCTTCAGCACACGCGGCGCATCAGCTTCACCCGCCCCATCACCGGAAAGGCTTCTGGAGACGCTCGGATCCGTGCGCAGTACGGTGACGTCGTCGAGTGGTTCGTGACTCATCAGGCAGCCACCTCCGGTCTCGCAAGCACCAGCGATACGTTGTCTTTCGCGCTGCCAGCCAGGCAGCGCGCCATCAGGTCTCCGGCAACCGCGGAGATGTCCTCACCGGCCATCGCTTCGCGAAGCACCGATTCACTCACCTCCCGATAGAGTCCATCGCTGCACAACAGGAGCGTATCCCGCTGATCCACGTCGAATACGGCCACATCCAGGCTCAGGTTGGCTTGCCCGCCCACGGCCCGGGTGATGATGTTGGTGTCGGCCGCCAGCGCTTCCTGCTCGCTCACCGCCCCTGAGTCGAGAAGATCGGAAACCGGATTGTGATCCCGGGTCACCTGTTCGAGACGGCCATCGCGCAAGCGGTACAGGCGGGAGTCGCCGGCCCAGAGCACCACGCCGACTGCGTCTCTGACGAGGAGCGTGACCACGGTCGAACCCACGGTTCCGCCCCGGCATTCATTCTGAGAATGCAGTCTGAGCTCGTCGTTCACCGACAACAGAGAGTCTTCCACCAGATCCACATCGTCGGAAAGCGGGCCACCGAGCGGCAGCCGTGCCAGCGCATCGGTGATCGCCTGGCTGGCAACGTCACCGGCCATATGGCCGCCCATACCGTCCGCCACGGTGAACAGCGGCACATCCGGACGGCAGAGCACCGAGTCTTCGTTGTTCTTGCGCCGATTGCCGCGATGGCTCTCATGCGCTGACTGCCACTGATAGCTCATGAGTTCAGGTATGCCGGAAGCGGATGGCGGTCTCGGACGAGAGCGGCGAACCCAGGGCGATCCAGCCGTTACCCCAGAGTCGCAATTCACCGCGACGCAGGAACGTCACCTGTTCATCTTCCGTCTGTACGAAAGTGCCGTTGGTCGAATGATCCACCAGCACGTAGTACTGCTTGCGATGTTCGATCCGGGCGTGGGAGCGGGACGCCGTAGAGCCGGCGATGGTCAGATCCGCGTCAGATGCGGTGCCGAGTTCCACGCAGGTGTCGCCGTCCAGCGTGAGCTGCCGATCGTGCCAGTCCAATACCAGCTGAGATGCTTCACGCGCGTCCATGTCGCAGCATGCCTCAAGTTAAGACGAGAACCCGAAGCATAGGTAATAGGTGGCCGCCCGGATGGGACACCGGTCACACTTAGATGGGAGTGAAGGGAGGCAATCGCCGGCAGAGCCCGGAAAACCGAGCCCTCAGTGCATGTAGTTGAACATCCGCCGCCGATAGGCAGTCGCCAGTTCGGAACCTTTGCCGAGCAGTGTGAAGATACGGATCATGGTGGTACGGCCAATGTCGTCCCGGAATTTCCGGTCCTGCTGGAGAATGGCCATGCACTGATCGAGTGCACCTTCGTACCGGCGCTCTGCGCTGAGCACCGCTGCCAGACGGTAGCGGGATTCCAGATCGTTCGGGTCAGCCTCTACGGCAGACTCGAGCGAAGCTGCGTCCCCCAGGCCGGCGGCTTCTTCGACGAACGCAAGGCGATTGGCCGGGCGCTCGCGGTCTTCCGTATCCTCCGGAATGCTGGCCAGAACGGTACGGGCATCATCCAGCGCGTCCTGCATGATCAGCACGTCCGCCAGCTCCACCCGAAAGGCAAAGTTATTCGGTTCTTCGTTCACGGCCTGCTGAAGCATCTGAACGGCAGCATCCAGCTCACCGCGCTCGATCATCAGCGCCAGCTGATCCTTCAACATCTCCGCCGGCGACAGCGTCAGCTGCTCCACCATGCTGCGCAGTGCTTCCTCCGGCTGCGGACCATCCACCTGGTCCACGAGCTGACCATCCTTCACCACCCGGATGCTCGGCAGTCCCTGTACCCGCAGGTGCTGCGCGAGCGTCTGATCCTGCGCCACATCCACCAGCCCGAGCAGAACCTTGCCCTGGAACTGAGCCGCAAGCTGAGCAAGGGTGTCACGGGTTTCCACCGACGGCGCCACCTGGTCGGCCCAGAAGAGCAGCAGCACGGGCAGCTGCTTGGAGCGCTCGATCACATCCGCCTGAAACGTCTGCGGGCTGACTTCGAAAACTGTGTTCTGTTCTGCCATGGCTACGATTGATTGACTCTACGGAAAGGCGGGGATTTTACACATCTCTCCACCAGGAAGGGATTCCGGCTGGCGCGGGCGCTCAAAGCAGGCTGCGCCGGAATCGCTCGCCGATACCGGCAAGCCGCTCCACCGGTTCATTACTGAACACTAGCCGTACGTACTGGGCGCCATGCGTTTCGCCCCAGTTGTCCATGGGGGTGGCAGCGACCCGCCCAAGCTCGAACAGTCGACCGGAGGCCTCTGCCCCCGTCATCCCCAGCGCGCCGGCATCGAGCAGCATGGACCAGCTGCCGGCAGGCTTTCTGATCGGCAGTCCTTCCAGCTCCCGGACGATCAGGTTCCTTCGTGCCTCCCAGGTTGCGACGGCGTCCAGCACGTCTCCGGCTGGTTCGGCCAGGGCGGCCGCCACCGCGCTCTGGGCGATCCCGACAGGCACCACAACGTCCGAAATGCTGACCAGACCGATATCCCGCATCGGAGCTTCAGGCCCCACCACCCAGCCGACCCGCCAGCCGATCATGCGCAGTTCTTTGGAGGCACTGCCGATGGTGATCGTTCGTTCCCGCATCCCTTCCAGCGCTGCCGGATGCCGATAGGATGTGTTGTCGTAAAGAATGCGCTCCATGGCGGCGTTGTAGATGAGCCAGAGATCGTGGGTCCGGCACAGCTCGGCAATCAGGGTCCAGGCTTCGTCGCTCAGGCAGGCGCCACTCGGCATGGAAGGATTCATGATGAAGAGCGCTCGAGTCTTCGCACTGATCGCTGCCGAAAGCCGATCCAGATCCAGCTGCCAGGCGTGGTCGACCCAACGGAACGGCACCTGCACCGGCTCGCCACCGGCGATACGAATCCGATTCAACATACCGATGTAGGTGGGGTCGGTGACCACCACTTCGTCACCGGGATCGATCAGGGCATTCAATGTCACCATCACCCCATTCAAGCCACCGGCGGTAACGATGCATTCGGATTCCGGGTGGTAAACGTGCCCGGCCAGACGCTCGAGGTGGGTCGTCACCGCTTCGCGCAATACGGCCTGACCGAGGAAAGGCAGATAACTGTTGGCGGCATCATCATCCATGGCCTGCCGCGTGGCTTCGATGGCCGAGTTCGGCGGGCGCAGGTCCGTATCCAGATTTTCTAGTCTCAGAATGGTCGGGTCGTCTGCCGCATCGGCCTGCGCACCCATGGCGTCCACCCCGATCGGCGGCACCCGATCCAGTCGTTTTACCCTGTTTCTGCCCCGCATCTCCCCTGCCCCTCCACAAGCCGATTTAGCGCACAATAACGTCATGAAGCCCATGCGCTCAAAAACGATTGCCTGCGTGATCGCCCTGGGAGCCCTGGCGGCCGTGGCGCTGCCGGTCTGGCAGAACTGGCGGGAACGGCCACCGGACTTCGCCGCCTACCCCGCTGGGGAAGCCAGAAAGGCGGCCTTCTTCGATTATCTCGGACCGCTGGTGGACGAGGAGAATGCCCGCTGGATGCGGGAACGGGAAAGACTCCTGGCACTCCGCGCCGCGCTCATCGCCGGCAGGCCAATCGGCAAGCGGGATCGGATCTGGCTGGAGGCTCAGAGCGCGCTGTTCGGCGTGGACCGGCATGAGTCCCTCCCGGATCAGATTTCGGCGCTGCTTCTGCATGTGGGCAGGGTACCGCGCTCGCTGGCATTGGCTCAGGCGGCGAAAGAATCAGCCTGGGGTACGTCCCGGTTCGCCACCGATGGCTACAACTACTTCGGTCAGCGTTGCTACGACAAGGGTTGCGGCCTGATACCGGAATCGAGAGGCAAGGGGGCCAAGTTCGAAGTGCGCCGCTTCGATTCTCCCCGGGAATCCGTTGCCAGCTACCTGATGAACATCAACAGTCATCCGGAGTACGAAGGGTTCAGAGCCTATCGGGCCAGACAGCGAGCGGCGGGAAATCCGCTCCGGGGCATCCCGGCAGCCGAGCACCTGAGTCAATATTCGGAGCGCCGGCAGGCTTATGTGGATGAGATCCAGTCCCTCATTCACTTCAATGATCTGCAAAGCCCCATACAGATGTTGCCCGAGCGCCGTTCCCAGACCAACGTGGAGGCGCTGGCACGATGAACCGGAACAGGAAACGGGACTTTCTGATCCTGAGCGCCCTGATCACCCTGCTCACCTGCGTCAGCGCCTTCGCCGGGAGCCCGAAGGTGCTTCTGTACCACCACGTATCAGATGACACACCGGCAGCTACCAGCGTTTCTCCTGCGACCTTCGAGGCCCACCTGAATCTCCTGCAGGACGAGGGCTATCAGGTTGTTCCGCTGACAAGAATCGTTGCAGGGCTCGTCTCCGGTTCGGAACTCGATTCACGCTGGGTCGCCATCACATTCGACGACGCTTATGAAAGCGTTGCCGATGTCGCCGCACCCGCACTGGCCGAGCGAGGCTGGCCGTTCACGGTCTTTGTCAGCACGGATTATGTCGACGACGGCTACGGCCTCTATCTCAGCTGGGACGAGCTGCGGGAACTGGAAACTGCGGGCGCAACGATCGGCAACCACACCCAGGCTCATGAGCACATGGTTCGCCGGCACCCGGACGAAAGCAGCGAAGACTGGCAGAGTCGGCTGGCTCGGGAAGTGACGGCCGCCCAGGCCCGGCTGGAAGCAGAACTCGACGCCCCGCTCCGCCTGTTCGCTTATCCCTACGGCGAGTTCAGCACGGATATTGCCGCACTGATGCAGTCCCTCGGCTTCATATCTTTCGGCCAGCAGTCCGGGCCCATCGGCGTCACGACCAGCCCATACGCCATCCCCAGATTTCCCATGGCGAAGGGCTTCGATTCCGTGGACAGCCTGGCCGAAAAACTCCGCACCGAGCATCTGCCGTTGCTGGCACCGGAAATACCGGCCTCCCTGCTGACCGCCGATGCAGGACCGCCCCTGCTGACCCTGCGCATCAGCGACAGTGCCGGGCTGGAGGCCGGGCGCCTCACCTGCTTCGTTTCCGGCGCACCGGGCGCGGATGTCATCTGGGGTGAGGTGGTGCAGGTGCGGGGGCAGGAAGCGCCACCGCCGGGCCGTTCGAAGTACACCTGTACTGCGCCACACCCGACCCTGCCGCGGGCCTACTACTGGCATACCCACCTGTACATCAAGCCCCGGCCGGACGGCAGCTGGTACGAAGGCTGAATGGGTGGAATCGATGGCCTAAGGGGAGAGCCCGGAACTCTGCAGGCGATCAATCACCCGCGTCATCTCCGCATCCGACAACTCGCCCGTGCGAACAGACGAACCGCAGAGGTTGACGGCCTGTGGAACGATTGAGGACGCTGCCAGAAAGCGATCCAGTGCCGCGCCGCCGCCATCGAGCAGGTCCCGAACGACCCATGGACTCAGCATGCCCGCCGCTTCCAGCACATCGAAGCCGATGGCGTTGTGCAGCAGTGTGATCAGCTTCGGACCGATCAGTTGCGGCACTTTCGGCCCGGCACCGGCATCGTAGCGCTTGAGAATCCGCTCGGCGCTCATCCGATAGAACGGCAGCACCGGCTCACCGGCGCAAAACGCCATGAAGGCATTGTGGACCTTCCGATACGTCTTGAGTTTCTTACCCGCCTCCCCGCCGGGTTGAATCCACACTTCCCGCCCGAACAGCGCCTGGGCCGCCGGTAGCACCAGCCCTTCCAGGTCGATCACCAGCACATCCGCATCCACCCACACTGCCCGTTCATACCCATCCGCCAGCGCCGCCTGCAGCAGGATCAGACGAGCGAGATCAGAAGCCACCACGGGCTGCTCAACGACGATCGCTTCGAGGCCGACGGGCAATCGGGTGAAGATCTCGTCGCCGATGAAGCGATACTCATAAGACCTGGCTTGAGCCCAGGCCCGCACAGACTCGAGACAGGCTTCATACCAGGGCGCCGGCAACGGCGTCCGGTGAGATTGAATGACGAGCGTCGCCACTCAGCCGTTGCCACGGTCCAGGAACTCGTCCAGCAGACGGTTGAAAACATCCGGCTGTTCGAAGTAGGGCGAGTGACCGGCATCCTGCACCACTTCCAGCCGGGCATCCGGAAACCAGGGCACATAGCTCCCGAGCAGATCGGCCGGAAACAGGGGGTCTTCGTCTCCGGCGATGAAGAGCACGGGCTGCGCTATCCCGGCCACCATGTCCCGGGTGATGATGAACGCTTCGCCCCCGAGACTTCTCAGACTCGTCATGGTGAATTCGGTGTTGAAAGCGTTGATGGCCTGATAGAGCTGCATGCGCGCCGGATTTTTTGCCGTTGCCTTCGACATGGTTGCCAGGACGCCGCCACTGCCGCGATTTTCATCGGAGGTGAGGTTGCGCGCGGACTCCGTTGGCTGCCGGTTTTCGAGCCCTCCCGGGGTGCCGCTCATGACAACGGAGCGAACGCGCTCCGGATTATCCAGCAGCAGGCGCAGGGCGGTCCATCCGCCCATAGACTGCGCCACCACATGGGCACTGGAAACGCCGGCGGCATCCAGAACGGCCAGCGCATCGTCCTTGAACTGGGCGGGAGAGATGCTGGCAGGATCGGCGGGTGAGCGGGCAAAGGTGCGATGATCGAAGCTGATGCACTGGTAGCGGTCCGAAAACGCCGCCACCTGTTCGAACCAGATTCCCGCATTGCCGCCCGCACCGTGGGCAAAGAGGATGGCCTCCCCCTCACCCTCGGATTCGAAGTAGATTTGAGTGCCCGCGCTGTCTGCATATGGCATCTGTTACCTTCCCTATCGATTTCGACTCACGCATTATCACCCACCCAGACGCCGCAACCACACCCGGAGCCCCGCCATGACCCGATATCTGATCGTTCTGCTGATATTGCTGCTACCGGCGCTGTCCGGTTGCAACCAGAGCGGTGAACGTGCCATTGGAGAAACGGGCGAATCATCTGTGATCGCCGATACGCCGGCGTTGAGCCGATGCACCGACCCCAGACCCCAGGCGTGCACTCAGAACTACCTGCCCGTATGCGGCGTTCACGAAGACGGCAGCCGCCGTACCTACTCGAACGGTTGTATGGCCTGCAGCGTTGTCGACGTGGTCGGCTCGCTCGCCGGCGCCTGTCCGGAATAAGGCCTGCTCAGTCCAGCAGCGCCTCATCCCGCTGCAGAACCTGCCGCGCGGTCAGCTCGGCCACGTCCGCTGCCGAGCGTCCAAGCCATTCCGCCAGAACCGCTTCATTGTGTTCGCCCCGGTGCGGCGCCGGGCCGCGAACGCCGCTGAGCGCTGCGGAAAAGCGATAAGGGGACTGGGTGATCGGCCGGGTACCACCCGCCCGATCTTCTATCTGAACGACCGCACCGCGAGCCCGTACCGTGGGCTGTTCCGGCATGCCGGCCGCATCACGAACCTGACCCCAGGCCAGATTCAACCTGCCCAGGGCTTCCTCCACCGCCTCCCAATCCGCCAGACCGCGCATGAATTCATCGACCCAGGCCCGCCGCAGGCGAATTTTCTCCTCGAGTCCGGCGTCTGGTCCTGCCGGGTCCTCCACACCGTAGACGGCAACCAGCTGCTTCCAGAGAAAGCGGAAATCCGCAGAGAGCAGGATGGTGCCGGGGCCCGTTTCCCAGGTGTCGTTCCTGAGTGGCCCGGTGTGTTCGGAGCCTTCCAGGTCGTAATGCATCTGGTCGTCCGTCGCGATGGTGGCATCGATCATCGCGATGTCGATGTGCTGGCCAACACCCGTTCGCCCACGCTGAATCACAGCCGACAGAATGCCGACCAAGCCATGCAGTGAGGCATTGGTGTCTGCTACCGACAGCGGCAGATCGACGGGCGCATTGCCGCTGCGACGCGCCTGCCGATGCATCAGACCGGTTTCCGCATGCACGATGGGCGCATAGGCGGGCCGATGTGATTCCGGACCGCCATGGCCGAATCCCGAAATGGAAAGCATGATGAGCCGAGGGTTGTGCGTCCGAAGCGTTTCGTAGTCGAGGCCAAGCCGGCCCATCACATCAGGACGGTAGTTCTCGATCAGGATGTCGGCTTGCATCACGAGCTCATAAACCAGTTCCTTCGCACCTGGCGCTCTGAGATCGATACAGAGGTTTCTTTTGCCGGCGTTCTGCTGATGGTAGTAGCCGGGTATGCCGCCCACCACCTTGCCCCAGAGGCGGGTCACATCACCATCCGGTGGTTCGATCTTGACCACGTCGGCGCCGAGATCCGACAGCATCCGGCCGGCAAACGGGCCTGCCAACACGCGTGAAAAATCCAGAACCTTCAGACCATCGAGCGGATATTGCCCCTGCTCAGCCATCTCCCCTCCTCAGAAAATCTCCTCTGCCGACTATACACCGCTGTGCACACATCGATCAGACAACGGATGAAAACGCTCGGAACGATTGCCGCCCCACCGTCGCACCCGTATGCTCGGCCAGGCTCAAAATAAGGAGGAGAGACCTTGCGCAACCTGCATAAACTGAACACAGCATTCGCCACTCTGGCGCTCTGCCTGATCGCGACCCAATCATTCGCCGCCGCTTTGAAGACCGCGAAGCCGGAAGCCGTTGGCATGTCTGAAGAACGACTGCAGCGGATCACCGACATCACCCAGCAATATGTGGACGACGGCAAACTCGCCGGCGTGATCACGATGGTTGCCCGACACGGCAAGCTCGTGCACTTTGAAGCGGTGGGCCAGCGCGGTGCTGATGATAACCGCCCTTTGAGCAAAGACGCGCTGTTCCGCATCTATTCCATGTCCAAACCGATCACTGCGGTTGCCATCATGCAACTCTACGAGCAGGGCCTGTTCCAGCTCTCGGATCCGATCTCGAAGTTTGTGCCGGAACTTGCAGAGCTCACCGTGCTGAATGGTGATGGCGAAGAGGAGCCGGCAAACGGCCCGATCACCATGCAACAGCTGCTCACCCATACCGCCGGTTTTTCCTATGGCTTCGACCCGAACGACCCGGTAGACCAACTTTACAGGCAGGCCCGCACCCTCGGCGCCACCAACCTGGACGAGTTCGTTGAGACGCTGGCCACCCTGCCCCTCAAGTACCAGCCGGGCAGCCAGTGGCACTACAGTGTGGCCGTGGACGTGACCGGCCTGATCGTCGAGCGTTTGTCCGGCCAGCCGTTCGATGAGTATCTGCAGGAACACATCTTCGAACCGCTCGGCATGACGGACACCTTCTTCTCAGTACCGGAGGAGAAGTGGGACCGCTTCCTGCCCAACCACTACTGGGATAAGGAAGCAGAAGCGCTGAAGACCATGGGTCCCAATTCCTATGACCAGTTTCGCGATGTCACATTGTTCTCAGGCGGCGGTGGTCTGGTCGGCAGCGCCATGGACTACCTGCGCTTCGCCGAAATGCTTCGCAACGGCGGCAGCCTGGACGGCAACCGGATTCTGTCGCCCCGCACCGTGGACTTCATGACGATCAATCACCTGCCCGCATCCATCTCTTCCGGCGGCAGCGGCGAAAGCCCCGGCCTTGGCGGACGATCACTCGACGGTTTCGGCTTTGGTCTCGGCTTCGGGCTCGTCACCGACGTGGCCGCTTCCGGCGTGATCGGCTCCGTGGGCGAGTTCAACTGGGGCGGCGCTGCAGGCACCATTTTCTGGGTGGACCCTGTGGAGGACCTGGTGGTGGTATCCATGCTTCAACTCATGGGTTCGCCCTGGCCGCTGCGTTCAGATCTCAAGGTGGCCACGTACCAGGCAATCGTCGGCGACTGAGCTATCCGCCCACCGCCCACGGGAGAGAAACTGCTCAGGATGTGCTGAACGTCCCATTCGTCCAACGATGTGGCCAGATGCGGCTAAAGGATGGACCTCCGCGGTCGATAGCAACGATAGCCACAGTTGACGAAAAGGATGTCACATGTCGATCAACGGCGTTTTCTTTCAGGTCTACCGGCAGATCACAGCGGGAGAAATTCAGCTGCCCGGTCTGCCGGATGTGGCCATGCAGGTCCGCCGCGCCGTTCGTGATGAGCAGAACGACCTGAACACGGTTGTCCGGATCATCCAGGCCGATCCGGGCCTGTCTGCCCACCTGGTGCGTGTGGCCAACAGCCCTCTCTACCGGACTCGAGTGCCGGCCGACAACCTGGCCAGTGCCGTGCGCTGCTTCGGACTGGAAGGCACCAGCAATCTGGTGACGAGCTACATCCTCCGCAGCATGTATATGAGCCGCTCCAAGGTCATTCGGGAACTGCTGGCCGAGGTATGGCGGCAGAGCGTTCGGGTTGCCTCGATCAGTTCGGTGCTTGCGACCAATTGCCGCGGTTTCGACCCACACAGCGCCATGCTCGCCGGACTGATTCAAGAGATCGGTGCTCTGCCGCTGCTCAATCAGGTGGAGAAACAGGCTGATCTCACCGAAGACAAACAGGCGCTCCGTGAGCAGGTCTCGGAACTGACCCCGCAGATCAGCGCGATTCTCCTCGAAAAGTGGGGTTTCGACGAACGGTATGTGGAAGTCGCGCGCCGCCGCGACGCCTGGGATCACGATCCGGATGCATCGGTGGACCTGGCCGATCTCGTTCTCATGGCACGACTGCACAGTTTCATCGGCACGCCGAAAATGCACAAAGTGCCCCGTATCGATCAGGTGACCGCCTACCACAAGCTCCCACTCGGCGAGCTCTCTCCCCAGATGAGCCTGGTGATGCTGGACGAAGCCGGACAGGACATCGAAGAAGTGCGGGAACTGCTGGCCGCCTGAGCCGCGGATCTCAAGTAACATGACTCCTCGGCCAGGATTCACCCTGGCGGAGTACCTATATGATGGATCGCCGTTCTCTTATAACCGCGGGCCTGACCACAGGCGTAGCGGCCTCCTTTATTGCCAGGGCCACCCTCGCACAGCCTTCAGTCTGGCGGAAAGCGGCGCCCCTTCCATTCGCCACCCAGGAAATCTATCCGGCTGCACACAACGGCCGGCTCTATCTGGCCGGCGGTATTGCCGCCAAACTCGGTGTGCCCTACTTCACCAATCGATGCGTTTCCTACGATCCGGCAGCGGATACCTGGCGGGATGAGCCCGACCTGCCCGAGGACCTGCATCATGTGGCGCTGGTTTCCACCGGCGCAGACCTCTATGCCATTGGCGGCTTCAACGGCGGCTATCGACATGTGTGGCGGATGCGGGCCGCCGTCTATCGCCTGACCGACAAGGGCTGGCAGGAAGTCGCCCCGCTTCCGAAACCGCAAGCCGAAGGCGTAGCCACGTTCGGTCCGACCGGACTCATTCATTACGTCACGGGGCAAAGCCAGCGCGGCGCTGCCAACGCCGAACGAAGTGACCATCGCGAGGTGCACGAGCATCTGTGTTTCGATCCCACGGATGATCGTTGGCGCACGCTTGCGCCGATCCCCACCGCCCGCAACAGCGCGACAGGTGGTTGGCTGAATGGCCGGCTCGTGATCACAGGCGGCCGCACGGCGGAGGGAAATCTGGCTGTTACCGAAATCTATGATCCCAGCGCCGATGCCTGGCACCCGGCAGCCCCTCTGCCCCTGCCACAGGCAGGCACTGCAGGTTGTATTGCCGGCGGACGCCTGCATGTATTTGGCGGCGAAATTTTCACACCCGAAGCTGGTGTGTTCCCTCAAGCCTGGTCATACCGGCTGGCGGATGATCGATGGCAGGCGCTGCCGGACATGCCGACACCTCGGCACGGCATCGGAGCGGTTGCGCTGGGCGACCAGGTTCATGTCGTCGGCGGCGCCACCAGTCCCGGCGGGAACGGCACGACGGACACCCACGAGGTTCTGATCATCCGGGCAAACTGGTCGGAAACCACGTGAAGCGTTGAACAACGCGCGTCGCCTAGTACAATCCCCGCCTTCACGGAGAGGTGCCGGAGCTGGCCGAACGGGCTTGACTCGAAATCAAGAGTACGGGCAACCGTACCGAGGGTTCGAATCCCTCCCTCTCCGCCACAAAACAGGGCCCTTCGGGCTCTTCCCACTTAATGGGGGATAGCCGGTATCCACTAAACCCGGTTGATGATGCCATCCCACCCGCAGTGGGTTAAGACTCTCAACCGGTAGTTCTCAAAATTCCTGAACCCGTAGGCTCGTCTCGTCATCATCTCCATCTTGGTGTGGAAGCCCTCGGTGATGCCGTTGCTCTTGCTGAAGCGCCACATGGCAACGATGGGTTCGAGCCATGAGGTGAGTGTTCTCGCCAGCCCTTTAAGGGGGCTGGCGTGCAGCTGCTCGATCAGCTCCAGGAACCCGGGCAACTTCCTTCTGGCCCTCCTGGCGTTCAGCGTCTTCAACAGCAGGTAGCGGTTCAGCCGCTGCTTGGCCTCGTAGAGCGCTTTCAGCACTGGGAACTCAGCCAGATACCGATGAAGGTTGTCTCGCTGCTCATCGGACAGATGCCACTCGTGCCGACGCATCAGACTCAGCAGTCCCCGGTTCTTCCGTCCCTCAGGATCCTGCTGTTGCCAGACCTTGAGAAAGTGCTGGTTCACCAAACGGATCACATGGAAGCGATCAGCGACGATGGTGGCCTGGGGAAAGTACTTACGGGCAATACTGCGATAGGTCTCGGACAGATCCATAACGATCACCTGGACCTGATCCCGGCCTGGTAAACGCTGCAGATAACGCCTGAGACTGGGTTCTGAGCGCCCGAGTACCACATCGAAGACCTTGTGGTTCTTCAGATCCACCAGGCTCGTGGCATAGCCTCGTCGACGAGTGAAAAAGTGCTCATCAATCCCCAGCACCCGCGGACAGGGGCGGTTCGACATCTCCGAGACCTTCTGCTGGCAGTGGCTCTGATACCAGCGTTCCACCGTTGCCCCGCTGATGTGGTGGGTGCGGGTGATCTTGCACTGAGTGACGCCGCCATCGTGTGCTTCAAAGACTTCGAGCCGGAACGCTTCCGAAGCTCTGAAGCGCGGCCTGACGCCCTTGAATCGATAATAGAAGTATCGCCCGCACTCGGGGCAATGGTACTTGGGCGACCTCAGGTGCAACGTCATCACCTGATTGCCCTGGCGCGTGTGCTTCAGGGTGCGCCGCCGGGTTGCCTTGATCTTCACGCCCTCATGCTCGCAATGAATGCACGAGGGGCGTCTGGTGGGCCGGGCATAGACCTTGATGGCCTGGTCTCGCTCAACCCGCTCGATCTCAAGATCAGATATGCCTAGTATGACTCCTGCGTGGGACATCGGTGTTATCTCCATTAAACGATCTTCGCAAAATCAGTTTAATGAACACCGGTGTCCCCCATTAACGATGAAGAGCCGCCCTTCGGGCCTTTTTTGTTTGGCCCATGGCGGGCGGAGCTCAGGGCACTCGTAACGCTATGCTGTACACCGTCGAACTTGCTGCCGGGTCCAGTATCCAGGTGGTCACCGATCAAGTGGAAATCCAGGTCGGCGACTATTGTCCCTGGCTGGAATTACATGTTGCGGATCTATCTGCCCGAGTAAGCCTATTTCGATGGCAGTTGGCAGGCAGAGCAGGCCCGCCCTCGAGTGCAGTAGATCCGATCGCGGTAGGAGCAATGGTTACTGAACCGGTGCGAACAATCGACACACTCGGACGAGAAAACGATAGGGGAGCGAACGCTCGGTGTACTCTTTTGCCGACGCCAACTCACTATTCTCAAAATCCTGGACCAGCATCTGTTCGACCTCTTTAGCGAACCCTTGGTCGATCAGCATCAGATTGATTTTGAAGTTCAGCCGCATCGATCGGTTGTCCAAATTTGCCGTTCCGATCAGCGAGACCCTGTCGTCGACCAGCCAAACTTTTTGGTGCAAGAAACCGGGTTGGTAGCGATAGATCCGCACGCCGGCTTCTTTGGCTTCTTCCAGATACGATACTCCGGACAAGTACACATGCAGATGGTCGGGGTTTTGAGGGATCAATATCCGTACGTCCACGCCACGCAGCGCCGCGAGTTGCAGCGCGGACATCCTCTGCTCATCGGGAATGTAGTAGGGGCTGACGATCCACAGCCGGCTCTTTGCCGAATTGATCGTATTGATCGTATTGATCGTATTGAGAAAGAACAGGGTTCCCGTTTCGAGCGTGTCGGCCGGACCGGACGGAAGACAGGCCGCCGCCACCGCTCCGTCTTCGGATTGTTGCGGGTCCCAGGTCAGCGACGGTAACTCTCCGGTCGCCCAATCGCGCGACTCAGGAGTTCTTTCTGAGAGATCTACTCTGGGCTGCGATCACCAACCGCCAGTTGAGCAACAACTGAAGTCGAGTCGCTGAGTCCGAAGAGCGTGTTCAGCCTTCATCGGAGAGTGTGGTAATCGGCTGCAGGTGCCATCGCGTAATCAAGCCCGTCCGAACAATGGTGAAAATCACCCATTGATCGCAGGTCGGCGCTGAGACCGGAAGCGGAAGGGGTTCATCGTCAGAGGTTTGCCGCTATAGTGCGCGCCTTGTCGAGATCGAGTCAGGAGTCCGATTCTTCCCATGCTGCCACCCATTGCCGAACGTATCGCCCAGGAACTCTCGGTTAACGCTCGCCAGGTAGCGGCCGCCATGTCGCTGCTGGACGGCGGCGCCACGGTGCCGTTCGTCGCCCGCTACCGCAAAGAGGCGACCGGCGGGCTCGACGACGCGCAACTGCGCCAGCTCGACGAGCGTCTCGGCTATCTGCGGGATCTGGAACAGCGGCGCGCAACGATCCTGGAAACCATCGATGCCCAGGGCAAGCTGACGCCGGCACTGAAGGCGAGCCTCGAGCAGGCGGAAACCAAACAACGTCTGGAAGACCTGTATCTGCCCTACAAAGTGAAGCGCCGCACCAAGGCGGAAATCGCCCGGGAGGCCGGCCTCGAAGCCCTGGCGGACGCCCTGCTCGGTGATGCCAGTATCGACCCGGATGCCGCCGCTGTCGCCTATCTGCGAGAACCCTTCAACACCGAGGCCGGCGACAACCCCGGCGTGGCCGACACTGCGGCAGCCCTGGAGGGCGCCCGCTGGATCGTCATGGACCGCTTCAGCGAAGACGCCGAGCTGCTCGCCGCCCTGCGCCGACAGCAATGGGAGCAGGGCCTGCTGGTCTCTACGGTAGTGGGAGGCAAGGAGGAGGAAGGTGCGAAATTCCGCGATTACTTCGAGTTCTCGGAGGCCATTGCCAAAGTGCCGCCGCATCGGGCGCTGGCGCTGTTCCGCGGACGCGCGGCGGAGGTACTGAAGCTGTCGCTGAAGCTGCCCGAGGAGCTGGAACAGGACGGCTGGCGTGCCGAATGGGGGAGCAGCGAGCGCATGATCGCCCGGCACTTCGGCCTCGACGGCCGCACCGACCCCTGGGCGCAGGATGCAGTGCGCATGACCTGGCGGGCCAAGCTCCAGTACAACATCGAAAGCACCCTGCTTGCCGAGCTGCGCATCACCGCCGAAGAGGAAGCCATCCGGGTGTTTGCCCGCAATCTTCAGGATCTGCTGCTGGCGGCACCAGCAGGACAGCGCGCCACTATGGGGCTCGATCCCGGCATCCGCACCGGGGTCAAGGTGGCAGTGGTTGACGCCACGGGCAAGCTGGTGGATACAGCGACGGTATATCCGTTCCAGCCGAAGAATGACGTGGAAGGCAGCCTGAAGACGCTGGCCGCACTGGCCGCCCGCCATCAGGTCGAACTGGTCGCCATCGGCAACGGCACCGCCTCCCGGGAAACCGATGCGCTGGTGAAGGATCTGGTGAGGCGCCACCCGGAACTGAAGATCCACCCGGTAACAGTGTCCGAAGCCGGGGCCTCGGTGTATTCGGCCTCTGAGTTCGCATCCCGGGAGTTCCCGGAACTGGATGTGAGTCTGCGTGGGGCGGTCTCCATCGCCCGCCGGCTGCAGGATCCGCTGGCGGAGCTGGTGAAGATCGAGCCCAAATCCATCGGCGTAGGCCAGTACCAGCACGACGTCGGCCAGTCGAAGCTGGCCAGAGCCCTGGATGCGGTAGTGGAAGACTGCGTGAACCGGGTCGGCGTCGACGTGAACACCGCCTCGGCCCCGCTTCTGGCGCGGATCTCCGAGTTGTCCTCGAGCCTGGCCGAGAGCTTGGTGGCGTTGCGGGACAGCAACGGGCCCTTCAAGGACCGCAGACAGCTCCTCGACGTGCCCCGTCTCGGACCGAAGGCATTCGAGCAGGCTGCCGGTTTTCTGCGCATCCGCGGCGGTGACAACCCGCTGGATGCCTCTGCCGTGCACCCGGAAGCCTACCCGGTAGTCACGCGCATACTCGCCGATCTGGGGGCGCCCATCACCGAGGTGCTGAAGAATCCGGTGCTGCTGAAGTCCGCCAATGCGGAAGTCTACGTGGACGAGCGCTTCGGCCTGCCGACGGTGCGGGATATCTTCGCTGAGCTGGAGAAACCCGGCCGCGACCCGCGCCCGGAGTTCAGGACCGCATCCTTCCGCGAGGGGGTGAACGAACTCAAGGACCTGACGCCGGACATGGTTCTGGAAGGCGTGGTGACCAATGTCACCAACTTCGGCGCCTTCGTCGACGTCGGCGTACACCAGGACGGCCTTGTGCATATTTCCATGCTCGCCGATCGCTTCGTCAAGGATCCGCATGAGGTCGTGAAGGCCGGTGATATCGTCCGGGTCAGGGTGCTTGAGGTGGACATCACCCGAAAACGCATCGGTCTGTCCATGCGGCTCGGCGAAGCGGCGCCAGGGGCCGACCGCCAGAGCACCCCGCGCGACGGCCGTTCGAACAAGCCCCGCAACGGAAAACAGCATGCGGCGCAGCGCCGAGTCAGCGAACCGGCGCCACGTGGTGCCATGGCCGATGCCTTTGCCAAAGCGCGACGTTCGAACAAGGACTGATCCCCGCCCGGATCGCGATCACGGACCTGAGCGCACGGCCGAAGAAACCCTCACTCTCCGCCACCAACAGTCACCTCGGGATCTGCCCCAGGAAGATCAGCCTGGCGATGCATTCGACTACTGGTCGAACCAGGCGTTTCCGAGCCAGACTTGCCGGCAACGAAAGTACCGGTACAGTATGCAGTCACCATGCTTCCATTGAACAACGACCGTCCCTGATGCACCGCTTGCGGCAGCGGCCGGCCTGTAACAGGACTACCAACCGGATTCGGCGCGTTCTGACCCGTTTTTGCGGTTATGTCGGCTTGATCGGCTGCGGCTATGGCTGGTCGGAACCCACTCCGGCAAATGTGCTGGACTACTGGTATGCAGGAATCGGATTGGGATGGAGCTACGCGGATGTCCTCGAATTGGATGCCCCTAACGCCAGCATGGATCTCGACCAGGGCGCTTATCAGTTGCTCGGCACACTGGGCAGACGGTTCGGCAACGACTGGCGTTTGGAGCTTGAATACACGCAGTTCGCACATGATCCAGAACTGCTCTATTCATCATCGGCCGGAATCGAAGTTGACCCGGATGACAGGGACGAGGTCAAGGCATCGAGTCAGATGCTGAACGTGGTTCGCGACTTCCGGATCGGCCAGGCCTGGCGCCCGTATCTGGGCGCAGGTGTCGGCAGGGGCTCCCTGGACGTCCGCTTCTCCGAACTGGAGATCGACCTCCCGAGCTTTCAACGGCCACGTCGCGACATCATCGATGACAGCGATACAGGATTCGCCTGGCAGTTCATCGCTGGCTTCACAGTCCCTCTGTCCCGCAGGCTCGATCTGGCTGCCGACTTTCGCTACTGGCAGATGCCCGACGTGAGTCTCGAAGACGTAAACGGTATGGATCTGGACACCAGGCACAGCATCCGCTCTGCGTGGCTGCAATTGAAATACCACGGCCGGGAGGCCGGCGCTTTTGCATCGCCGTTGCCCCGACCGGCAGTCGAGCGCGGATGGTATGTGACCGGAAGCGTCGGTGGCGCGTTCGCCCAGGACGAAGACATCGAGGACCAGCTTCTGGTGATCGATGCGTTTGAGTTGGGGCCCACGACGGCCCTTGCACTGGGCTATCACCTGCGTCCGCGATGGCGTGTCGAGTTGGAGGCCGGCTACCAGAAGAACGACGTGGAGGTGATGGAGTTCAGCAAGACCATCGGTGAGGACTCGGCTTCGGGCAGCGTCGAGAGCTACAGTCTCATGCTCAACGTCATACTGCAGTTCGCACCAGGTTCGACCATACGACCCTTTGTCGGCTTCGGCGGTGGTTGGATCCGGTCTTCCTATCACATCAGAACAGTCGGCTTCTGTCGGCATCTGGTTTGCGACCCGGTCGAACGGAAAGCGCTGCTGGTCGATGATGAAGGCACCGCTGGCGCCGCCCAGGCGATGGTCGGAGTCGATGTGGCCATCAGCGAGCGACTGCGCTTTTCCGCAGCCATTCGAGGGCTCATCAGCGGCACCACGGATATGGAGCGTCCAGACGGAACGCCGTTCAACAGCGAGCGCCGGAATACCACATCGGTGACCGCGGGCGTCCGCTACGACCTCGGGAAGTGACGAGTCGTCTCGTTGTGACATGGGGATGTCACCTTAGCGGCGATAATACTCCGGGTAATCAGCACGGATCATGCGAGGTCCCATGAGGCTCAGGATTGCCGAACTCAGCGCAGGCGCCGCCGGCATCGCGTTGGTCGTCGGATTGCACATCAATGACTCCGGCGGCATCACGCCTGTCACCCTGGCAGACAGCGCCGTGCAGGAGATCGCCCGAGCGCCGGGGCCGGTGGATGGAATGGCACCGACCCGGCATCCACCCGTTCCGCTAAAGCCAGAATCAGCGCTTAAGGTGGAAGCAGCGCTGCCCGTCGTGAATCTGGAGCAATCCGGGGAACCTGTCCTGGACTTCTTCGAGGCGGAACAGTCATGGCAGCAGACCCGTGCCGAACGGGAGATGGCCGAGTCGGAACTCTTCCTGATGGATCAGAACCTGGACAGGCTGGCAGATACCTTCGCGGCGCGGGAGGAAGCCGGGGAGAATCCCGATGCGCTGGAAATCGAGCGCAGCGCACAGCTCGACGAGTTCGTCGTCCGGTACAGGGAGGTTCAACAGCGGCTCAACGCGCTGCAGGAGGCAGAGTACCGCGCGGCGGAACGGATGGCCGCCGCGCAGACCACTCAATCCGGCTGAAACTCAGTGGGCGTGCGCCGCGCCCATATCGTGACCGTCCGCATCGTAGAATCCCGAACCGCCGTGCTCAATGAATCCCAGGTTGATCATCCGGAGCAGAAAGGGATCCGATTCATTGTCGCCAATGTCTGCATAGTCCGTGGAAAGGTATGAGGCCCTTCGATCAAAAGCCGCCTGTACCGTTGCCGGATCACTGACGATCTCGAGGCGCCGCCAGACAGTCAATGTCTCGCCCTGCTGCAGGGTAGCCTCGCCTTCGTCACACAACGCCTCGAAGAGCGCCAGGCGTTCCGCAACCGGCCTATCACCCGGGACCTTCAGATCTTCCGGCTGATACTCAATGGCGCGTTCATGGCCGTCGAAATAACGCACCAGATGCACGCCCCCATTGCGGGTGCTCTCCCAGAGCTCCGCGAGCTGGCGTTCGTTGCGTTCCTGCAGCAGACGATCGCCGATGCGCCAGAGGGTTATCTGCTCGACACGTTCCTCCTCGCCCCGCGTCACAACAACCTCGTAGCGGATGCCCAGTGAGTCACTGCTCACGGCGTCCGTGCATTCGCCGGCCGCGGTGACAGACGCCGCGAGAAACATCAGCACACCGATGATTACCTGTCTCATCCGCATTCCTGTGCACGTCAACATGGATACTCGTTCCTGTTCAAATACGAAGGAGGGCCCGAAGGCCCTCCCGTTTCATCGTGCCGGAGAACCGGCACAAGCCCATACCCGTCTATCTTTTGTATCGGGTGAACCGGGACCGCCAGCTGGCGTTCTTCTCCAGATCGCCGACCTGATTCATGATATGGAAAACCACACTCTGTTCCTGAGTGCCTCCGACCAGATTGCTGCCGGCACCCTTGCCGTAGATGGCGATGTCTTCACCGGCGTGGGTCTCGGAACCGAGTGGAATCAGCGCTTCCTGATGGAAGCCGCTGGCTTCGGTGTTGACCGACGTCAGATCCTTCCGGCCTGTATCGATAGGCAAGCCATAGGCCGCATCCGCATCTGTCTCGTCACCCATATCGCGGAAACCGAGACCGTTCGTGTATCCGAGGGTGGTGTAGGGAAGATCGTCGGCCGCCAGAGCCGGCGTGTCCGAGCCAACCGGTACCATCTTGCCGAGAATCGGGTTACCACGCTTCGGATAGCCGGCAATGGTGAAGACATGGCTGTGGTCTGCCGTCACGATGATCAGCGTATCCCGCGGATCGGTGTTCTCAACAGCCACCTGCACCGCTTCGGCCATGGCGATGGTGTCGGTCAGCGCATTGAAGGCACTGCCCGCATGGTGTCCGTGGTCGATGCGACCGGACTCGACCACCAGGAAGTAGCCCTTGCGGTTGTTGTCGAGCACGTCGATGGCTTTATCCGTCATTTCGGCGATGGAAGGCTCACCGGCGATGTCGTTCTCGCGATCCGCCTCATAGTTCATGTGCGACTCGTTGAACAGACCGAACAGGTTCTGCACCTTGTTCGCGTTTACCGCATCGAAACCGGTCTGATCATAGACATAGGCACCCTTCGGGTACTTCGCCTGCCATTCGGCCGTCAGATCTCTGCCATCGGTCCGGTCTCCCTCCGTGGCGCTCACTGCATCCGGGCTGTTGTAAGCCGGATCTTTCGGCAGGAAGTGACGACGTCCACCGCCCATGACGACTTCGAGACCATCCGATTTGGCACCGAACTTGGCTTCGAGATTCTCTTCGAATTCCACAAGCTGCGCGGCGATGTCCGTGCATCCCTGCTCGACGGCTTCCTGGGGCATGTCTGAAATGTCTTCCCAGTTGCGGTCCGCGGACTTGGCATAGGCCGCTGCCGGCGTCGCATGAGTGATACGGGCCGTGGAGATGATACCGGTGGATTTGCCACCAATTTCGGCAAGCTCGAGAGCGGTGACCAGCTCATTGCCCTGGACCGTGCTGCAATCACCGCGGACGATGTCCTCATCCACGCCGATGACGCCCACATCCGTTTTCACCCCGGACATCATGGCCGTCATGGTGCCTGCGGAGTCCGGTGTCTGCGCGTCCACGTTGTAGGTTTTTGCGAGGGCGGTGTAGGGGAATTTGTCGAAGGAAAGATCGTGCTCTTCCCCATCCAGACCCTGCAGCTGACCCTCGAGAATCCGTGCTGCGGTGACGGTGGACACGCCCATGCCGTCACCGACGAACAGGATGACGTTCTTGGCTTTGCGCGAACGAATCACATCCCGGGTCCTTTCGGAAACCACCATTTTTCCGTCTTGGAACCAGGCACTCTCCACCTGATATGCCGGGATTGGCGAATAGGAATGGCGGTGTTTGGAACCACCGTCTGCGAGCGCCGGCGCCGCGACGGCCATCGCCAGCGCGGCGGGCGCGAAGATCTGCTTGAGTTTCATGTGAGCCTCCGTGATTGGAGGACTCATTGAACGCATGGCGCTTTACGGCGCCATGACGACGGCGCGACATTCGTGTGACGAATCGGTGACGGAACGGTGAATCGGGTGGGCGTGACATCCTCAGCCCAGCGAATAACCCACCCTGGCGGCGCACAGGCGCGCGCCAGGGTGTCGAGGCGGATTTCCTACATGCGTTCCACAATGATGGCCGGCGCCATTCCACCGGCGGCACACATCGTGACCATACCCAGCTTCTGATCCCGGCGTTCCAGTTCGTCGATCACGGTGCCTATGAGCATGGACCCGGTGGCACCGATGGGGTGACCCAGGGCAATCGCGCCGCCATTGACGTTGAGCTTGTCATGGTCAACGCCCAGATCCCGCATGAACTTGACCGGGACCACGGCGAAGGCCTCGTTCACTTCGAAGAGATCGATGTCGTCGAGGGTCAGACCCGCTTTGCCGAGCACCTTCTTCGCCGCATCAACAGGCGCGTTGAGGATATGCTCCGGCGAGTGCCCCATATTGGCCATGGCCCGAACCCGTGCCCGAGGCTTCAGACCATGAGCCCTGGCGTACTCCGGCGCCGCCAGCACCACCGCGGCGGCACCGTCCACCACACCTGATGAACTGCCGGCATGGTGCACGTGCTTCACGTCCAGACCCGGCCAGCGCTTCTCCACCATCTCCCGAAAGGTGAGACCGGAATCGAAAAACGGCATGTCCATGTAGTTGCCGAATACCGGCGACAGGTTCGCCAGGCTCTCCACGGTGGTCTGAGGCCGCGGGTACTCTTCGTGATCCAGGGCCAGGGTGCCATCCGGCCGGTAGACGGGAATCAGACTCTTGGCGAATGCTCCGTTTTCCATGGCGATGCCGGCACGGCGCTGACTTTCTGCGGAGAACGCATCCAGTTCCTCGCGGCTGAAACCCTCTTCCGTCGCGATGATGTCCGCAGCAATGCCCACATTGGTCTGGGGATGGCGTTCCCGCAGATCGACATTGCCCGCATCCAGAGGATTGGGGATACCTTCGGCGGCGGTGTACGACATCATTTCGACGCCGCCGGCCACAATCAGATCTTCCATGCCGCTCATGATGCTGGCTGCTGCCATGTTCACGGAGGTAATGCCACCGCCGCAGAATCGGTCCAGGGTGACACCGGAGGCCGTAATGGCGTAGCCCGCGTCGAGGGCGGCCATCCGGCCAATGCAGTTGCCCTGCTTCAGGAACTGACTGCTGCAGCTGATAACGACGTCATCCACCTCTTCCGTATTGAGGTCGTTGCGCTCCGCCACTGCTTGGAGCACCGTGGACAGGAGTTTCTGTGGATGGATTTCCCACAGCGCGCCCTTGTTCTGCTTGCCGATGCCCCGCGGGGTACGCGCGGTGTCGATGATCCACGCTTCGTTCATCCTGGTATCTCCTGATGTTTAGAGTCGCCTAGCTTACCTAATGTTGACCGGACAGGGGCTTACGACAGGTTTCTCACCTGCTCCCGGGCGAAAGCTCATCCATCGGTAGAGTTGCTTTGTTTTAAGTCTATGCCCGGGGAAATACGGTCGACAAAACGTCTTAGGATCTATCCTCCTCAGAGACGCAACGCACTCGGTTGCCCTTGATCCGTCGAGCTCAATTGTGTTCCATTTTCGTACGTTTTCATTCCGCCAGTCTGAAGCCAGATCAAACTCAATAAAGCATATTTGGCCTACAACAGTTGATCACGCTCTTTATAACCGTACAATATTTGTACATTATATGAATCCTGGGGAACGTCGAAATATGCCCTCAACCACCCGTAGAGGTGTTCAGCACCAGTGAGCATGAACGTCACACCACTGTTTCAACCCATTCGCATCGCCGGGCTCGAGTTGCCCAATCGATTTATCATGCCGGCGATGCAACGCGGTTTTGCCACGGACGGTGTGCCCGGACCCGATATGGCCGAGTACTACAGAAAACGCGTCGAGTGCGGCGTGGGCCTGCTGATCGGAGAAGGCACAGCCGTCAATCACCCCTCGGCCACCAGCTACGACAGCTATGCCCGGCTGACACCGGCCGCTTTGGATGGCTGGAAGCGGGTACTGGATGCCGTCAAAGCAGTCGGAGGCCACATGTTCCTGCAACTCTGGCATCAGGGCGCCATGCGCACAGAAGGGATTGGTCCATTTCCTGAAGCACCCACCTTGAGTCCCTCCGGTCTGGTCCAGCCGGACGAGCCAATCGGCCAGGCCATGAGCCGCGACGATCTCAGGAGTGTCGCCGCGGCCTACGTGGAGGGTGCGAAGCTGGCCTCAGCATTGGGATTCGATGGGGTTGAAATTCATGCCGCTCATGGGTACCTGCTGGACCAGTTTCTCTGGTCGGGAACAAACAGGCGTACCGACGAGTACGGCGGGTCCCTGGAAAACCGGTGCAGGTTTCCCTGCGAGGTGGTGCGCGCTGTTCGCGAGGCCACAACCTCCGACTTTCCAATCTCAGTGCGGCTGTCGCAGTGGAAAACGCGCGCCTATGATGCCAAAAACGTCGAAACACCGGAACAATGGGGCGAACTCATCGGCCACTTCGAGCACGCTGGCGCCGATCTGCTGCATGTATCCACACGACGATTCTGGACACCGGAATTTGATGCCTCACCTCTCGGACTGGCCGGATGGACCAAACGCTTCACCAAGCTGCCCGTAGTTACCGTAGGCAGCGTGGGTCTGGACACGGACATCATGAGCTCCATGGAGGGAGTCGAGGCTCGTTCTTCGCATGAGCATGGCATCAGCGAATTGCTGACCCGGTTCGAAAATTCCGAGTTCGATCTCGTTGCCGTTGGCCGTGCCATACTAGGCGATCCGGAATGGGTACAGAAAGTAAAAGACGGGCACTACGACGCCCTGCGGCCGTTCACGCCAGACACACTGGCATTTCTGGAGTAGTCGATCATATGCAACACCAGTACATCATGTCGGGGCTGCTGGAGGGATGGGACTGGTTCGACAATGCACTGCAGAAGGTGATGGGCGATATAGGTCTCGGCAGCTATACGAAGTCGCAGTCAATGGTAATTCTCTATGTCTCGGCGGGTGTCAGCAAGCCCTCCGAGGTTGCCCGGCGCATGCGATTGTCACGACAGGCCATTCGGCATATCCAATGCCAGCTTGAAGAACTGGGGATCATTCGCGTCGAAAGACACCCGGGAGACGCGCGGGTCAAGCGCCTCGTGTTCAACGAGGAAGCTGTTGAGATGGGTCAAACCGCCCGCAGCATAATCCTGGCGCTGGAAGCCGAACTTGCGAGGCGGGTCGGCGAAGCGAACCTCGCAGCACTCAGAACCGTTCTCGATATGGACTGGGGCACCCCGATCGACGGGTTCGAAGAATTGCAGGCAAGCACTGATCCTCCCCCGCTCGACCGTCCCGCAGCGACGACGGCCAGCAGGGGAAAATCCTGATGAGCGCACCGGTCGGAGAAAGCGCGGATCAGGGCCGGCAACCCAGCGAAGAGGCACTGAAGCGCACAATCCTGGATCTCGCACCGATGCTGCGCGAGCACGCGCGCCAGGCGGAACAGGATCGCAAACCGGTAGATGCGGTGATGCAGGCAATCGAAACTACCGGCGCCTACCGCTGGTTCGTGCCGAGACGCTATGGCGGGTACGAGTTCTCGCTCAAGGGTTTCATAGATGTCGGGCTGGGGTTGGGTGAGGCATGCACTTCCACAGCCTGGGTCACCACGTTCTGCATGGAGCACAACTGGCTTCTGTCGCTGTACGATCAGCCTGCCCAGGACGATATCTTCGGCAGGCAGCCTTATATCATCGCACCGGGTGCTCTGGCCCCGAACGGGAAGGCCGAGCCGGTGGAAGGTGGCTATCGTCTGAGCGGCCGCTGGCAGTGGGGTACCGGGGTTATGCACGCCGACTGGGTCATGGTCGGGGCCCTGGTGTCTCGCCCGGATCGCGACCAGCCCATGCTCGGGATGTTTGTGCTGCCGCGTGGTGACGCGGAGGTGCATGACACCTGGCAGATTGAAGGCATGATCGGTACCGGCAGTAACGATATCGGACTCGACGATATCTTCGTGCCAGCGCACCGGGTCGTCGACCTTGCTATCGTACGAGACGGAACGAGCCCTGGCAGCCGTCTGCATGACGCCTCGATTTACCGTATGCCGATGCTGCCCGTGCTCGGCCTGACGGCAACCGCGCCGCTGGTTGGTGCAGCCCGTCAGGCTGTCGGTCTGTTCAAAGAGCGGATGCAGAAACGCTCCGTGTACGGCACCACATCAAAGCAGAGCGAACGGGCGCAGGCGCAGGCGCGCCTTGCTCATGCCAGTGTGGAACTGGATTCGATCATCGCTGAACTTTTTCGTGTAACCGACGAAGTCTCAGGATGGGGTCAACGTGGTGAGCCCTGCCCGGAGCTCGATCGCGCTCGGCTGCGGGTGAGTATCGGCCATATCGTCCGCCGGGCTCGTAACGTGGTTCGCGACACGGTGGAAGCCTGTGGCGCGAGCGCCCATTTCCTAGACAACCCACTGCAGCGTGTGCTCAGAGATATCAACACGGCATCCTGCCACACGGTGTTTGATCTGGACGTCAGCTCGGAAAACTACGGACGACTGTTGGTGGGTCTGCCGCCGAGCAGCCCGGTCTGAATGCCACTGCCCGGCCTGAGCTGAAAGGAATAGATTCTGAGCAAGATCCTGCACATCATCGGGAGCCCAAAGGGGAAGTACTCTTCATCCACCCGGATAGCCCGAGCATTTATTGAAGCGCACCTGCAGAGTTTTCCGCCGGCGAGCTGCTCATCGCTCGATGTCTGGGGTACCGAACTGCCACCATTCGATGGCGAACTGGCCCTGGCCAAACTGGCACCCATCGTCGGCGAATCCCGCACGCAGGACCAGCAGACTGCCTGGAACGCGGTCGCCGACCTGATTCGGGAATTCGATGCCTTCGACAAATTCGTCATCTCGACACCCATGTGGAATTTCGGTATTCCCTACCGACTCAAGCACTACCTCGATATTATCGTACAACCGGGCATCACGTTCGGTGTCAACAACCGGCATGAGCACATAGGATTGCTGAAGGACCGTCCGGTGCAACTCGTACTCACGCGCTCCAGCCCATTGCCCGAGCACAGCCCTGAGGATTTTCAGTTGTCCTATCTGAAGCACATACTGGGCTTTATCGGCTTGAAGAACGTCCGCGCTACACTCCTGGAAGGCACCACACTGCCGCAGGCAGAACGGGAAGAGCTGATCGACCGCGAGTGCGAGCGGGTCGCAAAACTCGCAGCCGATTTCTGACGGCGGATTCGCGACCCAATCAGTCAGAGCACCTCATACAGTTCGTAACTGACACCACCCGGTATAATGCTGCCGAGACCCACCACCACGATATCGTTCAGCCACAGATAGCGTGGGTCACCTGTCTCGATGATGGGATTGGTCCGGAAATAAAACGGATCGGCTTCCGAGGAATCAGCACCCGTAGGGTTCGTCGCCAGCTCCTGCGCCTTGGACAGTGGCCGCAGCACGCCGCGATAGGAGATGTAGATTTTTGCGTCATCGTGAGTCGCCCAGGTCACTCGCGCATCAAGACGCAGCACATCACGGTTTTCTTCTATCGTTGCCCAGTCACCGCCTCCGTTCAACACTACGCCTTTGAGCCGCTCGCCTTCAAACGCACCGCCGGTAACCACAGCAATCATCCGTCGGCCAACGTGTGATATGCCAGTGTCGTGTTGAACGGGTTCCAGAGTAGCGTGATAGGTACACAGATGCCGCGTTTTCAGTTCCGTCATCTCTCTTTCCTCCGATTTCTGAGTTTCGCCGAGGGTCCGGTTACATGGTGTAGCGCAATTGAAGCTGGACGGTGCGGGTTTCCTCAAGGTACTTAAGCCGATGCGGTGCCGGTCCAAACGGCCAGAAATAGCTGAAGTTGAACGTATGCTCATCGGTGAGGTTTTTACCCAGCAGCGCGATCTGCCATTTTTCGTCCCGACCCGACAGTGCCACCCGTGCATCGACCTTCGTATAGCTGTCCTGATGACTGTCCGAGTTGAGATCCGCCTCAACGTAGTATCCACTTCGATAGGCAACGACAAGGTTGGCTGAAAACAGCAGGCCGTCGAACACTTCCGACTCATACCCACCATGTACGTTTCCCGTCCACTTCGAGGTCCCCGGAATCGTCGAACCACCGATGTCGTTGTCGACCGGATCAGGAGGACACACCGTACCCTCCAGGCAGGGGCCGCCGGGAAAGTCATCGTACTTCGCATCCAGATACCCGGCAGACAGTCCGAGGCTCAATCCACCTCCCACGAACCAGTCTCCCGCCAGTTCTACGCCCTTCGTGGTGGCACTGGCCGCATTGCCGATTACCAGCCCATCTCCGGGCACATAGTTGCTTACCTGAAGATCATCGAACTCGGTATGGAATACGGCGAGCGTGGAGGTGATTCGGCCATCCAGAAAGGCAGCTTTCATACCAGCCTCTATGTTGTTGGATTCCTCCGGCTTGTATTCAAAAGTGCCCGCCGATACCGACGAAGAGTTGCTGACGAACCCGCCCGCTTTTGACCCTCTGGCCCAGGTGAGATACACCATCGTATCCGGATTGATCTGGTAGCGCGCAGTGACCGATGGATCGAATGTACCTTCGCTGAGGGAGTCTTCCAGATACTTGGGCAACACACCGGCGCCGGGTAACGCGGTGCCGCTGATTTCGTATTGGTCGAGCGTCGCATCCTTGGAGGTATCCGTATATCGAGCGCTCCCGATCAGGGTCAGTGATTCTGTTGCATTCCACTCCACCTGGCCAAAGGCCGACCATGTGGTGGTGTCCTGATCAAACGCCATGTCGGTGTGTCCGAGAAAGAAGCCGCCCAGCAGATCGTACTGCGTATCGAAGCTGGTCTGATAACTGCTGCTGTCTACGTAAGCGCCAACGAACCACTCTATCGTCTTTCCGGATGGCGAAACGAGCCTGATCTCCTGTGAAATCTGGTCGAAATCCTCCCGCTGTATGGACAGCCAGTCCTGGGGGTCGGTGGACGCGGCCCCGGTAAACTTGTCCGCGTCGAATGAAGAAAAGGCCGTGAGAGATGTCAGGGTGTTTTCGCCGATGGAGACATCCACCAGTACTGAAGCATTCCAGGACTCTGTGTTGTCACTCTCAGGTACGCCAAACGGGTCTTCAGTGGTTTTCTCGCCATCCGAAAAGCTGCTGCCGGGATACTCCGAGATGGCTTGTGTACCTTCCGTTACAAAGTCTGCGTACTCCACCTTGGTGGTGATATCAATCAGATCGTTCGGGGTATACGTCAACGTTCCCCGCACGAGCGTGTTGTCCAGCGCTGGAACTTTCCGGCCAGTGCCACGATCGTCAACATAGCCGTCCGCGTCGGTGTATTTGACGGCAAGGCGTCCCGCCAGACTCTCGGTGATTCCACCAGAAAGTACCCCGGACAGGTCAACACCTTCCCGGTCCAGCAGAATTCCCGCGTCGAGGTAGCCTTCAAATTCCTGCTCCGGCGAAGAAGAAACGAGCATCAGAGCACCTGCGGCAGTGTTTTTACCAACCAGCGCCCCCTGAGGCCCCCGTAGCACTTCCACCCGCTCTACATCGAAAAACGGCGCCATGAACTGCCGATTGCGGCCGGCATACACACCGTCCACATAGAGGCTGACCGCCTGCTCGAACGCAAAATTCTGGGCCCCGGAACCTATGCCCCGGATGTATATCTGGTTGGCGCCGGGTGTCGGCTGCACGTTGAAGTTAGGGACGTAATGCTCCAGATCTTCGAAAGTTCGTATCCGCATCTCTTCGATCTGCGCTCCGCCAATCACCTCCATCGAGATGGGAACGTCCAACACGTTTTCGCTTCGTTTGGTGGCCGTCACCACGATTGTTTCTATGCCATCCACCGCATCTGAATCTACGGCCGCGAATGCGCCGGCTGCCGGAAGCATCACCGCAGCAAGCACGAACCACGACGCCAGCCCGCTGGCAATCCTCCGCCCGAGCGGCAGAACCCTCCAACTGGATGAACTCATTATTGGGCAATATTTGAACATTTTTCTCCCCTTTGTTCAGATGCTAAGCAAACTAAGTATGTCCGCAATTAGACGTCATTGTCCATATTTTGGATCATCATTGAGCTATATGGGGATTCAGATCGCTCACCAGGCCCTCGATAGACGTAAAATACTTTCACATATTTCAGCTGCCGCTCGGAGGACAGCATGGCCTTAGGACAACGAACGACAAGACTGGAGCTTGCCTTGGCCTCTCGTCGCCACGGATCAAGCACCGATGAGCACTGATCGCCGGGTACCCCTCTCGAGCAGACTCGCGTATGGCGTCGGTCAGTATGCCGAAGGACTCAAGAACACCGCCTTCGGCCTGTTCATTCTGTTTTACTACAACCAGGTTCTCGAGCTGTCCGGGACACTGGCCGGCCTGGCGCTGTCTATCGCCCTGTTAGTTGATGCCGTCACCGATCCGCTCGTGGGTTCACTATCTGACAACTTCCGATCGAAGTGGGGCCGACGCCATCCGTTCATGTACGTCTCCGCACTCCCTCTGGCGATCGCATTTGTTCTACTGTTCTCGCCGCCAGATTCCCTCGGTCAGACCGGCCTGTTCGTGTGGTTGACGGCATTCGCGGTGTTAACCCGGGTCGCCATGACGCTCTATCACGTACCCCATCTGGCGCTCGGCGCGGAAATGTCGGAGGACTTCGAAGAACGAACCCGGATCGTGGCGTTCCGCCAATTCTTCGCCACCTTCGGTGGCGCCTGTGCGTCGGTCATCGGCTTGGGGTTTTTCTTCGCCGATGCCAACGGCGGCAGAACGGCAGTGGGCAACTACCCACCCTACGCCATTACCCTGGGCGTACTGATGGTATTCACAATCTGGTACTCGGCCTACGGAACTCAAAAGGAAATTCCGCACCTGTCGATCCCGGCCTCCCGAACCGCCGCCAGCCTATTCAGTCGCCTGTTGAGCGAAATCAGAGAGGCGTTCAGAAGCCATTCCTTCCGTTGGCTGTTCGCAGGCGTGCTGGTCATCTCGGTCATGGGCGGTGTTACCGCCGCACTGGACCTCTACATGCTTCAGTACTTCTGGGAATTTGGCGGCTACGACATGCTGGGTGTACAGGTATCGATGATCGCAGGGCTCATGATCGGCGCATTCTTCACGTCGCTACTGCACAGCATGACGAGCAAACGCTTCACCATTCTGCTCGGCGCGATCGGCTATTCAATCTGTCAGTTCACTCCCGTCATACTGAGGCTGGTGGACTGGTTCCCGGAAAACGGCGATCCCGTCCTTGTTTTTCTGCTTATCGCAATCAAGTTCGTCCAGGGTGTGCTGCTCCAACAGGCACTGGTTTCCTGGGGATCGATGATCGCCGACGTGACCGACGAACATGAATTCAACACCGGCATCCGTCAGGAGGGATTGTTTTTCGGAGCCAGTTCATTTTCCGCCAAGGCAACCTCTGGCCTCGGCAGCTTTATTGGCGGTATCGGACTTGACGCTATCGACTGGCCGCGTGGCGCAGAAATAAAAAGTGCGGCCGATGTGCCGGTTGATACCATTATTAACCTTGGGCTGTTGTACGGCCCGTTTATCGCAGGCTTCGCCGTTGTGGCTATCTGGTGCTATTCACACTACGACCTGACTCGGGAAAAACACATCGAGATTCTGCGTGCGCTGCAGACAAGGCGACAGCGTGATGCGCAATAACGCCGCGCCACTGCTCAAGCCAGGAGGTCCGCACGTGGTCAACTCGTCAGCGTCCCGGTTGCGGACCAACGAAAGGCACGACCTGGACAAGGGTCCTTTATCAGCTACTGAACAAAAGTAAGCACTACAACGACTTCATGTACTCCGCCAGATCCCGGATGTCGGCCGGCGTAAGCTCGAGCGCCAGTTTGTCGTTGTACCGGCTCACCACCTCCTCGAGCGTGGCCGCGGATCCATCGTGGAAGTACGGCGGATGCGTCCACACACCGGCCAGCGGCGAGGTGCGCCAGCGCCTGGACGCTGACCGCTGCACATAGTCTGCATCGAGAGAGGCTGTCACATCGGCGTCGTGCAGGGTGTCGTTGGCATCCGTGAACTCGGCACCGGAATGACAGCTGGCACAGCTCGCCTTGCCATTGAACAATGCCTCGCCCCGCTCTGCTGCCACCTCGTCGAAGAAGGTCGGCAGAAAATGTGCATCGGCGAAATCCTGCATACCCTGGTTATTCTCCAGCACATCCAGACCAGGTGCCGCGAGCGACAGCTGATAGGCCTGCAGCGCCGGCAGGTAATTGCTGACGCAATCCGTTCTACCGTCACTCACGATGTTATCGGCAGGAACGGTGATCGTGGTCCCGCCAGGCCCGCCGGCAGCCGAGCCCGCCGCCAGCGCGATCTCCGCAACACAGTCGACGCCGTCGCCACGCTGATCCCGATTGATCGGATTGCCATCGTTCTGCAGGGGATCAGGCAACCGCGGGTCCGAAAACACTCCCTGGCCACCCATCTGGGTAACACCCACGTAACGATTCCAGTAAGCCAGTTCCGAGCCGTCGCCGGTGAAGATGGCACTGTGCACGTTGTCCAGCCCGAATACGGGTGGGATTACCGGTGCGGGTTCGTCCTTGCCATCAATGTTGAATCGGGGATCGAACTTGCCGGGACCCCAGGAGTTGTAGATGACCGCATCTGCACTGCCCGACACCGCCGGTGACAGCGCGATGATGGCACCGGGGTTCAGATCACGGTTGGCCCAGCCATCCAGGCGGTGACCGATACCCAGAGGAATACTCGGATTCGCAGCGTGTCCGGCGTTATCGACCGTCGAGTGACAAAGTGCACAGGTGGTGCCAACCCGATCCAGGTGGAGCCTGTTGTCAGCACCCGTCGTAACGGTTCCCTTGATTCCGACGACGGCATTCAACTGAATCAAAGCCAGCGTGGTCTGCGGATCGTCCAGGGGGATGCTGCCATCGAGCACTCCATCCACCACCGCGGGAGGCAGCGCATCAATATCCACCTTGAGCCCAACAGAGAGAGCCGTGGCCGGATCGACGGCATTCTCGATGACGGTGTGCATTTCCAGTGTATCCGTCCACTGCTGTTCATCACCGAACGTCCAGTAGCGGAAGACGTTCTGACCCAACTGGATCAGTTCATCGCTGGCCGCACTCGCATTTTCCGGACCGATGATTTCACCATCGACTCCACCGCCCCGTGCACCCGCGTGGGTATCCGGTGGCGGCGTCACTGCACGATCCGGGCTATCGTGATCGTTGTCGCAAGCGCCCAGCAGCAGCGCCAGGCCGCACATCACCAGCGCACCAAAGTTTTTCCGCACACCCATTCCAGACTCCAATTGAATTTGGTTACTACTCTGGATGCAGGTGCGTCGCGAAAGGTTCCCGCCGATCGCAAAACTCAGTAGAGCATCGGGGTTGTCAGACGATCTCTGCGAAGAGTTCGTATTCCTTTTCGTTCCAGAACACTTTTCCAGCGGGGCCGTTCTCCGGCAGCGTGGCCAGCATTCTGGCGGTGGGATAGGTCACTTCCGGCGACTGCATGCGGGGCATGTCACGCCCCCAGATGGCCGTGTTGGTGGGCCCGGGAATGAGCATATTGATGAGTATGTCCCCGCCTTCGATTTCCTTGGCGGCAGATCGAGTGGCCGCCCAGATTGCGGCCTTGGCCGCCGAGTAGGCGCCGTTGGCGGGTGCGCAGACTTCCGCCGCCCGGGAAATAGTATTGATGATTCGGCCATAGCCGCTTGCCTGCATATGCGGCAGCGCATACCGCATTCCATAGATCGTGCCGTAAAGATGGACCGCTATGTGACGCTCGAACTCGCCTTCAGGTACGTCAAGAAAGGCTCTGTTGATGCCGAACCCGGCGTTGTTGAACAGCACATCCACCTGGCCGGTTTTCTCCATGGCGAACTCGATCATCGCCTTTACGTCATCCTCGCTGGAAACGTCGGTATGAATCGTCAGCGCACCCAAATCGGCCACGGCGACCAGACCTTCCTCATTCACATCTGCTGCAATGACCCTCGCGCCATCTTCCAGGAAACGGCGGGTCCAGACCTCTCCCAGACCACTTGCTGCACCGGTGATCACGACTGTCCTATCATTGAGCATCTGTTTTCTCCTGAGTTGGGCCTTAAACCGCTATGAAATCGGCCATCATACATAAATCAATTTTCATGCTGGCGACCCTCTTTGTGAGCGCAGCGGGATCCGCGGCGCAATTGGATTCGCAGCGAATGCGCGCACTGATGAAGCCGCTGCCGGTTGAGCAGGTGCGCAGGATGGTCCCGGAAGATATCGAGTGGATTCCGGACATCGCTTACCGGGACGGACATGCGCTCTGGAAACTCGATCTGGCCATGCCCCGGGCCAGGTCGGACTCGCCGCGACCGGCAGTGGTGATCGTTCACGGCGGTGGCTGGAGCCGGGGTGACAAGCGCGCCAACCTCTGGGCCCGGTATCCTCTGGAATACGCACAGCACGGATTTGTTGCCGTCTCGATCAACTACCGGCTTGTACCCGACGACCGCTTTCCTGCCTGCATCGAAGACGTCAAGACAGCGGTGCGCTGGCTGCGCGCCAATGCCGGAAAATACAACATCGACACCCAGCGGATCGGCGCATACGGCAACTCGGCCGGTGCCCATCTGGCATTGATGCTGGGATTGTCAGGCCCCGACCCGATCCTGGAGGGCAGCGGTCCGCATCAGGAACAGTCCAGTCGGGTCCAGGCCGTCGTCGCATCCGCCTCACCCACGGATCTGGTGAACTGGTCCTCGTCATCCGAAAGCACGAGCAGGCTGCTGGGTGGTGATCCGGCAGATCTGGAAGCACGCGCCCGCCTGGCCTCCCCTCTCTACCATGTTTCAAAAGACGCGCCGCCGATACTGCTGATCCATGGAATCAGGGATACGACCGTGCCGTACGACCAGCCCCGGCGACTCATCCAGGCGCTGACGGAAGCAGGTGCGAGCGATCTTGCGTTCAGGAGCTATCCTGACGGCGATCACGGCGCCTACATGCGGAACATCGATGAAACGCTGCCGATGACGATCGGATTTCTGAAACGGACGCTGGCGAGATAGCGCCGCCAGCGTCTGGTTACACAGGATCGGCAGGCTCAGTCGAGCGTCACCGTTGCCAGACGATCGCTGACGACGGATACCGGATAGCGTTCGCCACGGGCGCTGACCTCATAGTCACCCGGTGGCAGGAACAACGGATCCTGGCCGGCCAGCCCCCGGGCGGCGATGTCACCGTGGGCATCCAGCACCAGAAACTCCGCGTTTACCGATTGCCCGAGCGCCTCTGCCAGCTGCGCTTCTCCTCGAACATCGAAATAGGCACCGCCGCCGAGGCGGGCCCAGCTGGCGAAGGTTGCTTTCAAGGCGTCGTCGTCGATGGCGAAGCCGACAATATTGACCCGGATATCCGTGCCCTGGCTCTTGAGTCGGCCGATCACTTCCGCCGGATCACCATCACAGGTTTCTTCGCCGTCTGTCAGCAGAACGACGATCCGCTCGCCACTCACCGACTTCAGGTCCTGGGGGATCATCGCCAGTGATGCGGCGATGGGCGTTCTGGCAAGATTCATTGCGTTGATGCCGGCAACCGTCTCACTCACAGGGCCCGGCTGCAGGGGCGACAATGGGATCTCCAGATCCGTGCGGCAACTGTCCACCTCCCGGTTCCCGAAAACCCGAAGTGCGAACCCGGTGCCGGTGGGAATCACGGTGTCGATCAGATTCCTCAGGGTACGTTTGGCGATATCGATCCGACGCTCACCCTCCAGACGCTGCAGCATGCTGCCGGACGCGTCGAGGATCACTTCCACCGCGTCATTGTCGGTGAGACCCGTGGTCTCCGCGTCCAGCACCCGCAGTTGCCCGGGCGCCATCGGTGCAGGCGTCACCGTGATGGCTCGGCGAGCCAGTATGCGGCCGCCACCGGTGACGTACTCGAGCTGATAGTCGCCTGTCACCGACGGCGCTGTAATCACCAGCTTCTGCCCCTCACCGTTGCCCACGTAGCCATAGGCATGGCTGCCTCCCCGTTCCGGGTCGGTGAATGGTGCCGGGTCGGAGAATCGGATGACGTCCGAAGTATTGCCCGGTCCTTCCCAGGAGACGGTCAGGCGGTGACCCGCAGGAATGGAATCCGCCGCTTCCAGGGAGGCGCTCACTTCGGTCACCGAAAAACCGGTACGACCGATGACCCGGTCGCCGGTCAGGTAGACGACCTCGTATTCACCGGCCTGTTCCGGCGCGTGCAGGGAGGCGTTTTCCGCCTGGTTTCCCGTATAGGCATAACCGCTGGCTCGGGTGCCGTCCGCATCCAGAACCGCCAGCCGGTCGCCGGGATTGTCCGGCCCCTGCCAGGCCACATCAAAAAAGGCGCCTGCCACCACGGACTCCGGCGCACGGAGCTCCGCCTCCACCGCATTGATGTTGATGGGTGTGGAACCGATCAGCGTGCTGGCCGTGAAATATCCGATGCGGTAGGCGCCGGCCTGGCTCGGCGCTTTGAGCGGCACCTTGCCATCCGAATGATTGCCGACATAGGCATACAGGCCCCGTACCGGTGAGCCGTCTGAGTCGATGATCTGCAGATAGTCGCCACTGTTGTTGGGACCATCCGCACTGACCAGAATCCGGCTGTTGATCTCCGCCGAATCCTGCGCTTCCACCGTCGCAGTAACCGCCGTCACGGTAATGGGTGTCCGGAAGAGCACCTCCCGCTTGGAGACATAGACGAGTTCGTAGTCCCCCGGCTCCGCGGGCGCTTTCAGGGCAACCACACTGCCTTTGGCATTCCCGACGTAAACATACTGCGGGGTGTATTTATTCGTAGCCGGATCGATGAAACGGATGGTGTCTCCGGACAGATTGGGGCCGCGCCACGCCACATCGATGGTCGCGTTCATCCACACTTCCGGCGGTGCAGTCAGCGAGGCTTCGCTGCCGCTTTCCTGTGCGCTGATCGAGGCGCTCAACACCACGGTCAGACAGACCGCCAGCCAACGCCACCACATCCCTGAACGCCGAATCCGCACCATCGTCATCTCCCTCTACGTCTGACGATAGTTTCTTGGAAATCGAAGAGAAAAGCATGTGTCCGTGGCTCTGGCTCAGTTGACCCGCATACTGTCGACAACTGCGAGGAGATCCGGCAGGTAGGTCTCATAGTCCGCTTCGGCGGCGATCAAGTGCACTTCAATGAAGCGGGTGTCCGAGAACATCATGAAGTCGTGCATGATCACATCGTCACCTCGTACATTCGCAGTGTAGACCGCCTCCCAGACGTCAAACCCGTTGATCTGCTTTTCTTCGCTGGACACCTGCCGGTGTCCCTGCGTCTGATGAACACCGGTACGGCCGGTGCGGATCTGTTCGAGGGTCGGGTAGTGTTCACGCAGCTCGGCAAGCACGGCCAGAATGGCTTTATCGTCCGGCTGGTCAGCGCGCTGAAAATGACGGCCATTGGCAAAGTGATCGTCGTTCCACAGGGCGGGCAGACGGAAACTGACAAGATTGTCAGGGTCCGTGCGACGTACCTCGGCAGAGTCCCCGGCCGAGTTCTCTGCGGGGGAAGCACCAGCGGCCGCCAGCAGTGCCAGAAAAAGGAGCACCCGAACGGAATGGGCCTCCGCCCAGCCGGGCCCCATGAGCTAGCTTTCCTCAATCCTGATGGAACTCAAGGTGTGCTCGAGCTGTTCGAGCAACACCGGGTAGTTCGAGGCGTGTCCGCGTATTTTCGTTTCAATCAGGTACGGGCCGGCCACAAATTCCACCTGGTGGGTGAAATAGCGGTCTTCGGGCGGTTTGTAGGCTTCGCCCTGCTCGCCGTAAACCAGCGCTTCAAAACCGTTTACCGTCGTCATTTTCGAGGTCAGCACCTTCCGGTCCCGATCCGTCTGGCCGCGACTGGTTAGTCGCTTGAGCTTGTCTGCCAGCGGCTCCTTCATATGTCTTGCGGCACTGACATCAAAGGAGAGCGTTGCCATATTGGCGCGCACGTCCGGGAGAGAGTACCTGCCGCCGTTCCCGACCAGCCAGTCGCTTGCGACCTCATATGAGATCGGCTGCGTCTGGCCGGTACTGTTCACGTGGCTGTAGCGCTTCTGTTCGACCTCGGGCTCGGAACAAGCCGGCAGCACAAGGATGCAGGCAAACAGAAGCGCGGTTCGAACGCAGAGTTTCAGGGTTTTCATAGGAACCTCTTATCCGGGATTGGCGAGCGCAAGCCCGATACCACCAGCGACAAGGCTCAGTGACAGGAGCAGTACGACGGAAGCCACCAGCTGACCTGCATGAATCAGGCGTGAGCCAGCGTGACGAAACAGACCAGCGATGGCGGTTAAAAACGTAACGGACACCAGCATCGCCGCCAGCGCACCAACGACGGTGTAGTAAATCAGGAACAGTGAACGCAATGAGCTGCCTGCGGGTCCGGCGCCGAGTCCCGCGGCAAGCCAGACGACGATGGGAACCCAGATGAAAGCAATCACAACGGCGAGCGCTGACAGCATGCCCTTATTGAAGCTGCGACCGCCAAGTATCGTGCCCGGCTGCCAGCGTTCGCGATTGGCCAGCAGCGTACCGGCGACCAGCAGCGCGAGCACGCACGCCGCCACGGCAATGGTCTGCATGGGCACGCGCGGCAAGCCGAACCCATCCATCACAAACGGGGTACCCACAGTGAAGCAGGTTGCCAGGACGCTGCAGCAGAATGCCGGCCTCGCCGCCGAACTGCGCAGGCTTTTCCAGCCGGTGTAGACAGCCACCGCGAACCCCAGGGCCACGGCGTACGCCACCAGGTAGAGCGTACCCAGTCCGGCAGGTTGGGTGACGAAGGCCACCCACGCGGGCAGCATCAACCCCAGTTGTGCGAAAAGTACGAGATGCACGGTCTTCATCCACCGAACACTAGCAACGCTGTCGCAGGCAACAAGGGCCCGGGTCACATTGTGGGTGCAAACACCGGCCCAGTCCGCATGAAAACAGGCGGCTCTGTGCTAGTCAGGGGCATACCAGATCGGTGAGGTATAGGCCCGCTCAGTGACCGTCATGCGGGTGCCCGGCAACGGGGTCACGCCGAACCTGTATGCATCGTACGCAGACCACCGGGGTGTTGGGATTTCGATCACGCGGGCGTAGTAGAAAGCATGCAGTTCAGGATCGAAATCCGGATCCTTCCAGACGGTGATCAGTTCGGGTGCGCCAATGGTGTTGGTCCAGGTGGCATTGGAGACATCCACCGTACTGCCCACCGCCGGCACCTTGCCGTCGCTGTCTGCTTCGCGATCGCCACTCCAGACCACGTCATACACCTTTTCCTGCAAGTCACCGCGGGCATCGAGCCAGCCTTTGATGATCTGAATCCGGTCGAGGTTGGCGCCGATCTGGTCTTTCAATGCCGCGACCAGGAAAGTCGGCGACCCGTCTTCGGGTGCGCCGTGGAGTTCGCCCCCCATCGGCACCCCCTTCCGGTAGCCGACATCCGCCGGCAGGCGTTGCAACGCATCCCCCGGCTCGAAATCAAACCCGCCGAAAAATCTCACCAGCATCCGGGTGCCGGTGGTGGCATAGGTTTCCCGGCGCTGCATTGCATCCCAGATGGATTTACGGGTGTTTTCTTCCGCCCAGACCACCGAGTACCCGGCAGCAGCGACTTCCCAGTCCATAATGGTGACACCGGTATCCGGATTGCTGACGAACGTGGCGGACAGGCGCTCCGGGCTCGGCTCCTGGGGCGTGGTCTTGCCGAAGAAATTCTCCTCTTCGATCGCCATGAGTCCGGTGTGCGCATCGGTCGCGCCTATCAGTCCGAACTGATAGGGATTGGTGCCGAGCTTCCGGCCAAGCTTGAGTCCGATCTTGAGGCCGGACCGGGCGTACTCGCCCGCCAGCATGTCATTCGTTTTCGCCACGCTGCCATCCAGATTGCCTTTGTCCCAGGTTTCGAAGTCCGCGAACTCGTCATTGGGCGAAAGGAACGGATGTGCCTCGCCGTCCCCCTTGGTCTGGGTCGCTTCGTAGAGCCGCTCCCATCTGGCGCGCGTGGCCGCGTAGTCAGCATTCAATTTCTTGCCGAAAGCCTCCACCATGGGGAAACATCTGCCCATTGCTGAGATTGCCGTTGTGGGCAATGGCCAGCACGTTTCCGCCGGTTTTGTTTTCGTAGTTTTCCATCCACTTCCAGAGGTCGACAGGGTTGTCGCTGCCATAGGGTGGATAGACAGTGAAGGGCTCCACCTGACTGGCTTTGTCTCCATCGTCGCGGAAAATGACATTGCGATGCAGGTTGTTGCCGCCGGTATTGGATGTCCATTCGTAGCCGATGAACGCCGTAAAGTGACCGGGCTCGTTGTAGGCTTCTGCTGCGTCTATGGTCTCCTGCCAGGCGCTCTTGTACGCACTGGTACCCGGGAAGTACATGATCTCCTCCGGAAAGGTGCCATGTGAGAATGCAACGATAATCTCGAGCGCAGCTTCACCGCCTTTGCCGCTCTGAACCATGTCGTACCATTTGCGGCCTGTCGGATTGGCCAGCACCGTGGACTTACCGGCAAACAGGTCAGGAAAGAACCCCATGTTGTCCGAGTGATCGGCCACCACCAGGAAGTCCAATGGCCTGGAGAGCTTGACCTCCTGCTGGCTGGATGCGGTGATCTGCTCCCCGCGCGCGAACCGATAAGCATCACGCGGGTCCAGGCGGGCACCAAAGGCACCGGCATCCATGGAGAATGAAGTGTGCATGTGGGTATCGCCGAACAACGGTCTCGTCGGAAAATTCCGATTCGCGTAGGGCGAGTAGGTCTTTCTGTCGTGGAGCGCTGCAGCTTTCGCTTCGTCGATCGTACCGATGCCGGTGTCGATGGACGACTCCTCGGCGTGAGTGAGACAGGTGGCGCCGACCAGCATGGCAGCAGTGACGGCCAGCAGGATTCTCAGAGCAGACATAGCGCGTTCCTTTCCAGTTCGAGTCCAGGTCGAGTCCAGTTCGAGTCCAGGTCGAGGCGTCGAATATCGACGTCGAGTGCTTTTGCCGCCTCGAAAAACCGCCATCGCCGGATCGAGCTTAACAGGTTTTCACGGCCGGGTTCTGCGGCCGACCAGCGCAGTCACCTTCACTGAAGCAGCCTGCTCCCCGCGGTTCTACAAGCACTCAAGAACGACTGCCCGGTTGCACGGGTAGAACCTCCGGACGCCGCAGCACGGTGGCACTGATCAGGCTGACCAGAACCCCGGCTGGCACTATCTCCAGAAACGTCATGCCCATCCGGGGAAGCAGAGCCCCATAGGCTTCCAGTCCGCCGTCCACGTAAACGGTGACCACCGCATAGTCAGTCGCCCAGAGATAACACTCCCATCCGAATACGTAGATCACTCCGGCGAGCAGGGTGATGCACAATCCGATGACCAGCGCTGGTCCGAATCGTATGATCCCACCCAGCGCATGGTCCCGATGTTGTTTGACCGCCACGAAAATGAGACAGAAAGCGATCAGCATCACCAGATAGCCGAGCCAGACACTGCCGACTCCGAGCTCGATGGCGAGTATGGTCATCGAGATGACAATGGCTCCAGCAATGAGGCCGGAACTCCAGACCTGTTTCGTCATGTGAATGCTCCGATGAATGTGGCCCCAGATTCCCCGCTTCCAGGTCGTCCGTCATCAGCCTTTCGGATGAATCTGCTCGAATCACCCGTTGGGATGAGCTCAGGGCACCAGCCCGAGACGCCGCGCCTGTTCCACCGCCTGCCCTCGCCGGGCCGCATCCAGTTTTTCGTAGAGATGGCGCAGGTGGGTTTTCACCGTATTCGCGGATACGTGGAGCTGGTCGGCGATCTCCTGATTGCTGTGGCCGAGCGCCAGCAGCGTCAGCACCTCTGCCTCCCGGGTGCTGATTCCAAGGGACTTCAGGGCGGCGGTGTTGACGGTAAACCCGGCCGGATTCTGTCGCCGGCTGATGCGTGACCCGAACCAGGCACCCAGCGCCGTACAGATCCCGCAGAGCAACAGAATATAGAGTTGCTGAGACAGTACGCCCTGCAGAAATCGGGATTCCAGCCAGGCCACAAGCAGTGCACCGGCGGCGAGAGCGGCAGCCACCGCAGCAGTGAGGGGGATGGGCGAGCGGACATTCACACGAGACATGCTACGCCGGTCCATGCCTGCCGGACACTCAGCTGCCGATGGCTTCCCGACCGGAAGCCGTTCTGAGCGCATTGGCCTGAGCGCTGTCCAGGTATTCGTCGATCCTCACAATCCGGCCGTCTCTGACCGTGATGAAAATACAGGCCGGGATGGTGAAGGCCGCACCATCCCGTGTGGTGCAGCACAGATCGTGACGCTGAACCACCCGCTCTGAATCCAGAGCCAGTCGTTCCGTGACCTCATAACGGATCTCATCGACGCTGGCGATCAGACCCGTCAGAGTCGCAAGATTTTCCGCCTTGGTCTGAGCCACGTTGGAGAAGTTGTGCCACACCTCCACATCCTCCGAGTAAAGCGCGTCGACACCTGCCGCGTCTCCTGCCTCAATGCAGTCGAACAGCGATCCAGCCACCTCGAGCAGCGTCTTTTCCATCTTGCAGTCCTTCTTTCGGTTTAATGCCTTCAGTTTAGTTCCGGCCGCTTGATTCCGGCCGTTTGATGCCGGTTTTCAGATTGTCTGGATCCGGCAGTGGTTCAGATCAGTGAAAGCCCGCCGTCAACGAGCAGCACCTGACCCGTGGTGAAGCCGCCCTGCATCAGATACAGATACGCTTCGGCCAGCTCGCCGGGGTCCCCAGCACGGGGCAATGGCTGCCGTTCGGTCATGCGCTGCAACCGCTCGGCCCGTTGCGCTTCCGGAATTTGCTCCCAGACTTCCGTCAGCACATAACCCGGACACACCGCATTGACCCGTATCGGCGCGAGTTCCACGGCGAGCCCACGAGTCAGATGTTCGATGGCGCCGGCCATGGCAGTGCCCAGCGCTGCGTTCTTCCTGGGCCGGTGGGCGATCATCCCATCCGTGAGCGTGATGGAACCACGCCGGGAGATAAACGGCTGCGCGTGTTTGACGGCAGCCAGTGCACCCCAGAACCGGACCGCGAAGGTGTCGTTTCCCCGCTCGAGATCCATGTCGGCGATTCCCCCGCCATCCCGCTGTGGTCCCCAATCGCCCGCGGTATAGGCCAGATGATCGAAAGGGCCGATGGCGGCGAAAAATTCTTTCACGCTGGATTCGTCGCGCACGTCCACCGCATGACCTGTTGCGGTTCCGCCCAGACGATTCGCGGCGGCGGCCACCTTGTCCTGATTGCTGGAGCCGATGATGACGTCCGCTCCCTTTCCCCCGGCGCCGGCAGCGATGGCAAATCCGATGCCGGAAGAGCCACCAATCACGACGATCCGCTTGCCCTGCAGACTGGCTTCGTTCATGGCTGCATCAGAGAAGAGGTGTTGTGCACAGTCCCCCGGGAATCATAAGTCCGCCGCGATGCGCCAGATGGTACAGGTTTGTCCGGGTGTTGCCAGCGGGACCGCAATGAACGATTCGTCAACCGCCGGCAAACGCTACGACTTCGTTATACTCGACGCTTTATCCGAGGGGAAAGTTCAATGCAGGAATTCGCAGGCAAAGTCGCCGTCATCACAGGTGCTGCAAGCGGCATCGGCCGTGCGCTGACAGAGAAGTGCATCGCGGAAGGCATGCATGTGGTGATGGCGGATATCGAAGAGGCTGCGCTGGAACAGGCTGCGACAGAGCTGCAGGCAACCACGAACAACCAGGTGCTGCCGATCGTCACCAATGTCGCCATCGAATCAGAGTTGAAAAACGTCCTCGACGAAGCGGTGAAAGACCTCGGCGGCGTACACCTGCTGTTCAACAATGCCGGGGTCGGCGGCGGTGGAAATGCCTGGAATGCGACGCAGAAGGACTGGGACTGGGTGCTGGGCGTGAACCTGTGGAGCGTCATCTACGGACTGCGCGTCTTCGTCCCGCAGATGATCGCTCAGGATGAGCCGTGTCATATCGTCAATACCGCGTCCGTCGCCGGCCTCATCGGCGGCAGCACCAACGCCCTCTACTCCGTGACCAAACACGGAGTGGTGGCCCTGACGGAAAACCTCGACGTCGATCTGAAAGCGGCACAAACGAAGATCGGCTGTTCGGTGCTCTGCCCCGGCTTCGTCAACACCAATATTTTCGACAGCGGCCGCAACCGCCCTTCGAATCTCGCCAACGACGAACAACCGCCGGCACCGAGCCCGGAAGACGAACAACGTATCGCCATGTTCCGGGAGATCCTGCGGCAGGGCATGCAACCGGCGGAGATTGCCGAAATCGTCTTCGACGCCATCCGCGCAGACCGGCTCTACATCCTCACACATGATCACTTCGACGACATGATCAGAACGCGAGCGGAAAACATCGTCACTGGCACCAATCCGGTGATGGGTGATGCCGCCCTGGCGAACCTCTCCAGGCCCGAGGATTGAATGACTGATCTCGGATTCACTTTCCGACACACCAGCGGTGAGTATGTCATCTACCATCACGGCAGAAAGGCAACCACACTTCGCGGGCAGCAGGCCGCGGTGTTCGAGGCCGAACTCAGCGGAATGAATGACGCTGACCGGCAGCAGTTGATGGCAAGACTCACCGGCAACTACAAACATGGCAACGAGCGGGTGGCGAAAAACCATCCGAGAAACCGGAGATGAACATTTCCGGTCATCCAGCTGAGGAGAACTGAAAATGACGGGAACCTGCCTCTGCGGCGCGGTCGATATCACGATCGACACCAGGCCGGAATTCATTCACGACTGTAACTGCAGCCTCTGCCGTAAATCGGGCGCCGCCTGGGGCTACTTCCCCGCTTCTGCGGTCACCATGGGGCCATCGGACACAGCGACATTCGTGCGCCGGGACAAAGAAAACCCGGCTGCCGCCATCCACTCCTGCAGCGAGTGTGGTGCCACCACACACTTCACTCTCACGGAGGCCCACACACGACTGAACCCGTCCCATGACCAGGTAGGGGTGAACATGAAGCTCTTCGAGCCGGATGATCTGGACGGCGTGGAAGTTCGCTATCCGGATGGCAGGGCATGGAACGGTAAAGGCCCGTTCGGTTACCGTCGAGCGCCGATGATGATCTGCGCAACCGCGCCCTGGTGATTCCGGCGCTGATCGGACTCTGATCGAACCTGAGCCCGTTCGACACACGACAGACCCGCCTTGGACATTCCCACACTTCACACAGAACGGCTGACGCTGGAACCGCTGTCCATGACGCATTCATCCGGCGTGTTCGAGCTGTGGTCCGATCCGGACGTGTGCAGATACTCGGGCGTCGTTACAGACTACGACCGGAACATCATTCCCATGCCGGCCACATCATCGGCCAACAGCGATCGCATCATCGATTTCTGGCTTCGTGCCGCCGAGGACGGCTGGGGCTTCCGATGGGCCATCATGCAGGCGGGTCGCCCGGATGCCTTCGTGGGAATGATTGGCTTCAACACCCTCCACATCTGCGCAGAAATTGCCTATCACCTGCTCCCCGCGCACTGGGGCCGGGGCCTCATGCTGGAGGCCGCGCGTGCTGCCGTCGCCTGGGTTAATACAAATGGGGCCCGGGAACTGGAAGCGTTCATCGAGCAGGGAAACAGCGCCTCCATCGCACTGGCCGAACGGCTCGGCATGTCGGCCACGGACGAATTTTCTGAAGGCGCGCGGCGTTATCTGAGCATTTCCACAGACGGACAACAATAACCCCCACGCAGGCGACAACCGAATGCGTACAATGGGTTGTCATGGGGGCCGGAATCCGGTCAAACTAGCGACGGGTCTTGGGGGAGATTTCGGATGGACGATTATGCACGGCTTTTTTCGATACGCCGGCTATGGCTGATTCTGACGGTTGGCATGGTCGTCATGTTCGGCACGCTGCTGTTCTTTGGCTGGGAAATCTATCAGGAAGCGCCGCCGCTGCCCGAAGCCGTCCACACCGAGGACGGCCGCACGCTCTACACACTGGAAAATATCCAGCGTGGGCAGTCGGTCTGGCAGGAAATGGGCGGGATGCAACAGGGCTCAATCTGGGGCCATGGCGGCTACCTCGCGCCTGACTGGAGCGCTGACTGGCTGCATCGCGAAGCCGTCGCCATTCTGGACATCCGCGCCCGTGCCGAAGGAGCGAAATCCTTCGACGAACTCAGCGAGGGTGTCCAGGCAGCTCAACGCGCCATTCTGGCGCTCGATATGCGGAAGAACACCTATGATCCCGATAGCGGCGTCATCACGGTGTTCCCGGATCGTGCTGCCGCCATCGCTGAAGTCGCCGATCACTACCGCGATCTGTATCAGAACGGTTCCGAAGCAGCACAGGCCCTGCGGGTGGACTACGCATTCCCCATTCACACCCGCCTGAGTGACGCTGATGCCCACGCATTGAACGCCTTTTATTTCTGGACCGCATGGGCGACCACCACAGAGCGGCCGGGCCAGACGATCACCTACACCAGCAACTGGCCCCATGAACCGCTGGTGGATAACAAACCCACGGCATCGCTGTTCCTCTGGTCCATCATTTCCATATTCATGCTGCTGGCTGGTATCGGCGCTCTGGTCTGGTACTACGCTCGCGAGTTCGACCTGTGGCGTGCCGACAGCGAACCGGAAGAAGGTTTCGCCACCAGTGATTTCATGGACTCCGTCACTCTCACCCCATCCATGCGCGCAACCGCCAAGTACTTCTGGGTGGTGGTTGCGCTCTTTGGCGTGCAGATCATGCTGGGAATCGTGACCGCACACTATCAGGTCGAAGGCCAGGGACTCTATGGGTTGCCGCTCATAGATCATCTGCCTTACGCGATCACCCGCACCTGGCATACCCAGCTGGCCGTGCTCTGGATTGCCACCGCCTGGCTGGCCGCGGGCCTCTACGTGGCGCCTCTGCTGTCGGGCCACGAACCCAGGTTTCAGCGACTGGGTATCAACTTTCTCTTTATCAGCCTGCTGGTCATCGTGGTTGGTTCGTTCGCCGGACAGTGGGCGGCGGTCAACGGATTCTTCGATGACTCAACCGCCAATTTCTGGTTTGGCCACCAAGGCTACGAGTACACCGATATCGGACGCTTCTGGCAGATCTATCTGTTCATTGGCCTGTTGCTGTGGGTGTTCCTGGTGCTGCGCGCCCTGGGTCCGCGACTCAAGGAAAAAGGCGGCACATCGCTGGTGCTGCTGGTGGCTGTCGCAACTGTGTCCATCGGTTTGCTGTTCGGCGCGGGTCTCATGTGGGGTGAGAAAACCCACATCGCGATTATGGAGTACTGGCGCTGGTGGGTAGTGCACCTCTGGGTGGAAGGCGTTTTCGAAGTGTTCGCCACCGCAGTGATATCCGCACTGCTGGTGCGTATGGGGCTGGTGCGCGCATCAGTCGCGGTCACTGCCGTGCTCGTTGCGACCATCGTCTTCATGGGCGGCGGTGTCCTCGGCACCTTCCATCACCTCTACTTCAGTGGCACTCCAACCGGTGTGATCGCTCTGGGCGCAGTATTTTCCGCACTCGAAGTGGTGCCGCTGGCGGTGGTTGGTTTTGAGGCCTACAACCGCTCGAAGCTCGAGGGACAGCGCGACTGGGAACACGTTTACCACTGGCCATTCCGGTTTTTTGCGGCAGTGCTTATCTGGAATCTGATCGGCGCGGGGCTATTCGGCTTTCTGATCAATCCGCCGATTGCGCTGTATTACATGCAGGGTCTGAACACCACGGCCACCCACGGTCATGCTGCCCTGTTCGGCGTCTACGGCATGCTGGGTCTCGGGTTGATTCTGTATTGCCTGCGCGGACTGACAGATCCGTCGAAGTGGAACCAGAAGCTGTTGTCTGTGTCGTTCTGGAGCCTGAACATCGGCCTGTTCATGATGACCTTCCTGTCGCTGCTGCCTCAGGGCCTCTGGCAGACCTACGTGGCCTTCAGCGATCACTACGCCGCAGCCCGGGCTGCGGAACTGATGCATCATCCCCTGATGGAAGCCCTGGTGTGGGCGCGTGTGCCTGGTGACGTGGTCTTCGCTGTGGGCATGGGTGCCTTCGCGCTGTTCTTCGTTCAGGCGTTCGGCCTACTGGGCGGCGGCAAAGCACAAAAGGCCTGAGAGAGGAAACGTTGCTGGATCAGGCCCGGGCCTGACGGCTTCAACCCGCGATTTCCGTCAATCGTGCGGCACCGTCATGGTCCAGGGCCGCCTGCACGTGCCTGCTGGCCATGGTGGCGATCAGCGACTTGGCGCGTTCATTACTGAGGTCCATGGAACCGCCGGTGACGATCGAAACGGCCAGGCCACCCATCAGCTGTGCGTGTGCGTAGTCTTCCCAGGCCGCATCGAAGCCGTATCCCGTCACGCCTGCGGCTGCCAATGCAGCCTGATATCCACCAACCAGTTCCCGTTCATGACTGCGCCGAAGCTCCGGGGTCATGGAGCCGCCGAGCACATAGGCAAGGTCATACGCGCCCACGCCCCGTCCGAGTCCCTGCCAGTCCAGCACCACTACGCGACCGGAACCAGAGGCACCGAATAAAAGGTTTTCGATCCGGAAGTCCTGATGGGCAATGGTCCATGGGCTGCGGGCACAGATGACCTTCATGATCTTCAGGTAATTACCGATGAACTGTTCATACAACGCGAGACCGCCTTCAGGCAGTTCGTCCCCGAACTGCTCGGCGAAGACCGGGAAGATCTCCGCCATCATGGCATCCACAAACTCGATTCTCGGTCCCGTTTGAGTCGGAACCCACTCGAGTTCGGGCCTGTCGGTATCGTTCCAGAAAGCGGCGTGCACGCCTGCCAGCACTTCCACGGCTGCCCTGGCCTGATCCAAGCTCATGCCGGCACTCTGATCCACCATCGTGAGTTCGCTGAGATCCTCCATCACGATCACGAACTCAGCCCCATCCCCGGTGACGGCTGCGGCGTAGATATCCGGCAGGCCCGCGGAAACTCGCGGCGCAAGCTGGTTGTAGAAGGTGACTTCCGCCGTGAACATACCGAGAGCGATCCCCTGCGCCCGGTTCTCCGCATGGGAGGAAGGCAATTTCACCACCACGCTCCGAGGGCCCTCGGATGCACCGGCCGCATAGTCGAGCACCAACCGGTAAATGTCGCCCATGAGGCCAATACCCTCACCTACCCGTGAGACGGCCTGACCAGCGACTTCCGCATCGAGCACACGACTGAGCCAGTCGTTGCTCACCTCCTCAATGCGTTTCGGAATTTTCAGCGCCATCTCCACTCACACTCGCCACCCTCAGCCTAGGTTATCCTCTTCATTCAGCAAATACCCGCAGCACGAGGAGAATGAGGTGTTCGATTTCAGTGCTAAGGTCGTCCTGATCACCGGTGCTTCCTATGGCCTTGGTGAACAGTTCGCGTACGCTTTTGCCGAAGCCGGTGCGGACCTGATTCTCACAGCCCGCAGTGGCGAACTACTCGAACAGGTTGGCGAACAGTGTCGATCGCATGGGAGCAGGGTCACCGTTGTAACCGGTGACGTAGCCGATGAAGCAGCTGTGCAGAACGTCATCGCCCGGGGTCTTGCCGAACAGGGGGCAATCGATGTTCTGATCAACAATGCCGGCATCGCCGATCCACGAGGGGTGGCCGCGGAGCAGTTTGACGCCGAAACCTTTCAGCGCATCCTGGCCGTGGACCTGAGCGGCGCCTTTTACTTCGCCCGCGATTGCGGCAGACACATGCTGGAACGGGGCAGCGGCTCGATCGTGAATATCTGTTCGATCCTGGCCAGCGGCGCCAACGAAAACAACGTGATCGGCTACAGCGCCGCCAAAGGCGGCCTGTTGAACATGACCCGACAGATGGGTGTGGAGTGGGCAGATCGAGGCGTGCGGGTAAACGCCGTCTCGCCCGGATTCGTGGTCACGGAAATGACCCGACCGATGCTGGAAGCCATGGGCATGGACCGCTGGATCTCCAGCCGAACGCCCATGCGTCGGCTGGGAGATGCCGGAGAAGTAACCAATGCGGTCATGTTTCTGGCCTCAGATCTGGCCAGCTACATCACTGGCGTGGATCTGCTTGTCGACGGCGGCACCAACGCCAGTAACGGCACCTTCCAGATACCGCCGATCCATCACGAATGGAACACCCATACACCCATGGTCCCGACCAGCTACGAGCCCGTTCAGCCGCGACCAGACTGGTATCAGGCCCTCGAAGGAGGCGTGCCTGGCGTGCACTACCCGCTGCCCGACGCGGATGGCGACTAGCGAACCACTGGCGACCCGACGCAGATCGCGGGTTAAATAGGCATCGTCCAGGGAGAAGGCATAAGCAGGAGAGATAAGGATGAGCGAAGCAAACGCACAAGCCGAGATCGACGCACTCTCGGCCCGGATCTACGAGCTGACGACCAGACTGCACGAACTGCAGAAAGAACACTCGGGCGGGACCGTACCGAACTACCGGTTCGAGACCCAGAATGGGCAGACTACCCTGCTGGAGCTGTTCGGCGACCAGGACACCCTGATGCTCATACACAACATGGGCCAGGGGTGCCGTTACTGCACCCTCTGGGCCGATGGGTTCAATGGCTTTCTGCCTCATCTGGAGTCTGCCCTGTCGGTGGTGCTCGTCTCCAAAGACCCACCCGCGCTGCAACGGCAGTTCGCCAACAGCCGAGGCTGGCGTTTCCGGCTGGCGTCACACGGTGGCGGGGACTACATCCAGGCGCAATCCGCCCAGCCAGGGGCGAATAACATGCCGGGTGTGGTGGTTTACGAGCGCAACGGCGACACCATCACCCGTAAGAACAGCGCCGTCTTCGGCCCCGGCGACCTGTACTGCTCACTGTGGAATCTGCTCGCGCTGGCTGGAACGGGCGAAGAAACATTCACCCCGCAGTTCACCTACTGGTTGCGGCCGGAGAAACTGGACGATGGTGGTGACAACGTTCTGGGCTGAGTCGGTGGGCTGAGGCACACCCACCGGCAAGGTCAGCCGGTAGCGGAAAACCGTTACTGCTGACCCGCCGCCAGCGAATCGGCGATGGCGGCTCCCAGATTGTCCAGCAGCACGGCATGGGCAGCCACCAGGGCAGGATAGCCATCGGCACCCTGAGACACAGACTCGTCAAAGCTGAACAGGGTGGCATCCTGATCTGGGTGATCCACCTTCCAATCCGCCACCAGCCGCACCCGGCCTGATTCCGTGCCGTGCAGCTGGTTGATGCGAACGGTCACCCTGGCCGCCACCGCGTCTGTTGTGAGCAGAGTAGATTCGACAACCACGCCCGCCCGATTGGCAATACTCACCTGCAGATAACGCTCCACCGCTTCATCGAGCGCTTCCGCCCAGCGATGGTGTTTCGCCACGTGAATTTCCGAGGAACCCGTCTCCAGCACAATACCTTGCCGATCCAGATACTGCGCAACCAGCACCGGGTTCAGCAGTACGGCAGACGATTCGTCCGGCGATGACGCCATCAGTTTCTCTGGTCTGAGGAGATAACGATGATCCTGCACCGGCGGTGAGCTCGTGCAACCGACCAGCAGGGAGATGGCCAGGAGCAGGCTCGCAGGCAGAAAACGGCAGTTCTGTTTCATCACGGGCTCACTTTCGGTTCAGGATCCGGCAACTGCTTCTGCGGGAACACCAGCGAATTCGGCTTCTCACTCAATTGCTCCGCAACGGCGTCCACATTCTGCAGGGTGCGCTTCAGTTCTTCGATGGTCCGGAGCAGTTCCAGGCGAAACTCCGAATGACTGTCAAAACTGTCGAGCAACGCGTTCAACTCATCCAGCGTGGTTTCCAGGGTGGCCGGCAGGTTCTGCAGGCCATCACTCTCTGCAAAGCGCCGCACCGCCTTCAACGTACCTTCAAGTTCCAGGACCGCACTTTCCGCCCGGACCATGACACCTTCAATCGGCAACCCGTTCAGCTTGTCCAGGAGCTGGCTGATCTGCATCTGAATGTGGGCAAGCCCGCCGCTGATCACGGGAATCGTGGGATACCCGAGGAATTCACCAACCTCCCGGAGGGGTTCCGATTCGTATATGTCCAGTTCAATCAGCTGCGCACCGGTGAGGAGATTGCCTGATTCCAGCGTCGCACGGAGGCCATTCTGCACGGAGATCGCCACCGACTCTCCCATGATCGAAACGCCCTGCACGGTGTCTTCGATGGCCAGGCGTCCGGGTTCCAGTCTGATCAGAACCGGGATGGCCTGGCCGCTTTCGCCGGCATCAACTTTCGGGTTTCCGGCCAGGTCCGCCAGCATGATACGAACCACACTGCCGATCCGTATCCCCCGGTAATTAACAGGCGCACCCGGATTCAGACCGCGCAGCGACTGTTCGAAGGAAATGACGTACTCCTTCGAATTGCTGTAGGGATTCTGATGGATGGCAGCTTCGTCCGGATAGAGCCGGAACTGGGTATCCGATTCCACTTCCCGACCGGCGAGCGTGTTTCGGGGCAGATCAAAGGCTACGCCGCCCATGAGGGCCGACTGGAGCGAACCGATGCTCACCTTGATCCCTTCCGTCGAAAGCTCCGCAGAAACACCGCTGGCATTCCAGAACCGGGTGTTGCTGGACACCAGCACGTCATAAGGCGCATCGATAAAAATGGAATAGAGCACCTGTTGGGATTCCACCTGCAGTTCGATGCTTTCCACCGTGCCCACTCGATATCCCCGATAAAGAATCGGGCTGCCGACGCTGACCGAACCGCTGCTTTCACTGACGAGCTGGATACGTTTCCCGGGCGTGCCAACCGGAGAGACCGGCCGTCGATCGAGACCTTCGAATTCTCTCTGATCGGTCAGTTCACCCTCGCCCGGCGAGATCTCGATATAAGCGCCACTGAGGAGCGTGCCGATGCCTCTCACGGAGGCGCCGCGAACTTCTGCCCGAACCACCCAGAACTGGCTGCCTTCCCGCAGCAACGGCCTTGCCTGAGGCGTAAGTTCGGCTTTAACCACCACCCGTTCCAGGCCATCGGCCAGATAGACATCGGTGACCGTACCCACGGTCACGTTGCGAACCTTGACCTGCGTTTTCTCCGCTTCCAGGCCTTCCGCATCCGAAAAGTACAGGGTGACGGTGGGGCCCTGCTTCCGGTAGGCATCCACCGCCAGCCAGAGACCGAGCAGCACGGCTACCAGAGGGACGACCCAGATGCCGGAGATCTTCCGCCGCCGGGATTCCACCACCACAGATTCGTTCACGCTCTCTCCTCTTGCCCCTGTTCGCCCGGTTGGTCCCGATCGCCGGTCGGGTCTGCGTCGGTTGCCATGTCGTCCCAGATCAATCTGGGATCAAAACTCTCCGCCGCCAGCATGGTCAGAATCACAACCCCGGCAAAGGCCAGCGCCGCGCCACCAGGCCGGATGACAATGATGCCGGTAATCTGGATCAACGCCACCAGAATCGCCACCACGAAAACATCCACCATGGACCACTTGCCGATGAATTCAGTGATCCGATAGAGCGTCGTGCGCTGGCGCGGAGAAACCGGCTGGTGGCGGCCAACCGTCCAGCACAATGCCCCCACCGTGAGGATTTTACCGATGGGGACCAGAACGCTGGCGATCAGGATCACCAGCGCCACCGGATAGGAGCCCATGTTCCAGAGCAGCACCACTCCACCAATGATCGTACTGTCCATCGAGCGCGCAAACTGATCCGTGGTCATGATCGGAAAGAGATTCGCCGGAAAGTAGAGCGCGATTGCCGCGATCAGAAGGGCTGTCGTCCGCTGCAGACTGTTGGGAATTCGCGCGTGTACGCGCGAACCACAGCGCTGGCAATCCGCACCACCGGCGGGGTTGAGCGCCAGGCAGGTATGGCAGACGTCGTAGCCGGCTTTTTGGGCGCTGAGGGCTTTTGCCGCGCTGAGGGCTCTTTCCGCGCTGAGGGCTCTTTCCCCGCTGAGGGCTCTTTCCCCGCTGAGGGCTCTTTCCGCTTCGGCGTCGGTCAAGATCGTGCTCGGGTCAGTCGTTCGATGTCCCGCCATACGGTCAGCCGGTCCATCGCCGAGAAGGCGAGCAGAAACAGCACCGTGAACGCCAGGTATGCCCAGAAGGAGGGACCCAGGGTCACCTTGGCCATCGCCGCCAGCTTCACCAGGCTGACGATCACGCCAATTGCGAATACCTCCACCATGGACCAGGCGTTCAGATGAAACAACCAGCGGGTGGGCGCCATCAGCAGCGGATGAAAACGGTCGGCGCGCAGTGCGGTCGCGAGCACCAGGATGAAGATCAGCATCACCAGTGGCACGAGGATCACAAAGATCGAGACCAGCACGGCGATGGCGTCCGCGCCGTACTGGGCAAGGTAGAGCACGGTCTGCACCAGCGTCATGGAACTGGTCACCCCGGCGGCGGAGATCGAAAGAAACGGAAAGGCAAAGGCGACGGCCAGAACAATAAGCGCGGAAACGCTGAACGACCAGGCCCGGGTATATGGATCTTCGAAACACACACTCAGCACGCAACCGCACCGCGCGCATACCGCCCGCTCTCCCGGTTCCAACGCGCCTACCTGGCCGAGAAGATCACATTCCGGACACCCGACCGTCTGCTCGGTCACCGCCGAGGCTGCGTCGGGTATCGAGTCAGCCAATGCTGAACACATCTTCTGCAGGCACTCGAGGCTCCGCCGGACCAGCCGACTGAACGTCCTTCGCTGCTGCGGCGGAAACCACCGACTGCCAGCCGGCGCCTTCGTCCTGCGTCGCAAAGGTGAGCTGGCGAACGCTGTCCTGATGGGCCGTGAATGCCTCGCTCAGCAGGTCCGGGTGGTTGTTTTCCTCACTCACGTGCCCGACGACCACCGTCAGATCCGGGTGCCCGATCCGTTCGAGGAACCCGGCCGCCTGCTCATTGGACAGATGGCCGAGATCACTGGCGATACGACGCTTCACCCGTTCCGGGTAGCGGCCATTCGCCAGCATCGGCAGGTCGTAGTTGCTCTCCATCAGCAGCCCATCGAGACCGCTGAACTGCTCGATGACAAAGGGCGTCACGCAGCCGAGATCAGACACCACACCCACCGAGCAGCCCTCGTGTCGGAAAACGAACTGCGTCGGCTCCCGGGCATCATGAGGCACCACCACCGGCGTCACTTCAACGGCGCCGACCTGAAAGGCACTGTGGGCGCTGATCGCGCTGCCCACCACGGACGCGCTCTTTCTGGCGGAATCCAGCGTACCGAAGGAGGCGTAAACCGGAATTGCGTATTTGTAGGCCAGTGCGCCAACACCGCCAATATGATCACTGTGCTCGTGTGTGACCAGGATCGCCGTGAGATCAGCCGGCTTCAGATCGATACGTGCGAGCCGCGCTTCCGCCTGTTTCAGCGTGAAGCCGCAGTCAACCAGGATTCGTTCGCCGCCGATCTCGACAACGGTGCCGTTGCCTCGACTCCCGCTGCCAAGTGAGGCGAATCGACTCAACTGGAGTACTCGCGGATCATCGTCAGCACTTCCTGACCGAACTCCCTGTCCACCGGCTTGTCTTCCCCGTCGGTGACACTCACGTGATAGACCGAGTCTTCAATTTCATCGAGATGCAGTTGCAGCTCATACCCCTTGTTCCCCCGACTCAGGAGACCGGACAACCAGCCCTTTTCGTCACCGGTCAGCACATCTTCCGGTACGCGGACGATGTACACACCTTCCAGCTGGTCCTGTTCTTCCACAGGCACTTCCGCCCGGGTGAGCGCCTGACCCACCGTGGCCCACGCCCGTTCCCGATCCAGTCGCAGTTCCAGCACGGGAACACCCTCCGGATTCCGTCCGACGGAAGACTTCACCCGGCCGGTGTTATCTGAGGCCACCATTGAGATGGTCTGTTCAGAAACCTTGGCGGCAATGTAAGCACCGATTTCAGAGAGCGCGTCTATCTCAGCGGCCGGAATCATCGAACGAATGCTGTTCAGATCCACCACGCCGACACTGGGCAGGCCGAGCGCGTCGTTCTCATGCCGCACGTACACTTCCGAGGTCGCCTCGCGGATGCCTGGCTCCACCCTGATCAGCAACCGGTCCCGGCCTTCCAGGAATCCGTCCTGTTCTTTCGCTTCCCGTATCACGGTACGGATGATGTCCCGGTAAGCCTCCCGGGAGGTGTCCAGCCACTGGGTATCCAGGCGCCCGTACTCGGTCATTTCGGACTCGACCCGGATACCGTTTTCCGCCAGAAACTGTTTCACCTTCGGCCAGACCGTGGTCGGATCTTCCGGCACCACCAGCCAGGCACGCTCTCCCAGCCGCTGGATGCGGACTTCTTCCCGGTTGTCGCTGGCGAAGATCGCATCCGGACGGGGCGGCTTGTAGGGGTAGAATTCCGGATTCAGCTGCCGTGGTGTTCGCGGAATCGGATAGGGGTCTGCCACCTTGCTGGCATGCAGATCCGTCGGTACCACCAGTGGGTCCCGCTCTTCCATGTCGATATAGTCATCGTCACGATTGACGAAAAAGCCCTTGTCGTCGTTGAGCCAGCCGCAACCTGCCAGCCCTGCGGCAAGCACGATCACCCACAACATCCTCAAACGCCGTCTGCTCACGACAATACTCCGATTTCCTTGAGACACGAACGGAGGGCCGGACGAGCGCCTTCAGACAACTCGATCAACGGCAACCTGATCCCCGTCTGGACCAGACCCATTTCATGCAGCGCCCACTTAGTCGGCTGTGGACTGGGTTCCATGAACAATGCCGCATGCAGCGGCTGCAACTTCTCATCCAGCGCCTTCGCCCGATCTTCGTCTCCGGCAAGGAAGGCTGCGCAGAACTCGCTCATCAACCGAGGCACCACGTTGGCAGTGACCGAGATGGTGCCCACCGCACCCAGCTCCATCATCCGCAAGGTCTGTGCATCCTCACCGGACAGGATGATGAACTCATCCGGCACGGAGGCAACGAGTTCGGCCACCCGTTCCGCATCACCACAGGCCTCCTTCAGACCAATGATTCGATCATGTCCGGACAGTCTGGCAACCGTCTCGGGCAGCATGTCGCAGGCCGTTCTCGGCGGTACGTTGTACAGAACCACCGGCAGTGAGGTGGCATCGGCGATGGCCATGAAATGCCGATAGAGACCTTCCTGGGTGGGCTTGTTGTAGTAAGGCACCACCGACAGGCAGGCATCGGCTCCAGCCGCCTCGGCCTGACGGGTCAGATGAATGGCTTCAGCCGTGGAGTTCGCACCGGTGCCGGCCACCACGGGCACCCGCCCGGCCACAGCGGCGACCGTCTTTTCGATGAACTGCAGATGCTCACCCACGGCCAGCGTTGCCGACTCACCCGTGGTGCCGACAGGGATGATGCCGTGGGTACCTTCCTCGATATGCCAGTTGATCAGCTTCTCGAGCGCCGGCCAATCGATGCTGCCATCCGGGTGCATGGGCGTGATGAGCGCGACGAGACTGCCGCGGAGGGGATTATTCAGCATGGAAGGGGTTATAAGAGCCGCAGATGAAAACGGCGCCATGGTACTTGCTTAGGCCCCGGCCCCTCAAGGCACTTCCGGCGCCGGTCCGACCGCCTCATCGGCAGCATGCACCGTCGTCTCGCGTTCCAGTGGCGGCGTTGCGAGTTCCACCGTCGGCCAGGCGGTGTAGATCGCTTTGACCAGCGTCGCCAGCGGAATCGCGAAAAACACGCCCCAGACTCCCCATAAGCCGCCAAATGCCAGCACGGCGACAATAATGGTGATCGGGTGCAGGTCCACCGCCTCGGAAAAGAGCAATGGCACCAGCACATTGCCGTCCAGCGCCTGAATGATGCTGTAAGCGATGATCACCCAGGCCATATCCCAGCTCCAGCCGAACTGGAAGATGGCAACCAGCGCCACGGGAATCGTCACCACCGCGGCGCCGACGAAGGGCACCAGCACAGACAGACCCACCACCAGCGCCAGCAATGCCGCGTAGTTGAGCCCCAGCAGTTCGAAAACGACGAAGGAGACCGAACCGACGATGAGGATCTCGATGGCCTTGCCACGCACGTAGTTGGCCAGTTGCAGGTTCATTTCGTTGCCCACCCGATCCAGCAGCGGCCGCTGCCGGGGCAGCAGAGACTGGAACCAGGCCATCAGCGGCTCTTTGTCCTTGAGGAAAAAGAACACCGATATCGGCACCAGGATCAGGAAAATCAGAACGCCGATCACCGACGGCACCTGGGTCAGCGCTGCGTTCAGCAGGGAGCCACTGGCGCTGCCCACCTCGCCCGCAGCCAGGTTCAGCCATTGATCCACCTGTTCCGCCGTGACAAATCCCGGCGCGACTTCCGGAAGATCACGCAGCATGTCCTGGAGCCGGGTGATGATGCTGGGCAATGCCGCGCGCAGGGCGACCAGCTGCTGCCAGATCAGCGGCACAACGAACAGTAGGATGGTGGCCAGAACACCGAGAAAGAAGATGAATGTCAGATAAACAGACGGTTTTTCCGGAATACCCCACCCCACCAGGCGTTTCACCAGCCCCTGAAGGAGAAAGGCCAGGACCAGTCCGGTGAGCACCGGCAGCAGCATGCTGCCAAGCACAAACAGCAGGGTGAAACCCACCACCAGGAACACCACGAGGTAGATGGCTTCTTCATTGGAGAAGTGCCGGTTGATCCAACCGCTGATGACTTCCAGAAACCGCATGGGCTATGCGTCTTTCTTCCTGAGCAGATAGATGAACTCGTCCGCCTGCCGTTCGAATGACAGCAGCGCATGACCACTCTGGGCGGAGAACGTTTCGAAGTCCCGCTCGGAGCCCGGATCCGTGGCGATGACGCGCAACAGTGCCCCCGCATCGAGGTCGTTGAGCGCTTTTTTTGCCTTCAGGAGCGGCATGGGGCATTTGAGCCCCTTCACGTCCAGAACCGTGACGTCCCGGGCGGATTCTTCGGCGGTCTTCTCTGCAGAATTGACGGGGCTTTCGGGGTGGTTCACGTGATTTTGCGCTGGTGGAATGGATGATTGTCCATCATAGCCGGTTTTGAACTTTTGGTGCCCGGCATACGTCCATCAAGTATGATCAAAAAGAGATATCGGCGTGCTGACGCCCCAGGCGATGCCCATCAGGCAGATTCAGACAGAACCCGTATGAACGACCCGCACGGACAGATGGCGGACGCGAGCTTCCGAGCTTCGGTGTCCGCCTCCAGACACGCTGCGCCACCCGCCACGACCGTCGGGCGCCTGGCGCGGCGTGCCTGTGCCTGTACCTGTACCTATGCAAAGCTGCTTGCCCTTTCGGCCGTCCTGCCCCTGTGCCTGACCACACTGCCAGCCATGGGCTCTGACCCCACCGCCGATTTGCCGTCTCTCGGCGACGGCTCGTCGAGCATCGTCTCGCCGGCCATGGAAAAGCAGATCGGCCGCCAGTTCCTCAAACAGATCAACGCGGTTCTGCCCACCATCGATGACCCGATTCTGAAGTACTACGTGGAGACTCAGATCGCGGATCTGGCCCAGTATTCACAGCTGAAGGAGAAGGTTCTCGAGGTGGTGCTGATCGACTCCGATGCGGTGAATGCGTTCGCCGCGCCAGGCGGCGTCGTGGGCGTGAACCTGGGACTGCTGCTCACCGCGCAGGACGTGCATGAGTATTCCTCCGTCATGGCCCATGAACTTGCGCATCTGAGCCAGCGGCACTTCGCCCGCGGCATTGAAGAGCAGCGGGCTGCCATGCTGCCGACCATGGCCTCCATGATCGCCGCTATCGCCATCGGCATGGCCGCGGGCGGTGATGCGGGCCTGGCTGCCATGTCGGCTTCCCAGGCCGCCGCCCAGTCCAGTCAGCTGCGCTACAGCAGAAGCCGGGAGACAGAGGCCGACCGTATCGGTATGAACACACTGGTGAATGCCGGTCTCGATCCGGATGGGATGGCGCGGATGTTCGACCGGATGGGACGGGCCTACCGATACTCCAGCCGGCCGCCTGAATTCCTGCTCACGCACCCGCTCACCGAAAGCCGGGTGGCGGACGCAAAGACCAACGCGCTCAAGTATCCGCCCCGACAGTATGAGGATTCTCCCGATTACACCCTGGCGCGCATGCGGGCGGTGGTGCACTACGCGGACAGCCCGGAGGTGGCCGTGAAGCACTTCCGCAAGGAAGTGGACGAGAACCCGAATTCAACGGCGGCCCAGTATGGTCTGGCGCTGGCGCTCTCCAGAGCCGGCGAGCATGAAGAGGCCGTGCCACTGGCGGATGCGCTGTTCGCATCGGCGCCGAACCGATTGCTCTTCGTCGCGGCCTATGCGGAATTTCTCACCGCTGCCGGCGAACTCGACCAGGCACTCACCCTGCTCGAGCGGCAGTTGCTGCTGAACCCGGACAATCCGCCTCTGGCCATGCTCTACGCGGACGCGTTGATGCAGAACGAGGAGTACGACATCGCCGAGGAAGTCCTCACCCGGCAGAGCAAGATCCGGCCGAACGATATCGATGTGTGGTATGAGCTGGCAGAAGTGGCCGGCAAGGCTGGCGATATCGTGGCCGTGCATCGGGCCCGCGCCGAGTTCTTTGCGTTGCATGGGTCTTATACCCGGGCCATCCAGCATCTCGAGTACGCGAGGCGACTGATCAGCCGGGACAACGACCAGCTGCAGGCCATGCTGGATCAGCGGATCAACGATCTCCGCACCGAGTTGAGAATCGCCCGGTCCTGATCAGCCGGCCTGGAAGGCCAGCATCCGGTTCAGCGGCACCATCGCCCGCTCCCCGATCTCCGGATCCACCAGAATTTCATTCGCCGCGAAGATTGCATCGTTACGCAGGAGCTGAGCGAGTGCGGTCAGTTCGTTCATGGCCATCCAGGGGCAGTGTGCACAACTGCGGCACATGGCCCCATCGCCGGCGGTTGGCGCCTCGATGAAACGCTTGCCCGGATTCCGCTGCCGGAGCTTGTGGAACAGGCCTCTGTCCGTGGCAACGATAAAAGTCTCGTGCGGCAGCTCTCCTGCAGCTTTGAGAATCTGGCTGGTGGAACCCACCGAATCCGCGATATCGATCACCGCAGCCGGTGACTCCGGATGCACGAGCACGCCGGCGTCGGGATAGACGGCTTTCAGATCGAACAGCGCTTTCGATTTGAACTCCTCGTGGACCACGCAGGCGCCGGACCAGAGCAACATGTCTGCGCCGGTCTGGTGCTGAATGTAATTCCCGAGATGTTTGTCCGGGGCCCAGAGGATCTTCTCGCCCTTGGCATCGAGGGATTCGACAATCGGCAGCGCCACGCTGCTGGTGACCACCCAATCCGACATCGCCTTCACCTGGGCGGAGGTGTTGGCGTAAACCACCACGGTCCGGTCCGGATGCGCTTCACAGAAGGCCTTGAACGCCTCCGGCGGGCAGCCGAGATCGAGCGAGCATTCCGCCTCCAGGGTCGGCATCACCACGCGCTTCTCCGGCGACAGGATCTTGGCTGTTTCGCCCATGAAGCGAACGCCGGCAACCACCAGCGTATCACCGCCCTGATCCCGGCCGAATCGGGCCATTTCCAGAGAATCGGATACCGTGCCGCCCGTTTCTTCGGCCAGATCCTGTACGTCACCATCCACATAGTAGTGGGCGATGAGGGTCGCGCCGCGGTCCCGTAACAATCCGGCGATTTCGGACTTCAGTTCAGCCTTGGCGTCCGCATCGAGGTGTTCCGGCTCATAGAGCGGCACCCGCTCCTCGGCCAGGCTGTAGTCTGGTATGTTGATCTGGCTTTCCATAGGTCCACTATTTTAACACGCATGCCGGAATTGCTGCTGCTGGTGGGTGACCCCACCAAAGCCCGGAACGACAACCACAAACGGCTGCCTGCCGCCTTCCGTGAGGCCGGCTGGCAGGTCCGGATCGCCGACCACGACAATATCGAAATCCGGGCCGGCGAGCCTCATGTGGCCACCGGCGGGGGGCAGGATGCCCTGCCTCTCCAGTACTTCGACCTCATCTGGCCACTCGGGTTCGGACGCCTGGTGACCTGGCTGGATCGCATGCAGATGCTTTCGAGCCTGCCAGCCCGGCAACTCGTGGTGAGCCCCGCTGCACTGGTCTGGCTGCACGGCAAACACCGCTGGCACGCCCTGATGCCGGAAACGCACACGAGCGCGCATGCGTCGCAGCTCCATCGGGTGGTGACGTCCGGCGGTGATTGGGTCCTCAAGCCACCCGCCGGAAGCTATGGACGCGATGTGCGGATCGTTCGTGATGGAGCCATCGCGCTGGCGGAGATCGCACAGCATCTCAGCACTGCCGGCGACGGCTACCTGATGGCCCAGCGTTACCTGCCTGACGCACAGAACGGCGAGCAGCGCACGCTGGTGGCCGGGGGCGAGCCCATCGCCACCTATACCCGTCTGCCGGGAGCAGGTCAGACAAACAATCTGGCGAATGGCGGGCTGGCCGTTTCCGGCGCGCTCTCGGCATCACAACGCAGACTGGTTGAACGCCTCGCCGTGGAACTTGCCGATCTCGGTGCCGGATACGCGGCGATCGATCTGGTCGGCGACCGGCTCATGGAGGTGAACGTGGCAAACCCTGGTGGTCTGGGCACATTGGCGGAGCTGGGCGAAGGGGATCAGAGCCGTGCGGTGGTGGCGGCCATTCTCCGATGGAAGGGTGGCCGCTGACTCTCAGCCGCTGATGCCGATCAGGTGAGGGCTCCAGCCAGCACAGCGCTTCGTTTCGGGCCGGATGTTCGGACCGCTCGTAAGCGTCGAGGAAGGTACACAGACGGTCCGGATCCCGCTGCAGAAGGTGCAGGCCGGCGACCAGATCAGAGCGCGTCCGGGCACCCTCAGGACGTGGCCCGGAGACCTCCGCGGCCTTGTTTTTATCGGGTCTCGCCGTAGACTGCACCGTTCTCGAATAAAAGCACTCGAAAGGAGTTAAGCATGGGAATGCTGGATGGAAAAGTAGCGCTGGTCACCGGCGCTGGTGGCGGTCTCGGCCGCGCACACGCAATGCTGCTGGCGAAGGAAGGTGCTTCCGTCGTCGTGAACGACCTGGGCGGCTCCAGGGACGGCACCGGCGCTGGCGCTTCCATGGCTGATGGCGTGGTCGACGAGATCAACGCTGCGGGCGGCAAAGCGGTCGCCCACTACGGTTCTGTTACCAACAAAGACGATGCCCAGGGCATGATCCAGACCGCGGTCGACAACTTCGGTCGGCTCGACATCCTGATCGCCAACGCCGGTATCCTGCGTGATAAGTCGTTCAAAAACATGGAAGACGACATGTGGGACATCGTCGTGGAAGTCCATCTCCGCGGCACCTACCTCACCACCAAGGCGGCTTTCGATCACATGATCGGACGCGAAGGTGGCGGCCGAATCATCGTCACCAGTTCCACCTCCGGCCTGCTCGGCAACTTCGGCCAGACCAACTACGGTGCCGCCAAGGCCGGTATCGCCGGTTTTGCCCGTTGCCTGTGGCTGGAAGGCGCCAAGTACGGTGTGACGGTGAACACCCTGGCACCCACGGCCATGTCCCGCATGACCGAGGACATCCTGCCGGAAGGCATGCAGGACCAGTTCCCGCCGGAATGTGTGTCTCCCGCTATCGTCTGGCTCTGCACCGACGAAGCAAAGGATATCTCCGGTCGTCAGTGGCTGATCGCCGGCAACAACGTCCAGTTGCTGTCCTGGCAACTCACCCCCATCGCCGCCCGGGACGTTTCCGAAGGGCCTTGGGATGTTGAGGAGATCGGCGAGAAGATTCTCGCTTCCAAGGACAACTGGCCGGCCATCAACCCGCTCCGGGGCGGATAACCCCGTTGCTGCTCCGGAAGCCGCGTTCTGCGGTTTCCGGAGTCCACTCCTCCCGGTCGGTCAGCACCGACCCGCACAACCCTCCGGTTCAGATTGGATTTGAACGACGACATCAGATTCTCGGCCCCGGCCGAGCGAAACAGACAGGTCATTCTCGATGTGCTCATCGAGGCGCTGCCGGATCAGGGCGCTGTGCTCGAACTCGCCAGTGGTACCGGCCAGCACATCACCTTTTTCGCCGAGGCGCTGCCTCATCTCGCCTGGCAACCTTCCGATCCGGATCCACAGGCGCGGGCCTCCATTGCCGCCAGAATTCAGGCCGAATCCCTCGACAACGTTGCACCGCCCATGAATCTGGATCTGCTGGAAGAATGGCCGCCGCTTGCCCTTGACGCCATCATCACCGCCAATCTGCTCCATATCTCCGAACCCGAAGTGCTGCCAGCCCTGATGTCGAAGGCGGGGAAACTGATTCCAGCGGACGGTCTGCTCCACATCTACGGGCCATTCAAGGTGAACGGCGCGTTCACCAGTGACAGCAACGCGGCATTCGATGCCTCACTCAAATCCCGTAATCCACGCTGGGGGATTCGCGATCTGGAGGCGGTCAGCGCCGAAGCTGCAGACAACGGGTTCGGGGCGCCTCTGGTGCGTGACATGCCGGCCAACAACTTCTCACTCTGTTTCCGGAAGACCTGACTCCTGGTCATCAACGGCCGGCACGACCATGGTATTGCCGGTGCGGCAGAACATCGACGAGCGAAAGCGCCAGACGAGCAGCACGGCAAGAGCGAGAAAGGCCACCGAGTCCCAGGGTTGGGCATCCGGCGTTAGTGGGTTGTTGAGCTGGAAGTGCATGAGCACCGGCAACAGCAGGCTACCACCGGTGTCGTTGAACATGACGGTCATGATCATCGCAACAGACACCGTGCCCACTACAAATGGCAGGAAGTCAAAACCGCTCTGTGGGGTGCCGCCAATCAGAAACGCCGGCACGTGCCAGAGTGTCCAGACCCCGCCGACGATGAGACCAGCCAGAAACGGTGTGTGCCGCTGCTGCAGGGTCGGCAGCATCAGTCCACGCCAGCCAAGCTCCTCGACGGGCCCGATAATAAGTGCAGTGCCAAGTGCGGCCAGGACACCGCCCGGAGTCGCATACGGCATGGACCACTCAGCCAGCCCACTTCCCAGCCAGGCGGCCGAGCTCATGATCAGAGGTGGTCCCAGCAGCGCCAGCAGATACCAGCCGGGGTGAACGCGCCAGACCAGCAAACGGCCAAGAAAGCGTTTCAACCCAGCGAAGCCCGCCGACCTGAAAACCAGTATCAGCGCCGCGATAGCAGGCGCGTACACTGCCAGCAGGAAAAGTGGGTTTGTCATGGTTATCGGGCCGAACAGCGCCGATACCGGCTCCGGAAACAGAACCATGATGAGAGCCAGGCCCCAGGTCAGACCGAAGCTGATCAGCAGATACGGCAGCAGGCGAACCGGAGACATCGCCGCGTCGCAGAGCGGACTCAGCTCGCGGTGCTGGAAAGAAACAGCAGGATGACACTCTCGATGAGTTGCGCGAAGGGCGGCACGAACAACAGGCCGAGCACCCAGACAACGGCGAGGCCGGCGCACAATTTGAGATAGGTCTGATTATTCATGTGTCGCTGCTCCTCGGTGCCATCTCGAAAATCCAGGTATCTCCATCGGCGACGCTCTGCATGATCTGCTGCACGGCTTCCGGGGTTTCGCCGCCGGCATACTTCATGGCCAGTTTCTGCGCCACACCCTCGATGATCTCAGGGTTAATCACCCGTACGAGCTCCCGCTCGTAGCGCACGCCTTCGATCCGCGCCACCGCCAGCTTGCTTCCATCTTCCACATCAAACGCCCAGTCCTTCCAGAGGCGGCCGAGAAAAGAACGCATGTATCCGGACGGCACATACACTCTGCCGTCGCTCTCCATCACGAAAATCCGTCGGGAACTGACCGGATCTGCGGTCTCGAGTTCGATGGTGAATACCTCGTCGGTGAACGACCAGTCGGGATCAGGCCCTTCATGCAACGCGCCGGTAACCAGCTTGCCGCCGGGGAACAGTACGGAAGGCCCGTCATCGTCCTGGTGTTTGAGTCTGAGTGTTCCAAGTGTCAGCAGGAGCAGCATCACAAAGATGCCGACAATCTGTGCCGCGAGCTTCATTTCCCCTCCTGGAGTCCGGCGTCTGCAAAGGAAACAGCATAACAGGCTGGGAAAATTCAGTGACCGGCATGCAGACGTCGGGAGAGAGAAAGATGCACGGCGAAATCCGGCATCACCCGGGACAGCCCGTCTTCCACGATGCCCAGTTGAACCTGCCAGCCACTGTCGAATCGATAGTCACCGCCGAACAGCAACTGCACCGTGTCGTCGCCAATCGCGCCAATGTCCGTGTCGTAATAAGCGCTGGTGGCCTGGATGCCTCCGATGAGTGACAGCTTCCTGCTGAGATGAACGGCCGCCTGCAGTCCGGCGAAGGTAACCGAGCTCCGCTGTATGTCCGGCAGCACGTCACCCTCACCCAACAGCACCACACCGACGTTGGCAGAGAGCGTTGTCCGGATCGCCCGCAGACTCACGGGGTCCGACAGGCCAGCGCCGATGGAAACATCGAGAGCACCGCTGCCGGTCAATCTGTCCGGATCCCCGGTCGGCACTTTGAGTCCGCCATACAGACTGATCTGGCGGCCGTCACCAGACCTGGTCAACTGATAGCGCGTCCAGACCTGCATATCGCCGACACTGGTACTCGCATCCTCATTGAGATAGCGAACGCCTGCACCGTCATCAAAGTAAAGCCGGAGCGCATCCCGGGGTTGTTCATCACGCTTGCCGTTCGGCACACCGAGGAAGTTGTGCCAGTCGGTGAGCGGTGCATCCATCCAGCCACCCGTGCGGTGCAGCACGGGCAATCGGGCGCCGACTTCCAGTCGTGGCGCGAGCACTTTCTGATAACTCAGATCGAGGTGATAGGACTCCCCATCCAGTTCCAGCGCAGAGCCATCGGCCCGTTCTATCTCCGTGAAGCTGACCACGCTCAACGCACCGCCCAAACGACCCACACCCGGATCTTCCAGTCGTCCGGCAAAGAACTCCGGTCGACCGTAAATTTGAGTGAAGGGGTTGTAGGTGCGCACCTGGAGGAAATCGTCCGACGCGTGGGAAATCCCCGGTGCGATCAGCAGATTCAGCAGCAACAGAAGGCCGGAAGCCAGCAGGGGCAACGGAAGTCGATCTATCTGCGCAGCTTCCAAGGCGGTGTAGCCTCCCAATCGAAGGGCTCTGTGCCCTCCTCCGTGATCAGGTGCACGCTGGCATGGGCTTCGCCATCGTCCAGCGTCAGATAGCCAATGGTCCCATACTGGGTGTCGTAATTATGTGGATAGGTTGGCGATCCGGGATTGACGCAGAAAATACCCTGCACCTCCTCGATGCACTCACGATGGGTATCGCCGGAGACGATCACATCGGGCCGTCGCTCGGGAAAGAAGCGTTCGGTCCAGCGCTCCAGAGTGAAGTTCGGCGGTCGTTCGGGTACCGGCACGTAATGGGTCAGCCCGACCCAGAGTCCTTCCAGCTCGAGCAGCCAGGCATATTTCACACGTGGATCTTCGGGCTGCACCGGCCGACCGCCACTGCCATCTTCACCGTTGCCACGAGCCGCGTAAACGGGCGCCATCTTTTCCAGCTCGTCGAGCACGTAGAGTTCGTGAATATCACCGGCATGAAAAATCAGATCCACATCAGCGAATGCATCGTAGATCTGCGGCCAGAGCGTTTTACGTGCTTCCGGAATATGAGTATCGGAGATGAGGCCGATTTTCAGGGCCACGAGCGGTTCAACATCACTATTCAGCCGCCCTTCAATGGGGGCAGTGGGACGGGCCGGCTATCCGGCGCGCTCGGGGGTGGCGCGATTGGATGCACGGGCCGGCCCGGCGGGCGCGGGTGCCCCGACCAACCCCAGCCCCAGCCTCCGCCCCAATAGCGATTACGATCTTCTTCCCGATAGTAAACGGTCTTAGGTTGGGCCTTCGCCTGAGCTTCCATGCGCCGGGTACGAGCGTCCTCCCGGGCCAGACGGGACTCCTCCAGTGCCTTGGCCACCGTCAGCTGCTGTTCGATCAGTGCCTGCTGCTCTTGCTGGGCATTCGCGGGTGGTTCGCTGACCGTAAGCGTCATGCTTTCAGCACCTTCCGTTTCCACATCGGAAAACGAAACCACCCCATTCTCGTCCACGTGTTTGAAGACCGTCTGTGAGAGCGCGGGTGTGGCGAGGCAGAGCAACGCAAACAATGCACCAGACAGACTCGCCGGCCTGCGGGGTTTGCGATCGCGATGGTCAAACATGATTCTCAACCTGCTGCGGTCAGCGCCCGTCCAGCTCGCTCCCGACCAAAGGTTTCGGTGAAGGCCGTTCCGTGCCACACCTTTTTGCCTGCAACAAACACCCCTTCTACCACACCATCAGAACGGTTCACCAGCTGATGGCAGTCATATTCCTCCCGGAAGATGTATTCGATGCCCGCATCACCATCATAGGTTTTCAGCGCATCCGGGTTGATCAGCACCATATCCGCCCGCTGACCGATCTCCAGGCTGCCGGCATCGAGGCCGAAGAATTCTGCAGGTTCCCGGGTCAGACGCTTCACCATGAAACTGAACGTGGCTTCCGAATCTTCGAGTGCGATGCGCAGACCACGCAGGTTGCCGTCGTAGAAGGCCATGTTGGTCACATGGGCGCCACTGTCGTTGAAACCGGGCAGCAGAAGCGGGTTCAGCAGCAGCGCTTTTACGACTTCCGGGTTCCGGTTGGCGGATACGTAGTGCCAGTACATGTCCCGGTCGAATACCTTGAGCAGCCGCAGGAAGAACTCCGCCTCATCCCGGATATCCCGGCCAAGCTCGGTGAACGCATGCACTTCCGCTTCACTCAGATTCGTGGTCGTGGTGGCCTGCCAGGCCCGATAGTCCACATACACCTGGGCCATCGTCCGCCCCTGCCAGGCCGGCACCGGCGAGCGGTAGATCACGTGATCGTTCAGATCCCGGGTCATGAACGCGTTCTCAAGACGCAGCTTGCGCTTCAGATGATCCAGGTTGAAACCGGATTTTCCCTTCCCCCACATTTCCCGGAAGGCGGCCACGAATTCCGGCTCCGACAGCACGGCGCGTCGGGCCTCCACATCCTCCAGTTCCGTCTCTATCAACCGTCGCAGCAGTGGATCCGCCTCTGCCAGCGGGCTGATCGCGCCTTCGCTCCAGACTTTGAACGGTGCAGCCAGCGCCTGCATGCGGAAGTGGCCGCCCAGCAGTCTGGAGTTGAGCAGGCTGGAAAAGCGCAGTGCCTGGGCTTTGAACATCCGATTGATGGCACTGTCGAGGGCAGCCAGGGCCGTGATCTTCAACGGCTTGCCGTGCATCCGGCCACTGGTGAGCAGAAACAGCCGCAGGGTGAGTGCGCTGTCATCGGTGGCCGGCGTCATCTGCCAGACTCGGTCGTGCAACCGCACCACATCGGTGAGCGCTTTGTACTCTCCGAAGCGGGCGTACTGAGTGGGGATGCGTTTATCCAGATGCGGCTGGTTCGCCAGGAAATGCAGGGGTAGACCGTCGGTGGAAAAACCCACATAGCCCGCATTCATGGCGTCGTCGAGTTCGGAGACCATCCGGGCGAGCTCCGCCTGGGTCGGATCCCGTTCGATGCTGTCCTTCAACCCCATCACCTGGATCCTGAGCATGGAATGCGGGATCAGCGGTGCAAGGTTTGCCGCAAGCGGCAGTTCATTCAGGTGTTCGAGGTACTCTCGTGGTGTATTCCAGGTTGCCTTGTCAGCCGCCTTGGAAAGCACGGTTTTCGGAATGTTCTCCACCCGCGCGAAGCAGTCGACGATGGGATCCTGCTCCGGTGTCCGCTGGGCACCGAAAGCGAGCCCGAGACTGCAGTTTCCCACCACCACGGACGTGGTGCCGTGACGGACAACTTCCGGCAGACCCGGCGCCAGTTCCACCTCCAGGTCTTCGTGCGTGTGTATGTCGAGCAATCCCGGAATGAGCCACTGACCGGCGGCATCCTCCACCGCAGCCGCATTCTCCACGGGCAGGCCATGGCCTTTGGCGACCACCTTGCCGCCCTGAACGGCCACATCAACCGATTCGGCAGGCCCCCCGGACCCATCAAATACCCTGGCGCCCCTGATCAGCACATCCCATGTCATCCTGATTCCCCAGTTATTCCGACAACGCCAAAGACTAAGCTTTCTGCGTGGCAGCCGCCGCACCGTTGTCGGCGGCGGCAGCCATATCCGCCACTATCGGATTTTCCAACGGTGGCATCTCTTCGTCCACATTCCTCACCGAGCGGGAGAAGACGGCCAGCAGCAGCACGGTGATCGCGAACGCGATGCCTGCACAAACGAGTGCAATGGCCACATCATAGGCTTCCGCGATCAGCGAAATGGGAATCACCCCCAGCGGCATCAGACCGTGCGACATCATGTCGATGCTCATGATCCGTCCGCGCATGTGATGCACCACCTGCATCTGCAGCAGGCCCCGGTTCAACGACATGTTCCAGGCGCTGATGAACCCGATGAATCCAACCAGCACCGCCGCCGCGGGCACCGCCACGGCCAGCCCGAAGGCGGAGGTAAACGCCGCCCAGGCCAGGCAGGTGCCGATCAGCCACAGCGCCTTGTTCCTGATCTCACCGATCCAGGCCAGCATCAACGAACCACCGATCGCACCAATGCCCATGGCGGACATCAGGATACCGAGATCTTCCGGGCCGCCACCCAGGATGTCTTCATTAAACGCGGGCAGCAGCGTATTCAAAGGCATGCCGAACAGAAACGGCACGATCGACAACAGGATCAATCCGAACACCGGCGGATTCGCCCAGACGTAGCGCAGACCATCCGCCATATCCGTGAGCGGACTTTTCTGCACACTGGCCTGCTCGCTCTTCCCGCGCTTACGCACCATGAGCATGGTGATCGCAGAAATCCCGTACAGGGCCGCAATCATGAAGTAGACGATGCCGACGCCATAGGTGGAACTGGTGTCGCCGCCGGCAACCCAGGCGATCAGGAAGCCTGCCAACGCGGGGCCGAGGATGCGGGACAGGTTCCAACCGGTGGTGTTGAGGGCCATGGCAGTGAATATCAGCGCTTCCGGAATCAGCTCCGGTACGAACGCCTGACGGGCGGGCATGGACAGCGCCAGGATAGAGCCATTGAAGAAACCGAACCAGATGAAGTCCCAGAAAGTGACCTGATCCGAGACGATGATGAATCCCATGACTACCGTGGCCAGACAGTTGAGCGTCTGCGCGGATGTGATGATGATCTTTTTCGGCAGTCGATCAGCGATCACGCCGCCCAGCAGGGAGAAGGCCACCGTGGGCAACATGAAAGACAGGGTGACCCAGGCGAGATCCATGGCGGACGAGGTGAGTGTATAGACCAGCCAGCCCCGGGCGATGATCTGCATATTCATGGCGAAGGAGGAGCCCAGCGAGCCCACCCAGAGCCATCGGAAGTCCGCGTAGCCGAGCGCCTTGGTGATGTTACGGTCAGCCACGCTGAATCGTATACCTGATTGAGAACTCCCCATTCTACCACGCCGGGCCCAGTATCCGAATTATGATTCAGTTTCCAGCCCTTGAGATTCGTCGATCAGTCCACGAAGCTCTGGACTGCGATAGAGGAGAGCAGGCGAATGACCGAGACATACAGATCGGAGTTTCCGGAACTGGGGTTCTACGGGTTACCGGGCCACAGCCGGACACCGCGGGACATCCTCAAGCAGGTGCAGGATGCTGAAGCACTCGGCGTCGGCAACGTGATGATCTCCGAACGGCCGGACTACAAGGAAATATCCGCCATCTGTGGCGCCTGCGCGGCAGTGACGGAATCAATCTACATCGGCACTTCCGCCACCAATCTGAATTCCCGCCAGCCTGTGATCACCGCCTCGATCGGCAGCACGCTGAATCGCCTGTCTAACGGCCGGTTCGCCCTCGGGCTCGCCAAAGGCAGTATTCATCGCGCCAGAGCCTGGGGCATTCCCTACCCCACCTATGCCAGGGAAGCCGAGTTCGTGGATCTGCTCCGCAAACTCTGGCGCGGAGAGACACTCACCAACTACGACGGTGAACTCGGCCGGTATGCCGCCCTCTCACTGGCCCCCTACGTGAACGAAGACATCCCCATCCTCTACGTCGGCTTCGGTCCCAGAAGCCTGGAAAACGCCGGAAAACTCTACGACGGCGTGCACCTGCACACGTTCATGGGCGAAAAGGCGCTCACCGATGCCATCTCTGCCGCGCGCAGCGGCGAACGGGCCGCCGGCCGCGACCCGGGCACGGTGAAAGTCTGGTCCGTATTCGCCACCGCCTGCGATGTATCGGAAGCCGTCTATCTCAAATACATCGTCGCTCGACTGGCCACCTATCTGCAGATTCCGGGCTACGGCGAGCTCCTGGTTCGAGTGAACGGCTGGGACGAAGACGTGTTGAAGACCTTCCGCACCCACAAGGCGGTCAAGGACGTCGGCGGGCTGATCGACAGCGTGGCGAGCACGGCGCAACTGGCAGAGATCGAAAAGATCCTGCCCATGGCATGGCGTCCTGCCGCAGTGGGCGACGCCAGGGCCTGTGCGGAGGCCTGGGTGGGTCAGTTCGAAGCCGGTGCCGATGGCCTGATCATTCACGCCAGCACACCGGAGGAGTTTGCGCCGGTACTCGAGGAATACCGGAAAATTCGTCCTCACGAACGATTCGAGAATCGGACGAACCGGCCAGGCTGAGAATCACGCCTGAAAAACCGCGCCAGCGCTCCGGAGATCAGTAGCTCAGGCGATAAGTATCCCCGTCCCGAACAATGTGCCCGGCGGTCGGTGCGGCGAAGTGCGTGCCGATGATGAGCACCGGCCGGTCTGCGTAGCGCTGCAGAAATTTTGTCCGGGTTTCTGCGCTCAGTGCCTGATTCCAATCCGCCGTACTCGACCAGGCCGCGTGGGCGATCTGGCAGGGATGGTGAATCATGTCGCCGGTAATCACCGCCTCCTCCCCTTCCGAGGCAATGTGGATGCTCACATGGCCCGGCGTATGTCCGGGCGTTGGCTCGAGCCAGACTTCATCGGTCACCCGGTGATCGGGCCGAACCAGATCGGCCAGCCCCGCATCGAAGATCGGTTGCACCGAATCTTCGATCACCGGCCCGTATTCCTGCGGCTCCGTACGCCAGTGCGCCCACTCGTCTTCCGAGTAGAGGTAGCGGGCGTTGCTGAAGGTGGGCTGCCAGACGCCGTCCACCAGCCGGGTATTCCAGCCCACATGATCCACGTGCATATGGGTGCACAGCACGGTGTCGAACTGGCCGGGCGTGAATCCAGCGGTCTCCAGCTTCTGCAGAAAGTCCGTCTGCATCCGATTCCAGCGCGGATAGGTGCGCTCCTTGTCGTTCCCGATACAGGTGTCCACCATCAGCAGCTGGCCGTCCGATTCCACGATCAGACTGTGCATGGACAACAGGATCCGCTGGGATTCATCCACGAACGGGGCGATCCAGGGCAGTGCGCCGAGGGCCTCCGGTGTCGCCTGAGGCAGCAGATGGGGACCAAGAGAGGCGGTCGTGAGCTCCACCACCTGGGTGATCTTCACCTTTCCAACCTGCCACTTGAGCATGCGCACATCTCCCGCGGGAAAAAGTCTCATTTTGCGGCGTGTTCAGAATGTCTCAAGACTTTTTCAAGTACCCCTTGCGTCAACTTGTCGACACTGGCCGTGGACACAAAAATAAATCGGGTTGGACACCATCATGTACGTCACCGGGCGACAACGTCATAATCAGGCTCTACTGGCCCCAAGCCGCAAGGATGAGAAGGCCATTGTTCAGATGCTCCGAGGTCTGCAGGAATACCAGCAGATTCTGGAACTGAGCGATACGGAAGCGGCACGTGCGGTACTGAATCAAGGATTGTCAGACATTGCCCGAGGTTTACAGAAACTCGCCCAGGGGCCGCTTGGCCGGCTGGATCCGGACCTGCTCCTGGAAGACCTGGCGCCTTTCGTCCAGGAAGCCGCGCTCAGCCTGGTCCCCAGCGATTCGAACGACAGCCGGGAAGCGATCTGACCGACCGCTGGCCGCGGCCAGCCATCTGAACGTCCTCCGCCACAGCCTCTGTGGCGCTCTGCTGAGCCTGCTCGCCGGGAGTGTTTCCGCCGAGGAGTCAGCGCCGCCGATCGATCAGGCCGCTTTCGAAACCTGCCTGGTCTCTTTCAGGGAAGCCGCCCTCGAGGCAGGTATTTCTCCGGCCACCACCGACCGGGTGCTCGGCGACGTGACGCTGTCCGAACGTGTACTGGAGCTGGATCGCCGCCAGCCTGAATTCACCCAGACCTTTGCCGACTACTTCAACCGCCGGGTCACCGGTGCCCGGGTGGAGAAAGGCCGGGAAATGCTCGCCACACACCGCGATCTGCTGGAAGCCATTCGGGATGAAACCGGTGTGCCGCCTCAGTACCTGGTGTCTTTCTGGGGCCTCGAAACCAATTTCGGCGGTTATCTGGGCAATATGGCCATTCCCAGCTCTCTGGCCACCCTCGCCTGCGACCGACGCCGCAGTCGCTACTTCACCGGAGAACTGATCTCCGCCCTCCGGATCATCGACGGCGGTGATGTGGCCGCTGAAGACATGAACGGGTCCTGGGCCGGCGCCATGGGTCATGTGCAGTTCATGCCCAGCGCCTATCTCAAGTATGCCGTGGACTACGACGGTGATGGACGGCGGGACCTGTTCGCCAGCACCGAAGACGCCCTTGCCTCCGCCGGGCATTTTCTCAAAGCGCTGGGCTGGGAAGCCGGCCTGCGCTGGGGCCGGGAAGTCCAGTTGCCGGCGGACTTCGACTACAGCGTGAGCCGGGACGCCACCAAGCACCCCCTGGGGGAGTGGCGAAAGCTCGGGGTGACCGATGCCTTCGGCCACCCGCTGGCAACCGCGCCAGTGGATGCCGCCCTGCGCGTCCCGGCGGGCCATCGCGGACCGGCATTCCTCACCTACAGAAATTTCGATGTGATCATGCGCTGGAACCGTTCCGTGTATTACGCACTGGCGGTGGGCCATCTGGCAGACAGGATTGCTGGTGCCGGTCGGCTGCAGACGCCGCCCCCGCAGGACGATCTAAGGTTTTCCAGCGACGACATGATGACTCTGCAGACTCAGCTCAGAGATCTCGGCTACGATCCCGGTGAGCCTGACGGGCGCCTGGGCCCTGCCACCCGGGGCGCAGTGAGCCTGTTTCAATCAGACAACGGCCTGATTGCGGATGGGCATCTGGACCCGGTGGTGGTCGAAAAAATTCGATCGCTGACGGACGCTGCCGGGGACTGAGCCACACCGCACAACTGCCTCGGATCGTATCAGCCAAGCACTACCCGTCAGACGCCGCCCGCTCATCGAGCACCTTGCGGATCTTGGCGTGCTCTTTCTCGTCCAGTTTGAAGCGGCTGAACAGTACCGCGCCGATCAGATAACAGATCAGGGGCGCCAGGCCATAAAGGGTGACCATCGACAGCTTTACGGTCATGGTCTGTTCCTCGTTCGGGACGAAGCCTGCGAACTGCAGCACAAAGCCCGTCAGCAGCAGCATGACACCGGTCGCCCCTTTATAGACGAAATTCCAGGCAGCGAAATAGGAGCCCTCCTTCCGTTCGCCTGTCACCATCTCGTCATAGTCGATCACGTCGCCCTGAATGGACGGCGACAGCGTGCCGCCGCAACCGGCCGCCAGGCCGGCAGTGACCGCGAATGTACAGATATAGAAGATCTTGAGACTCACACCCTCCATGAACGGCAGGGCAAACATGGCGCCGAACGAAACACCGGTGAGCAGCATGGAAAACATCCACAACCGGATTTTGCCGAAGCGGCGTGACAGGGGCAGCCACAGAGGCACCGACAGAGAAGAAGGCACCATGTAGCAGAGAATGATGATCGGCGCCCAGAGCGGCGCTCCGACGACATACTGGGTCACATAGAGGGTCAGCACGGCAATGGCCGCTGAACCAACCTGCTCGATAAAGGTGACGACAATCAGGAGGCGGGCATGGGGATTGCGCCACACATCGCTGAAAGCCTGAAACGGTGAATTGTTCACCCGGCCCCGATACTCGGGTCGTTCCTTCAATCGGCCCACCGAAGCGACGATCAGCAGCACCATCACACCTGCCGCCAGCAGCGCCAGATCGTATGCCTCTGCCCGCGCCACATCGCGCCCTTCCTGTTCGGCCAGAATCAGCAGATAAAAACTGAACAGAGAGAGAATAGAGCCGAATGTGTAGAAGCCGTGTCGCATACCGAACAGACGGCTGCGTTCGTGGTAACTGGTGGACAGTTCCGCACCGAGGGACAGATGGGGCACGAAGAAAACCGTCATCGCAGAGTAGAAACCGATGATGGCCACCGCCATCCAGATCACCAGAGCCGTACCGGTCAGACTTTCCGGCGGCGCGAAGACCATCAGAAAGCTTGCGCCGATCGGCAGGCAACTCGCGAGGATCCAGGATCTGCGCCGGCCATAGCTGATTCTGGTCCGGTCTGAGAGATAACCGACCACGGGATCCGATACCGCGTCCCAGATCCGCGAAACAGAAAAAATGATGCCCATGATCGCCGGCGCGATGAGCAGCACGTCCGTCGCGAACTTCATCACGTACAGCGACAGCATCAGATACATATAACCCGCACCGGTGCCCGGCGTGCCGTAGGCAAAAATGGTGGTCCAGGAAACCCGGTCCGGCATTTCCGACGCCGGTACTCTCTGCGCTTCAGCCATGATCAGGCGTTCCGAATGGTGAGACCACCATCCACCGGAAGTGCGACGCCCGTGATGAAACTGGCCGCGGGCAGCACCAGACTGAGTGTCGCCTGGGCGACCTCCTCCGGATCCGCATAACGTTTCAACGCCACCCGCCGCCGGGCAAATTCCGCCTTGGCGTCGTCTGGAATGGCTGATGTCATGCCGGTGTTGATCGGCCCGGGACAGATGCAGTTTACCGTGATGCCATCGCCGCCGAGTTCCACGGCCAGCGAGCGGGTGAGACCGATCACGCCGGTCTTGGCCGCGGTGTAGGGGCTGCCGAATTTGGTCGCGCCGAGACCTTCCGTTGAAGCGATGTTCACGATTCGACCGTTCGGCGACTGCCTCAGGTACGGCAGCGATGCCCTGATCGTCCGGGTGTGCGCGGTCAGCAGTACGGACAGGGAGAGGCGCCAGGCATCCTCGAAGTCATCACTGTCTATGGGTGCGAACATCGAAATTCCGGCGTTGTTGACCAGAATATCCATGCCGCCGAAGTGGGTGCCGATATCGGCGAACGTGGACCTGATGGCCTCACCATCGTCCAGGTCGACGGTCCAGGCCTTCGCCACCTTACCCGCCGCCTCGATCTCATCGACCACGGCCTGCAGCGGTGCTTCATTCAGATCGAGCGCCGCCACCCGCGCGCCCTGCTCCGCAAAGAGCTTGGCGGTGGCCGCACCCATCCCGCTGGCCGCGCCGGTGACAATGGCAACCGACCCTTCGATGGATCGGCTCAAACTGCTCAGGTGACTCATGTTTACTCCAGAGAATCGAAACGGCCGGCGGTGATGTCTTCACCGAACATAGCCTTGGCAAATGTGTCGTAATTCGGACCGCGGCGCAGATGATGACCGCCGTCCACCGGGAGATTCACCCCTGTGATCCAGGCGGATTCCGGGCCGCAGAGGAAGCGCACGGCCCGGGCGATGTCGTCGACCACGCCGGTGCGTCCGAGCGGCATGCAATCGAGATAGTCCTGATGCACGTCGTCCGTGCCGAACAGGCCCTGGGCAATATCGGTGTCCACCAGACCCGGGCAGACGCTGTTCACTCGAATTCCAGCGACGCCCAGTTCATCCGCTGCCCCCCGCACCAGCATGTCGATTCCGGCCTTGCTCACGCCATAGGCATGCATGAATCGGTGGGTGCGCACGCCGGCGATGGAAGATATGGCACACATGGCGCCGCCACCCGCCCGGCCGATCACGCGTGCCGCATGCTTGAAGGTATACATGCAGCCGTCCAGATTGGTCGCGAGCACGGCCCGCCAGCGCTCGCTGTCCGTGGCCACCAGCGGCGCGATATCGCCGGTACCCGCATTGGCAATCGCGATGGTCAGGGGCGCCCGGGCGTCTGCGGCGCGAATGGCCGCTTCGATCTGGGCCTCGTCGCCCACATCTGCCGCATGCACCGCCACCTGCGCGGACTCGGGAAACCCGGCGGCCGCTGTCGCGAGCTTTTCTGCATTCCGGCCGACCAGCGTCACTCGCGCACCGTCCGCTGCCAGCGCCATGGCACTGGCGAGACCAATGCCGCTACCACCGCCTGTCACCAGCGCATGCTGTCCTACCAGATCCATGCCATCAAAGCCTTGTTCAATCCCCGAACGCACCACTCTAGCAATTGCATGGAGGGCTGGGCTACCTTTGCACCACGTACCGGATTTCGCCCCATCAGGCCCGCTGACACATGTCCCACGCCCAGGAAGAACTTGCCCGACGGCTCTGTGACCACCTCGCAAAGACCTGGCAGACAGAGGTCAGTCATGCGCATATCGAGCAGATACACGGCGGCGCATCCCGGGAAACCTATCGGCTTCGTCTGGTGGTGAATGGCATCCCCCGTGGTGTCATTCTGCGCCGGGATCCGCCGTCCAGCCTGATCGACACAGAACGGGCGCTGGAATTCAGAACCTACGAAGCCGCCTGGCGGGCGGGCATTCCCGTACCCGAACCTCTGTTGCTGGAAGAAGACGAAGGGGTGCTGGAGCGACCTTTTTCGCTGATGGCGGAGGTGACCGGCTGCGAAACCGCCATCGCCAACCTGGCTCTGCCGGAATATCAGTCCGTCAGCGGCCGCATCGCCGAACGGAAGTGGACGCTGCTCGGCGAGCTGGCGGCACGCAGCATCGATGAACTGGGTGTCACCGGGTTCATGGAGGTCCCCGAACACCCGGCCCAACGCGAGCTCGATTACTGGGCAGGCGTGATCCGCACGGATGCCCTGCACCAACAACCTGTCGCCGAGGCCGCCATCCGCTGGCTCACACGCAACCTGCCGGATCCTTCCGGCCATCTCTGCCTGGTGCACGGTGACTATCGTTCCGGCAACTTCCTCTACAACCAGGCAGGGGAAATCCCCGCGCTGCTCGACTGGGAGATGGCCCACATCGGCGATCCGCTGGAAGACCTCGCCTGGTCCCTGGATCCCCTCTGGGGCTGGCCGGACCGGGCGCTGGCCGGTGGTCTGCTGCCCCGGGCAGAGGCGATGGCGCTCTGGGAGCGGGCCAGTGGCTTCCAGATCGATCGGCAGGCGTTCCGCTGGTGGCAGGTTTTTGCCTCTCTGAAGGGGCTGGCAATCTGGATATCTTCCAGCGAAGACTTTGCTAACGGCTCCACCAAGGAACCGATCCTGGCCCTCGCGGGCTGGATGATGACGGATCGGCAGAACCGCATTCTGGTCGATCGTCTACGGCCGGATTCCGAACACACGCTGACGGAGCCCCTCGTATGATTCCCCATGCCCGGCAGGCTTTGAACGATCTCGCCGGCCGGCTCGGCGCCCGGGTGATTCCGGAACTCACCGACCCGTACAGTCAGGCGGACACCGGGTTGATCAGCCTGCTTCTGTCACTGCTCGCCGAGGAACTGGAGAACGGTGTCGCCAGCCGGATGGCAGATGGGGAGGCGCTGAAAGCCCTGTTTGCACAGGCGCCGCCTGAGGCACCCGGGCCGTCTGAGCGGGCGGCGTTCATCGACAGTCAGCCGGATACGCTCACCTTGACCGGCGTCACCGGCTGGCTGGATCAGGGGCTTGCCCTGCTGATCGAGTTGCATGCCTGGGCCGAGGATGCAGACGACGATCTCAACGCCCGCATCTGGTCATTCCTTGCGGAACACACCGACCGGCACAAGTTCGATTTCTAGCCGGTCAGGCGACCGCCGGTGCTTCCGTCCGCGCCCGGAGCGAGGCATAGAGGTAGGCCGGCAGCGCGCAGGAGAGACCGATACTCAGGTTCAGCACCACGAACAACCAGGGTGACGGCCCCTCTTTGCGACTGAACATATAGATCCAGAAAACCCCGGACGCGATCAGCAGATCGGCCGTGAACCCACCGGCCGCACCATTGGTAAACAGCGCAGCAACGAAGGCCGGCAGATCCAGGCCTGCCTCGGCAAAGAACTGCCCGAAGAAGATGTACGGCACCACGGCACCCGCGATGGCCAGCATGAGATAGAGGTTTTTCATTGCCTGATCCCTCGGAATATCCTGAGATGGGGCAGGCAGGCTAGCCTGGCAGGGTCATGCAGCCAATTACCTCCAAGGTAATGGATTCCACCCGGGACCTGGCTAGACTCGCGCCATCACCCACCAGGAAGCCGAGGGACAAAGCGATGAGTGAAGCCACCCTGGATACCCCTGTCGCCGACTTCGCCGCCCTGCTCAAGGACTGGCGACAGCACCGACGGGTCAGCCAGCTCGGGCTGTCGTCCCAGTCCGGGATCTCCCAGCGGCACATCAGTTTTCTGGAGACCGGCCGCTCCCGGCCCAGCCGGGCCATGGTGCTGGCCCTGGCCGACTCCCTGGATGTGCCGCTCCGGGAACAGAATGCCCTGCTGCAGAGTGCGGGGTTCGCTCCGGCCTGGTCGGAGAGCCCGCTGGAAGGCCAGGGGACGGCACTTTTTCAGGAGGCGCTGCAGGCGACCCTGGATCACCATGAGCCCTATCCTGCCATGGTCCTGGATGGCCGCTGGAATCTGGTGATGGCCAACCAGGGTGCCCTGAACTTCTTCGGCCAGTTCGTGGACATCTTCGCTGCCCTGGAAGCCATCGGGTCACCCACGGAGTTCCAGGTGGTTCGCCTCTGCCTCCGTGAGGAAGGGCTCAAACCCTATATCGGAGATTGGGAGGCCCTGGTCTTCAGTTTTCTGGCCAGAGCCCGGCGTGCCCTGCTGCTGAACCCCAGAGACCCCTATCTGCCGGAGCTGATCGATGAAATCATCCGGCATCCCGACGCCCCGGCGGAATGGCGCCAGCCGAACTGGACCTCAGCCCCGGAACCCGCCCTGGCCATGACCCTGCACAAAGACGGTCAGAGCTGGCGCCTGTTCACCATGCTGGCTCATTTCGGCGCAGCCCAGAGCGTGACGCTGGAAGAACTCTCTGTAGAGACCTTCTTTCCCGCCGATGCAGCCACCCGGGCACATCTGGAGGCTCTGAAATAGGGCTGGATCGACCTTGTTTTCGAAAAGGCGCCTTGTACAATACGCGCTCTTTTTCGCTGGGTCGTTAGCTCAGTTGGTAGAGCACCGGGCTTTTAACCCGTTGGTCCTGGGTTCGAGCCCCAGACGACCCACCATCTTTCCCCGCCATTAGAACCAGTCCTGCCTCCCGCCCGGTTGACGCGAGGCTTCGCGCCACCTGGCCCGGTTTTTGCTTTTCACAAAGAAATGCATTCCCTTAAGAGGAGGCAGATCTTGCTCACGAGTCTGAGTACGGTTTCTCTGTCTTTGCTGGTTGGACTGGCGACGCTGATCCAGCTGGCGGCGCCAGGATCCGGCTTCATCGCCGTCGCATCGGGCCTTGTCCTGGTTCTGGGCGGCACCCTGTTGACCGCCCGGTTCAGCCATTCCGAATCTGCGCTGGCCGTTCTCGCCCGTGCGTTGGGCAGCCTCACGGCAGCGAATGGCCCGGATTCGAAAGCACGCGGCGACCTGACCTACTTCTTTGAAGCGGCAAGGTGTTTCCGCTACGGCAAGATCCGGCCGGCTGAAGCCGTGACCCGACACATCCGGGAGCCCGTTCTGCGGCGCGGGACCCAACTGGTGCTCGACGGCTTTCCCCGTGAGCAGGTGATGCTGGCCCTGCAGCGGCAGATTGCCGAAGAACGCGATCATTTCCGGCAGCCGGTGGAGCTGATGCGTGCCATGGGTAACTATGCCCCGACCCTCGGCATGATCGGCACCCTGCTCGGTCTGGTGCAGATGCTGTTCGGATTGGGCGCGGGTGTGATGACCAGCATCGGCACCTCCATGGGTTTCGCGATGCTCACCACCGTTTACGGCTTGACGCTCTCCAACCTGGTGCTCAAACCGCTGGCCAGCAAGCTGGAGCAGAGCGGCAGACAGAAGGTCGCCGAGTGCGTGGCTCAGATGCAGGCCGTGCTGATGTTGTACGACAGGCACCACTCGGAAGTCATTCGCGAGGTCATGGAGCAATCCCGATCTGATTGGTCTGACCCGTCCGGCAAGCCGGTCCTGGCTGCGGCTGGCGCATGAGCGAGCGCGGCGACGCACTGGAAGACACCTGGTACGCCTGGGAGGAAACTGACGCTGAGCAGAGCTGGCTGCTGTCCTACGTGGACGTGCTCTGCGTGATCCTCGCCATGGTGCTGGTGCTGCTGGCTGGCCGGCTTGAATCAGAGCCGGCGCCACCTCCTCCCAAGGCAGCAACGGCCACGTCATCATTGCCCGCCGAGACATTGCCCGCAGATCCATTGTCCGCAGAAGCTTCACCCGTGCCCGGACGCCCGCCGGTAATTGAGTCCGATCCTGTATCGGAACCTGTAGAGGAACCCGACCGGGTGCTCGCAGCCTTCCCGGCCCGGTCGGAATCCCCCGGATTTGTGCAGCATCAACCGCTCAGCACCTCCCTGCCGCCCCCCCTGCCCGCGACTGTGCCCGCACCTGCCGTGCAGGATCGATCGGTGGAAGGTGTGGCCATCCTCCATGACGAACAGGGCATGACGCTGCAGATCGCCGAGGTTGTTCTGTTCGAATCCGGCCAGGCCAGGTTGAAGGAATCTGCCGGCCCGGTGCTCGAACGGGCCCTCATGCTGCTACGCACATTCGGCGACGTGGACGTTGCCGTTCAGGGACATACCGATAACCGGCCGGTTCAGGGTGGTCCGTTCGGCTCGAACTGGGCACTCGCCGCTGCCCGGGCGAACGCAGTCGCCACCTATCTGCTGGCCAGCGGTCAACCACCGGAACGTCTGCGTCTGGAGAGCTACGCCGACACCCGACCCATCGCCGACAACACGAGTGCAGCAGGCCGGGCGCGGAACCGGCGGGTGGAACTCAGGGTGGAGCTGACTCGGCAGGTGGATGACCGAAATCAGCCGTCGACAGGTCAACGGCTGTGAGCGGAATCCGGCGCGCGCCAGGACGACACGCGCCGGTCTGTTAATCACCGCCGGAAGTCCGCCGAGGACAGAGGTGCGCGGGGAGTGACGCTGGATCGGTTTGGCTGTTCCTTGAGGATCCTGCGATCCACGGGGCTTTGAATGAGTTTGTCCGACAGGTCGCTGCCAGAGAATGTACCCATACAGCCCACAGGGCGACAGACCCAGCGACCGTTAACCTTCTCGCAGATACACAGCCCGCCATCGTCCATTGCCTGATTGAACACATTCGCTCGTTGCTGGAAGCTGCCGACCTCTGCAGCCAGCGATACCGCAGACCAGCCTGACAGAGCGAACGTGAGCGTAAAGACATAGATTTTCCAGTATTTCATCGAATTCACCTTTCTCGTTTTGCTGTTTCGCCACCCTTATTCGTGTGGCGTTACTGAGAAAGGCGTACGCAACCACTTCAACCGCCACGGGCTCGAAATTTTTTTCGCTGCGTGAACTCGCCACCACTCTGTGCGAAGCCGTTGCCCCATCGAACCTCACTCCTCTAGAGTAATGAGCTGCAAGGGAGGGAAGCAGCAATGAACAGGAAAGACGAGACGGAGGATCAAGCCCTGCGCACTCTGCTGGATCAGGCTGGGAGTGGTGACCCGGTAGCCTTCAACAGAATCGTCTCCGAGGTTTATCCCGAACTCAAGCGCCTTGCTCACTACCAACTCGCCAGGGAGCGCAGCAACCACACGCTGAGTACCACCGCGGTGGTACATGAGGCATATGAACGACTCGCCGATCAGAATGGCCCCTGGCAGAACCGCGATCACTTCATGCGCGCGGCAGCCCGGATCATGCGCCATCTTCTGGTCGACTACGCACGTCGACGCAACGCGGACAAACGAGGTTCAGGCGCCGCGCTACTCACCTATGAGGAGGACCAGGTGGCAGGCAGCGGTGGTCAGATGGCGGTACTCAAACTGGAAGAAGCGCTGGCAGAGCTCGAGGAACTGGAACCCCGGCTTGTCAGCGTGGTGGAATGCCGGGTGTACGCGGGCCTCACCCCGGCAGAAACCGCAGATGCTCTCGAGCTATCCCTGCGCACAGTGGAACGGGACTGGCAGCGTGCCCGGGGGTACGTGAACCGCGCCCTGGCGGGAGACTGAGTCCATGGCGCTGGACCGAAAGCGCGTTTTCACCATCTACAGCGAAGTCCTGGAACTCGAAGAGCCCGAGCGGGAAAACGCCTTGTCCAGGCTGTGCACCGGTGATCCCGCTCTGGAGGTGGAAGTGCGCGCGCTCCTTTCCGCCCAGGCCGAAAGCACCTTTATCCTCAGCGCGCCGGTAGAAGAAATCCGCAACGACTACTGGCGCTCGGTCGCCGATCATGATCCCGAGATAAACGAAGACCTGTCGGGAGAGCGTTTCGGCCGCTGGCAGCTCACGGAACGCATCGGCCGCGGCGGCCTGGCAACCGTCTACAAAGCATCCCGGGCAGATGGCGAATTCACACAGACGGCAGCGTTCAAAGTCATGCGCAGGGGATTGGATACAGAAGATCTTATCCGACGCTTCCGTACAGAACGGCAGATTCTCGCCGGTTTATCGCACCCGGGCATCGCCGGCATTCTCGACGGCGGCACGCTGCCGGATGGACGACCTTTCCTGGTTCTGGAGTTCGTTGATGGCAGGGACATCGTTTCCTGGATCGACAACATGCACCCGGACCTGGAAGGTCGGCTCGACCTGATCGACCAGGTGGCGGACGCCCTGCATCATGCCCACCAGCATCTGGTGGTGCACCGGGACGTGAAGCCGTCCAACGTGATGGTGACCGACAACGGCACGGTCCGACTGCTCGACTTCGGCATCGCCAGGCTCCTGGATACGGAGAATTCTCCTGTTGCAACCCGCCTCACCCGAACAGGCGTGCGTATGCTCACCCCGGCATACGGCACGCCGGAGCAGTATTCGGGTGCGCTGGTCACAACGGCATCCGATATCTACCAGCTGGGTTTGCTGATGGCCGAGATCTTCTCCGGCAACAGGCCGATCCAGAGCCCCGAAAGCCCAGCAACACCCGATCTCACCGGACTGGTTGACCGGGACCTGAGCGCCATCATCAGCAAGGCGACGCGGCCTGAGCCGGACGCACGCTATCCATCGATTCTGTCCCTGAAAGAAGATCTGAACCGTTTCCGGCGAAACGAACCGGTGCTGGCAAGAGCCGGTTCCTGGCGTTACCGAACGGGCAAATTCATCCGGCGTCGGCCATTTCTCGTCCCGGGACTCGCACTTGGTGTTTTGGTGGTCACCGCCTATGCGGTGACGCTGACGCTCTACTCCCGGGAACTGGCCCGGGAACAGGCCATTGCCAACAGCAGCCAGTCATTTCTGATCCGGCTCTTCGAAAGCCCGAACCCCCGCGCCCCGGCGGACCCTGAACGAGGGCGACGCATCACCGTCCTGGAAGCGCTGGAGATAGGACGAGCCAACATTGAAAACGATCTTGCCGGCCAGCCCGCAGTGGAGGCGGCATTGAGTCGAACGCTATCCAACGTCTATGCGGCGTTAAGTCAGTACGAACCCGCCATTAAGATGAGGGAGCGGGCCCTTGAGCTGGAGCAGGCTTTGAAAGGAGATGCATCCCCACAGGCCCTCGAAAGCATGCGGGTTCTTGCCCGCCTGCATGCGGCCGCTGGCAACCAGGTAGCCGCCGATTCGCTGACCCGGGAACAACTGGCACTCGCCCGCGAATCCGCTTCCAGCACTGAAATCGGTCTGGCTGAATATGCGGCGGCGGAACAGGCGGTCAGGTCCGGCCAGGCGGAAGAAGGCACCGAGCTGATGGAAAGTGCTATCTCAGGTTTGCTGGACGAAAGTAAGGTAGCCGCTTCGGTAGATACGGAAGCGTTACGTGAGTTACTCCGTGAATCTGCAGCTAGCGATGATCCATCCGCCCAGATTCTCGCAACCGAAGCATTGATCCAGCAGAGCATAGGTGATGACTCTCCTGCTGCCCTCGTCCTCCAGACGCAGATCGCAGCCTCGCTGGCAGAGCTCGGCGATGCGAAGGCGGCCGAAGAGAAATACAGGCAGCTGATCCCGAAGATGGAAGACGTACTCGGGCCGATGCACCCTGACACTCTATCGACCCGCAACAACCTGGCCATTCTCTACTCTGGACAGGGGCAATATCGGGAAGCGGAATCGATTCACAGCGCGCTGCTGCCCGCAGTGCGCGAAGTGCATGGAGAACGTAGCCTGATCGCGGCGAATACAATTCAGAATCTGGCGACCGCTATCTCCCGCCAGGGGCGCTACCGTGAGGCACTCACGCTGCATGAACAGGCGCTGACGCTCTATGAGGAACTGCTGCCGGACGGACACCCAAGGACCGCACTGCCTCTGATCTCGATGGCGTTAGCACTCCTGGAAACGGGCCAGCCCGCTGCGGCAGAATCTCGGGCATCCTCCGCCTTCCAGCGGCTCGAAGGTCGGCCTGACAGTCTTCAGCCCACTGCCATCGCCCGCTGTCTCATGGGTGCGGCTCGCGTTCGACAAGGTCAGCCGGAGGGAAAGGCGCTGATCGACGAATCCCGTCAGACCCTCCAAGGCACCACGCTCTCCGCTCCGTACGAGGCTCTGTGCCTGGCTGGTTGAGCAGCACCCAGATTGAACACGACCTGGCGGTTTTGAGCTGCAATCCCGCTAAAGCTCGGTGAGTCCACAGTAATCATGGAGTACCAGATGAAATCCACAACACTGCTGCTGATCGCGGCACTGATCACCGCATCGGCAAATGCGGACCCGAATGAGCAAAGCGGAATGTCTGGACAGTCAACGAGCGACACGCAGGCGACCGATGCAGCACCCCACGCACCCGCACCCTCCCGGACTTTGTCCGAATTTCTGGGGCGGACCGTCAACACGGCACGGCTGCAGGCCGAAGAGGAAGTTCAGTACGAAACGCGCAGACAGGTGAACAAAGCGTTCAACCGTCTGATCGGTCGTTGAGGTGATGAAGCAGCCGATGCAGCCCGGAGATGCCGTCGCACAACGAACAGCGGTGTCCAAATTACGGAAAGGAGTCAGATATATGTATCCGATAGCACGAACTCTAGTTGTTTCCCTTCTCTGTACTACCGTTTGGGGGTGCGACAGCGGGTCGCCGGAACCGACAACTGGGACCGACCTGGGAGCCGTTCAGTCGATGGATGGTTACATCGAAGGAACGCTCGATGGCGAATCCCGCAAGTGGCACATTACCAGCGGAGCGGTGAATGGCAGCTATCAGAGCCAGAGTTCCTGGGAAAACATCGCGGGAACGACGCAGATCACTCTGTTCGGTCACAGACGACCGGATACGCTGATCGATAGCCGGGAGGGCCTCATGATCTCAATTTCTGCTTCGGGTACAGACGGTGAAGTTTTCGATGCGGAAGTGGTCTACCTGTCGGGTGGCATCACACAGGGGTACGGATCCAACGAAGACGGTGGATTTACGCGACTGGTGACGGATTCGATCCATCGCGAAGGTGAGTCGCTACAGCTGTCTGGCCACTTCGAAGCCGGCATGTCGTACCGGTCTTTGAGACCCACAGAGGATGAACCAGACAGGCAGAGGCTGACGATCAAAGACGGTCGTTTCGAGGCGACCGTCCGAAAGGGCCGTTAGCTCGCACGCCGAGAGAATACGGCGCACTCACAGATGTGGCGTGCGCCGTCAGCCTGAAGTAACGGCCCCGATATTACTCGGTCGCGTCGATCTGATCCCGATACTTCATATACAACTCATAGTTGTGAGCCGTGGTGTCATTGAGATCCTTCTGGATCCGGGCGGTCTCAATCTGACCCCGCACCCACTGGTGTTCCGCCCAGTTGCCACCCGCCGTCTTCACCACTTCCATCTCGGCCGTCGAGAGCCGGACAACACCACCCACGCCACTCATGATATCGCTGAGAGAGGGCTCCTTCTCTTCCATGTTCTCCAGCGAACCGCTCAGCCGTTCTTTGAGTTCCTGCGTCTTGGTAAGCATGTCAGCGAATCGCGCTACCTGCGCGTCGCTGAGCTTCCCATCAGCGGGTGGATTGAAAGTGTCCTCCGCCGCCGTTTCCGCGATCTTCGCCTGACGTTCGAAGCCGCCGCCAAAGATGGTGCCGGTGGCCTGGGTATCGCTGGTATTTTCCCGCATCACCTCATCCATGGCGCTGCTCAGGAACAGAGGCCCCATGGCCATGCTGACGATGATGTTGACGACAATGGCGGCGATGATGGAGAGCGCGAAGTGTTTGGCCCGGTTGTCTTCCGGAATCTCGAGAAACAGCGGAAGAAAGCGATAGGCCAGCATCAGTGAGTAGATGCTTGCCGCAAGACTGATCAGCCAGCCGATCCAGGGAAACGGACCGATTGCGGTGCCCGCGGCGGCCGGCACGATGGCAAGACCCACCACCGCGTAGGCTGCATCGAAGTTGCGCTTGCCATCGAATCGCTCCGACAGCCAGTCGAACAGCACGGCGATCACGAACGTCCACAGCAACGACCAGAGCAAGGCAAACACGGCGATGCCGAAACTCAGCGAGCCGAAAAACAGACCACCCCCGGTTACGAAAGACAATACGATCGCAATCAGGTAAGCACCGACGTACAACGGCAGCGTCAGCACAAAGAAGGTGCTCTGCCAGTTCGGCGTGGTTTCCCGGTAACTTTGCGCCGTGGTTTCCGGATCGGTAATCACACCGGTTACCCAGCGCACGGTTGCCTGCAGATCGATCATGTTCCCATCCTCCTGTTCTGGTTGAGCGGTAAACGTCTCACGACGACCCGCCGGCGTCTATGGTAGCGCCAGGACTGGGCCAGGAATTCGCGCGGAACGCTTTGAACCCCGCACAGTGTACTTCGATCAGTGCGGATAGAGATCACTGACGAGAAACAGCAGGATCGGCAGAAATGCCAATGCGGCAGTGAACAGGATGCCGAATCGGATGGGTTTGATGAGGACGCTCTGCTTCGGCTTACGCGGGTTGTAATAGACCGTCACGCCGCCATCCTCTGAAACTGCCACCTTGCCGATCTGCCGTTTGAGCAGGCTCCTGAGATTGTGGTTGGTCTGAATGATCCACGGTGACAGCCGACGACCCTGATACCTGGCGCCACCCACTTCGTACTCATAGAGCACTTTGTTACGGTAGTCCTGATCGGATGTCACCCTTGTGCCGCCGCCGATTTTTTTCGTGCCCATGTGAAGCAACTGACCCTGCACACCCGGCCAGGATCGCATGCGAACCTGCATGATCAGAGAGTAGGTACACACCGCGAGCAGATAGAGCGCGATGAAAAACAGGATGGCGTCGGCCTCTCCATTCCCTGCCCGGCGGGCCAGCTCACCGACGTAGTCCATCAACTGTCGGCACTTTCCGGGATGGGGAGATCGGGCAACCAGGCGCCATGAAATCCTGCCGGGATGCGTCGGGGCACGCGGATCACGGCCACCGGCTCTTTGAGATTCTGCGCATCCAGAATGACCAGATCGCTCGTGTCCGTGTCGGCACGATAGGCACAGAACAGCAGCCAGCCCCCATCTTCTGCCGTCGTCCGCGCCGGGTCCGAAACGAAGACCGGCTCGCTGTTCTGATCCCCTGGTGGTGGCATATAGGTGTCCGTCTGCCCGGTGGCGGCATCGATCTTCACCACCCCACGCATCTGCTCATCTGTCGGCTGAACAACGCCATAGACATAGCGGTGGGGCCGACCGGTCAGCGATTCGTTGATGCGCGGCATCTCCACATTCTCTGCAGAACGCGGGCATTCATCGACCACACCGGTGTCGAGGTCGATTTCATACCGCCACAGGCGGCCAAGGGGATTCGGCAGGAAATCGCCGAGCGCCTCATCCAGCTTCAGGAATGTGTCATAGCGCACCGCATCCAGCACGATTGTGCCATCATCGGTTTCGAAGGCGTTGGCCACATGCTGGAGAAAACAGGGTTGGATCGAGAACCAGCGGACCTCACCGCCCTGTCTCGGAAGAACGCCGATGCGAGCTTCGCGTTCATCGAACCAGCGGATCGGAATACGCAGACCACGCGCCAACAGCGCCAGATCATAGGCAACGTTCAGGTCGAGCAGCAAGCTGAAGTGCTCGGTGATGGCGAAGTCGTGCATCATTGCCGGGCCGGGCAGCGCCACTTCCTGCTCCACGATCACCTGTCCGCGATGGTCCGATACGCCATACACCAGATAGGGCTCGGCCCAACTGCTGCGGAACCACATCAGTTCCCCGGTACCGGGGTCCAGCTTGGGGTGCGCCGTGATACCCGCGGCAAGGGACGGCGGCACATCCAGTGTCGCCAGCATGGCATCGAAGCTCAAAGGCGGCCCGCCTTCCGCCAGCGCCAGATCCAGACCGGCATGACGGATGACGTTCACATTCGGATTCGTTTCCGGATAACGGGCGGCCCGCTCAGCGTCGAACTGCTGGCCCCAGGCACGGGTTCGCAGCCACCGGTTGCGGTAACGGGGGGCTTCACCGGCGCCGATGTGCACGCCGTGCAGCATGGCCGCTTCCGGCCACCAGTCGAGCATGCCTTCGCCGCTGAAGGCGCCGCTATGTGGATTCGGCCCATTTCGGACCAGCATCCCGGAAAGCGCGTCGGGGATACTGCCGAGAACGGCCAGGTCCGCCACCTCGACTTCATCCGCTACCGGCGCCAGGGCGCCGGTGTTGAGATCAGGGATGCCCGCCAACGGATCAGCCTCAGATCCGCTCGCCGACTGTTCGCAGGAACTCGTCGATGCCGGTGCTGGTGAGACTCTCCAGCGGCAGGTCCGAGAGCACATCCCGGGCAACGTTTTCCGCATCCGTCAGGAGTTCACGGCCACTGCCTGTCAGACAGGCGAGGCTTCGCCGGGCATCCCGATCGCTCTTCAGCGTCTCCACATAACCGAGCTTCTCCAACGGCTTCAGTGCCCGCGTCACCGCCGAAGGGGTCAGCCGCACCGCTTTGGCGAGTTCCACCCGCATAGCCCGGGCATCCGGCTGCGCCGCTAACGCCCGCAGGAGGCGATACTCCGAAAAGCTCAATCCACGAATAGCCGACAGTGCCCGATCCAATCGGTGCTCCAGGTATCCGGCCGCATCCAGCAGTTCGAAGGCCAGAGTTATTCTGCCTTCTGCAGTATTTGATGTAGTCATACGTGAATAATACGTGATTATTCACGCTTATGTCAATCGCGCCGGCTCTGTTTGCCCGGATGCCGCCCCCTGGATCGCTGGCAAGACGCCCCAGTCCCCGGCCTGGAAACAGGCTGCTTCCAGGCCGGGTAACACTGCGTTCAGGCCGCCACAGAGGCCCGCGTTTTCAACCAGGCTTCGAGGTCGTCGGCGCCGCCTATCAGCTCACCATTGACAAAGACCTGGGGCACGCTGGTGCGGCCGGATACGGCACGCAAGGTGCGATCGCTGAAATCACGATTCAACAGCAGCACGTCGTAGTCGATGCCGGCTGCGGTCAGCGCCTTCTTGGCCGTTGTGCAGTGCGGACAGCCCTTGCGGGTGAACACGACCACGTCCTGAATTGCCGGTGCGCCGGGTGCTAGATAGTCAAGCATGGTGTCTGCGTCGGAGACGTCGAAGGGATCGCCTTCCACCTCAGGCTCGATGAACATCTTCTCCACGACGCAGTCCTTCACCAGCATTGAGTAGCGCCAGGAGCGCTTGCCGAAGCCGAGCTCATCCTTATCGACGAGCATACCCATGCCTTCCGTGAATTCGCCGTTTCCGTCCGGCAGGAAGGTCAGGTTCCAGGCCTGCTGGCTTTCCTGCCATTCATTCATCACAAAGCTGTCGTTCACCGAGACACAGACCACGTCATCCACGCCGTGGCGCTTGAAGGTGTCTGCCAGCTGGTTGTAGCGCGGCACGTGAGATGACGAGCAGGTTGGGGTGAAAGCGCCGGGCAGGGAGAACACCACTACCGTCTTTCCCGCGAAAATGTCGTCAGGTCCGACATTCTGCCAGTCATCGCCCTTGCGTACGCGGAACGCCACATCGGGTACCCGTTGTCCTTCTCTATTTTCCATTTTCATTACTCCTCAGATTGGTTGTTACTGGTTCAGGCAGCCACTTCGAGCAGACTGCGCAGCATCCAGGCATTTTTCTCATGGGCCTGCATTCTCTGGGTCAGCAGGTCTGCCGTGGGCTCATCACCCGCATCGCCGGCGAGTTTGATCACATCCCGGGCCGTGCGCACGACGGCCTCCTGACCTGCGACCAGCCGGGCGATCATCTCATTGGCGTCCGGCGAATCCCGGTCTTCCTCGATCACGCTGAGCTCAGCGAACTCGGAATAAGACCCCGGTGCCCGATGACCGAGCGCACGGATCCGTTCGGCGATTTCGTCGACGGCCAGCGCCAGTTCCATGTAGTGCGTTTCGAACAGCGTGTGCAGCGTGGTGAACTGAGGCCCGGTGACGTTCCAGTGATAGTTGTGGGTCTTCAGGTAGAGGCTGTAACTGTCGGCAAGCAACCGGGACAGACCTTCGGCGATCGCCTTTCTGCTTTCCGCGTCAATGCCGATGTTGATTTCCATCGCTTAGCTCCGTCTTGTTTCGAGTACGGGAGCCAATATACGCCGGGCTGTTCGATAGGTATATTCGATTGTATCTATCTGTTCGATAGCTTCTAGCAATGAATCGAAAAGCCTGGGATGAGCGACCTGAAGGCATTCGAAGCCACTCCGAGGTGCGCGGGGGCCTCCGCTTCCGACTCAGAAATAGCGTGTCGGATCAGCAACGCCGGCCGCTGCGAAGCCTTCCCGGCGCAGACGACAGCTGTCGCACTTGCCGCAGGCCGCCCCCCCGGCGTCAGCCTGGTAACAGGAGACGGTCTGGCGGTAGTCCACGCCGAGTTCGAGTCCGAGACGGATGATATCGGCCTTGGTCAGATCGATGAGCGGCGTATGCACGGCAAACGAATCACCTTCTACGCCCGCCCGGGTGGCCAGATTTGCCAGTTGCTGGAAGGCGTCGATGAACGCCGGGCGACAATCCGGATAGCCGGAGTAATCCACTGCATTCACACCGATGAAGAGATCGGTGGCACCAAGAACCTCTGCCCAGGCCAGGGCCAGCGACAGGAAGACCGTGTTTCGCGCCGGCACGTAGGTGACCGGTATCTCGTCCGGCACCAGCCCGGACTCCGGCACCGCTATGGCTTCGTCTGTCAGCGCCGAGCCACCGAAGGCCGAGAGATCGATCGGCACTACCCGATGCTCCAAGGCGCCGAGCGTTCGGGCAACGCCATCCGCGGCTTCCAGTTCCGCCCGGTGGCGCTGCCCGTAGTCGAAAGAGATCGCGTAGCAATCAAAGCCCTGCTGTCTGGCCACGGCAAGCACGGTCGCGGAATCCAGGCCACCAGAGACCAGAACCACGGCTTTTGCATTCCCGCTGCTCATCAGCGCCCGGGCTCATCGCCCCAGAGCAGTTTATGCAACTGCACCTGGAACCGGACAGCGAGGCGGTCGGCAACAATCCAGTCCGCCAGCGTGCGTGCCGGGAGGGCATCGGCCACCGGCGAGAACAGCACTTCAGCGGGATGCTCGTAGAGGCCCAGCTCATCGCATTTCAGTTTCGCCCAGTCGTAATCCTGACGATCACAGAGCACGAACTTTATTTCGTCTCCGGCGCCGCACTGCTCGAGATTGGACCAGAGATTTCGATGCATCTCGCCGGATCCCGGCGTCTTCAGGTCCAGCACCTTGCGTACCCGGGGGTCAACGTCTGTCACATCCAGAGCACCGCTGGTCTCAATGGAAACCGCATACCCTGCATCGCACAGCGATGTCATGAGCGTCAGCACACCCGGCTGTGCAAGCGGTTCACCGCCCGTCACAGTGACGTGACGGGTCTGGTAGCCTGCCACTTCCGACAGCACTTCACCGATGCCAACGGATTTGCCACCGTGGAAGGCGTATGCCGTATCACAGTAAGTGCAGCGAAGAGGACAGCCGGTGAGGCGGACGAATACCGTCGGCAGACCGACCGACGTGGACTCACCCTGCAGCGACAGGAAAATCTCTGTCAGCCGGACCTGATCGCTGCGGTTTCTCGGAGCGATCTCCTCCTGGACGGTATTCATTGTGCGCGGTCCGAACGTGGCTACGCCCGGTTCAGCGGAGCTCCTGCTCATAGCTGGCGGCAAGCCCGGCAGCCGAACTCTGCGGAAAGCGGGATTGCACGTCGGAGAAATACTCCATCGCCTTGGTGGTATCCCCCAACCGGTGGTAGGCAACGCCCAGCTTGTAGAGCGTATCCGGCACCTTGGGATGATCAGGATAGAGACCGATCACCTGCATGAACGACTGCCGTGCCTGTTCGGTGTTCTGTTGAGCCAGGTACAATTCACCAAGCCAATAGAAGGCATTGGGCGTGTACTGACCGTTCGGATAGCGGGCGATCAGATCGTTGAACGCCGCAATAGACTCGTCGAACTTGCGCCCTTTCATCAGATCGAAGGCGCCCTGATAGGCTTCGCGCTCGGATACGCCGCCTGCAGCCGGTACCGCGGCGACAGGCGCCGGGTTCGCCGTGCCGGCACTCTGACTGCCAGCAAAGCTGCCCGTGCTGCTGCCCGCGGTCTGGGTGCCGGACGCAGCGTTACCTGCCGCCCCGATACCCGCGCCCGTAACGGCGCCTGTGGTCAGCCCGGCCACCCTGCGGTCGAGATCGATGTACTGCTCTTTCTGATCCCGGGCCAGCCGGTTCAGCTGGTAGGCCTGCTCTTCCACGAGCCCGCGCAGTTCCTGCACCTCCTGCTGAAGCACCTGAATCTGATAGAAGAGTTCCGAAAGCCGGCGATCGCTTGTGCTGGCCGGTTGAGCGGTCTGAGCGCCCCCGGCGGCCGGCGCCGCTTGCTGGGCAAGGGCAGCCCCGGCCGGCAGCAGGCTGCCGACGAGCATTGTCGCCGTCAGGGCCACAAACCGAGCCGTACGCTGAACCATGAGCTGAACCATGAGCTGGGCCGACCGTTCAATTTTCTGCTTCCACGTCTGCATGGCGTGCCTACCGGTAGATCAGCACCGCGCGACGATTGCGGGTCCAGGAAGATTCAGCATGGCCGGGATCCTCCGGACGCTCTTCGCCGTAGCTCACCGTCTCGATCTGCCGCGCCGAGACGCCGGCCGAGGTGAGGTAGCTGCGAATAGCATCGGCCCGCCGTTCACCCAGAGCGAGGTTGTACTCCCGGGTGCCACGCTCGTCACAATGGCCTTCGATCACCACCGAGCGGTCCCGATTGTTGCGCAGCACCGTGGCATGCATTTCCAGGGAAGCGAGATCATCCGGGCCGATCACGGCGCGGTCAAAGCCGAAGTAAAAGGTCCTCGGCAGCAGGCGGTTGGTGCCCGGCACGTAGGGATTCAGATCAGGGTCGAAAGCTTCGAACTCCTGGGGCGGGGGCACCGGCTCAGGGGCCGTATCGACGACTTCCACCGGTGGTTCGACCACCTCATCATCGACAGGATCCTGGGCGGTACTTGCACAGCCTGCCAGCACGAAGGCAAGCAACAGGACAAAAAGTTTCTGCATATTCGTTATTTTCAGGGGGCTCATGATTTGGGGGTTCTCCTTAGAGGGTCTCGATGAACGGGGACCAGGCCGGCTCACGCACATCTCCAGCAGATGAGGGCAGTCGGTACTTCACACGACCATCGATTGAGACCACGGCAAGTATACCTCTCCCCTCCACCTGCGTCGCATAGATCAGCATGGTGCCGTTGGGGGCCACGGAGGGCGATTCATCAAGAGAGGTCTGGGTAAGCACACGAACGTCATCCTGAGCCAGATCCTGCCAGGCAACGTGATCCACGCCATTACGCCGATGTACATAAACCAGGTGTTCCCCATCCGGCAGCAGCGTGGCGCTGGCATTGTATGCACCTTCGAAGGTCAGCCGCTCGACCAGATTGCTGGCCAGCTCCACCTTGTAGATCTGCGGCCGGCCACCCCGATCAGAGGTGAAAATCAGATGCCGGCCGTCCTGAGTCCAGCTCGGCTCCGTATCAATCGCGTGATGTCGGGTGACCCGTCTGAGCGCTCTGTCCGCGAGATCCATCACATAGAGCTCGGGGTTGCCGTCCTTGGAGAGCACCATGGCCAGACGCCGCCCATCCGGAGACAGCATGGGTGAACCATTGATCCCCGAGAAATTGGTGATCAACTGCCGACTGCCCGTCGTCAGGTTCTGCAGGACAATGGACTGCTTGCCGGTCTCGAAGGAAACGTAGACCACGGATTTGCCATCCGGCGCCCAGCTCGCGGAGAGCAGCGGCTCGGTGGAGGAGAACAGGGTCTGGGCACGCTGGCCATCCGAATCCGCCATCTGCAGACTGAACCGCTCGCTCGGCGTGCTCACGTTCTCTGCCAGAACGTAGAGGATGCGGGTGGAGAATGCCCCCTGAATCCCGGTCACGGACTCGAACACCTGGTCAGCCACATGATGTGCCGCGTCCCGCCAGTTGGACCGGGACGTGGTGACGGTATCAACGATCATCTCCCGCTCGTTGAACACGTCGAACAGGTGATAGTCCACCCGCAACTTACCCGTCGAATCGATGAGCGTCCGCCCGATCACAAGATACTCAACACCCAGCACACGCCAGTCACGGAAGAACACGTCTTCCCGTCTCGACGGGAAGGAAAGCATGTTGTCCCGTGCGGCCGGGGCAAACTGGCCACTGCGGGCCAGATCGAACTCGACGATTTCAGACAGCGGCTGCAGACCATCGAATTCGGGCCCCTGACTGAACGGGACGATGGCAATGCTCGTCTGCTTGTCGTAGCCCGCATCGATGATGATCGTATCCAGGCTGTCTGCCGCCCGTACGCCCGGACTGGCGAACAGAGCGGTGAACAGAACGGTGAACACAACAGCGAACAGAGTCGGGACAATCGGCAAGCGCCGCTGCATCCGCACTGACAGGCTGGTAAAGACGGCCGCATAAGCGGCGCCGTAAGAAACTGATGGAATGCTCAACGCAACAGATCCTCTGGTTTGAACAACAGGGTGAAACGACGGAAGTACTGCTCGAAAATGGCGCCTTCCTTGGGAACTTCAAAGCGGCGCGCCTTTTTGACGGCGTTTTCCGCAGACCGGTCAAAGGCCGCACTGCCACTGGACTCGAGCAGCATGACCGCCACCACATCGCCGGTGGGCACGAGCTCCACCTGCAGCCGGGCCTCCATGCCATTCCGGGCACTCGGCGGCCGGGACCAGTTGGCCACTACTTTCTGATAGATCCCGAACCGATAGGACTGAGCCACCGCCTCTGCGTCGGCACTGGCCGCCTCAGCCAGATCGACGGCCTCGTCCTCCAGCGAATCGAGGAATGACGAATCGGCCAGGGCCTGCAGACGCTGCTGCCGGGCGGCTTCTTCACGGGCGGCCCGCTCACGCGCTGCCTCCTGCTGACGGGCCTGTTCCTGTGCTTCCCGATCTGCCCGGGCTTGCGCTTCCGCCTTCGCCGCCGCGGCTTTACGTGCGGCTTCTTCCCGGGCTGCCGCTTCCCGCGCTTGTGCGGCCTTATCCGGCTGCGGCTTCGGTTGCGCCTTCGGCGGCGGTGTGGGTTTGGCTTTCGGCTCCAGAACCAGCAGCGTCGAATGCACCACCTTCGGCTTGAAGATATTCGATTCGGTCTGGCTCGGCTGCCACATCCCTTTCAGCCAGACCCCGAGTGCCGCATGCAGCGCGAGCGCGAGCAGCAACGGCAACCCGTACTGACGCACCGTCCAGATCATGTCAGGAACTCCCGAGATCCGGCGGATCGGTGATCAGGCCAACGCTTTCTGCGCCCGCTTTCTGCAGCACGGTCATCACGCCGACCACCTTGCCGTAGTCCAGAGTGTGGTCGGCCTTCACATAGACGGGCACATCCGGCCGCGCCCGAAGTACTTTGCCCGCCTGATCTTCCAGCGAGAAGACGGTGACGCGGGTGCCTTCGTCATCCGAATCCGACATGCCGAGATTCAGAAAGATGGCACCGTCGGCACGCATGGAAACCACCAGCGGGTCATTCTGGGCTTCATCGATGGGTTCCGAAGGCGCCTTGGGCAGATCCACCTGCACACCCTGGGTCAACAGCGGTGCGGTCGCCATGAAAATCACCAGCAGCACCAGCATCACGTCGATATAGGGCACGACGTTGATCTCGGACATGGGCTTGCGACGGGCTGCCATCAGCTATGCTCCACCTGAACGCCACTCAACGCTTGGCATGTGCCGCACGATAAAGAATGGCGGTGAACTCTTCAGTGAAGGTCTCGTAACGATTGATGAGCACCTCCACCCGGGCCGAGAAACGGTTGTAGCCGATGACCGCAGGTATGGCGGCAAACAGACCCATGGCGGTCGCCACCAGCGCTTCGGAGATACCGGGGGCCACCGTGGCCAGTGTTGCCTGACTCATGTTCGCCAGGCTCCGGAATGAATTCATGATTCCCCAGACGGTTCCGAACAGGCCGATGTACGGACTGGTGGAACCCACCGTGGCCAGAAAAGCGAGATGGGTTTCGAGCTTCTCTTCCTGCCGGTTCAGCGCCACCCGCATGGCCCGCTGCACGCCCTGCATGATGGAATCGGTATCGGCGCCCGACTGTTCTGAGAGGCGCGTATATTCCTTGAACCCGGAGACGAACATGCCCTCGATGCCGTTCAGGTCCTCTTCGGCCTCCAGCTCACGATAGAGTTCACGGAGATCGATTCCGGACCAGAAGTGGTCCTCGAAGGTATCCACCTCCACGGCGATCCGGCGCAGATAGATCCATCGCTGGAAGATCATCACCCAGCTGCTGATCGACGCCAGCATCAGGACGGCCATGACCAGTTGCACCAGCGCACTGGCGTTGGCAATGAGTTCAAAAATGGAGAGCTGTTCGGGCAAGGGTACTCCTGTCAGTCCAGATCGAGCTTGGGTTGCGGTTCGGTTCCTCCCGGCGCCGGCAGGCCGAAGTGCTCATAGGCCTTACCGGTGGCCACCCGGCCACGGGGCGTTCGCATCAGGAACCCCTGTTGTATGAGATAGGGCTCGAGCACATCTTCAATCGTGTCACGCTCCTCACTGACCGCCGCCGCCAGGGAGTCGAGACCCACAGGGCCGCCGGAGAATTTCTCCATGATGGTCATCAGCAGCCGTCGATCCATGCTGTCGAAGCCTTTTGCATCCACCTTCAGCAGATTCAACGCGTCGTCCGCCACCTGCTGATTGATCTCACCATCCGCTTTCACTTCCGCGAAATCGCGGGCGCGGCGGAGCAGGCGGTTGGCTATCCGTGGCGTGCCCCGTGAGCGCCTGGCAACCTCCTGTGCACCGTCGTCCTCGACAGCGAGGCCTAGTTTGGCAGCCGAACTGGCGACGATATCGGTCAATTCTTGGACCGTATAAAACTCCAGACGTTGCACGATGCCGAATCGGTCCCGGAGCGGCGAGGTAAGCAGGCCCGCACGGGTGGTGGCGCCCACCAAGGTGAACTTGGGCAGATCGAGCTTCAACGACCGGGCCGCGGGGCCATCGCCAATCATGATGTCGATCTGAAAATCTTCCATCGCCGGGTAGAGAATCTCTTCCACCACCGGCGACAGGCGGTGTATCTCATCCACGAACAGCACGTCGCCCGGTTCCAGGTTGGTGAGCATGGCCGCCAGGTCCGCCGCCCGCTCCAGCACCGGCCCGGAAGTGGACTTGATGGCGACGCCCATCTCGTTCGCGATGATGTTGGCGAGCGTGGTCTTGCCCAGTCCGGGCGGACCGAAGATGAGGGTATGATCCAGCGCTTCGTCCCGCTGCCGGGCAGCCTGGATGAAGATTTCCATCTGCTCTTTGACCGCGGCCTGGCCCACATAGTCGGCCAGGCGCTCCGGTCGCAGCGCGTGCTCGATCCGGGCCTCGTTGCCGTCGTTTGACGTGATACCCGCGGAGACCAGGCGATCAGGTTCGATACTCATCGCACTCTATCCTGACGGACCGCACCACCGGCCTCAGCCTGCCGGGCTATCTGCTGCAGCGCGGCCCGCAGCAGTTCTTCACCACTGGCCACCGCCATGTTTTCCGCCACCGCGGCCACCGCCCGTTGCGCTTCCAGTGGCCGGTAACCGAGGGAAACCAGAGCGTCTTCCGCTTCCCGGGTAGCCCCGTGATCGGCCCCTACCGAAACCGGCTTCACCACCACATGCAGGTTGCCCAGCTTATCCTTCAGTTCCACCAGGAGGCGTTCGGCCGTCTTCTTGCCGACGCCCTGAACCCGGGTCAGCAGAGCCACGTCCTTGGCACGTACCGCCTCTGCCAGGGCTTCCAGGGTCAGCCCGGAAACGATGGCCAGCGCCATCTTCGGACCCACACCGTTGATCCGAATCAGGTCGCGGAATACATCCCGCTCGGTCTTGGAGCCAAAGCCGTAAAGTAATTGTGCATCCTCACGGACGACAAAATGGGTGAAGAGCGTGATGTCCACGCCCGGTGCCGAAGCCGCTGCCAGTGCGGCGCTGGTGGCTTCCACCTCATAAGCGACGCCGCTCACGTCAATGAGCAGCAGGTTGTCGCTTATCTCCAGTAATTTGCCCTGGATTCGGCCGATCATCTGGACATCTGTTTTCAGGTTCCGCCGGGGGGATAACGGTCAAGCCCGACAGTATTGACATGACATATGGCAATCGCAAGCGCATCCGCCGCATCTGCCTGAGGCTCGCCCGGCAGCGTCAGCAGCACGCGGACCATGTGCTGTACCTGGGCCTTGGTCGCCCGCCCTGTGCCCACCACGCCCAGCTTCACCTTGCGGGCCGCGTACTCATGCACGGGCAGTCCATGGGCGACACCGGCGGCAATGGCAACGCCCCGGGCCTGCCCCAGCTTCAGTGCGGAATCCGGATTACGGGCGAGAAAAACCTCTTCGATGGCCATGACTTCCGGTCCGTGCTCGCCGATCAGGGCATGCACGCCCTGATAAATCTCGGCAAGCCGTTCCGCAAAGGGACCACGGCCGGTGCGAATACAACCGCTGGCGAGGTAACTGAGGCCACGGGGGGATACTTCGACGACCCCATATCCCGTGAGGCGGGAGCCGGGGTCGATGCCGATCACCCGGACCATTTTATCCGGACCATTGAAAAATCAGCCTTCCAGAGCGCTGTCAGGGATGTCGGCGTTGCTGTAAACGTTCTGCACGTCATCCAGCTCTTCAAGGGCATCCACCAGTTTGAGCACGCTTTCCGCCAGCTCATCGTCGCACGGCGTATAGGTGGAAGGCACCATGTCCACTTCCGCGTTGTCCGGTTCCAGGGAGGCGGCCTTCAACGCATCCACCACGTCACCCATGATTTCCCAGGGCGTGGTGACCGTGATGGCACCATCTTCCTCGCTCTCGATGTCTTCGGCGCCTGCCTCCAGGGCCACTTCCATCACCGCTTCTTCATCCACGCCCGGCGCATAGTTGATGACACCCTGACGACTGAAGAGATAGGCCACCGAGCCATCCGTGCCCAGATTGCCGCCGAATTTCGAGAAGGCATGGCGGACTTCCGCCACGGTGCGGTTGCGGTTGTCCGTCATCACCTCCACCAGCACGGCCACCCCGCCATTGGCATAGCCTTCGTAGGTGAGTTCTTCGACGTCACTGCCGTCCTGCCCACCGGCACCACGGGTGATGGCCCGCTCGACGGTATCCTTCGGCATGTTGGCGCCGAAGCCTTTATCCACGGCAGCTCTGAGCCGCGGGTTGTCAGCCGGATCGCCGCCACCCAGACGGGCCGCAACGGTGATCTCGCGAATGAGCTTGGTCCACACCTTGGCTCGCTTGGCATCCTGACGAGCTTTCTTGTGCTTGATGTTGGACCATTTGCTGTGGCCGGCCATCGTTCCTCCGTCTCAACTCTCTTTGGTTACCTGCAGCGTCCGGATATGCAACTCCCGGAGCTGGTGATCGTCAACCGGACCCGGCGCCGCCGTCATCAGGCAGGCAGCGGTCTGGGTTTTCGGGAACGCAATCACGTCACGGATGGCGTGCGTGTCCGTCATGAGCATGACCAGACGATCGAGGCCGAGCGCAATGCCGCCATGGGGCGGACAGCCGAGCTTCAGGGCGTCGAGCAGGAAGCCGAACTTCACCTGGGCTTCCTGACCGATCTTCAGGGCCTCGAAAACCGCCTGCTGCATTTCCTGGTCGTGGATTCTCAGGCTGCCACCGCCGAGCTCGTAGCCATTCAACACCACATCATAGGCGGCGGCTTTCGCCGCCAGGGGCTCAGCCGTCAGTTCGCCCGGCGTGCAGGTTGGTTGGGTGAACGGATGGTGGACGGGGGTCAGAGTGCCATCGCGGCCTTTTTCGAACATGGGCCAGGAGACCACCCAGCAGGGTGCCCACTTGTCCGCTTCCGATTCGCTGAGCAATCCCAGCTCCCGACCCAGCTCGTTTCTGAGTGCGCCCATGGCATCGCAAACCACGTTGAACTTGTCGGCACCGAAGAACACCAGGTCGCCATCCACTGCCCCGGTGCGGTCGAGGATCTCGCCGACCACCGATTCCGGCAGAAATTTGAGGATGGGTGATTGCAGGCCTTCCGTACCGGCAGCCCGGTCGTTCACCTTTATGTAGGCAAGTCCCTTGGCGCCGTAGCGGGCGACAAACGCCGTGTAGTCGTCGATCACCTTCCGTGACAGCGAACCACCCCCGGGCGCCCGAAGCGCCACCACGCGACCCTCCGGGTCGTTGGCGGGACCATTGAACACCTTGAATTCCACTTCCTGCAGCAGATCCGCGATGTCGGTCAGCTCCAGCGGATTTCTGAGATCAGGCTTGTCGCTGCCGTATCTGGACATGGCCTCATCCCAGCTGAGCACCGGGAAGTCGCTCAGGGTGACGCCGAGCACTTCCTTGAACAGCGATTTCAACATGCCTTCGGTCAGATCCATCACCGCCTGCTCGCTGATGAAGGAGGCCTCAATGTCGATCTGGGTGAATTCCGGCTGTCTGTCCGCTCGCAGATCCTCGTCCCGATAGCAGCGGGCGATCTGGTAGTACTTGTCCATGCCGGAAATCATCAGCAGCTGCTTGAACACCTGGGGGGACTGCGGCAACGCGAAAAACTCACCCGGGTGTGTGCGGCTTGGCACCAGGTAATCCCGGGCACCTTCCGGCGTCGCCCGGGTCAGGGTTGGCGTTTCAATCTCCCAGAAGCCATCGCCTTCCAGATAACGACGCACGGCAGAAGATATCTTTGCCCGCATCTGCAGCCGCTGCTGCATCTCCGGTCGACGCAGATCCAGGTAGCGGTAGCGCAGCCGGACATCCTCGCCGGCTTCCGAGTACTCGTCGAGCTGGAAGGGCGGGGTCTGCGAGGCGTTCAGGATTTCCAGCGACTTGCCGAGCACCTCGATTTCGCCGGTGGCCATATCGGGGTTCACGGTGCCTTCCGGACGAGGTCGGACCCGGCCGGACATGGCCAGCACGAATTCGTTCCGAACCCGGTCGGCAGTCGCAAAGCTCTCTTCCGTATCCGGATCGAATACCACCTGCACTATTCCGGTGCGGTCGCGGATATCGAGAAAAATCACGCCGCCATGGTCGCGGCGGCGGTGTACCCAGCCGACAACCTTTACTTCCTCTCCCACATGGGCAGAGCTGAACTCACCGCAATAATGGCTGCGCATATTTTCTCTGGTTTCCTGGTTTGCTTAGCTCGAGGAGCTGCTGGACGAGCTGGATGAATCCGAGCTGGAAGTGCTGGAACCGGTACTGGAACTCGAGTCCGAGCCGGCCACATTCTTCTTCTTCCCGGATTTGAAATCGGTTTCGTACCAACCACCCCCTTTCAGCCGGAACCCGGCCGCAGAGACCTTTTTCATGAGTGTGGGCTTACCGCACTCCGGGCAAACGGTGAGTGCATCGTCACTCACCTTCTGCAGAGTGTCGAATTCGTGCCCGCAATTGTCGCATCGATATTCGTATATGGGCATTTCGAGTCGTGTGGTTTTCGTGAAGCGGCGCATGATCTTAGAAAACCCAGCAAAAATACAGCCATATCACGGATTTTGTCGCTCGAGCTGTTGCCTGCCTCGAGGCGATGGGCTATAAAGCGCCCCCATCGGTGAGGGAGAAATACCAGTGTTTTTCCTGCTAATTCATCGATTCAGGAACTGGGTGAAACCCCGACGCATGATGCCGGTGTGGAATCGCCTCGTTTAAATGAAACCTTTATAGGGACCAGACATTAATGGCGACCAAGAAAAAGGCCCCCGCTAAGAAGAAAGCACCGGCCAAGAAACGAGCACCTGCAAAGAAAACGGCAGCAGCTCCTGCTAAGAAGCCAGCTCCTGCCATCACCACCAAGATGACGAAAACCGCCATCCTCGGTGAGATCGCGGACAAGACCGAACTCTCCAAGGCACAGGTTGGCGCCGTCCTCGAAGAGCTCGAGACCCTGATCGAGCGTCACATCAAGAAGCGCGGCGTAGGTGAGTTCACGCTGCCGGGTCTGATGAAGATCAAGTCCGTAAAGCGTCCTGCGACCAAGAAGCGCATGGGCCGTAATCCTGCCACCGGCGAAGAGATCGTTATCGGTCCCAAGCCGGCCAGCATCCGTGTTCGGGTGACCCCGCTGAAGAAGCTGAAGGAAATGGTTGGTTGATCAACCGTTCCAGTTTCTGAAGAAGGCCGCCCGGTGCGGCCTTTTTTATTGGAGAACTGATATCTTCCCGTCGTCAGATCAGGAAACGACATGCGCCAGAGCCAGCTGCTAATCCCAACATTGAAAGAAAACCCCGCAGACGCGGATGTGGCCAGCCATCGGTTGATGCTGCGGGCGGGGCTGATACGTCAGGTAGCCGCCGGGGTCTACACCTGGCTGCCACTGGGCCTCAAGGTCGTGCGCAAACTGGAGCACATCATCCGCGAGGAGATGAACAGAAGTGGCGCTCAGGAAGTTCTGATGCCCGTGGTGCAACCGGCCGAGCTGTGGGAGGACTCCGGGCGCTGGGAAAAGATGGGGCCGGAACTGCTGCGCTTTCACGATCGCCACGACCGGGACTTCTGCCTGGGCCCCACCCATGAAGAGATCATTACCGACCTGTTCCGTCGCGAGATTCACAGTTACAAGCAGTTGCCCTGCAACTTCTATCAGATCCAGACCAAATTCCGGGACGAGATCCGGCCGCGATTCGGCGTCATGCGCGCTCGCGAGTTCACCATGAAAGACGGTTATTCGTTCGATCTCGACCAGGCATCTTTCGACCGGACCTATCAGTCGATGTACGACTGCTACTGCCGGATTCTCAGCCGTATGGACCTGGACTTCCGGCCCGTGGAGGCAGACGCCGGCAACATCGGTGGCACCAATACCCATGAGTTTCAGGTACTGGCGGATTCCGGGGAAGACGTCATCGTCTACGCCACCGAAGGCGACTATGCCGCCAACCTGGAGCGGGCCGTCGGCGCGCCGCCCGCACAGAGACCTGCACCGGGTGAGGCCATGAGCACCGTGGATACACCAGGCTGCACCACCATCACGGCGGTGGGCGAATTGCTCTCACTGCCGGAATCCCAGTGTGTGAAAACCATGCTGGTCCGCGGCGAGGAAGGTCCCATCGCCATCGTGCTGCGGGGCGATCACGAACTGAACGAAATCAAGGTGGAGAAGTTGCCCGGCGTGCACCAGCCTCTCACCTTCGCCGAAGAAGAAGAAATCATTGCCGCCGTTGGCTGCAAGCCGGGCTCCATCGGGCCCGTGAATCTGGCCGTGCCTTTCTACGTGGACGAGCAGGCCTATGCGGTCGCCGATTTCTGCTGCGGCGCCAATGATGAAGGCCGCCATCACATCAATGTGAACTGGGAGCGGGATCTGAGCGTGAGCGCCGACCGGGTTGTCGACGCGCGCAACGTGGTGGAAGGCGAACCGGCCCCGGATGGCCAGGGCAGTCTCGCCTTCCTGCGCGGTATCGAGGTGGGGCATATCTTCCAGCTTGGCCGGATTTACTCCGAGGCGATGGGTGCGGACGTGCTCGATCAGGACGGCAAACCGCTGGTTCCCATCATGGGCTGCTACGGGATGGGAGTGACCCGCCTGGTGGCTGCCATCATCGAGCAAAACCATGACGAAGTCGGCATTAAATGGCCGGCGCCCGTTGCACCCTTTACGGTGCACATCGTTGCACTCAACTACGGTAAATCAGAGACCGTGCGGGAGGCAGCAGATGCGCTTTACCAGACGTGTCTGGACCAGAACATGGAAGTGCTGCTCGACGACACCGACGACCGCCCCGGCGTGAAATTTGCCGACGCGGATCTGATCGGCATTCCGCACCGGATCACCGTTGGTGATCGGGCCCTGAAGGAAGGCAACGTGGAGTACAAAGCCCGATCCGGCGGCGACGCCGAAGCGGTGCCCATCGCGGACGTTCTGGACCGGATCACGCAGGACGCCTGAACCACGAGTCGATCATGATTGCCAGCCATCGGAGAACGCCCGCCCTGATCAGAATCCTGATACTTCTGGCAGTCGCGTTCGCTCTGATGCCGCTGACCGCCACCGCGGCTGAAGGCACGGCCGCGAATGCAACGGCAGAGATGCTGCTGGTGCCGGCGCCAGTTGCCGACCAGGACCTGCTCGACAAGCTGGCAGCAACGCTCGCGGCCAACCATGTGGAAACCGACAGATTCGACGCCCAGGTCTGGCTCATGGCAAGCGAATCAAGACTCGCCCGGTACATGGACGAGAAACCCGAGCGACTCACCCTTCTGCAACTCGTTTACCGGGAAGCACACCGGGCCGAACTGGATCCGGACCTGGTGCTGGCCGTGATGCAGGTGGAAAGTCATTTCGACCGCTATGCCATCTCCCGTGTGGGCGCCCAGGGCCTGATGCAGATCATGCCGTTCTGGCGCGCCGAACTCGGCCGGCCCATGGACAACCTGATGGACGTGGAAACCAACGTCATCTACGGCACCACCATCCTCTCCCACTACCTGGACGTCTCCAAAGGCGATCTGGTGGAAGCCCTCGGTCGCTACAACGGCTCGAAAGGTCGCCTGCGCTATCCGGAAAAGGTGATCAGTGCCTGGCGGAAGCAATGGCGGCACAAGTCGTCCAGCGAACTCCCGGAGTTACTGGCCAGCTGCGCAAACTACGGATTGAAGGCCTGCCGATACCGTTAGGCGGTCGGGCTGGAGCCTGTCGCTGAGCGACCGGAAGTGCAGCAGCGCGCGAGTGCGTGAACACGATTTCATAAACGTGAGAGCGAAGCCGAGTGAGCCGAATTGACTCGCACAGCGAGGCAACTTCGGGGAATGAGGGAAGCGCGGAGCGCCGGAGCGGGAGTGCATGAAATCGTGTTCGCGTACTCGAGCGCTGCGCGAGTCCCGAAAGACGCCCTACCCGGTCTCTCAGGCACCCGGTTGCGCACCGATGGCCTTGATCAGATCCTCATAGTGTTGCGGACCCACCAGCACCGCGGAAAGTTCGCCGCTGGGTTTGACGATGATGGTGCTGGGTAGAACGGCCGGTTGCTCCACCCCCCAGCGCTCGCGGGGATCTGCAACCAGCACGGGGAATTCGATCCCCATTTCTTCGACCAGATCGGCAAGCGTCTGGCCGGTCAATGCATCGTAGTTCACGCCGAGCACCACGGCGCCGGTGCGGGCCCGTTCAGCGTGCAGCAGATTAAGCTCTGGAATCTCTTTTCTGCAGGGCGCGCACCATTCCGCCCAGTAGTTGATGATCAGCCAGCGACCTTCCCAGTGCTCGAAAGGCACCTTGCCGCCATCGGCAAGTTCAACCACATCTCCCCGATCACAACTGCTCAGCGCCAGTACGGCAACTACGATGACGGAAATTAAACGCATTTCTAAGACTCCTGAAGGCGCATGACTTTAGGCTGTTCCACAGCGGCGAAAACCGTATCGAGGGAAACGGACATCTGATTGGAGCCGAACTGGACGAGCGATCTGAGCGGTTCCACCACATGATTCATATCCTGCACACGATCCAGCTCCGCCAGATCGACGCCCTCCGGCAGACGCTGATAAAGATCCCACAGGGTGAGGCTCTTCAGACTCCGGCCCAGAATCCAGGCTTCGTCCGCATGGCGCAGCACCTTGAGTTCCAGCAGCGCCCTGAGCAACTGCTCCCGTTCACCGGAATGAAGGAGCACGGCCTCGTCGATCTCCGCGTCGGTCACACCGCGGCCTTCGAGATGGGCCGCATAAAGCAGCTCGAGCACCCGCGCGCACTTCACCAGCACAGGCTCTGTGGGACCGGTATCGATCTCGGGCTTGAGGCTCAGAGTGCGCACGAAGATGGCGCCGCCGAGAATCAGAACCCAGACCATGTACATCCAGGTGAGAAAGAACGGCACCGCTGCGAAAGCACCATAGATGGACGCCATGCTGGAATTGGCCACCACCATGTTGAAGATCTTTTTGGCCACCTCCAGCGCGACCATCGCCAGCACACCGCCGAGAAAAGCATGCCGAACCTTCACCGAAGTGTTCGGCATGGCGAAGTACATGACCGTGAATCCCAGACAGGTGAGGATGCCCGGCAGATAGCTGAGCAGCAGAGTACCGATACCGAATACATCCAGGTCCGTCAGCAGCGGCAGCGAGGACACATAGAAACTGATCAGAATGCCACCGAGAATCATCGGTGGCCCGAGCGACATCACACTCCAGTAAACGAGCAGGCGCTGAATGCCCGTTCGCGGCTCAGCAACCTCCCAGATGGCGTTGAAAGTGCCCTCGATGGTCACCAGCAGCAGAAAGGTGATGATGAAGAGAAAAACGAAACCGATGATCGACAGACCCCGGGCCCGATGAGAAAAATCGGAGAGATACGCCTGCACCATCTCCGAGCTGGTGGGGACGAAATTCTGAAAGATGAAGACTTCCACCCGCTCCGCCACACCCTCATAGGCCGGCAGTATGGACAGCATGGCATACGCCACCGTCATCATGGGCACCACGGCAAACAAGGTCGTATAAGTGAGCGCACCGGCCCGGGAGGGACAGTCGAATGCCATGAACTGCCGGACCAGCTGCTGCAGATACCAGCGTAGAGTCAGCCAGAACCGGCTCACCAGATCCCTCGGATCCACTCCCCGTTCGGCCGCCGACCCGGACGGATCCCTGTTAGCCATGCTTACCCATGTGTTCGATTCTGCCTACAATGCTCGCCGGTAAGCGATAGTGATACCAGCAACACGGGTTGTCCATGAAACAAGAACAATGACCGACGCCAACAGACCCTACATCCTCGTCCTCTACTATTCCCGTTCCGGTGGCACTGCCAACCTGGCCCGTCATATCGCTCGCGGCGTGGAGCAGCCGGGCGACTTCGAAGCCCGGCTGCGCACCGTGCCGCCGGTTGCCGCCCAGACAGAGAAAACCCTGCCGCCTGTGCCGGAAGAAGGCGCCATCTATTGCACCAGGGACGACCTCGCCGGTTGCGCCGGTCTGGCACTCGGCTCGCCGACGCGTTTCGGCAATATGGCCGCACCCCTGAAACACTTCCTGGACGGCACCGCCGACCTCTGGATGCAGCACACGCTGGTCGGCAGACCGGCAGCCGTGTTCTGTTCGAGCGCGACCATGCACGGCGGGCAGGAAAGCACGCTGCTGACGATGATGGTGCCCCTGCTCCACCACGGCATGCTGATAACCGGCATTCCCTACAGCGAGGCCGCATTGAACAACACCAGAGACGGTGGTTCACCGTATGGTGCCAGCCACGTCGGCACGGACGGCAGTGCCACCCTCACCCCCCACGAAGTCGAACTCGCCGAAGCCCTGGGCACACGGCTCGCGAAGACGGCTGCGAGGCTTGAGCTATGAACCTGCGGGGTCTCCAGTTTCTGACCCTCCTGTCGATCGGTTCTCTGTTCGCGCTGACCGGCCTGCGTCAGTTTTTCGTCGAGCCCCTGGCCTCCAGCGGTCCGAATCTGATCTGGTTCGTCATTCAGGTGCTGCCGTTGCTGCTCGTGCTTCCCGGTGTGCTGACACTCAAACCGCGCAGTTATCTGTTCGCGATCCTGGCCGCCATGCTTTATTTCTGCCACGGCGTGCTCCAGGCAGTTTCCGTGGAAGACCGCCTGCTCGGTTTCTGGGAGGTGGGGTTTGCTCTGGCGCTGGTGCTCACCGCATCGTTTGCTTTGCGCCACCTGCGCATTGCAGAGGCAGAGGCAGCAACAGGATCTTCGTCAGCAGAAGACTCTGAACAACCGCCGGCTCAGTGAATGACCGGAGGCGGCGACGCAGCCTCCTCCTGATCTTCCTCGATGGTCTGCACCGCGTAGCGGCGGGTGATGATCTCGCCGGACACCACATTCGGCAGGGCCTGCAGGAACTCGTCCATGTGCTCGGTCTGGAAGTGCTCCATCAGCGCCTCCATGGACTCCCACTCCTGGAAAAGCATCAGGGTATTGGGGTCCGACAGCCCGACGTAAAAGTCATAGGAGATACAGCCCGGCTCCGACTGAGTGGCCTCCGTCATCCGGCGGGCCAGCGACAGCGCTTCCTCACGGCATTCTGGCCGGACGGGGATGGTCCCGTGGACGATGATCACATCACTCCCCTCTCTCTGAGGTGCGCTTCGATTTCAGGAATGATGGCTGGATCATCGATCGTTGAAGGCACGTTGTAGGCGACTCCATCGATCATCTTGCGCAGGATGGCGCGCAGAATCTTACCGGAGCGGGTTTTCGGCAACCGCTCAACGACCACCACCCACTTGAAGTTGGCGAAGGCACCAACCGCCTGCCGGACCCGCTGGATCAGATCTGCCTGCAGATCCTCTTCCGTAACATTCACACCGTCCTTCAGCAGCACCAGCCCGAGTGGGATCTGGCCCTTGTCCGGGTCCGCGATGCCAACCACGGCGCACTCGGCCACTGCCGGATGCTCCGCCACCACTTCCTCCATCTGTCCGGTGGACAGCCGATGACCGGCCACATTGATGACATCGTCCATGCGGCCCATGATGTAGACGTATCCGTCTTCATCCCGAAAGCCCTCATCCCCGGTGAGATAGAAACCCTCGTAGGTGGACCAGTAGGCATCGTGATAGCGCTGGTGATCACCCCAGACGGTGGGCAGGGCACCCGGAGGCAGCGGTGCTTTGATCACCACGGCACCCTCTTCGTTCGGGCCCACTTCACGGCCGTCATCGTCCAGCACCCGGAGATCGTAGCCACAGACCGGGAGGGTCGGTGATCCGGGCCTGGTTTCCAGGAGTTCCACACCCGCCATGTTCGCGCACATGGGCCAGCCGGTTTCCGTCTGCCACCAGTGATCGATCACGGGCACCTGCAGATGTTCTTTCAACCAGTGATAGGTCGGTGGATCGAGGCGCTCGCCCGCCACGAACTGATACTTCAGCGACGAGATATCGTAGGCCTTCCTGAGTTCACACTCCGGATCTTCTTTCCTGATCGCCCGGAACGCGGTCGGGGCGACAAAGAAACTTCTGACTCCGTAGTCCTCGATCACACGCCAGTAGACGCCGGCATCCGGCGTACGTACCGGCTTGCCTTCGAACAGAATGCTGGTGCAGCCTCGGATGAGCGGTCCGTAAACGATATAGGAATGACCGACCACCCAACCCACGTCGGATGCCGCCCAGAACACGTCGCCCACGTCACAGTTGTAGACAGCCTTCATGCTGTAATTCAGCGCAACGGCGTGACTGCCATTGTCACGAACCACACCCTTGGGTTTGCCCGTGGTACCGGAGGTATAAAGAATGTACAGCGGGTCTGTCGCTTCGACTTCCGTACAACCCACCGGTTCTGCTGCGGCGAGCCAGTCAGCCCAATCCATGTCTCCAACGCTGTCCAGGCTCGCTCGTGCTTCAGGACGCTGCAGCACGACCGTATGGGCCGGTTTGTGCGTCGACAGGGCGATGGCTTCGTCCACCAGCGGTTTGTAGGGAATGACCGTGCTCACCTCGATCCCGCAGGATGCACAGAGAATGACGTTGGGCAGCGCATCATCAATCCGGGCCGCAAGTTCCGGCGGTGCAAAACCACCGAACACCACCGAATGAATCGCACCGAGACGGGCGCAGGCGAGCATAGCGATGGCTGCTTCCGGAATCATGGGCATGTAGACGATGACTCGATCGCCTTTACCCACGCCCAGGGCCGCGAGCGCGCCCGCGGCCCGCGCCACGCGATCGGTCAGCTCCTGATAAGTGATTTTCTCCACGGTACCCGTCACCGGGGAATCGTAGATCAGGGCCAACTGATCGCCGCGACCGGCTTCCACATGCCGATCCAGCGCCAGATAGCAGCTATTCATCCGGCCGCCGGCAAACCATCGCCACACATCGTTCTCATCCTGGCTGAGGATCCGTGTGGGCTCGGTAAACCAGGGCAGCGTCCGGGCCTGTTCCGCCCAGAAACCTTCCGGGTCGGTGAGGGAGCGTTGATACTCGGTGGCATAACTCATGGAAGCATCAGCCCACCGCGCCCGCTTCTTTCAGCGCAGCGACTTCGTCGGCCGTGAAACCACAGTCGGCGAGTACGGCATCCGTATCCGCGCCTGGCGCGCCGGCCATTCCGGAAACCTCCGGCACCGTGCGTGAGAACCTTGGTGCGGGCGCTGGCTGAACGATTCCGTCCAGCTCCAGAAACGAGTTTCGCGCCTTGTTGTGCGGATGTTCCGGCGCTTCGAAAACAGACAGAACCGGCGCGAAGCAGACGTCCGAGCCTTCCATGATCTCGCACCACTCGGCCTGGGTCTTGGACTTGAACACGGTCATCAGTTCTTTCTTGAGCGCAGGCCATTGGCTGGCGTCCATCTGTGGCGCGAACTTCTCCGGGTCCAGTTCCGCCTTCTCGATCAGCAACGCATAAAACTGCGGTTCAATGGAACCGATGCAGATGGCCTTGCCGTCGCTGGTCTCATAGGTGTCGTAGAAGTGAGCGCCACCATCGAGCAGATTGGTGCCGCGCTGATCGCTGAACCGATTGGCAGACGCCATCGTGTAGAACATGGCCATCAGCGACGCGGCGCCATCGACCATGGCTGCATCCACCACCTGACCTTTGCCCGACTTCTGCGCTTCGAGCAGCGCGCAGACGATCCCGTAGGCGAGTAACATGCCGCCACCGCCGAAATCACCCACCAGATTGAGGGGCGGCACCGGCCGCTCGCCCGGCCTGCCGATGGCATGCAGTGCGCCTGTGAGCGCGATGTAGTTGATGTCGTGACCGGCTGCCTGCGCCATGGGACCTTCCTGGCCCCAGCCGGTCATGCGCCCGTAGACGAGCTTCCCGTTCCGGGCCAGGCACTCTTCCGGACCCAGTCCCAGCCGTTCGGTCACGCCGGGGCGGAAGCCTTCGAAGAGGGCGTCTGCGCTTTCCACCAGCTTGAGCACCGTCTCGACCCCTTCCGGGCTCTTGAGATTGACCGCGACCGATCGGCGGTTTCTTGCCAGCACGTCAGCCGGCGCAGGGGCCCCCGGCGCCAGCCGATCTACCCGGATCACTTCCGCACCCATGTCTGAAAGCATCATGCCGCAAAATGGTCCAGGACCGATGCCGGCCAGTTCGATGATGCGAAAACCCTGAAGTGGTCCCATAGGAATCCCCCTGATGAATGTATGAACAGAAGTCAGCCGGAAGCGAGAAACCGGCCGTTTTCAACCAGTGTAACGATGGGCCGGACTTGTGGACACCTCTCCAGGCCGGTCCTCCAGCGGGGTGCCGTTGCCCGATTCGGTCGCCGGCACATTGGTCTGCGCGCCAGTCGGCATATCTGCCTCCACACCGGCCTCCACCCCTGCAGCCGCGCTGGCGAACTGAATCTGCACGAATCGCGCATAAAGTTCGTTGCCGGCAATCAACTCTTCGTGGGTGCCCACCGCAGCCAGTCGTCCGCCCTCCAGCACCAGGATCCGATCCGCCTGGCGGACCGTGGAAAGGCGATGGGCAATCACGACGATGGTCCGTTCCCCCTGCATGTCTTTCAGGCTTTCCCGGATATGCTCTTCGCTCTGTGCATCGAGTGCACTGGTTGCCTCATCAAGCAGCAGAATTCTGGGATCGATCAGCAAGGCCCGGGCAATGGCCAGACGCTGACGCTGGCCGCCGCTGAGGCCGACCCCGCCCTCACCCACCCGGGTGTCGAGTCCTTCCGGCAGGTCGGCAATGAACTGCGTGGCATGGGCCAGTTTCAGGCTGCGGGCAATGGCTGCCTCGTCGGCTTCCGGATAGCCATAGCGCAGATTGTCTTCCAGACTGCCGGCAAACAGCGCCGGATCCTGGGGCACGAAGCCCACCAGGTCGCGCAGATCGGAAAGACGCATGTCGGTCAGAGGCACCCCGCCAATCTCGATCTGCCCTTCGAGCGGATCGTAAAACCGCTGCAGCAGATCCAGCAGCGTGCTCTTACCGGCGCCGGATGGGCCGACGATGGCCAGCATCTCGCCAGGCGCCACCTCGAAGGAGAGATCCGTGAGCACCGGTTCCGTCGGCCGGGTGGGATAGGAAAAACTCAGGTTCCGCGCCTGCACCCTGAGCGGCTCTTCGGGAAGCCGGGGTACGTCCGGCTCCGGAAGCAGACTCCGGGCACCCAGCAGTTCCAGCAGACGTTCGGTAGCGCCAGCGGCGCGCTGCAGATCGCTGTAGACCTCGCTGATCGCCCCGACCGAACCCGCCACGATGAAGGCATAGAAGATGAAGGCCGCCAGTTCACCCGGCGTGATGTTGCCGGACAGCACATCCTGGCCACCGACCCAGAGCATGGTGGCGATGGCGCAAAGCACCAGCAGCATCACCAGCGCTACCAGCACGGACCGTTGCCGGATGCGTCGCACGGCCACCTTGAAGGCGAGTTCTACCCGTTCGCTGAACGCCCGCTCGTCCTCGGACTGATGGTTGAAGGACTGAACGATCTTGATCTGGCGCAGGGCTTCGCCCGCGTAGCTGCCCACATCCGCCAGCCGATCCTGGCTGGAACGGGACAGACGGCGAACGGAGCGCCCGAACAGAACCACCGGCGCAACCACGAAAGGCACACTGGCGACCACAATCAGGGACAGCTTGGCGTTGGTCACGAACAGCAGCACCAGCCCGCCGATGAACATGAGCGCGTTCCGCAGGGCGATGGACACGGAGGAACCGATCACCGTCTGCAGTAACGTGGTGTCCGTGGTGATCCGGGATTGAATCTCAGTCGGTTGGTTCAGCTCGAAGAATCCCGGATGCAGACGCAACAGGTGAGAAAAAACCGCCTGACGGATATCGGCGCTGACCCGTTCCCCCACCCAGGAGACGAAGTAAAATCGGACAAAGGTCCCCGCCGTCAGCAGCACCACCAGCAGGGCGAATACGCCAATGCTCTGCACCAGCACCGCGCTGGAACCATTCCCGAAGCCCTCATCGATCACCAGCCGCATGCCCTGACCGATCGACAGGGTCACAGTGGCCGTCACCACCAGGGCGATGCTGGCAAAGATCACCTGGGTTCGATACGGCAGCAGAAACTTCCAGGCACCGCGAAGTCGGGTGATCTCGCGACTGACCGGTCTGTCCAATCCTTCATCCATCCGGTGATTATCTCACGGATGCCCTGTCCGCTTTCAGCCGAATTCCTGAAATCATGCCGATCCCCGTATACTTCCCGCCATGAGCGATACACTCGAGACTCTCACCATCGAAGCGGACGGTACCCCGGCTGGAACCGTCATCTGGCTGCACGGTCTGGGCGCGGACGCCCACGACTTCGAACCCATCGTGCCGATGCTCCGACTGAACCAGCCCCTGAAGTTCGTTTTTCCGAACGCACCCGTACGTCCGGTGACGATCAACGCGGGTATGGAGATGCGGGCCTGGTACGACATCGACCCAGGTGCGCCTCTGGCTGGGGAAGCCGATATCCAGGCGTCGGCAGCGGCCATCGAAGCACTGGTAGCCGCCGAAGTGGACGCCGGCCTGCCGGCTGACAAGATCGTGCTGGCCGGCTTTTCTCAGGGTGGCGTGATCGCCCTGCAGGTGGGGCTCCGGGCGCAGGATCGATTCGCCGGCATCATGGCGCTTTCCACCTATGTACACGACCATGAGCATCTTGCCGAGCAGGTCAGTTTCGCCAGTATCGACACCCCCATATTCATGGCCCACGGCCTGGCGGACCCCATGATACCCATCGCCCGCGCCGTCACTTCACGGGAAGCCCTCACGACGCTGAACTACACAGTGGAGTGGCACGAGTACGGCATGGGCCATCAGGTGTGTCCGGAAGAGATCGAACACATCGCCGCCTGGTTGAATCGCCTCTTTGCCTGAGTGGTCGAACAGGGCGTCCCTGATCAGCCCGTGATCGACCTCGACCTGGAACCCACACCCGGTGGCTGGCTGGACGCGGTTTTTGACGACTTCGATGAATTTCTCAAAGACCATGCTTCCTGTGAGAAAAAAGCATCCGGGATGGCGCTCAACATTGCCGCCCACTACCCGGATCGACCGGCGCTGGTCGCGGCCATGGCCGATCTGGCCGTGGAAGAACTCGGCCACTATCGGGAAGTGATCCGCCTGCTCATTGAACGGGGCGTTCAACCGGGTCCGGATAGAAAGGACGCCTACGTGCGCGCTCTGAACGGGGAGATCCGCCGCGGTTCAGACTTTTTTCTGCTCGACAGGCTGCTGGTGGCTGCCATCATCGAACGCCGCGGCAACGAGCGCTTCGGGCTGATCGCCGAACGGCTGCAACATGCAAAGGTACCCGGCCGGAATCGGTTGGCAGCCTTCTACCGCGCCATCACCGCCAGTGAAGGCCGGCACTGGCACCTGTTTCTCGAGCTGGCAGTCAGTGAGCACACGGAGCCGTCCAGAGACCGCGCCCGCGAAACCGAGCTCGAAACGCGGCTGGCGGAACTGCTGGAGATAGAGCGCGGCCTGATGCTGGCACAGCCCTTCGAGCCGGCCCTGCACTGAGGGCGTTCCGGCCCGACGCGCGCCTTCCTAGAAAAGGCGCGCCTTCCGGAACAGGTGCCAGTACCACACCAGCCGTGACAGACATCACAGTTTCATATGCCAAACCCAGATTTCTCTCCTAACCCCACCCCAACCGCCTAAAATCCGATCTGTCGGAATTGAATGTATCCATATCGGATGGGTTCGAACCCGGCAATGCGAATTCGCTGACGACGTTTCACATAAAGGATCATGTGAGCATGGAAGAATCACCGATGGAGACCGACCTTCCGGAAAATCCGGACCTGGCATGGGACCTGGACGATTTCAACAATCGCCAGCGGGCCATGGACTTCATCATGCAGTTCGAACACACGCTGTGTGTGTATTCCCCTTCCGTCCAGCAGCTGTACACCAACTACAACATGTACTTTCCGAAGGAGTTCGAACGGAAGATGGTCATCCTGCCGGACCCGACCGCCTTTCACGACACCTTCTTCTACATCGACACCCGGGCGGTCGTTGCCACCGGGCTGTACGTGATCCCGGGCGAACTGATCGAGAAGACTGGACTGTTTCTTTCCAACGTTTCCGAAGACCGGAGTCTCGGCAACCGGCAGATTCCGTTCGAGGCCGGGATGCGGGCGATCATGAAAAACCGGCCGCTGGACGATCCATTCCTGCCGGTGCTGGCCAAGGGCGACCTGAGAAGCTTCGAGCAGTCCTGGCCCGTCATGCACCTGCATCGGGTGAAACCGAAGGTGCTGGCGGAAATCTCCGACCTGGATCGGAACCAGCTTGGCAACGTGATCTCTGAGAAGCTAGAGTCGCTGTTCATCGAACAGCAGAAAGCGGGTCTTTTCCTCTGACCGATCTCCCCAGCGGCGCGTCCGATGCCCAAGGCAGAACGGATACGCAAGGCAAAACACCAGAACCGACCTTGAAACTCTGGCAACGCCTGCTGATCTCCCTGATTGTCATCGGGTTGGTCGGCCTGTCCTGGTCCGGTCTGCTCGAAAGAGACGCGGATGCCCGGCTCGCCACCGTCCTCGAACGGGCACTCATCACCGCAGCGATCGCCAGAGGCCTCAATGGTGTGATTTCCGTCGCCCAGGGTACGGAAATTGCCGTTCAACCCATCGGCGTGGGCGTGACCATCACCGTCGGCGAAATCCTCGATCCGCTGAACGATCTGGTGGAGCGGTTCAGCTGGCTGGCCCTGATCGCCTCCGCCTCCCTGGGCACGCAACTGCTCCTCACGGATATCGCGGCGGAACCCGTCATCAGCGCGGGGGTTTCCATCCTTGCGGCCGGCTTTCTGATCCTGCTGTGGTGGCCGGGTGCCGGACGGGCAGCGGGCTGGCTCATGCGCGCGCTGGCTCTGGCGCTGATGGTTCGCTTCCTGTTTACGGTGGTGAGTCTGACCGTGGGCTGGGTGGATGCCTGGGTGCTCGAGCAGCGACAGCAAACGGCCCTGGCCGAGCTGACGCTGGCGAAAGACGACATCGAGGCGTTGAAGACCGCGCCTGAAATACCCGAACCCGGCACAGAATCCTCCATTCGTCAGCGCTTCAGCGATCTGGTGGACGAAGGCAGGCAGTTGCTGGATCTGGAGGCACAGATCGGCGCACTGGAATCCCGGGCCGAATCGGCCATTGAGCACCTGCTTTCGCTGACCGTCCTGTTTCTGGTGCAGACCCTGCTGGTACCCATCGGGGCTTTCTGGCTGGCGATCAGCGGCTTCCAGGCCTTTTTCCGCTGGCTGCAAGCCAACCGCGACGGCTGAGCCCATCCCGCCTTCCGTCGCCATATGCCCTGAAAAACACGTAATAAGAGACATACACTAGGCGTTGCCCGCGAGATTCACTAGAATCTCGCGCCCAAATCAACGTAGTTTCCGGCTTTTCCCAATGCCAACCGTATTCATCGATGGCCAGGCCGGTACCACCGGCCTGGAAATCACTCAGCGGCTCAGCGACCGCCAGGACATCGATCTCGTAACGATCGAGGATGCCCTGCGCAAGGACCCGGCTGCCCGCCTGGCGCGGATGGAGGAGGCGGACGTGACGATCCTGTGCCTGCCGGACGCAGCGGCTGCCCAGGCAGTGGCGCTCGGCAGCGGCCGAACACGCTTTCTGGACGCCAGCACGGCCCACCGGACCGCACCGGATTGGGTCTACGGCTGCCCGGAGCTCAGTGCGGACCAGCGTCAGGCGATCGCGACCGCCCGGCAGGTTTCCAACCCGGGGTGTTATCCCCAGGGTTTTATTCTGCTGGTCCGGCCACTCGTGGAGGCCGGCGTGATCGACAGCAGCGCCCTGCTCAACGTGTTCGGCCTGTCCGGATACTCCGGCGGCGGCCGGGCCATGGTCGAGCGCTACCAGGCGTTCGGGCCCGAACAGGCGGATGCACTCTGTGCCAGACCTTACGCGCTCACCCTGTCTCACAAACATCAGCCGGAAATGCAGGCCTATGCCGGTCTGGACGCCGCCCCGTTGTTCAGCCCCATGGTCGCCAACTACTATCGGGGCATGCTGATCGAAATTCCCCTGCATCGGGCAGCGCTTTCAACGCCGCTCAGCGGCGCCGCAATCGCCGATCTGCTGACAGAACGATACGCAGAGGAGCCGTTCATCGAAGTGTTCGGTTTCCAGCCCGAATGCCTGCTCGATGGCGGCTATCTGGATGCCACCGCCACGAATGGCAGTAATCGCATGCAACTCATGGTGTTCGGCAATGATGATCAGTATCTGCTGGTCGCCCGCTACGACAACCTGGGTAAGGGGGCGTCCGGCGCCGCCGTGCAGAACTTGAACCTGATGCTGGGTTTGGAAGAAACCCTGGGACTGAGTGGATGACACGACTGGCTGATCTCGACGACGCCGCACTGACCGAACTGGCCCGGCAGCTCGAGCATGAACTGGACCTTCAGAAGGGCAACCGGCTCTCCCTGGACCTGACCCGTGGCAAACCGGATGCGGAACAACTCGATCTGTCCAACGGTCTGGAAGATGCCATCGGCGGCAACTACATCGCCTCCGACGGCACCGATACCCGGAATTACGGTGGCCTGCGCGGCATTCCCGAAGCACGGGCGCTGGGGTCGGAAATCATGGAGGTGCCCGCAGAGCAGATCATCTGCTGGGGCAACTCGAGCCTCAGTCTGATGTATACCTGTGTGGACCTCCTCATGAAGTCCGGCATCTGGAATGATGCACGACACTGGGGTGCTGTCGAAGCACCCAGGCTGATCACGCCTGTGCCCGGCTACGATCGTCACTTCGTACTCTCGGAACGCCTTGGTCTCGGCATGATCAACGTGGCCATGAACGACGCCGGACCGGATATGGACGCGGTTCGCGACCTGGTCAGCGACGATCCCACCATCAAAGGCATCTGGTGTGTGCCAAAGTATTCGAACCCGACCGGCTGCACCTACAGCGACGAGGTGGTGCGCCAGATGGCGGAATTACCCCGTGTCGCCGCGGCAGACGACTTCGTCGTACTCTGGGACAATGCCTACGCGGTCCACGATTTTCAGTTTCCGCGGAAACCGCTCGCCAATCTGCTCGATCTTGCCGGACAGGCCGGCACCGCAGACAACGTGCTACTGTTCGCCTCCACTTCGAAGATCACGCACGCAAGCGGCGGGCTTGGATTCGTGGCCGGCAGCCCGGCGACCCTGAACGCGGTGGAGTCCAGGCTGAGCGCCTCGAGCGTCGGCCCCGACAAGGTGAACCAGCTTCGCCACGCGCGCTTCCTGGGTGGTCGGGTGGAAGAACACATGGCCAGACATGCGGCCATTGTGAAACCGAAATTCGACGTGGTGGATCAGGTGCTGGCCGATGAGCTGACCGAGCTGGACATCGCCAGCTGGACGAAGCCCGAAGGCGGCTACTTCGTTTCTCTCGACGTACGCCCCGGGCTTGCCGGGACGATTGGTGAGCTCGCGGCCGACATCGGCCTGGCATTGACACCGCCTGGAGCCACATTTCCTTATAAAGACGATCCGCAGGATACAAATCTGAGGATCGCACCCACCTTCGCCAAGCTCGAAGACATTAAAACAGCCATGGAAGTACTCGTGCTATGCGTGAAGATTGCAACCATCCGAGACGAGATCAACAAGCGGTGAGTGAACGAACACCGGAAGACAAGCCGGACAACGCAGCGGAAACTGCGGCAGCAACCGAGGCCGTCGAAAACGAAGGCGTCGACAACAACAAAGCCAGCGATAACAAAGCCGGCGACAACAAAGTCGGCGACAAAGAAGACACCGGCAAAGAAGGTGCCGGCAAAGAAGGCGCCGGCAAACAAGAATCCGACAATACAGAATTCACTGCAGACGAAGCGGCGGCCGCACCGGAGCAGCCCATCTACGCCTTTGCAGAACTCGCGTTGCCCGAACCGCTGCTCGACGCGGTCAAGGACCTGGAATTCACCCACTGCACGCCGATTCAGAGTGCCGTGCTGCCTTCGAGCCTGGCCGATTATGATGTAACGGGCCAGGCCCAGACCGGCACCGGCAAAACCGCCGCGTTCCTGATCACCATTCTCACCCGCCTCTGGGAAGACCCGGACACCGAGCCCCGGGCACCGGGCAATCCTCGAGCCCTGGTGCTCGCACCGACCCGGGAACTGGCCCTGCAGATCGAATCGGACGCCCACGATCTGGCCAAGTACATGGATGTGGGCATTCAGTGCGTGGTCGGCGGGATGGACTTCCAGAAGCAACTGGACAAGGTCACCGGCGAAACCATGCATCTTCTGATAGCCACACCCGGCCGGCTCATCGACTTCATCAACCGCCGGAAAATCCGCCTGCGGGAAGTGGACATGCTCGTCATCGACGAAGCCGACCGTATGCTCGACATGGGATTCATTCCCGACGTGCGAAAAATTGTTTATCAGACGCCGCACAAAAAGCAGCGCCAGACCCTCTTTTTCAGCGCCACCTTCAACGACGATGTGATGCGACTGGCCAGATCCTGGACCCTGGCGCCCGAACACGTGGTGATCGCCCCGGAAACGGTGGCCACGGAGACGGTGACCCAGTACTTCTGGCTGATCAGCTCCGACAGAAAAGCCCACCTGCTCGCTGAATTCCTCAGTCAGGCCAAGCCTCCCCGGGCACTGATCTTCGCAAACCGCCGGGATCAGACCCATCGTCTGCAGAGTTATCTCAGCAAGCAGAATATCCGTTGCGAATCACTCGCCGGCGATGTCCCCCAGCGTAAGCGCCTGTCCACGCTCAACCGCTTCAAGGAAGGCGACATTCCCTACGTCGTGGCGACCGACGTGGCCGGCAGAGGCATTCACGTCGATGGCGTCACCCACGTGATCAATTTCGATCTGCCGGAAGATCCGGAAGACTATGTACACAGGATCGGTCGTACCGGCCGGGCCGGTGCGGAAGGCACCAGCATCAGCTTCATCTCCGAAGACGATGCGTTCAATCTGCCCGCCATTGAGGAATATCTGGGTCACAAGGTCGTGTGCACCCAGCCGGACCAGGAACTCGCAAGCACCTGATGCCGTATAGAGTCGCGCTCGCCCAGCTCTCGGCCACCACCGACGTAGCGGAGAACGTCAGGATCGCAGAGACCCTGGTGCGGCAGGGCGCAGACGGCGGCGCAAGCCTCGTGCTGCTGCCGGAAGCCTATTCCTATATCGGCCCGGATGCGGGGAAACGGGCAATTCTGGAACCCCTCGACGGCAGCGGCGCCAGTCCCATACTGGATCAGTTCAAGGCGCTTGCGCGAGAGCTGAGCACGGAGATCATCCTCGGCGGGCATCACGAGCTGGGACCGGGGGACGGCAATCCGGACGGCAATCCGGACGGCAAGAGCTTCAATACCTGCGTGCACCTGGCCAGCACGGGTGAGATCCGAGCGGTCTACCGGAAGATTCACCTGTTCGATGTCTCTCTGGAGGACGGCACCCAGCTGAATGAATCAGCCAGGACCCTGGCAGGCGGGGATGTCATCACCACAGAAGCCCCGTTCGGCACCCTGGGCCTCACCATCTGCTACGACCTGCGGTTTCCGTATCTCTTCCAGAGCCTGGCCGACCAGGGGGCAATCGCCATTTCGGTGCCCTCCGCCTTTACCGCCAGCACCGGTGCGGCGCACTGGTACACGCTGCTTCGGGCCCGGGCCATCGAATCCCAGTGCTACATTCTCGCTCCGGCCCAACATGGCCAGCACAATGAGCGGCGACGCTCCTACGGGCACAGCCTGGTCATCGATCCCTGGGGCGAGGTGATCGCCGAACTCGAAGACGGCGACGGGGTGCTGTTCGCGGAAATCGATCCGGAACGGGTCCATTCCGTCCGACGCCAGTTGCCCAGCCTCACACACCGCGTGACGCTCCGGACTCGCAAGGCGAACGGCGCATGAGCTCCAGCACCCGGGTTCTGCTCACGATGGCTGCTGTGGTGGTCATCGCCTTCGGCCTGAAAGCGGCAGAAAGCGTCGTCGTCTCCTTTCTCCTCTCCGCGTTCATCGCCGTGATCGCCGCACCACCCATCTTCTGGCTGGAACAGCGCCGGGTACCGGATACCCTCGCCATCACCGGAGTGATGATTGCCATGGTGGGCTTTCTGGTGACGGTGGGCGCTCTGCTGGTCCAGTCCGGCACGGCTTTTACCGATCGACTGCCCTTCTATCAGGTCCGGATCACGGAACTCGTGAGTCAGACCATCGCCTGGCTCACCAGCATGGGCATTGAGATCAACTCCGATGTGGCCCTGAACCTGCTCAATCCCGGTATGGCCCTCGATCTGGCCGGCAATCTGCTCCGGGCCCTCGGCAGCGTGATGAGCAACAGTTTCTTCATTCTGCTCACCGTCATCTTCATTCTCGGCGAGGCCTCGAGCTTTCCGAGAAAGCTCAGGGACGTGCTCACGGACCCGGAAGCCGAGATGCCGCTGTTCACGCAGTTCGCCAGAAACCTCAACCGCTACATCGGCATCAAAACCTCCACCAGCCTGGCCACGGGCCTGCTGGTGACCCTGAGCCTCTGGATCATCGAGGTGGATTTTCCCGTCCTCTGGGGGCTGCTCGCGTTCCTGCTGAATTTCGTGCCCAACATCGGCTCGATCATTGCCGCGGTACCGGCCGTGCTGCTGGCCCTCATTCAGCTCGGCCCCGGAGCCGCGGCGGCGGCCACCGCCACCTATCTGGCCATCAACATCGTCATGGGTAACGTGGTGGAGCCCCGCTTCATGGGCCGGGGCCTGGGCCTGTCCACGCTGGTGGTCTTCCTCTCTCTGGTGGTCTGGGGCTCACTGCTCGGACCCATCGGCATGTTCCTTTCCGTGCCCCTGACCATGACCGCCAAACTTGCTCTGGAAGCGAATCCCTCCACCGCCTGGATCGCCGTACTGCTCAGCCCGGCGGATCCGCCGGACGAGCGCCCCGGCATGGCTGACGCAGACCTCGTTGACGAGACCGGCAGCGAAGCCTGACTATCCCCGAGGTGCCAAGGAGCCTCTGACCTGATGAGTTACGAACGCGACAACATCCGTCGGATGACGGCCTATCAATGGGGCGAGCAGCCGGATACGGATGAGATCCTCAAGCTCAATACCAACGAGAACCCCTATCCACCCAGCCCCGCCGTACAGCAGGCGCTGGATACCTTCACCGTGGATCAACTCAGGCGCTACCCGCAGCCCACCGCCGATGGCCTGCGGACCCGCCTGGCCGAACTGCACGAGGTGGCCCCGGAGAACATCGTCATTACCCACGGTGGCGATGAGGGTCTCCGACTCGCGCTGACCACGTTCGTATCACCCGGCAGCGCTTTCGGCATGCTGGAGCCGAGCTACTCGCTGTACCCGGTGCTGGCAGACATTCAGGATGCGGTCATCGTTCGTGGCCAGCTGGACGACGATTGGGAGTTGCCCCGGGATTTTGCCCATCAGATGAACGAAGCAGGTGCCAACCTCTGCTGTATCGTCAATCCACACGCACCGTCCGGCACCCTGCTCGACGTGGATCGTATCGGGCGTCTGGCGAGCGACCTCAATGGCGTGCTGCTGGTGGACGAAGCCTACGTGGACTTCGTCGATCCAGCCCTCCGTCACGACCTGGTCCGGCTGATCGAAGCCTTCGACAACCTGCTCCTTCTGCGCACCTTCAGCAAGGGCTACAGCCTGGCCGGACTGCGGCTCGGCTATCTGCTCGGCAGCCCGACGGTGATCGCTCCGATCCTCGGCAAAACCCGCGACAGCTACAACGTGGACGCCATCAGCCAGCGTCTGGGTGAAGCCGCCATCGGCGATCAGGCCTATGCCGAAGAGACCTGGCGCAGGGTTCGCTCCGCACGGCGATCGTTGCGGGACGCGCTGCTCGACCTCGGTTTCAGCGTCGGCATCTCCCAGACCAACTTTCTGCTCGCCGAGGTACCGCTGGATGCGCCGAAATCGGCGGAAGAGATTTATCTTGCCCTCAAAGCAGAAGGCATTCTGGTGCGCTACTTCTCGAGTCCAGCACTGGAGGACAAGCTGCGGATTTCCGTGGGCAGCGAACGGGAAAACGAACGGCTGACCAACGCCCTGGCCCGAATGCTCGGCAAACTGTCCTAGCGGGCGGAACACACGGATGAAACATCTGACCGCAGATCAGATTGCCGCCATGACGGAACGGGCCCACCAGCATCAGTTCAACGGGAACGCGGTCAGGATGACGCGTACGCTCGGTGTCCCTGGCGGACTCGAGCACATGGGCGTGCATCTCATCCGCCTCGAGCCCGGCTTCGACAGCACCCAGTTCCACTATCACGACGCGGACGAGGAGTTCGTACTCATTCTGTCGGGCACCGGTCGCGCGTTCATTGGCGAACAGACCTTCGATGTCGGCCCGGGCGACTTCATGGGCTTTCCCGCCCCATCCCCCGGCCACAGTCTGCACAACCACTCCCAGGGTGATCTCGTCTATCTGGTGGGTGGCGAGGCGAACCGGTCGGACGTGGTCCACTATCCCTGGATCAGACGAACACTGATCAAGTCACACGGCCGCCGCGCCTGGGTGGACTGGGCCGACCTCCATGACCTGTGAGCTGACCTGCAGACGAGAACCGGGCGGCCATGTTTCCCCTATCTGACGACAACCCGACGCAGCGGACGCCATTCGCCACCATCGCGCTGATCCTGATCAACATTCTCGTCTGGGTATTCGTTCAGGGATTGGGGGCCGCCGGGCCGCTGGCAGAGTCTCTCTGCCTGTACGGGCTCATCCCTGGCGATCTCCTCGGTACCATCGCGCCCGGATCCCGCCAGCCGGTCTCAGAAACTCTGATCTGCGTGCTGGACGGCGACGGAGCCGCCACGTCCCTCGTCACTTCCATGTTCATGCACGGCGGCTGGTTCCACATCATCGGCAACATGTGGTTTCTCTGGGTGTTCGGCGACAACGTGGAAGACGTGATGGGGCCCGTGCGCTTTGTTGTGTTTTACCTGCTCTGCGGTCTGGGTGCCGCGGCGGCGCAGGTGGTCACCGACATCTCCAGCACCCTGCCCATGGTTGGCGCCTCCGGCGCCATCGGCGGCGTCATGGGTGCCTACGCCCTCCTGTTCCCACGGGCCCGGGTCAACACGCTGATCTTCCTGGGCTTCTACATCACCACCATCACCGTGCCCGCCGTGTTCATGCTCGGTTACTGGTTTGTACTTCAGCTGCTCGGCGGTCTGCCCGCACTGGGCTCATCGGAAGGCGGGGTCGCTTTCTGGGCTCACATCGGCGGGTTTGCCGCCGGCATCGTCCTCATTGGCCTGTTTGCTCGGTCGGACTATCTGGACGCCTATCGAACGCTGCTGAGCAAACGGGCGGCCAGGCGCAGCCGGAAGGATGAGGGCCGCTGGTTCTAGTGCCCACGGCTGTCCGCGGGATCAGAGTCCGTCGATCCAGTCACCCATGACCGTGATCGCCGCGTCGTCCACCTTGTGACTGCCGAGTGGCGGCATGCGGTTTCCATCCAGCACGCCCATGCGCAGCCAGAGCACGCTTCGGGAACGGTCTCCGGGAGCAATGATCCTCGCATCGGTCACGCCCAGGTCACCCGCACTCGGCAGTTCGTCCAGTGCGTTCATATCCGTCAGGGCCGTGTCGAAGCGGAGGTCCAGATCCGTCGGTGCCGGACCACCGGGTTGATGACACTGCGCGCAGTTCACGGCCAGATACGCCCGGGCCCGTTCCGCCACCGCGGTCGCGGTGTCATCCAGGGCCGGCAGAGCAGCATAGGCCCCGGCATCGCCGATGTCGGTACTGAACAGGTCAATGTTGTTCCAGCTGCGCAGTTGATTGTCCGTTGCCGCAGGATACGCAAAATCCCGGTTGAGCTGCCGGGTCCGCGGCCCGAGCACGAACCCCGCCGCCTCCGTATGGCAGCCAAGACAATCCGTCCGCGACGGGTATTCGTAGAGCTGGTCCTGAGTCCCGCCGGCCGCCAGCGTGACCGTGATCGTTTCCGTCTCCCGGCCGGTCAGCAGATCGGCCTCTGTTTCCGCCTCATTCCAGCGATAAGTGAAGCCCCACCAGCCATCGTTCCGGTTCACCAGCAATCGTGTTTCGAGACGACGCTGGCTGTTGGAATCCCCTTCGGTGAGCGCAATCTCGAAGTGTTTGACGATCACCGTGCCCAGCGGAAACGACCAGGCGCCGGTCGCATCAAAGCCGATCTGCTCACCATCCGGCAGGCCGATCCAGCGACGTTTGACGGTGCCGTCCGACCAGAACGGCTGGTTCAGTTCGTACTCGATGAGACCGCTGGCCGGGGCCAGGGTCGCAAGATCCGTGAACAGACCGGTCTCGGAAAGGCGGGCCGGTGGATCCGTGGGCGAACCAGCCGCGACTTCCCGGAACTGATAGAGGGTGCCACCGCCGGTGACCACGTGTACGTCTGCACCGGCATCTTCGCCGAAAGAGGTTATCCCCGGGACGTTCGCGATCAGTTCATTGGCCGTAACAGAATTGCCTGGGGCATCCCAATCCAGCGCCCAGATGTTCCCGGTGCTGTTGTCCCCATAGAGATAGCGGCCCTGCAGAGAAGGCACCCGGGTACCTCGATACACATAGCCTCCGATCACCGCCCGACCTTCGCTGCGGCCATAGTCCAGCACCGGGAACGTGAACGCGGAATCCGGCAGCGTATTGAGTGAATCGTCGTACGGCAGATTGCCCTCGTAAACGCGCCAGCCATGGTTCTCACCCGCCTCGAGGATGGCCACTTCCTCCCGGCTGACCTGCCCCACGTCGCCCACCCAGAGCCGGCCGCTGGCCCGGTCGAAAGAAAAGCGAAAGGGATTCCGGAGCCCATAGGCATATATCTCGGGCAGATACCCGGACTGGCCGACGAATGGATTATTCCCAGGCACATCGTAGGCATCTGCCGGATTGGCCGGATGCACATCGATACGCAGCATGCTGCCGAGCGGATTGCTGGTGGTCTGGGCAAAGTTCTGCGGGTCACCACCGCTGCCGCCATCGCCAAGTGCTATGTAGAGGTATCCGTCGGGGCCGAAGGCCAGCATGCCGCCGTTATGGTTCGAGTACGGCTGATCGATCTCGAGGATCACTTTTTCGCTGCCCAGGGAGACCGCGTCAGTGCCCGTATCCCAGGTGAAGCGGGAGATGCGTGCGACGTGTTCCACCCCCGGACCCGCCGTATCCCGCAGGGACTGGTGCACATAGAGATATCGGTTCGACACGAAGTCCGGATCGAAGGCCACGCCGAGCAGGCCCTTCTCGCCGCCGAACGATATCCGTCCGGACACATCCAGGACCAGCGTGCTGTCGGTGGTCGCCGCGTTATCGGTGAAGGCCCGGACGAAGCCGGACTGCTGGGCCACCAGCAACCGATCTTCACCCGGCACGGCGCCGAGGTAGATGGCCGCCGGGAAATTGAGGTTGCCGAAGGAAGCGTCCAGCTCATAAGTGCCGATGGTGCCACCGGTCAGGGGTATGGACAGTGCAGCGAGGGGTGCCCGACTGCTGAGTCCGAAGGGTGTTGAACCGCCGGTTCCGCCCGTGCCTGTACCCGTGCCGGCGCCGGGATTCGCCGGCCGCGAATCAGAGGACCCGCCACCGCCGCAACCGGTGAGTGTCGCCACAACCAGCGCGGCGAGCAGCCGTGCCGCAACCGGAATCCGCTCTTGCCACATCAGTCACCTCCCACGCCGACGATACCGGGTCCGCTGACCACGATCCGGACAGCTGGCCAAGGATACCCGGTCATCCTGATTGCGAACGACCCTCAGTTCGGCGAACCTGTTCTCCTTAACGCTTTACCGAGGGGGAAACCACACATGACACAACTACCCGCCATCAGCCTGGCCGCCGTACCCGGCCGTCGTCTGGCCATTCTCGAGATCGCCAGGGAAGTGGACAAGCGGGGGTTCCCCGGCATCTATGGACCCAGCCTGTCCGACAATCTTGCCCTCTGTGAAGCCATCGCACTGGTCACCGAACGGGTCGAAATCGGCACGGCCATCACCCCCATCTACACCCGGAACGTGAATGACTTCGCCCAGAGCGCCGGTTTCATTCATGAAGTATCCGGCGGCCGCTTCCGGTTCGGCGTGGGCGTCAGCCACGAACCGGCGATGAAGCGGATGGGCGTCACCCAGGGCAAGCCTCTGGCAGACATGCGCAAATTCGTCGAAGACCTGCGTGCAGTACCCCGGGCCGGCGAGATGCCGCCCATCGTACTTGCCACACTGCGCGACAGGATGATCCGACTGGCGGAGGAAATCGGTCAGGGAATGGTGTTCGCGAACGGTGCCCGCTCGCATATGGGCCACTCGCTCTCCCAGCTCTCCGACAGCACCCGCACGAGTGGCGAGTTCTTCATCGGCAACATGATTCCAACGACGATCTCCGACGATGTGGAGGCCGCCATGGCTGTGAATCGTCGCACCCTGACCGGTTATGCCGCCCTGCCGAACTATCGGAACTACTGGAAGGAAGCGGGCTACGAGCAGGAAATGAACGACGTGGAAGTGGCGCTGGCTGCCGGCGACATGGAGGCCGTGTCCGCAGCCTTGTCCGATCGCTGGCTGGCGGATACCACCCTGTTCGGCTCTAAAGCCCAGGTGCGTGAAGGCATCGAAGCCTGGTTCGATGCCGGGATCACCACACCCATTATCGTGCCGTCCGCCGTGCAGGGCGGCCAGATGCAGGCTCTGCAAGAATTTTTCGATCTATGGGACTGAATTGGTGAATTTTCCCAATTCAGCCGGATCAACCGGGTAATTTCGAGAAATACTGGCCGCATCGTTGAGATAGCATTTCCCTGATCCATTTCAATGGCGAACGAGGAAATCAGATGCTGGACAAGCTGCTCATGAAACACCCGCGAGACATCGGCGAAAGCTACGGGGAGCACGCGGGTCACGCTCTCTATATCGGCCTTCGGATGCTCGGTGGCGGCTTTGCCTGTCTGGTGCATGCCCTTCTGCCGGGGTTGTTTGTTCGAACCGCCAGCGAAGCCGTGGACGATATCCAGGTGCTGATGAACAAGCGCTCCCATCCGGCCCAGCTGGATGAACAGACCGCCTGAGGCGCCCGACACGGCTTTCTGACCGGACGGGGCGACCAACCCTGACCAATCCCGACCAATCCCGACAATAGAACTAACCGCCGGACGGTGCCTCGCCGTCCGGACCCGCCGCATCGCGAACGATGATCGAGAAATTTTCGAACCCGTACTGACGGTTCCCATCGGTCAGCACGAAGGCTCCTTCACCCCTGGCCACCTGATCGAAGGCCTCCGCCATCCGGATCAGATATTCCCCACCCAGCAGTCCCTGGTTGTGGCCTGGCAGCAGATGGCTCACCAGCGGCGCCATGGCCGCGAGTCGACGGGCAGATTCACGATAATCCTCGAAGTTCGACCCGGGAATGTGGGTGTACAGCGGCGCCGGATAGAAAGTATCGCCAGTGAACAGCAGGCGTCGCTCCCGATCCAGCAGACAGAGGGCGTCCGGCGCATGGCCGGGCGTCAACAGCACTTCCAGCACCCGGCCGCCCAGGTCGATCCGGCTGCCTTCAGTAACGAACTCGTCGATCTCGTATCCGGGGTTTGCAAAGGTCTCCGGATCGAATCCGGCGGGCAGCGGTTTCCAGATCCAGGCCGGGGCAACGGCCTCGCTGATCGCGTCATGATCGAGCCCCTGCATACGTGTCCGGGTATAGGGGTGATCGGGCCCGTAGATGAAATCGAACTGATGGTTGCCGCCGATGTGGTCGTAGTGACTGTGCGAGTTGAGCACCACGACAGGCTTGTCCGTCAGTCGGGTGGCAACGGCGTGGATGTCGCCAATGCCGAGACCGGTATCGAACAACAGCGCCCGATCCATGCCGAGAATCAGGTAGGACACGACCTCTTCGAACTGGCCAGGTTCGTAAATCGCGAGCACTTCGGGCTGCACCCGATAAACTTCAAACCAGCCGTCACCGTCATCCAGCCGTTCGAACGACGCCCATTCCGGTCTCGGCAGGGCGTCCCACCAGCGCTCGGTATCCGCCCCGCGATTCTCGACCCCATCACCTTCGCTCGTGGTCAGTTCAGACCCGACTTCGAGGCCGCCTTCGTCTTTCCCGCCGCAGCCGGCAAGCACGGCAACCGTGACGACCAGCAGCAGCCGGAGCATGACTTTGCACCGCGGATCATTGCGCGGCTCGTTGAGCGGATCGTTATGCGGGTCTTCGAACAGGTCTGATTCAGGTAATCCTGGAAACTCCAGCACGGAAGCATCTCCTGGCAGCCGACATGGGGAAGCCACCACTTTATCAGCGCGGGTCCTGGTGTAGAATGATCCGCGGGGGTACGAATAACGTGACATCAAACCTATCTCGACGCCATTTCATCAAAGGCGTCATCGCTTCGAGCGCAGCAGCGGCTTCAACCAGTGCCTGGTATTCCGCCGCTGCCAACGATCGACCAGCCGGTGCTGTGGAACGCCTTGTGACGCTGAACGTGAACGGCCGCAAACGGCCCGTTGACGTGCTGCCTCAGGAAACCCTGGCCCATACCCTGCGCTACAAACTCGGTCTCACCGGCACCAAGCTCGGCTGCAACCGGGGTGAGTGCGGCGCCTGCACCGTGCTGGTGGACGATGTGAACCACTATGCCTGCTCCATGCTCACTCACAGTGTTCGGGGCCGGGCCGTCGTCACCGTCGAAGGTCTGCAGCACCCGTCCGGCGCCCTGCACCCGGTGCAGCAGGCATTCATCGACGAACTGGCGCCGCAATGCGGTTTCTGTACCCCTGGCCAGATCATGAGTGCCGTTGCGCTCCTGAAGGAAAATCCGAACCCGACCCGGGAGGAAGCGCGGCAGGCCCTGGCCGGCAATCTCTGTCGCTGCGGCGCCTACGATCACTATCTGAACGCGGTTGAACGGGCCGCCGGCAACATGCGGGAGGCGGGACAACTCACATGAGCTATCTGCACATCGGCAAGAATTTCACCCCGCCGGACATCCACGGCAAGGTGACCGGCAAAGCGAAGTATGCGGAAGACTACGTGGTGGACGGGATGGTCTATGCCCGTCTGCTCACCTCCCCGATGCCCCATGCCCGGGTCAAGAACATCGATGCCTCCGAGGCGCTGGCCATGGACGGCGTGGTCGGCATCCTCACCGCCGATGACGTTTACCCCACGGAGGCGCCTGCCCCTGCGTTGTTAACCAACGAGCCCGTATACGTCGGCGATCCGATTCTGGCGATTGCGGCGGTGGATGAAAAAACGGCCGAGAACGCCATCGCCACGATCAAGCTGGACATGGAACCCCTGCCGTTCACCGTCAACCCTGTGGACAGCCTGCGCCCGGGCGGCCCAAGCGCCCGCCCGGAAGGCAACGTTTTTTCCTCGAAAGAAATGAAGACCGTCTCCTGGTCCCAGGAAGACGTGGATCGCTTTGTCAGCGGCCAGGAACCAAGCGGCCCGGCCCCCTACGAGTGGAGCTACGGCGATCTGGAAGTCGGCTTCGACAATGCCGAAGTGATCCTCGAAGAATCCTTCGTCACCACCGGCTATGCACACATGTCCATGGAACCCCGTTCCGTGCTGTCCTACTGGCAGAACGGCAAATGCCATGTGCACGGCTCCACCCAGTCCCAGTCCTTCATCGTGCCCTTCCTGGCCAAGATGCTGGGCATCGAACAGGCGGACCTGGTGTTCGTCGCCGAATACTGCGGCGGCGGCTTCGGCTCGAAAATCGGCGCCTACCCGGTGCTTGCCATTCCCGGCTACTTTTCCAAGAAGATCGGTCGTCCGGTGATGCTGCGGATCACCCGGGAGGAAGAATATTACGTCGGATCCGCACGGGTTGGATTCCAGGGCTGGATCAAGGCCGGCTTCACCAGGGAAGGCAAGGTCTCTGCGGTCGATCTGTTTATCGTTCAGGACCTCGGGCCCAAAGCGACCGGTGGCGATGCCTCCTCGGCAGGTGGCGCAGTGTCCATTCTCTATCAGCCGGACGCCATGCGGCTGAGGGACGTGCCCGTACTCACCAATACCACCCCCCGGGGTGCGCAACGCGGACCGGGCCAGAACCAGATCGCTGCCGTATTCGAGCCGCTGCTCGACAAAGCCGCGAGAGAGCTCGGTATCGATCCAGTGACCATCCGGCGCCTGAACGCACCGGACTCGAACACCACCATCAATGCGGACCAGGGACCGATTACCAGCGCATACATGGAGAAAGCGCTGATCAAGGGCGCGGAGCTGTTCAACTGGTCCGAACGGATCAAGAAGAGTGGCCAGCGGAATGGCTCGAAGGTAACGGGCATCGGGGTCGGTCAGGGTTATCACTCCGCCGGCGCCAAGGGCTACGACGGCCTCGTCCGGCTGACGCCGGACGGCACGATTCATCTGCACAGTGGCGTGGGTAATCTGGGCACTTACTCCTATGTCGGCACCACCCGGGCCGCAGCGGAAGTGCTGAAGTGCAACTGGGACAACTGCATCGTCCACCATGGCAGCTCTACCCTGCACCTGCCCTGGTCCAGCTATCAGGCCGGCAGCAACACCACCTTCACCCACACCCGGGCGAACTACGTGGCCGCCGTCGATCTGCTGAACAAGATGAAGCGGATCGCCGCAGAGGCGCTCGGTGGCGAACCGGACGACTACGACGTGGCCGACGAGCGCGTGTTCGACACCAGAAACGCGGCCCGCTCTCTGACCTACGCAGAGGTTGCTGCCCGTGCCATCGAACTCGGCGGTGACTACAGCGGCCAGAGTTACCCGGAGGACATCCACGAGGTAACCCAGCGCGCCGTCACCGCTGTCGCGGGCACCGGCCTGATCGGCGTCGCCAAAGACACGCTGCCCGTGCGCGGTACGGTGCCGGGCCTGACCGTCGGTTTTGCGGAAGTGGAACTGGATCTGGAAACCGGCAAACACGAGATCGTCGAATTCCTGGCCGTTGCAGACTGCGGTACGGTCGTGCACCCATTGGGACTGGCCGGCCAGTTACGCGGCGGTGCCGTCTGGGGCTTCGGCATGGCGGCACTGGAGCGTCACGTCTACGATCCACAGAATGGCCTGCCGGCCAACGTCGGCTACTACCAGACCAGGCCTCCGAGTTATCTGGACGTGCCGAGCAGAATGGACTGGGCAGCGCTGGACATTCCCGACCCCGACAACCCCATGGGGGCCAGAGGCGTCGGCGAACCGGCCATGGGCTCGGCGACAGCAGCCGTAATGTGCGCGATCTCCGACGCACTCGGCGGCCACCTGTTCAACCGTACACCGGTCACGCCTGACGTGGTTCTGAACCACCTGGCCGGCAATGGTCAGTCCCACGGCCCGTTGGCCATCAACACTTTCTAGTAAAGGCACACAGCAGAGACAGCACATGGCCGCACATGACGTAATGCCCGACATAGAGCTCTTTCAGCCGGTCACGGTCGAGGATGCTTCCGCGATTGCCAGCAGGCTCGGCAGCAAAGGCTGGATTCTGGCCGGGGGTCAGGATACCTATGGCTGGCTCAAAGACCGCGCCAAGACGCCACAGGCCATGGTCGACCTGGCCGCCATTGATGGGATCAGAGGCATCAGAGATCTGTCCGGCGGTTTGAGCATCGGCGCCATGACCACACTCCGGGAAATCAGCAGAAATCCTCTGGTTCGCGAGCGCTTCTCTCTGCTCGCCGATGCGGCGGGCAAGGTCGCCAGCCCGCAGATCCGCAATCAGGGGACACTGGGCGGCAACCTGGCTCAGGATGCCCGCTGCTGGTACTACCGCCGCGGACTTTCCTGCTACCGCGCCGGCGGCAACATCTGCTACGCCAACAGTCCGGAAGGCATGAACCGGGAACATGCCATCTTCGATGCCAGCCGCTGTGTGGCGGTCAGCCCGTCAGATACGGGAACTGCACTGGTGGCGCTGGATGCAACCATGGTCATCCAGAACGGCTCGCAGACACGGCGGCTCCCCGCAGCGGATTTCTTCGTGGGTCCGGCCGTGAACATCACCCATATGACCGCCCTTCGCGAAGGCGACGTCCTTACGGCGATCGAACTCCCGGCCACCTGGGCCGGTGCCGACTTCTACTTCGAAAAGGTCGCAGACCGGGATGTGTGGGACTTTGCGCTGGTGAGTATGGCGGCGGCCTTCAAGTCCAGCGGCGGCAGGATCACTGACGCCCGGATGGTCTGCGGAGCCGTCTCCTGCGTCCCGCACCGGCTGCAGACGGTGGAACGCGCCGTGATCGGCAAACCCCGTTCCGACGAAACCGGTGAGGCTGTCGCCAGCCTGGCCAGCCAGGGCGCCCGGCCGCTCAACCACAACCACTTCAAAGCACCGCTGATGGAAAATCTCGTCAAGCGGGCCTTGCGCGCATAGGGAGCCGGCATGAACCTGGTCGAAGTCAAAGAAGACGTCTGGGGCCGCGAAGTTCTGCTCGGCGTGTCCTGGGATCTGCTCTGGGTGGTGCTCTCACTCACCGCCGCCGCCATCGTCATTCATCTGGTGGTGATGGCCTTTCTCAACAAATCCGAACGCCCTTCCGCAGATGGCGCTCACCTCGCCCGGCATGCCGGCATAGATCGAAGCTTTCACTGGATCATGGCGATCAGTGTATTCGTGCTGCTCTTCACCGGCGTGCTGCCGATCATGGGGGTCGAATTCGGCTGGCTGACCATCCACTGGATTGCCGGCCTGATCCTCACCGCTGCCGTGGTCTTCCATACCATCCGCGCCATCTTCTGGCAGAGCCCGAAGGAAATGTGGGTCGGTGCGAAAGACTTCCAGGAACCCTTTGACGAGTCTCTGAAGCCCGGCAAATATTCGTTTCTGCAGAAAGGCATGCACCATGCCATGACGGTGCTCGTACTCCTGGTGATCGGTACCGGTCTGGCACTGTTCGCCGTGATGGACACACCCTGGTGGGCACGTTCAAACGCCATGGATGAAGCCACCCTCGGCTGGATGTTCCTGCTGCACGGCGCCTCCACCCTGGGCCTCATCGTCCTCACCGCTCTGCATGTGTATTTTGCCCTGCGGCCGGAAAAGCGGTTCTACACCCGCTCCATGATCTCCGGCTGGATCTCGGAAGACGAGCACCGGGCCAATCATGATCCGGGACGCTGGTCTCCGGATCAGTCCGGCTGATCCTCAATCATCCTGAAGTCGTAACCATGGAAGACATGATCGAGGTGGTGGAAACCGCCTACGAGTTTCTGCTCGCCTACGCAGCCCAGGGCCGGGAAGACGACCGCGAAGGACCCGGGGTCAAGTCCCGGGATGTGCTCACCGATCTCGATGGTGCGCTTGCAGGACTGGAACAGCGGCTCGGCGATGAGCCGGCCTTCCACACCGTGGTGGCGGAAGACATCGGCAAGACCCGCAAGGCATTGGCGCTGGTGCTCGCCCAGCCACGTATCTCCAGCGAACTGGTCGACAACCTGAATGCCTCCATGCACCTGCGTGCGGTGCTGACAGACCTGTTTCTGATCAGCGAGGCAGCCCGCGTCAGCGGCCGGTAAGGCCCGGTCGAGGAGGCCCGAATGAAACTCTGGCTCATTCGTCACGCAAAGTCCGACTGGAACGAGCCCGGCCTGGCTGATTTTGATCGGCCCCTGAACGCCCGGGGCGAACGGGACGGACCCGCAATGGCCGACTGGCTTGCCGCGCAGAGTGATCCGGCCAGCTGGGTCTGGACCAGTACCGCCCGCAGAGCCCGGACCACCGCCGGCTTCGTACAGCTGGGCTTCAGTCTCTCCGACAATGCGGTGATCGGTGTGGACGATCTCTATCACGCCACGCCGGAACAGATCCTGGACGTGGTCCGACAGACACCGAGCGAAGTGCAGAGTGTGGCCGTGGTCGCCCACAACCCGGGGATGACCTGGCTGGTGAATGGCATGGGGCAGGATGCCATCACCGAAAACCTGCCCACATTCGGCATCGCCCGATTCGACTGTGCCGGTGACTGGGCGTCACTGCGAGCCGGCAGCGCCCGGCTCGACTTTCTGGTCAGCCCGAAGACGCTGCCCGATCCCTCTGAATCCGGGCAATAAAAAATCCGTCGAAGAGATCGTCCGGCAGGATCCGCCGGCAGGCAGACAGTTGAGGATCCAGGGCTTTGCCCTTCCAGCTGACCAGCCCCGGCAGACTGAGCCGTTCCGGCACGTTCAGCGGCAGGAGCTTCGCTTGTGGCGCCCGGCGTAACAGGTAGTCCACGACTCCCTCGTTCTCTTCCACCGAAAAAGCGCAGGTGCAGTAGATCATTTCCGCCCCCGGTTTCAGCGCCAGAAAAGCCGATCGAATCAGACCGCGTTGCTTTTTCACCATTTCCCGGGTCTTTCTCGCTGACCAGTGTTCGTAGCTCCCCGGTTCCTCCAGGCGGATGCGGGATTCGGAAGAACAGGGTGCATCCAGCAGCACCCGATCAAACCGCGCCGGCACCTTCCGGCCAATCGCACGGCCGTCCGCCAGGTAGAACTCCACGGAATTCACCCCACAGCGGGCGAGGTTTGCACGCATGCGATGAAACCGCCCTTTCACCACTTCCACCGCCGCGATCCGTCCCCGATTCTCCATGTCGATGGCCAGCTGGAGGGTTTTGCCCCCTGGCGCCGCCGCCAGGTCGAGCACTTCCTGATCCGGCTGCACGCCCAGTGCGCGCGCCGCAAGCACGCTGGACGGGTTTATCGGATACGCGGCTCCTGTCTCCACGGCAGGATGAGCCATGAGTGTGTCCCGATCCCGGGCAGGCAGGATGAAGCATCCCGCCAGTTCGGCGAGCGGCTCCCCCGGCGGCAGATCATCGGCAGCAATCAGGGGATTGCGCAGCCAGGCCACCCGCTTGGGTTCGACCAGGGTGCTGCGGATCTGCCGGGCGAAGGCCTCACCGTAAATGGCATCCAGGCGCTCAGACAGCAGACCGAGCTGGTCCGGTACCTCAGGATCGTTTTCAGCGCCTTTTTCCATGCTGGATCGGTCAGAGATTTCCGGGCCAGTGTAAAACCGGAGGAATCTATCAGCGAGTCGATCTGGACTCAGACCCACTCAGCCGGTATATCTACGCTCCCGGACACCAAAGGAAGCTGTATCCCATGGGATTCTTTTCGTTTCTCGTACTTCTCGTCATTGCTTATCTCCTGTGGCGGGTCACCGACCAGCTGCCCGACCTCACTTTCCGGTTGAGTGAAGTCCAGCGCGACGTGGCCGAACTGCGTCGGGCACTTTCAGAGCAGAACGATGACAAAGCCACGAACACCGCGTCTGGCGCAGCAGCTGCATCCACTGCAACACCGGCAACACCGGCAACACCGGCTCCAGCAGACGATGCCGGCGGCAGCGACGCCTAGGTTCCGGTCCGCCAACCAGGCAGGCTGGGAGCGGACGGTATAGAGACCATATTGACACGGAAAACGCCTGACTGGCGTATCTGGCTCGGGCTGGGATTGACCATCGCCTGGCTGGCACTGGGCGCGGTACGGATATCTATTGACGGCTGGGCGAATTTCACTGCCCTGCCCGCCGCAGAGCTCGGCAGTTTTCTGGAAGGCGCGTTCGCGCCGCTCGCCTTCCTGTGGCTCGTGATCGGCTACTTTCTCCAGCAGAAAGAGCTCGAGCAGAATACGGAAGCACTGAAAGCCCAGGCCGAGGAAATTCACCGCACGGCGGAGCAGGCGGTCATCCAGTCCGAAAAGATGGCCGCGTCTGAAATCCACGCCCGACAGGAGGCTTTCCTCCAGGTCTATCGAGCCGTTCGAAATCAGCTTGGCACCATCATGGGCTTTCTGTACATCTCCAGTCAGGCAAGCTCCGCGGACGGTTCCGTCACGCCCGAAGAGCAGAGCCGACTGTTCTCCGGCTCCGGCAGAGACCCGGAACTGTTTTCCAGAAAGATGCTGGAACTGCACTTCTCACTGGCGGATTCTCCCAGCGCCCAGTTCGAGCTGTTTTACGGCACACCGATTCGGGCCCGCCATGCGAACAGCTTCATCTACACCTTCGAACGGCTGATCCGGCGTGCCGCCCAGGTGGACGAGGAAGACATCATCCGGGACGCCTTCCTCGGGGGCGGACATGGCATGGTCTATCGCATCGCCAAGCAGCACCAGTCAAAGGCCCCGGCCGAGTACGCCTCCCACGAACAGACCGGCCTCCACGTCGATCTCGGCGCCGAGTTTGAGACGATCAGAGAGGACAGAATTCAATGAACGAACCGACAGGACCTCTGATGAAAATGCGAATGATCAAACCGATTGAGGACCGGTCGCGCGGCGGCCGCTTTCTCAACAGCGGCCTGTTGCTCGTGCTGTCCACGCTGCTGCTGCCGACGTTTGCGTCCGCCGGCCCGGCGGATCGCTTTGCCGATGTGGAGGTGAGCGCCGAACCGGTGAACGGCAGCGTCTACATGCTGACCGGCGCCGGCGGCAACATCGGCGTGTCTGTCGGCGAAGACGGCACGCTGATCATTGACGACCAGTACGCGCCTCTGGCCGATCGGATTCAGGCCGCGCTCAACGGCCTGGGCGGCGGCAAACCGAAGCTCATCCTCAATACCCACGTGCATGGCGATCACACCGGTGGCAACGCCCACTTCGGCAGCGCCGGTACCATTATCGCTCATGACAATGTACGCATCCGGCTGCTGGAAGGCGATCCCGCGCGTACGGCTCTGCCTCTGGTGACCTACGCCGAGCGTGTGAACGTGCATTTCAACGACGAGTCCATCGAACTCATTCATCTGCCCTCCGGTCACACGGACGGAGACAGCGTGGTCTGGTTCCGCACTGCCAACGTCATCCACATGGGCGACCACCTGTTCGTCGACCGCTTCCCCTTTGTGGATACCGACAGCGGCGGCACGGTGAGCGGATTCATCCGCAATCTGGCAACGACGCTGGACATGGTGCCGGACGACGTGCACGTGATCCCCGGGCACGGACCACTGACCGATAAGGATGCCATCCGCCGGAGTCTCACCATGATCCGCGCGACCCGGAACATCGTCGCGGAGGCGCTTGCCCGGGATCTCCCGGTGGCGTCCATCATCGAGCAGGGGCTTGGCGATGAGTGGGCCAGCTATGGCACCGGTTTCATCGATGAAGAACGCTGGATCCGTATTCTGCTCACCGATTTCGAATAACCGGCCATGACCGATCCGCTCTCCCGGCTGGCTGAAGACCGGCGTCTCGCCTTCGAGCGTGAGGATCCCTGCGCCGGGTTATGCACCCTGGCCAGCCTGGATGCATCCGGCTGGCCGGACGCTCGAACGCTGGTACTTCGGAATCTGGAGGACCGACTCGCCGTATTCGTGAATGCCACCAGTCCGAAATTCGAACACCTGGACCGGGTGACGGTGGTGGTCTGGCTGCCAACCGTGAACGTGCAGTACCGAATGCGCTGCAGCACGACGGCGGTGCCGGCTGAACTCGTCGCATCAAGCTGGCAACTGCGCCCCGATCCGCCAAAACGGATGGACTGGTTCTATACGCACTCACAGGCGCAGAGTACGACGGTCGCCAGCCGCGAAGGGCTGCTGGAAGCTCTGGCCCGGCTGGATCTGCCCGAGCCCCTGGTCGCGCCGGAAACGGCCCGTGGTCTCTATCTGATCCCGGAGCTGATCGAGCGCCTGGATCTCGGCATGGACAACGGCGTGCACGATCGGCGTCGCTACCGACCCGGAAACCCCGGTGGCTGGCAGGAAGAGGTGCTGGTTCCATAGGAGCCGGTTCGAAGGCGCTCAGACCTCTGCGGTGACGATACCGACCAGGTTCTTAAAGCACGTTTTCCTGGCCACATCCACGAACCCTTCGATGAAGGCCGCATCCGCTTCCTCTTTGCGTACCGCCGCATAGAGTGTCGGCCAGATGCCTTCTTCGCCCAGCGACTTCACCACCACGTAGTCCCGCTCCTGATACTCGTGCAGCGCCCAGTTCGGCAGACAGGCCACGCCGCGGCCGCTGGCCACCAGTTGAATCATCATGGTGGTGAGCTCGGCCTGCCGCACGTTGGCGGGCTCCACGCCGGCGGGTTCCAGGAAGGAGGTGAACACATCCAGACGGCTGCGATCCACGGGATAAGCGATCAGGGTCTCACCAGCCAGATCGTCCGGCTCGATCCAGGGCCGCTCGGCCAGTTCATGATCCCGTGCCAGCGCCAGCTCCGCCTCGTAGCTGAACAGGGGCAGGTAGGTGAGGCCGAGGTCGTCCACCGGATCTGCCGTGATCACCAGATCCAGATCACCACGGGTGAGTGCCGGCAGGGGGGCAAAATGAAATCCGCTGGAGATATCCAGCTCCACATCCGGCCAGTGCTCGCGATACTCGTTGATGGCCGGCAACAGCCACTCGAAACAGCTGTGGCACTCGATGGCCATATAAATACGACCGGATTCTCCACCCGCCAGTCGCGCCAGGTCCTGCTCGGTGCTGTGCACGGAAGGGAGCACCTCGTCCGCCAGCTTCAACAGGCGCTTGCCCGCCGGCGTAAACCGGACCGGCCGGGTCTTGCGGATGAACAGAGAGCAGCCCAGCCGGGTTTCCAGATCTTTGATCTGATGGGACAGGGCGGACTGGGTCAGAAATACCCGCTCTGCCGCCTCCACCAGACTGCCCGTATCCCGGAGGGCGACCAGGGTTTTAAGATGCCGGAGTTCTATGTGCGACATTCCCATCGCCTCCCGGTAAACATGAGACATGCTCAACAAAAGTTGATCCAACATGCAGTATATTCATACTTCCACTGTATTCATAGCATGGGGTCTCTGGCTGCGGGCCACCGGATGCCCCAACGGATGGGTTTCTCGGGGGGATTACCCTGGCAAATGAGGCACAGAGCACGCTGCCGGACCCGGCCCTCCACTACACTTTGGTGACACTGCTGGATAACCGATGTTCAACCCAAACAGCACGCTGATTGACGCGTTCGTCAGCCATTGTATCGACCGCTATCGCGAGGCCTACCCCAATCGTGATCTGGGCCACGAGGACGTGCTCGACCAGGCTGCGAGAACGGCGCTGGAAACTCTGCTCGGCTGCGACTGCCCCTATCATGATCTGGAGCACACGCTCCTGGTCACGGATGTGGGTCAGACCATTCTCCGGGGCCGTCTGATTTCCCAGGGCGACGTGAGCCCTCACGAGTGGTTGCACGCCATCATCGCCCTGCTGTTTCACGACATCGGCTACGTGCGCGGTCTCCTCCGGGATGACGAAAATGAGCGTTTTCTGACGGACGAGGAAGGCGGTCGGGTCGCCCCCCCCGCGGGCAGCACGGACGCGTACCTGATGCCCTACCACGTAAACCGCAGTTGCATGTTCATCCGCGAGCGTTTTGCCGGTGATCCGACCATCGATGTATCGACGGTATCGAGCTATATCGAGATGACCCGTTTTCCAGTGCCTGACGACGGCCACTATCAGCGCGTCGATACCTTTGCCGCGCTGGTCAGGGCTGCAGATCTGATCGGCCAGATGGCCGACCCGCTTTATCCGAAAAAACTCTCCCGTCTGTATGCCGAATTCGTCGAAACGGGTGAAGCAGCGCGGCTCGGCTACGCGAATTCCGCGGAACTGCGCAGCGGATTTCCGGATTTCTTCTACAGCCAGGTCTATCCCTATATCACCGAAGGCCTGCGCTATCTGCGCAAGACTCAGGAAGGCCAGCAGTGGATCGCCAACCTCTTTCATCACGTTCATGAACTGGAAGCGGAACGGGGCGATATCGGCAGCGATGGCCGGCCACCCCGCCCTCGGCCGCATATCGCCGTCAACAACAACCGCTAGAGGCTTTCGGGCCGCCGGACTGTTGAAAAAGTCTGCCAGCTATTAGAATCCCCGCTCTTTGTCCGGGGTTTTCATGTCCGAAGCAGCGTTGAACAGCGTGGCGAATACAGCCGGACGGCTGAGAATCGCCCTGCTCGGCTATCGGAGCAACCCCTACAGCGGCGGCCAGGGTATCTACCTCCGCTATCTCTCTCAGGCGCTGGTGGACGCCGGTCATCAGGTGGATGTGATCTCCGGTGAGCCGTATCCGGAGCTGTCAGACGAACGCATCAACCTGATAAAACTGCCGGGCCTGAATCTGTTCGCCGAAGAAAATCACATCACCGCTCTGCGCCCGAGGCATCTGACCTCTTTCGCAGATACCTTCGAGTGGTACTCAATGGCCACCGGCGGGTTCCCTGAGCCCTATACCTTCGGCCGTCGGGTTGCCGCCTATCTGGCCGAGCACGGCAGCCGCTATGACATCGTCCACGACAATCAGTGCCTGTCCTGGGGAACCCTTTCCATCCAGTCTTCGCCGACGCCGCTGATCACCACGATTCATCATCCGATCACCTGGGACCGGGACATCGCCCTCGCCCATGCGCCGAACTTCAAGCATCGGCTGCTGATCAAACGCTGGCACCTGTTCCTGCGCATGCAGACGAAGGTCGCCAGCCGCCTGCAGCACATCGTGACAGTGAGCCAGCGCTCCCGCCAGGACATCTGTCGGGCCTTCAACATCGACCCTGAACGAATCCAGGTGATCTACAACGGCATCGACACGGATACGTTCCGACCGGAACCCAGTATCGCCAGAAACCCCTGGCAGCTGATCACCACCGCCAGCGCCGACCAGCCATTGAAAGGCACACAACACCTGATCCCGGCGTTCGCGGAACTCATCGAACGGTTCCCGAAACTGCGCCTCGTGTTCATCGGTCGGCCCAAGCAGGGCGGAGAAACGGAGAAGCTCATAGAACGCTATGGCGTCGCTGACAAAATCCGCTTCGTGCACGGAATCGGCGCGGACGAGATCCGCCATCTCTACGCGAGCTCCGCCGTCGCCGTGGTGCCTTCCGAATACGAAGGATTCGGATTGCCCGCCGGTGAGGCCATGGCCTGCGGCGTCCCCCTGGTCTCCACCGATGGCGGCGCGTTGCCGGAGGTGGTGGGCGACGCCGGTCGCGTGGTACCGGCGGCGGATTCACCCGCACTCGCCAATGCCATCGCCGAACTGCTGGCACTGGAACCGGCAGCCCGGGAGCAGATGGGCATGGCCGGACGACAGCACATACTCGACAATTTCTCCTGGTCCCGGGCAGCTGCTGCCATGAGCCAGGTCTATCAGAACGTGCTGGCCAGCCGCGCGGATGCCGGAGTCTCATGAGTCTCACCACCATCGACTTTTCCCGCTTCAAGCTGAAACCCGGTGACAGGGTTCTGGATCTGGGCTGTGGCGAAGGCAGGCACGCGATCACGGCCTATCTGGACGATCGCGTCGACGTGATCGGCCTGGACCTCTCCCTGGAAGATCTCGGGACTGCTTCCGAACGGTTCGAGGCATTCAGGGATTCGAGCGACGCCAGCCGCAGCCTCAACTTCACCTGCGCCTCCGGTCTCGCCCTGCCCTTCGCCGATGCCACCTTCGACAAGGTCATCTGCGCGGAAGTGCTCGAGCACATTCCCGAGTACCAGGGTGTGCTTCTGGAAATCAAACGGGTGCTGAAACCCGGCGGGCAGTTCGCTGCCAGCGTGCCGCGCTTCGGACCCGAGTGGATCTGCTGGCAACTGTCCGATGCCTACCACGAAGTGCCCGGCGGGCACGTGCGGATATTCAGAAAGCGCGCCCTGCGAGACAACATCGAATCCATCGACCTGGTCTGCTTCGATGAGCACTGGGCGCATGGTCTGCATTCGCCTTACTGGTGGCTCCGCTGTCTTTTCTGGGACCGTGGCGAGGACGTCTGGCCGGTGCGGACTTACCATCGCCTGCTGGTCTGGGACCTGATGCAGAAACCCCGGATCACCCGGCTGCTGGAATGGCTGATGAACCCGCTCTGGGGAAAAAGTAACGTGATGTACTTTGTCAGAGGCACGTAGAGACGGGTGATGCAGACACTCATCGAGCGCACCACCGAGTACATCGTCCGAACCCAGCAACCAGGAGGCGGTATCCCCTGGTTCAGGGACGGCATCATCGACCCGTGGGACCACGTGGAATCCGCCATGGGTCTGACCGTCGGCGGCCGCAGCCGGGAGGCGGAAGCGGCTTATCGGTGGCTGAAGACGCATCAGCACGACGACGGATACTGGCTCGCCGCCTACAACGGCGACGAAATCGCCGACGGTACCCGGGCGGAGACCAACTTTGTCGCCTACGTGGCTACCGGCGTGTGGCACCACTATCTGGCCACCGGTCGGCGGGACTTTCTCCAGGAGATGTGGCCGGTGGTCACGTCCGCGCTCAACTTCGTGCTCAGCCTGCAGGCGGAAACCGGTGAGATCTACTGGGCGCTGGATACCCGCACCGGCATCAACAAAGACGCTCTGATCACCGGCTGCAGTTCCATATACCGCAGCCTCGACTGTGGTGTGGCCATCGCCCAGGAACTCGACGCACCTCACGCCCACTGGCAGCGTGCCCGCAGCCGGCTCGGTGAAGCCCTTCTGAACAAACCGGAACGGTTTGACCGCACCTGGGAGTCGAAGGCGCGCTATTCGATGGACTGGTTTTACCCGGTCCTCTCCGGCGTGCTGAACCAGGACGCCGCTCGTTCCCGGTTGTTCGAGCGCTGGGATGAATTCGTGGAAAAAGGCCTCGGCTGCCGTTGTGTCTCGGATCAGCCCTGGGTAACCATCGCAGAAACCTGCGAGCTGATCATGGCCTGCACTGCCGTGGACCTGAAAGATGAGGCGGAACGGTTGTTCAGCGATCTCGCGCGTTTCCAGGTGGAAGACGGCTCCTGGTGGACGGGCTATGTGTTCACCGACGAGGTGATGTGGCCGGATGAACGACCCACCTGGACAGCCGGAGCCATCCTGCTTGCCGCAGACACCCTCTACGGACTCACAAACGCCTCAACGCTCTTCACCAGCGCCCGGCATCACGATCCCGCCGGGCACGATGCCGCCGCACTAAAGGCGTTGCAACGCGCCTAAGGTCTTCACCATCGGCAGCGCTTCGAAGAGCCCGGAGGCGAGCGCCAGCTGGTAGATGCCGTACGGCGCCTGACCGCCGTCTTCCGGGTTCGGAAATATGTCGTGAATGGCGAGCACACCGCCGGGAACTATGTGCGGCGCCCAGGTCCTATAGTCCGTCAACGCCGCTTCTTCGCTGTGACCACCGTCGATGAAAACCATCCCGAGCGGTGTATGCCAGTGCCGGCCCGCGACCCGGGTGCCCGCCACGATGGGCACCACCGCATCTGAAAGACCTGCCCGATCCAGCGTGCGCCGGAATTCGGGAAAGGTATCCATCTTCTGCACCTGGTCATCAAACAGGCTACCGTCGTGATATTCCTCGCCCTGCTGGTGTTCTTCGGAGCCCCGGTGATGGTCCACGGCGAATACCTGGCCACCCGCCTCGGCAACAGCCGCCGCCAGATAAACGGTCGACTTCCCGCAGTAAGACCCGACTTCCAGACAGGGACCCAGGCCAATGGTCTTTGCCGCCAGTTCGTAGAGCCGGGCACCCTCCTCCGGGTCCAGGAAGCCTTTTATAGACTCCGGATCAATGGATAATTTCATCGTCTACCTCACGTTTTCAGTCAGAATTAGCCCATAAATCAAGCAATTAGCGTTGCAAATTAAATCCAGAAGCATAAACTCCGCTCGCATGGGCCGACCGCCATCGACGATTCCGGCCTGTTCAGTGACTGACATCAGGTATTTTGAGATGAACCGCGCCCCACAGCACGCTGTCGATGAGATCCCAACCCAGGAAGAGCAGGCGGAAGAATACACGCCGCTGCTTCTGGCTTTCGGTCCCGCAGACCATCATTTCGAAGAAGAAGGCACCGAAGACGCCGACGCTTACGTGGTGGGCTACAACTAGACCCCCTGCCAGGCTCCCCAGGCCGACCCACCGGATAAAAGACCTGCCCGGCTAGTTCCTATCGAGCAGGTAAAAGACCAGCGCAAACATGGGCAGCAGCGAGGCGGCCACATAGGCCACCAGATTCAGCACCTCGTTTACCTCTTTGTCCGGATTCAGCGGCAGGCGCGAGCCCGCAATCAGCCAGACCACGCCGCCGAGAAGAAAAGACAACACCAGCGTCAGCACGACGGCAACCATGGCTCAATCCAGTCCTCGTATGATCACGCTACATCTCTCCCAGTTGCAGCATGCCACGGGGTTTCGCACCGCTGAGATCTGTGATCTTCGAGAAATTCTCACCGATGTCCTCCACCGAGGCATCGGGGCCCAGATTCACACCTTCGTTCTCTACCACGCAGGCGATGGAGTACTGGCCGCCCTGAGCCTGAATGATCACCCCGTTCGGCGCCTCTTCCGTACATAGATAAACAACCGCCGGGGTCACCAGTTCCGGGCCCAGATTGGCCTGTGCCTCTTCCGGAATCAGATCCGCCGTCATTCGCGTGGCAGCCACCGGGGCAATGGTATTGGTGTGGATATTATTCCGGGCACCTTCGATTTTCAGCGTATTCATGAATCCAACCAGGCCCAGCTTCGCCGCGCCATAGTTGGCCTGTCCGAAATTTCCGTACAGCCCGGAGGGTGAGGTGGTCATGACGATGCGGCCATAGTTATGCTCGCGCATGACCGGCCAGACGGCCTTGGTGACATTGACCGAGCCCATCAGATGCACATTGAGCACCAGCTCGAAGTCGTCGAGCGCCATCTTGGCGAAAGACTTGTCGCGGAGAATCCCCGCATTGTTGATCAGGATGTCCACTCGCCCCCACTCATTGAGCGCATCCGAAACCATACTGGTCGCACCCGCCCGGTCGGAGACGGAACCGCCGTTGGCGATGGCCACCCCACCGGCTGCGCGAATCTCCTCCACCACCGCATTGGCCGCGTCTGAAGAACCGCCACTGCCATCCACCGACCCGCCGAGGTCGTTCACCACTACCCTGGCGCCACGACGGGCGAGTTCCAGCGCATGCGCTCGGCCAAGCCCTCCACCTGCACCAGTGACGATGGCCACCTGGCCCTCAAAAGAATACGTCATGAATAACCCCCGGTTTTCTGAAAATTAAGTCTGTCAGCCGAGCTATGGCCGGATGGGAAAATGAACTTCCCCCGGCAGCGTCTCGAGCTGAGGTTGAATCCAGTCGATCCACTCGGCGAGCACCGGCCGGGTTTCCCGCGGATCAATGAGCTCGTGCACCGAGAAGGATTCCGCCCGCGGAAATGGCGAACGGGCCTGACGCAAACGATCTTCGATCTCCTTCCGCTTGGCTTCAGGATCTTCCGCAGCAGCAATTTCCCGGCGGAAGGCCACCGCCACCCCACCTTCGAGTGGCAGCGCGCCGCTTTCCACAGACGGCCAGGAAAGCACGTAGGCGTTATCGCCAAAATGCGCCGCAGTCGCCACGCCGAAACCTTTGTGCACCTGGATGGCGGCCCAGGGCACACGTGCCTGAACCGCGGCCGCGACCGCCGCCATGCCAAAACGGATGGTCCCGGCCTGCTCCGACTCCGGACCGATCATGAAACCCGGCTGATCAACGAAATTGATGATGGGCAGATGGAACATGTCGCACATTTCCACGAAGCGGCGATACTTCTGAGCGGCCTCGGCCGTCATCGCGCCTGCGTAGAAATTGCAGTCGTTACCAAGCACGCCCACGGGCTGACCGTTCAATCGGGCGAGCGCGACGATCTGGCTTGGACCGTAGTTTCTTCCCATTTCGAACACGGATCCCTGGTCCATCACCATTTCCATGATGGCGCGCATGTCGAACGGTGCATTCGAATCCCGTGGCACGATATCGAGCAGTTCGGGTTCCATGCGGTCCACGGGATCATCACAGTCCAGGCGTGGCGCGCTCTGCCAGACGTTGCCGGGCAGATAGCTCAGGAATTGTCGTATCTGCCGGAAGGCGTCGTGTTCGTCTTCCGCCACATTGTCGACGATGCCGGAACGACTGTGGACGTCGACGCCACCGAGTTCCTCCTTGGTCATCTTCACCCCGAGCGCCCGTTCCACCAGCGCCGGACCACCAATCAGGATCTGCGATGTATGGCGGGTCATGACGGAAAAATGGGAGGCGACCAGACGGCCGGCCGGAAAACCTGCCACCGCGCCGAGTGCGGCCGAAGCGATGGGCACCTGGCCCATGGCATCCGCAATGATCTTGAAGCGCGGCTCGGTGTACACGGGTTCACCCACGGTGCCGCCTTTGCGGCCCGAACCCCTGACGCTGCCACCACCGCCTTCCAGCATCCGCACCAGCGGCACCTTGAAGCGGCTGGCCAGATGTTCCGCATAGACACTCTTGCGCAGTCCGGCCGCATTGGGCGAACCGCCCTTGAGCGTGAAGTCCTCGCCGCCCACCACCACACGACGACCGTCGACCTTGCCGAAACCCACCACGTAGTTGGCCGGAACGAACCCGGTGAACTCATCATTCTCGTCGTAATCCGGCAGGGCCGTCGCTTTGCCGTGCTCGGAGAACGTACCCGGATCGAGCAGTTCGTCGATCCGCTCGCGGATAGTGAGCCGCCCCCTGGCATGCTGTCTGGCAATCCCTTCCGGGCCACCCTGCTGCCTGGCCAGATGCTTCCGCCGCTCGAGCTCCGTGACTTCTTTTTCCCAGCTCATCGTCTCAGCGCCCGGCGCTCAATCCTTGAATTCCGGTGAGCGCTTCTCAAAGTTGGCCATGACCGCTTCCACCTGATTCGGCTGACCGATCAGGCTGGTCTGCAGGCGGGCTTCCAGTTCCAGGCCGGTGCCTGCATCGGCGTGCCAGCTGTCCTCATAGAGCTTCTTGCCGGCGCGAATCGCATCCGGTGATTTGCCGGCGATTTCCCGGGCCAGGGCCATGGCTTCCTCATGGGGATTTTCCGCCACCCGGGTGACCAGACCCAGCGCCTTCGCCTCCTCACCGGAGAGTACCCGGCCGGTGAAGGTGAGTTCCTTCGCCACATCCAGAGGCACGAGGTCACGCAGCGTCTGAGTCAGGCTCATGTCCGGTACCAGCCCCCACTTGATCTCCATCACGGAAAGTTTGGCATCCGGTGCCGCAATGCGGATGTCGGCCCCGAGTGCAACCTGAATGCCGCCGCCATAGGCCACCCCGTGAATGGCGGCGATTACCGGCACGGGCAGCGTTTTCCAGACCCAGGCAGGGCGCTGGGCGTGATTCTCCGGACCCTCACCTCTGGCAAGCAGGGAATCAGTCGCACCGTCCTGGCCTGCTCCGGAACCGGCCAGACCCTGCATACTCTCCATATCCAGACCGGCGCAGAAGCCGCGCCCGTTACCGGACAGCACCACGGCCCGCACGTCTCTGGCTTCGGCCAGCGTCTGCCCGGCTTCGATGATCGCCTTGAACATGTCCGGCGATAGCGCGTTGTATTTCTCCGGACGGTTCAGACGCACATCGGCGACCCCGTCCACTGTGTCGATGGTGACCAGTTCAGTCATTGCATGTCCCCCAAAACCATTGAATCTACCATGCCGGCCTTGTCGCCGGTACGGCCCGGGCAACCTAGCCGGCGGTTTCGATAACGGCCAGCACCTGATCTTCAGCCACCGGATCCTCAGGTGCCACCCGCAGTTCCAGCACCGTCCCGTCCGCCGGCGCTTCCACCGGAATCTCCATCTTCATGGATTCCAGGATCATGAGCACGTCTCCTTCGGAAACGCTGCCACCCTGCTCCACCTCGACTTTCCACACACTCCCCTGAACTTCGCTCTCCACTTCAATCCGCATCCGTCTCCCTCCTTCCATTCACTGTGTTGTCTATCCAGACCCTGCCGAGCGGGCCAGAAACCGGGCCAGATAACCCGTATCCACCTGCCCCTCAAGAAATTCCGCGTCTCCCAGCACACCCAGCAGCAGCGGGATATTGGTCTCCACGCCGACAATGGTGAAGGCCTTCAGCGCCACCAGGGCTCTGCCGATCGCCAGTTCACGGGTACGTCCGTGGGCGATCACCTTCGCCAGCAGCGGGTCATAGTGCGGCGAGATCCACTGGCCCGCCTGATAACCGGTGTCCACCCGCACGCCATGCAGGCGCATCGGTGGCTCGAATACCGCCAGACGGCCGGTAGACGGCAGTTGGGTGACCGGATGTTCCGCATACACCCGCACTTCAAGGGCGTGACCATCCAGCGGCCGCGCCGCCGGAAGCGGTGCGCCTGCCGCCAGTCTTATCTGGGTGGCGACCAGATCGACCCCCGTGACCATTTCTGTTACGCCGTGCTCCACCTGGATGCGGGTATTCATTTCCAGAAAGCCATAGTCACCGGCGCCAGCGCGAAGGGTCTCCAGGGTGCCCACATTGTCGTAGCCGAGCGCCGCGACCAGCATTTCCGCCCGATCGGCCAACGCCTCGAGTTCAGCACGATCGACGCCGGGCGCCGGTGATTCCTCCAGCACTTTCTGATGACGCCGCTGCACCGAGCACTCCCGCTCGTGCAGGTGCAACGCACCGCCTTTGCCGTCGCCGAGCACCTGGAACTCGATGTGCCGGGCATCTGCCACCCACCGTTCCAGAAACAGCGCACTGTCGCCAAAGGCCTGGCCGGCGAGCGCGCCGGCCTGACGAATGGCACCATCGAGTTCCGCCGCCGAGCCAACCACCCGCATCCCGATGCCGCCGCCGCCCGCTGCCGGTTTCACCAGCAACGGATACCCCACCGCATCGGCAGCCTTGGCTGCAGCCGCGCGCATATCCGACGCCGCGCTGTCGTCGCCCAACCGGCCGCTGCCGGCGAACACGGGAAACCCATTCGCTTCGGCGAGCGCCCGTGCCGCCACCTTGTCGCCCATGGTGGCAAGCCAGTGCGACCGGGGACCAACAAAACGCGCAGACGTTTTCTCCACCGCCTCCGCAAACCCCGCGTTTTCCGCGAGAAAGCCGTAGCCCGGATGCACCGCGTCCACACCCGTCGCCTCGATGGCCGCAAGGATCGCTGCCTGATTGAGATAGGTGTCCTGTGCTTTCACGCCGGGCAGCCGATACGTCTGACTGGCCTCTGCCAGATAAGGCGCTCCCGCGTCCGCATCCGAATAAAGCGCCACGGACTCGATGCCCAGTGACTCACAGGCCTGCACGACGCGGCGGGCAATGGCACCCCGGTTGGCGATGAGGATCTTAGAGAACATCTACTGCGTTCAGATGCTCGATGTACTCCCGCCAGGCTTCCTCGAACCCACCCAGACCCCTGCCGCGGGTGGCGCTGGTGGTCTCACCTGCCACTACCGCCACCGAAATCTGCGCGTGGATGGCCAGCACCTGCTCCCGGGTCAGCGTGAGTTGGAACATATCGGTAGCCGCACCGCCTTTATGATCGTCCGGTTTCGGCAACGGCGCGCCTGTGAGCGCCTCCTGCAGGGCGTTATGCAGGGCCCCGTCCAGCAGTTCCACCGTCTGCTCCAGCATCCATCGGGAGAGCACATCCGGGGTATCGCACAAGCGCTTGTAGGCAACCCAGTCCAAAGCTAAGGTCATCCGCCAGTCATCGAGAAGAACGGTGGATCTTACCAAATACCCGTTCCCATGAATTCAGACAGGAACCCGCCATGCCACTGACAAGACGACGCCTGCTGACCGATTCCGCCCTGGCTGCCGGCGCTCTGAGTATCGGCGCTCCGGCATCCGCCGGTCGCGACGCTGCCCCCCTGTTTCCCGTCTCGCTTGCGCAATGGTCCCTGCACCGAACCTATTTCGGGGGCGATCTGAGCGCGGATTTCTTCAGCCGGTTCCTCCAGGACCCGGACTCCGTGCTGAAAGGGGCGGCGGATCCTCTGGACTTTCCCGTGCTGGCCCGACAGATTTTCGACATCGACGCCGTCGAGTACGTGAACACCTTCTACTTCAGCAAGGCCCGGGATGAGGCTTTCTTTGCCGAGTTGAAGCGGCGGGCCGACGGTGAGGGCGTGCGTTCATTGCTGATCATGTGCGACGCGCTTGGCAACACGGGTGATCAATCGGAACAGGCGCGCCTGCAATCGGTCGAAAACCACAAACCCTGGCTCCAGGCGGCGGCCGGCCTCGGCTGCCACGCCATTCGCGTCAACGCCGCCGGTCAGGGCAGCCGGGATGAAGTCGCCGGCCGGGTGGCCGAAAGCCTGCACGCGCTGGGAGAACTCGCCAGACCGCTGGGTCTGTCGGTGCTGGTGGAAAATCATGGCGGGTATTCGAGCGATGGGGCCTGGCTGGCGGGGACGATCCGCCGGGCCAATCACCCAGCGGTAGGTACCCTGCCTGATTTCGGCAACTTCCAGATCTCGCCGAGAGGGGAAGAACCGGTGGAAACCTATGATCGATATCGCGGTACAGAGGAACTCATGGGGCAGGCCAGGGCGGTGAGCGCCAAGTCCTACGACTTCGACGAAGCCGGCTTCGAGACCACCATTGACTATCGGCGCATGCTGTCAATCGTGGCAGCCGCGGGCTATCGGGGCCATGTGGGAGTGGAGTACGAAGGCCGGCGCCTGCCTGAATTCGAGGGCATCCGCGCCACCCGGAACCTCATCGATCGGATCGGTGCGGAACTCGCAGCAGACACCGTTCAAGCGCCAGGCAGGCCCTCGTAAAAAGCCTTACCCAGCGACCCACCCCGCTGATCTCCGGTGATGGCCGCGAACATCTGATTCATCACATAGGAAAAGCAGACCCGGTTGGTCTGATCGACAATGATCGTCGAGCCGCCGGCACCACCCCAGAACATGCCGTCCTCCGAGGGCGACATGAACATCATCGGATTGGGGAAGGCATAGCCCATACCGAATCGGATAGGCATGATCAGCACGGCGTCCGGACCGTTGGTCTGCTCGTCAGTAATGCGCCGGCAACCGGCCTCTGAAAGCAGATCGACCCCGAAGGCACTGCCCCCATTCGCCAACGGCGTCTGTGCGCGCACCACGGATCGTGCATTACCGTGGCCGTTGGCCGCGGGTATCTCCGCTGCGCGCCAGCCTGACGAGTTCACTGCATTGTTACCCAGTCTGGCACTGGCAAAGACCTTTCCGGGAATGGACTCCAGGTCAGGGGCCGGTGGGGTGATGTCTTCGTTGCCGACGGCGGGAATCATTTCCGCCACCCGGTCGAACTCGCTTTCCGGCACGCCGATGTGAAAGTCCGCCCCGAGAGGCTGTGCGATCTCCTCGCGGAAGAATGTGCCCAGCGTTCGGCCGGTGATGCGACGGACCAGTTCACCGATCAGATAGCCCTGGGTGATGGCATGGTAGCCACTCCTGCTGCCCGGCTCCCACCAGGGCGCCTGGGCGGCCAGATTTTCGACACACCCCTCCCAGTCGTAGAGCTCCTCGGCGGAAACTGCCGGCGAGAATCCCGGCACGCCGGCCGAATGACTCATGAAGTGCCGGACTTCCGTCTTTTCCTTGCCGTTCCGGCCGTACTCAGGCCAGTAATCGGTCACCCTGGCGTAAAAATCGAGCTCGCCACGATCCGCCAGCATCAGGGCGCAGAGAAAACTCATGGTCTTGGTCGTGGAGTAGACGTTGACGATCGTATCTTCCGTCCAGGGTCGGGTCCGGGCCGCATCCACATGCCCGGCCCAGAGATCGATGACGTATTCGCCCTCAACGGTGGCGGCGAAGCTCGCGCCTACCTCTCCCCGTTCGGCGAAATTCTTTTCGAAGGCCTCCCGAACCGCACCGAACCGCTCATCGCAGTAGCCGTGAATCTCCATGCGTCACACGCCTTCGAGCTTACTGCCGGTCAGGCGTTCGTAGGCCTCCAGATAGCGGGCAATACTCCGCTCAACCACTTCATCCGGCAGCACGGGGCCCGGTGGGGTTTTGTCCCACTCGCCTGCCGTCACCACGGTTTCCAGGTAGTTGCGGACAATCTGCTTATCGAAGCTCGCCTGCTCGCGACCCGGCTCCCAGTCGTCCGCGGGCCAGAACCGGGAGCTGTCCGGAGTGAAGATCTCGTCGATCAGAATGGGGGTGCCCTGGCCATCGATCTGACCGAACTCGAACTTGGTGTCGGCAAGAATGATGCCCCGTTCGAGCGCATAGTCCCGGGCGCGACCGTACAGATCCAGCGTGGTGTCGCCCAGCCAGGTCATGAGTTCCTCACCTACGACCTCAGCACCTTCCGCGAAGGAGATGTTCTCATCATGACCGGTCTCCGCCTTGGTGGAGGGTGTGAACAGCGGTTCTGCCAGTCGATCGCTGTTCTTCAGGCCCTCGGGCAGTTCGATACCGCAGACACTGCCCGTACGCTGATAGTCCTTCCAGCCGCTGCCGGTGATGTAGCCACGCGCGATGCACTCGATGGGCACCACCTGGGTCTTCCGGCAAAGCATGATCCGACCCCGAAGGGCATCCTGTTCCGCAGCGGTCAGTCCAGGCACATCGCCCACGTCTGTGGAGATCAGGTGGTTCGGCACATCCGAGAAATGATCGAACCAGAACTTCGAAATCTGGGTGAGCACCACACCCTTGCCCGGCAGGCCATTCTGCATCACCACGTCAAAGGCACTGATCCGGTCGGACGCGATGATCAGCAGCGCTTCCGTGCCATCCTCCAGGACCACGTCGTAAAGATCACGAACCTTGCCACTGCGCTTGTTCGGCAGGTTGAGGTTGGTTTCGAGAACCGCTTGCCCCATGTCTGACTCCTTAACAGTCTGATTGGAATGTCAGTGGACGAACCACCTACGCCGTCATCCCGCCATCGACCACATTGACCGAGCCGGTGATGAAATCACTATCATCGCTGACCAGGTGCAGCATCATTTTCGCGATATCGTCCGGTTCGCCGTAACGTTGCAGCGGGATCCGCTCCGCCATGCCGGCTTTGACGAGTTCGGCGCCTTCTTCGCCCCCCATGCCGGCTTCCAGCCGGCGCATCATGTCTGTTTCCACCGGCGACGGATTCACCGTATTCACCCGGATATTCAGGGGTGCCAGTTCTTTCGCTGCCGATCGCATCAGGCCGATCACGGCATGCTTACTCGTGGTGTAAGCGGAGAGGTTCGGCGTCCCCATCAGGCCGGCAACGCTGGAGGTGATCACCACACTGCCACCGCCCCGTTTTTTCATCGCGGGCGTAACCGACTTCAGGCCCAGGAAAGGTCCTTTTACGTTGATGGCCATCACCTGATCGAAACGGGCTTCGTCGTAGTCGGCGATAGAAACCACATCCCCTTCGATCCCCGCATTTGCGAGCAGGCCATCCACACCGCCATAGCGCTCTTCTGCACAGGCGACCATGGCATCATTGTCTGCCGCGCTGGTCACGTCGGCGACAAAGTAGCTGGCCGCATTGCTGCCGATTTCAGCCACGGCTTCTTTCAGCGCTGCTTCATTCAGATCCACCAGCAACACATAAGCGCCTTCTTCCACGAAGCGCTTTCCAGCCGTGCGGCCGATTCCACCCGCGCCCCCGGTGATGATGACCACCTTGTCCTGTAACCGTCCCATAATTTCCCCTTTCTGAAAGTACTGTCCTGGATGTACGGCAGCCGCTCTGGCGGCTGCGAATGATCACTCGCCTCAGTTGCCGGCCGCCGCGAATGCCCGGTCGAGATCGGCAATGAGATCCGCCTCGTCCTCGATGCCCACGGAAATTCGGATCAATGAGTCGTCTATACCCATACTCGCCCGCCGTTCCGGGCCCATCTCGAAATAAATCGTATGCGCCACCGGAATCGCCAGGGTCCGGTTGTCACCCAGATTGCTGGATTTCACGATCACCGCCAGATGATTCAGAAATGCCCAGAGATCCACTTCTCCGGTCAACTCAAAGCTGAACAGCGCGCCGGGATGCCGGAACAGTGTCCGGGCGCGATCGTACTCCGGATGCTCAGACAGCCCCGGATAGTAAACCTTCCGGACCTGGTCGTGACCATTCAGATACTCGGCCATGGCCTGGGCATTTGCACACTGACGCTCCATTCTGAGCGCCAGGGTCTCGGCCCCCACCGCGATGTGGTGCGCCGCTTCCGGGGCCAGAGCCGCACCAAAATCCCTGAGGCCTTTCTTCTTGATCTGAGTGATCGCCCATTTCCGGGGATCGCCCTTTTTGTAGGTGTCGTAGAGGTTCCCGTAGGAGGACCAGTCATACTGGCCCATCTCGGTGATCGACCCACCCAGCGCATTACCATGACCGCCGATGTACTTGGTCAGGCTCGAAGTCACCAGACTGGCATGCACGTCTTTCGGCTGAAAGAGGTAGGGAGACGTCATGGTGTTGTCGACGAAATAGATGAGATTCCGCCGCGCGCACAGCTCACCGATTTCCGCCAGGGCAGAAACCTGGGTGCGCGGATTGGCGATCGTTTCCACGAATACCATCTTCGTCCGCTCGGTAATTGCCGCTTCAACCGCCTCCACGTCTGTTGCATCCACGAAGGTCACGTCGACGCCCTGGGTGATAAACGTGTTGAACAGACTGTTGGTATTGCCGAACAGGAACGATGAGGATACGAAATGGTCCCCCGCCCGGAGCAGCGAGAAGATGGTGGTCCCGATGGCCGCCATGCCGGTGCCGAAACAGACCGACTGCACGCCCTCTTCCATGGCCGTGATTTTTTCCTGAAGGGCTTCCACCGTGGGATTGACCTGCCGGCCGTAGGTGAACCCGGGCTTGGTGCCCTGAAACGCGGCTGCCAGATCCCGGGCGTCTTCATAGCCGTAGGCAACCGTCGCATGGATCGGCTTCTGCAGCGAACCGTGCTCAATGGGCTGAAGTCGATCGCTGTGCACGATCCGTGTCGTGAAACCTTTCATCGGTCGGTTTCGCGTCAGACGGTTTCAACCGGCGCTTGTGCGTCGGTGGTGCCTTCCCGGACAAGCGCCACGAACGGATTCCGACGGATCATGTTCGAAATGTCGTTGGCCGGAACCGGCTTGGAAAAATAGTACCCCTGTCCTTCGCTGCAACCCTGCGCATGGAGGTAACGGAGCTGAGTCCGGTTTTCCACGCCTTCGGCGATCAGATCCAGCTTGAGCCCGCGCGCCATGGCAACGATCGCATTGACGATACTGGCGTCCGACTCGTCTTCCCGGATATCGCCCACGAAGGTGCGATCGATTTTCAGGGTCTGAATCGGGAACTGCTGCAGGTATGAAAGCGACGAATAGCCCGTGCCGAAGTCGTCGATGGCGATATGCACCCCGAGCCGCCGCAACTCCTTCAGTTTCGGAATGATCACTTCCATGTCCTGCATCAGGGTGTTCTCGGTGATCTCGAGCTTCACCGCGCCCGCATCCAGTCCACTCTGCTGCAGGCTGGAAACAAAACGATCAACGAAGCCTTCCTTCTCGAGCTGCACCGCCGACAGATTCACCGACAACTGGATGTTTCCGTAGTTCTTGGAGCGCCAGTAGGCCACATCCGTAAAGGCCTGGGCCTGCACATACTCGTCGATCTGGCAGATGAGGCCGGTCTCTTCCGCCATAGGCAGAAAATCGTTGGGCTCGACCAGGCCCCGGGTCGGATGCTGCCAGCGGACCAGCGCCTCCACGCCGGTAATCCGACCGTCCCGCAGGGATACCTGCGGCTGGTAGTAGACTTTGAGTTCGCCCTGAGCCAGGCCGTTACGGAGCTCGCGCTCCAGTGACAGCCGGGTGGAGAAGCTGTGATTCATTTCTTCCGAGAAGAACTGATAGCCGTTCTTGCCCCGGCCTTTCACCTGGTACATGGCAATGTCGGCATTCTGGATCAGCGCCTCTTCCGAATCACCCGCCTCCGGATAGATGGAAATCCCGATGCTGGCGCCGACGAAGAGCTCGTGGCCATCAATGACGAAAGGCGCATTGAGACGATCGAGGATCTTGGAGGCGATCACCACCACGTCGTCCCTGGTCCGCACCTCGGGCAGCAGCAGCGTGAATTCATCCCCACCGAACCTGGCCAGGGTATCCCCCCGGCGCAGACAGCTCTGCAGTCGGTTGGCGACCGCCTTCAGCAGCCGGTCCCCCATGGTGTGACCAAGCGTATCGTTGACGAGCTTGAACCGGTCCAGATCCAGGAACATCACGGCGAGCTTACGTTTGTTCCGCCGGGCATGGGCGATGGCGAGAGAAAGGCGGTCTTTCAGCAGCGCCCGGTTGGGCAGGTGGGTGAGCAGGTCGTGATAGGCCTGGAAGTTGATGACCTCTTCCGCCTCTTTGCGCTCAGAAATATCCCGGGCGGTGCCGTAAGTGCCAACGAAGTTCTCACGCGTACGCTCGTTCGGATCCGAATACACGCCTTCCGCAGTCAGCTCCATCCAGACGGACTGGGTATGAAACAGCCGCGGACCCCGCCGGTTCAATCGGCTCTTCAGTCGCAATTCCACATTGGTGGCCGCGCGCTCGCCCATCCGGCGCTCGTTGAAGATATTGCGCGCCTGCTCCAGATGATCATCATCCACCAGTTCGGAGTAGTGACGGCCGATCAGCTCATCTTTCCGGTAACCGAGCAGCGATTCGAGCCGTTCATTCAGGAAGATGAAGCAGCCGTTCCGATCCAGCATGTAAACCAGATCCGGCGAGTTGTTGACGATGAAGCGATGCAGCTCTTCAGAGTCCTTGAGCTTCGCCTCCATCTCTTCGTTGCGGTTCTCGAGATCACATTGCCTGAGCGCCGTCTCCATGGTGGAGATGAGTTCGCCTGCCTCATAGGGCTTTTTCACGAAGTCGAAGGCACCGCAGTGCAGCGCGTGCTTCACCCCGCTGAAACTGGAATCACCGGAAACGACGATGATTTTGCTGCTGATGCTGTTCCGCGCGGCAAAGTCGAGCACATCGTGGCCGGAGACACCGGGCATGATCAGGTCGAGTAGAACCACGTCATAGTGCTTGCGGCCGAGTGCCTCGAGCGCTTCCTGCCCCCCCAGCGCCTTATCCGCCTGGAAACCATGCAGGTTCACCAGCTGATGCAGGCTGTTCAGCAGTTCGGGTTTGTCATCGACGATCAGAATGGCATTCCGCTGGGCACCATCAGCCGCAGCGCTTTCGCTGCTGATGGCCTGCGCATTCCGCAACCTGGAAAATGACTCACCGGGGCTCACTGCATGCGCGGCGTCGTGATTCCTCATCAATTCTCCACTAGTCTCCACTAGGTACTCTCACCCGGCTCTACCCGGCTCTACCCGGCTCCACCAGCCGCCTGTGGCCGCCGATGGCCTCCAGCAGCTTCCGAGGGGTCGTTTGCCCGGCCAGATACAGGGCATCCCCAGCCGTCACCAACCGATGCGCCATTGTGACGGACTTTTCATGCTGAGCCTAGTCGCTCCGGGCAGGAGATTCCGGTCGCCTGGCCATGGCGTCCTGCACGAATGGCCGGGGCCAGAGGTCGAATACTCTGGCCAGGGCGGAGAGTGCCAGGGCGTGCCGGAGGGTGCCGTCCTGGACCGCCGCCCGCACCTGGGCTTCGCTCATGAGGGTGACGTCGATGTGTTCCCCGGCCGTGTTCGCCGGCGGGTGCGTCCGCTCGACCCCTTCTGCCAGCCAGTGGTGGCACAGGTGATCGTGAATGGCCGGGTTCGGCTCCACCGCGCCCAGATAACGCCACTGCCCACCGCTGTAACCTGTCTCCTCCTTGAGCTCACGGCGCGCGGCAGTCAGCGAGTCCTCACCCGGATCCACCATGCCACCGGGGGTTTCCAGGGTGGGGTAACTCACACCGAAGCGGTACTGACGCACCATCACGGATTCTCCCGTACGGGTGAGCGCCACCATGTTCACCCAGTCGACGCTGGACAGCACCAGGCGGGACAGCACATCACCGGACTTCGGGTGTTCCATCTCATCCAGCCGCACAGTGAACAGCGGCAATTCGGGTCCCGCCTGGCTGGCGACTCGGCGCCAGCGCAATTCGTCATCGGTCACTTACGCCTCCTTCCCGTTGTCGGGCAGGGCCCTCGTAGCCGGTCAGCTCGAGATAACCCCGTCCAATGCGCCGCCGCTCGCTGTCGAGCACGGCCACCATGCCTTCCCAGTAACGGATGCTGGTTGCCATCTTCTGATCGTCCAGCACAGCCTCCACGTGGAAAAGCTCTTCTCCCAGCGCAATCCGCCAGGCAACCGGCCACTGGGTCCCCTCGTCATCCTGCCAGTAGCGGGTGGGGATCAGGGTGAAATCCGCCGCCTGCAGATGCCGTGCAACACCGTCGGCCCGCACCAGCATGCCCTGATCGTATTCGTCCCTCTGCCCATCCCGCCGGCGCAATTGAAAGGCCATCAATCGGCGACCATCGTCGAGTTGCAGGGCAAACCAGTCCCAGCCCACCTGGCCTTCGGAGAGCACGCTGGTGCTCCATTCCCGGTCCAGCCAACCGAGCCCCTGCACGGCGCGAGGCTCATCATTGACCCAGACCGTCCCCGACGCGGGTATGCCGGGCATGGAATAGTAGTAGGAAGCCTGATTCGGCCCTTTCCGGCTCAGCCCCGCCTCGCCCTGGAGGATGACGGGTACGGCCATATCCAGCTCCAGTTCAACCCGGGACGCCGGCGTGGTCGCCTGTAAGCGCCAGCGTCCGGCGGTTTCCGTCAGCCGCCAGTCCTCGAGCCAGAGCGCGAACGGTGCCGCTTCGACCCCCACGAGTTCAGGGTGACCCCGGGCAAAGCGCTCATCCGAGCTGTGCCCGGTGGCCGAATCACTGACGGCGAAGTGGGCCAGGTAGATCTGGTTGCTCTGCCAGCGGTTACCCGCTGCGGAGACTGCAGGCGTCAGCGCCTGGCGAAAGAGCGTGAACTGCACGCCCAGGTCCCGGCCGGCATCATCCGCCAGCACCAGAGTCAGGTACCACCATTCGCTTCGATAGGCCGGGTGCGGGCCATGGTCTTCCGGGAAGACGAAGTCTCTCGGTGCTTCCGCCCGGGGAAAGCCCACCAGCGCCGTTTCACCGAGCACACTGCCGAGCCGCAGTTGAGCACCGGACAGCGGCGACCGGTCGGCATCCTCACTGCAGGCATTCTGCAGACATATCAGGACCAGGACCTGGCCCACCCGCAACCACCACCAGGCGTGCGACAACCGCCTGGGGCGCAAAAACCGCCTGGGGCGCGACAAAAGATCAGACCGGTCCATCGAACGCCCCCGTCTCCAGCGAGCCGCTGTCGCTGGCCCGTTCCACCGGGAGCGGCGCCAGACCGACCACGAGCATCGCCACCCCCGCGGAAAGCACCGGCCAGAGAAAGGATCCGGCAGAGACTTCCAGAGTCAGGCTCCAACCGAAGGCCCGGGGGTTGATCACTCCGCAGAGTAACCAGCCCATGATCAGGCCCAGGGGCAGCGCCAGCAGCAAGGCAGCCACACCCACTGCCCCCACCCGGCAAGCGGAGACCAGGCGCTGCTCTCCCGCACTCGTCCCCATGCTGTGGAGCAGACGACGGGTCGGTTGCTGAAGCAGTTCCAGCGCCAGCAGGGCGTTGTACAAGCCAACGCTGGCGACGACCAGGGCCAGCAGGGTCAGCGCCCGGGTGATGGCAAAAGTCTGATCGAAAATGCGCAACGCCTGGTCCCGAATGGCACCCCGCGCCTGCACCTGTACGCGAGGCAGAGCGCTGCGCACCACCTCGATGACCCTGGCTTCGTCGTCCGTCGCGATGCTGAGGCGGTCATAGCGCAGGTCGAGCCCGATCCGCGCGGCATCGGCCTCATCCAGAACGATCCGCAACGTGCTGTCCCCATAGCCTGGAAAAGTCCCCGCCAGCTGAAATGTCGTACCCGCGAGCACGATCCGATCGCCGGTCACCAGCCCCAACTCGCGTGCCAGTCTTTCACTGGCAATCAGGCTGCCCCCGGGCAAAGCCTCGGTCAGTCCGTAGCGCGCACTCTCCTGATCGTCGAGACGACTGTAGCCAACCACCACCCGGCGCCCGGCAACGGTTTCCAGCGCGCGACCGTAGCGCTGAACTCTGTGGACGCCTGCCAGCGCTTCAAGCCGATCGGCCAGTTCACTCAGGTCCTCGCCGGACGCTGCGTTGACGAATACATCGTGCACCACTCGCTGGCTGAGCATGGCTTCGAAATCCGAACGGAAACTGTCCACCATCAGAGCCATGGCCACACTGGTAGCCAGCGCCAGAACCAGCGCGCCGATGGCGATGCCCAGGTCATTCGGATACCACAGCATCTCCCGCACCCCGATCCGGACAAACGGCCCGGCACGCCGACGCCCACGCTTTCCCGGCCGGGTGGCCAGACGCTTGCAGACAGCCAGCAACGTTGGAATCACCACCAGTGTGAGGACGGCAGCAGCGGCAATGGCGGCAAACCCACCGAGCAGCGACGTATCAAACAGGAGCCCGTAGACGCCGGCCACCGCCATCAGGAACCAGACGCCGCGGAAGACCATCCTGCCGCTGGTCGGATCCGACTCCCGCTGACAGGCGAGCCACCCGCCCAGCAGACAGACGAACAGCGCACTGCCACCCGCCTTGGCGAGCACCCAGCGGTCGAGGCCCACCGCCGGCAACGCATCACTGAAACCTGTGGCGATACCGGCAAGACCTGCGGCCAGCCAGTCGCCAAGCAGGGTGCCGAGCAGGCTGGAAACCAGCCCGAGAAGCAGCAGGCTGAGCAGAAACACCCGGCGCAACTCCCATTCGGAAACGCCCATCTGGCGCAGACGGTTGAGGGTGATGGCTCGACGGCGCAGCCAGATGACGCTGACCTGATAGACAAGCAGCCAGGCCACCACCAGCGCCAGGCTGCCGAGCGCACCCAGGTTGAACAACACCGAACGGGAGAATGCCAGCGTGGGCTCACTGGCGGCGGCCTCGGTCACCGTCCAGCCCGGCACCGTCAGAGTCTGAAATCCGATCCCGGCTGAAAAGCCCGGAAGCAGCCGATCGAGCCACTCGATGATCTGCTGGCTCGGAGAGCGAACGACCACGGCCACTCCGTCGAGGGCTTCATCGTCCCGGCCCAGCGCGATCTGAGCGCTGCCGATGTCGGTCACCAGGAGATTTTCCGGCAATCCGGAGACCAGGTGGGCCACTTCCAGAGGACCGCCTTGCGCCTCGATACGGTCACCAATCCGCCGGCCCGAAGCGTCGCCGGCCAGCACCTGATCGGGCAGCAACAGCGCCAGACCGATCGCCGCCGGAACGCCGGAGAACGCATCCACACCCAGCAGCCGGGTGCCTGCCAGCTCACCCTCGACCACGGGCATCAGGGCAACGACTTCTTCGAGTTCTCCTGCCCGCCACCGGGTTCGTAACTCGAAATAGTCCGCCATGGTCATACCCGGCCGGCTCAGCCGGTGTGTCACTCCGGCAAGATGAGGCGGTGTAACGGCCGAAAGACTCTCCACCACCCGCTGGCTGATCTGGTGCACGGCAACGATGGAACTCACCGCCAGCGTGACGCCCAGCAGCACGGTCAGCGTGCTCCAGGGGGCCAGCCGAAAAAAGCGCAGCTGGCTGAGGGTCAGTAACTTCACCACGGACTCAAAGGGTTAACTTATCGAGCCGTACCACCCGGTCGGCCAGGCCGGCAATCTGCTCGCTGTGGGTTGCCATCACCAGACCACCGGAGAGGATCCGAACCTCGTCGATCAGCCGCCCGGCAACCTGAGCGGCGGTCTGCGCATCCAGATTTCCGGTGGGTTCGTCCGCCAGAACCAGTGGCGGGCGATGGGCCATGGCCCGGGCAATCGCTGTACGTTGCCGTTCGCCGCCGGACAGATGCCCGGGAAAGTCATCGAGACGCTCGCCGAGCCCCAGCGCCGCCAGCCGCCCCAGCGCCTCGGCCTCGAGATGGGCAAGACGGTTCAATTCCAGAGGCAGCAGCACGTTTTCCCGCACCGTCAGAGTCGGAATCAGATTAAAGAACTGAAAGACATAGCCGATCTGACGCCGCCGCAGCCGGGTGCGTGCCGCTTCCCCCATATCCGTCACCACCTGAGGTCCGTCCGCGCCGGTCAGCACGATGGAGCCCGTATCCGGTTCGAGCAATCCGGCCAGCAGATTCAACAGCGTTGATTTACCGGAACCACTCGGCCCCATCAGCGCCAGCACTTCTCCGCTGTCCAGATCCAGATCGACCGCCTCGAGCACCGAACGGGCCACGTCGCCATCGAGAAACGTCTTGCTGAGCGAACGAACACTCAGGACCGGACTCATCGGAGGGACTGCATGCCCTGGAAAGAAAGTGCGTCGGTGAGCGGCGGCAGATGCGTCTCTTCCGCCACCGCCGCGAACGCGTCCGCAACCGTGGCGAACGGTTCCAGTGTGGCCAGCGTGGTGGTGGTCGGGGAGATCATCTGCCAGCGACCGGCGGCGGCTTCGTCGAGGGCTGCCTGTGGCGAAACCCAGTGCTCGCCCACCGTTTCTTCCGCATGCGCCGCCGTATCCTGTGCCGGCGGCATTCGGGCGACGAAAAACCGGGTGTCGAACCGGCGCGGCGCAGATTCCGGCGTTAGCCAGTGGCTGTGATACAGCAGGCAGTCAGCCGCCAGCACCAGCGACTCTTTCCGGCACAGATCTGCCATCGTCATCCGGCCCTCGATCAGCGATTGCCGGTAACCGTCAAAACGGGCCACCTCCCCCTGGTCGTTCAACGTCAGGAATTCACCATCCCGCCGCGCGAGCAGCACACCGCACTCCTCGAAGCATTCCCGGATCGCCGTCACCCAGTACCGGAGCCCGCCTGCCTGAAGTCCGAGCAGACGATTGGCAACCGCTGAGGTGCAACCACGCACCTGATCATCCAGCAGATCCTGGTCGTCGACCTTGCCACCGGGAAATACGTGCAGATCCGGGAAATCTCCACCACCGGGACGCTTCAGCATGAAGACTTCAGGCTTGGTGTCCGTATCCCGCATCAGCACGACCGTGGCAGCCAGACGAATGTTCTGCCGCTGCAGTGGCTGCATTTTCTGGTTCAAAGCGCTCTCCTCCCAACCCGTTGATCCCGTCCGCATCTGCTCGATCCAGCGCCGGATCCGCCGCGTGATATCACATTGCCACCCTTGTCCGGACCCGGTATCGCCGCTAGATTCGGTCAGGTGCTTTGCCTACACCCCGATTTCAGACGAAGTATCCAGCCGGATGCACACACAGATTCAGTCAGAACCGGAACAGCCGGACGAGCCGCACATGAAAGAACAACCCTACAAATACATGGTCCGTCTTCCGCAAGCCATGAGGGATCAGATTCGGGAATCCGCCCGCCATTACAGGCGCAGCATGAATTCGGACATTGTAGCGCGCCTCCACCAGACGTTCAGCGGCCTCCCTGATGGGACCGGCAGCATCGACCCGGACCTCGCCCTGCACGAGCAGATCGAGGATCTGTTCCGACGCGAACTCAGCGAAGAAGAAGAAGCCCTGATCCGCGCCTATCGCCGGATGTCGGGCAAGAAGCAGGAAGCCCTGCGGAATCTGCTTTCCTAGAGAATCGAACATGCCTTCAGACACATCCCAGCTGACCCTGTCCCCCTACTACCACCCCACTACCCTGTGCATCGTGGACGACAACCAGTCGTTTCTCGACAGCCTGGAGCTGGAACTGCCCGGGGACTGGGCCTGCCGCACGTTCAGTGATCCGGAGGAAGCGCTCGAATATCTCAACCAGCCGATTCCGCTCGAACCCCTCATGGATCGCTGTTTCTCTCTGCAGCGGAACGCCAACGAGACGGTCATCCATCTGGATCTGAGTCTGATCGAACAGGAAATCAGCCACGTTGATCGTTTCCGCCGCAACTCAGTGCTGGTGGTGGATTACGCCATGCCCTCCCTCAACGGCCTCAAGTTCTGCGAAGTGCTCGAAGACACGCATATCCGCCGGGCGATGCTCACCGGCGTGGCGGACGAGAAACTGGCGGTGGAGGCATTCAATGCCGGAATCATCCACCGCTTCATTCCCAAGCAGAAAGACGATCCGATTCAGGTGACTCACGACTTCGTGGTGGAGCTTGTTCAGGAGTATTTCAATCAGCACATCGTGCGACTGAAATCCATGCTCGCCATCGACCCGCCCGCCTTCCTGACCGACCCGGTCGTCGCGCACTGGGTGCACGGACTGATGGCCGAAAACAATCTGGTGGAATACTACCTGCTGGATGATCCGCCGGGCTTTCTGATGCTGAAAAGCAACGGGCAGATCTGGCGGCTTGCCATCCTCTCTGCCGCGGATGTGGTGGAACAGGCACAGCGGGCAGGCGCATCCGGGGCACCCCAGGCTCTGGTCAACGCACTGGCCGCCGGCGACATGGCCGTGTTTCTGGCGGGCCTTTCCCCGGAAGACTTTTTCGGCGACGAGGATTTTCCCTGGGCGGAGTTCAGCCATCCGGCCTCCCGCCTGTCCAATGACTGGACCGTGGCCATCTGGCAGGACGCGCCGGGCGATGTGGATTTCGATCCGGCGCTGGCGTCCTATGACGCCTACCGGCGCACGCTCTAGCGCACCTGCAGACGACTCACCGGAACTCAGTCCCGCAGCGGGGCCGGGATCAGCCAGCGTTCCAGACCTTCGAAGACCAGTTCGGTGAACACCGCCAGCACGGCTGCGGGAATGGCACCCTGAAGAATCAGGTTGGTATCGTTGAGCGCCAGTCCGGTGACGATGGGATCTCCGAGTCCGCCCGCGCCGATGAATGCCGCCAGCGTGGCCGTGCCGATGCTGATCACGGCCGCGGTCCGTATGCCGGCGAACATGCTCGGCGCTGACAGCGGCAGATATACATGGCGAAGCTGCTCGGCCGGTTTCAGCCCCATGGCTTCCGCCACCCGGATCAGTGTGGGGTCGATGGTGGTCAGCGCAGTCAGCGTATTTCTGAGAATAGGCAGCAGCGAGTAGAGAAACAGTGCCAGTACGGCCGGCGCCATGCCGATGCCGAGCACCGGGATGAGCAGGGCGAGCAGCGCGATCGAAGGGATGGTCTGCAACAGACCGCAGAAGTAGGTAACGGCCCGGGCGACAATGGGATTACGGAACACCAGCAGGCTCAAACCGATGCCGAAAACCACCGCCCCGATCAGGGCCGTGGCGGTCAGTTTCAGGTGCTGCAGGGTATTGCGCCCGAGGGCCTGGAGCAGATTGCCGCTGTCACTGCGCACCTCGGAAAGTCCGGCGCCCACCAGAAACTCGTTGGCCACCGAGGCGAACGAGCGTTTCGCGAACACGACCTGTGCATTCATCGCCTGCATGCGGGCCGCGTCTATCCGTCCGGACAGGCTGCCGATGACTTCGATCACCGGTGCAGGCAGGTCGGCCCTGACCAGGGGAGCGGCCAGATACTCGGGGAAGTAACCGAGATTGTCTTCCAGCACGGTCAGGTCATAGCGCTCGAGTTCGCCGTCCGTGGAATAGGCATCGGTCACATCAATGCTGCCTTCGGAGATCGCCTGATAGGCAAGTCCGTGTTCGATGCCGGTCACCGGCATGGTCAATCCATAGGCCACCGAGAGACCCGGCCAGCCATCTTCCCGCTCCAGGAATTCGTGACTCACCACCACCTTCAGATCGGCGTGGACGGCCATGTCACCGATCTGCTCGAGCCCCCGGGCTTCGGCCACAGCGCGTGGCGTGGCCACGGCGTATGTGTTGTTGAATCCCAGCGGGGAGAGCATGCGCAGCCCCCGGTCGCGGATCAGCGCATTCAGGGCATCGAGTTCGGTGGTCCCCGGCGAGCCGAGGATGGCCTGGCTGAGCGTGCCCGTGTACTCCACGTAGAGATCCACCTCGCCGGCAACCAGCGCATCAAAACAGATCAGCGTGCCACCCAGCCCGAAACGTCGTTCAACCGCGATTCCCTCGGCTTCGAGGCGCTGGGCGATGACTTCCGCAAGGATGTAGGACTCGTTGAAGTTCTTGCTGGCAATCCGCACCGGCGCCGCTTCCGCGGCAGCCGGCCCGGTCGCCAGAACCAGCACGAAACCGAGCACCAGCAGGCAGAAACCGAGGACTGATTTCATTCCAGTTGTCCCCGAAGCAGTTCCGCCACGTATTCCGTGGCCGGATCGGCCAGCACGTCCGCCACCGGACCGGCCTGGGCAACCTGACCTTCGGCGACGATAACGAGCATCTGGGCGAGCTTCACCGCCTCCCGCATGTCATGGGTGACCAGCAGACTGCTGACACCCTCATGGGCCTGTACCTCCCGGAAACGCTCGTAGATGCCCACCCGGGTGATGGGATCTACCGCCGAAAACGGCTCATCGAGAAGCAGCAGCCGTGGCTTCAGCATCAGTGCGCGACACAGTCCAACCCGTTGCTGCTGGCCGCCGGACAGTTCTCTCGGAAATCGATCGGCAGCTTCCACCGGCAGCTCCATTTCCTCCAGCAGTTCCAGAAACCGGGCCGAAATCCGCTCGGCCGACCAGCCCTCGAGCCTGGCCAGCAGCGTCACGTTCTCCCGATTGGTCATGTGCGGAAACAGACCCGCACCCTGCACGCTGTAGCCGATCTGACGCCGGAAGCTGATGAGATCCTCCGGCACCGGCTCGCCGAATACGACCACGTTCCCCTCGTCCGGTTGCTGAACCGCATTGACCAGCTGCAGCAGGGTCGTCTTGCCCGACCCGCTCTCGCCGACGATGGCCGTGGTCGCACCCGCAGGCAGCGCCAGACTCACATCTTTGAGCACGGGCTGGTCCGGCAGGTAGGACTTCCAGACGTTTTCGAACCGGACGCAATCAGTCATGAAGCCGGATACCGTGCCGCCAGCTGCTCCCCATGCCCAAGCAATGTATCGAGCAACGCCAGATCCCGGCCCGTGGCCGGTTCGTTTTCCAGCGATGCCCGCAGTTCGCGTACTTCGGACATGAACCGGTCGAGGCTCAGCCATTCGGCGTTCTCAGCATTGAGTTTGCTGGTCACGAACGCATGCCAGTCGCCACGTTCCGCCTCGGTCATGCGCTCCGGAAAGCTGCGGGCCTTCAGTCTGGCGGTCAGCACATGCAGCCGGTTGTCCTGAAAATCGAGATCCTGCCAGCCGCCACCGCGCACCGTCTCCAGAAAGGTATTGCAGCGGGCGCGATCCGCGTCCTGCAGAAAGGCGTTGTACAGCGCTGCATCCGGATCGTCCGGATTGGCATGCGATCGACCGGCATACACCCGGCCGATCTTCTGCGCCAGGCCCGGTTGTTTGAGCCGCCGCATCCGTCGCTCCGCATCCTTCTGCCTGAAGCCGATCCGCGACCAGTTTTCCTCGTCGAGCACCTCGATACCCGCCACAAACGGACAACGGTTGATCTTGATCTCTTTCAGCGGCGGGCGATCCGGCTGCCGGCCCGGCAGGAAGAGTTTTTCCCGGATCTGCTCCTCCGGCCACTGCAGCAGCGATTCAACGTCCTGAGACAGATCGGCCACGATGATCGAGTTCGAATTGGTCGGATGCCGGCAGATCGAGACCACGGGCGCGGAACAGAACTGCTCCCGGGGATACATGCCGGATACGTGCAGACAGAGCCTGGCACCATAGGGCTCGAGCAGGTTGCGGACGGACTTTTTCCGACGCAGGTTGAAGTAGTAATCGTAGAGCTTCGGCTGCGCGGTCTTGATCATCCGTGCGACGGCCACGGTGGCCCGCACGTCCGACAGCGCATCGTGGGCATGACCATGATCGAGCCCATTGGCATGGGTCATGTCTTCCAGCCGATATGTGGGAAGTCCCTCCTCATTGACCGGCCAGGTGATGCCATCCCGGCGCAATGCGCCGGTGGCCCGAACCAGGTCGATGATGTCCCAGCGGGAATTGCCGTTCTGCCACTCCCGGGCATAGGGATCCATGAGCATCCGATAAAAACCATAGCGGATGAACTCGTCGTCGAACCGCAGGCTGTTGAAACCGGCAACGCAGGTATCCGGCTCGCTGAACAGGCGGCGAATCTCCTCCAGCGCATCGAATTCGCTGATGCCTTCCTCATAGGTACGTTCCGGCGTGATCCCCGTGACCAGCGTGGCCTGAGGATTCGGCAGCACATCGTCCGGGAGCTTCACGTAACTGCAGAACTCGTCCCCCACCGGGTTCAGATCCATGTCGGTGCGGAAGCCACCGAACTGAACGATCCGATCCCAGCGCGGTTCCGTCCCGGAAGTTTCCAGGTCATACCAGTAGAGAGTCTGGGGCATGGATGTGCTGTTTCGCTCCTTGGTGAAAGTCAGAAAGCTCTGATCAGGTGATTTGCTTTCATGATTTGCCTTCCGCCGTCGTCGGAGGCATCTTCCGTACCCGATGACGAGTGACCGGAAAAACGGCGGGCTTTCCACCCGACAGATCACGCTGTATGCAGGCCCGGCGCTCGCCGTCCTTGCAGCATACCTCATGTACGCCAACGGGTTCTCCAGCGACGTCGCCGTGACCCTGGGCGTGACCACGATCTGTGTGGTCTGGTGGGTGTTCGAACCCATTCCCATCCCGGCCACTTCCTTTCTGCCCCTCGGACTCTTTCCCCTGCTCGGGGTGCTCAGCCCGGCGCAGGTGGCACAGTCTTACGGACACAGCCTGATTCTGCTCCTGCTGGGTGGATTCATCCTGGCAACGGCTCTGGAGAAAAGCGGCGCTCACCGGCGCATCGCCCTGACCATGGTCCGCGCCTTCGGCGGGAAATCCAGCCGGTCGCTCGTTTTCGGATTCATGGCCGCGGCCGCGGCGCTGTCCATGTGGATCTCGAATACGGCCACCAGCCTCATGCTCCTGCCGGTGGCGCTGGCCGTGCTGGAGAAAACGAAAGATCCCAGGCTCGCAACGCCGCTCCTGCTCGGCATCGCCTATGCCGCAAGCCTGGGCGGCGTGGGCACACCCATCGGCACGCCGCCGAATGTGGTCTTCATGGGCGTGTATGAAGCAACCACCGGCGAGAACATTCCGTTCCTCACCTGGATGACCTGGGCCGTGCCCATCGTGCTCGTCTTTCTGCCGTTGATGGGTTTCTATCTGACCCGCAATCTCACCTACCGGGGCCAGGTGGAACTCCCCGTGATCGGCCGCTGGGAAAAAGCGGAAGTGCGGGTGCTGCTCGTGTTCGCCCTGACGGCCTTCTTCTGGATTACCCGTCAGCAACCATTCGGTGGCTGGACCGAACTGTTCGACTTACCGAAAACCAACGACGCCATGGTTGCCCTGCTGGCCGTGGTGGTCATGTTTCTGGTGTCGGATGGCAAGGGCGGCAAGCTCCTGGATTGGGAAACGGCGGAGCGCATACCCTGGGGCATGCTGGTGCTGTTCGGTGCCGGCATCAGCATCGCCACCGCCTTCACCGCCTCCGGGCTCTCGGAAACCATCGGCGCCGCGCTTTCCGGTATCGCCCACCTGCACCTGCTGCTCCTGATGCTGGTGATCTGTCTGGCGGTGACGTTCCTGACGGAGACCACCAGCAATACGGCCACCACGACCCTGCTGATGCCCATCCTCGCAGCCGGCGCCCTCGGCGCCGGCATCGACCCCAAGCTGATCATGATTCCTGCCGCCATGAGCGCATCCTGCGCCTTCATGCTACCCGTCGCGACCGCGCCCAACGTCATCATGTTCTCCACCGGCAAGTTCAGCATCGAGACCATGGCCCGCGAGGGCTTTGCACTGAATCTGATCGGCGCCGGCATCATCTCCCTCGGTTGCTACCTGCTTCTCACCTGAAGGGAGCAGCCGGGCACGGCTGATCAGCGCCTCAACATGTGCCTGCCGCTCCCCGGCTTCCAGCTCCGCCAGTGCATCCACCGCCTCAAAAAACACCGGCCAGGCACGGTTGGCGTCTGCATACAGAACCGCGAACGCCGGCTGCAGATCCGAGTAAGTGGCAAGCGATGCCAGATAGGCATTATTCAGGCGGGGTATGAGTCGACGATAGCCTTCATTGCCGTTTTCATCGCTCATGGTGTCCAGACAGTCGGCCGCCGCGTCGAAGATGTCTGCCTTTGCCGCCCGCTTCCAGGCGTCGGTTTCCGGCGCCTGGAAGGCCAGCTCCAGAGCAGCGCGCGTTTCCGAGAGCAGCACCCGCGCACGGGCCCAGTCGGCTTCAGAAGCCAGATGAGATTCAAAGGCTGCCGCACGCCCCTGCCTGGAAAACCAGACCCGGGCGCCTTCACGACCCACGAAACTGGCAAAGGACTCGTTGAACGGCACATCGTCTTTCACCCAGACTCTGCTGTGGGCCAGTTCGTGGATCAGCAACTCGACGAAATCCACCTCGGAGAGATCCACGAACGTACTCAGGATCGGATCGTCGAACCAGCCCAGGGTGGAATAGGCGCTGACCCCGCCCACGTAGGTGTCCAGTCCGTCGGCCATCAGCCGGGCACGGGCCTGCTCGGCCTTGTCCTGATTGAAATAACCTCGATAGGGCGCGCAACCTGCGAACGGATAGCACCAGCGGCGCGGGGCCAGCGACAACTCGGGGGCCGCAACCAGATTCCAGACCACCGCGGTCCGATCCAGGGCCACATAGGTGCGGTACCGGCCACCCACCTGCAACCCCAGTTCATCCTCGGCAAACGCGAGCAGTTGCTGACTGAGCGCCAGCCGCTCTCGCAGAGCCACCGCCGCTTCGTCCGTCTCCCCGGTAAGCGTTTCGATCACCTTCGGCACCGGCTCCCGTTTCGACATCAGGCTCAACTGGCCGCTGCTGACATGGGCGTAGTAGCCAAGACTCTGGCAACCGGCAGAAATCAGCAGGGCGAGCAGAACCCCGCCGGCAGGAATCAGTCGTTGAGTACTTCGCACAGATGGTCCCTGGTTCTGCTAAATTCCCGCTATGCGTCCGATCATCGGCATACTGTCAACGGCACTCGTGGTAAGCAACCTGGTCATCAACAGCATTCCGCTGTTTGTGATGACGCTGCTGCGGGTGATCGTTCGCCTTCTGGGCCTCAAACAGATCGAGTCCCGGGTGGCCAGGTGGATGGACATCGTCATCGACAGCTGGGTGGTGATCAACCGATTCATCTTCCGCACCCTCGGCATCACCCGGGTTGAAGTGAGCTGGGAAGGCGATACGGATCTGGCGAAAGACCGCTGGTATCTGGTGGTGAGCAATCATCAGAGCTGGACCGACATCTTCATACTGCAGACGGAACTGTACGATGCACTACCACCTTTGAAATTCTTCACCAAACGCCAGCTGCTCTACATTCCCGTCTTCGGTCAGGCAATGTGGGCGCTGGACTTCCCTTATGTGCGTCGCATGAGCCGGGCCCAGATCGAGGCCAATCCGGACCTGCTCGAGGTGGACCGGCAGGCGATCCGGACCGCCTGCGAAAAATTCAGGAACCATCCGACCACCGCCCTGAATTTTCTCGAGGGCACCCGTTTCACCCGGGAAAAGTACGACGCTCAGGATAAGCCCCGCTATCAGCACCTGCTGAACCCGAAAACGGGTGGTGTGACCCAGGTGCTGGCCGCCCTGTCCGACCGGCTGGACAAGCTCGTGGATGTGACCATCGACTATCCGGAAGGCGTGCCCAGTTTCTGGGAATTCATGCAGGGCCGCTGTTCGCGCGTCACCATGCACATCCACTGTGTGGCAATTCCCGGGAACATCACCGATCTGAGCGACGAAGAGAACCGGCGAGCCGCCGTGGGCGCCTGGGTGGACGAACTCTGGTCAGCGAAGGACAGCCGTCTGGAACCCGCCGACGAGGCACCAGCCTGATGTACGAGAAGCATTTCAACCTCGATCAGCTGCCCTTCTCCATCGCCCCGGATCCCAGCTTCCTCTATCTGTCGAGCGCCCACCGGGAAGCTCTGGCACACCTGATGTACGGCTTCAGTCACGGCGGCTTCGTCATGGTGACCGGCGAGGTGGGCACGGGCAAAACCACCCTGCTTCGAAATCTGGTCAAGCAGACGCCGGCGGATCTGGATGTGGCCTTCATCCTGAATCCCAGACTGACGGTGCGGGAGCTGCTGGCATCGTTATGTGACGAACTGGGGATCGCCTACGACCCGGACAGCACCACCAGCGTCAAACAGTACGTGGACCTGATCACCCGCCATCTGCTGGAAACCCACCGGGCGGGGCGCAGCACGGTAATGATCATCGATGAGGCGCAGAACCTGTCGCCCGCCGTACTGGAACAGGTACGCCTGCTCACCAATCTGGAAACAGACGATCGCAAGCTCCTGCGGATCATCCTGATCGGGCAGCCCGAGTTGAAGGATATGCTGGACCGGCAGGATCTCCGTCAGCTCGCCCAACGGATTACGGCCCGCTACCACCTCGGCAGCCTCAGTCGCGAAGATACCTACGCCTACATCATGCATCGCATGAGCCGGGCGGGGGGCAATCCTCAGGCGTTTTCCACCGGCGCCATGCGCCGCATCTACTCCCTGTCGAAGGGGACCCCGCGCCTCATTAACGTCATCGCGGACCGGTCCCTGCTCGGCGCCTACACACTCGGCAGGCATCAGGTCTCGCGCCGTATCGTCAGCCGGGCGGCAAAAGAGGTCCTTGCCCGGAAATCGGATCGGCGAGCCTGGTGGATCGGTGCGGCAACCGCCGTTTTTGCCGCGGGTGCCGCCTGGGCCATTCTCGTGCCATTCAATCAGGGCCTCGACCAGAAAGCCGGCCAGAATACCGGCCCGGTGGCTCAGCTCGACCCGGCGACAGCCGATCCGGCGGCGGCCGATCCGGGTCGGAACGCGCCTGGCGCGGACAATTCGGAGGCCGCCCCGGCAACGGTGCCGGACGGCCATCAGACCACCAGCGCACCACCGCCGAACCAGGTCAGCGGGCCTGTGGCGCTCGCGAGCCCGGCGATCCCGGAGGCCTCCGACTCCGGCGGTGACGAGATCATCACGCCGGAGACCTATGCGCGCATGCAGGCAACGGCCCGGAGTCCGCAGCCAACGCCCGCATTGAATCCACAGACCCTTCCGGATACCGCCAACGCCCGCACCCTGGCCACGGTCACCCGGCCGGAGGGCGGCAACTTCATCAATCAACGCCGCGCCTATGCGGCGGTGTTCAATCGCTGGGGCGTCGTCTACGACGAACAGGCGTCCAATCAGATCCCCTGCGACTATGCCCCCTCTGCCGGTCTGCAGTGTCTGACCGGGCGCGGCAACTGGTCGCAGATAGCACAGATGGACCTGCCCGTGGTTCTGGAGTTATGGGACGGTCAACCGGCGCCCTTCCACGCCGCCCTGCTCGGAATGGAGGAAGGCCGGATACTGCTGGGGATCGGCAACGAGATCATTGAAACAACCCAGCACGCCCTGAGAGACCAATGGGCGGGCAGCTTCGTGGTGCTCTGGCAGACCCCACCGGGCTATTACGGAAGTCTGCGTTCCGGCCAACAGCATGAAACCGTCGGCTGGCTGCGATTGCAGCTTTCTTCCCTGGTCGACCGCTCCCTGGCAAGTCCCACGCCGAACCTGTTCGATGAAAATCTGCAGCAGGCCGTACGGGAATTCCAGGACGCTGAAGGATTGACGGCCGACGGCATCGTCGGCCCCGCCACATGGATTCGACTGGCAACCCGGCTGAATCTGCCGCAACCCAGTCTGGCCGGCTGATGTCCTATATCCTGGATGCACTGAAGAAAGCGGAAGCGGATCGGGATCCGGATGCCCGGGCGAGTCTGGCCATGGCGCAACACGAACGGCGCCGCAATCGCTGGCTGATCTATGCGGTGGTGATCGCGCTGATTGCCAATGCGGCCATTCTGCTCTGGCTGTTTCTACCGGACGAGCGTCCGGATGCCCCGGCAGCCGAAAGCACCGGGCAGACGACAAACCTGGCGCCGGTACAAACGCCGCAGGTACGCCCGCCACAACCCGCGCTACCGGCCAGTCGAGGACCCGGCGCCGCCGACAGGGTGATCGAGGCGCCGGAGCCCCGGCCGACACGCCCGGCCACCATCACGGCCGAATCCGCGACCGGTGAGACCATCATCCGTCCGGGGGCCGCAGCACCACCGCGTTCCGAAACCGTACCCGTCAGCAGCCTGCCCAGCGCCCAACGGGCCCGCTTTCCCAATCTGTCATTTTCCACCCATGTGTATGCAGACGACGCGGATCTCCGGGCCATCGTGGTGAATGGCACCCGCCTGGAGGAAGGGGATCGTCTGGGTAATCTGCGCCTGGCAGAAATAACAGAAGACGGCGCGGTGTTCAGGTTCGAGAACCGGCTGGTGTCGGTGTCCGTACTGGACGAATGGAACTGAGGTCCGGCGTCAGACCGCTTTGCGGCGTCGCTCTTCTTCCGCCAGCGTCTGCTGGTAAACGCGGCTCTCGATGAACACCCGCACCATATCCATATCCAGCAGACCCTGACCGGCTTCGTCTTCGAGAATGCTCAGCGCCCGTTCGATGGGCATGGCTTTCTTGTAGGGACGGTCCATGGCGGTGAGCGCGTCGTAGATGTCACACACCGTCATGACCCGGCTGGCGAGGGGAATCTGCTCCCCGACGAGGCCTTCGGGATACCCACTGCCATCGAGCTTTTCATGGTGCGCCGCGGCGATCTCCGGGACACCGGCGAGTTCCGGTGGCCAGGGCAGCACGGCGAGAAATTCCCGTGTATGGGTGACGTGAGACTGGATTTCCCGGCGTTCATCCGGGGTCAGGCTGCCTCGCCGGACCGACAGAGCCAGCAGGTCCACGTCCGTAATCAGACCATTCAGGGTGCCGTCCAGCTCACGATACGCATAGTCACGGATCTCGCGGAGTTCCGCAGCCACGCTCTCGTCGAGCACGGTCGGCTCATTGGCTTTGATCACCATTTCCTCGAAATCACCGAGCAGACTGAGCTCGGCGCTGAGGTCCCGGTGCACGCGACGACGGGCGACTTCGAGATCCACCGCCCGGTGATGCAGCAGATCCAGTTCGCGCTCCACGGCGCGTCGGCGCAGCCGCTCTTTCTGCAGTTCGATCCGGTACTGAATCAATTCCAGGCGATCGTCCGTCAGCTTGTTGGCCTTGAGCAGAACGTTCTCACGTACCGCCACTTTGCCGAAGTCGTGCAGGAGCGCGGCATAGCGCACTTCCTTGATGTGCTCTTCGCTGAACGTCAGACCCTTGAACCGGCCGAGCCCGGACTTAGGCAGCGATTCGAGTAACGCAACGGTGGTATCCGCCACTCTGAACGAGTGACCACTGGTGCTTGGATCGCGCTGTTCGATGGTCTTTACCGACGCCTGCACGAAGCTCTCGAACAGTCGGTTCACATCCCGGATCAGCAGGTTCTTCTGGATGGAGACGGCGGCCTGGCTGGCGACCGCACGCAACAGTTCCACAAGCTCTTCGCCGAAGGGGATGGGCGTTCCACTGACCGGATCCATACGGTTGATGAACTGAAGCACCCCGACCACCTTGCCGCGGTGATCGCGCATGGGCAGCACCAGCATGGATACGGAGCGATAGTTGTTCTGGTCGTCGAAGCTGCGGTTGAACTTGTAGGGGGCGTCTTTCGGCAGCTTATAAACGTCGGGAATATCCAACTCATCGCCACGCAGTGCCACGTACCCGGCCAGCGAGTCGGCGGTCAGCGGCAGGCGCTGCTCCGCAAAGGGAAATTCCCGTGAGTCATTCTGAGTCAGCTTGAAGACCAGTTCCGGTTCTTCACCGGCCTCGTCCAGCAGATAAAGGGAGCCGGCATCACAACCTGCCAGCCGTCGGGCTTCCAGCAGAATGGTCTCGAGCAGTTCCGAATATTCCATCTCGGTGGACAGAGACAGCGCGATATCGGACAACTGCCCCATGCTCTGGCGTCGAGCACCGACTTCGCGGAACAGCTCCATCACCTTCAGATTACGGCGCCAGTGGTTTTCACCATGCACCAGCAGGGCGTTCAAGGCGTCGTCATCCGCCGCTTCCGGGCAGACCAGATCCAGTCCGTCTGCCGCCTTGCCGGACACCAGCAGGGCATGGGGAAAGGCACGGCGCACGCTGTCTGCGCCTGCATCGGTCGAAAACACCAGCGCGGTGGCTTCATCGATGGCATCGTGCTGGCGTATGTCGATCTCTGTGACCTGCCAGCCTCGCGCCTTTGCGAGCGCGGCCAAACGGCCAGACAACGCACAGCCGGCAGCCACACCTTCGGGTGCGCTCCCAGCGATGCAGAAGATCGGGGTGCCGTTCTCTGAAGCCATAATAGCGCTGAGTATCCAGCCAGAATGAGGTGACAGTATGCCGCGCCATGCCCGGCCGGGAAGGGACGGGGGTCACACCCTCTGTGAGTACTGGGTCAACTGCGTGGTATGAATCCACCAGCCCGTGAAGATTCCGGCCAGTGGCACGCTCTGAGAAAGGACTGAGCGCCGCGTCAGAGCGGCGCGCCGCCTAGATTAGCAATTTTTCTTTCAATATCTGCGAGGCGCGTATTGACCTGCACGCGATAGGCGTCAATTGCCGCCACCGCCTGCTCATTTTCGCTCACCCGACCGGCCAGCCCGGCATTCAGGGAGGCGACGCTCTGGCTGGCGCTGTTCACCCGATCAACGATTTCCCGCTGGGTGCTGGCCATCTGTTGGAGGGAAATCTCCAGGCTGGTCAGCTGATCGATGATCGCCTGCTGCTGCTTGAACGCTGATTCGTGTCGGCCGACGGCGGTGCCCAGATCCCGGTTGCTGGTCTCGATGGCCGTCAGGGTCTTGGTGAGCTTCGCCAGCGCCGCCTCGTTATCTTTGATCCATTTTCTGTTGCGATCGTTGGCAACCGCCCAGAGCTTGCGGATCTCCGACTCCCAGAAGCCGATCTGCTCATCGGTGTCTTTCTCGGCGTCGATCAGGGTTTCATCCGTCATCTTGAGCCGTTCTTCCAGCAGTGCGATCCGGCTCTCCGCAGCATCCAGCGCCTGTTTCTCCGCGGTGAGCAGCTGGTGCTGATTGGCGATGAACCAGCCAGCCACCACCACACCGGCCACGAGTACGGCCAGAATGAGGTTGATACCGAGCATCCGGCCGCCGCCGCTGCTGTTCGAGGGCCTGCGCCGGCTTGCCCCGCCCGTTTTGCCGCCTTTGCTGCCGCGGCGATAGCCTGTGGAATCGTCCGGGTTAGCGGACAGTGACGATGTTTGGGGGGAACGATCGGTCATCTGGGTTCTATCCTGAAAAATCGATGAGGGCCTGCCATCAGGGCAGAAAAATCGGGGCAAAGTATATAGAAAGAAAAAGGCCTGCACTTGGCAGGCCTTTTTACGCTTTCACGAGCCGTTCGGCACCCGTTTAATTTCAGACCAGTGCGACTATCGCCCAGAGTACGGCCGTCAGGGCAAAACCGGAGCCGATCACGCCACGCACGCTCGTCATCGGTCCCTGCTTGCCGAAAATGGCATTCAGTTCCAGAGCGGCGATGATCACCAGCGCCACGATCAGCGCGGTCGTATTGCCGTTCAGACCACCGTGTGCGTAGTGCGCGCTGGAGCCCATGAAGAACAGCATGGGAATGGAGAACAGCGTGTTGGTCCGGGAGGCCAGACCAGCCTTGGGCGCCGCACCAGCAGCCTCAGGAAGCGGTTCGCCGCCTGCTTTCACCTGGGTATTCGACTCGATCACGATCTTCTGATTCGGCCAGATGATGAGCCAGACGTTCAGAAACATCAGAGTACCGAGGACGGCACCGACAGTGATGTCCAGGGTGACGCCGGCACCGCGCAGGCCGAGCATGATGAGTCCGGTCAGGAAGGTGAATGCGGCACCCCAGCGGAACCACCACAGCGCCCGGGGTACCAGCTTGGTAAACGCGTCCGTGCGCGCGTCGCCGTCCGCTTCTTTGAAATATTCGGTTTGAACGAAATTGAAGTAGTAGAGCAATCCAATCCAGGTAATACCGAAAAGGAAGTGACTCCAGCGAGCCAGAAAGTCGATCAGCACTTGATCCATGGTTGTCTCCCCAACGTATAGCGTTTTCTATTTTTCTCGCGTTCAACCCGATGGGCTGTACGTCACGTCGGGCGGACTATAGCAAAACTCAGGATTGCGGGTCAGCACCGCGGAAAACACCAAAAAAAAGCCCCGCAAGGTGCGGGGCTTTTTATCAGCTCTGGGTTATCAGCTCGGGGCGCTTTACATCATGCCGCCCATGCCGCCCATGTCGGGCATACCTGCAGGCATACCGCCACCGGCATTTTCTTCCGGTGCATCGGCAACCATGGCTTCGGTGGTGATCATGAGACCTGCCACGGAAGCTGCGGCCTGCAGCGCGGTACGGGTCACCTTGGCCGGGTCCAGAATACCCATGGCCAGCATGTCACCGTATTCACCGGTTGCAGCGTTGTAGCCGTCGTTACCTTTGAGCGAGGCAACCTTGTCGAGGACCACGGCGCCTTCGTCACCGGCGTTGGCAGCAATCTGCCGCAGCGGGGCAGTCATGGCGCGCTGGGCAATCGCGATGCCCACGTTCTGATCTTCGTTGTCGCCTTTGACGCCATCGATGGCAGAGAGCGCACGAATGAGCGCAACGCCGCCACCGGCAACCACACCCTCTTCGACCGCCGCGCGGGTGGAGTGCAGAGCATCTTCCACGCGAGCCTTCTTCTCTTTCATCTCGACTTCCGTCGGTGCGCCCACCTTGATCACGGCAACACCGCCGGCCAGCTTCGCCAGACGCTCCTGGAGCTTCTCGCGGTCGTAGTCGGAGGAGGTGTCTTCGATCTCGGCGCGGATCTGCTTGATCCGGCCTTCGATGTCGGCTTTGGCACCCGCACCATCAACGATGGTGGTGTTTTCCTTGGTGGAGGAAATCCGCTTGGCGGTACCCAGGTCATCCAGCGTAGCGCCTTCCAGGGTCAGGCCGACTTCTTCAGAAATCACCGTGCCGCCGGTCAGGATCGCGATGTCCTGCAGCATGGCTTTACGACGATCACCAAAACCAGGGGCCTTGGCCGCGGATACCTTGACGATGCCGCGCATGTTGTTCACCACCAGAGTGGCCAGTGCTTCGCCTTCGATGTCTTCAGCGATAACCATCAGCGGCTTGCCGGCTTTGGCAACGTTCTCGAGGATCGGCAGCAGATCGCGGATGTTCGAGATCTTCTTGTCGCAGAGCAGAATGTAGGGATCGTCCTGCTCGGCAGCCATGCTGTCCTGGTTGTTGATGAAGTAGGGAGACAGGTAGCCGCGGTCGAACTGCATGCCTTCAACCACGTCCAGCTCGTTCTCGAGACCGGAACCTTCCTCTACGGTGATCACACCTTCTTTGCCGACCTTGTCCATCGCTTCCGCAATGATGTCGCCAACGGCGGTGTCGCTGTTTGCAGAGATGGTACCCACCTGGGCGATGGACTTGGAGTCCTCACAGGGCGTTGCCATCTTCTTGATTTCCTCAACGGCAGCGGCAACGGCTTTGTCGATGCCCCGCTTGAGATCCATCGGGTTCATACCGGCTGCGACGGACTTCAGGCCTTCCGTCAGGATGGACTGGGCCAGTACGGTTGCCGTGGTGGTGCCGTCACCGGCTTCGTCGGACGTCTGGCTGGCGACTTCTTTCACCATCTGCGCGCCCATGTTCTCGAACTTGTCCTCGAGCTCGATTTCCTTCGCTACGGAAACACCGTCCTTGGTCACGGTCGGTGCGCCGAAGGACTTATCCAGCACTACATTACGGCCTTTCGGGCCCAGGGTGACCTTTACTGCGTTGGCCAGGACGTTCACGCCCTCGAGCATGCGGCCACGCGCTTCGTCACCAAAAAATACGTCTTTAGCGCTCATCGTTTATTCCTCTATATGTCGCTATCGCAATATCGTTTGAAATCTTCCGGTTCCGCTCAGCTTTCGAGCACGCCGAAAATTTCAGATTCGTTCAGGATCAGAAGTTCTTCACCGTCGAGCTTGACCGTGCTGCCGCCGTACTGGCCGAAGATCACCTTGTCGCCTACCTTCACGTCCACTGGCTTCACATCGCCATTGTCGAGGGTTTTGCCGGGACCGATCGCGAGCACTTCGCCCTGAGACGGCTTCTCGGTCGCGGAATCAGGCAGAACGATGCCGCCTGCGCTGGTGGTTTCTTCTTCCAACCGACGCACGACGAGACGATCGTGTAAGGGTCGAATGTTCATTACCGTTAATCTCCCAATGAATATTTGTGCAAAAAGAGCAGCCCGCTGCTCGGTGAGAGGCCCAGGCGACTCCCTTTCAATTAGCACTCTCGGTCGGAGACTGCTAACACAAGGACCGCATATAATATGTATCCCCGCACCGGTTGCAAGACGGGGTCACATCCTTTTACCGGGGCGCTTCTACAGGGCGTCTCTCAGACCCGAAAGCCGGCCGAGCACTCTATATGTGCCCGGTTGGTGGAAATTCAAGGGGGCTGGGCAAAATACCCGCATTCAGGCCCAACAATGGTGGCCCATCGGGAGGAGACGGAGGGAGAGGAGAGGGAAAGGTCTAACGGTCCCGTGCGTCCGGATCGGCCGGATCGTCCAGGCGCTCGTACTCGCCCTCCAGGGTACCGCCGCCAGTATCACGCCCAGGGGGTGGCCTGAAGCCTGGACCCGCACCGCGAGCCCCGCCCGGCCGATCGTACATGCCCGCCGTCGCGTCCATTACCTGAACCCGGGCCAGCACCCGCTCGGCGAGGACGGCCCGCAACGGTGGGGTGAGCAGGATGAAGCCGAAGGTGTCGGTCACGAACCCAGGGGTCAGCAGCATGGCCCCGGCCACGGCCAGCAGAAGCCCTTCCACCATTTCCCGGGCGGGTAACTCACCGCCCTGCAGCCGGCCCACGCCGCGGGTCAGCGTGGAAAGGCCCTGAATCCGCAGCAGCATCACGCCGATCATGGCGGTGATCATCACCAGGGCGATGGTCGGCCAGGCACCGATGTAGCCACCCACTTCGATGAGCAGGTACATTTCCACAATCGGAGTGACGAAGAAGAGAAGCAGCCACATGGCGAAATCGGTCAGTGGGGACAGCGACCAATCTGGCGGCCCGACCGACGAAATGCAACCCACGCCCGCGGAGCGCATCTGGCAGGTGGTTGCCATGATTCCCAGCGGTCGGGTTGCCAGCTACGGGCAGATCGCCGCCCTGGCCGGTATGCCCCGACATGCCCGACTGGTTGGCAGAACACTTCGGGAACTGCCGAGCGGCTCCCGGCTACCCTGGCACCGGGTGGTGAATGCCAGCCTCAGAATCTCGCAACGACCCGGCAGCGGCGGCCATCTCGAGCAGAAACGGCGCCTGCTGAACGAGGGTGTGGAATTCGTCGGTGAGCGGATACCCGGAGCCTACCGCTGGGATGCTTCCGCCTGACCGGATCAGCCGCGCTGCAGCCGCATTTTCAGCCATGTGGACAGTTTTATGAAAGGCACCATCAGCGGCAGCACCTTGAGCAGCTTTTCGATTTCCCAATCTGCCAGCGCGGCATCGAGCCGGGCATAGAACTGGTGAAAAAGCGCCTGCGCCCGCTCTGAAGACCGGTCCACGCTATCGATGGTCATCGAGAACATCACAAAGATCACCACCAGATTCATCTTGTAGGCATTGGTGAACTTCCGGAAGCTGTATCCCTGCACCCCTTCCCGAAGAAGCGTGACGTGATAGAGCTTGAGCAGATCCTGCTCCGTCTCCCGGCGATCCTCAATGGAAATGCTCTGTGCGAGCCAGCGGGCCAGGTCGTTGATCGGATCCCCCTTGCCCGCCAGCTGCCAGTCGATCACACAGAACTCCCCGCCTTCGTCGCCGGGGGCGATGATATTGTCTGAGCGCAGGTCGCCGTGCGTGAGCGAAAACGGAAACGGTGGCGCCGGGTCGAGACGGAACAGCGGCGGCAGGAGCGGCATCAGGCGTTTCATTTCCGGGTAGGCATCGAATCGCCCGTCTGCCTCGGCCGCCGCCATGCTCTCCTTCAGGCGCGCGAGCCCCTCCTCCATGGTCATCTCATTGATGATCCAGCGCGCCCAGGGGTAATGATCCAGGGACTCGTCGTTCCACCACTTCGCATGCATACGGGCGAACTGCTCGACCACCTGCCGGGATGTCTGCCGGCTGGTACCTTTTACCTGATCGCTCGGCACACCTGGCGCCATGTCTTCGAGCAGCATCACAAAGTACTGCTGCTCGTGATCGTAGTCGCTGTAATAACAGTCCGGCACACGCAGCCCGACTGCCTGGCCGATATCCTGATAGAAGCCGATCTCCCGCTCGTACAGGTTCTGCTCACGAGCCATTTCCCGCGTATCGGCCCGGGTCGCGGCAAACTTCGCGATCAGGCGTTCGGGCGCGCTGTCATCCTCCTCTGAAAAATGCAGCGCGATCCGGGCAAGCTGCCCCATGAACCCTTCGCCAACGCCGATGACTTCGGCACTGAAGCCATCGATTCGAGCGTTACCGAGCCGGCTGCCCATCGCCTGCTGCAACCAGTCCGCATCCAGATCGTCGATGGACTTCGGCAGCGCCAGCGCTTCCCGCCGTTTTCTCGCCTCCCGACCCGTCGGATCGATTTTCAGATCGTCCGGCAGATGCTCGTGAAAATTCAGTATGGACAGTTCCACCGGTGCATCGGGGCCGTGAAAGGTGATCTCGGTGACGGCCGAGTTGTGCATGAGGTACTGATGGCCGAAGGCGGGTGCGGTATCCATCAGTCGCGCCAGCAGATGCGCAATGGCGGCGCCATGACTCACGAAGATGATGTTCTCGCCCGGGTGACGATCGCGGATCTCCTCCAGGGCGCGGGCCATGCGATCGGCGAGCTGATTGGGAGACTCGCCATTGTGGCCTCTGAAATCATCGTCCCGGATCGAGCGCACGGCGAACCCGACGGCATCGAGTTCCTCATAGGTGATGCCTTCCCAGTCACCGAGAAAGCCCTCCACCAGATCATCGTGGCTGTGCAGGGGCAGGCCGAGGGCTTCGGCGATCCGCTCGCCGGTATGATGGGCCCGGGACAGCGTGCTGGCGTAGACCCGCTGATACTGAGTATTCCATTCCCGCAGCATTCCGGCCGTGATCTCGGCCTGACGGACACCCCGCTCATTCAACGGCGACTCTGTCTGGCCATGGGCAATCCGCTCCTGGTTGCCCACCGTTTCCCCATGACGAACGAACAGGAAATGTTGCTTGGTATTCATATCGGGCTTCTCTCTCCTCCCCATTCCGGTTCCCTATTCCGGTTCCCTACTCCGGCTCCCTATTCCGGCCGTGCACCCGGGCGCCATTTGCCGGTGCATTGAACGGTGCCACCCAGTAGAGCAGGAGCATGCCAGGCACGGCCAGGATCGCGCAAAGGTAGAAGAACTGGGTCCAGCCTATGGTGTCCACGATCAAACCGCTGACGCTGGAGGCGATCACCCGGGGCAGTGCAGCCAGCGCGGTGAACAGCGCAAATTGAGTGGCCACCGCCGTTCTGGCCGTTTCCCGGGCGATATAAGCCACAGACGCTGCCGTGCCGAGCCCGACGCCCAGATACTCCGCACCGATCACGATGGCCAGCACCCAGGGCACGGCACCCACCTCGGAGAGCCAGACGAATCCGAAAATGGTGCTCATCTGAACGAGACCGAAGACCCAGAGCCCACGGTTGATGCCGATCTTGACGATGATGAGCCCACCGAGTACGCCGCCGATGATGGACGGCCAGAGCGCCGCGTTCTTGGCGATCAGACCGATCTGCGTGGTGCTGAATCCCATGTCGATATAGAACGGTGTCGCCAGCGCGGTGGCCATGTTGTCGCCGAGCTTGTACAGAAACATGAACGCCAGCACCGCCAGCCCGGCACGAGCGCCGCGGCGGGAAAAGAACTCCCGGAATGGCTCGGTGATGGCCGCTTTCAGGCTGCCGGGAATCTCCGGCGCTTCCTGTGCTTCACGAATGCTCAGCGTCAGAACGATGCCAACCGCCATGAACGCGGCCATGATCGGGAACACCCACTGCCAGGGCATGAATCCCGCCAGAATCATGCCGAGGGACCCGGGCACCAGACCCGCCAGCCGATAGGCCTGCACATGCACCGTATTGCCAAGCGCCAACTCGCCTTCGGTGATGAGCAGCTCCCGTCGGTAGGCATCTATGACGATGTCCTGAGTGGCGCTGAACACGGCGATCAGCACCGCGATCAGGGTCACCGCCAGCAAGGCATCCGCCGGCTGCCAGACGCCGAGCACGCTGATGGAGAGGATCAGCAGCACCTGCATGAGCAGCATCCAACCCCGCCGGCGACCGAGCCAGGGCACCGAGTACCGTTCCAGGACGGGCGACCAGAGAAACTTCAACGAGTAGGGATACTGAATCGCGGTGAAAAAGCCGATGGCCGTGAGACTCACGCCTTCCAGACGAAGCCAGGCCGGAACCAGCTGCACGAGCAGAAACAGGGGCAGACCGGACGCAAACCCGAGCCCCACGCAGATCAGCATCTGCCGGGTGAAGAGGACCTCCCAGATTCGGGGCGCCGGGGCTTCAACGCCGGCTTCGGCGTCCGCCACGCCGGTTGGCTCAGTCGCGGAAATTGTTGAAGTCCAGCGGCATGTCCAGATCGGATTCCTTCAACAGGGCGATGACCTGTTGCAGGTCGTCGCGCTTCTTGCCTGTCACCCGGACCTGTTCACCCTGAATCTGGGACTGAACCTTGAGCTTGGAATCTTTGATCAGCTTGACGATTTTTTTGGCGGAATCCCGATCAATACCCTGCTTGAGCCCGAAACTCTGGCGTTTCTGCTTGCCGGACGCCTCGATTTCGCCCGGATCCAGGGCCCGGGTATCGACGCTGCGTTTGACCAGCTTGTCGCGCAATATGTCAAGTAATTGACCGAGCTGGAATTCCTCTTCGGCATGCAGCTGAATCCGTTCCTCACTCAGCTCGAACCCGGCATCCACACCGCGAAAGTCGAACCGGGTGCCCAGTTCGCGCACCGCCTGGTCCACTGCGTTGCGGACTTCCTGAAAATCTACTTCTGAAACAACGTCGAATGACGGCATTGGCAATCGGCCCTCTCCGGTAAACTACGAAACCTGCGCCGCCACCGGCACCCCACCCCTTACAAAGGCAGGGGATTTAGTCAGCAAAACGCTGCCAAACTGGGTCACGGGTAGGCGATATCCACCATGGTAGACTGCTATACCGATTTGATCGAACCTTCATGGAAAGACCCCACAACAATCCGCCAGCACCTGCACCAGGCAAGCTGGAGCAGAGTGCAGCAAAGGCGCCCACCGCTGCCGGCGGTGCTGTGTCTGGTGGGGGCGTGCGCCCGTCCGGCGCGAAGCGTTCCGTAGACAGAATGTCTTTTGAGGACATCCCGATTCTGGTGGTGGATGACGCGAAGTTTTCCAGCGCCATCATCGCCAAGGCGCTCCGCGGTGGCGGCTTCAGCAACGTCCGTTTCACCAACAACCCGTTGCAGGCACTGCGTTCGCTGGAGAAGCGACCGGCCCAGATCCTGATCGCCGACTGGCTCATGCCGAGCATGGACGGTCTCGAACTCACCCGGCGGGTCAAGAAACTCGATGAAGCGAACGAGCACTTCACCTACGTGATGCTGCTGACGGCACGGGATGACATGGAAGCCATGAACGATGCCTTCGATGAAGGGGTGGACGACTTCCTGAACAAAGCCAACCTCCGGGCCCAGCTTCTGCCCAGAGTCATCGCCGCTCAGCGTATTGCCAGCCGTCAGAATCAGCTGCTCAGAACCAACAAGCTGCTGCGCAAGAAGATCAAAGAACTGCAGACCACGGACCTGGTGGATCCGGTCACGGGTCTCGGCAACCTCAAGTTCACCTTCGAGCGGATCAGCGACACCATCAAGCACGCGGAAACCCGAGGCGGGGCCGCCTGTCTGTTGCTGGTGGGTATCAACAACCTGGACGTGATCCAGGAGCAGTACGAATCGGCCATCGTCGATGAGCTCATGTCCGGTATCGGCGCCAAGGTCCGTCAGCTGGTGCGGCCCCTGGACGTGGTGACCCGGCCCGAATCGAACATGTTCGCGGTGATCACCCTGCAACCGGATATCCAGAACTGCACATCTCAGAGCTTCCGGCGCATCTTCGACAATCTCTACATGCACTCTTTCAAGACCAGCGAGGGATATATCCCCGTTGTAGTCGGCGTGAGCATTTCCGCCGCCGATAACAGCACCGGCTTCCCGCACCCCAAACACTTCATGCGTCATGCTTACGATGGCCTGACCCGGTCCTTTGACACGGGCCTGATCACCGTCCAACCTTTCGATCCGAATCATCGACCCGCCTCCTGAGCGCATACGCTCACAGGCTGAACCAGACACTGGCTGAATCAGACGTTGGCTAAGAAACGAATCACCCGGGTGACCACCCGTCGCGGCGATGCCGGTGAGACCTCACTGGCCGATGGCACGAGCATCTCAAAATCAAGCGACCGCATTCACACGGTGGGCGCGGTGGATGAATTGAACAGTTTCGTGGGCTGGTTGCGGGCAAAACTCGGGGACCCGGCCGCTTCTCCTTTCGACGCCACCCTCCAGCGCCTGCAGCAGGAACTGTTCGATCTCGGCGCCTACCTGGCTACGGTCGGCATGGTGCCGGCGCCGGACCCGGACTGGATCGAGGCGGAAATCGGCACCCTGAACGAATCGTTACCGCCGCTGACCGAGTTCGTGATTCCCGGTGGCAGCGAAGCCTGCGCACTCACACACGTGTGCCGCACCGTCTGCCGGCGGGCCGAACGGCACGCCTGGGCGACCGAAGACGTGGATGATGCCGCCCGCTACCTGAATCGCCTCAGCGATCTCTTCTTCGTGATGGCGAGAACCCTCAACCAGAGCGGGGGCCAGGACGGCGAGTCGCAGTGGCGGGGCATCGAAAAGCCCGCCGAATAAGCCGCTGTTTCGAAGGACCAGGTTCAAAGTGCCAGGCGCCGGATGTCGCCGAGCAGTTCCGCCAGCATGACCATGAAACGGCCGGCCTCTGCACCGTTGATGGCGCGATGATCATAGGAAAGTGACAGCGGCAGCATCTGCCGGGGCTCGAAGTCGCTGCCATTCCATATCGGCTTGGTCACCAGCCTGGAGACGCCGAGAATGGCCACCTCCGGTGCATTGATGAGTGGCGTGAACCCGGTACCGCCGATGTTACCCAGGCTGGAGATGCTGAAGCTGCCGCCCTGCAGATCGCTCATGCCGAGTTTGCCGATGCGCGCCTTTTCAGCGAGCTCAGCGATGGCCTCGGAAAGATCCCACACACCCATCCGGTCCGCATCCCGGATCACCGGCACCACCAGACCATCCGGCGTGTCGACGGCAAAACCGATGTGGTAGTACTTCTTGAGGATGAAGTTCTTGACCTGTGGATCGAGCGAGGCATTGAAGGTGGGGAACGCCTGCAGCGCATAACAGCAGGCCTTGATGATGAAGGCGAGTGGCGTGATCTTCACTTCCCGCCGGGCCGCTTCCTCTTTCAGCGTCTTCCGGAAGATTTCGAGCTCCGTCACGTCCGCCTCTTCGAACTGGGTGACATGCGGCAGATTGAGCCAGCTGCGATGCAGATTTACCGCCCCGGCCGCACGGATCCGCGACATGGCAGACGTTTCCACCGGACCGAAGCGACTGAAATCCACTGCCGGAATCGGCGGGATGCCGGTGCCGGCGTCACTGGCGGCCGCCCCTTTACGGGTCATGGCCTCCTTAACATGCGTCTTAACGTCGTCTTTGAGAATCCGGCCTTTGTTTCCGGACCCCTTCACGTCCGCCAGACTGACCCCCAGTTCCCGGGCCAGTCGCCTGACCGCCGGACTCGCATAGATGCGGCTGCCGGAACCACTGTCATCGGAGGCTTTTTCTGCCGACCGTTCGGGGGTCGGGGTGGGCGCCGATTTTGATTCCGGTTCCGGTGCGGACGACGACGTTGCGGATGCCGATTCAGAGTCGGGTTCGGAAGCTGACGTCGGCGCCGCACTTGCAGATTCGGCAGATTCGGCAGATTCAATAGTCGCGATCAGGGTGCCCTCGGCAACCTCGCTGCCCTCCTCCACGTGCACGGCTTTCACGATGCCCGCCTGACCGGCAGGAATCTCCATGGAGGCTTTGTCCGATTCCACCACCACCAGCAGATCCGATTCACCGACTTCTGCGCCGGGTGAAACTGCCACCTCGATGACCACCACGTCCGTCGCTTCGCCGATATCGGGCACACGCACTTCAACGATGGCAGACCGTGACGATTCGGCTGCCGGCGCTGCCGATCCGGCAGAAGCGGAAGAGGCAGACGCCTCTGAGCCGGCATCGTCTGATGCTTCGTCCGGCGTTTCACCGGCAGCGGCTGTGTCTGCGGCATCATCGTCCGACGCACCACCTTCAGCCTGGCTGTCTTCCTCAGCCGCGGCGCCTTCCAGGGTCACCACCAGCGCCCCTTCGGCGACCTGATCGCCCAGGGCCACATCGATACTGGCGATAGTGCCGGAGACCCCGGCGGGGACTTCCATGGACGCTTTGTCGGATTCGATCACGATAAGTGCATCATCCGGTCCGACCTGGTCGCCGACGGCAACGCAGATCTCGATGACCTCCACTTCATCAATATCGCCGATATCCGGAATTCTTACTTCCTGTGCCACTGTGCTGTCCGTTTCGGTGTTCGTCTTCGTTCAGTTTCTATTTTTTAAGCTTTTTGAGCTTTTTGAGCTTCCGGCTGAATTTTCCGGGAGCGCGTCACACGAGCCGCGGGTTGGCCTTGTCGGGATCGATGCCGAATTCGTCCCGCACTTTAGTCACCACATCCACGCCGATCTTCTGCTGATCGGCCAGCATTTTCAGCGCCGCCAGGGTCACGAATTTTCGGTCCACTTCGAAGAAGTGGCGGAGTTGCTCCCGCGTATCGCTGCGTCCGAACCCATCCGTTCCGAGCACGTGCAGATCCGCATCGATCTGACTCCTGAGCGGTTCCGCCAGTGACTTCATATAGTCACTGGAAACCACCACCGGCGCGTCACCCTCCAGCAGTTTCTGGGCATGACTCTGCCGCGGCTCGTCCTCGGGGTGCAGCAGATTCCAGCGCACCACGTCATCGCCTTCCCGGGTGAGCTCGGTGAAACTCGTGACGCTGAACACTTCCACCGTCAGCCCGTGCTGCTCATTCAGCATCACCGCGGCGGCTTCCACTTCACGGAGAATGGTGCCGGCTCCGAGCAGACGAACGACCGGACCTTCGCCTTCCAGGGTCCGCAAGCGATACATGCCCTTGAGAATGCTGTCTTCGATCCCTTCCGGCATCGCCGGTTGCCGATAGGCTTCGTTCATCACCGTGACGTAGTAGTACACGCTCTCGTGTTCCTCCACCATCCGTCGCAGGCCTTCGCGCAGGATCACGGTGAGCTCATAGGTGTAGCAGGGATCGTACGCCACGCAGTTCGGGACGGTGGACGCCAGCAGGTGGCTGTGGCCGTCCTGATGCTGCAGCCCCTCGCCGTTCAGTGTCGTCCGACCCGCCGTCCCACCCAGGAGGAAGCCGCGCGCCTGGCTGTCACCGGCCGCCCAGGCCAGATCACCAATCCGCTGAAAGCCGAACATGGAGTAGTAGATGTAGAACGGGATCAGCGTGTACTGATGGGTGCTGTAGGAAGTCGCGGCGGCCAGCCAGGCAGAGAACGCCCCAGCTTCATTGATGCCTTCTTCCAGCACCTGACCGTCTTTGGACTCCTTGTAAGCGGCGATCTCGCCCGAGTCCTCCGGCTCATAGAGCTGGCCCGCAGAGGAGTAGATGCCCAGCTGCCGGAACATGCCTTCCATCCCGAACGTGCGGGCCTCGTCCGGCACGATCGGCACCACCCGTTTGCCGATGTTCTTATCCCGCAACAGCGTGGCCAGAAACCGCACGAAGCCCATGGTGGTGGAATTTTCCCGCTCACCGGTGCCTTCGAGCTGATTCTTGAAGGTGGACAGAGGCGGCACTTTCAGCGTTTCCGCCGCCACCACGCGCTTCGGTAGAACGCCTCCGAGCCGTTCCCGTTGGGCGCGCAGATACTTCATCTCCGGGCTGTCTTCCGCCGGCCGGTAGAACGGAATGCCTTCCAGTTCCTTGTCTGTCAGCGGAATGTCGAATCGATCGCGGAAGTGCTTCAGCTCCTCCAGATCGAGTTTCTTCACCTGGTGGGTGTCGTTTTCCGCCTCACCCGCATCCCCCATGCCATAGCCCTTCACGGTCTTGGCAAGGATCACCGTGGGTTCACCCGTGTGGTTCACCGCCGCGTGATAGGCCGCGTACACCTTGAACGGGTCGTGCCCGCCCCGGTTCAGCCGCATGATGTCGTCATCCGAGAGCTTATCGACCATGGCCGCGAGTTCCGGATACCGGCCGAAGAAGTGTTCGCGGGTGTAGCCGCCCCCCTTGGCTTTGTAGTTCTGATATTCGCCGTCCACCACCTCGTTCATGCGCTGCTGCATGAGGCCATTCGAGTCATTGGCGAACAGTGGGTCCCAGTGCCGGCCCCAGACCACCTTGATCACGTTCCAGCCGGCGCCGCGGAAGGAGCCTTCCAGCTCCTGGATGATTTTGGAGTTGCCGCGAACGGGTCCGTCCAGCCGCTGCAGGTTGCAGTTGACCACGAAGATCAGGTTATCGAGTTTCTCCCGGCCGGCCATGGACAACGCGCCCAGCGATTCCGGCTCATCGCACTCACCATCGCCCAGAAATGCCCAGACCTTCCGGTTGCCCCGCTCCACCAGACCGCGGCTGTCCAGGTACTTCATGATGTGGGCCTGGTAGATGGCCTGAATCGGGCCCAACCCCATGGATACGGTGGGGAACTGCCAGTAGTCGGGCATGAGCCAGGGGTGGGGATAGGATGACAGTCCCTGGCCATTCACTTCCTGGCGGAAGTGGTCGAGTTGTTCTTCGCTCAGCCGCCCCTCGAGAAATGAGCGGGCGTAGATCCCCGGCGACGCATGGCCCTGAAAGTAGATCAGATCCCCGGCATGATCGTCCGTGGGGCCGTGAAAGAAGTAGTTGAAGCCAACGTCATACAGCGTGGCGGACGAGGCAAAGGATGAGATGTGGCCACCCAGCTCGCCAGGCCGCTTGTTCGCCCGTACCACGGTGGCAAGCGCGTTCCAGCGGATGAGCGAACGAATCCGGCGCTCCATGAACAGATCGCCCGGCATGACGGCTTCCCGGGTGGGCGGGATCGTATTCCGGTATGGGGTGGTGATGGTGTAGGGGAGCCGCGCGCCCGTTCTCGTCATTCGAGCAGACAACCGCTCCAGCAGGAAATTCGCCCGATCCGTGCCCTCGTTCTCGAGCACGTACTCCAGGGAATCCAGCCATTCCCGCGTTTCTCCAGGATCTGCGTCGGTCAACTCACGCGGATACGCCATCAATTCGTCCTTGTCCTGCTTGCCGAGATCTCTCCGAAGATCTCTCCAATGATCTCACTGGAACGTTCTTCGCAGATAAACGCCAGATGAGTTCAGCCAATGCGGCCTATTGTCTCATTCTTTGCAGGAAGATTAAGTCGAACAGGGCAATTTTCACGTATCCGGTTGCCGATTTCTGCGCTCGCCTTGCGCCCAGAGCCAGGCGGCACCCCGAACGCCACTGGCGGCTCCGAACCGGGGCGCCAGAAGCTCGGTTTCGAACACCTCGCCGAAGACATGGGGCGCCATCAGTTCGCGCACAACCGGGTAGATCTCCGTCATCTGCGACAGGCCACCGCCCAGCACGAAGGCATCCGGATCCAGCGTGTTCACGACCCGGGCCAGATTTACCGCCAGCATCCGACACCAGACCCGGAGCGCTGCCCGGGCATGGGCCACTGGCCCATCTGCCGCCTCTATCTCCACGCCATCCGACCACCAGCCCCGCGCTGCTGCGGACAGTTCCGCCCGCTCGTATACGGCCTGCCCGGACCGGGGCGGCTCGGACACTTCCGGCCAGAGCGCATGGTGGGTTGCGAGCAGACCAGGGCCGGACAGGTAGGTCTCAACGCAATCGTTCCGGCCGCAGTAGCAGATCCGTGAAGGCAGAGCCGGCTCTGTCTGCACCAGCGGCGTATGCCCCCACTCGCCCGCAAGACCGTTCGGGCCGCTGAGCAGCCGGCCGTTCACAACGATCCCGCCACCGACCCCGGTGCCGAGGATCACGCCGAACACCACGCCTCTGCCTTCGGCGGCGCCCCCGTGGACCTCGGAGAGCGTGAAACAGTCTGCGTCGTTGGCGATTCTCACCCGCCCACCGAGCGTCTGGTTCAGATCGGAAAGAAGCGGCCGCTGATTCAACCAGGTGGAATTGCAGTTCTGCATCGTCCCCGTGGCCGCCACCCAGCTGCCCGGCGTGCCGACGCCAATGCCCGCCTGCCCTGCGGGATCCAGACGGAGGGCCAACTCAGTGATCGCCCTAACTGTTTCGGCGTAATCGTTCCGAGGCGTTGCCACGCGAATCCGCTCGACGATCTCGCTGCCGGCACCCAGCACGACCCCTTCGATCTTGGTACCGCCAAGATCGATCCCGATCCGGTTGCTCACCCATCCGCTCCCATGATCAGCTCAGACAGCAGACGCGACCACTCGAACAGCGGGCCGGGATCCGTCTTCCGACCCGGTGCCACTTCGAGGTGGCCGACAATGGCCGCCCGGGACAGCCGCGGATAGGCCGCAAGCAGAGCACGCAGCACCTTCGAGAGGCGCGCGTACTGCGCCTGGGTGTAGGGGCGATGATCTTCACCTTCGAGTTCGATTCCGATGGCAAAGTCGTTGCACCCAACCCGGCTCCCCCACTCGGACAACCCCGCATGCCAGGCCCGTTCGTTGAAGGGCACGAACTGGATGGTGCGGCCGCGACGATCGATGAACAGATGCGCAGACACCCGCACGCCTGCCAGATCGGCCAGCCGCTGATCCCTGGCGACATCCAGGGTATTGGTGAACAGTGCGACCACATCACCCGTGCCGAACTCACCCGGCGGCAGGGAAATGCCGTGTATCACCACCTGGCTGATTTCGGCAGGATCCGGGCGCGCGTTGCAATTCGGCGAGGGCACAAATCGCGTTCTCGCCAGGCAGTGATTTTCTTTAACGTGCAACGGCTGCTTCCGACATGGACTTTCCTACTCAACCCGGCGGTGCGAGCCCCCCTGGCTTTACCTGAGCGCCCCCGCGCCTTAACGTTCGCAGGTTACGCAGTATCCAGGCATTAACTCAACATGCGAAACCTTCCAAACGGTAATCTTCCAAACGGTATAGATGAGGCAGCTTTCCGCGCCGCCATTTCCGCGAATGTGCGCACGGCCCTGGCAGAAGACGTCGGCAGTGGGGATGTGTCCGCCGGACTGATCGACCCGGCCACCTCCGGCACCGCGCGCGTCATCACACGCACCCATGGCGTGGTCGCTGGCCTCGAGTGGGTGGCCGAGGTCTGCCGACAGGTGGATGAGCGCATTCGAGTTCAACCGGATGTGGCCGATGGAGACCGGGTCTCGCCAGACCAGCAACTGTTCACCCTCGAAGGTCCGGCGGCTTCCCTGCTGACCGCAGAACGAACCGCCCTGAACTTCCTCCAACTTCTGTCCGGCACCGCAACACTGACCGCCCACTACGTGGACCTCATCGCGCACACGGAAACCCAACTGCTCGATACCCGCAAGACCCTGCCGGGCCTGCGCCTCGCACAGAAGTACGCCGTGCTCTGCGGCGGCGGCCACAACCACCGGCTCGGATTATTCGACCAGTTCCTCATCAAGGAAAACCACATCGCCGCTGCAGGCAGCATCGGTGCCGCCGTGCAACGGGCACGGGACATGGATGCATCGTTGAAGGTGGAAGTGGAGGTGGAGACGCTCGACGAGTTGAGTAAAGCCATCGATGCAAAGGCCGACATCGCCATGCTCGATAACTTCAGCATCGAAGACACGCACAAAGCTGCCCAGCTCAGCCGGGGTCGGATTCTGCTGGAGGCGTCAGGCGGGATCGATGATGTGACAATTGTCAAAGTCGCGGAAGCCGGCGTGGATTACATTTCGGTGGGTGCGCTGACGAAATCGGTGCAGCCGCTGGATCTTTCCATGCGGATGGACGCCGTCTGACGCAATCAAACCAAGTCTCTGAAGTAAGGAGCGAACGAATGAACCGCTTTGGCGCTTTTGCCGTTCACCTCGGCATCAGCTTGCTGATTTTTATCGTAATCGGATATGTGATCGTTTTTCACTGGTATCCCGACTATTTCTTCACGGCAGATGGTGGTTGGCAGGGTATACGTATCGTCGCCTTCGTTGATCTTGTATTGGGACCCATTCTCACACTGGTCGTATTCAACAAATCGAAACCGAAGAAAGAGCTGCGGCGTGACCTATCCCTTATTGGGACTTTTCAGGCCATATGCCTTGCGGCCGGTGTCTGGGTTGTTTATTCGGAGCGCCCATTGGCAATGGTTTACGCCGATGGATCATTTCAAACCATGACAGCAGATGACTACCAGGAGGCTGACAAACCAGTTCCGGACTTCGACAAATTTCCAGATCGTTCACCACACTGGGTGTATGTGGAGCTTCCAAACGACCCCACTGCTCAAAGCGAAATCCGGAAAGAAAGGATGCTCTATGGTAGGTCGATCAAGACTGCAACCGATTTTTATGTGGCGTTCAAGCCGGAACACGTAAACGTTGATCGAGACGGTCTGACAGATTTTGAGATCCGCCGCATTGGCAAGGAAGCTTTCGCAGAGTTCGCCCACACAAACGGGGGGGAGATCGACGACTTTCTATTCCTTCCTTTCGGAACCCGCTACGAGCAGGCCCTTATCGCGATGCGCAAAGAAAACTCTGAGCTGCTGTATTTTCGTATCGACGAAAACTTCTTCAAAGAATGAGCTGATCTGGTCAAGGCGCGGATCGAGATTGACTCGCTCGTGCTGACCTTTCCCCTGCAGGGTAACCAGTTTCTATCGGACACTTGGGCTAAGCCGCCCGCTTTTCAAAGCGAGCGGGCGGCGTGTAGCCGAGTGAACTATGTGGTTTGACTTCATTGTAGTGTGTTCTCCATGCATCGATGATCTGCCTGGCTTCAGCGAGATCCCTAAACCAGTGCTGATTTAGGCAGTAGTCACGGAATCGGCCATTAAAGCTTTCCACGAAGGCATTCTGTGTTGGCTTCCCTGGTTGAATGAACTCCAGCTTCACCTCATTCTCCCGGCTCCAGAAGAACATGGCTTTGCTCGTCATCTCTGGACCGTTATCCAATACGATCCGATCCGGCAATCCTCGGCTCTCCTGCAGTTCGTCGAGATAGCGAACCATCCGTTGACCTGAGATCGAGGTATCCACCAACTGGCCCACGCAGGCGCGTGAGTAGTCATCGACAATGTTCAGGATACGGATCCGTCGACCGCAGCTGAGCTGATCGTGAACAAAGTCCAGCGACCAGCGTTCGTTGACGGTCGTTGGCACCGCCATCGGAACACGCGGACGGATCAACTTCTTCCGACGCCGGGTCCGAACCTGCATGCCGAGTTCCGTGTACAACCGGTAGGTTCGCTTCCGGTTCACCACCAGGCCTTCATGCTTCAGCATCGCGTGCAGCATCAGGTAGCCGTACCTCGGGTACTGCTCGCCCAGCTGCTTCAAGCGGGATCTGAGCGCGTGATCTCTACGATCTATCGGACGGTAGGCCATCGCCTTGCGGCTGATACCAGCAAGCCGACATGCTCGGCGCAGGCTGAAACGGAAGTCTGACTGCAGATATCCGACCAACTCGCGCTTGGCCGTCGGCTTCACCACTTTTTTTGGAGTGCTGCCTCGATGGCCGTCTTCTCCAGCATCGTCTCCGCCAGCAGCTTTTTCAGTCTAGCGTTCTCAGTCTCGAGTTCCTTCAGCCGACGTGCTTCAGACACTTCCATGCCGCCGTACTTCGACTTCCAGCGTTGCAGCGAGCTCTTCGCCACGCCGTGTTTGCGGGCCAGCTCTTCGATCGTCACTCCAGCTTCATGCTCTTTGAGCAGCCGGATGATCTGTTCCTCTGTGTAGCGCTTGCGCTTCATCTATGGACCTCCCTCGGGTCAATCTTACGGGAAAAGTCCGATAGGAAACGGTTACCTTCTTGGGGGAAAGGTCAGTGCCTCTCGCTCCAGGCGGCGGGCGCCTTTGAGCATTCCTGCTAATGAGTAGTTAGCTTCATGACAGGCATATTCGTAGATGTGCTCATCCGTATCTGACCAGACGTACTCGCCCTCCCAAGGTTCCGTCCAGGCGGGGTCGTCCACTACAAACTGATAGAGAACATCTCCTTCCTCCAATGGGGTAAATCGCTCAACCACGTGTAAATCCTCCCCGGCTGGGAGCAGGCCGGATTCATCGCGGAAATTCGTTGTATCAACGACAAGCGTCTCACCCTCCCACCAGCCGATTGAGTCACCCATCCACTTGCGCACTGTCTCCGGCAAATGGGTGGAATCAATTCGAATGACCCGCGCATCGTGAATCATTTCGTTGGAAATGAGGACATATCGCTCTGTCTGAACGATTCTCTTTAGGTTGTTGTAGATTACCGGTAGAGCAGGTGGGCCGGCAGTGCTACTAATCCCGAGTAGACATCGTTCTGCAAGCGGTCGGCTTTCCGGACCGTCGAACGGCCCAACAGGATCATCAATCCACCAGGCCGTCGAAGAATCCTTCTTTACACCCTCAACCCTTGCCTCGAGAGCTGCCTGCGCCTCCAGGCTAAGCCCCGGGAGCTTGCCATCTACCGGCGACGTAATAATAGACGTCCGGATGCGGCCATCAATAAGGGTGGGCTCTGCTCCGAAATCATGCGTAAGCTGAAAAAAACGCTCCCCCTGACCTGCCTTGGCTGCAGTGAGCCTGGGTGCGCGGGGGTCATCCAAACCGATCGACAAAGTATCCCCGAACAGGCTGTGCCTCTCGAGAGGCGTCAGAGTCGCAATATCATAAGTGCCGCTGAGATCGGGTCGAGGCACATCATCTCGATCTGACCCACACCCGCCGGCCATAAGCACACAAAGCAATGTCGCAATCCAACCTCTACGCTTGCGACAAAGGACGAAGGTACGAGCAGTCGGACCTGAATACACCATGGCGGACTTAGGGTAAGAGTATGGTGCCGGAACGCGGAATCGAACCGCGGACCTACTGATTACGAATCAGTCGCTCTACCAACTGAGCTATCCCGGCACGGCGGCGCAGGATAACTATTTTTGGGCCGGGCGGGAAGTCAATCAGCATCGAACCCCATCTGGCAACTGCATGCATACCGAAGTGCCCTCGGGAGACGTTGCCGTCACCTGATAGCTACCCCCCGGACCGGCAGCGATTGAGTACGTCGTGCCGGGCTCGTCGCCTTCGGGTTGCCAGTCAATTGCAGCCTCAATGGCTGCTGCGTTAGCAGCGACGGTAAGGTACGCGCCATTCCTGAGTCGGAAATCTTCTTGAAAGATCTCCATGGTCGTGATGTTGTTGACCAGAACTGCTTCACGAGATGTCTGCACATAGCCGTTGTAGGCTGGCAAGGCGACGGCCGAGATGATAGCGAGTACCGCCACGACGATCATCAACTCGATCAATGTGAAACCACGGGCATTTAGAGTGTTGTTCGTTCTCTTCATCTGCTAACTCAATGCTGTTTCAGATCTAGTGTCCTGAATACACAAAGGGGCCACAAGGCCCCTTTGCAAGCTCGCAACTTGGGCGAACTTTAGATCTGCGTCCAATCTACAATCGAGATCACCTGCGGCAGCGGGTTCGCACCCGGAGTCGGATAGGCAGGTCTCGTAATGGTCGCAGTGTAGTCATTACCAGCGATCGTGCCGGCAATAGCGACACCGACTACACCAGTCCCCGCGTTGGGTGCAGCCAGGAAGGCATCACCACCGCCAGGAGCCGTGGCGTTGCCAGCCACACCCGGTCCACCACCGTTAAGACCTAGAAGAACGGCGGCTTGGTTGACTTCGTTATCAGCAGCCATAGCGGCGATGGTTCCCATGGCCATACCGGCCTGAACACGTCGCAATTCGTTTTCAACAAAGCGTACAGCTTCATCGGCATGCGTCGTTACTTTTGCCTGGTTGGCGTTACGAATGTAATCCTGATACGCGGGAAGCGCTACAGCGGCGAGAATACCGATGATGGCTACCACGATCATCAGTTCGATCAGGGTGAAACCCTTCTGAATCGTGCTTTTCATTTTGAACGTTACTCCGTCATTCACAGTGTAAAACTTCTAGTCAAAACGTGGCTGCCGTAGCTCGCCGCGAGTCACTGATGAGGGATGCAATCCGTGTGCCACTTCCACAATTTGGTGGAGTGTTGCAGTTCTTGCTTCCTCCAGAAGCCTATTAAAGTCAGCAACTTAGCAACCATCTGCTGTTCATAATCTTCCGCCTTGAGGCTTCAATCATCTTCAGATCCGGTGCTTTTCGATCGCATCTGCCTGCTGACATCTGTCACATGCTGACGCTCCCCGTCATCGGGTACTTTGCTCCGGGTGCCGAAAATCGGCAACTTCAGGCAAAGTATCGAGACCACTTGGATCTACCAGCAGAAGACGCTCGCTACTCGACCCTGAAGGTCGTCAATGCCGACCCGCTGAGCGGCAGCAGTCCTCTGACGGCCGACATCATGCAGAAAGAGCCCTGACAAAACTGTGACCGGCTTATCGGCTGTTGAGTGATCTACGAATAGACTTGGGAAGCTTGCGAACTGTAAGGTTTGCGCTCATAGATCGTTAAGGTCAGGACAAGGACTGCACGCCTTATGGCATCAGAACCCGTACCTCTCAACGGCCTGGCAAGACGCCTGGTTGAAGAGAACATCATTCCGACGGACACCGCCCTGAACGCGACCGAAGAATCGCGCAAGAACGGTGTGCCTTTCGTCAGTTATCTGGTTCAGAACGGCCACGCCGAGGCTCGAACCATTGCTGCCAGCGCGTCCGAAGAATTCGGAGTGCCTTTTATGGATCTGGCAGCGTTCGATCTGGAAATAATCCCGAAGGATCTGGTCAAGGAAAACATGATCCGGCAGCATCACGCGTTGCCGCTGGTCCGACGTGGCGTACGGCTGTTCGTCGCGGTTTCCGACCCGACCAATCTGCAGGCACTGGATGAGATCAAGTTCCACACCGGCGTCTCCACAGAAGCGGTGCTGGTGGAGGACGACAAGCTCACCACCATCATCGAGCAGTATCTGAATGCTGCCGAAGAAGATGGGCTGGGCGATCTCGATGACGACGACCTCATGGACTTGGATCTCGAGGCCGGCGATGACAATCCGGAGCCGGACGATGACGGCGCTTCCGGTACCGACGAAACACCCATCGTTCGTTTCGTGCATAAGATGCTGCTCGACGCCATCAAAATGGGCTCTTCTGATATTCACTTCGAACCATACGAGCGCAGCTATCGCGTCCGTTTCCGCACGGATGGTGTGCTGCACGAAGTCACGTCGCCACCCGCAAACCTGGGCACCCGACTGGCTGCTCGACTCAAAGTAATGGCGGAACTCGACATCTCCGAGCGACGCGTTCCACAGGACGGCCGGATCAAAATGAAGCTGTCCAAGACCAAGGCCATCGACTTCCGGGTGAACACCCTGCCGACGCTCTGGGGCGAGAAGATCGTGCTGCGGATTCTGGACCCGGGCAGCGCCAAGATGGGTATCGAAGCCCTTGGTTTCGAAGAAGTCCAGCAGCAAATGCTGCTGGAAGCGATTCACAAGCCCCAGGGAATGATTCTGGTCACAGGTCCGACGGGTAGCGGCAAAACCGTGACGCTCTATACAGGCCTCAACATCCTAAATACAGACGAACGGAACATCGCAACGGCTGAGGATCCTGTGGAGATCAACCTGGAAGGAATCAACCAGGTTAACGTGAACCACCGGGTAGGGCTGGATTTTGCCTCAGCGCTCCGGTCATTCCTGCGCCAGGATCCGGATGTGGTCATGGTCGGTGAGATCCGGGACCTGGAGACCGCGGAAATCGCGATCAAGGCATCCCAGACTGGCCACATGGTGCTGTCCACTCTACATACCAACTCGGCGGCAGAAACACTTACCCGACTGCGAAATATGGGTGTGCCGGCCTTCAACCTCGCCACAAGCGTGAATCTGATCATCGCCCAGCGTCTGGCGAGACGGCTGTGCCCGAACTGCAAAGAGGCGATGGATGTGCCGAAAGAGACCTTATTGGCAGAAGGCTTTACGGAAGAAGATTTGACCAAAGACATCGAGATCTTCGAACCGAAAGGCTGCTCGAAGTGCAAGGAAGGTTATAAGGGCAGAGTCGGAATCTATGAAGTAGTTAAAATTACACCCGAGATGCAACGTATTATCATGGAGGACGGCAACAGCATGCAGATTGCCGCCCAGGCCAAGGAGCTTGGATTCAACGACCTGCGCAGATCGGGTCTGATGAAGGTCATGCAGGGCGTAACCAGTTTGAAGGAGTGCAACCGGGTCACCACCGGCCACTAGCGGAGCCAACAGGAAACAGATCATGGCCGAAAGCGCGATTTTCCTCTGGGAAGGAACAGACAAGCAGGGCAAGAAGACCAAAGGTGAGATCACCAGTGCGTCTCCCGCGATCGCTCGCGCCGAACTTCGACGGCAAGGAATTGTCGCCAAAAAAGTTAAGAAAAAAACCAAAGGCTTCTCTCTGTCCTCTGGCGGAAGCGTCAAGCCAGCGGATGTCGCTCTTTTTACTCGGCAGATGGCGACGATGATGCGGGCCGGTGTTCCACTAGTTCAGGCCTTCGACATTGTTGCTGACGGCCTGGACAAACCAAAGGTTTCAGAGCTGGTCCGCTCAGTTCGTAACGACGTAGCTGGCGGCAGCTCCTTTGCGGGGGCACTCCGGAAGCACCCGCTCTATTTCGACGATCTCTTCTGCAACCTTGTAGACGCCGGAGAACAATCTGGTGCGCTCGAGACCATGCTGGATCGGATCGCAACCTACAAAGAGAAGTCTGAGAGCCTGAAGGCCAAGGTTAAGAAGGCAATGACCTATCCGATTGCCGTGTTGCTCGTGGCATTCATCGTCTCAGGCATTCTACTGATTAAGGTAGTACCTCAGTTTCAGGAGGTTTTCGCTGGCTTTGGAGCCGAACTACCAGCCTTCACGCAATTCGTCATCAACATTTCCGAGTTTACCCAGGCGTACTGGTTGGCCATCGTCATCGGTGTTGGCGCCACAGTCGCAGCTTTCATTGGTGCGCGAAAACGCTCGAAGAAGATGCGTGACACTATCGACCGACTCGCTTTGAAAGCGCCTATCGCAGGCTCAATCATCGAAAAGTCATCCGTTGCACGCTACGCTCGCACCCTCTCAACCACGTTCGCTGCTGGCGTACCACTTGTTGACGCATTGAATTCAGTCGCCGGCTCAACGGGCAACAACGTTTACCATGAAGCCGTTCTCAAGATCCGGGATGACGTTTCCACGGGTCAACAGCTCAATTTCTCAATGAAAGCAACGGGCGTCTTCCCGAACATGATCATCCAGATGGTTGCCATCGGCGAAGAAGCTGGCGCCCTCGACGACATGCTCGATAAATCGGCCACCTACTACGAAGAGCAGGTAGACAATGCCGTGGACAACCTCACGGCACTGATGGAGCCGATGATCATGGCTGTTCTCGGTGTGCTGGTTGGTGGCCTCATCATCGCCATGTACCTGCCCATCTTCCAGCTGGGTAATGTTGTCGGCGGCGGCCACTGAAGCCTCCGCCCCCCCCGTTTTACCCTGATCAGGACTGTCAGGTATGCCAGATGCCCTGCTGACCTTCGGCTGGACAGGCCTCATTACCGCCTTCTGGGTGGCACTCTGTGTCGGCAGCTTTCTCAACGTGGTGATTTATCGACTGCCCGTGATGCTCAATCGGCAGTGGCAGTCCGACGCCCGGGAGTTTCTGGAGCAGCCGGCCGCTGACAGCGCCAGCGAAGAAACCTTCAATCTCGCCACACCCCGCTCCCGCTGCCCTTCCTGCGGCACCCAGATCAAAGCCTGGCAGAACATCCCGGTGCTGAGCTGGCTGATGCTGCGCGGACGCTGTGGCAGCTGCTCTGCTCCCATCCCGGTACGATATCCTACGATCGAGCTGCTGACAGGGCTGGCCACGCTCGCAGTGCTCCATGTTTACGGTTTCACCTGGTTGGGCCTGGCTGCCGCGCTCTACACCTGGGTGCTGATTGCCGCCACCTTCATAGACTTCGACACTCAGCTCCTGCCCGACCAGCTCACGCTGCCGCTCCTCTGGCTCGGTATCATCGTCAACATGTCCGATGGATTTGGTGCCGGTGGCATCGTCGACCTGAATGCCGCCCTCATCGGCGCCATGGCCGGCTATCTCTTCCTCTGGAGCACCTACTGGGCCTTCAAGCTGATCACCGGCAAGGAGGGTATGGGCTATGGAGACTTCAAACTGCTCGCCGCCATCGGCGCCTGGCTTGGCTGGCAGATCATTCCCGGTGCGATCCTCATCGCGGCGGTGACCGGGCTCCTCTAGGCCATGGTCACTTCTGTGCGCGGCAAGCGGGAGGCTGGGAAGCCCATTGCTTTCGGTCCTTTCCTCGCCGTCGCCGGATGGGTTTGCCTCGTGAACCGTGATACGGTGCTTTCTTTTTTCGCCGCCTGAACCGGATTCTCTCGAGCTGCCGGTGCGGGCCGGCCAGTCGGAATTTCAGGTGGGGTTATGAGTAAGTTCATCGTCGGTCTCACCGGCGGTATCGGCAGCGGCAAGTCCGCTGTCTCCGAGCGATTCGAAAAGCTGGGCATCCGTGTGGTGGATGCGGACATCGCCTCCCGTGTGGTGGTGGAACCCGGTCGACCAGCGCTGAAAGCCATTGAGGAGCATTTCGGATCCCAGGTGATCACCGCAGACGGCGCCCTTGATCGCGCGGAGCTGCGCAAGCTCGTCTTTGCGGACGAGTCAGAACGGAAGTGGCTCGAGCAACTCACCCACCCGCTGATCAATGCTTATCTGGCCGAAGAACTGGCCGCCGCTGACTCGCCCTACGCAATTCTCGCGCACCCGATCCTGATCGAAACAAGAGGCCGGGAAGGCTGCGATCGGATTCTGGTGGTGGATGTGCCGGAAGAACTGCAGGTGTCGCGGACAATGGCGCGGGATGACAACCCGGAATCCCAGGTGCGCGCCATCATGGCTGCCCAGGCAAGTCGTGAAGAGCGCCTGGCTTCGGCGGATGATGTGATCGTGAACGATCAGGGTCTCGAGCACCTGGATCGCGAAGTCGCCCGTCTGCACGAGCTCTACACCGAGCTCGCCGCCTCTGCTTAGATCGTTCTGGCCCCCTGGTAACGGATATGACTGACAGCACACCACGCATCGTCCCCTGCCCCACCTGCAACCGGAGCGTCAAGTGGACGCCGAGCAATCCGGATCGTCCTTTCTGCTCGGAACGGTGCAAGCTCATCGATCTGGGCGCCTGGGCAGACGAACAGCACACCATCCCCGGCGACGTGGACGTGGACGACAACGACGTGCTTTCCGGGGATCTCGACCAGCCTTAGACCAACCGTCGATAAACCTCGAGTCAGGTCCGGTACTCTGCGTTGATCCGCACGTACTCGTAGGAAAGATCAGACGTCCAGATTTCGGCTGTCGCCGCGCCCCGGCCAAGCTTCACCCGAAGGGTGAATTCCTCTCCACCGAGCACGCGCGCACCGGCCGCCTCCGTGTAGTCCGGATCCACCAGTCCGTCCCGCATCACCTGCACATCATCGAAAAAGACCTGCACCCCGGCTGGATCCAGATCCACAACGCCGGCGCGACCGATGGCCATCGCCAGCCGTCCCCAGTTCGGATCACTGGCAAACAGGGCGGTTTTCACCAGCGGTGATTCCGCGACCGTGTACGCCACCTGCAGACACTCCGCCTCATTCGCACCACCTTCCACGGCAACGGTGACGAACTTGGTTGCACCCTCCCCATCCCGAACGATGGCCTGGGCCAGGGTACGAGCGACCGTCAGCACCCCGTCGAGCAGCGCAATCGCCTCGGTGGACTCCGCCGTCTCGATGGTGGGATTTCCGGCAACGCCGGTGGCCGCCAGGATGAACGCATCGTTGGTGGAGGTGTCTCCATCCACAGTGATCCGGTTGAAGCTGCCGGCCGTCGCCTGCACGAGCAGTTCCTGAAGGCAGTCGGGGGTGACCGCCGCATCCGTGCACACATAGGCGAGCATGGTCGCCATGTCCGGCCGGATCATCCCGGAACCTTTCGCCATCCCCGTGATCGTGACGGTGCGGCCATTCAAATCGATCTGCAGGCTGTGGGCTTTCGCTACCGTGTCGGTGGTCATGATCGCCTTCGCGGCATCCAGCCAGCCACCTTCGCTCAATCGTTCAGGCGCTGATTCGATCACGGGAATCATCGCTGCCACCGGCAACCGCTCGCCAATCACCCCGGTAGAAAAGGGCAGGACGGCTGCTTCCGGCAGCTCGAGCGCACTGGCGGTGGCCGCACACAGGGCCAACGCATCTTCCATCCCCCGGTCGCCCGTGGCCGCGTTGGCATTGCCACTGTTGATGAGCAGGGCGCGAATACCGCCGGCACGAACGCGTGGTTCGGCAATCAGAACAGGGGCTGCACGAAAGGCGGACTGGGTGAAAACCCCGGCGACGCTGGTGCCCTCGGTGAACCGGAGCAATGCCACATCGTCCCGGCCCGCTGTTTTGATCGCCGCAGCACCAGTGGCAAGCGACACGCCGGGAACAGCCAGCAACTCGGCCGGCGGCGCCAGATTTACAGCCACGTCAGCCGGCCTTGCCGTGACAGTGCTTGTATTTCTTGCCGGAACCACAGGGGCAAGGTTCATTCCTGCCCACCTTCTTTTCTTCCCGGACGAAGGTTTCCACCCGCTCTTCCGCGCTGGCTGGAGGTTGCCCGTTCTGTCCGCCCGGACCACCTGGACCACCCGGCCCCGGCGGAGGTGCTTCCGGTGCATTTAGCGCAGATGACTCGGCATGGGTGAAGCGCATGCGGGCTTCCGCTTCTTCCCGGCGCTTACGTTCAGCTTCTTCCACCGCTTCCGGCGCCTCAATCTGCACCCTCGACAACAGCTGCACCACATCCCGCTTGATGTTGACGAGCAGTTCCTGGAACAGCTCGAAGCTTTCCCGTTTGTATTCCTGTTTCGGCTGCTTCTGGGCGTACGCTCTCAGACCGATGCTGGCCCGCAGGTGGTCCATGGTGGCCAGATGCTCTTTCCACCGCTGGTCGAGAATCTGCAGCATGATCTGCTTCTCGACCATCCGCATATCCACGCCCTGTGCGGCCCAGGCCTGTTCTTTAGCCTGGTACTCCGATTCCACCTGCTCCAGGATCTTCTTCGACAGCGTGTCTTCGTTCAGCGCATCGTCTTCATCCAGCCAGACCCGCAGGGGTTGCTGGGAGGCGAATTCGGTCTGCAGCGCCTGCTCGAGACCCTCAATATCCCACTGCTCCTCGATGCTCTGCGGCGGGATGTATTCGCTGATCAGATCGTAGAGCACCTCTTCCCGAATCCCTTCGATGGTCTCGGAGATATCGTCCGTTGCCATCAGATCCCGGCGCTGCTGGTAGATCACCTGGCGCTGGTCGTTGGACACATCATCGAATTCGAGCAGGTTCTTGCGGATATCGAAGTTGTGACCTTCCACCTTCCGCTGCGCCTTCTCGATGGCGTTGTTCACCATCCGGTGCTCGATCGCTTCGCCATCCTCCAGGCCGATGGACTGCATGAGCCCCCGCACCCGGTCGTTGGCGAAGATCCGCATCAGGTTGTCTTCCATGGAAAGGTAGAATCGGGTTGAACCCGGATCTCCCTGCCGGCCGGAACGACCCCGCAGCTGATTATCGATCCGGCGGGATTCATGCCGCTCGGTGCCGATAATGTGCAGGCCGCCGGCTTCGATCACCTGTTCGTGACGCTTCTGCCAGTCCGCCTTGATCGCTTCGATCTGTGCCTCTGTCGGATCGTCGAGGGCCGCTACTTCCGCTTCCCAGCTGCCGCCAAGCATGATGTCTGTGCCCCGGCCCGCCATGTTGGTGGCGATTGTCAGGGCGCCGGGTCGGCCGGCCTGGGCGATGATGTCTGCTTCCCGTTCGTGCTGCTTGGCATTCAGCACGTTGTGCTGGATGTTTCGTTTGTTCAGCTCAGCGGAAATCCGTTCAGAGCTTTCGATGGACGCGGTACCCACCAGCACCGGCTGGCCCCGCTCCATACAGGCGTTGATGTCTTCGACGATGGCGTCGTACTTGTCGTCGATGGTCAGAAAGACCAGATCGTTATGATCATCCCGGATCATGGGTGTGTTGGTCGGAATCACAACCACATCCAGACCGTAGATCTGCTGGAACTCGAAGGCTTCCGTGTCGGCGGTGCCCGTCATGCCGGACAGCTTGTTGTACAGCCGGAAGTAGTTCTGGAACGTGGTGGACGCGAGCGTCTGTGTCTCGTTCTGGATCTGCACCTTTTCCTTGGCTTCCACCGCCTGATGGATGCCTTCGGACCAGCGCCGGCCGGGCATGGCACGCCCCGTGTGCTCATCCACGATCACGATCTCGCCATTGGAGACCATGTAGTCAACATCACGCTTGAACAGCGCGTGTGCCTTCAGGGCAGCGTGCACGTGGTGCAGCAGATTCAGGTTACTGGCGGCATAGAGGCTGTCGCCTTCATCGAGCAATCCCATCCGGATCAGCTCTTCTTCCACCTTCTGGTGCCCGAGTTCCGTCAGCTCCACCTGTCGATTTTTCTCATCCACCACGAAATCGCCGGTGGGCTCTTCCTCCAGATCGAACTTGGACTTCTCCACGAACGGCTGCTGGGTGAGCTTCGGCGCCAGGGTGTTCATCTGCTTGTAAAGCTCGGTGGATTGCTCTGCCGGGCCGGAGATGATCAGTGGCGTCCGGGCTTCGTCGATGAGAATGGAGTCCACCTCGTCGACGATGGCGTAGTTCAACTCGCGCTGGTATTTGTCCTCCAGGGTGAACGCCATGTTGTCCCGGAGATAATCGAAGCCGAACTCGTTGTTGGTGCCGTAGGTTATGTCGGCTTGATAGGCGGCGCGTTTCTCCGCAGGCGGCTGACCGGACTGAACGACGCCCACCGTCAGGCCCAGCCCCTCATAGATGGGGCTCATCCAGGCGGCATCCCGCTTCGCCAGATAGTCGTTGACCGTAACGATGTGCACACCGTCACCGCTCAATGCATTCAGGTAGACGGCCAGGGTGGCCATCATCGTCTTACCTTCACCCGTGCGCATCTCGGCGATGCGCCCTTCATGGAGCGTGATACCACCAATCAACTGCACGTCGAAATGGCGCATGCCCATGAATCGACGGCCGGCTTCACGCACGGCCGCAAAGGCCTCCGGCAGGAGCGCGTCCAGGCTTTCCCCGCCTTCGAGACGTTCCTTGAATGCGCGGGTGGCGTCTTTCAGCGCCTCGTCACTGAGGGATTCGTAATTGGGCTCCAGAGCGTTGATTCGATCAACGATCTTGCCCATTCGCTTCAGCTCACGGCTGTTCTTGGTTCCAAAAAGCTTCTTCAGCACGATTGAAAGGATTCCGGTTGATCTGGGGGGTTAGATCCGATTTCGGGGCGGGAGTTTACCCGTTTTTGCCCGGGCTTGTTTTGAGGGCCGCCGGCTTCGGCGACCGATGCGGAATCGTCCGTGCCCGGCCCGGGGTTCAGCGACGGCGCGCCACGTAGCGGGTGGGATCCACGTGCTTGCCGTCTTTGAGCACTTCGAAGTGCACGTGAGGCCCCGTGGAACGGCCGGATGAGCCCATCTTACCGATCACCTGGCGCGGTTTCACCACATCCCCGACGGCAACCAGCACCTCGGAATGATGACCATAGCGGGTCACGTAGCCATCGCCATGGGTGATCTCCACCATCAGGCCGTAGCCATAGCGCTTGCCCGCGTGGGTGACTACCCCGCCGGCAACGGCGACAACGTCCGACTTATCCTTTCCAGCAAAATCCACGCCCGCATGCCAGGCCGACTTGCCCGTGAAGGGATCCAGGCGCTGGCCATACTTGGAGGACATCCAGCCCCAGGTCACCGGACGCCCGGCAATGGCCTTGGCTTCACGGATATCGCGGTCGAGGAGCATGGATTCCAGAATCTCGAGTTCGTTTTCTCTGGCTTTCAGTCCGGCAGCCAGTTCATCCATGCTGGATTTCAGCTCCGAGAAATCCGGTGCAGATGCATTCGGGCTGACAGGGCCACCTTGCGGTGCAGGCTCATCGAAGGAAAACTCGCCTTCATCCAGATCTGCAACTGCCGTCACCCGCGCGCCAAGGGCCTCCATCCGGTGCAGGCGAGCCTGCATCTGGGCGAGCTGGCGGCCAACGGCCTCCGATTCCGCACTCGACCGGCGGCGCATGGCATCCACCTCGGACTGCTGAGACTTGATGCGCGCTTCCCACTCGCTGATGGTTTCCGGGCCCATGCTGGGCCGGGTCGCCAGGTCGATCAGGTAGTAGCTGCCGAGTGCCAGGCCGATGACGAGCGCCAGTGCGGCAACAACAACCGTCTGCCGGGACACCCGAACCGCCCGGGACTCACCCTTTTCGCCTAGCAATATGATTTTCATGCGTATGATCCGCCGAGCAACGGTACGCTTCGGGACATGACAGCGTGCTTCTGAATACGCCGCTCCGAACGCTCTGATGAGCACAGAGCCGCTGAAGAAACTGGAACGCCTCCCGAAATCCTGTCGGCGGAGATGTTGTCCTCACCCAATCTTGATGTTCTTATAATGCTGCGGTCGTTGTTCTTCGGGCCGCTGGTAGCGCGCTTTCTCTTATCGTTTTTCTTATTGTTCGTGTTACGACTATCGTATCGAACATCACGCGCGCGACTTACTATCCAGAATGCCGACCAGAGCAGGACTGCCAAGTGTCTCAAGCAAAGATAAATGAACTGCTCAGCGAACGCCACCAGCGTTTTACTCCTTTACAACGTCTTCTGCAGCAGGCTGGCAATCAGGAAAACTGGACCGCCGAGCTTCACGCCGTGCTGCCGAAGGCACTCGCTCGGGAGTGCCGGGTCAGCGACGTGCGAGGCTCGGTGATCGTGATCACCTGTCGCAATGCCTCCAGCGCCACCAAGCTGCGATTCATGGCCGCCGACATCCTCGACAAGCTCAATCATCTCGCTACCTTCAGTGACGCGCGGGAACTCGTGATCCGGGTTACGGTCTGAGAATTCCACGCTTTCGTGGGGCTTGCTGGTATGCAAGCACTCACGATCCTCATTATTCCAGCCGGGGCACAGCAGAAATGAGACCTGCGCAGCAGAATCGCCGTGGTTGGCGAGATCTGGTTCTCTTTTTCCAGCCGATCGACTGTCTAGTCGGCCAGGACCGGCCGGGAATAGGAAATAGGCGCTGCGTCGGCGTTGTCGAAGGTGACGATTTCGAACGCGTCCTCTTCCTTGAGCAGCTTGCGGAGCAGTTCGTTGTTGGGTCCATGGCCTGACTTGAAGCCGGAGAACGCACCGATCACGCTGTGACCGAGCAGATACAGGTCGCCGATGGCATCCAGGATCTTGTGTTTCACGAACTCGTCTTCCTGACGCAGTCCTTCGTTGTTCAGAATCCGGTAGTCGTCCACCACCACCGCATTGTCCAGGCTGCCACCACGGGCCAGGTTCATGGACCGCAGCTTTTCGTAGTCCGCCAGGAAACCGAATGTACGGGCCCGGCTGACCTCTTTGACGAACGCCATGCTTGAAAATTCGACCGCGGCTCTGCGCCGGTGATGGTCGAATACCGGGTGGTCATATTCCAGGGTGTACTCCACCCGGAACCCGTCATAAGGCGCGAGCTCCGCGGTGATGTCACCGTGGCTGTAGCTCACCTTCCTGAGGACTCTCAGGAATTTCTTCGGCGCTTCCTGCTCTTCAATGCCTGCGGATTGCAGCAGGAAGACGAACGGCGCCGCACTGCCATCCATGATTGGAAGTTCAGGCGCGCTCACGTCCACGTAAGCGTTGTCGATACCCAGACCGGCGAAGGCCGACATCAGATGCTCCACCGTAGAGATACTGGTGACGCCATCTGTCAACGTGGTTGCCATGGTGGTGTCGCCCACGTTCTCCGCGCGTGCGGCGATGGTCACCGGCGCGTCGAGGTCGGAGCGCACAAAGACAATGCCGGTATCCACAGGGGCGGGCCGGAGCGTCAGATAGACTTTTTCACCCGTGTGCAGGCCGATGCCGGTCGCACGGATCACGTTTTTGAGCGTTCTCTGGAACAGAGCGGCCATTGGAGTCCTATTCTTCTAGTTCGTTGGGCGAATTCCGTATCGACCTTAAGTGCAGAAACCTTAACGGCTGCTTAACGGCGGGCGCTCTTATCACCAGACCCAGACATGACCAGATCCAGACGACCATAAAAAAAGCCTCGCCACGCAGGGGTCTGCGGTCCTGCGCGCGAGGGATGGTAGCAGAGGGCATATCCTCAAATATGGCGGATAGTCACAGTTTTGTTACATTTTGTTTCCTGGCAGGCAGGCGTGAGCCGGCGCATCTGGCCCGGCCCGATCACCCCTGCCGCTGTTGACGTCAGTCCGCCTGGCGCCGCAGAAAGGCCGGGATATCCAGGTAGTCCGGATCTTCCACCAGCAGATCTTCCGCCAGATTCTCCTGTTTCAGGGCCGCGTTGTGTCTGAGGTAAGCCGGGCGATCCAGATGATCGAAGCCCTGCGCCTCCGTCGGCACCTCCTGTACCTTCGGTTCCGGCAGCACCTGCACCTTGCCCGTGTCGCCGAGTCCGGTTGCGACCACCGTCACCTTGAGTTCGTCTGACAGATCCTCATCGATCACCGTACCCACGACCACCGTCGCCGCATCGGAGGCGAACTCCTCCACAATGGCGCCCACGTCCGTGAATTCACCGATATTCAGATCCGGCCCGGCGGTGACATTCACCAGAATGCCGCGCGCGCCATGCAGATCCACGTCTTCCAGCAGGGGCGAACGGATCGCCGCTTCAGCCGCATCCCGAGCCCGGTTGTCACCGGTAGCACGACCCGTGCCCATCATGGCCATGCCCATCTCGGACATCACCGTGCGCACATCGGCAAAGTCGACGTTGATCATGCCGGGACGGATGATCAGATCCGCGATGCCCTGGACGGCGCCCAGCAGCACGTCATTCGCGGCGCTGAACGCTTCCAGCATGCTGACCCGCTCGCCGAGCACAGCCAGCAGCTTCTCGTTGGGTATGGTGATCAGCGAGTCGACGGTTTCCCGCAGCTCCTGCACACCCCGGTCTGCCACATCGGTACGTTTTTCAAAGCTGAACGGTCGCGTCACCACGGCGACGGTCAGAATGTTCATTTCTTTCGCCACATTGGCGATCACGGGTGCAGCCCCGGTACCGGTACCACCCCCCATACCCGCAGCGATGAACACCATGTCGGCGCCGGCGAGCACTTCGCCGATCCGGTCGCGGTCTTCGAGCGCCGCCTGGCGGCCGATGTCCGGGTTTGCACCCGCACCCAGGCCCTTGGTGATGGAACTGCCGATCTGCAGCACCGTTTTTGCTTCGCAGCTCTTCAATGCCTGCGCATCCGTGTTGGCCGCGATGAAATCGACGCCCTCCACATGATTCGCCAGCATGTGCTGAACCGCATTACCGCCACCACCACCAATGCCGACCACCTTGATGATGGCGCTCTGGGGTGCACTGTCTACCAATTCAAACATCTGGAATTCTCCTGAATCAGAAATTTTCGCCAAACCACTTTTTCAGACGGGCAAAGGCCCCGCCAGGTCGCAGACCACTTCCGCGCTTTGGCAGCTCTTCCTCTTGTTGCATGCCGTACTGCAACAGGCCGACGCCGGTTGCATATACGGGGTTCCTTACGATGTCCTTCAAACCCGACACATCACGTGGCGAGCCCAAACTGACCGGCATGTGGAAGATTTCTTCCGCCAGCTCGATCACCCCTTCCATTTTCGATGCTCCCCCAGTGAGCACGATCCCGGCCGCAATGAGATCCTCGAAACCACTTCGCCTGAGTTCAGCCTGAATCAGGGTGAACAGCTCGTCGTATCGAGGTTCGACCACCTCAGCCAGCGCCTGCCGCGATAGCTCTTTGGCTGGCTTGTCACCGACCCCCGGGACCTTGATGGTCTCGTCAGGCCGGGCAAGCTGTGTCAGCGCGCAGGCATATTTGATTTTTATCTCTTCCGCATTCTGGGTAGGCGTTCGGAGCGCCATGGCGATGTCGTTCGTCACCTGATCACCCGCAATCGGGATCACGGCCGTATGGCGAATGGCGCCATCCGTAAACACGGCAATATCGGTGGTGCCCCCACCGATATCCACGATGCAGACACCGAGATCCCGTTCGTCATCTGTCAGCACTGAATAGCTCGAGGCAAGCTGCTCCAGGATCACGTCGTTCACGTGCAGACCACAGCGTTCGATGCACTTCTCGATATTCTGGGCGGCGTTCACCGCACAGGTCACCAGATGCACTTTTGCCTCGAGACGCACCCCGGACATGCCGAGGGGTTCCTTCACGCCTTCCTGGTCATCGATCACATACTCCTGCGGCAACACGTGCAGGATCTTCTGATCGGCCGGAATGGCCATGGCCTTGGCCGCATCGATCACCCGCTCCACGTCCTGGGGCAGCACTTCCCGATCCCGAATGGCGACGATGCCGTGAGAATTGAAACTGCGGATGTGACTGCCGGCGATACCGGCATAGACCGCATCGATCTGGCACCCGGCCATCAGTTCGGCTTCTTCCACCGCCCGCTGAATGGACTGCACGGTGGACTCGATGTTCACCACCACACCCTTCTTGAGACCCCGGGAGTAGTGCGAGCCGATCCCGATGATTTCGAGCTCTCCCTCCGGCGTGACCTCCGCGACAATGGCTGCCACTTTGTTGGTGCCGATGTCGAGGCCGACGACCCGATTCAGTTCGTTGTCAGACGCCATTTTTCACCACTTTCAGGCAGGTTGAATTCACTTCAGATCGACTCCGATCCCGGCGTCCGGGCCAACGCAACCAGCGCTTCTTCGGATACCCAGCGTACGGCCACGCCGTTGTTGTAGCGGGCGTCCACCGCATCAATCTCCGTCGCCCGTCCGGCCAGCTGCCGGCGATAGACGACGGTGAACCGTTCGAGGCGCTCGTCGACGCTTTCCGCACCGAGCCGCACCTTGAGGTCCTCTCCGTTCGGTGTGCGGAAAGTCAGGTCCCACTCGCCAAACAGATTTTCCTCCAGCACGACGATATTCAGGCCGGCGCCCGTCGCGATCTCGTTCAGCTGGTGGTACACCTCCATCGCCCGTTTAGGCTCGGATATCGCGCACTCGAATTTCGGCAGGCCATCGTGCTCGGTGGGCAGACGGATCACACGGCCATCACTGGCGAGATAGGCCGCCTGCCACCGCGCCACCACAGCCGGTTTTTCCACTTCGATCACCAGCGCACCGGGCCAGTCCCGGCGAATGGCAACACTGCGCGGCCATCCGAGCGCCAGAATGCCGGCACTGAGCGCGTCCAGATCGCTGCTGAGCAGACCCCCGCCCAGAGATGCCTGCACCGCGCTGCGCACCTGCTGTCGCTCCGCATCATCGAGTTGGCCGCGCACCAGCACCCGATCTACAGGCTGGTCGAGCTGCACGTAAATCATCAGAGCCAGGCCCAGGGTGCCGGTCATGACGAGGAAGGCGAGGAACTTAGCCATCGCTCACCCCCGTCAGCACGTTGGAGATGCCGTTGACGTTGCCGGCGCCCTGCACTAGCACCACATCACCTTCTTCCACCACATCCTGCAGCACCTTCAGCGCATCTGCGGGGTCTTCGGCATGGATCGGAATCAGGTTTGCCCGCTGACGTATGCCCTGGCAGAGCGCCTTGGCATCCGCACCGGCAATCGGTGCCTCGCCGGCCGCGTAGACCTCCAGGCAGACAAGCACATCCACGCCGGACAGGACGCGCACGAAATCGTCGTACAGATCCCGAGTCCGGGTGTATCGATGCGGCTGATAACACATCACCAGCCGCCGCTCGGGCCACATGTCGCGGGCAGTGGCGATCACGGCCTCAACTTCTGTGGGATGGTGGCCATAGTCATCCACCACGGTGAAAGCCGCCGAACCACCCTCGAGGCAGACAGGCTCGCTGATCTGGAAGCGCCGGCCCACGCCACTGAACTCTCTGAGCCCTTCCACAATGGCCGCGTCTTCAAGACCTTCGTCGGTTGCCACGGCCACCGCAGCCAGGGCATTCAGCACATTGTGTCGGCCCGGGATAGCCAGCGTCACCTCCAGCGGAGACGCCTCAGGCCGGTTGACGCTGAACCGCCAGCGGCCCGCTTCTATCCGCACATCGTCTGCACGGAAATCGCTCTGATCATTGAAGCCGTAGGTGAGCATCGGCCTCGAGAGCTCCGGCAGTATGGACAGCGTTTCAGGGTCTTCCGCACAAAGCACCGCGGATCCGTAAAAAGGCAGCTGATGCACGAATTCGATGAAGGCTTTCTTCAACATGCCGAAGTCGTGACCGTAGGTATCCATATGATCCTGGTCGATATTGGTGATCACCGCCGACATGGGTTTCAACTGCAGGAATGAAGCGTCGCTTTCGTCGGCCTCGGCGATGATGTAGCGGCTGATCCCGAGACGGGCGTTACTCCCGGTGCTGTTCAGAAGACCGCCGATCACGAAGGTCGGATCCAGACCGGCCGCTCTGAAGACGGAGGTGATCAGACTGGTGGTGGTGGTCTTGCCATGGGTACCCGCCACCGCAATGCCATGCCGATAGCGCATCAGCTCACCCAGCATCTCTGCCCGCTGCACAACAGGGATGCGTTGTTCGTGGGCCGCCACCACCTCCGGATTGTCCCGGGTGACCGCGCTGGAAACGACCACCACATCCGCGCCGGCAACGTTTTCTGCGGCATGATCAATGAATACCCGCGCACCCATCTGCGTGAGCCGGCCTGTGACCGACGTGGCTCGAAGGTCTGAACCGCTCACGGCATAGCCCTGATTCAGCAGCACCTCGGCGATGCCACACATGCCGGTGCCGCCGATTCCCACGAAGTGGATGCGCCGGATCCGGCCCATTTCCGGCACCTGATAGGCATTCACATCAGCCATCCTGAGCCTCCCACCAGGCCCTGCAGACGAGCCCGAGCATGGCGCAGCTGACAATGAGGCTGTTTCCGCCATAGCTCACGAACGGCAGCGTCAGACCTTTGGTCGGCAACACACCCGTGTTCACACCCAGATTCACCATGGCCTGGAGCCCGAACAGAAGCGCGATGCCATAGACCAGATAACCGGCGAACTTGTCTCCGAATTCGAGCGCGAGGCGTCCGATGCGCAGCATGCGCACGATGAAGAAGGCGAACAGCCCGATCACGCCCAGGGCGCCCACCAGTCCGAATTCCTCGGCGATCACGGCGTAGATGAAATCGGTTTCCGCTTCCGGCAGATAGGCCAGCTTCTGGATACCTTCGCCAAGCCCCAGCCCGAAGGTCTCGCCGCGGCCAAAGGCGATCAGCGCCTGAGTCAGCTGATAGCCGCCACCGGTCGCCTGCGCCCAGGGGTCGAGAAAACCCAGCACGCGAGCCATTCGATAGGGCTCGAGGTAAATCAGGAGCGTGAAGGCCAGACCGCCGAGCAACAGGACGAGCACGTAGTGTCGCAGCCTCGCACCGGCCAGAAACAGCAAGGCGCAGGCTGCAGCGGCCAGCACCACGGCGGTCCCGAAATCCGGTTGCAGAAGCAGCAGCAAGAAAATGACACCCACCATGCCGAGCGGCTTGACCAGCGCCAGGGAATCGTCGGCGATCAGTTCGTCGAACCGGGCCAGATATCCGGCCAGATAGATCAGCAGCAGGAGCTTGGCCATCTCCGCCGGTTGCAGCGTGAACCCGCCGAGAGGAATCCATCGCTGCGCGCCCTTCGCCTCCAGGCCGATGCCGGGAATCAGGACCAGCGTGCAGAGCACCACCGCCAGCAGCCAGGCGCCCCGGTGGGTCACCTGCCAGAGCTTGAGGGGAAGCAGCAGGCAGCCGGCAAAAGCCAGCAGCGCCAGCGCCAGGTATACGCCCTGCCTCGGCAGCAGTCCGGGATCCACGGCAACGCCGGTGGATGTGACCATCACGGTCCCGAGCGCCAGAATCAGCATCCAGGTCACGAGCAGCGGATAATCGATGCGGTCGCTGATGTTGTCGAACTGCCTGCTCATGCTGCCAACGCCTCCACACAGCGACTGAAATCGTCACCCCGGGCGGAGAAATTCTGGTACATGTCGAAGCTGGCGCAGGCGGGTGAGAGCAGGACCAGATCGCCGGCTTCGGCTAGTCCGGCAGCCAGTTTCACCGCCTCGGCCATGGTCGCTGCGGTATGGCGCGGCACCTGGTCCGCCGGCGAACCAGCGAGCGTCGCATCCAGCAATGGGCCATCCCGACCGATGAGAATCACCGCCTTGGCAAACCGCTCGATCACAGCCACCAGCGGACCGAAATCAGCGTCTTTGCCCTCGCCACCGGCAATCAGGACGATGTGGGGCGCCTCCTGTGCGCGTATTTCCCCGAGCCCGATGAGCGCGGCGCAGGTTGCGCCGACATTGGTGGCCTTCGAATCGTCGATATAGGTGACACCAGCCAGTTCAGCCACCGGCTGACAGCGATGCGCAAGCCCTTCGAAGCCCTGCACCGCCTTCGCCATGCCCGCGGCTGTCGCACCCGCAGCCCGGGCCAAGGCCATTGCCGCGAGCACGTTCAGTTCGTTGTGCGCACCAGCGATGGGAAGATCCCGGCTGGCGACCAGGGTCTGTGCACCGTAGGCCAGCATTCTGCCGTCCCTGCCGGTGACGATGCCCCACTCGCCTTCCGCCGGCGCATCGCTGCCAAAGGTGGTGAGCGCAACCTCGGAATCCGGATAAGTCGCCCGTTCACTCCGATGCGCCACCGCCAGGTCGCAATCGCGGTAGATGCGCTGCTTGGCGGCCAGATAGGACGGCATGTCGCCGTGCCGATCGAGATGATCTTCCGTAATGTTCAGGATCGTGGCCGCGGCGAAGTGATGGCCTGCCAGACGCTCCAGCTGAAAGCTGGACAACTCGAGCACATAGACATCGGCCGGTTCCAGGAGCAGATCCAGCGCGGCTTCGCCCAGATTGCCGCCGACCACCGCGTTGATCCCATCCGCCCGGAGCAGATGACCCACCAGAGAGGTCACCGTGCTCTTTCCGTTGGTGCCGGTGACGGCGATGATGGGCGCCGCTGCCGCCTCGCAGAAGAGGTCGATGTCGCTGGAGATCGGCAGGTCCGGTGGGCAACCGGCCAGCACGTCGTCGGAGAGTGCAACGCCCGGGCTCACGACGATCCGCGAGACCTCGGAAAAGTCGATGCCGGATACCGCCGTCCGCACGGGCACGTCCGGATATTCTGCGCGCAGCGTATCCAGTCCGGGCGGTGACGGCCGGGTATCGACCACCATCAGGTTCGATCCCTCACCGATTCTCACAAAGTACCGAACGCAGGAAAGCCCTGTGATTCCGAGACCGACAACGATGGTTACGCCTGCGCTCAACGCTACCTCAACTTCAGCGTGGAAAGACCGATCAGCACGAGCACCAGCGTGATGATCCAGAAACGGACGATCACCCGGGGTTCGGGCCGCCTTTCAGCTCAAAATGGTGATGAATGGGCGCCATGCGGAAGATCCGCTTGCCCGTCAGCCGGAACGATGCCACCTGCAGGATCACGGATACCGTTTCCAGCACGAACAGGCCGCCCATGATGAAGAGCACGATCTCATGGCGCACGATCACTGCCACCACACCCAGGGCGGCACCAAGCGCCAGCGCGCCCACATCGCCCATGAATACCTGTGCCGGGTAGGTGTTGAACCAGAGAAACCCGAGTCCGGCGCCGATCAGCGCACCGCAGAATATGGCCAGTTCGCCCGCCAGCGGGATATAGGGAATCTGCAGGTATTCAGAAAACTCCACATGGCCCACCAGATAGGCGATGAGTCCGAGTGCGGCACCCACCATCACGGTCGGCATGATGGCGAGCCCATCCAGGCCGTCTGTCAGATTCACCGCGTTGCTGGTCCCGACGATCACGAAGTAGGTGAGGAACAGAAAGCCGATGCCCAGCGGAATACCCACCTCTTTGAAGAACGGCACGATCAGCGTCGTCTCCGCGGGCAGGGTGGCCGTGCTGTACAGAAACCAGGCGGCGGCGACCGCGACCACCGACTGCCAGAGATACTTCCAGCGGGCGATCAGGCCCTTGCTGTTCTTCCTGGAAATCTTCAGATAGTCATCGACCCAGCCGATCACCCCGAAGGCCAGCGTTACCAGGAGTACGGTCCACACATAGCGGTTGCTGAGATCACCCCAGGCAAGCGTGGTGATCAGAATGACGATGAGGATGAGGGCGCCACCCATGGTCGGCGTGCCAGCCTTGCTGAAATGGCTTTCCGGGCCATCCTCACGAACCGTCTGGCCGATCTGATGATGTGAGAGTTTTTCGATCACGTACGGGCCGATGAGCAGCGACATCGCGAGCGCCGTCACCACGCTCACCATGGTCCTGAACGTCAGATACTGGAACACCGAGAACCCGGAAATGTACTCGGAAAGAATTTCGGTCAACCAGAGCAGCATCAGCAACCCTCCGTCAGGGCACGCGCGATGGCCCGGTCATCAAAAGGCAGCTTCCGCCCGCCTATCTCCTGATAGTCTTCGTGGCCTTTGCCGGCGATCACCACCAGATCGGCGGGGCCGGCCGCACGAACGGCAGCTTCGATGGCCTGCCGCCGGTCGACGCATATTTCCACCCGGGCAGACCCGGTCACACCGGGGAGCATCTCGTCGATGATCGCGGCGGGATCTTCACTGCGCGGATTGTCGCTGGTGAACCAGACCACGTCCGCTTCGGCACAGGCCGCGGCGGCCATCAGCGGGCGCTTGCCCCGATCACGATCCCCGCCGCAGCCACACAAACAGATGAGTTGCGCGGCCGTGCCCCCGGACTGGCTATCCAGATGAGGCCGGAGCGCAGCCAGCATCTTGGCGAGCGCATCGGGGGTGTGGGCATAGTCGACCACCAGCGTCGGCGCACCGGGAAAAAATTCCATCCGGCCGGGCACGGCGGTCAGGGTTTTCAGCGCCTCGATCACGGCCGCCAGAGGCCAGCCCGCATCACAGAGCACACAGAGCGCTGCGGCCGCATTAGCAACGGAAAAATCACCGTACAGCGGCAACTCGAAATTCCCGTCTCCCCAGGGCGTGTGCAGACGCCCACGAACGCCGGCAGCATGAAACTCGAGGTCGGACCAGTGGACGTCGGCCGAAGCATCCTGCCCATAACGCAATACCCGCACGGCACCGCTGAGCTCTTCCGCCAGCTGCCGGCCAAACGCGTCGTCAGTATTGATCACTGCTGCGGCCAGCCCCGGGAAGCGGAACAGCCGCGCCTTGGCGCGACCGTAACTTTCGAAATCCTCGTGGTAGTCCAGATGATCGCGTGACAGGTTGCTGAACACGGCATAGCTGAATCGCACCGCATCCACCCGATGCTGATCCAGTGCGTGCGAACTCACTTCCAGCACGGCCCAGTCGAGGTGCCTGTCCCGGAACTCGGCCAGCCTGGCCTGCACCAGGATGGCGCTCTCCGTGGTCAGGCTTCCGGGAGCGAGATCGCCAGGTGCTCCCCAGCCAATGGTGCCCATGTAACCCGCCCGCTTGCCGAGTTTTTCGGCCAGCTCGGCAATAAAACAGGCGATGGACGTCTTGCCGTTAGTCCCCGTCACCCCAACGCAGGTAAGCGCGGCACTCGGCGCCCCGTAGACGCGGTCGGCAAGCGAACTCCGCTGTCGCTTCAGATCATCGGCGACCACGACCGGCACGGCGGCATTCACAGGTCGCTCGGCGATTACGGCCACGGCACCGGCTGCCACCGCCGCCGTCACATGGTCATGACCATCGCTGGCCTCCCCCCGGACGGCAACGAACAGGTCTCCCGCACGGATCGCCCTGGAATCATCGCTGACGCCGGACAGGGGCAGCAGGCCGATCCCATCCGGTGCACTCACCACCTCGAGATCTCCGAGCACCTCCTGCATCAATACGGCGGCAGAGCTCATGACGATGCCCCCGCCAGGCTCAGATCGTCTGGCGGAATACCCAGCAGATGCACGGCCCGGGCCATCACCCGGCCGTAAACCGGGCCGGCCACCACGCCACCGCCGTAACTATCGCCCTGAGGCTCATCGATCAGAATGACCGTGACGATGCGCGGCCGGGTTGCCGGGATCATGCCGGCGAACCAGGCCGCGTGCCGGCCATCGTCATAACCGGCAGGGCCGACCTTGCGAATGGTGCCCGTCTTGCCGGCCACTCGAAAACCTTCCACTTTTGCTTCCGGCGCGGTGCCGCCGCTTTCCGTAACGCCTTCCATCATGCTGACCAGTTCGGCCACCCATTCGGCGTCGTAGACCCGGGTTCCCGCCGGCGCCACTTCCTGGCGGAGAATACTCACCGGGCGGCGGACACCACCGAGCGCCAGCGTCATATAGGCATCGGCGAGCTGCAGAGGCGTGATCGCGAGTCCATAGCCGAACGCCAGCGTGGTGCGAACGATGGGCTTGTCGAGGTCCTTATCCGTCAGTTTGCCCGCCACCTCGCCGGGCAGGCCGACACCGAGATACTCCCCCACGCCGCCCCGAACCATGAGCTCGTACACGGCGCGTTCGTCCAGCGCCATGGCGATCTTCGCGATCCCCACCTGGCTCGACTTCTTGAGTACGGTTTCCAGAGTGATTTCACCACGATTTATCTTGTCCCGCACCGTGTCTCTGCCCACGCGGTACCAGCCCGGCGCGGTATTGATCCGGGTGTTCCGCGAAAATTTGCCGCTTTCCAGCGCCGCCAGCACGGCAAACGGCTTCATGGTCGAACCGGGCTCATAGAGGTCGGTTACCGCCCGGTTGCGCATCCCCCGGGTGCTGGTGAGCGCGCCGTTGGGGTTGTAGGACGGCTGGTTGACCATGGCGAGAATTTCGCCCGTGGATACATCGAGCATGACCATGACACCGGACAATGCGCGGTGGCTGCGGACCGCCGCTTTCAGTTCGCGGTAGGCCAGGAACTGCAGACGCAGATCGATGCTGAGCGTGAGGTCCGAGCCGAACCGGGCGGCTTCCCCGGAACCCAGATCCTTGACCACATTGCCACGCCGATCCTTCAGCACCACCCGCCGGCCCGGCTCACCCCGGAGCGATGACTCGAATGACTTTTCGATCCCTTCAATGCCCACATCGTCGATGTCCGTGATACCGACCACATGCGCCGTCGTCTCGCCCGCTGGATAGAAGCGCCGATATTCCTTGATGAAATGCACGCCGGGAAGTTGCAGCGCCTTGAGGCGTTGCACATCCTCCCAGGCCACGCCCCGCTCGATATAGGCAAAACTCTGGCTCGCCTGCCTCGCCAGATCGCGGCCCAGACGGGCGCAATCGAGCTCGAGCGCCGCGCAGAGCGTCTCACGACTCTGTGCATCCAGCGCCCCCGAGCGGGGATTGGTATATACGGCTGAGACCGGAGTGCTGACCGCCAGCGGCTCGCCGAACCGGTCGTAGATCACGCCACGGTGTGCCGCAATCTCCTGAGACTTGATCGAACGACGCTCGCCTTCATCGATCAGGAACTGGCCCTCGGTGACGTTCAGATACACCACCCGAACCGCCAGGCCCAGACTCGTCAACAGGAAAAAGCCGACCAGCGTGAAGTGACGCCAGGCCATCACGGCGAGATCCTCTCGACTTCAGCCGGGAAAGACATGCCGAGGGATTCTTCCGCGGTGCGTTCCACATTCTGATAGGCGGCGATGGCAGCGAGTTCGAGTTGCAGCCGCCCGTAGTCTTCCAGGGCCCGGTCGAGTTCGAGCTGCAACGCCTGCAGGGCCCGATGCCGTTCCCGCACGTCCTGTGTGGCGATGGAAACCTGAATACCCGAAATCACAAGGAACACCAGCGCCAGGGCAAAGAGTGCGAACTGCCTGGCGCTCATTGATGCGACGCCCCGGCCGCACTGCGTTCGATCACCCGCAGCGTGGCGCTGCGCGCTCGAGGGTTCGATTCGAGCTCCCGCGCTCCCGCTCGAACGGGCCGGCCGATCAGCCGGCCGGGCGATGCCACCTCGGCGGCTCGAACGGGTATTCCCCGAGGCAGCTTCGGTCCACTGGCGAGGCGCCGGAAGGACTGTTTTACCGTCCGGTCCTCCAGCGAATGAAAGCTGATCACGGCGAGCCGGCCGCCCGGTTCGAGGGCTTCGAAGGCCGCTTCGAGGCCTGCCTCGATTTCCTGCAGCTCTTCGTTCACATGCATGCGGATGGCCTGGAAGGAACGGGTCGCATCGTCGCTTGTCTTCTCGCCACGCGGACCCCGCCTGGATCGGGCGGGCATGGCACCGCGGATGACATCCGCCAGCATCCGGGTGTCTTCCAGTGGCCGGGCACGAACGATGGCGGCGGCAATCCGATTGGCGAACCGTTCTTCACCGTAGGTGTATATCACCCGGGCGATCTCTTTTTCTTCCGCCCGGTTCAGCCAGTCACCGGCGGATTCACCGTGGTCCGGATCCATCCGCATGTCGATGGGGCCGCTGGCCCGGAAGCTGAATCCCCGGGCAGCGTCGTCCAGCTGGGGGGAAGAGACCCCCAGATCCATGATCACGGCCCGCACCTGACTGGCGCCCTGCTCGGCGAGCACGGTGGCCAGTTGAGAAAAGCGTCCACGATGCACCGACAGCCTCGAATCCTCGGCCATCAGCCGTTCGCCGGCGCGGACCGCATCCGGATCCCGATCCATGGCAAGCAGCCGGTCATCCGGGCCCAGTTGCGCCAGTAGCGCACGGGCATGTCCGCCACGGCCAAAGGTGGCATCCACATACAAACCAGCGTCCACCGCCGTGTCCCAGTATGGCGCCCGGATGGTCACCGCTTCGATCGTCTCCTTCAGCAGCACCGGCAGGTGCGGTGCATCGCTCACACCGACAGGCCGACAAATTCGTCTGCATCCGTGACCAGCCCCGACTCGTCGGACAGCCAGTCGTCTCGCCGCGCCTGCCAGTTGTCGGCGCACCAGATCTCGAGTTTGTTGCCCTGCCCCACCAGCACCAGTTTCTTCTCGAGCATCGCGAATTCTCGAAGCATGGCAGGCAGCAGAATGCGCCCCTGGCCATCCATATCCACGTCGGTGGCGTGGCCGATCAGAAGTCGCTGCAGGCGCCGGGCGTTCTCGACAATGTTCGGGAGCCCTTCCAGCTTGCGCTGGACGATTTCCCATTCATACAGGGGATAAAGCAGCAGGCATTTTTCGCTGGTGTCGATGGTGACGACGATCTTCCCGCCGGAGGCAACCATGAGCGACTCCCGAAAACGGGTAGGGAGCGCCATGCGCCCCTTCCCATCGAGGGTTGCTGAATTGATTCCGCGAAACATGATCCCCGCCCACTGTCATTCTTGAGGCCTGCGGCTTGCCGATGCGCGCTTTGCCCGTGTTGTCCCGGATCACTGGTCTGGAAAAGCAGCAAAAAACCACTTTTTCCCACAAAATCCCGGTTGGCAACACTATATGGGGACTGGAAACCCTGTCAACTGGCTAAAAACCCATAACCCTCGGATTCATAAGGTTTTTTTAGCATTTGGGAGCGGTGGAACAGGGTTATTCGTTTAAAGACCTCAACTAGGCGGAGATATCTAGAAACTACATTAAGTGTGAGAACGTTTCGGACTAAACAGAGTGTTTTTAAGTCCAAGAAAGAGTAAAAAATGAGCTGGCCGGTAAGCCGGGTTCTGTAACCCCGAAAACGCGTGCGTCCTCGAGACCTGACAGTCATTCATCTAGGGTGCCCGTCGCCAGACACCTCAAGCAGCCTACCCGAATCCGATGCGGACCACACCAGATGGATTCCTATTTGGCCTTGCTCCGGGCGGGGTTTACCCTGCCACGCCTGTTGCCAGGCGCGCGGTGCGCTCTTACCGCACCCTTTCACCCTTACCGTTCGCAACCCTCCGAATCACCTGCAATCCGAAGATCACCGGTCACCCGACGGCCGCGCCTTAGGCGGTTTACTTTCTGCGGCACTTTCCGTGGGCTTGCGCCCCCCAGGCGTTACCTGGCGCCCTTGTCCTCTGGAGCCCGGACTTTCCTCTCGCGGCGGAAACCGCCACCAGCGACTGTCTTGGCCAGCTCAGCGGGGAGTATAGCGCCGCTCAGCCATCGTCGCTGGCCAGTCTGTACAGATCTTTTTTCTTCACACCGAGAATCCGGGCACCGATCCGGGCCGCCTGAGTGGGTGGCAACTCTTCCGCAAGTATGCGCATCACCCGCTGCTGTTCGGCGACGCCCGCGGCCTGGTCCGCCACCCCTTCCAGGATGCAGACCACCTCACCCCGCCACTGTTCGGCCGCATCCATTTTTTCCACCAGTTCTGCAGCCGTGCCGACCAGACAGGTTTCGAATCGTTTGGTCAATTCCCGGGCCACGAACACCTGTCGATCAGGCGCCAGCGCATCAATCGCCTGCAGGCAATCGCGGAGACGATGAGGCGCCTCGAAAAAGATCACCGGCTGCCCGGATTCCAGCAGCATCGTCAGGGTCGCCTGCCGGGTTCCGGACCGGGCGGGCAGAAACCCCTCGAATCGGCATCCGGCGAGCGGCAGCGGACAGACGCTCATGGCGGCAACCACCGAACTCGGCCCAGGCACCGGACGAACCGGCACGCCAGCCTCAAAACAGCGACGGACCAGGTGAAACCCGGGATCGGAGAGCAACGGCGTGCCGGCGTCACTCACCAGGGCGACAGTACCGCCCGCCAGGAGACCCTGCACCAGCCCATCCGCCGCGGTCAGTTCGTTGTGCTCATGCAGCGCGATGAGTTTGTTCGGGGTCAGAGAGAAGGCGCGCAGCAGGGTCAGCGTGCGTCTGGTATCCTCCGCAGCGATCGTCTCAACGGCACCAAGGACGTTCACCGCTCGTTGCGAGATGTCCTCCAAGTGTCCAATGGGTGTGGCCACTACGTAAAGCACACCTGCTTCCAGTCCCGAGTCAGATTTGTCTGCCATGCAGAAGAGTAAACACATCCACCCTGAGAACGGAAACCCCTGGGGCGCATCTGTTCCCATCGTTGCCCGTCTCATCGGTGCCAAGGGCCGCGCAGGTCTGTTGCTGTTCGTCAGTCTGCTCACCGCCTGTGCCGGCACCACCCCGGTGGACGTGGCGGTTCCGCGAGCGCCGGCTGAATCTTCCGCTTCGGCCGCTGCCCTGATGGCACGCGCGGCCCGGGCACCCGCAGACCGCGCTGCCGCCCTTTACCTGAAAGCGGCCTGGGCCTACCTGGAAGAACCGGTTGCCGCCAGGGCGGCCACGGATGCACCCGAGCCGTCGGCTGCTGAGCAGCCCGAGCTACCAGCCTCCACCGCCGAGACACCCTCACCTGAGAGGTTTCCGGGTTCCGACTACGCCGCCGCCGAACGCGCCTTCGCGCTCATCGAACCGGGCTGGCTGGACGCAGAACTGCTGCCGGACTATCAGTTGCTGACCGCTGCTCTGGCGATACATCGGGCGGATCTTGCCACCGCGCGCGCTGCCATGGCACAGGTCCCGTTCGAATACCGGCGCTCGGCACGCGCCCTGCGGAACGCCGGCGCGCTGTGCGAGGCAGAAGCGGATTATCGATGTGCCGTGCGGAACAGCGTTGCTGCCGCCGGCGATGATCCGGCAGCCAACGAAAAGATCTGGTCCCTGCTCAACCGGTCGCTGTCGCTTTCCGACTCGAAACCTCACAGACAATCGAACGATCCCGCTCTCAAACACCTGCCGGGCTGGCTGAGCCTGCAGAACGCCGTCGTTGCGCCGTTTTCCCTGGCAGAAAGTCGGCGGGCGGCAGGCAACTGGTTATCTCAACACCCGGAACATCCGGCTGCACTCATCCCACCCGCCGCCATCAGCCGTCTGCTGGCCGACGAGGCATCCCTCACACGAGTGGCGCTCCTGCTGCCTCTGTCCGGACCGCTGGCGCGCGCCGGCGAGTCGATCCGGGACGGCTTCATCTCCGCCAGCCTCAGTGCCGGCGCCGCCGACAGGCTGACCGTCACCATCTACGATTCGGCAGCGGAACCGATTCCCGTGCTCTATGAGCGGATCCTGGCAGATGACGCCGATCTCATCGTCGGCCCGCTGCAGAAACCTGCCATCACGGCCCTGAACGAACTGAATCCTGATCTACCCGTGCTTGCCCTGAACTATCTGGATGAAGGCACACGGCCGACGGCGGCGTTCAATCAGTTCGGTCTGGCCATCGAGGACGAAGCCCGAACCATCGCCCGGCGGCTGCAGGCCGATGGCGTCTCCCGTGCGCTGCTGTTTCACAACTACGATGACTGGTCACTGAGAGCGCGCCGCACCCTGACCGAACGGCAGGATGGTGGCGACCTGGATCTCACCGTCCAGCCATTCACAGACCTGAGAACCATTACCGAATCGGTGGGTAGCGCCATGCACGTTGCCGGCAGCCAGACCCGCAGAGACGAACTCGCCCGCCTGCTCGGCGAGGAACTGGAGTTTCTCCCCAGAGCCCGGGAGGATGTGGATGCCGTGATCGCGCTGATCGACAACACGGAAGCCAACGCCCTGGTGCCGGCACTCAGATTTCATTTCGCCAACCACCTGCCCATCTATGCGAGCTCTCAGACCACCCGCCGGGCGCGCGCGGGACAGCTGGAAGAACTGAGCGGTTTCCACGTCAGCGAACTCCCCTACTTCCTGGCCGGCAATCCGGTGTATGCGGAACTGGCTGACCCATTCGAACTTGCCGACAATCCCTTCGCCTCGCTTCTGGCAATGGGCTCGGATGCCTACCGACTCGCCGAACGCCTCAGCCTCGACAACGAACTGGTCCTGCTCGGGAGTACGGGCCTGCTGAGGCGCGAGGCGGATGGCCGCATCGTCAGGGAACTGGCCTGGGGGACCATCATCGCCGGGCGTGTGCAGGGTTCTGCCCATGTTGCGGGCGATACCGGAGCGGGCGACTGACCGGAACGGAACACAGGCCCGGCGGGAACACCAGCACCGAACGGGGCAACTGGGCCGAAGCCCGGGCACTCGAACTCATCGCCGGCCAGGGGCTGATACCGCTGGAACAGAACTTCCGGCAGAAGTGTGGCGAGCTGGATCTCGTCTTCTCGGACCGGAACACCATCGTCTTCGTCGAAGTGCGCTATCGGTCCAGCAGCCGCTGGGGCGACGGTGTGGCCAGCATCACTGCCAGCAAACGACGCCGACTCAGCAAAGCCGCAGCCAGCTGGCTGAAACGGCATCCGTCGTTCCGCCGTGCGCCCTGCCGGTTTGATGTGGTTTCGGTGAGCGGGCCGGAGACGGCGCCGGCGTTGAAATGGATCCGCAGCGCATTCGAAGCGGTCTGAACGCGCTGGGGCTCGAAACCGCCCGGGTCTACTTCACCACTTTCAGATGCGCGCCGGGCGGCGGCGTCTCTGGCTCGGGCGGATCCGCATCGGGTGGTGGCGGGTTCAGGTTTTCAGGCTCGAACATCATACCTTCGCCCGTTTCCTTGGCGTAGATGGCCTGGATGCTCGCCATCGGAATATGGATGGGAAAGGGGCGACCACCGAAACGTCCGGAGAACGCCACCACTTCCTGCCCGAGATCCAGATCCCGGACCGCCATCGGTGAGACGTTGAGCACGATCTTGCCTTCGCTCACATACTCCTGAGGGACCTGCACGGACTCATCGTCCGCAGTCACCAGCAGATACGGCGTGAGCTCGCTGTCTACGATCCAGTCATAGAGCGCTCGCAGAAGATACGGGCGCTTGGGTAGCTCGGACACGCGCTACTCGCGCATTTCCAGTTCGGTTTCGGTGAGGCTGGCCCGGAAACCATCCCGTTCGAAGATCATCTGCATGTACTTCTGCAGCGGCCGGGTCGATTTCTCCGGCAGGTTGATATCCACCTCTTTCAGGCGCCAGAGAATGGGCGCCACGCAGCAATCGACCAGTGTGAATTCTTCGTTCATGAAAAACGGCTTTTCCGCAAAGATCGGTGCGATGCTGATGATGCTCTCGCGGAGTTCCTTCCGCGCCTTGGTGATCACGGTCTCGCGACCCTTACCGGCCATCAGCACATCCAGCCGACCGCTCCATTCCCGTTCGACACGGGTAATCCAGAGTCGGGACAGCGCCCGCTGAACCGGATAAACAGGCAGCAGCGGCGGATGGGGGAAACGCTCATCCAGGTATTCCATGATCACGTTGGCTTCATAGAGCACCAGATCCCGATCGAGGAGCGTGGGCAGACTGTTGTACGGATTGATCTCGGCAAGGTCTTCCGGCTTGTTCGACGGGTCCACGTCGACGATATCCACCGTCACGCCTTTTTCCGCCAGCACCATCCGTACTCGATGGGAATACTGATCGCGTGCGTCTGAAAACAGCGTCATGGAAGATCGTTTTGTCACTACGCTCATGCTAAACCTATGGGAGTTTCTTCGATGGACGCCGGCGGCAAACGCGCCGGCTCTTGGAATGTCATTTCGGGCGGCAGCGATCCCCGCACCATTCTGGGCGCTGGGCGCTGACCGCAGCCCCTTACTTCACATCCTTCCGGAACTCACGTCCCAGCAGGAAGGTGAACACGTAGAGGATGACGAGGAACAGAATCACGTATACACCCGTGCGATGACGCTCCAGACGGCTGGGTTCACCTGTGTAGTAGAGGAAGTTCGCGATGTCGTACACCGCCTGATCGAATTCCTCCGGCGTGTACAGGCCGGTACCTTCGTCCACCACAAGCTGACCGCAGCGTTCTTCCGTCACCGGCGCACCGGTGAGCTGATCACGCATCTCACCGCCGTTTTCGGCAATCTTCGGCATCTGCACGCAGGCCGAACGCTGCACGCCCTGCAACTCGGCCAGCACGTTCGGCATACCCACGTTCGGGAACACCTTGTTGTTCACGCCGAAGGGCCGGGATTCATCGAGGTAGAACGTCTTCAGATAGTTGTAGAGCCATTCTTCACCCCGGGTGCGAGCAACCATGGTGAGGTCCGGCGGCGGCGCCCCGAACCACTGCTTGGCCAGGTCCGGCTGCATGGCCGTGGTCATGTGCTCGCCGATTTTCTGGCCGGTGAACACCAGTTGCTCCAGCGCAACCTCATGAGGCACGCCCAGATCATCCGCCGTCCGCTCATAACGCTGGTATTCCAGCGAATGGCAACCCAGACAGTAATTCACGTACAGCCGCCAGCCATTCTGCAGCGAAGGCAGATCCTGGAGGTTCGGCTCCATGGGTTCCATCGGCCAGTCGCTCGTGCTCGCCGCCAGCGCCACACCGGGCAGCATGAAGGCAATCAGCACAGACCGGACAAGCACTTTTTTCATGTTTCTTTTTGCGTTCTTCACGCCTACTACGCTTTGCATGCTAACCACCCGCCTCAGTGCCCTGCCGTTATCCGATCGGGGACCGGTTTCGTCTTCTCGACCCTGGTGTACCAGGGCATGAGCATGAAGTAGCCGAAGTAGATGGCCGTGCCGATCTGGGCAAGCAGCGTTGCCGAAGCAGACGGCGCGATGGTGCCCAGATAACCAAGCACGAAGAAGGTCACCACGAACAATGCCAGCATGAACTTGGAGATCATGCCTTTGTAGCGGATCGACTTCACCGGCGAGCGATCGAGCCATGGCAGCGCAAACGGAATGACGATGGCACCGGCCATGACCACGAAGCCCCAGAATTTCGCGGGAATCCCGAACAGTGGGAAGGTCGCGGCGCGGAGCATTGCGTAGAACGGCGTGTAGTACCAGACCGGCGCAATGTGCTCCGGCGTCTTCAGCGGGTTCGCCGCCTCGAAGTTCGGCTTTTCGATGAAGTAGCCGCCCATTTCCGGGGCGAAGAATACGACTGCACAGAAGAAGATGAGGAACAGCGCGATGGCCGGAAGATCGTGACCGATGGTGTAGTAAGGATGGAACTGGATGCCGTCCAGCGGAATACCGTTCTCGTCCTTGTTCTTCTTGATTTCCACGCCGTCCGGATTGTTCGAGCCGACATGGTGAAGCGCGACGATGTGAACGAACACCAGCATCACCAGGATCAGCGGCAGCGCGATCACGTGCAGGGCAAAGAACCGGTTCAGGGTGATGTCCGACATCAGGAAGTCACCGCGCACCCATTCCATCAGGTCCGGACCGATGACGGGAATCGCCCCGACCAGGGAAACGATCACCTGACCGGCCCAGAAAGACATATTGCCCCAGGGCAGCAGATATCCGGCGAAACCTTCGATGATCAGCACCGCAAAGATCGCCATACCGATAATCCAGAGCAGTTCTCTGGGCTTTCGGTAGGAGCCGTACATCATTCCACGGAACATATGCAGGTAGACGACCACGAAGAAGGCCGATGCCCCGGTGGAATGCAGGTAGCGGAGCAACCAGCCGTATTCCACATCGCGCATGATGTATTCGACTGAGGCAAATGCCGTTGCCGGCGAGTAGCTCATGGTCAGCCAGATGCCTGTGAGCAACTGGATGACGAGCACCACCATGGAGAGCACGCCGAAGTAGTACCAGAAATTGAAATTCTTCGGGGCGTAGTACTTCGACATGTGATATTCGAAGGTTTCGGTGAGCGGGAAACGCTCATCCACCCAGCCCATGAATTCTGTGAAGGCTTTTTCAACCTTACCCGGGCTCGCGTTCTGTTCTGCCATTACGCGGTCTCCTCGTCTACGCCAACCTGGATGACGCTGTCACTCAGGAACTGATATGGCGGCACAGGCAGATTGTCCGGTGCAGGCACACCCTTGGTGACCCTTCCGGCCATGTCGAATTTCGAGCCGTGGCAGGGACAGAAGAACCCGCCCAGCCAGTTCTCGTCGAACGGCTCCGGTCGAACCTCACCGTGAAACTTGGGCGAGCAGCCGAGGTGGGTGCACAGGCCCACATAGACCCCGATCTCCGGGCGCTTCGAACGCCAGGGGTTCTTTGCGTAGTCAGGCTGCATGTCTGCGTTATCCGAGTTCGGATCCGCCAGATCGTCCCGATCCTGCTCCAGAATTTCGATGGCATCCGGCTTACGGTAAATCACGAAGACCGGCTGACCGCGCCAGGCAGGCACCGGACCCAGCATCTCGCCAGGCTGCAGCTTGGAGATATCGATGGTGATCGGCGCGCCGAGCGCCCGGGCTTTTGCCGAGGGCATCCAGGAAGCGACGAACGGTACTGCGGCACCAACGATTCCTGCCCCACCAACCACCGAAGTGGCTCCAATGAGGAAGTATCGTCTCTGTTTGTTGAAGCCCGATTTGTCGATGCTCTTCGGGCCGGGTTCTGACTCTTGACTAGAAGGGTTATCTGGACCGCTGCTGCTCACAGCTTCTTGCTCCCGCAATTGGTGAAAAAACGCCCTAGTTTAACATAGCTCGCCCACCAACCTGGCGGTCTCGGATCAATCGAAGGCTCTCTTACCGAGCCGCGATTACCGAGCCGCGATTACTGAGCCGCGATCGCTGCAGACCGGAAAAAGAAAATCAGCGCTTCGAGAACTGAGGCCGCTTGCGCGCCTTTCTCAGACCAACCTTCTTACGCTCTACTTCGCGGGCATCCCGGGTCAGGAATCCTGCACGACGAAGCGGCACACGCAGGTTTTCATCCTGCTCGACCAGCGCTCTGGCGATGCCATGACGGATAGCCCCGGCCTGCCCGGAATTACCACCGCCACGCACGGTGACTTTGACGTCGAACTTATCGACGACTTCCGCGACTTCAAGCGGCTGGCGGACGATCATCCGCGCCGTTTCCCGACCGAAATACTGATCGAGCGAACTGTTGTTTACCGAGATATTGCCGCTGCCCGGCGTGATGAACACTCTGGCAGCCGAGGTCTTACGACGACCCGTTCCGTAATTCTGCATGCCCTTCCTACTCAGATTTCCAGGGATTGAGGTTGCTGGGCGGTGTGCGGATGCTCTGCACCGCTGTACACCTTCAGCTTCTTGAACATGGCCCGTCCGAGTGGATTCTTCGGCAGCATGCCTTTGACTGCCGTCTCGACGATCCGCTCCGGATGCCGATCCTGCATGTCCTTGAAGTTCATTTCCTTAATGCCGCCGGGGTAACCGCTGTGCCGGTAGTACATCTTGTCGTTGAACTTATTGCCCGTCACCCGGACTTTCTCCGCGTTCACAACCACGATGTAGTCGCCCGTATCCACGTGCGGGGTGTATTCAGGCTTATGCTTGCCCCGCAGGCGATGGGCGATTTCAGTCGCCAGCCGGCCCAGCGTTTTGTCTTCTGCGTCCACGACAAACCAGGTACGGTCGACGTCTTCCGGACGGGTGCTCACAGTCTTCATGTGGTGCTTTATTCTATTTCTGTCTGTTTCAGTTCGGGTTCTGTTCGGGATTCTGCGTCCAGCGCCTGTTTTCCGGGGCCGGATTTTTGGGAGCGCGAATGTTAGCGGAGCGCCTGGGCATTTACAACAGACGCCTGATGCCGCTTTTCCAGCCTGAAAATGGCTGAATCAGCCCGCAATCCGGCGCTCTGCCGCACTCCAGGGGCTCCGGCCGGGCTCCCGGGCCCGATCAGGCCCGATGAGAGCGGGCCAGATACTCGTAGGACTGCATCTCCAGCAGCCGGCTCCTGGTCCGTTCGAACTCGAATCGGAGCCGCTCCCCCCCATAGAGATCTTCAATTTCCGCATCCGCCGACAGAATCAGTTTGACGTTGCGGTCATAAAACTCGTCCACCAGGGATATGAAGCGCCGTGCGGCGTCCTCGTCCCGGCTGCTGAAGCGGCGCACATTGCTCACCAGCACGGCGTGGAAGATCCGGGACAGCTCGATGTAGTCGTTCTGACTCCTTGGCCCTTCGCACAGTTCCTCGAACTCGAACCAGGCCACATCCTCCGCAACCATCCGGGCATTGATGACCCGGTTCTCGATGTTCAGGGCCACCTTCTCCTCCGGCTCTTCCGGCGCCAGAGCATGAAAGCTGCGGGAAAGGCTCCGCTCAGCCGCCGCATCCAGCGGCACATGATAGATTTCCGCCCGTTCGAGCACGCGCAGCCGGTAATCGGTTTCCGAATTCAGACTGTGCACGCGGGTGTGGGTTTTGATGGCTTCGATGGCAGGCAGGAACCGGCGACGCTGCAGACCGTTCTCGTAGAGCAGATCCGGTGCCACGTTGCTGGTCGCCACCAGCGTCACCCCCCGCTCGAAAAGATGCTCGAACAACTCTCCCAGGATCATGGCATCCCCGATATCGGAGACGAAGAACTCGTCGAAGCAGACAACCCGGGTTTCTCCGGCAATCCGATCCGCCACCACCTTGAGCGGATCGGCGGTACCGGAAAGCTCGTTCAACTCCCGATGCACTCTGTGCATGAAGCGGTGAAAGTGCATGCGCAAACGATCGCCGGCCGGCAGACACTCGTAGAAGAGATCCATCAGCATGGTCTTCCCACGGCCCACGCCGCCCCACAGGTAAAGGCCCATGACGGGGCTTTCCGCCTTCCGACTGAACCTCCCGAGCTGGCCCAGCAGCCCCTGGCTGCGTTTTCCCCGCGCCCGCAAAATCTGATACAGGGCCTCGAGCAGATCCACCACCCGGCGTTGCTCGGGGTCTTCGAAGAACTGAGGGTCAGCCAGTAGTTGTTGATATTTTTCTACTGGTGTCATCACCGCGACTTTAGCGGCTTGCCGGTAGCCCGACAACGTAATCGCCGATCTCGCATCTGCCGGTCCGGCGTTTCTAAACCGAGTGAGGTTCTATATCGTTCCCGCCATGCGTGTGCTCCTGCGTCAGTGGTTACTCCCCGGCCTGATCGGCCTGATCCTGGGTGGTGGCCTGGTAACCTTCTGGAGCGAGCGCTCCGACCTGCAATCAGCACCCGCATCATCCGGGATCGAACCCATCACCCCGCCATCCAGTTATGCGGCGGCGGTTGCACGGGCGGCGCCGTCGGTGGTGAACGTCTACTCCACCGTCCGGGAAGCACCACCCAATTGTGAGACTGATCCCCGTCTGAAGCCCTGGTGCGACCGGTTGATGGGCATTGATCGAACTTCTCTCGGCTCCGGCGTGATTGTCCATCCGGACGGCTTCGTCGTCACCAACGCCCATGTGATCGATGGTGCAAGCGATGTGCTGGTGATGCTCGCCGACGGCCGGACGGCGGCGGCGTCCGTGATCGGCAGCGACCGGCTGACGGATCTTGCCGTGGTTCGAATTCAGCTTCCCGGGCTCACCGCGATCACGCTGGGCGACCCTTCCTCGGTGGCGGTAGGCGACGTGGCGCTCGCCATCGGCAATCCCTTCGGCATCGGCCAGACCGTATCCGCGGGGATCATCAGCGCCACCGGCCGGGCAAGCGTCAGTGCCAGTCCCTATGACGACTTCCTGCAGACGGATGCCGCGATCAATCCCGGCAATTCCGGCGGCGCGCTGATCGATGCCAGCGGCAGACTCATCGGCATCAACACGCTGATTCTGAGCCCGAGCGGCGAAGCCATGGGCGTGGGATTCGCGCTGCCGGCGGACCTGACCTACGGCGTGCTGGAGGAAATCATAGAGCACGGCCGGGTGATTCGCGGCTGGCTGGGCCTCACCCTCGAGAACAACCTTGCGCCGGGCCCGACGGACGGCATCAGGATCAACGGCATCGAGCCTGCCGGTCCCGCGGATCGTGCCGGTCTGCGCGCACTGGACCGGATCACCTCGGTCAACGGAAAACCGATCCGGGATCCGAATGTTTTTTCCAGACTGGTCGGAATGACCCGGCCCGGTGACACCATCGAGCTGACGGTGGCGCGATCCCAACCGGAAGGCGATCAGGCACGCCTGGAGTTTTCCGTTCAGGCCGGACAGCGGCCGGAAACCTGAGCGGCGCTCAGCCTGTTTTATTTATCCGAGGCTTTGTTGTCCGAAGCTTTGTTGTCCGAGGCTTTGTTGTCCGAGGCGGGGCCGGGATCTGCATTGTGATCCAGTCCGGTCAGTCTGACCTCGGCTGCGCGCGCGTGGGCCGTCAGCCCCTCGCCATGGGCGAGCGTCGCCGAAGCACGCGCCAGATGCTCACTGCCCCGGGCAGAAAGCTGGATCACCGAACTCTTCTTCTGGAAATCGTATACCCCCAGGGGCGACGAAAACCGTGCAGAGCCATAGGTGGGAAGTACGTGGCTGGGCCCCGCGGTATAGTCGCCCATCACCTCCGGTGAGTGGGGACCCACGAAGATAGCGCCCGCATGACGGATGGCATCCAGCCATTTCTCCGGAGACGCCACACAGAGTTCCAGATGCTCGGGCGCAATGCGATTCACCAGCGTCATGGCCTCATCGAGATCGGCAACCTTGATCAATGCCCCGCGGCTGTTCAGTGATGCGCAGATGGTCTCCCGACGCGGGCTCTGTTCAAGATGACGCGCCATCGCCTCCGCCACGGCGGTCAGATAGTCCGCATCCGGACAGAGCAGGAGTGCCTGGGCGGCCTCATCGTGCTCGGCCTGGGAGAACAGGTCGAAAACAACCCAGTCCACGGGTGAACTGCCATCCGCGATCACCAGAACTTCACTCGGCCCGGCCACCATGTCGATGCCCACCTCGCCATAAACCAGGCGCTTGGCGGCCGCCACGAACACGCCACCGGGACCAACGATCTTATCTACCTTCCCGATGGTTTCAGTGCCCACGGCAAGGGCCGCTATCGCCTGGGCCCCACCGATGGTATAGCCGCGATCCACCCCGGCGATGTGGGCCGCGGCCAGAACCAGATCGTTGCGCACGCCGCCAGGGGTGGGCACCGTCATGATCACCTCACCCACGCCCGCCACCCGGGCGGGAATCGCCGTCATGAGCACGGTGGATGGATAAGCCGCCTGACCACCCGGCACGTAAACGCCGACCCGATCCAGCGGGGTCACTTTCTGTCCCAGCCGATTGCCGAACTCATCGGTATAGGTCCAGGATGCCGACAACTGGTGTTCGTGATAGGCGCGCACCCGATCGGCGGCGATGGTCAGCGCCTCCCGCTCGGCGTCGCTGATCCGTTGCCAGGCCGCCGCAAACGCATCCGGCGTCAGCTCGGTGGCAGCCAGATCCGACACCTCCAGCCGATCAAAACGACGGGTGAAATCAACAACCGCCGCATCACCCTCCGAGCGGACGCGGGCGATCACCTGCCGGGCGATCTCGAGCACCTCGCTATCCTCCGCCACGTCCCAGGCGAGCAGAGATTTCAGCCGGTCTCCGAAGTCCGCGTCGCTGGTAGCCAGCCGCGCAATGGCAAGATCGGTCATCAGTCGCCCGATCCCGTTGTGCCGGCCAGCACCGTCAGCAGTGCCTGCACGTCATCGAAGCGGGTCTTCATGGAGGCCCGGTTCACGATCACCCGGGAAGAGATGTCCGCGATGGTTTCAAGCGCAACCAGGCCATTGGCCTTCAGCGTATTACCTGTATCGACGATGTCGACGATGCAATCGGCCAGATCCATGAGCGGTGCTATTTCCATGGCGCCCGAGAGGGGAATCAGCGTCACCTGCCGACCCTGTCCTTCGAAATAACGACGGGCCACGTTCACAAATTTGGTGGCCACCCGGATGGGTCCGCGCACGTCCCGGCCTTCGGCCAGATCACTCCCCACCGGCGCGGCCGTCATCAGGCGGCAACGGCCAATCCCGAGATCGAGCCGTTCGTAAAAGTGTGCGCCACCGCCGTATTCCATGATGGTGTCCTTACCGGTCACCCCCACGTCCGCCGCGCCATATTCCACGTAGGTGGGCACATCCGAGCCCCGCATCACGACCAGGCGATGACCGCCCGTGCGGCTTTCGAAAATGAGCTTGCGGCTGGATTCCGGGTCTTCGGAAGGTTCAATACCAGCCTGCTGCAGCATGGGCAGCACCTCGGCCAGAATCCGGCCCCGGTTCAGAGCGATTGTCAGTCCCATTGTTTTATCTGATGCCTGAAAAGTTGATTCTCGAAGGGGTGACCGACTCGGCTTCAGCGCACCCGCTGCACGTCTGCACCAAGCAGCTGCAGCTTCTCTTCTATGGTCTCGTAGCCACGATCGATGTGGTAGATGCGATCGATGAGCGTCGTGCCTTCGGCCACCAGCGCGGCCACCACCAGACTGAAAGACGCTCTCAGATCCGTCGCCATCACCGGGGCCGCCTTCAGCCGTTCCACCCCGTGAATGATTGCGGTGGAGGCATTTTCCAGCTCGATGCTGGCCCCAAGCCGATTGATCTCCTGCACGTGCATGAAGCGATTCTCGAAGATGGTCTCCGTCACCCGGCTGGTGCCATCCGCCACCGCATTCATGGCCAGATATTGTGCCTGCATGTCGGTGGGAAAGCCGGGATAAACATCCGTCTCTATGTCCACGGCAATCGGACGTTTTCCGTGCATATCCAGGCTCACCGTGGTTTCGGTGCAATGGATCTCCGCACCGGACTCGGTCAGCTTTTCCAGCACCGCGGTGAGCGTTTCGGGGGCGGCATCCGTCAGTGTCACCTGGCCCCCGGTCGCGGCCGCAGCAATCAGATAGGTGCCTGCCTCCACCCTGTCTGGCATCACATCGAAGTCGCAGCCATGCAGTTCCGGCACGCCTTCGACGACGATGGTGGACGTGCCCTGACCGCTTACCCGCGCACCCATGGCATTGAGAAAGTTGGCGAGGTCGACGATTTCCGGCTCGCGCGCCGCGTTCATGATCCGGGTGGTCCCCTCGGCCAGGGTTGCCGCCATGAGCACGTTTTCCGTACCGCCCACAGTGACCAGATCGAAGGTCACATCGGCGCCTTTGAGACGCCCTTCGTTGCTCGCCCGCACATAGCCTTCCTCCACGCTGATGGAGGCACCGAGCGCTTCCAGGCCTTTCAGATGCTGATCTACCGGTCTGGCCCCGATCGCACAGCCGCCGGGCAGGGATACTTCCGCCTCGCCGAACCGGGCCAGCAGCGGACCGAGCACCACGAAGGAGGCACGCATGGTCTTCACCAGCTCGTAAGGTGCTTTCAGGGATTTGAGTTCACGGGCAGCAACTTCCACCCGCATCTTCTCATCCACCACCACATCGGCACCGAGACAGCCGAGCAGTTCGATCATCGTGGTCACATCGTGCAGGTGCGGCACATTGCCCACACTGACCGGGTCCTCGGTCAGCAGGGTGCCTGCAAGGATCTTCAGAGCGGAATTCTTGGCACCGGAAACCCTGAGACTCCCGGAAAGGGTCTTACCGCCGGTGATGAGGAGCTTGTCCATGTCGGCTCAATCGTCCGGGGTCTGCGCTCGAATCGTCACCGCGTGCAGACTGCCATCCTGGATAAAGGCATCGATACAGGCGTAGACCTTCTGCTGCTTCTGCACCCGGGAAAGGCCCTCGAATACCGGACTGACCACGGTGATCAGCGCCCGATTGCCGTCGAGCACCACGTCGACTTCAGCATGCTCGATGCCCTGGGTAACCGCCTGAATGATGGCGTCGTTCATACGCCCTCCCGGGACGCTTCTGTCTCGTCAGACGCTTCAGCTGCTTCGGCCTTTTCAGCACCGGGCAGATCAGCAATAGGCAGAATGTCGGCGAGATCGCTGACTTCGATGATGTTCATGATGGGTGCCGGCACCTGCAGAAAGCGCACCACCTTGCCATGAGCGTGGCCATAACGAAACCAGGCAATCAACAACGCCACCACCGCGGATCCGGCGCCCACCAGGCCCGCCAGATCGAACTCCGCCACCCCGGTTGAATCGTCGGCCGCATCGATATGCTGCTGGCCGGCATCGCGCAGGCTCACCAGGTTGGCGAAGTTCACCTCGGCTGGCAGTCGATAGGCCATCAGAGCGCCACTACTCAGGCATCCGACGCGGACACGGCAGTCGGGGAACTGACGGTTTTGCCCGTCCCATCGGCAGAGCCATTGCCGGTGTCGATCGCACCAAGCGACGCTACCCACCCATCGATGGCCCGGTCCATGTCGCCGCCATACGCCGGATCCTTCACCGCGCTGGCGAACTGGTTGCGATAGGTGAGGCCCATGTTGATCCCGTTGATGATGATGTTCATCACCCGCCACTCACCTTCTTTGTTCCGGGCCATAGAGTAGATCACCGGGTAGATCTCGCCTTCGGAACGGATCTCCTGCTTGACGCTGGCCCGGTCCGGTCGCTTGGGCGGACGATCCGATGGAATGATGGCCACGCCGCCATCATTGAACTCGGTCAGGGCCAGTGCATAGGTGCGCACCAGACTCCACTTGAACCCGTCCGCGAACCGGGCGCGCTGTTCCGCGGTGGCGCGTTTGTAATATGCGGCCATGACGCTGCGGGCAAAGCGCGGAAAATCGATGACCGGGCTCAACAGTGCTTCCACCTCCACATAGAACCGCTCCGGGTCCTCATCCGCATAGGCCTTCGCTTCGTCGATCAGCACGAGCATCTCGGCCGTCGTCGTCTCCACCAGGTCTTCGGCCTCGCGGATCTGGGCCGACGTGCTCATGGCGGGCAACACCAGCAGGAGGGCCAGCAGGCGCAGCCGGGTGAGTGGTCGGAATACGCCGCTCATTCTGCGGCCATTCAGCGTGCTTTGGGCAGTCAGTATCATCAGAAAAATCTCCGTCAGGACGAACCGAGGCGGGTGATGAGATCGCCGACCAGGTTTTCGAGCACCAGAGCCCCCTGGGTTTCCTCAATGAAATCGCCGTCCGCCAGGGTGTCTTCATCGGCGCCGGGCATCAGGCTCACGTAGCGGGCGCCGAGTATACCTTCGGTCAGAATCTGAGCACCCGTATCCAGGGACAGATTGCCCGGTGGCCCCTGAATCTCCAGGGACACCACTGCCTCACCGTATTCCATATCCACCTCGATATCCGAGACCCGGCCGACGGTGACACCCGCCATACTCACCTTGGCCCTCGGTCTCAGGCCGGCCACATCATCAAAGCGGGCCTGCACGATGTAGGTGTCGCTGCTCCGGGTGAGGGTTACGCCACTGACCTTCACGGCCAGGAACGTCAGCGCCAGGGCACCCGCGAGCACAAAGGCACCAACGCTGATTTCAACAGTTCGCATGCGCATTATTTGAATTCTCCGTACATGCTGAGAGTCAATATGAAGTCTATGGCCAGGATCATCACAGAAGAGGTGACCACCGTGCGTGTGGTCGCCAGCCCGATCCCTTCCGGCGTCGGCTCCGTGTCATAGCCCTGGAAAACGGCGATCCAGGTGACCACGACGGCAAAAATCACACTTTTGACCATGCCCTTGCCCACATCGTTCCAGAGTTCCACGCCGTCCTGCATGCCGGACCAGAACGAGCCGACATCCGAGCCGAGCCACTCCACCGCAACCACCATGCCGCCATAGATCGCCACCACATTGAACACCGCGGTCAACAGAGGCAGGCTGATGACGCCGGCCCAGAGCCGGGGTGCAACAATGCGCCGCAGCGGGTCCACGCCCATCATTTCCATGCTCGAAAGCTGTTCGCTGGATTTCATCAGACCGATTTCCGCGGTTACCGCGGAGCCCGCCCGGCCGGCGAACAGCAGCCCGGTCACCACCGGCCCCAGTTCCCGCAGAAGAACGAGCGCCAGCCCGAGGCCGACCGCATCTTCCGCACCGAACCGGGCCAGTTGCGTGTAGAACTGCAGCGCAATCACCGCGCCAATGGAGAACGCCGAAAGCACGATGATGATCAGTGACAGCACACCGACGTTGTAGATCTGACGGACGACCAGGGACAGGTCCGAAAGTCGCGGCAGACCCCACAGCGCCGTCAGCCACATGATCGTTGCCCTGCCGAGACTGGCCAGACGCTCCAGGCTGCGATCCCCCAGACTGCGCACGAAATCAATCACGGCACACCCACACCAAGCAGATCGAAAGCGAGATCGTCCGCCGGATAATGGAACGGCACCGGTCCATCCGGCGAGCCGGTAATGAACTGCCGCACCCGGTCGGACTCGTGATTGGCCAGCGCGGCGGGCTCACCCCCAGCCACCACCTTGCCCGAGTCGAGAATGTAGATCTCGTCCGAAATGCCCGCAGTTTCATGGATGTCGTGGGAAACGAGCAGGCTGGTCGCACCGAGCGCCGAGTTGAGGCGCTTGATCAGGGAAACCACCACACCCATGGAAATCGGATCCTGACCGGTGAACGGCTCGTCATACATGAGCAGGCAGGGGTCCAGCGCAATCGCTCTGGCCAGCGCCACCCGCCGAGCCATGCCACCCGACAACTGACTGGGCATGAGGTCCCGGGCACCGCGCAATCCCACCGCATTCAATTTGATCAGCACCAGATCCCGGATGGCATCTTCCGGCAGGTCGGTGTGCTCGCGCAGGGGAAAGGCGACGTTTTCGTACACCGAAAGATCGGTGAACAGAGCCGACGACTGGAACAGCATGCCGATGTCTTTGCGCAAATCGAGCAGATCGGCCCGCTTCAGACCCACCACGTCCTGTCCCCGCACCCGGACGGAACCGGATTCGGGTTTCAGCTGGCCACCAATGATCCGCAGCAACGTGGTCTTCCCACAGCCGCTCGGTCCCATCAGGGCAGTAATTTTTCCGGCCGCCACCACCATGTTGAGACCATCGAAGATCAGCCGATCACCACGTCGAAAAGTCAGGTTCTCGATCTCGATCAACGGCTCTCGAGGGGGGGTCTCAACCGCCTGGCCGATTGTCGATTCGGTCATTTACCGGTTGCCTCGTGAACGACCCGCAACTATAACACCCCGCTGATTTGGAAAACCGGCACTGTTACCATTCGAAACACGAACATCGTTAGAAAAACTGGCCGTCTTCCAAATGACCCATCACAAGAGTGACCGATTGATCCATCTAACTGACAATTCGACCGTGCACTGACTTATGTGGTTTCTGATCCTGGCGCTGATTCTGGGTTTCATCACCCTGGTCTGGAGCGCAGACAAATTCCTGTCCGGCGCGGCCAGCACGGCAAACCACCTGGGTGTGTCGAAGATGCTCATCGGGCTCACCGTGGTCTCCGTGGGTACGTCCGCTCCGGAAATTCTGGTGGCGGTGACAGCATCCATCGAAGGCACGCCTCTGCTGGCCATCGGCAACGCCATCGGCTCGAACATCGCCAACATCGGCCTCGTTCTCGGTATCACCGCATTGATCGCGCCGTTGCCGTTTTCTCAGACGGTGTTGAAAGCGGAGCTGCCCTGGTTGCTGGGCGCGACCCTGCTGGCCCTCATCCTGATGTTCGATCTCTATCTCTCCCTCCTCGACGGCGTGCTCCTGCTCGGCGGACTCGGGCTCATCCTCTGGCGGCTGATGAAGAATCAGCAGACCGCGGGCGTTGAAGTGTCCGAAAGCATTCACGAGGAACTGGACGAGTTGCAGCAGATGCCCATGGGCCAGGCCATTTTCTGGCTGATCACCGGCCTGCTGGTTCTGCTGGTCAGCGCAGAAGTGCTGGTCTGGTCTGCGACCGAAATCGCGGAAGCACTCGGGGTTTCCGAACTCATCATCGGCCTGACCATCGTCGCCGTCGGCACCAGCCTGCCGGAACTCGCGGCCACGGTCGGCTCCGCCATCAAAGGCCATTCCGACATCGCCATCGGCAACGTGGTCGGTTCGAACATACTCAATATTCTGGCCGTGCTCGCCATTCCCGGTCTGATCGGCGGCGCCGATATCGACATCGTGGCCCTCTGGCGGGACTGCGGCATGATGCTGGCACTCACCCTGCTGCTGGCCCTGTTCGCCTACGCGATCGGCTCCCGGCCGGTGATCACGCGATTTGAAGGCGCGGTGATGCTGGCGGCCTGGTGCGGCTACAACCTGCTTCTGATGAACCAGGCTTCCGCCTGGCCGTCCCCATGACCCGCTCAGAAGGACTCCGGGCTGCGGCTGGACGCATCCGCCTGCTTTCCTTCGATGTGGATGGCGTGCTGACCGATGGTCGCATCATCTACAGCGACGATGGCCGTGAGCTCAAAGCCTTCAACGTTCAGGATGGCTCGGCGATCAAGATGCTGGCCGCAGAAGGTATAGAGATCGCCATACTGACCGGCCGGGATTCCCCCATGGTGGCCAGAAGGGCCGGCGAACTCGGCATTCGCCATCTCGCCCAGGGACTCGACGATAAAGGGCCGGCCTTTCAGAGCCTCTGCGAACAACTCGGTATCCCGCTGGAGGCGACCGCACACGTGGGTGACGATCTCGCCGATCTGGTGCTGTTTGATCTCGCCGGTTTTTCCATCAGCGTACCGAACGGCCACCCCGCCGTCCGGGCGCGCGCCGACTACATCACCGAAGCCGCCGGCGGCGAGGGCGTGGCCAGGGAACTCGCCGAGCTCATTCTCCGTGCCCGGGGCAGCTGGCCCTACTGATCCTGATGGATCGACTGCCACTCAGCACCGCGCATCTGATTGGTATCGCACTGGCCGGCAGCCTCATCATCGGCGCAGCGGTCTTTTTTCAGCCAACCCTGCCGGAAGCAGAGCCCCAGCCCGAACTCAGGCCAAGCGAGGAACCGGACCTGCTGATCGAAGATGCGGTGATTCGCGACTACCGGAAAACGGGCACGCTCCGCTACCTGCTTCGCTCACCCCTCATCGAACACTTCGAGTCCCGGGCGCTCACGCACCTCTCCGAACCCGATCTCGAACTGCACGACGACGACGCCACTCGCCCGGCCTGGCAGGTGACTGCAAGAAGGGGCGTCATCCGCAATGCGTCGCAAAGCAAACGGGGCGGCCAGGAAGAAGTTGAGCTGCACGATGACGTGGAGATGCTGCAGGTTTTCGAGGATGGCAGGCGCTACGACCTGCGCACACCAAGCATCACGATCTATCCGGATCGTGAATACGCCGAGACAGACCAGAATGTTATGATCACCACCCACGCCGGCCGCACCAAAGCCGTTGGCCTTGAGGGTAGTCTCGACAAAGGCCTCCTGAAGATGTTTTCAAGTAATGAGCAACGCGTACACACCGTCATCCTGCCGCATCAGTTCAAGTAGCCGGACCCCGGCTGCCGTGAGCCTGTGCCCGTGCACCCGTATCGGGGGCAAAGGCATGCTGCTGGGTGCGCTGCTGCTGACCGCAAGCGCTGCCGTCGCGCTACCGGAAGACGCGGAACAGCCGATCAACATCCGGGCAGACGCGGTCGAATACGACCAGACGGGCAACCGGATCATCTATCGGGGGTCGGTCCAGGTGGATCAGGGCACTTTGCGTGTCAACGCGGAGATCATGACCATCGATCTGCAGGACGGGAATAAGGTCCAGCGCATCACGGCGGAAGATACACCCGCGCGTTATCAGCAGCAGATAGAAACAGACAAGGAACCCGTGCGGGCGGAAGCGCTGACCATCATCTACCACACTCAGAACGAGCGCGTGGATCTCAGAGGCGCGGCTAACCTGGAACAGGAAGGCAGCACGCTGACCGGCGATCTGATCGTCTACGACATCGTCGCTGGCCGGGTGGACGCGAGCGCCACCGCGGAGGAACCGGTGACCATGGTATTGCAGCCGTCGGCGATGCCGTCAGCCTCCGATGACAATGGCAGCACTGAAACCGGCACCCAGCCGGATGGCGAGGCGCAGGCGGCCGCCGAACCTGTCGATGACGGTGCAGACCACTGAACCATGGCTAAACTCGAAGCCAGAGCGCTGCGCAAGCAGTACAGAAACAAGGTCGCTGTAGAAAGTGTGAGCCTCGGGGTGGAGAGCGGCGAAATTGTCGGCCTGCTCGGCCCGAACGGCGCCGGCAAAACCACCACCTTCTACATGATCGTCGGCCTGCTGAAAGCAGACGCCGGAGAAATCGACCTGGATGGCCGGCCGCTCACCCATGCGCCCATGCACATCCGGGCCCGGGAAGGCATCGGCTACCTGCCTCAGGAAGCGAGCGTCTTCCGCAAGCTCTCCACTGAAGACAACATCATGGCCATTCTGGAGTTGCGCAAGGCACTCAATGGCAGCCAGCGTCGGGAACAGCTCGAGTCGCTGCTCAACGAGTTCCACCTCCAGGGTGTGCGCAAGTCCATGGGCGAGCGTCTGTCCGGGGGGGAACGACGGCGTCTGGAAATCGCCCGGGCACTGGCGACGGAACCGGGCTTCATGCTTCTTGATGAGCCATTCGCCGGGGTGGACCCCATATCCGTCTCGGATATCAAAAGCGAGATCCGGGATCTGGCCGACCGTCAGATCGGGGTACTGATCACCGACCACAACGTCCGGGACACTCTGGATATCTGCGACCGGGCTTACATCGTCAGTGCCGGTCAGATCATCGCGGAAGGGGAGCCCAGCGCCATCCTCCAGAATGAGCAGGTCCGCAGTGTGTACCTCGGAGACTCGTTCAGCCTCTGATGAAACAGACTCTCTCGTTAAAACTCGGGCAGCAGCTGACGATGACACCCCAGCTGCAGCAGGCAATCCGTCTGCTGCAGTTGTCGAGCCTCGATCTTCAGCAGGAAATCCAGGAAACCCTGGAATCGAATCCGATGCTCGAGCTGGAGGAGGAAGAGATCACGCCGGACGGCAACGAAATTGCCGAACCGGAAGGCGAAAGATCCGACGACCAGGCCGCCGCGGACGGGCTCGAGGATGCGGACGATTTCCCGGAATTGCCTGGCGAAGGCGATGCCATGACCGCCGACGGATTCGAGGACACCTACGACGGCGATACGCCGGACGAAGGTCTGCAGAGCGATTTCGATTCGCCCGCAGCCGACGCGGCGGAGCCCGCGGCCTCAGAAGTCGCGGATGAAGCTCCCATCCCCGAAGATCTGCCCGTCGACACCAGCTGGGACGATATCTACGAGCCGGGCAGTACACCGGCATCCAGCAGCAGCGCCGAGGATCAGGACTGGAGTCTGGAGGAGCGCAACACAACGGATGAATCCCTGCAGGAACATCTGCTCTGGCAGCTCAATCTCACGCCCATGTCCGACCGTGACCGGATGATCGCCACGGCGATCATCGACGCGGTCGAACCTGATGGCATGCTGAGCGTCGACCTGGAAGATCTGCTCGCCACCCTCAATGCGGATGAACCGGAGGATTCAGATCCGGAATCCCTGGTGGAGCTGGACGAAGTACAGGCGGTGCTCAAACGCGTGCAGCAGTTCGATCCGATCGGCGTCTGCGCACGCAATCTGGCCGAAAGTCTGACGCTGCAGCTCAGCGTGCTCGATCCGGACACCCCATGGCGGTCGGAAGCCCTGAGCCTCGTTGGCGAGCACCTCGACGTGCTCGCCGGTCGTGACTTCAATACGCTCAAACGGCGGACCAGACTCGACGAATCGGATCTGGCCAGCGTGGTTTCGCTCATCCAGTCCATGAACCCGCGTCCCGGATCGAGCATCGGCGGCGAAGCGCCCGAGTACATCGTGCCGGACGTGATGGTCTTCAAGGACAGCGGTCGCTGGCAGGTGGAGTTGAACGGTGAGGCAAGCCCCAAGCTGAAGATCAACGAGCTCTATGCCAGCATGGTGAAACGGGCGGACTCCAGCGCGGACAATGTTTATCTGAAAGACAACCTGCAGGAAGCCCGCTGGTTTCTGAAGAGTCTGCAGAGTCGGCACGAAACCCTGCTCAAGGTGGCCACCAAGATCGTCGAACACCAGCGCGGCTTTCTGGAATACGGCGAAGAGGCCATGAAACCCCTGGTGCTGGCGGAAATTGCGGAAGCGGTGGAGATGCACGAATCCACCATTTCACGGGTGACCAGCCGTAAGTACATGCACACCCCGAGAGGTATTTTCGAGCTCAAATACTTCTTTTCCAGCCATGTTTCCACGGCCAGCGGCGGAGAAGTTTCGAGCACAGCCATCCGCGCCCTAATCCGCAAGCTTACTGCTGACGAGAATCCCAGAAAACCATTGAGCGACAACAAGATCGCAGCAATACTGGCCGAGCAGAACATCAAAGTGGCCCGCAGAACGGTCGCCAAGTACCGGGAATCCATGGCGATTCCCCCTTCCAACGAACGGAAGCGCCTGGTCTGAGCTACGCCCCGGCAGGCAATGGACTCAGAGGGACGCCAGATTAGAGTCAGATAGGAGGACTTTCATGCAACTCAGTATCTCTGGACACCATGTAGACGTCACGGACGCGCTCAAAACCTACGTTGAAGAGAAGTTGCAGAAACTGGAACGCCACTACGACCACATCACCAACGCCCATGTCATTCTGACCGTCGAGAAACTTGAACAACGGGCGGAAGCCACCGTGCACGTCAGCGGTGGGGAAGTTTTTGCAGACGCCAACTGCGACGACATGTATGCCGCAATCGACAAGCTCACCGACAAACTGGATCGACAGATCCTGAAGCACAAGGAAAAGCTCCAGGACCGGCACCACGGCCGCTGAGCACCCTCCGCCCTACCACAACCACCGTTCGAGCTATCGATGAGCGACATCCCCAGCATCCTCGAATCCCGCTGCACCAAGGTCAGCGTCCCGGTCAGCTCACGGAAGGCGCTGCTGCAGTACGCGAGCGATCTGCTGGCGGAAACTTACCAGCTGCCGGCGCGCAAACTCTTTGATGAGCTGATGAATCGGGAGCGTCTCGGCAGCACGGGGCTGGGAGAAGGGGTGGCCATCCCGCACTGTCGTATGCCATGCGAGCAGATTCACGCCGCCTGCCTGACCCTGGCGGAACCCGTGGACTACGACGCCATCGACGGCGAACCCGTGGATCTGATCTTTATTCTGCTGGTGCCGCCCGAGGAGACTTCGGCTCACCTGGAACTGCTCTCTGATCTCGCCCGGCTGTATGGCAGCGGCGACAACCGGGCTCGCCTGAGACACGCGAGCTCCGACGCGGAGCTGTACGAGACCATCACCGGGCTCATGAGCAGCCAGGCGGCATGAAGCTCATCATCATCAGCGGCCGTTCCGGCTCTGGTAAATCCACCGCACTTCGCGCCCTCGAGGACGCGGGTTTCAACTGCATCGACAACTTTCCGGTGGAACTTCTACCCTCCCTGGTGGACAGCGTGCTCGCCGAAAAGGCGGCGAGAGAAGCGGAGTTACCGGAGTCAGGCAGCGTCAACCAGGAGGCATATGCTGTCTGCATAGACGCCCGCAGCCATGGGCTGAAGACGTTTCCCGAGTTTCACGCCCAACTGGATCCGGGCCGCATCCACTGCGAGATCATTTACCTGGACGCCCTGTCCGGCACCCTGGTGAAACGGTTCAGCGAAACCCGGCGCCGGCATCCCCTGACCAACGATCAGACCGACCTGCTGCAGGCCATCGAAGCAGAGAAGTCCCTGCTCAGCGGACTCTCGAACCTGGCGGATCTGACCCTGGACACCACCCTCATGCGCGGCAGCGAACTTGTGGAGGTGGTGCGCAAGCAGATCGCGGAAGACCGGAGTCCGGGCATTTCCATCCTGTTCCGTTCCTTCGGTTTCAAGTTCGGCGTGCCGGTGGACGCCGATATGGTGTTCGACATCCGCTGCCTGCCCAATCCGTACTGGGTGGAGGAACTGCGCCCGCAGTCAGGTGCGGATCAGGCCGTGATGGACTACCTTGGTGAGCAACCCGAAGTGCAGGAGATGTTCGAGGACATCCGCACCTTCCTCGATCGCTGGGTGCCCCGCTTCGAAGCGGACAACCGGGCCTATCTGAATGTCGCCATCGGCTGCACCGGCGGCCGGCATCGGAGTGTCTATATGGCGCAGAGACTGAAGGATCATTTCGACGGTCGCTTCGACAACGTGCTCGTACGCCATCGGGAAACCGAGCTCTAGGACGTGGTCGAAGCAACGCTCACCATCGTCAACAAGCTGGGCCTGCACGCCCGTGCCGCCGGCAAGCTCGTCAATCTCACCAAGACTTTTTCCAGCCGGATCGCCCTGAGCCGGGCAGACGCCGCCGACGCGGCCGAGCAGTCGGACGCGGCCGAGCAGTCGGACGAGGCGGAAACCGTGGATGGCAAAAGCATTATGGCCGTGATGCTGCTGGCCGCGCCCATGGGATCCAGACTCAGGGTGTGTGTGGAAGGCGACGATGAAGCGGCGGCCATGGCCGCCATCACCGAACTGATCGCCGACCGGTTCGGCGAAGAAGAGTAACGCCTCCGTTCATTCCGTTTTCGTGCGGGCCACCTCACAGCTTCCCACTTCAGGGTGCGTACTTCTGGTACCCTTCCCGGCGCCAGAGTACGAGCCACCGGAAACCTTCAACCACCATGCAGATTCAGGAACAGATCAGTGATGTGATCCGTCTGCACGGGTCCGGTTCGATCAAGGAGACCCGGTTTCTGCTCGCCTCCATGCGGCCCCCTGAACTCGCCGTGCTGCTCGAGTCCACCCCACCCAAAGTACGTCGAGTGCTGTGGGAACTCATGGACGAGGAGGAGAACCACCAGGTGCTGCAGCACCTGCACGACGACGTGCTCGGCGAATTCCTCGAATCCATGGACACGGATGAACTGGTCGCCGCAGCAGACGGGCTGGACACAGACGACTTTGCCGACATCCTTCAGCAGCTCCCGGACACCATCTCGACCCAGGTGCTGTCCTCACTCGACGCCAGCGACAGAGCCCGGGTGGAGGCCGTTCTCCCCTATCCGGAAGACACCGCCGGCGGACTCATGAACACGGACACCATCACCGTCCGACCCCGTCATTCCGTGGAAATCGTGCTGCGATATCTGCGCCTGAAGAAGGAACTGCCGGAAACCACGGACATGCTGGTGGTCACCAACAGCCGGGACGAGTACGCCGGCGTATTGCCGCTCACCACCCTGCTCACTGCCGATCCTTCAGTCACGGTTCGAGAGATCATGGATTCGGAGGCACCGGCGCTGCTCTACGACATGCCGGATACCGAAGTTGCCCGCACCTTCTCCGAGCTGGACCTGGTCTCCGCACCCGTCGTCGACGCCGATGGCCGGTTGATCGGCCGGATCACCATCGACGACGTGGTCGATGTGATCATGGAAGATGCGGAAGAAGCCGTGCTCGCCCGTGCTGGTCTCGATACGGAAGACGATACGTTCGCACCGATCCTCAAATCGGCCCGGCGCCGGGTGCTCTGGCTGACCATCAACCTCTTCACCGCGTTTCTCGCCGCCGCCGTGATCAGCGTTTTCGAGGAAACCATCGCCAAGGTCGTGGCACTGGCGGTCCTCATGCCCATTGTCGCCAGCATGGGTGGGATCGCAGGGACCCAGACGCTGACCCTGGTGATCCGTGGTATCGCCGTGGGTCAGATTGGCCGGGCCAACCTGCTCTTTCTCCTGAACCGCGAGTTTCTGCTGGCGGCCCTGAACGGCATTCTGCTCGCGGCCGTGGTCGCCACCGTGGCCGCCGTCGCGTTCCAGGACATCATCCTGGGCGGGGTGATCGCCCTGGCCATGGTCATCAATCTGGTGATCGCCGCTGTCTCCGGCAGTCTGCTGCCGAGTGCCCTGCTGAAGATGGGGATCGATCCGGCTCTCGCCGGCGGTGTGGTGCTCACCACGATTACGGATGTGGCCGGGTTCTTCGTATTTCTCGGACTGGCATCCTGGGCGTACGCCTGAGTCAGACAGCCGGATCGGCTGCTTCGGCTTCCACCGCCCGCCAGTTTTAGGCACTCGTCGGTTTCGCTTATCTCCTGCTGCATCAACGGGTTGCCACCGCCAGCTCCCCTATATCGCCGGTCTGGCTAGAGCGGAAGTGCGGCGCTGGTGGCTAGACCTCTGATTCCTGACAGCACAGCCACGTGCGAAAATTGAAAACGGTTTTCAATTTTTGCGCGCGGCGGGAATCTCGAGATCAGTCGCCGGCCAGCGTCATCCGATCGATCAGCAGGGTCGGTGCGCGAATGTTGCCTCGGGTGTCGAGATCATCGCCGACGCAGACCACGCCCTTGAACATATCCTTCAGATTCGAGGCGATGGTGATCTCATCCACGGGATAGGCGAGCTCGCCATTCTCGACCCAGAAACCGGCTGCGCCTCGGGAATAGTCGCCGGTCACCGTATTCACGCCCTGCCCCATCAGATCGGTCACCAGCAGGCCTGTGCCGAGTTCGCCGAGCAGATCTGCGACCGGCAGGGTGCGGCCGCTGACAGTCAGATTGAACACCCCACCCGCGTTGCCGGTGGTGGGCATACCGAGTTTGCGACCGGAATAGCTGGAAAGCAGGTAGTTCGCAACCACCCCCTGATCAATGAAGGCCTTCGACGAGGTGGCCACGCCTTCGCCGTCGAATACGGCGCTGCCGAGCGCACCGACCAGGTGCGGCTCCTCCCGCAGGGTCAGATGATCGGCCGCCACGGTTTCGCCCAGGGAATCCAGGAGGAACGACGCGCGCCGATAGAGGGCGCCCCCACTGATCGCCCCGAGCAGATGCCCTGCGAGCCCTCCGGCCGTCTGGGCGGAAAACGCCACGGGAAAACTGCCGGTGCGGACCTTGCGCGGCGACAACCGGGCAACGGTGCGCCGCGCCGCTTCTTCGCCCACCGCCCGCGCACTCTCAAGCTGGTCCGCCAGCCGGGACGTGGTGTACCAGTAATCACGCTGCATGCCCGCATCGTCCGTGGCGATCAGCACGCAGGAAAGAGAATGGCGACTGCCGAGATAAGAACCGATGAAGCCGTGACTGTTCCCGTAGACGCGACAGCTCCGCTGGGTGCTGACGCTGGCACCATCGGAGTTTCTGATCCGTGGATCATGATCCAGCCCCGCCGCTTCACACTCGAGCGCCAGCGTCCTGGCAGCATCCGCGTCCACTGACCACGGATGATAGAGGTCCAGATCTTCCAGCGCCGTGGCCATGCGGTCGGCATCTGCCAGCCCGGCGCAGGGATCTTCCTGGGTGTGCCGGGCAATGTTGGCCGCCGCCCTGACCGTCTCGCGGATGGCGTCCAGCGAGCTGTCCGAGGTGCTCGCGCTGCCCTTGCGCTGACCGAAGTACACGGTGATCCCGAATCCCCGGTCGTGGTTGAACTCCACGGACTCCAGATCCCGCATGCGCACCGTCACCCCGAGCCCCACGTCTTCGCTGACCGAGACTTCCGCGGCATCCGCGCCCTGTTTCTTCGCCTCGGCCAGAATGTCGCCAACCAGCCCTTTGAGTCGTGCTTCGCCGTCCCTGAGATCAGGCAGATGGTTCGCCATGTCGTTATTCGCTACCCTTTTGAAAAATGAACAACCAAGAAGAACCCAACGATCCGTCCCTGGTGCCGTCTGAAGCGCCGGAAGATGGCGTCACGTCGCGGACCCAGCGTAAACGGGAGGCACTGCATCTGCAAAATGTGGGCAAGCGCCTGGTCGAGCTCGACCCTGGTGATCTGGCCACCGTGCCCGTCCCGCCGGAACTCGCAGATGCGATTGCCCTGTGGCAGAGAATCCGTTCCCACGAGGCCAGACGCAGACAGCTCCAGTTCATCGGCAAGCTCATGCGGCGGATCGACCTGGAACCCATCGAAACCGCACTGGCCCGCATTGACGGATCTTCCGCCGAGGCACGCTACGCATTCCATCAACTGGAGACCTGGCGCGACCGCCTTGTCGCGGAAGACAGTGCGCTGACCGAGTATCTGAACGAGCATCCCGCGGCGGACCGTCAGGCGCTGCGCCATCAGATCGCCCGGGTCCGAAAGGCGGCCAACGACGAGCAGCGCAGGACGCAGTCGAAAGCCCTGTTTCGGCTGCTCCGCAGTTTTGAGGAAAACGTCTGATCAGCGTGCTCTAGCCGGTGCTCGTACCACCGACCACCACTTCGTCAATCTTCAGACTCGGCTGCCCGACGCCCACCGGCACGGATTGACCATCCTTGCCGCACACGCCCACACCTCGATCCAGGGCCAGGTCGTTACCCACCATCGAAATCCGGGTCATCACCTCGGGACCGTTGCCAATGAGCGTGGCGCCACGAATCGGGGCGCCGAGACGGCCCTTCTCTATCCGATAGGCCTCGGTCGCGGAAAACACGAAGCGTCCGGAGGTGATATCCACCTGCCCGCCGCCGAAGTTGACCGCGTAGATTCCCCGGTCGACGCTGGCGATGATCTCTTCCGGATCATGATCGCCCGGCTGCATGAACGTATTGGTCATCCGGGGCATCGGCGCGTGGGCATAAGACTGGCGCCGGCCATTGCCTGTACAGGGCACGCCCATCAGGCGGGCATTCTGTTTGTCCTGCATATACCCCTTGAGCACGCCATTCTCGATCAGCACCGTCGACTGAGTCTGAGTGCCCTCATCGTCGATGGTCAGGGACCCCCGGCGGGCATCCATGGTGCCATCGTCCACCACCGTGCAGAGTTTCGAAGCGACCTGTTCTCCCACCCGGTTCGAGAACGCAGATGCCCCCTTCCGGTTGAAGTCCCCTTCCAGACCGTGGCCAACCGCTTCGTGCAGCAGCACGCCGGGCCAGCCGGGCCCGAGCACCACAGTCATGGGGCCCGCCGGCGCATCTTCCGCATCCAGGTTGATGAGCGCCGTGCGCACCGCTTCCGCCGCCAGCGCTTCCGGCTGCTTCTCGCCGGTCAGCCGGATGAGGTCGTAACGTCCGCCGGCACCGGCAGAGCCTCGCTCCCGCCGACCGTCCTGCTCGACGATCACCGATACATCGAGCCTGACCAGCGGCCGGACGTCCGCAGCCAGCGTCCCGTCCGAGGCAATCACGAGCACGCATTCATGGCTGGCCGCGAGTCGCACGTTCACTTCCTTTACCCGTGGATCCTGCCCCCGCGCCGCAACATCCACCCGGGACAGGATGGCGACCTTGGCTTCGTCGTCCATAGAGCGGATCGGGTCTTCATCGCCGTAGCGTCGGGGCAGATCGCGATCAGCAGGCACCGGCAGCCGCCCGGACTGACCCTGCCGGGTAATCGAGCGGGCCGCATCCGTGGCCGCTTCCAGGGATGGCAGGATGATGTCTTCGGCGTAGGCAAACCCCGTCTTCTCGCCAGCGACGGCGCGAACGCCCACGCCTTTGTCGACGCTGAACGCGCCATCCTTGACGATGCCATCTTCGAGCGACCAGCTCTCATGACGCTGATGCTGGAAGTAGAGCTCGCCCAGATCCACATCCGGGCCCATCAGGCGGCCGACCAGACTGTCCAGGTCCCGTTGCTCGATCCCGGCCGGCACCAGCAGCTGTGTTCGTGCTTCTTCGATCAGATTTGCCGTCATGCTATGTCGTCGTTCCTGTGTTCTGGGTTGATTCGTCTTCATCACCGGGCAGGGCACCGGCCTCAGTGGCCGGCTCATCCGGTTCCGCACCGGCATCCACCTCGGGTGCGTCTCCCTCCACCTGCTCCAGGCTCACCTGAGGCCGATCCATGGTGGTATCCCAGACGCCGACGAACTTGAGTTCCGGGGCATCCAGCGTGCCGGCGATTTCGTATTTGGCGCTGGAGAACTGCGACAGAGGTTTTCGGAGCACCCGTTCGCCAACCAGCACACCGAGCCCGGCCAGCGGATTGGCGATCGCGATGTAGGCCGCATACCAGGGCAGGCCCTTCGTCACCGGCAGGGTAACGATCATCTCATTGTCCAGAGCGCCGCTGACCAGATCCACACTACCACCGATCCGGAAGTTCGAACCGGACCCATCCACTGCCATGGGCTCCAGAAACTGCATGTTGCCGGTGCGGAATTCGGTGGTTGCGGTGAGGGTATCAAAGCTCACCCCTTCGCCGACAACGTCGGAGAAATCGAAGTTGAGCCGCTTGGCAATGGTGGAGAAGTTGACCAGCGAGAAGATCTTCATGGCATCCGCACCCTGAGTCACTTCCAGAAAGCGGCCGTTGTGGGCCTCGAAGGCGGACTCGCCGACCACCCGGGTCAGGTCCACGGCAGCCGGCGAACCCTGCCAGTTCAGGTTGGCCGTCATCTGCGCAGACTCGGTGCTCACACTGGCCGCATATCCCCACTGTGGCAGCACCGTCGCCAGGTCTTCTGCCGTGAGCGTGCCGGTGAAGTAAGTACGGTCCTCCGTACCATCCCAGGTCAACCTGTCCGCCACGATATTCACACCGCGCAGGTTGGCTTCCATCGCCTGGAACGTGACGCCATCGTCTTCCGGCCGGAGCTCGAATGACCAGGCACCATAGTCGGTTTCTCCAACCAGAAACTTCTCCAGGGTGACGTCGGCATCCGGGAGCTCGGCAATCACCGCCACATCGAGGGGGTCTGCGGCCGGTCCAGCCAGGTCGTCGTCATCCGTCCCATCAGGCTCCGGCAGGCGAAGGAGATCCAGATCCAGCTGCAGGGGCCTGTCCGGGGTTATGGACAGGCCGCCGGCCAGATCCTCGCTTGCGATCGTCAGCTGCAGATCGAGCTCGCTGCCTGATTCGATCCGGCCGTCGAGCTTCACATTTTCGAAGAAGATGCCGCTCACATCGATATGATCGGCCATGAGCCCGTCCAGCCGAACGGGTAACGCCAGATTGAGCCCACCGCCCCCATTTTCGCCCGCCGACCTGTCCGGCATCAGCTCATCCAGGCTGAATCCACGCACCCGGCCACCCAGCACCAGAATTTCCTGATCGCTTTCCAGGCGGGGCGGGGGCATATCAAAACCAATGGCGCCTCGAAGCAACACCTCGTTGACGTGCAACCAGCCTCGCGCCGGTCCGTAGCGGAATCGAGCCGACTGGTAGTCGTCCAGAAACTGCAGGGTGAGTTCGGTGGGTACGGAATCATCCGGTGTCTTGGCCAGCTCACCGGGCAACTCGAGACCGAGACCGGTGAGATCGGAAACCAGATTCAACCGCGAGATCTCGCCGCCCATCTCGATGTGCAGGTCGGCCATGAAATCGAATCCACCATGCATGAGACCCGGATCCTGCATGCCGAGGAGGGAGAGCACATCCGCATAGGGCGCCTGACCGTTGACATGAAACACCACGGAGTCTTCATCGGAGCTGGCACCGAACACCGCCGGTCGATCGAAGATCCTCCCCGCCACCTCCGCGCCACTGATCCGGTAGGGATAGGTGTAGTGCACGGTGCCCGCCAGATCGGCCAGAGAGACTCCGAACTCGGGCAGATCGAGATCGGCGCCGATCAGCTCGATATCGAGATCCACGTTCAATGCGGATTCCGCAGACGGCTCAGCGATGTCTTCGGCTTCCTGTTTCAGCGGAACGCTCAACGAACCCGCCATCCTGAGGGGGCCGGCGCCGGCCCAGTCCGGACCTACGAAGCTCATCCAGTCCTTGAGCGGTGTGCTGCGAATGAACGCCAGGGCTTCCTCCACCGTGGTGGTGGAAAGGAGGTCGATGTCGGCCACGCTGGCGTTGTCTTTGAGATGAATGTGGCTGCCGGAGAGATCGGTCCCTTCGAAGCTGAAGCCCTCGGCGACGTCGATACGCACGTCCTTGCCGCCGACCGATATGAACCCGGACAGGTCGCGGACTGCCGGCCAGTCCGGATGATACTGGACGTGCCCCTGTTCAATCCGGCCGGACAGCGCCACCCGGCGTGCGAGTTCGAGCGGCCGGGTATGGATCTGGCCCTGGTAGGCGAACGTCACGTCCGACAGCTGCCCGGCCTTCGGGCCCTCATCCAGCCACTCCGGCAACCCGCCCGGCAGCTGGTAGGGGATATAGTCTTTACCGCCGGCGACCGTAGTGCCGTCCACATTGAGCAGCAAGGCGAGCCGTTCCCGGTATGGCTCGCCCCGGGGCCGGCTGAGCGAGAAAGCGCCCGATGCCTGGGTATCTCCGAGCACGGCTTTCAGGTGGGTGCCCCTGAGCGCGAAGTAGTCGAGGGAAACATAGGCCTGCAGGCGTCCGCTCAGGTGATCCATCTGCCAGCGTTTCTTGAACATGTCCGGAAACTGGACGCCGACGTTCTCGGCATTCACCTGCATCTGCAGCGCCCGATTCGCGCCCAGCAGTTCCCCGGACGCGCCGCGGATCCAGGGCGCACCGTTGTAGCCGTCCAGCGACACATCCTGGACCGTGGCGATATAGCCCGCTTCCAGGCTCGGAAAGCGCAGGAATCCGTGCACGTTCAATGCCGTCGCCTCGGCATTCAGCGCATTCAGCCAGCGGAAAGCCGCCGTCTGCCGGGGTGCCAGTACGCTGAACAGTCGAAATCCGGGCCCGGTATCCACTCGCTCCGTCCAGCCGGTGAGCAGGCTGTCGGTTTCACCCTGTTCAAAGGTCAGGAAGAAAACGGGCAGCGACCACTCGCTGTCCGCGTTGTGCACCTGCAGATCGGAAAGCGCGATGTGATGCACATCGCCCTCACCCCGGCTGGCCACCGACAGGGTGCCTCCAACCAGATCATCGTCTATGGGGATCGTCGATACGCTGAGCCGGCCTTTTCCGCCGGAACGATCTCCGGTTCTGAACCAGTAGCCGCTGGCAACGCTGAGCTGCCCGCCCTGTGCAGCGATGAGCGGTGTCGGGATCCGCAGGTTGCCGCCATCCAGGCTCGCCTGGGTGGATCGAGGGCGGAGCATGGGCACCTGCTCGGAATCATCCAGCGACAGCCGGATCGTGCAGTCCGCCGCACAGGTCCGGTTGGCAATGTTGAGACGGTGCCGATGTTCCCCACCACGATTGGTCGCCCGGTAGCTCAGGGTCAGATCATCCGCCTCGTCCGCTTCACCGGCCTCGCCGACAAATCCGATCACCAGATTCAGGTCGATCTGATCGCTGTGGTAAAGGGTGGAGAAAGGGTTGAAGTCACCGCCGGCCTGGGCACCCAGCAGGCGCCATCCGCCCGCTTCATTGCTGAGCAGTAATCGACCTTCCGCCAGCGTCACATGCCGGAATACGAGCTTGTTGCGGACCAGGCTTTCCAGCCAGTCGATCTCCACATCCAGACCGCTGAGGCGGCCGGCCGGCAGATCCACAGCCCCGATCCGGACGACCGGATTGATCTGGCGCCAGTCACCTTCAAGCCCGGATATGACGATGTGCTGGGGGGAAAGCCACTGATTCACCCCGATTTCCAGTTCGTCGAGCACGGCGAACAGAATCCGACCGGACACCTGGAAGAAGGCCAGGACGATCATGGCCAGTGTCAGAAATACGAACAGGGGCCGGATGACGAGGCGAAACACGTCCCTCGGCCTAAGGCGCGACCACTGGGGCCGATTGGATGCGAAATACGGGCGGCAGAGCGTTCATCAATGATTGGACCTTCAGGCCACCCTTAAAATTCAACCGGGTTGTCGCATTGGTTGAATCAGCACGATGTCAAAATCTCCCGGTTGGCAGCTGGGTTCCACCTGAATGGAGATTTCGCGGCCGATCTGGTCGGACAATCGGCTCAACAGATCCGCATCTTCGTCGAGCAGCCGGTCCACCACATCGGCCGTGGAGCGGATGAGATAGTCCTGCCGGGGTCCATTGCACCGCACCCGGGCATCTTCGACGATCGCACGGAATATCTCGAGGCAGGTACTCTCAGGCGTCTTGACAAAACCAACGCCGCCGCACTGGGCACAAGGCTCGCAGATCTGCTGGATCAGGCTTTCCCGCGTGCGCTTCCGGCTCATCTGCACCAGACCCAATGACGAAAATCCTTCGATCCGCATCCGGGAAGGATCGGCCTCTGCCGCCTTCTCCAGTGTCCGGAGCACCTGGCGCTGGTGCTCTTCCTCCTCCATGTCGATGAAGTCCACCACGATGATGCCGCCCAGGTTCCGCAGTCGCAGTTGCCGGGGAATCACGGCAGCGGCCTCCATGTTGGTCCGGAAGACCGTTTCCTCGAGGCTCTTGTTGCCGAGGAAGCCGCCCGTGTTCACATCGATGGTGATCATGGCTTCGGTCTGCTCGATCACCAGGTGGCCCCCGCTCTTCAGACTCACCTTCCGGTCCAGGGCGCGGGTGATCTCGTCATCCACCCCGTAGCGCTGGAAGAGCTGGCGCTCTTCGTCGTAGTGGCGCATGCGTTCCGAAAACTCCGGAATGAATTCATCCACGAAGCGGCGCACCCGCTCATAGGTATCCCGATGATCGATGCGGATGGTCTCCACGTCCGGGTCGGTGAGATCGCGCACCACCCGGATATGCAGCGGCAGCTCCTCGTAAACCACGTCCGGGCAGGCGGCATTCGCCTTTTTCTCCAGCACCCGGTCCCAGATGCGTGTGAGCACCCGCACATCGCGTTCAATTGCGTCCTGGCCCACGCCTTCCACCGCCGTCCGGGCGATGAACCCCATACCGATGCCCTGGTCCTGGCGCACCGCGTCGATCATCTTTTTCAGGCGATCCCGCTCGGTCTCTTCCTCGATGCGCTGGGAAATGCCGATATGATCCGTGAACGGCATCAGCACCATATATCGGGAAGCGATGGCCAACTGAGTGGTGAGCCGGGCGCCTTTGCCCGCAATCGGGTCTTTGGCGACCTGCACCATCAACTGCTGGCCGTCATGGAGCAGATCACGAATATCCGGCGATTCACCGGAATCGCCGTTTTCCCCCTGCATGAGCCGGGGACCCTCGATATCACGCACGTGCAGAAAGCCGGGGCGTTCCAGACCCACGTCCACGAACGCCGCCTGCATGCCCTGGATGATCCGTTCGACTTTACCGACGTAGATGTTGCCGGTGAGACTGTAACCACTGGCTGGCGCCAGATGCAGTTCCTGAACCGCGCCACCCGCCAGTTTGGCCACCCGAGTTTCGAACTCGCTGACGGTAATCAGTAACTCTTCAGCCATAGATGAGCTCTTCAGTTACAGATGACGCCCCCTCCAGGAGTCGATGCCGAGACCGCCGAGCAGGCGCTCGGTTTCCGGTAGCGGCAGGCCGACGACGGCGCTGTAACTGCCCGTAATGCTTTCCGCCAATATACCCCCAATGCCCTGAATACCATAACCGCCTGCCTTGTCTGCGCCTTCGCCGGTGGCCCAGTACTTCCTGGCGAGGGATTCGTCCACCGGCACGAAGCGCACGCGGGTCGAGACGAGTTCGTGGGCGGCCGAACCTGCGGAGCGTCCGGCGATGGCGGTCAACACCTGATGTTCCCGGCCGCCCAGGGCCATCAGCATGGCGATCCCGTCGTCGTCATCCACCGGCTTACCGAGAATTCGGTGATCCAGCACCACCACCGTATCCGCGGCCAGGACCACGCCGGCCGGACCCGGCTCCACAGCCTCGGCCTTGGTCCGGGCCATACGCACGACGTAGGTTTCAGGGGTTTCCTGAGGAAGCGGCGTCTCGTCCACATCCGGGACGACGATGTCGAACTCGATCTGCACCTGTCTGAGCAGGTCGGCCCGCCGGGGAGAACCGGACGCCAGGATCAGCCGTTTATTCGACACGAACCTGGCGCTTCAACCGGGACAGGGCGAGATACAGGAATGGCCAGATCAGCAGGCTCATGAGCGGCGGAAACAGCACACCCCAGCTGAAGCCACGGTCGAACACCAGATCCTGTACGACCAGACGGATGATCTCTCCAGCCAGCACCAGAAAGAAAAGCACGCCCCCCTGCTGCAGGATGGAATACATGCGCAACCGCTCATAGAAGCGCCAGCCCAGATAAGTGACAGACGCAAGAATCACCCCATTCAGACCCAATGGATCCGCATACAGCACGTCTAGCAGCAGCCCCAGCAGCCAGGCGGACACCAGACCGACTCTGTGCGGCAGTTCCATCACCCAGAAAAACAGCACCATCACCACCCAGGCCGGGCGCAGCCAGCCGAGCCATTGGGGCCAGGTTTCCGGCAGATGCACCACAGCCAGCAGCAACGCCACCAGCAGGGTGAGCAGAATGAGCCAGCCACCCTGGGTCGGGTTCATTGCGCATCCTCCGATGCATCGGAGGCCACCGCCGCGTCGGAGACCTCCGCCGCAGCGGCGGCTTCATCCGCGTGGGGCTGTTCATATTCAACCGGATCGTTCTGCGAGTCGGGTTCACCCGGCGCCGCGTATTCATCAACCAGGGGCTGCTGAAACACCAGCAGCACGTGGCGGGAACGGTCGAGGGCAGCCAGTGGCCGCACCTCCACTGCCGCATAGGGACTGCTGTCATCAATCTCCACCGAGGTCACGATCCCCACCGGATAACCCCGTGGAAACCGGCCACCGAGACCGGAACTCTCCATCAGATCATTCACCTGAATGTCTGCGGTCACCGGAACGTTTTCCAGAATCAGATGATCCAGTTCCCCGGTGCCCGCCGCCACGCTGCGAACGCCGCTGCGATTCACCTGCACGGGCACCGCATGGCTCTGATCGACAATCAGCAGCACCCGGCTCGTGAACCGGTCCACTTCGACCACCTGACCGAACAGCCCCTGAGAATCCAGGACCGCCTGCCCCAGGGTGACCCCGGAGTCCGAGCCTTTGTCGATGATCACCTGGTGGGTATTGGCGGTCGGAACGATGGCCACCAGTTCAGCCACCATGACTTCGGACGGCAGCCGGGCCCGACTGCCGAGCAGGGCGCGCAGGCGTTCGTTCTCGGTTCTGAGTGAGAGAAACTGCTGCGAGATCTGGGTGAGTTCGAGAATCCGCCGTTCCAGCTCCGCATTGCGCGTGCGCAGAGAATCATGGGTGGATGCCACTTCACCGACTTCATCGGCCAGCATATAGGGGACTTCCGCCAGCACCTGCAGCGGGCTTGCCACGGTGCCGATAGTGGCGCGTACGGGTTCGAGCAGGCGGGTTGTAACGTCCAGGGTGATAAGCACCGCCGACACCAGCACCAGACCACTCAGCAGGTAGCCGGCGCCAGATTCCCGGACGAACAATGCTTTGATCGGAGGCTCCCCTCAGTCAGCGCCCTTCCTCGGATTCAGAGCATTCTATTCCGTCGAAAGCAGATCGGCATTGCCGGCCGCGTCCATCAGTTCAAGCGCCTTGCCGCCACCACGGGCCACACAGGTGAGCGGATCTTCGGCAATAATCACCGGCAGACCCGTTTCCTCAGCCAGCAGCACATCCAGATCCCGGAGCAGCGCACCGCCACCGGTGAGGACCATGCCCGTTTCGGCGATGTCGGAGGCGAGTTCCGGCGGGCATTGCTCGAGGGCACTCTTCACCGCCTGCACGATCATGGACAGCGGTTCCTGCAGAGCTTCGAGAATCTCGTTCGAATTCAGGGTGAAACTGCGTGGCACCCCCTCCGCCAGATTGCGGCCAGGAACGTCGATTTCACGAATCTCTTTCTGCGGATAAGCCGCGCCGATTTCCTGTTTGATGCGTTCCGCCGTGGCTTCGCCGATCAGACTGCCCTGAGTACGGCGCACGTAAGCAACGATGGCCTCATCGAACCGGTCGCCGCCCACCCGGACCGTATCCGAGTAAACGACGCCATTCAGCGAGATAATGGCGATTTCCGTGGTGCCACCCCCGATATCCACCACCATGGTGCCGACGGCTTCCTGAACCGGCAGACCCGCGCCGATGGCGGCCGCCATGGGTTCTTCGACCAGGCGCACATCCCGGGCGCCGGCAGAGAGCGCGCTCTCCCGGATGGCCCGGCGCTCCACCTCCGTGGACTTGCAGGGCACACAAACCAGCACACGAGGGCTCGGTCGGATAAAGGAATTCTCGTGCACCTTGCTGATGAAATACTTCAGCATCTTCTCGGTGACCAGGAAGTCGGCGATCACGCCGTCCTTGAGCGGCCGGATGGCGGTGATGTTGCCTGGCGTGCGCCCCAGCATCCGCTTAGCATCGAGACCGACGGCGGCAACCGTCTTCTGATTGCCCTGAACCCGGATGGCCACCACCGACGGCTCGTTCAGCACAATGCCTTGATCACGCACGTAGATGAGCGTGTTGGCTGTCCCGAGGTCAATGGAAAGGTCCCGGGAGAACAACCCTCGGATATTTTTGAACATGTGGCTGGGGCTCTGGTTGATTCGAGATCGCAGGCCGAGAGTATAGAGATCTTGCCGGGTCATTAGAACTTCACAAACGATTAGATTAGGCTTGGCGCCCCGGGGCCAGCCGCGCACCGGAGCGCTCTGTTCGAGCCGCATCCCGAGGCAACCCGGAATGCACCCCGAATCGAGCCGCAAACGACACTAACGCCTGGAACCGAGCCACCATCATGAGCGACATCGATATCCGTCACCTGTCCGCGCTGGCCCAGCTGAAGCTCTCCGACGAAGAAGCTGAGGCGGTGGCCGGCGATCTCGCCAGGATCATCGACATGGTCGATCAGATGCAGGCCATGGATACAGACGGCGTGCAGCCACTGGCCCACCCGCTGGACGGTGCGGCCCGATTGCGCCGGGATGCGGTGACCGAGACCATCGACCGCGAGCTGTATCAGCAGGGGGCACCCGACACAGAGGACGGCCTTTATCTGGTCCCGAGGGTGGTGGAATGAGCATCGAATCGTTTTCGAGCCTCACCGACCTGGCCCAGGCGCTGCAATCCGGCGCCATCAGCAGCGTTGAGCTCACCCGCCACTATCTGCGGCGGGCACACGCCTTCACCAGCCTGAATGCGTTCATCACCGTCGACGAGGATCAGGCGTTGAGCCAGGCGGAAGCCGCCGACGCCCGCCGCCAGCAGGGCAACTGCACCCGGATTACCGGACTACCGGTGGCACACAAGGACATCTTCTGCACGAAAGGGTTGCCGACCACCTGCGGCTCGAAGATGCTCGGTAACTGGACGGCGCCCTATGACGCCACAGTGATTGAGCGCCTGCTCGGCGCCGGGGCAATCACCCTGGGCAAGGCCAACATGGACGAGTTCGCCATGGGCTCGTCGAATGAGAACAGTCATTTCGGCGCCGTCGCCAATCCCTGGGACACGAATCGGGTACCCGGCGGGTCCTCCGGTGGTTCAGCTGCTGCGGTGGCGGCGGGTCTGGCACCGGCGGCCACCGGCACGGATACGGGCGGATCGATCCGTCAGCCCGCTGCATTCTGCGGCGTCACCGGACTCAAGCCCACCTATGGCCGGGTGTCCCGGTACGGAATGGTCGCTTTTGCCTCCTCCCTGGACCAGGGCGGGCTGTTTGCCCACAGCGCGGCAGACATTGCCTTGCTGCTGCCGCACATGGCCGGCTTCGATCCTCGAGATGCCACCAGCAGCGAGCACACGGACGACTGGCTGAACGACTGTCGCGATAAGCCGCTGACACCGGTGAGCGGACTCACCATCGGTCTGCCCAGGGAATACTTCGAAGATCTCGGCGTTCCCGCGGCCGCACTGGAGGCCGCGAAAACCACGCTCACCGAAGCCGGCTTCAATTTCCGGGAGGTGACTCTGCCGCACACGTCCGCCGCCATCCCCGCTTACTACATCATTGCCGGTGCGGAAGCCTCCACCAACCTCTCCCGTTACGACGGCGTGCGCTTCGGTCACCGCTGCGAGAACCCGCAATCCCTGGACGATCTGTATGAGCGTTCCCGGAGCGAGGGCTTTGGTGCGGAGGTGAAACGACGGATTCTCACCGGCACGTACGCCCTCTCGGTGGGATATTTCGACGCCTATTATATAAAGGCACAGAAGATCCGCCGTCTCATCCAGCAGGACTTCCTGAGCGCATTCGACGAGGTGGATCTGCTGCTGGCGCCCACCACCCCGGACGTTGCCTTCGAGCGCGGCGCACTCACGGACGATCCGGTCGCCATGTATCAGCAGGACATCTTCACCATTCCAGCAAGCCTGGCCGGTTTGCCCGCCATGTCTGTGCCCTGCGGTTTCGAGGCGGGTCTGCCACTCGGCATGCAGTTGATCGGGCCGCACTTCGGGGAACAGAACCTGTTACGCACCGCCGAGACGTATCAGCGGGCGACCGACTGGCACACCCGGCACCCGGAGGGATTCTGACATGCAGGTGGAAACCGTCATCGGGCTGGAGGTGCACGTTCAGCTGGCAACCGAAAGCAAGATCTTCTCCGGCGCCCCGACCACCTTCGGTGCAGAACCGAACACCCAGGCCTGCCCGGTCGATCTCGGAATGCCTGGCGTGCTGCCGGTCCTGAACGAGGAAGTGGTGCGCATGGCCGTGAAGTTCGGCCTGGCCATCGGTGCGGAGATCCACCCATATTCCATCTTCGACCGGAAGAATTACTTTTATCCGGATCTGCCGAAAGGCTACCAGATCAGCCAGTTCGCCGACCCTATCGTCGGACGCGGACAGTTGACGATCCAACTGGATGGCCAGGCGCCGCGAACGATCGAGATCACCCGCGCCCACCTGGAAGAAGATGCGGGCAAGTCACTGCATGAGGCCTTCCCGGGCCGGACGGGCATCGACCTGAATCGGGCCGGCACGCCGCTGCTGGAGGTGGTCTCTGAGCCCGATCTGAGAAGTGCGGCAGAGGCCGCCGCCTATTTCCGGCAGATGCACAGTCTGGTCCGGCATCTGAAGATCTGTGACGGCAACCTGGCGGAAGGCTCCATGCGTTGCGATGCCAATGTTTCCATCCGCCCCGTGGGGCAGGAACAACTCGGCGAACGCACGGAGATCAAGAACGTCAACAGCTTCCGCTTCCTGGAACTGGCGATCGATTACGAGATCGAACGCCAGATCGGCATTCTGGAATCCGGCGGCCGCATCGAGCGCGACACCCGCCTCTACGATGCGGACAGGAATGAGACGCGCACCATGCGCTCGAAAGAGCTCTCCAACGACTATCGCTATTTTCCGGATCCCGACCTGCTGCCCGTGCACCTCGACGCCGCCTTCATCGAATCCGTGCGCGAGACCCTGCCGGAGCTGCCGGCGGAGAAGCAGGCCCGTTTCGAATCAGAGTTCGCACTCTCGGAATACGACGCCAGCTTCCTCACCCAGGATCCGGATCTGGCCGACTACTACGAAGCCACCGCCGAGGCTGCCGGAGACGCCAAGCTCGCCGCCAACTGGGTGATGGGCGAGCTATCGGCAGCATTGAACCGCGACGATCTCGCCGTTGCCGACTGTCCCCTCCCACCTGCTGCCCTTGGCAGCCTGGTTCAGCGCATCCAGGACGGCACCATTTCCGGCAAGATCGGCAAAAGCCTGTTCGAGACTCTGTGGAAGCAGGCAACCGGTGGGGCACAGATCGACGTGGACGCGACCATCGAAGCGGAAGGTCTCACCCAGGTATCGGACACCGGTGAGATCGCAGCCATCATCGAGGAAATCGTCACCGCCAACCCTGCGCAGGTGGAGCAGTTCAAAGCGGGCAAGGAAAAGGTGCTCGGATTCTTCGTCGGCCAGGTGATGAAGGCGACTCAAGGCAAGGCGAACCCCAAAGTGGTGAATGAACTCCTGCGGGAAGCACTCGCCAGGTAGTCACCAATTCGATCCACACAGCGTTAGAACCGGCACCGGCAATCACACGAAGCTCATGGAATACAGTGAGCGCCGAAACCATTGAGAACATGAAACGTCGAGGCTTTGTTGTTTGCAGCCCTTGGCTCAGGGGTACCTGCGGCCATGGATGGCCGCAGTAAGCCTACAGGGACGTATTCACGGCGTCCCCTGAGCCAAGGGCTGCAAACAACAAAGCCACGGAACCTCACAAACCCTCAAAGACTTCCGAATCGGAACTGAAAACCCTTGCGCCTCTCACTCGACAACCCTCTCCAAATCCGGTTTAACTCCATCCCCTGATTAAACAGCGAGTAATACAGTTCCAGCCATGGCCACGGATCGTTGGGAACGCATTCAGGAAATCTTCCATCAGGCCATCGAACTCGATACCACCGAGCGCGAGGCCTTTGTCGCCGATACCTGCGGCGATGATGCGTCTCTGCGCGATGAAGTGCTCGCCCTGCTCGGCGCCGAAGCCACCCCCGCCACCATGCTGGACACCCCGCTCGGTAACCTGATCTCCATCGAAGACGATTCACTCGACGGTCAGACGCTCGGCGCCTATCGGCTGATCCGGCAGATCGGCAGCGGCGGTATGGGCAGTGTCTATCTGGCCGAGCGGGCTGACGGCAGCTTCGAACGGCAGGTGGCCCTGAAAGTCGTCAAAAAGGGGATGGACAGCGAAGCGGTGGTGCGCCGATTCGAAATGGAACGCCAGATCCTCGCCCGGCTCGATCACCCCAACATTGCCCGGCTGCTCGATGGTGGTCTGACAGACGATGGCCGCCCTTACTTCGTGATGGAATACGTGGAAGGTGACCCGATCACCGAATACTGCGACGGGCATCGTCTGAATATCGTGGAGCGCCTGCGGCTGTTTCAGAAGGTCTGCGAAGCCGTACAGTTCGCACACCAGAGTCTGGTGGTGCATCGGGATCTCAAGCCATCAAACATCCTGGTCAACGCAGAGGGCGAGGTCCGGCTGCTCGACTTCGGCATCGCCAAGGTGCTCGATAACTCAAGCGACCCGGAGCTGACTGCTGCCGGTGGGGCGCTGCTGACTCCCGCCTATGCAGCGCCGGAGCAGTTGCTGAGCGACTCTGTGACCACCATGACCGACGTCTACTCCCTGGGCGTGGTGCTGTATGAACTGCTCGTCGGCCGGCGCCCGTTCGAGCCCAGGAAAACGGTTGCCGAGTACCGGGAAGAAGTGCTGAGCGGTGCACTGGAACGGCCAAGCACCGCGGTGACCCAGCTGCTCGCCGACAACGACGGTCGTACGGCGGAAGAGACGGCAGAAACCATCGCCGGGTTCCGTGGCGTTCCCATCACCCGGCTGCAGGCGCTGCTCAGAGGCGATCTCGACACGATCTGCCTGATGGCGCTGCAGCGCGAACCGGACCGCCGCTATGCCTCCGCCGACCAGTTCGGCGCCGATCTGCAGCGATTCATGGATGGCCGGCCTGTGCTCGCCAGAGTGGATTCCCTGGGCTACCGCCTGTCCAAATATCTGCGCCGGCATCGGACCGGCGTGATCGGCACGGCCGCAGCCGTAGTACTGCTCCTGGCTATCAGCGCCTACTACACCGTGCAGCTGGCCCGGGAGCGGGATCTGGCACTCGCGGAGCAACGCAAGGCCAACGAGGTGGTGCAGTTTGTGCTCGGTCTTTTCGATGCCGCCGACCCTGCACTGGCAAGAGGGGCGGATGTTACCGCCAGAGAACTGCTGGATGCAGGCGCAGAGCGGGTACGGGTGGAACTGGCCGAGCAACCCACGGTGCAGGCGGCCATGATGCGGGTGCTTGGCAATGTGTACCACGAGATCGGACTCGCGGACGAAGGCGGCGATCTGCTGCAACGGGCGTTGAACGCACACCGGTCCATTTACGGGCCCATCCACACGGAGACCGCCACCACCGAGCTGTCTTTGGGCATTCTGCGACAGACGGTCGGGGAGTTCGACGAAGCCGGCGAACTGCTGCAACGGTCTCTCGATACACGCGTCGCCCTGACCGGTCCTCAAAGCCCCGAGTCCCTCGAAGCATTGAGTGCGCTCGCCTTCTACAACGAGACGATCGGCGACTATGCGGCGGCCGAGGAACTGCATCTGCGGTCGCTCGATCTCGCCCAACGGATTGCCGGTAGCCGGGACGATGCTTATCTGGCTCAGGCCATGGCTCGACTGGCCAGCCTGTATCGCCTGCAGGATCGACCGGATGACGCGGAACCGCTGCTGCGCGACGCGCTGGCCATGCAGGACCGGGTTTATGGCGGCGCACACCCTGAATCGGATGAAACAAAGCGCCAGCTGGCCGAGCTGCTGACCAATCAGATGGCGTTTGAAGAAGCGGAATCGCTGTTTCTCGAACTGATCGACAGCCGCACGAAAATGATGGGACCCGAACACTACGAACTGGGTTCCGTCTGGAACAGCTACGGTCACCTGCTCGCCCTGCGTGGGGATATCCCCCGGGCGATCGAAGCGTACGAAACCATGCTTCGCATCTCAGAGAACGCCTACGGCGGCGTGCACCCTTCGCTGGCAGCCGGCTACAACAACATCGCTATTCTGTACCGGAATCGCGGAGACTATGACGAAGCTGCCGAGCGCTACCAGCGTTCGCTGGACATGCAGAGCGCCGTGGGATTGGCGGAGGATCATCCCAACCGGTCTTTTCCAATGGCTGGCCTCGGCAGTGTGTATCTTCTCAAACAGAATTACGAACGGGCCGAAGCGACGCTGCTGGCAGCGCTCGAAATCCGCCGCCTGCACTTCGAAGAAACCCACCGGCTGATTTCCGAGATCAAAAGCGATCTGGCCGCCGTGCTCATGGCCACAGACCGGGTATCAGACGCCGAGGCCCTGCTTCTGGAAATCTACCCACAGTTCTTGACGGACCGGGGAGCGGAAGATTCACGCACCCGAAGGGCGGCCGGCCGGCTGGTGATGCTCTATGAGCAGATGGGACGACCCGAACAGGCTGACGAATACCGCAGCGTTGCCTTCGCACCGGACGAAGACATCATGCTGCGTTGAGTATCACCCGCTGCTGAGACGGGAAGCCAGCCAGGCCCGGGAGAACCGCACTTCCCGCTCCAGGGTGGAGACCGACAGGCCGGTCACCTCGGCGAGTTCTTCATAGCTCAAGCCCGCGAACAGACGCATCTCCATGATTTCCGCCTTGCGCGCGTCCTCTTCCGCCAGCGACGTGAGCGCCTTCTCGAGATCCAGCAGATTCAGATCCAGCGTGCCGGCCGCCAGGGCGTTTTCGTCCAGCGTCACGTCGATCTGCCCACCGCCCCGCTTCTCGGCAAGACGGGCATTGGCATGGTCGATCAGAATTCTCCGCATCATCCGTGCCGCCAGGGCAAAGAAGTGGCTGCGATCCTGCCAGGCGATACGGGCGTCGGTCAGCCGCACATAGGCTTCGTTGACCACAGCGGTAGGCTGCAGCGTGTGATTCTGACGCTCACCGCGAAACAGGTTGATCGCGAGCTGATGAAGCTCGTCATAGACCAGCGGTGTCAGTGCGTCGAGCGCACGGGCATCGCCTTCCCGCCATTGGGCGAGCAGCGCCGTTACCGGTTGTTCCGCGTTCATCCACGCAATATGCCAGTTCGCCGGAAGACCGCCAATCGAACCGACGGCGGCGTGACGCTGGTCTCACTCGAATTGGCGTCCATAACCCGAATGGGTAGTACCCAAATTTCTCAATAGCGGCAGTATTTGCCCTGTAGCTGCCCGGAAAGCCTTCCAGAATCAATGAGATAGGCGCCGGCAACCAGAGCGCAGGTCTTTTTTGCGCGTTGAGTGAGCAAAAGTCGGTCGGTTTGCAGCTTGTAGAAGGTAGAGGCTCAGGAAATGGAGGATGGGCGGATGTCGAAACGCACCGTAAGAGGATTCAGAACATCAGCGGGTCTGGCAGGCGCGCTGATGGCGACTGCGGTGCTGTCCCTGCCCGGTAGTGTCCGCGCTGCCGATGCACAGGCGGAACAGGACCATGCAGACGTTTTGAGCGCCATCGGCGGCGTTCATCTCGGTGCGACGCTGACAGGGCTGGTACCGGAGCCCTTAACAGCGCTGATCGCCGAGGGCGTCGCCTTCAGCTCCAATCTGGCGTTGAAAGGCCTGGAACCCGCGCTGATCGAACCCTCTGACCGGGCGCGCTATCCCAACTCCGCCGACCAGTGCACGTTCGACTTCGATTTGCCCCAGGCAGATTTCCTTTACTCAAACACCTTCGGCCTCGAGCTATCGCCCGTTCCGTCGGACTGGGGCGAGCTCGGGACACCGGACGTATTTCACTGGGGCACCGAAGTGGCGCTGGGCGTGCACAACCCGATCATCCGGCCCAGTCTGATTCCACGGCAGAACATCAGCTTCCCGGCGGGCAACCACAGCCTCGAATGGCGGGCACAGACCATTATCGACGTGGGTTTCGACGTCGTTCTGCCGGCCGCCATGCTCTACATGAGCTACAGCAAGTTCAAAGCTTCGAAAGCGGCACCCGCCGCAGTCGCAGGAAACGCGGACGAAGTCGCCAAGCAGAAGAGCATATTCAAGCGCGCCGGCAAGTGGATGGTCGACAAGCTGAAGCTTGCGGTTCAGAAAGGCCGGGATCAGTACATCAACTACCTGATCGATGAGGCGACCGGCTGGGAAACCCCAACCCGCACCAAGAGCCACGAACAGATTTTCACCGTCTACGACGAGCTCGATCCGATCATCACCTACGATGGTGTGGATCAACCCGCTGGCGGCACGATTCCAAGCATCGTGCTGGAAGCCACCGACATCGGCGGCGTGAACTACTACCGGGTTGCCGATCAGCTCCGCGCCCGGGTGGGTTCATACGATCCCTGTGACCGGAACGCGTCCATCGGCGCAGAGTTCCCCGAGCTGATCCCGATCGGCTCGAACCTCATCACCTGGACCGCGCTGGACGCGGGACCCACGCCTTCCGGTGAGCGCAACGAGGTTCTGGCCTATCAGTACATCATCGTCGAAGACACCCAGGCGCCCATCATGGTGACCCCGCCCGGTCGAGTCTTCGAGGTGGATCCCGCCGGCCCGAACAGTCTCGGTCTACCGGAGTCTTCGGTTGAATTCGGCGCGCCAAGAGTCGTCGACCTGGCTGACCCTGCCCCCAGCGTTTTCTCAGATGCACCCGAGTTCTTTCCCGTGGACAGCCGGACGGCCGTCACCTGGACAGCCCGCGACCACAGTGGCAACGAGAACAACGGTACTCAGCTGATCACCGTCAAGGAACTGGGCACGAACACCGCACCGACGGTCGAAGATCTCTTCGCCACCACGCTGACTTCCGAGCCCATCGACATCGTTCTGCAGGGCATGGATCTCGACTTACTGGATGGGGTCCCTGATCCACTGGGCATCAGCATTGCCAGTCGTCCGGAAAATGGTGAATTCGTCGCTCCGCTGCTGCCGTTCTTCATCGAGGATTTCAGAACAGCCGTCGGCGGTCCATACGGTCTGGAGTTCGCTAACACAGGAAACAAAGGCAACTGGCTATACGACAACGTCTGCCAAACCACATCGGGATCCTACAACGACCGGATTCCGGTGGACTGGGTGTACAACCCGAAGTTCGTCCACGTTGAGGACGACGGCACCTACTTCATGATCGATTCCTACTGGCGCTGCGGGCCCAGCAACGCCACAACGTACGAGCGAATCTCCAAGTGGGATGTCGACGACAACTTCCTGGGCCATATTCAATATGGCGGCACCAACGATGCCTTCGTGATGGATCAGGATGGAATCATCTACACCGTGAGCCGCACCGGTGCAGGCTCGAGCACCACGCTGCGCCTGGCACAGATCCGCCCCAACATCGAGGACGGCAGCGCCGATCTCTCCGGTGATTCCTGGCGCTTCGACTACGCCTCCGCCGAGAACGATGATCTGGGGCTGAACGATCCAATCGTGCCATCACAGCTTTCTTACGCTCGAGTCGACAGCAACGCCGGCCTGCTTTACCTGACGGACCGCCGCCGGATTTTCGTTTACGACATCCGCGATCACCTCAACAATGGTCAGGACGACTCGGACAACAGCATGGGCGACCGCTACATGGGGGCGCTGAACAACGCCGAGCAGGTGTTGTGCAACGTCAGCAGCAACTACGGCAGCTCGTGGACCGGCTTCACCATGGAGGTGGATTCGGAAGGCAATCTCTACGCCACCGATTCCTGTGACAACCGGATCCACAAGTTTGCGCCGTCGGGATTCGATGCAGATGGTAACTTCGTGGCCGGCGAGTACATCGGCTGGCTCGGCCGCTGCGAAAGCAGCACCAACAATGCCTGCGACGTTGAAAACCAGCGCAGTCGCGGCTACGTCTGCACCAACGACACCTGTCTGGTATCCGACTACTACGAGGATGAACAGTCCGGCAACAACGTACGCGGCACCCTTGGCCGGGAACCCGGCCAGTTCGCCACCCCCCGCTACATCGATCTGGACCCGAACGACGTGCTCTACGTCGCGGACGCCAATCGCATTCAGCGATTTGCCAGGGATGGCTCTTTTGGAGGCGAGGCACGCTCAACCGGCACCGGGATCAACCAGGGTGAGCGCCCTGGCTTCATCCTCGGCAACATGGGCAACGTGAAGGCCGTCACCGTGAATTCCACCAACTTCTTTGTGGTGGATACGGAAGAGTCTTTCATTCATGTATTCGAAACCACGCCGCTCAAGGACATCACTGACGACTCAGCGACGGTGACCTATGTCTCCAACCACGCCTTTCACGGCGGCACGGATACCTTTACCTACCGGGCCACAGATGGGCTGGATGAAAGTAATCTGGGGACTGTCAGCGTTCAGGTGAACCGGAACTACCGGCCGCCGGAGGCGTTCCAGCAGCAGTTGGAAGTGCTGGAGGACAGCACGCTCGCCATCGAACTCACGGGCGATGATCCGGATGGCGTGATCGGCACGGATGACGTCTTCCCGCTGGATACGATTTCCTTCCAGGTGGTGGACCAGCCCGAACATGGCACGCTTACCGGGACGGGTGAAAACCGCACCTACACGCCGGACGCGGACTTTTTCGGATCAGATTCGTTCACCTTCGTGACCAACGATGGCCGTGACGACTCACCGGCCGCCGTCGTGGACATCACCGTCCACCCTGTGGACGACGCACCGCGCATGCTGTCCGCCCGTCTCCCGGCCCGCGTTTCCGCCGGCTTTCCCATCGCCCTGGATGCGGATTACACGGACGACGGCTCCGCCGCCGAGCACGATGTGCGGGTGGATTGGGGCGATGCTGAGGAAGGAATCGGTGACTTCTACGACCCGGATGGCCCGGAAGGTGAACAGCCCCCGGAACTGATCGGTGTGAAGGTCATCGAGCCGGTGCTTCGGGAAGGAACAGGCAATCTGTTTGCCGAGCACGTTTACTCGACACCAGGCACTCAGGACGTCAGCGTCTGTGTGAGCGACGACATCGCCGAGGACTGCATCACCGATCGGGTCTTCGTAGAACACCTGGTCAACCTCGGCATCACCATCTCCGATGATCCGGATGAGACCACGGGCGCCTACATCGACCTCGATATCGAAGTGGAAAACATGGAACCGGAAGGGATTGCCGGCGTCATCGCCGGCAACGTGCAGCTCACTCAGGCGGCGGAAGAAGTACCCGAGATCACCATCCAGAGCATCGTTTCACAATCCGGCGCCTGCTCGCTCACGAGCGGTGCGCTGAGCTGTAGCGACAACCTTATGTCACCTGGTGAGGCTTTCAACGCGACGGTGCGGGTGCGGAGATCGGAATCCTCACCGTTGATATATGACCTCGGTGCACCGGTTGTGGTGGATGTGACTACTGCATCCGATGCGCTTCAAGACGCTTATACACAAGCCCGATGGATCACCTTCCTTGCAGATCAGACGGATACGGATGGGGATGGGATGACTGATGTGTTTGAGCAGACATATGGGTTGAACTCAAGTTCAGGCTCGGATGCCGGAACCGACATTGACGGGGACGGGCTGACGAACCTGGAAGAATTCGAACGTCGGGCGAACCCGCTGCTTACAGACACTGATGGGGACGGGGTGGAAGATGCTCATGACTTCTGCCCTGCAGATCCTGGTGGATCGGTTGAGGGCACTGATGGATTATGCGAATCAGAATTACGCAGCAATCCGTTGCTGCGGCTACTTGAAGTGATTGCGGAGAGATAGCTCAAAATATTCGCCGGTGGTACTCCCAGCAGGACGAACCGCCTTACATGACCTGGAAACGGAGATAGAGATATGTACAAAAGATTGACTGCAACCTTGCTCGTCACCGCGAGCCTCGCGATAAGTCCTCTCGCGCAGGGCGCGACCGGAGTGGGGTTCACGTACGTAGAGGGCACCATCGTGGACAGCGAAGCGTTCGGAGGGTGCATGGCACTTCTCGAGACAATGCCGACAGGAATAAGCTGCCCCAACCGATGGGTCAGCTTCAGCTGCTCAGGCGACTACAATTCTAGCAATATGGGTTGGAAAAAATTCGAGAATGCACAACTGGCACTCCTGACGTCCAGCCGTATCCGGGTGTATGTGGATGATGCACAACTTCATAATGGCAATTGCTTCGTACGACGAATCGACATGATTCCATAGGTGAACCAATGAGAAGCGCACTTGCAACAGAAACAGTCGCAATCGTCGTCGGAACAGGCTTAGCGCTGTTGCTTTACGTCGGATTGTACGATCAAAACGAGTCGGAACCGGATAGTCATCGCGCTGTCGCGTTGTTGGAAGCTAAGACCGACGTTGCCAACCGATCAAATCTAAACAAAGATCTAGCGGGCAGCCACAACAACAGCACTCAAAATCGAGCTGTCGAATTTTCTCGCTACCCTTCAGCTGTACTAGCTACCGACGACACCGCGGAAGCAGCCAATGGTGTTCGGAACCTTGGGACGGTAATCGACCCAAACGATCCCATCATCGACTATTCAAATTCTAGGACGAACATTGGAGACTGGATTGACCCTGACGACGAGAATAGTTGGCTTCTTCATGAATCCAGCTCAATTAGAAACATCGGGGACTTTCTCGACCCTGACGATCCATAATTGAGGAAAATTTTTTTGCAGTCACCGAACTCGAAAGTTCTTCCGCTCAGGGTGCATCAGAAAATCTCTCGCCGCTCTTAACACATCTCTGCGGGAAATCTGCCCAACCAGCTTTCCGTTTCTGACCACGGGATAACGACGGCGATGCTCCTTATGGAATCGCTCCGCCAGCGAGTAAATGTCCATATCCGGGTCGATGGTGTCCACAGGCGAGCGCATATGGTCGCCAACAATCCCCTGAGCTTCGTCGTAATAGGAGGCCTGGACGATCACCTCCATGAGGTCCACCTCTGAAAGGATTCCGACCAGATTGCCCGCGTCGTCCACCACCGGCGCACCGGAAATCTTCTTGTCGAGCAGCACGCCCATGGCCTGCACAACGTTATCCCCCTGGTGGAAGGTCACCAGTTTCCGGGTCATGTAATCGCTGACTTTCACCGACTTCATGCATACCCCTCAATCTCTTCCCTTGTCGCCAACATTGCGCCATTTACGGGGAATCGTCCAGCACAGTCGCCTCTAGCCGAATCCGGGTTCGGATTGTCCGTCCGCCGGGCAGAGAGTATGCTCTGTCGGCTGACATACCTGATTTTTAGGGGGAACCTTGAGCGCACAACCTTTACCCGTGGTGCCTTATCTGAAGATTCCAGAAGGCGGTGATCCGTATCTGGAAGGCCACAAATGTGGCAACTGCGGCGCGACTTTCCTTGGCGAGCGCAGCGTCTGCTCCAAGTGCGGTGCCCGGGACCAGATGTCCACTTTCGCACTGCCCAACAAAGGCGAACTTTACGCCTATTCCATCGTCCATCGCTCCTTTCCGGGGGTCGACGTCCCCTACGTGAGCGCGGTGGTTGATCTCGAGGACGGTACGGCGATCAAGGGCAACCTGATCGACGTGGATCCCGATCCCGAAAAGATCACGTTCGGAATGCCGGTCGAAGTAGTTTTCGATGACGCCCTCGGTCGTAAGGACAAGGACGGCAATTCCTACCTCGCCTACTTCTTCAAACCCGCATCCTAGGAGTATCGACAATGAGTGACGCATATATCGTTGGTGTCGACATGATCAAATTCGGTCGCTTCCCTGACCGGACTGTTCCGAACATCGGCGCCGAATCCGCCCTGCTCGCGCTGGACGACTGCGGCCTGACCATTCAGGACATGCAGGCTCTCTACTGCGGCAACCTGGGCCAGGCAAGTGCCATGGTCGGGCAACGGATCCTTCAGGAGATCGGCCAGACCGGTGTTCCCGTGGTGAATGTTTCCAATGCCTGCGCCACGGGCGCCACCGCCTTCCGCGAAGGCTGGGCTGCCGTGAAAGCTGGTCTCTACGACCTCGTCCTTTGTGTGGGTGTGGAGCAGATGGGCAGAGGCCTCCTTGGCGGCGCCGGCGGCGGCACAGGTATTTCGAAAGAAGGCCTGCTCGGCTCCGGCACCATGCCTGCCGTCTTTGCCGAAGCTGGCATGGAGCACGCGAACAAATACGGCACCACTTTCGAGCAGTTCGCCAAAGTTTCCGTGAAGAACCACCACCACTCCACCCTGAATCCGAAAGCGATGTATCAGATCGAAACGCCGCTGGACGTGGTGATGAACGCGGAGATGATCTCCTATCCGAACACCAAGCTGATGTGTTCGGTGAACGTCGACGGCTCTGCCGCCGCGGTCATCGCTTCCGAGAAAAAAGCAAAGGAACTGGGCCTGATGGACCGTGCTGTGAAGGTACGCGCCTCCATTCTGACCTCTGATCCCTGGCAGGAACGTGATCTGGTGATGCCGGACGTGAACAGTTGTACGCGCAAGGCGGCCAAGGAAGCCTACGAGATGGCCGGGGTCGGACCGGACGACATCGACCTGGTCGAACTGCACGACTGCTTTGCCACTGCCGAGATTCTCCACTACGAGAACCTCGGTCTCTGTGGTGACGGCGAAGCAGGCAGAATGATCGATGATGGAGAAGTCGCCCTGGGCGGGCGGGTTCCGGTCAACGTTTCCGGCGGTCTGCTCTCCAAAGGCCATCCGCTCGGTGCGACCGGGATCGCCAACATCTACGAGGTGTCGACGCATCTCCGCGGTGAGGCCGGTGGCCGTCAGGTGGAAGGTGCCAAAATCGGCATGACCCACGTAATCGGTCTGGGCAGCGCCTGCGGGATTCACATCCTCGAGAAAGTCTGAGCCTGATACTCAGCGGAACGACGCCGGGCCTGATGCCCGGCGTTTTTCTATCCGCGGAACGCATATGAAGATCGGCATCGTCAGCGACACCCACAACAATCTGAAGAACGTGAATCGGATCGTCGAGTTATTCAACGAGGCTTCCGTTGATCGCGTGATTCACACCGGCGACATCACCCAGGCCAAAACCCTCGATATCTTCGCCCATCTGGAAATGCCGATGTACGGCGTTTACGGAAACAATGATGTGGGTGAACGGGACAGCCTGGCAGCCGCGGTCGACGCCTACGGATTTGTCTTCCAGGACCCACCGTTCGTGCTCGAGTGGCATCAGCGCTCAATCATGGTGGTGCACGATCCGCTGGAATTCGAGGGGCATCTGAATCGCAGCCACGAGCTGGCACTGCACGGGCATACACATCTGTATCGCCATGAAGATTTGACCGTGAACGGCAGTCGTCAGGTTATTTTCAACCCAGGCGAGTGCGCGGGGCACATGAAGGGATTCAACGCCATCGGCGTGCTGGATCTGGAAACCCTGACCGCGGATCTCCTGCGCTTCTAGGCACCCAGGCGGCCGAGCAGATCCATGATCCGATCGGCGTTCTTGCCGAGATCAGAAAGACCCACCCTCGATACACTGCGCACATCCACCAGACTTCCACTCCCTGACTCCCGAACACGCACCACCACATCGTCCTTGAAGCCGAACCAGAACGTGGTGTCGGTGGCCTCTACGATCCCCATACCTTCATCGACGGTGACGATTTCGAGCCCCATGGCTTCGAGTGCCGCTCGGGCGTTTCCGAGCGTTTCTACGGCACCGGTGGAGACCTGCAGCGTCGTCACCTGCGGATAAGCCCCCTGCTGCACCACAGCCAGCTCCTCCGCGTCATAAGCCAGTGGGTTGCTGGACTCACCTCTGAGCGTGGCAATGGCTTCTGTAAACTGGGGCGGATCGACCACGTCGGTCGAGATATTGTGGATCGCCGGCACGGAAGCACCCTTCTGAAACTGGAGCCCCATGGCCGCGATGATGACGGCACAGATCGCGATGCTCACGAAGAGCGACGGCGGATCGCCATCAAAACCGCGCTTCTTCGAAACGAAGATAGAGATCAGTCCCACCAGCAGTCCGATGGCTGCGAGCAGCACACCGGCGGGGACAATCAGCAACAGACCCGTTTGAAAACCCCAGATGCCGAGACGGGTCCCGATCGGGCCAAGAAAGAGGAGAACCAGCGCAATCACCGACCCAACCAGCGTCGCCTTGGCCCACCAGGACCTGTTCCCCGATGCTACCTCACTCATTTCCCCTCTCCTCTCTCTGCTTTATGCATATGGTCGTCTCAGCGGCCGATCGTCGATCCACCGTCCACTACGAAGTTCTGACCGGTCGTGAACGATCCCGCGCGCGACCCCAGATAAACGGCGATCCCTGCGATCTCCTCCGGTTCGCCGATCCGGCGCAGTGGGTCGCCCGCCGTTGCCCGTTCCAGTATTTCCGGATTCTCCCAGAGCGCCCGAGCAAAGTCAGTGCGGACCAGCCCGGGAGAAACAGCATTCACCCTGACGTTATCCGGACCGTGCTCCACCGCCAGGTTACGCACCAGCTGCACGTCTGCCGCCTTGGAGATGCAGTAAGCGCCGAGATCCGAGCTGCCCCGCAGTCCGCCCACGGAAGAGACGATGATGATTGCTCCATCCTTCCGTGCCTTCATTTCCGGCAGCACCATCTGGCAAAGCCAGTGATTCGACTTGATGTTGATATCCAGAACCTTGTCCAACGCCGAATCCGGCAGATCGGTCATCGAGCCGTAGTAAGGATTTACCGCTGCGTTGCAGACCAGAATGTCGATTTTTCCGAGCTTCTCCCGGGTTTCGGCCACCAGCATCTCGAGCGCACTCTTGTCTCCGATGTGGGCCGGGATCACGATGGCGCCACCCGGACCATCGGCGCAGTCCGCATTGATGGCATCAGCCACCGTCTGACAGACATCAGCCTTCCGGCTCGAAATCACCACCTGCGCCCCCTGCCGGGCCATCTCCTCGGCGATTGCACGACCGATGCCTTTGCTGGATCCGGTGATCAGGGCCGTCTTGCCGGTCAGGTCGAATAGGTTACTGCTCAATGAATTTTCCTCCTGGTCTGGAGGAGTCGGGTCGTCAGGAGCCGCGGCGACCCGACTCCGGTCGTTGCTGGATGTGAATGGCCAACGCTACCGAAGGGGCGCCAGAGAGGAAAGGGGTTTTGGAAGGACGCGGCGGCGGCTGGCCCAGAAAATCAGCCGTTGACCTGAATCAGCGCCGGTTTTCCAGAATCAGCGGCTCGAGTGTCAGCTCAGGTTCGTCCTCTTTCGGCAGAATCTCGAGCGCGAGATCCTCCGTCTGGGCAAGCTGGTTGCGGCGGGCCTTCTGGAAACTGTCCAGTTCTTCCCGCTCGTGCACAAACCGGGCGACTTCGCTGAGCGCGGTTTCCCGGGTCCGGAACGGGCCGATATCTCCCTCGCGGGCGGTGAAGTACCACTGTCCATTCATCGAAAACACGCGCTCCTGAGTACGGAAAAATCGCTTGTTTGTGTTTTCGGGGTCCGTTCGGCGCATCTCTTTAAATACCTCTCGTCCAGCGGGATAAAGGGTTCCGCCGGTTGTTGTCATTGGACCAGATCCCTGTCCAGGACGTGCATCACCCTTGTCGTGGAACTGTTACACCGATGTTAGGGATGTAAGCGCCCCGCAATCGCGTGAAAACCCCGGGTGGTGCGCCTTTTGCGGCGAGATCCGGTATAGTCGCGCCCTCGAAAAAACTTCAGGGTTTTCAGGTGCCTGCATCATCCATGGAAGAGCTCGTCTCGCTGTGCAAGCGGCGGGGTTTCATTTTTCAGTCCTCCGACATCTATGGCGGCCTGCAGGGCATGTATGACTACGGCCCTCTGGGCGTGGAGCTCAAGAACAACCTGAAAGCCGCCTGGTGGCGGGCCATGGTCTACGAGCGGGACGACGTGGAAGGTCTGGATGCCTCGATCCTCACCAATCCGCTGACCTTGAAGTATTCGGGGCACGAAGAGACCTTCACGGATCCGCTGGTGGACTGCCGGGACTGCAACGCGCGACACCGGGCCGATCACCTGGAAGGTGACGAATGCCCGAACTGCGGCTCGAAGAACCTCACCGAACCGAGGCCGTTCAACCTGATGTTCAAAACCGCCGTCGGTCCCGTGGATGACGGCACCAGCTTTGCCTACCTGCGTCCGGAAACGGCCCAGGCAATCTTCACCAACTTCAAGAATGTGATCGACTCCACCGCTCGCAAGCTGCCCTTCGGGATTGCCCAGATCGGCAAGGCGTTCCGCAACGAGATCACCCCGCGCAACTTCATTTTCCGGGTCCGCGAGTTCGAGCAGATGGAGCTCGAGTTCTTCGTGAAGCCGGGAGAAGACGAGGCGTGGCACCAGAAATGGGTGGAAGACCGACTGGACTGGTGGGTGGCGCAGGGTGTGGAGCGGAATGCGCTGCAGCTATACAACGTGCCGGCTGAGGAGCTCGCGCACTATTCGAAAGCAACCTTCGATGTGATGTATAAGTTTCCGCACGGCCTGGAAGAACTGGAAGGCATCGCCAACCGAACCGACTTCGACCTGGGTTCGCATACCAAGGCACAGGGTGAGTTCGGCCTGCACGCGAAGGTGATGGAAAACAAAGACTCGAACACGAAACTCGCCATTCGCGACCTGGAGGCGAACGAGTGGGTTGTTCCTTATGTGATCGAGCCATCCGCCGGCGTGGACCGTGGCGTTCTGGCCGTGCTGAACGAAGCATACAGAGAAGAAGAGCTGGAAGACGGCAAGACCCGCACCGTGCTCTCCTTCAAGCCGCATCTGGCGCCGATCAAAGCCGCCGTATTGCCGCTGAAGAAGAATCATGATGGCATCGTGGCGAAGGCCAAAGGTATCAAGCAGGCACTACAGGCACTCGGGCTGGGTCGTGTGCTGTACGAAGACACCGGGAATATCGGCAAGGGCTATCGCCGCCATGATGAAGTCGGCACGCCTATCTGTATCACGGTCGACTTTCAGACAATCGAAGAAGACGATACGGTCACAGTACGGGATCGGGATACGATGGAGCAGAAGCGCGTGCCAGTCGCGGCACTTGCCGATCACTTCAAAGAGGTTATCCGATAGTCGGTAGAGGGGCTGAATTCGTGGACCGGACTGGTCGCTTGTATACCAGATTCATCTACACTCTGTTTCTGTTTGTACTTCCAGCATTCGCCAACACCGCGGAACTGACTGAACAGCAGAGGCAAGCGATCCTGCTGATACTCGGCTCGGATTTCGAAGATTCAGTGGAGATTCGAACCGATCACCTGATTGCACTCGGTTCCACGGTTCATTTACACAGCAGCATCTCCGGCAGCTTCTACAACTATGTCTGGACTCAGATTGCGGGGCCCGCGGCGTCGCTTTCAGGCAGCAACACACCCCAGTTAACCGTGCAGTTACCTCATCTGTCTGATCCCGCTGAGTTTGCCTTTGCACTCAGTGTATCCGGACCGGATGGCGAATTGCTCGAAGACGACCACTCATTCACCGCTTTTCCCAACAACCCGCCTGAGTTGACCGTACAATTCCCCTGCGATGGCTGCAGGATCAACGGAACCGCTCTGTCGTTCAGGGGGTATGCGGATAGTGGTGATGATGAAGAGCCAATTCTTGGCGCCGATGCAGTTTCAGTCGCCATCCAGGTGGGTGAAACGATTACGGATGTACCGGTCGGACAAGATGGCATCTGGCGACTCGCTGACCTGGCCATGCCAGCAGGTATTCAAGAGGTGATGGTTACGGCCACAGATGCATTTGACGCGGCCAATATCGTAGTCATTGACCTGGAAAACGTTGCCACCCTGGACACACCTGCATTTTCCGTGGATCCCACGGACGGTGACGTTGTCTATGCATTAGAGACGGACTCGATTGACCGATTGGTGAAGATCGAACTACCGACCGGAGAACGTACGACGCTTTACGAAAATCGCGTCACAAGCATAGGTCAGGTACTGGACACAGTCGTTCTGCCTGGAGGCTCGCAAGTTGCATTTGGCGTGGTCGCAAGCGGGCACGTCGGCGCCTTCTCGACCGTGACAGGTGAACTTTCAACACTGAGTGGCATAAACGTCGGCGAAGGTCCTGCAGTTTTCATCACATCACTCGATCTGGACACGAACGACAACAGGCTCGTCGCATACGGTAACAACACCCAGACTGTCTCCTTGATCGACACCCTGACAGGAAACAGGGCTGAACTGGTTACAGATGCAACCACATCCGGCATCGCCGTCGATGGAATGAACGACCTGGTTTTCTATATCGACGGCCAACTCCTGTACTCGGCAGATCTGGACACCGGGGATAGCACCCTCGTCGGATTCATCCCTGAGCTGGTTCAGGCGGTGCATGCATTCCGCCCTTCAAGCAACGAGATCGTCCGGGGCAGATGGGACGGGGACGTGCTTTACGCAACGTCTGTTGCTTCTTTGGAGTCGCGACTGCTATCGGACTCCAGCTCCGGCCTATCTCTCGAGGGCATACACGACGTCCTCTATGACGCATCGCAGGACAGGTATATCGCCGTAGACTTTTCATCGGGTAATCAGCGGGATACCGATTCCCTGGTTGCAGTGAATCCGACAACAGGTGATCGATCCCTGCTCTTCAAGGACGAAGTAGGTAGCGGCCCCTACGCTGAAGGACAAGGCGGTATGGCTCTAGGTGACAACAACAACCTCTATCTCTGCACCGACGATTCCGACAGCGTGATTGAGATCGATCTGGATACCGGGAGGAGAACACTCATCTCCGATAGCGAGAATGGTTTCGGGATCGATCTGGAAGATCCTTCAGCCGCACTGTTCTCATCTGCCAGGGGACTGCTCGTTCTGGACAATGGTCAGGACGCGCTGATGGTCATCAACGTCGCAACTGGCGACCGTTCCCTAGTAAGTGAAGGTGGGTTAGGAGCAGGACCCGGATTCAGTGCTCCCGTGGCTATGGCTTTCAACCATGATGAGTCGGCAGTCTATGTAGTCGATACCGGAACACATCAGGTTCTCAACGTCCATCTCGATACGGGCAATCGGGAAGTGGTTTCTGACAATACGAATACAGGCCCCCCGCTGGAGGAAACGGACGGTGTTGCCCTGGATTATGTAAACAACAGACTGATAGTTGGTGAGCGGAGTTCCGGTTCGACTCTAGACCTGGCAGTGGTTGCCATAGATCTGGAAAGCGGCGATCGGACCCGGTTAGCCGCGCACGACATAGGCAGTGGTCCAAATATCCTCGATATCAAGGACCTTGTTGTGTCCAGCGATGGAAGCACAGCCTACCTGACCAGTTGGGACCGTATATTCCGCGTTGACCTCGAGACCGGCGACCGAACCGTGCTTGCAGACAACATCACAGGCAACGGTGATGTTGTCATCATCGACACGCTCGAAATGGATCCCGATCAGCGCTTGCTTTATGGCTGGAATCCCAACTACGAGTCACTTCTGGTGATCGACCTGGAGACTGGTGACCGGGTCATCCGCTCACGATGATCTCATTGAGCAGAGAAGGCGACCCAGGTATTGGGCCGGCTTTTTCGCTATAGTTCGCGCCTTCGCAAGCCGAGACCATGCAGTTGGCAAAAGCCGTCATATCGACCATCGCTGAAGACCGTCCGGGACTGGTCTCAGAGCTTTCTGAGATCGTTCACACGCTGGGGCTGAATATCGAAGACAGCCGAATGACCGTACTCGGCGGTGAATTTGCCGTTCTTATGAGTGTATCCGGCGCTGACGAGTCGATCTGTGAGCTAGACGCCAAACTCAGCGATCAGGCGGCGAACGGCGGGTTCGCCTATCTGTTTCGGCGAACAAGCGACCGGACTCAAACGAAACGACACATCTTTACAGTAACCGTCGAAAGCATGGATCACCCAGGCATCGTTTCCGGAGTGACACACTTCTTCAGCGATCGAGGTGTAAATATAAGAGATCTGACCACCGAGACGGTTCGCGCTGCACATACCGGCGCACCTGTGTTCAACTTGAAGATGGAAATCGAGGTCGATGCCGATGACTTAGCAATAGAGGTCAGGAACGCTTTCGACGCCTTTTGTGTAGCTGGGAACCTGGATGGTGAGCTGAGCTAAACCATGACAAAAGTCGCACTAATCACCGGAATCACGGGCCAGGATGGCTCTTTCCTTGCGGAGCTATTGCTAGATAAAGGTTACCAAGTTCATGGGATTAAGCGCCGCTCTTCTTCTTTCAATACGGAACGTATCGATCACCTTTATCAGGATCCCCACGAGCCGGATCCCAGACTTGTTCTTCACTACGGGGATCTCACGGATGGCGCGAACCTGACGAGAATCATTCAAGAGAGTCAGCCGGATGAAATATACAACCTTGGGGCCCAGAGTCATGTCGCGGTCTCGTTCGAAACACCGGAATACACGGCGCAAGTGGATGCACTGGGCACCCTGAGGCTCCTCGAAGCCATTCGCATACTTAAGCTCACCGAGCACACCCGTTTCTACCAGGCTTCGTCTTCCGAGTTATACGGCAAAGTTGCCGAATCCCCTCAGAACGAAAATACTCCGTTTTATCCGAGGTCGCCTTACGCAGTTGCCAAGATCTACGCCTACTGGATCACCGTAAACTACCGGGAAGCCTACGACCTATTCGCGTGTAACGGAATCCTGTTCAATCACGAGTCCGCCGTTCGTGGGGAGACCTTCGTCACTCGGAAAATCACGCGAGCCCTGGCCAGAATTGCACTTGGACTTCAGGAGGGGCTCTACATCGGGAACCTCGACAGCCTTAGAGACTGGGGCCACGCCAGGGACTATGTAGAAATGCAGTGGCTGATGCTGCAGCAGCGAGAGCCGCGGGATTATGTGATCGCTACCGGCGAACAGTACTCAGTGAGGCAGGCTATCGAACTTGCCGCTGGCGCGCTCGAGATAAGTATCATCTGGCGAGGCGAAGGTACGGAAGAAGTCGGTATCGCGACCAGTTCCAAATATCCGCAACTGGAGGGCCGAACGATTGTTCACATCGACCCTCGCTACTACCGTCCAACGGAGGTAGACAACCTGCTTGGTGACGCCAGTCGTGCCAGGCAGGAACTCGGCTGGTCGCCAAAATCCCGATTCCCCGAGCTAATTCGGGAGATGGCTGAATCGGACTTAGAACTCGCCCTCCGTGACAAACTCCTTGCAGAAGCAGGCTTCCGTGCGTTCGGCCCGAATGAGTAATGCATCATGAAGGTCCTGGTTGCTGGTGCGGCGGGCATGGTCGGGTCCGCAGTATGCAGGGTACTGGAACACGAACACGAGTGCATTCCGGTATCGCGCGCGACTGCAGATCTGACCAAGCGCGCCGAGGTGAATACCATAATGGCTGAGGCACAACCCGATGCCATTGTTGTTGCAGCAGCTAAGGTGGGAGGTATTCATGCCAACGATACCTTCCCGGCAGATTTCATCTACGAAAATCTGATGATTGAGACAAATTTGATCGATAGCGCTTACAGGCACAAAGTGGGACTTCTTGTCTTTCTAGGAAGCTCCTGCATTTACCCCAGGGAGGCAACTCAACCGATACGGGAGTCGACGTTGTTGAATGGATTTCTAGAGCCTACCAACGAAGCGTACGCGATAGCAAAGATCGCTGGTATCAAGCTCTGTGAAGCCTACAATCGACAGCACGGCACAGATTATCGATCGCTAATGCCAACAAATCTGTACGGCCCTGGGGACAATTTCCACACGCAAAACTCCCACGTAATTCCAGGGCTGATGCGCCGCTTCCACCAGGCTAAAGACAATGGAGACAAAGAAGTTTCTGTCTGGGGTTCTGGAAAACCACGTCGGGAGTTTCTGCATGTTGATGACCTAGCGGGTGCCGTTGCGCATGTTCTGGCAACGGAACGGCACCGCTTCTGGCGCGCACGAGATCCATATTGTTCACACCTGAACGTCGGCACTGGCACGGATCTGGCGATCGCAGAACTAGCTGATATGATCAGGACCATTGTCGGGCTGGATGCCAACCTAAAATTTGATGACAGCCATCCGGACGGCACACAAAGGAAACTACTTGACGTCAGCCAGATGAAAGCACTCGGCTGGAAACCGGAGATCGATTTAGAGGAAGGCCTGAGGCAGACCTACGACTGGTTTCTGGAAAACCAATCGTCCATCCGTGACTAAGGCGTTACCGCCAACTGGACACACAGGGAATTTTGGTCGTATCACACCGGTCAGCGTACTTCTTGGCGATCTCGGTGACCTCTTCCATGAGCCCTGCTTCCAGTGTAATGGGATTGAGCCCCAGCCCAAGAAAGCGATCGTTCGCGACATGCAGATCATTCTCGTCCGCTTCGTTCCGCGGGTTATCGATGAAACTGATGTCTGCGCCAGTGAGATCGGAGATCATCTTCGCCAGATCCCGCACCCTATGTGTCTCAGTCATCTGGTTCAGGATGTTAACTTTTTCGCCCGATTGCGGGGGGTTGTTTACGGCTAACTCGATACACCGTGCAGTGTCCTGAATATGGATGAACGCGCGAGTCTGCCCTCCCGTGCCGTGCACCGTAAGCGGGTAGCCTATCGCCGCCTGCATCAGGAAGCGATTCAAGACGGTTCCGTAGTCGCCATCGTAATCGAACCGGTTAATCAGCCGGTCGTCGCGACGGGTTTCTTCTGTTTGCGTACCCCAGACGATCCCCTGGTGAAGGTCGGTTATACGAAGTTGATCGTTCTTGTTGTAGTAGAAGAAGAACAGCGCGTCCTGGGTTTTGGTCATATGATAGATCGAGCCCGGATTGGCCGGATACAGAATAGCCTGGTCCACCAGACCTTCTGGTGTATCGATTTTTACGTTGAGATAGCCCTCAGGTATCTTCATCCCCGCGGTTCCGTAGCCATATACACCCATGGTTCCAAGATGCACTAGGTGAGAATCCACCCCGCTCTCCACAATAGCTGCCAATACGTCGTTGGTGGCATTCAGGTTGTTGTTCACCGTATAACGCTTGTGCCAGGAAGACTTCATTGAGTAAGGCGCCGCTCGCTGTTCGGCAAAATGAATGATCGTGTCCGGTTGCTCATCGACGATCAGCCTGAGTAGCTTGTCGTAATCTTTCCCTAGAGTCAGATCAACGGACCGGATGTTCTTACCCGTCAGTTCTTTCCAGGCACTTAACCGCACCGACAGCGGCTTGATCGGGGTGAGAGACTCTACTTCCAACTCCACGTCGATTTTTCGCCGAGAGAGGTTGTCTACAATGATCACTTCGTGACCCACATCAGATAGGTGCAGGCTGGTTGGCCAGCCGCAAAACCCATCGCCACCTAAAACCAGGATTTTGGCCATCAAATGCCCCCGGGAACTAACCCCTTGAATTCATAGAAATTCTGATTGCTTCGCCGTGAGCGAGACGCCCACTTTAGCTGGGGCGCCACTCTACGCAAACGCCACCGCAAGAGCCAGCCTTGGCAGGCCATTGCCCATTTCATGCAAGTCACCGGAGCGCCATCAACTCCGCGTCAAAGGCTTGAGAATCAGCTCAACTCGCCGATTGAGCGCGCGACCTTCAGCAGTCGCGTTGTCCGCCACCGGGTAGTGAGGCCCGAACCCTTGAGTAAACAAGCGATCCTGGTCGATGCCCCGCGACGCCAAATAGTCGGCCACGGAGGTTGCTCGTCGATTCGAGAGGCCCATGTTATGTTGAACGCTGCCCGTGCTGTCTGTATGGCCATTGATATCGATTAGCGTCTTGTTGAATTCATCAAGCACCAGACCCACAGAATTCAAAACAGGATAGAAATTTGACTTAACGGCCGATTGATTCACGTCAAAAGTTACGTTGCCCGGCATATTCAGAACGATATCGTCGCCGAGCCGGGTAACGCTGACACCAGTTCCTTGGAGCTGCTTGCGAAGCTGTGCTTCCTGGGCGTCCATGTACCCCCCCACGGCGGCACCGCCAAGCGCGCCGACTCCGGCTCCGATCAGAGCGTTTTTGCGGCGTTCATCCGCATCGTCGCCAGTAAGGACCCCTACTACCGCCCCTGCGGCAGCGCCGATGGCAGCCCCTTTGGCTGTATTCGATGCCTGCTCTTCTCCTGTGTATGGATTAGTTGTACAGCCAGAAATGAACAGCAGCAATACAACAACAATAGAACGAAGTAAAATAGACATCAGACTTCCCTAAAATCTTCAGAATGTCGTGATTATGCCTTTCCGGGCTGAACAATTCCTTTATAGCGCTCACATCCCGCGCGATCGACGGACGGGACTCCTAAGATGTTGATTAGCGTCGTCATTCGCACCCTCAATGAAGAAGAGCACCTGCCCGATTTGCTTCAAGGAATTCGGCGGCAGCAATTTGCCAAGGACCATTCTGTCGAGATAGTAGTCATCGACTCCGGTTCCTCAGACGCAACACTGGCCATTGCTGAGGAGCATGGCTGTAGGATCACGCATATCCGCAAGGAAGATTTCTCATTCGGGAGATCACTAAACCGAGGCTGCGCTTTCGCGAATGGTGAGATCCTAGTATTCGTCAGCGGTCATTGCGTGCCGGTGGATGAGCGTTGGCTCGAGCATCTTGTGGCACCGCTGATCGACGGTGTTTGCAGCTACAGCTATGGGCGCCAGCATGGCTACGGCCCGACCAAATTCTCGGAAAGCCGAGTGTTCCTCAAATACTATTCTACTGCGAGCCTGCTTCCTCAGACGGGTTTTTTCGCGAACAACGCCAACGCCGCTCTACTCCGCAGTGTGTGGGAAGACTATCGATTCGACGAAGTCCTGACGGGCCTGGAAGACATGCACTTAGCAAAGCGTCTGGTGAGCAACGGCCATCGGGTCGGATATGTTGCGGAAGCAGGCGTCTATCACATCCACGAAGAAAGCTGGGGCCAAGTGCTGAATCGCTACGAGCGGGAAGCCGCCGCCCTGGCAGAGATCATGCCGGAGTCAGGCCTCAGTTTCCTGGATTTCCTTGAATGCACTTTCCGCAGCATTCTTAAAGATTCCTACGCTGCGTTGCGCCAGGGAGTGTTTCTCAAACACGCCATCGATATTTGGACATTCCGTACGTTGCAGTACTGGGGCTCGTTCCGGGGTACACGCTATGCACGCATGGTTGCAACCATGAGGCGGAAGACCTACTTCCACCCAGACAAGCATTTCGAACGACAAGGCACCATGAAAGATGAAGGTGATCGCGCTCCTGCCGATGAAGGCTCACAGCAGCCGGGTTCCAGGCAAAAACTTCAAAATGATGGCCAGAAAACCGCTGTTTCGCTGGATCCTTGACGAGTTGCTCGCAAGCGACTTCATCAACGAGGTCATAATCAACACCGATGCAAGAGATATCCTCACGGAATGCGGGATTCCGAACAATCGCGTACGCATTCGAGATCGTGCTGAGGCACTTTGTGGCGATGAGGTGAGCATGAATAGAATCATCGAAGATGATCTGGCGAATACCACAGCCGATGCCTACTTGATGACGCATACGACGAATCCAGCCATAACCAGCGAGACCCTCAATAATGCCTTCCAAGCCTACTCGGAAGGATTGAAGCAGGGTTATGACTCTCTCTTCTCGGTAAACAGATTTCAAACCAGGTTTTATCGTGTTGACGGAAGCCCAGTGAATCACGACCCGGACGATCTCCTCCCAACCCAGGATCTTGAACCCTGGTTCGAGGAGAACTCCTGCCTGTACTTCTTCTCGAAAGAGAGCTTTTCTGCTACCAACGCGAGAATCGGCAAAAACCCTATTCTGTTCGAAACACCTCCACTAGAGTCTTCGGATATCGACGAGCACGAGGATTGGAGACTTGCCGAGATTCTCCTCAACGCAAGGAGCTTTTCATGAAGATCCTCGTTACCTGCCCACCAATGCTTCGACAGATGGACCAACTGGCAGAGGAATTTCAACATCGCAACTGGAAGACCACCACACCAGAGGTTGTGCAGACACTGAGCGAAAAGGCCCTATGCAGCCTAGTCCCAGAGCACGACGGTTGGATCATAGGGGACGATCCAGCGAACGCCACCGTCGTACGCGCAGGCGCGGCGGGCCGGCTGAAAGCAGCGATAAAGTGGGGTGCGGGCACTGACAACGTAGATTTTGCTGCTTTCGAGTCAGCTGGCGTGCCAGTAACGAACACACCAGGAATGTTCGGTAACGAAGTTGCTGATATCGCGCTGGGATACGTGATTGGTCTCGCCCGGCACACGTTCGAGGTTCATCAGGGAGTACTGCAGGGGAACTGGCTCAAACCCACCGGCATGTCCCTCGCGGGCAGAACCGTAGCTCTCGTTGGCTACGGCGACATCGGCCGTCAGTTGGCACTAAGGCTTCAGGTCTGCGGCATGAACATACAGGTTTACGACCCTTTGGTAAGCTCCGATATGCTTGAGAACACAACCAACCTATCGCTCCACGACTGGCCCGACAACCTCGTCAATTGCGATTTTATCTGCTTCACCTGCGCTCTGACGGAATCTAATCTGCATATGCTTAACGCTCAGACCCTCGCCAGCGCGCGCCCGGGCGTTCGCGTGATTAACGTCGCGAGAGGCCCCCTGGTTGATGAGACAGCCCTGGTCGATGCCCTAAAGAGCGGTCAGGTCGCGTCTGTAGCGCTTGATGTATTCGAGCAAGAGCCATTGGACTCGAAGGACCCACTTCGAGCCTTCCCACAAAACATCTTTGGCTCGCACAACGCCTCCAACACGCTTGATGCGGTGCTTCGAACAAGCCGAACCGCGATTGAACTGCTGGAAGAGCGACTGACGTGAGTAACGCGGTAATCGTTACTGGACAACGGGGCGGGCTGGGTAGCGCTCTGACGAAGGAGTTTACCAGCTCAGGTTTTCACGTCATCGGCATGGATCTCGAGGTCGGTGATGAATCGGATGCCGGATATGAACACGCACAGATATCAGTCGACTTGAAAGCACTTACCGATCCCAACGAAGGCAACCGGCTCAAAGATCGGATTCAACACGAGCTACGGGATCACGATCTATTGGCTCTGGTTAATAACGCCGCCACTCAGCACGTGCAAACGCTGGCACAATTGGACCCAACGGTACTAATCGAATCGCTTAAAATTAACGCCGTAGCTCCATTGGTGCTAGGCCAGCTCCTCTTCGCCAACCTCCAACAAAATGCCGGGTCGATTCTAAACATCTCAAGCATTCACGTTGATCAGACGAAACGACGATTCGGCGCTTACTCAATATCCAAATCAGCCCTGTCTGCTGTCACCAGAGCTATGGCGATCGAGTGGGGAGACAGAATCCGGGTAATGGAGCTTCGACCGGCAGCCATATCCACAGAAATGTTGGAGGCTGGTTTCGTCGACCGTCAGGAAGCCCGTCGCCAGTTGAATGAGTACCATCCAACCGGCCGAATCGGCACACCCGCCGAGATCGCAAGGATCTCCAGGCAACTGATCGAGCTGGATGCGCCATTCTTGAACGGAACGGTAGTCAACACTGATGGCGGCATCAGTCACATGCTTCACGATCCGGATGACTGAGGGTTGACCGCTCCTTCCACTTCTTACAGCAACGTTGGCTCATTCGGTGATTACCAGTAGGAAGTTCGGCCATTCTTCTAAAAGAACAAGCCCCACTATATGCCGCATCAAAGGAATTGACCCGTTTTTGCGGATAGCAACCGCTCACCTGAAGAAGTATTCAAGATATCCAGATCCCACAACAACTTCTATCAACCGGAGTTCCCCCAGCAAGTGGGCACTTGACGCAGGCAGACAGGGCACGAGATGAACTAACCAAAGAACCTGGTCCGGCTGCAGAAAAGGCCTGTAGATCGGTGAATATGTGGCCCGGGAGAATGACGCTGGCGGGACACATTCCTCGATTGCATAGGCCGATTTGGGTCAATCAAACTCCCAAGCGGCTCGGTGACTAAAATCCCCGAAGGAGCGGCGCGTATCGCGGACGGCAAATTCATTGTTCAGTTGTCGATAGAGGTACTCTACGCCATCCCTAACATTGAAGGTGGAAATATAAGTGCCAGGATTCAAACAACATTCGATTTCAACAGTGCCTGTACACCGCCCATCTTTGACAGGAATATCCACGCTCGAAAAATCCGACATGATGGAGGTTACCAACGTACGCTTTTCCACACTCCAGATCGGCACTCCTATAATCAGCTGTCGGACTTCATGCCGAAGTTCAAAATCGAACTCAAGACATATTCTGTCATGCGTTTTGATAGGCGATGAAACACGCCAGCCATGCCGGTTAACAGCGACTTTTTGGCGGTTTTCGAAAAGGTCTCCAAAGAATGGAGCTGAAGTTCTGGCAGACTTCTTGAGTTTAGCTTTGTCATTTTCGCTAGTTTCAACATAGTACTGAATTGCGCCCTCAGCCGTCCCCTGATAACTGACGCGGCCAGATTCCAATACAATTGCGTTGTCGCAAAAGTGACGAACCGCGTTCATCGAATGGGAAACAAACAGGACACCCATCTCCTGTCTCATCGCGTTCATCCTCTCCAGACATCGCTGTTGAAACTCGAAGTCACCTACAGATAAGACTTCGTCAAGAATCAGCACATCGGGGCTGACCGAAGTGGCCAAAGCAAATCCGAGCCGAGATTTCATGCCGCTACTATAGGTCTTCACGGGTTGATCGATGAATTCACCGATATCTGCGAAACGAACAACATCATCGGCAACAAACTCGCGCTCATTTGCCGGCACTCCTGAAATGCGAATTCCCAGATCAATATTTTTCCGACCAGACAACTCCGGATTTAAGTTCGACGACAACTCCAGAATCGCTGCAACTCTGCCATGAATACTTACGCTCCCAAAGCTCGGTTGAAGCTGCCCAGCGATGATTTTCAGCAGCGTGGATTTACCGTGCCCGTTCTTTCCGAGAATTCCCAGTGACTCTCCACGACGAAGCGCAAAACTAACTTCAGACAAAGCTTGGAAAGTTCGATGATATGGTTTTCCCGTAAGGCTCAGAGACTCTCTAACTCGATCGAATGGTTTGTCATACAAACGGTAGATTTTCGACAGATCACGTACGGTCACCAGATTTCCGTGCATTCCTAGATAACCTCACCAAAATGAGGGCGCAGACGTTTGAAGACCAGACCTCCGAGCATGCATATTATCGTCGAGATCGCCATATACAGAACCAATCCCCCTTCGGATTGCCATACCCATTCCCCACGGAGAAAAATGTCGCGATAAGCTTCGACCACAAGAACCATTGGATTTATTCTTATCAGCTCCTGCATGTCATCTGGCAGGCGCTCCAGCCCCCAGAATACAGGTGTCATCCAGAACCCAACCTGAAGAACCAAGCCGACGACCTGAGCCACATCCCCAGAGAACACCCGCAGAGAAGAGGTGAGCCAACCTAGCCCAAGCACCAAAGGGAAAAGAGCAAACAACACGAGAGGAATTTGTAGCCAATATCGCGACGGTGAATATCCATGGAAGATCAGTATCCCTGCTAGAAGGACGAGGAAAACACTGTGCAAAATTAACGCCGACCCGTACTTCACTACCGGCAGCAAAGAGACTTGAAAACTTGACTGCTTGACTAAGAACCGTTTCGAGTTGATCGAGTTCATGCTCCCCGTTACGGATTCGGAGAACAACAGCCAAGGGAGGTAACCACAAAGTAGAAACAACAGGAAGGGGTGGTTTCCATCGGTCAGTTTGACGCCTTTCAGCCCAGCCTCGAATACAAACCATATCGCACCAACAAACAACACCGGCCTAGCGCCGGCCCAAAAAAGTCCCAAGAAGGTTCCACGATACTGGTCTGAAAAATCATCAAGCACCAGGGTGGTCAGCAGCTTGCGATTTCGACCCAGCCTTGAAAAATACGTGACCAGCTCAGATTTCACGACGAAACGCACCGATATATCTAAGCAGTCCAGAGCGTTCTAATTGTTGGACTATCTCCAGAACTTCCACCAATGCGTTTTCTCAGATCCTGCTTGATTCACACCAAGGTAGCTCGCGAAGAGGTCGTAGTTTTCTACCTTTTCTTCATAACTTGAACTTGTATCCTGCCGTCTATGGTCCTCGATAGGGAATTTCTCCACTGGCAGCCTCAACCCCAGATAATCAGCAAAGGCATCTTGCAACAAAACTTGCTGAGCACTACGTGTCATGCCATGAAGATCTTCGTAGACAAAAGTGGCGGATGGTGTCCCACGGGCTGACACGATCGATTGCACAGATGCGTACCAGTTATCGTAGTTCGCCTTCTTTTGTTCGTATTCCTCTGGATCAAACACGATCTTCACATTACTTGTATCCAGATTTGTACGCTTGACTTGGGAACCCTTAATTTGATCCATCAATTGGCTCTTCTTCATCGAGATGTAAACATCAACAAACTCTCGCTTGAGAAAAATCACCAAATCTGCGCAGTCGATAACTTCCGCTACCTGGCGTCGCTTGAGGTGGCTCTGGAAAATCTTGAACGCGAGTACCTGCTGTTCGCAATATGCAGATAGCACCCGAACGTACTCACTAGGATTGCTGTGCGCTATCTCCACCAATTTCTTTTCTCGATCCGGATCATCAGGGGCTATCGAGAAGTGCCCCATTACCTCAATCGTTTTCTGTGGCTTGGCTTTGGAGTAAATGTAACTCTTGTCAGCATGAAATATTTCATAGGACGCGTGGACATCTACAAACGCCCTGTCTATTAGCCCACAAAAATAGTTCGATCCGGTTCTCCGAGCTGCAATTATTGGAACCACTCTTGTGCGGTCGTCGGTCATTTTTCTTCACACACACACTGATTAGGCGAAAGGGTAACAACAGAATGCGATTGAATACATACAGCACCATCTCAGTAGGGCATATCGTTCAGGTGCGCCGGAAAAGCCTTTCAAGTAAGCTCGCAAAATCACCCCGTATCGCGTCTAAACGAACCAAAGCCAATGAAGCTATTAGTCAGTTTCGTCAACCAGTTATTCACTCCCAACCTAAAACTGGGAGTGCTCGACGTAGTGAACGGAACGTTCAGCTGGATTACGACTGGAATCGGCGACGTCGCCTTTGGGGCTACGGGGATAGCTTACAGTGATTCTTACCTGTACGTCTGTGCTCAGCAAAACGATATCATTCTTCTGACCGATCGCAATCGCAGCTACAACTATCGATGCACCAGGATCACCGACCCTCATTCGTTAGTTTTGGTCGACAATGAGTTGTTCTGTATCAGCTCTGGCACTAATGAAATCGTTCGACTCATTTCAGACGACACTGGGAAGATTGTATCGGAGGAAGTGATCTGGTCTGTACCAGGCGTTCCGAAGGACTTCGACTCGGTACATCTAAACTCACTTACCCACGATGGACAACAATTTATCGTAAGCGCCTTCGGTGAGCGCACAAAGGACCAGTCTTGGTCCGAGATAGACAGTGGCTTTGTGATGTCCACGACTGATGGAATATTGCTGGATGCAATCAAGCAACCCCACTCCTTACTTCATTCTCAAGGGAAAACCTACTTTTGTGAATCGCTCAAGGGCACAGTCAGACAACTCGATTCTGCCTGGGAAGTCGAAGTTGGAGGCTATACTCGCGGCATCTGTACATTCGAGGACCAACTCTACGTCGGATCCAGTCACAGACGGCAGATATCAAAAAGTACCGGTAGACTACTCCATGGAAGGACAGGAGATTTTGAACTAGCAGACGGTCAATGCCGGATCTCCCAGATAGACACAAAGTCCGGAGAGTTAGTGAGAGAATTCGATCTCTCAGGATATGGAAACGAAATTTATGAGATTTCACTTTGCCCGAAAGAATTCCTGCAACTATGTGATTCAAGCGACCCATTGCTAGCAAGAGTTCGCGCATTTGAAGAAAAGGCATCAGCGCTATTGTCTGATGCAGAAAAAAGAGTCGCTAAGAGCACAAGTGAGAGAGAGGCTGCAATAAGTGAACTAACCCACTCCCTTGAGCAGCAGAAGCAGGCATGTGCGACGCTAGAACAAAGTGCAGCCACGTGGAAGAGCAAATGTTTCGAACTCAGACGAAAAAGAGACAAGCTGTTAGCCAAACTCGAACGACTGACCGCAACAATGAAGGCAGATAAAGAGACCGCCTTAGCAGAGACAACCCGTCTTGAGAGAGACCAGAACGAATTGTTGACGGTTCTAAACGAATTTCTCAACGCCCCACTGACGACACGGCGAAAGCACCTGGCAACCCTGAGGACCTTAGCCAGAAAGAAAACGGCAAGCGCGAAAGAGCTTCAGCGATGAAACACCTGTTTTCAAGTGACGGCCGGCAGTACCTGCGTTTGTTGCGGTCGCTGCCGCTGCAAGACCCCATCTTCTTGCCCACTGAAAGATTAAGCCTTCGAGATGCTATCGATGGGCTATCAAAGGTAAAGAAACTGTATGAGGAAACCCTAGATACTGTACACAGACCAAGGCTGAAAGACCTGCGTAGTTTGGACTACCCCTCGGATAGATGCTTTGTTATTGGGAATGGTCCAAGCCTAAATGCAACAGACCTCGACAGACTGAAGGGTGAAACAACCTTTGCTACAAACGGCTTCTTTTTGAAAGCCGCAGAACTCTCTTGGTCTCCGACCTTTTATGTTGTTGAAGATCATCTGGTTGCTGAAGACCGATCGCGGGAGATCAACCGCATACGAGGATCTACCTGTCTGTTTCCAGCCTACCTGGCATATTGTTTAGACGAAACGCCCTCCACTGTCTTCTTCGACCACCGCCCGAGAAAAAGTTTTCCCCACTCATTCGACTTCTCCCCTCATGCCGATCAATGCACGTACGCAGGCTGTACAGTTACTTTTACTTGTCTACAACTGGCAGTCTTCCTGGGATTTAGAAAGATCTTCTTGGTGGGAGTCGATGCCGACTACGCTATCCCTGCCGACGCTTCAGTCGCGAAACGTGCCGGGCCGGGTGTCCTTGATATGAGCTCTGATGATCCCAATCACTTCGACCCTGATTACTTCGGTAAAGGGTTTAGATGGCATGATCCTCAAGTAGATAAGATGCTCGAGGCATACCAAGCAGCAAAACGAGTCTGCGACGAACTAGGCGTAAGTATCGTCAACGCCACTGTAGGAGGTAAACTGGAGGTATTCCCTCGGGCCAGCTACGATTCACTGTTCGATGATGCGCACCACTCAAGGTCCGCTCCTTACTCAGAAGATATGACTTCAGCCGTAAGAGTCGCCATTTTTGACATTACTTCCCCCGGGGATGGCACCGCTACCGGCGAGTTGAAGGCTAACCTCCTGGCTGATCTTTCAGACGAACAGAAACTTTGCGTGTTCAGTGGCCCCTTGAGCACATTGTCTATGGCCGGCGTTCTTGAAGGAGCCCCATTCGAGATCAATGGAGCGCAACCTGCGCTGGTTGTTGAGCACCTGCACAAGTTCGAGCCTACTTGCGTGCTATACAGACCCGTACCCGAAAACCCCACACTTCATCAATTCGCAATGCAGTTTCTTCGCGCTCATCCGCTGCCTCTGGTGATCTGGATAATGGACGATTGGCCAAATCGGCTTAAATCTGAAGGAGATCCGAGATATCAGTCATTGAATGATGATCTGCGCTGGCTACTAGATCGCTCGACGGCGCAATTGTGCATCAGCAATCCGATGAAGAACGCCTTCTACAACCGATACGGCCTAGAATTCACGCCTCTAGCGAATGGTGTCGATGTGTCTGAGTGGCCTTGTTCTCCTCCCAGAAACAGCGGAGTGTTCACACTGTGCTATGCAGGTGCATTGGCGGAGAACATGTCCCTGAACAGCATCTGTCGGGTCGCAGCAGAGATAGAATCACTAAACCGAGAAGGCTCGGGGTTCAGATTCCACATCAACACGAGGGAAAGCTGGGCGGAAACCGCAAGACCACGATTGGCTCAGTATCGCAGTTGCCGGATCACAACCAATGACTATTCGAGAGAAGAGTACGTTAGTTTTCTCCAATCGGGCGATGCGAACCTTATTGCATACAACTTCGACGAGCAGTCACGAACCTATGTGCAGTACTCACTGGCAAACAAGCTCCCAGAGTGCTTAGCCTCGGGAATACCCTTGCTTGTGTACGGACCCAGAGGTATCTGCACGGTAGACATGATGCGAGACATGATCCCAGAGACTGTTGTCTCAGAAGAAGGTTCAGGACATGTAGCTGACTGGCTGAGAAAACTTAGCACCTCCCACGAAGCATACAAGTCTCTTGGCGCGGCATGCAGGAAGCTTGCATCCAATCAATTCAATATCCATGTTAGACGCGGACAATTCAACGAGATCCTCCAGACCGCAAGCACATCCTCCCAACTCCAGCACCTTGCGTACGCCTCTCGCGAAGAAGGCGTTAACCTGGACGAATCCGAACTGGTAAGCCTGCTAACAAACGAATGGACTGGCAGCACTTTCACCATGCTAGATGTTGGGGCTCATCGTGGGTCTTCGGCCGAACCATTCGTCAAAAAAGGCTGGCGGGTGGTTGCTTTCGAGCCAGACGGCAACAATCGTTCCGCTCTTACTAAGAAGTTCTCCAATTGTGAGCAAGTACAGATCGATCCAAGAGCGGTCGGCAAGCACGCATCCTCCAAAGCAGCCTTTTATACTTCGAAAGAGAGCGACGGAATCAGCGGCCTTATTCCCTTTCACTCCACACATGAGACGACCACGACCGTCGAGGTAACCAGTCTACATGACGTCGTCGAAAGCTACGGACTCAGCCGCATTGACTTCTTGAAGATTGACGTTGAAGGATATGACTTCCCTGTAATCCAAGGTATTCCGTGGGAGAAAATCAGACCAGAAATTATAGTATGCGAATTCGAAGATTCAAAAACACAGCACTTGGGCCACAGCTGGCGTGATATCGCAGAATTTCTAGTTGGAAAAGGCTACGCTGTTTACGTCAGTGAGTGGTACCCAGTCATCAGATACGGAATTCAACATCAGTGGCGTTCGCTTCGTCTATATCCATGCGATCTCGCTGATCCACAAGCGTGGGGAAATCTCGTCGCATTTCGAACTCCACCATCGACCGCCTCTATCACCTGCGCTCTTGGGCAGTTGACCGAAGTAACATACTCTTCTGTGCCGCTGCTACGATCTCTGCTGGTACGCACTAAACCTTACGTGCCGGTATTCCTCAAGCGTCTGTTTCGCTGGATACGCTCTCTAAATCGTTAGAAGAGCGACTCAAACTCAACCCGTTCAAAAGTGTCCAACTGTCCCCCTTTAGTAGCATTTATGATACTTCGCCCCGCATTTGCGTAATATTCTTTCGATCGAACGTATGCCCGCTCCATTCGATCGACTCGGGGATCATGCCACCGGTATCCTTTTCCGAAGTAGTCCTGATGAAAATGATTCGGGTCATCAGAAGTTGAGAGAATTTCATTTCCCTGCTTGATTCCCGAATCTGGAATAGTGTAGGAATGATCAAAACCAACCAAATACAATTTTTCGACGCCCATGAAATAGGCCAATTGCATTCCAATGTAGCTTACGGTCCCACCGACCCAAATGACTCGGGCTGCGTTCTGACTGAAATGCGGAAAATTATTGTAATTTCTGTAGTCTACGACAACGTTAGCCAGTTTGCATTTGCATTTCCAAGGCAGTACCTCAGGTAATTGCCAAACCACTTTGTCGGCCCCTCAAGTGAAATTACTTCTTCAGCCCTGTCTTCGGCAACAAAAGTATCTTCTACGATGTAGTGAGTTGGCAGGAATCCCATCTTTTCAGCATTGAGATAAATGGCATTCACACCAAAGGTGATTTCCGTCCCGAGAAGGCTGAGATCCAAGTGATTCAGACTAGGACCGTTGCCAATGAGAAATGCTCGCTTTCCTCTGTATTTGTCTTTCCACTTTAAAATACGTGATTCGTTTGCTGTCAGCGGCATACCCAAAGACCCGGCCTTATATCGGATCTTTCTCGCGAACTTAGTCGCAGTCGCAACCGAGTGCCCCTCAAGCACTGTCAGTTCATCTTCGTACCAGCTCAAACGTACACTCCTCAATAAAATTAGTTGCGACTACTTCCGTCTCAAGAAGAAGACCACACGCAAGAACCAGTGCCTTCTCTTTGATCCAGGCGGTAAGACCTTCCCCCCAATCGTGACTATCCGGTGCCCGAGTCGGTAGCTGAGCGATTCTTTTATTGATGTCAGCGCATCCTCCGCCTTCGCCAATTGAGCCTGCAACTGCCGCGCCGATAAACTGTCAGTCAAGTCGGCATCGAACTCTAGCTGACATCTCTTGTAGAGATGCTCATCAATTTGCTTTAGTTCCAGCAAACTTTCCGCAGAGTTGACGCCAAGTACGTTCAACCAGAGCTCTATCAAGCCTCGCACGGTAGATTCCTGATCGGGGTGATCTCGCCTCATGCGATCTAGCCCACCCAAACTAAAGTGAAAAGACCGGCGAGTGAAACAATCCCGATACTTGATGTCCACACCTTCAGCCCGCAGAAATTGCAGCGTGAGCGCGAGACCCCACATAAGATCCAGTACGTGCTTGAATGAAACGCTTTTGCTGATCGATCCTGCACGCCGCACCCAGTTGTATCCAATATCAGGAACAACGGACACAGATTCGGCATAGTAAATTAACCGATAGATTGTTGGTACGTCTTCATGCAGAAGGCCAACAGGAAACGCAATGTTTCGGTCAGCAAACAGGCTCAGCCTATACATCTTGTTGCACGCCATCGACGACTCTTCGGCAGAAAGGACTTTCCGAAAGTAGGCCTCCTTGGTTGGCTGCTCCTGGATCGACGAAGTTCGTCTAACCTTTCCGGTCGATGACACCTCCCTATATTGGCAGATAACCACATCGCTTCTGTCCGAAATGGCTCTCTGGTAAAGATTCTCGAACATGCACGAATCGACATAGTCATCGCTATCGACAAATCCTATGAATTCTCCCACGGCAGCACGGATACCGAGATTCCTGGCTGCTGCTAACCCGGCGTTAGGCTGGCTCAATACTCTGATTCTGGGATCTTGGCTTGCATACCGCTCTAGTATGACTGGCGACTTATCTTCGGACCCGTCGTCAACGATGACAACCTCTATATCACGCAATGTCTGAGCCAAGATGGAATCCAGGCATTTCTCAAGGTGAAGTTCCATGTTGTACACGGGAACCACCACACTGACCTTAACAGGCATACAAATTGAACCTAGCGAAAAATTTCTGGGCCACGATCCAGAACATGGTCTAGACGAGAGCGCGGCATTTAGCATTGTCCGAACAGCGGTGGTGAATCACCGACAGCCACGTGTAGCAGTGAGGACTATCCAATACAGAGGCAGTCTATCGCCTACGCCTGAATAGAGAAAGCAAGCGACAACTCGGTGTTCTACTTACGGAGCAAATTCGCTAACATGCGGGCCGCCCAACCCGGCGGCTTCAAACTGTTCCCCACGTGCAATCAAATACTGGAACGAGCCTAAAGCCCAGCCGCAAGCTTCGTCTGCGTCATCGGTGAATAGACTATATGACCTTCAATTCCTACACCGCCGTCCTGTTCATCTCGCTTGTTCTGGCGCTCTACTACCTTCTCAAGAAGCGTTCACACCAGAACGCAATGCTTCTACTGGCTAGCCTGATATTCTATGCCTTCGGCGAACCGCTGTTCATTCTGCTACTGGTCAGTTGTATAGCGATTTCCTATTTCGGCGCCCGCCGGATCGCCCTAGCCCCATCTTCCAGCAAACCCATGCTGGCTCTTTGCATCAGCCTCCTCCTCGGCATTCTCGGCGTTTTTAAGTACTTCAATTTTTTCGTAGAGAGCTTCCATCTATTTTTCGAGACGATCGGACTTCCATTTCAGAAAATCACACTCGCGCTAGGCCTGCCGATCGCAATTTCTTTCTACACTTTTCAGTCAATAGGCTACTTGATCGACGTGTATCGTGGAAATACGGTCGCTGAGAAAAACTTCAGGGACTATGCCCTATTTGTCAGCTTTTTCCCTCAACTGGTCGCGGGGCCCATCGAACGCTCTACGAACCTACTGAAGCAGCTCAAAACCGACCGCCAAGTCTCTCGTTCAGATATCACCTATGGTGTCTACATGGTGACCCAGGGGTTCATAAAGAAGGTCGTCATCGCCGACAACCTCGCCCCGATCGTCGACGGAGTTCTCCAGAATCCAACGCTGGGAGGCCCCATCGTCGCAGTCGCGATGCTAGGGTTTGCCTTCCAGATCTACTGCGATTTTTCCGGCTATACGGACATCGCACGGGGGATCTCGCGTCTCATGGGGATCAGAATTCTGCTCAATTTCCGACATCCCTATATTTCCAAGAACATGACAGAGTTCTGGAGACGGTGGCACATTACACTGAGCAACTGGTTCCGTGACTACGTGTACATCCCACTTGGCGGCAGCCGCTGTTCGGAACCGCGTATGCACGTAAACCTGCTTGTCACAATGACCGTTAGTGGACTCTGGCACGGTGCAGCAGCAAATTTCATGCTGTGGGGCTTCTACCACGGTATTCTGCTAGTTCTCCACAAACTCTACGAGGACCACTGCCGCCGTTTTGTGCCGGATTTTTTTCTCAGCTCCCGCGCTTATGAAGCCGGCGCATGGGGGCTAACCTTCTGTCTGACGCTTTACGGATGGCTCCTTTTTCGCGTAGAGGATTTTAGCTTCATTGCCGGTTACACGCTCCAGCTAGCAACCGACTGGTCGCTTGCCGATATCGCCGTTCTGCTGTTTAGCCAACTGGCGCCTTTCGTGATATTGGCGGCTATCATAGATGCGATGGAAACCCGATTCGTAGACATCACAAAGTCGGAGATTAAGGAACATAGATTCCTCTCCCTATACCTCGCTGCCCTTTTGGCAATCATTGTTTTGTTCGGCGTTGAGGGCGGCGGCGACTTCATCTACTTCAGGTTCTAACGGTGAAAGCTCCTCTACTGCTGGCGATGATCTTCTTATTCCTAGCGGCACTGGAAACAGGGCTGAGACTCTTCCTGCCTTCTCAGTCGCTATGGCTAGAGCTCACACATCCACCAGAGTCCGACCGAGTTCTTATCATCGGCAATTCAATGTTCAAAACAGGAATAGATCTGGAGAGTTTCGAGGCCACCACGGGGCACCACGTAGATTTCAACTATTTCGATGGTTACTACACCAACCTGTGGTTTCTGATATTCAAGAACGCCATCCTTCAAGCAGACGAGCAACCAGAGACTTTGATTTGGGGCTTCCGGCCGAACTACGCCATTATACCCGCGTTCCGTCAACGTAAGGCTGGCTATATCGAACGCTTTCGGAGTGCCAACGAACCAGAATACGAAGCCATCAGCGCAAGCACCAAGTTACCCTGGACGGAGCGTGTGGATCTATTGCTGGCCAACTCAAAGCTGTACTCGTTGCGTGCTGAAGCCAGATCTCTATTACTGCAGCGCAGTAAGGAGCTTGGCATAGGAGGGCTGAGTTTGCTGAATGACCGATACCGAGAAGAATCCATGATCAGCAAAACTCGTGATTCCAGCGTCGGCGATCTACTTCTGGCGGCAGTTACCAGAGACCATGTGCAGATGTCGGAAGAGTTGGTTGCCGATGTGGCTAGCCCCCAGGACAGTCGCTTCATTACCGGAAACAGAACGGAGTTCGCTCAGAGTTTCGTTCCACATATTGCGGCTATGTTAAAGAGTGCCGGTATTCCTCAACTTGTAGTGATCTTCAAACCCGCTAGTGAATTATCCGGAAAGACCGCCCACGATGTGATTCAGTTTAAAAATGATTCAGTAGTGTTCTTCCGGGACAACGGCATCCCAGTTGCCAATGTGTTCGACGATCTAGATTTGAGTGGAGAGGACTTTGGCAGCGGCGATCACTACAACGGTTCTGGCCGCGGGAAAGTTACCAAATTTGTCGCAAAGCGACACAACGAGGAGTTCCAGCGCGACTAGCTGCTAGCCGCGGAACTACAGAAAACAATCTATGTCGTCGCTCGCCAGAAAAATTCTGCAGCAGACAATCAAATCAACAGTCAAACTACGCTTCGGTCTAGACAGCCTGATCTTCCGTTACGACCCCACCACACTTTCGCTACTGTCCTCACTAAGAGCCCAGATCGAGGGCAAACCAATGCTAGTGGTTGGTAATGGGCCGAGCCTGAATCAGACACCGCTTGACAGCTTCGATCAAATCCATTCAATCGGAATGAACAAAATCGATCTCATCTTTCCAACCGTCGCTTGGCGACCAACTTTGATTGTCTGCGTTAACAATCTTGTCGTGCGCCAACACCGTGACGTCTTTGAAGCGAGCACTATCCCGATATTCCTTGCGTCGAAATGTCGCTGGTTCTTGTCAAACCGTGACAGCAAAAACATTCACTTCTTCAAGAACCGGCCAGTGGCAGAGTTTTCTACCGACATCTTGTCGGGATTCGGCAGCATAAGCCCTACAGTCACGTATTCAGCACTTCAGTTTGCCTACTATTTGGGTGCAAACCCCGTGATTCTGGTCGGGGTCGATCACCACTTCGATACGCCCCAAGGAAAGACAGGCATTGAGAAAAGACAGCGACCGGACAACAATCATTTTGCTGAGGACTACTTCCGCCCGGGGCAGTACTGGGGGCTACCTGACTTGCTTGGGAGTGAGCATTCTTACTTAAGAGCTAAAACGGCATTCGATGATGCTGGACGGCAGGTCCTGGACGCGACCATCGATGGTGAACTAACCGTGTTTCCAAAGATCTCCATCGAAGAGGCGTTGCACATCACCGAATCTGGATATGCCTGATCCACTCGTTTCCCACAAGGGTAGTCAACCGGCGAGCTTCTCCATCATTGTGCCAGTGCGCAACGTCCAAGCCACTATCCAACGTACGATCAAGAGCATCCTGAACCAGAAATGGCACAAAACTCCCGAAATAATTCTGGTAGACGGTGCCTCCACTGATGGCACGCTAGAAGCAATTGCTCCCTTCGAATCTAAGATTGGAAAGGTCATCTCTGAACCCGATGATGGTTTATATGACGCAATCAACAAAGGTATCGCCCTCGCTTCAGGTGATGTCATCGGAATACTAAATGGTGATGATTTATATGCACACCAGAATGTTCTGTCACTGTATGACGAGGCGTTCAGAGATCCCGAGATCGACCTTGTCTATGCCGACCTCGTCTTCTTTTCTGCTTCTCAGCCCCATCGGGTGCGCAGGTTCTACTCTTCCCAACAGTTTCACCCTAAAAAACTCCGTGTTGGCTGGATGCCTCCACACCCAACAGTGTTCTTGCGCTCTACTGCCTATGAGAGAGTCGGCTACTATCGAACCGACTATCAAATTGCAGCAGACTACGAGTTCCTAATTCGAGCCTTTCTCATACATGGGCTATCTTATCGGCGCATAGCATCGGTGGTAGTCCGAATGCAACTCGGCGGACTAAGCACCTCCGGGCTCAAAGCCACCTACACTTTGAATCGCGAGATTATCCGGGCTTGCAAGGACAACGGGATCCACACAAGCTGGCCCAGAATTCTTATGAAGTATCCAGCCAAGCTTAGAGAGCTACTGATCCAAAACTGATTCAGATATCGTCCCCATGATCGACTGCCAGTGAACCCACCCACGTCAATCCGAGAGCAATACCAACCGGTAACCAGAACAGAAACCAAGTTTCCCCAACCTTATCGATCAGTTCGTGTCCATCTAGGAAGTATGAACTCATTGCCATGGTCAAAAGGCCCAAACCAAGCTTTGCACTCTTCGTGTTATACGCGCTGAAGAGGCTGGCTGTACAACCGATGACCAACGCAACAAACAAGAATGAAGCAACAATCCCGCCCTGAAACAGGACTGCCAGATACATATTGTGAGGATGACTGAAAGTTCGTTCGCCTACTGGAACCATATCAGGTGTGCTTATGCCTAGACCGAAGATGGGGCCTTCCGCCATGACCCGTTCGAAAACTCGCGCCCAGATATCCAGACGGAAGCTATCACCCCTAGGAAACAACACCTCTCCACCGACCTCACTAACTGCCAGTGCCGCGAATATCGAACCAGCCACTGTGAGCAATGTCACTGCAGCCGCAGCGAAGCGCTGGGGATCTCGAATTCGAGTGGAGAAAATCACAACCATCACACCCAGAATCGAACTGACCGTCGCATTCCTGGAGCCCGAAAGATAAATTGCGTAGCAAACACTGATAGATCCAATACATGCAATCCACCGCCAACGAAGATCGTCATCGGTCATCAGCATGTGTCCAAGCATAACGAGCACTGCACCCAAGACCAGGCCCACAACAACCGGATTATCCAACTGGCCCAAACCGGATAGACGACCTCCAACTGGCGGCTCAAGCAGATAGAACACTATTGCCGCCACTGCGGACCCAGTACCAACAATCGCCAATACTCGACCCAGCCATCTCTGAACATCGCCGCGTAACTGACATTCCGCCAACGCAACAACGAAAGTCAGTACCAACAGTGAACGGGAAAATATCCCCAAAACGCTGCGCCAGCTGAACGGCTGAGACCAAAAGACAGACAGCGATAGGTACGCGAGCAGGATGAGCATCAGCCAGAACAGCCTGAGCCGAAACACATCATTCCAGCGTCGGAAGGATGCAATCATCGAAAGGGCGAGAATGTAGCTCGAATAACTGGCCGCACTCTGAGAACTGAGCGCAAGCACTGAGGCGAAGCACAGCACGATCAACACAGAGTTGATCTGAATTCGGTCGCCGAGAAAATCTTTCAGCCAGGCGGGCATTACGCTTTGAGATGTACCTGATTGGTGGGCCCACCAGGACTCGAACCTGGGACCAATGGATTATGAGTCCACTGCTCTAACCAACTGAGCTATAGGCCCATACAGCAAGCAAGTTACCGCCTGCAGAGGCGCATTCTACGCCAAAGCGGTGGCCGGTGTGCACCCGTCCTTGGCCCGTTTGGCCCACCGTTCGGACATCAGGGTGCTAGTATTCCTGTCACCAAAAGTACACAGAACAGCCCATGACCACACCCTTCGACATCGTCGAAGTCACGGACCGGAAGACGCTGAACGACTTCATCCGGGCGCCCGCCGCAGCCCAGGGGAAAGATCCCAACTGGGTGGCCCCGCTCGAGTTGATGAAGAAGGAGGACTTTTCTCCGAAGCACCCGTACTTCCGGCACGCTCAGTGGCAACCCTTCGTGGCCTACCGGAACGGCAAGCCGGTCGGCCGGATTTCGGCCCAGATCGATCAGCTCTACCACGAGCACCACGACGCCAGCACGGGCTTTTTCGGCCTGATCGAAGGCATCGATGAACCCGATCTGTTTCAGAGTCTGACCGAAGCCGCGGAGTACTGGCTGCGCGATCGCGGAATGAATCGCATCCTCGGCCCGTTCAATCTGGGCATCAATCAGGAAGTCGGTCTGCTGGTGGATGGATTCGATACTCCACCGTATTTTCTCATGGGCCACGCACAGCCCTACTACGGCCAGCATCTGGAGACGCTCGGCTACCGCGGCTGCCAGGACATGCTCGCCTACCTCTCGCCACCGGATTTCGAATTGCCCAGACTCTTCGCCCGGCAGCTGCGCAGAGTTCAGGAAGAAGCCGTGATTCGCCCGCTCGACCGATCGCGAAAAGACGAAGAACTGGCAGCCCTTCGCGACATCTTCAACGATGCCTGGTCCGAAAACTGGAGCTTCGTGCCGTTCACGGAGGAAGAATTTACTGCGGTGGGCAACGAACTCATGTATGTGGTGCCGGAGGATCTCGCCATGGTGGCGGAAATCGACGGCCGGCCGGCTGGCTTCATCGTCATGGTGCCGAATCTCAACGAGATCATTGCCGGGATGGGCGGGAAGCTGCTGCCGTTCGGCTGGGCAAAGCTGCTGTGGAAGCTGAAGGTGAAGTTTCCGAGCACCGTCCGCGTGCCGCTCATGGGCGTGCGCAAGGAATATCACCATTCCACCTTAGGCCCGAGTATCGCCATCGCCCTGATCGAAAAAGTCCGTAAAGCCGGCTATGCCCGTGGGGCCCGCATGGTGGAAACCTCCTGGATACTCGAGGATAACGACGGCATGCGCAAAATCATGGAGCACATCGGCGGTACGATTTCCAAGCGCTACCGGATGTACGAGAAAGAACTCGCATGAGCATCCCGGCAATCGTACTGGCCGGCGAGCGTCCTGGCGGCAACGCACTGGCCAGGCACTTCGGACTGGATTCCAGCGTGCTGGTCGACGTGGCGGGAAAATCCAGTATCAGCCGCGTTATGGATACGCTGGCAGACTCCGCTGCCATCGAAGGTGGCCGTCTGTGCGGTCCGGACGAAGCCATCCTGGAGAACAGCCAGGCCATTCAACAGCTCCTCGGGCATTCGCACTTCACCTGGATCCAGCCCGAATCCGGGCCCGCAGAAAGCGTCCTGGCCGTACTGTCGAGCCTCCCCGATCGGCCCGTGCTCCTCACTGCGGCCGATCACGCGCTGCTGACTCCGGAAATCGTCGACGGCTTCTGCAATCTCGCGCTGCTGCAGGATGCGGACTTCATCGTCGGTCTGGTGCCCTATCCCACGGTCCGGAAGGCGTTCCCGGACTCGAAACGGACCGTCCTGAAATTCGCAGACGGTGAGTACTGCGGCAGCAACCTGTTCATGGTGAGAACCGAGGCCGGTGCGCGTCTGCTCGAGTTCTGGAAAAGCATCGCCCAGCACCGCAAAAAGCCCTGGCGGATGGCCCGGAAAATCGGCTTCAGCACGCTGACTCGATACCTCGCAGGAAAACTCACACTGGGTGAGACCCTGCAGAAAATCAGCGAGAAGTCCGGTTGCCGGGTGGCGCATGTGGAAATTCTTTCCGCCCGAGCCGCCGTGGATGTGGATTCGCTGGCAGATCACGCCCTGGCGGAAAAAATCCTCCGCGAATGCTGAACGCACTGCTCATCGCCAACGCCAGGAGTGGCAGCGGTGGTCATCTGCAGGACATTCAGCTGCCTGGCCGCTGGATTCGTGATCCCGCCACCGTCACTGCCGAACAGGTAAGGCAATCTGATCTGATCGCGTTATTCGGCGGTGACGGCACCCTGCAGATGACGTTGACGCAGATACTACACGACTTGCCGGTTTCCCAACTGCCACCGATCGCCGTGTTGCCATTCGGCACCACCAACATGAATGCCAATGCCCTGAATCAGGCCCGCAGCCGCAAAGCCTGTGTTGCTTCCCTGGAACGGATTATTCGGACGAGTGACCCAACGATTCAGACCCGTCCACTCGTCCGGGTAGATTCAGACAACCGGCCGGAATACGGATTCTTCTTCGGGCTCGGCGTCATCGCACAGGTAGTCGAGCGCTGGAACGAGGAGCGTACTCAGGGAGCGCTCGGTAACCGGCTCCGCTCCCTCTGGGCGATGATTTCGGGGTTGCGAAGTGTTTCTTCGTCCACTGCCATGACGATGGATGGCCACACCGGTCTGGTGTACGGGCTCCTGGCCACCACCCTCGATCGCTTACTGTTCGGCAGCCAGCCCTTCTGGGGAGGCGGCAATCCCGGGGATCTGCACCTGACCTGGGTCGATGCCGACGCGGCCGATCTCTTCCGACACGCACCCGATCTGCTCCGCGGCAAAGCGCGCATGGCCGCAGTCCCCGGTTATCACAGCCGCACCGCGCAGACAGTGGATCTCAGTTTCGACGGTCCGTACATACTCGATGGTGAGATCTTCCACTCATCCGGCAGATCCTTGAAAATCGCCCCCACTGAACCCCTCCGCTGGCTATCGCTTTAAATCGCATGTTGCAGGATCTCTCAGAAATCCCGGACCAGACCCGGATTGAAACCGACGTTTGCATAGTCGGCGCCGGTGCTGCCGGCATCAGCCTGGCCCGAAGTCTCCTCGCGAGCCCACTCAAGATCTGCCTGCTCGAATCGGGCGGATTCGACCACGAAGTCGCGGTGACCGATCTCGGCAGCGGTGAGAACCGCGGACAGACGTACTACGATCTGGTGGACTCAAGACTGCGCTTTTTCGGCGGCACCACCAACATCTGGGGCGGCCGCTGTGTGCCGCTGGATGCGGACGACTTCCAGAAGAAGTCCTGGGTTCCTTACAGCGGCTGGCCCATTGATCGTCAGGATCTGGAAGACGGCTATCGCTATGCACACGAGCAGCTCCAGTTGGGTGGGCCCATCAGCAGCGACACCGCCTGGGATCGTCTGGGCACCCGGCCACCAGCCTTCCTTGGCGAAGCGTTCGCCTCCAGCTTCTGGTATTTCGATGAGCAGAAGGAACGTTTCAGCGCCAGCCGCTGCGACGATCTGCTGACCGCCAGCAACGTTCAGGTCCTGACCCACGCCAGCGTCACGCACCTGCAGGCGGCCGGGAACGCTGCGGGCCTGACCCACCTCGAAGTACGCAATCTGCACGGCAAATCGGCCAGGATCACGGCCCGGGCGTTCGTGCTGGCCGCTGGCGCCATCGAAAATGCCCGCCTGCTGCTTGCGAGCCGGGATGTCGAGTCCCAGGGCATCGGCAATCGCCACGACCAGGTTGGGCGCTATTTCATGGAGCATCCCCATGGCCGGCTGGGACGCGTGGATTCAGATCAGGCTTATGCGCTCTGGTCCGCGTTCAAGAAGCGTTTTCCAAGGGGCTCGGTGCCTCTGATGCCCGTATTGCGTCCGAGCCCGGAACTGCAGGAGCGGGAAGGTATCCTGAACACGGCCCTCACCTTCAAGCAGCAGCGGGATCCGCAAGCCGGCCTGACCTTGAACAAGCGCGCCTACATGACCCTCAAACACCAGTTGTCTCCCAACCGGGTCAATCGGACGCTGTGGCACAGCTACAACCGCACCCGCCGCTTCTTCCAGCGGCACAGAACCCCCCTGGTGCGCCTGGCAGCCCGCACCGGCAGCCGCAGCATCTACGCGATGATCCGCGCCGAACAGGCACCAAACCCTGATTCGAGAGTGCTGCTGTCGGAGAAGCGCGATGCCCTGGGTCTGCCCCGGGCAGATCTGGACTGGCGGACAAACCAGCAGGACAAACATACGCTGGCCGTCCTCGCACGCGAACTCGATCTGGCATTGCAGCGGGCCGGTGGCGGCCGCTTCGAGCCGGTACAATGGATCTCCGATGAAACCACGGAATGGCCCGTGGACCCCACCGTGGGCAACCATCCCATCGGCGGCTACCACCACATGGGCACCACCCGTATGGCGGACGAACCTTCCACTGGCGTGGTAGACAGGAACTGTCAAGTATTCGGCTATTCTAATCTCTTCATCGCCGGCAGCTCCGTTTTCAGCACGGGCGGTTGGGCAAATCCAACACTCACCATCATTGCACTCTCCCATCGACTGGCTGCCCACCTGCAGGAAAATCTCTATGACGGCCCCTGAAGCCGGTCGACTGACCGCCTCGGCCAGGTCTCGAAATGCCATCCCGATACTGTAGAGCTGTCAGATGGGTCGAAGGCCGACCATGACACTTAGATGAACTGGACGGGCCCGGCTGCTAAACTCCGCCGCGCTCGAGACCGCCCGCAGACACGGGCCCAACGGAGTCGGAGAACACCGTGAAGACGATTATTCTGAGCGCTGGCCAGGGTCGGCGACTGTTACCCCTGACGGAAGAAACCCCCAAGAGCGTCCTCCCCGTCGGCGAGAAATCGGCACTCGGCTGGCAGCTCGCGGCGCTCGAGGAAGCGGGTGCCCGAGAGGTGGTGGTCGCCACCGGTTTCCACGCGGAGAAGATCCAGACCGTGGTCGATGAGCACAACGAACAGGGCGGCATGCCGGTTCGCACGTCGTACAACCCTTTCTACGCGAACTGCGACAACCTGGGCACCTGCTGGATTGTGCGACATGAGATGCACGAACCATTCGTGATCATCAATGGCGACACCATGTTCGAACCAGAGGTGTACCGTCGTGTGGTCGCCGCCGAAGACAAACACCCCATTAATCTGACCACGAATACGAAGCCGTCCTACGACAGCGACGATATGAAGGTGATCGCGTCGAATGGCGACCTCAAGCGGGTGGGTAAAAAGCTCCAGGCCGAGCACGTGACCCACGAATCCATCGGCATGATCCGCTTCAACGAGGCGGGTGCGGCCCGGTTTGTGCAGAAGATCGAATCCCTCATGCAGCATGAATCCACCCTGGCCCGCTGGTACCTCTCTGCCGTGGACGAGCTGGCCGCCGACAAGCTGGTCGGCATCTGCGATATCACCGGACTCGGCTGGTGCGAACTGGACGACAAGGATGACCTGGCGCATGCCAATCGCGTGGTGCCAGGCTGGTGGGAGCGGGTAGCACCGCTCCATAAGGCTCAGAAAGCCCCTGAGCTGCGCAAAGAAAAGGCTTAAGCCCACCGGTATCAAGGAGGATGGCATGAATCAGACCATCGAGAAGTTCGGTTACCCCGACACCCTGATCAAGGAATACGAGCACTGGGTCGTGCTGCTGCGGCCGGCTCAGGCGACCCTCGGGGCCCTGATTCTCGCCTGCCGGGATCAGGCGACCCGATTCTCCGACATCAGCCCGGAGGCGTTCACGGAGATGGGCAAAGCCGTCACCGATATCGAGCGCGGCCTGAGCGCCCTGTTCGACTATCAGAAGCTCAACTACCTGATGCTGATGATGGTGGACCCGGACGTGCACTATCACGTGCTGCCCCGGTTCGAAACGGACCAGACTTATGCTGGCACCACCTTCACGGATCCGGGCTGGCCCGGGCCGCCGAACGTGGGCCACGACAATGGCGCAGACGGCAACGTGAAAGCGCAGCTGCTTGCCGAGCTCAAGGCGGCGATGCGCTAGCAGGCTGCCCGGAGACCGGCCGGACCCGCTCCAGAACCATCTCCACGCCATCCGTACCGCTCGACTGCAGGCGTTCCGCGCCCACATCGAAGACGATTTCCGAGCTGGTCATGGAGATGTCGTCGCCTGCCAGACGGGCGTCCTGCTGCAATACGAGCACGTCCTCTTCCCGCCGGTACTCGATGACGAGTCCTTCGCCCTCGATGGTCTGAGCACCATCCAGAATCGTCAGATAGGCTGGCGCGCCACGGGCGACGATCCGGGTCGGGTCATCCAGGGGGCCGTACAGATCTGCTTCCTCCGAGCGGAGTTCCCACTCCGGAGAAATCAGTTCGAAGTTGCCCGCGAAGTGCAGCACCTCGCTGCCGTCCGCCTCTTCCCAGGCCCGGTCGGCCCGGATTACTATGGTTTCAGTCTCTGTGCTGGCGCTCGAGCCGGCATCGGAACCGACCACGACTGCCGGTACCATGGACAGCAATGCCAACGGTATGGACAGCACAATCAGCTTGAGAGCGTTTCGCATAGAGCATCCTCAGATTCGGCCACGATGATACCAGTCCTTCCCTTTCCGGATGCTGAACGGCGCCTGCCTGCGCGGCCGACGCAGATGCGATCTCCCGCATGATCGTCGATCGTTATCTGCTGCGTGAGGTGGCCACGCCGTTCGTCGCCATCACCTTCGCTCTCACCACCCTCTATGTGACCTTCAGCCTCACCCGATACCTGACGGACGCCACGGAAGGTCTGCTGGCGGCCAATGCGGTGTTCACCCTGACCATGCTGCGCGCGGTGATCGCACTCGAGATGCTGCTGCCGGTGGCGTTGTACATCGGTCTGATGGTGGCTCTCGGCCGCTTCTATTCGGACTGGGAAATCACCGCCATGAAGGCCAGCGGCATCAGCGAGCGCCGGATCATTCTGCCCATCCTCCTGCTGGCCGGCGTGGTCGGCCTTCTGATCGCCGCGCTGTCGCTGTGGGCCAGGCCCTGGGCCTACAACGAGCTCTACGCCTTTCAGGCAGAAGCCCGGGCATTCAACGATCTGGAAGCACTCGAGGCCGGTCGCTTCCACTACGATGACAAGCGCGGCCGGGTGATCTTCATGGAGGATCGTGACGGGCCGGGCAGGCTCTCCGGTCTGTTCGTCCGCACCCGGGACGGCACGGCCTCTCAGGTCATTTCCGCCAGCACGGGCCGGTTCGAGGCATATGCCAGACCAGACGCCCATCGACTCGACGTATTCGACGCCCAGGTCTTCCGAATCGGCGGCAGCGGCTACGATCTCGTTGCCCGGTTTCAGGAATTCACCCTTTATCTGCCCACCGCCATTCCGGAGTCCGTGGGATTTAAGCCGAAGCGCATGAGCAACCGGGACCTGGCCGGGTCATCCTCACCGGATGCCAGGGCGGAGTTGCAGTGGCGCCAGTCCACGGCGGTTTCTGCGCTCCTTCTGGCCCTGCTCGCCGTGCCCCTGTCGAGAACACAGCCGCGCCGGGGGCGCTATTCGAAGATCATGCTGGCCGTGGTGATCTATGCGCTGTACTACAACCTGCTCGGTGTGGCGCGGACCAGCGTGGAACAGGAAGCCACTCCCTATCTCTGGTGGGCGCCCGGCCTGCTCCTCGCCGTCGTGGTGGCCGCCTTTCTGACCTCGGGGAAACGATCATGAGCGTCGATCGCTATCTGATGCGTTCAATGATCCTCGGGGGGGTGCCTGTCCTCGGCCTGCTCCTCGGGCTGTTCGCCTTTCTCACCCTGGCCGAAGAACTGGAAGACGTGGGCAAGGGCAACTTCGAAGTGATCGATGCCCTGAACGTCATGGTCTACTCACTGCCCAAGATCGCGCTGGAACTGCTGCCGGTCACCTCGCTGATCGGGGTGCTGGTCGGACTTGGCACCCTGGCCAATCAGCAGGAGCTCATCGCCCTGCGCGCCGCCGGCTGGTCGAATCATCGACTGGCTCGTCCCGTGCTCATGCTGGCCCTGGCCATACTCATCGGCGCCATGGCCACCCAGCAGTGGCTGATCCCCACGCTCGAGGAGCAGATCGCCGGACTCAGGGCGAATGCGACGGAAGATGCGGAGCTCGATGAGGATTCGGAATTCTGGACCCGCAGTGCCCATCAGATCGTTCGGATCGGCGGCGTGCAGTTCGGCCTGATGCCGACGGACGTGGAGATCTTCGAGCGCAACGATGTGGGTCATGTTACCCGGGTGCTCAATGCCAATCGGGCGGACATCCTGAACAGCAATACCTGGCGGCTCTGGGATGTGGTGAGCACCGAGATCGACAGCGACGGCACGCGCGTCGGCCGTATGCCATCCCTGGAATGGCACAGTGTGCTGAATCCGGATCAGATGGCCACCATCATCACCACCGCCGCTGCGCTGGCCACCACGGACCTGTTCCAGTACGTCTCCCATCTGGAACAGAACGATCTGGACAGCCATCGCTACCGACTGGTGCTCTGGCAACAGCTCAGTCTGCCGATCGGCATTCTCGGTATGGCCCTGCTCGGCGTTCCCTTCGTTGTCGGCTCCACCCGCAGCATGGCAACCGGCACCCGGATCAGTATCGGCGTGGTGATCGGGATTCTGTTTTATCTCGGCGAACGCACCCTCGGCCAGGTTGCCCTGCTCTATGCCCTGCCGCCCATCCCGCTGGCGCTGGGTCCGGACCTGGCCATCCTGGCTCTGGCGCTGTACGCCCTCAGGCGCGCCCGCTGACCTGCCAGCGATGGGTTTCAATCGTCTCGAAGCGACCGCTACCGGCTCGCGCAACGAGATTCTGTTCGAGCTGCCAGCCACCCGGCATCGATTCGATGTCCAGCTGCCGGAAGGCGCCGTTTTCGGCGGAGGCGGGAGCGGTGCAGAACAGCCGGGCACCCAGGCGTTCGGTGGCCCGGTTCCGATGCCGATGGCCGTAGAAAATCAGGTCCACACCATCCGGTCCGAGCGCCTGTTCGAGATGCGCGGCGTCTCTGAGCCGTTTCCGGAACTGGATCATGCCGGGCAGGGGCGGATGATGCAGCATGAGCACCCGCAACAGATGATCCGACCCGGCCAGCGCGCTCCGTAACCGCTCGAGCTGCGCTGCGCCGACGAACCCGCAGGCGGAAATGGGACGCGTCGGCACCGCACTGGACACGGAGAGCAGGAGCACGTCTCCGATCCGTCTGACCATCGGAAACCCTTCCGTCCCTCCCTCCGGCAGATAGTCACCCCATTCCGCCAGAAGGTTCTGCCAGCTTTCCGCGGCGTAGGTATCGTGATTTCCCGGCGCCAGACAGACCTGCTCCGGCGGACCCAGGCTTTCGAGCCAGGCACGGGCCTCCAGAATTTCCTCACGGGTGCCGATCTGAGTCAGATCCCCGGTCAGGAGAATCTGATCCGGGCGGCGGCCGAGCAGCTCGCCCTGGACTTCATCCAGCCATTCGCGGCGCATTCTATAGCGTCGGTTCCGGCTCCAGGAGGCGTGGCCGAGAAACCGCTTACCATAGTGCGACCGGCCAAGCAGCGAGCGGCGGCTCGGCGGCGTGGTCAGATGTGGATCCGTGATATGAATGAACCGCATAGCCGTCAAGCCTGGCGGCCGTTGTCCAGGGACGCAAGCGCGTCGCCCTTAAGACGGGCCCGGGCGCTGCGGAGTACGATCACCCCCGCACCGGCAAAGGTGACCAGGCCGGAAATGATCGCCGCCAGCCCTATCCCGTTCAGTTCGTAGATCTGGATGAACACGACGAAGCAGATCAGATAGGCCGTCGTGGCGACGACCTGCACTTTCAGCAGCGTACGAGCCTTGCCCATCACATAGCTGGCCGGCCGGAAGGCGGCGCCGGCAAGCTCAATGGAAGCGGCGAGCAGCAGCAGCGTCAGCAGGGTTGCTGCCGCACCGAAATCGCTTCCGGCCAGGGCGATGAGCAGCGGCTCAGCGGCAAAGGCGGCGATCACGACCACGATCAGACCGACCCCGGCCGTAATGGCGCCCGTTCGCCAGGTGACCCGAAGGAATCGGGGTACATCGTTGCGCCACAACCGGGCCAGATCCGGAAACACCACCTGACGAAGCAGCACCACGGGCTTGGCCAGTACTTCGGCAAGATCCCGGGCAAACGCAAAAAGGGCGGCGGCGGCCGGGCCGAGCATCGACCCTGCCAGCAGTGTCGCCGCCTGCTTTGGCGCCGCATCGAGGGTGGACTGCCAGTACACGGTGTACAGAAAGCTCCTCACCTCCGGACGGTTGAGCTCGGGTGCGGTGGTCTTCACGTCTCCGCAGTAGTTGGCAAACGCGCGGTAAGCGCGCCACCAGGAATACAGATGTTCCACCAGGTAGGCGCTCCCCCAGACCAGCACGTACGGCGCAGGGCGGTCGCTGTAGGGTGATGCCACGAGCGCCCCGACCCCAATCAGCTTCAGTGCCGGCCCAACGGTCAACTGCGCGGACAGCGCACCGAATCGGTCGAGCAGGCGCAGGGTACCCCGGGCCGTTCCGGTGACCGAGAAAACAAGCACCAGCACGTATACCGCAGCAGGCAACACCAGCTCGGCGGGCAGCTCGAGCTGGTCGGAGAAGCCAAAGAGCAGCACCGCACCGGCAACCGCGGCGACAAGGCCTGCAGCCAGGTCTATTCGCGCAAATCCAAAGACGAGCCCGCGCAGCTCACCGATCCGTTTTTCCTCAGCCAGCGGTACGCCGTAGCGAATGATGGCTTCCGAGGTTTTCACGTTGCACAGCTGTCGGATCATGATCGCTGCGGCATGAATCAACACGATCAGTCCGAGTGCCTCTGCACCCAGCGCGCGGGCGGCGAGCACCGTGGCCGCCAGCGCCATCAGGGCGCCGGTGGTCCTGCCGCCGACCAGCCAGCTGAAGTTGGTGAGCAACCGGCCCGTCCGACCCGGCTTCTCCACCAGAGGAGGTGTCACTTGAGCGCGCCCCGCCGATACAGCTGCCAGACCAGGGGCCAGGCGAAGATCAGCGGATAGCGCCGTTGCCGTTCGGTCGCAGTCACCGTCACGCCGGAGTGGCGTTGTACTTTCCAGAGCGCGTAGTCGACTGGATCATCGAAGGTCAGCGAGGATTTGCACAGACGCAGAACAGAGAGCAGTTTGCCGGCCAGCTTGCGGATGGACCAGCGGGTTTGAGGCGGATGCCTGCTATCCGCATAGGCGGCATGCAGCGCATCGAAATAGGGTGCATTGGCCTGGTAGAGCGACTGATAACGGCTGGCTCGTTCCGAGCGCAGTTCCGTGTCGTAGGTGAGCGAAAAGGTATGTATCCAGAAGTCTTCCGACGGCATCTGGCCGGCGCCATCCACGCTCGCCGCGGCCACCAGACGTTCGGCGGCATTCGTGACCACCCGGGCGTAGCGCTCGGCCACAGCATCGTCAGCCTGATGGATCAGCGTCGTCGGTTGCGCAAACCGGGCCCAGAAATACGGCGTCACATCACCGCGCACGCTTTTCTCCAGCTGATCGAAAGTCATCACGGCCACCTTGGCACGGCAGAGATCCGTTTTCAGCTGATAGACATTGGGTGCAAGCAGTCGTCCGAGCACGCGCTGCCAGCCCGGCAACGGCGAAAAATCGCGAAGCAGCACATAAAGGTCGAGCAGGGTGTCTTTCTCCCCGCGGGTGAAAGACCCGTACAGCACCACGGCTTCCATCGCATCGCCGAAGCGCTCTCTGGCCGCGGTCACGAGCGAGCGTACCTGAGGATCATCGGCGTAACTGGCTTCTCCGCGAACCTCACTCCGATCGAGCATGGCGCGCACGGCCGGCAGCACCTGCTCCGGGCGGATGGAAGACGGTTGCTTAGTCACCGTAGGCACTGCGGGTGGTGGAGAACGTGCGGAATGCGGCCGGATGTTTTTCCGCGGCGGCTTCCGGATCTTCCATCCACGAATTCAGCGGCTCACCACTGAACTGTCGCACGGCCAGGCCCATGAACACACGCACAAAAAGCACCAGCGTAGACAGCACGGTCCAGATCACCACGGACAGGAATGCCCATTCCGGCTGTCCCAGCACGGCGAACACCGTCAGCAGGATCATGTTTGGATTGCGGCGACCGGTCACCAGCCGGAAATAGGAGTCGAACGGCTGCCAGGTGAATATCGCCGTGTTGCCGAGAAAGTGGAAAACGCCTTCCGCCACCCGTCCGCCAATGTAGCCGACGAACAGCCAGACATAGAGCGTATTCGCCTCGAGGCCCCACAACACCGGCGGCACTGCCAGACCAAGCCCCCACAGCCAGTACCAGAACGGTGGATGGATGAGATCCATGCCGTGATCGAGCAGATGCCCTGCCTGGCTGGACTGGACCGTGACCCGGGCCAGTTTGCCATCCACGGTATCGAGAAAGGTCATGATCCAGCCGGCGGCCAGACCGATCAGGTAGGCGCCTTCGTAAAAGCACCAGCCGGCGAAGAGCATCAGGACCAGGCCCGTGAGCGTGACCAGATTGGGGGTGATATGACGATCTGCACACCAGCCAACCACAACTTTCGCGGGCCTCGGCCACCAGAATTTGGTGACAAGGTCAGTCACGCCTTTGTAGGCGCTGCCATAAAGCTGGTTGGATAGGGCCGTCTTGTCTTCTTCCCGCATGGGCCGCAGCGTCGGTGGATCAGTGCGACGCAGCGTGCGCTCAAAGGTCTGAATGTCTGTGGTCTCGAATCGCTCGAGGCTGGCTGCAGCCGCTGACGCCGTTTCGGCAGTGCCCGTGAGTATGGCCAGAGCGGAGGCCTGATCGCCCCCGTCTACATGGGCGGCAGCCGGTTGCCCTTCACAGGTGAGGATGCCCTTCCGCTCGAGCAGCGCCGTCAGCGTGCGCACCTCGAACAGATAGTCGGCTCGCAGCAGCAGAACCGAATCACCGCCGGTGAGTTCATCCTGGCTCTCCACCAGCGTCAGGTCGGGAATGCTGCCGATCTGGCGACTGAGCCGCTCACGGGAGGAGATGCCCCAGAGCACAACGTCGCTCTCGCCGATGATGTACGCGCGGGTAGTCATGGTGCTGACCTCTTACAATCCGAGCGCGCTAATACGCTCAATGAGAATGTCCACCTGCTCGTCCGTATGGGCAGCAGACAGGGAGAAACGCAGTACGCTGCCACCTTCCGGTGCGGCGGGTGGCAGCATCAGGTTGCAGTACACGCCGGATTCCAGCAGACGCTGCCAGGCGTTGAGCGCCAGGCCCCGATCTTCGAGCCGGATGGCCACCACCGGGGAGAGTTCAGGCCCGAGCCAGAGATTCATCGCCTTGAGCGCACCATACAGCCGCTCGGCGTTGCGCCAGAGCTGCGCCTTGAGCGCCGGGCGGGTTCGCAGCGCGTTCAAGGCAGCCCGTGTCGTCGCGATGACGCTCGGACAGGGTGAAGCCGTGAACATGTAGGGACGGCTGGCGTATTTGAACAATTCCAGTTCCTGATGCCGGCTCACACAATAGCCACCGGTACTGGCCAGACTCTTGGAGAAGGTGCCGACCACGAAGTCGACCTGATCCTGAGTTTGGGAAGACTCCACCACACCCCGACCATGCTCGCCGTAGACGCCAAGCGAATGCGCTTCGTCCACCATCAGCAGGGCACCGTGACGATCCTTCACCTCCACGAATTCCTGCATGGGGGCGGTGTCCCCGAGCACGCTGTACAGACCCTCGATCACCACCAGCGTGCGCGCCGCCCGATCTTTCAGGCGGGATAGACGCTTGTCCAGGCTGTCCGGATCATTGTGCTTGAAGCGGAACATGCCGGCCTTGGTCATGGCGGCCCCGTCATAAAGGCTGGCATGGGCATCCGCGTCCAGGAGGATGGCGTCATCCGGACCCAGCAGCGCGGACAGCACACCCAGGTTGGCGGCATAACCGGTTGAGAAAACCATGGCATGGGGATAGCCGTAGAAGTCGGCCAGTTCCGTCTCGAGCGCACGGTGACTGGCGTAGTTGCCGTTCGCCATCCGCGAGCCCGTGGTGCCTGTGCCCATCTCGGCCAGCGCCTGCTGACCGGCAGAAACACAATCAGGATCGAAGGTGAGCCCAAGGTAGTTGTTGGTGCCTGCCAGAATCGTATGGCGGCCGTTGATCATCGCCTCGGTGGCCGAGAGGATCTCGTCGATCACCACCTTGCTTGGATCCGCATCCGCCAGCGCTTCCCGCTGCACGGCCAGGTCGCTGAATTTCGCCAGTAAGCTCATGCCTTCATCTCCTTGATAACGAACCGGACAGGCCATGTCCGTCGTGGCTCAGGCCGAGCCCGGCCGACCTCTTCGGCTCGCTAGCCGACCTCTTCTTCCACCAGTTTGCCCAGCTCGGCGAGCGTGCGGATGCTGGCGAGTCGGTCCACCTCGATGAGAATGTCGAAGTGATCTTCCACCTCGGCGATGAAATCCATGACTTGAATGGACTCCAGGGCGAGGTCATCCACCAGATCCGTGGCTGCCGTCAGATCGGGAAACTCTTTATCGAGCGCCGTTCTGAGCAACTGGCACAACTGGGATTCTGTCTCGTTCATGGACGCCACTCCGTTCCATAGAGGTCAATTTACGATTCAAACAGGCCGCTCACACCCTCGGCAAGCGGTATCTGGGGACGCCAGCCAGTGGCCTGACTGAACGCTCCGTTCTCTGCTACCCATTGCGGGTAGGTCAGCTCCCGGACCTTGCCGCTGGATAGCATGATGGCCCTGCCCGTTACCGCAGCCAGGTGCTCGTTCGCCCAGGCCATCGCTTTCAGCAGGCCGGTCGGCAGGCTGATGAATATCGGCCTGCCGTCCTTGTTCTTCATTGAGGCCCGGGCGATCTCGTTCCAGTCATAGCCTTGTGCTTTGCCATCGTCGATGCTGTACACATGGTGACGGTGCGCGGTGGGGAGCGTCAGCCAGGCGACCACCGCCGCGACGAGATCGTCCACATGCAGCATGGACAGTCGCTGGGCTCTGTTGCCACCAGGCACGGGCACAATGCCGTGCCGGGCCAGATTGAAAGCCCCGCGCATTTCCTTATCCCCCGGCCCATACACGGCCGGCGGACGGATGACCGTCCAGTTCAGCGTGTCGAAACTTTCGAGCACCTCCTCCCCCGCCCGTTTAGAACGCGCGTAGTGAGAGAGATCGGGCGCCGTAGCTGCCAGAGAAGAAAGATGCAGAATCGGCGGCGGAGTGCTGAGCCGGCCGATCGCTTCGCAGAGTGCCCGCACACCCTCCACATTGGCCGCCGCAAAGTCCTCGTAGCGGAGGCCCCGCACGCTGCCGGCGCAGTTGATCACAGCCTGTGTGCCCGCCACACCGCGCGCCAGCGCATTGGCATCCGCAAACGAGCCGTCGATGTGTTCCGCCCTGGGGTGAAGATTATCCGCACGACCGGAAGCGGATCTGGCCAGCACGCGCAGGTGCCAGCCTTCTTCAATGAGTCGATTCTGGATACGCCGACCGATGAAGCCGGTGGCGCCGGTCAGAAGGATGCGGCCTTTTGCCATCCGTCGTGCAGTTGACTGTGTCGGGTCGCCTGCCGGCTCAGGCATTCGCCTCTTGACGTTCATCAGCGAGGGCGACGGGCTGACCGTTCTCGTCCCAGGTCATCCGCGCGACGAAATCCGCACAGGCTCTGGAGCGCGACAGTTTGCCGGATGAGGTCCGCGGCAGGGTCCTCGGCGGCACCATGTCTATGTAGGGGGTCACACCGAAGTTGGAACGCATGAGGCCTGCCAGTGTGCTGGCCAGTTCCGGCTGGGACTTTCTCGATTCCACCACCAGCACCGCCAGTTCTTCGCCATTGGGACGGGTCACGGAGAATGCGGAGGTATCGCCCATCCGAACACCCGGAGTGCTCTCGGCGAGATGTTCGAGATCCTGGGGCCAGAGGTTGCGGCCATTGACGATGATCACGTCCTTCTTCCGGGCGGTGATCACGATGTGATCGTCGATCCGGTAACCGATGTCGCCGGTATCGAGCCAGCCGTCTTCGGTCAGCACTTCTGCCGTCGTCTCCGGGTCACCGAAGTAACCGCGCATGACGTTCGGGCCGCGCACGCAGATCCGGCCACACTGGCGTTCGGGCAGCGGGTTGCCCGCCTCGTCGCAGACTTTGGTCTCGTAGCTGGGCAGTGGGGCGCCGCAGTCGACGAGTTCCAGGTAATCTTCATCCGCCGGTTCGGCACGACCGGTGTCGATCATCAGATCTTTGTTCACCCGATCGACAAATACCCCTTCGCCCAGCGGCGCGAAGCTGATGCCGAGGCCGCATTCCGCCATGCCGTAGCAGGCCACGAAGGCATTCGGGTTGAAACCCACGGGTTCCAGCAGCTTGGCAAAACGACGTAGCTGCTCGGGATGAATTCGTTCAGCACCCACACAGGCCACGCGCCAGCTCGAGAGGTCATAACGCTGCTGGTCCGCTTCACGCAACCGGGTGGCACAGAGTGCATAGCCGGTTGGCGGGCTGGAAGATACGGTGCCTTTATTGTCGCTGAGGATTTTCAGCCACAGGCGGGGTCGCATGGCGAACGTGCGCGGGCTGAGATAATCGACCGACAGCTGACTGTAGAGCGCGCCCAGCACGAAGGCCACCAGGCCCATGTCGTGATAGAAGGGCAGCCAGGAAACCAGACGGTCCTCATCGGTCACCTGCACGCCGATGTCGCAGATTTCCCGAAGGTTATTCATCACCGATTCCTGGGTCATTTCCACACCCCGGGGGAATCGCGTGGAACCGGACGTGTACTGCAGATAGGCCGGCTCGCCGGTACCGAGCGGATCCAGGGCACCATCGGCTTCCGGCAGCGCCTCGAACAGTTCCGTACCACCGCAAACCGCCAGATTCAGGCCATGACCGGCTTCATGCAGGAAGTCCACATAGGTCGGCGGCGCTACGGCCACGGACGCGGTGCAGCTCTGCAACAGCAGGCGCAACTGGCGCACGTATGCATCGCTGCCACCGAGCTGAAGTGCTGCGGGAACCGGTACCGGAATCAGGCCGGCGTACTGACAGGCAAAGAAATAGCGGTGAAACAACGGATGTGTATCCGCCACGATCGCCATACGGGCGCCACGCGGCAGATCGAGAGACCGGAGCTTGCGAGCCAGACTGATGGCATCTTCGCGCAACACCTTATAAGGCAGCTCGTGTTCCAGCTCGCCCTTGGCGCCGTAGAAGTTGTAGCCCGTTTCCTGAAGGGCGGCTGCATTGAGTGCATCCGCAAGGCTTGCGTACTTACTCTGGGGTTCGACCTTAAAAGGTGTCGAGTTCATGGTCTCGTCACTTCAGTTGTTTAGTTGTTGTTATAATTATTCTTTTTCCTGGGGCCTGCCGATCCGGTCAGGCCAAAAACGCCGCTATTAAAACACATCGGAAATCAATTAAAACTCCATTGTGTTTCAAGCCTGATTCATTTTGTGACCTAAGAACGGCCGCCATCCAGCCATTCGTCAAGAAAACTCCTTAAATGCTCAGAGCGACTCGGATGCCGCAGTTTTCTGAGCGCCTTCGCTTCAATTTGCCTGATTCTTTCGCGAGTTACATCGAACTGCTTACCAACTTCTTCAAGCGTATGGTCCGTATTCATGTCGATGCCGAAGCGCATCCGCAGCACTTTGGCTTCCCGGGCGGTCAATCCACCCAGAACGTCGCGAGTCGCTTCCTTTAGACCCTCGCCCGTCGCCAATTCAACCGGCGAGCCGATCGTGATGTCTTCAATGAAGTCTCCCAGATGGGAATCCTCATCGTCGCCGATGGGCGTTTCCATGGAAATCGGCTCTTTGGCGATCTTCAGCACACGGCGCACTTTGTCCTCGGGCATCTCCATTCGCTCGCCCAGTTCTTCTGGTGTCGGCTCGCGGCCCATTTCCTGAAGCATCTGCCGGGAAACCCGGTTCAGTTTGTTGATCGTTTCGATCATATGCACCGGAATCCGGATGGTGCGGGCCTGGTCCGCGATCGAGCGGGTGATGGCCTGACGAATCCACCAGGTGGCATAGGTGGAGAATTTGTAACCGCGCCGGTACTCGAATTTGTCCACCGCCTTCATCAGACCGATGTTGCCTTCCTGAATCAGATCCAGGAACTGCAAGCCGCGGTTCGTGTACTTCTTGGCGATGGAGATCACCAGGCGCAGGTTCGCCTCGACCATGTCTTTCTTGGCACGACGGGCCTTCGCCTCACCCAGCGACATGCGCCGGTTGATGTCCTTGATCTCGGTAACCGTGAGCCCCGTTTCAGCACTCACTGCCTTCAGCTTCTTCTGAGCCCGGACAATGTCTTCCTTATGAGCTTCCAGGGCCGAGGAATAATCTTTCTTCTGCTTGATGAGCCGGTTGACCCAGGCCACGCTCGCCTCGTTGCCAACGTAAGCCTTGCGGAAAACGTCCCGCGGCACGCGGCAGGTACGCACACAGGTATTGAGGATGATCCGCTCCTGGCGCCGCACCCGGTTGAGCCCGCGGCGGGCCATATCCACCATCTCATCGAAATGACGCGGCACCAGCTTGAACGGCGAATAGGCTTCGCCCAGCTTGGCCAGCTGCTCTACGCCTTCCTTGCTGTCGCGCCCCTTCTCCTTGATCACCTTCTGCGTCTTGTTGTACTGACGCTTCAGCGCGGTGAAGCGTCGCTTCGCTTCCACCGGATCCGGCCCTTTGGGGCCATCGTCTTCGTCGTCGTCCTTGGTCTGCTGCTGGCCGGGTTGCACCTGCGCCGCCTGGGGCACGTGGTCGGTCGGATCCAGATAACCCACCAGCAGATCGGAAAGTTTGTCTTCCTTGGTGACTTCCGCGTAGGTTTCCAGCAGATATTCCACCGCGCCGGGGTAGTAGGCGAGTGCTGAGAGCGTATCCCGGATACCTTCCTCGATCCGCTTGGCGATGGCGATCTCACCTTCCCGGGTGAGCAGCTCCACAGTGCCCATTTCGCGCATGTACATGCGCACGGGATCGGTGGTTCGCCCCGCTTCGGTCTCCACAGCTGCCAGCGCCGCAGCTGCTTCTTCCGCCGCAATCTCGTCCGCCGTATTTTCACCGGTGGTCAGAAGCTCATCGCTGTCCGGGGCAGTCTCGTAGACCGTGATCCCCATATCATTGATCATCCGGATGATGTCTTCGATCTGATCCGGATCACTGATGTCGTCAGGCAGGTGGTCGTTCACCTCCGCATAGGTGATGTAACCCTGCTCCTTGCCCTTCGCAATGAGTTCTTTGAGTCGAGATTCCTGCTGTTGGATTTGGTTGCTCATAGACCCTCTTTGGTAGATTAACGTTCACCTGCCCAGGGTGTCCCGGAGTGCATTCGGGCGGCGGCGGGATGGTCTGTTCGCTACTGTTCAGTAGGGTCGGTCGCTTGCCGAGTCGTGATCCATCCGTCGCCTGTCACCACAGATAAACGGTCTTTTTCGAATAACGTTCTTTTTTATACTGCCTTTTATGCTGCCAGTGGGCCGTCAAGCTCGCTGGCAGTCGCAGTCAATGACTGTCAAAAATAGCCTTCAATAATAGCCTTCAACAACAGCCGCGTAGGCTCGAGCCTGCCCCTCCCAGGCCCGGACAAACCGGCGATTATACTCATCTATATGGTGTTCGCCAAAGGCTATTACAAGCCCGGACACCGGGGCGGCCCGGTCAGTCCTTTTTAGACCCTCCATGGGCCTGTGGGTGCCCTTCGGGGATGGGCTGACTCTGCAGAGAACGCAGCGCCTTGAGTTTTTCTGCGCTGGGAGACTCTTTCAACTCCGAGAGCAACGCTCGCCGCGCTTCCCGGGCCTTGCCGGCGACGTAGCTCTTCAATCCCTCCGCCAGCTCCTGTGCCACGGCTTCTTCCGGCAGCGTGTGCGGCTGTTGCGCCAGACGGCCGATCTCGGCGGCGAGCGGACTGCCCGCCCAGCGGCCGACCAGTTCGCTGCGGTCTGCACCGGGGTTATTGTCTATGTACTGGACAACTTCGGCAAACGGATCCACGTCCGCGTTCGCAGAGATCGCCGCCCGTGTTTGCGCATCCACACCTTGCAGCGCTTCCGGCACCCGCAACAGATAGCCCAGCAGCCGGCGCGTCAGTGGCGTCAGGCCGCCCGCCTGAGAAGAAGGGCGAGTCGTTCGGGTCCGGGCCGCCGGTTTCGGAACGTCTGCCAGCCCGGTGATCTGACTCAGCCGGTTCTGCATGAGCTGCTTCAACACGCCATTCGGCACCTTCTCGATATACGGCTGCACCAGGCTGGCGAGCCTGGCCTGACCGTCGAGTTGACGGACATCGAGCCCGGTGGACAGTTCGGAGAAGAGATACTCGATCGCCGGTGCGGCGTCCGCTACCCGCTCGAGAAAAGCCTGCTTGCCTTCTTTGCGCACGAGGGAATCCGGGTCTTCACCGTCCGGCAGGAACATGAATTTGAGCTGGCGACCGTCGGTCAGGGTACCCAGGGCATTTTCCAGCGCCTTCCAGGCCGCCCGGCGTCCTGCTGCATCACCGTCGAAACAGCAGACGACCTCTTCCGTATACCGATAGAGCTTCTGGAAATGATCGGTGGTGGCCGCCGTTCCCAGACTGGCCACACAGTTGGCGATGCCGGCCTGAGACAGCGCCACCACGTCCATATAGCCTTCAACCACCAGCAGTTGTTCGATCCGGCGCAGGGCATTGCGGGCCTCGAAGAGCCCGTAGAGCTCGCGGCCCTTATGGAACACGGGCGTTTCCGGACTGTTGAGATACTTGGGTCCATCCGCATCCCCCATCACCCGGCCGCCGAAACCGATCACCCTGCCGCGTACATCGCGAATCGGAAACATGATCCGATCCCGGAACCGGTCGTAGATGTTGCCCTTGTCGTTCCTGGTCAGCAGTCCGGCCGCCAGCAGATCTGCTGTGCGCACGGACTCGTCACCTTTGAACGCCTCTTCCATGGTGTGCCAGGCATCCGGGGCAAAACCAAGGGCGAAGTCTCTGGCCACCACGCCGGTCACGCCCCGGTTCTTCAGATACGTCACCGCACCTTCCGCAGACCGCAGCTGACGCCGGAATATTTTCTCGGCCTTCTCGAGCGCCTCGTAAAGCCGGCTGTGATCTTCCGGCGGTGGACTGCGATCGGCGTCCCTCGGCACCTCCACGCCGGCCATCCTGGCCAGGGTCTCCACCGCCTCCACGAAATCCAGCCGGTCATACTCCATCAGGAAGGTGAGCGCCGTACCGGAAACCTGGCAGCCGAAGCAATGATAAAACTGCTTGTCCGGCACCACATTGAACGAAGGCGTTTTCTCGTCATGGAACGGGCAGCAGGCCTTAAAGCTGCGGCCGGCCTTCTTCAACGGCACCCGGGCATCGATCACATCGACGATGTCGGTCCTGTCGAGCAGGTCGTTGATGAAGGATTGAGGAATGCGGCCAGCCATAGCCCTAAATTAGCATGCTCCGGTGCCGTGTTCCGCTGCCCGTCCTACCGGCTGCGCAGCTTCAATGATCAGACGGGGGCCGGGCACCCGGTGCCACCCGGCGAACTGCCTAGGCTGGGCTTCGCCCATACTCGTCCTGAAAACGAACGATATCGTCCTCACCCAGATACGCGCCCACCTGCACCTCGATCAGCTCGAGCGGCATGCGGCCGGGATTCGCCAGGCGATGGGTCGTGCCGAGCGGAATGTAGGTACTCTCGTTTTCCGCCAGCATGAAGGTTTCCTCGCCGCGGGTGACTTCCGCCGTGCCGCGCACGACGATCCAGTGCTCGGCCCGATGGTGGTGCATCTGCAGAGACAGCCGCTCACCCGGTTTCACTCGAATGCGCTTCACCTGATAGCGGTCGCCCTGCTCCACGGATTCATAGCTGCCCCAGGGCCGGAACACCTCGCGATGACTCACGTATTCATCACGTTGCGAGGATTTGAGCGCGTCCACCAGCTGTTTCACTTCCTGGACCTGGTTTTTCTCTGCAACGAGTACCGCGTCCGCGGTTTCAACCACGATCAGATCGCGTATTCCCAGGGTGCCCACCAGTCGGTGATTGGCCTGAACGAACGAGCCTTCTGTATCCACGGAAACCACATCACCGCTGGTGTGGTTGCCATCGTCGTCCCGGGGTGATGCTTCCAGAATAGCCGACCAGCTGCCGACGTCGGACCAGTCGAACGAGGCGGGCACCATCCAGGCTCGTTCGGTCTTTTCCATCACCGCGTAGTCGATGGAATCCGCCGGACAGTCGAGAAAGGCCTGACCCGGACGGAAGAAATCCAGATCGACCCCACCGCTGGCAACGCTCTCGCGAAGCGGTGCGGACATTGCCGGCGCGTGGGTATCAACGGCGTCCAGATAGCCGGCGGCATTGAGCACGAACATGCCGGAATTCCAGAAATAATCCCCGGAATCGATATAGGTCTGCGCAGTGGCTTCGTCGGGCTTTTCGACAAAGCTGCCCACCGGGCGCGCGGCAATCCCATCACCCGGCGCCCGCACATAGCCGTAGCCCGTTTCCGGATGGTTCGGCTCGACACCGAAGGTTACGAGCCCACCCTGTTCCGCCGCGTTCTGTGCTTCCTGCACGGCCGCCGCGAAGCCGGCATCATCGGTAATGAGATGGTCGGAGGGCAGCACCAGCAGGGTGGCATCCTCCGGGGCGACCAGTGCCGCCAGACCTATGGCTGGTGCCGTGTTGCGCCCTTCCGGTTCCAGAATGATCCGCTCCCACACGATGCCCACAGACCGGCATTGCTCAGCGACCAGGAAGCGATGCTCCTCGTTGCAGACGATGATGGGCGCCGCCTCGGTGACTTTCGCGGCCCGCAGGAGTGTTTCCTGCAGCAGCGAATGCTCGGAAAAAAGTGCGTGAAACTGTTTCGGGAACAGAGCCCGGGAGAGCGGCCAGAGCCGGCTGCCGGTGCCACCGGCGAGAATGACGGGAATCAACATCTGGTTTCGGGTGCCTTACTGGCCTTGCTGGAAGCTTGAGAGTCTAACCGCTCGAACGATTATTGGTGGAGATCGGAGAAAATCTGTCCGACCGAACGAAGGTTCAGGCCGTCAGACGGGCCTTCACCTTGGCGCTGACCACCGCCATGTCCGCCCGACCGGTGATGGCCGCCTTGACCGCGCCCATGACCTTGCCCATTTCCTGCATGCCGCTTGCGCCGGTTTCCGCGACGACCTTGTCCACCAGCGCCTCGATGTCTGAATCAGACATGGCCGCCGGCATGAAACCCTCCACCACGTCGATCTCGAAACGTTCCGTGGCCGCCAGGTCTTCCCGGCCTGCCTGCTCGAACTGGGACAGGGAATCCCGGCGCTGCTTGAGCATCCGGGTGAGCACCTCGAGGACGGCCTCGTCATCCAGTTCCTTACGTTCGTCCACTTCGATCCGCTTGATTTCAGCGTTGATCATCCTGAGCGCCGCTACACGAGCCTTGTCGCGCGCCTTCATGGCGGTTTTGGTGTCTTCGCTGATCCGTGCCTTCAGTTCGGCCATTATGAATACCTGGGTTTGTGCTCGGTCCCGCCCATCATACGCGGCTTGGCAATTCCATTGGCGGGCCCTGCCGGGCACCGTCACTGCATGAGTCAAAGAATCAATGCATAGAACAATGCATGAAAGAAACGCGCATTAGGCAGAAAGCACATGAGAGGAAAGCTATTTGAAGCGCGGGTGTCGTTGCGACACCCGCAGGTCGTTACCCGCTTCGCGGGCTAGTAGGACTTCTCGAACCGGCGGGCTTCGCGCTGCAGTTTCTTCAGATGGCGTTTAACGGCGGCAGCGGCCTTCCGCTTGCGCACGGCCGTCGGCTTCTCGTAGAACTCGCGACGACGGACTTCGGACAGCACGCCTGCCTTCTCGCAGGAGCGCTTGAAGCGCCGCAGGGCTACGTCGAACGGCTCGTTTTCTTTGACTTTTACGCTGGGCATCTGTGGTTCTGCCTGGGCTCAACTCGGTTTGAAAGGCGGCGCATTCTACTGGGATCACCGGGGCTTTGCAAAGCACCTGGGCAGAGGACCTGGGCAAAGCACCTGGCCCGGGCAGGCGATCCCGGCATATGGGTGCGAAAACCGCCGCAAGATACGGGTAAACTGCCCGCCCATGCGAGTGCTCGGCATTGAAACCTCCTGCGACGAAACCGGTATCGCGCTCTACGACAGCGACCGGGGACTACTGGCGGATGCCGTGCACAGCCAGGTGGATCTGCACGCGGACTTTGGCGGTGTGGTGCCGGAACTGGCCTCCCGGGATCACATCCGTCGCATGATCCCCCTTATAAGAAATATTCTTGACGAATCCGGCTGCACGCTCGCGGCGGTCGATGCCATCGCATACACCGCCGGCCCGGGGCTGGCGGGCGCCCTCATGGTGGGGGCCGGCTTTGCCGAATCCCTGGCCTGGTCCCTGAATCTCCCCGCCCTGGCGGTTCATCATATGGAAGGCCACCTGCTGGCGCCGCTGATGACCCCGGACGACCCGGTGGACTTCCCATTCGTCGCCCTGCTGGTTTCCGGCGGCCACACGCAACTGGTGGAGGTAAGCGCCATTGGCCGATATCAGTTGCTGGGTGAGTCCGTGGACGATGCCGCCGGGGAGGCATTCGACAAAGCGGCCAAGATGCTGGCCCTCGGGTATCCGGGCGGCCCCCAGCTCGCCCAGTGCGCGGAGGGTGGAGATCCCACCAGATTCCGCTTCCCACGACCCATGACCGACCGGCCCGGGCTCGATTTCAGCTTCAGCGGCCTGAAGACCTTTACGCTGAATACGGTCAACGCCCATCAGCCGCTCAGCGATCAGGACCGGGCCGACATTGCCCGGGCCTTCGAAGACGCCGTGGTGGATACCCTGTTCATCAAATGCCGGCGGGCACTGGCAGCGACCGGCTGCGACACCCTGCTCATGGCGGGCGGCGTTTCCGCGAACCGGCGTTTGCGCCGGACGCTGGCTGAACGCCTGGAGGCCAAGGTGATCTACCCTGCTCCGGAACTCTGCACCGACAACGGCGCGATGATCGCCTTCGCCGGTTGCCAGCGACTGCTGGCCGGTCAACGCTCGGACGGCATCATCTCGGTGCGACCGCGCTGGCCGATGACCGAGTTGCCCGCGCTCGCATCCTCCTCAGCTGAATCCTCCTCAGCTGAATAGAAGAAGGGGAATTCCGACATGGGTACCCTGTTCCTCCGCTCCCTGCCCGTAGACTGCATCATCGGCGTTCATCCGTTCGAACGTGCCAGCCGCCAGCGACTGTTCATCAGTCTCACACTGAGTGTGGATTTCCGTAACGCAGCCGCAGAAGACGATATCGAACATGCCGTGGACTACACCGCACTCGCCGGCCGCATCGAGGCCATTGCCCGCGAAGGGCAATTCAAGCTGATCGAAACGCTGGCGGAACGGTTGGCGGATGATCTGTTTCAACCACCCATCGAACACCTGGAAATCGAAGTCGTGAAACCGGCCGCGCTGGAGCAAACCCGGGAAGTCGGCGTGCGTGCCGTGAGAACCGGAAAAGCCTGATCGGCGCCGCCTAACTTCCGGCCTGCGCCTGCATCAGCCGCTGCCGGCGGGCATTGCCAAGCGCCTCCCCAAGGGCCCGTCCACTCAGACCCTCCGTCTGCAACTGCTCGGCGCTGACCTGCGCTCGAATCGCGGCCACAGCCTCGCTCAGATCTTCTACCGCCTTCCCGCCCAGACTCGACACCACGCCGAGGGCTTCCGCCAGTCCATTTTCCGGCTTGAATGCCTGAACTTCGTTCAACGCGGCCAGCAGGGCGTCCGGATCCGCCTGCCGCCAGTCCGTCCAGACGGATCGATTGCGCGCCACCCAGAGGCCCAGCCGCTGATGTGACTTGGGCGCTTTCAGCCGTTTCGTCAACGCCTGAATGTCACGCTCGTGCAGCGCACTCACATAGGCCGCGAATGCGCCAGCACCCGCCAATCCGGAGCCCGGTCCGGGCGGCGTTCTTTCTGCGAACTCCGGCAACCAGGGATCCAGTGCGCCAGCGTTTCTCAGCACCTCGACGAATCGCTCCGGCGAGTCACCCTGGATGGCCTTCGCCAGCTCGGCCCAGACCCGCTCCGCAGAGAGCTCCGCCAGCGCGCCCTCCGCCGCCATGCTGGCCATCAGCGATCCGGTTTCGTCGGCCACCTGGAACTGTGGCAGGACGGCCGCGAAGCGGGCGACACGGAACACCCGAAGTGGATCCTCAGCAAAGGCGTCGGAAACGTGGCGAAGCAACTTCCTGTGCAGATCCGATTCGCCGGAAAACGGATCGATCAGCATGCCTTCCGGACTCCGCGCCATGGCATTGATCGTGAGATCGCGACGGACCAGATCTTCTTCCAGGGTGACCGACGGATCCGCATGCACTTCGAAGCCCTGATGGCCTGGCCCGGTTTTCCGCTCCGTTCGCGCCAGGGCGTACTCTTCCTGGGTTTCGGGATGGAGAAAGACCGGAAAATCCCGACCCACCTGGCGGTAGCCGAGGGCCTTCATTTCCTCCGCGGTGGCACCGACAACCACCCAGTCCCGTTCGGAGACCGGGCGCCCGAGAAGTTCATCACGAACTGCGCCACCAACCAGATACACCTTCATGGGACGACGTTAGCAGACGTCAGGACAAGTTGCTCTGTTGAGCCCTTCTGAGCGCCGCTGTGCGAGATCTCCTACAGACGCACCCTGCCTTGGCTCGGGAAAATAGGGGCATCAGCGGCAGCGCCAATCGACAGAAACCCGATCGCCAGACGTCCAGGCACGCACGACGCGCAAGGTCGGCAACCGCCTGTGCAACTCGACTCACGATGCTGAACTGGCCATCCCCTGTTGAAAGGAAGACCAAGGAGAACAGTGTGAATCGAATTCACTCCACCGTTGCGATCGCGTGCCTTTGCGCGGCGATCGTGGGATGGCAGGTCTGGAATCAGAATGTTCAGAAACCGGAAACCGCATCCACCCCCTCACTCGGCAATACAACCGAAGCCCCCGCACAGCTCGAGCCTGCAGACCCGAAAGACCAGACGGTTTCCGCAAGAACCATCGATATCCCGAGGAAGACCGCAGAGGACGCCAACTGTTACGTGGGCCAGGTGGTCATCCACCCGGAAACGCACAAACCCGTGGACGCGATCGCCTGCGACCCCCAGGCCACCGAGCCGCGACCCTACGAGACCTGGAGCGAGCCGGTTCTGGCAGGACTCGCCTACGGTGATCCTGTCGCCGCGGAGGTGCTCGGGCTCAGGCACATCCAGTCGGAGGACCCGAATCAGGAAGCCCTGGGCCTGATGCTCTTATACAGATCGGTTGCCCTTTCCGGAGACACGGAAGCGCTGCATCGCGCGATCGGCAACCGCTATGCAACCGTCGCCACAAACGGTGAACCCAATGTCCACAACCTGAAACAACTTCTCGTGTTCGCAATCGTCGCCACAAAACTCGGCGACACGAGCATCAGACCCGCAAGCATCGAAGCGCGACTGGCCGACGCGGCGGTTCCACCGGCAGACGTCGCGGAACTCAAGTCAGCGGCGGAGAAAATCCTGCAGGAAATGGCGTCCATTGAAAGCGAGATAACCGGCAATACGACGATCAGGGAGGCGCTGAGCAATGCTTAGAATCACGCTCCCACTCATCCTGCTGCTCATTGCCCTTCCGGCAACGGCCGACCACCAGACCCTGATCTGCTCCGACTGTCGAGATGTGAGGTCTCATCCAACGGACTTTGGAAACCACGCATTCAACGAACTGATCGAGCCGCTGGACAACGACTTCAGTATGTTCACCACGTACTCCACCAGCACCTACATCTGGAACCGGCAACAGCAATGGGCACTGGTCCTGCTTGAAGACATCATTGAGAACGTTGGCATAACGGTAACCTGGGGAGGCGTGAACATACCCATTCAGATATCGACCGACTTCGTCAGAATTACCGTCCAGGATCAGTACGGCTCGACCACGAGCTATGAGGTGATCGAAACGTCCATGCCGCTGTCCGTGGGCAATGGCACCGCTACGCCGCCACCCGCACCGGCGACACCCTCCAAACCTCAAGGCACAGGCTCAGGACAGGACGTGAGCAACCCAGCGAGCGGTTCGGCAGGCGGGGGACTCTGCTGCCAGATCGGCGCGTTCTACTGGTACTACGATATGCCGGAGTTCGAGATGCGGTTCTCGAACGAGTAGGCGCCTCAGGCCGCATCCTGCTCGGCGGCAGTTTCCGCCGGGCAGCGATGCGTACTCACCACCTCATCGTTCCAGGTCGACTCCAGCACCACTGGAAAACCCCAGAGCCGATGCAGATGCTTCAGCACATCGTCGGTGGTTGCCCCCAGGGGCCGACGCTGATGTTGGGTGTGGGCGAGGGTCAGGCTCCGATCGCCTTTCACGTCCACCTTCACCACCTGGATGTTCGGACTCTGGTCCCCCAGGTTGTACTGACTGGCAAGCAGTTCCCGAACCCGGCGGTAACCGCCATTGTCGTGGATGGCCCGCACCTCGATTTCAGAGTCTTCATCGTCATCGAGAATGCCGAACAGCCGGAATTGCCGCATCACTTCAGGGGACATGAACTGCTGGATGAAGGACTCGTCCTTGAAATCACGCATGGCGGCGGGCAGCACTTCCAGCCAGTCCGCACCAGCGATATCGGGAAACCACTCCCTGTCTTCGTCCGTCGGCTGCTCACACATGCGTTTCAGATCCGAATAGATGGCGAAGCCGATCGCATAGGGATTGAGCCCACTGTAACCGGGATCGTCGAAGCCCGGTTGATAGAGCACCGAAGTATGAGAAGCCAGAAACTCCATCATGAAGCCGTCGGTCACCAGCCGCTCGTCATAAAGCCTGTTCAGAAGCGTGTAATGCCAGAAGGACGCCCAGCCTTCGTTCATCACCTGGGTCTGCCGTTGCGGATAGAAGTACTGAGCGATCTTCCGCACGATGCGCACGATTTCCCGCTGCCAGGGTTCGAGCAGTGGCGCGTGCTTCTCGACAAAATAGAGCAGGTTTTCTTCCGGCTCTTCCGGAAAGCTGATTTCTTCCCGGGTATCCACGTTCCGGGCTTTTGGCAAGGTGCGCCAGAGATCATTCAGATTCCGCTGCACGTATTCAGCCCGTTCCGCCTGGCGCCGCTTCTCCTCCTCGGCGGAGATGGGATAGGGACGCTTGTAGCGATCCACACCGTAGTTCATCAGCGCGTGACAGGAATCGAGCACCTTCTCCACCTCCTCGATACCGTGGCGTTCCTCGCAGCTCGCGATGTACTTCTTGGCAAACAGCAGGTAGTCGATGATGGCGGTGGCGTCAGTCCAGGTTCGGAACAGATAGTTACCTTTGAAAAAGGAGTTGTGGCCATAGCAGGCGTGCGCAATCACGAGGGCCTGCATGGTCATACTGTTTTCCTCCATCAGATAACTGATGCAGGGGTTCGAGTTGATGACGATTTCGTAGGCAAGGCCCATGGCCCCACTCTGATAGTTGCGCTCCACGTCCACGAACTGCTTTCCGAACGACCAGTGGTTGTAGCCAACGGGCATTCCGATCGAGGCATACGCATCCATCATCTGATCCGAGCGGATGATCTCAATCTGATTCGGATAGGTATCCAGGCCGAAGTCCTCCGCGATTCTGCCGATCTCCCGGTTGTAAGCTTCGATCAGCTCGAAGGACCAGGCGCTACCTTCGGACAGTGGTTTAACGCTCATGCCGCCTCCCGCTTCTGAAAAAGATCGTGGAAGACGGGAAAGATGTCGCCCACCTCCATGATCTGCCGCTGTGCGAAGGTATCCGAAAAGCGGGCCGCCACCTGTTCGTATTCACGCCAGAGCGCCTGATGATTCCGCTTGGTGATCTCCACGTACGCAAAGTACTGAACCAGCGGCAGCAGTTGCTCCTCCAGCAGTTTCCTGCAGATCGGCGAATCGTCATTCCAGTTATCGCCATCGGATGCCTGGGCACCGTAGATGTTCCATTCGTTCGGAGAGTAACGGCGCTCGATCACCTCGTTCATCAGTTTGAGCGCGCTGGACACCACGGTGCCGCCGGTTTCCCGGGAGTAGAAAAACTCCTGCTCATCCACCTCTTTGGCCACTGTGTGATGGCGAATGAAGACGATCTCCGTGCGTTCATAGTGGCGCTTCAGAAACATGTAGAGCAGCAGGTAGAAGCGCTTGGCCATATCCTTGATCTGCTGATCCATGGAGCCGGACACATCCATCAGGCAGAACATCACTGCCTGAGAAGTGGGAACCGGTCGCTTCACATGCAGGTTGTAGCGAAGATCGTTGGTATCGAGAAACGGTACCCGCCGGATGCGCCGCTCCAGATGCTCGATCTCGACCATGAGCCGCCGCTTGCCCACCTCGTCGCCCTGTTTTTCCGCCTTTGCCAGCTCCGCCTCGGCCGCCTTGAGCAGCCGTTTCGATTCGCCTGACAGCGCGATCCGCCGCGCCTTGGATGCCTTCAACGACCGGAGAACCGAAAGCTTCGCGGGCACTCCGTCTGAGGTGAACCCGGCATGCTCATATTTGAAGCTGGCATCGCCCTTGAGCGCCCGTTTACTGAGATTCGGCAACGCCAGGTCATCGAACAGAAACTCGAGAAACTCATCCTGGCTGAGCTGGAAGACGAAATCGTCGTCGCCCTCTCCACTGTCAGACGCTTCGCCGCCACCACCGGCCGCGCCGCCTTGCGGCCGGGCGATACGATCACCCTGAACAAACTCTCTGTTGCCGGGATGTACGATGCCGCGGCTGCCGCCCGGACCGTGCTGAAAGACGGGCTCTGAAACATCATCCGCTGGAATGGTGACCTCCTCGCCACGCTCCATGTCGGTGATGCTGCGCGTATCCACCGCATCAGAAACTGCTTTGCGGATATGCTTCCTGTAACGCTCGAGAAAACGCTGCCGGTTGACCGTGCTCTTGTTCCTGGCGTTCAGTCTTCTGTCGACGATGTACGACATGTTTTCGCTCCCCTGAGCAGGCTGACCGGCGGCACCGCCGCCGGCCGGAGCCCGGCTACTGCGACTTCCGTACCCGCAGGTACCACTCGGCAAGCAGCCGCACCTGCTTCTCGGTATAACCCCGCTCCACCATGCGCGCCACGAAATCGTCGTGCTTACGCTGATCGTCGCTCGAAGATTTGGCGTTGAAGGAAATCACCGGAAGCAGGTCCTCCGTGTTCGAGAACATCTTTTTCTCGATCACCGTGCGCAACTTTTCATAGCTGAGCCAGGAAGGATTACTGCCATTGTGATTTGCCCGGGCCCGCAGAACGAAATTGACGATTTCGTTTCTGAAGTCCTTGGGATTGGAGATGCCGGCCGGTTTCTCGATCTTTTCGAGCTCTTCGTTCAGCGCGCCCCGATCGAGAATGTCACCGGTTTCCGGATCCCGGTATTCCTGATCCTGAATCCAGAAGTCCGCATAGGTGACGTAGCGGTCGAAGATGTTCTGACCGTACTCGGAGTAAGACTCCAGATAGGCGGTCTGAATTTCCTTACCGATGAACTCCACATACTTCGGCGCCAGGTATTCCTTGATGAAGCGCAGCAGCCGATCGCGGGTATCCTGATCGTACTGCTCCTGCTCGATCTGCTGCTCGAGCACGTACATGAGATGTACGGGATTCGCAGCCACCTCGGTCGGATCGAAATTGAACACCTTGGAGAGAATCTTGAAGGCAAACCGGGTGGACTGGCCGCTCATGCCCTCATCCACACCTGCCGCATCCCGATACTCCTGAATGCTCTTCGCCTTCGGATCCGTATCTTTGAGGTTTTCACCGTCATAGACGCGCAGTTTGGAGAAGACGTTCGAGTTTTCCGGCTCCTTCATCCGTGACAGCACCGAGTACTGGGCCAGCATCCGCAGCGTATCCGGCGCGCACGGCGCACTGTGCAGGGAGCTGTCAGAGATCAGCTTCTCGTAGATCTTCACTTCTTCGGTCACCCGAAGACAGTAGGGAACCTTGACGATATAGACGCGATCGATGAAGGCTTCGTTGTTCTTGTTGTTACGAAACGTCTGCCACTCCGACTCATTCGAGTGGGCCAGCACGATGCCGTCGAAGGGCACAGCACCAATGGCTTCGGTGCCGTTATAGTTACCTTCCTGGGTTGCCGTCAGCAGCGGGTGCAGCACCTTGATCGGCGCCTTGAACATTTCAACGAACTCCAGCAGACCCTGGTTTGCCTTACACAGGCCACCGGAGAAACTGTAGGCATCCGGATCATTCTGCTCGAAATCCTCGAGCTTGCGGATATCCACCTTGCCGACCAGGGCAGAAATATCCTGATTGTTTTCGTCACCCGGCTCGGTCTTTGCCACCGCGATCTGATTCAGCAGCGACGGGTACATCTTCACCACTTTGAACCGGGTGATGTCACCGCCGAACTCCTGCAGCCGCTTCGCCGCCCAGGGAGACATCACCCCGCGCAGATAGCGCGATGGAATGCCATATTCCTCGGACAGAATCGCGCCATCTTCAGACGGGTCGAACAGCCCCAGTGGGGACTCGTTCAGCGGCGAACCGGCAATGGCGTAAAAAGGCATGCGCTGCATCAGCGCTTTCAGCTTTTCTGCCAGCGAGCTCTTACCGCCGCCGACCGGACCGAGCAGATACAGAATCTGCTTGCGCTCCTCGAGCCCCTGGGCGGCATGCCGGAAGAAAGACACGATCTGCTCGATGGCTTCTTCCATACCGTAGAACTCGCCAAATGCGGGATACCGCTTTATGACCTTGTTCGAGAAAATGCGCGACAAGCGCGGGTCTTTCGACGTGTCCACGAACTCGGGTTCGCCGATCGCCATGAGCAGTCGCTCGGCGGCGGTGGCGTAGACACTGGCGTCTGATCTGCAGAGTTCGAGATATTCCTGGAGGGACAGCTCTTCTTCCAAAGCTGCGTCGAATCGTTCCTGATAGTGCTCAAATACACCCATGGCAAGCTCTCCTTTGCTGCGTCTGGTTGTACCGACTTTCTAAAAGACCCGAAGACGTCTCACTGGTTTTCGGAGTCTTCTACATTCGATCCGCATACAGGATCACAGTTTCACGGTAACCAGCAAAGCATCAGCAGCCGGACGGTCGATCCAGGGGTACAGGCGGTTTTCCCAGTGTTTTGTCTGACAACGGACATCGCGCCGAAGGCCATCAACATCCGGAAACTTGTCAATGAATCGTGTACTAGCTTGTCTAGAGACAGAATCAGGCTGGCTGTTTGACTGAATTCGCCCGGAAGATGTTGCCGTCATCCAGACGCATGGCGGTCAACCACCGCCCCCAAACACAGCCCGTGTCCAGGCCGATGAAACGGTCATCGCCCGTGTGCCCTTCCAGAGCTGCCCAGTGCCCGAACAGAACCTTCTGACGCATCGGTTGCGGCCGCTCGAAGGCGAACCAGGGAGAGAGCCCTTCCGGCGCATCGTCCAGTGAACCCTTGTGTGAAAAGTTCATCACGCCAGCCGCGTCCACCAGCCGCATTCTCGTGAAGTAATTTGTTATAGCCCGTAAACGCGGCATACCTTCCAGGCCATCCTGCCAGACATCCGGCTCATTGCCATACATGTCCTGAAAGTAACGCTCACAATCCGGTCCCTGAACGACCGCCTCAACTTCTGCGGCAAGCATGGCCGCCTGCTTCATCCGCCACAGGTGCGGCACACCGGCATGGGCCATCGCATAACCAAGGGATTTGTCACGATGGAAGAGGCGCTGGTGGCGAAACCAGTCCGACGCCTCATCGGCCAGGGAAGATTCCAGCAGATCGCCAAAGGTGTCGCTTCTATTCGGCGAGTGACCGCCGCGATGCACTGCCAGAAAATGCAGGTCGTGATTGCCGAGCACGACTGTCGCCGAATCGCCCATGCCCATGACTCTGCGCACGACGTTGACGTTGTCCGGGCCACGATTGATCAGATCCCCCAGCAGCCAGAGCCGGTCCCGCCCGACCTGAAAATCCAGCTGATCGAGCAGACGTGAGAACTCCTCGTAGCAGCCCTGGATATCACCGATCGCGTAGGTCGCCATGGGCGTCAGTGCACCACGTTCGGTTGAAAAAGCGAGAACGGCAGAATGGGGGCGGTGAAGGTCTCGCCGGAATCCCGCCTGAACTCATAATGGCCTTCCATGCTGCCGACGGGGGTGTTGAGAATGGCCGCACTCGTATAGCGGAACGACTGTTGCGGCAGAAGTCTCGGCTGCTTACCCACCACGCCCGGGCCTTCCACCTCCTCGACCTTGCCTTCGGCGTCGGTGATGCGCCAGTAGCGATTCATCAGTTGCGCCGGTTCCTCGCCGCCATTGGTGATGGTGATCGTGTAGGCAAATACGAAACGCCTGTGCTCAGGCTCGGATTCACGCTCGATGTATCGGACTTCCACCTGAATATCGATGTCGCCTTCGCCGCTCACCTTATTCACCACTGTCCATTACGGCATTCGCCAGTTGCAGGAAGTCTTCCACACTCAACACGTCCGGACGGGCATTCGGGTCCACGGCCGCGCGCTGCCAGTCTACATTCATATCCTTCAGTCCATTTGCTATCCGCTTTCGACGGGATGAGAAGGCACGCTGCAGCACCTGATTGAAATGATCCATGTTCACCGCCGCCCGCTCTTTTCGCGGAATCAGTCTGACGACCTGCGAATGCACCCTGGGCGGCGGTGAGAACGCTTCCGGTGACACATCAAACAGCGATTCCACCTCACAATAGTACTGCGTCAGCACACCCAGTCGCCCCCAGCTTTTGCTGCCCGGTGAGGCGCCGATCCGCTCACCCAGCTCGCGCTGAAACATGAAGTGCATGTCTCGTATCCGTGGCAGATGCCGGAACAGCGTCAGCAACAGAGGCGAGGAGATGTTGTAGGGCAGATTACCCACCAGACGCCAGCCGGGCGGGTCCAGGATCTCCGCCAGATCGACGCGCAGGATGTCGGCGCTGATCAGTTCGAGATCATCAAACCGTGCCTTCAGGGGCGCGATCAGGTCCCGGTCCAGCTCCACGGCCACATACCGGGCCGCGTCGCCGTACAGGTATTCAGTCAGCGCCCCGGGCCCGGGGCCGATCTCGAGCAGCAGATCATCCGGCTGCAGTCGCACCACATCCGCGATCCGCTGCAGCACGCCCTCGTCGACCAGGAAGTGCTGACCAAAGCGCTTCCGCGCTCTCGGTGGCTTAGCCACGCCCATTCACTTCAGCAGTCCAGCGGCCAGCTGGAGGGCTTCACGGAAACTGCCGGGGTCCGCGCGACCGGTCCCCGCCAGATCAAGCGCCGTGCCATGATCCACCGAGGTGCGAACGTAGGGCAGGCCCAGCGTGACGTTCACCGCTTCGCCAAATCCCTGTGCTTTCAGCACGGGCAGACCCTGATCGTGATACATGGCAAATACGGCGTCCGCACGGGCCAGAAATCCCGGCGTGAACAGCGTATCCGCCGGCAGCGGACCCTCGATGCCGCGCGCGGCGAAGCGCGCACAGACCGGACCGATCACATCGATCTCTTCCCGGCCCAGGTGGCCGCCCTCTCCCGCATGAGGATTCAGTCCGGCGACCAGCACGGTGGGTGCGGTGATGCCGAACTGCTGCGTGAGTCCCGCAAGGAGAATACCGAGCCGTCGTTCCAGCAGTTCGACGGTGATGGCTGCCGGCACATCCTTCAGAGCCAGATGGGTCGTTGCCAGCGCCACCCGCAGACCACCGGCAACCAGCATCATCACCACATCCCTGGCGCCCGAATGCGCGCAGAAGAACTCGGTGTGCCCTGAGAACGATACCCCGGACTCGCTGATGATGGACTTCTGCACCGGCCCGGTGACCACACCGCCAAAGGTGCCATCAAGACAGCCGTCAGCCGCCCGGGTCAGCGTCGCCAGCACGTAGGACGCGTTGCGCACATCCAGCTTGCCGGGCGTTTCCTGCACCGGCATGGGCGTGTGCAGCACCGTGAGGGTACCCGGTTCTTTCGTGGGCGAATCAACCCGGTCATTGAGCTTGAGGGCGAGGCCAAGGCGCTCGCTGGTGCGGGCGAGCAGGTCCGAATCGGCAACGGCCACCCAGGATGCGTCACGTTGCTCTCCCGCCAGCTGCACGAGCAGCTCCGGGCCGATTCCTGCCGGCTCCCCGGGGGTGATCGCAAGCCGGCGGAATGTGGTCATGTCAGCAACAGCGCAGACCGATCAGGTCTGACCCAGGCGGATATCCACGAAGGCCTCGTCCCGGAGTTCCTTCAGCCACTTCTCCAGCTCTTCCTCGAACCGCCGGCCATGAAGAATCTGCAACGCCATGTCTTTCCGGGCCTCTTCGCTCATATCCTGCTCGCGCCGCTCCAGCACTTCCAGAATGTGCCAGCCGTAGTCAGACTGAAACGGTTCGCTCATGGCGCCGGTGGCGGTGGCCGCCATCACGGCCCGGAAGGCGGGCACGAACTCGGTGCCCGAGGTCCAGCCCAGATCACCGCCTGCCAGCGCGCTGCCCGGATCCTCCGAGTATTCAGCCGCCAGCTCGGCAAAGTCTTCTCCAGCCTGCAGTCGATCGTACAGGTTCCGGATCAGGGCTTGCGTCTCCTCCTCTGTTCGGATCTCAGAGGGCATGACCAGGATGTGCCGGAGCAAGGCCTGCTCTTCTTTCTCCGTGCCTGCACCGCGTTGCTCGAGCAGTTTGACGATGTGCAGACCGCTGCCGCTGGCAATCGGGGGAGAAACGTCACCCACGTCCATCTGCACCACATACTCCGCAAACAGCGTCGGCAACTCGGCGGCCTTGCGCCAGCCCAGATCGCCGCCTTCCAGGGCACGGGAACCGGCAGATCTGGAGATCGCCATCTGGGTGAAATCGGCACCATCACGGAGCTCTTTGACGATCTCGATGGCCGCTTCCTCCGCCTTGGTGATGGTTTCCTGATCCGCATTCGGCTCCACGGCAAGCAGGATGTGGCCAACCCGGAATTCATCCGACAGCAATTCCTGATAGTAGGGAGAGTCGAGCAGGTCTTCGATGTCCTGCTCGGAGATCGAAATACGCCGGTTGACGATCGCCTGCTGGAGCCGCTGCATCAGCATCTCACGTCGGATCTGCTCCCGGAACTCAGGATAATTGCGGCCATCCTGCTCGAGGCGTTGGGCGAACTGCTCGATGGTCAGGTTGTTGGAGGAGGCAAAGCTGCCCACCGCCCGGGTCAGGGTCTCATCATCCACGACCACGCCGCGACGCTCTGCTTCCTGCACCTGCAGGCTCTCGAGAATCAGGCGTTCCATGATCTGAGACATCAGAATGTCGTTCGGCGGCAGCGGCTGATTGTTCTCGGCGAACTGCTCCCGGACCATATCCAGCCGCTCGACCAGTTCCGAGGCCAGCACCACGTCGTCTTCCACCACCGCCACGATGGCATCCAGTTCCTGATACTGAGCAGACGCGGGCAGCCAGCTACCCAGCAGAACGATCCCGGCCAGTATTTTTAACAAAGTCAGTTGATTCATATTTCTTCCATCGTATAGCCCCGGATGCTCTCGCTCAGAAGCGTTTCCACCGAGTCGTCAAGGGAGCCGAGGCCTTTGAAAACCACCTGGAAGAAGACGCCCGTCCGGGTGACGGCGTCAGCAAATTCCCGGGCGGAAGGCGTGTCCAGATAGCGGCGCCCCACCAGGCGGAGTTTCCAGCAGCAGTCGTTGTACTCAATTCCGGCGAGGCCCTCAATGGTCCGCTCAGAGTTCAGATCGAAGTTCCAGCGGCCAATCAGCGCGAGCCGTTTACCCAGCGGCCAGATCACCGCCATATCGGTCTGGTCGATGGAATCGCGCTGAAATCGGTAGCCGGTGTGCAGAATCCTGCGGTTACTGCTCTTATAGCTCACATAGGCGCCACCACGGGCCACATTGTCTTCGGTGGGATCCCAGACCAGATCGCCACCGACCGACCAGCGCCCGAAGCGGCTGACCAGTTCCCCGGCGAACTCGCTTCGGCGACTCAGATCCAGTTCATCCTGGACCCCGGTCAGAGTGACCCGCCGGTCTTCGAAGTAACGGATCTGACCAATGCTGGCGCGCAGAAATTCACGCCCGGAAGCCCCATCGAGCAGCCGGGAGGTTAGACCGACGGACAGTTGATTGGCATCGCCGATCCGGTCCAGACCGCTGAATCGATTGTCACGCCAGAGCTGATCGTAGCGGAAGGTGAGATTGCTCACATCGAAACGTGGCAGATCATCCTGGTCGTCGTACTCCTGATACAGGTAGTACACACGCGGCTCCAGCGTGTGCACGGCCGCCGAGCCGAAGAAGGACAGGTCACGCTCGAAAAACAGTCCGGTGTCCACACTGCCGAGCCCGATACGGCGGACCGGATCGTGATCCACGTCATCGGCCGTATCCCGGAGATCGTAGGCCGAGTAGCGATAGCCACCGGTGACGTTCAGAAAGCCCCAGGAGCGCGAGAGCGGCAGCCGCAGCCGCGGTTCGATGTGGGTGCGTTCGCCGACGATTCTGTTCACGCCGGTGAGATCGTCGTTATCACGATCAAAACTGACCGCCGAGGCCCCCACGGACCACTCGAAGGCGCCGGGCAGATCTCCGCGGTAGCTGATGTCGAGTTCGGGCAGGCGCTGATAGGGGTCGGTGGTGACTTCATCCAGCCGTTGAAAACGCTGGGCCCAGAAGCGTACGTCGAGCCCGCCGCGCAGATACTGCACCTCTCCCCGCCGCTCGAGTTCACGCTGGGAGGCAACATCGAGTTCCGTATCCAGATTCCGGAAATAGTCCCGGTCACTGACCGCCGTGTAGTCGATGGTGGTCTGCCAGTGACCCGCGTTGCCCTCGTGGTACATGCCATACAGCCAGCGATCGGCGGGTACGAAAGGACCTTCGATCAGACCGGCTTCTTCCAGTTCATCGAAGTCATCCTTTTCGTAGGTCCCATCATATTCCTTGTCATCCCCGAGGAAGGAACCGACGAACCGGGTCTGCTGCCAGTCGGACAGCTGCCGGAACTCCGCTTCGGCACCCCAACCCCGCGTCTGGAAGTAGCGCGGGATCAGCGTGGCATCGTAATCCGGCGCCAGATTCAGGTAGTACGGCGGAGCAAACTCAAGGCTGTTCTGGTTTGAGAGCCCGATGCTCGGAAACAGCCACCCCGACTTCCGCTCATCGTTGATCGGGAAGCTCAGGTAAGGGGTGTAGAAAACGGGTATGTCTTTCACCCGGACCACCGCATTGCGGGCGGTGCCGAAATCGCTGCCGTCACGAATCACGAACGAGCTGGAGCCGATCTGCCAGTTGTTGCTGCCCGGTTCACAGCGGGTGAAGCGGCCATCGTTCACGAACACGTCGCCGGTCTCGTCCCGTTCGAGCCTGCTGGCCACACCCCGGAACTCCGGCTCGATCAGCAGAAATTCCACGTCATCGACGACTGTCGCTTTACTGTCCAGATTCATCTGGGCGTTCCGGCCGCGGACGATCGCGGTGGGTTCTTCGATCTGGACCTCGGCCGGCATGGCGCCTTCCCGGCTCAGGTGGTCCATCTCCACTTTCGGCGCCCGGAGGGTGCGGTTCCCCTGTGTCACCACCACGTCTCCTTCGAGGATGACGGCGCCGGATTCCCAGTACTGGGCCTGCCGGGCTTCCGCGTAGATGGGTTGATCTTCTCCCACCACCTCTTTCGGCAACGGAAAATCGGGCCAGAGATACGAACCGGTACAGAATTCCGGCGCCCGGCGCTGCTGTTGGGGTGTCAGCGCCTGCCTGGGCAGCCAGAACGCCAGTGGCAGCGTCCCGGCGCCGGCCTTCCCCCGGTGGTAGCCCGGGTGGTTGCCCCGCTGATGGCCGCTGTCTGTGTCACTCTCCTCGTCGGCCACTGATGGCGACTCGGAGGCTTGGGCAACCGGGCAGGCCGACAGGCTGACCGCCAGGGTCAGCACTACGCCCTGGATGATCGGGAAGGTCTGAATCATGGGGCGCGATCATACCGCATCGGACCTCGATCGAGGCTTACACACGGGTAATGGTTCCAGGACTTAGACGGTAAGATGAGCAGATGACGAATGCGCCATTTCTCTGGGCTCGAAACCAGCTGCCCGGCTTCGAGTCCGCCACCCTGTCGACCCTGCGGGCGGAAGCCAGCTTCCGGGCCTTTTACCGGCTGCAGGCCACCGACCAGTCCGTGGTGCTCATGGTTTCTCCGCCGGACAAGGAGCAGAACCGGCAGTTCGAGCGTCTGGCCGCGGTATTCGGGGCAGCGGGCATTCCCGTGCCGGCCATTCTGGCGGCGGAGGCAGCGTCCGGCTGGTACCTCCTCACGGACCTGGGCAGCCGGGAACTGGGTGAAGCCTACGGAACCCCTGCAGAAGACGCTGCCATGGAAGCGGCACTGGCGACGTTGATCGAACTACAGGCCGTGGATGACCCGGGGATCCCGCCCTACACGACCGCCCGGTTCAGCGATGAGCTGGCTATCTTCGACGAATGGTTTGTCTCGGCCCTGCTGGGGGTGCGAATGCCGGAACGCCTGGCGCCGATCTTTCGGGTGCTCGTGGATCGTATGCCAGGACAGCGGCAGTGCTGCGTGCATCGGGACTACCACTGCCGGAACCTGCTGTTCGATCCGGAGAGCGGCAGCTTCGGCGTTGTGGATTTTCAGGATGCACTGAGAGGCCCGGTGAGCTATGACCTGGCTTCCCTGCTGCACGACTGCTACCACAACTTCAGCGACCGGGATGTGGCTCGCTGGCGGGACTGGTATCTGACCCACTCGCCGCTGCCCCTCGAGCCCGAGACCTTCGCACAGGACATGACCCTGACGGCGATCCAGCGGCAGCTGAAAGCCATCGGCATCTTCGCCCGGCTGCGGCTCCGGGATGGCAGAAACACCCACCTCGATCACATTCCGCCGGTGCTCGACAGCGTTTTCCACCTCGCGGCGTCCATGCCCGAACTGGCCCCGCTGACAGACTGGCTGGCGGAACTCGACCGCACCCGCATCGCCACCCGCATCGACAACCTGAAGGCTCCGGACAACGGATGAACGACGTCAGCAAGATCCCGGCGCGGGCCATGATTCTCGCAGCAGGCCGCGGCGAGCGGCTCCGTCCTCTCACGGACCACACCCCGAAACCCATGGTGGCCGTACATGGCCGCCCCCTGCTCGCGCATCAGATCGACTGGCTCAGCCGGGCCGGAATCAGCGAACTGGTGATCAACCTGCACCATCTGGGAGCGCAGATCGAAACGCACTTCGCAAACGGCGACGGGTTTGGTGTCCACATCCGCTACAGCAGAGAGGACACCCTGCTGGAAACTGGTGGCGGGATCGTCAAGGCCCTTCCACTGCTGGGTGACGCGCCTTTCCTGATCCTGAACGGAGACATCTTCACCGACTTCCCATTCTCGGATCTGCAACCGATCCCGGACTGGGCAGACATCCACCTTGTGGTGACCGCCAGGCCCGATTTCCGTGCCCGGGGAGATTTCGAGTTTGCCGATGGCCGGATCACGGGCCGTGGCGACAGCTTCGTGTACTGCGGCATTGCCATCCTTCGCCCGGAAATTTTCGCCGCCGACCGGGCCGAACCGTTCTCGCTGCGTGAACGGTTCTTCACCGCCATCGGGAACGGCACCCTCTCTGCCCAGGTCTGGAACGGGTACTGGATCGACATCGGCAGCCAGGCGCAACTGGATGCGCTCAATGCACGCCCGGTCGAATGAGGCTGGCGCCGGCCAAGCTTTCTCGCTGCGGGATCAGTAGAATAGCGCCGCTATGAGTTACTGGATTGCCCCTTCCATCCTCTCCGCCGATTTTTCCCGGCTCGGAGAGGAGATAGAAAACGTGCTGGCCGCCGGCGCAGACATCATTCACTTCGACGTGATGGACAATCACTACGTGCCGAATCTGACCATCGGCCCGCTGGTGCTGGAATCGCTGCGCAAGGCCGGAATCGATGCCACCATGGACGTGCACCTGATGGTGAAACCGGTCGATCGACTGATCGGCGATTTTCTTTCCGCAGGCGCGGACATCATCAGCGTGCACCCGGAATCCACCGAACACCTGCATCGAACGCTCAGTGTGATTCGCGAAGGGGGCGCCAGGTCTGGCCTGGTGTTCAATCCGGCCACGCCCGTCGATCTGCTTGCCGAAGTGATCGATCTGGTCGACCTGGTCCTGATCATGTCCGTGAACCCGGGTTTCGGCGGTCAGGCCTTCATTCCCTCCAGCCTGACCAAGGTGGCGAACGTCCGGGAGATGATCGACGCCAGTGGCCGCGAGATCCGCCTCGAAATCGATGGTGGCATCAAAGCAGACAACATCGCCGAGGCAGCAAAGGCCGGCGCCGACACCTTTGTGGCTGGTTCGGCCATCTTCTCCGCCGGTCCGGACTACGCGGCCACCATCAGCAGGATGCGTGAGGCGCTCGCGACCGTTTGAACACCTACGATGGATATCTTTTCGACCTGGATGGCACCCTTGTCGATACGGCACCGGACATCAACGCCGCACTCAATCATGCCTTAACGCATCACGGCGCCGTTGCGGTGGACGAAGCCCTGACCAGACACTGGGTCGGCCATGGCGCCCGGGCGCTGGTGGGCGAGGCGATCCGGGAACAGCAGCTCGCCGGCGACCTCGCCGAGCCGATGTTCGAAACCTTCCTCGCCTACTATCGAAGCCATCTGAGCGTGTTCAGCGCGCCTTACCCGAACGTCGTGGCATCACTCACCCTGCTGCGGGAGCGAGGCGCCCGACTGGCCGTGGTAACCAACAAGCTCACCCTGTTCACCGAGCCGCTCCTTGCTCAGCTCGGTCTGGCTGATCTTTTCGAGGCTGTCGTTTGCGGCGACACCACCGAAAACCCGAAACCGGCCGCTGATCCGGCCCTGCACGGTTGCGAATTGCTCGGCGTCTCGCCTGCCAATGCGCTGTTCGTGGGCGACTCTGCCGCCGATGTGGGGTGCGCCCGGGCGGCCGGCTGCCCCGTGGTGGTGGTCCGCGACGGCTACAACCACGGCACACCGGCGGACAAACTCGGCGCGGATGGGGTGATTGAATCGTTTTCGGACCTCGTTTAGTCTCACCCGGCGTCAAACGGACCCCGTTTAGACCTGTCGGAAAACCTGTTGATGACTCAGCACATTAGAATTCGTTCAGAAAAGTCCCTGCATCTCGCAAAAGCAGGCAGCCGGTACGGTTGGCGAATTTAGGCGTGTTCGTGGACGGCCGTCTGAGCGCGTCCACTTCTTAACGGGTAACCGCCACCGGCTGGCGGACTTGAAAACGACATCGGCCGCCTGGCGGCACACAAACGGTACTACCACATGGACGCCACTACTTTTTCAGACCTGGCAGGGCAGGGTTACAACCGGATTCCGGTCGTGCATACGAGCCTCGCCGATCTGGACACCCCACTTTCCGTTTATATGAAGCTGGCCCGCGGGCCTTATTCCTACCTGCTCGAATCCGCCCAGGGTGGCGAAAAATGGGGGCGCTATTCGATCATCGGCCTGCCCGCCAGAACCGTGCTGCGGGTGACGGGCGAACAGATCACGGTGGAGACAGACGGCGAAATCGTCGAGTCGCTCAACACCGACGACCCGCTCAGTTTCATCGAGACTTTCCAGGCACGCTTCAAAGTGCCGCAACTGCCGGAACTGCCGCGGTTCTACGGCGGACTGGTTGGTTACTTCGGCTACGACACCGTGCGCTATACGGAAAAGCGTCTGCAGGCGAGCACCCCGCCGGATACCCTCGGCACCCCCGACATCCTGCTGATGGTATCTGAGGATGTGGTGGTCTTCGATAATCTGAAAGGGCAGATGCAGCTGATCAGTCTGGTCGATCCTTCGGACCCGGATAACTACCAGCACACCATGGAGACCCTGCAGGATCGGGCCCAGCAACTGCTCCAGGCAGTACCGCCAATCCAGGAAACCCAGACCAACCAGCCTGTCGAGGAATCAGACTTCGTTTCGGAATTCGGCGAAGAGCCGTTCAAACAGGCGGTGGAGAAAATCCGCGACTACACGCGCGCCGGGGATGTGATGCAGGTGGTGCTGGCACAACGCATGTCACTGCCTTTCGGGTCTGAGCCCATCAACCTCTACCGGGCCTTGCGCAGCCTGAATCCATCCCCCTACATGTATTTCATGGATCTGGACGGGTTTCAGATCGTCTCCAGCTCCCCGGAAATTCTCGCCCGGGTGGAGGACGGGGTAATCACAAACCGACCACTGGCCGGCACCCGCCGCCGGGGCCACACGCCAGAGGAAGATCTGGCGCTGGAGGCGGAACTGCTCGCCGATCCCAAGGAGATTGCCGAGCACCTGATGCTGATCGATCTGGGCCGCAACGATGTCGGCCGGGTTGCCGAAACCGGCTCGGTGCAGGTGACGGAAAAGTTCAGCATCGAACGCTATTCCCACGTCATGCACATCTGCTCCAATGTGACCGGCACCCTCAAGGAAGGGCAGACGGCCATGGACGTGCTGCGCGCGACCTTACCGGTGGGCACCCTTTCCGGCGCTCCCAAAATCCGCGCCATGGAGATCATCGATGAACTGGAACCGGTGAAGCGCGGCATCTATGGCGGGGCGGTGGGCTATCTGGCCTGGAACGGCAACATGGATACGGCCATCGCCATCCGCACCGCGGTGATCAAAGACGGCACCCTCTACATCGAAGCCGGTGGCGGCATCGTCGCGGATTCCATCTCCCGCCTCGAATGGAAGGAAAGTATGAACAAAGGCCGAGCCATCTTCCGCGCTGCGGCCCTCGCCGAGTCCCGGTTCAAGGACCTGGCGAATGCAGAGGCCGATGCGGAAGCCAATGCAGAGCCAGATGACTGACGCGCTGCCTGTGGACCTGGCCCGGGAAATCGGTCAGGGGCTGGTGGACAGAGGTTGGCGTCTGGTCAGCACGGAGTCCTGCACCGGCGGTCTGCTGGCCGCCACGGTCACCGAGATTGCCGGTTCTTCCGACTGGTTCGAGGGCGCTTTCGTGACTTATCGGCTCAGCGCCAAAACCGCCATGGTCGGTGTCAGCCCCGAACTCCTGGAAAAACACGGTGCGGTCAGTGAACCGGTGGCTCGCGCCATGGCCGAAGGCGCCCTCCATCGCAGTGATGCGGACATCGCCGTCTCCATCACCGGCATCGCCGGCCCGGGTGGCGGTGATGTGGTTTCACCCGTTGGCACAGTCTGGTTCGGCTGGGCCATCAGGGAAGGCACGGCCATCCGCTGTGTGCAGACCGCCGAACACCACCTGTCGGGGAACCGTCAGGTGGTGCGTCTGGCAGCCGTCACCATTGCACTCCAGGGCGTGGGCCGGCTCTGCTGAGCGGGCATACGCGCTCGAGAGCGCGCCGCCCGGCTTGCTTCAGCCACTGACCACCTGAATCTTACGGGCGACGGAGGCCGCCTGTTTCGGCACTCTGACCTTGAGCACACCCCGCTTGTAGGATGCCTCGGCACCTTCCGTACTGACTTTCTCAGACAGCGGAATGATCCGCTGGAAGCTGCCGAAGGCCCGCTCGCTGACGCGCAGGGCACCTTCCTGACGATCATTTTCATAGCGTTTGGTGCCGGTGACGATCAGACGTCGATCTTCCACCGTCACTTCGATTTCGTTCCTGGCGAGCCCGGGCGCTTCAAGTTCCACCAGGAACTCATCGGCCCGCTCGGTCACATCCGCGGCGAGAATGCCCCAGCGGGCATCCTCTGTCGCCTCATCCGAGCGGGTCGGATTGAAGTACGTGAGTGCGTGCGCCGCTTTGCTGCTCAGCTGGCGCCAGCCCTCCGCCAGACGTTTCCAGGTGTTGCCGAAATCTTCCTTCAACCGATCGGTATCCATGCTGCGCCTCCCGTGAATCAGGATACGGTGACTTTCCGTGCACCCTGCTCGGCACCCTTTGGCACCTCGATCGTGAGCACGCCGTCTTTCACTTCCGCCTTCAGCGCCTCTGCCTGCACATTGGTCGGCACGCGGAACTGACGGCTGAAGGTGCCCTGGCGCCGCTCCGTGCGCACATAGCCTTTGTCTTCTTCCTTCTTTTCCTCGCTGCGCGACCCTCTGATCGAGAGCACGCCTTCATGCAGTTCCACGTCCAGATCATCCGGCTTCATGCCGGGAACATCCATGTGGAACACATAGCCTTCATCCGTTTCCTTGATATCAACGGGCGGCATCCATTCAGCCCGACTGGCGGGACTGAAGAATGGCTCGCGTTCAAACAGGTCCCCGAAACGACTGAAGAGGTCGAATGGATCATTGCGTCTGACTACGTCGTTCATCTTTTGTCTCCTTGTCCATAACTCTGCTCAGCGATTGCGCTGAGTGCGCCGGTGTTCGTATCCGACACCTGAGATATGGGTACAGCGAATCGGACGTTCAACTAGGTAGTTTCCGAAGTCATCGTCATAATCCGCGCATCAGACATTCACGACCGAGCCGATGACCGAACAACCAACCCTGAGCCGGAGACTCAACCTGCCTCTGCTGACCGTCTTTGGCCTGGGCACGATGGTCGGCGCCGGTATCTACGTCCTGGTCGGTGAAATCATCGCGGTGAGTGGCAGCTTCGCACCCTGGGCATTCCTCATGGCCGCCGTGGTCGCCGGGTTCACGGCCATGAGCTACGGAGAACTGGCCAGCCACTACCCGGAGAGTGCGGGCGAAGCCGTATATGTGGATCAGGCGTTTTCACGTCCGTTCCTGACCCGGCTGACAGGGTGGGCAGTGGTCACCACGGGCCTCGTCTCCAGCGGCACGCTGGCGAACGGCTTCGCCGGCTATCTGTCCTATTTCTACCCCGGTGCAGAAGGTTTCGCCGCTACCGGATTCATCCTCGTACTCGGCGCGATCGCTGCCTGGGGCATCGGCCATACGATCTGGTTCGCCGCCGCCATCACGGCGACGTCCATCTTCGGCCTGATGGCCGTGCTGGCCATGTCCGGCCGCTATCTGGCGAGCTTTCCGGAACTGTGGCCAACCATGGTGCCCACCGGCACAGACGCCTGGCTCGCCATCTCTCTGGGCGCGTTCGTCGCTTTCTATGCCTTCATCGGCTTCGAAGACATGGTCAACGTGGCGGAAGAAACCCGGGAACCGGAGCGCATCATGTCATTGTCGATCGTACTGGCACTCATCGGTGCCGCGACGCTCTATGTGCTGGTCGCAACGGTTGCCGTTCTGGCCGATGCGGAACTGGACCTGGCCGGACACCCAGCCCCACTCGCCGCAATGGTGGCGCACACGGGAGAGCGTTGGCCGGCGGTCATCGCCGTCCTTTCCATGCTGAGTGTCACCAATTCCGCGCTGGCTCAGATCGTGATGGTTTCGAGAGTGGTGTACGGGATGGCCAGAGCGGGTAACGCACCCCAGGTGCTCGGCATGGTGCATCCCAAACGTCACACGCCCATTCTCTCTACCGTGCTGACGGTGCTGGTGATCGTGCTGCTCGCCACCTGGTTCCCTCTGCTGACGCTGGCAAAGGCAACGAGTTTCGTCATCCTCCTGGTCTTCATCCTGATCAATCTTTCTCTCATCCGCCTGAAGCTGCAGGGCCGCATCCGGCGCCGGGGAATCCTGAAACCGGTGGCAGGCGCCACGCTTTCGCTCGCACTGATCGGAATGAGTCTGCTCTGAACTGAACTGAACTGAACTGAACTGAACTGAACTGAATCGAAAGAATGCCGAGACGCTGACCTATCCGCAGCAGGCGACGTTGTCGATCAATCGCACCACCCGATCTCCACACACCAGGCTGGCAGCGGCAAACCGCCGGCCTTCCCGGGTGACAATGTAGTCCACGTCAAATCCGGCTTCGGACAGCGCCCGGGTCACCGCCTCATCATCCTGCGTAGAGCGGATCAGTTCGTTCAGGACAGCAGCTTTGGCCCGGCCCGCCTCATCCAGATTTTCATTGCGACTGCTCATGGCCAGCCCGTCCGGTTCCCGGACCGTCTGACAGGGGATGATGTCCACCGCCATGAAAAACGCCTCGCACATGTCACGAATGAGCAGGTACTGCTGGTAATCCTTCTCGCCGAAGTAAGCCCGGTCGGCACGAGTGAGATTCAGAAGCTTCATCACCACGGTCAGCACACCGGTGAAATGTCCCGGTCGATGTTCACCGCAGAGTTCATGGGAAAACCGGGTTTCATCCACCTGAAAGCGGAACCCGTCTGCATACATCGCCTCATAGCTCGGCGTGATCACGAAATCCACGCCCAGCGCCCGGGCCATCTCCAGATCCCGATCCAGCGTTTTCGGATAGCAGTCGAGATCCTGCGGGTTGTTGAACTGGGTAGGGTTCAGATAAATGCTGAGCACGGTGTAGTCGTTCTCGGCAACGCTGCGCTCGATGAGCGAGCCATGTCCGGCATGCAGGGCGCCCATGGTCGGCACGAAGCCGAGGCTGCCTTCCAGCGCACTACGACAGGCACGCCAGTCTTCCAGACTATCGAATACCCTGGGCGCCGCTGCACAATGCGGGCCGGCCTTGAGCGGATTCAACCCATTCATCGGTAGCTTTCCTTCGCCGTGGGGAAGCAGCCGCGGCGGATCTCCGCATCAAACCGGTTCACCGCCGTGCTGACCATCTCGTGGCCCGAGGCATAGTGCTTGAGGAACCGGGGTTTGAATTCCGGATTCATTCCGAGCATGTCCTGGAGCACGAGCACCTGGCCGTCCGTATCCGGACCCGCGCCAATCCCGATCGTGGGTATGCTGATTGCCTGGGTGATTTCCCGGGCCACCGTCGCCGGTACGCATTCGAGCACCAGCGCGAAGCAACCGGCATCCTCCAGATGGCGGCTGGCATCCACCAGTGCCCGGGCCTGGGTCTCGGCCCTGCCCTGCACCTTGTGCCCACCAAGACCATGTACGGACTGCGGTGTGAGGCCCAGGTGCCCCATCACCGGCACGCCGGAGTCGACGATGTGGCCCATCAGTTCCAACTGGCCTTTCTCACCTTCGATCTTCACGGCGTGGGCGCCGGCCTGCATGAGTTGCTGCACGCCTTCCATGGCATCCTTGAGCCCCTTCCGGGCAGCCAGAAACGGCATGTCGCCAATGATGAACTTGTTCGGCGCACCGCGCGCAACCGCACTCACATGCAACGCCATCAGGTCCACCGTGGCATGCACGGTGGAATCGAAACCGTGCATCACCATGGCAAGACTGTCGCCCACAAGCAGGCTATCCACGTCCGTATCGTTCAACACCCGGGCAGAGGTGTAGTCGTAACAGGTGACCATGGATATCTTTTCTCCGGCGGCTTTGCGCGCCGGAAAGTCGAGGATGGAGAGGCGTCTGGCCTCTTGCGTGTGGTGTGACATACGTGTTGCTCCCGTAACGGTCCCGCAGGGACCATGGCTGATTTACAGCTGTACCGGATCACGGGGGAGGTAGCCTTGGCGCTTGGTCACGCTCAAGCTCAAGCACTTACTCAAGCTCAAGCACTTACTCAAGCTCAAGCACTTACTCAAGCTCAAGCACTTACTCAAGAGTCACTTGCACTTTGCACACGCATTTGCGTATCGCGGATCAGCCTGAAAGCTGCCGCCGCAGTTCGTGGTACCTGTCCCGCCGGATCAAGTCCTTTCCCAGATTTTCAGAAATAGTTCGATAACAATCAGTCGGAATCAAAGCTGATCGCCGTCCCGCTGTTGAGGGATCGGTGTCAAAGCGGAATCTACGAAATCCGTCGCGCTCTGTCCATTGCCGTCTATCGCCTCAACAATGCGGACTCCAGACCCCGGGAAACACCGAGCAGCGAGCGGTCCTGACCGTTCGGGGCAGCCAGCATCAGCCCGACCGGCGCTTCACCGGCCGCGTGGATGGGCAGAGAAATGGCACAGCCATCCAGAAAGTTGAACAGGCTCGGATTCCTGAGCAACAGCAGATTGAGTCGGATGTAGTCATCGTCTGCCGCGAAGGCGGCAATCGGAGGTGCAATGATCGGTACCGTCGGCGCGATGAGCGCATCGAAGCCGGCCATCGCGGACTCGAACCCGGCGATCATCCGGGCGCGCGCGGCCATGAGTCCGGCCATTTCCTCGTCATCCACCTGAGCGCCCGCCCGAATCCGACCGGCCACCCGGGGATCGTATTCAGACTCGGATGCCTCGAGCAGCGGAGCGTGAAACGCCCAGGCTTCACGTGCTGCAATGCCGCCACGTGCGTTGAGTTCCGGGAGCCGCTCGATGTCCGGCAACCGGATCTCCGTGAGCCGCGCACCGGCCGAGGACAGCGCGGACAGTGTCCGTGCATAGGCGCGGCCAACGGCATCATCCATGCCTTCCGTCACGTAGTGCGCCAGCACAGCCAGGTGCAGATCGGCTGCAACGTGGGACTCGGGCAGCCCACCGATGCCGCCGGCCATCACATCATCCAGCACCGCGCATCCGGCCACGTCCAAGGCCAGCACGCCCACCGAATCGAGCGACTCCGACAAGGGATAGACGCCCGCCCGCGGCACCCTGCCGGCACTGGGCTTCCAGCCGGTGATGCCCGTCAGCGCGGCCGGAATCCGGCAGGAGCCACCGGTGTCCGTGCCGACACCGGCAACCGCCATGCCATCGGTCACCGATACCGCAGCGCCGGACGAGGAGCCCCCTGGAATCCGACCGGTGGATCGATCCCAGGGATTGAGCGGGGTGCCATAATGCGGATTCAGCCCAACACCGGAGTAGGCGAACTCGGTCATGTTGGTGCGCCCTATGGGTATGAAGCCAGCGTCCAGCAACCGCTGGATGGCCGGTGCGGTCCGTTGTGCCGGCTCCGCACCACCGAGCACCACGGAGCCTGCTCTGGTCACCTCTCCCTGCAGATCGAAGAGGTCTTTCACAGAAATCGGGATCCCCGCATGCACCGGCAGGTCATCCCCACGGGCGCGGGCACTGTCGATCGCCTGCGCCTGTTTCAAGGCCGCTGCATTCAGCGCGATGAAGGCCCTCGAACCCTCTCCTGCCGGCGCCTCTGCCTTTGCCAGCGCCTGTGCTACCAGCGCTTCGCTGGTGATTTCACGGGCACCAAGCGCCTGACCCAACGCTTCGAAGTTTTTTGTAGTCTGCATAGGTCGATTCTACCCGCCAAACTGCTGACCACGCTTCAGAAATCAGCAACCGAACGACTTAGACTAGCCCCAATTTCAAACCGGACTCCAGAACATGCTGGTCAGGTCAATTTCCCTCGTTTCCGCACTGCTGCTGATGCTGCTTGCACCGGCGCTGCAAAGCTCGGAGAGCTGTAAAAGAACAGACGCCGGCAGACCCAGTATTGCACTGGTGCTGGGCGGCGGCGGCGCGCGCGGAAGTGCGCACATTGGTGTCATACGGGCCCTGGAAGAACTGCGCGTCCCCATCGACTGCGTCGTGGGCACCAGCATGGGATCACTTGTCGGCGCGCTCTATGCCACCGGCATGAGCGTTCCGGAAATGGAAGCCACCATTGGTGCGATCGACTGGGAGAAAATGTTCCGGGATGAAACCTCCAGAGAAGACCAGCCCTACCGCCGCAAACGGGACGATGAGGTCTTCGCCCTGTATGGACCGAAGATCGGCATCGGGCCGGATACGTCACTGATCCCGACCGGCCTGATTTCCGGACAGAACATCAGCTTCCTGTTCGAGTCCCTGGTCAGCGAACGGGTGCGGGTGGATCACTTCGACGAGCTGGCCCTCCCGTTCAGGGCCGTCGCCGCCGACCTGCTGACGGGAGAAGCCGTGGTGATGGAGAGAGGCAATCTGGCACTGGCCATGCGTGCAAGCATGTCGGTACCTGCCATCTTTGATCCCGTGGAACGCGACGGCCGACTGCTGGTGGATGGTGGCATCGCCAACAATCTGCCGGTCGATGTGGCTCGCGGGATGGGAGCGGATATCGTAATTGCCGTGGATGTAGGGTCCGGCGGTCTCGAAAAAGCGGAAGTGAAAAACATCCTGTCCGTCGTCTCACAACTGTCGAACCTCATGGTAATGAAAAACGTCGAGGCCTCTCGAGACAGCCTGGGCGAGAACGATCTGCTGATCAGGCCTGCACTGGACAGCAGCTTCTCTGCCGGCGCCTTTGCCCGGTCCGGAGAAGGGGCGGAAATCGGCTATGTTTCCACCATGGAGATGAAGTCGGACATTTCACCGCTCGGCGTCACTCAGGCGGACTACGACGACTACGTGGCCACCCTCATGCGCCGCCGGCCGGAGCCCCCTGTTGTGGCGTTCGTGCATCTGGACAATCAGTCGCAATTCGCCGACGAACTGGTGCTGAGTCAGCTGAATATCGAAATCGGCGCACCCATCGACCGTACTCAACTCGAATCGGACATCCGCATGGTCTACGGGCTCGGCTTTCTCGATATGGTTCGCTATGAAGTGGTGGAAGAAGACGGTCAGCAGGGCCTGGAGCTCCACGTTCGCCAGGATGCCCGCGGCTCCAACTATCTGGAATGGGGGCTGGATCTGTTTGCGGATGATCTGACCAACGGATTCAATCTGCGTCTCGGCTACCTGAAAACGGATCTGGATGAACTCGGCAGCGAATTGCGGGTGATGGCCCAACTGGGTCGTGAGAACCAGCTGGTTTTCGATCTCTACAAATACCTGGATAAGAACGCCAGATACTTCATTCTGCCTCGCGCCTTCGCCGAAACAAGGGAATTCACGGAATTCATCGACGACGAGGCGACCAGTGTCGACGAACTGGAGCAGTACGGTGTGGACGTGGCGCTGGGTCGGGAATTCAGCCGGCACGCGGCGCTGCAGGCCGGCGTTCGATACTACACCGGCCGGGTCGACACGGTGATCGGAGCACCGGACCCGACCGACGGCGCCTACGATGCCGGCGAGTACTTTGTTGACTGGACCTACGATCGGCTGGACGATCGCTACCTGCCTCACAACGGGATTTTCTACCGGCTCAGCTATTTCGGTGCCGCAGACTGGCTCGGCAGCGACGACAATTACGATCAACTGCAACTCAATGGCGTCTGGGCCAAAGCATTCGGACGACACATAGTCACCGGCGGCGTCAGCGTCGACACAACGATCGAGGGCTTCGCACCCAAGTACGCTCTCTATGGTGCCGGCGGCCTGTTCAACTTATCCGGTTACAACCTTGGTGAGGTCTCCGGCCAGAATCTCGGCGTACTCACTTTGATCTATCAGTACGAAGTCGTCGGCGGGCTGGTGCCCGGCAGGATCGGCACATCCCTGGAATATGGCGGCGTAACGGATGACTGGGAGGATCTGTTCCAGAGCGGGGAATTCCATGGCAGCCTGCATGCAGCGTTCAACACCCCCATCGGGCCGGCCTATCTCGGCTGGGGCTGGGGAGAAAACGGCGAATCGCGCTGGTTCATGAAGTTCGGCCGGATCTTCGGCAGCCCGAGCGTGATCCGCTAGTGTGAGGGATACTGCGTTCAGACTCTCTTCCGGGTCCGACGGTTCTTACGCTATGATTCGCGGATGAGCCCGTTCAGCACATCAGTGTCCTTCTGCCTTCAGCCGTCCCTGCGGGGCGCCCGCTGGTGGGCCCCGGCCCGTATCTGACTTTTTCACATCGAAGACGCTTCCCGGCCGCATCCTCGGCCAGACACCAGAACGACTACGGGTAATCAGACCATGCTGCTCATGATCGACAATTACGACTCCTTCACCTACAACGTGGTGCAATATCTCGGCGAACTCGGCGCCGAGGTGGAAGTGCACCGTAACGACGAAATCACCCTCGCCGAGATCGAAGCAAAGGCACCGGCGAAGATTGTCATATCCCCGGGCCCCTGCACGCCGAATGAAGCCGGCATTTCCATGGCTGTGGTCGAGACTTTCGGCAGGCAGATACCGATTCTGGGCATCTGCCTCGGCCATCAGAGCATCGGCCAGGTGTTCGGTGGCGATGTGGTCCGGGCGAGAGAGGTGATGCACGGCAAGACCTCCCGGATCCACCATACGAATCAGGGCGTGTTCGCCGGCCTGCCCGATCCGCTCGAGGCAACCCGCTATCACTCGCTGGTCGTGGCCAGAGACACCCTGCCCGACTGCCTCGAGATCACCGCCTGGACGGAACAGGACGGCGAATTTGATGAAATCATGGGCTTTCGACACCGGGAATACCCGATCGAAGGTGTGCAGTTTCACCCCGAGTCGATCTTCACCCGAACGGGCCACGATCTGCTCGAGAACTTTCTGACGAGGCAATGACCATGGACATTCAGACGGCACTCGCAACGCTCGCCGAAGGGCACGATCTCAGTCAGAGCGGTACCCGGGATGTGTTCAAAGCGGTGATGTCCGGTGAGGCCACCGAAGCACAGATCGGCGGCCTGCTCATGGGCCTCAGGGTGAAAGGTGAAACCGCGGAAGAAATCGCCGGTGCGGCAGAGACCATGCGCGAACTCTCGACAAAGGTAACGGTTTCCGGGAACCACCTCGTGGACACCTGTGGTACCGGCGGCAGCGGCGCCAAGCTCTTCAACATCTCAACCGCGGCGGCCTTCGTCGCTGCCGCGGCGGGCGCCCGGGTCGCCAAACACGGCAATCGGAAGATGACCAGCCAGAGCGGCAGCGCGGACGTGCTCGAACAGGCCGGCGTTAACCTCAACCTGACTCCGGAGCAGATCGGCCACTGTATCCAGGAAGTCGGTGTCGGTTTCCTGTTCGCCCAGGCACACCACAGCGCGATGAGATTTGCCGCGCCCGTGCGGCAGCAGCTCGGCGTGCGCACCCTGATGAACGTGCTCGGTCCGTTGACGAATCCGGCCGGGGCCCGGCGCCAGGTGATCGGCGTGTTCAGCCCCGTCTGGCAGCAGCGGGTAGCGGAAGTTGCCCGGCTGCTTGGGGCGGAACATGTACTGGTGGTGCATGCAGACGGCCTGGATGAGATCGCACTGGACAGTCCCACCTTCGTGGTCGAGCTGAAGAATGGTGAGATCAGTGACTACGAGATCGCCCCCGAGGACTTCGGCATGGCAATGCGCAGCAGCGAATCCCTCAGAGCCGATTCACCAGAGTCGAGCCTCGAACTCGTGCATCAGGCACTCACCAAACCGGACTCCGCTGCCGCCGACATCGTCTGTCTGAATGCCGGTGCCGCTATCTACGCATCCGGTGTGGCAACCAGCCTGGCCAACGGCGTGGAAATGGCACAGGATGCAGTCTCGTCCGGCCTTGCCAACGAACGTCTGCAGGAACTCGTCCGGATCAGCAGCATGATGGGAGAAGACTGATATGGCCGGCACCATCCTCGATGAGATCCTCGCACACAAGGCTGGAGAAGTTGCCGACCGGCGAAGTCAGCGACCGCTTGGGGAGATAGAACAGGCGCTCGCCGCCTTTCCGTCGACCCGCGGATTTGTTCAATCCCTGCACGATGCCGTGCAACAGACCGAAACCGCCGTCATCGCGGAAGTGAAAAAAGCGTCTCCCAGCAAAGGCGTGATCCGACCGGACTTCAAGCCGGTGGACATCGCCAGAAGCTACCAGGCGGCCGGTGCGGCCTGCCTTTCCGTGCTCACGGACGAAAAGTACTTTCAGGGTCATGACAGCTATCTGCAGGAAATCCGCGCTTCGGTTGAACTGCCGTTGCTGCGCAAGGAATTCATTGTCGATGAATATCAGATCGCCGAATCCAGGCTGATCGGCGCAGACTGCATTCTGCTCATCGTCGCAGCGTTGAGTCCGGATGACCTGCACCGTTTCTACAGCCGGGCACAGGACCTGGATCTGGACGTGCTGATCGAAGTGCACGATGCCGCCGAACTTGAGCTGGCCATGCAACTCGCACCGACACTGATCGGTGTCAACAACCGCAATCTGAAAACCTTCGAGACCCGTCTTTCGAACACGTTCGATCTTCTGGACGCAGTGCCGGACGATGTGCTGGTCGTCACCGAAAGCGGTATCCACAACCGCGAAGACGTTCAGGCCATGCGCGAGCACGATGTGCATGCCTTCCTGGTCGGCGAGGCATTCATGCGGGCGGAAGATCCAGGCACAGCACTCAGAAACCTGTTCGGCTGAATTTTCGCGCACATACTAAAACGGGCCCCAGAGGGCCCGTTTCAGTCACATCCATTGTGATCTCGACCATATCGGTTGGCGTCAGCGCGTGCCGTACACCACCATGGTCTTGCCTTTCACGGAGACCAGTCCTTGGTCCACCAGTGTTTTCAGCACCCGTCCAACCATCTCCCGTGAACAGCCCACGATACGGCCAATCTCCTGACGCGTAATCTTGATCTGCATACCATCGGGATGGGTCATGGCATCGGGTTGCTTGGTGAGTTCGAGCAGCGTCCTTGCAACTCGACCCGTGACGTCCAGGAACGCCAGGTCACTCACTTTCTGGGTGGTCCGGCTGATGCGATCTGCCATCTGCCGGCCAACGGCATAAAGCAACTCCGTGTGCTTGTCTGCCAGTTCCTTGAACTTGCCGTAGCTGAGCTCGGCAACTTCACATTCGGTCTTGGCCTTGACCCAGGCCGAGCGGGGAGTATCTTCTGTAAACAGCGGCATCTCGCCGAAGAAGTCGCCCTTGTTCAGATAGGCAACGATGATCTCGCGCCCGGACTCGTCTTCCACCAGTACGGTGACCGAGCCTTTGAGGATATAGTAGATGGAGTCGCTCTTGTCGCCGGCATAAATCAGCGTGCTTTTTGCCGGATACTTGCGACGATGGGCAGCGGCGAGAAACGAATCGAGATAAGTCTCCTGTTCGGGAGTATTCATCTGGAAACCTTTCGCGGCCAGCGGACGGGCGGCACCCATTCCGGCGACCGAAGAACTTTTCGGTGAACTCTTTTGAGCAAGCATTTTCTGTAACGCTCCTTCGTGACATCTTGCGAGGGAGATACTTGCACAGGGATTTCACTCAGTGTGAGAACTGGTCGACAAACGGTACAAAATCACAGTTTGAACGGTCACCCATCACTCATTTCCGGGCGTGATCGTCACGGTATTACAAGTTTCAAGAGGATCACCACTGGACATGTACGCAAAGATAGAGTGGAAGGACGCCGTTCATTTCGAAGCAACTGCCGACTCCGGACACCGCGTTCCGATCGACGGGCCACCCGACGGCGGCGGCCAGAACCGCGGTTCGCGACCGATGGAACTCGTCCTCATGGGTCTGGGCGGCTGCGCTTCCTACGATGTGGTGGCCATCCTTGCCAAGCAGCGTCAGAAAGTGACGGATTGTGTGACCCACGTCACAGCTTCACGGGTGGACGAGATTCCCCAGGTGTTCGACAGGATCCATCTGAAGTTTGTCGTCACCGGTGACGGGCTGGACGAGAAGAAGGTGGCACGCGCTGTATCGCTATCAGCCGACAAATACTGCTCGGCGTCGCGGATGCTCGAAGCTGGTGGGGTTGAGATTACCCATGATTATGAAGTCGTTTCCGACGAATAACCTCGATCTTCAGTTCGCGACCGCATCGGAGAATCGTGTTCGTGGGTGACAACGACTCCACCCGCTTTCAGCTTCTGCAACCATCTGATTCCGGAGTCCTGGCACACCGCAGCAGCGGTGACTGAAACATGTAGTTATCGGGGGAGTCGCAGCACATGGATGTGCTGCGCCTCAGCGCCCATGGATGGGGGTCTGAAGCGTCAGCTTCAGACCTAGCGTCCCCAGGAACTACATGTTTCAGTCACCGCTGCGGCAACGACCTGTATTCAAAGATCGGCTAGTTGCGAAAGCAGTTAAATTCGATAGGTGGTTTCGGTCATCACCTTCGAGGCGAGCGTCATCAGGTTTTTGACCGGCTGCGGGAACTCGGCGCCGCCTTTTTCCATCGCATCAGCTCCGTGCCGTTCTTCGTCTTCGTGCATCTGGGTGATGATGGCGCGGCTGCGCTGGTCCTGTTCGGGCAGTGAATCCATGTGGGATTCGAGGTGTCTGCAGACCTGATCTTCGGTGGCTTCGACGAAGCCGAGGCTGACCTTGTCGCCCATGAGGCCGGTGACCGCACCCATTGCGTATGAGGCTGCGTAGAAAAGTGGATTCAGGATGCTGGGTCTGGAATCGAGTTCGGTGAGGCGGTCCTGGCACCAGGCGAGATGGTCCGTTTCTTCCTGGGCTGCTGCAAGCAATGCATCCCTTGTCGCGTCGTCCTTCGCGGTCAGCGCCTGGCCTTCATAGAGGCCCTGAGCACAGATTTCACCGGTGTGGTTCACGCGCATGAGGCCGGCGGCGTGCTGGCGCTCGCTGTCTTCCATGGCGGTGTCGTCGACCGCGACACCCGGGTTGGTTCGCTCGGCCATGGGTTCCGCCGCGACCGTGCGCAGGGCGCGGTCGAGACCGATGACGAGATCATCAATGAATGCCATTTAATTCTACTGCCGGATTTATCCCAGGTGGGTGAGCTGGCGACCCCCGAGGAGGTGCAGGTGTATGTGGTAGACGGTCTGACCGCCTTCCGGGTTGCAGTTCAGGATGAGCCGGTAACCGGATTCTGCGATGCCTTTCTCACTGGCGAGGGCCTTGGCTCGCAAAACCAGCTTCCCCGGCACATCCACTTCGGATTCGGTTAAGTCGTTCACCGTTGCGAAGTGGGCTTTGGGGATAATGAGAATGTGCGTCGGAGCCTGGGGGCTGATGTCGTTGAAGGCGAGGAACTCATCGTCCTCGTAGACCACATCCGCCGGCAGCTCCTGGTTGACTATCTTGCAAAAAAGGCAATCCGATTCTGTTGCCATTCCAGGCCTCCGTCCGCACAGTTAATCATCGTCGCCACCCGTAGAGGGATGACGGCAGAGCAACAAGTATAGTGAGACTGGCGTGGCAGACACAAAGGACCTGAGTCTGATCCTCGACGCGAAGATCCCCATCGTCGTGGTGGAATCCCATGATGAGCGTCGCGTGCTCGCCATGCTTCTGCGTTTCGCCATGCAGCGCCAGCTGTCTTTCTATGAATGGCGGGTCACCCGGGGACTTGAACTCGGCGGTTTCGGCGCCGGCGTGGACAGCGACACGGACCTGAAGGATCCGGAAGCCCTGCTTGCTCATATCGCCGGAACAGAAGGCCCCTCACTTTATGTGCTCTGTGATTTTCATCCGTATCTGACGAACGAACCTGCCGTTATTCGGCACCTCAAAGACATCGCGCTGGACCACGAAAAGCTGGGCAACACCCTGATCCTGCTTTCCCACGAGCTTTCGGTGCCACAGGAACTCGGGCGTCTGACCGCCAAGTTCGATCTCCGGTTGCCAAGCGACGAGGAACTGATGTCACTGGTCCGATCCCAGGCGAAGGACTGGGCGGAGCAGAATCACGGCAAAAAAGTCCGAACCGACAACGACACCCTGAAACGGCTGATTGCCAATCTGCGCGGTGTCTCTCATTCGGACGCACAGGTGCTGATCCGCCACGCGATCTACGGCGACGGCGCAATCACGGAATCCGACATCCCGGAGGTGAACCGGCTCAAGTTCGAGTTGCTCGATTCCGAAGGGGTGCTCAGATTCGAGTACGAAACCGAGGACTTCGGATCCGTGGCCGGACTCGACAATCTGAAATCCTGGCTGGAATTACGGAAGGCGGCTTTCCTTCAGGCCACGGAAGACCAGCCGAAAGGCGTGATGCTGCTCGGTGTGCAGGGCGGCGGCAAATCCCTGGCTGCCAAGGCGGTGGCCGGCTACTGGGGTATTCCCCTGCTTCGTCTCGATTTCGGCACGCTCTACAACAAATTCTTCGGGGAAACCGAAAGGAACCTGAGAAATTCCCTGAAGCAGGCAGAGCTGATGGCGCCCTGTGTGCTCTGGATGGATGAGATCGAGAAAGGTCTGGCCACCGGCCAGTCCGACAATGCCACCTCGAAGCGCGTACTTTCGACGCTGCTCACCTGGATGGCGGAAAACGACGCGCCGGTCTTCATTGTCGCCACCTCCAACGACATCAGCGAACTGCCACCGGAGCTGGTCAGAAAAGGCCGCCTGGATGAGGTGTTTTTCGTGGACCTCCCGGCACCGGCGGTGCGCCAGGAGATCTTCCGCATTCATCTGCACAAGCGCGATATTCCCGTTGCGGATTTCGATCTGCTCGCACTGGCGGAAGCCTCGGACGGATTCACCGGTGCGGAAATCGAAGAAGCCGTGGTCTCCGCCCGCTATCTGGCGAGCTCCCGTGGAGAAACCGTGGCGCAGGATGATGTGATGGCGGCGCTCAACCGCACCTATCCCATGTCTATCATGCGCTCGGAGAGCATCTCTTCGCTGCGCACCTGGGCGGAAGGGCGAACGGTAATCGCCTGAGATTCAAATTCTCCAGCATCCACGTTTTTCCGTTGTCACCCACCGAAACAAGCAGGTCGAATTCCTGCAGGTCAGGGGCGCGGTGCCGCCCAGGCAATCAACCCGCGTTTGCGCATCAGGAAGATGGCCAGAGACTCCACTTCCGGCAGGCTGCTGCTGATCAGGTATTCACCGCTGGCGGGTAACCGCGCAATTCGCTCGCGCAGATCACGGCTCGACCCGAATCGAAGCAGCGTTTTCTCCACGCCCACCGTTGTGCTCGGTTCTGCATAGACACCTTCGAGGAGCGTGCCGATCAGAAAGCGTCTGAAGTCATCCGCCGCCAGCGTCATGACCTGACCATCCAGTTCCATCTGAATGGAAGCATTTCTCGGCTCGCCGGTGATGAGCGCATCTTCTCCGAACAGATCTCCCGGCGTCAGCCGGGCGAGCATCCGTCCGGCCCGCTGTACGCGAGCGGTACCCGCAGTCAGCACATAACAACCATCGGCATGCTGTTCCCCCTCACGGATCACCCAGGCACCGCGCGCAAACGAAGTGGGCTCGAGGCCGGTCAACAGACGCTGCCATAGCACGGGTGGCAACGAAGTCATCAGGTCCGAACCCAGGAACCGGGTCTGCCAGCAATCCGTTGCTTCGCCTACCGCAATCAGCGGGCGTTCATGTTCGTGGTCCAGTAGTTCGATGACCGATGCGGGCACCTGCAGAAACTCGGAATCCTTGAGCGTGCGCAATCCGATCGCGCCAGGGTAGAGGGCTTTTTTTGCTGCCGCCTGCCCGGCACTGACGATTGCGGTTGGGCGAACGGTCGCGACAGACCCCCGAAGCAGAAAGTGATGTCCCCGCAGCGTTCGTCCCGGCCGCAGCAGCCATCGACGGCTTGGAATCTGAAGGCGCCGGGCGTGGCGTCTCACCAGATCCAGCTCACTGCGACCGAGCGCCGCAAAAGGCTCGAATGAACTCAAACGCAGATCCGGATCGGTACGCATGGTCGGAGCGTAAGACCGATCCCGTGCCCGTTCTGTCAGTCAGAGCCCAATCACCGGGTGGGATAAATGCCCGTTCGTCAGTCAACCGCGATTGATCGCCCGATAACCGATATCAGTGCGGAAGTAGCGGTTCTTCCAGTCGATGGCGTCCACGCCGCGATAGGCAGTAGCCCGAGCTTCCTCCACATCGTCGCCGAGTCCGACCACACAGAGCACCCGGCCACCATGGGTGACCACCTGCCCGTCGGCCATGCGAGTGCCCGCATGAAAAACCTTCAGCGCCTCATCTGTGGCTGTATCGAGGCCGGAGATCGCATCACCTTTTTCATAACGCTCCGGATACCCACCGGCAGCCATCACCACACCAAGGGCAGCTCGGGCATCCCAGTCCAGCGTCACACCCGCCAGCGCCCCATCGATCGCCTGGTCGCAGAGGGTGACCAGATCGGACTTCAACCGCATCAGCACCGGCTGCGCTTCAGGGTCGCCGAACCGGCAATTGAATTCGATCACCTTGGGCGTGCCATCCGCCATGATCATCAGGCCCGCATACAGAAAGCCGCTATAGGCGGCGCCATCAGCGGCCATGCCACGCATGGTCGGACCGATCACTTCCGCCATCACCCGATCGTAAATTTCGGGGGTCACCACCGGTGCGGGTGAGTAGGCGCCCATACCGCCGGTGTTGGGCCCTTTGTCACCGTCATCCCGGGCTTTGTGGTCCTGGGAAGTCGCAAAGGGCAATGCGGTTTCGCCATCGCAGAGACAGATGAAGCTGGCCTCTTCACCGTCCAGAAACTCCTCGATCACCACCCGTTCGCCAGCCTGACCAAAGGCGCCACCCGACAGCATGCTATCCAGCGCCGCGGTCGCTTCCGCCTCGGTCTGCGCGACAACGACGCCTTTGCCGGCTGCCAGTCCATCCGCCTTGATCACAATCGGAGCACCTTTCTCCGCGACGTAGGCCTTCGCATCGGACAGGTCACTGAAAGTCTGATAGTCCGCCGTTGGAATGCGGTGCCGGGCCAGAAAATCCTTGGTGAACGACTTGGATCCTTCCAGCTGCGCCGCTTTACCACTCGGGCCAAAACAGCGTAGTCCCCGCTCGGCGAAGAAATCGCAGATGCCATCCACCAGCGGCGCTTCGGGTCCGACGATGGTGAGAGAAACGCCTTTGTCCGCTGCAAATGCAGCCAGCGCCTCGAAATCGCCCACTTCGATGTCCACGTTCTCACAGCCGGCTTCGGTTGCCGTGCCCGCATTACCCGGCGCCACATAGACCGTCGCTACCGATTCGGAACGGGCTGCACACCACGCCAGCGCGTGTTCACGGCCACCACTGCCGATCACCAGCACACTCCTGAGATCGTTCGAACCTGCCATGCCTGTGTCTCCTCGCTCAGCGTCTGTTGTTCAGTGTCTGAAGTGCCGGACCCCGGTGAACACCATGGCGATGCCATGTTCATCCGCCGCCTGGATAACTTCCGGATCCCGCATTGATCCGCCAGGCTGGACTATGGCTGTGATGCCCGCTTCCGCCGCCGCGTCGATACTGTCCCGGAACGGAAAAAACGCATCACTCGCCATCACCGAACCCGGCACGGTGAGCTCCGCATCTTTCGCCTTGATTCCTGCAATGATCGCGCTGGTAACCCGAGCCATCTGACCAGCCCCCACACCGATGGTCTGCCGGTCTTTCGCGTAGACGATGGCATTGGACTTCACAAACCAGGCAACCTTCCAGGCAAAGGCCAGATCCTCGAGTTCGGCCTCCGTGGGCGCACGCTCAGTGACCACGTCCAGGCCGGATTCTCCCCAGCAGAGTTCATCCGCACTCTGCACCAGGAGACCGCCCCCCACCCGCTTGAACTCCAGCCCTCGGGAACGATCGCCGAAGGATCCGGCGCTCAGCAGGCGGACGTTCTTCTTCCGCCGGGCAACCTCAACGGCCGCCTCGTCCACCGCTGGTGCGATCACCACTTCCACGAACTGGCGCTCGAGAATGCCATCCAGCGTGGGTCCGTCGAGCGGCCGGTTGAACGCAATGATGCCCCCGAACGCGGAGGTCGGATCACTGGCGAACGCAAGCTCATAAGCCGAACGGATATCCTCAGCTTCGGCAACACCGCACGGGTTCGCATGTTTGACGATCACACAGGCGGGCTTCTCGAAGACCTTCACACACTCGAGCGCCGCATCCGTGTCGGCCACATTGTTGTACGAAAGCGCCTTTCCCTGAAGCTGATTGAGACCGGCGATGGTGCCGTCCAGATTGCCGCTTTCCCGGTAGAAGGCTGCAGCCTGATGCGGATTTTCTCCGTAGCGCATCTCCTGGGCCTTGTCGAAGGTCAAGGTCAGGCTCTCCGGAAACTCGTACCCCTGGCCCGGGGTTTCTCCCAGGTAAGCGCTGACCATGGCGTCATAGCGTGCCGTGTGCCGGAAGGCCTTCACGGCAAACGTTTTGCGGGTCGCGTAGTCGAGGCCGCCTTCAGCCAGAGCGGCGATGACCTGCTCATAGTCGGCCGGATCCACCACCACCAGCACGTCCTTATGATTCTTAGCGGAGGAACGGACCATGGCCGGGCCCCCGATATCAATGTTCTCGATGGCGAGTTCAAACGTGCAATCGGGTCGGGCGACGGTTTCCGCGAAGGGATAGAGATTCACGAATACCGCATCGATGGGCTCGATCCCGTGCGCATCCATCACCACCTCATCCTGACCACGCCGACCGAGAATGCCGCCGTGTATTTTCGGGTGCAGGGTTTTGACCCGGCCATCCATCATCTCCGGGAATCCGGTGTGGGCCGACACTTCGGTGACAGGCACCCCTGCCTCCTGAATGGCTTTGAAGGTGCCCCCCGTGGAAAGCAGAGCCACGCCATGCGCATCGAGGGCGCGGGCCAGCTCTACGATGCCCGTTTTGTCGGAAACACTAAGCAATGCACGCCTCGGCATGCGGGTTGTCTGATCAGTCATGGTTCTCGTCGTTGTCTAGGCTGCGAGCCTTGGGTTCAGTTCACTCAGAGTGTCCAGCTGTGCCTGAGCATCGGTAAGCCGGTTGAATTGGGAAACGAGTGCCCGCCGCCACTGCGCATCGCCGAGCTCCGTCATCTTTTCCAGGTACCACTGCACATGTTTACGCATGATTTTCACGCCCGGCTCACCGTAGTAGTCATGCCCGGCCGCAACATGTTCACGCACGACCGCCAGCTTCTCGGCGATGCCGAGCGGCGCGGTCACACCGGCAACCAGGCCGGGTAGCCAGGGCGCACCCAGCGCCGCGCGCCCGATCATCACGCCGTCTGCACCCGTCTGCTCCAGCACGGAATCCGCCGTCGCGGCATCCTGGATATCACCATTGGCGAATACGGGCACACCGACCGCTGCTTTGATCCGGGCGATCGTCTCGAATTCCACGTCACCCGAGAACCGGCAGGCCCGGGTGCGTCCGTGCACGGCGATCGCCGCCACGCCCTCACCTTCTGCGATCCTGGCGATCTCCACCCCGTTTCGGGATTCCGGCGCGAGGCCGGTGCGCATCTTGATGGTGATCGGAATGGGGACCGCCGCTACTGCAGCAGCAACGATCTCCCGCACCAGTGATTCATCGCCCAGCAGCTGAGAGCCCGCCGCTTTGCGGCAGACTTTTTTGGCCGGACAGCCAAAGTTGATGTCGATGATGTCTGCACCATCCTGCCAGTGCCGGCGCGCTGCGTCGGCAATGGTTTCCGGATCACCGCCGGCGATCTGCACCGCCACCGGGTGGATGCCGCTCACCGTGCCCCGGCGCAGGCGGGATTTCTCCGTATCCCAGAGCACCGCCTTGCTGCCCACCATCTCCGAGACCACATGACCCGCGCCGAACCGCCAGGTCAGGGCCCGGAACGGCACGTCGGTGACACCAGCCATGGGCGCCAGCAGCACGTTGTTTCGCAGTTTGTGGGGACCGATTGCGACCAAAAGGGACGCTCAGAAGCTCGGATTAGGAAGGGGCGGAATCATACGCCTGTGTGTGCAGGAGCTGAAGCGTTTCAGCCAGGAATCGTTGTTCAGGAAACAGTCCGCTAACGGAAACTCAGCGTGTAGTTGACCGCTTCTTCGCCGGGATCCGCGATTTCCAGCGTTACCCGGACCGGCGTATCCACCGGCATCAGGTCGCCCGGGCCCATCTCACCGGCCAGATATTCTTCCGGCTGGAAGATCCGGCCGGCAACCAGCAGCCCACCCACCGACGTGAAGCGGAGCTGAAGGCCCGGGAAGCGCTGTTCAAACCCGGCCTGATTGACGATCACCGCATCGATGACGAGGGCATTCTCCAGATCCGGGTGGCTGCGGACCATGAGATTGCGGGTGCGCAGTCCGTCCAGGTCCCGGATCTCCGGCAGCTCGCACCCGAACAGCCCGCAGACCGTTTCGTAAATGCCTCTCGTGCCCGGATCACGAGACCACTCGGGTAACTGCAGATAGAAGATCTGGGCCGCCAGCAGGACGGACAGCAGGGCGGCCACCCCCACCACCCACCAGCGTCGGGGTTCCGGTGCAAAGCTGATCGGGCTGGTGCCGACCCCTTCTTCTGCCAGGGATTTTTCCACCGCCGAGAGATGGAAGCCATCACCCACACCGGCCCGATCTGGCGCCTCCGCCGGGTCCGGTGTCTCATCGGTCGCCGGCTCCCGGGCCGGGGTGCCGGAGGCAACCACCTGCTCCACCAGTTGATCGATATCCGAAGCGCCGGATTGAATCCAGGCTTTGTAGTCGGCCTCAAGGACGCTTCCGGGTGCCACATCCCGGGGCGCAGCCTCTTCAGGCCCAGCTTCTTCAGACCCAGCTGCTTCAGACCCAGCTTCCTCTTCGGAAGTAATGTCCTCGGCAGGCTCGCTTTCCTCGGGGGCGGCCACCGGAGTCTCTGAGCGCGGGTCTGATCCGGCTTCTGTCTGGGTGTCCGCCTGGGGGGCTTCAGCGTGGGATTCGGCTTGTGATCCGGCCTCTGATTCGGCCTCTGATTCGGCTGCGGCCTCGATCTGATCCGGCGCCGGTGAATCCCGGTGGTCATCGCTCCCGATCCCGTCCCTCGCCCGCGTCTCACCCGGTTGTTCGACCCAGTCTTCCGCGGGCTCGGAGACCAATGCTTCGTATCCGGTGGCTTCAGGCGCTCGCGATTCGGGTACCGTTGCCGCCTCGCCGGATGCCGCGGCTTCGGCGGCGGCAAACGCCGATTTGGCGTCCCCTTCCGCGAAACCATCACCACGCTCATCTCGAGATTCGTTTTCGAAACCGCCGTAGATCACCGGCGTATCCTGGGTCAGCGCCGGCTCTTCCTGCCCCGTGGGCGCGGCCTCGAGGTCGGCATCAGGTGCCTCTGAGGTCCCCAGTTCATCGAGCAACGCGTCCAGAGCGGCATCCGCATCGACGCCGTCATCGAACGTCGTGTCGTCATCCAGGATGAGATGTTCGGTCCCTTCGAACACGGTCAGGCAGGCGCCACAACGCACCCGGCCACCCGCGGCGGCAAGCTGACTTTCAGTCACCCGGAACTGCGTCGCGCAATTCGGACAGCGGGTGATCAGAGGTTCGAGATCTTCATCGACCATGATCGAGCCGGCGGTAATCCTGACCGTTTATCGTTCCTTGCCGGTACGCCAGCCTTCCAGCCGCGCCCAGCGCCCGCCCTGCTCGTCTGCCTCGATAACGACCGGTTTGAATCGCAGCGTCGGATAGGCATCCATCACCACCTGCGCCTGATCTTCCAGCAGACCGGCCATCACCAGCACGCCGCCTTCATTCAGCGCGCCGAGCAGCACATCCGCCAGCGCGATCAGCGGGTTCGCCAGGATATTGGCCACCACCACATCGCACGACCTTTCACCCAGCGTATCCGGGAGCCCGACTTCCAGTCCGGGGGTTCCATCGCCTGGCAGGGCAATCGCATTGTATTCAGCGTTATCCCGTGTGGCGAGCAGCGCCTGAGGGTCATGGTCGATACCCAGTGCCCGGGCGGCCCCGAGTTTGAGCGCCGCCAGCGCCAGAATTCCTGAGCCACAGCCGTAGTCCAGGACCGTGCGATCGTGCAGATCCGCCCGGGCCAGCCAGTCCAGACAGAGACGGGTGGTGGGATGACTGCCGCTGCCGAAGGCCAGGCCAGGATCCAGATGCAGAGCCGGCTCGCCGGGTGCCGGGGTATCTCTCGGAACCAGCCAGAGCCGATCGGCAAAACAGAAGTCGACCGCATACTGGCGCCAGCGGTTCTGCCAGTCTGCATCGTCCAGAAAGTCCAGATTTTCGACCGACCCCTCTATGTCCGCCAGGGTTTCCCGGAGCGCGCCAACATCCAGATTCAGATCGAAGAGCGCCTCCAGACGGCAGGCCTGCCACAGCGGCGTAGCGCCGGGTTGAGGTTCGAGCAGCGGTTCATCGCCGGCATCCACCACTGTGATTGAGAGCGGCGAAAAAGGCGCCAGCAGCGATTCAGCATCAGCCACCGAGGCCTGCTCCAACTGCAGTGTCAGCTTGAGCCAGCCCATTTTATGGCCCTATTCGAAGCGGAAAAGCAGCTGACCGGAACCGATGGCTTCGCCGTTCTCAACCACGACGGCGGCGCAGACCCCGGCCTGTTCGGCCTTGATCTCGTTCATCATCTTCATGCTCTCGATGATGCAGAGCACGTCACCCGGCGCCACCGTCTGCCCCACGGATACGAACGGCTCGGCTTCCGGGGACGGTGAACGATAGAAGGTGCCGGCCATGGGTGAGCGAACCTGATGGCCTGCGGCCGGACCGGCAGCACGGGCCGGGCTCGCGACGGGCCCATCAGCGGTGGCGACGGGAGTGGCGGCCACCGCCGGCACCCCTTCCATCGGCCCGCCGTGGCGGGCGATGCGTATGGTTTCGTCACCGTCCCTCACTTCCAGCTCGGAAATGCCGGATTCCTCGACCAGTTCGATGAGCTTTTTTACCTTTCTCAGATCAACGCTCATGCGCCCTCCTCGCAGATCGTTGCCGCCCGATCCACAGCGTATTCGTAGCCTTTGGCGCCGAGCCCGGTGATCACTCCCACCGCAACGTCCGACAGGTAGGAAGTCTGCCGGAAGTCTTCCCGCCCGTGTACGTTGGAGAGATGGACCTCGATGAAGGGAATGGCCACCCCCAGCAGCGCGTCCCGTAAGCCGATGCTCGTGTGCGTGAACGCGCCCGGGTTGATGACGATACAGCCCACGCCTTCGGTGCGCGCCTGATGAACCGCATCGATCAACTCATGCTCCGCGTTGCTCTGCACGAAAGATATGCTGTGTCCGAGCGCTTCAGCCTGGGTGGTCAATCTAGCGTTGATATCCGCCAGCGTATCGGAGCCGTAGATCTCAGGCTCACGGGTACCAAGCAGGTTCAGATTGGGTCCGTTGAGTACCAGCAGACGGGCCATAAGAGGGTCTCACTGAGAAGCATGAGTGAGCGCGCAGTTTGCCGGACTTACCTGAAAGATACCAGCAAAATGATCGATTTAATCGTTATTTAGCAGCAAGATCGCCGAACTTACCAACGTTCACTGCATCCAGAACCGCCCCGAGATGGGCCGCCAGCGATGCCGCGCCGACTTCCCCCTGAATCCGGACATCACTCAACTCGCCGCTATCTCCAGCGAAAAATACGAGACTCGGCGGACCAAAGAGTCCGTAAGCCCCCATCAGCGCCTTATCGTCTTCGTTGTTCTTCGTGACATCCGCCCGGAGCAGACGGAACTGGGCCAACTGGCTGGCCACTTCCGGACGGGGAAACACGGTCCGTTCCATCACTTTGCAGGAAATGCACCAGTCCGCGTACAGATCCAGCAACGCCGGCTGCCCTGCCTGGGCCGCTTCGACAAGCTGGGCATCCAGCTCGGCCAGATTCGCAACCGGATGCCAGATCAGTCCATCCGCCGAGTGCACGGCACCCTCTGCGGTGGCCACCTGCACGGCCGCCGGGCCAGCGGCCAGACGATCCAGCGGCTTGAGCGGATCCTCCGCACCCGTCGCTGCCCCGATCAGCAGCATCACCCCGTATATGAAGCTGAACGCACCACCCGCTTTCCAGAGCTGTCCCCAGCCCTGTCGTGGTGAAAAATCCATGGCACCAAGGTACACGCCGCATGCGATCGCCAGCGCAGCCCACAACACCAGGGTAGCGCCGGCAGGAATGACCCGTTCCAGCAGCCAGATGGCCACCGCCAGCAGGCCCACGCCGAAAACGGCCTTCACCGCGTTCATCCAGGCACCGGCCCTGGGCAGCAGATGACCGCCACTGGCGCCGATCACGATCAGCGGCAGCCCCATTCCCAGGCCCAGCGTGAGCAATGCCAGACCACCCAGCACCGCGTCACCCGTGGTGCTGATGTAGATCAGCGCACCGGCAAGCGGCGCGGATACGCAGGGCGACACCACCAGACTGGAAAGCGAGCCCATGACCACCACACTGGCATGCTTGCCACCGCCGACCTTGTCGCCCATGGCGTTCAGACGATTCTGCCAGCTGGCGGGCAACTGCAGTTCGTAGAAGCCGAACATCGAAAGGGACAGCAGCACGAAAACGATCGAGAAGGACACCAGCACCCCGGGAGACTGCAACGCAGCCTGGAGATTGAGACTGGCGCCGAACAGACCGACCAGGACACCCAGGGCGGCGTAGGTGACCGCCATACCGAGCACATAGGCGACGGAGAGCGTCAACGCGCGACGCCGGTTCATGTCTTCGGAATCACCCACGATGATGCTCGACAGAATGGGCACCATGGGCAGCACGCAGGGTGTGAAGGCCAGTGCGACGCCACCCAGGAAGAACAGCAGCAGTGCAGTGGCCAGGCCGCCTTGCGCCAGCGTAGCCGCCAGCGCCTGCTCTTCGGTCTGGGGCACGATCCCCGCCGTTGCCGACGCGATGGAAGACGCGGGAGAAGATGATCGGGAGGCCGGCCCGTCTCCGGATGACGTGCCGCCCGGCAGCCCCACGGTGAGCGGGACCCATTTGGTTTCCGGCGGATAGCACAGGCCGGCGTCCGCGCAACCCTGGTATTTGATGCCGACCTCTACGATGCCGGCACCTTCTACCACCGGCACCCGGGCCTGGGCGCTGTGGTAGTAGACCTCCACCTCGCCAAAGTATTCGTCCACCTTCTGCTTGCCCGGAGGAATCTCCGCCTCCCCGAGCGCCACCGGCGTGGCCGGATGGTCTGCGTCTACCCGGGAACTGAAGCCGAACTGGTGGCGATAGAGGTAATAGCCATCCGCAATTTCCCAGCGTGCGAGTACCGAACCGTCCGGGGCAGCCTCGGCGCTCAGAACGAAGGCCTCATCCACATGCAGGAACTCGGGTTCTTCGAACGACCACTCGTCCACTTTGTCCGCGCTCCGGGCGACAGGTGCTTTGTCCAGCTGCGTGCTGGCGTCCAGCAGCGTGCTGGCGCCCAGTCCCGTCGAGGGCAGCAGGACAGCCATCAAGGCAATAAAAATGACGTTTATTCCGCGTCTGCAGAAGTTGTGCATGAAGTCTGTCCGCTGGTCCATTGCGTAATCACTCGCGTTGTTTAAAGGGACACGCCAAAGTCATTGGAGTTCGCCAGATGACCGGGCAATATAGTCGGTCCCTCGATGCACCGCCGTGAACTCGTGCATTTTAGTGAAAATATCCGCCTCGCGCGGCCATTCGACCGGAATTCCGCCGTTCTGAACAATCGCACCACCCTCTCCGTGCCGCGCCGTCGGCCTGTTCCCCTGGTACTGGCGGGCCTCATCCTTCTGTTCGGCGGCGTGGCGTCATACGCCGCTGACATCGAATCCCTGCTGGACGCGGCGGAATCCGCCGAGCGCCAGGACCACCTGATCTACCCCGCCAGCGGTAGTGCCATGTCGATTTATCACGACGTCCTTTTTTACGAGCCGGACAACGAATATGCCCTGGCGGGCCTGGCCCGGCTGGCTGAGCATTTCCTGGTGCAGGCGCAAACGGCCCTGGACCGGAACCAGCTGCTCAAAGCGGATTCCATGGTCTCCAAGGCCCGCATGATCTACCCGGACTATCCCCCGGTGGCGACCATGGCCCACCAGATCGCCCTGGTGGAGTCCGCCGATCGGACCCGGGAGACGCTGGACTGGCATCTGGTCGCCGAGCGCAGCGAGAAGCTCACGCCCAAGCTCAAGCGGCTTGGCGGGATCGCAAAATCCGGCAACTGCCGGGTCACCATCAACGTCTCGAACGATGCCGAAGGGCGCTGGGTGTTCCAGCAGTTGAACGCAGCCCCGGGAGACACCCGGGTTCGGGCCCAGGTGAAGATCGCCTCACCGGCTGCCGTGGACATACTTTGCTTTGAGGAATCCGGAAATGCAGATTAAGCAGGCTGCGTACCACAGGGTACGCACGATCGTTTCACTGATGACCACCTTGCTTCTGGCGGCTGCCTGCGGCCCAGCGCCTGATGTGCAGATCGAGAACGCCCGGGTGCGAGCCCTGATTCCCGGGCAGGACAAAACCGTGGCCTATCTGGACGTGGCGAACCGGACCGGCGAAACCGTCGCGCTGGTGGGTGCGCGCGCGGCAACGGTGCGCACGATCGAGATTCATACCACCCGCATGGATGACGGGGTGATGCGCATGCGCCGCCTCCAAACCGTCGAAATCCCCGCCGGCGAGACCGTTCGCTTCGAACCCGGCGGACGCCACCTGATGCTGTTCGGGGTAAGATCACTGAATGAAGAGCTCCCCGTGCAGCTCGAATTTGCGGATGGCACCGTGCGCGAGGCAGGGTTCAGGCGCATCGCCGCCGGGGCACAGTAAGCAGTAATCCGGGCCGCTCGGAACAGGGAACACAGAAGGAAGAAGTATGAACTGGAAGTTCTGGCAATCTGCCGGCGACGACGGGAGCAGCGGAAATCTGATTGTGCGTACCGGGATCGCGGCGATCGGCCTCTATCTGCTGATCGTGCTGGTGCTCGGCTGGTGGTGGGACTCCGAACCGGACCTGTTCGATGCCCGCGGCAACGCGCAGGCGCATGCACGAACGGAAGGCCGCGAACTGGTGACCGGCTATATCTCCACCACCACACTCATCCGGCTTGCCGAGACCCTGCTCGAGAAGCGCGGCGGCTACCTGTCCAACGACCTGTTTCCGCCGGGTGTCTGGATGGACAACGTACCCAACTGGGAATTCGGCGTGCTCACGCAGGTGCGGGACGCCGCCCGCTCGTTCCGTATTGATTTCTCGCGTTCCCAGAGCCAGTCCGTCGAAGACAAGGACCTCAAAGAGGCGGAAGGGAAGTTCTTTTTTGACAATGCCAGCTGGGCGCTGCCGCCTTCTGAACGTGAGTACCGCGACGGTATACGCTACCTGGACGCCTATCTGGAGCGCCTGGCCGACCCTGCAGACACCAACGCCCAGTTCTACGCCCGGGCCGACAACCTGCAGCACTGGCTCCAGGGGGTGGAAACCCGCCTCGGCAGCCTTTCCCAGCGCCTGTCTGCCAGCGTCGGCAAACGCCAGCTGAACATCGATCTGGCCGGCGACTCCGCCGCTGCAAGGGCGACGGACGCGCCCGCCGAACAGGAGAATAAGACACCCTGGCTCGAGATCGACGACGTCTTTTACGAAGCCCGCGGCCAGACCTGGGCGCTGATTCAGCTGCTCCGCGCCATGGAACAGGACTTCGGTGACGTACTCGACAAGAAAAATGCGCGAGTCAGCCTGCAGCAGATCATCCGCGAACTCGAACCCACCCAGGACACACTCTGGAGTCCCATGGTGCTCAACGGCGACGGACTGGGCTTCCTGGCCAATCACTCCCTGGTCATGGCGAGCTACATCTCCCGCGCGAACGCCGCCATCATCGACCTGCGCACTCTGCTCACCCAAGGCTGACAACAAACCGGGCCCCGCACCCGGGGCCCCACTTTTCGGTCACAAACCCTGAGTTTCTAATCCCCAGAAGATCCGTTTATCATACGCGCCGCTCAAACCAGGCAAGCCTCACCCACCCCACGTATCAGGCGCCATCAGACGCGCCAGGGGTCGGCGTCTTGCTTATTTTCAGTTCGGTCGTCGAGAGTTGGGGAAACCAATGATAGATACATCCTTGATACCGCCGATATTCGGTATCGTAGGCTTGATCGTGGCCTTCATCATTTTTGGACTGGTGATGCGCTACGACGAAGGCAGCGAGAAGATCAAAAAGATCGGTGATGCCATTCACACCGGCGCCATGGTCTTCATGCGCCGTGAATACACCATGCTGGCCCTGTTTGGCGGCGTGCTGCTGATTATCCTGTACCTGGCGCTGGGCACATCCACCGCCATTGCGTACATCGTCGGCGCAGTGTCTTCAGGCGTCGCCGGCTGGATCGGCATGTTCACCGCCACCAAGGCCAACGTGCGCACCACCACGGCCGCCCACAAGGACGGCGCACCTGCGGCGCTCTCCGTTGCCTTCTTCGGTGGTTCCATCATGGGCCTCACCGTGGCATCCATGGGACTGCTGGGTCTGGGTTCTCTCTACTACTTCTTCGGTGGCGACCCGGAGACGGCGCACCACATCCACGGCTTCGGCATGGGTGCATCCGTGGTGGCCCTCTTTTCCCGGGTCGGCGGCGGCATCTACACCAAGAGCGCCGACGTTGGCGCAGACCTGGTCGGTAAGGTGGAAGCCGGAATCCCGGAAGACGATCCCCGCAACCCGGGCGTTATCGCCGACAACGTTGGTGACAACGTGGGCGACGTAGCCGGTATGGGCTCCGATATTTTCGAATCCTACTGCGGCGCCATGATCGCCACCATCGCCATCGCCTCCACCCTGGCCATGACCGGCGTTGCCGATCTGGCGCCGGGTGTGGATGAAGCTCAGGCACGCGGCACACTGATGGGTCTGCCCCTGCTGCTGGCCTCCACCGGGCTCATCTGCTCCCTCATCGGCATCGGCATCGTTCGCGCCATGTCCGGCCAGGAGCCAGGCGTTGCCCTGCGCTTCGGCACCATCGGCGCACCCACGCTGTTCATCGTCGCCGCTTACTTCGTCATCACCGGCATGGGCCTCGACACTGCGGTCTGGTGGTCGGTGCTTTCAGGCGCCGTCGGCGGAATCATCATCGGCCTCGTCACCGAGTACTACACTTCCTCCTCCCCCATCGTGAGGATCGCCGAAGCGGGTGAAACCGGATCCGCGACTGTCATGATCACCGGCCTGGCCGTTGGCATGCAGTCGGTGGTGGTACCGGTGCTCGCCATCTGCGGCATCATCTGGATCTCCACTTCCATGGCCGGCCTGTACGGTGTGGGCATCGCCGCACTCGGCATGCTGGCAACCGTCGGCTACACCATGGCCATCGACGCCTACGGCCCGGTCGCGGATAACGCCGGCGGTATCGCGGAAATGGGCGGGCTCGGAGAAGATACCCGCAAGATCACCGATTCCCTGGACGAGCTCGGCAATACCACAGCCGCCATCGGCAAAGGCTTCGCCATCGGTGCAGCCGCACTCGCCGCACTCGCCATCATCGCCGCGTTCGTGGAAACGATTTCCGCTTCCGATCCGACCTTCACCCTGCACATCGGTGATCCGGACGTGCTGATCGGGCTGTTCATCGGCGGCATGATTCCGTTCCTGATCGCATCGATCACCATGACTGCAGTGGGTGACGCAGCCATGGAAATGATTCAGGAAATCCGGCGTCAGTTCCGCGAGATTCCCGGCCTGCTCGAAGGCAATGCGGAGCCGGATACCGAGAAGTGTGTGGACATCGCCACCTCTGCGGCCCTGCGACGCATGCTGCTGCCCGGCACCATCGCCGTGCTGGTGCCACCCATCGTCGGCTTTGGTCTCGGCCCGGCGGCCCTCGGCGGCGCCCTTGGCGGCGGCCTGCTCGGCTGCGTGCTGCTCGCGCTTACCATGGCCAATGCCGGTGGTGCCTGGGACAACGCCAAGAAGTATGTGGAGAAGGGCAACCTGGGTGGTAAAGGCTCAGACGTTCACGCCGCTGCCGTTGTCGGCGACACCGTGGGCGACCCCTTCAAGGACACCTCCGGTCCGGCCATGAACATCCTCATCAACGTGATGGCGATTGTCAGCCTCGTGATTGCACCCCTACTCGTATAACGAGCAGAGGGCCAACCCCGGCTGATGCGCCGGGGTCAGAATCAGACAGGGAGCCAATCGGCTCCCTTTTTTTGCGTCCAGATTGTCTAAAAGAGAACGTTCAGGTGAGCAGACGCACCATGTGCGTTTGTATCGTTTTTCCCGAACAGCCCATCGTACGCCAGGGACAGGGACAGCCGCTTCGACTGCATGAGGTAAATGCCGGCGTTCAGCGTCGCGCCTTCCAGATCCAGGGCTTCCAGGTAGACGGGGAACGGCTGACCCGGCGCGCCGAGGAAACCCGCGCTCAGGTCCGGCACCTTGCTGTCGATCACGAACCGGTAACCGAGTTGCAGGTAGGGAGCAAAGAACGATCGTCGATCACTGCGCTGAAATCCTGCGTAGGCGCTGATCTCGCCACCGAACTGCTCGTAACGCCCACCGGACACGGCCAGAGAAAGATCGCCGGCGCCGGATTCAGTCAGGTCGCCGGCATCGACACTCACGTAGTCGAGCGCCAGGAGCGGACCGAGCCGGAAACCGCCGGCATTGAACAGGTACCCGGCCCTGCCCGCCAGCGACCAGACATCCTGATCGCTTTCACCGGACGCGCTCTGGCCATTGCCCAGCGCCCGGGTGTAGTCGTTTTGCGCTCCGCCATAGGTGAACAGACCGTCCACGAACACGCCATTGTCGAACTTCTGCTGCGCAAATCCGCTGACCGCCCAGACGTCGGTGCTGCCCTGGTGCCCGGCACCGGGCGTGTCCCCCTCCAGCGCAGCAAAGGAGGCGCCGAAGCCGAATGTGCGGCTGCCTGAGCGATGCTCGAGGCCCAGGGTCGCAGTACCGCCGTCGTAGTCGTAGCCGAGCTGGTCTGTGGTTTCGCCCAGTTCACCCGCGTTGTACGCCGCGCTCATGAATCCCCGCCAACCGCTCCGGCCAACAGCCGGGTTCCCGGCTGCCGCTGACAAATGGAACAACGCACCCACCAGTTCATCGGCGGCTGCCGCATTGCCACCCTGAGTCACACCCAGGGCACCCCAGGCCATGGCCGTGCCGGTCATGCCCGTCGGCATCGCCAGTTCATCCCAGGCAACTGCATCGAGACGACGGGTGAGCTCTGCCGTGATGTGGCCAAAGGCGGCCAGCGACTGCCCGTAGATCGCGGCAGCCAGCGGCATGCCGGCGTCACGCAGACGGGCCTGCTGAGCCGGGCCCGCCGGCAATTCATCCAGCGTCAGCGCGAAGTCGGTCAACGCTTCAGAATCAGATTCTATGGAAGCCAGATCCAGCGCCTCCGCAACCGCTGCCATACCCGGCGTCAATCCGGCAGTTTCGGCCAGCCGGGAACCCAGAGTCGTGACCAGCTGAAGACGGAAGCCGTCGCCGAAATCGACCAGGTCCCACTCGGCGCGGAGCCCTCGAGGCAGTGCACCGTAAACGATCAGATCCTCGATGCTCATACCATCGGGTAACAGCCATTCGTCGGCGACGATCAGCTCGAAGGTATCGCCCGTGCGCGGCCGATACAGCTCCTCTACCCCGTCCGCGGGATCCGGATCAATGAAGCTGAGTTCAATGGCCTCTGCGATGTTGAATACGGCGGTACCGCCGACAATGATCTGATCGTAGCCGGTACCCGGTTCGGCACCGCCGATTTCCAGCGCCAGCGTGCCGCTGTCGTGGATGAGATCGCCGGTGATCTCGAGTGTGCCCGGCGAAGAGCCGGGTGCCACCAGCGTATCGATCAGGTTATCCACCTCTATACCCGATTCCGGCAGGCCCCCACCGGCATTCCAGAGTGTGCCGATGATCTGACCGCTACCGCTGAGCACGCCGATATTGGCGAAGACGCCACCCTGCATGTCCATCTCCGCATCGTCCAGGTGCACTTCACCGCCCAGGTTCACGAACGCAGCGGCTCGAACGATCGCATTTCGCGTGCTGATGTCACCCGTGTATTCGAACCGCGGCGTACTTTCGAATCGGATGTCGGTGAGGTGGAGCTGAGCCTCGACGTTGTAGAATTCCCTTGGGACATACGGCAGGTTGTTCAGGCGGGCATTCCGGCCGCGAAGGTCGAGCGTACCAAAGTTGGTCACAAACCCGTTTGGACGCAGCTGGACCGGGTTAAACGGATCCGTCCGGGTAAAAAGTTGCGCATGGTCAATTACGTAGTGACCCCGCACCGCTTCTTCCACTCTACCTCCAGATTCAATCTCCTGAAGCAGCAACCGCGTTCCTGGCTCGAGTCGGATCTGCGCATCCTGGGCGCCCCGAGGCACATCGAGCTTCATTCCGTCCCAGCGCAGCGGTGTGCCCTCCGTGCCACTGAAGGTGATCACCGCGTCATTGTCCAGCATCCGCAGTGTTCCAGTAACGGCGCTGAGATCTTCACTGGCGGAGATCTGCCCATAGTTCTCGATCACCAGGTTGGCAGCCGGGTCCGCACCGGCCACCACGGAAAGGGTGAGCTGACCGCTGTTCTGGATATGCGAAGCGCCGCTCACCGACGTGGTACCGGCGAGTATCGCCGTCGACCCTTCCAGATTGGCCAGGGTGCCGTCGCTCAGCACCAGGTTCTCTGTATTGAGAAGGCCAGCAAAGGGCGCTTCGGCGAGGTTGTCCTGACCGTTCTGCAGCGTGGCGTTTTCGACAATGCTGTTCGTCAGCTTCATCCGCCCCCGGTTGATTACGTCGCGCGTGCTGTCTGCGGCACCCAGCCCGCGTATAACGACACCACTGCCGTCCACGCCGGTCGTTTCGTCCCCGGCTGAGCCGATTTCGAAAGCAAAATTGGTCGCGGAAAACTGGTCGAGCAGTTCGAAGGTCGTACCGGATGCCAGGGTCAGATTGTCCGGACCGGATACGGTGACTTCATTGCGCACCCGTGTCGTGGAACCGGCGGTGAAATCGATGTCTCCACCGGTGGTGGCTGAGAGTGAGGCGCCGTCGAGCAGCACGCCACTGTCCAGGTGCAGGGTCGCGCCCTCACGCACGGCAATACTGCCGGCAACGATGATCCGGTCCGCTTCGCCGCCGTCCAGGTGCAGGTCGCCCGACCCCACTTCCACCGCCCCCAGCAGATCCGTTCTGCCTTCGAATCGAACCTCTCCGCCGCCGGTGAACAGACTGCGACGGGTGGAATCCGTGGAGACCGCCAGGTTGAGCAGGCCGTCGCCGGCAAACACCAGCGGGTTCGCAGCGCTGGCCATGGCCCGGGTAATCAGTGAGCCCTCGAGGTTTACCTGCTGTCCGGGCGTAACCTGCACCAGGCCACCACCCTCGAACTGAAGGGTGCCGGCGCCGTCGAAGGAGATCAGTTCCGCCGCATCGTCCGTCTGCAGGGTCAGAATCGTGGGATCGAAGGCCAGGATCGCGCCGTCGCTGATGGTGGTGGTCACCGCGCCATACGTCACCGGGTCGCTGAACAGGAGTTCACCCGCTTCGATGAGCGCGCGGGTCACGCCACTGCCGTCGAATACCGCATCTATCTCCGCGCTACCGGAACCGGACTTGCGCAGCGTGCCATCGACGATCACACCCGGATCATCGCCTGTGTTCACGATCAGACCCGAACGCAGATCCAACTCGCCCTCGAACTCGCTGTGCAGCACGCCGCTCAAGCCGAGATTGAGCGTGCCCCCTTCAAGAGCGATCTTTCCATCGACCGCGCTGAGAGTGGTATCCAGAGAGATTTCCGAGACCGGCGCCAGCAGAAGATCACCTTCCACCAGCACATCGGCCGCACCCTCGATCCGACCCGTGTCCCAGACGTTGCCGGCGCCATTCAGGGTCAGATCGCCATCGGCGCGCAGATCGGCGGACAGCGTCAGGTCGGTGATCCGGGAATTGAAATCCACGGAGAACGGCTGCTGCACGGTCAGAGAACCGGTGGCATTGATGGAGAACACGTCCACCGGACGGTCACGCACCACCACATCGGCATCGACGATGGTCACCATTTCCCCGGGACCGCCATCCCCCGGCGCATAGCCGGTCTGAATCAGGTTGGGCGTGGTCCCATCGGCCCAGTTCGAGCCACTGCCATCCGTGGTGTGCCAGTCGTCATCGCCGAGGAATCCCTGCCAGACGAACTCGGTGGTCGCGACAAAGCTGTTGGTATCGATGAAGATGCCACTGGATCCATCCTCGAAGTCCACGGTGAATACCGTCGTCCCCTCGGTATTGAAGCCCACCGCGTGTCCGGAGGCCCGATTACCGCCTGTCAGACTGATCCCGGCGATAACCCTGTCGTCACCCGGCGCCACACTCAACGTGTCACCACTGCGGGCAATTTCCTCGATACCGCCAGTCGGGCGCTCGGCAAAGAGCACGGAGGCGCCAACCGTGGTGCCTTCCACCGTGGCGATGCTCGTGAACGCCACCAGGCCGTCGTCGTTCATGGCCACATCGCCGAAGGAAAAGAGGGTCGTTCCGGCATCGATACTCTGGCGGCTCTGAGCAATCACCTGGTAGTCGTCCGTCAGCGTGTCATAGCGGAAAATGCCATCCGCAAAGATCGCCTCACCGGCGTTGCTCGCCGTTGCCTCGAAGACGATCTCATCGTCATCGGAGAGCAGCGGATCGCCGAGCCGATAGACATATGCCTCGCTAAACGGCACCAGATTCATATCGAACATGAAGGCGGCGTCCTGGCCGACCCACACGGCTCTGGCCAGATCGGAGGGATTCGTGCCGAACAGCAGGACCTCCGGATTATTGGTCCTGAGCAACTGGTTCTGACCGGTCAGGTCCACCACGTCCGCCGTAAACGCGACCAGTCCATTGTTATTGAAGTTGAGACCGCGCAGATTTTCCACCGACTGGCTCTGCAGACCCTGGAACGGCGCAAGCAGGTTGAGTACGTAGTCAGCACTGCCGAAACCCGGCGCCTGGTCGCCCTCCCTGGCAACCACCTCGAAGCCACCGGCCGTCTGCCGCACCACCCGTCCGTCGTTGCTCGTATCAATGCCGGCACCGGTCACTGTGGCCGTGAAAGCGACGCGTCCGCCCTGATTCAGGGCGAGATTATCGAATGCGGAAAAGACGCTGCCATCGGCGGTGAAATCGTCTCCGGAGTGCACGGCGGTGGAAAGCCCCGCAGAGCCCTGCACGAAAATGCCACTGCCACTCAGTGTGCCTGGCGTAGCGCTGCCAGCGGTGAAGGCGATGAACGCCACATCACCCGCAGTGTTGCCGAGCACCGGCCGGGTCAGCGACGAACTGGCGTTGTCCGTCCAGTCGATGCCGGGACGGTCGGGAAGCACCATGTCATAACGGCCAAGTACTTCATCAGCACCGGCGTCTGCCCGCACAACGGCCCAATCCCGGACGAAGGAAAACGTCGGATTGACCAGCGAGGCGATGATCGACAGACGGCCGTCCTCGTCTATCGGAAAAGCAATGTCTCGTGGGATGGTGGCGCTGCTGTCCCGGTACACGACCGTATTCGGAATGGTGTCGAACCCGCCCGCAGGATTCACCAGCAGAGACTCGAGCAGCCGGGTGCCATCATCATTGGTCCAGCGGAACACCTCGCGCCGCGGACTTGCGGCCTCAAAGGTCACGGCCACGAATCCCACCTGCCCGGCATTGTTGATCACCGGATAGAGAAATTCCTCGAAGTTGAGCTCAGTGTCCGGGGCCGCCTGCTCAGTGAGTGCCACCAATTCGGCGGACTGTCCTGTTGCCGAGAACAGGGCGGATCCGACAAGCAGCACCACCAGCAGGGACCGCATCGCGATTCCAGGCTTCCATTCCGCCGCCGTCACCTCATTCATGATCCCGCCTCCCTGATCTTTTCTCCCTGACTACCAGCCGGACACTAGCGGATGCCTGCGCGGGCCTCGCCCCCCTGAACCGGGGGGCGCTGATGAGCGCAACGACCAGTGGAAGATTGACTCCCGGGCCTCCAGCCGCTACAGAACATCACTGGAGAAGGGGAATATGCGCGGAGCGATCACAGGTTTTCTGCTGGTGCTGTTCACGGTCAACCTGGTCGGACCAGGAACCGCCAGGGCCAACAGTGAGTCAGACGGTTTCGAACCCGCCAGGCAATCGCCGTGGCTGCAGTTCGATGCCGGCTTCGTCTTCTCGGACTCGCCCACGCCCCCGGTGAACGTGGAATGGACGCCGGTCACATTGCCGGATATCTGGCGCGACGAAGCTCAGTGGCGGCAGGGAATTTCCGGCTGGTACCGCTTTCCCCTCGACAGCCATCTGCAGGCAGGCAACCCGCCTGCCGTGCCTTACGCCGTTTATCTCTATCGTTTCAGCATGAATGCCGCGGTCTTTCTCAATGAGGAGTTCGTGGGCTCCGGCGGTTCCTTCGAAGAACCCATCGCCCGGAACTGGAACCGGCCGCTGCTGTTCAGCCTGCCTCGCAGCGCCTGGCAGCGGGAGGACAACTGGCTGTACGTTCACCTTCGCGTTTATCCGGGCTTCGGCCACATGGCCCCTCCTGCGGTGGGACCGACCGAGTTGTTTGAATCGGCTTACCAGTCCCGTTACACCGCCCAGATCACCTTCGGTCAGATTGCCTTCCTCGTTTCGGTGATGGGCGCAGTCTTCGGTCTCGCATTCTGGCTGGTGGATCGATCGAGCACGGTCTACGGTTACTTTGCGCTGTGCGGGGCAACCTGGAGCATCTACAGCCTGAATCTGTTCCTGCAGAACCTGCCGTTCTCCGCGGAGATCTGGTGGTGGCTCGTCCACGCCTGCATCGATCTGTTCAGTGTCAGCGTGGTGCTGTTCGCTCACCGCCTGCTAGGGGTGAAGAAACCGCAGATTGAACGGGTTTTATGGGCGTATGCGGGCGCGGCGGCGCTCATTTACGCCGTCGCAGGCATTCCAGGGATCGCCCGCTGGAATCCACTGGTGCACCTCGGAGATCTGATCTGCGGCATCTATGTGCTCGGCTTTCTCCTCCGGCAGGCCATCGGCAAGCGCAATCCGGATGCCTGGGTGTTCGCCGGCTGCATCATGGTGATGATGGCGCTCGCCGTACACGACCAGATTCTGAACGCGGTACTGCTGCCTGATGCCTGGGCCACCCGTAACTATCTCCTGCAGTTCGCCTCGCCACTGATGCTGCTGGTCATGATGGTGCACCTCACCCGTCGTTTCCGGCTGGCGCTGGTTCAATCCCGGAGGACGACAGAGGCGCTGAATCAGGAGGTCAGCCGCGTTTCCAGCGAACTGGAAGCGAGCTACGAACGGCAGCGAATCCTGGATCAGCGACAGGTGGCCAGCAGCGAGCGGGAGCGCATCTATCAGGATCTGCACGACGAGGTCGGCGGCACGCTGCTGTCGCTCGTTTACGCGGCCCCGGACAGTAAATCCCAGCAACTGGCCCGTTCGGCGCTGGACGAGATCAGAACCATCGTCGCCTCAGACCCCGCCGAGCGTTGCACACTGGCCGAATTCAGTGCGGATCTGCGCCGGGACACCGAGGAGCGCCTGAACGCGGCCGGTATCCGGCTGGACTGGCACCTCCAGGAAGCGGCCGGTGGTGAGCACCTGACTGGCGTGCAGCGTTACGAAGCCCACAAGATCCTGCGCGAGGTCTTTGCCAATGCGGTCAGGCATTCGGAGGCAACCGCGGTCTCAGTCCATCTGGACGTTCCGCAGGGTGACGCGGGACAGGCGGGCACGGCAAAGGCTGAGCGTTTCCTGCACATCGAGGTGATGGATGACGGGCGGGGACTGCCGGAATCCCCCCGTTCCGGCCGGGGTCTGTCCGGCATCCGAAAGCGCGCAGAAGGACTTGGTGCGTCCGTTCACTGGCACAACCTGCCGACCGGTGGCCTGTCTTTCGAACTCCATGTGCCGCTCACCCCGGAAACAGGGGGTGCCGGCGCCTCCCCACAAATCATAGGCTCGGGCCGTGATCACATCGACTGACAATCGGATTCCACCTGACAGCATTCTGATCATCGACGATCTTCCGGACGCACTGCGCTGGCTGACCGCCGTCTGTCAGAAGGCTTTTCCGGAAGCGGAACTGCGCTCTGCAGAGAATCTTCAGGCCGCATTGAACGCGCTCGGAGAGCAGGCACCGGATCTGGCACTGGTGGATCTTGGTCTGCCGGACGGTTCCGGCAACGAGTTCATCACCGAGGCTGCACGGGCCCACCCGGACACCGTCTGCGTGGTCACCACCGTATTCGGTGACGATCAGCATCTGTTCGCCGCGCTGCGCGCGGGTGCTCAGGGCTATCTGCTCAAAGATCGGGACCAGGACAGCCTGGCCGAGTTGCTGCACGGGATCGTCGACGGTCGCCCGCCCCTCTCACCCGCCATCGCCAGGCGCCTGCTCGATCACTTTCATGAGCCCCCCGCGGAATCGGACGTCGGCCTGACCGAACGGGAACGGGAAGTGCTCACGCTGCTGGCGAAAGGACTCACGGTTGCAGAGGCGGCGAAGCTGCTGGACATCACTCCGAACACCGCGGCGGGCTACGTCAAGATCGTCTACCGCAAACTGAACGTCTCCAGTCGGGCGGAGGCCACAGTGGAGGCGGCCAGGCGTGGGTTGATCAACGTGCAGCGGTCGGAATGAGGTCTCTCAGACCCTGAAGGGCTTCAGCTTCTTCTTCACCAGCTCGTTTTTGAGCGTCACGTACTGCGGTATGCCGTTCTTGTACTTCGGATAATCCTCGCCCTCGATCAACGGTGCCAGATAGCGCTTACCTTTCGCCGTGATCCCGAACCCATCCTTTGTGATGTAGCTCTTCGGCATCATCCGTTCCACGTTCGCCACCCTGGAGAGCTTCGCCTCCCCGATCTTCCACCGGTATGGCACATCCGAGGTGCGCACGATGGTGGGCATCACTTTGTCCTTGCCGGCGAGCGCGAATTCGACCGCGGCCTTGCCCACGGCATAGGCCTGTTCCACATCGGTTTTCGAGGCGACATGCCGGGCCGCCCGTTGCAGGTAGTCGGCCACGGCCCAGTGGTATTTATAGCCGTGGCGATCCTTGATCATCTGGGCGATGGCCGGCGCCACGCCGCCGAGCTGGGTGTGGCCGAAGGCGTCTTTCCCGCCTGCATCGGCAACGAAGGTGCCGTCTTTGTACTGCGCGCCTTCAGACACCACGATCACGCAGTAGCCCTTGTCGTTCACCACTTCCTTCACGCGGCGGAGAAACTTCGCTTTCTGGAATGGCACCTCGGGCAGCAGGATGATGTGCGGCGCGTCTCCCGGCTTTTCCTGGGCCAGCGCGCCGGCGGCAGCGATCCAGCCGGCATGACGGCCCATCACCTCGAGCACGAATACCTTGGTCGAGGACTCACACATGCTCGCCACGTCGAGCGAGGCCTCCCGGGTGGAAACCGCCACATACTTCGCCACGCTGCCGAAACCGGGGCACGTGTCGGTGAGGGGCAGATCGTTGTCCACCGTCTTCGGAATGCCGATGCAGGTGAGCGGATAGCCGAGCTGATCGCCGAGTTGAGACACCTTGTTCGCCGTGTCCTGGGAGTCGCCGCCGCCGTTGTAGAAAAAATACTGAACGTTGTGCGCCCGGAAAACGTCGATCAGCCGCCGGTATTCCCGTTCGTTCTCTTCGAAGGACTTGAGTTTGTAGCGGCAGGAGCCGAAGGCGCCGGAGGGCGTGGAACGAAGTCCGGCGATGGCCGTTTTGCTTTCTTTGCTGGTGTCGATGAGCTCTTCTGTCAGCGCCCCGATGATACCGTTGCGCCCGGCGTAGACTTTGCCGATTCGATCCCGGTTGGCCCGGGCGGTTTCCAGCACACCACAGGCGGTGGCGTTGATAACGGCGGTGACGCCGCCGGACTGGGCATAGAAAGCATTGGGTTTTGGCATGATGTGAAGGGGCTCAAGGATTTCGAGCGCGCATTCTCCGCGATGGCGGAGATTTGTGCGAGAATTTCTCACACTCTCAATACGAAGTTTCTCCTACCGGGATTTAATGAAAATCGTCCTCCAGATGTTCTGGCGAATCTGTCTGCTCCGCCAGAGCCCCGCCCATGTGCCATCGGAAAGCTGGTTCGTTTCCACTGTGGTGGTCGCCAACCTCTTGGCGAGCATGCTGATCTCTTTCGCCATTTCGGGAGACCCGCTGCTCTCCGTGAGCACCCTGGTCCTGGTCAATCAGGCGGCGTACGCCGGTCTGCTGTGGATGGCCACCTATCTGCGCGAGGTGCCGGACCGCTTCACCACCACCCTGACCGCCATCTTCGGCTGCGATCTGCTCATTACCGTGCTCTACGGCGTCGTCCACATATTCATCCTCTCGAACACCGGAGACCGGATTCAGCTTGCCGTGCAGCTGGGCTACGGTTTCTGGGGACTGGCTATCTCCGGCTACATCCTCTCTAAATCGCTGAACGTGCAGCTCGGTATCGGTGTGCTGCTGGCGTTCGGCATCTCCATTCTGAGCGGTGCGGCCGGGTACACTGCCATAGGGGCCTGATATGACCGACCAGAAGCACATCTACTTTCTCGGCATCGGCGGCACGCTGATGGGCAGCCTGGCGCAGCTGGCCAGGGAAAAGGGTTATCGGGTCTCCGGCTCGGATCAGACCCTGTACCCGCCCATGAGCGATCAGCTCGCCAGGGCGGATATCGCCATCTACGAGGGTTTCGACCCGGTTCAGCTCGATCCGGATCCGGATCTGGTCGTGATCGGCAATGCCGGACTGCCCCGGGGGCATCCCGGAGTGGAGTACGTGCTCGAACGGGGCCTGCCCTACACCTCCGGCGCCGAATTTCTCGGCCGGGAGATCCTCGCGGATCACTGGGTGCTGGCGGTCTCGGGCACACACGGCAAGACGACGACGGCCAGCATGCTGGCCTGGATTCTCGAACAGGCAGGTCTGGCGCCAGGCTATCTGATCGGTGGCGTGCCTAAGAATTTCGACGTGTCCGCGCGGCTCGGCAAGAACCCGTTCTTCGTGGTGGAGGCCGATGAGTACGACACATCCTACTTCGATCGACGCTCCAAGTTCGTGCACTACCATCCGCGCACGCTCATCATCAACAATCTCGAATACGATCACGCAGACATCTTTCCGAACCTGTCCGCCATACAGGTTCAGTTCCACAATCTGATCAGAACCATCCCCGGCGGTGGTCTGATCGTCGCACCCGGCACGGACGATCACGTCCACGAAGTTCTGCAGATGGGCTGCTGGACGCCCACGGCGCGCTTTGGCCCGGCCTCTCACCGACCACCGCTGGCGCAGGACAACGGCGAGCAGTGGCGGGCCGAGAGCAGCGGCGGCACCACCTTCGAAGTCCATCTGAATGACGACAACCTGGGCACGGTCCACTGGTCTCAGCTCGGCGAGCACAACATGATGAATGGGCTCGCCGCGATTGCCGCGGCGCGGCACGCCGGCGTTCAGCCGGAACTGGCCATCGATGCGCTGTCCGACTTCAGCGGCGTGCTGCGCCGCATGGACCTGATCGCCGAAGTCGGCGAGACCTTCATCTACGATGACTTTGCGCACCATCCCACCGCCATCCGCAAGACGCTGCAGGGGTTGAGAAAGCAGGTGGGCAACGATGAGATCATCGCCATCATCGAGCCCCGCTCTCACACCATGTCTCTCGGTACCCTGCGCGACGAGCTCATCACCTGCTGTGCGGCGGCCGACGCCGTTTACTGGTTCCGCGGCGAGAACATAAAGTGGGATCTGTCTGAAGTGGTGCAGGCCTGCGTGGTACCCGCGCACCAGCACGACGACCTGGATCGGCTGATAGAGGCTCTGGCCCGGCTGCCGGAACGGCGCCGGCATCTTGTGATCATGTCGAACGGCAGTTTTGGCGGCATCTATACAAGACTCCCGGAACGACTCCGCGCCGCACCCGGAACCGCCAACTGATCAACCAACTCGAGGAAGCAAATTCATGGGCATGCTGGACGGCAAAAGACTCATCATCACCGGCGCCGGCAGCGGCATCGGTCGAGCAACCAGCCGACTGGCGGCAGAGGAAGGGGCCAGGGTGCTGGCCGTGGACCTGGCCGACAGCGTGATGGAGACAGCGGCTGCCATCAACGAAGCAGGCGGTGAGGCGCTGGCCGTACAGGCGGATGTAAGCAATGAAGACGCCGTGCGCGAGTATGTCGCTCAGGCGGTGGATGCCTTCGGCGGCCTGGATGGCATCTATGCCAACGCTGGCGTCGGTGGCGGCGGTAAGCCGATGCTGGAACTGTCGGTGGAGGACTGGCAGCGTACCCTCGGCATCAACACCATCGGCGTTTTTCTGGCGGTGAAACATGCCGTTCCGGCACTCAAGAAATCCGGCGGCGGCGCCATTCTGTGCACCGCCTCCGTGGCCGGCCTGCGCGCCAATGCAGGCGGCGTGGACTACAGTGCCAGCAAGGCGGGTGTGATCAGCATCGTGCAGACGGTGGCCTACCAGCTCTACGGCGAACCGATTCGAATCAACGCCATCTGCCCGGGTCTGATCCAGACCGGTATGACCAGGCCGGTGTTCGATCTGGCCGAGGAGCGGGGCACGATGGACCGGATAGGCCAGATCAATCCCACCCGTCGTTACGGTCAACCGGAAGAGATCGGACAGATGGCCTGTTTCCTGATGAGCGATAGGGCCAGCTACGTGAATGGTCAGGCCATCCCGGTGGACGGGGGCCTGTCCGCTTCTCATCCCTGGGCCTTTCCGAGGAAGTAGGATGATCCCTCGCCCATGTATAGCACTCGTATTTGCCGTCTGCATGGCCTGCACCGCCTGTGCGGGCGCAATGGACGCCCCGGCTGCGGCCGGCACTGAGCCAGCGGCCGGTACAGCTCAGGCCGGAGAACAACTCATCGGCCAACCTCCGGCAGGTTGGCGCCGGGTCGGGACGACAGACATCGGTAATCTGCGGCGAGCGGAGTTCGTCCCCGAAGAGGAACCGGTGGACGATTCGAACGCTGCCTGGACCCGGCGGATCACTTTCGAGTCCCTGCAGGAAGATCCGCTGCCGGATCCCATTGCCTTCATCGAGCTCATGAATTCAGACCGGGTCTATGCCTGCGGCACCTTTCATTCCTATCCCACCTTTTCGGGTCTGGAGAATGGATACCCGACTTCCGTTCACCTGCTTGTCTGCCACAGAGATCGGGTGACGGAGCGTGCCGAGGTGAGCATGATCAAGACCATCCAGGGCAACGAGTATTTCTACGTGATCACCCGGGCATGGCGCGGGGCGCCAATTCCAAGAGATGAGGCACCCCCCCTCGACGAAACGGAGATCGGCGGTTGGGCGCTGTTCATGAAGTCGATCTCGCTGTGCGATCCGAGCCGACCGGAAGCACATCCCTGCCCTGATCCCGCCGGCTAGCCGCGCCTGAAATCTGCGAGGCAGCCGGGTGGTGCTTGCGGGCGCTGACTAGAACGCGTCTTCCGTCATGACCATCACACAACTCGAGCTGGACTGGATGCTGGCTTCGAGGCCAAGCGTACGCGGCAGGATGCGGGCAAAGTAAAACGCCGCGCATTCCCGCTTGTCGCGGCCGAAGTCGTCATCTCCCGCCACGGTGCCCATCTGTGCCCAGAACCAGGCGAACAGGGTATAGCCGACCAGATCGAGGAAGTCCGTCGCCACCGCACCCGGCAGATCCGGGTCGTCATTAGCATGCGCTTTCACATGCGCCAGGGCGTTCCGCACCCGTGCGAACGCCGCTTCGAGCGCCGCACGATAGGCCTCGTCCACGGTGGAAAGCGCAAAGCCTTCCAGCAGAGCATTCAAGGTTGCACCGCCGTCTCTCAAGACCTTGCGGCCGATCAGATCACTGGCCTGGATGCCGTTGGTGCCTTCGTAGATCTGGCCGATTCGGGCATCACGGACGATCTGCTCAGCCCCCCACTCCCGGATGAACCCATGTCCGCCGAAAACCTGCTGCGATACCACCGCCGCATCGAACCCCCGGTCCGTGAGAAAAGCCTTGGCAATCGGCGTGAGCAGTTCGCTGATGCGTCCGGCCTCGTCATCGCCGCCATGCTTCGCGAGATCGAGCTGCATTCCCGTGAACAGCGCAAATGCCCGACCTGCCTCGGTGAGGGAGCGGACGGTCAGCAGCATGCGGCGTACGTCCGCGTGCACCAGCAGGGAATCTGCCGGCCCCTCGGGGTTTTTCGGTCCGGTGCTGGACCGCCCCTGCAGTCGCTCTCGGGCATACCGAGCCGCCTGCTGATAGGCGAGTTCACCCGCGCCCAGGCCCTGCAGGCCGACGGAAAGCCGCTCGTAGTTCATCATGGTGAACATGCAGGCCAGGCCCTGGTTCGGCTCGCCCACCATGAATCCGACGGCTTCGTCGTAGTTCATCACGTTGGTGGCGCTGCCACGGATGCCCATCTTGTGTTCGATGCTGCCACTGGCGACGGCATTGCGTGGCCCGACCTCGCCGTTTTCGTTCGGCAGGTATTTGGGCACGATGAACAGAGAAATCCCTTTCGACCCGGCCGGCGCGTCCGGCAACTTGGCCAGCACCAGATGCACGATGTTCTCCGCCAGATCGTGCTCGCCGGCGGTGATGAAGATCTTGGTGCCCGAGATACGGTAGCTGCCGTCCGCATGCGGGACTGCCCGGGTGCGGATGATGCCCAGATCGGTTCCGGCGTGCGGCTCGGTGAGATCCATCGCACCCGTCCACCGACCGCTGTAGAGTTTCGGCAGATAGGTGCTCTTCTGCGCTTCCGTGCCATGGCTGTCGATGCAGATACAGGCGCCAGCCGTGAGCGTGCCGTACAGATACAGGCTGGTGTTCGCCGCCCAGAACATCTCTTCGATCACGCAGCCCAGCACCTTCGGCATACCCTGGCCGTCATAGTCCGGATTGCCGGACAGACCAAGCCAGCCGCCGCCGGCCATTTCGTCGAACGCGGATTTGAAACCAGGTGGGGTTGTGACTTCGCCCGCCTCCCAGCGACAGCCTGCCTCATCGCCCGCCTGATTGGTCGGCGCCATGACTTGTGCAGCAACACGGCCTGCTTCCGTGATCACGGCTCTTGCCAGATCTTCTGACACTTCGGCAAGCGCCGGTATCTCCGCCCAGCGTTCGTGGACCTTGAACAGATCAAAGAGCAGGAACTCGATGTCCCGCTCCGGTGCTTTGTACTCCAGCATGTGCCTTCCCGTATTACGTTGTATGAATCTGACGCACCGGAACTACGTCCAGGGACCGAACGTCTCCGTCGATCCGCTCATCAGCGAATCTGCACCGGCTTCCAGAGCCGCTTTGTGCATTCCGGTGCGTGGCAGCATTCGCGCGTAGTAGAACTTCGCTGCCGCCAGCTTGCCTTCCAGGTATGGATCTTCGCCGCCCGCATCGGCCGCTGCTTCGGCAATCCGCGCCCAGCAGTAAGCCAGGCACAGATAGCCGCTGTAGAACAGGAAGTCCACCGAGGCCGCCCCGACTTCATCCAGATTATCCATGGCCTTGGCCATCAGCGCATCTGCCAGCGCCTGCCACTCGGCTGCCTGTGCCCTGAGGACGGGGGCCGTGCCGGCAACAAAGGCATCGCTGTGCCCGTCCAGCCGGTCGGCCAGTTCGACCATCATGGCAATGAATCGTTTCAGGCCCGGCCCCTGGGTCTGCAGGATCTTCCGGCCAAGCAGATCCAGCGCCTGGATGCCCGTGGTGCCCTCATAGAGCAGCGCGATTCGGGTATCCCGGACCCGCTGCTCCATGCCGTTTTCCCGAATGTATCCGTGCCCGCCGAAGACCTGCAATCCCAGATTCACCGACTCGAAGCCGAGTTCCGTCAAGGTGCCTTTGACGATGGGGGTCAGAAAGTCGAGCAGGTCCTGCGCCGCCTGACCTTCCTCATCGGTGCGCCGGGCCGCCACATCGGCGACCTGACCGGTCAGATAGACGAGCAACCGGCCGCCATCGACAATCGCCCGCTGGGTCAGCAGCATGCGCCGCACATCCGGGTGCACGATGATCGGATCCGCCACCTCGTCAGGTGCCTGGGGGCCGCTCAACGCGCGCATCTGGAGACGTTCCTTTGCGTAGTTCGTGGCATCCTGCAGTGCTGCCTCCGCCTGACATACGCCCTGCAGACCCACAACCACACGCGCCGCATTCATCATCGTGAACATGTTCCGCATGCCCCGGTTTTCTTCACCAACCAGGTAGCCGCGAGCTTCCTCGAAATGCAGCATGCAGGTGGCATTGCCGTGAATGCCCATCTTCTCCTCAATACCACCGCAGACCACACCGTTGCGCGCACCATCCAGATCGAACTTCGGCACCACGAACATGCTGATGCCGCGCGTCCCTTCCGGCGCTTCCGGCGTGCGCGCCAGCACCAGATGGACGATATTGTCCGACAGATCGTGCTCGCCGGCGGAAATGAAGATCTTGGTCCCACTGATCAGATAACTGCCGTCTGCCTGAACGTCCGCCCGGGTCCGGAGCAGGCCAACGTCCGAGCCGGCGTGTGGTTCCGTGAGACACATGGTGCCCGTCCACTCCCCGGTGAGCAGTCCGGGCAGGAATTGCGCCTTCTGCTCAGCGCTGCCGTGATGCTCAAGCGCCTCCACAACCCCGCGGGACAGGGCGGGATACATGGTCCAGGCCGGATTGGCAGCAACCATCAGATGTTCGAGCACCAGGCCCAGGCTGTCCGGCAGGCCCTGACCGCCATACTCTGCTTCGCCGCAGAGCCCGGCCCAGCCCCCTTCAATGTATTTCCTGTAGGCTGCCTTGAAGCCTGCCGGGGCCGTCACCTGGCCATCCAGGAACGTACAGCCCTCTTCATCGCCGGTCCGGTTCAGTGGCGCCAGTTCCCCCGCGCAGAAGCGGGCCGCTTCTTCGGTGATGGCGTCGATGAGTTCACGACTGGGCGCCTCGCTGCCATACAGACGCTGGTAGTGGCCTTCGAAATCCAGCACGTCGTGCAGCGCAAATTGCAGATCTCTGGTGGATGCAGTCATCGATCCGTCTTCCAGGAATGAGCGGGCCGGGAACCTTACTTTGCCCCTTCCATGGGTGTCAAAGCCACTTCAGCACCGTACTTTCAGGCAATTTCCTACACCATAACTCGGTGCCCTCGCCTGGAGGCCGCAGGCTCCGGCCGCCAGGCTATGACCGATGATGAGTCGATTCTGGCACCTGCTCCTCGGCAGCTACTGCCTGCTCTGTCGGGCGCCGGTGACCGGCGCCGAAGGACACCGTCAGCTCTGCCGCTGGTGTCTGGCCGCCCTGCCCTGGCGGGCGGCGCCGGAACTGGATTTCGCGCTACCCGGCATCGCACGCGTTCATGCTCCCCTCAGCTACGAAGGCGCCACCCGGCAATGGGTTCTGGGCGCCAAACATGATGGCGGTCTGGTCGCCGCGCGCACCCTGGGCGTGCTGCTGGCCGAATCCCTACTGGATGCCTACCCGTTTCCGGCAGACCGACCGGAACTTCTGATCCCGGTCCCTCTCTCCGCCCGGCGGCTGCGGGTTCGTGGACACAATCAGGCCGTGCTGGTCGCTCAGCAGATCGCAGCTGCCATGAATATCCAGCTCCTTCGCACCTGCGCCAGACGGACCCGGCACACGGCAATGCTGGCAGATCTCGATGCACAGGCACGGCATGCTCAGGTGGCGGGTGGCTTCACCGTTTCCGGGCTTCCCCCGCGCTGCCGGGTTGCCATCGTCGACGATGTGGTCACCACCGGTGCAACTTCCACCGCCCTGGCAGACGCACTCCACGCCGCCGGCGCGGCCGAAGTCCATCTATGGGCAGCCACTTCAGCCCCACACCCGAGCTGATGCACTGCTACACTGCGCCCCCATGTCAGATACCCCCTACGACGGTCTGTCCCCGGACCTCATTCTGGATGCGCTGGAAAGCGCTGAATTCGAGCCGAGCGGCGGCCTGCTCGCCCTGAACAGCTTCGAAAATCGCGTCTATCAGATCGAACTGAATGATGGCGACTTCGTCGTCGCCAAGTTCTACCGGCCCGGGCGCTGGACCGATGCCACCATCCGGGAAGAGCACGCGTTCAGCCTGGAACTGGTGGAACACGAACTGCCCATCGTGGCGCCGCTCATCCGGAACGGTGAATCGCTGTTCGAGCACGAAGGATTCCGCTTTGCGGTGTTTCCGCGCCAGGGCGGCTATCCGCCGAACCTGGAGGATCCCGACACTTTTTCCGTGCTGGCGAGAACGCTGGCCCGGCTGCACGAGGTGGGTCAGACCCGTCCCTTCGAGCACAGAGTCAGATTGTCCGCCGACCGGCTCGGTCATCAGAGCCGAGCCTTTCTGCTCGAGGAGCGCTGGATTCCGCCGGACATCGAACCGGCCTACGAAAGTCTGACCGAGCATCTGCTCGCCGAGATCGACCGTCGCATGCCTGCAGACCTGCCCGGCCAGCGCATCCATGGCGATTGCCACATGGGTAACGTGCTCTGGCGCGGCGAGACCCCTCATTTCGTGGATCTGGACGACTGTCTGACCGGCCCGGAGATTCAGGATCTGTGGATGCTCCTGTCCGGCGAGCATCACGAGCGCCAGGCTCAGCTCAACAAGCTGCTGGACGCCTATCTGCCGTTTCACGATCTGAATCTGGCCACCATCGATCTGATCGAACCACTGCGCACGCTGCGGATCATGCACCATGCCGCCTGGATCGCCCGGCGCTGGTCAGACCCGGCCTTTCCGACCGCATTTCCCTGGTTCGACAGTGAACGCTACTGGTCGCAACACGTTCTGGAGCTCAGGGAGCAGCAGGCGGCCCTGCAGGAACCTCCCCTGGCGTATCTGGGCTGAACGGCGAACGGGAGGGACGCTCAGAGTATGACGGTCTCGTCGCCGGCAGGCTGTGCCGCCCCTTCGATACCCAGTTCATTCCGATTCCGGATCAGGTTGCCATATCCGGCGAGTAGAAACGGCCGCTCATTTTCCGGACACCCGGCGAGATGCATTTCATAGGCGGCTTTCACCTCGGCTAGCCAGGCGCCGGCATCCGGCACCCCCGCAAAGCCCAGGGCCCGGGCGGCTTCGGCCTGGGTGGGATAGACCTTGAGGCCACCGACAATGGCTCTGTCGAGCGCCCTGGCCAGATCTTCAGCCGTTTCGAACGTCCCCTTCAGCGGCGCGGAGTAATGCACATGCACCCGGCCCTTAAACCCCGTCATGCCTTCGATGATGCTCGTCAGATCTTCGTTTTCCGCTTTCTGGTAGCGCCCGTCCCGGTCGATCACCGCCAGTTCATGGGCCTTGCGCCGGTCGCAGGGATCGAGCTCGTAGGAGATGGAGACCGGCACCAGCGTGAACTTTTCCACGAGCTCCCCGAAGGTCTCAGCGTCTTTGCGCCATGCCAGCGCCAGCATCTTCAGCAGCGCCGGTTCCGTGCGGTCGAAACCGTCTTTTGACCGACCTTCCCGCTGGGCAATCCACACCGAATGATCGCGCTCAAGGGTATGCCGGATGTAGTTCGACGTGCGCGTGAGCGCGCGATACAGGGCCCGCTTACCTTCCACGCTGCGCTCGACAACGAAGCTCTTGTTCAGCCGCATGAGGTCGGTCGCCAGGGGGTCCGTGAACAGGTTGTCTCCCACCGCCGCTTCCGGGGTTTCGAAGCCCGCCTTATGCACGCTGTAGTTGATGAGTCCCGTATCCATGACGATGTCACGGTGATTCGAGATATAGAGATAGGCCCCGTCCGGGTCCAGTTGATCCAGACCGCTGACGGTGAAACCGGCCACCGTATCCTTCAGAAGTTGAGCGAAGTAGTGGGAAAGGAAGCGCTGAAAATCATCGATACTCGCGAAGCCACGGGATTTCCAACCGATCACGCCACGGGTCAGGCCCCGCGCCAGCGGGGGCACGATACGAGCAAGGGCCGGTGTGACCAGCCGGGCTGCGCTGTCGATGATCCGCGCATCATCACGCCAGCGGCCGACCACCATGGGCACCTCTTCGTCCCGATATGGCCGGATGGCATCGAAATCTTGCATGCGGGGCACGTTAGCGGCTCCCCGGGAGAAAACAAGATGTAAAAATGCGCCAGGGTACAATGGGCCATGGAAGTCAGAATGGCGGCAGGCGGCGACCTGTCTGAAATCACCCTGATCTACAACTATTACGTCGAACACTCACACGCGACCTTCGACGTCGGCCGCTTTTCCGTTGCCGATCGCCAGTCCTGGTTCGATCAGTTCGATGGCGGCCGCTACCAGTGCTGGGTAGCTGAAGCGGAAGGGGCACTGCTGGGCTATGCCTGTTCCACGCCGTTCAAAGCCAAGGCCGCCTATCAGACCTCTGTGGAAGTCAGCGTCTACGTGGCTGCCGGGAGCCGGCGTCGCGGCATCGGTTCAACCCTGTATCAGTCTCTGCTGCCTGCCCTGGAAGCCGAGGATCTGCATCGGGCCTATGCCGGCATCGCCCAGCCCAATGAGTCCTCCATGGAACTGCACGCCAGATATGGCTTCGAACGGGCCGCCCATTACCGGGAGGTGGGCCGGAAATTCGATCGATACTGGGACGTGATCTGGCTGGAACGCGCCCTCTAGATTGCCGGACCGATGAATCGCCTGCTCGCCCGGTCAGGCCAGGCGCTCGAACGCCGCACCGGCCAGGATCCACACACCCATCACCAGCAGCAGCACAAAGGCGCTCTGCTTGATCGTTCCTTCCGTCACCGGCGGCGGCATTTCCCGGCCCAGCCAGGTACCCAGCACCACCAGCGGCGCGGCCACGACCGCCAGCCAGAGCACCTCTGCCGTCAGACCACCCTGCACACCCACCACCACGGTGCGGGTGGATGTGGTCAGCGCAAAAGAGCAGAGCAGCGTTGCCCGGATGATGACCAGCGGCAGCGGTTGCCGGTAATTGAACCAGCCCATGATGGGACCGGAGGCAGAGAACATACCACCCACCACACCGCCCGCCAGTCCCGCCGTCAGGCAGGCCCAGTTCGCTGAAGGCGCCGGGAGCGGTCGGGGTTTGAGCATCATCGAAAGACTGCCGAGGGTGATGAAGAGTCCGAGCAGGATCTCCAGGGTGGTCTGAGCATCCCGGTCGAGCCAGGTGAGAATCCAGACCCCCAAACCGATGGCCGGCAACTGCCCGGCTGCCAGCCAGAGAAAAATACGCCGGTCGATGTGCTGGGTATGACCCTTCAGGGCCACCGCCACATTGACCATGGTGATCAGGCTGGCCGCCGCCGTGAGCACCGGCAGACTGATGATGCCGCTGGCGCCGACTACGGCAATCACGATCAGGCCCATGGCAAAGCCGGACACGGACTGCACATAGCTGCCCACGAACACCGCTGTAAGAAAGACCAACCAACCTGCGCCACTCATGGGCGCGGCAGTATACTGCCTGCCGACATCCTCCAGGCATCAATTGGACACGCGAATCATGGATCTGGGACTCACAGGCAATTCAGTACTCATCACCGGCAGCTATCGAGGCACCGGACTGATCATGGCCCGGGCGTTTCTGGATGAAGGCGCCGAGGTCTGGGTGCACGGACTCGAACCCGGACAGGCAGAAGCCGCGGTCACCGATCTGGGCGGCGGGACGCCGGTGACCGGCGATATCCGCACCGAAGCGGGCAGCGCTGCGCTCATTGAATCCCTCGCCGGACGCTGTCCCGATATTCTGGTCAACAACTATGGGGCGGCCGAACGGGGCAGTTGGATCGATTCGGACACGGATGACTGGATCGCCGCTTATCAGCTGAACGTGCTGTCCGCGACTCGCCTCATCAATTACTGCCTGCCCGCCATGCGGGAAGCCCCACGGGCCCGGATCATCAACCTGGGCACCGTCGGGTCCACCCGACCCAACGCCCGGAATCCACAGTACTACGCCGCCAAGGGAGCGCTGGCCACCCTGTCCGTGAGCCTGGCAAAAGAGGTGGCCGGCACCAACATCCGGGTCAATCTGGTTTCTCCGGGGATGATCCTCACCCCTGAAGTGCAGGCAGCGTACATGGCCCAGGCGGAAAAAAAGGGCTGGGGCAGCACCTGGGAAGAAGTGGAAGCCCATGTGGCGAAAGACATTCCTATCCGCCGCATCGTCACCAGGGAAGAAGTGGCCGCCCTCGTGGTCTTTCTGGCCAGTCCGCTGGCCGATGGCATCCATGGCCAGAACATCCGGGTGGATGGCGGTGGCCTGGATATTCTGACGTGAATCTGGATCGGCCGGTTGCGCGCCTCTTCGGGCTGACGCTCATACTCGTCTGCCTCGCCTTATTCAATCCGGAGGCCAACACCGCGCTGCAGCGACTGGTCGTGCCACTCCTGATGGCGGCGGGTGCCTGGGCGCTGGTGCAGAATCTGGCCGCCGTCGCGCTCGCGGTCGCAGTCCTGGGTGCCATCCACTGGGACCTTGCCAGCGGCGACTGGATAGACCGGTTTGCCTGGCCTGTCCTCACTGTACTCGCCGGCATCACATTCCTGTGGATTCTGCTCGGCCGATTCCGACAGCGGATCCGGGACACCCACGAACAACGCTGGCTGAGCCGACAGGATCGGACCCGGAAGCCTGCAAGCCAGGAGCGTCGGAGCGGACAAAGAGAGCCATGAATACACGTCTATGCCTGATCACCGGCACAACGAGCGGGATCGGTCGCGAGACCGCCCGGGCGCTGGCGGCGGACGGCCATCATCTGGTGATGGCCTGCCGGGACGGCATCAGGGCCCGGGATCTGGCCGCGGCCCTTAAGCACGAAACCGGCAACGCAAAGATAGAAACCCTGACCTGCGATCTCTCGAGCCTGGCTTCGGTGCGCCGGGCAGTCGCCGAATTCCGCGCACGCCACGACCATCTCGATCTGCTCATCAACAACGCAGGCACAATGACCACCCGCTATCAGAAGTCGGCAGACGGCCTGGAACTCACCTTCGCGGCAAACTACCTGGGGCCCTGGCTGCTGACTCGACTGCTGCTGGATGCCCTCGTGGCCGGAACCGACGCCCGGATCGTCACCGTTGCCTCGGCCGTGCACCTCCGCGGCGAACTGGATCCGGACACCCTCCAATCCGATGGGGAATCCGGGAAATACAGCGGTATGGCGGCTTACGCCCGGTCCAAGCTCGGCAACGTGATGGCAACGGTTTCCCAGGCGGAGTTACTGACTGACTCAGGCGTCACCGCCAACTGCCTGCATCCCGGCGTGGTGGGCACCAACATCACCAGCGACACCAACGCCCTGCTCCGCTGGGGCATGAAGCTCATCTCGCCCTTCATCCTGAGTGAGGCCCGCGGAGCGGCCACTTCGATTTATCTGGCACGGGATCCGGCAGTAGCCGGCAGCAGCGGCAACTACTACGACGCGAACCAGGTGATCGCCGACGTGCACCCGCAGGTTCGGGATAAAGCCTCCCGGGATAGACTCTGGGCCTGGTCCAGCAGGTTCTGCGAGGTCGACTCCGACTGGCAAGCGGCCGGCTGAGGGGAGGCCCCATGAGCAACGCCAAAGATCATCTTGTGCCCGGCGGGTCCGACAGATCCGCCAGCCTGGATCTGTCTGCACGGACCGGTCTTGCCCGATTGCAGCTCGAACGCCGACACCTCACGGCCGGCGAGCACCTGCAGTGCGCGCCAGGTTCGGAGCGGTTTCTATACGTGCTGGAGGGAAGCGGCGTGCTGCACTCGGCCGCGGAAACCGTCTCAATCGAGACCGGAGACTTCGTTGCCCTGTCAGTCGATGATTCGGCCGAGCTGTCTTCAGAGTCCGGCATCTCCATCTTCTTCGGTCAGTCCGGGAAAGCCTGACCGGACAGAACAACACAACGGGTGAAACCGGAGTATCCTGTCCGGAATCTGTTAACCATGATTCGGGAGGTCGGGGAAATGGAAGGTCTTACCAATCACGAGATCACCGTCTGCCTTCAGGGCGGCGCAATTCTGGGACCGTTCAAGGCAACCTGGAGCAAGGAGATCGTCAGTGACGTGCGGGAACTGACCAAGGAATTCGACGCTTTCCTGCAGGGCGGCACGCAGCAGCGCTTCAAATACCACCTGCATGATCAGGAACGCCGCCTGTCACACACGCTGATCCTGAATTTCAACCAGATCACGGCCATCTACGACAAGGTGGAACTGGCCGACTAGCGCCCCTTCGTCGACGGGTATCCGTTGACTATCGGGGCAAACGGCCGATCTTGGTTTTTTGACGTCCGCTCGGTCAGAATAGACCCATGGGCAAGACCACGGCAGCCAGGAACGAATTGGGGCCACTGCTGGAAGCGCTGATCGTCCAACTCGACGGTGAGGGCTCCATGACCCAGCGGGCGCATTTTGACCGGATACGCCGGTCCATCGATCTCGCCCGTACGGACACCGATCTGGCCCGCCCTATCCTTGCGCTCTCCACCAGTACCGCCTACGGCTTCAAGTTCTCTAACGATGCCGACGCCCTGGTCAATCGCATTATCGAAAAGGCCGAGGAGCTGGAAGCGGAAATGAGCGGTCGACCGCCGCGCCCTCACTAACAAGCCGGGGAACCACATGATCGGCAGATGTCTTTGCGGTCACTACCGTTTCGAGGCGTCAGGGGACCCGCTCTGGGTCGCTTACTGCCACTGTGAATCCTGCCGCCGGGTTACCGGTTCGCCGGCAACAGGCTATGTGGGGTTTGCCGACACCGCCGTCCGCTTCGAACGAACGCCGCCGGTGTTCGCCTCCAGTCCGGCCGTCCGCCGGGCCTTCTGCGAACACTGCAGCACCCCGCTGTATTACGCCGCCGACTTCTTTCCCGGCGAGCTGCACCTGTTTCGAACCAACTTCGAGCGCCCGGAAAGCTATCAGCCCACCCGGCACGTATTGTTCAACGAGCACGAAGTGGATTTCGAAATCTACGACGATCTGCCACGCTACGGAACCGAGCCGGGCAGGGTCATCGCCTGGGGTCCAAAACCAGCCATCCGGGTGCTGTTTCTGTGTGCGGGCAACGACATGCGAAGTATCCTGGCGGAAGCCCTGCTCAACCTGAAGCAGGCGGAAGTGGACGGCGTACGCATGCGTGGGCACAGCGCCGGCAGCCTGCCAACGGGCAAGGTGGATCCCCGCGTACTGGCACTGCTCTCGCCCTACCGGCACAGGCTCGACCGACCGAAGAGCAGGTCCTGGGATGCGTTCACCAGCGCAGATGCCCCATCTCTGGACTGGGTGATCACCCTCTGCGACAACACTGCCGCAGAAACCTTCCCGGTGTTCCCGGGTCAGGCGCAACGGCAGCACTGGCACCTGCCTGAGTCAGATGCCGAGACAGATGCCGCAATGGCAACCGTCGATGCCACCTGGGCGGCCATCGAGCAGAAGGTGGACGCCTTCCTCGCGGAGGTCGGCGCCACTGCGCCCGGTTGATCTCAGCCGATTTTCAGCGGCCGGATCAGGACCCCGTCGGCACCTCGCTGAACGGAATGCCTTTGTCCACCCGCACGTCCTGGGGCAGACCGAGCACCCGCTCGGCAATGATGTTGGCCATGATCTCGTCCGTGCCGCCAGCTATGCGCAGACCCGGGATGGCCATATAGGTTTCCTGATAAAGAGCGGCTGCCTCGGACAGCTTCGGATCGCGAATGGCGCCGGCCATTTCCTGCAGGTCGATGGCAAAGCTCGCCAGATCCTGAGCTTTGGGCGCACCCACCAGTTTACCGATGGAGTTCTCCGGTCCAGGGGTCTCTCCCCGTGACAAAGCAGACAACGTCCGCCAGGCCGTGTACTTGAGGCCGGATTCCTGGCAGTACCAGTCCGCCAGCCTGGCACGCACCGAGGGATCCTTGATGGCCGGCTTGCCATCGATTTCCAGTTCCCTGGCCAGCTTGTACACACTCGCCACATCGGCTCCGCCACCGCCGGCACCGATCGAGGCCCGCTCATTCATCAACGTGGTCAGCGCCACCTGCCAACCCTGGCCTTCCGCACCCAATCGCTGACTGTCAGAGACGCGCACGTCCGTGAAGTACACCTCATTGAAGTTCGCATCGCCGGAAATCTGCCGGATGGGTTTGATTTCGATCCCGGGCGATTTCATGTCGATCCAGAAGTAGGTGAGGCCCTTGTGCTTGGGCACTTCCGGATCGGTTCGCAGCACCAGGATGCCGTAGTCCGAGTAGTGCGCGCCGGACGTCCAGATCTTCTGGCCGTTGATCACCCACTCATCGCCGTCTTTCACCGCCTTGGTCCTGAGGGCTGCCAGATCCGAGCCGCCTGCCGGTTCGGAGAAGAGCTGACACCAGATTTCCTCACCGCTGGCGAGCTTGGGCAGGAACCGGGCTTTGTCCTCGTCGTTCGCCCATGCCATCAGGGTTGGTGCGGCCATGCCCTGACCGATGCTGAAGATGCCCTGGGGCAGGTCGTACTTGGACTCTTCCTGATTCCAGATCACGTTCTCGATGGGTGAAGCGCCCCTGCCGCCATACTCTCTGGGCCAGGTGATGCAGGCCCAGCCTGCGTCGTACTTGCGCTTCTGCCAGAGCTTGGCGGCCTCGATACCGCCGAGTTCGGCCATTTCTTTCTTCTTCAACCGGTTGGCTTTCAACCAGGCTCGCGCTTCTTTGCGAAACGCTGCTTCTTCTGCTGTGTCTTTGAAATCCATTGTGCTTCTCCCTCAGGCCGCGTGTTCTTCGTAGGCGTCGATGAGCCGGTCCTGCCACAGCGATTCGCTGCCGATGGCAACGGACAGCAGTTTTGAACGCCGATAGTAAAACTGACAGTCGAACTCCCAGGTGTAACCCATGCCGCCATGGGTCTGGATGTTCTCTTTCGCAGCAAAGTAATAGGCCTGGATGGCGGATACCCGTGCGGTCGCCGCGGCCAGAGGCAGTTCATCCGCATCTTCGTTCAATGCCCAGGCACCGTAGTAGCAATTGGACCGCGCCAGCGTGTTCTTCACATACATATTGGCCAGCTTGTGTTTGATCGCCTGGTAGGATGCGATGGGGCGGCCAAAGGCATAGCGGCCCATGGCATATTCCTTCGCCTGCTCCAGAGCCGCCTGTGCGCCACCCACCTGTTCCCAGGCAAAGAGCACGGCTGCTCGATCGAGCAGCGCGTCGAGCAGGTCCATGCCCTTGCCGGCTTTACCGAGCAACTCGACCCTGGCATTCCTGAACTTGATCTGGCCGTGGCCCCGGGTCGGATCCAGAGTTTCCACCGGCTTCACCGCGGTCTTATTGCCCTGATCCATGTCCACCAGGTAAAGAGAGGCGCGTTTTCCGCTCTTTGCCAGCACCACGGCCACGTTGGCAATGCCGGCATCGGGAACCGGGATTTTCGTACCGGTGAGTTTGCCGTCCTGCACTTCGCATTTGATGCGCTTTGCGGTCGGGCGTCCGGCCCCTTCCGCCATGGCGAGCGTGCCGATGGCCTCACCCGCGGCCAGCTTCGGCAGCCATTCTTCCTTCTGGGCTTCGCTGCCCGCCATCAGAATGGCTTCCGTGGCCAGGTAAACGCTGGAGGAAAACGGCACCGGCGCCACCGCCCTGCCGATCTCTTCGGCGATAACGCAGAGTTCCAGATAGGAAAGGCCCAGCCCACCGTATTCCTCCGGTATCACTGTAGCCGTCCAGCCCATTTCCACGATTTTCTGCCAGAGCGCGTCGTCGTAGTCCGCATCGCTCTCCAGCACCCTGCGGGCAACGGCCGGTGGGCTGTTGTCCGCCAGAAACCCCTGTGCCTGCTCGCGGAGCAGGTTCTGTTCTTCCGAGAATTCGAAGTTCATCAGTTTCCCCCATCGGTTTCCAAACAGATCCCAAACATGATCCAACCCGAACGCCCCGGGACGCTCGAATCCACAGTCCGAACCGATCATTCTGTCCGCTGACGACGCAAAAGGCGAGGCCCTGAGGACTTTGCCGGAGTGGGTAATTCGTTGCGGTTTCTTCGCCCCGGCCAGCCTAAAATGGGCCATGGATTACACGGAATCAGGTTTCATTCGAACCGCTGCGGTAGCGCCGGTCGTCAGTCTTGCAGACCCGGCCGCAAACGCCCGCACCCATGTGGAGCATATTCAGGCGCTCGAGGCCGAGGCTGTGAGTCTGGTGCTGTTCCCGGAACTCTCTGTCACCGGCTACAGCTGCGAGGATCTGTTTTTCAACCGCGACCTCCTGGCCGCCAGCCGTGAAGCGCTGATCCACATCGCCGGTGCCTGCAAAAAATTGACCGCGGTGGTGGGCGTCCCCTGGCAACTCGACGACGGCCGCCTGCTCAACTGCGCCGCCGTCCTCAAAGACTCACGACTCGTGGGTCTGGTACCCAAGATCGCTCATCCGAACTACGGCGAGTTCTACGACCAGCGCTGGTTTGCCAGCGGCGAGGGCATTCACACAGGCGGCGGCGACGAACCACTGATCGATGCAAGGCAACTGTTTCGGACCGGAGCCTTCACGTTCGGGATCGAAATCTGCGAAGACCTCTGGGCACCGGAGCCACCGGGCATACGCCATTGTCTGGCCGGCGCCGACGTGATGCTCAATCTCTCCGCCAGCAATGAGCTGGTGGCGAAAGCCGACTACCGGCGTTCACTGGTGGCGAACGCCAGCGCCCGGGGTATCTGCGGATATCTGTATGCGAGCGCGGGGCCCACCGAATCCAGTAAAGACATACTCTTCGGTGGCCATCTGCTGGCGGCGGAAAACGGCGTGCTTCTGGCCGAAAGCGATCGCTTCGAACTGGCCGGCAGCCAGCTGATCATGGAGTTCGACATCGAGCGACTGCACCACGATCGGAGCCGGAACAGCACGTTCCGGGGCGCGGCACGACCGGGGGGATACACCCTGCGGCCGGTCGGCGATCAATCCCAGGCAGCGTTAGACAGTCTGCACCGCCGCATTGATCCCCATCCATTCGTTCCCGAGGATGAGGATCTGTTCGACGCTCGGGCCCAGGACATCCTCTCCATCCAGGCGACCGGTCTTGCCCGCCGAATGCTGGCCGCCGGTGATGGACCGCTGGTGATCGGGCTCTCCGGCGGCCTCGACTCCACCCTGGCGTTTCTGGTCTGCCTGGATGCGCTGGCGCGGCGGGATCTGCCCCTCGATCGCCTCATGCCGCTGACGCTACCGGGCCCGGGTACTTCCGAGCGGACGCTGACCTCGGCGCACAGGCTGGCCAGGGCTGCCGGCGTTGTGTTGAAGGAGATTTCCATCACCGATGCGGTCAGCCAGCACCTGCGCGATCTCGACCATGACGTGGATACAGATGTGGTTTTCGAGAACGCCCAGGCCCGGGAGCGAACCCAGATACTGTTCAACTACGCGAACAAAGTCGGCGGCATCGTGGTCGGCACCGGAGATCTTTCCGAGCTCGCGCTCGGCTGGTGCACCTACAACGCCGACCACATGGCGAGTTACAACGTGAACGCCAGCGTGCCGAAGACGATGATGGCCTACCTGGTCCGCTGGTACGGCACCCACCGCGCCGGGGAATCTTTGCGACCGGTACTCGAGGAAGTGCTGGAGACGCCGATCTCGCCGGAACTGATCGCGCCGAAGGACGGTGCCATCAGCCAGGAAACCGAATCCATCATCGGCCCCTACGAACTGCACGATTTCTTTCTCTTTCACTTCATGCGCCATGGCGCCGGCATCCGGAAGATCTTCGCTCTCGCCTGTGTGGCCTTCGCCGGTCAGTACGAGCCCGGGGAGATTCAGCGCTGGTTGCGTGTCTTCGTCAGCCGCTTCTTCAGCCAGCAGTTCAAGCGCACGACCTTGCCACCGGGGCCCAAGGTGGGCACCGTCAGCCTGTCACCCAGGGGTGACTGGCGTATGCCGGATGAAGCCGGGGCGCGGGCGCTTCTGGCAACCGTGGACGCCTTGATGGACACTTGAGGCAGAAAAACGAAATTCTTGACCGGGTCCGGAGACCCGGACACATCTTGGGAGGGATGTATTCAATGAGAAGGCTTAGAAAGGCTCTGTTGTGCCTGGCCATCCTCGGCGCCAGTGGCGTTGCGGTGGCCCAGGATGCGCCATTCTGCGGCGATACCGGCGTCTGGATTCAGATTCTCGGTGCCGGCGGCCATGAGCTGGACGACAGTCAGGCCGGACCGAGTTACCTGGTCTGGATCGACAATCAGGCCCGGCTCCTGGTAGACACGGCGTCCGGCTCTGCCGCCCGCTACGATGAAGCGGGTGCGGACTTCAACGACCTGGACGCCATTGCCCTCACCCATCTGCATGCCGCCCACACCACCGACCTGCCGGCATTCGTGGAGGGCTCATTGAATCTCGGCCGGGAGCGGCCACTGCCGGTTTTCGGCCCTTCCGGCAGCGACGAATTCCCGGATACGGAAACCTTCGTCTCCCGCCTGATCGGTCCGCTTGGCGCTTATCCGTACCTCGCGGATTTTCTCACCTATAAGTCTCGAGGCGGCTATAAGCTCACCCCACGCAACGTGCCTGCCACCGGCCGGCGCCGCTGGGCCCGGTTCGGCAACGAGCACTTCCGGCTCTCCGCAATGCCCGTGCAGCACGGCACGGTGCCGGCGATCGCCTGGCGGGTGGAGATCGGTGATCAGCTGATCGTCTTTGCCGGTGATTTCAGCAATGCCAAGAACGTGATTGCCGAATTCGCTGAGGGGGCGGATGCGCTGGTGGTCAGCCATGCGATCCCGGAGAACGCTCGCGGCAGCGCCAGCGAGCTGTTCGCCACCCCCAGCCAGATCGGCAAGGTGGCCAGTCAGGCCGGTGTGCGGATGCTCATCCTCGGCCACCGGACCAACCGCACCCGCGGAGTCGAGAGCCAGAGCCGGGCGGTCATCGAAGCGCACTACACGGACCCGCTGCTGTTCGCCAACGACCTGGAGTGCTGGGGGCTGTAGGCGGTGGACACGCATGTTGCGCACGAGGCACAAGCCCTGCTGGACTTCTGGTTCGGCCCGCAGACGGACGGATTCTCAGATTCCGACCATCGCCAGAGATGGTTCTCCGGAGGGCCGGGTTTTGACGACGACTGCCGAAAGAATTTTTCGAGCCTCGCCGCACAGGCCGCGGACGGCGATCTGAACGACTGGCTGACGGACGCCCGAAGCTGCCTCGCCTTCATCCTTCTCACCGACCAGATCCCCCGCAATATACATCGCAGCACGCCCATGGCATTCGCCACGGACGGGCCTGCTCTGAACGCCGCCAGACTCGGCATCGAATCCGGATTCGACCGTACGCTCGGATTCGATGAACGGTGCTTTTTCTACCTGCCGTTCGAACACTCCGAGTCACTGATCGACCAGCACACGTGCGTGGGCCTGTTCACTCAGCTCCGGGATGAAACCCCGAACGGCTTCCGGCACCACACGGGTAACTATCTCCAGTTCGCCCATCAGCATCGGGACATCATCGCCCGCTTCGGCCGCTTCCCACACCGCAACAGCGTGCTCGGCCGGACATCCACCGCGTCAGAGCTGAACTATCTCGAGCAAGGGCCGGATTTCGGGCAATCGACCGGGGCCGACGACAGGGCGCCGTGAGCCCCTGAAACCGGCAATCCCAGCGCGACGGCCCGAACACCATTGGGTAGACTCCAGGGACGGGAACGAGCGAGGGGACGACGGCCATGAGGCACTGGATTTTTGCGATTGCGTTGGGACTCTGGGCGCAGCTGGCATCCGCCGGCACCGACGTGGGCAACATTGATTTCCCAACGACGACGGAATCGGCCCAGGCCCAGGCACACTTCGAACGTGGTGCGACCATTCTGCACAGCTTCGGCTGGAAACAGGCCATCGCGGAGTTTCAGCAGGCCCAGGCAGCCGATCCGGATTTTGCCATGGCGTACTGGGGCGAATCGTTGTGCTACAACCATCCCCTGATGCCGGAGATGAACCGGCAGACGCCTCAGCAGGTTCTGAACCGACTCGGCCCCAGCCTCGAGGCCCGTCTGGCTAAAACGACGTCTGATCGTGAGCGGGGATTCCTGCTGGCGGTGGAAGCGCTGTTCTTCGGCGAAGGGGACATCAAGGCGAGGCGGACGGCCTACATGGAGGTCATGCGGGATCTCCATGAAGCATACCCGGAGGATGACGAAGTGGCCGCGTTCTACGCGCTCTCTCTGATCAGTGCCGGCGGCGCTGTCGGCAAAGCCGGTGAGCGTGAACGGATCCTGGCAGGCTCGATAGCGCTGCAGCTCTTCGGGCAGAAGCCCCTGCATCCTGGTGCTGCCCACTACACGATCCATGCCTTCGATGATCCGATCCATGCACCGCTCGCTCTGCCCGCGGCACGCCAGTTTGCGAGCATTGCGCCGGCGGTTTCGCACGCCCGACACATGCCCACGCACATCTTCATCCAGCTCGGCATGTGGGAAGCGGTCTCCACCGGCAATGAGTCTGCCTATCAGGCGGCCGTTGACCTCTGGGAACCCGGTGACAGCGCAGGCGACATGGTGCACGCGCTGGACTGGGGCCAGTATGGTGATCTGCAGCTCGGCGACTACGAGCGGGCGCAGATGTGGATCGAGCGGATGAAGCCCATCGCTGAACAGAACAGCGACCAGGCCCGCGTGGTGGCGGCCCTGCCCCGGATTCAGGCCAGGTACGTGATCGAGACCCGGCAGTGGCGAACACAACCCGTGACGGAATCATCATCCGCAGCCGAACTGCTCGCCACGGGGCTGAGCGCCGTACAGCTTGAGAACCCTTCGCTGGCTGAGGAAGCCTCTATGGCACTGGCGGGACTGGCTGAAGCGGCGGCAGGCAAGGAATCGTTCTACAACCGGCAGACCGCGCCATTGCGGATCATGCAGCTGCAGGTGGCCGGCGCCCGCCTGATCGGACTCGGCGATCTGGAAGCAGGACTCGCCCGCCTCGAGGAATCCGCGCAGATTGCCGAACAGATGCCGTTGCCTCGCGGTGCCGCCAATCCGATCAAGCCTGCCCACGAGTTCTACGGCGAAGCGCTGCTGGCGGCATCCAGACCCGCCGAGGCAGCAGAACAGTTCCGCATCCTGCTGACGCGGATGCCGAATCGACCACTATCGGTACTGGGCCTGGCTCGCGCCCATGTTGCCATGGGCGATCAGGACGCAGCCGCTGAACGTTACCGTCAGCTTGCCGGAATCTGGCAGAACCGGGATTTTCCGGAATTGCGCGAGGCCCAACCCCATCTGGCAGCCAGCCTGCCAGGCCGCTAAGCGCCGCGTCCCACCCGGTTGCCGATCTCTTCTTCGAACTCCGGAAAGTAGCTGGCGATCACTTCGAGGTCGAATTCGCGCAGGATGGACGTATTCGGTTCCCGCTCCAGCAGAAACTTGAAGGACTGAATGATGAGCCACTCATGGGTGATCGTCCCGGCACAGAGCTTCTGATAATACTCGGGCAGGAGCTTGACCCGGTGCCGGGTCTCAGCGACCGCTTCCGCACCTTCCACCACCACTTCGTAGGTGTACAGATCGACGAGGGTGGCACTGATCATCGAAAAACTCAGGCCGCCCTGTCTAGTAGTCCCGGTAGCGGTCTTTGGCCGACAGCTCGAAGCGAACGGTACTGAGCACGTTGTCTACGGCCACCGGCTCACCATCCCTGAGCGCAGGGTTATAGCGCCAGCTTCTGACCGCCTTGAGCGCTGCATCCTCGAACACACCTTCCGGTTGCGCGCTTTCCACCCGGGCGTTGATCACACGACCATCCACGGAAACGCCGTAGCGGACCACCACGGCCCCCTCAATCCGCTCCGATCTGGCCAGGGGCGGATAGATGGGTCCTGACCCTGAAACCAGTTGCATGGGACGGTTCTGGGAACCGGCACAACCCGGCAGGAAGCCGACGGCAACCAGGATTGCCAGCGCGGCCAGCAGGAGCGGTACAGGACGAACTAAAGACTGCTTACTCATTCAGGACTCGACGGCCTTGCCACTTTCCAGGATCGCATACTGCCAGTTCGGATCGTCCGCCGCACGCGGCTCGGCGCCCCGGGGATGCATCACCGCACCATCCGGCGCGTACTGCAGAATGTAAGCCTTGCGCGTCTGATCCGTCGTATTGGGCCCGGTCCGGTGTGGCGTCAGCGATGAAAAAACGGCGATGGACCCGGCCGGAACTTCGAGCGCCAGCGGATCTTTCGGGTCCCGCAGACACTCGAAGCCGCGATCGGTCCACCGGTGCTCGAGGGTACCCTGGAGATGCGCACCGGGTACGATCCACGGACAGCCATTCGCCACCGTTGCGTCCGTCAGCGCGACCCAGCAGGTGAGGTACTGCTGAGGCTCGACGAAGGTATAGCCATTGTCCTGATGCCAGGGGAACTCGTCCGGCATGTGCGGCTTCTTATAAACGAGCTGATCCCAGTACAGCCGGACGTCCGGACCGATCAGTTCCCGGGTCAGTTGCTGGAACACAGGATGACGCGAGAATGCCTTGAGCGCCTCGGAGCGCGCCACCAGGTGCGGAGAGAATACGATTTCGCCCGCCCTTGCGATGCTGAGGTTCTGTTCGCCGGCCGCGGCCAGCGCCGCTTCCGCCTCCGCTTCCAGCGGATCGATGGCGGCCATCACCGCCTGCACCGTTTCCGGACTGAACGCATCCTCGAGGACGAAGCCACCCAGTTCGGAATAAGCACGCGCCTGGTCCACCGTCAGGCGTTCAAAGGGCCCTTCCGGTTCCAGCCAGGTGAATGCAGGAGTGCGTCTTTGCGATTCCATGCATTTGAGCATCGCACCGCCGCATCAAGCCTGCAAGGCACTATGCTAAGCTCGCTCCATGCCTCAGCGTCAACGTGTGCTCGTTCTCTATCTGTCATCCTCCGCGCTTGATTCCAGCGTGGTCGCCTGGGCGAACTACGATGGCACCGGGCGCACCCGACCCATGGCGGGCGACGAATCCGCACCACCTTATCAAACTGGTCTGTCTGCCCTTCGGGACGGCTGGCGGCTCATTCAGGCCAGCCCGCTCATCCACCATGGACACGGCGACGAGTTCCGGACGGGCTATCTCAAGTACGAGTTCTTCTTCGAGAAGCTCGAAGAGACAGCGGCGGAGACAGACGCATGACAGAACCGGTTTTACTCAGCAGCACCCAGATGGCGCGGTTTGCCGCATCCGGCTATCTGCGCTTCGACGCCGTGGTGCCTGAATCCCTCAACCAGGCATTTCTCGCGGAGGTAGGACACAGCGACGAGGTCACCGGGATCGCCGAGCACTATCAGAACATCATGGGCAGCAGCGCCATTCCGCTGGTGCCCGCCGGCACGCCACTTGCCGATGCCTATCCGGAAACCTCCGCGCTTACCCGCATCCTGGACCTCCCGGAGGTTACGGGTGCGGTGCAGTCTCTGGTCGGCAAGCAGCCGGTGGTGGACCATCATTTTCTGCACATCACCTTTCCACCGGCAATGACCGGCAAAGCCATGGCGGCCCAGCACACCCATCAGGATTCCACCATCGATCCGCGCCAGGCCTTCGATGTGCAGATCATGTATTTTCCGCACGAGATCACACCGGAGATGGGCGGCACGCGCTTCGTCCCCGGCACGCATCTCAGAATCGTTTCCGAAGCGGCCATCTCCCGCTACCAGAACATCGCGGGCCAGCAGCATATGGTGTGCCCGGCCGGCACGCTGCTGTTCATTCATCACGGCATCTGGCACGGCGGCGGCGCGAATCGTTCCGATCAGCTCCGCTACATGTTCAAGATCCGTTTATGCCCCACTGAACGGCAGTGTCAGCTCTGGGACACCCGCGATCTGGATACCAGCGCACCGCAGAAGCCGATCTTCTGGCTTGGCGGCGACCGGGATGCGGACGACGTGCATACGATTCTGACCACACCCGAACCCTGGTTCGAGGCTGACACGGGTCGGCTGGAGTACCTGAACCGGATCCGCTTCTGGCGATATCTCACCGGCGATGAAAACTTCGATGCCGATTACTGGCTGACCCGGGTCGAAAACGAATACTGACTGGACGAATACTGACTGGAATGACGGACACAACATTGACCAACAACACAGACCAAACCGATGAGCAGCGGGACGACGAAGACGGGCTGTCGCTGCTGCAACTGATCAGCAGCGCTCTGGCCGCCGCCTTTGGCGTGCAGTCCAGCCGGAACCGCAAGCGGGATTTCGCCAGGGGCAAGCCCAGTCAGTTCATTGCGATCGGCATCATCTTCACCGCCCTGTTCGTACTGATCATGGTAGGCGTGGTGAACCTCGTCCTGGGCGCGGTCGGCGCCTGAGCCCGACCGCTACGCGTCCACGGCCGATCTGGCCACCGCCTCGAATTCCCGGACCGGCAGCTGTCCGATCAGTGCGAACTGGCGGCGGGCACGATCCAGGTTCTCTCCCGGCCCGCTCACCTTGAAGTAGCGGTCGCCTTCCAGATGATCGGTCAGGAAACGGATGCCGAGCATGAAGGCGACATAGACCGGCGCAACCGCCAGTGCTCGCGCATCCAGGCGGCGTTCGCTGCCGGTTTGAAAGCCATCTACCAGCGCGGCGAACAACGGCAGAACCTCTTGCGGATCATGCCGGGCGGCGGCCCCTGCTGCTTCGTTCACAGCACCGGATAGAGCACCGGATAGAGCACCGGTCAGCACCGATCGGGCAAGGTCACCGAAGTCCCAGGCCCAGTGGCCTGCCATGATGGTGTCCAGATCCAGCACTGCCCGGACGGTGGCACCCTCGGATGCGAACAGCAGATTATTCAGTTTGCAGTCACCGTGAATGACCGCATCGCCTTTCGGCAGTTCCGCCACCAGGGAGCGGTATCGATCGATAAACGCCACACCCCCACAGGCATGGGTAATGGCCGCTGTGGCATCGGGCGCCGAGGCCATCACCGCATCAAATCGTTCGAGGTAACCGGCCAGCTCGAGAAACCCCGGTATGGTCGGTTCGATGGGCGGGCCGGGCAGATCACAAAGCAGATGCTGAAAACGTCCGAAGGCATAGGCCGCGGCTCGACACACGGCCGGATCGCGGGTCTGCTCGATGGTTCGACCATCGGGCAGGTATTCCCAAAGACGCCACCAGCCACCAGCCTCATCCCGGTAACTGTCGTGCCCATCGTGAGTGCGGATGAGCGCCGGGATCAGACCCGGCGCACGTGACTCGAGATGAACCTGAATGCGAGCCAGGTTCCCCATCACCCGGCCAGGGTCCGTGAAGACCTGTTCATTGATCCTCTGCAGCACCACGGGTGCATGCCCATCCGTCGTTGCCAGCAGGGTGTCGTTGATGTGTCCGGAACCGAGCGGCTCGAACCGGGCATCCGTCATCCCCCAGCCTGATTGGAGAATCTCTGCCGGCGTCTTCGCGGATTCAGTGGAGGGACTCAAACGCCTGTCAGCCAGCGGCGCAGAGCGGGTGGCAGAGCCAGCATGAACTCTCCTTCCGGCACCTGCAGTGCGGCAAGGGACCCGGCCGGCGCCACATCGCCCTGCAGTCGCTGCTCGATCAGCACGCCCAGCTCAGCGAGCCTGCGGGCAAGCGGACCGAGATCATGGGGCGCTTCTCCGCTCGATTTCCCGAGCTGACTCCAGATCTCCAGTCGCTTCTGCAAGGCAATCCGAGCTGTCTGACCCGCCTTGCCCTCCGCACCCGTCTGCTCGCAGAGCTCGGCGACGACGCCGGCCGCACGGCTTTCCACCGGCAGGTGATCAATGAGCTGATCCAGGGGCGATGACAGATCGTAGGGGCGGGACTGCGGCATCTCCGTGCCCGCGATCCTGGCATTCAACGCTGCCATCCCCAGCAGGCGGCCGTACCATCTGATCGGCTCCAGCATGCAGATGAGATCGTCCCAGACCGGATCGATATCCAATGCGCGCCAGTGGGCCGCCGTCTGCTTCGCCAGATCGATACCGGCGAGCGGCAGACAACGGTCGAGGAAGGCATTCTGCCGATGGCTCACATTCCGGTCGTCGTTCAGGGCCGCGGCCGACCAGAACCGTTCGGCGATAGCAGGGAGCCGGGACCAGAGCCGAAGGTCCAGCACCTGGGCCGTCACCAGTTCCCCCCAGAGGCAGGCTTCGCCACCCAGCAACAGCGCGTCCACCCTGGACGTCTGAGGCTCAACGGCCCCGGCCCGCCATTGTTCCGTCCAGCGGATTCCACCGGCAACGTGCTCGAACCGGGGATCGTCGATGAGCGCATCCTCCTGCGCTACCAGCACCGGCTGTTCCGCCCCCGGGTCAAACCCGTAGTGCACGTCTGTGGGATAGTGAAGATCGAGATAAAAAGGGGCCGAAAGCAGGACGCGATTCCCCCTGGCGATCACCCGGTCCCGCATGGTGACCCCACGCCACGCCTGGATGATCCAGTCCGTCTCCATCCCTGCATCGATCACCTCATCCCAGGCGACCACCCGGCGGCCACGCTCGGCCACCATCGCCCCCACCCGGCGATTGAAATACCCCTGCACCGCAGACACGTCTGGAAGATTTTCTGCCGCCATCAGAGCCTGCACCTGCGGATCTTCGGACCACCAGGCCGGGCTGACCTCGTCACCCCCGATATGCAGACAGGGATCCGGAAACACCGCCACCAGCGTGTCCAGGATGCGGCCGATCACGGCGTACACGGCATCGCTGGTGGGATCCAGACAGGCGGGATGCACGCCGAACCGTTCGGCGCCGTGCACCTGCTGACAGCCCAGCTCCGGATAGACCGTTAGCCAGCTTGTTACATGGCCGGGCATATCCACCTCCGGCACCACGCGGATACCGAGCGAAGCGGCATGATCGACGATTCGGCGCAGGTCCGGCGCTGTGTAACATGCCGGACTCGCCAGTTTCGGATAATCCGGCACCTGAAAGCGGAAGCCCTGATCGTCGGTCAGATGCAGATGCAGCACGTTCAGCTTGCACCGGGCCATGCCATCGAGCGTGCGGAGAATATCTCCCACCGGCAGAAAGTGGCGGGCGGGATCGAGCAGGAGACCGCGCCATGAAAAGCGGGGTCGATCTTCAACGGCCAGATGCGGGATCCGACCCTCGGGCGTCACCAGCTGACCGAGCGTCGCGATTCCACGCAACGCGCCCCAGGGGCTTTCCGCATCCAGATAAATACCGGCATCATCCACCACCAGCCAGTAACTTTCGTCCTCTTCGAGCCCCGGCGTCCTGCTCTGCGCCTCGGCAGTCCGGATGCGAACGGACACAGGGTCCGCCGCGGGAAGTCCGGTCAATCGAGCCACGTCGGCGGCGAGTGTCTGCACTGCAGCGACGACCATTCCGGGACTGGCCGCTTCGAACACGGCTTCGAGTCCGGCACTGTCCAGCGCCAGGTAACCCTGCCCTCGATCCACTGACGTCGGCCAGGGAAGCAGATGCAACGCGCCGGATTCCGGTTGACTCCCTAATTCGCTCAATTCACCCTAGCCTGTCAGATCGTGGTTCCCGCGAAGACTAGCAACCCGACAGGAAGACGTCAGCCAGATGAACACTCTAGAGCGCATGCGCGCGATCCTCGACGCCGAAGCAGACGCCATTCGCTCTGTGAATGTGACGGATGAGTTCATTTCCGCCGTGGAGGTCATGCAGCATTGCGACGGCAAGATCATCACCACAGGCATCGGTAAAGCCGGCCACATCGCCGAGAAGTTCGCGGCCACGCTCTGCTCCACCTGCACACCGGCCGTCTTTGTACATCCGGCGGAAGCGGCCCATGGCGACCTGGGCATCGTCGACAATCACGATGTGATGATCGCCTTCTCCACCAGCGGCAAAAGCCGGGAAGTGCTGGAGATCCTGGAACTGGCCCGCCACCTTGGCGTGGCAACCATTATCGGCATCACCTCGCACCCGGATTCAGAGCTCCGCAATCTGGCCGACTTCGTTCTGGACATGGGCCAGATCGAGGAACCCTGTCCGCTGGGACTGACGCCATCCGCCTCCATGGCCGTGATGCTGGCCATCAGCGACGCCATCGCCCTGTCGCTCATGGAGCAGAAAGGCGTTACCCGCGAGGACTACGGTCTTCGGCACCACGGCGGCTATCTGGGCCGCGCAGCCAGGGACGACAACGTCCCGCATTGATCGCCAGGGGCTGCTGCCGCTACCATGGCCTCGGGCTCACGGGAGAGAGGCCTCAATATGTCGCTGTCCGTTCGTATTCTGCTCGGTCTGATGATCGCCACGTCGTTGTTCATCGCCGCGCACGCCTTTCTGTTCCAGGCCGGTCTTTCCGGCGGAGAAGACTTTCAGCAGCGCTTTGACCGGTTCCCGCTCTACGCCGCATTCCATGTGGTCGGCAGTGGCGTCGCCCTGCTGATCGGTGGTTTTCAGTTTCTGCCCCGATTGCGGGCCCGACGGCTCCAGCTGCACAGATGGCTCGGTCGTACCTATCTGGTCTCGGTCCTGATCGGCGGTGTCGGCGGCATTGTGATGTCCGCACAGGCGGATGGCGGCGTGGCCGGCCAGCTCGGCTTCTTCCTGCTTGGCGTGGTCTGGCTTGTCAGCGGCTGGCAGGCCTATGCGGCCGTACGTCGCGGCGATATTCAGGCCCACCGGATCTGGATGATCCGCAATTTCGCACTGACCTTCGCTGCGGTGACCCTGCGCATCTATCTCGGGTTGAGTCAGGCGGTCTTCGGCCTGTCTTTCGAAGAATTTTATCCGGCGGTCGCCTGGCTCTGCTGGGTGCCCAATCTGGTGGTGGCCGAATGGCTCATTATCGCCGCGCCAGCCATGGCCTGGGGTTTGACGAAGCCATCGGCCGACCGACTGGCTGAGGGATCTCAGCCGGGTTGAGGGCTCTTTTTTAGCCGCTGAAGGCTCTCTAACCGCTGAAGGCTCTTTTTTAGACGCTGAAGGCTCTCTGACAAATCCCAATAAAACGCTTAGCGCCTTCGGATAGTGCCTGATGTTTCTTGTAGTAGAGGCCGACTTCCCGTTCGAAGCTTGAGACTTCCAGGCCTTCGATGGCGTGGTAGCCGTCGCTGTCGGCGAGCAACCGATCTGAAAGGTAGGTGATGCCTTTACCCGCGGCGCACAGCGCCAGCCGGAGCTCCAGATGGCTTACCTCCCAGACATCCTGCACCTGATCGCGGATGCGCTGATTGCCGGGCCGCTTGCCTGGATCATCCAGATAGCTGGCCAGCAATGTCTGGCTGGCCATATGTGCGGACGGGTCGTTGGTCAGCTGGGCGAATTCCGGATGATCTTCGTGCACGACGAGGTAGCGGGTTTCCTCGTAGAACGGCAGCAGTTCAAAATGCCCCGGCATTCGACTCTGAAACGGCCCGAAGCCGAGTTCCCAGCGATCCTCGTCCACCCCGTAGACCATCTCCCGGCTCGGGGCCACGTCGAGCTTCAGGCGGGTCAGCGGATTTTTTTCGCAGAATTCCAGCAACAGACGCTCACCGAAAAGCCGGTTCACGCCGCTGGACATGGCGAGATTCAAGGTTGAAAGAGCACCGGTGCGGATACGCTGGATATCGTCCAGGGCCAGCGATTCCTCATTGATCACCATGCGTGAGAACGAGAACAGCCGTTTGCCGGATTCCGTGAGCGCGAGCTTGCGGCCGCGGACGAGCAGCTGGGTGTCCAGCTTGTGCTCCAGATTGGCAATGGCCTGACTCACGGCTGACTGGGAAACATCCAGCTTCTCCGCCGCCCGTGAAAAGCCGTCCTCTTCCACCACCGCGGCGAAGATACGGATCTCATGCCGTTCAATCTGCATCGCAGCAGCCTAGCAGGGCGCCCGAAGCACCTCCAGAAAGACCTGGCGGCCATTTCTTATCGAGAGATAAGCCTGCCTTATCTCCTGCCTCCTGCGGTGGAAAGCCCGCACCGCGGGGTGTTCGGGCAGCCATTAGCAGCGCTTCTCGATCTGTAAGTCCAACACTCTGGGCCCGACAGTGCCGGCCGCATAGTCTGGGGGCAGAGGGTGCCAGAAGCCTTCACTGCCGGGGACAAACTGAGTCAGGAGGAACAATCATGTCGCAGAACACAGAAATCAGGCGGGGTCTCGAGGGTGTGGTGGTGGATACCACCCGCATCTCACTCGTGGATGGCGAGGCCGGCGTGCTGAGCTACCGGGGTGTGCCCATCGATGACTTGGTCGACGCACCGTTCGGCGAGGTGGCCGCCCTGGTCGTGGATGACGCCCGCTCCGATCAACTGGCCCGGGAGGTCTCCGCCCGGGCAGAACTGTCCGAACGGGAAAGCGCCCTGGTGCTCTCACTGCCGGAAGCGACCCACCCCATGCATGTGCTGCAGGGCATCACGCCTCTGCTTGATCGCACCGACGCCTTCGCGGAACGTGGTGAAGCCGCGCAGGGATTTGCTGTTGCCGCGAAATTGCCGGCGCTGGTCGCCACGCATCTGCGCCGTGAAGCAGTCGGGCAGGCCCATTCCATCGATCCCGCCCTTCAGTTTCTGGAACGGATCGGCGCGCCGGATACGGACATCGCCCGTCGCGCCTACAGCGTGACCCAGATCCTGCAGATCGAACACAGCTTCAACGCCAGCACGTTCGTGGCCAGAGCCTGTGCCAGCACCCTGGCGCCGGTGGAGAACGCACTCTCCGCCGCCTTCGGAACCCTGCACGGCGTGCTGCACGGCGGCGCCGACCAGGCTGCCCTGGAAACCGCCGACAAGGTCGGCAGTCCGGCGAAGGCCGCGGCTTTCGTGGACGATTGCCTGGCCAGCAGAACGAAGGTCATGGGTATGGGTCATCGGGAGTACAAAGTGCTCGATCCCCGCGCCCGCTATCTGAAAGCCCTGGCCGCCGACCTCTGCGCCGGAACCCCTCACGAGCAGACCTATCTGACCCTGGTCGCCATCGAGGACCGGTTCATCGAGCGCATGGCGGAAGAAGGCAAGTCGCTCTATGCCAATCTGGAGTTCTACAAGGGTGTGATCTATCGCACGCTCGGCATTCCGACCCCGTTCTTCACAGCCAACTTCGCGCTGGCCAGGGTCTATGGCTACCTGGCGCACTTTGTGGAGTCCAGAGAAGAGAATCGACTGGTGCGCCCGAAGGCCCTGTACACCGGCCGACCGGTGAGCGCAGCTGCCGCCGGCTGATCCTACTCGGGCAGCAGGCGAAGGCGCAGACCGCTCTCTTCTGCCTGAAAACCCGTTCGCTCGAACAGCCCTCTGGCACGGCCGGGGGGTTGGCGAATCAGGATTTCCCGGGCCCCCTTGGACTCGCTGATGCCGATGGCATGGCCCAGCAGCCATCGGCCCAGGCCACGTTGCCGCCAGGCCGGGGCAACGACCAGGCTTGTGAGCACATAGCGCGTATCCGACTCCGGCTCGATCACATAGGCACCGATCGCCTTGTCCTCGTACTTGGCCACCCGTATGTAATCCGCATCCGCGGTTTCGAGCAGACGCCCTTCGTCCGCTTCAGCCAGCGCCAGCAGATCCCACGGAATCTCGTCCGGGTACGGCCGGTAGATCTCCACGTCCTGGGCTCGGAAGCTGCTCCCATCCGTCATTTAAACCACCGCCGCCACCACTTGATGCGCTGGCTGAGCCGCTCCCCATTGCCTGGGGGATGAAGCTTCCGGGCGCGTCCGCCGTCTTTCCAGGCCATGAAATGCCGGGTGAGAACAGCGGCAATCTGATCGTAGTGTGGCCAGTCGTCGCGCACCGCGTATGGATCCCCCGGGAAGGTGGCCCGGAAGTCGTCCATGTAACGGTGGTAGTAAGCGCGACTGAAGGCAGCGCCGCTCGGGCTCAACTGTTCGAGCACGAGTGCGCCCGACGTGGTGGCTGTGAAGAACTCGGCCGGACTCAATTCCCGATAGCGCAAGCGCAACAGCGCATCTTCGTGGTCCTGCTGGAAGCGGCCGGAGACGAGCTGGAGGTTCGCGCACCAGGCGAAATACATGCCCGGGGGCACCGCGGCTCTGTCCAGGCTGCCCGCCCGGGCCATGTGCTGGTCCAGATCGTCCAGCGGTTTCGAACCGGAGGGCGGTTCTTCAGGCACTGGCCAGTGCCCGTTCCAGATCCTGGAGCAGATCGTCCTGGGTCTCTATGCCCACGGACAGTCGCAGCAGGCCGGGCGTGATGCCGACCTCCGCCTGCTTTTCCGGCGTCAGGCTTGCATGAGTCATGAGTCCGGGATGCTCGATCAGCGACTCAACCCCACCCAGACTTTCCGCCAGGATGAACACGGATACGTTAGCCATCACCGCGCGGGCGGCGTCGAGTCCGCCAGCCAGTTCGACGGATACCATGCCGCCATAGCCGTTGGCCTGCCGGCCGGCAAGCGCGTGTTGTGGATGACTCTCAAGGCCGGGATAGGAAACGTTCTGCACTTTCGGATGTGCTTCCAGATACCGGGCGATCGCCATGGCATTCGCCTCATGTGCCTGCATCCGGACCGCCAGTGTCTTCAGACTGCGCAGGCAGAGATAACTGTCGAACGTGGACTGAATGCCACCCATGGACCGGTTCAGAAAATCCAGCCGTTCGGCCAGGGTTTCATCATCCGTGATCACCACGCCGCCGATCAGATCGCTGTGCCCATTGATGAACTTGGTGCTGGAATGCAGCACCAGATCGGCACCCAGCCCTATCGGCCGTTGAAAGTATGGGCTCATGAACGTGTTATCCACCATCACGAGCGCCTCGGAGGCATGAGCAATCTCCGCCACCCGGCTGATATCGATCAGCTTCATCAGCGGATTGGTGGGCGTCTCCAGCCAGACCATTCTGGTTTCCGGGCGGATGGCCGCCTCCAGGGCGTCCGTATCGGTCATGTCCACATAAGTGAAATCCAGACCGGCACGACGGAACACCTCCTCGAACAGGCGGTAGGTGCCCCCGTACATGTCATCGCAGGCCACCACATGGTCACCCTGACTCAACAGATGCATGACCGTCGTGGTCCCAAGACAACCGGACGCCAGCGCAAAGCCGAACCGGGCGCCCTCGAGATTGGCGATGCAGGCCTCATAGGCAGCCCGGGTCGGATTACCCGCGCGTGAATAGTCATACCCCGGGTATTCACCCGGCGCCGTATGCTCAAAGGTGGAGGTGAGATACAGAGGCGTCACCACCGCGCCCGTCGTCGTATCCGGTTTCTGGCCGGCGTGAATGGCCCGGGTTTCAAACCCGAACGCGTCGTCCGACCAGTCAGTTTGATCCTTCACGAATATTACTCCTCGGCTGTCTCACAGATCAGGGCGCGAAACTCGAGCGCGAACGAACGCCCCAGTGGCCGTCTACCGGTTCGATGATGTAGAGCGAATCAAAGCTGGCCATCAACGCATCGTCCGCATCAAAGCGGGAAAACCGCACCCGGATGTGCACCTTCCGGGCAGATGATTGAACCACCGCCATGTCGTCCCAGGTGCTGCGGCGCCAACCGGTGTTCTCGGCAAAGGCATCGAGATCCATGGCGGCGATAAATTCGTCTCTGTTGTCATAAACCGCGACCGTGCCGCTGGCTAAGCGCACGTGAGGGAACACCAGGGTGTCAGCCCAGGCTTCTTCGTCCCGGGCGTTGAACGCTGCCAGAAAGGCTTCCATGACCGCCAGCGCCCGGACCTCTGCCTCGGCCGTTCCGTCATGCTCCGCTGCTACCGAGACGTTCGAGAACAGTGCAAGCACTCCGGAAAGTACAAGCCAGCGTGCCGACCTGTGGCGCATCCAATGCCGCATGAGAACCTCCTACTTGATGCCGCCGGTCACAGGCCGGTGGCTGCTGTCTGGATTCGGGCACGCACAGTATCTCTCGGGCCTCCGCGCTTCAAGACCGCAGAATGGAGGAGGTAGTACACTGCTGCCGGTCAGACGTCAGCCTATGGGGCCGAACATGAGCACAAACACCACCGGATACCGTGCACGGCTGCGACACGCGTCCATCGCACTCCTGATCGCGAGCCTGACTGCCGGCCTGTCCGCGCCGTTGCTGCATGCCGCGGGCACCCCGGGCGCCAGTGCGGAGGAGGTTCCCGAGGGTCAGAGCGCGGGCGATACCGCCAGCGCCCACTACCAGCGTGGACTCAGTGCGAAGGAGCGGGCACTGGCCCGGGAAGCCGCAGCCGCGCGTGCGGTGGATCCGGACGACAAGGCGAGCCAACTGGCCGCTGCCGATGCCGCTTTCGAGGAGGCTGTGACTTATTTCGGCAAGGCGTTGAAGCTTCAGCTCGATCACTATGAGGCGGCCAACGAGCTTGGCTATGCGCTGCGCAGAACGGGCGATTATCGTAAGGCGCTGGGCGCATATAACTTCGCGCTGACCATCAAGCCGGACTTCTATCCGGCGATCGAGTATCGGGGAGAGGCTTATCTGGCTCTGGGCATGCTCGACCAATCAAAGGACGCCTATCTGACGCTGTTCCGCAACGCGCCGGAACTGGCCGCCCAGCTACTGCAGGCGATGGCGGACCATGCCACAGATTCGGCGTTCTCTGCCTGGGTCGCGGAGCGACAGGCAATCGCGTCGGCCACCCCTGGGGCCGACATGCCGGCGAAGGCCAGCTGGTAACCCAGTTTCTATACCAGTTCCTATACCAGCGCCTATCGCAGTGCCTATCATCGCGGGACTCACCTGGCTGCCGTGCGCCCAGCGGGCCGATCGCCCTTGAGAATGATCCGCTGCATCTCGCGCCGTTTGCCCGGGTAGTCATTCACCGGGTAGTGCTGCACTGACCGGTTATCCCAGATTGCCAGAGTACCGGGTTGCCAACGCAACCGACTGACGTTTTCCGGTGCCACCACCCGGTCATGCAGGGCCTTCAACAGCGGCAGGCTTTCCTGCCGACTCATCCCCTGGAAATGACTGGTGTGAATGAGACTGAAAAAGAGCGCCTCCCGCCCGGTCTCTGGATGGGCAATCACCAGCGGATGATCCGCTTCCGTCACCCGGTCCGCTTCTTTCAGCGTCACGCTCTGACCGGTCACACCGGCGTGACCACCCTGCGCCTGATGCACCAGGCTTGCCGTGTTGTGGCCAACCAGACCCCGCAGAGTCGCCTTGAATGCTTCCGTGCATCCATCGAACGCCCGCACCGTATCCGCAAACAGGGTGTCACCCCCCTGCGCCGGCACCTCGACTGCGTAGAGCAGGGTGACAGCGGGCGGGCAGGCCACATAGGCGGTATCCGTATGCCAGTCGCCGCCGAAGTTGCTTACGTCCTCCGGCTCCTTGATCACCGCCACTACATGCGGGCTTCCGGGGATGGCTTGTGCATAGGGGTACACATCCAGCTCGCCGAGCTTTTCGGCTGCAACCGTGAACGAGGCCGGGCTGAGCTGCTGATCACGGAGAACGAGCAGCTTGTGTTCGTAGAGCGCCTGGCTCAGTTCTGCGCCGTTCGCACGGCTGAAATCCAGATCGCTCCGCTCTGCACCCAGAGGCCCGGAGAGCGGTTGCCAACCGCTGGTCAACGGTCAGGCCGCCATGCCGGAGGGTCGATCTCCGGCAATGGTCACCCGGTGCATCTTCCGGTGCTGCGGAAAGAAGTCGTTCACCGGCTTGTGCTGGGTCGCCCGATTGTCCCAGATGGCAACCGTCTTCGGCTCCCAGCTCAGACGGACCGTGTGTTCCTCTGTCACCACATGCCTGTACAGGAAATCCAGCAGCATCCGGCTTTCGTTTCTGTTGAGTCCGACGATGTGGGTGGTGAAAAGGGCATTCACATAGATCACCCGCCGGCCCGTTTCCGGATGAGTGACGATCAGCGGGTGGGTGACCGGTGGATTCTCGGCGATGGCAGGCGCCAGCCGTTCTGCGCCACCCGGCTCGGCCAGGCTTTCCTGAAAACCATGGCGGAAATCGTGCACCGCTTCCAGATCGTCCACCAGCCGGCGGATCGGCTCGGACAGACTTTCATAGGCCGCACCGATGCTGGCCCAGAGCGTATCTCCCCCATAGGCCGGTATGATCTGACCATGCAACAACGTGATCGCGGGCGGGGCAGCGCGGAACGTCATGTCCGTGTGCCAGACTTCAATCTTACTCGGCGCGGCTTCCGTGCTTTCCAGAATCTGCACATCCGGCGCCCCAGGCACCGTCTCATAGGCCGGATGGCTTTCCACCTGTCCGAACCGGCGCGCAAACGCCTGGTATTCCACCGGCGAAATGTCCTGGTTCCGGAAGAAAAGCACCTGATGTTCCAGCAGCGCTTCCCGGATCGCGGCGAACAGATCGCCGGATGTGGCAGCCTCTGCCAGGGATACATCTTTTACGTAGGCGCCCAGTGCGCCTGCTGCTTTATCCACACGCAAAACGTGGCATCCTCATGCAATGAGATCGTCGGTCAATTGTACCGGCAATTCGGGGTGCAGAAGCGGATCAGATCCAGGCAGATGGCAAGTGGCAGAGAAGGACGAAACAAATCCGGAGAGGGTGGAGACAGCGTCGGAAACGGTGCCGGAAGGCGCCATCCGCTTTGCCTATGACCTGAAGCCACCGACGACCCAGGTGGCCGGCGACGAGATGCTGCAGCAGATCCGCGCCTGGCGGGAGATCCTCATCCGGCTCGGCGGCGTCGGTCAGACACCCGAGCGCTATCATGGTCTCGGCTTCGGCAATCTGAGTGCCCGGGATGCGGACCAGCCGGAAGAGTTTGTGATCACCGCCAGTCAGACCGGCGGTGTTCGCCATCTCACCGACGAGGATCTGACACGGGTGGTGGGCTGTAATCTGGATCGCTTCTGGGTGGATTCACAAGGCCATCAGCCACCCTCCTCCGAAACTCTGACCCACGCGATGATTTACGCCGCAGACCCTCGAATCGAGTGGGTGTTTCACTGTCACAGCCCGGAACTCTGGCAGGCCGCGACGACGCTGGCATTACCGACCACCGCACTGGATGTGGACTACGGTTCGCCGGAAATGGTGCTCGCCGTGGCAGAGCTCATGGCCAGCCATCATTCCCGCCCACTGGTATTCGCCACCCTTGGCCACGAGGACGGCATCTTCTCCTGTGGCGCCACGGCGCGCGACACCGGCGGTCTGCTGGTCGCGTACCTGGCCCGTGCACTGCAGATCGATGCTGGTTTCCAGACAGACCCGGCAGATGCCGAAGACCCGGTGCTGATCGAACCTGAATCGGCTGACGGGCCATGACGGCCACGCCTCATTCAGCACCAGGTGCCGTCCCGCCGGCAGTGGTCTGGGACGACGGAACGCTGAAACTGCTGGACCAGCGGGTGCTGCCGGACGAGACAACCTATCTCCACATCCACACCCTCGATGCAGCCGTGGAAGCAATCCGGACGCTGGCCGTTCGCGGAGCCCCGGCCATCGGCATCGCCGCCGGATATGCGCTGGCCCGGACCCTGCGCGACATACCCCAGGCCGAATTTCAGGAAACACTCATGGCGTCTGCGGCGGCGCTGAAAGCCGCGCGCCCCACTGCCGTGAATCTGGCCTGGGCCGTGAACCGATTGCTCGATCACGCCAGACAGACACCTTCCTATGAAGGGCTGGTCGAGGAAGCCATCCGCATTCACGAAGAAGATCGGCGGATCTGCCGGGCGATCGGCGAAGCGGGTCAGCATCTGATCACAACGGGTGCCCGGGTCCTCACGCACTGCAATGCCGGCGCGCTGGCGGTTTCCGAACTCGGCACGGCCACCGCGCCGCTCTATCTCCAACATGCTGCCGGTGTGCGTTTCTCCGTCTATGCGGATGAAACCCGGCCGCTGCTGCAGGGGGCTCGACTCACCGCCTGGGAACTGGCTCAGGCCGGCATCGATGTAACCGTGCTCTGCGACAACGCGGCGGCCAGCCTTTTCGCCGCCGGGCGCATAGACCTGGTGCTGGTGGGAACGGACCGGGTTACCGCCAATGGCGACGTGGTGAATAAGATTGGCACGCTGAACCTGGCCGTACTCTGCCAGCACTATGGCGTGCCATTTTACGTGGCCTGCCCCTCCTCCACCTTCGATCCCCACACCCCATGCGGCGGGGATGTGATCATCGAACAGCGTGCGGCCCGGGAAGTACTGGGACCGGGAACCGCTCGGGTACCGGCCTACAACCCGGCATTCGACGTGACACCGGCCAGGCTGGTTACGGCGTTGATCACCGACCGGGGACTGATCGAGTCACCCGAACGCGAGGATCTCATCAACCGCTTCGGTTGACCGACCTCACGGCAGGCAGATTCAGTGCGTCGTCTGCGTATAGACGTGCCGCGGACTCTTGAAGGGATTGATGAAAGTCGAGTCCTTGCCGCAGAACCGAACCCGCGGAAAGCCCATGTTCATGATCTCCCGCACCCGCGCTCTGCTCTCCTTTCTGACATCCACCATGATCAGATAGCGGCCCGCTTCGATCTCCTCGTGAAAAGGCTCGAGCTTGTAGTTCTCCCGGGACAGCCCGACCATCCCGCCGAGCCAGGCGCCGAACAGCGCCGCAACCAGGACGATGGCAAACACGGAGAGCAACGGCAGCGCTGCGCTGTAGTAAGCAATCAATCCGGCCACAAAACCAACGGCCGCGCCGATCATGGCAAAGCGCTCGCCGGTGTGGACGATGTCCAGTTGCTGAATAGGGGTTGCTGAGTGAATGTGGTGCCGATACAGACCATCTTCATCCTTGGCCACCACATGGAAGTTCCAGTCCCTGATCCCCTCTTCGCGCAGGGTCTCAGAAATGGCCCGGGTGGTAGGTAGGTCGTCAGCAATGTAGTAAAGCCTGCGCATGAATTCTCCCTCCCGAAATTTCCGGCGCTCATCCGAGTATACGCCCGCGAACAGTGGACGTTAGACTAGTTCGCTCTATGAACGGCCATTGAAAGACCCTCGCCAGTCGAATGCTGCGCAACAGCTTTTATGAGCAAATCAACCACCCCCGAAGAAGCAACGGAAGAAGCAACGGAAGAAGCCAGCGAAGCAGCAACCGGCGAGCACCGTGTGATGGAAGCTGCCGCCGCGAGCGGTGATCTGGTGACACCGGCGGCCATCACCCGTGCGGTGCGGGCGCTTGGCGTTCGGCCCGGCATGCTGCTGAATGTGCACAGCGCCATGTCGAAGCTCGGCTTCGTGGTGGGTGGCGCGCAGACCGTCGTCGACGGTCTGCTCGAAGCGCTGGGTCCGGACGGCACGCTCATGATGCCCACGCACTCTGCTCAACTCTCTGATCCGGCCAACTGGCGGAATCCACCTGCGCCGGAAGGCTGGTGGGAGCAGATCCGCGCCGAAATGCCCGCCTACGATCCCGCCCATACCCCGACCCGGAGCATGGGCGCCGTCCCGGAACTGTTTCGCACCTATCCCGGAGCCCTGCGCAGTAATCATCCCCAGGTCTCTCACGCCGCACTCGGCCCCCTGGCGGCGCGGATTGTCGGCGAGCATCCGCTGCACTGTTTCTTTGGCGATGCCTCACCCATCGGTAAGCTCTACGAACTGGACGGCTGGGTGCTTTTGCTCGGTGTGGGACACGGCAACAATACGGTGCTGCATCTGGCCGAGGACCGGGCCGACTTTCCCGGCAAGACCACCCATTCGGAAGGTGCACCGATTATCGCTGACGGCAGAAGGCGCTGGCAGACGTTCCAACCGCTCAAAGTCAGCGATGATGACTTCCCGGCCATCGGGGAGGCGTTCGCAGCGACCGGGGGGCAGATCGCCGGCCAGGTCGGCAGCGCCGAAGTACTGCTCATGCGCGCCCGGGACGTGGTGGACTTCGCCACCGACTGGATAGCTGCCAACCGGACATGAGCCGCTATCGCCCACCTCGCCCGCGCGCGTCGCCCTACATCACCGAGGCCGGCTACCAGCGACTGAACGCCGAGCTGAAGTATCTGTGGAAGGAAAAGCGTCCGGAAGTCACCCGTAAGGTGTCCGAAGCAGCCGCCCAGGGCGACCGTTCCGAGAACGCTGAGTATATCTACGGCAAGAAGCAACTCAGGGAGATCGACGGCCGGGTGCGCTTTCTGTCCAAGCGATTGGATGAACTCACCGTGGTGAGCCGGCCACCGGGCGACTCCGATCGGATTTTCTTCGGCGCCTGGGTGACGCTCGAGAACGAAACCGGCCGGAGTTTCCGTTACCGACTGGTCGGACCGGATGAATTCGATGCCAACCCAGCCTATATAAGCATCGACTCGCCCATGGCCCGTGCCCTGCTGAAAAAGCAGGTGGATGATGAGATCTCCATCGATCAGGGCGACGAAACCAACACCTATTCTGTGACCGGCATCGAGTACGAAGGGACATCGGGCTGAGCGACGGGTATTACCACGCCGCTCGTAGAACCAATGAACCCACTCACAAAGGACCTCAGCATGAACAGCAAACGAGCGCGCACCATCGCCACCGCCGGCGCTATCGCCGGAACCGCCCTGCTGGGCGCGGTGGGCCTTTTTATCGCCGGTGCGCCGGCGGTACAGGCCGCACCGGAAGGACGCGGACCGGAACGCTTCCCCATTTCCGTCGCGGAAATCGATGCTCACCGCACTGAAATTTTCGCCAATGTAGACAGCAACGGCGACGGCCTCGTCAGTGCCGAAGAATTCGCCGCAGCGGAAATGCCCAGGCATCCGCGCGGTGGTCATCACCGCCAGAAAGGGCCCAGAGGCGACCGCGGTGAACCGACCGAGGAGATGCTCGCCAAACGTGATGCAGCCCGGGCCGCCATGGAAGAAAACCTCTTCCACAGCCTGGATGCGGATAGTGATGGCGCCATCAGCCGGGAAGAGTTCTCGACCGAAGCGATGCATGAAGCCCGCAAAGCCAGCCGGAAGGCGAAGATGTTCGAACGCACCGATGTCAACGGCGACGGCTACCTCTCTCCGGAAGAGTTTCCGCCTCGCCACCTGGCGAATCTCGACGTCAACGGCGACGGAGAGATCACCCGGGACGAACTGCCGGAACGGCCCGGTGGACGTTCCTGGGGTGGTGGCACCGGTCGATAGCGTTCGCCCCCTTGTCTGGAGCCAGCAGTCATGCCGTTGAAGGCGTTCCGGGCGACGCAACCGGTGACACGGTTGCGCGCGCGGAGCTTGCGCGGGACGAACGGCTGCTGGCCGCTATCACCACCGGTGACAACGCCGCCTTTGAGGCACTGGTCCGACTGCACCTCGATGCCATCCACGCCTATCTGTTCCGCCTTACCCGATCTCGCGCCGACGCGGAAGATCTGGCTCAGGAGACCTTTCTCAGAGTCTGGCAGAAGGCCGGCAACTACCAGCCGGGGCGCGTCAAGGTGACAACCTGGCTGCATACCATCGCCCACCGGCTCGCCATCGACAGTTTCCGGAAGAAGCGCGAGCTGCCCGAGTCGGATGGATTCGAACAGGGAGATCCGCTGGCCGACCCTGCCCTCCAGCAGACGGCCGCAGAACAGCAACGTCTGCTCAATGAGGCGCTCAGCGAGTTACCCGAGCGGCAGCGGGCCGCCGTACTGCTGTGTCAGGTGCAGGGTTTCAGCAACGCCCAGGCCGCGGAGATCCTCGGTGTGAAAGTTCGGGCGCTGGAGTCGCTGCTGGCGAGAGGCCGCAAGGCACTGCGGGAAACGCTCACTGCCAGCGGTGCTTTAGCCACCGGAGCAGCCGGGCCCGCGCGGGGATAATTGAGACTATTATGGAATCGAACATGGACCTCACCACCTTCAACGAACTTCTGGACCAGCACGGCCCGGCACTCGAACACTGGCCGGCGGCGATCCGAAGTGATGCCAGCGCCCTGGTGCGCACTTCCGGCGAAGCCGCTGATGCCCTGGCCGATGCCCAGACCCTGGCGAATCTTCTGGCAGCCATGGAAACGGTGCCCGCACCCGCCCATCTCGCCGGACGGATCATAGCCACCGCGGCGGACATGGAGGATCCCTGGCAGCGGGTTGTCGACTGGTTGACCGCGAAGTTCTGGCGCCCGGTGCTCGCAGCCGGACTGCCACTTGCCTTCGGATTCGCGGTCGGAATGGTGCCGTTACCGTCCGCGGAAGAAGACGCTTATCTCGCCGCCGACGTCGGACTGATGGCCTTTTCCTCGACCTATGCGGAGTTGGCCGATGAAGAATAAGCGTACGCTCATCATCGCCCTGCTGGTGTCAGCGGCGCTCAATCTGGTGGCTGTCGGCATCTTCCTCGGCAGACAGGCGGGACCACGCCCGGAGATGCATCGTGTTGACCCGGTGTTCGGCATGCGCCGACTGCTCGGCGACCTGCCGGAACAGCGGGCCGAGGAACTCGCACCCCTCTACCGGGCATACTTTGCCGCCATGCGGCCGCGCTTCCAGGAAATCAGGGGAACGCAGGAATCACTGCGCGCAGCGATGCTGGCGGAACCCCTCGACCAAGCCGATCTGCGCCAGGCACTGCAATCCTTCGAAGCGCAACTGACCCGCTCCCAGCAGGCGACCCAGGAAGCGTTCGTGGCCCTTGCGGCGGAACTCACTCTGGACGAGCGTAAGCAACTGGTCGAGAACATGGGCCGGCGTCCAGACCGCTGGCGAAAAGACCGGGAGCGGCCTTCCGGTGGCGACGCAGGTCCGCCACGGGGGGATCGACCACCCTTCCGCCAGATTCCGCCGGACCCGCCGCCACGGTGACCGTCAGCGAGGCGTTGGCCGACTTCATGAACCATACCCTGAAGTCCTATCCGGATCTTCGGGCCCCCTTCGATCCCGACTGGCGTTCTCCCTGCGAGATCGATGCGCCGATCGAAACCGAACAGGGCCCGCTCATCGCCTGGCAACCGCTCGCTCGACACCCGGCCACGGTGACGGATGACTTCGCACCTCTGGAACGGGCCCTGGAACTGCCCATTCATCCGGACATCAAAGCCTACTGGGGCGCCTACTGGGCCGCTGGCCTGGAAGCGGAAGCGATAGACGGCCATGTCAGTCTGCTGTTCCCCTGGAATCCGGAAGATCTCGAACGTTTGAACGAAAACCTGATCGGTCATGCCCTGAGCAAGAAGGCAGGGGGCAAAAAAGGCAGCCGAAACCGGAATATGACCGTGTTCTTCGCCTGCACGGAGCCGGAATCGGAACTGTTTCTCAGCGTGGACAACGAAACCGGCGCCGTTCTTCTGGAAAAGCCGGGCTTCAAGCCGATCCGGGAAGTCGCGCCAGACCTGGCGAGCTTTCTCACGACCCTGGTACCCGCGCCACCGGAGCTTCACCCCTGAGCAACCGCTGATTCCGTGATCCTCTTCCGTTCCCGGACAGACGCTTTGGGTAGCCTGTGGGGGATCAAGAGGGACACCATCATGTCTGTCAGTTTTCTGACCGAAAACAGGGCCATGCAGACCATCCGAGCCCGCGTGGCATTTCACAGCCGTCAGCACGGATTCGACAAACGAATGCAGCAGGTCGTCAGCTCTGACGCGACCTTCGGGATCGGCGAGATCAGCGAGCTCTATGCCTTCTGGGGCGACCCCCTGTCCGCCGCGGATGAGCAGTTCCTGCGCAGCGCCCTGGCGGAAGCCAATGCGGCCGAAGGACCCGTCCTGCTGGCCGGCGCCAGTCTGCTGACGCTCATTCTCGGCGCGCTCTGCGATAAGGCACCGATCAAAGGCAAGCAGGTCTGGTGTCTGGAGAACGACCGGCACTGGGCAAATCTGATCCGCTCCTGGCTCACCGAATATCGGGTGAACGGCGCGCACGTGATTCAGTCTCAGCCGAAACTCTTCGATGACTTCGTCTGGTACGCAGTGGATACGGGTCGGCTCGCCAAAACCTACCGACTCATCATCTGTGACGGCGCCCGCTCCACGCCAAAGGGTGTGATCGGCTGCATTCAGCGGCTGGGCGACAGATTCGATGCCCGCTTCACCCTGCTGGCAAGAAACGTCAAAGAAGCCAGTGTGCTTCGGGAACTGAATGCCTGGGCGAAAACCCACTCGGCGAAGTTCGCCCTCATCGATAAGCAGGAAGGGTTCATCAAGATCTCCCGGAACGCCGAATCGAGCGTGGCGGATCAGCATCTGCCGGGCGTTCAGGAAATCGGCGACCCGAACCGGCGCACGAAACCCAGGGCTGCCAGCGCGCCGTCAGCGAACGTCGCGACCGGCCCGCAAACACCGTCGAAAACCCAGGCACCGACCAGGACGCCGACAAAGGCCACCAACCACAACGCCTGACTGTCGCGGCCATCCGGCGGCTGGTGTTTAATACGCCGCCATGCAGCAACTCACACTCCAACCCGCCACCGCGCTCGCCGGTGAGGTCTCGATTCCCGGATCGAAAAGTATTTCGAACCGGGCACTCCTGCTGGCCGCCCAGGCCCGCGGCCGGACCCGGATCCAGAACCTGCTGGACAGCGATGACATCCAGCGGATGCTGACCGCGCTGGCCGCGCTCGGGATCGAAGTGACACACGCCGATGGTGAACATCTGGTCGACGGCGTCGGCGGTCCGCTGGTTGACCGGGAGTTGGATCTGACGCTCGATCTCGGCCTCGCCGGCACCGCCTACCGGCCGCTGGCTGCGGCGCTTGCAGCCGGATCCGGACGATTCGTGCTGGACGGTGTGGCGCGTATGCGCGAACGACCGATCGCCCCCCTGGTGGACGGACTTCGTCAACTGGGGGCCAGAATCGACTACCTGGGCGAAGACGGTTTTCCACCGATTCGGGTGACCGGTACCGGCCTCGATGGCGGCCAGGTAAAAATGCCCGGCGATATTTCGAGTCAGTTTCTCACCTCGCTGCTCATGGCCGCGCCGCTCGCCCGGGACACCGTGGCGGTGGAAATCATCGGCGAGCAGGTTTCCAAACCCTACCTTGCGATCACCGTGCATCTGATGGCCCAGTTCGGCGTCACCGTGGCCCACGAAAACTACGAGCGCTTCGAAATTTCGCCCGCCACCTATCAGGCGCCGGACACCTTGCTGGTGGAAGGCGATGCCTCCTCGGCCAGCTACTTTCTTGCCGCAGGGGCGATCGCCGGGAATGGCGTCACGGTATTCGGCGTCGGTGAGGAGAGCGTGCAGGGTGACGTCGCATTCGTGGACGTGCTCGAAGCCATGGGCGCATCGGTGACCCGAGGACCCGTCAGCATCACCGTGCGGCCCGGGGCTCTCCACGGTGTGGATCTGGACCTGAACCCGATCCCGGATGCCGCCATGACGGCGGCGGTGCTGGCCCTGTTCGCCTCAGGGACCACCACGATCAGAAATATCTACAACTGGCGGGTGAAGGAAACGGATCGGCTCGCCGCCATGGCCACCGAACTCCGCAAGCTCGGCGCCACGGTCGTGGAAGGCCTGGATTTCATTTCCATCACCCCGGCGTCCAAGATCAACAGCGCCACCATCGATACCTACGGCGACCATCGGATGGCAATGTGTTTCTCTCTCGCCTGCCTGGGAGGCGTGCCCATCACCATCAATGATCCGGCCTGTGTGGAGAAGACGTTCCCCACCTATTTCGAGCGTTTCGAGTCTCTGCGGGCGGGATCGTAGGGCATCCATCAGCGGGCCGCCCGCCTCCAGCAGTACGGCACGCCTAACCCCCCTGACGCAGTTGCGGTCGCAGCTTCAGTCGTGGTTTTACGGCCGGCGTCCGCAAACTGCGCAACACCCGGCCAATGGCCTGGCGCCGGCCCGCCGCGCCTTTTTCGTCCTCTCCATCTTGCCCGTCTGCCGCTTCATTGCTGAGATTGCCGAGCACCTGATCAGCCAGTTCCGGCAGCAATCCGGCCAGTAGTCTGAGTCCTAGCGCCGCGGCTGCCAGATTGTCGTCCTTCGAACCCGTCATTGTGGCCAGCTCCTCGAGGCGGTTCAGTCGACCGGCAGCCGAGCCATGGCAGATCAGCCGCCACTCCGCAGCATGGAGACCCGCCGGCGTCTCGAGCACCCGATCGATCGCCAGATCGAGACTGGCATCAAAAAGCGCCGCCTTGTCGCCCACATAGTGATAGAGGAGCCGCTTGTTCATACCGGCCGCCCCGGCAATGGCATCCACCCTGGCGCCGTCGAGACCGGCGCTGGCGAACTCGGAGAGAGCCGCTTCCAGCAACTGCGCAATCTTCTCCTCGCGCGCCTCCTCGCGCGCCGCCTCGCGCGCCCCGTTCCTGGCAATCGGTTCCATTCCAGCCCCCGTTCCTTCGCATCGACTCGAGCCAGGAGAGTAACCATACAGTTACCATCCAACAAGACCGTCTGAAAGGACGGAACGGACAGCGGAGGTTCCGGACCTGAAATCCGAGAAAGAAGGCCGGAGCCTGATGGAGCCATGCCCGGTCCAGGCATCAGCATGAACCAGACGTAACCATATAGTTACCTCAAACGGATATGGCACGCTGTCGGGGCACAGACACCTGCTCAAACCCAGCGCTATCCCTGGCACCGAATCTTCGGGCCCGTACGGAAAGGGTAACCACTCAGTTACCAAACAGTCCGGAATGACTGGTTTCGAGGTCCAGCAGGAAGCGTTTGCTGTCCAGGCCGCCGCCGAAACCGGTCAGAGTGCCGTTGCGGCCGATCACCCGGTGGCAGGGAATGATGATCGGGATGGGATTCGACCCGTTTGCTCCCCCCACCGCCCGGACCGCCTTTGGATTACCGATTTTCTCGGCGATGTCCAGGTAGGATCGGGTTTCGCCATAGGGGATCGCCTGCAGCGCCTCCAGCACCGAAGACTGAAACGGGGTCGCGTCCGGCGCCAGTTCTACGTCAAATTTCTTGCGCTCCCCATTGAAGTACTCGGCCAACTGAGCCTTCACCTTCCGGAAGGGTTCGTCGAAGCGCTCCCAGCCAGCGTCGGCACCACGGGCCTTGTCGCCCGTTGAGAAGCCCACCACTTTGAGCCTGTGCTTGTCGCCGGCCAGCAGTAGACGCCCGATTGGACTGTCCATGTAGGAATAAAACATCACCTTCTCCGTCTTGTCTGAACTGGCTTCTCAGCCCCGTTTACCCGTCTGCGTCCTCTCACGACGCTCTCCTTCCATCCGCCAGAGCGCCATCACCGCGTAAGCCCGCCAGGGCCGCCAGACCTCCGCCCGCTTTCTGGCCGCCCCCGGGGTTAACCCGAGCACCTTGAGCACCACCCAGTCCGCATCCGGAAAAGCGTCCGGATCCCGGGCGACCCGCATACCCACATAGCCGGCCGTCCAGGGACCGATCCCAGGCAACGCGGTGAGGCCCTCTGCGAGGGCCTCTGAGTCCGCGCTCTCATCCAGGGTGATCGCCCCATCGAGCACGCCCCGGGCCAGTTCACGTACCGCCTGCCCCCGCTTGCCCGGCATACCGATGGCAGACACATCCGCGTCCACGAGCGCCTCCGGGGAGGGAAAATCCCCGGCGCCGAAACGCTGACAGAGATCCACCGCCAGATGCCGGGCTCTGGCCACGCTCACCTGCTGACCGAGAATGGCCCGCACGGCCGTCTCGAAACCATTCCAGGCGCCGGGTACCCGCAGCCCCGGATTGCCGGAAAGACAGTCACCCAGCAATGGATCCTCGCCGAGCACGGCGTCGATCGCGGCCGGATCCGCATCCAGATCGAACACCCGCCGTACCCGGGCAAGCAGGTCACCGAGGTGGGCGACGCCGGCGGGCGGCACCGCCAGCTGCAGACCATCCCCCTGCCAGCGCACGCTCAACCAGCCCACACGCTCGCCATCGACAAACAACGCCCGCCGGTACTCATAGCCTTCCACCTCTTCCAGCCCCGGCAGACCACGGGCTTTGAGGAACTCGAATACCCAGTCCACGTGGTAGGGACCCCGCACCGGCAGTTGCAGCACGATGTCTTCATCCGGCGCGCCGGTTCGGACCCGTCTGAGATCCCGGGGCGAACGGCTGTAGGCCGCCTTCATCTCGTCGTTGAAGCGGCGGATACTGCCGAAACCGGCGCGCATGGCCACCTCGGAAAGCGGCAGGGTGGAACTGTCGATCAGGCGCTTGGCCAGCTGCACCCGCCGTGTTCTGGCCAGGCTCTTCGGCGTGGCGCCGAGCGCTTCGAGGAACAGCCGGTTCAGATGCCGATCTGATATGCCCAGACGTTCCGCCATGACCGCCACCGGGTTGGCATCCAGAAACCCGGCATCGATCAGGCGCAGCCCGCGCACCACCGTTTCGCTGGACAGCGTCCATTCCGGCAGCCGGCGGGCGGTTTCCGGCCGGCAGCGCAGACAGGGCCGGAAGCCCGCATCCTGGGCGGACGCGGGTGACGGGTAGTAGCGCACGTTCTCCTCCGCCGGCATCCGGGCCGGACAGACCGGACGGCAATAAATGCCCGTGCTCAGCACGCCGATATAGAACCGCCCGTCAAAACGCGGATCCCGTGCCTTACGCGCCCGTTTGCAGACTTCAGGTTCTGGTAGCATCTGCCCTGCCTGGAAGAATATGTCGACGCACTATAGTCCTGAAGGGCCGAAAAAACTCGCTGTAACCGGACATTGAAAATAGAACGCGAACCCAACCCGGAAACCAATGCCGAAGGCCCATCCGATCCAGTCCGGGGCGCTGCACTGGCGCCTGGAGACACTCTGCTCCGGCAGGCAAAGGCCCGTTCCGACCAGAGCGAATCAGCGCACCTGACGGTGGACCGGCACTGGCGCCGACCACCCCAGGTGGATCGTCACGTGGTCAGCTATCGGTATGATGCCCGACAGGGCATCCATCTCGCGACGGTGGATGGCATGGACGTCAGCCTGGACGATCCCTGCCCGTTGCTCCCCGTGGAAATCGCCAAGCCCTGGGGCCGGGAAATCTGGTTCACGGGCATCGAAGCGCGCGGTGAATCCCAGGTCGCATTACCGGGGTCCCCGGCCCGGAATGAGGCAACGCTGCCCCTCGGCACCTACCTGGCCCTGGCACCCGGACACCTGACCGGCAACCAGACGCCCGTACTTCTGAAGATCCTGGATCCACTGCCCACCCCCGTGCTCGGCGAGCTTTACCTGGAGGTCCACGAAACCAAGCAGGAGGTCTATGTCGTCACGGCGGTGGACGCGAACGCCTGGCCGGAAGGCGAAGGCCGCATCCGCTTCGGTATCAATCAGGATCACCGTCATAAATTCGCAGATGATGCTGCGTTCAGGGCCGCGTTCCTCGAAGCACTGCGGGCATACGAGACCGTACGCCGCGAGATCGACGAGGGTGCAACCGGACTCGAGACGCGGGAAGCCGAGGCCAGAACCGCCTGCCTGACGTTCACGGATGAACGCCACCTCTCCGTGGGCGACGTGATCCGGGTGCCTACCTGGCTGCCCCACTCACTTCAGCAGGGCGTTCAGGTGGTGGAGTTTCAGACCCCGACCTACGAACGCTTCATCCTCTCATCAAGCCAGAAAGTTCTGACCCAGGACCGCTGGGATAGCGCCCATGCCGTCGCCAACATGCAACTCGACACCCCGGACGATCCGCAGCCCGAGCCGGTCGGCGAACACGCAGAGCGCATCGTTCAGTTCGATGAATTCGGCGTCTGGCAGGCGCGGCTTTCCGGCGATGCCGCCGTTGCCTTACCGGATGCCACCCCCTATGCCCTGGCCTTCTGCATCACCGGCACGGCGTTTCTTCAGGGCCCCGGCGGCAGCCTGAAGCTCGGGGCCGGGGAAGCGGCACTCATACCCGCCGGCGCCATCCGCTTCGAGATCCGCGCCGACGGGGATTGCCGGTTGCTGCTGGCCGCTCCCGGACTATGAGCGAAGCCGCCAGTATTCCGCAGAGCAGGCTGAAACGGCTGTGGCAGCGTCTGCTGCCGCTGCTGGTGATCAACGTCTTCTATTTCGGCGTTCTCATCTATCCGGTGCTGCGCATCTGGGAACTGCTGGCCGGCCGGCTGCCCGGCACCCCCGCCCTCATTGCCCTCATGGTTGGCCCGCTACTCGGTCGACTTTCCTATGAGTTCTTCCCGAACACGTTCAGCCGCGGGCTCTCCGGTGCCGCGCTCACCTGGCTCGGCATCTGCTTTCTGAGCTTTCCGCTGGTGATCGGCTTCGAACTCCTGCGGCTGCTGATTCCGCTATCGCCCTTCACCTGGGGCCTCATCCTGGCCGGCGCGCTGACGCTCATCGGCGCTGGCGCCTTCATCAATGCCCAGCAGATCACCGTGCGCCGCCTGCACATCCGGTCCGACGAGGCACCGGCCGGGCTCCGCCTGGCCCAGATCAGCGATGTGCACGTCGGCTCCCGCAGCGGCCGCTTCCTGACCAGGGTCGTCCGGAAAGTGAACGGGCTGAAGCCTGACGTGGTCGCAATCACCGGTGATCTGATCGACTTTCAGGACATCAGCAGCGAAGAGCTCGGGAGCCTGGCCACCCTCGAGGCACCCACCTGGTTCATCATCGGCAATCACGAGCGCTACGTGGATGTGGAGGCGATCTGCGACCGCCTGCGGGGGCACGGCATCCATGTGATCCGTAACGGAACCGCACGCCACCAGGGCATCCAGTTTGTCGGCATCGACGACGCGGAACAGAAATCACAGGTTCGCCGCGAACTCCGGCATCTCGAGCCCGATCCGGACGCCTACCGAATCCTCCTGTACCACCGGCCGGATGGTGCCGAGGATGCAGCCGCCTGGGGCGCGCATCTGATGCTGTGCGGCCATACCCACAACGGCCAGATCGTGCCCTTCAACTTCATCGTTCGCCGGGTTTTCCCCCGGATCTGCGGGCTCTATGACGTGGACGGCATGTCGCTGTACGTGAGCCCGGGCACCGGCACCTGGGGCCCCATTCTGCGCCTGGGCTCGCGCTCGGAGATCAGTCTGTTTACCCTGGGTCCCTGACAGAACAGCCAGCGCACCGAGGAGACGCCATGGTGGAATCCGCCCAGGATCATGAACAGGAACTCATCATCGAGCAGATCGAAATCGGTCCCATGCAGAACTTCACTTATCTGGTGGGTTCCCGTTCCACCCGGGAAGTGGTGATCGTCGATCCGGCCTGGGACATCGACAGCCTCATGAGTCATATCGCCGAACGGGACTACCAGCTGAAAGGCGCCCTGGTGACGCACTATCACCCGGATCACTGCGGCGGCAGCATGGGCGGCCACAGTATCGAAGGGGTGTCTGAGCTGCTCGAAAAACAGGGATTGAAGATCTACGTGCACAAAGAGGAAGCGGATGGCCTGAAGAAAGTCACCGGCATTTCAGACAACGACATGGTCCGGGTTTCCTCCGGAGACACGCTTTCCATAGGTGATGTGGATGTGGAGTTCCTGCATACGCCCGGGCACACGCCCGGTTCCCAGTGTTTCCGGATCAAGGAGACGCTGGTCTCAGGTGACACGCTGTTCATCAATGGCTGTGGCCGGGTCGATCTGCCCGGTTCGGATACCGAGGACATGTATCGCAGCCTAAGAAAACTCGCCGAACTCCCGGACGAAACCCTGCTGCTGCCTGGCCACAATTACGGTCATGTGCCCAACGCAACCCTGGGCGAGACCAAACAGCAGAACACCTACCTGAAGATCAACGACCTGGAAACCTGGAAGATGATCATGGGCGGCTGATCGGGTCAGTCGCAAAGCGCCAGTTCGATCTCCGACGCTGCCGCCATGGCGGCCACCTCCGGTTCGCAGGCCCGCACGGGAACGAAGTGCTGGGTCCGGCCGAGCATGGGGACGCCGATGTAGCCGCGCATCTTCAGCCGCTCTCCGTCCAGCGACATCCGGGACGAATAGGTATTGCCGGAGCCTGGATCGTAGATCTTTCCTTCCCAGCGTTTACCCGACCATCGGTAGTCGGAAAGCAGTTCCATCCCCACCAGCAGTCGCGCTTGCAGTGCCGGCTCCGGATTGTTGTCATCCCGCCGAGGGGCGCCGGGCTCACCGGGACTTTCGTCCGGCCCATAGACGGCATCGCGTATGGCCAGCACCTTCATGCTCAGGCGTTCGCCCTCCTGGCGCACTTCCACCAGGGAATCACCGCCGGACCATATGCCGAACACCTCGGATTCATCGGACCAGGCAGCTGAAGTCAGCAGCCCGGCCATCCAGGCCGCGGCGAAGACAACGGCTCGATTCATTCGGAAGCCACCTCTTCTGTTGCGAGTGTTGCGAGGGCATCGTCGCAGGGCGTGCCCGTCATTTCAGCCTGGCGCAGCATGCGCAGGATGTCTTCGTTGCAACTGGCCAGCGGTTGGAATTTCTGGGTCTTTCCGAGCAGCGGCACACCGATGTGGCCACGGATTCGCAGCACGCCGTTCTTCACCCAGGCGGTCGACGTCCAGGTGGTGCCATTGGCAGGCAGATAGAGTTTGCCCCGCCATTTACCCTTCCGGAAGCTGTAGTCACTCAGCATCTGCAGACCGATGAACGGGCGCTGCTTCAGGGTCTCGTCCGGGTTGTGCAGATCGGTTTTCGGCTCGCCCACCACGCCAACACCATCCTTTTGCCGCCACAGGGGATTCTTCAACGCGACGATCACCGCGCTCAGGCCACCGTCTGCCGTCGGTCCGACCTCGATCATGGTGCCGGAAGTTGCCCAGATCCCGTAGACGGCTTCTCTGGCCGGCGCGTCGGAAGCGCTCACGCTGACCGTCAGCGCGAAACCGGCCATGATCATGGCCCATCTGGCTGTGACGCGCTGCATCCGTACTCCTGGCATCCATCGAACAAAGACCCGATGATAACTGACATTGCTGACTGGCCGCTGAACGTCGACTGAGGACGCAGCCCGGTCGTCAAACGGTCGCCGAGAGGGAGGGAGAGATATGGACAGTGGCCAGTTCACGGGCTTCGAGCTCAGTGTGAAATCACCCGGCATCGCCTGGTTTCAGTTCAACACGCCGGAACGGCTGAACGGCATGACCACGGCGATCAAGCGGGACCTCATAGAGGCCATCACCCAGGCGCAGATGGACAACCGGATCCGGGTGCTCGTCTTCACGGGTACCGGCCGGGCGTTCTGCGCCGGCGATGACCTGAAGGCCTACCAGGGCGCAGACCTGCCGGGCGAAGCACTGGTGCCGCCCATCCCCGCGGGTCACGACAACGCTCTGGGGACCTATAACGGCCTCAGAACCATTTCCCAGCAGTTGAACACCACCATCCGCAATCTGGACAAACTGACGGTTGCCGCCATCAACGGTGTCGCCATTCAGACCGGCTTTTCGCTGGCGCTGGCATGTGACTTCCGGATTGCCGCCGATTCGGCCCGCATGGGTTCCGCCACCCTGCGCTTCGGACTGCTGCCCGACGAAGGCGGCCAATACCTGCTGGTACAGCAGATGGGTGTTTCCAGAACCCTCGAATTCCTGATGAAAAAGCGGATCGTCGATGCCGCAGAGGCCCTCGAACTCGGCCTGGTGAACGAAGTGGTGCCGGCGGAGGCACTCGGCGACCGGGCCGAGGCCTGGGCACGTGAACTCGCCAATGGCCCTCAAGCGTCGATGCGCCTGCTGAAACGCTCTGTCTACAACGCGGCGGAACTCACCTGGAGCCAGGCGCTCGATGAGATCGCCGCGAAGACCGCCATCACCGATCATCATCCCGATGCCCGCGAAGGGGTAACCGCGTTCCACGAGAAGCGGGACCCCAACTTCAATGCCTGGCTGGAGAAAGAGCAATGACCGACGTCGTCACCTATGAATCGCAGGACGGGGTCGCCATCGTCACCATCAACCGTCCGGACAGAATGAACGCTCTGAACGAGGACGTGATTCAGGGATTGAAAAACGCCTGGATCCAGCTCGAAGAATCCGACGATCGTGTGGCGATCCTGCACGCGGCGGGAGATCGGGCCTTCTCCGTGGGCGCCGATATCAAAAACCCCCCGGCTGAAATGTGGGAAGGGGTGCCGGGGGTTGGTGTGGCTACCCGCAAACCGATCATCGCCGCCCTGCATGGCTGGTGCATCGGCGGCGCCTACGTCATCGTCCAGATGTGCGATCTCGTGATCGCTTCCGAGACCACCGTATTCAAGTACCCGGAGGCCCAACTCGGCTTCACCGGCGGTCTGATCGCCAGCGCGGTTGCGCGAATCCCGCACAAGGCGGCCATGGAATTCATGTTACTCGGCCAGGATCTGCCCGCCGAGCGAGCCCGGGAAATCGGCATGGTGAATCGCGTGGTGGCGAAAGGCGAGGAACTGAACGCCGCCATGGAATGGGCGGAGATTCTCCGTCACTCGGCGCCGCTGGTAGTGGAGACCCTGAAGGCGTTTTCCCTCGCCACCCTCAATCAGAGCCCGGCGGAAGCGGGCGCCATCAGCCGCGAGCGGCTGCTCGCGGTGCGTACCAGTGAGGATGGAGCAGAAGGCCGGCGTGCGTTCGCGGAGAAGCGTACGCCGAACTTCAAAGGCCGCTGACAAGCGGCCAGAGCGGCCCGAAGCGACTAGGACGGCAGCAGATGTGCGACTGCGTCCCGCTCCTCGATCAGTTCAGCAGCAGTGGCGTCCATCTTCGCCTGACTGAACTCGTTGATCTCCAATCCCTGAACAATCTGCCAGTCACCGTTCGCGCAGGTGACCGGGAATGAGTAGATGAGACCGGGCTCCACGCCGTAGCTGCCATCCGAATAGACACCCATGCTGACCACGCCGTCGCTACCCAGCGCCCAGTCGTGCATGTGGTCGATGGCCGCATTGGCCGCGGATGCGGCGCTGGAAGCGCCACGTGCGTCGATGATGGCCGCCCCACGCTGTTGCACCGTGGGGATGAAGTCGTTTTCGTACCAGGCCATGTCCACCAGGCTCATGGCGCGCTCTCCAGCCACCGTGGCTTCGTGGATGTCCGGATACTGCGTCGCGGAGTGATTACCCCAGATCGCCAGGTCCTTCACATCCGTCACGTGCTTGCCGGTCTTGCCGGCAAGCTGTGCAATGGCCCGATTGTGATCCAGTCGGGTCATGGCCGTGAACTGACGCGGGTCCAGATCCGGTGCATTGCGCTGAGCAATCAGGCTGTTGGTGTTCGCCGGATTCCCCACGACCAGGATCTTCACATCCCGGCTGGCGTGATCATTGAGCGCCTTGCCCTGTACGGAGAAAATCGCCGCGTTGGCCTCGATCAGGTCTTTACGCTCCATGCCCGGGCCGCGCGGTCGGGAGCCGACCAGCAGGGCGAAATCCGTATCCTTGAAGGCGACGTTGGCATCGTCGGTTGGAATCATTTCCTGCACCAGCGGGAAGGCGCAGTCCTCGATCTCCATCACAACGCCCTTGAGCGCGTCCAGAGCGGGCGTGATTTCCAGCAGCTGCAGGATGACGGGCTGGTCTTTGCCCAGCATCTCGCCGGAAGCAATTCTGAAGAGGAGCGCATAGCCGATCTGGCCAGCCGCGCCCGTAACGGTAACTCGCACCGGGGCTTTCATGCAGGAATTCTCCAATCAACGTGTCTCAAAGGGGGCGCGCATTGTAAGAAAAGTCGCCCGCTAATCCCACTCCCCATATCCCCGCCTCCGTCCAGCCGGATCAGTCCCAGTGCATCTCCAGATACCAGCCCCCGGCTGCCGCGAGCTCGAGGGCCGATGGAATCCAGTCCGCGGTGGGCTGCGGCAGGTCGTCCGGTGCCGCCCAGACCAGCTCGGCAAACAGCGCCGGTTCGTTGATCACCGGCTCACCCGCCCATTCGAGGCAGCGGAACAGAAAGTTGGTGCCCTGATGGCGGCCGGACCGGTAGGGCAGCACGCACAGTGGTTCGATCTCGATCGCTTCCACACCGAGCTCTTCGGTCAGCTCCCGCCGGGCCGTCTCTGAAATGGACTCGCCCTGCTCCTGATGCCCGCCAGGCAGTGCGTAGTAGCCATCCATGAATCCGGTATTGGCCCGTTTCAGCAGCGCCACCTTACCCTCGCACTCCAGCAGCACGTGCACCACGACGGGGAACCGTTCCCGTTCAGCCACGGGCGTGACCTACATCCCCTTCCCAGACGGATATGAACTCGGGATCCGGCAGCTCGTAAATGGCGATCTCTCTGCCGATCGGGTACTCGTTTGCCTGATCATCCGGGATAGGCAGGGATGAGCATTCCCTGCCAGCGCTGTCCCGCCAGACCAGACAGGTTTTGGGCTTCTTGTTGCTGGTGAAAAGTGGTGCCTTGTGCTCGACCACCGGCACCTGCGATCGACTGCCATGGTTGCGCACATGAAGCGCCTGCCTGGCAAATTGAAAAGCACGAACCGCAAGAAGCAGCCAGAGTCCGATCACAGCAGCCGCCACCGCACCCAGAATGAGGACAATCTGCCAATTCGTGCCACGCTCGATCTCGATCTGCCTGGGATTTTCAGGCAGATACAGGATCTCGACAGCATCACCCGGGCGGGCATTTTCGAAGAGGTCGTCACCCACTCGAGCAGAAGCGAAGATTTCCTTCCCATCAACCAGAAACCGTACCGTGGCCTGCTGGGTCGCGGCGTTGGTACCGCCGCTGCGCCACTTTTTCAGCTGCGTGCTGACAATCTCAGCCTCTACAGCCTGCCCCCGCTCCGAAAATTCTGAGGCTTCCTGGAAGCTGAGATAGCCGAAAACACCGACAAAGCCACCGACCACAACGAGGAAAAACAATCGAAAACCGGCATGCCGGAAGAAAAGCGAGAGAAACCCTCGCGGCTTCAGTGTTTCTGTCATCCGGTGTCCTGTCCTGTAAGTTCGTATCAGTTGCCGAAGAGTCTGCCGATGCCTCTGCGGATCTTATCACCCGCCTGCTGGCGGGCTGCCTCCGGGCGGGCTGCCTCCTGGCTGGATTGCCCGGTCGCCGCATCCGGTGCCGTGTCCAGATTTTCCTCCACTGGCTCTGGCAGATTGCCGGCATTTTTTCGTGCCTGCTGGTGCCGCGATGTCATCTCCTCGTATTGCCAGATCGTTCCGGACGGGACTGATTCCAGCGTTTCCCAGACCGTCATGGCGGGTTGTTTCGTCTGGAAGAAAGGGCTGTCACCCACTTCGACAACCGTGTGTTTCTCGATGTTCCAGCCGGTCTGAAAGTCGAGGCGCCTTTCCTGCCTTTCGCTACCACTCGTGCAGACACCGCTGGATTGCACCGGACGATCTACGTAGACGAGCCGGATCCTGAAACCAGGCACCGCTGAATTCTCTGCCGGGTTGGCCCACCAGGCCAGCACCTCTGGCGAACTCGCCGCGCTCACGACGCCGAGGGGAGTGCTGAGCGCATCGACGACGGTGAACGTTTCCAGCACGGCAAAGCCGGCAGCCGGATCACTGAGAGTGGCGCCGTCGCACGTATAACCGGAGCGGATCGGATGGACTCCAGCAGCCGGCTTTTCCGCAGCTGCGATCGACAGACTCCCACTGTCGTCTACGGTGCCAACTACGGTCCCGTTGTCGTCAATCAGGCGGCCCTGCCCACCTGGCCAGCCGCGCAACCGGGCCTGGATGGACCTGTACTGCTGAGCGCCGCTGGCAGAGGGAGTTTCATCGCTGCTTTCTGCCTTTCTTGCCGCTTCGATCACGGCAGCCATGGAATTGGCGCCGCCGCTGCCAACCGGGGTCTCCAGCACGGCGAATTTTGATTCGTCCACCGGCCCGATCTGAATGTTGCTCAATTGCTGGCGCATCCGGATCGTGTCTGACCCATCCGATTCGATCGTCCATATCACGACCCTTGGAATGCCTTCGTCATCGAGCAGAAGCCTGCCTTTCGACCGGTAGGTCTTTTCACCCTGCTGCTGAATCAGATTGAAATCGTAGGCATTCACCTGGACACCGTTCATGCTCGATGCACCGACGAATTCGATAGATGCGCCTTCCTGCCCGCCATTCAGTGACTGCATGGGTGCGATCTCACTCACGGTGTTCACGCCCAGCACCGACGTCACCAGCTTGCCGGTCTGATAATCGGTCACAGTGACGATTTCAGTGCCACTCATGCCCTGCACACGGGTGGAAGCCCACTCTTTAACCGGCGTGTAGACAATGCGAGAGGTCATCTCCTGCTCCATCGAACCCATGCTCATGGTGGTTTCCCGATCGGCCGTATAGGAAACATCAGGCATCATTTCTTCGAAAGCGCCTACGAACTCGTTCTCCCCGGCCACTGCCGGGACGGCCAGCAGGCAGAGCGCAATGCTGAGGGCTGCCCGATACACACTTCTGAGCTTCATACCCTGTCTCCCTGTTCACTTGAGTTATCAGTTGCCCATGGCTGCAGGCAGCCACCCTGCAGGCTGTCGAGCAGCGCGGCCTGGAGCCAGGTCGAGCCGGCGTGCCGGCCCAGATCCCGGCGAATGGTTTCCAGGTCGTCGTTTCTGTCCAGGCCGCGATCCAGTAGTTCGAGTTGGCTGATGAGATTGGCGAATCCGTTGCCCTGGTACGGTGGGGTGCACAACAGGGCGTCGCCGACGGCCATCCATCCCGTCGGGCCACTGCCGGAACCGATATCCAGGCTGGTGCTGCGGGCTCCCCCATATACCCGAGGGGTGGAACAGCACTCGTGCGAAGCGAATGCATGTCGCAGAGGTTCATCCAGAAGCCCGATCAGATCATTCCAGCTTCGACAGGCGAGTTCGGCAGACCGCTGCACGGTGATCTGCCAGGTGCGGGAATCGAGCCGCAGCCCGAGCACGCCGAGCCCGGCCATTGATCCACGAGAGCGCAGGATCACGCGGTCCGCTGGAAGCCGGAGCCCTCGCACCCTGACTGACAGGTAATGACTGGCGGCAGGACCCTCGTGGAGGACGGGTAACCCGCTCAGCATCGGCGATATGGCGCGCAGTGTCCGCCGCGATTGACCGCTGGCATCGATCAGCCAGCGGGCGCGCAAACTGGTGCCTCCTTCGCCTCCTTCGCACCTTACCTGCCAGGCACTGCCCGTATGACGGAACGTCAGCGCCTTTCTGTAGGAGACGCTATCGGGGCCACCACAGGAGATCCGCAACACGCGATCGAGAAGTTTGCGCGACGGCACGAGCAGTGCATCACTGCTGCTGCTCAGAAACCCCTCAGCATCCACACCGGGACAGCCCTCCTCACGGAGCGTCTGGGCAAAGCCCGGTACCCAGTGCTCGATCCTCTCGATGCACCCGGCCGGGAAAAAGTGGACGTGCGCGGACTGGGGCGACGCGGCTTTAACGCGTGCCTCCAGAACAAGTGAATCGAGGCCATGCCGTTCCAACAACCGCCCGGCGAGCAGGCCCGCCGGACCACCACCGACGATCAGAACGTCCAGGTTGCGCACGTCTCTGATACCGGTCAGCTGGCGAGCGGCAGCATGGTGCCGTTGGCCGCAAACTTGCGTCTGGCACCTGGATCGGCGGCAACAACAACAAAAAACAGTCCGCTCTGACGCCGGAAGGACCCTTGCGCCGCTTCAGCCGCCACGCCTTCAGGTTCAGAAGCCGGATAGAACATGTCTCCAGGTAGAAACATGTCACCCGGGAGAAACATATCGCCTGGTAGAAACATGTCGCCCGGCAGAAACATGTCGCCCGGCAGTCGCTGCGCACCACCCCCGGTTGCAAAGGGCTCGGAGATGAACACATCCGCCGTTCTGCCGTCTTCAACCCGAACCGCGAGTAGCACCATACGGATCTCGGGGAAAGCGTCCGGCGTCTCGATCCGAATGTGTTTGCGCAGGCCTTCTCTGAGCGCTTTTCCGGACAGCCCTTTCAGTAATTGCGAATCTTTCACGCGGATGGATATGGACGTCTCTGATCCGGCAAGAGAAATCGTCGCGATGGAAGAACCTGCGAGAAGCCCTGCCGCGCCGATCAGGGCATCCCTGCGGTTGAATTTCCGGGTCATGTTGCTGTGCTCCTTCTCGAATAAGTCCAGTGACTTGGCATTACTACTTCTGTGTGCTGCTATAACGGGATACGAATTTGATCCGCACAATGCGACACAGGCAGGCAATTTGGTCCCGACAGATGACGCGACCCAGACATCAGGGACCGGACGATGAACGATCGAACCAACGGAAACGGCTTGGGCAGCGGAGATGCGGACAGGGCTGCAGGCCTGTCCATGTCTGTGGAGATGTACGCTCAGTTGAAGCGGCTGGCTGGTTTTCATCTGAAAACACACCGGCGCGATCTCACCCTGAACTGCACGGCGCTCGTACACGAGGCGTACCTCAAGCTCGCCGCCAGCTCGAGTGATACCGACGGATCAGACGAGCACTACGCCTCCGTCGCATCACTTGCCATGCGGCAGATTCTCGTTGACTACGTGCGTCGGAAAAAAACCGCGAAGCACGGCGGCAACACGACCCGGGTGACCCTGCAGGAATCATCGCTTGCGACAGAAGACGCATCCGTCGATCTCCTAGCCCTGGATGAAGCGCTGCTGAAACTCGCCGAGCTGGACCCGCTGCTCGAACAGGTCGTCGTCATGCGTTTTTTCGGCGGTTTCAGCACTGCCGAGATTGCGACCGCACTCAACAGGTCGGCGAGGAGTATTGAACGGGACTGGACCCGGGCGCGCCTGTATCTCTACCGGGACCTGGGACTGGCAGATGTCGAGGCGGGTTGAACGCAGCGAAGCCGATTTCCGGCGCCGGGTCGACGCCACCCTGAAGGTCGCATTGAATCTGGACCAGGAGGCGGATCGCCGGGCATACCTGAAAACCGCCTGCGCGGACGCACCTGAGGTGCTGGCAGAAGTGAGCGCACTCCTGGAAATGGACGCGGCGAGCGCCGCGGCGATCGATCGCGCGATGGAGGAACGCGACCAGACACTCAAGCAGGTGTTGGAACCCCCAGCTGATACAGCGGGAAATCTCACGGGCAGTCGCGTGGGCGACTACCGGATCACCAGGCTGATCGCGACCGGCGGCATGGGCGCCGTCTACGAGGCCGAGCGGGACGATGGGCAGTTTCAGCAGACCGTTGCCATCAAGATCCTGCCCGCCTGGGCTGCCGACCCGCAGACGATCGCCCGGCTGCGCGCGGAACGACAGATTCTGTCTTCGCTCCAGCATCCGAACATCACACGGCTGCTGGGTGGTGGCGAAACCGGCGATGGTTTCCCGTACCTGATCACTGAATTCATTGATGGCGTGTCGATAACGGATTACATCGACCGCGAACAGCCACCCATCGCGGAGAGATTGCGGTTGTTCTGTGATCTCGCGGATGCAGTACACCACGCGCACACTCAGCTGGTGGTTCATCGTGACCTGAAGCCATCCAACGTCCTGGTGGACGACGAGGGACGGCCACACCTTCTCGATTTCGGAATCGCAAAAATCCTCGATCCCGCCTTTGCGGGAATGACAGTGCCGCCAACGATGGCCGGATTTTCCCCGATGACGCTGCAATATGCGTCTCCGGAGCAGATCCATCAGAAACCGATCACCACCGCGAGCGACGTCTATCAGCTCGGCCTGCTCCTCTACCGCCTTCTGGCCGGTGAATATCCGGAACCCGATCCGGACAACAGGCTGACAATGCCACCTGCGCCCAGCTCTGTCGCCAGCCACACGGCTGGTATCCAGAAAGACCTGGACACCATCGTGTTCAAGGCGATTCGAGCCGAACCGGGGGAGCGATATGCCTCCGCCGCGGAGCTTGCGAACGACATCCGGCGTTTTCTGAAAGGTGAGGCCATTGTCGCGCGGCCGGAGTCGACGATTGATCTCCTGCGTCGGCTCACCCGGAAGAACCCCTTCGGGGCCGCAGCCGCCGGTGTCATCCTCGGGCTCATCGTAATCTGGACTGCAAGTGTGCAGATCTACTCCAATCAGCTGGAAATCGAACGTGATTACGCCACCCAGCAGGCGACGCGCGCCGCCCGGGTGAAGGAAGTACTGACCGACATCTACCGGCGGCACGATCCGCTGCAGGCCGACACAATCGGTGACAGGACCTCGTCACTCTGGGACTCGCTGGATGTATCCGTCGAGCACGTAGCCCTCCATCTCGAAGGCGAGCCCGACATTCAGGCAGAGCTCTACAGCGTATTCTCGAGTATCTATGTCGGCGCCGGGCGGGTGCCCGAGGCCATTGATGTGACCAGGCGTGCCGAACGGATCTACGCCGCACTTGGTGAACCCTGGTTTTCCCGGCTGGCTACCACCAAGGCCGACCTTGCCGGCCTGCTGATGAACACCGACAACAGGCAGGCGCAGTTGCTGCTCGACGAAGCCATGGCCGTTGTGGACCGCGTCGAACGGGGCGATCCCCCGGCAGCCGTGTCCGTCTACCTGCAGGCCGCCTACGCCATGCACGAGGCAGCAAATCGACCGCTGGCAATCGACTATTTCCGCGAAGCCCGGCGAATCTATGAGGCGCATGCATTAACCGCCCCTTCGCAGCAGCTCGAGATACTCTTCGGGCTCGGCAACAGCCTGGTTGCGGAAGACCGCCTGAATGAAGCAGAGCCGCTCCTGTCCCGGGCGTTAGCGCTCGGTGAGTCTCTCTACGGGCCGGACCACGCTCGCATGGCGGGCGTGCTGAGCGCGCTGAGTTCCCTGGAGCGCAATCGGGGAAATCTCGAGCTGGCCGTGCAATACAGCAACCGCGTCGTAGACATCATGCGACGCAGTCGCTCAGAGACTTCCGAGAATCTGCTGGACGCCCGCAACAACCTGGCGCTGGCGCTCGGCAAAGCCAGGCAGTTCGATCGATCCATCGACATGATCGAGGAAATCGTCGCCATTCGCCGCGATATGGCGCCGCCTGAGGGCAGCGCAACGCTCGCGATGTCGATCAAGAATCTAGCCACGGTCCAGCATATGGCCGGACGCTACGAGGACGCTCTGGCCAACGCGCAGGAAGCACGGATTCTGGCAAACCGCCATCTGCCAGCCGACAGCGCTTATCTGGCCACCCCTGATTTCACGCTAGCCCTGATCTACCTGGATACCGGCCACCCGGCGGCGGCGGAAGTCTCCGCCCGCCAATCGCTCGGACAGCTGCTGCCCATACTGGGTGAAGATCATTTTCAGGTCGCCGTCAATCGATGCGTCCTCGGAGAAGCACTCTTCAAACAGGGACGGATCGCTGAGAGTGAGGCGCTGATCAGCGAATCTCTCGACGCGCTGCTTGCCGCGGAAACCCGGGTGCCCCGGTACGAAAACCGTTGCGCGGCCACAGCCGCACAATTCCAACCCTGAACGCGCTCATCTTCCCGCCGTTGTCGGTGATCGCGCCCCCTTCTCGTATACCTCATATACCGATCCGGAAGTTTGAGGGACATCGAGGAGGATGGAATGAAGATACCGCCCACGGGGCTTTTGGCTGCAGTTCTGTTGATGTTGCTGGCTCTGTGTCCGGTGCTCGCTGCCGCGCAGGCCGAGACATACAGCCCGGGCCAGTATGCGGAACTGAACACCGTCAGCGATCGTGCGGATTCCCGCCTGAGCGTCACGGTAACGGACGGCGAGTACGCGCTGGCCTGGAGTGACATCGAGCAGCGCTGGGCTGTCTCCGGTGAAGAAAAGCTGTACCTGCTGCGCTTCCGGGTTCGCAACGACGGACAGCAGGTGGAGACCATCGATCCCCGTGTTCTGCAATTCCTCGTTACCGACGAGGCCAGTCGATCATTCGATGAACCGCTGGCTTTCCGACTTCCCGGCACCAGTCAGTCCGCGAACGCCCGACTCGTTCAATCCCAATCGATCGACATCGAGACAGCGTTCCTGATTCCCGCCGACGCGGTGATCACGTCGGTTCATGTTGCGGACGCCCGCTCCGGCAGAGGGCCGGGTGTCCGATTCTCAATCGACTCCACGGCGTCGCTGCCACGGGAACTGTCCCCGGACGGTATCAGTATTGATCCCATCGTCGCAGCCCGAACCGGCACCTGGTACCCGCTCGGGGTGACGGATGTACGCATCGACAGCATTGAGACCGCCAGCGAACCCATCATGAATCTTTCACCCAGCGAGGATGACGACATCGCCGTGGTGGCGTTCAGTGCCCGCAATCGCTCCAATGCCGACATCCGCATCCACCGGGGCCTGTATCGCGAAACGTCGGTATCAACGGAGGATGGGGACCGGGATCTCCTGCGGGTCGTTTTCCGGGACAGTGACCGTGACACAGACTTCCCGCTGTTGCCGGGCGACGAGGTTCGTTTACGCAGCCTGTTCCGCATCCCGCAAGGCAACAGTATTTCGAGCGTCGACTTCGTGGAAAGAATCGGTACCCGCGGCGGCCTGCTTTCGCGTCGCTACCGGATCGGCGAAAACGGCGCGACTGTGGCAGGTGGGCATTCTCCGACAGTCGGAGTCGCCGGTGGCGCAACCGGCAGCACGCCAGCTGCATCCACGCCTGCTCCAGCAGGCACCGGGACAGGTTTAGCAGTCGGTGCGACCCCGGCGCCGATCGCCACGGGATCGGACGGGATTACCGAAATTCCGGCAGAAACACCGCCACACATGGGACAGGCCAGCGTTCCGGAAGGTCTGCTCCCCGAGGAAGAATTAGTAACGGCGGTCATGGCGGATCCAGTCCCGATCATCGCCGGTGCGACGGTCGAACCGGAGATGGTTTCCGTACCACGAGCTGAGTTTGTGCTTCGACTGCAGAGCTACTACGTGGAAGGACCGTCGGGCTCAGACGAGAGCCGACCGGAGTTTCAACTCATGGTCTTCAACTATAAAGGCCGGTTCGGTGACGAGGTGTTTATCCGGGGTGATGACACGGCACGTCGCGCACAGGTCACTGACCGGGATGTGAGCGGCGGCTTCAGATATCCGTTGAGTTCGTACACACATCTGTCTTACCGCTACCGTGCGCGCCCATTCGACATCATGGCGCTTGTGTTCATCATGATCGAGCGTGACGACTCTTCGGGTAGTCGGCGGGAAGCCTACATGCAACGCATGAACACAGCGTTCTTCAACGCGTTCATCAGCGAGGTCGGCCGCGATCTGGGCGTTGATTACGATAACCTGAGCCCCGCTGACGCAGACCGCATTGTCGAACGCTTCACCACTTCCGCCAGGCTCGCGGCGGATGCCATCCATACCATCGGTGTCCACGACCGCGATATCGGCGGTGCGGCAGACGCAGACGAGGTCAGCGCGCCAAGTGTGTTCTTCTGGATCAATGCCGATGACGAGCGTAACCCCGGAATCATTACGCACAGCCGCATCCCACCGCGCGATGCGAATCGAGAAATCCTGCCCTATCCCTGGCCGTCGCCGATTCAGAATCGAATCAACCCGGAAATCGACCCGAACAACATTCTGCGTTTCGAAATCAGCAAAGAGTAGCGCGCTCAATCGGCCGCCGCCTGCTAATGTCTGCGCATGACAGACGAGCAGAGCACGAGCACCCGCCGTATCGAGGAGGCATCGCTGAACGCGTGGCCGGCGCTGCACCAGATCCTGCTGGATGGCTGGCTGCTGCGTTTCTCGCACGGATTCACCATGCGCGCCAATTCAATCGTGCCCTTATACCCGGTGCTCGAACCCATGGAAGACAAGGTGCGCCACTGCGAGAACCTGTATGCCCGGGAACGCCTGAAGACCATCTTCCGGCTCACTTCCCTGAACGACTGCCGGGCGCTCGACGTCCACCTGGACAGTCGTGGCTACGAGCGGGTGGACCCTACCGAAGTACTGACCGCCGAACTGGCTGGTCTGACGCTGCCGGCGCCCACCCACAGCCGCGACCTGCCCATCCGATATCTGCCGAGAGAGCAGTGGCTCGAGATCTACGGCAGCCTGACCGGCATGCCGGAGCAGGCCAGTCAGCTGCATGGCGCCATCCTGAAAGGCATCCAGAACGAGTGCGTTTATGCGGTGCTCGATACCGGAGAAGGTCCCGTCGCCTGCGGACTCGCCGTGCAGGAACAGAGGCTCATGGGTCTGTTCGACATATACACCCACCAGGACCATCGGGGCCACGGCCATGCCGAGTTACTGGTGGGCGCATTGCTCTCCCGGGGCCGGGCCCAGGGCGCCGATACGGCCTACCTGCAGATGGTCAGCACCAATTCGGCCGCCCGCGGTCTCTACGCAAAATTCGGTTTTTCGCCGGCCTACGAGTACTGGTACCGGGTTTCCGCCTGACACCATCAAACTTGATTCAAAGCCCCATTTTTGAGATGTTCCGTCCTCGCGCGAAAATAGCATCGTCCGTCCGTCGATTCGCGGCAGAATAAAAACAGAGAAAACAACCGCTTAGCTGATTCGCTGGCAGCGCCCGACGGACTTTTCCATCGCCATCTGAAGCTCGATTCCGCGAGCAGACGGCTATCTTCGTGCCTGCAATACGGGTCAGGTTCGGCACAACCGGCCCAGGTTTGACGTTCAGCAAGGAGAGGGTCCGCACTGCGGAGCCGTATTGCGCCTGCGTCTGACAACCGACTGGAAAGAGAAGATGAACGACCACGGCAACAGCCCGACCCGACAACCGGAGTCTTTGACCGCTTTTCCCGCGAAACAGGGCCTGTACGACCCTGCCAACGAGAAGGACAGCTGCGGTGTCGGCTTTGTCTGCGATATCAAAGGCCGACCAAGCCGCTCGATCGTCGAAGACGCACTGAAAATGAACTGCTGCATGGAGCACCGCGGCGGTGTGGGCTATGAGAAGAACACGGGGGATGGCGCCGGCATCCTGCTCGGTCTGCCGCACAAGTTCCTCGCCAAGGTCGCCGAGTCCGCGCTGGGCGTCGACCTGCCCGCTGCCGGCGAATTCGGGGTGGGCAACGTGTTTCTACCCGTCGACGAACAGGCCCGCGCGCACTGCATCTCCGTACTCGAAGCAGAAATCGAATCAGCCGGCCAGACGCTGCTCGGCTGGCGCGGCCTGCCCGTACATCCCGATGGTGCGGGAATCGGCAATGCCGCCCGGGCCGCGATGCCGATCTTCGCGCAGCTCTTCATTGGTGCGGAAGGCGTCAGCGGTGACGACTTCGAGCGCAAGCTCTACCTGATCCGCAAACACGCCACTCATCGGCTGAGAGGCGACCACAGCCTGACGGAGCGGAAGGCGTTCTACGTCTGCAGCCTGTCCTCCAAGGTGATCATCTACAAGGGCATGCTCACCCCGGACCAGGTGCCTCTGTTCTACCCGGATCTGCGGGACAAGGACTTTGAATCCCACCTGGCCATGGTCCACTCACGGTTCTCGACCAACACCTTTCCAAGCTGGGACCGGGCACAGCCGAACCGCTTCATGAGCCACAACGGCGAGATCAACACGCTGCTCGGCAACAAGAATTCCATGAACGCACGTCAGGGCACCCTGCGCTCGGACCTGTTCGGCGAAGACCTGAAGAAGCTCTTCCCGATCATCGAGGAAGACTGCTCCGACTCAGGCACTTTCGACAACGTGCTGGAATTCCTGCTGATGAACGGCCGCAAGCTGCAGGAAGCCGTTCTGATGATGATTCCGGAAGCCTGGCAGCAGCATCCGTACATGGATGAGGCAAAACGCGCATTCTACGAATACAACTCCTGCCTGATGGAGCCCTGGGACGGGCCCGCCTCCATCGCGTTCACAGACGGCAACTATATTGGCGCGGTGCTGGACAGAAACGGCCTGCGCCCGTCCCGCTACTACATCACCAACGATGACAAATGCATCATGGCCTCCGAAGTCGGTGTGGTGAGCGTCGACCCGGCAACCGTGATCAGGAAGGGCCGCCTGCAACCCGGGCGTATCTTTCTGATCGACTTCGAGGCGGGCCGGATGATTCCGGATGAAGAGATCAAGCAGGAGTGGGCAGCTGCCAATCCCTACCGGGACTGGCTCGAGGCTCAGCGTATCGATCTTTCCGATCTCGATACGGACGAGGCATCCCACGGCTTTGATCCGGACACGCTGACCGCGCGCATGCAGGCCTTCGGCTACACGGTGGAGACCATGCAGATCATGCTCCAGCCGCTGGTCACGGAGCTCCGGGATCCACTGGGTTCCATGGGCAACGACGCTGCACTCGCGGTGATGAGCGAAAAGCCGCGGATGATCTACGACTACTTCAAACAGCGCTTCGCCCAGGTGACCAACCCGGCCATCGACTCCATTCGCGAAGAAGTGATCATGGCGCTGAACTGCTACATCGGTCCGGAGCAGAACCTGCTCGAAACCACCGAGCAGCACGCCCACCGTCTTCGAGTACCGCATCCGATCCTGTCGAATGAGGAACTGGCGGCGCTCAGGCACATGGACCACCGTGGCTGGAAGAGCAAGGTGATCGACATCACCTTCCCTGCGGATTCCGGCCGGGATGGCCTGGTCGCTGCGCTGGATCGCATCTGCGCCGAGGCCTCCGCGGCCATCGCCGACGGTTACTCCCTGGTCGTGCTCTCCGACCGGAAGGTGGACGTGGATCATGTGCCGATCAGTTCCCTGCTGGCCGTGGGCACGGTGCATCATCATCTGAACCGGGAAGCATCCAGAACCCGAATCGGGTTGATTCTCGAATCCGGCGAAGCCAGGGAAGTGCACCACCACTGCCTGCTGGTGGGCTACGGCGCCGACGCCATCAACCCCTATCTGGCCTTCGAGGCACTCTGGGATTCGCGGCGGAAAGGCTATCTGGACGGTGCCTCGCACATCCAGTCCGACGATGACGTGGTGGCGGCCTATCGCAAAGGCACCGCCAAAGGCATGCTCAAGGTGATGGCCAAGATGGGCATCTCCACCCTGCAGTCCTATAAGGGCGCACAGATTTTCGAAGCGATCGGACTCGCCGAGGATGTGATCGAACGGGCCTTTGTCGGTACCGCTTCCCGGGTTCAGGGCGTGAACCTGGACGTGCTCGCTGAAGAAATGCAGCGCCGCCATCAGCTCGGCTATCCGAGCCGCTCGCCGAACGTTGCAGTGCTGCCGAATCCCGGCGATTTCCACTGGCGTCGCCATGGCGATACCCATATGTGGGATCCGGAAGCCATCGCCGATCTGCAGGTGGCATCCCGTACCAACAACGAAGACGCGTACTGGCGATTCTCGAAACACACCAACGAAGCGTCCACCCGCAACAGCATGCTCCGCGGCCTGCTCACCTTCAGAGAAGGCGCCAACGGTGGTCCGATTCCGATCGAAGATGTGGAGCCGGAACAGGAAATCGTCAAGCGCTTCGCCACCGGCGCGATGAGCTTCGGCTCCATCAGCGCCGAAGCTCACGAATCACTGGCCATCGCCATGAACCGGCTGGGTGGCAAGTCCAACACCGGAGAAGGCGGCGAAGACCCGAGTCGTTTCATTCCGTTGGCAAACGGTGACTCCAAGCGCAGCGCAATCAAGCAGGTGGCCAGCGGTCGGTTCGGCGTCACCATCAACTACCTGACCAACTCCGACGAGATTCAGATCAAGATCATCCAGGGCGCGAAGCCCGGTGAGGGGGGCGAACTGCCCGGCCACAAGGTGGATGATGTGATTGCCAGCATCCGGCATTCCACGCCCGGGGTCGGTCTGATCAGTCCGCCGCCTCACCACGATATCTACTCCATCGAGGATATGGCGCAGCTCATCCACGATCTGAAAAACGCCAATCCCAAGGCGCGCATCAGTGTGAAGCTGGGCGCCGAGATCGGTGTGGGCACCGTTGCCGCGGGCGTGACCAAGGCCCGGGCCGATCACCTGGTGATCGCCGGTGATACCGGCGGTACCGGCGCCTCCCCGCTCACCTCGATCAAACACGCCGGCGTACCCTGGGAACTCGGCATCGCCGAGACACATCAGACCCTGGTGCTGAACAATCTGCGCTCCCGGGTGGTGCTGCAGACGGACGGCCAGATCAAAACCGGCCGGGATGTGGCGATCGCTGCGCTCCTGGGGGCTGAAGAATTCGGCTTCGCCACGGCGCCGCTGATCACTCTGGGCTGCATCATGATGCGCAAATGCCATCTGAACACCTGCCCGGTGGGTATCGCGACTCAGGATCCGGCACTCCGGAAGAAGTTCACCGGTTCACCGGAACACGTGGTGAACTACCTGTTCATGGTCGCCAGAGAGCTGCGCATGATCATGGCTGAACTCGGCTTCAAGACCGTCAACGACATGGTTGGCCGGGTGGATGCCCTGCACGTGGACGCCGCCGTCGATCACTGGAAGGCAAAAGGCCTTGATCTGACCCAGCTGCTGACCCCGGCCGAAAAGCCCGCCGAGTTCCTCGGCAGCTATGCCATCCACGAGCAGGATCACCAGCTTGACCGGGCCATCGACAACGAACTGATGGAACTGGCCCTGCCGGCCATCAGAAGCGGCCAGAAGCTCTACGACGAACTCACCATCGTCAATACCAATCGGGTGGTGGGGGCCATGCTCTCCAATCTGATCATCCGCGAAGTGGGGCCGGAAATGCTTCCGGATGAAACCCTGCACTTCAAATTTCACGGCTCCGCAGGTCAGAGCTTCGGCGCCTGGCTCGCCAAAGGCGTGACCCTGGAGGTGGAAGGGGATGCCAACGACTTCGTCGGCAAAGGTCTGTCCGGCGGCCGCATCGTCATCTATCCCCCCAAGGAAAGCCCGTTCAAAGCCGAGGAACAGATTCTCATCGGCAACGTGGTGCTCTACGGCGCCACCAGCGGCGAGTGTTTTTTCCGAGGCGTGGCAGCAGAGCGGTTCTGCGTGCGTAACTCCGGAGCTTCCGCCGTGGTGGAAGGCGTCGGCGATCACGGGCTGGAATACATGACCGGCGGCCGGGCCGTCATCCTGGGCCCAACCGGCAGAAACTTCGCAGCGGGCATGTCCGGTGGAATTGCCTATGTCTGGGATCCGGAAAACACCTTTGCCCGTCAGTGCAACACGGAAATGGTGGAACTCGAATCCCTGTCTCCCGACGACGAGACGACGTCGGAAGACATCAGAGAACTCAAGGCGCTGATCGAGAAGCACTACCACTACACTGACTCGCCCGTCGCCCGGAACGTGCTCGATAACTGGAAACGCAGCCTTGGCGAGTTCGTGAAAGTAATGCCCACTGACTACAAGCGGGTACTGGAAGCACGGCGTACGGCCGTCAGCGCAGGTTAATCGGAAGTAACGATGGGAAAAGTAACTGGATTCATGGAGTTCGATCGCGAACCGGCCCCGTACCGGGATGCTTCGGCTCGCCTGCTGGATTTTCAGGAGATCTATACCGAACACGATGTGGACCGGTTGACCACTCAGGGGGCGCGCTGCATGGATTGCGGGGTGCCGTTCTGTCAGTCCAATGAAGGCTGTCCGATCCACAACCTGATCCCGGAATGGAACGATCTGGTCTACCGCGGCCAGTGGCGGGAAGCGCTCGACAGACTGCACAAGACCAACAACTTTCCGGAGTTTACCGGCCGCGTCTGTCCCGCACCCTGCGAAGGCGCCTGTGTGCTCGGCATCACGGACCCGGCAGTGACCATCAAGAACATTGAGATGGCCATTGTCGACAGAGGCTATGCGGAAGGCTGGATTCAGCCGAATCCGCCCGCCGTGCGTACCGGCAAGACCATCGCCATCGTTGGCTCCGGCCCCGCCGGACTCGCAGCAGCGGATCAGCTCAACAAGGCCGGTCACACCGTCACCGTCTACGAGCGTGCCGATCGGATCGGCGGACTGCTCATGTACGGCATTCCGAACATGAAGCTCGACAAGACCGAAGTCGTGGAACGGCGCGTGCGCCTGCTCAGAGAGGAAGGCGTGCGCTTCGTCACCGGCACTCCGGTCGGTGACGGCAGCGACGGTTCCGTGGATGGTCGTGCCCTGCATGGTGAAAATGATGCCGTGCTGCTGGCAACCGGCGCCACGGTGCCACGGGATCTGCCGATCCCCGGCCGCGAACTCAATGGCGTGCACTTCGCCATGGAATTCCTCACCGCAAACACGAAGAGCCTGCTGGACAGCCGCCACGAAGACGGCAACTACATCTCCGCCAAAGACAAACACGTGGTCGTGATCGGCGGCGGTGATACCGGTACGGACTGCATCGGCACCTCGCTGCGGCATGGCTGCAGGAGCCTGGTGAATTTCGAACTCTTTCCGCAACCGCCGTCAGAGAGAGCGCCGAACAACCCCTGGCCCACCTGGCCGAAGATTCTGCGTACCGACTACGGGCACGAGGAAGCCGCCCAGGTGTTCGGCGACGATCCACGCACCTACTCGATCTCCTCGACGGAATTCGTCGGCGACGACGACGGCAACCTGAAGGCCGTGCGCACGGTCAATGTGGAGATGAAGGACGGCAAGTTCGAGAATGTGCCGGGCAGTGAACGGGAGTGGCCGGCAGATCTGGTATTTCTGGCGATGGGCTTCCTGGGTCCGGAGCACGCCGTATCCGATGCTCTGGGGCTCGACTACGACGAGCGCTCCAACTACAAGGCCGACTACGGGGTGTATCGCACCGGGGATGAGAAGGTGTTTGTAGCGGGTGATTGCCGGCGCGGACAGTCACTGGTGGTCCGGGCCATCAACGAAGGTCGAGAGGCCGCGCGCGAAGTAGACCGGTACCTGATGGGCAGCACACACCTGCCCTGATACCGTCAGCCGGCAGGATCGCCGGCTAAAAGCCGAGACTGGCGTAAAGAATCGGGCCGTCTCCGCTCAGGTCCACTTTCTTCGTCCTGACCGACCCTTCCGAGGTCACGTCGATATCGATCATCTGATAGCCAACGCCAACACCGAAATTACCGCCGCCTGGCCGCCACTCACCGAATATGCTCGCGGTCACCAGTTCGCCATCCACATCATCGACTTCCAGCGCGAAATAGCCGATCTTGCCGCCCACATAAAAGCTGTCGCCGAACCGATGCCCACCCTGCAATGAAACGTTCGGCAACGGCGCCGTTACGCTGGAAGACGATGCACCCAGATCGATGGGTGTGATCGGGTTACCGTTCACGTCCGCATCAATCGTTGCAGCAATCCCGGTGCTGATGTCGGCGATGTGCAGACCCACGCCCACACCGAAGTGAGACCGCCCGGTGTTGATGAAATCCCAGTGCAGATCCACGATGTAGAACTTGAGATCCAGTTCGGACTCCAGGGTCGCGCTGGCCGACCAGACAATGTCGTCAAAATTACCGTCCTCGGCCGCGACCGCCGTGCCATCACCCTCGAAGCTCGAGAAGCTGCCGTTCAGGCCCCAGTTATCGGCAAACTGCCAGACAAAGCCCAGCCAGAGATTGGTGGCCTCCGTGTCCATGTCCAGATCACCCAGATCCAGCGTCACCTCGTCCAGGCCTTCGATCGTCGTGCTGAACTCCGCATCGGCGTTGTAGTTCATGCCGCCGACCTTGATTGAGAAGGTGTCTCCGAATCCAGGTTTGTCCGCCAGAGCCGGCGCAGACAGGGACGCCAGAAGAGCGATCCACGTTATCCGATGAACGATACGCATGTAGAATTTCCTTTTTCTGCCAGCTGGCATGCTGGCACAATTTAGAAGCGACGAAAACAGAATATCGCTCAGACGCCGAGTTCATCCTCGAATTCGCCGATGGACGTTTCCCACCACTCGAAAGTCTTCTCGAACTGGGCGCGGGTTACGCCACCGTGCATGTTCAGCACCAGTTCGATCCAGGGGTCACTGACTTCATCAAGATAGGCGCGACCGAACAGGCGGGTGGCGTTCCACTGGTTGATCAGATCCATACCCACCTTGTCGTTTAATTCATATCCGGCCTTGAACAGGAGAATCTGGCAGCCATCGTGCTGCTCGGAACAGCCGTAGAAAACCAGCGCAAAGTCAGTGCCGCCAACACTCGAACGGATGAGCGGATCACCCTCGCCATCCACCTCCAGTCTGGCTCGATAGCCGAGGTCCTGGATGATGTTCACCAGCGTAACGGGATCACTGCCATCGACGATCTGAATGCCGTCCTCTGCGTCCGTATGGGCCCAGGCGGCTGTCGTCAGCAGTGTCAGTCCGACAATCAGGTTCCACAACTTCATGTCTTTCACCTCTTAAGAAGCCGGAGTCGTAGAGGCGACGGTGCGGTCCAACCGGTCGAGCTCTCTCGTCCTGACGACCAGCTCGTCCTCCAGTTCCGGGATCTCTTTGTTCAGCCGCGCCTGCTCATCGAGCAGCTGTTGCACCCGCGCACCCAGCTGCACACGCTCCTCAACGCTGAGCTCAGCATTCAACTGCGCAGCGCCGGTGGAGATGATCTCCGATTTGATGGCGTCCAGCCGATCGGTCTTCTGATCGATCTTCCACTCGAGATTCGACACTGCCAGACGGGCCTGATAGAGGTCCTGGCCTTCCCGATACGCGGTCAGGAACCCGGCGCGAAGCTCAGATGGGCAGATGTTGTTGTGCGACCAGCCACGCTCACCCACGTAAAAACCATTGTTCGGCTGACAGTATTCACGGGCACCCTCCTCCCAGCCGAGCATGTAGGAGTTCCGGTCCGGCGCAATACCGTATTCCATGCAGGCATCCTGATGGGTCAGCAGCGCCGTGCTGCGTTGACCATTGACGCCATCCCGATAACCAACGGTCTGCCAGTCGCCGGCCGCACACTGGTGCTCACTCATCGACGGCTTACCGGCGCAACCCGCGAGCGTGAGTCCCATCAGAACAATAGAGATCAGTATCTTCATCGCACACCTCCTTGCGCCATCATGGCTGGTGCATTCCTGTCCGCCGGGCTGACCGGATCCCGCAGGACCGATCACCAGGGTCTACCGCACGCTAGCGGATGGCCGCGCAATTCGCCGGGATGAAGGTCACAGATTGATGGTTACTGGCGGGTGGAGAGCCGGGCGGCGTCCTGAACCTGAGCCAGAGGACGTATCCAGGGCTGCACCCGGCCTACCTCCGCAGGAAGATTGTCTGCCGCTGTCTCGGCGGCCGTACGGGAGCTGAACAGGCCATAGAGCACCACATGCAGCATGCGGCCGTCCCGTTGCAACTGATAGACGGTGAATTCTCCAGGTTCCCGCTGCCGCGCGACGAATGCGCTGGCGCTTTCCGGGGAAGAGACGGTGACGAGTTGCAGCGTGAAGTAATCCGGGTCCTGGGCCAGGAGCCAGCGCGTGTCTTTCGCCCCCGACGGCAAGTCGACGACGGTGGCAGGCGGCTGTTCCACCGGAGGTGGCTCGTCGGCAGTCCCGTCCGTCGTTTCAGAGGCTGGTTCGACGGCTGTTTCCACCACGGCAGGCGTGGCATTCTCGCCAACCCCGGCAACCGGCGCCGCGATTTCTTCCGGCATGTCCGGCGAACCCTCCGGTGTTACGGCATCTGCGCTCGCGGCATCCGGTGTCGGAGCCGCTTGCCGGGCTGGTGTTTCAGTGTCTGCCGTCGTCATCTCGATCTGCCGGGAGCCAGCTTCAGGCGCCAAAGCCCCACGCTCCGGTTGGTCGATTGCATCCGTCGCCGGCAGCACGGCAGAGGACGAATCCTGCTGTTCAGCGCTTGACCCGGCTGCTGTTTCCGCTGCTTCAGGTGACGATGGACCTGCCGCGGCATCTGCCAGCTCGAGGGGCTCTGTGGTCCGTTCGACCGGTTCGGCCGATTCATCCCCGCCGCCATTCCCCACCACCAGGTAGAGCAGACCAACGGCAACCACCAGCAGCGTGAGCAGTGCCGCATGCAGGCGCGGAAAACCGCTGCGGGCCGGTGCCCCTTCGCCGGTTTCCAGCTTCACCAGCAGCACATTGGCCATCCGGTTGATCCGCCCGGGCAGTCCTTCGGACAGCTTAACCAGATCTTTCACCTGTGCATCCGTAAACGGGATCCTGCCCCGGTACTTCGCCTGTCCGAACCGCCACTCGAGATAGTCCCGGGCATCCGCCTCGCCATACCCGCTCAGGCGGATCTCCTGCCAGCCGACGCCCTTGGCGCTTGCCGCCCGTTCGATGACCGGCACCATGCGCACCTCACCGAAGAAAACCAGGTGCAGACCGCATTCGTGAGCCAGCGCAACCAGGGAGTCCACCGCTTTGTGATCAAGCAGATGGGCGTCGTCCACCAGTGCGAGGCAGAGGCGGTCAGCCTCCGTCTGAGTCTCCACATGGGCGATGAGATCCATGCGCAGCGATTGCGTATTGGCATCCGATGGCAGTGCGAGCCCGAACCCCTGCGCGATAGCCGCCAGCACTTCGAAGCCGGTATTGACCAGGCTGCCGTTGATCCGGGCGGCTTTGACCCGGGGTTCCAGCGTGGCAGCCAGCTCGCGGTAGAGGGTGGTTTTGCCCACGCCTTCCGCCCCGGTCACCAGCAGCACGCGGCGGGACCACTCGGACAGATGCCGGAGCTGCTCGAGGTGAGTTTTCCGCCCTCCGCGTTCGAAAAAACCACGCTGGGGCTCCACAAACGGATTGTGCGTCAGGCCCAGGAAGGTACGTTGATCGTCCGGGAGGGCTTCAGCCATCGCAGAGCGCCTCACCGGCTCGCAGCGTTGCCATCAGCATATCCGCGGGTACTTCGCTGGACACAAAGGCATCACCAAGTGCCCGGGCCAGAACCAGACGCAGCCGGCCGTCCACGACTTTTTTGTCCATTCCCATGCTTTCCAGCATGGCCGACGGTTCGAGCGGCGGCGGCACGACCGGGAGACCGAATCGGTCCAGCAGCACGCGCAGACGACGGGCATCCTCGCGGTCGAGGAGACCCAGCCGGGCGGACAGGTCGGCAGCCTGAACCATGCCGATCGCCACCGCCTCGCCATGCAGATATTGGCCGTAGCCCGTGAGCGCTTCGATGGCATGGCCGAAGGTATGCCCGAAGTTGAGGATGGCACGGCGACCGGTTTCCCGTTCATCGTCCGCCACCACATCGGCTTTGGCCTGACAGGAAACGGCCACCGCATGGCTGAGCGCTTCCGGAGACTGCGTACGGAGTGCTTCCGCGTTTGCTTCCAGCCAGTCAAAGAATCCGGCCTGGGCGATCACTCCGTACTTCACCACTTCGGCCACACCGGCGGCGTACTCCCGCGCCGGCAATGTTTTGAGCAGCCCCATGTCCGCCAGCACGGCAACGGGCTGGTGAAAAGCACCGATCAGGTTTTTTCCGGAGGGATGATTGACCGCCGTTTTCCCGCCCACAGAGGAATCCACCTGTGCGAGCAGCGTGGTCGGCACCTGGATGAAACTGACCCCCCGCTGATAGGTGGCCGCGGCAAATCCCGTGATATCGCCCACAACGCCACCGCCCAGTGCGATCAGGGTGGTGGTTCGGTTGTGTCGCTCGGCAACCAGATGATCCATGATCGCGCCGTAGTTGCTGAGGTTTTTTTCCTGTTCCCCATCGGCGAGGGTGAACACGCTGACCTCGGCGTTGCAGCCTCGCAACGTCTCGAGCAACTGGGGCAAGGCGATGTCGGCCAGCACCTCATTGGTGACCACCGCCACCTGACTCCCACCAATATGACGGGCAAGCAGGGATGGCGTTTCGAGAAGCCCGGTGCCGATGTAGATCGGGTAGCTCCGATCCCCGAGGGCAACTTTCAGTTCCTGCTGGATGTTCATACGATGCCGTCCGCCTCCAGCACACCTGCAATATTCCGCGCCAGGGCCTTGGCGCCCTGCCGATCGGTGACGAAACGGTAGTCCGCCACCGAGGCGTAGAGGGGCTCCCGCTCCAGCTTCAGACGCGAAAGGATCTCTTCCGCATCTCCTGACTGCAGCAGCGGGCGCTTCTTGTCTTTCTGAGTCCGTTCCAACAATCGATCCAACGGGCTGTCCAGATGGATGACGCAACCCCGTGTGCCGAGCATCTTACGATTGCAGTCTGAAATGACCGCACCTCCGCCCGTGGCAATCACCACACCTTCCATCTGCGTGAGTTCATCAATCACCTGAGTTTCCCGTTCCCGGAAACCGGCTTCACCTTCCACATCGAAAATCCAGGCCACGTCAGCGCCCGCCCGTTCCTCGATTACATGGTCGGTATCGTAGAACGTGTAGCCGAGCTGCTGCGCAAGCAGGCGCCCGACAGTGCTCTTTCCCACCGCCATGAGGCCAACCAGGATCACGTTTTGCTTGCTCATAGCGTGGCGCAGGGTATCCATCCACTCAATCAGACGGGCCCTGGCGCATTGCTCCACACCAAAAAAAAACGGCGCCCGCCGGGCGCCGCTTAGTGTAGTCGATCCAGACCCGGCTTACAGCGAGGTCAGACTCTCCTGAATGATCCTCGGGGTGATGAAGATCAGCAGCTCGGTCTTGTTGTCCTTCTGTTCCGTGCGGCGGAACAGCCGACCTGCGTAGGGCAGATCGCCCAGGAACGGCGTCTTGGTGGTGGAGAACTGCTTGTCGGTGCTGAAGATACCGCCAAGGACAATCGTCTGACCGTTGTCCACGAGCACCTGGGTCTCGATCTGATTGGTATCGATCGACGGCACGCCGTTGAAGATCGCACCCACCGTATCCTGCTTGACGTTCAGCTCCATGATGATCCGATCATCCGGCGTGATCTGCGGGGTCACTTCCAGAGCCAGGGTCGCATCCTTGAACGAGGTGGACGTGGCGCCTGAACTGGTCGCTTCCTGATACGGAATCTCCGTACCAGACTCGATCAGTGCCGGGTTCTTGTCCGCCGTGATCACCTTCGGACGGGCAACCACTTCCGCATGGCCATCGGCAGCCAGCGCAGAGAGTTCGAGGTCGAGCAGGTAGCCTGCGCCGGTCAGACCCACACCGAAGGTGCTCGCACCTTCCTTGGCCACACCGAGGTCGACCACCAGGTGCTCCGGCGAAGTAATGTCACCCACACCACCGGACGCGATGATGTCCTGCAGATCTTCCAGCGTGGTGAGCGAGCCACCCGCCTTCCGGAATCGGGTGCTGGACTGCTGATCCAGATCGGCGAAGCCCCAGCGGATGCCCAGATCCTCTGAGAAGTCGTCGCTGGCCGTGACGATCCGTGCTTCGATCAGCACCTGTTTGACCGGGATGTCGAGCTGATTGATGACGTCGCGGAAGTCCTGCAGACGATCGGCCGTATCCGTGAGGATGATGGCATTGGTCCGCTCATCCACGATCACGCTGCCACGCTCGGAGAGTACAGACTGCTCACTGCCGGCGGCATTGTTGAAGAGCTCGAAGAGCTGGGTGGCACTGGCGTAGCGCACCTGAATGAATTCGGTGTGCAGAGGCGCCAGTTCGGAAATCTGCTTCTGATTCTCGAGTTCCAGCTTCTCGCGTGCGGCGATCTCGGCAGCGGGTGCCACCAGCAGCACGTTACCCACCTGGCGCTGATCCAGTCCCTTGGTCTTGAGAATGAGCTCGAGCGCCTGATCCCAGGGTACGTTCTTCAGACGCAGGGTGATGCGGCCGCTGACCGTATCACTGGCCACCAGATTCAGATCGGTGAAGTCAGCGATGAGCTGCAGCACCGAGCGCACTTCGATGTCCTGGAAGTTGAGCGAGAGCTTTTCACCGGAGAACTTGAAGATGTCGTCGCGTTGCTCGATCTCCTCTTCGGTGAGGGCGTTCACGTTCACTGTGAGCGTGTTGTCTGCCTGGTAAGCCAGGTAGTCGTAGTCACCCGTAGCGGTGATGGTGAACACGGTGTGGTCGCCTTCCTGCAGCGCATCGACGATCTGCACCGGGGTCGCGAAATCGGTTACGTCGAGACGACGCTGCAGATCGCGAGGCAGATCCGTATTGCGGATCTGTACCTTGATACGGCCGCCTTCTTTGGAGACGTTGACCGGCGCTTTCGGATTGGAGAGCTGAATCACGATCCGGCCGTCACCGTCTTCGCTGCGACGGAAGTCCACGGCTGCGACCTCGGAATTCGAGATCTGCCGATCGGCCACCGTGTCGTCATCCTGGCTTGCAAAGGAATTCTGCGTGGGGACGCCCTGTGCGCTGCCGCCGCCTACCATCAGATAGAGGGTATTACCTTCGATGTCTGTCTCGTAGCCGACGAGTTCGGTGAGGTTCACAATCGCTCGAGTTCGATCTTTGGTGGAGATGATCGATACCCGGCGGGCATTACCGATGCCGAGGTTGTGATGCTTCTCTTCGAGAGTCGATACCACACCCGGCATGTCCAGCACGATCCGTGCGGGCTGTTCTATGGTGTAACCAGTGGGTTCCGGCGGCGTACCGTCGAAGTGCAGGCGAATCTCCGTCTTATCGCCTGGCAGCGAAGAAAACTCCACCGAATCGATATTCGCAGCCCACAGGGGCAGAGCGAGACCGAGGGCCATCGCCGCGAGGAGCGGTCGGGCTATCCAGCGCGCAAACCGGCCGTTCTCATTAATCATTGTTTTCATCCTCTGTCTCCACCACCCAGCGATACGGTCCGGATACGTTCTACCCAGCTTCCAGTACCGTCGGGGACTATTTCGACGAGCTCGATCGCCGCCTCATCAATTGACTGAATCTTTCCGTGATCAGTGCCCATGTAATCGCCCATCTGCACGCGATGCACACCACCATCCGAATCCTGGATCAGTGCGTACATGGACGGGCCCTGAGAGAGGGTGCCCACCATGGACAACGATGCGATGGTGAACTGCTCCAGATACTGCTTCACCCGATTCGGGTTCGGTTTCACCTGAGGCCCTTTGGGTCGCGGACCCTGCTTCACCACCACCGGCGGTTCGAACGGGCTGCGCAGTCCCATCGCCTCGTAGGCGAATGGCTGGGCCGGGGTGAACGCTTTCAGCGGTGCGATAGGCGGCGCCGGACGGGCGTCCACCTCACTCATGAATGCCTGAAGATCGGAGAAGTCTCCACCACCGCAACCTGTCAGCAGGCTGCCGGCCAGTACGACGCCTGCGAGACGCATGCCTGCGAAACGCTGGCCCGCCGGTCTGGGGCTGTTGATCTTCGGGATGGGCTTAATTCCTGGTAAGCGCATCATGCTTCCTCATCCACATACCGGTAGGTCTTTGCCAGAATCTTGAGCTTCAGGTTCAGCGGCGAACCTTGAGGCTCCAGCGTGAAATCATGCAGCGTCACGATCCGGGAAAGGGCCGCCACACCGCTGACGAAAGTGCCGATCTTGTGATAGTTGCCTTCCACGACGATGTCGATGGGCAACTCCACATAGAATTCCAGTTGACGCTCCTGCTGGAGGTCGATGCTCTCGATGGTGAGCTCATTGTCCAGGGCGGACCGGGTGATATCGTCCAGCAGACCGGGCACTTCGGTATCCTGCGGCAGCTGCTTGAGCAGAGCGCCGAAGGTGGCCTCCATCTGCTGCTTCTGGGAGCGGTACTCTTCGAGGTTTGCGGCTTTCTCTGCCTTCACCTCGTAATCAGCCCGGAGCTCCATCTCCTTCGCTTCCGCCCTATCCAGCACCGACTGCTTGTCGGTCAGATAGAAGTAGTAGCCCGCACCCACCACCAGCGCGAACGCCAGCACCATGAGAATGACTTTTACCGGTCCCGGCCAGGCACCGATATTGTTGACATCCAGATCGTTGATATCGAAGTTCTGGAGTTGCTCGAGGGTGTCCTGCATGGCCATTACTCGCCCTCCTCCTCGGTCATGAGCGGGTTGTGCTGCACAAACGTGAGGTCGAAGGTGCTCGCCTGCGGACCATAGTCGGAGTTATCCGGATCCTCTTTGATGCTGCGGAGATTCGGCGACTGGAACCACTCGGACTCATCCAGGTTGCGCATCAGCGACGAAATCCGGTTGTTGGACTCCGCGGTGCCGCTCACTTTCAGATTGCCGGCGGTCATTTCCAGTTCCTGGTAATGCACGCCTTTGGAAAGGGTCCGCACCAGTTCGTCGAACACGCGCACGATCACCGGCCGGTTGCCCTGCAGCTCCTGAATCAGCGCCATGCGCTCCTCGAGGTCTTTCTTCTGCTGCTCGAGCTGAGCGATCTCGGCAATTTTCGTGTCGAGCTCGGAAATCTTGCCCTGCAGGAAGTTGTTGCGAGCGTTCTGGTGGTCGACGTTGTTGTCGAGCACCCAGCCACCGGCGAAAACCAGCACGGCACCCAGAACGAGAACCCCGGCCAGGTTGCCGAGAAACTCTTTCTTCTTGCGTTCCCGTTCCCATTCGCGCCAGGGCAGTAGGTTGATATGTGCCATCAGTCGAAGCTCCTCATGGCCAGTCCGCAGGCAATCATCATTGCCGGTGCATCGTTCGCCAGAGCGTCGGCGTCGACTTTGCTCGACAGCGACATATCACCAAACGGATTGGCGATAATTGTCGGCGTACCCAGTTTGTTTTCGATCATACCCGCCAGTCCATCGATGGAGGCGGTGCCACCTGCAAGCACAATGTAATCCACATCGTCGTACTGGCTGGAAGAGAAGAAGAACTGCAGAGATCGGGTCACCTGCTGCAGCACGGCTTCCTTGAACGGCTGCAGGACTTCGTCCTCGTAATCGTCCGGAAGCCCCCCCTGCTTCTTGGCAAGACCCGCTTCCTCGAAGGACAGGCTGTATCGGCGCTGAATCTCTTCAGTGAGCTGTTTGCCGCCGAAGAGCTGTTCCCGCGTATAGATGGAGCGGTCATCGGCCAGCACCGACAGCGTGGTCATGGTCGCGCCGATATCGATGATGGCAACCACCAGATCGTCTGCGTTGGCGCCGAGCTGCGGCTTGAGCAGCTCGAAGGCCCGCTTCATGGCGTGCGCCTCGATGTCTACCACCGCCGGCTTCACCTGGCCGAGATCGAGCGCGGCTTCCCGCATCTCGACATTCTCTTTCCGGCAGGCCGCCAACAGGACTTCCACCTGTTCCGGATTGCGCTCTGAAAGGCCCTGAACCTCGAAATCGATGGCCACCTCATCCAGCGGATAAGGGATGTACTGATCTGCTTCGACGGTGATCTGGTTTTCCATATCGTCGTCGGAGAGTTCTGCGTCCATCTCGATGGTTTTGGTGATCACGGCAGAGCCTGCCACGGCCACGGCTGCCTGGCGGGCGCCGCACTTCGAGCGGCTCATTACCCGCTTGATTGCTTCACCTACCCCTTCCACATCGCTAATATTCTTTTCGACCACAGCGTTCGGCGGCAACGGTTCCACCGCGTACGCCTCCACCCTATAGCGGTCGCTAGATTTGGAGAGCTCAAGAAGCTTTACAGATGTGGAGCTGATATCCAACCCGAGCATCAGGTTGGATTTCTTGCTAAGGAATCCCAGCACGGTTAAATTTCCTTACTTTCGCGGGCACTTACGTCCTTTTTATGGCACTCAACATTAAATACCAGGATTGCAACCTCCGCAATCCGATCCTTGTATCGATGTCGCGCGTATGACACTTACGTCCCGACGCGTCACGGCAACTATTATGTGTCTGGCACTGTCCGGTTTATGTGCCGCAGTACTCAGTCTCGCAGGCGTTTATCTCTATCTGGACCCTCAGATTCCGAAAGCTGAGACCTATCGCCACGTTCGTCTCGAAACCCCGCTCAGGGTGTACACCGCCGATGAGCAGTTGATCGCCGAGTTCGGCGAAAGGCGCCTGATCCCGGTTTCGCTGGCCGAGGTGCCGGAGGGCTTCATCCGCGCGCTCCTGGACACAGAAGACAAGCGGTTTTACGAACATAGCGGCGTCGACTTCTGGACCCTGGCCAAATCCGCCGTCGATCTGGTCCTGAACATGGGGGAAATCACCCGCGGTGGGTCCACCATCACCATGCAGTTGCCGCGCAATCTGGGCACTTTCTCTCTCGATCAGCTGTTCATCCGCAAATTCAAAGAAATCCTCCTGGCGTTGAAGATGGAGCGTGAGCTCTCCAAGGACGAGATTCTCGAGCTCTATATCAACGCGGTTCCCTTCGGCAAACGCGCCTACGGCGCTCAGGCCGCCGCCTATACCTATTACGGCAAGCCGCTTTCCGACTTGAGCCTGGCGCAACTGGCCATGCTCGCCGGCATCCCCCAGGCACCCAGTGCCGGCAATCCCATCAACGGGCCGGAACGGGCCATCAACCGGCGCAACCTCGTCCTGCGCCGCATGCTGGAGCAGGGCTCCATCAGCCAGGCGGATTTCGACACCGCCAGCAGCGCCCCCATTACCGCCAGCCTGCACGGTCGGGAACTCGATGTGCCCGCCGCATTCCCAGCGGAATGGGTACGTCGGGAGTTAGTGAGTCGTTACTCCGACCTTTATACAGGGGGTTATGAGGTGGTGACCACCCTTCGTGGCGATCTGCAGCGTGCGGCTGACACCGCGCTCAGGAAAGGTCTGCTCGATTATGACCGTGACCACGGCTATCGCGGCCCGGAAGACCGGCTGACGATCGACGACGAGAATCCACTCTCACCGGAGCGGGTCAGAGGCGTGCTCGCGAGCATCCGCAGTTACGGCGACCTGGCACCCGCCGTGGTCATGGCCGTGGAAAAAGAGCAGGCCCGGGTGATTGCCTCCGCCTGGCCGGAACCCATTACGCTCCCTCTGGATCAGGTCCGCTGGGCACGAACCTTCATCGATCAGGATACCCGCGGCCCGCGCATCGATTCTGTGGATCAGGTGCTCACTGTTGGTGATCTGATTCGGGTGCAGTATCTGGGCAAACTGGCGCCCGAAACGCCGGAAGCGAACGCGGAAGACGAACAAGGGAATCAGGCAGCCGGCCCGGCGCCCGAACCGGTGGACACCTGGCGTCTGGCCCAGCTACCGGAGATTCAGGGCGCGCTGGTTTCCCTGGAGCCGGATACCGGCGCCGTACTGGCGCTGGCCGGTGGCTTCGATTTCGGCATGAATCAGTACAACCATGCCCTCCAGGCTGCGCGGCAGCCCGGCTCAGGCTTCAAGCCCTTCGTCTACTCCGCGGCTCTGGATGCGGGCGTTACGCCAGCCAGCATCTTCATGGATGCACCGCTGGTGTTCGAAGATCAGAACCTGGAATCCGACTATCGGCCGGACAACGACAATAACCGATACAACGGCCCCACCCGGCTCCGCGAGGCACTCTACCGGTCCATCAATCTGGTCTCCATGCGCGTGCTGCTCGAGGTGGGTGCCGGTCGCATTCTGGATTACGTGCCCCGATTCGGCTTCGACACCAGCACCTTCCCGCGGAATACCCAGCTTGCCATCGGTGGCGGCACCATGGCCGTTACCCCCATCGATATGGCTGCGGCCTATTCGGTATTCGCCAACGGCGGCTGGCAGATCCAGCCGCACATCATCGAATCGGTGCGCGATCTGGAGGGCGTGGAGGTCTATCGGCCGCGCTACCCGATCGTCTGCGAGGACTGCGAGGAAGAATCGCTGGCAACGGCCGCTGACGGGGACAGCACGGACCTCACCACCGGGGAACCCGCCAACCTGGAAGCGCTGTTTGCAGAAATACCTGCCGGAAACGGAGAGGAACCGGTTGAGGAACTGCCGCCGCTCCTGGCCAGACAGGCCATCGATCCCAGAAACGCCTACGTGATGCACAGCATGCTGCGGGACGTGGTTCGTCGCGGCACCGGTATTCGAGCCCGCCGGGCACTCGGCCGTGCCGACATTGCCGGCAAGACGGGCACCACGAACGACGCCGCAGACACCTGGTTCAATGGCTACCACCCGAATGTGGCAACCACCGTCTGGGTCGGCTTCCCCAACCATCAGCCGCTCGGCGCCGTGGAATACGGTTCCAACCGTCCGTTGCCGATCTGGATCGACTACATGCGGGTCGCGCTCGAGGGCGTACCGGAAACCCTGCCCGATCAGCCTCCCGGCGTGGTCACGCGCAGGATCGACCCGGTCACCGGTGCCCTGGCCAATGCGGGGAACCCGGATGCGATCTTCGAGTTCTTCCTTTCCGAACATGTGCCGGAAGAAGAGGCACCATCAACCGAAGATCCCGAAGACGTGGTCAAAGCGGTGGATATCTTCTAGGTTCGTTCGATCCCGGTTGGAGATTGTCAAGCAAAAGACTTACCCTAAGCCTCCCAAGGTTGCGGTAGCTGGGGTGAGGGACGTTGGCAGTCGCCCGCATTCGGATTGGATTTCTTTCGGTTCTTCTCATTCTGTTCTCGGCGTGTGGAGGCGGCGGCTCGTCGGGACCTGGGCAATCCAGCAATCAGAACCAGGCCCCATCTCCCGAACCCGCCATAACCGTCTCAGGCATCGTCAGTAAGGGTCCTGTCAGCGGCGCCGTGGGTATCGCATTCGAGGCTGACGGCATCACCGAACTGGGCCGAACATCACAACCCACCTCTGCGGATGGTAGCTACGCGATAGAAATCGGCAGCTATCGTGGTGTGGTCATCCTCGAATTCACAGGCGGAACCTATCTGGACGAAGCAACCAGCATTACAAGAGACCTTGGCCGTATGCGTTCGGTTGTCAACGTGGTCTCTCAGACATCAGATCACGAAGCCCACGTCACCCCTCTGACAGAAGCGGTGCTGCAGGTGCTCGAAAACCGGGAGGCACTACTCACTGCCGCCACGGTGGATGCATCCAATCAGATCCGGTTCGGGGATTCAGTTTTAGACATAACGGCGGTGCGGCCAACCGACCTGCGGAGTGCCCCATTCAACATCAATCGCGACGCCGACCTGTACGGCCTCATCCTGGCAGCGCTGGCGCAGATGGAAGCTGATGATCCAACTGTCACAACCTGGTCCGAGCTGATACCACAATTGCAGCAATCTCTGGGCGATAGTGACACCGGCGACATGGCGGAAAACCTGGTCGACGCAATCGCCGCCCTGCGCGATTCCTCGACTTCACTCGCGCGGCGACTACCAGCGGACGTTGCGGAACAGCTCGGCCGACGTCTTCAGCTTCCATCTGCGTTGAACGAGCGCAGCGCTGGGAAACTCGGTGCCGGCGTGCTCGAGTTGCTGTGGATGAGTGCTCAATTCGATGATGAACTGCGCTACGGCGTAGACCAGAGTGTTTCAGAAGGCAGCAGTACCCGTCCGTGTGATGGCGGTGGCCAGATTGATCGCCACGTGAATGATGATCGCTCCCGCCTCCACGAGGCGTATCGGAATTGCCGAGGAGAGCACCCAGGGTTCAGAGGCAATCCGGGCGAGGAGTTTTTCGCGGGGATCAGCGGTGAATGGGAGGTCGCCTACAACCGGCGCTCGAGCGCAACTGGATACGAAGCAACCGCGACGATTTCTGACATCACGTTCGACTACACCGATGGCACCTGGGCGACGGTTGACGGAACCGTGGAAGTTTACGGAACCAGTAACGATTTCGACGGCAACGTTCGGATGATCTACAACCTGTCTGTTTCACATAGCGTCAACGGCAACCTGCGTTATCGGGGAATCGACGTCCAGTTCGTTCACGAAGGCTACGATTTCTTCAACAATCTCGTCGGCACGACATCACTATCCGGCACGATCGACCATGACACTCACGGACTGGCTTCGCTATCGTTTGACCCGGACCAGAACAGGATCATTCTCAGCGGTCGCGACGGAACAAGAGCACAGATAAACACCGGCCTGGACGGACTCAATGTATCACTCGTCGATTCCTCGGATCGCCCACTCGCGAGTCACTCCTACTTCCGGGACTCGTTGATTGCCACTGACATCTTCGCGGATCGGCAATCACCGCCTCGGGTGACCCGGACTTCAGTTGATGCGTTCAACGCGAGCGAAGAAGCCATAGATGGTGAAATCGTGGATGTCCGGCTCAACTGGAGCTTTTTCGACGACGACGCAGAACTACTGACAACCGACCTGACGCTACTTGGGGTGGAAATGCGACAGGACGTTTACGATGACGAATGGGGCTCAACCTACGAGCCGGACGACCCTGCAGTGATTGTTCAGATCGATCGACTCGCACCTGATCGATTCACGGTGTCATCGGACATGGCTGGCAGCCGGAAGACTTTCATCTTCCAGATCAGCGCGACGGATTTTGCCGGTACAACAACTTCTTTCGAAGACTCCCTCGAAATCTACACCGATACGGATGGCGACGGGTTGGTGGACTACATACGTGATCAGGATGACGACAACGACGGAGTGCTCGATGTCATTGATGCTTTCCGGCTCGATCCCCAGGAATCTGTGGATACCGACAACGACGGAATCGGCAACAACGCGGATCCCGATGATGACAACGACGGAGTTGCAGACATCGAGGATGATTATCCTCTCGATAACCGCTGCTCGCTGGCATCAGATGGAGACGGGGAAGAGTGCCGGACACGAACGCTGGACAGCAGCAGCATCGTGTTCCTCGGCGGAGATGGCATTTCCTACATCCAACCCAGAGCACCCGCTGAGCCAGTACTGGCACGCTTCGACACTGATAACCAGACGTTTCTTGAAGATCAGCCTGTCAACACCAGTCTGTACAGCGCGAGCCCCGGAAACCTGGGATTCACTCTGGTCGAAGCACACAACGCGATCTACGTCACCCACGATACCTACGGCGTCAGCAGAATCGACCTTGGCACTGGGGACGAGACTGCCTTCGTAACAGTGACCAGCGATCCAGCCAGCATCGGTGGCATCGGGCTGGGCGACTATTTCATTCTGCGAGAGCAGGCCGCCCCCGGAATGCGCTATACGGCCTATGACTCTTCCGGTACTCAGGTTGCCCAGCGCCTCGAAACCCTCGATCCGCTGTTTGATCCGATCATCGGCTGGTACATGCACCCGAATCAGGCGAACTACTGTGACGAAGGCTTTTACTTTGATACAGACAGTTTGAGCTTCGTGGATTTCGACAACCCCTCAGGAATGGATTGCCGTACGTTTGGACGACCGGAAGCGTCGCCTGACGGACAACAGGCACTTACCGCGCAAGGTGAGGTTATCGATCCGTCCGGCAACGTTCTCTGGACACTACCGCCTGGCGCAGAACTGTTGCGATGGGAGCCTACAGAGCTGGTCTACGTCACGTTGGACGCTGTCACTGTAACGGATGTCAACGGAACCCAACTCGCCACCGTCCCCAGACCTTCAGGCACACAGATTTCGCTGATCAGCAACGGTGACCGGGTGGTCATCGTGTATCGTTACACTGGACTAGGCGAAGGATTGAGCATCACGCCACTTCGCCCATGAGCGAATGCCCATCTACTGAACGATCTTGATGTAGTCCCCGGCTCTGGGCTCGCCGTTCGGATACATGCCGTTGATCACACGCAGTGTTTCTTCCGGGAATCGGGAGATGGACGACTTCTGTCCGAGCGTTCTGAAAGTATCGTCCGGCTTTGCCGTCACCACCGCGATCCGCTGATCGTTGGCCACCTTGAGGTCTTCCGCCAGCATGGCCCGGAAACCACCCAGCACGGCGAGCCAGGCTTCCTCGAATGCCGCCTCGTCGCCGCCGTTCGGGCCGAGTTCGCCGCGGAACAGATATACGCCCCCATCCTTGAAGACCACGCCGATTTTCTGCGCCACCGCGGACGCACCATCGACCAGTTTGATATCCGCCATGTGGCCGGAATAGCCATTCACATCCACGTCCTTTCCGTTCTCCACATCGTCCCGCTTGAGGGTTTCGCTGATGTACTCGGCGGGCGTCTGTTCGTCACCGGACGGGTTCTGCCGCTGCACGGAGATTGTCACGTCGGTGCCGAAAGGTGCGGTGCCGATGATCTCGGTCGGCGTGTTGCGCACATCCCATCCCTGCGGATAGGCGAGCACCACTCGAAGGCCGCCGTTGTAGTAGGTGCTGTCTTTGATCAGGCCCGTGCTGGGCGCACTGCCGTAGACCATGCCGTCCACCATGCCCCAGAAGTCACGCTCCGGCTCCTGCAGCTCTTCCGGAAACAGATGCAGGGACTTTTCCACCGCCTCGTGGAGGCGCTTATCGTTTTTCGGGTGACTGGTGAAGAGGCCGTGATAAACCTGAGGCTGATTGAGCACATTCTTGGCGAACATGGAGTGGTCTTTGAGCACATGGATCACATCGATCATAGCCAGCGGGTTGTAGCCGGCGAGCGCCAGAAACTCCGCGCCGTATTCATCCGACTCGAGTTCATAGCCACGACCGTAGCCGGATCGGAGCGCGTTGGTGGCCGTGTTCGAAAGATCAGAAATAGCGCCGGTACCTGTCAGGACCGAGCCGACGATGCCGGCAACCGAACCCATCATCCCAAGCAGGTTCGAACGCTTGGCGTGCTGCCCCACCACATGGCCGATCTCATGACCGATCACGCCAGCCAGTTCATCCTCGGACCGGCAGTAGGCGATCAGCCCCCGGTGGACGAAGATGTATCCATCCGGCATGGCGAAGGCGTTGACCGACGTCTCGTCGATCACGAAGAAGTGATATTCCTCCCCCGCGTCCGGACTCACCGCGACCAGACGCTGGCCGATTTCGTCCACATAGGCCTGCCACTCCGGATCGTCGTAGAGACCGCCGTTCTCGAGCAGGGTCTGGTACATGTCTTCGCCAGGACTGGCCTGGACGGCTGAAGCCAGCAGCAGTGCGCCGGCAAGCAGCCAGCGGGTGAGCGTTTCAGACGGTTTGATCGGCTCTCTCCTGTGTCTCGATAGTGGCATTTTGAACCGGTGTTGAATTAGACCGTAAATCTCCATCGGGTTCCTGCCAGGCATACTGCCAGCACCCCGGCTGTCAGACCCTGATTGTGCCTGCCCGTGGCTGAACAGAGCATGAACCGCACGAGACAGGACGATATCGGATTCTGCCTCGCCAGAAACGAAAACGCCCGGCGGGTGCCGGGCGTTCGGTAAGCTCAAAGCAGATCGCTGATCAGTTCTTGACGCTGCGATTGCCGAAGCGCTGACGGAACCGTTCAACCCGGCCGCCGGAATCCAGGATCTTCTGCTTGCCGGTGTAGAACGGATGGCAGGCGGAACAGACCTCGAGGTGGATGTCCTCGCTCAAGGTGGAACGGGTTTCAATGACGTTCCCGCAGCTGCAGGTCGCCTTGATCTCCTGATAGTCTGGGTGAATGCCTTGTTTCATCGCCAATACCCCCGAAAAAGGGCGCGAATTCTATTCGTAGCGCGCCATAAAGGCAACACCGCCGGTTGAACCCCCTCGATTCCCCCGGATCTGCGGGTTCCCACGGGAATCCCGGCGAGCGGCGGACACCACCCGGGCGCCGGTGTCGCTAGAATGGTCGGGAAATGAAGAAACCACCCGCCAGAATCGCCCGGGTCGCCGTACCGGTGCCCCTGCACCGTCTGTTCGACTACTCGGTGCCGGAATCCCTGCCGCTACCGGCAATCGGTGCCCGCGTCGCCGTACAGTTTGCCGGTCGACGCCTGGTGGGCCTGGTCACGGATCTGAATCCGGAGGATGCCCACGACAAGGTCCGGCCACTGAGCGCCGTGCTGGATGAGGAAAGCGTGCTCGGCGACGAAGTGTTCGGCATTGCGAACTGGCTGTCGAGCTACTATCAGCATCCCCTGGGTGAAGTACTCGCCACGCTGCTGCCCGGAGCAGCGCGGAAACCCGAAGCCCTGAAAATACGGCGTCCGGAGGTCTGGGAACTGGCGGTGGACGAACCGGATCTGAAGCGGGCGCCGAAGCAGGCGGCATTGTTCGATCTGATCCGCAGCAGCGGCGGCGCGCTCGCTGCCGAGAGCATCCGGGCGGCCGGCTTCGAACGCAGTCATCTGCGCAGTCTGGCGGCCAAGGGATTCATCAGAAAATGCGTCGACCAGGTCGCGCCCGGCGCACCACCCCGGCCGGAAGTCGAGCGCCCGGAATTGAACCCGGAGCAGGCGGCCGCCCTCACCGCACTCGAAGATGGCCGCGGGTTCAATCCGGTGCTGCTGGACGGCATCACCGGCAGCGGCAAGACCGAGGTCTATCTGCGCTTCATCGAACAGGTGCTGGACGCGGGCCGGCAGGTCCTCGTCCTCGTGCCGGAGATCGCCCTTACGCCCCAGACCCTGGCCCGATTCGAGGCCCGTTTCGGCGCAGCCGCCGTGATGCATTCGAACCTGACGGACACGGCCCGCCTCCAGGCCTGGCTGAAAGTGAAAAGCGGTGAGTCGCGGATACTGATCGGCACCCGTTCCGCCGTGCTCACGCCATTCGCCGATCTCGGTCTGATCGTGGTGGACGAGGAACACGATTCCTCTTTCAAGCAGACGGATGGCCTGCGTTATTCGGCCAGAGATCTGGCCGTGAAGCGGGCGAGAGACCTGGCCATACCGCTGATCCTCGGCAGCGCCACTCCGAGCTTCGAAACCCTCAACAATGCTTTGTCTGGCCGCTATCGGCATCTAAAGCTCACCGAACGGGCCGGAGGCGCCACCCTGCCCACCTTCGAGCTCATCGACATCCGTGGCCACAGCCTGGATGGCGGCCTGTCCGAGACCCTGCTGCGCGCCATTGGCGCCCATCTGGGCGCAGGCGGTCAGGCCCTGGTTTTTCTGAACCGGCGCGGCTTTGCGCCGTCCATGGTCTGCGGCAACTGTCAGTGGCAGGCCCGCTGCCCGGGCTGTGACTGGCCCATGACCATGCACCAGCGGCCGCCCGCATTGATCTGCCACCACTGCGGTCGCCGTCAGGGACTGCCGGAAGCCTGTCCGGATTGCCAGCAGACGGCCCTGATTGCCGTGGGCAGCGGCACCCAGCGCTGCGAAGATGTGCTGGCCGAGCGCTTTCCCGATGTGCCCGTGCACCGAGTGGATCGGGACACGACGCGCAGCCAGCGGCGTCTGGAAGAACAGCTGCGGGCCATCGGCAACGGCCAGCCGGCCATTCTGGTTGGCACCCAGATGCTGGCCAAGGGCCATCACTTCCCGGATGTGTCCCTGGTAGCAGTGGTGAATGCAGACGGCGGCTTCATGAGCCCCGACTTCCGGGCCCCGGAGAAAACTGCCCAGTTGATCGTGCAGGTGGCGGGTCGGGCCGGCCGGGCAGAACGGCCTGGTACGGTGATCATTCAGACCTATCAGCCGGACAGCCCCCTGCTGAACACTCTCATTCATGAGGGTTACGGTGCCTTCGCCCACCAGGAACTGATCTCGAGAGCCGCAGCCGAACTGCCGCCGCTCACGCCCATGGCGCTCCTGCGCGCGGAAGCAGCGGACGGCGAACTGGCGCGCCGCTGGCTCGGCGTGCTCGCCGGGCATCTGGGGCCCGGCTTACAGATATTCGGGCCGGCGCCCGCCCTCATGCCCCGGGTGGCGGACCGGCTTCGGTTCCAGCTCATGCTGACCGCCGAATCGCGCAGGGATCTGCACCAGGCGCTGCTGCCATTGAAGACACTGGACGAAACACCGCGCGGCGTCCGCTGGTCGCTGGACGTGGACCCATACGACACCTATTGAGCCTTCGTCCGGCCCTTCGCCGCCCCCGATGCACAACCAGGCAATTTTGAGGGAATCGCGTGCCAGTACCCAGCCGCTGACCTATGATTGCGCCCATGAGTCGCGACTACGCCAGCAGATCCAGCAGCCCGCGCAGGAACAGGCCCGGAACCGGCCCTCGCAAGCGTTCAAACAAGCGCTCAGGCAATCGCTCAGGCAATCGCTCAGGAAAGGGGGCCCAATCCGAACAGCGCAATATCTGGAGCGCGCCCAGTTTCTCCGCCGGGGTGGTTTTCGGCGCCGGCCTGGTGCTCCTTGCAAGCTACGCCCCGTCCGTGTTCGAAGACACCGTCGCCGCAACCCGGGGACCGGTAACGGAGCCGGAAGACATCGTCTTCGAGTTCGAAGACATTCTGGAGAACGGCACCGTAGAGGTGGACCCGAACGCCTACGAAGCGAAATTCCCGGGCGAAAATCCGGATGAGCCCGCGCGCGAGTACCAGGTGCAGGCCATTTCCGTGAAAAGCCTGGCGGATGCCACGAAAATCACCCGGGAGATCATTGCCATGGGTCTGCCTGCCAGATCGGAGCGCGTAGACCTCTCGTCCGGCGCCTGGTACCGGGTGATGGTGGGGCCCTATCAGTCCAAGCGGGAAGCAGAGCGGGTGATCAACCGCCTGCGGGAACGTGACATGACCCCGGAGATCCGCTGACCTGCCGATAACTCCGCACCGGGCCAGGCAAAAGGCTGACCGCCACCCGCACCGGGTACGCATTGAAAACGCGAAGGCCCGCCCCCACTATCCCGGATCAGCCATAGCAGCATCAGAAAGCAGTAAAAAGGAGCAAGCGTGGTAGAACAGTTCCACGGCACCACCATCGTCTGCGTCAGAACGGCCACCCAGGTCGCCCTGGGCGGAGACGGCCAGGTCTCTCTCGGACAGACCATCATGAAAGGCAATGCCAGAAAGGTCCGGCGTCTGTTGAACGACACCGTTCTCGCCGGCTTCGCTGGCGGTACCGCCGACGCCTTCACCCTCTTCGAACGATTCGAAGGCGCGCTGGACAAGTACTCGGGCAACCTGGTCCGGGCAGCGGTGGAACTCGCCAAAGACTGGCGTTCAGACCGGGCCCTGCGCCGGCTCGAGGCCATGCTGCTGGTTGCAGACAAGGAAGCATCGCTGCTGATCAGCGGCACCGGTGATGTGATCGAACCGGAAACCGGCGTACTCGCCATTGGCTCCGGCGGACCTTTCGCCCAGGCAGCCGCCAAGGCTCTGGCGGAAAACACCGAACTCGCCGCCGGTGACGTGGTGGAAAAGGCGCTGGCCATCGCCGCGGACATCTGCGTGTACACCAACCATCAGCGAACCATCGAGGTGCTGGACCTATGAGCGTGATGACCCCGAGGGAGATCGTTCACGAACTCGACCGACACATCATCGGTCAGGACGATGCCAAGCGCGCGGTTGCTATCGCGCTCAGAAACCGCTGGCGACGCATGCAGCTCTCCGAAGAGATGCGCGAGGAGATCACCCCGAAGAACATTCTGATGATCGGCCCCACCGGGGTTGGCAAAACGGAGATCGCCCGACGTCTGGCCAGGCTCGCCCATGCGCCGTTCATCAAAGTCGAGGCCACCAAATTCACCGAAGTGGGTTACGTGGGCAAGGAAGTGGAATCCATCATCCGCGATCTCGCCGATGCAGCGGTGAAGATGCTGCGGGAAACGCAGATCAGCCAGGTGCAGCATCGGGCGGATGACGTGGCCGAAGAACGGATTCTCGATGCCCTGCTGCCCGCACCACGATCGGTGGGCTTCGGCGGCGACAGCGCCGGTGGAGAATCAGCAGCGGACGAAAAGGATTCCGCCACCCGCCAGGTCTTCCGCAAGAAGCTTCGGGAAGGAGAACTCGACGACAAGGAAATCGATATCGAGATCGACACCACACCCATCGGCGTGGAGATCATGGCCCCGCCCGGCATGGAGGAGATGACCAGCCAGCTGCAGAGCATGTTCTCCAATATGGGTCAGGGCAAGACCAAGTCCGCCAGACTCAAGGTTAAGGATGCGCTGAAGAAAATCCGCGAGGAAGAGGCGGCACGCCTGGTGAACGAGGAAGAGATCAAGGCCGGCGCCATCGAGGCGGTGGAACAGACCGGGATCGTGTTCATCGACGAACTGGACAAGGTTGCCAAGCGGAGTGAGGGTGTTGGCGCGGACGTTTCCCGGGAGGGCGTACAACGGGACCTCCTGCCGCTCATCGAAGGCTGCACCGTTTCGACCAAGTACGGCATGGTGAAGACAGACCACATTCTGTTCATCGCCTCCGGGGCGTTCCACCTGTCCAAACCCTCGGATCTGATTCCCGAGTTGCAGGGCCGGCTGCCCATCCGGGTCGAGCTCGCGGCGCTGACTCCGGAAGATTTCAAGCGCATCCTCACCGAGCCGAACGCCTCGCTCACCGAGCAGTATCAGGCATTGCTGGCGACGGAGGGACTGGAAATCACATTCACCGACGACGGCCTCACCCGGATTGCCGAACTCGCCTGGCAGGTGAATGAAGGCACCGAGAACATCGGCGCGCGACGACTGCACACCCTGATGGAGCGACTGCTGGAGGAGATTTCCTTCGATGCCACGGAACACAGCGGCAGGGCCGTGGAGGTGGACGCCGCCTACGTGGACGAACACCTGGCCGTTCTCGTTCGCGATCAGGACCTGTCCCGCTACATCCTGTAGCGGGCCCGACAGCATGCAACCACCCCGGAAGATCAACTACCACACCCGCTCCAAGCGCCTGGATCTGGAGTGGGAAGAGACCGTCTGCTCCCTGCCGGCGGAACTCCTCCGTGTGTACTCTCCTTCCGCGGAGGTACGCGGTCATTCGGATTCGGAGCGCGTGCTGCAGACGGGCAAAAAACATGTGGGTATTACCGGGCTGGAGCCGGTGGGCAACTATGCCATCCGCATCGTTTTCGACGACGGTCACGACTCGGGCATCTTCGGCTGGGACTATCTGATAGACCTGAACGACAATCAGGCCCAGTACTGGGAGGCGTATCTGACCGAGCTGAAGACCGCCAACGCCTCCCGGCTGCCCACTATCCCGGTGGGCCACTTCACACCACCTTCCGTTAAGCCCCAATCCTGAAACCCAGCCCTGAAACCCAGCCCTGAAACCCAGCCCTGAAACCCAGCCCTGAAAAAAGGCTAAACTTGGATTTCCGCCCCGCGCATCGAATTGCCATGACCGACGTCGATTTCGGCTTCAAAAAAGTTGCCCCCTCAGAAAAGACCCGCCTGGTTCGCGGCGTGTTCGAGAGCGTGGCCGAAAACTACGACCTGATGAACGATGTGATGTCGTTTGGCAGCCATCGCCTGTTCAAACGCATGACGCTGGAGATGTCCGGCGTCCGCCGTGGTCACAAGGTGCTGGATCTGGCGGGCGGCACCGGCGATCTGGCGGCGCTGTTCGCCCCGGTGGTCGGCAGTGACGGCCAGGTGGTGCTGGCAGACATCAACGCGGAAATGATGCGGGTCGGTCGCGACCGACTGCTGGACCGTGGCCTCACCCAGGTCGCCTTCTGCCAGGCGAACGGTGAACGGCTGCCCTTCCCGGACAATACCTTCAACTGCATCACCATCGGCTTCGGGCTCAGGAACTTCACCGACAAACTCGCCGCGCTGATCGAGCTGAGGCGGATCCTCGTACCCGGCGGCGCCTTACTCGTACTCGAGTTTTCCAAACCACAGAACCCGGTGATCGACGCCGGCTACAAAGCCTTCCAGTCTCTCTGGCCGGGCATCGGGCGGGTCCTGGTCGGTGATGGGGACAGCTACCAGTATCTGGTCGAGTCCATCGAGATGCACCCATCCCAGGAGGCACTGAAGCAGATGATGGAAGACGCCGGCTTCGAGGCGGTGGAATATCACAACTTCCTGTCCGGCGTGGCCGCCATCCACCGCGGCGTAAAGCCATGACCCTGAACAGTACGCCGCTCGAGCGCCTGTTCGCCCGGCTGGCCGGCGAGCTCTCGAGCCAGACGTTGAAACTGGATCCGACCAGCTACCCGCGCCTGGACGCGCTGGCCGGCACCCGCGTTCGCTTCGACATTCTGCCGCCGGCGGTGCCCGGCTTTTCCGACGCGGCTGCTGAACCACGCACGCTGCTGCTCATCGTGCAACCGGATGCGCTGGTGCTGGAAGCGGGCAGCACGGAACAAGCACACGCCGTGGTGACCGGCACACTGCCCGGGATCGCCCGTCTGTTTTTGCGTCCGAGCGCGGCCAACACCGCCGACGTCCGCCTCGAAGGTGATGAAGCTGCACTGCAGTCCGTGGCAGCGCTGTTCCAGGATCTGGAACCGGATCTGGCGGAGCCCCTGGCCGGTGTGATCGGCCGGGAAGCTGCCGACGGGCTCATCGGCGCAGCGGAAGCGGGCTTCGCCTTTCTTCGCTCCGCGGCCGAGGGCCTGGCAACCGGCGCCAGAAAAGAAGCCGGTAACGCCTGGGTCACGGACCAGGCGCGGAACACACTCATGGATCGACTGGATGATCTCCGTCTCCGCGTCGACCGGCTCGACGCCAGGATCGGTCTGGTGGAAGCGCGGAAGTCCGAATCCAAGCAGAACGCACCATGAGCAGCGCGGCGAGGCCTGAGCCGGACAGCGGCCGAGGTCTGCGTTCGCTGAAGATCCTGCGCACAATTTCACGCTACCGCCTCGATACCCTGGTCGCACCCTACGCGCCCGACCGGATGCGCTGGCTTTTCCGGATCTCACCGCTGAACCTCATCCCGGTGGGGGAGCGTTCGCGCGGTGAACGGCTGAAGCTCGCCCTGTCCGAGCTCGGCCCGGTGTTCATTAAATTCGGCCAGTTGCTCTCCACGCGCCGGGATCTGCTGCCCCTGGACATCGCCGATGAACTCGCCGAGTTGCAGGATGCCGTGCCGCCCTTTCCGGGAGATGTGGCGCGGGGACTGGTGGCCGAGGCGCTGGAGGCAGAGTTCGATTCGGTCTTCGCCCACTTCGAAGATGAACCCATGGCTTCTGCTTCGATCGCCCAGGTGCACCCGGCAACCCTGAGCGGTGGCGAAGCAGTGGTGGTGAAGGTGGTTCGACCGGATATCGAAGCCGTCGTCGCCGCCGACATGCAGTTGCTCTCCGGCGTCGCCCGCTGGCTGGACGAGAACGTGGAGATCGTAAAACCCCTGCACCTGCCGGATATCGTCGCCGACTACGAGGCGACCATCTTCGACGAGCTGGATATGCGCAAGGAGGCCGAGAACACCGAGCGCCTGCGCCAGAACTTCGCCGGGTCCGAACTGCTCTATGTGCCCCGTGTGCATCATCGGCTGTCACGCAAAAACGTTCTGGTGCTGGAACGTATTTACGGCGTACCCATCGGCGACCTCGAAGCCCTCAGGACCCGTGGCACAGACATGAAGAAGCTGGCGGAGCGCGGCGTGGAGACCTTCTTCACCCAGGTGTTCGAGCACAATTTCTTCCACGCCGACATGCATCCCGGTAACATTTTCGTGAACGTGGAGGATCCTGCGAATCCTTCCTACGTGGCCATCGACTGCGCCATCATCGGCAGACTCTCCCGGGAAGATCAGGACTACCTGGCGAAGAATCTGCTGGCCTTCTTCAACCGGGACTACGGACAGGTGGCCCGCCTGCACCTCGAATCCGGCTGGATTCCGGAAGGAACCGATCCGGACGCCTTCGAGCGGGTGATTCAGGCGGTCTGCGAGCCCATCTTCGCCAAGCCTCTGAATGAAATTTCCTTCGGCCACTTCCTGGTGCAGCTCTTTCAGGCCGCCCGGGAATTCAACATGGAGGTGCAGCCTCAGCTCGTCCTCCTGCAGAAAACCCTGCTCTATATCGAAGGGCTCGGTCGTGAGCTCTACCCGGAACTCGATCTCTGGGAGACCGCCATGCCGTTCATGGAGCAATGGATGGTGGAGCACGTCGGTCCTGCCGCCGCGCTTAGGGAAGTCGCCACCCACGCCGGCGAACTGCTCGAACGCCTGCCGGAACTGCCGACCGCGATCCTCACCGCCGAGCGTCGGCTCAAGTCAGTGGAGCGCACGCTCAAATCACAGCGCCAGACGCTGAAACGTCTGGAGGACAGAATTGCCCGGACCGATCGCGGCAGAACGCTGAAACGGATATCGGGTTCGTCTCTGCTGGTAGTCGGAGCGGCTCTGTTGTTCAATCCGCTCTCCGAAGCCCTGGCAGGTGCAGGCGCCACCGCTGCTGCCGGAGTCACGAGCGCGCTGCTCGGCTCCCTGTTGCTGCTGCGAGCCTGAGGCGGCGGCTGCCCCGGCAAGATGACGGTGATGATATGAGCATACTTGATGAGCTGAAGACCATTCTCGACGAGCGGCGGGGCGCAGACCCGGAATCGTCCTACGTGGCGAGCCTCTATGCCAGCGGGCTGAACAAGATGCTCGAGAAGGTGGGCGAAGAGGCCACGGAAGTCATCATCGCCGCCAAGGATGCAGCGGATGGGAAGGACAATGGCGAAGTGGTCAAAGAGGTTGCCGACCTGTGGTTCCACTGCATGGTCATGCTGAATGAACTGGGGGCCTCCCATGCGGATGTTCTGGTGGAACTCGAACAACGGTTCGGCCGGTCCGGACACGATGAAAAGGCCGCAAGAGGCTGATTGGACGCCGGAATCGACGGCATGGGCCTGTGAATCGGGATGAAACGGGATTGAGCGCCCAACCCGGATAAATCTTTAGGGCCTATAATGGTCGCATCAATTTGGAGAAGACCCATGTTTTCAGGATTTGGTCTCACAGAACTGCTGGTCATTCTGGCCATCGTGCTCCTCATTTTCGGTCCCAAGCGGCTGAAGAGCCTCGGATCGGATCTGGGTTCCGCCATCAAAGGTTTCCGCACCGCGGTCAGCGACGATGACAAAGAGAAGGCGGCTGACGCCAGCCAGGAAAAAGTGATCGAAGGCCAGGTCAACTCGAACGAGTCGACCACGACGGAATCAAAGCAAAAAACCAATGCCTGAAATCAGTTTCTATGAGCTGATACTGATCGCCATCGTTGGCCTCCTGGTCATCGGCCCGGAGCGGCTGCCCGAAACATTGCGCACGCTCGGGCTGTGGTTCGGTCGCATGCGGCGCTCTTTCAATGCCGTGAAAACGGAGATTGAAAAAGAAATCGGCATGGACGAGGTGAAGCGCCAGCTTCACAACGAAGCCATCATGGAAGAGATGAAGCGCATCGAGGCCGAGGTGAAAAATACGGCCGATGTGGCAAAGCGCAATCTGAACGAAGGCATTCAGGCCACCAGTGCCGCGGCGGGCACACCAGACGCCGCTCAGGTTGCATCGGGCAACCAGGCATCAATGGCTACGCAAACGGAGCTACCGGGCATCGACCCTGGCGTGGATGGCGACATTTCTGATCTGATCGCGGCCCAGGATGGTGGCGTGCCAACAAACACGGCCGACATCGATACCACCGTGAACGATGACCGGGACCACAGCGACGCAGGCGCGCAGAAAACGGCGCCGGCAGTTGAAGCTGCCGATGCGGCAGAAACAGACGATCGGGATCACACGGATGCCGGCGCGGAAGACGCCAGTCTCGATCCCACCGCAAGCGGGGCACAGTCCGGCAGCAAGCCGCCAGCATCCCATCGTGTCACCAGCGGCTGACCGCCATCGCCGGATCCAGAATGTCCGAATCCAATACAGAGTCCCCCACAGAGAAACTGGACAAAGCCGCTGAGCACGATGCCGGCGTAGACAGCTCAGAGCAGCCGTTTCTCGATCACATCATAGAACTGAGAAGCCGGATCATCCGCGGCCTGCTGGTGGTCGGCCTGGTGTTCATCCCTCTGTTCATCTTCGCCAGCGATCTCTACGGCTTCATCTCGGCGCCGCTGATGGCATACCTGCCGGACGGCGCAACCATGATCGCGACAGAGGTCGCCTCGCCCTTCCTCACGCCCCTGAAGCTGGCGGTGCTTCTGGCGATTTTCGTCGGCATGCCCTTTCTGCTTTATCAGATCTGGGCATTTGTCTCCCCCGGCCTGTATCTGCGCGAAAAGAAATTCGCACTGCCGTTGCTGGTCTCCAGCGTACTGTTGTTTTATCTGGGCACGGCCTTCGCCTACTACGCCGTGTTTCCACTGGTGTTCAACTTTCTCACCAGCCTGGAACTCCCCGGCGTACAGATGGCCACCGATATCGGCTCCTATCTGAATTTCGTCACCAAGATGTTTTTCGCCTTCGGCATCGCCTTTGAGATTCCGGTGGCCACTCTGCTGCTGATCATGACCGGCCTGTCCTCCACCAGGAGTCTCGCCAGCAAACGTCCCTACATCATCCTCGGCTGCTTTGTGATCGGCATGCTGCTGACACCGCCGGATGTGGTTTCCCAGCTGCTGCTGGCCATTCCTGCCTGGATACTGTTTGAAGTTGGCATCCTGCTTGGCAGGCTGGTCGAGAAAAACCGTGAAGATGTGATGTAGTCCGGCTATCCTGCCGTCGCACTTACCCCCGAAAGGAATCCTCCAAATGACGCTCGTGGAAAGTATCCGCAAGGACGCTGGCACCGCCCAATGGGTCGGTATTGTGATGATCATCGCCGGCATCCTGTCTCTGATGGCACCACTGGGCGCCGGATTGTCCATCGCCATGCTGACCGGCGCCCTGATGCTGGTGGGAGGCATCGGGCAACTGTTCGTCGTCTTCCGTGCCGGTTCTTTCGGCGAAGGTCTGCTGCTTGCGATCCTGGCGTTCATGGGAATCATCGCGGGCGGCTACATGCTGCTGCAACCGGCGGCGGGACTCGCCGTCCTGACGCTGTTTCTCGCGGCTTATTTCATGGCCACAGGCGTGATCGAAATATTCGGCGCGTTTGGCGCCCGGCCTGCCCAGGGATGGGGGTGGCTGTTGATCTGCGGCATCAGCTCCCTGCTGCTCGGCGCAATGATCTGGCTGCAGTTCCCGATCTCAGGCGTCTGGGCGATCGGCGTGCTGGTCGGGGTCCGGCTGTTGATCAGCGGCTGGACGCTCACCGCCATCGCACGAGCGGCGAAAGCAGCAACAGCCTGAGCTCGGCTTCGGCAACCCGGCCCGGGGGGAATGGACCGTCCGGATCACTTCGGCGCCGGCGTTCCAGAAGCGCGTTCCAGAAGAAAGGTGACCGGTCCGTCATTGATCAGGGCAACCTGCATATCGGCACCGAAGATCCCGGCAGCCACCGGTGAATGCCGGGCGCTGAGAATCTCCAGAAACCGTTCATACAGGGGCTGTGCAATTTCCGGGGGTGCGGCACTGGAGAAGCCGGGGCGCTTGCCGCGGCTCAGATCTGCCGCGAGGGTGAACTGGGAGACCACCAGCAGGCCGCCACCCACATCCACCACGCTGCGGTTCATGGGCTTTTCATCGTCGGCAAAGATCCTCAAGCCCAGGATTCTGTCTGCCATCCATTCGAGGTCCGCCTCGGTGTCGCCCGGGAAAAGCCCGAGAAAAACAAGCAGCCCGACGTCTATGGCGCCGACGATCTCATTGTCGACACGGACGCTGGCTTCTGACACCCGTTGCAGCAGCGCGCGCATGGGTTCGAACTAGGCGGACTCGCGCTCTGCGGCTCGTTCGCGGCGCGCCTGATTGCGTTCGTGCTCTTTGAGATAGCGCTTGCGAACGCGGATGGCGGCGGGTGTGACCTCCACGAGTTCATCGTCATTGATGAACTCGAGCGCCTGCTCCAGGCCCATCTTCACGGGCGAGGTGAGCAGGATGTTTTCGTCGCTGCCGGACGCCCGCACGTTGGTGAGTTTCTTCTCCTTCATGGGATTCACCGGCAGGTCGTTGTCCCGACTGTGAATGCCCACCACCATGCCTTCGTACACCGGGTCGTTCGGATCGACCATCATTCGTCCCCGGTTCTGCAGATTGAACAGGGCATAGGCCACCGCTTTACCTTCTGCATTCGAAACCAGCACGCCGCTCGTCCGCTGGCCTACTTCGGCTTCCGTGCGCGGCCCGTAACCGGCGCTGGCATAGGTGAGGATACCGGTGCCGGAGGTAATGGACAGAAACACCGGGCGGTAACCCATGAGTCCGCGGGTGGGAATCCGGAACCGGAGCCGCACCCGGCCGTGACCATCGGGAATCATTTCTTCGAGCTCACCGCGCCGTTCACCCAGGGTTTCCATCACCTTGCCCTGATGACCTTCTTCGATGTCTGCAGTCACCATCTCGTATGGCTCGGTGATCCTGCCGTTCTCTTCTTTCGTGATCACCTGCGGTCGCGAGACGGCCAGTTCATAGCCTTCCCGGCGCATGGTTTCGATCAGCACGGACAGATGCAGTTCACCGCGCCCGGACACTTCGAAGCGGTCCGGGTCGGGGGTTTCCGAAACGCGCAACGCCACATTGTGCAGGGCTTCCCGCTCCAGCCGTTCCTTCAACTGGCGACTGGTGAGGTAGTCGCCTTCCTTGCCGGCAAAGGGGGAGGTGTTCACACAGAACATCATGGTCAGCGTCGGCTCGTCCACCGTAAGCGGAGGCAGTGCTTCCGGCGCATCCTGAGCACAGATCGTATCCGAGATGCTCATCTGATCGAGGCCGGTCACACAGACGATGTCACCGGCGCTCGCCGTCTCCCGTTCCACGCGTTCGAGGCCCTGGTAGCCGAGAATGGTCTGCACGCGCGCCTTCCGCTCGCCGCCCTCCCGGTCAATCACCACCACGGGGGTGTTCCGATTCAGCGTACCGCGGCTGATCCGGCCCACGCCGAGCACGCCGAGATAGGTCGAGTAGTCGAGCGCACTGATCTGCAGCTGCAGCGGACCGTCCACATTCACATCCGGAGCCGGCACTTTCTCGACGATCAGGTCCAGCAGCGGCCGCATGTTGTCGGAGAGTTCATCCGGTTCGAGGCCCGCCTGGCCATTGATGGCCGATGCATAAACCACAGGGAAATCGAGCTGCTCGTCGTTACCGCCCAGATTGTCGAACAGATCGAAGACCTCATCGATCACCCGATAGGGTTCTGCGCCATCCCGGTCCACTTTGTTCACCACAACGATGGGATTCAAACCGGCCGCGAATGCTTTCTGGGTGACGAAGCGGGTCTGAGGCATGGGCCCTTCCACCGCATCCACCAGCAGCAGCACGGAATCCACCATCGACAGGATCCGCTCCACCTCACCGCCGAAATCGGCGTGGCCGGGGGTATCCACCACGTTGATGCGATAGCCTTCGTACTCGATGGCCGTATTCTTGGACAGAATGGTGATGCCCCGCTCGCGCTCGAGCTCATTGGAGTCCATCACCCGCTCCTGCTTGGCGGCGGCGCCGGACAGCGAACCGGTCTGCGAGAGCAGACAGTCCACGAGGGTGGTTTTGCCATGATCGACGTGCGCGATTATGGCGACGTTGCGTAATTTGAGGTTGGACACTTCTGCTCCTTAGACCTCTGAAACTCGGACCAGGACCTTCCAGCTTTGGGCTGGCCAGGCGTGGCGAGGAGGAATACCCGGTATATTGCGACGCACCGCAACGCGGTCAGCGCGAAGCGGGAAGGCTCTCGCTGTTCCGTGTTTCAGAGGTCGAAGGAGCATATACTCGCCGGCCGAATTAGAGGGTGTGGGTCAACGGCTGCAGCCGGGGCCCGAAAAAAAGGTGCGCAAGTATGCCGAAACAGAAACGAGCTGTCGCGCTCATTTCAGGCGGTCTGGATTCGATGCTCGCCGCGAAAGTGATCATGGATCAGGGCGTGGAAGTGGAAGGGGTGAATTTTTTCACCGGCTTCTGCGTGGAAGGCCACACCCACGCCATCCGCGAGAAGCAGAGGGCCAAGCCGAAGCGCAACAACGCCCTGTGGGTTGCGGAGCAACTCGGCATCAAGCTGCATATCGTGGACGTGATCGAGGAATACAAAGACGTGCTCCTGAATCCGAAGCACGGCTATGGGGCCAATATGAACCCCTGCCTCGACTGCAAGGTATTCATGGTCAAGAAAGCTGCTTCCCTGCTCCAGGGCCGGGAGGGCGCGACAGAAAATTTCATGACCGACCATGACTTCGACTTCATCATTACCGGCGAAGTGATCGGTCAGCGGCCGAAAAGTCAGCGCAAAGCGACCATGCCCATCATCGCCTCCGAGTCCGGCGCGGATAATCGTCTGCTGCGGCCACTGTGCGCGAAGCTGTTGCCGCCAACCCTGCCGGAGCAGGAAGGCTGGGTGGATCGGGAGGCGCTGTTCGATTTCAGCGGCCGGAACCGGAAGCCGCAGATGGCGCTGGCCGAGTCTCTCGGCTTCGAAGAATGGGCCCAGCCCGCCGGCGGTTGCTGCTTTCTCACCGATGCTCAGTACTCGAACAAGCTGGTGGATCTCTGGGAGGCCCGTGGCAGCCGGGAGTACGAGCTCGACGATGTGATGCTGCTGAAAGTTGGTCGGCACATCCGCCCTGCCGCCAACTTCAAACTCATCATCGGCCGCGAACTCGGGGAAAACCGGTACCTGGAAGGGTATCGCAACACCTTTCCCGCCCTGTACTCGACCAGCCACAACGGTCCGCTCTGCCTGATCGACGGCGACGCCGGCAGCCAGGATCTGGAACTGGCCGCCCGTATCCTCGCCCGTTACGGTCAGGGGCGATCGGCGGAAACGGTCACGGTACGGGTGGACAAGCTGGATGGCAGCAGCGAAGAGTTGAACGTGGCGCCCATGCCTGCGGAGCAGATTGAGCGGAGCTGGCATGTCGGAGCTTGAATCTCTGGATGCCCGGGGGTTACTGTGCCCTCTGCCCGTCATCAGAACCCAGGACAGGATTCGGCGGATGCCGGTCGGCGCTGCGCTTATTGTGGAAGCCACCGATGCCGGCACCCTGCAGGACATTCCCAGCTGGTGCCGGGTCCACGGCCATGAACTCGTCGCAAGCGAGACCGTGGAGAATGAACCCGGGGGAGGACTCGTCTACCGTTTTCGGATTCAGGTGTGCGGCGATGGAGCAGACGCACCATAAAAGTGCGCACCAATCGCCTCGCCACAAATACGCACCAAGTTAGTGCGAATCTGAGTGGTCATATACCTGGATCGCCGCGAAAATAGCCGACTCTCTAGTGGCACACTAATTGCCTCTACCACGCACCATAAAGGGTACGTCGGCAACCTCCGATGGACACTTGAGCAAACTGTCTGAATAGACAGGCCATCGCGCAAGCGAAAGCGATAAACGAAAAGGAGCTGGACAGAAATGTCTGAAAATACACTCAAACTCATCAAAGAAAACGACGTCAAATGGGTCGATCTGCGCTTTACAGATCCGAAGGGCAAAGAACAGCACACCACGGTGCCCGCCGGGAAGCTGGATGCCGATGCGCTGGCCGACGGCTTCATGTTCGACGGCTCCTCCATCGCCGGCTGGAAGTCCATCAACGAGTCCGACATGATCCTGATGCCCGACGACGAGACACCTGTCATCGATCCGTTCCGGGACGACACCACCCTCAACCTGCGCTGCGATATCGTGGAACCCTCCACCATGCAGCCGTACGATCGGGATCCCCGCTCCATCGCCAAGCGCGCTGAAGCGTTCCTGTCCTCCACCGGCATTGGCGACACCGCCTACTTCGGCCCGGAAAACGAGTTCTTCGTCTTTGACGACGTTCGCTGGAAAGTGGAGATGAGCGGCGCTTCCTATCAGATCGGTGCCGAGGAAGCGGCCTGGGAATCCCACAACGAATTCGAAGGCGGCAATCTGGGCCACCGGCCTTCCATCAAAGGCGGTTACTTCCCGGTGCCACCGGTAGATTCTGCCGCTGACCTGCGTTCCGCCATGTGCAACGCTATGGAAGCCATGGGTCTGTCCGTCGAGGTGCATCACCACGAAGTGGCCACCGCCTGTCAGAACGAGATCGGCGTGCGCTTCAACACGCTGGTGAAGAAGGCAGACGAGGTGCAGATCTACAAGTACTGCGTGCACAACGTGGCAGATGCCTACGGCAAGACGGCGACTTTCATGCCCAAGCCCCTCGTTGGTGACAACGGCAACGGCATGCACGTGCACCAGTCCATCGCCAAGGGTGACAGCAACGTGTTCCACGGTGACGCCTACGCCGGACTTTCCGAGACCGCACTGTTCTACATCGGCGGCATCATCAAGCACGCCCGGGCGATCAACGCATTCGGCAACGCCTCCACGAACTCCTACAAGCGCCTGGTACCCGGCTTCGAAGCCCCCGTGCTGCTGGCCTACTCGGCACGCAACCGGTCTGCTTCCATTCGAGTGCCGTACATCCAGGGCGGCAACCCGCGGGCCTATCGGGTCGAGGTTCGCTTCCCGGATTCCACCGGCAACCCGTACCTGACCTTCGCCGCCATGCTGATGGCCGGCCTGGACGGCATCAAGAACGAGATCCACCCCGGCGACTCTTTCGACAAAGATCTCTACGATCTGCCTGCGGAAGAGCTGGCCGACGTGCCCACGGTTGCCAGCTCCCTGGAGCAGGCCCTGGACGCTCTGGACGAAGATCGCGACTTCCTGAAGGCAGGCGATGTCTTCAGCGACGGCGCCATCGACGGCTACCTGAGCCTCAAGCGGGAAGAAGTGGATTACCTGAACGCCACCACGCACCCGGCTGAGTTCGAGATGTACTACAGCGTCTGATAATCGGACACTAAGCTGACTAAAGCCCTGAAGCGGTTACGTTTCGGGGCTTTTTTTTGGCTGAAATCGTTTCAATTTCGCCAAATGGATAGCGGTTTCGGTGCCCCGTGAGTGGTATCTTTCAGCCGACGGTACCAGTAAGTGGATCGGTTTCGACCATGGCAGCAATACGCAGAACAGCAACCTTCCAGACCCTCAGCGCCGCGCTGGTGCTCGGCGCCGTTGCGACCCTCTGCCTGCCCGCGCAGGCAGAGATCTTCAAGACGGTGGATAAGGACGGCAACGTGGTGTTCACCGACATCCCGCCCCGGGATGACGATAAGAATGCGGAACAGATCATCATCGAAGACCCGAATTCCTTCGCCGTGGAAGAAGCCATCCCGAATGCGGATGAGTGGATTGTGGAGCCGGAAGAAGAAGGGGAAACCGAGGAACCGTTCCGCTACCAGACCCTGGAAATCGTCTCACCCACTGACGACGAAGCCCTGCGGGAAAACGCCGGTAACGTCACCATTGTCACCAACCTGAGTCCTCGTCTGCAGCGCGGCCATATCGCACGACTTCTGATCGATGGCTCGGTGGCCCAGGAAGGCCCGCAGGCAAGCTTCGAGCTGGCCAATGTGGACCGGGGCACGCACACGATCACGGTGGAGATCATCGACGAGCGCGGCCAGGTGCTGATCCAATCAGAACCCTCCACTTTTCACATGCTCCGCTATGCCGGCGGCGCGCCCCGGCCCAGCCCGACCGGCTGATCCATCTGGAAGCCTGCCTCTGCAGGCTGAACGACTGACGCGCCCATTCTCCTATGCACCATATTGGTGCGCACTAGATGTATACTGTTCCCGAACGGGGCTGACAGCGATTTCCGGCGGCTGAATGCAATCCTCCCTGAAAATAATGGACACGGGATTAGTAAGCATTCACTTTAGCCAATCGAATCCGCTCCCGAAAACGGTGCAGAATTGGACCATATCTTGCTATCCCTGTAGGCACCAACTGAACCACCCAGAAACTGGGACTGCCGGGAAGACGCCTTGAGCGACCACACATTCAAACAGGCCGACGTGATCGACATGCTGTTGACCGCGGTGGTGGTCGTGAACGCGGAGGGCATTGTGATCTACATGAATCCCGCAGCGGAATCACTGTTCGGGACCAGCGCCGCCCGCGCCAACGGCCAGCATGCCAGGGCCCTGCTTTATGACGACGGTTCCGACACCTTCGAACTGCTGGAGGAAATCTACGAATCCGGCCTCACGCTGACCCGTCGAGCCGCCGAATTCCGCACCAGACAGGGGCAGGAAATCACCGCCGATCTGACCATCTCCCTGGACCCGATCATGGAGTGTCTGGTGGTGGAACTGCAGCCCATGAGCCGGCTGGTGCGGATCAACCGGGACGACCGGAGCCGTTCTTCGTTCAAAACCACCCGCGAGCTGATCAGAGGCCTCGCCCACGAAGTCAAAAACCCGCTGGGTGGTCTGCGTGGCGCAGCCCAACTGCTCGAACGGGAGCTCGGTTCGGCGGACCTGAAGGAATACACCCAGATCATCATCGATGAGGCCGATCGACTGTCCGGCCTCGTGGATCGGCTGCTCGGCCCCAATCAGGAGCCCCGCACCGGCAACTTCAATATCCATCGCATCCTCGAGCACGTGGTTCGCCTCGTGGAAGTGGAGTCACCGAATCTCACGCTGGATCGGGACTACGATCCCAGCCTGCCCGAGCTTTTCGGCGACGAGGATCAGATCATCCAGGCGCTCCTCAACATGGTGCGCAATGCCGCCCAGTCCCTGCGCGAGGCCGGTACTCCGGCGCCGAATATCACATTGAGAACCCGGGTCGTGCGGACTTTCACCATCGACGCCGTGAAGCACCGCATGGTGGCCAGGATCGACATCATCGACAACGGTCCAGGCATCGAAGAATCCATGATCGATGAAATCTTCTACCCAATGATCACGACCCGCGCGGACGGCAACGGTCTGGGTCTGGCCATCACCCAGTCGGTGATCGGCCAGCACGGCGGCGTGATCGAATGCGAAAGTCACCCCGGGCACACCTGCTTCTCCGTCTTCCTGCCACTGGAAGTCGAAGGGGAAACAAACAACGGAATCGAGAACGAATGAACAATCGAGTCTGGGTCGTCGACGACGACCGATCCATCCGCTGGGTGCTGGAAAAGGCCATGACCCAGGCGGGCATCCCTATTTCCGCGTTTGCGTCGGCGGATCACGCCATGCACCACCTGCATGACGAGCGCCCGAGTGCGGTGATCACCGACGTGCGCATGCCGGGCACGGACGGCCTCGACTTCATTTCCCATATTCACGAGGCGTATCCGGATCTGCCCGTGATCATCATGACGGCTCACTCGGATCTCGACAGCGCCATCAGCGCCTACCAGTCCGGTGCTTTCGAATACCTACCGAAACCGTTCGACGTGGATGAGGCCCTGGCCATCGTCAAACGCGCCATCGCCGCCGCCGCTGAACTCGCCGGTGATCAGACGGACGAACTGGCCGTGGACGAGCGGACCATGCAGCAGGAGATCATCGGCCAGGCGCCGGCGATGCAGGAGGTCTTCCGCGCCATCGGCCGTCTCGCCAACTCCAACGTCAGCGTGCTCATTCGTGGTGCATCCGGGTCGGGCAAGGAACTCGTTGCCCAGGCCTTGCACCGGCACAGCCCACGGGCCGACGGCACATTCGTCGCCCTGAATATGGCCGCCATACCCCGGGAACTGGTGGAATCCGAGCTCTTCGGTCACGAGAAAGGCGCCTTCACCGGGGCCAACACCCGCCGGGTGGGCCGGTTCGAACAGGCCAATGGCGGCACGCTCTTTCTCGACGAGATCGGCGATATGCCCCAGGACACCCAGACCCGGCTGCTGCGCGTGCTTGCAGACGGTGAGTTTTATCGGGTGGGCGGTCACTCGCCCATCAAAGTGGATGTGCGCATCATCGCCGCCACCCACCAGAACCTGGAGGATCGGGTCCGGGATGGCAGCTTCCGGGAAGACCTGTTTCACCGCCTGAACGTGATCAGCGTGCACGTGCCGACGCTGGCGGAACGCCGCACGGACATTCCGATCCTGGCCCGGCATTTCCTCGACCGGGCCGCGGCCGAACTGAATGAAGAAGCCAAAATCCTGCGCCCGGAAACCACGGATTACATGAGCGCCCTGCCCTGGCCCGGCAACGTGCGCCAGCTGGAAAACACCTGCCGCTGGCTGACGGTGATGGCCTCCGGCCGCGAAATTCACCCCGGCGATCTGCCCCCGGAACTGAAAACCGAGGTGGAGTCGGAAACCCCCAACGGCGTGCGTTGGGAAAAGGCACTGGAACGCTGGGCTGAGCAGGCCGCCAGTGAGCATTCCGAACAGCCGCTTCTGGATATCACCACGCCCAAATACGAAGAGGTGATGATCCGGGTCGCGCTCCGCCAGACCGGGGGTCGACGTCAGGATGCCGCCAAGCTGCTCGGCTGGGGCCGGAATACGCTGACCAGAAAAATCTCGGAGCTGCACCTGAGCGATTTGTGATCGTCTATGATCGGCGCTCCATTCCGGATGCCGGTCATGCCGTTCCACATCGTTCTGTTCGAGCCTGAAATTCCACCCAACACGGGCAACGTGATGCGCCTGGCGGCAAATACCGGCGCCACCCTCCATCTCGTGGAGCCCCTGGGTTTCGAGCTCGACGACACCCGCATGCGCCGGGCGGGACTGGACTATCGGGAGTTCGCGGAGGTGCGTCTGCATCCGAATCTGGACGCCTGTCTTGCCGAAACCGGCAGCGACCGGGTGTTTGCCCTTTCGACCCGAGGCGCACAGATCTATGCGGAGGCCGAGTTCCAGGAAGGCGATGTGCTGATGTTCGGGCCGGAGACGCGGGGGCTGCCACAGTCTCTGCTGGACGAACTGGGCGAAGAGCGGGTGCTGCGCCTGCCCATGCAGCCGGTTTCCCGGTCTCTGAACATGGCGAACAGTGTGTCTATCGTGCTTTATGAAGCCTGGCGGCAGATCGGGTTCCGCGGTGGAAGCTGACGCGCCTAGTGCGTGACCGGTTGCCCGTCGCCGGCTTCCGCCTGGGCTTCAGCATGACGCATGGCTTCTTCGAAGGCCGCCTCAAAATTGATCGGCACCAGATTCAGCGGCGGGAAGCCACCGCGCACCACCAGAGAATCCACCGCTTCACGCACGTACGGGAACAGTGTGGTCGGGCAGAAAATGCCCACCGTGCGGCGGATAGCCTCTTCCGGAAAACCCTCCATGTGGAACAGACCCGCCTGTTGCACTTCGGCAATGAACGCCGTCTTCTCGGCAAGCCTGGCTGTCACCGTGACTGTTACCACCACCTCGAAGTAGTTCGGCACCACCTGCTCCGAGCGGGTGTTGATGTTCAACTCGATCTCCGGCTTCCACTCCTGCTGGAACATGGCCGGCGTGTTCGGGGACTCGAAGGACGCGTCCTTCAGATACAGCTTTTCGATCCGCACCTGGCCTTGGGCCGGACGCTCCTGTTCAGAAGCCTGATCGCTCACGATTTAACCACCGGCAGATTCTGGTTCCGCCATTCGGCCACCCCACCGGTGAGTCGGCTCACCTGCTCAAAGCCGTTCTTCCGGAGCAGTGTGCCCGCGGCCCCCGAGTGCTGGCCCATTTTGCAGGCCACGACCAGAGGACGGCTCTTGAAGTCTTTCAGTTCCGACAGCCGGGATTCGAGCGCCGAGTAGGGAATATTCACTGCATCCACGATATGGCCCGCCTCGAACTCTTTCTTTTCCCGCACATCGAGTACAACCGCATCCGAACGATTAACCAGATCCACCAGCTGCTGAGCGGAGACGGACTGTCCACCGCGCTGGGTTTCATTCCGGATGAACAGCGCCAGCAGCAGAATGAAGGTGCCCAGCAGAACGGGGTGGTTGCCGATAAAGGTAAAAAGCTGATCCATATCAGGTGCCGGAACGGCCGAGTGTGTAAAAACGACGCGCGATTATACACACCGAGCCAGGCGCGGGTCCTGAGACTTTCTCCAGGGGGTCTTTCTTTGGATCTTTCTTTGGGTCTTTTTTGATATCGCCTTTCAGGGTGCCTTGCATATTGCGCCTTTCTGCTAAAATCGCGGCCCCATTTGAACCAGCCCGGGCAGGCCCTTGAAGACACCCACGGTACTCATCGTTCTGGACGGTTTCGGATACTCAGAAGCCGAGGAAGGCAATGCCATCGCGGCGGCCAACACGCCGAACTGGGACCGATACTGGCAGGAAGCCCCGCACACCCTGATCTCCGGATCCGGCCTGGATGTCGGTCTGCCGGACGGCCAGATGGGCAATTCGGAAGTCGGCCACATGAATCTGGGGGCTGGCAGGGTGGTTTACCAGGATCTGACCCGCATCAATCGGGCCATCGAACAGGGCGAGTTCGCACGGAACCGGGCCCTGAACAAGTGCTTCGATCGCGTGGAAAGCTCCGCTGGCACCCTGCACGTGATGGGCCTGCTCTCTCCCGGCGGCGTGCACAGCCACGAAGAACAGATCTTCGCGCTGCTCGAAATCGCCGCCGCCCGCGGACTCAAGAAAGTCATGCTGCACGCATTTCTGGATGGCCGTGACACTCCGCCGCGCAGCGCTCGAGCCTCTCTGGAGAAAGCCGAAGCCCTCTTTTCGAAACTCGGCAACGGTCATGTCGCCTCTATCTGCGGCCGCTATTTCGCCATGGATCGGGATCGTCGTTGGGACCGGGTCAGCCGTGCCTACAAACTGCTGGTGCGCGGCGAAGCCCCCTTCCATGCCACCTCGGCGGTCGACGCCCTCGATCAGGCCTACAACCGGGACGAAAACGACGAGTTCGTCCAGCCGACGGCCGTGCATGCCCGGGAAGAGTTGCCGATCCGATTCAATGATGGCGACGCCGTCGTGTTCATGAACTTCCGTGCCGACCGGGCCCGCCAGATCACCCGGGCCATCATCTCCGAAACCTTCGATGACTTTGAGCGCCGCACGGTGGCCAATCTGGTCGACTTCGTCATGCTCACCCGCTACGCGGACGACATCGACACCGCCTGCGCCTTCGATACACCGGTGCTGACCAACACCCTGGGTGAATTCGTGGCCGATCGGGGCAAAACCCAACTCAGAATCGCGGAGACCGAAAAGTACGCCCACGTCACCTTCTTCTTCTCCGGCGGCCGGGAAGACCCCTTCGAGGGCGAGAAGCGCCTGCTGATCCCATCCCCCAAGGTCGCCACCTACGACCTGCAGCCGGAAATGAATGCAGCCAAGGTGACCGATGAACTGGTGAACGCCATCACCGGCTCCGAGTACGACCTGATCGTGTGTAACTACGCCAATGGCGACATGGTGGGCCATACGGGCGTGTTCGATGCGGCGGTGCAGGCGGTGGAAACCCTGGATGAATGCCTCGGCCGGCTGGAAAAGGCACTCGCCGAAGTGGGCGGTCAGATGCTGATTACCGCCGACCACGGTAACGTGGAGCAGATGCTCGACCATGTCTCGGAGCAGGCGCATACGGCCCACACCAGCGAACCGGTGCCCCTCGTCTATCTCGGCCCCGCCAGCGTGCAGTTTGCCGGAGACGGGACGCTGGCCGATGTGGCGCCGACGCTGCTCGATCTCATGCAGATGGATATTCCGGAAGAGATGACCGGCAGATCCCTGCTGACCAGCTCCGCACCGGCGGACGTTTCAAGTTCGCCGGCGAGCGTTTGAAGCAGCCCGGATCCCGACCACGCCGACTGGCATTCCGCCAGGCCGGCAGCCTGCTGCTCGCCTTTACTCTGACCCTGCCGCTCACCGCGGCATTTGCCGCGGAACCCGAGGATCCGGATGCTGCGAAAAAGGCCCTGGATGCAGTGGTCGAGCGCCTGAACGCCCTTGACCGCTGGATGACGGACGCGGAAAAGCAGCGCGTGCGCTGGCAACGGGAGGTTCAGGAGAAAGACCAGGAAGTTGCCACCGTCGCCCGAACGGTGGAAGCCGCCAATCAGGCGCTGAAAACCGTCGAGCAGGAAATCGGCGACCTGGCCGCTGAGCAGAAAACCCTGGAAGCCCGGCGCACCGAGCAGGCGGAACTGATCGGCGAGCATCTGGCGGCCAGCTATCGGATGTCTGGTCAGGATTTTCTCAAGCTGCTCCTCAATCAGGAATCGCCGGACACCTTCGAACGGATGTCCCGCTATCACCGATATTTCACCGAAGCCCGGCTGGAAGCCCTCGACGACTACCGGCAGACGCTCGACGACCTGGCCGACAACCGGTTTCAACTGGAGACCCGGGCCGATGAAGAACGCGCCCGACGGGAGGATCTGCGATCCCGGGAACAGGCCCTGGTGCGTGAACGGGAAGAACGCCGCGACCTGATCGCCGAGCTCGACCGTGAAATGGAAGACAAGACGGGCGAGCGTAAACGTCTGGAAGCAGACCGCAGCCGTCTGGAACAGCTGTTCGCCGAGCTTTCCCGACGCGCGACGGATCTGGATGGCTCCGCCTTCGTTGCCCGGAAAGGCAACCTGCCCTGGCCGCTTCGAGGCCGGGTGACCAACGCCTTCGGTCAGTCCCGGGCCGATGGCCGGCTCACCTGGCACGGCACCCTCATCGCTGCGGAGGAAGGCACGGAGGTGAAATCCGTGTTCCGGGGCCGGGTGGTATTTGCCAACTGGCTGCGTGGCTTCGGCCTGCTCACCATCATCGACCATGGCGGGGGCTACATGACGCTGTACGGCCATGCAGACGTGCTGCTGAAAACCGTGGGTGACTGGACCGAAGGAGGTGAGGTCATTGCCCGCGCCGGCAAGTCCGGGGGCCAGCAGGTGAGCGGTCTGTACTTTGAAGTACGTCAAAAAGGTACCGCCCGCGATCCTATAGCATGGCTGCAAAGGCGCTGAGCCTCCAATACACTGCACCCATGCATCTTCGCGCAATCACCCTCATCGGCATCGTCCTGTCCATGGTGACCGGCATCGCCCTCGGCATCTCCGGCTACCACAGGTGGCTGGATTTCCGTGGTGAGACGCCTGAGTCCCAGGCTTTTGATGAAGTCCTGAATCAGGTGCACGCGAGCTATGTGGATGAAGTGGATCGCAGCACCCTCGTTTCCAGCGCCCTGCGCGGTATGCTGGATGAACTGGACGACCATTCGAACTACCTGGATGAGGGGGACTACGCCCATCTCCAGGACGAAACCAACGGTCACTTCGGCGGGGTCGGCGTGGAGCTGGGGCTGGTGGATGAGTATTTCACCGTCATTGCGCCGCTGGACGACACACCCGCGGCCGAAGCCGGGCTGAAGTCCGGTGATCGGATCATCGCCCTCGACGCCGAGCCACTGGCCGGTCGCAAACTCATGGAGGTGGTGGACCTGCTCCGCGGCAAGCCGGGTTCCGATGTGGCACTCACCATCGATCGCGAAGCACAGGATCCGTTCGACGTGACCCTGACCCGTGCCGATATCACCGTGGCCAGCGTGCGCAGCAGACTGATCGAACCCGGCTACGGTTATGTGCGGATCTCGCAGTTTCAGTCCAACACCGCCCGGGAATTCAATCGGGCTCTGGAGCAACTGGTCGAAGAGAACGAACGGGAACTGGAAGGCGTCATTCTGGATCTGCGCAACAATCCGGGCGGCGTGCTGCAGGCTTCCGTCTCTGTCGCCGACACCTTTCTCACCGATGGTCTCATCGTCTATACGGAAGGCCGGCTGCCCTCCAGCCACCTGAAATACCGGGCATCAGGCCGCGATGCCCTGGACGGTAAGCCCATCGTGGTGCTCATCAACTCCGGTTCTGCCTCTGCTGCGGAGATCGTTGCCGGCGCCCTGCAGGATCACGAGCGCGCCAAGCTGCTCGGTGTGACCAGCTACGGCAAAGGCTCCGTGCAGTCCGTGATGCCGCTCACCGGTGACCGGGCACTGAAGCTCACCACGGCTTACTACTACACACCCAGCGGTCGCACGATTCACAATTCAGGCATCGAGCCGGATGTGGTGTTCGAAGAGGGCGACAACGAACCTGCCCTGCTGGCAGAAGCGCTCGCGCTGCTCAAGAACACGGAAACAGAGGAGCCCACGGAGGGCCTGCACGCCAAACTCTGAGCAATGATCGCTCGGGCGCTGGCTTTCCACCGCCATCACCTCTATTCTGCACTCCCTGACGAGCCGCGGATTGGCACCCTTGTCCAAGCCTGATCCTGTTGGGAAATCTACCGCTCACCAGCCCCTGGCCTGGCACGCTTCCTCCCCCGCAATTTCTGTCGCCCTCTTTCTCTGCACGGCTCTCAGTTTTCTACTGCCGTTCAAAAGCAGCGCCAATGATCTGATCCAGCAGGTTCCGGTAACGGAGCCCCCGGCCCGTCTGGCAATCGTGATCGACGATGTGGGTTACAGCCTGCGCCGGGGAGAACAACTCCTGGCCCTGCCCAAGGCGCTCACCCTCGGCATGCTGCCCTATGCACCTCATGCCTTGGAGATTGCCGAGCGGGCCCACGCATCCGGTCGTGAGATCATCCTGCACCAACCCATGGAACCGGTGGCCGCCAACGAGCTGGAGCCGGGCACCCTGGCACTCGATATGACCCCGGAACGCTTCGAGGCACAGTTCGAAGCCGCGCTTGCCCGCCTTCCGAACATCACCGGCGTGAACAACCACACCGGCAGTCTGCTCACGGCGCATCGGCAACCAATGGAACAGCTCATGGCCGGGATTGCCCGTCGCGGGCTCTATTTTCTGGACAGTCGGACCACCCCGCACAGCGTCGCCGAAACCACCGCCCGCGCCCATCAGGTGCCGACCCTCCGGCGGGATGTATTCCTCGATCACATTCGCAGTGAGGCGCACCTGGAAGCCGCCTTCGAGCGCAGCCTGGCCATTGCCCGCCGTCGGGGACAGGCCGTGGTGATTGCCCATCCCTACCCGATGACGGTGGCTTTTCTCAGCGAGAAACTGGAGGCGCTACCGGAAGACGTGGTGCTCACCACGTTGAGTGACCTGGTCCCGCCGGCGATCCCGATCAGGCGGGCTGATCCAGGAGGGATTGCCCTGCTCGGAAGTCCAGCGTCCCCGCATATATCGCTCGGCCGGTAATGGCGCCCAACAGGGTGCCGTTGGCAGTCTGAAAGGCCGCTTTCAACGCGGCGAGGTCTTCGAGACTGGTGACCCCACCGGAAGCGATCACCGGAATTTCCGTCGCCTCGGCCATCCGTACCGTCGCTTCCACGTTGACCCCGCTCAGCATGCCGTCCCGGGCGATGTCGGTGTAAACGATGCCGGCAAGCGGCAGAGAAGCCGTCATCCGGGCAAAGGCCACCGCTTCCACGGAAGAGGTTTCATCCCAGCCGGCAACCGCGAGCATTCCGTCTCTCGCATCCAGGCCCAGAATGAGTTGCCCGGGGAATTCAGCAGCAGCGGCTTCCAGAAAAGCCGGTTCTTCAATGGCCTTGGTGCCGACGATCGTCTGAGCGATACCGGCTTCCAGATAGGCGGCAATCGTTTCCCGATCGCGAATACCACCACCCACCTGCACGGGCACGTCGCCCATTGCCTCGGTGATGGCCTGGATCACATCCCGGTTTCTGGGTTCCCCGGCAAAAGCCCCATCCAGATCCACCAGGTGCAGCCGCCGGCACCCGGCGTCTTTCCAGTGCACGGCCATGGCAACGGGATCATCCGAGAAGACCGTCACGTCCTCCATGCGACCCTGTTTCAGGCGCACGCACTTCCCATCCTTGAGATCGATGGCCGGAATCAGGAGCATGGGACTAGAGGCTGCCCTTGGTGGACGGGATCTGGCCCGCCATCCGCGCATCCGGGGTAAGCGCCGCACGCAGCGCCCGCCCGAAAGCCTTGAACAGCGTCTCCGCCTGGTGATGGGCATTGTCGCCGTAGAGATTGGCCGCATGCAGGGTCACCTGGGCGTGGTTCACGAAGCCCTGAAAGAACTCCCGGAGCAGATCCACATCGAAGTTGCCGATCCGGTCGCGGACGTATTCCACCTGATAGACGAGGCCCGGCCGGCCTGAAAAATCCACCACCACACGAGACAGTGCTTCATCGAGCGGCACATAGGCATGGCCATAGCGGTTGATGCCCGCCTTATCGCCCACGGCCTGAGCCACGGCCTGACCGAGGACAATGCCCACGTCTTCCACCGTGTGATGGGCGTCCACTTCCAGATCGCCATCCGCCTTGATCGTCATATCGATCAGGCCGTGCCGGGCAATCTGGGTGAGCATGTGCTCGAAAAAGGGTAATCCGGTGTCGAGTTCGGCCACACCGGTGCCGTCCAGATTCACCGCCACGGTGATCTTCGTCTCCTGGGTATCGCGCGCCACATTTGCCGTCCGCGCGCCCGGCTGCTTGCTCATGGTCTCATCTCGGGAAAAAAGCCGGCGCAGTATAGTCGAAAAGGCGCCAGCGCAGTCGCTCAGAGCCGATCCATCAGACTGCCGTAGGGAAGGAAGCGATTATCGGTGTTGCCTTTGATCCAGCTGGTCAGATCCTCCGGATAGTCCCCCCGACGCTTCAGTTCCTGCGCCAGGGCGATCACCGGCGAGCGGGACCCGGCTTCCCAGCCCGGCAAACGTTCTGCCAGCGTAAACAGGCGGATCAGGTCGATCAGCTGAGTCGAGTCGAGCTCCGCCGCCGCCGCCGGCCAATCGTTTTTTCCGTCCTGACGGGCCACCGCGGCCAGCGCACTGATCCGCTCCCTGGTCAGCCCGAAATCGGCTTCATCCAGTCTGGCGGCCGCGCCAGCGAGTTCATTCAGCACACGCTCGTCGAGTTTTAGTGCAAGTGCACTAGGATCAAAGGGTTCGACACTCACCAATACGCTCCTCGCGTTACATGTTTATACATTAGCTTCATGCGGGTGTGGTGCAATAGCCCTGGTGGCAGTGCGAGGACCGCGCTGCTTTGTTCGTTGCACGCGTTGAGGATTTCAGCGGCACAACGGACGCGCTCATGGACAGCAGTACCTGGATCCCCGTTAATGAACACCGACCGGATCTACCAGGATGACGATGATCGCTGGTATTTCAACGTCAGAGGCAATCTGGCGAAGGGCCCCTATATCTCCTTCACGGAGGCCGAGGACGCGCTGAATGTGCACGTTCGGCAATGCCGTCGCCCGCTGACCACGCCCTCCTGGTCGAAAGCTCTGAAGGTATTCAAGACCACCCGCCGGCACCTGACCGAAGTCCGTCACCCCTGAGCCTGTGCGCCTGATCCGGCGGCTCGACACCCTGTGATTCCGTTCAGCTGATCGACAGCCTGTCGTTCTATAATCGCCTCGATTCTCCCCAGACAAAGAGGCCGGCGTCCCATGAAATTTCTGCTTCGAATCCTGATCGGCTTAGCCGTCTCAGTGCTCATCGTGGCTGCGATCGGCTATTTTCTGCAGGATGCGAATCGGTTCAAGCCGGAAATACAGGCGTTCATCGAGGAGCAGACGGGCGCCAGGGTAGACATCACCGGCGATCTGAACTGGCGGTTTTTTCCACCGCTGGGTATTTCCGCGGCCGGTGTGCTCACCGAATACGAAGGCAACCGTTACGAACTCGGGGAACTGGTGCTCGACCTCAGCTTCATGAGCGTGGTGACCAGCCGTGACATCAATCAATGGGAAATTCTCGCGCTGACCCTGGACGACCTCGTGATCGCCCAGGGCGAAGAAGTGACGGAAATCGATTCCTTTCAACTGCACAACTTCAAACCAGCCACCCCATCTCCCTTCACCGCCAGCCTGACACAGAAGCCGGCGGCCGGCGATCCATTACCCCTCGAGCTCGATGGCCTGATCGCCATCGATCCGAACGCTCGAACGGCTTCGCTGACCAAAACCCGGTTCGAGACCACACAGGCGTCCGGCGTCTGCAATCTGGACGCGGCTTATACCGAAAGCGCCCAGCCGCCGGACCCGGAAGGTGCGATCATCCCGGTCTCCATCTGGCGCACCGTAGACTGGCAAGGCGAGTGTCTGCTCGACCGATTAACCGCAGAGGAAGAAGCATTCACCGATGTGGCACTCACCCTCTCCAACGCCGGCGGCGTCAGCAGCACGCAGGTCCGCATTCCGGATTTCTTCGATGGCAGTGCCAGCGCGATCGTGGACATCGACGCCTCCGCTGAGCCGGTGCGCTGGCGAATCGTGCCGGATCTGGAACGGGCGGACAGCACTTCGCTGATGGAATTCCTCAATCAGCGCATGCGCTGGATCGCACCGCTTGCCTACAGCGGTGAGATCACCATGCGCGGTAACAGCAAGGAAGAACTCGTACGCTCCGTGCGCGGTCAGACCACCTTCGATGGCGGCAAGGGCCGGATCGACATCGCCAAGATCAAGGAACCGCTCCTGGCGCTGGCCACCCTGCTGCGCTCACCGGACCGGATCGCTGCCTGGCCGGATCTCTGGTCCTACGAGCGGCTGATCGGGGACTGGGCGATCAACGGCACCAACCATCAGCTCGACCTGGCCTTCGACAATCTCACCGCCGCCGTGAACGGTGACTATGATCCATTCACCGACGCCCTCGACATGGACGTGGAGTTCCTCTTCGAAGACAACCCGGACCTGCACAGCTTCGATGTGGACCCGGTGCTCGTGGGACTGCCGATCCCGTTGAGATGCACAGGCACGCTGGAAGCACCGCAGTGCGGCGTGACAAAGGAAGCCACCCAGAACTTCGTCACCGCTGTGCTGACGAGCGAGCAGGGCAGTGAGGCGCGGGAGAAGATCGATCAGGTGATCGAAGAAGAAGTGCCGGAGGAATACCGGGAAACCGCCCGCGGGCTGCTCGATCTCCTCGGCGAATCTCTGAAAAAGCGGAACGATCCTTAAGCGCTGATGGACTGGTTCGCCCAGCGGCTGCTCGCATGGTACGACCGGCACGGCCGAAAACACCTGCCCTGGCAACAGGATCTGAACGCCTATCGGGTCTGGATCTCGGAGATCATGCTGCAGCAGACCCAGGTGGCCACGGTGATCCCCTATTTCGAGAAGTTCATGGCACGGTTTCCCACGGTCCGGGATCTGGCGGACGCTGAACTCGATGAGGTGCTCCACCACTGGACCGGGCTCGGCTACTACGCCCGGGGCCGCAATCTGCACAAAGCAGCCCGGCAGGTGCTGACACTTCATGACGGGGAAATGCCGACCACCGTGGAAGCACTGGAAGCACTGCCTGGCATCGGCCGGTCCACGGCCGGGGCCATCGCTGCAATTTCGGCGGGCATCCGCGCACCCATTCTGGACGGCAACGTGAAACGGGTGCTGAGCCGATTCCATGCGGTGGCCGGTTATCCGGGCGAAACCAGAGTGGCCAGAGTGCTCTGGGCACATGCTGAGGCACATACGCCATCGGAACGGGTGGCGCACTACACCCAGGCGATCATGGACCTGGGCGCCACGCTCTGCACACGCACACGCCCCGGGTGCGCCGACTGCCCGCTCAACGAGCGTTGCCAGGCCCTGGCGGCGAATGAAGTGGATGTCTATCCCGGCCGGAAGCCGAAGAAGGAAAAGCCGGTCCGTAAAGCGCGAATCTTCGTTGCCCACGATGGCGCCGGCACCTGCCTGGTGGAACAGCGGCCGGCAGAGGGCATCTGGGGCGGGCTCTGGACACCGCCGGAACGCCCGGCGAACACCTCAGTGGAAGGATTCATCCGGGAGTTCAACCTGCAGCCGGTGCCAGCATTGCTCACCTACACCGCCCCCGTATTCCGCCACACATTCACCCATTTCCATCTGGATATCGAGCCGGTCTACATTCAGGTGGCGGCGCCGGCAGCCACGGTGCGGGAGCGGGACGACGTGCGCTGGCACGCCACCGGCAGCAACGAACCCCTTGGCCTCTCCGCCCCCGCCGTTAAACTGATCGCCTCACTTTCGGAGTTCCCGCCCACATGACCCGTACCGTCGTCTGCCGCAAATATGCCGAAGAACTGGAAGGGCTGGAATCTCCCCCCCTGCCCGGTCCCGCAGGTGAAGAAATCTTCAACACGGTTTCGAAGAAAGCCTGGCTCGAATGGCAGAATCTGCAGACCATGCTGATCAACGAAAAGACGTTGAATCTGCGCGACCCGGAAGCGCGCAAGTACCTCACGGAACAGCGTGAACTTTTTCTGGACAACAAACCCACCGATCACGCGACAGGCTATGTGCCGCGCAGCTGACTCAGCCAATGAAAAAGCTGACGCTGTCTGAGCACATGCCTCCCGGCAAGCCGGATGCCGAAGTCGATGTGGACGAGGCGCTGGTGCGCCGCCTGCTCGAACACCAGTGCCCGGACCTCAACGCTCTGCCCCTCAGCCCTCTGGATACCGGTTGGGATAACGTGCTCTTTCGCCTGGACAGCGAATATGTGGTGCGTGTTCCTCGCAGGGAAGCCGCTGCGGAACTGATGCACCACGAGCAGACCTGGCTGCCCGTCCTCGCGCCCGAACTACCGATCGCCGTTTCCACGCCCGTTCGCGCCGGGGTGCCAACAGATTTCTATCCCTGGCACTGGAGCGTGTTGCCCTGGTTCGAAGGACAATGCGCAGACGAATGCCCGCCCGACGAGGAACAGGCCGAAGACTTCGCCCGGTTTCTGCTCGCCCTGCACAAGCCCGCACCCGAAGACGCCCCGGAAAATCCAGTCCGCGGTGTGCCGCTCCGCGTGCGCGAGGCGAACACGCAGGAGCGGATGGCGCGAGTGCGCGAAAAGACGAATCTGATCACCCCGACCATCGAAAGCGCGTGGGCGGCGGCGCTACAGGCGCCGGAAAGCGAAGAGCGGCGCTGGCTGCATGGTGACCTGCACGCACAGAACGTGCTGATCGCGGACAATGGCGAAATCCACGCAATCATCGACTGGGGCGATCTCAACGGCGGTGACCCGGCGACCGATCTCGCAGGGATCTGGGCGCTGTTTCCATCTGAATCGGCGCGGGCGAAGGCGCTCGAACATTACCGGCCGGATGCGGACCTGCTCAGCCGGGCACGCGGCTGGGCCGTCGTCTTCGGCATCGTGCTGGTGGACTCCGGAATGATCAACAGCCCCAGGCATGCGGCGGCGGGGAAAAAGATCCTCGAAAGGCTGTCCGCAGACTTCTCGACGATCGCTTGAGAATCAACAAGTTACAGACCTTGAGTTTTAGCCGGCAGATCTGTTTAATACCGCCCCTTTGCTGGGGCCAGAACAAAAGTCTCGCCGGGTAGTTCGTTAGTACGGAAGAGACCTCCCCAGCATCTACCCCACCTGGCCAGGTAGCTCAGTCGGTAGAGCAGCGGATTGAAAATCCGCGTGTCGGCAGTTCGATTCTGCCCCTGGCCACCATGTAATTCAGTCACTTACGACGATTCCCAACGCCGAGTTTTCGGCTCTTCCCACTTAATGGGGGATAGCCGGTATCCACTAAACCCGGTTGATGATGCCATCCCACCCGCAGTGGGTTAAGACTCTCAACCGGTAGTTCTCAAAATTCCTGAACCCGTAGACTCGTCTCGTCATCATCTCCATCTTGGTGTGGAAGCCCTCGGTGATGCCGTTGCTCTTGCTGAAGCGCCACATGGCAACGATGGGTTCGAGCCATGAGGTGAGTGTTCTCGCCAGCCCTTTAAGGGGGCTGGCGTGCAGCTGCTCGATCAGCTCCAGGAACCCGGGCAACTTCCTTCTGGCCCTCCTGGCGTTCAGCGTCTTCAACAGCAGGTAGCGGTTCAGCCGCTGCTTGGCCTCGTAGAGCGCTTTCAGCACTGGGAACTCAGCCAGATACCGATGAAGGTTGTCTCGCTGCTCATCGGACAGATGCCACTCGTGCCGACGCATCAGACTCAGCAGTCCCCGGTTCTTCCGTCCCTCAGGATCCTGCTGTTGCCAGACCTTGAGAAAGTGCTGGTTCACCAAACGGATCACATGGAAGCGATCAGCGACGATGGTGGCCTGGGGAAAGTACTTACGGGCAATACTGCGATAGGTCTCGGACAGATCCATAACGATCGCCTGGACCTGATCCCGGCCTGGTAAACGCTGCAGATAACGCCTGAGACTGGGTTCTGAGCGCCCGAGTACCACATCGAAGACCTTGTGGTTCTTCAGATCCACCAGGCTCGTGGCATAGCCTCGTCGACGAGTGAAAAAGTGCTCATCAATCCCCAGCACCCGCGGACAGGGGCGGTTCGACATCTCCGAGACCTTCTGCCGGCAGTGGCTCTGATACCAGCGTTCCACCGTTGCCCCGCTGATGTGGTGGGTGCGGGTGATCTTGCACTGAGTGACCCCACCGTCATGCGCTTCAAAGACCTCGAGCCGGAACGCTTCCGAGGCTCTGAAGCGCGGCCTGACGCCCTTGAACCGATGATAGAAGTAGCGCCCGCACTCGGGACAATGGTACTTGGGCGACCTCAGGTGCAACGTCATCACCTGATTGCCCTGGCGCGTGTGCTTCAGGGTGCGCCGCCGGGTTGCCTTGATCTTCACGCCCTCATGCTCGCAATGAATGCACGAGGGGCGTCTGGTGGGCCGGGCATAGACCTTGATGGCCTGGTCTCGCTCAACCCGCTCGATCTCAAGATCAGATATGCCTAGTATGACTCCTGCGTGGGACATCGGTGTTATCTCCATTAAACGATCTTCGCAAAATCAGTTTAATGAACACCGGTGTCCCCCATTAACGATGAAGAGCCGAGTTTTCGGCGATTTCCCGCCAAGTGCCCATTTGGTGCCCATTTCACTCGATGAATGCTGTTTGATGGGCCGTGTTTCTCGGCATCCACTACCCGGAGTTACGCCCCTTCTTTTGGAACACATGAATCTGTTTCCTGCTATCGCTGGTCCAAGGTCTGAAGTCGTAGTCACCGTAGGCAATTGCTAGCTCCCATTCACAGTCACGGGCTACACGTATGATGAGATCACGGAAGTGCATGTGCTGGATCAGGTCAGTCTCCCGCTGCAGAACGTCACCTTTGAAAAAGGCAAGGTGCAGGACCTGCACATCCTTCCGATACTCCGGTCGACAACGCACTACTACTGGAGCGGAGTCACGGGGATCAATGTACTCCCGGAAAACGTACTCTTCCCTCGGCTGCCTACTGTGGTCTGGGTTAAATGTGTCTACAACCATTCGCCCACCGGGTAGAGCGACACGGTGCGCAACCTCAAAGAACGACCGAAGTGCTTCAGGCTCGATGTGGCAGATCACATTCGTCGGAGCGAAGACAAGGTCGAATTTCACGTCCCAAACTTGATCCTCCAGCCGTCCGAGCTTGGCTCTATCACCCAACCCAAGGTTTGACCGGACGTAGTCGATCATGTCGGGTGCTGACGTGCCCCAGGTTTCACGTTCACCAAGATTAGGTGAGATGATGAACTTGGAGGAACGGTATGACACGGAGAAGCTACACGAGGGAGTTCAAGTTGGAGGCAGTTCGGTTGATCAGTGAGCGAGGGCTCAGTGTCTCCCAAGCCGCCCGAGATCTGGATATCCACGAGAATGTACTGAGGAAATGGGTACGGCAGTACCGGGATGATCCGGCGCACGCTTTTCCTGGCGCCGGGCAGATGAAACCCGAGCAAGTTGAGGTCGCACAGCTGAAAAACGAGATCCGTAAGCTGAAGGCCGAACGAGATATTCTAAAAAAGGCAGCTGTGGGTTCAATCGGTCAACGGCATCGAATGCAGCATGAGTCGATCTGGGGAGTGCCACGACAACGCGATGATGGAGAGCTTCTTCTCGCGGATGAAAGACGATAGGATCAGCCGCCGTCGCTACCGGACACGAGACGAAGCACGGGCTGATATCTTTGATTACATCGAACGCTTCTACAATCCGAAGCGACGACACTCTACCTTGGGTGGGCTCAGCCCGGTTGAGTATGAAAAACGAGCTAAACAAGCCTAGGCTGGTGAACGCAGAACCTGGGGCACGTCACTACGCAGTAAACTGCCACACGGCTAAGCTGCTGTGGCCACTCAGAAAACACCGACAAACAAACTAGCAGGCCCGTTGTCAGTCCTCTTCAGACCGCCAGTAAATCTCATCTACCTCTAACTCCACGCCGGGAGTGATTCGAATCGCTTCGACCGAACTAGGCAGATCAATGCCGGAGTCAAACTCCCAACATACTGAAACTTCTACATTGGTTTCGTCGAAGGTTAATCGACGTGCCCCCCACGAAGGTCTGCTTAGCAAATACTCTTCGCCAGAAGAGATAGCAGATACTCGAATTGCCAAACCTTCAGGACTCGAAGTGCCGATGGAATTCTCCAATGACGCCTCTACGTGACGACGTGCGATGCTTTCAGCTTCCCCGACGACGAAACATACCCCACTTCGTTCGCCTTTCACTGATAGCGCACCCCCCGGGCGCAGTTCCACCATTTCTACACCCAGCACAACACTTGAGGATAGAACATCCCGATCAACACCTGACACGACATCACCTAGTTCACACCCTAAAAGTAAACAAACAGCGGAACTTCCCCACACACATGTACTAACACGCATAGTCACGTTCTCAACAATCGCATGGGTCTACTCGGAAACTCTCAACTATGGCTTGGCCTCTGGCAGATCCAATGGACTGCCCTACACCAGCGATAACTTGCGCACCAAGTGTTTCAGCTTGGCCTAGCATCAAGTGACTCCAAGTAAATCCTAGGCCCCAGGCAATAGACACTCCCGCAACGGAGAAATTTCCTTCCAGAGATTCGGGGGCTGGCTGTGCTAAACCATCATCTAGCTGGATCTGACCCCCGAATTCTCCCAACGAAGGCCATCGACCTGGCCTGCCTCCTAGCTCGAATCCATCCCCACCTGCAATAACCCGTACAGATATCTTTTCTGTGTGCCAGGATTCACATATGGACGATAGATTGAACACCCACCAATCTAAACCGCCAGTTAGCATTGATATCTGCCCGTTCCAAAATCTGCCTTCCCAAGTTACGAGTCCCATTGGGTCGACGCTTCTAATCGGGTTCCCCCCGCACATATGCATATCGATTGAGACCACCTCCCAAGCCTATCGGGTCACTTTGGACGTAACGACCGGTCTCAGTGTTGTAGTCTCGGAAATAGTTGTAGTGGAAATCAGTTTCCTCGTCGTGGTACTGACCAGGAAATCGAATGGGCATCTGTAAGCTTGATGTCGTCTCCCGAACGGTTCGTAGTCCCCTTGCCAGACGATCTGTTGAGAGCCACCAGTCACTACTTGAGGAGTTCCAAGGTGATCTGAGTGAACGAAGTTTAAACCAGATACTCCCCCACTCATCCCACGCAATTGGACTGCATCTGCGATGACGTAGCCGTCGGCAACATCTGACAAGGTGATGTTGACCGGTTGACTGGCGTCCAACGCCAAGGTTGTAAGCAACTGCCAGTCGCCACCGCCTTGCTGCTGATTGGCTTGTATCTGTGCAGTCGTCGAACCGTTTTCTATTTCATAGGTGGCGTTGCTTGCTCTATCAGGATGCGATGTCCACATTCCATAGATTTCATAGACTCCGTCCTGTGAAATCGAGACAGGCCAGGTTACCTGATTGGGCACATCCTCTGCGCTGGCTACGACCTGTACAGCATCTGCGACCACAATACCGTTCGCTTGGTCGGTCAACGTCACCGTACTTCCCGCCTGAACGTCCAATGTCGCTAAGTCGTTGTACACACCACCATCGCTCGTTTGATCGACAACAGCCACCATGTTTTCCGATAGACCGCTGATTCCGTCTACGTACTCGATCACGTATTCAGCGTTGGTAGCTCGGTTAGGGTGCGATGTCCATTTGGCGCTTATTCGGTGATCGCCACCCGCAGTAACAGAAAAAGCCCAGCTCACTGAGTTGGGACTCGCACCTATCGGCGTTATCGATACTTCATCGGCAATGACAAAACCAGTTTCAGCCTGGCCGAGCGTGACAGCTCCCTGACCCGCAAGAAAGTTGAATGTACCTAAGCTCTGTCGTTGCCCGCCGCCGACCCGCTGATCAACAACAACGATGGAGGTCATCACCTGACCTTGCCCATCGTCGTGATGGATCTTATACGTCGCATCGCTGGCTCGATTCGCGTGCGAAGTCCACGTGGCAAACACTTCGTAGTCCCCAGTGACAGATACATCCACGGTCCAACTAAACTCAGCGGTTCCTACGCCAGGAGAATGATATTGATAGTTCGAACCAGAATATCCTGCAACCGAGGTTGACGTAGGCCAAGTTCCCGTCGCAACGCCATCGGGATTATCGGTGATCACCGACTCAGCTGGCGGCTGATCTGGCAAATGGAATTGGTAGCTAGCACCCTCATACCCTGGCACGCTCGTACTGTCAGACCAGCCACCATGAAACGTTGCCTCATTGTCATCAACAACCGTTCCGAATGGCGCGGGCCCATTCGCGCTATGTTTGCTCTGGATCGAAAGCCGTCGCTGGAGAAGTGCCCACCTTGGTGCCCAATCCAACATCACCTATCAGAACTTGAGCTAACCTGGTTGATAGCGAATTCCCGGCTAAGCCTCTGATAGGATTGCCCTGAATCAGCCTGGATCGGCGGCTCCGTTAATTGAAAATCCGCGTGTCGGCAGTTCGATTCTGCCCCTGGCCACCATGTAATTCAGTCACTTACGACGATTTCCATCGCCGAGTTTTCGGCGATTTGCCACCAAGTGCCCATTTCGCTCAATTGCGAACGCTCGTCAGGAGCAGCAGATCGCTATTGTCCGAGCGGCGGGACAAGTCGGTCCAGCGCACAGAAGCGGCGGTCTTCGGCTCGTAGAACCTGCCCTCTTTCCATGCTCGCCGCACCTGAACGAATCCTGATCGCCAGTCAACGTCTCCCCATTGCACTCCGCGGATTTCTCCTGAGCGCATCCCAGTTAGAACAGCGAACTTAATCAATAGCTTAGAGTTGTTGCGTATCAGGCACCTGAAGCCGTCTCGAACGAAAGGGACTACCAGCGCACGTCGGACATTGTCACGTGAGCGAGATAATCCTCACCGTATTGGTTCTTGCTCGACCACGCCATGCCAAACTGCTCCAACTCAATAGCTTCCAGATCGGCCAGAGTGAGGCGCGAGAGAATCTGCGGTACCGTCCGTTGCAAATCCTCAAGGATGCACTGGTTCGCGGCACGCACCCCTGTCGCACCCTTCACGAGCGGATAGCTCTGGGGCAGCTCCAGCCAATACTTGCGTGCAAAAACGAAAAGGTAGTTGGACAAACCGCGCGCGCCCCCATCCCACGACCACTTGCGACCAAACGACACCGCAGCCGCTCTGGCATCCATCGGTGAAAAACCCACGGAGACAAAAAAACCGCGGGTACAGCAATAGAGAGCAGCTGCGTCCTGGTAGTTGCCAAGCGTCACCGTTGGGTCGCCCGCAAGCTGGAACCCCAGCGAAGCCAATTTTCCGCCAGCAAACTGGTGGAAGACCTCTGCAGTTGGAAGCGCGTCGTTCACGACACCCCTGGGCCCGTTAACGAATCCCGCTGAATCGAGGATGGGTATGGCGATCCTGACATTGGTGACTTCAACAAACGTACATCCGTCCCCGAAGTCGATGCCGACAATGTCTGCCTCAACGACACCGTATTCGTGCTGTCAATATCGCACGCGTCTCGAGCCACACCGCACGTGAACAACAAGCTGACTAATAGAATCCACTTCATCCCGCTAATTCCCCGGCTCGTCATCAATAGTAGAAGTCGCAGGTGTCAACGTTATACCCGAGCGTATCGGGCAATGGATGCTGGACGTAGCGCACGTAACCTTCCAACACCGCCCGTTCGCACGGATAAAAGATGCCGCGGGGTGGTCCGTCTTCACGCCATTTCAGCCAAACCGCGCCAAGCTGCGCCGCAGTGGTCGGGATTCGCAGGTGCTCGAGGGCAGAAGGACCCTCGCTTTCGCCCACGACCGCTCTGAACTCTCCTTACGACTGGCCCACGTCTTCCTTCTTGGCAATGTCTTCCAGCCCCCATCCTTCGCCCAGCGTGCGCCACCTGAAGTCGTTGTCGTCCGCCGTGCTCTGCGCACAGAGGAGCGCGCAGACCCAGTTGAGGCCCCGAACAACCCGCCCGACAATGAGCCACTTCTTCTTCGGCAGCCATTCAGGATCGTTCGCCGCCGGCGGCAGGTTATTCGGGCTGGGTATCTTTCTGGGCGGCTGCGTCTCCGGTATCGGTTCCGGCAGAGGAAGGGGCAGCGGGTTCACGATGAGACCCAACGCCGTTTCGCCGAGCTCCGTGCCAAGCGACTCTTCGGCGACTGCTTCTGCTGCCGCCGGATCCTCGGTCGCCGCCACCGTCATATCGTGCAACGCCTCGCCTGCCTCCAACGATAAGTTCAGTGCCAGCAGGCTGTGAGGACGGTTCATTACACCCTTGTTAGTGTTTGAAGTTGCGTGCTGCAGAGGCCGATGTACCCGCATGGCTCGAATGCGGCGCTACGGTCAGTTGGATACCTCATAAGCGAATTTCTCCTCTTCGGTGACAGAGTCTAGTTGTTGCGTTGAACTATGGAATCCGCAGCCAAATGCAGACATTTCAGAATGGCTATCTGCACCAGGATCGCTCATGAGAGAATCCCAACAATCTGCTAAAGTCCGATCAGACAGACCCACCATAGGATGGGATTCTAAGTCACCTCCAGAATGCCAAATAGAGCAACCTACCAGCCAGAGATAGATGGCCTTCGCGCCATCGCGGTTCTCACCGTCGTTTTGTATCACGTCGGTATCGAGCACTTCAGCGGAGGTTATGTCGGTGTTGACGTCTTTTTTGTAATCAGCGGCTTTCTGATCACACGGCTGATTGTTCAAGAAGTAGAGGCTAATGGAGATTTCAGTTTCGGCAGGTTCTACCTGCGCCGTATCCGTCGGCTGTTCCCAGCGTTACTCACGACCACTGTAGTCAGTTTCTTACTGGCGTCCGCATTGTTGTCACCAGAGCAAATGACAGATTTCTCGGCGTCTGCCATGACGGCAACTTTAAGTGTTTCCAACTTCTGGTTCTGGTCGCAGGCAGACTACTTCGATGCGCTCGCGCTGACGAAGCCGCTACTACACACCTGGTCATTGAGCGTTGAAGAGCAGTTCTACCTAGTCTGGCCAGCCGTGATCGTTCTACTTTTGCACCGGTTTGGCACCAAGACACTGATCATCTCGCTGTCTGCAGCTTGTCTGCTCAGCCTTGGCTTGGCCGAGTATCTTCTGATCGGCGATCCATCTGCTGCGTTCTACTTGCTTCCGCCCCGAATCATGGAGCTGGGAATTGGTGCTTTGATGGTATGGATCGTTCAGAACCGCATCAGGAGCCCTCTGCTGCTCAATCTCATTGGAGTCGCGGGGATCGTCTTGATTGCTGGCTCTGTCATCTGCTTCACGGATGAAACTCCGTTTCCCGGCATAGCTGCACTTATACCCTGCGCAGGTACGGCTATGGTGATCTACGCCCGCGATGCGGGTTTCATCGGATACCTGCTTAGGTACCGGGTTGCATTACTCATCGGTCGAAGCAGCTATTCGATCTACTTGGTCCATTGGCCAATGCTGGTCTTTTTCTATGCCTACTCCTACTCGGAACCTGACGTTCTGCAACAGGTGATGCTCATCGCTGCTTCGGTCATCGTAGGCTGGATGCAATTCAGATTCGTCGAGCTGCGTTTCAGATACGCAGGGTCACCGAGGATGGAAAACACCAGATTCCTGGCTGGGGCTGGAGGAGGTGCTTTGCTCGTTATCGTGGTTTCCTACTACGGATTTGCCAGCGGTGGAATTCCCGAAAGGATTCCCGACAAACGACTGTCGCTGACGGATAGAGAGTGGCGAGCGAAGCAGGCGGAGTATTGCGAAAACTACCAACCCGGCAAGAGCAAGGAACTGTACACATGCCAGATCTACCGAAACTCGGGTCAGCAGATCGTTCTCTGGGGCGATAGCCACGCTCTCCATCTCGCGCCTGGTTTTGCTGAAGCCTACCCGGACTACGATGTCTACGTGATGTATATGTCGGGGTGTGTTCCTCAGAGCGGCTTCGCGGGTTACGTTCGAGAGAACTCTAGTGCTGAAGAGTGCTTACAAAGAAACAGACGGATATTCGAGCACTTGATCGGCCAGGAACCTACCAACGTGATCCTAACAAGCGCAAAAAGATCTAATCCTGAAGTCATAGCAGAGGCCACCACAGAAATTGTGCAGCCGCTGCTTGGTGCAGGACACCGTGTAGTTGTTCTTGGTGACTTCATCCGGCCCGGCGTCCCCTTGCGGGAATGTGGCTCCAGGCCTGCTGTATTGTTCTCGGACGACGATATTGCGCTCCAGTGTTCGGGTGATAAGAGGACCGCCGAGAAAGAGCTGCGTTATAACCGACGGCTGCTCAAGCACTATCCAACTGCGATCATGCCGGATGACATTCAATGCCCCAACGGTAAGTGTATCTTTTACGCCGATGGCCATTTGCTCTATCGCGATCATCACCACCTGAATGTGATCGGATCAACGTACTTTGTGGAGAAGATGAAAGGGAAACTGCCTCTCTGACTCACTAAGACCGAGTTAAGTGGTCGGACTAGCCAAGTTGGTGCACATGCACAAAATGGCTCTCAGAAGCCAGACATCTCCGGCTCAGTAATCGGCAACGGACGCTCATTGTGCAGTGTACGAGGCGCTTTCGGCCACAAGCGGTCGCATTTGGAAACGAGTCTATGACGAGAACAAACACAAAGAGGAACAACAAAGCGCCATGAACCACCCCGGGTTTACCGGAGGCTTTTTTGTGTGAGTAACGCTGCCTGAGCTGACTCTTCCAGTTGTTGATATATGGCGGGTAAGCCTGCAGACGAAGCAGCCTTTTCTGTATTGTGAAGTAGGTTTTCTCTTGGACTTGGCTGTGGCAGTGATCACAGCTGCTGTGGTATTGGTCGAATGAGTTCTCTTCCAGCTAAGAGAAGCCCTTTATAGAGGCAGAGATAGCTCTTCGGTATTTTGGCGTCGTATGGATTACGATGACGTTCACCTTCGTCTCCATCTACTTGCTAGGAAATCAGTCAAAGGCCGTCTTCATCGTGATGATGTGCGGCGACTCTTGCCGGGTAGTCGTCCGCAATGAGAGTCTTTTGACGACCGAAAACCGCAGTTGGTAACTCTACGATGCGCTGGGTAGTCTTTGAGCCATGAATCTCCGGAGATCCATGCTTTCGTATCTCGCGCTGTCTGTCGCCAGCTCTTCAATGGGGGCCAATCAGTTAGACGGCTTGTTCCAGCAAGAAGGCTCAGAACCAGGTTGTGCTGCCGGTTACGCGGTTAATGGTGAGATCCAGTACCTGAAAGGGTTTGGAACTGCCAATCTAGAGTATGGGGTTCCGATTAACGAGCACACCCGCTTTCACGTCGCCTCCGTAACAAAGCAGTTTACCGCTGCAGCAATCGGGCTCCTGGTTCTCGAAGGCAAAGTGTCTTTAGAGGATAGTGTCAGATCGTATTTGCCAGAGATGCCGGAATACGGGCAGGCGATAACGATAGAGCATCTCCTGCAACATACCAGTGGCCTAAAAAACCACACACAGCTCATGGGGCTAGAGGGTATGGATTACGGAAACGCGATCACCCAACAGGCCGCTATAAAGCTCGTACTCGACCAAAGCCTGAACTTCCCTCCGGGAGAGAAATTCGAGTACAGCTCTGGATACTTATTGTTGGCGAGAATAGTCGAAGAAGTTACAAAAATGCCATTTAGCAGTTTCGTAAATCGAGAGCTTCTTGAGCCACTCAACATGAACGAAAGCGGCTTTCACGAAGACTTTTCGATCATTCCTAATCGCGCGGAAGGCTACCTGAAAGAAGGTGACAATTGGGTAAACGACCGTATTCGATATACATTGGTCGGGTCGGGCGGTCTTTACGCCACAATCAAGGACTTGTTGATATGGAGCAATGCACTGCGGAACGATGAGTTGACAGAGGGCCTCGCGGAGATGATGTTCGAGTCTCCGGGAGTTGAGGTCGTCCCCGGGATGACGCAATACAATTTTGGGCTGTTCCATTCGACGTATCAGAATCAGCGTATCACCTGGCATTCGGGAAGCTACCAGGGCACCAAAACCACTGTCGTCAATCTTGAACCTGGGATTTCAGTAGCAATTGCGTGCAATCACCGTGGTGATGTCGAAGGGCTGGCTTGGAAGATGATCTCGGTTATCGCGCCGCCCGACAGCCTCAGCTTGGTGGAATAACACAAACCTTGGGTGTCTGTTATTGACCGGAAACTGCCTCTCAAGATCAAACAGAACGAGCGGCCGTTCCCGACCCACCCCGGCAATTGGAATAGCAGATAGCCGCTGTCTCTGCGAAAAGAAGCGATGACTTCCCTGCCGCCAATTGATCAAGTCTTAGCTTCCAACCCGGACCTCGGAACAGTTGTTGAAGAACTACAGACCGGGCTAAGCGAGAGCTTTGTTTTCGTGCTTACGACGCCGAACGGGAAATCGGTGCTGAAACTACAGACCGACACGGCTGAACACGACTTCTACCTGAGATTCGCGCCCGACAAGTTTCCCGGTGCGCGCTGGTTGCCTGGCGTATTGGCCAGTGGGTGGCATCGTGATTGGAACTGGCTGCAATTGGAGTACATTCCACGCCCTTGGCCTCGGTCGAAGTGGAACAATGACGAGCGCCCGCTGCGAATTCTGAAGACACTTCACGAAACAGCTGTTTCGCACAACGAGTTTGAATGGATCGACTGCTCATGGCAGCCGGCAGACCTGGCATATTGTGAAGGTGTGCTGCCCAAGCGCACCATCGATGTGCTGTTAAAAACACGAGAAGCCTATTCCGAGCTAGCGGGAAGTGATGAGGTTCTGTGTTCTGGTGATCCGTACCCCCTGAATTGGCTAGAACGTCCCAACGGGGAACTCGTCAAGATCGACTGGCAGGGGTTAGCCCTAGCACATCGGGCCTTCGACTTGGCAGGTTGGATTTCATCACCGATACCCTTGGGTGACATCGAAGGGGTCGCTCGCCTATATCTGGGATTGGGCAACGCCGTCGCGGAGGAAGGTCATGTTGCCTCGCTGACCCGGGAGATTGTCGTCTTCTACGCGAGAAGGTGTTCATCGATATTCAAGCATGCAGCCGAGTCGAATCGTCCAGATCGATGGCAATCCGGAGTTGCAAGGCTGACGAAAGACCTACCTTCATGGCTGAACTCAGTGGATCACATATTTTGACAAACGGCTGTTTGTGTCGGAAGCACGATATTCTCTCAATCTTAAACCGACCTGTCTCAAATCCCATTTCCTGTCATCTCGGTGTCGAGTCAGGAGTAACGCCCCCTCCTGCCAGCGTTTCCGTTTCCAGGATTTTCAACATCAGTTCACGCCCAGCCTGGGCCCTGACGATATTCGGGTAGTAGCGGTTAGCTAAGACGACCACGCCAATTTCTTTCGCAGGCACCATAGCCACGTAGGCTCCGAAACCGTTCGTGGACCCTGTTTTGTTGAGATACATCGGACCGTCGAGGGGTGCGTCGCGCTGCCTGAGCGGCTGCGGCTCCAGCGCCATCTCGCTGCTGTTGCCGGCGGCTAATTCTGCCGCTGTCACAGGCCAGGAATATTCTTCCCAAACCATCGCTTGAGCATAGTGTGCAGTGTCGTAGCGAGCTTCCCGGGTCTGGCTGAGTGCCGCCGCTAAATCTGGACTGACGGTGAGCGTTCCAAGGTGCGCGTCAACAAAGCGAATCATGTCGGAGACGGAGGACTTCAGCCCGTATGCCTCAGCATCCAGTATCCCCGGATTGACTCTGATCGGGCGGTCTTCGTGCCGATCGTAGCCGTACGCATAGCGCGGCATCGCCGCTTCAGGCACTGTCACGTAGGTGTTTTTGAGACCAAGCGGCAGCAGCAGCTCCTCCCTTACGGCGGTCTCGAAGTCACTGCCAAATGCCTCGCCGGTTATTCGCCCCAGCAAGCCGATGCTGATGTTGGAGTAGCCGCGGGTGCTCTTCGGATCCCCTTCTGTGTTCCATTCCGCCAGCCATTCCGCCAGCCATTCCATCAAATCGGCATCATTCAGGATTTCGCTCGGCACCTGCAGCGGTAATCCGCCATTGGCGTGGGCCGCCAGATCGTACAGCGTGATTGCGTCGAACGCGCTTCCACCTGTTTCAGGCATCACCGCCGATACCGTGCTTTCGAGCGAAAACAGGCCTCGCTGACTGGCAAGCCCGGCCAGCGCAACGTTGAAGAGTTTGCTGACCGAACCCAGTTCAAAGAGCGTTTCGGGCGTCACTGGTTGCTTTGTTGCGCGGACGGCGAGGCCGTGTGTGTAGATATGAGACCTGCCTCTGTAAGTGACGCCGACGGCCATACCAGGAATGTTATGGGCCGCGATAACCGGGGCGTAGACCGATTCAGTGATGCGCTGAAACGCAGCATCGGACAATGGTTCGGCAAGGGCGGAGCTGCAGTAAAGCGTGCACGCAAGTATGAGTCCAAAAAAGACTGGCCTCATGCTGAGGATCTCCTCTTGATGGCGGATGACAACGGCGTCAGGACGACACCTTCTTAAACTGATTCTGCCTCGGCAGGCGCATCCGGTTGAGTGTACGTAAGCTGACCACTCGCTATCATAGGGGCAATACGAGCCCTGAACGACCACCCGCTTTCTATCCTGCGGCCATGAGGACCGACCACACCGGATGAGCCGCGCTCCTTTGCTGAAAACACTCCATCGCTATCTCGGCCTTGGCCTCGGCATTCTGTTCGCGGTGTCGGCCGCCAGCGGTGCCGTGCTGATTCTGAAACCCTGGCTCGAAAGTTCCGGTTCGGAGATTCGTCCAGCCCCGGATGATCGGGCCACCGCCGCTGTGGTGGACCGTGCGCTCGAACGTCACGGCGTGGATGGCTTCAACATGGTGCAGCTCCCCACGGACCGGCGTCCTGACTATCAGGTCTGGTACAAAAAAAGCAGTGTCGATCATATCGAGTATGTCGACAGCGGCAGTCTGGAACCGCTTCGGATCAGAAGCTCCGACAGGGACTGGCTGCTGAAGCTCTTTCACCTCCACACGGAACTGCTCAGCGGCCCGCCCGGCGAACGGCTGCTTGGCGTGGTCGGATTCATCTATTTGGGTTTGATTGTCAGCGGACTCGTGCTCTGGTGGCCGGGCGTCGCACGCCTGCGCCGGAATCTGATGCCACCTAACTCGGTGCGTCTCCAAGCCCGCGCACTCTGGCTGCATCGCCTGGTCGGTGCTCTCACCGCACCGCTGCTGTTGATCGCGGTGCTGACCGGTCTCGGCATGATCCACTACGAGGCGACTCAGAACGCGCTGCTCGCCTTAACCGGAACACCGCGTCCGGTGTCACCGCCGACCTCGGTGAATTGCCCCGCGGGCAGCGTTCACGTGTCCTGGGAAGCTCAACTGGGCCGGGTGCGCGATACCTTGCCGGAAGCCCGGCTCATCCGCATCTATCCCGCCACCGGAGCGGACCGGCCCAGCCGTTTCCGGCTGAAACATCCTCAGGAGTGGCATCAGAACGGGCGCAGTCTGGTCTATCTCAATCCCTGCGACGGCTCGGTGATCTTCAGCCAGGATGCCAGACGGCTGCCCATGGCGGTCCGCATCTCACACGCCATCTATCCCGTGCATTCCGCCCACATCGGCGGCGGCCTCTACCGCGCCCTGATGCTCGCGGTCGCCTTCATGCCCCTGCTGCTTTTTCTGACCGGCGTCCTGACCTGGTGGAAACGGCGGCGCCGCTGACGACGCAACTGCTCTTCAGAGCTGGACTCTGTAGTTCAGCGAAAGGGTTCTGCCGCGGCCCGAGAAGTATCGGTCGTCACCCGTCTGGGTCTGGGAGTACAGGGTTTCGTATTCCTCGTTGAACAGATTCTCCACGCCGAGCCCGAAAGTGCCGATGGATGTGCCATAAGTAACGTTCAGGTCGACCAGGGTATAGCCCTCGAATTCACGCCGGTAATCGGTAAAGGCCGCATCACCCTTCTGGGTGCGGTCGAACAGATGGGATACGTGCACGTGGGCTTCCCAGGCACCCCAGTTCCCCGTCGCAAAGGCGTTCAGGCGATTCGGGGACAGGTTGGCATTGGTCATGTCCGTGTCCGTGCTGCCGTCGTCATCGGAATCGTACTCACCCTGGAGATAGGCATAGTTGACGCCGAACAGCAGGTTGTCTGTGGCCGTCCAGGTTGCGATCACGTCCACCCCCCAGAGTTCCTGCTTCTCCCGGCGAACCTCGTAGATTCCCTCGCTGTCTGCCACCAGCCGGGAACCCAGATCGGTCTCGGAAAGGTAGACCGACAACTGGCCGTTCCAGCGCCCGGATTCGTAGTTGAAGCCGAACTCCAGGTTGTCTGTGATTATGGGCTTGATGTCCACAAGGCTGTCCACGCTCAGACCCGGTACGCTGATGTCTCGCAGCACCCGGCCCACGTCCGGCATGTCGAAGCCCTGGGAGAAGGAACCGTAAACAGCCAGGGTATTCGTGAGGTCGTACACGAGTCCCACATTGCCAAGCACCTCGTTGAAGTCCGGATCACCTCCCTCGACAAAGGTGCTGTTGTAGGTGGGCAGGGTTACGAAATCGTCCACCTCGAGAGTGGTCATTTCGTAGCGCAGTCCGGTGGAGAGCAGGAGCGAGTCACCGAACAGGTATTCCACCTGCACGAACGGAGAGAGGCTTTCCATATCCAGCTCCGGCACCCAGTACCGGCCGGTCTGAGCCAGCGTCTGACCGCTCTCGTCCACGGCGTAGTCGAGTCCGAGCAGGGTTCTCAGGCCCGACACTCCGGCCACGTCGTTCAGCTCGTAGGACGTCTTCACCCCGTACTTTTCCGAATTGATCTGAGACTGATCGAGAAATGGCACGCCGTCGCCGAGTTCCCAGCGGCTGGACACGCTGCCTTCGAACAGAGCGGCATAGTCCTGCCAGAAACCCTGCACCCGAAGCAGCCCGCCGCCCAGATCCGAGTGCCGGTAGTCGAGCGACATGGTGGTCACATCGTTTTTGGCCGGATCACCGATCTCCGCACTGGAGTCGCCGTCGATGCTCGTGGCATAGATGCCGGCATCACGGTCGCCGGCGACGGGAATCAGCTGTCCGTTGTTCTCCAACTCGTAGTCGTTGACCATCAACTGAATGCGCTGATCAGCCCCAGGCTCGAAGCCGAACTTGAGAAACAGATCCCGGGAGTCGGAGTCCTGCAACTCGCCCTGGGCCGTGCGGAAACCCACGCGGTCGCCGTTGGCATCGAAGTAGATGCCCCGTTCGTGGTAGGCGATTCCGCCCACGAAATCGAACCGGTCCTTCTTGATGTCTCCCACGTAGGACACCTTGTAGCCGAAGGAATCGCTGTCGAAATTGTCGTCCGTGGTCAGCCGGCCATCGAGCCGGTGATTGAACTCGCCGTCGCCGCTGGCGCGCAGGGTGACCATGTCGACCACACCGCCGGTGGCGCCGATCCCCTGCACCGCGTTGGCGCCCTGAACCACCTCGATGCGCTCGAGGAAGGCGCTGTCGATGGTGAATCCATCCCGCAGTCCGTCCCTGAGAGAATTGTGCTGAGGAATGCCGTCGATCATGTAGAGCGGATTCTTGCCGCGCAGTGTTTCCGCACCGCCCGTCATCTTCTGGGAGTTCGGTGCGAAGCCCGGGACCGTCCGCTCCAGGATTCCGGCGAGCGAGTCATCGATGCTGGCAATGCGGGTGATGGCTTCCTGATCCACCACGGTGACGGTGTTCGGAATGGACTTGGCCGGATTCGCCATGCGCGTCGCTGTGACGACGACCTGCTCTTCCGCCTGGTTTGCCTCCGATTCCGGGGCCGCCTGAGCATTGGCCTGTGGTACAAAAACGGCTGCGGCTGAAACCGCTGTTAACAATGCCCTGATCACTGCTGAAATCCCCAAATTCGATGCCGGTTGTGAAGCCGACAACAATAATAAGAATGATTCGCAATATCAACGAAGAATACTTTGCTTGCTGACCTTTACCCCGGCCCGGAGCCGACGTTTCGACTGATCTCGGTTATCCTCGACCGCAACGTGGATAAGCGGGCCGGATATGACCACGGTGGATTGGCTTAAGTGGGCCCAACTTGCTCTCGCGATCGCGAGCACCGTTACGCTGCACGTCCTGTTCTTCCCCAGCGTGGAGATGATCGTCGTCTTCCCGCTTTGCGCCCTCTACGTGTTCTGGGCAATTCGAGCCCTGAGCGACCACCGGTTTTCTATCTGGCTGGCATGCGTCACGAGCATCACGGCCGCAGCGGGACTCAGCGCGCTGGTTGGTCTCAGGCAGTAATCCGCGAACGGGCGATGATGCGAATACACACCACAGGTAATGCGGGTAGTGGCAAATCCACCCTGGCCGGGCAGATTGGTGAGACACTCGTCTCCCAGTACATGGCTTAGACAAAGTCGTCTGGTTGCCAGGATGGGAAAAGTCGGCCGTTCCCGGCGGTCAGGCTACTCGTTGCTCAACACAGATCCGTTCGGAATCATCGTCCGAAAGACTCGCCTTCAGCAGATCACAGTAGTGCGGATTCCCGTCTTCGTGCTCATCCACGAAGTAGAGACAGCTATGGCACTGGCCGAACGGCGTTCGGTTCTGAGCCGCCAGGCGCTGGTCGAGCAGCTCGGCTAAACCGCGTGCCAATCCACTCTGATCCGCGCTTGTCAGCTGGTCCACTTGAGCACGCCAGTCTTCGACCGGATCGCGCTTCAACAGGTTGCGTCCGCGGGGCGTCAGTTTAAGCCGCTTGCTCCGCCGATCTGATTCGTCGACCTCCCTGGAGATCAGAGCTTTGGCTTCGAGCACGCTGATCGTCTGCGAGACAGTGCCCTTGGTCAGCCCGAGATATGACGTCAACGCAGCATGAGTACGAGAAAAACGATTGGCCTTGTGCAGGTAGCGCAGCGCTTCCCAGTGGACGGGCAGCAGGCTTTCTGCATGGGAATCGGTGGCGAGCAGGCGCCCCAGGCGCTCAATGAGCGCAACAATATCTGCAGACAACAGGTTTCTCCCCAGCCGAGGGTTGTTGAGCCACTTTAGCACAAATAGTTTTGAGTCGAACTTATTCTTGCCCTGGGCAGATCATTGGGCTATTGTTCTCTTATTGTTTCGAATCGAAACTTATGGAGACCCGCATGAAAACCTCTACTCTCATCTCAATCGCTCTGCCGACGGCATTGTTCATAGCAACTGGCGCCTATGGTCACCGCATCGAAAGCGATCGGGACAACACCGTTTCTCCCGCCTTCGACATCAAATCCGCTGAGGCGACGACCGATGGCCGGTTGGTCACATTTGCGATGGAACTGGCGGGGCCAGCCGGTAGCGTGAAGCCGGAGTCCATTGGCCAGCTGACGGGCGCCAGGGTGGAATCCTACGTCTGGCCCACGAGTCTCGATCCATCCACCGTCGGGTTCGACCCTGAATCCGGAATCCTGGCCCTGGCGATCACCGCGCACCCGGATTTCGATGACACGCCACTCTTTGATGAAAACGGCGATGGCGATCCGGCAAACGACGGGGCTGATTGGCACTCTCACTGGGTGGTCCTGGTAGAGGAAGCAGCCTGCGGGGCGGGTCTGAAGGTGCGGGATGTCTCACCGGGCGTGGATCTTTTGCCTGCCACGGCACCCTATTTACCTATCGCCCTGGACAGCCCCGGAATGAGCCCGGTTCTGGACGACAAGCTGGCACGAATCACAGTGCCTGTGAGCGAATCGGAGAACGCTGCCTTCGATGCCGTCACCGCTGAACTGCAGGTCAATGTCGATGGAAAGGTGCCGCTGCTGTGTGTCACAGGGGTGCATGACGTAGCGTCAGGGGATCTGTCGCTACCGGGGCGAGTTATGAAAACTGAGCCGAAACAGCCTTGAGAAGCACACTTGAGCGATCGCGACAGCATGACGCCTGCCCGGATCGACTGCACCCTGCACGACTATCTCGAGATGGCGTGCATGTTCCATTACGACGTTCGGGTGACGCTCGACGACCAGTCGGTGGTTACAGGTCAGGCGGTCACCACATCAACGGAATCCGACAAATCAGAGGTACTCAGACTCGCAGGCATCCACGGTCCGATTGCGATAAGAATGGACGCGATCGCCTATCTTGAAGTGCTGACCGAAAATGCCCGCTTCAGATCGGTTGATTTCAACGAAAGCACCGTTGCAGTTTGGTAAGCTTAACCCCCACTGGAGGTGAAGAAGGAACTCGCCTCCAGTTGGCACAAACCCGACTAACCAGATTGCGGATGGCACGGATTGCCTTCAGGTAGAAATCGATGAATTCCGTTACCCCACTCACGGCACTGGCCATTCTCGTCTGTACGGCCGCACACTCGACAGCCTCTGAAAACGCCAGTCATGCGGCTCAGGCAAACAACCCGCTGGCCAACATGACGGCGTTTAATCTGCAGAACTACTACATCGGCGAGCTTACGGGTTCCGATGAATCAGCGAACCAGTTCTGGCTACGCTACGCCAGGCCGTTCTCTGTGGCTGACACGGGCTGGTTGCTGCGCGCCTCACTTCCAGTAAACACCTATCCAGTAGCTTCGGATGGCGACAATGAAACCGGCGTCGGCGATTTGAATCTCTTCACCGCCTACCTGATGGATACGGGTGACCCGGCGGTCAGCTTCGGTATCGGGCCGCAGTTGACCGCACCGACGGCGACCAAAGACGAGGTGGGCAGCGAGAAGTGGTCGGCAGGCCTGGTGAACGTGCTGTTCGATGGCCGATCAGCGAGGTTTCAGTACGGTTATCTGTTGTCCTGGCAACACAGCTTCGCTGGTGACGACGACCGTGACGATGTGAACGTCGCCGCCTTTCAACCCTTCGCGTTTTATCAGCTGGGCCGCGGCACTTATCTTCGTGCGGCACCGATCTGGATCTACAATTTCCAAAATGACGACTACAGCGTGCCTCTCGGAGTGGGTATCGGCAAGGTGATCAAACGCGATAAGACGGTATACAACTTTTTCGTCGAGCCACAGTTCTCCATCGCCGACTCCGGCCCGGGGCAACCGGAATGGCAGGTCTTCTTTGCATTGAATCTGCAGTTCTTATGAGGTCGTCAGCACGATTCAGAATACTGCTTGTCCTGGCACTGTCGTGGCTGGCTGCCGCCTGTGCCGAAGGCTCGCGGGAGCCGGTTCCGGACGCAACGGAATTTCTGACCACTGATTACTTCTACCCTACGCCGGAATCGAGTGATGCCGTGTTGCCGATTGAGAAGATTGTCTACGTACCGGTCTACTCGCACCTCTATCTGTCCGGTTTGGGCAGGCGCGATCTCGCGATCACCTTGAGTATTCGCAATACTGACGTGGACGATCCCATACTCATTGATTCAGTTCGCTACTACGACAGTGCCGGCCAACTCCTTGAGAACTATCTGGCTGAACGGCACACGCTGGCACCGCTGGCCACCGTGGAGCTGGTCATCGATCAACTCGACACACGGGGTGGCTCCGGCGCTAACTTCATTGTCGAGTGGGGAGCAGAGCAAGCTGTGAGCGAGCCCATCATCGAGACAATCATGGTAGGCATCACGGGCACCCAAGGCCTGTCATTCAGTCGCAACGGCCAGGTGATTGAAGACAGAAGTCAAAAACAGTAGCGGCTGAGGGTACAACCTGTTCAGGGAGAGACTGCAAGCACGTCTCGCTCGCTGGTTCGCATCAGCGCCTCCGTTACGCTGCCCAGTAGCGCCTTGGACAGACCGGATCGACCGTGCGTGCCCACAATCACGAGATCAGCGTTGCACTCCCCGGCCGCCTCCTCGATTGCGCTTACCACGGACCCATGTTCCGGTCGCAACATGATCCGATCCGGTTCGAAGGAGTGCTGCTGGAGAAACCCGCTCACTGCCTGTTGCGCATCGGCCTGCTCCTGGCTGATGTAGTCTTCGACTTCCTCCTTCGAGAGAGATGCCCGGCGCAGGTGACCACTGGCCGGTGTATCGAATACGTAGGCTAGAGAGACTTCCGCATAGCTGGCTAGTTGAAAATCCGTACAGATGCGCAATGCCGGAACAGACGCAGGGGATAAATCGGTGGCAACGAGAACGCTTCGATAGTCACCGGTCGGTGGGCCATTCGCCATGAGTACCGGCCGCGAACTCTTGCGAATTATCCGCTCTGCGGTGGTGCCGGTAAACACGTCCTTGAGGATCTGCCGTCTGTGCGGTCCAACAACTATGATGTCAGCACCAGTTTCATCAGCACTGGACAGCACACCGGCAAAAGCTTCCCCGACGGCGATGGAGAACTCGCAATCCACTCGATGCACATCACGAAAGGTGTCGCGCATTGTCTTCAGAATCTGCTCTGCTTCCCGTGTCGCGGCCTTAATGAGCTGGTCGGGCTGATCATCGTCCACCACATGGACGATCGAGATTCCCGCCTCCCACTGTTTCGCCAGGAGAAGCGCCCGGCTGGTCGCCCGGTCTGATCGAGACGAAAAGTCCGTCGCCAGCAATATGTGATTCAACCCCTGCTCGGTGTTTCGCGTCATTACTTCCTCAAGCGGCAGCGCATAGGTGATTGAGAATTGCGGGTGGTAGCGGGGCTGCGGTAGCCTGGCCAGACTGCTGCCGGGATGTGCACGCCGGACAGCTAATTTCCATCGTTACGCAGAGTCGGACGGCGTGTCGCTGGACGTGGGTTTCTATTACATGTCGAACGCCGCCGGACGTCTTCTCGGAACCATCTGCTCCGGACTGGTTTATCAACTGTGGGGGTTTGAGACCTGTCTGCTGGTCTCCACCGGTTTCGTTATGATCGCAACGATCGTGTCGATGAGGCTGCCCCGGAACGAGCCAGCTTTCTAACACTGCCCCATCGACATACACTTCGAGCAGGCGATCGAGGAAGGCGGGATGTCGAATAACAACCAGCAAGGGTATCAACAGGGGTTGAATGGCCAGGGTTTCACACCTGGCGCATCGGCCAGCGAATTGCAGCGCTACAACAATGGGCTGGCTGAGCGGCAGCGCCGGGAAGCGCTCGAACGCCAACAACGGGAAGCCCACGAACGGGCGATGGCCAATCAGCGTGACGCAGCGCGAAGGCAGACAGACCAGCAACAGCATGAGGCACAGCGGCGGCGCCCGGATGATACGGAATTCCAGGCGAACGACTCCCCGGCAGTGGATGCGATGGAATCAGATGCCGAGCCGTTACCCTGGCAATTCTGGCTGTTCGGGCTGATCGGCGCGTTCTACGTGGGCGTGTTGGCCAACGCGATTGGATACCACTGGCTGCTCGGCTCGGGCGCAGGCTTCCTGGGCCTTGGCGTCACCGGTGCATGGCTCAGAAAGTCACCCGTTGGTCGCAGGATTCTCTGGACCATCGCAGTCGCTGCTGTGGGGGCGCTGGCACTTTCCATCGCGTTCGCCCGGACGGGCTCCGGCTGAGACGGCCATCGCCTGTCCAATACGGTCCGTCAGCCGGATGGACTGCTGAACGGCTTCAACTGAATCTCGCCCAACTGTTCTGCGTAGGCATGAATGGCAGGCGAGCCGCCCAGATGCATGAGCAGGACGTTCGTTTCTTTCCCGGAACCACTTTCCCCGAATCGGCCTTCGTCGACGAGGTTGAGATACCCACGAATGGCACGACCTTCGTAGACCGGATCGGCGACAAGACCTTCAGTGCGCGCCAGCAATCGTATTGCGCGGATGGTGTCCGCATCAGGTTCGCCATAGGCGTTGGCACTGGAAGCGATCACTTCCACATCTGACGCTGATATCCGAGCAGACAGACCCAACTCACTCAACGCGTCATTGGCCAGTCTCTGCACTCTGGCTTTCTTGATTTCTGTCTCGTCGTCATCGGCCACGCCGATGACCCGGGTTCCGATCCCCAGGGCGGCGAAACCTGCCAGCAGGCCGGCTTGAGTACTGCTGGAACCGGTGCAATGAAGCAGGTAGTCGAACTTCACGCCGGATTCCTCGATCTGAACGGCGATTTCGGCGGCGCATTGCATGTAGCCGAAGCTTCCGAGACGGTGTTCTGACGCGCCACCGGGAATCAGATAGGGCTTGTGGCCCTGCTGTTTCAACTGCGCGACGAATTCTGCCAGCGGCCCCTGATCTTCGATCGGCCGGGCGGTCTCCTCCACATAAAGGTCCGCGCCGATCAGGTGACTGATCAACAGATTTCCCACCGACCGGTACTGCGCGCCCGCATCTTCGGTCCAGGCACAGTGCAGCAGCGCACATTTCAGTCCTGCCCTGGCGGCGGCCGCGGCAGTCTGGCGGGTGTGGTTCGATTGAATTGCCCCAACGGTCACCAGCATGTCTGCACCCGTCGCCAGTGCATCCCCCACCAGATATTCAAGCTTCCGGGTTTTGTTCCCGCCGCCTTCAAGTCCGGTCAGGTCGTCCCGTTTCATCCAGAGGTTCTGTCCCCCGAGCGTTTGTCCCAGGTTATCAAGTGGCTGTATGGGCGTGGGCAGCAGTGCCAGTGGGAATCTTGGAAGTTTTTCGAGACGGGCCTGGAGTTCGGCTAACGCCTGTCGATCGGTCATAACGGCATCCTCAACATCTGATTAATCCCGTGACGATTCTGATCGAATGTTAGAGGCCGACTGAAGTGCCGTCGTCACAGTGCCGATTGTGCATCATTGTCGATGAGGATTCATGGCCGCTCATCCGCATATCGGCGGTTGCTGACTTTGCGGGGATTTCGCCGGGCATTTACCCCTTGTCTATAACCGTACCGCTGTTATATAACATTCGTTATACATAGGAGGGCGGAATGAAACTCGATATCTTCACGGAGATCCAGCGTCAGAACTGCGACTCATCGGGCGGCTTCCAGGCGTTGCTCGATGATTCTCTCGCTCAGGCCAGAGCGGCGGATAAGGCAGGGTTCGAATGCTGGTGGCAGGTGGAGCATCACTGCACGCCCGACTTCAGCTACAGTTCCTGTCCGGAAATGATTCTTCAGGAGGTTGCGCGGGCAACAGAACGTCTCCGTGTCGGGCATGCCGGGGTTCTGACCCCGTTCGAAATCAATCATCCCCTGCGGGCCGCGGAGCGGGCGGCATTCCTGGACAACATCTCCGGCGGACGGCTGGAACTCGGCCTGGCCAAATCCGGCGGCAAGGAATGGGAGACGTTTGGCGTCACGGAAGAACAGGCTGCCGAAGATCTGGTGGAAGCCACTCGGCTGATACCCAAGGCCTGGACCGAATCGAACTTCAACTGGTGCACGGGCCGCTGGCAGGTGCAGAACAGAAACGTTCTGCCAAAACCCGTGCAGGATCCGCACCCTCCCCTCTGGCATACCTGTTCGAGCCCGCCTTCATTCGAAAGGGCGGGAAGTCTCGGGGTTGGCGTGCTCGCGACCACGCTCTTTGCGCCGCTGCAGCAACTCAGCGAAATGATCACAAGCTATCGCAACGAGATCAGTGCCTGCACACAGCCCGCAGGCGCACAGGTCAACAATCAGGTCGGCGTGTTCACATTCGTCCATGTGGGCAAGTCGGACAAAGCCGCGATCGCCAGTGGCGCTCCACAGGCCGCGCTGTGGTACGTGAGTTCCGCGCCCAGAGTGTTCAACGTGCCGAGAGACATTTTCTACGCCGCCATCAGAGGGAGCACGGATCCGAGGTCCCGCGGCTCGATTTCCGCCCTGCAATCAGAAGAACAACCGTCTCTCGACGACCTCGACGATCCGAATCCGGTCGTCGCGCTGCTCAAACGCGAGTTCGCAGGGGAGTCGATCAGCAATGAGGAGATCTTCGAGGTGATCAGACACCTGGATTCCGTCGTTATTGGTGGCGTCGACACCTGCCGCCGTAAGATGGAAGGATTCCGGGATATCGGCGTCGACCGGCTGATGTGCCTGATGCAGATGGGCGCGGTGCCGCAGCCACTGGTCATCGAGTCCATAAAACGAACCGGCACGGAACTCCGGGAGGGTCTGGCGTGAGCAAGCTGCCCGAGGTAACCGATGACTACTGTCAGAATCTGTGGTCGGAAGTCTGCAACTGGGGGCGATGGGGGGATGCCGACGAAGCCGGCACGCTCAATCTGATCACACCGGAGAAACGGCTTGCAGCGGCCTCACTCGTTCAAACCGGCGAGGCGGTTGGATTGGGCAATCTCTGGCCGGTGAATCCGGAACCTGACAATCCGTGGCCGGCGGAACACCGGATCGTGCGCGGCGGGGATGCCGGCCCGTATCCCGGATATCCCGGGCTGAATGTCGCCCTGGACTATATCGGGGTGGAATGCCACGGCGTTGCGACCAGCCATGTGGACGCGCTGTGTCATGTGTTCGTCGGCGGCAAAATGTACAACGGCTATCCGGCCACGGACGTGCGCAGCACCGGAGCAACGCACAACGACATGATGCCGATGGCGGACGGCGTGGTGACGCGCGGGGTGGTGCTGGATATTCCCGGAATGCTGGGGATGGATTACCTGCCCGGTGATTACCGCATCTCAGTGGCGGATCTGGAGGCGGCCGAAGGGCGCTACGGCGTCCGCGTGGAGAGTGGCGATGTGCTGATCGTCCATCTGGGTCGTGAGCGACGCATCAACGCGGAAGGCACCTTCAACAGTGGCGAAGGCCTGGCCGGCCTTCATCCTGAGTGCGTTTCCTGGCTGCATCAACGCGGCGTGGCCATGCTCGGCAGTGACGGCATGAATGATCCGCAACCCAACTGGCCCGCCGAAAACTGGCCCATACCCGTTCACTATCTGGGAATATGCGGCATGGGGATGACCCTGATGCACAATCTCAGTACCGATTCGCTGGTTTCGAAAACCGGCCGGCTCGCGCGCTCGGACTTTCTTTTCACTCTGGCACCCCTCAAGATTCCCGGTGCCACAGGGTCTCCCGCTAACCCGCTGGCGATTCTCTAGCCGGACAGGAACAGAACACATTGCCGAAGGTCGTTGACCACAACGCCAGACGAAGGGACTTCATAGAAGCCGCCTACGCCACGATCCTCGAAGAAGGATTGGAGAAAACCACCGTGCGCGGAGTGGCCAGAAAAGCCGGCTACACCACCGGCGCACTCGTTCACTACTTCAAAGACAAAGACGAGTTGATCCGCGCCGCTCTCAACTACTTCGGCGACGAAGTCAGAGACCGGATGGTCGAGGCCCATGAGCAACAGACCGGGTTCAGCGCACTTCGCGCCACCCTGATTCAAGTGCTTCCCACCAACAAACGTTCCGGCGAAAGCTGGCGGGTCTGGCTTGCACTCTGGTACCACTCGGAAGCAAATCCCGACATGCGATCCGAGCAACGGCGCCGCTATCGGGAATGGTTCGGTCGTGTTCGGGAGTTGCTCCAAGAATCCATTGAAGCCGGAGATCTCACTTCGAGCCTTGATATCGAGGAAGAAGCCCGCGGCATTGTTGCCTACGTGGACGGACTGGGCGTTCAGTACCTGATGGCCGGTGGCCGCATGTCGAAGGTCAAGCTCACCAGAATGATCGACTCCTATCTGGAGCGACTGAAGCAGATCTGAACCCTGCCGCAGTCACTTGCTTTTGTCGTAACGTTCGTAATATAACGTTCGTTACACATAATCAGTTCGTCGCTGGGGAGAGATCGATGAAGCACCTGATTACCGTTGCCGCGTTCGCGGTATTTCTGGTATCCACCGTTGTTCAGGCAGAGGAAAGAGTGATCGAGGAGGTCCTGGTCACGGCCGAAAAACGTGAAGGCACTGTGCAGGAGACCGCGATCGCCATCACGGCATATGACTTCGAAGAGCTCGAGCTGAGAGGCATTGAAGGCATCGAAGGACTCCAGTTCTCCACGCCCAATCTGGTCATCAGCCACAACTCGCAATCTCCAGTCACCTACGCCTATATCCGCGGCATCGGTTCAGATCAACTGGTCGCGGGATTCGATCCGGGCGTGGCCTACAACGTGGACGGGGTCTATGTGGGGCAACCCTCCTCCATGCCGGTGGATATGTGGGATATGGAAAGGGTGGAAGTCCTCCGAGGACCGCAAGGCACCCTGTACGGCAGAAACACCACTGGCGGCGCGCTGAACGTCATATCCAAAAACCCGACCGACGAGTTCGACGGCACATTGGATGCAACGGTCGGCAACTATGATCGGGTACGCCTGCGTGGTGCGGTCGGTGGGCCCATCGCCGCCGACAGGGTGAACGGGCGGATCTCATTCATCTACGACGAAGCAGACGGCTATCAGGACAACGCTGTCGGCGAAGATGCTGATTCGATCGATCACTGGGCCGTACGCGGCAAGCTGGACTTCAAGCTCAGCGAAAATGCCAACCTGCTTCTCACCGCCCAGCGATTCGAGAACAAGGGCAATCAGGGTCAGAAACGAAGAGAATCCTTCGAAGGAATCCCTGTGTACGCGGGCGCCATTCCGAACCCCTCGGATCCCCGCAAGATCGCAAAGGACCGGGATGAAGAACTCGATCTCGAGAACACCTTCCTGTCCGCCAGACTCGAATGGAATTTCGACGCCGTCACACTGGTGTCGATCACCGGATACATCGAGAACGACTGGTATCAGACCATGGATATCGATATGTCCAGCAACGACATACAGATTCAGGACTGGGAGATGTCCACCGAACAGTTCACTCAGGAACTCCAGCTGATCTCCAATTCAGATGGCCCACTGGAATGGATTATCGGCGCGTTTTATTTCGATGAGGATCTGAGCACCGATTACCTGTTCAACGACAGTTCCCCTTTCGGATTCACGTTCATGAATGGTGGAGAACTGAGCACCGAGTCTTTCGCAGTTTACGGCCAGGCCAGCTACGACTTCCGGGATTCCGGCCTGCCGATTCGAATCGTCGGTGGCCTGCGCTATACGGATGACGACAAGAAAATCGATGAATACCAGATGATTCCTCAGTTTCTGGTCGATCTGGCTGCCACCGATGAAATCAGCTGGGAAGAAGTCACAGGAAAAGTCGGCATCGACTGGTTCGTCAACGATGATGTGATGGCGTATTTCACCTTTTCACATGGCTACAAAGGCGGCGGCTTCTCGATGGGGCAATTCGATTCCTACGACCCGGAATTTGTCGACAGCTTCGAAGTTGGCCTGAAGACGGCGTTCATGAACCAGCGCGCCCAGGTAAACGTTGCCGCGTTCTACAACGACTATGAAGACCTGCAGGTTAACTTCCTGGAGTTCACACTGTTCACCACGGACAACGCCGCAGAGGCGACGATCCAGGGTGTGGAGATTGAAAGTACTTTCCTGGTGGGTGAGGGATTGCTGCTCGGCGCGAACCTGACCTGGCTGGACGCGACTTTCGACGACTACATTTTCTCGGAAGGACCTCCAGTGGTCGATCTGGCCGGGGATACGCTGAATCGTTCGCCTGAACACACGATCTCACTGACTGCACAGTACGACTGGAATCTCGGCCGCAACGGCAATCTCACCCTTCGGACCGACTACTACTGGCAGGATGAAGTTTACTACCGGGTTCAGAACGTTCCCCGCCACAAAGCCGACGATTTCTATACCTGGGACGCACGAGTCGTGTGGAGCACCTCGGACGAACGCTTCACGGTTGACGCTTTCATCAAGAACATCACGGATGAAGACAATCAGCGGAGTCTGACCGTGAGCGACGGACTGTCTACCGGCAACAACAGCTTCATCTCCTACTACCCGCCGCAGACCTACGGAATCCGGTTCGGCTGGAATTTCGGGGGTTGATGTAATGGCACAGACATCGGGTTGGAAAGCGAGATCGATCTTTCACTTCGTACTGCCCTGCACGAACGTCGAGCAGTCAACGGAGTTCTACGGCCGTTTCGGGTTCGAGATCATAAAGGACAATCGGAATGTCGTCTGGCCGGACTACGTAGGAGAGAATTTCAACATGCTCTCCGGCGCCCAGGGGAAGGCGGTCCAGCTCATCCTTCCTCACGATGACGATCTGCAGACCCGGATCGATCTCATCGAGTGGATCAAACCCCGATGGACGAACCGACGTGAGGAGCAACCGCCCGAAGCGCACATACCCAGGGTCATGGCGTTGCTGACAGAGAACATCCAGGTGGCTGCTGAGAGTCTGATGGAACAGGGATTGGTGCCCACCAATCCACTCCGCCCCCCGGACGATAAGATCGGCGTTCAGGGCGTGATCTGTTTTGCAGACCCGGATGGCCACATCGTGGAACTGATCGAGTATTTTCCCGGCCAGCTGGGCAGTCGAACCGATCAACTCAGCACCAGAGGCTGAGCCGTACCACGCACCAGCGAGGGGCTCCCACCTGATGGAGGACGCGCACATCGGCATCCGATGGTCTATTCTCTGACGGATGAAGGTCAGCATATATCGCTACATCCCGGAGGAAGATGAGACGCCTCGCATGCAGGACTACGAGGTGGAGATTCCTGCAGGCGAAGACATGATGGTGCTCGACCTGCTCGAAAAACTGAAAATCGAGGATCCCACCCTGACCTTCAGACGCAGTTGCCGCGAAGGTGTCTGCGGTTCGGACGGCGTCAACATCAACGGCGCGAATGCCCTTGCCTGCGTCACCCGCGTCTCCGATGTCCTCCATGGCGGGCCGCTGCCATCAGGACAACGGCTGCCCCGTGCGAAAGAAATCGTGATCAGACCCCTGCCCGGGCAACCGGTGATCCGCGACCTGGTCGTGGACCTGTCAGAGTTCTATCGGCAGTACGCTCGAATGAAACCGTATCTCATGAATGACGGAACCCCACCTGCGCGAGAGCGACTGCAGTCACCGGAAGATCGCGAGAAGCTGGATGGCCTGTACGAATGCATTATGTGCGCCTGCTGCTCCACCGCCTGCCCATCATGGTGGTGGAATCCGGAGAAGTATGCCGGTCCTGCCGCGCTGTTGGCCGCCGACCGCTTTCTCGTTGACTCCCGTGATACAGCAACCAGCGAACGACTGTCGGATCTCGACGACCCTTTCACTGTCTTCCGGTGCAGGGGGGTCATGAACTGTGTTGCCTTCTGCCCGAAAAAGCTGAATCCGCGCCGGGCCATTGCCCACATTGAAACGCTGCTGGTCAAAGAGGGCACCTAATCCCTGTTCGGGTGCCGCGAACAACGCGGAACCGCAAACACTATCAAGCGCCAGATGTGCCCGGCTTCTACTATCGACACTGTTCCGGTTTGAGCAGGCAAAGCAGTGAAAGCGATCGACAAGGCGATCTGGTATATCGAAAACCACTACCGGGAGCAGATCTCCCTGGATTCTCTGGCCGAGGTTGCCGGCGTCTCCCGCTACCACCTGAGCCGCATGTTCTGCTACGCGGTCGGTGAGCCGATCAGTCGTTACATTCGCCTTCGCCGCCTGTCCACCGCGGCCATTGCGCTCGCCGCCGGGGAGACAGATATCCTCGACCTGGCGCTTGCCATTGGTTACGGATCCCATGAAGCGTTCACCCGGGCATTCAAGGATCACTTCGCCGCTACGCCGGAACAGATACGCGCAAAAGGAACCACAAATAATCTGAAACTGATGGAGGCGATATCAATGACACAGGACAAAGCATCCGATCTGGCAGAACCCCGTCTGGAACGGCTTGGCGCACTGCATCTGGCAGGGATTTCACGCTTCTATCCGTTCGAACAGGTCGCCGGAATTCCCGACCAGTGGCAGTCGTTCGCACCACTGATTCCCCAGATCACGACCGCGCCGAAACCAACAACCTACGGCGCCATCTACAATGGCAGCGACAATAGCTTCGACTACCTCACCGGCGTGGAACTGCCAGCAGGCAAAGACGCCCCGCAGAACATGGTTCGCCTGACGGTTACGCCACAGTCCTACCTGGTGTTCGAGCACCCGGGACATGTGTCAGGATTGCGGGAAACATGCAATGCGATCTGGGCCGACTGGCTCCCCGGATCGGGAAAGTCCGTCGTCGAAGCGCCCTGGTTCGAACGCTATGGAACGGCGTTCGATCCGATGACGGGCGCCGGTGGCCTGGAAGTGTGGATCCCCGTAGCAGGTTAAACACCTCCGGCCCAGGTGCTCGCGCGCCGCAATCTTTACGGGAACTACCAGAACGCGCCTGGACGAATCGCACAAGTGATTGAGACGCGGAACTTTGCGCCTGGTAGGACAATACCTCGCTGAAGCCCACGTATACTCCAGCAGATTAGCCTGGAGGCCTTGCACCCATGACCTGCCGCCATCGTGGAATCCTCACGCTGATCCTCATGATCGCCAGCGTCAGCGGCGAATCGCATGCCGATTCCATGCGCTGCGGCGACAACATCGTGCAGCGCGGCTACACGTTCTTCGAAGTCCTCGAACGCTGCGGCAAGCCGGATCTGCAATACGACTGGGATCATCGCTATGTTCCCGGTGTGGAGGCAAAGTCACGGAGTGGGTGTATGAGTTCGGCACCAACAGATTCCGACGGGTCCTGCGCTTCGAGGAAGGGCGACTCAGAAAGATAGAGCTGCGACCGAAACCGGAAGTCAGCCTGGACTCCGTTCACTGAGTCAGGCCGGCGGTGCGGGACGTGCCGTAGCCGACCCGCTCGAATTCCACGTTCTGACCGGCTGCGACTCACAACCACAGAGCATCATCGTGCTGGTGATCCGGCTATCGAGGTCGTAGCATCCCTGCCATGACTATCGGCCAGAACCCGGATGCCACCGCGATCGTGCCGCTGCTACTGACCGCGGGGCTGTCCGTCGACGATCTGCCTGCAGACCTGCGGCACTTCCTGACGCTCGGGGAGGCTTCCATGCCGGATGGTGTGGTGGGGCTCGAGCTGTATGGCGCTCACGCCCTGCTCCGTTCTCTGGCGGTCAATCCTGATCTGCGTGGTCAGGGGCTCGGTGTCGCGCTGCTCAAAGCAGCGGAGGATCACGCCCGGGCGGAACAGGCGACGCAGCTGTTTCTACTCACTGAAACCGCAGAACAATTCTTCGCCGCCCACGGCTGGCGGCGTCTGGAGCGATCAGAGGCACCAGCTGCCATCCGGCAGACCCGCCAGTTCTCGGATCTGTGCCCGGACGATGCGGCCTTCATGACGAAGCAGCTCAATTGATCAGAACGCTCATCATCGCCGAGCCGATTCGAAGCGCATTCCGACACTAGGAGCAGACGTTGCAGTTATTCGAATCTCTCTACGAGAAAGTCATCGGCTGGTCCCGGCACCCTCACGCAGAACGATACCTCGGCGGCATGAGTTTCGCGGAGTCTTCCTTCTTCCCCATACCGCCGGATGTGATGCTCATTCCCATGTGCGTGGCCGAACGGAGCAAGGCCTGGCGCTTCGCGCTCATCACCACGATCACCTCTCTGCTTGGCGGTATCGCCGGTTATGCCATCGGTTTCTTCCTGTTCGAAGCGGTGAAGCCGTTGCTCGTCGACCTCGGCTACTGGGACGCCTATCTGAAAGGTAAGGACTGGTTCGAGGCCTGGGGCGTCTGGGCCGTGCTCATTGCCGGTTTCTCACCAATCCCCTACAAGGTCTTCACCATCGCTGCCGGCGTGGCAACGCTCAATCTGCCGGCATTCATTCTGGCGTCTTTCGTGGGCAGGGGCGCGCGGTTCTTCCTGGTCGCCGCTCTGGTGGTCGCCGGGGGTGAACGCATGGAGTCTCTGATCCGTCAGTACGTGGAGCGGATCGGCTGGGCGGTAGTCACTCTCGCGGTGCTGCTCGGCGCCTATCTGATGCTGCGGGGCGGTTAGTCTGCGGCCGCCAGCCAGGCGTCGCGGAATTCGGCGACGCCGGCGTAGCGATCGGATGGGCGTGCCTGACAGGCGCGCACCACAACACTGTGGCGGAGCACGCCACCCCGGAAATGCGCCCGCTCCAGAGTGCCGTCACCCAGAAAGATCGCCGCCGCCCGCCCGAGATTGAAGACCGTCGTTCGCTCGTCGATCAGCGCCCCGAGCTCATACTCTTCCGGCGCCATGAACCGACTCGAGCCGAACATGCGCCCCATCTCATTCCTGAACGGTCCCTGCTGGTAGTGATCCAGATCCACCACATGCAGGCGGCGACTGTCGAAATCATAGATCAGACAACCATCGTAGAAATCCGCCGCCACATATCCGGCACCGGCAAGGCGTACGTGCAGGTCAATCAGGGCATCGAGCGCCTGCACGATCTCTGCGACCGGCAGGCACCGGAACCGTTCATGCGCGGACTCCCGCATACCGTTGCGGGCCCGAAGCAACTCACCTGACACCCACTGATAGACGAGCATGGGCCCCGCGGCGGACTCCATGACGTTCAGAAGTTCCGGCAGAAGCAGATGATCAACGCGTTGGTTGAGATCAACCGCATTTCGCAGCAGGGCGATCCGCTCCGGATAGCCCAGATAGACACCGGCGTTCGGGTCCGTGGTTTTGACAAAGAAGCGGCAGCCATCGATCTGCACACCGTAAGAGACGTTGCCCGAATCCTGGCTCGGAGGACCGAACTGTGCGAAGACTGCGCCTGCTTCAGCAAGGTAGGCGGCCGGTTCGGCGGAAATCCGGTCCACCGACAGCGATGCGGGTAGCTCTGTTTTCATACCAACCTCCCGGGCCTGAACCGCCAACGAAACAACAGATGCACCCCACGGGGCGTTTGACTAGACTGCACACGGAAGGACTGCACCGGGAGGAGACACAGCATGCAGATTAAATCACTTGGCCACGTGGTCTTGAAGGTATCCAATCTTGAACGATCTGAGACTTTCTATCGGGACGTGCTCGGACTGCCCGTGTGCGCTCACTATAAAGAGGGTGGCATGAATATGGCCTTTTTCAGCCTGGGCAACCACCACGACTTCGCGATCATGGAATCAGACGAAACGGGGGACGCCGCAAAGGCCGGCCTCCATCATGTGGCTTTCAAGATCGGCACCAGCCTAGACGATCTGAAATCGGCCAAGCAGTACCTGGAAGAAAAGGGCGTGGCAACGGATCCCATTGACCACGTGGTGAGCCAATCCCTCTATATCAGCGACCCGGATGGCAACGGCCTCGAGCTCTATGTGGATGTCTCCGATGTCTGGAAAGAGGACCCGCAAGCCGTCGCCAGTATTGCGCCGCTGGCCATCTGACAGGGCCCAACCACAGACTATCCGCTCCGGGCGTTCGATTCCCTGGCGCCGCCCCTGCATGCTCGCAAGCGGCGCTATCTCTATGGGCTCCCGGGCCTAGCAGGTCATCAGATGGCTCACAAGCGCTGATTTCTCTGACTTCCCCCGTTTTGTGAACTGCATCACGGAACCATAGCCGATGGCTTCATAACATTTCTGCCAACCAGTAGGGCCGGAAAAGATTTGCGGTTCTACAGAAACATCAGGAGTGACCATGAGCTGCAATATGAATCGACTGGAAGGACGCCTGTTCACCGAAAGCGGCACGCTGTTCATGGTGGTGCACGCCGACGAAGCCAACGACAAGGCCCAGGTCAGCTTCCGCGTCAACGAACAGACCCAGGTACTCGACCTGCCATTCTCGGAAGCAGCCGCACGGGTCGCCAAGGGCGCGAACCTGATCCTGGATAATCTGAATTCCCCAGAGTCCGCGAAGCGGATACTGGAAATGAAGGATGGCTGGTACTTCGCCTCCCGGGAAGGTGAGATAGGTCCGTACGAAAGCAAGGAAGAAGCCGGCCAGCGACTCGGCCGCTACATCCTTTCCATGCAGGAGACCGGTCAGACCTCCCGCGAAACCGAGCAGCCTCAGGGTGCCCTGCGAGCCGCACGCCACTGAAGCTCCGTCTCCTCCGGAGATCTCCCAGCTCAAGCCAGCCTCAGCTCGGGTTTCAGCCCGAATCAGCGACCTGGGCCAGAATCGGCAGCAGATAGCCGATAAAGGCTTCCGGATTTTCCGACATCGGGAAGTGCCCGACGCCTTTCATTTCCGTCCAGGTGGATCCGTCGATCGCCTCGTGGGCTGCGCGGCCCAGCTCGCTGGTGCCACTGTAATCGTACTCGCCGGAAAGGATGTGCACGCCCACCTGGCGGGTGTCGATGCCGCTGGCTGATTCCCTCAGATCGAACTCTTCCAGGTAGTAGTAGAGATCGCCCAGGAAGACCGGAGGCCAGCCACTGGCGTACACAAAGCTGGTTTCTTTCCGATAGGGCTTCGGTGACGTGGGCGACATCAGGCCTTCCATGAGCCGGGCTTTGTACTCGTTGCTCACCTCGGGGTGCCACAGTTCCTGCAGAAGCGTCTGGCTGCCTTCGATCTTCAACGCGCCTTCCACAGAAATCACGGAACGGAACGCTTCCGGATAGCTGCAGGCCAGATCGAGCGCCAGCAACCCACCCACAGAGCAACCCATGAACACCGGCCGTTCCAGGCCCAGCACTTCCGACAGCGCCAGCGGGACGGAACGGAGAAATTCGCCCTTCAGGTCGTAGCGTTCCGCCCACCAGTCTTTAGAAACAGGCGGCACAGACTTGCCGTGATAGGGAAGATCATAGGCGATCAGCCGGCACCGGCTGGTGATCTCCGGCGCCTCGAACAGGTGCCGCCACTGGCTGCCATGACAACCGGCCGTATGCTGCAGCAGCAGCGGAATACCCTGCCCGGCTTCCTCGTAGTAGATGCGGTGATCGTGGCCGCCGATATCCACGTGCACATAGCGGCCAACGGGCGCATCATGCGCGCCCAGCGGTGACTGAACACTCAACACAGGCCCGTCGCCGGCCCCCGCTCGCAGCAGTTCCAGCGCCCGCATCGCCGCGCCGTAATACTGAGCGTAGACAAGCTCCGCACCGCCACGAGCAAGGCCTGAGCCCGTCGCCACATTGGCCATGAAGTCATTGTGAAATCGTGGTGGAGCGGTTTCGAAGAATCGGGCCCATACCGCCTCCGGACCGCTGAACTCGATCACCCCTTCAGCCGCGGCACCGGCCGACACCGATCCATCGTCCAGCTTCAGTGAGCGAACCTCCTCACCAACCGTGAGTTTCAATCCCCCATTCCAGTGCCTGGCGGCGAGGACGAACTCACCGTCCTCGGCGCACAGTGCGGCCCACTCCGCCGCGCCGGGCAATGTCAGCGCCATATCTGATCTCCCCTGATCTCCCCAGATTCCGCGGTCCGTAGCACCGCGGCATACGCTGCTCTGCGGCAAGCCGCTGCGGGACGCCTACTCCCGCAAGGTAACCGGCAGTTCCCGGATCCCGTGAATGAAGCTGGAAGCCAGCCCGGCTGGTTCGCCGGTGACCTCTACTTTGGAGAAACGCTTCATGATCTCTTCCCAGATCACTTCAAGCTGCATCTCCGCCAACCGGTTTCCGACACAGCGATGAACGCCGAATCCGAACGCCGTATGTCCGCGCGGATTTTCCCGATCGATGATGAATTCGTCCGGGTTCTCGATGGCGTCCGCATCCCGATTCCCGGAGATGTACCACATGCAGACCCGGTCGTTCTTGCGGATCTGTTTGCCACCGAGCACCGTGTCTTCCATGGCAGTGCGCGCCATGTGCGCAACCGGTGATTGCCAGCGGATGATCTCCGGAACCATCTTCGGGATCAGGCCGGGATTCTGCATCAGCTTTTCGTACTGGGCCGGATGCTCGTTCAGGGCCAGCACCCCACCGGATATGGAATTCCGGGTGGTATCGTTGCCGCCGACGATCAGCAGCATCACATTCCCAAGCAGCTCCTGGGGTTCCATATTGCTGGTTGCCGGATCATGGGCGAGCAATGAGATCAGATCGAACTTAGGCGGCTCTTTCTTGCGGGCTTCGTAGTACTCCTGAAAGTAGGCGAGGCATTCGAACAGCTTCTTGAAGCCTTCTTCCGGATTTTCGAATTCGTCCGGGTCGCCGAGATTCTGAATGGTGTCGGACCAGTCGATCAGCCGCAGCCGGTCTTCCTGCGGCACATCGAACAGAGTGGCCAGCATCTGGCCGGTGAGCTCCACCGACACGTGCCGCACCCAGTTGAATTCCTCGTTGCGAGGCAGATCATCGAGGATGTTCCCCGCCCGTTCCCGGATCAGCGGCTTCAGATCAGCGAGATTTCGCGGCGTGAACATGGGGGCGACCACTTTGCGTTGGTCATCATGTTTCGGCGGATCTTCCTGAATGAACATCGGCAGCGAGTACTCGTCCGCCCGGTCCGGCACACCACCCAGCGCGATCCCGCCTTTCTCCTGCTGCGAAGAGAATATCTCGTGATGGGAGTCCACATACTTGATGTCTTCCATCCTGGTCACCGACCAGTAAGGTCCGAACATGCTCTCTTCATGAAAGTGCACCGGGTCTTCTTCCCGCAGCCGCTTCAGATGCGGCCAGTGCGTGCCGTGCAGAAAGAGAGTGGGATGGGAGGGATCCACATCTTCGAGAGGCACCTCGTAGGGATCGTAGTTGGGGTCGATGGCGAAGGCTTCTGCCACCTCCCGATTCGATACGGTCATATCGCCGCTTCGCGACCGTGCAATCAGTGAGCGACGCTCTTCGTCACTGCTACCCAGATACTGAGCCATTGTCTGTCTCCATACTTCCAACGATCGAAGTCTTATAGGAGATCAACGGCCAGTTCAATGGCGCATATGTACCAGCGATCGGTCAGATAGAAGCTATTGGGGGCGGTATGGGACACGGATCCGACACAGGGCCGGGCTATCATTGCCGGACTATCATTGCCCACGGGCCGGTAGCAAACTGGCAACCACAGCGGGCAGAAAGGACCTTGTTCGCTGCTTCGAGACAAACCTCGAGACAAACCTCGAGACAAACAGTCAAAAAGCGACGATAACGGACAAGGAGTCTTCAACGGACAAGGAGTCTTCAACGGACAAGGAGTCATCAATGCCTCGCCCCACCGCCCTCATCACCGGCGCTTCTGCCGGAATCGGCGAAGAGCTCGCCCGCCTGTTCGCCGCGCGTGGCTACGACCTGATCCTTGCTGCCCGGCGGGAAGACCGATTACAGGATCTTGCGGCAGAGCTCTCCGAGTGCACGGCGCACTGCATCGGCGTCGATCTGGCCAAAGGCAAAGGACCCGGGAAACTCATCAGCCGGGTGCGCGAACTCGATCTCAAGGTAGATGTTCTGATCAACAACGCGGGCGTGATCAGCGCCGAACCCATGCTCGAAGCGGACGGTGACTGGCTCACCAATCTGGTGAATCTGAACGTGCGGGCGCTCACCGAACTCACCCATCACTTCGGCCGGCAGATGGCGGATCGAGGCTATGGTCGGATTCTCAATGTGGCGTCCGTTGCCGCCTTTCAGCCCGTTCCGGGCATGGCCGTCTATGCCGCCAGCAAAGCCTATGTGCTGTCGCTGACCGAAAGTCTGTCCGAGGAACTCCGGGGCAGTGGCGTCACTGTCACCGCCTTGTGTCCGGGCCCGACAAAGACGGAAATGGCGGACGCCTTCGCGGACATGCAGACGGCAGACTGGTTCCTGGCCGACGCAACACAGGTCGCCCGGGAAGGATTCGACGCGCTCAAGGCAGGACAGGTGATCCGGGTGCCCGGGCTGGCAAACCAGGCTCTGGTGAACTGGACAAACTATCAGCCCCGCTGGCTGGTCAGAACTCTGGGTGGGCTGGCGTCGAGATCGGCGGCATTCTTTCGTCCGCCGGAGTAGCCAAACGAGCCTCTACTGCGAGACCATTCACCACCTCAACAGGGGATAAAGGGACAACACATGCCTGCAAGGAAACACACTATCGGCCGGGCGACCCGTCTGGCTGCTCTGCTCACCCTCGTCGTCGGCAGCTTCGCCGCTACCGGCGCCGCTGCCGCCGACAAGCCCAACATTCTGGTGATCTGGGGCGATGACATCGGTCAGAGCAACATCAGCGCCTATACGTTTGGCCTGGTGGGCTATCGAACACCGAATATCGATCGGGTTGCCCGCGAGGGCATGATGTTCACCGACTACTACGGCGAGCAATCGTGCACCGCCGGCCGGTCTTCCTACATCACCGGGCAGAGCGTCTACCGGACGGGGCTTTCAAAAGTCGGTGTGCCCGGCGCCGACCTCGGCCTGTCGGATAAAGATCCGACCATCGCCGGCCTGCTCAAGGAATACGGCTACACCACCGGTCAATTCGGCAAGAATCACCTGGGCGACAAGGATGAGCATCTGCCGACCAACCACGGCTTCGACGAGTTCTACGGCAATCTCTATCATCTGAACGCGGAAGAAGAACCCGAGAACGAGGACTACCCGCAGGATCCGGCCTTCCGCGAGCGGTTCGGTCCCCGTGGCGTGATCAAGTCATCCGCGGATGGCGAAATTCAGGACACCGGCCCCCTCACCCGGAAACGCATGGAGACGGTGGACGACGAAACCGTGGCCGCTGCCATCGACTTCATCAAGCGTGCCCATGACCAGGGCAAGCCTTTCTACGTGTGGTGGAACGGCACACGCATGCATTTCCGCACCCATGTGAAGGACAGTCTGCGCGGCATCTCCGGTCAGGACGAATATGCCGACGGTATGGTCGAACACGACATGCATGTTGGCCAGCTGCTCGATCTGCTCGACGAACTCGGCATCGCCGACAACACCATCGTCCACTACTCCACGGACAACGGCCCGCACATGAATACCTGGCCGGATGCGGCCATGACGCCTTTCCAGAGCGAAAAGAACACCAACTGGGAGGGTGGCTGGCGCGTACCCTCCATGGTTCGCTGGCCGGGCAAAATCGAAGCGGGCAGCGTCAGCAACGAGATCGTGCACCACATGGACTGGCTGCCGACCTATCTGGCCGTCGCCGGCGCCCCGGACATCAAGGAACGACTGAAAGAAGGTGGCGTACGCGCCATCGGCCGCAGCTACAAGGTGCATCTGGACGGCTACAACATGCTGCCCCTGCTCACCGGCGAAACGGAGAAGGGGCCGCGCGACGAGATCTATTACTTTTCCGATGACGGTGACCTGACCGCCCTGCGCAAGGGCGACTGGAAGATGATCTTCATGGAACAGAAGGTTCGCGGCACCATGCGGGCCTGGATCGAACCCTTCACGCCGCTGCGCATACCACTGCTGTTCAATCTGCGCCGTGACCCCTATGAGCGGGCCTACTTCACCTCAAACACCTACTACGACTGGTTCCTCGACCGGGTCTATCTGCTGTTCGGCGGACAGGCCGAGGTTGCGGAATTCCTGCAGACCTTCCAGGAATTTCCGCCACGGCAGAAGGCGGCCAGCTTCACCATCGATCAGGTGATGGCGCAGATGGAACGGGCCATGATGGAGGCTCAGCAGCAGCGCTAGATTGCGCTGACCCGCAACGCTGGCGCTGGCACTGACGCTGGCATTGGCACACAAAGACCGGTCGCTGTCCTCCAGGGACCGGTCTTCAGCTCCGCGGGCTCACCTGAACCGGAATGCCCGTCATGTGCGACTGATTGGACAGCGGTTCGAAGCTGCCAGGGCCTGACGGCAGCAGCGCGTTGCAGTTCACGCCCGGCGCGCCACTCGCCACCCGCATGCCTTTACTCTCGCCCTGGCCCCAGCCGTGGGTCATGGCCACCACACCGGTCAGCAGATCCTCTGTCAGCTTCACCGGCGCATCGACCGCGCCATGCTCGTTCTCGATCCGGACCGTGGTGCCTTCGCCGATCTGCCGCTCTTCGGCATCTTTCGGGTGCATATACAGGAAGTTCCGATCCCGGTCCCTGGTCTTCAGCTTGGCCACGTTGGCGTACCAGGAATTGAACATGTAGGCATCCCGCTTGCTGATCAGCTTCAGCATCGAAGCGGGCTCACCGGCCAGTTCGTCGAACAGCACGGCCATGCGTTCGATCGCCGGGGCGAATTCTTCCGGAGCACAGTTCACCATCTGCGTGTCCCGTTGCAGATAGCGCTCGTAGAAATCCTCCGGATTCGAGCGCTCCAGGGCAATGATCTGCTCCCGGCGCAACTCCGCCATATCGTGCCCCCGGGAGCGGAGCATGGCGTTTACCCGTCCCCACATGTCCGGCAATTCCCCTTCTGGAACGTCATCGAGCACGGAACTGAAACCCATGGCCTGAGCCAGGCGCTCATAAATCCACCAGTCCGGTTTCCGTTCGAAGGCCGGAGGCACCACCGCCTCGGTGAACTGCACAGAAGGCTCGAACTGCAGTCCGATCCCGGCGAAGTTGATGTCTTCCCGCTCGAACGCGCCGGCCGCCGGCAGCACATAGTCCGCGTACTCCGCGGTCGCGTTCCGGTAGATGTCCACGCACACGAGCAGATCGAGTGCCGCCATCGCCTCTCTGAGATGGGCTTCACCGGCAATGGACAGCACCGGATTCCCGGAACTGACGAACAGGGCGCGAATCGGCTGCTCCAGATCGGTGATGTGATTGGCGAGCAGATTACCGGGCAGGTTGATGCCCACGCCCCCCGGTTTGCGGACCTCGCCGAACGGGGTGTCCAGCATGCCTTCCGGCACCGCTCGCCCTGCCGACGTGCTGCGTTCATAGAACCCGAGCGAATAGAAGTTACCGCCGCGGCGCCCCAGATTGCCGGTCACGAAAACGAGCATCTGCAGCAGCCAGTAGGCGAGCGTGCCCTGCCGACCCATGTTCACGCCGGTGGACATATGGGCACAGGCGCTGGGGGCAGCGGCGAAGGCAGTCGCCAGCGAGCGGATCTCTTCAGCCGGAATCCCGGTGACCGGCGCGACCTTCTCCGGCGAATAATCCGCCACGAAACTTCTGAGCGCATCGAGTCGCTCCCCCCGACCCTGCACGGACGCATCGAAACCAACGGTCCTGTCGATCTCATGGATCAGCGCGGCCAGCAGATAAACATCCGTATCCGGGCGGATCTTGAGCACTTCGCCGGCAATGGCCGCGGATTCGATCCGACGCGGATTCACGTAGAGAACCTTCGCACCGCGCGCCTCGGCGGCTTTCAGATGCGCCATGGGGTTCGGAATGGAAACAAACGACATGTGGCTGACTGCCGGATTCTCGCCAAGAATCAGAATGAAATCCGAGTGATCCAGATCCGGCAGCGGGTGGAGGGTCCGGGTGCCGAACACGGCTTCGCTGGCGGCGAACTTGTTTGCGCAATCCTGGGTGCCGGAGCTGAAGAAGTACTTCGCGCCCACCTGGCGTATGAAGTTGGCGTAGGAAGGACCGAACAGCGTGTTGAAGGCATTCGGATTACCCGTATAGCTGCCGACGGCTTCGCCACCATGCTGATCGACGATCGCCTTGAGGCGGGCCGCGATTTCCGTGGCAGCCTGATCCCAGCTGATCGGCTCGAACTGACCTGGCCCGACCTTCTTCAGCGGCTGATTGAGCCGGTCCGGGTCGTTGTGCACCTCGGCGCCATAAATGCCCTTATTGCAGACAAAGCCCTGGGACACCGGATGATCCCGATCCGCTTCCAGTTTCAGCAGCCGATCGCCCTGGACCGTTGCGATCATCCCGCAGGCGGGTTCGCAGACCCGACAGAATGTGCGTTTCCGGCTGACGTCCCCAGCCTCCCCAACCGCTTCTGTGACTGACACGGACTCTTCTCCTTCCCCTTGAGAGACCTCGAACTATACCCGGAATGCGGATTCCGGGCGCGTTGGTGGCCCTGTCACGCCCGAAATCCCTGCTAAATCGTTGCGATAGCGGCTCTATCTCGACGGTGCATGACACCTGCGTTCGTAGTAGTCTGGCGTTGGAAGGACACAAGACCCTGACAATAATGTTGACCGATAACAGGGCAGACTATAGGACACAGGACTGGTTTCTGATCGCCTGCGACGGCGATCTGATCCTCAAGCTCGCGCAGGATCTGCTGATCGGCGAAGACGAGCAAGGCCAGACCGTGCTGAGCCCGGCACGGGAAGACGCGCTGCTGCGCGTTACCAGTGAGCATGGCTGCCTGACGTTGCACACGATGGCCATGGATTGGACGTTCTCGGAAGCGGGCGGCCTGAGTCTGCAGCACCTGACTTTTGTGGAAGGGCTGACGCTGAAGCTCAACTTTCCCGGCAGTTCCCTCATCCTGACACCGGATTTTCGCGCCGGCACACGAGCCAGAGTGGACCGTGAGATCCACCTCACCCCCACCGACACACCCACCCTGACGCTGACCCGGGTGGATGAACCGGTGACCCTGATCGAACCCGCCCTGCTGCCGGCACCGGAGGCCATCTGCACACAGCTGGATCCGGAATATCTGCAGATCGAAGAGGCAAGCGAACAGGCGAAAGTGGTCGCTGCCCTGTCCCGCTGGGATCATCAGATCCCGGACGAGATGCTGGAGGAGCCCGAACTGGCCCTACCCGTGCCGGAATCCGTCACGGCGCCCGCTGCAGCTGCACCTGAACTCGACACCCGCTCAGAGGCCCCGGCCACGGCAGAGGGATGGACCGCTGCAGGGTCGGAGACTTCTGAAATCCCGGAAATCTTCGAATCCGCTGAAGCTCTTGTATCCGCTGAAGCTCTCGAACCCGCTGAAGCTCTTGTATCCGCTGAAGCTCTTGTATCCGCTGAAGCTCTTGTATCCGCTGAAGCTCTCGAATCCTCCCAGACCTCGGAAGCACAGGTTGTTCCGATATCGGCCGGAAAGACCCATCGGCCCCTGTCCGGGCTGATCGCCGCAGCCGCCCTGCTCACACCCATGTGCCTGTTTTTGGTCGATGGCCAGAAGCTCGGCGTGGACTTTCCGCTGACGAACTATCTGCCGCTGGAAGCATCCGGCAGAACCTCCGGCCCGATCGAGCGGGTGGCCGTACAGCAAGAGGCTGAGCCGATTGCATCGCCTGTTTCCCCGGCGTCGTCGGAATCGCCGGACAACGCGCTCACTCAGCGGCCGTCTGCGGCGACAGCTCTGGTTAATCCAGTCGCATCCTCGCAGACCGAGTCACAGTTGCCGGAGACAGTGCCGGAGACAGGATCGGAGAAAACGCCGGCGACCACCGAGCAGGAGACCCTTCTGATCGCCTCACTTCTGGCAGAGGCCAAGGCGTTCTACGACGCGGGTCTGATCGTGACACCGATTGAGGCCAACGCGGTCAGCCACCTGACCCAGGTGCTCAGTATCGACCCAACCAACGAGGAAGGACTGCGGCTCATGTACCTGAGCGCGGTCACCCTCATTGAAGAAGCAGAAGCCGCCCACGCGGCGGGCAACAATTATCTGGCCAGGAATCTGGTGGAAGACGTGCTCGGCTTCCACCCGGAATTCAACGACGCCCGAGCCCTGCTGGACAGCTGGACCCGGGCGCCGGAAGGCTGAGTTCAGCAGCCGAATCAGCCGCCGAAAGAGAAGCGGGCGTCGATCAGCACGGTGGTGGTGTCGTCCCCGAACTCTCCACCAGCGCCAAGCGAGAAGAGGTGATTCAGGTGCCAGCGGATGTTAGCACCCACCGTCTGCTCGTCACCGTCGAAGATGTCCACATGGCGGACGCCTGCACCGAACTCCCAAGCCGGATCGATCAGCCAGCGCAGGCCGACGCCAATCGAGTAGCCGGTATCGTCATCTGAAAAACCGCTGGCATCAAAATCGGCCCATTCGACTGCAACCGGAATGACGATATCCAGACGCTCCGTGATGGCGAAATGCGGATTGATGCACACCGAGAGTTCGGTGGTGTCTATGTCGCCGAAGGTATCGATTTCGCCGGCGCCCAGAGACGCAAACAGAGCAAAGTTGTCATGGAATCCCCAGGATCCGTCCATGCTGAAACCGGAGTAGTCGACGTCATCGCCAACGGAATCCACTTCGCCGAAATAGGCGCCCAGATTCAGATAGTCGTAACGGATTTCCGAAGGCGGCGGTGCCGCCAGAACGGAAGCCGGAAGCAACGCTGCCGCGCACATCAGTGTTTTAAATTTATTCATTTCATCTCTCCTAGACTCTCTACTTTGAGTAGACCCATAGATTGCGCCTGATGACTCAGGCTGGCAGGGTGGATGCAGTGATTACTGCAGAACGCACGTTCCCATCTATGACCGCCCGCCATCAAGTGGGTTCCCCCGAAAGTGTGATTCCGATCCGGTTTCAGCACCTGCCCGTCAGGACAATGCAGTGCGCAGAAAGGCCACCACATCCCGCGCCAGAATGTCCTGGTAACCGGCTCGATCGAACCCATCCGGATCATTGCCGGGCAGAAAGTCAGGATGCTTCATCACATCGGGGAATGGGCTCATGAAGGAGAAGTGGCCCGCATTGGCCACCACGGAATGTTCCAGTCGAGTCTGAGCCGGTAATCCGTTTCTGACCACCTCAGCATGAAAGGGTGGCGTGTGCGGATCCCGCTCACCGGTGAGCATCAGAATCGGCACGTCCACCGCCGACAGTGCACCCGGGCGCATGAACCAGGGTGTAGCCGGCGCCAGCAGCACCAGTGCCTTCACCCGGCTGTCCCGCGTCACAGCAACCGGCTGTCCGTCCTCGGTGCTGGGCTGCCCACCGGCAATCGCAAGCGCCGTGTAGCCGCCCATGGAGTGACCGATGACGGCAACGAGCGTCGGATCGACGATCTGGGAAAGGGGCTCATGTTCAACGACGAGATCCAGGGTCAGCGTGAGATGGCGCGGTCGGTTGGCGAGATTCTGCGGCGAATCTGCCAGTTCGTTGTTGTTCCGATTGTTTCCCGGGTGCTCGGGCATGCAGACCACGTAACCGGCCCGGACCAGCCGTCGGGCAAGCTCGAGATAACCCAGGGACGTCCCGCCGGAGCCATGTGAAATCACCACGATCGGATGCGACCCGGCCCGGGGTGCCGCGTTCGCCGCCATATCCAGATTGAAAGGTCCGAACGCTACCGGTTCCGCCGGTGTGTCGGTGGGATACATGATCAGCAGAGGGAAATGAAACCCCTCATCATCGGTGACCCGCAAGTGCCGACCACCCACGTGCACTCGAACGTCCTGGTTCATCAACTCGCTTCCCTGCGTCATGATTCCGAGGGCGAACCTTACGAATAAGCGCCCGGAAATACGAGCCCGTATCAGCACTTGAACCGGCGCGCAGATTCCGTTCAGGGTGTCCCGGTTTCCTCCGGCGGCCAGGGGAAGTCTTCCGGCGCATTCAGTGCTGTGCGGACGAAATCGTTCCAGGCATCCACCGCGGCATGCGCGGCCCGCTGATGCGCCTCGGATGCGGCCTGATGGCGGTCGGCGGCCAGGGTGATGCAATGCTGGAAGGCGTCGATGTCGGTGAGAAACTGCGCCCAGAGTCGATCGTCCTGATCGTCGGCAGGTCGATCCGGGCTGATGCAGTCGTGCCCCATGGGCTCATGGCCCAGGACGTGGCTTGTCCAGCTCAGGGCAACGGCCAGGCACAATGGCAGCAGGCGCAGTGTCGATCCGGTGGCACGCAACATCCCCTGATTTTCCCGAACCAACGACCGCCGAACTGTGTGCAAGCGCACACTAGCCGGCGTCGATTCGGGGCACCGGATCGACTGACGTCAGGCTTCAGGGACGCACTTCGTAGTAGAGATTGCTCGGATCTTCGAAGTCGTGCATCCGGAACCGGCTGAACCCGGCATCCCGGGTCATGGCTTGTGCCACCTCCGGGTTGAATCCGAGCGTACCCAGGCCGGCGCCATCCGGCTCCGACAGGGCCGACGACATGCAGGCCGAAACCGAAAAGCCGTAGAACATGGCGAGCAGCGGGTTCTTCATGTTCTCCTTGAAGTCCGGCTGGCTGCGGATGTCTTTGATCAGCCAGGTGCCGTCATCATCGAGCGCACCGCGGATCGCAGAGATCACGTCTCCGGGACGGGTCATGTCGTGAATGCAGTCGAAGGTGATCAGAAAATCGTAGGTCGGCGCCCGCGGCAGGCTTTCGCCACCAGCAACAAACAGGCGAACGTTATCCAGCCCGAGCACTTCGACTTTTTCATGACAGCGATCAATCGCGTGCTGACTGGGATCGTAACCGTGAAATTCCGAATTCGGAAAGGCCTCTGCCATGGCGATCAGTGCCACCCCGCCGCCACAGCCCACATCAGCAGCAACCCCACCCGCTTCCAGCTTTGCCACCACGCCATCCAGCGCGGGAATGATATTCGGCACCAGCTCACGCCGTGTCCAGGGGCCGAGCATGCGCTCGGTTCTGTGCGCCGCATTCGGTCCCAGGTCCTGATAAGACAAACCGATACCGGTGTGAAACGCCTCCACCAGCTTGTCGACGGTTTCCGGCGGGGTCTGGCCGGAAAAAGCACCGGCCGCAAAAGCCAGGCTGCCTTCCTCATTGGCGAGAACCTCAGCGCCTTCGGGCGGCAACTCGAAGCGGTCACCTTCGTGATAGTGCAGGAGCCGGGCCGCCGCCTGACCTCGCAGCCACTCCAGCAACCAGCGCTCCTTCAAGCCCGTTTTCGCCGCCAGTTCCGCTGCGCTGACTGCACCGGCACCCTGCAGCGCCTTATAGAGCCCGAGTCGATCGCCCAGATGAATCATGAGCGAAACCATCTCACCCATCTTGAAGTTCCAGACCGAAAACGAATAGCGCTTGAGCGCGTCCGGATCGATGGCCATATCGTTCATACTTATCCCCCCCGATGTTCAGTGCCGGCCCAAACTAGCGCTTATTGCCCTCGCGCTTCAATGCCCCACCCCTGCGGATATCACCTATTCAGCAAGCGAACAGAATGGCGCACATTCAGACTGACCTGCAGATATCAGAGAAGGAGACAGGATGCTCAAGTGGAGAAACGTCACGATGCTGGTGGCTGTGGTCCTGCTCGCGGCCTGCGGGCAGGATGCCCCCGCTCCGGCACCGGACGCCGGCACTCAGCAGCCGGTCGCGTCAACGGAACCCTTCCGGCTGCCCGTCAGCCTGAATGAGGTCATGGTGGCACTCGTGAATCATGCGGCTGATCCTATCTGGCTCGCGGCCTGGCGGAATCCGGAAACGGACAGGGACTGGCGCAAACTGGAGCGGATGGCCTATCAGTTGCAGGTTGCAGGCGCCCTGCTGATCGTTCCCGGCAATGGCCCGCAGGACGACGTCTGGACATCCGACCCGCAGTGGACGGCCTGGGCAAACCAGCTGGAAGCAGCCGGTGACCGGGCGGTGAAGGCCGTTGCCGCCAGAGACCTCACCCGGATAGCGAGTGCCGGCGACGAGATCGTCAACATCTGCGAAGGCTGTCACATGGCTTTCAAACCGGATCTGCCGACCAGCGGCATGTTCGGCGAGCTCTCTCCGACCGCCGCAGACTTCGAGGAAACGCCCACCGCGGAAAACCCCTGACGCCTCACAGAGCAACCGGCGCGCGTCCCTCGCCTGCCGTATGATCAGAGCTGCGGAAATGAGGGGGTTTGCTGCGGATGACGCTGATCACGTGGTCGTGGATTTTTCTGTTCGTCTATATCGGTCTGATGGTGGGCATCGGTCTTTATGCCCAGCGCCGGGTGAAACACGCAGACGACTTCGCGACCGCGAGAAACTCCTACGGGCCGGTTTTCCTGGCGTTTGCCTTCGCCGCTTCCACGGCGAGCGGCGCCACCTTTCTCGGCAGCCCGGCGCTGTCCTACGAGTGGGGGCTTGCCTCCACCTGGGGACACGTTCTCTACCCCATCGGCCTGTACTTCGGCGTGCTGATCAGCATGCGGCTGGTCGCCAGCGCCGGTAACCGGTTCGGCAACCGATCCATTCCCGAATATCTCGGCGACCGCTATCAGTCCGAGGGAATCCGGGTGCTGGTATCTCTGATGTCGCTGATCCTGTTTTTCTATCTCGCCGGGCAGCTGGTTTCCGGCCTGGTCATGTTCGAGATCATGCTCGGCCTGGAGCCGCACTGGGCACTCATCATCACCACTGTGGTGCTTCTGTTCTACGTGGTGCTGGGCGGCGCGCACGCGGACATTCTTACCGACGGCCTGCAGGGCGCCATGATGCTGCTGCTGGCCGTGGTGGTGATTGTCCTGGTGCTGCTTGGCTATGGCGTGGAAGGTGGCTTTGCCGGCGTGGTCGAATCGCTCGGCGCGCAGAACGAAAACCTTACCGCCACGCTCAATCCGGAAACGCCCCTCTACCATTCCTGGTGGTCGATCCTCGCCATCCTGCTCGCCCACATGCCACTCGGCCTGCTGCCTCATCTCGGCAACAAGCTCTGGGCACTGAAGGAGACGGGCGGTCAGTTGCAGTTCGTCCGCCTGGCGTTTCTGTTCGGCTTCACCATGGCCCTGCTCGGCATCGGTGGCCTGCTCGCCCGGGCACTGCTCGGCGATGCGCTCTATCACGACGGCATGAATCCGAACGCTGCGCTACCCATGCTCTTCATCGAGCTGTTTCCACCCTGGCTGGCGGCGCTGGTGGGCGTTGGCGTGCTGTCCGCGATCATGAGCACGGCCGACGGGCTGGTGGTGTCCTCATCTCAGATCATTGCCAACGACATCTACCGCCGTACCATCGTGCCGCGCCTGAAGCTGACGATCAGCAACGATGCTCTGGACGCCAGCGTGCTGGCGATCAGCCGGATTTCGACCGTTGTGGTGCTGCTGCTGTGCATGGGCATGGCCTGGGCATTGATCGACACCAATATCGCCATGATCGTCTGGATCGGTAACGGCGGCATGATGGCAGCCTTTGCCGGGCCCCTGGTGGTCGGCGCGCTCTGGCGGGGCGTCACCCGCCACGGTGCCTACGCCGGTTTGCTGACCGGTTTTCTCACGTTCATCCTGCTCCACACCCGACAGCTCGATCCCAACTGGTTCGATCCGGGCACAATGCACAGCATCGTCGCCTGGCTTTACCAGGAAGGACCGAACCCCTATTCATGTGCGGCCATGGGTGAAATCGTCTCGATCCTCACAACCCTCATCGTCTCGAAGCTCACCCAGCCGCTGCCGCCTGAGCACGTGGACGGACTGTTCGGCAGAACGGAAAAAGACACGGACGCCGCTACTGCCTGAGAAACCGCACAGCCCGGCAATGTGCTCCCTGCCCCCCTGTGGCATGCTGGCCGCTTACTCAGACAAGCACAGGAGCCAGAATGCTCGAGTCCGTTCAACTCGGCCGCAACTGCGGCCTGAGAGTTTCCCGATTGTGCCTCGGGACCATGAACTTCGGCGTGCCCGGTCGTGGTCATCAGGGCGACTGGACGCTCGGTCTGGACGAAGCGCGGCCCATTTTCAAAGCTGCGCTGGATCAGGGTCTCTACTATTTCGACTGCGCCGACATCTACGGAATCGGCGCCAGCGAGGAAGTGGTGGGCAGCCTGCTGAACGAGCTTCTGCCGAGAGACGAGTACGTGCTGGCGACCAAGGTCTCGATGCCCATGGGCCGTGGTGCCAACCAGGGCGGATTGTCCCGCAAACATGTCATGGAGGGGGTCGACGCCTGCCTCAAGCGTCTCGGTCACGACTACATCGACCATCTGGTGATACATCGGCACCCGCACGGGATTCCCGGTCAGGCCGAGACACCGATCGAGGAGACGCTGGAAGCACTGCATGATGTGGTGAAGGCCGGCAAGGCCCTCTATCTCGGCGCATCCTCCATGTTTTCCTGGCAATTCACCGAGCTTCAGCTCACCGCCGAGATGAACGGCTGGACGAAATTCATCTCCATGCAGAATCACTACAACCTCGTCTACCGCGAAGAAGAACGGGAGATGAATCCCTACTGTGCGAAAACCGGCGTGGCTCTCACACCCTGGTCCCCCCTGGCCCGGGGCATTCTCGCCGGATCGTTCAAAGGCAGCTTCGAAGCGGGTTCAACGAATCGCTCCCAGGGCCAGGACCGGGCTCGGACGGAAAGTCTCTACCGGGGCGAGCATGTCTTCACGGTCGCCGAGCGGGTTGTGGAAATCGCAGAGAAGATGGGTGTGAAGCCCGCTCAGATCGCCGTGGCCTGGTTGCTCACGAAGCCGGAAGTCACGAGTCCCATTGTTGGCGTTTCCCGGGTCGAACAGCTCGAGCAGCTGGTTGAGGCCAGCAGGATCCAACTCGATCCGGCGGACGTGAGCTACATGGAGGAAGCTTATCGGCCGGTGGACAACCTGCTCAGTCTCGGCAGTTCCTGATCATTCCGGCGCGCGGGCCCGGCGGCGGCGACGCAGGATCCAGAGCAGAGCCAGGATCGCAGAAAAAACCAGCACCCCGCCGATCAGAGAGCGGTTGATCATGGTCGGCGTCTGACGGATGACATCCAGGGCACCAGGCACTCCCGTCTGCCAGAACACCCACTCCCCCGCCAGCTCGGTGGCCAGAAGCGGAGACCCGGTCTCCAGAACGACGATGCCATCGCCGGTCGCCGGATCTATCCGGGCAGCGGTGTTGATGGCGGGCGTGTTGTTGCCGTCATGACCGATGATGAAACCGCCACTCGCCGTTGGCGCGTACAACAGCACGCCCAGCCCCCAGATATCCGCTCCGAACTGAGCGGCATGGGGCGTTGCCATCAGAGCCAGACTCTCGGCAGAAAGGACGCCGCGACCGGCAGGTTCTCCGTCGGCACCAGGCACCACCGCCTTCAACAGGGCGGTGAGGTCCGCGACCGAGGTGTACAGCGAGGCAGCCGCCAGAGCGGTGTAGCGATAGTGGATGGCTTCCCTGCTGTCTGTATCGTAGAGCACGGCAACGTTGCTGGTCCGGTCCAGGTCCGGTTCGAAGGTGGAGCGCCGCATCTGGAGCGGATCCAGCACCCGTGACTGCATGAAGCTCTCGAAACGCTGCCCGGACACCTCCTCGATCAGCAGCTGCAGCAGTGTGTAGCCACCTCCGGAATAACGCCATTCGCTCCCAGGTGGAATACCGACCCGGGTGATTCCGCCGTCCGGGCTGGAGGCGTCCGCTGCCCGGGTCAATGAATCTTCCAGGCTCTGAATCGGTTCACCCGGCGCAAATCCGTCATAGCCGAGTCCATCGGTAAGGCCAGCGGTATGACTCAACAGCCGACGCACGGTCACCTCATCCGCGTCCAGCCCCTCTGCCGCCGGGAGCTGCCAGCGGCTCAGGTATCCGTTCACCGGCGCATCCAGATCCAGCCGGCCATCTTCAACAAGTGCCAGAACACCCCAGGCTGTCACCCACTTGGACAGCGATGCCACCTGAAAGAGCGTATCGGCATTCACCGGCGTGCCGATAGACTGGTAATGCTCGTCCACCACACGACCCCGGGAAACCAACCGGTAGGCCAGGTTGCCCCGGTTATGCTCGCTGAGAAATTCCCGGGCCGCACCGGCAAATGCGTCCAAATCGCCATGCGGTGCAAGCGGTTCCCGAAACCAGCCGCCAAGTGTGGCACTCACCACCAGCGTCACCCAGAGGATCGCACCGGCAAGCCCCAGAAGCAGAGCACGCAACCAGAAAAGCATGATCAATGCGGCACCAGCTGCACGGGCACTTCCTTGATGCCGCGTATGAAGTTGTTCGGTAAACGCACCACATCGCCGGCAAGCTCCACCTTTCTGAAGCGCTTGTGAATTTCTTCCCACAACGTGCGCAGCTGCATTTCAGCCAGGCGGTTGCCCATGCAGCGGTGAATGCCGTAACCGAACGCAACATGCTGACGGGCGTTGGGCCGGTCGATACGGAATGCATCCGCGTCTTCGAAGATGTCTTCATCCCGATTGCCGGACAGGTACCACATCACCACCTTGTCTCCTTTGCTGATGTTCCTGCCACCCAGCTCGAAGTCTTTCAGCGCCGTCCGCCGCATGTGGATCACAGGCGTCTGCCAGCGGATGATTTCAGACACCATGTTCGGGATGAGCCCGGCGTCTTCCCGGAGCATCTGATACTGATCCGGATTTTCGTTCAGGGCGATCACGCCGCCGCTGATGCTGTTGCGGGTGGTGTCGTTACCGCCGACGATGAGCAGCAGCAGCGTACCGATGAACTCGGCAGGATTTTCATTCAGATTTTTCGTTGCTTCGCCGTGGGCGAGCATGGAAATGAGATCGGTCTTGGGTTCTGAGGACGCCCGCTCGTCCCAGAGGCTGTAGAAGGCCTGGGCGCACTCGAGCAATGCCTGCTGGCGCGCCTCCATGTCAATACTGGCGTCGCCGGTCACCTGGGGGACGTTGGTGGTGATATCCGACCACTCGACGAGCTTGCGCCGATCCTCGTATGGAAAATCGAACAGCGTCGCCAGCATCCGCGCCGTCAGCTCCATGGAGACCCGGTCCACCCAGTTGAAGGTCTCACCCACGGGCAGGTTGTCGAGAATGTCGACCACCCGCTCCCGGATCAGCGGTTCCAGATTGGCCAGATTTCTCGGCGCCACGGCCGGCTGCACCGTATTGCGCTGCGGGCCGTGCTGAGGCGGATCGGCAGAAATGAAGCTGCCACCCTGCTGTTGCCGCTCGACGCCTTCCGGCGGACTGGCGATGGCAATGCCTTCTGCGGAAGAAAATATTCCGTGGTTGGTATCCACCGCCTTGATCAGCGGCCAGTTGGTCACGGACCAGAACGGCCCATTGAGGCTTTCTTCGAGGAAGTGCACGGGCGCTTCCCGTCGCAAGCGCGCGAAATAGGGCCGCCAGCTGTCCTTCTCGAACAGCGACGCCTGACTCACATCCAGCTCAGCGAGCGGTATCTGGTTTACTTCCTCGACCATTTCTACCCCGGTGACACTCATCTGATCCTCCACTGGTCAGCGCAATGCTGACAATGCCGTACCCATCGCCCTGGATAGCTTAGCGCAGTCAGCGGGTATTGCGCCCGGCACTGTTTCAGCAAAATCCAGGTCTGGTTTGCGGCCCGGGCCTGGCGATATCAGCAGGCGCATGCGACACATGAAGCCACACAATGGATCGGGTCGCTCGCGTGTGCTAAAAACTACGCCCCCAATCAGCACAAGAACAATGAACGCCAGGCAGTATTTCTCTTCATCGACCTTCACCGTCTCCCTCTTCGTCGCCCTCTTCGTCACTCTGCTGCTCGACTTCCCGGTTGTGTCGCGCGCCAGCGCGAGCGAAATCGAAGAGATGGTGGTCTATGGTCGTGCCAAGCAGCAACTCGGCGTGATCCAGGCCGCCAGCCAGGGTCAGGTGGGCTATGCCGACATTCAGCTGCCGCCCCTGTTCCGGGTTGGAGAACTGGTGGAAGCCATTCCCGGTATGGTCGCCACACAGCACTCGGGAACGGGTAAGGCGAACCAGTACTTCACCCGCGGCTTCAATCTGGACCACGGCACGGACTTTTCCGTGCACCTGGACGGCGTGCCGATCAACATGCGCACCCATGGCCACGGCCAGGGTTTCCTGGACCTCAACTTCATGATCCCGGAGCTGGTGCGCACCACCACCTACCGGAAAGGCCCTTACTCTGCCGCTGTCGGAGACTTCTCTTCCGCCGCCAGCTCCGAATTCTCCCTGTACGAACGGCTGCCGGAAACCACCGCACTCCTTACTGTGGGTGACTACGACTATCTGCGTGGCCTGATTGCCGGTTCGACGGATCTGGGCCGTGGCGTTCTGACCGGCGCGGTGACCGCCACAGGCTATGACGGCGCCTGGGAGGAGCCTGAAAACCTCGAACAGATCAAGGGCTACGGCAGCTATGCCTTCAATCTCGGCGAAGCCCGCGTTCGCCTGGCGATGATGGGCTACGACGGAGAGTGGGATGCCACCGATCAGATTCCACGGCGCGCTGTGGATTCCGGTCTCGTCAGCCCCTACGGCGCCATCGATCCGAGCCTGGGTGGCCAGACGGAACGGTACTCGCTCACCGCTCTGTTCGAGCTTCCGAACTGGCGCGCCAATTTCTACGTCATCGACTACGACATGACGCTCTGGGGCAACTTCACCTACCTGCTCGATCGACCGGATACGGGCGATCAGATCGAGCAACGGGACAGCCGAAAAGTATGGGGCGGCCGCGTGGACGGGGAAATCGAACAACCGCTGTCGATAGAGAGTCTGACGTTTCGCTGGGGCGGCGACCTGCGCTACGACGACATCGACGAGGTGGCCCTGTATGCGAGCAGCGCTCGGGTACGCAACGACACCCTGCGCAGCGATTCAGTGGAGGAACTGTCGATGAGCGCCTACGGCGAAGCGGAGTTTCCTGTCGGTGAACGTCTGCGCGCCATCCTCGGCCTCCGCGCAGATTACTTCGACTGGGATGTCCAGGCGCTGAACCCGGAGAACAGTGGCAGCGGCAATGACCACCTGGTGGCGCCCAAGGCTTCCCTCGGCTACCGGATGAGCGAGCGCCTGGAGGCATTCATCAACTGGGGCCAGGGTTTTCACAGCAACGATGTTCGTGGCGCCACCATCACGGTAGCACCCGACGGCCTCCCAACCGACCCGACTCCGGTGATCGTGGACTCGGAAGGCATCGAACTGGGCGTCCGCTTCGAACAGGGCGGCAACTTCAATGCCACCGCCGTACTCTTTCATCTGGATCTGGATTCGGAGCTGCTCTTCCTCGGCGACTCGGGTGGCACTGAAGCCAGCGACGGCACGGAACGAACCGGTATCGAGCTGACCGCCTTCTGGCAGGTACGCGACTGGCTGGCCGTCCATAGCGAGTACACCTACACCGACGCACAGTACAAAACAGACCAGGGCGGTGGCCGGGAGATTCCAGGCGCGGTGGAATCAACCTTCGTGTTCGGCGCAAACGCGCAATGGGAGAACGGCTGGAGTGGCAGTCTGAGGTTACGCTATCTGGGCGAAGCCCCGCTGGTGGAAGACAACTCGTTCCAACGCGATGACTCGGTGCTGCTCAACGGCAGTGTCGGTTACCAGTTCCGTGGCGTCTCACTTCGACTGGAGCTGTTCAATCTGCTCGACACCGATAAGGACGACATCTCCTACTACTACGCGTCGCGGCTGCCCGATGAGCCCGCAGCCGGTGTGGAAGACACCCACTTCCACCCGCTGGAACCTCGAACTGTCAGAGGGACCATCAGCTACCACTGGTGAGCGAGTCCACAGTCGATATACTCTCTGGTCGGGAAGAGGAGGGAGCGATGGGGCGATTAACGGGAAAGATCGCAGTAGTGACCGGCGCCAGCCGGGGCATCGGCAAAGGCATCGCCCTCGCGCTGGGTGAGCAGGGCGCAACGGTCTACGTGACAGGCCGCACCACGGGCGATGGTGAAAGAACCATCGATACCACCGCGCGACTCGTGACCGAAGCGGGAGGTGAGGGCCGCGCCATCCAGTGCGATCATGGCGACGATGCGCAGATCGAAGCCCTGTTCAAGCAGGTCGGCGACGAAGCCGGCCACATCGACTACCTGGTGAACAATGTCTACAAAATTCCGAATCCGCCGGCCTGGGGCGGTGGATTCTGGGATCACCCGATTCAGGTCTGGGACGATCAGGTCGGGATCGGTCTGCGCGCTCACTACGTGGCAAGCTGGCATGCGGCGCCGTTGCTGTTTGCCGCCGGGCCGGGTGCCGCCATCCTCAACGTCTCTTCCCCCGGTGGCCAGAGCTATCATTTCTCCAGCTCCTATGGTGCCGGAAAGGCGGGTCTGGACAGGCTGACCGCGGACATGGCCATCGAACTCGAGCCGAAAGGGGTGGCCGCCGTGGTGCTCTATCCAGGGGCGGTATCCACGGAGTTCATCCAGGATGCTGCGGCGGTACAGGAGATGGATCTCTCCACCATGCAGACGCCCACGTTTGTCGGCCGGGCTGCCGTGGCACTGTTGACGGCGGCTGATCTCAAGGAACGGAGCGGCTCCATACAATGGGTGGAGGACCTGGCCGAGACGTTCGATATCACCGACGAGCACGGCAAGCGGCCACCTCGTTATCCAGATCGCGAGCGCCGATCGTCATGAATGCCATCGAACCCCACCACAGCTGGCTCGAACTCGAAGCGCAGGCTGCCCGAACCGACAACCCCCTGCATCGACAGTTGCTCACCGAAGTGCGCAACCACATGGAATTCGAGATCAAGGGAGATCTCGAACCGTTGATGGAAACTCTGATCCCGGAGCCCATCTACCACTTCTGGCGGGACGAGCCATTCAGCCTCGAAGGCGCGGCCGCGGTACGGGGCTTCTACGAGAACATGATCGCCTCGAAAGGGAATCAGTTTCAGGTGGTGACGGATCGCATCTTCGTGGACGATGGCGGTGTGATCACCGAAGGCCAGGTACGGCAGGTTTACCGGGGTGCAATGGTCTCCGCCATGGGGGTGCATGAGATTGAGGGCGCACCGGTATCAGACGACGATCTCATCCTGACCAGCACCCAGCTGCTGACGGTGTGGCCGGCGGGCGAAGGGGCCAAGCTGGTCGGCGAAGACATCTACTTCGGCCACAACCCGTTTCTGAACGCCCGACGGATTTCACCGGCCGAGCTGCCCGACTACTACCAGCTCTGAGCGGCCGTTCCAGCCGGCGCGCGGCGCCTAAAAGGGAAACTCGGTGCCGAAAGTCCAACCCTGGAAGTCTCCCCCTTTCTTGAATCCGACACGGACCCGGCGCACATTGATGCCGAGAATTTTCCGGCCGTGCGGCACACCGAGACTCACGCCGAACTCGTGCAGTTCCCTCGCTTCACTTTCCCAGTCCACGGCTTCACCCGCTGCCCACTCGGGCATGTAGCGCTGATAGATGTAGTAGGCGCCCAGATTCAGGCGCTGATCGAACAGCCGCCACGGGAGATTGCGGCGAACGTCGGCACCCAGATCAACGATACCGAAGGCATTCCGCTCGTGAGCATCGAGCTGATATTCACCGGCCCAGCGGGCCGCCGCACCGAGGCGCAACTGCCAGTTCTCACCGAACTCGAATGGCGAAAGACTGCGCACGCCAAGCTGGGTCAGCGCGGCAGTTTCATGGTCGTTGAAGTCATGACCAACGCCGAGTTCCACAAACGGCTTGATATACCAGTGCTCGTTCACCGGATAGATGAATTCAACTCCGGGCATCACGGTCAGGGTGATCAGCTGATCCGGCAGCAACGCGGCGATGAAATCTGAATCCACACTGGAGAGATCGTCGTAACCGAGGACAGTCGGAAAGAGCCATCGCCAGCCAACCGACTCCGGGGTGGCCGGACGCTGCTTCCAGGAAAACGGCATCTTCAGCATGCTGACCCGCCGACCATGCAGGGTGTAGGTGCCGGTCCCCAGCACGGCGGCATGGATGTAGCTGACGGTGGGCACGTCTATTTCGGCTTCCTGACCCAGAACCGGCTGGGCGCGCAGAAAGATGCAGAGCACTATGCAGGGCACAAAGACAGGCAGTGCGAGCACCGGCAGGGTTCGAATCGCACCATGGATCTGGGTTAGCATCCGCCCATTATCGTTGATCGGGGAATCGGATTGAAAACTCAAGTGTCAGGCAGGTGCCTGACAGAAAGGACCGCCCGCTGGGGTGCGGCAGCTGCTTTCACGTTGCTCGCCATGCTCGGGTGCACGGCCACCGGCATCCGCCTCCCCGCAGTCACCGATGCGCCGACCGGCAATCACGACACCGGCCGGATAATCTGGCACGACCTCATCTCCGACAAACCTGCCGAATCCCGGCATTTCTATGAGGAACTGTTCGGCTGGGAATTCGAAGGGGTGGGCAACCTCTTCGACCTGGGCGGAGAAGATGCCTACAGCCTGATTCGCCACAACGGCCGGCTGATCGGCGGCATGGTCAACGAGGCCCGGCTGCAGAACGATGCGGATGACATCTCCCAGTGGGTGGTGCTGATGTCTGTGGCGGACGTGGACTCGGCGGCCGCCACCTTCGCCGCGGAAGGCGGCCAGATCCTGACCCCGCCGACGGACGTGGCCGAGCGGGGTCGTATGGCCATCGTCGTGGACCCTCAGGGTGCGCTGCTGGCGCTGGTTCAAACCGCCGAGGGGGACCCGGAGCGCCATCAACCCGGCTACGGTGACTTTCTCTGGGACGAACTCTGGACCAGCGACCTGGCGTCGGCCACCGCCTTCTATACGGGCATGACCGGGCTCGCGGAACACGACGTGGCACTGGAAGCGGACCGGACCTACCGGATGCTCAACCAGGGCGACGTTCCCACCCTTGGCCTGATGACCCACCCGTTCGAGGAGAAGCGCCCGGTCTGGGTGACCTACATCCGGGTGGAAGATCCGGCTGCCATCACAGCCCGGGTCGAGGAGCTGGGTGGCACCGTATACCTGGAAGCACAGGACCGGCCACTTGGCGGGCAGGTGGCCCTGATCGCCGATCCATCCGGCGCGGGGATCGCCCTGCAGACCTGGACTTTCGAAGCAGACGCAGACTGAGGTGCTCAAAATGCTAAACAGAATGAAACAGCAGATACTTCGACCGATGAGAATTCTCGTGCTCGGCATGCTCTGCCTGGGACTCTCCGGCTGTGACGATCCGCAGATCTACGGCAGCGTGGGTTTCAGCTCGTACAGTGGTGGCGGCTACTACGGCGGGGGTGGCCTGGGCACCAGCATCAGTATCGGCGGTCGGATCCGCTGATCCTCTCCACCATGCACCAGAGGGACCCGGTGCCGGAAACATCCTTTATCCAGACCCCGCAGCAGGCGATTCGGGCCGCTGCCCGGCATTCGACGCTGGCGCGGCTCTGTCTGGCCATCTGTACCCTGGCGATGGCCGCCTGTGCCGAAGGCGAGGCCGTTCCGACAGATGACCGGATCTACGGGATCAGCTATCACGCACAGCTTGATCCGCGCTCCGGCATGGCCGACGTGGAGATCAACGTCTCCCAGACTGCCCACGTCCTCCGTGGCCTGGACTTCAACGCACCCGGCAGCCGGTTCACCGGCTTTCAGGGCGACGGGGCCATCGACTCGGACGGTGGGCGGGTACTGTGGTCCGTGCCTGCCGCCGGCGGCCGCCTGCGCTTCCAGGCCACCATCGATCATCTCAGGGGCAGTGTTCACGATGCCAGAATCACTGACCGGTGGGCCGTTTTCCGGTTGGACGATCTCTTTCCGCCGGCCAGGACACGCGCCCTATCAGGGGCCGTTGCCGAAGCGACGCTCTCCTTCGCAGGCCCGGACGGGTGGGGTTTCGAAACCCCCTACGGACCTTCCAACCAGGCAACACACAGGGTCTCCCGGGACCGTCTGTTTCCACGCCCGGTCGGCTGGGTGGTGGCCGGCGACATCGGCGTGCGCCGGGACAGAATCGCCGGCCGTCGGGTTGCGGTAGCAGCGCCTGTGGGTGAAGGCTTTCGACGTCAGGATACGCTGGCGTTCCTGCGCTGGACTCTGCCCGCACTGATCGAAGTGTTTCCGGATTTTTCCGAGCGTCTGCTGATCGTCGGCAGCGGCGTGGATATGTGGCGAGGTGGATTGTCCGCGCCGGATTCACTCTATCTGCACCCGCACCGACCACTGATCAGTGGCAACGGAACCAGCACGCTTCTGCACGAACTGGTGCACGTGGCCGCCGCCCATCTGGACGGCCCACGGGATGACTGGCTGGTGGAAGGCATCGCCGAATACTATGCTCTCGAGCTGCTGCGCCGCACCGGCGGTATCAGCCAGCGCCGTTTCGATGGCGCCCTGGCTGACCTCCAGTCCTGGGCCGATCGCGAGCAGGCCAGCCTGTCGGATCCTTCCACCGGCGCAGATACGGCCTACGCCGTTCTGATGATCCGCGATCTGGCGCTCAACCTGGAGGCTGCCGGAACCACACTCGATGCGCTGGTCGCCAATCTGATGACACGGGGCCTCACGGCGGATGATCTGATCGCCAGCGTGAAAGCACTGAATGTCACTGTACCGCTCCCCGACCTGCCCGCTCCCCGCGGCCAGGCTGATCAGGAGACCACCGAATGATGCAATGGACGCGCCTGCGCCATATGGTCCTGGGCCTGCTGGGGGTGTGCTGGACGGTTCATGCCCAGGCGGCCTCCGAGGGTGATGTGGTTTATGTGACCGATGAACTCCGGCTGGGTCTCTATACGACAGAGGAAACCTCCGGCCGTGCGACCCGAACCCTGCTCAGCGGCGCGCGGCTCACGGTGCTCGAACGGGCCCTCATGTCTATCCGCGTGCGTACGGACGACGGCGACGAAGGCTGGGTGAAGACGGCCTATATCGTGACGGTGGAACCCGCCCGATCCCGACTTGCCCGGGTGGAAGCCGAAGCAGCCGATACGGCCGCCCGGCTTGGCGAAACCGAAGCCGCTCTGGCCGCAGCGAAAGCCGAGGCAGACGGTCTCACCACGGACCTCGCCCAGGCCAACGCCGGGATTACCGACCTGCCCGCGCTCCGGGAAGAAGTGACGACGCTCAGAGCGGCACTGAACGAAGGCGGTGCGCGCGTACCAATCATCTGGCTGATCGCGGCCGCGCTGCTCAGCGCCGTGCTCGGCGGCCTGATCGGTTACTGGCTGCTCGATCGGCGGGTGCGCAGCCGTTTTGGCGGGCTGCGCGTCTACTAGGCATCTACCGGGCAGGCGTCTACCGGGTTTTCGTCAGGCTTGCAGCTGCCATCAGGCAGCATCCGGCACCATGTGCTCCAACGGGTTCGCGCCCGTCTCAGTCGTCTGTGCCAGATACCGCCCGTGTACGGCATTCAGCCGGGACTGGAGCAGTTCGGTGGCCGCAGCCGCATTACTGCCGGGGGAAAACCGGATGGGCGCCAGAACCTCCACGCCGGCCGCGCCCGGACGAATCTCCCGACTGCCTTTCGGTCGGATCGCCTGCAGGCCGGAAAGATACAGTGGCACCACCGGCACATTATTCTGCAGGGCCAGCAAGGCGGCGCCTTTTTTGAATTCACCGAGTTCCGCACCAGTGGCACGAGTGCCTTCCGGGAAGAGAAAAACGTGCTGACCGTTTTGCAGCAGCCAGTGCGCATAGGTCAGGGCCCGGGCACCGCCCCCACGGAGAATGGGGAAGTTGCCAAGCACGAGGGACTGGTACCAGGGTTGCAGCTCGAGCTTTTTCTTACCTTTGACGAACCATCGATCCTGGGCAGCCCCGAAGAACAACCGCCGTCGCACCGTGCGTGGCATCACGCCGTGCACCAGGAGGGTATCCAGATGGCTGGTGTGATTCGCGATGAATACGCAAGGACCATCCACAGCCGCCAGATGTTCGGCGCCGGTCACGTTGATCTCCGTGACGGCAGCTTCCAGCCAGCGGCTGTAAGCCCGACGTTCCATCAACCGGCGTACCACCTTTGCCCAGCCGCGAACCTGCCAGGGGTGTGGCCCTGCATATTTGGATTCATCAGATTCATAGAGGGTCGGAACCTTCCTGCTCCGGAAACTGACCGGTGCCTCAGGCGTCGAGGACATGAGTACGCTCCTTGCGTTGTAGAGTTTGTCACCGCGGACGGTTGGGCCCGCGGTCAGGTTTGATGAGCTTGCTTGCTCCTCATACCTGCCAGGAATGCAAACGCCGGGCCAACAGGGCCTGACCAGCCGTGCGGCGCCAACCGGCCCAGCCGATAAGCGCATCCTGCACTTTCCGGGTTACCTTCTGATGATGTTCGGCCCGATCAGGGCGCAGGATTGGGGCAGATGGGATTCGCGTCCTGATCCCGTGCACCGGCGCGGTGCGCGGCGATTTCCGACGCCGAGTACTGAGGCAGATCGTCGGTGATCGGGTGCCAGGGCGCGTTATGCTCCACGTAGATGTGTTTGTCCGGCGTCAGCCCCGGATCTCCCTCCAGCAGCCCGGCTGGAATTTCAAAGAAGCCCGACGCCGGAGGCGCGGGTAACGCCGAGCCACAATCAGAACAGAAGGTGACCCGATAACCGGGCGGTCTCTCGCGCACCGGCAAGGTGATCGACTTGATGGCGTCCTCACCACTGAGGAAACGGAAGTCTTCCGCCAGGGCGCCAACGGTGGCCGCAAACGCCGATCCCGTCACCTTGCGACAGCGGGCACAGTGGCAGAGTTCGAACGGTCCAGTCAGGCGCGCCACTTCGAAGCGGACCCGTCCGCACAAACAACCGCCGCTGATCGGCCCATCCACTGAGGGCTGCCCAACCTTGCTCATTTCTCCCCTCCTCGATCGCTGTGAATCCGCCGGCTCTGCTCCTGGGAACCGCCCGCTGGTGGTATCGTGTGCCGGTTATGACCGATCAGCAAGCCTACGACTACATCATCATTGGTGCCGGCACCGCCGGTTGCGTGCTCGCCAACCGATTGAGCGCGGATCCGAACAACCAGGTGCTTCTGCTCGAAGCCGGGAAGAAGGACAACTACTTCTGGATCGACATCCCGGTGGGCTATCTCTACACCATCAACAATCCCCGTACGGACTGGTGCTATGAGATCGAGCCGGATCCCGGCCTGAACGGTCGGAGCATCGGCTACGCCAGAGGCAAGGTCCTCGGCGGCTGCTCATCCATAAACGCCATGATCTACATGCGCGGCCAGCAGAGCGACTACGATCACTGGGCTCAGCTCGGTAACCGCGGTTGGAGCTGGGAAGAGGTGCTGCCCGTCTTCAAGGCGTCCGAAGACTATCAGCATGGCGCCGATGCCTATCATGGCAGTGGGGGTGAACTCAGGGTCGAAGACCGGCGCGTGAACTGGGAAATTCTCGATGCCTGGCGGGATGCGGCCGAAGAGTGCGGCATCCCGAAGATTGACGAATTCAACCGGGGCGACAACAACGGCTGCGCTTACTTTCAGATGAATCAGAAGAAGGGCGTACGCTGGTCCGGCAGCAAAGCCTATCTTCGTCCGATCCAGGACCGACCGAATCTGACCGTGCACACGGAAGCACACGTACAGAAGCTGGAATTTGAGCACGGTGAGCAGGGACTGCAGGCAACCGGCGTGACGGTCCGATTCGGCCGGCACCGCCGCCGGACCATCAACGCCAGAAAGGAGGTTCTCCTCGCCGCCGGTGCCATCGGCTCGCCTCAGATTCTGCAGGTTTCCGGCGTCGGTCCCGGTGGGCTGCTCAATCAGCATGGCATCAACGTGCGCCACGATCTGCCCGGCGTCGGTGAAAATCTGCACGACCATCTGCAGGTCCGGACCATCTATGAGGTGAGCCATACAAAAACGCTGAATCGGCGGGCACGCACCATCATCGGCAAAGCACTGATGGGCATGGAGTACGCGCTGTTCCGGACCGGCCCGCTCACCATGCCTCCGTCCCAGCTCGGCGCGTTCACCCGCTCCTCTCCGGACGAGCCGAGCGCCAACATGGAGTGGCACGTGCAGCCCCTCTCTCTGGAAAAGTTCGGCGAACCGCTGCACAGCTTCGACGCGATCACGCCATCCGTGTGCAACCTGCGCCCGACCAGCCGGGGTCACATCCGGATCAATTCAGCAGATCCGGACGAATACCCGGCGATCACCATGAACTATCTCTCGACGGACTACGACCGGCAGATCGCCGTCGACGGGCTGAAGTTCACCCGGCGGATCATGGCAGCCGGGGCCCTGGCCCGGTTCAAGCCGAAGGAGTTCAAACCCGGCATCGAGTATCAGAGCGAAGAGCAGCTCATGAAAGCGGCCGGCGACCTTGGCACCACCATTTTCCATCCGGTGGGCACCTGGCGTATGGGTAGCGATCCGATGGCAGTGGTGGACGACAGACTCCGGGTTCAGGGGGTGCGAGGGCTGCGGGTGATCGATGCCTCGGTCATGCCGCGCATCACCTCGGGGAATACCAATGCGCCCACGGTGATGATCGCCGAAAAAGGCGCCGCCTTCGTGCTCGACGCCGCCGCCGGTCGGCACTGAGCATGGCTGATCAAGGCAACGATCGATCCGTAAACGGCCAGCGTCTCTGGTCCAGCCTGATGAAAATGGCGGAGATCGGCGCCACGCCCGCCGGGGGCAGCAACCGCCAGGCGTTGACCGAAGAAGACCGCCAGGGACGCAGACTGTTCAGCACCTGGGCCGAGGCAGCCGGGTGTGCTGTGCATCAGGATGCCATCGGCAACCTCTTCGCCACCCGACCGGGATCGAACCCGGCAGCCGCACCGATTCTGATCGGCAGTCATCTGGATACCCAGCCCACCGGCGGCAGATTCGACGGTGTGTATGGCGTGCTGGCCGGCCTGGAAATCGTGCGCACGCTGAATGATCTCGGCCTGCAGACCCGATCTCCGCTGATTGTCGCGTCCTGGACCAACGAGGAAGGCGCCCGGTTTCCCCCGGCGATGATGGGTTCCGGAGTCTGGGCCGGCGCGATGGACCTGGACAGGATCTATCAGACCGTGGATCGAACCGGCCAGACCCTTCGCGATGCCCTGCTGGAAATCGACGCGCTGGGGTCCACACCCGCGTCTTCCATCGCACTGCCCATCGCATTGAAGGGTGCATTCGAATTGCACATCGAACAGGGACCCATCCTGGAGGCAGCTGACCAGACCATCGGTATCGTGACCGGTGTGCAGGGCATCCGCTGGTACGACCTCCGACTGACGGGCATGCCGTGCCATGCGGGTCCAACCCCGATGGAAGGTCGACGGGATCCGGTGCAGGTGCTACCGGACCTGCTCCCCCCCATCTACCGCCTGGCAACGGACAATGCCCCCTGGGGCAGAGTGACGATCGGCGACATCGTCAGTCAGCCCGGCTCCCGCAATACCGTGCCGGAATCGATTGAACTGTCCATTGATCTCCGGCACCCGGAGCAGACCGTACTGGATGACATGCACCAGTCACTCGAGCGTCTGGTGAACGAACTCAGCAATGAAGCGGTGCAGATCCAATTGACCGAGATCTGGCATTCCCCGGCGGTGGCGTTCGATTCAAAGGTGCTGGACGCGATCCGCCAGGCGGTGACGATCACAGGATATTCTGCCCGGGAGATGGTGAGCGGTGCGGGACATGATTCCGTCTATGTGGCCAGGGTGGCGCCGACAGCCATGATCTTCATTCCCTGTCGGGAAGGCCTGTCTCACAACGAAGCCGAGTACGCCTCGCCGGAACACATCACCTCAGGCTGCAATGTGCTGTTGAACGCCGTCCTGTCACTGGACGCGCGCTGACGGCAAAGGCACGGAAGCCAGCGAACCGGTCAGGCCCGTTGCCGTTCCGTCTCGCTCTCCACTCTCTCTCCGTCCGGCAGTTCAACGGTCACATCGCCCACACCGGCCGCCCTCTGATCGGTGCCGGCTTCCGATGCTTCCACCCCTGCATCGGGATCTGCATCCAACGTGGTTTCAGCAGGCGCTGATTCTTCGACCGCTCCGGCTGCCTCGGCTGTGGTCTGTGCCACCACTGACGCTTCAGAAGCCTCGGAGGCTTCATGGGTGAGCAGCGGCTGAAATCCCTGTTCGATCAGCTCCCGGGCTCTGGCCTCGGAGAGGCCCAGATTCTGTGCACTGCTTTCGAAGTGATCGAGGAACTCCCGATAGTCGGCGGCCAGCTTGCCGAACAGCATGGCGCTCTGCTCAAAGTGCTCACTCACGTTTTCCTGCACCGACTCGGACTGCTGGCGGGCCTGCTCGAGCTCCGCCGCCATGGCATCCAGGTCATCCTGCCGGGGGGCATTCTTCTTTGCGTAGGCGTAACCGATCCAGCCGGACAGGCCGGAGGCGAGGAAGACGATGGCGATCCAGACTTCGAAACCCATCCAAATTCCCTGGTCCTGAAAAAATTCAGTATTACCTAAAGCGGCGGGGAGTCAAAGAAGCAAACCCGCGGATCAGGCCGGCTCGAGAATCAGGCGCGTGAGGGTCGGCGGTCAGCAGCCTCATTCATCGCCCTGGCCAGCGCCAGGTCCAGCTCGGTGATCCCACCCGCATCGTGGGTGCTCAGTTCCACCTTCACGGTGCCATAGACGTTGAACCACTCAGGATGATGATTCATCCGTTCGGCGATCAGTGCAATTTCCGCCATGAAGCCGAAGGCGGTGACGAAGTCCGGGAACCGGAAGTCGCGGACGATCCGATCACCACGGCTCTGCCAGTCTGCACCATCGGCGTTCAGTGCCGTCAGACCCGCTTCGATCCCGTCAGTGGAAAGTCGAACAGCCATCAGAGCAGATCGAAGATGTAGCTGTATTTGATGATGAACTCCTTGCGCGTTTCCCGGTTGCTCAGCAGATCATCCTGACTCACTTCGTTGTAGACCACATAGAGCCCGGAACTGGCTGATTGCAGCCAGGCGAAACGCAGATTGGTCGCCACGCCGTCGGAACGATCGTCGTACTGGATGAGCGCCTCGAGCGATATCTTCGGTGAGAAGGAGTAGGCAAGCTTGAGAATTCCCACGTTGATCTCGAAGGCTTCCCCGCCTTCGTTCTTGAGATCGATGTCGTTGTAACTCCAGGAGAGCGATGAGTTGAAGGTATCGCCGATACGGAACTGAACGTCCGGCACCAGGGTCACTCGATCGCCGCTGAAAAATCCGCCTGCCTTCATTTCGACACCGACCGACAGCGGTGCGCCCCGATTCGTGAACCCGACGAGCTGCAGTTCGGCATTGTCGTACTCGCCGGTCTGCACCGTCTGCCCGTCAATGATATCGAAGGGATCGAGCACTTCTTCGTGCACGAAGTTGACGCCGGTGTGAATCTCGTGGCCGGCTCGCATCTCCCAGTGGTTATCCACGTGCAGGAAGCCCGACTCATACACACCGTCGAAATTCACATAGCCGGTGTAGGAAACGTGCGGCCGCAGTTCCTGCATGCCCCAGAAATTTTTCGGCCGGTAACGACGCAGCAGCCGGAAGCTGCCTTTGCGATAGTCCGAGCGGTGCAGGAAGCCCACCTCCGGGTTGAAGTCCTCACCCACCTCGGAGTAGCTGGCCAGGTTCGACCAGTTCACCGAGTTGTAGTCGGCTTTGAGTTCGAAAGCATAGTCCCGTCCATCCAGCTCCGGCGTGTCCGTCTTGGCCACATAACCCGAGACGATGGTGTCGTCGCCGATCCCCCAGCGGCCATCGATGCCGTAGGTCCGGTTGTAGTCGTCATCCGGATCCGCAAGACCACCGAAGCTGCCATCGCCGTCCCGATTGACGAAGATCACGCCCAGCGAGGAACGATTCCGGAGTTCCTGATTGACCCGCACAACGGCGAAGTTGTTCTGGGAAGCTTCTTCATCGATGCCTTCATCGCTCATGTAGAGCAACCCCAGATTGGTCTGGCCGCCCACCTTGCCCGACATCCTCAGACCACCCTCGATTGGGATGATGCCACCATCATCACTGATACCGATCCGGCGGCTGAAGAACAGTTCCACCTGTTCCGGTGAGCCGACCGAAAACTGCCCCGCGTTCTCCAGAAAGAAGGGCCGTTTCTCAGGCAGGAAGACGTTGAAACGGTCCAGATTCACCACCACTTCGTCCACTTCCACCTGGGCGAAGTCCGTGTTGATGGTGGCATCCAGCGTCAGGCTCGGCGTGATCGACCACTTGAGGTCACCACCGATCTCATAGTCCGTGTCTGTACCGTCGATGTCCGGCCCTTCATTGGCCTTGCCGAGCACGTAGGGCGTGAACTTCAGGTTTCGCTGCGCCGGCAGGGTGATCCCTTCCAGCATCCCTGCCTGGGAAATCCGGAACAGGTTGTACTGACGCGGAAGCGGAGACCAGAAGGCCACTTCGTTGTTGCGCCGGATGTTGCGCTGGAAATTGATCCCCCAGATCTGGGCATCCTTGCCTTTGTAACGCAGAGAGCTGAAGGGGATCCGCATTTCCACCGACCAGCCGAAATCGCCGATCTGGGTGGCAACCGACCAGTTCGTGTCCCAGTTCTTGTTGAAGCCGCCGCCCCCGGAGCCGAAGCTCTGCTGCCCTTCTTTCGTCACCTGACCGTCGTACTCCAGCCCCGATGGATTGGTGGCAAATACGAATCCATTCTGCCGATCCAGATAGGTATCCAGGATCACCTGGAAGGCATCTGTTTCATCCAGATCCGAATCACGCCGGCTGTCGGAAACGATGATGCCGGATGGATCGTCGTCGTGGAGGATGGCGCCGATATAGAGCGCATCCTCCGTAAAGCCGACGAAGACCTCCGTCCGTTGCGTGGCGGGCTGACCTTCAAATGGCTGGATCTGCCAGAAGCCCGTCGTGGACTTGGCCCCGGCCCAGACCGGGTCATTGATCACATCTCCATCCAGGGTCGGGACCTCTGCGAGCGGGTAAGCCTGGGTGACCGGCGGGATGGTGGGCGGCATCCGCGTTTCCTGACCCTGGCTGAACGGCGCCAGCAACGTGCACAGGCACATCAGTGCGACCGCCCGTGCGCCAATCTGTTCCGGTCGATGGATCATCGTCATTTCAAACTGCCCTGTTAAACCCATCGAGTATACAGGCTTCCATCGCCTGACCCTGAGCTCGAACGGTTGAAGTGACACGCCATCGTTCGCTCAGTCTGCGATGCCGCTGCTGGTCAACATCAGGAGCAACGCCTTGTGCGTGCCCGTCACCACATCATGATCCGACCACCACTCGTCCAGGGAATGCGCACCGCCGCTGATGCCACCCCGGCTGATGGTGGTGGCTGGAATCCCTCTGGCGATGGCCACGTTCGCATCAGTGGAACCGGCGCCCAGCTCAGGGGGAATACCAAGGAAGCGGCTTGCGGCAAGGGCTCGCTGGATCAATGGAGTTTCCGGAGGCACGAGCCCGGACGGCCGCTGGCCGATCCGTTCGAACTGCACGTCGAGCGGCTCTCCACGATCACGTCTGTTGCTGTGTTCCGTCACCGCAGCAGTTACCGACTGGTGCAGAAGCGAGTCGATGAGGGCCAGTTGATCGGGCGACTCGGAGCGCAGATCCACTTCGGCCCAGCTTTCGAAGGGAATCGCGTTCACGCTGGCGCCACCGCCGATGCGACCGATGTTGAAAGTCGTGCGCGGCCCTTCGGCAACGAAACGCCTGGCGGCAAGCTCGAACTGATGAATACCGCTCGCCAGCGCATGGGCCGGATTCGCCATCCCGAACGCACCCCAGGAGTGACCACCGGGGCCGGAGACCCGGATCCGGTAGCGATGTGAACCAATGGCATGGTTGAGCACCCGGGCATCGTTGCCGCCATCGATGGCGATCAACTCGTCGATGCGCGGACCGCCCTCCCTGAACAGGTGCTTCATTCCACGAAGATCACCCAAGCCCTCCTCACCCACAGAGGCCACAAACAGGATGTTTTTCCGGGTCCGGATGTCTGCCGCCACCAGTGCCTCCGCCAGCGTCAGCAGGAGAACCAGCCCCCGGCTGTCATCGCCAATGCCGGGCGCATACCACCTTCGTCGATCGGACTCGTCCACCACTGGTCCGCGCACGCTCACATCCGTACCGGCTGGAAACACCGTATCCAGATGTGCAACCAACGCCAGCGTTTCCACGGAGCCATCACCCGGCCAGTAGCCGAGCACGTTACCCACTTCGTCGGTTTCCACGCCGGTCAGCCCGGTTGCCGCCAGCATCTCGGCGAAACGCCTGCCACGTGCCGCCTCATTGAAGGGCGGGGCTTCGATCTCGGTGAGCTCAATGAGCCGGGGTACGTTCTGTTGTTCCCGGGCAGCGGTCCAGGCCATGGCCGTCTGTACTTCGGGATGCGACAGCAGAGTGCTGATCTCCTCGTCGAAGCGCGCCTGGCTCGCAACAGCATTCTGGCCACCGACAAGTAGTGACAGCGCAATCAACGCGCGATACAGCAGCCGGGTGTCTTTTATCCGGTCAGTCACCGATCAGCTCCGCCCGCGTGCGCAACGGATCAATCAACACCTGTCGACGAGCGAGCGCCACCTCTTCGCCGGTAAATGGTCGGAAATCATTCGGTGTGGTGGTGGGCGAGAAGGTTTCCAGCATGAAATTCAGCACTTCTGCCAGCTTCCCGTCTTCCAGGCCGGCCTGCGCCACGCCGGGAATCCGCATGAGGTATTGCCGGCCGCCGGGCAACCCGGCGATCCGGCCAGGCTCATCTATCAGGCTCGGAATTTCCGGCGGCGCACTCGAGCCATCCAGTCGATGACAGCCGGAGCAGTGCAGCCAGTAAGCGATCCGCGGTTCTTCGGCGAATACCGCCGGTGAGGCAAGCGCACCCGCCAGCAGAACGACGCCGCGCAAGCGGCAGCTTGATGGGCTCATCGTGACTGTCTCAGGCCGGACCTCGAATCATCAACCCGGCGCGTCGGTCTCACTCAGCACCAGCGCTACCGTGCAGTGGTAGGTATGGCTTTCCGTACCGAAGCACCAGAGGATATTGTTGCTCTTCGAGGGGTAGTAGATGGGCTTGTCACCTTCCGTACGATGACAGAAGCAGCGGCCACAGGCCTCGGTGCCGCAACAGTCGTTGTAGGAGATCAGGTAGTGTTTGCCGTCCGCTGGATTGCGACAGGTGCCCACCCAGGTGACCGGTGAAAGCTCGGTGCCGGGTGGACAGGAGGTATGCGAACCGCCGCAGCAACTGCACAGGTGGCCGCCGAACGCGCAGTAGCGCCAGTAGTCGCAGCTCTGCGGATCCCCCATCTCCGGAATTTCGGAAGCGGCTGCCGCATCCCGGACAACGGGGAGCAGCGGCAGGGCGCCGGTGCCCACCAGCAGCGCTCCGAGCCTGCCGACAAAGCCCCTTCGGGAAACGCGCCGGGCCAGACCACGGGTGCCGCTGGTGATCTGACGATCGAAGCGGCGCCAGAGCGTTTCGTGCATCTTTCTCAGGCTATTCAGACCGTTCATGTCATTGCCTCCTCAAAATGCCTGGATGTGGCTGGCAGCGGAACCCACCTCAGGAATCACCTGCAGCAGACGACCGCTGCCGGCCTCATGCACCTGAACCGACATCGGCTCTTCCAGCGTCCCCACATAGAGCAACGGGTTCCTATCCTGACTCACCGCTATGGATAGCGATGGTCCGTCCAGCTGCAACCGGTATCCCCGTCGCTGGGTAGCCAGGTCGAATGCCCAGACTTCCATGCCGGCCTCTTCGTGACTGTCCGGCCCGCCCTGATGCATGAGGGTGAAAATCTGTCCGGTCTCGGCGTTGTAGGCGAACGGTTCGTTGCCACCCACACGCCAACTCTCCGCCACATCTTCTTCCGACAGCAGCGACCAGGGCGTTGAAACATCGATGTCATTGCCGTCCACCGTCACCTCGAAGACCAGACCTTCAAAGGAAATCAGCAGCCAGCCGTCCGGCTTCTCGAGGGCCAGATCAAAAACCGGATCTTCCTCGATATCGAAAAATCTGCTGCTGCGCTTTCTGGCCGCTTCCTCGCCGTCGCCGTTCAGGTCGATCACCTGGACCGTGCCGTCACCGCAGATCTGCATGAAGCGCCGACCCTCCAGTGGGTAGACAAAACCGCAGCCGGCCGTGGATATCTCGCCAACGAACTTCTGCGCCTCCACGTCGACGATGGATACTGACATGGCAGGCGTCATATTGAACAGGCCTATGAACCGGTCACCTACCGGATTGATCACCGCTCGATGAAACACCGTCGCCAGCTTTTTCGGCACCGCCACTTCCGCCACCGGGGCCAGGGTTTCCACATCATTGAAAATGAGCAGGTCGGTTCGCTCGCCGTAGGTGCGCCGGGAATAAAAGATCGCAGGGATGAAAATCGTGTCGCGTCCGCGATCGAAGTAGGCCGCGGACGTGAAGTCCGACACACGCAATTTACCCAGCATGTCGCCGGTGTCCGCATCGAAGATGCCACCACCACCGCCTATGTAACCCAGGGTAATGAAAGCATGTTCACCGGGCGTCTCCATGGTCTCGACGCGGCCGATCTCCGGCTCCAGATCTGCGGCCAGAACGCTGGCCGACAGACAGGCAGCTGACAGGGCCAGGCCAATCAGGGTGAACAAGGTATGCATGCTGGTCTCCCACCTCCCACGCAGTGCACGAAGCCTAACACCCCTGGAAGGGAAAGGAAGCCGCGTTCAGGCCTCCGGGTCGTAATGAAAAACCTCGCCGATCGGGACACCGAAAACTGCCGCAATTCGGAAGGCAACCTCCAGGGACGGGGCGTATTTGTCCCCTTCGATGGCCACCACCGTCTGCCGGGTCACACCGATCAGCTCAGCCAGTTCGGCCTGGGTCAGCTCTCCGGTCTCGAAGCGCAGGCGGCGGACCTGATTAGTGATCCGGCCGCGGCTTTTGACTCTGCCCACCTCAGTAATCCTCAGCGGACATCAACCGGCGACCCCGCGCCGATAGAAATACAGCTGCGCACCGTAGTAAACGATCTCCGAGGCAATCAGCCCGGCCAGCAGCAGGTTGGCAATCTCATAAACGCCTGCGCCCGCGTAGGGTACGGCCCCGGATTGGTCCGACTCGGCCCAGGCCCCGAGAATGAGGATCCGGCCTGTTACCAGCAGCACGACAACAAAGAGCACGTTGAATCCGAAAACGCTGGCCCGCCGCGCCACCGCCTTGTCCCGTTCGTCTTCGGCTTCCTCCACATCATCCAGGGAGATGACGATATGGAAGATGATGTGCACCACCACCAGCGCGATGACGATGCCGAGCATGCTCTTCAGCATGGCGGCCAGACTCTGGTCCGGGTCGCTCAGGCTCACACCACTGGCCACGAGTTCATAGAAGTAGCCGCCGTACAGGACGGTGATAGCCAGCAGTGAAATCAGAATGCTCTTCTCTTTGAAGGAGTAGGCGTTCAGGTGTTTCAACAATGTGATCATTTGGGCCCCTTCGAAGCGGTCGTCTTCGGTGTCTGGTCGAATATATGAGACCTAATGTATGTTTATTTGGACTCTATGTCAAATATATAATACATCCAACATAGGGCATAGAGAATTGAGCATCATGCAGGTGGATTCAGGCCCACAAACTGCGCCAGAGCCTCTCGACGATCGGGGCCGGTGTCGCGGATGCCCTCTTCCGCAATCCAGGGCGTCAGATCCCCAGTGGCGTCGGCGAGGGCACCCGGGGAGATCAGGAAATCGGGGTTTCCGGGGCCGGAGACGGGCTCGGAGCCTGGATTCATGTGCAGTTCCACAACCAGCACGCCGCCGGGGCTCAGGCACCGGATGGCGCTGGCCAGCAGGTTGAGGTCGAGATAGCGGATCAGGACGATCAGATCGTAAGGACCTGAAACAGGCAATCCCTCGTCCAGATCCGCCTGAATCCAGTTGATGCGGTGGACGGTTCCGGCTTCCGGACCTGTGCCGCCTGCAGCCCTTCGATCTGCGCGCTGGCGAGCCAGGGCCAGGCCTTCCGAAGACACATCCACTGCATCCACGCGGAATCCGGCTTCCGCGAGCCGGATGCTGTTGCGTCCACCACCGCAGGCCAGATCGAGCGCGGTCAGGCCGGTCAGATCCCCCCGTGCCGACGCCAGTCTGACGAGCGCACGGTCGAGCAGTTCGCTCGCCGCATATGAATCCCCATCGGTCTGTTGCCGGTAGCGGGCATCCCACTTCTGCCGATCTGCCTCACTCATATTTCCCTGTCCGCCATTTCGTCACGTTCATTCAGCTTCTGTTTAGGTTACCCCCCATACCATCGTCCCTGCAGTGCCCAGTATGGAAAGAACCCCAACAGGAAAGCAGACATGCGCAAAGGCCCACGAGGGAAGGACATGAACAGCAAACCACCATCTACCGGAAAACCAGCGGGGCATCGCTACCTGCGACACGGGCGCAGAGGTTCCGCGCTGCTGCTCGCCGGAGCGCTCACCGCCGGCGCAACCAACGCCACCGCAGAGACGTATCGCACCGCCACCCCGGCATCGAGTTACTACGTGTCTGCACCCGTCGTAAACGTGAGCACGATCACCAGCCAGCGCACGGTGCAACACCCTGTCCAGCAGTGCACGCGGCAGACCTATCAGGAAAGCCACTACTACGAACGACAGCCACGGAATGAAAATCTGTTTCTGCCGGGCCTGTTCGGCGGCATCGTCGGTGGCCTCATCGGCAACCAGTTCGGTGGCGGGAACGGCAAAAAAGCACTGACCATTGCCGGTGCGCTGGCGGGCTCCTCGATCGCCAGGGACGCGGCCCGGAACAACCGACGCCAACCCCGTGAAGTCTGCCACACCAGCTACCAGACCGAGGTGATCGAGCATGTGACGGGCTACGACGTCACCTATGAGTACGCCGGACAGCTGTTCGAGAAACGCATGACGGAACATCCCGGCGACTCGGTACGGGTGCGTGTTGCCCTCGAACCGGCGTACGGAGAAACCTGATGCCTGATTCAGGCAGCGTTCATTCAACCGGGCGCATGCTCCCGGACGAGTCACCCGGGTCCGACAGACGGACAGAATGTCCCGCCGCACCCGAGCCCCATCACTGAAGGAGGTTCAACAATGAAACCAACCATCCAGGACCCAGGATCCGCCCGGGCGGGCAGTTGGCGCCGTGGTCCCGCACTGCTCGTGGCGGCGGTCTGTCTGCTTGCGGGCGCCGCCCAGGCCACCACCAGCGGCCCCGTAGTTCGCCTGTTTCCCACCACCGTGCTCGAGGATATCCGTGAAACCGGCCAGGTCGCCGAAGACATGGAAAACAACCTGCAGCAGATCATTCATCGTCTGGATATGCAGCAACAGCTGTATACCGAAAGCCTCTGCCAGGGCGCCGACGGTGATCAGGGCTGTGATCGCATCGCCAAGCAGCTCGGCAGCACCTATCTGGAGATGCTCGAAGTCATGAGCGACCGGCTGCCGGAGATGGAGCGGGCGGTGAACTCCACCCGTTCCAGCCTGGAGAAACGGCTGCGTCAGGAGCTCGGACAGCGGACCACGCCCACCTCACTGCAGAACACGCTGCTGGGTGAAGCCGGCACCGCAACGGCGAGCCAGGAAGATCGACCTGCCCTGCGTGGCCGTTCCGGAGTCCGGCTCTCCGACCGCTTCAAGCAGTACTACGACCTGGTTTCCACCAGCAAGAGCGGCCCGAGTCAATCGCTGGCCGTGGTGGCTGCCGACATCTACCTGGATATGGAAGAGGCCTCCCAACTGATCGCCTTCACCCAGCAGGAGATCGGACGCGCGGCTCTCATGGAGCAGCTCAATCAGTCCTTCGGAATGATCACTCCGGAGATGTCCGCCGTGGTCGGTGGCGTGAAGGAAATCCTCTTTGGTGAATCCACCATGGAATCCCCCATCGCATCCCCGCCGTACGCCATCGGGGAACAGGAGTTCGTCAGCCCCCTGGCAATGTGAGCCGGAAGCCGATCTGCAATTCCGAACAAGGAGATATGACATGTTGAAACACGCAAAACTTCTGCTCGCGGTGCCTGTCCTTGCACTCGCCGCCGCCTGCACCACCACGGATCCCGACTACTGTGCTGTCAGTGTGCGGGGCGACCTGGAAAGTGCCATGCGCACCGTGGAAACCAAGCTCGACAGCGGTTGTGAGTACCACTTCGATGGCTACTTCCAGTCCCTTCTGACCCTGGCTGAGGCGAATCCGGATAAGAACAACCGGCGTCAGTTCAGCGACCATCTGATGCGCGTTCAGGATATGGGCGTGATCAGTCGCCGTCAGGCGGAAGGTCTGTATAACCGCTACTTCAATGTGAAGTTCGTGTCCCTGCAGGGTGACTACAACACCTGCTCCCAGACCTGCCCGATCCGCAAGCAGGTGATGTCGGACATGCAGGCCGAGCTGCACGACAAGGAACTCGGGCTGCTCCGCGCCAGCAATGACGCCGCCAGCTTCTACCGCGCCGACCACCTGCTGAAAGAAACGGATCTGGTGCTCGAAGCAACGTGCCGCGCCTGCCAGGCAGGAGATGCCCGGTGAGTGATTCGCAGCGCGAAAACACATTTACCCCGTCGTCGGTGACCTGGGGTTTTGGCTGGGGGGCGGGCACGGGCATCGTGCTCACCCTCATCGCGCTGCTGATCGTTGCTCCGCCGGACCCGTCGCTGACCTCTTCCCGGGAAAGCCTCGGCAGCTGGCTGGATGCAAACCTCGGTCATTCGGTGTGGCTGTTCGCACTGATCCTGACCGTCTTTCTGATGAACCTCACCCGCCTCAACCGGCTGCTGGACGATGGGCTCTCCAGCCCGGGCTTCAGCGAGGTTCTGGAGCTCGACCAGTTGCTCGATGTCTGGATTCATCTGTTCGTGGGCATCGGTGTGATCTGGACGGCCGTCGGCATGCGCAGCGCCCTGCAGGCCGCCCTGGGCGATCCCGGCGAGGCGCTGGTGGACAGCGCCGGTTCGGTCCTGCAGAAGCTCGTCGATGGCGGCATCCTGCTCGCGCTCACCACCACCATTGTCGGTGGCGTGGGTTCCTATCTCATGCGGCTCGGCAAGACCATGACCGTCGGCGCTCGATTGAATGCGTTTTACGAAGCCCACAGCCGCCAGGACATGAGCGAACTCATTGAAGTGACCCGCCGTCTCGAAGCCGCCGTGCTCGGATCGGAGACGACGGCCGGCGTCACCACCGACGCGGAGCGGACAGCCTGATGCACCAGCGGGCGCCCAGTTATGACGACGGTGAATCGCTGCAGGCTGACGTCATGCGGTTCATGGCGATCATCGCCTTCTGCCTGATCGCCATTCTGGCGCTGGTGAAACATGCTGAACCACCGCAGACACCGACGGAGACGACAGCGGAAGCAACAACGCCGTCTGAGCCCGTTCGCCAGGAATCCGTTCAACCGGAACCCGTTCGCCCGGAACGCGTTCACCCGGAACGCGTTCACCCGGAGCCGGTCATCGCACCCGAATTAACCCCCTCCGATCCCGAGCCGGTTGCCCTGGCGGCATCTCCGCCTGCCCCCGCACCGGAAACCGAACCGGAACCCATACCGGCGGCCGCGGCCGCACCCATCGAGACGCCTGCACCCAGTCCGGCAATCGACGCGGCGCCTGCCCCTGCTGCAGAACCGGAGGAAGAGGGCCTGATTCTGCGGTTTGCTTCCGACGGCGACTTTCTCAGGCTGATCGCCCGAGGCGACATCCGCGTTTATGCCTTCCAGGATTCGGACGTCCTCACCCTGTCCGAGACTTACCGCTTTCTCGATACCGAATCGCCGGGGCAGGTCTACGAACTGCTGCCACCTTCCATACCCGGCCTCGTCGTCGATGCGCTCAAACAGGCCCGCCCAAGCATCGACGGCTACCGCTGGGGAATCGCCCTGCCGGGACGCATCAGCAATCAGATCGAGCGCCACCTGGGTCAGGTGACCCAGGGTCAGCTCGTCATCGACCGATATGGAGACGTCAGACATGTTGCGGCTTCCTGATCGGATCAGGGTACCCGTGGCGGGCATGCTCGCCCTGGCGCTGATCTTTCTGTCCACCGCATCCGCCCGGGCAGACTCGGGCCTGCTCAATGGCAGCCTCGGGCGCTGGCTGGATACCGAAGTGCTGCCTGAACTGGGCAGGACCCTCGGCGAGCATCCCAGATTCAAAGGCGAAACCATCAAGCTGGTGAGTCTGACCGCCGGTCAGCCCACGGATCGCGCCAGTCGCCTGCACGAGGCGGTGGAAGCCCATCTCACCCAGCGGCTTCTGAAATCATCCGGGGTGCGGATCGCCTGGTCCGATCAGCCACAGAATCACTGCGGTGTGCTGGAGCAACCGGTTTACCTGCTCGGCGTCGCCATCGAAGCGGATGGCAGCTATTACCACAAACTGAACATCCGGATGATCGACGTGACCGAATCCGTCTGGGTAAGCGGCGTTAGCCACAGCTGGCGTGGCCGACTGACAGCCACAGAAAGCGCAGCATTGAGCCAGGCAGTCACCACTGCCGCCGCCGGCGGTGTGGACAGTCCGCTGCCGGTCCGGTCCAGTCACGAGATCGCCACCACCATGCACCGGCATCTCCGCTGTGCCCACCCCCAGGGACTGGATGGACCGCTCTATCTGGCTCAGGGAGAAGATCCGGATCTGAATCGCATACTTGCAAGCCTGGCGACCGAGCTGGCCACCACGCCCCTCGCTGCTCTGACGACGGAGGAAGCCACGGCGGAATGGATCCTGAGCCTCCGGGCCGCACCGGCGGGAACCGGCAACCAGGTGCAGCAGCTCGGCCTGCTGCTCACCGAACAGGACAGCGAAATCACCCAGCAGGTGGCAACGGTGTATGTCTCCGGCCCGCTCAGAACCGGCCGGTATCCGGTGGATCAGATTGCCCGAACGACCCATCCGGTCCCTTCGCCGTATCTGCCGGACGGCCAGTTGCTGTCTGCACTGCAGCTGTATCCCGCAGCAGACGAAGGCGTGTGCGACAGCAGGAAAGCGCGTGGTAATCAGTGCGCCGAGGTGGGTTTTGAACTGCTCACCCCCGCCTACCTGTTCGTACTATCGAGCTACAACAGAAACCTCTCCAGCACCACCTGTGAGTCGACGCTCAAGGAAGCGACAGCCGGCGAGCGGCGCTTCCGGATCCGTGTTCCACCGTCGGTCAGCGCGCTGCCGGATGCCGGCATATACGCCATCGCGGTGAGTGACCGGAACGCCGCCAAGGCGCTGTCACGGCATATACGCACCGGCGTGTGCAGCCGACCCCTGGCACGCACCGATCAATGGCTGTCAGAACTCGACACCCTGCTCGCCACCCATCCGGACCACATCCAGTGGCGGGCCATTCATCTCAGCCACGCCCCTGACGGCGTGGAACCGATCTGAGGAGGCAGCATGAGATTTCTCATCGGCATTTTTACCGGCGCTGTCGTCACCCTGCTGGTGGCAACCGCAATGGACGCACCGACCCATCCGATCCTGAACAACGCCAGGGATCTGGCCGCAACAGGCTGGGATCGGCTCATCCATACAACGTCCAGCACACTGTTCGATCCGGCCGTGGAGGCATCGGCGGATGATCCCGGTTCAGATCCGGCAGCCGGCAATCCACAGATGCCGGCAGATACAGCGGCTCCGGCGGCTCCGGTAAAAGAAACATCGGCCCTGCCTGCGTCCGATGCTGATGCACAGGATGCCTCCGCCGCGCTCGAACCCACCCCGGCGCTGCCACCCCCCGAACCCATTGCCGCGCCGCCATCCTCCGAATTCTGGGTGCAATCCGCCCTGGCGCTGGAACAACGGGATCATGCCGATCAGCCGGTCTGGGTCCCGTTTCACAGTCAGATGTCGGCAGAAGGCTTCGCCACACGGCTCAGTCAGACACTGGATCATGAGTTCCGGGTGGTCCGGCAGGGGGCCGGCGCCTACCAGGTGGTATTCGATGCGGCCAACGCAGACCAGCGGGCCCTCATCATGGCGCAGGTGACGGAGATTACAGGCCAATGATCATGAATCATCGCACCCCCGCGTTACTGTCCCGGCGTGCACCGTGGACGTCGTTCGGTTTGCGCCCCGCTGCCCTGGCCGCGCTGGCGGTTGTGGCCGGTACGCTTCTGCCCGGCACCGCAGGTGCCGCCGAGCGCGCCTATCCGTATCAGTCCTGTTTCGAGATCGCCTCCCGCATGCACGATGTGCCCGTTGATCTGCTGCTGGCCGTGGCCGCCACGGAAAGCGCCTGGGATCCGGACGCCCGCTCCCATGCAAATGCCCATGGCATCATGCAGATCCAGTGGCCGGGTACGGCCCGGCATCTCGGTGTCACGCGGGTTGCAGAGCTCTACAACCCATGCCTGAACATCGAACTCGGCAGCCGCTATCTCCGCGAACTGCTCGACGCCAATGGCGGCGACGTGGAACGGGCTCTGGCCGCCTACAACTACGGCCCCGGCAGAATCAGCCGCTCTCCGGAACTACCTGACGGCGCCGTTGCCTATGCGAGCAAGGTGGCCGGCCACCAGAACCGGATCGCGGCAACCAGCGTCGCGGCAGGTGAGCGACTGGTCGTGGCCAAGGGCGTGGTGTTCGAGTCTTCCACCCGGGCCGAGCGATTCGCGACAGCGATGAATGAACAGATCAGCGGCGCCCGCTTCGAAGCCATTCGGGAAACCAATGGTGAGCATCGTGTGCAGATGCACGTTGCCGAGAGCGGACTGTCGAGCACGGACGTGGCAACCCTCGAGGCTCTCGGCTGGTCCAATCTCGGAGAAGCGCCATGACAACAGAACATCGAACGGCCCTCGCGCTGCTGCTGGTGGCACTGCTCACCTCGAGCCTCGCCTCAGCCGGAGAACTCAGGGTGCAGGCACCGGTGGTGGATGTGGAAACCATCAGCGCGCCGCCCACTCGAATCGAGCATTGCGACGACAAGCCGCTGAACGGGAGCCTGGCCCAGACCCTGGCCTGGGACCTCGGCCTGAACTGCCGGGAAGAAGTACTGGATTCCGGCGCCATCACCGGATATCGGGTTTTCTACCGTTGGGATGATCGGGTTTACAGTCAGGTGATGGCGGCAGCACCTGGCGCCACCATCCCCCTGAGAATTCGAATCGACTGACGGTCGCTACGACAGGCGGCTAGTATCCAACCGCACCACCGTCAGCCTGGCGGCGGTCGACGCCCCCTTCGAGCCCGTCCTCACGGACGACGATGACTTCCGCCACGCCCAGGTTCTCGGTCTCTTTCATCGTGTGCCCGCGGCTTTGCAGAATCGCCAGGGTATCCGGCGAAAAGGCGAGCTTTTCGTGGAAGATCACATCCGGCAGCCACTGATGATGAATGCGCCCCAGATCCACCGCCGCCTGTGCACTGGCGCCGTGATCCACCACGTTCAGAATGGTCTGGAGCACCGTATTGATGATGGTCCGGCCACCGGGCGTGCCGGTGACCATGAATACCTCGCCATCCCGATTGACGATGGTGGGCGTCATGCTGGACAGCATGCGTTTACCCGGCTCCGCAAGATTTGCCGGCGTGCCGATCAGGCCGGTGGAATCCGTCAGACCCGGACCGGCGTTGAAGTCACCCATCTCATTGTTGAGCAGAAAGCCGCCGCCGGGTACGACGATGCCGGAGCCATAGCTGTACTCCAGGGTGTAGGTCAGAGAAACCGCGTTGCGATCTGCATCGATGACAGAAAAGTGGGTGGTTTCTTTCGATTCCGGCGGCCAGCTGAAGCTGTCCGGTGACGACACCGAGGCTTTCTCCATGCTGATGGAGGCCCGCTGCGCGGCCGCGTGTTCCTTGGAAGCGAGGCGCTCCAGAGGCATCTCCACGAAATCCGGATCACCCAGATAGCGGGCACGGTCTGCATAGGCCCGGCGCATGGACTCCGTCATCAGGTGCAGGCTGTCTGCCGAACCGAAGCCGTGCTCGCGCACTTCGAATCCTTCCAGGATGTTCAGCATCTGAATGAGCGTGATACCGCCGGAACTGGGGGGCGGCATGGAGAGGACTTCGTAGCCCCGATAGGTGCCGCGGATCGGCGTTCGCCGTTTCGGCGTGTAAGCCGCCAGATCCTCATGGGTGATGATGCCGCCACCGCGACGCATTTCGGCAACGATGAGGTCGGCAGTCGTTCCTTTATAGAACCCGTCCGGGCCCTGCGCCGCTATTCGTTTCAATGCCTTGGCCAGATCGGGCTGGCGCCAGATTTCGCCAGCGACCTTGGGTGTGCCGTCGTTGCTGAACTTGGCGACGGAGGCGTCATACTTCTCCATCCGCGGCAGCGCCCGCTGCAGCGACCGGGCCAGCCCGTCTGTTACCACGATGCCTTCTTCCGCCTGCCTGATCGCCGGCGCGACGAGCTCGGCCCATGGCAATGAACCACCGTCCTGCCAGGCCATATACAGTCCAGCCACCGTGCCTGGAACGCCTACGGCCACATGACTCAGATGGTGACGCTCATGGCTGTACTCACCTTCCACCAGAAACATTTCCGGATGGGAAGCCCCAGGTGCGGTCTCCCGGAAATCGTAGGCCACCGGTGCGCCTTCTGCGCCCTGATAGACGAGGAAACCGCCACCACCGATATTGCCGGCAGTGGGGTGCGTCACCGCCAGTGAAAACGCCACCGCAACGGAAGCATCAATCGCGTTGCCACCCCGCTTCATCACCTCGACGCCGATCGCCGAGGAGGACGTGTTCGCAGAAACCACCATCCCTTCCGGGGCTCGGGCGGGCGTGTTGACTGCCATCACCGATGTGCAGACAGAACACAGGGCGATGATCAGAATGAATCTGTGCTTGAAACGCTGGTTCATGACAAAGAGTCCATCAAATTGAATGACTTGAGCGGGCATTGTGCTCCGCAACAGGTTAACGAACGGCGATCACTTCACCTTCACGGCGCGGGTCGGCTGCACCGACCAGGCCTTCGGCAGTGCGCACGATGATATGCAGACCGGAGTTCTCCCCTTCCCGCTCCTGTACCGGATAGCCCAGGTCACGGAGGAACGCTGCACTTTCCGCGCCCCCCGGCACACCGGTTTCCACCCGTACGGATTCTCCGCGAGCGATGATATTCGGCGCGTCCACCGCACTCTGCACATCCTCGCCGCCGCGCAGCACGCGAATCAGCACCTTCGATACATAAGCCGGAATGGAATTGCCACCCGGCGAGCCGGCAACCATCTTCAGCGCGCCGTCTTCGTCGAAGACGAGCACCGGCGACATGGAGGAACGCGGGCGCTTACCGGGCGCCACCTGATTGGCAACGGCCCGTCCGCCGAGTGTTGGCGTGCGGGCAAAATCCGTCATCTGATTGTTCAGCAGAAAGCCACCTGCCCAGCGAGAAGATCCGAACGGCGCCTCAACCGTTGCCGTCATCGAGACGGCGTTGCCTTCCTTGTCGACTATGGAAAAGTGCGTGGTGCCAGCCACTTCGTTGGTGGTATCACGTCCCCAGAGATCAATGAGCGGTGAACGGCCCAGTGCGGCGCCCGGGTCACCGGGTCGTGGTCTGGCATCCGGCGCAACCCGTTCAGCCGCCCGAACCGCAAGATACGTGGGATCTATGAGCGCCCTGGTGGGCACCTGAACGGCAGCAGGATCCGCCACATAGTGGTCCCGATCCGCATAGGCGAGCCGTTGCGCGTCCACGAAGGCCGGCAGGTTGAGACCGGCGGGTTCGTTCTCCACCGCCACCGCATCTTCCGCCGTGAAAATATCGTACAGACTCATGATCATGATCTGCATCAGTCCGGAACCCGGTGGCGGCATGCTGCAGACGGTCTCGCCGCCTGACGGCAGGTCGCCACAGATGACTTCCCGTTCTGTGACCGCGTAGCCGGCCAGGTCCGCCGTGCTCAAGGTGCCCGGATCAGGGTCTGCGCGTACGGCACCGGCGATCTCTTCCGCCAGAGCGCCTTGATAGAACGACTCGCGCCCGTGCGCGGCGAACGCTCGAAGGGTTCTGGCGTAGTCGGGGTTATCACGGACGGTGCCGGCAGCGAGCGGTGCGCCATCCGGATAGAAATAGTCGGCGGTGGCCGGATTGTCATCGAGGCGGCTCGGCCCGGCGATCCGTTCGAGCATGGCGGCGAGACGGGGAGATACCACAAAGCCTTCTTCTGCCAGCGAGATCGCTGCGTTCAGGTTGTCGAGCATGGTCATCCGACCGTGGCGCTCGTGGGCATACTCGTAAAGGGCGATGGCGCCGGGCACGCCCACCGCCAGACCGCTCTGCCAGGCGCGCAGGAACGGCATGGTTTCGTCTTCGGCCCGGAACATGTCCGGCTTCGCGCCCGCCGGCGCCATCTCCCGGCCGTCATAGGCAATGAGCGAATCCGTGGCGCGTTCGTAAACCAGCATGAAGCCGCCGCCACCGATGCCCGAACTCTGTGGTTCCACGAGTCCCAGCACCGTGTGTGCAGCGATAGCCGCATCCACCGCATGGCCACCGCTGGCAATGACATCCGCCGCCGCCCGCGCGGCATAGGGATTGGCCACGGAGACCATGCCGCCGTGGGGCCAGGGTTCCCGGTCCGATCCATGAGCCGCCGATGCCGGGGCGGTAGCAGACGTATCCGCCGGACGGGTATCGCACCCGATCAGCGCGAACACGCACAGGAGAAAAACAGGGAGCTTGAAGCTGGACGCCAGAAGGCGGAGCGATTCGGCAGTGTGCATCATTCGGCTGGCCATTGAGTCAGCCGGCACCTTGCAGGCTTTGCCCGGGCCTCGTCAAGGTGCGGGCCGCCAGGACCCAACCGCTTCGCCGTCGGTGCAGCGGTTTGTCTCAGGGCGTCTAGATGAGCCCCAGGGCGAACAGACGCTGCATGCGCCGTTCGGCAATTTCCGGAAACGGGATGTCGGCTGAACTGAGCACTGTCGGATCCAGACGGACGGTGTTCTCCGCCTCATCGAGACACTTGATGGTCAGCGTCACCCGTCCATGCTCTTCGTCCTGCACCACGTGAAATTCATAGGTGCGCATCTCGCCTGCCGCTACCTGATAGTTCTCAACGCGGATCCAGTCCTGTAGCACCTGCACCTGTCGCATCTGTCTCTCCGTCGTACCGCCCTGTCGGGGTCCATTCCTCGATTACCAGGCATTATTCCGCGCCTTCCGCCCCCTTACGGGACCGGCCTCACAGATTGACCGTTCAGAGTTTGCAATATGAGGCGCGCGTCCTCGTGACTGGCGCCGCGCCCGCCTGTAGCAGAGGGCGAATCCCTGGGGTAAGGTTTCACCCCCCCGGCACGTCGCCGGATAACCGCGGGAGGAGGCCTCGGCATGATTTACGACAATATTCTCCAGACGATCGGCAATACGCCGATCATCAGACTCAATCGAGTGAGCCCGAACCACGTCACCATGTATGCAAAGGTGGAAGCGTTCAATCCACTCGCCTCGGTGAAGGACCGCCTGGCATACGCCATCATCAAGGACGCTGAAGATTCCGGCGCCCTGGCTCCCGGTCAGACGGTGGTAGAAGCCACTTCCGGCAATACGGGGATCGCCCTTGCCATGGTGTGCGCAGTCACCGGCCACCCCTTCGTCGCCACCATGGCCGAATCCTTCTCCATCGAACGACGCAAGATCATGCGGGCACTGGGCGCCAAGGTGATTCTCACCCCGGCGGCGGAACGGGGGACCGGTATGGTGAAACGGGCAGAAGAACTGGCAGCGGAGCACGGCTGGTTCCTGAGCCGCCAGTTCGAAAATCCGGCCAACCCGGCCTATCACGCGAGCACGACCGGCCCGGAGATTCTCAGCGATTTCGCCGGTGAACGACTCGACTACTGGGTGTCGGGCTGGGGCACGGGCGGCACGCTCAGCGGTGCCGGTCGGGTGCTGAAAGCCGCACGTCCGGACATCAGGATCGTGGCGGCCGAACCCGAGCAGGCTTCCATGCTCGCCGGTAACGACTGGAGCCCGCATATGATTCAGGGCTGGACGCCGGACTTCATTCCCGCGGTGCTGGACAAGGAAGTGGTCGACCAGATCATGCCCGTCAACCAGGACGAAGCCAAAGACAACGCGCTCCGTCTGGCGCGGGAAGAAGGCATGTTCGTGGGTGTCTCGGCAGGCGCAACGTTCACCGCCGCATTGAAGGTGGCGGAATCGGCACCCGAGGGCAGCGTCTTCGTCGTCATGCTGCCGGATACGGCCGAGCGTTACATGTCCACGTTCCTGTTCGAGGGCATCGAGGAAGGGTCCGACGACGACTGGCTGGCGTCTCTCTGATCCAGGTCCAGACCCAAACCCAGATCCAGCCTTCTGAGCGGCTCCAATGGAGCCGCTCTCACTGAGTTTCACGCGGATGGGCTGATCACGCACATCCCTTACCGTTTCTGCGGGCAAAACTGTCAGCGCGCACGGACAGGCAGGACCGGATCGGCTGCCTATCCTGGCAACTCCGAATCGGAGGCAGCCATGCCAGACCTGACGCTTCACTCCTGCACCTTCCGGCATCGGGTTGAAACCGTGCTGCCCCTGATGCTCGCGCTTGCGGCATTCACCTCCACGGGCACTGCGGATGCCGCGGTGATTCACTGCCGGGATGAGGCAGGGCGCATGCACTTCCGGCAGTTCGGCTGCCCGTCCGGGGCCATACCCATCACCCCGGACGCGAACGCCGGGGAGCGTCTGTCCGTGGTCGCCACGGCACCGCTCAGTCCTGCGGAGCAAAGCGCTCTGGCAGAGCTCGAGCGATCGCTCGAACGGGATCGACAGAGCCGGGCCAGAGCACAGGCTCGAGCGGCTCGCGAACGATCGGCCAGGGCCGCGGCGGACGCCCAGCGCTGCCGGGAGGCTGAACAGAAACTCGCCCGCCTGGCTGAAACCCGACGCAAGGGATACCGGGCAACCGCAGAGGCCAAGCTCGAATCCGAGGAAGCGCACTGGCGTGCAACCAGAAAAGCGACCTGCTGAGCAGGATCCAGCCCGAACAGGAAATATCGAGGCAGACGCGGCGCTTCAGCGATATCGGGTTATAGATAGAACGGCGCTCACGGATACGGAGTGATCAGCCGGGTCGCCAGCGCCACCGTCCTTCGGGTCAGCGCCCGGCGCCGTTTGAAATTCTCGACGGCTGCCGGGGCCGGAGCCCGCGAGGTCTGCCAGGATTCCAGACCGTCATACCAGGTCACCAACAGCATCCGTCCGGACTCGATGCTCTCATCCGCAGGACGGAACAGACCCTGCGGCTCACTCTGATAGTTCTCCGCATTTTCGAACGTCTCCCAGGCCTGTCTGGACAACGCCACCACTTCTTCCACATCCGCCGTTGCCACTTCGAAGAACCGGAAGACGTACAACCCGGGCACATCGCAGGGAGCCTTACCTTCCGGACGCACGGTCGGCGTCATCAGCAGCGAATCCACGATCGTCACCGGCGCCTGGCCGAGCGCCTGGGTGAAGTCGTCGGCCGTTCGCTCGCCCGCGCCGGCCGCCACAACGATCAACTCATTGCTGCCCACCCCGAACAGGCCCTCCCAGACGCCCCAGATCGTGATGCCGGCCTGCCGCCAGCTGCCGGCGGTATCGCCCACCAGCGACTTCAGTCCCGCGTTGTCCCGCCCGTCGCCCTTCAGACGCAGAAAGCAGTAGGTGTCCGCCATGATCTTGCCCTCCCGATGTGCCGATAACCCTCGCAATTTTCGGACGAACAGGCAATGCCGGCGGCAGCATCAGAGCCGACGCGGACCGCGCCAGGCGGACACATCAGTTTACGGCTCCCTCACTCTCCAATAGGCTGGCAGGAGGCATTAAGGTTTGTCCGGGGAGGGAGACAATGCTCAGACGCGTCATGGGATATCTGCTCACGCGTGCCGACGAGGATGCACCGGCATCGAGCCGGCAACTGCAGAACGAGGGCTACGCACAGCTCGAAGGTATTTTCAGCGCCGCCGAGGTCGAAGCGCTGGCCCGCGAGATCGATGACGTTTACGCACGGTATCCACGTGACGGCCGAGCCGTAAAACGGCCAGCGGAAGAGGACGATGACTTCCGTTACGAGATGTTCAATCGCTCACCACTGGCCCAGAAGGCCATCGCCCACCCTGAAATTCTCGCGACCATCGAGCCGCTCCTCGGAGAGGATTGCCACGTGATCGCCAACACCTGCTGGCGCAACCCACCCCGGGAAGTGAATCAGCACGGCGGCGGGTTCTGGCACATCGACGCGGGCCCGCACATTCCCAGAGACCCGAGCATCCCCTGGGACGACCGCATCCCGTACCCGATCTTTGCCATCGGCACCCATATCTATCTGCAGGATTGCCCGCTCGAGTGCGGACCCACCGGGGTGATTCCCGGCAGTCACAAATCCGGCAGGCCGCCACCCAGGGATTCAGTTGACGACGTGGAACTGACCTGTAACGGCATCGGTGTGAAACCACTGCTCGCTCGGGCCGGCGACGTCGGTCTCTTTGTCTCCGACGTGTGGCATCGGCGACTACCTTCGCTGCCCGGCGATCAGGGCCGGTTCTTTCTGCAGGCGCACTACGGCCGACGGGACATCGCTCAGAGAGTCCGCACCACGGCCAATGTGAGTCACGTTTCCGAAGCGGCGCTGGCCCGGGCAACGTCGGACCGGGAGAAAACGCTGATCGGCCTGCATCGGCCCTGGTTCTACGACGGTTGAGGCGCTGCCTTCGCGCTAGCGGAGGATGAGGGGGTAGTCGAGTTCGGCGCCCCAGCGCACCTGGCTCACACTGCCGTATCGGCTTTCGCTGGCGAAACCATGGTGCCGGAGCGTTTCCATATCACGCAGAACACGTTCCAGCGGACTGCCCTGGTAAGTGACCGATGAGCCGGCCGCATCGGCCACCAGTCGCACCACGGTGGCCGAACTCTGCACGGCATGCGTCCCTGCCAGGTAGAGATCGGCCTTGTCTGCATCACTGGCCTCCACGCCTCGCCCGGCGCGTTCCCAGGCCTCCGCCAGGGCATTGAAGAAGTAGCCCCGGGCGGCCCGATAGGTCGCCTGGGCCTGACCGGATTTGATCTGCGCGATGGAGCGATGCTTGAGCTTCTTTGCTTCCGCATAGGGCGTTTTCCCTTCCGCCAGCGCGTCCAGAGCCTCGAGTGCCCGCTGCGCCAGCACCAGGGTCACCGGCACATAGGTGGCAAAAATGATCCGGCCCGGACAGCGGTACAGATCACCCTGATAGTAGGCATTGCGAACTTCCAATCCCGGCAGTGGCATCCGCAGGGTCTGAATGTCGGGAATCCAGACATCGTCCACCCGCACGTCATTGCTGCCCGTGCCTCGCATGCCGAGCACGTGCCAGTTGTCGACAATTTCACAGGCGTCCATCGGCAGGATGATGGTCCGCACATCGGCCCCCGCTTCATCGAACCGCGCGGGCGAGAGCAGCCAGCGGGCGTGATGACAGCCGCTGACAAAGCTGTTCACGCCACTGATCCGATAGCCGTCACCATCCGGCACCGCTCTGAAGGGGCGATTGCCGCTGGCTGCGATCACCGTATCCGGATCGCCAAGCAGATGTTCGACCATGGTCTCGGGCCAGACCGACGCCATCAGCTTGGCTGAGTTGGCCACCATGACAAACCAGGCAGCCGAAGGATCTGCAAGTGCCAGGCGCTCCGTGATCAGGGCACAGGTGACCGGGTCCACCTCGAGTCCGCCCAGGCTTTCCGGCAGGTAGAGCCTGGCGACACCGGCATCGAGCAGCGCCGATACCGTTTCTGTCGCGAGTTTGCCCTGCGCTTCGGCCCAGTCGGCCCATTGCGCCGCCACCCCGGCGGCAACATCGAACTGCCCGGCCAGCGCATCCATGCTCGGTCTCGCCGCACTCATGCTTCCTCCGTCGTCGAATGGCGATTGTGTCACAGGCAATTGCGAACCGCGTCACAGTTCCGCAGAGGGCGGATCGTTAGCATCCTCCCGGACAAACAAGAACAACTGGCCCAGTACCAGCGGGGAAGCGCCATACACTAAGGATAGTTCAGCGCACATGGCACCGGCCTTTCACATCGCCAGCGACGACGGGCTCATTTCCATTCGGGTGAGCAACGAAATTGATCTCGCGGAACTGTACGAGCTCAGCAAAGCCGTATTGTCTTCAGACGACTACGATCCGGAGCTGCCGCTCATCACAGACCTCCGCGGCATGCGCCTGGATTGGCACAAGGACGCCACCGCGCCCTTCACTCGGTTCATGATCGACAACTTCAGAAATCGGCCCGGATCGATGGCGGTAGTGATCGACAGCGACATGCACCGGGATCTGGTGGCCGGCATCTACTGGCTCGCCTGCGCGATCGGCGGCACGGAAGTATTCGATGACTACGACCACGCGTTGAAATGGCTGATCCGGCGGGAGTTCGTCAACACTCTGCCGGAGAACGTGGTCCACTTGCAGGGTTCGGCGGCTGCCGGCTGCTAGCCGGACAACTTATCCGGACAAGAGAAACAGCAGGCCCATCAGGGCGCCGAGCGAGCCCCAGAGCACATAGGGGCCGAAGTAAACGATCAGTCGTGCCACGTTGTCCTGAGAACGGTCGTATCGCTCTCCTTCAACCTTGGTGGCCGGCTGCATGGACGGACCATGCATGGGCGTCTCCCTGTTCAGGTAGCCATTCAGGTAGCTATTCGAAAAGCCCGTCAGATAGGGATCTGAACAGCTTTCTCACAGCCTCTAAATTCGAGCCTCCCCGGCAAATGCGGGGTGGTCCCACGACAACCGCAGACCGGGTTCTTCCCGGCTGTCCCTGGCTCGTGCCTGCATGGCAGGAACGGCACTCTGCAGCTGGAGCCGAAGCTCACACGACGTCCTGATCGGGTACGCTGAGACCGTTTTAACCCGATAACGCCCGCTCCCGCAAACCGGCGAGAGGCATTCTCGTAACTCCTTTGTGAGTCCCGGCGCCCCAAAAATTGAAAGAAAATGGATTCGCGCACCCTAACGCATTGATGTGCCAGCAATATTCAAATGGCCCTCACAGACCGGGACGGAATAGGGTTTAACTTTCGCGCGAGTTTGGTATCTTGAGCAGCCTCACTAGCCGGGTCTGTATGTATATACAGTGTATTTCTCCTCGGCAGGGCGAACGCACACGACATAGGGCCCGGCTAGTGAGGCCAATTTCTTCCCAAGAAATTGGGATCGCTAGACGGGACCCAAAATTCAGTAGCGCCCGGCTAGTGAGGCCAATTTCTTCCCTCCCCAGCAAGCCACGATCTTCACCGTCCTCTCTTCGTTCATCGCAGCATCCGAGCATTGAGTCGACGGGTGACCTGCTGGGATCAGTCGTTCTACTTCTCCGGCACCGCAGGCAGCTTATCCCGCCAGGGGTAGGCGCCGTCAGCGGCGGCGAAGAATTCGGGATTCAGGACCGACTCTTTGCGGTTGTAGGTGAGGGGGCTGCCATCGGCGGCCCATACGTCACCGCCGGCGGCGGCCAGGACGGCGTGGGCGGCAGCGATGTCCCATTCGGAAGTGGGACCAAGGCGCGGATAAAGATCGGCTTGGCCTTCGGCAAGGATGCAGAGCTTCAATGAACTGCCGACCGGGGTACGGTCAACGGAGCCGAACGTCCCGGCCAGTGCATCGAGGTAGTGTTCGAGCCGTTCACCGCCATGACTGCGGCTGGCCACCACCACCAGAGGTGTCTGTTCATCCATGGGTCGGCCGCTGAGCTCGATTCGATCCGGCTCGTCTGCCGTCCGGGAGAGTCGATAGGCGCCCTGGCCCTGCACGCCCACATAAACATGATCCCGGACCGGCACCCCCACGATGCCGAGCACGGGCTCGCCGCCGTCGATGAGGGCAATGTTCACGGTGAACTCACCATTCCTGTTGACGAACTCCTTGGTGCCGTCCAGCGGATCCACCAGCCAGTAACGTGTCCAGGTTTTCCGTTGTTCGAACGGCGGCAGTTCGGACTCTTCTGAGAATATCGGGATGTCCGGAGTCAGGGCGGTCAGACCCGCTTCGATGGCCCGGTGCGACGCCAGATCGGCCTGAGTGAGGGGCGACTCGTCCGACTTGGTCTCCACATCGAATTCCGTCTGGTAGATCTCCAGAATGGCAGCACCGGCCGTCTCCGTCAGGGCAATCAGTTCGCTGAGCAGTTCGTCCGTGATCAAGTCCCGGGAGGAATCATCCGTCATAAGATTTCTCGCAACGTAAGGTGAAAGGGTGGGCTTCAGCCCTGATTGTTCAGATGCTGCCGGACCAGAAACAGTCCGGCGATCGCCCGCGCTTCGCGAAACTCATCGCCCGCGATCAGTTCCTCGAGCTGGTCCAGCGGCCAGGTGACCACTTCCGGGGGTTCCGGCTCATCGCCCGGCAGGTGCTCCGGATAGAGATCCGTTGCCAGCAGCAGGTTGATGGTGAAGCCCATATGGCCCGGTGCCAGGTTCAATTTCTTGATGAACTCGATGTGCCGTGCGCCGAAACCCGCCTCCTCCTTCAGTTCCCGGTTCGCCGCTTCCTCCAGCGATTCACCGTCATCCACCGCACCCTTCACCAGCGTGAGTTGCATCTCGTGAAAACCGGCCGCGTATTCCCGGATGAGGACGAGTTCGTCTGCTGCGTTGATCGCCACCACCATCACAGCGGCTCGACCGGAACCGGGCAAACGCTCGTAGGTGCGCTCCACCCCATTGGCAAACTTCAGATCGAGTTCTTCGATCCGGAAGAAGCGCGACCGGGCTATGGTCCGGACTTCTTTGATTTCGGGTACGCCCATCGAAACAACCTGGGGTGCAAAGCGCGGTATTATAAGCGCATAGTCGGCCGGCCTGGCCGGGCGTTTCTTATCGCCAACCACCCGGATGAATTCGAGCACACCGAACGGAGACAATGCGCCTTGATCAGCTGGGATGCGATCGACACTGTACTGCTGGACATGGACGGCACTCTGCTCGACCTGGCGTACGACAACACCCTGTGGAGCAGCGTACTGCCAGAACGGTTCAGCAGGACCCATGACTGGCCTCTGGAAAACGCTGCCCGGCACCTGTTCAGCCATATGGACGAATGCAAAGGGCAGCTCGAATTCTACTGTCTGGACTACTGGGCGGAGTTCACGGGGCTCGATATCGTTGCACTCCATCATGAACTCACCGCCCTCATCCGCTACCGGCCCAATGCCAGGGCCTTCCTCGAACACCAGCTGATGCTCGAGCGACACTCGGTACTGGTTACCAATGCGCATCGGGCCAGCCTGGCGGTGAAAGACCAGCACGCGAATCTCACCGACCTGCTGGACGCTGTGGTCTCCTGCCACGACTACGGAGTCCCGAAGGAGTCCGAAGCTTTCTGGCCCGCATTGATGGCAGAGCACCCCTTCGATCCGAAGCGCACGCTGCTTATCGACGACAACGCAGCGGTGCTCGAGTCCGCGGCGGATTTCGGCATTGCCCACCTCCTCACCATCGCCCAGCCGGACAGCAGCCGTCCGCCCCGGGAAGGTCTCGCGCGCCCGGCGCTCGTCGATTTCGAACAGCTGATAACGACAGCCAGTCAGGAGCAGGTCGCCCGATGAGCGGGGTCCGACTGGACCGCTGGTTGTGGGCAGCGCGTTTCTTCAAAACCCGGGCCCAGGCAAAGGCCGCCATCGAGGGTGGCAAAGTGGCGTTTCACACGCTGCCTGCCGAGGAAAGTGCCACCAGCAAACCGAAGGTGAGCAAGGAAGTGAGCGTGGGCGACTACCTCACCATCCGGCGCGGGTGGACCGAAGAAACCGTCATGATCGAGGCGCTGTCCGAGCAGCGTGGCAACGCCACCGCAGCGCGCGCGCTCTACACGGAGACGGCACGATCCGTCGAACGGCGGGAAGCCGAGGTCGCCCGGCGTCGGATGGAAAGGGCCGGTCTTGTCCTGCCCACCTCACGTCCCTCCGGCCGGGATCGCCGGGAACTCCGGAAAATCAAGGAAGAGGGTTGACCGCCGTCTGCCGGCTCCGCCACCGATGACCACACTCAACACCGATCCGGACAGTCAGGACATCATTCACCGTTTCAGCTTCGATGCCGGGCCGGTCCGGGGTCAATGGATACGTCTGACCAACGTCCTGACGGAGGTCTCACGTCATCGGACCTATCCGGACAACGTCGCAGCGCTGCTGGGTGAGATGCTGGCGGCGGTGGCCCTGGTTGCAGACGGCATCAAGTTCGAAGGTGCCGTCGCGCTGCAGTCCCGGGGCTCGGGCCCGCTGAGCACGGTCCTGGCTGAGTGCCGCTCACAGCACCTGCTGCGTGGGCTCGCCCGCTGGGGCGATACGCCACCCCCGCCGGACACGGACTCGCTGCAGCAGCTGCTCGGCGATGGACAACTGGCCCTCACGCTGGTGCCGGAGAAGCCTGAACGCGTGCCCTATCAGGGCATGGTGGCGCTCACGGACCATCATCTCGCCGGCAATCTGGAACGCTACTTTCTGGAATCGGAGCAGCTGCCAACGTTGCTCAGATTCGCAACCGATGGCCGAAGCGTAACCGGCCTGCTGCTGCAAAGGCTCCCGGCCCGGGACGACGCCACCGAGATCGCGCTCGATCAGGGTGATGCGTTCTGGGAGGAGATCAGCATTCTGACCTCCACACTGACCGCTGCAGAGCTGGCCGCCTTACCGCCCGTACAGCTTCTCTCCCGACTGTATGCGGAACATGCGCTGACCCTGCAGCCGCACCGGCAACTGGCTTTCCGATGCACCTGCAACCGGGTCAAAACCCGGGATACGCTGCAGGCATTCAGCCGGGAAGAGCTCCTCGAGCTGCTGGAAGAGGACATCCCGCCCAAGGGGCCCGGGGAAATCCTCGTAACCTGCGAAATCTGCGGCGCGACGGAGCGCTTCGACAGCTTCGACGTACACCTGATGTTCGAACCGGAAACACCCCGGATACACTGAACTTCCGCGGCCTCAGGGCATTTCCCCGTACCTGAAAGACACTGACATAAATGCCGTATGCCTGAATAGGGCGCTCTGGCATAATGCGCCGCTTCTGAGGACACACTTGAATCAGGGCTATGGCTGTAGATATCGACACCACGTCGAAGAAAACTGTTCACACTGACCTTTCCCGTGCCGTACTGGCTGAACTTGCCGTGCTGCGGGGCGAAGGACAATTTGCGAGCAATGGCTCCATCGTCACCCGGACCGGGGATCGTACGGGCCGCTCACCGAAGGATCGATTCATCGTCGATGAACCGTCCACTTCCGATGCCATCGACTGGGGCGACATCAACCAGCCCATCAGCCCGGACATCTTCGACGCACTCTGGGATCGCGTTCAGCTGCACATGGAAGACCGGGAGTCTTTCGTCTCGCACCTGCATGTCGGCGCCGATCCGGAACACTATCTGCCGATAGAGGTCACCACGGAATACGCCTGGCACGCCTTGTTCGGTGCTGCCCTGTTCATCACCCCCGATCACTACAACCCGCACAACAAGCAGGTCTGGCAGGTGGTGAACGCGCCTGGATTCAGCTGTGTGCCGGAACGTGACGGCACCAACAGTGACTGCACGGTGATGATCAACTTCGCCCAGCGCAAAGTGCTGCTTGCCGGCATGCGCTATGCGGGCGAGATGAAGAAGTCCATGTTCAGCGTGCTCAACTTCCTGCTGCCGGAAAAGGACGTGCTGCCCATGCACTGTTCGGCCAATCTCGGCCAGGACGGCGACGTCACCCTGTTCTTCGGTCTCTCCGGTACCGGCAAGACCACGCTGTCTGCGGATCCGGATCGTTTCCTGATCGGTGACGACGAACACGGCTGGGGCAAAGGCACGGTCTTCAACTTCGAAGGCGGCTGCTACGCGAAATGTATCGATCTCACCCGTAAGAACGAGCCGGTGATTTTCGACGCCATCTCCTTTGGCGCCATCGTCGAGAACGTGGTGATCGATCCCCAGACGCGGGTTCCCGACTATGCGGACTCAAGCCTCACCGAAAACACCCGGGCGTGCTACCCGCGGGACAACATCGAGGCCAAGGTCGATGACAATCGCGGCGGCGAGCCGAACAATATCATCTTCCTGACCTGCGATGTTTCCGGCGTACTGCCGCCGGTTTCCATACTTTCCAAGGAAGCCGCGGCCTATCACTTTCTGTCCGGTTACACGGCGGCGGTCGGCTCCACCGAGGTGGGTTCCACCGAGGCGTTCAAGACCACGTTCTCCACCTGTTTCGGCGCACCGTTCTTTCCGCGCCCGGCCGGTGTCTATGCAGACCTTCTGATCAAGCGCATCGAAGACTTCGGCTCCCGCGTCTATCTGGTCAACACCGGTTGGACGGGCGGCGGTTACGGCGTCGGCGAACGATTCAGCATCCCCATCACGCGCGCAGTGATCCAGGCGATCCAGTCCGGCGCGCTGGCCGATACGGAAACGGAAACCCTGCCCGGCTTCAACCTGGAGGTTCCGAAGTCGGTCGAGGGCGTGGACGACAATCTGCTCAACCCGCGCAATACCTGGTCCGACAAAGCAGCCTATGACGAGAGCGCCCGGCTGCTGATCGGTAAGTTCATCGAGAACTTCAAAAAGTACGATGTGGACGATGCCATCGTCGCCGCTGGCCCGACGAGCGATTTCTAGCTAGTCTGCCCTCTTTTTCAGACACGGGGCACCGGCGAGCGATCGGTGGGCGCCCCGATGACAGAGGGATCGCCCGTGCAATCTGAGCTCACGCTGCCCGAGTTTCTGCTAAACGAACCCAGGTTGCTCCAAGGCCTCTGCTGCGGCATCGAGAAAGAAAGCCTCCGGGTGTCGCCGGACGGACAACTCTCCGATCAACCCCACCCACCCGCACTCGGTTCCGCGCTCACTCATCCCAACATCACCACAGACTTCTCCGAAGCGCAGCTGGAGCTGATCACGCAGGTGCATGCGGATCCGGACGACGCCATCGGTGAGCTCACCGACGTGCATCGTTACGTCTATCAGAATCTGCAGGATGAACTGCTCTGGGCTGGCAGCATGCCCTGCATTCTGGGTGAAGACGCGAGCATTCCCGTCGGCCGCTACGGCACCTCGAACATCGCCACCGCCAAGACTGTCTATCGTCTCGGCCTGGGCAATCGCTACGGCCGGCTGATGCAGACCATCTCCGGCATTCACTACAATTTTTCGCTTCCGGAAATTTTCTGGGTGCCCTTCGCCGAAAGCAGAGGGGCCAGCCCCGGGCAGGACTTCCAGACCGACAGCTACTTCGGCCTGATCCGCAACTTCCGCCGTCATTCCTGGCTCCTCATCTATCTGTTCGGCGCGTCGCCCGCGATCTGCAAAAGCTTCGTCAAAGACCAGCCACACCGGCTGGACGAATTCGACGAAGGCACCCTCTACCTGCCCCATGGCACCGCTCTGCGGATGGGACGGCTGGGTTATCAGTCCGACGCTCAGTCCGAGCTGCACATTTCCTACAACAGCCTCGACGAGTACGCGGATTCCATGCATGAGGCGCTCACCCGGCCCTATCCCGACTACGAGAAGATCGGGGTGAAAGTGGATGACGAATACCGGCAGCTGAATACTTTTCTGCTGCAGATCGAAAACGAGTTCTACGGCACCATCCGGCCGAAACGGCCCATCCGCTCGGGCGAACGGCCACTGACCGCGCTGCGCAGTCGCGGCGTGGAGTACGTGGAGGTCCGCTGCCTGGATCTCAATCCTTTCCTGCCGGCCGGCATAGACAGCGTGGAAGCCCGGTTCGTGAATCTGTTCCTGCTCTATTGCCTGTTGCTGGAGTCCCCGGACGACAGCCAGGCAGAGTCCGCCATCATGGGCAGCAATCAGCTCGCCGTGGTGGAGCGCGGCCGGGAACCCGGCCTTCGCCTGGAGACCATGGACGGCCCGGTAGCCATGCAGGACTGGGCGCAGCGATTGATCCGGGGCATTCGGCCTCTGGCGGAACTCCTCGACGGCATGCACGGCAACGACCTCTACACCTACAGCCTGGATCAGCAGGCGGTGAAGCTCGCCGATCCCGCGCTGACACCGTCCGCACGCATGCTGGACATCATGCGCAGCCAGCAAATCCCCTACTTCCGTTTCGTGATGAATCAGTCCATCGCCCACAAGGGTTACTTCGATGAGCATCCGCTGCGGGATCGCGCGCTTGCGGACTATCAGAAGATTGCCCGGGATTCCCTCGAACGCCAGAAGGCCGTGGAGGCGGCGGATGATGTGGACTTCGATACCTTTCTCGAAGGTTATCTGGCCTTCAAATGAATTTTCTCGCCCACTGCCTGATCGGCAGCCGGGCAGCCGGTGAGCATCCCCACGCCCCGGATGCAGCGGCCCTGCTGGCCGGCGGCTTTCTCGGCGATTTCATCAAGGGCCGGGTGCCGGACGGGATGCCGGCGGATCTGGCCCTCGGCGTACGCCTGCACCGTCGGGTGGATGCCTACAGCAATCAGCACCCGGACATCCGGATCAGCAGCGACCGATTTCCGGCCGAACTGAGAAGACTGGCGCCTATCCTGGTGGATATTCTCTGCGACCACCTGCTCAGCAGAGCCTGGTCAAGCTATCACCACCAGGAGATCTCCCGGTTCACGGACACCATCTATGAAGAGGTTGCCAGCCACTCCGACTGGCTGACGGACAGCGGCATGCAGTTTCTCACCTACGCCCGTGAGAAAGACCTGCTGGCCCGATATGGTGACTGGTCGGTGACGGAGAGCGCCATGCGCTCGATCACCCGCCGACTGAATCGGCCGGAGCTGAATCCGCTGCTCAGCGACGCGGTGCCCCCCCTTCTGGAAGCGCTGGAAGCGGACTTTCATCGCTATTTCCCCGATATTCTGCGCCACGCGGAATACTGGGTCGCACAGGAACAGGTTGCGACACCCGTCGAACGGAGTTGACGCTCCGCCCGCTGTCGGTACCCTTGCCATCCAACTGATCCAAGACGAGAAGAGCGTGAAAGCCGTACTCTGCAAAGCCTTTGGCCCCCCCGAATCCCTGGTGATGGAAGAGGTGGCCGCCCCGACCGCCGGACCCGGCCAGGTCCTCATCGACGTGCACGCCAGTGCCGTGAACTTTCCCGATGTACTGATGATCGAAGGCAAGTATCAGAACCGGCCACCGTTTCCATTCTCCCCCGGTGGCGAGATAGCCGGCACCGTCGCCGCACTGGGCGAAGGTGTGACTGAGCTCGCGATCGGTGACCGGGTGTTCGGCGGTACCGGTGTAGGCGGTTTCGCCGAGCAGATCGCGGTGCCGGCGAAAGCCATGCGGCCCATGCCCGACAGGATGAGCTTTGCCAAGGCGTCGGGCATTTCCACCACCTATGGCACGAGCTACTACGCGCTCAAGCAGCGGGCAGACCTGCAACCAGGCGAAACGCTGCTGGTGCTGGGTGCTGCCGGAGGCGTCGGTCTGGCAGCGGTGGAACTCGGAAAAGCCATGGGCGCCCGGGTCATTGCCGCCGCCAGCTCAGACGAAAAACTCGAAATCGCCAGAAAAGCCGGTGCGGACGAGGTCATCAACTACAGCGATGGCGAATTGAAAGACAAGGTGAAAGCACTCACCGAAGGTCGCGGCGCGGATGTGATCTATGATCCGGTGGGTGGCGATCTGTTCGATCAGTGCATGCGTTCGGTCGCCTGGTATGGACGCGTCCTCGTGATCGGCTTTGCCGCTGGCGATATTCCGAAAGTCCCGATCAACCTCATTCTGCTCAAGAGCTGCCAGGTGGTCGGCGTTTTCTTCGGCGCCTGGTCAGGTCGATATCCGGAGGAAGCCAGCCGGAACTTTCAGGAAATTCTCGATCTCTACACCAGCGGCAAAATCGATCCACTCATCGGCGCCGAGTACCCGCTCGAGGACTACGCCAAGGCGCTCAGAGATCTGTCCGAACGTCGGGCCATCGGCAAGGTGGTGGTGAGAGTACGCGAATCTGGAGATGCTTCATGAACTGGCTGATATTCGAAAACAGAGCAGAAGGGGCCGCTGCGCTCATCGTTGCCGGCACGGGTTTTCTGCTCGCGGGCGCCCTCATCATGGAGCACATCTTCATGATGGACCCCTGCCCGTTGTGCCTGATGCAACGACTCTGGTTCGCCATTGCCGGCCTGTTTGCGCTGGCTGCGCTCATCCACTCCCCACGCTGGGGCATTTACCCGCTACTCACCCTGGTGGCGGCGGTGATCGGGGCCGGATTCTCAATCCGTCAGCTCTGGCTGCAGAGCCTGCCGGAAGATCAGGTACCTGCCTGCGGGCCGGACATGACATATATGCTCGAGAATTTCCCGCTGGCTGATGTGCTGGCCGCCATGACCCGAGGTACCGGCGACTGTGCGCAGGTAGCCTGGCAGTTTGGGCTCACTATCCCGGGCTGGGCGCTGGTGGGCTTCATCGCCATTTTCGTGGTGGCCGGTCTGCAACTGAAGTCCGCCCTTCGCTGACTCCAGCCTGCTTCAGAAAGTCCGTCTAACTGTTTGTTTTCGAGTCAAATATTCATCTCCAAAAGCTGGAACTCCCAAAATCGCTTCGTTATAGTTGATCGCCCTGCCAGTGACGAAAGTGCCATAAGAGCGCTCGCACGATAAATCTGGGGTCCCTGACGGTCAGACGCCGAAAGGGACAAAGGCAGGCAAACGGGAAGGGCAGAAATGGACAGACTGGATCCAACGACTCGTCGTATCCTGGTGATTAATGGCAAGGGCGGCTGTGGGAAAACGACCATCGCCACCAACCTGGCCGTTGCCTACGCGCACCAGGACCACGAAGTGGCGCTGATCGACAACGATCCGCAGGCTTCGAGCACCTACTGGGCCGCCCAGCGCGGACCTGAACTCAAACCGATACATCTGGTTCCCGCGCATCAGCGGGCGAACATGTATGAGACCCAGACATTCCACAACCGGCTGTCACCCGACATCGACCGGATCATCATCGATGGTCATTCGAATGCCCGGGACCGGGATCTGGAAACGCTGCTCCGGCAGGCGGACGTGGTGCTGATTCCGCTGCTGCCTTCGTCCATCGATATCCGTGCCGGAAGCCGCTTCATAACAAATCTGTTAACGCACAGAGTATTCAGAAGCGATCCGCGGCCGGTCGGCGTCATTGCGAATCGGGTGCAGCCGAATACCCAGACCCACGACAAGCTCAATCACTTCCTCGGCTGTCTCGATGTGCCCGCAGTGGCCACCTTCCGTGACAGTCCTGTCTATACGGAAGGCGCCGAACTGGGCCAGGGTGTGGTCGACATGCGCGATTCACGCGCTGCCCGTAAGGAAACGCCGGCCTGGAAGGAACTCATCAACTGGATCGACAGCCAGAAGAAGCCTTCCGCAAGGACCGTTCAGGACCTGCGAATGAAGCCGAAAGCCGCGCCCAGACGTTCCGAAGTCGATCATTCCGGGGCAAGCGCCAGCGCCTGATACCTGGCTACGCCTGATTCGTTCCTGAATCGCGCCGAGGAGGTGGTTAGAATAGCCGCCACCCGGGACGCGTGGATTCAGGAGTAAAGGATAATGCAGAGATCGATCATCATGATCGGCGTCGTCGTCGCGCTGGTCGCCGCTTTTCTGACCAGCGCCTTCACCATCGTCGACAGTGGCCACGTCGGCGTGGTCCGAACGCTCGGCGCGGTTCAGCCGGAGCCGCTGCCCGAAGGCTTTCACTTCAAGAAGCCTCTGCTGGATCAGGTGGAGATCATCGACATCCGCCTGCGCAAGGCCGAATCCCAGGCGAGCGCCGCCTCGAAAGACCTGCAGGTGGTTTCAACCCGCGTCGCCGTGCAGTACTCGCTGAATGGACCCGTAGTCCCCATCACCTATCAGAAAATCGGCCGCCGGGAGATCGTGGAAACGACGCTGGTGAATCCAGCCATCATGGAGTCCGTAAAGGCAGTGACCGCCCGATATACCGCCGAGGAACTGATCACCGCCCGGGCTGAAGTGAAGGTGCAGATCCAGAGCGCCATCGAGTCCTTCATCGACACCACCCTGGCACAGAAAGAAGCCGTGGGTGCGCTGAGCCTGGCCAATGTGGCCATCACCGACTTCGACTTTTCTGCCGAGTTCAACCGGGCCATCGAAGAGAAGGTGCGCGCGGAACAGGAAGCGTTGAAAGCCAAGAACGAGAAGCTCCGGCGCGTCACGCAGGCAGAAGCAGCGGCCGCCGAACGCACACTCGCAGCGGACGCCGAGGCCTATCAGATAGAGGTTGCCTCGAAGGCGCGGGCCGATGCCATCCGCCGCGAAGCAGAAGCGCTGAAAGACAATCCGGCCCTCATTCAGTTGCGGATTGCCGAGAAGTGGAATGGCATGCTTCCCCAGGTCTCGAGCGGTGACTCGATTCCTCTGCTCAGCCTGCCGCTCAATACTGAGCGCTGAGACAGACGAGCCACGGCCTTGCTCAAGATCATCGACATCAGCCTGAAGCGCAATCAGGTCCCGCTGTTTGACCACGCGACGCTGACCGTTCACACCGGCCAGAAGGTTGCACTGGTCGGCCGTAATGGGGTCGGCAAGTCCACGCTCTTCGATCTGGTGCTGGGCGCCGCCGGCCGGCACGGTCTGCAACCGGACAGCGGCGATGTGACTCTGCCCGGCGACTGGCGCATATCCCATATGGCCCAGGAAGTGGCTGTCAATGACCGGCCCGCCCTCGACTATGTGATCGACGGGCACCGGGAGCTGCGCAAGGCCGAACGGGCCCTCGCTGCTGCCGAATCGGCGGATGACGATATGGCCATTGCCCGTGCCCACTCACTGCTCGATGACCTGGGCGTGTATGAGGCGGAGGCGCGGGCGGGTGAAATTCTCCATGGCCTCGGATTCGAAGGGGATGCACTGAGCCGTCCGTTCGCCGAATTTTCAGGCGGCTGGCGGATCAGGCTCAATCTGGCTCAGGCACTCATGAAGCCCGCCGATCTGCTGATGCTCGATGAACCCACCAACCACCTGGATCTGGAAGCAACCCTCTGGTTAGAGACCTGGCTGAAGCGCTTCCCCGGCACCCTGCTGGTGATCGCGCACGACCGGGAATTTCTCGACAACGTTGCCGAGATCACCGTACATCTCCATCACGGCAAGACCGATGCTTACCGGGGCAACTACTCCAGCTTTGAACGCCAGCGAGCCGAGGCTCTGATGCTGCAACAGGCAGCGTTCAAGAAGCAGCAGCGGGAGATCGCGCACATCAAAAGCTTCGTCGATCGCTTCAAGGCGAAGGCCTCCAAAGCCCGGCAGGCACAGAGCCGGATGAAGGCACTGGAGCGTATGGAAGCCGTGGCGCCCGTGCACGCCGATTCCCCCTATCACCTGGTGATCGAACAACCGGAGAAAATGTCCACGCCACTCATGAGCCTGGACCATGCCAGCATCGGCTACGACGGCCAGGCCGTGCTCACCGATGTGCATCAGACCATTCTGCCCGGCGCCAGAATCGGCGTGCTGGGCGAGAACGGCGCGGGCAAATCCACCCTGCTCAAATGCCTGGTTGGCGAACTCGAACCCATCGCCGGCGAGAAAGTCAGCGGCGCCCATGCCAGGGTCGGATATTTCGCTCAGCATCAGCTTGAATCTCTGAACGCGGACCGCACGGCTCTGCAGACACTGCAACTCGCCCGGCCGGCATTCCGGGAGCAGCAGTGCCGGGACTATCTCGGCACCTGGGGCTTCCCCAAGGAGAAACTGGAACGACCGATCCAGACCCTTTCCGGTGGTGAAAAGGCGAGGCTGGTGCTGGCGCTGATCGCCGGCGAACGCCCTGCTCTGCTGGTCCTCGACGAACCCACCAACCATCTCGATCTGGACATGCGGGATGCGCTGGCCATGGCCCTGCAGGATTTCGAAGGCGCGCTCATCATCGTTGCCCACGATCGCAGCATGCTGGCACGAACGGTGGACGAGTACTGGCTGGTAGAGAACGGGTCCGTCAACCGTCTGCAGACGGACCTGATCGGCTACACCGACACGCATAACCCGGCAAACCTCACCGGCGGCAAGTCCGGCGCGGGCGCTGAAAACAAGGGAAACGGCGGCAGGAGCGGCAGCGAAAAAGACAGCAACCGGAAGACCGAGCGTCAGGCGGCAGCCCGCATCCGGGCTCAGGAAAAGCCGCTGAAAAACGCCATCAGCAAACTGGAGCGAACCATCGAGGCGCTGAATTCAGAGCTGAAGGAGGTGGAGGCGAAACTGGCGGATACGGACACCTATCAGAGTCTGCCGCCGGATGAACTGGATGGGCTGTTGAAGAGGGCCGCCAGACTCCGCAGTCGCCGTGACGACGCGGAGACTGACTGGCTCGCGCAATCAGAGTCGCTGGAAGCGCTCAGGAGCCAGGCCGGTCAGGCGGGATAGCCGGACCGGGTGGCGCAACGACTTCCACATCGATCGTCCCGTTGCGGACGTTACGGAGATTGATGGTTGATGCGCCGCTGCCGAACTGGATTGGCGACACCTTCACCAGTTCTCGCACACCCTGACGCATGACCTCCACGGTCAGCTCCGCACTGCTGCCATCCCCGGAATGCCGGTCAGCCAGAAGGGTTCTGAAGCCATCGCCCGGATGCTGAATGGGTTCGCCATCTACCGCCAGCAGCACATCGCCCGCCTTCAGCATATCCGACGCACCCTCCGGAGCATCCGGCACCGCAAGCACCAGCACGCCGGATTCAACCCCGAAATAACTGGCCAGATCCCCGGACACCGATTCCAGACGCAGGCCACCGCCCGATCTGACGACGCTGACCGCTCTGTGAATCCCGTGCACTTCGGGCGGGAGCGCCGACATCGCCTGCAGTTCTTCGAGGGATTCCAGATTCTCCAGCGTTTCCATGGCGCCTACCCATTCAACCTCTGATTCAATCGTCGCGTACTGCTCGGCCAGGTTCGTCGCCATGTGCTCGAGCCCTTCCACATCCACTTCGACAGCCGGCGCCCCCGTCATGCCCATGATGTAGATGCCCTTTGCCTGGGTGGTGACATCGGCAAAGTGGAATCCCCCTTCACGCAGATAGCCGACGGACACCGGCTGGCCTGGCGTAACGTTCGCCATGGCTTCACTGAGTTCGGCCATGGCGCTCTCGGCATCCGTGATCTCCACTCCGTTCACACTGGTGATCTCGTCACCCGCCCGCATTCCGGCAGCTTCCGCACCGCCACCCGGGGTGACCCCGGAGAGCAGCAGGCCGCCCGCAGGGCCGCGTTCACCGACCAGAACACCGAGCATGGGCTTCTGGCCATGCTGGCCCACCGTCTCCATGGCATAGAGCCGGCTGTGCAATTCACCCAGGCGCTCGGCCGCTTCATCCAGTTGATGCCGTGCTTCGTCGAGCTGCGCCTCGAGCTCGTCTCTTTCCACTTCCGAGAGCCCTGCCGCGGCTTGCGCCACGGGCGGCAGGTGCAGGGCGAAGCTCACGATGACCGCCAGGGTCACACCCACCAATCTGTCAGCCCGTATTCGTAACACCATACTTCTCCTGGCTACTCCTGAATTCCGTGAATCAGTAGACGGCCGGCTGCAGCGCAGCCCGCGCCCTTCTGACTTCCGCAAGCGATTCCAACAGCGCCACGCGCTGCCCCCAGAGGCGCTGGACCTCTTCCTGGTTCAGACGCCCTTCGGGAATATCCGTGAGCTGCGAATCCACATCCGCAATCCGGTAGCGGAATGCCGAGGCAACAGGGTCCGAACCATAGTTCTGCGCGATGGGCTCGAGTTGTCTGGACCGCGTCCTCAGGGCCTGAATGGCTTCCCCGTCGATTGACCGACTGAGCACCGGCTCCGGCGGTAACGTCTGCTGCATACCACTGTCCCGCAGCGCATTGACCCCGAAAATTCCGGCGGTCAGCGCGAGCAGCAGCCCCGCTGCCTGGGCCAATCGAGGGTGGCTGAGTCGGGCAGAGGTATGGGACTCCGTCGAGCCCGACCCGGCCCGATCCTGAATGCTCGCCCACAGCGACGGATCCGGTTCAATGCCCGGCAACTGCTTGAGCGCCTGTTTGAGTTCGGCGACTTCCGGCCGGGCTTCCAGCGCTTTCAGCCGGGCTTCTGCCTCAGCGTCATGTAATTCAAGCAGGGCTGACGCTGGTCGCTTTCGCGAGTCCGTCATCTCTACCTCCAGTTTCTGTGTCCTTCTGGTTGTCGGCGCGCTGGCCGTCGCTGCCCTCCACTCCGACCCGGCCCGGAATCGCCCGTCCCTGAGCGCCGCATTCATCCTTTACCCCGGGATCTACCCCGGGATCTACCCCGGGATCTACCCCGGGATCGGCCAACACCAGCTTTTCGTATCCCCGAGCCAGCTGGGATTTCGAATAACTCTGGGTCTTGCCGAAGACCCTGGCGATCTCCTTGTGCGTATAACCTTCCACGTCGTGCAGCCACAGCACCATGCGGGTTTCCGGTTTGAGCCGTGTGAGCGCCCGTTCCAGATCCCGGAGATTGTCCGCCCTCGGTCCATCCTGATTCGGATCCGCCACTTCCGGCGGCGGCTTCCCATCCCGGCGCTGCTGCCAGGGCGACCGCAGGCGCATGAGGCAGTGATTCACCGCCGTCTGCCGCACCCAGCCAACGGCCGCTTTCGGATTCTTCAGCGTGCTTGCGCGCTCTATGACGGAAATGAACGTATCCTGCAGCACCTCCTCGGCGAGCCCTCGGTCGCCCAGGATGCGTTGCGCCATGCTCATCACCGTCGGCGCCAGGACCCGATACGCTTCCGCCTGAGCTATCGGGTCTCCCCGCTTCAGCCCCCGGGCTACCTCAATGCTGAGGCGGCTTGCCGAAAAACCTGCCATTCAATCCATCATTTTCCTGGTCCCGTCTATCCCTTACAGACGCGCCTATCCATATAGATGCGATGACCCGCGAAAAAGTCGCGGCCAGGCGGAAAAAGCTGACTAACCTGCAGAAACGGGTTTTTCGTACAGTGAAGGCGCATCCTTGGCTTCTTCGGTTATGCGCCGGCCGAGCGACATGAAGGTGGGTATGTCTTCATCGGCAGGTTCCGCCATCTTCACCTTCCGTGCCATGGCCGCTTCCAGATACGGAGCCAGTTCCTCGAGCTTCCTAGCTTCCCGCTCGGCTTCCCGCTCCTTGAACTCACCCATGACCTCAGCGGCGAAAATCTCCAGAGACTCGCAGATGTCTTCATGTCGATTCATGCCCGCCTGCTGGATGAAGGTGACCTGGTCCACCCCACACTGCTCGAACTTGCTGAGGTGTTCGCGCAGATCTTCCGGTGTGCCGATGCCGCCGCGCGCGGCAGTGAGCGGTGTCGCGTAATCGGCCACCTCTTTGTCTATCTGCGGCACCCGTACCCGGTTGAACTCCTCCCAGAGATCGGTCCGGCCCGGCTTGTGCTCGCCGAAGCCATACAGACTGCCGAGGGCGTAGCTGAAGAATTCGAAGCCGTGCAGGCCGCGTTGCACGGCCGTTTCCCGGTCATGATGACAGGAGAAGCTGGAAACCATGCAGATGTTCGGATTGATCGCATGGCCGATGGGCACGCACTCTTCCGATTTGATGATGCTGTAGTACTCGTCCACCCAGGACTGGGCTTCCAGCGGATCCACGAAGGCAAAGGTGAGCGCACCTATACCCATACGGGCGGCCATTCGAATCGTTTCCCGCTGGGAGCAGGCCACCCACACCGGCGGATGCGGTCGCTGCACGGGCTTCGGCACCAGATTACGGCAGGGCATCTCGAAGTACTGGCCCTTGAAACCCGGATAAGGATCCATGGCCAGGATGTTGCAGATCTGCTCCGTGGCTTCCATGTAGATCTTGCGCTTCTTCGCCACCTCGATCCCGAAGCCGCCAAGCTCCAGTTCAGCGGACGACTCCCCGGTACCGAATTCCACCCGGCCATTCGAGACTAGGTCCAGCGTCGCGATCACCTCCGCGGTCCGGGCCGGATGGTTGTACTGCGGGATCACCTGACGGATGCCGTGGCCCAGACGGATGTTGCTGGTGCGCTGGGAACAGGCCGCCAGAAACACCTCCGGTGCCGAGGAATGCGAGTATTCTTCGAGAAAGTGGTGCTCCACCTCCCAGGCATAGTCGATGCCGAGCTTGTCGGCCAGCTCCACCTGGTCCAGCGCATCATTGAAGAGTTTCTGTTCGGCACCCTCAGACCAGGGCCGTGGCAGCTGATGTTCGTAGAAAATTCCGAATTTCATGGCTCAATCCCCCTTGAAGTTGAACCGTCCAATTTGCACGTTTCGACCATCGGTCGCAAACGGACCCGCACCCGCGCACTCATCCCGGGCATCCGGCAATCACCCACCGAACGATCGTTGGGCATCTGTTAAACTCGGGGCATGGCTGAATCAACGGCTGCTCCCGGGTCCGCGACCCGGACCCGGTTGCTCGAATCTCTCGGCGATGTTTTCGAGTCCCACGGCTATGACGGCGCGACGCTGAGTCTGCTCTCGCAGGCAACCGGCCTCGGCAAGGCCAGCCTTTACCATCACTTTCCTGGCGGTAAAGCCGACATGGCTGCCGCCCTCCTTCGGGATCGGGTCGCCCGGCTGGAACGACTGGCATTCTCCAGACTGCAGGGCGGACTGCCGGCGAACGTCCGGCTGGCGGAATTCATCGACGGTTTCCGGGAGTATGTGGAAGACGGTCAGCGCACCTGTCTGCTGCTGGTGTTCCGTGAAGGCGCGGCCGGTCCCCGGTATGGAGAGACGCTTGCGAGCCAGTACACCGATTGGCGCAATCGATTGGCGGCCACTTTCGAAGAAGCCGGGCAGAAAGCGAAAAGCGCCGAGCGTTCGGCGGCAGCCATGCTGTCGAGTCTCTACGGCGCGCTGGTAACCGCACAGCTCGCCGGTGATCCGGCCAGCTTCAAACGACAGGCCAAGCGCCTCAAGCGCTCGCTGCCCGCCTAACGCAGCACGTTCAGAACCTTCCCTGCCAGCCTGAGCAAACCCTCGGGCGCATGTGCTTTCCGCCAGATACTCGCCGAGAATTTGACTGCTTCCATCCGGGTGGGATAGATGTGGATCGTACTCATGATCTTCTTGAGTCCCAGGCCGTGGGTCATGGCAAGCACGAACTCACCGATCAGCTCACCCGCCTCCGCGCCAACGATCTGGGCACCGAGAATCCGGTCTGTGCCCGGCTTCACCAGCACTTTCACCCAGCCATCCGTCTCCCCTTCGGCGAGCGCCCGGTCGAGATCGTCCAGCCCGTAGCGGACCACTTCGACCGGAATATTCTGTGCCTCGGCTTCTGCTTCCGAGAGCCCGACCCGGGCCACTTCCGGATCCGTGTAGGTCGCCCAGGGCACGACGGCATAGTTCACCTTGAACTTCCGGAATCGGCCGATGAGCCCGTTCACTGCCGCATACCAGGCCTGGTGGCTGGCCATGTGAGTGAACTGATAAGGCCCGGCCGCATCACCGCAGGCGTAGACGCTGGGCAGGCTGGTACGCAGGTGGTCGTCCACGGCAATGGTGCCATCCGGATTTCTGGCAATCCCGACGTCATCGAGACCGCTACCACCTCGCGCCGCCCGGCCCACGGCCACCAGGATCTCATCGAACGGCAGGCTCACTTCCTCCGCATCGCCGCCCTCTTCGCCAACCAGCGCGGTAACCACCCCGGCACGTCCATCCAGGGAAGCCACATTGACCGCCTTGTGACCAAGGCGGACGTCGATGCCTTCGGCGTGGAATCGGGCAGCAAGCAGCTCTGACGTCTCCGGGTCTTCGCGCGGCAGCAGCCGGTCGGCCATATCAATCAGAGTGACCTGGGAACCCAGACGGGCGAACGCCTGTGCCAGTTCACAGCCGATGGGTCCGCCGCCCATCACCAGCAATCGTCGCGGCTGTGTTTTCAATGCCCAGACGCTGTCCGATGTGAGGGGGTCGATTTCTCTGAGGCCTGGAATAGGCGGCACAAAGGGCGCAGCGCCGGTGGCGAGAACGATGGCCCGACCGGACAGTCGCCGCTCTCCCTCCGCGCCGCGGACCCGCACATGGTGCCCATCTTCCAGCACGGCATCACCCACCAGACAATCCACACCCAGATCCGTATAGCGTTCAACCGAATCCTTCGGTTCGATGGTCCGGATCACCGACTGAACCCGAGCCATCACCGCGGCGAAGTCCACTTCCGGCACCACGCCTTGAATGCCGAAACGATCAGCCGTTCTCATCTCGTGCGCTGCCCGCGCAGCCCGAAGCAGAGATTTACTCGGCACACAGCCCGTATTCAGGCAATCGCCACCCATTCTGTTCCGTTCCACCAGCGCCACGCGGGCATTGACCGTGGCACCTATCAGGGCGGCGATCAGACCGGCCGAACCGCCACCGATCACGATCAGGTTGTAGTCGTACTTAGCCATTCGTATCCGCGCCTCCTGTTTCCTTGCCGGGCTCGGCGGAGCGGGAACGGGCACGTTCCAGTGCCTGCAGTGATTTCCTGGCCAGCAGCGGAAAGAGGCCGAGCAGACTGAATGCAAAGATGAGCCCGGGGCTCAGCACATCCCCAAGACTCTCCACTTCCGCCAGCTGGGTGCCGGCGAAAACGAACACCACCGTACCGGCCAGCATGCCGATCTGAGAGACCCAGTAGAACCGCCAGGCGGGCAGCGGGGTCAGGCCCATGACAAGATTGATCACGAAGAACGGGAACAGCGGCACCATGCGCAGACTGAACAGATAGAAAGCACCGTCCTTCTCCAGACCGGCATTGATGGAAGCCAGCTGTTCGCCATAGCGTTCCTGCACCCAGTTGCCCAGCAGCGTTCGGGAGATGAGCATGGCGATGGTGGCACCCAGGCTGCTGGCAAAAGAAACCAGCGCCAGCCCCCAGACCAGACCGAAGACGGCACCACCGGCCAGGGTCATCACCGCCGCACCCGGCAGTGACAATCCGGTCACCAGCACATAACCGAAGAAATAGATCAGGCTCGACCGCAGCGGATGCTCGCCTACTTCCGCGAGCACGTCCGCGTGCACGCTCTTCAGATAGTCGAGGTTGGCGTACTGGCCGAGGTCAAACACGAAAAACACCGCGATGAGCGCAGCCACCACAATCAGCAGCATCAGTTTGCCCGCAGTCGCTATTCCCCGCTGCCCGGCTGCGCCAACCGGGTTCTCAGATTCCTGCACCGTCGCTCCTCTCCCTTTCCGCTCTACGGTACCATGCGCCGCAATAAGACGATCCAACTAGGACTTCAATCATGCCGCGAAGTTTCCCCAGCACCCGCCTGCGCCGCAATCGCGCCAGCGAGTTCTCCCGCCGCCTGGTTCGCGAAATGACGCTCACAGCCGCGGATCTCATCTACCCGATTTTCGTGATCGAGGGTGAGAACCGGCGGGAGCCGGTGACCTCCATGCCGGGCATCGATCGCCTGAGCATCGATCTGTTGGTGGCAGAGGCCCGGCAGGCATTCGAAGCCGGGATACCGATGATCGCCCTGTTCCCGAATATCGATCAGGACCTGCGCACGCCAGAGGGGGAACAGGCCTGGAATCCAGACGGGCTCGTGCCACGCGCGGTGCGGGCGCTGAAGGCGGCGCTGCCCGATCTGGGCGTGATGACGGATGCCGCACTCGATCCTTATACCAGCCACGGTCAGGACGGCATCATTGACGAGGCCGGCTACGTGTTGAACGACGTGACCGTGGCAGCCCTCTGCCGGCAGGCCAGAGTCTGCGCCGATGCGGGGTCCGATGTGATCGCTCCGAGCGACATGATGGATGGCCGGGTCGGCGCCATACGCGGCACCCTGGACGAAGGCGGCTACCTCAACACCCGGATCATGGCCTACTCCGCAAAGTATGCGTCTGCCTACTACGGCCCGTTCCGGGATGCCGTGGGTGCCGCTGCCACCCTGAAAGGTGACAAGAAAACCTATCAGATGGACCCGGCCAACAGTAACGAAGCACTCCACGAGGTGGCGCTGGATATCGCCGAAGGTGCCGACATGGTGATGGTGAAACCCGGGCAACCCTATCTGGATGTGGTGCGCCGGGTGAAAGACGAGTTCGGCGTGCCGACCTTCGCTTACCAGGTGAGCGGTGAATACGCCATGCACATGGCCGCAATCGAAAACGGCTGGCTTTCGGAAGCGGTGATCGAAGAATCCCTGCTCTGCATCAAACGGGCAGGCGCGGACGGTATTCTCACCTACTTCGCGCTGCGGTTCGCCCGGACGCTGGATGCAGGCTGACTATCCGTTATTAGCCCAGACCGAACGGTTCTTGATCCCCCGAAAGTGATTGGTGGTAGACTCGGCGGCCTGATTACCCATGTGCCACACCCGCTTCAGACCGCTGTTTCAGACAGCTTTTTTTGAAAGCTCTTTCCAGCAGCAGTTGATTTACAGGGACGAGGCCCAATATTTACCTGACAGTGACCAGCTCAGAGGAGACCTTCAATGAGCGATAATATTACTCACACCACCGACTCCGACTGGGATGCCGACGTGCTGCAGGCCGATAAGCCCGTGCTCGTGGATTACTGGGCAGAGTGGTGCGGCCCCTGCAAGATGATCGCTCCGATCCTCAATGAGATCGCGGACGAATATGGCGATCGCCTGAAGATCTGCAAAATCGATATCGATGCCAACCAGGAAACACCGCCCAAGTACGGTATTCGTGGCATTCCGACACTGATGCTGTTCAAGGATGGCGAAGTGGCCGCCACCAAGATTGGTGCGCTGTCCAAGTCCCAGCTGGCGACGTTTATCGACAGCAACATCTGAGGTTCGTCCTCGATCCCGTGCCAGAACAGTCGAGCCGCCGCTTCCCGGCGGCTCGAATCGGGATCGACCCTGCCAGTCGAGCGATTTCGACACTTTTAAACGCGCTTGACGAACCCCTCGAAACCACTACACTAAAAGAACGTCTTGGTAGCCATACCGGCTACACCCTCCGATTGCCGCCCTCATTCCCAGCCACGCCTGGATAGTGGGTTCGACAACCGGAACTCCCCGATATATGAACCGGCCACACGAGAATGCCGGAAATCGACTTAGGTTAAATCCAATATGTCCATGAACTTAACAGATCTGAAACGCATGCCTGTCAGTGAGCTTGTTGATATGGCTCGCGAAATGGGGCTGGATAACCAGGCGCGTTCCCGTAAACAGGAAGTCATCGCCGCCATCGTGCGCAAACAGGCGAAAGCCGGCGAAGACATCTACGGTGAAGGCACGCTGGAAATTCTCCAGGATGGTTTCGGATTTCTGCGCTCGGCCGACTCTTCCTACCTGGCCGGTCCGGACGACATCTACGTTTCACCCAGCCAGATCCGACGATTCAATCTGCGCACAGGTGACTCCATCGCCGGCAAGATCCGGCCACCCAAAGATGGCGAGCGTTACTTCGCCATGCTCAAAGTGGACCAGATCAACTTCTCGGAGCCGAACTCCAAGAAACACAAGATCCTGTTCGAAAACCTCACGCCCCTGTTCCCAGACGAGCGCCTGAAGCTCGAACGGGGCAACGGCAGCACCGAAGACCTGACGGCCCGGATCATCGACCTGGTCGCACCGATTGGTAAGGGTCAACGGGCGCTGGTCGTTTCTCCGCCCAAAGCCGGTAAGACCCTCGTTCTGCAGAACATCGCGCAATCCATCAGCGCCAACAATCCGGACGTGGTCCTGATCGTGCTGCTGATCGATGAGCGCCCGGAGGAAGTGACCGAGATGCAGCGCCTGGTGAACGGCGAGGTGGTTGCTTCCACATTCGACGAACCCCCGTCCCGGCACGTGCAAGTGGCCGAGATGGTGATCGAGAAAGCCAAGCGCCTGGTCGAGCACAAGAAAGATGTGGTGATTCTGCTCGATTCCATCACCCGACTGGCACGTGCCTACAACACCATCGTGCCCTCCTCGGGCAAGGTGCTTACCGGCGGTGTGGATGCCCACGCCCTCGAGCGTCCCAAGCGTTTCTTCGGTGCGGCGCGAAACATCGAAGAAGGCGGCAGTCTCTCCATCATCGCCACTGCGCTGATCGACACCGGCTCGAAGATGGACGAAGTCATCTACGAGGAATTCAAGGGTACGGGTAACCAGGAACTGCACCTGGAGCGTAAGATCGCCGAAAAGCGGGTCTATCCCGCCATCAACATCCGCCGCTCCGCAACCCGTCGTGAAGAACTGCTCATGGGTGAAGACGAGCTGCAGCGGGTCTGGATTCTGCGCAAGCTCCTGCACGACATGGACGACATCGCCGCCATCGAGTTCATGGTCGACAAGCTGAAAGACACAAAGACGAACGAAGAGTTCTTCAACTCCATGAAGGGTGGTCGCTGACCGCCCGGAACACAGACATGACCACGAGCGCCACGATCACCCGCATCGAGGCGCGCGCACTGTCTGCAGGTCCGCCGATACAGATCCTGAGTCTCGACGTACCGGACCCCTTCAGTTTCGAAGCCGGCCAGTACCTCGAGGTTCTGCACCCGGATGGGACGTCGATCCCACTCTCCATAGCCTCACCGCCCGAACACCTTCCCAGGCTGACCCTGCACTATCGTTCTACACAAGGTGATCGCGCCGCGGAGCGCATGGATGAACTGCTCGGTGGAGATCAGCTTCGCATCCGGGGTGGCGCCGGTGACGTCTGTCTGCGACAGGATGATGATCAGCCACTGCTGCTGCTCGCCGGTGGCACGGGAATCAGTCAGGCGCTCTGCCTGGCGCACGCACAGCAGTTGCGGCATCCACAACGCTCTGTGACGTTACTCGGATGCGCCGATGATGAGGCGGACCTCTACTATCGGGATCTGCTGCCCGCGGGTTCCGGTTTCAGCGCCCACCTCATTGCCGACCCAGCCCGCGACAGTGGAAACCGGGCGCTCGCCTGGCTCACGGCCAACGCTCACCAATGGACCGGGGACAGCCGGATCATTCTCTCCGGGAGTCCGCCCTTCGTCTATGCCATGACCGATGTGCTGATTTCACAGGGGCGGCCTGAACACAGCCTGGAGTCAGACGTCTATGGCTGGGCACCCCGTTGAACCGGAGTGCTGATTCGTACAGGTCCGGCCGCTCAGACTTCTGACTGAGCTTCTGACAATGCAGCAAACCAGCGTCTGGACAGCTGTTGCCAGACTTCGTTGCCACCGGAGCCGTTGATCAGCACGGCAAATCCCTGGCCGGACGCCGGCAGCGCGAAGTAGATGCTCCGCCAGCCGGTACTGCCCCCGGAGTGCTGCACCAGGGTTCCGGCGTCAGTGTTCGCGATGAAGTGGCCGAGCCCCATGTGAAAGTCGATCCCCCCGGCTGATTCGGCAAAGATCCAGGGCTTGAACATCTCCGCGAAGGCCGCGGGACTGAGCACCCCCCGCCCCGGCTCATCCACACCGGACCGGTCGAACTCACAACGCACAAACCGGGCAAGGTCCTCGATCGTCGTTGTCATGCCGCCGGCGGTGCAATGGGGAAAGCGGTATCTGGGCAGCGGTTCGCATTGCTCGTCATACCCCGTGGCATGATCCGGATCCTGGTCTGCCCGGATTCTGAAGGTGGAGGCTGTCAGCCCGAGCGGGGCCAGTACTGCTTCGTCCAGGTAATCGGCCGCAGGGGAGCCCGTCATCTCCTCGATGAGCAGATCGAGCACCACATACCCCCCGCCGGAGTAGCTCCACTTTTCTCCCGGTGACCACTTCACCCGGATCGCTTCGTGTTTGGTGGCCGGGTCGAACCCCCACTTCCGTGCATAAGCCTGTTGGCGGTCATCCATCGGTGCCGAGCGTCCTTCGAGGATATCCACGGAACTCGGCAGCGGAAATTCCGGAGAGACACCGGTGTAGCCCTCCACCGGCAGTCCCGCGGTATGGCTCAGCAGTCGGCGAACCGTTACCGCGCGGTTGTCGAAATCGGAGGGGGGCAGGTGCCAGCGACTCAGATAATCGTCTACCGGGGTATCGAGATCGATCACTCCGTCATCCACCAGCCGCAGGATGCCCCAGGCGGCCACCGCCTTCGAGATGGAGCAGGCCTGGAATACGGTATCGGGTACCACCGGCCGCTTGTTCTTCAGGTCTGCCAGCCCACCGCAGCGGATGTACGTGTCTTCTCCGGACAGTACGGCCAGCGCGATACCAGGGCAGCTGTAGGTCTCGAGCAACTCCGGAAAGAGTTCAGAGAGAGAATCGGTCAACGCTTCGGCATTCATGTTTCTGTCCTTCTGTCTCCTGTTCTGGAGGGGCCGTTCAGCCCCCCACCTGAATTTCGTTTCGTGCCGTCAGCACGTCAATGCGGCGACGGATGATGTCGTGGCGCCGCCGGTCCAGCGGAAAATTCCAGAGCAACGCCGCCGCCGCCAGATGTGTGATCAGCGGCAGGCCCAGATAGCAGAACAGCAGGCCGCCGTTTGCCCAGTCGTCGTTGCTGGCACCCACCTCATAGCCGAACAGGCTCAACAGCGGGAACGCCACACCAACGCCCAGACCGATCAGAGACTTGTCGAGCAGCGTGTTGAAGGCGAAATACTTTCCGCCGTTGTTCGCGTGCGTGCGGAGAATGTCGTAGTCGATGATGTCGCCAAGCACCGCCCGCGGGGCGATATAGCTCGCCCCATTGGTCGCTGCACCGACGAGCATGAGCACCAGTGCCGGCCAGAATGGGGCCGACCCCGGCTCGAGGAAAAGAATGAGCAGCGACCATACGGCGCCGAATCCCCAACTCAGTGCCCAGGAACGATGCTTGCCATATCTGTTCATCAACCGTGTCCAGAACGGCATGGAGGCAAACTGCACGATGAAGAACAGGATCATCATGATCGGGAACTCCTCATCCAGGCCGAGATAGTCCCGCATGACAATGAACACCACACTGAAAGACGCCCCCTGACCCACACCCCAGAGGGACATGGCCGCCAGAAATCGCAGGAACGGGCGGTTGGTACGCACCGCCTGGAACGTCTCCCGGATCCCGAATGGTTCCGAGCGGACCACCTGTCCCTCCGGCACGAAAAACACCGCCGCAAAGATGGAGGCGGGCAATACGATCACGAACAGCCAGGCGATGGTATCGAGCGACTCGGGACCGATCGCCGTGGTGCCCGTGATGGGAGACAGCGCCACCGGCACCACCCAGAACAGGATGCTGCCCAGGATGGTGAACATACCCACATAGGCAGCGAGCCGGGATCGGTCTTCGTAACCGACGGTGACTTCGCCGTACCAGGCTTTGTGGGGAATATCGAACAGGGTGTAACCCAGATAGAGCGCGAACGAAGCCACGGCGTAGTAGCCGATTCCTGCGTCCGGCGGCGGCTGAAACAGATAGAGAATGGCGATGCAGGTTATGACCGCACCGCCGATGATCCATGGCTTACGGGGGCCGAGCGGCGATCGGGTTCTGTCGGATACGTAGCCAATGAACGGATCGGTCACCGCATCGAACAGCCGGGAAATCCCACTGACGAAGCCGATGGCCGCCATGCCCGCCAGGGAATTCTCGGCGTAGTACGTGGGCAGTACCACGCCGAGGGGCAGCATGATGAACGAGTAGGCGTTCCAGGGGGCGGCATAGAGCGCCGCCTGGATTTTCGTCAGCGGTTTCCTCACAGCGGCCTCCGGTGTGTTTCGCGGATCAGCCGCTGTTTAGAAATCGTACCTGAACTCCACCCCCCAGCGTCGATCCTGGGTCAGATCCTGCACATTCGGGAAGCCGTAGGTAAAGAGCGTGACCGTGTCGTTACCGGCGTTGTTCACGAACCCGGTGAATCGCCACTGATCGCCGGCAAACCCGAGCGCTACATCCACGACTTCCAGGTCCTCGATGTCCATGGTCTCGTTGGGTGTTTCATAGCCGCCGATCTCCCAGGATGCATTCACGTTGCCCACCAGGCGCAGCGCGCCGGACAGCGGTATGTCCCAGGCGAGCAGCAGGTTCGCGGTGTGCTCACGCACCCGATTGATCATATTGCCGGAGATATCGGCACCGAAATTTTCACCTTTCTTGACCTCCGGGTGCAGATAGCCGTACGCGGCCCCGGCAAACAGCCATGAGGTCAGCTGACCATTGACTTCCAGTTCGAAGCCGGTGGTTTCTGCCTCACCCACGTTGCGCAGAGCAGAGAAAAACGGATTCACCGGGTCTTCGGCAAACAGCAGAAAGTCTTCCTGTTCGAACAGGAAAACGCTCGTATTCACGGTCAGCCGCTGGTCGAACCACTGAGTCTTGGCACCGATCTCATAGGTGATCGACGACTCCGGCCCGTATTCGATGTAGTCCGGCTGGGTGGTGGTGGTGTTGAAGCCGCCAGCGCGCATACCGGTCTGGACAGTGGCGTATACGTTCACGTTATCCGTCCACGCGAATTCCACACCGCCGCCAGGGAGCCAGTCGTCAAACGTCCGGCTGACACTGGTGCCGAAGTCCGGATACAGCAGACCGAAGAAACCGAAGGCACCGAAGTCACCCACGGAAGGGTCACCGTAGATGGCCAGACAGACGGCCGGAATCTCGCAGGTTGTGAACTGCTGATAATCGATGCTTTTGTCGTCCTCGATGTATCGCAGGCTGGCAAAGGCGCGCAGCCGTTCGGTGAAATCGAAGCCAACTTCAGCAAAGGCGGACCATGACTCGGTCTTCAATGGCGAGTCGTAGGGAAGGTAGAGGGTTGCCGTCTGTAGCCCGCCCACCCCGGGCGCTATAGGTGTGACGTCGAAATCGATCACCGTATCGATGCGTCTTTCGAAATCGAAATTCTCTTCGTAGTAGGACACCCCGGCGATCCATGAGAAACGGTTTTCTGCCGGAGAGGTCCAGAGCAACTCGATATAGGTGTTGTCCACGTCCTCGTTGTTGTGCCGCTCGGAAGAGCTGATGAAATATCCGGACGAAGGATCAAAATCACCGGAATCGCCATCCCGCAACGCCTGGAAGCTGTAGTCCCGATAGCTGCCCAACAGGTTGAACGTACCGATCGATGTATCCCACTCCAGATTCGCAGACAGATAGTACTGATCCAGATCCGCATACTCGTGGGTATCCCGCCGTACGCTTTCCGGTGTTTCCGGAGGCAGCGACGTACCCGGCAGACCGATCAGCGTGAGGAAGTCCACCAGGCCGTCCGGAGAATAGGTGAGAAACGACGGTCCGGAGCTTTCGTTGTACTCGCCCATCAACTGGAGCGAAAGTGATTGGGAGAGATCCCAGCGGGCGCTGATTCTCAAGCCCTGATCTTCCAGAAAGTCCATCTCTTCATCCAGGTAGTCATTCTCGAACTGACCACCTTCGGTATCAAACCACCATCCGGCGGCACGCAGTGCAAATGAATCGGACACCGGGATGTTCACCATGCCTTCGAACTCCTTACGGTCATACTCACCGTAAGTGGTTCGGATATACGCATCGAACTCTTCCTCAGGCGTCGCGTAAACGATGTTCACCGCGCCGCCGGAGGAGTTGCGTCCATACAGGCCACCCTGGCTGCCGCGCAGCACTTCCAGACGCTCCACATCCACCTGAGCTCTCAGGTTGGTGCGGCTGCCGCCGTAGAACGAGCCATTCCGATACAGGCCGAAATTCGGTTCGATCTGTGGATCGGGCTGGCGGATGCCACGGATGACGATATAGGTGTTCAACGATTCGGAATCGAGGGGCACCGTGGCGTTCGGGACCAGACGCATCATCTGGGTGATGCTGTCCAGGCGCAGATTTCTCAGCAGTTCCTGGTCCAGCACGGAAACGGAGGTGGGGACCTCCTGCAGGTTCTCGCTACGGCGGCGTGCGGTAACCACCACCTCTTCAACGGTGGCCAGCGCAGGTTCTTCGGCGATCGCCTCAGGGGCGACGCCGACACTCAGCGTGGTCAAACAAGCCAGCAGTGTGGCATTCAGCAGCAATCGATAACGGTTCATGGCGGCTCCTCTCCTCGATACCTCGGTATCTCATTCTCCCTACAGCCCCAAATGCAAACAGTGTTCACATATATGAACACCGTTTATATATAGCGGCTGAAATCCTGTCAAGAGGTCCGGTCGGACAGGATCAGGAAAAGCGGTGACTCAGATCGGCATGGGCGCGCCCCATGACGAGCGAGTCGATCATGTCGTCCACGAACTGATTGATCTCGCGCGGATCCTTGAAGTTGACCAGGCCATCGATCACGTCCCGGGCAAGCCCGTTCAGCAACGCAAACAGCGCATATCCATGCAGACAGCGCCGATGCGATTCAGTCGGGTTGGTCCGATCGTAGATCTCTTCACCGTAGAGATCGTTCACGCTCACTTCGAAAGCATCCTCCGCCGCATCCCGATACACGGGAAAACGATTCAGGCTGGCCACCAGGTGACCGAACATCAGCACATAGGCCTGAGGTTCTTCCATCGCGCAATGAACGAATTCCCTGGCAGAAGCACGTATACGGAGAATGGGCTTGCGGTGTCGCTGCCGTGCCGCATCCGTGCGCGCCTGCACGGCCCGCAGCTTGCGCGCCGCAAGATGGGCCAGCAGTTCCTGCAGATTTTCGAAGTGGTTGTAGAAATTGGCCGGGGTGACACCAATGGTGCTGGTCAGTCTCCGGACCGTAATGTGATCGAGAGACTCTTCAACCAGAATCCGTTCCGCACAGTCGATCAGGTCTTCGCGCACATTGCCGCGGTGATAGGGTCGTCGTCGATTGTCAGTCATTGCTTATCCTTCGTTGCCACTCCCGGAAGATGCGGAAGTGAGCACGCGGGTGACGTTCTCCGATAGTCCGGGGGAAATACCCGGGGTATCTCGAATCGTCTCCAGTGCATTCTGCATCAGCTGACGTCGGTGGGCGTCGTATCGCCGCCACTGACTGATCTGAGGCATGAGCCAGTAGGAACCGGACGGGCGCACCTTATCCATTCGCAGTAACGTGTCCACCAGGAATTCGTAGCCACGGCCGCTGGGATGATGAAAGGCATGGCGATTCTGCCGGAAAAACGAGCCGAAGAGCGCCATGGCCTGGGCGGAGTCTCCCAGATCCACTTCGGGATGTCCCGCGACTTCAATCAGCCGCTCCACGGTATCAGGTGCAGTACCGAGCGCCTGTGCCGTCAGCCACTGGCGCTTCGCCAGGGGGTATGTGCGCCACTGTTCGAGACAGATCGCCAGCGCCTCATCCCGTTGTGGAACCGCGTGATGACATAACGCCGAAAGAGCCGCCAGGGAATCGTTCATGTTGTCGCTGTCACGAATCTGACCCAGACAGAGCTGGAACGGCTGGCAGTCCGGATAAGCGGTGAGCCAGTCCAGGCAGGCGTTCTTCAGCGCCCGGCGGCCCATGGCTTCCGGATCCAGGGAATAGGGCTGATGATCGTGCAGCACCTGGTAGCGCGTCAGCAGTTTATCGGCAAGCTCCCCGGCCAGCCGTTGCCGCAGTCTGTATCGGGCGTCCGCCTGACCGTCCAGGTCGATCAAAGCGAGACCCTCAGACAAAGACGGTTCGTCGGGCACGGCGATCAGCCGGGCAACCAGCGCGGGATCCGTGCGCTGATCGTCAATCAGTTGCCCGATCACGTCGGCATAAGCTTCTGCGCCGGCCGCCGCACAGTCATCTCCGGCCGACAGGGCGCGGATGACGGCAATGCCCAACTGCTGCATTGCATCCCAGCGGGCAACCGGGTCGGATTCCCAGCGGGCCAAATCGGCCAGTTCGGTGCTGGATTGCGGATACTCCAGCGTCACCGGCGCCGACAGCCCCCGCAACAGGGACACGAGCGGCTTCCGTTTCAGGCCGTCGAAGCGGAACACCTGTGTTTCTCCGGAAAGCTCGAGCACACGTTCCTCCAGTACGCGGCCGTCTTCCGGATCGAACAGCGCACAGCTGACAGGAATCAACAGCGGCGGCTCATCGGTCGCCGGCCGGGCCGACTTCTGAGTGATTCGAAGCTCGCAGGCGTCGTCTGTAAACGTGGATGCCACCTGTACCGAGGGGCGGCCAGCGCGTTCGTACCAGCCGCGGAACCCACCGAGTTCCCGGCCGGAAACGGCTTCGAGCGTCTGCAGCAGTTCATCGGTGGTGACCGCCTGGCCATCGTAGCGTTCGAGGAAACGCTGGAGGCCTCTGCGGAAGACATCCGGGCCCAGCAGTACCTGCAGCATGCGGATCAGCTCAGCACCTTTTTCGTAGATGGTGGCGGTATAGAGATTCTGCACATCCGCATATCGGGCCGGCTTCACGGGGTGGGCCGCCCCGCCATCATCTTCCGGAAACTGATTCCTGCGCAGCAGGGCCACCGCATCGATCCGCTTGGGTCCGGGTAGAGAGAGTGATTCCGCATACTGACGGTCACGGAACCGGGTGAGCCCTTCTTTCAGGCAGAGTTCGAACCAATCCCGGCACGTCACCCGGTTGCCGGTCCAGTTGTGGAATACCTCGTGGGCGAGGATCCGCTCCAGCACCAGATAGTCATTGTCTGTGGAGTAGGCCGGGCTGGCGACGATGCCTTTCGCCTCAAAGAGGTTCAGCCCCTTGTTTTCCATCGCTCCGCTGTAGCCGTCTATGGCGACGATACTGTAGTCATCCAGATCGTATTCGAGTCCGTACTCCGCCTCGTCCCAGGCGAGCGCGCGTTTCAACGCTCCCATGGCAAAACCCACATCGGCAATGTGGTGGGGTTCAGTGTAGATGGCGAGTCGTACCGCCTTACCGCTTCCGGTGACGTGAATGTCCTGGTGAACTTCCAGCCGGCCAGCCATCACGGCGAAGACATAGCTCGGTTTGGGATGCGGGTCATTCCACTCGACATAGTGGCGGCCATCAGCCAGCTCACCCCGGTCCACCTGATCGCCATTGGACAGCAGGACGGGATATTGAGACGCATCGGCCTCCAGGCGCACCCGGAAGGAAGCCATCACGTCCGGCCGGTCGATGAAGTACGTCATGCGCCGAAAACCGTCCGCTTCGCACTGGGTGACCAGACACTCGCCTGCCTGAAAGAGCCCCATCTCCGAACGATTGGCACCAGGCGTCACCGCCGTTACTGCGACGAGCTCACACTGCTGCGGCGCATTGTGGATGATCAAGCCACCGCTGGTGAGTTCATAGGCGTCCGGCTCTAGGACGGCGCCGTCCAGCGCCAGCGAAATCAGCTCGAAGTCCCGACCGTCGAGCACCAGCGGCGTCCCGGCGGCTGCCGTCTGTGCACGCACAATCTCCAGTCGCGACCGGATCACCGTACGCCGGACATCGAGTTCGAAGGTGAGGTCCGCGTGTTCGACCAGATAATCGGGCGACCGGTAGGACGACCTTTCAATAAAACGGATATCGCTGCTCATAGTCACCCGCCATGCTGTCGACTGAATATATACATTGTTCATATAAACCTGCAAACTTCGATCGATGCCGAGTGAGGATGACATGATCGAAATTCCTGTTGCTCATGCCTGTACACCTTCAGGGAAACTGCGGGCCCGCGGCGCGGGCATTCCATTCGACGGTACCCCTGGCCCATACAATGCGATCACCGACGTGGCCGGCGTCGGCGTCGGTTACTGCACGTTGATCTCCGGTTCGGCCGTGCGGACGGGCGTCACCGCGATCACTCCTCTGGGAGTGGATCGGGCATCCTCCGCAGTCTGGTCCGGGGTCAGCTCTCTCAATGGCAATGGGGAGATGACGGGATTCCCCTGGGTATCGGAGACCGGACGCTGTGAAGGGCCGATCGCACTGACCAATACCCATGCCGTGGGTACGGTGCGCGACTCGCTGATCGGCTGGCTGCAGACCCAACCATCTTTCCGCCATGCAAACGACGGCCGTTTCTGGCTGCCGGTGGTTGCAGAGACCTACGACGGCGAACTCAACGATATCGACGGTGGCCACGTACGCCCCGAGCACGTGATCGAAGCACTGGCACACACCGGCAACGGGCGGCTCGACGAGGGCAGCGTGGGCGGCGGCACCGGCATGCGCTGCTATCAGTTCAAGGCAGGCACGGGCACCGCATCACGGCGGATCGAATCCGATCCAGCCTGGACCGTGGGCGCCCTGGTGCAGGCCAACTTCGGCCGCCGCTACATGTGCACCCTGGCAGGCATACCCGTGGGTCGGGAAATGCCCCTGGAGCCGGAAACACCCGCCGACCACCTGGAGTCCGGCTCGCTGATCGTCATTCTGGCCACGGATGCACCACTGCTGCCGCATCAGCTCACCCGACTGGCGCGGCGGGCGGCGCTGGGCATGGCACGCAGTGGTGGCGTATCCGCCCACTACTCCGGCGACCTGTTTCTCGCCTTCACCACGGCGAACGACCACGCGCTGAGGGAAGCCCAGGCACCTGTAGACATCCGCTACCTGCCGGATCAGGCCCTGACCCCACTGTTCGAAGCCACCATCCAGGCCACCGACGAGGCCATCGTCAACTCCTTCGTCGGCACGTCCGCCATGACCGGTCGGGACGGAGTGACACTGCCTGGAATCCCGATCGACAAAGTGCAGGCGCTGCTGCGCCGGCATGGACGGCTGCTCGATGTTCGGGCGGCACCTGCAGAGGACCCAAGCAATGCCTGACAGTTTCGTCACCCATCTGGAATGCTCGGCAACCGGCGAGCACTACGCCGCCGGCACCGTTCATGGTCTGTCCCGGGCCGGCAAGCCGCTGCTGGTCCGCTACGACCTGGAAGCGGTAGCCCGGCATCTGGACCGCAATACCCTGGCGGAGCGCACCGGCGGCTTCTGGCGATACCGGGAACTGCTGCCCATGCGCCGACCGGACAGCATCCCGGACCTCGGCGAAGTCACCACGCCACTGATCAAGCTGCAGACACCGGCGGCTAAGGGCGAGCTGCTGGTGAAGGACGAAGGACGATTGCCCACCGGTTCGTTCAAAGCGCGGGGCCTCGGCGTTGCGGTTGCCATGGCGAAGGAACTCGGCCTGGCGCACCTGGCCATGCCCACCAACGGGAATGCGGGTGCCGCCATGGCTGCCTATGCGGCCCGCGCGGGCCTGGACGCCACGGTGCTCTGCCCTTCCGACACGCCGGAAATCAATTTGCGGGAAATCGGCGTCCTGGGCGCTGACGTATTTCGCGTGGACGGGCTGATCAACGATTGCGGCCGGATAGTGGGCGAGTTGAAATCAGCACGCGGCTGGTTCGACCTGTCCACGCTGAAGGAGCCCTATCGGATCGAAGGCAAGAAAACCATGGGCCTGGAACTCGCCGAACAGCTCGACTGGCATCTGCCGGACGCCATCTTTTACCCCACCGGCGGCGGTACCGGCCTGATCGGCATGTGGAAAGCATTCGATGAGCTGGAAGCACTCGGCTGGATCGGCCCGGAACGGCCGAAGATGTTCGCCGTGCAGGCCACCGGCTGCGCACCCATCGTCCGCGCCTTCGAAGCGGGCGAAGAACACGCCCCGCCCTGGGAGGACGCCCACACGGTTGCGGCGGGTATCCGGGTGCCTGCCGCCATCGGCGACTTTCTCATCCTGCGCGCAGTACGCGCGTCCGGTGGTGCTGCCATTGCGGTGGAGGACGACGAGATCCTGACCGCCGTCGACACGGTTGCCAGCGCCGAAGGCGTTCTTCTGTGCCCCGAAGGTGCAGCAACCTATGTGGCCTGGCAGCATGCCCGGGCGCAGGAGCTGGTGGCCGAGGACGCAAGGTGCGTGCTGTTCAACTGTGCCACCGGACTCAAATATCCCCTGTCCGATCGAAGTCGGCCGGTCGCCGAACTTACCGGCTGAAGACCATGGTCCGGATCGTTGAACTGGAAGCCATCCGCCGCGCCGTCGACCCTCGTGCAGCGCGTATCGCCCTTCGGGACGGCTTCATCGCCTACAGCGCCGGAGCAGTGCAGATGCCCGCAGTGGGCGAACTCCGCTTCGATGAGCCACCGGGGGAAGTCCACGTGAAGCTCGGGCACAAGCGGGGCGATACCCACTTCGTGATCAAAGTGGCATCCGGATTCTATGACAATGTCCGCCACGGGCTGCCCAATCAGGATGGTGCGCTGCTGGTGCACGAGAAAAGGACCGGCCGGCTGGCCGCCGTATTGCTCGATCAGGGCTGGCTCACCGATCTGCGCACCGCTCTGGCAGGTGCGCTGGTCGCCGAACTGCTGGCGCCGCCGGATGTGCAGCGGATCGGCGTTGTCGGCACCGGGGTTCAGGCGCGGCTGCAGGTGGAGCAACTGGCCGACGTTATTCCCTGCCGGAACCTGACGGTCTGGGGACGCCACCACACGCACGCGGAGCAGTTCAGCCGGGACTTCTCGGCCCGGGGCTATGACGTGCGGGCGGCGACCGGGATCGCCGAACTGGCTGAATGCCAGCTGGTAGTCACCGCATCAGCGGCCACCGCACCGGTGCTCCGACAGGTGAGCCCGGGCACCCATGTGACCGCCGTGGGTTGCGACTCCCCGCACAAACATGAGGTGGCCCCGGATGTATTCCGTGTGGCGGAGCTGGTGGTGGCGGACAGCATCGGCCAATGCCTGGAACGGGGCGATCTGCACCACGCGGTGGCCGCTGGCGCCATCCATGCTGAACAGGCAATCGAACTGGGCACCCTGCTCGCGAACCCACCTGTCCGGACGCCAGCGGCCATTACCCTGGCGGATCTGACCGGGCTGGCGGTTCAGGACATCTGCATTGCGCAGCACGTGCTCGAAAACCTGAACTGAGGAGAGAACATGAACCTGCAGACCTTCGAACTGGAACGGCAGCAGTCACTCTGGGAAAACCAGGTGGACTGCAACCTCACCGAAAGCGGCCTGCACCCGTATGCCCTGGCCGATGTGCTGTCTGTCGACGAGCTGGAAGCGCTGGCGCGGCTGCCGCTGGGTTACGGGCACACCGACGGCGACCCGACCCTGAAGGCACGCATCGCCGCCCTGTACCCCGGCGCCACGGCAGACAACGTACTGATCACCAACGGTTCCGCAGAAGCGAATTTCGTTGCCATGTGGGCACTGCTCGAACCGGATGACGAAGTGGTGTACATGGTGCCGAACTACATGCAGATCGACGGTATCGCCCGGGCTCTCGGCGCTCGGGTGCGAGCCTGGCCGCTGCGGCCGTCCACCGGCTGGATGCCGGATCTGGACGAACTGCGCACCCTGATGAATGACCACACCCGCGCAATCGTGATCTGCAACCCGAACAATCCCACCGGGGCCGTGATGCCTTCATCCATGCTGGATGAAATCGGAGCCGTCGCGGACCGGTACGGCTGCTGTGTGCACAGCGACGAGATCTACCGCGGCTCCGAACTCACCGGCGCGGAGGGCGACAGCATGGCTGGCCGCGCCGAAACCACCACGGTCGTATCCGGCCTCTCCAAGGCACTGGGTTTCCCCGGATTGCGCATCGGTTGGGTCGTCGGGCCCGAAGAGCGGGTGGCGGAGTGCTGGCGGCGTCATGACTACACCAGCATCAGTACAGGCATGGTCAGTCAGTTCGCCGCCAGCCGGATTCTGGCACCGGAAAACCGGGAACGGTTTCTGCAGCGCGGCAGGGATCACCTCAGAACCAACCTGAAGATCGTTCAGGACTGGGTGGCCGAGTTCGACAACCGCCTCACGCTCACCCCACCCTCGGCCGGCGGCATGGCCTTCGTCGGTTACGAGGGCAATATGGCCTCGCAGACCCTCGTCGATACGCTGCGTGAAGAATGTGACGTCTTCCTGGTTGCCGGGAGCTGGTTCGGCATGGAGGGCTATCTGCGCATCGGTTTCGGTGTGGAAACCGATACGCTGCGCACGGGGCTCGATCGAATACGTCCAACTCTGCGGCGGTTGCTGGATACCGGCGCATGACCCTTTCGCTCACCGCCGAACTGCAGCAGTGGCCGGTGCGCCGGCCGTTCCGCATCGCCTACCACACCTTCCACCATCGCGACCTGCTGCGGGTGGAAATCAGTGATGGTCAGCATACGGGAGTCGGTGAGGCAGGCGGACATCCACAGCTCGAACCTCTCCCGGAGGCACAGGCACGGCTGTTTGATTACGCCCCACGCCTGGCGGGCGGCACCACGCGTGCCGACGTTCTGCGCGAGCTTCCGGCGGGACCGGCGCGCAATGCCCTGGACTGCGCACTCTGGGATCTGGAGGCAAAGAGCAGGGGTGAACGGGTCTGGGATCTGGCCGGACTGCCCGGTGCGAAACCGGTAACCACCGCCTATACCATCGGCCTGCGGGCACTGCCGGACATGGTGGCCGAAGCAGAGGCACTGGCCGATTTCCGGCTGCTCAAACTGAAGGTGGATGGTGAAAGCGGATTCGATCTGCTGGAGGCGATCGCGAACGCCCGTCCGGACGCTTCATTCATCATCGATGCCAATGAAGCCTGGACGTTCGAGCAACTGGCCGCACTGACGGAACGGGCGGCAGAATTGCGGGTGGTGCTCATCGAACAGCCGCTTCCAAAAGACGAGGACGCACAGCTGGAGGCATTCACTTCGCCTGTGCCGCTGGCGGCAGACGAATCCTTTCACACCGCGGCAGATGTGCCACGTCTCAGAAACCGGTATCAGGTGATCAACATCAAGCTCGACAAGACCGGCGGGCTCACTGCAGCGCTCGAAGCCGCCAGAGCCGCGGAAGCCGCCGGCATGGCGCTGATGGTCGGTTGCAATGGGGGCACCTCGCTCGGCATCGCCCCGGCTTACTGCGTGGCGCTGCTGTGCCGATATGTGGATCTGGATTCACCACTGTTGCTGGCCCGGGATCGTGAGCCGGGCCTGCGCTACCAGGATGGACAGGTCCTGCCGCCGGCAGCCGGAATCTGGGGATGACCCGGCCACGAAGCCATGGCCACGGTCAGTCAGTCTCGAGACCTCAGCCTGCGCGCTGCGCCAGCCCACCCCGGGCGATTTCCGAGAGCGCCTCCGCCACCTTCCCGACGACGACATCAATGACCTCCACCGTCATCGGGGTGGAAAGTATGAACATGCCGTAGGGCACCATGAGCACGCCTGAGTTGTAGAGGTGGCCGTGCAGGTGGGCGAGTTGCTGCCGCTGCTCCGGACCGAACTGCAGATCTCTGAAGGAAGCCACCGGCGTGTCCGTCAGACTCAATCCAACGAGGGACCCTCTGCCCCGCACGGTGCCGGCAAGCCCGGCATCCTTCAGCGCCGCCGTCAGTCCCTGCCGCATATGGTCGCCAAGCTGATCGAGTGCTTCAAAGGCTTCCCGGGTCATCAGCGACATACAGGCAAGGCCGGCCACCATGGTCATGGGATTGGCGTTGTAAGTGCCGCCATGTTCCACCCGGAGCGGGGTGCGGGTCTGATCGAACACCGCCATCACATCCGCACGTCCGCCAGTGGCGCCCACTGGCATTCCGCCACCGATGATCTTGCCGAGCGCGGTCAGATCCGGGGTCACTTCGTACAGTCCCTGCGCACCGTGATAGCCGAGCCGGAAAGAAAAGACCTCGTCGAAAATCAACAGCACACCCAGTTCTTCGGTGACCGCACGGAGCCGGGACAGATACTCGGGTGTCGCTTCCACCAGCCCCATGCGGGAAACAAGCGGATCGATCAGCACGGCGGCCAGGCGGTCAGCGTGCTGCCGGATCAGGGCTTCCGACGCGTCGGCATCGTTGAAGGGCAGCACCACGGTATCGTCCAGCACCGACGCCGGAATCCCCTCCGATGAGGGGACGGCATGAGGCGCATGATCCGGTCCGGCGTCGATGCCAAAGGGGGCAACGCTCACCGTTACCGCATCGATATTGCCGTGATAGGCCCCCTCCACCTTGGCAATCGCACTGCGACCGGTGAATGCCCGAGCTGCCCGCACGGCGAACAGCACCGCTTCGGAACCGGAGTTGGAAAAGTGCAGCTGGTCCACGCCAGGCAGCCGGTCCGCCAGCAGTTCCGCCAGTTGCACCTCCGACTCGGTGGGCATGCCGGCCGCCATGAGCCGCCCGGCCTGATTCCGCAGCGCCTCGACGATGGCCGGATGACCATGGCCGTGAATCAGCGATGACCAGTTGTTCACGCAGTCGATCCGTTCCACACCGTCCACGTCTGTCACACGACATCCCGATGCATGATCCGCGTAAGCGGGGAAGGGATTCAGGAACACACCATGGCGGCTGTTACCGCCGGGCATCACCTCAGTGGCGCGTTCAAAGATCTGTCTGGATTGGAGACTCTGTTCCGGATGCATGTGATTGGCTCCTTGAACGATTCAGTGAAATGTCTCGGGATAGAGGCGCTCGATCTTCCGATAGGCCGCCGGCCAGGCGAGGCTGGTTGCGGCGGAAAAATCCCGTTCGGTCTGAGTCGACACGAATGCCTGCATTCCGGCGGGCGCATCGTGGATCGCCCCTGCGCCAACCAGACTCATCTGCACCTGGCAGGCCCGCTCCAGAAAATACATGCGCAGAAATGCTTCGCCGACGCTGTTGCCCGTGGTGAGCGTGCCGTGATTACGCAGGATCAGCACCTGGGCGTCTTTCAGATCTGCGGCGATCCGGGTCCGTTCGTCCAGATCACGGGCAATGCCCTCGAACTCGTGATAGGCCACTCCACCGGAACCGGCGATCATGGCGGTCTGGCAGAGCGGCGCAAGGCCGTCCGCCAGGCAGGAAACGGCCTGACCGGCCATGGTGTGCAGATGCATGACGCAGGCCGCATCCGGACGGCTCATATGAACAGCGGAGTGAATCAGAAACCCTGCGGGATTGGTCAGGGCTTCCGTATCCACGGGCTGACCATCCACATCCACGGTGACCAGACTGGAAGCGGTGATTTCCTCGAACGCCAGATTGAACGGGTTGAGCAGAAATCGATGATCGTCCCCCGGCAGGCGTACGGACAGATGGGTGAATACGAGATCATCCCAGCCCCAGTGCGCGAAGATCCGATAGGCTGCGGCAAGCTCACAGCGCAACTGCCACTCCTGCTGCTCAGATGAGATTTTCTTCATTGCCGTATCTGCCACTGTCACCCTCCTCTATCGCAGAAGCCCAAGACTAATATTAACAGTGTTAATATTCAATCCAGCAGTTGAGATTATGTATACAGCGTATATATTTGCTCAGGAGAATGACCGGGAGAATGGAGTTGACTGAATTCGAATCATCGATGCAGCGCGTACTCGAGGAAATGTCAGCTCGCTCCCGCAGCGGCGCCCTGCTGGGAGTGTCAGCCCCGATCTGGGAAATCGACTGGCGAGGCGCCACCGGGCCTTTCGAGCGGTCGGCTGGCGAAGCTGTCACCGTGGAAGACGGCTTCCGCATCGCCAGCATGTCGAAGGTGTTCACGGCGGTTCTCGTGCTGCAGGACGTGGAGGCCGGTCGCATCAGCCTGGATACCGGGCTCGCAGATTTCCTGGAACCCGGACTGATCGAACGTCTGCATCCTCAAGCCGGGCAGATTACGGTGATGCATCTGCTGAACCACACCGCCGGACTCTGGGACTTCGCCCTCAGCCGAGCCTGGTTTGAAGAACTGTCCACCGATCCCGGTCGATTCCGGGAACCGGAAGCGATCCTCGAATGGGCGGTGACAAATGGCGAACCGGTTGGAAACGTTGGCGAACACCACGTTTACTCGGACACCGGTTTCGTGATCCTCGGACGCATTCTGGAAATACTGAACGGCGACTCCTACGCCGCGCTCTGCCGTAAGCGCATCTTTGCGCCGCTGAACATGAGCCACACCTGGCTGGAAGGTCACGAATCGCCAGCAAGCACACTCTCGCACTGCTATATGGGAGAACTGGACGCCCTGGCGATCAATGGCTCCGCTGACTGGGCCGCAGGCGGCCACGTATCCACGCTCGCTGATCTTGACCGGTTTCTCAGAGGCCTGTTCCGAAACCAGCTTCTGCTGACCGAGGCGTCGCTGGACCGGATGGTGCGTGCGGTGCCCACACCCAACCACCAGTATGGACTGGGGCTCGGCATTCGCAGGGAACAGGCCCCTGACCGTCCGGAAACCAGCCACAGCTTCTGGGGCCACTCCGGCCATTGGGGCTCCTTCATGTTTTTCATACCCGACCTGCGGACAACCCTCTGCGGTACGGTGAATCTCGCGGAGCAGGACAACCGCTGGATCTTCCAGCGTGTGATCGAGTCTTTATCCACTCTGTAAGCTGGGCTCACCGGTTCTGCTAAGCTCGGGCATCGAGACACACCGACCCGGGAGAGACGTCATGAACGTCCGCAATACCCTCATAGCCACACTTTTCCTGATCACCGCCGTCGCGAGCGGGTGTGCGGGCGATCCCAACAGTAAGCCGGCCTGGGTGGCCGCATCCGACGTGGACTTCACCCGTCTGGATACCTTCGGCTGGGAGCGCGACATTGAACCGGCCACGATCGTCGACACGGAGATCCGTCAGGCCATCCGGACGTCACTCGCTGCCAAGGGATATGAGGAATCCAGTTCGAGTCCGGATTTCCTCGTCTCACACGAAACCCTGGAACGGGACGCCATCAAGCAGGGCAATCCAGTCCGGATCGGCATCGGCGTCGGCTCCTGGGGTGGCAACGTTGGCGGCAGTGTCGGCACTTCGGTGGATGTGGGTGAGAAAGATCATCTGGTGCATGAACTGCAGGTGGCTGTCCGCATGCTCGATTCCGCCGGCGAGCGGGAGATCTGGTCGGGCACGACCGGCGCCATGCCCGAGCGCCCGGTTGCCGAAGCGGTATCCACCGCGATCTCCGATCTGCTGGCGGCCTATCCGGCACGCGGAGCAAACGCGGAATAGCCGCGTTCACCAGACGGACTGCCTCTGACAATCCCCACGACGCTCTCCAGCGGACCACGCGACCGGACCATTTTCCTTCAGGCGCCGACCACATCGGCCCACACCGCATTGGACGCCCGGTCGTGCGCCGACTATATTAATGTTTAGCATTATTTTCGACCTCAAACGACCTCTTCGGGTTTGGGGGAAGGGCAGATACCCCGGTTCACAGGGAAGGATCGCATATGAAAAAGATCGTCATCGTCCTCGCGGCCGTACTGGCAGTGACCGGCCTGATCGCCGCCGTGATCTACAACAGTGAGGCCGGCCAGGATGCGATCTTCAAGCGGGCGGCGGGCGCCACCTTCGGTCAGACGCCATCCCTGCCGGATGGGCTCCGGATCGTGGTCTGCGGCAGCGCCTCCCCCCTCGGCAACGATCCCGACAGAGCGCAGGCCTGCGTTGCTGTGCTCACGCCCGAACATTTTTTCCTTTTCGATACAGGTGCACGCTCGCCCCAGCGTATCCGACAGGCCCAACTGCCCATGGGGAGACTGGATGGTGTCTTTCTCACGCACTTTCACTCGGATCACATCGCCGGCCTGCCGGACGTGAACCTGAATTCCTGGGTCGGAGGCCGTGGCGCCGACCTGAACGTGTACGGACCCGTCGGCGTCGAGGTCGTGGTGGCAGGCATGAACATGGCCTACCGCCTGGATCGCTCTTATCGCACAGCCCATCATGGCAGCGAGTTGCTGCCACCGGAGACCGGCTCGATGACCGCAGTGGTGGTCGACGGAGTCGTCTGGCAGGACGAGTGGCTCACCATCACCGCGTTTCCGGTTGACCATGATCCCATCGAGCCCGCCGTGGGGTATCGGGTCGACTACCGCGATCGCTCCGTGGTGATCTCCGGCGACACGGTGGCGACCGATGCCCTGTTCGAAGCGGCAAACGGCGCGGATCTGCTGCTGCATGACGCCTTGTCCCGGACTCTGCTCGATCCCATGATCGAGGTCGCCAGGGCGAACAACGTACCGAGACTCCCAACCATCATGGAGGACGTGATCGATTACCACGCGGACAGCACCCGTCTGGAAGAACGGGCAAGGGAAGCCGGAATAACGCAACTGGCCTATTATCATCTGGTGCCTGTGCCAGCAAACGCCCTGGCAGAGAAGATGTTTGCCCGCGGCCTGTCGCCGGATACGCTGCTGGTTCGCGATCTGCATACCTTCGATCTGCCATCCGGAAGCGAAGAGATCATCATCCGTGAACCTTGAGACCCGCCTTCGCTCGACCGGGGCCCGGCTGCTTTCATCCCAGGGTTTCCAGAACGTCTGTCGACGTCGCGCCCGTCTGAAGCGCCGGGGTTCGCCGGAGGTTCACTACTTTCACCAGGTGGATGATCCCTACAGTCACCTGGCCGTGCAGACGCTTGATGCGCTCCGGGAGAGATACCCGGTGCGCTTCAGCGTTCACCTCTGCGCTCAGCCCGGCGCCGACTATCTCGGCAGCAGCGAACACTTTGATCACTGGGCGCTGCGGGACGCAATCAGTATTGCCTCCGGGTATGGATTGGACTTTCCGGCAGCGCAGGCGGCACCGGCAGACGCAGCCATCCGGGCCGCTAACGACGCCCTGGCCGCGTGTCTGAACAGCGACGCCTTCGCCAGTACCGCCATCGAAGTCGGCACGTCACTGTGGACGGGGGCATCCCCTGATCCACGCCCGCCTGAGCCGGATGGAAACGGCGCGGCTGCGGTCGCGGCGGGCAACGCCAGCAGGGAACGTCTCGGTCACTATGCCGGCGCCATGTTCTATTTCGAAGGCGAGTGGTACTGGGGCGTCGATCGTCTGCGCCTGCTGGAAGCCCGATTCATCGACGAAGGGATAGCGCCTGCCGGTACGCCGCCCTGCGTGCCGGCACCGGTTCCGGCGGATACCCGCACACTGGATACCAGCCAGGTGCTGCTCGAATATTTTCCGTCACTGCGCAGCCCCTACACCGCCATCGGTCACGCCCGTGTGCTCGAACTCATCGAGCGCAGCGGTGTGCCGGTCAGCGTACGACCCGTCATGCCCATGCTCATGCGGGGTGTGCCGGCGCCACGGGCCAAGCAGCGCTACATCATCACCGATGCGGCACGGGAAGGCCGTTACCACGGCCAACCCCTTGGCCGCATTGTGGATCCCTTCGGCGAACCGGTCAGACAGGCTTTTGCCCTCTTCCCTGCCGCCCTGAACCTGGGTAAGGGCATGGCCTATGTCACCGCCTACCTGCAGGCAGCCTGGATGGACGGGGTCGATATCGCCACCGAAGCGGGACTGAAGACCGTAGCCGCCCGCGCCGGTCTGGACTGGCAGGCCTTGCAGGACGCACGCCCAGGCACAGATGGGAAAGGCACAGATGGGAAAGGCACAGATTGGAAAGGCCTGCTGGACGACAACCTGAACGAGATGCTCGGCGCCGGACTCTGGGGCGTGCCCAGTTTCCGAGTCAGCGGCGGCAGTACGGAGCCACCATTCACCTGCTGGGGTCAGGACAGGATCTGGCGGGTGGAGGACGAAATCGCGGCGAGATCGGCAGGCTGAATATGGAACCCGGCATCGACAATCGTCAGGCGCGCGGCGACGCTACCCGCCGTTCGCTCATGCGCGCGGCAGAGAAACTCATCGCCGAGCGTGGCATCGAGAACGTCACCATCCGTCTCATCCTGACGGAAGCCGGCCAGAAGAACACCTCCGCGCTCCAGTACCACTTCAAGAACCTGAAGGGCCTCATCACCGCCATTCACTCAGAGCGGTCGCTGGAGATCCAGGAAGTCCGGGCTCGTCTGCTCGACGAATTCCAGACACGGGACGGGAAGCTGAACCTTCGCGACCTGTGCGAGCTGATGATCAGACCGCCACTGGAGCTGGCCAGATCCAGGGTCGACTACCGCCGCTACATCCGGGCATTCGGACACCAGCTGGCGCTGCTGGAAACCTCGGCATTCGATCGCGCCGGGCGCCGGGGCGCCGGCGGCAGCAGCGGTGTGCAACTGGGCCTGCTGCTGCGTGAGGAACTGTCGCATCTCGACGAAGACGCGTTCCGGCGCCGAATGGAAACCGCCGTCCGCCTCTGCGCCACGGCCGTCTACCATCAGGCGATGCAGTCCAACGCCTTTCGCGGTGATCAGGGTGAGCTGTTCCGTGCCAGCCTGACAGACGCCCTGGCCGGATTGCTCGGCGCCCCCCAGTCACAGGAAACTCAGACGATCGCCGCGCGCATCAGAACGAACTGATCTCAGGGTAAGGGCAGCGCCGGCAGGGGAACCGTGGCGTGGGCGAGATACTCGCTACCGCGCTCGCTGTCACCCATGGCCACGCAGAGCCGGCCAAGCTCGCCGTAAACTTCCGCCGATCGCTGCAACCTGAGACTGGTCTCAAAATATTCGCGTGCTTTCGGCCAGGCCTCGTTCATCAGACAGATACGGCCCAGGGTGAGCAGCAGCTTCGGATCATTCGGTTTTTCCTTGACCCAGCTTTCTGCCACCACCAGCTGCCGATTCGGGTCGGCCCCGGCCGCCAGGCCGTAGAGCAGCACGAGATCGTCATCCCACGTCTGCTGCAGCGCAATCCGGATCGCCGCTTCCGCCTTGTCTGCAGCGTTCGGATCCGCACCATCACCGATCAGGGCCCGCGCATAGGCGGCCACCAGCTCAGGCGACCGCTTCAGATCCTTCGGCACATCGCCCCAGATACCGTCTGCGTCCGCGCCCGCCTGGCCGAGGCGCGCCACCCAGGCTCGACGCAGCAGTTCAACGAACGCCTCGTCCGGGAAGATCTTTCTCTTTTTCACCTCCGGCAGAAGTTCGATCAGAGCCTGCCAGTCGGCCAGCTCTTCATAGACCTGGGTCAGCATGGCCAGCACCTGCGGATGCCGGGGCGATGCGGATTTCAACTGCAGCAGGGTCGCCAGACTCTGCTCCCACTGTGCCGCGTTCTGCTGCAGCTCCGCCTGGGTGAGACCCACGGCGAATTTGGAACCGGGAGTGGATTCGTGGGCCCGCCGCAACAAATCGTCCCGCCCTTCCGTATCCCCAATCTCATGGGCCGCCCGGGCGGCGTTCAGATAATTGATGAGCGGCGTGTTCACCTCTCTGGCCGATGCAGTCAGCACCTTGCGCGCTTCTGACCACTGCCCTTCAGACATCAGCAGCAGCCCCTGAACGGTCTGCTTCTGAGCCCGGGTCGCCTTGCGCCGTTTCATCCAGCTGCCGAACCTTCCGGTGCTGGCCATGGTGCGGGTAAACAGCCAGATCAGAACACGCAGGATGAGGTAAGCCAGCGCCAGCAGCACGAGGGCAAACCAGAGGCTGGTTTCGAACGCGAAGTCGCCATAGGAAAGGAGCACGTAGCCCGGATCCCGTACGACCAGCGTGCCGATCAGGCCGCCGAGCACCACTGCCACGACGACGAGCAGCAGGCCGAGTTTCATGCCTCCCCCAGGGACTTCAATGCGCTCAGGGATCCTGAGATATCCGGCAGCGGCCGATCCAGGGTCACGCCCGAAAGCGCTTCGAGTTCCTGCAGACTGCGAACCACGCCCGGATTCTCCAGATCTAGATAGCGACTGATCCAGTCCGCCGTGGTCTGCAGGCTCTGCTCATACACCGCCTGTTCCCGACGTAGCGCAGCCAGTTGAGCCCGCTCCAGCATCAGCCTCAGATTGAGTTCCAGATAGGCTTCTTCCTCCGGCGCCAGCAGGGGCCGAACACTCTCTCCTTCGAAACGGCGGAAACGCATGTAGCCGCCGATCTGCTCCCAGAGCGCCGCAAGGAAACCGGGTTCCACTTGATCGGCGGCGTCTGTATCGTCTTTTTCGAATCGGGGCAGCTTGACCTGCTGAGCGCTGATCTCTGTTTTGATCGCCTCGAGACGCAGAAACAGACCCTGCACGTCGTTGCTCTCGACGTTCTCGAGCGCCAGGATTTCGTCTGCAAGTTGCGCACGCACCTGATAGAGCGCGAAATCATCCAGGTCCTGAAGGATCCCGTCCGCCGCCTTCAGCAGGGTCAATGCACCGTTCACATCCCGCTCCATCAGCACCCGGTGATTGGCGATTCTGAGCAGATAGGCGAGTTCGGCGACCTTCCACTCCCGCCGGGATGGCGGCGCCGCCGCAGACACCCGATTCACAGCCTCCAGCACTTCCTCGGCCGATGCATCCCGGGCGCGCCGCTGATCCGCTGCAAACTCTCTGAGCGCCTGGGCCTGGCTGTCGGCCAGCGCGTCCAGCGTCTGCCGGTTGGCTTCAAGCCCTGCTTCCAGCGCACCGAACCGGGCATCCACCACGGCATCCGGCGCCAGATAGATGAGCTTGTAATAAAGGAATCCCGCAACACCCAATCCTGCGAGTCCGAACAGCAGGCCCAGGAATCCCATGAACCGACCTCTGGCTTTCACGGGCGGCGCAGCGGCCGCGGCTTCCTGGGTAGCGTCCGTCTCATCGCTGGTCTCGTCGCCGGTCTCATTGCTCATATCTGCAGCACGCCCGCTCGCGGCGGCCTCCGGTTCAGCCGCCTTCGACGCATCGTCGGCCTGATCGGTCGGGATCTGACTGGCCAGGGGTTTTGGTGGCGGACGGGTCAGCGGAGGCTGCTGGAGCGGATCCAGCGCCTCAGGCTTGTCTTTCTGATCAGGGCGATCATCGTCGCTAGGCATTACTCGGCTTCCAGGGCTGCGATGAAATCTGCATCTCCCGCACCGGCGGCCACCTGGAGATTCTCGAATCCCAGTTCCGGTCCCAGTGCGGCAATCCGGTCGGAGGCGGCAATCACTCTGATGTCCGCATCTCCACCGCTTTTGCACCATAACCGGGCCATGGCCCTGAATCCATCCTGGCTGGCGACGAGCGCATGACTGATCCCGGACAGCTCATCCGCCGGGACATCGAGCGCAACGCGCCGATAACACAGATATTCAGACACCACCGCCCCGGCACCGGCCAGATAGTCGCGCAATGCTTTGCGACCACCTTCACCCGCAACGATCAGGCATCGCGCCCCGGAGACCGGCAGACTTTCCGCCAGCGCAATGAGGCCCTCACTGGAGGACAGATCCGGCACATCGGCCCGGATCCCGACGGCCGCCAGCGCACGCCGGGTCTGAAGGCCGACGGTGTGGATCTCGGCGCCTGCGCAGAACGACAGATCGCCGACGGCGCTGACCGTCTGCTCGGAAAGAAAAAATACATGCCGGAAGGGCCCTGCCGGTGCGCTGGCGCCGGTTGCTTCCACCCCCAGCACCGGAGCCGCCAGAACGGCATAACCCGCGGCCTCCAGGGCGCTGGCCTGCCGCGTACAGCCGGGTTCTGTGCGGGTGACCCAGACCCGCAATGTCAGTGCTCGTCCGGGCCGGGGATTGCCGCGAGCAACTCGGCCGAGCCCTGTTCAATCAGGTCACCGGCAACTGCCTGGCCAACCGCGATGGGATCCCTGCCGGTGGCCTGAGCTTCCAGCATCCGGCTGCCATCCGGTGCACCCAGACGCGCCAGGAGCCGGATACCGGCTTCCGTGTGAACAGCGTGGGCACCCAGCGGCGCCGAACAATCCGCGCCGATCCCGGCGCTGACGGTCCGCTCGGCAAGTACGGTGCTGGCGACGACCTCGTCCTGCAGATCGGAAAGCAGGGCGATCAGCTCAGACGCGTCCGCCCGGCATTCAACACCCAGCGCGCCCTGGCCCGCAGCCGGCAACGACAGGGATTCGGGCAGTTTCTCGGTGATCCGCTCAGCCAGTCCCAGCCGTTCAAGGCCCGCGGCAGCCAGCACCAGCGCGTCATACTCGCCCGCATCCAGTTTGGCGAGTCGCGTATTCACATTGCCACGCACCGGCCGCATCTGAAGATCCGGACGCACCGCCAGCAGCATGGCCTGTCGGCGCAGGCTCGAGGAACCAACGACGGCGCCATCCTTGAGATCCATCAGTCCGGCGCCGGAGGGCGAGACCAGGGCGTCCCGCACATCAGCCCGGTAGCCGATCAGCGGCAGCGCGAACCCTTCCGGCAGATCGGCCGGCACATCTTTCATCGAGTGCACGGCAATGTCCGCCCGCCCGGCGAGAATCGCTTCTTCCAGTTCCTTGATGAACAGCCCTTTGCCGCCCACCTGCGACAGCGGCGAGCTGAGCCAGCGATCTCCCTGGGTCGTCATTCCGAGCAGGCTCACCTCGGCATCCGGCACCGCCTTGATCAGTTCCGCCTGAATGAACTCCGCCTGCCAGAGCGCCAGCTGACTTTCCCGGGTAGCAATGACAATCCGTTCGATCACAGGCGCTTCACCACCTTGCGCACGGCCGCCACGTGGCGACGGCTGATGTCCACGGTTTCTTCCACGTCTTTCAGCTGAATCTGGTAGTGCCCGTCCGACTGCCGGTTCAGGCCGACGATGAACCGGGCGGCCACCAGCGCGTTACGGTGCACGCGCAGAAAGCGCTCGCCGAACTCTTCCTCCAGTTCCTTGAGCGTTTCATCGACGATGATCTCGCCTTCGCCATGACGGACCGTCACGTATTTCTGATCCGCCTGAAAGTAACGGACGTCGTCCACCGGAATCAGCTCGATGCCCTTCCGGGTACGTGCAGAGATGTGGGTGCGCCGGGGCGGCTGATCTTCCGCGAGGGCGGCAAGCTGCGCCTTGTTGACCCGCTGAGCCTTGCCCAGAGAGGCTTCCAGATTGTCTTTGCGCACCGGCTTCAGCAGATAGCCCACAGCCTGCAGATCGAAGGCTTCCACCGCGTGCTCTTCATAGGCCGTGCAGAAAATGACGGCCGGCGGCTCTTCTGCCTCCACGATGTGGCGGGCGGCTTCGAGGCCATCCATGCCCGGCATCCGGATATCCATCAGCACCACCTCCGGCAGCATGGCCGCCGCGACCTTCACCGCTTCCACGCCGTTTGCGGCCTCGCCGACCACTTCGTGGTGATCGAACCCTTCGATCATCCTCGACAACCGGTCTCTGGCGAGTTGCTCGTCATCCACGATCATGATTCTCATATCAGGCTCCCTCCGGAACTGTAGGCCCGTCCCTGCCGTCGGCGGCGTCCGTGGACAGGGGGTATCGCAATGCGGTCACATAGCGCCCATCCGCTTCCCGGGTCGTCAGCTCGGCCCGGCCCCCGTAGAGCACGGCCAGCCGGCTGCGGATGTTGTTCAGCGCCATTTTATTCCCCTGACTCTGAGACCGCTGGGTCTCCGGCGGCAGCGGATTGGCGATCTCCACATTCACCTCCGTGCTGTCAATCCAGAGACGTACCGCGATCGTGCCACCTTCGGGCAAAGGCTGAATGCCATGATAAATGGCATTCTCCAGCAGCGGCTGCAGGGTGAGCAGCGGAATTCTGATCGACCGGTCCGGTGGCTCCACCTGCCAGTCGAGCTGCAGCCGATCACCCAGGCGCAGCGCTTCGATTCGCACATAACGCTCGCAGAGATTCAATTCCTCGGCCAGGGGCACCTGATTGCCCGCTTCATTCAGACTGGCCCGGAACAGTTCGGACAGGTCTTCCACCACCGTCTCCGCCGTATCCGGATCCACGGCGATGAGGCTGGCGATGATGTTCATACTGTTGAACAGGAAATGGGGTCGGATACGGGACTGCAGCGCCTGGATCCGGGACTCGAGCTCCGACTGCTCCTGAGCCCGGAGCTGCTGCTGCACATAGAAATAGCGGAGTGCGAGCGCCGTGATGATGCCGGCGATCACCAGTTGTCCGGCCAGTGTGCTCCAGACAATGGCGCCGTTCAGGAGCAACGAAGACAGCAACCCGACGGTCAGGGTCACCCCCATCACCATACCGAAGGCGGTGAGAGAACCGGTGAGGAGACCAAGACCGGACAGCCATTTCCGGCTGCCGCAGATGAGGCCGGCACTGGTCAGGGCCACCCACTGCACGAACAGCGACATGAGCGCCAGGCGCATCCAGCTCAGTTCGCCCCCGGCGAACAGCAGAACGAGCACCAGCAACTCGCCGAACAGCACCAGCAGAGACAGCGCACCAACGTTGCAGAGTTCCGGAACGACAAATGGTCGCGAGTCGATCAGCGAGAGAGATTGGTTGCTATAATCGGCCACTCTCTATTTATCTATCCTCTTACTCACCCTCATACTCACCCTCATACTCACCCTCATACTCACTAATTGATCAACATTTGATCACCATTTGACCATCAGGGGTCCGGAATTATGAGCCAGGACGACAAGCCTTGGGGCGGACGCTTTACCGAGGCCACGGACGCATTTGTCGAAACATTCACCGCTTCGGTGACCTTCGATGCGCGCCTGTACCACTACGACATCCAGGGATCCATCGCCCACGCCAACATGCTGGGTGCACAGGGCATCATCAGTGCTGACGAACGTGCCAGCATCGTAGCCGGATTGGAGGCGATCCACAAAGAGATCGACGCCGGCGACTTCGATTGGCAGATCGCCCTCGAAGACGTGCATATGAACATCGAAAGCCGACTGGTGGCGATGATCGGCGACACGGGCAAGAAACTGCATACGGGCCGATCCCGCAACGATCAGGTCGCCACCGATATCCGTCTCTATCTGCGCCAGGAAGTGGACGATCTGCTGACGATGACCCGGACTCTCGGGATCGCTCTGCTCGAGCAGGCGGAGCGCTACGCGGATACCATCATGCCCGGTTTTACGCATCTGCAGACGGCACAGCCCATCACCTTCGGGCATCACCTGCTGGCCTGGCACGAAATGCTGAAGCGGGATGCGCAACGACTTGCCGACTGCCGGGCGCGGATCAACGTGCTGCCGCTGGGCGCGGCGGCGCTCGCCGGCACCACCTTCCCCATTGACCGGGCCGCTGTGGCTCGAGAGCTCGGCTTCGACGCGCCTTCGGAAAACTCGCTGGATTCGGTGAGCGACCGGGACTTCATCATCGAGTTCTGCGCCGTTGCCAGCATCATGATGATGCACTTCTCCCGCTGGTCCGAAGAACTGGTGTTGTGGATGTCCGAACCCTTCTCGTTCGTGGATCTGCCGGACCGGTTCTGCACCGGCTCGTCGATCATGCCGCAGAAGAAGAATCCGGATGTACCTGAGCTGATCCGTGGCAAGACGGGCCGGGTATTCGGGCACCTGACCGGCACGCTCACCCTGATGAAGGGTCAGCCACTGGCCTACAACAAAGACAACCAGGAAGACAAAGAGCCGCTGTTCGATGCGGTGGATACCCTGCGCGATACTCTGACCGCTCTGATCGGCCTGGTGCCGGCCATCGAAGCGAAGCCGGAAAACATGCGCCGGGCCGCCCGGGGAGGCTTCGCCACCGCCACGGATCTGGCCGACTATCTGGTCCGCGCCGGCGTGGCTTTCCGGGATGCACACGACATCGTCGGGCGTACGGTCAACTACGCCATCGAGCAGAAGAAGGACCTGGATGAGCTCTCCCTCCAGGAACTGCAGCAGTTTCACCAGGGGATTCAGCAGGATGTGTTCGAGGTGCTGACCCTGGAAGGTTCCGTTTCCGCCCGCAATCACATGGGCGGCACGGCACCGGACCAGGTACGTGCCGCGGCGGCCAGAGCCCGGGTGTTATACTCGTCCGATTGAACCGTTGAACTGGAAGGAAGCGCCGTGCGCTGGATGATCCTCTGGCTGCTCACCACGCTGGTTGCAACCTGCGGCCAGAAAGGGCCGCTCTATCTGCCGGAAGAAAATCCGGACAGCAGCCCGGACGTGAGCCGCAGCGGAGTCCTGAGCGCCCGCCTGTCTCCGTGAACGCCCCATGAACGTCATGCACCGGAACACCGGCACCGCCGGTGACGCCCTGCACGTGGAATCCGTGCCCGTCCCCGAGATCGTCGCCGCGGTGGGCTCGCCCGTGTATGTGTACTCCCGCGCGTACTTCGAATCCCGATACAGAACCCTGGCAGCCGCCGTATCCGAGTGCGGCACCGGGGGGCGCGTCTGCTATGCGGTGAAAGCGAATTCCAATCTCGGCGTGCTCAAGCTGTTCGCCGACCTGGGCGCCGGCTTCGACATCGTATCGAGCGGGGAACTGATGCGGGTGATGGCTGCCGGCGGCGATCCCGGCACCGTCGTATTCTCCGGGGTCGGCAAGTCGGCGGCGGAAATGGATCTGGCGCTGAAGGTCGGCATCGACTGCTTCAATGTGGAAAGCGCTGCGGAACTCGAGCGCCTCGCCTCCCGTGCGGCACTGCTGGAACGGCCGGCGCGGGTTGCGTTGAGGATCAATCCGGACGTGGACGCGGCCACCCACCCCTACATCTCCACCGGCCTGAAAGAGAACAAGTTCGGGGTGCCGGCAGAAACCGCGCTGGCGCTCTACGCGCAGGCCCAGGCCGATGAATGGCTCGAGCCCGTTGGCGTCGCCTGTCACATCGGCTCCCAGATAGAAAGCATGGCGCCCATGCTGGATGCCCTGTCCCGGCTCCTCGATCTGGTGGACGCCCTGGCAGAGCGCGGCATTGCCGTGGAGCATCTGGATATGGGCGGCGGTTTCGGCGTCACCTATCAGAATGAAGTGGACTTCGACATCGACGCCTACGGCGCCCGGGTCCAGGCAGCACTGCAGGGGCGGCAGATCGGTCTTTCCGTGGAACCGGGCCGGTTCCTGGTCGCGAACGGCGGACTTCTGGTCAGCCGGGTGGAGTATCTGAAGCCGGCCAACGAACCGGGCGGTCGTCAGTTTGCGGTCGTGGACGCGGCGATGAACGACCTGATCCGTCCCGCGCTTTATCAGGCCTGGCACCGGGTCGAATCGGTGACCGCGCCCGGGCCGGCGTCGACGTCCGGGCAGTGGGACGTGGTCGGCCCGATCTGCGAGAGCGGCGATTTTCTCGCCAAAGACCGAACCCTGACCCTGGCCGAGGGCGACCTGATCGCCGTACATTCCGCCGGCGCCTATGCCATGTCGCAGAGTTCGAACTACAACAGCCGGCCGAGGCCCGCAGAGGTACTGGTGGATGGCGACCGGTTTCAGGTCATCCGGCGTCGGGAAACCATCGAAGATCTCTACCGGCACGAACAGCTTTCCACGGATCTGAACCCGTGAATATCCAGTTCACCAAGATGCACGGTCTCGGCAACGACTTCATGGTGCTCGACCGTATCAGTCAGCCTTTTATGCCCACGCCCGAGCAGATCCAGGCCTGGTCCGACCGGCATACGGGTATCGGTTTCGATCAGCTTCTGATCGTCGCTCCGCCTGACGATCCGGATGTGGACTTCCGCTATCAGATATTCAACGCAGACGGAACCGAGGCGGAGCAGTGTGGCAACGGCGCCCGATGCGTGGCCAAGCTTGTCGCAGACAGGGGTTTGTGCGTCAAACCCAACCTCCGCTTCCAGACCAGCAATGGACTGATCGAAACCAGCCTGCTCGACAACGATCAGGTCGAGGTGGATATGGGGGCACCTGGGCTCCTGCCGGCGGCGATCCCCTGCGACCCGGACCATGCCCTGGACACCCAGATGCTGGCGGATGCCACCCGCTACACGCTGGCGGACGAAAACGGCGAGTCTCATCAGGTCATGGTCGCATCCCTGGGCAACCCGCACGGCGTCATCCTGGTCGACGACATCACCAGCGCCAGCGTGCTGGAAATCGGATCGACGCTCACCCGCCATCCCTTCTTTCCCGAACGGGCCAATATCGGCTTCTGCCAGGTGGTCGATCGTGGTTTCATCCGTCTCCGGGTCTTCGAGCGGGGGGTCGGCGAAACCCGGGCCTGCGGCACCGGCGCCTGCGCTGCGGCGGTTACCAGCCGGCTGGCCGGCCTCGTGGACGGGAAAGTGAAGGTTTCCCTGCCGGGTGGCAAGGTGCGGATCCGATGGCAGGGTCCGGATCACACCGTTAAAATGACCGGACCCGCCACCCTGGTCTACGAGGGCCAGATCACCGTCGAAAACGACTGATCACCCTCCGCGCCAGAGAAACCGGCCGTGAGCCCGGCCATCCAGCACAGGATCTCCGCACAACCCATGAGTTCAGCCACCGATCCGGAATCCCAGACCCTCACCGACGAAGACGTGGTGTCTTATCTGCGCGCCGACCGGGATTTCTTTCAACGCCACTCGAGCCTGCTGTCTACGCTGAACCTGCCTCACGACAGCGGCCAGGCCGTCTCCCTGATCGAGCGTCAGGTAGCCATTCTCCGCGAGCGCAACATGCAGATGCGACGACGGATGAATGAACTTCTGCAGGCGGCCAAGGAGAACGACGAGCTGTTCGCGAAGACCCGAACGCTCACCCTCGAACTGCTCAACGTTCACAACTGGCACGAGCTCAATGAAGTGCTGGCCACCTATATGCTGGCCGATTTTCAGGCCGACTTCGTCTGCTGCCACCTGCTGAACCTGCCGGTCCATCTGGATCATCTGGCCAGCCACGACTCCGATCCGCCTTATGACCGATTCGTCCGGTCGAACACTCCGGTGTGCACGGTGCTGCGAGCGGAAGAGCTGACCGGGCTGTTTCCGATCCAGCCGCACGACAGCGACGGCAGTGCGGTGCTCGCCCCCATTTTCTGGGAAGGCGGCGAAGGCTGCCTCGCCATCGGCAGCCGCCAGACCCATCACTTCACCTCTGACATGGACACCCTGTTCGTCACCTACATCGGTGAAGTGCTGGGCCGGGTGATCCAGCGTCTGGCCGCGTGACCGCTGAGCAGAAGCATCCACTCGACGCGCCCGTGCAGGCGTTTCTCGATCACCTGAAGTTCGAAAAGGACTACTCCACCAACACCCTGGCTGCCTACCGGCGCGATCTCAACCGCTTCATGGCCATGACGGACGGGCCGGCGGAGAACATCAGTCGCCACGATATCGACCGTTTCGTCGCCCGCCTGCACAGCGAAGGACTGGCACCACGCAGCATTCAGCGCGCCCTGTCCAGTGTGCGCAGCTTTTTCGGGTTCCTGGAAGCACGTCGGGAAACGAAAAAGAATCCCGCCGCCGCCGCCAGGGCGCCGAAGTCCAGGAATCGCCTGCCCAGCACGCTGGACGCGGATCAGGCAGCCAGGCTTCTGGACTTCGAGCCCAAAACCCCACTCGAAAAACGCGACAAGGCCATACTCGAACTCTTCTACGGCAGCGGTCTGCGCCTTTCCGAGCTGGTGGGTGTGAACCGGGGCGACCTGGATCTGGATGGCGGCTTCGTTACCGTGCTCGGCAAAGGCCGGAAGACGCGCCAGGTGCCGCTCGGCCGACACGCCATCGATGCGATCCGCGACTGGCTGGCCGCACAGTCTGGTGCGGACGCCCACCCATCCGTGGGCAATCCCGCTGCCGCACCACTCTTCACCGGCCGGGGTCAGGCGAGAATCAGTCCGCGCACGGTCCAGAACCGCCTGAAAAATCTGGCCGCCCGCCAGCTTGGCAGCACGGACCTGCACCCGCACATGCTGCGCCACTCGTTTGCCAGCCACCTGCTCGAGTCCAGCGGCGACCTGCGCGCGGTGCAGGAGCTGCTCGGCCATTCGGACCTGGGCACCACCCAGATCTACACCCATCTGGACTTTCAGCATCTGGCAAAGGTTTACGACGCGGCCCATCCCCGGGCCGAGTTGCAGCCGGAAGAAAAAGGCGAACCCGGCAGCGATGGCTGAGATCCGGCTCATCACCTTCGATCTGGACAACACGCTCTGGGACGTGGGCCGGGTGATCCGTCATGCAGAGGCACGGATGTATGCCTGGCTCGATGAAGCGGTGCCGGCATATCGGCCCACCATCAACCAGGACGTGACCCTGGAGATCCGGCAGCAGCTGGTAGCGGCACGGCCGGAACTCGGCCACGACGTCAGCGGTCTGCGCGAGGCCATGCTGTTCATGGGAATGCGGCGTCTGGGCCTGTCCGAATCGGTGGCTGCTGAAAATGCCCGGCTCGCTTTCCAGACCTTCTTCGAAGCCCGCCAGGAAGTGGTCTTCTTCGAGCACGCCCTGGAGGCGCTGGCGACTCTTTCGGAAGACTATCAGCTGGCCGCCCTAACCAACGGCAACGCCCACGTGGCAAAAATCGGCCTGGACCGGTATTTCACCTTTGCCTATTCGTCTGCCGATGTATCCGCCAGCAAGCCGGCGCCCGACCTCTTCCATGCCGCCCTGGATCGGGCCGGCGTCTGCGCTTATGAATCCATCCACATCGGCGATCACCTGGTGGATGACATCCATGGCGCCGGGAGCGTCGGCATGCACACCATCTGGGTTCAGCACCCAGGCCAGGAAGAGGGGGAGGTGACCACCCAGCCCACTCAGACCGTCGCCGTGAACAGACTGGATCACCTCCCCGACGCGGTCCGGCGCATTCAGGAGGGCTGAGGGATCGAGCAGATCCGCTAGGCGGTGTGATCGTCCAGAAAGGCCCGCACGGCTTCTGTGGTCGCCGGGATGATCGTCTTCCGGACCGGCAGATCCTTCAGAGCATCCAGGGTCGGATGATGCGCCACGTCCCGGCCGATGGCTGCGTTCACCGCTTCCGGAAATTTCGCCGGATGGGCGGTTGCAGCGCAGATCTGTGCACCCGCCACCTGAAAGCGGCCGGCGGCCGTCAGCCCCACTGCCGTATGCGGATCGGTGACGTAACCGTTCTCTGCATAGACATGCGCAATGGTGGCAGCGACTTCCGCCTCTGTGACCGCGGTGGCAAGAAAATCCTCTGTTTCCGGTCGCTCATCGATGGACGCGTTGCCTGTCTCGGCAAAGGTCTCCATGAAACGGGTCAGGCGTTGCGAGTCTTCGCCGAAGTAGTAGTAGAGGTAACGCTCGAAGTTACTGGATACCTGAATATCCATGGCCGGGCTCGTGGTGTGGTGCACGGCGCCTCGGGCGTAGTCGCCGGTTTCAAAAAAGCGGGCGAGGATATCGTTGTCGTTGGTGGCGATGATCAGCCTGTCGATGGGGAAACCCATACGTTTGGCCAGGTAACCGGCGAAGACGTTGCCGAAGTTCCCCGTGGGCACGCAGAAGGAGACGGGATCACTGCCAGCGAACTTCAGGCTCGCGTAGCCGTAGTAGACGATCTGGGCGAGCACTCTTGCCCAGTTCACAGAGTTGACTGCACCCAGCGAAAGTCCGGCTTTCGCATCCGCGTCCGCAAACAGCCCCTTCATCAGCGACTGACAGTCATCGAAGCTGCCTTCCACCGCCAGACAGTGCACGTTCTCGTCCGGGATGGTGGTCATCTGCCGCTCCTGTAACGGACTGACCCGCCCTTCCGGAAACATGATGAACACATCCACCGCCGGCAGACCGCGAACACCGGCGATTGCGGCGGAGCCCGTATCGCCACTGGTGGCACCCAGGATGTTGATGTGCTCATCCCGCTCTTCGAGGATGTATTCGAACAGCTGGCCGAGTAACTGCAGCGCCACGTCCTTGAACGCCAGCGTGGGCCCATGGAACAACTCCATCACCTGCACGTCGTGATTGCCTGCCAGTCCTTTCAGCGGCGTGAACGGCACCACCTCGTCATGATCGAAGGTGGCATAGGCATTTTCGATCAGCTGATCGAGGGTGTCCTTCGGAATGTCGTCCACATACCGGGCAATCAACGCCTGGGCAAATGGAACGAAGGCAAGGCCCTGCCAGTCTTTCAGCTGGGTCCGCACATCGGGAATCGTTTCCGGAATCAGCAGACCGCCGTCCGGCGCCATGCCGGTGATAACGGCATCTTTGAAAGACATGGGCTCGGTCTGCCCGCGGGTACTGATATATCTCATGGTTCCGGATTGAAGCGTTGCGGCGAGGCGGCATTGTAGCCTCCCCATTCTGTTGTGCGAGGCCATCGGCTGCAAAAAGACCACCAGCGGGTCGGAGACAGCGTCCGCCTCGTTTTCGATAGCACCGATAATGAGAATTATTTGCATCAAACGCGCCTTCTGCTAGCCTGTCGCGTTCATTGCACCGGCGGGATAACCGTTCCCGATGACCAGGATGAGTTTTCCCATGCCGCGAATCAGCCCACGTCTGTTCTGTCTTCTGAGTGTTGCAGCGGCAGTACTGTTCGGCTGCACGGAGCGTCCGGCACCCACTGACGGTTTGCCGGTCAACGTCGATGGATTCACTCTGGACCCACCCGTCGCAAGCGTCCTTCAACAGGCGTGGACCACCTCCGATGAATTTGCCGCCAAACGAACACAACAGCGGGCACTGCTCCTGTCGGCGGAAGGGCGCACCCAGTTCAGAGCGGCGGTAGACCGGAGCTGGATAGAGGGCACGCGGGTCGAGGCGACGACCGTCGCATCGCGGGAAATTTCCATTCCAGGCCCGGCCGGAGACATCCAGGCATACGTACTCACTCCGGAGGTGCCGACCGGCACAAGACCGCTGGTCGTCCTCTATTTTCACGGCGGCGGCTGGTTGTTTGCCAGCAAGGAAGCCGCATTGCCCAGCTGTCGCGAGCTTGCGGCCGGCACTGGCGCCATCTTCGTGGTTGCGGACTATCGCCTGGCCCCGGAGCACAGCTACCCGGCGGCTCATGAAGACGCCTATGCTGCTTACGCCTGGACGGTGGCAAATGCGCAAACGCTCGGTGGATCCGGTCGCGTCGCCGTAGGGGGCGACAGTGCGGGTGGCAACATGGCCATGTCGGTGGCGGTCAGAGAAATCATGAATTCGGGAACGGTACCCGACGGCCTGCTTCTCAACTATCCGGTCCTGGATCTGAACGTCGCCGACTACGCCAGCTTTCAGACCTTCTCCGAAGGCTACACGCTGGACAGGTATTTCGCAGAACTCTCCGAGGACCTGTTCCTGCCCGACCCTACGGTCAAGCAGGACCCGCTGGCGTCACCATTGCTCTTTGCTGAGCATGCCGATTTTTCCGCCATGCCACCGACCGTCGTAGCAACCGCCGGCTTCGACATTCTGCGCGACCAGGGCCGTGCCCTCGCCGCGGGACTGGAAGCGGCCGGGCGACCCGTCACACACCTGGAGTTCGGTGCGCTCATCCATGGCTACCTGCAACATACGATGTGGTCCGACGCGGCGTTAGCGGCAAGTCGACAGACTGCGGATGCGATCGTCGACCGGATCCGCATCTACGACTGAAGATCGTCAGCCCCAGAGCGCCTTCACCCGATCGGCGATCCGCTGGACGTCCTCGTCCTTGACCTCGCGGAGATCGAACAGCATCAGCCCTTCGTCCAGCTGATGGTTTCTGGTGTAGATCACCGGATCACCAGCGCGAAGCGCCCGGCTGAGCTGATGCAGCCGTTCCGGTGAACTCTCGATGGCAACCCGCACGATGTCACGACCGGCCAGATCCGCCTCCTGTCTGACCAGGGCATCCGGCAGCCCTTCGAGGGCAGACTCGAGCCGCGCCAGGCGATCGGGCCAGGTCTGCGCTCCGGGATAGTCGGCCAGCGCGGCCAGCAGCCCCATGATCTGCTCCTTGCCGACTTTCATGGCCCGGGCGATTCCCGCGTTCTGCAGCTCGCAGGCTGCCACCAGATCGCGGCGCCCGCAGATGAAACCGCAGGTCGGACCACCGATGGCCTTGCCGCCGGAGTAAGTGACCAGATCAGCGCCCTGGGCAATATAGGTGGTGAGGTCTGCCTCAGCGGCGGCATCAACGAGCACGGGCAGGTCCGCCTCCCTGCCCAGCCGGACCAGATCCACCAGTGTCAGGCCGTGCTCCTGCCGCGTGTGGTGCGACTGCACGAAAAGCAGACCGGCCGTGCGCGGCGACACGGCCTGCAGGACGTCTTCCGGTCGCACCGACGATGGCGAGCCCACATGCACGGGCCGACCGCCGCCCAGACGGACCATCTGGCTGACCGGCGCACCGAAGTTCACCTCATGTCCGGACTGGAGAATCACCTCGCTGGCCAGATCGCCGCTATCGGGTAACTGCGCAACCCGTTCCATGTCGGTACCGGTGATCATGGCCGCCACACCAATGGCAATGCCGGCGGCAGCCCCGCTGGTCACCGTGGCAGCTTCGGCACCTGTGCGCCGGGCTATTTCATTGCCCGCCACGGCGCGCAGTTCACTGAGGGCCACATGGTGCTGGGCGGCGCGGCCAAGGGCGGCGGCCACAGCACCTGACTGGGCGGTGCCACCCAATGCCGTCATCTTGCCCGAGGCATTGATGACCCGGGGCAGGCCAAGGGCACTGTACGGTGAGTCGCTCATCAGATGGGTTCAGCAGCCTCACGCCAGACGCCGTCGACAACCGTCCCAACGGGGCGGATGATCTGCTCGGCAACACGCGACGCACCTTCAGCATCTTCCAGCGTCAGCTCACCCGCCTCTTCTCTGAACACGCTGAGCGTCGTGCTCCTGCCTGGGGCGAGACGACCGAAACCCGTCTGGTCAAGACCGATGGCCCGGGCCGGACCCAGGGTCACCCGCTCGACCACCTCTCGAAGACTGAGTCCGAGCAGGCGCATCTTCATCATGGTCCGGGCCAGGCTGACCGCGTAGCGGTCCAGATTGCCGCGATGGAGATCCGAGCTGATCGAATGCAGCGGCATACCCTGCTCGAGTGCGGTCTCACAGACTCGAAAACTGAATGACGACCTGCCGTGACCCAGGTCCACCACCACGCCGCGATCCACCGCTGCGCGGAACGCGGGGATGATCCTGTCCCGATAACCGAGCACGCCGCCGACCTTGCCGTGATACGTGTGAGTGACGATGTCGCCCGGTCGCAGCAGATCGAGCACATCGTCGATCAGCGGCGGTGCATTACCCACATGCAGCATCAGAGGCTTATCCACCAGTTCCGCCGCCTTGCGGGCAAGCTTCACGGCTTCCAGGCCGAAGGCGCCGGTATGGCTCTGGGACGCCAGCACCTTCACACCCACCAGCCAGTCGCCGTGACGATCGAAGGCCTTGACCACGCCTTCCAGATCACACAACTCAGGCCGGGAGGCATGGCCGCCCCCCAGATTCGGCAGGCCGGGGGAGCCGATGTTGATGAAGGCGAATGCCCGGGTGGCCTGGGTCTGTAGCACCACCTCCGGAAAGGCATCGATGGTGGGTGCGCCGGACGAGCCTGCATCCACCACGGTGGTCACACCCTGACCGACACCGATCCGATCTGCGGGCACCCGGCTCTGACCGAACAGCGGGTGATTGAAAATATGGGTATGCAGGTCGATGAAGCCGGGGCTTACCCAGCAACCCGACGCATCCACGACCGTCTCGTCGCCCCGTGGCGCGTCATCGGTGAGGCACCCGTCCTCGAAGACCAGGTCTCTGACCGTATCTGTTTCGGATTCCGGGTCGAGCACCCGGCCGCCGGTTATCGCTATTCGCTGCATACCCGTAGTTGCCTCCGTCCATCGGTGCGATCATGGTCAGAACCCCGCTGACGGTCAAATCATGGAACTGCTTATCGGCACCTACACCAGAGGGACCGGGTCGAACGGCATCTATCGCTGTGACTTCGACAACCACTCCGGCACCTTTTCGCCACCCGGCTTACTCATCGACTGCGTCAATCCCTCGTGGGTGTCACGCTGGCAAAATGGACTCATCGCAGTGAATGAACACGACGGTGCGCATGGCACAAACGAAGGCGAGGTCAGCGTGTTCCAGTTCAACGGTGCCGGAATCGAGACCGTGCAGCAGGTCGGCAGCGGCGGCGCAGATCCCTGCCATCTCGCCCTGCAGGGCGATCGACTGGCTGTGGCCAACTACAGCGGTGGCACGGTGGCGCTGTTCGAGTGGGCGGCCGATCGCATCGGACGACAGATCACCCTGTTCCAGCCGGAACGTCGCGGACCTCATCCCCGACAGGCGTCCGCTCACCCACACGGGGCGTATTTCCGGGACGGGGCGCTGTGGGTTCCGGACCTTGGCGGGGACTGTATCTATCGCCTCGATCCCGTCGACGGAGCCCTTCTCGGGCGCATCGACCTCCCGTCCGGTTCAGGCCCACGGCACCTGAGTCCGGACGGTGCGTTTGTCGTTAACGAGCTCGGCAACACGGTAACGGCAATCGAAGGCGGCCCCACCGGTGATGGGATCTCCACACTACCCGCCGGGTTCACCGGGGAGAGCAGCACGGCAGAAATTCAGGCGCTTGGAGATCTGCTTTACGTGAGCAATCGAGGGCATGACTCGATTGCCGTTCTGGCGACCCGGCCGGCGCTGGCAGTCCGCCAGCATCGTGCGAGCGGCGGCCGGCATCCACGTCACTTCCTGATCTCGCCACGTGAGCGCTACCTGCTGGCCGCCAATCGGGATTCGAACAACCTCGTCAGCATTCGGATTGCCGCAGATGGATCCCTCGGCGATATCGTCTCGGAGACCAGCTGCCCGGCCCCCGTTCACCTGCTTTTCTGAGCGGTTCCGGAAGGGTCTGCGCGGGATGCAATCCGGCACGGCGTTCAATCTGAATGGTATTCCCGGCTTAACGCGTTGAGTGCCTGCCAGTCCGCACGGATGGCTTTATAACGATCCACCCACTCCGGATCAGGCATTGCCACCTGCTCCGGCCGGATCATGTGCCCGATCGCACTCTGGATATCCGGATGACGGCCCAGCGCCACCGCCAGGCAGACGGCCGCACCCCGGCCTTCGACGCCCGCCCCACTGAGTTCGATGGGCGCCTCCAGAACACTGGCGAGTATCTCCATCCAGAGTCGGCTCTCGGAGCCGCCACCAGTTGCCCGAATGAAGTTCGGCTGACCGCACCAGCCCGTCACCTGATCAAAGATGTCGGCAATGGCAAATGCGCCGCCCTCGAGCAGCGCCCGATACAGGTGTGCCTGCGTGTGTTCGAGGTTCATGCCGGCAAACAGCGCCCGGGCGCCGGGGCGGTTTTCCGGCGCGACCTGGCCGGCGAGGAAGGGCAGAAACCGAACCCCGTCCGCACCCGCTGCAATGGCCGATGCACCCGCTTCGAAACGATCATAGGCGTCGGTGCGCTCAAGCCCGGCACCGGCCAATGCCAGAAGCCAGTCGACTGATCGGCCGGCAAGAATCGCGTTACCACCAATGATGTGCCTGTCCGGTGGACATCCGTAGAAGCGATAGGCTGATTGTGGCGTCTCATCCATGACCATCCGCACCACCGCGTGGGTCCCCAGGGTTATGGCACAGGTCCGGTCCTGCACGGCCCCGGCACCGATGTTGGCCGCCAGGCCATCGTGGGCGCCGACGCTGACCGGGGTATGGGCCGGCAGATCCAGTGCGTTCGCGGCTTCTCCGGTGAGCGTGCCGGCCAGTGTCCAGGGCAGGGCCGGTGCCGGCAGCAGGGTCCTGGGCAGGGCCAGGTCGCTCAGTCGGGCATCCCACTCCGGTGCATCCGGACCGGACGTCCAGTCCGTCATATGAACGCCGGTCAGACGAAAGAGCAGCCAGTCCTTACCGTAGAAACCGGACTGAATGCGTTCCGCGCGCTCCGGATCGTTGGCTGCCAGCCACCGGTACTTGGCGATGAGCTGGAGACCATAGTTCGAAAGCCAGGCGCCCTCCTGCCGCCGCCAGTGACCCAGATCCCTGGCCTCGGGATGATGCCGTCCGTCGGACCAGGGATCGGCGACGACCTTGCCGTTCCCGTCTGCAAACACTGCTGCCCCGCCCCGGCCGGACAGACCGATACCGACGATCTCATCCCCCGGCAGCGCTGCTGTAAGCTCACGCACGGCGCTGACCGTGCTCGTCCACCAGCCATCCGCGCTCTGCCAGCGCAGGTTCCCGTCGCCCAACTCATCGTGTCGGCGATTTACCAGATGCGCTAGAGTTCCGTCGGATGCATACGCCGCCACCTTCAATCGGGTTGTGCCGAGATCTATGGAGAGGAAACGTTCGGACATATGCTGAGGCGCCTCGACTGAGCAAACGTGAGTTAAGCAGAGGCTCCCGGGTTAAGCCATGATCACAGAAGCAGACAGGCAGCGATTCGAGGAACAGGGATATCTGCTGGTGGAAGGCCTGGTGGATGAAGCGCATTGCCGGGCCGTCCGCAAGACGATCTGCGCGCATCTGGGTATCGACGAGGCGGACCCCTCGAGCTGGCCGCAGTCCCGCGGCCACGGCGTGATCAACCTCTTTCATGCCCAGGCATTCTGGGATGTTCGCCAACTGCCGTCCGTGCACGCCGCATTCGCCTCCCTGCACGGAACGGATGCGCTCTGGGTCGGTACGGACCGGGTTTCCTTCAAGACCGGCAATCCAGACCAGCAGGGCGACGAACCCGCGGAGCCCATTCACTGGGACGGCGATCCGTCCCGTTCCACGGGCCGATCTCTGCAGGGTCTGGTGTATCTCTCGGACACGAGCGAAGCACAGGGCGCATTCTGCTGCGTTCCCGGCATCTACCGGCACCTGGATGATTATCTCGCCCGTCACCCGGACCATGCCCACAGCCGGCGGCCGGATATCTCGAACGAGTCCGTCGAAGTGGTCGCCGGTTCGGCAGGCAGCATGGTGATCTGGGACCGCCGCCTGCCGCATTCGAGTATGCACAATCTGACCCGCCGTCCCCGCTGGGTTCAGTACATTGCGATGGATCCGGTGGGCGACGAAAGCGCCCGTGCTGCCAGAGTGGCGGAGTTCGAAACCATGATGCCGCCTGCATGGGCGCTTCGACAGACCATGCCGGGACAGGAAATCCCGGAGCGGGGAGCCCGGCCCCGGCTCAGTGCCCTGGGAGAGAAGCTGGTCGGACTTGCGCACTGGTAACCTCGAAAAACGAACGGCCCTGCAAAAAAAGGCCCTGTAAAAAGGCCCTGCAAAAAAAAAGGCGCGAGGCATACGCCACGCGCCTTGAAGTTGCTGGAGCCGCCCTTGTTTCCGGCGGCTCCGATTCAGGGACTAGGTGCCACCCACTTTGACGAAGTCAGGGTAGGCTTCCATACCGCACTCGGCGATATCCACACCTTCGTATTCTTCTTCTTCAGAAACCCGGATGCCCATCACTGCCTTCAGGATGCCCCAGACCACCAGCGCGGCGCCGAAGGTCCAGCCGAAGATACCGACGATGCCGATGATCTGACCCATGAAGGTGGCGTCGCCATTCGACAGCAGCACCGCCAGGATGCCCCAGATACCGACCACACCGTGCACCGAGATGGCGCCGACCGGATCGTCCAGCTTGAGCTTGTCCAGGGTTACAATGGAGAAGACCACCAGCACACCGCCAACGGCACCCACCAGCACGGCCAGCTGAGCGCTCGGCGACAGCGGATCCGCGGTGATGGCAACCAGGCCGGCCAGGGCGCCGTTCAGGGCCATGGTCAGGTCTGCTTTACCGAACAGCGCTTTCGCGGTCAGGAGCGCGGCAACCACGCCACCGCAGGCTGCGATGTTGGTGTTGACGAATACCTGGGCGACCGCATTGGCTTCTTCAATGTTGGAGGTCATCAGCTCAGAGCCGCCGTTGAAACCGAACCAGCCGAACCAGAGGATGAACGTGCCAAGCGTCGCCAGCGGCATATTCGCACCCGTAATGGCGTTCACCGAACCGTCTGAGTTGTACTTGCCTTTCCGCGGACCGAGCAGCAGAACGCCTGCCAGCGCGGCAGCCGCGCCACACATATGCACGATGCCGGAACCGGCGAAGTCTGAATAGCCGGCAGCCGAGATCCAACCGCCGCCCCAGGTCCACATGCCCTGCATCGGATAGATGAGGCCGGTCATGACCACAGCGAACGCGAGGAATGCCCAGAGCTTCATCCGCTCGGCGACGGCGCCGGAGACGATGGACATGGCCGTTGCCACGAACACCACCTGAAAGAAGTAATCAGAGCGAGCCGAGTAATAGGTGTCTCCGCCGGAGGCCAGGGTATCCTCGACGGTGTTTTCCGCACCGATCAGGAAACCGAAGTCCGGAATCACGCCGCCTTCGACAGCGCCCAGATACATGATGTAGTACCCGACCAGCAGGTACATGATGCAGGCGATCGCAAAGAGCGCCACGTTTTTCAATAGAATTTCAGTCGTGTTCTTGGCTCGGACCAGGCCTGCTTCGAGCATGGCGAAGCCGGGGGCCATAAACATGACGAGTGCGCCCATAACTAGAAAATAGAACGTATCCAGGGCGTAGTTGGTTTGAACAAGATCTTCCACAATCTTTCTCCCGATGTAGAGCGAGCCGTTTAGACGGCTTCAGCTCCGGTCTCGCCCGTTCTGATCCGGACTACTTCTTCGAGCGATGCGACAAAGATCTTGCCGTCGCCCACCTTGCCGGTGTTGGCGGATTTGGTAATCGCGTCCAGCACCTGATCGAGCATGCCATCATCGATGGCGAGCTCGAGCTTCACTTTCGGGAGGAAATCCACCACGTACTCAGCGCCGCGATAGAGTTCTGTGTGTCCCTTCTGCCGACCGAAGCCTTTGACTTCGGTGACCGTCATCCCCTGCACGCCAATCTCCGAGAGCGCTTCTCGAACATCGTCGAGCTTGAAAGGCTTGATGATGGCGGTAATCAATTTCATTATTTTCTCCTGTTGATCCCTTTAATCAGGGCCGGTACGGCGGTCGGCCGCCGCACTGCCTTCACTACCCAGGCAGTTTCCAGACCGAGGGTGCACTCTCCCTTCGCGCATACGCACTCGGGAGGTCTTTGTGGAAGATCTTGTGCACCCGGGATTCTCTCTCAATTAGAGGCTTTTCGATATGGTGAACACAGCGTTGCCCTGGCAGTCCTTGGTGCCGCCGAAGCAATCGCTCTTGTCGATATCGGTGCCCACATAGGCCAGCGTCAGGTCCACACCCACAACCGAGGTGCTGACGCCAATGCTGTAATCCAGGTAGTTCTTGCCGACGTCAGCGGCGCCGAGAAACGACTCCAGGTTGTCGTCTTCGAACTGGTTCAATCCGAGATTCAGATCCAGGCTGAAGTTCTCACCCAGCGGCAGGCTGTACGCCCCGTAAAGGTAGAAGTAAGAGCCGGTGTCGTAGGTGTACTCGGGAGAGTAGTTGAGACCGAGGGTCACACCGTAGAAGCCGAGACTGCCGTAGATTTCCACGTAGTCGGCATCTTCGTCGGACGGATAGCCGTAGTAGAGCACGCCCAGATCCAGAGCCACATTTTCACTGAGGTCAGTGCCCCAGCCCGCGTAGAGGTCGATCTCCGTACCACCTTCCGTGAAAGACACGTTGGATGCCCAGGTGCCGATGTACAGGCCACTCTCATGGCCGTAGTCGAAGCCACCCTGGATAGCCGGGTCACGGCCGGTCTGGGAGATGCCGCGGAAGCGGTAGTCTGTTGCCAAAGCAACGTTGCCGGAAATCTCGTGTTCCTCAGCAAGGACCACGCCGGTGGTAGATGTGGCACCGAGCATTAGCGCTGCGATGATCAGATTTTTCATTTCTATCCCCATAGATATTTAGTGAGTCAAAAACGCCTGAATGCTGAATTGCGATTCACGTCGTGTGCTCGTCTAAGGGCAGAAATCGTGCCAACGGAATTCACGCCTATTTTTCAAGGAGTTAGACATGGGAGGTGCAATTACGTCAGACCGCCACCCCTGCTTTTGCACGAATTTGGGCCGCAAGACGCACTATGTTGGTGCGTAATCCTGCGAAATTGAGTTCGGCAGGTTTCCACGCACGAAAAGGAGGCAAATACGCACACCTCACCCGGTCATCTGCCCTGCCGGACAACACCCCCCTCACGTAATATGGCGCTCTCTCTCGCATTCCGGAGGCCACAATGAGCCAGGCAAGCAGCCCGCCCCTCGAAGATCTCATCAATCGCCTGCGCGGCGCCCTCGGCGACGCCCCGACCACCCTGTTCGAAGGGATGCGACCCGTTCTGGAGGGGTACTTCCAGCAGTTTCAGCTGGTTCCCCGGCACGAATACGACAGCCAGCTCGCCAGCCTGGAAAAGCTGGAAGACAGAGTGGGCCATCTCGAGGCCAGGATTGCCGAGCTTGAGCGGGACCACTGACGCCGAGGTCACTGCCCGCTCCCGCACATTCGCCCGCGCCCTGTTCGGCCTCGCTGCTCCCAGAGTCATCGTAGAATCGCACCTGCTTGGTGGGTTGCCCGGCACCACCCTGGTCGGCATGCCGGCGGCCTCCATACGCGAGGCACGGGACCGGGTAAAAAGCGCGCTGACGAACTGTGGCTACGACTACCCGGATGGGCGGGTGGTGGTGAATCTTGCGCCGGTCGATCTGGCCAAGGAAGGCGCCCGCTTCGACCTGGCCATCGCCGTGAGCATCCTGCGCGCTTCCGGTCAGCTCAGAGAACCTCAGCGGGAAGGGGCAGTGGAACTTCTCGGCGAACTCAGCCTGGCCGGCGAACTGCGCGGGGTCCGCGGCAGCCTTTGCGCCGCTCTGGATCTCGCCAGCCGGGATCGGCTCGTGGTACCCAGGGAGAATGCGGGCGAAGCACTGCTGGCAGGCAAGCGGGTTTCCTCGCTCGGCCATCTGAAAGAGGTGATCCGGCTGCTCGAAGGGGAGAGCGAAGCGAACTTCCGGTCCCCCTTACCCGCGGAGGATCACCCGGCGACGGGCCCTGAGCTCCCGATGGTAGTGGGCCAGGAAACGGCTAAACGCGCACTGGCCATCGCCGCCACCGGCGGTCACCATCTGCTCATGGTCGGCCCGCCCGGAACGGGTAAGTCTCTGCTCGCCCGGCATCTGCCTTCGCTGCTGCCGCCGCTCACAGAACGGGAGATCATGGAAGTCGCCGCCATCTGCTCCGCCGCCGGCCAGCGCCCGGCAGACTTCCGAGCCCGCCCGGTCCGCAGTCCCCATCACTCTGTATCCGCTACCGCCATGACCGGCGGCGGACCGCATCCGCGCCCCGGTGAAATTTCACTGGCGCACAATGGCGTTCTGTTCCTGGATGAACTGCCGCACTTCAAGCCCAGCGTGCTGGACGGCCTGCGCGAACCGCTGGAAACCGGGGAAATCAGCATCTCCCGGGCGGCCGGCACGGCCCACTTTCCCGCGGGCTTCCAACTGCTCGCCGCCATGAACCCCTGCCCGGCAGGTCTGGTCTGCAGCGAAGGGCATTGCCGTTGCCGGCCCGAGCAACGGCAACGCTATCAGTCCCGGATCTCAGGCCCGCTGCTCGACCGGATCGATCTGCACGTACCTATCAGCGAGGTACCGAGCCAGCGCCTGCTGGCGGCGGACAGTGAGGGCTGGAATACAGATGAACTGAGAGCACGGATCTCGGTGGCCAGAGCCCGACAGCTCGACCGCCAGGGCAGCACGAATGCACGGCTCCCGGGCGCTGCGCTGCGGAAGATCTGCGGACTGGGCGCTGCGGAGGTAAGACTGCTGGAACGAGCCAGTGAACGCTACCGGCTGTCAGCCCGCGGCCTGCACCGGGTACTCAAAGTGGCCCGCTCCATCGCCGATCTGGCCGGATCGGAGCAGGTGCAACCCGAGCAGCTGGTGGAAGCCCTTGGCTTCAGAGCAATGGATTGGTCCGGCGGCAGCGGCGCCGGCTAGCGCTGCTGCCCGGTGCGGGGAATTACTGAGCCTGCTCTACGATGTAGTCCACGGCCGCCTTCAGCTCGTCTTCGGAGCAATTCATGCAGGTACCTTTCGGCGGCATCATCCCGATACCGTTGAGGGTACTGACCATCAACTCATCCATGCCTTTCGAGATGCGCGGTGCCCAGGCTTCCGCATCCGCAAACAGCGGTGCGTCGCTGGCGCCGGTGGCATGGCAGGCAAAGCAGAACTGGTTGTAGACGTCTTCGCCGGAGAGGGGGCCACTGGCGACGGCCGCCGTCGCGCTGCCGCAATCATCGCCGGCCCGGCAGAGACTGCCGAAGGGCGCCAGGCGTTCGCGGATCTGGTCATCGGTCCCAGGCGGCACCGCATCCGCATGGAGGGGGAGGCTTACAAACATGGCCATCATCGCCGCAACGGCCAGTGACAGGTTAACGAGTCGTTTCATTTTTCTGGTCTGAGTTGTGTGCTTAACCGCTCGACGGCTCGTCGGGCGGGCGCGAATTATAGCTTCGTCAACCGGTGGCGTCGAACAGCTCCCGGCCGATCAGCATCCGGCGGATTTCGCTGGTGCCGGCACCGATTTCGTAGAGTTTCGCGTCCCGGAGCAGACGGCCTGTGGCGTAGTCGTTGATATAGCCATTCCCGCCCAGCGCCTGGATGGCTTCACCGGCAGCCCAGGTCGCTTTTTCCGCCGCGTAGAGAATGCAGCCCGCCGCATCGAGCCGGGTCGTCCGGCCCGCATCGCAGGCTTCGGCCACGGCGTACACATACGCCCGGCACGCATTCAACGTGGTGTACATATCGGCGATCTTGCCCTGCATGAGCTGAAAGGTGCCGATGGGCTGACCGAACTGCTCCCGTTCATGGACGTAGGGCAGCACCACATCCAGGCTGGCCTGCATCAGGCCAAGCGGCCCGCCGGACAGCACCACCCGTTCGTAATCGAGGCCACTCATCAGGATTTTCACACCCTGACCCACCTGTCCGAGCACCTGCGTCTTCGGCACTTCGCAGTCCTCGAAGACCAGTTCGCAGGTATCTGAACCCCGCATGCCGAGCTTGTCCAGCTTCTGCGCGGTGCTGAACCCCGCCATGCCTTTCTCGATCAGAAAAGCCGTGATGCCCTTGCTGCCGAGCGCGGGATCCACGGTGGCGTAAACCACCAGCACATCCGCGTGCGGTCCGTTGGTGATCCACATCTTGTTGCCGTTCAGCACGTAGACGTCGCCTTTGTCTTCGGCCCTGAGCTTCATGCTGACCACATCCGAGCCCGCGCCGGGCTCGCTCATGGCCAGAGCGCCGACGGCTTCACCGGAGATCAATCCGGGCAGGTAGGCGGCCTTCTGTTCATCCGTGGCGAAGCGGCGGATCTGATTCACGCAGAGGTTCGAATGCGCCCCGTAAGACAGCCCGACGGAGGCTGATGCCCGGCTGATTTCTTCGAGCGCGATGGTGTGGGCCAGATAGCCCAGGCCCGCACCACCGTCGGATTCCTCCACAGTCATGCCGAGCAATCCGAGCTCGCCGAGCTTGGGCCAGAGATCCCGCGGGAACTCGTTGGTCTGGTCGATTTCCGCGGCGCGCGGTGCGATCTCGTTGCTCGAAAACTGCCGCACGGTCTCGCGCAGCAGGTTGATGGTTTCGCCGTGTCCGAAGTCGAAATTCATGGCCGGAGTTTACTCGGTTTTGCCTCGGGCGTTTATCAGGGCCACCGGGCGATCGGATGCTCAGGCAGCCGACTGACGCGCGGGATCGAACAGCTGCAGCGGCGCAGGCGGCCGGCGGAACTCCTCGAGCAGACGGGATTCTTCTTCCAGCCAGCGTTCACGGGCGGCTTCCTTCACGTGCCCGTAGCCGCGAACGCTGTCCGGCAGGCTGGCAATGCGCACGGCCAGGGCAAGGTTGGCCTGGTCCAGCCCGGCGAGGAGCTCTGTAACCACAGCCTCGAAATGAGCGATGGACCAGCGCTCCTGTTTCCGTTCACCCAGATAGCCGAACGGATCGAGCGGTGTTCCGCGCAGGAACTTCAGACGGGCGAGCACGCTGTAGGCGCCGCTCATCCAGGCACCGAACTGCCGTTTCTTCGTTCCCAGCAGCGGGGGTGCCAGGAGGTAGGTGGGTCGATAACCGGCTGTAAACGTCCGCTCCAGCCGGGCTCTGAAGCGGCCATCGACGTACAGACGGGCCACTTCATACTCGTCCTTGTACGCCAGCAGTCGGGCGTAGCTCTGGGCAACCGCCCGGGCGAACAGATCGCCGCCAGCGCTTTTACCCTGTGTGGTGGCACTGGCAAGCGCACGCTCGGCAACCTGAACACGACGCACAAGGCTCTCGAACCGATCCGCCAGTTGCGGTCCCTGGTACGCGCTCAGATGCTCGCGACGGGCAGCAATAAGTGACTCCAGATCATCACTGCATACCGGATCCATGGGACCCTGGCCCGCGGCAGCCGGATCTTTTTGGGGCTCGGGCAAGCCGAGCGCGTCGACGTCCCAGGCCGCAATGCGACCGAAGTGAAAGGCTTTCAGGTTGTCTTCCACCGCCGTGCCATTGAGCTCCATGGCGCGTTCCAGCGCGGCCATGGAGACCGGGATCAGGCCCTGCTGCCAGGCGAACCCGAGCAGGAACACGTTCAGCGTCGCCGTGCTGCCGAGCAACCGGGCGCAGAGATGGGCGCCGTCCACCGCCAGGGTTTCCCGACTGAACGACGAGATCCGGTCGAGCCGCTCGGCGCCGTGATGATCCGCATCCTGATGCAGCACGAAATCCGCGGTGGGCACCACGTCCGTGTTCACCACGGCCAGGGTCCGTTTGCCGTCCGCCAGGGTCAGCGCATCGCGACTGGCCGCGGTGATGAGATCGCAGGCCAGCAGCAGATCCGTCTGCCCCGCCGCGATGCGGGTACCGTGCAGCGCGTCCGCCGCTCCGCCGATCCGCACGTGGCTGAAGACCGCTCCCCCTTTCTGGGCGAGACCGGTCATGTCCAGGGTGCTCACCGCCAGCCCGTCGAGATGTGCGGCGGTGCCGAGCAGGGCACTGACGGTAACCACCCCGGTGCCACCAACACCGGCGATCAGCACGTTTGCCGTTGCCGGAAACTGATCCGGCACCGGCGCCCTGTCCCGCAGTGCGGCCAGCTCGACCGCAAGCCCGCGCGGCTTTCTCAGCTCAGCGCCTCGAACCAGAACGAATGCGGGGCAGAACCCCTTCACGCAGGACAGGTCTTTATTGCACGCCGTCTGATTGATCTGACGTTTGATCCCGAACTCGGTGTTGAGCGGCTCAACGGCGACGCAGTTCGACTGCACGGAACAGTCGCCACACCCTTCGCAGACCGCATCGTTGATCAGCACCCGCACATCCGGGTCTTCGGCGAGCCCACGCTTGCGCCTGCGCCTGAGTTCCGTGGCACAGGTCTGCTGATAGATGATCACCGAACAGCCGACGATCTCTCTGAATCGGCGCTGCACCGCATCCAGATCATCCCGGTGATGAACCGGCACGCCGGCAGCCGACAGGGCGTCAGGCGCATCGCTGACGACCTCGATATGACTGACCCCTTCCGCCTGCAACTGGGCAACGAGCCCGGGGATGTCCAACTCGCCATCCACGGGCTGACCACCGGTCATGGCTACCGCGTCGTTGACGAGGATCTTGTAGGTCAGGTTGGCGCCGCTGGCGACGGACTGCCGGATGGCCAGCAATCCGGAGTGAAAATAGGTTCCGTCTCCCAGATTCACGAAGATGTGGGGCTCTTCCGTGAACGGCGCCTGGCCCGTCCAGTTGACCCCCTCACCGCCCATCTGGGTGAAGGTGGAAGTCTCCCGGTCCATCCACTGTGCCATGTAGTGACAACCGATCCCGGCAGAAGCGCGACTGCCTTCGGGTACGCGGGTGGAGGTGTTGTGCGGGCAACCGGCACAGAACATGGGCAAGCGATCGGTCTTTGCCTGTCCGGTCACTTCGACCAGCGCCTGACTGAGCACTGCCGTACGGTCCAGATAGGTGCGATCGATCAGGGCACCCGGGCAGCGCTGGGAAATATAGCGTTCGAGTGTCTGCGCCACCTCGGCGACCCGGATCTCTCCGGTGGCCGCCAGCAGCGGCTCCCCGGCCGCGCCCCGCTTGCCGACGATCTCCATGGCGCCGGATCGGTTGAACAGCAGACTTTTCAATGACTCCTCGACGAACGCGCGCTTCTCTTCGACCACCAGCAGGGTCTCGAGGCCCCGACTGAAACGCACCATTTCCTCGTCATCGAGGGGCCAGCTCATACCGAGTTTCAGCAACCGGATGCCCGCCCGTTCGATGTCTGCCTCCGTGACCAGCGAAAGCTGAGCGAGGGCTTCACGAACGTCCAGATAGGCCTTGCCGGTGGTCACGATACCGAGCCGGGCGTCGGCGGGATCCGCCAGCACCCGGTTGATGCCATTGGCCCGGGCGAAGCGGACGGCCAGCGGCAGCTTCACTTCATGCAACAGAGCTTCCTGCTCGAGTGCCGGCCGGCCGGAGGTGATGTTCACTTCTTCCGCAACCTCGGGGATCACGTACGGACTGGCAGAATCATCGATGGTCACCGTCCCGGCGCTGTCCATGTTGTCCGCCAGGGCGATCAATCCGGTCCAGCAGCCGCTGAAGCGACTGAGCGCCCAGCCGAACAGGCCATAGTCCAGCACATCCTGAACATTGGCCGGATTCAGTACCGGAATCCCCAGGTCCTTGAGGGTCAGTTCGCTGTGGCTCGGCAGGGTGGACGACTTGCAGCCGTGATCATCGCCGACCACCAGCAGCACGCCACCATTGGCCGCGGTACCCGCCGCGTTGGCATGCCGGATGGCATCGCAGGCACGGTCGAGCCCGGGCGCCTTTCCATACCAGAATCCATAGACCCCATCGACGGTCGCATCCGGGAACAGACCCACCTGCTGGCTGCCCCATACCGCAGTGGCGGCGAGTTCCTCATTGACGCCTGGCTGGAAGTGCACGTTGTGCGTCTCCAGCAGGGCCTTCTGCTGCCAGAGCACCTGATCCAGCCCACCGAGCGGTGAGCCCCGGTAGCCGGAAACGAAGCCGCCGGTGTTGAGCCCGGCGCGTTTGTCACGGCGATGCTGTTCGAGCAGCAGGCGGGCGAGCGCCTGAATGCCGGAAAGAAATATGACGCCGCTGTCTTTCTCGTAGCGTTCCGCCAGCGTGAAGTCCGCTCGCACGATCTGAGTCATTTCAGCCGCCTCTTTCTTACCTGAATGATCATCAGTCTACCGCCTGAACTCTAGGATGGCGTTGCTGATTTTCCAAAAACATCTCATTTATTAGAATGTCTCTCTCCTAAATCCCCTTCATTTAGGATAAATTTATCCTCAATGATGGATACATTTGATCTCCAGATACTACGCGAACTCCAGGCCGACGCCGAAATCTCCATGCAGGAACTGGGTGAACGGGTCGGGCTTTCACACACGCCGTGCTGGCGCAGGGTGAAGAAGCTCGAGCAGGCCGGCGTGATCCGACACCGGGTTACTCTGCTGGATCCGGAACAACTGAAGCTGACCGTGAACGTCTTCGTTCAGGTTTCCCTGGGCGTGCAGCAGGAGGAGGCCCTGAATGCCTTCGAAACGGCCGTGCAGGCCATTCCGGAGATCGTCGAGTGTTACACCGTTTCCGGTGATCGCGACTTCCTGTTGCGGGTGGTCGTGGAGGATGTGAGCGCCTACGAACGGCTGCTGAAAAACACCCTCGTCCACCTGCCGGAGGTGGCCAACATGAGTTCCACCTTTGCCCTTCGGCAGGTCAAATACACCACAGAGCTGCCGCTGGGGAGCTCACTCTAGACGCTTCAGACGTCAATTCAGGCCGAACATCCAGGCCGAACATCCAGGCGCCCCGACCGACCTAATCCGGCTTGACGGCAAATCGACCGCTCCCGGTCAGACCGATGGCAAGTGCTGTAAAGGTGTAGAACGCATGCAACTCCAGTGCGTAACCGCCCTGCTCGTTCTGCATGAACAGCTCCGCCACATGGGCAAGACCCACCGCGAACAGCATATTGACGATAATGATGGCCGCACCGATCCGACAGTAAACGCCAGCGATGATCATCAGCGGCGCAACAATCTCGCCAACGTACACCCCATAGGCGATGAATCCCGGCAGCCCCGCATCCGTGAGCTGCCCGGAAATCCAGTTCAGCGACCCCCCATTGCCGAGCTTGGCGAATCCGTGAAAGAGCATGAGCACACCCAGCGTCAATCGCAGGACCAGCTTGCCTGCGTCATCGTACAGTGCCGAATGCAGCATCTTTTCTCCCTTTGGTGTCGAACGTCGCCTCAAAAGATCAGCCTACCCAGGCCAGGGTTTCATTCAAGGCCAGATCGAGCTTGCTGAAAATCTCGTCGATCTGGGCATCGGTAATGATCAGTGGCGGGCACAATGCCATGGTGTCTCCCATGGCTCGACTGATCAGCCCGTTCGCTTCGCAACGCCCCATACAGTAGGCGCCCACCCCCTGACTCGCCGGAAACGGCGCACGGGTTTCTTTGTCCGCCACCAGTTCCAGGGCCCCGATCAGGCCAGCCCCACGCACTTCTCCAACCAACGGGTGATCGGCAAGCTGAGCCAGTCGATCCTGCATGAGATCCCCCATGCGGGCGGCATGGGCAAACAGATCCCGCTCCTCCATCAGTTCCAGGTTCCGGAGCGCCACTGCAGCACAGACCGGATGACCGGAGTAGGTGAAGCCGTGACTGAAGTTTCCGAGCTCCGCGCTCATGGCCGTGAACGCTTCATACATGAACTCAGGCAGAAGCACGGCGGACAGCGGCAGATAGGCGGACGAAACCGCTTTCGCCACACTCATGGTGTCCGGCTCGATGCCGAAGGTCTCCGCGCCAAAGGGCCGGCCCGTGCGTCCGAAACCGCAGATCACTTCGTCGTCGATGAAGAGTATGTCGTGCTGCTTCAGCAGCGCCTGCACCTTCTGGTAGTAGCCGGCGGGCGGCACCACCACACCCCCGGCGCCCATGATGGGTTCGGCGATGAAGGCGGCGATGGTCTCCGGTCCTTCTTTGTGAATCAGCGACGCCAGATTGCCGACGATCCGGTCGACGAATTCAGTCTCGCTTTCGCCGCCTTCCTGACCCCGGTAATAGTGGGGGCAATCGGTGTGCAGGATGCCGGGAATGGGCAGGTCGAAATGTTTGTGGAACGGCGGCAGGCCAGTCAGCGATCCGGCGGCAACCGTCACGCCGTGGTAGCCGCGCATCCGGGAAATGATCTTCTTCTTTTCCGGCCGCCCCACGGAGTTGTTGTAGTACCACATCAGTTTGACCTGGGTGTCGTTGGCGTCGCTGCCGGACAAACCAAAGAAAACGCGGCCCGCATCCATCGGCGCCATCGCCTTCAGCTTCTCGGCCAGCAGCACGCTGGCCTCGTTGGTCTTGCCGCCGAAAAGCTGGTTGTAGGAGAGATTCTTCATCTGCTCGTAGGCGACCCGGGCCAGCTCTTCCTCGCCATAGCCGAGCGCCGTGCACCAGAGTCCGGCCATGGCCTCCAGGTACTGGTTGCCCTGGTTATCCCAGATGTACGCGCCTTCCGCCCGCGTCAGCACCCGGGGGCCGTTGGCCTGATGCTGAGCCAGATTCGTGGTCGGGTGCAGCAGATGTTTGAGGTCTTTCGCCTCAATGGAATCCGGCGGGAATTCGTTGTGTAGCGGATCAGCCATGGTCCCTCCTCACGGTGCAGGTGCAGCAGCAATCTGCGGCTCGAACAACGCCCTGAAAGTCGAGCGTTCGAAACCGCCGGTTGATACTACATGGTACTGGTTAGGGTGCCGCTGTGCCGTACTGCTGTACGGCACGCGTCTGTAGCCGAGCTATGAACAGAACCAGACGTCCCGGCTTATGCACCAGGACTTTACACCTCAATTACGCGGCACAGGGATAGCTGACGAGTGGCAGATCGAGCGCTTCTGCCACCCGGGGATGCATGATCGAGCCGTCATGCACATTCAGCCCTCCGGCGAAGCCCTCGATGGCAGCAAAGCTGTCCTCCCAGCCCCGTTCGGCGAGCTCCACCACATAGGGCAGGGTGACGTTGTTGAGCGCCAGGGTCGCCGTACGCGCCACAGCACCCGGCATGTTGGTCACACAGTAGTGGACGACGCCGTCCTCCACATAGGTTGGCGCATCGTGGGTCGTCGGCCGGGAAGTCTCGAAACAGCCGCCCTGATCGATGGAAATGTCGACCATGGCCGTGCCGTCCGCCATTTCCCGCACCATCTCGCGCGTCACGAGACGGGGCGCAGCGGCACCAGGAATCAGCACCGCGCCGATCACCAGATCTGCTGCCAGCACTTCTTCGCGAACATTCTGCTGACTCGCCATCAGCACCCGGGCACGCACACCGAAATGCTCGGACAGAGCCTTCAGGCGCGGCACGGACTTATCGAGAATGGTGACATCCGCCTGCATGCCCACGGCCATTTCGGCCGCGTTGGTGCCGGCGATGCCACCACCGAGCACCACGACTTTGCCCGGCGCCACACCCGGCACGCCGCCGAGCAGTGTCCCCCGGCCTCCGCTGGCCTTCTGCAGGGCATAGGCACCCACCTGAATGGACATACGACCGGCCACTTCACTCATGGGGGTGAGCAGCGGCAGGCTGCCCCCGGGGCCGGTGACCGTTTCATAGGCGATTGCCGTCACACCGGAGGCCATCAGCGCCTGTGCCTGAGGCTTGTCCGCCGCCAGGTGCAGATAGGTGAAGAGCATCTGACCGGGACGGAAACGGGCGCACTCTGCCAGTTGCGGTTCTTTCACCTTCACCACGAGATCGGCTGCAAATGCATCGTCCACTGAACCGATCCGGGCACCGGCCCGACGGTAGTCCTGGTCGCTGAAGCCGATGCCGAGGCCGGCACCCTGTTCGACCACGACGTCGCGACCGCGACTGGTCAGTTCCTGCACGGAGGCCGGCGTAAGGCCCACACGATACTCGTGCACTTTGATTTCCTTGGGCACGCCGACCGTGATCGCGCGGTTATCCTGACCTGCACCTCGATTCATGTTCCGATTCATGTTCCGACTCATGTCTCGATCCTCTTCCACACACTGGATACACACGCATAGGCTAGCGGAAGAGGACCGCTCGATCCTTGTGATATTCGACAGAAACCCATAGATTTTCGAATATTCTGTACTATATTTTCACTATGAAAGAATTATCTGTCACTTTGGATCGAATCGATCGCGCAATCCTTCATGAGCTGCAGAGCGACGCCCGGCTCTCGAATACCGCGCTGGCTGACCGGGTGGCGCTGTCCGAGTCCGCCTGTCTGAGACGGGTCCGAAACCTGGAGAAGAGCGGCCTGCTGCGGGCCTATGTGGGGCTGATCGATCAGTCCATGGCCGGCTACCCGGACAACGTCTTCGTGCAGATTGAACTGAAAAGCCAGCAACGGGACGATCTGGCCGCCTTCGAGGCGGCCATCGCCGAACTGCCGGAAGTCATGGAGTGTTATCTGATGTCGGGTATGGCCGACTACCTGGTCCGGGTGATCGTGGAGGACGCCCGGGACTACGAGCGCATCCACTCCAACTACCTGACCCAGTTGCCTGGTGTAGACCGGGTGCATTCGTCCTTCGCGCTGCGCACCGTGATCAAGAAAACCGAGGTGCCAATCCGCTGACTAGATGAGATCGGCGGCCGTAAGGCTGAACTCCTCCATCACCTTGTCTGCGTAGTCGATCCTGCCGGTGATTGTCCGGGGGTCGCCATGCACCAGTCGAAGACAGGCTTCCGCCATGTGTTCCACAGGGGTCACCCGATCCCTGTTCGAATCGTTGATCAGCTTGTGATGCATCACGCCAGGTGTGGCGACCAGGCCGGGGGATATCACGTTCACCCCGATCTGCTCATCATAGAGCTCCTGAGCAAGACCTGTGGTGAACCGCTCGAGTGCGGCCTTGCACATCCCGTAAACAGTGCCGCCACGTCCGCCCTGCGTTTTCTCCGGATGAATCGCCGCGCCGGAAGAAATATTCAGAATCCAGCCCCGACCCCGCTCCCGCATGCCGGGCAGGACCAGTTGTGTCAGCTCGAAAGGCGCCCACACCTGCACGTCCATCATCAGCCTGAATCGTTTCTCCGGAAAATCGGCCACCGGAATGAAATAAGTGATGGCCGCATTGTTGACAAGAATATCAACACCCCCGAACGCACCCTCAGCAGCCCTGATAAGACGGTGTCGATCCTCTGCCACCGCCAGATCCGCCTTCACGGCGATGGCTTCACCACCCGCCGCGTTGATGTGCGCCACAGTCTCGGTAATCGTTCCCGGCAGATAGTGTTCGTCCTCGTTCACCGTCCGCGCGGACACAACCACCTTTGCGCCTTCCATGGCATAGCGCCGGGCAATGGCTTCACCAATACCTCGACTGGCTCCGGTCACCACCGCTACCTGCCCCTTCAATACGCCTTCCGGATTGATCATTGTTTCCCCCCAAGTGGATAAAAGCACTTACTGACACCATGCCTGGCACTATAGCGTGCTGCTCGAACGACGGTACACTCCACCCATGCAAGTCATCCGAATGAACTCAGGCGTCGCAGCCGTTCTGCTGAGCATGGCGCTCGCGGCCACCACCGCCCGCGCAGCAACTGCCACAGACGTCGCTGCAACACCGGATCCCTGCCTGGAAGCGGTCATGGCCGGTAGCGCCGACGCGGACCGGGTCTGTTCCGATGTGATTGCCGGCCTGCGCTATGAAGGTTCGGCCGGTCGCGCGAACCCGGCACTGCCCGGCGCCCTCAACAATCGCGCCATGGCGCGCATGAAAGCCGGCGATCTCGAAGGCGCGAGTGCAGACCTGACAGAAGCCTTCGAACTGGCTCCCGACGCCTGGGCCATCCATCTGAATCGGGCCAACCTCGCGCTGCTGACCGGAAATCCGACGACCGCGCTCGACAGCCTGGCTCGGGTCAGAGAGCTGACACCCGCCGAATCAGCTGCCGCTCAAGCCGCTGACCGGAATTCCGTACTGGCCTGGCGCATGCTGGGCAATCTGAATGCGGCAGAAACGCAGCTGGCCACGGCAGACAGGCCGGTCGGGGCTGCTTCGAGAACCGCGGATGGAATCAGATCAGCGGCCCCGGTACCCGCGGCACCCGCGCCCCCACCCGGGTGAGGAGTTCATAGCCGAGCGTTCCCGCCCGGTCGGCCACCTCATCGACGCCGATGTGGGCACCGAAACACTCAACCCAGTCCCCGACTTCAACATCCGCCGCCGAGCCCACATCGATCACCGTGGTATCCATGGAGATCCGGCCAACGATGGGACAGCGCCGGCCACCGGCAAGCGCCATCTCACCGGCATTCGAAAGGTGCCGGGGCAGACCGTCCGCATAACCGATGGCCACCGCCGCAATGCGCGTTTCCCGATCCGCCGTCCAGCTGGCGCTGTAGCCCACGGACTCCCCGGACAAGACCGTCCGGATCTGCAGCACCCGACCCTGCAGAGATGCCACGGGCCGCACCGGCGAACGTCGTTCCGCAAAGGGGTTGCCGCCATACAGTCCGATTCCCGGCCGGCCCAGGTCGCCCTGAATACCGCTGAGCCAGCCGGCCGAGTTACCGATGCTGGTCCGCACCCCGGGAAAACGCCGGACGATTTCCGCAAAAGCATCCGCCTGGCTGGCATTGGTGGGATGGGACGGCTCGTCGGCACAGGCGAGGTGAGTCATCAGCAGCCCGATGTTGAAGCTGCCGAACCGCTCGGATGGGGTATCCGGCGGCAACCCGAGTCGGCGCATGCCGGTGTCGAAATGAAGGGCCGCCGGCCGCTCGGCATACGGCCGCCAGGCATCGAGCTGCGCCTCATCGTTGAGCACGGGAATGAACCCTTCACGGGCAGTCTCGGCCGCGCTATGCCCATCCACCCCATCGAAAATGAAAAGCTCCGGCGGCCCGGACGGACTCGAATCAGCCGCGCCGAATTCGGCCAGTGCTTCCTTGAGTTCGAGGGCTTCCGAAAGTGTGGCAACGAAGAAGCTCCGGCAGCCTTCGGCCAGCAGCGTCTGCAATGCCGCCCTCGCGCCCACGCCGTAACCGTTGGCTTTGATCACGCCGCCGACGTCGGCCCGGCCGGACCCGTTTCTGAGTGTGGAGGGTTCAGTCGCCGAGGCGGCGACGAACGTGCGGTAATTGGCGGCCAGCGCCTCTGGATCGACCAGGAGACGCCGGTTCACCGAGCCGGCTACTTGAGGGTGTTTATGTAGGCGACCACATCGTTGACGGCCTTTTCGGTGCTGAGCGTTGCCGCCATGGGCTTCATCTGCATGCCGAAGGTATCCTTTGGATCGTAGCCACGCAGGCCTTTGTTGTAGTTGTTGATCTGGCGCACCAGATACCAGTCGTCCAGGCCGGCAAGACGAGGACCGCCCAGCGCTTCCACGCCTTCCCCGTTCTGCCCGTGGCAGGCCGCACAGACCGCATAACTCGCCTGGCCCGCAGCCGCGTCACCGGTGATCGTTTTCGCGGTGTCTGAGACCGGCAGGCTTTCGATATACGCAATGAGATTCGCTTCCGCAGCAGGGTCACTGACGGCCATGGCCATGGGTCGCATCTGCATGCCATAGGTATCGCCTGGCGCGGTACCTCTCAGGCCGTCCCGATAGGCGGCGAGTTGACGCTTGATGTACCAGCCCTGCTGACCGGCAAGTCTGGGCGCATTCATACCCACGTTGCCTTCACCCTGCTGCCCATGACAGGCGGCACAGACCGCGTAGGCGGACTGACCGGCTGCGGCATCCGCGGCAGCGGCACCCACCGGGAGGCCGAGCAGTGCTGCGATGACGATCATCATGCTGGCTGTGGTCGAATTCATGGCTGGTCGGTCTCCTTCAATGGATCTTCACTGGATAACGCAAGGCGCGGCGCAGAGTCCGGGCATTCAGCGCGAATCCTGCCTCGGTGTCAGGTACAAGTCCATAGGGGATAACCGCAGGGCCACGGCAGTTCGGTTGCCACGCAGACAATCACCGTCTTCAGGCGCCCGCGTGGGCGTTCAGCCTTCCCGACGCCAGCGACTAAGCCAGGACCAGCCTTTCTCCTGTCCATCCCGCCGATCGCCCTGGCGGCGATCATAGCCACCACCACTGTCCCGTCGGGCCCGGACTTCGAACAGTCCACCCGTTCGGCGCCGGTCGGAATAGGTGCGTCTGTCGTCTTCCCGTCGGTCTGCACAGCTTTGTGCCCCACCAGCGTCTGAAGTCATGCTCCGTGCCGCGGTGGCGATGCCGGTTTTGAAGTCCATAAACCAATCGCGCTTCTAGAGGGTGCCTTGGACTATAGCCACAATCGATGAGCCTCACAAATGCCGGCCAGGCGCATAAAGCGCGGCCCATCGTCCCGCAACAGCGTGCGCAGCCCGGCCATTTCTGATCTCATAGAAACATGCAGAACGACGACAGTGCCGCATCCCTCAGCGCTTTTTTCGACGCGTTAACGGCCTACGCCATCGACCCAAGCCGATGGAAGGATCTGCTTTCCGAGTTCGACCGATTGTCTGACCATCTGGAATCCTGGGACCCTGGCCAACTGGTGGCGGAACTTTCCCGGGCCGAGTCTCTCTCATGGCGGATCAGAGACAGCGGCGAGGCGACGCGACCCGGATTCGCCTGCCTGCTGCTGGACGATCAGGATCGGCTGGTCGGCGGGCAGGAAGACCTGCCCGCGATGGCCGACTACCTCAGCCTGAACGACAGCGGCCAGCTGACGTTCAGCGACCCGACCAGCCGCCAGTCTCTGATCGAGGCCAGGGAGAATCTCACGGCAAACCAGCGCGGCCATTCCCTGGTGGCCCTTGCCCATCCGGGTCGCCCCCGACATCGATTCGGATTCCTGATCGCGCGCTCAGAATTCCCGCCTGCTCTGCTTGCGATCGCCGGCGATGCCCGGCAGGCATTGTTCATTGCCCTGGACGATGGCGGCCAGCGCCTCGAAAGTGCGGTCCAGGCCAGCTTCGGTCTGACCGCGGCGGAAGTGGACCTGACCATGAAGCTGACTTCCGGCATGACCCTGAAGGAAGCCGCCCAGGACCTGAACATCAGCATCAATACCGCCCGCAATCACCTCCAGTCGGTATTCGACAAAAGCGGCATCAACCGGCAGAGCGACCTGGTGCTGGTGGTCACTCAGTTGTCCGTCATTCTCTCCGGGACGGAAGAAGCGCCACCGAAGACCAGCGGCGGCAGCCAGCGTCCCAGCTCACCCCGACATTTCATGATCCTGAGTGATAGCCGCAGGCTCGCCTACCGGACCTACGGTGACGTGAAAGGTGAGCCGGTGATCTACCTGCACGAGACGCTCGGCTGTTCCCGATTGCCACCGGAAACCGAAGCGCTGGCACGGGGCCTGGGTCTGAATGTGATCGCCCCCGAACGTCCCGGGTTCGGCTTCTCGGACGTGGACCCGCATTTCAGTTTCGATTCCGTCACCGATGACCTGGTCGCATTGCTGGATCATCTGCGCATTGCACAGTGCGGGGTGCTCGGCTTTCTCTCCGGTGGCGCTTTCACCCTCCGCCTTGCCGAACGGGCGCCGGAACGGGTCTCTCATCTGATGCTGGTCGCCGCCCGTCCGCCCGCGCCGATGAAGGGCCGCTTCACGCACCTGATGCCCCTCTACACGAAGATGATCTCCCAGCCCTGGTTGATGACGAGCTTTTTCAACATCCTCAGAAACCGGGCAAGCGAGGAAACCAACGCACGCCTCATCCGCAGCGTCTACGGCTCGGTGCCCCACGACCAGGCCCTGCTGGCATCCAGACCGGAAATTTTCGAGCACATGGTGGCCTACACCATGGAGAGCATGACGGTCACGGCGGCCGGGATTTCCGGGGAACTGAAATGCTTTGCCGGCACGAAGCCCGGCGTCCTGCCGAAGCTCACGATTCCGATCACGGCCTGGCATGGGGCGGAGGACCGGCTCGCCAGCATGGACGACCTGCAACGGTATCTGGGAGATCAGCTGGTGAGCTGGCGCCGATTTCCGGATGCGGGCTCACTCATTCTGTTCGAACACTGGGGCGGTGTGCTGAAAGCGCTCAGCGGCGCAGAGTCGACATGATCCCCTGATCGGCTTCCGGCACGAAGGCGCGATGGCGCGATGGCGCGATCGATCAGTCCCGGTCGGATTGATCCATACCGCCGAACTTTGCGGCCTGTGCGATCCAGTTATCTTTGACGATGCGCCCCTTCATGGCATGCAGGGGGTGTTTGCTGTCATCCAGGTCCGATTCGGACAGGGTCGATATCTGATCGAACCGGGTCACGCCGAGTTTGCGGAGCTGCTTGACCAGCTTTGGTCCGATGCCCTTGATGCTGGAAAGATCGTCCGGCTCTTCTGCCGGCAGTTCGGCTGGTTGTGCCGACACGGCGGATTCCAGGTCCCGCACCTTGTCTTTCAGGCGCTGATTGTCCTCACGAGCGCTCTGCAACTGCTGGTTGAGCACCACCAGCATCTTGCTCTCGTTACCGTCCACGCTGCCCTGTTTTTCGATCATGTCCTGCTGCCAGCGGAGCTTGTTCAGCTGCTCGGTCCGCTCCCGGACCATCCCTTCCAGCTTGACCACCTCCGCCTGCAGGGTGGCGTTCTCGTCTGATACGTCGTCCGGCACCCGACTCGACTGAGCAGCCGCTGCCTGAGCTTCAGCCCGGGCGGCCTGAGCCGCTTCTTCTGCATCCGCCGCCGCCTGGGTCTGTTTTCTGAGCTGCTTCTCGAGTTCTGCGGTATTTTCAGCCAGAGCCCGTTTCGCCGCTGCCTCCTGTTCAAGACGGGACTCGAGCGCCTGGATGCCAGCTGCGGCCTTTTCCGACTCGGCACACGCCTGGGCCGCGGCCGTCTCCGCTTCGCCACGCGCTTCGTTCGCGCTCGACAACGCCGCTTCCAGCTCACCCAGCGCCTGCTTCAGCGCGGCCACGCTGTCATCGTCGACCTTTTCCTTGAGGGCCGCGATCTCGCTGTCTTTCTCGCCGATCTCCCGCTGATGTGCCTTCAACGCAGCGGCGTGCGCCTCCTGCACTTCCGCGAACTCCGACTCCAGATTGTCCATGAGCTGCTTCTGCCGCTCCATGCGGGCGTCCACCTGGGCAATGTGATCCGCGTTACCGGCCGCGGCCTGCTGTGCTTTTTCCAGGGCATCGGACAGGCGGACATTCTCTGCTTCCAGCGAGGAGGTCTTATCGGAAATCGCACTCTTTTCCTGCTCGAGCCCGACCACCAGGTCGGATCGTTCAGACAATTGGGATTCCAGATGCTGGTTGCGCCTCTTCAGCTCATCGAGCTGCTCCGAGAGCTGACGCCGTTCCACCTCGTGGCGGATGGTGGCATCTTCGGCATTCGCCACGCAGGACTCGAGCCGGCGCACTTCTTCTTTCTGGGATTCAATCTCGACATCTCTACCTCGAATCTGCTCATCCCGCGCGTCGATTTCCGCACCCCGTTCTTCGAACGCCTGCTCCAGAGACAGTATTTTCTGTTCCGCATCCGCCAGCGTTTTCCGGGTCGCATCCAGATCAGCAAGGCGTTCGCTCAGAGCGCTGATCTCCTGATTCAGGGTCTCGATCTTCTGTTCAGCGCTTTCTCTGTCTCGTGCCGCCTCTGCATTTGCGGCTTCCAGGGGTGCCAGCACCTCGACCCGCGCGTTGAGCTGGTCGATCTCGGTCTGCTTCTCTTCCACCCGGGTGTGCAGAAACTGAATATCCTGATCCCGGCTGGCAACCTGGTTTTTGAGGTCTGCCGCTTCTCCGGCTACTTCAGCAGCGGCCGCTTCATGCTTGCCCAGCAGTTCCTTGGCTTTGGCCAGTTCGCTGCGCAGATGGTCCAGATTTTCCCCGAGTGTCTCGATCTGCCGGTTGGCGAGCTCGGTGGTTTCAAACAGGTTTTCGTTCCTGCCCTCGAGGGACTGAGCACGTTCCCGCAGCTGAGTCAGCTCCAGGTCCTGTTCTTTGATGCGGCCGGTGTGTGAATCCTGCAGGGCGAGCAATTCGTCCACTTCACCTTTGAGCCGCTTCAGTTCCAGATCCTTCTGGCCGGCGTTGTCTGCCTGAGCATCCAGTGACGACGTGACCGATTGCCACTTCTCCCGCCATTCGGCGGCTTCCTGACGCAGCTGGGTAATCTCGAGATCCCGGGCGTGGAGCTGGCCTTCCGCGTCCTGGTACTTGCCGCCCAGCGCCTTGACCTTGGCTTCCAGTTCTTCAATGAGGGCGTCCCGGGCCTGAATGCCGGAACCGTTACCGACTGCGGCTGGAACGGCAGGACGATCCGCCAGTTGGGCCTTGAGCGCTTCTATCTCATTGGTGCGCTCCCGGAGCGCGCCTGCGAGCTTTGGCACCCGTGCCTGCCATTTGGCGAGTTCTGCCTTGAGGGCTTCAACATCCTCGTCCGCCATGCCTACCATTCCTACGGTAGCCAGACCTGAAGCGCCGCTTGTCTCCTGCATCGTGTATCCATCCACTTGAAGCCAAATGCCCGCATCTGCCCGGCAGTCGGGCACTGTGAGTGGGCCAGCGCTGCCGTATACCACGAAGGTATGCGCACGCGCTCGGCCACCATTTGTTGGGCTCTACACCCAATACTGGGCTCTAAATAGCAACGCTACTGGAAAACGAGCGCTGGATATGTGACGCAGTTCAGGGTCCGGAGGTCGGTTCGATATCCGAATACTGCCAGGCTTGGGCGACCGCCTGCTCGAGCCCATCGGTCGCTTCACCCTGGGCGGTCAGCGCCTGCTTCAACCCGAACAGAGACCAGCCGTTGTTCGGAAAATTCACCAGATCTTCCTCAAAGGCCACCTGGGCCAGGGCCGGTTTGTCCATCCGCAGATAGGCTGACCCCAGGGCCTGCCGAACCGGGAAATGCCAGAAGGGCGGTTCCGTATAAGGCAACGCGTCCTGAGCGGCAATCGCCGCCTGCAGGTGCTCGATCTCAGCCGTATCATTACCTTCCGCCCGGGCGATTTCCGCCTCGATCAACTGCATGGCGATCTCGGAAAGCAGATCGGCGATATCGCCCTGCCGATCCATCACTGCATCCAGCTCACCGGAATCCCGTTGCGCCTGCATGCGAGTGAGATTGTCCCGCGCCGCATCGAGCTGGCCCGTAGCCGCCAGGGCCACACCCTGAGCATAGTCGCGCATGAACGTGGTCATCGGCATCCCTTCCGGCGCTGGCGGTTCGGCCAGAGCCTCTTCCCACATCCCGAAGCGGATGTAGGTGGCTGCGCGCACGGCCAGATACCGCTGAATGGCGCCGAACTGACGGGCCATTTCCAGATTGATCTTTTCATGCAGCCGCTGTGCAGAGGCCACCGCCAGTTCTTTCTGGCCTTCCATCATGGCCGAGTACCAGAGGAAATGAATGTTGTGCGGGTAATAGCCGGCCGGGTAGAAACCCTGAGCGTCGCACTGGGAAATATAGTCCTCGTCCGCCAGGCTGGCCTGTGTATTGGCCAGCACGGCGTCATGGTAACGGCCGACCCGAAGGTAGATGTGAGACGGCATGTGCACCAGGTGGCCGGCCACCGGGACCAGTGGTCCGAGCGCGTCCGCCGCGGCAACCGCTTTCTCCGGCGTGTACTGTTCCATGGCATGGATATACAGATGCAGCGCGCCCGGATGCTCCGGGTCGATCTCGAAGGCCCGCTCGATGGCCGCCACCAGCGCTTCCGTATGTTCTTTCGGTGAGCCGTCTTCATTCCAGTAGGACCAGGGATACAGGTCCATCAGCGACTCCGCGTACAGGGTCAGCACATGCGGGTTGTCCGGGAACTGTTCGGACACGGCCCGCATGGAGCCGGCATAGACGGCATCCAGGGCCGCCCGGTCCTCTCCGTCTTCCGAGTAGCGGGTGGCTACCGCATCGATCAGCGCCTGCTCGAGTTCAGATGCGCCTTCCCGGTTGGCCAGCGCATTCTGCACCGCTTCCCAGGCCGGTGCGGCTTGCGCCTCGTCCATCGCCTTGTTGATGTTGGGTCCGTTCACGAGGGCCACTCCCCACCAGCAGATGCCGCAGCCCGGGTCGAGTCGTGCCGCTTCGCGGAATGAACGCTCCGCCTCCGCATGATTGAAGCCGTAACTGAAAGTCAGCGCCTGATTGAAGTACGCGCGGGCCAGATCCACCTCGCTGGTGAGCGGGAAGTCTACCGGTCCGATTCCTTCCAGCAGCGGCGCGACACCGTCGGCCGTCGCCGCATAACCCGGATCGATGGTATTTGCTCCGGTTGGCCAGTCAGCCGCCGGCTCCACGGGTGCTTCGGTGCTTGCAGCGCTCTGTTCAGGTTCTGCGGTGGGCGCCGTTTCTCCACAGGCGCTGAGGCCGAAGGCCAGCAACAGGACCAGTGGGATGGCCATCGGTGAGCGACGGAAATCGGCACCGAGCTTCCGGCGGTGAACTTTGCGGTCAACTTCGCGACGGTGAACACAGGACATGAGATGCCTCCTCCCAGGTGGATCGAGGGCTGAATGTACGCCTGACTCTGCGGAGATACCAGCCAGGTACTAACCGGCCCCGTCTGCGAGGCACAGGCGCAGCGACTCATTGAGCGACGTGAGGCTGATACCGAGTGCGGAGAGCGACGCAGTCGGATCGATGTGGTCATCGTGATCAAGCACGCCAAGCATGGCTCGAGTGACGGGCGGGTTGTCGGAGAAGTACTCCAGCAGACCCGCCAATAGCATCCCGAGTCCCATCGGCAGGGAGATCACCCGCGGCGGGGATTTTCCCAGCACTTCGGCGGCTCGATGGATGAGCGACCGGCGGCTGAGAGACTCCGGTCCGGCGAGATCGTAGCGTCCGGACGCCGCACGGCCCTGCAGACCGAGCCCGGCCAGGATGGCAGTGAGCACGTCTCCTGCATAAATAGGCTGCTCCAGGGAGCCAGCCCGGAACTGAAATACCCATCGTGCGTGCGCCCGTTGCTGCAGGGCCCGGGCGGCATAGTCACCTTCACCGAGCACCATGGGCACCCGTAGAATGAGCGAAGAAAGCCCGCTGGCTTCGATGATCGCTTCCGCCCGGCCTTTCGATGCCAGGCATGGATTGGTTGCCGCCGGCCTCGAGCCGAGAATGCTCAGATAAACCACACGCTCCGCACCGGCCTGCCGCGCGGCCTCCACCACGACGCGGGTCGTGCTTTCATGGGCGTCTGCAAAACTGCTGGTGGCGGACTCCTTGATGATCCCGACCAGATGGACAACGCCGGAGCAACCCTGAGCGGCTTCCGCCATCGCCGCCAGATCCAGGTAGTCGACGATTTGCACATCCACGTCCCCCGGACAGTCGTCGAGCTGCCGGGCGGCCCGTTCCGAGCGCACGACTGCCCGAACGGATTGGCGGCCGGCGAGCGACGCGATCAGCCGCCGACCCAGATTCCCGTTCGCACCTGTTATCAGAATCATCAGGAAGCCTCCTCTTCAACCTGCCCGACACCCGGCCGTGGCATCGTTGTCCGATGCTATGATGCCGCCGTGGCCGATCACCCCAAATCCCGGAACGCATCCAGTTCAGCAACTTCCCATTCCTGGCTGACCTGGGCGAATGGCCTGACCCTTTTCCGGCTCCTCGCCATCGGCCCTGTCTGCTGGGCCATCGTCACGGGCCACTGGCCACTGGCCGCGCTTCTGTTCGCACTTGCCGCCTTGAGCGATCTGGCCGATGGTCCGCTGGCCCGACGCTATGGCCATGCGAGTCCCCTGGGCGGACTCTTCGATCACGGCACGGATGCACTGTTCGTGTCCACCGCCCTTGGCGCGCTGGCCGCAGTCGGCTACATCAATCCCTATCTGTCCGTTCTGGTCGCCCTGGCGTTTATCCAGTACATGTTCGATTCCAAGGCCCTGGCCGGCGCCGAACTCAAAACCAGCCTACTCGGCAGAAACAACGGCATCGCCTATTTCGTGATGGTCGGCATTCCAGTCGTCCGCGAGGCACTGGCATTGTCCTGGCCGCCGCTCGTCTGGATCGCCGCCCTGGCCTGGCTGCTGGTTCTGAGTACGGGCATCTCCATGCTGGACCGTGCCATCACGCTTTTGTTTAAGCGCTGAAGGCTCTTTAGCCGCTGAAGGCTCTTTAGCCGCTGAAGGCTCTTTAGCCGCTGAAGGCTCTTTAGCCGCTGAAGGCTCTTCAACCGCTGATGCCGTAAGCCAGTGCTTTGAACTCATGGCTGAACGGGTGCCAGAAGCCGGGCATCCGCTGCGTCATACACAGGCCCGTGATGCCGGCCTCCGGCGCCATCCAGGAATGGGTGCCGGCCATCCCACCCCAGTGATATTCATTCAACATACCCGCCGGTTCGCCGTCCGAGAGTTCGGCTTTCAGGGCAAAGCCGAGGCCGAACACCGTACCCGGCATATTCCACATCGGGAAGCTGACGCCCACGCCCGGGGCGAGTTGATTGGTGCGCATCAGCGTCAGCGTCTCCGGGGCCAGAATTCTGGCGCCCTGCCAGCTGCCACCGTTGACGATCATCCGGAGGAAGGCCAGGTAGTCCTGCACGGTGGACACCAGCCCGCCACCGCCGGAAAGCAGATTCCGCTCACGGGTATAGGAACCGTCCCTGGGATCATCCACCTTCACCAGGCCCGGCTTCATGGGATCCAGCAGATCCGTTGGCGCATACATGGTGGTGAAGCGGTCTGTTTTCTCCGGTGGCACCCAGAAATCCGTGTCACTCATATCGAGCGGTTCGAAGATGTGCGTTTTGAGGTATTCGTCGAAGCGTTTGCCGGACACCACTTCCACCAGGCGTGCCACAACGTCCGTGGCAAATGAATAGCGCCACTGAGTGCCTGGCTGATAGGCCAGCGGCAACCCACCGAGCTTCTCGCACAGGGTTTCCAGGGTCAGACTGAAGTCGTTGAGAATGTCGATACCGGCCGCGGCGTAGGCCTGATCAACGATGGAATCCGGTTCGATGAATCCGTAGGAGAGACCCGAGCTGTGACTGAGGATGTGGCGGATGCGCATGGGTTCGCTGGCCGGCTCCACATCCGCCGCGCTCCCGGCATCTGCTTTCAGCACCTGCATGTCCGCAAAGGCAGGTATGTAGTCGGCCACCGGATCGTCCAGCGAAAAAGCGCCCTGCTCGTGCAGCTGCATGGCAGCCACCGAGGTGACGATCTTGGTGTTGGAGTACATCCGATAGATGGCGTCCTCTGCGAGCGGCGTCTTCGATTCCAGATCCATGTATCCGAAACGCTGGAAATCGATCACGTCCGTGCCTCGCATGATCAGACTGTTGGCACAGGAAAGAATGCCTTCGTCCACGTAGAAGGCGAGGCGTTCATGAATGGGCGAAAAGTCCAGGTCGCTGTCGACCACGTCTATGGGCTGGCTGATGAGAAACTCCCGGCATCTTGGTGAACCTGCTATGAGACTACAGTGGACGAAGCGTCTCAAGCTCGAGCCCATCCACGGCCAGCCGGCCCTCGGACGGCTGATCGATGAAGAATCCATCCATACCGGCCCGAATGAGCATTCTGGCTTCCTCGCCGATGGTCAGCGGACGACCCTGGTACTGGAACAGAAAGGGTGCCTCTGCCCGCAGGGTATAGGGGTGGATCAGCAGGCCGGCCGACCGGGCATGGGCCACGTAGGGCTCTAACGCGCCGGTCACCACGGGCGTTCGGCCATCGCTCCCGACGCTGACCACGAGCACGCTGCTGCGCGGTGGCCCGATGCCATCGGCATAACGTTCCGCCATGAAGGCGAGTACTTCCGGGCTGGTGAACGCCGCATAGGAGATACCGGCGCCTGCATTGCCTGCCGCTTCCGCACTCAGATACGGCGCCAGCAGCTGCGCCAGTTCCCCGTAGCGGGCGGTATCCCCCAGCTGGCTGTAGTAAACCAGGTCTCTGGGCGCAGCCCGGTAGCGTCGGTTATGCACATCGCCGAACAGCTGCACCAGCGGGATGTTAAGGCCTCGATCCGCCAGCTGATCGGTCAGATTGAGCAACGGCCAGACTTCGAAGCACTGAATGAACAGGCGCTCCGAGTCCGTGAAGTTGTTTGCTTCGAGCTGGTCGAGCAGGAGCTCGGCCAGATCCAGATCGATGGGTGCACCGGAAAGCCGTTTGCCTTCGACGGCAAAAAAGGTGGGGTGTTTGAGTTCAATATAAAGGCCTGGCCGTATTCCGCCCACCGCCTCCCAGCGCCTGACAAGCGCGATCACGTCCGCCAGTGTCGGCACGCCCTCGCTGTCGTCGTAGAGCTGATTTTTCTGGCGCAGCGCCGGCATCCGCTCCCGGGCTTTGAGCGTGCGGATTTCCGCGAGCGTGAAATCCTCGCTGAACCAGCCGCCGACCGGCCTGCCATCCACCTGCTTCACGGTCAGGCGGGCGGCGAACTCAGGACGTTCAGCAACGTCCGTGGTCTCCTCCCGCACAACGGGCGCGCCATCATCACCCCGAACGATCTGTCCTTGGCTGTCCAGTTGCACCATCGCCAGCGCATTTTCGTGCCGCGAGATCAGTTCGCCATCACTGGTGGCCACCAGGTCAAGCTCGATGAAATCCGCACCCTGCACGAGCGCCAACTCGTAAGCGGACAGCGTGTGCTCCGGGCGCATGCCGGAAGCACCGCGGTGCGCAATAACGATGGGCGCAACTTTTTTCTGACCGCCAGCGGCCAATCCAGCATCCGCGGCCAGCACGGAGCGACTTCCGGCACCCGGGAAAAAGTAAGCAAAAACCAGCACAAAGGCGGCTGCGTTAATCAGGATTCGATTCAATATTGCTCCAGGCACTTTCAACTTTACGCCATAGTCCAATAAGTGATTTCTCAGCGTCGCGCCACCGCAATACCATGAACTTTACGGCGGGTCCTTCAATCTCATTCAGTCGATGAATCAGGACAGCGGCCACAAGGCCAGATGCTGCCAACGCTTAAGCGCCAAGTTGAACGGATCCGCCGGACTCTTTTCTACTGATTGACGAGCGCGAGCTCTGGCTAAAGAGCGCGGACTAGGAGCGCAGACTAAGAGCGCGGACTAAAGAGCTCTGACTAATCTGACTAAAGCCCGCTGAAACGTACCTCTGCCCGCTCATCCAGTCGATCAATCAGCGCATCGCCCATGGCCACCGCCGGTGTGAGCACGCCTCCCGGTGAGCTGAGACCATCCTTTGCCAGACAGACCGCGGATTCACCAATCATTCGGGCCGTAGCCCCGTAGCCCGGATCTCTGTCTGCCCGGATTCTGAGCCGCAGGCTGGCGCTGCTCCGATCCGGATGCCGACCGAACAACTGAATCTGAAAATGACCGCTCTCACGCGCCTTCCGATCCGGCCCTTCGCCAGGTTCCGGCAGCATCTGGCTCAGCGCCTTACGCAGGAAGCCTGTCCGCATGGCCGCCTGAAACGACGCGCTGCCGGCCGCCAGGCTGGCTGCAAGCGGAAATCCGAGCTGGCCGAACGGCATGAGACTGCCTTCGCTGTACCGGAAGTCTCGGCCATAGCGCTGATCGAGGAGGGCATTCGAACGCCGCACCACCTTGGTGTTGATCTCGGCCATGACGAAGGGGGCTACCCAGCCGTTGAAGTCCGGGTCGTATTCCGGATAGGTCTTCTCGGGACCGTCCAGGCCTCTGGGCGCGCCAGCAGGATTCAGCGCGTAAGGGTCCCGGAGGATCGTATGAATGCTTGGATCCGATTCTGCTTCCGCGAGCATATTCAGCATGCTTGCCACCGTGCCGCCGCTGAATGCGCCTTTGAAGGATTCCGTGCGGAACTTCACCTCCGAACAGGGCACCCCCTCCTGGGCCAGCATCTCCCGCTGCAGCCAGTGCACGCCCAGATCGGAAGGCAGGCAGTCAAAGCCGCAGTTGTGTACGATTCGCGCACCGCTGCGAACCGCCGCGTCGTGGTGGGTATCGATCATCCGCCGCATCCAGTGCACTTCGCCGGTGAGATCACAGTAGTGCGTACCGGTTTCGACGCACGCGGCCACCAGCCCGGAGCCATACAAGGCGTAAGGCCCAACGGTGCTGGCGACCACCCGGGTTCGGGCGGCCAGTCGGGTCAGAGACTCGCCATCGTTGCTGTCCGCCACCAGCAGCGGCACTTCGTCTGCCGCGGCGCCCAGTTCCCGGCGCACGCCTTCCAGTTTCGGCAGGTTGCGGCCGGCCATCGCCCACTTCAGCGCACCCTCCGTCCCGTAGGCCTCGAGCAGATATTCGGCCACCAACCGCCCTGTGAAGCCGCTGGCGCCGAACACCACCACATCGAAATCCCGTTGGCTGTGTTCTACCCTGTTGGTCATTGTTCCGCCTCGAAGTGTCCGATTTCAGCCGCCCTGATCTCGGCGGCCGGCCAGTCTATCATTGTGTTTCGAGGACAAGATGTCACAGACAATTTCAGGGGAGACACACTGTGAAAATTTCGATGCTGCTCAGCTACGCGGGGGGATTCAAGGAGGCAGTCAACGAGGTCCAGGCGCTGGAAAAAGCCGGCCTCGACCAGATCTGGGTACCAGAGGCCTACTCCTTCGACGCCCCAAGCGCCATGGGCTATCTCGCCTCAAAAACCGAGCGGGTCACCATCGCCTCCGGCATCCTGCCGATCTACTCCCGCACACCCACGCTGCTGGCCATGACGGCGGCTGGAATCGACTACCTCTCCGACGGCCGTTGCATGCTCGGCCTCGGCGCATCCGGCCCCCAGGTGATCGAGGGCTTTCACGGCGTGCCTTACATCCAGCCCGTTGCCCGGATGCGGGAAATCATCGATATCTGCCGTCAGGTGTGGCGACGGGAGCGGGTGAACCACGACGGCCGGCACTACCAGATTCCACTGCCGCAGAATCAGGGCACCGGACTCGGCAAGCCACTCAAGCTGATCAACCATCCGGTCCGCGACCAGATCCCGATCGCCATCGCTTCGCTCGGGGAAAAAAGCGTGGCCATGACCGCCGAACTCGCCGACGCCTGGCTGCCGGCTTTCTACACGGCCAGTGCCGCACAGGCGGTCTGGGGGGATGCGCTGCAGGCGGGCTTTGCAAAGCGGGACCCGGATCTCGCGCCCCTGGAGATTTACGCTGGCGGGGGTGTGGCAATCGGCGCCGGACTGGAACAGCTGCGCAATCTGAGCCGCCCCCAGATCGCCCTCTATGTGGGTGGCATGGGTGCCCGGCAGAAGAACTTCTACAATCAGATTTTCTCCCGGTCCGGTTATGCCGACGCCGCCCGTGAAATTCAGGACCTCTATCTCTCCGGCGACAAAAAAGGCGCCGAAGCCGCCATTCCGGAACAATACCTGGAAGAGAACTCGCTCATCGGCGACGAGGCGTTTGTGCGCGACCGCTTGCAGGCACTGAAGGAATCCGGTGTGAACGCCCTCAATGTGGGTTTCATGGCACAAACCAGCGCCGAACGGGTCAGATACTGTGAGCAACTGAGAAATATCGTCGACAGCCTGTGAGCCGGACTCTCCGCCCATCCCATCGCCTGAACTGGCTGCTCGCCGGCTGCCTGCTCGCGGCCGCGATCGCCGCCTCTACCCCGGCCTACGCTAAGAAGGAGCCCACCGAACTGCTCGGCGAGTGGGTGCTCAACAGCGCGCTCACCCACGAGCTGCAGCCGAAGCAATCGGGCGGTGGCGGCGGCGGTTTCGGCACGCCCACCATTTCCATCGGTGGCGTGGGCGTACCGCTGCCTGGCGGCAGCAGCAGCGCGCCCAGCAGCGGCACTGCCCGGGACCCGGATGTGCTCCGTTGCGACGCGATGACCGTCACCATGGCTGACGAAGACGTGCACTTCGTTTACAACGGCGCCGGTGAGGAAACCATGAAACCCGGCAACGACCTCGGCCGGAAGACGAGCTGGAGCAGGGACCGACTGACTCAGAATTACAGCACCAACATTCGCAAGGTGCGCAAGACCTATGAACTGGATTCGGAGGGCCGGTTGATCGTCAAAGTGAAGATCAACCCCAAGGGCGCCAAAAGCGTCACCCATGTGCGGGTCTTCGAACGCCCCGCCGACTGACGTCCCGGGCCAGCTTCGCCTCTCTCTCATCCTCAAGCTCTCATCCTCACGCTCTCATCCTTCGTTACATCAGGCACAGCCGGCCTGTCTGTGCAGGATTGCACTGGCCGGCGCTTTGCGGCTATGTTTCAGGCCGGACTGACACACTTACATCACCGTCGGGGACGCTTCATGGCCCGCTTCACCTCTAGAGTGATCGCCGGTTGGACCAACCATCACAACGGTCGCCGGTTTGCGATCGGTCTGATACTGATCGCCGTCACCACCTCTCTCACAGGTTGCGCAGAACCCTTTATCGTTTTCGCGGGCGACGCGCTGAGCGGCGAGGTCTCGGACCCGCCCGTTGACTGGACGGCTCTGAACGAAGAAGAAATCATCCAGCTGGAAACACGACCATCCGATCCCTATTCGGTCAACATCTGGATGGTGGGGTCAGGCCCGGACCTCTACGTCGCCACCAGCGATGGTGACACCAACTGGACGAAGAACATCGACGACAACCCGGACGTCCGGGTCCGGATCCGCGGCGTGATCTACGAGCTCGAAGCCAGCCGGGTGACCGATCTGGACGAGAAGTTGCGGATCGGGCAGGAGTACGTGCGCAAGTACGACGTGGACGAAGACGAAGACGACAACTGGGTTCAGAACGGACAGCTCTTCAGACTGGATCGCCGTTGACCCAGCCCGAACTCCCGGCCGCCCCGCCCCGTTTCAGCGCGCGCACGGCCATGGCCGTGGTGGTGGCCAACATGGTCGGCACCGGGGTCTTCACCTCCCTCGGCTATCAGCTCCTCGACATACAGTCCGGCTTCGTTCTGCTCCTGCTCTGGGTGGTGGGCGGTATCACCGCGCTGTGCGGTGCGCTCACCTATGCCGAACTCGGCAGCGCGCTGCCCCGCTCAGGCGGTGAGTACAACTTCCTGGGCGAGATCTACCACCCGGCCGCCGGCTTCGTCTCAGGCTGGGTGAGCGCCACCATCGGCTTCGCCGCCCCGACTGCCCTGGCGGCCATCACCTTCGGCGAATACCTGCAGGCGGTCTTTCCCGCGCTCTCACCCACCTGGCTGGCCATCGGTCTGGTGCTGGCGCTGACCGCCGTACACGCCAGCACCCGACGTTCGAGCGGTGGTGTGCAGAGAGCATTCACCGTACTCAAGGTCCTGCTTATCCTCATGTTCTGCCTGACCGCCTGGATACTCGTGGAAGCGCCCGGGCAGGACATCAACTTCCTGCCGGGGCCGGGCGATCTCAGTGTCACTCTGTCCGGTGCTTTCGCGGTGGCGCTCATCTTCGTCAACTATGCCTACACGGGCTGGAACGCCGCCACCTACCTGACCAGCGAACTGGAGGCGCCGGAACGCCACCTGTCGAAGGTGCTCATTCGCGGCACGCTGATCGTCCTGCTGCTCTATGTACTGCTCAACTTCACATTCCTGTACGTGGCACCGGCCTCCGAAATGGTCGGTCAGATAGAAATCGGCTACATCGCCGCCCGCCATGTTTTCGGCGAAACCGGGGCGGATGTGATGGGCGTGGTGCTGGCGGCCCTGCTGATCTCCACCGTCAGCGCCATGGTGATGGCCGGGCCCCGGGTACTGCAGGTGATCGGCCAGGATTTCTCCGCATTCCGGCCGCTGGCGAAGGTCAATGCCCATGACGTGCCTACCAACGCCATCATTTTCCAGTCGCTGGTGACAGTGACCTTCATCATCACGGCGTCGTTCGAGACCATTCTGGTCTTCGCCGGTTTCACCCTCGGTGTGAACACCTTCTTTACGGTGCTCGGCGTTTTCGCATTACGGGCCCGTCGCCCGGACCTGCACCGCCCTTACCGTGTGCCCATGTTCCCGATACCGCCCCTGGTCTACCTCGGCGTCACCGGCTGGACCCTCGTCTATATCCTGCGCGATCGGCCGGAAGAAGGCTGGATGGGCCTTGCCATCATCGCCGCTGGCGGACTTTTTTATGCCGGAACCAGATTCCTCAGCCGGTCCGATTGACCGGATTCAGGTAGAATCAGCCCGCGTGATTTTGATGGGTTTCAAGGGATGCAGTACAGCCGCAGACGATTTCTCAATCAGGTAGGTGCCGCGGGCGGTTCAGCCGCCGTGTATCAGATGGCTCTGGCCATGGGGCTGATGTCCGGAGAGGCACGTGCAGCGGGGAGTTTCGAGGGCACTACGCCAGGCGCCGGCCTGGTGCCGGTCCTGAACCGGGACAGAGGCGAGCGACGTTCGGTCGTTCTCCTCGGCGGCGGCCTTTCGAGCCTGATGTCCGCCTATGAACTCGAACGGGCAGGATATGACTGCACGATCCTGGAGGCAGGACATCGCGTCGGGGGCCGCAATCTGACGCTGCGCTCCGGCGATCTGGTCGACGAGATGGGCAACCAGCAGCGTTGCCAGTTCGACGACGATCCGAACATGTATTTCAACGCAGGTCCGGCTCGAATCCCCGTGCACCACCACTATCTGGTGAGTTACTGCCGGGCGTTGAACGTTCAGCTGGAAACCTTCACGAACGTCAACTACAACGCCTGGGTGCACGACACCAACGCGTTTGGCGGCAAACCCGTGCGCTTCCGGCAGTACCTGGCCGACGCCCGGGGCTTCATCGCCGAACTGTCCGCCAAGTCCATCAACGCGGCGGATCTGGATGCCGAGTTCTCACCGGAAGACCTGGAACGGATACTCGCGTTCATCAAGTCCTATGGCGATCTGGACCCGAATCTCATCTACAAAGGCACCAACCGGGGCGGCTACCAGCAACCCGGCGTGCTCTCGCCAACGGCCGGCATGCTCGAACATGGCCATGTGCACGAACCTCTGGATTTCTCGGAACTCCTCAAAACCAACTTCTGGCGCTACCAGATGTACTTCGGCGACGGGGAAGACCAGGCGGCTCCGCTCCTCCAGCCCGTGGGCGGTATGGACAACATCGTCCAGGGCTTTGTTGCAAACATCACGAGCCCCGTGCTCACCCACGCCCAGGTGAAATCCATCCGCTTGAAGGAGGACGGTGTTTCCGTCGTCTATCAGCACGACGGTCAACACAAGGAAATTCACGCGGACTACGCGCTGAACTGCATTCCCAAGCACCTGCTGGTGGGTATCGACAACAACTTTCCCACCGAATACACGACGGCGCTCCGCGCCATCGGCCGTGGCAAAATGTTCAAGATCGGCATTCAGATGAAAGAACGTTTCTGGGAGCGGGAGAACATCTACGGCGGCATATCGTGGACCAACCAGAACATCGAACAGATCTGGTATCCGCCACACAACATCTTCGGCAGGAAGGGCGTAGTGCTCGGCGCCTACACCTGGAACCAGGACAATGCGGAGCTCTTTGCCCGCATGAATCCCGAAGAGCGCCTCCGCACGGCAGTGGCTCAGGGCAGCAATATCCATCCGGACTATGGCGACTATGCCGAGACCGCGGTGAGCGTTCCCTGGCATCGAATGAACCACATCATGGGCTGCACGGCCGCCTGGACGCCGGAGACCCGTGAGCTCTATTTCAGCTATCTGCAGACCCCGCTGAACGATCGCCACTTCATGATGGGTGACCAGATCAGCTACCATCCGGGATGGCAGGAGGGCGCCTTCTCATCGGCCCACTACTCGCTCACGGAGCTCGGCAAGCGGGTTTCTGCGGAACTCGGAGGGGCAGCCTGATGGATCCTGTATTGCCCCCTCGATGTCTGCGTCGCCGGCTGCTCGCCTGTCTGCTGGTCCTGGTGACTTCAACGGCGGCTGCCGAAGACGACTACAGTCTTGTGCCGGACAGGTTCATCTACTGCACCACCTGCCATGGCGTGGAACTGCAGGGCAATCGTTCCGTGGATGCGCCGCGTCTGAACGGAATGGAAGGCTGGTATGTGAAAAATCAGATGCTGGCGTTCAAGCAAGGCCATCGCGGCACTCATGAGGCCGATCTGATCGGCATGGAAATGCGACCGCAAGCCGCAGCACTGACGGCGGAGGAGATCGAAGACGTGGTGGCCTTCGTGGCGGCCGTACCGGTTCGATCAGAGACCATGGAGCAGACGGTCAGCGGTGATGCCGCCCATGGCAGCAAGCTTTACGCTACCTGCGCAGCCTGCCATGGAGCCAGCGGTGAAGGTAACCGACAACTGAACGCACCTGCCCTGGCGGGACAGAGCGACTGGTATCTGGTCCGGCAACTCGAAAAATACCGGACCGGCGCCCGGGGCTATGATCCTGCGGATGCACTCGGTCAGCAGATGAAGGCGGCAACCGCCGTGCTCATGGCAGACGAAGACGTTGAGGACGTGGTCACCTACATCAATACCCTGACCACCAACTGACAGGCCTCATAGACTGAAGAACACACCACTCCACAAGGAAGGAGACTCTCATGAAGCGATCAATCGGAACCTCGCTGCTGGCCGGCAGCATGGCGCTGCTGGGCACTGCCGCAAGTGCGGACGTGATCCGGCACCCGATTCCAGGCAGTGATTTTCCCATCGCCCAGGCGGTGGAAGTCACGCCAGGTACCACCATCGTCTATCACAGCGGTACGGTCCCGGCACCGGCAAACCGCGACGCCGAGCCAGGCTCCCGGGAATTCTGGGGTGATACGGAAGCTCAGACCCTGTCGGTGTTTTCCCGTCTCGAGGCCTCCCTTGCGGCAAAAGGCCTTTCCTTTTCCGACGTGATCAAGATGCAGATCTATCTGGTCGGCGTGCCGGAAATGGACGGCGCCATGGATTTCCAGGGCATGATGCGTGCCTACCGCAAGTACTTCGGCACCGAAGCACAGCCCAACCTGCCAGCCCGCTCTGCCTTCCAGGTGGCAGGTCTTGCAGCACCCGGCATGCTGGTTGAGATCGAGGTAGTCCTGGCCCGGCCCGCCAAGTAGCGGTTAGTCGCAGACTGGCCGGGATTCACATATCCCGGCCACGCTTCCCCCGCGCCTCATGCAGACCTGATCCGTCGAGGGATGCGCTTCTCTGTAACGAGCAACCAACCCCACAGCGGCAGACGCCAGAACGACCGCTGACGACCGTATCCGCATTCTTAACCCATCTTCAAAATCCCCATTCGGGAATCACAGGCTTCAGGAAGGCAAAAAAAACCCCCGCCTTGCGGCGAGGGTCTGTCATCGTGCGAAGGTGTCCCGAGGACGCCTTCTTTGATGATGTCAGGGTCAGCTGGATCGCCGACCCTGACCGATGGGCTCTAGAAATCCGCGCGGAAACGCATGTACCAGAATCCACCATTGATGCCCCAAGGCGTCGACTGAGCATACTGCTGACCGGAGTTGTTCGAAAACCCGGATGCTGCCGTGTTATTGGCATCATCAGCACCGCCTTCGTCGAAGACATTCTGACCACCAACAACGACCGTATACCGATCACTGAAGGTGTACGCCGCTTCCACATCAAAGATGAAATCACCGTCGTAGCAGTCATCGTTGCCGTTGCAATCGATGGTGTACTCAGTGCCATCAGAGACGTATGACGGATCACCGGAGTAGTCGCCCACGGTCCAGTCGTCATACCAGTTCATGCGGAACAGGAAGCGCCAGTCACCGATCATGTGATTCGCGGTGAATACAACCCGGTTTTCGGGATTGTAGTTCTCCAGATCCACCAGACGGTTCCGGGAAACTTCTTCGCCCGCGTCGTCAACGGTCGTGTCAGTCCAGTTCCAGGCCAGAGAGAAATTGGTCACGCCAATGCTGTCCCAATCCTGCACGTACGTTGCAACGAGATCGATACCTTTGGTCGTCGTCTCGAAGTCGTTGGTGAAGAAGGAAACGGCTGACAGATCCGCTGCACTCGCAAAGCCCAGCTCTGCCGCACACTGCGGGATCAGCAGGCCGTCACAGCCTACACCCGTGGGTGCCAGCGTAGAGGTGATGTCAATCGTACCCGTCTGGGAAATCCGATCTTCCAGTTCGATCTGGAAGTAATCGAGCGTGATGGTCAGATTGTCCGTCGCATCCCAGGCAGCACCTACCGTGAAGTTGGTCGCTTCCTCTTCCTTCAGCGGCTCAGCACCGAGCAACTGAGCGATCGGGTTGGTCGGCGGAATCTGGCCACGCTGCTGCAGCTCGCCATCAACCGTCACCGTGGAGACCTTGGTCACGTTCGACTGGCCAGGCGTCGGCGCCCGGAAACCGGTGCTGAACGAACCGCGGATTGCGAAGGAGTCAGTCAGGGCCCAGCGACCGGCGATCTTACCGTTCAGAGTATCACCGAAATCCTGGTAGTCCTCATAACGAAGTGCGACGTCGATGGTCACGTTTTCCACAATGTCTGTTTCCAGGTCTGTGTAAACGGCCCAGTTAGACCGGCTCCACTCGCCCTGCTGTACCGGGCTGAATCCCGCAAAACCGTGCGCACCAACAGACATCCCGACCATGGGCGTCGTGCCGTCACTGAAGTAGTTACAGCCATCGCCTGCGACGCCAGGGTTACACTCGTTGACGCCATCGTTGTCCAGGTCGAGGGTCGGAACACCGCCCAGAAAAGCGTAAGGACCTACTTCCCAGGACGGAATTTCACCGATGTCGATCGCGAAGGTCTCAACCCGGTATTCCGCACCGAACGCTACGTTCAGATCGGAGTAGAAGGCATCGACTGCCACGGGGTAGACGAAGTCAGCATTGTAGTTCTGTTCCGTCTGGGTGTACTTACCCAGATCGAAATCCGTCTTGGTTTCTGGACCCAGAGACGGGTTCCAGGTGTTACCGAGCCGATAAGCCGACTCGTTGCGGCCAAGGCTCGCACTGAAGTCGTAGGACAGGCCGCTGTCCATCTCACCACGAATACCGACGACACCGCCGATGTCTTCGATGTCACCACCGAATTCCGGCGTGTAGCCACCCGGGTAGATGTTGTTGGCGACCCAGCATTCGTCCGGCAATGCGGCGAGTGCAGCACGGTCCGCGTCCACAGCCGCCTGGTCGGTCGGCGTGTCACCCGGGCTGGTCAGCGCTGGGCAGGTGGATACGTAACCGGCGGTGCCTTCACCCGGAAAGTTCAGATCCGCGATGGCACGGGTGCCGCCGCTGAAAGAATCCGTGAACGTGCCAGGGCGTGCGTTCGGGTTCCGGTAAAAGAAGCCACCGGTCACTTTCCGCTCGGCATAGTTACCAAAAGCATACAGTTCCTGAGAATCCGTCAGATCGATGCCGGAATTCACAAACAGTGCCCAGTCGTCGTCGATTTCAGGTTGACCCCAGATCTGAGACGGCTGAATCACATCGGTGTTGCCGGTGTCGACGAGAGCCTGCGCATCAGTACGACGCAGGGAGCGGCTGGATGCTTCCACGTCCTTGAACTGCAGCGATACATTGGCAAAGCCGTCCGGACCGAGAGGCAGACCGAGGTTCATGCCGATCTGCTTCAGCGCCCCGTCACCTTCGTAGTACTCACCGTACCGTCCGTCGATGGTGAAGCCCTGATTGTCTTCTTTGAGGACAAAATTGATCACACCGGCGATGGCATCGGAACCGTACTGAGCGGCGGCGCCGTCTCGAAGTACTTCAACCCGATCGATGGCCAGCGTCGGAATCACTGAGAGGTCAGGCCCCTGAGAGCCGGCCGACAGAGAACCTCCCAGCTCGGCAATGACAGAGGCGCGACGATGACGCTTACCATTGATGAGGATCAGCGTGTTATCCGGCGGCAGTCCGCGCAGATTGGCCGGTCGCGTGAGCGTGGCGGCGTCACTGATGGACTGTTGTGTCACGTTGTAGGACGGCAGCAGATTTCTCAGCAGATCGTCCATATCAGAGGTGCCCTGGTTGTCGAAATCATCGCCAGAGACGACGTCGACAGGCACCGGCGAGTCGGTAGCGGTCCGGCCGGCACGGCGGGAACCAACTACTACCACTTCTTCGATTGCTTGTGCGCCTTCCTCTGCCAGCGCCGCAGGCACGGCAACAGGCGAGACGAGCAGAGCAACGATCAGCGCGACTCTGAGGAATTGAGATTCACTCATGAGTAGATACTCTCCATCTATTTGTTCGGCGCTTCTCCAGCCGGGTCTGCCGAGACAGATTCCGAGCGGAGGCCACCACCCTCTTATTTCTGAATCCGGGTATGCCCCCGGTTCTCAGTTCTCACGGTCTTTCATGCTTCGCGCATGGTTCGCGGCTCCGGCGTCCTGCTGCATTCTGCAGCGAGGCATACGACGCTGAAAACGCCCGAAACATCCCCGTTCATCCCTCTTTGGAGACGTTTCCGAGGCCGGATCACCTCTGAATTCCAAGGAGCATTCTCCACGGAGGCAACCCGGTCTTCAGACCGAACCCGCAGGAGCGTACACGAAACTGAAACGAATCGAAATATCTTCAGAAACAGTCCGTAACAGTCAATTTCCCGCTCTGGCCGGACAATTCGATCAGTTGAAATCCCCTTCCGTTCCGGACAGAGTGCCCTACCTCGTGATCGGCCGGACAACCTGAACATGATCGATTCCGCATTCCGCAAACCCGTTGCAACCTTTCTCTGCGCCCTGCTGCTGCCGGGCAGTCTGGCCCTGGCACATAACCGGGCCGACCTGATCCTGACCAACGGCAAGGTCTATACGGTGGACGCGGAGAACGCCTGGGCGGAGGCCATCGCCATCAGCGGCGAGCGGATTCTCGCCGTCGGCAGCGCCGGCGAGGTCGCCCGCCTGGCCGGAGACACTACCCAGGTTATTGATCTGGACGGCGCTTTTGTGAGCCCGGGTTTCAACGACGCCCACGTGCACATGGATTCCACCGGCATGCTGATCACCGGCGTGAACCTGCTGGACGTGCATGAACCGGTGGCATTCGCCGAACGTATAAAGGGTGCGACCAAGCGCCTGCCGGAAGGCAGCTGGATCATCCGCGGGTCCTGGGGTGCCTATGAGCAATGGGGCCAGGGCTCGGCGGGGGAGGACGACTCTCTTGCCAACGTGAAGAGCGGGCCATTCACTCCGGACCGGAATCTGATCGACGATTTCACCGGTAAGCATCCGGTGCTGGTCAGCCGCTTCAACCGCAGCATGTACCTGGCCAACTCACTGGCACTGGAGCTGGCCGGGATCGACGCCGACACGCCGGACCCGGTCGGCGGGGAAATCGCCCGTGACGACACTGGCCGGGCCACCGGCATTCTCCGGGGTACCGCCGTGGATCTGGTGCAGAACGTCATTCCGCCCATGCCGTTCGAACAACGCCTGGTGGGTGTCAGAGCCGTGCTGGAAGAAGCCCGGGTCGGTGGTGTGACCACCATTCAGGATCTGACCGACGCCGAGCAGATGCGCGCCTACCAGACACTGAAAGCCTCCGGCGAGCTCACGGCCCGGATCATGGCCCGACCCAACATCTTTCAGGGCGGCCACATCGCTGCCCTCGGCATCACCCGCGGCTACGGCGACGACTGGCTGAAGATCATCGGCTACAAAGGCTGGGTGGACGGCATCATGGGCAATTCCAGCGCCATGTTCTTCAAGCCCTATGATCACGATCCCATCAATCGCGGCGTCCTGCGCCCGCCCATGCTGCCAGAAGCCGAAGAAGGCGCGGCGTTTGCCATGACCGAAGGCGAGCATTACACGAAGTGGCAGCCGGGCAACATGGAGCAACTGATCGATGCCTGGGCAGACACCGGCGTGCCGGCCCATATTCACGCCATCGGCGATCTGGGCAACCGGATCCTGCTGGATATCTTCGAGCGGGTGCTGACCCGGCGCGACATGGTGGACTCGGATCATCGCTGGCGCGTCATCCATGCCCAGGTGGTTCGGGAGGAGGACTTCCCCCGTTTCGGCGAGCTGAATCTGATCGCGGAGGTCAATCCCTACCATGTTTCTGATGACATGCGCTGGATGGAGGAACGGATCGGTGCGAAGCGTTCAGAAGGCGCCTATGCCTTCCGAAAACTGAAAGACGCCGGCGCCGTGCTCGTATTCGGCAGCGATTCGCCGGGCACCAACGCCGCCCGCTATTTTCTGAGTCCGGTCTATGGCCTGTATGCGGCCGTCAGCCGGCAGACGCTGGGGGGCGAACCCGCCGAAGGCTGGTACCCGGATCAGCGTCTGACCATTGAGGAAGCCATCGACGCCTATACCCGCGCCCCAGCCTGGGCGTCCTTCGAAGAAGACATCAAAGGGACGCTGACGGCCGGCAAGCTGGCCGACATCGCCGTGTTCGATACCGATCTGGTGGAAGCCGGCCGCAGGGAACCCGCCAGGCTTCTGGAAGCCAAAGTGCTTTACACCATCGTCGGCGGCAGAATCGTCTATCAGGCCGACTAGGCGCGGCCTGTTATTCTGAGCACACCATGAACGACCCACTCATCGACCCCGAGGTTCCCACCACCGCGCTGGACTATCAGTTCGTGCGCGCTCGGGGTACCGGCGGTCAGCATGTGAACAAGGTATCCACCGCCGTTCAGCTCAAGGTCCATCTGGGCAGCACCCATCTCCCCGAGCCGGTGAAAGACCGGCTCCGGAAGCTGGCCGGCTCCCGCCTGACGAGCGCCGACGAAGTGCTCATATTTGCAGACCGCTTCCGCTCCCAGCTCAGAAACAAGGAAGCGGCCGGCGAGCGCTTCCTCGAACTGCTGGACCGTGCCCGCAGTCCGGACAAGAAGCGAATTGCCACCCGACCATCGCGGTCCCAGAAGAAAGCGCGCGTCGATCGCAAGAAACGGCACGCGAGCACCAAGAAGCTCCGCGGCCGTCCGTCGCTGGATTAGCAGTCATGCCGGCAACCCAACCAATGAGCGCACCAAACCTGTTCGGTCACCGTCGCTACTGGGCACATCGGCTGACCCCGGCACCCGTCCTGCCCATGACCAGGGCGGAAATGGACGATCTGGGATGGGATGCCTGCGATGTGATTCTGGTGACGGGCGATGCCTACGTGGACCACCCCAGCTTCGGCATGGCCATCGTCGGCCGCTTTCTCGAAGCCCAGGGTTTCAGAGTCGGCATCATCGCCCAGCCGGACTGGACCAGCACGAAGGCGTTCGAGGCGCTGGGCACACCGACCGGTTTCTTCGGCGTTACCGCCGGCAACATGGACTCCATGGTGAACCGCTACACGGCGGACCGGAAGATCCGCCGGGACGACGCGTACACGCCGGATGGTGCCGGCGGCATGCGGCCCGATCGCAGCGTAATCGTCTACAGCCAACGTCTCCGGGAGGCCTTCAAAGGCGTGCCCATCGTGATCGGTGGGATCGAAGCCAGCCTCCGCCGGATTGCCCACTTCGACTACTGGTCGGAAAAGGTCCGGCGCTCCGTGCTGCTGGACGCCAAGGCAGACCTGCTGCTGTACGGCAATGCGGAGCGGGCTCTGGCAGATCTGGCGCACCGGCTGACCCGTGGCGAACCCATCGAAGAGATCACCGATCTACGCGGCACGGCGTTCGCACGTAGGCAGACGCCGGCAGGCTGGATCGAAATTGACTCCACCCATCTGGATGCACCGGGCCGCCTGAATCCGCCGGAAGATCCGTACGCCGAACAACCCGCACCCGCCGCCACATCCGCAACCGCATCCACACAGGAGGCGGAGAGCGATGTGCAGGTCGTGCGTTTCGTTCGCGAAGTGAAGGCCGAAGACAGAGACCGGAGCGTCATCCGCCTGCCTGACTATCAGCAGGTGCGAGCCGATCCCGTGCTCTATGCGCACGCTTCCAGAATTCTGCACACGGAGAGCAATCCAGGTAACGCCCGGGCCCTCGTCCAGCGACACGGCGATCGGGATGTGTGGCTGAACCCACCCCCCATTCCGCTCAACACCAAAGAGATGGACCGGCTCTACGAGTTGCCCTTCACCCGCCGTCCCCACCCGAGCTACGGAAACGCGAAAATTCCGGCTTACGAGATGATCCGATTTTCCATCGCGATCCAGCGTGGCTGCTTCGGTGGCTGCACCTTCTGCTCCATCACCGAGCACGAAGGTCGGATCATCCAGAGCCGTTCCGAAGCCTCCATTCTGAAAGAGATCGAAACGGTCCGGGATGAAGTGCCCGGGTTCACCGGCGTGATCTCCGACCTGGGCGGTCCGACGGCGAACATGTACCGGCTGGCCTGCAAAGATCCCAAGATCGAGGCAGCCTGCCGCCGCCCCTCCTGCGTCTTCCCCGGGATCTGTCCAAATCTGAATACCGACCATTCACCGCTGGTGAGCCTCTATAAGAAGGCGCGTGAATTGCCGGGCATCAAGAAAGTGCTGATCGCCTCCGGCGTGCGCTACGACCTGGCGGTCGAATCTCCGGAATACGTCCGCGAACTGGCGCAACACCACACCGGCGGCTACCTGAAGATCGCACCGGAAGCCCTCTCCGAGGGACCGTTGTCGAAGATGATGAAGCCGGGCATGGATACCTACTACCGGTTCAAGGAGATGTTCGACCGGTTCTCTGTGGAGGCCGGCAAGGAACAGTATCTGATCCCCTACTTCATCGCCGCCCATCCCGGCACCACCGATGAAGACATGCTGGAACTGGCGCTCTGGCTGAAGGCAAACGGTTTCCGCGCCGACCAGGTGCAGGCTTTCCTGCCCTCACCGATGGCCACGGCAACCGCCATGTACATGAGCGGCCGGAATCCATTGAAAAAAATCAGCCGCGACAGCGAAGAAGTGGTGGTGCCCAAAGGGCTCCGACAGCGTCGGTTGCACAAGGCTTTCCTGCGCTACCACGACCCGGAGAACTGGCCGGTCCTGCGTGAAGCACTGAAGAAGATGGGCCGGGCCGAGCTGATCGGCAATGGGAAAAAACACCTGGTGCCCAGCTTCCAGCCTCGCGGCACGGGAATCGCCGCCGAGGGCCAGCGGCGACGGCAGCAGAGCGAACCCGCCGCCCGCCGCGGCAAGTCATTCCGGACCCAGCACGCCCGCGCCGAAGCGGATGACACCCGGCCCCGAACAAAAAAACGAGTGGCGAACGATCGCCGGAAACCCCGGCCGAAACGCTGAGTCACCCGGTTGCCCGTCCGGAACACCGCGCCCGCTAGCGCTGGCGCATCAGCCCTTCCTGCATGGTGCTGGCCACGAGATTGCCGTCTGCGCTGAAAATGAGCCCGCGATTGTAGCCTCGGGCATGAGATGCGGAAGGCGCATCCAGGGCGTAGAGCATCCATTCATCCACCCGCCAGTCACGGACAGCGGCACGGTGAAACCACATGGCGTGATCCAGGCTCGCCATCTGCATCCGATCCCGCTTCATCACATCCCGATGGGGCATCCGGGCGGTGCCGAGCAGAGCGTTGTCCGATTCATAAACCGCCAGGCAGGCATGCAGCACCGGGTCGTCCGGCACCTGTCCGTTGGCCTTGAACCAGAGATCCTGGAAAGGTGGCTGAGCCTCGCTGGACGCAAGCCGCTTGTGATCGTGCCGCCAGCCGAGAAAGGTCCAATCCCGCATCTCCCCGGGCACCATGTCGTCTGTCGGTGGCTGCCGGTCCGGCATGGGGATCTGATGTTCCAGGCCGGGTTCGCTGATCTGGAAAGAAGCATCCATGTTGAAGATGGCCTGACCATGCTGGATCACCACCACCCGTCTGGTGCTGAAGGAGCGGCCATCGCGGATCCGCTCCACGTCGATGAGCGCCGGCACCCTGGGGTCGCCCGGCCGCAGGAAATAGCCGTGCAGCGAGTGAACGGGCCGATCATCGGTCACAGTCCAGGCAGCGGCTCGCAGGGCCTGGGCCATGATCTGACCGCCATAGAGGCGATGGTTCCGATCCTTCGGATGAAAGGCGCGAAACAGATTTTCATCGATCCGCTCGAGGGAAAGAAGTTCGAGCAGTTCCTCGAGCCCCACACTCATACAGAAAGACTCATACAGAAAGACTCATACAGAAAGACTCATACAAAAGGACCCATACAATCTCGCTGGCGTCAGCCCGGCACGCCGGACCACTGAAAAAGGATTCGAATCCTAAGCGAAGGTTGACCATCATTCACCATCAACGTGCTTCAGTCCCAGCAGAGCCCCAATGACCGATCAGCCAGACGACGCTAGAACCCCGCCATCCTCCCGCCCCCGGGTCGTGCTCGCCGGGGGCAGCGGCTTCATCGGACGCCGGCTGGCGGCCGTTCTCGGCAGCGCGGGCTATGATGTGATCATCCTGACGCGCGGTCGGGTCAGGCCACCGGTGGGGCCGGTCAGCTTCAAACACTGGCAACCGGGAACGGCGACGGATACCGACCTGCCCCAGGTGCTCGCCGGCAGCCACGCCGTGGTCAATCTGTGCGGCGAACCCATCGGCGGACCTCGCTGGACCACAAGCCGCAAAGCGGTCCTGATTGCCTCCCGGGTGGTGCCGACTCAAACGCTGGTGGATGCGGTCAACGCCGCATCAGACGCCCCGGCTGTCTTCATTCAGGCCTCGGGCATCGGTTTCTATGGCATCGGCATGAAAACCGTGAACGAGGACAGCGGCGGTGGCGATGATTTCCTCGCTGATCTGGCCCGGCAATGGGAAGCGCCTCTGAACACCCTTCGAGCGGACGTGCGTCCGGTGGTGGCGCGACTGGGCGTGGTGCTCGGCAAAGGCGGCGGCGCCCTGCACCAGATGCTGATGCCTTTCAAACTTTTCGTCGGCGGCCCCATCGCGAAAGGCACTCAGTGGTTGTCCTGGATTCACCTCCACGATGTCAGCGCGGTTCTGAAGACCCTGATTGAGCATCCGGACAGTCGGGGCACCTACAATCTGGTCGCACCGAACCCGGTCAGGAACGTCGATTTCGCCGCGGCCGCCGGTGCCGCGCTCGGCCGGCCCGCCTGGATGTTCACCCCCCGTTTCGTACTCAAGGCCCTGCTCGGAGAACAGGCAACCCTGGTGTGTGACGGCCAGCAGGTCGCGAGTCGGCGTCTGCAGCATGCGTTCGAATATCCCGACATCGCATCCGCGCTCACGGATCTGGTCTGATCCCATATCGGCGCGCCGAAGTCCGCAGGATGCGGCAAGTCCAACTGCCCGTTTCCCTGTTAAGATCCGCCCAATCCGTGAACCAAAGGAAATCGAACATGTTCAACCGCGCGCTCGTCGCCATAGTCTCTCTGGGGCTCGTGCTCATCGTCGGGGGATGTTCCTCCAGCGGCGGCATTCAAAGCACCTATGACTACAACCGTGAGGTCGACTTCCGAGGCTACAAGACCTACGCCTTTATCTCTGAGAATCCCATGGCTGTGAGCCAGGCCCAGGGGGCGGTGAATCCCATGCTGGAGGGGCGATTGATGGAAGCCATCCGGATCACCATGAACGGCAAGGGCTACAACGAGGTCAGCGATCCGGAAGCGGCCAGCATGGCCATCGGCTTCACCGTCGGTTCAAGGGATCAGGTCAAGGTGGACACCTACCCCTCGAGCTTCAACACCGGCTTCTACGGTCGCGGCTACTATGGTGGCTTCAACTACGGCACGGAAACCCGGGTGCGGCAGTACACGGAAGGCCAGCTGGCCGTCGACATCTACGACGTGGCGAGCCACAACCCGGCTTTTCATGGCGTGGCGAGCAAGAAAATCAACGATGCTGACCGGGAAAATCAGCAGGAAATGCTGAACGCCGTTGCCATGGAAGCGCTGTCCGGATTTCCGCTGATGGGTGGCGCGGTAGCACCGCCTCAGTAACCTCCTCCGATCAACGGCAGGTCAGCTGCGGAAGTCAGGCTGGCTCCGGTCCAGCCGCCGCAGCAGCGCTTCCCACAGCAGGTCCCGGCCGGGGCCGGAGGCCGCGCCCTGGGCAAACATGGCCAGGGTCTTCTCCATGATCTTGTCGGATATGTGGGTGAGCGGCGCATCACCGGACTCCGCCGCCACCTGTATCTCACAGGATCGTTGCAGGTTGTACAGGCCCTGGAACGCCAGAGAAACCGTTGCCCCGACAGTCAGCAGACCGTGGTTACGCAGAATCATATGCCGGGCGTCACCCAGATCTTCCGCCAGCCTCGGCGCCTCCGCCGGATCCAGCACCACGCCTTCGTAGTCGTGATAGGCGAGGGAGCCAGCGACGATCATCGACTGCTGGGAGATGTTCCGCAGTCCTTCGACCCGGCTGGCAATGGCCGTGCCTTCGATGGTGTGCACGTGGGCGATGCTGTTGATGTCCTTGCGGGCAGTGAGCAGCGCGCCGTGAATGACGTTTGCTTCCGGCGAGATGTCGTAGTCACTTTCGAGCAGTTTCTGGCCGTTGTAGTCGACTTTCAGCAGGCTGGAAGCGGAGATCTCTTCGAACAGCAGACCATAGGGATTGATCAGATAGGCGTCTTCGCCGGGCACCCGGCAGGACAGGTGCGCCAGGAGGAGATCATCCCAGCCATAACCGGCCACCAGGCGATAGAAAGCGGCCAGATCCTGCCGCGCCGACCATTCCGCTTCGCTGACCGAATCTCTGATGCACATGCCCGCTCTCCGTTCAACATGGATGGCTGAAACTATATCAGCATGATAGTTCTCTCCTGCTGACACCGGATCAACCCGGATCGGCAGCCAACGCTTCCAGCAGAAGGGCGAACGCCGGCTCCGCATAGATTTCGTAAGCCACCTGAACCTGATGCGGGCTGTTTCTGCCGGCGTAGCGTTCATCCACCACGGTCATGCCACGGGTCAGCGGGTCCGTCAGGGCCACGGCGATGGGTCGGCTCACAAACCGGAAAAGCTCCGGATGAGTGACCGCCAGAACGGCGCACGGATCATGCAGCGCCGCTGCGCCTTCACCCGTGAGCACCTGCATCCGGTCATGCAGGTATTCGAGCACGTCCACCGCCAGCCCGGCACGCCGGCTCCCCATCTGCCGAATCCGGTCCAGGAAGGGTGCCGACGTTCTGAGCTGATGGGTGAGATTCAGGCCGCACAGGCGAATGGCCGCCCCGGACCGGAACACCACGTCCGCCGCCTCCGGATCCGCCCAGATATTGAACTCCGCCGCAGCGGTTACGTTGCCGCCCCGGGTGCTCCCACCCATGATGCTGATTCCGGCCAGACGGCGGGCGAATGCAGGATCCGCCCGGATGGCCTGGGCCACATTGGTCAGTGGTCCAATGGCAACCAGCCACAAGCCGCTTTCCCGCCGGGTTGCCTGGAGCAGAAATTCCACCGCCGGCCCCTGTACCGAGCCGGTCACATCAGGCAGCTTCACGCCATCCATCCCGCTCTCGCCATGCACCTGTGTTGCATGCCGGGCCTCGTCTCCTTCGCTGGCGGCCATGGCTCGGGCGGCGCCCGCGTAGACGGGCACTTCGCCCGTCATCAGCGCGCGAAGCGCCAGCGCATTTCTGGTCACATTCGCGAGCGGCGCATTACCGCTGACCGTGGTCACTGCGACGACGTCCGCCAGATGACTGGCCAGAATCAGCGCCAGCGCATCGTCGTGACCGGGATCGCAGTCGATGATCAGCCGGGGTTTTGTCCGAGTCATGTTCTCCACGCGAATCCAACTGTGAAACAGTCTTCGTTTCCTGAGTCCCGCTTTGTGCCATCATAGGCAATCGATCGGGTTAAACGGACAGACATTCGTCGTCATCTAGCGCAATGGATTCGCTACAGGAATCAGCAGCAGCCCTGCTTCTCCGCTCTCCAAGACTCTCCGTGAGCACGGTACTGGAACTTCTCGACATCAGTGATTCGGAGTTCAGAACCCTGATCCAGGATAACCGGCAGATTTCAGAGCTCCTTGAGAAGCGCAAACGCGGCGAACTCAGCACGGAAAAGCCGGAAACCAGAACCTGTCCGGTCTGCGAAGATCTGTTCACCCCGTATGCCGGCCGTCGGTACTGTTCCGACGAATGCACGCGCATCGCCCGCATCAGCAGCAAACGTCTGGGACGCTAGCGCCTCGACCGCACGGCTGCGAACACCTTCCCGGCGATACCTTCCTCAGCCATACCTGCTCAGCCATACCTTCATGCTAGGGTTAGCGTTATGAGCCCGCGCACTCAGCGTACATTCGTATCCGCCGTATCAGCCCTCATTCTGGCCACCTGTTCGTCGCTGTCCGCTGCTGGCGCCGGCCCGGACGGCACGACCGAACCAACGCCGGCAGGGACACTCATCGTTGAGTTATCGGGCATGAAAAGTGACGACGGCAGCCTGGTTTATGCCATCTGGTCCGGGCCGGAAGGATGGCTGGAGAGCAATGCCATCGGAGAAGGCTCGGTCGCCGTGGTGGACGGCAGGAGCGCGATTCGCTTCGACGCTCTGCCTTACGGAGAATATGCCATCTCGGTCTACCACGACCTGAACGACAACGGAAAGATCGACACAGGCCTGTTCAGACTGCCGAAAGAACCGCTCGGCACCTCGAACGATGCGAAAATCCGATTCGGACCACCCAGCTATGAAGACGCCGCCTTCATGCTGAATCAGCCCGAGCTGACCATTCACATTCCTGTCAGGAAGCTGTTTTCGAAATGAGCTATCCGCACACTTTCAGTGGTAATCCCCTCGATCGGGCCGACGCTATGCGCCGGGACGAAGCCGCCATCCGCGCGGCGGCCAATGATCCGGGCAGCCGTTACCTGCTGCTGTGGAATCTGAATGTTCTGACCCGCAACGACCCGGCGGGGCCCCGCCTCGGCTGGCTGAATCAGGCGGACGTCGCACGTTTGAACATCGATCTGCCCGCCATTCTGCTGGGCCTCGAAAACGGCGCCGCCCACTTTGCCCTGGATGTCTCCGCGCTCGGCGATCCCATGCACGAGCTGAATCTGAGCCCTCCCTGGCAGTTCGACGACGCGCGCCGCGCCGCCATGGGCTTGCCCATGGCGGAATCCGGCATCCTCGCCCAGGCCAGATCCCAGGTGGACTGGCATCGCCGCCATCAGTTCTGCAGTGTCTGCGGTGAACGCACGAGCCAGGGCAAAGGCGGTCATGTCCGTCGTTGTGCGGACTGCAACGCCGAGCATTTTCCGCGCACGGACCCCGTCGCCATCATGCTGATCCTGGACGGGGATCGCTGCCTGCTCGGACAGTCCGCCGGCCGGCTTGCCCGCACCGGGATGTACTCGGCGCTGGCAGGCTTCATCGATCAGGGCGAAGCCATCGAAGAGGCCGTGCGCCGGGAAGTGATGGAGGAGGCCGGCATCCGGGTCGGTCCGGTTCAGTATCATTCATCACAGCCCTGGCCGTTCCCGTCCTCGTTGATGATCGGCTGTCACGGACTGGCCGAAAGCACCGAGATCAACATGGATACGGAAGAAATGACCGACGTGCGTTTTTTCGAGAGAGCCGAGGTGGCGGAAGCCTTTGCCCGGCTGCAGAACGGCGCTTCCAATCCGGACCCGGACGTTCTCAAGGTGCCAGGCGCGCTTGCCATCGCCCACCATCTGATCAAAGCCTGGCTGGAAGGCGATGTGCGCTGGGATTGACGCACCCGGCAGCATTAGCAACCCGCGATGAAACCCGCAGTCAGTGAATCAAGATCCAGGAGGCGCCTCACGATGTACGACCTACCAGCGGACCAAGCAATGAACCAAGCAACGGACCAAGCAACGGACCAAGCAACGGACCAACCAACTACCAATGCAGCAGACACATGCAGTTCCGCCTGGCCAGGATCCATAGCGGCCTTATTCTCGGCCACTCTGCTACTGGTGGCGGCATTCCCGCAATCGCTGAGTGCAGCCGAACTCACGCTGCCCGAGGGCTTCAGCGCTCAGGTATTCCATGAGGGGGTGGGGGCAAGAGCCCGGCACATCGCCGTGCGCGCCAATGGCGATGTCTTCGTCTCCATGCGTGACGGTGAGCTGGTGGCGCTGCGCGATACGGATGGCGACGGTCGCGCAGACGATGTGGTGCGCCGGAAGCTCGCCATCACCACCGGCCTCGAAATACACAACGCTTTTCTCTATTTCTCCGACACCGTCAGCGTCAGTCGCGTGATGCTCGACGACAACCTGATGCCGGCAGGGGAGCCGGAAATCGTCGTCCATGGTTTCCCCCGGCAGGGCTCTCACGCCACCAAATCCATTGCACTGAATGATCGCGGCGATCTCTTCGTCAATGTCGGTGCGCCGTCCAACGCCTGTCAGCAGAAGCGCCGTTCTCCAGGCTCTCCGGGCCTGGCGCCCTGCCCGCAGCTGGAACGACAGGCTGCCATCTGGAAATTCAGCGCCAGCAAACTCGATCAGGATCAGCTGGATGGCGAGCGCTTCGTGACCGGCACCCGGAACGTGGTGGCGCTGGACTGGAATGACACGGAAGCGGCCCTGTTCTTCGCCATGCACGGGCGAGACCAGCTCTCCACGCTCTGGCCGGATTACTTCGATGACGCAGCCAGCTCGGAACTGCCTGCTGAGGAATTTCACCGCGCGGTCGCCGGCGCAAACTACGGCTGGCCGTACACCTTCGTGGATCCAGCCACCGGCAAAAGACTTCAGGCGCCGGAATATGGCGGCGACGGCAAACTGGAGGCCGACGCCGATACCTATCAGATGCCGCTGCACGCCTATCCCGCGCACTGGGCACCCAACGACCTGCTCTTCTACAACGGCAAGACGTTTCCCGCGCACTATCATGAAGGCGTCTTCATCGCCTGGCGGGGCTCCTGGAACCGCGCGCCACTCCCTCAGGACGGTTACCGGATCACTTTCCAGCCCCTGTCCGACGGCAACGTCGCCGGACCTCCGGAAGACTTCATGATCGGCTTCAAAGGCACCGACAACCTGCAGCGACCCTCGAATGCCACCTGGCGTCCGGGCGGTCTGGCGGTCGGCCCGGACGGTGGTCTCTACGTTACGGAAGCCATCGAAGGTCGGATCTGGCGGATCACCTGGAGTGACTGAGATGACCGAGATCTACACCACCTTTGCCGCCGTCTACGATGCCGCATTCGATTGGGCGGTGGCGGATGAGGTGGGCGCCATCTGCGGCCTTTCCGGACTCGCCGAAGGGCGTGTGCTCGAGCCCATGTGTGGCAGCGGACGACTGTTGCGCGGATTCAAAGAGCAGGGTTTTGATACGGTGGGCGTAGACGCCTCTGCCGAGATGCTGGCTCTGGCTCAGGCCCGTTACGAAAAACTCGGTCAACAGGGCACCTGGGTTCAGGCGGATGTCCGCGATTTCGACCTGGATCAGGCCTGCGACCTGGCGGTGTGTCCGATCAATTCCCTCGCTCACCTCCTCTCTGAAGCAGACATGCTCGCCCATCTCAACACCATGTCGCGCAATCTCCATGAAGGTGCGAGCTACTGGATTCAACTCGATCTGAAAGCACCCGTGCACGTGGGCGCCAGCGAAGAGTGGGAGTTTGAATATCTGGGCGAAACCCTGACCTCACAGTGGGCCTGCACAGGCTATCACGAAGGCACGGAAACCCACGTCTCCCGCTTTGTTTTTCCGGACGGCAGAGTGATCGAAGACGACTATGAGATGAAGGTGTGGGATTACGCGCAGTGGAACGCGCTGCTGGAACGTTCTCCGTTCGAACTGTCCGCCGCCTATGCGGGCGGCAGCTTCGACCCACTTGCCATCGGCAGCAATCTCAATGGCGAGCGGGTTTTCTGGCAGCAGCTCGTCAAACTGCACTGATCGAGCGGCTTCAACTCAGGCCAGATCTCTGATCATCTCCCTGGCCGCATTATGGCCAGGCGCGCCGGTCACGCCGCCTCCGGGATGGGTGCCTGAACCACACAGATACAGTCCTGCCACGGGTGTGCGGTAATCACCGTGGCCGAGAACGGGTCGGGCGGAAAAAAGCTGATCCAGGCCCATGGCGCCATGAAATATATCCCCGCCAACCAGGCCGAACTCCCGCTCCAGATCGAGTGGCGAGAGGGCTTTGAAGCCAAGCAGCGACCGGCGGAAGTTCGGCGCGAATTCAGTCACCGTGTCGAAGATGGCCTCCACGGCCTGGGGTTTGAGCGCATCCCAACCGGCCTCCGGTGCCGGTGCGAACTGCTGGCAGAACAGACTGGCGACGTGTGCACCGGCCGGTGCCAGGCTGTCATCCACCGTGCTGGGAATGAGCATCTCCACCACAGGCTTGTGCGCAAACCCGAACTGCCGCGCGTCGAAGTAAGCCTGCTCCATGTATCGGAGCGAGGGCGCCATGATGATGCCCGAACGCACGCCACCCTCCGGATCATCGGTCGGCGCCGCAATGAACGCCGGTAACTCGGAGAGCGCCACGTTGATCCGGAATGAACCGGAGCCGTTCCGATAACGGCGGATGCGATCCCGGAAGTCGGCGGGCTGCGCATCCCGGGGCACCAGATGTTCGAAGAGCAGCTTGGGATTCACGTTGGCGGCGACTGCGCGCGCCTGGATTTCTTCTCCGCCCGTCAGACGGACACCCCGGATGCGATCACCATCCAGGGCAACGCCGGAAACCGGCGAGTCCGTTCTGATCTCCACCCCCCGTGCGACCGCTTCGGCGCGCATGGCCTGTGTGATCGCTCCCATTCCACCCATCGCGTGCCCCCACTGGCCAGGCTGGCCATTGGCCTCGCCGAACACATGGTGAAGCAGAACGTAGGCGGAACCGGGCGAGTACGGCGAAGCATAGTTTCCGACGATGGCATCGAAACCGAACACCGCTTTCACCGGTTCCGACTGGAACCAGTCATCCAGAATTTCTCCCGCGCTCTTGGTGAACAGATCGAGCAGATCCCGATGCTCCTCACGGCTCTGACGGCGGAAACGGTTACCCAGCTTGAGGACGGCCACCAGATCCCGGAGGCCGCCACCGGCATTGGGCGGCGTTTCCAGCAGCAGTTCGCGGAGCAACGCGGCACCCCGCTCCAGCATGTCGTAGTAAGCAGGCAGGCGTTCGGCATCCTGGTCGGAAAAGCGCCGAAACTGGGCCTGTGTCTCCTTAAGATCCGCCCCGGTCCGCAGCCAGTCACCATCCGGCAGCGGCAGGAAATTTGAATAGGGACGAAGCACGATTTCCAGCCCGTGCCGGGCCAGATTCAGCTCAGAGATAATCCGCGGATGCAGCAGGCTGACCGTGTAGCTCGCCACGGAATTCCGGAATCCCGGGTGGAACTCCTCGGTGACCGCCGCACCCCCCACCACCGACCGCCGTTCCAGGACGATGACGTTCAGGCCGGCCTCGGCCAGATAGCAGGCACACACCAGTCCGTTGTGCCCGGCGCCTATGACGGCAACATCGTAGGTCAATCCAACTCCTGTTCGAGCGCAACGCCAGGGGCGACGCTGCGCAGTCGATTGCGACGCGAGCAGACAATGTAATCAAGCGAAGGGATGAAAGACAGTTCAGCGCCTGCCCAGCCGATTGCTCAGCCACCAGGCGGCCGGACCAACAACAAGGAGCGCCACGAAGGCCGGCGTCTGCCGGAGACCTTCCCGAATCAGACCGCCCGCCTGGCTGGCCAGAAACCAGCGGGAATTGAGCAGATTCAACTCATAGCCCGCATCAAGCAGCGAATCGATCCGCCAGCGCCCGGCCACGAGATACTCGATGAAGCCGCTGAGCAGCAGAAGTCCGGCAGTGCCGATCGAGAGGATGGCAAGTACGAACAGCAGAATTGAGAAGGCGCGGTCCATGATCCGAGCTTGGCGCCGACCGGCACGCGCCGTCCGCGGCCTGGTTCACAGTTGGCATGCTCAACGAAGCACACTACGTCTCGGACGTGGCATCGGTCAGGTTCTGTGACAGAACCTGGTCCACCTGATCGGTGAGGGCGGCAAGAAACTCGGCGTTGTCGCCCCGGCTTCCGAGCCTGGCGAAGGATCGGCCGAGGTCTTTCGCCAGTCCATCCGGCAGAGAATCCATCAGATTCTCCTCGCCCTGCACAGCCAGACTGATACTTGCCCGATAGGCGTGATTGCGCTCCGCGACCAGTTGATGGTGCAGCCAGGCACGGCCAAGCAGCACCCAGGGAAAGTTCGGCGATTTCACCGGCCCCACCTGCACCACCTGGCCGCCCAGGCTTTCGCCCAGTACCTTTACTTTCGCCAGTTCGCCGCCACCGAACCAGGCGCCGGCGCCACCGATCACCGCACCGATGCCGGCACCCAGGGCAAGCGAGGCGCCGCCGAGCAGTGCATCAATGCCACCGCCCGCCAGTGCACCGGTGAGCGCGCCGGACACGGCCAGCCGCTCCCGGGACAGACCGAACAGCCGCCAGCCGGAATCGGTGAACAGATCCGTCTCGAGCAGAATCTGCCCCGGTTCGTCTCTTTCCAGGGACTGATGCCGGTAAATCCCCTGCACCGCCTCACGGCAACGGGATTCACGCCGACGCAGTTTTTTCTTCAATCGATCCGTCAACAGGTCCCGCTGCGCCGCCACCGTCTGACCGGGCGCGAGCCGGGTTTCCTCGGACAGCCCGGCGCAATCCACCAGCTGCCGGGCAATTTCCGCCGCACTCCGGCGCCGACGCGCCACCCGCTCTTCGACCAGCGCGCCAACGGCCCGATCCAGCGGTTGCCGCCATTCCGGATCCAGCTCACCAAATACCTCGAGCAGGCCTACCCGGGTGTCGAAATCAGCACCCACCGCATCAAAAATCCGGACCAGGGAGAAATACTGATCCAGCGCCTGGCGCCATTCCGCCTGATAGTCTTCCTCGCCAATGAGATTGATCAAGGCCATTCGCGGCCGGCCTGTCCATTGCAGGATCTGCATCTCGAGTTCGTACTCGGCGCCGTACGGCTTGGACCCGTCCACCACATAGAGAATGCCTGCGCCTTCGACAATCGGGCGCAGCAACTCGCACTCGTCATGAAACCGGGGGTCATCCGCGTGAGCCTCGACAAACTGGGCGACCAGTGCCGGGCGGGCGCTGGCCGTGGTGGCTCGCGCTTCCAGCCACTCAAGCACTGCGGAGGCCCGCTGAAATCCCGGCGTATCGATCAGTACGTACTGGGGCTGACCATCAATGGAGAAACGGTGCGGCATCGCTCGCCGGGTCGTGCCCGGCGTGGGTCCAATCGCCAGCCGGTCGTCTTCCGCCAGCGTTGCGACGATGGAACTCTTGCCTTTGTTCGGATGACCCACCACGGCAAACGTCGGGATCATGCTGCACACTCCTGAACAGGCCCTGCCATCAGGCCGGTTCCATCACATAGAGGCGCGGGTCGCCGTGCCGACCGAGAAACCCGGCCCAGATTTCTCTGTCTGTCGGATCGATGCCGTCTCCCCGGATGTTGATCGGCACCACCACCATCGTGGCAGCGTCGCCGATTCTGGCGCGCAACACCTCGAGGAAATCAGAAAACTCGAGCAGCGGCGGCTCCCAGCCCTTGCTGAAGATCACAAGTCGAGTGGCCGGTGACGGTTGATCGACAACACCGTCCAGCACCCGGGCCCAGCCAGCCGCACCGTCCCGTGTACCCACGTTCAGCAGCGCACCGCCCGTGGTCGCCATCCGGCCGGCCAGCCACTGCCGCGCGGCGTTTTCCGCGAGCGCTTCGTTCCAGATCAGCAGCACCGTTCCATCGTCCGCCGGCAAGGTCGGCGCAGACGCCCTGACGGCGCTTCCAGCATCCTGCTCTTCATTCAGCTCCGGCCCGAAGTCCACGTGCGGCGGCCGCAGCCGATCCAGCAACGCCAGCACCTCCGGGTTCCGGCAGAGCAGGCGACGTAACGCTATCCGTCGCCGCCAGACGCCGAACCCGAGCAGCAGCAGGCGCGGCATCAGGCCCCAGACCAGTATGGTCATGAGCACGAACGGCCACCAGGCACCCAGGGCCGCCGCCTGATCAACACTCACCGGCTGAGTCTCCAGACGGAAGTAGCGGGACCCTTCGACCAATGCCAGATCAGGAACAGCCCCGGGCAGCCAGGCCTGCCACGGCAGCGACAGGGTAGCGAACACCCGGTGCACGCTGTCCCCTTCCAGATTCAGGGTGCTGCTCCAGCCAAAAGCCAGGTCGGATACCGCCACGAGAATCATTCCAGCGATCACCACACCGGCGAAATAGCCCACCGCAAACCACTGGGAGAACACGAGCAACTGCCAGCGGGCGTAGTCCGATCGGGACGCGCCAAAGCCGGCAAACAGATTCAGTTCGCTGTAGCGGTCCAGCCAGGCGCCCGCCCAGCGTCCCGGATTGATCACCGCCAGGGTATCCCGGAGTGCGCCGAGTCCGGGTATCCGCCCGGGCAGCAGATAAAGCAGAGTGGCGATGAGCAGGACCAGTGGCACGCCGACCAGCACGCCCAGCAGCGCGAGCACGTTGACCGGATGACTGCCATCGTAAGCAAAGGCCAACGAGCCCAACCCGCCACCGGCGACCAGCCCGATCAGGATCAGCACCAGAGTTGCCACTTTCGACAGCGCCGCCACCCGATTGCCCGGACTCGGGCCTGCCGCCTCCGATGGGCCAAGCTGCTGCCACCAGGCGAGCACCCGGTCGAGATCGTTCGTCGCCGTCAGCGTGCGGCCGATCTCACGATCCCGCGTAAGGCGGGCATCGAACCCGGTGTCCGCGTCTTCCTCCAGCCGGCGGAGGATATCCACGGACCGGGCCAGCAGTTCATGTGTCACAGGCGCTGAATTCAGCCGGCCGAAACGCCACGGGCATTCTGCTCCACCAGCTGCATGAAGCGGTGGATGTGCTCGAACGCTTCCTGAGCTTCCGGCAGGCTCGGCTCGAATATGTGCCAGACGTGAAGCATGTGGTGCCAGGTCTCGAGCGTGGCCTCGGAGCCGGCGGCCGTCGCTTTGTTCACATACCGTCGGGCATCGTCCAGCAGCATCTCCGCCTCGCTGGCGTGCACCAGGGTGGGCGGCAGATTGGCGAGATCGCCACGTAAGGGGGAGATGCGCGGATCACAGGGATGCATGCGATTGCTCAACCAGCCGAACCAGGCAACCACTGACTTCGGCAGCCGGGTGATGCGCCCGAACATGGGACCCAGCATGTGATCCGTCGCGATATTGCTGACCAGACTCGGGCTCGCGAAGGCCGCATCCGTGGCCGGCGAAAGCGCGATCGCCCCATCCGCAGCCCGCAATCCCGCATCCCGTGCCCAGGCGATGACCGCCAGCGTCAGATTCCCCCCGGCCGAATCACCGGAGACGAACAGCACGTCCGGTGGCAGCGCCCCATCCGGGCCGTTTTCGAGAATCCAGCGATAGGCAGTCTGACAGTCGGTCAGACAGTCGATGCGCTTGTTTTCCGGCACCAGCCGGTAATCCACCGCCAGCACACTCACGCCCGCCATGCGCGCGTACTTGGTGGTGATCGGCCGATGGCTCCTGGGGCTGCCTGCGGTGAAGGCACCGCCATGCAGATAGAGCAGGCGCCGGCGGGGATCGGAGTTTTCAGCCAGCACCCATTCACCCGGCACCCCGGCAACATCCACCGGCTTGAGGGTGATTCCATTCAGATCGGCGGCTTCACCCAGGCTGTCCATGCCATCCCGCATCTGCTGCAACCGGCTGCCTGATCCTGAGTTCTGCTGCCCCACCTGTGCCAGCAGGGCGACGGCCTCGTGATGTTCGGCGCTGGGTTCCCGCTGACCGTCGGCGCTGCCGACCGCCGCCGCCGTGCTGCCGTCGAAGCGCGAGAGGTCCTCTCCGGACAGGTAAAAGCGCGCCACCGCCCAGAATGCCAGAACGATCAGGCCAATCAGGATGAGAGTGGAGATCATGGCTGCCCCCGTTGCAGTTGGATTTCAGAAATCAAGGCGGTGGAGTATACGCGGAAGCCACAGGCCCGACGCCGTATGGCGGTTCATGCCGCAGTGCTAGGATCGTCTGAACACCTGGAGCAGGCAGCGACGGGGCGTTGAACCCTGGCCCCCAATCGGGCTCCAAATCATCACAACCGCCAAAGGAAGGATCGAACCGACGATGAGCAAACCCCGCATCGCGATCAACGGCTTCGGCCGGGTCGGCCGGACCATCACCCGTATCGCCAAACTGCACGGTCACTACGACGTGGTTGCCGTGAACGATCTGGCCAGTGCCGACGACCTGGCCTACGCCTTCCGCTACGACAGCATTCACGGCATCTATCCGGGGGAAGTTTCCGTCGACGGCGATCGGATGGAGATCGACGGCGATCCTTTCCGCGTACTCGCCGAGAAGGATCCGTCCAGATTGCCCTGGCGGGAGCTGGGTGTGGATTACGTGGTGGAGAGTTCCGGCCAGTTCCGGCGTCTGGCCGAACTGGAGCAGCACCTGAATGCCGGTGCGCGGCGGGTGATTCTCACGGTGCCCTGCAAGGACCCTCTGGCCGCCACGCTGGTGACGGGGGTGAACGATCACGTGATCACGCCCGATGCCCGCATCATCAGCAACGCCAGCTGCACCACCAACTGCGCAGCGCCAATGGCCAGGGTGCTTCACGAGGCTTTCGGCATCCGCCGTGGCCTGCTCACCACGGTCCATGCCTACACCTCGGATCAACGCCTGATCGATGCGCCGCATAAAGATCTGCGCCGCTCCCGGAATGCGGCCACCAATATCGTGCCCACCTCCACCGGCGCCGCGCGGGCCATCGGCCAGGTGCTGCCGGAGCTCGAAGGCAGGCTCGACGGCATGGCCATGCGGGTGCCGGTTCCCGATGGCAGCCTGGTCGATCTGACCGTGGAAGTGGAACGGCCGGCTTCTGTGGAAGCGGTCAATCAGGCGATGAAGACAGCAGCGGATGGCGATCTGAAAGGCATCCTTTCCTACTGCACCGATCCCATCGTCTCCAGCGACATCATCGGCAACCCTCACTCCGTGATCTTCGACAGCCTGCTGACTCAGGTGCTCGACGGGCAGATGATCAAGACCATCGGCTGGTACGATAACGAATGGGGCTACAGCACCCGGGTGGAAGAACTCATCGCCACCATTGCACACATGGACGGATTGGACACAGCATGAAGACGACCAGATTCCAGGCGATCGTCATCGCCTGTATTACCCTGTTCGGCAGCGGCTGCACGGAAGCTGCCCAGGGCGAGCCTGGCGGTATCGAGGTCACGGGCCAGGGCACGCTGGAAGTGGTGCCGGATATGGGGCGCATTTCTCTCAACGTACGCCGCGAAGGCAGCGACGCTGCCGCCCTGACCCGCACCCTGAACAAAGTGACCGCCGACCTGATCGCCCTGGCCGGAAAACTCGGCATGGACGAGAAGGACATCACGGCCACCGCCCTTTCCATCAATCCCCGCTATCGCCGGCAGGGCGAAGAAACGGTGGCGGACGGCGTGGTTGCCAGCCGGAGCATGACCGTGGTGCTCAGGGATCTCGGCCTCTATATCGAGTTCCTGAACCAGGCACTGGCGCTCGGCGTAAACAACGTGGAGCCAATCAGGCTCGATACATCGGAGCGGGAAGCGCTCGAAAACGAAGCGCTGACGCTGGCCATGGAAGACGCGAAAGCGGAAGCCGCCCGGATCGCTGACGGCTTCGGCGTGAAACTCGGATCGGTGACTCATGTGGTGGTGGGCTCGCACAGTCCGCGGCCCGAAGCGATGCGCGCCATGAGCTACGCAGACAGCCAGCCCAGTTTCAGCGCCGGGGTTATTCAGATCAGCCGTTCGCTCAGCGCCACGTTCGCCATTGCGCCAGGCAACTGATCCGGCGGTATCAGGGTTCGGCGAGAACGGCCGCGGCCAGATCAGCCAGAACGGCATCCGTCAGCGGCTGAGCGGTATCCACTGTCAGTACCGGTTCCGGCGCCGCTGGCGCCAGGAATCGCGTGGACTGCCACTCGAGCACTCGCTCATCGGCTTCTGACGGATCGGCACCCTCGGCGGACCGGGATCGCAGTCGGGTTGTCAGCAGTTCTTTCGGGGCCTGGCAGTACAGGATCGTGGCTCGGCCGCCGAGGCCCTCGGCCAGGGACACGAACCGATCCCGCCGGGCTTTATCGATGAACGTGGCATCCACGATCACGTGCTCGCCGGACAGAATCAACGCGCCGGCGACCTCCAGCAGATAATCAAAGGTCTCATCCGTGCGCGCCGCCTCATAGAGACCGGAATCGATACCGGAACCGCTGGCATCCAGCACGCCCAGCCCCGCCAGTTTCTTGCGCGCCACATCCGAACGCAGTCGAACCGCCGGCAATCTGGCCAGCAGCCGGGCAGCCAGATAGGACTTGCCGGATCCGGACAGACCGCAGGTGAGCACCAACCGGCCAGGCGGCCGGGCCAGCCAGCGATCGGCCCAGCGAATGTGCGCGGCAAACCGGCCTTCCCCCTCCGCATCCGGCGCCTGCACCCAGCGCAGGGCAGCCACCTTGGCCCGCACCACCGATCGGTAGGCGGCAAAGTAGGGGAGCAACCGAACTCCCTGGTAGTCGCCCGAACGGCCCAGATAGCCGTCCAGAAACCGGTAAGCCAGGGCGGTTTCGTTCCGGAAATGACAGTCCATGAACAGAAACGCCACATCGCTCATGGTGTCGATCCAGCGCAGGTTTTCATTGAATTCGAGACAGTCGAAGGCGGTGACCGTGCCATCGATCAGCGCCAGATTGGCGAGATGGAGATCCCCATGGCATTCGCGAACCGCACCCCCGGCCATCCGGGCATCGAACAGCGGGCGGAGTGCCTCGGCCGTTCTACGGGCACTGGCCCTGGCACGAGCCACCACAGTCCCATGCCGATCTGCGAGCGGGGTGCCGCCGATCTCCTCAAAGTTGTCTTCCACCGGGCCGAACATCCGCACCGGCACCTCTTCCGCGGCGCCGCGCAGCGTGGGCAGCGCGTCATGCCGGTCAGCCAGATCGGCGCCAAACTCATCCAGAGCATCTTCCGCGAGCTGGCCTCGGGCGAGCACCCGGTCGAGGGCCAGCGCCGGATCGAACTGACGCATGCGGACCGCCAGCTCCAGATATTCCTCCGGCTCGGGATCCGCATCCACCACCTTGAGTCCTTCGGGACGCCGGCAGATCGCCGAGACACCCAGATAGATCGCCGGTGCGAACGCCGAGTTACAGCGAACTTCTTCCCGGCAGAAGTGACTGCGCAGGGCCAGCGTACTGAAATCAACGAAGTTGAAATGAACCGGTTTCTTCAGCTTGTAGGCGAACTCGCCGGTGAGCAGCACCCAGGAAATGTGGGTTTCGATGAGTTCGATCTGCTGGCAGGGATGCGGATAGCTCGCCGGATCGAGCAGACTTTCAAGATGTTCGGGTAGCGCCATACCCGATCAGGATAACAGCCCGGGCAGAATCAGTCGGCGCTGCCGTCCGTTTTGAAAATCCCGGCCAGACGCTCGATATTTTCCTGCCCCCGCCGTGAGTCCACCATCACCACGTCGTGCACCCGCTGATCGTCTTCGTTGACGCGCAGAGAAATGCTGTCACCCACCCGCTTGCGGACCCAGCGGGACAGATTCTGCTTGGGCAGGCCGGTGGCCTCCGAAATTTCGGCGATGCTCACCTGTTCCTGCTTGCAGAGCTTCGCCATGGCCGCATAGACAGCCAGCAACTCACCGACAGTTGTCCGCGCCCCGTGGCGTTCCACGAGCACGCGCAGGACTTTCTCCATCTGAGTCAGGGTTCGATACCTGACCTCATCAGCATCCGGTCTGCCAGCGGATTCATCATCTCGGAGGTCCATGCCACCATGCCTTTTGTTGTTCTCGGGTTGGGGTGAGCGGATGTCGTGGGCGGTGGATCCTTCCGACGACCGGCCACGATCCTCGAAAATAAACCCAAAAGCATTCCGACGGCCAGTCCTCGGAGGACCGTCCGCTGTCATATTGGTCAGTCAGTTGTGAGGCGCTCCAGGCGGAACGCCGTCGACTCAGCCGGCTGCAGCTGCCAGCCGAGCGGATTCCTGCTCGGCCTGGATCCGCTCGTAAATCTCTTCCCGGTGCACACTCACGTCTGCGGGTGCATGCACGCCGATGCGCACCTGATTCCCCTTCACGCCCAGGACGGTGACTGAAATCTCGTCTCCGATCATGAGTCGCTCGCCTACCCTTCGCGTCAAAATCAACATGGTCACTCCTTGTTGTTCAGCTGCTGCGGTCGCTTGTGCTTCTTCGGCTTCAGTCGTGGTGTTACCCATCGCTGAAGCAACTCGAGCCGAGTCGTCGACTTCTCATGCCCGCGCGTCCATCAATGCGGGCGAAAACAGCAGTGCCTTCATGACAGCATGATGATGGCTGCCGGACAACGTTAGTCTCTAAAAAAGACCAACGAGCCGCCAGGCTTGCCCGGTCAGGGATCGGTCCGGGCGTGCCAGGTTCATCCGGACGGTAGGATCAGCCGGCTTCCGGTGTGGAAATCAGATGCAGATCCCGCTGCGGGAACGGAATGTTGATGCCGGCCTCGGCCAGTGCGGCGTTGATGGCCGTGTTCAGCCGGTGCGTGGTGCTGAAGCCGATGTCGAAGTCCGAGATCCAGGCATAGATATCGAAGTTGAGAGAGCTGTCGCCGAACTCATTGAAGACGATCAGCGGCGCCGGATCGTCCAGCACTTCCGCATCTGCCTCCAGCACGCCTTTGAGAAGCTCGGTGACGCGGTCCGGATCCGTGCCATAGGCAACGCCGACCCCCAGCTGCAGCCGGCGGCGACGGTCGGAAAGGGTCCAGTTGATCACCTGGTTGGAAACCAGGTCGCCGTTAGGCACGATCACCTCGGAACCGCTGTAGGTGCGCACCCGGCTGGTCCGGATGCCGATCTGGGTGACGCGCCCCATGAGCTCTCCCACCTCGACGGTGTCGCCCACCTGAATCGGCGCTTCAAAAATCAGAATCAGACCGGATACGAAGTTGTTCACCACGTTCTGGAGACCGAAGCCGATACCCACGCCCAGGGCACCAACCACGAACGCAAGACTGGAAAGATCCAGCCCCATGAAGCCAACGCCGAGCAGCAACCCGATCATGACGATCGAGTAATGGGCGGTCATGGAGATGGTGTTCGGCACACCTCTCGGCAGATTCATCCGTGGCAGAACGTCCTGGTTCAGCACCGCCCGTACCACCCGGGACGTCCAGATCGCCAGCCAGACGGCGAAGACAAACACGAAGATGCCACTGAGCGACAACGTCACATCACCGAGCGCAATCTCGGCCAGGAACACGGTCTGCACCGAACCGATCACCCAGCCATCGATATTGAATGACCTCAGCGTGGCCCAGATCCAGAGAAAGAGAGACAGCCAGACCAGAGGCTTGCGCAGAGCCCGGCGTAACCGGAACCGGTTGGCGGCGATGGAGCGGAAGTTATCGAGCGCCGGCAGTTCGAGCACGATCTGAATGATCTCGCTGATGGAACTGAAGCCGGCAAACAGCACCAGAAAGACAGCAATGGAATCGATCACACCCTGTGTCAGGTGTTTGCCCAGCACCACGTAGCCCATCACATTGGCCACCAGGGCGACGCCGAGGGCCAGCACGGCAGCATGTTCCGCTGCGTTGATCAGCGCCTTCGGTGCCCCCCACTCGATGAAGGCCTGCTTGGTTCCGTGCCCGCGCCCCATCCAGGCTACCACCATCAGGATCACGCCAATGATCAGGTAGGCAACCCGCGGCATGGGCTCGATCACGGGCTGACTCTGTATCACCTCGTGGATGATGGTGACGCCGGCGAATACCAGCACCCCCTTGCGCATCTCCCGAGGCAGGAAGTTCAGCAGCACCACCGTGGCCACCAGCATCGCAGTGACGATGAACACCAGCCGCACCACCTGCGGAGAACCGGCGTAGACCGCCACGCCGATCAGCATCCAGATCAGGATCCCGGTAGCCACGGGTCGATTCAGCGCCGAACTGGGGGCTTCGGCGGCAGATTTGAGTTTGAACAGCAGATACAGCAGCAGTGGCAGCAGCAGCAGATGGCCGCCGATGGATGTTTCCGAGGTCTCGATCCAGGATCTGAAATCCCGCACGAAATCATCGGACAGTCGGCGGGTGGCACGCTCGGAAGACTCGCTGATGTGGTCGGTGGTGATCACCCAGATCGGATCCACATTGCGCTCAAACATGCGCGTCTGCTGAGATTTTCCGTAGGTGTCGATCCGCTGCGAGATGGGGGTGATCAGATTACGGACCGCCATGGAGTCATCCTGCAGCTGGATCACCCGGTTCAGCTTGGCATTGATCTGCTGCTCGGCTTTTCTGGCGCCACGGAGAATGGCCTCCACCCGTTCTTCCAGCGCCGCCGGAATGTCGGTGGAATCGTTCTGCGTCCGCTCCCAGTCGGCGATGAGCGTGCGGGTTTCCACCTGCAGCTCTTCGAGGGACTTTGCGTCTCTGGTCAGGCTGTCGATGAGGGCCGTGGCCTGGATGGTGACGGCCCGGGACCGCACGGCCACACCGTCCATGGCCGAGGGATTGCCGGCCAGTTCCTCGATCGTCTGACCTTCGGGCAGCAGCGCGTCCACTCTACTGCGCAAAGCCTCCAGGGCCTCTTGGGCCTCCTCCGCATCGCCCATGGACTCGAGGTCGCCGTTGAGCTGATCCAGTTTGCCCAGCGCCTCCTGAGAACGGCTGGTGAGGTCCGCCGTGGGCGAATCTTGCGGGGTCGATGGTTCGGCAGTCACTGCCGGTTCGGCGGCAGTTTCGGGCGCGGCCGCCTGGGCATGCGCACCCATGCTGATCAGCGCCAGCAGCAGGGCCAGCAGCAGGGCCGGCATCAGGGCCGGTAATGGCATGAAGCGCCCGGCTGGGAGCGAACGGGTCTGCGGGGAAATTTTCGGGAGCATTGGCTGCTCGATACCGGAAACGGCGCATGTTAGGCCGCTGTCCGGATACCGACAAGCCGGGGCGCTCAGTTGTTCCGGCGTCTGCCTGCTTTGATCGACACCACTTTCGCCGCACTGCCGTCGTCGTTGTCGTCGGTGTCACCCAGGGCGCTGACGTCACCGGCCGGTGCGATCTCCGGTCCGGGCGCGCCGATCAGATACCCCTGCGCATAGTCGATGCCGATCGACTTTATCAGCGCCCGGGTCTTCTCGTCTCCGACGAACTCGGCAATGGTTTCCTTGCCCATGATCCTCGCGATGTCGGCAATCGCCCGAACGATGGTCTGGTCCACCCGGCTGACCGACAGGCGCTGAATGAAAGATCCATCGATCTTGATGTAGCGCACGGGCAGGCGTTTGAGATAGGAAAGGGAACTGTAGCCGGTGCCGAAATCATCCACCGCGAAGGAGCAACCTGCTTCCATGAGCGCCCGGATCTGCGGCACCGCTTCCGAGAAGCTGCCCACGGCCACCTGCTCGGTGATCTCGAAGATCACCGCAGTCGCCGGTACGCCACATTCCGCCAGCCGTCCAAGTACGAACTCCCCCAGCCGGCCATCCGTAAACGCACTGCCGCCCAGATTGATGGCGAAGGAAATATCCCCCTGTTGGGCCCGCACCCGCGCCAGCTCATCGATTGCATGGTGTATCACCCACCGGTCGACGTCCCGCATCAATCCGAAACGCACCGCCGCGGGCAGAAACTGATCCGGCCGATACAGCATGCCGTTTTCCTCGAGCCGAACGAGCACTTCATAGTGCCGAATCGCGCCATCGGCGACCCGTTCGATGGGCTGATAGTGCAATACCAGACCATCTTCCTTGAGCGCCCATTTGAGCTTGTTCTGCCACTGCACATCGCTTTTGATCATCTCGATGTGTTTTTCATCAGGCTCATAGCGGCAGGCCCGATTGCGGCCCTGGGTCTTGGCCAGACGACAGGCCACATCGGCCTGAGAAACCAGCGTTTCCGGAGATTCCACACCTTCCGGACCGATCATGGCCACACCCAGACTGCAGTTGGCAGAGAAGGAGTTCCCGCCGGAAACCAGTGGAAATTCACTCATATCCCGGATGATTTTGTCCGCCACGGCCATGGCATCGGAGGCGGAGATTTCAGACACGTACAGCACGAACTCATCCCCGCCGAGCCGACCCAGCAGATCGCCCCGGCGCACCAGTTGCTTGAGACGCCCGCCGATCTGCACCAGCACTTCATCGCCGGCATCGTGCCCGTAGGTATCGTTCACATGCTTGAACTGATCGAGATCGATGAAGAACAGGGCACCGCTGCTGTCCGAGTTCAGACGCTGGCCCAGTTCCTCGATGAAGTGATAGCGCGCGGTCAGGCCGGTGAGCGGATCGAAATTCGCAAGCCGGGTGAGGTGTGCGTCCCGTTCCCGGATCTTCGTCAGTGCTGTTTTCAGGGCGTCTCCCACCGCGGCGATTTCCCGATGCGAAGATGACGGCACGCTCACTTCCAGATCACCCTGGGCAATCAGATCCAGCGGCTGCTGCATGTCCACAAGGGGCTGCACGGCTTTCTTCAGCGCCAGCCGGCCCGCCAGAATGAGCGCCAGGAACGCCAGCAGCACGATGGCGGTTCCCGCCGCCACGCCGTCGAGCAGATCCCGGTCATAGGCACCGTAGTCCAGACCCAGCTCCACAAAGCCCACCACCGTCGCCCTGCTTTCCAGCTCAGAGAGCACCTCGGCGCTGAACAGATTCGACGAAATGATGGACTCCCGACTGACTGCCTGACTGATCCGCACCATGGGTTCGCGGCTCAGATCCATCTGGTAACGAGGCACGCCGTCGCCCTGACTCGTATCCGGCGTCGCTATCCGGTGCAGGTGATCCATCTCGGCCTGAGTCAGCGTCGGAAAGACCGAAGGCGCTTCCACCGCACTCTCCAGATAGATCACTTCGCCGTTCAGGTCGTAGTAGCGCACATACTCGATTTCGGAAAACCGGGAAAGGTAACGCGAGAGCTCGAGAAAACGCTCATCGGACCCACTGACAAAAAAGCCCGAGCCGAGAGATTCCATCTCTCCCACCCAGCGCACGGCCCAGTCATCCAGGTTGTCGCGCACCACCCAGTTCGACACCCACCAGACACAACCGATGGCCACCATGCCGACGAATGCGGCGAAGGCGAGCTGGGAAATCAGCATTTCCCGCACCAGCGTGCGGCCTGTGGATGATTTGCTGCGCATGGTTCTGATCAGTCGCCGCGCTTGAATACAGTCACATCGGCGGCGGAGAGCGCGAGTTGTCCGGCCAACCGGGAGCGGCAACGCATTTCCGTCACCTCCGGTCGACTGTCCGGATCGTGCACGAGGGAAACCAGGGCGTCTGCCACCCGGACCGGATCGGGCTGCAGGTAAAGGCTGGCACCGAGATTGAACATCACCGGGCTGTAAACCAGGATCTGCACACCGTTGCGTCGTCCATGATTCATCACCTGCTGGATGACCCGTGGACTGAGGACGGTTTCATCCGGGAGGAAAACAAAGCCGTCGATGCGCGGGACCATGCTCCGGAAAGCCAGCAGCAGTTCCGAGTCCGACGCCACCGCGTGCTGTTCGAGGTGCACGTTTCTTTCCGCCGCGGCAGCCTCGAGTGCTTCCATCCGCGCCACCATGCCGGTACCGCCGATGACGCCGATCCGCTGGAGATCGGGGGCCTGGCTCATCCAGTAATCGAGCTGAGCGTCGAATGGCGGCAAGGCATCCACGCCCCGGCGGGTTTCACCGGAATCGAGCACGCCGGCATGGAACACGTCCAGGCCGGGCACGGATCGGGTGAGGTCATAGGCGAGCGGGCCCAGGGCGATCACCTCGATGGGCGATCTGTCTTTGAGCACCTGCACCACGGCATCCGGACCGCGGTGGGCAATGTTGTACACCTGATAGGGGCGGCCGAGCCGGGCAGAGAACACCTGCAGCATTTCCAGATGGCGCTCGCCAGGATCGTGCAGCACCACGGCCAGTGGCGCCGGTGTTGCGGCGGCAGGCTTCGTATCCGGCCCCTGGGTTTCAGCAGTCTCTGTTGCGGCCGATTCCGACCCTGGGTCAGTAGCCGCTGGCGCCGGCTCGGGTTCGCCACCGACCCGTGCCACGGGCGTCGTTACGCAACCACCGGCGAGCAGGACAATCAGGACAAGCAGGAACGAGCCGCCACCTGAGCGGCCTTCGGTCACTTGCCCGCTGCGGGCAGCCATGCCTTTCATCCGGTGCACCTTTCACCCTTGAACACCGACGATAGCCAGGCCCCGGCAGGCTTACTGAGAACCCCGTCACAGGCAAACCGATACCTGCATCCGCTATTAAGGCAATGTAGTTGTCGGGAAGTTGGGCGCCGTCAGCCGGAGCAACGACCGCCGCCCAGCACGCAGAATCGGGCGCAGTGGGGGTGGTTCAGCGACACGGGTTGGAGGCTTTCACGGAGGGTACCGCCCAGGGAAAACCCGGTGTCATAAGGCAGCAGGGTACAGGCGACCACCTCGGCACGCTCTGCACCCTTGCGACGGACCACCATCCTGGCGCTGGCGCACATCATGTCGGCCGGGTTCACGTCGAGAATGCCCCAGCAGGCGGTGGTGATTTCCGGCACATCGGTTGAACCATCCATCTCGGGAAACAGCACCAGCGTATTCGGATCGCTGGCGTCCAGGTCCAGTTCGAGGCGTATGAAGAGCGCTGCGAAACCAGCCCGGAGCGATGCCTCCGTGTCTCCCCAGCGGGTTCGAGCTGCCACGTTGATACGAAAGCCCTGCCGGCCAAGCCAGACCAACCCGTCGAGGGTCGGTTGCCAGGAACGACGGCCCCGTTCCTCTTCGTGCAGTATCTGATCGAAGTGATCGATAGACACCCGAACGGTCAGCTGTTCGGGATAGCGCCGGTGGAGCTGCTCGAGGCCCTCGGCCACTTTCATCATGGGCCGCATGGCGTTTGTCAGCACCAGCACCTCGAAGCCCCCGCCCAGGCAGTCGTCGAGGATCTCCAGAATTTCCGGATTCATGAAAGGTTCGCCGCCCGTGATGCCGATTTCCCTGACCGGCAGGGATTCATCGCGGATTTCGGTCAGAAGGGTGAGCACATCGTCCCGGCGAAGATATTCGAGCCGGTCGTTCTTCGGGCTCGATTCGATGTAGCAGTTCTCGCAGGTGAGATTGCACAGCGTGCCCGTGTTCAGCCAGACCGTAGTGAGCGCACGCGGCGTGACGCTGGCCCGCACCTCACCATCTGCGGTCATCAGCGGGTCGGAAAATCTCGGACTTTCTGCCGTCCTTTCTTCGGAGCGCTCTCCGGAGAGAGCGCCTACCCTTTCTCTCGCAATCATCTGCATCTTCAGTCTGACACCTGTTTTCAGAAGAAGCTCCCTCACATGCAGCCATTCGCTGCAAAGGGCGGATGCTCCCCGGCGCAGATCATGTCAGGTATGCTCGGCGGACGGCAAATACTCTGGGGAGGGGACCTGTTGTCCGACACGCTGTCGCTCAAAACCATTTACGCCCATGGCTCGCTCGGCCTGCCACTGGCGGTGATCGGCTATCCGTTGTCGATCTGGATTCCCGCTCACTACTCCGGCGGCCTCGGTATCAGCCTGGCGGCGGTCGGCACCATCCTGATGCTGGCCCGGCTCACCGACGTGATCACCGATCCGCTGATGGGCGAAATCTCCGACCGCTGGCAAACGCCCATTGGACGGCGCCGGCCCTGGTTGCTGATCGGTGCGCCGGTGATGATGCTCGGGGTCTACAAACTCTTCATTCCAGAGGAAGGTGTCGGACTCCCCTATTTCCTCGTCTGGCTGACGACGTTCTTTCTCGGCGCCACCATGATCGGCCTGCCCCACCGGGCCTGGGGGGCCGAACTCTCACCGGACTACCATCAACGCAGCCGGGTCACCGCGGCCCGGGAAATCTACGTGCTGATCGGCCTGATGCTGGCCGCTGCCGTTCCCATGATCATCGAGATTCGCGCCGACGGCGGTTCGGGGGTGGGGGAAGTATTCAGCACCCTGTGGCATGACGCGATCGGCGCCTTCTCCGGAGACTTCCGGGACAAGACGATCGTGGACCGCGCCACATTGACCGGTCCGGTGCTGGCCGGTCTCGCCTGGACCATCATTCTGGTGCTGCCGATCTGCGTCGCCATCGTGCTCACCATGGTGAAAGAACCCGCTCCGCTGAAGGGTGAGCAGCGCCCGAGTTTCCGGGAAGGTCTGAAGCTGGTACTGAAGAACGGCCCCATGGTGCGGGTGCTGCTCATCGTGCTGCTGGTGCAGTTCGGCGAATCCTTCAGAAACGCGGTTTCCCTGTTTTTTATTCGCGATATCGTCGGTGTGCCGACGATCGGGGCGGCCTACTTCTTCTATTTCATTGCCGGCCTCGGTGCGATTCCGTTCTGGCTGTGGCTCGGTCGCACCATCGGCAAGCACCGGGCCTTCATGTGCACGCTGATCACGGTGGCCTGCGTTTCCGCCGCCAACCTCCTGCTCGACTACGGCGACTACCTGCCCTTCTTCCTGTTGTTCGTGGTCAAAGGTTTCTGCTTCGGGGGACTTCAGTTCCTGCCCATCGCCATGCTGGCGGACGTGGTGGACGTGGATGCCGCCAGAAGCGGCGGGCGCCGCGCCGGCACGTACTTCGCCTTTCTCGGCTTCACCGAAAAGATCGCCATCGCCTTCGGCACCGGTGTCTCGCTCAACATCGTCGGCCTGCTCGGATTCGATCCCGCCGGTGGCGTTGCAGCGAGTTCAGACATCGGCGTGCTGTCCTTGCGACTCGTCTACTGTCTTGGTCCGATCGTGTTTTATGGCCTCGCCCTGAAGCTGATCTGGAACTACCCACTCACCCCGGCCCGGCACGCACGCCTCAGGGAACGGCTCGAACGTCGGACGCTCCGGCTGGGCGGTCAACCCGAGGCGGCCGATGCCGTCGCCCAGCAACCCTGAGGAGATCGATGTGAAAGTCAGCCGTCTTGCCGCGCCCCTCGGCGCCGTCATCGAAGACCTGGATGTGCGCACGGTGGATGACCACACCTGGCAACAGCTGAACGAACTCTTCTGCGAACACCATGTGCTCGTCTTCCGGAACCAGACCCTGACACCGGCGGAACAGATGACGTTCGGCCGTCGCTGGGGTGAGCTCGTGCGGCATCCCTACGCCGGTCTGGAAGACCATCCGGAAATCATCGAACTCACCAACCAGGGTAAGCGCCGGGACGTGAACCAGCATTGGCATTCCGACATGAGCTACAACGAATGTCCGCCGAAGCTGACCATGCTCTATGCGCTGGCCGCACCCGAGTTCGGTGGCGACACCGCCTTCGCCAATCAGCATCTGGCATACCAGGAACTCTCCAGCGGTATGCGCAACCTGGTGGATGGTCTCGAAGCCATCCACAGCGCCGAAGGCCTGGCCGGTCTCTATGGCGAAAATCCGAAAGAGGCGCCTCGCGCCAGCCACCCGGTGGTCCGCACCCACGACGAGAACGGCCGCCCTGCGCTCTTCGTCTGCAAGGCATTTACCCAGCGCTTCGTCGACTGGACCCGGGAGGAGAGCCGCAGTGTTCTCGACTATCTGTATCAGCACAGCATCCGCCCCGAATTTCAGGCGCGCCAGCAATGGCGGCCCGGCGATCTCGCCATGTGGGACAACCGCTCGGTGCTGCACTTTGCCGTGCACGATCACGGCGATGAGCCTCGAGTGATCCATCGGCTCCAGGTGGCCGGGCCGAGGCCTGCCCGATGATCAAGATCCGACCGGCGACAGACAGCGAGATGGATCAGATCGGGATGATCACCAGCTACGTCTATGGCGGCGCCTTCGGTGATGGAAAAGACAACGTCACCACCCGCAGCAACCGATCCGAGTGGACCTTGTGCGCATTCGATGGCCCGAAACTGGTTGCCAGTTATGGCGCCATTCCGTTCACCATGCGCGCCAACGGCCGCGCCATGGCCATGGCCGGCGTCACCATCGTCGGCACCCTGCCCGAGTACCGCCGCCAGGGACTGCTGCGCAGAATCGTCGAGCAGTCGTTCCGCGACATGAAAGATCGGGGTCAGACCGTGGCCGCGCTCTGGGCGTCTCAGGCGGCCATCTATCAGCGCTACGGCTACAGCCTGTGTTCCGTGCAGCGGCACTACGAAGTAGACACCGTGGACCTCAATCTGATGAAGCCGGCGAACGCGGACTACGACGTATTGCGCACACCGGCAACAGACGCGATGCCTGCGATGAAAACCCTGTACCGCTCGTTCATCGCCGACCGGACCCTCTATCTGCACCGCAGTACGCCCCTGTGGCAGGCGAGCGTGCTGGGTGACCGGAAGGGCGAAGGCCCGGCCCACATCGCCATCTGCCGGAACAGCGTCGGCGAACCGGTGGGCTATGTGGTCTACACCCTGCGCGATTCGAAGGTCGATCACCCCGCCCGGAATCAGGAAATCCGGATCCGCGATCTGGTCTGGCTCGATATCGATGCCTGTCGCGCACTCTGGGCTTTTATCGCCCGCCACGACCTGGTGGGGCGGGTGGTGTGGCCCAACGCGCCGGCGGACGACCCGGCCTGGGAGCTGTTTGCCGAACCGCGCATGCTCCGCGCCCAGGATAAGGAAGGCATCTACTTCCGTATCGTCGACGTGGCAGGCGCTCTGGCCAATCGGGGATATTCTGAAGATGGCGAGGTGGTGATCGGCGTCCGTCCCGATCAGGAATCTCCCTGGAATGAAGGCAACTGGCTGCTGCGGGTGAAGCACGGCGAAGCCAGGGTCAAAGCAACCAGCAGGGCGGCAGATGTGCAGTTCAGCATCAAGTCTCTGTCCAGCGCCTTCAGCGGTTTCCGCCGCGTGAACCAGCTGGCCAGTTGGGGAATGGCCCAGGGAGAGGATGCCGCCATCGAGCAGGCGGATGCCCTGTTCGCCACCCATCATGCGCCACACAGCCCCGATCATTTTTAAACCCGCAGTGCAGTGAGCGAGAGCAGATGAGCGACTGGGACATCATCATCGTCGGCGCCGGGAGCGCCGGTTGCGCCGTCGCAGCCCGGGCCAGCGAAGACCCCAATCGCCGGGTTCTGCTGCTGGAGGCCGGCCCGGACTATCCGGACATCGCCGCCACCCCCTTCGACCTGGTCAACAGCCACAACAATTCCTATACCGACCACGACTGGTCACTGGCCTACGAGCCGGTCCGGGACCGTCAGGTCGCCTTTCCCCGCGGCCGGGTGGTAGGCGGCTCCAGCGCCGTGAACACCACCATCGCCCTGCGCAGCCTGCCGGAAGACCACGCCGAATGGGCCGAACTGGGCAATGCGGACTGGGCCTGGGACAAGGTGCTGCCTGCTTACCGGCGGATGGAGCGGGATCTGGATTATGGCGAGGCGCCCTACCATGGCGACGCCGGTCCGATCAGCATCCGGCGCTACCCGCCGGCCGAAATGCTGCCCCAGCATCAGGCGTTTCTGGAAACCGCGCGCGAGCTCGGCTATCCGGATTGTCCGGACGCCAACGCACCGGACTCCTGGGGCAGCGGACCGCAACCCATGAACAAGCTGGGCCGACTCCGGGTTTCCTGCGCCGTCGGCTATCTGGCCCCGGCCAGAATACGACCTAACCTGACCATACAGGCGGACAGTCTGGTCCACCGCCTGGTGCTCGAGAATGGCCGCTGCCGGGGCGTGGTGGTGGAACACCAGGGCAGGATTGAAGAGATTCGCGGCAAGCTGGTGGTGGTCTGTGCCGGTGCGATTCTCTCACCGGCCATACTCATGCGTTCCGGCATCGGCCCGAAAGTCGAACTCGACCGGCACGGCATCGACCGGGTCGCCGAGGCGCCTGGCGTCGGTCAGAATCTCAGCGATCATCCGGCACTGTCCGTGGTCTGCCAGGCAAAGGATGGGGCCCTGATCGATTTCGATGCGCCCATCATCCAGACCATCCTGCGCTACACGGCACAAGGATCAGACAAACGGAACGACCTGCAGATCGAGCAGCTCAGTTTCGTGGGACGACGAGGCGGGCCGCCACTGATCGGCATCGCCGCCGTGATCGAGTACCAGTATGGGCGCGGCGAACTGCGTCTGGCTTCCGCCGACCCGCATGCTTTGCCTGTGATCGACAGTCGCTTCTGCGAAGACGACCGGGATGCAGACCGACTGGTCGGCTGCCTCAGAGACGCCCTGGCCTTCACTCGAACCGGACCGCTGGCGGATATGATCGAGGCGGTCACCTTTCCGGATCCGGCCAGACCCGACGACGATGATTCCCTGAAAGCGCTGACCCGGAAGCTGTCCGGCAGTGGCTATCATCCTTCGTGCACCGTGAAGATGGGTCCAGCCAGCGATCCCATGGCCGTGGTCGATCAGCGTGGCTGCTGCCACTTCCAGGATGGCCTGGTGGTTGCCGATGCTTCTATCCTGCCCTTCGTGCCACGGGCCAACACGAATCTGTCTGCCATTCTGGTCGGCGAGATGGTCGGTGAGTGGTTACGCACGGAGCCCGGCCGCTACGGCCTTTGAGATAAACCCACCCCCCGATAAGGAAACCCACATGGCCGACATCAGCATCAGAAACGTCTCCGTCCTGGACGGCACCGGCAGCGAGGCACAGCCCGCCGACGTACTGGTGGAAGGGGGACGGATCAGCGCGGTGGACACCCGGATGAGCGGCATGGCCGCCCGCACGGAAATCGACGGCCAGGGCCTCACCCTTGCCCCCGGCTTCATCGACACCCATGCTCACGACGATGGGGCGTTCTTCCGCCATCCCGGCATGGAATTCAAGCTCGCGCAAGGCGTCACCACCGTTGTCAGCGGCAACTGTGGCTTCTCCGCCATTCCCGCAGATCCGGCGCAGGACAGCGTGGCGGCCAGCGGCGGCATCCTGGCCGGCCTCAGCGGCGAGTTCACCGATCTGGACGGCTACTTCAAAGCCGCGCTGGATCACCAGCCCGCCATCAACAACATGATGCTGGTCGGCCACAATACCGTTCGAACTCTTGTCATGGGCATGGAAAAGCGCGGACCGACCCCGGCTGAGCTCGGCGCCATGCGCAATCATGTGGCCAGGGCTCTGGAACAGGGTGCCTGTGGATTTTCTTCCGGCCTGATCTACCGACCCGGACGCTGGTCCGAAACGGACGAAGTCGCCGACCTCGCCAGCGCCGCCAGCAGCTTCGATGCGCTCTACACCACCCATATGCGCAATGAAGCGGATCAGCTCCTGGAAGCGGTGGACGAGGCCCTGCAGATCGGCCGGGAGGCAGGCGTGCACACGCACATATCCCACCATAAATCCGCCGGCAAGCAGAACTGGGGCCGGATTCGTGAATCCCTGGCCAGAGTGGATGACGCGCTGGCCGCCGGCCAGCGGGTCACCCTGGACGTGTACCCCTACACCGCCGGCAGCGGCCGGATGATCGAGTACTTCAACCTGGAACGGATCAGTCGCGATCTGGCCGAGGTGATCCGCATCGCCAGTTGCCCTGCCTTCCGCGAATACGAAGGGCGCATGGTGGTGGACATTGCCGCAGAAGCAGGCGAGGACATCACAGAGACTGTGCGTCGGATTCTCACCGCTCCGAAAGGCGACCGGACCATCTGCATTCAGTTCATCATCGATGAAGCGGACGTGGAAACGAACCTGGCCCACGCCGACATGATGGTGGGATCGGACGGCATTCCGGATCTGCGCGGCAAACCGCACCCTCGACTGTTCGGCACTTTTCCCCGTGTGCTCGGCCATTACGTGCGCGAGCGGGGCATTCTGGCGCTGCCGGAAGCCGTGCGCCGGATGACGTCACTGTCCGCACAAACCTTCGGCATGATCGACCGCGGCCAGATCAGGGAAGGTTACTGGGCCGATCTGGTGCTGTTCGATCCGGAAACCATCATCGACGGAGCGACCTACGACGCCCCGCAGACGGAACCGGACGGCATCCGCCTGGTGCTGGTCAACGGCGCCGTTGCCTATGAACGCACGAACCCGGCACAGCCAGGCACCCACACGGGTATCGGCACCGGACAGATGCTGCGCTATCGCCGCGATGCTTACGGCACCTGAATCAAACGGCACTGATCCGATCAGACAATCCGATCAAATAATAGCCCCGATCAAACCACCCGAAGGACAACAGGAAAATGAACGCAATCACCGATGATCCCCGGCTCGCAACCGCCCAACGGGTGCTACTGATCACAGGCCGCGTGCTGCTCGGCCTCTATTTTATCGTGCCCGGCATCAGCAAGATCACCGGCTGGACCGCCATGTCTGCCTACATGGAACAGCACGGAGTGCCGCTGATACCCGTGCTTCTCGCCCTGACCACCGTCCTGCAGATCGGCGGCGGCGCCAGCCTCGCTTTCGGATACCGCACTCAGTTGATGGCGTTCCTGCTGGCCGGTTTGACCCTGGTCATCAGTCTGTTCATGCACGATTTCTGGAATGTTTACGAAGGCGTCGATCAGGGCCACGAAACACAGAACTTCATCAAAAACCTGGCGATCATGGCCGGACTGCTCTATGTCGCCGGCAGCCCGCAAACCGCCAGGGAATGAACAGACCCGCTCAGATCCGCTTAGCCGGGTCCGGTGCCTGGCGAGTCCGAGTCCCTGAGAAAACAGGGGCTCATTGCCCCAGGCGTCGATTGAGCGAGGCCAGCTCCACCGTCCAGTATTCCTGCAGCCTGGGCTTCTGAAACTTCGGCTTGCGGGCCCGGTCCGCCTCGAGGAGCCCCTCGAGTTCCACGATCCGCTCGAGTAACTGCTCGTCGTCGTCCGGATTTTCGAGCCCCGGTGGACCACCCGCGGGCACCTCACCACCCGCATGCACCTCCCGGGACGTGCCCGGACCAGCGTCTGCCTGCGCCGCCTGTCGGTAGAAGGTTTCCGGGTCTGAGATCTCGCGCAATCGACCGTCGCTCACGAGCACGAAACGATTCGCCACGTTGTCGATGAAGCGCCGGTCATGAGACGTCATCAGCAGCGTGGCGCCGGATTCCGAGAGCTGCGCTTCCAGCTCCTCCCTGCCTTCGATGTCGATGTGGTTGGTGGGCTCGTCCATGATCAGAAAGTTCGGACGATTCAGCCGCAATGTGAGGAACATCAGCCGGGCCCGCTCACCGCCGCTCAATACCTTCACCCGCCGGCCGTGATCCTCGTAGGCGAATCCGGCGTTGATCAGCCCATTGCGAAGAGAGGTTTCCTGCACGTGGGCATGCGCGCGCAGAAATTCGAGCATGGTCTGCCCGCCCTCGCCGGCCACTTCCTTCAGCTCCTGATCGTAGTAACCGACGACCGACTGGGGCGAGAAGGCAAACCCGGCGACCGGGGATTCATGCACGCGTTCCTGGCGGTACGCGTTCATCACCATCGTCAACAACGACGTCTTGCCGCAGCCGTTAACGCCGAGCAGTGCCAGCCGGTCGCCCGGCTGGATGATCAGTTCATCGATCTGGAACAGCGCAACCTCCGGCACACCCGGCGGCGTCACCGTGGCATCGGCGATCCGAAGCACGCGATTGGAGCGGGTCTCGCGACTGTCCAGACTCAGGGAAAGCCCGGAACCCCGGCTGACGAACGTCCGCTCCTGCTCAAGCCGGGCCACCCGTTTCTGCATGGACTTGGCTTTCCGCGCCAGCTTCTCGTTATCGTAGACCTTGCCCCAGATTGCCAGACGCTTGGCGCTGGCCTGGAGCTTCTCGATCTTCTTTTCTTCATCGGCCCGGGCGGCCGCCGCCGCGATGTCCATTTCCGTCAGCGCCGCACGGGCGCCGGAATACGGCAGATCGAATGCATAGGCCTGCTCGTCGCGAAGGATGATGGTGCGATTCGTCACCGCATCCAGCAGCGCCCGATCGTGTGATACGAGCACAAACGCACAGGGAATCTCCTCGGCGAGATAGCGTTCGAGCATGGCCAGCGTGGCCAGGTCCATGTGGTTGCTGGGCTCATCGAGCAACAGCAGATCCGGTTCACTCACGAGCACCCGGGCAAGCATCAGGCGGTTCAACTGGCCGCCGGACAGATCCCCCGTTTTCAGCCCGTGCTGATCTTCAGAGAAGCCCAGGCTCGACAGAGTCAATGCCGCCCGATAGCCCTCCGTATCCCGAACGGATTCAGGAATGCGGGCGAGCACGGATTCATGCAACGAAAGGGCTGAATCCGCAGCCGGCAGAAACTGTTCCACCATCGCCAGCCGCAGTCCCTGCCGGCGAGCTATCTCCCCATCATCCGCATCAATCCCGTCGGGATGAGCGCTACCGGCGAGAATCTTCAGCAGCGTGGACTTACCGCAGCCGTTGTGGCCATTCAATCCGATCTTGTCGCCCCGGGAGATAGACAGGGACAACGCCTGGAACAGGGATTTGGTTCCAGCGGTATGGGAGAGATTGCGGCAGGTCAGGAGCACGGACATGGCGGCAATTGTGGCAGCAGTGGCGACGGCGATTCAAACCAGCGGCTCAAACCACCCGCACGTCCAGATCCAGCACCGCGTAGGCCCCTTCCCGGGTCAGGCAACCCTGCACATGTTCGCCGGGTTTGAGGTCCTGCCAGCAGGTGCGCGCCCCATCCAACCGGCCCACCCGGGCGATCATCAGCTTCACCGGCCGGCCCGTTCGCGCCGCCTTGCTCCGGTCGATGAAGCCCAGCCAGGGCACGTAGCCGTATTCGCCGCTGCGCTTCAGCACCCCCACCGCCTCGCCACGGGTGCTGTCATGCAGTTCGATGTTTCGATGATTGAGTTTTCTGGAGAGGATCAGCGACATCGGGATACTGTATATTTATACAGTATCCCGGTCCAGAACGATCCGGGCAGACTTCAGAGATGCCGCAGGGCGAACCGCTCGTACCAGGCGCCGATGTGCGGATACCCGGCAGCCGCATCCAGATCCGCGAAGCGGCCGAAGTTGAGCGCCGCCAACAGCGTGCAGTCGGCGATGCTCGGCCCATCACCCATCACGAATTCGTTGCCCGCAAGCCGGGCTTCCACCCGCTTCAGCCCGTTCGGTAGCCGGGCAAGTTCCTGCTCGGCCACCGCCGGATTCGGCGGCAGTCCCAGGGGCGACTTATGCGCATGCACATAGCGGATGATTCTCAGCAGCACGGTGAACTCGATGTCCCGCTCCGCTTCCCGGGTGCGGGCCCGGCTGAGCGGATCGGTGCCGATCATCGGCGGTTCCGGAAAGCACTCCTCCAGATATTCGATGATGGCCAGCGACTCGGTCAGAAAGGTGCCGTCATCCAGTTCCAGCACCGGAAGCATGCCGGCCGGGTTACGCGCCCGGTGCTCGGCCGAGTTCTGCTCGCCTTTGCTGAAATCGACCAGCACCGTCTCCAGCTCCAGGCCTTTTTCGCGGAGGTAGAAGCCGACCCGGGCCGGGTTCGGTGCGGGTGGGAAGGTGTAGAACTTCATTGCGCGCTAACCCACGATCGCCTGATACACCCGCTGCCGCAGTTCACGGCGTATCGGATAGGTGGAGGAAGGCATGAGCTGTGTGAGCAGCACCACGAACAGATCCTCTTCCGGGTCCAGCCAGAAGAAGGTGCTGGCCGCGCCACCCCAGTGGTGCTCACCGGTGGAGGTCACGAACTTCGCCTTCACCGGATCGATGACCACCGCCCAGCCGAGCCCGAAGCCGATACCGTCATAGCTGGTCTCCGACCACACGGGCTGGCCCATGGCCGCCATGTCCCGGTTTTCCGGCAGCTGATTCAGGCGCATGTAGTCGATGGTCTTCGGACTCAGGATTCTTGCACCATCCAGCTCTCCCCCGTTCATCAGCATCTGACAGAACCGGGCATAGTCACGCATGCTGGCCACCAGCCCACCACCACCGGCATACGCACGCGCCGGCTTCAGGAAACGGGATTCGTCCGCGGCGTCCTGCAGCTTGAGACCGCCCCGGGCCGCAGTCTCTTCCGCACTCGGCGTTCTGCCGATGTTGCTCAGATCGCCACCGACCGCCGGGGAGTAACAGGCCGCAAAACGGGCAGCGTTTTCTTCACGCACATGGAAGCCGGCATCGCGCATATCGAGCGGATCGAACAGGCGGCTGGCAAAAAACTCCGCCAGGCTCATGCCGGACCAGACTTCGATCAGCCGTCCGAGCACATCGATGGACACGCTGTAGTTCCATTGGCTGCCCGGCTGACACAGCAGAGGGATTTCTGCCAGCCGCGCCACCTGGCTGGCCAGATCGCCCTCCCCGCCGGGAAAATCCAGGCGTGCCTCCCGGTACGCCGCGTCCACGGCATTTGCCTGCATGAAGCCATAGGTGAGGCCCGAGGTGTGGGTGAGCAGATGGTGCACGGTCATCGGGGTTTCCGCCGCCACCGTCTCGCTGATCGGCGCATCGCCACCCGCCCAGACCGGTGTATCTGCGAACTCCGGCAGATAGTTGGCAACCGGATCGTCGAGCTGAAAACAGCCTTCCTCGTAGAGCATCATGGCGGCCACGCTGGTCACCGGTTTCGTCATGGAGTAGATGCGGACGATCGTGTCCTGACTGAACGAGCGCCCTGCCGCCTGATCCGCAAGCCCGCGGGCTTCGAAGAAAGCGACGTTGCCCCGCCGGCCGATGAGCACGCTGGCACCCGCCAGACGCTCACTCGTGATCTGTTCGCCAAGCCAGCTGCTGACCCGTCCAAGGCGCTCGGACGAAAGCCCCACACTTTCCGGGCTGACAAGCTCTATTTCCGGTGGCACCGACATGCCCTCTCCTTCCCGACTGAACATTCGTCTCAGTGTACCTGAGGCAACCGGAATCGAGTCAGCTCAGCCTGGAAGCGCTGTTCCCTGAATCGTCACTCGATCACCGCAGCGGGTTTCGGGGTAGTAGTCCCAGATTGCATGATGCTGCAGGCATCGGTTGTCCCAGAACACGATGGTGCCGGGCGCCCAGCGAACGCGGCAATGGAATCGCGGCTGATTGGGGACCAGCGCATACAGGAACTGCAGCAGCGCTTCTGACTCGCGAGCCGCCAGTTCCTCTATGCGAACGGTGAAGCTCGAATTCACAAACAGCACCCGTCGGCCGGTCTCCGGATGAAAGGGCGCCACCGGATGGGTTGCCTGTGGATACGTCTGGCCGGGCTTCAGCGTAACGCCGTAGTTGGCCAGGTCTTTCCTGCCATCGTGAAAGGCGCTCAGGGAGACCAGAAGTTCCTTAATCGGCTCGGACAGGGAATCGTAGGCTTCGTACATGTTGGCGAACATCGTATCTCCGCCCACGCTCGGCAGCTCGCGCATGTAGAGAGCTGAGCCGAGGGGTGGCTCCGCTTCGCAGGACAGATCGTTGTGCCAGGCTTCGCCATTCGCGTGTTTCGACTTCGGCGTGGCTTTGACCTGAAATATCTCCGGATCGCCGGGCGCGCCGAGCAGACGCTTGGAAGGGTGACTGTGCAGCTTGCCGAAACGACGGCCGAAGTCCTTATGCTCCTCGGGCGTGAGATCCTGATCCCGGAAGACCAGCACCATGCGTTCGAGGAACAGCTCCCTGATGGACTCGACGTCCGGGTCGGACAGGTTGGCCAGATCCAGGCCGGAGATTTCCGTGCCGAGTTTCGGTGTCAGGGGCTGGTGTTTCCAGGCTTTCCGCTGCTTCCTCATGGGGCGCTACTCTAGCCCAAAACACGCGCAGCCCGGAATCGGGCTGCGTCTTGAGAAAATCCGCTCCGCTGTCTGACGGTGCGGCGACGGCTCTGTTGAGCCGTATCCATTCAGTTACAGGCGACACCCCGGTTGGCGGCTGCCTGCGCAATGTCCGCCTCACAGGCGGCCAGCTGCTCCGCGGTGATTTCCATCATCCGGGAATTGTCGAGGCAGTTGCCGTCCGCGCAGATGTCCGTCACCGCACAGGTCGGCGCGCCATTCAGACTACCGAACGAGGACAGAGACAGCGTGTAGGCGCCCGCACCATCGGAAACCTGCAGATTGTCGAAATTCTGCATGGTCTCGCTTGGAGACGCATCCACTGCACATTGGGCAACCCGATCGTCAGACGCCGGTGTCCGGAAGTTGGCGAGTTCTTCGCTCGACCAGCAGGGGCAGGCGGCAACCGCAGCAGGCTGCTTCACACAAGGCAGGTCCGGGTCACCGGCACCGCGCTTCTGCTCGTAGCGGTTATAGATCCACTTCGAGCTTCGCGAGCAACTTTCAAACGGGTTTTCGGCCGTGAAATCCGGCGTACAGCTCTGCAGCTCACAGAACGCCACACACATCATGCGCAGGCTGCGGCTCGACCCTTCGAGCGCATCACACACCCCGGAATTCAGATTCGACGTCTTCAGGTAATTCAACCGCGACGAGGAGTAATGACGGGCCGCCTTCCTCCAGCTCTGCTTGACCTTGCTGTAGCTGTACTTGACCTGGCTGTAGCTGTGCTTGCCGTGGTAGCCACTCCGATCGCGATCTCTATCTGCCGCTGCATTACCCGCAACCAGCAGTCCGATGATCATTAACACGAGTATTCTCATGTCGACACCTTCACTCTCACCGTCCTGGAAGTTTGCCCCGCCCATCCTCCGGCGGGGTCAGAATTCGAGCGACACTTCTCAGTTCGCCTGCGACGCGCTTCTATGCAAACGCTTGAGACCCATTGTTCAACCCATAAGCCAGCCGAACTGTGAGAGTGATCACATGCTTACATCTGCCACATGATAGAGGGGTCGGCCCGAATCGACGGAAGCCCCATAAACACTGGGCTGGCGCGACACGGCAACAAAAGGCAAGTTTGTTATCCAGAAAATTGGGGCCGGAAACCACCCGCAGAAGGACTTCTGAGCACCAGCGGTTAGTATTCAGCCCACCAACAGCGGACCCCATCCCACCATGACCTGGTTGAAACGACTCGCGCTCCTTCTGCTCACGCTGGTGCTGGCGATTGCGCTGCTGGCCTGGCTGAGCCCCCTGCCCGGTGATGCGGAAACGCCCGCGGGCTTCAAACGCAACAGCGCCCACTACGTGGCGGCAGCAGACGGCACTCGGATTGCCCTGGACCTCTGGCTGCCCGAGACCCTGGCGCCGGAAGAACGCATACCCACGCTGATCGAAGGCAGCCGCTACTGGCGCGACCTGCGCCCGACCCTGGTCGGCCGGATCATCAATCTGATCGGTGGCTCGGCCCCGGGCACGCACCCGGATGGCTTCAAGCACTATTTCACGACCCGGGGCTATGCGTACGTGCATGTGGAAGTGCGTGGCACCGGCGCTTCCTTCGGCGTTCATGAGATGGAGTATTCCATCGAAGAGATGGCGGACTATGCCGCCATTCTCGACTGGATCGTCGCCCAGCCCTGGTCGAATGGCCGGGTGGGTTCCCTGGGCGTGTCCTACGCGGGCACCACGGCTGAACTGATGACCACCAACGCACACCCGGCACTGAAAGCGGCTGCGCCCCTCTACTCGGATTTCGACACCCAGTACCACCTGGTGACACCCGGCGGCATCTATCAGCCCGCCTTTGTGGAAGCCTGGTCGAATCTGGTGCTGGCGATGGATGCCAATCAGACCTGCGCGGTGATCGGTGCAGAAACCTACCTGGATTGTCTGCTCGGCAAGTTGCTCGTGGGCGGCATCAAACCGGTGGACGGACCGGAAGGCGCCCTGCTCGACGAGGCCATCGCCGAACACGATTCACCGGATCCGACCGCCATCGTGGACAGCCTGCAGTTCCGCGACAGTCACTGGGGCGAGGTGGGCTACTCGTCGCTGGAGAGCCAGGCTTATGCCCGAAAAGAAGAGATCGAGGCGGCCGGCGTGCCCATGTATGTGGTGTCCGGCTGGTTCGATGCGGCCACCGTGGATGGCACGCTGGCCCGGTTCATGAGCTTTTCCAATCCGCAGACGGTGACGATCGCACCGTTCAGTCACGGCGGTGAACACGATACGGATGCATTCCGGCTCGCCGGGGAGCCGCCGGTGCTGTCGAGACAGGAACAGCTGGAACAGCTCGAGGCCTTTTTCGCCGCCCATCTCAAAGACGAAGGCACGCCGCCCGGCCGCGCGCTCAACTACTACGTGATGAATGGCGGCTGGAAGGCATCCGACGTCTGGCCGCCCGTCGGCTTCACCGATCACCACTATTACCTGCAACCGGACAATCAGCTCGGCCCTGCACCCGACCCCATTCAATCGACCACCACCTATCAGGTGAACTTCGACACCGGCACCGAGGAAGCCACCCGCTGGATGACTCAGCTCGGCGGCGGCGACGTGTTCTACGACAACAGGAATGCGGCGACCGAAACCGCGCTCAGATTCGAGTCACCGGCGCTCACCGCTGACATGGAGCTGACCGGCACGGTTACCGTACACCTCACACTCACCTCGGATCAGCCGGACGGCGCCCTGCACGCCTATCTGGATGCCGTCGCACCGGACGGCAAAGCGCACTATCTGACGGAAGGCGTGCTCGCGCTCAAGCACCGGAAAGTTTCGAACGATCCACCCGTATACCCGCACTTCGGCCCCTATCACAGCTTCCTCGCAAAGGACGCCCAGAACATGCCCGTGGGCGAACCCACCGCCGTCGAGCTGGGTTTGTTCGCCACATCCGCGAGAATCCCGGCCGGCTACCGGTTGCGGTTATCGCTCGCCGGGGCTGACGCGACGTCCTTTGCCCGGGTGCCCGCGGACGGCCCCGCACCCGTCTGGCAGGTGCATCAGGGTGGGGTCAACGCGTCGAGAGTGACCGTGCCGATGCGGCCATGGACGGGCCCGGCGGCAGCACCCTGAATGCGCCGATTTTTCCTCGGCATCGCTGCCTTCGCTGTCCTGCTGGGTGCCGGTTACGCTGCCCTGCCCTGGCTGGTGAATGCCCTGGTGGTGCCGAGGCTGATCGATCAGGCGGGACTGAATGCTCTGGAACTCGAGATCGGCTATCCCGGATTCGAAAGCCTCACGATCAGTCGAGTGCACCTGGCGGCCGCGTCCCTGGAGTTGAACGCGCACAACGTGGAACTCTCCTACAGCGCGCGGGGTTTGCGCGCGCAACGGCTGGATAACGTCCAGGCAGAAGCGGTGGCGCTCACGGTTCTGGCATCGGAAGCCGGCCTGCCAGCGACCACCCCGACCGTGCCGGATACCAGCCCGCCGGCACCGACGGTGGGGGCGATGCTGGGCATGGTGCCCGCCGACCGGCTGACGGTAGACCATCTGGAAGTGGCGGTCCCGTCCCTGGACTTTCTGAGCCGCGGCGCCCTGGCGCTCGATAACGCAAGCCTGGACGCCCATCTCACCGGGGTTCGTCCGGAGATCGCCCAGGACCTCAAACTCGTGCTGGAGATCCAGCGAACCGGAACACTGAAGATGCTGTTGCAGGACCCGGATCCCGAGCAGCCGTCGTCCATTGAACTCATCGGTGAGCCGGAGGATGCTCAACTCGCTGTGCAGGGAACCTTCGCCGTTTCCGGTTATGGCCTGCGCCTGCTCCAGGAGGTCGCCGGGATTCCACAGGGAACCGGCAGAGTTTCCGGCGAGCTGACCACCCGCCTGCCCTGGCCGCTGACCACCCTGCCGGACTGGCGCACGCTCGACGGATCTGCACGGCTCGAAGCGGGCTGGTCCCTGACCGCACCATCCGTGGCGCTCCGCGATACCGTCATCTCCGTCGAGATGGCACAGGGCACCTTCAGAATCCAGCCACAGGGCAGCGCAGAATTCACCGCGGACGGCCTCAACGTCACCGGCACATTCTCCGGCGGCGCTTTCACCTACCGCGACGGCCGCCTTTCATCCAACGACCCTCAACTCACGCTGATCGCCGAGACGCCGACCCTGTCCGGCACCGCCGACGTGCACACGGTGACGGTCACAGATTCGCCACTCGCCGTCGCGTTCACCAGCCTGTTGAGCGTCGACCAGGAAACCGCTCAACTGAAGGGCGAACTCGAGGCGACCCTCAGCGGAAGCGGTCAGGCCCTCGAGGGAACGTTCGACTTCGAAGGCGATGCAAATGCCAGTCGCCTGGTGGAACGCACGGACCTGGCGGAATATCCGTTTCAACTCGAGGGCGACATTGCGCTGCAGGGTGACAGCCTCACGGCCAGCGCAAATCTGACAGCAGGGCCAGTTGCCGGTCTGCCACTCGAAGTGACACACAATCTGGCCAGCGCCGAAGGTGCTCTGACCTTCTCGCACACCCAGGCCATCGAAGAACCACTGCTCCAGAAGCTGCTACCCGGCTGGCAGGAGCCCTACGACATTGAGAGCGGGCAGATGGCCATGCACGGCGAGCTCGCCTGGAAAGATCAGTTGAGTGGGTCCATCGCAGTCCATCCGGAAGCGGTGACGGCCTACTATGACGACTACACCCTGTTCAACGCCGCGGGCGCATTCACGTTCGCGATCGCCGATCAGACCGCGACCCTATTGCCATCGAAGCTCACCATCGAAGGCATCGACATCGGCACGCCGGTGACCAATGTGGCGACGACGGTCGCGGGCACGCTCGAGCGGCTGAGCGTCGGCCCGGCGACGGCCGATGTGCTCGGTGGTCGCGCAAGCATCGAACCCTTCGAGTACAACCTCGAAACCGGAACGGCGGCATTCTCCATGGTGCTGTCCGATCTGGATCTGTCCGAGGTGCTGGCCCTGCAGGGCGACAGCGTCAGCGGCAATGGTCGCCTGTCCGGCGCCATCCCGGTCACCTTGCAGAACAACACGGTGCAGATCGAGGGCGGCACGATCGGCGCCATCAGCCCCGGGCAGATCAAACTCTCCCCCACACTCGCCGCCGGCATCACTCAGCCCGGGCTGGATATTGCCCTCGAGGCACTGCAGAACTTCAACTTCAAAGCACTGGGCGCCAACGTGGACTACGACAGAGAAGGGAACATGGTGCTCGGCGTGCGGCTGGAAGGCAGCAACCCGGATCTGGAAAACGGCCGGCCCGTGCACTTCAACCTCAACATTTCCGAGAACATCCCCGTTCTCCTCAAGTCGCTGCGCCTGCAGGACAACTTCACAAAAACGCTCGAACGCCGGGTGCAGCAGTGAACGACTGCCGAGGAATGTGCTCTAAGGGTTTGTCCATCACTGCAAGGCAGAGTATGTTTCAGGCTGCTTCACCCCGGCACCAGAGGATCATCAGTCCAGTGCGAATTTCTGCCATTCTGCTAGTTGCTGCGGCACTTTCCGTCGGCTGCACGCCCACGGTGAAAGTCGCCACGGACGAACCGATCACCATCAATCTGAACGTGAACATCAAACACGAGATTCTGGTCAAGGTGGACAAGGAACTCGACGATCTCTTCAGTGATGACAGCGATCTCTTTTAACCGCCGCCACAGGTCAGCCATGCGCACACTTTTTCGATTCATCCAGTACAGTCTGCCCATCATCGCCTTGAGCTGGGCCAGTTTCGCCTTCGGTGCCGAACTGGGTCAGGCCAAAAGTGCCGGTCTCGTCGGCGAGAGAGCGGACGGCTACCTGGGACTGGTGGAGGAAGATGCGCCCGCAGACGTGGTGAACCTGGTGAAGGAAGTGAACGACAAGCGTCGCGCCAAGTATCAGAGCATCGCCCGCGGTAACGATCTCAGTCTGGAACAGGTGCAGGCGCTGGCCGGGAAAAAGGCCATCGAGCGCACCGCAGCCGGCGGCTGGATCCTGACGAATGGCGGCTGGCAGAGAAAATAGCCAGGCTCTGGCGTCCGGATCAACGAAACCGTAGAATCCCCCGCCCCAAGCGCCCGTAGCTCAGCTGGATAGAGTGTTGGCCTCCGAAGCCAAAGGTCCCGCGTTCGAATCGCGGCGGGCGCGCCAATAACCTGTTGTTTTTACTGAGTTTATCTCCGATGGTTTCTCTAGTCGGCCTGAGAGCTCGTCTTCATTCCAACTCTATTCCAACAACAACCATGGCAGCCGTTGATATCTCTTGATTAGAGAAGATCACTGGCTAGAGCCCAGTAAGTGGAGCCACATCCATCGGCTAACCAGCGAAGCGTTTACCAACAGCGAAAATTCCAGGACAACACTCCGCGCAACACCCGCATCGGCATAACAGTAACTCCGTTCTTATGTGAGCTTTCCGACTTAATATGGTGTAGCCACTTTACTAGAAGGCTCCGCTCCTACGTTTCGTCCCAAATTGAGGCACAAATCTGTAGCCATGCTATTTTCTTGTACGTCTTAACCTATAAAACAGGCGGACGGGATTATGAAGCAAGCCAGCGGCGCCCTTACTGCAATAGTCTTCCTAGTTGTTTTCGGCCTACTTAGCTGGGGCGCGTGGGCAGTTGGCACTTACTTTTTGGAATCGCTGCAAGCCATCGACAAAGAGATAGCAACCACGATCATTGCAACAGTTGGGACCGCTCTTGTCGGCATCGGAACGGTGGTCTACAACCAGCGCATCTCAAAGAACAGAGAGATCGCTGAGGCTCACCGGGACCATAAGATCGCTGTCTATAACAGCTTCATGGAGATGATCGTTAATGTCCTTGAGAATGCGAAAGATAACCAAGACCCAGAGCTGCCACCGGATTTAGAAAAGTGGTTCTATCAATTCACTCGCGAGGCCATCGTTTGGTCGAGCCCGGGGCTGGTTCAAGCCTGGAGGAAATTTAGAATTGAGTCCGTTAGCGACAGTGGCCAAGTCATGTACCTAGTAGACGAAATTCTAAGAGAAATTAGGAGCGATCTCGGAAACAGCAACTACAGCTTAAAAAAAGGTGAACTGGTTAGCTTGTTTTTATCGAATCCAGATGAAATATCCAGGTCCTCGCTAGGTACAACAAAGTGATCAAGAAAACTAAACGCTCGATCAACGGGATTGAGAAGCGAACGAGTTGTCCAGTTCGATTCCATCGCGCAAAAGAACTTGCCATCTGCTAGAGGAACAGACCACGGTGACACATCTCAATCTCAAAACCGATCCGATAGTTGACTCCTTCGAAATCATCGGATTTGCAGGAGATCGCGACATCGAGATTCGTTTCTCAAACGCGGTCAAGATCCTCATTGCAGACAACGGAGCAGGGAAAACAACGGTCCTAAACTCACTTCACGCTTTTCTGGCAGAGCGATGGGACAAACTCCTCCAAGTCGATTTTGAATCGATGAAGCTAACGTTTTCCAACGGAAAGACTGCAGAGATCGCCAAGGAGAATTTGTTCCCTTTGCTGGAGTCGCCAGATCTATTCGGCAAGTCCCCAGAAAATGTTGTATGGCAGAGAGTACCTACTCAAACGCTCTTGAATATTGCCAGGAGATCGAAGCGTAGCGATATCCATGAACTTTCTAGACGCTATGAAATTCCGGCTTCAATGATCGATCGAACCGTTCGACGCATCCGAAGCGGAAGAGAGTTTGAAAGTCCCGCCCTGGGAGAAGCGACAGAGGTAATCAACGAGTCCTTCCCATATCGGCTACTCTTTCTACCAACATACCGAAGAATTGAAGAAGAGCTTACTAGCCTGGGTAGTGAAATGGATATTCAGTTCATCGATTCTGATATTCAGTTCGGAATGTCCGATGTACAACAGCAGATAGAGGACATCACAACAACCATACGAAAAGCATACGTTGAAGCGATCAGCGCGATCTCGGGCGAGATGGTGAACCAGCTAATCGCGGGCTTAAAAGTCACGAATGAAATGCAAACTCTGGTGCAGAACCGTGAAGCGGTAGAAATAGTTTTGGCCAGAGCCGGCGGAAATATACTCCAGGAAAACAAGCAGAAGCTAATTGAGTTGATCAGTAGCGATCAGCTCGCCACCGATCAATTCGAACCCCTCGTTTACTTCCTTTCTGCACTGGTTCGAATATACGAACAACAAAAAGTGTATGACGAGGCTATTAAGGCCTTCACGAAAGTGTGCAACGAGTACCTTGTAGACAAAGAGGTGACGTACGACGAAAGCTCAGTAGACGTACACATCGCCGGGATAATTGAAGGTAGAGATATCCCGCTTCACAAACTCTCCTCAGGCGAGAAGCAAATTGTCTCCCTTTTTTCGAAACTCTACTTGGATAACGTAGAGGGCACTGACAGGCCTTATGCGATCTTTTTCGATGAACCTGAGCTTTCCTTGTCGATCCAGTGGCAAAGTCTACTGCTTCCACACATTCTCAATTCAAATCGATGCGCATTCCTTTTCTGCACGACCCACTCGCCGTTCATATTTGACAATGAGTTGGACGAATACGCAATTGGCTTGGATAGGTACGTAACCAAGTATGGCTGACGATAGCGTTGAGCGTCTTCGTCGCGCCCGGAAGACAGCGTCAGTTGCCTACATGGAAGCAGTGGCCCTAGAGGCGCGCTTTCCAACTGCGCTGAAGGCCGTCGTCGAGGGAAGAGACCTCTCTTATTACATTGGCAGAATCACAAGCCTCGCACCAGAATTAGAAGTGCATGGGCTGTGTTGCGAAGGCAAACAAAATGTACTCTACGTATACGAGAAACTTCTGTCTCACGAAGAGTATGCTGAGTCTCTTTTTTGCTTTTTCATTGATCGTGACTACGACAACAATTTAGACGTTGACCCGAATCGGGTATACGTCACGCCATGCCATTCCCTTGAAAATCTCTATGTTTCTGAGGCAACCACCTTAAGACTCCTATCGAGTGAATTCAGCCTATCACCTGTAGGTGACACCCAAGACGACTTTGAGAACTTACGAGATATGTTCAAACATCAAGTCGAAACTTTTGAACAGGAAATGCGCTATGTAGCAATCTGGATTATTGCTCAGGCGAGGCGCTCAGCACAGGATGGCTCACCACTACCGAATTTCGGAAATGTACAGCTAAGTGATTTGGCAGAAATTACTGTGGAGTCAGTGGCGAAGTGTTACGTGGATTCTCAGCTGATAAACACATTCCAAAATGCCAGTCGTATCACGCACGGAGAGTTTCTCTCAGCAGAGTCTGAGATTGATGCGGGGTCAGTTTTACTCGAATTCAGGGGAAAGTACGTGGCTGAGTTTTTTCGAACTTGGCTCATCCTTCTGAAACGAGATCGAACGTCAAGGAATCCAACATATTTTTCCGCACGCGGTCGAGTCAACCTTTCCTTCGGAAAGCAAGCGTTTCTGTCAGAGTTATCGCAGTACGCGGATACGCCACCTTGTCTAATAGAGTTCATGACTAATCTAGCGAATAGAGCCAGCGGGTTGCCTGCGTGAGTTGAAACGACTAAGTTGTTGTCGACTCTGATTATGAAGTTACGCATTCCTGCAACAGGATCTGGCGCTTGAGAAGCCGCCATATACCTCTCGCTATCACCTTAAAACACCGTTTCCAACCTAGTTGTGACACCGCGGTATTCGATTGCGACTAGCAATCCAACATGATCCGCGTAACAAGTGGCTATTTGTTCACTGAGAAACGATCAAAGCGAAATGGAAGAAGAGACAAGAGCAGACACGTTTGAGGTCGTTTACTACTCACACCCTGTTCCAGAGGACGCTGGGATACTGACATTCCTCGGGCTGATTTTCGATCGCATCCATTTCCCAAACGTCTACATCCCCACAGACGGATTCGACCCCGACAAAGTACTGGCCGAATACCGCCGTATCGAGACGCTTGAGCAGAAAAGCAGAGATACGTGGCAAACGTTGATGATGTTGCAATACGCGCTCAATCCCGCGGTGCAGGAATACTGCTATTTCACCGGGAAATCTGACGAAGTATTCGGCGGCGAACTGGATGCTGCGAAAGATCTAGTCCCAGCCTTATACGAGCAGATTCATGGACCGAACCCAGAAGGCTGGCGTCCAATTATTACAACTGGGTACAGCAAGTCACTCAGCGACGACGAGTGGCTTGGCCATCCCGGAGACTACTATTACCAATGCAATGCGCTTCTCTACTCGGGAAAGCGCGGTATTCCACTCCTGAACACGAACCCAGCTTTCCCGGTACCGTCCCTGATGGGTGAGGACGCGAAGAATAACGCTAGATTACTGTCGGCGATCATGGCGATCCAATGCGTGGCGGTCGCGCTCCCACAGATGGGGGCACTGCAGCCCGAGCAGATCAGTCAGGCGCGATCAGAACTCGCACCCCACATCGATGCGTTCAAAGCGGGCATCTTGCGGCTTGCCCGAGAATTGAACAGTGCCATCGCTGCTGACGACGAGAAAGAGGACATTATCGCTTCAGCCCGCTTTCTAGCCGAAACACACGTTCTCCCGGCGTTGTTGGAACTAAAGAACGAGCTAGAAAAACCAAAACAAGATTTTCTGACACGGTCATGGGATCTGACGAAGAAGATGCCGAAACTCATCACGCAATACGCGACCGGCAGCCCCGAACTTGTGCCTTCACTGCTTGAAGCGCTTGGGGACTGGCTGAATGCGTCGAGGAAAAACCAACCTCGCTCAGATATGTACTATTTGTTGATACTTGAAGATCTGCTAAGAAAGTAGGATTCAGTGGCATGGAGAACTTCTGTTTTGTAGCCGATTCGACACATCTGGTTCCGACTCTAATTGCTCGCTTTCAGGATACGGGCGCTGGTTCCTCCGCCCGATCTTGGGAGCGGACACCTACTGCGTAGAGTTAGTGATACAAGTTCGAGCAAAAGATGAGCAATCAGACGTTCGTGCGCTACTACTATCGAGAGACCAGTGGAAATTGGCGACGAATGTCGAGGCGGCAGCTTGATCGTTTGGTGAGCGGTACATCTCCTTTCAAGCTATCGTCAGCATGCGAAATCATCGACGTAATAGCGGTACATCTACTCATCGAACGCGGCTCCCTAGCCGGATGGCGAACCAGCTCATTGGAATTCAATTCCTCCCATTCGCGGCTGAACATCATAGCCACCTTTCCCAACTCTGCTGCTACTTGCTCAGCCCGTACGAACGGCTCACCTACCTGATCTCCAGTGTCGGTGCGTAAAGCGCCTGCCCACCCCCACACCTGGTCGAACATCTTCGTATGCAACTCCCGGTAAAAACGTACCGTGAAGACATCTTCTATCCGGCCGCTGCCAAGCCACTCGTGTGCATTAACGATGTTGAGTCCTTCAGCGTCGTTCAACTCGCCACGTGTGTTGATGTCCAACAGCAATCCACTGGTGTCATTAATAGGTGTGGCACCAGAAGGTTAGTCAGCAATTTCATCACTCATCCCATAGGTCCGATGGCCGGTTAAGCTCCAGCTCGCGAGCGAGATCCGCTACCGTGGTACTCATTGAGTCAGCCCCCAATGCAGACGCTTCCAGGGCTTGCGAACGGTTTACCCGCCTGAGCTTATTTTCGGCGCGGAGTCTTGCCTGGTCAGAGACGATCTGCTCCAGCGGCTTCCGGGGCACCAACACGTATCGTAAATCGCAGCCTAACGCGTCGGCGGTGCGTCGCAGGCGACTGAGGCTGGCGCTTCCATCCAGCTCTGACGCCTCGATCGAAGCGATGGCTTGTCGTGTGATCCCTAGACGGCGGCCAAGCTGCGCCTGCGTCATGCCAATAGCTTCACGTATCGCTCGCACCCATCCTTTGCTTGGGCACTTCGGTATAACGATCCCGGTCAGCGTGTTGTCTAGCCTTCGAGTGGTCTGTCGAGCGGTGCGAGGGAGGGGCTTTCTTCGGCTCACGGTGCAACCTTTAGCTTGCCTTTTCTGGCATTATACGCAAAATATAAGTTGCCTAAAATGTCTATTTTAGCAAACTATAGGTTGTCTATTTGGCAGTTTATGACAATCTATAGCTTACCCAACTGGACAGACAAGATTGCTTCCTTCCATACGCTCAAATTGCGTACCTTTCACACCCCTAACTAACCGGCGATCAAAGTTGGCGATTCGGATTTCTAATGCAGTTTGCGTCCTGTCCCTGGCAGCCCCCAGCCCATCGTGGAATAGTCTCCCATTGGAAAATCAGGGGAGGCCAGTCATGCCGTTCAAATTCTCGGTGCCGTTCATATTAGCCGCGTTCCTCTTCACCGGCTGCGGTGCACCGGAGACGCCCACGTCGGCGGAACCGGTGGCTGCGACCCTATCACCCGGCTGGAACGAGTTCTCTCCGGGTGGCGACACCACCTGTTCGGACGGTTCCGACTATAAGTTCTTCGCCCGGCCCGGCGATCCGGAGAAGCTGCTCGTGTATCTCCAGGGCGGCGGCGGTTGCTGGTCACGGGAAACCTGCGACGAGAACATCTCCCCGTCCTACAACATCCGAATCGGCGATTTTCATCCGAAGTTCTACAACGGCATATTCGACTTCGATAATCCCGGGAACCCGTTTGCAGACTACAGCGTGGTCTTCGCGCCCTACTGCACGGGGGATGTGCATATCGGCGCAAGCGACACGATCTATGATCCCGTGGACGAAACCGGCGAGCCCCTCACCATCCACCACCAGGGCTTCGCCAATGCCCAGGCCGTGCTCGACTTCGCGCGTGACGAGTTCCCGGCGCCGGCCGAAGTCTTTGTCACCGGCTCGAGCGCCGGCGCTATCCCATCGCCGTATTATGCGGTGAAGATCGCGGAGACGTATCCGGATGCCCGCGTCACCCAGCTCGGTGACGGTGCGGGCGGTTACCGCCAGGACGGGGACGGCGCCCGACCGCAGGATCAGTGGGGCACGCTGGCGGTGATGAAGCAGCACCCCGCCTGGGCGGAAGAAACCGCTGAATCGTTCAACTACGAGCGCATCTATATAGGTGCGGCCAGGCACCTGCCGGACGTTCAGTTCGCGGAATACGACACCGCCGAAGACAGCGTGCAGAAGCGGTTTCTCGCACTCTCCGGCAGCAGCACCACCGCGCTCATCGACAACCTCGTCGCGAACCATGCCGATATCCGGTCGGAGGCGGACAACTTCGCGGGCTATATCGCCGGCGGTGATCTGCATACGGTGCTCGGCCGCCCGGATTTCTACACCTACACCGTAGGCAATCGCAGCGTCCGGGACTGGGTGGCAGACCTGGCCAGTGGTCGACCGGTGAGTGACGTCCGCTGTGATGACTGCCGACTGCCGGAATTCACCGGCCACCCGCTCCCCGAACCCATGAAAGAACTCTGGCTATCCTGGGAAAGCGCCGAGCAGGTTGTGGAGCCATTTCAGATTTTCGACAACGTGTACTACGTGGGCATCGACTGGGTGGCCGCGTATGTGATCGAGACTTCCGAAGGCCTGATCCTGATCGACTCGCTGTACGGCAAGTGGGTCAATCCCATGATCGGCAACATCCGTAAACTCGGGCTCGACCCGGCAGACATCCGATACGTGATCGTCACTCATGGTCATTTCGATCACCACGGCGGTGCCGCCGCCATCCAGGAGCGCTTCGGCGCCCAGGTGGTGATGACCGAGGAAGACTGGGCGCTGACGACGGAGGATCCCGCCCATCCGTTGTTTGCTGCGCCGGCGCCAAAGCGGCAAATCGTTGCCGCCGACGGCGACCAGATCACCCTGGGCGACACCACCGTGACGCTTTATGAGACACCGGGGCACACCACCGGTGTGCTGAGCCTGACCTACCCGGTTCGCGACGGCGACGATGTGCACACGGCTATCACCCTGGGTGGTGTTGGTCTCAACTTCTCCGGGGTCGAACGCACCGAGCAGTATCTGCAGAGCTATGCGCGCCTGCAGGCGATGTCGGCCGACATCAGCGTCAGCCTGCCGAATCATGCAGCCATGGGCAATGTGTTCCAGCTACGGGATCAACTCGCAACACGGGCACCCGGCGATCCGCATCCGTTTGTGGACAACACCCGTTTCACGGAAGCGCTCGCCACCTTTGTGCAGAACGCTGAAGCGAAACTCGCTGCCGAAAAAGACGGTACCGCGGGAGATCCGCTGGAGGCGCTGACCCAGGCCATCAGCGACGCCGACTAGCGGGCCACTCCGCATTCAGGGAGTAAAACGATGCAGGACGGTTTCGATCGCCGATTCCGCCAGCACCTCCGCATTTACTCCGAAGATCAGGCGCTGGGCGTTCTGCAGGGTCACCACACCGTGCAGGGCGCACCATATGAGATGGTTGATCTCCACCGGGTCGCCAGCCAACTGACCTGAGTTGCATAGCGCCTCAATCAAATCCAGTTGCAGCTGCCAGCTCATCAGGCTGGGCTCCGTCAGCAGCGGAAAACCCGGCATGTCCGGTGCGAAGTACTCGAAGGCCAGCGCGTATTCGTGAGGGCGTGCCAACCCGAATTCGACGTACGCCATCGACTGCCGTCTGAGCCGGTCCTGCACCTCGTCCGTCTTCTTTCCGGCGGCTCGCATCGCTTCGGCGAGTTGGGCGAGCGCCTGCTCCCGCACCGCGGTAAAGATGGCGGCCTTACTGGGGAAATACCGGTAAGTGGCCATGGGGCTCCATCCCAGCTCCCTGGCTATCGAACGCATCGTCACGGAGGAATAGCCGTGCCTGGAGAACAGGGTGGTCGCCGCTTCCGTGATGGCTTCCCGGTTGTCAGCCAGTTCGGCCTCTGACATTTTTTTTCGCGGCACGGTCGTTCTCGTTTTATTTACATTGTATATTTTACAATGTATACCTTACCAGGAATCCGATTCGAGAACTGCTATGTATCGATACTGCAGAGGACTGCTGCTCGCGGCCAGCGCCATGTTCCTGGGCTGCGGAGAATCCCCCGGACGCTTCAATCCCGCGAGTCTCGAAAGCGAGACACTGCAACCCCAGCTGGCGCCACCGGAAACCGCGTTGACGCTCGCTCAGGTACGGGCCAGCGACGGCAGTGTCGATACCCTTCTGGTTACCGGGTTCGAGGAAGAGGACGTGCAGGCCGTCGTGCTATCAAGCATCGGCGCCACGCAGGATGACGATCCCTTCGCTGTGCTGTCTTCCGTGTCGCGTGAGGAAATCCTGGCCGCTGCGCGGGATGAATCGATCAGCCAGACGTTCCGCATCCGGGATCTGTTGCCCGCGGGTGGCCCGGCCGAACGGCATGTGGCATCGGGCACCAACTTCCCGGAGCACGCCGCCGAAGCCAACAGCAACCTGGTGTTCAACTTCCCCAAGTTCGGCCCCGCAACACCGGCACGGACCACCGTGGCGTACCACCCGGACGTGTTGCTCGACTACGAAGTGGAAATCTGCATGCGCTTCGACCGGGATATCGCTCGCATCGAGGACTTTGATGCGGCCGTTAAAGGTTTCTTCCTCTGCGGGGACTTCACCGACAGAGCGGAGCTGTTGCGTCTGGTTGATGCGGACAACTTCGATTCGGGGTCCGGGTTTTCTGACGCCAAGAGTGGCGCCGACTACTTTCCCACCGGACCGTTTCTGGTGATTCCCGAGGACTGGCGATCCTTCGTCAGCGAAGAACGGATCGTCACCCTGGTGGGCGACACGATCACTCAGGACGCCCGGGGCGGCGAAATGACGCTCGACTTCCGGGAGCTGACAGAAAAGGTGCTCGGCGATGTCACCTCCGAACGTTTCCTCTATCAGGACGAGTACTACCGGCTCGTGGCGGACGGGTTCATCCCCAGAAACTCCGTGCTCATGTCCGGTACTGCAGAAGGGGTGATCTTCATGGGGCCGACCACCTGGGAAATCGTCAAAGGCGCCGTGCACCATGTGACCAGCGGTGCGTTGCTCACTGAGCAGAGTGGCTACAGGAGCGTGATCGAGCATTTCATCGAAATGGAACTCGCTTCCGGAAGATATCTGCAGCCAGGAGAAACAGTTTCCTATCAGTCCGGCCGGATGGGGACCGTCAGAATCGACGTCGAAGAAGCATCCGGTTTTCGGTAGATTGGTCCTTTCGTGTGCAGCAGGGGAGCATGGAATGACGGCGGCTATCAGCACCGATCCGGCGACCGGGCAGAAGATCTTCAAAACCCGGGCGGCAAAAGCGACAGAGAAAATTGCCGGCAAGGGTTACTCGATCATCGAAGACGAGTCTCTGAAAACGCTGCCGGAGCAGCCGGCCGGCGCTGTGTTCAATGCTGAGGAGCAGGCGAAGTACCGCGCGTTCAAGGAGGTCCGCCGGGGTGCTGCCGACTACATCACCATGGAGGGCGAATTCGCCCGCTATCTGAAAGACGTTTATTCCGAGGATCCGATTCCCCGGGACGCACTCGACGACGAGTGCGACGTGCTGGTGGTGGGCGCCGGATTTGCCGGCCTGCTGCTCTGGCACAAACTCAGCCAGGCAGGCTTCACCGATGTGCGTTTCTGCGAGAAAGGCGGCGATGTGGGCGGCACCTGGTACTGGAACCGCTACCCCGGCATTGCCTGCGATGTGGAGGCCTACTCCTACCTGCCGCTGCTCGAGGAAATGGGCTACTTCCCGACCATGAAGTTCGCCTCCGGCTTCGAGATCATGGAGTACTGCCAGAACATGGCGGAGCAGTTCGGCTTCTACGACCACTGCCTGTTCCACACCACTGTCGAACGCACGGATTGGGACGAAGCCTCCGGCCGCTGGACCGTGCGCACCGATCGGGGCGACGCCATGCGCGCCCGCTATGTGGTGCTCGCCAACGGCATTCTCACCACCCCGAAGCTCGCCCGCATCGACGGCATGCAGACCTTTCAGGGCGAGTCGTTCCACACCTCACGCTGGGACTACAACGTGGATCTCGATGGCAAAACCGTGGGTATCATCGGCACCGGGGCCACCGCCGTGCAGGTGATTCCGGAGATCGCCAAAGTGGTGAAAGAACTGTACGTTTTCCAGCGCACGCCCTCGTCCATCGATGTGCGCGATCAGCGCGCCACCACGGAAGAAGAAATAGAAACCTGGAAGAACGAACCGGGCTGGGCCAGAGCCCGCCGGGCGCGCTTCTCGAAAATATCCGCCGGCCGCACGGCGATCAAAGCCAACGACGACTACCTGGCCGGCCGCGTTCCGGATTTCAAGGAACGCAAGACGCACGAACGGGAACTGACTCCGGAAGAGATGATCGACGCGCAACTGGAGTCGAACTTCCGCATCATGGAGCAGATCCGTGCGCGCGTGGACGCGATTGTTGAGGATGAGAAAACGGCCGAGGCGCTGAAGCCCTACTATCCATACGGCTGCAAGCGCCCCACCTTCCACGACGAATATCTACCCACCTTCAATCTGCCCCACGTGCATCTGGTCGATACCGCGCCCATGGGCGTGAAGGAGATCAACGAACGCGGCGTGGTGCACGACGGCGTCGAGTACCCACTGGACGTGCTCATCTATGCCACCGGCTTTCAGTGGATGGCCACCTCCACCTTCAACATGATTCGCGGGCGGGACGGCGTCACATTGAATGAGAAGTGGCGTGACGGGGGTACCCGAACGTTTCTGGGCATCCACTCCAGAGGCTTCCCGAATCTCTTCATCATCTCCGGCCCCCAGGGCGGCGGTGGCAGCTTCAACTTCACGGACGCCATCGACACCCATGCCGACTATGTGGCCTGGATGCTGACCACGCTCAAGGAGCGCGGTGACAACGTGGTGGACGTGGATCAGTCGAGCGAAGACAAGTACGCCGAGCACTGCAAAGCAGCCGACATCGCCACCGCACCCCTGCGCGACTGCCTGTCTTACTACAACGGGCACGGTGAAGGAGAACCCGGCAGCCTCGCCTACTACGGCGGCGGTTTCTGGCACAAGTTCAGGCGCCGGGCCCAGGAAAGCCTCGAACCCTACCGGTTCGAGACTCGCCCGGAATGATCACACCACACGGCGTGGTGTGACGTTCTACCCATCCAGGCGAATCTGGATTTCGCTCAGTCCACCTCGACCACGATCTCGTGGATCTTGCCGGTGAATCTGGTTTCAACCGGGCCATAGCCGATGCCCTGGGCCACCGGCGTCTGGTTGTCCAGGCCCACATCGGCGGTTTCGTCGGCAGAGAAGATGTTTGGCTGAGTCTGTTCGACTCTGCCCTGGGCAACCTGCTCGCCATTGACGCTCAGGGTCGCCGTGCCGCCCTTGCCCAGGCCGCCACCGTCATAATCAAAGTCCATCACGATGGTGGCTTTGCCGGCCGGCAACGCTTCGGAACTCTCGACAACGTACCGGCGCAGACCCAGCCAGTTGTATTCATAACCCGGCTTGCCATCGCGCATGTGCAGCGACCAGCCACCGTAACGGCTGCCCTGAACCAGAATCGCACCGGAAGCACCACCTTCAGGCACTTCGATGTCGGCCGTTATGGTCAATGAACGGTTCTTCACGTTGATGAAGGTGTTTTCCAGCATGCCGTCCATCCCTTCGTATAGCGTGAGCGATTTGCGATCACCAATGAGATCAGGGCGTCCAGCCAGAGCCGCATTGGTACGCTCGATGGTGCGGTCGTCGATCGGCAGCACGTGGTACCTGGCTGCCTCGGTCATGAACAGGTCCTGCAACGCCTCGAGCTTGTCCGGGTGCTCCGCAGCCACGTTGTTGGCAAGACTGAAATCATCCGGGACGTAATAGAGCTCCCACACATCATCTTCGAGCGGCGTCAGGTCGGAGACATTCCACGGCGCCCGGTGAATCGTTCGAGCCATCCAGCCATTGTCGTAAATCGCGCGATTACCGAACATCTCAAAATATTGAGTGGTATGCCGCTCCGGCGCGTCCTCGTCGCTGAACGTATAGAGCAGGCTGGTGCCTTCAATCGGCGTCTGTTCCGTACCGTTCACGCTGGTCGGCTCCGGCAGATCGGCCGCTTCCAGAACGGTGGGCGCGATATCGATCACATGACTGAACTGCTCACGCATACCGCCGCCCTCCTTGATGCTTTCCGGCCAGTGCACGACCATGCCGTTGCGGGTGCCACCGAAATCGCTGGCAACCTGTTTGGTCCACTTGAACGGCGCGTCGAACGCCACCGCCCAGCCCGCCGACATGTGCGGGAAGGTCTCGGGGCTGCCCCAGTCATCGAGCTTCGGCAGCATCTCGGAGACCTTTTCCTGCACGCCGTTGAAATAGGTCATCTCGTTGTACATGCCAACCATGCCGCCCTCGGCACTGGTACCGTTATCACCGGCGATGTAGAAGATCAGCGTGTTATCCATCTCGCCGATCGAATCGATGGCACCGACCAGCCGGCCGATATGGTGATCGGTCTGGGCGACAAATCCGGCAAAGGTTTCAGCCTGCCGACGGAACAGCTTCTTGTGATCTTCCGGCAGATCCTCCCAGGCAGAGATGTCTTCAGGGCGCGGCGGCAGTTGGGTATCCGCGGGGATGATGCCCTGCTGTTTCTGCCGCTCAAAAGACGCTTCCCGCATGCTGTCCCAGCCCTCATCGAACTGGCCGTGGAATTTCTCGATCCATTCCTTCGGAACATGATGGGGTGCGTGCGTGGCGCCGGTGGCGAAGTACATGAAGAACGGCTTGTCCGGTGTCATCGACTGCTGCGCCTTCACCCAGTTGATGGCCTGGTCCGTCATATCTGCGGTGAAGTGATAGCCTTTTTTCTTCGGCGGTACGATCCGCTTCGTGCCGTCGAAGATCAGCGGCGACCACTGATCGGTTTCACCGCCGATGAACCCGTAAAACTTGTCGAAACCCTGATGAGTGGGCCAGCGATCGAATGGACCGGAAACGCTGGTTTCCCAGGCCGCGGTTTCGTGCCACTTGCCGAAAGCACCGGTGCTGTAGCCATTCAATCGCAGCATCTCGGCCAGAGGCGCCACTCGATTGGGAATACGGCCGGTGTTGCCCGGATAGGCGGTGGCCGTTTCCATGATGGAGCCGGCATTGGCCGTGTGATGATTGCGGCCAGACTTCAGCGCCACCCGGGTCGGTGAGCAGAGCGAGGTGGTGTGGAAGTTGTTATAGCGAAGACCGCCGGCGGCCAGTTGATCGAAAGTGGGGGTGGGAACCGGGCCACCAAAGGTGGAGGTGGCGCCGAAGCCGAGATCGTCCACCAGGATGATCAGAACGTTCGGGGCACCTTCCGGTGCGTCCACCGACCAGCGGGGTGGTGGCGTGGCATTGCGGACATCGAGTTCGGTCGAGTGCGGCGGATCCGGTTGCGAAATCGGAAGCACCGTCCGATCAAAGCCATCGGATGCCGCATGGCCGGACTGCGCCAGAAGTATTCCCGCCAGGCCCATTCCGGCACTGGCACCGGCTCTGAACCAGTGTCTTAAAACCTGCATACGCATCGGTGTTTTCCTCCCTGAATACAAATTCCCGATGATGCGAATCATCACCGGCTTCTACGATCCCGAATGCCCGCACCAGACGCTGCTGATGCGATCGGAGCGAGGATGCTAGCATTCGTCCCTGGAAACAGCATGACTATTTCACGCACTTTTTTCTGGCACTCTTCATTCGCGTGACACCGGCCAGAACAGACGGGCGTCCACACGGCGGGAAGGAGAACGACATCGCAGGAATCACAGCGACGGTAGTGGCGGGGATCGGCTGCCTGCTGACCTTGGCGTCCGCCAACGTCATGGCCGCATCCGATGACGAAAACCACTGGCAGTTCGCGGCGGCAGCGTACGGCTGGTTCCCGGACATCGGCGGGGAAACCCGGGCCGGAAACTTCGGGATCGACATCGACCAGATCCTGGACAACCTGCACTTCACGTTCCAGGGGAGTTTCGACGCCCGTCGGGGGCGGTGGGGTGTGACGACCGACGTCATCTACATGGACGTGCAGGCCTCGGATTCAGGATCCGGCGGCGGGACGCTCGGCGGCACCCGGATTCCCACAGACATCGAGGTCGAGGCAGATCTGGATATGGAAAGCTGGATCTGGACCACGGCAGGCTATTACCGCCTGGTAGATGCGTCCAGCCACAACTTCGATCTGATCGCTGGCGTTCGCTTCATCGATATCAACCAGAGCCTGGAATGGTCGCTGATGGGCAACGTCGGTCAGGTACCGATTCCGGATCGGCAGGGTGCAGCCAGCGCGGGGATTTCTAACTGGGATGCAGTGGTTGGATTCAGTGGTGATTTCGCGTTGGGACGCGACCGAGCCTGGACGGTGACCTACCACCTCGATGGCGGCACAGGCGATTCAGACTTCACCTGGCAGGCGATGGCGGGGCTGGGTTACCAGTTCGGCTGGGGAGCAGTGGCCGGCTTCTGGCGCTACCTCGACTACGACCTGGGCGACAGCACCGTCGAGAATGCAAACTTCAATGGCCCGGGCCTGGGTGTGGTCTTCCGCTGGTAGCTACCGGGCATCCATGACTTGCCGGCGCTACAGCTTCGTATCGGTACAGGTACCGAAGACCGTCACCACCACCCCATCCCGGGTGATGGTTGCGGTCAGCTGGCCGGTGGCTTCATGGATCACGAAGCTGAAAGCTCTGCCCGATTCGATGCCCTGGAGATAGATCAGCCCATCCACCCGCTCGTGGGTCGAAAAACTGCTGGAGCGATTCTGGCCACTGGCACGGGTGGTCGAGATAGTGCCTTTGCGAGTCTCGACCACCACGAATTCCGGCATCGAGAGCTCCCAGGGAGAGGCGGCATAACAGGTATCGGCCTCCACACAGATCTGAGCCTCGCCTGATGCACAGAGGAACTTATCCACCCCGGTGAGATCTTCTGCCGAGGCAGCACCAGCCACGAACAGCAATGCACCGATCGTCCACGAACGTCTGAACACAGGACGCCCTCCCTTCATCAGAATTTGACCATGTAATCTTTGGCTTCCAGGCACACCGAAAACGCTTTCTTGAAGTTCGACATTTCCTCGGCGGTCGCCTGCTGGCGTTGCGATGCCTGTGAGGATGCCTGCTGCTGAGCCTGAGCTTCCGCCCGCCGCCCCTGCCGGCGACCGTGAATGGCCCCGACGGCGGCGCCCCAGGCTGCCCCTTCACCGGCATCGTCATCGGCGATTTCACCGATCAGTGCACCCGCGGCGGCGCCACCCAGGGCTCCGCGCGCGCCGGCCCCGCGCCCGGCCTGTTGTGCCGCCTGCTGCTCTGCCTGGGACTGCTGCTGATCCGCCTCCGACTGCTTGGACAGATCGAACGGATCGACGCCGGCATTGTCCACCGCCCAGTCGTAACAGGACGCTTCATCCTGTGACTGCTGGGACGCTTCCTGTCCGCTGGTCGGAAAGACATACACATCCATGGTCGAAGCCAGGGAGGCACTGTGCGCGTTGGCGCCCGCACAAACGCCGATAGCCAGCAGGACGACCTGCAATGCCGGAAATTTACTCACGTCTACTCTCCGTATCCGCCTGAGTCGTTTCGTTGATCCATGCATTAAATATCAACCTGACGATCATCGCTATTCCGGTGCCGCGGCGAGCTCCCGTTCAAGACCGGCCGCCGTCTCGGAGCGCGGTTTCGAGAAGGGGGCAATCAGGCGGTAGGCGACCGGGGTCAGATAGAGCGTGAACCCTGCGGCCAGCCCCAGACCGGCAAACACCACCCAGCCGATGGCATGCCTTGCCTCCGCACCCGGGCCTGTTGACAGGATGAGCGGCAGGGCGCCGAACACGGTGGAAATCAGGGTCATGACAATGGGACGCAAGCGCACGCTGGCGGCCTCCTCGATGGCCTCGGCAACACTCGCGCCCCGATCCCGGAGCTGGTCGGCGAATTCCACCAGCATGATGCCGTTCTTCGCCATGAGTCCGACCAGCATCACCAGCCCTACCTGGGAATAAACGTTCAGCGAGGTACCCGTGAGAAACAGGGCGAAGACCGCCGCTGCCAGACCGAACGGCACGACGAGCATGACAACGAGGCCACTGGTCAGGCTTTCGAACTGCGCCACCAGCACCAGAAAGACCACCAGCAGGGCAACGGCATAGGTGATCATGGCATCGCGGCTGGCTTCCTGGAGGGTTGCCGCCTCACCGAGCGGAATCAGATCGATGCCGGGCGGCAGTATCCGTTCTGCCAGCGAATCCAGATCGTTCAGCGCCGATTGGAGCGGATAGCCGGCGCGCACCTCCGCATCGATCTCGATGGCCCGGCGCTGGGCATGGCGGTCGAGCTCTGCCGCCACGCCGCTTTCGGTCAGGCTGACCAGACTCGAAAGGGGCACGAGACCCGAGTCACCGGCCCGCACGAAGAGATTGACCAGATCCGCCGGCTCGTCGATGGCCCCACTCGGTGCTTCCAGGAAGATGGGCACTGCTTCGTCGCCCACATTCAGATCCACCAGTTCCTTGCCGTCGATCATGGCCTGCAGGGTATCGGCCAACTCGCCGAGGGGCACGCCGAGATCGACGGCACGTCTGCGGTCGACGGCAACAGAAAGCTGGGGCTGGGTGGGCTGATAGGACACCCGCGGCTGGATCACGTTGTCGAGTTCTGTCTCGATGGCGAAGGCCATTTCCTGAGCCACGCTGAAGATCGCCGGGTATTCGCTGCCGACCAGCGCCACCTCGAGGCCGCCACTGCCCCGCAGCCCCAGACTGTTGGGGCTCGAAATTCTCACGCTCGAGCCAGGCATCGCCGAGAGCACTGACTGCAACTCCGATGTGATCTGCTGCTGGCTCGGGCGTTCGTCCCACGGAGCAAGCTTGGCCAGAATCTGTGCGCGGTTGGGGTCGTAGCGGCCGACGATGGTGTACAGCGACTCGGCGATTCCCGAATCCAGGAGCGGCTGCAGCACGTTCTCGAGTCGGTTCGCCTGCCGTTCCGTGTACTCGAGCCCGACGCCATCCGGACCGGAAGCGTTTACGAACAACGTGCCCCGATCCTCTTCTGGCAGAAGTTCCTGGTCGAGCAGCGGGTACAACAACCCGGCCGACGCGGCCAGCCCCAGGGTAATGAGCACCGTCAACACCGGGTAGGCGAGCGCCCGGCTCAGGCTCCGCTGATAGAATCCGGCCAGCATCTCACCAAACTTCGAATGCCTCTGCAGCCGGCCCGAACGGCCAGGGTCGCCGTATCCGGAAAGGGCGGCGGGAACCAGGGTAAGGGCGACAAAAGAGGAAATGATCACAGCGATGGCGAGCACAATGCCGAACTCGCGGAACAGGCGTCCGGCGGTGCCGGGCAGGAAGGCGATGGGTACGAATACGGCAATCAGCACTGCCGTGGTCGCCACCACCGCAAAGAACACCTGCCGGGTGCCCAGCACGGCAGCCGCCCGGGCACCAAGACCCTCCTGGCGCCGGCGCTGAACGTTTTCCAGCACGATGATGGCATCGTCGACGATCAGACCGGTGGCAAGCACCAGAGCCAGCAGCGTCAGGATGTTGATCGAGAAGCCCAGCAGCCAGATGGCCGCAACGGTGCCGAGTAGAGCAATAGGGATCGCCAGGCTCGGAACCAGCGTCGTGCGCATGGAACCGGAAAACAGACGGATCACGGCGATCACTACGAGCGTTGCCAGCCCCAGACTGACCACCACCTCCCAGACCGAGCCGCGGATGAACTCCGCGTTGTCGGAAATCTTCGCCAGTTCCACTTCTTCGAATCTGGCATTCAGACGTTCCAGCGCCCGGTCCACGGACCCTGCGATCTCAATGGTGTTGGAACCCGCCTGGCGCACGACTTCGAGCCCCACCACCCGGCGCCCGTTCAGGCGACTGAAAGAGGACGCATCCTCGGGCCCGAAGACCACACTGGCGATATCGCCGATTCGGATATTGTCTCGCACCACCAGGTCGGCAATTCCGGATTCGGTGATCGCCGATGCGTCCGCGCGCACCAGAAGATCCTGCTCAGACGACCGGAAACTGCCCACCGGAACATCCAGCGATGCCTGCCGCAGCACGGCGGCCACGTCCGTGATGCTGAGGCCGAAGCTCGACATGCGCATGGGATCGACCACCACCCGCAGCATCCGCTGCCGCTGGCCGAACAGCGGCACATCCGCGACACCAGCGATGGAAATCAGCTCGGGGACGATATCCTGTTCGACGATGCGGGTAAGCGCTGCCTCATCCAGCACATCGCTGTACGCGGCAAGCACCACGATGGGCTCCGCATCCTCGTCCGCCTTGTACACGGTGAGCTGCTCGAGATTATCCGGCAGTTCCCTGGCGGATCGGCTGACAGCCTCGCGCACGTCAGCGGCCGCGGCGTCCAGCGACACGCCGGGCTGGAACTCCACACGGATCCTCGCAGAATTCTCTTCGGACGAGGATTGAATGGTTCGCACCCCGGAAACCCTGGCCACTGCCCCTTCCAGAAGGCCCGTCACCTCTGCGTCCATGGTCTCCGGAGAGGCGCCGAGATACTCCGCCCGGACACTGACGATCGGACGGTCCACATCCGGCAGCTCTCTCACCTCAACGCCGAGCAGCGCCGCCAGACCCGCGATCACCACCAGCAGATTCAGCACCGTCACCAGCCAGGGCCGACGCACGCTCAACCCGGCCAGATCCGCACTCTGCATGTTCATTGCTCGGTGGTCTCGCCGGTCAGCACCGCCACCGTATCCCGATCCAGGGCCAGGGCGTCCAGCTCCCTGACCGCAATACCTTCGCGCATGCGCTGCACGCCTTCGGCCACCACTCGTTCACCGGCGGCAAGGTCGGCGTCGATCAGAATCCGGCCCTGCCGGCGCTGCACCACCCGTGCGGTCACCCGCTCCGCCCGACCTTCGCGAACCGCCCACACGTAGGGCCCGCTCGCTCCCCACTGCAGGGAAACTTCCGGCACAACGGGCCAGATCGCGCCATCGAGATCCAGCAGCACCCGGAAGCTCATGCCGGGTCGAAGCCGGTCATCCTCATTGGGCAGCTGCGCGCGAATGGTGAAGGAACGGGTAGCCGGGGCAATCCGGCTGCCCACGGCAACCACCGGACCCGATCCGGCAATCCGGTCCGTGGTCCAGGTTTCCACGGAAATGACATCCCCTTCGACAATGCGGCCAACGTAGACTTCCGGCACATCGAAGGAGACCAGCAGGGAAGATCGATCATCCAGCGTGGTGATCACCGTGGTGGGTTCTACCCGATCACCCACCTCCACGTCGGTGATGCCCACCCGGCCGGTGAAAGGCGCCCGCACGAAACGATCTTCCAGGGCAACCCGCGCCCGGTCGAGCTGGATACGGGCCGCTTCCACCGCCGTTCTGGCGCTGTCCAGGCTGGTTGGCGGCACAGCCTCGGCACCGTGGGCCTGTTCGTATCGCTGGAACAGCAGTCGGGCATCCGCCAGGTTCACTTCGGCAAGTTCCACGGCGAGCACGTCGTCCTCGGAGTCGAGGGCGATCAGCACCTGGCCTTCCTCCACCCACTCTCCGCCGTCGAAGCCCACCTCCACCACCCGGCCGGCCACCTCGGGATGGATCTCCACCGAGAGCAATGCCCGGGACGTTCCCACGGCTTCAATCCGGTTGGCTTCCGGTTCGAAAACCACATTCTGTGCAACGATGGGAATAACAGGGGCGGCGCGGGTGCCGCCTTCCAGAACGCCGGACCCGCTTTCCGAGCCACAGGCGGTCAGGAATGCCAGCATGAGCGCACCACCGGCGGCAGCATTTCGAGACAACAGGGACAGAAGACTGATCATCGGGCGATCATATCATCGGCCGGAGCAGGCTATCTGCCACGCCCCATGAACATTGATTCAGATCGGATTGGGCGATCGCCTCGGCTAGTTGATCGTGACGCCTTCGGCGTGGCGGGCGCGAAAGATGCGCCAGCACCCTTTGATCCCGCCCACGATCAGCCCTCGACGGGCAATGGACTCGACCAGCACGCTGGCGCCTGAATCCGACGGAATGGAAGCGGACGGATCACAGCCGGACCGATTGCTCTGATAGCGGAGGATGATGGCAATCGCGGCGCGGCTGGGGAAAGTCGTGACGTGTTTGAGCTGTTCCACGCGCGTCATCTTCTCAGCCCGAACTGACGTGGAAAAGGCGCAGGCGTGCAATATTGCATACCTGCCGGAAACTTCCTGAATTTCTGCAGACTCTGATATCACCCTGATATCAGAGTCAGATCTGTTTACTTCGGACGAACAGATTCAGACGAACAGATTCAGACGAAGAGATTCGGACGAAGAGATTCAGACGAACAGATTCACAAGTGACATGCCAACCGCGATGGTGCTGACAGCAGCGGCAAGCAGAATGGTCGCGGCAATTACGGAACGGAACGGATCATCCAACCACATGGCGGTTACCTCGAAGCGGGTTTATCGAAGGCGCGCATCCTGCCTGTCTCCCGCTCGTCGGAATATTCGTTTTATCTTTAGGTGATTGTTCGGTTTTTTCGATCTATCTGAGGCGCGGAAACACTGCTCAGATACCGCCGGCCAGGTGCGCACGCGCCATCTCCGTGATCCTGACCACCGCCGGGTGCTTGATCTTCCGTTCAGGGGAAATCGCGTAGAAACGCTCGACCACACCGTCCACCTCACCGATGCTCCTGGCGTGATACATCTGCTCCACCTGATCGGCGATGGCCGCCGGCGCAGGAAAGAAGCCTGCCCCCGCTTCACCGAAGACTTTGAGCAGGGCGCTGTCATCAAATTCGGCGACCACTCTCGGCACCATGCCTTTCCGTTCAAAGAATTCTTCGAGACTGCGCCGGAGCGTGGTGCCGGTGATCGGCAACAGCACGGGGGCGCCATCCAGACAGCCCGGAAACTTGCGCAGGTAACGGTGGGCCACACTCTTCTGCGCGAAGAACTGAATCGGGCTTTCTCCCAGCGCGTGGCTGTACGCTTTGACGTGCAGCCCTGTTGGCACCGGTCGATCCGATATCACCAGATCGAGTTTGTGCACGGCCAGTTCACCGAGCAGCGCATCCAATTCGCCTTCGATACAGACGATGCGGATTTCGTCGGTCAGCGCGAGCGCCGGTTCGATAAGCTGATAAGCGATCAGCTTGGCGAGGGAGTTGACGATACCCACGTTGAAGCTCACCGGCGCGCCCGACTCTCCCCCCTGCATGCGTTGCGTCAGTTCCGCGCCCAGCGAGAAAATTTCATCCGCGTACTGACTGACCACCCGGCCCGTGTCCGTAAGGGCCAGCCCGCGGCCGGCCCGCAGAAAAAGCGGTTCGCCAATCGCCTCTTCCAGCAGCTTGAGCTGACCACTGATGGTCTGAGGGGTGACGTGCAGCACTTCGGAAGCCTGGGAAATGCTGCCTTCGCTGGCAACGGTCCAGAAATACAGAAGGTGGTTGTAGTTGAGGTGCCGCATGGGAGCGCCAGGTTGAGCGGGCCACCAGTGTATCGCAGGCTTCAGCGGTATCGTTCGGGGGGCACCTGGTGCTGCGTGTGCTGTTCGTAGGCATAAGACAAGCCGATCAGCAGCGCTTCGGAAAACGGCCGGCCAAGCAACTGCAGTCCGGCTGGCAGATTTCCATGGCTGTAGCCCATGGGTACGGATACCGCCGGAAGCCCGGTCGCAGGCGCCACTAGCTGACTGTTGTCTCCCAGGTAATCCTCGATGGCACGCGCCAGCAGGGCAGGCGGGTTGGTCCAGCTCGGATAGGCGATCGCATCGATCCCCGCGGCATCCATGGACTCGACCACATCCCGCCGGTAGGCCTGGCGGCCCGGGTGGTCGGGCAGATCCGGGCAGGGCGGATCCAGATCCGCCGGATGCACATCCGCCGGATTGGCGACGAAAAAGTGCAGCCGTTCCTCGATGTACGGGTGATAGGCACCCGTCTCCAGCACCTCCGCCACGTCGGAGAGCGGCGCGCTGGCACCCAGCGAGGCGAGATACCGGGCCATGTCGTAGCGGAAGCGGTTACAGAAATTGGGGGCCGTCAGATGCCCGGCCAGATTGGCGATCTCGAAATCTTCGACAATCACGGCACCCGCCGCGGCCAGATCGATGAGGGCCTGCTCGAAGACGGCGATCACTTCCGGGTCTGACGCCTCTGTATTTACCAGGGCGCGAAGCACACCGATCCGCTTACCCGCCAGCGCCGACGGATCCAGATATTCCGCATAGTCGATGGTCTCCCGATCCGCCACCACCCAGGTGTAGGAATCCTGGCTGTCATACCCCGCCAGCACGGTCAGTACGCGCGCCGCATCCTCCACCGAGCGGGTCATGGGCCCCACCACATCGCGGTCGAATGCCAACGGAATGACGCCGTCCCGGCTGACCAGTCCAAGCGTGGAGCGGATGCCGAACAGAGCCAGATGCGACGACGGCCCGCGAATGGAATTGCCGGTATCCGAGCCCATGCCGACGATGCCGAAACCCGCGGCGATGCCGGACGCGGTGCCACCACTGGAACCAGCCGGTACCCGCGTCAGGTCGTAGGCGTTGGCGGTGACGCCATAGGACGAACTCAGCGTCTGCCTGGCGCTGAACGCCCACTCCGCCATGTTGGTTTTGGCAATGATGATCGCGCCGGCATCCCGCAGGCGTTTGACGATGAAGGCATCGTCCGGCGGGTACGAATCCCTGAGTGCAACAGACCCGCCGGAGGTCGGCATGTCCGCGGTATCCATGTTGTCCTTGAGCAGCACCGGCACGCAGTAGAGGGGCCCTGGGCGTGCTCCTGCGGCGAGCGCCCGATCAATTTCATCGGCTCGACTCAACGCCTCGGGATTGGTGAAGATGATGGCGTTCAATCCGCTCGAATCATCCAGCCTGTCGATCCGCGCCAGAAAGACTTCCACCACTTCCCGGCAGCTCAAGGTGCCCGCTTCCAGCAGCCGATGAACGTCCGCGATGCGGACAGTGAGCGGATCGAAGCGCACCTCGCCGGAATCCTCACTCGAGTCGCAGGCCGAAAGCCCTCCGATCAGGACGATCCAGCCGACAGCCGCGATCCTTTTTGCGGCCATTGTCAGCGGCGTATCAGCCATCCAGTTTCACACCATGCCAGTGTTCGGCAATACCGTGGCCCGTCCTGTCACCCCAGGAAAACTCGGTCAGTCCTTCGTTGATGAAGATGGCGCCGCCCGGCATGGGAATCTTGGTCGGACAGACGCTGGAAACCTGGCCGGTGATGGCAATGGACTCCCCGGCCGCGGTTCGAGCCTCGAGTTCGATCGACTGGTGGATGATCGAGTCCGGCTTGTACCGGCTCCGGATCACCACCTCATTCAACTCCGTGGATTCGCCGTCCCGTTGTAACCATCCGGCGCCCCGTATGCTGCCATCCGGCTGCCGAAAGCAGGAACCGCCGAGCGCGGTATCCGGACCGAAATTCATGGAAAACCAGTTCACAAAGGGCTGCGGCCCGCTGCTGGCCGCGTCGTCTTTTTTCCCGCTGCCTGCTTCGCCCTGACTGCCCACCCCCCAATCCCTGGGACCCCAGGACTTGTCGCGCACACCGTAGCCATCCACCTGCCAGGTATCGTTGCCAAGGCGGATCTCGCCCGTCACCCGGCCACTCTGCTCGAAGTGCCCATGCTCACCCTGACTCGCGTAGTGCGGCCTGGTCAGACACTCGAAATCCAACGACATCTCCAGTTCCGCCGGTTCGAACCAGCCTTCCGGTCGCTGCTTGCTGCGGATGAGCAGCACCTCTCCATCCGGAATGTCCTGGGCCGGACCGGCATAGCGGATCTGCCAGCGCTCGTGCGGCGCGACACATTCGAGACTGAGCGCCCCGGCACTGAGATCGCCATCATAGAGGCTCAGGTCCTGCTCGATATCCCGCCGCCCATAGGTAAAGGCAACACGACGGCCTTCGAGATAGATCACATGCAGCGCATCGGCCCAGCCGTTGCCTGGACGGAAGCCCATCCGGGTGAACATGCCGATTTTCGATTCCGGATCCACGAAATTGAAGTAATAACTCTCGCTCCAGGAGGGGTGATCGCCCACCGGATGCATCAGCTCGTCATTTGTCGCCATCTGACCGTTCTCGAAACAAACAACGGTAGTATAGGCAGAAGTTCTTCCAAAGGAGGCGAACATGCAGAACGGTCGTTGGCAGGTCTATCTTTCCGGCGAAATTCACACGGACTGGCGGGACAGAATCGCAGAAGGCGCTGACGCGAAAGACCTGCCGGTGGATTTCACCAGTGCGGTGACCGTGCATGAGGACAGCGACGACTGCGGCGTGCAGATCCTCGGCGCTGAGACGAACGGCTTCTGGAAAGACCACAAGGGCGCCAAGGTGAATGCCATCCGCACCCGCACACTGCTGGAGCAGGCTGACCTGGTGGTGGTCCGCTTTGGTGACAAGTACCGGCAGTGGAACGCCGCCTTCGATGCAGGCTATGCGGCCGCGCTCGGCAAACCCATCGTCACCCTCCGTGACGACGCGTTAACCCATCCGATGAAAGAAGTGGACGCTGCCGCGCTGGCCACGGCGACGAACCCGGATCAGGTAGTTAAGATTCTCGACTATGTGATCGCCGGCCGTCTGGGCTGACCCTCTCAGCCCGTTGGATCCGCTGACGCAAGGCACCCTGGGTGCAGCGCTCTCACAAACCGCCGCTCAACCAGCGAAGGTCCGGGCCTTCGCCGCTGCCGGTGCAGTCGCTGGACTGGCCCCCGATCTGGATATTCTGATCCGCTCCAGCACAGACCCCCTCCTCTATCTCGAATTCCATCGTCAGTTCAGCCACTCGCTGATATTCGTTCCGGTTGGCGCCGGGCTCTGTATGCTGGCGCTGTGGCCCGTGCTCCGGCGCTGGCTGACGCTCAGGGAAACCGCCCTGGCCTGTCTGCTCGGATTCGCGACCCATGGTCTGCTCGATGCCTGCACCAGCTACGGCACCCAACTCCTCTGGCCATTCTCGGACGCTCGGATTGCCTGGAACTGGATCTCCGTGGTGGATCCACTGTTTTCCGTGCCATTGTTCACCCTGGTCGTGCTGGCAGCCCTCAAACGGAACCGGACGTTCGCCGCCGCCGGTCTCTGCTGGGCCCTTGTCTACCTGTCCTTCGGTGCGCTCCAGCACCACCGGGCCGTGCAGGTGGCCAACGCCCTGACAGCAGAACGGGGCCATCAGCCGGATCGCGTTCTGGTGAAACCCGGCTTCGCCAATCTGGTGGTCTGGAAATCGATCTATGAAGCCCAGGGCACCTTCTACGTGGATGGCATCCGCGTCGCCGTATCGGCCGGCGTCTGCGAAGGCGACAGCCTCTCCAGGCTCGACACCGGTCGAGATCTCGCCTGGCTCGACCCATCCACCCGGCAGGCCCAGGACCTCACACGTTTTTCAGAGATTTCGGATGGCTGGCTCGCCGTCGATCCGGCAGACCCGCACTACGTGGTGGATGTGCGCTACTCGTCCCTGCCGAACCGGATCGACGCCCTGTGGGGATTGAAGGTGGATCGTCAGGCAGGGGTCGGAGACCACGCCGTGTGGCACGTCGCCCGGGAGCGGCGGAGTCAGGGCCTGTCCGTGCTGCTCGAACAGATTGCGGGGGAAAACTGCCGCGCGCTCTGAGGCCAGCAAACGCCGCACCCGCAGGCTGCCCTGTTCATTTTCACGCGCTTCACGCTTCTGAACCCTGCCGTTCTGCCTCCCGCACCTGCTGCGGACTTTGATCCGTCCATCGCCGAAAGGCTCGGGAAAACGCGCTCAACTCACTGTAGCCGAGCAGCAGCGCTATTTCTGTCAGATGCACGTCGGTGAAGCGAACGTAGTCGAGGGCAGCCGTCCGGCGGACTTCGTCCACAAGATCGGAAAAGACCACATCGACGTCCGCCAGCCTCCGCTGCAGGGTTCTCTGACTCATCCCCAGAATTTCGGCGACCGCGCCGATGGCCGGACCGCTGCTACCGAGAGATATGGAGATGAAGTGTTTCACTTTCTCCAGCAGATCATCTTCTATCCGCCGCTCCTTCAGCCTTGCCGCAAGATAGAACTCGAGCGCCTCGAGCAGGCTGGGATCCGATTCCGGGTTTTCCAGATCGAGGGTCGTACGCCGGTAGTGAAGACGGTTGTCGCCTGCGTCAAAGTGCGCGCGACAGCCGAAATAGTCTTCCAGCCGCCGGCTGTACGCCGGCCTCGGGTGGGCGAAATCAACCCGGATGGGATCAGCGCCTTCGCCAGCAAGCGACACCACCATCTTGCGCAGAAAGCCGACGGCGAGTTCCACATCCTGCTGATGCAGGCCCGGATAACGCTCCGTATGCGAATAGCTCAGAACCGCCACCTCATTACCGGTGTGCAGACGCACCACATTGGCGTGCGCGAACACCGACAGATAGCGCGCCAGGAGAGCAAACGCATGCCCCACGGTCGGTGAAGCGCCAGCCGCGTACCCGAGCGGCCCGAGGTCGGCCATGGTCACCGATGCACCGACCGCCAGGCCGATATGGGGGATGCCGTGCTCCGCCGCGTGATCGAGCAGCCGGAAGTAATCATCGATGCTGTACTCAAAATCGTGGCGATGAAACAGATCGCGAGAGATGCCCAGAGCATCGGCACTGGGACCCAGCTCCGGTTCGAAGCGGGCAAACAGGCGTTCGGAAAAAATGCTGGCCATTCATAGCGGCTAAGGGGCGACGCCTGAATCGTCAGGTGCGCCCGGCGCTTCTGTCAAACCTTTAAAACCACGCGGATTTCAACAACGACCAGTCGATCCGCAGAACCGCGTTCGTGTTCGCTCGCCTTAAAGCACCGTTCTGACTCGCTCGGCCGCCCGGCTTCCTGCGCCAATGGCCCCATCTATGAACCCACGCCAGCCATCACCATGATCACCGGAAGCAAACAGAATCCGCCCGCTGTCCTGCTGAAACAGCTCGGCATAGCTTTCCAGCCAGCCCGTCTTATAGCTTGCCCAGGTGCCGAGGGAATAAGGATCCAGATTCCAGTCGTAGGCAAAGGTGCTCTCCACCTCCACGTCCGGCAGATAAAGACGAAGCACGTCCTGCACCGCCTTTGCATCGAGAAAATCCATGGCCTGAGCATCGGTGCCGAAGCCGGCAAACAGCGTATGGTCATCGCCTTCATCGTAGGTGAACAGCGACCCGATCGGATGGCCCGGGTCCGCCATCGCGAACAGCTTGCCGTAGCGTCCTTTTGCTTTCACAAAGAGCTTGATACCCACACCGTTGTGCCGGGTTCGGCCGGCCTCGATAACGGGCCTGGGCAGCGGTGGATCAAAGCGGAGATCGGGCAGCACATTCATCGGCACCGTACAGATCACGGCACCGGCGACAATCGTCTCCCCTTGCGTTGTGGTGATCCGCACCCGGTCGCCAAGATCTTCCACCGCCTTGACCGGTGTGGACAACTTCACCTCCGGACGCCCATCTTCGAGCATCGCGTCGATCATGCTGGAAGTACCATCCTTGAGTTTGAACCGCGCGCCCGAATCCAGCATCAGCAGGAAGTCGTTGTAGCCGGACAGTGCCGTCCAGCGCAGCAGTTCGGCGTAGGACCAGTCGGAGATGTTGTTGTGCGCACAGGTGGCGAAGAAGCTCTCCAGACAGACGCGCTGCAGCGGTGTGAACTCGAACTGATCCAACCGATCGACCACCGACATACGGTCGGCTTCGATTAACCGGGCCCTGTTGATTTCGGGATTGAAAGGTTGAGGAAGAAGGACTCTGGCATCCGCAGTAACCGCCTGGAACGCCTGAATGAGTTCTCCGAACTCCACTTCGCCCAGCTCTCGATTCTCGCCTTCACAGTGGACGACGATGCGATCCGGGGTTGCCCCAGGGGTTTCAACCACCGCCAGGTCGTAGCGTTCCTTCTCGGCCCAGACAAACGGTTGGGCCCAGTGGATCCAGGTACCGCCCAGTTCCACGTCGTGACCTTCGAATGAAGCAGTGAACGTCCGGCCACCGAGCCGGCCGCGGGCTTCGAGCAACAGCGCGCTGAAGCCATTTTCGCGACAGTCTCGAGCCGCGGTTACACCCGCAAAGCCGCCACCGATGATGGCCACATCCACGTCACAGTCAGGCCTCCGCCGTACGCTGGTGCCAGCGTCCTCAGCAGCCAGTGTGCTGCCACCCGCCAGCAGAGCAGACCCCGCCGCCGTCACTGCGGCACCTCCGACAAACCGTCGCCGACTCACATTGGCATTACCGATTACCCGCTTCATCTGCCCGTCCTCACTCGTTCCAGCGCTCACGGCAGCGTAGCGGACCCGATATCAGGCGACTTGGCATTCGGCGTCAGATTGCTTGACCCGAGGCGCCAGCCTCTGTCAGGAACGGTTCAGGACAGCTAGCATGGGTCGGGCGAGAGCGCTTCGAGGAGGGAGCCATGATTCTGCATGAACGCACGCTTGATCCGGCACAGTTCGAGACGGAAACCGGCTGGGCGCTGAAACCGGAAGGCGCCTGCAAGGGAGATGTCTGCATCCCACTGCCCGATGACGTCCGCGAGACCATGGACGCGGTGGCCATTGCCGAAGCCATGGGCCTGCCGGTGGTGGAGAACGAAACACACGGCCTGATCAGCATCGGGCCCGAATCCATCGGCGGCCGGGCGCTGACCACTGCCGAAGCCCCTGAACTGGTGTTGCCGGATCTCGAAGGCAATCCATTCAGACTTTCTTCGCTGAAAGGCCAGAAGATCATCGTATTCGCCTGGGCACCCTACTGAGGCTGTTCCGCCGACCTGCCCGTGTGGCAGGCAATCCGCGAGGAACTGCACCCGAAAGGGCTCGAGATCGTCAGTGTGGGCCTGGATACCCTGGGCGCCGAAGGCTGCCGGCCCTTCATCGAGGCGGCCGCACCCAGCCATCCATCGTTGATCGACGAGCACCATGTGCTTGCCCGCACCTTTGGCGTGATCAACATTCCCAGCAGTGTCTGGATCGATGAGGCAGGGCTGATCGTGCGGCCGGCGGAAGCAGCACCCGTGCCCCGCCCCGAGGACGGCAGCCCGAACTTCGAGTTTCCGGAGCAACTGCCCCAGCGCTTCGCCGAGATGTTCGGCGAAGCCATGAAGATCGAGTCCAATCCACAGGCGTACCACGCGGCGCTGCGCGACTGGGTGGACAAGGGTGCCGACAGCAGGTTCGCGCTCACGCCGGAGGAGGTGATTGCCCGCTCCCGACCGCGCAGCGCCGATTCAGCGTTGGGTCATGCGCACTTCGAGCTGGCAACGGCCCTGGAGCAGGCCGGCGATCACGACGCGGCGATCGAACACTTCCGCCAGGCCCACGCCCTGGTGCCTGACAGCTGGACGTTCCGTCGTCAGGCCTGGTCGCTGGAACCCGGCGGCGATACACCTATGGCCAGGTTCTGGCAGGGGCCCAGTGATGAGAACCCGGACGCCTGGCCCTATGAAGGTGACTGGCTCTCGGATGTGAAGAAGGAAGGCGCCGAAAACTACTCGGAGCCCTGGCAACCCTGAGCCTGTTCAGTCTCCGGAGAACAGGGCCTCGACCTCCTCCCGGTCGAGGCCGCCATCGAAGTTGGTGTCGACAAACCACCACTTCCACCAGCCGATGCGCTCGCGCATACGGTCCGGCAATTCGGCCTTTGACAGCTTTCCGTCCATGTCTTTGTCGAGGAAACCGACGAACTGACCGGCGCCGGAAGCCAGCCGGGTGTGAGTCGGTGCGGTGGACGTCTCCGTATTCCAGCTGAAGCTGACAGAGCCGTAGAGCATCTCGTCGTGGGACTGCAGCCCCCAGGGCACCTCCCGGTCCGGATCCGGATTACTCGGATTCTTCACCGAATTGTCGTAGAGCGTCCGGTGCACGATGCGGGTGCCGGCCGGCACCACTTTCGGCTGCACGAAGCTGTAGGTGCGCTGCCAGTTGAAGTCGTAGTTCGGCACCGAGAGGATCAGCTCTTCGCTGCCATCCGGATAAACCAGTTCGAAGGTGGAACTCGTGCCGCGGTAGTGTGAATGGGGCACCAGGGAAAAGATGGTCGCCTCATCCCAGAACTCGAAGTAGGCAAATTCCTCGTGTGCCGGCTCGTTCGGCGGAATTTTCAGCCGTGGATTCACCACCACCTGCTGTCGCAGAAAATTCGCCGGCTGCTCATCCGCGAAGTAGAGGGCGACTTTCGTTTCATCCACCGTGGCCACCCCGGCCGGGGTGTAATGCATCTGAAACTGATACACCCCGCCCTCAGGCACGAATACGCCGGTGCCCTCCGGCATATGCGCAGACTCGTTACCCGGCGCATAGCCCATGATGTAGTTTTCGAACACGCTCTCCCGGCTGGTGTTTTCCGGCATCTGATCTGCCGACCCCATCAGCACGTGATGCACCACCCGGGTGTCACCGGGCAGGATGGTGGCCGCCGCCACCCAGACATCCCGGTCCAGCGGGTTCTCGACAATGGGAAACTGATAATCGACCACACCCGTTGCAGGCACTTCGTAGGCCGGAACCGTGAGCACCAGATCCGGCTCGCCCAGCGGCCAGGTGGGGGCCGGCGCCCGCACCGCCAGTAACGGATCTTCACCGTCACCCCGCGGTGCACCGGCTTCGAGCCAGGTGATCAGCGTGCGGGTGTCTTCATCCGACATCCCGGCGTCGTGCTGCCATTCGCCGACTTCGGGATCAGCATGCCAGGGCGGCATGCGTTTGACCCGGATCACTTCCCGCATCATGGGCGCAAAGCCCTGAATCATCCGGTATTCGCTCATGGCCCAGGGACCAATGCCCCCTTCGACATGACAGGCCATGCAATTGCGTTCGAGCAACGGAACGATGTCTGCCGCGTAATCCGGCACCACCACCGCGTCTGCATTCAGTACGCAGCCCTCACTCGCGTCCTCGGCTATCGGCTGGCCGTCGATGCCTGCTGCAGCGGGTGAATCGAATACCACACCAGCGACAGGACCACGGTAAGTGACGGTCCAGGTCTTCGGATCGAGGACCACGGCCTCACCGGATCGAGCCAACGCCAATGAGGGGGTGATGATCCGCGCGCTGTCGTGCAGGATCGGGATCGACAGATCGTTGGCTGCCGCGAATTCGGCCATGGCGGAGCGATCATCGACCGGATCGAGCAGATAGACCCGCGCTTCCGGATGTGCGGACTGCAGCGCCTCCGCCGATCGTGCGCTGGCCTGAGCATCTGCGCAGGTGTTGGCATGAGATACGAGCACCACCTGCGCCGCATCCCGCTGGTAGTAAAGCTCCTGGGCCTGGCCACGGTGATCGAGGAGCACGAAATTTTCGGCGCGATCGGATGCCACCGAGCCGACCGGAACCAGGAGCACACCCAGCAATGTCAGAACGCACACACGAACAGAAGCGCAAACAGAAGCGCGAACAGAAGCGCGAACAGTCACCCCGCCCGGCGCCAGTAACCGTGGCTTTCCTGATTGATCAGACACACAGACCTCGCTAACACAGCAACCAAAGCACAGGAGCTTAGCATCCTGGCATCAGGACAGCTGCGCGAGAACCGTGCGCCCATCCCAATAATCGCAATGACGGCTGATCAGCCCGGAGGAATCGAACGCGACCACCGTCACCAGCCGCACCTCGGTCGTCTGTCCAGCGGCATCTGCGCCCAGAAACTCACCTGAGTGACGAGCGCGCCAGATCGACTCCACCGCACCGCCGCCCGGCCCTCCGTTGAAGCGAAGAAAAGAGAAGGCATTGTTACCACTGCCGACAAAATGCTTCATGACAGACAGAAAATCAGGGCCGGCTGCCTGCATCTGGAAAGGTACGTCCTCGAACTGCACGTCATCGCTGTAAAAAGCGAGCGCCCTGGCCACATCGCCACTGCTCATCGCCCTGCACCAGCGTTCTGCCCATTCCGCGTTCATTCTTTAGACCCCGTTTATCAGATCGTTCAATAACCGGCGGCTGGATAGGTTTCCCTGATGATTTCACTCCAGCGATCTTTGCCGTCGAGATTCTCCGGCGTATCAACCCGAATACCCCGGTGGCGCAGGTCTGCCTGAAAGATGTCGACGATCCGGTCCGGTGTCAGGTTGTCTGACCCGCTTGTGAAGGCATCCGATGCGGCCTGATCGCGAAAACAGTACGCCTTCCACAACACCGAGGCCCGGATCCCGCCCACTGGATAACGGCCAAGCACAGCGTCGCCGGCGGTGATCTGCCAGCCGGTTTCAATGCGCTCCAGCATGGCCTCGAAGGGGATCTGATTGTCCGGCAGAAACTGATCCGGCGCTCCAATCTGACAGACCCGGTGGTACATGTACTCGTTGTCGGCGATCACACCTTCGTTGTGGGAGAGATTGGCAGCCACCTGACCCGGCCCGTCCAGCCCATCCGGCCAGAACTCGAATTCGCCGCCGGGACCGTCATAGAACCAGGTGATGACCGAGGCCACGGGAATTGCCCAGTGCTGAAACAAGCCGGAATAGCCCATGGGCGCAAGCAGCCAGAGCGGCACTTCCCGCTTATGCGCGCCGCGGAAAAACGGCAGATCCAGGTGTGGCGGCGCCGCCGGCGCGGGCGCATTGAGATTGGTCATCATGGCCAGCGGCAGCACGACTTCCGCGGAAAACGTTTCCCTGGCCGCTGCAATAAACCGGGGATTGTGGAAGACGCCTTCGGCGCCCGGAAAAAGCACCTTGCCACCGAGCGCCCAGAAATTTCTGAACCAGGGTGCAGCCGGCGTTCCTTCCGGCTCTTTCTGCACGGCGGTGATGCTCTTATAAGGCGCGCCTTTTTCTATCAGGGCGCGCACTTCATCCGGGGCTGCGTAGGCAGACTCGATCACAGTCGGAGGCGCCATCTGAAATGCCGGGCGGCTCAGGGCCTGGTCATTCATCTTCAAACCTTTTCAACATCACTGTTTCCCCTGCTTCTGATCCGGAACCATGCCCTAACTATGCTGTAGCTATGCCGGAACCGTGCCGGGACAATGGTAGACCTCCCCGGCACCAGTCGATAGCCTGCGGAGTATTCGTATCGGAGCACTGCATGACTTACCAATGGCACGACCTGGTCGGTAACCTGGGCGTATTGTGCGTGCTCGCCACCTATCTGCTCGTGCAGATGGGCAGAATGGACATCCGCCGTCCGACCTACTCTGCGGCCAATGCGGGTGGCGCCATCCTGATCATCGTGTCACTCCTGCACAACTTCAATCTGTCGTCCTTCGTGATCGAGATCGCCTGGCTGACGATCAGTCTCTATGGATTATCACGCTGGCTGCGGGAACGCAGACGCCAGGAAGCGAGCGGATGAGTTCCGCCGGCGACGACATCCCTGCCAACTTTTTCCGGCGCCAGGACGAAACTCCGGACGAAAACTTCTACATAGCGCCCCGATTCGAAACGCACATCGATGATGCGACCATCGACGCGCTGACAGACTACTACCGCACCTTCATTCCCGCCGGCGCCCGGGTGCTGGACCTGATGTCTTCCTGGATCTCCCATCTGCCCGACGAGGTGACATATGCGCACACTGCCGGACTGGGAATGAACCGGGAAGAACTCGAGGCCAACGAGCGTCTGGACGCCCGCTGCGTGCAGAACCTGAACGACAATCCCGTGCTGCCCTATCCGGCCGCGTCCTTCGACCGCGCACTGATCGTTGTCTCTGTGCAGTATCTCATCCGACCGATCGAGGTGATGCGCTCCATTCACCAGGTGCTGGATGACGACGGCGCCCTGTGCATCGCCCTGTCGCACAGGCTGTTCCCGACGAAGGCCGTCGCCGCCTTCCAGCAATTGCCGCGAAAAGAGTGGATCCAGCTCGTGGGGCACTATGTGAACCAGGCTGGTTTTGCCGAGGTGGCGTTCGAAGACCGTTCACCCGCCAACGCGGATCCGCTCTGGCTGGTGATCGGACGCAAGTCGGGTTAACGCACTGGCGCGCCAGCGCCCGATTCAGCGGGGCTGGCCGGGGCGTGGGATTCCGCTATACTGTTCTGCATAGAAACGCCCGCCCCGATCATCTCCCGGTCATGCTCTCCATGTTTTCCGTCAGTTGTCGGCTCGCTTCTTAACAAACTCAATCGTAGTGCGGATTAGCGGGAAAGCGCACCACACAGCCCTTGTGGCAAGCTAAACGGATACTTGAATGAAACTGTACGTAGGAAACCTTCCCTGGAGCACGACTGACGCCGAGCTCGAGGAACTCTTCGCCGCTATTGGACCTGTCGATTCCGCTCGCGTGATCACGGACCGTGAAACCGGCCGCTCACGCGGTTTCGGCTTCGTGGAAATGGCTGATGGCCAGCGTGCCATGGAAGAGCTGAATGGAAAGGATATGGGCGGTCGAGCCCTGCGCGTGAACGAAGCCAACGAGCAACGTCCACGTGGTGGCGGCGGCGGCGGTGGAGGTGGTCGCTACTAAGCGGTTAACCATGGCAGCAAAATCCAGCCAGAACGAACTTTCCAGCCGCGAGCGCCGCAAGACGCTCGCAGATGATGTCCAGGCTTTTCTGGACGCCGGAAAAAAAATTGAGCAGGTCCCGACGGGCGTAAGCGGCCAGGATAACCTGGGACGCAGCAAACATATCGTCATCAGCCGGACCCGCAAACGCTGAGCATCCGGTACGCAGCTGCTGCTGCGCACCGTTTTCAGTGAACGCTCACAACGCTGACAGCTGAAAAAGCTGTCAGCCGCCAGAGGCCTTTCAGGCAGCCAGCGGCATCAGTGTGCGTGGCCGTGCGACAATTCCTCTTCGGACGCCGCCCGCACATCGGCCACTTCCACATCAAAATGCAGCACCACGCCAGCCAGCGCATGATTGGCGTTCAACGTTGCCGTTTCCTCACCAACAGACTCCACAACCAGAACCTGGGTGCGACCATCCGGAGACTGGGACTGCAGTTGCATGCCTTCCGCCAGGTTCTCGATGGCAGACAACGCCTCGAGCGGCACCTCCTGAATCAGCTCCGGGTTTGGTTCCCCGTAGGCATCTTCAGGCTGGATCGTGGCCACGAACTGATCGCCCTTTTCCTTTCCCTCGAGCTCCCTTTCGAGACCGGGAATCAGACCGCCTGCGCCATGTAGATAGGCCAGCGGATCACCGCCGGCAGATGAGTCCAGTGTTTCACCCTCGGTGTTTGTCAGGGTGTAGTGGATGGATACGACGCATGATTCTGCGATCTTCATTGCAATTCCTCAGCTTTCAATGCGGTGAGCATACGCGCTCGCTCACCGGGCTGACAAACGCGATCAGGCTTCCCGGGCGAACTGCGCAATGCTGCCGGCGGTTTCCCGGCTGATATCGGGGCAGGCAATGACGAAGATTTCCGCGCCATGGCTCGTGCCCATCACCTGCCGGCAACGGGCCGGCACGCCGGCTCTCAGCAGCAATCGATAAAACTCGATGCCTTCGTCCCGGAGCGGGTCGCACTCGTTGACGCTGATCACCGTGGGCACCAGCCCGGCCACATCGGCCTCCGAGGCAAAACTGGGCCAGGCGAGTGGATTTTCTGCTTCAAATGCCTCGATCCCGTAAGCGAGACGTCCTCGGTTATCGTGCAGATTCAGGAGAATGCCGTTGTTTTCGATGGACGAGGGAAACCGATCCTGGGGCCAGTGGCCGGCGATATAGGGGCAAAGCGCATACAGGCCTCTGATCAGCCCCTGATCTCCATCCTGTTTCAGCTTGAGTCCGGTGGCGAGCGTCAGGTTGCCACCGCCGCTCTCTCCGGCAACGATCAGATGATCCGGATCGATACCAAGCTCGGCGGCATTCGCATGCACCCACTTCACGCCGGAGACGCAGTCATTCAATCCGGCAGGAAAGGGTTCCACTTCAGGCGCGGACGAAGCCACCAGACAGTTGCGGAAATCCACCATGGCCACCGCCACACCCTGTGCCGCAATCACCTTGCCCCAGGCCCGGTACATGCCGTCGAAACAGGACATGGTCTGCATGCCCCCACCATGGATGTAGTAAACGCAGGGCAGCACCTCATCCCCTTCCGGGCGGATGAACTGAACCTTGATCTCGTTTCCGTCCGGCGACGAGTTGAAGGTCGTCGTGCTCATGGTCAGACCGGCGGACGGCGCTGCTTCTTCGTTGTCTACCATGTCCATGAAACCGGCCATGGCTTCCCGGGCAGCAACGGCTTCTTCGCTGGCCGCCTCGGCGAGCAACTGCTCCCGGCTCTCGGCGTCCCGGGCACCCATCTCGGGCATCGCGCCCATAATTGCTTTTATCCGCGGATCGAGCCGTGGATCGTTGCTGATACTGGATCCCATGAATTACTCCTCAGTTCTGTTCAGGCTTGAAACGTCGCCCGGCCACCCAGATAGGTGGCCACCACATTGATCTCCTGCAGCGCCTCCGGATCCTGTTCGACCGGATCGGCATCGAGCAGCACGAAGTCGGCAAGCTTGCCCGGGCTCAGCGATCCTTTGATCTCTTCCTCGAACGAGGCATACGCCCCGTTGATGGTGCACACCTCCAGGGCTTCTTCGATGCTGATCCGCTGCTTTTCTCCCCACACTCTGCCCTGCAGATCCTGTCGGGTGACCATGCTCTGGAGCGCCATCATCGGTTCGAACGGGCCCGGCGTGAAATCCGAGGCAGGGGCCACCGGAATGCCATAGTCGATAAAGGAGCGGTGCGCGAACATGCGGTTCATCCGCTCCGCTCCATAGTCCGACCATTTGTTGCCATGGTAATGGGCGTATGTATAAAACGGCGTGGGCACCACGCCCGCGGCCTTGATGCGGGCAAGCAACGCCGGATTGACCAGTGAGCAGTGTTCAATCCGGAAGCGCGGGTTCGGCCCCTGCCAGTTTTTGAGCACCCGTTCATAGGCATCGAGCACCATGCCGATGGTCACATCGCCGTTGGCATGGATGCCGATGCGGAAACCATTGGCGACCGCGTCGTCCACGGCCGCATCGATCTGCGCCTGGCTCATGGTCAGGATGCCGTAGTCGTCCGTGCCTTCGAATGGCGTGCTCATGCGCATGGTCCGCTCGGATGCGCTGCCATCCGCGGCGTATTTCACCGCCCCCACCCGCAACATGTGGTTGCCGAAGCCCGAGCGCATGCCCATGGATTTCATCTGCTGATATATCGGGGCATTACCGCCCGGCATGAAAGCCAGGCGGAAGTACAGTTCGTCCCGGGCAAGTGCATCCACATAGGCGACCCAGGCGTCATCGGTGCCGAACGCATCCGTGGTGCTCGTGAGTCCGGCTGCCGCCATGCGCCGGGACATCAGGCTGGCGCCTCTGCGATTGGTTTCCCGGTCGACGACGGGCCATTCGCCGACGGCCTGGAACACGTCCATGGCGCGTTCGGCTACTTTGCCCGTGAGCCGGCCGTCCTCCCGGAAGAACCGGCCACCCTCCGGATCCGGCGTCCGGTCGTTCACACCGGCAAGCTCGAAGGCCTTCGAATTCACCACCCCGGTGTGCCCGCCCCGGTGCCGGACCATCACCGGATGGGACTGCACTACCATATCGATATCGTCCCGGTTGAGCGGGCGGCCTTCTTCGAATTTGGTGTCGTCGTACATGTGCGCCTGCACCCAACGACCCGGCGGCGTGCGGTCCGCCTGCCCGGCCAGGAGCGTCTGCACCTCGCCGATCGTGCGCACATTCACATCCACGCTCACGGCTTCGTTGAACATCACCGGATGGCTGTGGGCATCGATGAAGCCCGGCGTCACCGTCAGCCCTCTGCCGTCGATGACCCGGGTGTTGCTCCCCCGCAGGGCATCGATCTCGGATGCGCGGCCGAGCGCCAGGATCTGATCGCCACGCACGGCCATGGCTTCCACGTGGGTAAAGGCCGGATCGATGGTGTGGAAAGTGGCGCCCTGAACGATCAGCGTCGCCTTGCCGAACTCCCCGCGAGCAAACGTCCGCGGTGAAAATGCCGCAAGTACGCCGCCGGCACCCGCGGCTTCCAGCAGTCGCCTCCGATTGAGATCAAATCCCCTGCTGTCTGGTGCCTGACTTCGCGACCGCGTGCGGATGCCCATGAATCCCCTCTCCTGAACAGCTCGAAGCTAACGCTACTCCAGGAATCCGGTCAATCACTGTGTCATCCATGCGCGGATCCATGCTCAGCACTTCAGCGGAGGTCTTCGGCAGTGGCTGGTATGGCTCGAAGTGTTCGCGGGCAACCGGATGGCTGCGGATTCTCAGCAGCGTCCAGACAACGCTCAACAGGAACGCACCCATCACGATCGCCAGCAACCCCTGATCGAAGCCCAGAAACCGGGCCATGCCATAGCCGATAGGGCCCAGCACCGCACCGATTGCATTCGCCATCAGCATGCCACTGGCGATCTGCAGGAACTCACCGTTCGCATTGTCGTTTGCGTGGGCAATACTGATCGCATACATGGGCATGGCGGCGCCGCCACAGAGAAACCCGACGAGATAGAGACCGTTACCCGTCAACGCCCCTGCAACCCAGAGCCCGGATGCCACCGTTCCCATCATCCCGAGCAACAGAATGATCCAGCGGCGATCAAGCAGATCGGACAGACGCCCCATGGGAAACTGAAACACCAGCCCGCCCGCCAGAACGGAAGCGATGAACCGAGCACCGGCAGCAGGATCATCGAACGCCTCCGCGGCGAACACCACGCCCACACTCCAGAGCAATCCGGCAACCAGCCCGGAAAGTCCTGCGCAGACCAGCCCCACCTGGGATGCGTCGAACACCACGCGCCAGTCAAAACTCACCGCATTGGGCACTCCCGGCTGTCGATGCTCCGTCAAGGCCACCGGAATGGCAGCACCGACGATGAGGATCGCAGCGATGGGGAAGAGTTCTTCGAGGCTGAAGCTGTCCACTTCCAGCAGAGCCTGGCCGGCAACCATGGCGCCCAGGGAGATCATCGTGTACACCGCCAGGACCGCCCCCCTGCGACTGTTCTCCACTTCTTCGTTCAGCCAGCTCTCGATCACGGTGTACAGGCTGGCCAGGCTCCAGCCGGTCAGAAAGCGCAGCCCCAGCCAGAGAATGAAGCTCTCGAACATGGACGCCAGCAGCACGGCGAGTGTCGCCACGGCAACCGCCGCCGCATGAACGCGGATGTGGCCCACGCGACGGATCACTCGCGCAATCGTGAGACAGCCGAAGATGAAGCCCAGGTAGTAAGCGGAACCCGTCAGGCCAATGGCAGACGTGCTCCAGCCTAAGGACTGGGCCTCAAGGGGTAGTAGGGTGAGCTGCAGGCCATGGCCCGCCAACAGCACGGCCACGGAAAGCAGAATGCTCCGTAGGGATCGTAACGTTGCTGTCATGTTGGCGAACTATCACAAATGGCCTGTCGGCTGCGAAGAGGACGCGCATTCTCGATATTTCCGCGGCCAACGCAACCCCCGTCTGTATGAATTTTCTGCAACTGCAGACGCGCTTCGCCCACCGGTTCATGACCGCGCCTGATTCCGTCGCTTCCAGTAAACTGCGCGCCATCTGAAACCAACAGACGGAAGACGTGACTGGAACCTGCACTACCCGGACCTGGCTGACAATTGCCCTGATGCTGATTTCCAGCAGCGTCAGCGCCGCCGGCTTGCGGGACCAGATGATTGATCCCGAGGATGGCTGGCTGGATGGCTCTCAGTTCCTCCTGAACAACGACCTCTCCTTCCTGCCGGTTCCGATTTTCATCAGCGAGCCCGCTGTCGATGGCGGACTCGGTCTGGCGGGCGTGTTCTTTCACAAGCGCCCGGAAAGTGAAACCAGAGAGTCCGATGAATTCGAGCGGCCGAGCCTGTCTGCGCTGGCCGCGGCCTACACAGGCAACGAAAGCTGGTTTGTCGGCGGCGGGCATCTGGGCCGCTGGCGTCAGGACACCATCAACTACACGGGCGCCGGAGGACTGACCTCCGTCAATCTGAAGTACTACGGCACCGGCAGCCAGGGTCTGGAGTTCAACGCTGATGGCGGCTTCATACTTCAGGAGATGCTGTTCCGAATCAGAAACAGCAACTGGCTGATCGGCCCACGCTGGCAGTTCACGAAGCTCGACATCACCTTCGACCTCGGAGTCGATATCCCGGGCATAGAACCGCCCGAACTCGAATTTGAAGACTCGGGCCTGGGTCTGGTGCTCGAATACGAACACCTGGACTCCACCTTCACGCCCTCAACGGGCAATCAGTTCATGCTCAACGCCCTCTACTATGACGAGGCGATCGGGGGTGATTTCAACTACGGCCGGTACTACGGTCGCTACCTGCACTTCATGGAACTGGGCAAGGTGGTGCTTGGCGCCCGGGCCCAGGCTGAATACATCGATGGCCACGCCCCGTTTTTCGCGCTGCCCTTCATTCAACTGCGCGGCATTCCCGTCATGCGCTATCAGGGCGATGCGGTGGTGACCGGCGAGTTGGAGGCACGCTGGGATTTCCATCCGCGTATCAGCGCCGTGGGCTTCCTGGGCGCGGGCCGGACCGCCGGCAGTTTCAGTGATCTGCAGGACTCAGACAGCGAGATTGCGGGCGGCGTGGGCATCCGCTACCTGATCGCCCGACTTCTCGGGCTGCGCCTGGGGGTCGATGTGGCCTGGGGGCCGGAGGATACGGCCGTTTACCTCACTGTCGGCCACAACTGGCGGATCTGACCGCCCTCACCGTTCCGGCGAACTGCCGCCGGGCGATCAGTACACGGCCACGGTATTCTCGAATACGAAGCCGTCCGGTTTCATCACCAGCCGGTGGCGGTCCCCCGTCACGGTGCCATCCCCGGATGGATAGCCCGCATCTCCGGCCCACATGGCAACCCGCACACCCTCGGCATCCTTGCTGATCCTGGTTTCATAGACCTTGGTCTCGAATGCCCGCAGTCTGTCGAGAATCTCCGCCGTACTGTCATACAGGGAGAGCTGGTGCAGGGTGATCCAGGTGGGCGGCGCCAGATCAATCTCTCCCGCGGCGTGACGCTCGAGTGCATTCGCGGGCTTTAACCACAGATGATCCTGAATCTCCCCACCGTCGATGGTCACCTCGTGCGCGCCTGCCTCTGCTGCGAAGAACCAGGTGGCAAAGCGTCTCGGCGTGATGGCTGGCGGTGTCCAGTGGGAGAACCAGACGAAGTCCTCGGGCTGGGACGGGATGCCGGCTTCTTCCATGGTTTCCCTGGCGGCGGCATTTCTGGCCGCCACATCGAGGTCGCCATCTTCGGGATGATCTTCCGGGTCGATGCGTCCGCCTGGAAACACCCACATGCCGCCGAAAGCGATCTTCGAGGTCTTGTGCAGCATGAGCACACGGGGATCCGGGTCGTCCCGGAGCAGGACCACCGTAGCCGCCGGAATCGCCGGCGCGGCCTCGCCCGGCGCTTTCAGGTCATCTCCGTAGATGTCGTTTTTGTGTTTCGGTCCGTCGGATTCGGACATATCGGGCAGGCCCCTCGGGTCGATCGTCTGAGCCCTTAGATTAGCAGAGACAGATCAGCAGAGACGCCAGGCGGGCGCTGCCACGGGCCTGTACCCCGGGAACCCGGGCCGCGCCGGGATGATGGGGTTCTCAACTCTGCGGTACGGTCTTTGTAAAGCGCCTGTAAGGCCGTGCCTGGCTCACAAAAATCACTGTCCGTGATGTGGATACTTCGCTCCATGACTGAACTATACATACGCTCTTTCGAAGCACAGATCCTAGGTCGCGTGTTCACCCACGACGACGCCATTCACTTCGTGCTCGGCACCGACGTCGAAACGGGTATGGCCCGCTGCAGTCGGCGTACGCCGGATGGCCCGGGTATCACCTATCTGCCTATTACCGAAGTCCGGCAGATCCTGATCGAAGACGGCTCCCTGGTCGTGGAGGTACCTCTACAGGAATCCCTGCGCCTGCACTGAGCGGCCTTCTCAGGCAGATCAGTAGTGTATACTCCGGCCGGTCAGCCCCTCGGGGCGGGGGATTAACCAGAACAGCGGCGGGGACCGACACACCGATGAGCATCAGTAATTTCAGCAACATCCTGAAAATCTTTGGCGGCGCGGAGCCCACCGACGCCGAGAAGCAGGAGCTTTTCAAGGAAGTCGCGGTGATGACCCTGGCCCGAGCCACGGCGTCCGATACCAACATCAAGCCCGTGGAAGTCGAAACGGTTCGCCTGATCATCGAAAAAGTGATCGGCGATGAAATCAGTGAGGCGGACGTACGGGTACAGGCCAATTCGAAGCTCTTCGAGTCCGAGCCTCTGGAGAAGTATCTGGCCAAATCGGCCCGGGTACTGGACGTCAAAGACCGGATCACCATCGCCGAAGCGCTGGCGGAAGTGATCGTCAGCGACGCACGGGTCACCAGCAAGGAAACCCGGTTCTTCAATATGGTGGCCGATGCGTTCCAGCTCACACCGGCGGAGCTCGCCGGTCTCGTCGAGAACGCCTGACCTCAAGCCTTCCGCGCGATGATGAAGACGGCGATGTCGTCTCGCCCGTGGCGCCATCGGCGCTCGATCTCGAATCCCGCAGACTGGATTTCATCCGCAAGCGCCTGCTCGGAGAAGATGAACAGGTCGGGCATCAGCCCGATCATCCTTGCCAGCGGTGCGACGAATCGGATGTAGCGGAGCCGGGAGCCCGCCAGGCACACCGTGCTGCTGACGAAGCGCCCGCCCGGCTTCAGAATTCGAGCCACTTCACCCAGCACTTTCTGGCGGTCCGGCAGCAGATGGATGACGTTTAAGGCGAGCACGGCATCGAAGCTCGCCGGCTCTGCATCGAACTCTGTCAGCGTGCTCCGGCTGAACGTGATGTTGGCGATCCCTGCCGCGTCGGCCTTCCGTTGACCGATATCCAGCATGTTCTGCGAAATATCAATGGCGTCGACGTGGGCGACCTGTGGAGCATGATGGACGGCCGTGGTCCCTGTACCGCAACCGAACTCCAGAATCCGCATGTCCGGATTGAGCAACGCGCCGGTTTCGGTGAGCTTCCGCTCATAGCTCACTTCATCCGAAATCGGGCTCCTGGCATACCGCGCGGCTGTTTTGTCCCAATACCGGGCTGAATCAGACACCTTACTCTCCGGACAGACGCGCGTTTAACCCAACCTGCGACGCGGCCTGTCAGGCCAGCGCGGCTTGCGTTAGACAGACGGCCCATCGTAGCCATCCGGCACCCAACTGCCGTGAAAGCCGTAAGGCACCCGGGCGGGCAGCAGCACGCGGGCCAGCGGATCTGCTGACAGATCCTGTGCATCCAGCACCATCAGCTCGCTGGCATTGCGTTCACCGTCGTAAACAAAGGCCATCAGGAAGCCATCGTCTTCCGCCGTCGCTCCTTCACGGGGAATGAAATAGGGTTCACCGCTCTGTCTGCCGGCCCCCAGGTCGAACTGACTGCGTGCACCCGTCTTCATATCGTGCTTGTAGATCGCCGGGTACGCCGGACCGGCATCCGTCTCTGCAACGCCCACGGTATATCCAAACCGGTAAGGCTTGCTGTTCAGGGCCGGATGGCAGCGGGGAAACTCCTGAAAGCTGCCATCGATGCGTTGTTCGCTGACTGTCGCCGTCGTCGGGTTCACGGTCCAGCGATCGAGCGTGGAAAGGCTGTCCCGGAAGGGGCCGTTGTGATCCCGGGCCATCATCGTCTCGTACCGGCAGACATCCAGCACCACATTCCCATCCGCGTCGTCATAGGCATTCATCGGGTGGAAGACATAGCAGGCGGAAACGTCGGCCCAGATGATGTCTTCGGCCCCGCCATCACGGGGCAGCAGACCCACACGGGCCTGATAGTCGGGGTTCCAGGCAAACGGGAAGCTCATGCCGCGCTGGATCATCTCTCCGGAGATGGTCACCGGCAGATCGTAGACCACCGCATAGCGGCTGGTGAGGCTCATGTCGTGCATCATCACCATGCCCGGCACCGGCACATCCACCGTCTTCTTCACTCTGCCATCCCGACCCACCTGCACATACTGAACATGGTCCAGAAATCCGGGCCAGCTGTAGGCCATGGCATGCAGATCGCCGGTATCCGGATCGATCTTCGGATGTGCCGTGAACGCCATATCGGGCAGCGTGCCGTAGAAATTATTGGCGCCCACGGTATCGAGCTCGTAGCTCATCTCCACCGGCGGTGCGCCAGCTTCGACAATGGCGAAAGTGCTCCCGGCAGCGCCGATCACGTGGGTATTTGCCGATCCAGCGAATTGACGCCCGGCGGGGTCCTCGCCCAGCGCCTCGACGATTTCGGCGGAGCGAACATATCGGTTTCTGTACCAGAGCGCCCTGCCTTCCTGCAGCTTCACGCCATGCACCATGCCTTCGCCGGTGAACCAGTGATGGTTGGCCAGGTCCACTTCGCCAAGCGGATTAGCGCCGTTACGGAGGTATCTGCCGTTCAGTTCTTTCGGCAGTTCACCAATGATCTCGAGATCGGTGGCCGTGATCTCCTCGGCCACCGGCGCGTAGTTGCCTTCCAGATAGACGCTGGCGTTGTATATGGCCTCTTCCTGCTGGCTGGCAAAAACCCGCGGCTGGCCGAACGCGGTCAGCGCCGCCCCTGCACCCACGGTCTGCACGAATTCCCGTCGTTTCATCTCAATCCCCATCGAGCTGTTATCCGCCTACCCTAGCAGAAGCACTCTGCACTCAGAACAGGCGTCCGGACAAAGAATGTCAGCCGCCGGTGAGGAACCGGCGGGGGTTATCCACGAAGAGGGCGTCGATCTCCGTGTCCGTCACACCCATCTCCTTCAGATCCGGGATCACGAACCGGTGAATGTAGAGATACTGCTCTGGATTGGACCGTTGAAATTCGTGTTCCTCCGGCAGAGAGCCATCCGGATTTTCCTTGTGGATGTGCAGGCAGATACAGTCGTGGGCGGGACAGAGCCGGTCTGTGTAACCCATGTCCATCAGTCGCTTCAGGGTCACCGTCCGCATATGCGGACTCACGTTCCGGCCCGGATAGCGATCGAGGCCCAGGTAACAGCCCTGATCGAGAATCCATTCCAGGTATTCCGTATCCGTGGTGTCGTTGGAGTGATCGATTTTCACCCGACTGAGATCCACCCTTTCTTCGCGGAAGATCTCGATCTGTCGTCTTGCCACCTGCCCGGTCGGATAGGAGTGCACCATGATCGGCACGCCCGTTTCCCTGTGCGCGCGAGCCACCGCCCGTGCCATGACTTCCAGCATCGGTGTCACGCCTTCGAAGTCCGCCGCGCACTTCAGAAGCCCCGCCCGCACATCGGTGCCACGGAAGCCTTCCTCGATATCCCGGACGAATTCCCGGGCCATCTGATTCGGCCCGACACCGTGCATGAACCGGGGCACATCGAGCCACCAGCCTGTGACGTTGATCAGATTCACGCCGGATCCGGCAGCGACGGCCTTCAGGAGTTCCGGGTCCCGGCCAAGATCGAAGGTCGTGGCATCCACCATGGTGTCGATGCCGTTGTCCTTAGCCCGCTTGAGCGCGGCGATCGCCCGTGCCTCCCGATTGGGACCGAGCAGATCCGGGTAGTGTCGGCTGAGACCGCTGGCGGCGACCATGACGTGTTCGTGCATCAGCGTGAAGCCGAGATCCTCTCCCGACAACGGGCCGAGCACGCCGGTGATGGTTCCCACTCAGCGCCTCCCCGACGAAAGTTCAGGGCTATCTGTCATTTCAGGCATTTCAGGCATTTCAGGCATTTCAGGCATCGTCCCAACCATCCCAGAAAGTCACGGTTTCTGCTGACAGTCTGTCCGCCCGCTTGAGCTTCGCGCCCTTGGTATAGCCGACCGGCAGCATGACGGTGTTGACCACGGTATCGGGGATGCCGAGGATTCCGGCCACTTCCGACTGGCGGCTGGCAAGCAGCGTTGTCCAGGTGGCGCCCAGATCCCGTGCTCGCAGGGCCAGCATCAGTGACCAGGCCGCGGGCAGGATGGAACCGTAGTAGGCCACCTGACCGGCGACCTCTTCGCTGGGAGCAGCTGCCGTGGTGCAGACCAGGATCATGGCGGGAATTTCATGGAGCCGTTCCACCAGTGCCCGTTGCGTGGGCTTGATGTCCACCCCGCGAGCGAGCGCCAGTTCATCGAGCACCTCAGCGTATACGTTCGCCATGGCGCGCTTTTTGGCCGGGTCCATCACCACGACGAAACGCCAGCTCTCGCCACCAAGGCCCGTCGGCGCCTGTGTGGCGATATCGATGCACTCGAGGATCACGGCTTTCGGCACCGGCCTTTCAAAGTCGAGTTTGCGTCGCACGGACCGGGCCGTGGCGAGCACCCTGTCCACACTGGTGATATCGATCACCTCCACGACCGGCTTACTCCGCCCAGCCGAGCTCGCGAAGTGCCCAGGGCGCGTTCCAGATCTTCACCATGTGTGAAACCCTGTCGTCAGCGTCCATGGTGAGGGCATACACGTAATCACTGCTGGTGGACCTTCCGGTGGGCGGCACAGGCCCGCCTTCGCCGGTGTGGGTTGCGTGGTAGGTCGCGAAGAACAGGGCCGTTCGATTCTCCTCGTCCCAGGCTGAGGCATGCAGGGTGAAGGAAGCTCCGGGCGCGGTGACCGTGCCGAACCCTTTCATCCATTCCGTATACGCCTGCACCGAGTGCATGTCGGCGATGGGTTCACTCTGCGCACTGAACGTGGCTCCCTCGGAGACGTAGAGTGCGCAACCTTCCCAGCCTTCCGGTGCTTCGCAGGCCTCAAAGAACCTTCTGGCGTTCTCGAATGCAGTCATATTCTCCCTCCTTCCTACCGGGATGCGGTGGACGTAGACTGGCGGCTCCACGAATTCGAATCAAGGGCACATATGCCTGAATGCGTACGCGGACTCTGCGTTGCCTTGATCGCCACTTTCAGTCTGCTGCCGGGGATTCTGAACGCGCAGCAGACGACCGTCGTCGCGGAGATCGAACGGCACGCCGAGGCACACAACGTCAACATCGGGGTCAGCGCCCTGCACCTGCCTTCCGGACGCCGGGTGCAGGTGAATGGGGATCAGGCCTTTCCCCTCGCCAGCACCTATAAGGTGCCCATGGCCGCCTTCGCGCTGCATCTGGTCAGCGAGGGTTCGCTGCAACTCGACCAGCTGATCGAAGTGAAGCCCGAAGACCTGGTAATCTCTTCCTCCATCACCCGGCTCTTCCCGCACCCCGGCATTCAACTGTCTCTGTTGAATCTGCTGGAAGCCACCCTCATCCAGAGTGATAACACAGCAACGGACGTACTGTTTCGAACCATCGGCGGCGGACGGGCGGTCACCGACTGGCTGCAGGCTTCGGGCATCAATGGCATGCGTGTGGATCGCAACACCGCCGATCTGATCCGCGACTATATGGAGATACCCAGAAGCCCGGGCTCAATGGCCACCCAGTACCGGGCCCTGACGTTCGACCATCTTGAGAAAGCGGACTGGGTGCGGTTCTACGATGCACTACTCGCCGATCCACGCGATCAGGGCACGCCGGACGCCATGGTGACTCTGCTGGCCGGGCTCTGGCAGGATGCCTACCTCGACGCTGCGCACGGCGAGACGCTGCGCGAAATCATGGCCCGTTGTCTCACCGGCCGCGCCCGGCTCTCCGGCCGCATGCCCGAGCAGCAACTGCCGCTGGCGCATAAAACCGGCACACTGGGCGGCACCGTGAACGATGTGGGCGTGATCAACCTTCCGGACGACCGGGGGAGTGTGGTGGTCGCCGTCTACACTCGTGGCGCATCCACAATCGATGCCGAAGCCGGTGAACGCGCAATCGCAGAAGTGAGCAGGACGCTCTACGACTACTTCCTGTTTAACGAGGAGTGAGATCAGGCATCGGCCGCCGCGATTAAGATAAAGCTGCTCGGATCCATGACCGTTGAGGTGGACGGCGAGCAACGGGCGCTACCCAAATCCCGTAAGACACGCGCGCTGCTGGCGCTGCTGGCACTCGAACCGAAATCCCATACCCGGGCCGCATTGTGTGAATGGATCTGGCCGGAAACGGCCGATCCCCGTGCCGGCCTGCGCTGGAGCCTGACCAAGCTCCGGGATGTGGTGGCGGACGACGGCGCCGAGCTGCTGAGCACTGACCGTGAATCCATCAGCATCAACTGGTCTCAGGCGCAGACGGACATCGGCATCGTCCGCGCGCTGCTCGACGCACCCGGGCAGACGGATATCGACACACTCATTGAATACGAGAACCGGTTCGAACGGGGTCCGCTGGCTGAACTGGACACCGGCGCCACTTCAGAGTTCGAGATCTGGCTGGAAGCACAGCGGGAAGCCATCAACCGGCTGCACCAGCAACTGCTCGCAGTCCTGACCGAACGTCTGATTGAAGCCAGGGATTCAGCGTCCGACGCCATGGCGCTCGACTATGCCCGGGAGCGGGTGACACTGGACCCGCTCGACAGCGGCGCCAACATCCAGTTGCTGTGTCTGCTCCTGCGGCTGCATGGTCAGCAGGAAGCTCAGGCCACGCTCGAGCGGATGCGAAAGCGCCTGAAAGATGCGGGTCTGCCGGACGCCGATCTGCTGAACGCCTGGCGTGCGATCTCCGAAAATAATACTGCTTCCAGAGCCGGCGGCGCTCCGTCCGGTCCAGAGACCCGTATCCCGCTGGTGCTGCCGCCCACGCAGCTGATCGATCCGGCAGACCATCGACCACTACCCAGTCGGCCGTCAGTGGCCGTATTGCCGTTCGAAGATCTCGGCGATCACAGCAGCGGCGGGGTGCTGGCCCAGGGCATCGCCGTGGACCTGAACGCCCGGCTTGCCCAGTTGAAGAGCCTGTTCGTGATTGCCCGCGCATCGGCCGCCCGTTTTTCCCTGACTGAGCAGGACGCGCGTGAAATCGGCCGCAAACTCGGCGTGCGCTATCTGGTGCACGGCACGACGCAACGAACGGAGAACCGGATTCGGGTCATCGTGAACCTGATCGAGGCAGAACGCGGTGCCGAACTCTGGTCCGACCGGACGGATCGACCTGTCGGAGATCTGTTCGAGGTCCAGGACGACCTGGCCAATCAGATCGTTTCCGCCCTGGAACCGCAGATCGACCAGGCAGAGATGGAGCGCGCAAGACTGCTCCCTACCGAAAGCCTGGATGCCTGGGAGTGTTACCACCGTGCCATGTGGCACAGCTACCGGTTCACCGCAGATGACAACACCCTGGCCAACGGGCTGTTTCAACGCGCGCTCGTGCAGGATCCTCAGTTTGCGCGTGCCTATGCGGGGCTGTCCTTCAATCACTTCTCCCGAGCCTTTCTCAATGCCACGGACGACGTACCCGCGGAGATCGGCCTGGCCTTGCGCACCGCCGAACAGGCGGTCAGCTTCGACGGACGGGACGCCATGGGGCACTGGGCTCTCGGCAGGGCCCGTCTCCTGAATCGGGAACACGATCGGGCGCTGGAGGCACTGGATCGGTCGCTGATCGCCAACCCCAACTATGCCCAGGGCCACTACGCTCGGGGTTTCATCAGCATGCACGCGAACCGAACCGAACACGCCCTGCCGGATCTCGACCTGGCGAATCGGCTCTCACCTTTCGATCCGATGCTGTTCGCCATGACCTCCTGTCGAGGTCTGTCCATGGCTGTACAGGGAAAATACCAGGAGGCGGCCGAGTGGGCCGTGCGTGCCACTCAGGAACCCAACGCCCACTTCCACATCTTCGCCATCGCCGCTGCCTGCCTCTCGCTGTGCGACCGGGAGCAGGAAGGCGCCCGATATATCCAGCAGGCACTGGCGCGCAACCCGGGTTATCGCATTGCCCACTACCAGCAGAGCTTTCCGTTCAAGGAAGCACAACACAATGCGCTGTTCGCCGACGCGCTTCGCCGGGCCGGCCTGCCGGACTAGTTCACAGACAACTCGACAGACTGACGCCGTGCTGGTTCAGCTGTTCTGCACCGCTTCGAACAGTTCGGCATCCGCTTCGCCCAACTGACCCGCCTTGCGGCCCACCGCATGTTCCGGCCCGACGATTTCAGGACCTTCGCCCGGCGGCAGGGGCGGCGTGTAGTAGCCGAGTGCATAACTGCCCTGTGTGTAACCGAGCAGATCCTGTAACCCGGGTTCCAGTTCCCGGGCGATTTCCGGCGGACAGGACAGAAACTGATTTTCTTCCTGTCGCAGCCAGCCGAGCGAATAGGTGAGATTGAGCCCTACCCGATCCTGCTGGGAGCGGTTTTCTCCACCACCGTGAAAAACCGACCCTGAATAGATCAGCAGCGACCCCGCCGGCATCACCGCCTGGCAGATCTCCCCGGGGGCAGGCTGCCGATCATCCGGCCAGTCCACGCTGCCCGGCACCACCTGAGTCGCACCATTCTCCTCGGTGAAATCCGTGAGTGCCCAGATCGTGTTGAGCTGCGGCTCCACATCCTGGATGTATTTGCCCCAGGCCCAGCGATCCCGGTGAATCGTCTGCTTTCCCTGACCCGGCTTCAACCGGATGATCTGAGTGAGGTGCAGTTGAAACCGGTGGCAGTAGGGTTCGAGAAACTTGCCCACAGCGCCCAGCACCGCCTCGTTCATGATCAGTTCCCGCGTTTTCGGCGAGCGTGCCACCAGCGCACCGGTCCGGGTGGTGGCGCGACCGGTAAAGTCGTCCCGTCCGGTCGGCGTTGCCTCCATGTACGGACTCAACTCTCCATTGAGCACGTCGAGGTCAGCGGCAGAGATCGCATCAGTGAGAATCATCGCCCCGTCCCGGCGTATGATACTGACGATATCTTCGGCAGGCGTTGTTATCGGCAACATCTCGAGTGCTGGCATGGCGCTTTCCTCTGTCTGAAACAATTTGATCAACGTAGACCTTCCCAGGCAAGTCGTTCTTCCGCGTCGGGATCCGCCACCACGCCAGACGCCTCGTCAAAACGCATGGTAAGCCGCTGTTCGGTATCAAAGGCACCCCAGCCCGGGTCCTGATCACGAATGAATCCGGTCCAGGCTTTGTGCATCACGTCCGCCAGATGCTGTGGTGATTCACCGGGACCGATAAACACATCGACGCCAGCCTTGTCCAGATTGTCGAAGGCAAACGGAATCTCCAGAGCATGCGTTGCACCCAGACGGCCTTCGAAAGCCCGGGATTTCCAGTCGAAGCGATACAGCCAGTTGCGGCTGGACGGATCCGCCCCAAGTCTGGCCTCCAGCAGCCTGATCGCCGGAATCCGGAACATGTGATCCGTGGTGATCGCGATCAGCAGCTCCTCCGGCGTTGCCTCCGGCCGCGTCTGTCGATAAACGGCCAGCGCAGGATCCGCGCCGTACTCCTGTGCGAAGTGTTCGAGTTTTTCTTCGTTCACCTCTCCGTAACCCCAGAGCGTGGTCTCATCCCGGTTGCTGCCTGTCATGACCGCAATATCGCAGCCGGCGCCTGCGCGGATGGCGTCGAGGGGCGGTTGCGGAATCACCCGGTTTCCTTCCACCGGATAGAAAGCCGACACCGGCACCCCGAAGGTTCTGAGTTCACCCAGATCCTCGCCGATTTCAGCAGACACGGCGTTCTGCGCCTCGAGCACGGATTCAACAGAGAGACCGATCAGCGCATCCGCCGTGCGTGCGCCTGTTGCGCTCATGAATTTTTCCGCGCAGATCTCACCGGCGGCTTTGGGCAACGTATGCTGTGCTCCGCCGCTTTGAGGAATTGCGCTTCTGAACAGCCCGCTGCTTCCGGGCTCGCCAGCAACGTGGAAACGGCAAAACCACCCGCGGACTCACCGGCGATGGTGACTTTCTGTGGATCACCGCCGAAGCGCTCGATGTTTTCCTGCACCCAGCCCAGGGCGGTGATCTGATCAAGCAGACCATTCACCCCGGAGGTGGCGTAGTCGTCGCCCAGGTGTGAGAGATCGAGAAATCCCAGAACGCCGAGCCGGTAGTTGATACTGACAGTGACGATATCGCCCTGACTGGCAAACTTACCGCCCGCGTACCAGGGTATCGCGCCCTGGCCGGTTCGATAGGCACCGCCATGAATCCAGAAAAGCACCGGGCGTTTCTTATTATCGGCAGCAGGGGTGGCGATGTTGAGCGTCAGACAATCCTCGTCCCAACGCACGCCGCCGCTGGAAGTGAGCCCACCCGTTGGCACCTGTGGGGCCGCGGGACCGAACCGTTTAGCACTTCGAACCTCCTGCCAGGGCTCGACAGGCCGCGCCGCCTTGAACCGTGCTTCGCCGATGGGTGGTGCCGCATACGGAACCCCGGCAAACAGCAGCGTTCCATTCTTTTCCCGGCCTTCGATGGGGCCGCTGGTGGTTTCAACGATCGTCACGGATCCTCCCGAAATCCCTGCTCGACCATCAAGAGTAGCGCGCCCGTCTGGCTGGTGCCAGACGCCGCCTGACTGATGTCAGGCGGGCGCTGTTCGGGCACGCTTACACCGCTTCGGCCAGCGGCATCCGCGTTCCGGCAAGATAAGCGGCCAGATGACCGGCGAGTTCCCGGGCATCATCCGCCGCTCCGTGGATGAAGCTCGACTTACGCCGGCGCATGAAGTTCAGGCCCATTGTGTACAGGCCGGGTGCGGCGATCACACCACCGTCATGCCGCAAACGGCCACGAGGGTCGAATACAGGCACGTTCAGCCAGCTGTAGTCAGGTCGCAGGCCAGTGGCCCAGACGATGTTTCTGATTTCGCCGGCCGCCAGATCGATCTGCAGCCTGGGCGAATCCGGCACTCGGGTCGGCTCGTACGCCGTCCGGGCTCCGATCGCCAGGGTCAGACCCGCTGTCCGGGCATGTTCGTCGATCGTGCCGAGCAGCCTGTTCTGCTTCAGGTCCGCCATGGCGCAGTGGTTTCTCAAGCCACCGGAAAAGAGCGCTCTGGTGCCATTGATACCGGAAAACCTTCCCACCAGAGATATACCCTGATCCGTGAGCACGTTGAGATCCAGGGTTCGCCGCTCCGATGTACCCACCAGCTGAGGAGACGGCACCCGCCGGGCCCGTACGATGTCATCCACCTCACGCCAGTTCTCGTCGAGCAAGCCCGTGCTGTTCAACCAGTACTGAATATCGAGGCCGCGATAGGTGCGCGGCATGCGCACGTGCTCGCCCACCGACAGGGTCACAGGCCGGCCGCTGGCATGTATTTCTTCTGCCAGCTGCAGTCCGGTGGCCGATGCACCGACCACGAGCGCCCCACCCGCCTGCAATTGCGCCGGATTACGATAATCTTTCGCTGTGAACTGCCGTATGCCCTCCGGAACGGCCGAGGCGGCCGCCGGCAGATTGGGGATCTGGAAGGCACCGCCCGCCAGCACCACACATTTCGCCTGCCAGAGCCCCTGATCCGTCTGCACCAGATAACCGGGTTCGAGAGGCTGAACGCCGGTCACCGTCGTGCCGGTCTGCACAGGCGCGGAAATCAGTTCCGCATAGGAGGCAACGAATGCTGCGACTGCCGAGGCGGACATGAAACCGTCCGGATCGGAGCCGCGGTAAGGGCAACCCGGCAGGCGCGTCAGCCAGTTCGGGGTGAGCAGCTTCAGAGAATCCCAGCGCTCGTGCCGCCAGCTGCTTGCCGCTTCACCCCGCTCGAGCACCACGTGATCGATGGACCGCCCGGTCAGGCAGTGGCTCATGGCGAGCCCCGCGTGACCCGCACCGACGATGACCACCGACACGCGTCGACCCCGTTCGGCCGTGCTGCCTGGCGCAGAGGCGCCGTTCACAGATTGCCCGTTCATCACTTCACCGTTTACCGGGCGGACGTTGACCGACACGTTGGTCGGATTGGTGATGATGTCGTAGACCGCCGACCGCTTCTGCGACTGCGCCACCAGCGCTTCGATGTCTTCCGTCGAGGCATCCGCATCCACTTCGAACGTCACCTGCACGTCATCGAAACCAGTTCGAACATCACCGTCGATGCCGAGGATGCCGGCCAGATCCATGCTGCCTTCGATACTGGCGGTGACGGTATTCAGCTGAATGCCGCGATGCTCGGCAACCGTGGCAATCCCCGCCGTGAGACACCCGGCCAGCCCCACCAGAACCATCTCCGTCGGGGTCGCACCGTTGTCTTCGGAAGCAAAAACTTCCGGATGATCCGTATCGAACGTGAATTCTCTCTTGTGGCTCTGCGCTTCCCCCAGACCGAAGAAGCCTTTGCAGGCTGACCGGGTATGGGTTCCCCGCATCCACTTCGAGGTGGCCTTCCAGCGGAACTGTGCCGCCTGAGGCGCCTCTGTCAGCGCTTCCCGGGCTCCGAGCAGCGCCTCCACGTTCACACCATTGTCTACTGCGTTCGACGCATCCGTCTGCATATTCATGTCGCATCTCCTTCGAGCGATCTGTTTGATTGTTCCGCTCTCGACCCGTTGGTTTCGATTGGATGTGCACAGATTGCGCGCGATGCGTTAGATCCAGCGTGTTAGTGGCCGTGGTATTTGGCGTTGGTCCGGCGCTGCGGATTTCCGTAGCCCATGTTCCGGACGCCAGGCAACAGCAGGCCGGACAGAGTGATGACGATCATCACCCAGCCGGCCATGGTCAGCATGCCGGTGATCGTCCTGCCGGCCATGGCACCCGCCACCGCAGCAGACACGGGGAACAGGCCCTGAGATGCCAGCATGATCACGCTCATCACCCGGCCCAGTTTCTCCTTGGCCACCTGCCGCTGAATCCAGGTTGTGATCAGAATGATCACGTACCCGTCGACCACCGCCGCCACCAGCACCACACAGGCGATGATCCAGGTATCGGGTAGCTGGACCATGACGAGGAACAGGCAGCCGAAGCCGAAAAAATCCAGCAACAGAATGAGCCCGAGTCTGGATGGCGGCGGATGTGTGGTGGTGCCCGCCAGGATCGTGCCGATGATGGAGCCGACGCCCAGCGCCGACATCAGAATGCCGAATCCCGCCGCCCCCTCCGGCAGATGGGCATCCGCGAAGGCGGGAATTCCAACCATGAACGGGCCTCGGAAGAACAGGCCGAGGAAGGCGATCATGATCACGAACGTGCGCAGAGGCAGATCGTTCCAGGTGTAACGCAGCCCCTCCATGAGAGTGGACCAGACCCGGGTGGTGACCGCCACCGCCGGCGGGAAGCGGTCACGGATGGCCATCAGAATCAGCAGCGGCACCACAAAAGACAGTGCATCGATGGTGAATACCAGGGCGAGGCCAGTGGCATCCTGAATGCCCGCGCCATCGGCGGTTGGCGTCGGCCCGGCGGCGCCAGCCTCAGCGCCGAACAGCACGATCAGACCACCCGCCAGCAAAGGCCCCAGCACCAGGGTGATCTGCGCCGTACCCTGAAACAGACTGTTGCCCGCCGCCAGGTGTTCCGGGGGCAGCAGCCGGGGCGGATAGGCACTGGCGGCGGGAAACATGAACGCATCGGCCAGGCCGAACAGCACGGCCACCGTATAGACCAGCGTCATGCTGATGCTGTCCTGCCAGGTGGTCAGCGCGAGGACGGCAACCAGCAGCATGCGTACCCCGTTCGAGACGATCATCACCACTCTCGGCGAGAAACGATCCACCACCACGCCACCGAGCAGCATGAAGACCGCCCGGGGAATCGCCGCAATCGCGAGTACGGCGCCCATGGCAAAGGCATCGCCCGTCAGCTTCAGAACCAGCCAGGGCAGCGCGATAAAGGTAAGCTGATCACCCGTCAGGGAGACGGCGGAGGCCAGCCAGAAGAGTCGGAACTCCCGGAATTTCAGCGCTTCCAGAAAAGCTCTGATGCGCCCGCCCTATTCGTCCAGGTATTGCCAGGTATCCGCGCCGTCGAATGGGCGAACGCGGAGACCGACAAGACCTTCCGGCTCCGCCAACCGGGCGTTGACAGCCATGTTATCCGGGAATTCCTTCTGGCTGCTGGACCAGTGCGTGATGCAACCGCAGGTATTGCAGCTGTGGAAGCCCAGCATCTTTTCGCCCCACTCGTATCTGCGGGTCGCGCCTTCAGGATCATCCAACTCGATATCCTGCCGGTTGCAGTGCAGCCAGAGCGCGCCGTAGCGGCGGCAGATTGAACAGTTGCAGTCGGTCAGGAAGTCGCGGTGTTCGCTGAGCCTGAAGCTCACCGCACCGCAGTGGCAGGCGCCCTCAATCACGCCGAATAGCCCGTTGGGGCCTGAAAACCGCCGATCTCCTGCGCCATCAGCCGGGCGAATTCCATGGTGGTGTTGTCATCGAACTCCGCGCCGATCACCTGCAGACCAATGGGCAGGCCGTCTTTGGAGAGCCCCGTGGGAAAGACGGTACTCGGCAGATAGGAGACCGTGGCGATGCCCGCCCAGAACAATTGCTGAAAGTAGGGAACCGTTTCACCGTTCACTTCCAGGGTCCGGGTACCCAGTTGCCCATGATCGTGTTTGAACGCCGGGGTCGCCGTCACCGGACAGATCAGCACATCCCATTCCTCGAAGAAACTCTGCCAACCCAGGCGATAGTAGGTGCGCACGTTATCGAGCCCCATCCAGGTCTGATGGTCTATGTTGTCCTCTGGCGTGGTGCCGGTGACCGAGAGCAGCAACCGGCTGTAGGTGTCGTGTCCTTCGCCAGTGACGAAGCCGGGCCGGGCGGTATCCGACACCTTGCCGCCGGCCGCGGCCACCACCTGACCGATCTGATGAACCCGATCGGCCACCTCCCGGTCCACGGGGGCTGCGCCATGATCCGGCAGCAGGGCTACCCGCAGATCCCCCAGCTGCTTCATCCGTGCCGGCGGCAACTCGAGACGCCAGCCCGGCGCATTCAATCGATCGGCGCCGGAGACGATCTGCATGGCAAGCTGAAGGTCCTCCGCGCTGCGCCCCATGGGACCGACCACGGCCAGATCCGGCACCGCAACCGCTCCGGGCGGCGCGTGGCCCTGGGACGGCACGATGCCCCAGGTCGGCTTGTGTCCGTAGACGCCGCAGAAGTGCGCCGGGTTGCGGATGGAACCGCCGATGTCCGAGCCCGCATCCAGGCCCGTGAGTCCGGCCGCCAGAGCAGTGGCGCTGCCGCCGGAAGAGCCGCCGGGACCGCGTTCCAGATCCCAGGGATTGTTCGTGGTGCCGTAGATGTCGTTGAAGCTCTGGAAGTCGCCGAGCATGAACGGTACGTTGGTTTTGCCCATGAAGTGCGCGCCTGCCTGTTTCAGGCGGATGACCGTGGCGGAGTCCCGCTCTGCCACATTGTCTTTCCAGGCAGGGTTACCCCAGGTGGTGGGGAGTCCGGCAATGTCGTAGGACTCCTTGATGGTCATGGGCAAACCGTGCAGCGGGCCGAGGGACTCGCCTCGGGCGAGCGCTGCATCCGCCGCCTCTGCCGCCGCCAGGGCAGCGTCGAAGTCCCGTACCGGGATGGCATTCAGCGCCTCGTCATAGCGTTCTATCCGGTCGATGAAGTAACGGGTGAGTTCCACGGAACTCACCCCCTTGCTGCGCAGCAGCGCCGCGAGTTCCACCGCACTTTGAAAAGCCAGGGGCCCGGGTGCCTCTGCTGGAGACGCGCTCGCAGCCCCCAGCCCGGGCAACAGGACGCCGGAACCGGCCACTGCCGCCGCCGTGGTAAATGCACGGCGGCTCAGGCCGTTGCTACTGTCGGTCATTTGCTCTCTCCCATGTTCAACCGGCGGTTAGTGTATGCCTGCTCGCCAGCGGCGGGAAATCAGAGCGGCTGGCCCCCACAGCCAAAAACCACGCTCACTACAACGCTGACTACCTCGCAGCGGCTGGACTATGCCCTCCACACCACCCCGCTAGAGGGTAAGGAGCAGAGTATGGCCCGTTACGCGAACATTCTTGACACAATCGGCAACACGCCCCTGATCAAGCTGCAGCGCCTGGCACCGCCGGGGATCAACGTTTACGTGAAGGTGGAAGCATTCAACCCGATGGGTTCGGTCAAAGACCGGATGGCCCTGGCGGTGATCGAGGCCGCCGAAGCCAGCGGCATGCTCAAGCCTGGTCAGACCGTGATTGAAGCCACCAGCGGTAACACGGGCATCGGTCTTGCCATGGTCTGCGCCCGGAAAGGCTATCCCCTGGTGGTCACCATGGCGGAGAGCTTCTCCGTGGAACGCCGCAAACTGCTGCGCTTTCTCGGTGCCAGCGTGGTGCTTACCCCCGCTTCCGAGAAAGGGACGGGCATGTTGCGCAAGGCACAAGAGCTGGCGGCAGCCCATGGCTGGTTCCTCTGCCGGCAGTTCGAAAACGAAGAAAACGCTGCCGTGCACAGCCGTACCACGGCCCCGGAGATCATCGCCGACATGGCCGGTGATCGGATCGACTACTTCGTGTCCGGATTCGGAACCGGCGGCACATTGAACGGGGTGGCTCGAGCGCTGAAAGCCCATGATGCCAGCACCCGGGTGATCGCCGCCGAACCGGACAATGCGCCGCTGCTCGGCAGTGGGATCCCCCAGCCGCTCAACGACGACGGTTCCCCCGCCGCCAGCCACCCCATGTTCCGCCCGCACCTGATGCAGGGATGGGCGCCGGATTTCATTTCCAGACTGACCGGAGAGGCCATGGCGGCCGGCCTGGTGGACGAGATCGCGCCGGTGGCCGGTAACGACGCCCTCAAAACCGCGCGCGAGCTGGCCCGGCAGGAAGGTATCTTCGTCGGCACCTCGTCCGGCGGTAGCCTGGCCGCCGCGCTCACCATCGCCCGGACGGCTGCCCCGGGCAGCAACATCGTCTGCATGCTCCATGACACGGGCGAACGCTATCTTTCGACGCCCCTGTTCGAAGACATCACCGTGGAGATGACGGCTGCGGAGCATCAGATATCCCGCTCCACACCGAACTACACCTTCGACACACCGCCGCCGGCTGCGGCGGAACAGCCGGATCAAGCGGTCGAAACCCCGGCCGCCCCAGGGGCGGCACCGCTGGACCCGATCGCCGAGGCCCACGTGGATCAGTTGCTCGCGGAAAATCCGGTGCTGGTGTTCGCCCTCGAGTGGTGCGAATTCTGCTGGTCGGTGCGCAAACTGTTCGCGGCCATGAAGATCCCCTACCGGAGCGTAGATCTGGATTCAGTGGCTTATCAGGAAGGCGATATGGGCGGCAAAATACGCGCCGTGCTTCTGGCCCGGACCGGTCAACCCACCGTTCCGCAGATCTACATCGGCAGTGACCACATCGGCGGCGCCACCGATCTCTTCGACGAATGCCGGGCGGGCACCCTGGTCGAGCGGTTGGCCGGGCACGGCGTGGATTACGATGGGTCCGCCGAGGTTGACCCTTATGGGCTGTTGCCCGGGTGGCTCCACCCGAGACAAACGGCCGCCTGATTGATTGAATGCGCCAACAGCGGCGTGGAGCACTGATCATGAAAGACATACCCGTAATCGACATCCGGCAACTGAACGCCCCGGCCACTCTGCAGGCCCTGGACAGCGCCTGCAGGGACTGGGGTTTCTTCCAGGTGGTGAACCACGGCATTGAGCAGCGGATTCTGGACACACTCAGCGAGCGGTCCCTGGCATTTTTCACCCAGCCAAAGGCACTAAAGCAGACCATCGCCCGGACGGCGGACAATCCGTGGGGATATTTCGACGAAGAGTTGACCAAGAACACGCCGGACTGGAAGGAAATCTTCGACTACGGTCCCGCCGAGGACGCCACGGGCGAAGGTATGCCTCCGCTGCATCCTCAGTGGCCGGATTCCGTACCCGGCTTCAAAACCGCCGTGCTCGATTACTACCGTGCCTGTGAGACGGTCGCCTTCGCGCTGCTGGACGCCATTGCCCGTAACCTGGGCGCGGAACCGGCGATCCTCGGCAGTGCCTTCAAGCCACGACACACCAGCTTCGTTCGTCTGAACTACTATCCCGTGTGCCCCAATCCGTCGAGCCCGCCGGCTACCCAGCCGCCGGAAAACGGCTATCTGGGCGTGAACCATCACACCGATGCTGGCGCGCTGACCGTACTGCACCAGGCCGATGAACCGGGCCTCGAGGTTTTCAAGGCCGGCACCTGGCACCTGGTGGCGCTGCGCCCGGAAGCGCTGGTGGTGAATATCGGCGACATCGTACAAGTCTGGTCCAACGACACCTATCAGGCAGCCCTGCACAGGGTCCGAGCCAATGACGAACGCGTCCGCACCAGCGCGCCCTTTTTTCTGAACCCCGCCTATGACGCCGACTACGCGCCGCTTCCGAGTAGGGTGGATGCGGCGCACCCGCCACGATACCGACCGATCAACTGGGGCGAGTTCCGGGCCGGACGTGCGGCCGGAGACTATGCCGATCAGGGCGAAGAGGTGCAGATCAGTCACTATGCAACAAATGCGGGCCTGGGGGTCGGCACCTGAGAGGCGGCCTCAGAGGCCGCCAGAGGAGGAAAATCATGACGTTTATCAACACCACAGACCCGACAGCGGCTACCGGCGAAGTGCTGGCAATGTACGAGCGCCAGCAGGAGAGCTGGGGATTTGTGCCCAACTACGCCCGATCGTTCAGTCATCGACCGGAGGTGATGTCCCTGTGGGCAGATCTGCAACGCGGCATTCGCCGCCACGTGGATCGACGGCGATTCGAACTGGTCACCTTCGCAGCGGCCCGCGCATTGCGAACCTCTTACTGCACCCTGGCCCACGGCAAGGCCCTGCTGGCGTGGTTCGAAGCCGACGAGGTTCGCCAGCTCGCCGAGTCCGGCCCCGAGCATGCGGCATTCCTGAGCGCTGCCGAACGGGCCATGCTCGCCTATGCCGCGAAAGCGGCAACCACGCCCTATAAAGTGACCGCGGGTGAGGTCGCCGGGCTGAAAGCCCACGGCTTCAGCGACGACGAGATCTTCGACATCGCCGCGATCGCCACCGCCCGGGCCTTCTTCTCTGGCGTGGTGGAAGCCCTCGGCGGCGAAGCGGATGCCAGTTTTCTGGCGCTGGACGAGGGCCTTCGCGATGCGCTCTCGGTGGGCCGCCCCATCAGCCACAGGCCTTTGGAAACGACCACCGCGGCCACGGCCGCCGCTGATGACACGCGGGTCGTTAGCCGCTGACCCGAACGCCTGCAGCCCCCGTGCGCCGGGCGACTTCTTCCCAGGCCCGCTGGCGGGCCGCAAAAGGATCGCGCTCTTCGGTGAACCAGATGTCGAGCAGATCCCGCTCGGCGTTGGTCAGAACTTCGCTCATCAGCTTCTCTCTTACGGTGATCATCTTCCTGCTCCCTTTCCCTTGGTCTTGGCGTTGGTTTGCGAGTGATCGTTTCTCTCGCCTCTCAAACCATGAGTCACGGCCAGCCCGAATCCGGTTCAACCCTGTTCGAATCCGCATCCTGGCGGCCTGGAAGCCAGTATTTTTGCTGAGATTCTTCTGTAAGGAGCCTGTAAGCAGCGCCTTGAAAGCACCTGGGCAGGGGCGTTTAATGATTTTGTTTCCGGGGGGAAGCACAGATCGAAAGACACAGGCCAACCAACAGGCCAACTGACAGGCGGCTGACAGGCCGGCTGTCTGGCGCAACCTGGACGATGTCCGGGCAGGCGCCTGGCCGTTTCAGCGGTCCGCCGGTGCAATTTGCCACCGCGCGCTCCTGCCTCCCGCCGGATCATGGCAACGACTGTTTGAACCTTTTTTCCACTGGTCGTGACTCAGGTTTCGTAGAGCGCAGTGCGAAGTCGCCTTCCGGTTGAACCACAGGCCCTGCTGAGAAGCGGGCCGTACAGGCAACAAATGATGGATAACACCGTCCAGGACGCAGACCAGGCACTGGTCACCCGAATCGCCGGCGGCGACCGCCAGGCATTCGAGTTGCTCTTCAACCAGTACGGTGAGCGGGTTTTTCGCTATGCCCACCGCCTGATTTCCGATGTCACCAAAGCGGAAGAGGTAACCAACGACGTCATGCTGGAAGTATGGAAAACGGCCGCCCGGTTCGAGGGTCGCTCTAAAGTCAGCACCTGGATTCTCGGCATCACCAGACACCTGGCCTTGAACGCCGTGCGCCGGAAGACACTGGATACGGTGGACGTGGACGACGCGCCCGCCATCGCCGACGACGATCAGACACCGGCCTCGGTCGATCACGACCGGGACGTGTTGAAAGCAGCGCTGACGAAGGCGCTCGGCAAGCTGTCTACCGATCACCGGGATGTGGTGGAGCTGACGTTCTTCCACGGTCTCACCTATCCCGAGATCGCGGAGGTGGTCGGCTGTCCTGAGAACACGGTGAAAACGCGCATGTTCCACGCCCGCAAACAACTGAAAGGCCTGCTCGGTGCCGCCGGACTCGATCCGGACTCGGTGGAGATGGCGTCATGAACCGGCAGGAAGCAGAAGAGCTGCTGCCCTGGTTCGTCGCAGGCACACTGGACGAAGCAGAGACGAGAGCGGTGCAGGCGTTCATCGACAGTGGTGAGATCAGCACCGAGGCGATCGAAGAGCTGAGCCTGTTCGCCGAGACCGTCTCCGAACGGCAGGCCCACGAACCGGCCTACAACCCGGCCATTCTGAACAAGGCAATGAGCCAGCTGGACGGCATCACCCAGGAAGCCCCGGAGGTGCCTGTGGTGGTCGGTGAAGTCGGCCGTGATGGCGGAGCCGGCGGTCGTATCGGCGCAGTCGAAGGCGCGCGTGATGAGAGCCCGGGCCTCATTCAGCGGATACTCGAGGCATTACAGTGGGCGGCCACCCCGCCTATGGCGCGGGTGGTGGTGGCCGGACAGTTTGCACTGCTGTTCGGACTGGCGGTGATGATCGCCACCGGCACCGAGGAGGCGGCACCGGAATCCAACCCGGAAACCGCCTATGGCACGGTGGCCGGTACGGAGGGCGTCCTCGAGGCGGATCTGAGCTTCTCCTTCGCGCCCGGAACGACGGAAGCCGATCTGCGGGCACTGCTGCTCGAACATCAGCTCAGCCTGGTCGCGGGACCTTCGGCACTCGGCCTGTACACCGCAGCCGCAGCGCCAGACACGGATATTGATGCCCTGGTCGCCAGCCTCGATGCCAGCCCGCTGATTCTTTTCGTCCAGCCCGTTCTCCAGCCATGAGCCGTCGCTGGCCAGGCCGCCTGGTGGCCGTCGCCTGCGCCCTGCTGAGCCTGACGGCAGGCGCCCGTGCACCGGACGACCCATACTTCCACGCCTCCGGCAGCTGGTCCCAGGACTTTGCGGATCAGTGGGCGCTCGAGAGCGTGCGGGTTTATGCCGGGATCACGGATAGTTATGCCGCCGGCCCGGCGCCGGACGGCAATGTCGAGGCCCGCCCGTCCACCGTGGTTGCCGTCATCGACACCGGGCTCGACTACACCCACCCGGACTTCGCGGCAGCCAGGCTCTGGCACAACCGCCGGGAAGAAAAGAACGGCTACGATGACGACAATAACGGCTTCAGGGATGACCTGATCGGCTGGAACTTCGTGGACGGCAACAACAATCCCTGGGATCTGTCCGGCCACGGCACCCACATCGCCGGCATCATCGCCGCCTGCACAGACAATGGTCTGGGCATCGCGGGCGTCGACGGCAATGCGCTGATCATGCCGCTGAAGGTGGCGAACTTCGCCGGCCAGGCAACGAGCTCTGCCGTGGCGGCTGCCATCTACTACGCCGTGGACCACGGCGCCCGGGTCATCAACCTGAGCCTGGGCAGCGAACTGATCACCAACCTGGAGCGAACGGCCGCAGAGTATGCGGCAGACAACGACGTGCTGATCGTGGTCAGCGCGGGCAACAAAGGCCTGTCCACTGCCCGGACCGGATACGCCACCCTGCCTGGCGCGCTGGTGGTGGGGGCGAGTGATCGCAGTGGCGAACGGGCCGGTTTTTCCAACTTCGGCTCGGCGCTTGAAGTGCTCGCACCCGGGGTGGACGTGCTCTCCCTGCGCGCCCGGGATACGGATTTCATTGGTCTTTCAGAGCCGCTGGACTATGACGAAGGCGCCGCTTTCGTCGGCGAGCACGACGCCTACTACCGGGCATCCGGCACCTCCTTCTCGGCCGCCATGGTGAGCGGACTGGCCTCACGGCTCATCTCGGAGCGTCCTTCTCTGCGCGCCGGGGAAATCCGACGCCTTCTGGTTCAGTCCGCGGTGGACGTGGGCGCGACCGGGGTGGATCAGACCTCCGGCTACGGTCGGGTGGACTACGTGCGTGCCCTGGCCGCGGCCCCCGAGTCCTATATCCACGCCCGGCTGCTCGGTGCCGAACTGAGCCTGGCCGACGAAAAGATCTGGATCGCCATCCAGGGGCAGGCGGATGCCCGGGCTTTCGCGGGCGCAGAACTCAGCGTCCGTGCCGCACCAGGCTCGATCGCAGTACCCGAAGAGGACCCGAAGGCCCAGAAGAAAAAGAAGAAGAAAAAAAAGAAGAAAAACGACCCGCCGGCGCAACCATCCCCCTATGACTGGCAGACCTTCGGCACCCCCATTGCCGGTGCGGTGAGTGAAGGACCGCTGGCGACCCTCGATCTGGATACGCTGACGGCCATGACCGGCGGCACCAGCGCCTGGGAGTTGCGCCTCGTGGTTCGGGATCAGAGCGGTGACAGCCGGGAGTCCCGCATGAATATGGCACTGCCCGCGCCACCGGCTCAGCCACCTGCGGAGACAGGGCGATGAGCCGTAAACGATCGAGCGCCGCGGCGACAGCGACCCGACCCACCATGACCGGGCGGACTCTGAACAGCACAACACGGCTGCTCACGCTGGCCACTGTGGGCCTGCTTGTTGCATCACCGGCCGCGCGAGCAGACGACCCGGCCTGGCAGGCGCCTTTCACTCTGAAGCTGCCGGAGACCATTCGAACCATCGTTCTCCGCCCGCGGACGGATGCGGCCGAGTTCGCCGCGAATCATGGTCTGACCCACCCCGCAACCAGAATCGTGCCCATGGGCCGGGGTGCCAGCGCCCTGGAAATGCCGATGGACGACGCCGCCTGGAAAGCAGTGCAATCCGGCGCCTGCGCTGATCGGGATGTGGCCAGCTGCGAAACCAGCGTCTGTCAGGGCATTCAACTGAATGGCAGCGCCGAACCCGGCAGCCAGCAGAACGCCGAGGCCATTCAGGCCCGTCTGATCAGAAACGCACCGGAAACCCTGCCTGTCCCGGATCCGGACAATCCGGAGGCCGGCAGCTGCCGGGGAGAACCCCTGATCCCGCCGCTGGACGAAACCGGTGCGGTGGCGTCCGGACAGAATGTCACCCTGGATCTGACCCTGCTTGATACACCCGACGGGGCGGACAGGGCGGCCGGAAGCGGCGCTGCCCGGTCGGGCGTCGATCCGACAGCTGGTCCGGCTACCGAATCCGCGCTCGGCGAATCCGGGACTGTCGGCGCTGGCGCCTCTGCTGCCACAACCGATCCTGCATCGGCCGATCCTGCATCGGCGCCCGCCGATGCCCCTGGGCCACGGAGCTTCGAGTTCAGCGTTTCCTCCCTGTTCAATCCGAACGGCGGCATCAACCTGGGTACGGATCAGCTGCCTGCCGACACCAGCGACTGGACCCTGGTCGTGGGCGCCGGTTGCTCGGAAGTCAAAGTACCGCTCAACGCCATCGAACCAGCCCGGCTGCCGGGCATCGTGGTTGCGCTGGTAGCCAGCGGGGATGTGACCGCGGTGGCCGGCACCTACGGACTCACCGTGCTCACCGAACAGGCGCTCTCGAGTACAGGCGAGCACCTCGTCACCTATGCCACCAGCCAGAACGCGCTCACGGTGATCGCCGCCATGGCGCTGGACGGCCGCATCGTCGGGGCGCAACCCGAATACGTTTTCGAAACCACGGCAGAAGCGGGAATAGCGACCGGGTCGGACCTGTCTGCCCCCACCTACTCCGATCCCTTCGCCGCAATGAACTACGCGCCCGGCATGACGGGCGCCGTGAACCTGCACAGTGACGCTTCCGGCAAAGGACAGCTCATCGCCGTGATCGACACCGGCGTCGACGCCAGCCATCCGGATCTTTCCGGGCGGCTTCGCGGACCCGTGGATACCACCGGCAACGGCTTCGCGGCGGAAAACCACGGTACCGCGGTCGCCGGCATCATCGCCGCCGAAGCAGACAATGCCATCGGCAGCTACGGCGTGGCACCGGCAGCGGAAATTCTCCCCATCAAGGCCTGTGAGCCGAGAGAACCCGGCGGCCTGGCTGCCCGCTGCACCACCAGCACTCTGGTCAAGGCACTGGATGTGGCCATGAACGAAGACGCCGCCATCATCAACATGAGCCTGGCCGGACCACCGGACGATCTGGTGAGCCGATATGTCAATCTGGCCCTGGATCAGGGCCGACTGGTGGTTGCCGGCGCCGGTAACGGCGGCATCCATGCCAAACCCGGCTATCCCGCCGCCATTCCCCGGGTGCTTGCCGTAACCGCCGTGGATGCCATCGACCGGCTCTATACCCAGGCCAATCGAGGCGACTATATCGATGTCGCCGCACCCGGTGTGGACATCGTCGCCACGGTGCCGGACGGGCAGTACCCGCCGCTGTCCGGCACGTCCATGGCAGCAGCTCATGTGACAGGTATTGCGGCGCTGATTCGAGAACTCAATCCGTTGATGACGGCCAGGGAGATCGCCATGGTGATCAGGACCAGCAGCCGGGACCTGGGTGCGGCCGGCGTCGACGCTGTTTTCGGCGCCGGACTGGTGGACGCCTGCAAGGCGGCTTCCGCAGCGACCGCGGACGCCGTTTCCTGCGCTCAAGGAGGCACGCATGCCAACTTCAATGCTTTCTAAGACACCTGATCCGACCGGCGTGATCGCCGCCGTGGTCTTTCTGCTCGCCGCGGCCTTTCTCCTCGCCGTACCAGCGGGTTTCGCACAGGCGGCGTCCGCCGATACCGGGACACCCGCCGCGGCCCAGCTCGCCAGCTACATCCAGCCAAGCGACAAAGGTGGGTTTCAGTATTCCGAACCGAGTCCATTTCCCCAACTGCAACTGGACCTCAGCCCCATCGAGCACCAGGTGGCGACCGAGGCGGCCACTCGCTGCGCCACGCCACTGGCTGCTGAACCCCTCGATCTGGGCGACGCAGACGGATTCATGGGAGATCTCATGGGCGCTGCAGCCAATGCAGCCATCGGCCAACTGGTCGGCGGCTTCCTCGGCGGCGGTGGCGGCTCGAAGAAAAAACCCAAGCTCTACAAGGATCCGGTCAAGAACCGGTATAAGGAAAAGATCGAACATCCAAGCGGCGATGCCCGCATCCGGGTGGGTGGACAGGCATACGAAGACGGCCTGGTGATTTCTGCGAAAGTGGATAAGGCCAGAGGGAAAGGCACTTTTCACACCATGTTTCTGGAAGCCCCTGACTGCACCCGGATCTGGCCGGAACAGTATCTGGGCTACGATCTCTGGGGCAGCTGGAGTCTCTCCGTTTCGGTCACCACCACCCGATCCACCTACGCCGATGGTGAGCTCATCGATCGCTCCACCAGCCAATCCGGCTGGTCCCGCTCCGGCGATTTCGACTTCTCCAGGGGCTTTTCTCTCTGGGATCAGCTCCCGGGCGAAGAACAGCACATGCTGCTGAACGCCGACGACGCCTATCTCGCTCAGTTGCGCAGGGAGATCGACGTGCCGGCCTGGGCCGCCATGGGCTATGCGGAACCCACGGATGGTATCCGCTCCGCCGGCGGGCTCTTTCGAGTGAACGTGAACGATCTGCCGGAAGGAACCATCGCCGTCGTGCACATCACCCACGTGGAGAAGGGCCGTTACCGGACCGTCGGCTTCCCGCTCGATATCGGTTATGGCGAAGACGGCCGGCTCAATTTCACGGCCATCGCTCCCTGAGCAACCGACGCCGGTACGAGCGGAGACCCTGCACGGAACTTTTTTGAAATTTCTTTGAACCTCTTCTTTCGAGGTCGTTACTCATTCGATAAGGCAGACGATGGCATGCGCCGGGTTCGCCGAAATCGACCACAACGACCTCTCAAGGAGAGATGAAATGACTAAGGCCCCTTTCAAACTGACTCTGGTTCTCGCCGGCGTGATCGCTGCCAGCTCCGCCGCTGCAGGCCCGTACGATTCCTGGAGCTCGGTTGTATCCGACGACGATCAGGTTCGTATCGCCGATTCCTTCAACCGCGAATCCACCACCAGCTTCAGCGAAGACAACGACCGGATCTCGTCTGTTCGTACCAGCGAAGACAACGATTCGCACTACAGCTCTGACGATGACTACACGTCCAGCGTCCGGGAAGACAACGACTGGATCTCGTCTGTTCGCACCAGCGAAGACAACGATTCACACTACAGCTCTGACGACGACTACACGTCCACCGTTCGGGAAGACAATGACTACACCCACACGGAAGACAACGATGTCACGGAAGATAACGACGTAGCCCTCGACTTCCTGCTGGCCACCCCGACCATGACGTCGCACAAGTTCCAGGACCAGGACGCCGGCCATCAGGCTGACACGCAGGTCTACGGCGCTGCCAGCGGCCACTCTGTCGGTGTTGAAGGCGGCACCAACCTGGTGAGCGCGGGTAACGAAGAGACGGTCTACTACGGCCCGGCTCTCGTGAACGAAAACATCAACCAGCTGCCCCAGAACAACGTGTTCATCCAGGGCCACAGCACCGCGCCGATCTCCCAGGCCAACACCTTCGCCGGTGGTGACATGGGCCCGAAGGGCATCTTCGGATCGCCGATCGGGAACACCACGGCTCAGGTGGGCGGTAGCGTCGGCAACCAGTCCGGTGCCTCCGTAGACCAGGCTGGCGATGCCGCGAACTCTATCGCGGATCCCATGAGCTCGGTCATCCGCTGAGTCATCGACCCGCGCCGTCGCAGTCTGGCGGCGCGATCGACTCAGCAGTCTGAGGGGGCCTTCGCCCCCTTTTTTCAGCCTGCGAAATGCAATCCAACAAACCACCAGGTTAATAAAAGGAGAATTCGGATGAAGCGACACTCTGACTTCAATCTCCTCACCGCCGTTGCCGTTGCCCTGTTTCTGTTCTGCCTGACCGCTTCGGTGGACGGCCAGGCCGAAACCGGCGCCCAGTCCGGAAATCCGGACAACGCACTCCTGCAACGCATGTACGAGATGCGCATCCGTCTGGAGCGGGACCGGGCGCAGAAGGACAACGAAGCCCGCGCCGGTGCGCCGCGACTGGTCACCCAGACCGCCGGTCAGCACGTGGACAGCCCGACGGTGAGCGCCCTCCGGGTGCAGACCAACAACGAACTCGCCCACTTCGAACAACAGTTCCGTTGCCTGGATGTGGACGTGGACAACAACGGTGGCAACACCGTGGTGATCTGCGGCGACAACTCCGGCGATGTGACCGGCACCAATGTGTCTGCCGGTGGCGACATGGTGACCGTGAATGGAGGTCAGCCATGAAAACGCCAGGAAGAATCCAGAATCTGCTGCTGGCAGGCCTCGCCAGTCTGCCGCTGCTCGCGGGCATGTGCCCGGGCGCCCAGGCGGCACAACCGGCCACTGCGGCCGTCGCCTGGCATCCGGGTTTCGTGATCCGGGCGGAGGACCGCTTCGACCCGGCCATTCAACGACTGATGGCCGAATACTCACTGCAGAGCCTGCCGCTGGAACGCGGCCAGCTCTTCTACCTCTACCCGATCGGTATCACCCCGAGACTGGAAGGTGTGCAGATCCGCTACCTGGAATCGCTGCTCGACAAGCAGGCAGCAGCCGAGCAGGAGGCGGCCGACGATGTGGAAGCGAAAAAGGAGTGAACCATGAATCGATCCGCCGTGACTCATCAGTCAAAGCCAATCGAATCACCCTTTAACGTGACGGAGAGAAGGATCATGACCCGCACCAGAAAACTCATTCTGCTCGCCCTCGTCGGCCTCGCCGCAACCCTGGTCTACGCGGGCGCGGAAGCGAAGCCGAAGAAAAACAGACAAGCGTCTGCCGAGGAGATGGAACAGGCCCTGGCAGATCTGAACTGCAAGGGCCTGAAGCCCCGGGTCGCCGTGTATGGCTTCTATGCCACGGGCAAGATGGCCTCCTTCGAAGGCTACAACGTGGGTGACGGGCTGGCGGCACAACTCGCCACCAGTCTGAATGCGACCGACTGCTTCGTTGTGCTCGATCGCACCGGCCTCACGGACATACTGCGGGAACAGGAACTCGGGCTGGCCGGGGTGGTGAATCGCGATACGGCGCCGGGCGCAGGTCGACTGGTGGGTGCCGAGGTGATCATCAAAGGCACTATCACCGAATTCGACCCGAACAAGCAGGGTGGTGGTCTGACGCTGGGAATGGCACTCCCGAAGACGCCGCTTGGCCTTCGACTCGGCCGCAACGGCAGCAAGGCCCACGTTGGTCTGAATGTCAGCGTGATCGACGCCACCACCGGTCAGGTGAAGTTCTCTCACCGGGTAACCGCCGATTCGAAAACCGGCGGCTGGACCATCGGCCTCGACTACGAGCAGGCAAGTCTCGGCGGCGACACCTTCACCAAATCTCCGCTCGGCATCGCCTCACGCAATGCTCTCGGCCAGGCCGTGCTGCTGATTGCGCGGGACCTTGAACGAACCACCGAACGCCGTTTTCAGATCGCGAGCTCAGACGCAAACGAAGTGTGGCTGAACGCCGACAGCGCCAGCGGCGTACAACTCGGCGACAAGCTCAAGGTCTCCACCGTCGTCCGCACGCTGATCGATCCGGCCACCGGATTGCTGCTCGACACCATCGAGCGCGAAGTGGGCAAAGTGGAGATCGTGGAAGTCAGCGAGAAGTTTGCCCGCGCCGTGCTGGTGGAAGGCAACCGGGTGAAGCGGGGCGACTTCGTTCATCTGTAAACACAACTTCCGGCAGCCCCACTTCCAGGGGCGCCCTCAGGGGCAGCGGCCCGTACGCCCCAGCGTCGCGATGGCCGCTGCCAGCGCTGCCAGGGCGCGCTGGTGACCGGCAACCACATCCCGCAAACGATCATCCTCAAGCGACTCTCCGTGTTCGAACCGGCACCGGACATCGTCCAGATCGATCAGCGCGCTCACCACCACCTCCGGTGGCACATCCATCCCCACCTCCACCGCGAAGAATCGTTCCACCAGCACGTGAACCCCGGGTAAGCCCGAGCGAGCGTCCAGAGAACGGCGGAGCAGACTCTCCAGCAGCGGCTCCAGCGTTTCTGGCCAGTAGGCCCCGGCGTAGACGTTGAGCCGCTGATCCCGCTCCAGGATCGACAGCCGGTCCGAATCCAGACCAGGCACCACAGACAGGCGAAGATCCAGCGCCGGCGGATCCGCCAGCACTGGCGCCTCGAGCCAGTAAATCCGGTCCGGCGGCCGGTCGGATCTGAGATCCGGCATGCAGCCGCCGAGCAGGACAGCGAATAAAACCAGGACCCGGAAACGCGTTCTCATGGACAGATGCCTCATCAGGGTTCAGCCACCACCGGATCCCGCACCGGCCGGTATATCAGACGGGATGGATCCTCCCGCAGACGCCTGCTCAGCCGGTTGAGCTCTTCGGCGGCTCCTTGGAGCTCAGCAACCAGACCGGTCACGTCCGTGAGCCCTTCACCGAGCAGCCGCTCCACGTTGCCTTCGTTACTTTCCAGCCAGCCGTCCACCCGGGCGGAGGCCGCCGACAGATTCGAACCGGTTGCCTTGAGGTCTGCCGCAATCACCGGCCAGTCATCGGCAATGGCGCCTTCCAGGCCCTCCGCCGACCGCTCCAGGCTCGCCAGCGTCGTTTTCAGGGAACGGAGCAGCTCCGGTATCTCCTCGCTTTCCTCGGCGAGCGTTCCGGAAAGCAGTTCAAGATTCTTCAGAATCTCCTCCACCCGATGGCGATTGTCCTCGCCGGTCCAGGCGTTCAACCGGGTGATCAGCTGCTGGGCGCCTGCGGTCAGATCACCGCCACCGGACAGCAGCGCAGACAGGCCGCTGGGTCGGAACGGAATGATCGGAACACCGGATTCGTGCAGAACCTGAGGGCTCGCCAGCGTCTGATCATTAGCCAGATCGATGTTCGCGATTCCGGTCACTCCCTGGGCGACCAGGGTCGCGAAGGTGGCTTCGTCGACCACTAATCCTTCCTGAATCTCGATCCAGACTTCCACAACGGGGTCCACCGTTTCCGTGTGCAGAAGAATCTGCGACACAGAGCCCACGTTCACGCCGAGATAGCGCACGACGCTGCCTTCGGACAGGCCATTCACGTTGCCGTCGATCTGCACCACATAGCTCGACATCCGGGTGGTATCCCCCGCCTTACCGAGCCACATCACGAGTGCGATCAGCGCAATGCTGCCAAACAGCAGAAACACTCCCACCGCCACATAGTTGGTATGAGGGTTCACTTCACTGTCTCTCCGGTTCGGATGATGCGGGCGCGCACGCCGTTGAAGTAGCTCGATACCCAGGGATGATCGATGGCCGCCACCTCATCCAGCGTCCCGGTGCGGGCTTTTTTGTCCACCAGCACGGCGACTCTATCGCTCAACGAATACAGGGTATCCAGATCGTGGGTAATGATCACCACGGTAAGATCCAGACTTTCCCTGAGATAGAGGATCACGTCTTCAAATTCTTCCGCGGCGATCGGATCCAGTCCAGCCGTTGGTTCGTCCAGAAACAGCAACTCCGGGTCCAGCGCCAGCGCCCGGGCCAGCGCAGCGCGCTTGACCATACCACCGGACAACTCGGACGGCATTTTGCGCCCGGCCTCGAGCGGCAGGCCTGCCATCTGGATCTTCAGACTGGCAAGCTTCGCCCGGGTTTGTGCACTCATGTCCGAGTGCAGACTGATCGGCAGCTCCACGTTTTCGCGTACGGTCAGTCCGGAGAAAAGCGCTCCGCGCTGGAACAGCACGCCCCAGCGCCGGTGCGGCACCGGTAGACCCGGTTCGATGGGCATGCCGAGCACTTCAATCCGGCCTGCCCACGGCACCTGTAACCCCAGCATGGAGCGCAGCAACACAGACTTCCCCGATCCGGATCCGCCAACGATCGAAAGGATCTCGCCACGCCGGACCTCCAGATCCAGGCCATCATGGACGCGATGATCACCAAACTGATTAACAATCCCCTGCACGGATACCGCCGGCGCCACCATCAGATCCCGAGCTCCGTGTAGATGATCGAGAAGATGGCATCGGCGATGATCACCAGGAAGATGGCCTCCACCACCGCGCGGGTCGTGAGCTGGCCGAGTTCTTCTGCGGAGGCCGTCACCTGCAGCCCGCGCAGACAGGAAACGGCGCCGATCAGCACTGCGAAGACGGGCGCCTTCGAAATACCCACCAGCACGGTGTTCAGAGTGACGGCCTCGACGATCCGGGTGGAAAACTCCGTGGTGGATATGTCCAGAAGCGCAGCGCCCACGGCCCAGGCACCGGCAATACCGGCCAGATTGGACAGGGCCGTGAGGATAGGCACCGCAATCACCAGGCCAAGGATCCGCGGCAGAATCAGCGTCCCGTTCACAGACAGGCCCATCACCTGCATCGCGTCGGTTTCTTCATTCAGTTTCATGGATCCGAGCGATGCCGCAAAGGCGCTGCCCGAACGCCCGGCAACCATGATGGCCGTCAGCAGCACGCCCATCTCCCGGAGTATGGAGATGGCAACCAGATCGATGGTGAAAGCGCCGGCGCCCAGTCGGGCCAACTGCCCCTGGGCCTGATAGGCGAGCACGATGCCGATCAGAAACGACATCACGACGATGATGGGAATGGCCTTCAGACCCACGTCCATGAGCTGGTTGACCGTCTCCCGAAGGGTCAGGGCGGATGGGCGCCGGAGCCCCTCGATGGCCATCATGGTCATCTCGCCGAGTTCATGCACGAACTCGTAGGCACCCCGGCCGGTGAACGCCATCACGCTCCGGAACGCACCTGGCTTTTCCGGTTCCGCAGCATCGGTTGCGAGCGGCCGTTCGATCACGTGGCTCAGGAACTTCATGTGCACGTCCTTGAACCCGGAGAACGCCGTGCCGCAGCCTGCCTCCTGCAGTTCGAGCGACTTGCTGTAGAGCAGCCAGGCCCCGGTCAGATCGATCTGCTCGAGCCCGGCGCAGCGGAATTCCACCTGGAGAGGCTCGGCGCACTCGAGCGACTGGAGGGCCGACTCCACCGCGCTGGCGTTGTCGAACAGCCAGTCTCCCTGAAGATTGACGACCAGCCGCCTGCCGGCATCATCGGATAGGGTTTCGAGCTGATAGGCAGGCGCGGACAACTGATTCTCGACTGAGTCTCCCTGGTTCGGACCAGTGTAGAGAGCGGGTGGCAGCCCCGCCAGTGAAGGCGCCTTATAAAGGCGCCTTATCCGTCACCCCGGGTATGTGTTGATCCAGGGGGGCCAGGTCTGGATGATTGGCGGATTTTGCAGGCATCGCCCGAACCGCATGGACAAACTGAAGTACTCAGAACTCGCCCGCGCCGGTCTCCCCGCGCGGCTGGCCCGCATTGTCGACAGCGACTGGTTTCAGCACAGCATCACCGCAGTGATCATCGCCAATGCAGCCGTGATCGGCCTCGACACGTCCGAGACCCTGCGCGTCCGTTTCGGCGAGTTCTTCAATCTGCTCAACGAACTCTTCCTGCTGGTATTCATCATCGAAGCGCTCCTGAAGATGGCTGCGCTGGCACCCGCAATCAATCGTTACTTCAAAGATGGCTGGAACCTATTCGACTTCAGCATCATCCTGGTCAGCCTGATTCCGGCTACCGGTGAGCTGGCAACACTGGCACGGCTCGCTCGGCTGCTGCGCGTGCTGCGCCTGGTCTCGAGCTTCCCGGAGCTGCGGCTGATCGTTGCCACTCTGATCCGCTCCATCCCCAGCATGGGCAACGTGCTCATCCTCCTTTCCATCATTTTCTACATGTATGGCGTCGCCGGATATCACCTCTTCCACGATGCGGACCCGACCCACTGGCGCACCCTGGGTATCTCGCTGCTGTCGCTGTTCCGGATCGTCACCCTGGAAGACTGGACGGACATCATGTACGCGGCGATGGAGGTCTATCCCTGGGCCTGGGTCTATTTCATCAGCTTCGTCGTAATGGGGACCTTCGTGGTGGTGAACCTGTTCATCGCCGTGGTGCTGAACAATCTGGACGAAGCAAAGGCGGAGCGTCTGCGTGAGATCGAGACTCCGCCGAACCGGGACGAGATTCTGCGGGAACTGCGCACGACCCAGCGCGCACTGCAGCGACTGGAGAGCCAGCTGGCAAAACTGGAAGGCTGACGGAGCGTCAGCGCGGCCAGCCGTTCACCGCATCGAGCCAGACTTCCGGCGCCTGATCATGAATCAGATGCCCGACGGTCGCGACCTGCACGGCCTGGCAGGCGGGGATGATGGCGCTGGCCCGGTCAACCTCCTCTCCCGTCATCACCCCACCGATGGCAGGATCGCCCCACAACAGCATGACCGGGCAGTCGATCTTAGCCAGCACCGCATCCGTATCCCATTTCAGGGAACCATCAATCCCATCCCGCAGCGCCTGAGGTTTCATCTGGCCAATGGATTCGAGACGCAGCCGGATCCGATCTTCTCCCATCGTTTCGATACCCGGTTTACCGGAGTAGGGATCCGGCGCGTTCGCCATCACCTCGAACCAGTCTTCCGGACTCCGACTGCGATCACCCAGCGTGCTGGCCATGATCACGATCCCTTCGAACAGAGCAGTGTAGATCTCGTTGAGGTCGTTGACGAAATACAGCGGCGGGTCTTCGAGAATCAGACCGGTCACCAGGTCAGGCGCAGTCGCGCCAACCTGCACTGAGACCGCACCGCCGAGGGAATGCCCTTCGAGCAGCACCGGACCACCGACCACCTCACGAATGAAATGCCTGACGTCGTCCGCATATGCCTCCGTGTCGTAGAGCGCATCCGGTTTATCCGACTCGCCGTGGCCGCGGAAATCCAGCGCGTAAACCCTGAAACGATCGTCGATACGATCCACGAGCGGCTCATAGGTCCTGGCATTGTCCGTGATGCCGTGCAGGAGGACGAGGGGCTCCCGGCCGCCTGTCCGCTCCAGATAGCTCAAGGTGATCCCGTTTCCGAGTTCTGCGGTTTTTCTATCCACTGTCTTTCCTGTCGTCATGTCCGTCCATCTCTCTGATCAGGGTGGGCGCGGGCGCTCGTCACGATCGAGCCGCTCCTGTGACACCTCGGCACGGAACCGAGCGGCCAGTGCCGGATCCTGTTGTTCGAACCGCGCTGACAGCCAGAAGGCAATCTCCTCCCGCTGCCTGGGGTCGGCAATTCCACCATAGAGTAACTCTATGTCTGCTGCAGTCCCGTTTCGAGCGACCCGACGGATCGCATTTTGGCTCGCCATGTCCCGCCTGTCCGTCGTCGGGATCTGTTCGATAGCCCGCCGGGCTGCGGGCAGATCCAGCCTGGCGAGCCGGCCAACGATGCCTGGCTCGACAGCGCGCAACTGCTCGGCGTTCAGATTGGCCCGCGACCAGCCCAGCGCGGCTGCCGGGTCTTCCCTCGACCAGCCTGAGACCACCCGCGGAAGGATCTCCTCACTGGACGTCAGCGCCTCTTCTGCCGCTATCCGCGGCCGGGACTGTGTCAGCGCGCTGATCACACTGACAAGCGCGCCCGGACGCAGGCCGACCGGCAGCGACTTCGCCCAGCCCAGGGCATCGAGCGGTGCCTGCTGGCCGTATACCTGGGCGATGTTGGAGATCAGGTCATTGCGCAGATCTTCGTCCGCTCTCTCCAGCGCCCAGGCTGTCGCCGCCTCCGGATCGTTCGCCGCCCACTGAAAGACGATGCTGCTCTGAGCAGGCGCTGCTTCCTGCAGCGGAAACTCATGAGTGAGCTCAAGAGCCTGCTCGGGTTCCCATTGGGCCACGCTCATCAGCGTCACGCTGAGGAGGTTGCTCGAAGCGCGCTCCGGGTTGGCTTTCAGCCAGCCGAGTGCTGCCTCCACATCCTGGGCGCCCCAGACCGAAAACACCTGCCGGATGACCGCACCCCTGGCATTCCCGGGCGGCAGCAGCTCGGCCTCGGCCAGCACCCGGAGCGGATCCGTGCGCGCCCAGGTCTGGGCAATCGTGACCAGGCGTTGCATCCGCAATTGATGGCTCACTTCTCCGAGCGCCGACTGCCAGTCCTGTTCCGGGTCGGCGCTCAGCCGCCGGCGTAGCGTCAGGAGCTCGATCTCCTGCAGCCGGCCGGAGAGCCCAAGTGCACGGGCGACGGCTTCGCGCGCTTTCCGCGGCGCGCCTTCCATGGACAATAGAATCGCCCGACCTGCGCTGAACCGGTCGATGGGTTCGAGTGCAACCGCGGCGCTAATGGCAGCCTCCATGTCCATCCGCGCCCAGGTTCGGAACACGGCAGCCAGCCAGTCTTCCCGGGCCGGCTCCTGCCTGGCGCGCACGTGTTCCACGGCCAGCGCTGGATCCAGCTCTACAAGCCGCGTGTACAGAATGCCGGTTGCCGCAGCACGCTCCCCGGGCAGCGTGATCCGGCCGGCTGCATCGATCAGGTCCAGCAACTGGGCGATCGACACCCTGCCCGCCAACTCGAACAGCGCCGCAGTCTGGCTGAATTCGCGTTTCTCTAGAAGTAGTGCATTGAATATGGAAATCGGGTCCGCTATGGGGGCGGCGGTCGAGGGCGGCAGCAGGGATGACAAGGTCTCGGACGGTGACGGCACCGGGCGCACGGCACCAGGTTCGACAGATTCGGTACCGGTGTGATCGAACCGGAATACAAGGACGGCCGACAGAATCACGCCGACGATCAGCGCAAGCGTGAGCGATCGACCCAGACTCATCGCGGCTAAAACCTGTAGCTGTAGCGGATGTTGTAGTTGTCGAAGTCCGCGCCGATGCGGGTGGTCACGCCACTCGAATACTTGAACAGTACGTTGTGCCGGCGGGCAAACGGCACCGACAGTGCTATCCCGGCCCGACTCCTGGACTGCAGATCCGCCCGCGCCATGCCATCAATGGTCGTCTCCCCACCCCGCAGCCACAGGGAACTGATTCCAAGCCAGGTGCCGGGACGTCTGAAGTGATAGATGAGGTTGGCCCGCACGGCACCGATCGGTTTCTGCTCGAGGGTCTGATTGCCGAAGTACGCATCGTTGTCGGAGAAGAAGGCGACCGATCCGGCCGCCTCCACGGTGAAGTGCCTGAATCGTCTGGCAATCCCCAGCTGTGGTGTGAAGCTCCAGCGATTGGCGCCGAAATTGACCTGCCGGGATTCGTCATAGTGGCCGAGCGGGGCGGTGACCTCGATATCGAAGCCGATGATGGTTTTCTGCCGGTAGCCGGCAAACGCTTCCTGTTTCAAAGCCGGTGCCCCTGTCAGGTTGACTGCCAGGCGGAAGCGCGGATCAGAATGGCGATCGTCCTGAGCAGTGACCCGTGTGCCCTGAACGAGGCCCTGCAGGGTCAGATCCGCATAGGGTACGGCTGCGGTGAACGTAGCCGACTGACCGAAGGCAGCGAAGGAACGAGTATAGCTCAACAGATAAGTGTGCAGCTTCGCCTCCACATCCACCGCGAGGCTCGGATCCGCACTCACGTTCCCTTCGGAGTATGTATAGCCCAGGCTCACCCAGTTGACGTCCACCGGCACATTCGTCAGCAGGCGCGGCAGCACATCGTTGCCATGGGCAATCCCGGCGCACAGCCAGCACAGTGCCGGCAGGCCCAGACGAGCGACGCGGTACTTCATGGGAATTTCAGCCGCCACCAGCACAAGGAGTGAGCGCTCAAGCGTACTGAGGAACCTGCCGGGTTGCGAGCCGGGCAGGCGCGGCTACGGGCAACGGGCGCTGCTCAGGCGGGCAGAGTCTCCTCCCGATCGAGCGCCGCCTCCTCCCGGATCCGCCGATCGAGGTACGCATCGATCACCTTCAACTCACGACTGGCGCCCATCAGGCGCATGAGGGACTGAGTCATGCGGAACTCCCTGGAGTTTTTCATCTCGGCGAAGCTGTCGAAACGCCGCTCCTCGCCATTCACCGTCACCGTCGGTTCTTTGAACCGCTCGACCATCTCCTGGAGGCGCTCCGGCGTGAGCAATGCCTCCGGCGTGAGGCCCCCCTCGCCTTCCGCCTGATTGTCCCGCCGCCAGTGCCAGACGTCAGAGGCGGTTTTAACGATCACCAGAATGATCAATCCAGCCACCGGTTCGTTCAGCGCGGTGAGGGCGAAACCACCGGCGAGAATGGTGATGTGCAGGACGACGATCCGCCGATATGGCGCCACCATCAGGTCCTTCACACCATCCGCACCCACGCCACGCAGTCGGGCATCTCTGACCCAGTCCGCCACCTGTATCAGGGCCAGCGCGACCACGGCGGCCAGCATGTAAGGAGAGGACAGCACGGACAACGCAGCGGTGAGAAGGCCCTCTTCACCCACCGCAGTCTGCCCGAACAGAGACACCACGAAGATCCCGTGCCCCATGCAGAACATGCCGTAGTGCACGCAGAAGAAAGGCACGAGAAAGAGCGGGAAGGCGAGGTCCAGCGCGTGCCTGTAGGGGCGAACCAGCATCCGCACCACAGTGAAGGCGCCGATGATCAGGTTTTCCATCCAGTAAAGGAAGATGAGATCGAAGCTTTTCCAGCCCCACGCCAGCACGCCCATCAGGGGCACCAGATTGAGTCCGATGAGCAGCAGGAGTCCAAGCGGAACCTGTTTGTCCGTTTTCATCCCAGACCCCGGTTCAGCGCCAGCCTGGCTGTTGATACTGTCGCTGGTACTGTCTTTGTACTGTCTTTGTACTGTCTTTGTTCAAGGGGCCTCCAATTCTGCGCCGGCGTCCAGCCGAAGCCTGTGACTTCAGATCTGGCAGGATAAGTAAGCACCCACCCCAGGCGTGAAATGGCGGGCGGGTTTGTGACACAGGAACGGCGTGAGCGCGAACTGGCGCACAGGCAGGTCCAACCAGCAGCCGACCGGTCTACGCGTGCCTTCTGTTAAAATCCTGCTCCCGCGCAAGCAAGTGCCAGCAGCCGCACGGACACCCTATGGATAACCGGATTCAAGGCCCTGCCTGGGACCTGACGAGCGAATACGCCAGCACCGACGCAGACGAACTCGAAAGTGATCTGCAGGAAGTCATGACGCTCTGCGACGCCATCGCGGCGCTGAACGGCCAGTTGGAGGGCGATCAGCGGGTAAACGCCGCCCAGGAAATATTCAAGCTGCGGCAGAAGGCCGCCGTGCTGCTGCAGAACCCTTCCGTGTATTCGAACTGCCTGCTCTCGGTGAATGGCCGTGATGCGGACGCCCGAACCCTGCAGGGCAGGCTGCAGGGCATCCAGAAGCGTCTCGGTGAGGTTTCGGAACCACTCAATCAGTTCTGCGACCTGGCCAGCGAGGCGGAGATTAACGCCTATCTGGCGGATCCGGAGATCGCGCCTGCGGCCTTTGTGGTCAACCATTCAAGAAAACGTCGACACGAACTGCTCAGCCTGAACGAAGAACAGCTGGTCAATGGCCTGTCCCAGGACGGTATCCACGCCTGGGGCCGACTCTACGACGCCCTCTCCGGCACGATGGAGTGCGACGTGCTGCTCGGCAACGAACAGGCGCGCATGGGCCTTGCCCAGACCGCTGGGCTCCTGCAGAAACCGGACGACACAACCCGCCGCAATGCCTGGCAGGCGATCAACACTGCATGGTCGGCGCACGAGGAAAGCTGCGCGGCGGCCATCAACGCCATATCCGGCTGGCGGCTGGAGATGTGTCGAAAACGCTCCGGCGAACAACCCGTTCACTTTCTGGATGCGCCCGTCCACATGAGCCGCATCAGTCGGCCGACACTCGACGCTATCCTGGCTGCTGCGGAATCCTATCGCCCGCTGGCACGCCGGGCCGCCAGACTGCAGGCGAATGCTTACGACAAGCCGGCCCTCGGCCCCTGGGACAACCGGGCGCCGGCCCCGGTGTTGAACCTGGAAGCGGATGCCGGCATTCCCTTCGAACGCGCCATCGAGATCATTGCCAATGCGTACTCGAGAGTGGATGCGAGCCTCGGTGACTTCGTGCACATGATGGTCGATAACCGATGGGTGGAAGGCACGGTGGGAGATGGTAAACGGCCAGGCGCTTACTGCACCGGATTCAGAAAGTCCCGCACGCCCCGGGTTTACATGACCTACTCGGGCGGCGCGAGCGATGTGATCACCCTGGCCCACGAACTCGGCCATGCCTATCACAGCTGGGTAATGCGCGATCTGCCCGAGTCTCAACTCGGCTACGGTATGTCGCTGGCGGAAACGGCCAGTACGTTCGGTGAGACCCTGGTTCGGGATGCGATGCTGTCCGAAGCGGATTCGCTGCAGACCCGTCTCGACGTGATCTGGGAAGACATGACGGCCCTCATCGCCTTCGTGCTCAATATCCCCACCCGCTTCACCTTCGAAAAACGGTTCTACGAGGCGAGAGGCGAGCGTCCTCTGCGTCCGGAGGAGCTGAAAGCGCTGATGGCGGAGGCCTGGACCGAGTGGTACGGCGATGCGATCTCCGAACCGGATCCCATGTTCTGGGCCAGCAAGCTGCACTTCTTCATCTCCGGTATTTCGTTCTACAACTTCCCCTACCTGTTCGGCTATCTGTTCAGTCTGGGGGTTTATGGCAGCCGGGAAAAATTCGGCGACGACTTCTTCCCGCGTTATCAGGCGCTGTTGCGGGATACCGGCCGGATGACGGCGGAAGACCTGGCGGCCAGGCACCTGGAGGTGGACCTGACCGCGCCTGAGTTCTGGCACGACACCCTGGCGGGCATCGAACCTCGGGTGGACGCCTTTGCCGAGGTCCTGGCCGAAGCCGGCTTCGGCCGCTGAGCTGTCGCCGCGCATGGCTGTCCGAATTCCTGCCGCAGAAGATCTGACGGATCTGATGACGCGCGTGCGCGCCTGCACGATCTGTGACGGCCTGCCACTCGGACCTCGACCCATCCTCCAGGCCGGAGCAGAAGCGCGCGTGCTCGTGGTCGGCCAGGCACCCGGACGCAAAACCCACGGCAAAGGACGACCGTTCGATGATGTGTCAGGCGTTCGGTTGAGGGAATGGCTCGGGGTCGATGAGCGACAGTTCTACGACCCCCGTCTGTTCGCCCTGTTGCCCATGGGTTTCTGTTATCCCGGCACCGGCCGGGGTGGCGACCTGCCGCCGCGACCGGAGTGTGCGGCCAACTGGCGGAAACCGCTCCTGGAACGGCTGCCCGACGTCGCCCTCACGCTGGTCATCGGCAGGTACGCTCAGGACTGGCATCTCGGCGATCGCTGCGGCCGAACGCTGACAGACACCGTGGCGGACTGGCAGTCATTCTGGCCCACGGTACTGCCAATGCCCCACCCCAGCCCGCGCAACAATCGCTGGCTGCGACAGAACGGATTTTTCGAAGCCGAAGTGGTGCCGGCGCTCAGGGACCGGGTGCGGGCCCTGATTGACGATTGAGCATAGCCGACAGACAACAGACGTGCTGAATCCATGACGGTTCTGTTACCCTCGACTGACCAATCGATTTGCGCTGGGAGGGGAACCAATGCCAATCACCGATCTCAATCGTCGTCAGTTCCTGAAAGGATCAGGCAGCACGGCGCTCGCCGGCGCTCTCGGCGCCGGTATCACGCTGACCGCCACGCCATCACCTGCCATGGCCAGAGATATGCCTTATCTGGTGGATGGCAAATACGATTTCGACACTGTCTACAGCCGTATCGGGACGGACTGTACGAAATGGGACAGGCAGATACAGCTGTTTGGCCCCATCAAAGTAGGGATGGGTATTGCCGATCTGGATTTCCGGGCCGCGCCCTGTATCGGCGAAGCCATGCGCGAACGCCTGGAGCACGAGAACTGGGGCTATCTCAATTCCGTGATCGGCTACTCAGACCTCAAAGACGGGATCAGCAACTGGAACTGGGAACGCCATGAAGTGTCCGTCGACCCGGACATCATCGAGATCGCATCCGGTGTACATCCAGGCCTGATCGCCGCGATCAGCACCTTCTCGCCACCCGGGAGCCGGGTGCTGCTGATGACGCCCACCTACAACGGCTTCTACTCGGATCTGACAAGAACGCAAACGCTGCCGAACGAAAGCCGGATGATCTTCGAGAACGGCCGCTATCAGATCGACTGGGACGATCTCGAAGCGAGAATGACGCCAGACACCCACTGCATGCTGCTCTGTAACCCACAGAACCCCACCGGCAACGTCTGGTCCGCCGAAGACCTGACCCGGATCGGCGAACTCGCGCTGAAACACGAGGTGGTGGTGCTGGCCGATGAGATTCACGCCGACTTCGTGCGCAAGGGGCACTACACGCCCTTCGCGAGCCTGGACCCGGAGATCGTCAACAACAGCCTGACTTTCAAGGCCATCACCAAGTCTTTCAGCATGCCGGCGTCGAAGAACGCCTACTGGTTCAGCACTAATCCTGTGCTGCAGGCGCGGGTGAAGGTGAATCATCGGGCAGACATCAACACCCTGGGTGTGGTCGCCAACACGGCCGCTTACCAGCACGGTCAGGACTGGCTCGATCAACTCCTCGTCTATATCGATGGCAATCACACCTTCGTGGAGAACTACCTGAAGGACAATCTGCCGGAGGTGACCTACACCAGGGCTCAGGGCACCTTCCTCAGCTGGCTGCACTTCGGTGAGATCATGGATGAAGTCGGGGTGGTGGAAATGTCCGCCGCCAGTCAGAACACGGAAAACCCGCGCACGGAAACTCAGGTATTCGAAACCTGGCTGGCGGAGACCTGCGGCGTACAGTTGAACGAGGGCATGGATTACGGCCGGGGCGGAGAACGCTGCATGCGGATGAACATCGGCACGTCACGCCAGCTCATCGAACTTGCCCTCGGCAATATCCGCGAAGCGGTGCGTAGCGTCTGATTCCGGAAGCCGAGTCGGGGCTTCAGGAAACGAGGTGTTCGATATCCGCGGCCAGCGGACCGAGCACCTCGGCGTCCTGCCAGTAGCGCAGGTGACTGAGCGGGTTCCAGCCGTGGGTGAGGTGGCCGAGCAGGGAACCGCCCGCATTGACCGGCACATCCGCCTGCACCGCATCCCGATAGGAAGCGCTGAGCGGCTTCAGCGGCCAGCCGAGCACATCGTCTTCATCGTAGAAATTCTTCCATCGGAACGAGTAACCGCCACTGGATACCTTCACCGCCCGGATTTCATCTTCCGGAAACCCGGCCAGGAAAATCGGAATGTTGCAGCCGGTGGTATAGAAATAGCGCAGATCCTTCAGTCGCAGGAAATCATCCAGCGGGGTGCCTCGCCGGGTACGGGGCGCGCGCCACACCCCGCGCCGGGGGGAACGTTTCTGAGCATCCCAGAGATAATTCGACATCACCTGACAGCCCAGGGACTGAGCGATGAGGACCACCGGCCTTGCGCCACCAAGCTTCTCGTAGGCGCGCCTGAGCGTGCCACGGATGATGGACTGGACCTGCTGATAAGGCCGGTTGGACTTTTCGGCTTCCCGTTCGAGACCCGTGGCATCGGAGAAGCCATAGAGCACGAACCTGCGCAGGGCGAGACTGTCGAGAGGGGCTTCAGACATGGCCGCCAGCACCCGCTCTTCGTTCTCCTGAAAAACCCCCTGGTAGAAGATCCGGTCGAAGTAAACGCTGGACCAGGCAGCACCAAGCCGGTCCGCCAGTTGCTGCTCCAGATCGTCCGCGAAGTCTTCCCGGGTATCACCCATGCCGTGGATGGCGAGCACAATGACTTCCTGCATTTCCGTACCTTGACGCATTTTGTTTAACATGCAACCCATTGATCTGTTTCACCAGTGGGAAGGATGAGCAGCGAACAACCTGAGGGAAGGCGCGCCCAGCGACGGCATCTGACCGCGCTGTTTTCGGATCTGAGCGATTCGACTGCACTTGCGTCCTCCGTGGACCCGGAAGAGTTCGCCGAACTGCTGGAAACGCTGAACCGGACCTTCGAGCAGATCATTCTTCGCCATGGCGGCACGATCCTTCAGGTTCGGGGTGATGGCGTCTTTGCCGTGTTCGGCATGGAGGCGAGAGAAGACGAAGGCCGCCGGGCGACGGAAGCGGCCCTGGAACTGCATCAGGCCGTCAAAAACATCCGTTTCACCTCGCCGCTGCCCGGCTTCACCGGTCTGACCATGCACACGGGCATTCACGCCGGGCTGGTCCTCGCCGTGGAGGGCGACGAGGTGATGGGCCGCTTTGTGCTGGTTGGCGACGCGGCCAACCTGGCATCCCGTCTCTCCGATCTGGCCGCTGCCGACGAGATTCTGGTCAGCGAAGCAAGCCTCGGCGCCGAGCGCCATTTCTTCAGAACCGGCCCGGCCCGTGATCTCAGCTTCGAGGGGATGCAAGACCGCCTCCGGGTTTACGCCGTGGAGGGCCGGTCCGAGATCGACACACGCTTCCAGGCCCGCAGCCTCGGTCCGCAGACGCCCATCGTCGGTCGGGAAAGAGAACTGAACCGGCTGCGCCGGGCGTTTGATGCGAGCCGGCGCGGCGAAGGCCAGTCCATTTCCATCATCGCCGCGCCCGGTGTCGGGAAAACCCGGCTGGTCGAGGCATTCTTCTCGGAGCTGGATCCCGATGAATGCCTCATTTTCCGCTGCTACTGCGAAAGTTATCTGAACGCAGAGCCGCTGCAGCCCGTGCTGCAGATGATTCGCCAGTTTCTCGACCTGCCCCAACCCCTGCCGGGGGACACGGAAACCGTCGAACAGCAGCTGACCGAACAGTTGCGCGCACTCAAGCCTGGGCTCGAGCGCCATGCCAGAGCGGCGGCGGCGCTGCTGACTCCCAGTCCGGACAATCCACAGCCTTCCGAAGAAGAGATCTCACAGGGCATCTCCGAAATCGGCGATGTGCTGGCCGCCGATCGGGTGCTCGTGATCTTCATCGATGACTGGCAGTGGGCGGACGACGCCACCCGGATCACGTTGCGCAATACGCCGGAACGGGCCCAGCTCAAGCTCATGCTCATCCGCGCCTCCCGGGAATCGCTGCCGGACGGACTGGCCACGGAGAGCATCCGCCTCGAACCACTGGATGCATCGCACAGCATTTCGATGATCGAGGCGCTGGTGCCCAATGCCGATCGGGTGGAGGTGGAGCAGGTACGCCGGGCATCCGGCGGTAATCCGCTGTTCATCGAAGAGCTCTGCCACGCCGTTTCGCGCGGGGCGCAGACGCCCGTGCTGCACGAACGGTGGCATTCCGCCCAGATTCCCAACTATGTGAATATGCTGGTCGTCTCCCGGGTGTCCCAACTTTCGGACGTGCAGCTCAATCTTCTGCAGCGTCTCGCGGTGATGGGCAACGTGATCCCCGGTTGGCTGCTGGAAAGCGCCGTGAACCTGAAACAGGTCGAACCCGCCATCGAACAGCTGGCGGAGCTCGACCTGGTCTTCCCGCTGGAAGAAAAGGGGACGCTTCGCTTCAAACATGGCATCACCCGTGATGTGGTGCTCGACTCCCTGGGCCGGGATCAGCGGCAGGCCCTGCATCTGGAAATGGCCCAGCTCATCGAAGAGCGATTCAAGCCCGGCGCGCGTGACGCCATGCTCGAAGCCCTGGCCTATCACTATGGAGAGACCCGGGAACATGAACGGGCGGCAGACTACGCGGAAGCCGCCGGTGACAAGGCCATGAGCGTGAGTGCCACCGATCGGGCCAGACTCCAGTACCACGCGGCACTCGCCGCCCTCGGCAAGCTCGATCAGGACCGCGTCTACGAGCGCTGGATGGCGGTCTCGAGAAAACTCGCAGAGGCCTGTCTGTACGATGCGGAACCCGGCCAGACGCTCATCTACGAACGGGCCATCCAACTGGCCCGGGCACGGGGTGATCGACGGAACCTGACTTTCGCCGAGTACTGGCTCGCCTACATCAACTATGCGCTTGGCGAAGCGCCAACGGCCAAGCGGCACATCGAAGTCGCCCTTACCCTGGCCGATGAGCTGGGAGACGAAACCCAGAAAACCCAGAGTCTGGCGAGCTGGGGGCAGATCTACGGCAGCGCGTGTGAATACAGTGCCGCGCTGCCGGCGCTGGACGATGCCATGTCCCGACAGGCGCCCTTCAAGCGCAAACCCCGGGTTGCTTTCGCCTACGCCTACTCCCTGGCCTGCAAAGGCATGATTCTCGGCGACCAGGGCAGATTTGCCGAAGCTTTCGAGTGCTTTGATGAAGCGGACGATCTGACCCGCGGTGCCGTGCACCCGACTCAGGGGTCCATTGTCAGTATGCGTTCCGCCGCCTATCTCTGGCAGGGCCGCTGGGAAGAAGCCATGGACTCCGGCCGCCGCAACACGGAGCTTTGTGATCGGATGGGCAGCCGTTACCTGGCGGCGATGAGCACCGTCCAGGCCGCCTATGCCCGCTGGCAACTGGATCCGACCAGCAGTGTCGAGGCGATCACCCGGGCTCTGGCCTGGGTGGAAACCAACCATCAGTTCATCTGGACCTCCCTGCACTTCAGCTGGTACTGCGAAGTACTGGTGGCACTGGGTCGTTATCAGGAGGCGCGCCGGGCCGCTGTCTGGGTGCTGAAGCGCGCTCGCAAGCTCGAACGTCTGGGAGAGTCCGTGGCCTACTGCGCACTGGCCGCCATTCCATCGAGCCCCCAGGCGATGGTCTCCGCCGACCGCTGTTTCGAGCGCGCCCGTGCGTCAGCCGAACACCGGCAATCCCGACGGGAACACACCCTGATCGATCTCAAAGAAGCCCGCCACCTGGCAGACCGAAAGCTGACCCCCCAGGCGCTTCAGGTGCTCGAAGGCTGCCAGAAAAAGTTCAGTGACATGAACATGTACTGGCACGCTGCTGCCGCCCGGCGCCTGGAAGCGGCCCTGCAGAACGGTTGACGCAGGATTCGATCCTCAGGCCGGCGGATCGAACAGCAACGCCGATGTGGATGGCGAAGGCCGCAGACTGCCCGGCAGTTCGAACAGCGCCGCCAGCAGCGCGAGCAGCGTACCCAGCCCCAGTTTGCGACCCGGGCAGGCATGCGTGATGCGCATCTCGCCATAGTACTCGCCGCCGAAAACCCAGGACGCCTCTTCGTAGTTGCGCTCTGCGGCCGCGCTGCCAAGTCCGACCACCACCGTCTGACCGGCCTGGACCCGCACATCCCCCAGTGTGAGATCCCGGGTGGCGCGGCGGTGAATCATCGCCGGCACCGGTCGTCGAGCCATGGTCCGGACGAGCTGTGGCGCGATCGCAATCTGCGCGGCCTGGGCTTCGCTGGCACCCGCTTGGCGGGCTGCCAGATAGGCATTCTGAACCCGCCAGAAGTCTTTCTCCCGCAACCAGTCCCGGGTCACCGTGAGAAAATTTCCCTGCACGGTCGGCAGAAAGCCGAGCAGGCCGCCCATCAGCACGCTGGCGAAGTCTTCCTCCAGGTCGTCCTCCTGCAAAGCCTGGAAGATTTCTCCGACCAGGGGTGAAGGCCACTGGGGGGCGCTGTTTTCTTTATCGAGACTGTTCTCTTTATCAAGATAGGGGGCGACGAAGGCCTCGAGCGCCAGCTTCAGACGCTGTCCTTCCCGGCTTGCCGTGGCGGCGACCGCATCCGTCGGCTGCGGCTGAAAGACATAGCGGGAAGAAGAGATCACATGCGCCGGGCAATGACTGCTGTCGGCACCGGCCGGTGGCTCGCCACCGGCCCGGATCAGCGTCCGGGGGGGCGCGTCCGACTCACCCAACTGCTCGAGCAGCGTGAGACCGTCCGGCACCCCGAACCACAATTTGGAAATCTCTGCGAGGGCCAGGTCCACGTACTTTACGAGCGGAATGGTGGCCTGCCCGCCCACCTGGCCGAGTCCGCCGAGCAGTCTCTTCGCTTCCGGAAACGCCACGTCGAATGCTGCCGCCTGATCGATGCTGTCGAACAGTGCATTGGCGCGGGCTGCCCGGGCATCGTGCTCGGGTGGATCCATACCCAGATAATTCGCACCCAGGCAACGGCTCAACCGTTCCTGGTACGCCTGCACGGAAAAATCATCCGGCTGTGAGAGCACCTTCTCCACCAGCGCCGCACTGCCGACCAGCACCCCGAACGGCGTCGCCAGCGCCCCATTGTGCGCGTCGCGCACCGCCTGCCACAGGGCCCGATGTGCCTCGGCGTCCAGAGATTCGTTCTCCTCCAGGAGACGCTTCCAGGCCACGAAGGCCGCATCCCGGTCCCGGGCCTCGAGGGCCCGAAGGGTGTCGATCGTCGCCAGGCCTTCACGCTGCCAGTCGCGCCCGGCAGCCGTTTGCGGACCGGCGATGACGGCCAGTCCCGTCCTGGAAGGCACGAACAGATACAGTCCCCACTCGAGACGCACATAGGGCCGCTCGCCGAGATCAATGAGTTCGCCGTCGGCCAGCCGGTACTGGCGCGGGCAGCCGGGTTCCGGCACGCCGAGAATCGGATCAGACAACCGGCTGTAGGGCGCGGTCCGGTTGCCACCACTCACCCAGCGTTGTATGACCTCGAACTGTTCGGCGATGCTGGCGTTATAGGCCTGAAAGATGAGCCCGCGTGCCCCGTGTGCGGGATCGCCGGCCTGGAACGGGCGTCCATAGGACATCCCCCGGCGGACAATTCTGGGAATGAACTCACCTTCATCCCGGGGGTTGGCGCGCCTGACATGAGCGAACAACGGACACTGGACACCGTCCGGGTCATTGTCGTAGTCGAAATCATTCGCACCCGGCGGCAACGAATCCACCAGAGGTGCACCGGCCTTGGTGCGGCCCATGAGTTTGGCCAGCAGCGCGTCCCGTGCCTTGTCGAGGGCCGCCTGAGACAGCTTCGCGCGATCGCTGATGTTAGCAGTGACCGCCGCGTTCAATCCCGCCACATCCTGGCTCAGCTTACGGATCACCTGGAAAGTGCCATCTTTGAACAGCGGCTCCGACCATTTCTCGGGATGCCGATCACCGCGGCTGTTCGGCTGACCGAGAAAGACATCACCGGCAGGCACCAGATCCGCCCCTGGGTTGCCATCCTCCGGTCCGGAATCCGACAAAGCCGGGCGCGGGTTACTGATCCCGTCACGAAAGCCGAAGTGTTCCACCGGCGCCGACGGTTCGCCCTGGGAATACATCGGCTGCACGGAAAGCACCGCCAGTCCGCCCCCGGCGGCTTCTGCAATGTCTTCGAGTTCGGCGACCAGCACGGGATCCAGTTCGCTGCCGTCCGCACCGCCGGGAACGACCCGCCGCAGTTGAATCACCAGATCGACAGAAGCCAGATGAACCCGCTGCGTCTTTCGAAGCGTCCCGGAAAGGGGCCAGTTCCGCTCCGGCAGCTGCCAATGGTCCGGATGGTTGAAGCGCACATCGCCGATCAGTCCTGCCCGTGCCGCCATGCCTTCCCGGAAGTCACTGGGCAACTTGGCCAGTTCTTCTTCAGGCAGACCCAACCGGGCAAGACCCTCGGCCGTGAAGGCGATGTTCCTGAGCACCTGCCCGCAATCCGCTTCAGCGGTCGACTCCGCGCCCCAACTCACAGACTGCTGAAAATCCGAGAGGAACTGTCTCGCGAGCTCCGCATCGACCACGCTGACGAGGGCCAGACACCCTGCGTTTGCGCCATAGGATACGGCGATGCCCCCCTGCACATTGTCCGGATCGAACGGTGGCTGGCCGGCCGGTTCGGTGCGTCTCAGATCCCGCTCCGGAAAATTCTCGAACCAGTCGAGTTCGGTGAAAAACACGGCCTGCAGCATCATCAGCGCCCGGGTGTTCTTTTCGGTCAGCTGCCAGTCGGCCCTTTTCGGAAACTCGGTAACCGGCAGCACGGAACGCGCGGCGCGCAGGAGATAAACATGATCCGGCGACGACTTCGGATACAGATAGCTGAGCGCATGAAAGGCGGCGATGGCCTGAACACCCTGCTTGATGTAGTCCACGTAAGCCGTGCCTTCCAGCTTGTTGCGCACCGATGCCGCCCGGGCCTCCGGTGTTTCCAGCGTCATTCGTGCAAGCGTTTCCGGGTCCATCGTCCCGGCGCGAGCACGCCGCTCCAACTGGTCCAGATAGATGACGTCATCCACAGTCCGATTGCCGCTCAAGTAGAAGGTGGCGGTTTTCACCTGGTATTTCCGGATCCAGCCGGCGAAGGCCTCATAGCCCAGATTGTTGCGATGGGCTTCCACATAGCCCTCACAGTTGCAGAGAATCAGATCGAAAATATCGCCGAGTTGATCCCAGACCATGCGGATGTAGGGCTCCCAGGGGCGATCGAAGTGCACGGCCAGCAGCAGTTGGCCATCGATAATGGAGATGGTGACGCCGTGAATCGTCTCCAACCGGTCGACGATGTCCGAAAACGGGCGGGTCAGCCGGCTCTCCCGGCTCACTGCCCGAAGGTCGGAGAACAGTTTTGTGAAGCTTGCCAGCCTGCCTTCATAGGTCTGGGTCGCCAGAGAGTCTGTGAACCCCGCCTTGATCGGCATCAGCATGCAGATCTCGGAAGGACCGGCCAGACTCTTGCTCGTCACCGACTCCACCACAAGGTATCTCCCTGTCTCATGACTTGAATTCGAGTGTTGACGATGCAGCGCGTCAGGCGCAAGCCTCTGCGCTGATTCGGACCGCCGGGTCAGGCGCTCGTGGGTTGCTCCGCGAGGAAATAGCCCAGCGTGGAATCCACGATCATCTCCAGAACCTCATGAGACAGGGTAACCGTCCAGTCGCCGAGATCGGTGAACACGAAGGCGACCGGCAGCGCCGCGGCATTCATCGAGCAGTAGCTGAGTGCCGTGCTGATCTGGGCCCGATTGACCAGAAAGATCGCTGCGTCCGCGTGGATGGGATCCGGCTCGATAATGACCGGCTGCGGTTCAAGGTTTTTTCCAGCCCCAGCCCCAGCCGATTGACGATGGAGCCTGCAGTAGTAGCCGCCGCCCCAGATCGGCAGAAAGTCATCGATCACCTGTCTGTTGACCGCGCGAATCGCCCGGTGTGCTTCCCCATCGGGTACGTCGCTGAAGTTGATTATGGCGAGATCGGGCATGGTCATCTGCGGGCCGTCTCCTGCTTCGTTCGTGATCCATGAGTCAGCCATTCTCCTCCCCCCAGGCAGCGCACGAAGTGCAATCTTGTACCCGGAAGTTTGTAATCTCCCGTCGAATCAGCTACCTAAAGGACTTCAACAGAATGGCTAAGCAGGGAGTTCATGGCGCAGTCCACCAAGCAGCCGACCGAGCGACGGGTTGCCGCCACCGCTCTGGCGCAAGTGGCGTCGCTGTCTGATCTGCCTGCCGCGGTGCTGCAGCGTCTGGCCGGCGCCCTGAAAACACAACGCTTCGAAAAAGGCAGCAGCGTGGTTCGGCACAATGACGACAGCCGGGATTTCTACGTCATCATCTCCGGCGCCGTCCGGGTGAGCCTGGTGGGTGCCACCGGACGCTCGCTGACCTATCAGATCCTGCCCGCCGGTGAGATGTTCGGAGAAGTCTCGGCGGTGGATGGGGACGGTCGCTCGGCGAACGTGATCGCGGAAGAGGAATCCGTGCTCGGCAGTCTGAGTGCACCGGCATTTCTGGATCTCGCAAAGACCTCGCCCGAATTCGCCCTGGTCATCCTCAGGCGGCTGGCGCGCCTCAACCGGCGTCTTACCAGCCGCCTTTTCGAGTATCACACCTACGACGTCCGCGGCCGGGTATACCTGGAACTGCTGCGTCTGACCGAACAGGACCCGGCTGCACCCACCACGATCACGGATCGGGACATGGCCAGCCGGGTCGGCACGACCCGGGAGAACGTCTCCAGAATTCACGGCAGCCTCCGGGAGGCAGGGCTCATCACCCGGGACAAGTCCCGCCTCACCGTCATCGACCGCGCCGGTCTCGAGAGGATGCTGGCTGACTGCGAATTCGGCTGACCATGGACGCCAATCGATTCCGGTCTCACATCAGCCGCACGTACTTCACCCTCCGTCTTTCCATGGGCGTCAGCGCGCTGGCCTTTCCGGTCGTTCTTTCCCTTGGCGGCTGGATCGCCGCCGACCTCGCCTACCAGCCTTCGATTTCCGACTACTACTACACCCCCATGGGCGATGTATTCGTCGGCATGCTGATCGCCATCGGCGCCAGCCTGACCGTCTACGCGGGATACAGTCGCAGCGAAGACCGGGTGTTGAACCTGGCCGGCGTGCTCGCCGTCGCGGTCGCTCTGATTCCCCCGCTACGGGACCTCCCGCCCTGTCACACCTGCATGCCGCTGGTTACTTCGAGCTTCTGGCATGGCGCCGCGGCGCTGGCGTTTTTCGTCGCCATCAGCTGGGTGTGCATCTTCCGGGCGCGGGACACCCTCGAGCTGATTTCAAATGAACGGGCGGTGCGCCGCTACCGAGCGCTGTACCGCAGCCTCGGCGGTCTCATGATCGCGGCGCCGGTGGGCGCCCTGGTCCTGAGTGCCGTGCTGGATGCGGGACGAATGGTGTTCTGGGCGGAAGCTTTTGCCGTCTGGGTATTCGCCGCCTACTGGCTGACCAAAACCTATGAGCTGCGGCGCTCCGGCGGTGATGAGCGGCTGATGCATCAGCGCTAGCGGGATCGGCCGGAGTCCGCCGGTATGATTTTGCACCGCGTCCGGCCACCGTCCTCTTTATTCTCGACGTTGCTGGGGCCACATCAGGGAATGACACGGCGACCCGTTCCGTGCTTGTACCACCCGAAGGGAATTCGGGGGCCTCAGCCGCACGTGCCAGGCGCGCAAGGCTCATGGCAGTATGCGACGGGCCCCTTCGGCGTTGCTCGATGTCTGTCCCGTGACAGTATCTGCGGCAACGCGTGGACCCAACCCTCCCCACTGCCGGCTCGAGCCCCGCGTATTCAGGCAACCGTGTGTTCTTGAGGCCCTGACGGGGCGACACGACCGGCCTCGTCAGGGCCATTTTTCCCCGCATTCGCGGTTCGGATCCCAGCCACTATTTTCCAGCGACCCCCGGCGATACCATCCCTGCTCAATGCGATCTCCGCTGCTCAAGGATCAATCATCATGCCCACCACTGCCGCCACCCGCCTCGTCGACGCTCTGCTCGCACATGGGGTCGACCGGGCTTTCTGCGTGCCAGGGGAGAGCTACCTCAACGTGCTCGATGCGCTCCGCGACAGCGGCATCGAGACCATCGCCGCCAGACAGGAGGGCGGTGCCTGCATGATGGCGGAGGCGGATGCCAAACTGACCGGCCGGCCGGGCGTCTGCTTCGTCACCCGGGGTCCGGGCGCCAGCAATGCCAGCGCCGGTGTGCATGTGGCGGAACAGGATGCCACGCCCCTGGTGCTGTTCGTCGGCCAGGTGGCCACAGACATGCTCGGCCGCGGCGCATTTCAGGAAGTGGATTACCAGAAGTTCTTCGGCGGCATGGCCAAGCGGGTGTTTCAACTGGCGGCGGGAGACGATCCCGCGGAAGTGGTGAGTACGGCCTTTCATATCGCCGCCTCTGATCGGCCGGGTCCGGTCGTGGTGGCTCTGCCGGAGGACGTTCAGGATGCACTCCCGGCCGGCCTGGCCGACGTGCATCCCCAACCGCTCTTGAGTGCGACGCCCGGGGAGGCTGAAGTCATCGCCCTGCGCAGCGCGTTGATTTCAGCCCGTGCACCCATGGTGCTGGTCGGCGGCAGCGGCTGGTCGGCGGATGGCGTGAACGCGCTGCAGCATCTCGCTGAAACCCTCGCACTGCCGGTGTCCGTTACCTTCCGTCGCCAGCAGCTCTTCAACCACGATGATCCCAACTACGCCGGAGACTGTGGCATCGGCATCAGTCCGGCGCTCAGGAAGAGGATCGAGGACGCCGATCTGGTACTGGTGCTGGGCAGCCGGTTTTCGGAGATCGCCAGCCAGGGCTATACGCTGCTGGAGACCGCCCGGACCGGGCAGAAGCTGATCCATGTCCATCAGACAGAAAGCGATCGCTTCCCCTTCGCGGATCAGGTGATCCGCTGCCATCCCGAGGCGGTCATCGAAGCCCTCATCCGGACGGAACCCGGCAGCGTCGATCGGTCCGGATATCTGCGGGACGTGCGGGCTGAGTTCGAGGCCTGGTCCGGACAGGCGCCGGTCATACCCGGCACCCTCCAGATGGGTCAGGTGGTGCAGCAACTGCGTGCCGCCCTGCCCGATAACGCCATCATCACCAACGGTGCCGGCAACTACGCCACCTGGATCCATCGCTACTACCGCTTCCGCGGTCACGCCACTCAGCTTGCCCCGACCTCCGGATCCATGGGCTATGGACTGCCGGCGGCGGTCGCCGCCAAGCTCCGGTATCCGGACCGGCCGGTGATCTGTCTGGCGGGGGACGGCTGTTTCCAGATGACGGGTCAGGAGTTCGGCACCGCCGCCCAGTACGGCGCCAATGTGATCGTCATCGTGGTGGACAATGGTATGTACGGCACCATCCGCATGCATCAGGAACGGCGGTTCCCGGAACGCGTGGTCGCCACCGACATCGTCAATCCTGACTTTGCCGCCCTTGCCCGGGCCTATGGCGCGCTCGGAATCACCGTCAACGATACGGAAGCATTCGAAGACGCTTTGAACCGCGCGCTCGACGCAGACACACCGGCGCTCCTGCACCTGCTGCTGGATCCGGAGGCGATCACCCCGACCGTTACCCTCAGCGCCCTGGCAGCCGCTGGCCGAAGCTGATGCGTCTCGACAGCGAACTCAAACGGATCGATTGTCCTTATTGCGGTGAGCGCATCGACATCGTCGTCGACCTCAGCATCGAACAGCAGGAATACGTGGAAGACTGCTTCGTCTGTTGTCGTCCGATCCTGATGAGCGTGACGGCAACTGAGGACGGTGCCAGCGTCACGGTGCGCAGCGAGAACGACTGAACCGGCTAACGGAAATCCGCCGAGTGCTTCAACATGTGCGCCGCTCCATGGGGTCCGTCGAGCACGGCATTTTCTCCGAACAGACGCTCTTTCTGCTCGGCAAAGAGTTCGCGGTTCGCACCCAAGGGCGCGAGCTCTCTGGCCCGGGCCAGGGTTACCGCGGCCAGGTTATCCAGGTCCGCCGTCGCCTGCACCACACCCGCCGCCAGGGCATCCGGCCCGGTCCAGCGCCGTGACAGCTGGACGGTTTCGAAAAAAGCGTTCGCCGGCAGCTTGTGCCGGAACAGACCGAGTTCCGGTGTCGGAATTCTGAATCCGATCTGCATCTCATTCGCACAGGCAAATCCCCGGTCCTCCCGCATGATGCGAACGTCGTGACACAACGCCACCATCAGCCCGGCGCCGAAGGCATGGCCGTTGATGGCGGCCAGGGTCGGAATCGGAAAGGTGATGATGCGACCCATGAGCGCCATGAATTCCGAGCCGAAGGCGGCCCGGTCGCCACCCCGATGCTCGCCTTCCGACTGCAACCACTCCAGGTCCAGGCCATTGGAAAAAAATTTCGCATCGGTCGAGGCAGTAATGAGTGACGCAGCACCGGTGGAATACTCCACCTCGTCCAGCGCCTCGGAATAGGCCCGCACGAACGAGGTATTCCAGCGGTTCTCACCGTCGTTCATGGTCAGGGTGAAAATCCCGTCCGATTCAGTCAGGTCGATCATGTCTGTCTATCCGTCTGTTGAGTCTGCGGTGGATCAGGGTAGCGGTCGAACCAGCTCTTCGAGCGTGTGGAAGGATTCATTGCTGTCCTGAATTTCGAGAATGAGTGCGGGCGGCAGGGGGCGGGCATAGCCTTTGCTCTGCACGAACTCGATCTCTCCGAGGGTTTCTCTGATTCTTGCTGCCCGGGCAGCGCTGTAGGGATGCGTATCCCAGTAAGCGAAGGACAACCGGCGGTCTTCCTTCTCCAGCGGCGAAAGCACATCCTGCTGGCTCAAGGCGCCGAGTTCGATAAGCACCGCACCACTCGGTTCGTAGCCACTGCGCGCGGCAAGGTAAGTCCCGATGTAATCCGCCTCGATCTCTTCTGCCCCGGAAAACCAGTCGTAATTGCCTTCCGGATCGGCGGTATCCCGGAGGTATTCGTCAATTTCCCGCTGGTCGTAGCCGCCGCGCATGGCGGACGGGCTGATCATCACCTGGCCTTCGCTGGCAACGGCGATGGATGCCGCCGCCAGTGCGGACAGTGCGGTTCCGAGAATGCTCTGTCCCCCCGCACCGGGCGCCTCCCGTTCGCCGACATGGGCGGCGATCAGATGACCGTATTCGTGGCCGATCACCAGCGCCAGCTCGTCCGGCTGATCCGCGAGATACTCGATCAGGCCCCGGGTAAGGGTGATCTTGGGATCGTTCTGCAGATCGTAACCTGCCCGGGCGTTGACCAGATCCAGATCGACGACCTCGAAGCCCGGGACGCTGCAACTGTCGGCTTCGGACACCGTCCGGCAGATCATCGCCGCATCGGTGGCGATCTGATGGAAGATCGGACTCGCCAGGGCATTCGCTTCCGGCAGGGTCAGCGAACGACTGTCGGGGGTGGTGGCTGCCACTTCCGCCCGCACTTCCGCCACAGCTTCCCGGCTGGCGCCGGGTGAGGCGTACTCTGTCGTCGCGCAGCCGCCCGCCAGACTGGCCAGCACCAGTAAGATCGGGGCCAGCAGCCCGGGTCTGGAGAGGAATCCTGCATTCGTCCCGCTATTCATCCGGCTATTAAAGCACCTGACGCAGAACAGTCCCAGATCACGCCTGCCTGGTCCGACCAGAGAGAATACGGCCAGTCAGTTGGCCCATCCCTCCCCGTAATCCGCGGCCATTCTTGGCCCTTTCACCGTCAGCCGTTCGAACAACCATGCGCCATCGACCTTCCGATATACCTCGTGATAGCGGCAGGCCTGCCACATGGCCTGATTGTGCTTCTCCATGGTGAACGGACCGAAGAAATACCAGGTGCCACGCGCTCTGTCGCCTTCGACCTCGATCACCGGGTTCATGGTCATGTGCTGGGAAAATCGGATGGACTGCTGGAAGCGCTGAAACAACTGCCTGATTTCCGCATGCCCCTCCGCTTCGCCGATCCCTCTTGCCTCCCAGATGCCATCCTCCGTGAACAGGCTTGTGATGCGGTCCGGGTTGTGGTCGTCATCGCAGATCTCACAGTAGCGCGCCTTGAGCTGCTTGATGGCTTCCAGGTCCTCGAGACGGGTGATTCGTGCTTCCAGGTCCATTGCCTTTCTCCGTTCAGTCCGGCTTGAATCCCGTGATCCGGGACAGGGTCTGCGGGATGAATTCGTTGACGCTGACATCCCGGAATCCGGCGGCTTCGAAATAGCGCACACAGTCGGCGTCCGAATGAGCCAGACCCGTGGAATGGTTGACCGCCTCGGACAGCCCCCAGAGGGCGGGCGCCAGCGGCCCGGTGCCGTCCGCATTGATGGTTTCACCGATCAGATGAAACTCGCCGCCGGGCAGAAGCGCATCGAATACCCTCTGCACCACCCCGGCGATGATCGAGCGGCTGTACTGAGGCAGGTTGCTGGCCATGATGGCCACGTCCGCGTCTTCCGGCAGCGAATCCCGCGTGAAGTCACAGGGATTGGCGCTCACCTGTTCCGTCACGCCGTTCTCCGCCAGATATTCCCGGGTCACCACCACCACCGCCGGCAGGTCCAGCACCTCGGCGTGAATGGCCGGATACTGCCGGGCGGCAACAATGCAATAACATCCCGACCCGCCACCGAGATCCATGATCTTCCGGCGACCGCTCAGATCCACCTGTTTGTGAAACCGCCGGGCAGCGCCCATGCCGATGGAATAGGTAGCCTCGTGATATTCCCGCGCCCGCTCGACGGTGAAGGTTTCGTCATACATGCCCAGCCGGCGCTGATCGTCCTCCTGCACTTTGAGATGCTTGGTCAGCTTCCCCCAACGGTCCCAACGCGGCTTGCCGAACAGCATCCAGGGCCCCGCATAGGTCGGCTTTCCTTCGACCAGAAATCTATCCACATCCGGCGCGTTGCTGAACCGCTCACCTGTCCGTTCCAGGAGCGTCATGGCGGTCAGCACCGTCAACAGCCGTTCGGCGTTCACCGGTTCGATGCCGACCGCCTCTGCCACTGCGTCAATGGTGTCGTTGCCGTTGGCGATGGCGGTGAACACTTTGAGCTCCACCGCGCTCATCAGCGCGGCGGACTCCCAGAACGCCTTGCTGATGCGCTGCAGACGCACCGTATCCGGCCGCCCCTCTTCTCCCTTCTGGCTCATATTCCCTCCCGATGGCCCCAGGTTCATCTCTCTGCGTATCATGATCCTTTTGAGATGGGAGTGCAGCGTGCCCTACGAATCCGGATTCCGACCTGGTCTGTTCGACGGCCGGACCATCTTCATCCCCGGCGGCGGTGGCGGGCTCGGCCGCTGCATCGCTCACGAGCTGGCAAGTCTGGGTGGCACCGTCATCCTGGCCGGTCGAACAGCAGAGAAGCTCGAGCGCGTGCGGGCGGAAATCGAAGAAGATGGCGGACGGGTACCGGGTTGTTACGCTGCCGAGCTCCGGGACGAGGCCGACGTTGTCGCGCTGGTGGGCCGGGTACTGGAGGAACACGGACCCGTTGACGGCCTTGTCAATGCCGCCGGCGGTCAGTTTCCGGCAAAACTGGAAGACCTCAGCCTGAACGGCTGGAACGCGGTTCTGCACAACAATCTGACCAGCTATTTTCTGGTCGCCCGGGAGGTCTATCGACAATGCATGGCCGAACGGGGTGGCAGCATCGTCAATATCGGCGCCGACTATGACGGCGGCATGCCGGGCATGGGCCACAACGGCGCCGCCCGGGCCGGGCTTTCCAACTTCACCGCCACGGCGGCGACCGAATGGGCAAGAGCCGGCGTGCGGGTGAACTGTGTGATCCCGGGCTTTATCGCCACCACCGGACTCGACCGTTATCCGGAAGAGGACTGGGATTCGCTGGTGGCCATCACCCGCCGGGTACCGCTGGCACGACACGGAACGGCCGCGGAGATTTCCGCCATGGTGACGTTTCTGCTGTCGGAAATGGCCGCCTACGTGACAGGTGCAGATTTCCGGGTGGACGGCGGCATCCATAACGGTGCAGGCAGCTTCCTCTTCCAGCCGGGAGAAATGCGAAACGGCCACACTTTCAACGGTTTCCACCGCGACGAGCCACCGGGCATCCTGAAGCGTTGAGTCAGTCGGCGGTATCGGCTGCCGGGCGATTGCCGCCGGGACGGAATTCGAAAAATTCACTCCAGTCACCGGGGTAATCCAGCAGCACGCCACCGGCTTCCGCACTGTGAATGAGGCCAAGTGCCGTGCGCAGGATGTCCGTCTGCATGGTCAGGTCCCCAGGCCGACCGAAATTGTTCCCCATGGGGTGGTTCACGAACAGCGCCCGCGGCGGCTTGACCAGAGCAGCGAGATCCCGGCCCGTGACGACACAGGTGGTGGCGATGCCACGCGTTTCCAGCAGACGACAGACCAGACCGACGGTCTGGTGGTCGAGCGGTCAGCTCGGCGCTGCAACAAGAATGTCCACCCGTTCATCCTGAAGTCGCTCGGCGAACGCCGGACCGGAGACTTCCATGACCTTGCTCCGATTGTAGATCCGGCCCATGAAACCGCTCCAGAAGTGCTCGGATACCTCGCCGATTTCTCCGGATGAGGCCAGTTCCCGCAGCCGTGCAAGCGGGAACACGCAGTTGATGTCCGCTTCTGCGTCCGTGTGATCGTAGTAGCTGTCGTGAATCTGAAAGTCATCCTCTGCCGCGTCACTCGCAATCGCATCCAGACGGTGGTCGTTTCTGGCTTGTGGGTCGAAGGCGGGCATGGCGCACTGGGAAACCCCGCCGGAGGTCAGCAGGCTGATCCGGCATTCGGCCAACGGCTTCTCCAGTCGATGCAGAGGTGCGGTTTCATTCACCGTCCACTGGTATGGCGGGTTACCCATGGCGCCGTAGTAGTCGTTCAGCGCATCCACGTATCGAATCGGTTCTCTCATGCCGTGCTCCCTGTCAGTCCCGGTCGCTTCCCGTTCTGAGCGTCTTCTCGAATCTTCTCCACATTGGTCTTCATCGTCGCCAGCACCCGCTGCGCGGTGGCCAGATCATCCGGAGTCACACCGTGGCGCATCGCCACGCCGAATCCGTCCGCCAGTTTTTCCATTTCCGGCTGCAGCGCCTGGGCATCCTCAGTGAGATACAGGCATTTGGCCCGCCGGTCTGTTGGGTCGATCTCGCGACGGATCAGGTTTTTGGCCTCCATTCTGTCGAGCAGGCCGGTCATGGACATGGCGCTGGTACCGATCAGTTCACTGAGCTTTGCCTGAGAAATACCGGGACGCCGATCGACCCAGATCAGAACCCGCATCTGTGGCCGGGTCAGGCCGATGGGCGCCATCAGTGCGCCATAAGCCTGAGAGATTGCATTGGCCACCTCGTGTACGAGGAAACCCAGGGGCTCGTCCGGTTCATAGGCCGGCTCGGCGGTCGCCGCCCGCGCGCCACCGGAGGGCTTCTCTGCTGTTTTCGTACTCATCCTGAGACCTGATCTGCGTCATTGCCTGCCAACATTATTATATGTACCTTTACTAATAGTACAGATGTCGCAGCCACACCAAAGTCGATGGGCGATCGCAGGCCTGCTCTGCGCGATCAGCCTCCTGTTGCCCGCAACCCCATGGGCTGCTGCGGCGGCGTCTGGCCCACTCACCTCACGCCAGCCCACGCAGATACCCGATTCCCCGGGCACCGCACCGGACCGGTTGCTGCTCACCACCGGGCTGGCGCCGGGTGAAGCCATCGTGGTAGCGCGATTCGACGAGCGTGAAATCGGCTTCGTGCTGGATGGCCGGCTGGACGAGCCGGTCTGGGCCAGGGTGCCGGGCTATGACGACATGCGGATCCTGGAGCCGGACACCATGGCAGTGCCCCGCCACCGCACGGTGATGCGCTACTTCTACACCAGTCGCGGCCTCTATATCAGCATGTATGCCGAGCAACCCCAGGACACGCTCATGGAACGGTTGAGTTCCAGGGACGACTTCTTTTCCCGGGATACGATGAGCGTCACCCTGGACACCTCGGGCGCCGGCATCTACGGCTACTGGTTCAACGTGGCCCTCGGCGACTCGCTCAGCGACGGCAAGATCGCACCGGAACGGAAGTACTCGCGGGAGTGGGACGGCCCCTGGGACGGCCGGAGCGCCCGCACCGAATCCGGCTGGTCCGGCGAGATGTTCCTGCCCTGGTCCATGATGGCCACCGATGGAGAACGCCGCATCGGCCTCTATGCCAGCCGCCAGGTGGGCTATATCGACGAACGATTCGGCTTCCCCCACCTGCCCCCCACCGGCGCTCGTTTCATGAGCGCACTGCAGCCGATGAGCTTCGCCGACGTGGAACCCAAACGGCAACTCGACTTCTATCCGTATGTGTCCGGCACCCACGATATGGCCGAGGACGAATCGGATGCCAAAGTCGGCGTGGACATGTTCTGGCGACCCTCGACCAATCTGCAGATGAGCGCCACGGTCAATCCGGACTTCGGTGCCGTGGAAACCGACGACGTGGTAATCAACCTGACGGCAACCGAAACCTACTTCCCGGAAAAGCGCCTGTTCTTTCTGGAAGGCAACGAAGTATTCGAGACCACACCCCGATCCCGACCGTCCAGCGGCGGACGCTCGGCAGGCTCCCGGCGCACGCCCGGTCTGTTCCCGCCCGCGCCCACTCAAATCGTCAACACCCGGCGGATCGGCGGTGCCCCGGACGTGATCGTGCCGGATGATGTGGAAGTTCCAGGCTACGAGGAATCGAAACCCACGGATCTGATTGGTGCGCTCAAGGCCACCGGCCAGATCGGCGGCATCCGCTATGGCGGTATGGCCGCCATGGAAGAGGACGGCGAGATCCGCGGCTATGACATCGATGGCGACGAAGTGCTGGTGGATACGCAGGGCAGGGATTTCGGCGTGGCCCGTCTGCTCTACGAACAGGTCGGTCAGGCCCGACGCTCGCTCGGCTACATCGGCACCTTCACCCGAACACAGCGCTATGACGCGATCGTACACGGGGTGGATGCCCACTATCTGAACCGGAGCGGCAAGCTGCAGGCGGATCTGCAACTGCTGACCAGCGACGTGGACGAAGTGCAGGGCTACGGCGGTCTGCTCGACATGAAATACACACAGCGTCAGGGCGTGGTTCATCGCCTTCAGCTGGATGCGCTGGACGCCGGGCTGGAAATCAACGACCTGGGCTATCTACGCCGGAACGACAACTACGGCGGCGCCTACAGCTTCAACTACACCCGGTCACGGGGACTGAAACATCTGCGTCAGTTCGGCCTTGGTCTGAGCGCCACGTACTGGCAGAACGCGGCCGGGGAAGCGACCCGGGTGGGCGTCTTCTTCCGCCCGGTGCTCACGTTCAAAAACAGATTCGAGCTCAGACCGGAACTGGCCTACTTCCCGAAACGCTGGGACGATCTGGAAAGTGAAGGCAATGGCTCCTATCGCCTGGACGACCGCTGGTTCAGCGACCTGGCCTTCGGCACCGACGCCTCGAAGAATCTGGCGTTCAGCGGCCGGATCGGAGCGAAGCAGGAAGAACTCTCCGGATGGACGACCTTCGGCGCCCTCGGTCTCACCTGGAAACCCAATCACCGTTTCTCGTTCGACCTGGACCTGAACTATTCGGACCGCAATGGCTGGCTGCTGCACGACGCCGGCCAGCAGTTCACCACCTTCAAAGCCGATGACCTGCAACCCCGGCTGGGCATGGACCTCTTCCTCTCCGCCCGGCAGCAGTTCCGTATGAGCCTGCAGTGGGCGGGCATCAAGGCCACCGAACAGCAGCGCTATTTCCTGCCGGAGGATGGAGACGGCAACCTGATGCCCGTGGATCCGGCGCCCGGTTCCAGCAGTCGGGACTTCGTCATCAACCGGATGACGGTGCAGCTCCGCTACCGCTGGCAGATTGCGCCGTTGTCCGACCTGTTCCTGGTCTACACCCGGGGCAGCAACGTGGAGGACAACACCCTGGATGAGGACTTCGGTGACATCTTCCACGATGCCCTCACGGAACCGGTGATAGACTTCTTCGTCGTCAAGCTGCGCTACCGATTCGGCATGTAGCCCATCTTTTCTGCTGACTGGCACGGGAGACTGCAATGCAATGGCTCGACTCTGATGTTCCCGGCGCCCGGGATTTCCGCATTGAAGGCCAGCAGCGACCGGTGACCGGTGCGGTCTGGCTGCCGGATGACCACCACGCGGACACCCCACTCATCCTCTGCGGTCATGGTGCCTCCGGCGACCGCTATCAGGCGCCGATTCCATATCTTGCCAGGCAGTTTCTCGCCGCCGGTGCGGCGACGCTCTCTCTTGACGGTCCGGTACACGGCCTGCGACAGATCGGACCAGGCGGTCGGGCGGCCCTCGCTGAAGCGTTCCAGCGGCCCGAACTGACCGATGAGATGGTGGCCGATTGGCTGCTGGCCCTGTCGACCGTTCGGGAAACAGCCGGCCTGTACGCCAACCCGCTGGCCTACTTCGGTCTGTCCATGGGCAGCATCTTCGGTATTCCACTCCTGGCAGCCGCCGCTGCCCGGCGCATCCCCTTCCGGGCTTCCGTCCTGGGTCTGGCCGGCACGTCCGGAGCCGTTGCCTTTCTCGGCGAACGACTCACCAACGATGCCGCCGCGGTGACGCATCCGGTGCTCTTTCTCATGCAGCTGGAAGACGAGCTGTTTGATCGCGCCGGCTACCTGGCGCTGTTCGACGCCATCGGCGCCACAGACAAGCGCCTGCACGCAAATCCCGGTCTGCACCCGGAGATCCCTTCCGAAGAAGTGGATGCCGCCCTCACCTTTATCTCCAGACGGCTGACCGCGGATGTGCCCCGCGACGTGACCAACCCCCTCGCCGAGTAGGCACGACGGCTGGCGTCCGGCGAGTCAGATGCTCAGCCCCACTAAGCCCGTTCGTCTTTCGGTGAGTCCATCACCACGTAGGAGGTGATCGCGGTGACCTGGGGCAGGGTGCCCAGCACGTCGGTATGGAAGACCTTGTAGGCCTCCAGATCCGCCACCTCAACGCGCAGCAGATACTCGATCATGCCGGTGATGTTGTGGCACTCGCGAACTTCCGGAGAACGGGCCATGGCCCGCTCAAAGGCGGACTGAGACTTTTTCGAGTGATCAGAGAGGCCCACCGCCACGTAAGCCGTGAATGCCCGGCCCATGGACTTCGGATCCAGTACGGCCCGGTAGCCACGGATCACGCCGCTCCGCTCGAGTTCCTGTACCCGGCGCAGACAGGCAGACGGCGACAGCCCTACCCGGTCGGCGAGCTCGGTGTTGGTGATCCGTCCATTCGCAGTCAGTTCCTGCAATATTCTTTCGCCAGTCCGGTCCATATCCTTCATATATTGCAGTAATCCCCGCTCATAACGTCACTTTGCAATCCTGCGCCAGAATACATGGTTCACAATTGCACGTTACCCATCGAAATACCAACCGATTGAGAAATCGTCATGGACCTGGAACTCCTCGCCGCCTTCTCGCTGTTTGCCCTGGTCAGCTCCATCACCCCGGGCCCGAATAACCTGATGCTCATGGCATCCGGTGCCAACTTCGGCATCCGGCGAACGATCCCGCACATGCTCGGCGTGGGCATCGGCTTCGTGGTCATGGTGGTGCTGGTGGGCGTCGGCCTGGTCGGCGTGTTCGATGCCTATCCCATGAGCTATGACGTACTCAGGGTGGTGAGCATCGCTTACCTGCTCTATCTGGCCTGGAAGATCGCCACCGCCGCACCCCCGGAAACCGGGGCGGCCACAGGCAAGCCATTCACATTTCTGCAGGCGGCCCTCTTCCAGTGGGTGAACCCCAAAGGCTGGGCCATGGCGCTCACCGCGGTCACTGTCTATGCCCCTTCCCGGAGCTTTGAGGCCATTCTCTGGGTGGCGGCCATATTCGGCATCATCAACCTGCCCTCGGTCAGCTGCTGGACCGTGCTCGGCAAGCAGATTCAACCCATGTTGACGAATCGACGGCGCCTGCAGACGTTCAACTTCCTGATGGCCGGCCTGTTGCTGACCACCGTTGTACACGCGTCCCTGAGCTGAGCGACCGGGCCCGCTATTCCGGCGTGACCGGCGCGACCGGCGCCTGTCGCCGCACGCGCCACAGCCGTGATGTCAGCAGCAGGAGCGTAACAGTGATGGCCATACCGCAGACGGGGACCAGCACCGCCTCCCGGGCACCGAACTGGCCGACGCACCAGCCAAGCAGCAGACTGCCGATGGGCATGCCACCCATCATGCCGAGGGAATACACCGACATGATCCGTGCCCGGTGGGTGTCCGGTGCGGCTTCCTGCACGATGGCCCGGGACATGGTCATGCTGATACCGCCACCCAACCCCCAGAGATAAACCACCAGATAAAACAACCACTGGGACAGCGCCAGATGGAGCAGCGACAGAACGGCGCAACTGATGAAGGCATTGACCAGCATCGCCCGGCCCGGCCGCTCCACGCCGCCCCGCCGGATCAGCCAGACGATGGTGGTGCAGGTCCCGAGCATGTTGGCGGCGAACACCGCCGCGATGCCACCAGCGCTGCCATCGTAAAGGTCCCGCACCATCAGAGGCAGAATCACCATGTACGTTCCGGCGAAGAAGATGCCGATGGCGAAGGTGAGCAGGATGGCAGGGCGAATCACATCGGATCGCCAGGCCAGCCCGAGCCCTTCACCGATGTCCTTGAGCGGATGCCGCCGGGGCATCTGCGGGGTCGGTGCCAGCGGTGGAATCTGCCGGGTCGCCACAGCGGCGGTCAGCATGAACAGGGCCATGATGACCAGGAGCGCGGGCGCGCCGAGCCGGTCGGCTGTGGAGCCGAGGGCGAAGCCGAAGATCTGGATACCGAACTGAACGCCGATGGCCAGCGTCACCACTTTCTGAATTTCCGATCCAGCCACCCGGTTCAGCAGCGCATCTCGGGTTGGCTGCGCAAAGGCGCCGAACGTGCCCCCGATAACGGCCCAGCCGATCAGCAGTTCGTAGCTGATCACACCACCGGACAGGAAGCCGGCCATGACCAGGGGCGGCAGCATCATTCCGAGCTGCAGGAAGATGAGGAAGCGGCGTTGATCGACCCGGTCACCCACCAGGCCACCCCACAGGATGAGCAGCAGCATGGGTAGCTGACTGGCCATCTGGGCCAACCCCACTCTTTCCGGCGATTCATGGAGAGAGACCGCAACCAGCCAGGGGAAGAGCACGCTCTGGATACCACCCGGCATCAGGTAGCAGGCCGTGCTGGCGAGATACCAGCGCAGGGGGGCGTTCACTGGCGCGGAACTCAAACCTTCAGGTCTGTGTGCAGGGGAATCGGGCGGAAAGATTCGCCAGGGTTTTGCCGACAGTGCTTGCCATCCGACCGTTGGCCGCGAACGCCGGTACCGGACCCGGGTTCACAAACAGCTGGTAGCGGACATCAAGACCCGGACCCGACCGGACGAACTGCCAGCGACCCTGCGCCTCCCGCAGTGGCGTCGTACCACGGTGGTCGATCGCGTAATCCGGCAGACCGACCAGCGTCAGAACCACCCCCTCGCCGGCGTCCGGCTGGCGGGAGATGCGATACACCATGTCCCGATCTTTCATGGGCCAGGGCGTGCTGGTTCGAACGTAATAGATCTGGTAGTCGGCCGTGCTTTCCAGCAGTTCGGCATCCCTGGTGTAGGGCAGCCATTCGGTGAAGCGGTCGGTATCTGAAACGAATGCCTCGAGCACCGACAGATCCGCACAGACACGCACCGCCGCACGATGCTCGTTGAACCCGGTGTCCGTGGCCCGAGCCTCCACCGTCACGCCTTCCACCTGCCGCACAGCCGACCAGTCGCTTGCTCCGGATGGCACGGCGGCAACCAGCAGTGCCAGTTCCGCCAGCAGAGCAGCCACCGCCGGTCGCGACGGCATGAACAGGGTCGGAAATCTCACGACATACTCTCTATGGGCCCATGAACATTAGACCACAGCCGCCGCAGCCGATGCCCGCTGCCCGCCCTTCGTCAGGCTTCGTTCAGGTGCCTGTCGATCACGGCGAGGAAGTCCCGCCCGTACTTCTCAAGCTTGCGTTCACCGATGCCGGTGATGCCCGCCATATCGGACAGACTCCTCGGCAGGCGCGCACACATTTCCTGGAGCGTGCGGTCATGGAACACCACATAGGGCGGCACGCCTTGCACCTCGGCGGCTTCCCGCCGGCACTCCCGCAGCGCTTCCCAGAGGCCCACATCCAGATCCGCAGGGAGCGGCGTTTTCGTCTGTCTGGCGGCACTTCGCTTTCTCACGTCCCGACGCAGAGACAGCGTCCGTTCACCCCGCAGCAGGGGCCGGCACTGGGGTTCCAGACACAGCGCGCCAAACTGATCGACAGCCACCCGCAGATAGCCAAGCGCCACCAGTTGCCGATAAACGGATCGCCACTGGTCTTTATCCAGCTGTGCACCCACACCGAAAGTGGGCAACTGATCGTGCCTGAACTGAGCGATCTTCTCCGTGCGCTCCCCTTTCAGCAGATCGATCAGATGATTAACGCCGAAACGCTGACCGGTCCGGTACGCGGCCGACAGCGCCATCTGTGCGGCCTCGGTCCCGTCCCAGGTTTCCACCGGCTCCAGACAGTTGTCGCAGTTTCCGCAGGGCGCATCGCGGACCTCGCCGAAATAACGCAGCAACGCCTGACGGCGACAGCTGGTGATCTCGCAGAGACCGAGCATGGCGTTCAGCCGGTGCTGCTCCGCCCGTTTGTGTGCTTCGGAGCCCTCGGAAGTCGCCATCATCTGCCGGAGCTTGATCACATCCTGGAGGCCGTAAACCATCCAGGCCTCCGCCGGCTCACCGTCCCGGCCGGCCCGCCCTGTTTCCTGGTAGTAGGCTTCCACCGTCTTCGGCATATCGAGATGAGCCACGTAACGCACATCCGGTTTGTCGATGCCCATACCGAAGGCGATAGTCGCCACCATCACGATGCCGTCCTCCCGGAGAAAGCGCGCCTGATTCGCCGCCCGCACCTCCGATGCCAGGCCAGCGTGATACGGCAGGGCCTCGAAACCCTGTGTCACCAGCCACGCGGCGGTGTCTTCCGTTTTCTTCCGGGACAGGCAGTACACGATCCCCGTCGCCTGCCGGTAGTCGCTCAGGAAGCGGAGCAGCTGGGTACGTGGATTATCCTTCAGGGAAATCCGGTAGCGGATGTTTGGCCGGTCGAAACCGGCCACGAAATGACGCGCGCTGCCGAGATGGAGCCGGTCGCTGATTTCCGCCCGGGTCTGTTCGTCCGCCGTCGCCGTGAGCGCGATCCGCGGCACGCCGGGATATCTCGCTTCGAGCACATCGAGCTTCAGATAGTCCGCCCGGAAGTCGTGCCCCCATTGAGACACACAATGGGCTTCGTCGATGGCAAACAGTGCCAGAGCCACGCCATCGAGCAGTTGCAGCGTCCGCTCCTGGACGAGTCGTTCGGGCGCCACATAAAGCAGATCCAGCTCCCCATCGGCGAGCATCGCTTCCACACTGGCGATCTCACCGGCGTTCAGGCTCGAGTTCAGATAGGCGGCTCGAACCCCCAGCTCCGCCATGGCACTCACCTGATCCTGCATCAGTGCGATCAGCGGCGACACCACGACGCCGCAACCCGGACGGGTGAGGCTCGGAATCTGATAACACAGCGATTTGCCGCCCCCGGTTGGCATCAACACCAGCGCATCACCGCCGGCGACGAGGGTGGCGATGATCTCGTCCTGAGGCGGACGGAAGGCCGAGTAGCCGAACGTCTGCTCGAGAATCTGCTGGGGGTCGGCGAGGTTGATCTGCTGCTGCCTGTATCAGAACGAAGCCGGGCAATATACCTGATCGGACAGATCGAACCCCGCAGTCATTCGCCCGACGCTCGCGCTATCATCGACCTCATGAACACGCCAAAGACATCGCGCATCGCCGCCGGTATTGCAGGCATCCTTCTGGGCGCCGCCGTCTGCGGCACAACGGCCAGTGCCCAGGCCTCTGAAGAAGAGAACTGGATCGACCTCTTCAACGGCAAAGACCTGGACGGCTGGACGGCGAAAATCACCGGCTACCCGGCCGGCGAGAATTTCGGTAACACCTTCCGGGTGGAAGACGGGCTTCTGAAGGTCCGCTACGACGCTTACGAGCGTTTTGATGGCCGCTTCGGTCATCTGTTCTGGAAGGAGCCGCTCGATCACTATCACCTGGTGGTGGAATACCGTTTCGTCGGCGAACAGACGGCAGGGGGCGCAGGCTGGGCCGAACGCAACAGCGGAGTGATGCTGCACGCCGAGGCGCCCGCAGAGATGACGTTGGACCAGGCGTTTCCCACCTCCATCGAAGCCCAGTTCCTCGGCGGGCTGGGCGGCTCCCGCGCCAGACCCACGAACAACCTCTGCACCCCCGGCACCGATGTGACTTACCAGGGGAGCCTGTACACGCCTCACTGCCTGAACTCCAGCTCGGCCACCTACGACGGGGAACAGTGGGTGCGGGCGGAGGTGATCGTCCGCGGCAGCGGCACCATCACCCATCTGGTTAACGGCGAGGTGGTTCTCGAATACAGCGAACCACGCATCTCCGATCCCAAAGCGCATCAGAAAAGCCGGGTTCTCCTGCTCGAACGCGGCTTCATCGCCCTGCAGAGCGAATCACATCCGATCGACTTCCGCCGGGTCCGCTACCGGCCACTCACCCCCTGAGCCGATGCTGAATCACGGCCGATACCAGATAGGCGAGGTCCAGGCCCGATCCTGGATGGTGGCATGCATGGCCGGGTTGGGCGCCACCCCGGCCCGGATCGCATCCCAGGTGGACCATCGGCACTTCGGATTTTCCAGCACCCGAACGTAGTAGAAGGCACGCTGGGCCGGATCGAAATCCGGATCCTCCCAGAGGGTCAGCATCTGCGACGCCCCGACGTCCTGAGAAAACGCGCACGTCTGCAGATCCACCGTTGCGCCGTTGTCCGGGCAGCGATGATCGAGCGCATTCACCTGACCGCCGCCGGAGCAGGCGATGTCGTAGACCTGCTCCTGCTTTTCGCCATTCGCCACCCAGCCTTTGATGATCTGCAGCCGGTCGAGGGGCGCGCTGTCCACATCCCGGGCAGCCCAGACCAGAAACTTCGGCGTCCGCTCACCGGCAGCGGTCAGATCGCCACCCATGGGCACGCCGTGGGCATAGCCCTGACTGACCGGACTGGCAAGCATCTCCTCGTCATAGTCGAACCCACCAAAGAAGCGCACGCGGATATGCGGGCCGCTGGTGGAAAACGTTTCCTTGCGCCGGAAGGCATCAAAAATCGCATCCCGGGTATTGGACTCCGCCCACACACCGGCCAGGCCCGAAGCCCCCCAGTACTGAGAAGCGCCCTCGGCATACTCCGGATCTCCGGGCTCCGAGTCCGGCAGGGGCACCGAGCTCCGCAGATGCGGCTCGATGTCCATCATTCCGGTTTTGCTCCAGTAGTTGTCCTCCTCGAAAGACCCGGCCGCGTTGTGGGTATCCGACGAGCCGATCACACCGAACCGGTAGGGATTGAACCCGCTCTGCTCTTCCATGAGCAGTCCGTTCAGGTAGGCCTCACGCACATAGCTGCCGTTTGCCCTGGAGGGCAGCACGCTGGCGACCCTGAGTTCCATCAGTTCGAAATCGGCCCACTCGTCGTTCGGCGACAACAGCGGATGGGTGTCTGAAGTGCCTTTTACCTGGGTGTTCTCCACCAGCGGCTCATTGCGCATGCGCTGTTCGGCATAGGCCGCATCGATCGGCTCGCCGGCAAAGTTGGTGGTCTGGAACATCCAGCCATCAGAACCGTTCGAATTATGAGGAATGGCCAGGGATTCCATCCCCTGTTCCCGTTGCGCATCCATCCAGTCCCAGAGATCCTCCGGATTGATCGAATCGAGCCTGGGGAACGGCGCGTCAGGCACTTCGGAACCCCGGAAAATCACGTTGCGGTGCAGATTCTGAAACTCCGGCCCCGATGAGGTGTACTCGTAGCCGATGAAGGCGGTGAACCTGCCGGGATCGTTGTGACGCTCCGCCGCTTCGATCACTTCCTGCCAGGCGGATCTGGCCACCTCCCGGTTGTCCAGATCATCTTCCCCCCCTTCGGCACCCAGCCGCTGCAGGTGGCCGATCACCGCCCCGAAGGCGGCGGTCGAGCCCGCCGCATCCACGGCACCCGCAACCACGTCTGACAGTGGATGCTGAACTTTGCCCTCGGCAATCGCCCGCATCATGCCCAGATAAAAGGCGTGATCGGATACCGCCAGGAAATCCAGCGGCTTCTTCATCTGCATTCTGAATCCGGAGGCATGCGTGATGGCAGCACCCTTGGCGAATTCATAAGCGTCGTCCGGCGTGCCCCGGGTTCCCATCAGATAGGCATCGAACGACAGAACGGTGTGAATGTGAGTATCACCGAAATATACATCGCGAAGCGGATTGGCCGGGATGTCGTCGGATGCTGCCGCCACGAGCGGCGCATCGAGACTTTCGGCGGTCTCATCGGTGGCAGGCACAGCCACCTCGTCAGGCGCCCGGGCGGATTCACCGCAGCCAGCCAAACCCCAGGCCAGCAGTAACAGGCCGCCGCCTATCCGCCAGAAATTCATCCGCCAGAACTTCCTCCGCCAGAATCTCACACTCATCCCACGCTCCCAAACCCCTGGAATCACCATGGAAACGCACCTGGCCCTTCGTTGTAAACTGTTAGTTCACGGGTAAGGGAGACAGCGGATGCGTTATCCAACGGCAGCGCGCGCAGTGATCATATTCGGCCTGATTGCGGGCGCCTCGGGTTGTGCACCGGCAAGCGACGATCAGACAGCCACGCCGGCACCGGCGAACACATCCACGGCGAACAGCGAAGCCCCCGCGGAGCTGACAAGCCAGGCCCATGTTGTGCCCCAGCCCGCCCAGCGACTGCTCCCAACAGAGCTGCACACGCAGCCCATCGCACCGGCGCGGAATGCCGAACGCAAGGCGTTGTTCGGTGATCTGCACATCCACACGCGCTACAGTTTCGACGCCTTCGCCTTCGGCACCCTGGCCACCCCCTCGGATGCCTACCGTTTTGCGAAAGGTGAAGCCATCCTGCATCCGGCCGGTTTCGAGATGCAGCTGCCGGCGCCCCTGGATTTTTACGGCGTGACCGACCATGCCATGTTCATGGGTGTGGTGCCCGCTGCGGCCGACACCACCACCGAGTTCTCGAAGCTGCCCATGTCCGAACCGTTTCATAATCTGAATCGGCCGGAAAACATGACGACCGCCAGCGGCGGGGACCGCGGCCGGCGTTTCTCCACCTTCATTCCGAACGTGGTTCAAGGCCTGCAGGACGGCTCCATCACCGTCGACATGCTGCACAGCATCACCCGGAGTGCCTGGCAGGACACGATCGATGCGGCCCAGGCCCACAACGACCCCGGTAACTTCACCACGTTCGTTGCCTACGAATACACCAGCAGCACGGATGAACGCGGCAATCTGCATCGCAACGTGATCTTCCGCAGCGGCGACCGGGTGCCGGAGATTCCTTTCTCCCGGTTCCACTCCCAGAACCCGGAAGGCCTCTGGCGCTGGATGGACGAACTCAGGGCTCAGGGCATCGACAGCGTCGCCATCCCGCACAACTCCAATGGCTCGAACGGCGCCATGTTCATGCTCACCGACTGGGCAGGCGAGCCCATCGACAATGCCTATGCCGGGCTTCGGATGCGCAATGAACCGCTGGTGGAAGTGACACAGATCAAAGGCACCTCGGATACCCACCCACTGCTGTCGCCGAACGACGAGTGGGCGGATTTTGAAATCATGCCCTATCGCGTGGCCACCACCCTGCACAGCGAAGAGAACGGCAGCTACGTGCGCCAGGCCTATCTGAGAGGCCTGCAGATGGAAGCAGAGATCGGTGCGAACCCCTACAAATTCGGGTTGATCGGCTCCTCCGACACCCACACCGGCGCGGGCTCTTTCGAAGAAGACAACTTCTTCTCGAAAATCGGCCTGCTCGATTCCAACGCCATGCTGCGCGGTTCCGTCCCGATTCCGGAAGAACTGGCTGCCGCCGCGGAAGAAGACGGCCTGCAGCAGCGAATGAAGGAAGTGGATGGCGAGATCTTCCGCGACGGCCAGCAACAGTTCTGGGGGGCTTCCGGCCTCGCCGGGGTCTGGGCGGAAGAAAACACCCGGGACGCCCTGTTCGATGCGTTCCGCCGCAAGGAAACGTTCGCCACCAGCGGCCCGCGACTGCGTGTCCGGCTTTTTGCCGGCTACGACTTTCCGGCCGACCTGACCGAACGGGATGACTGGGTCGCTCAGGCGTATGCGGCCGGTGTCACCATGGGCGGCGACCTCTATGCCAATGACGGCGCAGCGCCTCGGCTGGCGCTGTGGGCCGCTCGGGATGCGATGAGCGCGCCATTGCAACGATTGCAGGTGGTGAAAGGTGCATTGGTGAATGGCGAGATGGTGGAGACCGTCTTCGATGTGGCCTGCTCGGATGGCGGCAGTGTGGATGCCGAAAGCCATCGTTGCCCGGACAACGGTGCCCGTGTGGACCTGACCACCTGCGCCTTCCCCACCGATGTGGGCGCTGGTGAGCTCGCCGCCACCTGGCAGGATCCGAACTTCAATCCGGATGAGCGCGCATTCTATTACGTGCGCGCCCTGGAGAACCCGACCTGTCGCTGGTCCACCTGGGATGCAATCCGGAACGGCACGAAGCCCCGGTCCGATCTGCCGGCGACCATTCAGGAGCGGGCCTGGTCCTCGCCGATCTGGTACACGCCGGCAAGCTGACCGACGTCGCCGTGTCCGGTCCGCTTACCGGCCGGACGCGGCCGTATCGCCATCCAGAAAGGCCAGGGCCTCGTCCATCTCCCGCCAGGGCGGGTTTTCGTGGCCCATGCCGTCGATGACCATCAGCTTCACGTTTTCCACGCCCGCCTTCCGGTAGCGGCCGTGAACCCGACGGGTCGGCCGCAGGGCCTGGTCGTACTCGCCGGTGACGAAGACATAACGGTTTGCCTTCACCTGCGCGAGGCGCGGTGGTGTCGAATCCCAGAATTCCACCCCGCAGTTGTACACCGCCCCTTTGAAGATGTGCGCATGATCCACCGCCACCATGCTGGCCATCTTGCCGCCTCCGGACATGCCGGTCAGGTACACGCGGGATCGATCGACGGCATAGTTGGCGCCGATGACGGTGGGAGCGATCACCGCGTACAGCGCCCGGCGCTGCACGTGCACCTGGTTGCCCGATTTATCGGCGCTCATCCAGATCAGGTTGCGCGCCTCCAGCACCCGCTCCCAGTCCTGGGGCACCCGCCCCGACTGGATGGGCGATATATAGACCAGCAGCCCCGGTGGCCGGCCGGGGTCGTAACTTTCCGGCACATAGACCTGCCAGCTCACCACCTCGTCCGGCGGCTGTATCCCCGCCAGGCCCGCCGCCCGCTGCTCGCCGAGCACCTCTGCCAGGGTGCGCTGAATCTCGAAGGCGCCGGTGGCCGGTGCATCCGCCGCATGGCCTGGTGGAAATACAGTGCTGGCCAGGAGCACTGCCAGCATTCGTGTCGCTGCTCGAAACATCGGCGAATTCTAAACCGGATTGTCATCGGCCCGTTCAGGCGCCACCATCATGGTCGGACACGCAGTCAGGGGGCGCCATGAACGATCAGAGCCGGGACGAACATCCGTTCGGATTCCACACCCGCGCCGTGCACGCGGGTGCCCGGCCGGATGCGGACAATGGCGCCCGGGCGCTGCCCATCTTCCAGACCACCAGCTACGTCTTCGAGGATTCCGAGTCGGCGGCCGCCTACTTCAACCTTCAGGAATACGGCAACACCTACGCCAGAATCATGAATCCCACCGTGGCCGCGTTCGAGGAACGGCTCGCGAATCTGGATGGCGGTGTGGGTGCCGTGGCCTTCGCCAGCGGGCTGGCCGCTCAGTCAGCGGCCTTCTTCACCCTGCTGAACCCCGGCGATCACGTGGTCGCCTCCCAGGCGCTCTATGGCGGTTCGGTGACTCAGCTCAAACACTTTCTGAAGAAGCTCTCCGTGGCACTCACCTTTGTGGACCCGGATGATCCTTCGGCCTGGCGGGGAGCGTTGCAGGACAACACCAAGCTGCTGTTTGCCGAAACCATCGGTAATCCGGGCGGCAACGTGCTCGACATCGAAGTCGTGGCGGAAATTGCACACGCCCACCAGACGCCGCTGATGGTGGACAACACCTTCGCCACACCCTACCTCTGTCGCCCGCTGGAATGGGGTGCAGACATCGTCGTTTATTCCGCCACCAAATTTCTCGGCGGTCATGGCACCAGCCTCGGCGGCGCGGTGATCGAATCCGGCGAGTTCGACTGGTCGAACGGCCGCTTTCCCGTGATTGCCGAGCCCTCGCCGGCCTATCACGGACTCGCCTTTCACGAGACGTTCGGCACCTTCGGCTATCTGATGAAACTGCGGGCCGAAACACTCAGAGACCTGGGTGCGGCACTTTCGCCATTCAATGCCTTTCTGCTTGCGCAGGGACTGGAAACGCTGCCATTGCGCATGCGCGCCCATGTGGCCAACGCCCGGACCGTGGCCCGTTATCTCGCCGACCACCCGCAGGTGGAATCGGTCAGCTACCCGGGCCTGGAGGAAAGCGCCTACCAGCCGCTGGTGGACAAATACCTGCCTGACGGCCCCGGTGCCGTGTTCTGCTTCGATCTCGCCGGCGGCCGCGAAGCCGGTATCCGGTTTATCGAACGTTTGAGCCTGTTCAGCCATCTGGCCAATGTGGGTGACGCAAAATCCCTGGTGATACACCCGGCCACCACCACTCATCGACAGCTTTCGGATCAGGAACTTCGTGCCGCGGGCATCGGCCCGGGCACCATCCGTCTCTCCATTGGCATTGAGGACGCGAACGATCTGATCTGGGATCTGGATCAGGGCTTCGCCGCCGCAGGAGGACACCCTTGAACCTGGAAGACCATCAGAATCCCGAGACCATTCAACGCGCGCTGTCCGAGCAGCGGGTGGCCGTGGTGGGGATGTCCGGCAACGAACTCCGGGCCAGCAATTTCGTCGGCTTCTACCTCAAGCGGCATGGCTACGACGTGGTGCCGGTGAATCCCCGGGAAACGGTGATCCATGGCCTCACCGTCTATCCGGACCTCGCCGCGTTGCCAACGCCCGTGGGCGTTGTCGACGTCTTCCGCGACCCCGCCGCGGTGCCGGAAATTGCCCGCCAGGCAGTCGCCGCCGGGGCAAAATTCCTCTGGCTGCAGTTCGGCGTGATCAGCGAAGAAGGGATCGACATCGCCCTGTCCGGCGGTCTGGAAGTGATCGTCGATAAGTGCATCAAGATCGAACACGCCCGTTATCGCGGTCGCATGCACTGGCTCGGTTTCAACAGCGGTAGGGTCAGTGCCCGTCGCAACCGCGACGATCGGGACGCCTGAAAGCACAGAATCCGGGCAACCGGCCTGCGAACCCCGACATTTCGCCCGCTTTCTGCCATTTCTGCCAGTTCCGGCGCGGGATTCACAGCTTATCCACAGGCGGGCGCCACCTTGACCACCTAGCATCTCCTCACCCCTAGTAACCGTACCGGACTTCCGAATCCGGCAAGCAGTACCCCATGACTTTCTCCCACTTCCCCCCAGAAGCTGAGGAGAGCCGGTACGATGCGCGTTCCTTCCGCGCGCGTCGTGCCTGTTTTTCTCCTGCCCGTACCTGGCAGCTGCCGGCTGCACTCATTCTCAGCACGACACTCGCTGCCTGCAGCGGCGATGTCAGTACCCGGTCCTCGAGCGACCTGGGCCCCAGAACCCTGAGCGGGACCGTCGGCAGTCTGGCAGACGCCACCGTCACCCTCCTGATCGACGATGGCGCAACCACGGTTTCGGCCAGATCCGACGACCAGGCCAGCTACTCCCTGACAGTGGATAAGAATCTGGCGCCGCCCATCGAGATCCAGGTGGAGGGCGGCACGGACATCCTCACCGGCGAAGAAAATGACAGCGTCCTGTCCGCGCTGACGTTCGAAGCGGACACGAGCGCGCTGAGCGTCAACCATCTCACCTCTCTGGCTGCGGCTATGGCCGCCTGCCAGGGCAGTCCGACGAACAGCACGCTGACCGATGCCTGGTCCCTGATCCGCAATCGCAGCGGCATGACGGCGCTACCGGACGCTACCCAGCTCAGCAGCAGCGCCCGGGCATCGATCATGCGCACCGATCTGATTCTCGAGGAAAGCGTCGACCGGACCCGACTGGCGCTGTCCGCGGTCGAGACCCTCGGCACCGGGGAGGTGCTCGACGCGCTGGCCTGCGATCTGGCCGATGATGCAAGACTGAACGGCAGCGTTGCCGGCACCGACCCGCGGCTGGCCGCCGTTTTCCGGGCCGCTGAAGCCGGCGTGATCCTCGAATTCATGGCCGACGCCCCTTACCGCGCCGGATCTCCCGCCAGCAGCGCTATCGACGCACTGCTGCGTCAGGTCAGCGGCGATGATACGGCCAGCATGACGACCCTGACTGTGCCGGCAGAGCTCATCGCGATCGCCGAACGCCATCTGAGTCTGCTGCGGACTGAGTTCTCCGACCCGGTCTGGGTGGATCTGCTGCTCAGCCTGTTTGCCGGTGATCCTGAATCCGCCATCACCCAGAGTCTGAATGCCAGCCGCCTGACGAGTCTCTGGTCACTTCCCGAGCAGGTGGCTCTGTCGGATACCGGCACCCTGGATCGACTCGCTGATGCCGCCGCGGCACAGACCAACGCAAGCCTGCCCGTAGTCTCCCTGTCTGCGGATCCGAGCGCTGTATCCGAAGGTGAAAACAGCCGCCTGTCCTGGGCGGCCAGCGACGCGGATCTTTGTGTGGCTGCCGGCAGCTGGTCGGGGAATCGGGACGCCCAGGGCGTGGAAAATACACCGGCACTCGATGCCTCGGCGGAATTCCGGCTCACCTGCCTGGGACTTGCCGGACTGGCAGAAACCGCAGCACAGGTCGCCGTTGTGGATGTCAACGAACGGCCGCTGATCAGTCTTTCTGCCGATCGCCCCACCCTGACCGCAGGGGAAGGCACACGGTTGCGCTGGACGTCGAGCAATGCGTCCGCCTGCACAGCTTCCGGCGCCTGGTCCGGAACGGTGCCCGTGGTCGGCAGCCGATGGACGGGCAGTCTGCAGAGTTCGTCTGATTTTTCCCTCACCTGCACGGGCCCTGGCGGCAGCGACAGCGCAACCCTGCGGATCTCTGTCACGCCACTACCGGAGCCAGAGCCGGAACCGGAGCCAGAGCCGGAGCCCGAACCTGAGCCCGAACCTGAGCCAGAGCCCGAACCGGAGCCAGAGCCAGAGCCGGAACCTGAGCCGGAACCCGAACCTGAGCCGACGGTTCAGCTCTCTGCCGGCAGTACGCTGATCAATGCCGGTGGCAGCGCAACGCTCAACTGGTCTTCGAGTAATGCCAGCCAGTGCACGGCCAGTGGCGGCTGGTCTGGAAACCGAGGCACCTCCGGTTCCGCCCAGGTGGGCCCGATCAACGCGCAGACCACCTTCTCCCTGAGCTGCAGCGGCCCGGGCGGCACCAGCCTCGCCATGGTCGCAATCCAGGTGAACGGTTCAATGAGCCTGACCTGGGTGGCCCCCACCGAGAACGTGGATGGCACCCCGCTTACCGATCTGGCCGGATACCGGGTCTACTACGGCACCAGTTCCCGCAGCTATGGCAACCCGGTGGCGGTGGGTAACCCGAGTGCCACGAGCGTCGATATCACGGCCCCTTCCGGCGATTACTACGTGGCCATGACCGCTCTGGATGGGGAAGGCAACGAAAGTGCCTATTCCAATGAGGTGCTGAAGACCGTGCCCTGAATTCGGATCATGCAGCGGCCAACCGCTGCCACAGTTTCTGGGCGTCGTGCAGTCGGACTGATCTCAAGGACGAGAGTGTCCGTCGGCGCCGCAGATCGTTACCACATTGTCATGAACTGATCGCACAGCCCTGGTATCCTGCCGGCACATTGTAATTAAAATGTATTCCGGCGAACGAGCGCGTTCAGCGTTGCTGTGACACGGAAAACTCGTCGGTGACGATCAGAATCTATGAGCTTGCAGTTCGGTGTGTCTTACATGGGCGGCGATTACGAGTACGTGCGCGTGCGTCGGTGGCCTTTCAGCATCGGTAGAAATCCGGCAAACGATCTCTGCCTCGCCAATTCCACCCATATTTCCCGGCGTCACGCCCGTGTCTTCAAGGAAACGGACGGCTACCGCCTGATCGCCCAGGGCACCAATCCCACCTACCTGAACGGTGCCCCCGTCCAGCCCGACGAGCCCGTGCTCATCCACCCGGGCGACCGGATCGAGCTTCCCGATTACCTGCTCGAGGTCCGCGATACCCGGGAAAATGAAGCGGCCGATGCCACCATCAATGTGGAACTGGTCAGCAACAGCCTGATCATCATCCGCCGGGTGGCCTCAGCCATCGGCTCCAGCAGCTGGAGCGTTGCGGCCATCCACGCCTGGCTCACGGGTGGCCGGCCCGGACTGGGAACCCGGGAAATCTGGGTCCGCCACCATCAGGTCGACCTCTGCCTGCCCGGCAGAATCACCCTGCCTCAGCTCGAACAGCGCCTCGCCCTGTTCGATGACCTCATTGCCCACCTGGACCCCCAGGCACTGGAAATCGATCTCATCGATCCGGACTCACTCAGTCTCTCCCGCTGAGGCTCCCGGCCGGGGGCTTTCCTCCGTGGACAGGGATCGTGTCGCAAACATCAGACCGGACAACCCCACCAGCAGCACCCCGGTGCCCACCAGCAACGCGAAGGTTTCCAGCTTCAACAGCACATAGAGCACGCCGTACAGGCTGCCGACCACCATCCCGGTGAGACACATCAGTCTCGTTGACCCGGAAAGGCTCCGCACATACCCGGCGATCATTCCGGTCAGCAGCACGGTGGCCAGCGCATAGGCCACACCGAATGGCAGATGTTCGGACAGCGAAAGCAGCGTCAGATAGAAAAGCACCAGAGCAAGACCGACCACGCCGTACTGCACTGTATGGAAGCGAAAGCCCTGGGTCAGCTCGAAGCAGACGAAGGTGATGAAAGTGAGAGCGACGAACAGCACCCCGTACTTGATGGCCCGATCCACCACACTGTAGCCCGTCACCGGCTGAAACAGGCGGACGGACGCAATGCCTGCAGGTGCGGCCATGTCGCCCACTGCCAGCCAGCTGTCCGGCAGATCCCGGGCAAACTCGCTGATCGACCACTCGGCGTCGAACCCGTCCGACCTGACTTCATAGCGCTCCGGCAGGTACTGGCCGTTGAAGCTCGGATGCGGCCAGGAAGCATGCATATCAATATCGGTTGCGCCACCAACCGGGGTGAGTCCCAGCGAACGGGTTCCTTTCAGCTCGAGCTCGAACGCGAACGGTTGAGCCGTGCTGCCGTCATAGCGCCCCGGCGCAGCATGGATACCCCGGCCGAGCCACGCCTGTCCGGAACCGGGCTCGAATGCCAGGGGCATACCCGCCAGGGTTAATTCGCTCACCCGACCGATGGCACCGGTGTGGCTGATCCCCACCACCACCCGGGCGGCACTCAGATCCAGCTTCTCCATCCCACCGATACCCAGCTGCCGATCCAGAACGGGAAACTCGCCCTGAACGTTGAGCACGGCGGTGTAGACGGGCACTTCGTAGAGGGCCCGGCGACGAATCTGATGATCCACACGCACATCGAGACTCAGGCTCGCGGGCAGCACCACGCGCCTTTCGCGCTTGACCACCCGGGTCTGCTCACCGTCTTCGGTACCCTCGATCTCTATCGTCTCAGGAATGACCAGATAGGGACCGTTCAGCACCTGTTCGCCGCCCCAGGCGCCGGCCACATCGTCTACCGTTCGCTCGAAGAAGGATTGCCGTTCGCCTGTTATGCCGTCCACGAACGCCAGAGGAATGAACATGGCCAGTGCCAGCAGCCCAACGATCACAAATCGAATTGCACCGCCCTGGGATTTCTCCAGATTCATCGGCCCATCCTCCGCTCCCGGTTACCATACCAGGCAAGTGCATGATCCAGTGCCTGCGTGTCAAATTCCGGCCAGTAGAGGTCGGGAAAATACAGCTCCGCAAAGGCGCATTCCCAGAGCAGGAAATCAGACAGGCGCTGCTCTCTACCGGTGCGGATGAGAAGGTCTACGTCGGCGACCTCTGCCGCACCTCCGAGCCGGGTGCCGAGTGCTTCCGGATCCGCCGGCGCAGCACGCGCCGCCTCGAATATGGCGGTTCGGGACGAGTAGTCGAACGCGATCCGCAGGCGGCGCGATCCATCGGCCGTTGCCCGCTCCACCTCATCAATCGTCCGGAGAAGGTTGTCCGGCAGCCGGTCCTTACGGCCGATCACTTCCACGGCGATCCGCTCACGCAGGCAGCCGGCCCTGCAGCGCCGCAGATGGCGTTCCAGCAGCCCAAGCAGATGCGCCACCTCGGCACGGCTCCGCTGCCAGTTGGCTGCGCTGAATCCGAACAGGGTCAGGGTTCTGATACCCGTATGGCTCAGGGCCGGCAGCATCGCTTCCAGCGCCCGGGCTCCGGCCCGGTGGCCGGCCACATCCGGCAGACCTCTGGCCCTGGCCCAGCGTCGATTGCCGTCCATGATGATCGCGACGTTCTCCGGATCACGGCTACGCCGGCTTTCGTGCAGCAGTTCTCTTTCCGGCGTGCTTTTCAGCGGCAGGCCTTCAGCCGGCGCACACTCCTGAAGAGCACTTTGCATTTCAAAGTTCCCAGGCGAACAAATAGACGAACTAATCGGCAAACTGGCAGGCAAAAATGAGGCGCTTGATGGGGGCGAAACACGTGGGCCTTCTGTTGATCGCCTGGTTCCGGTCTTCATGGGATGAATACTCCTGTCTGATCAGGTTCTGCTGGTTGCCTGAATGAGGGCTTCCATGTGTTTGAGGTATCGTTCGAGCGCCGAACGGCCTGAGCGGGTGATTTTGAATTCCGTCTTCGGCACCCGACCCTCGAAGGTCTTTCTGCAATGAATGTATCCGGCATCCTCGAGTTTCCGTGCATGCACACTCAGGTTGCCATCGGTCGCATCCAGCAGCTTCTTCAGCTCGCTGAACGACAGCCGCTCGCTCACCGCAAGGCTGGAGAGGATTCCGAGCCGGACGCGATCGTTGAGCAACTTGTGAAAATCACCCCCTTTCTCATCAGCGACGAAGCCTGAAATCGCCTGCAGTGATTTGCTGCTGTTTTCCGCGGCACGGTCATTGCCGGAATCACCGGCGGCCGTTCGGGCCGCCCGGGTACCTTTTCGGGAAGACTTACCCGCCATGGTGACGGAAGACCTGATAACCGAAAACGAGATGCAGCCCGCCGAACGAGAGACCGAGCATCACATTCGCCCAACTCTCCGGCAGTGCCTGGGCAAAAACGCCGGCAATCAGAAAGCCGCCTCCCATATGCATGACCGGCGGCACCGCGTAGGTGCCTGCTGCCAGAACGCCAGCGCCGTACAGCATCATCCAGACGCCAGGCAGCAGACCAGCTTCGGTGCCGGGAAGCAGTTGGGCCGTCAGCACAACGCCGACCAGAAGCGCTGGAATCAGACAGAGCAGGAAGCGGCGGCCCGGATCGGCAAAGAATGCGATCCCGTTCCGGCGTGCTTTGAACGCACAGGCAATGGCGCCCACGGTTCCGGCAATAAAAGCGGTACCGATCCAGACCATAAGTTGCCGGGTGAATTCTTCAGACGTGGCACTCACCCCCATGGCAACCAGCGCCGTGATCGCCATCGCCATGAGTCCGATGCCGGAAACGGCAGAAACCCGTTCGGCTCGCTCCATGGCGCTGCGAATGAAATGAAGGTTATCTCTGGCCTGCTGCTGTATGTCGACCGGCATTTCTGAAGTACTTTATATTCCAAAGTGGATTCAGCTTACGCCCGCATTGTCCGGACCACAAGTCCAGCTGGCCGCCCGCTACAATCGCCACACAATTCCCGGCGGCAACGCCCGGCCCACACGCGCTCCCGAAGCCGGATTATCCGCCGCGCCCGTGGGGCGCGGTGAAGTCGATCGCCGGTCCCTTTGGCAGAATGCCGGGGGCTGTGGATCCGTAATAGATCCCCTTGATCGCCTGCACATCCACGGTTTCGGCAACGCGCAGCTGCTGGTAGAGATCCCGGGTATACGGCCAGAGATTCGGAAAGTCCGTCAGCCGGTTCCGGTTGCAGCGGAACTGTCCGTAGTAGGCCAGATCGAAGCGGACGAGGGTCGCGAACAGCCGCCAGTCCGCCTCGGTGATCGTCTCACCGCAGAGATAGCGCTGATCGGCGAGCCGTTCATCGAGTCGATCCAGAGCGGCAAACAGCTCATCGAAGGCTTCGTCGTAGGCAGACTGCGTTCTGGCGAAGCCGCAGCGGTAGACGCCGTTGTTGACCGCCGGGTAGATCCACGCATTCAGCGCATCGATCTCGGCTGCCAGAGGGTCCGGGTAGTAACGCACGGGGTTCACGCCTTCGAAATCATCGAATGCCGCGTCCAGCATTCGGATGATCTCGGCAGACTCGTTGTTGACGATGGTTCCCTGTTCGAGATCCCAGAGCACGGGCACCGTGCAGCGCCCCGTGAATGCGGCGTCCGCAGCCGTGTAGACCTGGTGCAGATGCGATGCGCCGAGGACGGGTTCCGGAACATCGTCCGGCGACGCGAGGAAAGTCCATCCCTCCGGTCCGGCGGCTGCCCGGGTAAACGACAGGCCGATCAGATGATCGAGACCTTTCAACGCCCGATAGAGAATGGTCCGGTACGCCCAGGGGCAGCCGGGATTGACGAACAGGTGATAGCGGCCGGCTTGTGCGGGAAAGGACGCATCTCCGATCGCCGCCCGGAACGGCGACTCGGGCCGGATGAACTCACCGCCACCACCCGTTCGGGGGCGTTCGTCGGTCGTCCACCTCCCGTCGATCGGCATGCCCATCAGAATTTCCTCCTGTTCAATCCTTCACGATAGGGTGTCATATCCATACCGAATACCCCATGCCGGGCTTCCACCGCGGCTATGGTGGCTTCGGTCCAGTAGTCGCTGTCAGGCTGCGGGAAGCCCAGGACGGCCCGCTGTTCCAGGCTGGCCCCGGCGATCAGTTTTTCCAGGAACTTGTCGCGGCGATAGGCTTTCCAGGCCCAACCCACATGCAGCGTGCTGATCCATTCACAATCCGCCCGACGGAAGGTGATGTTCTGAACCAGACGCAGCGCACCGGCTTGCATCGGCGTGCCCCGATGCCAGGTGTCGTGACGGTAGAAAAGCACGTCGCCCGGTTTGAAGTCCGCATAGCATTCCCGCTCATAAAGCATGGCCCGCCACGCCGCGAGATCCGGTCGCTCAGCAGCAAAGTAGATCTCGGCGGATGCTCTGTCATTCACATAGTCCAGATCGGCAATACCGGGCGAGTCGACAATGGGCCAGCGATAGGCAGGATCCTTCGGACCCTCTCTCGGCACCACGGCCGTAGGGCCGCCGCATTCGTCCACGTCGGACAGATAAACGATCATCTCCACGGCTTCCGGACGATGCCATTCAGTCGGGTGAGCCAGCGTATGGTTGGGATAGTCCACGTGAATACGCTGATCCATATTGTCCAGCACCCCGGCGGATTTCCCGCTGCGCCCATATTTTGGCCAGAGATCAGACTGACTGAGTCGCAGCCGGGAAACGGGCTGATCCAGCAGTGCGGCCACAGCGGCGAGCAGACGCGGGTGCAGGGTCAGCGTATTGAGCTCGGCGAGGCTGCTGGGAAAGACCAGGTTGCTGCCGAAGTCCGCCGTCTGTCCGGCTGCTTCGGAGTCCGGGGCCGGAAACTGCTCAGCCGCGGCGCTGGCCAGTGCCGAAATCAGCGCCTCATCGAACAGGCCGCTCACCAGCGTCCAACCGGCCGATCGCCAGGACTCGATCTGAGCCGGGGTCAGAGGCGCATCGCCCGCTGCACGTGCCGGTGTTGCCGTGAGCCGGCGATGCGAATCGAGGGCCGTCACCCCGGCCACCCGGACAACAGCAGCCGTCTAATCGCATCCATGGTGCTGGCTGCCACGATCGCTCAAAGGCTGCTGAACGTGCGTATTTCCCAGTCGGTTACGGTCGCGGCAAACGTCTCCTGCTGCCACTTCCGGTCCGTCACGAAGTCAGCCACGAACCCATCGCCAATATGGGTTTTTGCGACAGCCGAAACGGCGAAGGCCTCGATGGCTGCACCGAATTCGAGGGGGAACGGCGATGCACCGGTGTCCGTTTCCGCCCAGCCGTTCCCGGTGAGAGGTGCCGGCGGCTCGATCTTCTCCTCGATCCCCAGCCGGCCCGCCAGACAGACAGCCAGCAGGGCCAGATGCGGGCAGACGTCCGCGCCGGCCGGGCGCACCTCCACCCGGGTGGCGCCCGCGGTCTCGTTACTCACCCGCAGCGCCACGGTCCGGTTGTTGATGGACCAGGAATTGTTCAGCGGTGTGAAGATGCCGGGTGCGAAACGCTTATAGGAATTGAGGTTCGGTGCCAGCAGAAGAAACAATTCCGGCAGATAGGTGAGCAACCCGCCGATGAAGTGGCGCGCGGTGCCGGTCAATCGATATTCGGCGTCGGCATCGAAGAAAACGCCCTCCCCACTCGCCCGATCTTTCAGCGACACGTTGATGTGCGCGCCAGACCCCTGATCCGTCTCGCTGCGCCGGGCCATGAAGGAAACGTAGGCATTGTGCCTGGCGGCGACGATCTTGGCCGCCGCTTTGTACAGTCCCGCGTTGTCGGCGATGCGCAGCCCGGTGGTCGGCGCCATGCCGACCTCGAGGATGTGGGTAAATTCCGCGTGTGCCGTGTCCAGCGGCATGCCCATGGTCTCACAGCACGCCAGCAGGTCGTCGATGAAACCGGCCTGGCCGGTCTGATCCACGAGTGAGTAAACCCGATCCCAGCCGGGAACGACGGCCACATCCGCCGCCCGCTTTTCCCGCAGAGACTCCGCCGATTCGGCCAGCACGGCGCCTTCGAGTTCGAAGGCACCGAACAGATCAAAACCCAGCGCGGCCAGTCGCTCGAGTTCCGCCCGCAGCAGCGCGCGCGGGCAATGACCGGCAATCGGACCGGTGAATTCGCCGACCAGCAGCAACCCTTCCCCGCCGGAATCGAACGGCATGGCTCGAGCGCTGTCCGGATCCAGGCGGATGACACCATCGCTGTAGCCGGCGCCCGGATCGATCCATCGATTCGCAAAGATGCCATCGTCCGCCGGACTCATGCCGGAAGGCAGGGCTATCCAGGCGATTCCTTCAGTCATGGCCTTCTTGAGATGACGCACGGCATAGCGCTTGCTGCGGAATACACCAGTGACATCGAAGTAGCCCAGATTCGCATGACTCAAGGCCAGCGCATCGGCCTGCTCCAGAACACGCTCTATCAGATCTGCGCTCATCTTCCGTCTCCCCAATCCGACGAACGAGTCTACCCACAATACGCCGGCGGTGTAATCGACGCGCCAGGCTCCTAAACTAGGTTCCCGCCGGCTGATTCAACACTGAGGAAGGCAACATGAACGCGATCAGGAACCTGCACCATGCGGCTTACCGCTGCCGGGACTCGGAAGAGACCCGGGCTTTCTACGAGGACTTCCTCGGGCTGCCACTTGCCAATGCACTGGCCATCGGTGAAACGAAATCCGGCCGGCAGGCCCAGGTGCTGCATACGTTCTTCGAGATGGCGGACGGATCCTGCCTGGCCTTCTTCGAAGAACCGGACGCGCCATTCGACTTCAAAGCGCAACGCGACTTCGATCTGCACATCGCTCTGGAAGTGAGTCCGGAGACCCTGAAAGAGATGTTTGAGAAGGGCAAGGCCGCGGGCATCGAGACCCGCGGCGTCTCGGATCACGGATTCATCGACTCCATCTATTTCCGGGATCCGAACGGTTATGTCATCGAACTGGCGGCGCCCAAAGCCGATGCCGCCGGCGACCGGCCGGACGCCCATCAGATCCTCGCCGACTGGCAGGCCGCCAAACAGAGCTAAGCAGCAGGCAACGGCAGCCCCGCCGGCACGATCACGATTTCCCCCGCCCGCAGGCCGGAAACAACTTCCACCTGGCCGTCCACGAGCGTGCCGGTCCGGATGATGCGCCGACGGTCCCCGCCATCAGCCCCTTCCACATAAACGAAGGCGAGCTGACCGGTACGGAGGACGGCCGCCTCGGGTACGGCGATCCGTTCCCGTTCCCCCACCGGTATTTCCAGTCGGGCGAACATACCCGGATACAGATCCGCCTGCTGTGGCAGCAGGGCTTTGATCAGAAAACTGCGGGAACCGGGATCAGCGGTGGGGACGATTTCTTCCACCACGGCGGTCACGGCCAGGTCGAGCGCGCCGATCCGGGCCTGAATTTCCTGTCCCTGATGAACCCGATTGATCAGGGACTCCCTGAGCAATGCCTCGATCCGCAAACGTCCGGGGTTGAACAGTCTGAGCAACGCCTGGCCGGGCGTGGTCGTGTCGCCCGCCTCCGCATACCGGTCCACGACCGTTCCGCTCATCGGTGCCAGGATCTTCGTGTAATCGAGTTGAGCCTGGGCCTCCGTCACTGCCCGCCGGGCTCTTTCCAGCTCCGCCGCCTGAACCCGATGTGCGGTCAGGGCCTGATCGTAATCCGCTCTGGAAAGATTGCCGGATTCAAAGAGTTTCACCGCTCGATCCCGAATCAGTGTGGTTTCGTTGAAGGCAGCTTCCTGGCTGGCCTCGGCCTGCTGACGCTGGGCAAGCACCGAACGCTGCGCGGAGTCGTCGAATTCCACCAGCAGGTCGCCGCGCTCGACCCGGTCACCCGATCGCACATGCATGCGCGTGATCGACGCAAGAATCCGGGATCCGACCAGGGTTTCGTTCGTGGCGCCGACCGTACCGGGAATCGGTTCCGTGACAGCGACGGTTTCCCGGACGAGGGTCACGCGTTCACCTTCCAGGTGTACCCGTTCACTGCCGACCTGAACCGCATTCTCGGTGAATGCACCGGAGAACCAGGCCATGACGACGACCATGAAAGTGGCCGCTGCCAGCATCAGTAAGGCGTTACGCCAGTTCATCCTGCGCTCCTTGATCTGTCTGTTCCGGCGTTGCGTAAACCAGTGCGTAAACCACCGGCACCACCAGCAACGTAAAGGCAGTGGAGGCAACAACGCCGAAGATGATGGCCCAGGCCAGGCCGGAGAATATGGGATCCAGGGTGATCACCATGTTACCGAGCAGGGTGGTGCCCGCCGTGAGCAGAACGGGCCGCGCCCGGAGCCGGCCCGCCTCGAGCAACGCGGGTTTCACCGCCATCCCCCGGGCCCGGGCCTGCTCGACGAATTCCACCAGGATGAGGGAGTTGCGCACCACGATTCCCGCCAGGGCAATCATTCCGATCATGGCTGTGGCCGTGAACAGCACCGGATCTCCGTAACCACCATGGTCCCGCGCCGTCAGCACATTCAGCAGCCAGAAGCCCGGCATGATGCCGATGACGGTGAGCGGGATAGCCAGCATGATGATCGAGGTCAGGGAAGTCATGCCGGTCTGCAGCCGAATGACGGCAAACAGCCCCACCAGCGCCACGCCGAACGCAATCCCGAGATCCCGGAACACCCGCAAGGTGATGTTCCATTCGCCTTCGCCCGACCAGCGCACGCGCACCTCATCGGGCAGCGCCCAGGGCAGGCCGCCGCCGGAATTGAAGTAGGTGCGCCCATCCAGCGGCCTGGGCATGGATGTGGCGGTCGCATCCAGCCGATTCAGGTCCGCATCCACATCGTAAATGACGGCCGCCGGCACCCGTCCGGCCACCTCGGCAAACGCGTACGCAACCGGGCTCAGATCCTTGTGATAGATGGGCTGCTCTGTGACGGCTTCCCGCCGGCTCACCAGTTCCGACATGGCCACCAGTGGGGTGGGTGCATCCGTGACCGCGCCTCGATCACGCAGCTTGGTGATACCCGGCATGCCTTTCACGAACAGCTGCCCGAATTCGGAACGGGACGGGTAAGGCACCTGCAGGCGAATGGCCAGAGGCACCGCCTCGTCGGGTGCACTAGCGTACCCGGCCACCGTCCCGCCGGCCAGCAGATTGAGCGCCTCGGCCATGATATCCGCGCCGATACCCGACAGCGCTGCTTTCTCCTGATCCGGAACCAGAACCCAGCGCCGGCTTTCCTGCTCGGCACTCACATCCACATCCACTACACCGGTTTCCGCCGCCAGCCGGGCCGCCGTTTTCCGGGCCGCCTGAATGAGCGCGCTGTAGGGTGTCGTTGGAGCGCCATAAACCTCGGCCACCACGCTGGCCACCACCGGGGGGCCAGGCGGAATTTCCACCACCTTTACCCGTGCGCCGTGCCTGTCGGCAATGGCGCCGATCTGCGCTCGCAGCCGAAGGATCAGCGCATGAGACTGATCGGCTCTGGCCAGCTTGTCTGCCAGAAGTACGTGCAGCTCGCCCTCATGCGGTCTGCTGCGATGGTAGTAGCGCCGGATCATGCCGTTGAAGTCCATCGGGGCGTGGGTCCCGACAAAGGCGTTCGCCGCAACCACTTCATCAACACCGACCAGAAAAGCCGCCAGATCCCGGGCCACCGCATCCGTGGCTTCGAGCGTCGCCCCTTCCGGCATATCGATCACCAGCTGAAACTCGTTCTTGTTGTCGTAAGGCAGCAGCTTGAGCGGCACCACCCGCAGGAGGGGCAGTAAGGCGCTGGCAACGAACAGCACCGCCAGGGTTCCGAGAAAGAGAGCGCTCTTGCGGCGATCGCCGAGCAGCGGCCCGGCCAGGCGCGCATAAAGCCCGGGGCCCGCCTCTGCGGCGAGGCTACGTTCCGGCGTGGGCCGCAGCAGCATCAACCCCAGCCAGGGTGTAACAAGAAAGGCCACCAGCGTGCTGGAGATGACGGCCACCGGCACATTGAAAGCCATCGGCGACATGTAAGGCCCCATCATCCCGGTGATGAAGCTCATGGGAATAAAAACGATCACCACCGCGATGGTGGACATGAACAGCGGCATCCTGATCTCGGCGATGGCATCGACCACTGCGCTCCGAGCGTTGCTGCCGCGGCTCAGATGTCGCTCGATGTTGTCCACGCCGGTGATCGGGTCATCCACCAGCAGGCCCAGGGCCAGGATCAGGGCAAAGAGCGTTACCCGATTGATCGTATAGCCGGCCGCATAGTCGAGCATCAATGTGATGCCGTAACAGACGGGCACTGCCAGCGCCACCACCAGCGCCGCCCGCCAGCCGAGGGTCAACCAGATCAGGGCAACCACAATCACGATGGCCACGCCGAGACTGGCAATCAGATCCGAGATTTTCTGATTCGCCGTGGCGCCATAGTCCCGGGTGATCTCGTAGCGCACCCCATCGGGAAATACGTTCTTCGCCAGGCTGTCGAGGCGATCGCTCAGTTCTTCCGCTACTGAAACCGCATTCGCACCCCGTCTCTTGGCGATCGCGATGTTCACCGCAGGGTAGGATTCCGTCCCGGCAGCAAAGCGTATCCAGGTGTGATCCACCGCTTCCGCCGGGCCGTCCCGGACCGTCGCGATCTCACCGAGCCGCACCGCTACGCCGTCCACCACATTGACCACGAGCGACTGCAGGCGGGCTGCCGTGTCTATCCGGGCATCGAGCTCCAGGGTAATGCGTTCGCCGGCCAGATCGACCCCGCCGGCCAGGGTACGGATGTTCGAGGCCCGGATAGCCATGAGCACATCGTCCAGGCTGGTGATTCTCCCCGCCATGGCGATGGGCTCGAGAGAAACGACAAGTTCACGGGGCTGACCGCCAATCACCTCGATCCGATTGGTCTCGGGCACCGTCTGCAGATAGGACGCCACTTCCTCGGCCAGACGCCGCAGCTCGAAACCGCCCAGGTCGCCACTCACCGCATACAGCGTGGCGGTGAGAATGGGCACGTCGTCCACCTCCACCGGCTTCACCACCCAGCCTGTCACTGCGGCGGGCACCGTATCCTGATGGGCGTACATTTTGCTGTAGAGCTTGAGCAGAGAGTCTTCCCGGTCCTCGCCGACGAAGAAGCTGACGCTGACCACCGCCCGGCCGCTGTGCGAGACCGAGTAAACGTGTTCGACCCCGTCGATCTGGGCCAGCAGCTTTTCCACCGGCGTGGCCACCAGCCGCTCCACCTGACGGGCACTCAGGCCCGGCGCATTGATGAGCACGTCCGCGCTCGGCACCACGATCTGGGGCTCTTCCTCCCGCGGCGTTACCACCAGCGCGAACGCGCCCATGGCCAGCGCAACGATCATCAGGATCACAGGCAGGCCACCGGTCAGGGTTCTTTCGATAAGGCGGTTCAACATCTCCGTTCTGTCTGCACTCAAGGCTGAAAGACCCTATCACTACCGTTCGCCCACCGCCCCCCGGGAAACCCGCAAGCTTTACCAGCCCCCCCATCGGCCTGTATAACGCCGCGACCGGAATCTTCTGCAGACGATATGTTCAGACACGGGGCAGCTGCCTTTCCACTCCTGCTCGCACTCTCCGCCACCGGATTCTCCGCAGAGTCAGACAGCTGGTATCTGGACCTCGGGCTGGGCGCTGGTGTGGCGCCGGACATGAGGTTGAATGACGCCGGTGCACGCGCTGAATTCGATCTTGGATTCCCCCTCGCCAGCCTGGCGTTCGGCCGCACGTTCGGCGCCTGGCGGGTGGAGCTGGAAACGGGGACTCAGGAGAACACGCTGGAAAACTACTTCTGGCCCACGGGCGACGACGTGGTACGCGCGGACGCGGATGACAGTGTCAGCAGCCGTCATCTGATGCTGAACGGTATCCGTCAGTTTCAGATCGGAGCGCTCAGACCCTATCTGGGCCTGGGCCTCGGTGCGGCCAGCACAGGGCTCACCATGAGCCGGGAAGCAACCATCTGGCCCACACAAACACCCCGGGTGGTGCACATCGACGACGAAGCAACGTCGTTCGCCTGGCAGGCCATGATCGGTTTCGATGTGCCGCTGTCCGCCCGCTGGGATCTGGGTTTCGATTATCGCTACTGGCGAACGGGCAACGTGGCAGTGACCGCGGAAAGTGGCGAGTCGCTGGACGTGGATCACAAGACGCACTCCGCCCGTGTGCACGTGCGTTACTTTCTGGCCGACACGGCGCGACGACCGGGCGCCGGCACCCCCACACCCAGCGACAATCCCTGGCACCTCAGTGCCAGCTTTGGTGCCGGCTGGGCCATCGATTCCGAGTTTTCCGACACCCTGGACAACCTGGATGCCTTCGCGCTCGGCGGCGTTTACACCCTGAGTCTGGAGCGGCGGCTGTCCCGTCGCTGGGCGCTGGGGGTGGAAGCATCCTGGCGGCAGAACGATCTGGAGGTCATCGACTTCGGTGATCCGATCGGCGAGTTCGGCGCCTCCGGTGAAGTGACAGCCACCAGCCTCATCCTGAATGCCTTCTACGGGTTCCGCCCGGCGCGGGCCATCCGACCCTACCTCGGCGCCGGCATCGGGCTCGCCCGGGTCAAACTAAAAGCCCAGACCCTGGGCGAGGAATATCTGGACGACGAGGAGGACGCCCCGGCTGCACAGCTCATCGGCGGCGCCCACATCGCCCTCAGCGAACGGATCGACTTTCTCGCTGAATTCCGCACCTGGTACGCCGCCCCCATCGACATCGTCCGGCCGGACGGACGCACCGACGAGACCTGGCACTGGGTGCACTCGGTTCAGCTTGGATTGCGCTACGCACTGTAGGCCGCTGCTCACATCCGGGGCTGCCTGTGCCACACTGCGGCCTCGACGAAGGCGAGACCAAGGGAGATGAGAATGTCTGCAGGCACCGTATCCGCGCTCTTTCGATATCCGGTGAAAAGCATGGGCGGCGAATCGCTGAATGCGCTGGAGATCGGTCCCCGCGGCGTGCCGGGAGATCGGGCCTGGGCGGTGCGGGACGAACAACGCGGCGGCATTCGCGGCGGCAAACGCTTCCCGGAGTTGATGCAGTGTTCGGCCTGCTACACAGACACCCCGCCTGCGGAAGGCTCGATTCCGGCCCGGATCACGCTTCCGGATGGCCGCCAGATGAGCATCAGCGACGAGGCGGCACCAGCGGCGCTGAGCGACCTGGTCGGCAACCCACTCTCGGTCTGGCCGCTGCTGCCGGCGGATCAACTCGACCACTACCGTCGCGGCGCACCCGTCCTGGAAGACGCTGAAGCCGAGTTCCGGCGGGTCTTCGGCCGCACGGAAGATGAGCCGCTGCCGGATGTCAGCGGATTTCCGGAGTTTCTGATGGAATTCGAGTCGCCACCCGGCACCTACTTCGACGCCTTTCCCATTCTTCTCATGACCACGGAGTCGCTGGCCGCACTGGCCGCCGCCGCACCGGCGCAGCAGTTCGACGTTGCCCGGTTTCGACCCAACCTGCTGATTGAAACCGGGTCCGATACCCCCTATCCGGAGCAGGACTGGTCCGGCCGCACGGTGCGCATCGGTTCGGCAGAACTGGAAATCCAGATGGGCTGCCCGCGCTGCGTGATGACCACCCACGGTTTCGGCAGCCTGCCCAGAGATCCGGCCATCATGCGCACGCTGGTCAGGGAGACCCGTGGCGATCTCGGCGTTTACGCCACCGTGAAAACACCAGGCGCGATCGGCGTCGGTGATACGCTGAGCTTCATCTAGTTCTGTTCAGCCACATACGACCAACTGACGCTGAGCCACGTTCCCAGGACGCCCCCGGAGTGAAAACGATGCAGATCGAATCCGTCAATGTCGGCACCGCCAGGCAACTCGATGGCCCGAGTTTCCAGGGCCGGACGGGCATCTTCAAAACACCCGTCGACAGCCCGGTGAAGATCGGGGCGCTCGGTCTGGACGGCGATGACATCCTGGACAGCAGGCATCATGGTGGCCCTGATCAGGCCGTCTACCTCTATCGCCGGGAAGATTACGACTGGTGGTCACAGACCCTCGGACAGACGCTGGCGGACGGCTGTTTCGGCGAGAATCTCACCATATCCGGCCTGCCGGCGGCGGACCTGGCTGTGGGTTCCCGGCTCGTCTTCGCCGAGGTTGTCCTGGAAGTGAGCGCGCCGCGCATTCCCTGCAATACGCTCGCCCAGCGCATGGGCAGTGCGAAGTTTGCGAAACAGTTCCTGCAGGCGGAACGACCCGGCTTCTACTGCCGGGTGCTTCAACCCGGCGCAGTCAGTGCCGGCGAATCCTTCTCTCTGGATGCCTCCAGGGCCAGTGACGTCACCATCATCGGGATGCTCCGGGCCGATACGAAGAAACTCAGCCTCGCAGAACTGGAACACTTCCTGGCTGCGCCCATCGACATCCGCACCCGCAGCAAGTGGGAACAGCGCCTGGCGAAACTGGCCGGAAGCCAGCACTAGTCATCCGGTCAGGCATCCGGTCGGGGCGCCTCCGGCGGGCCTTTGAGCTCCAGACGATTGCCGTCCGGGTCTTCGATGTAAACCGCCGGTCCGAAGCCATCCGCACCCAGCAACAGCGCTTGGGGCGTTTGCGCCGGAATGCCGTTCGCCCGGCAGAACGCGACGATGTGATCCGCGTCGAACGGCGACACCCGAAGGGCAAAGTGGTCGAGGTTCGGATCACCGGTTGCCGCCTCGGCAGCAACGATGTCGATCATGGAGGCTCCCGCAGCCAGCTGTACCAGCCCCATGCTGTCGAGTCTGCGCACCACACGACAACCAAGGTCGCAGTAGAAATTCACAAGTCGATCCACGTCCTGTGTGCGCAGCACCAGATGATCGATCCGTTCCAGCTGAAAAGGCCGTTCACTCATCACCGTGTTTCCCGTTCCTGAATCTGTCTGTGTCCGTGTTCCTGTTCGTACCTGACGGCACCAGACTGACCTGCCCCGTTGCCACCGAGTCTACAAAACGCGCGTCATGCTCCACGAAGATCAGGGCACTGCCGGACGCCAGCAAAGCTTCCTCGATTCGTTCGCGGGCGTCCACGTCCACGTAGTTCAGGGGCTCGTCCCAGAGATAGAGGTGGGCCCGTTCACTCAGCGATCGGGCCAGCTCGATTTTCTTCAGCTGCCCCTGAGAGAGGTGCTCGAGTGGCTGATCGAGCACGCCGCCGCGCACGCCCAGGGCCGCCATGAACTGCCGGAACCGGCCTTCATCCAGACCGGCCGCCGCCAGCTTCCGGCGCAGCGAGCCCCGACGCCAGCGCGGGATCTGCAGAGCCCGGGAGACGGAAATCCGCCCATGCACCTTCCAGTCCCCCTCGACCCGTGCCGTGGTGCTGCCTCCGATCAACGCCAGCAGCGTGGATTTGCCACAGCCGTTGGCTCCGGTTAAGGCCCATCGCTCACCCGCGCGAACCTCGAATGTCACCGGCTCGAACAGCCAGCGATCCCAACCGAGCCGAAGGTTCCGGACCCGAACCAGCGGTTCGCTGACCGGGGCCGCCGCGGTCGGATCACCGATCACCAGGGAATACTGCTTCTCCACATCCCTGAGTGATTCACGTCGCTGTACGACGGCCCGTTCGGCGCGCCGTTCCGCCGCCATCGCCCGCTTCATCTGCCGTGCGGCCCGGGCACCCACGAAGCCATTGTCACCGCCCCGCTCCGAAGGCAGCTGCGGCTTACCGCCGGCGGTCTTATCCGCTTCCCGGGCTGCCGCACCCGCGCGCCGGGAACGGGCTGCCGTCTCCAGCCGGGCAATGTCCTTCCTCAACAGTGCATTGGCCCGCGTCTGCTCCGCTAACCGGCCGAGATGCGAGCCCCGCCAGGTGCTGTAATCGGATCGCTGCACGTCCACGGTCTCCGGATTCAGGGCGATCACGTGGTCCACCGCCGCATCGAGAAAAGCCCGGTCATGGGACACGAGCAGAAAACCGTCCTTGGCCGCCAGGTATTCGGCCAGGCGCCGGCGACCGTCCAGATCCAGATGGTTGGTCGGCTCATCAATCAACGGAAACGCGTCCTCCGCGGCAAACAGTCCGGCCAGACGCGCCCGGGTCTGCTCACCGCCGGACAGGGAAACGAACGGCCGACCGGCCAGCCGGGGATCGATATCGAGCGCCGTCATCTCTGCTGTCAGGCGCGCATCGAGCTCATAGCCTCCCCGGGCCCGGTAAAGGCTTTCCAGCTCACCGTATCGGGACAGGGCGGGTTCATCCCCTTTCGCGAGCAGGGCGTCGATCTCCTGCTCCCACTGCCTGAACGGCCCGCTCACCGCTTTGGCCGCTTCGAAGGCCGTGAGCCCGGACTCGGCCGTCGAAGAAAACAGCAGACAGGTCACCGGACACTCGACCTCACCTCGATCGGGCACCAGTTCACCGGCGAGCAGACGCAGCAGGGTGGTCTTACCCCGGCCATTTGCCCCAACCAGCGCGGCGCGCCAGTCGGTACCCACGACCAGGTCGAGATCCAGGAATGTTTCAGAATCGGCGCCGTCGTATGCGAACGACAGGCCACGGCAGATGAGATTGGGCACAACAGCCTCCGTAAAACCAGTGATCAGGGTCTTATCGGATCAGTTGCGCATGGGCCTCATTCTCTTGGCGCCCGGAGGGGGCGGCTTAGGCGGATTCTATCCGACGGACTCAGCTCTGCGCCAGGTCCACGCCAACCGGACAGTGGTCGGATCCGAGGACGTCCGGCCAGATGAAGGCATCCTGCACCCGTCTGGCCGCGCCAGGGGAGGCAAGCACGTAGTCGATCCGCCAACCGACGTTGTTTTCCCGGGCACCCCCGAACTGCCGCCACCAGGTGTAATGACCGGGTTCGCCCGGGTGCTGGCGGCGGAACACGTCCACCCAACCCGCATCGAACCAGCGCCGCATTTCCGCCCGCTCTTCCGGCAGGAAGCCGCTCGACTTCGTGTTTGTCTTCGGTCGGGCCAGGTCGATGGCTTCCACCGCGGTGTTGTAGTCACCGGCCACGTAGACGGGCCCGCGCTTTCTGAGCTGCTCAATGCGATCGAATACGGCCCGGCAGAAGTCGAGCTTGTAGGGCACCCGGCTGTTGTCCCGCTCACGGCCGCTGCCTTTCGGGAAGTAAACACTGGCGACCACCAGACGGCCGAAATGCGCGGCTATGAAACGCCCTTCCGCATCGAAACGCGCCTCTCCCAGACTGGTCTCCACCTTGTCGGGGGCCTGGCGGCTGTAGATACCAACACCGCTGTAGCCGGGCCGTTCCGCCGGAAAGAAGGCCGTATGCCAGCCGGACGGCTGGCGCGCTGCTTCAGGGAGCTGTTCCGGAAAGGCGCGGACCTCCTGCAGCAGCCATATATCCGCCTCCGTTGCCGAGAGCACTTCCAGAAACCCCTTTTTCACGCAGGCGCGCAGACCGTTCACATTCCAGCTGACGATGCGCATCAGGCGGCAACCTGCTTCGCTCTTCGTTCGCCCCGGCGCGCGTGCCGTCCGGCTCTGACCACATTCGGCATCAGCGGCAGCGATTCTTTCAGCGACCGACGCAGCAGACGCCAGGCAAACCGTCGACGCGGACCCCAGCGCAGATCATAGAGATCGCGCACTTCAGCCGGCAGCAGCGCGGCGGTGGCGATGGACAGGGCATCACCGGCAATGCGTGGGAACCAGGAGATGGGCGGGTGAATCACCTGCGCGGCCAGCATCCGGCTGGTCGGTGTGAGGGACAGCACCGGCCCCTGAACCATGCCCTGGAAATAGTCGTTGAACGCCGCGTAATCCACCGGCAGATCCACATCGCTCAGACCCAGGACCCGCGCCACCGGCTTCGATGACTGATAATAGGCTTCGCGCTCAGAGGCGCCGAGGGGAGGCATGATCTCCTCATAGGTGGTCAGCGCCGTCACCAGCAACGTACTGTGCACCCAGAGCAGCAGTTCGGGATCGCTGGCCCGATAGGGCGTCCCGGCTGGAAACACAGGAGTGGGCTCTTTCAGCGTGCCACGCACACCGGCGTGCACCCGTTTCACCTGCCGCGAAGCGGCAAGTGCGGTTCGATCATCCTCGTAGATGATGTCCTGCATGGTCCGAATGGTCCGGTACAGACGCCGGACGGGCTCGTCACGAAAACCACTGTGATCGGCCACACCCGCTGCCACCAGCGGATGAGCAAGCTGCAGGAGCAGGGCGGCGCCACCGCCGAGGAGCAGAAACGACTCCCGATTGACCCGCCAGTAAGCGCTCGCCGGATCGACGAGCAATTCCGAATGCATGCACATCCCCCTGGTCGTGCTTCTTCCCATCGCCAAACCTACCAGAACTCCATCCGCGGACACAGCACGGCCCTGTTCGATGCTAGAGTCCCTGAATAGAGAGGAGTCACTCATGGCACGCAGCCCGGGCAAACACGCGCTGGCCTTCATATTCATCACCGCGCTGCTCGATTCCATCGGGTTCGGCATTATCATGCCCGTGCTGCCTCAGCTGATCGTGTCGGTGACCGGGGAAGGCATTTCCGCCGCGGCCCGCTACGGTGGTCTGCTCATGTTCGCGTACGCCGGGATGCAGTTCTTTCTGGCACCCGTCGTCGGCAACCTGTCCGACCGCTTCGGCCGCCGGCCGGTACTGCTCCTCTCTCTGGCCGTGCTCACCATCGATTATCTGATCATGTTCTGGGCGCCCACCTTCGCCTGGCTGCTCATCGGCCGCATCGTCGCCGGTGCGGCGGCCTCCACCTTTTCCACCTGCAACGCCTATATCGCCGACATCAGCGAACCCGAAAAGCGGGCGCAGAACTTCGGTCTGATCGGCGCGGCATTCGGTATGGGATTCGTGCTCGGACCGGTGATCGGTGGTTTTCTCGGCGAATATGGCGCCCGGCTGCCGTTCCTTGCCGCCGCCATTCTGGCGCTGACCAATTTTCTCTACGGCGCACTGGTTCTGCCGGAATCCCTGGCCCGGGAACAGCGCCGGCCCTTTGAGATCCGCCGTGCCAATCCGGTGGGCGCCCTGACGGCACTCAGGCGCTATCCGGTGGTGTTCGGCCTCATCGGCGCCTACGCGCTCTTTCAGTTGGGCCACCATGCCCTGCCCGCCACCTGGAGCTTTTTCGCCATCGAGCGTTTCGACTGGTCACCGAAAGAGATCGGCTATTCGCTCGGCGTGGTGGGGATTCTCATGGTGTTCGTTCAGGCCGTACTGCTCCGGGTGGTACTGCCGAAACTCGGCAGTCGGCGTGCCGCCATGATCGGCTTCGCCAGTTGCATCACCGCCTTCCTCGGCTATGCCTTCGTCACCCAGGGCTGGATGATCTATCCATTCCTCGTTGCCGGCGCCCTGCAGGGCTTCATCTCCCCGGCCATGCAGGGAATCATGTCCACCCAGGTATCTGCTTCCGAGCAGGGGGAGCTCCAGGGCGGACTCGGCAGTGTTTCCAGCCTCACGTCGATCGTCAGCCCGGTGTTCATGACCACCCTCTTCGCCGCCTTCACCGGAGCGGCAGCGCCGGTTTATTTCCCGGGCGCCCCCTGGCTGGCCGCCGCCGTGCTGACTTTGCTTTCCCTGGCTGTCTTCATGCGCGCCACCAGTCATCTCGCGCCGGCAGCCAGCGCACCCAGCACTTCCGGCTAGCCGCCAGCTAGAGGTCGAAGTGGCAGGCCACCTGGCGATGGCCGCCGTCAGTGGCAATCAGATCTCTCAGTACCGGTTTTTCCGTCCGGCAGCGATCTTCCGCTTGCGGACAGCGGGTGTGAAAGACACAGCCGCTCGGCGGATCAATCGGGCTCGGCACATCACCTTCCAGCACCATTTTGGGCTGACGGCGCCTGGCGGGATCCGGTTCCGGGATCGCGGCGATCAGCGCCCGGGTATAGGGATGCTTCGGTGATTCGTAGATTTCATCCGCCCCACCCATCTCCATGAGCTGGCCCAGGTACATGATGGCAATCCGATCGCTGATGTGCTTCACCACCGCGAGATCGTGGGCAATGAAAAGGTAGGAAAGACCCAGCTGTGCCTGCAGATCCAGCAGCAGGTTCAGGATCTGGCTCTGAATGGAAACATCCAGGGCAGAGACCGGCTCGTCGCAGATCACGAGCTTGGGGTCCAGGGCGATCGCCCTGGCGATGCCGATCCGTTGCCGTTGACCGCCGGAAAACTCAAAGGGATAGCGATCAGCGGCTGCCGCGGGCAGACCCACCTGATCGAGCAGTTCGAGCACCCTCTGCCGACGCCATTCCGGTTCGCCGATACCGTGAATCTCGAAGGCTTCCGAAATCAGGTTACCCACCGTATGCCGGCTGTTCAGGCTCTCCGCCGGATCCTGAAAAATCATCTGGATTTCCCGGCGCAGGGGCTTCATGGCCCGGCGCGACAGATGTGTCACGTCTGTGCCGTCAAACAGGATCTGGCCATCGGTGGGATTCAGCAGCCGGACCACCGCCTTTCCCAGGGTCGATTTGCCGCAGCCGGATTCTCCCACCAGGCCAACGGTTTCTCCCGGACCGATACTCAGACTGACTCCGTCTACCGCCTTGTTTGCCGCGGTGGCCCGCAACAGCACGCCGCCCTTGATCGGAAAATGAACTTTCAGATCGCGGACTTCAAGCAGCTCAGACATTCGCCACCTCCAGGGCCTGCCACTTGTGACAGGCCACGAGATGACCGTCTTCCGCATCGGTGATGTCCGGGTAATCGGCCACACAGTGTTCGTCTGCATAAGGGCAGCGGTTGTTGAACCGGCAACCGGCCGGCATGTCCGTCAACGCCGGCACCATGCCGTCTATGGTCGGCAGGCGGCTCTTCCGCGGTGTGGACAGGCGCGGAATGGACGCGAGCAGCCCTCGGGTGTAGGGATGCCTCGGGTGGTTGAAGACCTGCTCCACGGTGCCCTGTTCGGCAATCCGGCCGGCATACATGACCACCACATCGTCACAGGTCTCGGCGATCACCCCGAGGTCATGGGTGATCATGATGATGCTGGTGCCGAGCTGATCCTGCATGTCCTGAAGCAGACCGAGAATCTGCGCCTGAATCGTCACGTCCAGGGCGGTGGTCGGCTCGTCGGCGATCACCAGCGCCGGGTCGCAGATCAGCGCCATGGCAATCATCACCCGTTGCCGCATGCCGCCGGACAGCTGATGCGGGTATTCACTCACCCGCACCTCCGGGTTCGGAATACCGACCCGGTCCAGCATGTGGATGGCGGCCTCCAGTGCTTCAGCATCCGTGAGTTTACGATGCAGCTTCAGCGCTTCGGTGATCTGACGACCGATCCGGTGCACCGGGTTGAGGGCCGTCATGGGTTCCTGAAAGATCATGCCGATCCGATTCCCGCGAATCCCGTGCAGGCGGTCGGTGTCCGCCGAGGCCAGATCAACGCCTTCGAACAGAATCTCGCCGGCCACAATTCGAGCCATCGGACGGGGCAGCAACTGGATGATCGACAGCGCGGTCACCGTCTTCCCGCAACCGGACTCCCCGACGAGCCCCAGGGTGCGCCCTTTACCCACGGAGAAGCTGACCCCATCCACCGCGTGAATCTCACCCTCATCCGTCTGGAACGCAGTGACAAGATTCTCAACGCTGAGCAGCGTGTCGCTCATGACACCGTCGTCTCGCGATGGCTGGCGGATGGCACGCTCACTGGTCCCGGTACTGATCGTAGACCTCATCAGCAACCGGAAAGGTCTCACCCGAGCGCCGGGCCTGCATCGTTTCTTCGCGGGCCTCTTCGTCTATCCAGAACAGGAAATGCTCCTGAAGATTGCGGGCCGTTTTCACATTGAATGCTTCCGGGAAATTCACCCAGCGCCAGTACGCCCCGCGCAGGAACGGCACCACGAAGCCCGGTACGAAAGACCCGTCATCGTGGAGCAGTTCCTCCATCGCAAAGGCCAGTTGCTGCATTTCCTGCACATCATCGCTCGCCCGGTACGCCTCGATGAGCTTATCCAGCTCCGGGTTGGCGATGGACAGCAGGTTGTTGGTCTGGGGTTTCAGCTGTCGATTCGGATTCGGGCTGCCGTCCGACAGCCAGGGCACGTCATAGGCATTCACCGAGTGAAAGGTTTCCCAGTAGCGGGGATACATCTCCACGCCCACGTTGAAGGCGGAGAAGTGAATGTCGTGCTGTTTTTCCTGCACCTTTTTCCAGGCAGTGGTGCCGTCCAGCACCTCCAGCCGCAATTCCAGACCGGCCTTCAGCGCCTCCTCCCGCAGAATGGTGAGGGTGTCCTTCATCGTTTCGTAGCCGGTGGACAGGGTGAACGAGAGCCTTGAGCCGTCCGCGTTCATCAGCACACCGTCCGTATCCCGCTCGGTGAATCCGGCAGCGGCGAACTGTTCGAGCGCCTTCTCCACATCGAATGGTCGAGCGGTCAAGGTCGGATGGCTGAACTCGCCATAACCATCCGCGGTGGTTCGCATCCGCGAGTAGTCACCCCGGAAATACTCGGCGATCACCTTGTCCCAGTTGGTGGCGTAGTTGATGCCGACCCGGATGTTGCGGTCATTCAGCAGCGGCCGGTCGCTGTTCATCCAGAGCCCGTAAGTAGGCCGGGGAATCTGATTGTAGAAAACGCTTCGCTTCACGTAACCGTTCTGAACCAGCGGATCGCTGGCAGGCAGTTTCTCGTAGTAGTACTCAGGCAGGGACAGGCTGAACATGGACAGTTCACCCTTGCGGAATGCCTCGAAGCGCTTCGCCTGGTCGCGGATCACCACCAGGTGGATCCGATCGGTATTGAAGCGGTTTCGCCAGAACTTCCTGTCTTTCGCCCACCAGTCTTTCTGTCGGGTCAGCGTCACGGATCGCCCCTTCTTGAGGTTTTCCGGCTCGATCACGTAGGGGCCGCTGGTGGGCGCAAACGCCCATTGGTAGCGCTGCACGTAGTCATCGCCCACCTCGTCGTAGAAATGCGCCGGCAGGGGGTCCAGCTCCAGCACCCGATAGATCAGGTTCGGCTTCGCCTCCGGCTGGGTCATGGAGAAAGTGCGCTCGTCGTAGCGGGTGATCCTGGTGAAGTTGCGTTTGAAGTAGTTGTTGTACCAGGGTGCGTTGATGAACTCCTGCTGCCAGAAGTAGACGCTGAACATCATGTCGTCGGACGTGATCGGCACACCATCGCTGAAGCGGGCTTGCGGATCGATCTTCACATAAACCGTCCGTGTCTCCCGGTCCATGGCCCAGGCTTCGGCGATACCCGGGTAATAACGGAAGTTGCCGTTGGCGTCGATGGACGTATCGTTCGGATGCAGGCGCGCAAACCCCATCCGGGTGTCGTCCAGAATCCAGGGCCGGAAGGAGCCGTTTGAGTCAGGACCGAACAACCGCAGCGTGCGCGGGAAGCTGGCCAGACTGCCATACAGAGTGCCACCCTTCTTCGCGTCCGGGCTCGCGAACTCAGGGAGATCTGAGCCATTTTCCCAGACCAGGTCCTGCGGAAGATCTGCCGGCGTTTTGAACTGGAAGAATTTCTCGAACTCACCAGCGGCAATCCGCTCATCGATTTCCGCCTGGCTGATCTCTCCCCGCTCTTTGGCCTCGGTCACCTCTGGCGGCAGAGCGTAGAAGCTGTCGAAGTGAGCCTGCATGTGGGTCTGCATGGCCGCCTTGCGCGCCTCGCTGCCGGCAGCATCTTCGGCGGCCGCGTCACTGGCACTGTCTGAACCGCAGCCGCTGATGAGAGCGGTCGCGGCGAGGAAGCAGGCGAACAGGCCCGCGCGGGGCCGGGAGAGAGAGGTCTGATGACTGCGATACATGAATAACCTCAACGGTAGAGCGTGAATTTACGGGGGTCGAAGGCCTCACGAACGGCTTCGCCGATGAAGGTAACCACCGCCAGAATGAACACCAGGGCGACAAAAGCCGAGGTGACGATCCAGGGTGCGGTAGTCAGGTTGGCGGTGCCCTGCTTGAGGAGTTCGCCGATGCTCGGCGTTGGCGGCGGCAGCCCCCAGCCGAGAAAATCCAGTGCGGTGATGGCCGTGATGGCACTGACCACCGTGAAGGGAATAAAGGTCACCATGGTGGCGATGGTGTTCGGCAGGATGTGCCGGAAGATCACCCTGGAGGTTCCGGCGCCGAGCACCAGGGCGGCGGCGGTATAGTCGCGCGCTTTTTCCTTGTAGGTTTCCGTGCGCATGTAATAGGTGAGCCCGGTCCAGGAGAACAGCACCATGATGAGCAGCAGAATCCCGATCCGGGTGCCGATCTCATAGGTCGACGGAATCACCGAGAAGACGATGATCACCATGTATAGAAATGGAATGTTCGACCAGATCTCGATGATCCGCTGAAACAGAAGATCGAATACCCCACCGAAGTAGCCCATCGCGCAACCGATACTGACCCCGATCAGATAGGTGAGCACGGTAAAGGCGATGGCAAAGAAAATGGCGGTGCGGAAGCCGTAGATCAGGCGCGAGAGCACATCACGGCCGGTGCTGTCCGTACCGAGATAGTGGCCCCGCTCGAAATCCGGCGCCTGTGCCTTGAGTACACCGTCCACCGTGTCGTTGAAGTAGGGGCCCCAGGGCACCATGGGCATGAGCACCCAGTTGTCGGTGCCTTCAAAGCCCGCTTGCAGCGCCCGGTAATCCACCGGGATCACCGCGTCCGTCCCCGTCAGACCGAAGGCGGCACCGAGCTTCACATCCGCGTAGGTGGGAAAAGACCACTCGCCTTGGTAACTGACGATGATCGCCTTGTCGCTCACCATCAGTTCGGCAAACAGCGACAACCCGGTCAGCACCACCAGCAGAACGGCTGAATAGTATCCCCGGCGGATTTCGCGAAACCGCTTCAGCTTGCGGATGGTGAGTGGATTCAGCTGAAACATCAGTTGAAACGCACCCGGGGATCCACCATGGCCACCAGCATGTCCGACAGGATGTTGCCGATCAGCAGCAGCAGGCTGGCCAGGAAGACGATGCCCATCACCACCGGATAGTCCCGGTCGAAGATGCTGGTCAGACCGAGGAGGCCAAAGCCGTCGATGTCGAAAATGGTCTCGATCAGAAATGATCCACCAACCAGCAGGGTGATGTTCTGACCAAAGGTGGTTGCGATGGGTATCAGCGAGTTTCTGAGTGCGTGGCTGGAGACGGCTTTTTTGAAAGGCACGCCTTTGGCCACCGCCGTGCGCACATAGTCGGCGGCCAGGTTATCCATCAGGTTGTTCTTCATGAGCATGGTGGTGACCGCGAAGCTGCCCACCAGATAGCAGATGAGCGGCAGCGTGGCGTGATGCATCACATCGAGCACCTTACCCACAGGGGTGAGTTCGTCGAAGTTGAAACTGGTGAAGCCCCCCATGGGAAACCAGTCCACTTCCACCGCGAAGAACAGCAGCAGCAGAGCACCCAGCACGTATCCCGGCACCGCATAACCGGCGAACACCAGCACGCTGGTCACGTTGTCCATGGTGCTGCGGTGGCCGATGGCCTTCACCACCCCGAGCGGAATGCAGACCAGATAGGTGATCACCAGACTGACCAGGCCATAGAACAGGCTGATGGGGAATCGCTGGCTGATCACATCCCAGACCGGTTCGTTGTACCGGTAGCTGGTGCCCAGGTCCCCCTGCACTACCTTGCCGACCCACAGCACATAGCTCTCGTACCAGGGCTTGTCGAACCCGTAGTACTCCTTGAGCTGTTGCAGCTGCGCCTCAGACAGTGCCATACCCTGCCCCGCGGAACGGGTGGTCTGGCTGGACAGGGTTGCCTGCTGTGCCTCCATGATGGCGCGCTCCAGCGGGCCGCCGGGAACAAACCGGGTGACCATGAAGACCAGCATCGTAATACCAATCAGGGTCGGGATGATGAGAAGCGCGCGGCGAATGAAATAATCGCGCATTCGGGAAGTTGTTTTACTTACTGAAAGAGTCCGGGGCGCCATTGGAGCACAGAAGAGAGAGCCGCTCAAACTCTGGAGAATCTTGTAAAGTGCGGTTTTAAACGACCGACCGGGGCTGACCATGACGCAACTGAATCTGACCAACGACGAACTGCTTTCCACCACCCGCGCCGTCCGCAAGCGACTGGATTTCGACCGGCCGGTGGAGAAAGCGGTGCTGATGGAGTGCATGGAGCTCGCCCTCCAGGCGCCCAGCGGCTCAAATGCCCAGGGCTGGCACTTCCTGTTCGTCACCGACCCGGCCAAGCGCCAGGCCCTTGGTGAGATCTACGGCAGCCTGTTCAAGAACGTCTATGCGGCCAGCGACATGTCGGCGGCCAACGTGCACGGCGACGACCCGGAAATGGCTGCGACCCAGGAGCGGGTGATGGGATCGGCTCAGTATCTGGCCGAGAACATGGCCAAGGCACCCGTGTTCATGATTCCCTGCGTGGCCGGCCGGGTGGATGGCGTGACCGGTGAGATGGCGAATGTCGCCCAGGCCAGCACCTTCGGGTCCATCATCCCTGCCGCCTGGTCTTTCATGCTGGCCGCCCGGGCCCGGGGTCTGGGCACCTGCTGGACCACCATCCATCTCATGCAGGAAAAGGCCTGTGCCGACATTCTGGGGATTCCCTACGATGAGATCACCCAGGTCGCCCTGGTCCCCATCGCCTATACCCGTGGCACGGACTTCAAGCCGGCGCCGCGCAAGGCCATGGACGATATCGTGCACTTCGAGCAGTGGTAGCCGGGGCGCCAGACCTCAGCGCCAGCGATCTAGTTGAGTTCGACGAGCACCGGCGCATGGTCTGACGCGGTCAGGCCTGCCTGCTTTTTACGGTAGTCCCGGTCGGTGCCGGCGGCGGTCAGCCGCCCGGCAACGCTGGGCGTGCCAAGCAGCAGATCGATCCGCAGCCCCTGTTTCCGGTGGAAGGCACCTCCCCGATAGTCCCACCAGGAAAAGGTCTGCTCATCCGGATACAGGGTCCGATACAGATCGGTCAGGCCGAGACCCGCAATTCGCGCCATCCGGCTGCGCTCCGCATCCGTGTGGAAGAGACGACCGCTGCCCTGTGCACCCATCCAGCTGTCGAGCGCTTCCGGCACGATATTGAAGTCCCCGCAGAGCACGCTGGCACCCGCCAGCGTGCCTTCCAGATATTCTGCCAGACCGTCAAACCAGTCGAGCTTGGCCGGATAGTCCTCGTGCTCCAGGGTTTTGCCGTTCGGGCAGTAGACGGTGGTGAACTGCAGTCCTTCGGCGCTTCCATCATCAATGCGCACGGTGATCAGACGCGAACCGAATGCGGCCTGACCGGGCAATCCCACCTGTTCCACCGCCATCGGCAGCTTTGACAGCACCGCAACGCCATTCCAGCTCTTCTGACCATGGGTCAGGGCCTGATAGCCGAGTTCGGCGAAGAACTCGTGCGGAAAGTTCTCGTCGGTGAGTTTCAACTCCTGCAGACCGACCACGTCCGGAGATCGATCCTCGAGCCAGAGCTTCATGAAATCGAGCCGGGCCTTCATGCCGTTCACATTCCAGGTGGCCAGCTTCATGTGAGCCTCCTCAACGCAGGCGCCTCGCCCGTGCTGCCCTTTGTTACCCCGCTGACCCTGGAATTGCGGGCCGAGGTGCGCGGGAATTTCCTGGACAACTCCGGACCGGCCGCCGTCAGGCCGCCGTCCACCACCAGCTTCTCACCGGTCACGAACGCCGCATCATCGCTGGCCAGGAACAACGCGGCCGCAGCGATATTCTCCCCCCGACCGTAGTCCGGCCAGGGTTGCCCGCCCGCGAACGCCCGCCGTGTGCCTTCCGGATCGCCCCCATCCGCCAGCGGTGTGACGATGAACCCCGGGCAGATGGCATTCACCCGGATGTGGTCCGGGGCGAGTTCGACGGCTGCCGATTGAGACAGACTGATCACCGCTGCCTTGGCGGCAGAATAGACGAGCGGCCCCGCATCTCCGGACAGGCCGGCAATGGAGGCGGTATTCACGATCGAGCCACCGCGCCCGGCTGCCTTCATGATCCGGGCACCATGTTTGATCCCGAGGAACACCCCCTTGGCCAGCACATCGAAGGTGTAGTCCCAGTCCTCGACCCGGGTCTCCGTCAGCGGGCCGATCGCCCCCCCCACACCGGCATTGTTGAACAACACATCCAGACTTCCGAAACAGCTGACCGCATGCTCCAGCATGGCGACCACGTCGTCTTCGCTTGCCACATCCGTGCGTATGAATGAGCAGGCTTCTTCATAGCCTTGTGCGGCGAGCGCGTCGACCAGCGCTTCACCCGTCCCGGCATTGAAATCCGCAATCACCACCCGCGCACCTTCGTGCAGGAAACGCTCAACGGTCGCCCGGCCCATGCCGCTGGCGCCGCCGGTGATCACGGCCACTTTGTGTTGCAGCCTCATGGGATACCCTCCTTATCGATCAGTGTAGCTCAAGCTGCTAGATTGCGAGCTGATGACTATCCTGACGCAGCGCCGTTCTCCCCCGCTGGCATCGGCCATGCTGGCATTGATGGTTGGCGCCAATGCGCTGGCGGGAGAAACCGGGGATCCGGAAAAAAGACGCAATGTGGTCGATCGCTCTTACGATTCCGTGGACAACCTGGTCCAGGCCACCGTCAACCAGATCGACAGCTTCTTCGTCAACGACGAGCACGCCACCTTTACAGACAGAAAAAACCGGATCCGTCTGCGCCTGAACACCGACTATGTGCAGCACCACGGCTGGGAACTGTCGCCGAAGATCAAACTGCACCTGGTGCTGCCGGGCATGAACAGCCGCCTGCGGCTGGTCATGAACGACGATCAGGGCGCTGACATCGACCAGGCCTCACCCAACGACGACGACAACGACATCGCCCTGCGCTGGATCGGCAGGCAGAGCGCCAACCACGGCTATAGCTTCGATCTGGGTCTGCGGATCAAAGGCGGAGATCCCGATCCGTTCGGCAGGTTCAATCTGGGCACAGAGTACGATCTGGCCGGCAAGTGGGTGGGTCAGAGCACCAACCGGCTCTACTACTACTCGAAAACCGGCGTCCGCAACGACTTCCGCCAGTACTTCAACCGGGGGCTCACCGACGACCTGCTGTTCCGCTCCAGAACCCGGCTGCAGTACTTCGAGGAAAACGAAGAAAACCCGTACGTGGAGCAGAAGTTTTCGATCTTTCACTCACTGAGCGACACTCGAAAACTCGCCTACGAAGCCCTGTACCGCAAGCTGTCGATCGAAGATTCACCGTTCGACGAAGACGAGATCCTCCGTGCCGGTGACGACCACTTCAACCATTACCAGCTTCAGGTCCGTTACCGGCAGCAGGCCTGGCGCCCCTGGTTCTTCGTGGAATTCTGGCCCATCGTCGCCTGGCCGGAAGAGCGGGACTACGAAACCGTGCTCGGCGCCAGAATCCGCCTCGAGGTCAACCTCGGCGGCAGTGGGGATCAGCGCCTGGACGAATAGCTGAAGACATAGCTGAAGACATAGCTCGAGACATAACTGAAGACTTAGCCGAAGCACGCACAAAGAAAAGCGCGGGACGCGTACTGCTTAACCGCGCCCCGCGACGACCAGTTTCTGACCATGCCGCGGTAATTTAGTGCTGTTTTCTGGTGACTGCGGTGGTGCTTTCTTATTGTCGGTCTCGGGAGGGTATTCTCCCGATTTCCCGCGCGACCACCGGTTCCACCGGGTCAGTCGCCGGTCAGCTCGACCCGGATGTAGGCCCGCTTGTGAAACTTACCCGTAAGCCGGGATCCCACATCGGCCAGCCACATCTGCACACCGTATTTGCGCTTGAGCGCAGTGAGCGCCCGGGCAATCTCCGCGGCATCCGCCACCAGCCGGGCCTCGGCCGGGTGCCACTGCCCGAGCACCCTGCCGCGCACATCGCAGACGGCAACTTCCGCCCGGCAGGCATTGCGCAACCGCTTCACCTTGCCCGCCTGCCCGGCGGAGAACACATAGAAGGCACTTCCGTGCGGGGCTATCCAGACGGGGGTCCGCACCGCGGCACCCGAACGGCGGAAGGTCGCCAGGCTGACATAGGGCGCTTTGCCGATTTCAGCCTGTGCCTGTTCCGTGTTCATCAGGGGCTCCCTGCGACCCGCCACCAATCAGATCGACTCAGCCTTCCGCCGCCGCCAGTGCCTGACTCAGGTCCGCCAGGATGTCGTCGATATGCTCGATGCCCACGCACAACCGCACCATACCGGGCGTCACGCCGGCCTTGATCTGCTCCTGCTCCGTCAGCTGCCGGTGGGTGGTGGAGGCGGGATGACAGACCAGGGACTTGGTATCGCCGATGTTCACCAGGCGGGTGAACAGCGAAACCGAATCGTGGAACCGCACGGCTGCGTCATAGCCCCCCTTCACCTCGTACGTGAGCAGGGACGCCGGCCGACCATCACAGTATTTCTGGGCCAGCGCGTGGTACGGATCCTGTTCGAGTCCGGCGAACACCACCCGGGATACGGCATCGTGACTGTTCAGGAAGTTCGCCACTGCCATGGCGTTATCGCAGTGCCGCGCCATCCGCAGCGCCAGGGTTTCAAGCCCCTGCAGAATCAGAAACGCGTTGAAGGGGGAAATTGCCGCACCCGTGTTCCGCAGCGGTACGGTCCGTGCCCGGGCAATGTAGGCCGCCGGCCCCATGGCCTCGGTGTAGACCACGCCATGATAGGCAGGCTCCGGCTCGGTGAGCATGGTGAACTTGGCCGCGTGCTCCGCCCACGGGAAGTTGCCGCCATCGACGATGGCACCGCCCAGGGAAGTGCCATGTCCACCCATGTACTTTGTCATGGAGTGCACGACGATGTGCGCCCCGTAGCTGATCGGCTTGATCAGCATGGGCGTGGCCACCGTGTTGTCCACGATCAGCGGCACACCGGAGTCATCGGCCACTCTGGCCAGCCCTTCGATGTCCACGATGTTGCCGGCCGGATTGCCGATGGACTCGCTGAAGATTGCCCGGGTGTTCTCATCCACCTGGGCACGAATGGCTTCCGGCGTATCCGATTCTGCGAAACGCACCTCGATCCCCTGCTTCGGGAACATGTGTGCGAACAGGGTGTAGGTGCCACCGTAGAGCTGCGGCGTGGTCACCACGTTCTGGCCCTGCTCCACAATGTTCAGAATTGCATAGTGAATGGCTGCCGATCCCGCACTCAGGCAGAGCGCACCAACGCCCCCTTCCAGGTCCGCCACCCGCTGTTCGAGCACATCCGTGGTGGGATTCATCAGGCGGGTATAGATATTGCCCGGCACGGCCAGGTTGAAAAGGTCCGCGCCGTGTTGGGCATTTTCGAACTCGTAAGCCACCGTCTGATAGATCGGGGTCGCCACCGCCCGGGTGGTGGGATCCGGTTCATAACCCGAGTGGATCAGTTTGGTTTCATCCTTCAACGCTTTCTCCTTCACAGTGTGTTCATCGCCAGGGTGGCGGCTGGATTATGACCCAGTCGCGATCAGAGCCGAACCTGGTCGGCCAGATCGTCGAGAAAACGATGCACGATCAGAAGATCCTTCATCGTCGCCACGGGCCGGGCCGCATAGGTCGTCACCGCGCCTTCCGGCGGCGTCTGCTCCAGCACCCGCGCGAACCGGGGCACGCCATCTGTCAGCACACAGAGTGCCACCACCGCTTCCGGCTCCAGCGCTATCGCCAGGATCTTCAGGGTTTCCTGGGCATCGTCGAAGTTCCGGCTGGCCACCACTTCCTCGAAATCCGGGTTGCCAAGCAGCCCGTCCACCTCACCGAGCACCCAGGGCTTCTCCGCCAGCCGGTTGCGCACGTCCGGATCCGCGAACACCGATTTCAACCGGGCGGCGGCCATGGCCGGCAGATTCGACAGCAGCTGCCAGCCGATCCGGAACAGCCGCACAAGGCCGGGTCTGTCCGCCAGCATATCCAGCACCGCCGCCACCTCGTCGCCTTCAAGCTCAAGCCAGAGATCATGACAGGCTCCCAGGGTGCAGGTCGCAATCACAAGGTTGGCAGCCTCCGATGAATCCAGACGCTCGCCGCCGGATTCGGTTCCCGCCATGAGCAGATTTGACAGATATGTGAGTTCGTCCATGCGGGCGTCGAAGACCTCGGGTTCGCTCTGCAGACGGCCCAGCGCCACCCGCACCCAGTCCGCATCCACGACTTCCACCGTCTCCGGCCCGGTGAGCAACGCGGCCGGGCGCATCTGGGCCCGCTCGTAAGCAAAGAGCTCCACTTCCAGGGCGTTGAGCGCCGCCGTGCCGGCCGCATCGAGTTCCGCGCCGTCGGCCGATCCGGACTCGCTTGACCCGGCGGCGGGGCCGGACGCCTCGGACTCTGCCTCTGACTGATCCACGGGCCTGGCTGCTGCCGCCGCCTGCTCTTTCAACGACGCACGGCGCCGGAAGTAATCCTGAGTCATGAGGTCGTAGTCCGTTTCCAGACTGAGCGCATCCACATCGGCAAACCGCAGGTCGCGCAGAAAGCTGCCCGCCATCACCGAGGTGACGAAACCGGATTCCTCCCGTCCCTGTTCGTGGGCGTGACTGGCATCCGCATCCAGAACTTTCGCGGTATCGTCTTCGCCGAGGATCGAGTGCCGGAAGGCCAGCCGGGCGAAGATGGCTTCGCAGTAGTCCGGATAGTCCTGCCACAGCGCCGTAACAGCCGTCTGCACGGCGTCCCACTCATCATCCACCCGCACCCGGACGATGTAGCGGCCGATGGCCAGGGTGTGCTCGTCGAGCACCCGTGCGGCCATGTCGAAGTCCGCAATCACCAGCAGTCGGGAAAAGGCCAGCGCACAGAAATCATCACCCAGTTCATACAGCTTGTCGGCCACAAAGCCTTTCCCGAGACCGTTCCAGAGATCCAGCCAGCGCAACAGCTCGGCCACCGACAGCTTGTCCGGATCACCCGGCCGGGCACCCGTCCACAGCGTCTCGTCGAGCAGGTGCACCAGTTGCTGATTGGATACATGGGCGATCAGCGCCCCCGCGTCCTCCAGACCGACGTCGTCCACCAGGTGTTTCAGGGTATGGGGATTGATTTGCTGGACGAAGGCCGGCAGCGCGGCACTTTCCGTCATTGCCCGCACCAGCTGGCGGGCATCCGGGCTCCGGGGGTTCAGGCTTGGCATGATGGACACTCCTCCCTTGTCTACCATCCATTTCAGGGTCGCGCACCTTACGCCCGGCCCCCGGCTCCGACAATGTACTAATTTTCAGCCACACGTGAGAAAATAGACCTCCATTTCGGGGAAACTGCGTGCTGAACGCCGGCCTGACGATTCCGCATGACACTTAAGACAGCACTCAGGAAAACACGCAAAAGTCACACCCGCCTGCTCCTGCTCCTGGCCGGGTTTGCCATCCCCCTTTCCATCCATGCTTCCGAGGTGCAACTCGCCTCCGTGCACGCCGCCATCGGCGACCTTTCCACCGGCAAACTGCTGCACACCAAGAATGCCGATCTCACCGTGCCCATCGCCTCCGTCACCAAATTGATGACCGCCATGGTGGTCCTGGACGCTGGACAGCCCCTGGACGAACCCCTCACCATTCTGGGCTGGAAAAAGAAGACAGAGAAAAACGCCTATTCCCGGATCCGGGTCGATTCGAAAAGCCGCCGGGACCAGCTTCTGAAGATCGCCCTGATGTCGAGCGAGAACCTGGCCTCGCATACGCTGGCGAGACATTACCCCGGCGGCTTCGATGCCTTCGTTGCGGCCATGAACGACAAAGCCAGCGCCCTGGGAATGACCAGCAGCCGGTTCGACGATCCGACCGGACTGTCACTTGGCAACGTCGCCTCGGCTGCCGATCTCTGGAAGATGGTGGCTGCCGCCTACGACTACGATCTGATCCGCACCTATTCCACCACCTACCAGACCCAGGCCTCATTCAGCGGCCCGCGCTACAGCCTCGCCTACGGCAACACCAATCCGCTCACGGCCAGCAGCCGCTGGGATGTGAGGCTCTCGAAAACCGGATATCTCAAGGAAGCCGGGCGCTGCCTCGTGATGGTGGCCGAGGTCGATGGCAGGCCGGTCGGCATGGTGTTCCTGAACAGCTTCGGCACCCGCACGCCGCTCGGCGATGCGGGCCGGACGCGCCGCTGGCTGACAACAGGCGAGTCCGGCCGGGTGGCGGGGGCCGCTCTCGACTACGAACAGACGGTGGTCAGGAGCCTGAACGGCTACGCGGACGACTGACGAACGCGTTATAGTCGCCCCTCCCGGGGAGACGGCCAGTCACAATGTCCTATTCAGTCATCATCAACCTCACGGTATTCACAGGGTTGATCATCCTGCTGTTCAGAATGAAGCGGCCGGATACGCCGTTGTCCCGGCAGATTCTCGCAGGCCTTGGCGCGGGCCTGATCTTCGGGTTCGCACTGCAGATCTTCTACGCCGGCAACGCGGCCGTGGTCGCCGACACCCTGGAGTGGACCAATGTGGTTGGCGCCAGCTATGTGAATCTGTTGCGCATGATCATCATGCCCCTGGTGCTGGTGATGATGATCGCGGCGGTTGTCCGGATGCGCGATCTGGCGGCCCTGGGCCGGATCGGCGGCAGCGTGATCGGCATCCTGGTGGGCACCACCATGATCGCCGCGCTCGTGGGCATTCTTGTCACTAACGCCTTCGGACTCACCGCCGACGGTCTGACGGAAGGCGCTCGCGAACTGGAACGGGCTGAAACCCTGACAACGCGCTACGAGGGCGTCGCCAATCTCGGTCTGGCGGACATGCTCGTTCGCTTCATTCCCGCCAATATCTTTCACGACCTCACCGGCGCCAGACCCACCTCCATCATCGCCGTGGTCATCTTCGGCATCCTGTTCGGTATCGCCGCCCTCGGCGTGATGCGCGACAACCCGGCCCGGGGAGAAGCCATCGTCGAGTTCGTGGAAACGGCTCAGGAAATCGTGATGAAGCTGGTACACATGGTGATGGCGCTGACGCCTTACGGGATTCTCGCTCTCATCACCAAGGTGGTGGCCGGCTCGGACGCCGCCGACATTCTCAACCTGCTCACCTTCATCGTCGCGTCCTATCTGGCCATCGCCATCATGTTCGGCGTCCACGCCGGGCTGCTGACGCTGTCAGGCACCAACGTGCTCGACTACTTCAAGAAAGTCTGGCCCGTGCTCACCTTCGCGTTCACCTCGCGCAGTTCGGCCGCGACCATTCCCCTCAATGTGGAAACCCAGATCGAAGAACTCGGCGTGAAGCCTCCGGTGGCCAATCTCTCCGCCACCTTCGGCTCGACCATCGGCCAGAACGGCTGCGCCGGTATCTATCCCGCCATGCTGGCGGTGATGATCGCGCCGACCATGGGCGTGGACCCGATGAGCCTGTCGTTCATAGCCGGGCTGGTGGCCATCGTCGCCATATCCAGCTTCGGCATCGCCGGTGTGGGTGGCGGCGCCACCTTCGCCGCATTCGTGGTTCTGCCGGCCATGGGCTTTCCGGTCACAGTGGCGGCGCTGCTGATTTCCATCGAGCCGCTGATCGACATGGCCCGTACCGCCCTGAACGTGAATGGTGCGATGACGGCCGGCGTGATCACCAACCGTCTGCTCGGCGAAAAGTCCGAGGAAGCCGGGATCGTTCAGACCGGCTGACCGGCTCTACAGCGATACCTCCCATTGCAGCCGCAGTCGGAACTGGCTGTGGGCATCGACGATGTCATCCTCCTTCAGCCAGGAGAGGTCCGCCGACAACTTGTTGCGGTGGCCATGGATGAACCAGTTTGCCCCCAGGGTGAACTCCCGGTTGGTATCACCGCTGTGATCCGTGTCCGGGTCGACCAGCGCCAGCCGGGCCACCAGTTCCAGCCGGGCAGGCACAATGGGCCACCACTCATTCAGAAAACTGCCGAGTTGAGCATAGCCGCCCATCAGCCGCGTCACCTCCCCGGTCCGTTCATCCCGAATCCGCTTGTAGTGGAGCTCCTGTTCCCATCCCAGTCCCCGATACTGCAGGGCGGTCTCGAACATCAGCTGTTCCAGATCGAATTCGCTACTGCTGAAGCCGGGCAGCTGACCGCAACCGTTGGACGAAAAGCGGGAGCAGTGGCTGTCACCGCTGACATAGGCGAGGGCCACTGAGCTCAGGCGCTGGGATCGACGCTCCAGATCCGAGCCGGAGAACGGCAGCACTTCACCATCGGGATTCCACTGCCAGCGCGCCAGGAGCAGACCTTCACCGCGCTCGGTTTCCTGATTCAGACCCTGCCCTGAAAGCGCCTGCACCCAGACCTTCGAATCCCAGCGGGTGCCTTCGCCAACCCGGGTACTGGTGGAGAGTCCGCGCTGGCGATCCAGGGTGAACCAGTAGTTGCTGATGGAGCGTTCCACCAGCTGCTGTTTGCCGGAAGAGTTGATCCGTTCCCGACTGAAATCGCTCTTCCACTGGCCGAAGCGGATGTCCAGCCAGCCGGATACCGTAATCGTCGTGCGGTAGTCGAGCCACTTGGAACCGACCAGATCGTATTCGCCATACCCTGCCAGCCAGGGCACGCCGACGACGCCACCGCCTTTGATTCGCGCCCGGTTGACGCTCAACGATTCATCGACCTGGGTCGGCTCCTCCGTATCCAGCACCGTCGCGGTGCTGTTGTAACGGAACTGGCCCCGCACCCCGAGCCAGAGATCCGTCGCACCGCGTCGGAAGACGAGGCCCCGGTCGCGTTCATAGGGAAAGGTGGATTGCTGCGCGACGCTCTGTGGCGCAACCGGCTTCGTCCCGTCCGCCGTCGTCGCAGCCGTTGCTGCCATTGCAGCGGGGGTCTGAGGGCCGAACACCAGGAGGACCGCGACCGCGGCGGCGGAAAATCGAATCATCGGCCAAAATTACCAGCTTGATCGGACGACCACACCATCGACAGAATGCGACTTTCATGTTCTGCAGCCCGTCCTGCAGATTGCTCGAGGTATTTTCATGAAACGCTTGCTGGGCGTCGGCGCCGTGGTCGTGCTGATCGGCCTTGGCCTCTTTGTCGCCATCGCCGAACTGCCCCTGTTCAAACCGGCCCCGCCTGGTGCCGATCGGGTGGTGCTCCTGCACGGGCTGGGCCGCACCGAATCCGCCATGCTGATTCTCGAGAACAGTCTGGCCGCGGCGGGATTCGAAGTGCACAACATCGGCTATCCGTCGAATGATGAAACACCGGCTCAACTGGTCGCCCGGGTCTCGGATGCCATCGACCGCTGCTGTACGGGCGATGGTGCCACCGTCCACTTTGTCGGCCACTCCCTGGGCGGACTGCTCATCCGCGCTTACCTTGCCGCCGGTCTGCCGGAAAACCTGGGCCGGGTGGTGCTGCTGGGAACGCCCAATCACGGCAGCGAACTGGCGGATCTGGACGAGGGTCTGCCCGGCACCATGCTGGACCTGGCCGGCCCCACGGCTCAGATGCTCGGCACCGGTCCGGACGGCTTCGCCGCTTCCTTGCCTCCGCCGAATTACGAAGTGGGGGTGATCGCCGGCACCCGGGACGCGCTGGTCACCAATGAATGGCTGCCGTTGCCGAACGATTCCATGGTCTCACTGGCGAGCGCGAAACTCGAAGGCATGACCGATTTCCGTGCGTTCGAGCTCACCCACTGGGGTCTGCGTAACAGTCTGGCAGTGGCGGATGCGACCGTCGCCTTTCTGAACGACGGTCGCTTTCCGGACGGCTGAGCGGATCTGAATGGAATCAGAGGGCATCTAGAGGAAGTTGTTCGGCCAGATCATGCTGCGCCACATGTGCGCCACCGGGCTGTTGTCGAAACCGAGGCCTTCCGCCGGCTGCCTGAAATGACGACCGATGAGGTCGGTGAACTGGTCCACGTCCACCTGCACGTCCGGTTCGAATGAATAGAGATCGTTCAGGGTGATCAGCCGCGCCGTCATGTACCACCTGTGCTTCTGCGCATACTCGGCCGCTTCGACGATATAGGGTTCCGGCTGGTAGTCCCGCCCGAAGAACCGGTAGTAAGCCTCCGGATACTCGTACCCCACGCTTTCGTCGGGAAAGAAACGCAGCGCCTGGTGATAGCGGATGGCCCAGCTTATTTCTTCGTCCACATAGGGTTCGATCAGCTGCGCGCCCCAGTAGCCGTGATCGGTGCGGATGAAACCGCCGACGGCGATGTCGTGCAGCAGGCAGGCGAGAATCACTTTCTCCTCCATGCCGTTCTTCTGTGCGTAGGCCGCGCTCTGCAGCACATGGTTGGCCGGCGCGAACCGGAGCTTGAAGAAATCGACCAGAGTCGGGGCTTGCGGCATCTGCGGCAGGCGCGGATCGTCGCCCTGCAGGAACGGCCGCCGATCCGTGCTGTAGTCCGGTGGCTCCTCACCGATGTTGCAGAACATGTCCGGCTTCACCACCCGCCGGTCCAGCTCGTCCATCATGGCGTGCTCGAGCGCATCGGCCCTGGCGGACAGGCTGGTGGCGGCGGCAATGGACGTTGCTGCCGCAACACCGGCAGTACTCAGAAAGTCGCGTCGATCCATGGTCTCTCTCCCCGTGGTTGAGCGCCGCTGGCCTTGCCGACCGGCCGGAACGCCAGCAGAACGTTGCCCGGTACCTGACCGAACATGCCGTAGCCCGAGTTGACCAGCAGCAGACCATTGGCCGCGATGATGGCGGCGTTGTCGATGGCGCCGCCCTGTCCGGTCACGCCGTTGGCACCCTGGTAGTCGCGCACCGTGTCGTAGCTGAAGATCACTTCACCGCTGCCGGCATCGAAGATGCGCAGCTGACCGTCCAGACTGCCCTGGATCACCGCCCCGCCCACCACCGTGGTGGCGGCGGAAAATCCGTACAGGAACTCGCAGTAACGGACCCGCTCTCGCCCGTCGCAGTCCGGCTCAGTGCGGTACTCCCAGACCAGCTCTCCCGTGCCCGCATCCAGGGCGTAGAGTCCGGGCTGTGGGACAAATCCGGGGCGGGGCCGGCCGGGATCACTGATCGGCGCGTAAACCTTCTGCCCGTCGAACGCCATACCCCAGTGCACGCCCCCATTGGCGGTACCCACCCCATTGTTCCAGTGCCAGACCACCTTGCCTTCGTCATCCGGGTCCAGCGCCCAGACGTCGCTGGATTTCTGGCCGGCGAGCAGCAGTTCGGTGCCATCGTCGAGTTCCGCAATGATCACCGAAGCGCCGAAGTCCACGTCCCGCTCCACGCTGAACTCCGGCGGGCAGTTGGGTGAGCGCTCGCCCCGTCGCCGGCAACCGGCCAGAAAAATGTCGTTCGCAGTGGCCTGAAATGCCCAGCGGATAGCGCCGGTCTCGAGTTCGATCGCCAGGATGGCGTCGGTGTGAGGATGGGCGGGTTCGGACGTGGCCTCACCGGTACCCACATAGAGGACGCCACGTTTGGCATCGATGGCCGGCGACGTCCAGACCGGCGCCCCGGAGGGGCCCCAGATCATCCGGCCATCACCCCGGTCCCGGACCGGTGCAGCATCCGGCATGGTGTGACTGATCCACAGGGTTTCGCCTGATATGCCATCCAGCGCCGCCACCGCACCATGGCTCTTGCAGCATTCGTGCGCCGGATTGGCGCCCACCATGATTTCGAACTGAGAGATGGACGCGTACACCACCCCGTCATGCAGCTGCGGCGCACCGGTGATGATGGTCTCCGGAAAGAGTTTCATGGAACGGACCCAGAGCCGCTCACCCGTGCTGGCATTCACCATGTGCAGGCGCCCGTCCATACCGCCGAATACCAGCACGGGCTGTCCAGACTTCGGCAGCACACCATAGGTCAGGCTCGAGCGGAGCGGCCCGTCGGCTTCGTACACCCAGCGCAGGCACGGACTGCCGCTGATATCGAAGGCGTAGAGTTGCTGGCTGTCCACCGGTGTGAGGAACAGGGTATCGCCCACCACCACCGGCTGAGACCGCATCATGGTGATGTTCGGAAAGGCCAGGGCCCAGGCGAGCTCCAGGTTCCCGAAATCCTCACGGGTGAGACCGGCCTGTGCTTCCGTGAGATAGCGGTGATTCTTCGGACCGAAGCCGAACGTGGAAACCGTGGCCCGGGCACTGGTATCCACGGAAGGCTCGGAGCACATGGCCTGCGCCACCCAGTTGTTATCCGAGCGTGTCTGGCCCCGGAAGTAGTTCATCAGATCTTCAAGCTCGGTCTGACTCATGGCTGCCGCCTGAGCCTTCATCCGGCCATCCGTCAGGGCATATTCGATGGTCCCCGGAATCATCCGGGTCAGCGTCTCGAAGGTGCGCGCCTTGCTCTGTTCCGGATTGTCGTGGCAGACGGCACAGTGCTTTTCATAGGCGATCCGGCCGGGGTGCGGCGCCTCCTCCGCTGAAACCGTTACCGCAGCCATTACCGCGGTCAGGGCCGCGATCATGAGCAATCCGCCGACGAGCAGCGGCCGAACAGGATGATCAACAGAACACGAATACAGATTCACTACTTCCCCTGGCAGCTGCGGCGTTGGGGGAAGATGGCGCATTCAGGCAACGACCTCAAGCGTCCGACATCCGGCTCGCCCTGTGTCGGTCCACCCTGAGTCGGTCCACCCTGAGTCGATCGGTGTGTCGCCCCATCAACTTCAGTGTCCCCGATGGCTGTCAGCCGCTAAACTCGATCATCCCGGCGGGTGTAGCTCAATGGTAGAGCCTCTGCTTCCCAAGCAGATGACGAGGGTTCGATTCCCTTCACCCGCTCCACGCGCGACTTCCGACTTCAGTCAACCTGGCTGAAGCCCGTCTGCCCGTCCAACTCACCACTCAGGCCTTTGGCGTGCGCAACCACGGCGCAATTGCCTACCCGTATCACTTGTGTATATACTGTGTATATTGTTTATACACAAACACCGACGGGATGACGCCCCCATCAGCACGCAGATGATCCTTTCCCAGGCCGACCGCCGCCCCATCTACGTCCAGATCATGGACGAGATCAGCCGCCGGGTGGCCCTCGGCGACTGGGCACCCGGCCACCGCCTGCCTTCCATCCGGGAACTGGCGGCGGAGCTCAAGGTGAGCGTCATCACCGTCAAGCGGGCCTATCTGGAACTGGAGCGGGCAGGCGTGATCGTCACCCAACAGGGCCGCGGTTCATTCGTCAGCGAACGCCTCAACGTGGATGACGTGCGCCAGGAAGAACTGGAACGGGCGGTCGAACACGCCGTGCGGCTCGGCCGCGCCATGGGACTCGAGCACGACGACCTGGTCGCACTGCTCGAGCAATTCAACAGAAATCAGGGGAGGTAACGCTCATGCATGCCATTCACTGTGAAAGCGTCCGAAAGACTTACCCACATTTCACGCTGAACGACATCGACCTGACCCTGCCGCAAGGCACGGTGATGGGTTTCGTCGGGCCGAACGGGGCCGGTAAATCCACCACCCTGCGGATCATCATGGGCCTGGTCCATCAGGACGCGGGCCGGGTCTCCGTGCTCGGCAACGCCATGCCGGAGGCTCAGGTTGCCGCAAAATGGGACATCGGCTTCGTCTCCGAGGACATGCGCCTGTACGGGCACCGGACCATCGGCTTTCACCTGGATTTTCTGCGTCGCATCTTTCCACGCTGGGACGATGCCTACGCCGGCGAACTCCTGAAACGCTTCGAACTGAACCCCGAGCAGAAGGTGAAAGGTCTCTCCCACGGGCAGCGGGTGAAGGCTGCACTGCTCACGGTGTTCGCCCGCAAACCCCGATTACTCGTATTCGATGAGCCCACCACGGGGCTGGATCCGGTTGCCAGAAAGGTGATTCTGGAAGAGATGATGCAGGTGATGGCGGCCGACGACCGGTCGATTCTGTTCTCCTCGCACAACACCCTGGATGTGGAGCAGATCTCTGATCACATCACCTTCATCAACAAAGGCCGCATCGTCGCCAGTGATGACAAGGAGTCCTTCCTGGACTCCTGGCGGCGGCTGCGCCTGGTGGTCGACGACAACTACACATTGCCCGATCTGCCGGAAGCCGTGGAAGTGCAGCACATGGGGCACCAGATCGCGCTGACCCTGTCCGGCTACAACGACGCCCTGGAAGCAACGCTGAAAGCCTCCGGCGCCACCATCAACGACATTCAGCGCCTCACCCTGGAAGAAATCTTCATCGCCAGCGTGGAAGCCGGTCAACGCGCCGAACCGCGCCCGGCCGGTGTGAAGCCAGCCAGCCCGGCAAGAGGAGCCGCCGCATGACGAACCAGAACACAGCGCCGACCAGCATCGTCCGTGAACTTGTCATCAAAGATCTCCAGATCATGAAGATTCCGTCCCTGTGCTACTGGCTGGCCGGGGTCGGCGCCATCGTGCTCGCCATCACCTGGGGTGACGCCGCCGGAACCATCGCCTTCATTCTCTTCATCTCCACCCTGTTCGGCGCCGGGGTGCATGCCGCCATGCAGACCATCACCGAGGAACGGCGGGAGCAGAACCTGCCCTTCATCATGAGCCTGCCGATCACCATCGGCGACTACACCCGGGCGAAGATGATCGCCAACCTGCTCCTGGTCGGCGGCATCTGGCTGACCCTGTCCGCGGCCAGCTACGTGATCTTCATCGGCGATGTGATGCCGAACGGCACCATTCCGCTCATGACCATCATTCTGGTGGCCGTGTTTCTCGCCTATATCATGATTCTCGCCACCACCATGATCTTCCACGGCCTGACCCCGGCGATCGTCGCCATTGTCGCTGCCAACCTCGGCAATCAGGCGCTGCTCTGGTGGATCTCCACTCTGCACGGCGTGCGCGCCACGGTGAACGGTATGGAGGTGGTCTGGAACGGCACCTACCTGACCGTGCTCGGTTGCCAGCTTGCCGCCATCGTCGGCCTGGTCGCACTGGTCTTCTACGCCCAGTCGAAGAAGACCGAATTCCTCTGATGTGCCTGGTTCGAATTCCGCCGGAGCAGGCCATCGGCTGGTTGCTGCTGCTCACTCTGGCCTGTCTGTTCGGTTGCACAGACCCGCTCAACAACAGCACCGCCAGCGGAGAGGGCGGAACCGACCTGCCGCATCGGTCGGAGACCGGACCGGAGGGCGCCGCGCTCTATGCGGCCAACTGCGCCGACTGCCATGAGAACCCGGACCTGAAACGGGCCCAGCCGCTCGAGCGTCTGGCCCTGCTGAGCCCGGCCCAGGTCTCGTTCGCCATGAGCAACGGCATCATGAAAGCACAAGCCAACGATCTGAGCCTGGGCGAGCAGCTCGAGATCACGACCTTCATCGCCGGCGAGCGCGTTGTCTGGTCACCGGACCCGGGCGCCTACTGCGGTGGACGTGAACCGGCAGACGCCACCGGAACCATGGATCTCACCCCCCGGTTCCAGCGCTGGGCCGTGGATGCGCGCGCTACCGCCGCCCTGGCGGAAGGCGCCAGCACCATCCGATCGGAGAATGTGAGCGATCTGAGTCTGGCCTGGGCGTTCGGCCTGCCGGACGTAACCAATGCCCGCTCGCAGCCCGTTATCACGGCAGACACGCTGTTCGTGGCCGCAACCAGCGGCCACCTGTTTGCACTCGACCGTCATACGGGTTGCATCCGCTGGCACAGGACACTGCCCGCCCCACCGCGTACGGCACTGACCTTAGGGAAAGCCCAGGGTCAGCCGACCCTGTTCTTCGGTGACATGGAGGCACACGTCAATGCGGTCGCCGCCGAAAACGGCGCCGGGCTCTGGCGGCACGATGCCGGCATCACGAAGCACACTCTGCTCACCGGGGCCGTGGTTCAGCATCAGGACCGGCTGATCGTGCCCGCTTCGCTGTATGAAGTGGGACTTGCCGCCAATCCGGAGTACGAGTGCTGCGTCTCCCACGGTGGCGTGTTGATGCTCGACGCAGAAACCGGCGACCGACTCTGGACCACGCCCATGACAGAGACCGCCACACGCCAGGGGCAGACCGACGTCGGCACCCGTAGCTGGGGGCCATCCGGCGTGGCAGTCTGGAGCACACCCACGGTCGACGTGGAACGCGGACTGATCTACCTCGGCACCGGTCAGAACACCTCGCTCCCGACCACCGGCTACTCGGATTCGGTGCTCGCCCTGCACCTGGATACCGGAGTCATCGCCTGGCACTTCCAGGCCATCGCCGGTGATGCCTACAACCTGGCCTGCGACCGGAATCCGCCGGGCCCGAATTGCCCGAAGTGGCGCGGGCCGGACCACGACATCGGTGCCGCGGTGGTGATCACGAAAGATGCCGAGGGCCGGGACCGACTGATCGTCGGCCAGAAGTCGGGCGACGTCTATGCCCTGGACCCTGACCGGAAAGGCGCGCTGATCTGGCAGAAACGCGTCGGTGCCGGTTCCGCCCTTGGCGGCATTCACTGGGGCCTGGCAGTGGCGGATGGTGTGATCTACGCGCCAGTGGCGGACCCGCCGTATCCGCTGCCGAACTATCGGCCCGCCCCCGGCCTTTACGCGCTGTCCGTCGAAAATGGCGAACTGCTCTGGGAAGCGCCGGTGCAGCGCGGCTGTGAAACCAACCTCTACGAGTACTTCGGTCGAACCGAACTCTATCCCGACTGCTCCTTTTTCTTCGGCCTCTCCGCCCCGCCCCTGGTGGTGAACGACCTGGTCCTGGCCGCCGCCCTGGACGGCCGGCTGCGGGCATTCTCCCGGGAGACCGGTGACGTACTCTGGGAAACGGACACCTACCGGGGATTCGAGACCGTCAATGGCGTACCCGCCCACGGCGGCGCCATCGATGTGGCGGGTGTGCAGGTGGCCGGCGACCTGCTCTACGTTCAATCCGGCTACGGCCAGTTCGGGCAACTGCCGGGCAACGCACTGCTGGCTTATCGATTGCACTGACGCGTGCGCTTCACAGCGCGTGCAGGCGGGTGGTGGTGTGCAGGCGTACACTCACCGTTTGCCAGATGATCGGAGAGACTTCATGACTGAACGCATTCTGCTCGCACTGTTACCCGTGCTCGGCCTCATCGCCGGCATTTCTGCCACACACGCCCATGCCGACACCGATGCCGGAACCAAAGCGCCGGTGACCTATTCCAACGCCGGCACACCCCTGGAAGGAGATTTTCCGTTCTCCGCCGCCGTTCGGGTCGGCGATCTGCTCATTCTGTCCGGCCAGCTCGGCAATCTGCCGGGCACCACCACCCTGGCGCCCGGCGGCATCAAAGCAGAGGCAAAACAGGCACTGGAGAACGTCAAGCGCATCCTGGAAGCCAACGGTTCCTCCATGGATCGGGTGGTGAAGTGCACGGTGATGATCGCCGACATCAACGAATGGGCCGATTTCAACGAGGTCTACGTCACCTATTTCCCCGGCCCCAAGCCAGCCCGCAGTGCCTTCGGTGCATCGGGCCTCGCTTACGATGGCAGGCTGGAACTGGAGTGCTGGGCAGCGAACTGATCCGAACCGCTCGGGCGCTTGCGCGCCGGGTGCCCTTTTGCGACGCTTCCCGCTCGAACTTCTCCGGGACGGGACCATGATCCAGATCAGCTTCTATCGCTGGCGGGCTACGCTGCTCGCCATTTTCATGAGCGGCGCACTGCTTGGCGGTTGCAGCCAGGAGGCAGAACAGGCTGCCGAGCCGGTACCCGAGGTACCCGCCGCAGACCTGGTGCTGCGTGGCGGCAAGGTCGCCACCGTAGACCCGGCACTGGGCGAAACGGAAGCCATCGCCATCCGCGGTGCGGAGATCGTGGCGGTGGGCGGCAACGACGAAATCAGTGCCTACATCGGCGACGGAACCGAGGTCGTGGAGCTGGCCGGACGCTTCGTCATGCCCGGCTTCATCGAAGGCCACGGCCACTTCATGAGCCTGGGCCGCGCCAAGCAGATCCTGGATCTCAATACCGTGCAGAACTGGGACGAGGTGGTGAACATGGTCGCCGTTGCCGTCGACCAGGCGGAACCGGGCGAGTGGATCTTCGGCCGGGGCTGGCACCAGGACAAGTGGGATTCACTGCCGGAAGACGCGGTGGAAGGGGTGCCGGTCAATGAAACCCTGAACATGGTCTCACCGGACAACCCGGTACTGCTCGGTCACGCCAGCGGACACGCGGCCTTTGCCAACGATGCCGCACTGGCCGCCGCCGGTGTCGGCAACGACACCCCGGACCCTGATGGCGGCACCATCGTCCGGGACGCCGACGGCAAAGCCACCGGCCTGTTGCGCGAAACCGCACAGCGTCTCCTCAACGATGCCGTCGATGAATTCGAATCCCGCCAGACGCCGGAAGAAATCGACCAGATGATGCGCCAGCGCGTTTTCCTCGCAGGCCAGGAAGCCGTCGCCCACGGCGTCACCTCATTCCATGACGCCGGCGCCTCCTTCGAAACCATCGACTTCTTCAAGACGCTGGAAGATGAGGGCGTGCTGCCCATCCGCCTCTACGTGATGGTCCGGCGCCAGAGCAACGAAGAGATGGATGAGAAGCTGCCCGAGTACCGGATGGTCGCGGAAGGCAACGACTTCCTCACCGTCCGCTCTATCAAGCGCCAGATCGACGGCGCCCTGGGCGCCCACGGCGCCTGGCTGCTCGAACCCTATGAGGATCTGCCGCACACGCCGGGACTGGTGCTGGAACCGGTGGCAGACATCGAGCGCACGGCAGAGATCGCGGTGAAGCACGGCTTCCAGGTGAACACCCACGCCATCGGTGACCGGGCCAATCGGGAAACCCTGGATATCTACCAGCGGGTATTCGAGGCGGAAGAAGTTGACGGCAGAGAACTGCGTTGGCGCATCGAGCATGCCCAGCACATCGATCCGGCCGATGTACCACGCTTTGCCGAGCTCGGTGTGATTGCCGCCATGCAGGGCGTGCACTGCACCTCGGACGGTCCGTGGATTCCCTCCCGGCTGGGCGAGGAGCGCACGAAACTGACGTCGTATCCCTGGCGTACGCTGATCGAATCCGGCGCCCTGATCGGCAACGGCACGGATGTGCCTGTCGAACCCATCGACCCCATCGCCTCCTACACCGCCTCCGTCACCCGGATCACCAAAGACGGCACGGCTTTCCATCCGGAGCACGTGATGACCCGGCAGGAAGCACTGGAGAGCTACACCATCAACAACGCCATCGCGGCTTTCGAAGAAGACATCAAGGGTACTCTGACCCCGGGCAAGCTCGCCGATCTCGTGGTGCTGTCTCAGGATCTCCTCAGCGTGCCCGACGACGCACTGCCGGATACCCGGGTGGACATGACGATCATCGGTGGGGCCGTCGTCTTTTCCCGGGAAGGTCCCTGAGCGCCTTCCGGGTGACGCCAACCCGGCAAGTCACAGAAGGTCAGGGTAAACATCCATGACACGACTGGCGGAATTCCGGACCAATCCCTGGCAGCGCCGGGGGCTGATCGCCGCCCTTCTGTTGGCGCTGTACGCGGCTGCCGGCTTTCTGCTGGCGCCCTGGCTGATTGAGCGGACGCTCACCGGCATCCTCGCCGAGCGCCTCTCGCTGGAGACGCGGGTCGAACGTATCGGACTCAACCCGTTCAGCCTGAGCCTGGAGGTCGACGAGCTGGCTGTCGACGATACGGACAGCAGGACACTGCTGTCGTTCGATCGCCTGTACGTGAACTTTCAGCTGTCGAGCCTCTTTCACTGGGCCTGGCACTTCGATGAGATCCATCTCATCCGGCCTGGCGTGCATTTCGAACGCCTGACGGAGACCGACACCAACCTCTCCGAACTGGCTGCCCGGTGGGCGGCCACAGCGGACGCGGAGCCCGAGCCCACATCGGCGGCGCCGGAAGCGCCCGCCATTCCCCGCCTGATGATCGCCGATCTGCGCATTGTCGATGGCACCCTCAGCCTCGTCGACCAGGCGGTGGCCGAACCCTTCAGCACCGAATTCGCACCCATCCACCTGGCCCTGGAGAATTTCTCCACCCTGCCGGACAGCAGCGGCCGTCAACAGGTCACCATCAGCACTGAATCCGGTGCCGAGGTCGGCCTGACCGGTTCTCTTTCGGTCAACCCGCTGACCCTCGACGGCGAGGTTCGACTCGAAGGCACCTACACGCCCCTTCTGTTCCGCTACTTCAGAAACGAGCTGGCCCTGCCGCTCACTTTTGAAGGGGGCGCCCTCGCCGCGCGACTCGACTACCGGATCGCTATGGATGACGACGGCGAGATCGGCGTGGCCCTGAGCAATCTGGCCGGGACCCTCGAAGGCCTGAAGATCAATCAGCCGGACCATCCACATCTCCTGGAGCTCGGCAGGCTCACTGTGGAAGGCGGCAGCTTCAACTGGCCCGAGCAGACGGTGCAGCTCGAGCGACTGGCGGTGAACGATGTACTGGTGCGCCTGTTCCGCGAGGCAGACGGCAACTACCTGCCAGGCATGGCAGCGATGACTGAAAACACGGAAACACCCACCGAACAGGGCAGGGCGGCGGTGGCCGAAGACGCCGCCGGCTGGCAGGTGAGCGTCGCAGAAACCACACTGAATAGTGGCCGGGTGATTCACACCGACACCACCCTGGAGAACGGGGTCGCGGAGGTCTCCGAGCTGAACCTGTCGCTCCGGGACTTTTCCCTCGCTGCGGGCCGGGAATTACCCGTCAGCCTGTCGCTTGCTCTTCTGACCGGCGGCACGCTTCGCCTGGATGGTGATCTGCAGCTTTTTCCGGACCTGCGCCTGACAAGCCAGCTTACGGCCTCTGATCTGGCCCTGGCAATCGCCCAGCCCTATCTCAGTGAGCGGGCGAATATCGGCATTGAGGACGGTCGCCTGTCTACGACCGGCGACCTTGCCATCGGCGGCGAGCAACCATTTAGTTATCAGGGCGATCTGCAGGTGAACGCGCTGTCACTGATCGACAGAGTTCAGGAGGAAGCCCTCTTCTCCTGGCAGCGTCTCGCCGTCGACCGGCTCAGCGCCCTCCCCACTGCGCTGGAACTCTCCCGTCTCAGCATCGACCAGCCTTACGCCCGAATAGAAATCGAACGGGATGGCACGACCAACATCGAGCGGACCTTCGTTGCCCGGACGGCAGACGCTGCGCCACCGCCCACAACGCCTGCGGACGTGTCCGTCTCCACGGACGCGTCCGACCAGCAATCACCCGCCGCGGCCTTCAAGGTGACGATCGGCGAAACCCGGATCAGCGATGGCAGTGCAGACTTCACCGACCTGGCCCTGCCGCTGCCGTTCCAGGCCGCTGTCACGGGTATTGAAGGCGAGCTCTCAACATTCGCCACAGGCAGCCGGGCCGCCTCCGACGTCGACCTCAGCGGACAGGTCAACGAATACGGCGCGCTCAACATCGAAGGCAGCGTCAGCGCCAATGATCCGTTCGCGGCCACGAACATCACGGTGGACTTCGACAACGTCAATCTGCCCCGCATGACGCCCTACACGATCAAATTTGCCGGCCGGGCCATCGACGATGGACGCACGGACCTGACCCTGAGTTATCGCCTCAATGAGGGCACACTGGATGGCGACAACCGGCTCGTCATCCGCGATCTCACCCTCGGTGAAAAAGTGGAGCAACCGGGCGCCATGGATCTCCCCCTCGATATGGCCGTGGCGCTGCTGAAGGACGGCGAAGGCAATCTCGACTTCAGCTTCCCGGTAACGGGATCTGTGGATGACCCGGACTTCAGCTACTCCGGGGCAGTCTCGAAGGCGTTCTCCAACGTGATCGGCGGTATCGTCGCCGCCCCTTTCCGCCTGCTCGGCTCGCTGGTTGGCATGGCGCCGGATGAACTGGAACACATCGGCTTCGAGCCGGGTGACGCCACCATCACCCCGCCGCAACGGGAAACCCTGGCCAAGCTCGCAGAGGCCCTCGGCCAGCGCCCACAGCTGATCCTCGAGGTGGCCCCAGTCCGGAATACGCCGGCCGACAGCAAAGCGATCGCGGAGAGGCTGGTCGATACCGAAATCGAATCTGCCCTGCAGCAGTCGGCGGAGGAGGATCGGTCACACACGGACGCACTGCGCATCGTGCTGGAAACCCTCTACGACGCCGATCCGAGTATGCCGGCTCGATCAGAACTGGCCGATACCCACTCTGCGGAAGCGGCCGACGGTACGCGGCAGCTGGACGTGCCCGCCTACAATGCCGCCCTCCGAACTGCCCTCGTCGAAGCCCGACAGGTGGCGGACCTGGATCTTGTGACCCTGGCCCAGAGCCGGTTGGATGCCATTCAGGCGGCGCTGACCACGCTGGTGGCACTGCCGGAAAGCCGCCTCAACACACTACCGCCGGAAGACGTGGATCTGAACGAAGACGGCCTGGTGCAGATGTCCCTGAATGTGACCATCGCTGACTGAACCCGGGACCGCTGACATACTCCGGCCTATGGGAGTGGGGTCAGAGAAGAGACAGAAAGCAGCCGTCCGAACCGGGACCCGTACGAGTCAGCGGGTCTTCAAACGGGCACTCGCCGACCTGGATGGCGCCACCGGCAGGGTATCCAGTCTGAACGATCTGCATTTCAAAGCCCGCGCCACCACCCTGGACACGCCCTATCACGCGGCAGAAGCAGCGGCTGCCGCATTGGCGGCCGGTGCCGACATCGTCCGCAACGCGTCTGCTCAACCGGGCGGCAGGGATCTGAGCATCGACGCCCGGCACGCGGAAAGCTCGCTTCTGAGTTTCGCCTATCTGCGTTTCCTTGATCCGGACAAAGGCCTGGGACCCCGAGTGGCCGGTGAAGACCGAACCGCTGCCGCCGGTTTCTACCCTGCAAAAGGCGGCCACTGGATCTACCTTCACTCCGGTTTCCCGGATAACACCCAGGGCCTGCTGCAGCTGCTCGGCGTGAAAGATGATCGGCGCGCGGTCAGCCGGGCCATTGCCAGGCGACACGCCCTCGACATCGAAAACGACATTGCCGAAGCCGGGCTGTGCGGCGCCATGGTTCGAACCGCAGCCGAGTGGGATTCATCCGTGCCCGGCAGACTGCTCGCCCGTCGACCCATCGTGGAAATCATCCAGATGGGTGACAGCCCGCCAGAGCCTCTGACGGGTTCCGCCGACCGGCCTCTGAGCAATACCCGGGTGCTGGATCTGACCCGGGTGCTGGCAGGTCCAACCTGCGCCCGCACGCTGGCCTCTTACGGCGCCGACGCCCTGCGGGTCGGCGCGGATCACCTGCCGAGCATACCGCTGTTCACCGTGGACACCGGACTCGGCAAGCGGGCGACCGCATTGAACCTGCAGAATGACCGGGATGCGGCCCGCCTGCGTCGTCTGGTGCGACAGACGGATGTGTTTTCCCAGGGTTATCGGACCGGCGCCATGGAAAGGCTCGGTTTCGGAATTACCGATGTGATCCGGATGCGTCCCGGCGCTGTGTATGTATCCATCAACTGCTATGGCCATGACGGCGACTGGCGAACGCGGCCGGGCTGGGAACAACTTGCCCAGGCCGTGACCGGCATGGCCGTGCGCCAGGGTCGGCATCTGAAGCAATCCGAGCCCACCCTGCTGCCGGCGGCCGTGAACGACTACATCACCGGCTATCTCGCCGCCCTGGGTGCGCTGGTGGCCCTGGAGCGACGGGCGCGGGTCGGTGGCAGTTACTGGGTACGGGTATCGCTGGTGAGAACGGCGATGTGGGTCCGATCGCTGGGAGAACGCGCCGCCGTCCGGCCACAACCATTGACCGCAAAAGAACTCGCCAGCTTCTCCGACAGCACCGACAGCGCCTGGGGGAAACTGGCCTACCTCGAACCCGCGGTGCGTTTGGGTAATGCCCGGGTTGGCTGGGAGCGGCCACCGTCACCGCTTGGCAGCGACCGGCCCCGCTTCCTCTAACCCGTCGTTCAGACGTTCAGACGATTCGGCCGTGAGTGGCGCCATTCGGCCAGCAAGGTCCTGAGCGCGCTCACGAAGGCCAGGGGCTGATCCAGAAAAAGATGATGCTGGGCTTCGGGGATACCCACGAACGGCACCGACTCATCGAGCACCTTGAACATGTAATCGGCGATGTCCTGACTGAAGAGATAAGAATCTTCCCCGTAGATCACGCCTACCCGGCATTTGAGCTGTGCCAGCTCCTTGTGCATGTTCTCGCCGAAATCGAATTTCTGGAACATGCCGTCATCGAACTTCCAGGTCCAGCCGGTTTCCGTTTCCTTCAATGAGTGATTGCCGATGTAGTCGAGGATGTACTGATTCGAGCAGTCCTGTGGCGGCATCAGGCGGAACCGGCCGTGCGCTTCCTCGAAGGTTTCGTAGTAGCGTTTCGGTTTGATCGGCGACCGCCGCGGATCCCGCTCCCACTTGAAGTCCGGCGGCCGGACGGCGGAATCCACCAGCACGATCCCTTCCAGCCGGTCGTTGTGCAGAAGGCCCGTTTTCAGCGTGATGTAGCCACCGAAACTGTGACCCACCACGATGGTGTCGTCGCCGAATCCCGCATCCGCAGCCACGGAGATCACTTCCTCGGCAAACTGTTCCGGGGTGTAGTGATCCCGGTAGCCGCTGTCTCCGGCACCGGACAGATCCACTGCGGCAACCCGGTATTCGGTCAGAAAGAACGGTGTGATGAACGTCCACCAGTGCGCGTGTGCGCCATTGCCATGCACGAATACCAGGCCAGGCCTGTCGTCCGCCGCATCATTCTTCTGCCCTTCTCCTTCCCAGTACAGGTAGTGGATGTCGGCGCCACCCACTTCCACGATGCGATCTTCGAACGGCGTGCCGATGGCGCGGCTGAACCAGCCTGGTGTGTGCTTTTTCAACGCCCCGCTCCCGCCTGCAGTCCCTGATCGATCAGCAGAGCGTCCGCTGTGGCATCTCGACCCCGGAACTGCCGGTACACGTCAGCCGCGGGCAAACTGCCACCCAGGCCAAGCACCGTGCGCCGGAATCGGTCTGCCACTTCCGCCACCGCCGCTTCGTCATCGAGACCGGCTTCCTTGAAGGCGGCAAACGCGTCTGCCGCCAGCACCTCCGCCCACTTGTAGGAGTAATAACCAGCGGCATAGCCACCCGCAAACAGATGACCGAATCCCGGCAGCTGAGTTTCCTGCTCGAGCATGGGGGCCACCAGCGTTTCCCGGGCAATCTGCTGCTCCATCTCGAAGGGTGTGGCCCCATCGTTGCCACCCGGCAGACCATAGCGCTGATGCAGGGCCAGATCGGTTTTTCCGAACTGGAGCTGACGCAGGGTGCCATTACCGATCATGAAGTTCCTGCTCGCGATGATCCGGTCGATGGTTCCATCATCGAGGGGCTCGCCCGTTTCCACATGCTCGGTCATCGCCTTCAGAAACGGCTTGTGTTCCATCCAGTACTCGTTGAACTGACTGGCGAGCTCCACCGCATCCCACTCCACCAGATTCAGCCCGGCAGCGCCGCCCTCCTCCACTTCCGTGAACATATGTTGAGTCGCATGACCGAACTCGTGAAACAGCGTTCGCACCTCGTCCAGCGACATGAGCGCCGGCTTGCCCGCTTCCGGCGGCCGCCCGTTCATGACAAAAAGGGCCACGGGAAGAGACGAGCTCTGGCCCGGGCCGGCAAGCATCCGATTCCGGCCGACCACGGTATTCATCCAGGCCCCACCGCGTTTTTCGCCCGGCCGGGCGTACGGGTCGACATAAAATCCCGCGATCACGGCTTCGCCGGACGTCACCTCGTAGAAACTGACATTTTCATCCCACACCGGCACCGATCCCGCAGCCGCTTCGCGAATGCCCAGCCCGTAAAGGCGCTCCGTGAGCTTGAACAGCCCGGAAAGCACCTTCGGCATCTGAAAGTACTCACGGAGGGCTTCAGAGTCGTAGTCATATTGCTCTTCCCGCAACCGCTCGGAAACGTAGGGCACGTCCCAGGGCGACAGCTTTTCGGCGATACCATGGGACGCGGCATAGGCGGTAAGCGCTTCCAGCTCCGCCTCTGCAGCAGGCCGGGCAGCCTGCTCGAGCTCCCCGAGAAGCGACCAGACGTCTTCCACGGAGCCGGCCATTTTCGCGTCGATGGAGAGGGCCGCGTAGTGATCGAATCCCACCAGCCGGGCTTCCTCCTGACGCAGGCGCAGGATCTCTTCGAGTATCGGCCGGTTGTCGAAACCCTTGCTGGTTCCTCTGCCACGGAAAGCCCGATAGAAATCCTCCCGCAGTGACGGGTTTTTTCCCTGCTGAATCACGGCCATGAAATTCACACCGTTCACCACGAAGTGCCAGGGACCGTTCTCCGGGTCTGCTTCCGCCTCGCCATCTTCCCTGGCCTGCTCAGCCGCGGCCGCCAGAATCGGCGCGGGCACACCGTCGACCAGCGCCCCGTCGCGTACCTTTATCCGGCTCTCTTTCTCTTCCCGAACCAGGTTTGTGGAGAAGTCGTTGGAGAGCGTGGAGAGACGCTGCTGAATCTCTTCGTATCGGTGCTTCGCGGCCCCTTCCAGATGCACGCCGGACCGTTCCATGCCGCGAATGGACTCCGTCAGAATCCGCTGTCGCGCCACACCCAGACCGGCGTACTCAGCGCCATCGCGGAGGGCAACCATGCCGTCGTACACGGCCCGGCTCTGCGCGATGCGGTTCGAAAACGCGACATAGCGCGGTCGAACCGCATCGTAGGCTTCCTGCAGAGCATCCGAATATTTCACCGAAAGCAGATGGCTGACAGTACCGATCAGCACGCCGAGCCGGATCTGCATGCGCTCCAGGGGCGCCATCAACCCGGCCCAGGTGCCTTCCGCGGTTTCTTCCAGCGCATCGAACGCGGTTTCCACCTCGCTGAGCAGGGCGTTCGCTGCCGGTTCGATCTTCTCCGCCTCGAATCGATCCCAGTACGGAAGGTGGTGAATGGGGGGCAGACTGGCGGTTTCTTCGAGGGTCGCCAGGATTTCTTTCTCGGTGATCTCGGCCATGATCCGGTCCACGCATACAGGGCCGGGCATTGTACTCAGGGTGCCGGGCGCGTCACCAGGAAAGTGCCGCCGCAGACGAACAGCGCGCCGGTGACGGCAGGGACGATCCAGCCGTCCGTCATGAACAGCATGACCATCCAGCTGGTCAGCATCAGGATGCAGGCCAGCCACTTGGCCTCGCGGCTCACGGCGCGTTTTTCTTCCCAGGCGATCAACGTCGGTCCGAAGCGCTCGTGCTCATACAGCCATCTGTGCAGCTCGGGCGAGCCCCGGGTGGCCGCCCAGGCGGCAAGCAGCAGGAACGGTGTGGTTGGCAGCAGCGGTAGAAAGGCACCCAGAATCCCCAGCCCGGCCGCAAGATAGGCGAGAATCAGGAAGAAGAAGTTGCGCTTTTCCGGCTCCAAGATGCCGTTACTCCAGACTCATCGGACCCGGAACAGAAGTCGCCTGATACCGATTATCGTGCAGGTCAGTCTAAACTGCCCTGCCGAAATGCTTAAGGGTAGCCATGACGGCACAGGCAAAGATGACCAGACAACGAGGGGAGACGACCATGCCATCGTACAGCAACTTTCTCAGCGCCGGCCTGCTGCTGATCAGCCTGCTCGGCACCGCCGGCGTCAGCTTCGCCGAGCAGGGGCAGCGCTTCGTCCGTTACGGCGAACCCGGCCAGGAACGGCCCGGACTGCTGGATGGCGACGACCGGATCCGCGATCTCTCCGGCCACGTGGATGACATCAGCCCGGAGACCATCGGTCTGCTGGCGGAATTGGCCGACCTCGACCCCGCCAGGCTGCCGTTGGTGGACGGCAGCCCCCGTCTGGGCGCACCCATTTCCCGGGCCGGGAAGATCGTCGCCGTGGGCTTCAATTACCGTGACCACGCTGAAGAAACCGGCACCCCCATTCCAACCGAACCCGTCCTCTTCATGAAAGCGGCCAGTGCGCTCACCGGCCCATTCGATACGGTGCGCACGCCCCGCGGTTCCACCGAGCTCGACTATGAAGTGGAGCTGGTGATCGTGATCGGGCGCACGGCCACATACGTTTCTGAAGCAGACGCGCTCAGCCACGTGGCCGCGTTCGCCGTCGGTCACGATGTGTCCGAACGGGCGTTTCAGCGCAAGCGGGGCGGTCAGTTCGTGAAAGGCAAGAGTGCGGACACCTTTGCCCCTCTCGGCCCCTGGCTGGTTACACCGGCGGCAGTCGGCGACGTTCAGACCCTTGCCATCAGCGCCCGGGTAAATGGCGAACTCCGACAGAGCTCGAACACCCGGCACATGATTTTCGGCGCCGCCACCATCGTTTCCTACGTGAGTCAGTTCATGACCCTGAATCCGGGGGATCTGATCTACACCGGCACCCCGTCTGGCGTGGGCAGCGCCAGGGAACCGGCCGTGTTCCTGAAGCCGGGCGATGTGGTCACCCTCAGCATCGAGAAGCTGGGCACCCAGGAGCAGACCATCGCCCCGCCACTCTGAGGCCAGCTGCCCGGCATGGGACTCCCGGTACCAATCCACCGACGAAGCCCCCATAACGGGCGTAATCTTGTGACGAGGTTCACACCTCCCCGGCTGCTACATATATTGCTTACGCCGAGCTGAGAACTGTTAGGCTGTAAAAACCCGCCTGTTCCCCGAGCATCGTCAACCTGCTTAAGCGTTGAAAGATCCCTTAGAGATCACAATAGGATCGATGCTCGAACAACTGCTTGCCAATCTGAACTCTCCTGCACTGCTGGGTGCAATCGCCGCCGCAGCCGTGGTTGCGTTCGTGATTGGCCGACTGAGCAACAGCGGCGCCAGGAAGCGGGAAGAACTCCTCAAGCGGGAAGTCCTCGATGCTAAAGCTTCGGTCCCTCAGCTCGAATCCAGCGTCCGCAATCGAGACACCCAGATTGCGCGTCTCCAGGAAGAAATCAGCGACCTGAACGACCGGACCAACGAGCTGCTCCGGGACCAGGACAAGCAGGCCAACGCCCTGCGCAAAGCCGAACGGGAAGCCAAAAACCTCAACTCCGAGCTCAATGCCGTACGCGGCGTCCGCTCAGCGGACGACAATCTGGTGATGGACGGCTTCGATGACGAGGTGACCGCAGAGCCGGGCGACTCCGCCACGGTGACCCGGCTGAAGAAGACAGAAGCCCTCTATGAAAAGCTCAAGGGCGCGCTGATCAAGCGGGACGAGCGTATCGAGGAACTGGAACTGCTGCTGTCCGGCGAGCGTGAGGCCGACGACGCGAGCCCCTTCGAGCGGGAGGAAGTCAGTTCTGAGGAAACCCGGGCCCTCGAGGCAAAACTCGATGCCCAGAAAGAGACCATCGATGGTCTCACCGAACAGGTTTCCGAGCTGCGCAAAGAAAAAGAAATGCTCGAAGACCTGGCCAACCGGCGCAGCAAGTCGAATCGGGCGTTGAAAGATGCCACTGCCGAAGTCGAAGCCCAGGTACCGGCCCTGGAGCAGGAGATCGCCACCCGGGACGAGACCATTCAGGCCCGGGAAGCGTCCATCAAGCGCCTGCTCGCCGACGTGGAAACCATCAGAGCCGACCTGGCGGAACGCGAATCCAGAATCGACACCCTCGATCAGGAACTGGTATCGAAGAACCAGTCACTGGAACAGAGCACGGCCAGACAGAAAGAGCTGGAAAGCGTGGTCAACCGGCGGGAAGAGCGGATCACCGCGCTGGAAGCGGAACTCGACACCACCCTGGAACGTGTTCAGTCACTCCAGGGCGATGTCCAGACGGCCGACCAGAAGCTGGCCGAACAGCAGACGGCCATAGATGGCATCAACGCCCAGCTCGCCGAGCGGGACCGGGCCGAAGAAGCCCTCCAGCACACCATCCGCGACCGGGATTTCCGGATCGATGCCCTGAGCAGCGAGAAGGCAGACCTGCAGCAGGCACTGAACACCATGCAGAGCGAAAAGGAACGCGCCGAGCGCGCTGCCCTTGAAATCCGTCAGGAAACCGCCGACCAGCAACAGCTGACGGAGAAACGTCAGCAGGCCATGAACGCGGAGCGGGATGTGGCGGAGCGGGAAAGCGCGGCACACAAGCGGGAAATCGAAGATCTCAACGCCAGCGTCAAACAGCACCAGCAGTGGATGGAGAAGCTGAAGGCCTCACTGGAGGAGCGGGAAGCGCGGGCCAGCGCCCAGCAGAAGCGCATGGACGAACTCACCGCCGAGCTGGACGCGGCCAACGAACAGTTGAAAAAGCGTCACGACGAGCGCCAGATCGCCGAAGACGCCCGGCACGAGCTGGAGCGGGAAATCGTCACGCTGAAATCGAAGGCCGAGGCTGCCCAGTCTGAGGCCGGAGAGCAGGCGCAAACCGTTTCCGTCTACAAGAGCATGCTCGCCGACAAGGACTTCCAGATCGAGGCCCTGGAACAGGAACTGGCACAACGGCGATCGGCAGATGATCAGGCAGCCCACCAGCCGGCGTTTCCAGTACCTGAAGAGGATTCAGAAACAGTCCGGACGGAGGACGCAGACGCGCCAGAGACGGCCGAGTCCAGCGAGTCTGAGCCGACCACGCCGGTAACACCCCCCGCACAGTACGCCGGCTGACCCGGTCGGTTCTCCAGCCGTCACGCTTCCGGCGGTGTCCGGGCATTCAGCGTGCCCTCTCCCGGGGTCACAAACAGCAGTGAAGTCGGCGCATGGGGCCTCGCCGTATGCCAGGCCCCTTTCGGCACCAGCACATAGCTGCCCGGCTCACGGACCCGCACCGTCCGCTCCGTGCCATCCTGGCGCAGCACGAAATCCGTATCCCCCTTCAGCAGATAGACGAACTCATCCCCTTCCGGGTGCATCTCCCAGGTCGGCCATGGACTGTCGAAGCTGAACTGCTGGATGAGCACGTGGCCGCCAAAGTGGGCGAATTCCTCGTCGAGCTCCTGATAGAACTTTTCGCAGACCGGCTTGCTGGTGCCTTTGCCGTCCGGCCCCAGAATGAAGCGCACCCTGTTCAGGTCATGAGGTCCTGGTTCGATGGCCATCCTGCGTCTCCTCTCCTTAGGTCCACGGACTGACCATACTCCGGTTCTCAGCCGGCCGCGGCAACCTCATGCATTTTCGGTTTCGGCGGCGTGGCGGCCAGAAAGCAGAAAGATCCCAGCAATGACAGGCCGGCCAGCACGCCCAGACCCACGTCGTAGTTGCCATACAGATCGGCCATCAGCCCGGCAAATACCGGTCCACCCGACATGCCGAGCATCACGATCAGGGAGGAGAAGCCCATGATGGTGCCGAAGGAACTCGGTCCGAAGTAGTCGGCCCGCAGTGCCACCATGAGTGGGCCACGGGTCCCCCAGGCCAGACCGTGCAGGACGGTAAAGGCCAGCACCAGCAGCACGGGCTGGGAAAAGTTACCGGCAAAGGTCACCAGCAGCAGACCCACCGCATGCGCCACCATGCAGACAGCGCAGATGAAGCGCTTGTTGAAGCGGTCCCCCAGATAGCCGCCGGAAAGCTGGCCGAGCATCATGAACCCGGTCAGCAATGCCACCACCCCGCCGGCCTCGGCGATGGAATAGTCGAGACTTTCGGTCAGGTGCGCGATCAGATGCACCATCACCGCGGAGACGGTCAGCAGCGCCAGGGCATGGCCCAGGGAGATCAACCAGAACGAGCGGGTGCGCATGGCTTCCCGGGCGGTGAAGTCACGCGGTCCGGTCGCGCTGCCATCCTGCTCTCCGGATTCCGCGTCCGCCGCCGGCGGCTCCCCATCCGGCAGTTCCCCGTAGTCCTCCGGCCGGTGACGGATCATCTGCACGAGGGGCAGTCCGACCACAATGACGGTCACGCCGGAAATGAACGCCGTGGTCCGCCAGCCGTATGTCTGCAGGAAGAAGACCACCAGCGGCACCGACAGTCCGCCGATGGAAAAACCGAGCTGAGACAGCGCAATGGCCTTCGCCCGATGCCGATTGAACCAGCCGACGATGGAGACCATGAGCGTCGCGAAGCCGCCGAGGCTGGAGCCGAGCGCGATCATGAGAAAACACAGATAGAAGGTGACCAGCGAGTCGACCAGCGAGAACAGCATGAAGCCCACACCGAACATCACGGTGCCGATGGTCAGAATCAGGCGCGGCCCGAAGCGATCCACCAGCCAGCCCTGCAACGGGCCCAGAATACCGCTCTCGATCCGAGTCAGCGCGAACGCGCCGGCCACCAGCGCTTTCGACCAGCCGAACTCATCGAGCAGAAACACCATGTAGGCGCCATACGACTGCATCCAGAGCACGCCGGCCAGCCACTGAACGCCTCCGGCGGAAAGCACGATCCACCAGCCATAGAAAACATGTCCGCGTGGGCGGAACAGCTGATTCAGGTTGGCGAAGAGGGTGTTCACGGGCCCGCGATGATACGCGAGCCACGCAAGGGTCGGGAAAAAAACCTGGGTGATCCAGCCGGCTAACGACTCGGGCGGCGAGCGAGGAACATCAGGGTTGCGCCAGCAGCGCCACGGGTACCGCATCACCGCGTCCGCCGAGCAGCAGGTCGATGTAGACATCCCGCCAGCCATACTTCCCGCGCATGAGCCCGTTGACCTCGTCGGCCACATCGAGCCGGGCTTGGGCGCGGTACCTGCGGGTTTCACCATTGCGCTCGAGCTGCGCTTCCGGTGCCGCAACCAGGCGCTGGTACCAGCCGGAATCCGGACTGGCTCGCAGGTACTGCAGCCCATCCAGATCCACCACCCACAACCGGGTCTGCTCCGGACCCTCCGCGCCCTGACTGGTGAGCACCACCACTTCGCCGGTTTCAGAGGCAACGATCTGAGTAACGAAGATCAGAACAACCAGCGCCAGCAGCGCACCGACCAGAGTGAGAACGATTTTCATGACCAGATTCCCGGTTCTACAGAGCGGTTCAATCTATCGGCTTAATTGTTTAATATCAAACTATTTATAATTAAATCATTCCCGGATATGATCCGGCCAGGAAACCAGCCGGAATCCAGCGATGAACAGAAAACGCCCCGTGAAGCAGGCGAGCGCCGATCAGGCTACCGCTTTCGAGTTCTTCAATGAGATCGGCATTATCGGCCAGCTCGGCAGCAACCGGATGCAGCGGGCCCTGCCCCATGGGCTCAATCAGTCGCAGTTTTCAGTGCTGAACTGGTTCGTTCGCGTGGATGATCAGGCCACGCCGACGCGCCTGGCCAATGCCTTTCAGGTCACCCGGGGGGCCATGACCAACACCCTGACCAAGCTCTCCGGCAAAGGATTCGTAAAGATCGAGCCGGACCCGGAAAGCGGCCGGAGCAAGATCGTCACGCTCACGGCAAAAGGGCAAGCTGCAAGAGAAGCCGCCCTTGCCGCACTCGGCGCCGACCTCGGCGAATTTCTCAACGCCTTTCCCGCTGCCCGGCTGAAGAAAGCGCTGCCGCTTCTGAGAGAAGCCCGGGCATTCCTGGACGCGGCCCGGGAACCCGACTAACGCGCTGCATCCGCCTCGGCGGCGGCCAGCCAGGTCAGCACGTCCGCCCGGTCTGCGTCGAGGCCGGGCGGCGCGGAGAGATCCCGCTGCCCTTCGATGTGCCCGCTCAGCGCCACCGTGCGAACCCCGCGCCCGTTCTCAAAACACTGGGCAGCCGCCGCCGGTTGGCCGAACACAGCGGCCATGTCGTTGACGAAACCGAAAGGCACTTTGCGAGCCCGCATCTGTGCTTCGATGTCCTCTGCCGCCAGGCTCCGGATCCGCTCCGCCAGCAGGGCGTTCAGCGCTTCGCGGTTTTTCACCCGCTCGGCGTTGCTCGCGAATCGCGTATCGCTGCCCAGCGCCGCGAGGTCCAGCGCCGCCACGAACTGCTGATACTGGCGCTCCGTTCCCACGGCAACCACAAACTCCCGGCCGTCCGAGGTCAGGAAAATGTTGCCGTAGGGCACGATGTTCGGATGCTCCGACCCCATCCGCCCCGGCACGGCACCCGCCATCAGATAGTTGCTCGCCTGATTGGCGAGCGATGCGGTGGCCGCCCCCAGCAGTGATGTGGCGATATAGCTGCCCGCCCCCGTTCGCGCCTTTTTCAGCAATGCCAGCAGCAGGCCTTCCTTCAGCTGGTGCGCCGCCAGCAGATCCATCAGCGCCACCGGCATCTTCACCGGACCGCCGTCCGGCTCGCCGTTCATGTGCGTAAATCCAGCCTCCGCCTGGACGATGGCGTCGAACCCGGGGCGCGGATCTTCCGTGCCATAAGCGGTCACCTGCAGATAGATGAGCCCCGGATTCGCCGCACTGAGGGTGGCGTAATCGAGCCCGAACTTCACTTCGTCGCCAGGTTTATAACCCACCACGACCACATCGACGGCATTAGCCAGACGCGCCGCCACCGCCCGGTCTGCCTCCGCACTCAGGTCCAAGGCGATGGACGACTTGCCCCAGTTGGCACTGGCGAAGTAGGCAGTCACATCCGAATCCCGGGATTCGCTGGCCAGATACCAGCCCCGGGTCGGATCCCCGACCCCGGGCGGCTCTGCCTTGATCACCCGGGCACCGAGTTCCGCGCAGAACTGGCCCACCAGGGGTCCGGCCAGCACGTTGGCGAGTTCGAGCACGGTCAGACCGGCCAGGGGGGATGTATCACTCACTCGGATCTCTCTTCCAGTAACATCTGCAGCAGGGGAGATTACTATGAATGCAGCCATGAGCCGGCAGTTGCCGCTGCTGACCACTGTCCTTTGGAGAACGGTCCTTTGGAGCACGGCCCTTTGGAGCACGCTGGCGTCTACCGGCCAGGCGGCAGACTGGCCGCCGGTCGAAGCGTTTGCCTCCCTGCCGGTGATGTCTCAACCCAGGCTGTCTCCGGATGGCAGCCGCTTGGTCATGCTGCGTACCGTGGGCCACACTCAGCACGCGTTCGTGACCGACATCGACAGCGGTAAGAGTAATCCGGTGCTGGGCGGTCACCGGATCCAGTTTTTCGAAGCGATGGACAGCTTCCTGGCCGAGCACCTGGTGACTGCAGAGACGCCCTAGTCGGCGGCCCCGGACTCGTTCTGAACGACCGTGTCCCGTTCCGACGCGCTCTGCTCGGACGTCCCCCGCACGGCCAGCTCTTCTTCGAATACCCGCCGATAGACCGCCCAGGCCGCCATCAGCAGCGCGCCGATGAGCGGACCGATCAGCAGGCCGATGGCGCCGAACATGAACAGCCCGCCCAGGGTGGTGAGCAGCACCAGCACGTCCGGCATGCGGGTATCCGAGCCGATGATCAGCGGTCGCAGCACGTTGTCGATGCTGGCCACGAACAGCCAGAACCAGCCAGCCAGGAACGCCGCCTGCCAGTAATCACCCTGCACCGCCAGATACACGGCCGCCGGCAACCAGATGATGACCGGGCCGACGAAGGGGATCACCGACAGGAATCCCATCACGATGCCCCAGAAGACCACGCCGGGGATACCGACGATGTAGAACGCCAGGCCACTGAAGAAGCCCTGTACAGCACCGATCACCAGCATGCTCTTCAGCACGGAGCGGGTGACGTTGTCGCCCACAAAGAGGAATTCCTGCCTGTCCGATTCGCGCAACGGCATGGAAGCCACCACTTCCCTTGCCAGGTTCTCACCGGACAGCAGACAGTAGTAGAAGAAATAGCTGGCCACGAATACGTCGAGCAGGAACAGCGCCGTCATCCGGGTGACCTGTGACAGCGTGTTGGCAACAAAACGGCCAACGGTTCCTGCGATCTGCCCCAGGCGGCTGGTGAGCTCTTCCCGCAGCGTCAACAGTTCCGATTCGATATCGAGCCAGTCCGGCAGGTCGATGACGGGGAACGGCGTGCTGCCGTTCAGCCGGCTGCCCAGCCAGGCGCTGGCCTGCTCCACGAAAGTCAGCGCCTGCCCCGCCGCCAGACCGAGCAGGATGAACATCGGCACGATCACCACCACGAACAGCAGCGCCAGATTGATGCCCGCCGCCATCCTGGGATTCACATAACCTTCGAGCCACTTCTGCAGCGGGTAGAACATGAGCGCGGCGGCAGCGGCGAACACCAGCGCGCCGAAAAAGCCGGAGATCATGAAACAGAAGATCGCCAGCAGGACGAGCAACAGGGAGACCGCAAAAGTACGGCGCAGGGTGGCGGTGGATTCGATCAACTTGGGAGCCTCTGATTAACTCACGTTTGCTCAGCCCCGTAGTTCGGGCCCTTCGGGAGCTTGTCTCTGAGCTTTCGTGAGTTAATCAGAGGCTCCCCAGCTTCCGTCCGTTTCCATCAGCAGGGTCCGGACGTCGTTTGCCAGAGTGTCCGCATGCAGAAAGGATACGCTATAGATATTGCGAATTCGCTTCTGTGCATCGATGAGATACACGCGAAGCAGATGCGACAGAGTGTCGAGCGGCCGACCGGCTTCGTCACGTTCCCGGATCACCCACTGATCGTAGGCCGCAAGAATGGGATCGAGTTCAGCAGGACCTCGCGTGGTCAGGAACCGCCAGTCGAGGCCCCTGTCTGCGAACGGCGCTCCGTATCGGCGCATCACGGTCGGGGTGTCATGATCGGGATCGAAACTCAGGCTGAGCAGGCGAACCCGGCCGGCGATGCGCTCGTCCCGGCTGAGTGCCGAGGTGGTTTTCGACAGCACGTGCGTGGCCAACGGACAGCCGTTCACATCGGAGCAACTGGTGTAGATGAACGACAGCAGCACGGGCCCCTGCCCCATCAGATCATGCAGCGTCGTCAGGCTGCCATCACTGGCGAGAACGTCTCCATCCGCCGCCTTTCCCAGCGGCGGCAGTTGATAGCTGCCCGCCGGGGGTGGATCGAAGGCCAGCTCCGCGTAGCCGGGCGCCAGCAGCAGCGGTGCCCGATGCTCGTGCTCGGCACCGACTGCGCTCACCGCCAGCAGGACGAGAACGGTCAGCAGGCCGGGCTGCAAACGATAGACGTCAGTCTGTGTCAGCAACCGGACGATCGAGCACGCCGGGCGCCCGCCTGCCATAGAGACCGTACGCACCGAAGCGCATCTGGTGCGGCGCGCCGAGGCCGGCGGCGACGAAGTCGATATGGAACCCTGGCGTGAGCCGCTTTCCATCCCAGTCATAGAGTTTGAAGTACTGCAGATCGCCGCCGGCGCTTTCCTGCTTGTCCCAGTTGGCCAGCAACGAGGAGGTGAAATACACCCGCTCGCCATCCCAGCTCTGCGAAACCATGTTCACCTGCTCGCCGATCTGCTGCTCGAAAACCTGCACCGGCGCGCGTGGATTGCTGATGTCATACATCCGCACCAGGCCATCATTCCAGGTGTTGACCCACAACAGGCTGTCGTCTGCGGAGATGGAAATGTCCACCGGCAGAGGGATCTTTGCCGCATCGCCGATATCCGCCACCGCTTCGGCATGCCACTCGCCGTCGTCATCCTCGTAGATCAGCCAGATCTTCGAGGTCAGCGCGGTGGTCGTGAAGCAGTAGTTGCTCTGGGACCCCCAGGCACAGCGGATCTCCAGCGGCGCGCCGGGCACATCAAGCACCTTCTTCGGCTGGCGGGCGTGCAGGTCCCACACCACCACCGTATTGCCGAAGCGCTTCATGGCCTCAGGGTCCGCCATCATGGCGCCCAGGTTCATCATGTAGTTGTTCCAGCCGGTGAACGATGACGTGAGCATCACGTTTCGTCTCGGTAGCACCCGCACATCGTACCCATAGCCGTCGGCGAACTGACCGGATTTCTCAGCCCCGCCGAGCGCATCGTCCGTGGGCATCCAGTAGGTTGCCACGTGCTCGCCGCTGTTGGTGTACTCCACCAGCGCCGTCCGCCCGCCGTGGTCCCGATTGTTGGAAAGCCCGGTGATCAGCATCCTGCCCGGCAGCGCGTAGTTGGTGTGTGGACCCACCACACCGCCGGAGCGCTCGACGAAGTCGTCGATGGTCTTGTGCAAGCGCGGCCGGGCCGGGTCCGTGTGCAGGTCGAAGATGAATATCTTGCTGGTATCCAGGCCACTGGCCCAGAGATAACGCCGGTCATCCGTGAGCCCCGAGTGATGCGCCTCGTTCCGGCCACCGACCGAGACGCTCGCAACCACCTGCCCGTAATCCGGCGACTGCGGATTCACCGCCACGGTGACGAGCTTGTCCTGGCCATCGCCCACGCCTTCCATGCCCAGGGTCCAGATATAGACGAAGTCTTCCTGGCCGACGATCTTCGCCATGTATGGCGACATGCAGGTTTCATCGGCTCGGGCAGAGTCGGTCAGCAGACCGGTAAAGAAGATCAGCGCGCCGGTCAGACACGCGATGATGGCTTTCGTGGTCTCTTTAGTGGTCTCTTCAGTCGTCTCTTTAATCGTCTCTTTAATCGTCTCTTTAATCGTCATGGCTCTTTCCCCAATTTCCATGCCGGAGCGATATGCTAACACCTCCATCCGCCGCGGTTGACTGATGTCTCAGACCCACCTGCAAGCAATCTGCGTGTCTGTATTGTGGGTGCTGGTCGTGCTGCCGCCGACTGCGGCCAACGGCGCCCCGGCACCTCAGGTCGGGCACACGGATCCACGGGCAGGCTACGCAGATCCGGACTTCGAAACCCGGACCAGGCGGGTTACCACCACCCCTGGCGCGCCGCTGGATCTGGCCGCGATCACCAGCCGGCCCCCGCTCGGGCTGCCGCCGCTGGCGGAGGTGCCGGTGCCCGAACACATCGAGCTGGGCCGGCGCCTGTTCTTCGATCGCCGCCTCTCGGCCAACGAGACGCTTTCCTGCGGCATGTGCCACGTGCCCGAGCAGGCGTTCACTCAGAATGAGCTGGCCACCCCCGTGGGGATCGAAGGTCGCTTCGTGCGCCGGAACGCACCCGCCCTGTACAACGTGGCCTATCGGCAGCGTCTCTTTCACGACGGCAGAGAAACACAGCTGACCGAGCAGATTTTTTCCCCACTCCTGGCCGACAACGAAATGGGCAACGCCAGCCGTGCTGCGGTTCTCGCCAGGATCCAATCGTTGCCCGGCTATGCAGCCGACTTCGACCGTCTGTTCCCTGAAGGGCTCAACGAAAACAACCTGGGGACCGCGCTCGCCGCCTATCAGAGCGCGCTGCTTTCCGCCGACTCAGCCTTCGACCGCTGGTTCTACGCGGGGCAGAGCGCAGCGATCAGCGAACGGGCGAAGGCGGGATTTTTCGTTTTTGTGGCGTCCGGTTGCAGCGGTTGCCACACCTTCAACAATGCATATGCCCATTTCACTGACGAAGGACTGCACCGTACAGGCGTTGAGTACGCGAGACGGGCACGGGAAGCTTCGCCACCTGCCGAGCTGCAGATAGCGCCCGGCGTGATCGTTCCCCTGGCGGTGACCGTGCCCGCACCGGCAAGAAACGATCTGGGCAGGGAAGAGGTGACGGGCAATCCGCAGGACCGTTACCGGTATCGGACGCCTTCACTCAGAAACGTGGCTCTCACCGCGCCCTACATGCATGATGGCAGTCTGACGACGCTCGAAGCAGTGGTGGCATTTTACGATTCCGGCAGCGGGGGTGACCCCGACAGGGATCCCAGGTTGAAGCCGCTCGATCTGAGCACGGAGGAACAGCAGGCGCTGATCGCCTTTCTCCAATCTCTTACCGGTGCCAACGTCGACGCGCTGGCAGCGGACGCGCGCAGCACGGCGATTGGCGAACGAACGGCGCCAGAGGCAGCATCCGCTAACCTTGGGGTTGAGCATGTGAGTGGTCATGGGAGTGGTCATGGGAGTGGTCATGGAAAGGACCCGGTAAGTGACCAGCGAACACGGCACTAGCAACCAGGACTGCTGCATCGTCGGCGGCGGCCCCGCCGGCATAATCCTCGGTCTCCTGCTGGCCCGGCTGGGTCTCCAGGTCACCGTGCTGGAAAGTCAGCCCGATTTCGATCGGGACTTTCGTGGCGACACCCTGCACGCCTCCACCCTGGAGATGCTGGACCAGATCGGTCTCGCCGCTCGCGTCCTCGAAATTCCGCACGCGAAACTGAAAGAGATGTCACTGACTACCGCTGACTCATCCTTTGTGGTGGCACAGTTCAACCGGCTGCCATCACCGTTCCCTTATATCGCCATCATGCCCCAGGTGGATTTTCTCGAGTTTCTGCGCGACGAAGCCAGCCGCTATCCGGGTTTCCGCTGCCTGACCAGCGCCGCCGTCATCGATCTGGAACGCACGGGCGGCAGAGTATCCGGCGTCCACTATCGTCACAACGGCCGGACCCAGCAGCTTGCCGCCAGCCTGGTGGTGGCCGCAGACGGCCGCTTCTCCCGGCTGCGCAAACTCAGTGGTCTGCGCGCCGAGCCGCGGGCGGCGCCCATGGATGTCTGCTGGTTTCGCCTGCCGCGCCGGGACGGCGATGGATTCGAGGCCGGCGGTTTTTTCATCGGTCATGGCCGCATGCTCATCTGCATTCCCCGGGCGGACGAATGGCAGATCGGCTACGTCTTTCCGAAGGGCGATTTCCAGGCCGTCCGGGAGCGAGGCATCGATGCTTTCAGGGCCGACATCGACAGCACAGTGCCCTGGCTTGCCGATCGCAGTGCTGCCATCAGCGACTTCGAGCAGATTCACCTGCTGAACGTGAAGGCTGACTGTCTGCCGGTCTGGCACAGCGACGGAATGCTGCTGATCGGCGACGCCGCGCACGTGATGTCGCCGGTGGGCGGCGTCGGTATCAACGCGGCCATCGCGGACGCCGTGGAAGCGGCCAACGTACTCGGCTACGAAGGCCGCACGCCCCTGCTGGCAGCCGGCCCGCCGGTCGAGTCTGCACTGGCCCGGATCCAGCGCCGCCGGGCCATGCCCACGCGCATCATCCAGGCGGTGCAGTCCCGGGTGCAGTCGCTGCTGGTCGAACGGGCGCTGACTTCCGAGACCTTCGAAATCCCGGCGCCCGCCAGACTCCTGCTGCGAACCCCGGGCCTGCGCCAGCTGCCCATCCGGGTATTCGCCCTCGGCGCTTCGCGTACCCGGCTGGGGAGCCTCTGATTAACTCGCGCTCGTCCTGGCAAACGTGAGCTAATCAGAGGCTCCCTAGCGGTTTGAGTCTTCGAGCGCGACCCAGCGCTCGAACGGCGTCCGAACCAGCCAGACCACGAATACGGCGACCAGCACCAGCATCGCCCAGCGCATGACGCCGGCCGCAAATGCCAGATCGAACACCGGCCAGGTGAGATCGAAGGCCCGGAATGCGGTCCAGCGTTCCAGGAGCCAGTGCCAGGCCGTGTGGCCGATGAGCACGGACAGCACGAGGGCAAGCCCTCGGGCCGGCACCCAGCGACCGGCCAGCCTCAGCAATGGCACGGCGACCAAGAGCACCAGGATCTGGCCTGCCTCGATCCCCAGATTGAAACCCAGCAGTGAGAAGAACAACTGATCGCCGGCCCGCTCCAGGGTGGCGCCGAGCGCAAAGGAGAATCCGAATCCGTGCACCAGCCCGAATGCGAACGCGACCAGCCAGCGCCGCCGCACGTTCGGCTTCAGGAGATTTTCCAGCGCCATGTAGAAAATCGATGCGGCGATCAGAAATTCCACCAGCGGCGGAAACCAGAGCCCGGTAGGCACCATGCCGAGCATGGACGCACCCAGCGTCAACGAATGCGCCAGGGTGAACGCGGTGACCACCACAATCAGCGGCCGGATCACCAGCAGCGGGATCACCAGGGCCAGCACGAACAGCAGATGATCGGTGCCGTCCAGCACGTGCTCGAATCCGAGCACCAGAAATCGGCCGAGCACCTCCAGCGGGCCAGGATCCAGACTCACCCGACCGGGATTACCTGGCAGGGAGATTGCGCGCACGCCCCCGTCTGCGCCTGGAAAGTAGATGCGGGTGACCGTATTCAGTCCCAGCCGGGCAAAATCAGGCTCCACGGCCAGTCGACTGACGTCGCTCAGACCTGTCGCCGGGCCGGAAAAGGTCCCTGGATAGGTCAACGCCACCTCCAGCAGGGCCTGCTCCCAGTAGAGATTGGTTTCCGGTGCCAGCCGATCGTTCAGAATCGCCGTATAGGCCTGGGACGGATCACGAAAACGCCGGTCACCGGGCAACGCGATGCGCACCCCGTCCAGCCGCGGCGCACCGAGCGCCTTGCCATCTGCATAGAGGCCGAGATTGCCCAGCAGCCAGAGCCGGGCTGCATCCTCTAATTGAGGCGCCGCCCGTTCCAGGTCCAGATAGCCGGGGCCGCGGGTGGCGAAATCAAAATCCCGCATGGCCCCGAGCGGCACCTGGATTGCCACACGCACTTCGCTGCCGACAGGCACCACCATCACGCCGATTTCCACGTCCTGTGGAATTTCATGGGCCTGCACGGACGCCGTGAACAGAGCGAGCAGCACCATGCCGACGGTGGCAGAAAGCGCCCGCGCCTTTTTCCTCTGCCCGCCAATGCTTCGCCCCGGAATCACGCCCGGCTTCATTGTGCATCCCGCCCTGATTGAAACTGCGAGTATACTTACTCGGTCGAATTTGAATCTCATCTGGGGGAGAGAGTAATGGGGCAGCCCAATCGAAAGTGGAATCTGCTGGTCGGCGCAGGCCTGATCACGGCGATCGTCGCACTCGGCTACGGCCAGCAACTCATCGAGCCGACGGCGGACGCCGCCACGGCGGAAGCGCCCATGTTCGAAGTGGATCCGCTCTGGCCGAAGCCACTGCCCAACCACTGGCTGCTCGGTTCCGCTATCGGTGTGGGTGTGGACAGCCGCGACCATGTGTTCGTCATCCATCGGCGTCAGTCCTTCAACACCCGTACCGAGATCGGCGCCCAGACAGAACCGCCCACCGGCGAGTGCTGTTTCGCTGCACCCAACATCCTGGAGTTCGATCCCCAGGGCAATCTGGTGAACTCCTGGGGCGGGCCGAGTGACGACTACCAGTGGCCCTCCTCCAATCACGGCCTGACGGTGGACCCGAAAGACAACATCTGGATCGGCGGCAACGGCCGTGGCGACAGCCACATTCTCAAGTTCAGCCGCGATGGAAAATTCCTCGCCCAGTTCGGCGCGCCGGGCGTGGAACAGGCGAACTCCAACAGCACCGAACACTTCGGTCGGGTGGCGAAGATCTCCTTCAACGCGTCCGGAGAAGAGGCCTACGTATCAGATGGCTACACCAACAAGCGGGTCGCAGTCCTGGATGCAGAGACCGGAGAGGTGAAGCGGTTCTGGGGCGCCTACGGCAACGAGCCGGACGATGCGGACCTCGGCAACTACGATCCGGATGCGCCGCTCGTGCAGCAGTTCAGAAACCCCGTGCACTGTGCAGAGCCTGCCAACGACGGACTGGTTTACGTCTGCGACCGGGCCAATGACCGCATCCAGGTCTTCAAGGAAGATGGCACCTTCGTCACGGAGAAGCAGATCGCACCACGAACCCTCGGCGATGGCTCCACCTGGGACATCGCCTTCTCCCGGGACGACGAGCAGAAGTTCATCTATCTCGCTGACGGCAAGAACATGAAGGTCTACGTGATTCTGCGCGAGACCCTGGACGTGCTCACCAGCTTCGGTGACGGCGGCCGGCAGCCGGGTCAGTTCTTCGCGGTGCACAGCATCGCCACGGACTCCGCAGGCAACATCTACACCACGGAAACCTACGAAGGGAAACGGGTGCAGAAGTTCGTCTACAAAGGTATGGGCCCCGTGACCACCCGCAATCAGGGCACCGTCTGGCCGACGGGCGACTGACCGAACAACAACTAAAGGAGTAACCATGCGTTTCAGATTCATGACCGCAGCTGCACTGCTATGCGCTGCATTGACCGCTCAGGCGGATACCGACGATCGATTGAACAGAACCATCGAAGTTCTGGAACAGGACGATCCCGTTTTCGGCATCTTCACCGCGGACTTCTCACTGACCAACGCCCGGGCACTGGCCCGGTCCGGCCTCGACTTCATCTTCATCGACATGGAGCACAGCCCGCTCGATTTTGAAACTCTGCGAATTTTCCTGCTCGGCATGACCGACAAGGCGACCATCGCCAGCACGGGCAGCACTCAGATGGCCACCACCCCGCTGGTCCGGATCCCGACTTACGGCTCCGTCAATCCTCAGGCCATGGTCAAGCAGGCCCTGGATGCGGGCGCTTATGGCGTGGTTTTCCCCTTCATCGAGACGAAGGAACAGGCCCAGCTTGCCATCCAGTCCATGCGCTATCCGGCGCAGCAGGGCGATCCGGCGCCGGAACCCATCGGCCTGCGAGGCGCGTCACCAGCCATTCCCGCCTGGCTCTGGGGGACCGGCGACTACTTCGCGAAAGCGGATCTGTATCCACTGGATCCCGGCGGTGAACTGCTCGCCGTCCTGCAGATCGAATCCAGAGCCGGCGTCGAAAACATCGATGAGATCGCGAGCCTGCCCGGCGTCGGCGCGATCTTCCTGGGCCCGAGCGATCTCTCCCTGTCCTACGGACTGGCCGGACAGAGCGACCATCCGACCCTGGTGGCCGCCATGCAGAAAGTGCTCGATGCCTGCGCGAAGTACAACGTGCCGTGCGGCAGAACATCGAACGCAGCGAACGTGGCCGCCCATCTGGAAGAAGGGCATTCGTTCCTCACCATCGGTTACTGGAACGACGCCGGCATCTCCACGGGTCCGGGCGAAGGCCTGAAGGCGGCCCACGAAGCGTCCGGTCGCGACGACTGAGCGCGCGCCTTATCGGGTCTGACCGGCCCTTGAAGGGGATGAACGGGGTGGTGCGCCGTACCACCTCCTGAACGTTCGCCGGAAGCTGGACGCATCGGCGAATCCCAGTGCGGCGGCGGCAGCCTCCACCGACATGGTGTTGAGACAGGTTGCCGCCTGCTGCTTCAGCACCTCATCCCGTACCGCCTGATAGGTGGTACCTGACGCCTTGAGGCGCCTGATCAGCGAGCGAGCGCTCAACGAGAACAGGGGCGCAATCTCTTCAAGCGTCCACAGTCTGCCGGGGTTATCGAGCAGAAACGTCTCGATGCCATAGCACACGTCACCCTCCTTGAGGCGCCGATTGATCTGTTCCAGACAGCGCTGAACGCTGTCTGCGTGCACCACCGGGTCGGCCTCCGGCGAAGACATGGCAAGCAGGTCCCGGCCAAAGCACATCCAGGTATCCGTGGTCCCGAAGTGAACGGGGGCCCCGAAGGCCTTCTCGTACGCCGCCGCGTAGCCGGGGGCCGGATAGCCGATATGAAGCGCGTCCGCCGGCTGCTCACGGCCGCTGAAAAAACCCAGGCAGTGCAGGATGGTCTGCAGAATGGTCTCGGTGAAGAAAGGCACCAGCGGATCGGACAGCCCTTCGATATCCACGCTGAACCTCGCGGTCCTGCCGCGCTGATCCAGCCTGGTGGTGTAGAAGCTCGCACGCGCATCGAGAAACCGGGAGAAGGTCTGCAATGCAACTTCCAGATTATCGCCCGTCTGCATGGCCGTGCCCAATGTCCCATGTGCCGCCAGTTGCAGCTGGCCCCCGGCTCGCAGCCCCAGACCAGGTGCGGTCAACCCGAGCGCGTTCTCGCAGAAGTGCATTCGTGCCGCGAAGGGTATATCGCAATCGGTGCGCATCAGGTCGGCGATGCTGAAGCCCGTACCCCTGAACAGACCGTCGTCCGAAACGCCCTCAGAACGCGCATATCGATACAGCACGCGGAGGTATCCGGAAGCAAAGAAGAAATCCGACATCACTTCATCCTAGGCCACTGCCGTCGCTCTGTCACCAGATGTCCCCGTCCAGGCGCCATATGTCCTTACGGCCGCCTGCCGATTCCGGACAATGCGCCGAACGTTGGAGAAGGAGGATGCCATGACGGGAAGACAGCAGAGCCTGCTGGTGCTCAATGGTGTGGGCTTACTGATCAGCGCCGCACTGTCCGGCTGGCTGCACTTTTTTCAGCTGCTCGGAGAGATCGATCTATGGCCGGTCATCAACCACGTTGAGGGCCAGGTGCCTGGTGAATCCAGGGCCTGGGTCATGGCGCATCTCGAAGGCATCACCAATGGTGTGCTGCTGATGGCCATTGCCGCCACAGCCGGTTTTCTCGAGCTGACCAGGCGTCAGACAACCTGGCTGGTTTATTCGTCCTTGACCTTCGCCTGGTTGTTCACCCTGCCGGCCATCGCCAATGCCTGGTTCGGTACCCGGGGACTCGCATTCGGTGGCGGGCCATTCGGAGACAGCCTCGCCAACAACATCATCTATCTGTTCGGCTGGCCACCGATCATGGCCGTCCATATCGCGTTCGCACTCCTGTTGATCGGCGCCTGGAAGTCCTACCGGGCCAGGGGAGCTGACTGATGTCACACGATATCGTCATTCGAAAGTTCAGGTTTCCGTTCTCCGAAGACCGCCCGGCCGTCTGGAATTCCGGGGCACGGGAGTGGAGCCACATGATCAATGGTGCATCCCTCGTCATGCCTTACCTGGAACCGTTCCTGGTGAAGACCATGCGCGAAGCCATGGCGACGCTGGAGGATGCGGACCTTATCGAAGACGCACAGGGGTTCGTCGGTCAGGAGGCACAGCACTACACCAATCATCGCCGCTACAACGAGATGCTCAAACGCAATGGCTACCCGGAACTTGCAGCGGTGGAACAAGGCCTCGACCGGGCTTACCAGCAGCTGGGGAAGAAATCCCTGAAGTGGCGACTGGCCTACTCGGCGGGGTTCGAGACCATGACCATGGGCATCACGGAGTGGCTGATCAACGACCGCGATGTTCTGTTCCGGAATGCCGACCCCGCGGTGACTTCTCTCGTGCTCTGGCACATGGTGGAGGAGACCGAGCACAAGTCGGTTGCCTTTGAAGTCTTTCAGGCGGTTTCAGGAAACTACTGGTTGCGCATCCTCGGGCTCGCTTATGGCTCGCTGCACGTCGGATTTCTGTCCAGGAGGGGCTACGTCAGCATGCTGAAAAAGGATGGCTGCTGGCACGACCTCCGGTCCCGCCTCCGCCTCTGGCGCATGATTGGGCGCTTTTTCGTCAAAGCCGGAGGCGCAATGCTTAGAGCGCTGCATCCCGGCCATCACCCGGATGAGACGGAGGACCCGGCCTGGATAGACAGCTGGCAGCGCGTTCATGCCCAAATGAACGGAGATGAGCTGCCGCTGCTCGATACAACGTCGAGAAACATCGAGCCGGTTCGAGCGCTGGGGTAGGCGAACGGCCGTCGTCTCTGCGGCGATGCCCCCTACCGGTTGCCCGACCCTACCGCCTGGACAGGATCTTCAGCAGATTGATCGCCTCTTCCGGATCCGTCCGGCCGATGGGTGAACTGGCATAACAGGAAGAAAGAACCCGTCCTTTCTCCGTGAGCAGAAATTCCGATGGCTGGATGTGATCCCGGCGTTCTTCCCACCAGGCGCCGATCGTGTCTCCGTCGGCCCGTGTCATCCCGTAGGCCACCGGGAAACTCAGATCTTTCGCGACGGCGAGGACGTCCTCTTCACTGTCCACGGTGCCCGCGTAGATCGACGTGCCCAGCGCTTCGAATTCGCCGAGGTGCTTTTCGTAGCCGGCTAACAGACGGCGGCAGAAAGGTCACCAGTGGCCCCGGTAGAAGAGCACGATGGCGTAGGGTGTGGAAATATCGTCCGGCAGCGTCACGGTGCCGCCACCGGCAAGGTTCAGCTCGAGCGCCGGAAAGGAATCGAGCAGATTGAGTTTGTCCGCCACGACGGTGTCCCCTCGCTGGTTGGCCGGACGCTCATGCGCCCGACCGTCCGAGCTTACACCGTTTGAACGGACCGGGTCGCTAGTGGGTCGATCCGGCTGAACGCCAGGCCCTGGCGGCGGCTTCGAGGTCCGGATGAGTCACGTCAGCCAGCGCTGCGAGCATACGTTCCACATCTTTCGCCCCGGCACCGGCGCCGATCAGGAAGCTGGCAACCCCTTTGAAGGCACCGGCCACCACATATTCGGCCTTTCGCCCGGCATCGTCCGGCCAGGTGCGCTTCAGCACCCACTCCGCCTTGCCACTGGCAGCCGGCGCTTTCAGCAGCAGCGCTTCTTCACCAAGCTGACCGAGATCGACCCAGGCCTTGGCACGTTTGTTCTTTGCCGCCTCGAACGATCCATCACCGGCAAGACTTTTGAGCCAGGCTTTCTCAGCCGTGCCCTTTGCCGTCGGTCTGGCCGCCGACTTTCTGCCCGCCGCCACAGGCTGCGGAGCGTTCGATTCCCCTTTACCCTGGCTGGGCTTCGGTTTGTCTGACTGAACGCGCTGTGGCGCCGGTCGGTTCTCCACATCCTGACGCCGTTCCCGACGCTCGGTGCGCACCGGCGGACGCGCCACCGGCTCGGCTGCAGACGCATCGGTCGCCGCTGTCTCGATCTGGTCGGCAAGCCGGTCGTGACCGCGCGCCTTCAGAGCGCTCAACAGATAGGGCGCACCGACCAGACTTTCCGCCGCCCGCTTCACACACTGCTGATTGTTGTCGATGGTGCCGCCCATGCTGCCGCCACCGCGCTGACCTTTCTGGCGCCAGACAATCCGGCAACGCCAGCCGTCGGTATAAAAAGAAGCGTCGGCACCCGGCCAGTTCAGTTCGAATCGATCCATCCTGATCTCCTCGCTGCACTTGAAATGAGGTAGTAAACAGTTAACGACCCGGCGGGGCGGGGGTCTGTGCCTCTCATCACAACTCCCGGTTCCCGGAACGGGTTCACAGTTTTGCCGTCTGTCCGGGAACCGGTGAAAATGCCACGAACAGCGGGGGAGGCAACCAGATGAACGATTCAGTACAGGCGGCAGAGGCTGAACTCGACGGGCTCGCGCGGGCGATCCGGGAAGCGGCCCGGATCCACGGCACCTTTACCCTGCGTTCGGGTGCCGTGACCGATACGTACTTCGACAAGTACCGGTTCGAGGCGGATCCCGTCCTGCTGAAGCGGATCTGCCAGGCACTGGTGGCATTGATCCCGACAGAGGCGACCGTGCTCGCCGGGCTCGAGATGGGGGGCATCCCCATCGTCACCACGCTTGGTCAGCTCACCGGTCTGCCGACGGCTTTCCTGCGCAAAGAAGCCAAAACTTACGGCACCTGCCGCTATGCCGAAGGCGCCGAGCTCAAGGGCGCACGGGTGCTGCTGGTGGAAGATGTGGTAACCAGCGGCGGCGCGATCATCAACACGCTGAAAATGCTTCGCGGCGACGGTGTCGAGCCTCTCGGCGCCGTCTGCGTGATCGACCGGCAAACGGGTGGCCCGGAAAATCTCGCCAATGTGGGGCTCACACTCACCCCACTGCTGACCATGGGCCGGATCGAGACAGCCTGACCCGGTCCCCTCAACCCAGTTAGAATGCCTCGGACTCCGAGGAGGATACCCATGCACCGATTTTTTACCGTTACCGTCGGCCTCATCGTTGTTGCGTTGACGCCCTCCGCCGCACTGGCAGAAGATTTCGCCGATGCGGCAGCCGAACGGCTGTCTGCCTACATCCAGGTGAACACCCAGAACCCGCCTGGCAACGAAACCCGCGGCGTCGAATTCTTCGCCGCCATTTTCGATGAGGCCGGCATCGCGTATGAAACCGCGGAGTCCGCACCCGGGCGCGGCAACATCTGGGCCAAGCTCGAAGGCGGCGATGAACCGGCCCTCGTCCTGCTGAATCACATCGACGTGGTCCCTGCCGACCTGCGCTACTGGTCCGCCAATCCCTTTGGAGGCACCATCCGCGATGGCTATATCTACGGTCGCGGCGCACTCGACATGAAAGGTCTCGGCATCATTCAGCTGCAATCCTTTCTGGCCCTGCACGCATCCGGCACCCGTCTGAACCGGGACGTGATCTTCGTCGCCACCGCCGACGAGGAAGCGGGCGGCGCGTTCGGGGCCGGCTGGCTGGTGGAGAATCATCCGGAAATTTTCGAGAACGTCGGTTACCTCCTGAACGAAGGCGGCGGCGGCACCGTGATTGGCGACGATACGGTGTTCAGCGTTGAACTCACCCAGAAGGTTCCCCTCTGGCTGCGACTGGTGGCCCATGGCAACCCCGGGCACGGTTCCGCGCCACAAGTGGAGACTGCCGTCACCCGGGCAATCCGTGCCGGCGACCGGCTGGCCCGAACCCGGTTCGAAGCACGTGCGATTCCGGCGGTGCAGGCCATGTTCGAGGGCATGGCACCCTACCAGAACGAATCTCTGGCACCCCGTTACGCCGACATCGGCAGCGCCGTCAAAGACCCGGAATTCATGCACTATCTGCAGCTCACCAACCCGGGCCACCATGCGCTGCTGCGCAACACCTGCTCGCTCACCGGCATGCAGGGCTCGTCCAAGATCAACGTGGTCCCCACCGAGGCGAGCATTGAGCTCGACTGCCGCCTGCTGCCGGACCAGGACCCGGATGAGTTCATCGAAGAACTCACCCACATCATCAACGATCCGAACGTGACCATCGAAAAAATCATGGGCTTCACGCCGGCCGTCAGCACACCGGACAACCCGCTGTTCCGGCAGATCGAAGCACTCTACGAAGACCACTTCCCAGGCTCCGTCATCGTGCCGGGCGTGGCCACCGGCTTCACGGACAGCCATTTCTTCCGTGACCTGGGGATCGTCAGCTACGGCTTCAGCACCATGGTGATCCCCGGGCCGGATCGGCGCGGCGTGCACGGCAACAACGAGCGGGTCTCGGTAGAAAACATGACGCGAGGCACGGCGATCATGATCGACCTGCTGGAGCAGTTCACCACCAACTAGAGCGGCACCACGCGCATGGATCAATCCATCACAACGACCGGCGACTGCCTGCTCGAACTGCTTCGGGCGAACGGTGTGGACCTGGTGTTCGGAGTGCCGGGCAATCACACCGTCGCCCTCTACCGGGGGTTTGCGGAGGTCGGCATCCGTCATGTCACCTGCCGCCACGAACAGGGTGCGGCCTTCATGGCTGACGGTTATGCCCGTGCTACCGGCCGGCCGGGCGTCTGTGTGCTGATCAGCGGCCCGGGGCTGCTCAATGCCGCCACCGCCATAGCCCAGGCCCGTTCGGATTCCGTGCCGATGCTTGTTATCAGCGGCGTGGCGCCGGTGTCGGATCTCGGGATGCATCGGGGCACTCTGCACGAACTCCCGGACCAGCACGCCACGGCGGCGTCTTTCTGCCGCGCTTCGAATACGCTGCTCCACCCGGGCAATCTGCCGGAACTGATGGCCCGGGCATTTGCCCGCTTCCGGACGCAGCGTCCGGGTCCCGTGCACATCGAAATTCCCCTCGATCTGATGGATGCACCCATCACCGCGCCGCGAGGACTGTGGACCGAACCGGGCCTCGTCGGTCCACCCGGACCCGATCCTGAGACTCTGGCGCGCGCCGCGGAGATGCTCGAAACCGCCCGCCAGCCGCTTATCGTGGTTGGCGGCGGGGCCCAGCATGGCCCGGCGGCCATTGCCGCGCTGGCCGAAGCCCTGGATTGTCCGGTATTGAATACGGTGAACGGCAAAGGCGTGTTACCCATCGGCCATCCGCTTGCCGTCGGGGGCAGCCCCTCCCAACCGGCCCTGCGCAGAGCGATGAATGATGCGGACGTGCTGGTGGCGATCGGTACGGAGATGGGCGAGACGGACTACGATCTGCTGATGGCAGAACCCCTTGCCGTGCATCCGAAACTGATCCGCATGGATATCGATCCCAACCAGCTGCTCATCCCGCAGGCACCCGCTCTGGGTCTGGTCTGCGATGCAGCTGCCGGTGCCCGTGCCCTGGCCGACCGCCTGGTTTCCCGGGCGCTGGCATCCCCGGTTGCCGACGGTGAGGTGAGCCCAGGCTCGAAGCGGTCGGCAGCACTGCGCGCCGCCGTGCATGGGGAGCCGCATTACCACAGCGAAGTGCAGGCGTTTTTCGATACTGTCGCAGCCGCAGCGCCGGACGCCATCCTGGTCGGCGACTCCACCCGGCCGACGTACTACGCAGCCTGGCAACTGGAGCGTTCCCGGCCGCGCACCTATTTCCACTCCGCCTCCGGTTTCGGCACCCTGGGCTACGCCCTGCCCGCTGCCTTCGGCGCCGCCATGGCCGACCTCTCGCCGGTGGTCGCCCTCATTGGCGATGGTGGCATCCAGTTCACGCTCCCCGAACTCATGACCGCGTCCGAACTCAAACTTTCCGTACCCATCATCGTCTGGCACAACCAGGGCTATCGGGAGATCGAAAACAGCATGCGTGCGAAGAACGTGCCGGTGGATTCCACACTGATCGCTGCCCCGGACTTCGCCGCCGCCGCCGCCGCCCATGGCGCACGCTACGAAAAACCCGCGTCTCTGGCCGAACTGGGCTCAGCAATCCGTGACGCGCTGAACGCCGATGCGCCGACCCTGATCGAAGTTCGCGAAGCGGTTTTTCTCACCACAGCAAGCGGAGACTGGTACCAGTGAGCCTGCATTACGCCCGCGCAGCCGCGCGACTGGATACGCCGGCCGGCAGTGTCTGGGACATTCACGACGAGGCGGTGGTCCGGCAGCGCGCCGGTGAAGACATCATTCTGCTGTCGGTGGGCGACCCGGATTTTCCGACCCCTGCCTACATTACCGAACACACGGTGGACGCCATCAACCGCGGCCGCACCCACTACTCACCGGCGGCCGGTGAATTCAATCTGCGTGAAGCCATCGCTGCGCTGGAAACCCGGAACACGGGCAGACCATTCGCGCCGGAACAGTTCGTCATTTTTCCCGGCGCCTCCGCGGCGCTCTATGCCGTTTTCTGCACCCTGCTCGACCCCGGCGACGAAGTGATCGTTCCCGAACCCATGTACGCCGCCTACACCGCCTTGTTCGCGGCCATCGGCGCCACCGTCGTGCCCGTGGCGCTGAAGCCGCCGGCGTTCGAACTCAACGTGGACGAAGTCTTCGCGGCGATCACCGACAGGACCCGCGCCGTACTCGTAAATACACCCGGCAACCCCTGTGGCAACCTGATCGATGAAACCACGCTCCGCGCCCTGGCCGAAGGCTGCAGAGCGCGCGACCTGTGGCTGGTCTCTGACGAGGTCTACTCGCTCATCACCTTCGATGCGCCACACTGGTCTCTGCTCCGCTACGACGGCGACCAGAGCAATCTGGTGGTGATCGATGGCCTCTCAAAATCCCACGCCATGAGCGGCTGGCGGATCGGCTGGGCCGCTGCACCACCGGATCTGGTCTCCCATCTCATCCGCTTCTCGAGTGCCGCGCTCTTCGGTGTGAGCCAGTTCGTTCAGGACGGCGCCGCCTACGCGCTGGCAAACGACACGGAAGACGTGGAAGCCATGCGCTGTGAATACGAGCGCCGCCGCGACTATGCCGCCGAGCGACTCGACCGGATCCCCAATCTGAGCTACTACCGGCCGCGCGGCGGCATGTTCATGATGGTGGATGCCGGCAAGCTCTGTAACGAAGGGGAGATCTTTGCCCGCCAGCTTCTGGACGAAGCCGGCCTGTCGACCATTCCCGGGCGCGGTTTCGGGCCGAGCGCGGCAACCTATGTGCGCGTGAGTCTCACCCATCCGATCGCAGTGCTCGAAGAGGTGTTCGATCGGATGGCGAAAATCGCGAACGGCTGAGGGCGCGGGAACGGCCGCCGGCCGATAACCCGCAGGGGCTTCGGCGCGGCGGTGGAGCCGTCCGTCAGTGCCAGGCCGGATCGTGGCTTTGCCGATATGCCGGCCGGTCTTTGATCCGTCTTACGTAAGCAGACACTCTGGGTGTCGGAGCCGGCAGCCAGCCGAACTGAATGGCGAAATCCAGCGTCCCGCCAAAAACCACATCGGCCGCCGTGAACCGATCGCCCAGGGCCCAGTCGGTTGCCGGCGTCATTGACTCTATCGTGGCCAGGCAATGGTCCATGTCGCCAAAACCCACTGAGCTTGGGGAGTAGTCGGTGATTTCCATCATGTTGAACGTAAACATGGGTTCCAACGTAGTGCCGGGCACGAACAGATACCGATAGTACTTACCCCGTTCTGCTGAATCCGGCGGCGGCGCGAGACCTTTCTCGATGAATTTGTCTGCCAGATAGGCACAGATGGCGGCGACTTCCGTAACGACGATCTCACCGTCGACCAGCGCAGGCACTTTGCCCATTGGATTGATCGCTTTGTACCCGGCGGTTTGTGATTCGCCGGTCTCGAAATCGATAACGATCTGTTCGTGCTCAGCGTTCAGCTCGGTCAGCATCCAATCCGTGGTTACTGCGCGGCTCATAGGGTTGAAGTAGTGTTTCATGCCAGTCTCGGTATGTATCTGGAGCGCGCAGTGTACCCGACCGATCCTGACAGCCTGCTGTCAGTAGAGGCTCCTGACATAACGGTGTCAGTACGCCACGCGGGGGCCGGGGTCTGACTCGAGCGTTAGGGTCCGGTATCCGCCAGCAGCGACTCCAGCGCCGACAATTCCTGATCGCAACGATAAAGCCGGCGCCGTTCCCGGGCGACGATGGTCCGGAACAGGCGCCGTTTCAGTCCGTCCACTTCCCCTGCCTCGAAGGCCTCCGGTGCGACGGTCGCCACCATGTCCACCAGGCGGTCGGCACCATTCAATCTGCCCCAGAGATAATCGTGTTCCCGATAGGCCCGATTGAAGAAACCGAGAAAGCCCATCAGATTGCGGCTCTTCAAGCCACCGAACAGGGATTGCAGAGACGTGGCGTCCTGGGGGCTGATTCGCTCCACCTGCACCCGGGTGAGGGGATCCGGCCCCAATTCCATGGTGCCGGGGAGATAAAGCAGCACGTCATAAATCGGGAAACCCACGTAGTCGGCGAGAAAAGCGTCGTGCAGCGGGTCCGCGGCCAGCTGGTTCAGAAAGCGCTCGAACGCCTGATCGAAAGCCCGGTCGGCCGCCTTCAGATCCAGCGCACCGGACAATGACCTCAGCAGTCGGCCCGCATCCTCCCGGGACAGCGGCAGATTCTGCGCGGCGTTATAAAGCTGTTCGATCAGCCCATCGTCGAACAGATTGGAACCTGACAGCGCGCGTCGCGACGCATACAGTGCGTTCAGCGACTGATAGGCCACCGGTTTGAACTCATCGATGGCATCCCGGGCCGCATCCGTCAGCATCTCTTCGCCATGCTGATTCAAACGCCGGATCACGAACTGCAGGCGCCGTATCCGATAGGTCACATCGAAGCGGTCGAGAAAATCATGCTCGAGATTCGCCCGCTGAGCTTCGTCGTCCAGCCGCCACCAGCTCTCTATGGAAGCGAGCATCTCCCGCCGGGTCTGCTGCCGGTTCGGTTCCGCAGCCAGCACCACCCACTCTTCCATCAGCGCTTCCGTCAGCCGCCAGACCCGCCGTCGCAGATAGCCCGTATACGCAGCACCCATATCCTGACTGGCGTTCTCGGTCATGGACTCGCGCAGATAACCGATCAGTTCCGCCGTCATCGCCCGGCCGCCCTGCTGGGCCAGTAGCGCTCGAACACCGGCCACCACGTGCGGTTGCTCCGCTTCCACCAGACGCCGGTTGATCTGCACCCGCCGGTCCTGATCGACGATTTCCTCCAGCTCCTCCAGGATGGGCTGATTCCGCGGGATGGTCGACAGCGCCGCATGGATCGTGCCGAGATAGCCGATGCTCTGACTCGGGTTTTCCTGCGGCTCCACCTTCGGATCCGGCTCCACGTAGAGCACGAACCGATCCACATGCCGATCTGCCGGTCGCTGTGACAATGCCGCCATGGCGGCGTCGAACGGCTTGTTGTTGACGATGCCGCCATCCACATAGAACCGTTGCCGGGGATCGAACCGGGCCCGGGCAGGCACATCGTGTTCCACCAGCAGACTCTGGTTCAGAAAACGCTCCTCCCCCGGCCAGGCCTGACCCCGTTCGGCCAGCAACGCGGTGAGTTCTCTATGCTCAAAGGGCGGGAAAGCACCGGCGAAGGAAGAGCTGGATCGTGCCGCCCAGACCAGAGCCGGCAGGTTTGCATCATCGAAGTCGCAGTCGCCGTCGCCCTGATGGGTAAGCTGGCAGTACGCGGAATGCGCCCGGTCCGTCGCCACCAGCGCTTCGTTCAGTCGCAGCCGATTCGGATAGCCGGTCAGATCCGTGACGCTGGCATACACGTCCAGGCGCTGCCCTTCCGGCAGCAGACTCGAGCCCTCGCGCCGGCTGGCCACCATGGCTTCCAGGGCATTGAAAAAGTGTGCGCACAGGCGTTTGCCGGAAAAAGGCGGTTCAAACCAGGAGGAGCGGACGAACCGGGCCAGCTTTTCCCGGGTTTCCGGCGTCGTGCCGATCTCCTCGGGCAGCCAGTGCGCGAGCACCCTGAGCAGCGGATACAGATACCACTTCTGAAACCGGGGCCTGGGGTTGCTCAGATAATCCACATCCGCATCGTTCAGCCACAACGGTGTCTGCACATCCAGCTTGCCGTCATCCACCAGCGCCTTGCCGAGCATCACCCCATTGATGGCACCGGCCGACGCCCCGGCGATCACATCCACCACCACCCGAAAGTGGTGACGGGCATTGACCTTCTTCAGGAGCTCGAAGTAGACGGCTTCCGTGTCGTACTCGCGATGGTCTGCACTGTCCGAATACCGGCTGGTCAGCGCCCGGGCTCTGCCCATCTCATGCAGCACCTTGGATGCGCGTACGAGTTTGAGCAGCTCCTTGGTCACGCCGTGCATATACACGGCCAGGGACGCGCCACCGTAAATCACGACGGCGAGTCTCAGTTCGCGCTTGATCATTCGAGCGCTCCGGGGTTCTGTCCGGGCAGGTTAATCCGGCAGCCCCAGCACCCGCTTGGCAATGATGTTCCGCTGAATCTCGTTGCTGCCGGAATAGATGGAGCCGGCACGGTAGTAGAGCCAGTTCCGCACGGTGTTGAGCGCTTTGTCGGAGAAGTTCTGATCGTCTGTCACCGGACCCGCGCTGCCGCGCATGCGGATAACCAGGTCGTAGTAGTCCTGTTGCAGTTCCGAGCCGTAGACTTTGAAGATGGAGGTGACCGGGCCGGGGGTACCGCCGTCGGATTCTTCCACCGCCCGTTTCTGCGCCAGCCGGAATACCTGACTGTTCATCTCGTAGGCGAGCACTTCGTTCCGGTAACCAGCATCCGCAATGCGCCCGTGGGCTTCGCCAAGCTGCGCCTTCGCTTCCGCGACCAGGGAACTCGATTCAGCATCCGAGCTGCCGGAGACCAGCGACTCCATACCCGAACGTTCATGCTGGAGCAGCCGCTTGCCCACGGTCCAGCCTTTATTCAGCTCGCCCACCAGGTCATCTTTGCTGGCGATGGCGTTGTCGAAAAACGTCTCGTTGAAGGGTGAATCGCCGCTGATCAGTTTGATGGGTTTGACCGTCACCCCTTCCTGTTCCATCGGCAGCAGAAGAAAGCTGATCCCTTCGTGCTTGGGGGCATCCGGATCAGTGCGCACCAGGATGAACATCCAGTCCGCGTGATGGGCGCCGGACGTCCATATCTTCTGCCCGTTGATCACGAAGTGATCGCCGGCGTCTTCGGCCCGGGTTCGGAGACTCGCCAGGTCGCTGCCGGAGCCCGGTTCGCTGTAACCCTGACACCACTCCACTTCAGCCCGGGCGATCTTCGGCAGATGTCGGGCTTTCTGCTCCTCGGTGCCCATCTCCAGCAGCGTCGGTCCGATCATCGAGGTGCCGAAACTGGACAGTGCGGGCCGGGCGCCGATCCGGCCCATTTCCTGGAGCAGGATCACGTACTCATCCTTGCTCAGACCACCACCGCCGTACTCCGCCGGCCAGTTCGGTACGGTCCAGCCTTTTTCCACCATACGCTCGAGCCAGAGTCGGGTGTCCGCATCCTCGATTTCAATTTTCGACGAGCCGTTTGAGATCGGGCCAGGGCCGCGCGCCCCGGGTGGGCAGTTTTCCTCCAGCCAGGCACGTGTTTCCTGCCGGAAATCGTCCAGTCGGACCTCAGCCATGCGTTTTCCCCCTGCGAGCCATGCAACGTCCTGAAAGCCCCGATTCAACACCAATTCCGGAGCGTTGGGAACTGTGACCCCGCGCACGCAGATGGCTGATGGGGCTCGCCATAATCGGCACCATGCGTAAGTGTGATTCCACAGACTCGACCTTTTTCCGTTCCGGGGACCGGGTGTTCTCCCAGAACGGCAAGTGGTTCTTCCAGACCCGGGAGGACGACCACGGCCCGTTCCCCACCCGGGAGGCAGCCGAGGTCAGTCTGCAACGCTATGTGGATGAAATGGCGTTCTTCGATGCCGCCGCCGGCATGCAGACAGACAGCGCCCCGACCGACCGGCCGGATCCGAACGACCCCGACTTCGCCAATTTCTCACTGGTCGAGAAAGACTGAGCCGGCCGGGACCACCGGCACAGAACCTCGCATCCCGAACCGTTCCCTGCTTCTCAGCGTTCCTGGGGCAACCTGGCAATCCCCGCCGTGTGCCGCTTGACGATCTCATCGTAACTGCCGTCCGCCTGCATCTCCGCGATGGCCTCATCAAAGTCCGCGACGATCTTCTCGGCGTGGGGATTCAGACGGCTCACGCCCAGGCGGAGCGCGCGCCGGGCCAGCGGCCGGGGCAATGCCACGAAGTAGCCGATGTCGTCGGGCATGAACTGGGAAATCTCGTGCAGGATCGACCACTTGTCGCCGACCACCACATCCAGGCGCCCCTGGCGGAGCAGCAGGAGGTTCTGAATCAGATGCGCGTTCGCCACCCGGTGCAGGTCCGGGTGCGTATCGAAGGTTTCATCGTAGGCGTAGTCCCGCACCACGCCGATCCGGTAGCCGGTGAGATCGTTGAGCGTGTTGTAGCTGCCGAGCACTCCCTGACGGGACATGAAGATGATGTCATTGAGCAGATACGGGTTCGAAAATATCAGTTCCTCGCCCCGTGCTTCGTTCTGCCAGATGGCAGCCACCACGTCATAGACGCCAATCGAAGTGCCCTCATAGGCGCGACTCCAGGGCTCCACGTTGCCCTGCACCTCGTAACCTGCCCGGGTCAGTGCAGTGCGCACGATGTCTACAGCCAGACCGCCGTTCGGCAGTTCGGTGTCCAGATAGGGAGACCAGAGGCTGCCGGTGACCCGCAGCAGGTCCGCCTGGGCGGTGCCGGTGAAGGCCATCAGGCTCAGCAGCAGTGCTCCGAAAAAGCGAGAGAGAGTCCGGGAAATGTTGCGCAAAAAACTAGTCCTTATCTGATTGTATGCTGTACATCGAAACCAGCCGGGCGATCAGGATGGCCACGTAGAGTTGTCCGATCAACGCCTGCACGTAGGCAAGCGTGGCAGCCACCTGGATCTTCGGCGTGATATCGCCATAACCCAGAGTCGTCATGGTGACGAAGCTGTAGTAGACCATGGACTTCGTCACCGCCTGACCTGCATTGTCGAGTATGCCACCGGAAATCGCGCCGGGCTGCAGTGCCAGAACGGCACTGTACAGAAACGCGAACATCATCCCGAACAGCAGATAGATGTTGATGCCTGCCCAGAGCGTCTCGCCGGTGACTCTCGTCTGCTCGATCAGGAGCGCTCGCGAAAGCAGATAGATCATGTCCAGGAAAAACAGCGCCGCCACCATGAAGGCGATGAAGTCGAGGTACTCGTACTGGCTGATTGTCGAGAAGTAACCCAGCCCGACCATCGCCACTGCCAGGGCCATGGGCACAAGCCGTCGTCGCCCGCTGCGGCGAACGGCGAGTGGCCCGGAGATGATCAGCATGGCCAGGAGGGACAGGGTGAGCAGTCGATTTTCCGAAAAGAAGGCATCCGCGACCAGATAGCAGACGAGGGAAACCGCCAGATAGCTCTGTTTGCCGATCCGGTCGACCAGATCATCCATGTCCATCTTCAGTCACCCCGTTCCCGCCAACGTCTGTGGCGCGGATTATTCCCCGAACCGGCCGGTGCTATCCAGCCACGAAGCCATTGGCTAGAATCCCGCCTCCACCGGAGTTTCCATGCGACCGTCCACCCGCCAATTTCACCAGCCCGCCTGCCCGCGCGCGATGACCGCTGCCCTCCTCGTCAGTCTGGCGCTCATGAGCAGTTGTGCATCCACCCCCGCGGCCGGGCCGGACAGGACAGCGGCGCTCAGCTACGACGGCCTGACCCCGCTCGAGAACACCGTGATGACGCAGGTCTGGGTTAGAGAGGGATTCAGCCTGGCCGGTTATGGGAAGGTGATTCTGGAAGGCGCCGGTATCCGCTATCGGCCGGTCACCGAGCCCAATTCCAGGGGGCAGCGGAATGCGGCCATCGAATTTCCGGTCAGTGCGGCACAGAAAGCGGAGCTCGAAGCGCTGATCACGGAAGAGTTCGATCGGGCTCTGGACAGACTCACCCTGACCGAGGTCAGTGAACCCGGTCCGGACGTGCTCCTGGTGCGCGGTTATATGCTGGACGTGGTCTCCCGCGTACCACCCGCCAATACAGACAGCAGTCACTATTTTATCGATTCCGTCGGCCAGGCCACCTTCGTGGTGGAACTGGTCGACTCTCAGACCAGCACCGTGCTGGTGCGGGCGCTGGACACCCGCTCGGCAAGAACACCCGGTTATACCTACCGCTCGAACGCCGCCACCAATCGGGCTCAGGTTCGGGCACTGATTGCCCGCTGGGCAGAATTGCTGGTGGATGCATTGAACGATCTCACCGCCATTGACGAACTCCAGGGAGCCTGACCACCCGTGACCAAGACCCAACGACGAATTCCTTCAGCCGCGCTCATCGCTTTTATGATCGTCGGACTCCTGGGTGGCTGCAGGGCACTGCCCACGGGCTACAGCGACTTCGATCCGGATACGGATTTCAGTGATTTCAGGACGTTCGCCTTCGTGCCGGAGCACACCCTGGTGGTCGCATCACCGAACCCGGTAAACCCACAGATCGAGCCCACCCTGATTGAAGAAACCCGGAAGGCGCTCACCCGCAAGGGTTATCAGTTCACGAGCGATCCGGAACAGGCCGATTTCCTCGTCGGCTTCACCCTGGGCGGCACGCCCACCGCACGCACAACGGTCTTCACCGACAACCAGCGTGACATCTTCGTGGTCGGCCAGACCCAGCGCACGGAAGTCGTCACTCAGGAGGGCACGGATGCCGGCATGGTGATCGACATGTACGACCAGGCAAGTGGGCAGAAGAAATGGATGGGCTGGGCCATCGAGGAAATCACCATGGGAGACATCCAACGCCTGCGGCTGACGATCAGCGAACTGGTGGGCGTGATCCTCGATCACTTCCCACCAGAGGCCTGAGTTTCAGGCCGGGTAGCCGTAGCTCGCGCCCAGGCCCAGCGGCAGGCCAAGCGTCCAGTACAGAACCAGGAACGCTGACCAGACGACCAGGAAACCGAGTGAATACGGCAGCATCATCGCCACCACGGTGCCGATCCCCGTGGACTTCACATAGCGCTGGCAGAACACCACCACCAGCGGGAAGTAGGGCATCAGCGGCGTGATGATGTTGGTGGACGAATCTCCCACCCGGTAGGCGGCCTGAGTCAGATCCGGCGAGATCCCGAGCTGCATCAGCATGGGCACGAAGATGGGTGCCAGCAGCGCCCACTTGGCAGACGCCGAACCCACGAACAGATTGATCAGACCGGTGATCAGCACCAGTCCGACGATTGTGAACACACCCGGCAGGGCGGCTGCTTCCAGCCAGGCCGCACCCTGAAGGGCGAAGAGCGCCCCCAGATTGGAGCGGCCGAACTCGGCAATGAAGAGTGCGGCAAAAAACGCCATCACGATGTAATAACCCATGCCGCTCATGGCCTGGGTCATGCCGGCGATGATGTCTCTATGGTTCGCCACCGTTCCCGCTACGTAGCCATAGACCACGCCCGGAATGATGAACAGCAGAAAGATCAGCGGCACGATGGACTGCATGAGCGGGGCGCTGGAAGCGGCGAGCTCACCGTCCGCCGCCCGCCAGGCGGAAGATTCCGGAAAAGCGGTGAGCACCAGCAGGCCGAGCCCCACGGCCATGGCCACGAGGGCGGCGGTCAGACCGGCACGCTCCGCGTCCGTCAGCGCTTCCATCTGGCTGGCATCCGCCAGATCACCATCCTGCGCCAGATGCTTGAGCCGCGGTTCCACAATCGCCTCACTGATGTACCAGCCGAGCCCGATGATCAGCAGGGTGGAGGCCGAGGTGAAGAACCAGTTGTTGAGCGGATTCAAAGTGAGATCAGGGTCGATCAGTTGACCGCCCGCCTGACTGATCCCCTGCAGCATGGGATCGAGGGCGGAGGGTACGAAATTGGCGGAGAAACCGCCGGAGACGCCGGCAAAGGCCACCGCGATACCAACCAGCGGATGGCGGCCCGCGGCCTGAAAGATGACCGCGCCCAGCGGGATCACCAGCACATAGCCCGCATCCACGGCGCTGTGACTGATGATGCCGATCAGCAGCAGCATGGGCGTCAGAAGCTTCTGTGAGGTCACGTTCAGCAGCGCTCTCAGACCCGCCTTGATGAATCCGGTGTGGTCCGCCACACCGATGCCGAGCATGGCCAGCAGCACCACGCCCAGCGGATGAAACTGCACGAAGGTGCTCACCATGTTCGAGAAGAAGCTCGTCAGCGCGGTGCCGGTGAGGAGGTTGTGCACCGCGATGGCTTCACCCGAGCGCGGATCGACGTGGTCGTAGCTGAACTGGCTCATCAGCGCCGAGAGGAACCAGACCACGATCAGCAGGAAGAAGAACAGCAACGCCGGGTCCGGCAGCTTGTTGCCAACCCGCTCGATCCAGTCGAGCGCCCGCGCCAGGATGCCTCCGTTCTCTTCGGATACGCTCTGCTCGCTCATGCGCCCTGCTCCCCGGCATCAGCCATCGTCATCCTGTCCGCAAGTGCCGCCCGCCCGAGCCGGTAGAAAACAAAGCCACCCACGGCACCCGCCAGTCCCTGCTGAATGAGACCGCCGAACATTCTCGTGGCCGCAACCGGTGTCACGTTCAGCACCATCGGCATGATCGAATGCATCACGATCACGGCGACGAAAAAGCCCGTGGTGTAGCCGATCCGACGCCAGCCGGGACGGCCCCGGCAAACGAGCAGGATCACAGGCAATGCGGCCAGGAAGGCCACAGCCAGCAGTGGCATGTAGGTTCCCGCCATGCCGATCAGATCGTGCAGCGTGGCGTGCGCCCAGACGCCGAAGTCGATATTCATGCCCATGGTGGTGAGCGAACCCAGCACATATTGAGTCGCAAGTGCCGCGCCGATGAGGTAGGCGACCAGCACGGCAACGAGAAAGGCTCCGATCGATCGAATCACAGCTGCTTCCATCCGCGGAAAGGTTTGCCATAGGATACCGACTTCGAATGCGCATAGCCCAGGGACTTCTGCACAATGTTCTGCACGATGAACGGACTCGCCAGGTGTCTTCTGCTGACGGCACTGATCTTCTCCTGCAGTGCCCGTGCACTGGAGTACCAGCTCGACACAGTTGCGGACGCACTCCACTATCCCTGGGGACTGGCAGAACTGGCGGATGGCAGCCTGCTGATCACCGAGCGGCCCGGCAACCTCAAACAGATCGCGGTGGATGGCTCGATCACCGATATCGCCAACGTTCCCGCCGTGTACTTCGCGGAGAACGGCCAGAGCGGGCTGTTCGACGTGCTGCCGGCCCGGGACTTCGCTGAAAGCGGCATCCTCTATCTGGCCTTCGCGGAAGGCGACAGACGATCCAACGCCACCACCGTTGCCCGGGCCCGGCTCGCCGGCAATCGCCTGGAAGACGTGCAGGTCATCTTCGCCGCCGAGCCCCGCAAGCGCCTGCCTCAGCACTTCGGCGGCAAGCTCATCTTCCTGCCGGACGGCACGCTGCTGCTGACGATCGGCGAAGGTTTCGACTACCGGGAACTGGCTCAGGACCCCTTCACGCTGCTCGGCAAGACGGTGCGCATCAATCCGGATGGCAGCATCCCGGCGGACAACCCCTTCGCGGACGGGCAGTCCGGTCATCCGGCGGTCTGGACCTACGGCCACCGGAATCCTCAGGGTCTGGTTCTGGACGAACGCTCGGGCACCGTCTACCTGCACGAACACGGGCCCAGGGGTGGTGACGAGGTCAACGTGCTCGTGCCCGGGGCAAACTACGGCTGGCCGGCCATCACCTATGGGGTGGACTACTCCGGCGCCTATGTTTCGCCCTTCACCGAGCACCCGGACATGACTCAGCCGATCAAATTCTGGGTGCCGTCGATCGCGCCTTCCGGCCTGGCCCTCTACCATGGCGCCATGTTTCCCGAAATGGAGGGAGACCTGCTGGTGGGCGCGCTTGTCGACCAGGAAGTCCGGCGCCTGACCATCGCCGCGAACGGCACCATTCGGGAAGCGTCGCTCTTTGCTGAAATCGGCAGTCGCATCCGCGACGTGCGGGTCGCCGCGGATGGCAGCATCTATCTGGTCACTGACGGCAGCGCCGGCAGCATCATCCGCGTGTCTGCAGCAACTCCCTGACCCTGGGCTCGATCTCCTCCGGGGTCACCTGGGGCTCGAAGCGCTCCACCACATTGCCGGTGCCGTCCACCAGGAACTTCGTGAAATTCCAGCCGATGTCGCCGGGCCTGGCTTCCTTCAGCAGCCGATAGAGCGCACAGGCGCCATCGCCGTTCACCTCGATCTTCGCAAACATGGGGAAGTCCACCTCGTAATTCGACTGCACGAACTCGAGGATCTCCGCCTCGCTGCCGGGTTCCTGAGCACCGAACTGGTTGCAGGGTATGCCGAGCACCGTAAAGCCCTGGTCGCGGTAGTTATGAAAAAGGGTACGCAGACCTGCGTACTGCGGGGTGAGTCCTCAGCGACTGGCGACGTTCACGATCAGGCAGAGGTTTTCCTGGAACTTCGATAAACTGACGGTCTCGCCGGTAATGAGCTGCATTTCAATGTTGTGAAAATCAGACATTGCCTCTGACATGAACAGAATCCTCCTCTCTCTGGTGCCGGTGATCATAGCCCGCCACTGTGCCGAATCGGAAGGGAGAACCGGAAGTCCAGAACAGATCATGATCAATTCGAATCTCTCCCTGCGGGCGAAGCTATCGCCCGCCTTCGCCAAAGCCAAAACCAGAGCCAAAGCCAGACCTAGAGCCAAAGCTGGCGCTGAATCGCGAGCTAAAGCGGTTTCGACGGCGCTGCTCGCCGGTCTCCTGCTCGGCCAGCTCGCACTGCTCGCGTTCACCCCGGCGATGGCCGCCGAAACCGGGCAGGCCAAACCCTACCGTGCCCCCGTGCAGGGCCTGATCCCGCCCGTGGAACAGACCAAGGGCACGTTCATCGATCGTTTCCGCCAGCTCGATGAGGTGCTGCCCACGCCGAATGCCTATCGCAATGCATCCGGTGCGCCGGGTCACGAATACTGGCAGCAGGAAGCGAGCTATCGGATCGACGTGCGCCTGGATGAGGACGCCCGGCGGGTGATCGGCTCGGAGACCATCACCTACAGAAACAATGCACCGGACAGCCTCCGCTATCTCTGGCTGCAACTCGATCAGAACCGATTCCGGACCGACAGCATCGATTACCGGACGCTGACCGTCGCCGAATCCGAGAAGCTCAGCTTCGGCGACCTCCGCCGACTGCAGTTCATGCGTGAATTCAAAGGCGGCGTGGCGCTGACCAGAGTGGCCAGCAACGGCCGCGATCTGCCTCATGCCGTGGTCGGCACCCTGCTCCGCGTTGATCTGCCGGCAGCGCTGAAACCCGGCGGCACCATCAAACTCGAGATCGACTGGGCCCACAATCTGGTGGACGGCAAGGCCCTGTCGCCCCGCTCCGGCTACGAGCACTTCGTGGACGACGGCAACGACATCTTCCTGCTCGCCCAGTGGTATCCCCGCATGGTGGCTTACTCAGACTACGAAGGCTGGCATAACAAGGAGTTCCTGGGCCGGGGGGAATTCACGCTGGAGTTCGGTGATTACGACGTGGCGATCACCGTGCCGTCTGATCACATCGTCTCGAGCACGGGCGAACTCACCAACGCCGGCCAGGTGCTCAGTTCCACGCAACGGGCACGGCTGAAAGAAGCGGAAAACGCCGAGCGGCCCGTCTATGTGGTGACACCGGAAGAAGCGCTCGCGAAGGAATCGGAACGGAAGACGGACACAAAAACCTGGCGTTTCAAAGCGGAAAATGTCCGGGATTTCGCCTGGGCTTCCTCTCGGAAGTTCATCTGGGATGCCCAGGGTTACCATCAGGATGACGCCGACCACCCGTTCGTGATGGCCATGTCCTTCTTTCCGAAGGAAGGCGACCCGCTCTGGTCCCACTATTCCACCCAGGCGGTGATCCATACGATGGAAGTGTACTCCCGCTTCTCCTTTCCCTACCCGTACCCCACGGCGCAATCGGTGAACGGGCCGGCCGGTGGCATGGAGTACCCGATGATCACCTTCAATGGCCCGCGCACGGAGCTTCGGGAGAACGGCGAACGCACCTACTCCCGTGCCACCAAGCGATTCCTGATCGGGGTGGTCATTCATGAAGTCGGCCACTTCTACTTCCCGATGATCGTCAACTCGGACGAACGGCAGTGGACGTGGATCGACGAGGGCATCAACAGTTTCCTCCAGTTCATCGCCGAGCAGGAGTGGGAAGACGACTACCCCTCCCGACGGGGTGAGGCGCGCTGGATCGTCGACTACATGAAGAGCGAAAATCAGGTGCCGATCATGACGAACTCGGAATCCATTCTGCAGTTCGGCAACAACGCTTATGCCAAGCCCGCCACCGCCCTGAACATTCTGCGCGAGACCATTCTCGGCCGGGATCGTTTCGATTTCGCTTTCCGGGAGTTCGCCCGCCGCTGGATGTTCAAACGACCCACCCCATCCGACCTGTTCCGCACCATGGAAGAAGCGTCAGGCGTGGATCTCGACTGGTTCTGGCGTGGCTGGTTCTACACCACCAACCACGTGGACATCTCCATCGACCGGGTCACTGAGCTGAAGGTCAACACCGCAAACCCGGACGTGGAGGGGCCGGTCCGGCGCGAAGCCTACCTGGCCGAACCCATCTCCCGATCGGATCTGAACAACGCCGCGGTCGAGAAGCGGGTGGAACGTCTGCCCTGGCTGAACGACTTCTACAACGAAAACGACAAGTTCACGGTCTCAAACCAGGACCGGAACGATTACGAGGAATACCTCGAATCCCTGATCGAGCCCCTGCACCCCAACCCGGCCTGGAAACAGGAAACGCTCGCACAGGCCATCGATGATGACCTCAACTACTACGTCATGGAATTTTCGAACGTGGGCGGACTTGTCATGCCCATCATTCTTCGGCTCACTTACGAGGACGGCAGCGAGGAAGATCTCTATCTGCCGGCGGAAATCTGGCGCCGGGATCCCCATGCCGTGAAGAAACTCATTGCGCGTGAGCGGAAGGTCACTGCCATCGAAGTGGATCCGCACTGGGAAACGGCAGATGTGGATGTGTCCAACAACCATTTCCCGCGCCGGATGATCCCTTCCCGTCTGGAAATTTTCGAACCGCCGCCGACCCCGAGCAACATTCCGGATCGGGACCTGATGCATGACGTAACCGTGCCCCTGAAGACCGATCCCGCCGAGGCGCCCGACGCGAAAGAATCGGTTCCGGTGACGAGCGCGGGGCTGGGCCAGGGCGGTTGACCAGGACGCTGGTCATTGGCGTCCTTCTGGCGGCCCTGTTCTCATCGGCCGCCACCCAGGCTCATCGCCTGAAGAACGCCTTCACCACCGTGCTCTTCAACGAGCGCTCCGACCGTCTCGAGGTGATGCACCAGTTCTATCTGCACGATGCGGAGCAGGTGGCGACAGAAATCGTCGGTCCGACCTCGGGCACCGGCGCGAATCTGTACGAGAACGCTGAGGACCGGCAACGCTTCGCCATCTACGTGCACGAGCGGTTCTCGCTGTTCGACCCGTCTGGCGAGCGACTGCCGCTGACCCTGCGCGGCGCCGAGATCGACGGCGACTTTCTCTGGGTATATCAGGCCATGCGCCTGCCGGATCCCCCCCTCGAGGTCTTTTCCGTGGCGCACCGGGCCCTGCGCGATCTCTGGCCGGATCAGGTGAACACCGTGAACGTGGAAGGCGCCGGACCGATCCGTACATTGACCTTTCAGGGTACAGTCTCCAGACTCAGCGTCGACCTGACCGCACACTCCGTACAATAGCCAGAACAGCGACCACCAGGATGCGCTCACTCCAGCCATTTACCCGTTTGCGCCCCGTCAGCGGCAGACGGATCCGACAGACCGCCTGGGTCTGCCTGCTTGCCCTGATCAGCACGACTGGGTCTGTCCAGGCACAGGACAATACTGCCGTCGCCGAGGCTCGCCAGATCACCTGGGACGATCTGCTCCCGGAAGACTGGATCGCACCGAGCGTTTCTGTCGACCACTTTTTTGACGCGCCCCCGCCCCAGGTCACCGCCATGCCCGATGTGCCGGTGGTAACCGAACTCGACGGCCAGCGCATCAAACTGCCTGGCTATCTGGTGCCACTCACACTGGAAGGTGAGAAGTTGAAGGACTTTCTCATGGTGCCCTATTTCGGTGCCTGCATTCATGTGCCACCGCCACCACCGAATCAGGTGGTCTTCGTTTCCCTGCCGGAAGCTGTGGCCTTGGAGGATCCCTACGGGCCGCATTGGGTGACCGGCGTGCTGCACACCACCAGTTCCAGCACCGAACTGGCCGACGCGGCCTATACACTCAGCGGCGAGCGGGTCGAGGTGTTTAACTGGGATGCCATGTTCCCGGAACAGGCGGACGAGGCCAGCTCGGACTGATACTGCTGGACAACCAGCCCGGATCATCTTACTTGCCGGGGCGGCGCGCTTCCGTCACCATCAGCCACTTAACCGGATATTACGGAGAGGAACCCAAATGCCCGCACCCAGAATCATGGCGGCAACTGCACTCGGTCTGCTGCTCGCCACCAGTGTCGTCGCCGAGGAAGGACCTACGCCTGAACAGCGTGCGGCAACGGCCACCGAAAACCGTCAGGCCGTGTTCAAACTGCTCGGCGTGAACATCGGCCCCATCGTCGGCATGGCCAGAGGCGCGCCCTTCGACGCCGCCATCGCCGAACGTAATGCCACCCGGATCGCCGCGTTGGCACCCATGATCCCCGAGCTCTTCGCGGCCATGGATACCCGCGAGTTCACGCTGGATACCGAAGCGCTGCCGGTGATCTGGGAGAATCCGGATGACTTCGCTGCCAAGGCGGCCGCGCTGGAAGAAGCCGCAACCGCATTTGCCACCACAGCAGCCGGCGGCGATCAGGCCGCGACCCTGGGTGGTCTGCGTGATCTCGGTGGTGCCTGCGGAAACTGCCACGATTCCTATCGGGTAGACGACGAGTAAACGCACCAGGTGAGTGACGGGCGCCGCCCGGCCGGCGTCCTCATCACCGATTTCAGCGGCCGCTACCCCCGTCCATTTTCCGCTGGCCCTTGAAGAAGGCTACCAGAGCCTCCCGATCGTCCGCAGTCAGGCGGCTGGTGTTGTGCTCGATCACCGGCTCCATTTTGCCTCCGACGAAGTCCCCATCCGGCTTAAGACCCAGGCTCAGGAAGAGGGCAAAGGCCTCTTCTGACCAGTCTTCGAGGGCCTGTGCATTTATGGCCTCCACGTCCTTGCCGTCGACCACGCCACCGGCAAACTCACGGGACTGATCCACGATACCCAGACTGTTTCTCGGCGTGTGGCACTCGCCACAGTGGCCCAGGTGTCGGGCGAGATAGGCGCCTCGGGCGGCAACCGGATCCTCGGGCACCGGAAGAGACCCGTTCAGAATCGATTCCAATCGGTTCCAGCCCGCGATCGTCCAGCGGAACAGCCAGGCCGGCAGTTCATTCGCCGGCGTCTCGGCGAACACCGCCGGTTGGGTCAGCAGGTACGCGCCGATATCCAGCACGTCTTCATCTGTCATGCCGGCGTAGGACTTGTACGGGAAGGCCGGGAAGTAGAAACCGCCGCCCGGACTGCGGCCATGCTTGAGCGCCAGTAGAAAATCCCGGGCCGTCCAACCACCGATGCCGGTCTCAGGATCCGGGGTGATGTTCGGGGCATGGAAGATGCCGAAGTCAGACTCCAGAGCCAGCCCGCCACTGAGCGAACCATCCTCACCCTCGTGGCAACTGATACAGCCACCAGCGGCCACCAGGTATTCGCCCCGCTCAATCGCTTCTGCCGTTTCCGGCAGCGACAGGGAAGATACGGACGGCGTGGCGAAAACCCACCAGGCCAGACCGCCGAGCACGAGCACGAGCACCAGAACGCGGATATTCATTCAGTTTGTCTCCATACAGCAGCTGTTCAGATCAGCTGGCCGAACAGCAGATAGATAACCAGACTCAGCAGACCAACCAGGAAAGCATAGGGAATCTGAGTCTTCACGTGATCGATATGGTCGGAGGCCGCCCCCGTGGAAGCAAGAATCGAGGTATCCGACAGGGGTGAGCAGTGATCGCCGAATACGCCACCGCCGGCAACCGCCGCCACCGTGGCATATACCACCGTACCCGGTTCGCCGCCGGAGAAGGTGAAGGCGATGGGCACACTGATGGGCATCAGAATGGCAAAGGTGCCCCAGGACGTGCCGGTGGAAAAGGCGATCACTCCGGCAATCAGAAAGGTGAGCCCGGGCAACAGCGCCGGCGTCAGCCAGGATTCCGAGATCGAGACGATATAGTGAGCCGTTCCCATGGTTTTTGACAGGTCATTCAACGCATAGGCAAAGGCGAGAATGATCACCGCAGGCATCACGCCCTTCACCCCGGCGACCGCGGTTTTCATCACGTCAGCCAGAGGAATCCCCTGGATCCGCATGATGATCCCCGCAACGATCGAAGAAAGCAGAAACGCTTCCATGGTCAGGGCGGACGAGGTGATGATGAACGTGCCGATGCCTACGCCGATCACCACCAGCACCGGCAGGACGAAATTCCAGAACAGACTGGTGCGGATGCCGGGGAACACCTTGATCTCCGTGAGCTCCTCGCCCATCAGAGGCTCCGCTCCATCGCGCAGCACTTTGCCTTCCGACTGCGCTCGTTCCTCCGCCTTCGCCATGGGACCGAAATCCGGGATCACCTTACTGGCAATCAGGCCGACCATGGCCACGGCCAGCAGCGCATAGACATTGAACGGAATGGATGCGACGAAGATGCCCATGGCGGCCGCCGGGTCCTCCACCGGCCCCATGCCGATCAGCAGGCCGGCGATGAATACGGCCCAGCCCGTGACCGGCACCAGCACGCTCACCGGCGCCGAGGTGGAGTCGGCAATGTAGGCGAGTTTTTCCCGGGAAATCTTATAGCGGTCGGACAGATCCCGCATGGTGGCACCCACGAACAGCGGGCTGAAATAGTCGCTGAAGAATACGAACATGCCCATCACCCAGGCGATCAGCTGCACCCGCACCCGGGTGAGCGACAGGCTCTCCACCCAGCGGCTGAAATTCTCGATGGCCCCGGTGCGCTGGAAAAAGGCGATGGTGACGCCGATGAAAAGCTCGAGCAGGAATATCCAGGAAAATGCCGTGGTGCCGAGTACGTTCTTCAGCAGGTTCGGAAAGCCAAGAAGTCCCTCTCCCGCCACCAGCACGCCGATCAGACAGGCCACCGCCAACGAAAAGATGGTGTTGCGGGTGGCGAAGGCCAGCACGATGGCAATGCCCGCCGGCAGCAGGCTCAGCACACCCATGGTTTCCCCTTCACTCACTTCCGGACTCCCTCTACCGTATTCGATTCCAGGTCATGTCCGAGCGCGTCCGCCGCCCCCGCTCGCGCTTCCCAAAAGGCCGCCAATCGATAACCGATCCGCCGGAAGGGATCTGGTGGCAGCCAGCGGGCGGCGCCGAACAGGGCCCCGATATCGCAGAGCTCCACCGTTTTCGCCAGTCCCTGCTCGGCCAGTGCCCGCTCTGCAAGTGCCCGGCCGAACAGCGTGCCCTTCACCACACCGCCACCATTGCAACCGGCGGACACCCAGAGCCCTTCATCCAGCGCGCCCCAGTGTGGACCGCCGCCCTGAGTGTAGCCAACCGCACCGGACCAGACGCTGACGAAATCCGGCAGCGTCACGTCCGGGAACCGACGATGCAGATACGCCCGCAGCCTGTCCGGCAGATCGGCAGGATCTTCCTCTTGCTCATAACTGTGAAACGTCCGCACCAGCAGGCGGCCGTCCGACGTTCGCCGGAGGGTGGCTCCCAGCCGGTGAGCGGGCAGCAGGCCCCAGTTTTCGTCGCTGCCAAGCCCGGCAAGATCCGCTGCCGTCAGCGGCTCGGTGATGCCCGCGGAAGTGAACATGGCCACCACCCGTCCGGCGCCACCGTGCAGAGTTTTGGCGAAGGCATTGTTGGCAAGAATCACCTGTGGTGCCCGCAGCTCATGGCCGGCCGCGCTCAATCGCCAGCCGTCTTTCTCTTTGCGGAGACTGCTCACACACGCGTGCTCACGCACCACAACGTTGTCCGGAAGGGTGGCCGCCAGCGCCCGGATGAGCGCCGCCGGCTGCGCCAGATAGCAATCGGGCGAATACAGACCTTCCGCATAGAAACGGGTGCCGATACGGCCAGCGAGTGCCGCCCGGTCCAGCGCCGCATACGGCAACCCGGCCGCATCCAGAAACCGGCGATAACCGGCCAGCGATTTCCGGGCCGCATCTCCAACGGCGGCCCGATAGGTGCCCCGCCGGATCAGTTCACAGGGCAGTTCGGCTTCGGCCACCAGCCGGGCAATCTCCGCCATGGTTCCGGCAAGCAGCACATTGCACGCTTTCAGCCGTGCCACGGCCGCCGCCGCCGCATCTTCGGCCATGGCCACCTCGAGCAGAAAACCCGAATTCCGGCCCGGATTGCCTTCACCCAGGGTCAGTGCATCCACCACCAGGACGGACGCCTCCGGCATCAGCTCTGCCCAGCGCCGGGCGGTGGCGAGCCCCGTGTACCCCGCCCCGACCACAATCACGTCCGCAGCCATATCTCCCGCCAACGCATTGCCCGCCCGTGCAGGCAACAGTGCATTCCAGCCGGACGGGCTCAGGTATCTGGGTGACGGAGTCGCGGTCATCCCGGATAGCCTACCAGAGGAATCGACGGGTAAAGTGCCCATAGCGCCGCACGTCATCACCGCCGGCAACGGTTGAACGCCGCAGGTGGACCGTGGTCTTATCTCTACTGATTCCCTACAGTTGACCGGAGAGATGAACGCCTTGAGCCTGATCCATCGTCTGCAGCACCGCCAAGTTCGGCGCACCTTCAGCGCCGGCCTGGCCGTCTGCCTGCTTGCCACCGCGCTGCCCGGTCATGCGGTCTGGCAGTGGATGCGCGGTGCGGCGGTTACTGACTTCCACGAGTCCGACTGGGTGCTGCTCAAGGAGACCGCGCGGGATCTGCTGGACAACCGGCCCGACGGCGAGCAGGTGAACTGGTCCAATCCGGACACGGGCAATCGGGGTTCCCTCATCGTGCTCGCCACCTTCAGCCATCAGGGTCAGGTCTGCCGCCGGGCGGCCATGCGCAATCTGACCTTCCGCGGTCGGGATGAGAAATCCGCCTACAGCCTCTGCCAGCAGGCGGACGGCACCTGGGAATTCGTTTCCGAGAGCGAACTGCTGGCCACCGATTCCAGCCCCACCGATTGACCTGACTCAGCCGGGTTTCCGATAGGATATGCCCTCGGCTACACCCGGAGACTCAGATGCGCTTCAACCCGACCCTGCCGGTCGCGCTCCTCAGCCTGTGCATCACTGCCAGCACCTGGGCGGATACCGTCGAGGATTGCTACCTGAACGAGATTGCTCACGCCGCGGCGGACGTGACCGTGGCCCAGATCAAGGCGCGCTGCGGCAGCATGGAACCCGCCACTCCCACAGGAACCGCCGCCTCGGCTTCCTCGCCCAGCGGCGCTCCGAACAGTGCGGAGGCAGACGCGCTGCTGGCAAAAAAGGAAGAACCGGTGGCGTCCTTCAGCCAGCAGATCGCCGCCGAACGGCAGAGTCTCGATCGCAGCTACAGTCTCACGCCGCACCAGCCCAATTACGTGCTCCCTTACAGCCTGCGCAACGACCCGAACCGGCCTGAAGTGTCCGAACAGGAAGGCCGGCTGCAGAAGCAGGAAGCCGTGCTCCAGATCAGCGTCAAGTTCCCGCTCTGGCGCCGCATGCTCGGCACCGAGAACGATCTGCTGTTCGGCTACACCACCAAGTCCTGGTTTCAGGCCTACAACAGCGCGCTGTCCAAACCATTCCGGGAAACCAACTACGAACCGGAGATATTCTGGCGTCACTACGGTGGCATAAACCTGCCTCTGGGTGTGAAAGTCGCCGGCTGGGATCTCGGCTACAACCACCAGTCCAACGGTCGCAGCGAACCGCTGTCGCGAAGCTGGGACCGGCTCATGGGCCGAATGGGCCTGGACCTGCACTCTAACTTCTCGCTGGCGCTCCGGGCCTGGTATCGACTTCCCGAGGAAGAAGCGTCCGACGACAACCCGGACATTCATCAGTATCTGGGTTATGGCGACGTCCGGGCCATCTGGACGCCGAACCGGAACACGTTCACCGCCATGTTTCGCCCCGGCACCCGGAAAAACGGCTTCGAGTTCACCTGGAGTTATCCGATCACCAAGCACTTCCGGCTCTACGCGCTCTATTACAACGGCTATGGCGAAAGCCTGATCGACTACGACCACAAGGTGGAGCGGCTGGGCATCGGTTTCACCATCAACGATTTCCTCCAGGCCCGGTACTAGCATGACGAAGCTGCCGGGACTGATCGCGCTCTCCGTGGCCCTTCTTGTCACGCTTCCGGCTGGAGCGCAAACGAAGCAGGACCGAACCGGCCCACCGAACATTCTCGTGCTCATGGCGGAGGACCTGAGTGCCCATGTCGGCGCCTTTGGCGATCCACTGGCCCGCACCCCGAATCTGGATTCACTGGCCGCCAGCGGCGTGCGCTTTCCCAACACCTTCACCACCGCCGGGGTCTGCGCACCCAGCCGGGCAGCCTTCATCACCGGCGTGCATCAGATCAGTCTGGGGGCGATGCACATGCGCACTTCCACCTCGCCGGTCGCACGCTATCTGGCCGTGCCGCCCGCTGAGGTGAAAGCGTTCCCGGAACTGCTCCGAAGCGCCGGTTACCTCACCTTCACGGATCGCAAGATCGACTACCAGTTTTCCGGGGTTTATGCCGGCAGCGGGCCGGAAACGATCTGGGACGAGGAGGTGCCCAACCTGCGACTGGATCAGGCCTGGCCGTCATTTCTCGCCGATCGACCGGTTGGGCAACCGTTCTTCGGTCAGATTAATTTTCTGGTGACTCACGAAAGCGCGACTTTTCTGCCGGAAGATACCCATTCAGCCGGCAGCCGCCGGGTTGCTGAACTGCGTGCCGCCGAACGGGCGGGCCTGGCCGAGCGCACGGATCCTGCCCAGGTGATCGTGCCGCCCTACTATCCGGACGATCCAGCCGTGCGCGCCCACATCGCCGATCACTACGACAACGTCCAACTCATGGACGCGCAGGTGGGCGGCATCATTCGCATGCTCGAAGCCCAGGGCGAACTCGAGAACACCCTCATCGTCTGGACCACGGACCACGGCGACGCGCTGCCGCGGGCCAAGCGGGAACTCTTCGACGCCGGAATCCGCGTACCCATGATCGTGCGCTGGCCAGCCAACCGGCAGCCGCCGCACTTCGAACCCGGCAGCCGGGACGATCGACTGATCTCCTTCGTGGACCTGGCACCCACCCTGCTCGCGTTCGCCGGTCTCCCACCCAGCCCCTTTCACCAGGGCCAGGATCGGCTGAGTGAGGCCGCCCAGCAGCGACGCTATGTTTACGCCAGCCGGGACCGGATGGACGAGCAGCGGGACCGGGTCCGGGCCGTCCGGGATCATCGCTTCAAATACCTGCACTACTACGATCCCGGCTCACCGGGTGCGGTCCATCTCGCCTATCGGGATCAGGGCCGAATCATGCAGCGTCTCTGGCACCACCACGAGTCGGGCACGCTGAGCCCGGCAGCGATGCAGTGGTTCGCGCCAAGACCCACCGAAGTGCTCTATGACCTGGACGCAGATCCCTGGGAACTCACCAACCTGGCAGACGACCCGGACTATCTGCCGGCGCTGACCCGCATGCGTATGGCGTATGCCCGGTGGCGACTGAACATCCCGGATCTGGCCGATGAGGACGAAGCCGCCATGGCCGAACGCTTCTGGCCTGCCGAACAGCAGCCCCGGACGCCAGCGCCGGTCGTGATTGAGCAGAACGATGGCCGCCTGCTGGCACAGCCCGGGGGAGGCGAAAATGGCGAGACAGGCGGGGAAGGTGCGTCGATCGAGGTCAATACCGGAGCAGGGTGGCGGATTTATACCGGCGAACCACTTCCCTCACCGGGTGATCGGGAGACGATCAGGCTCCGCGCCGTCCGCTACGGCTATGCGCTGAGCGAGGAAGTCGTCTATCCCAGCGCCGGGGTGGATTCTCCGGCCGTCCGGGCGTCAGATGCGCTCTGAGCTGCCAGCGGCTGTGGCACTTTGAAGGCTTCCGCCAGTCCGTCCACCAGCGTGTCGTAAACCAGTCGCAGCAACTTCTGCTGGCGCATGGCCGGCCGGGCAACCAGCCAGATATCCAGAGCCACCGCTTCCGGTGCATCCCCCAGCACCTTGACCAGGCCCGGCGTCCGTTCGGCCAGATAGTCCGGTAACCCAACCAGGCCCCAACCCAGTTCAGCCACCCGGCACTGGCTGTGCAGACAGTCCGTACGGAAGGCGACCTGCGAATCCGGCACTTTATGGCCAAGCCGTTCCAGGGCCAGGGTGAACCCGCGAAAGGAAAGGCCATCGATGAATCGATGTTCATTCAGGGTGGTCATGGTCGGATGCCCGAACCGGGCCAGATACGCTTCACTCGCCCAGGCGCCCATGGGGACCGCACCCAGTTTCCGGCAGACGAGTTCCGTCTGTTCCGGGCGCATGTGGCGAATGGCCACATCCGCTTCCCGCTCCAGCAGATTGAGCTGTTCCCTGGAAACGATCAGTTCGATACAGCGCGCTTCCGCGCCTTCCAGATCTTTCAGAGGGGCCAGCAGCTCCGGCATCAGATCCGCCAGCAGTTCGGCAATGGTGATCCGTACCCGGCCCGTGGTCTCGGAGCGAACACTTTCCCCGACGGATTCGAGCGTTCTGGCCTCCCGGCGCATGCGGAACGCCACATCCGCCAGCCGTTGCCCGGCGTCATTCAGGGCCAGCCCGCTGGCCGTCCGCTCGAACAGCGCCACGCCCAGTTGGCGCTCCAGCTGCTGTATGTGCCGGGCGACAGTGGGGTGGGCAAGCTCCAGGGTTCGCGCCGCCCCGGACAGAGACCCGGCTTCCACCACGGAAACGAAGGTTCGAACCAGATTCCAATCCACCTCGTAGCCCGCGGCCATGGACATAACGATCCACCTTGATCAGGAGGGGGTACAAATATCAGAGAATCAGGTTCTACGTTACTTTTATTCCCACGTCAACGATATACCGTTACTTTAGGTAACACATTCACACCCCAGTTCGAGCGAGAGGAAACCATGAAGAAATCACCCCTGATGATCGCCGCCGCCGCAGCCGCCGCTCTCTCCAGCGCGGCTGCCGTTGCGGTAACCAGCACGCCCAGCGAGTACCGCGGCTACCAGGCCTGCCTGGAAGCCAACGAAAGCCAGTTCAGCGGTCTGATGACGAAACGCAACTATCTGATTCGTGAGGACGACAACACCCGCACCTACTACATCAACGCCACCGTCTGGGAGAACGGCGAACGGGTCGAGGTGGGCTTCAGCTGCGAAACCAGCAAGAACGGCAGGCTGCTGAGCAACAACGGCGCGGCCTACACCCACTACGCCCCGGCTTCGGACTCTGTGCAGGTGGCCGGTAACTGAATCGACGATTGAGGCGATCGGCTGGCCAACCCCTCCCAGGTCAGCCGTAGCCGCCGCCCGCCCCGGATGGGGCAGCAATCCTCGATGATGGGGCGTTCCCCTCCAAAGACCTTCCATCCAGAGGACTGCAAGGCCGCCACCTGGCGGCCTTTTTTATGCAAGTAAGTCTTTACTCACACCACCTGGATCCATCCGGATTCAAGACGCACGGCCCTCCCGCCAGGCCTGAATGAGCGCATCGTAGGGCACCGTCTGCCCGGGTGGTTTTTCATTGGCGAGCTTCGCCTTGGGCGCACCCGGCCGGGACAGCCAAACCTCAGGGTCTTCCTCCGGATTCAGTTTCGGTCCGCATTCGCCCTGAATGCCGGCCCGTTGCAGGCGCTCGAGCACCCGATCCTGCTGAGCGGCCAGGGTATCCATGGCCTCCTGAGGACTCACCGCCCCACCCACCGCGTCAGCCACGTTCGGCCACCACAGCTGGGCGAGTTTCGGGTAATCCGGCACGTTGGTCCCTGTGGGCGTCCAGGCGGTTCTGGCCGGGCTGCGATAGAACTCGACCAGGCCACCCAGCCTCGGCGCCACTTCCGTCATCGCCGCCGACTGCAGATCCGAGTCCCGGATCGGGGTCAGACCCACCAGGGTCTTCTTCAGAGACACCGATTTGGAGACCACGAACTGGGCATAGAGCCAGGCGGCCTTGCGCCGGTCCAGCGGCGTACTCTCGAGGAACGTCCAGGCCCCCGTATCCTGATAGCCAAGTTTCATGCCTTCTGACCAGTAAGGTCCGTGGGGTGACGGCGCCATCCGCCATTTCGGGGTGCCGTCCTCGTTCACCACCGCCAGCCCCTCGGCGATCATGTCCGCGGTGAACGTGGTGTACCAGAAGATCTGCTGGGCGATGTGGCCCTGGGCCGGCACCGGGCCAGCCTCGGAAAAGGTCATGCCGGAGGCTTCCGGCGGGGCGAAGGCCTTCAACCAATCCATGTATTTGCGCAGCGCGTAGACGGCGGCTGGACCGTTGGCCGCACCGCCCCGGGAGGTGGAGGCCCCCACAGGCCGGCACCCTTCCACCCGGATGCCCCATTCATCCACCGGCAGCCCGTTCGGGATGCCCCCATCACCGGCCCCCGCCATGGACAGCCAGGCGTCCGTGAAGCGCCAGCCGAGCGACGGGTCTTTCTTGCCATAGTCCATGTGGCCGTACACCCGCATGCCATCGAGTTCGCCCACATGCACGGAGAAAAACTCGGCAATATCCTCATAGGCCGACCAGTTCACCGGCACGCCGAGCTCGTAACCATATCTGGCCCGAAACGCGGCCTTCAGGTCTTCCCGCTGGAACCAGTCGTAGCGGAACCAGTAGAGATTGGCGAACTGCTGATCGGGCAACTGGTAGAGCTTGCCGTCGGCGCCGGTGGTGAACGACAGGCCGATGAAGTCATCCAGATCCAGTGTGGGCAGGGTGACGTCCGCCCCCTCGCCCGCCATGAAGTCCGACAGTGGCACCACATAGCCATAGCGTGAGTGGGTGCCGATCAGGTCGGAGTCGTTCACGTAAGCATCGTAGACGTTCTGGCCGGACTGCATCTGGGTCTGCAGTTTCTCGATCACGTCCCCTTCCTGGATCAGGTCGTGGGTCACCTCGATGCCCGTGATCTCCTCGAAGGCCTCCGCCAGCACGGTGGCTTCGTACTCATGGGTGGTCAGGGTCTCGGATACCACGCTGATCCGCATGCCACGAAAAGGGGCCGCCGCCTCCGTGAACCAGGCGAGTTCGGCAAGCTGCGCTTCCCGGTCGAGAGTCGAAGGTTGAAATTCCTCGGCCGCCCAACGCGCTGCGTTGGCGGCGAAATCCGTGGTCTGGCTGCCGGCCTCCGGCTTCCTCCCCTCTGTGGACGAATCGCCGCAGCCGCTGAGCGCAAGCATTGCCGTCATCAGCAACAGAAGCCCGCCATTCAGCGCACGCCTGTGGAGGGAGCACCCCCGGTGAAAATTCAGCATCGCCATCCCCTGTTGATTCGGATGCCGATTGAAACCCGTTCAGCCCCAGCGCATCAAGACGCAGGCCAGCAGCACCGCCGCGGCGCTGGCGATCAGTACGCTGGCGTCGGTGGCCGCCAGCCAGCCCGCGTGCACAAAGGCGCTGGCCAGCAGACTGATGAAAAAGCGATCGCCGCGGGTGGTTTCGATCGGCAGAAAACCGCGCCGGGCCGGGGCCGGGGAGCGCAACGACCAGAGCGTCATCCCCACCAGACCAATGGCAATGGCCACGAAGAAGAGGGCGGTCGGCAGGGTCCAGGCCATCCAGCTCATGACACCCTGCCCAGCGCGAAGCCCTTCACCAGGTGCCGGCGCACGAACCAGACCACGGCAATGCCCGGCAGGATCGTGAGCACGCCCGCCGCCGCCAGCACGCCCCAGTCGATTCCTGAAGCACTCACAGTCCGGGTCATCACCACCACGATGGGTTTCGCCTCACTGCCCGTGAGCGTGCGCGCCAGCAACAGTTCCACCCAGCTGAACATGAAACAGAAGAAGACGGTCACCCCGATGCCACCGCGTATGGTGGGTAGAAAAATCCGGAAAAAGAAGTAGGGCAGGCTGTGGCCGTCGATCCGCGCCATCTCATCCAGCGACCTCGGCACCGCCGACATGAACCCTTCCAGAATCCAGACGGACAGGGGCACGGTGAACAGGCAATGAGCCAGCGCCACCGCCAGCGGCGTATCAAAGAGCCCGACCGCGGAATAGAGCTGAAAGAAGGGCAGCAGGAAAACGGCCGGTGGCGCCATCCGGTTCGACAGCAGCCAGAAGAACAGATGTCTGTCACCCAGAAAGCGGTAGCGCGAAAAAGCGTAGGCAGCGGGCAGGGCGACGGTCACCGAGATCAATGTATTGATCACCACGTACGACAGCGAGTTGGCAAAGCCCTCATACCAGACCGGGTTGGAGAAAATCTCGGCAAAGTTCGCGAGCGTCCAGCCCCCCTCACCCGCCAGGATGGCCTGATTGGATTGCAGGGCCAGGCGCAGCAGCCAGTAGATGGGTAGCGCCAGGTAAAGCCCGTACAGGATCAGTACCCAGTGCGCCGGCTTACCCGTGCTGCTCAAGGAGCCTCCCTGTCCGCAATCACGCTGGTGTAGAACAGCCAGCAGAGCAGCAGCACCACCAGGAAGTAGAGCACCGAGAAGGCGGCTGCCGGGCCCAGATCGAACTGTCCCACCGCCATGCTGGTGAGGTACTGAGACAGGAATGTGGTGCTGTTGCCCGGACCACCGCCGGTCAGCACGAAGGGCTCCGTGTAGATCATGAAGCTGTCCATGAGTCTGAGCAGCACGGCAATCACCAGCACCGCCTTCAGCCGCGGCAGCTCCACGTGACGAAAGATCTGCCAGGTGCCGGCCCCATCCATCAACGCCGCCTGGTAACAGGCGGAGGGAATGGCCGTGAGGCCGGAAAACGCAAGGAGGGCCACCAGCGAGGTCCAGTGCCAGACATCCATCATCACCAGCGTCACCCAGGCATGGCTCGGACTGGCCGTAAAGTTGAACGGAATGCCGAGCTCATTCACGAGCTGCCCGAGCAGACCGATGTCCGGTCGGGCAAAGAGCTGCCACATGGTGCCCACCACATTCCAGGGAATGAGAAGCGGCACGGCCAGCAGCACCAGGATCAGACCCACCCAGCGGCCCTCCCGGGGAATCGCCCTGGCAACCAGCACGCCCAGCGGCACTTCGATCACGAGTACCAGCCCGGAGAAAGCCAGCTGGCGGAGGAGGGCGTCGAGAAACCTGGGATCCCGCAGCGTCTCGCGATACCAGTCGAGACCGACGAACAGACGCGTATGCACATCGAAGATGTCCTGCACCGAGTAGTTCACCACCGTCATCAGCGGAATGACGGCGCTGAAGGCAACGATGAGCAGCACGGGCAGAACGCCCAGCCAGGCCCGGTTGTTCATCTGATCGTTCACGACCCGGCACCCGGATTCGGGATCCGCCAGCCATCGCGGAAGGCGAGCAGACGGTCGGGATCGATTCGGATGGCCGCCGGTCCTTCTCTGACCGCGTCCAGGTCCTGCCGGGTATGCAACTCGGCGCCGGCGTGTTCGGCAATCACCAGACCATGGGGTACGCCGCGAAGCGTACCCAGGGTGCGGATCGCCCGCACGGTTACCGGCAGCGCCGTCTGCAGAGGGGCCGCGCCGGCAGGCATCAGTTCCGCCCACTCCGGCCGGAAGCCGAACCGGCAAGGGCCATCGGCGGCCGCCAGGGCACCAATCTCCCTGCCATCCACCAGGCAACGACCGGAACGGATTTCGCCTTCGAGCAGATTCATGCCCGGACTGCCCACAAAGTAGCCCACGTGTTCGTGATCCGGATCCGTCACCAGCGCTTCCGGCGCCCCGGTCTGCAGAATGCGGCCTTCGTGCAGCACGCTGACCCGGTCGGCAAAGGTCAGCGCCTCGGTCTGATCGTGGGTCACGTAAATCATGGTTGCGCCCAGGTCTGCCTGCAGCGCGCGCAGGGTCTGTCGCAACTGCCACTTATGCTCAGGCTCCGCCGCCGTCAGCGGTTCATCCAGCAGCACGAGCGACACGTCCGGGCGCAGGAGCGCTTTGCCGATGGCGACCAGTTGCTTCTGAACCAGGGTGAGGCGGGCGGGTTTCGCGCGCAGCACAGAGGCAATACCGAGTCGCCCCGCCACTTCCTCTGCTCGCCGTTTCTGCTCCGCGGCCGGCAGCTCGCGCATGGGGAAGGCCAGGTTTTCCTGAACCGTCATGGCTTCATACAACACGGGGAACTGAAACACCTGGGTGACTTTGCGCGACCAGGGCTCGAGTTCGCCCACATCCTGACCATCGAAGAATATGCGACCGCTGGGTGCCGGCAGCAGACCCGACAGCAGATTCAGCAGGGTCGACTTACCGGCGCCGGAGCTGCCGAGCAGGGCATGGGCTTCGCCGCGCTGTATGCACAGCGAAAGCTCGGAGAGCGTCGGCGCCGACGCGTTCGGATAGCGGAAGGTCAGCCCTGAGAGCCGGATTTCAGCCACTTTTCGCTCCCGGATTCATGCCCGGCATCCCGCCCTGAGTCTCGGCCGAAATCGTCGCCGACCCGGCACTGCCATCCGGGAATGTCATCAGGTTCTCACGGGGTGCATAGAGAGACAGCCGACTGCCCGGTGTCACCCGCGTCAACCCCTCCAGCCTTGCCACCCAGTGATCGTCCGGATCGAGTCCATCGGGCCGGCAGTGCACGAAAGTCTCGGAACCGTTGGTCTCGCAGCCGATCACTTCCGCGCCGAAGGCCAGATCCGATGCCTCGCCCCGGTGCAGCGACAGGTGTTCGGGCCGCAGCACCCCATTTCCGTCCGGCACTCTGTTGACCCGGGGATCACTCATCAGATCCGCCGCCGCCACCGACACCGGCGCCCGGTACACGTCCAGCGGGCTGCCACTCTGCAGCACCTGATGATCGGCCATCAGCACCAGTTCATCACCAAGGGCAAACGCATCTCTCGGATCCGAACTGGTGTAGATCACCGCCAGTTCGAGACCTTTGAGCAATTCGGTCAGTTCCAGCTGCAACCGCTCGCGCAGCTTGAAGTCCAGATTCACCAGCGGCTCATCCATCACCAGCAGCCGGGCGTTCTTGGCCAGTGCGCGGCCAATCGCCAGACGCTGCTGCTGGCCGCCGGAAAGCGCATCCGGGTGCCGTTCGAGCAGGGCCTCGATGCCGAGCCGGGCAGCGATGTCCTGCACCCGACTGTCGATCACCGCCCGCGGTTCACCAGCCGCGACCAGCGGCGAAGCGATGTTCTCGAACACCGTCCAGTTCGGATAATTCACGAAGGCCTGATAAACCAGGGCAACGGAACGTTTGCCGGGTCCGACCCCGATGAGCGAACGGCCATCCAGCAGCAGGTCCCCGGACAGAGGATCGGCAAGCCCCGCCAGGGTTCGGCAGAACAGCGTCTTTCCGGAATGATTGCGGCCGAGCACCACCGTGATACGGCCGGCTGGAAACAGATGGCTGATGGGTCCGGCACCGGACTTCAGCACCAGATCGCGAAGCTCTAACATGAACGAACCTTAATCCCTCGAGCCCGGGAGTCACACCCCTGGGGTAAACCGGTGAGCAACGACGAAGAACAGTTCGAGATCTTCACCGCCGACGGTGCACGCATTGGCCTTGCACCCCGTTCACGCGTGCACGCCGAAGGGCTCTGGCACAGATCCGCCCAGGTTTTCCTTTTCGACAGTGCGGGCCAGCTCTATCTGCAACGCCGGGTGGACGATAAAGATGTCTGCCCCGGGCTCTGGGATCAGAGTGCGGCCGAACACCTGATCCCGGGTGAAACCTACCCGGCAGGCGCCCTGCGTGGTCTGAAAGAAGAGCTCGGGATCAGCGGTGTAACACTCACCCCGCTCGGCGAGCCTTACGCCGGCCGTCTCGACCAGCCGGAACTGGGCATCCACGATTATGAGCTGCAACAGGCTTTTCGCGGCACCTGGGACGGTCCGCTCGCGCCTGATCCGGCCGAAGTGAGCGACATGCGGACCATATCCCTGTCAGCGCTCGCCCGCTGGGTGCGGGAGGCGCCGGAAGACTTCACCCCGTGGTTTTTACGTGATGCCGTTCGTTACGGAATTCTGCCCGCCGACTGAGCCTCAGACCGCCTCGCCCAGCATGCGCACTTCGCGCTGCGGGAACGGAATGTTCAGACCACCGGCGCCGAGGGCTTTGAAGACCGCGAGATTCGCCTCGTGTTTGACCTCGAAAAAGCGGTTGGTCGGCACCCAGAACCGGTAGTCGAGATTCACCGAAGAATCACCGAACTCTGCGATGCCCACCTGCGGCAGTGGCTCGCTGGTCACCCCCTCGATGCCGGTGAGGGCTTCCCGAATCACGCCGATAGCCCGCTCCGGATCGTCGGAATAAGCCACGCCCACCTGACCTTCCACCACCCGGTACTCGGCAGAGTTGGTGTGGATCTCGCCAGCGATCTGCTTGTTCGGAATCACGATCCGCTCACCGTCCTCTGTTTTCAGGATGGTGGTCGCCAGGCTGATCTCGTCCACCTGACCCGAACACCCCTGCACCGTGATGGTGTCGCCGAGTTTGAACATCCGGGTGAGGATGATCACCAGACCCGCGCCATAATTCGAGACAGGCCCCTGAATCGCAAAACTGGCACCTACGGCCAGACCGCCGATGGCGGCAATGAGCGGCGTCACGCTGATCCCGAGCTTGTCCAGCACGGCCAGCAGGAACACGCCCACCACGACCATTTTCACCACCCCGGCGATGAACTCCCGGAGGGTAAGGTCCACATTGCGCCGCGCCATCAGCCGCAGCACGGCTCGGGAGATCCAGCCGCCGACGATGAAACCGAGCACCAGAACCAGCACGGCGCCAAGCAGCTGGAACGAGTAGTTAACCAGGAAGTTGACGATAAGCTGGTACACTTCCGCGACCAGATCCAATTGTTCTTCCATGAGTTCAGGTCCTTCTTCGAGTGAGTACGGTCGCTGACGAATCATCCAGACCCCCACCGCGATTGCAACGCTACGCGACGGATCGTTTCCTTCAGATCAATGCGCTGATCGTTGCCATTCTGTTCGTGCTCGGCGCCGCCGATCTGGTGAGCATGGACTCGGCCCTCGGCCGCGCCGCGCACACGGTGCACGAGCTCTTCGGGGTGATGTGGTGGGGCATTCTGATCGCCATCTTCGTGATCGGGATTCTGGAGAAGCTGCCTCAGGAACTGATCATCGCCCTCATGGGGCAACCGGGATCGCGCAACGGCATCTACCGGGCCGCGCTGGCCGGCGTGCTGCTCGATCTCTGCAGCCACGGCATCCTGATGGTGGCCGCCAAACTGTACGACCGTGGCATCAGCGCCGGACAGATGGTGGCATTTCTGATCGCGAGTCCCTGGAACTCGATCTCTCTGACTTTCATCCTCATCGGCCTGGTGGGTTTCGCCTGGACACTGACGTTCATCTTTCTATCAGTCCTCATCGCTGTGATCAGCGGCCTCATCTTCGATGCGCTCACCCGCCGCGGCACCTTGCCGGCAAATGCCGCCAGCATCGATCTGCCCGATCATTATCCGATCGCCGAGAACGGCAAACGGGCACTGGCCCGGATCGACTGGCGGCCGGCCGGCATTCTGGATTTCTGCATTGACGGAATGCGCGGCGCCCGGATCGTTCTGCGCTGGCTGCTGTTCGGCCTGGTGGTGGCCGCCCTGGTTCGGGCCTTCGTGTCTCCGGAAAGTTTCGCCACCTGGTTCGGCCCCACCGTGTTCGGTCTCGGCGCCACCCTGATCGCGGCCAGCCTGTTCGAGGTGTGCTCGGAAGGCTCCGTCCCGCTCGCCGCCGAACTCATGACCCGGGCCGCAGCGCCGGGCAACAGCTTCACGTTTCTGCTGGCCGGCGTCGCCACCGACTACACTGAGGTCATGGTGGTGAAGGAAACCACCGCCTCCTGGAAGATCAGCCTGTTCATTCCTCTCATCACCGTGCCCCAGGTTCTGCTGATCGGGGCAATCCTGAATCTGGGCTGGGGTGGATAAGGCCGTTATGATCACCGGACACACGGAGGCTCAACCATGAACCTGGTGCTCTACGCCGTTCCCTTTTTTATTCTGGCCCTGGCTATCGAACTCGCCTGGGGCCACTTTCGCGGCGCCAACACCTATCGCCTCGCCGACACCATCAACAGTCTGCAGATGGGCACCCTGAGCCGGTTGCGGGGGGTGCTGCAGATCGGGATCGGTGGTGCGGTCTATGGCGCGCTGACCAATGAATTCACGGCTTTCCAGATGGATACCGCAGATACGCTGGTCTGGGTGCTCGCCTTCATAGGCTACGACTTCTGCTACTACTGGTCGCACCGGATGGGTCACGAATGGCGCCTGTTCTGGGCCTCCCATGTGGCCCACCACCAATCCGAGGAATACAACCTCTCGACGGCTCTGCGTCAGACCAGCACAGGCTATCTGAGCTTCCTTTTCTACATCCCGCTGTACGTGCTCGGTTTCCCGCCTTATGTGCTCATCACCGTTGGCAGCCTGAACCTCATCTATCAGTTCTGGGTGCACACCGAGCACATCCGCACCCTCGGTCCGCTGGAGTGGGTGTTCATCACCCCGTCCAATCATCGGGTCCATCACGCCAAGAACCCGGAATATCTGGACAGAAACTATGGCGGTGTTTTCATTCTCTGGGATCGTCTGTTCCGCACGTTCAAGGCCGAGGAGCCGGAACGGCCCTGCGTGTACGGCACCACCGAGCAGCTCGCGAGCTGGAACCCCCTCTGGGCCAATCTGCACATCTATGTGGGCGGCGTTAAAGACATGCTCCGCACCCGCTATCTGTCCGATGCCCTCCTGCTCTGGTTCAAAGGGCCCGGTTGGCGGCCAAGGGATCTGCGTGATACGCCCGAGCACGACTGGCAGGCGCCCAAGTTCAATCCTCCCGCCTCCCGGTTCGCACGGGCCTACACCTTCGTGCAGTTCTGGATCGCGGTGCCGGTTTCCTTCCTGGTGCTGTTTTCCGAGATGAGTCGGGAGATGGTACTGGCGTCGGCCGCGCTGCTGGCGTACGGCTTCTACGTCCAGGGTGTGTGGCTGGAAGGCAGATCTTACGGCTGGTTCCTCGAAGGGCTGCGGCTGATCGGCGTCGCCATGCTCGCCTGGTTCGGCGCTCAGGTTGCCGGCGGCTGGACCACGGACGTGGCAGTCTGGCTCTCAGCCTACACGGCCCTTTCAGCAATTTGCCTGCTCTGGGCAGCGCTTTCGAGCCGTGATAGCCTGAAAGAAGCGTCAGGCAAAAGGCCGGCGCTCTCGAAACCGCCGGAGGCAGCGGCATCCTGATCTCTTTCTGAGCGAGCTCCAGAACAGGGCAGGCAGCAGCAACAGGCCCCGGCAGACGTAAACCCCGGTAGCAGGACCGCGTCCTCGCTACGACCTGGAGGTATTCAATGAACCACTCACACTCAAGAAAACGTAAGCACTTCGGCTACGGCTGCTTCGCGCCCTTTCCCGGGCGCCATATGAAGTTCGCCTATGCCTTCGCCACGCCGGAGGATGCGTTCGACCAGGACGCGTTCGAAGACGAGGCGCAGGCGGACGAACGGCAGAGCAAGCGCTCGCGCAACGCCTGGTACGCCCAACGGGAGCATCGCGGTCGTCGCGGCCATCGCTCGGGCAGTTTCGGCGTGCGTCGGCCGCTGCGTTATCTCTCCTATCAACTCGATCTGGATGAATCGCAACGGCGGCAGGTAGCCGCCGCCCTGGATTCGGTGAAGATCGAGCGGGAGCAGATGGCCCTGGACGAAAAGAAGATGGTCTCGGAACTGGCGGACCTGGTCTACGACGACGCGACGAATGAGTCTCAGAAACTCAGCACGGACACGTTGAAAGAGACCCTCTCGGCCCGAGTGCGCTCGAACGAGCAGCTGCAGAAGCGGACGGCCAAGGCACTGAAACAGATCGTGGAAGTACTCGATCCGGATCAGCGTCAGGAGTTCGCCTACCTCATCAGATCCGGAGACTTCCGGGTCTGATCCAGCAGGGGAGGGATACACCCTCCCCATTTTCTCGGGCGGCTCAGAACAGACCCATCTGACGGTCGTCGCCGATCACCTGCTCGAACTCGAGGCCGAGCGCTTCCAGCACCGGCTCCGCCACCGGCCGCACCTGCTTTTCCACATAGTGTTCCCTGTCCGGCGCGTGTTGCAGCGCTTCAGCCGGCTCCGGTCCCGATTCCGTCATCAGGTAGGCAATCACCCTGGGCGGACTGCCACCCTGCTGTTCAACCAGCCGCCGCGCCGCCACAACGTGCGGTGGCGTGTTAGCCGTGTAGGATTCGATGGACTTACGCAAGCCCTTCCGATATACGAGCAGGTCATCGAGCGCACCGTCCCGCAGCTGAGTCACCACATCGGCCAGATAGGCATCCACCGGCTCGTCCGCGAAGAGCCGTGCATAAAGTTCACGCTGAATCTGTTTGGCGAGCTCTGTCCAGTCCCGGCGCACCACCTCCATGCCGACGAACTCCACGCCCTCCCGGCCTGCGCGTAGACCCGCATAGCGCTTGCGCGCTCCGCCGGTACCGTGTCGTACGGACGGCAGAAAGAGCTTCAGGTAGAGTTTTTCGAACTCCAGCTCCATGCGACTGGTCACGCCCCAGCGCTCGCCGATATAGTCCGCCACCGCCTGGGTCATCTCGCCGGCGAGGGCATCGCCGAGCTTTGCCGCCGCCTCGGGGTCAGCCACGCCGGAGCCCACAAACACGCTGTCCGTATCTCCATAGAGCACCGGATAACCCCGGGATTCGAACCAGCGTCGGGTCCATTGCAGGAAGTGGCGGCCCTGACCGGTGATGGCGTTGGCAATGTCCGGATTGTGGAAGCGGCAGGCCGGAGTGCCGAGCACACCATAGAAGCTGTTCATCAGAATCTTGATGGCCTGTGAGGCCACCTCATCCCCCGCACGCTTGGCAGCTTCCCGTCGCGGGAACAGCATGTCGAGCATGCCTGGCAGGATGCCGGGCTCGCGGCGGAAGCGCGCACCGTTCTCGAGTTCGATGGCATCCGCCACCGTCACGCCCTCCGGCACATAGCTGACTGGATCGATGTTGAAAGTGCGCATCAGACTGGGATACAGGCTTTTGAAGTCCAGCACCCAGACGTTCTCGTGCACGCCGATCACCGGCTCGAACACATGGCCGCCGGCCTGGGAAGCGTGCACGCGGGAATCAGAAGAACCCACGCTCGGCGCCACCACCCCTTGCCGGCTGAGCTCGGTCAGATAGAGGAAATCAAACGAGGCGATGCTCGCCGCCACCCGATCCGGCGTCATCCCGGTGAGCTGACTGCGGACCACGGCCAGATCAATCAGATTGAGCTGATTCACCACGTCCAGCACCAGTCTCGAGTCCGTCCGGGCATAGAACGCAAACCCATCGAGATCCTGTTCGTAGCGCGCCATGATCTCACCGGCGCGATCCTTCACATCGCCCTCGAGCGCCTTGCCTTCGCCGAGTACTTCCCGGGAAACAGCGTCCAGACTCATGTCATCGAAGCGCAGAAAGGCACCCCGCACCAGGTCCATGCCATCCAGCACCAGCCGGCCCGGGATGCTGGCCTGGCCGCTGCCGAAGTAACCTTCCGCCGCCCGGAGCCGCATGTTGCCCGGTGCCCGGCCAAGGGGAAATGCATAGCGCACCCGGGCCGCCACCTTCGCCAGCACCGACAGATCGAAATCGATCACGTTCCAGCCCGTGAGCACATCCGGATCAATCGCCCGGATCCGCTCGCAGAAGGCGACCAGCGCCGAGCGCTCGTCCGGGAAGCCAATGGCCCGCTCCGGCATGGTCCGGCCTGCCGGGTCGACGATCAGCACTTCGTCCACCTCCGGCTGATCGGCCATCCCCTTCGCATACAGAGAGATAGCGAGCAGACGCTCCGCCCGGAAGTCCGTTTCGATATCGAACGCCAGGGTGCGGATGGGCACACTGACCTCGGCGGGGGTCACCTCCGGTTCATCGAAGATCAGATCCACGCCCCCCTGGGCCGTCCGGCCGGAACGGGCCTCTCCGCTGATCAGGCAGCCGCCTTTCACCCCCCGATCGATCAGATAGCGAACGGCGAAACGCACATCCGCTTCAAAGGTCGGGATGCCCCGTTCATGGAGTTTGTTGCGCACGCCCGGTGCATCCTGAGGCACGGAAACCTCCACCCGGGCCACGGGATCGCCGGCAAAGGTTTTTTTCCGCACGGGCAATACAGCGGTGGCACCGGCCGTGGTGGCCGCCGCGCCGGCATCCCGCAACACGTAGAAGTGCGGCTTCGTACGTTTATCGCGCACGAGAAAGCTGCGGCCATCTTCCAGCCGGCCGAACAGATGTACCACCGGCACACCGGAGGTGACGCGATAACTCGCCTGCAGGATGAAGCCACGAATTTCCATCGTGAAATTGTGCACCTCGGTCCCCCCATACGCGAATGCAGCAGCGCACTGGCGTGTCAGCTGAGGCCTCGATCTCCCTGCCGCCTTGACGTCACCTTCACCCGAATCCGATTATCAAGGCCGTTTGCAAATTGAGAGAGTGCCGTGACCGCCCTCGTCTGGTTTCGAAATGATCTGCGCCTGAACGACAATCCGGCCCTCTCTGACGCCTGCGAAAATCCCCGGGAGCCGGTGGTCGGCGTGTATCTGGTGGCTATCGACCAGCACCAGGCCCACGGGGAAGGGGATCGCCGGCTGGGGTTTCTCCGCCAGAATCTGGCGTCGCTGGGCTCAGCACTGAGCGAATTGCGGATCCCGCTCTGGGTGGCCTGGGCGCCCCGGTTCGATGACGCCGCCGATGCCCTCACCGCCATCGCCCGGAGGACGGGGGCCGAAAGCCTCTACTTCAACGCCGAGTATCCCCTGAACGAGGCCGGACGGGATCGAGCGGTTGCTGACGCCTGCACGGCGAACGGCATCGCCTGTCACGTGCGACACGGCGATGTCATCGTGCCGCCCGGCCACATCCTCAAAGATGACGGCGACCCTTACCGGGTGTTCACGCCGTTCAAACGTCGCTGGCAGCAGCGCTGCTCTGCCGGCGAACGCCTGCCGTTACCGGCACCGGAACCTCGGGCGAGGGTGCCGGAAATCGAAGTGCCGGATCCCGAGCCACTTGGAAAGCTGCCGAACACGCCCGCAGATCCAGACTGGCCAGCCGGGGAAGCCGCTGCCCGTGACCGGTTGCAGGCCTTTCTAGACGCCCGCATCAGCCGCTATGAATCGGACCGGGACTATCCGGCCCGCCAGGCCACGTCACGGCTCTCGCCCTATTTCTCCCTGGGTGTGCTGTCCGTCAGAGAGGCGTACTGGCAAGCCGAACAGACCGGCGCCGCCGCGGCCTCCTGGTTGAACGAACTCATCTGGCGTGAGTTCTACCGTCACATCACCGCCCTGTATCCGGATGTGAGCCGCGGCCATTCCTTCCGCCGCGAGCTTGATCATCTGCCCTGGCGACAGGATCCGGACGCGCTGGCCGCCTGGCAGGCGGGCCGGACCGGATATCCGCTGGTGGATGCAGGCATGCGCGAACTGGCCGAGACCGGGTTCATGCACAACCGGCTGCGCATGATCACCGCCATGTTCCTCACCAAGCATCTGCTCATCCACTGGCGGGAAGGGGAGCGCTACTTCAGCAGCCAGCTCCTGGATGCGGATTTCGCGTCGAACAATGGTGGCTGGCAATGGAGCGCCTCCACCGGCACCGACGCCGCCCCCTACTTCCGGATTTTCAATCCGGAAAGTCAGGCGAAAAAATTCGATCGGGAAGGCGATTACATCCGCCGCTTCGTGCCGGAGTTCGGTACCGACCGCTATCCCGACCCGATTGTCGAGCACGCGGCTGCCCGGCAGCGGGCGCTGGCATTCTTCAAAGCGGTCTGACCGCCCGCGGCGCTCAATTCACGCCTTCGAAGAACTCCACCAGTCCTGTAGACAGCGAATACTCGGCGCCAACCACGTGCAGCTGTCCTGCATCGATGAGTGTTTCAAGGATCCGGGAGCCATGCCGAAGCTGCTCGACGGACGAGCGCACATTTGCCCGAACACCGGCGCGCACCATGGCTTCGTGGTCACCTTCGAGCTCCCCGCCTATCAGATCTTCCACCGCAGGCCGGATCCGATCAACGATGGCATGCAGGTTGGGAGAACGTTCTTCGCTCGGTTGATGCAGCTGATCCAGGGTCGCGTGGATGGCACCGCAATTGCTGTGACCGAGCACGACCACCAGCTGAGTACCGAACTGTTCGGCGGCGAACTCCACGGAACCGATCTGAGACGGCGCCACCACATTGCCGGCCACGCGGATCACGAAGAGATCGCCAATGTCCTGATCGAACACGATTTCCAGCGGCACACGGGAATCAGAGCAACCAATCACGATCGCGAACGGCTTTTGCTCCCGGGCGCTCGCTTCCAGCTTGTCCCGCAGCGTAATGGTCTGATGAATCTGACGTTCTTCGATGAAACGGCGATTCCCCACCTGCAACCGTTCCAACGCCTCCAGCGCGCTGACCGTCATTGGCCCAATCCGGCGAGCAGTGCGATTTCACCGTCGGACGCCGCGAAGCGGTGTTCGGCGAGCGTCTGGTAATCGTCCGAGCGATACCAGGCCAGGGCGCTTTCCCGATCCGGAAACTCGGCGATCACCGTCCGCGTGCATTGCCAGGCGCCTTCGAGCACTTCCGGACGGTCATCCACCGCCAGCAGCCTGCCCGTATGGGCAGCGAATATCTCGAGAAAGCCACTTTCGTATTTTGCGTACCGCTCTCTGTCGTTGATGGTGATTCTCGCGACGATGTATGAGCTCATGTCTACTCCTCTCCTGACCAGCCGAATTCAGAATACGTTTCTCCGGCGAGACCCCGAAGGATCCCGGCTCGCACATAGGGCACCATGTTTTCCGGCAGGCTCCCGAGGGGATACCAGGCAAGTTCATCACACTTGTGCGGCTCCATGTTGACCGGCTCTCCCGACCATTCTGCACAGGTGAAAAAGAACGATATGCGCTCGGCGCCATCAAAGCGATGCATCAGATGATGCAGGGTAAGCGCGTCTGCCTCAATCTCCAGTCCGGCTTCTTCCGCCGCCTCTCTCGCCATGCCCGCCCGGGCCGTCTCGCCGCCATCCAGATGCCCGGCAACCACCGAATAGCAGCCGTCCATGTAGCCCGTCTCGAACCGGCGCAGAAGGAGCACGCTTTCACGGTTGGCGCCACCGAAAAGAACCAGATGTGCTTCCACAATGGCCTTGAACCGCTCAGCCGGCAACCGTCACCTCGCTGCCCGGCAGCACCCGGATCTGTGCGCTCGGATGCACCATGTTCGCCAGCACGGTGTTGTGATGCCGGATGATCTCCGCGGCGGGCAGGTCCGCGTCACCCGTGGAATGCCCGTCTTCCACCAGCACTACGTCATAGCCGTGGGAGAGGGCGGCACGGCAGGCCGTGTCCACGCAGTACTCGGTCTGCAGACCGGTGATCAGAAGCTCCCGGACGCCCAGGTTCCTGAGTGTGGCATCGAGCGTCGTTTCATAGAAAGCATCACAGGCGGCCTTTTCGACGACCGGATCATCCGGCTGCCGATCGAGCTCACCGAATATCTCCCAGCCCCGATTCCCGCGCATCATGGGCTCGAAGGTGGCGTGGTTGTGCTGGACGAACACCACAGGCACGCCAGCCGCACGACCGCGCTCGATCAGTGCGTTCACGGTGGCCACCACTGCATCCTGCCTATAGGCACCGAGCACCAGGCCTCGCTGCATGTCGATCACGACGATTGCCTGTTTCTTCATCGCCGGGTGTTCAAACGGAGCCAAACCGCTGTGCCGCCCGGGCTTTCGCCGTCGCCGGTGGCTCGAAATTGTGCAGCGTACGTATGTTCCGGCACATGAGTCTGCCTCCTCTAACCCTTGAAAAACTCGAACGCTGCCCGGCCCACCATGAACCACAGGGCCAGGCAGGAGAGCGCGTAAGTCGCGAACCGGGCCATGACGATATTCACCGTGCAGTGAATGGCGCTCTGCGCCGCCCGGAAAACCACAAAAACCCAGGCAGCGATCAGATGCACGTTGTCCACCTGACCTACGGCATACAGATACAACGCCATGGCGTAGAACAGGACGGGCATCTCGAAGAGGTTTTTGAGATTGTCCGATGGATTCGTCACGGACGGTGGTGAAATCTCCGCAAGCTTTGCCGCGGTCAGGTCGTCCGGCTCGATATCCACGCTGTTCAGAAACGGAATCCGCTTCGCAAACATGAACAGCCAGACCAGGAGCGTCAGGCCCATCATCACGAAGAATGGCCCGAAAATGACGTTCTGATTCATACCCTGTCTCCCCCGAGTGTCTGCCGCCTGATCTGCTCAGGTTGCACTGGTTCTTGTCTCTCCGCATCGACTGCAGCGATGGATGGTGATGAGCTTGCCCTTCTTAACGTCGAACTGTTTTTCCTGATCAATCACCCACTTGTGGAAACCCCGTCCGCAAAGCGTTTTGCCTCGGGCCTTCTCTTTCTTCGATGGCTTCCTGAACCGGACTACGTCACCCATCGAGCGTTTCCTGCCAGCCGCGGATCAGCGTCGCTGGACCAATGGCCATAACGCGCCACCTCAGTATCACGCACACCGAGTGCCGCGAACAGGTTCGACATCCAGCTTTCGGTTTCCGGATTCCGGCCCGGAAGGCCAAGCACCGGGAGAGAGCGCACGAGATCGGTCATGGATTTCCTCGCAACTCATCCAGAAAGCCAGTCTCGGCGTTCACCCACCATTGATTACCGTCCGGGTCCAGCGCTGTGAAGCTATATGCCACCGGGCTCTCGCTCAGCGCCATCAGAATCTCTCCTCCCGCAGCCACCACCCGATCATGGAGGGCGGCCACCCGTTCCCGGTCGTCCACCCGCAACGAAATCCCGCTCGGTCCTGTGTGCCGGGTACTGTCCGTGCGAACATTGATACTTACGCGACCACCCGGCCAGAGCACCTCCGCATGCTCGAGCCCTTCGGCGCCGGGCGCACGCCAGGATTCCATTAGTCCGAGCGTGCCGACGCACCAGTCCAGGATGGCCTCCACGTCATCGGACCAGATGAGGGGGAACACTTCACTCACCGGCCGTTCACGCATTGCCACCTCCCTGACTCTCCTCAACCGTTCCCATGGCTCTCTCCTCCACAAGGGGAAATGATTCTCACCGCCATTTATCCCGACCGCAACAGCCGCTAGGCTTAGCCGATGAAGTCCTACATTCTCTGGGATCACGACGGCGTGCTGGTCGATACCGAACCGCTGTATTTCGAGGCCACCCGCCAGCACATTGCTCAACTCGGCGTCACCCTCGAACTACCCGACTACCTGGCGGATATGGCGCTCGGCCGCACCGCCTGGGAACGCGCCCGGGCCCTGGGCGTCAGCGAGGATCAGATCGGCGCCACTCGGGATGCCCGGAACCTGGATTATCAGCGCTACCTGCGCGAGCGGGATATAGAAATTCCCGGGGTGGTCGAAGTTCTCGAAGTGCTCGGCCGTGATTTCGAGATGGCCATCGTCACCACTGCGCGGCGGGCTGACTTCGACCTCATTCATCGGCAACGACAGATCGTGCAGCACATGACCTTCGTCCTTGCCAGCGGCGACTACCCGCGAGCCAAGCCGGCGCCCGATCCTTACCTCACCGCACTCGAGCGTTTTGGTGCCAAGCCGCACGAGGCCATCGTGGTGGAAGATTCGGAACGCGGGCTGCGTTCCGCCGTGGCCGCCGGGATAGACTGTGTGGTGGTCGACAGTGAATTCGTCCAGGGCCAGGATTTCAGCAGTGCGACCCACCGGGTCGGTTCTCTGGCCGAATTGCCCGATCTGCTGGCCGCATTGAACGCCTGAAGAGGTCGCGAGCCTCAGTTGATCAGGTCGAATCTCCGTCCGGAACCATCACGCCTCATCCATCGCTTCCTGCCAGAGATTGAATCGAATCCCGAAAGGATCCTCGATCAGACAAACACCGCCGGCGCCTTCCCAGCGCAGCACGCGGCAGCCGCGCTCATCCAGATAACTGCGCGCGGCTTCCACATCTTCCGTTACCAGTTCGAGAATGATCCCGTCGGATAAATCCGCAGGATCGATGTAAAGCGTGAGCGGACCCGCATCCACGGCGTGGAAGCCTTCCTCCTCTGATACGGGTAAACCCAGCACACCACCATAAAACGCGGCCGCGCTCTGGGCATCGTTCACCTGCACCGCCGACCGCTCGCTGACTCTGAATTTCATCTGCCTCTCCCAGTCGATCCAATGATCCACGGTTTCAGCTGCTGTCTTTCAGCACCTCGTAGACTCTCTTGCTGAAGCGCCACTGCCCACCCACTCTGACGAATTCATCCGAGTAGCGGCCGATCACCTGGCGCTCACCGCCTTCCTTCAGATAAAGGAATTCCTGCTGATACAGCGTGCCTCGCGCCGTGTCGCCATCGAGCTGCAACGGCCCGGGCGAGGCAAAGAAGCCGACGAACTCGAACTGACTCATCGCCATTTTCCAGGTCTCGACGATGGCGTCGCGACCGGCGATCCCGTCCGCCATTCCCGGCAGCGACCAGACGCCACCTTCCGCCCAGGTGCTGGCCCAGGCATCAGCATCCATCCGCATCACCGCGTCGTTGTAGGTTGCGATCAGTTCCTGGATCGCCAGCCGATCCGCCGTTTCATCGCTCATTTCTCTCCCTCTTCCCTCACCCCTACTCATGATTGATCACGACATGGTCGAGTTCAACCGCGAGCGGGCGGTGGACCTTCGTATTGCGGCGCGCTGCCGCCAATCTCGTCCCAGGGCGCTTTCGAGCCAACGAAAATGTGTTGTTCGATCACCACACCAGGGTCGCCATTCACGCAACCGAGGGTGATGCCGTGCACCTCACCCTGCCACAGACCGCACAGCGTGGACCCGCATCGACCGCAGAAGCCAATCGCCCAGCCTTCTGCCGAGCTGAACGTTTCCGGCTCCAGTTCGCCCGTCCAGCGTAGCGTGCTGCCGGGCGCGAGTTCCGCATAGGCGGATGCCGCGCCACTGAACGCCTTCCGGCATCGTGAACAGTGACACGACCGGGCATCCTGCAGCGTTCCTTCGATCTCGTAGGTCACGCCCGCACAGAAACATTCACCTGTAATCATCGCCTGCTCTCGTATGATCATTGATCACCAGCCTCTACTCACACGCTTTCGTGGGAGCATACAGGGATCGTAAGATGACCGGACCAGAGAGGGGAGGGCACATATGCCCCCATATCGCGCAGGCTATATTCTGATGATCGGTCTGCTCGGGATCAGCGGTTGCGCCGGCACTTCCGAACGCGCTCCCATGCAGCCTGAAATCGACCTTTCGCCCCTCGATTGCGGCTACAAATGGTTCCAGTCCGGCTACAGCCCCACACTGGAGATCGCCTGCGACGCAGACCGCAGCCACCTGATCGCGAGCCAGAAGAAACTGGCCAGCGTCCACGCGCGGGACGTGGCTGGCACCCGTTGCCCGCAGAGTTGCCCGCCAGCTGAGCTGACTGACCCCGGCGATCCGGGTGATAAGTTCCCGGACGGAGTCTGCAACGCGGGCTTTGTTTACTTCACCACTCGCCTCTTCTTCCAGTGCGCGCATCCGTGAATCCAGCCTATTCCCGCTGAATGTCGTAGTGGCGGCTCACGTTCTCTGTGACTTCGGCCCATCTGGACGCCCTGATTCGCGCCTGGTGATGCTCGAAAGAAGCCTCATCCACGAACTCCTCGTAGACATCGAAGCGATTTGCGTTGGACGTGCTCCGCGTAACTTCGAATGCGATGCAGCCAGCTTCCTGCCGCGTCAGCTCAATGTGAACCGGAAGCGCTTCAATGACAGCATCGAGCGCGGCATCAGGCACTTCTATGTAGCCGCTCAGGGTTACTTTCCTCATCCGGCCTCCTTTGTCTGGTAGGCACGCTCGATCATCTGCGCGAGCACGCGGGTATCGATGTCTGTCAGGCGTTTCAGGTGCAGGCAGCCACCGCTGTAGGTGTGCTTGCCCAGTTGTTCGACCAGCGTGCCATGACCCTCATACTTCGGCAGATAAAACGCAAAGGACCGCGAGCGGGGAGCGAAACCGACCTTGCAGATCTCCGCCGGTTTTCCATTAGCGTACTGATAGTGGTGCTTACCGAACCCGATGATTCCCGTTCCCCACATTCTGGGTTCTACGCCAGTAGCCCTCTCCATGAGTGCCATGATCGCCTGACAGTCATCCCGCTTCAGTCGATCCTCTATTGAATCTACGAATTCCTGGACGCTTGCTTCGGTCTGATTGGTTTTACGTCTCGTCATAACCGGCTCGGCCTCCTATCCGGTTTTCGTCGTGGCAGGACCGGAGTCCAGATGGTTGTTCAGATTCACCTGACCTGTTCCTCGACTACTCGAAGAATATGCTCGCAACGCTCATCGACCGATCCATAAGGTACCGTCGAGAGTTCGTATCCGCATAGCGTATACCAGCGTTCAACCGACGCATGTATCTGCACCGACTCTTCATAGGTCTGATCACGCTCGGAGTCTGTGCGATATATTGTTTTCCAGGGCGGAAACACAAAGACGGGCGAGCTGTACGGAAACTCTGCCAGCAGCGCCTCTCGCTTTTCACTGGAGAGATGGCCGCTCTGATCGAGCATGCCAAGCGCATCCACAATGCCCCGATCAAAGAAAGTCAGCTCACTCGTGACTGCCGAGTACTGTTCGATATCCGCCGCAACAATGGCTTTTGCGAAGTCTACGGCAGGGGGCCTGGGTGGGAGGCCCCGCAACTTCCGATCGGCGATGATCTGCCGGGCAACTTCGGGAACGACGGTGTAGCCACGCGCCTGCAGGTTTTCCAGTACGGTTGTCTTCCCCGCACCCGGGCCGCCCGTCAGTACGACCCGTATCGTTGTCACGGCAGGGTCCCTGCTTCAACAATCGATTTGAGATTTCCGAGCAGCTGATCCTGCCACATCGCCCGGGTGCGCGCCTGAAACTCGCTCGATTGCCTGGTTGTTTTCAATTTGCCGAACCCTTCTCCAGCAGGGGTGTAGCGCCTGGACATGGTGAGCGACACCTCCGTCCTGTCGTCCATCTCGTGCAACGTGAATGCTCCGACACCGGTGCCATATTCTCCGTTGAAGGTCAGTGGAAGATTCACAACCGAGAGCATCTTCTGTGGTTCCACGCCGGTTACCTGAGTCATGAAGTCCTGCCCTTCGTAGAGCCGTAAGACATGGCCCGGAGATCCAGGCGTGCCCGATACGGTGGATTGCTCGAATCCGGACATCCATGACTGGAAGTCGATCAGAATGGGCCACACTTCATTCGCCGGGGCATCGATGGTGACGCGGTAGTGGCTAACGAAGTTGTATGCTTCGCTGGAGGGTTCGTCAGTTAAGGTTTCTGAGGCAGCGTGAGCCGTGGCGCCAGAAACGAACAATGCCAGGATCAGAGCCCCGCTGACGACCGTTCGTGGCACGACACGCAGCATCAATTTGCGTCCACGAACGTCTACTTGAGCTCGACGAGAATCTCATGGTACTGGCTGTCCCCGACGTTTACGGCTTCATGTGTGGCAGGCACCCTGATATCTCCATAAACAAGCTGGTCCCCTTCGAGGGTAAGGTAATGCGTGCTGCCGGTCTGGAAATCAAATTTACCCAGGGAAGCGCCCTTATCGCTGACTGTTTCCAGCGTGGATCCCGATATCACCTGGAAAAAGTACTCGTGCTCGTGGGTATGCTGGCCCGTACTTTCCCCAGGCGCCAGCGTCATTTCCCAGACGATGACTTTATCGTTCTCGAAAACGGTCTTCGTACCGACACCAGACATGCTCCCCTCCTGATCTCTCTGCCCTTCCGTGCAGGCTATCGCAGTTCGGGGCGTACCGCAGCTACTCCGGATAGGATTCCGCACGTCCCTCCGGGTAGAACTGCTCCCAGTTCTGACCATCGACCTCCGTCACCCTCAGATCTTCAACCGTTTCCGGATCCAGGCATCTCGCGTTCACGCTGATTCCGTCTGGATGTGATCGTGGAGTGTAGAAAGCTTTGATACCGCAATGCTTACAGAACGTATGTTTCGCTACGCCGGTATTGAACCTGTACTCCGTCAGGCTCTCCTCGCCACTGATGAGGCAGAACCTGTCTTTCGGAACGATGAGCCCCAGGAATCCTGATTTGGCGCAGACGCTGCAATTGCATTGAGATACCGGGATCACGGCAGGTGCCTGAACTTCAAATCTGACACGTCTGCAATGACAGCCACCCTGGTGTCGCAGAAATTTCATCGTTTTCTTCTCAGCATCAGTTAATTGCCTACTTTCAGCGCCGGCGTGCCATAGCTGGTGCCAACTTCAGTACCAGGAAAAGGTTCTGCTATCTCCACGATTCTATTGAACGTGATCATTCGATCGGCCTTGTTCCATCACCCCGGTTTCTTTTCATTCCCAGCAGCACCCGCACCCTCGGGAAACCGCGGCAGGTCCGCACCATATTCCAGCCAGGGGAGTGCATGCGATACCCAGATGTGGCCAGCTGGCCGTTTCCCCGGATCCGTATCGACCGCGCCCATTCTAAGAATGACACTGGGCTTACCAGCCCACTCCGCGATGAGGTGCGATCCGCAGTTGGAACAGAAATGCCTGCGTTTCCCCGGTGACGACTCATAGTGATTGAGTAGCGCCTCGCCTCGAGTCCACCTGAAGTGTTCCCGAGCAACACGCGCAGTGGTTGAAAAAGAGGAAGCATGAGCCTTCCGGCAGGTACGACAGTGGCAGTGACCGATCGAGCCCGAGAGCTCGTCAGCCTGGAAGGCGACTTTTCCGCAGAGGCAGCTTCCTTCAATCATGGCTTATTCCCCTCTCCTCAGGTTCCACCGAGCACCACATAACCTGCCAGACACAGCATCATGCCAGTTACCGGCCCCCACAAAAGTCTCTCTGCTCGCGATGGCGTGATCCAATTCAAAATTGCGCTCAGGGCCTGTACGACCAGAGCAGCCCAGCCCGTCCACTCAGGCCAGTGCGGGGACATATCCGCAGAAGAAGCAACACCCGCTCCCATGAACATCAGCAATGGTATGGAAATCCCCGCAGCGATCCGCCCGGAAGCAGGAAGCGCTCCCTCATGGCGACCGCCTTGAGTCAGCCGACCCCAGGGGAGACCGGCAATGAGGCAGATCTGAAAGGCAATCACCCCAACGATGATGGCGATATAAAGCATGGCGGCTGATTGAGCTATGGGCACTTCCTTTGCTCCCAGAACACCAAGATGACCACGGTGTCAGTCATCAGCGTTCGACGATCCAGCGAACGCCTGAAAACCGCCGTAGGCCATTCGACTGGCATCAAACCCTGAATCAGATGAGTTGACCAGATCCGTCATTCTCGGATCAGCCGCGACTTTTGCGTTTATACGATCACGATCTTCGCGAGATTCAAATACCACCCAACCGAATACCACAACTTCATCGTCTGTCGCACCGGACAATTCGTTGAATGAACGTGTCCCCTCAAGCACCTGGTCTTCACTGACGTATTCCCTGTAATCGAGAGCACCGTGTTCCTTCCAAATGTCTGCAGTCGCCTCAACAAGGCGCCTGTATTCATCGAGGCCTGCACGAGGAATGGGTAAAACGAAACCGTCGATGTAGTGGGCCATTTTCTGCTCCGATACCTGGGGCGGCGTATCAACGCCTGGTCAGGTTTCATAATAGAACCACTCCGTACGCCTCAATGGAATGCGATTTCATCAGTGGCTCTATTGCGCTTGGGCGAATCTGACAGTCAATGACCAGGGTAGCGACGGCCCGACGCCCCATTAATCAGCAGAACTTTCAATCTCGGATTGCTCCGTTTGAAATAGCGCCTAAGCGCCAGGTCAAGGATAAGAGCGCCAGGCACCAACCACAAAGCTTTGCCCGGTGCTTCCAACACAAAACGGTCTCAAGATGAGAGAATCCGTTCGCACCAGGGAGCACTGAGTCATGTTGAAGTGGATCGCGCGCATATTCGTCGGGCTTACCGTGCTGGTGGTCCTTGCCTTCACAGCGCTCTGGATCGGTGCCGCCAGCCAGTTGGACCGTGACTTTACCCACACTGCAGCCACCAGCGCCCTTCCCGAATTCAGCGAAAATCCGTCCGCGCCCTTAGTGCGGATTGCTGCCAATGGGATGGAGTTTCGCGCCCGCATCGGCGGTTTCGACAACCCCGAACCGCGTGGCGATCTGCTCCTGCTGCACGGCTTCCCGGAAACGTCGATCATGTATCAGCCACTGATTGATGCCGCCAGCGAGGCAGGATTCCGGGTGGTCGCACCCGATCAGCGTGGCTACTCACCAGGTGCCCGACCAAGTGGACGCGCTGCATATGCCACAGATCTGCTGGTCGCAGACGCCCTGGCCATCGCCGACGCTGTCGGATTCCAGGACTTTCATCTCGTCGGCCACGACTGGGGGGCGGCGGTTGGCTGGACAATGGCCATGGACCATGCCGATCGACTGCTGAGCTACTCGGCGCTCTCAATCCCGCACATCGCCGCCTTCGGCGCCGCGATCGCCGAAGATCCGGAACAACAGAGCCGTAGTGCGTACATGGCTTTCTTCTGGCTACCCTGGATACCGGAGCAGACCTTCGCACTGAACGACTTCGCCACCCTGCGCGATCTGTACAGCGCCCATCCGACCATCGAACTGAATGAGTATCTTGCCGTTTTCCGCGAACCGGGTGCGCTGACCGGCGCATTTAACTGGTACAGGGCCAGTGCTGATTCGCCTGACAGCCTCAACGACCCTGATAACGTCACCACGCCCGTTCTCTTTATCTGGGGAAACCAGGACCAGGCCGTGGGCCGCACGGCGGTGGAAGGACAGAGCGCCTTCATCGATGGCCCCCTCGAAGAAGTCGAACTGAATACCGGTCACTGGCTGATGGCGACTGCGACAGAGGACGTCGTGACGGAAGTACTGGCGCACCTTAATCGCTACAGCACCCGTTAACGCACCCTGCAGTCCATCATCGTGAAACCGGTAATGTTGCTATCTGTAGGTTCTTCCTTCGTGTTTCAGCCACCCGTCCACATGCCCTCCTTGAGGATCATGATGGGTCCAATGGACCACACCTCCTTTCGAGTTCCACTCGTACTCTCCATAGAACTCCACTGAATCACCAGTTCGAAGGGAGGAAACACGAGGAGCCAGGTCGATGTTGTGAGCAATCAACAGTGTCTGCCCTGAATCCATGCGAAGGATGAAGCGCTGATGCCGACTTCCTTCGTTGTCATCTGAAAGAACTCTTAAAACTTTCCCTCTTCCCTGGACCTGAACATCGCTCTGTCGGCGCTCAAAGGCGGTCGAAAGCGCAGAACTACCAGATCCGAGATTGTTGAAGCCTGACCCATCGCCTATGCCGAGATCCTGCCATGCGTGCTGGGCGAGGAAGGCCAGGACTACAACTATCGCCAGCTTCTTCATGATCGTGCGAGTCGTCCGCAGCGGCAACTGGCGGTGAACCATCTCGGTTTCACTGTGTCGCCACCGATCCAAGCAGGAATATCGGATAGTAGAGCCCAAGCATGAGGACGGTATAGCTCGCCAGCGTACCAAGCACGCTCACCAGAATGATCGGTACGCGGCCGATATGACCGGAGTGGTGAAGTAGCAGCCCAACAGCAACAACAACCGGCTCGACCCAGAAGTAGACCGGACTATCTATCAGAAAACTGGTAATCCAAGGCAATTCGGCCCCGAATCCACTGTATACGGCCTCGAATTGATGTGGGATTCCTGAAATTGCGTAATGCAGAATTCCAACGATCACCGCTATGACAACACTCACGTTCATCGAAAGAGATTGTGTGCTGGATGCCGGCATCCCTGAATACCTTATCGAGTACCTCTATCGCCGCGATATCAGGAGTCTGACCAGGCGGCATATTTCTTCTACGTCGCTTCGGCAACTAAAACCCATTTCCAGGTACTGAGAGTTCTTCGAGCGCTTTGGATGGACCTGTGAACTTTCAGGATGAGTCAGATTCTCCTCAGCAATCAGCGAGCTACCCAGCCGAACGTCGATTTCACTGCGGCTGTGAAAGTGAGCTATCTCTTTACCGTTGAAGTCGATGGTCGAGAAGCCATCATCACGGTCCGGCCAGATCCGATGTTCGATTCCCGGTATCTGCTCCAGAAGTTCGACCAGTTGCTGCTTCAGATCTGGCATGACTGCTGATCCTCTCGACAGCGCCTGACGTGCGGACCGCAGACCCTCAAGATCCGGCGAGCCCCCAGACTCATCCCGGGCGATGGATCCCACAGATTTTGTGACCGTCGGGATCCAGAAAGTAGCAAAGGTGCATCACGCCCATAGTGCCCTCGCGGGGGCCAGGCGGATCTTCTACGCTCGTCCCACCGTTGGCTACCGCGGCATCATGAAACGCTTTGACCTGCTCGGGTGACTCACACAAAAAACCGATGGTAGAACCGTTGGCGGCACTCGCAGGTTTTCCATCGATCGGTTCGCTCACACTGAAGGTTGAGCCGTCATGAATGTAGAATAGACGTGTCTGCCCAGTATCGTTGACATGCTCCATTGGAGCACTCGCGCCTAATACACCAAGAACCGCATTGTAGAAACGCTTCGATCTCTCGATATCATTTGAGCCGATCATTACGTGATTGAGCATTTGATCTTTCCTTCCAAACCTTTGCGCCAGTAACTTTTGAGCCTATCTCATTCATACAGTGATGGGTAATCCCAAGCCTGGAGAAGGCTTCATGAAGGCACCGATGCCTAGCGTCCCGATTCTCAGTATTGCGTGTGCCATTTCATTCTGATCCTTTAGCCTTGTCAGGCATCCGTCCTGTTGGTGTGTCTGATCCAGAAGCCCACCGCCCCCAGGACGCAAAGCCCAGCACAGAACAAATGTAGCGTCTCGATCGTCATAAGACCAAGCAGCCCGTTGGACTGCGTGATCGGCACCCAAGGGTGCATATCAGAATGCATGATCGCATCTAATGCGATATGAGAGAGTGTGCCCGTAAACGCAGATATCACAGACACTCGCCAGGATATTCGAACCGCCCGAAAGCGAAGCAGTTTGAGTACGCGTTCACTAACAGGTTTGCCACAAAGGGCGGCCAGTGATCCGACAATGAGGGCACCTGCCAGAGTGTGCGAAGGGCCATGCAAGTGGCCCACCCCCAACAGCAACTTGATGCCTGGCTCCAGATCCATCAGAACCTGAGAGCCGCCAAAAACCATAAAGCTGAAGCGCTCGCCAAGCCCTGCCTTACAGACAGCACCGACGCCGAGATGAAAGGGAGTAAATGGCATCTGACGCCTAACGCCGCGATAAGCGGCCAACCTTGGCTGGCGGCTTTCCCGTGCACGCAGAAGCACTGACAGGTAGAGAGTCCTGATGCATCGCTTTGTCAGGTGACCTTTCCCCTGCAGGGTAACCAGTTTCTATCGGACACTTGGGCTAAGCCGCCCGCTTTTCAAAGCGAGCGGGCGGCGTGTAGCCGAGTGAACTATGTGGTTTGACTTCATTGTAGTGTGTTCTCCATGCATCGATGATCTGCCTGGCTTCAGCGAGATCCCTAAACCAGTGCTGATTTAGGCAGTAGTCACGGAATCGGCCATTAAAGCTTTCCACGAAGGCATTCTGTGTTGGCTTCCCTGGTTGAATGAACTCCAGCTTCACCTCATTCTCCCGGCTCCAGAAGAACATGGCTTTGCTCGTCATCTCTGGACCGTTATCCAATACGATCCGATCCGGCAATCCTCGGCTCTCCTGCAGTTCGTCGAGATAGCGAACCATCCGTTGACCTGAGATCGAGGTATCCACCAACTGGCCCACGCAGGCGCGTGAGTAGTCATCGACAATGTTCAGGATACGGATCCGTCGACCGCAGTTGAGCTGATCGTGAACAAAGTCCAGCGACCAGCGTTCGTTGACGGTCGTTGGCACAGCCATCGGAACACGCGGACGGATCAACTTCTTCCGACGCCGGGTCCGAACCTGCATGCCGAGTTCCGTGTACAACCGGTAGGTTCGCTTCCGGTTCACCACCAGGCCTTCATGCTTCAGCATCGCGTGCAGCATCAGGTAGCCGTACCTCGGGTACTGCTCGCCCAGCTGCTTCAAGCGGGATCTGAGCGCGTGATCTCTACGATCTATCGGACGGTAGGCCATCGCCTTGCGGCTGATACCAGCAAGCCGACATGCTCGGCGCAGGCTGAAACGGAAGTCTGACTGCAGATATCCGACCAACTCGCGCTTGGCCGTCGGCTTCACCACTTTTTTTGGAGTGCTGCCTCGATGGCCGTCTTCTCCAGCATCGTCTCCGCCAGCAGCTTTTTCAGTCTAGCGTTCTCAGTCTCGAGTTCCTTCAGCCGACGTGCTTCAGACACTTCCATGCCGCCGTACTTCGACTTCCAGCGTTGCAGCGAGCTCTTCGCCACGCCGTGTTTGCGGGCCAGCTCTTCGATCGTCACTCCAGCTTCATGCTCTTTGAGCAGCCGGATGATCTGTTCCTCTGTGTAGCGCTTGCGCTTCATCTATGGACCTCCCTCGGGTCAATCTTACGGGAAAAGTCCGATAGGAAACGGTTACCTTCTTGGGGGAAAGGTCACAGGCAGCACCGCCAAGTACTCGGTGATAGAGTTGCCGGCGGGTACTGACGGATGAGGGGCGAGACGATGCAAGGCAGCGACCTGAAGACGTTCGTAGGTGCGCAAGACTACGAAACTTCCAAAGACTTTTATACCGCTATGGGATTTGCTTGGGTTTTACCCCGCTTTCGCGGACACATTCAAAAGGGACCATACTGATGGTCGGGAGGATGTGTCATGTCACAGAGAAGGAAGTACACGAAGGAGTTCAAGTTAGAGGCCGTTCGGATGACCAACGTGCCTGGAACGACGGTCAAGCAAGTCGCCGAGGATCTGGGAGTCAACTCGCACATGTTGGGGAAGTGGCACTCTCAGCTGCGTGAGGAAGGAGAGATCGGTGCATTTCCGGGTCAGGGCACGCCGCGGGATGACGAGATGGCAGCACTGAAGCGAGAGAACGCACGATTGAGGAAGGAACGGGATTTTTTAAAAGAAGCGGCGGCGTTCTTCGCGAAAGAGTCGAAGTGAAGTATCGGATGATCGAGCGTTGCCGCGATACCTATCCCGTTCGGATGATGTGTGGCTGCCTGAAGGTATCAACCAGTGGCTACTATGCCTGGCGTGAGCGTGCGCCGAGTGAGCGGACAAAGGACAACGAGAGACTGCTCAGACGGATTGATCGTCTTTATCAGAGCAGTGATGGCGTGAAGGGTAGTCCACGGATCTGGGAGGATCTTCGCTACGAAGGAGAGTCATGCAGCAGGAACCGAGTTGCCCGGCTGATGCGAGAAGCCGGTCTGCAAGGCATTCCGCAGCGTCGGAAGTGGCGTAAGAAGAGCTCGGGTACACGACCTCTAGGCATATCCAACCACCTGGATCGCCAGTTCGAAGCATCAGCACCGAACAGCAAGTGGGTGACAGATATCACCTATATCCGAACAGCCGAGCACTGGCTGTATCTATGTGTTGTCGTCGATCTTCATTCTGGCGTCGTAGTTGGCTGGTCGATGAGCCCTCGACAAGATCGACAACTGGTTGTTCAAGCGGTGTTGATGGCGCTGTGGCAGAGGGAGGATCGCTCTCCAGTTATTCTGCACTCCGATCGAGGCACCCAGTTCACCAGTGCGGAATATCAGCGGTTCTTGAAGGGCCACAATCTGATCTGTTCAATGAGCGCGGTGGGCAGCTGTGCAGACAATGCAGCGGCGGAGAGCTTCTTCGGACTGTTGAAACGAGAGCGGGTGAATCGGCGCCAGTACCAAACCAGAGCGGCAGCAAGAGCAGACGTTTTTGACTATATCGAACGCTTCCACAATCCTAGGAAGCGTCGTCAGCTTGAGATGAACAAAGCAGGCTTAACTAAACCGTCCGCGAAAGCGGGGTAAAACCCTGGTGAGGCGTCTAGGCATTGCAATGCATCAAAATCCGATAGGCCCTCTAGTATATGAAGGACAACCGCATTCATAAGTTAACTAGCGCTCAGAACTGGATGGTGTGGCGAATAAGAGTTGTCGCCTAACGCCGCGATAAGCGGCCGACCGCCGCTGGCGCTTTCTTTGCGAAAGCAATGAAAGTGACAGTAAGGGAGGTCCGATTCATCGCCTTGTTAGGCGTCACGTTCGTTGATCCATTGAGCTGTCTCCTCCAGAACATCCTCCGCGTCCTTGGACTGAGTGTAGACAACCTTCTTTGCCACCTCATCCTTCAGCGGATGTTGAATGAAAAAGGGATTCATCTTCCTCCCAGAAGAAGGGCCCGGAAGTAGATCCAGGCAGGTCTGAAGGTCCGCCGAAGGCATCAACAGCAGAACCTTGGGATTCGGTTCCATCAGGGTTTTGAAAGCCGCTACCTACTCTGGCTCATCATACGCTGCGTGGCCAGCACCAAAATCGATTATGTGATCAGGATGCTCTTGGAGGGCTTTCTCTACCACGGAAAGTAAGAAAGGTGCGCTGTATTCTTGGAAGGCAATCTGATCAGTTAGAATCAGATGCTTAGCTCGTTCCTGATCGAATCCAAGACTAGGAAAGTACTCCCACTGAACTTGGTCGACACAGCATCTAGGCATATCGAGTTTCTTGGAGAGGCCCTGAGCCAGGGTGCTCTTTCCTACCCCCATCGGGCCAAGAATCAAGATGGAGGTGTTCACGAGTGACGCCTAACGCCGCGATAAGCGGCACTTGATTGGGGCTGACTGGAGCGGCAACGAAAGGAAGTCGCAGTCAAGTGTCCGCTTCATCGCCTTGTTAGGCGTCATTTTCATTGAACTCCATGACACAGGACATCTCCGCTTCTCAACGGCACAAAACACAGTACCGGTTTTTCTTTCTCGGAAGTCGAATATGCAAGGCGGATTTTGGTAACGAAGTCCATGTCTGCGAGCGCTGGTGAGTCCGCCATGATCGATCGAAAAAAGGAAGCCATTCGAGAGGACGCACCAGAAACTGGCGTTCCATCAGGGTATAGAAACAGGAATCTTCGAATCTCTGCTATGTACTCTTCACTTTGCCTTTCTGCATCCGGCGGATCTTTTGCCATTGTAGGAGCTGTCATACCGAGAGTGATTTGAAAGGGTTCATCAGAGCCAGGGCGAGATATTAGAACCTGATAATCCGAATACTGGCCCAGCTCTTCTCTTAGAGCTCGATGTATATCGATTCTGCCCCACTCCCACATGGTTAGTGGAAGGCTCAGCGCCTCACGTATCTCTTCCTCACGCTCTTCTGATAGCTTACCGGACCGAAGTTCATAGAGCGCCGTGTTTATCCTGCCGGCGTCAGCTAGTCGATAGCAGAGTAATGTTTCATCACTCCAGCCTGGCTTGCCGTATCCATACTCGATATTGGACGCTTCAAGCCGAGCCTTGAGCGCTTCCACTGGATAGATATGTCGCACATCTATCGCAATCTCCCATCCTTCTTCTGAATCCAGGCAAGCATGTGCTATCTGGGGAAGTATTAACAACAATAGTGTCAGTGTGTTTTTCGCGGTCTTGATACACATATCGATGACGCCTAACGCCGCGATAAGCGGCACTTGAGGGCGGATGACTGGAGCGGCAGCGGAAGACAGCCGCGGTCAAGTGTCCACTTCATCGCCTTGTTAGGCGTCACGATTACGTCCGAAATAGATTCCGTAAATGGTAAAGAACACCGGAAGACACACAACTGCATTCAGATAATGACTACCTCCGGCCTGAAAATGGGATGATAGATCATCAATTGAACGCCACATCACCACAGCATTGGGAATAACCACCTCGAAAGTTCGCTCTCCCTCAAGTACGGGAAAAAACAACATCCCACCGATCACAGAGCCGATACAGGTCGTTATCCAAGCGCTAGAACTAACTCGCAATACTAAAGTGCTAATCAAGACCCAGACAATCACGAACGGGACTGAATAGAGAGCATACCGAGGTAGGCTAACGATGTAGAAGATCTTGACGTACGTTGGTAGGAGGAGAAAGCCGGCTAAAAACGTGACCGAAGAAATCGCGGCTAAGATCCGATACCTTCGCCTCTTTCCACTCCCTGTCGTAGCCAGCACCGGTCGTGACGCCTAACGCCGCTTCATGGCCTTGTTAGGCGGCATCGTCGTCGTGCCACTTCAGATCTGGTTTCCTGCCATGTGCAACACAATCTCTAAGGTAGAGATTGATCAGACTCTGATACGGAATCCCAGTCTCTTCCGCCAGCGCTTTGAAATAGGCGACGACATCTTCTCCCATCCTGATCGTCACCTGTTTCTTTAGTTTTGAAGCATACGGGTTCTTACGAGACTTCATCTTCGAGAGATCGTATTCCTTCTTCATGACTTTGGCCCCTTGTAGTGCCCCCGCTCGGCTGATGTAGCTTTCCTGGCGGATATGATTCGAATGACTTCGCCTTTAGACCTCTCACAGTGCACAACAATCAGAATACGGCCTCGATTGCTGTGCCCGAGCATCAGGAACCGCTCCTCTTCGAAAGAACTCTCGTTATCGAGGAATTGAATCGCATAATCGTCATAGAAGACAGATTGAGCTTCAGGAAAGCTCACCCCATGTTTCTTCAGATTAGACGCAGCCTTCTTGTCGTCCCATTCGAACGAGATCATACATACATTGTAATTACAGGAGGCGTCTGGTCAAGATGTCGCCTAACGCCGCGATAAGCGGCCGACGCCGCTTGGCGAATTTTCTGCGCAAGCAGAAAAAGTGACAGGTAAGGAGGTCCGCTTCATCGCCTTGTTAGGCGACGGGCAGCTTCTCAACGTCCACCTCACCCAAAGATTGGCTAGTGACCCACAGGTCATAATGCATCTGTTGGCTCAGCCAGCTCTCCGCAGTGGTATCGAAAGCCTTAGCCAGGCGAATGGCCATTTCCGGACTAATACCGGCACGTTCATTAAGAATCGCGGAAAGCGTTTTACGGCTCACACCAAGGCTACGAGCAGCGTCAGTGACCGTTATTCCCAAGGGCTCAATGCACAGTTCGCGAAGAACTTCGCCGGGGTGCGGTGGGTTATGCATGCTCATCAGTGATATTCCTCCAGATCTACATCGCAAGCGTCAGGTCCATCAAAGCGAAAGGTGATTCTCCAGTTTCCCGAAACTCTTACAGACCAGGTTCCTTTTCTCTTACCAGAAAGTTCATGTAAGTGAAGGCCTGGCAAGTTCATATCTTGCGGATTCACCGAAGCAAGTCGGGCTGTCGCCTAACGCCGCGATAAGCGGCCGACGCCGCCTGGCGATTTTTCTGCGCAAGCAGAAAAAGTGACAGGTAAGGAGGCCCGCTTCATCGCCTTGTTAGGCGACATTTAGCGGACGTATCCGGGAAACATCTTCCTCAATGGCTTCAGCGGTATCCCAAAGATCAATCGCTCGCTGTGCATTCAGCCAGAATTGCGGAGAGTTCCCAAACAGTCGCCCGAGTCGTAGGGCCATTTCCGGACTCACACTTCGGCGCTCGCGAAGAATTTCGTTTATAGATTGACGCGAAACCCCTATGGCTTCGGCTAATTTGGATACAGTAAGGCCGTAATCTGGAAGGAAATCTTCTCGAAGAATCTCTCCGGGATGGGTCGGCCTTCTCTTCATTCCTGTGTTTTGAATACTCATATCGTGTTCTCAGTGATAGTCGCAGATCTCTACGTCGTAGGCATCACCATCAACAAATCTGAAGCAAATCCTCCATTGATCGTTGATGGATATCGAATGCTGGCCTTTCCGATCTGCAGTCAGTGCATGCAATCTATTTCCAGGCGGGACCTTTAGATCATCAAGACTAGCTGCCAAGTCCACATACTCGAGCTTGCGAGCAGCACGACGACAGATGTCATACGGAAAGCGCTTTGACTTTCCCGTGGCATAGAGCCTCTGAGTATGCCGATCTGCAAAGGTCTTTATCACACTGAATAATGTAAACTGTAACGTGACGCTTGTCAATCCAAGAAGAAATGTGGCTTCTTGAGTCTAGGTCATGTCGCCTAACGCCGCGATAAGCGGCCGACCGTGGCTGGCGGCTTTTCTGCGCAAGCAGAAAAGATGACAGGTAGGGAGGTCCGCTTCATCGCCTTGTTAGGCGTCATTTGTGTACTCCTATGTCTACCGTTGGACACTACAATCATCATATTGGTCAAAATTCTGTGTATGCAGCCGCGAATACTACCGGGGTCATCCAGGCCGCCGCAGAAGCTGTCAACAGCCAGCGGGTCGGGAAAGCAATAGTGATCAACGTGAGGGATGCGATACCGGCCAGTAGCACGCCAAACATCACAGGAGGCGAGAAGCCATCGAGAATTACGAAGCTACGCAGCAAGAAGTTGACCATAACGAGCATAATGAGCGAAAGCAGAAGACGAGCCACAGAGGATAGGTGTGTCGCCCAGGATTGGATGCGTTCAGGGTTCGATGAGATCAAAACATGAGAGGCAGCGTAGTACAGTAGTGGGCTAAGCATCAGCAGGAAAAACTCGGCAGCGGTCCAATGCTCATTGGATCTTAAAGACCATACCGCTACCCAGTGGCTAAGCATCCCGCCTACCAAAGCCAAACACCAAAGAATGAATAGCCAGTCCCTGTTTTCCTTTGAAAAGATATGAGAAATGGCTGACAGAATTTTCCCTAAACCTAGAGCGAGCACAATCGAAACAGGAATGCTTATGTATTCAAAAGTAGTCAGATGCACTCTCCCCGGTACGGGCTGTCATCATTCATCAGATCCATGGTTAATCCCCTGGTGACGCCTAACGCCGCGATAAGCGGCCGACCGTGGCCGGCGGTTCTTTTGCGCAAGCAAAAGAAGTGACGGGTAGGGAGGTCCGCTTCATCGCCTTGTTAGGCGTCAACGCTATCGATTTCATAGTCTCCAGCAAACCAGGACCTGATTCGTCCTGCTCAGGCACTTTTCGCACGCAATCGCTCATTCTAATGTAGTGCTCAGAACGCATGAGCATATCTCGTTCATGCTGATAATCCTCATCTGACTGGATCTTCTCAACAACTACGTACCTTGGCGTATGACCTGTCAGTGTAGCCTCTGAAATCGTATCTACCAGAAGTTGAGATGCCATCACTTCAGTTAGGCCAATGATCTTGATCGGAGGCAATCCCGGAAGGGATAGTTCTGGGCTCTCAGACAGATTTTGTAGGGCTAGAACACCGGGAAAGTCCGGACAACCGAATATGGCAGCTCGTACAACAATTCGATCGTCGGGGGAAATCGGCGACGGCTCAGCCAACGCTTCAGCTCCGAGAAATATCGCCAGAACTGCAACCGATCGAATCATGGAATTGTTGACGCCTAACGCCGCGATAAGCGGCACTTGAGGGCGGGTGTCTGGAGCAGAAGCGGAAGACAGCCGCGGTCAAGTGTCCGCTTCATCGCCTTGTTAGGCGTCACGTGAGTCGAGCCACTTCTTCAGGGAAGCCTGTGACTCATTGGATCGCTTTCCGGCTAGGAGAGCATTCACGCTGATATCTTCGTCGATCTGCGGCCAGTGAATACCTGAGGCGAAAATCTCGAAGTCAGCGCGTTCTTCCTCCGTGGAATGATCCAATCGGGGATACCAGGAGACAGGAACCGAAATCGACCTTCCGTCGCTCAGCTCTACAATCAGTGCGTCATCTTTAAACGTTACGGATTCAGCCTGTGGGCGGAATACGTCTTCAGCCGAAGTACTCATTCCATGCCTCAACTAGGATACTGTGGTTCTCCTCAATAATACGCTCAATTCTTCGGAGTTCCGAGGGCCTGAATCCCGTTCCGTAATCCATTCTCAACGGTTCTAGCCAGAACTTTGCTACAGCGGTATCCCGTTGCACGTGGATGTGCAGAGGTTCGTCCCCATCGCTGGAATAGAAGAAAAATCTGTAGGGGCCAACTCTGAGGACCGTAGGCATCAGCTAGTGACGCCTAACGCCGCGATAAGCGGCCGACGCCGCCTGGCGGTTTTTCTGCGTAAGCAGAAAAAATGACAGGTAAGGAGGTCCGCTTCATCGCCTTGTTAGGCGTCAATCCTCTCGCTCCATCTGCACGAACAGCTGTCCCTCTATGGAATTCCTCGCAAGCTCTTGCAGCCAAGGTTCCAACTGCGACCATTCCAGATATCTTGGTTCACCTCTTGATAGGTAAATTTCACGCTCAGAGCACGGGACATATCCAGAAGCCCCGTCGAAGACGATCCTGGCCCCATCGACAGGAGGAAATGGGTGTCTAGGGGAACTCATCCTCTCTCCTAGTCGATTGCAGCTAGGTGAGTGTGAGGAGCGCTCTGAGATGAACACACCGGCAGGATGGTCAGCCAATCCAAGTTTTATCACCTTTTCTGGAATCTCTGGAGCAGCTCTAGGCTCAAGCATGGACGGATTCATCACGACAGAAATCCCTAACATGCCTGCGACTAGTAGCAGAAGCGACGCGGCGGCGGCTCGAATCACTATGAGGCCCTCCCCTAGATCATGGATGCTACCTGAAGTTGACGCCTAACGCCGCGATAAGCGGCCGACCGTAGCTGGCGGCTTTTCTGCGTAAGCAGAAAAGATGACAGGTAGGGAGGTCCGCTTCATCGCCTTGTTAGGCGACATTTGTTTATATGTCATATATGACATATGATCGTCTGCATGAGTCCAAAAGACAAGCCTCTAGTATGGTTGCACGGAGAAGTGAAAACACCTCCGTTTGGGCCCGCAGCAAGACTAGAAGCTGGCTATCTACTGAGGCTCCTACAACAGGGAGATACCTTGACGATGCCACAGTCCAGGCCCATGCCGAGCATCGGACGTCGATGCCATGAACTCAGGATAGTCGACGAGAGCGCCACCTGGCGGATCATCTATCGATTAGATAGCGACGCAGTTCTGATACTAGATGTCTTCTCGAAGAAGACCACCAAGACACCGAAGTCTGTAATCGATACGTGCAAGACTCGAATGCGGAGATACGATGAAACAAGCTAAAAAGAAGGTACTTCAAAAGGCGGGCTGGAAGGTAGGAGATACCAGCGAGTTTCTTGGCCTCAGCGATGAAGAGACAGCATACATAGAGATGCGACTCCTGCTTGTGCAGAAGCTTAGATCTCTCAGAGAACGCAGAAAGCTCAGTCAGGCCGATCTCGCGAAGCTGATAGGTTCCAGCCAATCTCGTGTTGCGAAGATGGAAGCCGGTGACGCTTCGGTCAGCACCGATCTCCTACTGAAGTCGATATTAGCTCTAGGAGGCACTCGGGCTCAGATCGCTAAGACTCTTGGATCCTCGATGAAGGATGTCGCCTAACCCCGCGATAAGCGGCACTTGATTGGGGCTGACTGGAGCGGCAGCGCAAGGAAGCCGCAGTCAAGTGTCCGCTTCATCGCCTTGTTAGGCGACATAGCTCACGAATGCTCCGTAGATGAGGAGCATGACCCCGAATAATTGGGTTTTGATGCTACCAACAGAGACTTTCTGCACCTTTGCGCTAAGCTGAGCCACGTCGCTTGCTATTTCGTCAACCTTTCGTTCTGTATCTAAATTCTGCTCTCGCAGTTGACGTTCAACTTTCGAGATATCTTCAGAGAGATCGCTTCGAACTGCATCAATCTGTTCTTGAAGATAATCCAGTCTTCCCTCAACAGTATCAGGATTGCGACTTACGGAGAGTCTGATGTTCGAGCCTGTTACTGAATGTGAGGCTCCTTGGACTTCGAGGACATAATGGTGCTTTATCAAAGGAAACTCTCGCAGATACCGCTTTAGATCTGCAAAAAGAGAGCCACCTCGGATTACGCCGATATTGGTATCTATGGAGTACAGAACTAGCAAGCCACCGACAATCTGCACAACAAGAGTTACAGTTTCGTTGATCTCGTTAGACAGAGAAGGGAACACTTCGAGTAGCGATAAGTGGAACAGCAGCAGTAAGAGCATTCCTAGTAGAGGCCAGGCACGCAGCAGCCACTTGTAGAATCTAGCCATCGATGTCGCCTAACGCCCTGATAAGCGGCACTTGAAAGGGGCTGACTGGAGCGGCAGCGAAAGGAAGCCGCTTTCAAGTGTCCGCTTCATCAGCTTGTTAGGTGTCAGCCGCTCAAAGCAGTTCATGGTCGCTCCCTCAAGGTCATTTCAGCCCGACAATAGCGCCAGCGAGTCGGCTTGAGCAAGGATGGGCCCCTTTCTCGGAACGACTGCCATCTTGCTGATCTGAAGGCTGAAGATCTGCACCGCTCCCCTGAGAATGATCCTAATCCCAATGCCGCGATCTCCACCGGCCTGGCCGTTGGCAGAATCAATATACGTGATCGGCGTGGTGAGCCGGGACTACAACCCCAGATGTATCCGATCTGAGAGTCTTTCAGAGACTTAGCCGGAAATAGCAGCAACTTGCGCCTATCTCCTTGAAGATCCTAGGAGAAGTCTGAAAGCCCGACGGAATATCGGCTAGGAACGTCGGATCTTACCTCTCTTGGCGAGCAGGAGATCCTCAATCAGATTTGTGGACGCTGACGCCTAACGCCGCGATAAGCGGCCGACCGTGGCCGGCGATTCTTTTGCGTAAGCAAAAGAAGTGACGGGTAGGGAGGTCCGCTTCATCGCCTTGTTAGGCGTCATCTTCGTCATCCTCAGTTGCGTGATCCGGTAGGCATTCAGTGGGTGCTTGCTCCGGGAGTAACAGCTTTGCAGTGACGGGATCGAACTTAGGTGGTACGTCGCAGTATGCAATACCGTCAATCGGTGAAGGCTCTGGGTGTACTTTATGGCCCCAAGGCCCCTTGACCTGAACATATTGTGATTCGCACGCAGATGAGCAAAGTTCGGCTACGCGCGCCCCCTCCACTGGAATGGCCATATCAAGATTACGAATGAGTGCATGGTCTCTGGAAACATAAAGATGGGCCGACTCCGATTCGCAACGAAGATATCCAGTAACGCGATACGTTTCCGGCTTGAGGCAATAAATCGGGTGCTTATGCAGCACCATTCCCACAATCGATGTCACCACCAAGCCATCGAAAGCATCTATAAAAGGAATGCGCTCCTCTTCGGATTCGCACGCCCCCAACAGCAAGCAGATCGAGATCGATAGCCATGAACTACGATGCATGACGCCTAACAGCCGCTTCATCGCCTTGTTAGGCGTCAACGTGTTCATGATCCGAGACCATAGTCACTGAGGATCTTCGATATATTCGTCCGTGCCAAGCAATCGTAGTCGTCAGACCAATCACTACAGAATTCCCACCCAGTTTCGGATTCCTCAATCTCTTCAATTCTCAGCAATACGTATCCGGGCTCACCTTTTTCGAGAATGACCAGTGCCGTTTCATACATCGTGTATCTCGGCATTCCCCAGTAGTGGTATCTGCTAAAGAAGTGGACTGTGTCTTCGACCTCTCGACGTTCCGTTATCCATTCGTGAACCAAATACTCCAGTTCAAAGACTCGATCCATGCAGATCTCAGTACGATCACCAACTGTCTGCGGGGTGAAGTAGTAGTGGCAATCCTCTGGAGCCAGTGCCGCAGATAAATGGGAACCGACAAACGCCATCGTTTCGGCTTTCATAGAATTACATAAGAGGCTGAAGACGAGAAATAGGAAGATGCGCATAGGTTGACGCCTAACGCCGCGATAAGCGGCGCTTGATTGGGGCTGACTGGAGCGGAAGCGAAAGGAAGCCGCAGTCAAGCGTCCGCTTCATCGCCTTGTTAGGCGTCATCCTTGTATCTCCAAGGGACGTAGTTAACAAACGCCTTCGGGGAGGTCTCCTCGCAATGTGCCCATCTGATCTCATTGAGGTTTCGCCCGTCGTAACCCTCGGGAGGTCGCCAAATCCAGGCACACAGTCCGTACGCTGACTCGAGCAATCGGAATACTTCGGAAAGTGTGGCGCTTTCAACATCTAGAGTGATTCCAGAAACCCCCTGCACCTCTCGAGGCATCATATACCTGAACTTTGTTTGTTTGGTCAGTGCGAGCGATAGCTCTGAAATCCCTACATTGTCTAGTTTTATGGAGACTTGCTCTTCTTCGGCCAGTGTTCCGAATGAGCTCAGTAGCAACGCCACTGCAAGTAGGTGTTTCTTGATGCCTGTTGAAACTAGGTGCATGACGCCTAACGCCGCGATAAGCGGCACTTGATTGGGGCTGACTGGAGCGGCAGCGCAAGGAAGCCGCAGTCAAGTGTCCGCTTCATCGCCTTGTTAGGCGACAACGACCTATCACGCTTCGTCCTGCGGCTAAATGAGGTGAAACTCTCGGAGAAAGCTCTTCCGATTCCGTTCGAACCTACGATGCTCTTCATGCTTCAGTTTCCGCTTCTTTTCGGAGAAGGCAGGAGTTATCACTCCCCACGTCCCATTTCGCACGAAGTAGATAACATAATCAACGTGACTGCCCTGCCAACAGTTATGAACGACTTGGTCCTTACCCTTGGCTTCGAGGGTCTTTACCTGGATACGATGAAAGTGTGGACCATCGGATATCAGCAAGTCCGTTTGATGTCCATGATCTAGAATCGGAAGGAATACCTGCCAACCATCTTGCATCAACCAGCTTACGGCGGTGCTCTCATACGACGTATTTTTTAGCGCCTGATGTGTACCAGCTTCAGTCTTGGTGAGGCGTCTAGGCATTGCAATGCATCAAAATCCGATAGGCCCTCTAGTATATGAAGGACAACCGCATTCATAAGTTAACTAGCGCTCAGAACTGGATGGTGTGGCGAATAAGAGTTGTCGCCTAACAGCCAAATCTACGACTGAGTGTCGTGATAGATACCGACATCGTGTCGATGATCTCCGAGAAAGAGTTCGGGGTCCGGCCCCATCCCCTTGTTTTCCTTGCGTTCATCGCTGTCCGCCTCTGGAGTTATTTTCCCACGCCCTGATCATCGCTCTTCTGAAAGGTTCGCTTCGTTTTCCAGGAAATACTACCCCTTTCATCCGGGTGGCCACAGTGGCAAAACTTCTCGATCAGATTCGCGGCGTCGTACGTGCCCGCCACTATTCCATCCGCACTGAGCGTACTTATATCTACTGGGTTCGGCAGTTCGTCCGCCATCATTCGATGCGCCATCCGCGAGACATGGGTGAGGCGGAGGTCGCCGCCTTTCTCACTCACCTTGCGGTGCGCAAAAACGTTGCGCCAAACACCCAGCGAACCGCTCTGAATGCACTCATTTTTCTCTACGTACAGGTACTCGGCCGTTCCAGGTTCAACGTTGCTGGCTATCGCTTTGCCCAGAAACCCAGAAAGCTTCCCGTCGTGCTGAATCGTCAGGAACTGGAAGCCATCTTCGATGCGCTCGATGGCGTGCCGAAGATCTGCTCGCGCCTGAAGTACGGGTCCGGCCTGCGTGTGATGGAAGTTGTGCGGCTGCGTGTGCACGACATCGATTTCGATCGTCTCAGTCTGCTGGTCCGGGATGGCAAAGGCAGCCGGCAGCGGATCACCACGCTGGCCGAGAAGGCGATCCCTGATCTGGAACATCAGTTGGAGCAGACACGTTACTACTACGACGAAGATCTGAAAGTGGCAAGGTGGGCCGGCGTGCACCTGCCGAACGCACTGGCGAGAAAAATGCCGAATGCTCCCAGAGAGTGGGGGTGGCAATACCTGTTTGCGGCCAGAGACCGTTCAATCGATCCGGCCACCAGTCATCTGCGCCGTCACCATATCACCGAGCGTACAGTGCAGCGCGCCTTTACTGAGGCGTTGCGGAAAACCGGCATCAGCAAGCCGGCCTCCTGCCATTCACTGCGGCACTCGTTTGCAACCCACCTGCTCGAGCGTGGCGCCGACATCCGCACGGTGCAGGAACAGCTGGGCCATTCGGATGTGCGGACGACGGAGATCTATACCCACGTTATCAAGCGGGGCGGTCGCGGTGTCCTGAGCCCGCTCGATCTTTAGCCAGGTGCGGCTAGTGCTCGATCGATTCCGGGCCGGGTCCGGTCTCTTCCGGTGGTGCCAGCAGCGGCGGCGGCTGGCGATGATCGGCCACCTGTTCGAAGGCATAGGCCATGGCGAGCAGATCCGCCTCCGACCAGGCCCGGCCGAGCAGTTCCAGTCCTACGGGCAGACCGTCCTCTGTAAAACCTGCCGGCATACTGATCGCAGGCAGGCCGCTCTTTGCTGAAAGCTGACAGTTGCTGCCGTCCTGAGGTTCATACAGTGGCGCGGCTTTGCGCCGGATCGTCGGATAGGCAAGTGCATCCAGTTCCTGTTCCGCCATGGCCAGAAGCACCGCCTCTCGAATCACCTGGCGTTGTGCCAGAGCGCTGCGGTAAACGGGCTCACTCTCCGGCGTCATGGATTCCGAGACCCGCAGCACCTGATCGATACTCATGTTGTAGCGGCCGCTGGCCAGAATCTCCGTGAGGCTGCTCACTGGTGCATCGGGGTGTCGAGCCAGGTAGGCATTGATGTCGGTTTTGAAGTCGTGGGCCAGCACGAAAAATCCTGTCGGCTCCACGTTCAGAATCGTATCCAGATCCGCAAATCGCACCCGCACGAGCTCGGCGCCAGCGGCAGCGAGCTCGGCCGTGGCCATGCCGATCACGGCCACCACCTCGCTGTCTTCATGATCGAACAGCAGCAGGTCTTCCACCACCCCGATCCGCTTTCCTGCCAGCGCCCCCGGTGTTAAGCCATCGAGATAGCTGGCCGGCACCCGACCCACGCTCTGTGCGGTCTGTGGATCCTCCGGATCAAACCCGACCGTCGCATCCAGCACGATGGCCAGATCCGTCACGCTCCGGGCTATCGGTCCGCCGATATCCTGTGTGTGCGAAAGTGGCACGATGCCGCGTCGGCTGGACAGTCCCTGGGTTCCGCGCAGGCCCACCAGATTATTGTGCGCGGCCGGAATCCGGATCGAGCCGCAGGTGTCGCTGCCCATGCCCACCGTGGCGAAGTTGGCCGCCACCGCCGCGCCGGTGCCGCCGCTCGAACCGCCGGGATTTCTACCGGGATCGTAGGGGTTCTTCACGGCGCCGAATGCAGACCCTTCACTCGTGATGCCGTAGGCGAATTCGTGCATGTTGGTTTTGCCGAGAATGATCGCGCCAGCGGATTTGAGTCGCGCCACGAGGTGCGCATCATGCTCCGGCTCAAAACCGTGCAGCAACCTGGATCCGGCGGTGGTGGGCATACCCGCGGTCTCGTAGTTGTCTTTCACCACCACGGGGATGCCATGCAGCGGCCCGCGGGGACCCATGCTCACCCGCTCGCTGTCGAGCTGGTCTGCTTCTGCCAGCGCATTCTCATTGATGAACGCCATGCTGTTCAGCGCCGGTCCGCGCTGATCGAACTGTTCTATTCGGGCGAGATAGTACTCCGTCAGTGCGCGAGCGGTCAGTTGCCCGGTGGCCATGGCCATCTGCAGTTCAGGAATAGACGCCTCGTAAGGATCGAACGTCACAGGCTCTCCAGCACCGACAGGAATCCACGCACCCACGCCCCACACCAGCAGCGCGGTGGCGATGATCCGTCTGATGATTTGACTCCGTTCGGATGCTTGTCGGTTCATGGGGCCCCAGCCTACCAGATAGGTCGGCCTTCGGAATCCCTGGGCGGCTCGATGTTCAACAGGTGCGCCACGGTCGCCGCCAGATCGATCTGCCGCAGCTCGCCGAGCGGGCTATCAGGAACATCGCGTCCCATGGCCAGAAACAGGCCACCCATGTCCGGCAGCGAGGGATCGTAGCCGTGCATGCCCAGTGTTTTTCCAAACCAGGTGGCGGCCTGCATCAGCCAGAGTTCCATGCCCGTCGACCGGGTCGCTGCATAGGGTGGTGGCAGCACGATCACCCAGTCGCCTATCCGACTGTCCCGCTGCAATCGATAACTTGCCGGTAAGCTGTCTCCTTTGTGAATCTGCGCGCCGGGCACATCAGCCAGGATCTTTTTCAGTGCGGCGCGCATCTCCGCATCCGGCACTGGCGCGGTGAGATGCACCTGCACCACCGCCGCACCCACCGCCACCGCGTCGATGCCTTCTGCCTCGAACGCGCCATTCAGATTCAGAACTTCCGTCCAGGCCGTCATGCCGTGATCACTCACGATGATCAGGGTGGTTCGCGGCCAGAGCTCGAGAGCATCTATGCCGCTGAGCAATCGGCCGAGTTGGGCGTCCTGGGCTTCGATCTGCGCGACCACCGAGCGGCTGTCCGGGCCGTCGTTGTGACCAACGCCGTCCGCACCCGCCCAGTAGGACATGATCAGCCGGGGTCGCTCCGCCTCGGGAAGACTCAGCCAGTCGAGAATCTGATCCACTTTCTCGGCTTCAGGCCGGCCGCCGTCGAACGGCGCCATGCGGTAGCTGGTGCCCATGCCCTGCCAGTCCGATTCGGATCCCACCCAGAAGTAGGTGGCGGTCTTCACTCCCTGCCGCTCGGCGGCAATCCATAACGGCTCCGCTTCGATCCAGCTTGCATCCCCCGAGTAGGCGTAGCGGCCCCGCGTCTGGTCAAGAAACACGTTATCGACGATGCCGTGCTTGTCCGGATAGGTGCCGGTGGCCATGGAGACGTGGCCGGGAAAGGTGCTCGACGGAAACACCGGGGTCAGCCGCTCGGCACGCACACCTTCGGTTTCCACCCGCTGCAGCGCTGGGAAGTCGCCGAGATCCGGGTAGTCGTGTCGCATGCCGTCCCAGCTGAGCACGATCACGATGGGCGCTTCATCCGAAGCTGCCGCGAAACCGGCCGCCGCTGTCAGGCTGGCAAGGACCAGCAGACTCATCAATCCGAAACCTTTCATGTCGATAACTTCCTCGAACATCGCCTGCGCTGCTTCATTTGCTGATCGCCGCCTGCAGATCGATCAGTAGCGGCATCCGCGTCAGATCCGCATCATCCAGCCGCGACCAGTCGATGCCTTGTGGCGGTGGCAGCGGATTGTCGATGCGGATCACCTCTGACGGCGTACAGATCAGCGACAACGGCAGGTCGATGGCTTCTATCGGAAAGTCGGCGACCAGTTGCGCATCATGCACCGTGGTCGCCACCGGGACTGGTGCATGTCCGAGTTCGCGCAGGAGGGCGAATTCGATGTCGCTGTAGCCTTCCCCTTTGCCGCAGCGTTTGCCGGCCCGGGTCACCGCCGCGCAGCCGGTCACGATGGCATCCAGCTGCGGCATCTCTGCCAGGGCGACCTCCTGAGAGTGATCGGCCATGCTGGACAGGGTGGCTGCCGCCTCGTAATCCGCCGGCGCGATGCGCTCCGGATCCAGCAGGTGGAACCCGCCGGTCAGTCGGGGAGTGGGCACATACACGCGGATACCTCGCGCCAGCGCCAGCAGGCGCACCGGCCGTTGCGGGGAATCCGGATTCACCTTGATCGCCCGCGCTTCCCGCCAGGGGGTTTGTTCGAATAGCCGACGCGCGGCCACCTCCGCACCCACGAAGTTGGGGATCCGGCCGTGGGGTGGAAATGGAAAGCGAGCGAATCCCTCGGCCTGCAACCGATCCCACACCCAGCCTCGGGCATCTGCTTTGTTGTCGAAGACAAGTTCTGTCAACTGCATGTCTTAACTTCGCAGCGCGGACAGGCATACTACACGGCCCTCTGAGGAGATTGCATGACGGCAGGCCTAAACGCGCTCGGTCGAGCCATCGTTGAACGCTATCCGGCGCTCGGCTTTCCGCGTTTTCGCCGTTACTGGTTTGCTTCCTTTGCCTCGGTGGGCGCCACCCAGCTCGTCATCCTCGGTCAGGGTTGGCTGATTTTCGAACTCTCCGGCTCCGCCCTGCAGCTTGGCGTGCTCGGAGCCGCCGCGTCGGTCCCGAACATCCTGATGACCCTGCTCGGTGGCGTGATCGCGGACCGGTTCGATCGGCGCCGCATTCTCATCACCACCTCGGCCGTCACCGGTTGCCTCCTGGCGCTGCTCACCTTTCTCGATTACTCGGGCATCGTCACCGTCTGGCACGTGCTCACAATCGCTGCATCCGTTTCTCTGATCAGTGGCCTGGACTGGCCGGCCCGGGCTTCCATCTTTCCGTTATTGCTCGACCGATATGCCTACCTGTCCGGGGCGGCCATGAACGCCTTCATATGGCAGTCAACGCGCATGGCGATTCCCGCCGCCGGCGGACTCATCATTGCGCTGGCGGAAGACACCTGGCCGATATTCGCCATGGCGACCCTGGGTTTTCTGTTCATGTCCGTCATCCTCACCACCATCCAGGTGCAGGTGCCGCCGACCGCACACGAATCGCCACTGGAACAGCTGAAAGACGGCTTCCGTTTCATCTACCGCACCGAGATTTTCCGCTGGCTGCTTGGCCTCACTTTCGTCGGCATGTTCTTCTCCCAGTCTTACGTGCAGATCATGCCCATCTTCGTCGATCTGCTCGGCACCGATGAGACCGGCTACGGCTACCTGCTCTCCGCCGGCGGGCTCGGCTCGGTGATGGGCACGCTGCTGATCGGCATGGTGCAGGAGTCGCGCCGGCTCGGCTGGGTCATGCTGGGCGGTGCAGCCGGCTCAGTGATCTTTCTCATCGCCTTCGCCAGCAGCAGTGCCATGCAGAGTCTGGTGCTGGCGCTGGTGCTCGTCTTTCTGGTTTCCGCCAGTGCATCGGCCTTCATGATCATTTCCATGACGGTGCTGCAACTCGAGGTGCCGGATGCGCTGCGTGGTCGGGTGATGGGTATTCACACCATCGGCTACAGCCTGGCGCCGCTGGGAGGATTGTTTCTCGGTGGGTTGGCGGACAGTCTGGGGGCGTCCTGGGCCGTGATCACCGGCAGCGTGATCTATCTGGTCGCCATCGCAGCGACGGCACTTGCTAAACCAGGGATCCGGAATCTGGATGGGCGGACGCTGCAGACGTCTGCGCCCGAGGCCGATCAGCCGGTCGCGGCGCGCTGACCCCGTTCCTTTTCCAGTTCGAGTTGCTGATGCAGCACCCGCAGTGATTTGTTCTGCAGTTCCCGCTCTCGCTCGAGTTCGGTCACCCGCCGCTGCTCCGACTCGAATGCCCGGCTCAATTGATCAAACGCATCCGTCTTCTGCTTGAGCCTGGCCTCCACATCGGCAATCGCCTGGTTGTCACCGCCGTCGGCAGCAGCGCCGGCACGCGCCAGCTCCGCCTTCAGGGTGATCACTTCCGCTTCCGCAGCCGCCGCCTCGGCCATGGCGTCAGCAGCCAGAGACTTCGCCTCCCGCAGTTCGCCTTCCAGCCGGGCGATTTCGGTGTTCAGTCCGGTATCCGCACCGGTCGCAGACCGGGATGCATCCGCGCTTTCCACGTCGAGCACCTCGCTGCTCACGAGCATCTCATCTGTGTCCTGGGCGGCAGATGCTTCGGAAAGATCTGCCAGTGTTTCATGGCGCGCGGTGTATTCCTTGAGCTCCCGGTCCTTGTCCTTCATGGCCAGCTCGGCCTCACGAACGTCGTCCGCCAGGGAATTGATGCGTTGATCTTTTTCTTTCAGTTCTTCTTTCAGGCGCTTGATCTGCTCATCCCGCGAACGGATGAGCGACTCGAACTGCGGCACCCGGGCCCGGGCATCCGCCAGCGTGCGCTGCATCTCTTCTTCCTGCTTGGCCGCCGCAATATGGCGCAGCACCCAGCCAGCGCCCACGCCGGCCGTCAGGGCCAGCAGGAGGTAAACGAACATTTTCAGGATCAGAAAGATCACACTGCGTCTCCAATCACGCGGAATTCCACTCGGCGATTGGCGCGACGGCCTTCGTCGGTATCGTTGTCGGCTATGGGTTGCGTTTCACCGTACCCATTGGCTTCGAGTTGCCCGGCTGCCACACCGCTCTGCACCAGATATTTGCGGACCGCGTCCGCACGGCGCTGAGAGAGCTTCATGTTCATCGCCGCATCTCCTTCCGCATCCGTGTGGCTGGCAATCTCGAGGCGCGTATTACAGTTCCGGGCAATGCTGGCGAGCAGGGTGAGCAGCGGATAGCTCGATTCCGTGAACTCGGATTTGCCTTTTTTGAAGGTCACCCGTTCCTTGGCAAGGAAGTCATTCAGCTCATGCTGACAGGTGCCAGCCTCACCGATAATCACGATCTGGTTGTCCACGCTCGTCACCCCGGCCACATTCGCGGCGATCTCGCCGGCCTGTTTTTTCGAGTTGTAATCCGGCGCCGCGCCGGTGAGCACGATTTCCTGACCAGAGGGAGTGACGCTGGCCCAGAACAGATTCTGCTGGCTCACCGCCTCAGTCGCGGTAGCGCCAAGCTCCTGCTCGATATCCGAGGCCTCCAGAAACACACACACGAAGAACAGGCAGACAAAAAACGACCCGGTCGTGGTGAGGACCTCGAATTGGGAAAAACGCAAATCCATTTATCGGTATTACCAATTCGATGAGCCCTCGATTGTCGCCGGATTGCATCGACAGGTTTGTTAACCACGTCTCATTGCAGCGGCAGGCTTGGGAGGAACAGGCAGCCATTTCGAGGACGGTTAGGTAGGTGAATACATCGCCGCCTGGAGCATGCAGCTGTGCGAGGAAGGTGAAGACGGTTTCATAAACGTAAGAGCGAGGCCGAAGGCGCAGATTAGACTCGCGCAGCGCGGCTACATCTGCAACTGAGGGCAGCGCGGAGCGCCCGAGCGGAAGTGCATGAAACCGTCTTCACCTTCCTCGCACAGCGGGAACAACAGAACACGATCCGATAAAGCTGACCTATAACGACCGAAGATACCGCCGAGTCCGAACCCAATACCGAACCCGTGCCTCCAGCGCCTTGAACACATGCGGCGCCTCATCCTTGTGCTTCTGCCGATGCGGCACAACTCCTGTCAACGCCTCCCGCCAGGAATGGTCCGCTTCATACCCCAGCTCGATCAGCTTATCCGCCACCGCCGGGTGCTTATCCAGCTGATCCTTGATCCTGGGCAGATGCTCCCGCCAGCCCGCCATCCGACTCGGATCGATCTTCCGGGCCCCGCCCAGTGAGATACCCGCTTTATCCGGCACGTCCGCCCCTTCCGGGTAGCGATCGAAATCCCGCCTGCGCTCGAGAAACGGGAATCGGGCTTCGATGGCCGCCTGCACCATCTGCGGGTCCAGCAGCAGATCCTCGTAGCGCACGGTCAGCCAGCGGGGGTGATCCGCCAGGCGCTCGATGGCTTTCTGATATTCCAGCCAGCGGCCGAACCCCGAGAAATAGACGTCCGGAAACTTGGCGTGCCGGCTGGTCGCCATGGCCCGTGGATCCCGCACCATGGCAATCACGAACAGCCGCTCGTCCGCCCGAAAGGCTTTCTCGATACGGATGGTGTCTGGTGGTTTCTTGGTCAGATAAAGGCGTTCGCCTTCCGGAATTTCCCGGAACAGCGGCGCTTCGTGCTCACAGCGACCGCTGAACTCGTAGGCATACCAGAGCAGTTCCATCATCAGCGTGGTGCCGCTCCGGTAGCAGCCCACCACGTGCACCCGATCGGGTCGCGTCGATTTCCCTTCAGCCATTGAACGGATCCGCTTTGTCTGTATCCAGGCCGTGATCGCTGGCGAACTGCTTTGCCACATCAGCGTTCAGCAGATTGTTCTGAGCCAGTGTGGAGAGCGCCGTGTAGGCCACCCATTCCGCAGACACCTCGAAGTACTCCCGCAGCACGTGTCGGTCTTCCGACAGGCCGAACCCGTCCGTGCCGAGCACTTCATAAGGTCCCGGCACCCAGCGCGCGATGGAGAGCGGTAACGCCTTCATGTAGTCGCTGGCCGCCACGAACACGCCTTCCTCATTCTCCAGCAGTTCCGCCACCAGCGGTTTCCGCTGAGCTTCGCCCACGCTCATCAACTGTTCCCGTTCCGCCGCCATACCTTCCCGCATGAGTTCGTTGTAGCTGGTCACCGACCAGAGATTACTGGCGATGCCCAGGCCAGACAGGTGCGCACGGGCGGCAAGGACCTCTGTCATGATCGCACCGCTGCCGAACAGGTTCACGATCGCGCCTTCCTGCCGATCAAAACAGTACATGCCGGCAAGCACGCCGGTTTCCACCGCCGCCCGTTCCGGGCTGCCGGATTCAGGGATGGCCGGCATCGGGTAGTTCTGATTGGTCACGGTCAGATAGTAGAAGACGTCTTCCTGCTCGCCGTACATGCGGCGGATGCCGTCCCGCACGATGAGGACCAGCTCATAGGCAAACGCCGGGTCGTAACTCTTCATGTTCGGCACGGTGGAGGCGATCAGATGAGAGTGGCCATCCTGATGCTGCACCCCTTCGCCATTCAACGTGGTCCGTCCGGAAGTGCCGCCGAGCAGGAAGCCCTTGCACATCATGTCGCCACAGGCCCAGATCATGTCACCGACCCGTTGAAAGCCGAACATGGAGTAGAAAATGTAGAACGGAATCATGGGCAGACCGTGATTGGCGTAGGCCGTGCCCGCCGCCAGAAACGACGCCATGGCACCCGTCTCGCAGATACCTTCCTGCAGGATCTGGCCATCCTCCGCTTCCCGGTACGGGGCGATGGTGCCCGCATCCACCGGCCGGTACTGCTGGCCAGCCGGCGAGTAGATGCCGGCCTGGGGGAACAGGCCATCCATGCCGAAGGTGCGGGCTTCGTCCGGCACGATGGGTACGATGTAGCGACCCAGGTCTTTATCACGCAGCAGCTTGGCCAGCATGCGCACCATGACCATGGTGGTGGAGATTTCCCGGTCCGTGCCTTCGGTGCCGCCCAGCAGGTCGGCGAACATCGTCAGCTCCGGCGGCGTCAGGCGTTCACAAGCCACTCGACGCTCCGGGAGAAAGCCGCCGAGCGCCTCCCGGCGTGAGAGAGCGTAGCGCACCTCTTCCGAATCCGGGTCCGGCTGGTAGAAGCTGGCGGCCAGTACCGCGTCTTCCGGGAGCGGGATGTCCAGTCGCTTCGCCAGCTCCTTGCGTTCGGCCGCCGACAGCTGCTTTTTCTGATGCACCGTATTCGACCCTTCCGTACCCGGGCCGAGACCATCGCCTTTCACCGTCTTCAACAGCACAACGCACGGTTTGCCGGTCACCGCTGCGGCACGCTCGAACGCCGCATAGATTTTCTGGTGATCCTGGCCACCACGCTTGATGGAGCGGATCTCCTCGTCCGTGAGCGTCTTCATCAGTTCTTTCAGGGCAGGGGAGGTTTCCACCCAGTGCTCGCGGACCGCGTCACCCGGCGAGACGGTATACATCTGATAGTCGCCATCCACCGCCTGTTCCATGCGTTCCTGCAGCAGGCCGTCTTCATCCCGCGCAATCAGCGGGTCCCAGCCGCCGCCCCAGATCACCTTGATCACATGCCAGTCCGCGCCCCGGAAAGCCCGTTCGAGTTCCTGGATGATCTTGCCGTTGCCGCGCACGGGTCCATCGAGGCGTTGCAGGTTGCAGTTGATCACCAGCACCAGGTTGTCGAGCCCCTCCCGGCTGGCGATGTTGATGGTACCGAGCACTTCCGGCTCGTCCGATTCACCATCGCCGATGAAGGTCCAGATCTTGCCGCCGTTGTCCGGTTTCAGGCCCCGGCTTTCCAGGTACTTGGCGAAGCGCGCCTGATAGATGGCGCTGGGGGTGGAAAGTCCCATGCTCGCCGTGGGCATCTGCCAGAAATCCGGCAGCCGGCGTGGGTGCGGATAACTCGGCAGCCCGCCGCCCTCGCCGAGCTCCCGGCGGAAATTGGCAAGCTGAGTCTCGCTCAGCCGACCTTCCAGAAAGGCCCGGGCGTAAACCCCGGGCGCCGTATGCGCCTGAAAATGCACCTGATCACCGCCGTACTGGTCAGTGGCCGCCCGGAACACATGGTTGAAGCCCACCTCCATCATGGTGGCCGCGGAAAGATAGGTGGCGATGTGACCGCCGACGCCGGAGCCCGAGTCGTAGGCCTGCAGCACCATGGCCACTGCATTCCAGCGGATGATGTTGCCGATCCGGGTTTCCAGCTCGACGTTGCCCGGGTAGCGCGGCTGCTCCCGCACATCGATGGTGTTCTTGTACGGCGTGTTGAGCGCGGCTTCAGTCAGCACCAGGCCTCGATGAGAGAGGTGAGACTGCAGCTTCTGCACGAGTTCCCGGGCGCCATCCGGTCCGCGTTCCGCGAGCACGTCGTCCATGGCGTCGAGCCATTCGGCGAGTTCCTGATCCCAGGAACCCGTCTGATCCCGGGAAGCATTCTGATGTCCCTCTGTGTTCATGTTCACTGCCAATGCCGACTTCCTCTGGTGCACCCGGCCGGGTGCGTTTACGCATCATAAAGGAGCCGCTCGAGTAGGGGGTACATTCTCCGGATCGGCCCGGTAAACTCGGTATCAGGGTAGGTAGTCCAAAAATGAGGGGTTTCATGATTCATTCGTTCAGCACGAACGCCACGGCGTTCGCACGTATTCTGGCGCTCGCCTTTGCCGCGTTCGCCTTGCTCGGTTGTGGCGAGCAGGCGGCTGCGCCGGAGACATCAGCCGTGGAGACCGAGCCGGCAGATGCCGCCGCGGACGCCACCGCCGACCGGGCTGCCGCTATTCAGGCCGCCACCGCCAGCATCAACGGTGCGCGGATCGGTAAAGCGGATTCGGAGCCCGGCAACTGGCTTTCCCATGGCCGCACCTATGACGAGCAGCGCTACAGTCCGCTCAAAGACATCAATACGGAAACCGCCGCCGATCTCGGCCTGGCCTGGTACTGGGACACCGGCACCAAGCGCGGTCTGGAAGCCTCGCCCATCGTGGTGGACGGGGTCATGTTCTCCACCGGCTCCTGGTCCGTGGTCTGGGCCCACGACGCCAGAACCGGCGAGCTGCTCTGGACCTATGATCCCCAGGTGCCGCGGGAGTGGGGCAAGTATGCCTGCTGCGACGTGGTCAACCGCGGGGTCGCTGCCTGGGAAGGCCGGATCTATGCCGGCACCCTCGATGGGCGGCTGATCGCCCTCGATGCGGGCACCGGCGAGCTGGCCTGGGAAGTGCAGACCACCGACCGGGAGCGTCCCTATACGATCACCGGCGCACCACGGATCGTCAAAGGTAAGGTGATCATCGGCAACGGTGGCGCCGAATACGGCGTGCGCGGCTATGTCAGCGCCTATGATGCGGCCACCGGCGCCCAGGCCTGGCGCTTCTACACCGTGCCCGGCAATCCGGCGGACGGTTTCGAAAATGCCGCCATGGAACTGGCCGCCGGCACCTGGCGGGGCGGCAAGTGGTGGGAAGTTGGCGGTGGCGGCACCGTCTGGGATTCCCTGGCCTACGACCCGGAGCTGAATCTGCTCTATGTGGGTGTCGGGAATGGCGCGCCCTGGAACCGCTACATCCGTTCACCCGGTGGCGGCGACAACCTCTATGTATCCTCGATACTCGCCATCAACCCGGACAACGGCTCTCTGGTCTGGCATTACCAGACCACGCCCGGCGACACCTGGGACTACACGGCCACCCAGCACATGATCCTTGCAGACATCGAGGTGGACGGAGAAGCCCGCAAGGTGATCATGCAGGCGCCGAAGAACGGCTTCTTCTACGTGATCGACCGCACCAACGGCGAATTCATCTCCGCGGAAGCCTATGTGCCGGTCACCTGGGCGAGCCACATCGATCCGGAATCCGGTCGGCCGGTGGAGAATCCGGACGCCCACTACGCCAACGACATGAAGCAGATCCAGCCCGCGCCCTACGGCGGCCACAACTGGCATCCGATGACCTTCAATCAGGATACGGGTCTGGTCTACATTCCGGCACTGGAACTTTCCTTCAAATACGCTCAGGACAATGCCTTCCAGTACGACCCGGAGTCCTGGAATACGGGTGTGGATTTCCAGCAGACGGTACCCACCGGCGATCCTGATCAGATGATCGAAGACCTGAAGGCCGTGCGCGGCCACCTTGCTGCCTGGGATCCGGTCACCCAGCAGGAAGTCTGGCGCGTTCAGCACACGGGCAGCTGGAACAGCGGCCTGCTGTCCACCGCCGGCAACCTGGTCTTCCAGGGTCGTTCCGACGGCTACTTCGCCGCCTACCGGGCGGATACCGGAGAGCTGGTCTGGGAGTATCCGGTCGGCACCGGCATCATCGCTGCGCCCGTCACCTATACGGTGGACGGCGAGCAGTACGTGGCCGTGCTGGCCGGTTGGGGCGGCGCTTTCGGCCTCGCGTCCGGCGCCCCGCGGCACAAGGGCAATGTACTCTCGGAGGGCCGGATTCTGGCCTTCAAGATTGGCGGCGAGGCAGAGTTGCCGCCCGTGGACGTGACCTTCATCGACATCCCCGAACCGCCACCCATGGAATACACGCCGGAGCAGGTGGCACTGGGTCAGTCTCTCTATCATGAGAACTGCGCGGTCTGCCACGCACCGGGGCTCACCGCCAGCGGTGCCGGCATTCCGGATCTGCGCTACTCGGATGCCAGCGTGCATGAGGCCTGGGATGCCATCGTCCGTGGCGGCGCCTTCGCCGGCAAAGGCATGGCCAGCTTCTCCCATGCAGTGGATGAAGCGGGTGCCGAAGCCATTCGCGCTTACGTGGTGGAGATGACCAAGGCCACCATCGGCCTGTGCCAGAGCGACTACCGGAAGAACTATCCGGAACTGCTCGATACCGCCTGTTCGAGAGCCCAGGTCAATGCCGGTGATTGACCGCCCATTGAACTGACCGCCTCTCGAAACGAAAAAGCCGCTCGATTGAGCGGCTTTTTTTATTCTCCGGCGATCAGATCCGGCCTTTCAGGATGCCCGTGGCCGGTCGTTTACTGGACGGCCATCGGCCTGTCGGCCCGGGTCAGGCTCACCGAGATGGGCCGATGATCGGAAAGGCGGCAGTCGAGGACCTCGCACTTGCCGATGGCCAGTTTGGGCGAGACCAGAATGTGATCGAGCGCCACGGACGGTCGCCAGGACGGGAAGGTAGGCGCCACGCTCTGAGCAGGACGCAGGGCCGTTTCTGCCAGCGGGGAATCGAACAGCAGATCGGCCAGGTGACTGTTCATGTCACCCATCACCACCACGTGATCCTCCCCATCGATCAAGCCTTTCACGTACTCGAGCTGCATCGCCCGGGAACGTTCACCCAGCGACAGATGCAACATCACCACCAGCACGCTGGCGTCGCCGAACGGCAGCCGGACGACGATGGCGCCGCGACCGGGAATGGCGCCGGGAAGGCGATGATCCTGCATATCCTTCGGCGCGATGCGCGAGAGCAGGCCGTTGCCATGCTGCGCCAGCGGGCCGAGATCACGGTTGAGCTGGGTGTACCAGTAGGGGAACTGGGCGCGCTCCGCCAGGTATTCCACCTGGTTGATGAAGCCGCTGCGGATACTGCCCGCATCGATTTCCTGCAATGCGACGAAATCGTACTTGGAGACCACGTCGGCGATCCGGGTCAGGGTATGGTTGCGGGATTCGTGCGGCAGCACGTGCTTCCAGCCCTTGGTCACGTAATGACGGTATTTGGTGGTGCGGATGCCCACCTGAATGTTGTAGCTCAGGAATTTCAACGTGCACTTGTCCGTCGCCTCGAACGCTTCCGGTTCGAAGTGACTCAACACGTTGATTTCAGAATTGCCCGGGGATCTCAGATCGCCCCGTTTTGACCAGGCGAGCATGGCCGACTGCTCCAATGACCTGGCGAGGAGTTTAGCCGTCCTGGGTACTGCGTAATGTGGACTGTCTGGCACTTTTGCTCGCTTGTTGGGCGTCGGGATCTTAAGAGTTTTGTATATTCGCGCGTTGTACGAACGTGGCCTTTTTATCCGTCGTTCTAATTCCGCCGGTCTGGTTCCGCTGTTCTATTACCGTCGTGCGTTACTCACCTTCCGCAGTCAGGCCGGTGGGCGCGACCGGGGTCGGCGGCGGGAGATCAATGTCCCGCGCCTCGGCCTGCTGGGCCACCAGAAAATCCACCACCTCGAGCATCATGGCGTTGCTGCCTGCCATCTGGCCGTCGGTTCTGAACAGACCATCGACGATCATGGACGGCGTGCCGGTGAGGCCATAAGCGCGGCCATGGGCCTGAGCCTGCTGCATCTTGGAGCGGACGCCGAAGCTGTCGTAGACCTGTTCGAAGTCTGACTTGGGTACACCGGCGAAGGTCTCAAACAAAATGGCCATGGCGGCCGGGTCCCGGAGGTCCTTGCCCTGCTCATGAATGGCTTTGAAGATCGGCGTGTGCACCTGCTCGGTCACGCCCAGCACTTCGGCGGTGTAGTAGGCCTGCGCAAAAATGGCCCAGGTCTGATTGAAGATGGCCGGCATGCGCTGAAAATCCACACCCGCACCCTGTTCATGGTGCCAGGCCTCCACCGCGGGATCGAAGGTCTTGCAGTGAACGCAGGCATAGGAAAAGGCTTCCACCACTTCCACCCGTGTCTCGTCCGCCGTCTGCACCGGCACGGTCAGCCGCTCGTAGTGCGTGCCTTCCTCGAATTCCATCGCCTGGGCGCTGGTCGTCAGTCCGAAGGTGGCGAACGCGGTGAGCACCGCGGCAAAATACAAAGAATTCATGAGCTTCCTGTTTCCGGTCGGTTCCTGTTGCCATTCAATCACGTTCAGATGGAACATTTCTGAACGTCGTCTCTGCAACACGGCAAAATTAGACCGCACGGCAGGGAAAAGGTGCAATGGGTGAAGTCTGAAGCGGTTCGCAGAAATGGAACCGCCTGTGCTCGATCGCGCTGAGCGAAGCAGGTCAGTGCAGACCCTGGATGTAATCCGCCAATGCAGCAATTTCCTTGTCAGTCAGGCCCCGCGCAACGCCGCGCATCATACCGCCCACATTATCGTCCGTGGTCCGGTCGCCTTCCCGATACGCCGTCAGCTGGGCGATGGTGTAGCCAGTGGGCTGACCGCCGATATCCGGGTATCCCGCAGCCGCATTACCGTTGCCGGTCGGAGCGTGGCAGGAGGTGCAGGCAGCCACGCCCTTGTCCGCGATACCGCCCCGATAGATGCCTGCGGCACGGGCGAGCAGCTCGTCATCGCCCTGAGACTGGTTGATCTTGCCGGGCAGGCTGGCGTAATAAGCCGCCAGATTGGCCAGATCGTCGTCGCTCTTACCGGTGAGTTGACCGGCCATCAGGGCAATATTCCGGTCTCCATCACGGATACTCGTCAGCTGGTGCAGCAGATACTTTTCGTTCTGGCCGGCCAGATTGGGATAGGTCGGATCCAGGCCGGTTGCGCCATCCTGCCCATGGCAGGCCGCACAGGCGGTGGCCTGGGCTTCGCCGGCGGCGGGATCGCCTGCGCCGAGTGCCGGAGCGGCGGCCAGGGAAATGAAACTGGCCAAGGCCAGGGCCCTCAGAGATGGTGACACCATTGCTGATTAGTCCTACTGATTTGTCTTGTACACTGCAACTGCGGCTTTTATCACTTATGCCGCTTGTATCGCTTATACCGCTTATAACGCACACCGCCGTTTGCGGGGCGACGGGCGTTTTGCCGGGCGCGGATTATACAATATACGATTCTCAGTAGCAGTCCCACGCATCGGCCCACCGATCAGGACCCGACCACAGCGGTGCTATCCGCCACCGTCAGTACAGACACTCAGCGGACAGGCACCCAGCAGACAGGCATCAGTTTGAGCAGACAACCCGGAAAATCGACCCCCAGGGAAGGCGGCGGCGCAAAACCGCCAGCCGACGCCCCTCGCCTGGCCGCCACTTTTCTCAAGAGTGCCGCCAAGGTGTCGCAGTGCCCGCCGGCAATCGGCCCGGAAATCGCTGTCGCGGGCAGATCGAATGCGGGTAAGTCGTCGGTGCTGAATCGGCTCACCGGCAATCGCCGCACGGCCAAGGTCTCAAAACAGCCGGGCCGGACCCAGCTTCTGAATTTCTTCGACGTGCCCGGCACCAACGGCCGTCTGGTCGATCTGCCGGGCTACGGCTACGCCCAGGCGGGCAAATCCGCCCAGGCCGCCTGGCAGAAGACCGTGAACGACTATCTGAACGAACGGGATGCGCTTGCCGGCGTGGTGCTGGTGATGGACATCCGCCATCCGCTGCAGCCCTTCGACATCGAACTCATCGAATGGGCGGATCCTTCCGGATTGCCGTTGCGCATCCTGCTGAACAAGGCCGACAAGCTGAAACGGGGTGCCCAGGGCAAAGTGCTGCAGCAGGTGCGCAACGCGGTGGACGGCTCAGAACTGACCACCGTGCAGTTGTTTTCCGCCGCCAGCGGCCAGGGCCTCCCCGACCTGGTCAGCACCCTGACCGGGTGGCTTACCGAAACCGAGGAATAACAGACAGAGTTTTGCGCAGCAGAACTCAAACGCACTGACGTTTACGTCAGTGCGCCTCGTCCCAGTTGTCGCCCACCCCAACGTCCACGATCAGCGCCACTGCGAGTTCCGCTGCGGCCGACATCCGCTCGTTCACGCCGCTGACAAGTTTATCCACGTCGCCTTCAGCCACTTCGAAGACCAGCTCATCGTGCACCTGCATGATCATGAGCGCATCCAGACCCGATTCGGGTAACCAGGCATCCACGGACAGCATGGCCATTTTGATGATGTCTGCCGCTGTTCCCTGCATGGGGGCATTGATGGCCGTGCGTTCCGCCGCCTGGCGACGCTGATGATTTTTGGAATTGATTTCCGGCAGGTAGAGGCGGCGGCCATAGACCGTTTCCACGAAGCCCTGATCATGGGCAAGTGCCCGGGTCCGCTCCATGTAATCCGCCACTCCCGGATAACGGGCGAAGTATCGATCGATATAGTCCTGGGCCAGCGTCCGACTGATCGACAGCTGCCGGCCCAGACCGAAGGCGGACATCCCGTAGATGAGGCCGAAGTTGATCGCCTTGGCATTGCGACGCTGATCGTCACTGACCTCATCGAGTCCCACGGAAAAGACTTCGGCCGCCGTGGCCCGATGGATATCCTGCTCATTGGCGAAAGCCTCGGTCAGGCCCGTATCGGAGGACAGATGCGCCATGATCCTGAGCTCGATCTGGGAATAGTCGGCGGCGATGATCTTGCGTCCCGGCGGCGCCACGAAGGCCTGACGGATTTTTCTGCCATCCGCGGTGCGGATGGGAATGTTCTGCAGGTTCGGGTCCGTCGAGGAGAGCCGGCCGGTTGCTGCGACGGCCTGATGATAGGAGGTATGCACCCGGCCCGTTTTCTGGTTGATCACCAGAGGCAGCTTGTCCGTGTAGGTTGATTTCAGCTTGGCGAGCCCGCGGTAATCCATGATCACCTGGGGCAACTCGTAGTCCCTGGCCAGATCCACCAGCACGGGTTCTGCCGTGGACGGCGCGCCTTTCGGCGTCTTTTTCAGCACCGGCAGCCCCAGCCGATCGTAGAGAATTTCCTGGAGCTGCTTCGGCGAACCCAGATTGAACTCCCCATCCGCGAGCTCGTAGGCCTTGGCCTGGAGCAACTGCATCCGCTCCGCCAGCGCCTTGCTCTGCTCCGCCAGCAGCCCGCCGTCGATCAGCGTGCCCGTGCGCTCAATCCGGGAGAGCACGGGCATGAGCGGCATTTCGATGTCTCGGAAAACGCGGGTCAGGGCCGGCTCCGCCTCGAGCCTGGGCCACAGCACCTGGTGCAGCTGCCAGGTCACGTCTGCGTCTTCCGCCGCATAGTCCGAGGCCTGTTCCAGCGGCACCTGATCGAAGCTGATCTGCTTGGCGCCCTTGCCGGCGATGTCTTCGTACTTGATGGTCTCCCGGCCGAGATAGCGTTTGGCCAGATCGTCCATGTTGTGACGACTGCCGACGCTGTTGAAGACATAGGATTCGAGCATGGTGTCGTACTCGATGCCGTTCACCACCACGCCATACCGGTCGAGCACGTTGAGGTCGTACTTCAGGTGCTGGCCCACTTTCTTCACTGACTCATCCGCCAGCAACGGCGAGAGTTTCTCCAGCACCGCGGTCAGAGAGAGCTGATCCGGGGCGCCCGCATAGTTGTGCCCCACCGGCACATAACAGGCCTCGCCCGCCTCCATGCAGAAGGAAAAGCCCACCAGTTCCGCGTCCATGTAATCGAGACTCGTGGTTTCCGTATCGAGGGCAAACAGACCCGACTGCTGCAGTGATTCGATCAGCGCGTCCAGCGCTTCCATGCTGCTGATGGTCCGGTAGTTGCCGGCCACCGCCGGTGGAGGGGCATCGGCTTCCGCCGGCCCATCCCCGCTCAGCTCGGCAACCCAGGTCTTGAACTCAAAGCGCTCAAACAGTTTTTTCAGTGCGGCTTCGTCGGGCTCGGTTGGAATGAGTGCTTCCAGCTTCAGCGGCAGATCCAGATCGCAGCGGATCTCGGTCAGCGTGCGCGAAAGCGGCAGCTGATCGAGCGCGCCGCGCAGGTGCTCGCCGATCTTGCCTTTGAACTCGTCCGCCCGGGCGATGATGGTATCGAGGTCGTTGTGTTCCTTGAGCCACTTGGCCGCCGTCTTCGGGCCCACTTTCGGCACCCCGGGAATGTTGTCCACGGTGTCGCCCATCAACGCCAGGTAATCGATGATCTGTTCCGGCGCAACACCGAACTTCTCCACCACTCCCGCCCGGTCCATGGTGGTCTCGGTCATGGTATTCACCAGGGTCACGTGGTCTGTCACCAGCTGCGCCATGTCTTTGTCGCCGGTGGACACCACGGTATCGCGCCGGGTCCGCGTCGCTTCCGCGGCCAGAGTGCCGATCACGTCATCCGCTTCCACGTCCGGCACGATCAGCAGGGGCAGGCCCATGGCCCGGATGATCTCGTGAATGGGCTCGATCTGCTCGCGCAGATCATCCGGCATGGGGGGCCGATTGGCTTTGTATTCCTTGTAGAGGTCGTTGCGGAACGTCTTGCCTTTGGCGTCGAAGACCACGGCAATGGGACTGCCTTCGTAGTCCTTTGCCAGCTTCCGGATCATGGCGATCACGCCACGCACCGCGCCGGTTGGGAAGTTGTCGCTGGTCCTCAGATCCGGCAACGCATGATAGGCACGAAACAGATACGAGCTGCCATCCACCAGCACCAGAGGCGGTGTTTGTGCTTTTTCTGTCTCTTTTCCGGCCGCCATCTGCGCCCCTCCCACTGACTTTGGTACCATTCTACTTGAGCTTCGCACCCTAGGCGCCAGAACGATGATCAGCCCTGCCAATCTCTCCAGACGCCCACGCCCTCACCGGCGGCCGGCGGCGGTGTTCCATACGCTGATCCTGGTCGCGCTGGCCCTGGCCGGGGGCGCGGTACAGGCCGAAGAAGCCGTCGACATCCGCGGCCCGGATGTCACCATCATTCAGGAAGAGGACCGCACCGTGCACGAATACCGCCAGGGCGGCGTGCTGCGCATGGTCCGCATCGTCCCCGCCTGGGGCAAGCCGTATTACCTGGTCCCCCGGGATCAGACCGCCGGCCACGAAGACCTCGAGCGTGCGGACGCGCTCCTGCCCAGCTGGGTCATCGTCGAGTTCTGACGGAAACAACGCCATGAATGCCATCACCCAGTTAGACGTGCTCGATCTCGAGCACACCATCGCCAGTTACGGCGTGGGTGATCTGATCCGCTACTGGCCGGCAGCGAACGGCATCGAAAACAGCAACTACTTCATCCGCACCCTGGACGCCGGCCGCGAGCGCGAGTTCGTGCTGACGATCATGGAGCAACCGTCCAACGCCGGCGGCGCCTATGTCCCGCTACTGGATCTGTGTTCGAATGCCGGCCTGCCGGTGGCCGGCATCCTTCGGAATCTGCGTGGCGAATCGATCGGAAACTTCGATGGCAAGCTGACCATTCTTTCCCAGCGGCTGTCCGGCAGGCACGTCTACAACCCGACCCTCAGCCAGGTCTCCGCCCTGGGCCGATTCATCGCCCATTTCCATCTGGCCACCGCCGGCTGGGAAGAACCCATGCCGGAGTATCCGCGCACGGCCGCCTGGCTCGCCCATCAGGCCGCCCTGGTGAAAGATCATCTGCCTTACCTCACCCGCTCGCTGCTCACGGACACCACCCGGGAAATCAGCCATCTGCTGGCTCGCCACGATGTGGCCGACCTGCCGCGGGGTGTGATTCATGGGGATCTGTTTCGCGACAACGTGCTCTTCAACGAACGCGGTCTCACCGGTGTGCTGGACTTCCATCATGCTGCCCGCGGCGTGCTGATCTACGACCTGGCCGTTGCCGCCAATGACTGGTGCACGGATTCTTCCGGGCTTTCGAATCCGGATCGGGTAACCGCCCTGTTGCGTGCCTATCACCAGATCCGGCCACTGAACCGTTCGGAAATCCGCCTGTTTCCGGCCTTCGCCCTCTATGGCGCCCTGGCTTTCTGGCTGTCCCGGCTCGCGGTCTCCATCGAGCGCGATTCCGGGCGTAATGTGCGGACCAACAATCCGGAAGAGTTCGAGCGCATCGTTGCCGCCCACCACGCGCACTTTTTCTATCTCGACGAACGGATGCTCGCCAGCTGATCGCCGGTGCCGGTCAGGCGACCGCCAGCAGAAAGACGGCAAACCAGTCCCGCGCGTCAGTCCAGCGACCGGCCTCCTCGAATCCGGCATCGGCGGCCAGCGCCAGGAATTCCCCGGGTTCGTACTTGAAGGAGTTTTCCGTATGGATGGATTCCCCGGCCCGGAACTGAATTACTTCCTCGCCAATTTTCACATCGTGACTTTCCCGCACATCGAGAAACATCTGGATTGCGCCGATTTCGTGGTTGTACGCCGCCCGGTGCGCAAACCGATCCGCGTCCAGTTCGACGTTCAGTGTCCCGGCCAGGTGACTGATCAGGTTCAGGTTGAATGCGGCTGTCACACCGGCGGCGTCATCATAGGCAGCTTCCAGCACCGCCACGTCCTTCTTCAGATCCACGCCGATGATCAGTTCGCCGCCGCGGCCCAGAGTGCCCGCCACCCGGCCGAGAAAGGCCCGCGCCTCGTCCGGCTCGAAATTACCGATGCTCGAGCCGGGGAAAAACCCGACCTTGGGCATCCCGGCCACCGGGGGCGGCAGCTCGAAGGCGCTGGTGAAATCGGCGCAGGTGGGATAGATCGCGAGCCCGGGAAAGTCCGACGCCAGCGCACGGGCCATATCCACCATGTGCGCGCCGGAAATGTCCACCGGCACGTAGGCCGCCGGTTCGATCGCCTCCAGCACCTTGCGGATCTTCAGACTCGAGCCTGATCCATACTCCACCACGCAGCTGCCTGGCGGCACGGCCGCAGCCAGCGCATCAAGATAGTCATCGAAGATCGAGAGCTCGGTGCGCGTCAGGTAATACTCGGGCAGCTCGGTAATGGCCTCGAACAGCTTCGAACCTTTTTCATCGTAAAAAAACTTAGGGCTGAGTGTTTTCCGTGCGGATCTGAGTCCGGCGAGCACTTCCGCTTTCACGTCCGCGGCCTCCGGTTTGAGATCAAAAACCTGAAACGGTGCAGGTGCCTCATCGGTCGAAATGTTGATCTGTTGCCTCCCCTGGCTTACTTCAGCTGCTGTCTTTTGCCAGCCGGATCCCCGTGAACTGCCAGCGATCCGGCGGATAAAAGAAGTTCCGGTAGCTCGGCCGGATATGGCCTGGCGCCGTGGCACAGGATCCGCCCCTGAGCACCAGCTGATTGGCCATGAACTTGCCGTTGTATTCACCGATGGTGCCGGGCGGCGGTTTGTAGCCCGGATAGGGGCCATAAGCGCTGGACGTCCACTCCCAGACATCGCCGAAAAACTGTTGGGCGCCATCGTCGGCGTTTGCAGGTGCGGGATGAAAGCGTTCGCTGTCGGCAAAGTTACCCGTCACGGCCAGATCGGCTGCTGCGACCTCCCACTCGGCCTCCGTGGGCAATCGACAACCCGCCCATCGGGCGTAGGCATCCGCTTCGTAGCCACTGATGTGGGTCACCGGCAGCCGGCCGTCGACCGGTGCCGCGCCGCTGAGCCGATACTCCCACCATTCATCGCCCTGCCGGGACCAGTACAGCGGCGCGTCGATGCCCGCCTCGCAGACCCAGGCCCAGCCATCACTCAACCACAGTGAGGGTGTCTGATATCCCTCGTCCGCCATGAAGGCGAGATATTCCTTGCAGGTCACCACACGATTCGCCAGCGCATAGGGTGGCAGATAGGTGGAATGGGCCGGTGATTCATTGTCGAAATGAAACCCGGTGCTGCCGTCATCATCAGCGGACACGCCGGTCTGGATGAGGCCGCCGGGGTAGCGGCGAAACGCCGCAGTGCCGGGTTCGGCGACAGACGTTGGTGCCGCGGACGGGGCGGTGGCGTACACGGGGGCCAGCGGATTGTGCCCGAAGTTGTATTTCAGATCCGTCAGCAGCAGTTCCTGATGCTGCTGCTCGTGGTGCAGGCCGAGCGTGGTGCGCTGAATGATCTCGGCGCTCCCGGTCCCGGGCAGTTCCTCCGCCGCCACCCTGTCGAGCAGCCGCCCCATGGCGTCATCCACATGCCGGCGGTAGTCGAGCACCTCGGCGACCGTGGGCCGGGACAGATGGCCCCGCTGCGACCGGGGAAAGGGCTGACCCACCCCGTTGTAGTAGGAATTGAACAGATGTTCGTAGGCCGCATGAAAAGGCCGGTAGTCCGGCAGGTGGGGGGTCAGCAGAAAAGTCTCGAAAAACCAGCTGGTGTGGGCCAGATGCCACTTGGGCGGGCTGGCATCATCCATCGGCTGCACGCCGTAGTCTTCGATTTCGAGTGACGCTGTGAGGCGCTCACTCTGCCGCCGCACATCCTGATAGCGCGCCAGCCACGACGTATCCGGCGAGTTCCCTCGACGGCCGTGAGATCCTTCTACTGGTCGGCTGGATTCAGAAATTGGCAGATAGTGATTGGAATGCCGACTTAATGGTATCAGCTTGCTGAGGATATTTTATGAATCCGTGGTAATGGCCACGGGGATTGATGATCACGATGTTCGCGGAGTGATCCACCAGATAGCCGTTCGGGTCGGCGCTGCCGTCCTCGTTCAGCAGCGGCACCTTGGCGAACGCCACATTCACCTGCTCGCTGAAACCGGCGATTTCCTCGAGTTCGCCGGTCACGCCCAGGAAATCGGGCGCGAAGGTCGTCGTGTAGTTTTCCAGCGCTTCCGCCGTATCCCGTTCCGGATCCACCGTCACCAGAACACCCTGGAAGGCTTCGTCACCCAGACTTCGCCTGGCCTGACCCATCACGGCCATGGTGGTCGGACAGATATCCGGACAGTTGGTGAAACCGAAGAAGGCGAAGGTCCAGTGGCCCTGCAGGTCTGCCAGCGTAAAGGCATCGCCGGTATGGGTCTGCAGGTCGATCGGACTGATTTCCCGGGGCCGCGGCAGCAGAAAGACCCCCTGTTCCTTGAGCTCATCGTCGGACAGCACCGGGGTGCGCATCACGGAGTAAACGAACAATCCCACCACGACGGCGATGAAGCCCAGGCAAAGGCCTACCGTTTTCTGCAGTCCGGTCATGAAATCAGGCGCTCTTCAGAACGTGCTCGAGCACGATCGGGGCAACTTCCGACCCCTGGCCGGCCGGTGCGAATCCGGTGCCGATCCCGGCAACCACCAGATAGTGATCCACCAGCAGCACCACGAACAGCAGGGCCAGATAGAGAATCGAGTATTTGAACATCTCGATGGCCGCCTTTGGATTTCTGTTGCGCAGCAGAACGATGGCCCAGTACAGGAAGCCGGCGCCCAGTGCGGTTGCACCCGCGAGGTACAGCAAACCGCTCATACCGATCGCGAAGGGCAGCAGGCTGCCGGCGAAAAGGATGAGGGTGTAGAACAGGATGTGCCAGCGGGTGTAGGCATCGCCATGAGTCACCGGCAGCATGGGCACGTCGGCGGACTCATAGTCGGCTTTCCGGTCCAGGGCCAGCGCCCAGAAATGCGGCGGCGTCCAGGCGAAAATAATCAGCACCAGAAGCAGTGCGCCGGGCTCGATGCTGTTGCTGACTGCCGCCCAGCCGAACAGCGGCGGCGCCGCGCCGAACAACCCGCCGATCACGATATTCTGCGGGGTAGCGCGCTTCAGAAACAGGGTGTAGATGAGGCCATAGCCCACCCAGGATGCCAGATTCAGCCAGGCCGTCAGCGGATTCACGCCGACGTAGAGGATGAGCATGCCCAGGATGCCGGTCACGGCGGAGAATATGAGGCCGGATCGGGTATCGACCCGGCCCATGGCCACCGGTCGCTCACGGGTGCGGGCCATCCGTTTATCGATCTGGGCATCGGCGATGTGGTTCACCACCGCCGCCGAGCCGGCCACCAGGGCAATGCCGATGAGTCCGAAGACGAGCACATCCAGAGGCACCATGCCTGGCACCGCCAGGAACATGCCCACCAGGGCGCAGAGCAGCATCAGGAGTACCACCCGGGGTTTGGTCATCTCCAGATAGTCGCGCCAGCTGGCGCGGCTGATGGTCAGTTCGCTCACTTGTTCGTCCTCTGAATTTCCGGCCGGGTGTGGCGGGATGGAAAGCGCGGTTTTTATCGCGGGCGTATTCTAGCGGAAAATCCCGCCGGACTCAGTACCCGTCCGCCAGCGCCGGGTCCCAAGCTCAGCCGATCTGAGAGAGTTTCAGCAGTTTCTTCAGGTCTGTGAGTACCGGCTTACCCGCATCCGTCAGAGGGTAGTAGAGCACCAGATTGCCAATGGGATCGACAATATAGATGCCTTCCGTCAGCGCCGACAGCTCGCCGGTCAGGTGCTCGGCGCCGGGATAACGTTCGAGCACGCCGGGGGATAACCCTGGCTCGGTGACCAGCCCCCGCTGCACCCGGTCGGCGTCCTTGTTCAGAAGAATATGCAGTTGCCGCAACTGGTGAACTGCCCGCTCACATTCGTCCAGGCAATCGCCGTTCGAGACCACCCACAACCACCAGGTGCCGCCTTCCGTCAACAATGCACCCCGGGCATCCTGCAGACGGAGTTCGACCACGGAGAGCGGCGGATCCACGAACTCACCCTGGTTGGTGGTGCCCCAGACCTCGCCTTCTCTGGCACTGTAAAAGAGTACGTAGGAGGCGCCCAGGGTCAGAAAGGCGATGGCGAACATGGCCAGCAGCAGGCGCCGGTTCCTGGCGGTGACGTCCCGGGCCGGTTTCATTTTCTGTTCGTCAGGTGCTGTCATTGTTTACCGTCCTCTGAATCCAAATATCACGAAACCGATGGAAAGCGCGGCGGCCAGGCCAAACCACTGCACCGCGTAGCCCGTATGCGTCGCCGCCGACATGTTGAGCATTAGCGGCGCCGCGGCAAACACCCCCGGCTGTCCGGCTTCCAGGCGTATCTCAACGGGCATCATATTCTCGAAGGGGGCGGCCATCCGCCCCACTTCGATCTGCTGGACCAGCTTCGGCCAGCCATCAGCCCAGCGATCTTCCCCGAATACCGGCAGCAGGCCCAGTTCCGGCCAGACGAGGCCGATGAGACTCACCCTGCCCGCCGGGGTCGTGATGTCCGGCAGCGATCGCCGGGCCCTGTCCCCGGGCAGAAACCCCCGATTGATGAGCCAGCCGCGGCCGTCTTCGGTGCGGAACAGCGACACCACGCCATAGCCGATCTGACCATTCCGGCTCTGATTGTCGAGCAGATAGTCGAGGCCCGGTTCGTAGGCACCCACGAGCTTGAGCCGCTGGAAGTCCGCCACCGTCTCCGACGGGACCGTTGCCAGTGCGCTGATCCTGTCCAGATAGGCGGACTCGAACGCGCGTTTTTCTTCGGCCCGGCTGAGTTGCCAGAATCCGAGCGACAGCACCATCGGCAGCAGAACCACCGTAAAGAGCGTCATTTTCCAGCCGGGCCGGAAACGCCGAATTGCGTTAGAGTGCAAGATCTGGAGCCAACGTTGTCGTCATGATCCTCAAATCGATCATCATCGTATTGCTCATCGGCGTGGTCGCAAGCCTGATGAGCGGTCTGTTTTTCCTGTTCAAGGACAGCGAGGACCCGAGTTCCCGTCGCCTGCTGCACGCTCTCGGTGTACGGATCACTCTGGCGGCGCTCCTGCTTTGCACCATCTTCTACGGCTTCTACACCGGTCAGTTGCGGCTCGGCACCAACGCGCCGTGGCATGGCCGTTCGGCAGAAACACCCCCGCCGGTCGAAGCCCCCGTCCCTTCACCCTGAATCAAGCCCGGCCCGGATCGCATCACCCGTAATCGAACCGCCGGATAAATCCGGGCATGAAAAAGCGGGCACCCGGCCCGCTTTTTACTTGGCGTTGCGCCATCTCTGCGGCGGCGCGCCGCACTCGTGTGATCAGAAGATGTAGACGAAGAAGAACAGGCACACCCAGACCACGTCCACAAAGTGCCAGTACCACGACGTGGCTTCGAAACCGAAGCAGTCGTGATGACTGAAGTGCCCCTTGAACGACCTCAGCAACGCAATGATCAGCATGAAGGTGCCGAGAGTTACGTGGAATCCGTGGAAGCCGGTCAGGATGAAGAAGGTGGAACCGTAGATCCCCGAGCCAAGCGTCAGACCCAGTTCGTTGTAGGCGTGGATGTATTCTTCCACCTGCAGCACGAGGAAAGCGATACCCAGGGCCACGGTCAGGCCGAGCCAGACCAGCAACTTGGTGCGGTCCGCGTTCTTGATCGCCGTATGGGCGAAGTGCACGGTCACACTGGATGTGAGCAGGATGACGGTGTTCCAGAACGGCAGGTAAGACGCCCAGTTGCTGATACCCGGGGAAGCCATGGATTCGGCCGGGGCCGGGAACAGGCTGTTGTCCGGATTCGCCATCACCGGCCACTCGGCCGAAAAATCCGGCCAGAGGTAATCGCCGGTCACGCCTTTGGCGCCTTCGCCACCGAGCCAGGCCACCGCGAAATTGCGTGCGTAGAAAAGCGCACCGAAGAAGGCGGCGAAGAACATCACCTCGGAGAAAATGAACCAGCCCATCCCCCACACATAGGAACGCTTGAGCTGCTCATTGGCGAGTCCCTGATGGTTCTCGTCGATCACCTTCGCGAACCAGAAGAAAAGCACCACGGCCAGTGTTGCTCCGCCTATATACATCATCCAGGCGCTGGGCTCACCGCCCGCCTTGACGTCGTTGAGCCAGGTACCCAGACCCGCCAGCAGCATGAAAGCGCCGAACGCAACCCACACCGGATACCATCCGTTGTGAGGTACGTAATAGACCGATTGGTCCCCAGAGCTAGACATTTCTAATCACTCCCGATTTTTCGTTCTTGTCAGTCACCGCCGGCGGCACTTTCGTGCCCGACGGCTTCGAGCTGCACCTGGCCGCCCGATAATTCCGTAATGTCAAAAAGCGCATAAGAAAGGGAAATGGACTGCACGTTTGGTGGCAGGTCCGAATCCACGATGAAGCGCATGGGCATTTCCATCTCCTCCCCAGGTTCCAGCACCTGCGAGTTGAAGCAGAAACACTCCGTCTTATGAAAGTAGTCCGTCGCCGTCAGCGGGATCACAGAGGGCACGGCCTGACCGACCATCCGCTTGCCCGTCGTGTTCTTCACGTAGAACAGGGCTTCGTTCAGCTCTCCGGGATGCACCCGCATACCACCCTTGTCGGACCAGAAGTCCCAGCTCATTCCCTGGTTGGTATTGGTGATGAAATTCACCTTCACCAGCCGGTTCCGATCGACCCGGGTTTCCGCCGGATCGTAGGTGTACTGGCCGCCGGTATCACCGCCCAGGCCGGTAATCTCGCAGAGCACGTCATACAGCGGGATGAGCGCCCAGCCGAATGCGAACATGCCGAGCACCATGAAGATCAGCTTCTTCACCAGCTTCGAATTGGCATTTGCTCCAGCGCTCATCGCCCGTCTGCTCTCCTGTTACCCGAATGCCTAGGAGTGCGCTTCCGCGTCCGAGATCTTCGGCGGATGGGTGAAGGAGTGGTAGGGGGCCGGTGACGGCAGGGTCCATTCGAGACCGTGCGCACCTTCCCAGACCCGATCCGTCGCCGGCTTGCCGGAGCGGATCGCCTTGATCACCAGATACAGGAACAGCAGCTGCGAGAAGCCGAAGATGTACGCACCGATGGATGACAGCATGTTGAAGTCAGCAAACTGCAGCGCGTAGTCCGGAATCCGTCGCGGCATGCCGGCCAGTCCGGAGAAATGCTGCGGGAAGAAGGTGACGTTCACACCAATGAACGACAGCCAGAAGTGCAGTTTGCCGAGAGACTCGTCATACATGCGTCCGCACCACTTCGGCAGCCAGTAGTAGACCGCTGCAATGATGGAGAACAGCGCACCCGGCACCAGCACGTAGTGGAAGTGCGCCACCACAAAGTAGGTGTCGTGATACTGGTAGTCCGCCGGTGTGATGGCGAGCATCAGTCCGGAGAAGCCGCCGATGGTGAACAGAATCACGAAGGCAATGGCAAACAGCATGGGCGTTTCGAATGTCATGGCGCCTCGCCACATGGTCGACACCCAGTTGAACACCTTCACCCCGGTGGGCACCGCGATCAGCATCGTCGAGTACATGAAGAACAGTTGACCGGCCAGGGGCATGCCCACCGTGAACATGTGGTGTGCCCAGACGATGAAGGACAGGAAGGCGATGGAGGCGGTCGCATAGACCATGGAGTCGTAGCCGAACAGCGGCTTACGGCTGAAGGTCGGAATGATCTGCGACACGATGCCGAACGCCGGCAGGATCATGATGTATACCTCGGGATGCCCGAAGAACCAGAAGATGTGCTGGAACATCACCGGATCGCCACCGCCCGCCGCATTGAAGAAGCTGGTGCCGAAGTGGATGTCGAACAGCATCATGGTCACAGCACCCGCCAGTACCGGCATGACGGCCAGCAGCAGGTAGGCGGTGATCAGCCAGGTCCAGACGAACAGCGGCATTTTCATGAGCGTCATGCCCGGTGCCCGCATGTTCAGAATGGTGGCGATGATGTTGATCGAACCCATGATCGACGACGCCCCCATCAGGTGAACGCCGAAGATGAAGTAGGTGACTGTCTCCGGCGCGTAAGTCGTCGACAGCGGTGCGTAGAACGTCCAGCCGAAGTTCGGGCCACCCGCTTCCATGAACAGGGTGGCGATCAGCATGCTGAACGCAAACGGCAGGATCCAGAACGACAGGTTATTCATTCGAGGCAGCGCCATGTCCGGCGCGCCGACCATCATCGGGACCAGCCAGTTCGCCAGGCCGACGAAAGCGGGCATGATGGCCCCGAATACCATGATCAGACCATGATTGGTCGTCATCTGGTTGAAGAACTCGGGCGCGACGAACTGCAGTCCAGGCTGGAACAGTTCCGCGCGGATGACCAGGGCGAGGGTGCCGCCGATCAGGAACATCAGGAAGCTGAACCAGAGGTACAGCGTGCCGATGTCTTTGTGGTTGGTGGTGAACAGCCACCGCGCCAGACTTTTATCCGGGCCATGGTCGTGATGGTCGTCGTGGGTGCCGTGTCCTGCTTCTACAACTTCACTCATGTCTCGCTACCTCACTCCTGGCTCGAGGTGAATTCAATAACGTCTCTCGGCTGAGTGACGTCGCCCGTATTATTGCTCCAGGCGTGACGCTGGTAGTGGGCCACCGCCGCAATCTGAGCCGCATCCAGCTGCCTGCCGAATGCCTGCATGGCCGTACCGGTGCGGCCGTTGACGATCACATCCAGGTGCCCGTCTCTCGGACCGGTTGCAACCGGGCTGCCGTCGATGGCCGGGAATACCGGGGGCACACCCTTACCGTTCGGCATGTGGCAGGAAGCGCAGAAGGTGGCGTACACCTGCTCGCCCTGGGCCATCAGCTCAGCTTCGCTGAAGGTTTTCGAGAGCGCTTCTTTGCGCGCTTCTTCGGCGACCAGACGCTCGGCGTACCAAGCGTCGTATTCATCTTCCGGCATGGCGTGCACGACGATGGGCATGAAGCCGTGGTCCTTGCCGCAGAGCTCCGTGCACTGACCCCGGTAAACGCCCGGCTCGGGCACGATGGTCCAGAGGTCGTTCAACATGCCCGGCACAGCATCGCGTTTGATGCCGAAATCGGGCACCCACCAGGCGTGAATCACGTCTTCGGAGGTGATCAGAAACCGGACTTTCCGGTTGATGGGAATACGCAGCGGCTCGTCAACGTCCAGCAGGTAGAACTCACCTTTCTCCGACCGGCCCTGAATTTCGTCCTGAGGGGTGGCAAGACTAGAGAAGAAGCCGAACGTGGAGTTGTAGTCGTCATCCAGATACTTGTACTGCCAGCGCCACTGGTAACCGCGCACTTCCACCGTCATGTCTTCGCCGCCGGTATCGTACATGGAGACCAGCACCTGCGTGGCCGGCCAGGCGATTCCGATCAGAATCAGGGTCGGCACCAGCGTCCAGGCGATTTCGAGCTTGGTGCTCTCGTGGAAGGTGGCAGGGGTTACGCCCTGAGACTTCCGATGGTGGATGAGCGACCAGAACATGGCGCCGAACACGACGATGCCAATCCCCACACAGATCCAGAAAATGAACATGTGCAGATTAAAGACGGTCTGGCTGATTTCTGTGACGCCGGGCGTCATGTTCAACTCGTCCGCACCCGCCCCGATTGCTGTGAGGGCAAGAACAAACCCGACACAAAGCCGGGCCACTGGCGTAAGCCTCTTATTAATCACCTTAGGCACCTTGCGTATCCTTTGAGAATTCTTCGCCGTCGGGATGAAAGTCCTGCCCCAACCTCCCCAGGTCCCTCGGCATGATCTTCTATCGCTGTCTGAAGCTGCCTGCAGCGGTTCCTCGCTGCTCACAGCCCCTCGTCGTACCCACAAGAGGAGATATGCCCCTGGGACACCCCTGACTGGCCGCGCAATTATACTGTCGCGCCTTCAATTAACAATAAACGCGGGCAGAATCGCTAAGCATTCAAGACGTTAGACAATTGTTCTGGACTGACCTTTGTCTTGGATCAAAGATCTTTCTTCAGAAATGTGATTAGGAAGGTTCGGGGAACCGCGGAATTAGCCCTCGGGCGCCTTCGGATCCAGGATCCGAACCGGACTGGCCGCCTCCGGATCCGGCTTTTCCAGCCCGCCATCCAGGCGGTTGGCAGGTGGCTGACTGGCCGTGGTGCTCAAATCATCTTCATGGCCGCAGGCCACGCAGCGCCTTTTCTTCCTGCCCGCTTCCTCCAGCACCTGCAGCCGGTCCATTTCCGAACAGTTCGGGCAGACGGCGCCGGCGATGAATCGGGGCCGGCTCATGCGGACGCTCTCAATGCGCCGAGCACAGGCTCCACCTCCGGCAGCACACCGCGCCAGAGCTGGAATGCCAGCGCCGCCTGGCCGACCAGCATCCCCAGGCCGTCCGCGCAGTCGTTCGCACCGGCGTGACGGGCCCAGGCCATGAAGGCCGTTTCCCCGCCGTAAACCATGTCGTAGCAGAAAGCCCCGGCCACGGTCGCGGATGGAATCTGCACCACCTCGCCGGAAAGTCCCGAGGACGTGGCGTTCACGACCAGGTCGTAACCTTCTCCGGGTGCGTCGTAACCGGCTGCCTTCACCTGCCCGTAGCCGGCGCGCGTGAGGTGCCCGACGAGCGCGGTCGCTTTCTCTTCGGTCCGGTTGGCAACGGTCAGGGCGTCGGCCAGCCCATCGAGCAGGGGGGCGGCCACCCCTCGAGCCGCGCCGCCGGCGCCGAGCAGAAGCACGTTCAATCCACTCCGGCCCGGCAGCAGGCGCCGCAGATCCATCACCAGGCCCGGACCGTCCGTGTTGTAGCCGGCATAGCCACCCGCCGGTTCCTCGACGATGGTGTTCACCGCCTGCGCAAATTCGGCCCCTGCATCCAACCGGTCAACCCAGGCCGCCGCCTCCCCTTTAAAGGGTACGGTCACGTTCAGACCTCGCCCCCGGCCATCGAAAAAGCCCTGCACCGTCCCGGCAAAATCATCCAGCGGTGCTTCGATCCGTTCGTAACTCAAAGACTCGCCCGTCTGTCGGGCGAACGCCCCATGGATTTCCGGTGACAGCGAGTGGGCGACCGGATTGCCGATGACTGCGTAGCGGTCAATGCTCATTCTCTGATGGCCTCCCCGGCCAGGGTACGGATGCGGCTCGGTGAACCGGCGTTCATCACCTCCCCGTGCAGCACGTAGTCGGCGTCGGTGGGGAAGCGGGACGGTGGAAAACTGCGGCGCGCGCGCAGCGCGGAAGTCGGCGCCGGCCGGCCGCTCGGATTGGCGGATGTGGAAACCAGTGGTTGGCCGAAAGCGGCGGCCAGAGACCGCGCCTGTGCATGGCCCGGCACCCGAACCGCCACGCCCGCATGGTCTCCCGTGATCCAGTAAGGAAACCGCTGATTCGGCAGTATCCAGGTTTCCGGACCCGGCCAGCTGGCCTCGACGGTCCTGCGGACGGAGGCGGCAATGGCGCTGAGTTCAGGCGCAAAGAACGTCGCATCGGCGCCGATCAGGATCAGGCCCCTGGCCGGCGACCGGCCTTTCAGATCCAGCAGCCGGCCGACGGCTTCAGGATCGAAGGGATTACAGGCGAGGCCCCACACCCCTTCCGTGGCGTGGAGCACGAGCCCGCCCCCAGCCAGAGCGCGCGCAGCGAGCCTCAAATGGAAGGCGTTGAGCATGCCCGCGTCCGGTGGGGCATCAGAGCTGTGACTGCAGCGCTTCGTTGGCGGCAAGCACCTTCTGCCGGTTGGCATCCCGATCCTCGGCCACCCGCTGGGCCAGCGCTTTATCCGCGATCGCGAGCATCTGTGCGGCCAGATAGCCGGCATTCTTTGCCCCGGCCTTGCCCACGGCAACGGTCGCAACCGGGATGCCGCCGGGCATCTGGGCCGTGGACAGCAGTGCATCGAACCCTGCCAGCGGTCCTGCATCGATGGGCACCCCGATCACCGGTCTGGTGGTGTGGGCAGCCACGGCGCCGGCCAGATGCGCGGCCATGCCGGCGGCACAGATGAACACCTCACAGCCACGGCTGGAGGCATCGCTCACGTAAGCGGCGGTCTCGGAAGGCGTCCGGTGCGCGGAAGACACCCGAACCTCATATTCCACTTCCAGTGATTTCAGCACATCGACCGTGGCCCGCATCACCGGCCAGTCACTGTCCGATCCCATCAGAATGGCGACAAAAGTCATCAGCTTCTCCAGCTTAGAACTCAGAAGGGCGCCGAATATACCCGCCGCCAACACGCTGGACAAACCCGGCGAGTTCCAACTCGGTGAGCGCAACCGCACAGGCCTGTTCGCCCAGCTCTGCCGACAGCGCCAGCCCCTCCAGGTTCTGTGCCCGGCCGTCCAGGAGATCGAGCAGCACGCGCTGTTCTGGCGACAGGCCCCCAGGGTCCTCGGTGTGCGGCACGGGCCTGCCCGGTCCGCCATCGACCCCGATGGCGTGCAGCACGTCTTCGGGGCTCTCGACCAGGGCAGCGCCGGACTTGAGCAGCCGATTGCTGCCGGTGCTGTTCAGATAGCCCGGCACGCCGGGCACCGCCATCACCTCGCGCCCCTGTTCCAGCGCCAGGCGCGCCGTGATCAGTGATCCGCTGCGGGCGTTAGCCTCCACCACCACCACGCCCCGACTCAAACCGGAGATGAGGCGGTTCCTTTCCGGAAACCGGAAAGGGGCAGCCGGCGTGCCGGGCGGATATTCAGAAAGAATCAGTCCCCCTTCCGCGAGAATCCGTTCGCCGAGACGGGCGTTGGCCAATGGGGTGAGCTGCTCCGGACCGGAACCCAGCACGGCGATCGTCCGGCCACCCGCGTCCAGGGCGCCGCTGTGCGCCGCCGCATCCACGCCCAGCGCCAGGCCGCTGACGATCACCACACCGGCCTCGGCAAGTCCGGCCGCCAGCGACCGGGAAAATTCCTGCCCGGCCCTGGATGCTCGCCGCGCCCCGACGATGGCGATCGCCGTGCCATCGAGACAATCAAGCGCGCCCCGGTAATAGAGCAGCAGAGGCGGATCGGGGATACCTGCCAGAATTTCCGGAAATCCGGCCTCGTTGCCGGCTACTGCGCCGACACCATGGGCCGCCAGCGCTTTTCTATGGCGTTCGATCCGCCACTGACTGAAGCCCTGCCCGGGGGCCGAAGAGTCGCCGGCCGCCCGGCCATCTGCAGCACGCATTTCCGCCCGGATGGATTTCCGGTCCTGGCGTGCGAGCCACAGGCTCAGGGCGGCGGCGGAGCGGCTGACTGTGGGACCGGGGGATTGGCCGGAAGATGGGGCGCTGTCTGACACGGTGGCTCACCGAAATCGGGCAGCCAATATGCAAAGCGCCCCGTACGGGGCGCCAGCAGCATTCGACCCGGGGTCCGGTAAGCGCTTGGCTCACCGGTTACCCGCAAAAAAGCGGGCTCAGGGGTTTCTGACCTCGTCCTCGATGGCCAGCGGTCGTTCCGTCACCATCACCAGTCCGTAGGACAGCTTTTCGAAGGTGCGGAACACCATCATCAGCCCGGCACGTTCGCTGGGCAGACGGATGGTTTCGTTGGCGATCCGGTCCCGGGCCATGGCACCTTTCTTATAGATGGCGAGCACATTGCCCGCCTTCATGCCTTCCCGCTCACCCCGGTTGATCACAACCACGTCGAACTGGCCGACCTGGCTCACGCCACCGAACACGGAAATGATCTGGCCGTTGATGTCGCCGTCCGGCGCACTCGGGAAGAACGTGGAATCCACCCGGCGTTCTTCAGTGGGCAGCACCCGGTCGCCGATCTGCACTTCTTCGCGGGTATCGCTCATGAACATGGTGGCGATGTCGTCTTCCTGGGCAACCGACTGACCGAGGCCGATATAGGTCGCTTCCCGACCCAGAACTTCCTGGGTGACGGGGTCCACATAGAGCGGACCGCGACGCACCACGTTGAAACTCTCGGACTCCGGCAGCACACCGCGGACGTAGAGTCGATCACCTGCGCCCAGTACCAGCCGCTCGCTGTCCCCCTGCACCACATAAGGTGCACCGGTCAGTTCGTCTTCGGAGACGATACGGTTCTGTACGAGGAACGCCTGGATCGCATCCAGCCGGATGGTGGGAATGGCGGACTCCAGCGGTTCGTAGCGAACCTGCGGCTCCAGCTTGTCGGTGCCGGGCGTCATCTTGACCGTTCGGCCAGCCTGACCACGCTCGAGCACCAGCTGCGGCTGGCCATCGATGTAGACCAGGGCAATCTGGTCGCCAGGATAAATCAGATGCGGGTTGTTGATCTGCGGGTTGATCCGCCAGATCTCGGGCCACAACCAGGGGCGTTCGAGGAACATGCCCGAGATATCCCACAGCGTGTCGCCCTTCACCACCGTGTACACGTCCGGATGGTCGGCTTTCAGATATCGGTTGAGGTCTTCAGCGGCATTCGTGGCCATGGCGGCTATGCTTGCGATCAATCCGATGACGGCAAGTCTTGCGCGACGGCCACTGATCCAGGCGATCATGTTCCGAAACATGTTTTGAAGTTCCTTTTTTCTCCGAGCTGCTATCATGGTCAGCTATTCGGTTCAGGCCGTTTTGCAGGCGTATAACACGCGACCCTCGTTAGTGCGGATGGCACGGAAAGTGAGGTCCGCTGCGGCAAAAAGTTTATACTCTTCACAATCTTAGCAGCCTGAATTACACCAATACTAGAGATAGATCACACGGGTCATCATCCACCGAACCGACCCTGACCTGCTTTCAAACGCTTTCAAAATATGGCAATTCTCGACATCCTCGAATATCCGGATCCACGCCTTCGAACCCAGGCAAAACCGGTCAAGCAGGTGGACGATGCGGTTCGCAAGTTCATCGATGACCTGTTCGAAACCATGTATGACGCACCGGGCATCGGACTGGCCGCCAGCCAGGTCGACGTTCACCGTCGCATCATCGTCGTGGACGTCTCGGAAAACCGGGATGAGCCGCACGCTTTTATCAATCCCGAACTGACGACCTTCGGTGCCACGGTGGAATCGGAGGAGGGCTGTCTGTCCCTGCCCGGATTTTACGAACCCGTGACCCGCTATGAAGGGGTGCGCGTGACCGCTCTGGATCGGAACGGGGAGCCGCTGGAAGCCGAGTACGACGGACTGCTGTCTGTCTGCATTCAGCACGAGTGCGACCACCTGGACGGCAAACTGTTCGTGGACTATCTCTCCAATCTGAAGCGTACGCGGATCAGGAAAAAGCTGGAAAAGAGCCACAAGGTTCGTGCCTGAGCCCCTCAGCATCGGCTTTGCCGGCACCCCCGTCTTCGCGGCAACCCTGCTCGAAGGCCTCTGTAGCGGGGGGTTTCGACCGAAGTTAGTACTCACACAGCCCGACCGGCCAACGGGTCGGGGGCGGAAGACGAAGCCGAGCCCCGTCCGCCAGCTCGCCCTGGCTCAGTCCATCCCCGTTGAAACGCCCACACGGCTCAAAGACGAATCTCTGGAAGGCCATGCACTCGATCTCCTGATCGTGGCTGCCTACGGCCTGATCCTGCCGCCGCATATCCTCCAGGCGCCACGGCTCGGCTGTCTGAACGTGCACGCCTCCCTGCTGCCACGCTGGCGGGGAGCGGCGCCGGTGGAGCGGGCCATGATGGCCGGTGATGCGGAAACCGGCGTCTGCCTGATGCAGATGGATGAAGGCCTGGATACCGGAGCCGTTTACTGCTGCCGGGAACTGCCCATCGACCCCGCGGAAACCGGCGGCCAGCTGGAAGGCCGGCTGGCCGAAGCGGGCGTCCGGCTGTTGCTCGACCTCCTGCCGGTCATCGAATCCAGATCGCCCACGCCGCAACCGGATGCAGGCGCCACCTACGCAGCAAAGCTCAGCCCATCGGACAGCGAGCCGGATCTTGGGGCGTCCGCCCGGGCACTGGCCCGTCAGGTGCGGGCCCTGTCCGACCGACAACCCGTGGTGCTTTTTGCTCAGGACGATGCCGGACCGGTCCGGATCCGTTGCCTGGGGTCCGCCCGCGCGGAATCCTCCGCCGGGTCTGAGCCCCCCGGTACGATCGTCCGAATCGACAAGGCGGGCCTCTGGCTCGCCTGTGGAACCGGCCAGCTGTGTATTCCTCAGATCCAGCTCAACCGGGGCAAGGGCACGCCCTTGCCGGCCAAGGCAGCGGCCAACGGCTACCCCGGCGTCCTCCACACCGGCGCCAGGCTTGCCGCACGGCCGGAAGCGGCCGCTCGGACGGAGACCTGAGTCTGGTCACGGGACGGCAGCAGCGAGCTCGTGCCGCCCGGCTGCTGACCCAGGTCATCGTGCATGGCAGGACAACCGAACAATCGATCGGTACAGCCACTTTAACGCCGCTTGAAACCGAACTTCTACAGGGCTCGCTCCGCTATTTCTTCAGTCTGGAACGCCTGGTCAGCGACCGCCTTGACCGTCCCCTCCGGGATAAGGACCGGGATCTCTTCGCATTGCTGTTAGTGGGCGCTTACCAACTCAGACACATGAGAATTCCGGACCACGCCGCCATCAACGAAACCGTCGGCGCGGTTGGCCAACTGAAAAAGCCCTGGGCCAGGGGACTGGTCAACGCGGTGCTACGCAAGATTGCGTCATCGTCAGATTCGGAACCCTCGCCAGATACGGCAACCTCGAAGAAATCGGCCGAACGTTCGTTCGAGTTGCCGAGCTGGTGGCGGGAACGGCTCATCAACGACCTGCCTGAGCATTGGGAAGCCGTTGCCCAGGCCACCGTCGAGCGGGCGCCCATGTCGCTCCGGGTCAACACCACCCGGGTCAGCGCCCCAGCGTATCTTCAACGCCTGACCGCGGCCGGTCTCGCCGTATTTCAGGGTAACTTTCCCGAGCACCTCATCCTGGCAGAGCCGATGCCGGTTCGGGAACTGCCCGGTTACCGCGAAGGCCTGGTGTCCGTTCAGGACGCCGGCGCGCAGTGCGCAGCCCACCTGGTCCCCGAGCACCTGCCCGGCCAGGCCAGCATGCTCGACGCCTGCGCCGCCCCGGGCGGCAAACTCTTCCATCTGGCTGAACGCTTTCCGGACGCCACGCTGACGGCCCTGGAGCTTTCTCCCGATCGTCTGGCGCATATGGCAGAGGAGGCCGGGCGGCTCGGCCACGACAGGATCCGCCTGATACCGGGAGACGCGACTGTGAGGGACTGGCTGACGCCTGCCGGTCCTGCCAACCTGGTCGACCCAGACGAGCGGTTCGACCTGATCCTCCTCGACGCACCCTGCTCCGGATCCGGGACGCTCCGCCGCCACCCGGACATCAAGCTGCTCCGCGAGCCGGATGACGTCCGCGCCGCCGCGGAACTACAGCTGGCCATGCTGAAGAATCTGTGGCCCCTGGTCGCGGACGGGGGCAGCCTCATCTATTGCACCTGTTCCCTGTTCGCCGAAGAGAACGATCAGGTGATCGAGGCCTTCCTGCAAACCATCGCCGACGAGCCGGCGAACGGGGCGCCATTGTCCCCGGATGCACTGACGCTGCCGGCGGGCACGGCTACCCGATACGGCTGGCAGCTGCTGCCGCTTCCGGCCGGAACATCGGCGCCGGACAGATCCGTGGATGGTTTTTACTTCGCACGTATGACCCGGCGGGAGAAAGCGCGTTAAGATGCGCGCGCCATGAAGATACTCATCATCGGCGCCGGTCAGGTCGGCGGAACCCTGGCGGCGAATCTGGCCAACGAAGCGTTCGACATCACCCTGGTCGACAACGACGACGTGGTCCTCGAAGAGTTGCGCGACAAGCTGGACATTCAGACGGTGAAAGGATGGGGTTCTCACCCGGACGTCCTGCGCCGGGCGGGTGCCGACGACGCCGACATGCTGGTCGCCGTCACCTCGTCGGACGAAGTGAATATGATCGCCTGTCAGGTCTGCTACTCACTGTTTCGAACGCCCACCAAGATCGCCCGGATCCGCGGCAGCGCCTATCTCACCCGGGAAGGTTTTTTCTCCCAGGAACACATGCCGATCGACGTCCTGATCAATCCGGAACAGGTTGTCACCGATAACGTCCGGCAGTTGCTCGAACACCCGGGCGCCCTGCAGGTGCTGGATTTTGCGGACGGTCGGGTACAGCTGGTGGCGGTGAAGGCGTACTACGGCGGGCCGCTGGTCGGTCAGGCGCTGTCCTTCTTCAAGGAACATCTGCCGAATGTGGATATGCGGGTGGCGGCCATCTTCCGGCGCGGTGAAGCCATCCTGCCCACCGGCGACACCGTGATCGAAGCGGATGATGAGGTGTTCTGTATCGCCGCCGCCGAGCACATCAATGCGGTGATGGCCGAACTGCGCAAGGTGGAACGTCCGTTCAAGCGGGTGATGATCGCCGGCGGGGGCAACATCGGTACCGCCCTGGCCAAATCCATCGAGCCCTACTTCTCGGTCAAGGTGCTCGAATACAACCCGGATCGTTGCCAGCAGCTCGCCGAAATGTTGAACAACACCGTGGTGCTGAACGTGGACGCCACGGATCGTGATCTTCTGCTCGAAGAAAACATTGAGCAGTGTGACGCCTTCTGTGCGGTGACCAACGACGACGAGGTGAACATCATGTCGTCCCTGCTCGCCAAGAAGCTCGGCTGTCGACAGGTGATCACCCTCATCGGCAAACCCGCCTACGTCGATCTCGTGCAGGGCCACGACATCGACATCGCGATCTCTCCGCAACAAGCCACCACCAGTTCGCTGCTCAGTCATGTTCGCCGTGGTGACGTGGTGAAGGTGCACAGCCTCCGTCGTGGTGCCGCCGAGGCGCTGGAAGCCATTGCTCACGGCGACGGGAAAAGCTCGAAAGTAGTGGGCCGTGCCATTCGCGACATCGACCTGCCGAAAGGCACCAGCATCGGCGCCATCGTTCGCGGCGAGGAGGTGGTCATCGGACACGACAGCGTGGTGATCGAGTCTGACGATCACGTCATTCTCTTCCTCACCGACAAGCGTCAGGTGGCTGCCGTCGAGCGCCTGTTCCAGGTCGGCCTGACGTTCTTCTAACGCACCCGCGCACGCCTCATGCATCTAGCCGTCATCCTGCGTGTCACCGGTATCCTGCTGATGCTGTTCTCCACCATGCTGGCCGTACCCATGCTGGTGGCATTCATCTACGACGAAAACACCTACGCGACCTTTCTCTACAGTTTCGGCATCACCCTCGCCACCGGCGCCGTCTTAACCCTGGCCGGCCGCGGTCGGCGTGAACTCAGAAGCGGCGACGGCTTTCTCATCACGGTGCTGTTCTATCTCGGTCTGGGCCTGTTCGGCAGCATTCCCCTGTACCTGACCGATGCAACGAGCCCCGGGTTTACCGACGCTGTGTTCGAATCCCTGTCTGCGCTCACCACCACCGGGGCGACCGTGCTGGTCGGACTGGACGAAATGCCCAAATCCATCCTCTTCTACCGGCAGCTCCTGCAGTGGTTCGGAGGCATGGGCATCATCGTGCTCGCAGTGGCGATCCTGCCCATGCTGGGTATTGGTGGGATGCAGCTGTATCGGGCGGAATCTCCCGGGCCGGTTAAAGACAACAAGCTCACGCCCCGTATCACCGAGACGGCCAAGGCGCTCTGGTATCTCTACCTCGGCATCACCATTGTCTGCATGCTCTGTTACTGGGCCGCCGGCATGTCGCTGTTTGATGCCATCTGCCACAGTTTCTCCACCGTGGCCATTGGCGGCTTCTCCACCCACGATGCCAGTATCGGGCACTTTGATAATGCGGCCATAGAAATGGTCGCCATCGTCTTCATGATCATTGCCGGCATCAACTTCGGGCTGCATTTCATCGCCATCAACCGCCGGAACCCCCTTCTGTATTTTCAGGACCGGGAAGTCCGGGCTTATCTGGTTGTGCTTTCCGTGGTGGCCATCATCGTCTGCTGGGTGCTCGGCCAGCACCCGGGTGCTTCCGATTCGCCGATCCGGGAAGGCGTCTTTCACGCCGTAAGCATCGCCACCACCACCGGCTTCGCCACCACGAATTTCAGTCTCTGGCCATCTGTCGCACCCATCATTCTCATGTTCGCCGCATTCGCCGGAGGCTGCGCCGGGTCCACGGCCGGTGGTATCAAGATCATCCGGGTGCTGCTCATCTATCTGCAGGGTGCCAGGGAGATTCGGCGGCTGATCCATCCGAACGGGGTGTTCCCGGTGAAACTCGGACGGCAGAAAGTACCCGACCGGGTGGTTGAAGCGGTCTGGGGATTTTTCTCCGTTTACGTGATTGTCTTTCTCACCATGGTCACCGTGGTGATGCTCTCTTCGGAGCTGGATTTCCTGACCGCATTTTCTGCGGTCGGTGCCTGTCTGAATAATCTGGGTCCCGGCCTGGGGTCAGTTGCGGAAAACTACGCCGGATTGGACGCACACGTGAAGTGGGGGCTCATCTTCGCAATGCTGCTGGGCCGGCTGGAAATCTTCACACTGCTGGTGCTGTTCACGCCGGCATTCTGGCGGCGCTGATTCAGTAACATGCCACCGGGCTCACGACCGGCCCGCTTACTTGTCTCGTTTACTTGTCTCGTTTATTTGTAAGGGTCGGCAGTGCCGTCCGGCGGTTTTTTGAAACGCTTGTACTCCCACTGATACTGCTCGGGATTTTTCCGCACCAGCGTTTCGATCGCGGCATTCATGGCGGCCACAGACGTCTCCACGGTTTCCGAATGGATCGACTCATCCACTTCGTGGAACGCGATGCGGAATCCCTCGTCCATGCGGGTGCAGGTGCCGAGCACCACCAGCGGATCCGTGCTGCGAATCAGTCGATGTGCGAAGGTCATGGTCAAAGCCGGGCGATTGAAGAAAGGCGCATACACCCCGGCACTTCTCGCAGGCACCTGATCGGGCAGGATGCTCACCGGCTTACCGCGCTTGAGCGCCCCAAGCACCCCCCTCACGCCTTGCGCATCGATGGGTAACAAGGTTGCTCCCGTTCTCTCCCGGCTCTCCCGGATCAAACGCTCAATGCTTTCAATCTTCGGTGGGTCGTACAGCGCCATGAAGCCGTAGCGGCCGAAATAGAGCGCGAACAGTTCCCAGTTACCGTAGTGCGGTACGAGCACCAGGATGCCCCGGTGTTCGTCCAGCGCCCGCTGCAGAGGCGCGAACCCATCCACACCGATAATCAGATCCTTGAGCTTCTCTTCCGGCCACTTGAAGGTGATGCCGGTTTCCGCCAGCAGTCGCCCGGTGTGTTTGAGGCTTTGTTGTGCGAGACGCTTTCTCTGGGCATCCCGCATGGCCGGGAAACAGTAGCGCAGATTGGCTTGTGTATTTTTCGCCGAACGGGTTTTCAGCAGATAGGTGAGACTGCCGATGGCATTGCCGACGGTACGGGTCGCGCTGTATGGCAACAGCGCCATCAGTCCGGACCAGGCCCGGAGCAGTATGGGAGCTATAGCGTCCAAGATGCGGCGATTGTGCCGCATCGCTCGAATGCAGGGCAAGACGTGAGATGATCATTGACCATGCCTGCACTCTGCATGAAGGCATAACAGGTGGTGGGACCAACGAACCGGAACCCCATTTTTTTCAACTCTCTGGCCATCTTTCTGGAGGCTTCGGTTTCCGCCGGTACGGTCTGCATCGAGTCAAAGCCATTCTGAATCGGGGTGCCGTCGACAAACGACCAGAGCAACGGTGCAAATTGTCCGGGCCTTTCGGCGACCAGGCGGGCGTTGCCGACCATGGCTTCGAGTTTTCCGCGATGACGGATCAGGCCCGCGTCGGTCAGCCAGTCCTCGATTTCCCGTTCTCCCGTTTCGGCCAGCCGTTCCGGGGAGAATCCATGAAAGCGCTCCACCATGTGGGCACGCTTTTTCAGAATGGTGAACCAGGACAATCCTGCCTGCATACCTTCCAGTACGAGGCGCTCGAACAGGGCGCGCTCGTCCTTCTCCGGTACACCCCACTCTTCGTCGTGGTAGGCAATATACAGAGGGTCGGACGTACACCAGTCACAACGGCGCGCTGAATCCACTGGTTCCTTTGTACTTTCACCCATGAGACTGCTTTGACCCCGTTCCGTAGATCCCGTATGTTGCGCCGCGATTGTAGCTGAGGCGGATGTGGCGCGGGTGACGAGACTCATTCTCCTGGACCGGGATGGTGTGATAAATCAGGACTCCGATTCGTTCGTGAAGTCCGAAGCGGAATTCACGCCGTTGCCCGGGGCCCTGGAAGCCATTGCTGAACTCGGCAGAAACGGCTTTCTGGTCGCCGTCTGCACCAATCAGTCAGGGGTCGGGCGAGGACTGCTGACCGAGGCCACGCTGACTCAGATCCATCAGAAACTCGAGCGGGGGATCAACGCGGCAGGAGGCATTCTGCATGGCATCGAATACTGCCCACACCGCCCCGATGACGGCTGCGACTGCCGAAAGCCCAAACCTGGAATGGTTCATACCCTGATGCGCAAGCTGAACGTTGATGCTGACCGGACCACCCTCGTTGGTGATTCCCTGCGTGATCTTCAGGCAGGTCGGGCGGCCGGCTGTCGGGTGGTGCTGGTCCGCACCGGCAATGGCGCCGGTACGGAAACCGCGGCCAGGCAGGCCGGTTTTCAGGAGGTCTATGATGATCTGGCTGCGTTTGCCGAAGCAGAAATCAAACGCCATCAGGCGGGAGAAGGGGCGCAACAATGATGATGTTGCGCTCCATCCTCTTCTATCTCGGCTATTCCCTGGCAACACTCGTATGGGGCACGCTGTCGGTGCTGATCGGTTGGGTGCTGCCTTCCCGGGCCCGATTTCAGTTCATCATCGGTGCCTGGACCCGCATCTGTCTCTGGTGGCTCAAGGTCACCTGCGGTATCCGCCACGAGATCATCGGCCGCGAGAACATACCCGACACCCCCTGTGTTGTCCTGTGCCGGCACGAGAGCACCTGGGAAACCCTGTTTCTGCAGACGCTGCTGGCGCCTCAGGCGACCATCATCAAACGGGAGCTGCTCTGGATTCCGTTTTTCGGCTGGGCGTTCGCGCTGAATAAACCCATTGCCATCGATCGGGGCACACCGCGAAGTGCGCTCAAACGCCTGATCACTGTCGGGAAAGCACGTCTGGCGGAAAAAATCTGGGTGGTTCTTTTCCCGGAAGGTACCCGGATGCCGAGTGGCGAAATCGGCCGGTTCCAGGTGGGGGGAGCCGCGCTTGCCAGCGCCGCGGAGGCGCCCGTGCTGGTGATCGCCCACAATGCCGGTACCTGCTGGCCCGCCCATGAACTGCAGAAAAAACCGGGCACTATCGTGGTGCGCATCCTGCCACCCTTCCAAACGATCGGTCTGGACAGCAAGTCGATCGTTGCTGAAGCACAGAAGCTGATGGCCGAAGGCCAGGCAACCCTGGTCGAGGGCTGACTGGTCATTCACGCTATTTTTGAGCCCTCTGCTGCAGATCGCGGGCAGGACGGGGCACATCTGCCCCGCCTGGATGGCTCAGACGTCCAGATTCACCACGGTCAGCGCATTGGCCTCGATGAACTCCCGGCGTGGTTCCACCTGATCACCCATCAGCGTGGTGAACATGCGATCCGCGGCGATGGCATCATCCACGCTCACCTGCAGCATCCGTCGCACATCCGGGTCCATGGTGGTATGCCAGAGCTGATCCGGGTTCATTTCCCCCAGGCCCTTATAGCGCTGGAAATCCATGCCCCGGCGAGCCTCTGTGAGCAGCCAGTCGTAAACCTGGCCAAACCGTTCAACCGGTTGCGCCTTATCACCCCGTTCGATATAGGCGCCTGACTCGAGCAGTCCCTCGAGGCGCTGGCTCATGGCGGCAATGGCGCGGTACTCGGCACCCACAAAAAAGGCGTGAGGGAGCGAAACCGTCTCAGTGATACCCCGGACTTTGATGTCCACCTGGGGGCACCAGGTCTGATGCTCCACATCAAGGACAACGGTCGCACTTGCATCTTCTGAGGCCAACCGGGTTTGTAAACGCTCACTCCACGCGCGCATGCCCGCCTCGTCATGGAGGGCATCCAGGTCCAGGGCTGGCAGATCCACGAAGGCCTCGGTCACCACCCGGGGATAGACCCGGTTCATCTTATCCAGGCGTCCGAGCAGGCGCCTGTATTCGGTGGCGAGTTCCGCCAGCGCCGAATCGTCGATGGCCGGTGCGTCCGCGTTGACATGCAGCTTGGCCCCATCGAGGGCCACCTGCAGGAAATAGGCATTCAGTTCTTCGTCGTCTTTGACGTATCGCTCCTGTTTGCCTTTCTTCACCTTGTACAGCGGCGGCTGGGCGATGAACACATGTCCCCGTTCCACCAGTTCCGGCATCTGCCGGAAAAAGAAGGTAAGCAGAAGCGTACGGATATGGGAGCCGTCCACGTCCGCATCGGTCATGATAATGATCCGGTGATAGCGGAGCTTATCCGGATCGAATTCGTCCCGTCCGATACCGCAACCCAGCGCGGTAACCAGGGTACCCACCTCGTTTGACGAAAGCATCTTGTCAAACCGGGCCTTCTCCACGTTCAGAATTTTACCTCGGAGTGGCAGAATGGCCTGGGTGCGGCGATCGCGCCCCTGTTTGGCAGAACCACCCGCGGAGTCACCCTCCACCAGGTAGAGCTCGGACCGGGCTGGATCTTTTTCCTGACAATCGGCGAGCTTGCCAGGCAGGCCGGCAATGTCCAGGGCGCCCTTGCGCCGGGTCATTTCCCTGGCCTTACGTGCCGCTTCCCGGGCCCGGGCGGCATCGATCATCTTGGTGACCACGGACTTGGCATCCTGAGGATGCTCTTCCAGATATTCTGTAAAGAATCGGTTCAATTCCTGCTCAACGGCGGTTTTGACCTCACTGGAAACTAGCTTGTCTTTTGTTTGAGAAGAGAACTTGGGGTCAGGGACTTTGACACTGATCACCGCGGTCAGACCTTCCCGGGCGTCATCGCCGGAAGTATTCACCTGCACCTTTTTCAGCAGGCCTTCCCGCTCAATGTAGCTGTTCAGCGTTCGGGTCAGACCGGCACGAAATCCGGCCAGGTGGGTGCCACCATCACCCTGGGGAATATTATTGGTGTAGGCGAACACCTGCTCCTGGAAGCTGTCGTTCCATTGCATGGCAACCTCCACCCCCACCCCGTCCTCCCGGTCGGTGGTGAAATGGAAGACTTCATTCAAGGCGGATTTGTTCTGATTCAGATATTCCACGAAGGCGCGCAAACCGCCTTCGTAGTGGAACGTTTCTTCCTTCCCGGTGCGTTCGTCCTTAAGCAGGATCCCGACACCGGAATTAAGGAAGGCCAGTTCCCGCAGGCGCTTGGCCAGCACCTCATAATGGAAGCGGATATTGCCGAAGGTTTCCGCAGACGGTTTGAAATAGCACTCTGTACCACGCTTGTCCGTTTCTCCAACTTCCTTCAATGGCGCCAGTGGCACCCCTTCTTTATAGGTCTGTTCGTAGACCTTGCCGTCTCTTCGGACCGTGAGCCGCAGTTCTTCGGACAGGGCGTTAACAACGGAAACGCCCACTCCATGCAACCCGCCGGACACCTTGTAGCTGTTGTCATCGAATTTGCCGCCGGCATGGAGCGTGGTCATGATCACTTCTGCGGCGGAAACCCCCTCTTCCGGGTGGATATCCACCGGCACGCCGCGGCCATTGTCACGTACGGTGATGGCTTCTTCCGAATGAACGATCACGTCGATCTGATCGCAATGGCCTGCCAGCGACTCATCGATGGCGTTATCCACCAGTTCCTGCACCATGTGGTGCAGTCCCGTGCCATCTTCGGTGTCGCCGATGTACATGCCAGGACGCTTTTTCACGGCCTCCAGGCCTTTGAGCACCTTGATGCTGCCCGAGTCGTAATTCTCTTCGCTCATTCAGTCTCCTAGTCGGCCCGGCGCATCCGCCTCAGGCACGAACTTAATTACTCGGGGTCACCCGTCCATGTTCCACGTGAAACACCCCCGAATTTGTATCGACACTGACCGATCGCTCCGTAGACGATGGATCTCGCGTTGTCGTAGCCAGAATCTGCCCACCCAATCGCTCCAGCAGGCCGAAGAAACGGGCGTTATGAGCCATATCGAGCTCGGCCCCGGCATCGTCGATCAGAAATACGGTCGTTCGCTGCTCTGATTGGGAAAGCAGCGATGCCTGTCCAATCTGCAGAGCGCTCGCCACAAGCTTTCCCTGGCCGCGTGAGAGGATCGCGCCGGCTGGTGTGCCATCGGCCCGAATCTGGACATCCGCTCTGTGCGGCCCCCACAGTGTAGAAGCGTATTTTACCTCGCGAGGGTTCGATTCAGCTAATAATTTACCCAGTTGTTCCTCTTCGCCCCAACCTCTTCGGTAGCGCACCTCCAGGGTTAATTCCGGCGCCAGCTCGGCCAGAACCGACTGAAAATGAGGGATGAGTTGTTCAAGGTAGGACAGCCGGTCCTCGGTCACCCGTTCTCCGAGTCGGGCAACTTCCTCATGCCAGGGTTGTAATGTCCTGGCTGCCGCCCGGTCTTTCAACAAGGTGTTTCGCTGCTTAACCGCACGAAGATATTGACGTAACGAGTCCAGATAAGAAGGTTTCACGTGAAACGTACCCCAATCCAGCCAGCTACGCCGGTTAGAGGGACCACCGAAGACCAGTTCCGCGATATCGGGCAGCATCACCTGGATCGGCGTAAGCCGGGCGATTTCAGAAAGACGGCGTTCCGTTTCCCCGTTCAGACGCAATTCTGTGCGGGCACGGCGGTCTTTGCTGATGGCCAGCGTGGTGGCGCCCCGGGCTTCGTCATCGATCACCCCACGGACCACCAGTTGATCCATTCCGTGCTGAATGAGCGTCTGTGTTTTCTGAGTGCGGAACGAGCGGCCGCGACAGAGGAGATGCACGGCTTCCAGCAGCGCCGTCTTCCCGGCGCCGTTGTCGCCATAAAAGGTGTTGAGTCCCGGCGCCAGATCGATGGAGACAGCGCTCAGGTTTCGGAAATAGGAAACTTCCAGCCGGTTGAAACGCACGTAATAAGGCCCGCGCGATCAGCCCACGGTGTTCTTAGAGCCGCATGGGCATGACAACGTAGACCGCGTCCTCTTTACCCATACCTTCTATGAGGGCACTGCTGTTGGCGTCCGAAACAGAAAGCTGTATCTGTTCGGTATCCAGCACGCTCAGGACATCCTGGAGATAGCTGACGTTGAAACCGATTTCCATCCGTTCGCCATCATATTCCACGGCCACCTGCTCTTCGGCCTCTTCCTGTTCCGGATTGTTGGCCTGTATGGTCATCTGTTCCCCATCGATGATCATCCGGACACCGCGGTATTTCTCGTTGGAGAGAATAGAAGCACGCTGGAACGCCTGCTTCAGCGAATTCCGGTCTCCGGTGATGGTGCGTCCCAGATCCTTGGGCACCACCTTTTCATAGTCAGGAAACTTACCATCGACCAGCTTGGTCGTCAGGGTATACGGCCCTTTGCTCACCCGCAGGTGATTGGCACCCAGCTGCATGAGCACCTCGTCATCGCCATCGTCTAGCAGGCGGCTGAGTTCGAGCACGCCCTTTCGCGGCACAATGGCCTGAACCCTTTCATTACCGGCACCGGCACCTTCCAGCGTACTCATCGCAAGCCGATGCCCATCCGTTGCGACCGTGCGCAGATGGGCGGGATCCACTTCCAGCAGCATGCCGTTCAGGAAATAGCGGACATCCTGTTGCGCCATGGAAAAGCTCACCTGGTCGAGCAGACCCTGGAGGTCCGACTGGGAAACCTTGAATTCTGCATCGTCCGCACCGCTTTCCACCTTCGGGAAATCGGCAGCGGGGAGGGTTGCCAGGGTGAATCGGCTGCGACCGGATCGGACCGTGGCCCGATCACCGGCAACTTCCACCGTAACCTGGGCGTCTTCCGGCAGCGAACGCCAGATGTCGGCCAGCTTTCTCGCCGGAATGGTCGCTTCTCCTTCCTGCTGAATCTCCACCGAAGATTCGTTCGCAACCAGTTCGACCTCCAGATCGGTCCCCGTCAGAGACAGGCTGCCGTCCCTGGCCACAACTAACAAATTAGCCAACACAGGCAGGGTCTGCCGACGTTCAACGACGCCGGTAACCAGTTGCAGGGCGCGGAGCAGGGATTCTCTATTGGTGGTGAACTTCATTGTCTGGGTCTCTCGTTCTTCAATCAGCTGTTATCAGCTGGATTCAGCCGGACTCAGCAGGGACAGCCGCCGTTGTCTGGCTGTCGCCGGCCTTTTTTGCGCTGTGTTGCCGCTCGTCTGGCGCCTGTCTCCGCCAGGCTCCCACAAATCTAAAATGCGAGACTACCGGACTCAGGTGAAATCAGCGTCTTTTCGCGGGTCCGTTTGCAGGGATTTTGCAGGTATTCCTTCTGGTCGCAAGCCACCTCTGCAGCGCCTGCACACGATACCATCGGCACGACGGGAGCGGTTCGGTTTTTCTCGACACCGGACCCAACCCGCCTCACCGGGTACCTGGCGGTTCCGGCCCGTCAGCGCACCATCCTATGGGCACGCTATGGGCGCGCTCAGCTGGCGAGCAGGCGGCTGAGGTTCTTGTAATCTTCTGCCAGATCCGTGCTGCTTTCCTTAAGCTCGGCAATTTTCCGGCAGGCATGCAACACAGTAGTGTGATCCCGGCCGCCGAACGCTTCCCCGATCTCGGGCAGCGAATGGTTGGTCAGTTCCTTTGCCAGCGCCATGGCCACCTGGCGTGGCCGGGCGATGGTTCGATTGCGCCGCTTCGACAGAACGTCGGAGATCTTGATGTTGTAGTACTCGGCAACCGTTCGTTGAATATTGTCGATACTCACCTGCCGATCCTGGATCGCCAGCAGGTCCCTGAGCGCCCGTTTCACCTGCTCGATGCTGATCCGACTGCCGGTGAATCGCGCATTGGCGATCACCCTGCGGAGCGCACCTTCCAGTTCGCGGACATTGGATCGAATCCGTTCACCGATAAAGAACGCGACCGCAGGATCGAGTTCCACTTGTTCGGCTTCCGCCTTCTTCATGAGAATGGCGACCCGGGTTTCGATATCCGGCGCTTCCATCTCAACGGTCAGGCCCCAGACGAATCGGGACTTGAGCCGCTCTTCCAGGCCATCGATTTCCCGCGGATACTGATCCGAGGTAAGCACCATCTGGCTGCCTTTCTCCAGAAGGCCATTGAACACATGGAAGAACTCTTCCTGTGATCGCAGTTTCTTGGCGAAGAACTGGATGTCGTCGATCAGCAGCGTATCCACGGATCGGTAATAAGACATGAAATCCGCCATGGTGCCCTGACGAAGCGCCTTCACCATGTCCTGCACGAACCGCTGAGAATGCAGGTAAACGACCCTCGCATCCGGGTTCGACGCCTTGATCTCGTTACCCACCGCCTGCATCAGGTGCGTTTTTCCCAGGCCCACATCACCGTAGAGCAGCAACGGGTTGTAGGATTGCCCCGCATTCTGAGCAACCTGGGTTGCCGCGGCCTTTGCCATCTCGTTCGACTTACCTTCCACAAAGGTCGAGAAGGTGAAGTCCTCGTTCAGCTGATGCTGCACCGCCTGCCGGTTTTCCCGTTCGAACACACCACCACTGCCATCTGCTCTCACGGGCACACGCTCTGGCCCCTGGTCATCCGCATCGCCCACCGCGAGATCCACACCGAGCGGATTCGCGGGATCGCCGAGCTGGTCGAGCAGTTCGTTGATTCTTTCGAGATAGGCCGCTTGAACCTGATTTCTGACATAACGGTTCGGTGCATATATGTGTAACCGGTCTTCCTGCTCACGCGCCTGAAGTGGCCGGATCCACGTGTTGTATTGCTGAGACGATAGCTCGTCCTGTAGCCGATCTAGGCACTTGTGCCATACGGAACGTCCCACCTGAGTTTGCCCCCAATGCAAATCTACTCATGCAGCTCTTTCGATCCGAAGCCTGCAAACCTCAACGGTTGCTGCCGACGGCGATTGAGCCATTCTAACTTTCTAACTTTCTAACTTTTTTCTTAGTTCTAGCTTCCAGTTCTGTTTCCAGATCCGGTACTAGTTTTCCAGTTCTGTGTTGATCGGCGGTGGTTTCTTCGAACCATGACGATCGCAGCGTCCAATTTCAATCTTATCTGGGCCTACGGATCACACAATTTGCGCGAACGCATAAATACGCGTCGCCGCAAATGCGGTGGGTTCTGCACAATATCGAATGTTGCAGCCCGGAAACTGGATCCGACCCTATATTTTTTTCGGTTCTTTTCAGCCCTTAGGGGCCCACCCTCTTCGGGGTGTTTTATTTCCCGATCGATGGTTCGGTTGTCCCAACCTATCGATCGAATCCTTTGCTGATCCCTGCCACCGTTCCGTCGCGGAAGGGTGACCAAAATCCATCTCCTGCCTCTTCTGAAGAGCTGCCAACCGCTTCGTTGCGGGCTTGGCAATCCATCGGACATTCGGAGCGTTTCGGCTGTCCTTGAGAGGGGAGAATTCTAGACACGAACGTCATCGATTGGCTATGCGATGCGTGAGAATTCACTAAGCTTTTTTTTAACTCGGGGAAATTCAAAAGGTTACCGGTCAGGAAAAGTTTCACTCCCGTGAATACGGGGCCGACTAGCATGTGTGGAAAACGGTTAAGAACCTGTGGATAAAATTGGGATAGAAAGATCGGTGGGAAGTTGTCCAGATTCACGCACAGACTTCCGCCCCTCTATTCATGGGGTTTTACACAGTCATTGCCCGCCGCCAAGTCATTGAGCGTCAGGGTAATTCCGGCCTTATCAACAGCGTGCCCTGCCCCCAACAAGCAACAACCAACAAGTCTTATATATTTATCAATCCTATTATTTGTCTTCAGATACTCTGCCACCGGAAAAGCGGCCATTCGTTCTGCGCCATCACCCGCCAGGGCGGTTGGATGAGAAGTTGACAGCGTCCTGGCCCCTCCCTAGAATCGCGCCCCCTTCCAGCACTCTCACACCGGGCGACGAGAATGAAGAGAACATTTCAGCCGAGCAACCTGAAGCGTAAGCGTACACATGGCTTCCGTGCCCGCATGGCGACCAAGGGTGGGCGAAAGGTTCTGAATGCCCGCCGTGCAAAAGGTCGCAAGCGCCTGAGCGTCTGACTTCTCAGCCGGTCTGCACCGGCATTTCCTGCCGTGCCCACTGAGCCTCGTGGCGCACTCCCCGTCGACCAGAGCTTCTCGCGTCAGCTGCGGCTTACCCATGCCCGTGAATTCGAACTGGTGCTGCGTCGGCCACAGGCACGATTGAAAGCCGGGCCATTACGTCTGAACCTGGTTTTCAATAGAATGCAGCACGCTCGTTTGGGCTTGATCGTCGGCAAAAAGGCCGTCGCTCGGGCCAGCGCGCGGAACAGGATAAAGCGAGTCATCCGGGACCGTTTCAGAACAGCCCGACATGAACTCCCGGCGATCGATCTGGTGATCCGGGTGGTGGGGCCCGTAGACCGGCCGCGCCTGCACCGATACCTCGACAGGTTGCTCACAGAGGCAAAATCGCTGAATGCACCGGAGACGAAATAGTTTGAGCGCCGGGATAATGACACCGACCAGGTGGCCTGCTGGGGTTGCCCGCGCGATTATCCGCGCCTATCAGCTCACGCTGAGTCCTTTCATCGGCAACCAGTGCCGCTTCCATCCATCCTGCTCCCACTATGCCTTGCAGGCCGTCGATCGCCATGGCGCGGTCCGGGGCGGCTGGCTGGCAGTGAAGCGCCTCGGCAGATGCCATCCCTTCAATCCGGGTGGGTTCGATCCTGTCCCGGGTTGCCAGGATCCAGGTTGTCCGGCCCCGGATTGCACAGCCCCGGCGGGCGCAGAATCCCGCAGCATGGCGACCAACAATAACCGCACACATCAGTCCTCGGATCTCCATCCGACGGCAAAGGAGATCTGACCCAAGATGCTACCGACGGAAGTACAGCGCATTCTGCTGCTGATCGGTCTCGCCGCCACCGGCTACCTGATGATTCTCGCCTGGAACGAGGATTTCATGCAGGGGCCCGTGGAAGCGGAATATTCGAGCGCGCCCGAGCCTGAACCGCTCGCTGCCGGTCAGACCGCCGGCGGTGACGTGGATGAGTTCAGTGTGGGGGAACAGGGGCTGGTGCCCCAGGCTGCCACCGGTTCCGACGTGCCGGATGAATCCCTGATCGCGAGCAGCGAAGCAAACCGACCTGCGCCCGGCGAGGCTGCGGCGACTGCGGACCGCCTGATCAAGGTCCAGACGCCGGAACTGAACGTCTGGATAGACCGACTCGGCGGCGACATCGTCCGTACCGAACTGCCTGCCTACCCGGTCTCTCTGGAAGCACCGGACGTTCCATATGTGCTGCTCGACAACGGTCGCGGCCACACCTACGTGGCGCAAAGCGGTCTGATCGGCACGGATGGCGTGGATAGTGGCGGCAGCCGGCCGCTGTATCAGAGTGCGGCGAGCGCCTATCAACTGGAAGGTGATCAGCCGCTCGCGGTGATCCTCGAGGCAACGGTGGATGGGCAGGCCGTCACCAAGACCTTCACCTTCCGTCCTGGCGACTACCTGGTGGACGTGGACTACGAGGTCGTCAACGGGAGTGCCCAGGCTGTGCATGCGAGCCTGTTTGCCCAGATCAAGCGGGACGATAGTGAACCTGCCGGCAGCAGCACTTTCTCTCTGGGGCCCCAGCCCTACCTGGGTGCGGCGCTGACCACGGCCGAGTCCCGCTACGAAAAGCTGGAATTTGACGATCTGGAAGAGTCTGGAACCTTCCGGATCGCCGTGGAAGGCGGCTGGATGGCGTTTCTGCAGCATTACTTTCTCTCTGCCTGGGTGGCAGATGAGACCGAAACCAACAACTACTACGGTCAGCGGCGCAATGACGGCATGTACGTCTTCGGCTATACCGGACCGCTGAAGACCATCGAGCCCGGTGCAAACGCGCATTACCAGACCCGTTTTTACGCCGGTCCCAAGGATCAGAAACGGCTCGAAGAGATTGCGCCGAACCTGAACCTGACCGTGGACTACGGTTTCCTCTGGTGGCTCGCGGTGCCGCTGTACTACGTGCTCGACTGGCTTTACGGCTTCGTCGGCAACTGGGGCGTGGCAATCATTCTACTCACCGTACTGGTGAAAGCCGTGCTGTATCCCCTCTCGGCGGCCAGCTACAAATCCATGGCCAACATGCGCCGGGTGGCGCCGCAGATGAAGCGTTTGCAGGAACGCTACGCGGATGATCGACAGAAATTGTCCCAGGAGATGATGAATCTCTACAAGAAAGAGCAGGTGAATCCGCTCGGCGGGTGTCTGCCCATGCTGCTGCCCATGCCGATCTTCATCGCCCTGTACTGGGTGCTCTTCGAGTCGGTCGAATTGCGACAGGCGCCGTTCATGCTCTGGATCAACGACCTCGCGGCCATGGACCCCTACTTCATTCTGCCGCTGCTGATGGGCGGCAGCATGTATCTGACCCAGCTGATGAGCCCTGCGGTGGGAGACCCGATGCAGGTTCGGATGATGAAGATGATGCCCATTATGTTCACCGTACTGTTTCTGTTCTTCCCGGCTGGACTGGTCCTCTACTGGCTGGTCAACAACGTGCTCGGCGTCGCCCAGCAGTACTACGTGATCAAACAGACCGAAAAAGCCCAGGAGGCCAAGGCCTGATGCTGACCGACGTTCACACCCTGCGGGGTGACTGAGCGTTGGATCGGTGCCAGGAGTAAGCAGGGCGATGGACGGCGGCCAGGACATAGACACTATTGCCGCTGTCGCCACTGCACCGGGTCAGGCCGGTATTGGTGTGATCCGGGTATCCGGTCCCGAGGCGCTGACACTCGGTGAGCGCATTGCCGGCACCGGCCTCAAACCGAGACGGGTACAGTTCCGCACCTTCCGGGACAGCAACGGCGAGGCGCTGGACACCGGTCTGGTTCTCTATTTCAGCGCTCCGAAGTCGTTCACCGGCGAACAGGTCGTCGAGTTCCAGGGCCATGGTGGCCCGGTCGTTCTGCAGATGCTGCTCGATGAAATCCTCGGCGCAGGCGCGCGACTTGCCCGGCCGGGTGAGTTCACTGAACGCGCCTATCTGAACGGCAAACTGGATCTGGCCCAGGCGGAAGCGGTGGCCGACCTCATTGCCGGTGCTTCCGAGGCGTCCGTGCGTGGCGCGAACCGTTCCCTGTCCGGCGCCTTCTCCGAGCGTCTGGGTGAAATCGACGCGCTGGTCGTGAGTTTGCGCGTATTCGTGGAAGCGGCGATCGACTTTCCGGACGAAGACGTGGATCTGCTCGCCGAGGGGCAGATCACCCAACGGATCGATGAGATCATCGGTTTGCTCGAATCCCTGGAGGCGGATTGTGCCCAGGGGGTCATTCTCCGGGACGGCATAAAACTGGCGTTGATCGGTGTACCCAACGTGGGTAAATCCAGCCTGCTCAACCGACTGACGGGGGAGGCCAGAGCCATCGTCACCGAGATTCCCGGTACCACCCGCGATCTGATCCGGGCGGATCTGAATCTGGGCGGGCTGCCGGTGGAGGTGGTGGATACCGCCGGATTGCGGCCGGCGGCGGACGCAGTGGAAGCGGAAGGCGTGAAACGGGCGCTGGCCGAAGCAGCGAGTGCCGACATCGTCCTCGCTATTCAGAGCGCGACGGAACAGAGTTCGACACAAGCGAATGTCGGAGCCGCGACCCTCAGCGTGGAGGGCATGCTCGCGGACCTGGAGGCGGCCTTCCCGGATGCGGCCATGAGCGCTCAAGCGTTTGATATCGAAAGAATTATTCCGGTTCTGAACAAGATCGATCTGCAGCCTGCCCAGGCCGCGAACGCGCGCCTCGGCGGGTTTCAGGCCGTGTCCGCACAAACCGGCGAAGGCCTGGATGAGCTCCGAAAGGCCATCAGAGACAAGGCCGGGTTTACACCGCGCAGCAACCTGTTCACGGCGCGGAAGCGCCACCTGCTCGCCCTCGGGGAGGCGCTGACCCGGGCCCGGACGGCCCGCTCGCTGGCCGCGGACACCCTGCCTGGTGAACTGATTGCGGAAGAACTCCGGGCCGTGCACGGGTCCCTCGGCGAGATCGTCGGCGTGATGTCGAGTGATGCCCTGCTTGGAGAGATCTTCTCCAGCTTCTGCATCGGCAAGTAGAGCGGCAGAGAAACGGATAGAATTGGTGGCCTAACAAGGGGCCGCTGGAAGCGTATACTCCCGCTCCCATTTTTCCCGGCAGGCCGTTTTTCCGCGCGAGCACACCTCCATGAACTATCCGGACAGATATGACGTCATCGTAATCGGGGCTGGCCATGCCGGTTCCGAGGCCGCAGCCGCGGCCGCCCGCACTGGTGCAAAAACGCTGCTGCTCACACAGGCCGTGGAAACCATTGGCCAGATGTCCTGTAACCCGGCCATCGGCGGCATCGGCAAAAGCCATCTGGTCCGGGAGATTGATGCCCTCGATGGTCTGATGGGCAAGGCGGCGGACATGGCCGGCATCCAGTTGCGGGTGCTGAATGCGAGCAAGGGACCAGCGGTCCGTGCAACCCGGGCTCAGGCTGATCGGGCGCTATACCGCCAGGCCATCCGCCAGTTGCTCGACAAAGAAGAGAATCTGACCATTTTCCAGCAGACCGTAGTTGATCTGCTGGTCGAGCCGTCCGGCGGCGATGGCAGAGGTCGCGTGGTCGGTGTGGCTACCCAGATGGGTCTCAACTTCCACGCCGGCGCCGTGGTGCTCACCACCGGCACGTTTCTCGGTGGCCGGATTCATATCGGTCTCGAAAATCACCCGGGGGGCAGGGCCGGTGACGCGCCGTCCAACGCCCTTGCAGATCGATTGCGCGCTCTACCCTTTCGGGTCGATCGGCTGAAGACGGGAACGCCACCGAGGATCGATGGCCGGTCCGTTGACTATTCTGTCATGGCTGCGCAGCCGGGAGATGATCCGGCGCCACTCATGTCGTTCATGCACACTCACCAGCAGGAGCGTGAGGATGGGCGAAAGGCATTCGTGCGACCTGCTCAGGTGCCTTGTTATATCACCCAGACCAATGAGAAAACGCACGAAATCATTCTGTCGGCCCTCGATCGGTCACCGCTTTATACCGGTGTGATCGAAGGTACCGGGCCGCGTTACTGCCCGAGTATCGAAGACAAGGTAGTGCGGTTTCAGGACCGGGTGCAGCATCAGATTTTCGTGGAGCCGGAAGGCCTCACGACGAGTGAACTCTATCCGAATGGGATCTCCACCAGCCTGCCGTTCGATATACAACTCAAGCTGGTTCGCAGCATCCGAGGATTCGAACAGGCGCATGTTACGCGCCCCGGCTATGCCATCGAGTACGATTTCTTCGACCCGAGAGACCTGAACTACAGTCTGGAAACCAAAGCGTTGGACGGATTGTTTTTCGCCGGCCAGATCAACGGAACCACGGGCTATGAAGAAGCCGGCGCCCAGGGGTTGCTGGCTGGTCTCAACGCGGCACGCAAGGTGTCAGGTGATGCGCCCTGGTGGCCGAAGCGCGACGAAGCTTATCTGGGCGTGCTGGTGGACGACCTGATCACTCTCGGCACCAACGAGCCGTACCGGATGTTCACCAGCCGGGCCGAATTCCGGCTGCGTCTGCGGGAAGACAACGCCGACCAGCGGCTCACCCCTCAAGGCCGGTCGCTGGGTCTGGTCGGGGCGGATCGCTGGCAGGTTTTTGAAGCTAAGAAAGCGGCCATCGAGGCGCTCCGGGCCAGGGTCGACAGTATTCATCTGAATCCCGGCACGGCGCTGGCGGACCGGGTGGGTGCCGCGGCCGGAGAGACCATTGCCAAAGAAACTCCGCTTGCAGCGTTCATCCGGCGGCCACGGGTCGCCTTCCAGGATATCCATGAGGCGCTGACCGAGGTGCTCGGCGAACCGGCCGATCCGGAAGTACTCGCCCAGGTTGAGATCGAAACCAAGTACGAAGGCTACATCCGGCGACAGGAAGAGGAGATCGCCCGGGTTCGACGCCACGAGGGAATAGCGCTGCCGACGGAAATCAACTTCGGACAGGTACCCGGTCTCTCCGCCGAGCTCGCTGAAAAGCTGACTGAAGTGGGGCCGGCCACCCTGGCCCAGGCTGCTCGCATCCCGGGCATGACGCCGGCTGCCCTGTCGCTGCTGCTGGTGCACGCGAAAAAGCTGTCTGATTCCGCCGATCCTGCGCAATTCAGCCGGCGGCGCGAGTCCGCCGAACTGTCCGGCTGAGGTGGACGTTTCCCGGTTGCAGACCGACGCCCTTGCCCTTGGCGTGCCTCTGGATGACGGCCAGGCTGATCGGCTGATCCGCTACGTCGGCCAGCTGGAACGATGGAATGCCCGATTCAATCTGATTTCCCGGCGTGATATCGGCCGGGTCTGGCCCCGACACATCCTCGACAGCCTGAGCATTGCCCCATTGCTCGGTCGCGATTCGACGGAAACAACGGGCATGCACGTTCTGGATATCGGTACCGGCGCCGGCTTGCCCGGCCTGCCGCTGGCTATTGCACTGCCTGAACTGACCTGGCGGCTCATCGACCGGAATCAACGCAAGATCCGTTTTCTGGAGACGGTCATCGGCGAATTGGGGCTGACCAACGTGGTGGCCCGGGTCGCCGATCTGAATGGGTCGGCGTCGGACGAATCGGCTGCCGGCGCCGATATCGTGGTTTCCCGGGCAGTGGATGATCCTGCGGGCCTGCTCCGTCTTGCGGACCCCCTGCTGAAACCGGACGGTCGCCTGGTTCTGATGACGTCGACGGTGACCAGACCGGAAGAAGACGGCGACGCGGTTGCTGAAACCACCTCGGCACCGCAGAAGCCTCCCCGGGGTTTCGAGATAACCGGGTTGCATGAGATCCGTATTCCGGGCCTTGATCGAACCCACGAAGTGATGATCATTGAACGCGAGCGGTGCGAGCCGGGTTCGAACCCGGAACCAAAAGCAGATCCAGACACGATAGTTTCAGACGCATAGTTTCAGACACATAAAAAGAAGAACAAAAAGAATAGGACCGAGACAGTGAAAAGGACCATTGCAGTAGCAAACCAGAAAGGGGGAGTTGGCAAGACCACCACCAGCGTCAATCTGGCGGCCTCCCTTGCCCTGTCCGGCTGCCGTGTGTTGCTCATCGATCTGGATCCGCAGGGGAATGCCACCATGGGTTCCGGTGTGGACAAATCGGCCGTGGCGCGCAGCATTTACGACTGGCTGATCGATGGCGTGGCGCTCGGTGACGTGGCGGAACGCTGTCAGGGCGGATACACGCTGGTCCCGGCGAACACGGATCTCACCGCCGCGGAAGTGGAACTGATGAACATGGAGCGCCGTGAGTATCGGTTGAAGGAGCGTCTGGCGGACGTGACCGATCTGGACTATGTGATCATCGACTGTCCCCCCTCTCTGAACATCCTCACTCTGAATGCGCTGATCGCCGCTTCCAGTGTTCTGATCCCCATGCAGTGTGAGTACTACGCGCTCGAAGGCTTGAGCGCGCTGCTGGAAACCGTGGATGGCGTGCGGGACGCGGCAAACCCGGACCTCGCCATAGAGGGCCTGTTACGGACGATGTATGATCCGCGCAACAGTCTGACCCGGGATGTCTCCCGGCAACTCATCCAGTTCTTCGGCGACCAGGTGTTCCGCACAGTGATCCCCAGAAACGTCCGGCTTGCGGAAGCACCCAGCCACGGGTTGCCGGCCATTCTCTACGATCGTCAGTCCAGAGGCGCGGTGGCCTATATGGCGCTCGCCGGAGAGATAAAGAGAAAACACCAGCTCCGTGCGGAACCGGGCTGAATGGGCGGCAGAACGGGTGCGGGCGTTGATCAGAGCAAAGGCAGTTTCGGGAGTGAACAGTGAGTAAGAAGCGGTTGGGTCGCGGTCTGGACGCGCTGCTTTCGGCCGATCGGGCAACCCGGGAGCCCGTACCCACCGAGCAGGCGCAGGAAAGTGCTGCGGATGCGGTGACGGCGGATACACCCCGTGTTGACGGACTCACCGAAGTGGCTATCGGCGACGTGGTCGCCAGCCGCTATCAGCCCCGCCGGGTTTTCGACGAACAGGCGTTAAACGAACTCGCCGCCTCCATCCGATCCCAGGGACTTATGCAGCCCGTGGTGCTGCGCAGCCGGCCCCAGGGCGGATACGAACTCATTGCCGGTGAGCGGCGCTGGCGGGCGGCCGGCATTGCCGGGCTGACCCGTATTCCCGCCGTTCTGCGCGAGGTCACGGACGAGCAGGCCTCGGCCATGGCGCTGATTGAGAACATTCAGCGTGAAGATCTGAATCCACTGGAGGAAGCGCAGGCCCTCGAACGCCTGAAAGAAGAATTCGGTCTGACCCAGCAGCAGGTGGCGGATGCGGTCGGCAAATCACGGGTTGCAGTGACCAACCTGCTCCGACTGCTGAATCTGTCACCACCGGTGCGGGACATGCTGCTCTCCGGTGAGATCGAAATGGGCCATGCCCGGGCGCTGCTGCCGCTGGCGGCGCTGGACCAGGAACGGCTGGCGCGGGTGGTGGCTGCAAAAGGGCTTTCTGTGCGGGCCACCGAAGCGATGGTCCGGGACCGTCACAAGCCGGCCAGAAGCACTGCCGCGCCGGTGAAAGACGCGGATACCGCCCGCCTGGAACGGGAGCTTTCGGACCGTATCGGTGCCCCGGTGGCCATCCAGCAGGATGGCAAAGGCCGGGGCGGCAAGCTCACCATCGGCTACTCCAACCTGGATGAGTTGGAAGGCATCCTTTCTCATCTGAAGTAGCGGGAAAGGACTGGTCGCGGTCATCCGGAACGACCTTTCCCGTCTGCGGAACAATTCCGGCAAATAATCCCGCCAAAACCTCGGTTTTGAATTGAACGGGGCCAGTGCCCTCCATATAATACGCGCCGCTTTTCCGAGGCCCGGAGTGCGTGGCGCCTAATCGATCATTGCGGGATCAAGTGCCGTATAGAATCGTGGTCTGGCAGGTAGTGGCCATGCTGGCGGTAGCGGCGGTGCTTTTCAGCCTCAGTTTTTCAGGCGAAGCGTCCGCGGCCCTGGCAGCGGGATTGGCCAGTGCGATACCGGCGGGACTGTATGCCTGGCGGGCATCGGTGGAGCGCTCGGCGACGAGTTTTCTGCTGCAGGGCGTGGTGAAGTTTGTGCTGACGCTCGTGCTGGTAGCCGCCTGCATCATCGTGTTGCAGCCGGCGGCGGCCGGTTTTTTCGGCACGCTGGTTCTGATGCAGCTGATGTATGTGGCCGTCCCACTGGCCGTGGGAGATGGCCCCTCGAGGGAATAACTCGAGTTAATAGAGCTGATAAAGCAAAAAAAGGCTAATGAAAAGGCCTTGGAAACGGCCTGATACGGGCGACCAGGTAATCGACCAGATAAAAAGGTCGCAGGATAGTCCGGGTAATGAGGCGGTTACCTGACAGGTAATTGATCCTTAACGGCGATTTGAGATGCTCGGGCCCTGCCCGGTCTTTCAAAAACGGTAAGCACAACAGTAATCGGACAACAGGCAGCAGAGACAGGACATGGCGAGCGCAGCGGAAGATCCGGCTGGTTATATCCAGCACCACCTGACCAATCTGACCTACGGACAACATCCCGACGGCTCCTGGGGCTTTGCTCACACCGCCCAGGAAGCAGCCGCCATGGGATTCAACGCCATCCATGTGGATTCCATGGTCTGGTCCGTGGTCACCGGCCTCGTGTTCTTCCTTCTGTTCCGCACAGCGGCTAAAAACGCAACGGCGGGTGTGCCAGGCCCGCTGCAGAATTTTGTCGAGCTGATCGTCGACTTCATCGACGACACCACCAGCACGATCTTCAACTATAAGAACAGCCTCATCGCGCCCATGGCGTTGACGATCTTCTGCTGGGTCTATCTCATGAATCTGATGGACCTGGTCCCCGTGGACTGGATACCGACGCTGGCCGCTGCGGTCGGCGTGCACTACATGAAGGTGGTGCCATCGACGGATCCGAACATCACCATGGCCATGGCGCTGTCTGTCTTCGTGCTGATTCTATTCTTCAGCATCAAGGAGAAGGGTTTAGGTGGATTCTTCGCCGAGCTCGCCTTTCACCCGTTCCCGAAATTTCTGTTTCCGATCAATCTCTTCCTCGAAGGCGTCACGCTGATCGCCAAGCCGCTCTCCCTCGGGCTGCGGCTGTTCGGCAACATGTATGCTGGCGAGATGATCTTCATCCTCATCGCTCTGCTGTTCACCGGCGGATTTGCATGGGGTCTGCTCGGCGGTGTGCTGCAGTGGGGTTGGGCCATGTTCCACATGCTCATCATCTTCCTGCAGGCGTTCATCTTCGCGGTGCTGACCATCGTCTATATGGCCCAGGCACATGAGGTGGACGAGGAACACTGAGTCCGAACAGGCGACCAGATAAAGCGTAAGCAACGCATAAACCTTAAAGAACAGATCTTAAAGAACAGATAATGCCCGGCTCCAGGTAGCGGGGCAGTTTGTAAAACTCACAACTCGAAACTTGGAGTAATCATGGAACTAGCGGTTCTTCTTTATGTAGCAGGCGGACTCATGATGGGTCTTGGCGCTGTTGGCGCGGCCATTGGCGTGGGCGTGCTGGGCGGTAAGTTTCTCGAAGGCGTGGCTCGTCAGCCGGAACTGCTGCCGATGCTGAGAACGCAGCTCTTCATCGTTCTGGGTCTGGTAGACGCCGTACCCATGATCGCGGTCGGTATCGGTCTGTACACGATCTTCGCTGTAGGTTAACGGCAGATCGACGGAATAGAGACGACTAAACGAGAGGTTTAGAGCATGAATCTGAACTTTACGCTGATTGGCCAGACGGTGACGTTCATTGTCTTCATATGGGCGTGCTGGAAGTGGATCTGGCCGTTGCTGATCGACGCCATGCGCGAGCGCCAGGAGGCCATTGCAAATGGGCTCTCGGCAGCAGAGCGTGCGGCAAAAGATCTGGAACTGGCCCAGGAGCGCGTATCCGATCAACTGAAGGAAGCCAAAGACGAGGCAGCCGGCCTGATCGAGCAGGCTCGAAGCCGGGCGAACCAGATGGTTGAAGACGCCAAGAATGATGCCCGCGAAGAAGGCGAGCGTCTGAAGGAAGCGGCCCGTGCCGAAATCGAGCAGGAAGTGAACCGGGCCAAGGAAACCCTTCGTGCCCAGGTGGCAGCGCTTGCGGTTGCCGGTGCTGAGCAGGTTCTGGGTGAGTCAGTGGATGCGTCGCGACACAGCGCCCTCCTCGACAAGCTTGCCGCAGAGCTTTAAGGGAATAGTACGATGGCGGAACTAGCGACCCTGGCCCGACCTTATGCCAACGCGGCGTTCGACATTGCCAAAGGCGATGGCGAGCTCGATCGGTGGTCACGCATGCTGGCCCTGCTTGGGGCTGCGGCTGAAAACGAGACGGTGCGGGTGCTGCTGGCCAAGCCGGATGTCGAAGAGGCACAGAAGGCACAGCGGCTGTCCGATATATGCGGGCCCGAGCTCAACGATCGGGGCCGGCGTTTCGTGCAGGTACTGGCCGGCAATAAGCGGCTTACTCTGCTGCCGGCAATCCGGACCCAGTTCGAAGCCCTTCGGGCCGAAGAGCAGGCGACGCTCGATGTCACCGTCACCAGTGCCTATCCGCTTTCCGAGCAGGAACTCGAGCGTCTGAAAGGGGCGTTGTCCCGCCGCTTCGAGCGTGATGTGAGCATGGTCAGCGATGTGGACGGCTCTCTGATCGGCGGCGCCATCATCCGGGCCGGCGACACGGTGATCGACGGCTCCCTGAAAGGCAGGCTCAACAAGCTGGCGGAAACCATACAGCGCACCTGATCAAGACAGCGCACCGGATCAAGCGAACCGATAACGGGTCGAAAGTCCCGGCGAAGGCAGCAACGTCGGGCAACGAAGAAATTTGAGGAATGCGAAAATGCAGCAACTGAATCCTTCTGAAATCAGCGACATCATCAAGAGTCGGATCGAATCTCTCGATGTACAGGCTGAGGCGCAGAACGAAGGCACCATCGTCAGCGTATCCGACGGTATCGTGCGTATTCACGGCCTCGCCGACGCACAGTACGGTGAGATGATCGAGTTCACCGGCGGCCTCTACGGCATGGCGCTGAACCTGGAGCGGGATTCCGTCGGCGTGGTTATCCTGGGTGATTACGAAGGTCTCTCCGAAGGGATGACGGCCCGATGCACCGGTCGGATTCTGGAAGTGCCCGTCGGTCGCGAGTTGCTTGGCCGGGTGGTCGACTCTCTCGGTAACCCCATCGACGGCAAGGGCCCGCTGAACGCCTCCGGTACCGCACCGATCGAGAAGGTCGCACCCGGCGTTATCGCCCGTCAGTCCGTTGACCAGCCTGTTCAGATCGGTCTCAAGTGTATCGATTCCATGGTGCCGATCGGTCGTGGCCAGCGCGAACTGATCATCGGCGACCGCCAGATCGGTAAGACGGCCGTTGCCGTGGACGCGATCATCAATCAGAAAGACTCCGGCATTAAGTGTGTCTACGTGGCCATTGGTCAGAAGATGTCCACCATCGCCAATGTGGTGCGCACGCTGGAAGAATATGGCGCGATGGAGAACACCATCGTGGTCGCGGCTTCCGCATCCGACCCGGCGCCCATGCAGTTCATCGCCCCCTACTCCGGTTGCTCCATGGGCGAGTTCTTCCGCGACGAAGGCGAAGACGCGCTGATCATTTATGACGATCTGACCAAGCAGGCCTGGGCCTATCGTCAGATTTCTCTGCTGCTTAAGCGCCCGCCGGGTCGTGAAGCCTATCCCGGTGACGTGTTCTACCTGCACTCCAGACTTCTTGAGCGGGCCGCTCGGGTCAACGCCGACTACGTGGAGCAGGCCACTGGTGGCCGGATCAAGGGCAAGACCGGGTCATTGACCGCGCTGCCGATCATTGAAACTCAGGCTGGTGACGTCTCCGCGTTCGTCCCGACCAACGTGATCTCCATTACCGACGGCCAGATCTTTCTTGAAACGGAGCGCTTCAACTCCGGTATCCGTCCGGCCATGTCCCCCGGCACCTCCGTGTCCCGGGTAGGTAGCTCGGCCCAGGTGCCCTTCATGAAGAAGATCTCCGGTGGCATCAAGCTGGCGCTGGCGCAGTATCGTGAACTGGCGGCGTTCTCACAGTTCGCGTCCGACCTGGACGAAGCCACCCGAAGACAGCTCGAGCACGGCCGCCGTGTGGAAGAATTGATGAAGCAGAAGCAGTACGGCCCGATGAGTGTGGCCGATCAGGGTGTTTCTCTTTATGCAGCCACCGAAGGCTTCCTGGCCGATGTGCCGGTGGAGAAAGTCCTCGATTTCGAACGGGACCTGCTGGCTTACATGAATTCCGAAAAGTCAGAGTTCATGAACAACATCAACGAGACCGGTGCCTACAACGACGAGATCGTCGCTGAAATGCGGGCGGCGATCGAAGCGTTCAAGGCCACTCAGAGCTACGAATAAGCGAGCGAGATAGAAGATGGCCGTCGGCAAAGAGATTAAGAACAAGATCAACTCTGTGGAGTCCACGCAGAAGATCACCTCCGCCATGCAGATGGTTGCCACCAGCCGCATGCGCCGGACCCAGGATCGGATGCGTGAGGGCCGTCCCTACGCAGAGAAGATCCGGCAGGTGATCGGCCACCTGGCCAACGCCAACCCAGAGTACCGCCACACCTATATGCAGGAGCGGGAAACGGTGAAGCGTATCGGTTACCTGGTGGTTTCCACTGACCGGGGCCTGTGCGGTGGTCTGAACGTCAACCTGTTCAGAACGCTGCTCAGAGACATCGGTGAGTGGCATGCGAAGGGCGTGGAATCCGAGCTCGGCCTCATTGGCAACAAGGCCATTTCCTTCTTCCGCTCGGTGGGCGGCAATGTTCGCGCCACGGTCAACGATGTGGGTGAGCAGCCGGCCCTGGCCGACCTGATTGGCGGCATCAAGGTGATGCTCGATGCGTTCACGGAAGGCGAGATCGATCGTCTCTACATCATCTCCAATGACTTCGTGAACACCATGACCCAGACGCCGACGATCCGTCAGCTGCTGCCGCTGAACCCGGAAGCCAGCGACGAATACGGCCACCGTTGGGATTACATCTACGAGCCCGACGCCCGGCAGCTGATCGAAGGGCTGGTCACCCGTTTCATCGAATCACAGGTGTATCAGGCGGTGATCGAGAACACGGCCTGCGAGCAGGCGGCCAAGATGATCGCCATGAAGAACGCGACCGAAAACGCTGAAAAGCTGATCGAAGAGCTCAGCCTGATCTACAACAACGCCCGCCAGGCAGCGATCACCCAGGAAATCTCCGAGATCGTGGGTGGCGCCGCGGCGGTTTGATCGCGAAGCGATCAAAAAAAAATGGACGCGGCGGTTTGATCGCACAACGATCAAACAAAGGTTAAACAGATGCTGCCGTTCAACAAACGGCAGCATCTAAACGAACAGAGATACAGATCTACTAGAGGCCAAGAAAATGAGTAGCGGCAAAATCGTTCAAATCATCGGTGCTGTGATCGACGTGGAATTTCCGCGCGAGTCGGTTCCGAACGTCTTCGATGCCCTGACTGTAACCACCACGGGGCTCACCCTCGAGGTGCAGCAGCAACTCGGTGATGGTGTGGTTCGCTCCATCGCGATGGGTTCGTCGGATGGCCTCTCTCGTGGCCTTTCCGTGGAAAACACGGAAGCGCCGATTTCCATTCCAGTTGGTGAGGAAACCCTGGGTCGGATCATGAATGTGCTGGGCGAGCCCATCGACGAGAAGGGTCCGGTGAACGCGCAACAGAAGATGCCCATTCACCGGAAGCCGCCGAGCTATGAAGACCAGAAGGGCGGCAACGAGCTGCTGGAAACCGGGATCAAGGTTATCGACCTGATCTGTCCGTTCGCCAAGGGCGGCAAGGTCGGACTGTTCGGTGGTGCCGGTGTGGGTAAGACGGTGACCATGCTCGAGCTGATCCGGAACATCGCGACCGAGCACTCGGGTCTGTCTGTTTTTGCCGGTGTGGGTGAGCGGACGCGGGAAGGGAACGACTTCTATTACGAAATGGAAGAGTCCGGCGTTCTGGACAAGATCTCCCTGGTCTTCGGTCAGATGAACGAACCGCCAGGCAACCGACTGCGCGTGGCGCTGACCGGACTGACGCTGGCAGAAAAATTCCGGGACGATGGCCGTGACGTGCTGCTGTTTGTGGACAACATCTATCGTTACACCCTGGCGGGCACCGAAGTATCGGCTCTGCTCGGCCGAATGCCTTCCGCGGTAGGCTACCAGCCGAACCTGGCGGAAGAGATGGGTCAGCTCCAGGAACGGATCACCACCACACAGACCGGCTCCATTACTTCGGTGCAGGCCGTTTACGTACCCGCGGACGACCTGACCGACCCGTCGCCAGCCACCACCTTCGCGCACCTGGATTCCACGGTCACCCTGTCCAGGGCCATCACCGACCTGGGTATCTACCCGGCCGTTGACCCGCTCGATTCCACCAGCCGTCAGCTCGATCCGCTGGTGGTGGGGCAGGAGCACTACGACGTGGCCCAGGGTGTCATGCAGGTGCTGCAGCGCTACCAGGAACTGCGCGACATCATCGCCATTCTCGGTATGGACGAACTCTCCGAAGAAGACAAACAGCTCGTTTACCGGGCTCGGAAGATGCAGAAATTCTTCTCCCAGTCCTTCTTCGTGGCAGAGGTGTTCACCGGCAACCCGGGTGTTTATGTGAGCCGCGACGATACGGTTCGCAGCTTCAAGGCCATCCTGGATGGCGAGTACGACCATCTGGCGGAAGATGCCTTCTACATGGTTGGCACCATCGAGGACGCGGTCGAGAAGGACAAAACGCTGTCAGACTGAGCTGAGTGCCTCGAGACACCGGGCAATGACCTGCAGTAATGACCCGCAGGAAATGACGCTAAGGAAGAAAGGAACGCCACTATGGCAATGACCATCCACTGCGACATCGTCAGCGCCGAAGAAGAAATCTTCTCCGGTCGAGTGACCATGGTGAGCGCCGCCGGCACCATTGGCGAACTGGGCATCATGCCCGGCCACGCACCGTTGCTGACGGGCATCCGGCCCGGTCCGGTCACCCTGACCAAGGACGGTGGCGAGGAAGAAGTTTTCTTTGCATCCGGCGGCTATCTCGAAGTCCAGCCCGGCGTGGTCACCGTGCTGGCGGATACGGCGCTGCGGGCAGAAGACATCGACGAAGCGGCTGCCCTGGAAGCACAGCAGAATGCCGAGCGCATGCTGTCGGAACAGACCGCGGAGATCGAGTTCTCGTCGGCCGCCGCCGCTCTCGCCGAAGCCATGGCCCGGCAGCGGACTCTGGCGGAGCTCAAGAAACGCCGTCGCTGACAGGGCTGTGGCAATCGCCGATTTTGGTCGGCGCTGACAGCGCAGGTCTGCCTAAGCAGGACCGCCAATGCAGGTGTCCCCGGACCTGCATCGGAACTTACATAGCGGGGTGACGCCAGTCGCCCCCTTTTCGCATGCAATCTCTATAATCGGCCCCTTCAATCCTGTTCAGCCCCGCTGATCCCGGAGGCAGGAAGCCGTTATGACCACCCCTGATGTCAACCTTCTGAACGAAAAGCTCGAGGTCGTGGTACTGGCCGCGGGTCAGGGCACGCGCATGCGGTCTGCGTTGCCTAAGGTCCTGCACCCGATTGCCGGTCAGCCCATGCTGGCCCATGTGCTGGATACGGCGCTGGGGCTGAATGCGACGCGTATTCATGTGGTGGTGGGACATCAGGCGGATGCGGTCCGGCAAGCCATCGAGCCGCGATTCGGCGAGGCGCCTCTCAACTGGGTTCTGCAGTCAGAACAGAAGGGCACGGCCCATGCCGTCGCCCAGGCGCTGCCGGATATAGCAGACGATTCGGTGGTGCTCGTCACCTACGCGGACGTCCCGCTGGTGAGCCCGGAGACCCTGTCCCGCTGTGTCGCGGCCGCGTCGGCAGATGAACCGGCCCTGGCCCTCGTCACCGCCGAATTCGATGACCCTGCCCAGCTCGGGCGGATCGTGCGCGATGCTGCCGGTGACATACAGGCGATCGTCGAGTTTGCGGACGCCAGTCTCGAGCAGCGTGCCCTCCGGGAAATCAATTCCGGAATTCTCGCCCTCGGTGGCGCCGCCATGAAGCGGATGGTCGCCGCAGTGGAACCACAGAATGCACAGGCCGAATACTACCTGACGGATCTCGTCTCCATGGCGGTGGCAGAGGGTCTACCCGTTCACGGGCTGGTCAGTCCACGGCCGCAAGAAGTCAGCGGCATCAATGATCGGGTGCAGCTCGCCGAAGCGGAGCGCCTTTTCCAGACAGGTGCCGTGGAGGCGCTGATGCGGTCCGGAGTGACCATGGCGGATCCTGCCAGGGTGGATGTTCGTGGGTCGATCGAGGCGGGTGAAGACTGTTTCATCGACATCAATGTGGTGCTGGAAGGCGAGGTGCGTCTCGGTCGCGGTGTTCGCATCGGTCCTGGCAGCGTGATCCGGGATTCAGACCTGGGCGATGGAGTGACCGTGGAAGCCCATACGCTGGTGGACGGCGCCATGGTCGCCGCCCGTTGCTCGCTCGGCCCCTTCGCACGAATCCGGCCCGGGACCGAGCTGGGCGAGGACGTGCGGATCGGTAATTTCGTGGAAACCAAAAAGGCCAGGCTGGGCCGGGGCACCAAGGCGAGTCATCTCACCTATTTAGGGGACGCCACCCTGGGCGAAGACTGTAATGTGGGCGCCGGCACCGTGACCTGCAATTACGATGGCGTCGACAAGCATCGGACGGAAATTGGCGACAACGTTTTCGTTGGCACCAACAGCACCCTGGTGGCGCCCATCCAGATCGGTAGCGGATCCTTCGTCGCCGCTGGATCCACGGTCACCAGCAAGGTTGCCGATGGCGATCTGGCGGTTGGACGTGGCAAGCAACGGAATATCTCCGGCTGGACGCGTCCGGATAAACGGACGCGCCCGGACAAACGTAAACACAAGGAGTCCTAGCAATGTGTGGGATCGTCGGCGCGGTAGCGGACAGGGAAGTATCCGGCATTCTGCTTGCTGGACTGCAGCGGCTCGAGTATCGGGGCTATGACTCGGCTGGCATCGCCCTTCTGACCGACGCCGGCATCGGCGTTCAGAAAACCGTCGGCAAGGTCGCTGAGCTATGTGAAGCCGTCGGCAACAATCCAATGGCCGGGAAACTGGGTATTGCACACACCCGCTGGGCCACCCACGGCGCACCCACCGAACAGAACGCCCACCCGCACGTTTCTCACGAGCGTATAGCCCTGGCCCACAACGGCATCATCGAGAACTTCGAGGCCCTGCGCGAGGAGCTCACGGCTGCAGGCTACGCCTTCGTTTCAGAAACAGACAGCGAAGTCATCGTTCATCTGGTCGACCACTACTATCAGGAAAACGGCGATCTGCTGGAAGCCGTCCGCACGGCGATAAAGCGCCTGGAAGGGGCCTATGCCATCGGCGTGATCGCCAAAGATGACCCGAGTCGGATCGTCGCCGCCCGTATGGGCAGTCCGCTGGTTGTCGGCAAGGGCATTGGCGAAAACTTCATTGCGTCGGACGCCCTGGCGCTCCGTCCGGTCACCGATCGCTTCATCTATCTGGAAGAAGGTGATCTGGTGGAGATTCGCCGTACCAGCATCGCCATTTGGAACGTGGCGGATGAATCGGTCATCCGTTCCACGGTCCGGGTCGTTGCCGGTGAAGACGATGTGGACCGCGGCAACTACCGGCACTTCATGCAGAAGGAGATTCACCAGCAGCCGAAAGTGCTGGCGGATACGCTGGAAGGACGCATCGGCCGCACGCGTGTTCTGGAGCAGGCGTTCGGTGCCCGGGCACCGGAGATTCTGGATGCAACCCGGGCAGTAACCATCGCCGCCTGTGGCACCAGTTTCTACGCCGGCCTGGTGGCCAAATACTGGATCGAAGAGCTGGCCGGTGTGCCCTGTCACGTGGAGATTGCCAGCGAATTCCGCTACCGGAAGGTGGCCGTGATTCCTGACAGTCTGTTCGTCACGCTTACCCAATCCGGTGAAACCGCCGACACCCTGGCCGCACTCAGAGTCGCCAAAAAGATCGGCTACCAGCACTCGCTGACCATCTGCAACGTGGGCACCAGCACCACGGTACGGGAATCCGATCTGGCCATGATGCTCAATGTGGGCACCGAGGTCGGGGTCGCGTCCACGAAGGCGTTTACCGCCATGCTCGCCGACCTGTTGCTGCTCGCGCTGTTGATCGGACGCCGGCACGGCATGTCGCCGGAACGCGAAGAAGCAACTGTGGCCGCCCTGCACCAGCTTCCGGACGCGGTGGAGGCTGCGCTCGCGCTGGATGAACAGGTGTTGAAGCTCTCCGAACGGTTCATGGAGAAAAACCACGCCCTGTTCCTCGGACGGGGTCCCATGTATCCCATCGCCCTGGAAGGGGCACTGAAGCTGAAAGAAATTTCCTACATCCACGCGGAAGGTTACCCGGCCGGGGAACTCAAGCATGGTCCGCTGGCGCTGGTGGATGACGATATGCCCGTCATCGCCGTGGCGCCCAATGACGACCTGCTCGAAAAGCTGCAGTCCAACCTGCAGGAAGTCAGAGCCCGCGGGGGTGAACTCTATGTCTTTGCCGATCCGGATTCCGGATTCAAGGATGAAGCGGGTGTCACGGTGATCACTTTGCCGGCGGTGAATACGTTGCTGGCACCGATTGTCTATGTGATCCCGCTGCAGCTGTTCGCCTATCACGTGGCGGTGCTGAAAGGCACGGACGTGGATCAGCCGCGGAATCTCGCGAAGTCTGTGACGGTGGAGTAGTTAAAGGCCGCTGTTGCGGCACGCGTCCCATGGCTACTGGCAGGCGAAATCGTCTTCGCCCTGAGGCCAGCAGAAATCCGACCACCCGTAAGCCCGCCAGTAGTCGACAAGGTTCACATCGACCAGGAAGCGTTTGAAGGCGGGTAGCTGTCTGACCTCCCGCATCACCGGGTACCACAGGGCGCCATAACGGACCGTGGTGAAGTACAGCTCACGGGAAAATGCGTCGAACGCGAACTCGGGGTCGCCCAGATAGGCGGCGACCAGGGCGATACTCATGTACTTGTCGGGCCACATGCGGTCAGCGTCATTCAGAAGGTCTCTCAGATAAGCGAAGGCAGCATCCGGTTCTTCCAGCAGATCGCGAATGGGTCCGTACAGCACCCGGTAGCTCTGCCAGTGTTCCGGCATGTCGGCGATCGCTGCCTGAATGTGCTCGATTGAGCCCACATTGAGGGCGACGATCAGTGCCATTTCGCGCCTTGGGTTATCTGCCATTCGCAAGGTTTTCTCTCGGGCGCTCTCCAGTTTTCCTCTCGCGATGTCCACGTTGATGCGCAGATCTGTAGGCATTTCGTCCAGGCGCAGCATGGCGTCGCGTTCCAGATGGATGTCATGGGCTCGGGAGGACCTTCCGGTTCTCATTAGCATGTTTGCGTAGTGGCCCAGGCTGTACTCATTGCGCCTTAGTGTCAGTGCCCGGGCGTAAGATGCCTCTGCTTCCTGCCAGGCTTTCGTGACGTAGATCAACGTCGCGTAGTTGGTGTGGGCCTGGGATGAATTCGGGTCGAGTTCGACCGCTCTGGCGACGAATCCGTGCGCACGCTCGACGATGGCCGGTGCCTTCTGCGGCGGGTTTACCCACATCGTCGCTGCGATGCGGATGCCTTCAGCACCCCAGGCCGCAGCGTAGTCCGGGTCGAAACTGATGGCGCTGGCAAAGTCGTCACGCAGATAGGCTTCATAGGCTTTGAAGTTGGTGGTTCCGGCTCCGAGAAACTCGTTGACCTCCCCGACACCAAGGTGGACGCCAAGCGCACCCACCACAGCCAGCGCGATTTCGTCCTGGATGGCGAAGATATCCGCAAGCTTCCGGTCGAAAGTGTCGGACCACAGGTGATAGCCGCTGTCCACGTCGATGACCTGGACGGTAATGCGGATGTCGTCATCAGATCGTCGAATACTTCCCTCGATGACGGCTGTGACCCCCAGCCTTTTGCCGATTTCACTGAGATCGCCGCTTTCTTCACGGAAATAGAACGACTCCGTCCGGCTCGCCACCTCCAATCCGTCGAGGGATGTCAGCTGGTTGATCAACTCCTCAGCGACGCCATCAGCCAGATACTGCTGGTCGCCGGCCTGACTCATGTCCGCGAACGGCAGCACGGCCACCGATGGCAGTCGATCGTGTTCAGTCAGTGGCGGGTTGAAGGCGAAATACAGTGAGACGGCTGCAACCGCGGCGATGAGCAGATAAACCGCCCAGGTCGTCGAGGTTCCGCTTGGCTCTGGGTCAAGGGTTTCTGCATTGGCGACGAGACGGTAACCCTGACCTCGTACCACCTCGAAGTAGCGGGGTGATCCGGCGTCATCAGACAGCGCCTCGCGCAGCATCTTCGCCCGTTGGGCCTGGGTTTCAGGCGCTACCGGCCGTCCCCGCCAGACGCGATCCGCCAGCGCGTCGTAGGTCACTATGGTTGGGGAGGCCTCCACCAGGGCAAGCAGCAGGTCAAAGGTCAACCCGCCGAGTTTCAGCGGCTCTCCATTCCGCGTTACCTGCCGTGTGCCTGAATCCAGAATCAGGTCCCGAATCCTGTAGCGGGCAGGCAGAATTTCCTTCCCTGCGTCCATGACCTCTGCCGCTCGGCGCGCAATTTCCCTGCGTATTCAGGGAGTTTATCGAAACTTACCGAAGGTTTTAGGTGAATTTCATCGAGCCGGTGACCCGTCTGCTTACGCTTGCTGGACCGACTCAATCGGAGGAAGACATGAGTAAATGGTATAGAACGCTCACCCGTGCAGTTGTGCTCAGCTTGTTGGTGACAGGATTCGGGTGGAATGCGCATGCCGATCCGCGGCGCAGCGGATGGGGTGCCGCTTCGGAACTGCTGCGCACGGACGGTTCTCAGGTACCCGGCGGTTGCCCGATCGAATCACCTGCCGGGCGCTACATCTTCACGGCCAGGAACCCGGGCACAGGGCTCGACATCTACGCCAATGAACGGGCGGACATTGGCGAACCGTTTGAGCCTGGCGGCCCGTTGCCAACCCCGGCCAACGATCGGGGACTTGCCAATGATTTCTGTCCAACGCCCCTTCCGGATGGCGTTCTGTACTTTGTCTCCACCCGGGCCGGGACCTGTGGCGAGGGAGACCTGTATCGCACCAATCAGAATCCGGCAGCCGGCTGGAACGAGCCGGAAAACCTCGGCTGCGACCCGAAGGGACCGAACACGCCGGGCGTGGAGTACAGCCCTTCAGTGATCGAAACCGGCTGGGGGACCTATCTGTTCTACTCCACTGACTACTACACGGGTAATCAGGACATTTATCGCAGCCGCATGCGACGCGACGGCTCCTTCGGGCCGGGTGTTCGGCTCCCCTGGCCGATCAACACCGAGCATGATGATCGGCAGCCGAATGTGAGCCAGGATGGACGGGAAATCGTCTTTGCGTCGAACCGTCGTACGGCGAACGAGGACAATCCCAATTTCGACATCTTCCATGCGAAGAAGCGCTGGCTTTTCGGACGCTGGCGTCAGGTCGAGAATCTGAGCGCGACCGTCCCGTTTGCCACACTCGATAGCAGTGAAACGCGGCCTTCGTTGTCCTGGGATGGCGAGCGACTTGTCTATGGCAGCGGCGGTGTGTGGATCAGCGAGAGAGCAGGGGGCAGAAAGTAACGACCTCGAGCCCCCGAAAGGGGGCTTTCCTCAGGTTCTGCTGGCCGCACTAACGGCAAATCCTTAAACTCGGTTTCCATCTCGCAACGGCGCCGCGTCCTTCGCGCGCGCAACGCCCCCGCGCTACCACACCGAATCAGAACCGAGCCCTTGGACGTCACCCACATTCTCGACAATCTCAATGACCCGCAGCGTGAAGCGGTTACGGCCCCTGTGGGGAACACGCTGGTTGTGGCGGGTGCCGGGAGCGGCAAAACCCGGGTGCTCGTGCATCGGATCGCCTGGCTGATCGAGGCGGAAGGGGTGTCGCCCTATGGCATCCTGGCGGTGACCTTCACCAATAAAGCCGCCCAGGAGATGCGGGTTCGCATTGAGGCGTTGCTGCAACTCTCCGTGCGCACCATGTGGGTGGGTACCTTTCATGGCATCGCCCATCGCCTCCTGCGCATGCACTGGCAGGAAGCCAGGCTGCCTCAGAGTTTTCAGATTCTGGATGCGGACGATCAGCTCCGTCTGGTGAAGCGCGTCATGCGCGTGCTTGATATCGATGAACAGAAGTGGCCGGCACGACAGGCGGTGTGGTTCATCAACGGTCAGAAAGACGAAGGCCGCAGGGCCAGGGACGTGCCGGCTGGTGACGATCTCTTCCAGATCACGCATAAGAAAATCTACGAAAACTACGAGGAGCTCTGCGAGCAGGGCGGACTCGTGGATTTCGCCGAGCTGCTGCTCCGTTGTCACGAACTGCTGCGGGACAACCCGGCACTGCTCACCCACTACCGGCAGCGTTTTGGCCATGTGCTGGTGGACGAGTTTCAGGACACCAACGCCATTCAGTACGCCTGGCTGAAGCTCCTGGCGGGGGAAGACGCCAGCGTGATGGCGGTGGGGGATGACGATCAGTCCATCTACGGCTGGCGGGGCGCGAAGATCGAGAACATCCATCGCTACACGGATGATTTCAAAGGGGTGGCCACCATCCGTCTCGAGCAGAACTACCGGTCCACGGCCACCATTCTGAAAGCGGCCAATGCGCTCATTGAGCGCAACACCGACCGGCTGGGTAAAACCCTGTGGACCGAAGGAGAAGCCGGGGACCCCATCCGCCTCTACTCCGGCTACAACGATCTCGATGAAGCCCGGTTCATCGTCGAGCGTACGGCCGAGTGGATCGATGGCGGAGGCAGCCCGGAGGATGTGGCCGTTCTCTATCGCTCCAACGCCCAGTCCCGGGTGCTGGAAGAGGCCCTGCTCCGGGCCCAGATACCCTATCGGATATATGGCGGTCTGCGGTTCTTCGAGCGGGCGGAGATCAAGAATGCGCTGTGCTACATGCGCCTCATGCACGAGCGGAATTCGGATCCGGCCTTCGAGCGGGTGATCAATCTGCCGCCCCGCGGCATCGGCGAGAAAACGGTGGAGGCGATCCGCGCGGAAGCCAGAAGTCGGGGTAAGTCCATGTGGCAGGCCTGTGTCGATGCACTGGCGGAAGGGGCGTTCGCGGCACGGGTGGCCGGAAAGGTCGCTCATTTCCTGAGGCTGATTGACGACCTGGCCGCGGCCACCGGAGAGATGTCGCTGCATGAACTGGCAGATCATGTGATCGATGCCAGCGGACTCATGGAGTATCACAGCCGGGAGCGGGGCGAGCGCGGGCTGGCTCGAAAAGAAAATCTGGAGGAACTGGTCAGCGCCTGCCGACAGTTCACGGGCGAGCTGGTTTTCCCCATCTCGGAGCCGGAGATCAGCGGCGCACAAGCCCCGGAAACCACCGTGCTGGAAGAGTTTCTGGATCAGGTCGCCCTGGATTCGGGTGACCGGCAGTCGGATTCCGGGCCGGCGGTACAGATGATGACGCTGCACTCGGCCAAAGGACTGGAATTTCCACTGGTGTTTCTCGCCGGTCTCGAGGAAGGCCTCTTTCCGCACCGGATGTCGGCGGAAGAACCGGGCCGGATGGAAGAGGAGCGCAGACTGGCCTACGTGGGTATCACCCGGGCCATGAAGGTGCTGTACCTCACCTATGCGGAAACCCGACGCCTGCATGGCAACGATACCTACAACCGGCCCTCCCGTTTTCTGCTGGAGATTCCGAGCGAACTGGTATCCGAAGTGCGCATGAAAGGCGCGGTGGAGCGTCCGTACGGTACAACGGAAAACGCTACGAGCCTGTTCGATGATGACTCCGCCGCGCTCCGGATGGGGCAGCGGGTGAGTCATGCCAAGTTTGGTGAAGGGGTGGTGATGCAGTGCGAAGGCGCTGGCGAACGGGCCCGGGTGCAGGTGAATTTCGCCGAGGGGGCCAAGTGGCTCATGCTCGGCTACGCGAATCTCACGACCCTGGACTGACGGGTCGATCTGGAGCAGTTATGAGAGCACTTAAACGCGTCCGTCTGTCGGCGATCGTCGCCATCCTCGCCTTTGCGCTTGCCGGTTGTGGCGAGCCCCCTTCCTCGGGTGCCGCAGACGGGGCTGCCAACGCCCCGGCGCCGGCAGAGACCTTCCGCTGGAAACTCATCACCACCTGGCCGAAGAACCTGCCGGCCCTCGGCACCATCCCGGAACGCATGACCGAACGGATCCGGCTCATGTCGAATGGTCGCCTGGACATCCGGGTCTATGGCGCCGGTGAACTGGTGGGCGCCTTTGAGGTTTTCGATGCGGTTTCCCGAGGGACGGCGGAAATGGGGAACGGCGCGTCCTACTACTGGCGCAGCAAACTGCCCATTGCCGCCATTTTCTCCACGGTGCCGTTCGGGCTCACCGCTCAGGAAATGAATGGCTGGCTGCACTACGGAGGCGGCCTGGCGCTCTGGCAGGAACTCTACGAGCCGTTCGGATTGATTCCCATGGCAGCCGGCAACACCGGCGTACAGATGGGCGGCTGGTTCAACAAGGAGATCAACACCCTGGCAGATCTGAAAGGTCTGAAGATGCGGATTCCCGGCCTCGGCGGCGAGGTGCTCGAGCGGGTAGGCGGCCTGCCGGTCGCCATGCCGGGCAGCGAGGTATTCACTTCCCTGCAGACGGGCGTGATCGACGCCACTGAATGGGTAGGCCCATACAACGACCTGGCCTTCGGTCTGCATACCGTGGCCGACTACTACTATTACCCCGGTTGGCACGAACCGGGGGCAGCCATTGAATCCATCGTCAATGCCGAAGCCTGGGCCAGCCTTCCCCGGGATCTGCAGGTGATTCTGGAAACCGCCGTTCGCCATGCCAACGACGACATGCTGGCCGAGTTCACGGCCCGGAATGCCCAGGCCCTGGAGACGCTGATCGCCGAGCACGGTGTGGAGGTCCGGCCCTTCCCTGCGGAAGTCCTGACCGCCCTCCACGCTCAGTCCCGGGCCGTGATCGCCGAAATGGCCGGCGACGATCCGCTGCACCAGAGAATTCTCGATTCTCACGCCGCCTTTTCGGCGTCCGTTCGGCGCTATCACGAGATCACGGAACGCGCTTACCTGAACGCGAGAGTGGAGAATCAGTCGTGGAATTGAAAGCCACCGAGTTGCTGATCGATGCAGGCATCGGCCTGATCACGCTGAATCGACCGCACCGGCTGAACGCCTGGACCGGTCGGATGCATACCGAATATCGCTGGTGCCTGGAGCAGCTGGACAACAGCGATGAGGTGGGTGCCATCGTGGTCACCGGCAAAGGTCGGGGTTTCTGCGTTGGCGGTGATGCGGAAGCGCTCAGCGGGCATGCGGAAAAGGGTGGGTACGACCCGGGCACGCCGAAGGCGCTGGCTATGCCGGGTTTTGGCGTCGACGGGCGTTTCGACGCCAGCTTTGCCTATCAGTACGGGCTGACCAAACCGATCCTTGCGGCCATGAACGGTCCGGCTGCGGGCGTTGGTCTGGCGCTGGCCTGCTTTACCGATCTGCGCTTCGCCGCGGCAGGTGCAAAGTTCACCACCGCCCACGGCAAGCTCAACCTGCCGGCCGAATACGGACTCTCCTGGCTGTTGCCGCGGATGCTGGGACTGACGCGAGCCAACGAACTGCTCCTGTCCTCCCGGGCATTCACTGCCGAAGAAGCCCTGTCCCTCGGGCTGGTGAATGAGGTGCTGCCCGCGGACGAGGTGCTGAACCGGACTCTGGAATATGCCAGAACGCTCATTGCCACGGTGTCGCCGAACTCGCTGCGACAGACCCGCTGGCAGATTTACCGGGATCTGCAGCAGACGGTGGATGTGTCCGTCGCCGCCTCCGAGGATCTGCTCAATCAGATGATGAAAGAGCCGGATTACGCGGAAGGGGTGAATGCCTTTCTGGAGAAGCGGCCGCCGGTATGGCGTGGCGATGGGGGCTGAGTCCGTCCCGGCATCCGTTTCGAGTCACCCCATCGCATCAGACAGGACGATCAACGGACTGACACGCCCCTGGCCCAGACACTCACCGGCCGGCTGAGCGCATCGATCTGCGCCAGCGGATTACCGTCCACGACCAGCACGTCTGCATCCATGCCGGCCGTCAGCCGACCGGTCCGGCTGTCGATACCGAGACCCCGGGCCGCATCTGAGGTGGCCGAGCGCAATACCTGTTCGTTGGACAGTTCGGCAACCTGCCCGTACACGTTCAGCGCCTTTGGCAGCTCGTGATGAAAGACCCCGGGGATACCGGCATCTGTGGAGGCCATGAAGGGAACGCCGTGCGCCCGCATGTCGATGAGCGCCGCGCGCATCCGGGTCAGGGTCTGATTGCCGGCATCCAGCATCCGCTGCCAGCCGGCGTTGATGGTGGGGGAAACCCAGGTCCCCTGCGCACGCATGGTTTCCACCACGCTCTCCTGGTAGTCGCTCGCCCAGCCACCCGCACCAACCCAGGAACAGTGCTCGATGGAACGCACACCTGCCCGTGCGGCCGCATCGATACCCGGCGTGCCATGGCAGTGCGCGGCGACAGCCAGCCCATTGTCTTTCGCATGGCGGACGATTTCGGTCAGCACAGGCTGCTCGAACTGAGGCGCGCCGGGGCTGGAACCACGGGTAAAGCGCCCACCTGTGGCCATCACTTTTATGAGGTCCACCCGATGGGCCACCTGCCGATCGATCACCGCCTTTGCCGCCTTCGCGTCAGCGGCTTCACCTCCCCAGAAATGGCAGTGTCCGCCGATGCAGGTGATCGGTTGGCCTGAGCACAGCAATCGCGGCCCGGGCACCTCGCCACGTGCGATTGCGTCCCGAAGCGACACTTCCAGCCAGGCGCCGCCGCCGAGATCCCGGGCGGTCGTGATCCCGGCGCGCACCATCATGGCCGCCCGTTCGCGCATGGCCACCGGGTCCGGTCGTTCCTTGGCGTCGGGCGGCGAGGATCGGTTGGGATCCAGCACCATATGCACGTGGGCATCCATCAAGCCGGGGATCGCGGTCATACCTGCCATGGAGCGGGCGATCCGGGCATCGGCCGGGGATAGCGATGCACTGTCGCAGACGGCTTCGATCCGCTGGCCGCGCAGAATCAGGGTGTTGGCGTCGAGTTCGTGCGCACCGTCCCAGAGGTGGAGGCCGGTGAGGATGGTTCTGTCGTCGTGCATGTTTCCCCGTTGGCTGCTCAACCGTACAGCTGTTCGGGCAGCCAGGTGGCCAGTGCGGGCCAGAGCAGGAGGGCTGCCAGCAGCAGAAGCTGGAGTATGACAAAGGGCCCCACGCCCCGATAGATGTCGGTGGTGGGGATGTGATCCGGGGTCACGCCTCGGAGATAAAACAACGCAAAGCCGAAAGGCGGTGTCAGGAACGAGGTCTGCAGGTTTACCGCGATCAGCACGCCGAGCCAGATCGGGTCGATCCCCATGCCGAGGAGGATGGGTCCGACGATGGGCACCACCACGAAGGTGATTTCAATGAAGTCCAGCATGAAGCCAAGCAGGAAGATGACGAGCATCACCAGGCCGAGCGCGCCCCAGGCGCCGCCGGGCATCTGTTCGAAGAGCCCCTGCACCAGTTCGTCGCCGCCATAGCCCCGGAATACCAGGGAAAAAAGAGAGGCGCCGATCAGGATGAAGAAGACCATGCTGGTGGTGCCGAGGGTCTGACGGCCCGCGTCCCGGAGCCGGTTCAGATCCAGCCTGTCCACACCGGGCCGGAACGCGCCCAGGATGAGCGCGCCGACCGCGCCCACTCCGGCGGCTTCCGTGGGGGTGGCCAGGCCGCCGAGTATGGAACCCAGCACGCACATGATGAGGAGGAGAGGACCAAGCAGGTCCTTGACCAGACGGACCCCGGAAGGCACCGGGTCGGGTCGCATCGATTCGGCGGACGCTTCAATTACGGTTCCGAGGTCTGTTCTGATGTCTGTTCTGGGGCCGGGTCTGCTGGGGCCCGCATGTGTTCGGATCACGGTGTAAACCAGGTAGAGCACCACCAGCAGGAGCCCGGGAATCAGCGCGCCGGCGAACAGGTCGCCGACGGAAACGGTATCCGGTGCGAAGACGCCGGCGTCCAGCTGCGCCTGCTGATAGGCGTTGCCGAGCACGTCGCCGAGCAGAACCAGAGCGATGGAGGGAGGGATGATCTGGCCCAGAGTGCCTGTGGCGGCGATGGTGCCGGTGGCGAGGCGGGTGTCATAGTCCTGCTTCAGCATGGCGGGGAGTGCCATGAGTCCCATGGTCACAACCGTGGCGCCAACGATCCCGGTGCTGGCCGCCATCAGCATGCCGACGACGATGACGGACACGGCCAGACCGCTTCGGTTGCTGACGAGCAGTGCGCTCATGGTTTCGAGCAGGGATTCGGCGATCCGCGTTTTTTCCAGCACCACGCCCATGAGCACGAACAGCGGCACTGCCAGCATGGTCTGATTGGTCATGATGCCGAACAGCCGGTTCGGCAGGAAGCCCAGATCGGTGGGATTGAAGACGCCGCCAAGGACCCCGCCGAATGCGAAGAGCAGGGCGACTCCGGCCAGGGTCAGCGCGACCGGATAGCCCGCCAGCAGCGCGAGGAACGTCACCGCGAACATGGCAAGTGCGATCATCCGCCGGTCTCCGGCTGTTCAGGCACGGATGCCCGCATGCTTCGCGCGGTCCCCAGGACCTCCACCAGGCCCTGCCCGAAGAGCAGAGCGCTGGTCACCGGAATCAACGTTTTCAGTAGAAACACCGCCGGCAGACCGCCAACTTCCGGGGAGCCTTCGAGAATGCGCCAGGCGGCGCCGACGTAAGGCAATGACAACCAGAAAATGGTGCCCGCCACCGGCAGCAGGAACAGGCAATGCCCCAGCAGATTGACTCGAGCCCGCCCGGAAGCCGTGAGGCGGCTGTAGATCACGTCCACTCGAACGTGCTGGTCCGTTTTCAGGGCATAGGGTATGCCGAGCATGAACGTGATGGCATGAAGATACAGAACGCTTTCCTGCACTGCGATGGCACCCAGATTGAAGCCATACCGGAACAGCACGACGGCAAAGGTGATCAGGGCCATCGCAAAGATCAGCCAGGCAACGGTGTGCCCCGTCCTCTCGATAAGCTGCCCGATGAATCTGCTCAGAGGGTGATCCCGAAAAACGGCATACCGGCGAGATGGGGCAGGATCGAGAGTTCCACCACCGCGCCCAGAAAGAGGGAAAAGCCGACCCAGACGTTGTTGGTGAAGGCGGTGAAGCAGCCGTCCCGCTCCCGGTTTCTGATCAGGTAATGCTGATAAAGGAAGAAGCCTGCGGCGGCGATGATGCCGAGCTGGAACGGCCCGCGCGCTTCGATAACGCCCGCCAGCAGAACCAGGGCCGTCAGCGTCACCCCCTGCAGGAGCGCAATCATGAGCCGGTCCTGGGCACCGAACAGGATTGCCGTGGAACGCACGCCGATCTTCAGATCGTCCTCCCGGTCCACCATGGCATACATGGTGTCGTAGGCGACGATCCAGGTCAGACTGGCGATGAACAGCAGCCAGGCGTCAATGGGCAGGCGGCCCTGGACGGCGGCATAGGCCATGATCAGACCCCAGCTGAAAGCGGCGCCCAGCACCACCTGAGGCAGATAGGTCCAGCGTTTCATGAAGGGATACACCGCGGCCATGCCAAGGCCTGCCACCGCCAGCAGTCGGGTCAGCGGATTCAGAAACAGCAGCAGGCACCCGGCCGCCGCCACCAGACCCAGAAACAGACAGACGGCCTGGCCCGTGCGCACCGTGCCGGTGGCCAGCGGCCGGTTCAACGTGCGGGCCACATGGCTGTCGATCTTCCGGTCGGCAATATCGTTGATCACACAGCCGGCGGACCGCATCAGCCAGGTTCCCAGTGCAAAAACGACGACGAGCCCCACAGACGGGGCGCCCTCCGCCGCCAGCCAGAGGGCGGCCAGGGTTGGCCAGAGCAGCAGTAGCGTGCCCACGGGTCTGTCCGCCCGCATCAGTGTCAGATAGGGGCGGAGCGCGTCCAAGGCCGATCCCGCGACCGTGTCGCCGATGCCGGAAGCTTTGCGGTGGGTGCTGATGTCCATTTTCGCCGGGTTCATCCTGTGCCCAATGATAGTGGAAGGAACGTGGCCCGGCATCGCTATCCAATTGATTTTTCTGGGTCGGGCAAGTAGTTTACGCGCCTTGATTCAACAGCCGGTCTGAAAGGAAAGCGGGTAAATCATGCGGAAGTGGCAGTGCATCGTCTGCGGTTGGATATATGACGAAGCGGAGGGTTGCGAGGAAGAAAATGTGGCACCGGGAACCCGCTGGGAAGACGTTCCGGAAGACTTCGTCTGCCCCGAGTGCGGGGTCAGCAAGGAAGACTTCGAAATGATCGAGGTTGGCTGATCTTTCTCCCGGGCACACAAACCGACAATTCACTGGCCTTCATAGCTGAGGGAGGTCGAGCATGAACCTGACCATCCGCATCCTGATCGGCATGGTTGCGGGGCTGACCGTCGGCCTGCTCGTTCAGGTGACGGGCGCAGAACCCGACAGCCTCATCCGGATTTATCTGATCGACGGCCTGCTCGATGCCGGTGGTCAGATCTTCATCGCCAGTCTCAAGCTCATGGTGGTGCCGCTGGTCTTCGTATCCCTCGTCTGCGGCGCGGCCAGCCTGGGCGGCCATGGCAACATGGGCAGGGTCGGCGGCAAGACGGTGGGGCTGTATCTGCTCACCACTGCCATCGCCATCAGCATCGCCCTCCTGCTGGCGCTCGTGATCGCGCCGGGTGAGGGCGCCACGGGTGCCGACATCACCCCTTCCGAATTCGTGCCGAAAGAAGCCGAGAGCATCAAAGAAACGCTGATCAACATCTTTCCCACCAATCCCGTCGCGGCAATGGCCCAGGGCAGCATGCTTCAGGTCATCGTATTCGCCCTGCTGTTCGGCATCGCGCTGTCCAGGTCCGGGAAAGCGGGTGAGCGGATCAACAACTTTTTCGATGATCTCAACGAGATCCTCATGAAGCTCATCACCATGCTGATCTCCCTTGCGCCCTATGGTGTGTTCTGCCTCATGGGCGTTCTGTTCACCAAGGTTGGCTGGGCAGAAATCGGCAAGCTTGCGGCTTACTTCGGCACGGTGGTACTGGCGCTCCTGCTCCATGCCATCGTCGTCTACCCGACCCTGCTCACCGTGTTCGCGCGGATCAATCCGCTGCGATTCTTCGCCAAGATGCGGGAGCCCATGCTGGTGGCGTTCTCCACCTCATCCAGTGGCGCCACGCTGCCGGTGACCCTGAGAACCGTGCAGCAGCGGGTGGGTGTGAAAAACGAAGTCGCCTCCTTCGCTGTGCCGCTGGGCGCCACCGTCAATATGGATGGCACCGCCATCATGCAGGGTGTGGCCACGGTGTTCATCGCCCAGTTCTACCTGTTCGATCTCACCATCGCCGACTACCTGATGGTGATTCTGACTGCCACGCTCGCGTCCATCGGTACCGCCGGTGTCCCGGGCGTGGGCCTCATCATGCTGGCCATGGTGCTGAATCAGGTGGGTCTGCCTGTGGAAGGCATTGGTCTCATCATCGGCATCGATCGGCTGCTCGACATGTTGCGGACCTCGGTGAACGTCGTGGGTGACGGCACCGTTGCCACCATCGTCGCCAGTTCGGAGAACGATCTGGACATGGATGTGTTCAACGATCCGGATGCCGGCCGGGTGGTTGGCAAGGGCCACTGAGACCGCTGCTGTCGGAGACTCGCGCCGTTGAGCTCAAACGGCCGCGTGACCCGAATCCGCCGGCGCCCAGATGCCGAGCAGCCGCGCTGCGGTCTCAGGATCTGACTTCAACAGTGCATCGCCACGCCGGATCACCTCCGGCATCAGATGGGCGTGGGTTCGGAGGTCGGCGATCCTGAACTGCTGTTCCCCGGTCTGCCGGGTGCCGAGGAGATCGCCCGGTCCGCGGATATTCAGATCTTCTTCCGCGATCCTGAATCCATCCTGACTCTCTCTGATCACCGCGAGCCTGCGTCGGCTGGTTTCGCCGAGGGGTGTTGCGTACAACAGCACACAGTAGGAGGCGTGTGATCCCCGGCCGACCCGGCCACGTAGCTGGTGCAGCTGCGCAAGCCCCATACGTTCAGGGTTTTCGATCACCATCAGGCTGGCATTCGGCACATCGACGCCCACCTCCACCACCGTGGTGGCGAGCAGCAGCTGAAGCTGGCCGGATTTGAATTCGGCCATGATCCTGGCCTTCTCGTCGCTTTTCATGCGCCCATGCAGCACGCCGATCCGGCTGCCGGGCAATGCGGCCTGGAGCAGTGGCAACGTGCCTTCCACGGAGGCTGCGTCCAGCGCATCGGATGCTTCGATCAGCGGGCAGACCCAGTAGGCCTGACGGCCGGCGGCGAGCTCGGTGGCCAGATGCGCCAGCACTTCTTCACGGCGATCGTCGGCAACCACGGTGGTGGTGATCGGTTGGCGCCCTGCCGGCAGCTCATCCAGGGTGGAGACATCCATATCGGCGTAGAGCGCCATAGTCAGGGTGCGGGGGATGGGTGTCGCCGTCATCACCAGCTGGTGCGGCAGCTGGCCTTTGTCTTTCAGGGCCATGCGCTGGTGGACGCCGAATCGATGCTGCTCATCCACCACGGTCAATGCCAGGCGGTGAAAGCTGACCGCGTTCTGAAACAGCGCATGCGTGCCCACGGCCACCAGCGCCTCGCCGGACTCGATGGCGGCAATGGCCTGTCTCCGTTGGGCGGCGCTCTGAGCACCGGTCAGCAGCACGACGGGGATGCCGAGTGGATCGAGCCAGCTGACAAAATTCAGATAGTGCTGTTCGGCCAGAATCTCCGTCGGCGCCATCAGCGCCGTCTGGGCACCATGTTCTGCCGCCCGGATGGCGGCAAAGGCGGCGATTACCGTCTTGCCGGAACCCACATCCCCCTGCACCAGACGCAGCATCGGCACCGCCCGGCTGAGGTCCTCGAGCACTTCGGTGGTGACCCGGCGCTGAGCGCCGGTCAGACGGAAGCCGAGGGATTTGAGCAGCTCACGGCCGAGCTGTTCGGCCTGGGGCAGGGCGATGGTGCGATGACCGGCCCGGTCTGATTGCCGATGTCGCATGACCAGGTAATACGCGGTCAGTTCATCCAGGGCGATGCGGGCCTGGACCTCGGCGATATCGGCCTCGTTCGCGTTCGCAGGGGGACGGTGCAGGTAGCGCAGATCCGCATAGGGGGTGCCGTCGTCTTCCGGCCAGTCCATACCGAGGATCTGATCGGTCAAGGTCCGCAGCCGGCCCTGGCCAAGCCCCTTTGTGGTCGGGTAGACGGGCGTCAGTTCCGGCTCGGGAGGTGGTGGCGCCTCTCGAAAGGTCCGGTACTCCGGGTGGATCATCTCCAGCCCTTCCCGGGTGATGCGCACCTGGCCGAACGCCTGCACGTGCATGCCGGTCTGCAGTGCGTTCTGCTGAGCGCGGGAGAAATAGAAAAAGCGAAGCTTCAGGTAGCCGGTCTGATCTTCCAGCGTGACCAGCAGACTGCGTCGCCGGCCGTACGCCAGGCGGGCCTCGACGACCTGCCCCTGCACCAGACATTCCTGCTCCGGCGTCAGAGAGGCAAGGCTGATCACCCGGGAGCGGTCCTGGTAACGCATTGGCAGGTGGAGCAGCAGGTCGAGCAGACGGTGCACGCCGAGTCGTTCGAGCTTCTCCGCCAGGCTCGGGCCCACCCCTTTCAGGGCGGTCACCGGATTGCTTGCCGAAGGTGCGTTTGCCGCCATGTCAGTGTGCCTGCCGGACAGAATTCCGCCCCGTTGATCAGAGCACCAGAATACCTTCGATCTCCACGGCTGCGCCGCGGGGCAGTTCAGAGACGCCGATGGCCGCCCTGGCCGGATAAGGTTCGTTGATGTGCCGGGCCATGACTTCGTTGACCGTGGCAAAGTCCGACAGATCGGTGAGGTAGACGGTGAGCTTGGCGAGATCGTCGAGCGTTCCGCCGGCGGCATCGGCAACCGCGGCCAGGTTTTTGAATACCTGCTCGGTCTGGATGGCCACATCCTCCGACACCATCTCCATACTCGCTGGATCGAGCGGGATCTGCCCGGACAGGAAAATGAATCTGCCGCTGGCTTCAATGGCCTGAGAATAGGTTCCGATGGCGGCTGGCGCCGACTCTGTGCTTATGGGTTGCTTCATGATAAATCCAGGCTGGGTAATGTTTTCTAATTGTCTGCGTGGTTCAGCTTGTGTCTGCTTGTCAGAAACCGCCGGCCTCGCGACGGGTGCGACAGGCTGAACAAGGTACTTTGCCAGTCAGCTGCCGAGTCGGGAGATGCTGATCACGCTTGGCAGATTGCGCAGGCGACGGATCGCCCGGGCCAGGTGGTTGCGATCTTTGACGCCGAGTCGGGCGATCACGCTGGTGACCTCGGCGCTCCGTTCTTCGACGTGGATGTTTTCCACGCCAGCGTCCACCTCGGCGATGGTACTGGCAAGTTCTGCAATGATGCCTTTCTGGCGGCTCACCTGCAGACGCAGGGTGGTGAGGAATTCATTTTCCTTGGAGGCAGCCCAGTGTGCGGGAATGATTTCCTTTGCTCCACGGCGGCGGCGGATCTCCACCATGTTCGGGCAGGTTTCCACATGCACGACGAAACCCTTGCCCGGCGTCATGTGGCCGACGATCGCATCCCCGGGTACGGGTCCGCAGCAGCGGCCATAGTTCACCACCAGCCCTTCACCGCCGCGGATGGCCACCGGGCCACCGGACTCCACCGGCACCCCTTCGAAGTCCGGATCGTCCTCGGCCAGCAGCCGCTGCGCCACCGCATAGCTCATCAGCTGGCCGTTGCCGATAGCTGCCAGAACTTCATCGAGACGTTTGACCCCGAACTCCTTGAAGACCCGTCGCAGACGTCGGAAATCGAGATCGTTGATCGACTTGTTTGCGCTGGCCAGTGAACGGTTCAGAAGTTGCCGGCCGAAGGTGATTGACTGGGAATCCTGCTGTGTTTTCAGCGCCTGGCGAATGCCCGTTCGTGCCTTGGATGAGACCACGAATGTGAGCCAGTCCGGGTTGGGCCGCGCCTCTTCCGAGGTGATGATTTCCACGGACTGACCGGATTGCAGTTGTTGTGACAGCGGCGCCAGATTCCGGTCCACCCGGCAGGCGACGCAACGGTTACCCACATCCGTGTGCACGGCGTAGGCAAAATCCACAGGGCAGGAGCCGCGTGGCAGTTCGAGGATCTGGCCTTTGGGTGTGAACACGTACACCTCGTCCGGAAACAGATCGATCTTCAGACTTTCAACGAACTCCATCGGATTGCCGGCCCGTTGCTGCAGATCGAGCAGGTCGCGCACCCAGGCCCGGGCCCGCTGCTGGCTCGAGACGAAGGAGTCGGACTCCGACTTGTACAGCCAGTGGCCGGCGATGCCGCTTTCCGCAACCTGTTCCATATGTTCGGTACGGATCTGCACTTCGATGGGCACCCCGTGCATACCGAACAGGGTGGTGTGCAGAGACTGGTAGCCATTGGCTTTGGGTATCGCGATGTAGTCTTTGAAGCGACCGGCCACCGGCTTGTAGAGGTTGTGGACGATACCGAGTGCCCGGTAGCAGTCGTCCGCCTGTTCCACCACCACCCGGAAGCCGAACACGTCCATGATTTCAGAAAAGGACTTATGCTGAGTCTTCATTTTCTGATAGATCGAGTAGAGGTGCTTCTCCCGGCCGTGTACCGAAGCTTTGACCCCCTCGCTGGCAAGGGCGGCTTCAATGGAACGGCGCACGTCCTCCATCAGCTCCTTCCGGTTGCCCCGGGCAGATCGTACGGCCTCGCTGATCCGGTCCTGGCGCAGCGGATAGAGCGCGGCGAAAGACAGTTCCTCGAACTCCACCTTCACCGAGTGCATGCCGAGCCGCTGGGCGATGGGTGCGTAGAAGTCGAGCGTTTCCTTGGCGATGCGTTTGCGCTGTTCCTGACTCATCACTCCGATGGTGCGCATGTTGTGCAGGCGGTCGGCCAGCTTCACCATGATCACCCGGATGTCTTTGGCCATGGCCATGGCCATCTTCTGGAAGTTCTCGGCCTGGGCCTCTGCCCGGGAACGGAAGATCTTGGACAGCTTGGAAACGCCATCGACGATTTCGGCCACCGAGGTACCGAATCGGTCACCAAGGGCCTGTTTGCTGGCTTCTGTGTCTTCGAGCACGTCGTGCAGCAGACCGGCGATGATGGTTTCCGGGTCCATCCGTAAGCCGGCCAGGATATTGGCCACCGCCAGTGGGTGCGTGATGTAGGCGTGCCCCGTCCGGCGGGTCTGACCTTCATGGGCAACTTCCGCGTAGGCGTGTGCCTCGACGATCAGCTGCACCTGTTCATCCGGCAGATAGCTGGCCGCAAGCTTCCTCAGCTTCTCGATGGTGGCGGGACTCGCCACCGCATCACGTCGGGCATGGTCAGCCAGCCGGCTGACGAAGATGGAATCGTTCGGATTCTGCTTGGCCCGCAGCCACTGGTCGGCGACCATGGCGTGGTCGTCTAGCGGTTGGGCGTCGGTTCTGTTCGTGTCTGGCGTCTGGCTGGTGGGAGATTGGTTCGCCCGAGTGCGAGCGGCGCCCGGCGAATCGGATCGGGGTGCGGAGGGCTTGCCGACGCTGCCACGCCGGCTCGGCTCCGACTTCTTAGAAGTCGGACTTGAGGTCGCTTCGCTCGTCATCTCCCACGGAGAAGGTAATTTCTACCTCTTCATCCTCCGTGGAGGTCTCCTGTGCGTCAAGCATTTCGTGGGAGACAAGACCTTCAGCGATTTCCCGGAGGGCAATGACAGTCGCCTTGTCGTTTTCCTCGGGTACCATGGGATCCACACCGTAGCGGCGCATCTGACGGGCGCGACGGGTCGCGAGCATGACGAGCTCGAAGCGGTTTTCCACGTTTTCGAGGCAATCTTCTACGGTAATTCGGGCCATTGCTTGGGACCTTCTGGATCTGTTTCGAGTCTGTTTCGAGTCTGTTTCGAGTCTGTTTCGAGTCTGTTTCGAGTCTGTTTCGAGTCTGTTTCGAGTCTGTTTCGAGTCTTGGGGGAAAATCGAGCGCGCGAGTGTACCCACCTGTCTGTTGGCTGTCCAGATGGGCATTTTGGAGGGTTTCACAGAACGATCGACTCGGAAGCCTGGTATGCCCTGACGGGGACGCTAGGGTTGGCGCTTCGCGCCGAACCCCCCATCCATGGGCGCTCAGGCGGGGCACATCCCTGTGCCCCGACTGCCCCTTTCAGGGCATACCAGGCTTCCGAGTCGATCGTTCCCTCAAAGTTGTGCCAAGGTCCGCTGTACACACAACTCCGACACGGACGCGGGCAACGGTGATCGTGAAACCACTGCCACGAAGTGTTCGGGTGACACCAAGCGACGCTCTCAGAGAGGGTGATGCTGCACAGATGCTTTCGGATGCGTCTGAGGCCAGGGATGGCCGAAGCCGAGCGCCCAGGGATGGGCTTGCAGCGTCAGCCGAAAGCATCTGTGCAGCAGCGCCCTGTGTAAGACGCCACCCTTGGATACACCACAGAAACGTTATGCCAGCAGTGAAGCCATGAGCGCCGAATTGCGTGCCGCCCGGGTCCCGACCCGGCATTGCTCCGCCAGCACGATGGCGCGCAGTTCCTCGAGGGCGACGGTGAACGCGTCGTTCACCACCAGGTAATCGAATTCATCATAGTGGCGCATCTCAGTCTTGGCCTCGGCCAGCCGCGACTCGATCACCTCAGGGTCGTCCTGTGCCCGACCCTGCAGGCGCTCGCGAAGCGCTTCCTGGGAAGGCGGAACGATGAAGATGCTGACCGCTTCCGGATGCACCTGGCGAACCAGCGCGGCGCCCTGCCAGTCGATCTCCAGAAGAACGTCCCGGCCGGCGGCCAGCGGCTGCGCAACCGCGGCCCTGGAGGTGCCGTAGTAGTTGCCGAACACCGAGGCGTGTTCGAGGAATGCCCCGGCGGCAATCATTTCCTCGAAGGTCGCTTTGTCGACGAAATGGTAGTTCACGCCGGCGGTCTCCTTGGGTCGGCGCGGCCGGGTGGTGTGGGAGATGGAAAGGTGCAGGCCAGGGTCCCCTTCCAGCAGTTCAGCCACGAGCGAGGTCTTTCCGGCGCCGGATGGGGCGGAGACAATGAACAGGGTTCCCCGCTTCTGCCTTTGAGCGCTCATTCGATGTTCTGCACCTGTTCCCGGATCTGCTCGATGACCACCTTGAGATCGACCGAACGCTGAGAGTTTTCCACCATGGTGGCCTTGGCGCCCAGGGTATTGGCCTCCCGATTGAGCTCCTGGGTGAGAAAGTCGAGACGGCGGCCGTGTGGCCCGGGCTTGCGCAGGATGGAACGGGCCTCTTCCACGTGGATGCCGAGCCGGTCCAGCTCTTCCGCCACATCCGCCCGCTGTGCGAGCAGGGCGACTTCCTGTTCCAGCCGGTCCGCATCCACCTGCACCTTGAGATCATCGAGCCGGCTCTGCAGTCGGGCCTGGATCTGGTGGCCGATAGAGGCGGTGCGGCTTTTCACATCCGCCACTACGGTGTCGATCTCGTTCAGCCGGCTGGAGATGGTATCCGCCAGCTGGCTGCCTTCCCGTTGCCGGTAGGCCATCAGTTCCGTCAACGCTTCTTCGAACAGGTCCGTCACCGCCGTGGCCAGCGCCTCGTCGTCGAACCCCGCATCGTCACCGATCACCCCGGGCCAGCGGAGGAGGTCCATGGGATTCGGTGAGCCGATCTCCGGTGCGTCACGGCGCACCTGCTCCACCATGGCAAGCACCTGGAGCAGCAGCGTGCGGTTCAGTTCGATGGTGGACTCACTGGCCTGGCGTTCCATCCGCAGGGCACAGTCGAGCTTGCCCCGTTTCAGATGCTTGCGCAGGGTATCGCGCAGCGGGTATTCCACGGATCGCAGGGCTTCCGGTAGTCGGAACTGCATCTCCAGGAAGCGATGATTGACTGAGCGGATCTCCCAGGTGAGCACGAAGCCGCCCCGTGAAGCCTGAGAGCGGGCGAAAGCCGTCATGCTGTTGACCATGATTGAAGAGATACTGGCTTGGACGGGTCCATTGTAGCCTGAGGCCCCTATAATGGCGCGCCAATGAAAACCCCATAAGGACCTCCCGAGATGAGCCAACGACCCAGTGGCCGCGCCACCGATGAACTCCGCCCTGTCCGTTTCACCCGTGGCTTCACCGCCCATGCCGCTGGTTCGGTGCTGGTGGAATTCGGCGGCACCCGGGTAATCTGCACGGCCAGCGTGGAGGAATCGGTTCCCGGCTTTCTCCGCGGTAAAGGCGTGGGCTGGGTGACTGCTGAATACGGCATGCTGCCCGGGTCCACCCACAGCCGGGTGGATCGGGAAGCGGCCCGGGGCAAGCAGAGCGGCCGGACCGTGGAAATTCAGCGCCTGATCGGTCGCAGTTTAAGAGCGGCGGTGGATATGGATAAACTGGGCGAGCGCACGGTCAGACTCGATTGCGATGTGATCCAGGCAGACGGGGGTACCCGCACGGCGTCGATCACGGGGGCTTCCGTGGCACTGGCCGACGCACTGGCCAGCGTCGGGGTTCAGGAAGCGTTCATTGAACATGTGGCATCTGTATCCGTGGGTATCTGGCAGGGGCAGCCCGTGCTGGATCTGGATTATGCGGAAGACTCGACGGCGGAAACGGATATGAACGTAGTGGCGATGGCCTCTGGAGGCTTCGTGGAAATACAGGGCACGGCAGAGCAGCAGCCGTTCTCGGCGGAAGAACTCACCGCGATGCTGGCGCTCGCCCGGCAGGGTGCGGCGGAACTGGTATCCATGCAGCAGGCCGCACTGGGCGGTGCGGTGTGAGCACGGCCGCCGATCTGCTCGAACTGCTCATCGAACAGTCGGTGCTGCGGTTCGGTGAGTTCACGCTGAAGTCCGGCCGCACGAGTCCCTACTTCTTCAATCTGGGCGCCATCAACAGCGGCTCGGCGATCGCCCGGCTGGGCGAGGCTTATGCAGAGGGGGCGGAGCAACTTGGGCTGCCGTTCGATGCGGTGTTCGGGCCTGCCTATAAAGGCATCCCCATTGCGGTGGCGACGGCGTCCGCTCTGGCGGCCCGAGGCCGTGATTGCGGCTGGGTGTTCAACCGCAAGGAAGCCAAGGACCACGGTGAAGGGGGGCAGTTTGTGGGCGCGGCTGTGACCGGACGCCTGTTGCTGGTGGACGATGTCCTCACCGCCGGCACTGCCGTGCGGGAAGCGGCATCCCTGATCCGGGACGCCGGCGGCACCCTGGTGGGGGTGTTGATCGCCCTGGATCGGCAGGAGCGTGTGGTGGCAGATGAGCCGGGTACGGCCGTCAGCCGGCTTGCCGAAGAACTGAACGTGCCGGTGACCAGCCTGCTCACCCTTGAGGACGTGATCGAGTACCTTGACTTGAAAGGGGCCGCGGACAACCATCCACCGGAAATACTGGCCGCCATTCGAGACTACCAGGCAGCCTTCTGTGACCAGGGAAACGGTCATTGAAGGCCCCGTCAGGCATCATCAGGGCCTGATTGCCGGACTGATTTGACGGCTGACGGGATGATGCAAAGGAAAATGCAATGAACAGTGCAATCAACAGTGCAATGAACAATGCAAAATCCGGTAATTTAGTTGCCGGATTCCTGATGCAGAACCCGGTTGGATGCCCGTCTGCAACCGGATTGACCACCATTGCCGGATACCTGCGACGCTTTCTGGCACCAGCACTGCTCACCCTTGCTGTTTCCGTGCCCGCCCATTCGGCCACCCTCTACCGCTACATCAACGACAAGGGGTATCAGGAAATCGGCTATTCCGTGCCGAACCATCTGGTGCCGAACGGCTATGACGTGATCGATGAGTCCGGTCGGCTGGTCCGCCGGGTGGCGGCTCAGCTCTCCGAAGAAGAGTATGCGGCCAAACTCGAGCGGGAACGTAAGCTGGAAGCCTGCGAGAAGGCCGTGGCCCGGGTCCACAGACGCTACGAAAGCCTGGAAGACATCGACACAGCCGAGGTTCAGTTTGAAGCGCAGCTGGAAGAATCACAGCAGAATGCCCATGCCAACCTGGAATACAACCAGACGGAGTTGAAGCGTCTGCAGGAAAGAGCTGCCGCTTTCGAACGGGAAGGCAGGATCGTTCCGCGGGGCGACCTGGACCACATGGAACAGGTGCAGACGACCATCGCCAATCTCACCGCTCAGATCGACCAGGGCGAGCACTCTCGCGGCACTAAGGCCGCGGAATTCGATGAAGAGCGCCGCGTCTTCCAGTTGTCCGGGTGTGACGAAGAGCAGCTCGCCCACGCGAGCTGGTAGGTCCCCTCCAGGCAGAATCCAGGCGAACGCCTGACCTTATCTGAACACGGCTCGCTCGAGCACCGTCCATTGCTCCGGCCAGCTCGAGGTGGGCAGGGCGCGGAATTCGCTGCGCACGAATTGATGGATGCGGCCTTCGGCCGCTGCCAGCAGCAGATTGGCGGCTGCTGCCGAGCCGAGTTCGGGACCCGGCACCCGGGTGGCCGCCCACTCCCGGAGGATCAGTCGCAGCTGAGTTTCCAGCCGGTCGTATACCTGTCGGATCCTTCCTCGCAGGCGCTGGGTTTCGCCTTGAAGCGCTTCGCCGGTCATGAGCCGTGCCATCCCCGGATTCCGTTCAGCAAAGGTCAGCAGCAGAACCAGCAGCTTCCGGCACCGGGCCTGAGCCGTTGGCTCTTCTGTCATGATGCGGCTGATGCGGCTGAACAGGCTCTCCTCGATGAACTCGATGAGTCCTTCCAGCATCTTTGCCTTGCTCGGAAAGTGACGGTACAGCGCAGCCTCTGATACGCCGACTTCCTTCGCCAGCGCTGCGGTGGTGATCCGTGCGCCCGGCTGTGACTCCAGCATGGCGGCTAAGGCCTGCAGAATTTCTTCGCGACGACTCGGCTTGCTCATGAGTCACCTCCGCGAGGCCCGTCGGGCAGAATCTGGGTGTGGATGCCCGCGTCGGTAAATATTTCCAGCAGCAGGGCGTGCGCCACAGTGCCATCCAGAATCTGCACGCTGCCAACGCCGCCTTTGATGGCCGACAGCGCGCAATCCGTTTTCGGCAGCATGCCTTCGGAGATGACGCCGGAGGCGATCAGGCTTTCCGCCTGACTCACCGTCAGGCTCGGGATCGTTCTGCCATCGTCGTCCAGAATACCGGGGGTATTGGTCAGCAGGATGAGCTTGGCCGCATTCAGCTCTTCGGCCAGTTTGCCGGCAACCAGGTCCGCATTGATGTTGTACGACTCGCCCCCCGGACCGACGCCGATCGGCGCGATCACCGGAATGAAATTTTCGCTCACCAGCGTGGAGAGAATGTCTGGCCGCACTTCACAGACCCGGCCGACGTGACCGATATCAATGATTTCCGGCACATCCACGTCCGGAGAAGACTGACTGACCGTGAGTTTCTCGGCCCGGATCAGATCACCATCCTTGCCGGTGATGCCGACAGCCCGACCGCCGTGGGCGTTGATCATGGAGACGATGTCCTGATTCACCAGACCACCGAGCACCATCTCCACCACGTCCATGGTGGCAGCATCCGTTACCCGCATGCCGCCGACGAACTTGGTGGGGATGTTCAGCCGTTCGAGCAGATCGCCGATCTGCGGGCCGCCGCCGTGCACGATCACCGGGTTGAGGCCCACCAGCTTCAGAAGCACGATGTCCCGGGCGAAGGAGTTCTTAAGGTCCTCATCCACCATGGCGTTGCCGCCGTACTTGACCACGAACGTGGAACCATGGAACTGCTGGATGTACGGAAGTGCCTCGGTCAGTACCGCGGCCACGTCCATCACTTTGTTGTTACTTTCGCTCATAGGGGTTAGAAGGAGAGATCCGGGTCGATCTTTTTGAGTGCTGCTCTGAATTCGTTCTGAATCCGGTCCAGAGCCGCCTGTCCGTCCGCCTCGAAGCGCAGAGACAGCACAGGGCTGGTGTTGGAAGCCCGGATCAGCCCCCAACCGTCGGCAAAGTCTACTCGCACTCCATCGATATCGGTGATGGTGCCATCGCCCCAGTCGGCATTTTTTGCCAGATCGTCGATCACTTCGAATTTCCGTTGCTCGGTCGTATTGATCTTGAGCTCCGGGGTCGCGAAGGTGACGGGGAACTGGGCGAACACCTCATCTACGCTCTTTGATTCCGCGCCCAGGATTTCCAGGAGTCGTGCTGCCGAGTAGAGCGCGTCGTCGAAGCCGTACCAGCGCTCGGCGAAACAGATATGGCCACTGAACTCACCGGCGAGCAATGCGCCGGTTTCTTTCAGCTTGGCCTTCATGTGGGAGTGACCCGTCCGCCACATGATCGGACGGCCGCCGTATTCGCTGATCACGTTGTTCAGATGCCGCGAGCACTTCACGTCATAAATGATGTCGGCGCCCGGATTGCGGCCCACGATATCCTGTGCGAACAGCATGAGCAGTTTGTCCGGCCAGACGATCTCGCCGGATGGGGTCACGACGCCGAGCCGGTCGCCATCACCATCGAAGGCAAGGCCGATATCCGCCTTTTCGTCTTTTACGACATCGATCAGGTCTTTGAGGTTTTCAGGTTCCGCCGGATCCGGATGGTGGTTGGGGAAGTCGCCGTCAATGTTGCAGTACAGGGGCACGACCTCGCAGCCGAGTTCGGTCAGGAGTTTTGGTGCCAGTTCGCCGGCCACACCGTTGCCGCAATCCACAACGACCTTGCACGGTTGTGCAACCACCACACTTTCAAGTACCCGGTCCAGGTAGTGATCGTTGAGATCCATTACTTCGATGTCGCCGGTACCGTCCGTTAACTCGTTATCCAGCAGGCGTTGCTTCAGGCCCTGAATACGTTCCTCTGCCAGCGTCTCACCGGCGATCATCATTTTCAGACCGTTGTAGTCCGGCGGATTGTGGCTGCCGGTGATCATGATGCCGGTGCCGGTATCCAGCGCGTGGGTTGCGAAGTAGAGCAGTGGTGTAGGCACCTGACCGATATCGATCACATCGCAACCGCCTTCGTTCAGGCCTCGGGCCAGCGAGTCGCGCAGTGGGGCGGAGGAATGACGGCCGTCCCGTCCCACCGCGACCCGGTCCTGGTTCTTGCTCTTTGCTTCCGCCGCAAAGGCCCGGCCGATCCAGTAGACCACGTCCTCCGTGAGGTTCTTTGTGGTAATGCCGCGGATGTCGTAAGCGCGGAAGATATCGTCTGAGAGGTCGAGCCCCATGTCGATCGGGCCGACGTCTTCGCTCACCTCGATGCCGAAATTGTCCTGGGCAGCCGATGAAGCATCCACTTCGAGAAAGCTCTCGTCGTCGCCAAGCAGGTCGTCCTTGACCGCCGCCGGTTTCGCTGCCGGCGTTTCAATCAGGTCGTCATCGTCATCGTCAGCCAGGAGATCGGCCGGATCGCCTTTACCGGCAGACGCTTTCTTCTTCCGCTGTGGCGCACTCTGCTTCTCCTGGGCCGCTGCCATGGCGAGTTGCTGAAAGAAGGGCAGCTCATAGGCATCCATGGACGGGCTGCGACCGCGCATAAGCTGGCGCAGGTAATCGGTGAGGGTGTCGCTGTCCTTCTGCACCTTGTTGGAAAGTGAGGAGAAGGAGAAGGCGATGCCCGCCAGGAAGAACCCGAGCATGACGGCGGCTGCCGTGATCAGGCTCGTGATCTGACTGGTGGGAGAGAGTGCCGAGGAGTTGGGCACGAATTGCATTTTCCAGTGAGGAACCGCCAGTGGCGTCTCAATGGCTGTCGCGTCGGATCCTGATTCTCCGAACGTGAACACCGGCGCTTCGGTATCGCCGGCCTTCACTTTCTGGAGAATGCTGACCTGCCCGAATTCGGCCGTATCGCCCATGGCCGAAAGCGGTTCAAAGAGCAGGCCATCTTTATCCAGAGCGATGAACAGCACGCCCCGGACCAGCCCGTCCTGCAGAATAGGCTGGGCGACGAAGATCAGATCCGGTTGCAGGTTGGAAATTTCCGGACCGACAAATGGCGATCGTTCCGCACGCTCAATCACATCGAGCGCGGCGAAGCTGATCGCAGCGGATCCTTCGGTGTCCGTGTTGTAGGTGTCTTTAGCGAATATCTCAATGCGCTCGGCGTAGCCCTGCTGGGCAGTGAGCCGTTCACTCAGCGCTTCGATCTCCGCCTGGTTACCACTCGCCAGCACCTCGATGGTTTCCGCCGCGTTCGCCAGCGCATCCGTACGCCGCTTGATCGCCTGGATCTGGCCGTTGAAATGCCCGGCATAGGCCTTGTTGAGCAGATTCATCTGCTGGCCTACATAGGCTTCGTTGGTTGAGACCACCAGCTGCCACCAGACCAGTCCGATCATGGCGACGACACCGATCACGCCAGTCACGATGGCGATGAGGGCGTGATTCCAGATTGCGTTCCGTGCCGACTGGCGGGACTTTTTCCGGGTGGGCGTTACGAGGGCTGCGTCTTTCCCTTTGGCTTTTGCCATCTGTCCGTCCTTGCGAGATGTGGGGGGCAAACTTAAGCCACCTCGTGCGGGTGACGCGCGGATGCCGCGGCTATGTTAGTGGCCCGATGCGGGAGAGGCCAGTGGCTATTTTGCCGCGTTATCCGGGTTTGTGTTCGCTAACTGGCGCACAAACCGGTGCATGAAGAGCTCGGTGAGCTTTGCGAGGATGGCCCGGGACAGGTCGGTTTTGTTCTGCTTCGGCAGGGCAACCTCCCCGTCTGCCCAGATCAGGGTGGCGGCGTTTTCGTCCGTGCCGAATCCGATGTCCTGCCGGGAGACGTCATTCACCACGATGGCATCCAGCCCCTTCCGGGTCAGCTTGCCTCTGGCGTGGGCAAGTGCATCGTGGGTTTCGGCGGCGAAGCCCACGACCACGGGCCTGTCGGCGAGTGCCGCGATGGCCGCGACGATGTCCGGATTCTCCACGAGGTCCAGACGCAGGCCCTCGTCAACACTGTCCGTTTTCTTGATTTTCTGTTCGGCGACAGACGCCGGCCGGTAGTCGGCGACGGCCGCGACGGCAATGAACAGGTCCGCACCGGGCGCGGCGGCGAGCGCCGACGCATGCATGTCCCGCGCGGATTCCACCGATATCAGCTCAGCCCCTGCAGGAACGGGTTCGATGACCGGACCACTGATCAGCGTGACCCGGGCACCGGCGGCAAGGGCGGCTGCGGCCAGGGCGTAGCCCTGCTTGCCGGAACTGTGATTGGAGATATAGCGGACCGGATCGATGGCTTCCCGGGTGGGACCGGCGGTGATCACCACATGTCTGCCGGCCAGGCTGCCCTCGCCCTGAAGACTGATTTCCCGGACGGTGGCTCTGGACGGGTTCGTCGCGATGATGTCGGTGACGGCGGCGACGATTTCATGGGGCTCGCTCATCCGCCCTGGCCCGGTTTCGCCACAGGCCTGGTCGCCGGTTTCAGGGCCGATGATCTGGACGCCATCCGTTCTGAGGGTGGTGAGGTTTCGCCGGGTTGCCGGTGCCTCCCACATCACGGTGTTCATGGCGGGGGCGATGGCAATCGTCGACCGGGTTGCCAGGCACAGGGCGCCGAGCAGGTCGTCGGCATGGCCGGTGGCCAGCCTGCTCAGGCGATCGGCGGTCGCCGGAGCGATCAGAATCAGATCCGCCCAGCGGGCGAGCTCGATATGACCCATGGAGGCCTCGGCCGCTGCATCCCAGAGGGTGTTCCGAACCGGATGACCGGAAACGGCCTGCAGGCTGGTGGCAGTGACGAACTGAGACGCACTCTCCGTCATCACCACCTGAACGTCCGCGCCTGCCTGGCGCAGTTCTCGCACAAGCTGGGGTGTTTTGTACGCAGCGATACCGCCGGTCACACCAACTAGGATTCTGCGGTCTGAGAGCACATTCATGGGCGGACTATAGCATGGGGTCTGGCGGTCAGAATCAGGGCGAATTCGCAGGATTGCGCGACGATCCCGGTGCTGAATTGAGGGTTGGAACGGCGGAAAAACGTGCCGCCCGGGGGGCGGATCTGGATGCCACCCGGTCCAGGGTGCTGGTGTCGGGAACCGACGCGGTTACGGATGCCGAACTGCTCGCGCTCTGGCTGGGACTGCCCGACCGTGAGTCAGCGACGGCGCTGTGCCGGCAACAGGGTGGTGCCGAGACGCTGCTACGGGCACCGGCGGGCACACTGCTGGCCACTCCCGGGCTCGGCAGAATCCGGGCCAGCCGGTTGCTGGCCGCTGTGGCGCTGGTGGAACGGGCATCCGAGGCTGCACTCAGAGCCGGGCCGGAATTGTCGTCGTCCCGGGAAGTGCGTCGCTTTCTGCGTCTGAAACTCGCCCATCAACCCAGAGAAATATTTGCCTGTCTGTTTCTGGATAATCGACACCGCCTGATCCGCTTCGAGGCGCTGTTTCATGGCACAGTGGATAGAGCCTCCGTGCATCCGCGGGAAGTGTTGCGCCGGGCGCTGGAGCTGAACGCGGCGGCGGTGATTCTGGCGCACAATCACCCCTCCGGGGTGGCTGAACCCAGCGCCAGCGATCTGGCGCTGACCAGGGACCTGGCCGACCTGCTCCGGCGGGTGGACGTGCGCGTGCTGGACCATCTGGTGGTCGGGCAGGGAAGCGAGGTTTCCTTTGCTGAACGTGGGTTCCTCGACCCGTAGGGTTATTTTCGGGCCTTCGGGCCGATCCACCAGCGGGGCATTTCAGGCTGGATTTCAGCTGGATTCTTGCTACCCGAAAGGGCCTCTGGTATAAACGCGCCTCATTTTTTTCAGGACAGTGCAGCCATGTCCCAGGTATGTCAGGTGACCGGAAAGCGTCCCATGACGGGAAATAACGTCAGCCACGCGCAGAACAAGACCCGACGCCGCTTTTCGCCCAATCTCCACACCCATCGCTTCTGGGTAGAAAGCGAGAATCGTTTTGTCCGTCTGAAGGTATCTTCCAAGGGCATGCGCATCATCGACAAGAAAGGCATCGACGCAGTACTGGCGGATATGCGTCAGCGCGGCGAGAGGGTCTGAGGAAAACATCATGCGGGATAAGATCAAGCTGGTATCAAGTGCCGGAACCGGTCACTACTACACCACCGACAAGAACAAGCGGACCACGCCGGACAAGCTGGAAATGAAAAAGTACGACCCTGTCGTACGCAAGCACGTCGTCTACACTGAGCAGAAGATCAAGTAGACGCCTGCCATCCGGCGATGCCAGAAAAAGCGCGCCCCGGCGCGTTTTTTTGTGCCTGGCGGTTGTTGCCAGGGTATTGTCGACTCCATAGTCTGTGGGCTATAGATAGAAAGTGAGTATTTACTTCAGAATCAGCTTCGGGCCTTGCTTCGTTCGCATCAGGCACGGCCACTCGCCCCTGTTCGCAAACGGGAATGAGACCGGCTGATGCCTGAACTGCCGGAAGTGGAAACCACCCGGCGGGGCGTCGAGCCCCTGCTGAATGGTCGGCGGCTCGAAGACTTTGACGTCCGGGATCCGCGCCTGCGCTGGCCGGTTGATCTGCCGGAAACCCTGGCCGGGCAATGCCTGAAGACGGTGGAACGCCGGGCCAAGTATCTTCTGTTCGTCTTCGAGGAAGGCGTGCTCATCCTCCACCTCGGCATGTCCGGCAGCCTGCGCGTCCTTCCCCGGACGGCGGACTTTCTGAAGCACGATCATCTGGTCCTGAACTTCGAAGGCGATCAGTCCCTCCGCCTGAACGATCCCCGCCGCTTCGGCAGCGCCCTTTGGCATCCCACGCCAGCCGGCGCGGACCCGCTCGGAGCCGTGGCCGGTCACCCGCGCCTTGCCGATCTCGGCATCGAGCCGCTGGATCCCGGATTTGATGGCGCCTACCTGAAGTCCCGGGCGAAAGGCCGCCGGGTGGCAGTGAAGAACTTCATCATGGACGGTCATGTGGTGGTCGGAGTCGGCAACATCTACGCCAATGAGGCGCTGTTTCTGGCCGGTATCCGGCCCACGGTCCAGGCGGGTCGGGTCAGTCTGGCCGGTTATGGCGTGCTGGCGGACCGGATCCGCCAGGTACTGGCAGCCGCCATTCAGATGGGGGGCACCACACTGCGTGACTTTGTCAATCAGGATGGCAATCCCGGCTACTTCAAGCAGGTGCTGAACGTCTATGACCGGGCGGCAGCGCCCTGTCCGCTTTGCGACACCCGCCTCAAGGGTATCCGGCTGGGTGGCCGGGCGACGGTTTATTGCCCAAAATGCCAAAGGGCTCAGGGTTTTAGGCAGTGAGGGTGCTAAAGTGCGCCAGGAATTCTAGGCTTTTTTGGATAAGGAACTCGAGAATGAAAAGCTTGAACCGCGCGGCCGCAACGGCCGTCGTTGCGCTTGGCCTGGGGCTTGCCTCCGTACCGAGCCAGGCTGCCAGCAGCAACTACAGTAGTCTCGAAACCGGTCCGCGCTGGGAAGACCAGGTTGCGGATGCCGTCGTTGCGCGACCCATCGGAATTGTCGCCACGGGTGCGGGCGCAGTGATCTGGGGCGTGAGCCTGCCGTTCTCGCTGCTGGGTGGCAATGCCGGCGAAGCCGCTGATACGCTCGTTGGTGGACCTGCCCGGGAAGCTTTTGTGCGCTGTCTCGGTTGCCGCTCTGCCGGCCGCCGTCAGCACTCGGCTGAGTCTCAATAGGACTCAGCGCCGGCCGTAGGACGCCACTACGGCTGGATGCACGAACTGAGAGATATCGCCGCCCAGGGCTGCGATCTCGCGGACCAGCGTCGAAGAGATGAAGGAGCAATCCTTGGACGTGGGGAGAAATACGTACTCGATCTCCGGGTCCAGTGACTGATTCATCTCCGCCATCTGAAACTCGTAGTCAAAGTCGGTGACGGTCCGCAATCCTCGCAGAATGAACTTCGTACCCTTGCTCGTCACATAGTCGACCAGCAGGTTGTTGAAGCCGTCCACTTCCACCTTGTCGCCGTATTCCGCCAGTACTTCATTGCACAGGGCGATCCGGTCCGCCAGATCCACCTTCGGATCCTTCTGAGCAGACGTTCCGATCGCCAGGATCACCTTGTCGAAAAGGCTGAGCGCCCGATGAATCAGATCCGTGTGACCGTTGGTGATCGGGTTGAAAGAGCCCGGATAAACAACGACATTCATTAGTTATTCCCCCATGCGCGAAAATGCAGCGCGTCGCGATGGTATCCAGCCGGTGGAGAACTGGCAAGGTGGCTGCCGGTGGCGCCGGTACCCGGTTTGTGATTACTGATAGAGCGCAAACTGGCAGTCGCCAGCCCTGGAAACCTTCACCACCCGCTCCGGAAGGGGCAGGTCGTCCTGCCGGGCGGCTTCCAGGTAGAGCAGTCCATCAGCCGCCAGGGGTACCTCCAGCAGGGCTGGTAAATGCCCGTGCGCTTTGTGATCGGCAAACGGTGGATCCATGAGAATCAGATCGAAGGGCTCGAAGTCGCGGGCGAGAAAGCGCTCCGCGGACATCTGAAGGATGGTGGCGTTCGCGTCGAGCAGATCCGCATTGGCTTTCAGGGCAGCGGCCGCTTTCCGATCCCGCTCCACGAAGGTAACCTCTGCCGCGCCTCTGGAGAGGGCCTCGAAGCCGAGGGCGCCACTGCCGGCATACAGATCCAGACAGCGGGCGTTCTGGATGTGTCCGGCCAACCAGTTGAACAGCGTCTCCCTGACCCGGCCGAGGGTGGGACGCAGGCCCTGGCGATCCGGAAATCTGAGCTTCCGGCCTCTCCATTGACCGCCGATAATGCGCACTTCATTGTTCGCCATGATTTCATGAGTAGGCGGCAAGCGACGGCTGGAAGCAAGCGTGAGCGTCCGCTGAAACGGACTGATTGGAAGGACCGTCAAAAAGATCCTTCAGAGGATCTATAAGAGGATCGATAAAAGGCGCCAAACCGGAACCGTCCCAGCAGCGGCGAAGCGCAGCGGCATTAGGAATATGAGTGAGCGATAACAACGATCAGACAGTGGCTGCAGAGGCCGGCGCCGGCAAGAAAGGGTTCTGGGGTCGGCTGAAATCAGGGCTCGGCAAAACGCGCAATCAGCTCGCGTCGGGTATGGGCAATCTGATTCTCGGCGAGAAAGAAATCGACGAAGGCGCGCTCGAAGAGCTGGAGACCGCTCTGCTGATGACCGATGTGGGGCTCGATACGACCCGCGAGATCATGGACCAGCTCGCCACCCGTGTGCGGCGAAAGGAGCTCAATGACACTGCCGCACTCTATGAGTCGTTGGCTGGCTTGTTGGAGCAGGTGCTGGTGCCTTTCGCCAGGCCCCTCGTCATCGGTGAAGCGCGCCCGTTCGTCATCTTTTTCGTGGGCGTGAATGGCGTGGGGAAGACCACCACCATCGGTAAGCTGGCCCGGCAGTTGAAGGGCGCCGGGCACTCCGTGCTGCTGGCGGCGGGTGATACCTTTCGTGCGGCGGCTGTGGAACAGCTCTCCGCCTGGGGCGAGCGGGAAGACATTCCCGTGGTTTCCCAGGGTCAGGGTGCCGACAGCGCCTCCGTGGTTTACGACGCGGTGCAATCGGCGGCCAGCCGTGGGGTGGATGTGGTGCTGGCCGATACCGCGGGTCGGCTTCAGGCCAAAACCAATCTGATGGAAGAACTCAAGAAGGTGCAGCGGGTGGTCGGCAGACTGCAGGAAGGTGCGCCCCATGAAGTGCTGCTCGTGCTCGACGCCGGCGTTGGCCAGAACGCCCTGTCGCAGGTGAAGGAGTTCGACGCCGCGGTCGGGGTAACCGGCCTCATCCTCACCAAGCTCGACGGCACGGCGAAGGCCGGGGTGATCTTTGCCATCGCCAGGAGCCTGCAGGACAGCGGGCGACCGATACCGGTCTATTACATTGGCGTGGGTGAAGGCGCGGATGATCTGCGCCCCTTCGACCCCGCCGATTTCGTGACTGCGCTCCTGCCGGAAGTGGGTTGAGCGAGGCTCATGGCGCAAATCGAATTCCACGGCGTCACCAAACGCTTTGACAACGGTCAGGAAGCCCTGGTCAACGTTTCCGCGGAATTCGCCGAAGGCGCGATGGCTTTTCTCACCGGACATTCCGGCGCCGGAAAGAGTACGTTTCTGAAGTTGTTACTGTGCCTGGATCAGCCATCCAGGGGCCAGATCCTCGTCAACGGGGTGAACGTTACGCGGATGAGCGGCCGGCGCCTTGCCCATTACCGTCAGCATCTGGGCGCTGTGTTTCAGGACCATCATCTGCTCTCCCACCGCAGCGTTTTCGATAACGTGTCCCTGCCGCTCAGGATCAGCGGCATGAAGGAGAAGGATATTGCCAGGCGGGTCCGGGCGGCCTTGTCCCGGGTCGGTCTGCTGGAAAAAGAGCGACTGTTTCCGCGCTATCTGTCCACCGGCGAGCAGCAGCGGGTCGGCATTGCCCGGGCAGTGGTCACCCGGCCGAAGATTCTGCTGGCCGATGAGCCGACGGGTAACCTGGATCCGGAACTGTCCAGAGACATCATGAAGCTCTTTGAGCAGTTCAATCAGGTGGGGACCACGGTGATCGTCGCCTCCCACGATCGTGATCTGATCGAGTCCATGGGCGTCAGGATCATCGAGCTGGACCAGGGCATGATCGTTCGTGATGGGGTGGACACCCGGCTCCGTCAGGATCAGGCGGAGGAACGGGATGGCCACTGATACCCAGGCCCCCCGACGGGCCAGCGATCCCTGGCCCCCGGTCCGGCCCGGTGTCGGCGCCTGGTGGCGCGATCACGTTCGCATCGGCGGGGAGACCGTGCATTTCATCAGCGCCCGGCTCGGAACCAGTCTGCTGGTCTGGCTGCTGGTCGGGATTGCCCTGGCACTGCCCGCCGGGCTCTATCTGATTCAGCAGAACCTGTCTGCGATGACGACCGCCTGGGATGGCCGGCCCGGTTTGACCGCCTATTTTGAACTTGGCGCGGATGCCGGGACGATAGAAGCCGTCATGTCCCGCCTGACGGAGGATGAGCGGGTCACGCAGGTGACGGTGACAGATCCGGATGCCGCCCTCGAGGAGTTCCGGCGCTTCACGGACCTGGCGGATGCGCTGGACCTGCTGGACACCAATCCGCTGCCCGCTTCGCTGAAAGCGACCCTGTCCGCAGACGTGTCCGTGGCAGCGCTCACCAGCATGACGGAGACTGTCTCCGGTTATGACGGCGTTCAGGAGGTGGTGGTCGAAAAAACCTGGCTCGAGCGGGTTTCGGACATCACGTCCGTGGTCAGTCGGCTGGGGGTAATTCTCGGGGTGCTGTTCGGCGTGGGTGCCGTGCTCGTCACCGCCACGTCCGTCCGCCTTGCCATCGAAGCCCGGCTGGAGGAGCTCAAGGTGTTGAGACTCATCGGTGCCACCGAGCGGCAGATGCGGCGACCGTTTCTGTACTTCGGCGCGTTTTACGGTCTGGGCGGCGGGCTCATTGCGGCCATGCTGATCAGCCTGTGCCTGGTCATTGTGGAAGCTCCATTAAGCAGTTTAATTGGCAGCTATTCCCAGGAGCTGGATCTGGTGGGCTTCGATCCGGTGTTTCTCGGTGGTCTGCTGGTGGTCGGGGGCGTGCTGGGGGTGCTGGGCGCCCTGATGGCGGCCACCTCCCGGCTTCGGGATCTGGAAATTCTGTGAATTCAATACGTTAACGTGACACTAACGTGACTCAAGGGAACAAAGTCCGACGTTAGCAGTCCTATAATAGGAGTGCTAATATCACCTTAGGAAGAGATGAGTGTTACCGGAGGTATCACAATGACAACGGACGTAATCGCCCTGAATGCTCTGGCGCCGGGTCGCGACCTGGATGCCTATGTGCAGACCATCCGCGCCTTTCCGGTACTGACCCCGGAACAGGAGAAGGTGCTGGCTGAGCGCTTCTATTACGAAAATGACCTGGAAGCCGCCCGGGAGCTGGTGCTCTGTCACCTGAGATTCGTCGTTCACCTGGCTCGCAGCTATCGAGGCTATGGTCTCTCCGAAGGCGATCTGATTCAGGAAGGCAATGTGGGCCTGATGAAGGCGGTCAAGCGCTTCAATCCGGAAGTGGGCGTTCGCCTGGTGTCCTTCGCCGTGCACTGGATCAAGGCGGAGATGCACGAGTTCATCCTGCGCAACTGGCGGATCGTCAAGGTCGCCACCACCAAGGCGCAGCGGAAGCTGTTCTTCAACCTCCGTTCCTCGAAAAAGCGCCTGGCCTGGCTGACTCAGGAAGAAACCAGGGCAGTGGCAAAAGAACTCGGCGTTTCCGAGCAGGAAGTCACCCGGATGGAAGGGCGGCTGGCGGCTACGGATCTTACCTATGAATCGCCGGCGGATGCGGATGACGATGAAGCGGCCACCGCGCCCGTGCACTATCTGGCATCCGCGGAAGCGGACCCGGCCGATCTCGTTGCCGACCAGGACTTCCAGGCCGACAGCAGCGAGAAACTGAGTGACGCGCTCTTCCGACTGGATGAACGCAGCCGGGATGTGATTCAGCGCCGCTGGCTCTCGGATGACAAGACCACGCTGCAGGATCTGGCAAACGAATATGACGTCTCTGCGGAGCGCATTCGCCAGATTGAGAAGAACGCCATGAAGAAGCTGAAGCTGGCCCTGGCCGGCTGACGCGCCAGGCGGTATCGCCAGGAATCCTTATCTGCTCTGCGGCGCCCTGTTCGGCGCCGCAGGCGTTTGTCTGGGCGCCTTCGGCGCACATGCGTTAACAGACGTGCTCACAGAGCGGGGCGCTGAAGTCTGGGCGACCGCGGTTCAATACCATCTGATACACGCTCTGGCGCTCGTCCTGTGCGCCGGGTTACGCACTCAGGCTGAGGGCCGGGCATTGAAGGTTGCGGGCTGGGCTTTCGCGCTGGGTATCGTGCTGTTTTCCGGCAGTCTCTACCTGCTGGCGCTGGGTGGTCCGGCCGTCCTCGGTCCGGTCACACCGCTGGGTGGCATCGCCTTCATCGTCGGCTGGCTGTCGCTGGCGATCAGCGCCCGCGGCCCGTAACGTCCAACCGGGTGAGCACCTATCTCAGAAAACGCGGCCGGCTGACTCGTGCCCAGGCGCGGGCACTGGCGTCGCTCGGTCCGGAGGTTCTGGTGCCTGTTGATGGGGCCCACCGCCTGGATCTGCCGTCTCTGTTCTCCCGGCCCGGGCCGGTTGGGCTGGAGATTGGCTTCGGCACCGGCACAGCGCTGCTCGATTGGGCCGAAGCCTCGCCGGACTGGAACCTGCTCGGCATAGAGGTCTATGAACCGGGGATCGGCAGCCTGCTCAAAGGCATGAGCGAACGCGGCATCGATAACATCCGCGTGATCAGTGAGGATGCCGTGGACGTGCTCGAGCACGCCATTGCGCCCGGCGCACTCGACGAAGTGCGCGTATTCTTCCCCGACCCCTGGCCGAAGAAGCGTCACCGCAAACGCCGCCTCATCAATCCAGCGTTCGCTGCCGTGTTAGCCGAGCGCTTGAGTCCCGGCGGTCGATTGCGCCTGGCGACGGACTGGCAGGACTATGCGGATCAGATGCGCGCCGTGCTCAATGCACAACCACGACTGGAAAACGAAGCAGGCGAGGGGTTCGCCGAGCGCTTTGCAGACCGCAACATCACCCGTTTCGAAGCCCGTGGCCAGCGCCTCGGTCACCCGGTCCGGGACCTCAGCTACCGGCGCCGTCCGTGACCCGACCCCCTACAGATAGCCCTGAATCAGACTGTCCAGGAGCGGATAGCCCGCGCTGGTAGCCGCCAGGCGATCGGGCGCGAGCAGACCCCCCTGTATCTGTTCGCTCCGTGCCGGCTCCAGAACGCTGAGATCGAGACCGGTGGTTGCCTCGAATCGATCGAGATCGACCCCCTCGACCAGCCGCAGGGCATTCAACATGAACTCCGACGGAAGCGCGTCTTCCGCAATGGGCGTTTCGAAGCTGGCGGTGGGATCGGCGAGATAGAGGCGAGGTTGGTGCGCCTTGCGTGTCCGTATGCTGACGCCGTCCGGGCCTCTACGCTTACCGTGCGCGCCGGCCCCGGCACCCAGGTAGTCGGCAAAGGTCCAGTACTGGCGGTTGTGCCGGCATTCACGTCCCGTCTTCGCGTAGGCCGAGACTTCGTAGCGCTGATAGCCGGCGGCTGCAAGTAACCGGTAGCCAGCCTGTTCCATGCCTTCCAGAACGATATCTTCCGGCAGTGGCGGTGGTCGCTGGGCGAATTCGGTTTTCGGCTCGAGGGTGAGCTGGTACCAGGAGATGTGTTCCGGATCGAGCGCGATGGCGGCTTGCAGATCTTCCAGGGCCCCGTCTCTCGTCTGGTTCGGCAGCCCGTACATGAGATCGAGATTCACATTGTCGAAGCCCGCCTTGCGAGCCAGCTCGAAGCTGTTCCGGATCGCCGAACTGTCGTGAATGCGACCCAGATCGATCAGGCTGGCATCGTTGAAGGACTGGGCGCCGAACGAAAGCCGATTGATACCCACCTGCCGGTAACCGGCAAGCTCGTCGTGCTCGGTGGTTCCGGGATTGGCTTCCATCGTGATCTCAGCCCCGGCCGGCAGTCTGCTGCTCAACAGGTCCAGCACCCGGCCGAACGCGTCGGCGGGAAACAGACTCGGCGTACCACCGCCGAAGAATACGGTGGGAATGTTGGTGACCGCCCGGTCCTCCAGCTGCTGCGCGAGATCGTCAAGCAGAGCAGCCACATACTCTTGAACCGGCAGAGACCCCTTCAGTGGATGTGAGTTGAAGTCGCAGTAGGGGCACTTGCGTATGCACCAGGGCAGGTGCACGTACACCGAGGCGCTGGCTGGAGTGTGCGGGTCTGTCAGGGGTGCTGGCAGACCGGCCATATCAGTACGCCTCGCCGAGCTGCCGGGACAGTGCGGCAACCGCCAGCGCTCGATGGCTGATCCGGTTTTTCTCCACCGGCGCAAGCTCGGCCGAGGTCAGTTCACGCCCGGGCAGCCAGAAATGGGGATCGTAACCGAAGCCATTGGTGCCTCTTGGCCTGCCGCAGATCTGACCGTTCCAGCGGCCGGTGGCGATCAGCGGCGTGGGATCCAGCGGGTGACGCAGCAGCACCAGTGCACAGAAGAAGTGGGCGGCGGTGCTTGCCGAGGGCGTGCCGTCTTCCGTCAGCAGGCGACGTTCAGTCAGCGCGGCGATCAGCTTCCGGTTGTTGGCCCCATCGTCGGCATTCGGGCCTGCGTAGCGGGCGGAGTACACGCCCGGCTCGCCTTCCAGGGCGTCCACGGATATGCCCGAGTCGTCGGCGATGGCAGGCAGTCCGCTGGCCCGGCTCGCGTGCCTCGCCTTCTCCAGCGCGTTCTCGACGAAGGTGCAACCCGTCTCGGCCGCGGGCTGGATGCCAAGTGTCCCCTGGGCGACCAGGTCCATCCCGAACGGTGCGAGCAGTGCCCCCAGTTCCTTGAGCTTGCCAGGGTTGCCGCTGGCCAGAACGACCTTCACCGGCCGTCCCAGAACATCTGCTGCTGGAAGGTCATCTCCCGCACTTCACCGTCCGGTGTGGTGACCTGGATGCTGAATCGCAGGGTTTCCCGGTCGGTGTGCCGGACTTCAGCCAGATAGTAGATGGCCGGGCCTTCCCGCACTTCTCGAAACGTCAGCGCGACTTCCTGGCTCAGCAGATTCTTCGAAATGCCGTCGAGGGATACGGCGACCGGCGTCTGAGACGCATCCAGGAAAGACAGATTCATCAGCGCCCGGTCCCGGCCACGGACGATCCCGTACTTTTCCGCCACTGCTTCGCTGAAGAATGTGGATTGCACCACCACATAGTGCGCTTCGTAGGGCCCGAGCATCTGTTTCTGTTCGCCCTGGGCCGGTACGCAAACGAGAAGCGCGGCCAGCAGCACTGCGCGGTGCCTCAGCACCCGGCATACCGCCCGAAGGAAATTCAGAGGCTGGGGCAGGGTTGGGTGGCTCATGATCCAGGTCGTCCAAGTCGATAAAAGGCGAACGTACCGAAGAAGTTCGGAAAGCGATTGATCAGCGGTCGGTTGGCGTGTTCCGCGTCCACCACGAAACGCTCGATGATGTTGAACCCCTCTGCCTGACAGAGACGCTCGAAATCGAGAAATGTGCACAGGTGAATGTTGGGCGTGTCGTACCAGCTGTGCGGCAGGTGCTCGGAGACCGGCATGCGCCCGCGGGTGGCGAGATAGGTACGGCAGCGCCAGTGTCCGAAATTCGGGAAGGTGACGATGCACTCATGGCCGATCCGGAGCATGTCTTTCAGCATCTCCACGGGTGCTTTCACCGCCTGCAGCGTTTCCGTCATCACCACCATGTCGAAACTGTCGTCTGCGAAATTGTCGAGGCCGGCATCCAGGTCCTGCTCGATCACATTCACGCCTTTACGCACACAGGTGGTGATGTTGTCCGGGTCGATTTCAAGCCCGTAGCCGTTCACTGACTTGTCGCGCCTGAGCAGAGCCAGCAGATCTCCTTCGCCGCAGCCCAGATCGAGCACCCGGGCACCCGGATTCACCAAGTCGGCGATGATGGCCAGATCAGCGCGCAAGGTCGAGCTCCCTGGCCAGGCGCTGGAAATAGCCGCCCAGCACGTCGAAATAGCGCTCGATGGGCAGCAGGAAAGAATCGTGTCCGTGTTCCGATTCGATCTCGCAGCTGACCACGTTCTTGCGCGCCTCCATCAGGGCGTTGGTGATCTCCCGGGAACGGGCCGGTGAGAAACGCCAGTCGGATGAAAAGGAAATCACGCAGAAATCGCAGGTGGTGCCGGACAGTGCCGCAACCAGGTCGTTGTCGTACTCGCTGGCCGGATCGAAGTAGTCGAGCGCGTAGGTCATCAACAGGTAGGTGTTGGCATCGAAGCGACCGGAGAAGGAACGCCCCTGGTAGTGCAGGTAGCTTTCCACCTGAAATTCCACGTCACGGCCCTGTGCGATGTCTCCGGATTTGATTTCCCGTCCAAACTTCCGGCCCATGCCATCATCGGAGAGGTAGGTGACGTGGCCGACCATGCGCGCCAGCATCAGGCCCAGGTCCGGGTTGGAACCCCGAGCCCGGTAATGCCCGTCGTGAAACTCCGGATCGGAGAGGATGGCCTGTCGGGCGATCTCGTTGAAGGCGATATTCTGGGCGGAAAGCCGGGCAGCGGAGGCCACCAGCACTGCGGCGCCGAGCCGGTCCGGTGCATCGATCGACCACTGCATCGCCTGCATGCCGCCCAGGCTGCCGCCGATCACCGCCGCGAACCGTTCGATACCCAGGTGATCGGCCAGCAGCCGTTGGGAACGGACCCAGTCGCTGACCGTGACGGTGGGGAAATCCGGCCCCCAGGGCTCATTGGTCGCCGGATTCTCGGTCAGCGGCCCGGTGGAGCCATGACAACCACCCAGGTTGTTCGGGCTGACCACGAAGAAGCGATCGGTATCGATGGGTTTGCCCGGCCCGATGCAGGCATCCCACCAGCCGGGTTTGGTGTCCTCGGCGTTGTGTCGACCGGCGGCATGATGGTCACCGGACAGTGCGTGGCAGACCAGGACCGCATTGCTGGCTGCGTCGTTCAGGGTCCCGTAGGTTTCATAGACGAGTTCGAAGCCGGACAGGGTGGTGCCGCACTTCAGCAGAAAGTCATCCCCATGCACAAAGGTCCTAGGTTCGACGATACCGACCGAACCGGGGCTGCCTCCGGTGGCATTGCTGGTAGAGGGATCGCTCACGCCATCCGGCTCAGATGTACAGCTGCGGCAGGATGCGCTCGATCACACCGATCAGCAGAAAGACCAGGATGGGCGAGAAATCGAGGCCGCCCATGGGTGGGATCAGTTTGCGGGCCGGTGCCAGCAGCGGCTCGGTGATCTGCTGCAGCAGGGCGAGTGCCGGATGGTAGCTGCCTGGTGCGAGAAAGCTGGCGATGATCATGATCAGAATCGCCCACCACATGCCGGTGACGATGAACGAGACCACCCGGATGCCGCTGTTTACCACCACCTGCACGACGGTGCCCGGGAACTGGCCGAGAATGGCGGCGATGGCATAGAAGAAGAGAATCTGGGTGAGGACCGCGGCCAGAAAGGAGGCGAAGTCGATATTCCGATAACCGGGCAGCGCCAGACGCATGGGTTTCAGCACCGGATCCGTGATCTTCACGATGCCCTGGGAGATGGGATTGTAGAAGTCGACCCGGCAGGCCTGCAGTAGAAAGCGGGCGATGAACAGCATCGTCACGGTCTGCAGCAGGAAGGTGGTGATGTAGAAAAGCACGTCGGTCATGTGTTGCCGAACTCCTCCGCCAGGGATTTGGATCGCGCACCGGCAGCCGCCAGCGCGCGTCGAATGGTAGAGCCTGCGTCCGCTTCGTCCAGGGAACCGATGGCGGCCGCCGTAGTACCGCCCGGCGAAGTGACATTGGCGCGCAGTTCCGCCGGTGTACTGGTCCGCTCCCGGGCCATCAAGGCGGCCCCATAAGCCGTCTCCAGTGTCAGTTCCGTGGCGGTCTCGACATCCAGCCCCTGTTCGACACCGGCCTCGATCATGGATTCCATCAGGTAGAAGAAGTAAGCGGGTCCACTGCCTGATACGGCGGTTACGGCGTCGAGTTTTTCCTCTTCATCCACCCAGAGCGTGCGCCCGGCGGCGGCGAGAACGGCTTCCGCCCGGTCGCGGCCTGCCGCATCCACCTGCTCGCCGGCAAACAGCGCCGTGATCCCGGCGCCCAGTAGAGCCGGTGTGTTCGGCATGCAGCGGACGATGAGCTGATCCGGGTGACTCCAGTCGCGCAGCGCGGCGACCGGCACGCCGGCCGCGATCGAAACGAGCAGTTGCGAGGGTTCAACCGGCAGGCCCTTCAGGACCACGCCGAGCACCTGTGGTTTCACGGCCAGCACCACCACGTCGGCACCCTGAATTGCCTCGCCGTTGTCTGCGCAGACACGCACGCCCAGTTCCCCCAGGAGTTCGCGCTGGTCGGGAATGGGATCGCTCACGGCAATCTGCTCGGCATTGATGCCGCTGTTCAGCAATCCGCTGATCAGGCTGCGGGCCATGTTGCCGCCGCCGATGAAGGCGAGGGTATCGTCGCTCATGCGTCTCCTTGTTCTCTCAGCTCCGTTGTCTCAGCTCCGTTGTCTCAGCTCCGGGCGCCGAATACGGCCGTACCGACCCGCACCTGAGTAGCGCCCGCAGCGATGGCCGCCTGGTAGTCGCCGCTCATGCCCATGGACAAGGTATCCCAGCTGTCGGGCGCCATGGCGCTGAGCTCATCGAACAGCTCGCGCAGGCGATCGTAGCCATCCCGGGGATCGGTTCCGGCGTCCAGTATGGTCATGAGACCGCGTACGTCCAGTCGCTCGAACGTCCGGCAGGCCGCCAGCAGGGCGGCAGCCTCCCGGGGCGCCACGCCGGCCTTGTTCGGATCAGCGTCCACGTTGATCTGCAGACAGATCGAGAGCTTCGGGCCGTCCGGGCGTTGTTCGTGCAGGCGCCGGGCGATTTTCTCCCGGCTCACCGTATGCACCCAGTCAAAGGCCCGGGCGATGTCTTTCGTCTTATTGCTCTGAATGGCACCGATGTAGTGCCAGATCGGCCGGATGGCGCTGGCGGAGCGACCGACTTCGGCGATCTTGGCGACGGCTTCCTGCACATAGTTTTCGCCGAAATGCTGCTGGCCGGCATCGAGCGCCGTCAGCACGTCGGCTGCCGGTTTGGTCTTGGAGACGGCGATCAGGGTGATGGTCTGCGGATCCCGGCCAGCCGCAACGGCCGCTTCTGTGATGGCGTTACGGACGCTTGTGAGGTTTTCCGGGATGGTTGTCACGGCGGGACCGGTCAGTCAGTTGAACAGAGTGCAAAGATGCTTTGCGAACCGGGTCTCAGTTTCAGCAGTCACCGGCAAAGAGCGTGGTTAATCAGATACCTGGAGTCTAGTATAACCGGAGCTTCGCACCAGGTGAGCCTGGGCTTTCGAGCGTTTCATGCAGGCGTTTGAAACGAGCGTTAGAAGCGAAAGGACAGAGCCTACAAGGACAGAGAATGGATATAACCGAACTCCTCGCGTTCAGCGCCAAGCAGGGCGCGTCTGACCTCCATCTTTCTGCGGGACTGCCCCCCATGATCCGGGTGGATGGCGACGTGCGGCGTATCAACCTGCCGCCGCTCGAGCACTCCGAAGTGCACTCGCTCATCTACGAGATCATGAACGACAAGCAGCGAAAGGATTTCGAAGAATTCCTGGAAGCGGACTTCTCTTTCGAGGTGCCAGGCGTTGCCCGTTTCCGAGTCAATGCTTTCAACCAGAACCGGGGTGCCGGCGCGGTTTTCCGGACCATTCCTTCCAAGGTTCTGACCATGGAAGATCTGGATCTGGGTCAGGTATTCAAAGATGTTTCCATGGTGCCCCGTGGACTGGTTCTGGTCACCGGTCCGACCGGCTCCGGCAAGTCGACAACCCTGGCGGCCATGGTCGACTTCATCAACGACAACCGTTACGACCACATCCTCACCATTGAGGACCCCATCGAATTCGTACACGAATCGAAAAAGTGCCTGGTGAACCAGCGGGAGGTCCACCGGGATACTCACGGTTTCAACGAGGCGCTCCGCTCCGCCCTCCGGGAAGACCCCGATATCATCCTGGTCGGTGAGCTTCGCGACCTGGAGACGATCCGGCTGGCCCTGACGGCCGCGGAGACCGGCCACCTGGTGTTCGGAACGCTGCACACCACCTCGGCAGCCAAGACCATCGACCGGGTCATCGACGTGTTCCCGGCGGAAGAAAAAGACATGGTCCGTTCCATGCTCTCCGAGTCGCTGCAGGCCGTTATCTCACAGACGCTCATGAAGCGCGCCAATGGTGGTCGGGTGGCCGCGCACGAGATCATGATCGGCATTCCCGCCATCCGGAACCTGATCCGGGAAGACAAGGTGGCGCAGATGTACTCGGCCATCCAGACCGGCAGCGGCAGCGGCATGCAGACACTCGATCAGTGTCTCGAGGATCTGGTCGCCAAGCGGGTGATCACCCGGGATGTGGCTCGCGAGAAAGCGAAGATCCCGGATAACTTCTGATCGTAACGGTAGGTTTAAGAGGACACACCAATGGAATTCGACAAACTGCTGAGACTCGTGGTCGAGAAGGGTGCGTCCGACCTTTTCATCACCGCGGGCAAACCGCCCATGCTGAAGATCAACGGCAAGCTGTTCGCGGCCGGTAAGTCGAGTCTCTCGCCGGAGCAAGCCAAGGACACCGTGCTCGGTGTGATGAACAAGGATCAGCAGGAACAGTTCATCAAAGAGCACGAGTGCAACTTCGCCATCAACACCCGGGGCCTCGGCCGTTTCCGGGTCAGCGCCTTCCAGCAACGCAATCTGGTCGGCATGGTGTTGCGTCGGATCGAGGTGAACATCCCCCTGGTCTCGGATCTCGGATTGCCGCCGATCATCGAAGAACTCGCCATGACCAAGCGCGGCCTCATCATCTTCGTGGGTGCCACCGGGACCGGTAAGTCCACCTCGCTGGCGTCCATGATCGGACATCGGAACGAGCATTCCTCCGGTCACATCATCTCGATCGAGGATCCCATCGAATTCATCCACCAGCACAAGGGCTGCATCATCACTCAACGTGAGGTGGGCGTGGACACGGAGTCATTCGAGGTGGCCCTGAAGAACACGCTGCGTCAGGCCCCGGACGTGATCATGATCGGCGAGGTGCGTACCCGGGAAACCATGGAGCACGCCATTGCCTTTGCCGAGACCGGTCACCTGTGTCTCTGCACCCTGCACGCCAACAACGCCAACCAGGCGCTGGACCGCATCATCCACTTCTTCCCGAGCGACCGGCACACCCAGGTCTGGATGGATCTGTCCCTGAACCTCAGGGCCATGGTGGCGCAGCAACTGGTGCAGACCGTGGACGGCCAGGGTCGCCGCGCTGCCATCGAAGTGATGATCAACACCCCGCTGATGAGCGACCACATCCGCAAGGGTGAGGTGCACCTGTTGAAGGAACTGATGGCCAAGTCCACCGAGCAGGGCATGCAGACCTTCGACCAGGCGCTGTACAAACTCTACAGCGAAAATGAGATCACCTATGACACGGCGCTCGCCCATGCGGATTCGCCCAACGACCTGCGCCTGATGATCAAGCTGGGTGCAGATGCGGCAGAAGATCCCATGAGCGCCACGGACAAGCTCAGCCTCGAAGAGGACGAAGCAGACGTCTTCAGCTACCGTCGTTAAGCGGCGGTCGCGGAGGCGGCCTGTCTAGCAGGCCCTGTCAGTCGAGCTCGTTCAACCAGGTTTCAGCGATCAGTGCCGCGGCTTCCGCATGGGATCGATGCCCACCCCGACCACCTTTCCCGGCATGCGCAACGGCCGCTGTCCGACTGGTGAGACGCTCATCGGCCATCGCCACCTCGATCCCCGTTTCCTTCTCAAGACGGGCGGCGAAGACCCGGGATCGTTCGGAGAGAACGCTTTCCGTATCGTCCATGTTGAGAGGCAGGCCGACGATCAGCCGTATCGGCCGCCATTCTTTGACAAGCTCCCGAACGGCCCGCCAGTCCGGTTTACCCTCCCGGGCGGCGAGGGTCGTGAGCGCGGAGGCAGTCCGGGTGATCGTCTGGCCCGCGGCGACGCCGATGTGTTTCTCCCCGTAGTCGAAGGCGAGCACCGCGCCGGCAATATCGCCGGGGGAATCCTCGTGGTCGGTCACGCGTGCCCTGGCTGGGCGGAGATCAGGGCGAAATCGATGCCGAGGCTATCGGCGGCCTTGCCGACCCTGCCCTCGAATCCGGTATCGAAAATAATGCGCTGAGTTTCTTCGTCGGCAACCGGGGCCGTCAGCCATGCGTTGTCCGCCACCTCGGTTTCGAGCTGCCCCGCATCCCAGCCGGCGTAACCGAGCGCCACCAGATAGTCCGCCGGGCCGTCACCGCCGGCGATGGCCTCGAGCACTTCCCGGGCGGAGCTGAGCATGATGCCGCAGCCGAGATCGAGGGAAGCCTCGAAGCGCTCGTCCGTCGTATGCAGAATGAAGCCGCGCTCGACTTCCACCGGTCCGCCTTCCATCACCACGGAGTCGATGGGGGTGGCCCCTTTGTCGATGCCGAGCTGCGCCACGAGTTCCACCAGCGAGACATGGGAGGGACGGTTGACGATGATGCCCATGGCGCCCTCGGCATTGTGCTCGCAGATGAACGTCAGGGTTTCACCGAAGTAGGTGCCGGTCAGCCCCGGCATGGCCAGCAGAAACTGATTTTTCAGGCTGAGGTCAGATGCCAAGCGTGGCTCCCGATCGGGAAAACTTCCAGGTGCGGATGATCTGCAGCTGATCGTACTTCTTTCGCATCTCCACGGGAAAGTCCTGGAATGGCGAAGCGATGCGAACGATGCGCATGGCGGCCTCGTCCAGGCTCCGGTGTCCGGACGACTTCAGAATCTTCAGGTTCTCGAGCTTTCCGTCCCAGTTGATCACCACCAGCATGCGCAGATCGCCGTTCAGGTCACCGGCCGGATAGTTGGCGTTGCCGATGCGTTCCACCTTCTGTCGCCACATGTTGAGATAGGCGGCTTCGTCGGCGGTTTTTGTGGAGACGCTGGTCAGTGTCTTCACCCGCGGGCCCTTGGCCAGGGCCTGCCGTTCCCGGGCGATCCGCGCCTCCAGACTGGCGATCTCCCGGGCGAGTTCCTCGTAGTTCTGTGTCACCCGGTTTTCGGTCGGCGGCAGGGGCATCTCGTCTTCCGTGGGCGCCGAATCCTCCGGATTCACCAGTGAGGTGAGCAGTTCACGCTTTTCGCGCAGCTGTGCCTCGGTCGCAGGCAATGACTCGGCCGCGACGTCCTGGAAGACGTTGTCCTGAAAGTCAGCTTCCTGATCGGTGGTCATCTCCAGGAGTTCGGCTTCGGTACCGCTGCCCTGCTGATTGGCCTGGGCGGCGAACTCGGCATCCTCCGGTTCCTCCGGATCGCTGAACTGGGCCAGGGTGATCTCTATGGTGGGCGATGAATCCATGTTCACGCTGGAGGAAAAGCCCACGCCCAGGATCAACGCCGCGTGTAACGCGGCGGCCAGGAACAGGGTAAAGCTCAGACGGTCTCTGGGCGTGACGGCGGCCATCAGGCGTTCAACTGCTTCTCAATGCTGTCCATCAGCATACCGGCGATGTCGAGAGAAAACTGTGCGTCCAGTTCCCGTATGCAGGTGGGGCAGGTGACGTTCACCTCGGTCAGGTAATCGCCGATCACATCGATGCCCACAAACTTCAGGCCCCGGCGGACGAGTTCCGGCCCCACGGTTTCGGCAATCAACCGATCCCGGTCGGTCAATGGCCGGCCCTCGCCGCTGCCGCCCGCCGCCAGGTTGCCCCGTGCTTCACCGGCCAGCGGCACCCGGGCGAGTGCGTACGGCACCGGTTCGCCGTCAATCATCAGAATCCGTTTGTCGCCATCGGCAATTTCCGGAAGGTATACCTGACCCATGATCTGCTGTTGCCCGAAGTCCGTCAGCGTCTCCAGCACCACGCCCAGATTGGCATCGCCTTCCATGATCCGGAAGATGGAGGCGCCGCCCATTCCGTCAAGAGGCTTGAATACAACATTCTTGTGTTGCGCCTGAAAGGCGCGCAGCTCGTCCTCGCGGCGACTCACGATCAGCGGCGGGCAGACATCGGCGAACTGGGTTGCGAAAAACTTCTCGTTGCAGTCCCTGAGAGACTGGGGCCGGTTCACCACCAGAGCCCCGCCGGCTTCCGCCCGCTCCAGGAAGTAGGTGGCGTAGATGTATTCCAGGTTGAAGGGCGGGTCTTTCCGCATCATTATGATATCGAGGTCTGCAAGCGGAGTAAGTACTTCCTCACCCTGTTGAAACCAGCTCGATCCGAGGGTGGCGGTACGCACGGGCGCGTTTGCGCAGAGTTGACCAAAGAAGGGCTCGGTCAGCGTCAGGGGCCGGACCAGGCCGCAGGCGGTGCCTTCCTTGAGCAGCAGGTCGTCGATCCCGAGGGTGAGGACCTGCCAGCCGCGCTGCTGGGCCGCCCGGATCATGGCCAGGGTGCTGTCTTTCTTGAGGGACAACCCTTCCAGGGCGTCCATGACAAAGGCGATTGTTGGCGTATCTGTCACTGTTTTCCGTTGCTTTTTAGGTTGAAATTTAAGGGTGAAATTCTCGCTGCAGGTCCCAGGCGCCCGAGACAGGGCATGGGCGCGGAAGCGGTTATCCGGACGAAGCCGGGATATGGCGCGTCTAGTTTACGGTATGGGCGCATCAGGCGACAAAAAATGAGACGGAATTCCCTTTCCTATCCACGGCTTATGGAACACATCTCGTCAATCGTGATACAACCCTTGCGCAGGATCGATGGCCTGAAGGCCCCGCGAATCGGGGATCTGGCGGGTCGCGCCTCGGATACAAGCAATGGACGGTAAGGCCACGAACGGCCGGCAAAAGGACCAGGTAATGGAAGAAGAGGAACTTCAGGGCGTCAAGGTTCTGGTAATTGACGATTCGAAAACGATTCGTCGATCTGCCGAGAACCTGCTTTCCAAGGAAGGCTGCGCCGTCATTACGGCCACGGATGGGTTCGATGCGCTGGCCAAGATCGCCGACTCCCGGCCTGAAATCATCTTCGTCGATATCATGATGCCGCGCCTCGATGGTTATCAGACCTGCGCGCTCATCAAGCAGAACTCGGAATTCAAGGCCACGCCGGTGGTGATGCTCTCCTCCAAAGACGGACTTTTCGACAAAGCCAAAGGCCGCATCGTCGGCTCGGACCAGTACATCACCAAGCCGTTCTCCAAGGAAGAACTGCTGGGCACCATTAAGGACCTTTGTGCGGTGAGAGCGCAGTAAGCGCGCAGGGCAAGGCAAGATGGCAAGAATTCTGGTAGTTGACGACTCTCCCACTGAAACGCATCAGTTCGTTAACGCGCTGGCGAAGGTCGGTCATCAGGTTCTGACCGCGGCCAGCGGCAGCGATGGCATCAGCATCGCGGCGGAAGAAATGCCGGATGTGATTCTCATGGACGTCGTCATGCCGGGCATCAATGGCTTCCAGGCGACGCGGCAACTGACCCGCAGTGAAAGTACGGCCCATATCCCGGTGATCATTATTTCCAGCAAAAGCCAGGATGCGGATCGGGTCTGGGGCGAACGCCAGGGCGCCTGCGGTTACCTCACCAAGCCCGTCGATGACCGGACGCTGATCGACACGGTTAACGACGTGTTGAGCGCCTGAGGGAATCGCCATGAGCAAAAGCGAAGCACTCGCCATACTTTCCGACATTCAGGCAGCCACGTTCAAAAACGCCGCTCAGCTGCCGCTCAAGGAATCCGCCCAGCCGGAATGGCAGGGGATCGGTTTTCAGATCGGCGGTATCCGGCTCGTTTCCGCCATGGGCGAAGTCGGTGAAATTCTCAAAGTGCCGAAGATCACGGCATTGCCCGGGGTCAAAGCCTGGATTCTCGGGATCGCCAATGTGCGCGGCCGGCTGATGCCGATTGTGGATCTGCACGAATATCTGAACATGACGCCCACCCTGCCGATGTCGCAGTGGCGGGTATTGATCGTAGAAGACGATGATCTGGCTGCCGGACTGGTCGTTGAGCAGTCCCTGGGCATTCAGCATTTCCTGGAAGGCAGCTTCGAGGAGGCGAGCACCGACGGGCTGGAAACGCTGGCGCCCTACGTCAAAGGCGCCTTCCGACACGGCGGCCGGGTGTTCTTCGAGATGGAACTGAATTCCATCCTGAGGGATGAACAGTTTTTCGAGGTCGCCGAGCAGGAAGACTGACCCCGACAGACCCGGATCGAAGGCTCACGAAAAGAAGGCTCTTTAGTCAAAGGCAACGACAAGGAAGGTAGCGCCGCAGCGGAAACCACAGCCGCTGTACTGCCTGTTAGCAAGGACTCCGACAAGAACGGATGCAAGGATAAGGACATGAAATCAGGAAAATTCTCGCCAATGCTGATCGCCCTGCTGCTGGGGCTCGCGGGATCTCTGTCGGGACTCGCTTACGTCATCCTGACCGACACCACGGCCATGGTGAACAACACCGGACTCCTGTTCGCGGTCGGCGGCATCGTTCTGGTGGCGTTGATCGGACTGGTGATGATCCGGGATACCCGCAAACAGTTGACCGAACAGGCGAGCCAGAACGAACGGAACCAGGCCGCCATTCTTCAGCTGCTCGACGAGATCGCGGATCTCGCCGAAGGCGATCTGTCGATTCATGCCTCCGTCACCGAGAATTTCACCGGTGCGATAGCCGATTCCATCAACTTTGCCATCGACCAGATGCGCGGACTGGTGTCCAACATCAACAATCTCTCGGTTCAGGTTGCGGGTGCGGCCAACGAAACGGAGACCACGGCCGGCAATCTGTCCAAGGCGGCTGAGAGTCAGGCCAAGGAAATCGGCGCGGCCACTCGAGCGATCAATGAAATGGCCGTGTCCATCGACCAGGTGTCTTCGAACGCCGCCGAATCTGCCGCAGTGGCTGAGCGGGCGGTAGATATCGCCAACAACGGCTCCCACGTGGTGCAGGCCACCATCCAGGGCATGGACACCATCCGTGGCCAGATCCAGGAGACCTCCAAGCGGATCAAGCGCCTGGGTGAGTCGAGCCAGGAAATCGGCGATATCGTTTCGCTCATCAACGACATTGCCGATCAGACCAACATCCTGTCCTTGAATGCCGCCATTCAGGCCTCCATGGCCGGTGATGCGGGCCGCGGCTTCGCCGTGGTGGCGGATGAGGTGCAGCGGCTGGCGGAACGGTCCTCCGCGGCAACCAAGCAGATTGCTGCGCTGGTCAAGACCATTCAGACTGATACCAACGAGGCGGTGATCTCCATGGAGCAGACGACGTCTGAAGTGGTCGGTGGCGCCAAGCGAGCCCAGGATGCGGGCGTCGCTCTGGAGGAGATCGAAGGCGTATCCACCAACCTGGCAGAACTGATCCAGAACATCTCCAACGCAGCCCGTCAGCAGGCGGTGTCCGCCGGTCACGTGTCGAATACCATGACGGTCATTCAGGAAATCACGGCCCAGACGGTGAACACCACGGAGCAGACGGCTCAGTCCATCGGTACGCTGACGACCATGGCAAACGAAATGCAGTCATCGGTGGAAGGTTTCAAACTGCCTGGACACCCAGGCTGATCTGGCGCGGAGCGTGAGAGCACACCGTAAACACACCGTAGAAAGGTAACGGCGAGCGGAAATGGCGAACAGCCGAGAACATTTTGCCCTGGACTGGATCAAGGGCGAACTCCTCGAAACCCTGAACGATGCTCGTCAGGCGCTGGAAGCGTTTGTCGAGTCCGACCGGGACGAGACGCGCATGCGCGCCTGCCTCACGGGCCTGCACCAGGTGCACGGCACGCTGATCATGCTGGAGCTCTCCGGCATCACCCTGCTGGCCGACCACCTCGAGCAACTGGCGCAGAAGATGCTGAGCGCCGAAGTGAAAGACGAATCAGGTGCCTCCCAGGTGCTCATGCAGGGCATCCTGGAGCTGCCCGGTCACCTGGAAGAAATCCAGTCGGGCGGACCGGATTCCACCCGCGGCGTGGCCAATCTGATCAACGAGATCCGCACGCATCTCGGCGAATCTCCCCTGGCTTTCGACAACGACGTGACTTCCATCGGCCGCGGTGCCAGTGCGGAGTCTCTCGATCGTTTCGAAGAGATCGATGGCGCGGAGAAGACGCGGAAGATCCGCGCGGCCTACCAGCAGGTGCTGCTGTCGATCCTGAAAGGCGAAGCCATTGCCGGTTCCGTACCCATGCTCGGCAAGGTGGCGAAGAGCCTGCAGCGGGTTTGCGAAGGCACGCCTCACGAACAGCAGTGGGAAGCTTTTGGCGAATTCGTCGCCAGCCTCAAAGCCCATGATGGCCCGCTCGAGGGCAAGAGCGTGAAGCTGCTGCGTCGGGTCGATTCAGAGATCCGCGCTCTGGGACAGCACGGCGTTGGTTCATTGAAAGAGCCCGTGTCTCTGGAACTGGTGACCGAACTGCTGGATGCCGCTGCCGAACGTCAGCACGAAAGCGAGGTGACCGCCCGCTTGCGTGACGAGGTTGCCGGTGCTGAGGAAGACGGCCCGGTCGTCAGCCCATCCGGCCGCCAGGCGCTTTCCAGCGCAGCCGGCGCGCTGCGCGAGGAACTGCTGCTGGTCAAGGATCAGCTGGATCTCATGGTCCGGGCGGGTGGCGACGCCACCGCGCAGCTCGGAAATCTGATCGCGCCCCTGAAACAGATCGGCAGCACCCTGTCGCTGCTCGGCTTCGAAAGTTCCAAGAGCATCGTCAGCGATCAGGTGGATATCCTCAACGAAGCCCAGGAAGACGCTGCATTCGAGCCATCCGCGCTGATCGGGATCGCCAGTGCCCTGGTGCAGGTGGACGAGAATCTGGCGAGCTTCTCCCAGGGCGGCAAGGACGAAGCGGAGCTGATCTTCGATTCGGCCCAGAAAGCCGTGACTGTGGAAGCCCGGCAGGGCCTGGATCAGGTCAAGCAGGACGTGGTTGATTTCATCTCCTCCGAATGGGATCCACGCCATCTGACGGAAACCGCGGGCAGAATTGTTTCGATCTGCGGCGCCCTGGACATGGTTCCCCTGGCGCGCGCGTCCGAGCTGCTGGCTGACTGTGGGCGCTATGTTGAAACCGCGCTGGCCAGTGGCCACACGCCTTCCTGGCAGGAGATGGATCTTTTCGCCGATGCCATCAGCGGTATCGACTATTACCTGGAGCGGATCGGCGAAGCTTCGAGCTTCGGGGTCGAAGATGTGCTCGATCTGGTGGCCCGTTCCCTGGAAGGCCTGGCGGTGCCCGCGGCGTCGGCGGAAACGGTGGAAACGGCGACGGAGCCTGTGTCCGCCGACATTGAGTCGGCCGACGCTGAACCCGCTTCCGAAGAGCCCGCTTCCGAAGAGATTGTCGCCGAAGAGCCGGACGATACGGCCGCTGATGCCCAGGCGCCGGTTGCATTGGGCGACGAGCCGCCGGTCGAACTGCCAGGCGACATGGCGGAAGAGGAAGAAGAACCGAAGCTCGAGATGGACGACGATCCGGGTTTCGATCTGAGTGGCACGGACTTCGATGAATTCGGTGCGTCCCAGGATGCGGACGCCGCCCGGGGCGAAGATGCTGCCCGGGGCGAAGAGGCCGCCGAAGCGGACGTTGACGATCTGCGTTCTCTGGACGATGTGCTGGCCGAGTCGGAAGAGGCGGAGCTCGACGCCCTGGCGGACAGTGAGTTCGAAGAATCCGGTGCCGTTGCCAGTCTGCCGCCCGGCCGGGAGCCGGTGGTGGATCCGTCACTGGCGGACAGTTTTGAATCCGATGAGGAAATCGTCGAGATCTTCGTCGAGGAAGTGGACGAAGTTCTGGAGAGCGTGGACGAATGGCTGCCGCAATGGCGCGTGGCGCTTGAAGGTGGCCAGACGCAGGAAGAAGCGCTCAACGAGGTGCGAAGAGCCTTCCATACACTGAAGGGCAGCGGCAGGATCGTCGGTGCCAATGTGATCGGTGAAGTGGCCTGGTCCGTTGAGAACATGCTGAACCGGCTGATCGATGGCACGGTTGAGCCGGGTGTGCAGTTCGTTTCCGTGGTCGAACAGGCGCGCACGCTGGTACCGGTGCTCAAAGACGCCTTCGAAACTCAGCGTGCGCCGGACATGACCCAGGTCGGCCAGGTCATGGAGATGGCCGACATTCTGTCATCCGGTGGCAGCCTGGAAGATGCCGCAGCCGACAGCAGTGCAAATGCCCCCATCGAACTGGCCGACGACGAGCCGGCAGAAACAGCCGATCTCGAGGAGACGCCTGGAACCGCCGAACCGGATCTGCCGCCGACAGACGAAACTTCCCAGGATGCCTTCGAAGAAGAGCTGATTCCGGAAGTTGCCGCCGAAGAGATCATCGACGAGGCAGAGGATGTTTCCCTGCTCGGCCAGGAGACACAACCGACGGACGAGTCTCTGCTGATCTTCGTTGGCGAAGCCAAGGATCATCTGCAGGTGCTCGGCGCCGCCATCCACGAAGATGGCGTGCTGATCGACGACGGCGTCGTTCGTGCTCTGCACACCCTTTCCGGCAGTGCCGGCATGGCGGAATTTGGTGACATCGAGGAACTGGCCCGACCGACCTATGAGCTCGCTTCGTTGCTCAGAGGCGCCGGCGAGCGCAAGGTCGGAGGCGAAGACGCCGACTATCTGAGTCGGGCGATCGCGGCGCTGAAGAGCTCCGTGGCGGCGCTGGAAGCGGGAGAACCTCAGGAAGATCATCTGCAGCTGATCGCCGAAGCCGATCATCTGATCGTTGCGGCGGGCGATCGGGCCGAACAGGGTAAGGCACCGGACAGATCCGCGTTGATGGCCCTGGAGGGTCTCAACGACGTGATGGGCGCGGATGAATTCCTCCGCAGCTGGAAAGACGGCACCATGGACCTTGCCTATGGTGACCGGCTCATTCACGCATTGACGAATGTCCGCGATGCGGCGCTCGATCAGGACGCGGGGCCGATCGCTGATCTGGCGCACGCCTACGCCGGCGCGCTTACCCGTCTGGCGGATGAAACGTTGAGCGAATCTCTGTTCAATGCGCTCTGCCGCGGACACGATGGGCTGCTCAATCAGTTCGACGCCCTGGCGGCGGAACAGCGCCTGGATCCGGCGGACGAACTGGTCGCCATGCTCGACACCCTGGGCTACGGCAGTGCTTATGCGGATGACCTCGAGGATGACCTCGAGGATGACCTCGAGGATGACCTGGAGGGTGACCTGGAGGAAAGCCTCGAAGCCGAAGACCTGGGGATTGATGACCTGGCGGCGGACGGCACTGAGATCGGTGCAGCGGATTCAGACGATGACAACACGGCGTCGAACCCAGAGGAGTCGGCGGATGAGACGTCTGACACCCCGGACGACGCGTCTGCGGATGTCAGCGGCAACATCGTCGCTTTCCCCGGCGATGGCCGCGACGACGAAATTCGATTGGACGAAATCGACGATCAACTGCTTGCCGAGAGCAATGATCTGACCCCGTCGGGAACGGACGACGTGGAGGTGGCGCCTGCACCGGTGAGTGTGGAGGCCGACCCGGTCGCCGAGGTGGATATTGAGCCCGTCGCCCTGCCTGCGGCGGTGGCGGAACTTCTGCCGGAAGAAGTCGACGATGAAATCATCGAGGTCTTCTTCGAAGAAGCGGACGAGATCCTCGAAGCCCTCGAAGAGAACATCCACCAGTGGTCCTCGGAGCCGGACAACCGACTCTATCTCGAACATATGCTGCGTGGCCTCCACACCCTCAAAGGAGGCGCCCGGCTTTCCGGCCTGACCCGGCTCGGTGACGAAACCCACCAGTTTGAATCGTTCCTGATTGACGTGCAGGGCGAAGAGGCCGTTCAGAGCGAAGGCTTTTTCGATGATCTGCACAGCCGTTACGACGGCATCACCACTCTGTTGACGGTGATCCGCAAGGCCCTGGCCGGTGAGGCGGTCAGCCTGGAGGATCTGGACGAGGAAGGCGCCGCCGCATCCGCGACGGTTGTGGACAGCCCGGCGGAAAATCCCCAGGCACCGGCACCCATCCACGGCGGTGGGTCGGAAGATGCGGCGGACGAGCCCCCGGCGACAACGCGCGAGCCTGCGCCGCCGGCGAAATCCGCCAGGGCCGGAGCGAAAGCGGGTGACGAGCGTAAGGCGGCGGACACACCGGAAGGACGCGCCAGTCAGGAAATGGTCCGGGTTGGTTCCGGACTGCTCGAGGACCTGGTGAATCTGGCCGGTGAAAGTTCCATTGTCCGGGCTCGGGTCGAGCAGGGCATGAGTGATTTCACGGGTGCGCTGGAAGAGATGGAAACCACCATCGAACGCCTGCGCGAACAGCTCCGGCGGCTCGAGATCGAGACGGAAGCGCAGATCCTGTTCCGTCAGGATCGACCGGAAGGTCCGTCCCACGCCAATTTCGATCCGCTGGAAATGGACCGCTATTCTCAGCTCCAGCAGCTGTCCCGCGGCCTCTCCGAGAGTGCCTCGGACATGCTGGATCTCAAAGAAACCCTGTTGTTCAAAGCCCGTGAATCCGAAACCCTGCTGCTGCAGCAGGCCCGGATCAACACCGAGCTGCAGGAAGGCCTCATGCGAACCCGCATGGTGCCGTTCAGCCGCCTGTTGCCGCGGCTGCGCAGGATCGTCCGCCAGGTCTCCGGCGAGCTCGGCAAGGATGTGGAATTCCATGCCTACAATGCGGAAGGCGAGCTGGACCGCAGCCTGCTGGAACGGATGGTGCCGCCGCTGGAGCATATGCTCAGAAACGCGGTGGACCACGGCATCGAAGCAAAGGAACTGCGCGCCAACTTCGGCAAGCCGACCACCGGACGCATCGATCTGCGTCTGTCCCGGGAAGGGGGTGACGTCGTCATAGAAATCAGTGACGACGGTGCCGGCATCGACGTGGAGTCGGTGCGTGCCAAGGCGGTGGAACGCGGTCTGATGGCGGAGGGCGCCGCACTGACCGACGAAGAAATTTCCCAGTTCGTGCTGGCCCCCGGATTCTCCACTGCCAAGTCGGTCACCCAGATTTCCGGACGCGGCGTGGGCATGGACGTTGTGCACAGCGAAGTGAAGCAGCTTGGTGGCAGCATTCAGATTGCCTCACGGCCGGGCAAGGGCTCCCGCTTCATCGTCCGGGTGCCGTTCACCGTATCGGTCAACCGGGCGCTGATGGTGTCCGTGGGAGAAGATTTCTACGCGGTGCCGTTGAACAATATCGAAGGCATCGTGCTGCTGGCGCCGGAAGAGCTGGAACGGCTCTATGCGCCGGATGGCAACACGTTTGAATACGCCGGTATCCCGTATCGGGTGCGTTACCTCGGTCACTACCTCGGACGTGAGTTCCGTTCGTCGAATCAGCAGAGCTCGGTGCCGGTGGTGCTCGTACGATCCGGTGATCATGCGGTCGCCGTACATGTGGATGGTGTTCAGGGCAGCCGCGAGATCGTGGTGAAAAGCCTTGGCCCGCAGTTCGCCGGTGTCGGCGGCATTTCCGGTGCCACCATTCTTGGTGATGGTAGCGTGGTGGTGATCCTCGACCTGCTGGCACTGATACGTGCCCAGGGCGGTGATGGTCTGATTGCCGGCAAGCGACCGGTGGCGGGTGCCGCAAAAACGCGCTGCGTGATGGTGGTGGACGACTCGGTCACGGTGCGCAAAGTCACTTCCCGCCTGCTGGAACGCCAGGGCATGGATGTGATCGTTGCCAAAGACGGCGTGGAGGCGGTGGCCCTGCTTCAGGAACGCCGGCCGGATGTGATGCTGCTCGACATCGAGATGCCGCGGATGGACGGATTCGAAGTGGCCCGCCAGGTTCGCCATGATGAGCGGTTGTCTGACCTGCCCATCGTGATGATTTCCTCGCGAACGGGCGAGAAGCATCAGGAGCATGCGGCGGAGCTGGGTGTGAACAGCTTCCTCGGCAAGCCGTTCCAGGAGAACGAGCTTCTGGCAACGATTGATCGGTTGGTGGATTAACTGGTTTGGCAAAGATGGCAGCAGTTGTGGCGGAAGAACATCCTGAACTGTCCTGCGTGATGATCCCTCTGAAGGATACGCAGTTGCTCCTGCCGAACGTTTGCGTGGCAGAGATTCTGCCCTGGCGTCGGGTGAAGGCACTGTCTGAAACGCCACCCTGGTGCCTGGGTCTTCTGGGCTGGCGCGGCGAGATGGTGCCGGTCGTTCGCTTTGAGACCTTGAATGGCGCGCCGGGAGAAGCACGTAAGTCGGGTCGCTGCATGGTGGTGATGAACCGGGCGCGCAATGAGCGCGGCCTGCCGTTCTACGCGCTGGCGACGGAAGGTCTGCCGCGCATGGTGCAGCTCACCGCGGATGACCTGGCCAACGAATCCACCAGACTCGGCGTGGCCGAACAGGTGGTGGTGAAAGTGGGTACGGAAACCGCCGTGATCCCGAATCTGGATGTGATCGAAACCGCCGTCGCCAAGCTTCTGCGCTGATCCGGTCCGGTCCCCCAGCGGCTAGCGCCGCCAACCCCATGCGTGACGTATCGCTGCCAGTGCGGCCAGTGGCGCGGTTTCCGCTCTTAACGTGAGCGGACCCAGCCCGGCGATTTCCACATCTTCCGCGCGAACTGCCGCCGCCCGCTCTGCCTCGGACCACCCCCCCTCGGGACCGATCACCAGGGTGAGCGATTCCGGTGCCTGGCTGTCGAGCGACCGCCCTCCCGGGTCCAGGAACAGTGTGCGACCGGAACGCTTCTGTCCGAGCAGGTCCGCCAGGGTACCGATTTCGGTGATCTCCGGGAGCCAGCGGGTTTCGCACTGCTCTGCCGCTGAGCGGGCCACCCGCTGCAGGTGGGCAAGCTTGTTAGCCCTGCGCTTGAGGTCGGCCTTGAAGTTCGATCGATCTGCGGCCAACAGCCAGATGGCGGTGGCGCCGAGTTCAACGGATTTCTGCACGACCGAATCCATGGCGCTTCCTTTCAGCCAGCTGGATGCGAGTATCAGGGGTGTGGGCGCGGCCTCATGGACGACGTCATCCCGAATGACGGCATCCGCTGAACGGCTTTCGATGAGGGTGAGTTCGGCCCGCCATTCGTTTCCGGCACCATCAAACAGGCCTACTTCGGCGCCACGTTTCAGCCGCAGCACCCGGCTGAGGTAGTGGGCACGTTCACTGCCGAGGCTGATCTGAGTGCCGGGCTCGAGGTCGTCCCGTTCGGCGAGTTCCGGCAGGCAGAGCCGGTGTTTCACGGGCGAACCTCGTCCTAACCCGGGCCTGCGAGCCCCAGGTTCCGGCAGATGGCTCGGGATACACCCCAGCGGTTCAGGGTGTAGAAGTGCAGTCCGGGTGCGCCCTGGCTGATCAGTTCCTCACACATGCGGGACAGGTAGTCGGTGGTGAAGGCGCGGATGGCACTTTCGTCCTCCGCATAGGAAGCGAGTCGTTCCCGGATCCAGCGGGGGACGTCAGCGCCGCACTTGGCCGAGAACCGGAGGATGCCCTCCAGACTCGAGATCGGCATGATGCCGGGATAGATCGGCGCGGAAATTCCTGCGGCTGTCGCCCGGTCCATGAAGTCGTAGTAGGCGTGGGGATTGTAGAAATACTGCGTGATGGCCGAGTCGGCGCCCGCCGCCATCTTGGCCCGAAAGTACGCCAGGTCCGATTCCGCCGAGCTGGCATCAGGGTGCACTTCCGGATAGGCCGCCACTTCGATGTGGAAGTGGTGGCCGGAGTGTTCACGAATCCAGCGCACGAGCGATTCCGCATTGTGGGTGATCCGGGCCGCGCCCATACCGGACGGGATATCGCCCCGCAGCGCGACAATCCGGTCCACACCCATGTCCCGATAGCGGTCGAGCAGTTCGAAAATCGTGCTCTGCGGGTCTGCACCGATGGACAGGTGCGGAGCGGCGCTCACGCCCAGTCCCTGCAGCATGCCGATGGTCTCCCGGGTACCGTCCCGGGTGGAGCCGCCCGCACCGTAGGTACAGGAAAAGAAATCAGGAGACGTTTCCTGGAGCCGCCCGACCACCCGGGTCAGACTTTCCATGCCGGCTTCTGATTTCGGCGGAAAGAACTCGAAGGAAAGCCGCAATCCGTCCGCCCGCTTGTCAGTTGCTGTGTCTGTATCGCGCATCAAGGTGAACCCGGTTGCTGCTGGCTGCCCGCCGGCCGTCCTCGTTGGTCACTCGCACCGGATCACCGGCGCGAGCACGAAGACGATCAGGCGGCGTCTCTGAGTGCGTCCGCCTTGTCCGTACGTTCCCAGGTGAAGGCTTCATCTGTGCGTCCGAAGTGGCCGTAGGCGGCGGTGGCTTCGTAGATGGGCCGTTTCAGGTCCAGCATCGCGATCAGTCCCCGGGGGCGCAAATCGAAATGCTCACGCACCAGTTGAATGAGCTTCTCTTCGGGCAGCTTGCCGGTTCCGAAGGTGTTGATGCTGATCGACGTGGGTTCTGCCACGCCGATGGCGTAGCTCACCTGAATCTCCAGGCGGTCGGCAAGACCGGCGGCGACCAGATTTTTGGCGACGTAGCGCCCGGCATAAGCCGCCGAACGGTCCACCTTGGAAGGGTCTTTGCCGCTGAAGGCGCCGCCGCCGTGCCGGGCCATGCCGCCGTAAGTATCGACGATGATCTTCCGGCCGGTGAGGCCGCAGTCACCGACCGGTCCGCCGATGATGAACTGACCGGTGGGATTGATGAATACCTTGGTATCCCGGGACAGCCAGTTGCCCGGCAGGGTGGGTTTGATGACCTCTTCCATCACCGCTTCCTTCAGATCGGCCTGGCTGATATCCGGGTCGTGCTGGGTGGAGAGCACCACGGCATCGATGGCGGTCGGTTTGCCTTCGTCGTCGTAGCGGAAGGAGAGCTGGCTTTTCGCATCCGGTCGGAGGAAGCCCATGCTCGAGCGGCGCATCTGGGCCTGTCGTTGAACCAGGCGGTGCGCGTAAGTGATCGGCGCCGGCATGAGCACGTCGGTCTCGTTGGTGGCATAGCCGAACATCAGGCCCTGGTCGCCGGCACCCTGTTCGTGGTCGTTCGCTTCGTCCACGCCCATGGCGATGTCGGCGGACTGCAGGCCGAGGGCGTTCACCACGGTGCAATCCGTGGCATCGAAGCCCACGTCCATGGAGTCATAGCCGATCCGCTGGACGGTGCGGCGCACCACCTGTTCCACGTTCACGTCGGCGCTGGTTCTGATCTCGCCGGCCACCACGACAATGCCGGTTTTGATCAGTGTTTCGCAGGCCACCCGGGATTCCGGATCCTGGGCCAGCATGGCGTCCAGAATTGCGTCGGAGATCTGATCGGCCACCTTGTCCGGATGACCCTCGGAGACAGACTCCGATGTGAATACCTGATAATCGCTCATGCTTTCCCCGCTCTTTTTTAGGAGTTTATTGGGTGATTCAAGCTCGGCCGGCAGTCAGCGGACCGAAAGGTCGTGCATTCTAACTCATTGATCGCTAAGGATTGTGGCCAGATGTGAGACTATTAGTCGGACGCGATCGGCCGTGAATTGCGCTCATGAGTCCCTTTAACGACAATAGCGCCGCTTTTTCCGGGGCCGGTTTTCAGGCCTCTTTTTCTGGGGGATGACATGTCATCGAGAATCGAACGGGCAAACGCTATCCGCGCGCTTGCCATGGATGCGGTCCAGGCGGCGAATTCCGGCCATCCGGGCGCGCCCATGGGCCTGGCCGACGTGGCCGAAGTGCTCTGGCGCGAAATGCTGAAACACAATCCGGCGGATCCGGCCTGGGCAGACCGGGATCGAGTGGTGCTCTCGAACGGACATTCGTCCATGCTCCTCTACGCTGCCCTGCACCTCACCGGGTATGCGGTCAGCATCGACGATATCCGTGCCTTCCGGCAGTTGCACTCGAAGACCGCCGGCCACCCCGAGTATGGCGAGTGCCCGGGGGTTGAGACCACCACCGGCCCGCTGGGCCAGGGCCTGGCGAATGCGGTGGGCATGGCCCTTGCCGAAAAGAAACTTGCTGAATCCTTCAATCGGGATGGATTCGACGTGGTCGACCATCACACCTGGGTGATTGCCGGAGATGGTTGTCTGATGGAAGGCATCTCCCATGAAGCCGCGTCGCTGGCCGGTACGCTGGGTCTGGGCAAACTCATCTGCCTGTACGACGACAACGGCATCTCCATCGATGGTGAAGTCGACGCCTGGTTCTCCGAGGATGTGCCCGCGCGGTTCGAATCCTACGGCTGGCGCGTGATCCGCAACGTCGATGGCCACGACGGCGAGGCCGTGAAGCAGGCGCTGCAGGAGGCCCGGCGGAGCGATGGCCGGCCGACCCTCGTCTGCACCCGGACGGTGATCGGATTCGGCTCCCCGAACAAAGCGGGCACGGCCGGTGCACACGGCGCAGCCCTCGGTGAAGACGAGATTGCACTTGCCCGGGGCGAGCTCAACTGGGGCGATGCCCCCTTCGTGATTCCGGAACGCATCTACGCGGACTGGGACTGCCGGGCAGCCGGTGCCGCCGCTCAGTCTGACTGGTCCACGCTTTTCGAGGCGTATCGGGCCGCCCATCCGGATCTGGCGGCGGAGTTCGAGCGCCGTATGGCGGGCGAACTGCCCCAGGGCTGGGACGAAGACCTGAAAGCCCTGGCCCGTGAGGCTCAGGCGGAAGGGGGGGCGCTGGAAACCCGCAAATCCTCACAGGCCTGCATCGGGGCTCTGGCCGGCCGGGTACCGGAGCTGTTCGGTGGTTCAGCGGACCTCACCGGTTCCAACGGCACCCGCTGGAGCGGCGCAGAAGCCGATCGGTATCTCAGCTACGGTGTGCGGGAGTTCGGCATGTCGGCCATCACCAACGGAATGACCCTGCATGGCGGTTACCGGCCGTTCTCCGGCACTTTTCTGGTGTTCATGGAATATGCACGCAACGCCGTGCGCCTGGCCGCCCTCATGGGTGTGCCGAATATATTCGTCTATACCCACGATTCGGTTGCGGTTGGCGAAGACGGCCCCACCCACCAGCCGGTGGAGCAGTTGACCAACCTGCGCACCACGCCCGGTCTTTCCACCTGGCGCCCCTGCGACACGGTGGAATCCGCCTTCGCCTGGCATCATGCCCTCGGTGGCGGGGCCACCGGGCGCGCCACACCGAGCGCTCTTATTTTCACCCGGCAGAAAACGCGGATCGAAGCACGTGACCCGTCGGCCTTTGCCGACATCGCCCGGGGCGGTTATGTCCTGGTGCGTGAATCCGGCGATCTGGACGTGATTCTGATCGCCACCGGCTCTGAAGTTGAAATGACCGTGCAGGCCGCCGAAGCGCTCAGCGAAGACGGCCTCGGTGTGCGGGTGGTTTCAATGCCCAGTACCGATGTGTTTCTGGCTCAGGATGCGGACTATCGGGAGTCGGTACTGCCGTCGACCTGTCGTGCGCGCGTTGCCGTTGAAGCGGGTCATCCTGATTACTGGCGCAAATTCGTTGGACTGGATGGCGCCGTGGTGGGCATCGATCGCTTCGGTCTGTCGGCGCCGGGGCCGGTGGCCATGGCTGAGCTCGGCATGACGCTGGAGAATGTGGTGGCAACGGCCCGCGCAGTTACAGGCGGCTCATAAAAGCCCTCCGGTCTTTGAGGGAAAATGGCGGTTTGACTGAATTGAGGATAGGAAGACGGTGAACGTGCTGCCCCGCCTGGAGATGGTGGATCTGGATCTCGCTGGAAAGCGGGTGCTGATCCGGGAAGATCTGAACGTCCCGTTGAAAGATGGTGCGGTCGCCAACGACGCGCGTATCCAGGCTGCGCTGCCAACCATTCGCGCCGCACTGGCCGCGGGTGCCGCCGTGATCGTCATGTCCCACCTGGGTCGACCGGAAGAAGGCCAGGTTGATCCGGCCTCCTCCCTGGCGCCGGTGGCCAGGGTGCTTGCCGATGCACTGGGCCAGCCGGTGCCGTTGGTCGCCACACCGGAAGACGCAGACCCTGACCCCGGACAGGTGTTGCTGCTGGAAAACGTCAGATTTCTGGCCGGCGAGAAAAAGGACGACGACGCGCTCGCCCGCCGACTTGCCGCGATCTGTGATGTCTTCGTGATGGATGCCTTCGCCACCGCGCACCGGGCGCAGGCCTCGACTCATGGGGTTGCCCGTCATGCGCCGATCGCCTGTGCCGGTCCGTTGCTGGTCAGGGAGCTGGCCGCGCTCGAACAGGCGCTGGCTGACCCGGCACGACCTCTGGTGGCCATTGTCGGCGGCGCCAAGGTCTCCACCAAGCTGGAAGTGCTTGGCGCGCTGGCCGACATTGCGGATCGGATCATCGTGGGCGGCGGCATTGCCAACACTTTCATTGCGGCTGCCGGGCACAGTGTGGGCAAATCGCTGCACGAAGCCGACCTCCTGGAGGCGGCGAAGAAGATCGCGGCGAAAGTGGAGGTGCCCCTGCCGGTGGATGTGATGGTGGGCAAGGCCTTCGATGAAGGGGAGCCGGCCGTGCTCAGGGCTGTGGACGAGGTGGCTGAAGACGAGATGATTCTCGATATCGGCCCGGAAACCGCCCGTCGCATGGCCGCCATGCTGAGCGATGCGGGTACGGTGCTCTGGAATGGCCCGGTCGGCGTGTTCGAGTTCGATCAGTTCGGTGAGGGCACCCGGGTGCTCGGCGAAGCCATTGCCGGCGGCGCAGCCTTCTCCATCGCGGGTGGTGGCGATACCCTGGCCGCCATCGATAAATATGGTCTGCGCGAGGGCATGAGCTATATCTCCACCGCGGGCGGCGCCTTTCTCGAGTTTGTGGAAGGCAAGACGCTCCCGGCAGTGGCCGTCCTCGCAGAGCGGGCCCAGGGATGAGCGTTCATCAGTTACAGCGGCACGGATCAGTAAGTAAAACCAGAGGGAAAAGATAATGGCACTCATCAGCATGCGACAGCTTCTCGACCACGCGGCAGAACATGACTACGGCGTGCCCGCGTTCAACGTGAACAATCTGGAACAGATGCGGGCCATCATGGAGGGTGCCCACGAGACGGATTCCCCCGTGATCGTTCAGGCCTCTGCCGGGGCGAGAAAATATGCGGGGCCCAATTTCCTGCGCCATCTCATTCTCGCCGCCATCGAAGAATTCCCCCACATTCCCGTCTGCATGCATCAGGATCATGGCGCCTCACCCGCTGTCTGCCAGCGGTCCATTCAGCTGGGCTTCTCTTCGGTGATGATGGACGGATCGCTGGAAGAAGATCAGAAGACGCCGGCCAGCTACGACTACAACGTGGCGGTGACCCGGCAGACCGTCGACATGGCCCATGCCTGCGGCGTTTCAGTGGAGGGTGAGCTGGGCTGCCTCGGCAGTCTGGAAACCGGCGAGGCGGGTGAAGAAGATGGTGTTGGCGCCGAAGGGACTCTGTCCATGGATATGCTGCTTACGGACCCGGAGCAGGCGGCCGACTTCGTCAAGCAGACGGGCGTGGACGCCCTCGCCATCGCCATCGGCACATCGCATGGCGCCTACAAGTTCTCCCGTCCACCCACGGGGGATATTCTGGCCATCGACCGGGTGAAGGAGATCCACAAGCGGATTCCCAACACACACCTAGTGATGCACGGATCGTCGTCCGTGCCTCAGGACCTGCTCGCCATCATCAACGAATTCGGTGGCGAGATCCCGGAGACTTACGGCGTACCGGTGGAAGAAATTCAGGAAGGCATTCGCCACGGCGTGCGCAAGGTGAACATCGATACGGATCTTCGCCTGGCCTCCACGGCGGCCATCCGCAGCTTCATGGCCGGCCACAAAGCCGAGTTCGATCCACGCAAGTATCTCGCTGAATCCCAGAAGGCCATGAAGCAGGTGGTGGTGGATCGATACCAGGCGTTCGGTACGGCGGGCAATGCCGGAAAAATCAGCGTCTCTTCGCTGGAAGACATGTTCGGTCAGTATGCCAGCGGCAGCCTGGATCCAGTGGTCAACTGACAAGTCAGGCCACGAGACGGCTGTGCAGCCTGAGCGGTGAGTCATGGCGGCTGAAGACCAGACCGAGGAGAAGCGGAAGGACACCCGAGGGCAGGGCAGCTTCGATCCGGAAGCACTCAGTCGGGCACTGACCCCCCTGCCTGAGGCGCACAGCAGCACGGCGCCCCCGGCCCTGACGGCCTACACGGGCTTTTACAATCTGGATTTCTCAGCCACGGTGCCTGGCGTCGAGCACACCATGGGCTGGATCGAGAGCGGTCATCACCAGGTGGTGGTTCAGCGTTTCGAACATCCGGCCGCCCGCGGAACCGCGATCGTCTGCCATGGCTACTACGACCACGTCGGCCTGTATGGCCATCTGATCGGCTTCCTGCTCGAACAGTCGCTGACCGTGGTCACCTTCGACCAGCCGGGTCATGGCCTGTCGAGTGGTGAACGAGCCAGCATCGGCAGCTTCGACGAGTATGTGGCGGCGCTGTCGGAGGTGATCGTGCACTACCAGGCGAGTCTGCCCGGACCCTGGTACATCGTCGGCCAGTCCATGGGTGGCGCCATCGCCATGGAATACCTGGCCCGCTCGCCCGACCACGGCTTCAAGGAGGTGGTGCTGCTTGCCCCCCTCATCCGGCCAGCGAACTGGCAGTGGGCCCGCTGGGCCTATTACCTGGCCAGATACACCATCAAGGCACGGCCCCGGAACATCACCGCCAATGCGGAAAACGCGGAATTTCTCGAACTTCAGCGCCGTGATCCGCTGGCACCCATGGTGCTGCCGGTGCAGTGGGTGACCGCCATGGCCCGGTGGTTCAGAACATTCGAAGCCCGCGCCGAACTACCCTTCGAGCCGCTGGTGGTGCAGGGGCACGCGGATGAGACCGTGGACTGGCAGCACAACATGGGGGTGCTGAACGCTCTCACCCGTCCCACCTACCTGGAAATCCCCGAAGCCCGTCATCACCTGGTGAACGAATCCGCCGAGATCCGCCAGCAGATCTTCGACTGGCTGAGCCCCCGCTTGCGCGGTTGATCCATACAAGACCGTCACCGCCACCGATCTACCATCCGACGTCATCGGGCAGAGCGTGGAGCGCCCGAGCGGGAGTGCGTGAAACCGTATCCGGACCCTTCACGCTCTGCGGTGCGGTCAGGATATCTGGATCAGTAGAGTACCCGGGTCCGGATCGTGCCGGGTACGGCCGATAGGGCCGCCCGCACATCCTGGCTGTAGTCCGCCTCGATATCGATCACCACATAGCCCACATCACCCTGAGTCTGCAGATACTGGCCGGCCACGTTCACGCTGGCCTCCGAGAGTGCCTGGTTGATGGCCGACAGGATGCCGGGTGTGTTTTCGTGGATATGCAGCAGACGATGCTGGCCTGGATGTTCGGGCAGAGCCACTTCGGGAAAGTTGACGGCCGTGCGGGTGGAGCCGTTGTCCGAATAACGGATCAGTTTTTCCGCCACTTCCCGGCCGATGTTCTCCTGAGCTTCCTGGGTGCTGCCACCGATATGTGGTGTGAGGATGACGTTGGGCAGGTTGCGCAGTTCCGAGCGGAAAGGTTCGTTGTTGGATTTCGGCTCTTCCGGAAAGACGTCGATGGCAGCGCCAAGCAGCCGGCCGTCGCGGATCCGTCCCGCAAGCGCACCGATATCCACCACGTTGCCACGGGAGGCGTTGATCAGCACCGCCGAATCCTTCATCCGGGCCAGGGCATCCGCGTTCATCATGTTTGCGGTGGCCCTGGTCGCGGGCACATGCATGCTGACCACGTCCGCCGTGGCCAGGAGCTCTCCGAGATCGTCGAGCTGCCGGGCGTTGCCGAGATTGAGTTTGCGCACCGTATCGTAGAAGACCACGTTCATACCGAGTCCTTCCGCCAGCACACCGAGCTGGGATCCGATGTTGCCGTAGCCGATCACGCCCAGGGTCTTGCCGCGCACTTCGAAGGCGTCGGCCGCAGACTTCTGCCAGACCCCTTCATGCATCAGAGACGTTTTCTGCGGCACCCCCCGGAGCAGCAGGATCGCTTCCGCCAGAACCAGTTCTGCCACGCTCCGGGTGTTGGAATAGGGCGCATTGAATACAGGCACCCCCTTTCTGAGCGCCGCCCCCAGATCCACCTGGTTCGTACCGATGCAGAAACAGCCGACCGCCATGAGCCGGTTGGCTTTCTCGAGCACTTCTGCGGTCAGCTGGGTTCGGGAACGGATGCCGAGCATGTGCACGTCTGCCAGCGCTGCTGCCAGTTCATCGCCCTGCAGGGCGCTTTTGACTTCGATGACGTTGCCGTAGCCATCCCGGTTCAGCGCGTCGACGGCGCAGGGGTGTACGCCCTCCAGGAGCAGGATCTTGATGCGATTCTTGTCGAATGAGGTTGCGGTCACGGTGCTCTGGATGCCCCCTGCAAAAGGCCGGATATACTAGCGACTCTTCCGAAGGATCAAAACGAAATGCCCCAAGGCCTCGATGAATTGTTTTCAGCCAGAACGCTCAAACGGGATCCGGACAGCCTCAGCCAGTGGGGTTGCGACTGGACCCGCAGCTTCAAAGTGGCGCCCTCGGCCGTGGTGTTCCCGGAGTCCGTGGACGAGGTGGTGGCGCTCGTCCGGCTGGCAAACGAGGAAGGATTTGCGCTCGTGCCTTCCGGTGGACGCACGGGCCTTTCCGGAGGGGCGGTGGCCGGGAACGGCGAAGTGGTGGTGTCTTTCGACCGCATGAATCAGATCCTCGAATTTTCCGAAGCAGATCGGCTGGTGCGCTGCCAGGCGGGCGTGGTGACTCAGACACTGCAGGATTTTGCCGATGAGAAGGGCCTCTACTACCCGGTGGACTTCGCTTCCGCCGGTTCTTCTCAGATCGGCGGGAATATTTCCACCAACGCCGGAGGCATCAAGGTCATCCGGTACGGGCTGACCCGGGACTGGGTGGCAGGCCTCAAGGTGGTCACCGGCGCCGGCGAGGTGATCGACTGCAACCACGGCCTCATCAAGAACGCCACCGGCTACGACCTCCGCCACCTGTTCATCGGCGCAGAAGGCACCCTGGGCCTGGTGGTTGAAGCGGAAATGCGGCTTGCGAAAGCCCCCGTACCACAGCACGTCATGGTGCTCGGTGTGCCCGAATTCCCGGATATCCTCAAGGTGCTCGGCACCTTTCAGTCCGGGCTCACGCTGTCAGCCTTTGAATTTTTTTCCGAGATGGCGTTGACCAAGGTGCTCGCCCACCGGGCGCTGCAGCGCCCGCTCGCTGAGCCGGTGCCTTTCTATGCGCTGCTGGAGTTCGATGAAGGAGACATGGAGCAGGCCATGAGCCTGTTCGAACAGACGGTGGCCGAAGGCTGGGTCACCGATGGCGTCCTGAGTCAGTCGGAAGGCCAGGCGGCCGATCTCTGGGCGCTTCGGGAGGGCATCTCAGAGAGTATTGCGCCCTATACACCGTACAAGAACGATCTCAGCGTGCGCATCTCCATGATGCCGGCCTTCATCGAGGAGGTGGATGCGCTGGTAGCGGCAAGCTATCCGGATTTCGAAGTCTGCTGGTACGGCCATATTGGCGACGGCAATCTGCATCTGAACATCCTGAAACCGGACAACCTGCCGGGCGATGCGTTCTACGATCGCTGTCACGCCATCAGTCCGAAGATATTCGAGGCGGTGCGATCGCGGGACGGTTCGATCTCCGCGGAGCACGGTGTGGGGCTGCTGAAACGGGAATTTCTCGGCTTCACCCGCAGTGCGGTGGACATGGCCCTCATGGCCCGTCTCAAGCAGGTGTTCGATCCGAATCAGGTGATGAACCCGGGCAAGCTGCTACCGGACGAGGTGGCCTAGAACCGTTCAACTCCGTTCGGGGTGGCCACGAGCACCAGGTCTGCCGCCTGGAATGCGAAAATACCGTTGGTCACCACGCCGGCCAGATTGTTGATCTTCGCCTCCAGTTCCAGCGGCGCCGTGATGGCGAGCGCGTGCACGTCCAGGATCAGGTTGCCGTTGTCCGTGGTGAATCCCTCGCGCAGTTCCGGCGAGCCACCGAGACTGACCATGGCCCGAGCCACCAGTCCCCGGGCCATGGGAATCACTTCCACGGGCAGGGGATAGCCGCCAAGCACGTCCACCTTTTTGGATTGATCGACGATGCAGACGAACTCATCGGCAGAGGCCGCCACGATTTTTTCCCGGGTCAAGGCTCCGCCGCCGCCCTTGATGAGTTGCCGGTCCGCATTCACCTCGTCCGCGCCATCCACATAAACTTCCACCCGATCCACCGCATTGAGATCCAGCACGGTGACGCCATGCCCCCTGAGCCGCTCCGTGGAGGCTTCGGAAGACGAGACACAGGCGTCGAACTTATGCCCGACCTCCGCCAGCGCATCGATGAAGAAGTTGGTGGTGGAGCCGGTGCCGACACCGATGATGGTCTTCGGGGTCAGGCGAGGCTCGATATAGGCGAGTGCGGCCTGGGCGGCACTGCGTTTTTGTGCGTCTTGGTCCATACTCCGCGGCAGGCTAACCCATCGGCCCACCGTGGAAAAGTACGTTAAGAAAATTCTCGCCTCCCGTGTCTATGACGTGGCGGACGAAACCCCTTTGCAGCGCGCCCGGCTTCTCTCCCGCCGCCTCGACAACGAGGTGCGGCTGAAGCGGGAAGATCTGCAGCCCGTGTTTTCATTCAAGATCCGCGGCGCCTACAACCGCATTGCCCAGCTTTCCGATGAAGAGCGGGCATGTGGGGTGATCGCCGCCTCCGCCGGCAACCACGCCCAGGGTGTGGCGCTCGCGGCTCGTGAACTCGGAATCCGGGCCGTGATCGTCATGGGCCGGAATACGCCGAGCATCAAGATCGAAGCGGTTCGCGACCTGGGCGCCAGGGTGGTGCTGCATGGGGACAGCTACGACGAAGCCTCGGCGCACGCCCGCAAGCTGGTGGCGGAGCACGGCTACGTGTACGTGCACCCCTTCGATGATCCGGACGTGATCGCCGGTCAGGGCACGGTGGGCATGGAGATCATGAACCAGCACCCCGGCACGCCGGACATCCTGTTCGTTCCGGTGGGCGGTGGCGGCCTGATCGCCGGCATCAGCGCATACGTGAAGTATCTGTCTCCACAGACCCTGGTGATCGGCGTGGAGGCGGAGGGATCTGCCTGCATGACGGCTGCCCTTGCTGCCGGCCGGCGGGTCCAGCTGCCGTTCGATACGCTGGATCTCTTCGCCGATGGCACCTCCGTCGCCCAGGTGGGCAAGGAGACTTTCCGGCTGGCAAAGCGCTGGGTGGATACCACGATCACCGTCAACACGGATGAAATCTGCGCGGCGATCAAAGACCTTTTCGACGATACCCGGTCCATTGCCGAGCCCTCCGGTGCGCTGGCGGTGGCCGGTATGAAGAAATACTGCGCGGAAAATTCGGTGTCCGGGCAGCACCTGGTGGCGGTGGTCAGTGGGGCCAACGTGAATTTCGACCGGCTGCGCCACATTTCCGAGCGGGCCGAAGTCGGCGAACAGCGCGAGGTGGTGCTGGGCGTCACCATTCCGGAAAAGAAAGGCAGCTTCAGGAAGTTCTGCAAGGCGCTCGGCCGACACCCGGTGAGCGAATTCAACTATCGTTTTGCCAACGACAAGGAAGCCCACGTCTACGTGGGGTTGCAGGTGGCGGACCCGGCTGACCGGCCGAAGCTGATTGATTCACTGACCGCCGGCGGCTATCCGGTTTCCGATATGACGGACAACGAGGCGGCCAAGCTGCATGTCCGGCACATGGTGGGTGGCCGGACGTTCGGCGGTAAGCGGGAGATCCTGTACCGGTTCGAGTTTCCGGAACGACCGGGCGCGCTGATGCGCTTTCTCTCCGTGCTGGGTACGGGCTGGAACATCACTCTGTTTCACTATCGGAACCATGGCGCAGCCTGGGGTCGGGTGCTGGTGGGGTTTGAGGTCGTCGAAGAGGATGTGGCGGAACAGCAGGACAGGCTGACCGACTATCTGCAGCGGATCGGTTATCGCTACTGGGAGGAAACGGACAATCCGGCGTACGGGCTTTTCCTGCGCTGAAGGCTCTTTATTCGCTGAAGGCTCTTTATCCGCTGAGGGCTCTTAGTCCGCTGAAGGCTCTTTATCCGCTGAGGGCTCTTAGTCCGCTGAAGGCTCTTTATCCGCTGAAGGCTCTCTATCCGCTGAAGGCTCTTAACCCGCTGAAGGCTCTCTATCCGCTGAAGGCTCCTCCACCCCCAAGACATACCGCTCGAATTCTTCGTCGAAGACGAGCTTGCCGGGGTCCGTGAGCCGGTCCACGTACAGGCGGCCGTCCAGGTGGTCGAACTCGTGCTGAAAAACGGTGGCCGGGAAGCCCGTGAATTCCATCTCCATCGCCTCGCCCGCCAGGTTCAGGGCCCGCACGCGGATGTGCTGCGGCCGGGCGACGAATCCGCGGAGACCGGGCACCGACAGGCACCCTTCCCAGTAGCCGGCGGTGGTGGGGTCGAGCACCTCGATTTCCGGATTCACGAAGGCGGTGAGCGGCACTTCCGGCAGTTCGCCGTAGCGGCTCGGTCCGCCGGGCAACTCGACAATGGCAAGGCGGATGGGCTCTGCGATCTGGGGTGCGGCCAGACCGATGCCGCCGTAGTCATGCAGGGTATCGATCATGTCCGCGACCAGGCGCCGGGTGGCCTCGCTGCGGATTTCGTCCAGCGTCAACGGCCGGGCCGGCGCCCGAAGCAGCGGATGTCCCATGCGGATGATTCTACGAACTGCCATCAACTTCCCCGTCTGTCCTGCGGATGCGCGTCTCACCCAGCACCTTAGCCCGTGGGCTGAAGGCCTGCCAGCCGGCTTCGGTTGCCACGGCGTCCAGGGGAATGTCCCAGGCTTCCCGACCCAGCCGCCCGGTGGATCTCTGGCATTCATGGGCGAGCCCGACGGTCAGGGGCCGCAGGTTCCCGGGCAGGTTGCCAAGGAAACGGTCGTAGTAGCCGGCACCCATCCCGAGACGGTTGCCTTCGTCATCGAAGGCGACCAGTGGCAGGAAGATCACATTCAGAGACCGTGGATTCAGAAACCGGCCGGACCGTGCGCCGAATGTGCGTGGCTCGACGATGCCGTAGCGGTTCTGGCCGAGGGCCGTCCTGGGGGTCACCCGGTAGAAGTCCATCGTGCCCTGTGCGCCCACCACCGGACAGGCCACCGTCTTGTGCGCAGCCCATAGCCTGCTCAGCAGTGGCAGGGTGTCGATCTCACCGTCGGCGATCTGGGGAAAATAGAGTCCCACCCGATCGGCCCTGTTCATGACGCCGGATACCAGGATCGTGCGCATGAGCGCTTCGGCGTTTTCGGCCTGGCGTACGACACCGAGTTTGCGCCGCGCACGGCGGAACCGGGCGCGCAGGGCTCGTCGCTCCGCGGTCACTGCGGACGCTCAGCCTGATCGAATGGACGAGGGTTGGGGTGGATAAAGCCTCCCGGAATGCCGCTGCATGGTTTGCCCTGAACCGTTACGGTTCAAGGCGGCGACCAGACGTATGCGTCTAAGGCTTCCCGACCCCGGGTACTCCGAAGAGTCCTGAGCATCGGACTTGCACACGGACGCAAGGCCCGGCCTCCTGTAGTTTCTCTAACGGCTCAAGGACGACACCAGCTGGCGAACATCCCAGGAGACGAGCCGAGTATAGCCAAAATACCGGGTTTGAATGACCTTGACAGCAGGACTGTGAACCGGCTCGCATTGCTGCTTCCACCGGCAGATGGATCAGAGGTTGAGCTGCTTCTGCTCTGCCAGTGCCGCGCTGATCCGCTCCGTGAGGCTGGCGACCCGGTCGTCCACGAACTCGCTTACCTCGGCCACCTGACCCTTGTTGGCGAGAAATTCATTGGCAATGTTGAGCGCTGCCATCACGGCGATCCGGTCCAGACCGAAAACCTTGCCGGTATCCCGGATTTCCGACATCTGCCGGTCGAGATAGCGCGCGGACGCCGAGAGGGCATCCACCTGGTCGTCCGGGCAGGCGACCTGATACTCCTTTTCGAGAATCCGGACGCTGACGGTGGTGTTTGTGGAAGGTTCGCTCATTGGGGTTTGCTGCTCTTTCTGCGCTGTCTGCTCAATCCTGTTCCAGGGCCTTGAGTCGGGTGATCATCGACTCTACGCGACTTTTTGCCAGCTCATTCTTCTCGATCAGCTTGGCCCGTTCGGTTGTCCAGTTCTGCTGTTGCGCGCGCAGGGCCCGGTTTTCTCTGGTCAGCACGCTGCAGAGCTCTATCAGCTCGTCGATTTTTGACTCGAGGGTTTTCCAATCGTCGCCGGCCATGGGCGCTACCTGGTCTGTTTTCGCTCCGGTAGGCTAGTTTGCCTGAAAAAGTGCGCCGACGGCAGCCCGGCTGGCCTGGGTTTCCACCCCGTTCTCGGACACGTTCGAGCGTGTTCGTAGTAGGATGGCGACCCCATTTGCAGTGGACTTCTGAAACATGCCAATGACCGTAGCTGAACTGGAAGCAGGCGCGCTGGAAGCGGCTGCTGGGCCGGGCGGCGGACTGATGCCGGCAGAGCTGCACGGTGCCGTCATCGGCATTGCGGTTACGGATGCAGACCATTTCGAACTCCAGGATCTGGTCGACCTGCTCGGTGCTGATGCGCTATCGGATGGGGAAACCGTTGCCCGTTTTGTCAACGATGCGCTGGAAGCTTTCAATTCAGACGACCTCAGCTTCGCGCCTCTGCTGCCGGATGATGATGCGTTGATGGAAGAGCGCCTGGCCGGGCTGGCACACTGGTGCCAGAGTTTCCTGACCGGGCTGGCTGCCGGCCTTTCCCGCCGCGGCGTTCAATCGCTCAAAGGTCTGCCGGAAGAGGCCCAGGAAATCGTTCAGGATTTTGCCGCCATCGCCCAACTGGAAACGGAACTCGTCGATGAGGAACCGGACAGCGGCGAGGCGAATTTCGTAGAGCTCGAGGAGTATGTGAAAGTCGGCGCCCTGTTGGTCATGAGTCTGCTGAACGATGCCGGTGACGATTCCGAAGAGTGAGTTCAAGCGCCGGCGAGTGGCGCTGATGGGCCTGATGGACGAAGCATCCATTGCCGTGGTGCCTTCGGCCACGCTCAAAACCCGGAACCGGGACTCGGATTATCTGTTCCGCCAGGACAGTGATTTCCACTACCTCACCGGATTCGACGAGCCGGACGCCGTACTCGTGCTGGCGCCGGGCCGGACCCATGGTGAGGCCATCCTCTTCTGTCGTGACCGCGAACCCCGGGCCGAGTTGTATGACGGGGAGCGGCTGGGACCGGACCGGGCGGCGCAGATCGTCGGGGTGGACGATGCCTTCCCGATCGCCGATCTGGACGACATCCTGCCGGGCATGCTGGAAGGGCGGGAACGCGTCTACTTCGGGCTCGGCGATCACCCGGAATTCGAAAGCCGGCTGCTCGGCTGGTTGAGCGCGCTGCGGGGACCGGCGTCCGCTGGCACTATGCCGCCGGATGGGCCGCCGGATGAGCTGTTCGCCCTCAAGCATCTGCTGCATGAGCAGAGACTGATCAAAACCGCGGCCGAGGTGCGCGCCATGCGGCGGGCGGCGGAGATCACCTGCGAGGGCCACGTCCGCGCCATGCGCAGCTGCGAACCGGGCATGACGGAAATGCAGCTCGAGGCGGAACTCATCTACACCTTCATGCGCCAAGGTGCGAGGAGCCCGGCCTATTCGAGCATTGTCGGGGGGGGTGCCAACGCCTGTGTGCTGCACTACGTGGACAACAACTCGACCCTGAAGAAAAATGATCTGGTGCTCATCGATGCCGGTTGCGAGTACGAACTCTATGCGGCCGACGTGACCCGCACCTTCCCCGTCAGCGGCACCTTTTCTCCGGTGCAACGTTCCCTTTACGAGATCGTGCTGGCCGCGAACGAAGCGGCGATCAACGCCTGCCGCCCCGGGGCACTGTTTACGGACCCGCATCAGACAGCCCTGGAAATCATGATAGACGGCCTGCTGACGCTTGGACTGCTCGAAGGCGATATGGACGAAGTGTGGGAGACCGAGACCTATCGGAATTTCTGTCCGCACGGTTCTTCTCACTGGCTCGGTCTGGATGTGCATGACGTGGGCGACCAGCGGGTGGACGGGGAGTCACGTCCGCTGGAGCCGGGCATGGTGCTGACCATCGAACCCGGTATCTATATCCCGGATAACGACCTCATGGCCGGTGTACCCGCCAGGTATCGCGGTATCGGTATCCGTATAGAAGATGATGTTCTGATCACCCGGGATGGCTGTGAGGTGCTGACCAGCGCCGCGCCCAAGAGTGTACAGGCCATCGAAGCCACCATGGCCGAGGCTCCGTAGCCCCAGTGAACAGCATGGCATCCGGATTGGATTTTGATGTGATCCTGGTGGGCGGGGGCCTCATCGGCGCCACCGCTGCCCTCGCCATTGCCGATCGCGGCGCCCGGGTTGCCCTGGTGGACGTCCGGCGTCCGGCCCCCGCTGCAGGTGAATTCGGCATGGACATCCGCAATATCGCCTGCTCCCCCGCTTCTCAGGCGTTGCTGGCGGAAGTGGGTGTCTGGGCAGACCTGGCGCCTGCGCCCTATGTTCGGATGGCGGTCTGGGAGGAGCGAGGCACCGCGGCCCTGGATTTCAGCGCCGGCGATGTGGACCGAGCCGAACTCGGCTGGATACTCGAAAACTCTCCCGCCGTCACCGCACTCTGGTCGCGCCTGGAAGCCCACGCCGGCATAGAGATCCGACTTGCTGCGGTCACTGGAGTACAGAGCGAACCGGATCGGATAACGGTCCGTCTCGGCAGCGAATCGATGTCGGCCGGGTTGCTGGTCGGCGTGGATGGTGCCCGCTCGACGGTGCGCGAGCTTGTCGGCGTGGAAACGGAGGTGCTGGGCACCGGGCAGCAGGCACTGGCGACGCTGGTCCGTACGGAGCGCCCGCATGAGGGCGTCGCCCTGCAGCGTTTCCTGCTCGATGGCCCGCTGGCGCTGCTGCCGAGCCGGGAGCGGAATGTTTCCTCCGTGGTCTGGTCCCAGTCGCCGCCGGAGGCAGCGCGGCGGCGGGCGTTGCCGGCGGCTGAATTCTGTGCGGAAATCGAGGCGGCCATCGAAGCGCGGCTCGGTGCCGTGGTTGCGGTGGATGATCGATTCGTCTTTCCACTTGCCCAGCACGTGGTGCGCAATTTCAACCCGGAGCCGCGGGTGTTGCTGATTGGCGATGCGGCCCGGGTGCTGCATCCACTGGCCGGACTCGGCGCCAATGTCGGTTTCGAGGATGTGCGAGACCTGTTGGCGGTGTTCGACCGTTTACCGGCAGGCATGGATCCGGGTACTGCGGGCATCTGGCGGGCGTTCGCGCGCAAACGGCGGATCCGGGCCCAGCTGATGGTGGCTGCGATGGCGGGTTTCAGATATGCCTACGCCGAGTCCACGCCCACCCGGACCTGGCTGCGCAACAGTGCGGTGGACCGGGTCAACGCCAGCGGCGCGCTGAAGCAGCAGATCATTCGAGAAGCGCTCGGCCTGGGCCCCCTGGCGTCGGCCTGGTAGGGTTCGCCGCCGCCCATCCCATAGATAACGGAGATCAGTGCATGACCGACAATCACGAATCAGTGGCGAGCAGAACGACCGCGCTGCACGCAATGCACGTTGCCGCCGGTGCCCGCATGGTGCCATTTGCTGGTTGGGATATGCCGCTCAACTACGGCTCCCAGATCGAGGAGCACAACGCCGTGCGCCAGGCGGCGGGCATGTTCGATGTCTCGCACATGACGGTGCTTGATCTGCCCGATGCCAGCGCCAGATCGTTTCTGCGCCGGCTGGTGGCGAATGACGTGGATAAGCTCGAAGGTCCCGGCCGTGCGCTCTACGGTGCCCTGTTGAACGAAGCCGGCGGTGTGGTCGACGACCTGATCGTCTATCGGCGGGCCGAAGGCTACCGGGTCGTGGTCAACGCCGGCACCCGGGACAAGGTGATTCAGTGGCTGGCGGCCAACAACGAGGAAGGGACCACCATCCAGGAACGGGACCTGGCGATGATCGCCGTGCAGGGACCGGATGCCATCGCCCGGTTCGAGGCCGTCAGCGGCATGACCGTATCCGGGCTCGAGCCTTTCAGCGCCCTGGAAGCGGGCGAGACCATGGTGGCGCGCACCGGCTACACGGGCGAAGACGGAGTGGAGCTGATCCTGCCTGGCGCCGCTGCGGTCGCGCTCTGGGAGAACCTGATCGAGGCCGGTGTGGCGCCCGCCGGACTGGCGGCCAGGGACACCCTGCGTCTGGAAGCTGGCCTCAATCTTTACGGCCAGGATATGGACGAGGACACGTCGCCCCTGGTCTCCAATCTGGCCTGGACGGTGGATTTCTCTGATCGGGCATTCATCGGCAAAGCGGCGTTGGAAGCGGAAAAGGCGGCTGGTGTGGCGGCCAGGCTCACCGGACTGGTGATGCAGGGCAAGGGCGTGCTCCGGCATGGCCAGAAGGTCATCACCAGCGAAGGCGACGGAATCATCACCAGCGGCGTATTTTCCCCGACGCTGGGGGTTGCCATTGCCCTGGCCCGGATCCCGCGCAGGGCGAAGGGCAGCGCCGAGGTGGAAATCCGCGGCAAGCGGCAACCGGTCATCATCGTTCGGCCGCCGTTCGTGCGCGGTGGTCAGCGCGTATACAAAGATCCGGCCGGGTAGGCGAAGAGCCGCTATAAACGGCCACCGCCTGCCGGTTAGAATAGGCCCGGGGATATGTTTCAGAATTTGCTGAAGCTAACTGGAATAAATAAATATAACTGACGATAACGACAGGACACGATGAGCGAGATTCCTACTGAGCTGAAATACGCATCGAGCCACGAATGGGCCCGTCTTGACGAAGACGGCTCAGTAACCGTGGGGATCAGTGACCACGCCCAGCAGGCACTTGGCGATGTGGTTTACGTGGAGCACCCGGAAGTGGGCCAGGTGGTGAGCGCCGGTTCCGAGGCGGGCGTTGTGGAATCCGTCAAAGCGGCATCCGACATCTATGCACCCGTATCGGGCACCATCATCGAGATCAATGAAGCGCTGGAAGACGCGCCGGAAACGGTGAACCAGGATCCTTACGGGGACGGCTGGTTCTTCCGGATCGAAACCGATGACGCGACCCAGCTCGACGATCTCCTCGATGCGGCCGCCTATGGCGAACTCTGCGAAGCCGATGAGCATTGACCTGCCCGCAGGCTGATCTGTCCGGCCCGCCTTTCTCAACTGGAGTCTGATAGCCATGCCCTTCATCCCCCACACGGCGGAAGAAGTCGATGCCATGCTGGCCACCATCGGCGTGGACGGTATGGAAGACCTGTTCGATGAAATCCCTGACGCGCTGCGCGCCGGTCGCCTGGCGCGGGTGCCGGAAGGGGTCAGCGAGATGGAGATGCTGCGCATCTTCTCCGAAAGAGCCAGCGCGGACGCGCTCGGCCCCTGCTTCCTGGGTGCGGGGGCCTATGACCACCACATCCCGGCTGCGGTCTGGGATCTCACGGCCCGGGGAGAATTCATGACCGCCTATACGCCTTATCAGGCCGAGGCGAGTCAGGGCACCTTGCAGCTGATCTACGAATACCAGTCCATGATGGCGGCGTTGACCGGCATGGACGTGTCCAATGCCTCCGTTTACGACGGCGCGTCCGGGCTGGCGGAAGCCATATTGATGGCCGTGCGTGGCAACCGTAAGGCGAAGTCCCGGCGCGTGCTGGTCCCGGATACCGTGCATCCGCTGTATCGCCAGGCCGCCGCAGCCATCGTTGCTGCTCAGGACGTGATTCTGGAAACCGTGGCCATGGGCAGCGATGGTCTGATAGCGGTGGGTTCCCTGCCGTCCGATGGCGAAGGTCTGGCGGCGCTTGTGGTTCAGCAGCCGAATTTCTTCGGGCGTCTGGAGGATGTGGATGGTCTGACCGACTGGGCCCACGCCGAGGGCGCGCTCCTGATCGCCGTAGCAAATCCGCTCAGTCTGGCGCTCCTGAAGCCGCCGGGAGCCTGGGGCGCAGATGGCGCCGACATCGCCTGCGGGGATGGCCAGCCTTTCGGTATTCCCATGGCTTCCGGCGGGCCGTCGTTCGGCTACATGTGCACCCGTGACAAACTGGTCCGGCAGATGCCCGGCCGCATCATCGGCCGCACGGATGACCTGAACGGGAAAACGGGCTTCACCCTGACGCTGCAGGCCCGGGAACAGCACATCCGGCGCGGTAAGGCGACCTCGAATATCTGCACCAATCAGGGACTGCTGGTAACGGCCGGTACGATCTATCTGGCACTCACCGGACCGGAGGGTCTGGCCCGGGTTGCCCGGGCGAGCCATCGGAATACGGCCACACTGTCTGCACTGCTCACCGAACTGCCGGGTGTGAGCGTGCACATGGACGGGCCCTTCTTCCATGAGCGGGCAATCAGGCTGCCGCTGCCGGCGGCCACGGTCATCGAAGCCCTGCTCGATCAAGGCATCCTGGCTGGTCTCGATCTCGGTCGCTTCTATCCCGGCATGGACGACGTGCTCCTCGTCTGTGCAACAGAGAAACGCACGGAGGCGGAGATGACGGCTTTCCGGGACGCACTGGCTGCGGTGCTCGGGGCGGAGGCAAGCGCATGAGCGTGCTGGAAAACGATACCCGTACGATTTTCGACCTGTCCCGGCGCGGTCGCGCGGCGACGGCGCAGCTGGTCGATGGCGCCGGTCTCGATGGTGATCAGGTTGCCGCCGACATACCGGCCGGGCTGCTTCGCGAGACAGCCCCGGCGCTGCCGGAAGTGTCCGAGCTGCAGGTGGTTCGACACTATACGAACCTGTCGCGAAAGAACTTCTCCATCGACACCCAGTTCTATCCGCTCGGCTCCTGCACCATGAAGTACAACCCCCGGGGCGCGCACAAAGCGGCCAGTCTGCCGGGTTTTCAGGCTCGCCATCCGTTGACGCCGGAGTCGAAGAGCCAGGGTTTTCTCGCCTGTCTGTATGACCTGCAGGAAATACTCGCGGACCTGACCGGTATGAAAGGTGTCTCACTGACGCCGATGGCGGGCGCCCAGGGTGAGTTTGCCGGGGTGGCCATGATCCGGGCCTATCATCAGGCGCGCGGCGATCTGGCCCGGACCGAGATCATCGTTCCCAATGCGGCCCACGGCACCAACCCGGCCACTGCGGTCATGTGTGGCTTCAAGGTGACGGAAGTCCCCGTCGACGACAGTGGGGATGTGGACGTGGAAGCGCTGAAAGGCGTGGTGGGGCCGCAAACGGCGGGCCTCATGATGACCAACCCCTCCACCTGTGGCGTCTTCGAACGCCAGATCGAGACCATTGCCGCCATCGTGCACGACGCCGGCGGGCTGCTCTACTACGACGGGGCGAATCTGAATGCCATCCTGGGCAAGGTGAAGCCCGGCGACATGGGCTTCGATGTGCTACACATGAACCTGCACAAGACGTTCGCCACCCCGCACGGCGGCGGCGGCCCGGGCGCCGGACCCGTGGGTGTGGGCGAACGGTTGCTCCCCTACCTGCCGACGCCGACGGTGGGCCGGGCCGAGGACGGCACCTATCGATGGCTGACCGAAGCCGATCTGCCGGACAGTATTGGGCGCCTTTCCGGCTTCATGGGGAACGCCGGCATCCTGCTTCGGGCGCTTTCCTATGCCCTGATGCTCGGCCGGGAAGGCATGCACCGGGTCGGTGAGTACGCCACGCTGAATGCAAACTACATGGCCAGACGACTGGCGGATGCAGGCTTCGAACTCGCCTACCCGGATCGGCGGGCGACCCACGAGTTCATCCTCACCTTCAAGTCCCAGGCGCGGCAACTGAACGTCACCGCCATGGATTTCGCCAAACGTCTCTTGGACTACGGCATTCATTCACCGACCACCTATTTCCCGCTGCTGGTGCCCGAGTGTTTCCTGGTCGAACCGACGGAGACGGAAAGTCTGGAGGAACTGGATGCCTTTGTGGCCGCTCTGGTGAAAATTCAGGAGGAGGCCGAAACGCAGCCGGAAACGGTGACCGGCGCCCCCTTCACCCTGCCCGTGCGCAGACTGGATGACGTGAAAGCGGCCCGGGAGCTGGATCTGGTCTGGCACCCGTCAGCCCCCGATTGATCCGTCAGCCGCACGGCGTACGCGGGTGCGCAGGCGGCAGGTATCCAGGCCCAATCAGAGACTGGCTTTGAATGCCTCCAGGTCCGTCAAGGGCAGTGAGCAGGACATCCCCTGACATCGGTAGGCCACCACGCCGTCCCGCTGTTCCGCGCTGACCAGCTTCGGCAGATAGGCAGGCAGACCGTCGGTGATTTCCCAGGGAATGCCGAACACGGCCCTGGCCGGGTGATAGCCCGCTCGGGCGGCGTTGAGCCAGGGCGCCATCTGCGCCCGATCGCCCCGGATGATGATCTGCTCCGGGCCCACCAGATCGAGCTCCAGAGCAGACAGCAATGTGCAGTGTCCGGCCGGGTAGCGTCGTATCTGGTGCTCGGCCCAGGCCAGCGTACCGGCGGCAGCGTCCAGATAACGGGGTTCACCGAACAGGTGGCCGAGCCGGATCAACGCCTCGGTCATGGCGCCGTTGCCCGGTGGCTGTGCATCGTCGAGCGTCGGCTTGGGGCGGTAGATGAGATTTTCGTGGTCATGGGCGGTGAAGAAGAAGCCGCCCTGATCCACATCCTGGTAGTGATTGAGTGCTGATTCGGCCAGCGCCAGGGCGAACCGGGCGTCTTCCGCCCGCCAGTGGGCAGCCAGCAGATCGGTCAGACCGAGAAGCAGATTCGCGTAGTCATCCAGGTAACCCGCACCGCCCACACTGCCCTCGGTCCAGGTTGCCGCCAGCCGTTCACCGTCCCATAGAGCCTCACGGATGAACGTTACGCACTGGGCCGCCGCATCGATCCAGTCGGTTCTGTCGCTCAGGGTGCCGGCTCTGGCCAGGCCGCTGATCACCAGTCCGTTCCAGCTGGTCAGCACCTTGTTGTCGAGCCCGGGCGGGACTCGATCGGACCTGGCCTTCAGAAGCTTCTGCCGGCCACTGGCCAGCACCCGATCCGCTTCTTCGCGATCCAGCGACAATCGTTCCACCACGGAACGCCAGGCATCGTAGCGGTGGAGGTTCCATTTGCCTTCGAAGTTCGCCGGCTTGTCCAGACCGTACAGGGTTTCCAGGACCAGATATTCGGTCTCACTGGTGAGCTTTTTCACCTGGTCTCTGCGCCACAGATAGTAAAGGCCCTCCTGCCCCTCGGAGTCCGCGTCCAGCGCCGAGTAAAAACCACCGGCCGGGTCCCGCATTTCCCGGATCAGCCAGTCGGCGGTTTCGCTGAGGGCGGCCTCGAACAGGGGATCGGGCCCCAGCGACAGCGCTTCGGCGTACAGTCCAAGCAGCTGGCCATTGTCGTAGAGCATCTTCTCGAAGTGCGGAATCATCCATTTGCGGTCCGTGGCGTAGCGGAAGAAACCGCCACCCAGATGGTCGAAGATGCCGCCCCGGGCCATCCGGGTGAGGGTGGTCATGACCCGGTCCAGGGTCTCCCGCCTGTCCTCGAGCGCCGTATTCAGGGCCCAGTGTCTGAGTTCCCGGGTGAGGGTGCTCGGCATGGGGAACTTGGGTGCCGTGCCGAAGCCTCCTTCGCTGGTGTCGTACTGGGCGGCCAGCATTTCATGGGCCGCCTGGATATGAGCCATCCCGGGTGCAGCACCCGTTGCCCCCGCTTCATCAACAGGCGCGTTCAGGGATTCGAGCACCTCGCTGACTTTCTCTCCCTGGCTGGCGAGTTCTTCGCGTCTGGTCTGGAAGGTTTCCGAGATCCGCAGCAGTAGATCGGTAAAGCCGGGCAGCTGATGACGCGGCGTTTTCGGAAAATAAGTACCGGCAAAAAACGGCAGCAGGGTGTCCGGGTCCAGAAAGGCCGTCAGGGGCCAGCCGCCGGTCTGCTGGGTCAACAGCTGATGGGCGAGCTGGTAGACCTTATCCAGGTCCGGGCGCTCTTCCCGGTCCACCTTGATATTGACGAAGTGAGCGTTCATCACGGTGGCGGTCGCCTCGTCTTCGAATGACTCGTGTGCCATCACGTGGCACCAGTGGCAGGCTGAGTAACCGATAGAGAGGAGAATGGGCCTGCTGGCCTCGCGTGCCGCCGCAAGGGCTTCATCGTCCCACGGTTGCCAGGCCACCGGGTTGTCCGCATGCTGTTTCAGGTAGGGGCTCGCCGCCGAAGCCAGTCGGTTGCTCAGCCTGCCATCGGTTGGTCCTGTGCTCACGGGGACGTTCTCTCCATCGGTACGGGTGGGGAATTGGAATTCTTCAGGACTTTAGGGTTCAATCGCCTCGAGGACAATCTAGGAAGGGCACAATGGTAGACGCCGACGGGTACCGGCCGAACGTGGGCATCGTGCTGTCCAACGATCGGGGTCAGGTGCTCTGGGCGCGGCGAGTTGGCGGCCAGGACCACTGGCAGTTCCCCCAGGGTGGTATCGATTCCCAGGAATCCGTTGAGGATGCACTGTACCGCGAACTCTATGAGGAAGTGGGGCTGAAGCCGCCGAGCGTGGAAATTCTGGCCAGCACCAACGGTTGGCTTCGCTACCGTCTGCCGAAACGAATGCGACGGCACAATTCATCCCCCGGCTTCGTCGGCCAGAAGCAGAAATGGTTCCTGCTGCGCATGCTCGGTGAAGATCAGAGCGTGCAGATGGACCATACCGAGGTCCCCGAGTTCGATCACTGGCGCTGGGTCAGCTACTGGTATCCGGTGGGTCAGGTGGTGGACTTCAAGCGCGACGTGTACCGGTGTGCTCTGATGGAGCTCGCACCGCATCTGATGACCCACGTTTCCCAACGACGCTCGTCCGCCGCACAACGCGCGGCTACCTGATTCCGTCGCCTGTGCCGCACACCGCATCCGAACCAAGCGCCAACCCGTCCATGCTGAATACCCTGCGCAGTATTGTTCAGGACGTTGCCGGTGCCGGATCGTTCCGGGCCCAGCTCGATCTGCTGGTGCACAATGTACGCAGCGCGCTCGGCACTGAAGTCTGCTCCGTCTACCTGATGAACCGTGATCAGGACCAGCTGCTCTTTGCGGCCAATGAGGGTCTGAACACGGATGCGGTGGGGAATGTCAGCCTGGATCTCACCCAGGGTCTGGTGGGGCTGGTGGCGGAGCGGGCGGAGCCGATCAATCTGAACAACGCCACCGTTCATCCCCGCTTCCATCTGGTGCCCGAGATCGGTGAAGACGCGTTTCACGCCTTCCTCGGCGTGCCGGTGATCGATCATCGGCAGGTGCTCGGCGTGCTGGTCGTGCAGCAGCGGGAAAGGCGAAAGTTCGATGAGAGCGAAGAGGCCTTCCTGGTCACGCTGTCCGCTCAGCTCGCCACCGTGATCGGCCATGCAGAGGCCACCGGCGACATGAGGCAGCTGTTCGCCAACGACATGGCGCCGGCACTCGAACGGGCTGATGCCATGTTCCGCGGCGTCGGCGGTACGCCGGGAATCAGCATTGGCACCGCCGTGCTCATCCATCCGCCAGCCAGTCTGGAAGCGGTGACCGATGTGGTCATCGAAGACATCAGCACCGAGCTCATCGTGCTGGACCGGGCCATCGAATCCGTACGGGAAGACATCCGGCGGATCAGCGAGCAGTTCGAGGCCAGCCTCCCGGCGGAGGAACTGGCCCTGTTCGATGTCTATCTGCACATGCTGGATGACAACGCGCTGGCCGGCGACATCAAGAACAAGGTGCGCAAAGGCTCCTGGGCACAGGGGGCGCTGAAACAGGTGATCCACGAGCACATGCGCCGATTCGAAGCCATGGAGGATCCCTATCTCCGGGAGCGGGGTGCAGACGTCAAGGATCTGGGGCTCAGGGTGCTGGCTTATCTGCAGGACCTGAAGGCCAAGAAGATCCACTTCCCGGACGACACCATCCTGGTGGGTGAGGAGGTGACGCCGGGCATGCTGGCAGAAGTGCCGGCCGAGAAGCTGCGCGCCATCGTGTCCGTGCGTGGATCTGTGAATTCACACCTGGCCATTCTGGCTCAGTCCCTGGATATTCCCGCGATCATGGGTGCGATCGACTTCCCGGTGGCGAATATCGACAACCAGCCGCTCATCGTCGATGGCTTCTACGGTGAGGTGATCTGTAATCCATCCCCCGCCACCCTGGAGCACTACGAGACCCTGATCGCCGGCGAGCGGGAGCTGGCGGAAGAACTGGAGGAGCTGAAGGACTTCAAAGGCGTGACCCTGGACGGCTGGCGGGTCGGCCTCTGGGTAAACATCGGTCTGACCGGCGTTGGCCGGTCGCTGGACCGGGGGGCGGAGGGTATCGGTCTGTTCCGCACCGAGATCCCGTTCATGACTCAGGATCGTTTCCCCTCCGAGGAGGAGCAGCGCGCCATTTACCGGGAGCATATGGAAGCCTTCGAACCCAAGCCGGTGACCATGCGGACCCTGGACGTTGGCGGCGACAAGGCGCTCTCCTATTTTCCCATTGTGGAAGAGAATCCCTTTCTCGGCTGGCGCGGCATTCGCGTGACGCTGGACCATCCGGAGATTTTCATGGTGCAGGCCCGGGCCATGCTGCGGGCCAACGAAGGACTCGAAGGCGATCTGCGCATCATGCTGCCCATGATCACATCCATCACCGAAGTGGAGGAGGCCATGGCGCTGGTGGAACGGGCCTACCAGGAGGTGCTGGAGGAGGGCGCGAACGTCAAGCAGCCGCAGATCGGCGTCATGGTGGAAGTGCCGGCGGCCGTCTACCAGGCCCGGCGCCTGGCCGGCATGGTGGACTTCCTGGCGGTAGGCTCAAACGATCTGACCCAGTACATGCTCGCCGTCGACCGGAACAATCCGCGGGTAGCCGATCTCTACCATGAAACCCATCCGGCGGTGCTTGCCGCGCTCCGGGATGTGGCGAAGGCGGCTCAGGCGGAGAACACTCAGTTCGGTATCTGCGGTGAGCTGGCCGGAAACCCGATCGGTGCTGTGCTGCTCATGGCCATGGGTTATCAGGTGCTGTCCATGAACGAGACGAACCTGCCCAAAGTGAAATGGATCATTCGCAACATCAAACGCTCGGAAGCGCGGCGCATGCTGGCCCGGGCGCTGCGGATGGATACGGCGGAAGAGGTGCAGGCCTTCATGCACCAGCAGTTGAACAAGGCGGGTCTGGGCCGGGTACTGCCCTCCCACCACTGATTCAACGGAGCGCGAGGGTTTCCGTCGTACAGTCGGCTGCTTCGCCCCCGGGCAGGTAAAGCTGCTCGGCGAACAGAATTTCCCCAGCCTCCGCGTCGTAGATCACCGCGGTGCTGGCCCGGGTGCCGTACTCCTCGCCGCGGATGAAACAGGGCGCCACTCGACGCTCCAGTTCCAGAGGCCGGCCGCGCTTCGGCAGATCTGCATCATCCGGCTGATGGTCGTCGTGCAGCAGTCGTATCAGACGATCGAGGTCCGGGGCGTCGGCGATGCGGGCCAGGGCCTGCCGGCCGGACACCACCTTGGGCCAGGTTGCACCCAGTTCCGCGTTGGCGAGACCGTAAACGCCGGGAGCCAGATCTTCGGTATAGCCCCGATTCGAGGTGTAAACCAGGCTCGAGCCGTCGTAGGTGAGCAGGTTGAAACCACGATAGTCGGCGCCGTGAATCTGGTGTGCGAACTGATGCGCCGAATCGCTGCCCATCAGGAAATCGCCGACCAGGGCGCCACGGGAAAGGGGTGGCTCCGGGCCGCCACTTTCTTCGGCAAAGTTGGTCACGGTGGCAAAACGCCCGCTGGTGGTGACGCCCAGCCAGGTGCCACCGGCAGAAAGATCCCGCCCGGCGAAGACTGCGGGTGCATCCGGCCAATGATGTGCGCTCTCGGCGGGGCGCGCGTAGAATTCGTCCCGGTTTGCGGCGACGATGAGCGGAAAATCCGAGTCGGGCTGATAAGAAAATAGAACGAGACACATCCGGCTATCATGCACTATCCCGATATCGATCCCATCATTATCTCCCTGGGTCCGCTGGCCGTGCGCTGGTATGGACTGGCCTATCTGGCGGCGTTCGCCACCTGCTGGTGGCTGGGTAGCCTGCGGGCAAAACGTCCCGGCAGCGGCTGGACGCCGGAGGCGGTATCCGACGTGGTCTTTTACGGTGCGGTGGGCGCCGTTCTGGGTGGCCGGTTCGGCTACGTTTTCTTCTACGGTTTCGAGCAGTTTCTGCGTGACCCGGTCTGGCTGATCCGGATCTGGGACGGCGGCATGTCTTTCCATGGCGGTCTGATCGGTGCGCTGCTTGGCCTGGCCTGGTTCGCATACCGCACCGGACGCACATTCTTTCAGGTCAGCGACTTCATCGCGCCGCTGGTGCCGTTGGGTCTCGGCTTCGGCCGGCTGGGTAATTTCGCCAACACGGAACTGCCGGGCCGGATGACGGACTCTGCGTTCGGTCTGATCTATCCCTGCTCGGCGGATGCCATCCGCAGTATCAACCCGCTCTGCACCGGCGAATGGGAAGCCTTCGCGCGGCATCCGTCGCCCCTGTATCAGGCCTTTACCGAGGGGGTGTTGCTGTTTGCCCTGGTCTGGCTGGTTTCAAGCCGACCGCAACCGGCCGGTCTGGTCTCCGGCGTCTTTCTGATCGGATACGGGGCACTGCGTTTCTGTACCGAATTCTTCCGCCTACCGGACAGCCATCTGGGTTTTATCGCCTTCGAATGGCTCACCATGGGCCAACTGCTGTCGCTGCCCATGGTCATCGTTGGTATGATTTTCGTTTTCCACGCCCGGGGCCGCAGCGCGCCTGCCACAGGGAACTGACAGACCCGGCTCAGCCTGGAAAACGTGGAAAGTCAAAGCCCGTCCGCCCCAATCGACTCGAACCCGAAAAACTATGCAGCAATATCTGGATCTCCTCCGCCACGTTCGTGACCACGGCGTCTACCGCGAAGACCGGACGGGCACCGGCACCTACAGCACGTTCGGTCATCAGATGCGTTTCGACCTTACGGCGGGATTTCCGCTGGTGACCACCAAACGGGTCGCCATGCGCCTGGTGACCCACGAACTGCTCTGGTTTCTCATGGGCAGCACCAACATTCAGTACCTGCTCGATCACAACGTGCACATCTGGGATGAGTGGGCGGATGCCGAAGGGAACCTGGGGCCCGTCTACGGCTCCCAATGGCGCTCCTGGCCTGCCGCGCAACCGGAACAGGGCAGCATCGATCAGATTGAGGCGGTGGTTGCGAGCATCCGGAACAATCCGTCTTCCCGGCGACATATCGTCAGTGCCTGGAATGTGGCCGAGGTGGACACCATGGCCCTGCCACCCTGTCATACCCTGTTTCAGTTCTATGTGGCGGAGGGCCGGCTCTCCTGCCAGCTTTATCAGCGCAGCGCCGATCTCTTTCTGGGGGTGCCGTTCAACATCGCCTCCTATGCACTGCTCACCATGATGATGGCCCAGGTCTGCGATCTGACGCCGGGCGATTTCGTGCATACCTTCGGCGACGCCCATCTCTACGCCAACCACATTGAACAGGCCGATCTGCAGCTCTCGCGGGACCCGCGTCCGCTGCCGACCATGAAACTGAACCCGGATGTGAAAGACATATTCGGTTTCAGCATCGAGGATTTCGAGCTGTGCGGCTACGAGCCCCACGGCACCATCAAGGCGCCCATCGCCGTCTAGGAGACGCTCAACTGGACATTTCTCTCATCTGGGCCATGGCCGAGAATCGCGTAATCGGCCGTGGCAACAGCCTGCCCTGGCGATTGCCCAAAGACATGCAGTTCTTCATGGCCGCCACCATGGGAAAGCCCGTGATCATGGGCCGAAAGACCTTCGAATCCATGAAGGCGCCGCTGCCCGGACGGACCAACATAGTCATGACCCGTGAACAAGGTTACGACCGCGAAGGCATCCGGGTGGTGGAGAACTTCGCTCAGGCGCTGAAAACGGCGAGAGCCCAGTGTGAGATCGATGGGGTGGACGAGATCATGGTTGCCGGCGGTGCCCAGATCTACAAACTGGCACTCGCCGTGGCGACCAGGCTCTACTGCACCACCGTGCATGCAGACCTCGAAGGCGATACCAGCTTTCCCGAATTCGACTGGAGCGATTTCGAAGAGGCTCGGGCAGAATCCTTTCCCGCGGACGAAAAGCACAGCCATAACTTCACGATCAGCGTGTTCAACCGGAAGCGTTGAACTACCGCAGGTTCAGCCGAAACGCCTGATCCAGCTGCCGTCGCAAGGCAGTGCGCGCCAATTGTCGCCGGGTATGTCCGCCGGCGCTTCCAGCACCGAGAGCAGCCTGCCTGCTCCGGGATCCAGCAGCACCAGAACGGGCAGAGCCCGGCTGCCCAGGCTGAAGTGCTGAGCCTGAGCCCTTGCCCGGTCGAGGTCGCAACTGCCCCGTTCCAGATCGCGGACGAGCCCGACCACCGCAGCGGAGTCGGGTGCGCGCAGCCGATACAGTCGGCGCGCCCCTTCCCAGTCCAGCATTTCCAGCAGATAGGCGGCCCCACAGCAGGAACAGCGCACGAGCCAGTCGGTCGGGCCCAGGTGATCGTCGAGCACGAACACGGACTCGAACGGATAAGGTCCGGGCACGAGGTGGGCGCAGGGTGATCGGGTGATGGTGTTCGCAGCTGGGCCGGCACTTGGGCCAGCATCCGGGAAGGTTTCACGAGACATGCCTGGATTGACCTCGAACGTTCGGTTCCATAGCTTAGCTCAGTCGAATTTTCCCGGAGCGAATCATGCGCATTGGCGGTTCTCCTTTCTGTCTGTTGCTGGTGGTCAGTCTGGCACTTGCCGGTTGCAGTACGCTTCCGACGGAGTCGGCGGATGAGCGGCGGCAGGGCGCGCTGGTGCTCAAGGATGTGCCGCCGGTGCCGGACGCGCTGGTGGAGCGGCTTCGTCAGTATCAGAACACGCGCTCGTCCTACCTGCACGGGTGGGCCGGGCAGTCACTCCTGATCGGCACCCGATTCTCCGAGACGAGCCAGGTGCACCGCCTGAAACTGGCCATGGGTGCGCGGGAGCAGATCACCTTTTTCGATGAGCCCATCCTCGGCGTGTACACCACACCGGCGAATGAAGAGGGGTTTCTGTACGCCCGGGATGTGGGTGGCTCGGAGTTCTATCAGCTTTTCTATTTCGATTGGGCGAGTGCCTCTCATCGTCTGCTCACGGACGGCCACTCCCGCTATGGCAGCGTGATCTGGTCCAACGGTGGTGACGCTTTCGCGTACTACAGCACCGAGCGCAATGGCAGAAGCAGAGACGTGCACGTCCAGCAACTGGAGAGCGGCGCCATCACCGTGGCGCTGGAGGAAGACGAAGGCGCCTATTCGCCGCTGGATTTCTCCCCGTCCGACGATCGGTTGCTGGTCAGCCGCTACCTGTCGATCAACGAGTCCCGCCTGTACGAAGTGGATCTGGCCAGCGGCGACCGGCGGGCCCTGCTGGATGAAGATCTCGGTGTGGCGATCGGCATGGCGAGCTACGATGCCGATGGCACGGGTGTGTATTTCACGTCCGACCTGGGCGCCGAATTCGTACGCCTGCACCACCTGGATCTGGCGACGGGTGAAATCGACGTACTGACCGCCGGCGTGCCCTGGAATGTGGAAGGGTTCGTGCTGTCTCCGGATGGTCAGCGCCTGGCACTGGTGGTGAATGAAGGGGGTTTTTCGCGGCTCGTGGTCTGGCAATTGCCGGGTCATCGCCCCCTGGCGTTACCGGAGATTCCGGCGGGCGTGGTCACCGGGATGCAGTTTTCGGCAGAGGGCGAGCACCTCGCTCTGTCGCTGGTGACACCCACTGCGCCGGCCGATATCTGGACCCTGTCTCTGGAATCCCGATTGCTGGCCCGCTGGACCCGGAGTGAAGTGGGCGGGCTGGATCCGGACGGCTTCGTCGAGCCGGATCTGGTTTCTTATCCGACCTTCGACCAGGTCGATGGCCAGGCCCGGGAAGTGCCGGCCTTCGTGTTCCGGCCCGAAGGGGAAGGGCCGCATCCGGTTCTGATTCACATCCACGGAGGCCCGGAGAGTCAGTTCCGGCCCTACTTCTCACCGACTTTCCAGTATCTGGTGTCTGAACTCGGACTGGCGGTGGTCGCGCCGAACGTGCGGGGTTCGAATGGCTATGGCAAGTCTTATCTCAAGCTGGACAATGGCTTCAAGCGCGAGGATTCGGTGCGCGACATCGGCGCGCTGCTGGATTGGATAGAGACTCAGCCGGATCTGGACGCCAGTCGAGTGGTGGTTCGTGGCGGTTCCTACGGCGGCTACATGGTACTCGCCGCGCTCGTGCACTATTCGGATCGTCTGGCGGCCGGTATCGAGTCCGTGGGCATTTCGAATTTCGTAACCTTCCTGGAGAACACCCAGCCGTATCGCCAGGATCTTCGTCGGGCGGAGTATGGCGATGAACGGGATCCGGCGATGCGCGCCCATCTGGAGGCCATCTCGCCCCTCAACCAGGTGGAGAAAATCACCCGGCCGTTGATGATCTCCCAGGGTGCGAATGATCCCCGGGTGCCGGCCGGCGAGAGTGAGCAGATCTATGCGGCTCTGAAGGCCCAGGGCATTCCGGTCTGGTACCTTCTGGCCGAAGATGAAGGACACGGGTTCCGGAAGAAATTCAATCGGGACTACAACGCAGCGGTGATGAGCATGTTTCTCGAACAGTATCTGTTACAGGACGCTCCGGCCCGGGAACGGCCGGAGTACGTGATCCATTGAGCGTTGAAGCGATGAATCCGACAGACGAGCCGCCACGCCCGGAACCTGAGGGCGGTGTGGGTATACTTGTTAATCCGATGTCCGGGCGCGACGTGCGTCGCCTGGCCGCTCACGCCTCCAACATGACCCATGAGACCAAGCGGGACATCGTCGCTCGCATCGCTGCCGGGGCGGATGCCTTCGGGGCCCCCGTACTGCATGCGGCCCGGGAGCCGTTCCGGATCACGGCCGCCGCCCTCGAGAACATGCCGCTCAAGGCCCGGCTGAACATCATCGAGAACCGGATCACCAATACGGCGCTGGATACGGAAAACAACGTCCGGGCATTTGTCGAAGCCGGCTGTCGGGTCATCGTCTCGCTCGGGGGCGATGGCACCAACAGAGCCATCGTTCGGCTGCTCGGCCGGTTGGGGGAGGCGGGGCGCGACGTCCGGCTGATCGCGCTGTCCACCGGCACCAACAACGTCTTCCCAACGCTGGCGGAGCCGACCATTGCCGGTATGGTCGCCGCCCTGGCTGCACGCGGGAATCTGGCGGATTCCGGTGCCCATCGCCGAGCCAAGGTCCTGCATGTGACGGGTCAGCCCGCAAACGAAAAAGCGCACGAACTGCCGGATGTGGGGCTCATCGACGCGGTCATCCTGCGCCGTGATCACGTTGGCAACCTGCTGCCCTTCGATCCGAAGCGCATAGACCGGCTGCTGCTCACCCGCGCTGAACCGACTGCGGTAGGCATGTCGCCCATCGGCGGCATGGTGGAGCCTGTCTATGAGGCCGATGACGAAGGCCTGCTGGTGGAACTGGTTGATCCGGACGAGGCCCGCGAAGGTGACCGGGTGTTCACGGCCCCGCTGTCGCCCGGTCTGTTCCGGACGGTTGCCGTCCGCAGCGCCACCCGGATTCCGTTCGATGTCTCAGTGCCCATGCGCGGCCCCGGTGTGCTGGCCCTCGACGGTGACCGGGACCACAAGCTGCTCGAGGGCCATGCGCTCAATGTTGAGGTCCGTCGGGACGGACCCTGGATGATCGACCTGGCCGCCGCCATGCGCTGGGCGGTGGCCCAGGGTATGATTCGCGCCTGATCGACTCTGCGTCTGCCCAGGAAATTTCTATGATCATCAAACCCCGAATTCGTGGCTTCATCTGCACCACCGCTCACCCGGCCGGACTGGCTGCCAGCGTCAGAGAGCAGATCGACTACGTTCAGGGTCAGGCGGAAGTGGACGGTCAGCTGAAGAACGTGCTGGTGATCGGTGCCTCCGGTGGCTACGGACTGGCTTCCCGGATCACGGCGGCCTTCGGTGCGGGTGCGGCGACCCTCGGCGTCTCCTTCGAGAAGCCGCCCACTGAAAAGAAAACGGCCACCCAGGGCTGGTACGCGAACATCGCCTTCGAGGAAGCAGCGGAAAAGGCGGGCCTGTACGCCAGAACGCTGGATGGAGATGCCTTCTCCGACGAGATGAAAGCCCGGGTCATCGAAACCATCCAGGCGGATATGGGGCAGATCGACCTGCTTGTTTACAGCCTGGCTTCACCGGTGCGGCAACATCCGAAATCCGGCGAGCTGCATCGCTCCGTGATCAAACCGCTCGGGGATCCCGTGCACATCAAATCTCTCAACGTCGACAAGGGCGAGGTCGTTGAGGTGGATCTGGAACCGGCCACCGAGGAAGAAACGGCCAATACGGTAGCCGTGATGGGTGGGGAAGACTGGGAATTCTGGGTCAGCGCGCTGGCGGATGCCGGCGTGCTGGCGGAAGGATTTCGCACGGTCGCCTTCACCTATATCGGCACCGAGCTCACCTGGCCCATCTACTGGGAAGGCACCCTCGGTAAAGCCAAGGAAGATCTGGATCGAGCCGCCGCCGGCATGCGCGAGCGCCTCGCGACCATCTCCGGTGATGCCCGGGTTGCCACGCTGAAGGCCATCGTCTCCCAGGCTTCATCCGCCATCCCCGTGGTACCCCTGTACGCCTCATTGCTGTTCAGGGTGATGAAGGACGCGGGCACCCACGAGAACATCATCGAGCACATCTACCGTCTGTTCGCCACGCAGCTTGCCCGGGGTGCCCGGATGAATCTGGATGAAGCGGGCAGGATCCGAGTGGATGACTGGGAACTGGCGGATGATATCCAGGACGAGGTGCGCCGACGCTGGCCGCTGGTCAGCACCGAAAACCTGGATGAACTGGCTGACCTCGAAGGCTTTCGTGAGGATTTCCTGAAGATCTTCGGTTTCGGCTTCGACGGCGTGGACTACGACGCGGATCAGGACCCGACCCTGGGCCGCAGCGTCTGAGCCTGCCTGCCCGCCGGGAATCGGCGGGCGCCAGACCTACGCAGCTTCCGGCCAACGACTGCTGTTCAGCATCGCCCGTCCTCAGGCCCAATCTCACCGTGGGTCATCTGGGTCGGACATTGATGGATCGCCTGGCGGGTCAACCGCAGCTGGTATACCGGTTACTGGGCTATGCCGGCTTGTCGGTACTCGCCCTTCTGCTGCTCGAAGCACGCTTCAGTCCTGCCGCCCTATGCCTGCTGACCATGGCCATCCTCTGGCCCGTTTGCTGGTGGGTCCTGGCCCCCCGGGTGCCTGCCCTGCTCGATCCCCATGCCAATGGTGCGTTGTTCGTCCACTTTCTCGAGTGTCTGCTCGCCATTTTCCTGCTCCAGGCGGCGGGTGGACCGGTCTGGCTGGTGCTGGCTGTCAGTCTGATCGGCCTTGCCGGGGTGACAGCGCTGGGCGGTGTGAAGATGCTGGCGCCCTGTGCCATCGGGCTCGGGCTGTGTCTGGCGGCGGTGTTGCCCTGGCAGGCACTGGACTGGCGTGCTGATGGGACGGCCATCGCCGGCGGTCTGCTGCTGGCGGTCTGTGTTCTCGGACTTGCCTGGCAGGCGCACTACCAGGCCCGGCAGTTGAATGCGGGCAGGCGGGCCGCGCTCTCCGAATCCTCGCGACTGGAAAGCCACAACGAGCGGCTTTCCCGCTACCTGCCTGCCACGCTGCCCCAGGTGCTGACCACCGAACCCTGCAGCCCACAGCCGCCGAAGGAGGTCTTCGTGACGGTGGCGTTCCTCGATCTGGTGGGTTTTGCGGAACTGGTGCTGAGTCACAGCGTTGCGGAGGTGGTGGATGTGCTCAACGACTTCATGGCAGCGGTCAGCGGGCTGACCAGCCGGCACGGTGGGGAGCTCGGCAAATTCCTCGGTGATGGCGTGCTCGTGTATTTCCCGGAAGAGGCGTTCGAGTCCGGGGGCGCGGAAGGCGCACCACGGGTGCTGGCGGCCGCCGGCTGCGTTCGCCTGGCCCGGACACTCCCGGACGTGCTGGAAGATCTTTCCCGTGCGTGGCGGCAGCGCGGGCTCGATCTGAAGCTCAATATCAGGGTGGGTGTGGCCAGCGGTTACTGTGCGCTGGGTGACTGGGGTGGCCAGACGCGGCTGGATTACACGCTGATCGGCACGCCGGTGAATCTGGCCAGCCGTCTGCAGGGGGTAGCGGCATCGGGGTCCGTCGTGGTGTCCGGCGCGACCGCGGCGCTGATCGCTCAGATCTCCGAGTTGAGCCCGCATCTGGATCCGCCACGGGAGGTGTCAGTGAAAGGGCTCGGCGCCGTGGTGGTGCACGAAATCAGCGCCTCTGCTAAGGTGCGCGCCATCCCGTTACCAGTGAGATCCGGCAAACCCGACACTTGAGGGTGTGCCCAGCACAGCATGGACAAGATCTTCCTCCAGGCCTGCGCCGCCGAAGGTGGCACCCACACGCCCATCTGGCTCAACCGGCAGGCGGGTCGTTACATGCCCGAGTACCACGCCCTGAAAGGGAATACGCCGAGCCTCGACTTCTTCAAGAACCCGGAGATGGCCGCCCAGGCAACACTCGACGCCCAGCGCATTCTCGGTGCCGACGCCGCCATCATGTTCGCCGACCTGTTACCGATCATGGAACCCATGGGTCTCAGGCTCGACTACAAGGCGGGCGAAGGCCCCGTGTTCGACAACCCGGTGCGTACGGAAAAGGATGTGGCCGGCCTGCAGGTGTTACCGGCCGTCGAGGCTACCCCTTACATCGCCGAGACCGTGACCAATATTCTATCCGGGCTGCCGAAGGACATTGCGCTGATCGGTTTCGCTGGCGCGCCCTTTACGCTCGCCTCCTATGCGGTCGAAGGGCGGGGGTCGCGCAACTACGTGCATGTGAAGCGGATGATGTACACGGCCCCCGAGCTCTGGCATACGCTTCTCGGCAAGCTCGTGGAGCAGGTGACCAGTTACCTCGAACTGCAGATCAAAGCCGGTGTGGATGCGGTGCAGCTCTTCGATACCTGGGTCGGCAGTCTGTCGGTCGCCGACTTCAGAACCTACGTGGCGCCACACCTCAAAAAGCTGCTCGACAACCTGCGCGGCCAGGTACCGGTGATCTATTTCGGCACCGGCAACGGACACCTGCTCGACGATGTGGCGGCCATGGCGCCGGACGTGCTGGCCCTGGACTGGCGGGTTCCGCTGGCGGAAACCTGGAACCGCACGGGTGTGAAAGCGGTTCAGGGTAATCTGGATCCGATCGTCCTCTGCGCCGATCGGGCAACGGTGCAGGCACAGGCGAAGGCCCTGCTCGACAGCGTGGCGGGACGCCCCGGCCACATCTTCAATCTGGGCCACGGCATCATCCCCGAGACGCCGGTAGACAACGTCAAAGCGCTGGTGGATTTCGTTCACGAGTACTCGGCTGCGCCAGCTTGAGATGCCGGACTTGCGGTCGCTGACTGATCGGCTGGTTCTGATTGCCTGCCGAGTGGGGTTCTGGTTTCCGCTCCTCGTCTGCACCTATCTCGCTCTGGTGCCGGAGCCACCGGACAATCCGGTGTTCCGCACGAGCGATGTGATTCTGCACGCCGCGGCCTTTACCTATCTGACATTTGCTCTGGTGCTGACCGGCACAACCCGCACTGTGTCCGGGCAAGACGTACCCTTCAATCGGGGGATCGCAATCAAGGCGTTCCTCGTCATGCTCGGCTACGGGGTTTTGCTGGAGCTCGTGCAGTCATTCATTCCCGAGCGCAGCGCCGAACTCAAGGATCTGGCGGTGGACGGGCTCGGTATCGCTGCCGGGCTGCTGCTTGCCTCGGCGCTCGCGCGGCCGGTGGCGTCGCTGTTGCACCTGCTAATCGGCCGATTGACCGGGCTCAGGTGAGGGCCTGTCAGGCCTTCGATTCCACCCGGCTGTCCAGCACGCTCTGATGGCGCCAGAGAATTCTGAGGTCTTCGTCGTCCTCGCTTAACGTATAGACTTCAAGGCCTTTCTCCACGAAGGTTTCGCCTGCCAGCGTATAGATGACGGAGAAAGTGAGGTGAGCCACCACCGTGCTGTGGCCTGTTGCAGTGGTGAACGGAAAGATCTGCAGATCGAGCACTTCGAAGTGCTCGAGGGAGGCGGCCTGCAGAAATTCCAGATAGCTCGCCACGACCGCGTCGCGGCCTGAGATCGGTTCGCCGAGATCGGGCGGCAGCAGCACCACATCCGGGTGATAGTAGCCGGTGAGGGCGTCCAGATCTCCGCGTTGCCAGCAGTCGTTCAGGTTGAGCAGGAAGGTCCGCGCTCTGGCGGTGAGCGATTCAGACATCATCATTTCCGGTGGCGAACAGCTGTCCCTCGATGTCGTTGAAGGCTTTGAATTCGAGCGCGTTGCCGCTCGGATCCAGCAGAAACAGCGTGGCCTGTTCGCCGGGTTCTCCCTCGAAGCGGATATAGGGTTCGATCACGAACCGGGTGCCTGCAGACTCGAGTCTGCCCGCCAGCGTTTTCCAGCTCGCCATATCCAGAACCACGCCGAAATGCGGTACGGGCACATCATGACCATCCACCGGATTGGCATGAACGTCGGGGCCGACGTCGGGTGCCAGATGACACACCAGCTGGTGACCCAGCAGATTGAAGTCCACCCAGCTGGTGTCACTGCGGCCTTCGGGGCAGCCGAGCAGATCACCGTAGAATGCCCGCGCCTGGGCAAGATCATGGACCTTGATGGCGAGGTGAAAGGGGTTGGTCATTCCTGTGCTCCGTCTGCCTCGATGCGCTCGATGGCGCTGTTGATGAAATCCGTATGGCTGCCCACGAACAGGTCGGAGACAACGCGGTCCTGAATGCGGCCATCCGGGCCGATCAGATAGGTGGCGCGCCGCACGCCGATGCCGAACGGCCCGTCCACGCCGTAGGCCCTGATGATGCGTTTGTCCTGATCCGGTAAGAGCGGAAAGCCGAGGTCGTAGTTGTCGGCGAAACGCTGGTGGCTGCTCTGTGACTGCGGGCTGACGCCGATGATCTGCACCGCCGCATGGCTGAGCGCATCCTGCCGGTCTCTGAAGGCGCAGGCTTGTGCCGTGCAGATGGGCGTGAAATCCGCCGGATAGAAGTAGAGCAGCACGGGCCCGTTATCGAGCAGCGCGGTCAGACTCACGCTGTTACCGAACTGATCAGTGCCTTCGAAGGCGGGGGCCTAGTCGCCTTTACTGAGCATGGCGTCTTATCCCTGGTTGGTGTTTCGGTGCGATCGTCATCGATGAATCATACGCTTGTCTGGACGTCTTAATATCGCAACAATATGGCAGCAGAATTGCCGGGTCGGCCTGCCAGCATGCCCCAGGGGGTGCCGGCGGCTGGTCTCGAAGTGCCCTCCCTGGAGTGCGCTGATTCTACCGACAGGACTCTACTGAACTGACTCTATGAAAAAACTGTATGTGGGCAATCTCGCCTGGAGCGTTGACGACGGGGAGCTCGAAGCCCTCTTCTCAGCCATGGGTACCGTTCATTCCGCCCGTGTGATTTCCGATCGGGAAACCGGCCGTTCTCGCGGCTTCGGCTTTGTCGAGCTCGACAACGATGCGGCGGATAAGGCGATTGAGGAACTCAACGGCAGCGACTTCGGTGGCCGCCAGCTGCGCGTCAACGAAGCGATCGACAAGCGCCGCTAGGTTTGCCGCGCTAAGCGACAAGCGGGCATAGGTGCGCTTGTGCCGCTTCGATGAGAACTTCGGGCGCCAGTTCCAGCTCCAGCCCTCTTTTTCCGGCGCTCACGTAAATCAGATCCAGGCCGCGGGCCTCATCTGCAAGGAACGTCCTGTGCCTGCGTTTCTGACCCAGGGGTGAGATACCCCCGGTGACGTAGCCGGTCGCCCGCTCCGCGGTCCGTGTTTGTGCCAGCGCGGCGGACTTGGCGCCGCAGGCTCTGGCGAGCTGCTTGAGATTCAGCTTGTCAGCCACCGGAATGATGGCCACCACGAGCTCACCATCTGCCAACTGAGCAACCAGCGTCTTGAAGACGGTCTCCACCGGCAGCTTCATCGCCGCGGCGGCGGCCAGTCCGATGTCCTTCTCTCCGGCAGCACTCTGGTCGTAGTCAAGCAGCCGGTATGGCAGGCCCCGCTCGTCGAGTGCTTTGACGGCGGGTGTCATGATCGCCCGGGTACGTCAGCTGATCCATCGGCCTCCCGGACCATCAGGGCCACACGCTTTTCGCCGCCGTCGGTGTCCTGCTCATCCAGGATGACGAAACCGAGTCTGCGATGAAATTGCAGAGAGCCTGGGTTGGGCGGACGCACATTGACCTCGCAGGTGATTCTGGGTGCATCACCGGCCAGGGTGAACAGGACATCGTACAGGCCTGCGCCCACGCCCTGGCGGCGGAAGCGTTCGCCCACAACGATGCGATCAACGTAATGAAAGGCATCGTAGCGACGGGCGAAGTACTGATAGTTGAGACTGCCGTAGTCGGCGCCTTCCTTCAGGATCAGCATGAATCCGGCCACTTCATCATCCGAACGCGCAACCGTCAGGCTCACGGCATGGTCGTGCAGAGCGGCGAGCCCGGCTTCATCCAGGGCGCTCACTTCGGGAATGGCGGCCTGATTCAATTCGAGGATGGCCGGGTAGTCGGCAACTGTTGCGTCTTCGAAGATCATGGTCACGGTGTTGCCAGGCTGTTCATTTGTCGGTCTGCTTCCCGGTTTGGGTGTTGGATTGAGCGTCGGTTCGAATCGTCAGCGGCGTACCGAGGAAACCCTCCAGAGGAAGCGTGCCGAAGTTGATCGCCTGGCCGTGCCGGATGGCTTCGTCGAGCGTCAGACCACGATAGCGATGGAGATAGCTCACGTAGAGATGACTGGCTCGCCATGCCACCGTGCAATGGAGGAGCACCTTGCCGTCGGCGGCGTCCATGGCCGCGGCAAATTCCGCCACCATGTCGGGTTCGTAAGGGGTATCCGGCCCGCCGGACGGAATATGCACATAGTCGAGTCCCAGCGCGCGTACCGCGGCGGCCTCATCGAAAGGCACCACATCGCGATTGTCCATCTCCCTGTCCGTGCGCAGATTCACCACGGTGACCACGCCTTTGTCGGCCATCTCCGCGAGACCGGCCTCGGTGGGCTGGCCGGCGATGAAGAGGTTGTCTCCCGCCTGGACCAGCACCTCGCGGAAATGCTCAGTCGGCAACGGGACCGGAATCGGCGGTGAGGCCTCCGCGCTTGCTGCGACACTGGAGGCTGCGACACTGATGGCTGCGCCGCAGGACAGGCAGAACAGAACGACAGGGACAACGACAGGGGCAACAACACGGACAATGTGGCGAATCATGGTAAGCGCCTCGAATCAGCAACTATGAGGAACGGGTGGCTACTATCGGCAGGCGTTCATCCAGGGTCAAGGTAAAGGCGGCGCCGGTATCGAGTTCGAAGTGCCAGCCGCTGTGCCTGCCATCCTGTTGCAGAGGTTCGATACTGGAGAACCTCGGCCGGTCTGCAAAGGCGCCGGGCAACTGATCGGAAAGATCCCGCTGCTGGCGATTCCGAATCGCCGCCCCCGGTGGCACAGGCGGGTTTGCGTAGGCCTCACCGGTACGGTGGTCGATCAGGGTCACCTGGCCGTGTTTGGTTTCGATCTCGAGATGCGCCAAGTCAGGCGTCGCCATGTCAATGGCTTCCTCGCTGAAACACACACTGCGAATCGCCGCAGGGTGCTGGTCGATCAGACGGCTCAGCGACTCCGGTATGCGTTGTCCGATCTCAGCGGACAAGCTGTCCTCCGAAAGCGACCCGGCCTCGTGCATCCGGCTGATAGATCACGTGCACGTTCTCTGTTCGCCGACCAAGCACCTGGGCGACCACTGCGCAGACGGCGGCGGCTTCGATCGCCAGGTTCTTACCCGAGTCCGGTTCCGACTTGAGCACTTCCACGATCACCGGGCGCAGGTCCGGGCTGACTTCGATCCGGTTTTCCGCGTAGTAGGCTCGCTGCTGCTGGCGGGCTTTCACCCAGGTGCCGGACGGCTGGGATCCGAACAGTTCCCCAAGCGCATCAGCCAGCGACTGCAGTTGTCTGGGAGTCGGCATGGCGTCGTCCTCGGAGTAGTCCGAATCAGAGAGCGTTTCTATGGTCACGATAGGCATGGTTGCCTCACTGCGTAGGCCAGGTTTTTCTGAGATGCGCGACTGACTTTCTGATCAACCGGGCGAGCACTTTCTGATCCATCTTCGCGAGGTTCCTGATGTACAGGCAGGACCGGCCTGTCCTGTGCGGGCCGAGCCGGGCAAGCAGCGAGTCGTACTCGGTAAAGCCTGACATAACGTAGAGGGTCAATGCCTGTTTTCTCGGGGAAACCCCCGTCAGTGGCCAGTCGCCGGTTTTGCCGCTGGCGTATTGATACGAGTAGGTGCCGAAGCCGATGATGGATGAACCCCAGAGTGTGGGCTCGCGGCGGGTGATCCTGTGCATCATTTCGCAGACGGTCCGGGCATCGGCCCGACGCCACTCGTCGGCGACGCTTTCGAGAAACGCATCCACATCCGCATCGGTCGGCCGGGTTTTCAGTTCAGTCATTGATCTGCGCCTCAGCGGTTTTCGTAGTACGCCGTCCTGATGTAGCGCACGGACTGGAATGGCCAGTCCTGGCGCAACCAGGCATGCACTGCTTCGAACAGAGCGTCGGTGAGCGCAGGGTGGTACTCGTCGCGCACCCACATGTAGACCTGGGCGTCGTGCTCGTCTTCCGGATCCGTCGGATTGATGTATACGCAGCCGAGCACGGTCGAGTCATCCGGGCTCACCATGGTGTAGGCGAATGCAACCCGGTCATGGAATTCCTGTTCGTGTCGAATCAGATCCGCACGATTCTCTTCCAGGGTGAACCCGACGCGCGGCCAGCCGTGGGGGGATCCGGCCCGCAGCCGCGCCTGGGAAGCCATGACGGCCTCGTAGTCGGCCTGGGTGTCGGAAGCGGCGAGCATGCGCAGACGGAAGTCGGCGTGGACGAGGGCAGCCGGAACGGCAAAGTCCTCTGGTACGAACCGGCGCTGTTCTGTCGTCATTCGTGTTCCCCGGCGGACACCTGATCGAGATAGAAGACGTTGCCGTCCGGATCTTTGAACATGGCCATGAACCCGCCCCAGGGTTGCCGGGTCGGTGGCATTTCAAACACCACGCCGGCAGCGCTCAGCGATTCGAATGCACTGGTCAGATCGTCCACTACCCAGCCGATGCCCGTGTGTCTTCCCGTCAGCGCAGGATCGTCGGTACGGGCAAAGGCGAAGCTGATGCCCCGGGTATCAAAGGAGGCGTATCCGAAGGACTCATCACGGGTGACCACAGCCAGACCGAGGGTCTGTTCATAGAACGCCAGTGCCCGGTCGAAATCGCTGATGAATATGTTCACGTAGCCTATCCGTCCGAGCGTTGGCATGCGGTTACCTCATCTGATGGTGGACTTCAGCCAGGCGACTGCCGCGTCCATGTCGTTGTGAAATATGCGCACCTTGTGCTGCCAGTCCGTGGCGCCCAGAACTTCCACGGCGAATTCCGCGACCCGGGCACTGCCGAACACCCAGGCGGTCTTCTTCCCCGTACGCTGGGCGTTGATGAGACTCAGGTTGTGACTGGACCAGTCGGAAAGATCGGTTTCCGGCAATTGCGCCTGGGAGGTATCCAGGTTGATGTTTCTGAGATCCCAGAGCACGGGGCGTTCCGCATCGAAATCCTCACTGCCATACCAGGCCCGCATAGCCTCTGTGATCTGAGGCAGGCTGACATCATCCTTGCCGATATGGATGATCATGTCGGACCTGATGGTGGTGGAAATCACGACCCAGTCTCTGCGCGACCCGCGATCCGATCAATGGTAGTTCAAGCACCCGGATCAGTCGATCAGACAATGCTCGGCGAAGTCCATGGCTTCATTGGCCGTCCAGTCACCCTTCGGCTTCTCGCTCATCGCTTCGCACCACGCCTTACTGCCGACTTCCGGAGCACATCCGCCGAGCCCGAGAAGTGCGACCAGCACGGTGAGGGTAAAGAGTGATCGCGCAGCGCGGTTGCGTGGCTGTCTGCTTGGCATCGTCGGGCTCCTGATTCCGGTTCGCTGAAGAGGGGGCCGGCTCGAGCGGCGCGATGCCGTCGGGTCGAACGCGATGGATGCTAGCACAGCGGTACCGGCTTACCATGGCTGGTACCGAAGGGCATTCCAGGGAGAGCATCGCATGCGCGTCGTCATTGCCACCATGAGTCACGAGACAAACACTTTTTCGCCGGTGATCACCGACCTGGATCGGTTTTCCGGTGGCGGGCCGGCGCCGTTGGCGGGTGAAGAAGCCATTCGTACCTACACAGGTACGGCGAGCTGCCCCGGCGGTTTTCTGCAGGCGGCGTCGGAGTTCGGCGCCCAGGTCATCGTGCCCGTCATTGCCGGCGCGCCGCCGTCCGGCCCGGTGGAAGATGATGCCTACGAGTACATCGCCGAGCGCATCGTTGCCGCTCTCGCGGACGGTCCGGATGCTATCCTGCTGGATCTGCACGGCGCGATGGTGACCCGGTCTTTCGAAGACGGTGAAGGGGAGTTGTTGCGTCGGCTGCGCGCGGTCGCGCCGGACATTCCGGTGGGCGTGGCGCTGGATATGCACGCGAACCTGTATCCGGACATGGTGGGGCTGGCGACGGTGGTGTCCGGCTATCACACCTACCCGCACATCGATATGGACGAAACGGCGCTGAAGGCCGGCCGCCTGACGCTGTCCGCGTTGACAGGACAGTGCACGCCGACCATGGCGTGGGGGAATGCGCCCATGCTGCCCCATGTGATGCGTCAGGGAACGGACGACCATCCCAACCGCGCACTGCAGGCCCGGGCCCGGGAGATGGAGGCGGATGGGGGCGCGCTGTCGGTCAGTCTCTTTACCGGCTTCCCTCATGCGGATATCCACAATGCGGGACTTTCTGTGGTGGTGGTGACGGACGATGATCCGGCGCTCGCCGAGCGGTACCGGGATGAACTGCTCGACGCGGCCTGGTCCGAGCGGCAGGCTTTCGTCTATCAGGTGGAACCGCTGGCCGAGTCTCTGGCGCGCGCCCGCACGTTGGCGGAGGACGAGCACACGGATGGTCCGGTGCTGCTCCTCGATCACTACGACAACACGGCTTCCGGCGGCACCATGGACACCACCGAGGTGCTCGCCGAAGTGCTGGCGGCGGAACTGGACGATGTGGCCGTATTCGGCATTTTCGATCCGCAGGCGGTCGCGGAGATGGCAGCCGCAGGCGTGGGCGCCGAGGTGACCGTAACTCTCGGCGGCAAACTGCCCATGCCGGCACTGACGCAACAGAGCCGTCCTCTCACGGTAACCGGCCGGGTCCGGTTGCTGTCTGAAGGGCGCTTTCCGGCTACGGTCGCCATGTCACGGGGATTGACCATGAACATGGGCCCGACGGCCGTTCTCCGTGTGGCGGGCGTGGATATCGTCGTGATCTCCAGGCACATCGAGCCGTTCGACCCCGGCTGCTTCCGGAGTCTTGGCATCGAGCCCACAGAGCGACGCTATCTCATGCTGAAATCGCGCATTCACTGCCGGGTCGGGTTCATGCCGCTGGTGGCCCACGTGGTGGAGTGCGCCGGGCGCGGCGTGTGCACGTCCGATTATTCGGAGGTCACCTTCGAGCACGTCCGGCGGCCGATTTTCCCCCTGGACGGGGTGAATACCCGAGAGGGGCTCTAGCGGTCGGCCCCGTCAGCTCGCCTGCCAGATCGTCCAGGCGCCGATGATCATGAAACCGGCGCCGGCGATGTAGGCCAGCACCCGGGTGTCGACCTGGTCAGCGATGAAGCTGCCGGCGGCGACGCCCACGGCGGTGGTCGCGAGCAGGGCGGCAGAAGCGGCCACGAATACCATGACCGGGTGCAGGGATTCTCGAGTGGCGAACAGCACCGTGGCGAGCTGTGTTTTGTCGCCGAGCTCGGCCAGAAAAACCGTGCCGAAAATGGTCAGAAAGACTTTCCAGTCCATGGCGTGATCCCCTCTCCGTTCAATGAAGCCTCTTCAGGCAGCGGGGCTGCGCGTCAGGGTGTGATCTCGATCAGGGTTCCCTCATCGACGAGCTGCCAGATCTCCTCGATGGCCCGGTTGCTCACCGCGATGCAGCCATCGGTCCAATCGTAGTCGTATTTGTTCGACGCGGTCTTCATCAGGCCCGTGGGCAGGCCGTGAATCACGATCTGTCCGCCCGGGTCCCAGCCCCGTTCGCGGGCGACCCGCACGTCCCGCTCATTCGGGTAGGAGATATGCAGTGACAGGTGGAAGGCGCTGTTGGGGTTCTTGCCGTCGATGAGATAGATGCCTTCCGGCGTGCGCTTGTCACCTTCATAGCGTTTGTGGCCAACCGGATTCAGACCCAGTGAAACCGGATAGCTCCGGATCGGGCGCCCGTCGGCAAAGAGCACGAGTGTGCGCTCGGATTTATCGACCAGAATTCGGCCCGCTTTCTCCACTTCGGCCAGGGTCAGTCCGGGCCAGAGGCAGACGCCGACTAAGGTGAGCAGGTGAGGCAGACGCCGCTGAAGGGTGTTGTGGAGATGTCTGCAGAGTGACTTCATCGTATTCGATTCGCGGAGGGTTCCGTCTGTCCGGTTATCTGTACGGTTACCTGACCCGATCGCTGTCCCGTGGCTGTAGCCGTTATCCGTGCGGTTACATTTCCGGGTTTGTTTTCAGTAACTTGGCTTTGGTTCGGGCGAATTAACCTGAACTATGCGCAATATCCGGGCTCGGATCAACGGTCCAGATCACGTTTCGTCATCGGCAGACGGCGTAGGCACGTACGGGGAACGTGCCGAAAGCCCGGACCTTCACGGGTGCAGCGTGGAAGCGGAAACCCTCCGCCGGCAGCGCATCGAGATTGCACAGGTGCTCGACAATGGGTACATCGGCGCCGAGCAGGAGCGTGTGCACCGGTCGATTGCCGCCGCGGGTGTCATCGATATTGAGCGAGTCGATGCCGACCAGGGCCGCGCCGGCGTCGAGCAGGAAGTTGGCCGCTGCCTCGGTCAGAAAGGGATGACCGGTCAGGTATTCGGGTCGACCCCAATGCCTGTCCCAGCCCGTTTTTACCAGCACTGCGCGACGCCGGAGATCCAGACCGGCAAAAGCCTCGGGGCCGATGGCCATCTCCTCGCTCGCGACCACAACGCCAGGCAGGTCGGCGATGGCGCTGAGGGGCAGTTCGGCCAGGTCCTTGCCGTCCGCGAAGCGATGGAAGGGCGCATCCACATAGGTGCCGGTATTGGCCACCATGTCGATCCGACCGATGTGAAAGCTCGTGCCTTCAGCGTACTGTTCTTTCGAGGCCTCCCGGCTCAGGAAATCGCAGACAATGGGCGCGGGTAGGCCTGGATAGGTGACGGTACCGTCCTCGATGGCATGGCTGACATCGATCAGCTTGCTCATTCGCCGGCGTCCGTGACGGCGCCGACGCTTGCGGAGCTCACCAGACGCGCATACTTGGCCAGTGTGCCGCGATCCGTATAGGGCGCGGGCCGGGTCCAGGCTGCCTTGCGTGTGGCCAGGGTCGCCTCGTCCACATGCAGCGTGATCTCCCGGGTCTCTGCATCCACCGTGATCTGATCCCCGTCTTCGATCAGGGCGATGGGCCCGCCATCGAATGCTTCCGGGGTGATGTGTCCGATCACGAAACCGTGCGAGCCGCCGGAGAAACGGCCATCGGTGATCAGCGCCACATCCTGGGAGAGGCCCAGGCCGTTGATAGCGCTGGTCGGAGACAGCATTTCCCGCATTCCGGGACCGCCTCGGGGGCCTTCGTATCGAACCACCACCACATCGCCTTTCTGCACTTCGCCTTCCATGATCGCACTCATGGCAGCTTCTTCGCCGTGATAGCAGCGCGCGGTCCCGGTGAACGTCAGGCCCTCGTGGCCCGTGATCTTGGCCACCGCACCTTCCGGTGCCAGATTGCCGTAGAGGATGACCAGGTGAGAGTTCTTTTTGATCGGATCGGACAGGGGGCGCACGACTTTCTGACCTTCCGGGTATGGGGCCACGTCCGCCAGATTGTCCGCCAGGGTCCTGCCCGTCACGGTCAGGCAGTCGCCGTGCAGCAGGCCTTCGGCAAGCAGGGTTTTCATCAGGGGTTGAATGCCGCCGATTTCGATCAGTTCACTCATCGCGTACTGACCGGCCGGTCGCATGTCGGCCAGAACGGGTACCCGTTCACCGATACGGGTGAAATCGTCGATGCTGAGCGGGACCCGTGCGGCATGCGCAATGGCGAGCAGATGCAGCACCGCATTGGTCGATCCTTCCAGCGCGATGGCCACGGTGATGGCATTTTCGAACGCCTCCATGGTCAGGATGTCGCTTGGTTTGATGCCTTTTTCGATCAGGTCGAAGACGGCGGCGCCCGCGTTGTAGCTGTCCTGGCGCTTGGCATCGGAGACGGCGTTCTGGGCCGAACTGTTCGGCAGGGACAGACCGAGGGCCTCGATGGCGGAGGCCATGGTATTGGCCGTATACATGCCGCCGCAGGAACCCGGCCCGGGAATGGCCGTGCTCTCCACTTCCTTCAGCTCGATATCCGATACGGACCCGGCAGCGTGGCCACCCACGGCTTCGAAGACCGAGACGATGTCTCTGCGCTCGGCGCCCGGCAGGATGGTGCCGCCGTACACGAAGACGCTGGGCCGGTTCATGCGCGCCATGGCCATGGCGCAGGCCGGCATGTTCTTGTCACAGCCGCCGATGGCGACGAAACCGTCGAACCCCTGTGCGCCCACCACGGTCTCGATGGAGTCGGCGATCACTTCCCGGGAGACCAGGGAGTAGCGCATGCCCGGCGTACCCATGGAGATCCCGTCAGAGACGGTAATGGTGTTGAACAGCACGCTTTTACCGCCCGCTTCGTCGGCACCCATGGCGGCTGCCTCGGCCAGTGTGTTGATGTGCATGTTGCACGGCGTGACCATCGACCAGGTGGACGCCACACCGATCTGAGGCTTGGCGAAGTCCTCTGTGGTGAAGCCCACGGGGTAGAGCATGGCCCGGCTCGGAGCCTGGGCGACGCCGTCCACGACGAGGGAGGAAAAGGGTCTCTTGCTGGTGTCGTCGGTCATTTCATATCTCGAAAGTGCATCACAAATCTCGGAAGTACATCAGTGGTTGAGCGCCTTGATCATGACAGTGGCGTTCCGCTGATAGTTATACATGGCCTGTTTGGGCGCCGGTAGCGCCTCGAGCCCGGTCTCCCTGAATCCCTGATCCAGAAACCAGTCCCGGGTCTGGGTCGTCAGGGCAAAGAGCTGTTCGGCGCCGTTCTGTCGGGCCCGCGCTTCAGCGGCGGCGAGCAGCGCGCTGCCGATCCGGGCGGAGCGCTCGCCGATGCCGGTGTCTGGACCGCCGTGATCCGGCCCCGTGCCTTCCCGATAGGACGCGTGTACGGCCACACAGGCAAGTTCGGCCATCGCCCCGAACGGATAGACGGCGCAGCAGCCAACCACCGAACGGTCGATATCTGCCACCAGGAAGTGCTCGATCTCTTCTTCCAGCCGGTCGCGACTGCGCCGGACCAGAGCGCCGGATTCCTCCAGCGGCCGGATCACCTCCACGATATGGGCCACATCCGTGGCCTGGGCCGGGCGGATGAACGCGCCGGCGTCTTCCTGGATCTGAGTACCGGATCCGGCGGCGGTGTAGAGCTCCTCCAGCAGCGCGCCGTCCTTCGCCCAGGAAACCAGCTGACAGCTCGGGATGCCACCCCGGGCTGCCCGGAGCACGGAAGCCAGCTGGGGTGTACTGGCGGCCACGTGGCTGTGCAGTTCTGCCGGCGTCATCTGAGAAATCCGTTCACCGTTCGGGCTGGTCAGCCCATCCGCTTCCGTGAATACGATGAGCTTGTCAGCGTGAAGCGCCAGGGCCACGTCCGCGGCGAGCTCGTCCGCGGCCAGATTGAATACCTGTCCAGAGGGTGAATAGCCGAGCGGCGACAGCAGGGCGATGGCCCCGGAGTCGAGAACCCGGGTCAGTCGTTCCGAATGCACACGTCGGACCCGGCCGGTGAGTTCGTGATCCACCCCATCGAGAATGCCGACCGGACGGGCGGTGATGAAATTGCCACCAATGACGCTGATGTCCACATCCCGTAGCGGGCTGGTGGGGAGTCCGGTGGAAAACAGGGCCTCTAGCCGGGCTCTTAGCTCGCCGAACACGCGGATCACGGCGGACAGGTCCTCTTTCCGGGTGATCCGACGGCCGTTGTGAAATGCTTCGGGTCCGGCACTGGCCAGCGCCTCGTCGAGTTGGGGCCGCGCACCATGCACCAGCACCAGCCGGGCCCCGAGCACGTGCACGAGGGCCAGATCGTGGACGATATTGGTCAGGTTGCCTGCGCTGTCTGCCGAGAGCGCATCACCTTCCAGCAGGACCACAAAGGTCCGCTTCCGGTGCTTGCTGATGTAGGGAGTGGAGTCCCGGAACCACTGTGCGTAGTCGTTCTCCGCCACTGCTCGAACCTCCAGAAATGCCGCTGATTCCGCTCACGTAACCGGGCCAGAAGCCCGGCGGGCCGGGCATTCTACACCCATCCCGGGCGATCGGCGTCCGGCTGGACGCGAAGGGAAGGCGTGGCAGGCCTTTCGCCCCGGAGTGTGACGGAGATCAACCTCTGAACGATCGCTCATACATCGGGATGGTTGCAAAAGAACGGGCCATCCCTAAAACTGCTCGATCAGCAGTTAAATGCGGCTATTCAAGGACTTACGTGGCCACTCCCCTGACTTCAGGCGAGCACTCCGCGGACGCTGGCGCCACTGACGGTGCGGTGGACGCCGCTACCTCCGGCGTGGTGGGTAGCGCGCCGTCCGGCGCTGCGGACACTGTCTCGACGGACAGCGAACCCGTCACCTCGACGGCAGTGGAAAGCGATCAGGGATCGGCACCCCCGGCCGAGCCCCCTGCGCCTGAACCTTCCCTGCCGGACGCGGCGCTGCACACGGCGGATCCGGAAGCAGACCCGGAACCGGGTCAGACGTCGGATCCGGCAGAGACGCCACTGGCGGATCGTCTCGATTTCCTCACCGAAACGCTCCTCGATCTGCCCACCATGCTCGATGAGCTGGTCAAGGAAGGATTCATCAGCCAGCGCCAGGCGGAAGACATTCTGATCGCGCCACGCACCAAGAAAGAACTTTCCCTGCATCCGCTGGAGATCGTCGCCGATCGCGGCTTCGAGAATCGCAGGCAGCCGGGCCGGGAGCTGGACCTGGAAACCATGACGTTGTGGCTTGCGGAGAAATCCGGCCAGCCTTACGAGCGGATCGACCCGCTGCAGGTGAACGTCAACGCGGTCACCGAGGTAATGTCATACGCCTTCGCCCAGCGGCACAACATTCTCGCCATCGAAGTGGCAGACGATGAGGTCGTAATCGCCAGCGCCCAGCCGTACATGTTTCAATGGGAGAGCATGCTCACCCAGACCCTGCGCGGGCGCAGGATCCGACGGGTTGTAACAAGCCCGCGGGACATCACCAAGTTCCAGCTCGAGTTCTACACCATGGCCCGGTCCGTTTCCCGGGCCGAGGAAGCGGGCTTCGAGATCTCCGGCGTGGCGAACTTCGAGCAGATGCTCGAACTCGGCGAGCTGAAGAATCCGGATGCCAACGATGCCCACGTGGTCAACATCGTCGACTGGCTGCTGAACTACGCTTTCGATCAGCGTGCCAGCGATATCCACATCGAGCCCCGTCGTGAGAAGGGCCTGATCCGTTTCCGCATCGACGGGGTGTTGCACCATGTCTATGAGCTGCCGACGGCGGTGAACCAGGCGGTGACCAGCCGGTTGAAGATTCTCGGGCGGATGGACGTGGCGGAGAAGCGGCGTCCTCAGGATGGCCGGGTGAAGACCAAACAGCCGGATGGTGATGAGGTCGAGCTGCGGCTCTCCACCCTGCCGACGGCCTTCGGCGAGAAGATGGTCATGCGGATCTTCGACCCGGACGTGCTGCTCCGGAGTTTCAAGGAACTTGGCCTGGGTGGCTCCGACTATGATCGCTGGCAGGGCATGATCAGCCAGCCGAATGGGATCGTGCTGGTCACCGGCCCGACCGGCTCCGGCAAGACCACGACGCTCTATTCCACCCTGAAGCAGCTGGCCACGGACGAGGTGAACGTCTGCACCATCGAAGATCCCATTGAAATGGTGGAGCCGGCCTTCAACCAGATGCAGGTGCAGACGAACATCGATGTCACCTTTGCGGCCGGTGTGCGCGCGCTGCTGAGGCAGGACCCGGACATCATCATGATCGGGGAGATCCGGGATCTGGAAACGGCCGAGATGGCCATTCAGGCGGCCCTGACCGGACACCTGGTGATTTCCACCCTGCATACCAACGATGCGCCCACGGCGGTCACCCGATTGCTGGATCTGGGCGTGGCGCCCTATATGATCAAAGCGACGGTGCTTGGCGTGATGGCACAACGTCTGGTGCGCACGCTGTGCCCGCACTGCAAGGTGGCGGAGCCCACCGAGTCCGAAGCCTGGGATCTGATGATCAAACCGTTCCGGGCCAAACCGCCGGCGAAGACGTTTGCGCCGCAGGGTTGCCTGGAATGTCGCGATACCGGCTATCTGGGCCGGATGGGCATCTACGAACTGCTGCCCATGACGGAAAAAGTGGGCGAGCTGATTCGCGAAGATTGCGACGTGGAGGGTCTGCGCCGTCAGGCGTTGAAGGAAGGGATGCGCACGCTGCGGCTCTCCGGCGCTCAGAAGGTAGGCGCAGGGCTGACCACCGTCGCGGAAGTGCTCCGTGTTTCGCCCGCGTCCGAGGCTTGAACGAGCTGCCTGAACCGCTCGCCGCCCGCGGTGAGCAGGCCTGCGCCACATTTCTGGACGACCACCTCGATCCCACCACGGACACGGCGCTCAGTGCCGGATCAAGAGCGGCCCTCGTCCGGGTATTCGCCCTGTCGGAGTTTGCAGAAGCCACGGCCCGACGTCAGGCGCCCTGGCTGCTCGAGGCGCTCCGCCGGAACCGCCTGGACGCCCCCTTTGATCGGGCCGAACTGGAACGTGCAGCGGCTGAGTGTCTGAGCGACTGCACGGACATGACCGGCCTGCAGAAGGGCTTGAGGATTCTCCGGCAGCGCTTTCAGCTCTGGACCGTCTGGCGCCACTGCCTGGGCACGGCCAGCCTGGAAGAAACCACCGGCGCCTGCTCTCTGATGGCAGACGTGCTCATCGACGAAGCGCTCGGCCGGCTGCACCAGTGGCTGGCGGCACAGCGCGGCATACCCATGGGCGAAGCGACCGGCGAGCCGCAGCAGATGGTGGTGATCGCCATGGGCAAACTGGGCGCCTGTGAGCTCAACCTTTCCTCGGACGTGGATCTCATGTTCTGTTTTCCGGAGCGGGGCAGAACCAGTGAGTTGGTGGAAAGCACGGGCAGAACGCGTGGCGGCGAGCTCAATCAGCAGTTCTTCGTGCGACTCGGTCAGCAACTGATTCAGGCGCTGGATCCGGTGACGGAGGAGGGTTTCGTATTCCGGGTGGACATGCGCTTGCGGCCCTTTGGCGGCAGCGGCCCGCTGGCGCTCGACTTCGATGCGGTGGAGGAGTATTACGCGAGTCAGGGTCGGGACTGGGAGCGTTACGCACTCATGAAGGCGAGGCCCTGTGCCGGGGATATCGCGGCAGGACAGGCCCTGCTCGCAGATCTGTCCAGTTTCGTCTTCCGCCGCTATCTGGATTTCGGCGCCATCGACGCGCTGCGCGAGATGAAAGCCCGACTGGTGGCGGAACGGCAGCATCCGGAGGATGTGAAGCTGGGGCCCGGCGGGATCCGGGATGTGGAATTCAGCGTGCAGATGCAGCAGATGATCTGGGGTGGACGGGAAACCATTCTGCGTTCGACCGGGCTGCTCGACGTGCTCCGGCACCTGCCCGGCCTGAATCACATCGAGCAGGACCAGGCCGACAGGCTCGAAGCGGGCTACCGGTTCCTGAGAGATACCGAACACAGTATTCAGGCGGAGGCGGACCGGCAGACTCAGCGATTGCCGGAGGCGGATCTGTCCCGGTCGAGACTGGCCGCCTGCATGGGATTTGCGGATTTCACAAGCTTTCAAACACAGCTTGACGAGCATCGGGTCGCCATCGCCGCGGTATTCGATGACCTGCTCGGCGTTCAGACCGCCACGGCCTCTGTCGGGGTCAGGCTCTGGGCGCAGCCGGACGACCTTGAAGGGCTGTTCGACGCCGGCTTCAGGAAACCAGAAGCCGCGCTCGAGCTGCTCGGCGGCCTGATCACTGCCCGTGACAGGGGTGCGGTATCCGCCGAGGCCAAGAGCCGGCTCGATGCGCTCATGCCGACCTTGATCGAAGACGTGCTGGACCGGCAGGATCCTGATCTGGCGCTGTCCCGGGTGGCGCCCATCCTGCGTACGGTGCTCAGACGATCGGCCTATCTCGCCCTGCTTTCGGAGAATCCGCACGCACGCGTGCACTTTGTCGAGCTGGTGAGCACCAGTCTGTGGCTGGCACAAACCCTGGCGGAGCACCCGGCTTTTTTCGACGCCCTGCTGGACGAGCGCCTGCTGACCATGGTGCCCGACCGCCAGGCGCTGGGAGAGGCCCTGGCCACGGAGCTCGCACCGGCAGCCGATGACTTCGAGCGGGCGCTCGAAGTTCTGCGGGAGTTCAAAAGTCACCACGTCTTTAATGTGGCGCTGGCGGAATTGCGCGGCACCCTGCCCCTGATGAAGGTCTCGGACGCGCTCACCTGGCTGGCGGAAGCCATGCTGGAAGCTGCCCTGGACCTGGCCTGGCGGGAGAATCTGGCGCGGTTTCCGGAGTATGCGGATTCGCGCCCCTTCCTGATCGTGGGTTACGGCAAGCTCGGCGGCATTGAGCTCGGCCCCGGTTCGGATCTGGATATCGTCTTCATCCACGACCTGCCGTCCAGCGCCAGTCAGTTCCTGCATCGGCTCGTGCGGCGCCTGCTGCATGTGCTGACCGCGCCCACCTACAACGGCACGCTGTACGAAATCGACACACGCCTCCGGCCCTCCGGCAACTCGGGCACCATGGTTTCCTCTCTCGCGGCGTTCAGCGAATATCAGCAGAAGCAGGCCTGGACCTGGGAACATCAGGCTCTGGTCCGGGCCCGGCCGGTGGCCGGAGACCGGGACCTGGCAGCACGATTCGAGGCCGCCCGTCGCGACTTCCTGGGCCAGGAGCGTGATAAGACGGAGCTTGCCGAGGCGGTGCGGAACATGCGCCAGCGGATGCGCGCGCAGCTTGGCCAGGACCAGGAGGCTTATGATTTGAAGCGGGGCAGCGGCGGTATCGTCGATATTGAATTTGTGGTGCAATATCTCGTTCTGGCTCATGCTCACGATCATCCCGCGCTCACGGAATTCACGGACAACGTCCGCATCCTGGATGCGGTCGAGGCGGCCGAGTTGCTGCCCGGCCACGCCGCCAACCGGTTGAAGGAAGCCTACCTGTCACTGCGCGCCGAGTGGCATCGAAGCGTGCTGGACATTCCGGATACTGAGCGGGCGGCGCAGACGCTGGCGCGCTACCGGGATGATGTGAGTGCTATCTGGAAAAGCGTATTTGATGATGGATAACTTGTCTGACCGCGACGGCTGGATCTGGCAGAACGGCCAACTGGTTCCCTGGCGGGAGGCCACCGTGCACGTGCTCACGCATACCCTGCACTACGGGGTGGGCGTGTTCGAAGGCGTGCGCGCTTACGATACGCCGGAAGGTCCCTGTATTTTCCGGCTCGACGCGCACACCCGGCGGCTGTTCAACTCGGCCCATATTCTGGGTCTCGAAATTCCGTACTCGCCGGAAGAAGTCAGCGAGGCTCAGAAATCCGTGTTTGCCGCCAATGGTCTGAACGAGGGCTACCTGCGGCCCATGGTGCATCTTGGTGCGGAAGCGATGGGACTGCGTGCGAAAGATCTGTCCGTGAATCTGGTGGTTGCCGCCTGGCCCTGGCCCAACTACATGGCGCCGGAAAGCCGCGAGCAGGGGATCAGGGTGCGCACGTCCTCCTACACCCGTCATCACGTGAACATCACCATGTGCAAGGCCAAAGCGAACGGGAACTACATCAATTCCATCCTGGCCCTGCACGAAGCCCTCGATGCGGGCTGCGATGAGGCGCTGATGCTCGATAACGAAGGCTACGTGGCGGAAGGTACCGGTGAGAACGTCTTCATTGTCCGGGATGGCGTCATCCACACGCCGGAGCTCACCTCCTGCCTCGACGGCATCACCCGGGATTCGGTGATCACGCTGGCGAAGGAAGCAGGCTTCGAGATCCTCGAACGGCGGATCACCCGGGATGAGGTTTATATCGCCGATGAGGCGTTCTTCACCGGCACCGCGGCCGAAGTGCTCCCCATCCGGGAACTCGACGGCCGGAAAATCGGCAGTGGCGCCAGAGGTCCGGTCACGGAAAACCTGCAGACGCGCTACTTCGATCAGGTTCGGGGTGCCAGGCAGGCTCATCCCGACTGGCTCACGCCCGTCAACGGATCCTGATTGACGTGAAGATCCTCGTCGTGGCACCTGCCTGGGTGGGTGACATGGTGATGGCCCACACGCTCGTTTCCGTCCTCGTTCAGCAGCAGAACGCCACCGTTTTCATCGTGGCGCCACCGGCCACCGAGCCCCTGGCCCGGCGCATGCCCGGCGTGGCCGGCAGCTGGACGCTGGAGGTGGGGCATGGAGAACTGGGTCTCAAGCCGCGCCGGGCCCTGGCCCGTGTGCTCGCCGGAGAAGCCTTCGACCAGGCCATCGTGCTGCCGAACAGCTTCAAGTCCGCCCTGCTCCCTTTCTGGGCCGGGATTCCCAGACGGACCGGCTGGCAGGGAGAGTCCCGCTACCTGGTGCTCAACGATCGGCGCCGGTTGGACCCGGAACGCTACCCGCTGATGATCGAACGTTTCATGGCACTGGGGCTGCCGCCGGGTCAGAGTCTGCCGGAACCTTATCCCCTGCCACGACTGATGGTGGACCGGGCCTCCGCTGTGGCGCTCGCAGAGCGCCTGGGCATCGTGCCTGAAAACGTCACGGCGCTCTGCCCGGGCGCGGAGTTCGGGCCCGCCAAGCGCTGGCCGCCAGCACATTTTGCCGCGCTGGCCCGGGCAGAGGTGGCGCGCGGTCGACAGGTCTGGTTGCTGGGTTCGCCCGCAGACCGGGCCACCTGTGACGAGATCATGGCGTCTGTGCCGGATGGGGTGATCAATCTGGCCGGGCGGACCACGCTGGTTGAAGCCGTCGATCTCCTGTCGCTCAGTGAGCGGGTGGTGGCGAACGATTCCGGCCTCATGCACATTGCGGCAGCCCTCGACAGACAGCTGGTCGCCCTGTTCGGTTCCACCTCTCCTGATTTCACTCCGCCGCTCGGCGATCGCTCAACGGTGATCAGTCATCCCATCGACTGCAGTCCCTGCTTTCAGCGTCAGTGCCCGCTGGGCCACATGAAGTGTCTCGAGGATCTTGTTCCGGAGCAGGTGATCGAGGTGTTATGACCGTGCGCGTGCTTCTGATCAAAATGTCTTCCCTCGGCGATGTGGTGCACGCACTCCCGGCGGTGACGGACGCGGCGGCCAACGGCTTCGAGTTCGACTGGGTGGTCGAGGAAGCCTTCGCCGCGATTGCCGAGTCGCACCCGGCCGTCCGTCGGGTGATACCCATCGCCTGGCGTCGCTGGCGGCGTCAGCCCGGCACCCATCGGCGAGCCATGGCAGCCTTTGCCCGAACCCTGCGGGAAGAGCGCTATGACCTGATTCTGGACGCCCAGGGACTGATCAAATCCGCGGCGGTGACGCTGCTCGGTCGCGGCGGCGCGCGCGCCGGGTTCAATTTCACCTCGGCCCGGGAGCCCTGGTCGGCATTCGCCTGCGACCGGCGCGTTACGGTGCCTGTGGGGGGACATGCGGTCGAGCGGCTGCGCGCACTTTTCTCGGCCGCCCTGGGTTACCCTCGGCCATCGCACGCACCGGACTTCGGTTTGACGGGAGCAGGCGCCAGCGACCCGGCAACCTGTCTGTTGCTGCACGGCACCACCTGGGCCAGCAAACACTGGCCGGAATCCATGTGGCGCGCGCTGGCGGCTGATCTGGTCGCGGATGGCTGGCGGGTGGCCATACCCTGGGGCGGGGAAGAGGAGCGTCTGCGGGCGGAACGCATCGCGGCGGGGCTGGACGGGGCCGAAGTGCTGCCGGCCATGTCCCTTCGGGAGGTGGGGGCAGAAATCGCCCGGGCCGGGCTGGTGGTCGGAGTCGATTCCGGGTTGACCCATCTTGCCGGAGCATCGGGTCGGCCCACCGTGGTCATCTATGGCAGTACGAGTGCGGTGCGGACCGGCGCGGTGGGTGGTCGCGTCCTCAATCTGCAGTCAGATATCGCATGCTCGCCCTGCCTCAGCAGAACCTGTCGCTACCGCGGCGAGGCGCTCGAGTGGCGAGGTGAGGTGGTGCAGCCGCCTTGTTATGCTCAGCTCTCCCCGGAGCGGGTCAGGGATGAGGCCATGAAGCTGGTCAGCCACAGCGAGGTGTCCTAGTGCGCCATCGCTTCAGTTCACCCGGATAGGTCGGCAGATGCAGCTGGCCTTCGCCATCTATAAGTATTTCCCCTTCGGGGGTATTCAGCGCGACCTGCTGAAGATCGCCCGGGCGGCACTTGCCCGTGGCCACAAGGTGCGTATCTATGCGATCCGCTGGGAGGCACCGCTTCCGGAAGACGACCTGGACATCCACCTGATCGAGGTGGACGCCCTGTCCAACCACACGCTGTACGAGCGGTTCGCCGAACGGGTTCAGGCCCATGTGAAAGTGCATCCCGTCGATCTCCTGGTGGGCATGAACAAGATGCCGGGTCTGGATGTCTACTATGCCGGAGATTCCTGCTACGAAGAGAAAGCCCGCAGCCAGCGCGGTCAGCTGTACCGGTTGTTGCCCCGGTACCGGCACTTCTCCGATTTTGAACGTTCCGTGTTCGATCCGCTGGTGAAGACTCAGATTCTCACCATCTCCGACATTCAGACACCGCACTTCATCCGCCATTACGGCACACAGCGGGAACGCTTCCATGCCCTCCCGCCGGGCATCGAGCCGGATCGGGTCGCACCCGCGGACAAGGATGAGATTGGCCGTGCATTCAGGGCGGAATTCGGTATTCCGGAGGATGATCTGCTGCTGCTGTTCATCGGCTCGGGCTTCATCAAGAAGGGCCTCGATCGAGCGCTGCTGGCGTTGAAGGCTCTGCCTGGCGAACTCTATGAGCGCTGCCATTTTTACGTGGTCGGCCGGGACAACGCGGAGCCGTTCAAGCGCATGGCGATCCGGCTCGGGGTGGCGGACCGGGTCCGGTTTTTCACCGAAGGCAGGGATGATGTGCCCCGCTTTCTGTTTGCCGCGGATGGACTGATGCTGCCGGCCTACGACGAGTTGGCCGGGATGGTGATCCTGGAAGCCATGTTCGCCGGCGTGCCTGCCCTGGTGACCCGGAATTGCGGCTATGCGAAGTATCTCGATGAGGCACGTGCCGGGCTCCTCACCGAGTTGCCTTTCGAGCAGAGCCGTCTCAATGAGCAGCTGGTGGAGTTACTGACCTCCGACGCGAGGCCGGACTGGATCTGCCGCGGCATGGCCATGGCGGAGCGGGAAGATCTCTTCACCCTGGCGGATACTGCCGTGGACTATCTGGAATGCTTCGTGGCCAGACGCCGACCGCTGCTCGCTTTTGCATTGTTCAAGTATTTTCCCTACGGCGGTCTGCAGCGGGATTTCCTCCGGGTTGCCGAGGAGTGCCAGCGAAGGGGTATGCAGATCCGGGTGTACGCCCTGTCGTGGGAAGGTCCGGTGCCGGAAGGTTTCGATGTGGTCATCGTGCCGGTTGCTGCGGTGACCAATCACGTGCGCTACCGGCGTTTTGCCGACTGGGTTGCCGAGGACCAGCGCTTGCGACCCGTGGACTGTATGGTGGGTTTCAATAAGATGCCGGGGCTCGATATCTACTATGCGGCGGATTCCTGTTATGAGGAGAAAGCGCAGCAGCTGCGCTCACCCACCTATCGGATGACCGGTCGCTACCGGCTTTTTTCCCGCTTCGAACACGCGGTTTTCGATCCGGACAGCGGCGTGGACGTGCTGCTCATCACCCGGCAGCAGAAGACCCAGTTCCAGAAGTTCTACCAGACGCCGGATAGCGCGCTGCACATACTGCCTCCGGGGATCGCCAAGGATCGGCGCCGGGACGGGGATGCGGACCGCCTGCGCTGCGAGTTCCGGCACGAGTACGGCATTGGTGAGGAGGACGTGCTCCTGCTGCTGATCGGTTCCGGGTTCATTACCAAGGGGCTCGATCGGGCGCTGACCGCCGTTGCCGCCTTGCCAGAACCGCTGCGTGCCCGTGTCCGTTTCTTTGTGATCGGCCAGGACAACCCCCGTCAGTTTCAGCGCCTGGCCGAGGAGCTTCATGTGGATGCCCAGCTTTCCATCTTCGCCGGCCGGGACGATGTGCCCCGGTTCCTGCAGGGCGCGGACATCATGCTCCATCCCGCCTACATGGAGAGCGGGGGGATCGTGCTGATCGAAGCCCTGGTGGCCGGGCTGCCGGTCATCGCCACGGATGTCTGCGGATTTGCCCATTACGTGGAAGATTCCGGTGGTGGGGCCCTGATCGAAAGCCCGTTCGAGCAACGCCGGTTGAATGAGGCGCTCGAGCACATGGTCGCCGACGAATCCTTCCGCCGCACCTGCTCGGAAAATGGCGTGGCGTTCGGCCGGACCGCGGACGTGTATCACATGGCCGAACGGGCGGCGGAACTGATCGAGGCACGGTTCGTTGGCTGAACTCTATTTACGCGATGACGTGGCGGCGTACTTCGGCGACGAACCGATTCGTCGGGCCTGGGCGATGGAGGGGCAGATCGTTCGTGACGTGGCTGGCCGTCAAACGCTGCGGGTTGAACTCGAAAGCGGCGTCTTCTACCTCAAGCGCCACCAGGGTGTGGGGATTGCCGAGATTCTGAAGAACTGGCTGGTCGGTAAACGCCCCATTCTCGGCGCGCGTAACGAGTATGAAGCCTGCCGGCATCTGGAAGCGCGCGGCCTGGTCGCGCCGCGGGTGGCCGCGTTTGCCGAAGACGGGGCGCTCGCCCCCGCTCGTGCTTCCTTCATTCTTACGGATGAACTGACGGGTTATGAGGACCTGAAAGTGAAGACCCTGCGCTGGCTGGAATCCGAGCCTGCACCGCTCGAGAAACGGCGCCTGGTGATGCGGGTGGCTGACTTCGCCCGACGCTTCCATGAAGCCGGACTCGTGCACAGGGATTTCTACCTCTGCCATCTGCTTGAACATCCGGACCGGAACCTGGCGCTCGGCGTCCTGGATCTGCACCGGGCACTGATCTTCGATGAGATCCCGACCCACTGGCGGCGCAAGGACCTGGCCGCGCTGCTCTACTCCGCTCTGGACCTGCCGGTCAGCCGTCTGGCCTGGCTGCGGTTCGTGCGGGTCTATACGGGACGGCCGCTGAAGGTGGTGTTTGCCGAAGATGGCGCCTTCTGGCAGGGCGTCTACGACCGCGCCCTGAAGCTCTACGGGAAAGGGCAACGGAAGTCGTTGACGCGGGGAAACTTCCAGCCGTGAAGACACTGGCGGCCACGGATCTGCTCGAGCTCGACGCGGGATCCCCGGTTCCCTTCGAACTGCAACTGGATTCCAGCGTCTGGTCCTGTGAACGGATTCTTCGCGTGCTGCCCGGGCGGCGGATAGTGCTGCAGGCGAAGCGGGTTCTGGAAGGCGCCGAGGACAGTACCGATTCCCTGCTGAAGCTCTTCATCGGCTCGAGCAGCCGCCGCTATCGGGAACGGGAGCGGCGGGGGCTCAAATGGCTGCGTGATGCAGGCCTGCCGGTGCCCGAGGTGCTCGAGGATCTTGATGGCCGGACGTTGAGTGGCCTGGTGATCGAGTATCTGCCGGGGGCCCGGGTGATCGCGCCGGAGGATCAGGAAACCGTGGAGCAGGCGGCCGCACTGCTTGGACGCATGCATGAAGCCGGCCTCTGGCAGGTGGATCTGCATCTGAAGAATTTCGTGCAGTCGGCCGAGCGACTCTTTGCCCTGGATGGCGACGGCGTGCGGCGGCGGGCCAGGCCCGTGCCCCAGGGCCGTGGCCTGGAAGACCTGGCATTGCTGGCCGCGCAGCGCCCGCCTCAGGAAGATGAAGGCGTCGGGGGCCTGCTGGCTGCCTATCTGGCTAATCGCCCCGGCGTGACCTGCAGCGCGGATGAACTCGGTAGAAAAGTCGACCAGGCAAGACGTGGCCGGATCCGGCGCTATCTGAAGAAGTGCTTCCGCAACTGCACGGAGTTTTCCGTCACCGCGGATAAGGGGTTCCGGTACTTCGTCCGGCGCGGCCGGGGAGAACTCGTGTGCGGGCTGCTGAGCGAGCGTGGCGCGTTCAGCAGCGGTGGTGACTTCCTGGAGATGGAGGCGGTCAAACAGGGGAACAGTGCGACCCTGGTACGGACCCGGGCCGATGGTGGGGTGATCATCAAACGGTACAACATCAAGAGTCTGCGCAAAGGTATGAGCCGCCTGTTGCGGCCCTTTCCCCGTTACCGGCGGGCCTGGATGACCGGGCAACTGCTGAACTTCCTGGAGCTGCCCACTGCTCAGCCCCTGGCGCTGATCGAAGAGAAGCGGTTTCTGTTGCCGTCCGTTGCTTATCTTGTGATGGAGGATCTGGAGGGCCAGGACCTGGCCGGTGAAGTGGCAGACCGGGGGGTCGGTGCATCGAGAGCCGCGGAGGTGGCTCGTCTGTTCGTGCTGTTGAAGCGGGCCGGTCTGACCCATGGTGACACCAAGGCGACCAACTTCATCGTCCGGGACGGACGTGTCCATCTGATTGATCTGGATGCCATGCAGCTTGGTACCGGCCGGTTCGACAGGGACGTGGCGCGATTCCTCGACAACTGGGAAGGAGACGCGCGTGCACGGTTTGAGTCGGCGTTCAGGGCGGCCGAGCTGATATAAGCTGATATAGTAGCGGCCTTCTACACCCTCAGCTGGAACTACTCGAGCGTTGATCATCCTTGGCCTGTCCGGGGCGCTGAACCACGATCCTTCTGCCGCATTGCTGGTGGATGGCGAAGTGGTCGCCGCCGCCGAAGAAGAGCGGTTCATTCGCGACAAGCACGCGAAAAATCGGATGCCTCTGGAGGCTGCACGCTACTGCCTGGACGAGGCGGGTATCAACGGTCGGGATGTGGATGTGGTGGCCTTCCCCTATGCACCGATCAGTCTGGGTACACCGGCCCGCTGGCACTTCGCCAAACGATACTGGTACGCCCCGGACCGGGCGCTGGATGCGCTGTTCAACGGCAATCGACGCTACCGTCGGAACCGGGATCGGGTCATGGCGGCCGGGGATACCCTCGGTATCGACTGGCAGCGGACGGAATTCGTACCTGTCGAACACCATCTGGCTCATGCCTCCAGTGCCTATCATCTTTCCGGCTTCACGGAGAAGACGGCCATTCTCGGCGTGGATGGAAAGGGCGAATACGCCACCACCTTCTTCGGTTACGGAGAGAACGGCACCATCCACAAGATCAAGGAGTTCTACGATCCGGATTCCCTGAGTGGTGTTTACGGGGCCATCACCGAGTTCCTCGGCTTCGAGATGCTGGATGGCGAGTACAAGGTCATGGGTATGGCACCCTATGGAGACGCCAGCCGCCATGATCTCGGCAGGCTCATCCGGCGGCGCGGCCGGGGCTTCGAGGTGGACACGAACCTGGTCAACACGGTGGGCATGCGCCGCTACAAAGAAGATGGCGTCGGCTTCTACTTCAGCGAAAAACTCATCGACTGGCTTGGTCCCCGGCGAAAGGGCGATGTGGCAGACGAACCGTACATCCACTACGCCGCGTCCATGCAGCAGCTGTTTGAAGAATGGTGCCTGGAACTGCTGGAAACCTATCTTGGCGACGTGCTCCGGGAAACGGGTCGCCTGGCGTTCGCCGGCGGTGGCGCCCTCAATGTGAAACTCAATCAACGCATCGTCGCCCTCGACCACGTGCAGGAACTGTTCGTGCAGCCGGCCTCCGGTGACTCCGGCACCTCCCTGGGTGCTGCCACCTTCGTGGCGTCGGAGCGGGGTGAGCGGCCGAGCCGCATGAACCATGCCTACCTGGGTCCCGCCTACGATGAGGCGGCCTGTCTGAGAGCGCTGGAAGGCAGCAGCGAGCCCCTGAATTATCAGAAGCTGGCGGATGTGCCGGCTGAGACGGCCGCCATCCTGGCCGACGGTAATCCGGTGGCCTGGTTTCAGGGGCGTATGGAGTTCGGTCCGAGAGCCCTTGGCGGCCGCAGTATTCTCGGCTGTCCGAACGCGCCGGGAATCGCCGATCGGATCAACGAGCAGATCAAGTTCCGCGAGCGCTGGCGGCCGTTCTGCCCGAGCGTGCTGGATACGGTGGCCGCGGACATCATCCAGACAGACCATCCGGCGCCCTTCATGACCATCACCTTCGATGTGAACGAGGACTGGAAGTCGCGTATCCCGGAGGTGGTGCACGAAGACGGCACGGCCCGGGTGCAGATCGTCAGCCGGGATCAGCATCCCCGGTATTACGATCTGATCGCCGGGCTGGAAGCGCTGACCGGTAACGCGGTGGTTCTGAACACCTCGCTGAATCGTCGCGGCGAGCCCATGGTCTGCTCACCGGAGGATGCGTTGAACATGTTCTTCGGTTCCGACCTGGAATACCTGGTGATGGAGGATTTTCTGGTGACCAAGGTCGCCGGCGATGGCTGATGAATCCGGGTCACCCCGGAGCGTCATCCAGATCGCGCCGAACGATCATCCGCCGTTCGGCGACATTCTTTCCATCTATCAGCGTGCGTTTGCCGAACTGGACACCCCGGTGGAAACCCTGGTGTTGTCTCCGGCCCGAGCCGAGAGGCTTCCGGACTGCACCTATCTGGATCTCACCGATCTGGCCCGGGTACGTGCAGCGGGCAGAAGGCTCAAACAGGCGGTCGACGATCCGCCCCGGCTCGCGATCTGTCATCGATACCGCGCCTATCGGGTACTCCGGGCCAGTGGCCTTTCGGTGCCCCGCACGGTGGCGGTGGCCCATGAATTCGGCTTCTTCAAACGGTTTCAGCGCCGGCTCGAACGACGCCTGTTCGCCCGCGATGTGATGTTCGCCGGTGTCTCCCCGGCGGTGCAGGCCGAGCTTGGGGAGGTGGTCCCGGATCCCCTGTGCCTGCCGAATGCGCTGGATCTGAATGGGACTCAGGCCGCCTGTCTGACCAGGGAGGCCGCACTGGCCCGACTGAATGTACCGGCCAGCGATGCGCTGACCATCGGACTGGTCGGCCGCCTGGTGGAGAAGAAATCTCCGGAGCTGGCCATCGAGGCCGTTCGCCGGCTGGCCGGGCAGCAGTCTGTTCGTCTGCTTGTTATCGGAGACGGCCCTCTGCGGGGGGAGCTGGAAAAACGGGCCGAAGGTCTGCCGGTCACCTTCCTCGGCTTTGTGCCTGATGCGAAGCGAATGTTCAGAGCCTTCGATCTCCTGCTGCTCACTGCTCGTGAGGTGGAGGCCTTCGGCATGGTGGCGCTGGAGGCCATGTGCGCCGGAATACCGGTAGTGGCGGGGCCCACCCCGGGGCCACAGTTCGTACTCGGCAGCACGGGCTTTTACTACAACCAGCGCCAACCGGATCAGATTGCCCAGGCCATCGGGCAGGTCGAGCTGGCCCGCCAGGCGGGTGAGCTTCCCGAGCGCGCGGACCGGGCGCTGGAGCGGGTTTCTCGCGAGTTTTCCGTCGCCGCGCTGGCGGCACGGCTGGCGCCTCTCGTATAGGGTTGCCGGCCGGGCGGTTCTATGACTTCCCGTAAAAAGAGGGCTCGCCCTGGGGCCGGGTCTTGAAGCGGCGGTGCATCCACAGATACTGCTCCGGATGGCGCAGGATGGCCGCTTCGATGGTCTGATTGACGGCGGTCGCATCCTCAACATCGTCGCCGCTCGGGTAGCCGGGAATCGGTTCGTCGAACCACACGTCCCAGCTGAGGGTGTTCAGATCTCTGAAGTTGCTGATGAGCAGAACCGGTGCGCCGGTCAGTGCGGCGAGTTTTGCCGTTGCCGCGATGGAGGCGGTGGGAATGCCGAAAAACGGCGCGAAAACAGAACGCTTCGGGCCGTAATCCTGGTCCGCCGCATACCAGATGATATGACCCTGCTTGAGGCGTCGGAGGATGGTTCTGGCGTCTGACCGTTCGATCACGGCGCCGAAGTAACGGTTGCGACCCTGGACCTGCAGCCACTCCCAGACCGGATTCTTGTTTTCCCGGTAGATCACGTCCATATCCAGCGTTTTCACGCCGGGGCCCATCACATCCAGTGCGGAAAAGTGTCCGCCCAGGAGTATCACCCCTCTGCCGGCGGCTCTGGCTGCATCGAGTCGGGCCTGATCGTGAATCCGGGTACGGCTGGCCAGGTCCCTGCCGGGATTGAGCCAGACGGTTGTGGATTCCAGCAGGCCCATGGCCGTGTGCCTGAAGGAATCCCGGGCCAGTTGCTCCCGCTCACGCTCTGCCATCTCCGGAAAACACAGGGCCAGATTGGTCCGGGTGATTTCACGCCGGGAACGGCCGAAGCGGTAGACGATGCTGCCCAGCAGACCGGCAATCCGGGCGATCAGCCTCAGCGGCAGACGTGCGATCAGCCAGGCGAAACCGACCAGCAGCCAGGTGGGCCAGACCCGGACATCGTAGATCTTCAGGCGCTTTTTTCTGCGGCGCTGTGTCTTTCCGGGAGGGTTCTGGGCAGGTTGATTCACTGAGCGGGACGCCGCTGATCCGGGTGCTCCGGATTGTAGCAGGGGGTGCCTGTGATACCATCCAGCCGCATTTTCTGACTCGAGAAGTTCCCGGCAGGCGCGCACCCACGACGATGAAACTCCCTTCACTCCAAGACGTGCACATCGTTGTCGTTGGCGATCTGATGCTGGATCGGTACTGGTTTGGCGAGGCCACCCGGGTCTCTCAGGAAGCGCCGGTGCCGGTTGTGGACGTGGATCACATCGAAGACCGGCCGGGCGGCGCAGCCAACGTGGCCCTCAACGTCGTCAGCCTGGGCGCCCGGTGCACGCTCATCGGCGCGGTGGGCGATGACGAGGCCGGCCGGGCACTGGCAGACACCTTGAGCGCAGCAGGCGTGGTCTGTGATTTTCTGGTCGTCCCGGATTGGCCGACCGTGCTCAAGCTCCGGGTGCTCAGCCAGAAGCAGCAGTTGCTGCGCACGGATTTCGAGTCTTCGCTGTCACCCGCTCAGGTGAGCGGTCTGGCGGACAAACTGTCAGCCGTTCTGGCCGATGCATCCGCCGTCATTCTGCAGGACTACGACAAGGGCACGCTGGCCGAGCCGGAAGCGCTGCTGCAACTGGCGGTTGAGGCTCGGGTGCCGGTGGTGGTCGATCCCAAGTTCAAGCCGTTTGCCAGATACGCCGGCGCGTCGATCCTCAAACCCAATCGGGTGGAATTCGAGCGGGCGGTAGGTCCCTGGGCCGATGAGGACGAGCTGCTCAGCAAGGCGGAAGCGGTGGCGAGCACCCATGGGATCGAAGCCCTGGTGATCACCCGCGGTGCCGAGGGCAATACGGTGGTGAGCCCGGGCGGCCAGCATCTGCACGTGCCCGCGTTGCCGGTCGATGTATTCGATGAAACAGGCGCGGGCGATACGTCTGCCGCCGCCCTGGGCATCACCCGGGCACTGGGCTGGGCTGCCGTCGATTGCGCGCGGATTGCCAACGTCGCCAGTGGTCTGGTGGTGGCTAAAACCGGTACCTCGGTGGTGACGGGGCCGGAGCTGGCAGCGGCACTGGCAGCCGACTCGCGGGCGGACGGGGGTGTGATGAGCCAGTCTCAACTGTTCGACTCGGTGAGCCTTGCCAGGGCGGCAGGTGAAAAGGTGGTCTTCACGAATGGCTGTTTCGATATTCTCCATGCCGGCCATGTTGCCTACCTGGAAGAAGCTCGTGCGCTCGGCGACCGGCTCATCGTCGCTGTGAACGATGACGCTTCGGTAACCCGACTGAAAGGCGTTGGCCGGCCTGTTAATCCACTGGAGCAGCGGTTGCGCGTGCTGGCGGGTCTGGCCGCCGTGGACTGGGTGGTGGGATTCCCGGAAGACACCCCGGAAGCACTGCTCGAACGTCTGACACCGGATGTGCTGGTGAAAGGCGGAGACTATGGTGTGGATGAAGTTGTCGGGGCGGATATCGTTCGCGCCGCTGGCGGTGAAGTGCGGGTGTTGAGCCTGGTGGACGATTGCTCCACCACAGCCATTGTCGACAGAATTCAGCGCACCGATTGAACGCCGACGTTTCAGGTTTCTGAAACGACCGCCACATTTTCTGCCAGGTGAGCGGGGTTGATCGTGCCGACGATTACGCTGCTGACCCCCGGCGCTTCTGCCGCGAAACGCAGGCTCTCTATCCCTGAATGACCACTCGCCAGGGCTTTTTTGACAAGTACGCCAACACCGCTCTGGCCGGCGGACGCTATGAGGCCACTTTCCGCCTGCTCGGCGAGATTCAGCGTTGCCATGACCACGTCGCAGCCGAGTTCGATTGCCCGCTCACCGCCGGCGACGGTCTTGTGGGAGATGCCGGTCGCCCGGATCCAGCCCCGTGCCTTCAGATCGTTCAGGCAGTCGAGGGTGCCCAGTGTTTCCAGGATGTTCAGGTCGTCGCCGTTCGAGTGGATGAGGACGATGTCGAGCCGGTCGGTGTGCAGGCGCTGCAGGGAGGCCTTGACGCTGAGCTGGACCGCTTCCGGTGAAAAGTCGTAGCTGGATGCGCCATTGGCGAACGTCTCGCCGACCTTGCTGCAGAGCAGCCAGTCATTGCGCTGGTCCAGGAGCAGCCTGCCGAGACGTTCTTCGCTCTGGCCGTATGCCGGTGCGGTATCGAGCAGGTTGATGCCGAGGTCACGGGCGCTGTCGAGCAGACGGGCGAGGGCATTATCGTCCGGCAGCTCGAACGGTGTCGGATACTTCACACCTTCCCGACGGCCGAACTTGACGGTGCCGAGTCCGAGCAGAGAAACGGACAGTCCGGTGCTGCCCAGAGGGCGGACAGGCAGACTCACCCCTGTCTCCAGGGGGGTAAACCGATGTGGGCAGAGGCCAGGGGCAGGCGGAGCCGCTCGGTCATGTTGGCCACAGCTGTGGCCCCGGAAGCATGCGCCGCTTTATCGGTGGCCATCTCGAAGGCCAGTTTGTCGGCCAGGTCCGGTGCCAGGCTGAGTTTGGTGGGCCAGCACACTGTGCATTGGCCGCCATGCCCCTGTCCCGTGGCCGAACGCAGATAGGCTTCATCCGGCCGGCTGCCGCCAGTCTGCAGCGGTTCTGCCCGATCGATCCGCAAGGTTTCCAGTTCAGCATCGGACCAGTCCAGCCAGGGCACGCAACGGGTGAGTTCGCGAACCGCATGCTGGATCTGTTCCCTGTCTGACCGATCGACACCGTCTGTTGCCAGCTGGCCACCGAGATACCAGAGCAGGCCACCCTGGCCGTCGTCGTGACTGGTGATGGTCAGGCGTGGCTCCGGTCGGCGTATGCCGGTAACGCAGTGGGCGTACAGGGGAGTGAGCCCGGGATGCCGTACGAGCACCTGGTGCAGCGGGCGCAACTGCATGCGGGGTTCATGGAACGCCAGATCTTCGAGCAGGGGACCATTGCCGGCGCCGGCGCAGAGCACCAGACGGCGGGCGGAGATACCCTGATCGACGCCCGGCAGGTTCAGTTGCCACAGGTCGTCCTCGTTTCTGCGCAAGTGTTCGCCGCCCACCTTCAGCTGATAGACCCGGTCCTGAACCGGCTGGCGGAGCCGGTCCAGGAGTCGCCGGGTATCCACGACGAAGTCCTGGAGCCCGTAGACCACGCCATCGAATCTGCGCAGCCCTTCCGGATAATCCGCTCTGTTCAGGCGCTCTATCCTGCCGCGCAGCGCCTTGCTGGCGAAAAAGCCGGTGAGCTTGCCGAGGGAACTGCCCTCGGCGAACAGATAATAGCGATCGGCCAGCACCTCGAGTCCGGAAAGATCCACCGGACCGTCACCGGCAAGGGCCTGCCGCCATCTGTCCGGCATGCCGGCGATGGCTTCGGAGGCGCCGGTGAGTGCCCCACCGAGTGCATACTTGATGCCGCCATGGATCATGCCCTGGCTCGCCAGGGTCTGCCCACCGCCCAGCGTATCGGCCTCGAACAGCACGCACTGATAGCCCTGGTGGGTGAGATGGTTGAGCAGCCAGAGTCCCGCGACGCCGCCGCCGATGATGATCGCATCCAGGTCCGGTCCCGTCATTGGCGTTCGCGCTCTCCTGATCGTGCTGAAGTGATATGAAACAGCGGCCGAGCCTAGCCAATGGGGACAGACCGCTGCAACCGGCTTCGTGCACGCCAGCGCACGAGGATCCTTGACGGTCTGCGAGCAGCGACGCAGGCTGTGCGGCGATGGCTGATCACCCGAACTCCGACCCCGTGCCCGACGGCGCTGCGCTGGCAGGCTGGCGGATACTCTATGCGTTCCTGTTGCTGCTCGCACGACCCCTGGTGCGATTGCGGCTGGCCTATCGGGCAAGGCGGGATCCCGCGTACGGAGAACGGATTCAGGAACGCTTTGCACGCCTGCCGGCAGGGTTGCCCCGCGGCGCTATCTGGTTTCACACCGTGTCGGCCGGAGAGACCATTGCGGCCGCTCCCATCATCCTGGCGTTGGCGGACCGGCATCCGGAGGTGCCGGTGCTGGTCACCACCATGACCCCCACGGGATCTGCCCAGGTGGCAAGGCTGCTGGGGGATCGGGTCGCCCACTGCTACGCGCCCTATGACTTTTCTTCGGTGGTCTCGAGCTTTTTCGATCAGCTCCGGCCCCGACTGCTGGTGCTCATGGAGACCGAGCTCTGGCCGAACATGTTGCGGGAAGCCGCCGACCGCGGCGTGCCGGCACTCCTGGTGAACGCCCGACTCTCTGAACGCTCGGCGGCGGGCTATGCCCGGATCGGGCCGTTGACGCGAAGCATGCTGGGCGGCCTGCGCTTCATTGCCTGTCAGTACGCCGACCATGCGGAGCGCTTTCTCACGCTGGGAGCGCCGGCGGACCGGGTCAGTGCACTGGGCAGTGTGAAGTTCGATATCCGCCTGCCGGCGGATCATGGTGAGCGGGTCCGGGCGTTGCGTGCGCGCTGGGACCTGTCCGGCCGGCCGGTCTGGATCGCCGGTAGTACCCACCCGGGAGAGGAGGCGATCGTTCTGGCCGCTCACCGGCAACTGAAGGCACGCTTTCCCGAACTGCTGCTGATTCTGGTGCCGAGACACCCGGAGCGGCGCGGCGAGGTCGGCGCGCTCATTGATCAGGCCGGCTTCAGTCAGGCCTGGATGAGCGAGGTGGATGCTCCCAGGGGCCGGGACGTGGTGCTCGGCGATACCATGGGCGAACTGCTTTACCTCTACGGTCTGGCCGACGTGGCCTTTCTGGGCGGCAGTCTGGTCTCTGTGGGTGGGCACAATCCCATAGAAGCTGCCGTCTGCCGGATTCCGCTGCTCATGGGGCCGGAGACCTTCAACTTTCCGGATGTGGTGGCCGCGTTCGGCGAGGCCGGCTGCCTGCATCTGATCTCGGATGCCGACTCGCTGGCAGAAAGGGTGTCCGACTGTCTGGCCGATGCGCCGGCCCGTCTGGCGGCGGGGGATGCCGCCGCCGAGGTGGTTGCCCGCAACAGAGGGGCCACCGATCGGTTACTCGAACTGCTCAGCGCAGAGGTCAGGGCGTGTTCCGTACGGGGTGCGCCGGAGAGCGCGGCATCCGGTCGCGCCGCCGGGCACAGCGATGCCTGAGTTGATCAGGTCCCGCTTCGCGCCTGCAGTGTGGCGATCCGCTTCACCGGCGCATTGGGATCAGCAAACTGGTTCAGCTCCGTCAGATCTTCCGGGCTCAGTACCCCGGCCCGCTGCTTGAGCAGAATCAGGCTCAGCATGTAGTTGTAGCGCGAGTCCGCGTAGTCGAACTGGGAGCGGAAGAAATTGTCCTGGGCGTTGAGCACGTCCACCACGTTGCGGGTTCCGACCTCATAACCGGTTTCGGTCGCTTCCAGCGCCGACTCCGCCGAGGCGATGGCTTTCAATCGTGCCGCTACCCGAACCACGTCCGTCTGCACCCGCCGGAACAGGTTCCGGGTATCCCGGGCGATGGTCAGCCGGCTGTCCTGAAGCAGTTGCGCGGACCGGTCGGCCAGCGCCTGGGCTTCCTTGGTCCGGGAGCTGATGAAGCCGCCCTGGTAGATGGGCAGGGTGGCCGTCAGGCCATAGACAGTGCTGTCCGTTTTGCCGCTGAAGAACGAGGGGCCGCCAGTCACCGAGTGGCGATAGTTGATGGTGCCGTCGATTGTCGGCAGATGGCCGGATCGTCGGGCTCGCACCGTCCGCTCAGCGGCCACCAGCTGCTGCTCGGCGGAAAGTACGGACGGGTTGGTGGAAAGTGCAACATTCACCCATTCTTCCACGTTGCCAGGCGCCGGGTTGACGATGGGCAACTCCTCCGAAATATCGAGGATCTCGTCATAGGGCTCGCCCGTCAGCGTACGCAGCACCTCGAAGTAGATGTCGTGATCGCCCACCGCCTGAACCCGGATCACCACCGAGTCGTCGTAACCCGATTGGGCTTCCAGCACGTCGGTGATGGCAACCAGGCCGACGTCGAAACGCTGCTGCACCTGTTCGAGCTGGCGCTGGGTTGCTGCTTCCGCCCGCTGGGAGGACACCACTGCGGAATCGGCACGGAGCACGTCCAGATAAGCCGCAACCGTGCGGACGATGAGGTCCTGTTCGGTAGCGCTGTAGTTGAAACGTGCCGCGCTGACACTCGCCCGGGCACTGGAATGGGTATACCAGCTCTCCAGGTTCAGAATCGGTTGAGCCAGCCGGGCGCCCCAGTCGTGATCGTTGTAGTTGAGCTCAGTGCCACCGCTGCCCAGAGTTTCGATCTCATTCCACGCCGTGCTGCCGGACATGCCGATATTCGGCAACAGCAGGGCGCGGGTCTGAGGAATCGCTTCCTCGTTTGCCGCCAACTGGGCGCGGGCAGCGCCCAGCACCGGGTCGTTGCTTACCGCAGCGTCATACGCGGCGGCCAGATCGGCAGCCTGTGCCGTACCCAGGCCGAACAGAGCCAGACAGGCCAGGCCGAGGGCCGGGAGGCGTCGCGTCCGCGCCCGTCCGTTGTGGGGTGTGCTTGCACAGCGGGGGCCGAACGAGTCGGCAGTGTCAGGAGTGCCTAGGGGTGCATTCATTCCACTTGTACCTGTTGAAAGTGAGTTACTTCGTACTGAATTCGGGACCTCCAAAGGGTATGAGATCCCGCAGCGCAGCGGCCGATTCTAACAGACGCCCCCGTGCACATCGTCAGTTGTTTTACGGATCAGCGTCTGATTCCCGTCTCCGGACTCTTTCCATATCTGTGTATTTTGCGGTGGCGCAGCATGGCTGGGTCGGTATATTAGGACGCTCTTTGTATTTATGCCTTGATGGAGAAACAGGTGGCGCGGCTCGGACGTGGTCAGAAATACAGCATGGATCTGCCGGCGCATATGGCGGAATGCGATGCGAACTACCTGCGCCTGAACAAGCTGTTCCCGAAGATGCGGGAAGCAGACGGCGGTGCCATCGCGCTGGCGCTGAATGGTCAGCGCCTGACTGTCCGCATGGACGTCATCGAGCGAAGTCCCTATACCACCCTGATCCGTCTGACCCAGCATCCTGATGCGCCCTGGAATCACCGTGCCCGCATGACCGTCCGGCTGTACCACGATGCGAGAAGCGCGGAAGTGGTGGAGTACCAGGGTAAAAAACACTTTCTGCGCGCCGTTTACGACTATCCGAATACGGATATGCGGCAACCGGACGAAAAGGCGCAGATCAATCGTTTCCTCGGCGAGTACCTGGCCCACTGCCTCCGTCACGGCGTGGCCGCAGAGACCCCCGTGCTCGCCAGTTGAGCACGCGTGCTCACCCTTTGAGCGCCGAAAGCCCGCACAGACTGCTTCAGATCACCGACCTGCATCTCCGTGCATTGGCCGGCGACACGCTGCTCGGCGTGGATACCTGGCACAGTGCTGCTGCCGTTCTCGATCAGGCGCTGGCCGAGCACCGGCCGGATGCGCTGCTGGTAACCGGCGATGTGGCTCAGGATCCGGTGCCCGACGTCTACGCCCGTTGCTATGGCTGGCTGAGAGCACGCTTTCCGGGCCCCACCCTGGTGACGCCCGGGAACCACGATATCGCTGCAAACATGGGTGCCCTGCTGGAGACCGAGCGCCTGGAGCTCGGCGACTGGCAGGTGCTGGCCCTGGACAGCCATGTGGACGATGAGCCTCAGGCACTGGTGAGCGATGCGGACTTCGCCGCGCTCGAAACCGCCTGTGACAAGACGGCCAACGAGAACCTGCTGGTGATCACGCATCATCCGCCGGTCGAGATCAATTCTCCCTGGCTCGACCGGGATCGGATTCAAAATGGTCACGAGCTGTTAGAATGGATGGCCGAGCACGGTAGGATCAGAGCATTGGTGTTCGGGCACGCCCATCAGGAACTCAATCTCACGCACCGGCATCTGAATCTGCTGGGTACGCCATCCACCTGCATCCAGTTCGAGCCGGGCTCGAGTCGATTTTCCGTAGATGAGCAGAAGCCCGGCTATCGCTGGCTGTTGCTCGATCAGGATGGCTCAATCCGCTCGGAAGTCCGACGGGTGGAAGACTACCCACTCGAGATCGACCGGAGCGCGTTCAAACCAAAGTCCTGACGTTCGCAACGTCTGGCAGACAGGAGCAGTAAAGAGAACTCATGGCGACCGCCAAGTATTCCGCCGAATCCCTCCAGGTGCTTTCCGGGCTGGAGCCCGTCCGCCGCCGGCCGGGGATGTACACCGACACCACCCGACCCAACCATCTGGTGCAGGAAGTGGTGGATAACAGCGTGGATGAAGCCCTGGCCGGCTTCGCGCGGGAGATCGAAGTCACCCTGATGAAGGACGGGGGTGTCGAAGTGATCGACGATGGCCGCGGCATGCCGGTAGACATTCATCCGAAGCACAAGATCTCCGGTGTGGAGTTGATCCTCACCCGGCTGCACGCCGGCGGTAAATTCGACAACGAGAACTACAACTTCTCCGGCGGTCTGCACGGTGTCGGTGTGTCGGTGGTGAATGCGCTCTCCGAGAAGCTCGAAGTGGAGATCAAGCGGGACGGCAAGATCTACAGCCAGAGCTACAGGAAGGGTAAGCCGACGGGCAAGCTGAAGGCGACCGGCACGGTGGGCAAGCGCAACACCGGCACCCGGGTCTGGTTTCAGCCGGAAGCAAGCTACTTCGATTCTCCCAATATCTCCGTCCCGAAACTCAAACACCTGCTTCGGGCGAAGGCCGTACTCTGCCCTGGTCTCAAGGTGTCTTTCGCGGTGGAAGGAAAGACGGCGGAAAACGAAACCTGGTTCTATGAGGATGGCCTCACCACCTACCTGGAGTCCGCGCTGGAAGGACTGGAAAGCATTCCGGACGCGCCCTTCGTGCACGCCGCACAAGGCAACCAGGAAGCGGTGGCCTGGGCGGTGAAGTGGATCCCGGAAGGGGGCGAACTGATCACCGAGTCCTATGTGAATCTGATCCCGACCGCCCAGGGCGGCACCCATGTGAACGGTCTGAGAAGCGGCCTGACGGATGCGCTTAAGGAATTCTGTGAATTTCGCGATCTTCTCCCCCGCGGCATCAAGCTCACCGGTGACGATCTCTGGCTTCAGTGTGCCTACGTGCTGTCCGCCAAGCTCGCCGATCCGCAGTTTTCCGGCCAGACCAAAGAGAAACTCTCATCGAGAAATTCCGCCGCGTTCATCAGCGGCGTCGCCAAAGACGGATTCAGCCTCTGGCTGAACGAGCACCCCCAGGAAGGCGAGCGCCTGGCCGAGGTGGCCATCTCGAACGCCCAGCGGCGGGTGCAGGCGGCCAAGAAGGTGGCGCGCAAGAAGGTCACGGCAGGTCCTGCTCTGCCGGGCAAGCTGGCGGACTGTTCCGGGCAGGATGCGGACCGGGCCGAGCTCTTCCTGGTGGAGGGCGACTCCGCGGGCGGTTCCGCCAAACAGGCCCGGGACCGCGAGTTCCAGGCGGTGATGCCCCTCCGGGGAAAGATTCTGAACACCTGGGAAGTGGACGTGAGCCAGGTGCTCGGCTCTCAGGAAGTGCACGACATCGCTGTCGCCATCGGCGTGGACCCGGGCTCACCGGATCTCACCGGACTCCGCTACAGCAAGGTCTGCATCCTGGCCGATGCGGATTCCGATGGCCTGCACATCGCCACACTCCTGTGCGCCCTGTTCGTGAAGCACTTCCGGCCGCTGGTGGAAGCGGGCCACGTTTTCGTGGCCATGCCACCGCTGTATCGGGTGGACGTGGGCAAGGAAGTCTTCTACGCCCTGGACGAGGACGAAAAGGAAGGGGTGCTGGATCGGATCGCGGCCGAGAAAAAGCGGGGCAATGTGGTCGTCCAGCGCTTCAAGGGGCTGGGTGAAATGAATCCGCTGCAGCTTCGGGAGACCACCATGGATCCGGATACCCGCCGGCTGGTGCAACTGACCCTGGATCAACCCGGGAAGACGGATGAGATGCTGGATATGCTGCTCGCCAAGAAGCGTTCGGGTGATCGGAAATCGTGGCTGGAGTCCAAGGGGGATCAGGCAACCATCGCCTGATTGTGTTTCCTGTGAATGATCCAAGAGAGGCGTTTTTGGGTGAGGGCGCTGCTTCACTCCAACCTCATCCGGAAATTCATCTGAACACGTCGTGGTGGTGGTTTCTTAGCCCACCGACGAACCAGGATTCCCGATCTCTGAACCTGACCGTGAACAGATATTCGAAACCCTCCAATACCCGAACACCTTCCACCTCTCGCACTGCGGTGGTAGCTGACGATCACCTCCAATCGGCGGAGGGTGTCCAGTCTTGGATGGGCCTTGGTGGGCGGGCTGCTCTGTGTATGCGAATGTCCTTTAGGGGGCAGTCGGGGCACAGGGATGTGCCCCGCCTGAGCGCCCAGGGATGGGGAGCCGGGAGCGTAGCTCCCGCTCTAGCGTCCCCATAAAGGACATTCGCATACACAGGGCAGTCGGCCCGTGAAACCACACAATCACTGAACAGACCCCAGATGGCAGAAAGTACAGATTTCGAACAACTCCCCCTAAGGAACTACACCGAACGCGCGTACCTGGATTACTCCATGTACGTCATCAACGATAGAGCCTTGCCGCACATCGCCGACGGCCTGAAGCCGGTACAGCGGCGAATCATCTACACCATGGGCGACATGGGTCTGAACAATCAGGCCAAGTTCGCCAAGTCTGCCCGCCCGGTGGGTGACGTGATGGGCAAATACCATCCCCATGGTGACAGCGCGATCTATGAGGCGATGGTGCTGATGGCGCAGCCGTTTTCCTTCCGCTATCCGCTGGTGGAGGGGCAGGGCAACTGGGGGGCCCCCGATGACCCCAAGTCCTTCGCCGCCATGCGTTATACGGAAGCCAAGCTTTCCCGCTATGCCGAGCTGCTGCTTGCGGAAACCCGGCAGGGTACCGTGGATTTTGCACCGAACTTCGACGGCACTCTGAACGAACCCACGCTGCTGCCGGCGCGACTGCCGTTCCTGCTGCTGAATGGTTCCACCGGGATTGCCGTGGGCATGGCCACGGACATTCCACCGCACAACATGAACGAGGTGATCAGCGCCTGTATCCATCTGCTGGATAAACCCAAGGCCACTGTCGGGGAACTGATGACCCACATCAGGGCCCCGGACTTTCCGTCGGAAGCGACCATCATCACCCCGGAGGCCGACCTCAGACTGATGTACGAAACCGGCCGGGGCAGCGTGCGGGCCCGGGCCGTGTATCAGACCGAAGGCACTGAGGTGGTGATCACCGCGCTGCCGCATCAGGCGTCGCCGGCCAAGGTGCTGGAGCAGATCGCCCAGCAGATGCATGCCAAGAAGCTGCCCATGCTCACGGATCTGCGGGATGAGTCGGATCATGAAAACCCGACCCGCCTGGTCCTGGTGCCCCGCTCCAACCGGGTGGATGTGCCTCGCATGATGAGCCACCTCTTTGCCACAACGGATCTGGAGAAGAGCTACCGGATCAATCTGAACATGATCGGGCTGGATCAGAAGCCCCAGGTGAAGAACCTGCAGCAGATCCTCAAGGAGTGGCTCGAGTACCGGCACGAAACCGTGCGTCGGCGGCTCTCCTATCGACTGGAGAAGATCAACGAGCGCCTGCATATCCTGGATGGCCTGCTCGTGGCCTACCTCAATATCGATGAAGTGATCCGCATCATCCGTGAAGAGGATGATCCGAAAGCCTCGCTGATGACGAAGTTCAAACTGTCGGAGATTCAGGCCAATGCCATCCTCGACATCCGCCTGCGTCAGCTGGCCAGGCTGGAGGAACAGAAGCTCAGGGGCGAAAAGGATGAGCTGGAAGCCGAGAAGGCGGACCTGGAAAAAACCCTGAATTCCAAAGCGCGGATGAAGACGCTGATCAAGAAGGAATTACTGGCCGACGCGGAAAAGTACGGTGACGAGCGCTGCTCGCCCATCGCCGAAGCGGAAGACGCCAGTGCCTTCAGCGAGGAAGACCTGATCAGCAATGAACCCGTCACCGTGGTCCTCTCGGAGAAAGGCTGGGTGCGGGCCGCCAAGGGTCACGAGGTGAACCCACACGAGCTCAACTTCCGCGGCGGCGACAGCTACCATGATTCCGCCCGCGGTCGGACCAACGAGACGCTCGTCTTCCTCGATTCAACGGGCAGGACCTATTCGGTTGCACCACACACGCTGCCGAGTGCCCGGGGTCAGGGCGAGCCACTCACCGGCCGATTGAAACCACCTGCGGGTGCCCGTTTCACAGGCGTGACCATGGGCCCCGGCAGCACCCGGGTGCTGCTGGCCAGCACGGCCGGGTACGGGTTCGTCTGCAAGCTCGAAGACATGGTCACGAAGAACAAGGCGGGCAAGGCCACGCTCAGCGTAGCGAAGGAAGGCGCCTCCCTGCCGCCGGTCGTGCTCGCCGACGAAGAGGATGCGCAGGTGGTGGCGGTCACCAATCAGGGACGTATGCTCGTTTTTCCCCTTGCCGATGTGCCGGCGCTGGCGCGGGGCAAGGGCAACAAGCTGATCAATATTCCCACACCTGCGTTCAAGTCAGGCGAAGAGCAGATGGTCGCCGTGAAGATTATGGGGCCATCGGATGAGCTTCTGGTGCTGGCCGGTGCCCGGCATCTGCGTATGAAGCAGAAGGACCTGGAACACTATGTGGGCGAGCGGGCACGCAGAGGCCGGAAACTGCCGCGTGGTTTTCAGAAGGTGGATTCGCTGGCGGTTGAAGGGCCTGAGCGGTCGGACTGATCGTCCGTATCGCTGCCTGCTTCGCCTCTGAGTTCCAGCAGCTGCTGAGCGATCAGGTCGTCATGGGGCGGGGCCAGCGCCTTGGCCAGTGTCGCCCCGCCACCGATCGTTTCGAGCTCTTCCAGCAGCGGATGCTGCATGGTTTCGAGCACGAGACGTTGCTGATAGGGCACCTGCTCGACCAGGGTGGCGCTGGCAACGATGGTATTGTCTTTCGCCAGCGCGGAAAGAATGGCCGTGTCTTTGACCGGGTCTGAATTCACCGACAGCTCGTCATCGGGCTCCAGCGTGAGCATGTGCACGCCGAGCCGGTAGCGGCCGAGAGATTCTCCTTCCGCCAGCAGGCGACTGAGTGCAAATGCCGCGCAGAGCACGTGAAAAGGCCGATCGTCGCTGTGACTGCCGCCGAAGGTGAGCAGGAGGCCGGTGCCGGGCAGATCGGCTACCTCCCCATGATGGAGGGCGGCAACCCGGGCCGCCGTCATGCGGGTGAAGGTCAGCTCGCGCGCGCATTGTTCAGGGGTCAGCGAAAGCTGATTGAAGAGATTCACGGCCACCAGGTAGCAGGGTTCCGGATCCGGTTCCGGCAGTGTGGCCAGATACTCCGCCGACTCCTCCGATACTTTGCGGTTCATCCGGAACTCCAGGGCGGAGCGCGAGATCTGACTGGCGCCGAGTACCACCAGAGGCACCAGGCCGACCCAGAGCATGCTGGCCAGCACGAAAGAAAAAGACAGGCCTGTATCGAACCTGGATGCATCGATGTGCACGCGCAGCACCCCGAGACTTCGACCGTTCCCCACCACCTGTTCGCTGAAGGTCCGGCCACTGGTCAGCTTGCCGGACAGCGCCAGCGGTTCGTTGTCCATGCCATGCACGCTGGCGCCGCTCACGGCGGGCAGGGCAGTTACCCGATTGATCAGCACGCCGAGATGAATGAGGTCCCGATTCACCAGCGGCTCGACCACCTGGCTCGAGAGGGCGCCGACGATCGCGGTTCCGAATTGATCGATATGCGCCTCTTCGTCGCTGCTGAGCGACCAAAGCAGCATCAGGCCAGCACCAGTGAGCGCCGTGGCGACGAAAAGCTGGAGTATGGAAACCTGTTTGACGCGGGTTATGTGAGCAGTAAGCTTCAAGGCCGTTTCAAGCGCATCTGTTTCAGGAGCATCTGGTTGTTCACCACCATTTCTTTGTCGGAGCCTCTGTCCGAGGGCAGACGCGATCCGAGGGCTTGTCCGTGGATTGGTCCGTGGATTGGTCCGTGGACTCGGCCGGGGATGATTCCGGCGGTCTCTTCAGGGCTCTCTTCAAGGCTCTGTTCAGGCGACCGGCCCGTCCCGGCTGCCATAGCATCCGGTCGCGTTCGGTTATAAAACTTCAGTTATGAGACGTCAGTCATAAGAGAATGCCAGCAAACGACAAGCAATTCGTTCTACTGAATATATCCGGGCAGGATCAGCCGGGGTTGATGGCCATGTTGACATCGGCTCTGGCTGCTTATCAAGTGCGCCTCCTCGATCTGGGCCAGGCCATCATCCATGACGAGCTGATTCTCGGCATGCTGGTGGAGTTTGCCGCGGGGGAAGACGTGCCGGGTGCTCTGGCCGCCGTTCAGAGCACCTGTGATACCGCGGGCGTTGTGCTGAGGTCCGACCCCATTTCCGCCGAAGATTACGATGAGTGGGTGGGCAGCCAGGGGAAGTCCCGGCACATACTCACGCTTCTGGCCGCGGGCGTCAGGGGGCCGCAGATCGCGGCGGTGACAGATACCGTTTTCCGGCACGGTCTGAACATCGACAGCATCCGGCGTTTGTCGGGGCGTATTCCCCTGGCCGAGACAGGCGCCAGTACCCGGACGTCCATTGAATTTTCCCTGCGCGGTGATCCCACCGACGCGGCTGCGCTCAAGGCCTCGCTGCTGGCCGCTGCCGACGAGCTGGTCTTCGATTTCAGCCTGCAACGGGATACGGTCTATCGTCGGAACCGCCGCCTGGTAGCCTTCGATATGGACTCCACGCTGATTAATGCGGAAGTCATCGATGAACTGGCAGGCATTCACGGCGTTCGTGACGCGGTCGCGGAGATCACAGAGCGCGCCATGCGGGGCGAACTCAATTTTCAGGAGAGTTTCCGGGCCCGGGCGGCGCTGCTGAAGGGCCTGCCGGAGTCAGCGCTCAGGACCGTGGCCGACACGGTGGCACTCAATGAGGGTGCCCATCGCCTGATCCGGGCGCTCAAGCATTTTGGTTTCAAGACCGCCATCCTTTCCGGCGGTTTTCAGTACGTCGGGGAACACCTGCGCCAGGAGCTCGGGATCGACTACGTGTTCGCCAACGAGCTCGAGATCGTCGATGGCGTCATGACCGGCGAAGTCAGTGGCGGCATCGTGGATGCAGCCAGGAAGGCGGCCCTGCTGGAGGAAATCGCAGACCGGGAAGGGATCACCCTGGAGCAGACCATTGCCATCGGCGATGGTGCCAACGACCTGCCCATGCTGAGTCGGGCAGGACTGGGTGTTGCCTACCATGCCAAGCCCGTGGTGAAGGAATCAGCCAGCCACGCCATATCGAACTTCGGCCTCGACAGCGTGCTTTATCTGATGGGTTTCAGCGACCGCGACATCCGGCAGGCTGGATTTGACTGATGCTCAGTCGTCCGTGCTGAAATCGTAGTCCATGTTGGTGGACGGTTCCTGCAGGTAGTGTCCCTGGATGTAGTTCACGCCGGCCTGCCAGAGGGTGGAAAGCAGACTGGCACTTTCCACCATGGGCACGATGGTCAGCTTGCCCTGGTTCTGCAGCTCGCGAACCATCTCGGCAACTTCGTCTTTCCGGCTCGGATCCTTGTCCAGGGCTTCGATCAGCTCTCCGTCGAGTTTGACGAAGTCCACGGGGATGTGACCGAGCACTTCGAAAGGCTCGTCGGCCAGGCCGAAGCGTGACAGAGAGGTCCGGCAGTGCAGGTGCTTGAGGCCTTCCACGAACTCCCGCGTCTGGCGGATGTAGGTGGAGGCGTCCCGTTCCGTGATCTGGAAAATCACCGCGTCGGAGGGCATCCGGGCGGCTTTGATGGCCACACCCAGCCACTGAATGAACTCCGGGTCCGACACGCTGTTGGCGGTCAGGTTGATGGTCAGCCGTGTGTTGTGACCGTTGGCCCGGTGCTGCGACAGCATCTTGATGGACTGCAGGATCACCCAGCGGTCGATCTTTCCGGCCACGTTGTTATCGATGGCCGTGCGCAGGAACTCGCCCGGCGCCATCTGATTGCCGTCGCGGTCACTCATCCGCAGGAAGACTTCGTAATGTTCGTCCGAGTCGCCGCGAAGGCTGATGATCGGCTGGAACAGCAGCGTGAACGACTGGTTCTCGATCGCCTCGGTGATCAGCGCCAGAATCCGATTGGCTTCGTCGTCGTATTCCTGCTCGGCGTTTTCGAACGCCGGCAGCTTGACCGTATTGCCGTCGGAGGATTGCAGGGCGCTGCGCAGTGCGGTGATGGCGTTATCGAGCGTAGCTTCGAGGGCGGCGGAAATGCTGTCGAAACCTTCGTTGTTCAGGATCGCGCCGGCGAAGGTGCAGGTAGGACGTACAGTCTTCTCGCGGATCTCGAACATCATCCGTTCGACCGCGGCCCGGTGTTCGTCAACCTTGCTGAGCGCTGCTTCCCGGGTCTGGGCGCAGATGAGCATGGCCCATTGCGACGGCGAGACCTGCACAAAGGGCGCTTCCACGCTCGCCAGGAGCGTGGCCCCGACCTTGCGGCAGGCATCGTCCACCCCCGCGAGTCCGAAGGCGCGTTGCAGGTCTTCATAACCGTCTACCTGGGCAACGAACACACTGACGAACTGGCCGTCGTGGGCGGCAGCCAGGGATTCCGACAGCTGCAGGAATTCCGGCAGCGGCAGGATTCGATCGTAGGCACCTGCCTCAGGCTGGGCGGTGAGTTCCGGGGCTGGATCCGCAGGGCTGTTTCCAGCGTTGTCGGTTCCTTCTTCCGTAGCGGCGGCCGGCTCTGACGGAACGCTGTTTGTCATCTCGAACTCGATGGTGTTCGCGTCTGCTCCGTTGGCGTCGCTTGATTCCACTGCCGGGGTCGCCGCAGTTTGCTGCGCGCTTGCGTCTTCCAGCTCGAGTTCGAACTCGATCCCGTCCACGGCGGCGTCGACGTCTGCATCCGTCTGATCGGCCTGCGCTTCCGGCGCCGCCGTGTCATCACCCGTGGTGACGATGGCTTCCGCGTCCAGCACCGGAACGTCGTCCGTATCGTCGATGGCAGCCCCATTGGTAGCGGTATCAGCGGCGGCATCGGCCGTCTCTGTATTTTCTGCGGTGTTCCCGATGGCATTCTGATCGGCAACCAGTGACAGACTGGCCGGTGCGGCAGCCTGAGGACGCACAGTGACCTGGAGGCAGTGTTCGCCTTCGTACTCGGCGGCAGCCAGGGTCATGCTGCCGGCGATGGTGTCGCCGCCCGTGCTGACGCCGGTGAACTCGAATTCAGTTTCCTGTTCTTCGGTACGGAAAGCCTTGAGCGTATCTTTCAGCGGGGAGACGCTGTCTGTCGCCATCAGATCGATCAGCGGCAACCCGAGCAGGTCGTCCGCATCGTCGAAACCGAACAGCTTCAGATAGTGCTCGTTTGCATGAATGTGCATGCCTTCATGCACATAGGCGATGGCAGCACGGGAGCTTTCCAGCAGCAACTGGCAGCGCTGTTCGGCCTCGGCGAGGGCTTTCTTCATCTGCCGGTACTGGAGGTTCCGGCAGACGTGTTCGAGTTCGCGTTTGACCACCAGCACCAGATGCTGGCTGTCTGCTTCGGCAACCACGTCGGCGGCGCCGAGTTCCATACCTTCGGCGGCGGTGAGTGGGGCTTCGTCGTTGCTGACCAGGATGATGGGCACCCGGGGTGCCAGACTCACCAGGCGCGGGAGCAGCTGATTCAGTTCAGGCAGCGCCGCGTTGCAGATCATCATGTCTGCGTGTGCCAGCTTGTCGATCGCCATCGGCAGTTCGATGACTTCCGGTCTCGTGGCGACGCCGGCGTCCCTGAGAAGCGAGTCAAACTGGTATGCGGCGTTTTCGGATCGCTCTGCGATCAGCAGACGTACCGGTGCGTGCTGGGCCTGCTGTGTCGACATGTCCTTTGTAGAGGCAGCCATTCCCTTACCTGAACCCGTGCTGGTTTTTGTTTATTTGATTGCCCATGTTGGGTTGGCCACCTGGCTTTTCCAAGTAACCATCCAACACTCGAAATGAGAACTGGTTAAAGCTTCCTGTTTTAAGCAGGCACTCACCCAGTTGTGCGGTGTTCTGCGCTCCGTTCTCCCGAATCACCACCTTCTGGCCGTCTTTGAACGGAGTGGCCGGTGTGATCAGCGTTGCCGGCCGGCCCAGGGGTTTGAGTTCGGGCAGCAGGAACGCCCGTTGAAACTCTGTCGTACTGCCTTTGGACTGCACCACGCGAATGGCGACGGGTCGCGCCTGGGGTGCGAGCAGTTCCACGCCCATGAACGGACCCTGCTCGTCCTGGCGGATCCAGCGGGCCACTGCCAGGCACCAGCGCGGGTCGGCCTGATCGCGAAGGGCGATGAGCTCACCGGTCTGGAGGCTGGGCGGAAACGGTTGGGACCAGCGCAGCCGATAGCCGCTGGGGCTCATGTCGGCTGCGGTGCTGTCGAAGCACGGGTAAGGATCTTCCACGGCCCTGCGGTTGCTGGACGGTTCATGGGAGAACAGCCTCAGCTCCGGCTCTTCGAATTCCGGATTGGTCGGGATCTTCGCGCCCACATCGAACGCGTCTTCCCAGACGTCTTTCCGCTCCCCGGCGTTCGGCAGAAAGTGCACGTTGTCGCCGAATGGATTACTCCGCCCGGATGTATCGCCGGACGCAGACGTAGGCGCATTGCTGATCGTGTCGCTGAACTCGGCGTTGTCACTCAGATAGTAGTGCGCCGATTTCAGACCGACGCAGAGTTGGATGGGCGTGCTGGTATCGGCGCGGTTGAAGGCGCGGGAGGTCATTTCGCCCCAGGCGCCGGTCAGGTGACTGATCAGGCCCGGCTCGATGAACTCCGGTGCCGCTGACGGGTCGCTCCGGTTCAGATGAGATTCCAGCTCTGACATCAGCGCCCCGAGTGCCACACCCCGGCAGGCATCGTTGGCTTTGAAACTCGCCCTGGGTGCGGGGCCTTTGTCTGATCCCAGATCGACCACATGGAGCGCGCCGTCCAGATCCGGCGACAGTGCCGTCAGGCCACCCCAGGTTGCGAGGGCAGAAAATACGTCGGAAAGCTCGCGATGCCGCAGCTGATACGGTCGAGCCAGCGCCAGCAGAACAGAACGCAGATAGACGGTGCTGATGCTGAGCTGAGGGCTGCCGGCGTTGCCCGTATCCGTGTGCATCGCGTCCTGGATTTCCAGGTTCTCCGCGAGCAGATAGAGCTGATGCAGGGTAAGCCAGAGTTTGTCTGCCGGGGCCACGTAGTACTGCAGCGTCCGCAGCAGTGTGCGGGAAAGATCGGACAGCGCTCTGTGGATGGCCAGCGACATCGTCCGGCAGGCTTCCGGATCTGTTTTCGCTGCCTCCTGGGCGGCGATGACCACGGCTTTGTAGCCGGAGCAGAGGTTGGTCTGCAGCCGCTGCGCGAGGCGGGTGATTGCATCCGCGCTTGCGCCCGCGCTGTTCGCCGCTTTGTCGAGTCGGGCGGTGAGATAGAGAATGGTCGGCCGGATGCCTTCCAGGAGCGCCATTCTGGTCGCCCAGTCCGTATCCAGGCGGGCAATCTCGAAGGTCGCCTGGCGGATCTGGCCGGCGGTCTCGGGGACGTTTGCCATGGGCAGGCGGCCGATCCACTCGCCCACGGATTCCGGTTCGGGAAGGGCGAATGACAGATTTTCGAGCTCCGGCGCCGGCGCCGTCAGCAATGTGGTGCGACCGTCGTGCATCAGTCTCTGCAGTCCTTGGGCAGATCTAAACGTCGGCGTAGTATAGGAAAGCGGCTTACCGCAAAAGGTGACGCAGTGCAGACCGTTTCAATCGGATTACATGTCGCCTCGCCGGCGGGTATGATGCCGGTCGCTCGGGGATGGGCAGATTTTGATGCAGATGAGCTCACCCGGAGATTCTCCCGAACGGCGCTGGCAGTTCCCACCGGTTCGCATCACTTCTGTGAACCAGTGCACACTTTTTCTGTGCATTCGTCCTCCGGACGCGGGTGGCAGGCGCACGAAAGACCGAAAGAGCAAAAGACCAACAACGACAGACGAGACGGACAGCAGGTATTCAAATGGCGAGTTATTCCACCAACGAATTCAAGTCGGGCCTGAAGGTGCTCCTCGACGGAGATCCCTGTGCCATTCTGGAAAATGAGTTCGTGAAGCCCGGGAAGGGCCAGGCATTCAACCGGGTGAAGCTTCGAAATCTGAAGAACGGCCGGGTCCAGGAGCGCACGTTCAAGTCCGGAGAGTCCGTCGAAGCAGCGGATGTGATGGACTTCGACATGGAGTACCTCTACACGGACGGAGAGTTCTGGCATTTCATGAAAACCGACGGCTCCTTTGAGCAGATCGGTGCAGCGGAATCGGCGGTGGCAGACATCATCGACTGGCTGAAGGAGCAGGACGTCTATCAGGTGACCCTGTGGAACGACGCGCCCATTTCCGTCAGTGCACCGAACTTCGTGGAACTGGAAGTCACGGAAACCGACCCGGGTCTGAAAGGGGATACCGCACAGGGCGGGACCAAGCCGGCGACCCTGAGCACGGGCGCGGTGGTCAAGGTGCCGTTGTTCATCAATACCGGCGACGTTCTGAAGATCGACACCCGCACGGGCGACTACGTCAGCCGCGCCTGACACGGAGGCCCGGTGAGCACGAGCTGGCAGCCGAGCTGTGATATCACCGCGCTCCACAAGCGGTCAGAGCTGCTCGGCGAGCTCCGGGCATTCTTTACGGAACGGGACGTGCTCGAAGTGCAGACGGCGACCCTGGCTGAGCACACGGTCACCGATCTGCACATCGAATCCATGGCGGTGGGCGCCCAGGGCTATCTGCAGACGTCTCCCGAGTATCTGTTGAAACGGCTGCTGGCGGCCGGCGCCCCTTCTCTTTATCAGATCGGTCCGGTCTTCCGCGCCGGCGAAGCCGGACGCCTGCACAATCCGGAATTCACGTTGCTGGAGTGGTATCGGCTCGGTTTCGACGACCGGGCCCTGATGGACGAAGTGGCGGCGCTGGTCGAACGGCTGCTGGGTCCCGGCGAGTGCCGGTCCGTGACCTACGCCGAACTGGTGGGTGACGAGGCGGTCGGAACGCTTCCGCCGGACGAACTCGATCTGCGCTTCAGCGAAGCCGCAGATGCACTGCAGGGCCGCTGGTTCATCACCCACTATCCGGCAGACCAGGCGGCCCTGGCGAGACTGCACCCGGATGATCCGACCGTGGCCGCCCGGTTCGAACTGGTGATCGATGGCGTCGAACTCGCCAACGGTTACTGGGAGCTCACCGACCCGGAAGAGCAGCGTCGGCGGTTCGCCGCGGACGTGGAAGCGCGACGGGTACGTGGACGGGTCGAACCCACGATCGACGAAAAATTTCTTCAGGCGCTGGAGTCGGGTCTCCCCGATTGTGCCGGGGTGGCGCTCGGATTCGACAGGCTGCTGATGCTGGCTCTGGGCGCCGAGCGTCTGTCGGACGTCATCCCCTTTCCGGTCGGCGTTGCCTGACGGCCTGATTTTTTATTCAGACCTGATCTTCGGATCAGGCCTGATCCGAAGATCAGACCTCTACCGGCAGATCGTCCCGATTGCCCCATTCTCCCCAGGCGCCGTGATAGGCACGGATGCTCGAAAAGCCAAGCAGCCGACCCACCATGTAGGAGAGACCGGACCGGTGATGTGACTGACAGTGGGTGATCACCCGCCTGGCCGGGTCCACCTCATGCTCCGCGAGCAGAGCGGGCAGGTTGTCGACCAGCCGGGTGGCCCGGTCCGGGTCTTTCAGCATCAACCAGTCCAGATGCTTTGCGCCTGGAATGTGGCCTGCCCGAGCCGAGCCGGAGCGAAGCCCCAGATATTCTTCCCGGGAACGGACATCCCAGATGATCTGGTCCGGATCCTCGATCGCGGCCAGCACGTCTTCCACCTCGGCAATCGGTCCGGAATCGATCGTCAGCACCGGCGTGGTGGCCGTCGGATAGCGGCATGGGCCCGATTCCAGTGGCCCACCGACTTCCGACCAGGCATGAATGCCGCCGTCCAGGTAACTCCAGTTCGAGTGGCGGAGCACGTCCAGGGTCCAGGCAAACCGGCCGGCCCAGCCCCCGCCCTCATCGTCATAGAGGATGTAGTGCTGATCGCGGTTGAACCCAAGCCGGCCGAACAGCGCTTCCAGACGCGCGAGGTCGGGCAGTCGTCCGGGTGCGGGCGGCGCACCGTGCATGAGCTCTGCAGGTGATACCAGCAGAGCGCCCGGCAGATGAAACTGCGCGTAGTTGTCCGGGGCGGCCACGTGAATGAGGGTGGTTGCTGCGCGATCCAGCTGATCGAAATCCTGCAGCAGAGATTGTGCGTCCAGGCGTCTGGGCTGGCTGATGGGATGCTCCTGGTTTTCCGTCTGGTTAAATCTGAGGGTCGGTTTGCTATGTTAGCCGACTACGACAGCGCTGGAAGAATCGAGCACATGGCAGCAAATCTGGTCTGGATGGATCTGGAAATGACGGGGCTGGATCCGGAGACGGACCTCATCATCGAGATGGCCACCCTCATCACGGACTCGAATCTGGAGGTACTGGCGGAAGGGCCCGTCTTCGCCATTTCGACGCCGGAGGAAAATCTGGCGGCCATGGACGACTGGAACCAGACCCATCATGCGGCCTCGGGGCTGCTCGACCGGGTGCGGAAGTCCAGCGTCAGCATGCTCGAGGCCGAAGCTCAGACCCTCGCTTTTCTCGAAGGCTGGGTGGAAAAGGACACGGCCCCGCTGTGCGGCAACAGCATCTGGCAGGACCGGCGCTTTCTCTCCCGGCACATGCCGACCCTGGAGGCTTACCTGCACTATCGGATCATCGATGTCAGCAGTCTGAAGGAGCTGGCCCGACGCTGGCGGCCGGATCTGCTCGCAGCGCTTTCCAAGACCAACGCCCATACCGCGCTGGCCGATATCCGGGAGTCCATCGACGAACTCAGGCTGTATCGGGATCAGTTTCTGGTGCTCGCACCCCCGGCTGACTGAGGCGCCCGAGGGCCCAGTCAATGTGCTCGGCAACAAGCGGTGAGCAGGTCGAACGGCGCGTACGCAGCGCCGTCACCGCGGCATCGCTGGCGGGTCCGTTGCCGATGGCGATCGCCAGGTTTCTCTGCCATTGCTCATAACTGATCCGGCGGATGGCGGAGCCTTCCGTATGCTTCAGGAACTGGTCTTCCGTCCAGGCGAACAGCTCGAGCAGATTTGCGCCTGCCAGGGTGCCTCGGGGTTCGAAATCGATCTCTGCGGCGTTGGTCGCATAGCGGTTCCAGGGGCAATAGAGCTGGCAGTCGTCGCAGCCGTAGATCCGATTGCCCATCCGGCTTCGCAGCTCGGCTGGAATGCTGCCTTTGTGCTCGATGGTCAGGTAGGAAATGCAGCGGCGGGCATCGAGCTTTCGCGGGCCGATGATGGCATCTGTCGGGCAGACGGTCATGCAGGCCCGGCAGTTGCCGCAATGGTCTTCCGCCGCCGGGGCATCCACCGGCAGCGGCAGATTCGTGAAAATTTCGCCGAGGAAAAACCAGGACCCTGCTTCCCGGTTGAGCAGGAGGGTGTGTTTGCCGATCCAGCCGAGACCGGCCTTCTCTGCCAGCGCTTTTTCGAGCACCGGTGCGGAATCGGTGAACGCGCGGAAATTGTGGTCGAGATCGGCGGCGGCCTCTGACACCCGGCGCCCCAGCTTCGCCAGGCGCTGACGCAGGGTCTTGTGGTAGTCGCGTCCCAGGGCGTAGCGGGAAACATAGCCGAGTTCGGGGGAGTCGAGCACCTGCAGTGGCTGGGTGTCCGTCTTCAGATAGTCCATCCGGGCGCTGATGATGCGGAGCGTGCCGGGATGCAGCAGCGCCGGGTCGAAGCGCTTCTCCAGATTCCGTTCGAGATATCCCATTTCTCCCTGAAACCCCTGTTCCAGCCAGCTGCGGACGTGTGGCGCGTGCTCGGAGAGGTCCAGGTCGGTGACGCCCAGGTCCTGAAAGCCGAGCGCTGCCGCCCATTCGCGGATGTCCTCTTTCAGCTGGTGGAAGTCGGTGAAGCTCAATGGCGTCTGCCTGTGGTGTGGGAAAACCGGGTGTCCGGGCATCCGGAAAGGGGAGCAAAGTATAATGATTGGCCGTACGCCCTCACAGGAGCATCGCTCTGGAACAACTCTACACAGCTCAGGGTTGCCGCGACCTGGATCGAATCGCCATTGCCGGCGGCCAGCCGGGGATCGAACTCATGCGCCGCGCAGGTCGGGCGTTGTTTGCGGCGCTCAACGATGGCTGGCCTGGCCTGAGCCGGCTCAGCATCTGCTGCGGCCGGGGCAATAACGCGGGCGACGGCTACGTGGTCGCCGAGCTTGCCCGGCGCCACGGTATCGAGGTGCAGCTCGTTCAGGTCGGCGATCCGGCCGCGCTTGCCGGTGATGCCGCCACGGCGAGAGACGACGCCCTGGCGGCTGGTGTGACCGTCGTCCGCACGGATGATGGCGATCTCGCGCTCACCGGTGAGGTGCTGGTGGATGCACTGCTCGGCACGGGGATCGAGGGCCCGCCGCGGCCGGCCTACGCGAACCTGATCGAGCAGATGCACCGCGCCGGGGCACCCGTTCTGGCGGTTGATATCCCCTCCGGGGTGGCCGCGGATACCGGCGCAGTGGCGGGTGCGGCTGTACGGGCCCACACCACGGTGACCTTCATCGGCCGGAAAATCGGCCTGCACACGGGCGCCGGGGCTGCGCTGGCGGGTCGCATCCGGTATGCGGACCTGGGCGTGGGCCGGGAAGTGCATGAACAGGTGCCGGGGTTGGACTGGCTCACGTTTGGCGCCTTGTCAAAGTCCATCGGCCTGCCTTTGCGGGATGCGGATGCCTACAAGCAATCCCTCGGCCATGTGGCCGTCATTGGCGGCGATGTATCCATGGGTGGCGCTGTGGCCATGTCGGCAGAAGCGGTGCTCCGCTGCGGCGCCGGAATGGTCACGGTCATCACCCGTGCAGAGCACCGGAATGCCATTCTGGCCAGGCGGCCGGAAGTGATGGTGCTGGATGCGGATGACGGCCCAGGCATCCGGGCAGTGCTGGATAGAGCAACCACCCTGGTTGTCGGGCCGGGCCTTGGCCGGCGAGCCTGGGGCGAGCGGTTGTTTGAGCAGGCGCTTTCCCGGGCTGACCAGCGCCTGGCGACGCTCGTGGATGCGGATGGCCTGTACTGGCTGGCTGAGAGCGGCATCCCGATTCCCGCCGGTACCGTCATCACCCCCCATGCGGCGGAAGCCGCCCGATTACTGGCGGCAACCGTTGCCGATGTCCAGGCGGATCGTCCGGCTGCTGCCCGAGCGCTGGCCGATCGGGTTGGCGGGGTTGCGGTACTCAAAGGCGCCGGTAGCGTCGTCGCTGACGCAACCCGGGTGATCGGGGTCTGTGCACATGGCAATCCAGGTATGGCCAGCGCCGGCATGGGCGACGTGCTGTCCGGCGTCATCGGCGCCCTGCTGGCACAGGGACACGGGCCGGCCGACGCAGCGGCGCTCGGCACCTGTCTGCACAGCCTGGCCGGCGATCGTGCCGCCGATCGGCTGGGCCAGGTCAGCCTGCTCGCCACGGACCTGCTGCCGGAGATGATCGAGTTGCTGTGCGCCCACGCCTCGGGTTCGTCCCCAGAGCGGGAAAGTGCGAGAAAGTGACTGAAGAAGTGACCGGGAAGATGACTGAGCAGACGCCTCGAAAACAGCTGGTGCTCTCCGAGCATCTCGCCGATGAAGCCGCCACGCTCGCCTTCGCGGCAAAGCTGCTGGTGTACCTGGAAGGCGCCCCGCTGGTCTTTCTGGAAGGTCAGCTGGGCGCTGGCAAGACCACACTGGTGCGGGGCATACTTCGTGCCTCAGGCCACACGGGGTCGGTCAAAAGTCCGACCTACACGCTGCTGGAGCCATATGAGGTGGCAGGTCGAACCATCTATCACCTCGATCTCTATCGGATTGGTGACAGTGAGGAGCTGGATTTCATCGGTATCGATGAGCTGCTCGATGCCGATGCGCTGACGCTCATCGAGTGGGCGGAAAAGGGCGCGGCGCGACTGCCGGCCCCGAATGTAACGATTCGATTGAGCCTCGAAGGAGAGGGGCGACACATTGAAGTATCGGTCAATTCCTGAACATGTTCCGACCGCCGGCCCTGTGCCGGTTCGCCTCCTCTTCCTCGTCGTGCTCGCCGTTGTCGCCTGTCCCTCTCAGGCTGCGACGCTGGAAGGTGTGCGTATGCACGAAGCCCCCGACTACACCCGCGTAGTGCTCGATGTATCCGACAATGTGAGTTACGACCTGTTCAGCCTGGACAATCCGAAACGGATCGTCATCGACCTGGCGAATACCCGTCCCGATACCGGTTTCGCGCCGGAGCGGGTGGCGCTTGCCAGAAAGAGGGTGAAAGGCGTGCGTGGTTCGGCGCGGGGCGGGGACTACCGGATCGTGCTCGATGTGACCGGCACGCCCACGCCAAAGGCGTTCAAGCTGGAGCCGGTGGCGCCTTACGGTCATCGTCTGGTGGTGGACCTGCACTCGGCCACGACCGCCAAACGCCCGAGCTTCGTGCCGAAACCGGAAGGCAAACGGGATGTGATCATCGCCATCGATGCCGGCCACGGCGGTGAGGATCCGGGCGCGCTCGGACCGGGTAAGGTGCGGGAGAAAGATGTGGTGATGAGCATCTCCCGGCGCCTGGAACAGAAATTCAAACGGGCGGAAGGTTATCGGCCGGTGATGATCCGCACCGGCGACTACTATCTGGCTCACCGCAAACGCACCGAACGGGCCCGGGAAGTGCAGGCGCATCTGTTTATCTCCATTCACGCGGATGCGTTCAAAAGCCCTTCGGTGAATGGCGCGTCGGTGTATACGCTGTCGGATCGTGGCGCCTCTTCGGAGACGGCCCGCTGGCTGGCTGCCAGTGAAAACGCATCAGACATGATCGGCGGTGTGGCCGAAGAAGTGGTCGGTGGCGGCCAGGAGGACTATCTGCTGCAGGCGATTCTCGAGGTCTCCATGGACGCCAATCGTTCTGCCAGCATCGAGGTGGGTGAAGCCGTGCTGGCGCGCATGGGGCGCATCACCGACCTGCACAAGAAGCGGGTGGAACAGGCCGGCTTTCTGGTGCTGAAGTCGCCGGACATGCCCTCCATCCTGGTGGAGACCGGGTTCATTTCCAATCCGGCCGAAGCCCGCAAACTGAGTGCGGCGGCCTATCAGGAGAAGATGGCGGATGCCATTTTCGAAGGCATTCGCACCTATATGTCGAGGCGGGCGCCCGAGGGCACGCTGCTCGCATGGCAGCGGGAGCGGGGCGGCCAGCGCTACACCATATCCCGCGGCGACACCCTGTCCGGCATCGCCGTCCGCTATGGCACCAGCGCCAGCCGGATCAAGGAGGTGAACGGACTGCGCGGAGATCAGATTCGCGTCGGTCAGGTGATCACCATTCCGGCCGGCTGATATGAACCAGCGGATCCAACAGCTTTCGGACGTCGTTTCCAATCAGATCGCCGCTGGCGAGGTGGTTGAGCGCCCGGCTTCCCTGGTCAAGGAATTGATCGAAAACAGTCTGGATGCGGCCGCGACCCAGATCGACATCAGATCGGATATGGGCGGCATGAAGCGGGTGCTGGTGCGCGACAACGGCTCGGGGATACATCCGGATGATCTGCGCCTGGCCGTCTCACGGCATGCCACCAGCAAGATCAGATCGGCCCACGACCTGGATGGGGTGGCCAGTCTGGGCTTCCGCGGTGAAGCGCTGGCGAGTGTGGCTTCCGTTGCCCGGCTGGCCATCACCTCGCGGCCGACAGGCGCCGATCAGGCCATGCGGATCGAAGTGGATGGGGGGCGGGAGATGGCCTTCAAGCCGGCCGCACACCCTCAGGGCACCACCGTGGAGGTGAGTGATCTTTTCTTCAACACCCCGGCGCGGCGCAAGTTCCTGAAGGCGGAACGCACCGAGCAGAGCCACATAGACCGGGTCGTGCGCAGCGTCAGCCTGGCGCGATTCGATGTGGGGCTGTCGCTGGATCAGGGCTCGGGTCGGGGCAAGCTGGCCCTGCCCGCCGGTCCGCCTGAGCAGCGCCTGGCCAGGGTGCTGTCGGAGGAATTCGTCAGTCGATCCATCACCATCGATGAGCAGGGAGCGGAGCTTTCGCTCACCGGCTGGGTGGGCCTGCCGACACATTCCCGGAGCCAGACGGACCAGCAGTATTTCTTCGTCAACGGCCGGATCGTGCGCGATAAGCTGGTGGCTCACGCCATCCGACAGGCGTACCGCGACGTGCTCTTCGGCGGCCGACATCCGGTGTTTGTGTTGTATCTCACCCTGCCGGCCACGGCTGTGGACGTGAACGTGCACCCCACCAAGCACGAAGTCCGCTTCCGGGACGGCCGGAACGTGCACGATTTCATCTTCGGAAAACTGAACCGCGCACTCAGGGACGTCCGACCCGACACCGTCGCGCCACCCGTGGTGCCGGGTGGCGGGCCGGTCCGCGGCATGTCCCCCGACGATCCCGGAGCCCGGCAATCGGCGCTCCTGTTGCATCAGGCGGCCGCCGCCGCCGGCAGCTACGCCGACAGCAGGATGCCCGGGCCGGGTATTGCAGAGCCCGGTCCGGTGACCGCCCCAATGTCCGCGGCCGAGCAACCGGCGGAAGATATCCCGCCGCTCGGCTTTGCCATCGCACAACTGCACGGCATCTACGTGCTGGCACAGAATGCAGACGGGCTGGTGGTGGTGGACATGCACGCGGCCCATGAGCGGATCACCTACGAAAAGCTGAAGGCCGATGTGCTCACAGGTACCGTGCCCCGCCAGCAGTTACTGGTGCCGGAGGTGTTGAACGTTTCCGAAGCCGATGCAGACCGGGTTGAAGAGGTGGCAGGCGCACTCGACAAGCTCGGCATACGGCTGGAACGCAGCGGCCAGCAGGCCGTGACGATTCGCGAGGTGCCGGCGCTTCTGGCCGGTGATGCGGCGGCGCTGGTTCAGGATCTGCTGGCGGACGTGGGGGAACTGGGCACCAGCGCCCGGGTGGAGGCGGCGAACGAGCGCCTGCTCGCCACAATGGCCTGCCATGGTTCGGTCCGCGCCCATCGCCAGCTCACCGTGACAGAAATGAACGCCCTGCTCAGGGAAATGGAGCGCACGCCGAACGCCGGCCAGTGCAACCATGGCAGGCCGACCTATATGGTGCAGTCCATGGACGATCTGGACAGTCTGTTCCTGAGGGGCCAGTAGGCCGGCGGTCGTATGGCGGAAGACTTCGTGATCGCACTGACCGGTCCCACCGCCAGCGGCAAAACCCAGGCCGCCATGGCCCTGGCCGACCGCTATCCCATCTCATTGATCAGCATGGACTCGGCCATGGTGTACCGGGGAATGGACATCGGCACGGCTAAGCCCGGTCCGGAGGAACTGGCCAGGTACCCTCATGCGCTGATCGACATCCGGGATCCGCATGAGACCTACAGTGTGGCGGAGTTCGTCGCGGATGCGGATCAGGCCGTGCAGCAGATTCGCAGCGAAGGCAGAGTCCCCATGCTGGTGGGGGGATCCATGCTGTACCTGAAAGGTTTCCGGGAAGGCATCGCGCCCATGCCCGCCGCGGATCAGACCGTCCGCCAGCAGCTCTCGGACGAAGCCCGGCAGCGCGGCACCGGAGCGTTGTACGAACGTCTGCAGAAACTGGATCCGGAAGCGGCGGCGCGCATTCACCCGAACAATTTTTCCCGGATACAACGGGCCCTGGAAGTGCATGCGGTGTCGGGCATACCGATTTCCGGGCACTGGGCGGAAGCGAAGAACGTGCGGGCGCGCCTGGGCCTGCGGCTTTTGGAGTTCGGCATCCAGCCGGAATCCCGGGCCGCCCTCCATGCCCGGATCGAAGCGCGACTCGATGCCATGCTCGAATCCGGCTTCGTTGACGAGGTGGCCGGGCTGAAAAGCCAGGTCCGCATGCACGTGGACCTCCCGGCCATGCGTGCCGTGGGCTACCGGCAGGTCTGGGAGCACCTGGAAGGGCACTCTTCCCAGGCTGAAATGCGCGAAAAGGTGCTCGCGGCCACCCGGCAGCTGGCCAAAAGACAGCTCACCTGGATGCGTGGCTGGCCGGAGCTGTTGACCATGACCTGGGCGTCCGGAACCAGGCTGGCGTCGCAGATAGTTGCAAAGATGGAACTAACTGATTGAATACAGGGCGTTTTTTTAAGCCCGACCGGATCGGGCTGTTACAGTAAGGTGCCTTGCATTGGGCGGTGACTGTGAGCCATAGTGCCCTGCAAACAACAATAAGGGACCGTGACGGTCGCCGGGTGGGTCTGAAGCCGGCAGCGTCGCGTGAATCAAGGAGCAGGTCATGTCGAAAGGGCATTCATTACAAGACCCTTATCTCAACACGTTGCGTAAGGAGCGAATTCCGGTATCCATCTATCTGGTCAACGGAATCAAGCTGCAGGGCCAGATCGAATCCTTTGATCAGTTTGTGGTCTTATTACGCAATTCCGTGAGCCAGATGGTTTACAAGCACGCGATCTCTACGGTGGTGCCGTCCCGCAACGTGCGGATTGCCAACCCGGCAAACGCCCAGGCCGAAGAATCGGCGGAGGCTGAGAAAGTATAGGGCGCTCGTGGCCATGACGGTCGCGAGGGCTTGATTCTCCAGGAGCAACCTTGTTTTTCGATCGTCCAGAAGCCGGCCGCAAGGCCGTCGTTCTCCATGTTCATTTTCGTGCGCCGGCCTTCAGAGAGGCGGGTGCCATCGACGACGAAGCCGCCCTGGCTGAGTGCGTCGAGCTGGCCCGTACGGCCGAGGTGGACGTGGCGGATACCGTCATGGCGACCCGGGATCATCCACATCCCCGGGCGTTTGTCGGCGGTGGCAAGCTCGAAGAGCTCGGCCGGCGGATGCACCAGGCCGGTGCAGACCTGCTCATCGTCAATCACGAGCTTGGTGCCGGCCAGCAGCGCAACCTGGAAAAGGAGCTGGGCTGCCGGGTGATCACCCGCACGGAGCTGATTCTCACCATTTTTGCCGGCCGTGCCCGGACCTATGAAGGCCAGCTGCAGGTTGAGCTCGCTCAGCTCAAACACGCCCAGACCCGTCTGGTCCGCGGCTGGACCCACCTGGACCGGCAGAAAGGCGGCATCGGCTTGAGAGGGGCGGGCGAAACCCAGCTCGAGCTCGATCAGCGCATGCTCAGTGAGCGCATCAAGAGCACAGAACGGAAGCTCGGACAGGTGGCAAAAAGACGGGCGCTGGGACGGCGTCGCCGGCAGCGGTCGAAAACCCCCACCGTGTCCCTGGTCGGCTATACAAATGCCGGGAAATCCACCTTGTTCAACAGTCTGACAACGGCGGAAGTGCTTTCCGAAGACAAACTGTTCGCCACCCTGGATCCGACCATGCGTCGGTTGCAGATCGATGGGGTGGGCGAAATCGTGCTGGCCGATACCGTGGGCTTCATCAGCAAGCTGCCCCATTCGCTGATCGAGGCGTTCAAAGCCACCCTTGAAGAGGTGGCCGGGGCCGACCTGCTGCTGCATGTGGTGGATGGCGCGAGTCCGGGGGTGGATGCGCGGATTAATGAGGTCAATGCCGTGCTGGAAGAGATCGGCGCCCTGGAACTGCCCACGCTGCTGGTGCTGAACAAGATGGATCTGGCGCCTCAGGGCCCGGAAGTGATTGCCCACAAAGGCATTCAGGTCAGCGCCCTCACCGGCGACGGCCTCCCGGCACTGAAGCAGGCGATAGCCGATACCCTGGGGGTGACGGCTCCCACACAGGTGCTGATTGCACCGGAAGATGGCCGGACGAGGGCCTGGCTCTACCGCCTTGGCGCGGTGATCGATGAGCAGATGGCAGAGGATGGCAGCGTTGCGATGCAGCTCCGGGCGGACCCGGTGCTCATCGAACGTCTCGAAGCCTTGCCTACTGTTCTGTTGCAGCCGGCGGAGCCCGTCCATAAACTCCCCTTTCTGGCCAACTGATTTCCCCGGTAAGCGTGATGGAGAGCGTGAAGTCGCTCCTGAGCAGTCCTGACTGAGACACGGGATGGCTCGCCTGCCGGGAAAGAAGTCGGTTTATGCTGACCAAGCGGAACATCGGAGTATTTTGAAAATGGCCTGGAACGAACCGGGTGGTGGCGACAAAGATCCATGGGGTGGTCGAGGCGACCAGGGCCCACCGGATCTGGATGAAGCGTTCAAGAAGCTGCAGCAACAGCTCGCCGGCATATTTGGTGGCGGCGGGGGTGGCGGTGGCAGCTCGGGCGGCGGCTTCAACATGAATATGGCCGGCATTGCTCTGGCAGTGCTGGCAATTGCCTATGTCGCCTTTGGCGTCTATCAGGTGGACCAGCAGGAACGGGGCGTGGTGTTCCGGTTCGGTAAGGTGCAGGACGACGTGGTCATGCCGGGTCTGCACTGGAATCCACCCGTGATCGATCGCGTGGAACTGGTGAACGTCACTCGACTGAACTCCAAGAGCCATAAAGCGCTCATGCTCACCGAGGACGAGAACATCGTGGATGTCAGTCTGACCGTGCAGTGGCTGGTCAACAATCCGGTGGAATATCTGGTGCGGGTGCGTGATCCGCAGATCAGCCTGGATCACGCCACGGAAAGTGCTCTGCGGCACGTGGTGGGCAGCTCGGTGATGGATCAGGTGATCACCGATGGCCGGGCGGCGGTCGCCGCCGAAGTGCAGGAGCGTCTGCAGACGTACCTCAATTCCTACGGCACCGGCATTCTGATCAGCAAAGTGAATATCGATGAGTCCGCTCCCCCGAATCAGGTGCGGGACGCGTTCAACGACGTTCAGAAGGCGAAGGAAGACGAGCAGCGCACGATCAACGATGCGAACGCCTACGCCGAGAGCGTCATCCCGGAAGCCCGGGGTGAGGCCCAGAAAGCCATCGAGCAGGCCAGCGCGTATCGGGATCAGGTGATCGCGAGGGCCGAAGGTGAAGCCGATCGCTTCAACAAATTGCTCTACGAGTATCAACTGGCCAAGCGGGTGACCCGGGATCGTCTGTATATCGATGCAATGGAGTCCGTGTTGAGCCGCTCGAGCAAAATCATGGTGGACGTGGAAGGTGGCAACAATCTCATGTACCTGCCGCTGGATCGGCTGAATCAGCCATCGGCGGCCTTGCAGGGCACCAATCGTGAGACAGTCAGCTCCATTGCCGATGCCATTCTCCGAGAGCTCAACGATCGGGTATCCACCGGTCGTATGAGAGAAAACCGCTGAGGATAAGGAGAGCCAAATGAGCCTTCAGAATGTGATTCTCATCGTTATCGGCGCGCTGGTGATACTGCTCGCCATGGATTCCGTTTACACCGTGGATCAGACTGAGCGGGCCATCCTGCTCCGCTTCGGTGCGGTGGTGGATAAAGACGTGGCGCCCGGTCTGCACTTCAAGCTGCCGATTGCCGAAGAGATTAAAAAGGCGGATGCGCGGGTGCTGACTGCCGACGCGAGTCCGGAAACCTACTTCACCCTGGAAAAGAAGCCGCTGATCGTCGACAGCTTCGCTAAGTGGCGGATCGCCGATGTGGAAACCTTCTATACGGCGACCAACTTCGACGAGATCAGAGGGCGCCAGATCCTGCAGGAGCGGGTGAACGAAGGCTTGAGAAACCAGATCAGCCGTAGGGACATGCACGAAGTGGTATCCGGCGAACGGGATAAGCTCATGCTCGATCTCACCACCGATCTGGACGAAGTGATGCGCAGGGATGCGGGCATCGAGGTGGTGGACGTGCGCGTGAAGCGGATCGACCTGCCAACGGAGGTGTCCTCGTCCGTATACGATCGAATGAACTCCGAGCGGGAAATCGAAGCCCGTCAGTATCGGGCCCAGGGGCGTGAACTGGCCCTCGGCGTTCGTGCGGATGCCGATCGGCAGACCGTTGTGATCGAAGCCAACGCCTACAAGCAGGCCCAGGAAATTCGTGGTGACGGCGATGCCAGGGCTGCTTCCATCTATGCCGAGGCTTACAATAAAGACCCGGAATTCTATGAGTTCTATCGCAGCATCAATGCTTACGCCAACGTCTTTCAGGACAAGGGCGACATGCTGGTGCTCGATCCGAACAGTAAGTTCTTCAAATACCTGAAGGGTGATGACGGCGGCTCCTGAACCGCAGTGGCGCGGCGTATGGCCGTCTGAGTTGAACGATGTGGAGCGAACTCGCCATTGCACTGTGTCTGGTGCTCGTGATCGAAGGCATCATGCCGTTTCTGTACCCGCGTCGCTGGCGTGCGCTGGCGATGGCCCTGGCCGATGTGTCGGATAATGCCATGCGCGTGGCTGGGCTTGTCAGCATGCTGGCCGGCACCCTGCTTCTCTACCTGATCAGATAATCAGAGCAACCGCTTAAGAAGATGAGCAATCGTAACTGGAGACTCCCGGCGGGCGTCGGTGAGCTGCTTCCGCCGGATGCCTGGGCGCTGGAACTGACCCGGCGCAGGGTGCTGGACGTTTTCCGTGCCTGGGGATACGAGTACATAGAGCCGCCCGTTGTGGAATACCTCGATGCGCTTCTGGTCGGGGCAGGCGACGACATGGATCTGCAGACGCTGAAGGCGCTGGATCAGAAAAGCGGCCGCATGCTGGGCGTACGTGCCGACATGACGGCCCAGGCCGTGCGGGTGGACGCACACAGTCGCCCCGAGCCCGGGGTGCAGCGGCTCTGTTATGCCGGCAACGTGGTGTACGCGAACCCGGTTTCCAGCCTGGATGACCGGGTGCCTCTGAAGGCGGGCGCGGAACTTTTTGGTGCCGCGACCCTGACGGCGGACGCCGAAGTCGTGGCGCTGATGCTCGAGGTGCTGGCAGGCGTCGGCATCACCAGCCCGATTCTCGTGCTCGGGCACATGGGGATCTATCAGCATCTGATCAGCTCGCTGGATCTGGCTGAGTCGATCGAGGCGGAACTCTTTGCCGCGGTGCAGAGCAAAGCCGAACCGGATGTTGCCCGAATTCTTGCGGACAGCCCTCAAGGGAAACTCGTCACGCAGTTGCCGGGACTGATGGGTGAGCGTCGGGTGCTGGATGATGCCCGTTCGCTGCTGCAGGACGGCGGCGACGAAGTCACAGCGGCCATCGATGCGCTGGATGAACTGGCCGACCTGGTCCTGAAGAATGCCCCGGATGCCGAACTGCGATTCGATCTGGCGGAGCTGGCCGGTTATGGCTACCACAACGGTCCGATCTTCTCGGCGTATCACGCCCAGGCAGGCCGCGCGCTGGCCCGCGGCGGCCGTTACGACGGCATTGGCAGTGCCTTTGGCCGGGCACGACCGGCCACCGGCTTCGATGTGAATCTGAACGAACTGGCTGGTGCCGTTGAGGCGGATGCGTCAGCCATCTGGGCGCCATGGATAGAAGACGCCGATTCCGGTCGCGAGGCGGCCATCCGGCGGCTGCGTGACGCCGGAAAGGCAGTGGTGGTGGCACTGACCGCGGATGACGAACGTCCCGTTCGCTGCACCAGGATCCTGATTAACCGAGGCGGAGACTGGGTCGAAGACCCGGCCGTCTGATCATTTAGCGAGCAAATTTCCATGGGACGTAACGTTGTCGTCATCGGCACTCAGTGGGGCGACGAAGGGAAGGGGAAGGTCGTCGACCTTCTGACCGAAGAGGTGAGCGCCGTGGTGCGCTTTCAGGGTGGGCACAATGCGGGCCACACGCTGGTGATCGATGGCGAGAAAACCGTCCTGCACCTGATTCCGTCCGGCATTCTGCGCACCAGCGTGCAGTGTTTTATCGGCAATGGTGTGGTGCTGGAGCCGCACGCGTTGCTCAAAGAGGTGGTGGGGCTCGAAGAACGTGGCGTATCCGTACGCGAACGGCTGTTCATCTCACCGGCCTGCCCGTTGATCCTGCCCTATCACGTGGAACTGGATCTGGCTCGTGAGAAAGCTCGCGGCTCTCAGAAAATCGGTACCACGGGGCGCGGGATCGGCCCTGCCTACGAAGACAAAGCAGCCCGTCGCGGCGTCCGTCTGGGAGACATGTACTACTGGCAGGGCTTCGCCGCCAAGCTTTCGGAAGTGATGGAGTACCACAACTTCATGCTGACGAGTTACTACCACACCAAGCCCGTGGACTTCGAGCAGACGCTGGATCAGTGCGCCGAGGTGGCGGAGCAGATTCAGCCCATGGTTGCCGACATCGTGCCCATGCTGCACGCCCTGCGTGAGGCCGGTAAGCCCATTCTCTTCGAAGGCGCCCAGGGCGCGCTGCTGGATGTGGACCTCGGCACCTATCCGTTCGTCACCTCCTCGAATACCACGGCTGGAGGCACGGCGGTCGGCAGTGGCTTTGGTCCGCGTTATCTGGACTACGTGCTGGGGATCACTAAGGCGTATTCCACCCGTGTGGGTTCCGGACCCTTTCCCACCGAACTCTTCGATGACATCGGCGCCCGGCTGGCCGAGCGTGGCAACGAATTCGGCGCCACCACCGGCCGGCCCCGCCGTTGTGGCTGGTTTGATGCGGCCGCGGTGCGTCAGGCGGTGCAGATAAACAGCATTTCCGGCCTCTGCCTGACCAAGCTCGACGTGCTCGACGGACTCGAGGAGATCCGCATCTGCACGGGCTATCAGCAGGCGGATGGCGTGGCGGGCACGCCACGCTTTGCCAGTGAGTACTACGCGGATATCACGCCGGTCTATGAAACCCTGCCGGGCTGGCAGGACAGCACCGTGGGCATCAGGCGTTACGATGAACTGCCGGTCAACGCCCAGGCCTATCTGAAGCGAATCGAAGATGCTGTGGGTGCGCCCATCGATATCATCTCCACGGGCCCGGACCGGGCCGAGACCATCGTGCTCAAAGACCCGTTTCATTAGGGGATTTTTCCATGGCCCTCGATTCAAAATTACTCGAACTCCTCGTCTGTCCGGTCAGCAAGGCCTCTCTTACCTATAAAAAAGAGGCGAACGAACTCTGGTGTCGGGCCAGCGGTCTGGCATTTCCCATCCGGGATGGCATTCCGGTGATGCTTGAAGAGGAAGCGCGTGCACTCACCCAGAGCGAACGTGAATCCCTGAAGGACTGACGCGGAGCCCCGTTTTCGGGCGTTTCCGGGCTTTTCCGGCTTCTGGGACAGGGGCCGGAACGATTCGTTACAATGCCGGGCCGAATGGAAGTCAGGCTCCGCAGTTATGGTGCTCTTAAACGTGTTGTTTGAAGACGCCGTTTCCAGGCGCCGTTTGAAGGTTCCTTATGAAGATGCCCAATGAAGATTCCAAATGAATAAGGCTGACCTGGTCGCCCTCAACAACATGCCGGATGTGGCCGGCCGCGCGCTGCAGATGCCCCAGAACACGCTCGAGTGGGTGGGCATGAGCGGTATCCATCAGCCGTTGGCGATCAAAGACGGCGATCAGATCCGTCAGGTGCAATCCAAGGTGCAGATTTATGTGGATCTGGGCGACGAGCGGGCCAAGGGCATCCACATGTCGCGCCTGTACCTGATCCTGGACGAGCACTCCGAGACGCGCCCTCTGACAACCGCCGGACTCAAGCTTCTGCTGCGTAGCATGCTCGAGTCCCATCGGGATCTTTCCGGTCGTGCGTTCGTGCAGTTCGACTTTGATTACTATCTGCGTCGGGACGCCCTGGTCAGCGAAAACTCCGGCTGGAATGGCTATCCGGTATCGATTCGCGGCGAGCTCATCGACGGCGAAATCGCCCTGGAACTCAAGGTCAACGTCCAGTATTCATCCACCTGCCCGCAGTCGGCGGCGCTGGCCCGGCAGCTGATTCAGCAGCAGTTCGAAGCAGACTTCGGCGGTCAGGATCAGGTCTCCGTGGAGCAGGTCAACGAATGGCTCGGCTCCGAGCAGGGGATCGTAGCCACTCCGCACAGTCAGCGGAGTGATGCCTGGATACTCGTCCGTCTGGACCATGGCATCGAGCACTTTCCGATTACGGATCTGATCGACACGGTGGAGCAGACCCTGAAGACGCCGGTCCAGACCGCGGTGAAACGGGAAGACGAACAGATGTTCGCCCTGCTCAATGGTCAGAACCTGATGTTCATCGAAGATGCCGGGCGCAAACTCAAGGATCGGCTGGATCACGACGAGCGGCTGGCGGATTTCTGGGTGCGCATCGAACATCATGAATCTCTGCACGCCCATGATGCAGTTGGTATCTTCATCAAAGGGGTCGACGGCGGCTATCTGCCGAAGCCTTGAAGCGTTAGTGGTTGATAACGCACTAAGCAGATTTCAGGAGCGGGCATGAATCAGGTGGTCATCAGCGGGGCCGGTCTCTGGAAACCTGAGCACGTGGTCACGAACGAAGAGCTGGTGGCGGCTTACAACGCCTTCGCGAGTCGTGAGAACGACGCCAACGCTGAGGCCATTGCTGCGGGAGAGCAATCCGAAATCCCGCTGTCCAGCGCCGAATTCATCGAGAAAGCTTCCGGTATCAGGCAACGCTATGCCTATGTGAAAGACGGCATCCTCGATATTGATCGGATGCGACCGCTGATCCCTCGCCGTGCGGAAACCGAGCTTTCCCATCAGGGGGAGATTGCGCTCAACGCCGCCCGGCGCGCCATGGATGCATCCGGCAAGACGCCGGAAGACATCGATCTGGTGATTGTCTCCTGTGCGTACACCGAGCGTTCCTACCCGGCGATTGCCATCGAGGTGCAGCACGAACTCGGCATCAAGGGCACCGGCTTCGACATGCTGGTGGCCTGCTCTGCGGCAACTTTCGCCCTGCAGCGCGCCGTCGATGCGATCGCGGCCGGGTCCGCGCGGGCCGTGCTGGTGATCAATCCGGAGCTCACCTCCCCGCAGGTGAATTATCGGGATCGGGACAGCCACTTCATCTTTGGCGATGTGTCCACGGCCATGGTGCTCGAATCCGCCGAGACCTGCACATCGGCCCATGCCTACGATGTTCTGGGAACCCGATCCCAGACCGTTTTCTCGAACAATATCCGCTCCAACTTCGGCTATGTCGCCTATGCGCAGGATGTGGATCCTTATTGCGAAGAGAATCTCTTTCACCAGAACGGGCGCAGCGTCTTCAAGGAAGTCTGCCCGATGGCGGCCGAGCATCTCACCGATCAGATCGAAGCGGTGGGCCTCGGCGTGGCAGACATCAAGCGCTGGTGGCTGCACCAGGCCAATATCAATATGAATCTGTTGATCGCCAGGCGACTGCTCGGGCGGGATGCGAGTGCGGAGGAAGCGCCCATCGTGCTCGACGAGTATGCGAACACCGCTTCCGCCGGTTCCATCATCGCCTTCTGTCTGAATCACGAGGATCTCGATGCCGGAGATTGTGGTGTGATCTGCTCGTTCGGTGCGGGTTACTCCATCGGCTCTCTGGTTCTGAAGAAACGATGAGGTCCGGCTGATATGGCGGGCTCATCCAAAACGGCCATCTACGCCGCGCTGGTCGGAAACTCGCTGATCGCCGTCACCAAATTCGTTGCCGCCTCCGTTTCCGGATCTGCAGCCATGTTCTCCGAAGGCATTCATTCCGTGGTGGATTCCGGCAATCAGGTGTTGCTGCTCTACGGCCTGAAACAGGCACAGAAGCCGGCGGACGCCGAATTCCCCTTCGGACATGGCAAAGAGGTGTATTTCTGGAGCTTCGTGGTCGCGATTCTGATCTTCGGCCTGGGTGCCGGGATCTCGTTGTATCAGGGTTTCAGTCATCTGAGTCACCCGGAGCCTCTTGGCGATCTGACCCTGAATTATGCCGTGCTCGGAATGGCCATCGTCTTCGAAGGCGGTGCCCTCTGGGTGGCCGTGCGGGAATTCAACAAGAGCCGGGCCGGCCAGTCGATCATGGCCGCGGTACGCGGCGGCAAGGACCCGAGCCTGTTCGTGGTGGTGTTCGAAGACAGCGCCGCCATGCTCGGACTGGTCGTGGCGATGGTTGCGACCTATCTCTATCAGCTCACCGGCAACATCCTGTTCGATGCCGGCGCTTCCATCTGTATCGGCCTCATTCTGGCAGCCACCGCCGCCTGGCTCGCCTATGAGGCGAAAGGGTTGCTGATCGGTGAGTCCGCGGCGCCGGAAACCGTGGCGGCCATCAGGCGGCTGGTCACGGCTGACGATCGGGTGCTGTCGGTCAACGAGCTCATCACGCTGCATATGGGACCATCCGACATCATCGTCACGCTGTCCGTGGATTTCGTGGATGGCATCGATTCCTCGCTGGTGGAAGCCGCAGTCACCGAGTTGAACCAGGCGATCAAAGGGCTGGATCCGAAGATCCGCCGGGTTTTCGTGGAGGCGGAACGGGGCTCCGATCATCTCCCCGCCGTTGCGGTGGATCAGCCGGATACGGCTTCCGACCGGCCGTGACTCGAAAAGCCGCGGGCTCAGACGAGAATACCGAAGGGTTCCGGCGCTGGTCCGAGTACCGCCGCTTCCCACTCGAACAGATGCAATCCAGGGCCGCCGCCTTTGCCGACGACCTGCAACGACGCCGGACCGTGCGTGACTTCTCGGACGAGCCGGTTCCGGCACAGATCATCCGTGACTGCATTCGGGCGGCGGGTACCGCACCCAGCGGCGCCAACAGGCAGCCGTGGCACTTCGCCGTGGTGGGCAGTGCCGAAGTGAAGCGTCAGATCCGGGAAGCGGCGGAAGTGGAAGAGCGGGCGTTTTATGACGAACGGGCACCGCAGGCCTGGCTGGATGATCTCGCGCCCCTCGGCACCGACGCAGACAAGCCCTTTCTCGAGACGGCCCCCTGGCTGATTGTGATTTTCGCAGAGCGCTTTGCGGAAGATGACCAGGGTGAAAAACACAAGAACTACTATGTCTCGGAGTCCGTCGGCATTGCCACCGGAATGCTGCTCGCCGCGCTGCACAACGCCGGCCTCGCCACCCTCACCCATACGCCGTCGCCCATGGCCTTTCTGCGCGACATCCTCGCGCGCCCCAGAAACGAGCGGCCGTTTCTGATCCTGGTGGCGGGGTATCCGGCACAGGATGTTGAGGTGCCGGACATCCAGCGCAAACCGCTGGATGCCATTTCCAGCTGGTGGCTCAAGGAAAACTGAGCCTGGGCCGGGCTTGAATCTGGCGGCCGCAAAGCCCCTCCGCTATCATTGTCCGACATCGACGCACGCTCTTTCGTAATCTGTCCGGGTCTGTAACAAGCCTATTCACACGGCTTGGGCCGGTCCGGCGTACCAATCCTGCACAGAGTATTCCGGGGCCTTCATGCAGTCTCTCTGGCGACTGACCGTTTATCTGAAGCGCTATCGCTACTCCTTCGCGCTTGCCGTGCTGGGGATGATCGTCGCGCGTGGTTTCGAAGGTCTGATCCCACTGTTCGTGAAAACCGGCATCGACCGAATTGCTGCCGGCCAGGCAGGGCTGGCGGAAGGAACGCTGTCTCTCGCCACCGCCAGTGCGGCGCTGAAGGATCCGGCGCTGGCCATCGTCGGCTGCGTTATTCTGCAGATGCTGGTCACCATCGCCTATCGGATCGCCATGCGCCGCATCGGCGTGAACGCCGCCTACGACCTGCGCAACCGGCTCTACGAGCATCTGCAGTTGCAGGGCCCGGGGTTCTACAGTCGCTACACCATCGGCGATCTGATGGCCCGGGCCATCAACGACATAACGCTGTGCCGGGAAATTCTGGCCGGCGCCATCCGGATGACCCTGATTCTGCTGCTGACGGCGGTGATCGGGCTCATGTTCATGTTCAGCCTTTCTCCGGCGTTGACCCTGGCCATTCTGCTGCCCATGCCGCTGATCGGCCTGGTCGCCTACCTCTTCTCAAAAAAGATCTATCAGCGTAGCCGCCTGGTCCAGGAAGGTTTCGCCGAACTTTCCACCTTCGTGCAGGAGAATCTGAACGGTATTCGCACCGTGCAGGCCATGGCTCAGGAGGACCGGGAGATCGAGCGCTTTCATGGCGTGAATCAGGACTTCGCCGACCGCAATCTGACGCTGTTCAGGACCACGTCGTTTCTCGGCGCGCTGATGCCGGTGATGGCTGCCTCCGGCACGCTGATCATCATCGGCTACGGCAGCATCCTCCTGGAACGGGGAGACATCACCATCGGCACCTTCGCTGCTTTCTTCTCCTATCTGGCGCTGGTGCTCTGGCCGGTGCGGGAAGCGGGCGCTCTGGTCACCCAGTGGCAGCGGGGCGCCTCCGGTACGGCGCGGCTGTTCGAGATCATGGATTACGAGCCGGAAATCGAAGATCGGCCGTCTAACGAATTTCCCGAGCTCACGGGCAGAATCCGGGTCGAGCACCTCAGCTACCGTTATGAGGGCAAGGAAAGATATGCCCTGGATGACCTCAGCTTCGAGGTGGGTCAGGGCGAGACCATTGCGCTCATCGGCCGGGTGGGCTCGGGTAAATCCACACTGCTGCGACTGTTCGTCCGATTGCTGGATCCGAGCAGCGGTCGCATTCTGCTGGACGATCACTCCATCGATCGTTTCCCGCTCAAGTTTCTCCGCGAGCGGGTCTGTCTGGTCCTGCAGGATCCCTTCCTGTTCGCCGACAGCCTGGGTGACAACATCGCCTACGACGATCCGAACCGGGATCATCAGGAGATCCTCGAGGTTGCCCACGCCGCCGCGCTGGAGGAAACCATCGAGAATTTCCCGGAAGGGCTCAACACCATCCTCGGCGAGCGGGGGGTCACCCTGTCCGGGGGGCAAAAGCAGCGTACTGCACTGGCCCGGGGGCTGATCCGGCGTACGCCGCTGCTGATTCTCGACGACTGCTTCTCCGCCGTGGATACGGAGACGGAAGAGCGCATCCTGTCCGGATTGAAAAGGGTGCGCAGCGACCACACGACCCTGCTGGTCTCCCACCGGGTGTCCACCGCCCGTCACGCAGACCGGATCATCGTGCTGGACGAAGGCCGCCTGATCGAGATGGGCAGCCACGATGAACTGCTGGCTGCCGGCGGTTTCTATGCCGAGCTCGAAGCGTCACAGCGCAACAAGCTGAATGCCTCCGATGAGCTGGGTGAGGTGGCGGGATGAGCACCGCGCAGAATCAAACCGCGTCGGACCAAGCCCGGCAGGGCCCACGGCCGGAGGAAGAGCCGCTCGATCATTCCATCTTCGAGGCGGACATCGAAGGTCAGGCGATGAACATGCAGTACCTGCGCCGGCTGATGGGCTGGGTGGGGCCGCACAAGCGCCTGGCCGCTGGCAGTATCGGGCTGGTGATCCTCGCGTCCACCCTGGCCATTCTCATGCCGGTGATCGTCAGCCGGGTGGTGATCGATGGCGTGATCATGGGTGAGCCGGATGCCCTGCTCCCGGACTTCGGCATGAACGCTTTGAACGACTGGGTGGGGGCGTTGACCGGATGGCCGCCGCTGGCCAGTGCCTGTCTGATTTTCGCGGTCTTCACGATCACCTGTCACACGCTCTACCACCTGCACCGGGTGAGCTTTTCGAAGACGGTGCTGTCCTCGCTTCGCGACATGCGCCACGATCTTTTCGCCCACATGGAGCGGCGACCCTCGTCCTTTTACGACCGGGTGGCCGTGGGCCGGATCATGACCCGGATCACCAATGACGTGCAGGCGCTGTTCGAGCTGATGATGGGTCTCGGCATGCTGATCGGTGAATTCGTGCCGTTCTTCCTCGGCCTCGCCATCATGCTGGCCATCGATGTTGAGCTGACCCTCTATCTGCTGCTCGCGGTGCCCATCTTTGCCGTGATCACCTACTTCTTCCGTCAGGCTACCCGGCGCGTTTACCGGGTGATCCGGAATACGGTCTCCCAGTTGAATCAGAACCTGCAGGAAAACCTGTCCGGCATGCAGGTGGTGCAGCTGTCGAACCGGGAAGCAGAGAACCTGGCCCGGTACGGCGCCATCAATCAGAACAACCGCCAGCACGAATTCTACGCCATCAACCTGGAGTCGAGCTACGGCGCCTTCATGGACAACATGGTGAACATGGCGCTGGCGGTGATCATCTGGGTGGGCGGCGGCAGTGCCCTGCAGGAGACGATCTCGCTCGGCTCGGTGATTCTGTTTTCCCAGTTCGTGGATATGTTCATCCGGCCGATCCGGGTGCTCGGCCAGCAGTACAACATCCTGTTCCGGGCCATGGCGAGTGCGGAGCGGATCTTCCAGGCCCTGGACTGGCACGAGCAGGTGCGGGAGCCGGACGTGCCGGCCACCCTGCCGTCCCGGCTGACCGGAGAGATCGAGTTCCGGCGTCTCACTTTCGGTTATGACCCGAGAGAGCCGGTGCTGCATGAGGTTTCCTTCACCGTGGCGCCCGGTGAGAAGCTGGCTGTGGTCGGGCCCACCGGCTCGGGTAAGAGCACGCTCATCCGTCTGCTCGGGCGGTTTTACAACTTTCCGGACGCCAGTATTTTTCTGGATGGCATCGACCTCAATCAGATGCGGGCGGCCGACGTACGCGCCAGGGTGGGTGTGGTGCTGCAGGACTTCCACATCTTCTCCGGCACCATCCTGGACAACATCCATCTGGGCAATCCGGCCATTAGCCGCGCGGATGCCATCCGCGCCGCGAAAATGGTGCATGCGGACTCGTTCATCGAAGCGCTGCCGAATGGCTATGACGAACCTCTGGTCGAACGAGGCCAGAACCTCTCTCAAGGCCAGCGTCAGCTGCTGGCTTTCGCCCGGGTGCTCGCTGCGGATCCGGAGATCCTGATCCTCGATGAAGCCACCGCCAGCATCGATACGGAAACGGAGCAGATGATCCAGGATGCACTCAAGACCATCATGGCCGAGCGGACGTCCATCCTGATTGCCCACCGGTTACAGACCATTCAGGAGGCGGATCGGATCCTGGTGCTCAAAGATGGCCGGGTGAAGGAACTGGGCAGCCACTCGGAATTGATGGCGCAGAAGGGCGTCTACTACACCTTGAACCAGCTGCAGTTCCAGGATGTGTCGCTGAAGCCGGACGCCAGCTAGGAATCCGGAGTGGCTCGCGGAGGCAGCAGCGTCGCCAACCGGGCGACCAGGTCCTCGTGGGCCGGCTGATCCTTCAGCTGGGTGTGCCAGGCCTGCACCCAGTACTTTTCCTCCTCGTTCTCCGGTCCGCCTTTTGCGGACAGATCGTCGATCGAGCGCTCGAAAAAGGCCCACCAGTCCGGGCGACGGCCGTCCATGTCGGTGAAGCCATACTCACGGGCGAGGGTCCAGCTGGCCAGTGCCTGACCGGTCTTGCCGTGCACCTGGGGATCCGCCGCCAGCGCCGCCACCGCCCGGCCGACGAAGCAGGGTGTCTCGGACTCGCTGAATCCCATCGCTTTCGGAATTGCGTCCTGCCAGTTCTCCTCGCTGACCCCGAAGTTCTCCAGCATGGCTTCCGAACGGAGAAAGCCCGGGGTGACCGCCACGGCCGTGATGCCATCCGAGGCGAGTTCCACCGACAGCACATAGGCGGCTCGAATCAGCTGGTTCTTCACCAGGTCATAGAAAAAGCTGCCCCGGTAGCCACTGTGGTCGCCGTCGGTGATCTCCACGATCAGCCCGCTGCCCTGTTCGCGCATCAGCGGCACCCCGTAGCGGCTGGTGATGATGTGGGTGCGTACGGCGGTATCCATGAAGGCGAACCCCTGATCCAGGTCCGCCTGCCAGATGGGCTGCCACTCGGCCTGATCTTCCCCGCCGATATCGTTGACCAGCAGGTCCAGGCGACCGGACTCGGTCCGAACCCGTTCGAACAGGGCTTCCACCTGCTCTGCCTGACTGTGGTCTGTGCGCACGGCGATACCACGTCCACCGGCGGCAGTGACCATCTCCGCGGTCTCGTCGATGGTTTCCGGGCGGCCGATGGGCGAGGGGTTGCCACGGGTGCTGCGGCCCGTGCAGTAGACAGTGGCGCCGGCTTCGCCCAGCATTCGGGCGATCCCCCGGCCGGCCCCACGGGTGGCGCCGGCGACGACGGCGATTCGGTCGGTGAGGGGGGCGGTCATGCGGGCATCAGAACCTGAAACGCGAGGCATGGCAACGCGAGGCACGGGATCGGGCAATGGGAACAAGGAGTTGGTGCCGAGGAGAGGACTTGAACCTCCACGGGGTTACCCCCACTAGCACCTGAAGCTAGCGTGTCTACCAATTTCACCACCTCGGCATGAGACAGTTCACTTAAAGGCCTGATTGCATTTGAGTGACCGGCAGGGCGCGCAATTAAATAGAAGTCGGCCTTTTCTGTCAAACTAGCGGTCGGGCGCCAAAGCGCTCAGCCATATTCGCCGCTTCACCAGGGACAGCCTTTGAAACTCGATGCCAAAACGCTCCTCCGTCTGCTCGAAACCGAGCATCGCCCGATGGCCTGGCGGGACCTGGTGGTGGCGCTCGATGCGTCGAGCAGCGCGGACCGCCGGAGTCTGCGCAATCTGCTGAAAGGCATGGTCCGCAGTGGTGAGCTGGCCCAGGATCATCGCGGCGCGTACCACGCGGCCAGAGCGGGGGGCCAGCACCGGGGTGTGATCGAGGCCACCGGGATGACGCTTTCGTTCCGAGGACTGCCGCTGGAACGGCAGCGAGGCCAGTTGCTGCGGCCCGGCGACGAGGTGAGTGCCAGAATCGTGGGCGAGGAAGTGCACGTGCTCGAAGTGCTGACCCGTTCCAGCCGTCCGGTGATCGGCATCACCCGGGCCAGGGGGCGCTACCCGTACGTTGAATCACTCAGCCCGGACTACAAGGGCCGGGTTTCCCTCGTCAATCCGGACGAAGCCGTGGACGGCGAAACCGTCGCGGTGGAGATCCTCGGCGAGGAGCGGCGTGCCTTAAGTGGACGGATCATCGAGCATCTGGGTGCCGATGGCGGGGTGGCCCAGGCGGTGGTCACCATGATCAACGCCCACGGCATCCCCACGGAATGGGCGCCGGACGTGGCGCATCAGCTCGAGCGTCTGCCCTCCAAAGTGGTGGCGGGTAAACATCCGCACCGGGTCGATCTGACGGACACCCCGCTGGTCACCATTGACGGCGCGACGGCAAGGGATTTCGACGATGCGGTCTTTGCCGAGCGGCGTCGGGGCGGCTGGCGGCTCGTGGTTGCCATCGCGGACGTTGCCCACTACGTGAAACCCGGCTCGGACCTGGACATCAACGCAGCGGAGCGGGGCAACAGCGTCTACCTGCCGGACCGTGTGATCCCCATGCTGCCGGAGGTGCTCTCCAACGGTCTTTGTTCCCTGAACCCGCAGGTGGCCAGGCTCGCCATGGTCTGCGATATGAAGGTGAGCCGGTCCGGTAAGGTGACGGGCTTCGAATTCTATGCAGCGGTGATCCGCAGCTGGCAGCGGCTCACCTACGAGCGGGTCCAGGAATTCCTCGACGAAGGTGCCCTCGATGTGGAGTCGGAGGTCTGCCATTCCCTGACGGAACTGAACCAGCTCTACCAGGCCTTCCGAAGGGCCCGGGAGGAGCGGGGAGCGCTGGACTTCGATACCCATGAGGCGACCCTCGAGCTCGAAGACAATCGGGTCAAGGCGATTCATCCCGTGCACCGGCTCGACGCGCACATGCTGATCGAGGAAGCGATGATCAACGCCAACGTCTGTGCGGCCCAGTTCATCGAAAAATCCCTCGGCCCGAAGATGGGGGTCTATCGCGTCCACGAAAAGCCTGCGGCGGAAAAACTCGAACAGCTGAAACAGGCCCTGGCCATGGCGGGCGTGCGCCTGCCGCAGGGTGAACTGACCCCCAGGGGATTGAAGTCGGCCACGGATCAGCTGGCGGATAAGGAGCTTCGCTGGCTCTACGAGATGATGGTGCTCCGATCGCTCACCCAGGCGGTGTACACGCCGGACAATCAGGGCCACTTCGGCCTCGGTCTGGAGCGCTACATGCACTTCACGTCGCCCATCCGCCGTTATGCGGATCTCACGGTGCATCGAACCATCAAGGCCATCCTCGAGAAAGGCGAACCCCTGTACGACACCGAGTTGCTGATGGAGATCGGCGCGCGGATCTCGGCCACGGAAAGACGGGCGGAGAGCGCGGGCTGGGCGGTGGATGCCTGGCTGAAGTGCGAGTACGTGGCGCCCAGGAAGGGCGAGACATTCGATGGCATCGTCATGGGCGTGACCGAGTTCGGGCTCTTTGTGGAGCTGAAAGGGTTCTTCGTGCAGGGACTTCTGCACATCTCCGAACTCGGCAGCGACTATTTTCAGTATCAACCCCAGAGTCTGGCGCTGGTTGGCGAGCGTTCGGGCCGGCGGTTCACCCTGGGTGATCCGCTGTCCGTGGTGCTGGTGGATGTGGTCCCGGAAGAAGGCAAACTGGATCTGCGTCTGGATCCGTCCAGCACGGCGGGCGGCAAGGGCGGCAAGGGGAGCAAGACCGAGCGCAAGGATAAGCAGGGCAAAGGGACCAGCGGACGGGCCAGAGGCAGCAAGCGGGGCGGAAAAGACCGGCGCTCAAAACGACGCGGTAGCAGCGGATGAGTGAAATCTATGGTCTGCATGCGGTGACCGCGGCGCTGGAACAGGCGCCGGAACGGATTCGCGTGCTGTACGTGCAGAAGGGCAGAGGGGGCGACCGGCGCAAAGAAGCGCTCGCGGACCAGGCCCGGGGCCTCGGTGTGCGTGTGGAGTTCGTCGACCGTGCCTGGCTGGATCGGAAGGCAGAAGGCGCCCACCAGGGGGTGCTCGCCGATCGTCAGGCACTGGCGCTGGCGGATGAAAAGGCGCTCGAAGCCGCCTGGCCGGATATGCCGGGTCCCAGACTGATTCTCGCGCTGGAGGGCGTGCAGGATCCGCGCAACCTGGGTGCCTGCCTGCGCAGCGCCGGAGCCGCCGGCGTACAGGCCGTTCTGCTGCCCAAGCGGAACAGCGCGCCGGTGAATGCGGCAGCGCTGAAGACGGCGGCTGGCGTGGCGGAAAATCTGTTTCTGGTGAGTGTGTCCAACCTGGCCCGTCGGCTCGACTGGTTGAAGGCCCAGGGGGCCTGGGTGACCGGTGCCGCCGGAGAAGCGGACGCCGTCTTCCACGAGGCGGATTTCACCGGCGACACGGTGCTGGTGATGGGCGGAGAAGAGAAAGGATTGAAGCGGCTGACCCGGGAGAAATGCGACCGGCTGGTCCGTATCCCCATGGCCGAGGGGGTGGAGAGCCTGAATGTATCGGTGGCGGCCGGCGTGCTGCTGTTCGAGGCGGTCCGCCAGCGGCAGGGGTAACAGGCCCGCCCGGTTATCCGGGCAGGCCGCGTCTACCGGTCAGATCGATCGGATCCGATCAGTCATCGTCATCGTCGTCATCGCTTTCGTCGATGATGATGGTATCGGCTTCGAAGCAGTCGTCTTCATCGAAACCGCCGAATACGGAGACGCGCTGACCGGCTTCCAGGTAATCCGCACCCACCTCGGTGTGATCGGCGCCGTCATCGGAATCCATCACAGTCAGGTACCGGGCGTTGGCGAGCGGCGCCACGCAGCGTTCCATCGGCGGTTCCTCGTTGTCGGTCAGAACCGTGAAGGTCTCTGCATCGACGCTGATGACTTCGCCTTCGAGTTCCGTCAGCGCACCTTCCTCCGGCGCTTCGCCTTCGACCACGATCAGGGCCGCGGACAGGTGGGTGGGGTCCTCCGGTACCCCGGGCAACACCATGCCGCTCACGCCGGCCATCAATCCGTCTTCGATCACGCTGGGATCGAGATCGGTGAGATCGTCCCCGGACAGAATGCGAGTGTTCGGGTGCAGTTGCACACTGATCAGTTCTTCCGGGATTTCCTGACCGGCGGCAACCTGGAAATCAAAGTGGTCGTCGGCCACGGAACCCGCCGCAGTGCCATCCAGGCTCAGCACGTCGGCAGGCGCGCCCTTGTGGGCCACGAAGGCGTGCAGCTGAACCAGGCGGATGGTGTCGTCGTCCGTGTCGTCGTCGTCCCCTTCGATGGGCACCACCTCGGCCTCCGCGAATACGGTGATGTCTTCGCCCTGGACCAGCGCATCGAACTCCACCGGCTGACCGTCGCCGTCGAAGAAGGCGGTTGCCCCGTCCGTGTTCACCTGAATGCAGCCGTCGCTCAGGCTGTCCACCTGCACGTCGTCGAGCCGGCACAGTTCGAAGTAGGCGGGATCATCGCTGATCTCGCCCACCACCCCGCTGACGCGGATGAGGCCTTGTGGTATGGCACGTTCGTCGATGTCCACGAAGACAACCGGCCGGAACCGGAAGTCGTCATTGCCGGTGCCGACGATGTGAATGGATTTCTTCGCGTCCAGATCGATCTGGATCAGCAGTGCGTTGTCCGCAGCCACCGTGAAGGTGCCACGTGGATTCAGATCCACTTTACCGTTGGCCGGCACGCGGACGTCGGCGCTCACCTCGGTGTCGCTGTCGTCAAGGTAGTAAAGGGTGATGCTGGTGACCCGCAGGCGGATCTTGTCGTAGTCCCCCACCGCCACTTCGTCTGAGATGGACAGGAGGCTGGCGTGATTGCGCAGAGAGAGCAGATCGAAGGTCAGATCACCTTCGAACACGGTCTGGGGATCTCCATCGCCGAGCAGTTCGACCCGGCTGATGCGCATGATGATCCGGGTGAAATCGTCGCTCGGACCATCGGTGATGAGGATACCCACCACCCCGGTTGTATCGGATGAGCCGATGCCCATGGCCACGGTCTGTGACCCGTTCGAGCTGCCGCCACCGCCGCAGCCGGCAATCATCAGGAGAGCGAATGCAATCGATGCGGCCTTAGTCAGCTTAGTCAGGAAGGAATGCTTCATAGGGTGTCCCTCAATCCCTGTGCCGCAGGCTGTTTTTGCGGCCAGGACTGTCTGATCAATCCGGGATTAGACAAATAAATTGGCATGATGGCGCGTCCAGCGCCACTGATGTGCTCATGGTAGCAAACCCCGGTGAGGCGCGCCCTGCATCTTGCATGGCCCGACGCTTGCCCCTAGAATGCGCCTCCCCTGAATCCGGCAGACCGGATCAGGTCCTTGCTTCACGTCACTCTCCCGGAGTTGGCGGAGGCTGTAACCACAAGGAGCTCACGTGCTGCAAAGCAGCGCGCGCCCATACCAGGAGCATTTCATGCGGCATTACGAAGTCGTATTTCTCGTGCATCCGGACCAGAGCGATCAGGTCCCGGGGATGATCGAGCGTTATCAGAGTCTGATCGAAAAAGACGGTGGCAAGGTTCACCGCACGGAGGACTGGGGTCGTCGGCAACTGACCTTCCCCATCTCCAAGATCCACAAAGCCCACTACATCATGATGAATATCGAGGTCGGCGGCGAAGTGCTGAAAGAGCTCGAGAGTGCATTCCGGTTCAATGACGCCGTGATCCGCAACATGATCATCCGGCGCAAGGAAGCCATCACCGGCGACTCGAAGATCTATGAAGAAGAGCTTCGGGAGCAGGAGAAAGAGAAGGAACGCGAGCAGCGCCGCGAGCAGGAATATGCCGAGCGTCGTGCCCGTGCCGCTTCTGCCGAAGGCGGGAGTGACGAAGCGCAGCCTGCCGAAGCCAGCCAAGAGGAGGAAGCCTGATGCGTCGCGGATTTTCCCGTAAGAAGTTCAATCGTCTTGGCGAAGATGGCCAGGAGATCGATTACAAGAACCTGGACCTGCTCAAGCAGTACATCACCGAGACCGGCAAGATCGTGCCCAGCCGCATCACCGGCGCCACAGCCAGCCAGCAGCGTCAGCTCGCGGCGGAAGTGAAGCGTGCCCGGTACCTGGCGCTGCTGCCGTATACCGATCAGCACAAGTAAGGGGTCACCATGAACGTCATTCTTCTGGAACGCCTGTCCAATCTGGGCGACATCGGCGATGAGGTTGGGGTCAAGGCGGGCTTCGCTCGTAACTTCCTCATCCCGAAAGGTAAGGCGGTACGAGCAACCGAGGAAAACCGTGCGGTTTTCGAAGGTCGTCGCGCTGAGCTCGAGAAAGCGGCTGCCGATCAGCTGGCGGAAGCACAGGGCCGGGCTGCCAAGCTCGAAGGCCTGTCGCTGACCCTGGTCGTGAAGGCCGGTGAGGAAGGCAAGCTCTACGGATCCGTGGGCACTCAGGACATCGCCGATGCGATTTCCGCGGAAGCCATTGAGGTGGCGCGCGCGGAAGTGCGGCTGCCCGAAGGCGTCATCCGTTCGATCGGCGAGTACGAAATCGACGTACAGCTGCACTCCGATGTGACGGTATCCATTGCCGTTGCCGTGGTTGCGGAGTAATCCTACCCGCTGACCCGCCCGAAACTGATTTTCCGCTTGCAAAGGCGGGCGGAAAATCAGAGGCTGATTCTCCGGCGCCGACTCTGGCGCGCACAATAGAATAGAACGTTAGCGATGTCAGAAATCGCATCTGGAGGGGATTCTTCCGGGCCCTCTGATCGAAAGAACAACGAATCCGGGCCGGAGTCGAACGATCCGCCCCCGCCCACAGATGATCACATCCTCATTCCAGAGTACGCCGACGCGGACTTTGCACCGGAGCCGTTCGACCCGCGTGATCTGGATGAGCCAGCACCCACCACCCGGGGAGCCGTCAGCGCGTTGAAGGTACCGCCCCATTCCGTTGAGGCTGAGCAGTCCGTGCTCGGCGGTCTGATGCTCGACAACGAAGCCTGGTTCAACGTCGCGGAAGTGGTGCAGGCAACGGACTTCTATCGGGCGCAGCACACCATCATCTTCGAAGCGATGACGGATCTGGCGGCTGATAATCAGCCTCTCGATGCGCTCACCGTTTCCGAACGGCTGCAGGCCAAAGCCATGCTGGATAAGGCCGGTGGCATCGCCTACCTGGCCGAGCTCACCGAATCCACCCCGGGGGCCTCCAACGTGGTGGCCTACGGCAACATCGTTCGCGAACTCTCGACCCTGCGCCAGCTCATCGGCGCCGCAAACCGGATCGCCGAGTTCGCCTTCGCCCGGGACGGCCGCCCGAGTGAGGAACTGCTCGATCTGGCCGAGCAGGAAGTCTTCAAGATCTCCGAAGGCCGGATCAAGGGCGGTGGCCCCGAATCCATCGTGCCGCTGCTGGGCCGGGCGGTGGAGAAGATGGAAACGTTGTATAAGACCCGCGGCGCCATAACAGGCATCCCGACGGGTTTTGACGACCTGGACAAGATGACGGCCGGACTGCAGCCGGCGGACCTGGTGATCGTCGCCGGGCGTCCGTCCATGGGTAAGACGTCGTTCGCCATGAACATGGCCGAGCATGCGGTGATGGAATCGGGAAACGGTGCCGTGCTGGTCTTCTCCATGGAAATGCCGTCCGATTCCCTGCTGCTCAGGATGCTGTCGAGTCTCGGCCGCATCGATCAGACCCGGATGCGTACGGGCGACATGCATGAGGACGACTGGCCGCGCTTCACTTCCGCGGTCGCGCAACTGAAAGACAAGCATCTCTATATCGACGACACCCCGTCCCTGACCCCGAATGATCTGCGTACGCGCGCCCGGCGGGTGGCCCGGGAAGCGGATGGCCTGGCGATGATCGTCGTCGACTACCTGCAGCTGATGCGGGTGGCCGGCAAGGCGGAGAATCGGACGAATGAGATCGCCGAGATCTCCCGATCGTTGAAAGCCATCGCCAAGGAGATGGGTTGTCCGGTGGTTGCGCTTTCTCAGCTCAACCGGAGCCTGGAGTCGCGCACGGATCGCCGGCCGGTGATGAGCGATCTTCGTGAATCTGGTGGCATCGAACAGGATGCAGACGTGATCCTGTTCATCTACCGCGACGAGGTCTACAACGAGGAATCGCCGGACAAAGGCACTGCCGAGATCATCATCGGCAAGCAGCGGAATGGCCCGATCGGCAAGGTACGTCTCTCCTTCATCGGCAACCTGACGAAGTTCGAAAACCTGGCGCCGGATCGCTATCAGGACTTCGCACCCTTTGAGTAGATTCTTCCGTGCCTAAAGCGAAAAAGGCAAAAACAGCCTACGTCTGCGACGAATGCGGCGCGGACTTTCCCAAGTGGCAGGGCCAGTGCCTGTCCTGCAAAGCCTGGAACACATTGTCTCGCGTCAGCATCGGCCCGGTATCCGAACCCGGGGTCGGCTATGCGGGTACCGCCTCCGAGGTCAGACGGCTGGCGGATGTGGCGACGGAAGAAGCGCCCCGCATCATCACCGGCTTCGACGAATTCGATCGGGTGCTCGGTGGCGGTCTGGTGCCGGGTTCGGTGGTGCTGATCGGCGGTGAGCCGGGTGCCGGAAAGTCCACGCTGCTGCTGCAGGTGTGCTGCCGGCTGGCGGCGGAAAACGAAACCCTGTACGTCACCGGGGAAGAATCCCTGCAGCAGCTTGCGCTGCGCGCATCGCGACTCTCGCTGCCCATGGACCGTCTCCAGGTGGCCTCCGAAACACGGGCGGAAGCGGTTGCTGGTCTGATCGATCGCTCGAAACCCAAGGTGGTGATCCTCGATTCCATTCAGGTGATGCAACTCGAATCTGTGGAAAGCACGCCGGGCAGTGTGACTCAGGTGCGCGAGACGGCAGCCTTTTTCACCCGGCTGGCGAAGCAGACGGGCACGGTGATCGTGCTGGTCGGCCATGTCACCAAGGAAGGCAATCTGGCCGGACCCAAGGTGCTTGAACACATGATCGACTGTTTCATGATGCTCGACTCCCCCGCGGCCAGCCGCTACCGGACGCTGCGCGGCGTGAAAAACCGGTTTGGCGCCATCAACGAACTCGGCGTGTTCGCCATGACCGATCAGGGCATGAAGGAGGTGGCCAATCCTTCCGCCATCTTCCTGCAGCGCGGCGATCTGCATTCGCCCGGTTCGGTGGTCACCGTCACCTGGGAAGGCACCCGGCCCCTGCTGGTGGAACTTCAGGCGCTGGTGGATCAGAGTCAGGGCGGTTATCCCAAGCGGATCGCCGTGGGGCTCGATCAGCAGCGACTGGCCATGCATCTGGCCGTGCTGCACCGGCATTGTGGTGTGACCCTGGCCGATCAGGACGTATTCGCCAATGTGGTCGGCGGGGTGCGGATCAGCGAAACCGGGGCCGATCTCTCCGTGCTGCTTGCCGTGCTGTCGTCGTTCCGCAACCGGGCACTGCCGAAGGAACTGATCGTGTTTGGTGAACTCGGCCTCACCGGTGAGGTACGGCCGGTGGCCAACGGCGAGCAGCGCCTGTCCGAGGCGGCGAAGCACGGATTCCGACAGGCCATCGTGCCGTTCGCCAATCGGCCCAAGAAGGTTCAGGAAGGGATGGTCGTGCACGGCGTGAAGAGTCTTTCCGCCGCGCTGGACGTGATCGATACGCTTTAACCCGGACGGCCCGCTGCCTGGTGGCGAGGGCTCCGATCAGAGGAAAAAACATGACCCGCTCATTGGCTTCCCGTAGTGCTGTCTCATTCATTGCCCTTCTCATGCTGTGTCAGAGCGCGGCGGCGGAGGATCTGATCGGCTTCAGCGACGCCGAGGCCCAGCGGGATCTGGAAACAGACTTCCGCAGCGGTCTCTCCGCCGCCGATCAGTCCGAGTGGGCCCGGGCGCTGACCGCCAGACCGCATCACGCGGGCTCCGCCCACGGCCGGGCCAACATTGACTACATGGCCGAGCGCTTCGAGTCCTGGGGTTACGACGTGGAAGTGGAGTGGTTCGACATCCTGCTGCCCGTGCCCGTGCAGCGGAGGCTCGAGCTGCTCGAACCGGATGCCTACACAGCGGGCCTGCTCGAAGACGTTGTTGCCGGTGATGACAGCAGTGCTGAGCGGGATGAAGTGCTGCCGCCCTATAACGCGTTCTCCGTGGACGGAGATGTTACCGCCGAACTCGTGTTCGTGAACTACGGCATTCCGGAAGACTATGAGCTGCTGGAACGACATGGTGTGGATGTGACCGGCAAGATCGTGATCGCCAAGTACGGCCGTTCCTGGCGCGGGATCAAGCCGAAGCTGGCGGCGGAGAAAGGGGCCATCGGCGCGCTGATCTATTCGGATCCTGCGGACGATGGTTTTGCCGCCGGCGACGTCTATCCGGTCGGGCCTTTCAAGAACGCATCCGGTGTGCAGCGTGGCTCCGTGATGGATATGCCGTTGTATCCGGGCGATGTACTCACCCCCGGCAAACCGGCCATCAAAGGCACCCGACGACTGAAACGGGAAGATGCGCCGACGCTGACGAAGATCCCCGTGCTGCCGATTTCCTACCGGGACGCCGAGCCCCTGCTCGCAGCACTCGGAGGCGAGACCGTGCCGAGAGAGTGGCAGGGCGGGCTGCCGATCACCTATCACATCGGGCCGGGGCCGGCCAAAGTCCGACTGGCGCTGGGCTTCGACTGGCAGATGATCAAGATCGGCAATGTGATCGCCCGGATGAAAGGTGCGGTGTATCCGGATCAGTGGGTGCTGCGGGGCAATCATCACGACGGCTGGAACCACGGCGCGGCGGATCCCATTTCCGGAATGGTGGCGCTCATGGACGAGGCGCGTTCCGTGGCCCGGCTCGCCGAGGCCGGGCAGCCACCGGCCCGCACGCTGGTTTATGCGGGTTGGGATGCGGAAGAACCCGGTCTGATCGGGTCCACGGAATGGGTGGAGAAGCATCTGAAGGTGCTGGATCAGAAGGCGGTGGCCTACCTCAACACGGATGGCAATGGCCGGGGCTTTGCCTATGTAGGCGGCAGCCACACCCTGGAACCGTTCTTCAATCAGGTGTTGAAAGCGGTGGAAGATCCCCAGACCGGCGCCAGCGTGGACGAACGGCTCCGGGCCCGGATCGCCGTCTCGGGATCGCCGGAACGGAAAGCGGAGCTTGCCGGCCGGTCGGATATCCGGATCAGTCCCCTCGGCTCCGGCTCCGATTACACGCCCTTCCTGCAGCATGCCGGGATCGCCTCGGCCAACCTGGGTTTTGGCGGCGAAGGCAACGGCGGCAGCTACCACACGCTCTATGACACCTACGAGCACTACACCCGCTTCCGGGATCCGGGCTTTGCCTATGGCCGGGCGCTGGCGGATCTTGCCGGGACCGCGACCCTGCGGCTGGCGAATGCGCCGGTCCTGCCGTTCCGCTTCAGCGGTCTTGCGGAAAACCTGACCCACTATCTGGGCGAGCTCGAAAAACTCGCCGAAGACGAGCGCGAGAAGGCCGAGCGAACGAATCGACTGCGTCGGGAAGGCGCATTCGATCTGGCGCTCGACCCGACCAGATCGCTGACAGCCCCGGCAGCGGCCATCCCGGTGCCGCATTTCAACTTCGCACCGCTCAAAAATGCGGTGGACCGCGTGAGTGACAGCGCCAGCAAACTCGACAGCGCGCTGAGCACCCTGACTGGCACCGAGACGCTCGATTTTGCCGAACTGAATGCGCGCCTCTATCTGAGCGAACGGGCGCTGACCTCGAAAGCCGGATTGCCGGGCCGGGACTGGTATCGGCATCAGATCTATGCCCCGGGTTTTTACACCGGTTACGGGGTGAAGACCCTGCCCCGGGTCCGGGAGTCCATCGAGGCCGAACTCTATGCCGAGGTGGATGACGAGATTGCGTTCACGGCCACGGTGCTGGACGCGTTCGCGGACTATCTGGACGAGACGCTGCTGTTGATGGAGCGGCCGTCCGGGCAGTGATCGAGCCTTGAGTGGTGGCCTGTGCAACAGCTGAGCGGTTTCGGGCGCATTGGCGGTGAACGTCCAGGCCTACCTCGAACACCGGCGACGCTATGAGGTGCTGATTTCGCTCGGGGTCGTCGCGCTGCTGACCACGCTGAACGCGACCTCCAAGATCATCGAGCGCTGGCGGGACGGTCTGCCGAGCGACTGGCAGGCCGCCTGGATTGATGAGGCCAGCTCCGGCCTGGCGGTGCTGATTCTGATTCCCCTGCTGGTGGGCTTTCTCCGGCACCTGAACCTCTCGTTTTCGAATCTGCGCTGGCGGGCCGGTTGGCTGCTGGTTGGGTTCCTCCTGTTCTCATCGCTGCACATCGCAATGTTCAGCGCCATTCGCTGGCTGGTGCAGGATTCCTTCACGTTCGGTTCCCCCGGTCTGACGCTGCTCTATGAGATGCGCAAGGATCTGGTGACCTATGTGCTGATCGTCGCCGCGATCTACGCCTATCAGTTCATTCTCGACCGGCTGCAGGGCGAAGCCCGGTTCCTCGCCGAACATTCGGAAGGCAGCCAGGACGTCCGCCCGGCGGATGGCCGGCAGCGCTCGCAGTTTCTGGTGAAGATGCTGAATCGGGAATACCTGGTTCGGGTCGATGAGATCGACTGGGTGGAGTCGGCGGGCAACTATGTGCTCATGCATTGTGGCGAGCGAAGCTATCCCATGCGCAGTACGCTGGCTGGCCTGGCCGAACAACTGGATCAACGCCAGTTTCTGCGCACCCATCGCACCGCCATCGTCAATCTGGAGCGGGTGGCGTCGCTGTCCGGATCTGGAGCGGTGGAATTGACCACCGGCGTCACCGTGCCGGTCAGCCGAACCTATCTTCCCCGGGTGAGAGACGCACTCGAGGGTTGAAGGGCGTTGATCTGGTCCCTGAAATCCGCCGTTCGGCCCTGATTTCACCCCTGCGTCCCCGGAATCTGGGCCTGCCCGGCGAGAGAGGATATGGTCAGGCCTCATCCATGGATGCAGCGGGTGGGCGTTGGATATGTCTGAATTTTCATTCAAGTTGCTTGTCTTGAGCGCCTGGGCCGCGCTGGCCGTTGCCGTGCCGGGTGCCGGTCTGTGGGCGGAGGGCTGGGAAAGTTACGGCGGTGACGGAGGCGCGCAGTACACGCCTCTGGATCAGATCACTCCGGAAAACCTGGATCAGGTGGAGAGAGCCTGGACCTTTCGAACCGGAGATCTGAATCAGGCGTTTGTGCACAAGGGCCACTCGTTTCAGGCCAACCCTGTTTTCTGGGACGGGCTGCTGTTCTTCAGCACCAGCGCCAACTGGGCTTTCGCGGTGGATGCTGCGACGGGTGAGGAAGTCTGGCGGTTTGACGCAGGCCTGCCGAAAGACATCGGCTATTCGGAAAGCGCCTCCCGGGGGGTGAGCCTGTGGCACGGTGAGCGGCCGAACGCCCAGGGCATCTGCCAGCACCGGATCTTCCTCGGCACCCTGATCGGCGAGGTGATCGCACTGGATGCCGGGACCGGGCAACTCTGCGAAGACTTCGGCGTTGCCGGACGGGCGGACCTGAGCCTTGGGGTGGGCGATGTGGATATCGGCGACTACGGTATCACTTCCCCGCCGGCAGTCATGGGCGATCAGATCATCGTCGGCTCCGCCATCGGCGACAACCGGGCCGTGCGTTCGGAGCGGGGCATCGTCCGGGCGCTGGATGCGCGAACCGGCACGTTGCGCTGGTTATGGGATCCGATCCCTCGCTCCGCCGACGACCCGGCGGCTGCCAGCTGGGAAGGCGAGAGCGCGTTGAACACCGGGTCGGCCAATGCCTGGGCGCCGCTCAGTGTCGATGTGGCGCGGGATCTGGTGTTCGTTCCCACCTCGAGCCCGAGTCCGGACTTCTACGGCGGTGAGCGGCTGGGTGACAATCACTATGCCAACTCGATCGTCGCCCTCCGCGGCAGCACGGGTGCGGTGGTCTGGCACCAGCAACTGGTGCACCACGATGTCTGGGACTATGACGTGCCCGCACAGCCAACGCTGACCCGACTGCAGGGTGAACGGGCGGTGCTGGTGGTCACCAAGACGGGCATGCTGTTCGGATTCCATCGGGAAACCGGACGGCCGCTGATCGGCATGGAGGAGCGGGCTGTGCCGGCCAGCGATGTGCCCGGGGAGCGGCTGTCACCAACCCAGCCTTTTTCCGCCATTCCGGCGCTGGCCGATCAGCGCGCGCTGACCGCGGACGATGCCTTCGGCGTGGCGTGGTTTGATCAGCGTGCCTGCCGGAAAATCCTCGAGACCTACCGCTCCGAAGGCATCTTCACACCGCCGACGATCAGGGGCACGATCCTCAACCCGAGTTATGCGGGCGGCGCCAACTGGGGCGGTGTGGCGGTGGATGCGGATCGACAGATTGCCGTCGCTAATGTGAATCAGGTGCCGGCCCTGGTGAAACTGATTCCGAGAGAGGCGCTGGAGGCGGTGCGCGCTTCCGGTGAGATCGATGGCTGGCAGGTTTCCAGAATGTCCGGCACGCCTTACTTCATGGCCCGGCAGATGTTTCTCTCACCGCTCGGCCTGCCGTGCACCCGGCCGCCCTGGGGCAAGCTGGTGGCAGTGGATCTGCCGGCGCAGCGGATTCTCTGGGAGGTGCCGCTGGGCCGCGTCACCGATCTGGCGCCGGCCCCGGTTCCGAATTTCGAATGGGGCGTGCCGAATATGGGTGGTCCGCTGATCACCGGTTCAGGCCTGATCGTGATTGGTGCCGCTGCCGAACACGCACTCCGCATGTTCGATATCGAAACCGGGGCGGAGTTGTTTCATCAGCGCTTGCCCGCGGCCGCGCTGGCAACGCCCATGAGCTACGAGGTGGACGGCACTCAGTACATCGTGATCGCGGCCGGGGGCCACGATCAACTCGGACTCAGCCGGGGTGATTCGCTGGTCGCCTTCCGGCTGAAGTAGGCCTCAAGCCGGGCGTCGCCTGTCTGTTTGCCCGGCTACCTCCTGTTGCCGAGGCTATCGGGTGACCGGCTTGTAGCGCACCCGGTGCGGTGTGGTATCCACGCCCGCTTCAGCCAGGCGTTTCTTGTGGTCTGCCTCGTAGTCCGAGAAGTTGCCGGCGAACCACTCGACATGGGAATCCCCTTCGAACGCCAGGATGTGCGTGGCGATCCGGTCCAGGAACCAGCGGTCGTGGCTGATCACCAGCACGGTGCCCGGAAAGTTCAGCAGCGCTTCTTCGAGGGCCCGCAGGGTTTCCACATCCAGATCGTTGGTCGGTTCGTCGAGGAGCAGCACGTTGGCGCCGCGCTTCAGAAGCTTCGCCAGGTGCACGCGATTGCGCTCACCGCCGGACAGATCGCCCACCCGCTTCTGCTGGTCTGAACCCCTGAAGTTGAAGCGGCCGACGTAAGCGCGGGATTGAATCTCGTACCTGCCGATCCTCAGAATGTCCTGCTCGTCCGAGATCTCCTCCCAGACCGTCTTCTCATCGTTGAGGGTATCCCGGCTCTGGTCCACGTAGCCCAGGTCCACCGTATCGCCGAGGGACACCGTCCCTTCGTCGGGCGTCTCCGTGCCGGTGAGCATCTTGAAGAAGGTGGATTTACCGGCGCCGTTGCCGCCGATGATGCCGACGATGGCGCCCTGGGGAATGGCACAGTCCAGGTCGTCGATCAGCAGCCGGTCACCAAAGCCTTTGGAGACATGGTTCACGTCGATCACCTTCTCGCCCAGGCGCTCGCCGGGGGGAATGTAGAGCTCGGCGGTCTCCATCCGCTCCTGCGTCTCCCGACTCATGAGTTCTTCGAAACGCTGCAGCCGGGCCTTGCTCTTCGCCTGCCGGGCCTTCGGATTCGACTGCACCCAGTCGAGCTCGCCTTTGATCGCCCGCTGCCGGGCCTTTTCCTGGGAAGCCTCGTGGGCGAGGCGTTTCTCTTTGTTTTCCAGCCAGCCCGAATAGTTGCCTTCGAAGGGAATGCCGCGGCCCCGGTCCAGTTCCAGAATCCAGCCGGCGACGTTGTCCAGGAAGTAGCGGTCGTGGGTCACCGCCACCACGGTGCCGGTGTAGTTGGCCAGGAACTGTTCCAGCCAGGCGACGCTTTCCGCATCCAGGTGGTTGGTGGGTTCGTCCAGCAGCAGCATGTCCGGCTTCGACAGCAGCAGTTTGCACAGCGCCACTCGGCGCCGCTCACCACCGGAAAGCGTGGCCACATCCGCCTCCCAGGGTGGCAGGCGCAGCGCATCCGCAGCGATTTCCAGGGTCCGGTCCACGTCCCAGCCATCGGCGGCATCGATTTTCGTTGCCAGATCGCCCTGCTTTTCCAGTAGCTCGTTCATCTCGTCGTCGCTCATGGGCTCGGCGAACTTGTCGGCAATCGCGTTGTACTCGGACACCCAGGCCATCACCTCGCCAAGGCCTTCCTCCACGTTGCCGCGCACGTCTTTGGTTTCATCGAGCTCCGGCTCCTGGGGCAGGTAGCCGACGTTGATGTCTTTCTGGGGCCGCGCTTCTCCCTCGAACTCCGTATCCACGCCCGCCATGATTCTGAGCAGGCTCGACTTACCGGAGCCGTTCAGACCCAGCACGCCGATCTTGGCGCCGGGGAAAAAGGACAGGTTGATGTTCTCGAGGATGACTCGCTTGGGCGGGACGATTTTGGTGACGCCCTGCATTGTGTAGACGTATTGGGCCATTGGCGGTGCTTTGGTTTTCCGTGGACCGGGCACCCTACCAGAAACCTCTGGCGGTTCAATTGGGGGTTCAGGGGGAGGGGGTTTCAGGCGGGTGGGGGCTTTGGATAGTCCTTGCCGGGGACGCTCAAGACATCCCTGTGCGCTCAAGCTGTGGCCATCCCTGGCCACAGATTGCCCCGTCAAGGACTATCCAAAGCCCCCACCCACCCACCAAGGCCGTGGTGGGTGGTTCGGCTGACGACCATCCATCTGAGATTGAAGGCCGTCGAGCTTGGATAGGATTTGAGGGCACAGCGTGCTCAGGGAAGGGGGTTTTCGGGAGCGTCTGCGGCCATGGACGGCCGCAGCCGAGCCTACAGGGACCACTTGCCGGCGTCTCCCGAAAACCCCCTTCCCTGAGCGCGATGCGCCTTGAAACCCCCACCAAACCCAACATTTTTCAAGCGCCAACTGAAGGGCTTTCGCTTCGAGAACCCCACCCCGTGCGTTAGAATGCCCCGCTTTCCAACACACCCACGTGGATCATCCCGAATGTTCGCTACTGATCAGACCATCGAAGGCTTCGACGACGAGATCGCCGCCGCCATTGGCGAGGAAAATCGCCGTCAGGAAGAGCACATCGAGCTCATTGCCTCGGAAAACTACACCAGCCCCCGGGTCATGCAGGCTCAGGGCAGCTCGCTGACCAACAAGTACGCCGAAGGCTATCCGCACAAGCGCTACTACGGTGGCTGTGAGTATGTGGATCAGGTGGAAGTGCTGGCGATTGAGCGGGTGAAGGCGCTGTTTGGCGCGGATTACGCCAATGTGCAGCCCCATTCCGGCTCCCAGGCCAACGCGGCCGTTTATCTGGCGCTGCTGAATCCGGGCGACACCATTCTCGGGATGAGTCTGGATGCGGGCGGTCACCTGACCCATGGTGCGGCGCCGAACTTCTCGGGCAAAACCTACCATGCGGTTCAGTACGGGCTGAACAACGACACCGGCGAGGTGGACTACGACGAGATCGAAGCCCTGGCCAGAGAGCATCAGCCGAAGATGATCATAGGCGGCTTTTCCGCCTACTCCCGGCAGCTCGACTGGGGCCGGTACAGAGAGATCGCCGATTCCGTGGGCGCTTATCTGGTCGTGGACATGGCCCACGTGGCGGGTCTGGTTGCCGCCGGTCTGTATCCGAGCCCGGTGCAGATCGCCGACGTGACCACGTCCACCACCCACAAAACTCTGCGCGGCCCGCGCGGTGGGGTAATCCTCGCCAAAGCCAATCCGGAGATCGAGAAGAAGCTGAACTCGGCCCTCTTCCCCGGCTCTCAGGGCGGACCGCTCATGCACGTGATCGCCGCCAAGGCGGTCTGTTTCAAGGAAGCGGCCGAGCCCGGCTTCGTCGACTACCAGAAGCAGGTGATCGCCAACGCCCAGACCATGGCGAACGGCTTCCAGTCCCGGGGCTACAACGTGGTCTCCGGCGGCACGGACAACCACCTGTTTCTGCTCGATCTGATCGACAAAGGCATCACCGGAAAGGATGCCGATGCCGCCCTCGGGCGCGCCAACATCACGGTGAACAAGAACGCGGTGCCGAACGATCCGCGCTCGCCGTTCGTCACCAGTGGCTTGCGGATCGGCACCCCGGCGGTGACCACCCGGGGCTTCAAAGAAGACGAGTGCCAGACCCTCACCGACTGGATGTGCGACGTGCTGGACGATATCGAGAACGACAACATGGTCGCTTCGGTACAGCAGAAGGTGAAGGAACTCTGCGCCCGGTACCCGGTTTACCGGGCAGCCTGAACAGGCCCGGCAGGTGCACTGTCCTTTCTGCGGTGCCGATGACACCAAGGTCATAGACTCCCGATTGGTCGCGGACGGGGACTCGGTGCGCCGGCGTCGGGAATGCCAGACCTGTGGCGAGCGCTACACGACTTTCGAGACGGCAGAACTCGTCATGCCGCGGGTGGTCAAGAGTGACGGCACCCGGGAGCCCTTCAACGAAGAAAAGCTCCGTCGCGGCCTGACCCGGGCGCTGGAGAAGCGTCCGGTCGGGATCGAAGAGATCGAGTCGGCGCTCAATCACATCATGCATCGGCTGCGTTCCACCGGCGAACGGGAACTGCCTTCCCGGGCGGTGGGCGAGGAAGTGATGCGGGAACTGCGGACGATCGATGGCGTCGCCTATGTGCGCTTCGCGTCCGTCTACCGTGATTTCCAGGACGTGAGTGAGTTCCAGGAAGAGATCGCCAGATTGAAGAGTGCGGCGGGAGAAATTCCCGATGATCAGTGACTCGGACGTCCTGTTTCTGCGCGCGGCCCTGGATCTGTCGGCGAACGGCCGCTATATCGCCCCGCCCAACCCGAGTGTCGGCTGCCTGATCGTCCACAACGGCAGCGTCATTGGCCGTGGCTGGACCCACCAGCCTGGCGCCGGGCATGCGGAAGTGAATGCGCTGGCCGAAGCCGGCGCGGCGGCGCGAGGCGCCACCGCCTATGTCAGTCTCGAACCCTGCGCCTTTCACGGCCGCACGCCGCCCTGCAGTCAGGCATTGATCAGTGCCGGCATTGCCCGGGTCGTGGCCGCCATGGAAGATCCCCATCCCCAGGTGGCCGGTCAGGGTTTCGAAGATCTGCGGCGGGCGGGAATCACGGTGGATCACATCGAACTGCCGGAAGCCGCCGAGGCCATCGCCGGGTTTGTCAGCCGGATCAACCGCAAACGGCCATTCGTCCGTCTGAAAGTCGCCGCCTCTCTCGATGGTCGCACGGCCATGGCCAGTGGCGAGAGCAGGTGGGTGACCGGAGAATCCGCTCGCGCCGATGTGCAGGCCTGGCGGGCCCGGAGCTGCGCCATCGTCACCGGTGCCGAGACCGTGCTGGTGGATGATCCGGCACTGACTGTTCGGGATGAGCGATTTGCCTTTGCCGGCGCCATCCGGCAGCCGCTCAGAGTGGTGCTGGACTCGAATCTCAGGGTGCCGGAGACCGCCAGGCTTTATGCCCAACCGGGGGATACGCTGGTGGTGCACAGCACGGGAACACCGACCCATGAGCAGGCTGAATTCCGGCAACTACCGGGTCCCGGCGGGCGGGTGGATCTGGCGGCGCTGCTCGAACACCTCGCCCAGCGGCCCTGCAATGAAGTGCTCATCGAAGCGGGCCCCACGCTGATCGGCGCCTTCCTGAAGGCGGGCCTCTGGGACGAGTTGCTCCTCTATATTGCGCCGAAACTCCTGGGCAGCGATGCCCGCCCTCTGGCGCATCTGCCATTTGCCCACATGTTGGAGGCGATTGAGGCTAAAATCGCCCATCGTGACCAGGTGGGTGCGGATCTCAGGCTGCGGCTGGTGCCGGCCTGACCGTCGCGCCGGCAAGCGATCAGATAGCTGATCAGAACGACCGACCAGATAACCGAATAAGGCAGAGCGTGAATTGAGTGCTGGCAAGTCAGCGACGGGCAAGTGGGCGCGCCGGAAAGCGCGGCGTGCTGCCGTGCAGGCCGTTTTCGGCTGGCAGATGGCCGGTGGCAACATCGCGGACATCGACGCGGAATACCAGGGCAATGGTTCCCTGGATAAGGCGGATGCGGTTTTCTTTGAGCAGATCCTCCGCGGGGCCCTGCTGAACGCGGGTGACCTCGATGCGCTTCTCGATCCAGTCCTGAGCCGGCCCGTGCGTGAACTCGACAAGGTGGAACTCGCGGTGCTCCGCCTGGCCGCTTACGAGCTTCAGGCCCGGGAAGAAATTCCCTATGTGGTCGTGATCGACGAATACGTGGAGCTCGCAAAGCTCTTCGGCGCCGAAGATGGTCACAAGTTTGTCAACGGTGTTCTGGACAAGCTGGCCGCCACCCTGCGACCAGTCGAAGTCGCTGCCCGTGAACGAGTTTGAGCTGATCGATGAAATTCTGAGCGTTCTCGGTGAGACCGCCCGGGGCGGTGTGATCGATCCCGGTGATGACTGTGCCGGCATTGAAGTTCCGGAAGGACAACTCCTCCTCTCTTCCATCGACACCCTGATCGGTGCCGTCCATTTTCCGGACGACGCGCCCGGAGCGCTGGTGGGCTACCGGGCAATGATGGTGAGCGTTTCGGATCTGGCCGCCATGGGCGCGACACCCGTTCAGTTGCTCGTCGCACTCACCCTGGAGGAGAAAGACAAAAACTGGGCGCTCGACGTGGCGGCCGGCATGGCGAAGGCGGCGGCAGAAACCGGCGGCGCCATTCTGGGCGGCAATCTGGCGCGTGGGCCACGCAGCATCACGATCAGCGTACATGGTGCCTGTCCGGCCGGGAAGGTATTGCGTCGCACCGGTGCATCTGCCGGCGAAGGCGTTTATATCACCGGGCCGCTGGGAACATCGGCGGCCGCCGTTGCCGCCCAACGCCTGGGCGAGCTTGAAGATCTGCGCACGCATCGCTATTTCCGGCCCCGGGCCCGTATCGATGCGGGCCTGGCGCTTCGCGGTGTGGCCACGAGCTGCATAGATGTGTCTGATGGTTTGTTGCAGGACCTGGGGCATCTCTGCGAGGCAAGCGGCGTGGGTGCCGATCTGGTTTCCGCCGATATTCCTGTGGGCGACGGTGCAGACCTGGATCAGGCACTGCACGGTGGGGATGACTATGAGTTGCTCTTCACTGCGGCTTCCCCGCCTGCCGGACTGGATGCCGTTCGCATCGGTACCGTCACCGCCGGCGCAGATATTCTGCTCGATGGTGCGCCGGTGGCGATCAAAGGCTATCAGCACTTCCTGTGAGTAGATCCCGGTGAACGATTCCAGAGGCAGTCTCGACTGGCGGCTGTGGCGGGATCCGGAGGTGGTGCTCGTCTGCGGCCTCGGTTCCGGCTTTGCCCCGAAAGCACCCGGGACCTTCGGTAGTCTGGCGGCGCTGCTGATCTGGTGGTTTGCGCTCGGCCACCTTTCCCTGGCGGTACAGCTCTGCACCATCGCCGTGGTCACCGCGGTGGGCACCTGGCTCACCCGGCGCGTGCAGGCCCGTTATCAGGTGAGCGATCCGGGCGCGATCGTGATCGACGAGTTTGCCGGTCAGTGGATTGCGCTGTTGTTCGCGCCGTTCACCCTCTGGGGCATGCTGGCTGCTTTCGCCCTGTTCCGGTTGTTCGATATCTGGAAGCCCTGGCCGGTGGGCGCCCTCGAGAAGGGCGTGCCCGGCGCTTTCGGCGTGATGGTGGATGATCTGGCAGCCGGTGCCATGGCCCTGGTCGTGCTCCAGTTCACACTCTTAGGTTTCCAGAACATCTGATTTCGGCCCGCTCTAGTACACTTTTGCCTTCCTGGATGTTTCGGCGCTGGAAGCGACCATGCTGAAAAAGTGGATGATGCTCAAATCGATGCTTCTGATCACCCTCGCGGCGGCCACGGCACAGGCTGTGGTGCCGGTGGAGATCGTCGGGCTGTTCAAAGACATGGCCGTGATCCGGTCCGGCGGTGGTGAGCAACTGCTCAAAGTGGGTGAGACCACGGCTCATGGGGTGACCCTGGTCAGTGCGAATTCCCGGGAAGCGGTGGTCGCCTGGCGCGGAACGCAGCACACGCTGGGTCTGACCAAGCAGGTGGCCGGGCAATATGCCGAGGCGCAGGTTTCGGAGATTTCCATTCCGGCGGACGATCTGGGCCAGTATCGGATTCGCGGCGCCATCAACGACCATTACGTGGACTTTCTGGTGGATACCGGTGCCTCGGTGGTCGCGCTTTCTTCCGCACAGGCAGACGCGCTCGGCATCAACTACAAGCAGGGTCAGCGGGGCAGCGTGCAGACAGCGCAAGGCAACGCCGAGTCATACTTCATGAACCTGCAGAAGATCACGGTGGCGGGCATAACCGCACACAACGTTCAGGCCGCCATCATCACCGGCCACTATCCGGTCGACATCCTCCTCGGTATGTCGTTTCTGAAGCAGGTGTCGATTCAGGAAAACGGCGGGGTCATGACGCTGGTTCAGAATTACTGAACCAGCGGCGGACTAGTGATCGCGCAGCACGATGGTCTGCGCCAGTTCCCCCAGAAGATCGTGTTTGAGATCCGCCCTGGCGAGCATGGAGAGCGCCTCCGACAGCAGATCCTCTGCCTGAGACCTCGCCTGATCCACACCGAGCAGTGCCGTGTATGTGCTCTTCTTCGCCTTCTCGTCTGATCTGGCGGGTTTGCCCAGCATCTCGGTGCTCTGAGTCACATCCAGCACGTCGTCGATGATCTGAAAGGCCAGGCCGATGCGCGTGGCGAACTCGGTCAGGAGCACGTAGGTTTCCGCATCCACCTTGGCATCGCCGAACAGCGCGCCGATCTGCACGGCCACCCGGATCAGCGCGCCTGTCTTGCCGGCGTGCAGCGCCTGCAACTGCGAGAGCGAGAGTTGTTTGTCTTCGGACTCGATGTCGAACACCTGCCCACCCACCATGCCCTGCCAGCCGGACGCTTCAGCGAGGAGCTGTATGGCGGTGAGGCGAACGTCCGTTCTGGAAATAGGGGCGTTGGCCAGCGTCTCGAAGGCGAGGGTGAGCAGTGCATCACCGGCGAGAATGGCGGTGGCCTCGCCGAACTTCACGTGACCGCTGGGCAGGCCGTGCCGCAGGTCGTCATCGTCCATCGCCGGCAGGTCGTCATGCAGCAGGGAGTAGGCGTGAACGAACTCCACCGCGCAGGCGGGCGCGAGCGCATTTTCGAGGTTGCCGCCGAGCCCGGTGCAGGTGGCGCAGACGAGCATGGGCCGGATTCGCTTGCCGCCGGAAAGCGTGGCATAGCGCATGGCATCGGTGAGCACCTGGGCGTGCTCGGAATTCACGGGCAGATGATGCGTCAATGCATCTTCGATGGTGTGTTTGAGGGATTTGAGATCAGGCGTCATCGAGACTGTCGATGTCCAGGTCTTCCAGATCGCCGGACTGGGTGAGCACTTTCACTTTCAGCTCCGCCGCCTTCAATGAGGACTGGCAGTGCCGGGTGAGTTTCACGCCACGTTCGAAAGCGGCCAGGGAATCCTCCAGGCTGAGATCGCCGGATTCCATTTTTTCGACCAGTGCTTCGAGTTCTTCGAGGGCGGCTTCGAAGGCCACATCGGCCAGCTCGTCGGCGGTTTCTTTCTTTTTCCCGGCCACGTGAATCAGCCCGCCTTGCGGGCGGATCTGGTGAGCTGATAAGCGCCTGTCTTTTCGTCCGAAGCGATCAGGCCGGCGGCTTCGAGCCGGGAGAGTTCGCCACGAATCTCCCAGGTCAGCATCGGATGCCCGGATTCGCGCAGACGATCCGCGATATGGCCGGGGTGAAAACTGGCGACACCCGAATCGACGAGTGCTTCGATCACGGCGAAAACCTGATCCGTACGGTGTTGGTCGATGCTCAAACTGGATTCTCTCTGGTGACTGGCCCGCGCGTAGGGCGGGCGGCATTTTGTACCAGAATCGGCCTATTCCCGCCAGGGCTCGCCGGCCTGATAGGCGGCCAGGTGTTCGGCCAGCGCCCGGGCTTCTTCCGACCCGGCCTCTGTCACCAGCGCCAGGGCCCGTTCCTGGATGGACACCGCTTCGGAGTATCTGCCGAGTTCCGCATAGGCCGCGGCCAGTGTATCCAGATAGGCGGCGCTTTCCACCCGTGCAACGGCGCGCTCCGCGTATGTGAGCGCTAACTCACCGTCCCGGATATGGTCTATGTGGCTGGTGGACAGGAGCCAGGCATAGTCGTTCTGCGCCTGGGGCAGATTCTGCTCGGCCGCTTTGGCGATCCAGTGCACGGCGTTGGCATCCTCGCCCCGGCCGAGCAACAGATAGAACAGTCGCAGTTGTGCCTGACCGAAGCCGGCATGCGCACCTTTCAGATACCAGGCTTCGGCGCGCTCGAGATCCCGCGTCACACCGATGCCCGCTTCGTAGATATGACCGAGACTCAAAGCACCGGCGAGATCGCCGGCATTGGCGGCCTCCTCGAGGAGCGTTCGTGCCAGGGTCGGATCCGTGGGCAGTCCATCGCCGACCAGATACATATGCCCGAGGGCGACCTTGGCACTGCTGCTGCCAGCCGCCGAGGCGGCTTCGAAGAGGCGCACGGCCTCCACCAGATCCGGCTCACCGAATTCGCCCTTGTAGTGCATGTATCCCAGCGTGGCCTGGGCTTCCACGGAACCCAGTGACGCCGCCTGCTCGATCCACTCACGGGCCAGTTCCGGGTCCGGGTCCGGGGCAAAGGGTTCGCGGTAGCTGCGGCCCAGGTAGAGCATGGCCTGCACGCTGCCGCCATCGGCCAGCTCGCTGAGAATCTCCCGGGCACGGTCCACGTCCTGGGCCACGCCACGGCCCTGGAGCAGGGCAAAGCCGATAAAGAGATCGGCCTCCGGATGATTGGTCTCGGCGGCAGACTCGAAAAAGGCAAAGGCGAGTTCCGGATTTTCGTCCACGCCCTCGCCGCGGTGATAGAGATCGCCGAGCCCGACCAGCGCCGGTCCATTATTCGGGTTGAATTCCAACGCCCGGGCATAGTCCTTGCTGGCTGAGACCGGCAGGCCATCGGCCAGATAGCTGTAACCGCGCACGTAGTAGGCGTGGGATCGTTCCGCCGAGCTGAGTCGAGGGTCGATCAGGGCGGGGGCCAGATAGGTTCGTGCCAGGCTGAACTCACCCGCCTCGATCAGCTCGATGGCGCGTTCTTTGTAGGCACGGGCGTCGATGGTATCGGCCAGCAGGGCACCGCTGGCCGTCAACCAGAGAACAAGGCAGCTAATTTGTCTTAATAATCGTCCCATAGCGCTGGCTGGTCATCCTGATCGAGTTGCTCCCGTGCATGGGAGCCTCTTTCCGGAGTTTGCCAGACTTGGAACACCTTGGCGTGATTCGGTTCATAGCCCGCGTCACTCGCGGACTGTCGGAATGCGGAAAGCGCGCACCTCCCGGTTCGGACGGCTGATCCCCCAGATCACGCGGCTGCCGGGTTCCCAGGCGAAGGCCTGGCCTTCCAGATCGACGGAAATGGTGGCCACGTGTTCCAGCCGCACGCCCATCTTCGGTGCCTGCACCGCATAGAGTTCCTTCCGATCGTGTCCGGTGAGGTAGAGGAGCCCGTCCGGGCCGAAGGCGCCGCCGGAGGCGGCGTGGGGTGCCATGCGGGCCTGGACGGATTCCGGCAGCAGCCATTGTTCGAGCAGCTGCCAGTCGTCATCGAACCGGGCCACGTTGCTGAACCGGTGATCCCGGCCCGGCATACCGCCCTTGTCATCGTAGTGGGCGAATCCCGCCCACCAGGAGCCGTCGTGACGATCGAACCAGGTCAGGGAACCATCCCTGAGACCCAGGCTTTCCGAGGCCACGTGGACCATGCGCTCGGTGTCGAAGATTTCGATGGAACTGGCCATGGGCAGTTGCGGAAAGTTCGAGTGTGCACACAGCAGCCGGTTTTCCCGGGCGTAACAGCTGTTCAGGTGAACGATGGGGCCGCCGCGCTCGATGGACCAGCCCCCGACCCGTTCACCCGTAGTCCGGTCGTATTTGCCGATGGCCGTGTTGACGATGGCATAAAAGTGCCCGGCGTCCACCGCGGCGCCCTGGCCCGCCTCCCGGGCGGGAAAGGCGGCCAGCGGCTCTGCCGTCAGCGTGGTGGCCGCCTGTGCGGGTACTGCCCAGAGGCAGCACCACGCGATCAGCAGCTTCAGATATCCGGTCATTGTCCCTTCCCTCAGTAGCTGTAGTTCACGCCGAACCAGAAGGTACGGCCGAAGCTTGCGTCTTCCTGCAGGTAGGCATGGCCAGGACCGGTCAGCTCACGGCGCCCGTCATCGGTGAGGTTCACCGCTTCGAACAGCACGGAGAGTTTCGGCGTCACGTTCAGGCGAAGCTGCAGATCGAGCTGCTCCCGTTCATCCCAGTACTCGTCCCGGTTTTTGTCTTCGGGAACGATGGTGTCGATGAATTCGTCTGTCCAGTTGTAGGAAAGACGGGCTTCGAAGGTTTCGCCGGCGTAGAAGATCGACGTATTCACGACCAGATCCGGCTGCTGGAAGTAACCGATCTCCCGGGTTCCCGTACTGGTCGGCACCCGATAGGTGGTGTCGAGCAGCGTCGCGTTCGCGGACAGGCCCAGATCGTTCAGCGGTGCAGGCAGGAAAGTGAACGTCTGCGAGTACTGCAGCTCTGCCCCCAGGATCTCCGCGTCTTCCGCGTTCTCCGGCTGGGTGAGCTGGAAGGTCTGGCCGTTCAGCGTGGTGCTGGAGGTGACCGTGAAGATCTCGTCTTTCACATCCTTGTAGAAGACGGTGGCCGCCAGAATGCCGTTGGGAATGTAGTACTCGACGGAGAAGTCCAGGTTGTTGGCCTGGCGTGGCTCGAGATCCGGGTTGCTGCGGGAAATGGTCTGGTCGGCCAGGTTGATGGTCTCCCCCTGGGTCAGCTGGGAAAGATCCGCGCGTCCGATGGTCTGCGAGAACGCGGCCCGGAGCACCAGGTTTTCGGTGGCATCGAAGCGGGTATGCAGACCGAACAGCGCATTGTCGTAGTCGCCGGACACACCGGTCTGGGCTGCCAGGGTATCTCCTGACCAGTCTGTCTGTTCCCAGCGCACACCGCCGATCACCGTGAATCGGCCGGTGCGATAGGTGCCCATGCCGTACAGGGCGGTGACTTCCTCCGTCGCATTGGTCTGGGACGAGGTGGTGAAGGTCTCGCTGAACGAGGCGCTGTTGTTTTTATAGAAGGCTTCCGCTGCGGCGGAATCCACCCGAAAGGCCATCTTGTAGTTGCCCTGGAAATCCGTGTCGGCGAGTTCGGTATCCGGTACGTTTTCAAGGCTGTAGTTCAGCCCGGCGTTCTGCTGATAGCGGTTGAAGACGAAGCCTTCTTCCTTTTCCAGATCCCGGTAAAGACCACCGGCCTTGAGCTCCAGCGGCATGCCGAACGCCTCAGCCAGCGTCAGGTCGACCGCCGTCTCCCAGAGGGTGTCGTCCACGTAACGGTCCAGTTCCCCGCGGTTCTGATGAACGTAGGCGCTCAGGTCGTAGTAAGCCTCTGCATCCAGGGGATAGGATCGCGGGTAGAAACCGGTGATGTCGAAGACGCTGCCATGGGTGGTGTCGGTCTGAAACGTTTCCGTCGACTCCGGATTGGACAGAGACGCATCGGAATAGCTCGAGCGCACATCGAGGGTGAGGAAGTCGCTCAGGTCCCAGCGGACCGCGCCGGCCAGCGTATCGATTTCCCGATCGAGGGTGAAGCGGCCCAAACCAACGATGCCGTATCCGGTGTCGGTGATACCGCCGACGACGCTCTGGTTGCGGATCATGTCCGGTTGTGAAGAACTGCCGCTGGTGCCCAATTCGTACAGATTTTCGTCCCGACGCTCGTCGTCGTTGAATTCCGTGTGGGTGTAGCCGAGTGACAGCTCGAGCTGGTCGCTGGGCGCCCACTCGAAGGCGAGGCTGGCGCCGATTCGCTCCCGCTCGTTGTTGTAGAAGAAGATCCGGTTGTTGGTGGGGACCACGATGCCGTTGCCATTGCCAAGTCCAACGTTGTTACCCGCCGCATCGAACTCGGTGTAGTCGGCGTCGTCCACCTCGATCTGCGGGATTTCGAAATTCCGCAGGGAATAGTCAATCGCCGCAACGACGCCGAACTGATCTTCGTTGCCGAAGCGGAAGCCACCTGCGGCGTTGGCGCGCCAGGGTTGCTTCTCGTCCGTGCCGGACAGGGTTCCGCCATCGCCGGACTGTTCGTGGTTGCCCAGGAACGCAGCGCCGTAGAAGAAGGGCTCGTCGGCGTCCAGGGCCGAGCGGGTGACCATGTTGATGGTGCCGCCGATCGCGTTGGCATCCATGTCAGGCGTCATGGTCTTGTAGACTTCGAGACGGGAAAGCAGGGAAGCTGGAATCACATCCAGCGGAATGGCCCGGCCCAGGCTGCCTCGTTCGGGTGAAGCCAACGGTGCGCTGTTGAGGGTGGTTCGGTTATAAGAGGGGTTGAGTCCGCGAACCACGGCGAACCGGGCTTCCGCCTGGTCATTCTGCACCCCGAGGCCCGGCAGGCGCCGGACAACGGCGGCGGTGTTCAGATCAGGCAGTTTGCCCATGTCGTCCTGGGAGGCGGCGTCGAGGACATTGTCCACGCTGCGTTTCGCGTCGATGGCGCGGTCCATGGCCAGTGCCTGACCGTACACGACGATCTCCTCCATTGCGGGTTCGGCTGCCGTAGCCGTTCCTGGTATTGAGGCCAGCAGTGTCAGGCTGACAAAAATTGCAGGCAGGCGAAGAAAAGCCGCGGCAGGCGCCGTGACGATAGAACTCTCCATGATGTTGTCCCGTTCTGTTCGATTGTTGATTTAAGAACGAGGCCTCGCGTCGGGGAGAAGATAGGCACCATCGATGAACGGATTGCTACGATGACGTTATGTGTTGGTGACAGTATTCGGGCGGGCGCAGCGGCGGGCGCCTGATAACCAGGGAGAAGCAAAGATGTCTCAGATTACGACCACGTTTCTACGCGGCCTGACCGCCGTGGTGCCCGTCGCCTTGACCCTCTGGGTGGTGATCTGGCTGGCGCGGGCCATGGAGTCTCTGTTCAAACCGCTGTTCCTTCTGCTTCTGCCGGAGCAGTACTACCTGCCGGGGCTCGGGCTGGTGCTGGTGGTGGCAGGAATCTACACGGTCGGCGTGCTGGTGAATTCGTTTCTGCTGGGGCGACTGTGGAGCGGGATCCAGAGCGTGTTCGAGGGGTTGCCGTTGGTGAAGACCGTATACAACGCCCTCCGTGACTTCGTGGATTTTTTTTCCCGCCGGCCAGCAGACGGCACCTTCGTGGTCAGCGTCGATCTCTTTGACAACGACGCCCGCGTGGTGGGGTTTGTGACGGACGAGACGCCTGAGAAGCTGGTCGAGGCGGGGGTTGAAGGTCAGGTGGCCGTCTATGTGCCGTTGAGTTACCAGATTGGCGGCGTGACCCTGCTGCTGCCCCGCTCTCGCCTCACCGCGTTGGACATCGGGGCCGAGGAGGCCATGCGTCTCGTACTCACGGCGGGCATTCAGCGGCGGCGGGAGACCTGAGCAGCAGGCCGGATTCAGGGCGACTCCGAGATCAGCCGTCCAGCCAGCCGCCACTTTCAAGCCAGGTTGCGCATTCGGGTGTGAGTACCTCACTTCTGGTTTTGGCGTAGAGCGCCAGGTCTTCATCTGTCAGCACATCCCGCCAGCGGCCGTTGGTGCCTTTGTTGATGAAGGAGGCGTTGCCGCCGGCGAAGAACTGCGGCTCCGCGGTTGCTGCCTCTCGATCTGCCTTGATCGCTTTCTCCTTCATGCTGGCAAAGCCGGCTTCTTCGGCGACGCGTTGTACCTCGTCGTCAGTGACGGGATGGCCGATCCAGCCGGCAATGCGGCGGATGGTGCCGGGCAGATCGTCGAGCATGTCCGAGTAGTGCAGGAAATGCAGGTTCGGCAGATGACGGTAATCCCAGTAGGTCCGGGTGTGATGCAGATTGCCCCAGAACGGATAACCTTCGCTTTCCCATTCGAACCAGCCGCAGCTGATCCAGCGCCGCCACAACGCATGGATATCCTGCTCGAATGGCGGTAGCGGCTCACCGGGGCAGGCGGGGTCGTTGAACTGTTCGAAGGCGAACTGGGTGTAGTTGCCGTAGTGGTTGGCGAACGACATGAACACGTCCCGCGGATCCCGTGCCACCACGAGATAGTGCACGTTGTCGAAGTAGGGCAGACCATCCAGCGCCAGATGCGATTTGATGAAGCGCTGGTGGGTCTGCGCTTCGATGCGCGCGAAGGTCTCCGCCAGCGGCTCGTCTTCCGGGCGCCTGTCTATCCAGGGAGAGATCTCGTCCTCCACCTTGGCCAGGCTCTCGATGCCGCCACAGATGAGGCTGGCGAGGATGCACTGGGTGAACGTCGTGCCCGATTTATAGGACGTGGTGATGATGATGTCGCCGTCCCGGGGCTGAAATTCCGCCCACCGGGTGGAGTCGAGATGATGGTTCTGATAGATCCGGGTGACGTCAGGTCTGGACACAGCAAACCCTCTGAATGTGATCAGCTGCGGCCGCTCAGGGCACGCATGACAAAGACACCGCCGAAAATGACTCCCGCCAGCGCGAGTATCGGTCTGAACCACAGCGAGAGAAAGAAAGCCTGTCGGGTGCTCCCGTCGATATGATTGTGGTAAAGCGTAACGGTTTCGCCGACGCGATATCTGCTGCTTCCTGAATCGCCCGACATCTTGAAGCGTGTCTGGTGCTGGCTGTTGTCGGCCAGTGAGTATTCGACGGTCGCCCAGGGTGCGCCGATACCACTGCTGACCGCCACGACACGGCCGTCCACCTGCTCCGAGTCGGAGAGATATCCGTTTATCGTGGTGACCGAGTAAATCAGATAAACCCCGCAGCCGACGATCATCACCAGGCCGATCAGTTTTTCGCTCACGCTCGAGTCCTCTCTATTCGGCTCCACTCGGCGCGATCCTGCCGAAGCACCGGCAACATGGCAACCCCCGCACCGCGAAGGACACCGCGTTTAAGAGAGCGGTCAGAGTCTGCTAGATCCGTTGAGAGATGGAAAAGAACACCCGTGGCTGATCGTCCAGCAGGGTCGGCGTCTGGGGTTTCTGCACCGGTACCGCGCCTTCCAGGCTGAAAGACAATCCGCCGATGGAACCGCGGACGCCGATGCCGGCGGAGCCTGCATCGTCAGCAGGACGGAGATCCCGGTTGGACCACACATAGGCGTGGTCGTAGTAGGCATAACCGAGCAGGGGCGATTCCAGCCATTTCATTGGCAGCGAACGCTCCGCAGTGAACCGACCGCCGAAGCCGAGGTCTCCGGAAAGGGTCGCCTGATCGAACGCGCCACCGAGGCGATTGCCGCCGATGAAGAAGCGCTCCGATGCAGGCAGGCTGTCGCCGGTGATCTGGCCATAGACGTCCGCATGCAGGCGCCATTGTGGATTCACGGTGAGTTGATAGCGGTAGTTCAGGGTGCTGAGCAGGAAGTCTGCGTCCACGGTGCCGCTGTCCGGCCACAACGAGGCGCCGAGCGCGTCGAGGCCCTGGCGGGCTTCCAGGCTGAGCCGATGCAGGTGACGCTCCCCTCGCACCAGACCCACGGAATAAGCCAGCTGAAGTGCGCGGATCCGGTCGCGGCGAAGCTCGGTGCCGGTGTCGAGCGCCTGATCCAGGTCATAAACATGCAGGCCAACGCTCACTTCGCTGGCAAGTCGGGTGCGTCGCGCGAGCGGCACCACCACATTCGCATCCAGGCGGCGTCGATCGTAGTCGATGTTCAGATCATAGCCGGCAACCGGCAGCGAAGAGGTGGACTGGGCGTAATTCCATTCCAGAGATTCGCCGCGCCGGCGGAGCCGGTGGACGCCGGAAGCGCCCACGTATTTGAGACGGTCGGTATCGAGCGCAGCTGCCGCATCCAGGCGCACATAGCCTAAGCGCTCGTCCGCGAACCGGTAGCCGAGGGATGCCTGGGCGATTTCCCGGCTGAGCGCCGCCGGTGCCCGGTTGTCCAGATGCAGCAGGGCATTCCAGCGCCGTTCGGTGAGCTTGAGTGTCGCCAGATACTGATGGGAGCCGGCTGAGGCCTGGGTCAGGCTGCCCTGAACGTTGATGTCCGTCCGGTTCACCCGTGCGAGCCACGCATCGAACGCGGCCCGCCCGAGCGGCTGGATTTCTTTCAGCGCCTGCACCTGCAACCAGAATTCGTCGTCGGCCGGGGGTTCGTCGCCCTGCACCCGCACCTGACTGACCCGGGCTTCCTGCATGGCCAGCACCACAATGCCCGCATCGCGGCGTATCTCCACGATCCGTGGTGCCGGAGGCAGATATCCATCATTCCGATAACGGGCGGCGAAGGTGCCGGTGAGTCGCGCGACCAGCGTTTCGTCCAGCGCCGCACCCAGGTTCTCCTGATAGGCGGGCAGCAGTTCCAGCGGCGAGAGGCCGGGATCATCGGCGAAAACAACGCCGGAGAAGCGGGGTTCGGCCAGTGCGGTGCCGGTGATCAGCACGCAGAGGATGCCAAACAGTACACGTCCGGTACGGGCGCTGGCCCTGTGCCGGAGGTTGTTATGGGTCTGCTGATGGCTGCTGTGTCTCGGTACGAACACGGATCTGAGTCTCTGCGCCGCTGGTGGTAACAAGTCCCCAGTCTGCCTGTATCCAGGCCCGGAAACGTTTTGGTTGTGTGCGGCAAAAGCGCAGCGTTTGCGGGCAGTTGTGAGTACTGTGCGAGGCCACAGACGAACTGTGACACCCGTCACAACACGCGTGCGCACTGAACCTAGTATGGGCAGTTGAACAGGGACCGGAGCAACCCATGAAACTGATCCAATTGACGATCCTGATCGTCCTGACAGCACTGGGTGGACAGTCGCTTCAAGCGGCGACTGCCATCATTGAAAGCCTGTCCGGTTCACCGAAAATTTTCGAGATCGGCGAGACTGGCGCCCGCGAGGTGAGCCTGCCACGCGAAGGTGCCGCCTATCGTCTGCCGATTGAGGTGGAAACCGGCCCGGGCGACTCCGCCCTGTTCCGGTTACCCGACAGTAAAGTTTCCGTCGCCCCGAATTCCATCATGCGCATCAACTCGCCGGAGACCCGGGAGTCGGGCCTCTTCCAGCGCATCCTGCAGAAGGCGGGCACCTCCTTTTTCAGCGTCGATCGCAGAACGGTGGAGCATTTCGAAGTGCAGACGCCGTATCTGACCTCTGTTGTGAAAGGCACGGTCTTCAATGTGGTGGTACATGAATCGGGGGCAACCGTCGCGCTGCACGAAGGGCGGCTGCTGGTGACCAGTCCGGACGGACTTCAGTCTGTCGATCTGCGTCCGGGTGATGTTGCGTTTTCCACCGAGTCCGGCGAAGTCCGCAAACTCGGCAGGAACATGGCCGGACGATCCACGAGCCTGGGTGCAGGGTCGGCGGTCGCTGCAACTGAAGGCAACCGGGCCATTGAAACAGCGATCGCGTCCACAACGGATGAGCGCAATCAATCCACGCTGGAAGACCTGGCCCGGGTGGACAGTGTCGCCACCGAGCTGACACTGCCGGACACGGGAATTGCCGACACGCTGAGTGACGCCACGGGTGCGCTGGACCTGAACACGGACGATGTTGTTCCACAACTAGCCGATTCGGCGTCGGGCATAGTCGCCGATCTTGGTGGTGCAACCGGTGATCTGGTCAGCGATCTGGGCGGCACCACCGGTGATCTGGTGGGGGATCTGGGTGGTACCACCGGCGATCTGGTGAGCGGAGTGGGTGCCGGCGCAGGTGACCTGGTCGCCGACATCGGCACCACGGCCGGAGATCTCACGGGTGGCCTGGCGCCGCCTGTGGGTGATCTTCTCTCGGACGTGGGTGATGTATCCGGCGGGTTGATTGCCGATACAGGCGGCACCTCCGGTGATCTGCTGGCGGACGTGGGTGATGTCTCCGGTGACCTGGCTGCGGATCTGGGCGGCGCGGGGGGCGACCTGCTCGGCGAGGTTGGGGGCGCAACCGGCGATCTCCTTGGCGATTCGGGTGGTGCAACCGGCGATCTCCTCGGTGACTCGGGTGGCGCATCCGGCGATCTGCTGGCCGATCTTGGCGGCGCCACCGGCGACCTGCTGGGCGATACGGGTGCCGACAATCTGGATACCACCGTGGAAGACGCACTCGAAGAGCTCGACCTCGACGATGGCCTCGAAGATCTGGGCGGTGCGCTGCGCGGCCTGTTTCCCTAGGCGCACCACGAAAAGGATGTTCCGGTGACCGGACAGCTTCGCCGATTCACGCCCATACTCATCGCCCTGGCTTTGACCCTGCTGGCGAGTGTGGCTGGTGTGCTGTCTCCGTTGGATCGCATGTTTGCGGACTTCCGCTGGCGGGCGATGCAGACAACGGTGCCGAGCGATGCCCTGATCATCGCCATCGATGCGAAAAGTCTGCGCGAGCTCAATGCCTGGCCCTGGTCGCGCAGTCACCATGCGGCGTTACTCACGCGACTGGGCGGTTCGGAGCCGGCCGCCGTATTCCTTGATATCGATTTCAGTCTGCCCTCGGATGATCTCTCCGCGGACGCCGTGCTGGCGCGAGCGCTTGCCCGACCCAGGGACTACCCCATCGTGCTGCCCGTGTTCTGGCAGGATGCCAGTGTGGGCAACAGTCACAGCCGGGTGCTGACGGAGCCCCTTGCCGAGTTCAGCCGGAACACCGAACTCGGACTGGTGAATCTCAGTCCGGGGCCTGGAGGTCTGGTGCGGGAAGCTCTGCACGCCGACCGGTTCGGTGAGCGGAAATACGACTCGCCAGGCGCTGTGCTCGCCGAAAGCAATGGGCTCGAGGCCGGCCGCAGCTACCCCATCGATTTCCGGATCGCCCCGGATTCTTTCACCTTTGTTTCCTATGTGGACGTGCTGCGTGGACTGGTGCCAGCCTCGGAGATTCGCGGCAAGCGGGTATTCGTCGGTTCCACCGCGCTGGAGCTCGGCGACAACGTGCCGGTGCCCCTGCACCGCAACCTGCCGGGTGTGACGGTGCAGGCCATGATCTACGAGACCCTGCGTCAGGGCATTCCGGTCCCCGTCTCCGGTTGGGCAGGCGCAGGTCTGCTTGGCGCCATTGCCCTGGCGTTGGTTGCCGGTGGCAGACGGCGCTGGTTTACCCAACTCGCGGTCGGTCTGTCGCTGATAGCGGCGACCGTGGCTCTGTCGCTCTATCTGCTGGCAGAGCACAACATGCTGCTCGACGTATCTGCACCCATTCTGTTCGCGGTGCTGGGTCTGGTTGCTTCCCTGGCGGCGCTCGCTGACCGGGAGACCATGGCGGCCCTGCTGGCAGCACTCCGGCTGAAGAAGGAGCGCGCGATGATTTCCGCCGTCTTCTCGGCCAGCATCGACGGCATTCTGGTCATCGAAGCCGATGGCACCATCAGAGAGGCCAATGCCGCCGCGGCGGAATTCTTCGGTGCCGGTGTATCGCTGCCGGGCACTGCCCTCCAATCCCTGCTGCCCGGGCTCAGCGAGGTGATCGAACCCGGACGCACGGAGCTGCCGGTTGAAATCGAGGCCGGACGCACCGCGGTTGAGGTATCCATTTCTCCGGCCGGCGATGCCGCGGAGCAGCTGTTGACGGTGATCCTGCGGGATGTGGGTGAGCGGCAGCGCCAGCAGGCGGTGCTGAAACATCAGGCCACGCACGATCCGCTCACCGGTCTGCCCAACCGCACGCTGCTTGCGCGCAACCTGAAAGAGCTGCGCAACATGCGCACGGCGGCGCTGTTCATGCTCGACCTGGATGGCTTCAAGAAGGTGAACGACACCCTCGGCCATCGGGTGGGTGATGAGATGCTGCGCGAACTCGGCAAGCGCCTGCGGCGCACGCTGCCGAAGAACGTTCGCGTGTACCGGATCGGTGGTGACGAGTTCGCCGTGCTCGTGGTCCGTCACGGCGGCAAAGACAAGCTTCAGGCGCTCGCAGAGCAGATCCTCGAACGGGTCCGCGCGCCGGTGGCGGCCGGGTCCATGAACCTGGAACTCACCGGCAGCATCGGTATTTCTCTTTACCCGCAACATGCCGCTGATGGCGACATGCTGCTGCAGTGCGCGGATGTGGCCATGTATGCGGCGAAGGCCGGCCACCATGGGGTGCAGATGTACGATGCCCAGGCGGACAACAACACGGTCCGGAACCTGAAGCTGGCCGGTGCGCTGCGCCGCGCCGTGAGCGAAGAACAGCTCAGCATGGTCTATCAGCCGAAGGTGCGATTGAGCGACGGTGCCTGTGTCGGCGTGGAAGCGCTGGTGCGCTGGCAGGACCCGGAGCTCGGGCCTGTGTCGCCGGCGGAATTCATCCCGGTCGCAGAAACATCGGATCTCATCGAACCCATCACCCGCTTCACGCTGAACCAGGCCGTTCGCGATCATGTGCGCTGGTGTGCGGAAGGCATCGACATGGTCGTCTCTGTGAACCTCTCTGCCCGCCATCTGGACGACGGCGATTTCGCCGATGAGATCCTGAGCATTCTGGACTGGCATGGTCTGACCCCGGACCGGCTGGAACTGGAGATCACGGAGACCGCCCTCATGCAGGATCCGGAGCATGCACGACGGGTGCTCGATCGTCTGACCAGTCGGGGCGTGCGCCTGGCCATCGATGACTTCGGCACCGGCTTCTCCTCTCTTGCCTACCTCAAGCATCTGCATCTGCACACGCTGAAGATCGATCGCTGTTTCGTGGAAGAGATGTGCGTGCGCCAGAGCGACCGGAAGATCGTCGACTCCACCTTGCGCATGGCCCACAGCCTGGATCTCACCGTGGTGGCCGAAGGCGTGGAAACCGACGCCCAGGCTTCCCTGCTCGCAGATATGGGCTGCGACCTCGGACAGGGTTATGTCTTTGCCCGTCCGCTGGATGCGGCTGAATTCACGGCCTGGTACGGCAGCCGTGCCGCCACGAAGGCCATCGCGCCGCGTCTGGCCGTCCGACAGGCCTAGTTCCAGACCGGTATCGCTGCACTTTGCGCATGAAAGCTGCCTATGTTCGCCGCGCAAGGGTTGAACTTGTCGAATATGCCCGCATCTAACCTATGGTGACTGCAGACCTGGATCACTTGATGTATTCGGGTCCGTGGTAGAATCAGCACATACCTTACGGGGGCGACTTGGCTTCGACGGGGGTAGCAGAGCAAAAGGTGCATGCCGAGAGGGTAGTGACTCTCGTTAAACAATCGCTGTAACTTTTATAGTTGCCAACGACGAAAACTACGCACTAGCGGCCTAAAAACCCCGCTTACGTTGATGATCCGGGCCTGTGAGGAGAAATCGACGGCAAAGTACGCAGGATCGCGTGGATGTCTCGCCCGGGGCTGAAGCGTTAAAACCAATCGGGCTCGCTGACAGCACCCTGACCGTTGGGTCGCTCGAGGCTAAATAAGTAAACGGACTCTAAGCATGTAGAGCCGATTGCCGAGCGCCAACGGACGCGGGTTCAACTCCCGCCGCCTCCACCAAAAACGAAAAAAGCCCCATCGGGGCTTTTTTCGTTTTTGCTGAAGCTGTTGGGTTGAAACCGCGTCCGGAACGGACGTGGGGTCGGGCGCACCGCGCCCGACGGGCGAGCAGCAAATCGCCTACCGGCGATTTGCGGTGACGCGAGCCCTGGTGCTTCGCAGGATGAAGGCGCCGCGGCATGGATGCCGTGAATCATCTTCCTTACCTCTTCGCCTATTCCTGGGCCGAGCACAGTTTGGTCAGGCGAGAGCGGGCGGGCACAGACGCCCGCCCTGGGGCCAGGCTCGAAGTGTAACCTCGCTCCAGGGACGGCGCGAACAACGGTGAGCACGGTAGCATCCCGCCGCCTCCATGCCGCGCAAAAAGCGCCACCCGACGTTGAGACACGATGATGCCACTCGGATTTCAGCCCCTATCGCGATCATGCTTTCGTGCTTGTTACGCCCACCGGGCCGTTTTTCTGTCGCTAGCCACGAAGACTATCAGGAACCCGGGATCGGACCGTGCGAGCGCGACCGTCTCAACGTCCGACGGCCGACCCGGACAGGCGCTCAACCGATCGATCCTGCGAGGATGATCTCGGCGAGCGCTTTACGTTCGCGCGGTTGCCGGTCACGCTGCGCGTATTCGTCGGGAATCATGGACGCCTCGCCGGGGTAGCCGATGGCCAGACCGGTGAAAGCCTCCAGCCCGTCCGCCAGCTCGAATGTCTCACGCGCCTTGTCTGGATCGATGCCGATCATCTGGTGGACGGCCAGGCCGCGAGCCGCTGCTTCGAAGGTCAAACCGGCGGAGGCGGCGCCGAGGTCGTGAACCGCGGCCTTGTTAGGTTTGCCGTTGTGTTCGAAGTTGTGCTGCACGATGCCCAGAGCGAGCACCGGCGCATTCCTGGCCCAAGGCTGGTTGCCCTCCAGCAGCACGTTGAAAATGCGGTCACGGATCTCGGGACTGCCATCGCGCGTGCCGACAATGTAGCGCCAGGGCTGGGCGTTGTAGGACGACATCATCCAGCGCGCGGCTTCGAAGAGTGCATGCAGGTCTTCGGCAGCGACCGTGCGTTCGGGATCAAACGCATACGGGCTCCAGCGCTTGCTCAGTAGTTCCTGGATGGGGGCGTCAGTTGGCGCAACTCGATTCATGATGTATTCCTCCGATTCAGTGGGGTGCAGGGATGAACTCACGCTCATCGCCGGGCACCGTGGGAAAAAGTCCGGCCTGCCAGTCGTGACGCGCCTTCTCGATTCTGTCCGTTGAGCTGGAGACAAAGTTCCACCAGATGTGCAGCTCGCCGTCCAGCGGTTCCCCGCCGAAAAGCATGACGCGCGCACCATGCTCGGCGCTGATGCGGATCGCGCGGCCGGTCTCGAATATCAGCATGCGGCCCGGTGAGGCGCGTTCCGGCCCGCATGAAACCGCGCCTTCGACGACGTACAGAGCCCGCTCGGCATAATCGTCTGGCAGGTTCAGGGTTCCACCGGCCGACAGGAAAGCCTCCACGTAGAACAGTGGCGAGAGCACGTGCACTGGCGAACTGGCACCGTAGGCCTCGCCGGCCAGAACGCGTAGCTGGTTGCCGTCGCGATCCACCAGCGGCAGCGAATCCGCTGGGTGATGGTGGAAGCTGGGATCGGTCTCCTCGTGGGCGCTGGGCAGCGCCACCCAGAGTTGCAGTCCGTCGAGCTGAGAGGGGTTCCAGCGCTCCTGATCGGCGCTGCGCTCGGAATGCACGATGCCGCTGCCGGCCGTCATCCAGTTGACGGCGCCAGGGCGGATTGCCTGCCGCGAACCCAGGCTATCGCGGTGCAGGATCTCACCGTCGAACAGGTAGGTAACCGTGGCCAGGCCGATATGCGGGTGGGGCCGCACATCCAGTCCCTGGCCCGCAGCAAGGTTCGCCGGACCCATGTGGTCGAAAAACACGAAAGGGCCGACCCGACGGCGAGCGGCCGACGGAAGGAGCCGCCGCACACCGAAGCCGCCGATATCGCGCGGCTTGCCATCGATCAGGGTTGCGATGTCGGGGGTCGACTCGCAGCCGTTGCAGGCGGGGTCCGCTGTGGCTTGGATGCTCATGACTTGATCTCCTGTGTTTGAATCCGAATTTCCGAGCTCAGCGTGCGATACACCGGACACTTGTTTGCGATCTCAAGCAGGCGGGCATGTAGTCGAGCGCCGGCCCGGCGGGAATGATCCCACCCGGATTCAGGGCCTTGATCGAGTAGTAGCCCGCCTTGATGTGATCCGGGCGAACGCTGGCCGCGAAGGCCGGGATCTTGAGCAGTCGGACCAGGTAGTCGTACACCGCCGGGTAGGCGGACAGCGGCATCAGGTTGCACTTGAACAGGCCGGAGTAGGCCAGTTCGAAGCGCACCAGCGTGACAAAGGCGCGGATGTCGGTCTCCGTCAACTGATCGCCGACCAGCCAGGGTGTCGTGCCAAGACGCTGCTGCATCCAATCCAGCGCCGCGAACACCTTGCCGACCGCTTCGTCGTACGCGCTTTGGCTCCCCGCAAACCCGGCCTGGTAGACCCCGTTGTTGAAGTCTGTGTAAAGGTAGGCGCTCACCTCGGCGATCTCCTGCTCCAGCGCGGCTGGGCGCAGGTCGATGTCATGGTGCGCCAGCGCGCCGAAATCGCGGTCGAAGATCTGCAGGATGTCCGCCGACTCGTTGTTGACGATGGTCCAGCGCTTGCGGTCCCAGAGGACGGGCACGGTCGCGCGGCCGGTGTAGGCGGGATCGGCCTGCGTGTAGAGTTCGTGCATGTGGCTGGCGCCATTGACGTCATCGACGTCGCTGCCCATATCGCGGGTGAACGCCCAGCCTTGGTCGCCGAGCCGCGGATCGACGGCGCGGACATCGATGACATCCTCCAGCCCCTTCAGCCGCAGGGCGATCAGCGCGCGCGAAGCCCAGGGGCAGATGTAGGCCAGGTACAGCACATAGCGCCCCCGCTCCGGCGCAAACGCCGAGTCGCCGCCGATGCGATCGCGGAATCCCGAACGCTGCCGTATGAACCGGCCATTCGCATCGCTGTTTTGGACCGGATGCCAGTTTTCGGACCAGCGGCCATTGACGAGCATGATTTCGTCTCCCGTGGGAATGCAGTATTTGAACGATGCGAAACAGCATATTTGGCCATAGATTTCGAATAAACAGGGCTTTTCGAAACTAATTGTTGCTGATAGTGAGACAGTATGGCGAGGAAGTCGCTTCCTTCGCGTCTGCGGTTAGCTGGCGGGTGTATCCGCGAAGTGCTCGCTCAGGAACGCGATCAGAGCTCGGATCTTGGGCGCAATATGCCGGCGTGACGGGTAAATGGCGTATACGCCTAGTTCGGCCGCGCGATACTCGGGCATCAACTCGACCAGGGTTCCGGCCGCGATGTCGTCGCCAACCAAGAAATCGGGCTGCAGGATGATTCCCTGGCCGGCGAGCGCAGCCCCGCGGCAGGTGTCACCGTTGTTGCTATGGATGCAAGGGCGGGTAGAGGCGATGACGGGGCCCTCCGGTCCTTCCAGTTGCCATGCGTCGCCGCTGGAAAAATAGCTGTAGCCAATGACGGCGTGATCCTGAAGTTCGTCGGGATGTTCGGGTGTGCCATGCGAGGCCAGATATTCAGGCGCCGCACACAAGATCAGCCGCGTCACCGTGAGCCGGCGGCTGACCAGGCTGGAGCTGTCCAGCGCGCCGATGCGAATCGCCAGGTCATAGCCCTCCTCGACCAAGTCGACCAGACGGTCCGCCAGCGTGATGTCGAGCCGGACCTGCGAATGGCGTTCCCGGAATTCTCCCCAGAGCGGCGCCAGCCGACGGATACCAAAAGTCACCGGCACGTTCACACGCAGCAACCCGCGCGCGGTATCGCTGCTGGCCGTAATCTCTGCCTCGGCTTCATTGAGGCTCGATAGAAGCTCCCGGCAACGGGCGAGAAAAACTTCTCCTTCCGACGTGAGTGAAAGCCGTCGCGTGGTCCGATGCAGCAAGCGGACACCGAGGCGCGACTCCAGCTCGTTAACGTGGCGCGAGACCGCGGCCTTAGACACGCCTAGCGCATCGGCGGCGCCGACGAAGCTGCCCGCATCAACCACGCAGGTAAAGGTCTGCATCTCGAGGAAGCGATCCATCGTTAAGGCACTCCAGATCAGAAAGAAGGTAGCCGCCAGGACCAGCGCCCGCCGCCTGGCCTAGCCAATACATAGTCTGGGCCAAGGTAAGTTCAGGCATCTGTTCTGGTCATGAGCGTTGTAATCACGCGCATCTGTTTAATTGTTCAATAATTCGGCACAGTCAATCTCAATCTAGCATGTTTATCTCTCCAAAGTGCGCTTTTAGAGTGACATCTCAGTCGCGAGCTTTTCGCAGCCCATTCACTCAGAGAGGAGAGTTCCCATGACAATCGCAGCAACGTCAACCACCGACACACACTTCACAGCCAATCAGGAGACATCCATGTTCAAGAATCTGATCCAGGGTCTTGTTGCGACCGATGCGAACTGGGCCACCATCGCCCTGCGTATTCCGGTCGGCATCATCTTCGCCGCTCACGGTGCTCAGAAGCTGTTCGGTTGGTTCGGCGGCTATGGCCTGGAAGGCACCGGCCAGTGGCTGGCCTCGATCGGCCTCGAGCCTGGCTACCTCATGGCCCTTCTGGCCGGCGGTGCCGAGTTCTTCGGCGGCCTGGCGCTGATCGCGGGGCTTCTGGTTCGTCCCGCCGCAGCCGTGCTGGCCTTCACGATGGTCGTGGCAATCTTCGCGGTGCACATCGGCAACGGCCTGTTCATGAGCAACAATGGCTACGAGTTCGGCCTGGCGCTGCTGGCCGCGTCGGTCTCGCTGGCGATCAGCGGCGCAGGCCGCGCATCTGTGGATCGTGTTCTTGCGGGCCGGATCGGTACTCGATGACACCCGAATTGCAAAGCGCACACCGCCGTCTCCTCGGCCGGCTCAGGACTCTGGGCCGGATCGAGGACGACGGGCCTGAATTCGAAGGCGCTTGCGCAACTGCTTAAAGGCGGCTTGGTCACACGAAGGTTTCGGACAACCATGCCCCCGTTGGCGCCGCGGGTCGAGTACATCCCGATCGACAGCGGTCGGAAGCTGGCACGAGGTGAGCCATCACAGGCATCTGGAAGAAGCCGCCAAACCTGGCGTCCGCTTCAGCAGAAATCGCGGGACGCCTTTCAACAGCCAACAGCGATCGTCCCCAGTCCGAACGGAGAGCAAGAATGGCGACAGAACACATACCAGGAACTATGCCCACGATCTTTGCGGGACACGGCTCCCCGATGAACGCGCTTGAGGAAAATCGCTGGAGCCGCGGCTTTGCGGCCCTGACGCAATCCGTTCCCAGCCCGCGTGCCATTATCGCAATCTCCGCCCACTGGTTTGTCGATGGCACGTGGGTCATGGCCAACGAGCAGCCAAGGACGATCCATGATTTCGGAGGCTTTCCGCAGGCGCTCTACGAAATCCACTATCCGGCATCGGGCCATGCGGACCTGGCGCAACGGGTATTGCAGATGCTGGGCCCGGGGTCAGCAGGGAGCAGCATGGACTGGGGGCTGGATCATGGAACCTGGAGCGTGCTGCGGTGGATGTATCCCAAGGCAGACATCCCCGTGATCCAGCTCAGCATCGATCGGCGTCTCAGTCCGAGGCGTCATTTCGAGATTGGTCGCACACTGGCGCCGTTGCGCGAGGAAGGCGTGCTGATTCTGGCCAGTGGAAATGTTGTTCACAATCTACGCGATGCCTCCTCGCGAATGCGAACAGGCGATCTCAGTACTCCGGACTGGGCGCGCCGATTCGACAACGCGGTTGTCGCAACCCTGGAACAGCGCGACTACGCGGCTCTGCTGTCGCTCGCGTCGGAGACTGATGACGGGTTGCGCGCGCATCCGACCCCGGATCACTGGCTTCCTCTGCTCTATGTCGCCGGTGCCAGTAACCCGAGTGACCGCATCAGCCACTCTTCCGATGGCTTCGACCTTGGCTCTCTGTCAATGCGCAATATATTGTTCGGAGGCGTTACCGGGTCGCCGGGCCGCATCCCGAAAAATCAACAGCGCCAATATCGAACGTCCGTTCCCGGTGCCACAGGTTGATCCGAGCTTTCGCGTTACACGGTCTGAAAGTGGCCCAATACCGGCGGCCATCCCGATGCGCGACTGACCGGCTTCGGCGATTCAGCTGATGAAACGCATCTTGTAGGGCCGCAAGATGTTGCTCCACTATGGGATAGAGCGGCGTGTTCTCTGGTTGATGGCGCTGGTAACGGTGGCTTGCGCCGAAGTCGCGGTTGCCGGGAACAGTTTCCACCGGACATGATGGCCGGCGAGGGCGGTCTATCTCAGAGGTCGATTGCCCGAAGATGCGTGAGATTCGCTAGCGAATCGCACGCCGCGAGCGCCGTTTGAGCCCGCGAACCGTATCAGTTCCTAACAGCTTTGCATGGGGGTATTTTCGGGGGTATTTCTCGCGTTTCGCAACGCAAGATATTGATTCATAAGGCGATGTGATTGTCGCCGCCTCCACCAATTATTAGAGCGTAACTAGTTGATTAATTTAGAGAAAATCGAGTTCGATTTCCGATCTGCCGAAGATTCGGCCCGATTCATCAGCGTTTCGTGGGGTTTCAGGTCCGGCGCGAGCGAAATTCCATTACCTGCGCTTCTCGACTCCTAACTTCCCCTATCAACTCAGTCTGGGGGTATTTTTCGGGGTACTTTCGCGCCCTTATCCAAAATACCCCCCATCCGGTGACGTAAGCCGCCTGACGACTCCCCGCAGGCCAAAGGACAGCAGCGAGCCGCGTTGTTTTATGTCGGTAGTTATTGACTATTACCGACATATCACAACACCATGGCGGCATGGCCGATTCGTATCAAAACATCCTGGATCTCGCCGCAGAGCGCGGCCTCATTCGACCACGCGATCTGACTGAGCGCGGGCTGCCCACTGTTGCGCTGACGCGCCTAGCCCGGCAAGGAAGGCTCCAACGCGTGGGACGGGGCCTGTACGCACTTCCGGATCGACCGGTCTCGGAGCACACCGCCCTGGCCGAGGTGGCGCGCAAACACCCGCATGCCATCGTCTGCCTGCTGTCGGCGCTGCGCTTCCACGACCTCACGACGCAGTCGCCGTTCGAGGTCTGGCTGGCCATCCCCAACAAGGCACGTGCGCCAAAGATGGGCTATCCCCCACTACGCATCGTGCGCTTCTCAGGCGAGGCGCTGACCGTTGGCGTCGAGGAGCATGTCATCGATGGCGTGCCCGTGCGCGTGACCAGTGTCGCCCGCACAGTGGCTGACTGCTTCAAGTTCCGTAACAAGATCGGCCTCGATGTCGCACTCGAGGCGCTTCAGGAGGCCTGGCGTGTCAAGCGCGTCAGCATGGATGAACTCTGGCGCTACGCCACGCTCTGCCGGGTGACCAACGTGATGCGCCCTTACATGGAAAGTCAGCCGTGACAAAACATCAGAATGAATGTTTTGCACAGCGAAGCTGCCCGAGGGGTGGCGCACAGGGATGTGCGCCATGAACGGACGAAACGTCGCCGCTTCCGTGCGGGCCCGCCTGCTCAATCGCGCTCGGGAGACCGGGCAGGACTTCAATCTCCTCCTGATCCGCTATGCCCTCGAGGGGTTAGGTACCGCTTCCCCGGACAGTTTCGTTTAGCGTGATCTTCTTGCTCTGTTCTCGTTTCAGTCTAGAACGCATCCTCGGATTGTAGAAGCGCTCGATGTAATCAAAGATATCCGCTCTAGCTTCTGCTCGTGTTCGATAACGCCGCCGATTTACTCGTTCTCGCTTCAGCATCCCGAAGAACCCTTCGACGAGTGCATTGTCTGCGCAGCTGCCTACGGCACTCATGCTGCAGGTCAGGTTGTGACCTTTGAGAAAACGCTGGTATTCATCACTGGTGAACTGCGTGCCGCGATCCGAATGCAACACAATGGTTGATCGATCCTGCCTCTGCCAGAGCGCCATTAAGACAGCCTGCAGCACCAGCTGGCGATCCTGAACAGCACTCATTGACCAACCAACCACCTGTCGAGCATGCAAATCAATGACAACACAGAGGTACAGCCAGTCCTCTGCCGTTCGAACATAGGTGATATCGGTTACCCACTTGCTGTTCGAACTGCTGGCTTCGAAGTTGCGATCCAGGTGGTTCCGCACTGCTGATGGTCGAGGTGCACTGGGCTTCTTTCGCCAGCTCCGGCGCTGCGGAATGCCGTACAGTTCGGCCTTCTTCATCAGTCTGCCCACTCGATTGACGCCGGCTTCAACGCCTTCGTCCAGCAGATCGTCGTGAATACGTCTGCGGCCCAGGACACCTTCGCTGCCTTCATGCAGTTCCCGAATACGCTTCAGCAGCTTCCGGTTGGCTAAAGTGCGCTCACTCAGAGGTCGGCCCCGCCACTCATAGTAGCCGCTCGGGGAAACACCGAGACGCTCACACATCATGCGGACGGGGAATGCGTCGCGGCAACGCTCTATCATCCGGAACTTTACTTCTGTTCTCTGGCGAAAAACGCTGCCGCTTCTTTTAAAAAATCCCGTTCCTTCTTCACCCGAGCGAGCTCGCGCTTGAGCTGCATGATCTCTTCATCCCGGGCGTGACCCTGGCCCGGAAACGCCTCCTGACCATGCTTCTCGATGGCTGTGCGCCACTTACCCAGCATATGGGCATTGATCCCCAGGTCCCTCGCAACAGCGGTTACTGTCGCACCGGGTAGCCGGGTAAGCTCGACCGCCTCGCGTTTGTACTCGTCTGTGTACTTCCTTCTCGACATCTGACACCTCCCTTGCCCTTATGGGCCTATTCTAAGGTGTCCGGAAAAGCGGTACCTAACCCGTAGTAGCGGTTGTCGTACGGGTGTCGGGGTGAACGGGGAAGCCGAGAGATGGTACGCGCAGCCGGGATGGTCGCCTCGGATTTATTGGCGTTTGGCAAACAGGTCGGGATAGGTTGTATCGGAAGGTGCGCGTCGTGGCGGTAGCCCTGGTGGGGCACGCTTTTGAACGTGGTCGAGGATCTTGCGGATGAGGTCAGGATCGGTGATATCTGCGATCACGCGAAGCTGTCCGCCGCAGAGCGGGCAGAGGGTGATGTCTAGTTCGAACACTCGTTTCAGGCGCTGCGCCCAGGTCAGCGGCGCGGTGGGCGGATCAGCAGAGTCGGTGGGAGTGGCTGCGGGTTGCTGCTCCCGGGTTGCCTGAGCAGTGGCGGGGTCGCCAACACCTTACCGGCGTTCATCGTACCCACCCAAGGCAACGTCAGCCATGGTGAAATCACGCCACCGAGGGCAATCCCTGCAGAGTTGCAGTGTTTTCTTCAGGCAGCAGGCCGATCGCAATCACGGAGCCTTCCTCTCGAAAACAAACAGGTCCGTCCAGATCAACGAACGGTGTGTCAGCACGCACTGGTTCGAATCCTTCTGGTACCTGCGTCGCGTCGCTCCTCGGCTTGTGGGAACGAGAAGCCTTGCAGACTACTGGACGTCTTGTCAGGCTGGAAACTACCTACCTGTTCAACCCACATCTGAACAACTTCCGGATCCATTCGCAGATCGAGGAAGGCAACGTGTTGTTGACAGAGACAGTTGGAACGGAAATCGACACGTCACTGGCGGTGGAGATCGCAAAAAGCCTGGACGGCATTCACTCTGTCAAGGATCAGCTTATCGTCTCCAGAGATGCGGGTACGGCGGCTCACACCAGCATTTCCGGGCAGGACCGGACGTTCGTCCAGGAGGTAGGCGATGCGACGACGGCCGCCCGCTACATCGCACATTGCTCTCTGTCCCCGCCCGGATACGAGGCGGTGACTTCCCGAAGGACCACGCCATTGTGGCGTGGTAAATTTTCCTTGAGAAAACCAACCAGGGAGGCGAGAAAGGGGCACAAAAAGAGGCACAAAAGGGTGCTAATTGTTCACTGTCAGGAGGAAAGCTGTATTTTTTACGTCTATCGAACGCCGGTACAGCTGAGTCGCGTCGGCGTCCGGTCGTTACAATGTGATCACCGTCCTGATGGAAACGAGCATCTCAGCGTTTCTGGAGCTCATGAACAGTCAGCTGTTACAGATCCGATGCGGCAACGGGATTGACGTACAGATGACCGGACGTCACCTGAAGCACTGCTACCACCAGGTCGTAGTCAGAATCTCCGTACCGGCAGCAGAAGGGCTGCTGTCCAGGTGCTACTGCCGCGTTATGAATCCAGATGCGGCGTCCTCTCCGCCCCTGAAGCGGATCCGGATCCTGCCGAAGCGGTCGATTGCGGCCCTTTCCTGCGGCCGCGCACGACCACGAAGAACACAGGCACCAGGAAGATGGCCAGCACGGCCCCTGAGAACATCCCGCCGACTACACCGGTGCCGATATCGTTCTGACTGGCAGCACCGGCGCCGCTTGCAGTCACCAGCGGAAAAACGCCGGCGATGAAAGCAAGTGACGTCATGATGATCGGGCGCAGACGCAACCGGGCGGCGTCCACGGCTGCACTGACTGCGTCTGCGCCCTCGCGCAGGGCGGCTTCGGCAAATTCGATGATGAGAATGGCGTTCTTCGCAGCGAGCCCCATGGTCGCAAGCAGGCCCACCTGAAAATAGATGTCGTTGTAGAGCCCCCGGCCTGAGGCTGCGACCACCGCCCCGATGATCCCCAGAGGCACCACGAGTAGCACGGCAACGGGCACCGTCCAGCTCTCGTAGAGCGCCGCCAGGCAGAGGAAAACCACCAGAATCGATATGGCATAGAGCATGGGCGCCTGGGCACCGGACAGGCGCTCCTGAAAGGATGCGCCCGTCCACTCAAGCCCGAAACCTGGAGGCAGCTCGGCCACCAGGCGTTCCATTTCCGCCATGGCGGAACCGGTGCTGTATCCGGGGGCTGGCTGCCCTTGAATATTGAGGGACGGAATCCCGTTGAATCGTTCGAGCTTCGAAGGTCCTTGCTCCCATTCCCAGTCAACGAATGCCGAGAATGGAGCCATGGTTCCGGTGGCGGTGCGCACGTACCAGTGATTGAGGTCTCCGGGCGTCATGCGGAATGGGGCATCACTCTGCATATAGACACGTTTCACCCGGCCGCGGTCGATGAAGTCGTTCACGTACGTGCCGCCCCAGGCAGCCGACAGAGTGTAGTTGATGTCGTCCAGCGATACTTCGAGGGCATTCGCTTTCGGCTGATCAACGTGAATGCGCAGCTCAGGTGTGTCGTCCAGCCCGTTGTGACGCACCTGTGTGATGATGGGGCTCGATTGCGCAGCGGCAAGCAGCTGGTCTCGTGCCGCCATCAGCACATCGTGACCGCGGCCGCGGCGGTCTTCGAGCTGCATATCGAAACCAGTCGCGTTCCCCAGCTCCCGGATCGGTGATGGGAGCAGCGCGAACACCCTGCCGTCGTTGATCTCCGAAAACGTCTGCATGGCACGCCGGACGATTCCCTGGGCGCTGTTCGCCTCGCCCGGCCGCTCGTCCCAATCTTTGAGGTTCACAAACGCCTGTCCGGCATTCTGTCCCTGGCCGGCGAAGCTGAAACCCGCGACGATGAATACGCTGTGGATATTGTCCTTCTCGTCCTCGAGATAGAACTGCTCGACCTTTTCGGCTACCTCCAGCGTGTGCGACTGCATCGCCCCGGGAGGCAGGACGATGGGCGTAAAGAGACCACCCTGGTCTTCCTCGGGCAGGAATCCCGTCGGCATGCGCAGAAACAGTACGACCATCAGCGCAACAATTACGCCGTATGCCAGCATCGCGGACTTCCGCCGCCCGAGCAGGCGGCGCACCGCATCGACATAGCGGTCACGGCCGGACTCGAAAGTATTGTTGAACCAAGTGAAGAACCATCCGTGCCGCTCCACATGGTCCGCAGGCAGCGGCTTCAACAGGGTGGCACACAGCGCCGGTGTGAGGACAAGGGCAACGAACAGCGACAACGCCATGGCCGAGACGATAGTCACGGAGAACTGCCGGTAAATCACGCCCGTGGAACCTCCGAAGAAGGCCATAGGCACAAACACGGCGGAGAGCACCAGCGCGATCGCAATCAGCGCGCCGGTAATTTGCCCCATGGATTTGCCCGTCGCTTCCCGGGGACTGAGTCCCTCTTCCCGCATCACCCGCTCCACGTTTTCGATGACGACGATCGCGTCATCCACCAGCAGGCCGATGGACAGCACCAGTGCGAACAGGGTCAGAGTATTGATGGTGAAGCCGAAGGCGATCAGCGCACCGAACGTGCCGAATAGAACCACCGGCACTGCGATCCCCGGAATCAGCGTCGCGCGCAGGTTCTGCAGAAACAGAAACATGACCAGAATTACCAGCACGATGGCTTCGAGCAGCGTAAAAACCACCTCGCGAATGGAAATTCGGATGAAACGCGTGTTGTCCACCGGAAAAGAGAGCTCAATGCCTTCCGGCAGGGATTCAGCCAGGTCCTGCGCACGGGCTTTTACCGTATCAATGGTAGTGAGTGCGTTGGCTCCGGGTGCGAGACTCACTGGCATACCGGCGGACGGTCGGCCGTCCAGGCGGTTGACCACGCCGTAGTTGTCCGCGCCGATCTCCACTCGAGCGACGTCCGCAAGTCTGACTAGCGCGCCGCTGGTGGACCCTTTGAGAATGATGTTCCTGAACTGGTCCGGCGTAGACAGGCGGCTTTGCGCTGTTACGGTGGCATTGAACTGCTGTTCGGCTGTTGCCGGCAGCCCTCCGAGCGCACCGGCTGACACCTGGGTATTCTGTGCGCGGATCGCGTCCCGTACGTCTGCGGGCGTCAGGTTGTAGGAGACGAGCTTGTACGGGTCCAGCCAGATACGCATGGCATAGGATGACCCGAATACCCGTGCTTCGCCGACACCGGGCACTCGCGAGATCGGGTCCTGGAGATTGCTGGCCACGTAGTCGGCGATGTCGACGGCGTCGTAGCGCCCCATCGTGTCGGAGAGCGCGATGATGAGCTGAAATCCGCTTTGAGACTTCTGCACGGCCAATCCCTGCTGCGTGACTTCCTGCGGAAGTCTGGGTAGGGCCTGCTGAACCTTGTTCTGCACCTGAACCTGGGCGATGTCGGGGTCTGTCCCCGGGGCGAACGTCGCCGTGATCTCCGCCTGGCCGGAGGAACTGCTCGACGAGGAGAAGTAGAGCAGGTTGTCGATGCCGGTGAGCTGCTGCTCGATAACCTGAGTCACCGAATTCTGGGTCGTTTCCGCCGATGCGCCGGGGTATTGCGCCTGCACGGTGACCGACGGCGGTGCGATGCTCGGATACTGTTCCACCGGAAGTTGAAAGATGGACAACACACCCGCGAGGGTGATGAAGATGGCGATCACCCAGGCGAAGATGGGGCGGTCGATGAAAAACCTGGAAATCATTGTTCGGTGCGCGTCGAGTCAGCCCCGGCGGCAGCCGATCTGTCACCCCGGAACGGCACGGCGCGCACCGGTTGACCCGCACGAGCGAACTGCAGCCCCTCGACGATTACCCGATCACCGGGCTCGATGCCGCTGGTTGCAAGCCAGGTTGAGCCTACCGTGCGCTGAACGTTGAGCGTTCGCAGCCGGACGATGCCTTCGGCGTCGACGATAAGCGCCGTGGCGTTGCCCCGGCTGTCGCGGCTGACTCCGCGTTGCGGAACCAGGAGCGCATCGGGCACTACCCTCGTCGCGATAGTTGCGCGAACGAACATGCCGGGCAGCAGTTCGGCATCGGGATTGGGAAACTCTGCTCTGAGCGTAACCGACCCGGTGCTGGGGTCCACTACCACTTCGCTGAACTGGAGCGTGCCTTCTTCCGGATAGGGCGTACCGTCCTCCAGTGTCAGCGTAACCCTGGCCGTGACGCCGTCTGCCGTGCGCTCTCCATTACCGGCCGCCCTGCGCAGTGATGCGATCTCTTTGCTCGACTGATTGATGTCCACATAGATAGGGTCGAGGATCTGGATGATGGCCAGCGCCTCTTCCTGATTCGCTGTCACGAGTGCACCCTGGGTCAGGAAGGATCGCCCGATCCGACCGGAGATGGGTGCGATGATCCGGGTGTATCCCAGGTTGATGCGGGCGGTTGCGAGGCTCGCTTCCTGCTGCGATACGCTGGCCTCTGCCTGCTGCAACGCAGCCTGCGCGTCATCGTGGTCCTGCTGGCTGATGGACTTTTCCTCGCGCAGCGAAGTATAGCGCTCCGCACGCAGCTTTGCCGTGGTCAGAGCGGCTTCCGCGCTCGCCAGCTGTGCCCGGGCACTGTCCACTGCCGCAACGTACAGCGTATCGTCTATCTGATAGAGCGGCTGTTCCGCTTCCACCTGGCTGCCTTCCACGAACAAGCGCGCCTCGAGAATGCCGCTGACCTGAGGACGAACTTCGGAGACAGCATACGGCCGGGTGCGACCGGGAAGCTCGACAGTGAGCACCGCTCGTTGCGGCTTGATCGTGACCACTCCGACCTCCTGCGCGCGTGCAGCGTTGCCTCCCGTGTCCTGTTGGTGCGCAGGCTCCTGCTCACAGGCGGCAAGCATGAGTACGCTCGAGACGAGCACGACAATACTGACGTGGCTGAGCCGGTCCATGAACGCTCCTTTGCTGGTCGAGATCGGTGACCGATGGCGCACACCTGGGTGACTTCCTGGACGACTTGAAACATGCATCCAAAAGAAGCGGGTCTGCGGAAATACAAGGCGGACTACCGACAGAGAGGTAGGTTATCGTGAAGGTGTGCGGATGGAAAGGTGAACTGAACCGAGCGATCTTTCGGAGAACGCGGGACTGAACCGCTCAACCGGGCGTTAGTGTTTCCAGCGGATTCCCTTGACGAGAGCATAATTCGAGGGCGCAGTGTCTTAGTTGCTGCTATCGTCAGGTACCGCCGCCACCATAGTTGCATTCATTGCTGCAACTTCGAACAAGAACGATCCTGCTAGCCCCCGCTGAGGTATTTTAGCGTCGAAAGCTACCTGCTCGAGACGTTATCCGTCGGGATACATACTTTCTGGACGGAAAAGTCGTGGGGTTGAGTCCGGCTTTTACCATTCTCGGGTAACCGGATTGATGGGCAAGCTAATGTAGCGCATCAGGAGAATGGCTTTGTCCTCGGCGTTTCTCCTCGGCGTTTCTCCTCGGCATTGAACGTCGCTGAACCCGCGTCATAGAGCGGTCTCGGAAACTGGGATCCATCACCCGTCTCATGGAAGAGCGGCCTGAGTAGAAATCATACAAAGTGCGCGTTCTTACTCTTGGCGATCTCCTTGATACTGGTTTTTTCGGTATCTCCGGAGGCGAAAATCCCGAAAACTTTCGTCGTCGGGGTTTCTGAGCAGGTTTCGAACGATGACGAGACCAAGTCAGCGGAATCCTCCAGGCGAGCAACGGGCCCCACAATCTCCCTTCGAATCCGATGCGGCTCGACTACGCCAGTCAGTCCTGCAGGCTGTCCGACCCTCAACGAATAACAAGCGATCAGGGTTAGCCGAAACTAAAGAAGAGATGTTGCTTTATCCCACCGACGGCAGTCCGGGTGCATGGCTGGTAGACCGTCAGGGCATTCGGATAGGCGATGCGATGAGATAGCTTTCGACGGTTCGGATTTTAGGAGCGCGGGGTGCCATGCGCCGGAGTTCACTGTAGTGGTACTGATCGGGTTGCAGGCCGACGCCGTGATGGATGACCAGGCCTTTTTCGAAATCCACCAGGTTCCAGAGTCCGTAGGCGCGATAGGACGGTGACAGGTAGGTGAAGGCGCGTCGGCCGGTGTTCAGATCCATTACCTGCACGCCGGAAAAATGATCGTCTGCTGATCGATAGCGGCTATGCGGCCTGTAAACGTACCGGTCGTTCTCGGACAGGGTGTAGCCAGAGACGATGGAGTCTCGGAACAGCTGCTGGCGCTCGATCGTCGACTGGATGCCGGCCGCTTTCCACACTTCCTGAAGCTGGCTGGCCAGATTCATGATGGAAAGTGACATCTCGACGGTTGCCATGGTTTCGGCGTGACGTGAGGCCCGGTTTGCTGCGCTCTGGGCTTCCATGGACCGGAACCGCGCGCTGTCGGCCATGGAAGTGTTGCCCGAGCTACTCGCCATGAAAGCCTGGGTCCGATAGCTTTGCGCCTGCCGGGCGTAGGAATTCGAAAGCGTCTGGTAGCGTTGTGACTCCCCGACCGTAAAGGAACTTCCGCTCGACTGCGTCGCTTCCAGTGCCTCCTTCAGGCGTGGAATGGAAACGTCCAGGGCATTCAGGCTGGTTTCCGGCGAAATCGGTGTCAGCCCGTGGTGGAAGATCGACGTGCCTGTGGAGCGTTCCACGCCGGCGACGAGCAGTTCCCCGATATAGACCACGTGGTCTTCCATGAGGCGAAGATGCACGGGGAAACTGCGGCCGGTGTCGGTTACGGGTGTCGCGAACCGCTCTTTTCCTGTGGCCGCATCCAGCGCGTACACCTCACTTGCCGTCGCATGATAGACGACGCCGTCTTCTTCGATCAGATTAGAGAGAGAAGGCGTGGCCGTATGGTGCGTCCAGCGAAGCGCGCCGGTGTCCAAGTCGAGACTCATGGTGACAGGTCTGGAGCGACCGTCGCTCTCTTCGTGGCCGCGTACAAAAAGACTGCCGGCACCGAGCTGCAGACTGTTCACGACGGCCCCGCCGGGCAGACGGGTGCGCCAGACCGTGCTGCCGTCGTCCGCTCTCAATGCGGCGATCCCGCTGTCCGGTGTCGCAACGTATACCCGCCCGTCCTCCGCCTGAGGCTGCACGTGGTCCGCCACTTCGATCCTGCTGTCCCAGACCGATCCGCCGTCACTCAGGCGTACCCGGGAAAAAACGCCGCCATTCGCATCCCAGAGCACGCTGCCGTTGCTTTGAAGGCCCCCCGCGCCGCCCGATGACCCGAGTTTCCGGCGCCAGAGCACCGTTCCGTCCGTAACGTCGACGGCCTGGGCCCGGGTACCCTCGATCAGCACCAGCCGCGCCGGTTCATCCCCGGCATCATCGACGAGAATCGGCGGTGTGGGTTCTCCCCGGCGGGGCCGGCGCTGTTCCATTGCCCAGCGTGCATTTCCGGTCGCGACGTCCAGTGCTTCCACGGTTCGGGCGCCGTTGGGACGATCCACTGCGAACAGCAGCAGGTCGGACGTCGCATAGAGTATCCGGTAGCGCCCATCCCGCTGACTGCGTTCCCGGCGCCAGAGGATCCTTCCCGTTTCCCCGTCAAGCACCAGGTGATCGAGATTTTCGAGCTTCTGACTGTCGGCGCGGAGGGCGACATACACCCGGTCCGAATCCAGCCACATGAGACGCTCGATGAGTACCGCGCCCAACGGCACCTTCCAGCGTGCAGGTCCACGCGCCTCGAGGCGGCGCTCGAGCTGCGCGGGTGAGGCTGTGACCGGCTGATCCGCAGGCACATCGTAGCCGAAGGCTGCCCGTGCGTCGGCTCCGATGAAAAGCCATGTCAGCGCAAACGCTGCCCTGTGGATGGGTATCAGCGAACGGATTGGACGATCCCCAGCATCTGCGAAAGTCGAACGCCGCCATCGGCGGGACTGACCCCGACGAAACCGAGCCAGCATTTACCCTGCTTCACGGAGCCGGTGAGGCCGTCGATTTCCACCGTTCTTCCTTCGGTTTCAGTCCGGCCGCGAAACACGTTCACATTGATCTTCTTGCCATTCCCGGCTTTCAACGAAGATCTGCTGACGTGCTCGATGTTCGGCAGGCTGCCTGTGAGCGAGCCGCGCGTCGCGTTGTCCATGGTCTTCTGGCTGGCGCCGAGGCCGGTGAGGCAGAGCACGGTCACCGATCCTGTCGGCCCTGAGAGTCCTGCAAGATTGATGGCGCGGGGGTCCGTGGCGTTGGTCGCACCGGACCACCCTGCCGGCAGATCCACGGTGAACAGCGCATGTTCGAACGTGGAAGGCGGGGCCAGCTCCGCCGGCAGCGGCCGGTTGGCAGGGGTAACGTCCGCCATGGCTGCGATGGGTTCTCCGGGAACGCGCACCGACAGAAAGGCCGATTTCATGGGCTCCGCCCACTGCCCATACGCCGCTCGGGGCAGGATAACGGTCAGCGTAACCTGAACGTCGTCGAACTCGGCGGCACCGATTCCGACGTGATTCACGGTTGCGCCGGCCGCGCTTTCGAGCCAGCCCCAGCGTGCCGGCACGTGACCCAGGTCGAAGTCGTTCAGTTCGCTTACTTCCGTCCGTCCTCCGAGGACTTCCTCTACAGAAGTGGCCTGCATCTCGAACACCTCCTCCCGACCGTCGTAGCCGGTCTCCAGTGGAATGAGACTCAGGGTGACCACGGGTGCCTGCGAATCTCCGCTGATGAGTGTCACGACTGTTGTGCCGGCAGCATCGCGCCGCTCCTGTTCCGTGTACCCGTCCGGCAAATCGATGGCCACCGCATATTCCGGAAACTCGAAGGTGGCTGCGTGGGCCGTGCAGGCGATGATGGAGAGGGCGGCTACGAACGCACCCGGAGATGAGGTTTTCATGCTATCCAATCCTGTTTCAGTTGAGCCGGCAGGCGGCGGCGTTGAGTGCACCATTCGTGAAGCTGACACTCAGTGCCATTGGATCTCCGAACGCGTCCCGGGTGAGCGTGCCGCTCGCCTGGATGGTCTCGCCGCCGCCCGTGGCGGTCAGGCTGACGCTGTCACCGTCGAGGGTGCCGCTGATGCCGTAGGTCTGCCCCTCAAATACTTCGAATGCCTCGCCGGAGATGACGTTGCCCGTCAGACCAAGCGCTACCACCCCGTCGATGTCCGCACCGGCTATGGTTCCCATCAGCCGCCAGGTGTCGGTGTTCGTGTCGATCCGGTCCACCGTATAGGTGCCGTTGACCCCGTTCGCTGCCGATTCCCAGCGGCCGGTTATATGGTCGGGTGTCTCGAAGGTGCCGTCGAACGGACCCGCGAGATTGGGTCCCGAGTGATCGATCACAGGGCGTGCCGCGTAGGTGACGGAATTAGAGCCGCCGCCCCCCGCGAAGAATTCCTCTTCGCTGTCGAAGGCCACCCAGCCAGCGCTATCCGGCCGGAACGGTGTGTTGCTGAGCCCGGGGAAACCGATGACGAGCGCGAACGCACCGGACAGATCTCCGGACATGCTGCCTCGAAAAGCGCCGCTGTAGGCACAGGCGGCGGTTGCCTGCACGTGCATGAGCGCTTCGGCCGCATCCGGCAGATCGTGCATCGTCTGATCCACGCTGAATGAATCGGAGATGATGCCCGCGAGCTCCGCGTCCAGATCACCCGTGGTGAAATCCGGTTGCGGCCAGGTCTCCGCCACCTCCTGCACGGCTTCGGAGATCCGGATGCCGTTTACCGGGTCGCCGTCCATGTCGAGCATCAGAAGGAAGCGAGTGAGGTTCAACGCTTCCGCATCCGTCAGGCTGCCGCTTCCGGCGAGGTGCTGGGGCATGACGAGGGTCGCGCAGTCGGTGCTGCCGAGTTGGATGGCGCCGATCGAGAATGCGACGCTCGTCGATGTTTCGCAGTCGAACGACCCGTTCCCGTCGGTGATGCCGCTTTCTCCACCGGAGGTGTAGGACAGTCCCTGCACGTTAGCGTCTTTGAACACGCCTGCGATGCTGGCGGGAGGCGGTGGCGGCGGCGGTGGTGTGTTCTGCGCGTTGCCGCTGCCGTCACCGCCCCCGCCCCCACAGCCGCCGACGATAAAGGCAGATCCGATTATCCCGAGGCTCATGATCAGCTTCCTTGGCAATATCATCCGCATCACGTCTGCATCTCAATCCTTGGTTCGATGCAGGACTGTGGAACGAGAGGGGTCTGCAGGCCATGATGGAAACCTGAGGGAAGTCTCTGTGGCCTTGCTGTCGCGCGGTCTGTTGCGCGTCAGAAGGCCGTTTCGGAGTCGATAGGCAGTTGCGGCGGTAGTCCGAACCGTTTCGCGAACGCCCGATGCCGCGACTCGGCGCGTTCGAGCGCTGCCTCGAATTCGCGGCGGCCAGTCAGCCTGTTGAAGCTTACGGCGGTACGGAAGCAGGTGACGCAGAAGAAGCCGGCGTCCACCGCCTGGGCGACGGCTGCTTCTGCCATCTCCTCTGCGCCGGCCAGCGCGAGGAGTTGTGCTTCGCGGAAAGCCGCGGCGCCGACCACCGGTTCTGCATGCTCCCGGCGCGCCCGGATTGTTTCCACGATCGCCAGGATCGTATCCGGATCGTCGGCAAGCCAGGCTTCGAGCGCTGCTGCGTAGTCGGTGAACACGCTCCGGCTCTCATCGGTCCGTACGCGGGCGAGCAGCGCTGAAGCCCGATCCTTTCTGTCCGTCATGGCGAAAGCCAGCGCGCGATGATAACGCATGAAGTCGATGGGCTTGGTAGGTGCGAGCGCCAGAAAGGTCTCGTAGTCACCTGCGTACAACAGGCTGAGGGGCAGGTCCACCATGTCTGCCGATAGCGCAAGCGGATCCCGAAGCATCATATCCTCGACGAGTGCCGTCGATTCGCTGAGGAAACCGGCATACACGAGCATTTCCATGGCGGCATAGGCTAAATACTTGTCGTCTGGTGCTTCTGCGAGCCGTGGTTGCAGCGCCGACCAGGCATTTTCCACGTTCCCGGTTTCCGTATCGATGATGGCCTGCAGGTAGTGGGCGGCGACGTAGTCCGGGTCGATCTCAAGCGATTTAGCCAAGGCAGCTCTGGCGGCTGCGATGTGGGACCCGTCCTTGCCGCAGCCCCAGACCTGGGCCCAGTGCGCCTCGGCGAGCTGAGCCCATCCGCGCGGCGTATCGGGGCTCAGGTCCGTCGCACGTTCCAGCAACGGCCGCGCGCCGATCCCGCAGTCTTTTCCCGAATAGAGTTCCCAGTCGGCATACATGATCAGCCGGAACGCCTCCATCTCGACCGGACTGAATTCGTAGTGGATAAACGGGAGCTCGACGGTGAGGTAGTAGCGGAGACGATCGATGATCGCTTCACGATATGCCTCTACTCGTGGAATAGGCGTATCGATACCGATGCGGGGCACCTCGAACACGTTCAGCGGTGATGTGACGCGTTCATCGCCGCCCAGGTTGTCTATGTAGAGACTCAGCAGTACGTTCGGTTCCCCGGGGTTCTCGGTGAGTCGGCCGTGCACGATGTACTGCGGACCGTCGGGATTGAGCTCTACAGGGATTTCGCTGCCGGGACGCCATTCGATGCGCACCCCGCCGCTGCCGTCGAGTTCTGCCACCGCCGCACGGAGCCGATCGTTCAATGCCAGCCCCAGAACGGCCAGCGAAACGTCGTCCGGGCTCACTGTGATCGGCGTCACCGTCACCCAGGGCTGTGGAAGCCCGGGCGGTCCACGGAAGATGAATACCGAGGCGAACCCGATGGCGGCGATGATGGGGATCAGCCAGAGACCGACGGCTGTTCTGCGGGCCGGCGCCTCGGCTGCGATGTCCGAGTGATGCTCGCGGGTTGGCTGAATGAGCAGTCGATACCCTTCCTTGGGTATGGTTTCGATGTACTCAGGCTCTGTACTGTTGTCCGACAAGGCTCGTCGGAGTTGGTAGATGCAGCGGGAGAGCACCTCGTCGCTGACCTGTGCACCCGGCCAGACCGCGTCGAACAGCGCCGATCTGGTCACGACCGTTCCCGGATTGTCGGCCAGCACCACGAGAACGGCCATCGCCTTCGGTTCCACCTTGCCGAGGCGATCGCCCACCATGATACGTCGCTCGGACGTATTCACGAAGACGTCGTTCAGCCAGAATCCGGCGTTGCCTGCATTCATGTGGTCGGTTGTCGGGTAGAAAACATCGGGATGACCGTTTACATCCTGCGTGCTCCTGAGATTCTACGCGAAGCCGTATTGCACCGTGTAAAACGGTCATGCACCGCTCTTTCCGTAATTTTCAGGTGGCTTGGAAGCGCTGAGCCACCCCCGTTATCCTTTTGCAAGCGATTGTGACGATTGCGAACAAGAGGAAACACGAACGGCCCCGCGACTCGAGGCGCTCTGCTGAGATCAATAGCTTGCGAGCGTGCTGTAGCAACAAGCTGCCCACAACAACGCTTAGTAGATCCACAATGGGAAGGATCCAGATTGGTGTCGATCCGCGGATGTCGAGTGACAATCTGTCTCGCGTCCTACGGATCCCGGCATCCCCATAGGTGCGATTCGGATCGTTTTCGATGCGCGCCCTACCGATTCTGGCGCTGGCTGTCAGCCGGTTGGCTGAGCGGTACGAGAGCTGGCCTCTAGTTTCCCATCGAGAACCCAAAGCGGCGAGCGGCAGTGATGTCGCTGCCGTCGCGCTCGGCAGCCGATTGCGTCGTCTGGCCGCCCTGTTCAAACGGGACGCGGCGCTCGTTTACCGGCTATACGAGGTTCCGCTGGATCCACGTTGGTTTCCGGTCTGCGCGATGCTTGCCGAGCGCGATTCCATGCCCGTATTGGCGCTTGCCGAAGCAATCGGTCACTCCCATGCGGCGGTGAGTCAGGTGGTTCGGCGCCTCGTAGGGGCAGACCTGGCCGTTGTTGCCAACAGTGCTGAAGACGCGGGGGTAAGCCAGGTATCGCTCACAGAGAAAGGGAAGGCCGCCATGGAACAGATGGCACCCCAACGACGCGATGTCGAAGCAGTCGTCCGTGATCTGTTCGAACAAAAGGCGCCGGACTTCTGGAAGTCGCTGGATGAACTGGAATCGGCACTTGCAGACGGCGGTATGGAGTTGGCGAAGATGGCAGTTGCCGACTGCAGATGGGTTTGGAATTTGATTAGAAGTGCCTGTTCTCTGCGCGTGGTGATGCAAAGGTTCTCGTAGACAGGATCAATCGGTTCGGGAGCGGATTCACGCTCATCGATTGCCGGGAAGGGGCAGTTCGGGGAGTATCGGCTCTCGAAGGGAGAAGGCGGATGATAAGGTGCTAAAGAGAGATAGTGGTATCCGCCGCCGGTGAACTCGTCCGCATGCTGTCAAAGGCAAGCTATGAGGATTTTTCCTTCTAACGAGGAAGAACGCGAGCCCGGAACTTTCTTCGGGAGCTGTTCAAGCTGGATGAGTGCGCTCGAGTTGGTGCGGTTACTCGCAGGCGTATGGACGACATTCAGCAAGTCTCAACGACAGATGGCGTCGATAGCTGCTAACCCTTCTGCGGCAGCTCGTTCGGCGTCGGCAGTGATCACTTCGTAAAGCGAGAGTACTTGTTCGCCGATTGGCGTGAGTTTCGCGCCGCCTCGGCGGCTACCGCCGGCGAATGTTTCGATAGGGCTTTCGCGAAAGCTCGATTTCATGTCCTCGGTGAGGTGCCAGGCACGAGCATAGGACATTCCCAGCTGCTTGGCAGCGGCAGAGATAGATCCGGTTTCGGCGATTGCGCGCAACAAAGCTGCCTTGCCAGGCCCGAATCGGCCGTTCGCGAGGTCGATGCGGATGCTCAGGTGTGCTGTAGCACGTTGCGAAGTTCGTTCCATCATCGTCAGCCACTGTTCACCCCTATGACATTAGCGTGTCAGCGGGTGACTTTCATCCGCTGATCGACCGACCCGTTGACCTGCGGGTTTTTCCGGAGTAGCGTCCGCTATATTCATCGAAATATAGCGGGATGCGGAAGTTTGATGCGAAGGGATTCGATTCTCGCGGCCGCTGCCGCAGGCATGCTTCTGGCTGGACCGGTGACTGCGGCGGCAGCTATGCCGGACACGTTTGAGCTCGGAACCATCGAGGTACTGCAGGTGACTGGTGAACGCCAGAGCGACTGGTATGCCCCAATGGAGCCTGCAGTGAACATCGAAGACGCCCGGCGTTTCGATCGGCAGGACATCGGAGAAGCGGCAAGCCTGCTCCCGGGAGTGAATATTCAGCATGTCGGACCTCGCAACGAACGGCTCGTCTTTGTGCGCGGTTTCAATTCGAGACAGGTACCGCTGTTTGTCGATGGGGTACCTGTCTACGTTCCTTACGACGGCAATATCGACTTCTCCCGCCTGACGACAGCAGACATCGCCGAAGTTTCTGTTACCAAAGGTTTTACTTCCATGTTGTTCGGCGCTAACACGCTTGGCGGCAGCATCAACGTCGTCACGCGTCGTCCAGCGGAGCGGGTGAGCGTCGACGCGGGCGGGACCGTCGTGCTCGACAGCCATGCAGAAGCCAGCGGTGGTGACGCCTATCTCAACGTCGGCACGAACCGCGGGAGCTGGTATGCACAGCTCGGAGCTTCCTACTACGAGACGGACTTCTTCACGCTGCCGAAAGACTTCAACCCGACAACGGTCGAAGACGGAGGACGTCGGGATAACTCGGGGAGTGAGAACCTCAAGACCGCTATCAAGGTGGGTTGGACGCCGAATGAGTCCGACGAGTACGCATTGAGCTATCAGAATCTGCAGAGCGAAAAGGGCACGCCGCCGTACGCAGGTTCTGATCCGTCTGTTCGCGCCCGATTCTGGCAGTGGCCCGAGTACGACAAGGAGAGTCTCTATTTCATCGCCAGAAAAGGTCTTGGCGAGAAACACTACGCGCGATTCAGAGTCTATTACGACGCATTCGACAACACGCTGCGCTCCTTCGACGATGGGAGCTACTCAACGCAATCCCGCCCTTACGCTTTCACCAGCGTCTATGATGATTATAGCTGGGGTGCAAGCCTTGAAGCGGGACTGCTCGCAACGGAACGTCATGACCTGCGGGCGGCCTTCCACTACAAGGATGACGTGCACCGTGAGATCGACACCGATGGCGCTCCTGAGGAACGCTATGAGGACCAGTGGTACTCGATGGGAGTGGAGGACCGCTTCCTCTGGGCGGACGATTGGACAATTCTCGCTGGTGTCAGCTATGACGTGCTGGAAGGCAGGCGTGCAGACGACGTAGCGAATGGACCAGGTGCTCAGTTCCAGTTGACTACTGAATCGGCCGTCAATGCTCAGGCCGGAATGCTACATGACTTCTCGGATCAGCTATCCGGGCGGTTCTCGGTCTCCAAACGTACCCGTTTTCCAACGATCAAGGACCGCTACTCGTTCCGTTTGGGGTCGGCAATTCCTAATCCCAGGCTCCAACCGGAAGCCGCGCTGAACCTGGAGCTGGGCCTCGACGGCAGCAACGATCTGGCTGCTGGCGGTATCGGCCTGACCTGGGCTATCGCCCTTTTCTACAGCGAAATCGACGACGCGATCGAGAGCGTCACCATAGAGCCGCATATCTGTGCCCAACCACCATGCACACAGCTCCGGAACGTCGGCGAGCAGACCAGCCGGGGTGTCGAGACGATGCTGACTGCAAGCCTCGGCACACGCTGGATGCTTCATGCCAACTACACTTATCTGGAAAAGGAGAATGACTCCAGCCCCGGTCTTGAACCGCTCGACGTACCGCAGCACAGCGTCTTCTCCTATCTAAGCTTCAATCCCTCGCAGCGGTGGACGTTCCAGGCAACGGTGGAATACGGCAGCAGTCGTTTCAGCAGCACCGACGGAGTGCGGGTTGCTGGTGATTTCGCGATCGGATCGATAAAGGCGTTCTGGCGGCCAGCCACGCATCTTCAGCTCGAGGCAGGTGTGCGCAACTTCTCAGATGAACTCTATGCCTTCGAGGAGGGGTTCTACGAACCCGGAAGGCGTTACTACACGACGCTTCGCTGGCGGAACTGAAACGAGGCATCAGATGATGAACAATCGAAACAGGGCAACCCGACGATACCAAGTGTTCTCTGGAGCGTTTCTGCTCTTTGTCATACTGTTCTGCGGTGGCCGCGTCGCGGCCGGCAGTTCCGATAACGGCTGTGATAGTTACAACATTGATCTGACCGCGAATAGGGAAAATAACGGGTCTTTTCTCGTGTTGCCAGGCGTATGGCAGGAGTTGGCGTAGCGGGCGGCGCTGGGCCAGCTGATCCTCATCTATAAGGATGGCTTGGAGATCGCACGGCGGTAGTAGCGGTTGTCGTACGGGTGTCGGGGTGAACGGGGAAGCCGAGAGATGGTACGCGCAGCCGGGATGGTCGCCTCGGATTTATTGGCGTTTGGCAAACAGGTCGGGATAGGTTGTATCGGAAGGTGCGCGTCGTGGCGGTAGCCCTGGTGGGGCACGCTTTTGAACGTGGTCGAGGATCTTGCGGATGAGGTCAGGATCGGTGATATCTGCGATCACGCGAAGCTGTCCGCCGCAGAGCGGGCAGAGGGTGATGTCTAGTTCGAACACTCGTTTCAGGCGCTGCGCCCAGGTCAGCGGCGCGGTGGGCGGATCAGCAGAGTCGGTGGGAGTGGCTGCGGGTTGCTGCTCCCGGGTTGCCTGAGCAGTGGCGGGGTCTTTGGACTTTCGTCTCTGCCGAGCTCGTGCTGGAGTCGGCAAGATCGCGCGGCGCATGGGCGAGCTCGGGGCGAAGACTCCGTGGTAGCGAGTGAGATTGACCCACGGGCGTGGCACGAGAGCAGCTAATCGGGCGACGAAGTCTTGCGGGCTGAAAAGGATGTGTGTGGTGCCGTCGCGGAACGGGTTCTTGAGTTGATAGACGACCTGCCCGGCGGCATTCGTTGACAGCCGCTCGAGACACAACGCCGGCCGGGTGATATAGCGGCACAGCCGCTCGAGCCTATCGCGCTGGTGGGCCTGGCAGGCAACGGCGCAGTTCAGGGAGAAGCCGTTCTGATTGGCGGTGAAGGGCTTGGGTGTCGAGTTGGTCCGGACCAGGGCTGGGTTCTTGAGGGTGAGGGTTCTGCCGCCGGCGCCTTGGCCGATCGCGATCCGGTAACGGATCGAGGCGGCGTTCAGATGATCCAGCGTGTCTGAGGGCTCCAGATCGAGCCAGGGCTGTTCAGGATCTTCGATGAGGAGCCCGTCGCCGGTGAGCCTGCGGACGATGCGCCGGACGAGCCGATTGAGGAGACGCTCGAGGCTCCGCGCGTCGGGTGCACCGACGCGATGGAATCGCGGTCCGTTCCGTTCCAGCGTATAGACACCGTCCAGAATCAGCATGTGCAAGTGGACATTGAGGTTCAGGGCGCTGCCGAAACGCTGGATCAGGGTGACGACCCCGGTGCGTGCGCCGGCGCTGGCGGTGAGTCCCGCCCGATGGGCCAGATTGGTCTGGATGGCTCGGATGATGACTGAGAGACAGCGTCCGAGAGCATCAGGCTGGCTGGCGAAGAGCAGGCGCAGAGGCCAGGGGAAGCTGAGCACCCATTGTCGGACGGGCACTTCGGGAAATACGTGATCGACCAGATGGGCTGACGTCTCAATCATCCGCCGTGCGCCACAGGACGGACAGAAACCCCGGCGTTTGCAGGAGAACGCCACCAGGTGTTCGTGCCGGCAGCCATTGCACTTTACCCGCACAAAGCCGTATTCGAGCCGCCCGCAGCGCAGGTAGTCTTGGAACTCGGTCAGCACGAATCGAGGCAGTTGCACCTCGTGACGCTGCAATTCATTCCGCAGAGCCGGAAGCTGCTGTTCGACGATGGGATAGAGCGGCGTGTTCTCCGGTTGATGGCGCTGGTAGCGGTGGCCTGCGCCGATGATCCGGTTGCCGGGAACAGTTTCCACCGGACAATGATGGCCGGCGAGGGCGGTCTATCTCAGCGGTCGATTGCCCGCAGATGCGTAAGACACGCAAGCCAATCACACGCCGCGAGCGCCGTTTTGGCCCGCGAACCATATCAGTTCCTAACAGCTTCTCATGGGGGTATTTTCGGGGGTATTTCAGGCGTTTAGCAATATAACCTGTTGATTTAAAAGGTGATGTGATTGTCGCCGCCTCCACCAACATCGTAAAGGTGCTGCCCGGACACATGGGTGACACTTCATACCGAAGACACAGGTAACACTTCCGGTATCCACCACACCCGGTTGATGATGCCATCCCACCCGCGATGGCTTAAGACTCTCAACCCGTAGTTCTCAAAGTCTCTGAACCCGCAGGCCCGTCTTGTCATCATCCCCATCCTGGCATGAAAGCCTTCGGTGGTGGAGGCGATCACCTTCTCGACCAGCACTTTCCCGCCGCGTCTGTTCTGCCGGTAGCAGCGCGCGAACTTGGTCGGTGTGGATCGAAACTGTAGGATCTGATCTTTTTTCGACGGGAATAGAACTATGCCGAGGTTTCTCTTTATCTCGTTCCTGGCCGTTGTGCTCGCTGCCTGTGGTGGCGGGCAGGAAGATGCAGGCAGCGGTCAGACCGTGCAGGACGGTCCAGAGGCAAAAGAGGACTCCGGCTCTAAGCCGAAGAGCCGGGATGCCAGGTGGGCGTTGACCGTTGACGGCCGCCCCGCGCTATCGGGCCGAACCATCACGGGCATCACGGCCGGCGGATACGGCAATTACTCCCTGGCCAGTGAAGAGGCCACGATCAGCGTCACCCTGACGCAGGACAAGCCGAACTCTGATCTGAGCATCAAGTACAACGATGATGCGGTGCGGTGTGCGAATTTTGGTGAAGCGCGCATTAGCGCCCAGGGTGATCGGGCCGTGATATCGGGGGAAGTCGAGTGCTTTGCTTCCGGGCAGGATTCCGCAAGCCGTCAAAAGGCCGGAGTTGAAGGCTGGTTTCAAATCAAGAAGTAATCGAGAAGTAGAGGGCCTCATGCTGGAGGTCAGCGCGACGATTTTCCGGCCCGGCAGAAACAGATGGGTGATCTGGTGATGATGGTTTACAGGTGTCTGATCGGTTTCGCCCTGGCGATCGTCGGATGGTTTGGTGCGACCAATGCCAACGCACAGCCCACTGTCTACGAGATCGAACCCAACGACACCCCTCTGGACGCCAATCCCATCACCGGTGCGGTCAGCCTGTACGGCAGCATGCAGGGCGAAGATCAGGATGGGTTCATCTGGACGGTCACCGACGATGATGCGCGCAAAACCTGGGATTTCGAGCTGCATGGCATTCCCGGGGCATTGACCATCGTCGAACTGGTCAAGGTTCAGCCGACCGGGGACGGCAGTGAAGTCGCTGCGGTCGACAGGCTCATGAAAATGGGTACCCGTGACGGCGTGACACCCTCCATCCACCGCGGGCAGCTGTTCGAGCCGGGCGAATATCTCATCGGCCTGGCTTACGCCGGTGGTCCGGCACAGGGTGGAGGCATCTATCGTCCTCCCGCGGTCGGGCTGTCGTTCGGGGAAGAACCCGAACAGGTGGAAGCGAGCGCGGCGAAAACCGACGCCGAGCCGATTAACGACGGCGCCCATGCCTGGCAGTTTGCCATCCGTGAAAGCGGCGCCCTGAATGTGAGCAGGAATCCCGGCGGCAGCGAGCAGCGTGAGCAGGCGCGAGCGGTGCGCCTGGGCGCCTATTTCGCCACCTACGAACCGCTGCAGACGGCCTGGTATTCGTTCACCTTCGACGACAACACCGCTGGCCAGCGCTGGGATATCGAAGTTCGATCCCCCATAGGCCGGGAGCTTCGCGCCCGGCTGGTGGATGCCGCTGGCCAGGAACTGGTCATGGGCGCGGCAGACAGCCACGGCCGGATTCTGTTCCCCGCCCTGGCGCCGCCGCCAGGCACCTGGTACCTGGAGCTGACCACGCCGGAGCCGGGTTTCATCCAGGCGGTCTTTGCCACGGCCGCGGGCCAGCGGGTCGATGGTGAGGAGGCTGAACCGAACAACGCCAATGCCCTGGCCAACCGCGTCGAACCGGGCAAGACCGTGACCGGTCGTATCAATCGTTCGGATGCGGCAGACCTTTTCCGCTTCGAGATCGATGAGATCCAGGCAGACCAGATGCTGGCGCTCGAGGTCGAATCTACCCCGCCCGCGCGCATGCAGGTCTGCCTGTACGACGCACAATGGACCCGGGCTCAATGCCGCGACCAGGTTACGCCGCTGGAAATGGATGACCTGCAACTGACGCCGGGCCAATGGGGTGTCGGCATTGCCCGCGCGGACGAGACCGAATACACCGTGTCGTTCGGCATGCGGGGCGGGATCCAGCCCGGACGGGAAGCCGAGCCCAACGACGTGAGAACTTTTGCCACCGGGGTGCCTGACAACCAGCGTATCAGGGGTCGGTTCAATGGCCAGGATGTCGACTGGTATCGCTTTCAGATCGCCGACGAGGCGCAGCTCTGGCGCTTCCAGGTGATCGGCGACAACCTGGGGCAGGTAATGTACGTCAACGGCGCCGGGGAAGAGCGAGTGAAGCAGCGGCCGGACGCCGGCCAACGCCGCGTGCGTCTGGAGGACATCTACCTGCTGCCGGGAACCCACTACCTGGCACTGTCTCCCAGGGATGGCCAGGCAGGCGGTGATTACACCATCCTGGCGCGGCCCCTCGGGCCGCCTGATCCGGATGGTGAGCTGGAACCCAATGACCCGGCGAACAAGCAGCGACTGGCCTTCGGTCAGACCCGCAACGGTCTGCTTACCGACACGATCGACCAGGACTGGTATCGCTTTTTCCTGCCGGCCGAGGATCACATTCGTCTCGAGCTGACACCGCCGCCGGATGGGCTGGTGTGGATGGATCTGTTCTGGTTCGTCAGCGAAATGGGGAACGGCCGTCCGGCGCAGCCGGGTGAGCCGCTCATCATCGAGGGCCTGTTTCCGCCGGGCGACTACGCGCTGAGACTGGCGGCGCGGACCCCCAGCGATGCCGAGTACAGATTATCCCTGGAGCGACTGCCGCGTTTCAGTTGCGCGGCCGATTGCGAGCCCAATGGCATGAAGACAGGGCCGCTGGCGGCGCCGCTTCCGCTTGATCTCGTCCTGCAGGGCCGGAACGGCGACTGGGGTGACTGGGACTTCTACCAACTGCCTGCGTTCGACAGCCCCACGACGCTGCAGGTGTTGAGTGCCGAACCGGTGAAAGAATTTACGATGGGGGAAGCGTTCTGGCAGAGCACCCGACTGACCTACAACGCCGAGCTTGGCGGCTACGAATTCGAGGTGCCGGCCGGGTCGGCGCAACGCCTCAGGGTGGACAACCGGGGTGCTGACTACCGCCTGCAGCTTCGGTTTCCAAACGGTGAGATCGAGCCGGTGACCGAAGCACTGCCGGTCACGCTGGATCTGCAACTGCAGACCGATACCGTGGCGGCCTTCCGCCGTTACGGCCAGCGCCTGGAAGGCCGGTTGCTGCTTACCGGCAGCGCGGATGCCGATCTGTCGCTGCAGCTGCAGGCGGCAACCAGCGACCAACGCTGGCAGGTGAGCCTGCCGGAGCCCGGCGCGGTGCTGGCTGCCGGTGCGCAACTCACCCTACCCGTGACCATCGACGTGCCCGATGATGCCTGGGCCGATCGCCCGGTTCGCGTCAGCGTGGTGGCCCGGGATGAGCAGGGGCGCCAGTCCGAGACCTGGACGGAGATCGCCGTCGATCCGGACGTGTTGCCGATCGCATCGAGCATGCACTGGCCGATTGCCGAGCCGTTGCGCGGCGGCCTGAACGCGGCCTGGGCGCCGTTCGGCGCCACCTGGGTGGACGGCCCCAATCCGGTGGGCCGGAGCGGGAACCTGCGTGACGGGCTGGTGTTCAGTGGCGCCAATGCCTTCAACACCTGCAAGCGCGACGAGCTGGGCATGCCGGAGTGGACGCTCGATCTGCCGGGCGACCAGCCGTTGCCGGTGGCCGGTTTTGCATTGAGTCATTTTGGTGTCGACAAGCCGCTGGAAATGGTCCGCCGGGCCACGTTGCTGGTGTCGGGCGATGGCGTTGACTGGACGCCGGTGCTGACGACCGACGTGCCGCCGTTGCTGACCGAACAGTCGTTCGCCGCCGATCAGCCGGTGGCGGCGCGTTTCGCCAGGCTGCGGATCGATGCCAACTGGGAGGAAGCCAGCTACTGTCACGGGGTGCAGGCGGGCGAGTGGAAAGTCATCCTGGCGCCGGGCTTCGACCTGTCTGCTGGCGAGGGCTTCGATATCGCCAGCCTGACGCTGGGTGGTCACGTGGTTCGGGAGATTCCGACGGCCGGAGCCCCGGCGCCGATTCTGGAGACCGACGGGCACCTGGCGCACATTTATACCCGCGGCTCACCGACCCGGGACTATGTCATCGGCTTCAACCGCAATCGCACTGCCCAGGTGACGCGGGTCGAATGGGTTCAGCTCGAAGGCGAGGATCATGGTTTCGACCGCGTCGAGGTGCTTGTCAGTCTGGAATCGCCGTCCGGGCCATGGACGTCCGTGGCCGCGCTCGACCTGGTTGATGGCGAGACCCGCGCTGAGGTGGTATTGCCGCGCCCTGAGTGGGCGCGGTTCGTCCGCGTGTCGGCTCGATTTAAACCGGAGCGCAAAGGCGGACTGGCCCCGGAGCGGATCCGGGTCTGGGAACGGCCGACCGACAAACAGTACCGCTCGGTGCTGAGTGAGTGGGGCGACGTGGAGTTCCGGGCGTTCTACGAACATCAGGCCGGCGTGCCCGAGACGCCGGAAGAATGGGTTTCCGGAAACACGAGCAAAGAGCGGGCGACACCACTGGCTTCGGGTGCCGCGGTACGGGGCCGTGTGTCGCTGGAGTCCGGCACTGCGCACTGGTATCAGGTCACTCTGCCGCCGGAACACAATACGCTGGATCTCACCGTGAACGGTGAGCACACGGTTCGCACGGTGCTCGCGCTCGAGGATCAGACCGGCCAGGCAATGCCCCTGCGCCGCATCGATCAGGGCAACCAGGCCAACGTCAACGTCTTCCGGGCTGCCACGGAGCCGGGCGCTACTGTCTGGCTGCAGGTGTATGAGCCGCCGCGCAACGTCATCTTTTCCTGGGACACCAGTCCCAGCGTCGCAAGCCTGATACCACGCATCCGCAATACGCTGGTGGCCTACAGCGGCCAGGTGGTGCCGGAACGCGAGGCCGTGAATCTGATGCCGTTCGCGTCGGGCACGCTGCTCAGGCAGTGGATGGGCGAACCATACATCCTGCAGACCGCGCTGAACGAATACGACCGCGGGCTGGGTTCCAGCGCCGCGCAGACGACGATAAAACAGGCGTCCATAGCCCTGGCGCCCCGCGCTGGCTCCAAAGCCATCCTGGTCATCACCGACGGTGAAACCACCCCCGACTACGCCGTCTGGGATGCACTGGACGAGACCCGGCCCCGGGTCTTCGGCCTGCAGGTGGTCGGCAGTCAGCGTTGGAACCTGGACGTGATGCGGGACTGGTCCAGCGTCAACGCCGGCCATTTCAGCCAGTTGCGCTACGACGGCGAGATGGAGGTGGCGTACAATCGCGCTGCCGCCCTGATGCGCCGTCCGGCCGAGTACAGGGTGGCGGCCCACACGGAATTCAACGAGGCGCCGGGCCCCGGCCTGTTGCGCGTTGTCCCGGCGGAGGACGAGCCGGGTTCCGACGGTGCCGCCATCGCGCTGATTCTGGACGCCTCCGGCTCCATGCTGCAGCGCGTGGACGGCAAGCGCCGCATTGCCGTCGCCCGCGAGGTGCTCACCGATGCGGTGCGTGAGCAGATTCCCGCCGGCACACCGGTGTCGCTGCGGGTGTTCGGCCACCGCGAAGTGGACGCCTGCCGGACCGACCTCGAGATCCCGCTGGGGCCCCTGGACCCTGCCGCTGCGGCGGAAAAGATCGCCGGTATCCAGGCCATGAACCTGGCCCGCACGCCCATTGCCGATTCGTTGGCAGCAGTGCCCGGCGACCTGGGCGGCCGCTCCGCCGGTGCCGTCGTCCTGGTGACCGACGGTGAGGAGACGTGCGACGGCGATCCGGCTGCGGTGATTGAAGGGCTGCGTGACAAGGGGTTCAACGTAACCCTGAACATCGTCGGATTCGCCATCGATGAACCCGAGTTGGCCGCGCAGTTCGAGGGATGGGCGGCCGCCGGCGGCGGCAGTTATTTCGGTGCGGCCGACCAGGCCGGGCTGAGCGAGGCGCTGGCGCAGGCATTGCGGGTGCCGTTCCGGGTGCTGGATGCGGGTGGTAACGAGGTCGCCAGTGGCCAGGTGGGCGGTGATGCCGTCGAGCTGGAGCCGGGCATCTATCGCGTCACCGTGGCGACCGACCCGGTGCAGGTATTCGAAGACGTCACCGTGCTGGGAGAAGACCGGCAGGAGATCAGCGTCCGCTAGGTCCGTCCGCCTGACGGAATGCGGATCGCGGAATGCAGTATCTTTTTGCCGCCAACGGAGAAGGGAAGGAGAATCATGATCGCTCGATTGTTAGTCATCTGTCTGGCCGGGCTGCTGTCTCAGACCGGCCTGAGCGCCGAACCGGGCGATCAGCCGCTCACCCCGATACCGGAACAGAAGAGCGCGAAGCTGGCTGGCGCGCTGGAAGAAATGCTGGGCGCAATCGATCGCAGCCAGTTCGACCTGTTCGCGTTACTTGATGTGCTCGACTACGACGAAATGCAGGCGATCGATTTCGTCTCCAGAGAAATCGCATACGAGCCCTATGAAGGTGTTCTGAGAGGCGCCGAGGGCACTCTGATCAGCCGTTCGGGAAACAGCCTCGATCAGGCAGTGCTGCTGGCGCGTCTGCTGAAGGACATGGGGCTGGACGCACGTATCGTCAGCGGTGCCGCGCCAGATGCCGAAGCGCTGCGGCCGGCGCTGAGTGGATACGCTGCAAGTCCGCCCGTATTCCGGGATCCAACGGCCCTGAAGCGTGCGGCCGCACTGCTCAGTGATGGGCCGCCAGACTCGCCGCCCGCGGGTGAACCCGGCTCGCAAGTCCTGGAGATCCCCGAGGCAGTGCGCGGCTGGTCCGACGATCTGTTCGAGGCGACGAAGCGGAGCCAGGCTTCGATTTCCCCCGCGTTGATCGAGAGCCCGTACTATTGGGTCGAATACCGCGACGCCAGCGCGGGGGACTGGCAGCCCGTACACCCGGCCCTGGGCGATCCTCATGCAAAGCCGGCGCTTGCCGCAACAGGCTACATCACGGACAGCATCGATCCGGAGCTTCAGCATCGCATTCGGGTAGAGGCCTTCATCGAACGCTCCAGAAGCGGCACGCTGGAAAAAGCCATCGTCGCCGGTCCCCATGAGTTTCCGGCCGCGAACCTGACAGGCGTCACCTTCGGCTACTCGGTCATTCCCGATGCGTTTCTTTCCGCGGAAGGTCCCATCGTCGAAGGTGCGGACGAGGCGCTGGCCGGTTCCAATCTCTTTTTCCCCGTGTTCGATTTCGGCAGCGGCAGGCTGGACAAGGTCTTTGATTCAATCGGCAACGTTCTGTCAGCGGACGACGCATCCAGCGCGATGGCGGGCGTTTTCGGAGAGGTGAGCAAGGGCTTTCTTGCGGCAGCAGAGGAACTGAGCGGCAACGCGTCGGAGGGAAAGGCGCCGGTTGCGTATGTGACCCGCCATTGGCTCGAGATCACGTTGCTGCGCCCTGGCCAGCCGCCGAAAGTCATCGTCCGCGACATCGCCCGCTGGCAGGGTGATGCGGATGAATTCAGAAAATCTCTGGCCCGCACGGCCTACTTCAGGGTAGCCACCGGGCGGGTTTCGCCCGCTCAGATCCTGGAACGCACCCTCGGTGCGCAACGGGCATTGCTCACTGCCCTGAGTTCGGCAACGCCACTCAAGCTCGAAGAGAGCGCCCTTGCTCAGTTCTCGCTGGACGCCGAATCGTTCCTGCTGATGTCGGACCTGGCTGCCGCCGGGAATACGGATACGTTGTCGTTCAGGGATGAGCCGGCCATCCTGGCGCGCTACCTGCCATACGGCAGGATCGATGCGACTCGCGATGGATTCGATATCGTCCATACGCCTCGTCGAGCGGTAGCCTTGGACTCGGCCGAAGTGGACATGCGGACGACGGTGTTCAACGGGGTCGTAGACAGCTGGCTGGAACAGGAACTGTTCTCACCGGAGGATTTCAGCCGATCCGCCTATGGGCTGCTCAGCCAGCGGCTCACGGCGGGCGGCGAGCTTGCCGTCGTCGGCGACGGATCAAAGATTTCGCCTGCATCCCTGCCGGTTCCAGCCAGAGAGACGGTGCTCCGGGATCTCTCGAACGGGGATCGGGTGCTGGTGGTGGGTGCCGCGGACCAGTGCAACGCGTGGTGGCGCGTCGATCCCCTGACGGGCGACACGCTGAGCATGCTGGCGAATGGTTGGGGCGGGGTGATACCCGAGTATCTCAAGGATCTGGCGGCCATCCACGGAAAGTTGAAGATCGGGTCGCTCGCGGCGGGATGCGGGCTCACAGTGCCTTTCATCACGGCGTCAGCGGCCATAAACGGGTTGGGCCTGCTCGAATTGAACGACGCGCTGGGAAACTCCAATCTGGATATCTGTGCACAGATACCCCAGCCGAATCTGCAGGCGTTGTGCTCATTGACGGTTAGCGCCATGGGCATGGCGGCCGCAACCGGTGCCGGTCAGTCCGGACTATCGACGAGCGTGCTCACCAGAATCTGCGTGATGTCTGCTCTGTAGATGGAAGGTGGGGACACCCGCCCGCCGTGGTGATTTTCCTCGCCCTGTTCGGACTCTGCTGTCTGCGACTGGCAGTCAGCGATTCCGGTATCCGCTAGTCGAAGTGCATAGCTTCCAGTAACTCGACATAGCGGGGATCCTGCTTGATTGATTCGAGCAGTCGATCCACCTTCAGGTCCGCCATACCCGGATCGCGGGATTCACGCGCCACTGCCAGCCAACGAAACGCCTGGTCACGATCGCCGATCCAGGCGCGGGCTTCGGCGATCTGGTAAGGGCCTGTACCCGCGTACTCGCTTTCCAGCTTTTTCAGCGCCAGGCGTGCCGCCTGTTCGTCGCCCAGTTCAAATTGTACGAGGACGTCGGCCAGCAGACTCAACAGCGGATGGGTTTCTTTGCGGGCAGCTGCCGCCGTCACATCGCCCCGACTGAGGTCGATCTGGACATGCAGCATGCCGGAGCCCGGAAATCCCGGCGTTAATTCCTCCGCACGCGCCAGGGGGGCTTCGGCGCCGTCCGCATCGCCCGCCGTGTAGCGGAAATAGGCGAGGTTGTTGTGGGCTGCCGCGCGCAGCGGGTCTCGTGCCACGGCCATCTCGGCCAGGGACACCGCCTGGTCGAAGTTGCCGAGATGGAAATTAAGCGCTGCGTTCGCTGAGATGACGAACGCGTCCCCCGGAGCCAGATCGAGAGCGATGCCCAGCGACTCGCGGGCACCTGCCCAGTCCCAGTCGTAGTACATCCGGATCCAACCCAGCATGAGCTGCGCGCGGGCCAGGTCCCCGTTGATTTCCAGTGCCTGCAGTGCCTGCTCGCGACCATTCTCATAGGCGACTTCGGGTAGCTCGAAGCCATAGTCGCCGAGACGTGCCCAGACACCCGCAAGCAGTGCCCGGGCAAGGGCGAAATCCGGCGATGAGGCGATCGCTGCGTCGAGATGGACGCCCGCCTGCCGAAGTCCTGCCTCATCTCTTGCTGTCTCGTACAGGTAACTGCCGCGCAGGTATTCGAGATAGGCCTCGGAATCGGCCCGCCCGCCCGCCAGCCGGCCAGGCTCCAGAAAGCGCAGGCTGAGCTGGTCGGCGATGGCCATTGCGATATCGGACTGCAACTCGAAGATATCGGACATCTCGCGATCGAAGGTGTCCGCCCAGAGGTTGTAGCCCGAGCGTGTATCCACCAGCTGCATCTGGATGCGCAGTCGTTCGCCGTCGCGCAGGATCGTGCCGTTCAGCACCGTGTCCACATCCAGCGACGCGCGGATCTCGTCGAGCGCGCCGCGGCGGTTGCGGAATTCAAACGAAGAATTGCTTGCGGCGACACGCAGCCCGTCGATGCGGGCGAGAGTCGTCAGTATCTCCAGTGCGAGACCGTCGCCGAAGTACAGGTCCGCCTCCGCGGCACCCGGTATTGAAAACGGCAGGATCGCGATGGATTCGGGTGTGGGCGGCCCGACCATCGGCGCCGGCGAGTTTTGGCCCGAGAGCAGATACACGCCGATAGCGATGACGACCGCTGATACCAGCAGGATAGCCGGCCAGCGGCGGCGATTATCGTGAGCGGTTCCAGTGGCAGGCGAGGGAGCGCCGAGTTGGCCGTCGCCAACAGTGGCGCTGTCCACCGCATCGATCAGCTCGACCGGGGCAATGAGTCGGTAACCGCGCTTCGGGATGGTTTCTATGTAGGCGGTCTGCCCGCGCCGATCACCGAGGCTGCGCCGCAGTTCGCCGATGGTCGCCGTCAGGGGTTCGTCCGTAACCGCTGTGCGGCCCCAGACTTCGGTCAGGATGGTGTTCCTTTCCACGGCCTCGCCGGGCGTTGCTGCCAGAAGGCAGAGAATGTCCATCGCTTTCGGACGCAGCCGTACGGTCTCCTCGCCACGGCGTATTCGGCCCTCGAGAGGCTGGACTTCCCATTCGCCGACTTTGAAAACCCGCCTGTGCATCTATCTCTTTTCTTTCCTGGCTGCGGCGCTTTACCGGCCGCTGCTCTTTTCCAGCTGCGGCGCCGTCGATTGTACGGACTGCGGCCTGAATTGCCCGTGCTGGCGGGTGTAACCGCCGAATGCGGAGAAATTTCGGTTTTTTTTCGGTTTTAAGTCTCTGTTTTTTCAGGCGTTCGGTGCCGAACCCCACCACCATGCGCCCTCGCTGCGACACCCGCCGCAGCCAGGCTGTCGAGGTGCCTGCCGGCCTCGACTTTGAAACTTGGACATCGCGGCTCACAGCCGCATCACGAAAAGAGAAAGTACTATGACTGAAATACTCGGCCTCATAAGTCTGGCCTTTATGCCGGCGTTTATGGCACTGGACCTGATCCATGAGTCGCGGCGCTACGACGCGCCACGCTGGTACCGGCTGCGCAGTCTGCTGATTTCGATCGCCGTGGTTGGCGGCTCGATTGCGATTGCTCTGGTCTGGGGCAACCTGCTGTCGGGCATCAGCCTCATTGACGGGTCTGTGCTCGGCGTTCCGGGTGGCGCTGTCGTTGGCATCGTCGTCTACGAGTTGTTCCACTACAGTTATCACCGCGCGGCGCATCGCTTCGACTGGCTGTGGCTCGCCGGTCACCAGATGCACCACAGCACCGAAAAGCTCGACGCCTTTGGCGCCAACGTGCTGCACCCGGTCGACCTGTTTTTCTTCACCACGTGGAGCAGCCTCGTGTTCTTTCCGTTGCTTGGCCTGCTGCCGGAAGCCGGTGCGTGTGCCGCCACATGGGTCGCGTTCAATGCGATGTTCCAGCACGCGAACATACGCACGCCGCGCTGGCTGGGTTACCTGATCCAGCGGCCGGAAAGCCATGTGGTGCATCACGCCAGAGGGCGCCACGAAAGCAATTACAGCAATCTGCCGCTGATCGATATGCTGTTCGGGACGTTCGAAAACCCGCACACGATCGAGGGTCTCGAAACGGGCTTCTACAAGGGCGCGTCTGCGCAACTCCTGGGGATGCTGAGCTTCAGGGATGTGTCGAGACCTGCACCGGAAAGGAATGATGCGGAAACGGCCGACAGGCCACTCAGCATCTGAATCAATTCAGCAAGCCAGACCCCGGCCGGTTGGAACCGGCCGGGGCGAGTGAAGGGCATCTCAGATATCCCGCTGCAGGGCGCTGTTCGGCCTATTGAATCCGTACTGGTTAGATGCGTTGAATTCGCTACCATTCAGCTTCCGTTAAGCCTGCAAACGACAGACTCTTAAGTGGAGGGAAGAGGCACCTGGTCGAGAACCGGCCGGCCTTCTTCATTCAATCCACCGTCTGATAACCCGAACGCGACAAGGAGCGCTCTACCGTGCAACGTGTACTGATTTGTCTGCTGCTGTGTGCCGCACCGCCACTGGCCGCCAACGTGAACTGCGAAACCGGTGCGCCCGCGCACTCGCCGGACCAGTTGTTTTCAAACGACGAGACCTACTTTCTCCGCGAAGCCTGCTTCGGCCAGCTGCCGTTCGAAACCGGCCCCTACCGAATCGTGGAGCCGCCGGATGCATCGATGAATCGCCTGTTCATTCAGACCCACGATGGTCTGCCGAGATTCGGCGCTCACATCGACTACGGTGGTGGTGATCATCGGGATCCCCTCAAGTATCAGAAGGACGCGATCTCGTATCGCTTCGCAACCGACTCGGTGATCTACGCCAATCTGCTGGTGGCAAAACTCAACGCCGGGCAGTTCACCGGGGACGCCCTGCTCGCTCCGGATGGCTCCGGCCTGCCAGAGAACAAGCGACGGCGCCCGGACCGACTGCCGACAGTGCCTGAGGCGGGCGGTGGCGCTTACTCCGCCCGGCTGCATCTGCAGACGCTTGCAGCGTCCACCCCGACCATCGCTGCAGCGAACGCGTTCCGCTGTGCCAGCATGCCGGATGCACCCTGCTACCAGGGCTTCCAGCGTGGGCCCGGCTGGAACTGGGGCGGTGGTCAGGCGACGGAATTCGCGGCGCGACGCGCCTACATGAAATATGTTCAGGAAGAAGTACCGAAACTGAAGTCCTGGGCAGACACGCTCTCCACCGAGGCGTACGTCGTCGACACCGTTGGTCTCTACGATTACGACTTCGACCGGGAAGGTTTTCCCGTCAGAATCGGGAACATCAACAACATCGTCACCTCTTCCCAGCATCCGCAGCTGAAAGCCAAGCTCGGATTCGCTTACCAGCCGCGCCAGGGGTCAGCGCGCCTGATCGAAATTTCCGGAGAGCCGACCGTGCCCGGGGTGCAGCTGTTCATGCCATATCCGATGGATCAGGCGGAAAGCCTGATGAACGAGCAGACGCAGATCTATGCCGTGATGAGGGTCGTGCTGCATGGCATGAGCCCCCAGACTCAGCGTCCCATGGAGCCGCCCGGCAGGAACCTCTTTCACTACGGTCGGCCGATGGCCTGGGACTTCGCCGAACCGGTGATCGAGTACTACAAGGATTCCCGGCTCACCGAAAAACTCTTCGAAATCAATCTCGGCGGAGGCAACTAGCCATGTCTTTCAGTATTTCAATGAACAGACGCAATCTACTCAAGGCCACCGCAAGCGGCCTCGCTGGTGCTGCGATCACTCTACCCGCTGTTACTTTGCCCCGAATAGCTTCCGCCGCCGACGCGGAAGCGCTGGTGCGGATTCCGTCACCGGATCGCAGCCTCTTCAATGACATCCTGCTGCCCGGGCACCAGGGCCTGATCAGGGAGGGTATTCAGGATCAGGCACAACTCGCCACCTACCCGACCTCTCGCGTCGATCAGCCCATTCACCTGCAGTTGCTGTACACGAATGCCCGCGATTCCATGCTCCGGCTTCGCGTGGTGGCGGACGACGTGGATGCGGATCTGCTCAAGGCCACCTTCGACATCAGGAATGGCTCTGACCAGCTGAACGCAGGCAAGTACGCAGATCAGGATCAGTACCAGATCAATCAGAAGGCCATGAAGGCTGCCAACCAGCTCGCTGTGGCGCTGCTCAGCGACGAAGCGGTGGGCGAATACATGCTGAACGACAAGTCCCGGTCCCGGCCCGGCGATCAGAGCTGGGGGGCGCGGACCAGAACGAACAGCCTGTCTTTCGGCGGTCTGGCGGCCACCGAGTTCGAGCGGCGGCGGGCCTTCAATGCCTTCGTCGACAATCTCCTGCCGGTGCTGATGGCATGGTCGAAACAGCCGGTTTTCGACACCGAGTTCTACGTCGCCAGCCAGCTCAGGCTGCCGCCCTATCAGTTCGATCTCGGCGGCTACGTGTTCAACCTGACCCAGTTCCAGAACGGCACCGGCGCCGCGCACGATGACACCAGGACGTTCTTCAACAACCTGCAGCAGACCTACCCCCTTCCCGGTGGCCAGCGCGCCCGCGGACGGACGGGACGGCTGATCAGCATCGGTGAAACGGAAGCGGAAGCCATCACGAGCCGTTATCAGAACAGCCAGCTGTACGGTCTCTACCGTGCCTCCGCCACGGCCCTGATGCCCTACATCTACACGCCGATCGAATTCAGGCAAACCATCACTTCGGATGCCTTTGAGGTCTATGCCGACGCAGCGCTGACGGAGCGGATCTTTACGATCGAGATCTGACGGAGCGTTCACACTTTCCCCGGTCTTTCGGCACCGTTCATTTCGTGTGCGGAAAATCCACATCGGGGGGTATCCTCGACGGGTTCTGATGGGTCCTTAACAGTATCCGAACCCGTTGGTGGAAGCGTGGCAAAGCCCGACAACATCGAACTGATAGAACGAGCGCAGCAGGGCGATACCGATGCGTTCTGCGATCTTGTGTATCGCTATCAGGACCTTGTGGCAGGTACGGCCTACGGATGGCTGGGCGATGCCGAGCTCGCCCGGGACGTCACCCAGGAGGTTTTCCTCGAAGCGCACCTCAAGCTCGATCAGTTGCAGACGCCGGCTGCTTTTGCCGGCTGGCTGCGCCGGATCGTCATCAAACAGTGTGACCGGCTGACCCGACGCCGGTCACTGGTGCTCACCGAACTCGAAGACATGGCTGAACCCGCCGCCCCTGCATCGAATCCTGGTCGCCAGGCGGAAGTGCAGGAGACGGCGGATCATCTCCGCTTCGCAGTGGAGAGCCTACCGGTGGGCGAGCGCCAGGTTGTGGCTTTGCACTATTTTGCGGAGGCCTCCGGCCCGGAGCTGGCCGACTATCTGGACGTCCCGCTATCCACCATCAAAAAGCGGCTGCGCCGTGCCAGGGCCCGGCTGAAAGAACAGGGAGAGAGACTCATGGAAAACACGATACGAGAAATGCGACCGTCCAGATCCGGCAGTTTGAGTAAAGATGTCAGGTTCTTTATTGCCCTCAGGGCGGGTGATCGAACGGAGGTTTCAAGGCTGCTCAGGGACGATCCGTCGCTGGCGGATGCGCGTCAGGCCTGGGAGCCGGGACTGGTTCTGGATGGATTGCTGCCCTTCGCCAATCAGGCGACGGCGCTGATCACGGCGGTTGAGCAGGACGATCTGGAGATGCTTCGCCTGCTGCTCGCTTCCGGTGCCGACGTGAATGGCATGTGCGGATGTGAAACGTCGGAAACGCCTCTCTGGGCGGCCACCCTGTTCAATCGCCTCGAACATGCACGCTGTCTTCTTCGAGCCGGCGCTGATCCGAATCTTGCGTCGTCGAGCGGCAACTATCCGCTGCACCTGGCGGCCATGCGCGGCCACGCCCTGCTGCTGGATCTGCTGCTCGAATACGGGGCGGATGCATCGCTTGCTGATGCCGGCCCGAAATTTCCGATGCCATTTTCAGCGGCGGAAAGGGAGCATAGTCCGGCCACGGCCCGAGTGGCTGAAGACTGGGCGCTCGCCAACGGACACACGGCGATCGCCGCGCGTCTGCGGCAGGTGGCGGACGATGGACAGTCGCCGCACCGGAAAGTTCTGTCAGGCAGCATCCAGCCGCTGAACGAACGGGTGCTCATCAGCGGAATCAAGGCCGTCGATCTGTTCGCGCCGATAGAGCGAGGTGGCGTGGTCCGGGTGCCCTTCAAGGCGGGTGTGGGCATGGTGGTCCTGCTGGGGGAACTCTGCCACAGATTCTCGGCGCTCGAGGCCGGGGCCGCGGTCTGGACCGGCTTTGCTCAGCCGCCTTTCGATCTCAAAGACTGGGAAGCGGAGATGGCCGAATTCGGGCTGGTCGATGACGTTGCCCAGCACCTGGCCAGTTTCAACGAGCCACCCGAAGTGCGCAGGCAGGCCTTTGCGCGCGGGGTGGAAGAGGCTCTGTCGCTGAGCAGCGCAGGGCGGGACGTACTGGTGATCGTGCAGGCAACCCGTGGGTTCGAAGGAGAGGTGGAAGCCGGTCTGCTGCGTCTGTCTGCAGGCGCTGAACCCGTGTCCATCACAACCATCGTCATCACTGATTTTCCGGTGCCCGATGATGTCCAGGATGAACTGCGGACGCCTTATACCGCCCAATTGAAGCTGCACAGGGCACGGGCCCGGCAGTATCTGTTTCCGGCACTGGATCCCCAGGGTACGACATCCCGCTTGCTCGAAGAGGGTGTTATGGGCGAACGGCACCAGCGGCTCGCCGGCCGCGCGCGGGCGCTGCTCCAGGCCTATGAAGCAAGCGATCCCCAGCTCGAACACATGGCGGCCGCAGAGGAAGTGCCCGCGGTGCGGCTGATGCGCTATCTGTGCCAGCCCTTCTTCGTGACAGAACCGTTCACGGGCAGCCAGGGAGAGTGGGTGGGCTATGACCAGATGCTCGAGGAACTGACCGCCATTTTAGAGGCGTAGCTGATACACACCCTGTCCGTGGTGTATTTTGTGTCAGTGAACGAGTCCCCGGCCGGCTGAAGCCGGCCGGGGCGAGTGAAGTGGCGCTTCAGATATCCTGCTTCAGACGCAGGTACCAGGTGGCGCCGCGGATGTCGTAGAGGAAGGTTTCTATACCACCCAGGTTGAAGATTGGCTCAGGGAACTCGTCGAAGATGTTCCGGCCACCGATCTCCACCACCGTGTTCCGATCGCCGCCGAACAGACCTTCGAAGGTGTAAGCGTACTGGATGTCCGTGTACAGCATGTCGTCCATCACATCGGTGCCGTTGATCGCAATCTGGGCCCCCTGCAGCGCAGCGGAGTTGAAGTCGATCTCGACCTCGTCCGTCCAACGCAGGCGGATCAGTGCCGAGTGACCGCCGAGCAGCCAGCCGATGGTGCCGGTCGCCCGCCACTCGGGAATTGGCGGCACCTCCGCGATGCTCTCGTTCTGCAGGCCGACACCATCGCCTGGCGGGATGCCGAAGCCGAGGTCGTAGCTGTACTCATCCACCAGCGTTGCAGCAAGGTTGAAGTTGAAGCTGCCGATGGAATCCGTTGACAGCACGTAGGTGCCGTAGAAGTCGTAGGCTTTGTGCTTCATGCTCTGCGCGTTCAGCAGCGACGTGGACACCCGGGTGACCACGCCGGTGGAATCCCGCTGAATGGCCGGATCGGAGCCACCACCCGGCGCAATCCAGGCCGCGATGTCTGCCGCATCCCCCGGGGTGTTGCCGGCAGCCACGTAATTGTTGAAGTCGCGGCTCAGGATCTGATTCATGGTGGTCTCGGCGATCCGGTCCGTGAAGTCGAAGTTCACGTAGTCCACACCCAGGTTCAGATTGCCATCGAGCAACTGCAGCGAGATACCTACGTTCCAGATGTCGGCCGTTTCCGGCTTCAGATCCGCATTGCCGGCCACGCAGGCCACACGGAACGATTGGGACAGGTCTCCCGTCAGCGGATCCGAGGCAGTCTGCAGCCCGCAGTCCTCCGGCTCGTAGAGGTCTTCCAGAGAGGGCGCGATGAACGCCGAGCTCCAGGAACCCCGCAGTGACAGCCAGTCGGTGGGCTGCCAGAGACCGGCGATCTTGGGATTGAAGTCTCCGCCAATGCCGCCGCTGTAATCCTCATACCGACCGGCCAGCTGCAGTTCGGCGTAGCCCAGGGTTTCGTTGTCCAGGATCGGTGCGATCACCTCGAAGAAGAATGCGCTCACCTTCTGGCTGGCCTTGTAATCGAATCCGCAGCCACCCTCGTGCCAGTCGCACTGGTTATAGGGTCCATTCAGATCCACGTCCCAGCGGGTCTTGCGGTACTGAGCACCCACTGCGGAGCTGACCGTGCCGGGACCCCACTCGAACAGATCACCCACAGCCACCACGGAAAACTCCTGATAGATGCTCTCGAGGATGTCGTTAGCCGTGATGTCGATGGCATCCATGACTTCCTGCGTATTGGCGAAGGTCGCGGTGCCGGGTGTGCAGACGCGGTCGACGCAGTTGAGCTCCTGGGTCGAGAAAGGATTCCAGTAGCTGGTCGTTTCGTCGATGGGCGTTGCCTTGAGCTCTCCCTGGAGGCCTGCCACCAGCGCCGTCTGGCTGGTGTTTTTCTGGCTGAAGTCCCGCGTAATACGATCGTAGATGAGCGTGCCGGCGAGTTCCCAGGAGGTGTCCGGGATGGCGAAGGTGAGGGTATCCGTGATCCGGAAATCCTCCTCGTCGAAAGTCGCGTTGCCGGTGTTGGACCCGTCTGCATTCAGAGCGCTGGGCTTGGTGCCGAGCTTGCCATAGATCCGCAGCGCCACCACGTCCACGTCCTCGTTGAACGCGATACCAGGATTGCTCAGACCACTGGCGGCACTGAACGGGTCCGGCGTCAGTATCACGTCATTGATGCCGTCGCCGTTGATGTCCATGGCGCCGCGGTCGGGGATGCCGTCCCCATCTTCGTCTGCTGCGAACAGCGGCTCGGGACCGTTGCCTCGATCCGCCATGGCGCGATAGGGGTTGCCTGGATGATCACCGAGCACGATGGGAAATTCCTCGGTCCGGCCACCCGGATTCTGTGGGGAGCCGCGGCTCTCGGTTTTCAGACGGGTGTAGTACATGTCGAACTCGTTGCTGAGCGAGTCGCTGAACGCGTGGGAGAAGTTCACCCACACAGCCGACTGCTTCACCGGGTTCATGTAGTTCCAGAACTCGCCGAAGTGCAGCCGGCAATTGGTTGGGGTGGGGTCGCCGCTGCGCCAGTTGTTCTTCACGCCCACGTCCGTCCCCGAGCCGTTGTCGGCCCCGCAGCCCGGATCCGCCATACGGCTGGCGGTGCCGGTCAGCGCCCCGGTGGCGTCCCGATCCGGCACCAGCCAGTCACCCGGGTTGCCCGTTCCGGAACGCTCGAAGCCATTTCTCAGGAATTCGGGCCGCTCCACCTGCTCGAGCTGGCCCCGGTCACGGTAGGACCCGGCAATGGTCAGGTGGCCGCGGCTGGTGGTCGTGCCGAAGATCGCCTCGAATTGATCCTCACGCCAGTCACCTTCTCCGTCCTGGGTGTGAAAGGCGGAAATCTGAAACCCGTCGAAGTCGTCCTTGGTGACGATGTTCACCACCCCGGCGACCGCGTCGGTGCCATACAGCGCCGAGGCGCCGTCCTTCAGCACATCGATCCGCTCGATGGCGATCTGCGGGATTGCGTTGTTGAGGTTGCCCGCGGCCGATGCGTTGGGCGCGTAGTTCATACGCTTGCCATCGATCAGGTTGAGCGTGGCGCGCGGGCCGAGCCCACGGAGATTCGCGGTGGTGGTGGTACCCCCCTGGGCACGTGCCGCGTAAGTATTCGTCTGAAAATCACTGCCGTAGTTGAAGGTCTGGTCAGCCATCAGCTCGCCGAGATTCGGCGTGGCATTATTGCTGATGGACTCCGCGTCGATCACCGTAAGCGGTGATGCGGAATCGAAGCTGTCGCGTTTGATATAGGAACCGGTGACAACGACCTCCTCGATGGTCTCCTGCGACTGTGCCAGCGCTGAAGGCGCAAGCACTGAAGTCATAAGAACCATCGACAGGCCGGCACCTCTGAAGTGTGTCAGCATGTTGGACTCCCCTTGTTCAGATCTTTGTCAGATCTGCCCCCGGATCCGTTGCCGGTCAACGGCAGACCCTTCTCCCGACCTGTTGTCAGATTTTCTGAATTTCTCCAGATCTGACGTACAGGTCATGCCCGTTCCCTACTCCGGGCACCCTAGAGCATCCGCCCCAATAACAGAGCTGTCAACTGGTGGGTATCGTGGGGTGTGTGCGATCACGTCGGGGGTGAGCTGTCTGCCTTTTTGAATGACAGTCTGCCGGGCGCCAACTGCCCGCCGAACCCGTATAAACTGCCGGCTGCTTATTAACCCCTCAACAGGAGCGACGAAGTGCAGATTGACGGAACCTGGATCAACGACAATGGTTCAACGGTGGAATTGGTGTCAGATCCGTCGGGGCGTCTCACGGGGCACTACTGCTCCCGCAAAGGCCGGTCGGCTTCGGGTAAACGCTACCCGGTCATCGGCCAGATCAATGATGAAGTGATTGCCTTTCAGGTGAACTGGCAGGATGAGCAGGTCAATCTGGGGTCCATCACGTCCTTCTCGGGACGTCTTGGCCATGATGCCGCAGGTCACGAGGTGATCCACACCGTATGGGTGCTGGTCCGGCAGTGGGAAAATGAGGAGCGCACCCGGCAGACAGGTCTGTGGAACGCGTTCCTCACGAATTCAGACGTATTCCGGCGGACCAGTTCCGGTTGACTGTCCTCTCGCTTCTGCCATGGAAAGCCCACCGGAACACGGACCATCAGATGCTCGCAGAGAGGGTCGCCTGAAACGTACGGACGTTCAGCGGCCGATAGAAGGCCGAGCCCGCAAATACGAATGACAGCGCCTCCTCATCGAACAGGTTGTCGACGTTGAACCGCAAGCTGATGTTTTCGGGGATGCCGAACGGGTTTTCCCCGCCTAGATCGAGATAGGCGCTCACCACGGTGTAGTCGTCCATTTCCACCGATTCAGCGTAATCCGCGTATCGTTTCCCTGTGTATTTGACTGACATATTCGCGACCATCCACGATGTGGGCTCATAGGTGACACCACCTGTGAACAGCCACTCCGGGCTGTCGGCAAGCAGACTGCCGGCGGGATTACTGCCGAAGCCGTCGACCAGTTCGGCATGGTTGTAGGTGAGGTTGGCGTCGAAGTAGACCTGGCTTTCGAACATTTCCGGCTGATACACGCCGGAAAGCTCCACGCCATATGCTTCGGTTTCACCGCCGTTCACGTACGCCGCTTCCGGCTGACCGGTGGCGGGATTGATCACGCTGCCCGGTAACAGGCGGTTGTCGAAAGATGAGTAGTACAGGGTCGCCTGGCCGTTGAAGGTGGGGCGACTCATACGGATGCCGATCTCATAGTTGTCCGCTTCCTCGCCTTCCGGCGCAGGGGCTTCGAAGCTCGTCGCCACCGAGAAGATATCGTCCGCGCCGGCAGGCAAAGCGAAGTTTCGGGCGTAGGACACGAAGATCTGATCCCGGTCGTTCAGGTCGAAAACGGCACCAACCGTAGGCAGAAAACTTTCTGAGTAGTCGGCACCGACGCTCTGGGGTCCGTAGCCAGGCATGCCGTCCACCTCGTAGTCGGCGTAGTCACGATAGCCGTCCAGTGAGAAGTCGATGTCCAGGGCCTTGAATCCGACCTCCACGTTGAACCGGTCGTCCATGAAACGCATGGTGTCTTTGAAATAGAGCTGAGTCGTCTTGCGCACGCTCGTGTAGTCACGCCGGAAGTAAGCCGTCTCAGACCAGATCACGTCTCCGTCCGCACTGCCGGCGGTTTTGTTCAGACGCTGCTGGCTGCGGTTGTACGTATCCTCTTCGTACCATCCCCCGACCGTCACCATGTGGTTGCCCAGCTGCCAATCGAGATCCGCGACCAGCCCTTTCCGGTCGCCGCCCACCGTGGAGAGTCCGTACTGAACGCCGCGTGGATGAGTGACATCGAGGCCGGCTGCCTGCTGCTCCAGGAAGATGGCCCGGGAATTGCCATAGCTGTCTGGTGAGACACCGTAGCCGTCCTTGTCTTCGTAGTAGGCGATGATCTGCCCGTATCCATGCGTGGCTATATTTGTGTGAAGCTGCAGGGAAAAGAGCTCGTCGTCGCGGATATTGATGCGATCCTCGTAGTAGCTGGTGCAACTCCCGTCGGTCATCACCGGTGTGAAGTCGTTGTCATCGATGACGCCATCGCCGTTGAAGTCGTAAACGCCGGGTTGCGGATCGATGCAGCTCGTCGGCAGCCCCGGCAGATAGCCGTACTCGTAGTCCGCGTCGAAAACGTTTTCTGGTCCGGATGGGGAGTCGTAGTCGTAGAATTCGTTGGAGACGTAGGTGGCCAGCAGATAGGTGTCATCGTCGAATGCATAGGAAACCTTGCTCTCGATGTGCTCCCGGTCGATCGTGCCGGGCCCACGCCACAGTTCGCTGTCTGTCTTCGAACGGCTGATGTAGGCGGAAAATCCGCCGATGTCGCCGGTTTCGAGCTTGATGAAACTGCGCTCGAGGTCGAACTGTCCTACGGTGATCGCCATCGTGATACCTGGATCAGAGGACGGCTCGGTTGTGTTGTAGGAGATCATCGGACCCAGGGAGGCGTAGGCCGGCAGAGTAACGTCACCAGCGCCCGGCGAGGCCACCACCGAGCGCAGGTTCTCGTTGTCCACATAGCGGAAAATCGGGCTGCCGCCGAAGGCGTCGGATCGTCCCATGGGCACGCCGTCCAGCACAAAGCCGATCTGGTCCAGTTCGAAAGCCCGAACGTGCACTGAGTTACCGAATTCGTAGAGGCCCAGGGCACCGTCTGTCTGCACGTTGAAGCCCGGCAGGTTTTCCAGCATCTTCAACCCGGAGATGCCTGCGGGTGCGGACAACAGCTCTTCGCGGGTTACGGCTGTGGTGCTGGTGACCTCGTCCCGGCCGATGGCCAGATCCGTCTGGGAGACCCGCCGGCCGGTGACCACCACCTCTTCCACCACGGCTGCCGGCTCTTCGACGGCATCTTCACTCTGTGCCAGCACGGTACCCGGTGTGCCACCGAGCATCAGAGCACCGACCATTCCCGCACGCCATCTGCCACCTGTCTGCATCATTTAATCACCTCTCGAGTAATCGTCAGAGGCAGATAGAGCAATCACCGTGCCAAGCTGGTTTCAGCCTGTATTGGCGGCGAAACCGGTGCCGGGACCGTCGCAGGAGGGGTTGGATACGAACGCTGGCTGCACTCGCGGCTCGCGGTGGTGCGTGCGCCGCATCAGTTCAGTGCGCCCAATGGGCGCGCAGCCTGTGGATCCGCTTGTTTTGGTCTGGAATCAATCCGGGCCGGGAATGACAGAAAAAAATCCGCGGGCGAACCCGCTGAGACTGGCTCAGGGCGCGGGCTCGCTGCCTGAGGCGGGGGTCCAGGCAGGCGGGGGGCGTTTGATGCCGACGTTGGCCGCTTCCCATGCCCGTACCTTCTCGTTCGCGGCGTCGAACAGCCGCTCGTAGTTGCCTTTGCGGACCAGTTCGCTGGCCTCGGGGGTGAGCTTGGCGAACAGCGGCGCGTACAGATCGTAAATCTTCAGGTAGCCCGCCTGATCGGACGGTGCAACTTCATCGGTGCCGAACAGGAATCGTTCGGGATACCGGTTGATGATCGACGCGGCGCGCTCGATGGATTCCGGTGTGGAGACGATGTACTTGGCCGTTTCCACCCAGGACAGATCGATCTGCACATGGGAAAGCGTCGGGTCGGTCATGATTCGTTCGGCGATGGCGAGCTGATTGACCGCCGGTCGTACGATTCGACCCACCCCGAAGTGCGCCCAGATGATGGTCGCATCCTGGTGCCGGCGCATCAGATCGCCCATCTGCTCGAGCACGTAGGGCTCCTGGTCCGGACGGGGGAAGGGCATGTCGATATCGTTGTGCAGGATCACCAGCAGACCGGCTTCGGCGGCAAAGTCCAGGAGGCGGTCCAGGGCCGGGTCGGTGAGGCTTGCCACTTCTCCGGCGACCTTCGAGGAAACGAACTCCTTGTGGATGGAGAACTCGCCGATGCCCGAGAACACGCCAGGAAAAGTCAGCAGCACGCGGCGGATGTGATCGGCGGCATACATGTCGGCTGGATTGAAGCCGGTGATCATCGGATCGAAACGGGCCTGCTCGTCCGGAGACAGGGACCGGTAGGCCATCGCGATGTAAGCGTCGGTGAACGAATAATAGTAGAGGGGGGCGTCTGACTGCAGATAGTACTGCGGTGCGAAGTCGCCTGAATTGCCGGACGACCACATCTGCTGCAGGGGGATACCGAACAGCGCCACCCGGCCGACGCGGTCACCCATGATCTCGAGAAAGTCGTGAATGTCCGTGCCTTCCTGGATGTAGTTGGTCAGGTGGAAGTGGCTGTCGTGCACCTGTGCATCCGCCCAGTCCGAGGCGGCGCGTTCGGCGGCTGAGGCAGAAACGGTGGTCATCGGGATCAGGAGCGCGGCGAGGATCAGTCCCACCCCTTTCACAATGGTCCGGATACCGGAGCGGGTGACGTGTGCACGGGTTGCCATGGTTACCTCCTTGATGGTTGGGCCGACGTTAGCGCGTTCCGGGGGAAGGCGAAATCGGGAGAATTACCGGTTTTGCGGTCGGATTGGGGCGGTGAGGTGAGGCGCCCTGAATCCATAGTGAAGGATTGCCAGCCGGCCATCGTTACTATACCGTCTGGACGGTCTACTAATAACGACAAGAGCCCCCGCCCATGCCTGCTTCCAGCAAGAGAGCCCTGATCCTCGAGGCCGCGGCCCGCATCGTGGAAACCTCGGGTGCAGGGCACCTGACCATGGACGCCGTGGCGGCGGCCGCATCGGTATCGAAAGGGGGCGTGCTGTATCACTTTCCCTCAAAACAGGCGCTGCTGGAGGGCATGCTGGAACGCCGGCTGGAGGAAATGACCGCCAGCACCGCCGCCTTTCGTGAATCCCGAATGGATCAGAGCAATGCTGCGCTGATCGCCCACATACTCGAACAGCACAATCAGAGCCTCGCCCAGCGAACCATGCAGCGGGCCATACTGGCCGCGGCGGCGGAAGATCCGGAACTGCTGGCGCCGGCCCGATCGTTCACCAGCAGGACCTTCGACGACGCCGGCGAGGGTTCGGCGCCGCCTGAGATGGGCTGGGTGCTCCTGCTTGCTGCGGAAGGTCTGCGATTCCTGGAGATGCTGAACCTGCTGCCTTTGTCTGCCGAAGAAAGGGAAAGGGTTCACGAGCGCCTGCTCGAACTCGCCCGGGAGCACGCAGCGTGAATCGACTTCTGTTTGCACTCTGTGCGTTCTGGCTTGCTGGTTGCGAACGGGCGGAATTGCCGGTGGTGGAACAGCAGGTGCGTCCCGCCAAGCTGTTTCAGGTCGTTGCGCAACCGTCCACCATCCGTCATGAATTCGTCGGCAAACTCGACGCTGCACAGACGGTGGATGTTTCTTTCGAGGTGGATGGCGAACTCCTCGAGCTGCCGGTTCGGGAAGGTCAGATGGTGCCGAAAGGGGCGCTGGTGGCGGCCTTGGATCCCACGAACTTTCAGCTGGCCGTTCGCGAGGCGGAAGTGCAGTTACGCCTGTCCCGCCAGGATCTGCAACGCAAGGAAACGCTGCTGCGCGACCGGGGTATTTCCGAGTCGCTGGTGGACGACGCCCGCGCGCAGTTCCAGTTGAACGAGGTTCGACTGTCTCAGGCGCGCAAACGACTGGCCGACAGCACGATCTGCGCGCCGTTCGATGCCTATGTCGCGCGGCGTTACGTGGACAATCGTACCAAGGTGCAGATTGGCGATCGCATTGCGCGGTTGTCGGATCTCAACGAGTTGAAGGTGGTGGCCAGCATCCGCGAAGAACTCGTTGCAACGGTCACACTGGAGCGGGTGCTGTCGATCAGCGCCTATTTCGACTTTCTCCCTGACCGGACGTTTCCCCTCGAATTCCGGGAACGGTCCGGCGAGGCAAACCCTGTGGCCCAGACCTTCGATGCCACCTTCACCATGGCGCGCCCGTCGGACGTCAACCTGCTGCCGGGTATGACGGCACAGGTGCGGGTCGAATTGATGGCCAATGGCCGTGAGGCGGAGATTGCCATACCGACGACGGCCCTCCTCAGTGAAGCATCCGGATCGTTTTTTGTCTGGGTGTACGACCCGGACAGTGGCCGGGTGACCCGCCGTACGGTTCAGGTCGCTCAGCCCCATGACAAGGGGATCGGCATTGCCGGCGGTCTGACAGACGGGGAACTCGTGGTGGCCGCCGGCGCCAGTCAGCTGCAGGAAGGCATGACGGTGCATCCGCTCGGCGAACCGGAAACCTGGCTCTGATGGCATCCCGATCATGGTGAACGTTGCCCGGCTCTCCATCGAACACCCGCTGTATCCCTGGCTGATTATCCTGGCCTGCCTGCTCGGTGGTGTGTATGGCATCGACACGGTGGGGCGCCTGGAGGATCCGAAGTTTCCGCTCAAACATGCCTATGTGATCACCCAGTATCCTGGTGCATCGGCTGAAGAGACCGAGCAGGAAGTCACGGATGTGATCGAGGCGGCGCTGCAGGAGCTGCCCTACCTGAACAGGCTCACCTCGAAATCGATGGCCGGGCGCTCGGAAGTGCAGGTCGAGATTCAGGAGAAATATGGCGATGACGACATTCAACAGATCTGGGATGAGCTGCGCCGCCGGGTAGACGAGGCCGCCATACGGCTGCCGCCCGGGACCAGCACGCCGATCGTCGAAGATGACTTCGGTGATGTCTACGGCATCCTCTATGCCGTGTCAGCGCCCGACTACACCGAGTCCGAGCTGCGGGACATGGCGCGTTTTCTCGAAACGGGCCTGAACAGAGTGCCCCACGTGGCCAAGGTGGCCACGGCGGGCGTGCCGGAGGAGGCGCTGTTCATCGAGTTGGATCACGAGCGCCTGGTGCGCCTGGGATTGCCCATCGATGCGGTGTTTCGCGCCATCGGTGCGGAGAATCAGGTCATGCCCGCGGGATCGGTCGAGTACGGTGGCCGGCGCCTGCGGATCGCCCCGTCCCAGGCTTTCGACAGCGTCCAGGCCGTGGAGGATATGCGCATCGGCCGGCCTGGATCCATCGAGTTCGTCCGGCTGGCTGAAATCGCCACCATCAGCCGGGAAGCGGTGGAACAGCCCTCTCAGATCATCCGCCACAACGGTGAGCGGGTGTTCACCATCGGCGTCTCCGTGGTCGACGATGAAAACGTTGTGGAAGTGGGTGAGGCGGTGGACGCACAGATGCGCACCCTCGTGGCGCAGCTTCCGGTGGGTGTCACATTCGTCCCCATCTACGCCCAGCACACCGTGGTGAAGGAATCGCTCGACGCTTTTTCAACCAATCTCATCCTGTCTGTGCTGACCGTGGTGATCGCCCTGTGTGTGTTCATGGGCTGGCGCGCGGGCACCGTGGTCGGCAGCGTGCTGCTGCTGACCGTACTGGGAACCGTCTGGATCATGGCCATTGCCGGAATTGAACTTCAGCGCATTTCCCTGGGCGCGCTGATGATCGCCATGGGCATGCTGGTGGATAACGCCATCGTGATTGCGGAAGGCATGGTCACCGGTGTTCAGCGCGGCTATTCGGCCGAGGAGGCAGCGGCCCAGTCCGTTCATCGCACCCAGTTCCCTCTGCTTGGCGCCACCATCATCGGGATTGCGGCCTTCGGACCGATCGGCCTCGCCAACGACAATCCGGGCCACTTTCTGCGTGCGCTGTTTCAGGTGGTGGCGATTTCCCTGCTGCTGAGCTGGGTGCTGGCGGTGACGGTCGGCCCGCTGCTCGGCAACTATCTGCTGAAACCTGCGAAGGCCGGTGTTTCCCAGTCGCTGTACGGCGGTTGGGGATACGCACCGTATCGGCGCCTGCTCGGATTCAGTCTTCGTCACGCCTGGTTCGCCACCCTGGTGCTGGTCGCAATCACCCTGAGTTGTCTGTGGGGCTTCGGGATGGTGAAGCAGGGCTTTTTTCCCACCACCAACTCTCCACTGCTGTTCGTCGACCTGCGTCTGCCACAGGGCACAGATATTCGCAGGACATCTGCAGAAATCAGAAAGATCGAACCGCTGGTGGCAGCCGATTCGGAAGTGGTGGCGGTGACCAGCTTCATCGGTGCCGGCAGTGCACGTTTCGCCGCCACTGTCCGTCCGGAACAACCCAATCCGGCGTATGCGTTCCTGGTGGTCCGGATTCGAGACGTCACCCTGCTCGATATGACGATGCAGCGAGTCGGCGCGCTGCTGCGGGAGACCAACGTGGACGCCGAGCTCATGGTCCGGCGCACCGAGTTCACGCCGAGCGGCACCTCCAAGATCGAGGCGCGCTTTTCCGGCCCGGATACCAGAGTGTTGCGTTCACTGGCCGAGCAGGCATTGAACGTGTATCTCGCGCACGATCTCATCGATCGCAAAACAGACTGGCGGCAGCGGGAGATCGCGCTGGCGCCGCGATTCGACGAGGCGCGTGCGCGACAGGTGGGTGTTACCCGCAATGATGTATCCCAGGCGCTGGCGATTGCCAGCACCGGGATGACCATCGGGCTGTACAGAGACCAGGAAAAACTGTTGCCGATCATCGTCCGCGCGCCGATGGCGGAGCGCGTGGACCTGCCCGGGTTGCTCGACCGGCAGGTCTGGAGCGCCAGTCAGCAGTCCTACGTGCCACTGTCCCAGGTGATATCCGATCTGGAACTGACAGCGGAGGACGGCATGATCTACCGCCGTGAACGCACCCGCACGATCGCGGCACTTGCGAATCCTCCGGTGGGTCACAATGCGGCTCGGGTTTTCGACAGTATCCGGGGTGAGGTGGAGTCGATTGCGTTGCCGCCTGGTTACGCTCTGGAATGGGGCGGTGAATACGAGGCCAATCTGGAGGCCAGGGATCTTCTGGTCGGCAAGATTCCCCTGGCGCTTGGCGTGATGCTGCTTGTTACCGTTCTCATGTTCGGTAAGGTGAGGCAGCCGCTGGTGATCTGGCTGACGGTGCCCATGATCGTCTGCGGTGTGGTGGTGAGCCTGCTCGCCACGGACCTTGCGTTCACCTTTCCGTCGTTTCTCGGTTTCCTCAGTCTGTCCGGTATGCTCATCAAGAACTGTATCGTTCTGGTGGACGAAATCGACAAACGCCTGGCGGAAGGCGACTGGACCCTGCAGACTATCGCCGAGGCCAGTGTCAGCCGGCTGCGGCCGGTGATGCTTGCCGCCAGCACGACCATCGCCGGCATGGCGCCGCTGCTGCGGGATGCCTTTTTCAAGGAAATGGCCGTATGCATCATGGGTGGGCTGGCCTTCGCAACATTGCTGACGCTGGTTGCAGTGCCGGTGTTCTACCGGATTGCGATGGGCCGCAATCTCCGGAACTGAAGGACGGCAATTTCACATTGAACCGGCCCTTGTCGGGTTTCGCGCACGTTGAGCTCGATCCGGATCGTAGGTAGCCTGCCGGGTCACTCGCGTTAGCAGCACGCGCGAAACCAACAGATTTAATCAGCCGGAACTGACCAATGAAAAATGCCGTCGTCACAGGCACCAGCAGCGGAATCGGGTTAACGACCAGTCTGCATCTTGCGCGCCATGGCTATCGGGTGTTCGCCGGAATGCGCAATCTTGCCCGAGGGGAAGCGCTCATTGAGGCAAGCAAAGCGGAGTCGCTGCCGGTTGAAGTGGTCGAGCTCGACATCTGCAATCCCGAGTCGGTCGAGTCGGCCTTTGCTGAAGTGAACGCCGCCGGACCCGTGGACGTGCTGGTCAACAACGCCGGTATCGGTGGGGCGTCGCCGCTGGAACTTACCCCGGAGGCCGAGCACAAGCAGATGTTCGAGACCAACTACTTCGGTGCGGTGCGTTGCATTCAGGCCGTTCTCCCGGGGATGCGGGAGCGGGGCACGGGCAGCATCGTCAACATCACTTCTGCGGTGGGCCTGCAGGCCACGCCCAACCAGATCGCCTACTCGGCGTCGAAATGGGCTCTCGAATGCCTGGGCGAAGCCCTCGCCCATGAGGTGTTCCGTTTTGGCGTCCGGGTGGTGAATGTGGAGCCCGGAGTGATCATGACGAACATCTTCGAGAACTCGGCGGAACAGACCCGCTACGATAAGACGTCTCCGTATCAACCCATCATGCGGCGCAACGGCAAGGTGTTCGCGGCCGGTTTCAAACGCGCGGTGCCGCCGGAACGGGTGGCGGAGGCGATCCTGGCATCCATTGAAACGGATCAGTACCGGCTCCGCTGGCCGGTGGGGCCCGATGCCGAGGGTATGATGGCGGCCCGGCACAAAGTGCCGGCGGAGGACTGGATCAGGATGGGGGATGATCTCAGTGATGAGGAATACAACGCGAAGTTCCTCGAGTACTTCGGATTGCAGCTGTAGGCGTTGCCTGCACGACTGCCGAAACGTTTTCTTGTAAAAGGGGAGTGCCATGCTGTTTGCTCTGTGCCGTTCAATCGGCCTTCTGTTTGTGTTTCTGCTGATTGGTGCCTGTTCCCAGGCGCCGGAACCCGAGTCTGAGGCGGCACCACCGCCGGCTGTTGACGAGACTTCGTCCGGTGGACTGCAGGCGGACCCGGCACTGGTACAACCTGTCAACGAAACGGCTCTGCTCGACTGCCAGGATATGAACGGCATGCGCGTGTACTGCGGCTACCGCAATCCCGAGGACCTGGTTGCGCTGCCCGGCAGCGAATACCTGCTGGTCAGTGAGATGGGAGAGTTCATGGCAGACACCCCGGGGCAGCTGTCGCTGTTGAACCTGACCTCCGGCGCGCGCGAAGAAATCGCCATCGGCTGGCTGGAGCCCGGTTCTGCGAGCCAGGGCCGGGGCGCTGCCGACTGTCCGTCGCCGGATGTGGCGGCATTCAGTCCCCACGGCATGGATCTGACCGCGCTCGACGATGGCACCTTGCAGTTGCTGGTGGTGAATCACGGCAAGCGTGAGTCCGTTGAGTTCTTCGACGTCACGCAGAGTGAGGGTGCCTGGCGACTGGACTGGCAGGGCTGTGCGTTGCCGCCGGGCGATCCGTTCGTCAATGACGTGGCCGGCCGCCGCGATGGCGGTTTCTACGTCACCCACATGTGGGACAAGCACGCGGATTTCGAGGCCGTCGGCGCACAACTCATGGCGGGCGAAACCACCGGCTGGGTCTGGGAGTGGCAGGCGGAGTCCGGCTTCGAGAAGCTCGAACACTCCGACGAGCTGATGCCGAACGGCATCGCCATTAATGCGGACAATTCCAAGATCTTCGTCAATGTGTACATGGGCAACCGGACGATCCGGATGGACACCCGCACCGGTGCGGTGGAAGGGGCATTCGAGGTCCGGCAGCCGGACAACATCACCGTGGACGACGACGGCAACCTCTGGGTGGCGTCACACCAGCACGATGCGCTGGGGCAGAACTGTCTGCAGGTGACCGAAGGCCCCTGCCTCCTCCCGTATGAGATCACACGGGCTGATCCGGTCACCCTGGAAACCGAGCAGGTGCTGCGCCAGGACGGGCCGCCCATGGGGTATGCGACCGTCGCGCTGAAGGTCGGCGACCGCCTCTACATGGGCAGCGCGCATGGCGACCGGGTGGTCGACGTCGAGTTGCCCTGAACGCCAGTCTCCCAACCGGTTGCGGTTTGAGGCCAGACACAGGAACATCGGACGGGACCGCATATTGCTGTCGGAACCCAATGAGGTGAGTAATGAAGATTCGAACTTTCGCGTTGATGGGCTTTTTGCCACTGCTGATCGCCTGCAACCAGTCCGCAGACGATAGCAGCGCGGCAGAAGAAGCCGCCGAAATGATGGATGAAGCGTCCGAGCAGGTGGGCAGTACGATGAACTCGGTTCAGGAAGAGGCTGAAGAAGCCGCCCGCGCCGCTGAAGAAGCTGCTCGAAAAATGGCCGAAGAAGCGGAAGCCGCCGCCCGTGAAGCTGCCGAAGAAGGCAAGTCAGCGGCACAATCCGCCATGGACGATGTGAGTGAGGAAGCGGGCGAACTGATGCCCAACTAGCGCCAGGTGGCGAAACCCGAGCGGCAAACGCCGCCGAGCTGAAACGCCGCCGGGCTCTAGCGCTGCTGACTGATCAGGAGGACAGCGCCCGGTCACCCGGGCGTCAGGTCTCCTCGAAGCATTCCTCCAGCAGTGCTTCCACCGCTTTCGACTCCCATTCGTACAGTTCCCGAGGTGGCGGTTGCACCGCTTCCCGGTAATTCCACGCGCCGTTGTGGATCGCGTATACGAACCTCGCCAACCGTTTGAGACGTCGCATCTGCCAGCGGGAACCGAGTTTGCGCATGATGCCCGCGAGCCGCTCCGCGGTTGCATCCGCATGCCGGTCATCGATCTCGAAGAGATCCGGGTAGATGACAAACGCCTTGTTGAGTTCGTCCTCGATCTGATCCCGCCTTTCCAGCTGCGAGAACTCCAGAAACAAACGCCGGAAAAATTTCCGCCAACCCTGCTCCAGGTATTCCGGCTGTTCCAGCCGATCATAGGCTGCCCAGAACTGGGCCAGGTAGTCCTCGTAGAGCGCCACGAAGATGGCTTTTTTGTTGGGGAAATACTGATACACGGAGCTGACGGGAATGGACGCCCGCTCGGCGATGGCGGTGGTGGTGACGCCGGTCAGTCCGACTTCCCTCAACAGTTCTCGAGTGGCTTCCATGATGAGCTTCATCCGCTCCCGGGAGCGGGACTGACGCGGCGTCCGTCGGGTTGTCAGATCTGTCGGCTTATCGGCGGGCATCTGCAGTTCGTTCTGGTATCGGGCGAGAAAGACAGCTTACCCTACAAAATCGCCACGGTAACCGTCTATGTGTGAATGTGAATATATATTCACATTATGAAAAATCCACGCTATGCTCATCCTTAGCTTTCTTAGTATTCCTGGCACTCCGGAATGCCGGAACAGATACATTTTCAGAACAGGTAAATTGGTATGCATTTTCGACGCGCATTCTGCACATTACTGCTGCCCGCCCTGATGCCGGCGGGCCAGGCTCTCGCTCAGGAGGGTGCAATTGAAGAGATCGTGGTCACTGCGCAGAAGCGCGAACAGAGCCTGCAGGAGGTGCCCATCGCCATCTCCGCGTTCACCGGCGAAGACATCGACTCCCTCGGCACCCGCAACCTGGAGGAACTCACGGAATACATTCCGGGCGCGGAACTTTTTGATGACCGCGGCGCCGGCCAACCAACCTGGGTGATCCGTGGCGTCGGTCTTGCCGACTTCAATGCCAACAACACCCCGACTGCGGCCATCTACCACGACGAGGTCTATCTCACCTCCAACGTGCTGGGTGGGCTCGGTCTGTTTGATGTGGAGCGTGTGGAAGTGCTCAAGGGTCCGCAGGGTGGTCTGTACGGGCGCAACACCAGCGGCGGCGCCGTGCTCATGTATTCGAACAAGGCATCCGCGGAAGACGGCACCAACGGCTACATCACCGGCCGCTACGGACGATGGGATCGCTACGGCATCGAAGGTGCCATCGGCGTACCGCTCGGTGACAGTGCGGCCTTCCGTCTTTCCGCCATGACCGATCAGGCCGGCGGCTGGCAGGACAGCCTGGCCACGCCCGGAGACGACGAGCACGGCGATCGGGACTTCACCGCGGTGCGCGGTCAGATCACCTGGGCGCCGAGCGATCAGTTTGATCTGTGGCTGAAGGTGGAAGGGGGCGAAGACAAGACCGAAACCACCCTGGGCTACAGCCGCGCGCTATTCGATCCGGCAACCGGCGACTTCTGCGCGGCGGCGCTGGCCGGCAGGCACGACGAAAATAACTGTGTCGCCCTGTCTAACCTGACCAATGGATTCATCCTGACACCCGGTGACCCGGGTGCACTGCCGGGTGAGCAGACAGAAAGTGGCACCAAGGTGCTGAGCGCGCCGATCAACGCCCTGGACAACAGCTGGATCGGCACCACCCTGCAGATGAATCTGCACTTCGATTTCGCCACCCTCACCTCCATCACCGGTTATCTCAACTACGAAGACAATCAGGTCTATGACTTCGATTCCCAGCCGCTGGTGCTCTTCGAGGAAAACACCGATTCCGAACTCACCCTCTGGTCACAGGAATTCCGTCTCACCTCCAATGGCGATGGCCCGCTGAGCTGGTTGCTGGGTGCGATGTATGCGGAAGATGAAGTAAATGACGATCGGCTCGGCGACCTGAGTCAGAATCTGCTGGTGTTCCCGACCGTCGGACGCCGTGGATTCGATCAGGAAGCGAGCTCCTGGGCGGTTTACGGCCAGGGCAGCTACCAGTTCGCGGATCAGTGGCAGGCCTCTGCCTCCATCCGCTACACCGATGAAGATCGGGACTTCAATGACGTGTTCTCGGAAGACATCGCCGGTGGCTTCTTCTATTACCAGGGCGTCGACCTGTCCACGTCTCTGGACGATCACTGGTCCGGCCACGTTGGACTCGAATGGCTGCCGACGGACGACGCCATGCTCTACGGCACCATCACCCGGGGATTCAAATCCGGCGGCTTCTTTGGCGGCTTCGCTTTCACACCGGAAGAACTTGCGCCCTACGAAGAGGAAACGGTCACCTCTTACGAACTCGGATTCAAAACCACCTGGCTCGAGCAGACGCTGCAGTTGAACGGTGCGGTGTTCTACTACGACTATCAGGATGTGCAGGGCTTCACCCAGGAATTCAGCCAGGTATCCGGCACGGTGATCACCAAGCTGGGCAATCTGGGTGACGCGGAGCATACGGGCGCCGAACTGGAAGCACTGTGGGTGCCGGCGGCGGTAGACGGACTCACTGTGCAACTGGCGCTGGCCTGGCTTGATGCGGAGATCAGTGATTCGGACACCATCGGGCTCGACCAGGCCGGTATGCCGTATCCCATCGAAGGACAGCGCCGTGGTTTCGCCCCGGAGTGGAGTGTGTTCACTCAGGCGAGCTATGACTGGATGCTCGGCAGCCTGGCGGCTTCCGCCCAGCTCAACTACAGCTGGCGTTCGGATCTTGCGGACGAAGACAGCCTGCTGAGCCCCATCGACGTGGCGGCATTCAGTCACGAGTCCTACGGTGTTCTGAACGCGCGACTGGCCGTGGGTGCACCCGACGCAACCTGGACCGTCGCCCTGGTTGGCCGCAACCTGACGGACGAAGAATACTGGGCCCGGGCCTCCGGAGACGATCTGCTCAGCTTCACCAGTACCCCCGCCCGGCCGATGAGCTGGCTGCTGGAAGCAACGTTCCAATGGTAATGGCGGGATCTGCAATGAAGAGAATGACTCGCGCGGCAACGTTCGCTGCGCTGCTGATGCTGACGGGGCCGATGCTGCATGCTGAGGAGACTGGATTGATGGAAGGTTTCCCGCCGCCGCCGGACAGGATGGTGGTTCGTGAAAACTTCATGCTACCGCCGTTCAGTCAGTGGGCCTTCCGCCACATGCGGGAGATACAGCCGACACGGGAAGTGTGGCGTGGACCGGGGCCGGTGCAGCCGCTCGAGACCGAGCCGGTGGCGCTGGATGAACTTCGCTTCGACCTGGTGGATGGCACGAGCACCGACCTCGATACCTGGCTGGCGGCGTCCCATACCGATGCCTTTCTCGTGCTCCACGAAGGCCGCATCGTCTACGAGCGATACTTCGGGGGCATGGAACCCCATGAACAGCATCAGATGTTTTCGGCGACCAAATCGTTTGTCGGCGCGATCACTCTGAGTCTGATCAGCGAAGGGGTGATCGATCCTGAACGGAAGATGGTCCACTACGTGCCGGAGCTTGCCGGCAGTGCGTTCGGGGATGCGACTGTGCAACAGGTCCTGGATATGACCACCAGCATCTCATTCAACGAGGACTACCTGGATCCCAAGGCGGATATCGCCGCCTATGGCCAGGTGTTCGGCTTCGGCTGGTCGCCAACCGGCGAGTCTACGCCCGTATCCATCTGGGAATATCTGCCCACGCTCAGGAAAGGGGAGGCGCCGCATGGTGAGGCATTTCACTACGTCACCCCGAACACCGATGCGCTCGGCTGGCTGAACAACCGGGTGACCGGCAAGAGCACCAGCGCCCTGATCTCCGAGCGCTTCTGGCAGAAGCTCGGGGTGGAGCGGGATGCCTACATGTGGCTGGGTAACGGCACCTCTGAGGCGGCGGGCGGCGGCTTGAATGTCACCGCCCGGGATGCGGCCCGGTTCGGTCAGATGATTCTGAATGGCGGCGAATACAACGGTCAGCAGGTGCTGCCGGCAGAGGTGGCGGCACGCATCCTCCAACCCGGCAATCGGGAAACCTTCACCCGCTTCCACGATGATCAGTGGTATCAGGAGATCGGCTGGGCCTATCACGACCAGTGGTGGACCTTCCAGAATGCCCACAAGGCGGTCAGCGCCATCGGCGTGCACGGCCAGTTCATCTACATTGATCCGGTAGCGAAGATGGTGATGGTCAAGCAGTCCTCCCACCCGGAACCGGAAGGCCTTGCCAACGAGGTATACGGTCCAGGAATCTGGCATCAGATCGCCGAGCATCTGATGGCGACAGCGAAGTAAGCGTTCTGTTCGGAGCGCGGCCAGGCTGAGGGGCCTGACCTGCATCCCCGGACGTGTCCGGTCGTCTGATCGAGGTTATGCTGAGCGGACTGCAACGGATGGATGACGGGGATGCAGAACGCGCTGCCCATTGGTGGTTCCGAGGGCCGGCTGGTCTGGCAGCTGGGCAGGATGGCCAATCGCCACGGATTGATTGCTGGTGCCACAGGGACTGGCAAGACGGTGAGCCTGCAGGTGATTGCAGAGGGCTTTGCCCGACTGGGAACGCCCGTATTCGTCACCGATGTGAAAGGTGACCTGAGCGGGATCGGTGCGGCGGGCACCCCGCATTCTGAGGTGGATCGCCGCTTGCAGGCGATGCCTCTGGAAGGCTTCCAGCAGCGGGGTTATCCCGTGCTCTTCTGGGACATCTTTGCCGAACACGGCCATCCTGTCCGCACCACCATTTCGGAAATGGGTCCCCTGCTGCTCTCGAGCCTCCTCGAGTTGAACGACACACAAACCGGCATTCTTTATGCCGCCTTCGAAATGGCGGACGACGAAGGTCTGATGCTGCTCGATCTGGAGGACCTGCGTGCCATCCTGCGCTGGATGGGCGAAAACGCGAAGGTGCTTCGAAACGACTACGGCAATATTTCTTCCGCTTCCATCGGTGCGATTCAGCGACGCCTGCTGGTGCTGGAATCCCAGGGCGCAGAACGGTTCTTCGGCGAGCCGGCGCTCACCATCTCCGATCTGATGCAGCGGGATTTCAGTGGTAACGGGGTGATCAGCCTGTTGCGTTCCGATCGGCTGATTCGGGAATCGCCACGCCTGTATGCGGCCTTTCTGATGTGGCTGCTGAGTGAACTGTTCGAGGAACTGCCGGAAGTGGGCGATCCGGATGTGCCGAAGCTGGTGCTCTTTTTCGATGAGGCACACCTGCTCTTCAAAGGCATGCCGAAGGCGCTGATCGATAAGATGGAACAGGTGGTTCGGCTCGTGCGTTCAAAGGGCGTGGGCGTTTACTTCGTGACTCAGAATCCCATGGACCTGCCCGAATCGATTCTCGGCCAGTTGGGTCTGAAGGTGCAGCATGCGCTGCGGTCATTCACACCGAAAGACCGGAAGACCATCAAAGCGATCGCCCAGGGATTTCCCGGCGATGGCAGCCTGGATTTCGAGACGGCCATCACGAGTCTCGGCGTCGGTGAGGCGCTGGTCTCTGCGCTGAATGAAGACGGCGCCCCCGGTCCGGCCTCGAGCACGCTTATCAAGCCACCGGAGTCCCGGATCGGACCGATCGACCCGGAGCAACTGACCGAACTGATCGGGCGTTCGCCGCTGGCGGGGAAATATGAGCAGGAGATAGACCGCGAGTCCGCTTACGAGATGCTGGACGAACGGGGCAAAGCAGCTGCCAGAGCCGCCGCCGAGAAAGAGCGGGCGGAGGCTGAAGCACAGGCGGCGAAGACGAAGGCAAAGAAAAAATCGAGCCGTTCCAGTGGCCGACGTCGTCAGTCTGTGGGCGAAGCCATGCTGAAGAGCGCGGCCAGATCGGTGGGCCGCACACTGGGCAACCGGCTGATGCGGGGGCTGCTCGGCTCTCTGCTGAAGTAAGGCTTACGGCAGCGGAAGGCATCTGCCCGGGCTCGGGCCGTGGGACGCTGGCCGCCGCTGTGACGAACTTTGTATGCAGGATGCCGATAGTAAGCTCGAATATTCATCGCTGTTCAAACGAGACCCGAAGCGTAGCCTGAGCACCTTCTTCAGACAGTGGGTTCAGCGGCCCGAAGGTTGAGTTGAGATGACGGTTGAGATGATGGAAGACGCGGCCCTTTTCGAGTTGGAGGCCGGATCCGATCCGGCAGACGGGCACAACAACGATGTCGCGGATCTGCAGACGCTGCGCAAAATGGGCATGGTGGTGATCGGCGTGTGTCTGCTGACCCTGGCGCTGGTGTCCGCCGCACTGCTGCTGAGTTAACGGATGGACAGGTGGAGAGATGGACAAGCCCGTGGCCGAGCCGATGAGCCAACGCGTTGAACTTTGAGCAGCGCGCCCGGGAGCCCGAGCTCGTCTGCACCTGCAACGATCTGTATCGCCGGGATATCCAGGATTCGATAGACGGTGGCTGCGAAGACGTGGAAGAGATCATGTACGACCAGATGACCCAGTTCCGCTGCGAAATGTGCCGGCCCATCATGGCACGGATGCTTGAGAAGTCCCGGCACGACGGCGAGCAGAGCCCGTCCACCTGATTAGACCCGGGCATGGGAATGCCGTCTTCCCGCTTCAAAAGCAAAGGTGGTTGGGCTAGAGTCCCAGCATGATCCTTTGTCCAGATTTCCGCTGCCCGTTCACCCTGCCGTTCGCGTATCGGCCCCTCATCGGACTTGATTCAGGCGGCTGAAGCCGGTTTCACAGCTTCAGCCGCCCCTCAGCAGACCCTGAAAACCCACTTTTCGTGTTGAGGATAATCCAGTGATTGTTTCACGATCCGTCACTATCTGTGAGCGGGATGCCGCTCGTATCGCTGCCGTCATCGCCCGCAGCCATTGCCCCGAAAACCATATGCTGCACGATGAAATCGATGCGGCCACGGTCGTTCCGGACGCGGCTCTGCCTCCGGATGTCGTGTCCATGGGCGCCAAGGTAACTTTCAGAGATCAGACTTCCTCGGAAGAAGTCACCGTGCGTCTGGTGTTTCCGGATGAATTGGAAACGGAGAACCAGGCGGTCTCGATTCTGGCACCGGTTGGTGCGGCGCTGATCGGGTTGCGGGTCGGCGAGGAGATTGAGTGGCCCATGCCGAATGGGCGCTCCCGGACGTTGTTTGTGGTCAGCGTCGAACCTGGGGAGCCCGATCGATGAACGCGACGCCCGCTATGGAAGACGTGTTCTGGAACAGGCTGCTGATGGCCTCTGAGACCATCGGTGATTGCGACCCGTCGCTTGAATCGGTGGTTGCGCTGCTGGCGGGATTGGAAGAGGGTTTTTACGATCAGTTTGATCCCGCAGACAGCTTTCAGGCCTATGCAGCGGTTTCGCTTTGCCGTGCCATACGGCGTCGTCTGTCGGAAGGATGACCGGACAAAAGACCGGGGGTAGCAGATGCATTTCATCTTCGAAGTACAGGTTAAGCAGGGCTACACGGCCGAGCAGTATGCCGAGGCCTGGCTGCGGGCCAGCCGGCTGATTCAGCAGGCGCCGGGTGCCCGGGGGACGCGGTTGCACCGCAGGATCGGCCGCAGCGACCGCCTGCTCGCCATCGCCAGCTGGGCATCGAAAGAAGACCGGGATGCAATGGAGGCGACCCGCAATCCCGAGATTGAGCGGATCATCGAGGCCCAATCCGAATTTGTGAGCATCCAGGTGATCGGCGAGTTCGAGGATGCCGAGTGGGTCGTGGTGCCGGAGTCAGCTGACGGTCTCTGATTCCATGGCGACCTGTGACGCCAGACGCTCTGCGGCCATATCCCAGTTCAGCAGTTTCGTCGCAACGGCTTCGAGGTAACGGCGTCTGTCGTTCTGATAATCCAGATAGTAGGCGTGTTCCCAGACGTCGATGGTCAGCAGTGGCAGCTGATCCTCATGGACGAGCGGACTGTCGGCATTCGATGTCGTGACGACTTTCAGCCGCTCTCCTTCCGCGACGACCCAGGCCCAACCGCTGCCGAACTGCGCCATCGCCGCATCCATCAGCGATGCCAGGAGTTGTTCGGTCGAACCGAAGTCCCGGACGATTCGGGCCTCGATCTCACCGCTGGGCGTACTCGCCCTGGGGCTCAGGGACGCCCAGTAGAAAGCGTGGTTCCAGGCCTGGGCCGCATTGTTGAATACGCCCTGGTTACCGGTTTTCCAGGCAGAGCGGACGATATCCGGTAGAGAGGTCTGATCCAGCCCGGTGCCTGGCAGCTGACCATTGAGTTTGTCGACGTACCCCCGGTGATGCTTCCCATAGTGGAAGTCCATGGTTTGCGCGGAAATAACCGGCTCAAGTGCCTCCGGCGCGAACGGCAGCGGGGGGAGTGGTATCAACGACATGGGCGGAACCTCGGCGGATTGATCGGAAGGTCGCTATCGTTTCAGACGCCCATCTTGTCGTAAAACGAATATCATCTGTGTTTTAAATCGTAAATGTCGATTTAAAGTAAATTGGCGCCTATCCAACCCAGGTGGCCCTATCCAGCATGAGTGGCCCTATTCAGTACGAGTAGCCCTATGCAGCACGGGTGGATTCGGCAGCAACTTCCCGAATCGCCTGGGCGGCAGCGCCGGCGATCTCCGGATCCATGTCCGAATGGTGTACCAGATATCCGGGCAGCACGAATTCCGGTGCCTCGGGGCGCCGGTGCAGCCGACCGGTCATCAGGTCGTCACGGACGAGTCTGAGCGGAAAGTAGCCGGACCCACCATGGGCAATGATCTGCTGGATACCGAGCCAGCCGATGTTCACGCTCAAAGCGGGGCCGACGAAATCCGGGAATGCGGCGCTGTGATCCCGCGCAAACTCGGGGCCCCAGTCTACGTAGACGTATCCTTCTCCCGGAATATCAGGTTCTTCGCGCACGGATGAAACGTATACGAGTCTTTCCTCGAGCAGCGGTTCTATCTCGATCCCGGGTCTGCTCTGAGGTGCATACATCACTGCGATGTCGGTACGGGCTTCGATGAGGCCCTGCATCAGGTCATCCTCGAATCCGATCTCGGCTCGCAACGACACCTCGCCGAGCAATCGGCGGATGCGGGGCAGACTCGTCAGCAGCAGATCCTCCCACAATCCGAAGCGGCCGCCGATTGTGAGCGATGCCTTGAAGCCCCGGACGATGCCGATGTCCTGCCGCGCACGTTCCACGGTGCGAACCAGCGTTGTCGCGTAGTTCTGGAACCGGTGCCCCGCGGCGGTGAGTTTGGTGCCGGCCTTGTTCCGAACGAACAGCCGACAGCCAAGTTGTTCTTCCAGCGTAGCGATTCTCGCACTGACGGTGGACTGGGTGATGAACAGTCGCGACGAAGCCAGACTGAAATTGCCGGCTGCCACTACTGTGAGAAATGTGCGCGCGAGTTCGGTATCCATTTTCCTGTCTTCATATCGAAACCTGCGTATCAATAATCCTATTTCGATCGTTTTTCCAATACTATTAGAGGCGAAAGTGCCCTGAAGCATCGTTATTAATCGAAATAGGGGAGGACATGGCACATCTTTCGGTGCGGATTACCGAACTGATGGACGACTCAACTGACCGGCTCGAGTTTCTGCGCGCCGTGGTCCGTGAGCTCCGGGCGGATCTGGAGGTCGCAACCTGCTCGGTCTACCTCGAAGACGAACAATCCGGTCGCCTGCTCCAGGTTGCCAGCGAAGGGGCTTCCCATGGAATCGGTGAATTGCATGAGATTGCCCGCTATGCCGGGGATGGAAGGCTGTATTGGCAGGAAAATCCACAGGCGCCCTCATCCGCCGCAACCTCTGCAGCCTCCGCCGACGCATCCAAAGCCGATGTGCCACCAACCGCTTTGCTCGGGGTGCCGCTTCGGCATGATCGCCGGGTTGTTGGTGCGATCGTTCTGCACAATGTGGGACGGGATCAGATTACGGAAGCCGAAGAAGCGGTACTGCTGACGCTCTCCGTGCAGGTTTCCGCCGCATTGCGGAAGATGGCCTACGCCGCACCGTTCGGTGCGGACCAGGAAACCAGAGGACAAACCCGGATCAGCGGCGTTGCCGGAGCCCCCGGGATTGCCATCGCGCGGGGGGTCTTTCCGCCCAAACGGGCGGAGCTCAACACGGTGATCGATCGGGAGGCCGCCGATCCGGTGGCAGAAATTGAACGATACGGGCACGCCGTGGACAAGCTGCTCACGGAACTCCAGCTTGGCAGCGAACGGCTGCGGGATCTGTGGCCGGACGGGCTCGAGGAAGTGTTCGGCGTTTATCGCGAGATCGTCACCGACGCGCAGTTTTCACAAGCGGTCGAACAGCGTATTCGCAACGGCCAATGGGCGCCCGCCGCGATCAGAGATACGGTCACCACCTTTGCGGACGTGCTGATGGCCGCAAAGGATGAACAGCTCCGGGCCCGCGCGGAAGACTTCCGTGCCATCGGCCGTCGGTTGCTGCTGCATGTTTCCGAGGTGGCGCATGAAGCGCAACTGCACCGGTGCATGCTCGTTGGGACGGAGGTGAGCCTGGTTCGCATGGCTGAGATTCCGGTCGGCAATCTCGCCGGGATCGTGAGTTTCGAAGGTTCGACCCTGTCCCATGCATCGCTTCTTGCCCGATCGATGGGTATTCCCGCCGTCGTCGGGATCGGTCAGCTGTCCCGTGAAGCCTACGATGGCAGCCTGCTCGTGGTGGATGGCTACAGCGGTCGGGTGATTGCCAATCCATCGCCCGGGATTCTCGCCGAATACCAGCGTCTGGAGCAGGAGGAGCAGGCGCTCGCGGAAGAGTTGCGGGCGGATGAGGCGGAACCTGCCCTGACGCTGGATGGGGTGGCGGTGCCGGTGCGCGTGAACGTTTCTCTGACCGCCGACGCCGAAAGGGCGCGATCTGCCGCTCAGGGTGTGGGCCTGTACAGATCCGAGTTCCCGTTCATGCTGCGGGACACCCTGCCCACCGAGGTGGAGCAGGTGGAAATTTACCGTCCCATCATCGCTGCTTTCTCGCCGGAGCCGGTGGTGATGCGCACCCTGGACATTGGCGGCGATAAACCCCTGTCTTATCTGCCGGACGCCAGACGCAATCCGTTTCTCGGTGCGCGGGGCATCCGCGTTGCACTCGACCATCCCGAAATATTTGTCAGTCAGGTCCGGGCCATGCTGCGGGCGGCGCTCGGATACGACAATCTGCGTCTGCTCCTGCCCATGGTGAGCACGGTGTCGGAGGTGATGGAGGCCCGTGCGCTCATCCGCACCGCCCAGGACAGTCTGGCTGCGGATGGGCTGGACGCAGCCTCTGTCCCGGTCGGCGTGATGGTGGAGGTGCCCTCACTCCTGTTTCAACTGCCGGCATTCGCCGAGTGCGTCGACTTCTTTTCCATTGGCAGCAACGACCTGACGCAATACATCATGGCCGCTGCCCGGGAAAATCCGGAAGTTGCCGTGCTGCACGATCACCTGCAGCCAGCGGTGCTCGGTGCGATCCAGTCGATCATCGACGGCGCGCATCGGCACGACCGGAAGGTGTCTGTGTGTGGAGAACTGGCGAGTGATCCGCTCGGCGTAATCCCGCTGCTCGGAATGGGCGTGGATGAACTGAGCGTCGCGCCAGCGGCGATCGGCCGAGTGAAGCGGATCATTCGCAGTGTCTCCATGGCGCAGGCGCAGACACTTGCCGAACGTGTTCTCAGCCAGTCGGACGTGGGCGGCGTCCGCGGCCAGATCATTGAGGAACTGTCGCAGATCGGACTCGGTGGACTGGCCCGGGCCGGTCGGTGAACGGCCGCTGCAGCGCCGGATCAGAGCAGTGCAGTGAGTTCCGCCACAATCGCGCCGGCGGGCTGTATCGCGCGCACCTTGTCCACGCCTGTACCTGCGTATAAAACGCCGGCAAGCAGGGCACCTTCCATGCCCCGCAACGGAGGCATGACCGAGTAACGTGGAATGTCCGTCCCATTCCACCGGTAGACCGTTTCACCTTCGCCGGGCCGGGCACCCGGTGCCGGCCTGCCGGCGGCCTCCCAGGCATCGAACGTCGTGTTGCGGAGGTTGCGGTGAGGGGCGGCTTCCCAACCGATATCGAAAAGCATTGACCGGACGGTGGCGTCGGCACCGGCATCGATCAGGGCCTGCTTGTAAGCCTCGTGTGCCAGGGACTCGTCGCTGACCACAAAGCGCGTTCCCAGCAACACGCCGTCCGCACCCTCGGCCATTTTCGCCGCCACGTCGCCGGCGTCCGTCATGCCGCCGGCGGCAATCACAGGAACCCCCGGGGCGATGTCGAGCACTTCGGCCAGCAGCCGGGTCAGCGGAATTTCGCTCATCACATGGCCGCCCGCTTCCACACCCTGTGCGATCAACGCCACCGCCCCGGCGTCGAGTGCCGCTTTCGCGGAATCTGCATCCCAGACCGTGGCCAGCATCTGCGCGTTCGATGCACGCACGGCTCGCATGGAGGCTTCCACGTTGCCCCAGAACAGGTGTATGAGCTCAACGCCTTCGTTCAGCGCCATCTGGATCATGTCCGTCTGCACCAGATCCGCTCTCAGGTTGACCCCGAAGGGTTTGTCTGTGAGCGCACGGGTGGCGCGGATTTCGCGCTCTGACACCGGCAGCGGATGATTCCACACCGGCAGCATGCCGAGGCCGCCTGCGCTGGAAACCGCTGCTACCAGGTCTGGTCCCGCCACCGTACCCATCGGCCCCTGGACGATGGGTAGTTTCAGTCCAAGCCGCTCTGTCAGCCCATTGCCTGTGAATGCCATCCTGCTTCCTCCTGATGGGAGCGATCGGTGAAATAACTCTGAGCGCCACGCGCCGCTGGGCGGCAGACCGACGGATCCGGACCCAGCCCTTCAGCTGGCTCGAGGGCCGGGCTTGTCCGGATCGATCCCCATCCTGTCCCGTGCCGTCGAAACCTCGCGCGCAGGTATCCTTTGCGTATCGGCCAGGGACTTCAATGCGGCCAGCGCGATAAAATGCCTGTCCACCTCGAAATGGTGTCGAAGCTGTGGCCGGGTGTCGCTGCGGCCGAAACCATCGGTCCCCAGAACGTGATAAGGCGCAGAAAGCGCGCCGCCGAGTTGCTCAGCCAGCGCCTTCACGTAATCGCTGGCGGCGATAACCGGCTCGGTGCCTGACAGCAGCCTTGCCACATGACTCCGGCGTGGACATTTCTCCGGGTGCAGCAGATTCCATCGTGCAACGTCCTGAACCTCGCGGGCCAGCTCAGAGTAACTGGTGACACTGTAAACGTCTGAGAAGACGCCATAGTCCCGATGCAGTATCTCTGCGGCTGCTTCCACCTCCCGGAGGATCGCCCCGGCGCCAAGCAGCCGGACGTGTTTCTCCTGGTTGCGGCCCAGAGTACGCAGCTTATACATGCCTTTCAGAATATCCGGTGCGCAACCGTCCGGTATCGGTGGGTGGCTGTAGTTTTCGTTCAGGAGGGTGATGTAGAAGAAAACCGGCTCCCGGTCCCGCACCATACGTTCGAGACCGTTGTGCACAATCACCGCCAGTTCGTATCCGTAGCAGGGATCATAGGAGATGCAATTGGGTACCGTGCTCGATAACAGATGACTGTGACCATCCTGGTGCTGGAGACCTTCGCCGTTCAGCGTGGTCCGGCCGGAGGTGCCACCAAGCAGGAAGCCACGGGCACAGCTGTCCCCTGCGGCCCAGGCGAGATCGCCGCACCGCTGAAAACCGAACATGGAATAGAAGATGTAGAAGGGAATGAGGGTAAAACCATGGGTGGAGCAGGCGGTCGCGGCGGCCATCCACGCGGCGAAAGCGCCGGCCTCGTTGATGCCTTCTTCAAGCACCTGACCGTTGTGCTTCTCCCGGTAGGCCGCAATCTCGTCGCCGTCTTCGGGCTCGTAGAGTTGCCCGTTCGACGAGTAGATGCCCACTTGGCGGAACAGCCCTTCCATGCCGAATGTGCGCGCCTCGTCGGGGACCAGCGGCACCACTCTCGTGCCGATCTCCGGATCACGGATCAGAGTCGTTAACAGCCTGACAAACGCCATCGTGGTCGAGTTGGCGCGCTGGCCTGTGCCTTTGAGAACGTTTGCGAACGCCGAAAGTGGCGGCACCGGCAGGGACTCGCTTTCCCTTAAGCGCTGCGGGATGGGGCCGCCCAGCGCCGCCCGCTTCTGTTTCATGTAGGTCAGTTCGGGCGAATCCGGTGCGGGCCGGTAGTAGGGGACCTGTTCTATCCGGCGGTCGCTCAGCGGAATGTCGAATCGATCCCGGAACTGCTTCAGCCCGTTCAGGTCGAGACTTTTGATCTGATGGGTGTCGTTCTCCGCCTCACCCGCATCGCCCAGCCCGTAGCCCTTGACGGTTTTGGCCAGAATGACGGTTGGCTCGCCCGTGTGCTGCACGGCTTCGTGGTAGGCGGCGTATACCTTGAACGGATCGTGGCCGCCGCGGTTGAGTCCCAGGATGTCGTCGTCGGAAAGTTCGCTGACGAGTTCGAGGAGCTCCGGATATCTGCCGAAGAAGTGTTCCCGGGTATAGGCGCCGCCGTGGGCGGCGTAATTCTGATACTCGCCGTCAACGGCCTCGTTCATCCGTTTCTGCAGCAGGCCGTGGCGGTCGTTTGCCAGCAGCGGTTCCCAGTGGCGGCCCCAGACCACTTTGATCACATTCCAGCCTGCCCCGCGAAAAGTACCTTCGAGTTCCTGAATGATCTTACCGTTGCCACGGACCGGACCGTCGAGGCGTTGCAGATTGCAGTTCACCACGAAAATCAGGTTGTCGAGGCCCTCCCGTCCGGCCAGAGACAGAGCCCCCAGAGTCTCAGGTTCGTCGCATTCGCCATCCCCCACGAATGCCCAGACTTTCCGGCCCGCCATCGGCACCAGCCCGCGACTATCCAGGTATTTCATGATGTGGGCCTGGTAGATGGCCTGCAGCGGCCCCAGTCCCATGGAGACCGTGGAGAACTGCCAGTAGTCGGGCATCAACCAGGGATGAGGGTATGACGACAGGCCGGAGCCGTCGACTTCCCGCCGGAAGTTGTCGAGATCGGTTTCCGAAATCCGTCCTTCCAGATATGAGCGTGCGTAAATTCCCGGTGCCGCGTGACCCTGGAAATAAATCAGGTCGCCGGGATGACCCTCGGCCGCCCCCCGGAAGAAGTAGTTGAAGCCGACGTCGTAGAGCGTTGCGGAGGAGGCGAATGCCGAAATGTGCCCGCCGAGGTGAGCATCATCCGAGTTGGCACGCACCACCATCGCGGCGGCATTCCAGCGGATCAGCGCCCGGATTCTCCGTTCCATGGGCGGATCGCCGGGCATTGGCGCTTCGCGACTCGCCGGAATGGTATTTCGATATGGCGTGGTCACCGCGTACGGCAATTGCTCGCCCGTCTGCGTCATGCGCGAAGACAGTTGCGTCAGCAGGAAGTTGGCGCGATCGACACCGCCATGGTCGAGAACGCTTTCGAGTGCCTCCAGCCAGTCTTCCCGTTCCGGATCGGGATCATGGGCAGCAACGGATGTTTCGGCGGTATCCATGGCTGCTGGCTGATCCCTCGGCGTGTCGATGGGCAGGACTATAAGTGGAGGCCGACAGGCGCTGAAGCGAGAAAAATCAATCCACAGTATCGAAAACAGCGATGTCTGGCCGTGGCTTCCGGTCAGGCCGGCAATGCTCAGATCGTGATGCGTCCCGGGCCGCTCCAGGCGGTCTGCTCGCCCGGATAACCCGGCTGTGCTGACAACAGGCGGACGCCGCGCACGTCGACTTCGTGGCTCCAGTGGTGGTGGCCGAAGATCCACGCTGCCGCATCGTGCTGCGCGGCTGCTTCGATCAGATCATCGCAATCGCTGCAGAATGCGGGCGACAGCGGCGTTGTGCCGATCTGCGGATTCTGTGCCAGGGAGTGGGGCACGTGATGGGTGACGATCAGCGTTTGCCCGTCATGCGTCTCGGCGAGTCGCTGTCCGAGCCAGTCCCGTGAGGCCGTATGTTCGGCGAGCGCATCCTGTGGCAGAAATGCAGCGTCGGCGTTTCGATGGATGAGCCGATGATCCGGGAGCACCTGTCGGGCATCGTGCATCCCCTGCTCCGGATCCTGGAGCAGGGCGTAGTCGGTCCATAAGGTCGCGCCGAGAACGCGTAGTGTGCCGTGGCGGTGTGGATAAAACATTTCACGCCGGTCGAGGACCGCGACACCCGGTATTCGGGCGGCCATGAGCGTCGTGCGCACTTCGTCGAACGATCCGCGATAGTACTCATGATTGCCGGGCACCATGGCGACTTCGCAGTTCAGATATTCTGCAACCTGCTGCGCGTACGTCAGCGGAGAAACGTTGCGTTGTGAACGTACCCTGCCGATGTCACCCGCCAGCACCACCAGGTCGGTGTCACCGGTGAATGAAGTCAGGTCCGGGCCGTAACCGAGTGGCAACAGGTCAATCCACGGGGCCAGACTGTTCCGTTCCCGGATTTCGATGTGGATATCGCTGAAATAGAGTACGTTCATGGCAGCCGGTTTCCGGCCGGCATCGCCGTTTATTGCGTGGCCATCGCCGGTACGCCTTCGGCGAGTTCCACCCAGTTCTGTTTGCTGTCACACCAGACGTGGAATTGCGGCGAGAAGTCGGTGGTGTCGTCCAGGGTGCCGGTCTTCAGATAGATCATGTCGGCGCTGGTATCGAGGGCGGAGTAGATGGGCGACCCGCAGTTACCGCAGAACCAGCGTTCCACCCGGTTGCCACTGACCGTGTCCTTATCTTCGTAGAGCCTGGGCTCGCCCTCGGTCAATCGGAACTCGGCTTTCGGGATTCCCGCCAGGGTCGAGAAGGCGGAGCCGGCCTGCCGCTGGCAGTTTTTGCAGTGGCATACGCCGGTCATGGCCGGAGGGTTGTCGAATTCGTACTTCACGCTGCCGCACAGGCAGTGTCCGGTGATACTCATCTATGTCTCCTTCTCAGTGTCTCTTTTGCCGGGGCCCCGGCCTATGGATCCGGTAATCCGGCGGAGGTCAATCCGGCGGAGAGACTGTAGCAGAGAATGGAAACCGCGGAGCAGAGAACGGAGACCCTGTCCCGGATCAGCCTTCGCGACCGCGAATGAAGTCGGCGGTGGTAGCCCAGATCCGGTAGCGGATCTCGTATCCTGCCGGGGCGTAGACCACGATGGGAACCTGGCTGCTGTAGCGCACCTGCAGCGGTTTGCCGTGCACGAAGGCACCCACCGGTTCTGTGCCGGCTGGCGGCGCCATGCGGGTGCCCGCAACCCGTCCGCTGCCCGTCATCTCGTAGTAGGTATATCCCCAACCCTGCAGCGGGTGAGGATGGAGCTCGGTATCCATGTGCATCCGATTCACACCGTCGGTCTCGATCACCTGCCCGGCGATCAGTTCCACGCTGAAGCGCGTCGGGTCCTGCATTTCCGGCAGGGTGATGACGATGCGAGACATGCCGGTTTCCGGTGCTGGAAACGCGTGCAGAACCGGATGGTCGCCAGCGAAGGCAAGAGAAGACAGAAGGGTCAGCAGCAGTGGTAGTAGCGTACGGGTCATGGCGTGATCTCGAATCTGGACGGCCGCATCTTCGCCCAACCGGTGAGACGAAAAAAGTGCGGGCGACAGATCGTCTATACTTGTGGCTGCGTCCCGGGGAGGAGAGATGATGCAGACACAGAAATATTTCGCCGAATTCTTCGGCACGTTCTGGCTGGTGCTCGGTGGCTGTGGCAGCGCCGTCCTTGCGGCCGCGTTTCCGGAGGTGGGTATCGGACTGCTGGGGGTGGCGCTCGCGTTCGGTCTCACGGTGCTGACCATGGCCTATGCCATCGGTCATATTTCCGGCTGTCACCTGAATCCGGCGGTGTCCATCGGTCTCTGGGCGGGTGGCAGGTTCGAGGCATCCGATCTGGCCGGCTACATCATTGCCCAGGTCCTCGGCGGTATTGTTGCGGGTGGCGTGCTCTATCTGATTGCCAGCGGCGCGCCGGGTTTCGACCTGGCGGGTGGGTTCGCATCGAATGGCTACGGTGAACACTCACCGGGCGGCTATACGCTCACGGCCGCCCTCATCACGGAAGTGGTGATGACCATGATGTTTCTGATCATCATTCTCGGCGCCACCGACGGTCGAGCGCCGGCCGGCTTTGCGCCCCTGGCGATCGGCCTCGGGCTCACCCTCATCCACCTGATCAGCATCCCGGTGACCAACACCTCCGTCAATCCGGCTCGGAGTACGGGCGTTGCCGTATTCGTCGGTGATTGGGCCATCGGGCAGCTCTGGCTGTTCTGGGTTGCCCCCATTGTTGGTGGCGTGCTCGGTGCCCTGGTTTACCGGTTCATCGGTTCGGAATCCGACGCAGACGCGTAGCCCGGATAACCACCGTCGCCATGGAAATCGCCCCGGATGGTTCAGAGGTCCGGCGTCTGGGTCGCCTGGAGCGTGGCAGCATGGCCCGGTTCACCTTTGCGGCCGGCAGTACGGGCCGCGCCGTGCGGCATCGCCAGGTCGAAGAATTCTGGTATGTGTTGAGCGGCTACGGAGATCTCTGGCGCCACCCGGAAAACGCCGTCGCCGGGATCACAGCCCTGAGTCCCGGTGCGAGCCTGGCCATCCCGGCCCGGTGCGCGTTCCAGGTGAAAGTGGCCGGGGACGAACCGCTGATCGTGGTGGCGGTGACCATGCCACCCTGGCCGGGTGATGATGAGGCTGAATTTGTCGAGGGATGCTGGGACTGAGGGGAGGACGGATGGCGCATCGACAGGAACAGGAAGTCGCGAAGACGGAAGTCACGGAAGTGGCGCCGGACATTCTGCGCATGCAACTGCCTATCCGCATGCCGGGACTGGGCCACGTCAACATGTATGCCCTGCTCGATGAACGTGGCGCTGCCGTGATCGATCCGGGGTTGCCGGGGCCCTGGACCTGGCAGGCCATTCAGGACCGGTTGCGTCAGGCTGAGCTGAAACCGAAGGACGTGCACACGGTATTGATCACCCACTCCCATCCGGATCACTTCGGCGGGGCTCAGCGCTTTGCGAAAGAGTATGGCGCGGAGGTGGTGGCCCATCGCAGTTTCCGCTTTGGTCTCGCGAAGTCCATTGTCGAAAACCAGCCGGAAGTGTCCCTGAATGATCTGGAGGCGCAACGGGACCAGGAGGAAGGCGCCACGGTTTCGGCGGGGGCTGGCCACAGCCACAGCCACGGCGATACCGATATGGGCGGATGGTGGGGCGGACCATCGCCCTGGGGTGGCGAGTCACCCAGGCCGCCGCTCAGTCGTCGTCTGCTCTTTCGTGTGTTTCGAATGCTGGGCCGTGGCATGAATGTGCCGGAAGTGACCCATCCAGTGGAGCAGGGCGATCTCATTCATCTCGCCGGCCGAGAGATGTTCGTGCTGCACACCCCCGGCCACACGCCCGATCATTTCTGCCTGCATGATCCGGAAGCCGGTGTGTTTATCGCCGGAGATCATGTGCTGCCGACCATCACGCCACATATCTCCGGTATTTCGAGTGCCGAAGATCCACTGCTGTCTTTCTTCGACTCGCTGGATCGGGTGGGGGAACTGTCCGGCATCGAACAGGTGCTGCCGGCTCACGGCCATCCGTTTACAGACCTGAAAGGCCGTGCGGAGGCGATCAAGGCTCACCACCACGAACGTCTGGAGAAGATCCACGATATTTCACGGGATTTTGGCCGTCCGGCCAGTGTGCAAGAGTACGCCCAGCGGCTGTTCCGACCGCGCAGTTGGGGATCCATGGCGGAAAGCGAAACCTATGCACATCTGGAGCATCTGCGGCATGCGGGTCAGGCGGAAAGCCATCGGGATCGGAATGGCGTGCTGTTCTATCAGACCGGCTGAACTGGCATTCCACGCCACAAAGCGTTTCTATTGGGCAAGATTCATACGAGGTTCGAGGGGAGAACGATGACTGATATTTCGCGCCGATTGTTTCTGGGCGGCAGCGCAGCTGCCACGGGTATTTTTGCGGCGGGCCCGGGTATTTCGCTGGCAGCGGGTAGTGCTCAGGAGAACGGGCTCGAATACGGTCCGGCGCCGCACATCGCCAAGCTGAACGCCAACGAGAATCCCTATGGCCCGAGCCCGGCCGCCCAGCAGGCTGCCTTCGAGGCGGTGCGTCAGGGTGGTGCCTATTATGTCCGGGATACGGTGCGGCGCCTGAAGGCGATGATCGCCGAGCGCAACGGGGTCAGTCCGGAGCAGGTGGCCCTGTCCAATGGTTCCAGCGCCATTCTCACCTTCATTGCCACCGCCGCCGGCCAGCGCGGCAATATCCTCACTCCGGATCTGTTCTGGGATTCCACCGTCCGCCGTGGCGTCCGCCAGAATGGTGGGATCGTTCGCCTGCCGAAGACCGAATCCCTGGCGATCGACCTCGTCGCGATGGAACAGGCCATCAGCGACGATATCGCCCTCGTACATGTCACCAATCCGAATAATCCAACCAGCCTGCTGCTGGATGGGGAAGAGCTCCGCGCCTTCGCGCGACGGGCATCGAAGAAAACCACCGTGCTGGTGGACGAGGCTTACAACGAACTCACCGATAAGCCCGACTACTACTCAATGGTCGATCTGGTGCGGGAAGGGCACGATGTGATCGTGGCCCGGACGTTCTCGAAGATTTACGGCATGGCTGGAATGCGGGTGGGATACACCATCGCCTCGGCAGAAAATACCGCCTTGATCGAAAGCTATGGCATGGGTGACTACACCCTGAATCAGGCCGGCATGGCGGCGGCGGTGGCGAGCTACAACGACCACGGTTTCCTGGAAATGTCGCGGGCGAAAATCTTCGAGGGTCGCCAGATGATTGTCGAAGGATTGGCGGCCAACGGCCTTATGGCCTTGCCTTCAGCCACCAATTTTCTGTTTGTGAACCTGGGCGACCTGAACGCCGACGACTTCCAGCAGAAGATGGCGGCCCGCAACGTGATGGTGCGGGGGGTTTACCGTGACTATCACAACTTCTCCCGCGTCAGCATGGGACGGCTGGAGCACGTGCAGATGTATGTGGACGCCCTGCCGAGGGTGCTCGAGGAACTGCACGCCTGATCATTCGCCCCGCGCCATATTGGGTCGCCGTTGCGGTGCGGGTGCACCAACGCTGGGCGTGTGCCGTGCCCGGATAGCATTCTACCGGTCTGCCCATCGACGCGATCGGCCGGCAGGTCCACGTTCGGCCTTCCCCTGCGAGCGAGCGTGGATTGAATTGTCAGTTCCCGGGCCGTGGCATGAATCTTGAATTGTATCGAGTCGTCTCCACACGCTAAGACCAACTCGATGGATGTGCTCCAGCCCGAAGTACTGGGACTGATCCTCGCCATGTGCGCGGCTGGTGCGGTAGCGGGCATAACTGCCGGGCTGTTCGGTATCGGTGGCGGGTTCGTCGTTGTCCCGGCATTGCTGGCCGTGTTTCCGCTGTTCAGTGAAGCGGGCTCGGATCTGATCTATGTAGCGATCGGCACCTCTCTGGCCTCGATCATCGTCTCCTCTGCGCGCTCAGTGCAGGTGCACCGGTCCCGGGGTGCAGTGGACTTCGGTGTGCTCAGAGACTGGTCGATCTGGCTGGTCATGGGTGTGGGCGTGGGGCTCTACATCGCGGCGATGGTGGATGGACGCAGTCTGTTCATGGTCTTCGCTGTCGGCGTTTTCGCCTACTCGCTGTACTTCCTGTTTCCGAACTTCTTCAAGCGCGCCGTTCCGACCCTGAGCATGCCCACCGGTGTCGCCCGGGCTGGGCTTGCGTCCGTGCTGGGTGGCTTCTCGGCGTTGCTGGGTATCGGCGGCGGCACCGTCACGGTGATCACCATGGTGATGTGCAACCGACCCGTGCATCAGGCGGTGGCCACTGCCGCCGGTGTTGGTTTCATCATCGCCCTGCCCGGCACCGTGGGCTTTCTCGTCCTCGGGCTCGGCGTGGAGGGGCTGCCCTTCGGATCGGTGGGGTACATCAACGTCCCGGCGCTGCTGGCGATCAGCGCGCTGTCGATCTTCACGGCGCCTATCGGCGCCAACTGGGCACATAGCCTGGATGAGCTGCGTCTGAAACGGCTGTTTGGTTTCTATCTGCTGTTCGTCGCGGCAACCATGTTCTACAAGTCAATTACCGTCTGAGGGGCTCGATATGTCTTCACTTTCCCGTCGTCATTTTCTGGGCAGCAGCTTTGCTGCAGCCAGTGCCAGTGGTGCCGCACTCGTGGCCGGTGCGCCAATGGCTGCCGTTGCTTCGGCAGATTCGGCCAGAACGCCTGCCTACGGCCCGGCGGCTGGCGTGGCAAAACTCAACGCCAATGAAAATCCCTATGGTCCAAGTCCGACCGCATTGAAAGAGGCATTTGAGGCAACCAGGCTCGGCGCATATTACGTCGGTGCATCTGTTCCCATGCTGAAGGGGATGATCGCCGAGCGGCATGGCGTGACCCCCGATCACATCGCGCTCTCCAGTGGTTCGAGCGGCGTGCTCACCTACATTGCTACCGCAGCAGGTGTGCAAGGCAACATTCTCGCCCCCGACCTGTTCTGGGATACGACCGCTCGAATGGGCACCCGGCATGGTGGTGAGGTGGTCCGGCTGCCGAAGGATGAACACCTTGCCATTGATCTGGATGCCATGTTCAGCGCCATCAACGATGAGATCGCCATGGTACAGATCACCAATCCGAACAATCCAACAGGCCTGGTGCTGGATGGCGAAGCGTTGCGGGCTTTCTGCAAGAAAGCGTCACGCAAAGCGACGGTGCTGGTGGACGAGGCATACAACGAGATCACCGAAGACCCGGAATACACCTCCATGGTGGACCTGGTGCGCGAAGGCTATGACGTGATCGTGGCCAGAACCTTCTCCAAGATTTACGGCATGGCGGGGATGCGTGTGGGTTACACCATCGCGTCACCGGAGACGACCGAGAAGATGGTGCTGAACTATGGGCTCGGTTCCTATGCGATGAATCAGGCCGGGCTCGCCGCCGCCGTGGCCAGTTACAACGATCTGGCTTTTCTCGAGATGTCGAAGTCGAAGATTCTGGAAGCCAGAAGCATGGCCTACCAGGGTCTGAAGGACGTCGGCCTGACGGCGCTGCCGTCTGCGACGAATTTCATGTTCGTGGACCTGGGCGATCTCAATGCGGAAACGTTCCGCCAGAAGATGGCCGAGCGGAACGTGCACATCCGCGGGATCTATCGTGACTACACGAACTGGTCGCGAGTGAGCATGGGACGTCTCGAACACGTTCAGATGTATGTGGACGCACTGCCCGCCGTCCTGGAAGAAATGAACGCCTGAATGGGCATCGGTGCCGTGCACGAACGCTAGGGCAGTTCCGAGAGCATCAGGTCGGCAGTCTCTCCGTCAGCGGACGCCGGTGGCGTGGCTGTGCGTAACCTGATGCGTCCCCGCAGGAGGCCGGTGGTTCTCGCTTCGATGGGGATGCGCAGTCCTTTATGTGTACCGAAGCGCACGTAAAAGCGGGTCCGTTCCCCGTCTTTATCGGTTGCGGAGAAGAGGCATTCAACTGTATCGCCGACAGAGTCGCTCGTGGGGCGACCGGTGAGCTGATAGCTGTAGCGTCCGGTGTGCAGTTGCCGCTCCGACCAGCAGTCAGGTTGCAGAAAGAAGGCGGTGAGAACGTCGGTGCCGGTCAGCACCGGATGTGATGGCCGCACCTGGTCGTTCTTCACGTGCCGGACCATGCCTTCAGAGAGCCACAGCACCCGTTGTTTCTTCCGTTCCCGCTCGTCGTAGGCGTAGACCCTCAGTACGGGTGCACCTTCGCGCAGATGACCCTCGGCCAGAAAGTCGGAGCGCCAGTCACTGAACATGTGGGCGACACCCTGGCTGGAAGCCGTGCCGGAGATCCGATAGGCGCGGTCTTCGAGCACCAGTTCCACGACCGCAGAGCCGATGGGCAGGCCTGAAAGGAACGCATCGTAGTGCAGCGACGCGGCCCGTGCCGGCGTGTCGGTCAGGAGCGCGGGGAGAAAGACAGAGAGCGCAAACAGCGCCGGAAACGCTGGCCAGGAAACCCCGCGGGAAGTGGCTGACTGCCGCTTCCCGCGAGTGGCCGGTTGCGAAAGGGTCCGGTTTCGGCGGAACTGCATGACCGAAACAGCATCACCCGGCGCAGTGAACTGGAACCGGGTGAAAACGGCGGCGTTTAACGCCGTTTACTGGCTGGACGTTTTCTCGCGACGGTTTTTTTCTTCCTGGTGGTGGTTTTCTTTCTGGCTGGCGCCTTTTTCTTAGCAACCTTTTTCTTGGCGACCTTCTTTTTCGCTACTTTCTTTTTCGCGACCTTCTTCTTAGCAACCTTCTTCTTGGCTACCTTCTTCTTCGCTGCTTTTTTCTTGGCAGGTGCCTTTTTCTTTGCAGGTGCTTTTCTTTTCGCAGCCGTCTTCTTCTTCGCGGCTGTCTTCTTCTTTGCGGCCGGCTTCTTGCGCGCTACCGCTTTCTTTTTTGCTACCTTTTTCTTGACTACTTTTTTCTTAGCGACCTTCTTCTTTGCCACTTTTTTCCTGGTTGCTCTCTTTGCTGTTGCCATCTATGCGTGCTCCGGTGTTGGTTTGCTCAGTTCCGCAATGCAGGGATAATCCTTCCCTGCCTGCAAATCAAGCGTTCTTTTGCATTTGTTCGGTCGTGTCTTGCGGTTTTTGCACGCCAGAACCGTTCCGGTTCCGGGGGATTCTGTCGATTGTCATTGATAAACAAGCATGACAACACAGTGCATATGCGTTGACAGTCATGTTATGAGCGCGCGTGCAGGGCCGCGAAGAGAATCGCGCTGGCCAACGTGTGATTCAGTGGCAGGCTTTGAGATCCCGCTTCAGAAGCCAGGCATTCACCGGCCAGGCGGCGAGAAAACCTGCCGGGATGGCGGCCATCACGCCGTACCAGAACACCGGTTGGAGGATGGAGCCTGCCGTCATGCCGCCGACATGGTAATCGGCTGTGTTCATGGCGATCTCCATGACGCCGATCGACAGCACCTCGCCAATCCAGATCAGCTTCAGTGCCTCTGTGAAGGTCTTGCCTCGATCGCGCATCACCGGGATGAGGCCGAGCGTGAAGCCGGACAGATAGGCGAGCGACGTGGCGAGCACGATGGTGGGTGCCACGCCCAGCCCTAGGCTGACGGCGATCATCAGGCCGGCCACTTCGCCGATCACACAGCCGGTCAGGCAATGCAGGGTCGCCGACGCGGAGGTGGCGAGCGTGCTCTTCGATGTGGGGTGGCAATCAGTTGCTTCGTTCATGAACGTTCTCCGGAGCAGGTGTCAGAACCAGAATCGGATGCCGACCACGGCGGTGCTGGCGGAAGACCTGTCGGCAGCTTCTGCGGTCGGACCGTACTTTCTCGACCACTGGTAGCCGAGGTAAGGGGCGAAATTTCTTCGGATCTCGTAGCGCAGACGCACGCCCAGCTCGATCTCACCGATCCCGCTGCCGACGCCAATCGCGTCATCGTCGGAAAACGCGAAGTCGATCTCCGCGCGCGGTTGCAGATACAGCCGCTGATTGAGACGCAACTCGTATTCCGCCTCCAGTCGGCCGGTCAGGTTGCCTGCGTCCGAGAGGAACAGCGCCGCGTCCAGTTCAAACAGAAACGGCGCCATGCCGTTCAGCGCGACCACTGCATGGGTGCGGGTGGGTTGTGGTTCGAGATCGTGGCGGACGCCGAACTGCAGGTCCCAGTATGGCCGGATGGCGCGACTGTAGAGTGCCTGGAGTTCCGCCTCTTCAACCACACTGCGATCCGTGTGGCCTTTCGTTTTCAGCCAGAAGCGGTTGATCGAGCCACCGTACCAGCCTTCGGCCTCCCAGCTGATCTGATCGTCTGTATCAAACTCGAACCGCTCCCCCAAGACCATCCAGTGCCGGCTGTTGCCGTGCATCTGTCGCAAGGAAGCCCGGGCCGCTGCCATGGTGGACGGATCGTAGTGCTGGTCGGCGGCATGCTCGCCGTAACTCGGGGTCTGTGCCGCCGAACGCGGCATCCAGAGTGTCAATCCGATCACCAGGAGGCCCGCCGGCAACACGACCTGCTTTCTCACGACAGCCCCCGGTCGCTCGAATGCCTCACGGACACCACCTGCATCATGCCTGCGTGCATGTGATAGAGCAGGTGGCAGTGAAAGGCCCAGTCGCCGGGTGCGTCGACAGTGATGTCGACGGAAAGTTTTTCGCCGGGTTTCACCACAATGGTGTGCTTGCGCGGTTTGTTGGTCGTCGCGCCGTTCACCACGTCGAAGAACATGCCATGCAGATGAATGGGGTGGTTCATCATGGTGTCGTTCACCAGGGTAAGCCGCAGACGTTCGCCCAGGTAAAACGGAATGGGTCCATCCACCTCGGAGAAGCGCAGGCCGTCAAACGACCACATGTAACGCTCCATATTGCCGGTGAGGTGCAACTCCAACGTCCGCTCCGGCGCTCGACGGTCCGGGTTGGGTGTCAGGCTCTTGAGGTCGGCGTAGGTCAGCACCCGGTGTTCGACGCTTTCCAGTCCGATCGGGCGTTCGTCAAGCCGATTCGAGGGGTTGGCAGCCAGTGCCGCGACGCCAGGCCCCGTCGCATGATCGTGGGTCTGAACTGCACGCATCTGACCATGGTGATGGTGCGCGTGTTCTCCGGTCGCGTCTGCATCGGATCCATGGGCCATGTCTTTCATGGTGAGGGTCGGCCGTTCGCGCAGCGCAGGGATCGCGGCGGTGGCGCCGGCTGCGGTGGTCAGTGTGCCGCGTACCTGACCGCTGCGATCGATGCTCTCTGCGATCAGCGCATAGGTGTCGGCTTCCGGTTCGACGACCACATCGTAGGTCTCAGCGGTACCGATCTGGAACTCATCGGTCTGCACCGGCTGCACGTTGAGACCATCGGCCTGCACCACGGTCATGGGCAGACCGGGAATCCGCACATTGAACAGCGTCATGGCGGAGGCGTTGACGAACCGCAGTCGCAGCCGCTCACCCGGTTGGAACAGGCCGGTCCAGTTCTCCGCTGAGCTCGAGCCATTGATCAGATAGGTATAGGTTGAAGCCGTGACATCGGAAATATCCGTCGGGTCCATGCGCATGCGCCCCCACATGGCCCGCTCGGACCAGGCGGATGACCAGCCATCGCGGCGGACGTCGGCAAAGAACCCGGGCAGCGTGCGCTGCTGATAGTTGTACAGATCGCTCATCTTGCCCAGACGAGCAGCGATTCGATGCGGGTCTTCGAAGCTCCAGTCGGAAAGCACCACGATGAACTCACGGTCGAATTGGACCGGGTCTGGGGTGGCCGGTTCGATGATGATGGGGCCGTAGTGGCCCAGTTGTTCCTGCAGACCGGAGTGGCTGTGATACCAGTAGGTGCCGGCCTGCCGGACGGGGAACTGGTAAGTGAATGTCTCACCCGCGGGTATGCCGGGAAACGAGACCCCCGGCACGCCGTCCATCTCCATGGGCAGCAGCAATCCATGCCAGTGAATGGAGGTGGGCTCGGACAGACGGTTGATCACGTTCAGAGTGACCGTCTCGCCCTCCCGCCAGCGCAACAGCGGTGCCGGCAGTTGACCATCGATGAGTATCGCGCGGCCCTGTCGGCCGCCGACGCGATGGTGGCCCTCGCTGACCACCAGATCGAGCGTGCTGTCCGGTCCGGCGCGCAGGCCTCTGAGATCGCCGGATGCCCAGCCGGGCAGGGCGGCGCCGGTGGCGATCAGGCTGCCCGCGCGAGCGAGACGCTGGAGCACCTGTCGACGGCTGACCGGTGTTCTATCAGAAGTTGAATCCATATGGATACTATATACCCCTATGGGGTATATTGGGAAAGGGCAATATGTTGAAAGCGTATTATTGAGGCCAGGTCGGAATCGCAGGGTGGACGAATGACAACGAACGAGGACGCAGAACGTTGAATCTGGATAAAGAGGCAACCATCCGCCGGCTGAACCGGATTGAAGGTCAGGTTCGCGGTATCTCCCGGATGATCGAAGAAGAGCGCTACTGCATCGACGTGCTGCAGCAGATGCAGGCCATCAAGTCAGCTCTGGCCCGGGTTGAAGACGCCATTCTGAAAGATCACACGGCCACCTGCGTGGCCGCAGCGATTCAATCCGGCGATGAGCAGGAGCAGCGCCGGAAGTTCGATGAGCTGGTGGATCTGTTCGCGAAAGTGAAGCGCTGAGGTTTCAGCCGAATTCGTCGTGATAGTCGGCCACCGCCGCCTCGATGACCCTGACCGCGTGATCGCGTGAATAGGGCTCGCCTACTTCGACCACCGCCGGTTCGCCGGGCAGGGTCTTGTAGGTGCTGAAGTAGTGGCGCAGTCGGGAGGTGAATCGCTCCGGCAGCTGGGAGATGTCGCGAATGTCGGCCCAGATCTCGTCATTTGCCAGCACGGCGACGATCTTATCGTCTGCCTCGCCCCCGTCGAGCATGGGCAGGCCGCCCAGAACCCGGGCGGAGAGGATGACCTCTGCCTTGGCGATCGGCCGCTCGCTGATCACGCAGATATCCAGCGGATCCTCGTCACCGCGGTCCGCCCCGGGCATCAGCGCCTTGACCCGCTCGCCGCAGTAGGTGCGGGGGACGAAGCCATAGAGGGTCGGTGGCAGCGAAGACGTCTTGTGCGGCCGGTCGACGCGCAGATAGCCGGTTTCCTTGTCCACCTCATATTTCACCAGATCGAATGGCGTGATCTCGATGAAGGCGTTGACCAGTTCCGGCGCTGAATCGCCGATCGACAGACCGTGCCAGGGGTGGGGGCGCCATTGGATGAAATCGCTCATGTGTTTGGTCTCCTCGACTCGAGTCCGTGCTCGAGACGACTGCAGAAAAGCCGCCACCATACTGAGGCATCGGGCCCGGCGCCAGAGCTGTGTTAGCCTTGCGTCCCCGAATTGCAGGCAGTTCCAAGCAGGCGGTAACCATGGCAAAAACCATCGTCGACCTGAGTGCGCTCCCGACCATCGAAAACCCGGGTCGGATCGCTATTCTTCAGTCCAAGTGGTACCCGGAGATCGTCGGCGGCATGTCCGGCATCTGCGAGCGGGTGCTCGCCGAGCACGGCTTCACTCAGATCGAATTGCACACCCTGCCCGGGTCCCTGGAGCTGCCCCTCGCCGCCGCCGACCTCCTGGCGGGTGATACCAAGGGTGAGATCGACGCGATCATCTGTTTCGGCGTCATCGTCAAGGGAGAGACCCTGCACTTCGAGATGATCAGCAGTGAATGCATGCGCGGGCTCTCCGATGCCATGCTCAAATATCGCCGGCCGGTGATCGTCGAAGTACTGCCGGTATTCGCCATCGAAGACGCCCAGGCGCGGGCGGGCGATGATGAGTTCAACAAGGGTTATGAAGCGGCGGCGGCCGCCATCGAGATGATCGCCTGGCGCCGCTCGATAGGTGCAACGGTGGGAAGCTGAAGAACCCGCGACAGAACCCGCGACAGGCCCGTGACCGGGCGGACCGGTTCAGCCGTGCTTCAGCAGCCGTGACTTCTGTCGGTCCCAGTCCTTGTCCCGTTCGCTCGATCGCTTGTCGTGTGATTTTTTGCCCCGGCCGAGGGCGATTTCGGCCTTCACCTTGTTGCCTTTCCAGTACATGGCGGTCGCCACGCAAGTCAGGCCTTTCTGGGAAGTTGCGGCATAGATGCGGGCGAGCTCTTTGGCATGCAGGAGGAGTTTGCGCGTACGCTGCGGATCGGCCACCACGTGGGTGGAAGCCGTGTTCAGCGGCATGATGTTGGCGCCCAGCAGCCATGCCTCGCCATCCCGGAGCAGCACATAGCTGTCCGTGAGCTGTACGTTGCCCGAACGGATGGCTTTGACCTCCCAGCCTTCCAGCACCAGTCCAGCCTCGAATTTCTCGCTCAGTTCATAGTCGAACCTGGCTCGCTTGTTCAGGGCGATGGTGTTCGAGTCCGGTTTTTTCTTTTTGCCCGCCATCTTCGGATTATAGAGAGTTTTCGCCGCGCGTTTTCTGTGTGGATTGTGATCTGTGCCGCGGGATAAGGCAGTTGGGGTGACAGCTTTTGTGGCAACGGGTGAGGGGCTGGTCCACAATGCCGGTCCAACGACTCTCGGCGTTGGAGAAAAGATGGCAGGGCCTACCGAATCACGGCATGGGATGTGGTCGAACCGCTGGTTGTTCGTGCTCGCGGCAGCGGGCTCGGCAGTCGGTCTCGGCAACATATGGAAGTTTCCCTACATTGCCGGCGAGAACGGCGGTGGTGCGTTCGTCATCCTCTATCTGCTCTGCATCGCCTTCATCGGCATCCCGATCATGATGGCCGAGGTGCTGATCGGCCGGGAAGGCCGGCAGAGTCCGATCAACACGATGCGGCATCTGATCAAGCAGCATCATCGGAATCCTGCCTGGGTGCTGATCGGCTGGGCCGGTGTGCTGGCGGGATTTCTGATCCTCTCCTATTACGTGGTGATCGCCGGTTGGGCCCTCTACTACATCCTGCAGATGGGCAGCGGTGCCCTGGAAGGGGCGACGCCCGAGCAGGCGGGTGCGTTGTTTGCCGACTTCCTCGCCAACCCACTGCAGCTCATCTTCTGGCAGACCCTGTTCATGATCCTCACGGTCTACATCATTTCCCGGGGCGTGATCAGCGGTCTGGAAACCGCCGTGCGCTGGTTCATGCCGATGCTGTTCCTGCTGATGGTGGTGCTGCTCGGCTACTCGGTCACTTCCGACGGCTGGTCTGAAGGGTTCGAGTTCATGTTCCGGATGGATTTCGCTTCTCTGACCCCGGACGCGGTGCTGGCAGCCATGGGCCAGGCATTTTTCACGTTGAGTCTGGGGATGGGGGCCATCATGGCCTACGGCGCCTATGTGCCGAGCAGCGCATCGATCTTCTCGACGGTTTCCATCATCGCTCTGCTGGATACGCTGGTGGCCGTGGTGGCGGGTCTGGTGATCTTTCCCATCGTCTTCGCTAACGGACTGGAACCGGCTCAGGGGCCGGGGCTCATGTTCGTTACGGTGCCGCTGGCCTTCGGGCAGATGCCCCTGGGCGCGGTCTTCGGCACCATCTTCTTTCTGCTGGTGAGCTTCGCCGCCATCACCTCCGCCATCTCGATCAGCGAGCCGGCGCTTGCTTACCTCGTCGAGGAATACAACGCCAAGCGGGGCCGGGTGGCCATCTCGCTCGGTGTGATCAGCTGGATCCTCGGTCTGGGCACCGTGTTCTCGTTCAACTACTGGGCGGACGTGAACGTCCTCGGCCAGCCGACGTTCTTCGACTTTGCCTCCTTTGTGACCGACAAGGTGCTGCTACCCATTGGTGGGCTGTTCATCGGACTGTTCGGTGCCTGGGCCCTGCCAAAGACCGTGGTCGGCGCGCAGCTTGGCATCGACGGAGGGATCAGGGCCTTTCTCTGGAAGCTGCTGGCCGGGGTCGTCGCGCCGCTGGCGGTGCTGGTCGTCTTCGTGAATACCCTGCTGGGCTGATCATTGGCGCGGGTTCAACGTTCGGCCCTGTTGCCGTATCCGGCGGCAGACGTGTTTGCCATCGTCAACGATGTGCTGCGCTATCCCGAGTTCCTGCCCTGGTGCTCGGGCGCGGATGTGCTGGAATCCTCTCCGGAGGAAGTGGTGGCAGCGTTGTCGTTGTCTGCCAGCGGCATGACGGAGACCTTCACCACCCGTAACCGGCTGATGCCGTTCGAGCGCATAGAGATGGTGCTGATTTCCGGTCCCTTTCGGGAGCTGTCCGGCGGCTGGACTTTCGTGAGTCTGGGCGAGGATGAAGGTTGCCGGGTGGCGCTGGATCTGAATTTCCAGCTGTCCGGCATGAAGTCACTGCTTGGCGCTGTTTTCAACCGGGCGGCGGATCAGATGGTGGATGCGTTCTGCGCCCGGGCTAACGATCTGCTCGGCGCGCCCTGAGTCCGGCCCATGCACATCGAGGTTGTCTACGCCCTGCCTGATGTTCAGCACCGATTGCATCTCGAACTGGAACCCGGAGCCCGGGTTGAGGATGCCCTGGAGGCGGTGCGTCGGATCCCTCCGTTTTCAGAGATGGATCTGGCGGCTCAGACGATCGGGATTTTCGGCCGGATTGTCCCCCTGGAGCAGCTCCTGGGCCCGGACGACCGGATTGAAATCTATCGGCCCCTGGCCTTGGATCCGAAAGAAGCCCGCCGTCGCCGGGTGACCGGGGACGCCTGATCGGGCGGTGTCAGCCGGATGCTTCTGTGGCTGGGTCGGACTGGTCTGCGCCGGACTGGTCTGCATCGGACTGGTCTGCATCGGACTGGGCGGCTTCAGCTTCCGCGGCTTCCTGGACCCGGCTGGGCACCAGATCTCCGGTGAAATAAGCGAGTTGCTCGTCCACGAAGTAGAGGCTCACGGTCTGAGTGGTGCTGTACACGCCGGGCAGTTCGATGGTGTAGACGTAATCCCAGCGGTCTTCATTGAACGAGTTCCGAACCACGGGCTCGCCCATCACAAAGGCCACCTGGCTGCGGCTCATGCCGGGTCGCAGCTTGTCGATCATGTCCTGATTGATCACGTTGCCCTGCTGCACGGTGAGCTTGTGCACTCTCGGCAGCCGGGGGCGCTTGAAGCTGCAGCCCGCGAGCACGAGTGAGGTACAGATGATGGTGGCCAGGGTGAGTCGCATGGCGGCGGATCTTACTGACAAACTGGTGGGATTTCGAGCGTCTGCCGGACAACTCAGGAAGCGGCTTCCTCGAGCAGGGTGCGGGCGTAGTCTCTGGATTCATCCGTAACCCGGGCACCGGCAAGCATTCTTGCCAGCTCATCCACCCGCTCGCCGTCGCTCAGTTCGGCGATCCGGGTGTCCTGCTCGCTGTCTTTGCTGACTTTCAGGTGCTCGAGGCCGAGGGCGGCAATCTGCGGTGCATGGGTGATGCAGATCACCTGAGTGTGCTCGGCAAGGGTGCGCAGCAGCCGGCCGACCACGTCTGCCGTCGTGCCACCCACGCCCACGTCCGCTTCGTCGAGAATCAGACTGGGCATCTGGTTCCTCGCGGCCGCCACGATCTGGATTGCCAGGCTGATCCGGGCCCGTTCGCCACCGGATGCGATTCGCCCCAGGGGAGCCGCCGGGTAGCGCGGGTTGGTGATGCATTCGTATTCAACCGCCTCCGCGCCATACTCGCTCTCCCGGGGGTGGAATGTGAGGCTCAGTGCGCCGCCTTTGATGCCGAGCGTATTCATGTGCGCACTCACTGCCTCGCAGAAGCTCTCGGCAGCGGCTTTGCGTTGCCGGGTGAGCTTCTTCGCGTGTTTGCGGTAGGCCTTTTCCTGCTCGTCCACCGCACCGGCCAGGTCTTCCAGGCTCGATCGGTCCGAACTCATGCCATCGAGTTCCGCTCGAAGTCGCTCGATGAGGTCCGGCAGATCTTCCGGGCTGACCCGATGTTTACGGGCCAGATCGTGCAGAAGCGTCAACCGGTTCTCCAGGGCCAGCAGAGACTCCGGATCGGCGGAGAGACTCTCTTCATAGGCCCGCAGGTCCCGGCCGGCATCGGCCATCAGTTCAGCAATGGTGATGAGCGTCTCCCGGGCGGAACGGAGATCTGCATGATCATCCTCAATCCGGGCAAGGGCAGTCCGGGCGTGGCCGAGGGCGTCCGCCTGTTCGAGCGCGGTCAGGGCATCCGCCACCACTTCTCTGGTCGATTGCGCCTGAGAAAGTCGCCGGTGGGTCTGTTCGATGTTCTCGAATTCGCCAGGCTCCGGGGCCGCCTCGTCCAGTTCCAGAAGCTGATAGTCGAGGAGCGCCGCCCGGTCATCGTTGCTCTGCACCTGATGCTTCAGCCGTTCCAGCTCGGCTTCCGCCGCTTTCCAGCCCTTGAACGCCCCACGGCAGGCCAGCAGCAGTTTCGAGTCCACGCCGTAGCCGTCCAGCAGGGCGCCCTGGACGGCCGGGTCTGCCAGACGCACGTTGTCGTCCTGGCCGTGAATGTCGATCAGGCCGCCGGTGAGTTCGCGGAGCACGGAGAGATTCACCGGTATCCCGTTCAGAAAGGCGCGGGACCGTCCGTCGGCGCTGACCACGCGCCGCACCAGTGCCCGCCCGGGCAGGTCCGGATCATTGAGTTCGTGATCGTTCAGAAAGCTGAGTGCCGTCTCGATGCCGCTGAGATCAAATTCGGCGCTCACATCGGCCCGCTTGGCGCCCGGGCGGATGGTATCCGACGCCGCCCGCTGGCCGAGCACCAGGGACAGGGCGCCCAGGAGGATCGATTTCCCTGCCCCTGATTCACCGGTGATCACGGTCAGCCCGCTGCCGAACTGGATTTCGAGTTCGTCCACCAGAGCGAAGTTACTAACGGTTAAGGTTTTGAGCATTGCGCAGGCTCGAGACAAAGGCTATAGATTAGGCGGCCATAGAGTAAAGGAAGCCTTGCCGTAAGGCGTAGTCCAATATCCGCCGTGGCCGGCGGAGAGATGGCTCACGTGCTTCGGGTAATTGGAGTAGAAAGAGTTGGTGGAAGATCCGGTCGACCCCCGCGCTCAGTCGCTGTTCAAGATGCTGGTGGAGGAATATCTCTCCCAGGGCGTGCCCGTGGCGTCCAAGCGCCTGGCCTCACTGCCCACCGTTGGCGTCAGTTCGGCCACCGTTCGCAACATCATGGCGGATCTGGAGGCCCAGGGGCTCGTGCAGTCACCCCATACGTCCGCCGGGAAAATTCCCACCAACCGCGGCCTGCGCTTCTTCGTGGATACCCTGTTGTCCCTGGATCCGCTGGAGACCCGGCAACTCGAACAGCTCGAGCAGGAGCTCAACCCCGATCTGTCGCCACAGGAACTGGTGAACTCGGCCTCGAGCCTGCTTTCTCATCTGACCCGGATGACCTGTGTGATCACCCTGCCACGGCGTGATCATGTGGCCCTGCGCCAGGTGGAGTTTCTACCCCTGTCCGGCGACCGGGTGCTGGTGATTCTGGTGCTCAATGACCGGGAGGTGGAAAACCGGGTGATCCATACCGACCGGCAGTACTCGGATGTGGAACTCAATCAGGCCGCCAACTTCCTCAATCGGGAGTTCGGAGGCAAATCGCTGATGAACATTCGCGCTGCCCTGCTGGCCAGCATGCAGGCAGACAAGGACCGGATGGACAATCTGATGCAGACCACGCTCGATGTGGCCGCCCAGGTGTTTGTGGGTCCGGCGTCCGGCGACGATGATTCACCGCAGGTGGTGGTTTCCGGGGAGAACCGATTGCTGGACATGAGCGCGGATACGGACAGGGTCCGCACGCTGTTCGATGAGTTTTCGCACAAGGGCAATATTCTCCATCTGCTGGACCGGTGTCTGGAAACACACGGCATTCAGCTGTTCATCGGCGAAGAGTCCGGCTACGAGCTGTTCGAAGAAGTCTCCGTGGTGACCGCACCCTACGAGGTGCAGGGCCAGGTGGCCGGTGTGCTCGGCGTGGTCGGCCCCACCCGGATGGCCTACCAGGAGGTGATTCCAGTGGTGGACGTCACCGCCAGGCTCCTGGGCGCCGCCATCAATCAGGCCTGAGTCAGCCCCGGCGCTCGATCGCCGGACTTTGCAGCGGCCGGCCGCCGCACTAGGATGCCCCCCTTGAAATTCACCCCGACGCCCCCAGATTCGGGGTGATTCATCACCAATGACTATTCTTGAACCGGAGAACGAGGCCAGATGGCAGACTCGGAGGACAAAAAGGACGATCTGGAGGAACAGGTCGGTCGCTCGGAAGAAGAGAATCAGGCAGCGGGAGACCCGATGGACGGAGCTTCGGAGAACGAGGGCTCTACGGATCTGGCGGCTCAGCTGGCTGCGGCTCAGGCCGAAGTAGAGGCGCTCAAGGATCAGGCGCTTCGGGGCCAGGCAGAAGCGGAAAACGTCCGCCGCCGGGCCGCCCGGGATGTGGAAAATGCCCATAAATTCGCGCTGGAGAAGTTCGCCGCGGACCTGTTGCCGGTGATCGACAGTCTGGAGAAGGCTGTTGAATCTGCGGGCAATGGCGAGGAAGCGTCGGATACTGGCGCCATTGCGGAAGGGGTGGAACTGTCGCTGAAACTCTTCCTCGATGTGCTGGAAAAGGCGGGCATCAGTCGAATAGACCCGAAAGGCGAGCCGTTCGACCCGCAACTGCACGAGGCCATGGCCATGGTCGAGAATCCAGATGCGGAGCCCAACTCGGTGCTGGATGTGATGCAGGCCGGTTACAGCCTCAACAACCGTCTGATCAGGGCAGCCATGGTGGTGGTGAGCAAGGCGCCTGCCGACGACTGAACAAAGGCCCCTGAGGGAGTTGAATCCCGGCCGAACGCCCAAATATAGAGCGTCATAGACAGATTAGCGCAGCCTGAGGCGAACCCGCCGGGCCGCTTGGAAAGGACATTTTGGAGACTAGCAATGGGTAAAGTGATCGGCATCGACCTCGGCACCACCAATTCCTGTGTGGCCGTGCTGGAAGGCAAAGACGCCAAAGTCATAGAAAATTCCGAAGGCGATCGCACGACGCCCTCGATCATCGCTTATACGGAAGACGGCGAGATTCTTGTCGGTCAGAGCGCGAAGCGCCAGGCGGTGACCAATCCGAACAACACGCTGTTTGCGGTCAAGCGTCTCATCGGCCGCAAGTTCGCCTCCGACGTGGTCCAGAAGGACATCAAGATGGTGCCCTACAAGATCGTGGAAGCCCCCAATGGGGATGCCTGGATCGACGTGAAGGGCGAACAGCTGGCGCCGCCGCAGATTTCCGCGGAAACCCTGAAAAAGATGAAGAAGACGGCGGAAGAGTACCTCGGTGAAGCGGTCACCGAAGCCGTGATCACCGTGCCTGCCTATTTCGACGACTCTCAGCGTCAGGCAACCAAGGATGCGGGCCGGATCGCCGGCCTGGAAGTCAAACGGATCATCAACGAGCCAACCGCGGCAGCGCTTGCCTATGGCATGGACAAGCAACGGGGTGACCACAAGATCGTCGTTTACGATCTGGGCGGCGGTACCTTCGACGTTTCCGTCATCGAGATCGCCGAGATCGACGGTGAGCATCAGTTCGAGGTGCTTTCCACCAATGGCGATACCTTCCTCGGCGGTGAGGATTTCGATCTGCGGGTGATCGACTACCTGGCCGAGGAATTCAAGAAAGACAACGGTGTGGATCTGCACAACGATCCGCTTGCACTGCAGCGTCTGAAAGAAGCGGCGGAGAAAGCGAAGATCGAGCTCTCCAACAGCCAGCAGACCGAGATCAACCTGCCGTACATCACGGCGGACAGCTCGGGTCCCAAGCACCTGGTGCTGAAACTGACCCGGGCCAAGCTCGAATCCCTGGTGGAAGATCTGGTCGACCGGACCATCGGTCCCTGCCGGACGGCGCTGGAAGATGCCGGCCTGTCCGCTGGCGACATCGATGACGTGATTCTGGTCGGTGGTCAGACGCGGATGCCGCAGGTGCAGGCGAAGGTCAAAGAGTTCTTCGGCAAGGAAGCGCGTAAGGATGTGAATCCGGACGAAGCCGTTGCCGTGGGTGCAGCCATCCAGGCGGCCGTACTCTCCGGTGATGTGAAGGACGTGCTGCTGCTCGACGTCACCCCGCTGTCCCTCGGGATCGAAACGATGGGCCAGGTGATGAGCGTGCTGATCGAAAAGAATACGACCATCCCGACCAAGAAGACCCAGGTCTTCTCGACGGCGGATGACAATCAGACGGCAGTGACCATCCACGTGCTTCAGGGTGAGCGTAAGCAGGCGGCTCAGAACAAATCGCTCGGCCGCTTCGACCTGGCGGACATTCCGCCGGCACCCCGCGGCATGCCGCAGATCGAGGTGGCATTCGACATCGATGCGAACGGCATCCTGAACGTGTCGGCCAAGGACAAGGCCACCGGCAAGGAACAATCCATCGTGATCAAGGCCTCGTCGGGTCTCTCTGACGAAGAGATCGATCAGATGGTGCGTGACGCCGAGGCCCATTCCGAAGAGGACGCCCGGTTCGAAGAGATGGTGAATCTGCGCAACCAGGCGGATGGTCTGGTTCACGCGGCGCGCAAGGCGGTGACCGATGCCGGTGACAAGGCCAGCGAAGAAGAGAAGACGGCCATCGAGTCGGCGGCCAGCGCCCTGGAAGAAGCCCTGAAGGGCGAAGACAAGGCAGACATCGAAGCGAAAATGCAGGCACTGTCGGAAGCCTCCGCTGGCCTGGCGCAGAAGATGTATGCCGAGGAAGCGGCGGCGGCCGGTATGGACGGCGCTCCGGAGGCCGACGGTGCAGGCCCGACCGCGGGAGGTGGCCCGGATGATGCCGTGGATGCAGAATTCGAAGAAGTGAAGGACGACGAGAAGAAGGACTGACTTCTTCGCCACGGCGCGGCGAGAGAACGGGTAGAGAGAACGGGTACAAAAGCTGGCAGAAAGCACCGGGGGGTAGTGATACCCCCCGTTTGCATAGAGCCTGCGTATAAAGCCTGTAAAAAAGTCTGCGCAAAAAGTCTGTATAAAAAGGGCCGCCCGGAACTGACTCCGGGCTTAGCAATTAGAGAGTCGGCAACTGATGGCGAAACGAGACTACTACGAAGTTCTGGGCGTCAACCGGGATGCGGGTGAGGCTGAGATCAAAAAGGCGTATCGCCGTCTCGCCATGAAGAATCACCCGGACCGCAATCCGGACGATGCGGCCGCGGAAGAGCGGTTCAAGGAAGCCACCGAGGCCTACGAAATCCTCACCGACGCGGAAAAGCGCCAGGCATACGACCAGTTTGGTCATGCCGGCGTGGACTCGCAGATGGGCGGGATGGGCGACGGTTTCGCCGGGGGCAGCTTCTCGGACATTTTCAGCGATGTATTCGGCGACATCTTCGGTGGGGCCGGCGGTGGCCGTGGCGGGCGCAGTTCCGTCCAGCGGGGCGCTGATCTTCGCTACGGGCTCGAACTCACACTGGAGCAGGCGGTCAGCGGCGATAACGTCGAAATCGACGTGCCCGTGCTGGCCGCCTGCGAAGTCTGCGACGGCACCGGTGCCAAGCCGGGGACCTCGGTCAGCACCTGTCCGGACTGTGGCGGCGCCGGCCAGATCCGGGTGGCCCAGGGCTTTTTCTCCCTGCAGCAGACCTGTCCGCGCTGCCGTGGCGCCGGCCAGGTGATCAGCGATCCCTGCACGAGCTGCGGTGGCAGCGGCCGGCAGGAAAAGCGCAAGAAACTCTCGGTGCGGATTCCACCCGGTGTGGACACCGGGGACCGCATCCGTCTTTCCGGCGAAGGCGAAGGGGGCTTCAATGGTGGCCCGCCCGGGGATCTGTATGTGCAGGTGGAGGTGCGTGAGCATCCGATCTTCACCCGGGATGGCAGAAACCTGTTCTGCGAGATGCCCATCTCATTCGTGGATGCCGCCCTCGGCGGCGAACTGGAAGTGCCGACTCTGGATGGCCGCGTGAAGCTGAAGGTGCCCGCGGAAACCCAGACCGGCAAGATCTTCCGGCTGCGTGGCAAAGGGGTCACCCCGGTGCGCGGCGGTGGCGTTGGCGATCTGCTCTGCAAGATCAATGTGGAGACGCCGGTCAATCTGAACGATAGCCAGAAGAAGCTCCTCGAGGATTTCAAGGCGTCTCTGGGCGAAGGGGGCGCCAGGCATTCGCCCCGTGAAACCTCCTGGTTTCAGGGCGTGAAAGATTTCTTCGACGGCCTGACCTCCTGATGCAGCGCCTGGCCATCACCGGTGCCGGCGGACGGATGGGGCGGACCCTGATCGAGTTGATCCATGGGGCGGACGGGCTCACCCTCGGCGCCGCTTTCGAACGTCCGGACAGCAGCCTGCTCGGTGTGGATGCAGGCGAACTGGTCGGCCTCGGTCAGATCGGTGTTCCGGTGGCTGCCGATCTGGCGGCAGCGGCTGATCGGTTCGATGTGCTCGTCGACTTTTCCATCCCTGAAGCGACCCTCGCCCTGCTGCCGGTGCTGGTGCAGGCCGGGAAGAAACTGGTGATCGGTACTACCGGGTTCGATGCGGCCGGTGAGGCGGCGATCCAGGCGGCAGCTGAAGAGATTGCCGTCCTCAAGGCGCCGAACATGAGCGTCGGGGTGAACGTGGTGTTCAAACTGATTGAGATTGCTGCCTCGGTGCTCGGCGACGATGTGGATGTGGAAGTGATCGAGGCACACCACCGGCACAAGATCGATGCGCCATCCGGCACGGCGGTGCGGATGGGCGAAATCCTTGCCCGGGCGCTGGGGCGTGATCTGGAGAAGGATGCCATCTACGGTCGCGAAGGCACGACGGGTCCGCGGGAGCGGAGCACGATCGGGTTTGCCACCGTCCGCGGCGGCGATATCGTCGGCGATCATACGGTGCTCTATGCGGGTGCTGGAGAGCGGATCGAAATCACCCACCGGGCCCAGAGCCGGGCCAATTTTGCCCAGGGCGCCCTGCGCGCAGCCAGATTTCTGGCGGACAAACCGAACGGCCTGTTCGATATGCAGGATGTGCTGGGCTTCACCCAAGGTCTCCGGTAGACTACGCCACCCAAATCAGCGGGAGCATTCGCTTCCGCTTTTTTACGAGCGGCGCCTTTTGCTACGCAACTTGTTATGTGACGTATGTAACGTATGTAACGTATGTAACGATAGTCACGGCGTATCAGGACGGGTGCCGCACAGGTTTTCAACGAGGTATTGGGCACGACATTGACACCGGCGTTACTCGCCCTTGAGGACGGCAGCCTGTTTCACGGGACGTCCATCGGTATTGAGGGTCAGTCCGTGGGTGAGGTGGTATTCAACACCGCCATGACCGGCTACCAGGAGATCCTCACGGATCCCTCCTACGCCCGGCAGATCGTCACCCTCACTTATCCCCAGATCGGCAATACAGGCGTTAACCCGGAAGACGTGGAGTCAGACCGGGTCTGGGCCAGTGGCCTGGTGATCCGGCAATTGCCGCGCCTGGCGAGCAGCTGGCGCATGACCATGACGCTGCCGGAATTTCTGGTCTCGGAAAACGTGGTCGCCATTGCGGAAGTGGATACCCGTCGATTGACCCGTCACATTCGGGAGAAAGGGGCGCTGGCCGGTTGCATCATGGCCGGCGACGCCACAGAGGCGGAAGCCATAGCGGCGGCGCGGAATTTTCCCGGCCTGGCCGGGATGGATCTGGCCAGGGTGGTTTCCCGGGCGGATCAGGCGAACTGGACCGAATCTGTCTGGGATATCGCCGATGGCTATGGCGAGCGTGCCGACGAGCGTTTCCACGTGGTGGCCTACGACTTCGGCGTGAAGCGCAACATTCTTCGCCTCCTGGCCGCTCGTGGTTGCCGGATCACCGTGGTCCCGGCCCAGACCTCGGCGGAAGACGCCCTGGCGTTGAAGCCGGATGGCATCTTCCTTTCCAACGGTCCCGGCGACCCGGAGCCCTGCGATTACGCGATCGACGCCATCGGTACGCTGCTCGACAGCGACCTGCCCATATTCGGCATCTGCCTCGGCCACCAGCTGCTGGCCCTGGCCAGTGGTGCCGGCACGGTGAAGATGTCCCATGGCCATCATGGCGCCAATCATCCGGTCAAGGATCTGCGCTCCGAGCAGGTGATCATCACCAGTCAGAATCACGGTTTTGCGGTGGATGCCGAATCCCTGCCGAATTGCCTGGAAACAACCCATGTCTCCCTGTTCGACGGCACCCTGCAGGGCGTGCGCCGGACAGACCGGCAGGCCTTCGGTTTTCAGGGGCATCCGGAAGCGAGCCCGGGACCACAGGACTGCGAGTATCTGTTTGATGAGTTCGTACAGATGATGGAGGCGAAGTGAAGCGCTCGGATCTCGAATCCATCCTCATCATCGGCGCTGGCCCCATCATCATCGGCCAGGCCTGCGAATTCGACTATTCCGGTGCCCAGGCCTGCAAGGCCCTGAGAGACGAGGGTTATCGGGTGATTCTGGTGAACTCGAATCCGGCCACCATCATGACCGATCCGGCCATGGCGGATGCCACCTATGTGGAGCCCGTGGACTGGCAGACGGTGGCCCGGATCATCGAGAAGGAAAAACCTTCGGCCGTGCTGCCCACCATGGGCGGACAGACTGCCTTGAACTGCGCACTGGATCTGGTCCGGGAAGGGGTGCTGGAGAAGCACGGTGTGGAGCTCATCGGTGCCAGCCAGGATGCCATCGACAAGGCGGAGGACCGGGAACGCTTCGACAAGGCGATGAAGAAGATCGGCCTGTCCACCCCCCGGTCCGCCATCGCTCACAGCATGGAAGAAGCGCTGCAGGTACAGAGCCAGCTCGGCTTCCCCTGCGTGATCCGCCCCTCCTTCACGCTTGGCGGCAGTGGCGGCGGTATCGCCTACAACACGGAAGAATTTGAAGAGATCTGCGCGCGAGGGCTCGATCTCTCGCCGACCAACGAATTGCTGATCGATGAGTCTCTGCTCGGCTGGAAAGAGTTCGAGATGGAGGTGGTCCGGGATCGGAAGGACAACTGCATCATCATCTGCTCCATCGAGAACCTGGATCCCATGGGCGTGCATACCGGCGACAGCATCACCGTCGCCCCGGCCCAGACCCTGACGGACAAGGAGTATCAGCTGCTCCGGAATGCGTCCATTGACGTACTGCGGGAAATCGGTGTGGAAACCGGTGGCTCCAACGTACAGTTCGCGATTAATCCGGACGACGGTCGCATCGTGGTGATCGAAATGAACCCGCGAGTGTCCAGGTCGTCGGCGCTGGCATCGAAGGCCACCGGATTCCCCATTGCCAAGGTGGCGGCCAAGCTCGCCGTCGGCTACACGCTCGATGAGCTGACAAACGACATTACGGGCGTGACCCCGGCTTCCTTCGAACCGAGCATCGATTACGTGGTCACCAAGATTCCGCGCTTCACGTTCGAGAAGTTCCCCCAGGCGGACGATCGGCTCACCACCCAGATGAAATCGGTGGGCGAAGTGATGGCCATCGGCCGGACCTTCCAGGAATCGCTGCAGAAAGCACTGCGAGGACTCGAGACGGGCAAGGTGGGCTTCGACCCCATCGTCGATCTCGAGCACGAAGATGCCCGGGACATTCTGCGCAAAGAAATCTCGAATCCGGGCGGCGAGCGGATCTGGTATCTGGCGGATGCGTTCCGCTACGGCATGAGCCTGGAGGAAGTGCACGAGCTGTCCAGGGTGGACCCCTGGTTCCTGGCCGAGATCGAACACATCCTGCAGACCGAGGCGGCGCTGGTCGGCACGAAACTCGAAGACCTGGACAAACGTCGACTCTACCGGCTCAAGCAACAGGGCTTTTCCGATGCCCGGCTCGCGACGCTCATCGACGTGGCGGAAGCGGATTTGCGTACCCATCGGCTGGCGCTTGACGTGCGACCGGTCTATCGGCGGGTCGACACCTGTGCGGCCGAGTTTCCCTCTTCAACTGCCTACATGTATTCCACCTTCGAAGAGGAATGCGAGGCCAACCCGAGCGACCGGGATAAAATCATGGTGCTCGGTGGCGGACCGAACCGGATCGGCCAGGGCATCGAGTTCGACTACTGTTGCGTCCATGCGGCACTCGCCATGCGCGAGGACGGCTTCGAGACCATCATGGTCAACTGCAACCCGGAAACGGTTTCCACGGACTACGACACCTCGGATCGGCTCTACTTCGAGCCGGTCACCCTGGAAGACGTGCTGGCAATCGTTGAGGTCGAAAAACCCAAGGGTGTGATCGTTCAGTTCGGCGGTCAGACCCCATTGAAGCTGGTGGAAGATCTTGAGAAGGCCGGTGTGCCCATCATCGGGACCAGCCCGGATGCCATCGATCGGGCGGAAGATCGTGAGCGCTTCCAGGGACTGATCGAGAAGCTCGGCCTCAAGCAACCGTCCAACCGGACCGCCGTGGACCGGGAGACGGCCATTGCCGGCGCCAAGGAAGTGGGCTTTCCGATCGTCGTCCGGCCATCCTACGTGCTCGGCGGTCGGGCCATGGAAATCGTCTACAACACCGAAGAACTGGTTCGCTACATGACCGAAGCGGTCACCGTATCGAACGATTCGCCCGTGCTCCTGGACCTGTTCCTGGACAACGCGGTGGAAGTGGATGTGGATGCGGTGTCCGATGGTGAGCATGTGGTGATCGGCGCCATCATGCAGCACATCGAGCAGGCCGGCGTGCACAGCGGCGATTCCGCCTGTGCCTTACCACCCTACAGCCTGGACCCGGCCGTTCAGGACCGGATCCGCGAACAGGTGAAAGCCATGGCGCTGGAACTGGGCGTGGTGGGTCTGATGAATGTGCAACTGGCCGTGCAGGGCGATGAGATTCTGGTGCTGGAAGTGAACCCGCGTGCTTCCCGGACGGTGCCCTTTGTGTCGAAGTGCATCGGCGTTTCCCTGGCCAAGGTGGCCGCCCGCTGCATGGCCGGCAAGACCCTGGCGGAGCAGTCGTTCACGGAAGAGATTCTGCCGACCACCATGAACGTGAAGGAAAGTGTCTTCCCGTTCCCGAAGTTCCCCGGTGTGGATCCGATCCTCGGACCGGAAATGAAATCCACGGGGGAAGTGATGGGCGTGGGCGAGAGCTTCGCGGAAGCCTTCGCCAAGGCGGTGGCCGGGGCGAGTGTGGATCTGCCGGACGGCGGGCGCGCCTTCCTCTCGGTGAAGGAATCCGACAAGGAAGGTCTGGTGCCCCTGGGCCGCGAACTTGTGGAACTGGGTTTCAGCCTGGTGGCCACCCGCGGCACGGCAAAAGTGCTGGAAGCTGCCGGAGTGCCGGTGGAGCGGGTCAGTAAGGTGGGTCAGGATCGTCCCGACGTGGGCGATCTGCTGAAGAACGAGCAGATCGATCTGATCGTGAACACCACGGAAGGCCATCAGTCGATCAGAGATTCGGCGATCATCCGCCGGCTCGCCCTGCTGAACAAGGTCTGCTACACCACCACCCTGACAGCCGGCGAGTGCTATGCGATTGCCATCCGTTTCAGACGTGAACTGGACCAGGAAGAAGTCCGCACCCTGCAGAGCTTCCATCCCGGCGTGAGCTAGCGGGTAGCCCGTCCCGGCGCGGCCGATTTCCGAGCCAGCGCCCTTTTTCTCTCTTTTCTGAGCCGGTTCCACGGCGCTGAATTCCCGTGAACTCCTGCGCAGCTTCGGCAAGGCGTGCGCCAAGGGCAGTCAAATGTGCCGCGCATCACATTTGTTCGAGCGCAATTCGTAAAGACTTTGTTTCGCTGCCCGCTGGAGGACGCAGACGCCATCACCTGGCGACTGCCGGCGGGAGCAGGGAGCAAGGAGACTTCAATGCGTAAGCAGATCGCAGCCATATGCACGGCCGTGCTGGTCCTGGGTTGGACCGTCGCACTCGCTGCCGCTGAACCATCCGCGCAGGAAATGCGCAGCCTGGACGAACAGGTTCAGGAAATTAAGACGGACGTGCTCGCCATTGCGGCAGAGCTGAGCACCCTGGAGGAACAGCTCCTCTATCCATCCACCAGCCAGGTGGCCATTTTCGTCTCTCTGGACCGGCCGGATGCCTTTCGACTGGATGCCATCAGACTGGCGATCGATGGTGAGCTGGCGGCTCATCACATTTACAGCTTCAAGGAGCTGGACGCCCTGGCCAGCGGCGGCGTGCAGCGGATTTACACAGGTAACCTGCCTGGTGGCGCCCACGAACTCGAGGTCACGGTGCTTGGCAAGTTACCGAGCGGAAAAGACTACAGCCAGACCGAGCAGTTCTCCTTCGAAAAGCGCATTGATCCTCGCCTGCTGGGGATCGCTCTGGCAGGACCCGGGGCAGGCAATTCGGCCATCCAGCTGAATGACTGGTAAACATGATCCGCCCGCTGAAACTGCTCGTCTGCCTGGCCTGGGCGCTCGTGACCGCGTCGAACGGTCGCGCGTCCGAGGAGGCACCTGTCCGGGATCTTTACTTCTCGGAGGCTATTTTCTGGGCCGAGCAGGGCCGCTACTTCGAGGCGCTGGAGCGACTCGATACGGAGATTGGACAGCATCGCGGTCTCGATGAACCCGAGCTGGATACCCTCTATCCGTTCATCGACGATGCGAAATTTTTCGTCGGTGACTTCGAACTCAACTACCGCATGCATCATCGTGCAGGCCGGGCCATTTCCGCCGTGCTGGAAGGCAACGTCCCGGAACCGGTACGCAATGAAGCGGCTTACCGGCTGGCGCGCATTCACTTCCAGAAAGGTCAGCTGATCGATGCGCTGGCTGCGATCGACCGCATCGAAGGCCGGATCCCGAGTGACATACGAAACGACGTGGAATTTCTCCGCGCCAACATCTACCTGGCGACGGCCCGACCGGAGCAGGCGATCCCGATCCTCCGTCGCCTGCAGGGGGTGAAGTCGCTGTCCGGATTCTCGGACTACAACCTGGCCATTGCCCGGCTACTGGAGGAGCGCCCGGAAGCAGCCCTCGATCAGTTCGAGCGTGCCGGAGCGGTGAAGGCGAAGGACGAACCCACCAGGGCGATCAGAGACAAAGCCAATCTGGTGCGGGGCACGATGCTTCTGGATGCGGGGCGCTACGACGAGGCGAAGCTCGCTCTGGAGCGGGTTCGGCTGGACGGCCCGATGTCCAATCAGGCCCTGCTTTCGGCCGGTTGGGCAGATTCCCATGTGCGCCGGTTCGACAGCGCCCTGGTGCCCTGGGGCATTCTGGCGAGTCGAAATCAGACGGATCCTGCTGTGCAGGAGGCCATGCTCGCGCTGCCCTATGCCTATGGCGAGCTGAGCGTGCATGGCCGTGCGGCCGCGCTCTATAACCAGGCGCTCAATTCCTTCGGCGCTGAATTGTCGCGCCTCGACTCGTCCATCACTGCGATCCGGGAAGGCCGGTTTCTTGAAGCGCTGGTGCGGGAGGAGATCAGGAAGGACAGAGACTGGGTGATCCGGCTGAGGCGCCTGCCTGACATGCCGGAAACCTACTACCTCATGGAACTGATGGCCGCCCATGATTTCCAGACCGGGCTGTCCAACTACCTGGATCTGGAGGATCTCCGTAAACGTCTGGTGCGCTGGCAGACGAGCTTCGATGCCTTCGAAGACGTCATCGATGCCCGACGCAGCTACTACGAGCCGCTGCTGCCCGTGCTCGACAAACAGTTCCGGGAAGTGGATTCCAGGCGCAGGCTGCGCCTTGAGCAGCACCAGATTCTCGCCGATCGGTTACAGGACATGCTGGTCGCTCCGCGGCCTGAGTTTCTGGCGACGACGGGAGAACGGGCATTGAGTACGCGTCTGAACGCATTGCGCGAGGGACTTGGCCCGGATGCGGACCCGGCATTCACCGACCGTATCGAACGTCTGCAGGGGCTGGTGACCTGGCAGGTGAAAACCACTTACCACGAGCGGCTTACCGAATTTTATGAGCATCTGGCGGATTCTCAGCAGGCCATCGATCTGCTGACCGAGCGCTACAACGAATATGTGCGGGTGAGACAGGCCGCGACCCACAGCTATGTGGGTTACGAGCAACCGATCACACGGATGCGGAAGCGGGTCGAGGAAGCGTCCGCACGAATCGATCTGCTGATGGCGAGGCAGGGCCGCATGCTCGAACAGGTGGCCATCCGGGCGCTCGAACAGCGGGTGGAACGACTCGAAGGGTATGAAGAGCGGGCGCGCTACGCCCTCGCCGACAGCTACGACCGGGCAACGGCGGCCCAGGCAGCCGCCCAGGTGGACGACCTGAACGACCGGAAAGCGGAGCTCGCGGTGGATGCTTCGATGGCGAGCGGGGTGGAAGGCGAATGAGGATCGTGAAGGCCTTACCCATCTGCTGGTTGGTCCTGGTGTGTGGCTGTCAGTCGAGTCCGGATCGGACCACGATCGCCAAGCTGCGTCAGGTCGAGCCGGACATGGCCGAGATGAAAATCGATGACAGCCTGGTGAAGGCGATGGAAGGCTATCAGCGCTTTCTCGATGAAACGCCGAGCCACGCCATGGCGCCGGAGGCCATGCGCCGTCTGGCCGATCTGCAGATCGAACAGGAATACGGAATCATCGGTGATGGTGTGTCACGCAGCGTGATCGAGTTGCCCGCACCGGAGCCCACGACCGTGGGCGTATCGAGCGGGACAGCCAGCCCGGCAACGGGCTTCGGCAGCGATGAAGACAGTCCGGAGAGTGACGAAGCATTCGAGCGTCGGGCGACTGCGCCAGACAGGCTCGCGGCTCAGCCGGTGAAGGGAATGGATCTGCCGGACGGAGCGGCGTCCCCGGGCACAGCGACCGGGCCGCGGCAGGCGATCGCTACCTACGAGCAGATTCTGGCGGACTATCCGTGGTACGAGCGGAATGATCAGGTGCTCTATCAGATGGCCCGCGCATACGATGAGCTCGGTCAGCCGGATGAGGCGATGGACGTGGTTGAACGTCTGATCGCGTCCTATCCGGACTCCCGCTATGTGGACGAGGTGTTCTTCCGTCGAGGCGAATACCACTTCGTGCGACGGAAGTATCTGGATGCGGAGGAGGCCTATCTGGCGGTGGTGCGCATGGGCGAGCGGTCGCCCTTCTACGAGCTCGCCCTCTACAAGCTCGGCTGGTCTTTCTACAAGCAGGAGCTCTACGAAGAAGCACTGCATCAGTACATCGCCCTTCTGGATTACAAGCTGTCCGCTGGCTATGACTTCGATGCGGATTACGACCGGGAGGACGAAGGAGAGGAGCGGCGGGTGGCCGACACCTTCCGGGTCATCAGTCTGAGCTTCTCCAATCTGGGTGGGCCGGAAGAGCTGAATGCCTATTTTGCCGGGAACGGGAAGCGCAGCTACGAAGATCGCATCTATCGGAACCTGGCCGAGTTCCACTTCGACAAGCGCCGCTTCAACGACGCTGCGGAAACCTACAAGGCATTCGTGGATCTGAATCCTCTGCACAGGATATCGCCCCATTTCGGCATGCGCGTCTCGGAGATCTATGCGGAAGGAAACTTCCCGCTGCTCGTGGTCGAATCGAAGAAAGATTTTGCCAACCGTTACGGGATCCAAGCCGACTACTGGCAGCACTTCGATCAGGCCGACCGGCCGGAGGTGCTGGATTATCTGAAGACCAATCTGATTGATCTGGCGAATCACTATCACGCGCTCTATCAGGAAGAGACCCTGGCCGAGGCCCAACCGGAGAACTACGCCGAGGCGTTGCACTGGTACGACGGATTCCTGGCTTCATTTCCCGAGGATGCGCAATCGCCGGGGATCAACTACCAGTTGGCGGATCTTCTCCTCGAGCACGGTGACTACGGCGCGTCGGCGCGACAGTATGAACGGACGGCCTACGACTATCCGTCCCACGAACGGGACTCGGAGGCGGGCTATGCCGCCATCTACGCCCATCGCCAGCATCTCGAGGTGGCAGACAGCGAGGATATTCCGGCTGTGAAGCTCGCCACCGTGGAGAGTTCCCTGCGTTTCGCCGGGCAGTTTCCTGCCCATGAGCATGCCGCGACGGTGCTGGGTGCGGCCGCGGAAGATCTGTATGCGATGCAGGACTACCCGCGTGCGATCTCCTCCGGCCGCTGGCTGATCGAATCCTATCCGGATGCGCCGGAGGGACTCAGACGTGCCACCTGGGTGATCGTCGCGCATGCGTCGCTGGACACCGGCCTCTATCCGGAAGCGGAGGAGGGCTATGCCCAGGTGCTCCAACTGACGGATACGGATCAGGACGATCGCCAGGCCATGGTCGATAATCTGGCGGCCGCGATCTACAAACAGGGTGAGCAGGCTCGAACGGCAGAAGACTATGCGACGGCCGCCGCTCACTTCCTCCGGGTCAAATCCGACGCGCCCGCATCCACCATCCGGCCCGCAGCCGAATACGACGCGGCGGCGGCGCTTGTACTGCTCGAAGACTGGCTGGCGGCGGCGGAAGTTCTGGAGGATTTCCGCAGCACCTTCCCGGAACACGAGCTTAAAGACGATGCAACGCGGCAGCTTGCCGTGGCGTACGAAAATGCGGGTGAGCTGGCCCGATCTGCCTCGGAATACGAGCAGGTGGCCGCGGACAGCGATGATCCCGCCGTTCGTCGGGAGGCCATCCTTGTCGCCGGTGATCTCTACGAGCAGTCGGCGAGTGAGGACGAGGCGCTCAGAGTCTACGAAGGCTACATCGCCGAATTCCCGGAGCCGGTGGAAACCGCCCTGGAGATCCGTTTCAAGGTTGCCGGTATGTATGACGATCGAGGCAACGGCGAGGCCTACCAGGATCAGCTTCGGGCCATTGTCGCCATCGATCAGGACGCCGGCGGGGCCCGATCAGACCGGACCCGATATCTGGCGGCTCAGTCCGCCCTGGTGCTCACCCGTCCGCTCTACGACAGGTTCTCCGCATTGGCTCTGACACAGCCCTTCGAGGAAAGTCTGGCCGCCAAGAAGACGCTCATGGATGAAGCGCTCAGCGGTTTCGAATCACTGGTGGGCTACGGGGTAGGCGAGGTGACCGCGGCGGCGACCTACTACATTGCCGAGATCTACGGGCACTTCAGTGACTCTCTGATCGAGTCTGAACGACCCGAGGGGCTGAGTGCGGAAGAACTTGCGGCCTACGAGCTCGTTATCGAGGAGGAAGCCTATCCCTTCGAGGAACAGTCCATCGCCGTGCACGAGGAAAACCTGGAACTCATACGCGCGGGCGTGTTCAACGACTGGATACAACAGAGCCTGGATGAGCTTGCGTTGCTGATGCCAGGTCGGTACGCGAAGCGGGAACTGAGCAGCGGCTTTGTCGGCACCATTGATCAATACGCCTATCACTCGCCGTTCGAAATGTCCGAACAGGAACTGAGCGGACGGGAAGAGGCCGAACCGGAGTCAGATGCCGGCCATATGGAGCCGGAGCTTGCGGGGATCAGTCATGAATAGTTCGGCAGCATTCAGATTCAGGGCGAGCGCGGTGGCATGGGTGATGATGTTTGCCGCCGGTTGCACGAGTGTGCCGCCCACTGCATCGAATGAGGGCGTCACTGCGCAGCGAACGGCACCGAAGGTGGCGAAAACGCCGAAGGTGGCGAGAACGCCGAAGGTGGCGAAAAGTACCGCCAGAGTGGAGCAGAACGGTGCCTATGGATTCACCGTGCATGACGTGGTCCGGATCGGCGGTGATGTCCGTCGGGACTATCAGCAGGCGGTGGCGCTGCTTGAGACGGACCAGTTTCAACGGGGTGCCGAGCTGATGGAAACCGTCATAGAGCGGGCTCCGGAAGTGACCATCCCCCACATAGATCTCGGCATGGCCTACGTTCAGCTTGGCGAGCTCGAAAAGGCGGAGGCGTCTTTTCGCTCGGCGCTGTCGCTCGCACCCGACCACCCGGTTGTGCTCAATGAGCTGGGTATCCTGCAACGCCGAACAGGTCGCTTCGATTCCGCGCGCGACAGCTATGAGCGCGCTCTGGCCAGTTACCCGGGCTTCCATTACGCGCTGCTGAATCTCGGCGTGCTCTGCGACCTGTTCCTGGAAGACGTCCGCTGCGCACTGGACAACTATTCCGAGTACGCCCGGATCGTGGGAGACGACGATCAGGTCGGCATCTGGATCGCAGACCTGGAAAATCGGCTGAATCAGGCTTCTGGAGAGTGATGCCATGAATACCGTTTGGAAACTTGTCATGATCGCTGTGCTGACGGCAACTTTCCTGGCTGATTCCGAGGCGGCCGCGGCAGCCGATGGTGCCGCGGCAGCCGATGGTGCCGTGGCAGCCGATAGCCGTGCTCCGGCCGGAGAGGCCGATGTAGCCAAACAAGCAAAGACGCTTTCCGGTATGTCCGTGCTCGGCAACAACGAGGCGCCGAAAGCGCTGGTGATCGTGCCCTGGAAGAGTTCTCAGATCGGCGATGGGATCGGCATCGTGGAAAGTCTGAGCAACAGACCCATGCCTATCGATCGTGACGTCTTCAGTCGGGAGCTCGATTACTACTACATCCGCTCGAATACCCCGAATCCAGAGGGTTTCACGTCTGACGGGCTCGATTTCGGCGCTCGCTGAAACAGACTTCGTCCGACCAATCTCCTCTAACGTGCGCTCTGTCACTGCCTTGTTTGCAAGCAAACAATAGTCTTTTTGTTAGGGATTGTTAGGGACCAATCCCAAATCAATATGCCAGGAAATGACCGGGACGATTTCCGGTCCAGCGCCTACGAGATCATCAGGACCTGATCTCAGATCAAACCGTCAGGGGTCATTGAGGACCAATCCCCCCTTTCAAGTTGACTCTTGCAGAGAGGACCTGCTCATGGATTTTTTCTATTCAATCATTGGGTTTTTCGCCTCTGGTGGGGCGTTCATGTATCCGATCCTTCTGGTGTTCGCCGTCGGCAGCGCGATTGCCGTAGAACGTTTCATCACCTTGTCAGAAATCACGCAGAAGAACGATGCGGCCTGGAAATCGCTGCAACCGCTGCTGAACCAGGGTGATTTCGATGAGGCGCGGGAGATCGCCGCCAAGGAGGAATCCATCATGGCGCGCATTCTCAATCTCGGCCTTGCGTTGCAGGGCGCCGTTCGGCGCCGGGAAGACGTGGAGATCGCCATGGAAGAAGGCATGACCGAGGTGATTCCGCAGCTCGAGAAGCGGACGCCATACGTCGCCCTGGCTTCCAACATTGCTACCCTGCTCGGGCTGCTTGGCACGATCATGGGTCTCATACAGGCCTTCACAGCGGTTGCGAATGCCAATCCCGCGGAGAAAGCGGATCTGCTCTCGGCGAGTATTTCCGTGGCCATGAACACCACGGCCTTCGGTCTGATGGTGGGTATTCCCCTGCTCATCGTGCACGCGATCCTGACGACGAAAACCAACGAGATCGTAGACGGTCTGGAGATGGCTTCCGTCAAGGCGCTCAGCGTGATCACCAACCGGGCGCGCCGTCAGCTCGAGCTGGCGGCCTGAGTCGCGGACCAGGCAGAGACATAACATGGCTCGCAAGCATCATTATCGCAGGCGTTCGAAAGAGCAGCCCAACGAACTGGACGTGACGACCTTCCTGAACCTGATGGTCGTGCTGGTTCCGTTCCTGCTGATTACGGCGGTGTTCTCGAGGATCGCCATCGTCGAGCTGAACCTGCCGTCGACCAATGGCAGTGGCGCCAGCAGCGCAGAAGAGTTCCGGCTGGAGGTGATCGTGCGTGAGAGCGGCCTGGAGATCGGCAATGGCAAGTCGATCATCGCCGCCCTGCCCAAACAGGACGGTGAATACGATCTGAAGACGCTGTCCAGCTATGTGGTGTCCCTCAAGGAGGACTACCCGACCAAGGACGCCGCCTCGGTGCTGCTCGAACCGACGATTCCCTATGACTACCTGATCCAGGTGATGGACGTGGTTCGCAGCATTCGGATTCCGGCGGTGGAAGCAGAGGACGGTGAGGCGCCCTATACCCAGCTGGCGCTCTTCACACAGATATCCGTAGGAGAAGCGCCGTGAAGACGACACGCCGGATGAAGCGGATGGGCCGGAACAAGGTTCGCATCGGCAAGATGAACCTTACCTCGCTCATGGACGTGTTCACGATTCTGGTCTTCTTCCTGCTGGTGAACTCAGGCACGCCGGAAGTGCTGGAAACGCCCAAAGACATGGTGCTGCCGGAGTCCATTGTGGAGGTCAAGCCGAGAGAGACGGTGGTGATCTTCATCGGAACCGAGGATGTGATCGTGCAGGGGGAACCCGTGGCCAGCGTTCAGACCATCGCTGAAATGGGCGAAGGCGAGATCGGTCCGATCATCGACCGACTCGCGCTGCTCGACGAACGAATCATCGGTTCCAGCACACAGCATGTGGCAGGCGCTCTGGAGGTGACGGTGCTGGCGGACCGCTCCATCCCCTTTGATGTGATCCGCAAGGTCATGTCCACCTGCACGAGTCAGGGATACAGCCGGATCTCCCTCGCGGTGATCCAGAAGGGACAGGCTGTCGATATGAACACAGGGCAGGTTGCACAGATCTGAGGGAGAGAGACTCATGAGTGCTGTGATCGACCGACACTCAGAAGCCGACCAACACAGAGAGGAAGCCGCGCGGCTGCGTGATGAACTGGCCGCGGCGGAGCGTGCCCTCGAGGCCCGCAGAACCGAGCTCACCGCCGTGGATGCGGAGCTGGAGGCGCTGGCAGACAAGCGGGTCCAATACGAGCCCCTCGAAGCAGCCTGCCAGACCATCGAGAAGCTGGAAGAGGCGGGGCTATCCCGTGTGTTCTGGGGCGAACGGGCAACGGATGCACAGGTCAGCGAACATCTCGCGGACGTTCGCAATGAAATTGAGTCGCTGGCCGGCGTGCAGATCGATATCGATGCCCGGCGTGAGGCTGCCCGGAAGCGGGTGAGGGCGCAGCTGGACGACATCGCTCTGATCGAAAGCGAACTGATCGAGACCATCGAGGCGGATGAACGCAAGCGCCAGGAGTGGCTGGTCGAGCGGCAGGCGACGGAGCTCGAGCCACGTCTGCAGATTCTGCCCTGGGCACGCAATCTTGAAGAAGACGGCCTGTTCCGCAGATATCTCACACGTTCCGCCGCCGCCGCTTTGCTGCTCGGGTTGCTGATCCCGCTGATTGATCTGCCGATTCCCGAAAAAGAAGAAGTGGTTGAGGTGCCGGAGCGGTTTGCCCGCCTGATACGCAAAGAGCCCCTGCGCGCCATGCCCGCCGCAAAACCGGTGGAGAAGCGGGTCGTCCGGGAGATCCCGCCGGTCGCGGAAGAGGAGAAGAAGCCGCAGCCGGAACCGGAGCCGGAGATTCAGGTGGCGGAATCCACCCAGGTGGAGGTCGCGCCGGAAGCACCGCGGGACAAAGTCGCTTCCACCGGGCTGCTGGCGTTCCGGGAGAGCTTCTCGGACCTGGCCAGCGGTCGTCCGTCGGCACGCCTCGGCAGTGAAGCGCAGGTCAGCAACGCGGGGGAGCAGGCCGTTGGCGCGCCGCAGAGATCCATGGTTGCCATGGACGGTCCGGGCAGCAGCGGCGGGATCAACATGGCGAGCCTGAGTCGCGATGTGGGCGGTTCGGGTGACGGTGAACAGATGGCAGGCGTGGCTTTGAGCCGGGTTGCCAGTTCCATCGGCCCGACCGGTTCGGACCGACCCATAAGTGCCGGCGCGGTGGCGGGCCGCACGGACGAAGAGATTCAGATCGTTTTCGACCGCTATAAGGCGGCCCTGTACCGGTTGTACAACCGGGAGTTGCGCAAGGACCCGACGCTCAGAGGCCAGATGGTGCTCAAGCTGACCATCGAGCCGGACGGTTCCGTCTCCGGTTGCGCCTTGCAGTCCAGCGATATGGACGCACCCACGCTGGCCGATCAGGTGGTCGCGCGGGTGCTTGGCTTCGACTTCGGCGCCAAGGATGTGCCGGCGATCACCATTCTCTATCCCATCGACTTTCTGCCGACGGCGTAGCGCTGTTCAGGTAGTCGGGAAGTAACAAAGATGGCACACAGACAGGAAATGATGGCGACTCGGGTCGGGCGTGCTATGCCCCGCCTGTTCGCGCTGCTGCTCCTGGCGTGGGTCGCCATGACTTCCGCCGGGAGCCTCCGGGCGGCCGAGATCACCTATCAGTCGGTGACCGGGATCTGGTATGACCCGGTGGACAACGTACCCGGGAGTCAGCCGGGTGAACCGGTCATCACCAACGGAGATCCCACCTCGAGCATCAGCTGGGGGGTAACGTCGGGATCGCAGAGTGGCTACGACTTCACCGCGACGTTGCCGCCGCCCTTTGAACTGCCTGGCCCCATTCCGTTCTTTTCGCTCGGTGATTTTCAGCATCGGAATTTTTCCGTCGACGATCCTTCGCTGACCTCCGTGCAGCTGGATGTGATTCTGGTGCTGGCGGTGGACGGTGTCCCCACCGGCCCGCTGACCTTCAGCTTCACCTTCAACCACGAGGAAACGCCGAACAACCCGACACCGCCGGATACCTGTCCGTATCCGACGCCACCCGGTGAAGGCTGTACGGACCGGGTGACTATCGTTGCGTCTGCCGATCCCACCACCTTCAACGTGGGGGGGGTGGACTACACGCTGGATATGAGTTTTCTCGACAACGGCTCGCCGGTGGATGAGTTCATCACCCGGGAAGGCGGCACCATCAACAGCTCCGGCCTGGTGGGTGAGTTCACCCTGCCGCCGGGCCTCAGGGTTCAGAAATCCGGACCGCCGTCCATGCGCCTCGGACAATATGGCGAGTTTCTGCTCGACGTTCAGAACGACGGGGATTCGAACGCCCACGACGTGACCGTGGTCGATCTGCTGCCGAACGAGGTCAATGGCGGGATGTGCGACACCACGCCGGAGATCCTGAGTGCTCAGGTATTCGCCGCTGATGGTGTGACGCCGGTGCCCGGCAAGGGGCCGCTCACGGAGGGAACGGACTATGCCCTCGCCTATGACGGCACGGCCTGTGAGCTGACCCTGAGTACCCAGAGCGCGGCGGCCGTGATCGACATCGGCGAACGTCTGATGATCCGGTACCGCACCCGGCTCGACAACGATTCCCAGGACGGCATCACGCTGACGAATGTGGCCGGGGCCACCGCCTGGTTCAGCGATGCGGCATCGAATCCTGGCCGGATCTCCTACCTGCGCTCATTGTCTGACGGCACCGTGGGTGTGGATGACCACGAGGATGCGCACGAGGTGGACGTGGATCTGCCTGTGCTGCGTTTCGAGAAGACGGCCATCAACCTGACCACCGGCGAAGACCCTGCCGTTTCAGCGACCCCGGGTGACAGGCTGCGCTACCGCCTGCTCGTTGAGAATCTGGGCGACGTCAGCATCGACGATTTCAGCATCGTCGACGAGCTTGATGCGCTCAATGCAACGCCCGGTTTCGCGGGCGGCTCACTCAGCCTGGTCACCGTGCCGCCCGGCGCTGATGGGACGAATACCAGTGCGGTGGGCGGTGCGTCCGGCACCGGCCTCCTCGATATCCGCAATCTGAGTATCGGCGGCCTCGGTGAAGTTGTTCTGGTGGAGTACGAGGTGGCGATCGCTCCCGTACTTGCGGACGGCAGCTATGTGGATAACCAGGCGGATCTCATTACGGGCGGCGTGCCCATCGCGCTGAGCGACGATCCGAACATCAATGGGCCGGCCGATCCCGATGTGGCGGGTGACGAGGACCCGACCCGGGTCGGCATCACCTCCGCGCCCTATTTTGATGTGGACAAGGTGTCCGCCTATCTGGACGGCGATCCGAATGCGCTCCTGGCCGGCGAGCGGCTCCGATACACGATTACTGTGAAAAACACAGGGACGGACGACGCGACGGACGCCAGGCTGCAGGATGCGCTGCCGGCCTACACAACCTACATCGCTGGCAGCACGACGCTGAACGGCGCGTCCATTACGGACGGTCCGGGCGGTGAACTGCCCCTGATTACCGGCATCGACATCAATGCGCCGGAAGATCCGACCCCCGGTTATCTGCGTGCCGATGCGGATCCTGCTGCGGACAACGTTGCCTCTCTCCAGTTCGATGTCATGGTGGAGGCGGATGTGGCAGACGGCACCCTCGTGTCCAACCAGGCCTTCGCGGGCTCGGTGATCAGCGCTCTGGATCAGCCATCGGATGATCCGCGTACGCCGGAAATCGATGATCCGACCGTGGATGTGGTGGGCAACTATCCGCTGATCTTCCCGCTCAAGACCGCAGCGCTGCAGCTCGACTATGACTCACCGAACATTGTCGATCCGGGCGATGTGCTGCGCTACACCATACACATCAGCAACAGCGGTGCCGTGGATGCCACCATGGCCCGGCTGGTTGACGTGGTGCCGACATACACCACCTACGTGGCCGACTCGCTGATGCTGAATGGCGAGCCGGTGAATCAGCCGGATGGCGGGGTGTTCCCACTCGAAGCAGGCATCTGGGTGAGCTCTTCGGACCGGACTCCGCCGTTGCCCGGGCCGGGAGAGGGGGTGATCACCTCGCTCGAGGCCGCCACCGTCACCTTTGACGTGCGGGTTAACGACGATGCCCCGCGGGGCTCCCTGATCACCAATCAGGCCACCGTGAGCACGGAAGAGCTCGGCGAGCAGCTCACCGACGCGGATGGCGATCCGGCCAACGGACCGGAACCGACCATCGTTCGGATCGGCGCCGGACAGCTTGTGACCATCAGCAAAGAGGTGGCCGTGGTTGGCGGCGGTCCGGCGCTGGACGGCGGTCTGCTGGAGTATCTGGTCACGGTGAGAAATACCGGGGCAGTCCCCGTGTTCGATGTGTATGTCACCGACGACCTGGATGAGCCGACCGCCGGTCAGCTCATCTATGAGGATGGGACCGCCACGTTGAATGGCAGCACGGCCGGGATCGACGTCACCGGCCCCATCATCCTCGCAGACTACTCGGCCGAGTACGGCCCACTGCCGCCGGGACAGATCTTCGTGCTGCGTTTCCAGGCGCGGATCTACGACGACGCGCCGATTGGCACGACCATCGTCAACGAGGCGCAGGTGACCTGGAACACCGACCAGAGTGCGATCGCGGCGGTCAACATCGATGTGGGCGGCACGCCGGGCATCGGCATGATCAACGGCAGCGTCTGGCACGACGCGGACTTCGATGATCTGGCGGATGCAACGGAATTACCCCTCGAAGGCTGGACGGTGGAAGTGCTGCGCAATGATGAGGTCGTGCTCACCAGTCTGACCGATGCGGCGGGTGCCTACAGCTTTACCGGTCTGGTCCCCAACTACGAGACCGAGGACCGCTACGAGCTACTGTTTCATGCGCCTGGCGCGAGCCAGGCCACGGCCTCACTCGGACAGGCGGATTCGGATTTCACCAACGGTCCTCAGCATATCTACGATATCGAGGTCCGGTCCGGCAGCAACCTGCAGAACCTCAACCTGCCGATTGATCCGAACGGGGTGGCCTACGATGCCCTGACCCGCCTGCCCCTTGCCGGGGCGACGCTGAGGCTGCTCAACGCTGGATCCATGGCGCCGGTGAGCGAGGCCTGCTTCGACGATCCGAACCAGCAGGGACAGACGACCCTCGTCAGCGGCTACTACAAGTTCGATCTCAATTTTTCAGATCCGAGCTGTCCGAGTGGAGGCAGCTATCTCATCGAGATCGCGTCGGGCGCGAACTACGAGCCGGGCACTTCGCAACTCATACCACCGGCAACGGATGCGGCGACGACGCCGTTCAATGTGCCGTACTGCCCCGGTACGGTGAATGATGCGATACCGACAACGGGCGTCCACTGCGAGGCCCAGGCGTCAGAATTCGCGCCGCCCATCGGCGCAGCAGCCGAGACGCCGGCCACCCGCTATTACCTGAATCTGGTCCTCAACGAGGACCGGCTGCCGGGTACCAGCCAGCTGTTCAACAACCATATTCCATTGGATCCGGTTCTGAGCGGTCTGGTGACCATGAGCAAAACCACCCCCATGGTGAATGTCACCCGGGGGCAGATGGTGCCGTACACGCTGACGGTACGGAGCAGCTGGCCCATCGATATGCCCGGTGTGGATGTGGTCGATCGTTATCCGGTGGGCTTCAAGTACATCGAAGGATCCGGCCGTCTCGATGGCGAGCCGGTGGACCCGGTGATCGCCGATGGCGAGCTGGTCTGGGAAGCGCTGACGCTGACCGCCGAGGGTGAACACACCATCGAACTGCTGCTGGCGCCGGGCGCGGGGGTCACAGACGGTGAGTTCGTGAACCGGGCCCATGCGGAGCTCGCGCAGACCGGCGAGGCATTGTCATCGGTCGCGACCGCTACCGTGCGTCTCGTGCCGGATCCCACCTTCGACTGTACGGATGTCACGGGCAAGGTCTTCAGTGACGACAATCGAAACGGCCTCCAGGATGGCGATGAGCCCGGCATCCACGGTGCCCGGCTGGTCACGCCTGTGGGCCTTGCCGCGCTGACCGACCAGCACGGCCGTTTCCACATCACCTGCGCCATCGTCCCGAAGGAAGGACGCGGCAGCAACTTCATGCTGAAGCTCGACGATCGGACCCTGCCCAGTGGTTTCCGCGCTTCCACCCGGTCTTTCCAGGTCAAACGGGCAACCCGGGGTAAGGCCCTGCACTTCAGCTTCGGTGCATCCATCTATCGGGTGGTGGGTCTGGACATCGCGGATCCGGTGTTCGTGCCGGGTGGCACCGAGTTGCGGCCACAATGGCAGCCGCGGGTCGAACTGCTCATGGACGAGCTGGAGAAGGCGCCAGCCGTGCTGCGCCTTTCCTATCTGGCGGACGTGGAGGATGCGCGTCTGGTCAACAAGCGGGTGAAAGCGTTGCGCCGGATGCTGAATCAGGCCTGGCAGTCGCGCGAGACCGATTACCGGCTGACCATCGAACAGGAAATCTTCTGGCGCACGGGTAAGCCACCGAAGAAAGACGGACGCCTGACGGCGTTCAGGGAGGCTGACCAATGAGCCTTCGATGGATTCTGCGCCTGATCATCGTACTGCCCTGGGCAGGCCTGCCCTGGGCAGGCCTGCAGGCCCAGGTGGGAAACGCGGACAGGGTGGACGAGTTGCCGGTTGGCCATGCCGTCGAGCGCCACCTGCCGCCTGATGTGGATCTGTTGCAGTGGGCGAAGGATGCGGATCGTCTGGCGCTGGATGCGGGCGATCGCCTGGAAGCCTATGAAGTAGTGGTGGCCGAACCGGAGACTGTGAAGCTGCACGATGTGGTGCCACCGGTGTATTTCGAATCCGGCGTGGCCAAGGTGCCCGAGAGCACCGTGGCCGAACTGAGGAGCGTGCTGGACGGGATGCGCGATCGCGCCAACGTTCGCTTGAACCTGGTTGGCCATGCAGACAACCAGCCGTTGTCTCCGGCTCTGGCCGAACGGTATGGAGACAATGATGGGCTGTCCCGGGAACGGGCCGGCGAGGTGGCGGAGTTTTTCCAGCGCGCGCTGGCGTTGCCATCGGACGCGGTTTCCTACGAATGGGCCGGTGCCTCGAAACCGGTTGCGAGCAATGCGACGGAAGCTGGCAGAGCACTGAATCGACGGGTGGATGTGGAAGTCTGGTATGACGAGCTCACGGACGCTGTAACAGAGGCGGAGCAGGTGGTGAGTGAGGACATCCGCACGATCAAGGTCTGTCGGGTGGAGACAGTCTGCAAGCTGCGCTATGTGGAAGGTCACGCCAAACGGGCCCGGGTGCAGAATCTGGTGGCCCCGCTGTACTACCAGGCGGCCGATCTGACCGTCACTCCGGACTTCGTCGGCCGGATCGCGCAGACCCTGGAAAATCTCCGGGACCGCGAGAACGTGGTGGTGAAGCTCGTAGGCCACACCGATGACGCGCCGCTGTCAGAGCGCGAAACCCGGATCTATGGCGATCGATTGAGCCTGTCGCGGGCGCGTGCGCATCGGGTCGCCCTGGCTGTGCAGGAACAGCTGGACCTGCCCGCCGTGGCGGTCATGAGTGAGGGATATGGCGACGACCGGCTGGCCGCGAGCAACGCCACTGCCCGGGGCCGGGCTCTGAACCGCCGTATCGAGGTGGAGTTCTGGTATGACGATTCACTCCAGGAACTCCCGGACGAGCCGCAGTTGTGCCCTGCAGATGCCACCGCGGAGTTGGTGACCCGGGTCTACCATCCCGAGTGGGGTGACCTTCCCACAATCGCCCTCGCGGAGGGGCAGCCCGTGCTGGGCAGCGCGGCACTGGCGAAGCTCGAGCGTGGACTCTCAGATGTCAGCGATCGGGCCAACGCCCGGTTGCGTTTCATCGGCTACACCCGCAATGAAAGCCTCGATCGCAGAACCGCGCTGATCTATGGAGATGATGTGGGTCTGTCGGCGGCCCGCGCGCGCAGGACGATGGATACCGTGGCGGCCGAGCTCGGGCTTGAGAGCGGGCAGACGGAACACGTCGGTCGGGGTTACATCCACTCCAAAGACGTGATCAATGCCGGCTTCGTTCAGGGTGAGGAATCCTACGTCGAGGTTCAGGTGCTCTACGACGAGCTGGCGGTGCTGGATGATTACGAGGGGGTCGAGATCGATCCGCTGACGCGGGAGCTGACGCCGGAAAATCCGTTCGCACTGAACATGATGCGCATCACCGTGGATGGTGAACCCATCGATGATCCGCAACGAAGCTCGGCGGATGTTCAGCGTTGCACGGATGTGGCCATGGAAGAGCGGGATATCCGTTTCAGCTTCGATACGCTGGTTGCGCAGCCGCGCCTCGACGTGGCCGTGAGCAGGCATACCCTGGAGATTCACAGCGTCGACCCGGAGACGGCGACCGTCTCACCCGTCCGCTTCCGCATGTATGCCAACTACCAGGCCTTCATCGGGCGCTCTGAGGTGCGCATCTTCGATGCCCAGGCGTCCATCCAGTCCGAGCCGCTGGCCGTGCTGCCGGTCGGGGAGGAAGGCTATGCGGAGTGGGAACCGGATGCCCTGCAGTTCCATGGCCCGGTGGAGGAGCTTGTTTACGTGCTGCGTGCCTACGGTGACAGCGATGACTACTTCGACGAAACCCTGCCCAAGCCACTCCGGGTGGCCCATGCCGGCCGGGCGCCTCAGGATCCGCAGCCCGACGAACCGGAACAGGCGATCGATGGATCGATGCCGGGGGTCGCGCTGGCGGCCGGGTATGGCGAGAACAGCCTCGCGTTCCAGAACATTCCTCTCGGCACCGGAACCGTGACCGTGAAAGGCCGTGGTCTTGATCCGGTCCAGGATGTCTGGGTCGCCGGAACGCGGGTGCCGGTAGACCCGTCCGGCGCGTTTGTCTCCGAGGTGCTCCTGCCGGATGGTGGTCATACCGTGGAAGTGGCGATGATCGATGAGGAAGGGGCCGGCGAGCTCTATCTGCGCGATATCTCGCTGGAGAGGAACGACTGGTTCTACACCGGGATGGCGGACATCACCTGGTCCGAGAACAGGTACAGCGAGAACGCCGAGCTGTTTGTGGGCGAGAACGCCAGCCAGGATTTCGATTCCTCGGTCGATGGTCGAATCGCCCTCTACGCCTCGGGTAAGTTCGGGGCGGATTGGGGGCTGACCACCAGCCTCGATACCACCGAAGACGAGCTTGGCAATCTGTTCGGCAACCTCCTGGACAAGGACCCGAACGCACTGTTCCGCCGCATGGATCCGGACTACCACTACCCGACATTCGGCGACGACAGCACGGTGACCGAGCTCGCGCCCACACAGGGTGGCCTCTATCTGAAAGTGGACAAGGACGACAGCTACGGCCTCTGGGGGAACTACAAGGTCGGCTACATGAACAACGAACTGGCACAGGTCGACCGTGGGCTGTACGGCGTTCAGGGGCATTACGAAACCACCCGGACCACCAGTTTCGGCGAGAAACGTCTGGTGGCCGATCTGTTTGGCGCGGAGCCCGGCACGATACCCAGCCGCCAGGACTTCCTCGGGACCGGCGGTTCTTTCTACTATCTGCGCCATCAGGACATCCTCATGGGCTCTGAACGGGTCCGGATCGAAGTCCGGGACAAGGCCTCCGGCATTGTTACGGGGGTGGTGAACCTGAGCCCATCGGTGGACTACGACGTCGACTACCTGCAGGGGACCGTCCTGCTGTCCGAACCCCTGTCCGCCACGGTAAACGACAACCTGCTGGTCAGGACCGGTGGCAACAGCGGTGATGAGGCCTATCTGGTGGTCCGTTACGAATACACACCGGGCTTTGACGAGATCGATGCGCTCGCAGCCGGGGGGCAGGCACACGTATGGCTGAACGATCGGATCAAGCTGGGCGTGATGGCCAACGAAAACAACAATGATGACGCCCAATTCGACAGCAGCCTGCAGGCCGCTGATCTGACAGTCCGTCTGAGTGCACACACCTGGCTGAAAGTGCAGACCGGCCGCAGCGAAGGCGTGACGACCCAGTCGCTGATCTCCGATGACGGCGGCTACGGATTTCAGAGCCTGGATGGTGCGCTGATTGCGGCCGAGGCGGATACGGCGGATGCCTTTCGCGGTGACCTCAGTATCGGTCTGGAAACCCTGTCCGAGCGGCTTGACGGTCGCCTGATGCTGTACGGCCAGACCCTGGAATCCGGATACACCGCACCGGGTCTGGAGGCGCTGACGGATACCGAAGCCTATGGGGGATCCCTGACGCTCGGGCTGAGCCGGTCCCTGTCTCTGCGCGGCAAATCCGACGTCCTGTCCCGTGCAGACAGCCTCAGCACGAGCATCCACGAATTGAACCTGAACTATCAGCTCAACCCGCGCTGGAATCTCAGCGGCGGCATCCGCCACGACGACCGGGAAGATGATTCGGTCATTGTGCTGCCGTCTCAGGAACTGGGTCAGCGCACGGATGCAGTCATGCAGGTGGGTTACGACGGGCGTGGCCAGTGGAGCGTCTACGGTTTCGCCCAGGATTCTCTTTCCGCCAGCAGTACGCGGGCGGAGAACGGCCGTTACGGCCTCGGCGGTTCCTACCTGGTTTCCGATCGCATTCAGATGGAAATGGAGGTGTCTGATGGTGATTCCGGACCCGGAGGCAGGGTTGGAACGAGCTACCGGCAATCCGAGCGCACCAGTTACTACGTCAACTACGCGCTCGAGAATGAAAGAACGGATAACGGCTTGCGCAGCGGCGGGGGGTCGGAAGGCAATCTCGTGGGTGGGATGAAGACCCGGCTGTCCGATACCACGAGTCTGTTCGTCGAGGAACGCTATCAGCACGGCCAGTACCTGTCGGGCCTCACCCACGCCACCGGCGTGCAGCTGGTGCCGTCCGAGCGCTGGAACTTCGCGATCAGTTCCGACATCGGCACGCTCAAAGACCGGCAGACCGGGGCGGAAACCGACCGCGTAGCCGGTGGCCTGAATGTGTCCTTTGGCACCGAAGCGCTCCAGCTTTCCGTCGGTGTTGAGTACCGGGACGACACCTCCGAACAGCTCGATGCCCTGAGCACGGAACGGAAAACCTGGCTCTACCGCAATTCGCTGCGGTGGCAGATGAACCCGGCGTCCAGGTTGCTGGGCAAGCTCAATTACGCCACCAGTGACAGTTCGGAAGGGGCATTTTTCGATGGCGAATACACCGAAGCGGTCTTCGGCTACGGGTTCCGCCCGGTCCGGCACGATCGGCTGAACGCCATGGCGAAGTACACCTATTTCTACAACGTCCCCACCGCCGGACAGGTCACCCAGTCCAACGCATTCTCTGAGTACGTGCAGAAGAGTCATATTGCGTCCGTGGACGTCACCTATGACCTGACCTCGCATCTGAGCGTTGGTGCCAAGTACGCCTATCGACTGGGCGAAATCAGTCTCGACCGCGAAGCACTGTCCTTTTTCGATAACTCGGCAAGCCTGTACGTGGTGCGCGCCGACTGGCGTTTCCGCGGGCAGTGGGAAGTCATGGTGGAAGCCCGGGCGCTCGAGATGGAAGATCTCGGCGAGACCCGTTCCGGGTCACTGGTTGCCCTGTCCCGCTATTTCGGCGAACACTTCAAGGTCGGCGCCGGGTACAATTTCACCGACTTCTCGGATGATCTGACGGACCTGGACTACGATCATCGGGGGCTGTTTCTGAATCTGACCGGCGCCTTCTGACAATTGCCCGGTGGTGCCGCTGCTGGCGCACTGCCCCCCTTTCCAGGCAGAATCCCTTTCGTTAAGGACGAGTCCCCAGGACATAAGCCATGCCCATACCCATGACGCAGGAAGGCGCGGATGCGCTTCGCGAAGAGCTTCAGCATCGGAAGTCGGTGCTGCGCCCGGAAATCACCCAGGCGATTGCCGAGGCCCGGGAGCATGGCGATCTGAAAGAAAATGCCGAGTACCACGCTGCCCGCGAGCAGCAGGGCTTCAACGAAGGTCGCATCACAGACATCGAAAGCAAGCTGGCGGATGCTCAGGTGATCGACGTCAGCAAGATCAAGCCGTCGGGCAAGGTGATTTTCGGCGCCACCGTCACCCTGATCGACGCAGAGAGCGGGGATGAGATCCGCTACCGGATCGTCGGTGAGGACGAAGCGGACCTGAAAGCGGGCAAGATTTCCATCATGTCACCCATCGCCCGGGCCATTGTCGGTAAAAGCGAAGGGGATGTTGCCGTGGTGCAGACACCGTCCGGCGAGCTCGAGTACGAGATCGATTCGGTGGAGCACATCAGTTAAGGCGAATCAGCGGTCTGCCCGGCGCACGTTGGACAGCTCGGGTTTGGCTTTCGGATTCTGCCGGTAGAGCACGACCACCTTGCCGATCTTCTGCACCGCTTCTGCCTGACAGGCGGCCAGCAGCGCATCGATCATTTCTCCGCGATCGGCCCGATCCATGGCGTTCACCTTCACCTTGATCAGCTCGTGATCGTCCAGCGCCCGGTTGGTCTCGGCGATGACCGCGTCCGAAACGCCGCCATCGCCGACGATGATGACCGGATGCAGATGATGGGCGATACGACGGAAGTGTTTGCGTTCGGCGCTATCCACTGAAGGCTCCTGGCACACGGGCATGACGGAGCGCGCATTTTAGGGCCAGAACCGTCAGGCGCAAGCGGCTCGGGTATCATGGCAGGTATGGCGGATCTCAGTAAAAAAGGTGGCAGGAAAGGTGGCGGGAATGGGAAAGGCCGGAGCAAGTCCAGCGAGCGCTGGCTGAGCCGGCAGCGCAAGGATCCGTTCACCAGAAAGGCGGTGGAAACGGGTAAAACGTCCCGCGCCCACTTCAAGCTCGAGCAGCTCAACCAGCGTTTCAAGCTGCTCAAACCCGGGATGCGCGTGCTGGAGCTGGGCGCTGCACCGGGTGGCTGGACCTGCTACTTGGAGGAGGAAATCGCCCCCAACGGGTTTCTCGTGGCGGTGGACTTCCGGCCGGTGACCATCGCAGCTTCCACCGTTCTGGTTGAAGGACTGTTCGGCGACCCGGATATTGACAACCAAATAGACGAACTGCTCGACGGTCGTCCGCTCGACCTTGTTTTGTCCGATATGGCCCCCAATATCAGTGGTATCCGGACTGCGGATCAGGCCCGTTCCATGGAACTGGTGGAGCTGGCCGAGTCGGCGGCAGACAGATGGTTGAAACCTGGCGGCAGTTTGGTGGTCAAGATATTCCAGGGAGAAGGCGTGGAAGACTGGATCCGCCGGATTCGGAAGAAGTACGACGCCTTCAAGCAGGTGAAACCTGAAGCTTCCCGGCCGGATTCCCGGGAAATGTATGCGGTGGCGCAGAAGTACCGAGCACAGGCCTCATCCGCCTGAATGAATCGGTGGTTCGCTAAAAGAAAGTCGCGATAAAGTGGTGTAGGCTTGGCGTCCGCCCACCAAAAATGACCTGCCCTGCGTGATATGCAGCAACGGGCAGAAGAGGGTAAATCCTTGACTGATATGGGAAAAAATTTGCTGCTGTGGCTGATTATTGCCGCGGTACTGCTGACTGTGTTCAACAACTTCAACGTCAAACAGGAGCCGTTGTCGGTCAGCTATTCGGATTTCATCGAGCAGGTCCGCACGGACCAGATTGCCAAGGTGGAGTTCGACGGACCACTCATCGTCGGCCAGAAGCGCAACGGTGAAGAGTTCCAGGTGGTCAAACCCAATGTGGAAGACCCGAAACTCCTGGACGATCTCTACAATCACAGCGTGGAAGTGAATGGCGTGCTGCCGCACGAGCCGAGCATCTGGTCGCAGCTGCTGATTGCCAGCTTCCCGATTCTCATCATCATCGCCGTGTTCATGCTGTTCATGCGCCAGATGCAGGGCGGCGGTAGTGGCCGCGGCGGGCCCATGGCATTCGGTAAGTCCAAGGCGCGCCTGCTCTCGGAAGATCAGATCAAGACCACGTTCGCCGATGTGGCGGGTGTGGACGAAGCGAAAGAAGACGTGCAGGAACTGGTCGAGTTCCTGCGCGATCCCGGCAAGTTCCAGCGCCTGGGCGGCCGCATACCGCGCGGCATCCTGATGGTGGGCCAGCCGGGTACCGGTAAGACGCTGCTGGCCAAGGCCATCGCCGGCGAAGCCAAGGTGCCGTTCTTCTCTATATCGGGCTCCGATTTCGTGGAGATGTTCGTCGGCGTCGGCGCTTCCCGGGTTCGGGACATGTTCGAGCAGGCCAAGAAACAGGCACCCTGCATCATCTTCATTGATGAGATCGACGCGGTGGGCCGTCATCGTGGCGCCGGTCTCGGTGGCGGGCACGACGAGCGTGAGCAGACGCTGAACCAGCTGCTGGTGGAAATGGATGGCTTCGAAGCCAACGACGGCATCATCGTGATCGCCGCAACCAACCGCCCGGACGTGCTCGATCCGGCGCTGCTGCGTCCAGGGCGCTTCGACCGTCAGGTCGTGGTCGGCCTGCCTGATATCCGCGGTCGCGAGCAGATCCTCAAGGTGCACATGCGCAAGGTGCCGCTGTCGGATGATGTGGACGCGGCTGTGATCGCACGAGGCACACCCGGATTTTCCGGCGCCGATCTCGCCAACCTGGTGAACGAGGCTGCGCTTTTTGCCGCCCGGGGTGCCAAGCGTCTGGTGGAGATGGACGAGTTCGAAAAAGCCAAGGACAAGATCATGATGGGCGCCGAGCGCAAATCCATGGTGATGTCCGAGAAAGAAAAGCGGAATACGGCCTATCACGAGGCCGGGCACGCCATTGTCGGTCGGCTCGTGCCGGACCACGACCCGGTCTATAAAGTGTCCATCATTCCAAGAGGCCGGGCGCTGGGTGTGACCATGTTTCTGCCGGAAGAAGATCGCTACAGCCTGTCTCGACAGAGCGTGAAGAGTCAGATCTGTTCGCTGTTCGGGGGCCGGATCGCCGAAGAGATGATTCTGGGCGCGGACTACGTGACCACCGGTGCGTCGAACGACATCGAGCGGGCAACCGGGCTCGCCCGCAGCATGGTGACCCGCTGGGGGCTCTCCGAAAATCTGGGCCCTGTGATGTACGACGACGACGATGGCGAGGTATTCCTCGGCATGTCCGGCGGTGTGAAGCCGAAGGCGTTCTCCGATGAGACTGCGCGCACGATCGACGAGGAAGTGCGCCGGATCATCGACGAGTGCTACGGCACGGCCACCCGTCTTCTGAAAGAGAACGAAGACAAGCTGCACATGATGGCGGACGCACTGGTGGAGTTCGAAACCATCAACAGCGATCAGATCGACGACATCATGGCCGGCGCCAAACCTCGAGATCCTGCGGACCTTCCGCCGCCGTCGACTCAGGCGCCCGGTGGCGAAGATGGTGATACCGAGTCCCCCATCGGAGGCCCGGCCGAGGACCATTGATCGGGGTGGCGTGCGTGAGCGTCCCCTCTGCAGGCGCGCAGCCCACGGACCGGGTGCAGGTAACAGACCACCGGGAACCGGCGCCGGCGAAAGAGCGCACCCCGCTCCAGGCAGGCACTCGCACACTGGGTTTCGAGCGCACCCGCATCATGGGTGTGCTCAATCTCACCCCGGATTCCTTCTCTGATGGCGGTCGTTTCGTCGGCACGGCGGGCCCTAAAGACGGTAGCGCCCGGGTGGATGTTGGCCGGGTCCGGGCCGAGGCCGAGCGCATGCTGGCCGCCGGTGCCGATCTGCTGGATATCGGTGGTGAGTCGACCCGTCCCGGGGCTGCCCCGGTCAGCGAAGAGGATGAGCTCGAGCGCGTGATCCCCGCGCTGAAATCTCTCCTGGCACTGGATGCCGTCGTCTCTGTGGATACCCGCAAGCCCGTGGTGGCAGAGGCCGCGCTCGCGGAAGGCTGCCATCTGATCAACGATATAAATGGTCTCACCGACGCCGCCATGCTCGAGGTATTGAGTGCGTCGGAGGCCGCGGTCTGCATCATGCACATGCAGGGTCAGCCGGGTGATATGCAGGCGAACCCCACCTACACTGATGTGGTGCGGGAAGTGCACGAATTCCTGCTCAGGCAGGTGCAGCGTGCCAGAGCGGCGGGGATCGCCGATGGGCGTATCTGCCTCGATCCGGGCTTCGGGTTCGGCAAAACCCTCGAGCACAATCTGGATCTGCTCAGGTCCCTGGAGGCGCTCAGGGTAGACGGCCTGCCGTTGCTGGTGGGCCTGTCCAGGAAGCGGATGATCGGTGCTGTGACCGGTGCCGAGGTGAACGAGAGAATGCCCGGTAGTGTTGCTGCCGCGGTGCTGGCAGCAGAGCGGGGCGCAAATATCGTACGAGTCCATGACGTGGCGGAAACCGCCCAGGCGCTGCGGATGCTCGAGGCGCTGAGAAAGGAAGACGACCATGACTAAGACCTACTTCGGAACCGATGGCATTCGAGGCAGGGTGGGCCAGGGGCCGATCACGCCGGAATTCTGCCTCCGGCTCGGTTGGGCCGTAGGCAAGGTGTTCGCCGATCAGGAGCAGGAAGGTCACGTGCCCCACGTGCTGATCGGCAAGGACACGCGCATTTCCGGCTACATGCTGGAGTCGGTGCTGGAATCCGGTCTCGTCTCGGCCGGGGCCTCGGTGAGTCTGATGGGCCCGATGCCTACGCCCGCGGTGGCCTATCTGACCCGGACCCTTGGCGCCGATGCGGGCATCGTCATCAGTGCTTCGCACAATCCCTATTACGACAATGGCATCAAATTTTTCGATTCGGCCGGGAACAAACTGCCGGATGAAGTGGAGTATGCGATCGAGCGGCAGTTGGAATCGGGCATGCGTTGCGTGGAATCGAACGAACTCGGTAAGGCCGCGCGGATTGAAGACGCAGCCGGTCGCTACATCGAATTCTGCAAAGCCTCGGTTCGCCGTGGCGCCCGGCTGAGCGGATTGCATATTGTCCTCGATTGCGCCCACGGCGCCACCTACCACACGGCCCCGGGTGTGTTCGCGGAACTGGGTGCCCGGGTTACGGTGATGGGCGCCGAGCCGGATGGCTTCAACATCAATGATGGCTGCGGCTCCACCGCGCCGGAAGCGCTGGCCGCCAGGGTGCTGGCGGAACGTGCGGATCTCGGTATCGCCATGGATGGTGATGGAGACCGGGTGATCATGGTGGATGGCAGCGGCGAAGTGATCGACGGTGACCAGCTGGTCTACATCATCGCGATGCAGCGGGCGGCAGCCGGGACCCTGGGCGGTGGTGTGGTGGGCACGCTGATGTCCAACTTCGGCATGGAACTGGCGCTCAAGGAGGCCGGTATCAGCTTCCACCGGGCGGATGTGGGCGATCGCCATGTGCTTGAAGCCCTGCGCTCACGGGGCTGGTCCCTGGGTGGGGAATCTTCCGGACATATCATCTGCCTGGATCTCACCACCACTGGAGATGCGATCATTGCCGCTCTGCAGGTGCTGGGCGCAGTAAAGGAGAGCGGGCAGAGTCTCAGTGCGCTGGCAGCCGGCATGCGGAAGATGCCTCAGGTATTGAAGAATGTTGCGGTCGCAGGCCCCAGAGAGCGGGCCGGCAGCTCGGTGGTGCAGGCCGCCGTAGCGGCCAAGACGGCGGCTCTGGCGGACCGGGGCCGGGTGCTCATCCGGCCCTCCGGAACCGAGCCGGTCGTGCGGGTCATGGTCGAGGGTGAAGATCCGGACGAGGTGAATGCCGTGGCCGAGGAGCTGGTTGAAGTGGTCGGCGCCGGACAGTAGGCCCGGTCTTGTTGCTCGACCGATCTGCCGTTAAGATTGCGCGCCCTTCGATGGCGGGAGCGCTATGAAGCGCGCGATTGCCGCAGGCAACTGGAAAATGCACGGTTCGCGTCGGTTTATCACCGATTTTGTCCAATCGCTTGCCAGGAGCCTGGCGCGTTATGAGCCGGCGGGGCGGATCCTGCTTTTTCCGGCTTTCGGACACATAGCCGTCCTGGCGGAAGCGCTGAAAGGGGCCGGTCTCGACAGCGTCGTCAGTCTGGGTGGTCAGACACTGCACGCGGAAGCGCAAGGCGCGTTCACCGGTGAAGTGTCCGGCGAGATGCTCGCCGACCTGGGTGCCGACTGGGTACTGGTCGGGCATTCGGAACGGCGGCAGTACGCGGCCGAGACGGATGAGCAGATTGCCACGAAGGTGGCGGGCGCCATCCGCGCGGGTCTGAACCCCATGCTTTGCGTGGGTGAGACCGAAGCGGAACGTGCCGCGGGTGAAGCGCGGAACGTTGTGGTCCGGCAGCTCGAGGCGGTGCTTGCGGAGCATGCGGACGGACTTGCCGCCGTGGCTTATGAGCCGGTCTGGGCCATTGGTACCGGACAGACGGCAACACCGGCGCTTGCCCAGGAAATGCACGGTGTGATCCGGGCGGTGCTGGCAGAGCGATCGGCCGCGCTGGCGGAGAACCTGCCGCTCCTGTACGGAGGCAGCGTGAAGGGCGGTAATGCCCGGACGCTCTTTGCCGAGCAGGATATCGACGGCGGTCTGGTCGGCGGCGCATCGTTGCAGGCCGAAGAATTTGCGGAGATAGTCCGCGCCCTCGAGGCATAGCCTCGAGGCTGACAAACGAATGGGCGTCGCGGACGCCTCAATGAACAGGTATTTCAGGGGGTAGACGGTGTCTACGTTAGAGTTGGTACTGCTGATGCTGCTGGTGGTGGATGCCATCGCCCTGGCGGCGCTCGTGCTGCTTCAGCAGGGCCGAGGTGCGGACGTGGGTGCTGCGTTCGGCGCAGGCGCTTCGAACACGATGTTCGGCAGCGGCGGATCTGCATCCTTTCTGACCAAGCTGACAGTCTGGCTGGCGATCGGTTTCTTCGCCATTTCGTTCGGTCTTGCCTGGACCGCCAAGGAACGTGCAGCGGGCATGAGCAGCCTGGGTATTCCTCAGGTGGAGGCGCCTGTGCTCGATCCGGTTCCCCAGGACGCTGAACTGGAAGACGTGCCGGAAACGCCTGCGCAGACACCTGAGCAGTTGACTGAAGAAGCTGACAGTGTAGATTCCGACATCCCTGATGTTTGAACCAGGAACATGCCGAAGTGGTGAAATTGGTAGACACGCTACCTTGAGGGGGTAGTGGGCTTACGCCCGTGGAGGTTCGAGTCCTCTCTTCGGCACCAACGATGCGCCCGGCCACAGCAACCGATCCCAGTGGCAGGCGTCAGTAGAAGAGCGCAGCACAGCAGGTGCGAGCGTTCGAGAAGCGCCAGATCCGCGCCATCTCCGAGCACTCTCCGCGCCATCTCCGCGCACTCTCCGAGCACTAAAGCCCCGAATTCCGGGGTTTTTTTGTTTCCCAATTTGATGAAATTCTCCGCGATATCCGGTTGCGGGGACCCGGTCACATACATATAATCCCGCCCTTGCTGATGCGGGGTGGAGCAGTCTGGTAGCTCGTCGGGCTCATAACCCGAAGGTCGTGGGTTCAAATCCTGCCCCCGCTACCAAGGATCGAAGGCCCCTCAGTCAGGGGCCTTTTTGTAGCCGCTGGCTCAGGGATCTGCATGGTGATCGTGCGATGGTATCGCACGCTGAAGCCCTCAGGTTGACTGGGCCGGTGGTTGACATCCTTCAGGTGGCTCGCCGCGTTAAGGCTTAAGTCGCCCATGGCCGCCGCGCCTCGATTGATGGGTCTCAATTGAGGGGCTCCTGATTAGGACTCCTGATTAGGACTCCTGACTAGGACAAGGCCGGTAATTTGCTCCCGCGCGAGTTTCGCGCATGAAGGGAAATTCGGGAAATGGGCGTATGCCCATTTTTTATTGGGCGAGAGTTTTATTGGGCGAAAGCTTTATCAGGCGAAAGAATGGCCGTCGCCGAACCCGGAAAACGGTCGAAGGATAAGGAGTGAACAGGAAAGAAAACGACATCGCCGCGCTGCTGGCGCCCGTTGTCGCGATGGAAGGCTGCGAAATCTGGGGCGTGGAATACCGCGCACAGGGTAAGTATTCCAAGCTCGCGATCTACATCGATAACGATGAGGGCATCAGTGTCGATCACTGCGAGCGAGTGAGCCGGCGTGTCAGCGATGTGCTGGATGTGGAAGAGGTGCTGTCGAGCGCCTACACCCTGGAGGTGTCTTCTCCCGGCATGGATCGGATCCTGTTTACCCCGGCGCAGTATGAAACCTGCACCGGTGAAGAGATTGAGGTGCGTTTGAACTACCCGGTGGACGGTTCAAAGCGCATCAGAGGTGTCCTGATGGGACTCGAAGACGGCGAGGTCGTCGTTCGGGCCGGTGAGGATGAGTACTTACTGCCATTGGAGAACGTTCAGCGGGCGCGTGTCGTACCGCGGTTTGATTGAGACTCGATGAGCAACATGAGCAAAGAAATTCTTCTCGTTGTGGAAGGTGTTTCCCACGAGAAGGGCGTGTCCAAAGAAGTCATATTCGATGCGATCGAAGTGGCATTGGCGACCGCGACCAAGAAGCGTTACACGGAAGATGCGGAATTCCGGGTGGCCATCGATCGTGAGTCTGGCGACTACGAGACCTTTCGTGTCTGGACGGTCGCTGAGCCGTACGAAGACCCGGAAGAACCTGAATGGAATCCGGAAGCGCAACTGACCCTCGAAGAGGCCAAGGCAAAAGATCCGAGCCTGGAACTCGGAGACACCATCGAGAAGCCGGTGGAGTCCGTGGAGTTCGGTCGCATCGCTGCCCAGACCGCCAAGCAGGTGATCGTGCAGAAGGTCCGGGAAGCCGAACGGGCTCAGATCGTGGAAGCTTATCTGCCACGGGTTGGTGAACTGATCGGCGGTACCGTTAAGAAACTCGGCCGCGACAGCGTGATCGTGGACCTGGGCAGCAATGCCGAAGGGCTTCTGACCCGCGAGCATCTGATTCCCCGCGAAACATTCAGAGTGGGCGATCGCCTTCGCGCGCTGCTCCTGGAAATCAAGCCGGATAACCGGGGTCCTCAGCTCATCCTCACCCGTACCTCGCCGAAGATGCTGATCGAGCTCTTCAAGATCGAGGTGCCGGAGATTTCCGAGGATGTGATCGAGATCCGCGGTGCGGCCCGAGATCCGGGTTCCCGGGCGAAGATCGCCGTAAAGACCAATGATGGCCGTATCGATCCGGTCGGCGCCTGTGTAGGCATGCGTGGCTCACGGGTCCAGGCCGTGTTCGGTGAACTCGCCGGAGAGCGTATCGACATCGTGCCCTGGGACGAAAACCCGGCACAGCTGGCGGTGAACGCCATGGCCCCCGCGGAAGTGGAGTCCATCGTGCTGGATGAAGAGGTTCAGGCGATGGATATCGCGGTGAACGAAGACAATCTCGCCCAGGCCATTGGCCGGGGTGGGCAGAACGTCCGGCTGGCCAGTGATCTGACCGGCTGGAAGCTCAATATCATGACCCAGGAAGAGGCGATCTCCAAGCAGGAGGAGGAAGCCGGTAAATACATCCAGGAGTTCATGGCGTCTCTCTCGGTGGACGAGGATGTGGCCACGGTTCTGGTGGAAGAAGGCTTCACCACCCTGGAAGAAGTGGCCTACGTACCCATCGAAGAGATGACGGCGATCGAAGGATTCGACGAAGAGATTGTCGAGGAGCTTCGCAACAGAGCGCGTGACGCGCTGCTGACCAAGGCGATTGCCAGCGAAGAAGCCCTCGGAGAGCAGGAACCGGCAGAAGACCTCCTGAACATGGAAGGCATGGAGCGCAGACTTGCGTTCCAGCTCGCCAGCCACGGTGTGATTACCATGGAAGACCTGGCTGAGCTGGCAGTGCCCGATCTTCAGGAGATCGTAGAAGAACTCGACGACGAGGCAGCGGCGGCGCTGATCATGACCGCTCGCGCGCCCTGGTTCGAGGAAGCCGAAGAGTAGACTGAAGAGGTTAAGGAATGTCCGACGTCACGGTTAAGCAACTCGCAGAGACGGTGGGAACGCCCGTCGACCGCCTGCTCAAGCAGATGCAGGAAGCGGGTCTGTCGCAATCTCGTGATGACGAGCTGGTATCCGACGAGCAAAAGCAGAAGCTGCTCGCCCATCTCAAGGCGAGCCATGGAGAGCAGGCGTCTTCCCAGCCGAGCAAGATTACGTTGAAGCGCCGGAGCACCGGCACGCTGAAGACAGGCCAGGGTCGTACCGGTAAGACGGTGAACGTGGAAGTTCGCCGCAAGCGCACCTACATGAAGCGCGCTGAGGTTGAGCCCGAACCGGCCCCAGCCGAACCGGCGGTCGCGGAAGCACAAACACCGCAGCCGGCAGCCAAACCACCCAGCGCTCTGGAGCTCGAAGCTCAGAAGATCCGCGAAGAGGAACAGGCTCGCCAGTCCGCCGAGGAAGAAACCCGACGGCAGGAAGCCGAGAAGAAAGAAGAAGAGGCGCGCCGCAAGGAAGAGCAGGCTCGCAAGGAAGAAGAAGCCCGCCTGGAAGCAGAACGGAAAGCGCAGGAAGAAGCTGCCGCCAAGACTGCGAAACCCGATGAGGCGCCCGTGGATCCTGAGGCGGCCGCAAAGGCAGCCGCTGAAGCTCAGGCCAAGGCACAGGCCAACGAACGGGGCGGCAAACGGGCGAAAGGCCGGGAGCACGATCGCAAGAAGAGCGGTGGCCGTCGTGAGCTGTCGCTGAAGAGCGAACGTCGTTCCCGACGCCGGCATCATCAGACACCCATCCAGGTGGACCAGCATGGGGGAGAATTCCGCCCCACGGATTTCATCGCCCGTGAAGTGGGTGTGCCGGATCTGATCACCGTTGGCGAGCTGGCTCAGCGGATGTCCGTGAAAGCGGGAGAGGTGATCAAGACGCTGATGGGTATGGGCGTCATGGCCACCATCAACCAGACAGTGGACCAGGATACGGCCACCCTGGTGGTGGAAGAGATGGGCCACAAGGTCAAACTCATTCACGAAGATGCCCTGGAACAGTCTCTGGAGCAGTCGCTGGTCGTGGAAGGGGATGCAGTGCCCCGTTCACCGGTGGTGACGGTGATGGGTCACGTCGATCACGGAAAAACCTCGCTCCTCGACTATATCCGGGAAACCCGGGTTACCAGCGGAGAAGCGGGCGGCATTACCCAGCACATCGGCGCGTACCGGGTGGATACACCACACGGCCGGATCACCTTCATCGATACCCCCGGCCACGCGGCCTTCACCGCGATGCGGGCTCGGGGTGCTCAATCCACAGACATCGTCATTCTCGTGGTGGCGGCGGATGACGGCGTGATGCCGCAGACGGAAGAAGCCATTCAGCATGCCCGCGCGGCCGGCGTACCCATCGTCGTCGCCATCAATAAGTGTGATCTGGAAGCGGCTGATCCGGACAGGGTGACCAACGAACTGGCGGCGAAAGACGTCGTGCCGGAAGACTGGGGTGGTGACACTCAGTTCATCAAGGTTTCGGCACATACCGGTGAAGGAATAGAGACCCTGCTGGAAGCGGTGTTGCTGCAGTCTGAAATTCTCGAACTGAAAGCGGTGGAAACCGGTCCGGCGCGCGGCACGGTCATCGAGTCGAGACTGGACAAAGGTCGTGGCCCGGTGGCGACGGTCCTGGTTCAGAACGGCACCCTCAATCAGGGTGACGTGGTCATCGCCGGTGAATTCCATGGTCGGGTTCGAGCCATGCTCAACGATCTGGGTGAGCAGATTAAAACGGCCGGTCCATCCGATCCGGTGGAACTGCTTGGTCTCGGTGGCACCCCGGCGGCGGGTGATGATTTCTCGGTCGCGAACGATGAGCGGACAGCCCGCGAGCTGGCCGAATTCCGACGCGATAAGTCTCAGGAACAGCGGGTTGCCATGCAGCAGGCCGCGAAGATGGAGAACATGTTCGCCAATATCGGCGAAGGCGAGAAGCGCATTCTGAAGATGGTGCTGAAGGCCGATGTGCGAGGTTCTCTGGAGGCGATCCAGCAGGCGCTTACCGAGATGGGCAACGATGAGGTTGCGGTGAACATCCTCGGCTCCGGGATCGGCGGTATCACGGCAACAGACGCCAACCTGGCGCTCACTTACGGTGCGGCCATCTTCGGTTTCAACGTCCGGGCAGACAGCTCGGCCAAGAAACTGATCGAAAAAGAAGGCCTGGATCTGCGTTACTACAGCGTGATCTACGAGTTGCTGGACGACGTGAAGCAGGTACTTTCAGGGATGCTGGCGCCTGAAATCCGTGAAGAAATCGTCGGCATCGCCGAGGTTCGGGACGTGTTCCGCTCGCCCCGTTACGGGCAGATCGCCGGTTGCATGGTGATCGAGGGCAACGTCTTCCGGAACAAGCCCATTCGGGTGCTGCGTGACAACGTGGTGATCTACGAAGGCGAGCTGGAGTCGCTCAGACGATTCAAGGATGACGTGAACGAAGTACGCAACGGCACCGAATGCGGTATCGGTGTGCGGAACTACAACGACGTGCGGGAAGGCGATCTGATCGAGGTCTTCGATTCCCGTGAAGTCGCTCGAGAGCTCTAATTGAGTTCAGCCGCTGGTATGCGTGAATTCGGCAGAGAAGAGCGTGTTGCGGATTTTATTCGCGATGAGCTCGCGTCGATCATCCAGCGGCAGATGCGCGACCCGCGTGTGGGTATGGTGAGCGTGAACGAAGTGAAGGTGAGCAAAGATCTCTCTTATGCGGAGGTTTATGTTTCTTCACACGAAACCGGTACCGACGAAGAACGGGCGGAACTGATCGGCGTCCTGAACAAGGCGGCTGGTTATTTCCGTTCGGAACTTGCCAAGCGGCACAGCATGCGCACCACTCCGAAACCGAGATTTCACTATGACGTAGTGGTCGAGCGTGGGCCGGCCATGGAATCTCTGATCCAGAAAGCGGTGCAGGCCGATGTGAAACATCGTGCCGATGGCCAACATCCGGATGATGAAGAGAAGCAGGATGGCTAGACGTCGACGCGGCCGCGATGTGAGCGGCATCCTGGTGCTGGACAAGCCACAGGGCATCAGTTCGAACGATGCGGTGCAGAAAGCCAAGCGTCTGTTCAACGCGAAAAAGGTTGGCCATACCGGCGCTCTGGATCCGCTGGCCACAGGCGTTCTGCCTCTGTGTTTCGGTGAGGCAACGAAATTTTCCCAGTACCTGCTGTCTTCGGACAAGAAGTACTGGGTCCGGATCAAACTGGGCATTGCCACGGACAGTGGCGATTCAGATGGCCAGGTGATCCGGGAATGTCCGGTGGAAGGTGTGGATGCAGAAAAGGTGGAAGACGCGTTGCGCTTCTTCCGTGGCGAGATCGATCAGGTCCCGTCCATGTTTTCCGCCATCAAGCACCAGGGTCAGCCGCTTTATAAGCTGGCGCGGCAGGGCATTGAGATCGAGCGGGAAGCCCGGCGGGTAACGATTTTTTCGAACGAGCTGGAGCACTTCGACGGGGATAGCCTGACGCTGACCATCCACTGCAGCAAGGGCACCTACGTTCGAACGATCGCCGAGGAGCTCGGCGAAGTGCTGGGTTGTGGCGCACACGTCGTCGAGTTACGACGACTGGCGGCCGGCCCGTACTCGGAAGCGGATCTGGTGACTTTCGAGACGCTGGAAGCAGCCCTCGAACAGGGCTCCCTCGATCGCTTCCTGCAACCGGTTGGCAGCGCTGTCAGGCAGTGGCCGGAGGTCAGATTGACCGACAACACGGCTTACTACCTGCGCCAGGGTCAGCCGGTGATTGTTCCGCATGCACCGACCAGTGGTTGGGTGCGGCTGTCGGAAGTCGAGGAAGACGACACCACGAAGTTCATTGGCGTCGGCGAAATTCTCGACGATGGCAGAGTAGCTCCACGCCGGTTGGTGGTGGAGGATCGTTCTAACGAACGGTAAGCAGTTGGCGGGCTGAGATAGTAGAAAAAGCCCGTCGCCACGAGGTCACTGTAAATGTGCACGGTGATCCCGATAAACGTAGCGCACATTGAATGGAGTAAGAAAAATGGCACTGAATGCCGCAAGCAAAGCAGACATCATCAAGGAGTATCAAACGGAAGAGGGGGACACAGGGTCCCCGGAAGTGCAGGTTGCACTGCTCACCCACAATATCAACGGGTTGCAGGAGCATTTCAAAGCACACCACAAAGATCATCATTCCCGCCGCGGGCTGATCCGTATGGTCAACCAGCGACGCAAACTGTTGGATTACCTGAAGCAGAAAGACGCCAATCGCTATTCAGATCTGATCAAGCGACTGGGTCTGCGACGTTAGCAGGCGTACAGGAAAGAAAGTACGCGCGCGCAATGATCGCGTAATCCTAATTGGAGAAAAATTTTGAATCCCATAACTAAAGAATTTCAGCTGGGCGACCAGAAGGTCATACTCGAGACCGGTCGTGTCGCCAAGCAGGCAACCGGTGCGGTGCTTGTCACCATCGATAACACCGTTGTCCTGTGCACCGTGGTGGGTGCCAAGTCTGCCCGTCCGGGTCAGGACTTCTTCCCACTGACCGTCAACTATCAGGAAAAAACCTACGCCGCGGGCAAGATCCCGGGTGGTTTCTTCCGCCGTGAAGGTCGGCCTTCCGAAAAAGAAACCCTCACTTCCCGGCTCATCGACCGTCCGCTCCGTCCGCTCTTTCCGAAGGGCTTTCTGAACGAAGTGCAGGTGATCTGCACGGTCATGTCTGCAGACAAGGACCAGGATCCGGATGTGGCAGCCATGCTGGGTGCCTCTGCCGCTCTGGCAATCTCCGGCATTCCCTTCGGCGGCCCGATCGGCTGTTCGCGGGTGGGTTACCTGGACGGCACCTATGTCCTGAATCCAGGCTACGAAGCGCTGGCTGATTCCAAGCTCAACATGATGGTTGCCGGCACCGATGCCGCCGTCCTGATGGTGGAGTCGGAAGCGGATCAGCTCAGCGAAGATCAGATGCTGGGGGCCGTGCTCTTCGCCCACCAGGAAATGCAGGTTGCCATCGATGCCATCAAGGCGCTTGCCGCGGAAGCGGGTAAGCCGGCCTGGGACTGGCAGGCGCCGGAAGCGGACGCCAGTCTGGCCGAGAAGGTCGACGCGGCAGTGAAAGCGGACCTGGGCGAAGCTTATCGGGTGACCGACAAGATGGAGCGTCAGGCTAAAGTCAGCGAGCTGCGCAAGTCCGTTGTCGAAGCACTCGCCGGTGGCGAAAACGCCGAGTTCAGTGCAGATGATGTATCCGATGCGTTTGCCAAGGTTGAAAAGAACCTGGTCCGGCAGCGGGTCATCAATGGCGAACCGCGGATTGACGGTCGCGATCTGCGCACCGTGCGCCCCATCCATGTGGAAACCGGCATTCTGCCGAAAACGCATGGATCAGCGTTGTTCACCCGGGGTGAAACCCAGGCGATCGTGGTTGCCACCCTCGGCACCATGCGCGATGCGGCCATGATCGATGCGCTCGAAGGCACCTACAAAGACAACTTCATGCTGCACTACAACTTCCCGCCCTACAGCGTCGGTGAAGCCGGTTTCATGGGTGGCCCGAAGCGTCGCGAGATCGGTCACGGCCGTCTGGCCCGCCGGGGTGTAGCCGCGGTGCTGCCGAATGTGGATGACTTCCCCTATACCCTGCGGGTTGTTTCCGAAATTACGGAATCCAACGGTTCCTCTTCCATGGCCAGTGTCTGTGGTACCTCTCTGGCCCTGATGGATGCGGGTGTGCCCATGAAGGCGCCGGTGGCTGGCGTAGCAATGGGTCTCGTCAAGGAAGGCAACAAGTACGCAGTGCTGACCGACATTCTCGGCGATGAAGATCACCTCGGTGACATGGACTTCAAGGTGGCCGGAACGGCCAATGGGGTTACCGCCCTGCAGATGGACATCAAGATCGATGGCATCACCGAGGAGATCATGGAGATCGCCCTGGCTCAGGCACTGGATGCGCGCCAGCATATCCTGGATGAGATGAACAAGGTGCTCTCCGAATCCCGTGATGAGATTTCCGACAACGCGCCAGCCATGCGCGTTCTCAATGTTCATCCGGATAAGATTCGCGACATCATCGGTAAGGGTGGTGCCACCATCCGCAGCATCGTTGAAGAAACCGGCGCCGACATCGACATCGAAGACGATGGCAGCGTACGGATCTATGCCGCCGATGGTGAAGGCATGAAGGCCGCGGTTGCCAAGATCGAAGAGATCACGGCGGAAGCGGAAGTCGGCAGAATCTACGAGGGCAAGGTTGCCCGGATCGTCGACTTCGGCGCCTTCATCACCATCCTGCCTGGCAAGGATGGTCTGCTGCATATTTCCCAGATCGCCGAAGAGCGGGTGGAAAATGTCAGCGACTATCTGACAGAAGGGCAGGACGTGAAAGTGGTCTGCCTGGATGTGGATCAGCGCGGTCGGATCAAGCTTTCCATGAAGGAAGTGGAAAACTACTCCGAATCCGCGTAAGCGGATTCGCTTCGGCCTGAGGTCGGAGCGATCGGATAAAAAACGCGCCCTCCGGGGCGCGTTTTTGTTTCCGCGTTAGGATATAAGAAGGGGCGGAGAGAGAGAGAAAGTACACATGCCTTTATCTAGAAAGCTGGCGCTCGACGACGCTCAGATCGCGGAAATCATGACCTCCACCTGGAACTGCCGGATAGCCACCTTGGGGCCTGGCAGCCGGATCAACCTCACCCCGATGTGGTTCGGCTGGGCGGGTGGCAGGATCTACATCTATGGCCGGGGCCAGAAGGTCGTCAACCTGCGGCGTCATCCGGACTGCAGCATCATCGTCGATCGAAATGAAAAGTTTCCCGAACTGCAGGCCGTCATGCTGCAGGGAAAGGCCGTCGTGCTGGAAGACGCGGCGGCGGAGGCGGCGGATCCGCATCTGGCTGAAGCCCGGATTCAGATGGGCCGCAAGTACAACGGCGGGCATGGCCAGCCGGCGGTGGAAGATCCGCCGGCGAATACCGCCACGGCCCGGGGTGCGAATGGCCGCTGGATGGTGTTCACACCGGGTAATCGGGTCACCTGGGACAACTTCAAGCTGGCCGCGCTCCGATAGCCGATAGCCGATAGCCGATAGCCGATAGCCTGGCCGCCGGCGCAACCTGTCTGTCAGGCGCCGGCGCGATTCGTGACCAGATCGTCCACCACCGCAGGCTCTGCCAGCGTCGAGGTGTCGCCCAGGGACTCCAGATCGTCCGCTGCAATTTTGCGCAGAATACGCCGCATGATCTTTCCGGACCGGGTCTTCGGCAGGCCGGGCGCGAACTGGATGTGTTCGGGCCTGGCGAACGGTCCGATCTCGGCGCGGACCAGAGCCACCAGTTCATCCCGAAGCTGATCCTGGTCTTCATTGTTGCCGACCATGAGGGTGACATAGGCATAGATCCCTTCGCCTTTCACCGCATGGGGATAACCGACCACCGCGGCTTCGGCAACCGCTTCGTGCAGCACCAGCGCGCTTTCCACTTCGGCGGTGCCGATACGGTGACCGGAAACGTTCATCACGTCGTCCACCCGCCCGGTGATCCAGTAGTAACCGTCCGCATCACGGCGGGCACCGTCTCCCGTGAAGTAGTAACCCTTGTAGGTGCTGTAGTAAGTATCCACCACCCGTTGATGATCCCCGTACACGGTGCGGATCTGACCGGGCCAGCTCTGAGTGATCACCAGGTTGCCGGAAGCTTCGGTTTCTTCGAGTACGTTTCCTTCCGGGTCAACGAGGGCCGGTTGCACGCCGAAAAACGGCCGGGTGGCGCTGCCGGGCTTCAGCGGGGTGGCGCCGGGCAGAGGCGAGATCATGATGCCGCCGGTTTCCGTCTGCCACCAGGTGTCGACGATGGGGCAGCGGGATTCGCCGACCACCCTGTGGTACCACTCCCAGGCTTCCGGGTTGATGGGTTCACCCACCGAACCGAGCAGTCGCAGAGATGAACGGGACGTTCTGGTGACGAATTCATCACCCTGCGCCATGAGTTGTCGAAGCGCGGTCGGTGCGGTGTAGAAGATGTTCACATCGTGCTTATCCACCACTTCCCAGCAGCGTGCGGCATCCGGCCAGGTGGGCACACCTTCGAACATGAGCGTGGTCGCGCCGTTGGCGAGTGGTCCGTAGACGATATAGGTATGGCCCGTGATCCAGCCGACGTCCGCCGTGCACCAGTAAATGTCGCCGTCGTGATAATCGAAGACGTACTTATGGGTCATGGCCGCCTGCAGCAGATAACCGGCGGTACCGTGCTGCACGCCCTTCGGCATGCCGGTGGATCCGGAGGTGTAGAGAATGAAGGAAGGATCTTCCGCGTCCATGACCTCCGGCTCGCAGCTTTCCGGCTGGGCGTCCACCAGTTCGTGATACCAGACGTCCCGCTCGGCGTTCCAGGCCACCTCGGCCCCGGTGCGGCGCACGGTCAGAACCGTATGCACATTCGGGCAGTCGGCCAGTGCCTCTTCTGCGTTGGCTTTCAGCGGCACGGTCCGGCCTCCGCGCACGCCCTCATCCGCCGTGATCAGCACCCGGCAGTCCGAATCGAGGATCCGATCTCTCAGGGACTGGGGCGAAAACCCGCCGAACACCACGGAATGGATGGCGCCGATGCGGGTGCAGGCGAGCATCGCGTAGGCCGCTTCCGGAATCATGGGCATGTAGATACACACCCGATCGCCTTTTCTGACACCGCGCGCCTTCAAGGCGTTGGCCAGCTGACAGACCCTGGTATGCAGTTCCCGGTAGCTGATGTGTGCCGTGTCCCCCGCATCGCCTTCCCAGAGGATGGCGGTCTGATCGCCACGGGTTTCCAGATGCCGATCGATGCAGTTGTAGGCAATGTTCAGCTTGCCGCCATTGAACCAGCTCACCTTGCCTGCCGGTAAATCGGCGTCACAGATGTCGGTCCACTTCTCGAACCAGTCCAGGAAAATGTCGGCCTGCTCTGCCCAGAAGCCGTCCGGGTCGCTGACGGAGCGATCGTACATGGCCTGGTACTGATCGTCGTTGATGAAGCAACGATCGCGCGCGGTTTCGGGCACGGGTACTACGTGAACTTCGGACATTGGATTGATCCTTCCTCTAACTGCCAGGGGGTCGGGCTGTCACTGCCGGCTGCGGGTCAGATGATCGATCAGAGCGCGGGTTGATGCGTCCTGTGAGCGCGCTGACTTGCCTCCGAGCTGCTCGAAGATGGGTACCGCCAGGCGTTTGCCCAGCTCGACTCCCCATTGATCAAAGGAGTTTATGTCCCAGATCACACCTTGGCAAAACACGATCTGCTCATAGAGGGCGATCAGCGCGCCGAGGGCGCCCGGTGTGAGAGCGGGCAGAACGATCGTCGTGCTCGCCTTGCCTGGGCGCACACGCTTGTGTGCATCTTCGGAATTCTGCCCCAGGAGCATGGCCTGGCTCTGGGCCAGGGCGTTGGCATTCAGCCAGCGATGATGTTCGTCTGCTGCCCCGACGAGGTTTTCCGCCCCATTTCCCGCAACGACGATGAAGTCCGCGGTGAAGGAGCGGGTACCCTGATGCAGGAGTTGATGGTAGGCGTGCTGGCCGTTGGTGCCGCGGCCGCCCCAGACGATGGGCATGGTGTGCACTGCCACGTCGCTGCCGTCCTGATGCACGCTCTTGCCGTTCGATTCCATGATCAACTGCTGCAGAAAATCCGGAAGCAGCCGCAGTCGCTCTGAATAGGGCAGGATGGCCTGGTTGGTCACACCGAGGAAGTTGTAGTGCCAGATTCCGGCCAGCGCCATCAGCACGGGCAGGTTTTCCTGGAAAGGGGCGGAACGGAAGTGCTCATCCAGGGCGCGAGCGCCGGCCAGGAAATCATTGAACCCGGCACGGCCGATGGCCAGCGCCAACGGGATGCCGACCGGCGACCAGACAGAGTAGCGTCCGCCGACCCAATCCCACATGGGATAGACGTTGGCCGCCGGGATACCGAATTCGTCCGCCGCAGACAGATTGGTGGAGATGGCCACGAAATGATTGGCAATGGCGTCCAGGCTGCCCATGCGTTCGAGAAACCAGGCCCGGGCGCTTTGCGCATTCACCCGGGTTTCCAGCGTGGAGAAACTCTTGGAGACGATGACGAACAGCGTGCGCTCGGGGTTCAAGCCGGCAATGGCGGATGCCAGCGCCCTGGCATCGATGTTGGCGACGAAATGTATGCGCGGTCCGCCTGAACCAGCGTTGGCAAGCGCTTCCACCGCGAGCTCCGGGCCCAGGTGGCTGCCGCCAATACCGATGTGCACCACGTCTGTGATCGCATCCCCGGTTGCGCCGCGCCAGTCACCACGACGGACCGCCTCGGCCAGATCGAGAATATCGCCCATGGTGCCTGCTGCTTCCCGGGCGATTTCCGGTACCTGCTCCGGACGCGCACGCAGGGCGGTGTGCAGGGCGGGCCGATTCTCGCTCTGATTGATGGCCGCGCCGGAGAACTGTGCGTCCATGGCGGCCTTGAGGTCCATTTCTTCAGCCAGAGCGATCAGGGCTGCGAGTACTTCGTCGTCGAGTTGCTGTTTCGTGAGGTCCGCATAGAGGCCGGCCGCTTCGACCGTCCGTGAGGTGAGCTCGGCGACACTGTCCGCAACGTCCTGCCTGGCAGACGCGAGCTGGGAAAGCACCTTCCAATGCTGGGCGGATTCCGGTTTCACAAACCTAGATCAATTGCGGATGGGGATTGAAATACTGCCGCGGACCGTCCATGGCGACCAGCTGTTCGAGCAGCGCATCGAAATGACCGGCGTTGTTGGCGAGATCGATTTCCGTGGCATTCACCACCAGTAGCGGGGCGTCATTATAGAAGTGGAAAAACTCGGTATAGGAATCGATCAATGCTTCCAGGTAGTCCGCGCTGATCTCCCGTTCGGCATCGATGCCGCGCGCACGAATACGGGCCAGCAGCACATCGGCCGGCGCCTGCAGGTAGATGACCAGATCCGGTTTCGGTGGCTCGATACCCAGGCTCTGCTGAATCTGTTTATAGAGGGTGAACTCGTTGTCATCCAGCGTCAGGCGTGCGAACAGCTCATCCTTCTCCATCAGAAAATCTGCAACCAGGTTCGGTGCCAGTAGATCCTGATTTCTCAGGTCGGCGATCTGTTCCGCCCGGTGCAGTAGAAAGAAGAGCTGAGTGGGCAGTGCGTGCCGCTTGCCTTCGCGGTAGTAGCGATGCAGGAACGGATTCTCGCTGGCGGGTTCCCGGACCAGGGAGTAAGCCAGAGTCTGGGCAAGCTTGTTGGCCAGCGTGGTTTTGCCGACCCCGATGGGGCCCTCCACGGCGATATAGCCAGGCAGTTTGTGCCCCGCCAGAAGCTGACGGGATCCTGCGGTGACATCTACGGGAGCTGGCTCGTGGGCGACGCTGTTCATGCAGGGTACGAGTCTGCCAGAACTCTACCCGCTGCCATAGCCCGATTCGTCTCTGATTGGTCGGGCATCGTCCAGGACGGCAGTCAGTTGCCCTGATCTGGCGCCCTGGCGGGCTTTCGGCGGCGTCGACGACGTTTGTTCTTTGGCGCAGAGCCCCGGCGCTCTTCGATCATGGCCTTTTTCTCTTCGTCGCCGACGTCCTGATATCGGGTCCACCATTCGGCAGCGGCGGCGATTTCCGTGGCCTCTTCCTCGCTCTTCACACTGCCGTCGCCGGCTTCGGCCCGGAGCAGAAGAAAGTCGTAGGCTGCCCGGAATCTGGCGTGGCCAGCCAGCCGGTTAATGGCCCGGGGTTGTCTGTCCACCAGGCGTTCCTGAAGCTGCCAGACATCCCGGATGAACTGAGAGAAGCGACGGGGCACGGCGATGATCTGCTGCTGTTCGGCCAGACAGTCAGTCGCTGCGTGCGATCGAGCGTCCGCCGGTTTCATCTCCGCGGCGAAGTCACCGGCCCGGGCCCGGTAGTCGGCCCAGAGCAGCACGGCCAGCAGGAAGCCCGGCGTCACTGGTTTGTCGGCACGAATCCGATCATCCGTATTCCGCATGGCGCGAGGCACCAGGGGGTCCTGGGGATCGCAGCCGGGAAACAATGCCGCCCGCAGGGGCGTCGTCACCAGCGCGGACCAGGCCTGTTCCGCCTGGCCGGACATGAGGATTTTCTGAATCTCGTCGAACAGGCGCGCGGCCGGCACGGCAGCCAGGGCCTCGGCCGCTTCGCTCAGGCAGGTGGAGATTTCAGGATCGAGCTCACAGTTGAGTTTCGCCTGGAAACGGATGGCGCGCAGCGCCCGGACCGGATCTTCCCGGACCCGGGTCATGGCATCGCCGATGAACCGGAGGTGGCCGGATTCCAGGTCTTCCAGGCCGCCCACATAGTCCAGGATCTCTTCGGTCTGCGGGTCGTAATAGAGGGCGTTGATGGTGAAGTCCCGGCGGAAGGCATCTTCTTCCAGCGTGCCGTAAACATTGTCTCGGAGAATCATGCCTGCCGCGGAATGGGCCCGTTCGTCTTTTTCATCCGCGACCGCCCGGCGGAAGGTGGAGACTTCAATCAGCTCCCGTCCGTAGCGGACATGGGCGATGCGAAAACGACGACCCACCAGTCGGGAACGGCGGAACAGGTCGCGGACCTCCTCCGGCGTGGCGTTCGTGGCAACGTCGAAGTCCTTGGGGGTGTGCCCGAGGAGCAGGTCGCGCACACAGCCGCCGACAATCAGACCGGCAAAACCGGCAGCCTGCAGCTTGGCAGTCACATCCAGGGCGTTGGGACTGACCCGCTCGGCCGTCAGGCCATGCTCGGTCGCATCCAGGCGCCGTACTTCAGCTCCGGTCAACTGACATCTCTTCTTCGGCCTCGTTTTTTGGTCTTTTTGCGGGGGATATTCAGGCGCTGGCGTCGCTCCCAGAGACTCTTCCTGCTGATACCGAGTTTCTCGGCCAGTTCTGTCTCCGTCATGTTGTCCTGATGGGTGGTGACGAAGTTGACGAAATAATCTTCGATGGTCTGATCCGGCGAGGCGCCGATGGGGGATTCCGTCTCGCGGGATTCCGGCATTTCTATGGCCAGCATCGCCGTGCTGATCGCATCCCCGTCGGAGAGGATGACCGCCCGCTGAATGGCATTCTCCAACTCTCGGACATTGCCTGGCCAGGGATAGCGGCGCATGTCCGCCTGGGTACTCGCCGCAAAATGAAGGTCCCGCTTGCCGAGCTTTTCCATGGTGCTGGCGAGAATCTCATCAGCCAGCAGCAGCACATCCTCGCCCCGTTCTCTCAGGGGCGGCACTTTGAGTCCGATCACCTTGAGACGGTAGTAGAGGTCACTGCGGAATTGTCCGGTCTGGACCAGGCTTTGGAGATCCCGGGTCGTTGCGCAGATCAGCCGCATGTCGTGCTCACACTCCATGATGCGCAGCAACCGCACCTGGGCAGCCTTGGGCAGCTCGCCCACCTCATCGAGAAAGAGCGTGCCGCCGGTCGCGGAGCTGACGAGCCCTCGTGTGGTGTCGTCGGGTGGACCGAAAAGCTCTGTTTCGATCAACTCATCAGGCACAGTTGCGCAATTGAGCGCGATCATGGCCGCACCTTTGCGGCGGCTGGCAGAGTGAATGGCGCGGGCTACCCGCTCCTTGCCGGTGCCGGATTCGCCGGAAATCAGTACCGGTGAATCCGTCGGCGCGACCCGGGTGATGCTCTCGGCGAGGGTCTGCATCAGTTCGCTGGCGCCGACCGTGGGAAAGGCGCTGTCCACGGCGTCTGAATGCTCGGTAATCACCCGGGCAAGCTGTGCCAGCAGGCCGGGATCATCCGCTGCGAGATATTCGCTGGCGCCTGCCTTCATGGCTGTCACGGCGCGGCGGACATCCGGTTCGGCATCGATCACCAGCACGGGGATCGACCGGCTGGCCAGGGCCTCACTGTGCCGGTCGTACAGGCACAGCAGAGCGCTGGCGGTGCTCGCCAGTTCGGGCAGATTGGTCAGATCGGGAATCGACACCGGTTCGTATCCCTGGGCGCCGTTGAGCAGGGACTTCACGGATTCGATGGGTCGCGAGGTCTGCGACGCCGGGTCCAGCACGAGTATTCGGTTCATGTGGGTGCGGATGTTAACAAAAAGCAGCCTCAGTGACGGAAACTGGCTGGAAGTCCCCGCAGGGCCGCCAGGGAGAACCCGGGTGTGGCCCAATCGAGCAGTTCGCCAGGCGTGGAGAGCGCGGCGGGCGGTGTCAGCCCGAGCAGCGGCAGGATTTCGCGCAGATTGGCCGTGGGGGTCGCATCGTTCAGCGGCGCCGCGTGCGTCTGCTTGGAGAGTTTCTGACCGGCGGCGTTCGTAAGCATGGGTACATGGGCGTATGCGGGCGGATGCCCGGCGAGCAGGTGTATCAGATAGAGTTGTCTCGCCGTATTGTCCAGCAGATCACGGCCACGGACGACCCGGGTGATCTCCGGCTCACCATCGTCGACGGCGGTGGCCAGTTGATAGGCTATCAGTCCATCGCGGCGGCGGATGATGAAGTCACCGACGGTCTCTGTGAGCCGCTCCCGGACCGGGCCCACCACGCCGTCTTCAAAGACCACGGGCGAGTCATTGACCCGCACGCGAACCGCGGCATCTTGCGAGGGATGGTCCGCATTGCGACAGAGGCCGGGATAAGGTCCGAGTCCTTTCAGGTGTTTCCGGGCACAGGTGCAGTTAAAGGTGTGCCCTGCTTCGGTCAGGCGGGCCAGTGCTGCCTGGTATCGCTCGAGTCGCTCACTCTGGCGTATGACAGCACCATCCCAATGCAGACCGTGGGCTTCGAGTGACTTGAGAATCGCGTCTTCCGCACCGGGAACGTTGCGCGGCACATCCAGGTCGTCGATGCGCACCAGCCAGCGATCGCCCCGATGCCGGGCGTCCAGATAGCTGGCGGTGGCCGCCAGAAGGGATCCTGAATGGAGCGGGCCGGTGGGAGAGGGAGCAAACCGGCCCGCTGCAGTCGTCATGACAGCCGGATCAGCCGTGCAACTGCTTCTCTTTGATTTCGTCCAGCGACTTACAGTCGATGCACTGGGTCGCCGTGGGCCGGGCTTCGAGGCGACGCAGGCCGATCTCTACCCCGCAGGTGTCGCAGTAACCGAAATCTTCCTGATCGATCCGATCGATGGTCTGATCGATCTTCTTGATGAGCTTGCGCTCACGATCCCGGGTGCGCAGCTCGATCGAAAATTCCTCTTCCTGAGTTGCCCGGTCGGCAGGATCCGGGAAGTTGGCCGCTTCGTCACGCATGTGGTGCACGGTGCGGTCCACCTCTTCCATGAGTTCCTGGCGCCATTTGCTCAGGATGTCGCGGAAATGATCCATCTGGCCCTCACTCATGTAGGGCTCATTCTTCTTGGGCTTATAGGGGGTGAAATTCTTAAACGGCGAATCGGCCGCTTTTGATGCAGATTTCTTGCGTGCAGTGGACGCCATACTCAGATCGATCCTCTTCAGTGACGGTCTGTCTTCCTTCGTCAATCCAGTTGATCGAGACCGCTCGAAATACCAGAACGCTTCCGTCTTTCCAGTGACAGCCAAACCGCTGCCAGTTCGCTGCTGAGTAAGCTGCCTGGCAGCTGATATTCAGCTTGTTTCGGTGAGAACGCTTCAGTCCGATAGAGAAGGACTTGAGCGCCCCAAATCGAAGGGCGCGTAAGCTACCAGAACCGCAGGCAGTACGCCATAGCTGAAATGCCGTTCTGAGACGGGTGGAAGTGCCCGTTCGATATGAGTGGATTGCGCCGTATTTTCAGTCATTTTGCCTGCCGATCCGGGTTGAGACCCGTTCTGCCTGCGCGCATCATGCCCACCCACGACCGCCACCATGAGAGGCTCTCATCAACCCGATGATCGCCAGCAGATTGAATCAGATTGCCCCATTTCGGGTCATGCAGCTGATGGAACGGGCCAAGGCGCTGGAAGCGCAGGGCTTGAAGGTGGTTCATTTCGAGGTGGGCGAGCCGGACTTCGATACCGCAGCGCCCATCGTCCGGGCTGGCCAGGCGGCCCTGACCGATGGCCACACCAGATATACCCAGGCGCTGGGGACACCGGCCCTGCGTGAAAGAATTTCCGCCTACTATGAACAGACCGCCGGTGTGCAGGTGTCACCGGAGCGAATCGTGGTCACTTCCGGTGCCAGCGGTGGTCTGCTGCTGCTTGCCGGACTGTTGCTGAACCCCGGCGATGAACTCCTCATGCCGGACCCGGGCTATCCGTGCAACGAGGTCTTTGTGGGTCTGGTCAATGCGATCCCGGCCCGTATTGATGTGGAGGCGGCTGACGGCTTCCAGGTCACGCCTGATGCACTGGCGGCGGCCTGGTCGGAACGATCACGGGGACTGCTGCTCGGTTCGCCAGCCAATCCCACCGGTGCACTGGTCAGTCGCGAACGACTGGCCACGCTCATCGACATGGTGCATGAGCGCCAGGGGCTGTTTCTGCTCGACGAAATCTATCAGGGGCTGATCTACGGTGACGGGCAGCCGGAGTATCGGACCGGGTTGTCGGTTCAGCCGGACATATTCGTGCTCAACAGCTTCTCCAAATACTTCGGCATGACCGGCTGGCGTCTCGGTTGGATGGTGGTGCCGGAGGCATGCGTGGACGGGGTCAGTCGGCTTGCTCAGAACCTCTTCATTTCCCCTTCGAGTATTGCCCAGCACGCGGCATTGGCGGCGTTCGAGCCCCAGGCCATAGAGATCCACGAGTCCCGTCGGCAGCGATATGCCCGGCGCCGGGATCAGCTGGCGAGCGGTCTGCGGGATCTGGGCCTGGAGATACCGGTAGATCCTCAGGGGGCCTTCTATCTCTATGTGGATGTGAGCAGCACGGGTCTCGATTCGGAATCGTTCTGCTGGAAGCTGATCGATGAATATCAGGTTGCCGTGACCCCGGGTGTGGACTTCGGTCACCATCTGGCGGATCGCTTCGTCCGCTTCGCCTACACCACAGCAGAGGACGATATCGACCTGGGTCTGACCAGGATCGGCGCAGCCCTGGCAGCCTGGCGGCAGTCATGAAGCTGGATCCGCCCCTGGCCCGGGCTACGTTGGTCCGTCGCTACAAACGATTCCTGGCCGATCTGGAAACGGCGGATGGTCCCCTGACCGTGCACTGCCCGAATACGGGCGCCATGCTCGGCTGCGCGGAGCCTGGATCCGAGGCCTGGTATTCCACGTCGGACAACCCGAAGCGCAAATATCCGCATACGCTGGAAGTCGTTGTCAGCGCACAGGGTCGGGTGGGTGTGAACACCGCCCGGGCAAACCAGCTGATGGCGGAATCATTGTCTGCCCGCAGCCTCGAACCGCTTGCGGATCTCTCCCTGGTGAAAGCGGAGGCGGTGATCCCGGACGAATCCGGGCGCTTCGATTTCCTGCTCGAGGATGGGGACGGGGTGGCCTGCTGGGTCGAGGTAAAAAGCATGACGCTCTGCGATGAAACCGGTCGGGGCAGCTTTCCGGATGCGGTCAGTGAGCGGGCGCTCAAGCACGTGAATGCGCTGGTCCGCCGGGTAGAGGCGGGGGATCGGGCGGCACTGGTTTTCTGTGTTCAGCACACCGGCGTGCTGCGGGCGACCCTGGCCGATGACATCCACCCCGCCTACGGCGCCGCCGTGCGTTCGGCTGCGGCGGCCGGGGTCGAGGTGCTGGCCTTCGGTTGTCGTATCGAACGGGATGAGATCTGCGTGGATGCCCGGTTGCCGGTCGATCTCGCCATTCAGCGGGCGCCCTGAGTTCCGTTGAGCACCCGCGTCCCCGGGTTCAGGTTGCTGCGCGGAATGCTTTCAATGTGTCGAGATAGGCTTCCCGGGTTCTGAGTCTGGCGCCGTATGCCTGCACCAGCGTTGCCGCGGCAAAATTACCCAGGCCGGCTGCTTCTTCCGCAGACATGCCCTGACTCCAGCCATAGAGGCAGCCGCCGGCGTACATGTCGCCGGCGCCGGTGGTGTCTACCGCGTCCGCAGGATAACCCGCCACCATGGACCGGCCCTCCGGTGTGATCGCCAGGCTGCCCCTGGCGCCGAGGGTAATGTTCAGATTGCGGCCGATGTCCTTGAGTTCAGCCACTGCCACGTCGAGCCGGTCGGTCCTGGCCCAGGTGAGCGCTTCCTCTTCATTGCAGAAGAGGTGATCCACGCCGTTACCCAGAATCTGCACCAGCCCATCGCGGCAGAATTCGACCATGCTCGGGTCCGACAGTGACAGGGCGGTTTTGACACCCGCTTTCTCCGCCATTTCCCGGCCGATGATGGCCGCCTCACAACTGCCGTCTGCCGAACTCATATAGCCCTCGGCATAGAAGTAGCTTGATCTGGAAAGCGCCGCTTCATCGAGTTCCTGATGGGTCAGGGCGCTGGAGATGCCGAGAAAGGTGTTCATGGAACGTTCGGCATCTGGCGTGATCAGCACCAGGCAGCGCCCGGATGTACCGTTCTCGCTCGCGGCATTGTCGTTGGTGACCACGCCGGCAGATGACAGGTCGTCCAGAAAGTGCCGGCCGGTTTCATCGTCGGCAACTTTGCACGAATAGAATGTCCGTGCCCCGAATCCCTGCACGGCGATGAGGGTGTTGGCGGCGGAGCCACCGCTCATCCGGGCAGGCGCGCGGCCGTCCAGACCGTCGACCAGTGCGGCCATCGCCGGCTCGTCCACCAGGGTCATGTGGCCTTTGGGGATGCCGTGGGCGGTGAGGAAGCTGTCCTCGATGGTGTATTCCATGTCGACCAGGGCATTGCCCAGTCCGTATACGTCGTACATATCAGTTCCGAGTGTCGTTGTGATTAGGTCAGTCGGTCAGGCTCGCGAACGAGACCTCGGCGGCAGCCAGTGTGGCTTCGATGATGGCATCGTCGTGGGCCGCAGACAGGAAGCCGGCTTCGAACGCACTTGGCGCCAGATACACGCCATTTTCCAGCATGGCATGGAAGAACTTGTTGAAGCGGTTCACGTCTGCGTTGGCGGCGTGATCGAACTCGGTCACGTCGCCGCTGGTGAAGAACAGGCCGAACATGGCGCAGACATGATTCAGCGTCACGGGGATGCCGGCTGCTTCCGCCCGTGCGGCCAATCCCTCGGAGAGCTTTTGCGTTGCTGCGGCCAGTTGCTCGTAGAGGGCGTCATCCAGTGCCTGCAGCATGGTCAATCCGGCCACGGTGGCCAGAGGATTGCCGGACAGGGTGCCGGCCTGATACACGTCGCCGACAGGCGCAATGTGGTCCATGACCTCCGCTTTGCCGCCGAACGCGCCAACGGGCAGTCCGCCGCCGATGATCTTGCCGAGGGTGGTCAGATCCGGATCGATGCCATAGAGCGCCTGAGCCCCTCCGCGGGCAACGCGGAAACCGGTCATCACCTCATCGAATATGAGCAGGGCACCGTTTGCTGCAGTGATTTCCCGAAGACTCTCGAGGAAGCCGGGGAGTGGCGGAATGCAACCCATGTTGCCTGCCACGGGCTCCACGATCACACAGGCGATCTGGTCCGGGTACGTTTCGAAGGCGCTGGCCACCGCCTCTGCATGATTGAACGGCACGGTCAGCGTGTTGGCGGCGACCGCCTCCGGTACGCCGGGAGAATTGGGAATGCCCAGGGTGAGCAGTCCGGAACCCGCTTTCACCAGCAGGGAATCCGAGTGACCGTGATAGCAGCCGGCAAACTTGATGATCAGGTCCCGGCCCGTATAACCGCGGGCCAGGCGGATGGCCGACATGGTGGCCTCGGTGCCGGAATTCACCATCCGCAGACGCTCGATGGACGGCATCATGCTGATCACCTGCTCCGCCAGGTCGATCTCCAGCGCGGTCGGCGCGCCGAATCCCAGTGCCTGAGCCGCCTGGTCCTGCACGGCTTTGACGATTGCGGGATTGCCGTGCCCGAGCAGCATGGGCCCCCAGGAGCCGACGTAGTCGATGTAACGATTGCCGTCGGCGTCCGTGAGGTAGGCGCCTTCGCCGCGTTCGAAGAACACGGGTGTACCGCCGACGCCGGTAAATGCACGCACCGGGGAGTTGACGCCGCCGGGAATGGACCGTCGAGCGCGCTCGATCAGCTGTTCTGAAGTAGTGAGTTTCATTTCTGGCCTTAGAAAGGTTTAACGACCACGAGGATCACGATGAGGATGAGGAGGATTGCCGGTGCTTCATTGAACATCCGGTAAAAACGTTCGCTGTGCGGGTTCTCGTCGGCGGCGAAAGCGCGGACCAGACGGGCACAGTAGTCATGATAGCCGAGCAGCAGCACCACACAGACCAGTTTGATCCAGAGCCAGACGGTCGGCGCGAAGGCATCCCAGGACAGAGCCAGCGTGGCGAGCCCGAAACCGACCGCAACGATCATGGACGGCCGCATGATGATCCGGTAGAGCTTGTCTTCCATCACCTTGAATCTTTCCCGGCCCGCTTCATCTTCTGTGGTGCTGTGGTAGACGAACAATCTCGGCAGGTAGAACAGGGCAGCGAACCAGGTCACTACACCGATGATGTGAAAGGCTTTGAGCCAGAGGTATGCGCCGGCCATCTGTTTCTATGCTCCCGGGTTCCGATAGTTGTCTATGTCCTGCTGGGTGATCACACCCAGCACCGTCTCGATCATTGGCGCCGTGGTTCTGCGAATGCACAGGGCTTCAGTGCCCGGCTCACGTAGAGCGATCTGCGCTTCGGCGAGGGTAGCCCGATAGTCCAGGCTGGCCACATCCAGACGTAGCCCCGGCAATTCGAGCAGATTCACCGGCTCGTCTTCATCATGCTCGGTTTCGAGATAGGCGCCCAGGTCGGCCCCCCGGAGCACACATCGAACCTCACCGGGTTCGGACTCCACCACGATCCACAGTGGACGTTCCTTCATGGCGTCTTCCGCTTCTGCGGTGCTGCATTGAAGGGGCAGGCGGACCTGCTCGCGATGCATGATCGCGATCACCCCCACCCGCTGCAGATGCGCAGTGACTGGATCGGGCGGGTATTTTAGCCCCAGGGTGTCCAGGGTCGAGAGGAAAACCGACTTCTGCTTGAAAACCACGGAAGCGGTCAGTGACGCCACCACGATAATGAGCATGGCGGGTAGCATGAGGCTCGGGTTTGCGGTCAGTTCGAGTACGGCCATCAGGGCTGCAAGCGGCGCCTGCAGCGCGGCGGCCATCATCGCCGTCATGCCGAGCATCACGTACAGAGCGATGGAAATGCCGGCGGAGGGTTGCAGATAGTGACCGAGATAACCGAGGGCGCCGCCCAGTGCGGCGCCGATCACGAAGACCGGACCGATCGTCCCCACCGGCAGCCCTAACCCCACGGCGGCTGCACTGGTGATGAGTTTGAGCGCGACAATGAGCAGCAGCGAGGTGAGCGCGATCTCCCCGAGCATGGCGGCCGATACGGTGTCGTAGCCCAGGCCCATCACCTGGGGGGCAATCTGAGCCGCCGCACCGGTCAGGGCGGCGGCCATCAACGCCCGCATCCAGAAAGGCCGGTTGGCCATACTGGCAAACAGCTGCACGCAGCGGTTGAAGCCGGTGGCCACACAACCGGCGATGACGCCGGCGAACACGATGAAAGGCAGCTCGGTAAAGGAGCCGAGTTCCTGCGGAGCAACGATGAAAGCGGGTTGTTCACCGAACAGATACTGAGTCAGCACGGTGGTCACCACGGAAGCGATGATCACCGGAATGAAGCTGCCCAGTGTGTATTCCATCATCACCACTTCCATGGCCAGAATCACCCCGGCCAGAGGGGTGTTGAAGGAACCGGCGATGGCCGATGCCGTGCCGCAGGCCACCAGTACCCGCAGCGAGTTGTTCGGCAACTGGAGCGCCTGGCCCATCAGGCTGGCGCTCGCTGCACCCAGGTGGATGGCCGGGCCTTCGCGACCGCCGGAATGTCCGGTTACCAGAGCCAGAATGCCGCCGAAGAACTGCACGAGGGCGTTTCTGGCCGGCAGACGCGCCTGGTGGCGGCTCAATCGTTCCATCACATGCACGACGCCGACCTGGCGATCGGCGGGGGACATCCGGCCCAGAAAGAGGGTGAGCAGAAGGGCACCGAAGACGGGCAGGGCGAACCGCTCGATATGAGAGAGCAACTCGAACGATTCCGAGCCGTCCGGCAGCAGCAGGCTGCCGATCACTTCCACACCGGCCCGGAACAGCAGAATCACGGCACCGGTAAACAGCCCCACGGCCACGGCAAGGAGGGAGAGCTGGGGCAGCGCTTCCACATGTGCGAGCCGGCGCTGGAAAAATTCCGGATCGATGAATCTCGGTAACTTCAGCGGACTGTTCCCTGGTGACGGATCGTGGGGGTGGTTTGGAGCGCAAGGTGGGCCATGGCAAGCTAGTATAAGCGCCCACAGGTCGAGAACGAGGAACATCGGACGAGTGAGAGACGAATGATTGGCGGGAAAGGATCGCCGTCGATGCGGGTGGTAACGCATCATCCCTGGCGCCAGGCGCTCACTCTGATGGCTGTTGTTGCCTTATGTGCAGGCGGGGCCGTGGCCGCCTTTCTGCTTGGTCGTGCGACGTCGGAACTCGATGAAACCTATCTGCTGTCCGTGGAGCGTCTGAACGAGGCCAACCGGGCCACCATCGAACAGCTGGAAGCGCAACTCGTCGAGGTGGACCTCACCCGCGGCGTCGAAAGCGAGGCGACACGGGCCCTGAAGGAAGACATTCGCCTGCTCAAGGATCAGATTGCCGCGCTCACGGAAGAAGTGACGTTCTACAAGAGCCTGATGGCGCCCTCGTCCCTGGCCAGGGGGCTGCAGATCGCCGACTTCGAGCTGTCGGCCATGGAGGAGGAAGGTCGATATACCTTCCATTTGCTGCTCACTCAGGTAGAAACCCGGCGGGACTGGGTCCAGGGTGAGGCGACTCTGGAAGTGGAAGGCCGCATGCCCGGGACGGACGGTAGCGATTCGGCGACCGGTAACGGACAACGAGTGCTGCCGCTCACAGAAATCGGACAGGACGATTCGTATCCTCTCAAATTCCGGTTCCGGTACTTCCAGGACCTGACCGGCGTGATCAGCCTGCCACCGGGATTCGAACCTGAACGCATCGTGGTCAGGGCCGGCAAGCGCAATACTCAAGCGCTGAGTCGGACATTCGACTGGACGGTGGCCGGCTGACACTTCCGCCGGTGATCGATCGGCGGCACACTTGAGGACACTCACGAGACTGAAGCACAGAAGACGGTGCGGGAAAAATAATGAGAAAAGCAAAACAGAAGAAAAACAGCGCCGAGAAAGGCGTCACCCTGATTGCCGGAAACACGGAAGTCAGCGGCGACGTACGTTTCGTGAATCAACTTTACATAAATGGTCATGTGATCGGCAACATCTTCGCGGAGGACGGTAGTGATGCCACCGTCGTGGTGAGTGAAGAAGGTGCGGTGACCGGTGAGATCCGCGTGCCGAACGTCATTATCAACGGCGGTGTGGAAGGCAACGTGTATGCGACCAATCGCATGGAACTGGCCCGGAACGCCGAGGTGAAGGGCAATGTCTACTACAAGCTGATCGAGATGCAGCTGGGCGCCATGGTCGATGGTCAGCTCGTCCACGACGAGACCCTCGGCAACGATCAACCAAACGTGCATCCGTTCCCGGAAGCTGCGGACAATGCCTCGAGCGGCGATTGAGTCCGGACTGCGGATGATTGCCATCTGCCACCGTGTAGCAAATAATCGGCCTCCGCTTCATTGAAACCACCCGAACGGATCCCCTGGTGCGGCAGCGAACCGTTCTGACCGGATACGGTCAAAGAGACTATGCAGGCAGAAATCGGATTCTCAAACCAGGCCGCCGACAAGGTACGGCAACTGATGGTCGCGGAGGGCAACGACGCGCTGAAGTTGCGCGTGTTCGTCGCGGGTGGGGGTTGCAGTGGTTTTTCGTACGGATTCACCTTCGATGACGAGATCGCTGCCGACGATGCCATTGTCGAACGGGAAGGTGTCACGCTGGTGGTGGACCCCCTCAGCTATCAGTACCTGCTGGGATCAGAAGTCGACTACGTTGAAGATCTCCAGGGTGCGCAGTTCGTGGTCAGCAACCCCAATGCTGCGGCCACCTGTGGTTGCGGAAACTCCTTCGCGATCTGATTGAGGTCTCGATCTGATCGGCGTTGACTAATTTCGGTTCAGGTCTGAACAATTCTCTCAGGACGAACCCGGGTACACGGCACCGAGCACCCGACTGCCGGAAGCGCCTGTCACCGCCGGCGCGTTCCCCGGCAGATCCGACAACCGTTGCGCAGCCAGCCAGGCGAACGCCGCCGCCTCCATCCCATCGCCGTCGAAAGCCAGCTGTTCGCTGACGAGTGCTGCCAGCCCCGTGGCCGCCGTCAGTCGTTCCATCAGCAATCCATTCAACCTGCCGCCACCACACACCACCAGTCGTTCCGCCGGTTGAGCCCAGCGTTCGATGGCCCGGGCAACGCTGACCGCCGTGAATTCCAGCAGGGTTCGCTGCACGTCCTGCGGCGGGAGGTGGGTCAGATCCGCCTGGGCTTCCAGCCAGGACAGATTGAAGACTTCCCGGCCCGTACTCTTTGGCGGCACCCGTGCCAGATAGGGATCGGCCAGCAGAGTGTCGAGCAGCGGCGCCGCTACCACGCCGGATCCCGCCCAGGCGCCATCCGCATCGAACGCGCCGCCGTTGTGCCGTGCGAACCAGGCATCCAGCAGGCCGTTGCCCGGTCCGGTATCGAAACCGCGCACCGGCAGGCTCTGATCGGCAGGCAGCCAGGTGATGTTGCTGATACCCCCGACGTTGAGCAGCACGCGGGATTCTTCCGGTGTCCGGAACAACGCTTCATGAAAGGCGGGTACCAGCGGTGCACCCTGCCCGCCGGCGGCCATGTCTCTACGTCGGAAATCGGCCACCGTCGTGATGCCCGTGATTTCGGCGATCCGATTCGGGTCACCGATCTGCCAGGTGAACGGATGGCTGGCGTCGGGTCGGTGACGGATGGTCTGACCGTGGCTGCCGATGGCGGTGATCTGTGCGGGTTCGAGGCCGGCGTGCTGCAGAAACTCGAGAATCGCCTCGCCCGTGAACGCGCCAAGCGCAGCATCCTGCTCGCCGATCTGATCCAGATTGTCGTTGCCCGGCTGGCCGAGCGCGAGCAGAGTCGCCCGGAGCGCGTCTGGAAACTCGATGGTGCGCGTGTACACGAGGCGTATGCCGTCGGCCAGGTTCAGCAGGGCGATGTCGAGACCGTCCACGCTGGTGCCGGAGATCGTACCGATGTACAGGTGCCCGTCAGCGGCGTCCCTGGTGAGGTCCGGCGTTCGGGATTGCGGCACTGAGGTCTCTAGCGGGCGAGTGCGAGTTGGATCTGCTGCTTGTAGTCGTCGAGCAGACCGAAGTAGGGCGTTGTGCTGCTGGTGAACTGGGCGAGTTCCGTCTCGGCGACGGGGTTCGCATCGGGCAGTTTCACCGTGCGCGGATTGCGGTGCACGCCGTTCACCAGAAATTCGTAGTGGAGGTGCGGCCCCGTTGCCCAGCCTGTTGAGCCCACGTAGCCGATGATATCGCCCTGCTCAACGCGACTGCCTTTGCGCACGCCCCGGGCGAAACGGGACAGGTGCAGGTACTTGGTGGTGAACTCTTCGCCGTGTTGAATCACGATGTAGTTACCGTTCGCGCTGCTCTTGGAAGCGCTCTGCACACGTCCATCTCCCGCGGCCAGAATAGGCGTGCCGGTGGGGGCGGCGTAGTCGATGCCCCGGTGCGGCATGGTGCGCTTATAGAGTGGATGCTTCCGACGCAGATTGAAGTTGGAGCTGATTCGTGAGAACTCCACCGGCGCCCGGAGAAAGGCCTTGCGCATGTTGCGACCTTCCGGATTGAAATAGCCGCCGCGGCCGTCGGCGCCTTCGTAGCGCACGGCACGGTAAGAGTCGTTCTGGTTGATGAACTCCGCTGCCAGAATGTCGCCATAACCAATGAATTCATTGTCGAGATAGCGTTCCTCGAACAGAACGTAGAATTCATCGCCCTTGCGGATGTCGAGTACGAAATCGATATCCCACTGGAAGATCTGCGCCAGCCGCATGGTCAGCGAATCATCGAGGCCGGCACGTTGACTGGCGATGAACAGACTTGAATCGATGCTCGCGTGTTTGTAGGCGGTCTGGATGTCCGGCTCGCGCTGCACCTCCCGGCCGATGAAACCATCACCCGCGCGCTCGAAAGCCAGCTTTTCCAGCGGGCCGGGCGCGTACGTCAGTTTGATGATTTCGTGATTGCCATTCACCGTGAAGGTGAAGAGGTGGCCGGGGTGAATGTCTGCCAGTTTCTGGCCATAGGGCTTGGTTCGTTCGAGCAGCTTAAGTTCGCGCTGTGGTATTTCCAGGCTGGTGAAGATCCGGGCGGTGCTGTCGCCGGGCCGAACCTCGTGCACCAGTTCCTTGAGCAGCGGCTCCGGCGCAGGGTCCGGTGCGATCTCTGTGACCAGCGGCAGTTCACCGGCATCGCCGGCGGGTACCGGGCCAGCCAGTGGTTGCTCGGGAATTTCGCTCAGGATGGTGTCGGTGCTGAAGCGGGCGTCCTCGGCATCATCGCGAAACTTCGCAACGACCAGAGAAGCGAGACCGAGGCCGATTGCGCCGACCAGTACCAGATGTGTCTTTGGAAACCTCACGACGGGTTTTTATATCCTTTTTTAAAACGCCCTGTGTTCCGTCCCGGCCCCCCTTCTGTTCCAGGGATGAGGCCAGGGATCCGTCGGTTTACGCTCCGGAATATCTTTTCAATATCCGTAGGTTACGACGGTTTTCTAACATCGAGCAGGGTGCCGCCTGATCAGTATATGTATTTCGACCCTGATGAAAACCCTGTCCGGCGCGCTCTGTGGCCCACGCCTCAGTGTGGGTGTGCTTGTCTGGCAAAGCCGATTTGATATGGTGCGCGTCTTTGCCAAAGACCCCCTATATGAGCAGGGGGTCGTCAGCCTGCAGGTGGAATTTTGAGCAACGCGCTGATCGAAGAATTGAAGGCCAGAGGGCTCCTGGCCCAGGTATCGGACGAGGCCGGACTGGCCGAGCACCTCGATGGGGGCGCCAGAACGGTCTATTGCGGCTTTGATCCCACCGCAGACAGCCTGCACATCGGTAATCTGGTGCCGCTGCTCACCCTGCGGCGCTTCCAGGCCCATGGTCACCGGCCCATTCTGCTGCTTGGCGGTGCCACGGGCCTGATCGGGGACCCGTCCGGGCGGGTGGATGAGCGTTCCCTGAACCAGACCGATGTGGTGGCCGGCTGGGTAGAGAAAATCCGGCATCAGGTGGAAGGCCTGGTGAGTTTCGAGGGCAACAACGCTGCCGTGATCGAAAACAACCTGGTGTGGACGGCCGAGATGGACGTCATCTCCTTTCTCCGGGATGTAGGCAAGTATTTTTCCGTAAACGCCATGATTCAGCGGGATTCCGTTCGATCAAGGCTGGAGCGGGAGGATCAGGGCATCTCTTACACGGAGTTCAGCTACATGCTTCTGCAGGCAATGGACTATGCAGAGCTGGCTGAGCGGCATCAGTGTTCCGTGCAGATCGGGGGCTCGGATCAGTGGGGCAACATTGTCTCGGGTATGGATCTGGTCCGGCGTAAGCTCAGCCAGGAAGCCTTTGCCCTCACGGTGCCGCTGATCACCAAGGCCGATGGCACCAAATTCGGCAAGACGGCGGCGGGTGCCGTCTGGCTGGATTCCGGACGGACCTCTCCCTACAGCTTCTACCAGTTCTGGTTGAATACGGCGGATGCGGATGTGGAGAACTTCCTGAAGATCTTCACCTTTCTGTCCGTGGCAGAGATCGATGCCCTGATGGCTCAGTTCAGAGAGTCGCCTGGACAGCGGCTGGCGCAGAAGACGCTGGCGGAAGAAGTAACCCGGATGCTGCACGGAGATCAGGCGCTGGCGTCGGCGGAGCGGATCACCGACGCGTTGTTCAGTGGCTCGATCGATGCGTTGACCGAATCCGATCTGATTCAGCTGACTCAGGATGGCATGGACAGCACGGTGATTGAACAGTCGGGCGTGGGTCTTCTGAGTGTGCTCGCCGATTCCGGACTGGCCCCTTCCCGTGGTCAGGCTCGCAAGCTGGTCGCCAGTGGTGGCGTTCGGGTCAATGGTTCGGTGGTGGAAGATCCGGAACGGGAGCTCGACTTCTCCGATGCACTGCACGGACGCTTCTACCTGCTGCGGCGGGGGAAGAAAAATTGGCACCTTCTGCTCAGAAAGTAGCGCAATTCAGACTTCGAATGTGCCCGCAGCCCACGTGTTGCGGGGCTTTGAAAGAAAAGTGAAATTATTTCTGATCGGCGCTTGCCAGTGAAAGGCGCCTGCGTATAATACGCAGCCCTTGCCACGGAGCGCAGCGCTCCAAGGCCGCTCTTTAACAATAAAAATACTGAACAAGCCATTCGTGTGGGTGCTTGTAATTCACTGGTAACGTCACGTTGATCAAGCGTGACCGAACGTGAATTGACGAGTATCACTCGAAAATTCATTGAGCAAAAACATTGATATCAATCGATGCGGAAGCAGTCTGGTTTCGGGCCTGAAAACCCGGTAATCGGTTTTGCATCGATCTCTCTTAACCGAGAGGATCTTCATTAAACTGAAGAGTTTGATCATGGCTCAGATTGAACGTTGGCGGCACGCCTTATACATGCAAGTCGAACGAGAAAGCACCTTCGGGTGCGAGTACAGTGGCGGACGGGTGAGTAACGCGTAGGAATATACCTAGTAGTGGGGGACAACTCGGGGAAACTCGAGCTAATACCGCATACGCTCCTCTTTGAGGAGGAAAGTGGGGGATCTTCGGACCTCACGCTATTAGAGTAGCCTGCGTTGGATTAGCTAGTTGGTGGGGTAAAGGCTCACCAAGGCGACGATCCATAGCTGGTCTGAGAGGACGATCAGCCACACTGGAACTGAGACACGGTCCAGACTCCTACGGGAGGCAGCAGTAGGGAATCTTGGTCAATGGGCGAAAGCCTGAACCAGCGATGCCGCGTGTGTGAAGAAGGCCTTAGGGTTGTAAAGCACTTTCAGCAGCGAAGAAACCCCGGTGGTTAATACCTGCCGGATTTGACGTTAACTGCAGAAGAAGCACCGGCTAACTCCGTGCCAGCAGCCGCGGTAATACGGAGGGTGCGAACGTTAATCGGAATTACTGGGCGTAAAGCGCGCGTAGGCGGTTTGATAAGTGGGATGTGAAAGCCCCGGGCTCAACCTGGGAACTGCATTCCAAACTGTCAGGCTAGAGTATGGTAGAGGGAGGTAGAATTTCCTGTGTAGCGGTGAAATGCGTAGATATAGGAAGGAATACCGGTGGCGAAGGCGGCCTCCTGGACCAATACTGACGCTGAGGTGCGAAAGCGTGGGGAGCAAACAGGATTAGATACCCTGGTAGTCCACGCCGTAAACGATGAGAACTAGCCGTTGGGCCCCTTGAGGGTTTAGTGGCGCAGCTAACGCGATAAGTTCTCCGCCTGGGGAGTACGGCCGCAAGGTTAAAACTCAAATGAATTGACGGGGGCCCGCACAAGCGGTGGAGCATGTTGTTTAATTCGATGCAACGCGAAGAACCTTACCACCCCTTGACATACTCGGAACTTGGCAGAGATGCCTTGGTGCCTTCGGGAACCGAGATACAGGTGCTGCATGGCTGTCGTCAGCTCGTGTCGTGAGATGTTGGGTTAAGTCCCGTAACGAGCGCAACCCTTGTCCTTATTTGCCAGCGGATCATGCCGGGAACTCTAAGGAGACTGCCGGTGACAAACCGGAGGAAGGTGGGGACGACGTCAAGTCATCATGGCCCTTACGGGGTGGGCTACAAACGTGCTACAATGGGGAGTACAAAGGGCAGCAAACCAGCGATGGTAAGCGAATCCCAAAAAGCTTCTCGTAGTCCGGATAGGAGTCTGCAACTCGACTCCTTGAAGTCGGAATCGCTAGTAATCGCGAATCAGAATGTCGCGGTGAATACGTTCCCGGGCCTTGTACACACCGCCCGTCACGTCATGGAAGTGAATTGCACCAGAAGTAGCTAGTCCAACCTTCGGGAAGACGGTTACCACGGTGTGATTCATGACTGGGACGAAGTCGTAACAAGGTAGCCGTAGGGGAACCTGCGGCTGGATCACCTCCTTAACCTTAATGACCTGAGCCAAACACATTTCGTGTGAGGCAAGATCGGTCCAGCTCACAGTGAATTGCCGCCCACGCATTTCCATTTATGGTCATGCACTCTTTGAAAAAAGAGGGGCTAAAAGCACTCACACGAATGGTTATGTTCAGTATGCAGTTAGAGACATCCGGACAGGGTCTGTAGCTCAGTTGGTTAGAGCGCACCCCTGATAAGGGTGAGGTCGGTGGTTCAAATCCACCCAGACCCACCAGTATTGCTGTTTTGCCCTGTGGGGCGGAGCAGATGTGGATTAAAGCTGGCGAGTCATGCAGTTTCCAAAGGAAACTGCCGTAAGTGATTCGCGAAGCGAATCACGACGGGGCCGTAGCTCAGCTGGGAGAGCGCCTGCCTTGCACGCAGGAGGTCAGGAGTTCGATCCTCCTCGGCTCCACCACTTACACCTGACCGGAATCAAGAGCCAACATCTAATGCGCCTTTTTGCGTTTCGCCGATATGCGTTTCGCCGGAAGGGCCGAAAGGGCCGAATCGGTTCATTAGATGTTGGTTTTTTTCGCGCCGCTTCTTTTATAGGAAGATGACGCGAGATAACTGACACGGAAGCGAATCTGCTTTCGTCAGCAATCCCTCGGGATTGCGGATCTTTAAAAATTCAGAGATATGTAGCCGCAAAGTTATTTTCGGAATCGGTCTTCGGATCGAATTTCCAGAAAAATAGCTTCGCGGGTAAACAACCGTTGGTTTTGAGCGCAAAGCAATTTGCGGGATGAATCGGCGGGAGTTTCAATCAAGATGTTCTTGGAAAGCTTTTGATCAATGATTTCGATCGGCGATTAAAAGTATTTCTGGCGAAATGTTGTGTTGCCATACCGATTTGCTATGAGACTTCGGCCATTCGTGGTCGTCGGGGCAGATTGGGTTATATGGTCAAGCACTTAAGTGCATCTGGTGGATGCCTAGGCAGCTGAAGGCGATGAAGGACGTTGTAGCTTGCGATAAGCCTCGGGGAGTCAGCAAACAGACTTTGATCCGGGGATTTCCGAATGGGGAAACCCATCACTTTCGAGTGATATCTGCACCTGAATACATAGGGTGTAGAGGCGAACTCAGGGAACTGAAATATCTAAGTACCTGAAGGAAAAGAAATCAACCGAGATTCCCTAAGTAGCGACGAGCGAACGGGGAGCAGCCCTTAAGCATCTTTACTGTTAGTCGAAGTGTCTGGAAAGTCACGCGATACAGGGTGATAGCCCCGTAGACGAAAACAGTTTAGACGTGAAATCGAGTAGGACGGGGCACGTGAAACCTTGTCTGAACATGGGGGGACCATCCTCCAAGGCTAAATACTCTCAGCTGACCGATAGTGAACCAGTACCGTGAGGGAAAGGCGAAAAGAACCCCTGTGAGGGGAGTGAAATAGAACCTGAAACCAGATGCATACAAGCAGTGGGAGCCGAGGTGTCGCTTGCGACACGCGGTGACTGCGTACCTTTTGTATAATGGGTCAGCGAGTTACTTTTACTGGCAAGGTTAACCGTATAGGGGAGCCGTAGGGAAACCGAGTCTTAATAGGGCGACCGCTTGTCTTCGGACGAGGAAAGTCGGTAGGAGTAGACCCGAAACCGAGCGATCTAGCCATGGGCAGGTTGAAGGTTGAGTAACATCAACTGGAGGACCGAACCCACTTATGTTGAAAAATGAGGGGATGACCTGTGGCTAGGAGTGAAAGGCTAATCAAGCTCGGAGATAGCTGGTTCTCCTCGAAAACTATTTAGGTAGTGCCTCTCGTATCACCATTGGGGGTAGAGCACTGTTTGGGCTAGGGGGTCATCCCGACTTACCAACCCCATGCAAACTCCGAATACCAATGAGTGCAATCGAGGGAGACACACTACGGGTGCTAACGTCCGTAGTGGAAAGGGAAACAACCCAGACCGCCAGCTAAGGTCCCTAAATCACAGTTAAGTGGGAAACGATGTGGGAAGGCCCAGACAGCCAGGAGGTTGGCTTAGAAGCAGCCACCCTTTAAAGAAAGCGTAATAGCTCACTGGTCGAGTCGGCCTGCGCGGAAGATGTAACGGGGCTAAAACTGTGTACCGAAGCTGCGGATGCTGAATTTCTTCGGATTTTCAGCATGGTAGAGGAGCGTTCTGTAAGCCTGTGAAGGTGTGTCGAGAGGCATGCTGGAGGTATCAGAAGTGCGAATGCTGACATGAGTAACGATAAGGGGGGTGAAAATCCTCCCCGCCGAAAGACCAAGGGTTCCTGCGCAACGCTCATCGGCGCAGGGTGAGTCGACCCCTAAGGCGAGGCCGAAAGGCGTAGTCGATGGGAAGCTGGTTAATATTCCAGCACCGTACGCAACTGCGACGGGGTGACGGAGAAGGCTAGGCTGGCCTGGTGATGGTTATCCAGGTTTAAGCAGGTAGGCTGAAAGTTTAGGTAAATCCGGACTTTCTTAAGGCCGAGATGTGATGACGAACCGAACTTATACGTTCGGGAAGTAGTCGATGCCATGCTTCCAAGAAAAACCTCTAAGCTTCAGGTTGCGAACGATCGTACCCCAAACCGACACAGGTGGTCGGGTAGAGAATACCAAGGCGCTTGAGAGAACTCGGGTGAAGGAACTAGGCAAAATGGCACCGTAACTTCGGGAGAAGGTGCGCCGCTGTTGGTGATCGGACTTGCTCCGTAAGCTGACGGCGGTCGAAGATACCAGGTGGCTGCGACTGTTTATTAAAAACACAGCACTCTGCAAACACGTAAGTGGAAGTATAGGGTGTGACGCCTGCCCGGTGCCGGAAGGTTAATTGATTGGGTTAGCCTCTTCTTCGGAAGGGCGAAGCTCATGATCGAAGCCCCGGTAAACGGCGGCCGTAACTATAACGGTCCTAAGGTAGCGAAATTCCTTGTCGGGTAAGTTCCGACCTGCACGAATGGCGTAACGATGGCCACACTGTCTCCACCCGAGACTCAGTGAAATTGAAATCGCGGTGAAGATGCCGTGTACCCGCGGCTAGACGGAAAGACCCCGTGCACCTTTACTATAGCTTCACACTGGACTTTGATTTAATTTGTGTAGGATAGGTGGGAGACTTTGAAGCAGTCACGCTAGTGATTGTGGAGTCGTCCTTGAAATACCACCCTGATTACCTTGAGGTTCTAACTTAGGTCCGTTATCCGGATCGAGGACAGTGTGTGGTGGGTAGTTTGACTGGGGCGGTCTCCTCCCAAAGAGTAACGGAGGAGTACGAAGGTTCGCTCAGCATGGTCGGAAATCATGCGTTGCGTATAAAGGCATAAGCGAGCTTGACTGCGAGACAGACATGTCGAGCAGGGACGAAAGTCGGTCTTAGTGATCCGGTGGTTCTGTATGGAAGGGCCATCGCTCAACGGATAAAAGGTACGCCGGGGATAACAGGCTGATACTCCCCAAGAGTTCACATCGACGGGAGTGTTTGGCACCTCGATGTCGGCTCATCTCATCCTGGGGCCGAAGCCGGTCCCAAGGGTATGGCTGTTCGCCATTTAAAGAGGTACGCGAGCTGGGTTTAGAACGTCGTGAGACAGTTCGGTCCCTATCTGCCGTGGGCGTATGAGATTTGAGAGGAGCTGCTCCTAGTACGAGAGGACCGGAGTGGACGAACCTCTGGTGTTCCGGTTGTCACGCCAGTGGCATTGCCGGGTAGCTATGTTCGGAAGGGATAACCGCTGAAAGCATCTAAGCGGGAAGCCTCCCTCGAGATGAGATCTCACCAAATCTTCGGATTTCTGTAGGGCCCTCGTAGACTACGAGGTTGATAGGCAGGGTGTGTAAGCGCTGTGAGGCGTTGAGCTAACCTGTACTAATTGCCCGTGCGGCTTGACCATATAACCGAGTCTGTACCGCGCTCGAAGAGCGCAGATCGGTTGTTGGGAACAGCTGACCCAGAAACCAAGAACATCTGATGGTCGACCACAATCGACCAAACTACATATCTTCTGAATGATTCTGCCGGGTTTAACGACCAGGCAGGCACAAGGATTCTCGCTGCGAAGCGGGTGGTTGTGACGAGTGTTCAAAGAAAACTCGTACGGCTACCGCAGAGCGGGAGCCACCTTGTCTGACGACAATAGCGAATTGGTACCACCTGATCCCATACCGAACTCAGCAGTGAAACGATTCAGCGCCGATGGTAGTGTGGGGTTTCCCCATGTGAGAGTAGGTCATCGTCAGGCTTTATTCCGAACACCCGGTTCAATCGAACCGGGTGTTTTTCTTTGTGGGAAAGAAAACCCCAGGGAACAGATCCCAACACGTCGCCCGACATGACCACTGATATTTCAACGCTGACCCCCGAGGAACTCCGCGATCGCCTGTTGCCTCTGCTCGATAGCGGCAGTGTGGAACTTGAGCGGCTGGGATTGTCTGCGGGTGATCTTCGGCTGCTGGGATTCGAGGTTGCCGACGGACGGGTGGCTATCCCGCCAGGCATTGAGCGCCTGGATAGCGCAGCCATTGCCGCCGGACTCAGCGGGAGAGCGGCTGCATGGCTCACCGATCTGCAACTGCTGGAGGTGGTTGGCTCCACCAATACCCTGCTTGGAGCGCTGGTGCCGTCGAATGCGGTGCATGGTGCTGTACGCCTTGCGGAACTGCAGGTTCAGGGTCGGGGCAGACGAGGCCGAAGCTGGCAGAGTCCCTATGCCCAGAATCTCGCTCTTTCGTTCGGCGTGCGCCTGCCATTGAAACTGGAAGCGCTGGGTGGTTACAGCCTGTGCGTGGGCCTGGCGGTGGCGGATGCGCTGCGGACGGTGGGCGTGCCTGATGTGACGTTGAAGTGGCCCAACGATGCCCTCGTGGGCGGACGCAAGATCTCCGGGATTCTGGTGGAAATATTCAGTGCTGGATCTGCCACGGATATCATCGTGGGGATAGGCATCAATTTCAGAATTCCTCCGGAAGTTCGCCAGCAGATTGATCAGCCTGTCGTGGATCTGGATGAGATCGGCGGCGGTTATTCCCGGAATGCGCTTGCCGGGGCGTTGATCTCGAGTCTGGTGGATTTTTCGGAAGGCTTTGCCGAGAACGGATTCGCGCCGATGCGCAGTGCGTTCGACGAGGCGCACCATTATCACGACAGGAACTGCACGCTCCTGTTGGGTGAGCAACGACGGGTGGGCAGGGTTCGCGGAGTCACGGCCGACGGTGAGCTGGAAATGCTGGTGGACGGCCAGGTTCAGACATTCAACGCTGGAGAAGTTTCGCTGCGGCCTGGCTGATCGATATACTGCGCGCCGGCCTGATTGTGTTCACAGGCCGCGAATGCCGCCGAGGATGCGCCCGCTCATGGATCTGACCATCGAACCCAGTCGCCTGTCGATGACCAGCCGGGTCCTGCTGGGCGGACTGCTGCTCGCCAATCTCATCGCCGCCATGTACCTGTTTTTCGCGGAGCCCGCTGGTGGCAACGAAGCGGCAGGTCGTACGGCGATCCCGGCGGATCGGACGTTGACGTTGATCAGTGAACTGGATGCGTCCGAGCGGGTTGCCAGAGCGGTGAGCGGGGAACGGGCATTTTCTCCACAGGCAGACGAAGCGGGAGAGCGGGTGTGCAGAGCCTGGGGGCCGTTCGCCAATAATGAGGTGCTGGAACCGGTTCGGGAACTGGTTCTGGCGGTAGACCCGGCAGCCCGGGTGGTTTCTTTTGAGATGGACGCGGCCCCCGACTTCCTTGTCTATCTCGATTCGGACAATAATCTTGATAACGCCAGACGCATTCTCCAGGAGCTGGAGAGCCAGGGCATCGACGCTTACGTGATTGCGGGCGGAGAATATGTCAATTCGGTATCGGCCGGCGTCTTCAGCAATCAGGAAGGCGCAGACGCCCTGGTCGAGCGTTTGCGCGATCTCGGTTATTCCCCCGCGCAGCAGGCGCTGGAGCGTTCGCAGCAGGTGATCTACCTGCTCGGCCGGGTGCCTGCCGATTTACAGATAGCACAAGCCGAGTCCGAAGACTGCGGGGCGATTGCGCAGCTTCAGGAGTTTCTATAGAATCCGGCTCCCATTTCGGCCGCCATAGCTCAGCTGGTAGAGCAGCTCACTTGTAATGAGAAGGTCCAGGGTTCGACTCCTTGTGGCGGCACCAGAGTGAGGCAGCAGCGTTCAGCAGGCGCATGCGGCGACAGTTGAGACGCGGGCCGAATGGGTGAAGAGACATAGCCGAGTAACGGCCGAGTAGCAATAGAAACACCATAAGTGGTTGCTGCCGAAGGAAATATTGCCACCCCGCTGATAAGCGACGTTAGCGGAGGTGGGTTTTATTGCTTCTGATTTCGGAAGCAGTCGGAAAACAGACAGCGAGTAGCTAGCGGGACAAAAGAGCGAAAGACAACACCAGGAGTGGCGTTTCAAAAATGCTGCTCACAGGGCTTCAGGAGGGGTTCCCGAGTGGTCAAAGGGACCAGACTGTAAATCTGATGGCTTAGCCTTCGAAGGTTCGAATCCTTCCCCCTCCACCATTTTTCACCACCGGATTGGTGGTGATGGCGCCTTGTTTACCGGTTCCAGGGGTCGATCGCTCAGGAGAAATAAAATCGCGCGGGTATAGTTCAGCGGCAGAACCTCAGCCTTCCAAGCTGATGACGCGGGTTCGATTCCCGCTACCCGCTCCATGTATTTGCGACTGCTCACATAGCTCAGTCGGTAGAGCACTTCCTTGGTAAGGAAGAGGTCATCGGTTCAATTCCGATTGTGAGCACCATATTCCGGCCCGGGCGCCCCAGGTGGCATGAGGCGGATCCGGGTAGACGGGTGGACCGGTTGACCGGTTTGGAAAAGAAAGTTCGGGTTACGTACAGCGCTACGTAAAGGCTACGTAAAGATAGACGAAGGGTGTTTGAGGAACAGCAATGGCCAAAGAGAAATTTGAGCGTACCAAACCGCACGTGAACGTAGGAACGATTGGTCATGTTGACCATGGTAAGACGACGTTGACGGCGGCGCTGACGAAGGTCTGTGCGGAAGCGTACGGTGGTGAGACGAAGGATTTCGGCGAGATTGATAATGCGCCGGAAGAGCGTGAGCGTGGGATCACGATTGCGACGTCGCACGTGGAGTACGAGTCGACGAACCGTCACTATGCGCACGTTGACTGCCCCGGACACGCGGATTATGTGAAGAACATGATCACGGGTGCGGCTCAGATGGACGGAGCCATTCTGGTGGTATCGGCTGCTGATGGCCCGATGCCTCAGACCCGAGAGCACATTCTGCTGTCGCGTCAGGTTGGTGTACCGAAGATCGTCGTGTTCATGAACAAGGCGGACATGGTCGACGACGAGGAGCTTCTGGAACTGGTTGAGATGGAAGTGCGCGAGCTTCTGGACCAGTACGAGTTTCCGGGCGACGACACCCCGATCATCATTGGCAGTGCCCTGAAGGCGCTGGAAGGCGATACGAGCGACATTGGCGCACCGGCGGTACAGAAGCTGGTGGAGACGCTGGACGAGTACATTCCTGAGCCGGAGCGTCCGGTGGACCAGCCGTTCCTGATGCCGATCGAGGACGTGTTCTCGATTTCCGGCCGGGGTACGGTTGTGACGGGCCGGGTTGCTCGAGGGATCGTCAAAGTGGGTGACGAGATCGAGATTGTGGGTATCCGTGACACGCAGACGACGACCTGTACGGGTGTTGAGATGTTCCGTAAGCTGCTTGACGAAGGTCGTGCAGGGGAGAACGTCGGCGTTCTGCTGCGTGGTACCAAGCGCGAGGAAGTAGAGCGCGGCCAGGTGCTGACGAAGCCGGGCGCGATCACGCCGCATACGGTATTCGAGAGCGAAGTTTACGTACTGTCGAAAGATGAAGGTGGTCGTCATACGCCGTTCTTCAAAGGCTATCGTCCGCAGTTCTTCTTTGAGACGACGGACGTGACGGGCTCCTGTGAGCTGCCGGCGGACGTTGAGATGGTGATGCCGGGCGACAACGTGAACATGGTGGTGACCCTGATCAGCCCGATCGCGATGGAAGAAGGTCAGCGTTTCGCGATCCGCGAAGGCGGCCGGACCGTCGGCGCCGGCGTGGTAACCTCCATTAAGGAATAAGTCCTTTTACGAGGTGTTTGGGAGTAAGCGAGTACTTACTCCAACGAGAGCAACAGGCCAGTAGCTCAATTGGCAGAGCAGCGGTCTCCAAAACCGCAGGTTGGGGGTTCGATTCCCTCCTGGCCTGCCAGTCAGCCTCAGGCGGGGGCTCTGGTTGGTTTTTGCGAAGCGTCTGGAAGCGTCTGAACGAACTGAGATTGGAAGCAGGTACGAACAGTTGAGTACGAGTACAGAAACCACCGGCACGGGCCTGGACTGGCTGAAGTGGATCGTCGTGTTTGCCGTCCTCGGCGGCGGCGTCTTCGGCAACTGGTACTTCGGTGACCAGTCTCTGCTTTATCGGGTTGTGGCACTGCTGGTGCTCGCAATGACGGCGTTCTTTGTCGCCATTCAGACCGAGAAAGGCAGTAATGCGTGGACGCTGATCAAGGACGCGCGGGGCGAGATCCGGCGTGTGGTCTGGCCGACGCGAGACGAAACTGTTCAGACCACCCTGATCGTGCTGGTGCTGGTTCTGATTTTTGCGCTGATTCTGTGGCTGCTCGACTCGGGTTTGAGTTGGGTCGTCTCTTCAATCCTGAGATAGGCAGCCAAGCGAGGTGATGATGGAAGATCCAGTGGATCAGACCGAAGCGCAGGAGCCGGACGCACCGGAAGCGCAGGCAGGTGACGAGCAGGCCGGACCTGAAGCCGCGCCTGAAGAATCGAGTGCTGCGCCGGCCAGTACGGCCGTCGATCTCAATTCGAGCAAGAAGTGGTATGTAGTCCACGCCTATTCCGGATTCGAAAAGAATGTTGCGCGCACGCTGCAGGAGCGGGTTGAGCTTTCGGCCCTGAAGGCGTTCTTCGGCGAGATTCTCGTGCCCACCGAAGAGGTGGTGGAGATGCGGGCCGGGCAGAAGCGCCGCAGTGAGCGGAAGTTCTTCCCGGGCTACGTGCTGGTGCAGATGGAGCTCAACGACGACACCTGGCACCTGGTCAAGGAGACGCCAAGGGTGATGGGTTTCATTGGTGGCAAGGCGGATCAGCCGGCGCCGCTGACCGACGCGGAAGCCAATGCCATTCTGGATCGGGTCGCCGCCGGCAGCGAGAAGGCGACGCCGAAGACCGTATTCGAGCCGGGCGAAATCGTTCGGGTCATCGATGGGCCTTTCAACGACTTCAGTGGCGTGGTGGAAGAGGTCAACTACGAGAAGAACCGGTTGCACGTGGCGGTCACGATTCTCGGCCGGTCAACGCCGGTGGAACTCGACTTCGATCAGGTCGAAAAAGGCTAGGCAGTAATTTCAACGAGCGGTGGCGCCGGCCAGGTGTTGCCGCAGTAACGGGGAGTGACGTTACGGCTCTGTTCAGACAGGCCCGGCAACGCACGTTCGCACCCACCAGGAGAAGCAAATGGCTAAGAAAGTAGAAGCCTATATCAAGCTGCAGGTGCCAGCGGGTCAGGCAAATCCGAGCCCGCCAGTCGGCCCCGCGCTGGGCCAGCATGGCGTCAACATCATGGATTTCTGCAAAGCGTTCAACGCCCAGACCCAGAGCATGGAACAGGGCATGCCGATTCCCGTGGTGATCACCGTTTATGCGGATCGCAGTTTCACCTTTGTTACCAAGACGCCGCCGGCGTCAGTGCTGCTGCGTAAGGCAGCCAAGGTCAACAAGGGCAGCGGCACGCCGAATACCGACAAGGTCGGCAAGGTGAACCGGGCTCAGCTCGAGGAAATCGCCACTCTGAAAATGCCCGATCTCACAGCAGCAGATATGGACGCCGCCGTGCGGACCATCGCCGGCAGTGCGCGCAGTGCCGGTATTGAAACGGAGGGTGTGTAAATGGCCAAGCTGACCAGAAGACAGAAAGAAATCGCTGAAAAGGTAGATCCGGAAAAAAGCTACGCCATCGACGAAGCCGTAACCGTGCTGAGCGATCTGGCCAAGGCCAAGTTTGCCGAGTCCTTCGACGTCTCCGTTAATCTGGGCGTGGATCCGCGCAAATCCGATCAGGTGGTGCGTGGCGCGACGACCTTGCCGCACGGTACCGGTAAGTCCGTCCGCGTGGCGGTCATTGCCCAGGGCGAGAATGCGGACAAGGCGAGTGCTGCCGGTGCGGATCTTGTCGGCTTCGAAGACCTCGCCGAGAGCATCAAAGGCGGCACCATGGACTTCGATGTGCTCATCGCAACGCCTGACGCCATGCGTCTGGTTGGCCAGCTCGGCAAGATCCTTGGCCCGCGTGGCCTGATGCCGAACCCGAAGACGGGTACGGTGACACCGGATGTGGAGACTGCGGTCAGCAATGCCAAGGCCGGCCAGGTTCAATTCCGTACGGATAAGGCGGGCATCGTCCATGGTCGGGTGGGCCAGGTCGGCTTCGACGCTACCAAGGTCAAAGCCAACCTCGAGGCGCTCCTCGACGATCTGAAGAAGGCCAAGCCCGCAGCAGCGAAAGGCGTGTATCTGCAGAAGATCACCCTGTCGACCACCATGGGCCCGGGCCTCTCCATCGACCAGGCCTCGCTGGAAGTTTAAGAACGAAATACTGCAATTACAGTCTGAAGGCAGAGCTGAAGCGTCAACGCAGTGACAAATTTAATGTCGCTGAGCGTGCCGGAAAGAAAAGAGGCAGAGCTGAAGCGTCAACGCAGTGACAGGTTCAATGTCGCTGAGCGTGCCGGAAAAAGAGTTTTGAGGGCCGGAGGCTAATCCCTCCGGTGCCGTCAAAAACCACAGGGAGCCAGCGCCACCAGGTGGCATCGGCTTCAAAAACGGCGAAAGCCATACCCTGTGTAGACGGTGTTACCTGTGAGTGTGCATTCGTGCCGCGATCGGGTCGCCGTAAAAAATGGATATCGGCGATATCCGATTGGAACCATGTCTACCGCGCCGGCTTTCCGGTAAGGCAGGCATACAGGAGAAACCATGGCATTAAGACTTGCAGACAAACAAGCGATTGTTGCCGAGGTTAACGAAGCCGCGACCAACGCCCTGTCCGCAGTGGTCAGTGATTATCGTGGTCTGACCGTGGATCAGATGACGGAAATGCGTGCGAAGGCACGTGAGTCCGGAGTCTATCTGCGCGTCGTCCGCAATACGCTGGCCAGGCGGGCCATCGAAGGGACCGAGTACGAGTGTCTTACCGAGACTCTCATCGGACCGACGATGTTTGCATTCTCGCAAGAGGATCCGGGCTCTGCCGCACGGCTGCTTAAGGACTACGCCAAAGAATTTGATGCGCTCGAAGTTAAAGCGCTCTCTATTGGTGGACAGCTCCTTGGCCCGGGCGACATTGATCGGGTAGCCAAGCTGCCGACTCGTGACGAGGCGATTGCCCTCCTCATGGCCGTCATGCAGGCGCCGATCACCAAGCTGGCACGCACCATGAACGAGGTGCCCGGCAAGCTGGTTCGGACCGTAGCCGCAATTCGTGATCAGAAGCAGGATTCTGAATAAGCAGGTAACAGATAAGGCTCGTAAAGAGCGCTTAGGAGAAATTTGAAAATGGCACTGTCCAAAGACGACATTTTGAACGCCATCGCTGAGATGAGCGTTATGGAAGTGGTTGAACTCGTTCAATCCATGGAAGACAAGTTCGGCGTATCCGCAGCTGCAGCCGTTGCCGCAGCACCTGCAGCAGCAGGCGACGCGGGTGGCGAAGCCGCAGAAGAGAAGGATGAGTTCGACGTCATCCTCAATGCTGCAGGCGACAAGAAAGTCAACGTGATCAAGGCTGTACGCGCGATCACGGGTCTCGGCCTCAAGGAAGCCAAGGCTCTCGTTGACGAAGCGCCGTCTCCCATCAAAGAAGGTGCGACCAAAGACGAAGCAGAAGACTTCAAAAAGCAGCTCGAAGAAGCTGGCGCACAGGTTGAGCTCAAGTAGCCAGATTTTGGTCTTGAGTTCAGACGACTGGCTGGAACCTCGTGGCGTTCGCGCTGCGAGGCTCTGGCCTTTCGTCGTTGGAGCCGACTTGGGGAAGGGTGGCTCCTTTGAAGGATCGGGAAACCGATCGGCGAATGTCTGATTTCGATCGCCCGATCTGAGGATCGGAGAGAGAACGCAGATGATTCATGAGCGCAGGAAATGAAATAAACGTGCCGGCGCCACTGTACGCACCCCGATGAGGCATTGACCCCGGGGATCGACAGGAGGCTACGGCTGGCTCGCCAAGCGCAGGAGATTCGAATGGCTTACAGCTTTACTGAGAAGAAACGCATACGAAAGGACTTCGGGAAACTCCCCGGGGTGATGGAGTTGCCTTATCTTCTCTCGATCCAGGTGGATTCTTACGACAAGTTTCTGCAGCTGGATCTGGCGCCGAAAGAACGCGAAGAGATCGGGCTGCACGCCGCGTTCCGGTCGGTGTTCCCTATTGTCAGTTATTCCGGGAGTGCTGCACTCGAGTACGTGGAGTATCGCCTCGGCGAGCCTGCGTTCGACGTCAAAGAGTGTGTGCTCCGCGGCATCACCTATGCCGCACCGCTGCGAGTCAAAGTCCGCCTGATCATCTACGACAAGGAATCGTCCAACAAGGCGGTCAAGGATGTGAAGGAGCAGGAAGTCTACATGGGCGAGATTCCGCTCATGACGGAAAACGGCACCTTCGTGATCAACGGCACCGAGCGGGTCGTCGTTTCTCAGCTGCACCGTTCTCCGGGCGTATTTTTCGACCACGACCGTGGTAAGACCCACTCCTCCGGCAAGTTGCTCTACTCCGCCCGGGTGATCCCCTACCGTGGTTCCTGGCTCGATTTCGAGTTCGACCCGAAGGACTGCGTTTTCGTTCGGATCGACCGTCGCCGCAAGCTCCCCGCCACGATTATTCTGCGGGCGCTTGAGTACACGTCGGAAGAAATTCTCGAGATGTTCTTCGAAAAGAACGTCTTCCATGTGAAGAAAGACGGTTTCTCGGTCGACCTGCGTGCCGAGCGCATGCGCGGAGACGTGGCCTCTTTCGATATCAAAGACAAAGACGGCAACATCATGGTCGAAGTGGGCCGGCGGATTACCGCCCGCCACGTACGGCTGCTGGAAGAGTCGGGCATCAAGCGTCTGGACGTGCCTCGTGAATACATGCTCGAGCGCGTGACGTCACGGGATCTGGTGGACGAGGAAAGCGGCGAGATCATCCTGCCGTGCAACTCGATCATCACCGAGGAGATTCTGGATCAGCTGCTCGAGGCCGGTGTCAAAGAGATCGAGACGATCTACACCAATGATCTCGATCAGGGCCCGTACATCTCCGACACTCTGCGCATTGATTCCACCACCAACAAGCTGGAAGCGCTGGTGGAAATCTACCGGATGATGCGTCCGGGTGAGCCGCCGACCAAGGAAGCGGCCGAGAATCTGTTCACCAATCTGTTCTTCTCCACGGAGCGGTACGACCTCTCTGCCGTCGGCCGGATGAAATTCAACCGCCGTCTTGGCCGGGAAGACATCGTGGGTGAAGGGATCCTGGGTCGGGAAGACATCATCGATGTTCTGAAGACGCTGATCGATATCCGCAACGGTAACGGAGCGGTGGACGACATCGACCACCTCGGTAACCGCCGGGTACGTTCCGTGGGCGAAATGTCCGAGAACGCTTTCCGGGTCGGTGTGATCCGGGTAGAGCGGGCGGTCAAGGAGCGTCTGTCTCTGGCCGAGTCCGAAGGGCTCATGCCTCAGGACATGATCAACGCCAAACCGGTTGCTGCGGCGATCAAGGAATTCTTCGGGTCCAGCCAGCTGTCTCAGTTCATGGACCAGAACAACCCGCTCTCCGAGGTGACTCACAAGCGCCGCGTGTCTGCGCTCGGTCCGGGTGGCCTGACCCGTGAGCGGGCCGGCTTCGAAGTTCGGGACGTGCACCCCACGCACTACGGTCGGGTGTGTCCGATTGAGACCCCGGAAGGTCCGAACATCGGTCTGATCAACTCGCTGGCCACCTATTCCCAGACCAACGAATACGGATTTCTGGAAACACCGTATCGCCGGGTCGAGAACGGCAAGGTGACCGACAAGATCGATTACCTGTCCGCGATCGACGAAGCGGAGTACGTGATCGCGCAGGCCTCTGCGCCGTTGACGGACAAGAACGAATTCGCCACTGAACTGGTGGATGTGCGTCATCAGAACGAGTTCACCAAGACCGCGGCGGAAAACGTGGATTACATGGACGTTTCGCCCAAACAGGTGGTGTCCGTTGCTGCATCCCTCATTCCGTTCCTCGAGCACGACGACGCCAACCGGGCGCTGATGGGATCGAACATGCAGCGACAGGCAGTGCCGACCCTGCGTGCCCAGACCCCGCTGGTGGGCACGGGCATGGAGCGGAACGTGGCGCGTGACTCCGGTGTCTGCGTGATCGCCAACCGCGGCGGCGTGGTCGACAGCGTTGACGCGGGCCGGATCGTGGTCCGGGTTTCTGATGCGGAAACCGAAGCCGGTGAAGCGGGTGTGGATATCTACAATCTCACCAAGTTCACCCGCTCCAACCAGAACACCTGCATCAATCAGCGGCCTCTGGTGACCCCGGGAGATGTGATCGCCAGAAACGACATTCTGGCTGATGGACCCTCCTGTGATCTGGGCGAACTGGCGCTGGGCCAGAACATGCGCATCGCCTTCATGCCCTGGAATGGCTACAACTACGAGGATTCGATCCTGGTCTCCGAGCGTGTGGTTCAGGAAGACCGGTTCACCAGCATCCACATCCAGGAGCTGACCTGTATCGCCCGCGATACCAAGCTCGGCCCGGAAGAAGTGACCTGCGATATCCCGAATGTGGGTGAAGGGGCGCTGTCCAAGCTGGACGAGTCCGGCATTGTCTACATCGGTGCGGAAGTGGGCGCCGGCGACATCCTGGTCGGCAAAGTGACGCCGAAGGGGGAAACCCAGCTCACGCCGGAAGAGAAGCTGCTGCGTGCGATCTTCGGTGAGAAGGCGTCCGATGTGAAAGACACCTCTCTCCGGGTTCCGACCAGCGTCAAGGGCACGGTCATCGACGTGCAGGTTTTCACCCGCGATGGCGTGGAGAAAGACCAGCGGGCCAAGGACATCGAACGTTCCCAGCTCGCACAGATCCGAAAGGACCTGGACGACGAGTATCGGATTGTCGAGGAAGCCACCTACGAGCGTCTGCAACGGGCACTGCTCGGCCAGAAAGCCGCCAGCGCACCGGGCCAGTCCAAGGGGCTGACCATCGATGAGGCATACCTGGCCGAACTCGAGCGGGATGACTGGTTCAAGATCCGTATGTCGGATGATGACCTGAATGCCATGCTCGAGGCCTCTGAGGCGCAGCTTGCCGAGCGCAAGGACAGCCTGGACGCCGTCTACGCCGATAAGCGTCAGAAGCTCGAAACCGGTGACGACCTGGCGCCGGGTGTGCTCAAGATCGTCAAGGTTTACCTGGCGATCAAGCGTCGCATCCAGCCTGGTGACAAAATGGCCGGACGGCACGGTAACAAAGGTGTGATCTCGGTCATCATGCCGGTGGAAGACATGCCGTTCGACGAGCATGGCGAGCCGGTAGACATCGTCCTGAATCCGCTCGGTGTGCCATCGCGTATGAACGTGGGTCAGGTGCTTGAAACGCACCTCGGCTGGGCTGCCAAGGGTATCGGCGAGAATATCGGCCGCATGCTCGAGCAGCAGAACAAGGTCGCCGAGATCCGTGAGTATCTGGAGCGGGTTTACAACACCACTGAAGGCGAAGCGAAGGAAGACCTGAAGTCGTTCAAGGATGACGAGATCCTGGAGATGGCTCGCAATCTGGTGAGCGGTGTCCCCATGGCAACTCAGGTATTCGATGGCGCTTCCGAAGCCGAGATCAAGAAGATGCTGGACCTGGCGGGGCTGCCGAGCTCCGGTCAGACCACACTCTGGGACGGCCGGACGGGCGATCAGTTCGACCGGCAGGTGACTGTGGGCTACATGTACATGTTGAAGCTCAACCACCTGGTTGATGACAAGATGCACGCCCGCTCCACCGGCTCCTACAGCCTGGTTACCCAGCAGCCGCTGGGCGGTAAGGCGCAGTTTGGCGGTCAGCGCTTCGGTGAGATGGAGGTCTGGGCCCTGGAAGCCTATGGCGCCGCCTACACCCTGCAGGAAATGCTGACGGTGAAATCGGATGACGTGAGTGGCCGGACCAAGATGTACAAAAACATCGTGGACGGCGACTTCAAGATGGAGCCGGGCATGCCGGAGTCCTTCAACGTACTCGTGAAGGAAATCCGCAGCCTTGGTATCGACATCGAACTGGAGGCGGAATGAAGGGATTAGCGAGCATCAATAGAGAACTGCTACTCAAATCCAAGGTGGAGGAGAGATCTTGAAAGACCTACTAAATCTGCTGAAATCTCAGGGGCAAGTTGACGAGTTCGACGCGCTTCGAATAGGTCTGGCCTCACCGGAGATGATCCGGTCCTGGTCATTCGGTGAGGTGAAAAAGCCTGAGACCATCAACTACCGCACCTTCAAACCGGAGCGTGATGGCCTCTTCTGTGCCCGCATCTTCGGTCCGATCAAGGATTACGAATGCCTCTGCGGTAAGTACAAGCGTCTGAAGCATCGTGGCGTCATCTGTGAGAAGTGTGGCGTTGAAGTCACCCTGACCAAGGTGCGCCGGGAGCGCATGGGCCATATCGAGCTGGCCAGCCCGGTTGCTCATATCTGGTTCCTGAAGTCACTGCCTTCCCGGATCGGCCTGCTGCTGGACATGACCCTGCGCGATATCGAGCGGGTTCTGTACTTCGAATCCTTCGTGGTCATCGATCCGGGTCTCACCGATCTGGAGCTCGGTCAGCTGCTCACCGATGAGGAATACTTCCAGAAGCTGGAAGAGTACGGCGACGAGTTCGATGCCAAGATGGGCGCGGAAGCGATCGAGGCACTGCTGCTGGCGCTCGACATGGAAGGTGAGATCTCCCGCCTGCGCGAAGAGATCCCGGCAACCAACTCCGAGACCAAGATCAAGAAGCTGTCCAAGCGTCTGAAGCTGATGGAAGCGTTCCAGGATTCCGGCAACAAGCCCGAGTGGATGATCCTCTCCGTGCTGCCGGTACTGCCGCCGGATCTGCGTCCGCTGGTGCCGCTGGATGGTGGTCGCTTCGCGACCTCGGATCTGAATGACCTGTACCGCCGGGCCATCAACCGGAACAACCGCCTGAAGCGTCTGCTCGATCTCTCTGCACCGGACATCATCGTTCGCAATGAGAAGCGGATGCTCCAGGAAGCCGTGGACGCGCTGCTGGATAACGGCCGTCGTGGCCGGGCCATCACCGGCTCCAACAAGCGGCCGTTGAAGTCCCTGGCAGACATGATCAAAGGCAAGCAGGGCCGGTTCCGTCAGAACCTGCTCGGTAAGCGGGTGGACTACTCCGGACGTTCGGTGATCGTGGTTGGCCCGACGCTGAAACTGCACCAGTGCGGTCTGCCCAAGAAGATGGCGCTGGAGCTGTTCAAGCCGTTCATCTTCGGCAAGCTCGAAGGTCGTGGCATGGCCACCACCATCAAGGCGGCCAAGAAGATGGTCGAGAAAGAAACGCCGGAGGTCTGGGACATCCTGGCCGAGGTGATTCGTGAGCACCCGGTCCTGCTGAACCGGGCGCCGACCCTGCACCGTCTGGGTATTCAGGCGTTCGAGCCCGTACTCATCGAGGGTAAGGCCATCCAGCTGCACCCACTGGTCTGTACGGCATACAACGCGGACTTCGATGGCGACCAGATGGCCGTGCACGTACCGCTGACCCTCGAGGCCCAGCTCGAGTCCCGGGCGCTCATGATGAGCACCAACAACATTCTGTCGCCCGCTTCCGGCGAGCCGATCATCGTGCCCTCACAGGACGTGGTTCTGGGTCTGTATTACATGACCCGTGAAATGGTCAACGTCAAAGGCGAAGGCATGGCGTTCTCCGATCTCACCGAGGTGGATCGTGCGTATCACGCCGGTCAGGTGGATCTGCATGCTCGAATCCGTGTTCGTATCGAAGAGCACGTGGAGAACGACGACGGCAGCATCGAGGCCCGTACCAGCCTGCAGGAAACCACTGTCGGCCGGGCGCTGTTCTACGAGATCGTGCCGAAGCTGATGCCTTTCGAGATGGTGAACAAGCCGCTCGATAAGAAGTCTATCTCCAATCTGATAAACACCTGCTACCGGAACGTGGGTCTGAAAGAGACGGTGATTTTCGCCGACCAGCTCATGTACACCGGTTTCGGTCACTCAACCGCCTCCGGCGCATCGATTGGTGTGGAAGACTTCGTCATCCCCGCCGAGAAAGCGGCGATCATCGGCGATGCGGAATCGGAAGTTGCCGAGATCGAATCTCAGTACGCATCCGGTCTGGTCACCCAGGGCGAGAAGTACAACAAGGTGGTGGATATCTGGTCCCGGGCCAACGATCTGGTTGCCCGATCCATGATGGATGGTATTTCGAAAGAGACCGTCACCAATCGGGATGGCGAGGATGAGGAACAGGATTCCTTCAACTCGGTATACGTCTATGCGGATTCAGGTGCTCGGGGCTCACCCGCCCAGATCCGTCAGCTGGCCGGGATGCGCGGCCTGATGACCCGGCCGGACGGCAGCATTATCGAAAACGCCATTACGGCTAACTTCCGTGAAGGCCTGAACGTGAACGAGTATTTCATCTCGACACACGGCGCCCGGAAGGGTCTGGCGGATACGGCGCTCAAAACCGCCAACTCCGGATACCTGACACGCCGTCTGGTGGATGTGGCCCAGGACGTGGTGATTACTGAAATCGACTGCGGCACCGAGAACGGCCTGCTGGTCTCCGCCATCATCGAAGGCGGCGACGTGGTCGAGCCCCTCGGCGACCGGGTTCTGGGTCGTATCGTTGCGCAGCCGGTCTACGAGGCGGACGAGAAAACCGTCCTGATCGAAGAAGGCACCATGCTCGACGAGCTCTGGGTGGACCAACTCGACAGCCTCGGGGTTGACGAGATCGTGGTTCGCTCGGCGATTACCTGTGATACCAAGTTCGGGGTTTGTGCCTCCTGCTACGGCCGGGATCTGGCCCGTGGGCATCAGGTGAACGTCGGCGAAGCGGTCGGTGTGATCGCGGCGCAGTCCATCGGCGAGCCGGGCACCCAGCTCACCATGCGGACCTTCCACATCGGTGGTGCGGCATCTCGAGCGACCGCCATCGACAGCATTCAGGTGAAGCACGGCGGTTCCATCCGTCTGCACAACCTGAAGACGGTTACCCGGGAATCCGGTGAACTGGTCGCCGTCTCCCGTTCCGGTGAGATTGCGGTTGCGGATGACAACGGTCGAGAGCGTGAGCGCTACAAGCTGCCTTACGGCGCGATCATTTCAGTGGACGAAGGTGATCTGGTCGAAGCCGGCCAGGTGATAGCGCAGTGGGACCCCCATACGCACCCGATTGTGGTGGAAGTGGCCGGAACCATTCGCTTCCAGTCCATGGAAGAAGGTCTGTCCATCAATCGCCAGACCGACGAACTGACCGGTCTCACCAACATCACCGTGCTGGATCCGAAGGATCGGCCGTCTGCCGGTAAGGACCTGCGTCCTGCCGTCAGCCTGGTGGATGACAAAGGCGAGGAAGTGATGCTGCCTGGCTCGGATGTGCCGGCCCACTACTTCCTGCCCAACAACGCCATCCTCAACGTCGAGGACAACGACCAGATCGGCGTGGGTGACATCATCGCCCGGATTCCTCAGGAAGGCTCCAAGACCCGGGACATCACCGGTGGTCTGCCGCGGGTTGCCGACCTCTTCGAGGCCCGCAAGCCGAAAGAGTCCGCGATCCTGGCTGAAGAGACCGGAACGGTCAGCTTCGGCAAAGAGACCAAGGGCAAGCGCCGTCTGGTGATTACCCCGGCCGAAGGCGACCCGAAGGAAACGCTGATTCCGAAGTGGCGGAATATCGGCGTCTTCGAAGGTGAGCATGTGGAGAGGGGTGAAGTGGTCGTGGACGGCCCGCCAAGCCCGCACGACATTCTGCGTCTGAAAGGCGTCGAGGAGCTGGCCAAGTACATCATCAACGAGATCCAGGAGGTTTACCGCCTCCAGGGTGTGACGATCAACGACAAGCATATTGAAGTGATCGTTCGGCAGATGCTGCGAAAGGCGGAAATCGTCGACCCGGGTGAGTCCAGTCTCATCCGCGGCGAGCAACTGGAATACATCCGGTTGTCCGAGGTCAACGAAGAGATGGAAGCGGAAGGCAAACAGCCGGCCGATTACCTGCGTGTGCTGCTTGGTATCACCAAGGCGTCGCTTGCCACTGAGTCGTTCATCTCCGCGGCCTCCTTCCAGGAGACCACACGGGTGCTGACCGAAGCGGCGGTGACCGGCAAGCAGGACTTCCTGCGTGGCCTGAAGGAGAACGTCGTTGTTGGACGCCTGATTCCGGCGGGTACCGGCCTCACCTATCACAGCGAGCGCAAGCGTCGCCGTGAGGAGGAGATGGCTGCCCGTATCGCTAAGGAACAGGGTGCGACGGCAGACGAAGTCGAACAGGCGCTGTCCGAAGCCCTGTCCGGCGAGGACTCCTAGAGCGGCAGGCATCTCTGATTGTCACCAGCCCCCTGATTTCGTTGATTTCAGGGGGGTTGGCGATTAGAATCCCGCGCTCTTTTCGGGCCGTGGCCCGGAACGGCAAGCTGCTCGCCTCCGCCAGATGCGGAGCTGGAGCAGCTGTCCGACAGCTAACCGATTGAAGTATAAGAAGTTATTGGGGCCGGAGAAGGCCTCGACCGTTAACCAAACGGCACACCAGTTCTGAAGCGTCGTAGTAACGCAAGTTGATCGAACTCAGAGCGTGCCCGGAGAAAAAAAATTGGCGACCATTAGCCAGCTGATCCGCAAGCCGCGTAAGCGCAAGGCCGAGAAAAGCATCGTTCCGGCGCTGCAGGGCAGCCCGCAGAAGCGTGGTGTCTGCACCCGCGTCTACACGACCACACCGAAGAAGCCGAACTCGGCGCTGCGGAAAGTCTGTCGTGTGCGGCTGACCAACGGTTATGAAGTCACCTCCTATATCGGTGGTGAGGGCCATAACCTGCAGGAGCACTCGGTCGTGCTCATCCGTGGCGGTCGAGTCAAAGACCTGCCTGGTGTGCGTTACCACACCATCCGCGGCACCCTGGATACCTCCGGTGTATCCGATCGCCGTCAGGGGCGTTCCAAATACGGCGCCAAGCGACCGAAGTAAGCCTCTGACCGCCATGATTGCGGGCTAAGCCCAACAGGGCTGTAACAGACAGACACGAGAATCCATCACCCAGAACGCTTTAGAACAAACATTGCGAGTGAGGAGATCGGCAGGCGCTGATCTCCCCTAGGTGCCGCCACAGGCGATACCCCTCCAGTAAGGCCCGGCCGCATCCGTGCCGGGACTACCTGAAGCAAAGGAGAAACCCATGCCAAGACGTAGAGTCATCGCCAAGCGCGAAATCCTTCCTGATCCGAAATATCACAATCAGACCGTGGCCAAGTTCATCAACCACGTGATGGTCAGCGGTAAAAAAGCCGTTGCCGAACGGATCGTTTACGGTGCCCTCACCCGGATCGAAGAGCGCAACAATCCGGATCCCGTCGAGATTTTCGAAAAGGCCCTGGAAGCCGTTGCTCCCTTCGTCGAAGTGAAGTCCCGTCGTGTGGGTGGCGCCACTTATCAGGTGCCGGTAGAGGTCCGTCCTTCCCGGCGTCAGGCCCTGGCCATGCGCTGGCTGGTGGACAGCGCCCGTAATCGCGGCGAGAAGTCCATGGCCGCCCGCCTGGCAGGTGAGTTGATGGATGCAGCGGATGGTCGGGGCAGCGCGGTCAAGAAGCGCGAAGACACCCACCGCATGGCAGAAGCCAACAAGGCTTTCTCTCACTACCGGTTCTAAGTATCAACTTTTACGGAGAGCATCATGGCTCGTAAAACCCCCCTATCCCGTTACCGCAACATCGGTATCGTGGCTCACGTGGATGCCGGTAAGACCACGACCACGGAGCGGGTGCTTTTCTACACCGGCCTTTCTCACAAGATCGGTGAGGTGCACGACGGTGCGGCCACCATGGACTGGATGGAGCAGGAGCAGGAGCGTGGCATCACGATCACCTCGGCTGCGACCACCTGTTTCTGGAAGGGCATGGACCAGCAGTTCGATGAACACCGCATCAACATCATCGACACCCCCGGACACGTTGACTTCACCATCGAGGTGGAGCGTTCTCTGCGGGTGCTCGACGGAGCGGTCGTCGTATTCTGTGGCACCTCCGGTGTAGAGCCGCAGTCCGAGACGGTCTGGCGTCAGGCCAACCGGTATGAAGTCCCGCGTATGGTCTTCGTCAACAAGATGGACCGGGCTGGCGCTGACTTCCTGCGCGTGGTCGAACAGATCAAGGATCGGCTGGGTGCGAATCCTGTGCCGATCCAGCTGAATATCGGCGCGGAAGAGAACTTCAAGGGCGTTGTGGATCTCATTCGGATGAAAGCCATTCTCTGGAACGAGGAAGACCAGGGGCTCACCTATGATCTGGCGGACATTCCGGAAGACATGCAGGCCGATGCCGAGCACTGGCGTGAGCAGATGGTCGAGAACGCGGCCGAAGCCAACGAAGAGCTCATGGAGAAGTATCTCGAAGACGGCGAGCTGACCGAAGACGAAATCAAGCAGGGACTGCGCATCCGCACCCTGAACAATGAGATCGTCCTGGCCATGTGTGGTTCGGCGTTCAAGAACAAGGGCGTGCAGGCCATGCTCGACGGCGTGATCGAATACATGCCGGCGCCAACCGAAGTGAAGCCGATCGAGGGCATCCTCGAGGACGACGAGACGGTGGATACCCGGAGCGCGGATGACGATGCGCCGTTTTCAGCGCTAGCCTTCAAGATCGCCACGGACCCGTTCGTGGGTACGCTGACATTTTTCCGCGTCTACTCGGGTGTGCTCAGCTCTGGAGACCAGGTGTACAACCCGGTCAAGGGCAAGCGTGAGCGGGTCGGCCGGATGGTGCAGATGCACTCCAACGACCGCAACGAGATCAAGGAAGTGCGCGCCGGTGACATCGCCGCCGCCATCGGCCTGAAGGATGTGACCACGGGTGACACGCTCTGTGCTCAGGATTCGATCATCACCCTGGAGCGCATGGAGTTCCCGGAACCGGTGATCTCCGTTGCCGTGGAGCCGAAATCGGTGCCCGACCAGGAGAAGATGGGTGTGGCGCTGGGCAAGCTGGCTCAGGAGGATCCGTCCTTCCGGGTTGAAACGGATGAAGAGTCCGGCCAGACGATCATTTCCGGTATGGGCGAGCTGCACCTGGATATCATCGTCGACCGGATGAAGCGCGAGTTTGGCGTGGAAGCGAATATCGGTAAGCCCCAGGTGGCCTACCGCGAGACCATTCGCGATACGGTGGATCAGGAAGGCAAGTTCGTCCGTCAGTCGGGTGGACGTGGTCAGTACGGCCACGTCTGGGTGAAGCTCGAGCCCTATGTGGACGAGGAAGAGCCTACCAAGATCTACGAATTCGTGGATGAGATTGTCGGTGGTGTAGTGCCGCGGGAATACATTCCGGCCGTGAACAAGGGTATCCAGGAGCAGATGCAGAACGGCGTGCTCGCCGGTTACCCGCTGATCGGCGTGAAGGCGACGCTGCATGACGGCTCATTCCACGAGGTGGACTCCTCGGAAATGGCGTTCAAGATCGCCGGTTCCATGGCCCTGAAAGAGGGTGCGCTGAATGCGAAGCCCGTGCTGCTGGAACCGATCATGAGCGTTGAAGTTGTGACGCCTGAGGAATACATGGGTGACGTGGTCGGTGACCTGAACCGACGGCGTGGCATGATCGCGGGCATGGATGAGAATCCGGCCGGCAAGATCGTCCGCGCTGACGTGCCGCTCTCCGAGATGTTCGGCTACTCCACGGACCTTCGTTCAGCGACTCAGGGTCGTGCGAACTACACCATGGAGTTCGCGAAGTACAACGAAGTGCCGGACAGCATTGCTGAGAGCATCATCAAGCGTTAACGGATTCTTATTACGTAAGGCTGTAGGAGGGTCTTCGGGCCCGCGGACTACGGAACAACTGAAGAAGGAAAAGGCAATGGCCAAAGAGAAATTTGAGCGTACCAAACCGCACGTGAACGTAGGAACGATTGGTCATGTTGACCATGGTAAGACGACGTTGACGGCGGCGCTGACGAAGGTCTGTGCGGAAGCGTACGGTGGTGAGACGAAGGATTTCGGCGAGATTGATAATGCGCCGGAAGAGCGTGAGCGTGGGATCACGATTGCGACATCGCACGTGGAGTACGAGTCGACGAACCGTCACTATGCGCACGTTGACTGCCCCGGACACGCGGATTATGTGAAGAACATGATCACGGGTGCGGCTCAGATGGACGGAGCCATTCTGGTGGTATCGGCTGCTGATGGCCCGATGCCTCAGACCCGAGAGCACATTCTGCTGTCGCGTCAGGTTGGTGTACCGAAGATCGTCGTGTTCATGAACAAGGCGGACATGGTCGACGACGAGGAGCTTCTGGAACTGGTTGAGATGGAAGTGCGCGAGCTTCTGGACCAGTACGAGTTTCCGGGCGACGACACCCCGATCATCATTGGCAGTGCCCTGAAGGCGCTGGAAGGCGATACGAGCGACATTGGCGCACCGGCGGTACAGAAGCTGGTGGAGACGCTGGACGAGTACATTCCTGAGCCGGAGCGTCCGGTGGACCAGCCGTTCCTGATGCCGATCGAGGACGTGTTCTCGATTTCCGGCCGAGGTACGGTTGTGACGGGCCGGGTTGCTCGAGGGATCGTCAAAGTGGGTGACGAGATCGAGATTGTGGGTATCCGTGACACGCAGACGACGACCTGTACGGGTGTTGAGATGTTCCGTAAGCTGCTTGACGAAGGTCGTGCAGGGGAGAACGTCGGCGTTCTGCTGCGTGGTACCAAGCGCGAGGAAGTAGAGCGCGGCCAGGTGCTGACGAAGCCGGGCGCGATCACGCCGCATACGGTATTCGAGAGCGAAGTTTACGTACTGTCGAAAGATGAAGGTGGCCGTCATACGCCGTTCTTCAAAGGCTATCGTCCGCAGTTCTTCTTTGAGACGACGGACGTGACGGGCTCCTGTGAGCTGCCGGCGGACGTTGAGATGGTGATGCCGGGCGACAACGTGAACATGGTGGTGACCCTGATCAGCCCGATCGCGATGGAAGAAGGTCAGCGTTTCGCGATCCGCGAAGGCGGCCGGACCGTCGGCGCCGGCGTGGTAACCTCCATTAAGGAATAAGTCAGAATACCTGACTTAAACCCGGAAGCTGCCGCGGCAGGAATCTGCCGCGGCACCACGACTGCCGTGGCACGAATGCCGAGGCACAGCTGCCAAAGCAGGAATGCCAAAGTAAGCATCGAGCGCCGGGAGGTCGTCATGGCATATCCGGGCCGACGCCTGCTTCGATGCCCTGCCGATCGCTTTCGCCTTTTCTTTTGCCTTTTGTTGGCCTCTCATTCCTCTCTCAATCGCCGGAACGCCCCGATTTATTGTTTCTGGGGTGTTGCCTGACCCATACCCGATCTGTATTATTCGCGCTCCTTTTTCGCCGCTGGCAACTCGCCAGGGCTGAAGGGGCGCCGCGGGGATGCACCGGACCTGAATTCAGAGAGATATTCAGAGAGATCGGGTCGTTGGGGCCGCTTTCCATAGCGGAAGCGACGCTTTCCATAGCGGAAGCAAAGAGGCGCAAACACAATTCGACTGCCGCAATAATTAGTATTCAACGCGGTGGACGGATCAATAACAGACTTTGTTGGAGTTTCAGCGGGTGCAGAACCAGCGGATTCGTATACGCCTGAAGGCGTTTGATCATAAGCTCATTGACGTATCGACTCAGGAAATCGTTGATACGGCAAAGCGCACGGGTGCCCAGGTGAAAGGCCCGATTCCGCTGCCAACCCGTAAAGAGCGTTTCACGGTGCTGGTATCCCCGCACGTGAATAAGGATGCGCGCGACCAGTACGAAATTCGTACCCATAAGCGCATGCTGGATATCGTCGAGCCGACTGAGAAGACCGTAGACGCACTCATGAAGCTCGACCTGGCAGCAGGCGTGGAAGTGCAGATCAGCCTGAACTGATTCAGTAGCGCCGGCCCCGAAAGGACCGGCGCTTTTTTTGGCAGCCTGAAAAACAACAGTGGCTGCTCGACAAGGCTCCGATAGGGAGCTGGCGATGAAAATTGAACCGTTTACCAGCTCTCCGGCCTGAAACAGGGCATGAGGACAGCGGGTAAGCGGTTTTGGTATCTGAGGTTTTCGCATCTGCAGCATCTGCAAAGGTCCTGAACAGAAGCGGAAGCGGACTAAAGAGTTACGAAAGAGATAGAGCAATGGCAATTGGTCTTGTAGGTAAAAAAAGCGGCATGACGCGCGTCTTCACTGAAGATGGCGCATCGGTGCCCGTCACGGTGATCGAGGTATCGCCAAACCGGATCACCCGGTTGAAGACCGACGAAAGTGATGGCTACACGGCCATCCAGGTGACGGCCGGTGACGTGAAACAGAGCCGGGTCAGCAAGCCTGTTGCCGGAGAGTTCGCGAAGTCGAGCGTGCCGGCCGGACGGGGCCTCTGGGAGTTCCGGGTCGACGAATTGTCGGAAGAACTGGAAGTGGGCGGTGAAATGACCGTTGAGCAGTTCGAAGCGGGTCAGAAGGTCGATGTGCGCGGCGTGTCCAAAGGTAAGGGGTACGCGGGCACCATCAAGCGCTGGAATTTCCGCGGCCAGGACAACACCCACGGCAACTCCATCTCTCACCGTGCGCCTGGTTCTATCGGTCAGTGCCAGACCCCGGGCCGCGTATTCAAGGGCAAGAAAATGTCCGGCCATCTCGGCAACGTGAAGGTGACGACTCAGAACCTGGAAGTGGTTCGCGTCGATAACGAACGAAATCTCCTGCTGATCAAGGGCGCTGTCCCAGGTCCGGCAGGTGGCGATGTTTACATCCGTCCAGCGGTGAAGGCCTGAGTTTCAGAGCTGTTAAGTCAGCGAACTGAAACCAGGTTATTGAGGAAGACAGAGCATGAATCTGAACTTGGCAACCAACGACGGCAGTGTAGAGATCTCTGAAGCCGCGTTTGGAAAAGAGTTTAACGAAGCGCTGGTGCACCAGGTTGTGGTCGCGTACATGGCTGGTGGGCGTCAGGGCACCAAGGCTCAGAAGAGCCGGTCCGACGTTCGCGGCGGTGGTCGCAAGCCCTGGCGGCAGAAAGGCACCGGGCGTGCCCGCGCCGGCACGATCCGCTCACCCATCTGGCGGGGTGGTGGTGCGACCTTTGCGGCCCGCCCGCAGGATCACAGCGAGAAGGTCAACAAGAAAATGTACCGCGGCGCGCTGCAGTGCATTCTCTCGGAACTTATCCGCCAGGACCGGCTGGTTGCCTGCGGATCTTTCGGTGTGGAAGCGCCGAAGACCAAAGGGCTGATTGCGGAGCTCAACAAGCTGGAACTCAGCAACGTGCTGATCGTATCCGACGATGTGGACGAGAATCTCTATCTCGCTTCCCGGAATCTGAAGGATGTGGACGTTCGCGACGTGCAGGGTATCGACCCGGTCAGCCTGCTTGCGCACGACAAGGTGCTGATCACCGTGTCGGCGCTGAAAAAGCTCGAGGAGGCGCTGGCATGAATCAGGAGCGCGTATACACCGTTCTCGTGGAGCCCCATTTCTCCGAGAAAGTGTCCGTTCAGGGCGAAGGAAGCAACCAGTACGGCTTCAAAGTGGCCCGGGATGCGACCAAGGCGGAGATCAAAGAGGCGGTGGAGGCCCTGTTCGGGGTAACCGTTTCAAAGGTCACCACGCTGAACGTGAAGGGTAAGAACAAGCGGACCTTCCGCGGCATTTCCCGCAAGAAGGACTGGAAGAAAGCATACGTTCGAGTGGCCGAAGGCCAGGAACTCGACTTCATGGTAACGGACTAGAAAATGGCTGTTGTTAAAGCGAAACCTACATCGCCTGGACGCCGGTTCGTCGTCAAGGTCGTCAATCCGGAGTTGCATAAAGGCAAGCCGCACAAGGGGCTGATTGCCAAGAAATCCAAGACCGGTGGCCGTAACAATGCGGGTCGGATCACCTCCCGGCACCGGGGTGGCGGTCACAAGCAGCATTACCGGGTCATCGACTTCAAGCGCAACAAAGATGGTGTTCCAGCCGTTGTCGAGCGCCTCGAGTACGACCCGAACCGGACCGCCAACCTGGCGCTTCTGAAGTACGCCGATGGTGAGCGCCGATACATCATCGCACCGCGCGGCGTGAAAGAAGGCGACCAGCTGATGAGCGGCACCAGCGCACCGATCCGCTCGGGCAACGCGATGGCGTTGCGCAACATCCCGGTTGGTAGCGTTATCCACTGCGTGGAGTTGAAGCCGGGCAAGGGTGCTCAATTGGTCAGAAGCGCCGGTTCTTCCTGCCAGCTGGTGGCACGGGAAGGTACCTACGCCACGCTCCGGATGCGTTCCGGTGAGATGCGCCGGGTACTGGCAGAGTGCCGGGCAACCCTGGGTGAAGTAGGAAACAGCGAGCACAATCTGCGCTCTCTCGGTAAGGCGGGTGCGAAGCGCTGGCGCGGTGTTCGTCCGACGGTTCGCGGTGTTGCCATGAACCCGGTAGATCACCCGCACGGTGGTGGTGAGGGTAAGACCTCCGGCGGCCGTCATCCGGTATCCCCGTGGGGTGTGCCGACCAAGGGTTACAAGACCCGCAGCAACAAGCGCACGGACAAGCTCATCGTTCGTCGCAGAGGTAGGAGATAAGCATGCCCAGATCGCTGCATAAGGGCCCGTTCGTAGACCTGCATCTGATGGCGAAGGTCGAAACGGCCGTACAGAACAATGACAAGCGACCGATCAGGACCTGGTCCCGCCGGTCAATGGTGTTGCCGGACATGGTGGGTCTGACCATCGCGATTCACAACGGCCGTCAGCACGTGCCGGTGGTGATCAACGAAGACATGGTCGGCCACAAGCTTGGCGAATTCGCACCCACGCGGACCTATCGCGGTCACGCGGCGGACAAGAAGGCGCGGAGGTAATCATGCAGGTAAGTGCAACTGCCAAGCGGCTGCAGATTTCTCCGCAGAAAGCACGTCTGGTCGTGGACCAGGTGCGGGGCAAGCCGGTCGCTGATGCGCTCGACATTCTGAATTTTTCGACCAAGAAGGGCGCAGTCCTCGTTCGAAAGGTTCTGGAGTCGGCCATCGCCAACGCTGAAAACAACGAAGGCGCGGATATCGACGAGCTGAAAGTCTCCGAGGTATTCGTGAACGAAGGAATGACCATGAAGCGCATCAAGCCGCGGGCGAAAGGCCGGGCGGATCGCATCCTGAAACGGTCAAGCCATATCACCGTGACGGTCACGGACGAGTAGGAAAGAGCATGGGACAGAAAGTACATCCCACCGGCATTCGCCTGGGTATCGTCAAAGATCACACTTCGGTGTGGTACGCGGACAAGAAGAACTATCCGGAGTACCTGCTGAACGATCTGGAAGTGCGTGACTTCCTGCGCAAGCGTCTCGCCCAGGCTTCGGTGTCGCGGATCGACATTGCACGTCCGGCCCAGACTGCCCGGATCACCATCCACACCGCCCGTCCCGGCATCGTGATCGGTAAGAAGGGTGAGGATGTTGAGCGTCTGCGCGGTGAAGTGTCACGGCTGATGGGTGTTCCCGTGCACATCAACATTGAAGAGATCAGGAAGCCCGAGCTTGATGCGCTGCTCGTTGCGCAGAATGTTGCTCAGCAGCTCGAGCGCCGGGTTCAGTTCCGTCGCGCCATGCGACGGGTGATCCAGAACGCCATGCGTCTGGGTGCGGAAGGCATCAAGGTACGCGTTGCGGGTCGTCTGGGTGGGGCGGAAATTGCCCGCTCCGAGGTTTACCACGAAGGTCGTGTGCCGCTGCACACCCTGCGTGCAGATATCGATTACGCCACCTGGGAGGCGAAAACCACCTACGGAATTCTCGGCATCAAGGTCTGGGTATTCAAAGGTGAGGTCATCGGATCCGGTGAGGGTGCGGGCCAAGCCGCAGCACAAGGATAAGAAGTCATGTTGCAGCCAAAGAGAACAAAGTTCCGTAAGCAGCATAAAGGTCGTAATCGCGGCCTGGCGCTCCGGGGCGGAAAAATCAGCTTCGGTGAGTACGGCCTGAAGGCTGTGGGCCGGGGCCGGATGACGGCACGGCAGATCGAGGCCGGTCGGCGTGCCATGACCCGTCGCGTAAAGCGGGGTGGCAAGATCTGGATCCGGGTGTTCCCGGACAAGCCGATCACCAAAAAGCCTCTGGAAGTTCGCCAGGGCAAGGGTAAGGGCAGCGTCGAGTACTGGGTCTGTCAGATCCAGCCGGGACGGGTCCTCTATGAAATGGAAGGTGTGACGGAAGATGTGGCTCGTGATGCATTCCGTCTGGCAGCTGCAAAGCTCCCGTTCAAGACCACCTTCGTCAAGCGGACGGTAATGTAAGCCATGAGTGCTGACGTGAAAGAACTCAGAGAAAAGTCGGTGCAGGAGCTCGGTGACGAGCTGCTCAAGTTGCGCAAGGAGCATTTCAATCTGCGTATGCAGAAAGCTTCCGGCCAGCTCGGTCAGGTGCACCTGCTGAAAGAAGCGAAGAAAGATATTGCGCGCGTGAAGACGCTGATGCAGGAGAAGCGAGATGGCTGAAGCAGAAGCGGCTGGCGGCGAGCAGATGCTTGCCCGGACGGTCACCGGTACCGTCGTCAGCAACAAGATGGATAAAACCATCACCGTGAAGATCGAGCGTCGGGTGCAGCACCCGGTTTACGGCAAGGTGATCCGTCGTTCCTCGAAGATTCACGCGCATGACGAAGAGAATGCGTGTTCGATCGGGGATACGGTGACTGTGGCGGAGTGTCGGCCGTTGTCCAAATCCAAGACGTGGATGCTGAAGAGCATCGACGAGAAGTCTCGCGAGGTATAAGCGGTGATTCAGACGGAAACCATGTTGGACATCGCCGACAACAGCGGCGCCCGTAAGGTGCAGTGCATCAAGGTGCTGGGCGGTTCGCATCGTCGCTATGCAGGCATCGGCGACATCATCAAGGTCACGGTGAAGGAAGCGATTCCGCGAGGCCGGGTGAAGAAAGGTCAGGTCATGAATGCGGTCGTGGTACGGACCCGCAAGGGCGTACGTCGTCCGGACGGCTCCATCATCCGTTTTGATCAGAATGCCGCCGTACTGTTGAACCCGCAGAATCAGCCGGTGGGTACCCGGATCTTCGGACCGGTCACCCGCGAACTGCGCGACGAGAATTTCATGCGGATTATTTCTCTCGCACCTGAAGTGCTTTGAGAGCGTGACCGGAAAGAAAGATGTTGAAGATTAAGAAAGACGACGAAGTGGTAGTGATCGCAGGCCGCGATAAAGGCAAGCGCGGTGAAGTGATGCGCGTACTCGATGGCGGGCGGCTGCTGGTCTCCGGCGTCAACCTGGTGAAGAAGCACCAGCGTCCGAATCCGAATGTCGGTCAGCGTGGCGGTATTGTGGAGCAGGAAGCGCCCATCAATGTGTCCAACGTGGCCATCTGGAACGACGACGAGGACAAGGCCGACCGGGTCGGCATCCGCGAAGAGGACGGCAAGCGTATCCGATTCTTCAAGTCCAACAGCAAAGCAATCGACTGAATAAGTCTTCGAGTTAGAAATGTCAGATTTATATCAACGTTACCTCGACGAAATCCGGCCCAGCCTCCAGCAGGAGTTGGAACTGTCGAACGTCATGCAGGTGCCCAGGCTGGAAAAGATCACGCTGAACATGGGCGTGGGTGAAGCCATCGCCGATCGGAAGATCATGGAACACGCCGTTGGCGACATGACTCTGATCGCCGGCCAGAAGCCGATCATTCAGAACGCCCGGAAGTCTGAAGCCGGATTCAAGATCCGGGCGGGCTTTCCGAATGGCTGCAAGGTCACTCTGCGCCGCGCGCGAATGTATGAATTCGTGGAGCGGCTGATCAGCATCGCCATCCCCCGGATGCGTGACTTCCGCGGGCTCAATCCGAAATCGTTCGATGGCCGTGGCAACTTTGCCATGGGTATCCAGGAGCAGATCGTCTTTGCCGAGATCGACTACGACAAGATCGACAAGATCCGGGGCATGGACATCGCGATAACAACCTCTGCACGCACCAATGAAGAAGGCCTGGCCCTTCTCCGTGCGTTCAACTTCCCGTTCAGGAACTAGGAAAAGACATGGCTAAGAACTCGATGGTCGAGCGGGAGAAGAAGCGCGCCAAGACGGTTGCCAAGTACGCGGCCAAGCGCGCTGCTTTGAAAGCAGTCATCAGCGACAAAAGCGCCAGCGACGAAGACCGCTGGGAGGCACAGATCAAGCTGCAGAAGATGCCGCGTGATGCGTCTCCGGTCCGTCAGCAGCGCCGTTGTGGCATCACCGGTCGTCCGCACGCGGTTTACCGCAAGTTCGGCCTGGCCAGAAACAAGCTGCGCGAAGCGGCCATGCGCGGGGATGTCCCGGGTCTGGTCAAGGCCAGCTGGTAAGCAAGGAGAAGATCATGTCCATGCAGGATCCCATCGCCGATCTGCTCACCCGCATTCGCAATGCACAGCTTGCGAGCCATCCGGAAGTGAGCATGCCTGGCTCTAAGGCCAAGGCGGCCATCTGCGAGGTGCTTCGGGAAGAAGGCTACATCGACGGCTATTCCGTCGAAGAAGGCGCGAAGCCCACGTTGTCCGTGGCGCTCCGCTATCACAATGGATCGCCGGTCATCGAAGAAATTTCACGTGTAAGCCGGCCGGGACTGCGGGTCTATAAGGCCTGCGAGGATCTGCCGGAGGTACGGGGCGGTCTGGGTGTTGCCATCGTGAGCACGAATAAGGGCCTGCTGACCGATCGGGCAGCACGGGAAGCTGGTGTGGGCGGCGAAGTCGTCTGCACGGTGTTCTAGAGAATTACTTTACGTAGGTACTTGAAATGTCTCGTATCGCAAACAATCCGGTCGCACTGCCATCCGGTGTCGATATTAAGATCGACGGCCAGCGCATCAGCGTGAAAGGCAGTAAGGGCACCATGGAATTGGACGTGCACGCCGACGTGGAGGTCAAGCAGGAAGACAACGTCCTGACCTTCGCGGCTAAAGGTGGCGGAAAGCAGGCGAAAGCCCTTTCCGGAACCATGCGCGCGCTGGTCGGCAACATGGTGGTCGGCGTGTCGGATGGCTTCGAGCGTCGCCTGCAGTTGCAGGGTGTTGGTTATCGCGCCCAGGCGCAGGGTAAGAAGCTGAATCTTCAGCTCGGTTTCTCCCATCCGGTGGAATACAACCTGCCGGAAGGGGTAACCGCAGAAACGCCCAGCCAGACAGAAATCGTGATCTCCGGCACCGACAACCAGCTGGTGGGTCAGGTTTCCGCGGAGATCCGGGCTTTCCGTCCGCCGGAGCCCTACAAGGGCAAAGGCGTGCGCTATGCAGATGAGCGGGTACGACGGAAGGAAGCCAAGAAGAAGTGATGCGTGGGTCGCTCATGCCCCGCTTGCGCGGTGCAGACGACACATAGACAGAATTCGACAGGTAAGAAGATGGATAAGAAATCAGCGCGTTTAAAGAGAGCACGTCGCAGTCGAGCGAAGATGCGTGAGTTGCAGGCGGTTCGCCTGTCCGTTTACCGCACGCCGAAGCACATTTATGCACAGATCATTGCCCCGGAAGGCAATGAAGTGATTGCGACCGCTTCGACGCTGGACAAAGACCTGCGCAGTGGAAGCACGGGCAATGTGGAAGCGGCTGGCAAAGTGGGTCAGCTGATCGCCGAGCGAGCCAAGGCGGCCGGTGTATCTGCTGTCGCATTCGATCGCTCTGGTTACAAGTATCACGGCCGGGTAAAAGCCCTGGCAGAAGCCGCACGCGAAGGCGGATTGGAGTTTTAAGGCATGGCATATAGCGACGAGATTCAGGAAGAAGGCCTGGTCGAGAAGCTGGTTCAGGTGAACCGGGTAGCCAAGGTGGTCAAGGGTGGTCGGATTTTCGGCTTCACCGCGCTCACCGTAGTCGGCTACGGCGACGGACGGGTCGGCTTCGGCCGCGGCAAGGCACGAGAAGTGCCACTGGCGATTCAGAAAGCCATGCAGGCCGCGCGGCAGAACATCGTCGACGTGGAACTGAACGGTTCCACGATCTGGTATCCGTCTGTGGGTCGTCACGGCGCTTCCAAGGTGTACATGCAGCCGGCCTCTGAAGGTACCGGTGTGATTGCCGGAGGCACCATGCGTGCGGTTCTGGAAGCCGCCGGCGTGCACAACGTGCTGTGCAAGAGCTACGGCTCGACCAATCCGGTGAATGTGGTTCGTGCCACCTTCGATGCGCTGCAGAACATGCGCTCTCCGGAGTCGGTAGCGGCAAAGCGTGGCAAGACAGTGGAAGAAATAGGCGCCTGAGTCCTCTTGAGCAGAGGATGCAGCAGAGCGTCAGCGTTAGAGCAGTTTTAAGGTAGCAGCAGTCATGAGTGAAAAAACCGTACGCGTGACTTTGGTCAAGAGCCCGGCCGGTCGGCTCAAGAAGCATAAAGCCTGTGTGGCAGGTCTGGGTCTGCGACGCATCGGCCACACGGTTGAGGTGGAAGACACCCCCGCCGTGCGCGGCATGATCGATCGTGTGAACTATCTGCTGCAGGTGGAAGGAGAATAACCATGCGGCTGAACGGCATCAGCCCGGCAGCGGGCAGCAAAAAGACGAAGCGCCGCGTAGGTCGTGGTGCAGGCTCCGGTTGGGGCAAGACCGCCGCGCGCGGACAGAAGGGTCAGAAGGCCCGTTCCGGCGGAGGCGTTCGACCCGGTTTCGAAGGCGGGCAACAGCCGCTCAAGCAGCGGGTGCCGAAGTTCGGCTTCCGCTCCCGTGTGGGTCTGACCACGGCAGAGGTTCGCCTCTCCGAGATCAACGCCATGACGGCGGAAACCGTCGACCTGGACGCATTGCAGGCGGCCAACGTCATTCCCCGCAGCATGAAGCGGGCACGGGTGATCCTCTCTGGAGAGATCGCGCGTGCAGTAACGGTTAAAGGACTTGGTGTCACCAAAGGTGCCCGGGCAGCAATCGAAGCGGCCGGAGGCAAGGTAGAAGAGTAATGGCAAGCAATCCGGGACAACTGGCAGGTGCAGCAGCGGGACTTTCCGAGCTGCGCGATCGCCTGCTGTTCGTGCTGATCGCGCTGCTCGTGTATCGGGCCGGCACGCACATCCCTGTGCCCGGTATCAATCCGGAGCGCCTGGCTGCGCTGTTCGATCAGCAGCAGGGCGGCATTCTGGATCTCTTCAACATGTTCTCGGGCGGTGCGCTGGAGCGGATGAGTATTCTGGCGCTCGGCGTGGTGCCCTATATCACCTCGAGCATCATCATGAACCTGATGTCCATGATGTATCCGAGTCTGCAGCAGCTCCGTAAGGAAGGGGAATCCGGGCGACGCAAGATCACTCAATACACCCGCTACGGCACCCTGCTCATTGCCCTCGTTCAGGGGACGTCACTGTCTGTCACGCTGGCGAATCAGGGACTGGCCTTCGCACCAGGCTTCGCCTTCCTGTTCGTGGCAACCACCACGCTGGTGACCGGTGCACTGTTCATGATGTGGCTGGGCGAACAGATCACCGAACGCGGGGTTGGCAACGGTATATCCCTGATCATTTTCTCGGGGATCGTTTCCGGCTTCCCGTCCGCCATCGGCCAGTCTTTCGAGGCGGCGCGGCAGGGCGACATCAACATCATCGTGCTGCTCGCCATCGGCCTGCTGGCCATCGGCATCATCGCCTTCGTGGTCTTCGTGGAGCGTGGTCAGCGCCGTATCACCGTGAACTACGCCAAGCGCCAGCAGGGCCGGCGTGTCTATCAGGGGCAGAGCTCGCATCTGCCGCTGAAGATCAACATGGCCGGTGTGATTCCGGCGATCTTTGCTTCGAGCCTGCTGCTGGCACCTGCGTCCATCGCCCAGTGGTTCGGAAATTCGCCGGGCATGGACTGGCTGCAGCAGATTTCGCTGGTACTGTCTCCCGGGCAGCCGCTGTACATCCTGATGTTTGCCGGTGGGATCATCTTCTTCAGCTTCTTCTATACGGCCATCATGTTCGATCCGAAGGACGTGGCCGATAACCTGAAGCGACAGGGCGCCTATGTGCCGGGTATCCGCCCGGGTCAGCAGACGGCCAAGTACATCGATGACGTGATCACGCGCCTGACGGTTTTCGGCGCGCTCTATGTGACCTCCGTCTGTCTGCTGCCGGAATTCATGATCGTTGCGTTCAACATCACCTTCCAGCTTGGCGGTACCGCACTCCTCATCGTGGTGGTCGTGGCCATGGACTTCATGAGTCAGGTGCAGTCGCACCTCATGTCCAGCCAGTACGCCAAGCTGATGGAAAAATCGAATCTGAAAGGCTACGGCCGGAATGCCCGCGTCCGTTGACGGGTATTTGAGAGGTAGAAAATGAAAGTCAGAGCATCAGTTAAGAAAATCTGCCGTAACTGCAAGATTGTGAAACGCAATGGTGTGGTGCGGGTCATCTGCAGCGTCGAGCCGCGGCACAAGCAGCGCCAAGGTTAAGAGCGTCAGAGTTAATAAGGAGCGATTCGCATGGCACGTATTGCCGGTATCAACATCCCAGATAATAAGCATGCGGGCATCTCGCTGACTTATATCTTCGGAATCGGGCGCACCACCGCGGTCAAGATCTGCGAAGCGGTGGGTGTGAGCCCGAGCGAGAAGATTCAGGACCTGGGTGACGACAAGCTCGATGCCATCCGTAACGAAATCTCCAAGATGTCGGTCGAGGGCGACCTGCGTCGGGAGAAGAACATGGCGATCAAGCGCCTGATGGACCTCGGTTGTTTCCGGGGCATCCGGCATCGCCGCAGCCTGCCTGTGCGCGGGCAGCGTACCCGGACGAATGCGCGGACCCGCAAGGGCCCACGCAGGCCGATCAGAAAGTAGTAGTGAGCGAGGAACGAACGGCACACCAGCTCTGAAGCGTCGTAGTGACGGCAAGTTGAGCAACATGGAGCGTGCCCTAAGGTAAAAAACATGGCTGAGAAGAAGAGCGCCAAGCGAGTCGTGGCCGATGGGGTAGCCCACATCCACGCTTCCTTCAACAACACGATCATCACCATCACCGATCGTCAGGGCAACGCGGTTTGCTGGGCGACCAGTGGTGGTTCCGGTTTCCGTGGCAGCAGAAAGAGCACGCCGTTCGCAGCTCAGGTTGCCTGCGAGCGCGCATCGACCGTCGCGGTGGAAAACGGCATGAAGAGCGTGGATGTGCTGGTCAAGGGGCCTGGACCGGGTCGCGAATCCGCCGTCCGGGCACTCAATGCTGCCGGATTGAAGATCAACAGCATCGCCGACGTCACCCCGATTCCGCATAACGGGTGCCGACCGCCCAAAAAGCGGCGCGTTTAGAGAATAGCAGCGGCGCGTATCGCATACAGGCGACGTCGTAGAAACATCGAAAGAGGTAGGGAATGGCCCGTTACATAGGACCCAAACTCAAACTGGCACGACGCGAAGGTACGGATCTGTACCACAAGAGCGGCGTGCGGCCCATTGACTCCAAGTGCCGGATCGACAATCCGCCTGGACAACATGGTGCCCGCAGAACCCGTCTGTCCGACTATGCGATTCAGCTTCGTGAGAAGCAGAAGGTGCGTCGGATATACGGTGTGCTGGAGAAGCAGTTCCGCAACTACTACAAGAAAGCGGATCGCCGGAAGGGCGCGACGGGTGAAAACCTGCTCAAGCTGCTGGAATCCCGGCTGGACAACGTGGTGTATCGCATGGGCTTCGGCTCCACGCGTTCCGAAGCGCGTCAGCTGGTATCGCACAAGGCTATTCTGGTGAATGGTCAGTCGGTGAACGTCCCGTCCTATCAGGTGATGCCCGACGACGTGGTCTCTGTTGCAGAGAAATCCCGTGGACAGCTCCGCATCCAGGCGGCGCTGCAGGTGGCCAGCCAACGTGCACCCGTCGAATGGGTGGACGTGGATGCGACCAAGATGGAAGGCGCATTCCGTCGCCATCCGGATCGGGAAGAACTGCCCGCCGAGATCAACGAAAACCTCATTGTCGAGCTTTACTCCAAGTAAGCAGGCTCAAGGAGAGTGAACTACATGGCACAGTCCGTAACTGAATTTCTGACACCGCGTCACATCGACATCCAGGAGATGGCGAAGACGCGTGCCCGAGTCACCCTGGAGCCCCTCGAGCGTGGGTTCGGTCATACCCTGGGGAACACCCTGCGGAGAATCCTGCTGTCCTCCATGCCCGGCTGCGCGATCACCGAAGTGCAGATCGATGGCGTCCTGCATGAGTACAGCACCATCGAAGGTGTTCAGGAAGATGTGATCGACATTCTGCTGAACCTGAAAGGCATTGCCGCCGTGCTGCACAACCAGGACGAGGCCATCATCAGCCTGGCCAAGGAAGGTGGCGGTGCGGTAACCGCCGGTGACTTCCAGTTGACCCAGGACGTGGAGATCGCCAACCCGGACCACGTGATCTGCACGCTGAACGACAACGGTGCGATCCGCATCGAAGCCCGTGTCACCCGTGGCCGCGGTTATCAGCCGGTCGACAGCATCGAAGAAGATGAAGAAGAGAGCCGTCCGATCGGCGTTCTGCGTCTGGATGCCACCTACAGCCCGATGCGCCGCGTTGCCTACAGCGTGGAGAGCGCCCGGGTTGAGCAGCGTACGGACCTGGACAAGCTGATTCTGGATCTGGAAACCAACGGAACCATCGATCCGGAAGACGCCATCCGTCGTGCAGCCACCATCCTGCAGCAGCAGCTGGCCGTTTTCGTGAACCTCGAGAACGAAGAAGACGCACCGGCTGAGGAAAAGGAAGACGAGATCGACCCGATCCTGATCCGGCCGGTAGACGATCTGGAACTGACGGTACGTTCTGCGAACTGCCTGAAGGCGGAAAACATCTACTACATCGGCGATCTGATTCAGCGCACCGAGGTGGAACTGCTGAAGACGCCGAATCTGGGCAAGAAGTCCCTGACGGAAATCAAGGACGTGCTGGCATCTCGCGGACTGTCGCTGGGCATGCGCCTGGAAAACTGGCCGCCGGCAAGCCTGCGCGCCGACGACTAGAAGCTGCTCTGGCAGAGCGGCCGGACGATAAGAGGAATTAGAAATGCGTCATCGCAAGAGTGGACGACAGCTGAACCGGAACAGTTCCCATCGCCAGGCGATGTTCAGGAACATGGCGGCGTCGCTCATCGAGCACGAAGTGATCAAGACCACCCTGCCCAAGGCCAAGGAGCTGCGGCGGGTTGCTGAACCCCTGATCACGCTGGCCAAGGAAGATTCGGTCGCCAACCGGCGCCTCGCCTTCGCGCGCACGCGCGACAAGGCCGTGGTCGGCAAGCTGTTCACCGAGATCGGTCCACGCTATGCGGATCGGCCTGGTGGCTACACCCGGATCCTGAAGTGCGGCTTCCGTGCAGGTGATGCTGCACCCATGGCCTATATCGAACTGGTCGACCGCCCGCGGGTGGAAGAAGAGGATCTGGACTACGACGATGAGGCGTTGACGGAAGACAGCGCTGAGGAAGCTGAAGCCGAGGCCGAAGCCGCCAGGTAAAGGCCAGGTCAAAGCCTGATAAACGCCCGATGCGGTCTGCCGCCTCGGGCGTTTTCATTTCCGGTCGCTCATTTCCTTTCTCTCAAAAGATGGGCTCTCGCAAAGATGGTAGTCTCCTCCTGTCCGGGAGGGGGAGCCCAGTTAAGTGACCGTTATCGATCCGCCGACAGGTGCTGATGCCATCGCACCCGGCATGAAGCAGCGTCTGTTCATTCTGTCCAATCTGGCCATCTTCATGATTGGTCTTGGTTTTGCGGTTCGGGCCAATATCGCGGCCGACCTGCAGGGCGACATCTTCGACATACTGGATCTGGCGCGCAGTGCCTCCATGGTGGGCGAAGTGATCGGCGCAACCTTCATCGGCTTCGCGCTCACGCTGCTGTTCGGCAGCGCGCTGCTGGATCGGGTCGGCATGAAGGCCATGCTGCTGTTCGCAGCCGTCGGCTATCTTCTGGGCAGCATGATGGTGATCGCGGCGGTGCTCATGACCGCAAGCTGGACCGCCTACTGGCTCGTCTATGGCGGGCTTCTGCTGACCGGCCTCGGCTGGGGTGCGGTGGAGGCCGGGACCAATCCGCTGGTGGCGGCGATCTATCCGGAAGACAAGACCCACCGACTCAATATTCTGCATGCCTGGTGGCCGGCGGGCATCGTCGCCGGTGGTCTGCTCGGGCTCGCTCTGGGCGCCCTGTCGATGTCCTGGGCCCTGAACCTGCTCATTCTGATCGTGCCGGCTGTGGTACTGGCAATCCTGGTGTGGACCGCCGAGTTCCCGGTCACAGAGCGGGTGGCCGCGGGGGTTGGCTATGGCGAGATGTTCAGGGAGATCGGCCGTTCGCCCGGTTTTCTGATCTGGTTCTTCTGCATGATGATGACCGCCACCTCGGAGCTGGCGCCCGGACAGTGGGTCGATCTGGCGCTATCGAATGTGGTCGGCATGCAGGGCATCATTCTGCTCGTATACGTCAGCGCACTGATGTTCGTGATGCGCCATTTCGCCGGACCGCTTGCCGAGCGGATCTCTCCTGTTGGCCTGCTCTGGTTCTCCAGCCTGTTTGCGGCGATCGGCCTGTACAGTCTTTCGGTGGTGAATTCCCCATTGCCCGCGTTTCTGGCAGCCACCGTCTGGGGGATTGGCGTGTGCTACATGTATCCCACCATGCTGGCTTCTGTGTCGGAGCGTTATCCCCGTGGCGGTGCTTTCTTCCTTGGGCTGATGGGCTTTGCCGCGGGCATGGCCATTCAGTTCGTGCTGCCGGTGATCGGCGGCATCTTTGATGCGGTGAAGCTGGAGGCGGCCGGAGGGGAAGCGGCCCTGGCAGCGATGACGGGAGAGGAACTCAAAGAGGTGATGCGCGCGGCGTCGGTGACGTCTTTCAGGGCGGTCGCCATCGTGCCCGTTGTGCTGCTGCCGGTATTCGGCATCATATGGTGGCTGGACAGAAGAAAAGGCGGCTACCAGCCCGTGCGCCTGAATTCGGAGGCTGCTTCATGAGCAACGCTGCAGCGATCAATCGTCGCAATCTGCTGAAAGCCATCGGCGTCACGGCCGGTGTGGCGATCTCCCCCTCCTGTCAGCGCGCGTTCGAATCCGGGTCCGATCTGTCCGCACCACCGGTCGGCGGCAGCCTGTCCGAAGCGCAGTTCGAAGTGGTGTCTCTGCTGGCAGAGCTGATCATTCCGGAGACGGATACGCCGGGTGCTCTGGCGGCCAAGGTGCCCGAATTCATCCATCAGATCGTGATCGACTGGTATACGCCCACCGAGCAGCAGATCTTTCTCGACGGGCTCGGAGAGCTGGACTCCATTGCCGAGGCACACTGGTCGATGCCCTTCCGACAGCTGGATACGGATCAGCAGGCCAGAGTGCTTGCCGAGATGGAGCCGCCGAGCGAAGGTGGCTTCGCCAACCTGGCTTCGATGCCCCCGGGTGCAGCGGGCAACCTGCCTTTCTATCTCAAGTTGAAGGAGCTGACCGTGCTCGGGTACTACACCTCCCAGGCTGCGGCGACCACGGAGCTCGATTATCAGCCGGTGCCGGGACATTACGATGGCGATGCCCGGTTCGAGGAAACGGGTCGGCAGTGGGTGCGCTGATATGAACGACTATGATTTCGACGCCATCGTTGTCGGGTCCGGTATCAGCGGCGGCTGGGCGGCCAAGGAGCTGACGGAAAAAGGCCTGAAGACGCTGGTGCTCGAACGGGGCAAACCGCTCGAACACGGCGCCGGCTACATCGGCGAGCACCAGCCTGCCTGGGAGACCGAGTACCGTGGCCTGCCGCTTCGCGATCTTTACCGGGAAGCGTATCCGATCCAGAGCACGAGCTACGCCTTCGACGAAACCACCCGGCATTTCTGGAACAACGACGCCGAGAATCCCTACGACTACAACCCGGAAAAGCCTTTCGAGTGGATGCGGGCCGATGTGGTCGGCGGGCGATCGCTGCTCTGGGCCCGGCAGACCTACCGCTGGAGCGACCTGGATTTCGAGGCCAATCTGAAAGACGGGCACGGCATCGACTGGCCGATCCGCTATGCAGACATCGCGCCCTGGTACAGCTACGTGGAGAAGTTCATTGGCGTGAGCGGCCAGGTCGAAGGGCTGCCGCAACTGCCGGATGGCGAATTTCTCGCGCCCATGGAAATGAACGTGCTTGAACGACACATGCGGGCGCGCATCGAAGCCAGTTTTCCGGATCGGACCATGACCATTGGTCGCGTGGCCGTGCTGACTGAGCCGCTGGCGCATTCGGACAGAGGCGTATGTCATTACTGCGGCCCCTGTCACCGTGGCTGCTCGGTGGGCGCGTATTTCTCGAGCCTTTCTTCAACGCTGCCGGCGGCGGAGGCAACCGGCAACCTGACCCTGCAGGCGAACTCGGTGGTGACCGGACTGGACTATGATCCGGAAAGCGGGCGGGTTTCTGCAGTGCAGGTGGTGGATGCAGAAACGAAAGAACGGCGAACCGTGACGGCGCGGGTGGTCTTTCTCTGTGCGTCGGCGTTTGGCAGCACACAGATACTGTTGAACTCCAGGAGTGAGTCGTTCCCGGACGGCCTTGGGAACCGCAGCGATGCTCTGGGCCGCTACATCATGGATCACACCTACGGCGCCGGCGCGCGCGGTGTGTTCTCCGGCTACGACGAGTTCTATCCACAGGGCTCTCGACCAAATGGCATCTACATACCCCGCTACCAGAACCTGAACGACGATGAGGCGCAGCCATTCCTGCGTGGATTCGGCTTCCAGGGCGGCGCCGGCAGGATGGGATGGCAGACCATGGCGCGGCTGACACCCGGCTTCGGAGCGCAGTTCAAGGCGTCGTTACGGCAGCCGGGTCCCTGGGTGATGAGCCTGAGTGGCTTTGGTGAAGTGCTGCCTCAGGCAGACAACCGGATGACGCTGCATCCAACCAGGGTCGACCGCTACGGTATGCCGCTGGTGAGTTTTGATTTCACCTACTCGGAAAACGAGCGAAGGCTCATCGAACAGATTCAGATCGATGCACAGGCCATGCTGGCGGCGGCGGGGGCCGCCCAGGTGACGACGTTCGATCTGGGAAAGGTGGGCGGATCGGCCATTCATGAGATGGGCACTGCGCGAATGGGCCGTGATCCGGCCGAGTCCGTGCTGAACGGATTCAATCAGGCCCACGACGTGCCTAATCTGTTCGTCACGGATGGTGCGGCCATGACCTCGTCTTCCTGCGTGAATCCGTCGATCACCTACATGGCGCTGACCGCGAGGGCCGTGGACTACGCTGTCAGAAATGTTCAGGACGGTACGATCTGAGCCGTAGACCAGCAGGCCGTCGCCTACAGGAGCGTCCGCAGAAACCTTCCGGTATGTGACTTTTTCTTCTTCGCCAGTTCTTCCGGTGTGCCCACCGCGACGATCTGACCGCCGCCGGAGCCACCTTCCGGTCCCAGGTCGATGATCCAGTCCGCCGTCTTGATCACATCCAGATTGTGCTCGATCACCACCACCGTGTTGCCGTGATCGCGCAGGCGATGCAGCACGTCCAGCAGTTGAGCGATATCGTGGAAGTGCAGACCCGTAGTCGGCTCATCCAGAATGTAGAGCGTCTGACCGGTGTCCCGCTTGGAGAGTTCCCGGGATAGCTTCACCCGCTGCGCTTCGCCACCGGACAGGGTGGTCGCGGACTGACCCAGGCGGATGTAGGAAAGCCCCACATCCATGAGCGTCTGCAGCTTGCGGTTCAGCATGGGCACGGCGTCGAAGAATTCCCGGGCATCTTCCACGGTCATATCCAGCACTTCGTGGATGTTCCGGCCTTTGTAGCGGACTTCCAGTGTTTCGCGGTTGTAGCGCTTGCCCTTGCAGACGTCGCAGGGCACATAGATGTCCGGCAGGAAGTGCATCTCCACTTTGATCACACCGTCGCCCTGACAGGCTTCGCAACGACCACCTTTGACGTTGAAGCTGAAGCGGCCGGGCTTGTAACCCCGGGCCCGTGCTTCCTGAGTCTGGGCGAAGAGTTCGCGGATCGGTGTGAACAGGCCGGTGTATGTCGCGGGGTTGGAGCGGGGCGTTCGACCGATGGGGCTCTGGTCGATGTCCACCACTTTGTCCAGATGATCCAGACCCTCGATGGTCTCGTGCTCGGCCGCCGTCAGGGTGCTGGCCTTGTTCAGTGCCGTGGCGCTCACCGGATACAGCGTCTGATTGATCAGTGTGGACTTCCCTGAGCCGGACACACCGGTGATGCAGGTGAACAGTCCGCAGGGGATGTCCACGGTCACGCTCTGCAGGTTGTTGCCGGCGGCGCCGATCAGGCGGATGACTTTCTCCGCGTCATAGGGCGTGCGGGACTGGGGCACGCTGATCTGCTTTTTGCCGGACAGATACTGCCCGGTGAGGGATTTCCGGCTTTTGAGAATCTTGTTGATGTCGCCTTCCGCGACGATCTCACCGCCGTGCACGCCGGCGCCCGGACCGATGTCGATGATGTGATCGGCGGTACGGATGGCTTCCTCGTCGTGTTCGACCACCATCACCGTATTCCCCAGATCCCGAAGGTGGGTGAGGGTGCGCAGCAGGCGCTCGTTGTCGCGCTGGTGCAGACCGATGGAGGGCTCGTCCAGGATGTACATCACCCCGACCAGACCGGCACCGATCTGGCTGGCCAGCCGAATCCGCTGGGCTTCTCCGCCGGACAGGGTGTCGGCGCTGCGATCCAGGGTGAGGTAGTTGAGGCCCACGTCCACCAGAAACTGCAGGCGCGCGCGGATCTCCTTCTGAATCTTATCGGCGATCTCGCCGCGTCGGCCCGTGAGCTTCAGGCCCTTGAAGTAGTCGAGAGACCCTTCCACCGAGCCCGAGGTAATCGAAGGCAGGTTCACACCGTCGATGAAAACGTTCCGGGAGGCTTCCGTCAGCCGGGTGCCCCCGCAATCCGGGCAGTCTCTGACCCGCAGGTACTTCTGCAGGTTTTCCCGGACCATGCTCGAGTCCGTCTCGTGGTATCGGCGCTCCATGTTCGGAATCACGCCCTCGAACCGGTGTCGGCGGTGGATGACGTCGCCCCGATCGTTCACATAGCTGAAATCGATACGGGCATTGCCGCTGCCATAGAGGATGGCGTCCCTGTGCTTCTTTTTCAGCGCCTTGAAAGGCGATTCCACGTCGAAGCCGTAGTGTTCGGCCAGGGAGGTGAGCATGTGGAAGTAGTAGACGTTGCGGCGGTCCCAGCCGCGAATGGCCCCCTCGGCCAGGGTCAGATCCTCGTCCGCCACCACCAGGGCCGGATCGAAGAACTGTTTGATGCCGAGCCCATCGCACTCCTGGCAGGCGCCCGCCGGGTTGTTGAAGGAGAACATGCGCGGTTCGAGCTCGGAAATGCTGTAGCCGCACACCGGGCAGGCGAAGCGGGCGGAAAAGATCATCTCCTCGGCCGCTTTGCCATCCGCCGCATCCATGTCCGCGACCCGGGCCAGGCCGTCGGTGAGTTCGATGGCGGTTTCGAAGGATTCGGCCAGCCGCTGCTGCACGTCCTCCTTGATCCGGAGTCGGTCGACGACCGCTTCGATGGTGTGCTTCTTGTTCTTATCCAGCTCCGGTGCTTCGTCCAGATCCACCACGATGCCGTCGATCCGGGCCCGGATGAAGCCATTGCTCATCAGTTCCGAGAAGGTGTGCAGGTGCTCGCCCTTCCGTTCCGTGACGACGGGCGCCAGGATCATGATCCGCTTGCCTTCCGGCTGAGCCAGCACCTGGTCCACCATCTGGCTGACGGTCTGCGCGGCCAGAGGCTCGCCGTGGTGCGGGCAACAGGGTTCGCCAACCCGGGCGAACAGCAGTCGCAGATAGTCGTAGATCTCGGTGATGGTGCCGACCGTGGAACGGGGATTATGGGAAGTGGACTTCTGCTCGATGGAGATGGCCGGAGAAAGCCCTTCGATATGGTCCACATCCGGTTTCTCCATCATGGAGAGAAACTGCCGGGCATAGGCAGACAGGGATTCCACGTAGCGCCGCTGCCCCTCGGCGTAGAGGGTGTCGAAGGCGAGAGACGACTTGCCTGAACCGGACAGACCGGTGATCACGATCAGCTTGTCCCGGGGTATGTCCAGGTTGACGTTCTGCAGGTTGTGGGTGCGGGCGCCCCGGACGGAAATGGTGTCCAATCTCGTGCCTTCCTTGCGCCTTTAGGCGATTGTGCCTGCTTGCCTCCCTGGCCTTCTTGTGGACCGTCCCGGCAATTGTGCAGCGAAACCCGGCAACATAACTGGATGGTATCCGCGGGGCAAGGTGGGGGGTGGTTTCTACTGACAGCTGGTGCTGTCTGCGCCTGGAGAAAGGCGTTTTCCTGCGGTCACGGTCGCCTAAAGCGCTGCCGTCCCTCAGTCGGATGCAGTAACATTGGCGCCCTTGAGATCCCGCACGAGCGGGACGGAAGGCGCCCTGGGGGCGCTGTGATCAAAAGACAGGACACTACGCCATGGCACGGGGAATCAACAAAGTCATTCTGATCGGCAATCTGGGCAGAGACCCGGAAACCCGGTATTCACAGGGCGGAAATCCCGTCACCAACTTCAGCGTCGCCACCAGTGAAACCTGGCGCGACAAAGCCTCCGGCGAGCAGCAGGAACGGACGGAGTGGCACAACATCGTCTGCTTCGGGCGGCTGGCGGAGATTGCCGGCGAATACCTGAAGAAAGGCTCCAAGGTCTTTGTGGAAGGCAGCCTGAGAACGTCGAGCTGGGAGCAGGATGGTCAGAAGCGCTACCGGACCGAGGTCATGGCGCGAGACATGCAGATGCTTGACGGCAGGGGCGATTCCAGAGGCGGTGCGGGCGGCGGCGGACCCACCGGTTTCGAATCTCAGGATGGCGGGGCGTACAGCGGGCCGCCACAACCGTCTCAAAGCAATGCGGCAACCCTGTCCGACGACGACTTCGACGACGATATACCCTTTTGAAGGTTCGCCAGAGGCGAACTTTGCGGCGCCTTGCGCCGCTCGCTCGGAGTGGATAACACTCGCTGCTCCGTTGACGTTTCAGGGCTGGTGATCAGATCTATCGGCTGGTGAGGGGGCTTCAGGTGGTGAGGTACAAAAGGGCGGCGCCGAGCAGGAGCCGGTAGATCACATAGGGCGTCATACCCGTTCTTTCCACCAGGCTGATGAAGGCCGAGATGCAGAAATAGGCGCTCAAGGCCGAAAGGCCGGCGCCGATGCACAGGTCCAGCCAGCGCGCCGGCTCCGGCTCGCTGATCAGATCTGCGGTGGTGAGAATGGCGGCGCCGGTGATGGTGGGTATCGACAGCAGAAAGGAGAACCGGGCGGCACTGGTGCGGCTCAGGCCCAGCATGAGCGCGGCGGTGATGGTGATGCCTGAACGCGATGTGCCCGGTATGAGCGCCAGGGTCTGAGCGAGACCGATGACCCCGGCCTGGAGCCAGCTCACGTCGACCTTTTCGCCGCGAAACCGGTCGGCAACCGCGAGCAGGAGACCGAAGCCGATGGTGGCCCAGGCGATGGTGGTGAGGGCGCGCAGGTCACCTTCCACCTGATCCTTGAACAGCAGCCCCCCGATCACCACGGGCACGGTGGCCATCGACACCTTCAGCAGTTCCTCGAACCGGTCATCGGCGCCGCGGCCCGTGGCGAAGTTCAGGCTGCTGCCGAGATAACCGGCCAGATCCTGGCGGAAGTACAGACAGACAGCCGTCAGCGTGCCCAGGTGCACGGCCACATCGAAAGACAGACCCTGGTCACCCCAGGCGCCGAACTCCGCCACCAGGATCAGGTGGGCGGAGCTGGAGATGGGGAGAAATTCCGTGATGCCCTGGATGAGAGCCAGGGTGATGATATGCAGCCATTCCACGAGCCGCAGTCTAGCAACTTCACGCCGGACAAAGGTGCGCCGGGCAGGCCCTGAATCTGTAAGAGGGTGTAAAGTGCGCGGGATGGATCCCTTTAGTGCGGAAATACCCCTGTTCCCCCTCGGCACTGTGCTGTTTCAGGGCGGCACGCTGCCGCTGCAGATTTTCGAGCCGCGCTACCTGGACATGGTCAGCCGCTGCATGCGGGAAAGCTCGCCGTTCGGCGTCGTGCTGATCCGCTCGGGTAGCGACACCTGGCGTCCCGGCACCGCCGGTCCGGACATATTTCAGATCGGCACCGAGGCACGCATTGTCGACTTCAATCAGCTCGGCAATGGCCGGCTCGGCATCACCGTCCGGGGCGAGCGTAAGTTCAGAATCCGCGAACTGACGGAACAGGCCGACCACCTGCTGATCGCACGGGTCAGCTACCTGCCCGAAGAACCCCCCGTGCAGGTGGGCAGGGAGCACGGAGATCTGGTGGCGTTGCTGGAGCAGCTGCTGGACCATCCGAGCGTCCGTGCGCTGGATATGGAGATTGATCTGGAGGATGCGAGATCCGTGGGTTGGCGGTTGTCTGAGCTGCTGCCTGTCGAGGCCGAGATCAAACAGAGCCTGCTGCAGTTGCAGCTGCCCAGAGAGCGGCTTTCCGAGCTGACGCGGCTGGTGAACAAGCTGCGGGGATAAGGCGTATAATTCCCGCCCCCTGGAGCCGGCAGGCAGGAAGACAGCACCATGAGCAGTGTGGTGAAGAACATCGAAGCGGATCGGGAAATTGAGGACATCGCCGCCTATATGCGCGAGGTGGGAGAAGCCGCCCGCGCGGCCTCCCGGGTGATCGCAGCGGCGCGGACCGAGGTTAAGTCGAACGCGCTCAATGCCATCGCCAGGGCCATGGAGTCCGACCGTGAGGCGCTCAAGGCGGCCAACGCCATCGACATGGAGCGGGCGGCTGACAGCGGTCTGGATCAGCCTCTGGTGGACCGGCTGCTGCTCGACGATGCCGCCATCGACCGGATGATCGAAGGCGTCCTGCAGGTGGACAGTCTGGTGGACCCGGTGGGCGAGATCACCGATCTTTCCTTCCGGCCAACGGGCATTCAGGTCGGCCGGATGCGTGTGCCTCTGGGCGTGATCGGCATCATCTACGAAAGCCGGCCGAACGTGACCGTTGATGCGGCCAGCCTCTGTCTCAAGTCCGGTAACGCCTGCATTCTGCGGGGCGGATCGGAAGCCATAGAATCCAATCGCGCGGTGGGCGAGTGCATCCGCAAAGGCCTGGTGGAAGCCGGCCTGCCGGAGGGCGTCGTGCATCTGGTCGGCACCACGGACCGTCAGGCGGTGGGAGAACTGCTGAAGATGAACGACTGCGTGGACATCATCGTGCCTCGCGGCGGTCAGAGCCTGATCGAGCGGATCAGCGCAGAATCGACCATTCCCGTGATCAAACATCTGGACGGGATCTGCCACGTCTACATCGACGCCGACGCAGACCCGGAAATGGCGGTGGCCATCGCCGTCAATTCAAAAACCGAAAAATATGCGGTCTGCAATGCCATCGAGACGCTGCTGGTGGCAGACGCCATTGCCGATACGGTGCTGCCGAAGCTGTCCGAGGCCTACGCGGCAGCCGGCGTGACCCTGAAGGGTTGCGAACGCACCCGGGCGCGAATCGACGCGGAACCGGCAACCGAAGATGACTGGCGTGCCGAGTACCTGGGGCCCACGCTGGCAGTCAGGGTGGTGGATGGCCTGGATGAGGCAATCGCCCACATCAACCAGTATGGCTCTCAGCACACGGACACCATCGTCAGCGGCAACTACGCGCATAACCGGCGTTTTCTCACAGAAGTGGATTCCGCCTCGGTGATGGTGAATGCCTCAACCCAGTTCGCGGACGGCTTCGAGTTCGGGCTCGGTGCGGAAGTGGGCATCTCCACGGATAAGATTCACGCCAGAGGTCCTGTCGGACTGGAGGGGCTCACTTCCCAGAAGTATGTGGTTCTGGGTAACGGAGAGCTTCGGCACCGTTGATCTGTCTGTTCGGCGGGACGTTCGATCCCGTTCACAATGGCCATCTGCATGCTGCCGAAACGGTGGTATCCGCCCTGGGGCTCGATGAGATCCGGCTCGTGCTTTCCGCCCGACCTTCCCATAAGGACAGCACCGGCGCCGCTCTGGATCAGCGTTGGGCCATGCTCCAACTGGCTTGTGCCGACCACCCGGCGCTGACGCCAGACGATCGGGAGATGCTCAGGACGCGGCCTTCCTACACCGTCGAAACGCTGGAAGCCGTCCGTGCTGGCGCGCCGGAAGAAGATCTGATCTGGGTGATCGGCAGCGATGCCTACGCATTGCTGGAAAGCTGGTATCGCTGGCAGGAAGTGCTGGAACTGGCCAACCTGGTGGTTCTCCGCCGGCCGGGCGAGTTCCCGGTCATGAGCGAGCAGATGACGGCCTACACCGATGCGCACCGGGTGGAGAACCTCGCCGGTTGTCACAAAGGTGGCATCTTAATGCTGGAAGATTCGATGCAGGAGGTCTCGGCGCTGGAGATCCGGGCACAATTGGCGGCGGGTGGCGATGTGAGCCATTTGATACCGCCGCCGGTGGCCCTATATATTAAGGAGAACCACCTGTACCGCGTGAGCGATGCGGGCACGGATATCGGCACTGTCGTCACCGTAGAGACGGAGTCGAAAAAAGAGACTGAGAACGAGAACGAGAACGAGAACGAGAACGAGAAAGAGAAAGAGAAAGAGAACGAGAAAGAGAAGGAGTAAAAGAATCAGCAAAAACACCGTCAACCTGCACAGGAGCATTGCGTGACACCAGAAGCGCTGCGTGACCTCGTAGTAGATACTCTTGAAGACCTCAAAGGCCGCGACCTGGTAACCCTTCCAGTGGCCGAACTCACTGAAATCACCGACTACATGATTCTTGCCAGCGGCACGTCGAATCGACATGTGAAATCGCTTGTCGATAAGCTCGTGGAAGCCACCAAGGAGGCCTCTCATCCTCCGAATGGCGTGGAAGGCAGGGAGACCAACGAGTGGGTGCTCGTGGACCTGGGTGACGTGCTCGTGCATGTGATGCAGTCCGACACCCGCAAGTTCTACGATCTGGAACGACTCTGGCAGGATATCCCCACGGATTCTGAATCTCTGGTGTGAAACTCCGCCTGATCGCCGTCGGGACGAAGAGCCCGGACTGGGTGGATGCCGGATTCACGGATTACGCCCGCCGGATGCCCAGGGAATGCGCCCTGGAGCTGGTGGAAGTTGCCTCCGCGAACCGTAAAGGCTGGCCTTCGGACCGGATTCTCACCGAGGAGGGGGACCGGATCCTCGCCCGGGTGGGTCGATCCGACCGGGTGATTGCGCTGGATGTGGCCGGAAGCGCCTGCAGCACCGAAAAACTCGCCAACAAACTGGACGATTGGCGCATGCAGGGGGGCGATGTGAGTTTTCTGATCGGTGGTGCGGATGGCCTGGATCGCCGCTGCCTGGCTCGGGCGGATGAAACCATTTCTCTTTCTGCGATGACCTTTCCTCACCAGCTGGTCCGTGTGATGCTTGCCGAACAGTTGTACAGAGCCTGGACGGTGCTACACGGACATCCTTATCATCGGGCCTGAACGCGGCTAACTCCCCCCAGAGCATCCGTAAAATGGCTTCAGCACTTTCTCTGAATGATCCTGGATCGGATCGACGGAACTTTGTCCGTCGGTCTGCCGTGCTGTTCGCCATCGCCATGCTGCTGATCGGCGTGCTGGTTGCCCGACTGGTGCAGCTCCAGGTGATCGATCACGACACCTATCAGACCCGCTCCGACGACAACCGCATCCAGGTTCAGCCGCTGCCGCCGCCCCGGGGTCTGATCTATGACCGGCATGGTGTGCTGCTGGCGGAGAACCGGCCGGTCTCTGCGCTGGCGCTGGTGAGCGAGCGTGTGCAGGACCAGGATGCCCTGGTGGCGGAACTGCGCAAGCTGGTGGATATCGACGAAGAAGATCTGGCCAACTACCGCAAACGGCTGAAGCGGAAGCGACGCCCTTATGAGGCGGTCACGCTGCGCGAAGTACTCTCAGAGGCCGAGTCCGCCCGGCTGGCAGTGAACCGGCATCGCCTGCCGGGGGTGGAAGTGCGAACCGAGCTGAAGCGCCACTATCCCTTCGGCGCCGTGATGGCCCATGCGGTTGGTTCGGTGCGGCGGGTGACCGAGGAAGACCTGCGCCGTTTCGATGAAGCGGACAGCTCAAATTACAGCGCAACCGAATTCATCGGCCGCCGCGGCGTCGAACGCTTTTATGAGCGGTCCCTGCACGGCGAGGTCGGCTATCAACGGGTCGAGATCAACGCCCACGGACGCATTCTCAAGGTGCTCGATATCGAGCCGCCGAAATCCGGCCAGGATATCAGTCTGCATCTGGACAGCCGGCTGCAGATCGCGGCCACCGCAGCCCTGGGCGAAAGGCGTGGGTCCGTCGTAGCCATCGATCCGAAGACCGGCGGCATTCTGGCGATGGTGAGCAACCCGGGCTACGACCCGAACCTGTTCGTCACCGGCATTTCCAGCGAGCAGTACCAGACGATGGTGAACTCTCTGCAAACGCCGCTGTTCAACAGGGCGGTCAACGGCCAGTACTCGCCCGGTTCCACCTTCAAGCCGGTGATGGGTCTGGCGGGCATCTCCAATGGCGTCATTACCTGGGATGAACAGATCACGGATCACGGCTACTTCAAACTGCCGAATCAGGATCGCATCTACCGGGACTGGAGCTGGCGCCAGGGTGGTGGCGGTGGCCAGGGCATCGTCGACATGAACCGGGCGATCTACCGCTCGTCGAACATCTACTTCTATGACCTGGCCACCCGGCTCAGCATTGATCAGATCGGCAGCTTCGCCCGCCAGTTCGGTATCGGGCGGCAACTGGCTGTGGACGTGGCGGATGCTTCGAGCGGTCTGATGCCGGACCCGATCTGGAAACAGGGGGTCAAAGGTGAGGTCTGGTACCCGGGCGACAACGTGAATGTGGGTATCGGCCAGGGCGACGTGCTGGTCACGCCGTTGCAGCTTGCCACCATGGTCAGCGTCATCGCCAACCGGGGCCGGGTGCTTCCACCCCGCATGCTGAAGCCTGAACCAGGCCGGCTGCCACCGCTCGAGTTCGATCCGCCACAGCCGCTGCCGGATGTGATCGGGCCGGACCCGGAGGACTGGGAGCGTATGGTCAGTTCCATGGAAGACGTGATTCACCGGGGCAACCGGGGCTTCAAGGACGGCTATGGCCAGAACGGTACGGCCTGGGCCTATATCGGCCGGGATATCGACTACCGGATGGCCGGCAAGTCCGGTACCGCTCAGGTGGTGGAGATCAAACAGGGTGAAGAGTACGACGAGGAATTGCTGGACGAATTCAAGCGCAAGCATGCCTGGTTCATCGCCTTCGCGCCGGCGGACGATCCGCTGATCGCGCTGGCCGTTCTGGTGGAGAACGGTGGTGGCGGCAGTTCGGTGGCAGCACCCGTGGCGCGGGAAGTGATTGATTATTATCTGCTGCCACAACTGGACGTGGCGGACCGATCGGCGCTGACGGTCGGCATGACGGACAGGCCATGAGCGATTTCGTCCGCTCCCTGCCGGGCAGCCGGTCTGTTTCCGCCCGGGATCAGCTGCACCGGGTCAATCTGGATCCGCTGCTGCTGCTCACCCTGGTGGCCATCATCGGTTTCGGCCTGGCCGTGCTGTACAGCGCGGTGAATCGGGATACCGCCATCTTCACCAACCAGATCGTGCGAATCTGCCTGGCCTTCGCCGTCATGGTGGTCGCCGCTCAGCTCGATCCGGGCTTCTACCGGCGCTGGTCTCCGTTTGTGTATCTCGGTGGCGTGGTGCTGCTGGTGCTCGTGCTGCTGGTGGGCGTCAAGGTGAAGGGTTCTCAGCGCTGGCTCGATATTCCCGGCGTGATCCGTTTTCAGCCGTCGGAAGTCATGAAGATCGCGGTGCCCATGATGGTGGCCTGGTACTTCCACGACCGGCCCTTGCCGCCCAGTTTGAAAGACGTGCTGGTGGCTCTGGGCATCATCGCGGTGCCGGCGGGCTGTATCATCCTGCAGCCGGATCTCGGCACCGGCATTCTGGTCGCTGGCGCCGGGCTGGCTGTGGTGGTGCTGGCCGGACTGCCCTGGCGGTGGATCGGTTTGTCGTTTCTGGCCCTGGCTGCCGCCGCGCCCGGCCTCTGGTACACCCTGCAGGACTACCAGCGACAGCGGATTCTGACCCTGTTTGATCCGCAGAGTGATCCCCTGGGCGCGGGTTGGAACATCATTCAATCAACCACGGCGATCGGTTCCGGCGGTGTTCAGGGGAAAGGGCTCTTTCAGGGGACGCAAAGCCATCTGGAATTCCTGCCGGAAAGTCAGACGGATTTCATCATTGCCGTGGTGGGCGAAGAACTCGGATTGATCGGCATTCTGCTGCTGCTGATGCTTTATCTGGTCGCCATTGCCCGGGGTCTGACCCTGGCCGCCAGGGCCTCCAACACCTATGGGCGGCTGCTGGCAGGCGCGCTGACCTTCACCTTTTTCGTTTACGTATTCGTCAATATCGCCATGGTCTGCGGCCTGCTGCCGGTGGTCGGAGTGCCCCTGCCGCTCGTCAGCTATGGCGGCACCTCAGCCATCACGCTGATGGCGAGTTTCGGCCTGATCATGGCGCTGGGTGCCAAAGGCACCGGTGGCTGGCGCTGAAGGATCGGCGGGCGGACAGATGGTACAGAGGGAGTTACTGAAACTGATGAACATAGCCACCAGGATAGCCGTAGTGCTCGGCCTGACTTCACTGGCGCTGCATGGCTCCGCCCATGCGGATTACACCGAGCGCGCGGATGTCCGTGAGTACGTGGATGAGCTTGTTGATTCGCACGGCTTCGATGAAACGGAGTTGCTCGAACTGTTCAGCCAGGCGGCGCGGAAGGACCGGATTCTAGAGTCCATTTCCCGACCGGCCGAGCGGACGCTGGAATGGCACGAGTATCGGCAGATCTTCGTCAAAGAGCCGAGGATCAGCCAGGGGGTCGAATTCTGGGAAGCCAACGCGGAGACCCTCGAGGCCGCGGAAGCCCGCTATGGGGTTGCACCGGAATACGTGGTCGCCATCATCGGTGTGGAAACCCGGTATGGGCGCATCACCGGCAGCTACCGGGTGCTCGACGCACTCATGACCCTTGCCTTCGACTATCCGCCACGCGCCAGTTTCTTCAGAAAAGAACTCACCGAGTATCTGCTGCTGGCCAGAGAAGAGGATGGAGATCCGGCGTCGTTCACCGGTTCCTATGCCGGCGCCATGGGCTACGGCCAGTTCATTCCCTCGAGCTACCGCGCCTATGCCGTGGATTTCGACGAGGATGGCGCCAGGGACATCTGGACAAATGAAGCGGATGCGATTGGCAGTGTGGCCAACTACTTCAGCCGGCATGGCTGGCAACCGGGCCAGCCCGTGGCGATGCAGGTGACCCTGGGCGATGGGGCTGCGGACGCGCTGGCAACCAGATCTCTGGCCCTGGAGCAGACCGTGGGTGACCTGACCGCGGCGGGCGTGGAACTGGGCGGCGTGGTGCTGGACCCATCCATGGCGGCGAATCTGTATCGGATGATGCAGGCGGATTCCGCCGACTACTGGCTTGGATTCGATAACTTCTATGTGATCACCCGCTACAACCGCAGCCGCCTCTACGCGCTGGCCGTTCACGAACTCAGCCAGGCCGTGCTCGCCGCGCGGGCGGCAGCCGGAACCGGCGTGAGTGCGGCTGAATGAGAAAGGGCTTCGCTCTGCTGCTGATTGCCGGCATGGTGCTGGGCGGCTGTTCTTCGAAACCGGCAAAGTCCGGTGGGTCCGGAAAAAAGGCCCATCATCAGGACGGCCCGCCGGTCGTCATCCCGCCCGGGCTGGCGGATCTGCCGGATCCGGAGGTGCGGCATGTGCGGCCGACCAAGCGCGGTAATCCCAAGAGCTACACGGTCTTCGGAAAAACCTACTATGTGATGGATTCCGCCGCTGGCTACAACGCAACGGGCAATGCTTCCTGGTACGGACGGAAATTTCATGGCCGCCTCACCTCATCGGGTGAGCCTTTCGACATGTACGAGCTGACGGCGGCCCACAAGACGCTGCCTATTCCGAGTTACGCCCGGGTGACCAACCTGGAAAACGGCCGATCCACCATTGTCCGGATCAACGATCGTGGTCCGTTTCACGATAACCGCATCATCGATCTCTCCTATGCGGCCGCGGTGAAGCTCGGCTATGCCGCCCTCGGCACGGCGCCGGTTCGGGTGGAGGTGCTGGCGCCGGGTAAAAGGTTCGTGCTGCAGGCCGGCGCCTTTTCGGATCTGAATCGAGCCGACCTGCTCAAAGCCGCGCTCCAGGAACTGACCGGAAAACCCACCTATGTGGTGAAGGTATCCGGCGAGTCTCTCTACCGGGTCCGGCTCGGGCCCGTTCAGGGTCGGACGGAAGCAGAGCGCCTGAAAAGCGTGATCAGCGCGGCGGACTACGGATCGGCACTGATCCTGCCGCACTGAGCAGGAGAGGGTTGGTGTAAACTGCGCCGATTCGGAAACTGGATCGAGGTCCCCCAATGCACAATCAGATTGCATTCTCGATGCCGGCGTTTGCTGAATTTCGCTGCCGTGCTGCGGTAGTTCTGATGACAGCCATGCTGGCAGCCCTGCTCGCCCCACAGACGGTGCGGGCGGCAGATAAGCCCATCATACCGCCGCCGCCCCAGGTGGCTGCCAGCGGCTATCTGCTCATGGATGCGGATACCAGCGAAGTGCTGGTGGAACACAATGCCCGGGAGCCGCTGCCGCCGGCGAGTCTGACCAAGATCATGACGTCCTACATCGCCGCCATGGAGCTGGAAGCGGGCCGGATCAAGCTGACCGATGACGTGCCCATCAGCGTGAAGGCCTGGCGAACGCCGGGTTCACGCATGTTTGTCCGGGAAGGCACCACCGTGCCCCTGGAGGATCTGCTGAAAGGGATCGTCATCCAGTCCGGCAACGACGCCAGCATCGCCGTGGCCGAACACATCGCCGGCAGTGAAGAAGCCTTCGCCAGCATGATGAATCAGCAGGCTGCCGTGCTCGGCATGCAAACAAGCCAGTTCGCCAATGCCACGGGCCTGCCCGCGGACGGACACCAGTCTTCGGCCTGGGATCTGGCGCTGTTGACCATCGATCTGATCAATCGCTTTCCGGAGCACTACGCCTACTACTCGGAACGGTCGTTCAGCTATAACGACATAGAACAGCCCAATCGAAACCGGCTGCTGTGGCGGGACCGGACCGTGGACGGGGTGAAAACCGGCCACACGGAGGCCGCCGGCTACTGTCTGGTCGCGTCCGCCCTGCGCGGCAACATGCGCCTGATTTCCGTGGTCATGGGCACCGACAGCGAGGAAGCCCGGATGCGGGAGAGCCAGAAACTGCTCTCATACGGATTCCGCTACTTCGAGACGCAGGAGCTCTACGAAGCGGAAGTGCCGCTGAAGACCGGCCGCATCTACTACGGGGAAACAGAGGAACTGCCCATGGGCGTGGCCGAGGCGGTTTCCATCACCATACCGCGGGGTTCCTATGAAGACCTGGCGCCGGAACTGCTCGTACCCACCACGCTGGAAGCGCCCATCGCCGCCGGTGACGAAGTGGGCGAGCTGGTGCTCCGGCTGTACGACGAAGAGGTCTATCGGGCGCCCCTGATCGCCCTCGAGGACGTGGCGGAGTCCGGGATTTTTGCCCGACTTTCCGACTGGATGAGCCTGTTCTTCGCGGATCTGCTGGGATCCGGGGAAGCGGCGGAATAGTCCGGCGTCGAACGATGGAAGAAAAACCGGTCATCGAGTTTCCCGTGGAGGATTACCCCATCAAGGTGATCGGCACGGCCGGGGATGAATTTCTGGCCCACGTTGCCACGATCGTTCAGACCCATGATCAGGCCTTTGTGGCAGAGCGGGTGGTGAGCCAGCCCAGCCGCAGAGGGAACTATGTCTCTCTCAGGCTTTCCATCCGTGCGACTTCCGAGGCACAGCTGAAAGCGCTGCACACGGATCTCATGGCCCATCCGCTGGTCAAGCTGGTGCTCTGATGGTGGACGTGGTGCTGCGTGATCTCGGCCGGACCAGCTATGAGCCGGTTTTCGCGGACATGCGCACCTTCACGGACGACCGTTCCCGGGAAACGGCGGACGAACTCTGGTTCACGGAACACGAGCCGGTCTTCACTCAGGGCCAGGCGGGCAAGCCGGAGCACCTGCTGATGCCTGGCGGGATTCCGGTCGTTCAATCCGATCGTGGCGGACAGGTCACCTACCATGGGCCGGGTCAGATCGTTGGCTATCTGCTGTTCGATCTGCGGCGCCTGGGTCTTGGCGTGCGTGATCTTGTTACAGGTATCGAGCAGGGGATGATCCGGACCCTGGCCGGCTACGGCATAGACGCCGCCGCACGGCCGGATGCACCCGGGGTGTACGTGAACGGGGCGAAGATCGGTGCTCTGGGCCTGCGGGTCCGTCGGGGCTGTTCGTATCACGGGCTGGCATTGAACGTGAACATGGATCTGGAACCGTTCTCACGGATCAATCCCTGCGGTCTTACGGATACGGCGGTGACCCAGATTGCCGATCTCGGCGGTCCGGCGGATATGGATCAGGTGCGAGGCGATCTGCTGGCGAGCCTTGCCGGCGTGTACGGCGTCAGTTTCCGCAAACCGGACAGCCCGGATCCTTCGGCAACCTGAGTCGGCGCCATTCCATCCGCTTGCCGTCGAAATAGAGCATATAGCCGGTCAGAGTCTCGCCAACGCCGGTGATCAACTTGATGGTTTCCATCGCCTGACAGGTGCCGATCACGCCGACGAGCGGCGCGATAACGCCGTTTTCCGAGCAGTTGAGCGCCCCATCGTCGCCGTCCGCATACAGACACCGGTAGCACGGTGACGCCGGATCTCTCGGATCAAACAGGGCCACCTGGCCTTCCCAGCGAATTGCAGCGCCGGATACCAGCGGCACCCGGGCCTTCACGCAGGCACGATTCAGCGCGAAGCGGATGTCGAAATTGTCCGTGGCATCCACCACCACGGTGGCGCGGGCAACTGCCTCGGTCAGGGCGTCGCCCTGGAGCGATTCGGCAATCGTCTCGAGCACCACATCCGGATTGATGCCGGTCAGCGTGGCGGCGGCTGAGTCGACCTTGTACCGGCCGATAGCGGAGGTGTTGTGCACCACCTGGCGCTGCAGATTCGACAGATCCACTTCGTCGGGGTCGCAGAGGATCAGGCGGCCCACGCCGGCGCTGGCCAGATACAGGGCCACGGGTGAACCGAGACCGCCCAGTCCGACAATGAGCACCGTGGCCTCGAGCAGTTTCTCCTGCCCGGCGATATCCACCTCCGGCAGCATGATCTGGCGGCTGTAGCGGAGCAGTTGTTCGTCGGTCAGGTCCATGAGAGTCCCGGTTGGCAAAGCAGGCAATCAGGGTTGGCGGCCGAGCGTCACCCGGGGGTGGCCGCTCAGATCCGGCAGACACTCTATCGCTTCCAGCCCGGCGGCGGCAAAGAGCCCGCCCACGGCCCGGGCCTGATCGTAGCCGTGCTCAACGAGCAGCCAGGCCCCGGGCGCCAGGTAGCCGGGGGCACCGGCGACGATCCGACGCAGATCATCGAGTCCATCACGGCCGCTGACCAGTGCCTGGTCGGGTTCGAATGTCAGGGCCGGCAGGTGCGGGTCCTGCTCCGCCACATAAGGTGGATTGGACAGGATCAGATCGAACCGGCCGCTGACTGCGGAGAACCAGTCGCTCTCCAGAAAAGTGACGGTCGCATCAAGACGCGCTGCGTTCCGCTCAGCGAGATCGAGCGCCGCCCGGCTGGCATCCACGGCCAGCACGTCGAGCGACCGGGCGCGGGCCAGGGCAATGGCGATGGCGCCGCTGCCGGTGCCCAGATCCAGAACCCGGGCGCCTGGACGCGCACGGGCCAGTGCCGCTTCCACCAGGGTTTCCGTTTCCGGACGGGGAACCAGGACGGCGGGTGTCACGGCCAGATCGAAATCCCAGAAGCTCCATTCGCCAAGCACGTAGGCCAGCGGCTCGCCCTGTTGCAGCCGGGCGGCGTCGGATGCCAGGAGGTCCCAGGTGTCCGGGTCGATGGTCCGGGCGGGATTGAGAATCAGTTCAGCTCGCTTCAGACCAAGGCGATGGCAGAGGAGGAAGTCCCGATCCGAGGCCGGCAGCCCGGCATGCTGCTCGAGCCAGCCAGCCAGGGTCTGGCTCACTGATCGGCTCCGAGATTCTTGAGCAGGTCGGCCTGATTCTCGGTGATGAGCGGCTGCACGATCTGATCCAGGTCGCCTTCGATCACTTCATCCAGCTTGTACAGGGTCAGATTGATGCGATGGTCCGTCACCCGGCTTTGCGGGAAGTTGTAGGTCCGGATCCGCTCCGAGCGGTCGCCGGAGCCGACCAGGGACTTCCGGGTTTCCGCCTGTTCCGCCTGTTGTTCGGCCTGAGCCTCATCGAGCAGTTTCGCCTTCAGCAGCGACATTGCCCGGGCCCGGTTCTTGTGCTGGGAACGTTCATCCTGGCATTCCACGACGATGCCGCTCGGCAGGTGGGTAAGGCGGATGGCGGAGTCTGTTTTATTCACGTGCTGCCCGCCGGCGCCGGAAGCGCGGAAGGTGTCTTCCCGGATGTCTTTCTTGTCGATATCGATGCTTTCGATCTCGTCCGCCTCCGGCATCACCGCCACGGTGCAGGCGCTGGTGTGGATGCGACCTTGCGTTTCCGTATCGGGCACCCGCTGCACCCGGTGCGCACCCGATTCGAATTTGAGCTGGGAATAAACGTCCTGGCCGGAAATCCGGGAAATGATTTCTTTGTAGCCGCCATGCTCTCCCGGCCGGGCATTCAGCACTTCCAGCTGCCAGCGTTTCTGCTCGGCGAATTTGGAGTACATGCGGAACAGATCCCCGGAAAAGATGGCGGCTTCATCGCCGCCGGTCCCGGCCCGGATCTCGAGAAACACATTGGCCCCATCATTCGGATCTTTCGGCAGCAGCAGCATCTGCAGCGTCGTCTCGGTTTCTTCGAGGGCGCCGGTCAGACGGCGGATGTCTTCTTCCGCCAGTTCACGCATCTCCGGGTCGTCGTCCTGGGCCAGGGAGCGTGCGTCCTCGAGTTCGCTGCTGAGGGATTCGTAATTTCTGAAGCAGGCGATCACCGGCTCGATCTCGGCGTATTCCTTTGACAGCGCAGTGAACTGATCCCGATTCCCCATCACCTCCGGGTCGGCCAGCAGCGCGGAGACTTCGTCATAGCGGTCGGTCAGACCAGACAGCTTGGCTGCCATGGAATCGGTCAGGCTCAACGGTTTTCCTTAGTCGAGGTGGTACAGGGTCTTCAGATATTCAAGCAGATCGGCCCGGCCATCTGCGGCGGCATCCCGGATGGCGGTGGTCGGCGGGTGAATGAGTTTGTTGGTCAATCCCCGGCTCAAGCGCGCCAGCACAGCGGCGGGATCCTGGCCCCGGTGGAGATCCTTGAGCGCCTTCTCGAGTTCCCTTTCCTGAATGCGCTGGGCGCTTTCCCGGAATTCCCGGAGCAGGGCCTGGCCGTGATGGGCTCTGCGTTCACGCAGATAGTGATCGGCGCCGTCCGTCACCATGGATTCTGCGTTGTCTGCGGCTTCCCGTCTGGAACGGACGTTTTCCTCGATGATCTCGGTGAGGTCATCGATGGTGTACAGGTAGACGTCCGGCAGGTCGGCGGCTTCCGGCTCCACGTCTCGCGGTACGGCGATATCCACCACGAAGATGGGTTTGTGCCGGCGCTGCCTGATGGCCGCCTCCAGGGCGCCCTTGCCGACCACTGGCAGAGAGCTGCCGGTGGAGGCAATCACGATGTCGTAGTCGGGTAGGGCGGCAGCGACATCCGTCAACTGCATGGGCACGGCGTCGAACCGGGCCGCCAGGGTTTCCGCATTGGTGAGCGTCCGGTTGGCGATCGCCATGCCGGCCACGCCGAATTCGGCAAGATGTTCGGCGACCCGCTGAATCGTATCCCCCGCGCCGAGCAGGAGCGCGCGGGTGTCTTTCAGATCCGTGAAGATCTGCTGCGCCATGGTCACTGCCGCATAGGCCACGGAGACCGGGTTGCGGCCGATGTCTGTATCCGTACGAACTCTTTTTGCCGCGGACAGCGTGATCTGAGAGAGCAATGACAGCTCAGGGCCAACGGTACCGACGGTCCGGGCCAGGTCGTAGGCGGTTTTTACCTGGCCCATGATCTGCGGTTCACCCAGCACCTGTGAGTCCAGACCGGAGGCCACACGGATCAGGTGCCGGGCGGCATCCTGATCCCAATGACTGTAGGCCACGGCTTCCAGCTCCGTGGGCTGGATGGCCCGGGCGTCCGCCAGCCACTCCACAACGCCCGACTCATGATTCGGGTCCATGGCCAGGTAGAGTTCGGTCCGGTTGCAGGTGGAGATGATGGCGGCTTCGGAGACGCTGGGGATGGCTCGGGTGGCCGCCTGCAGTGCGTCTCCGAGGGTTTCTTCCGGGAACGCGATTCTCTCCCGAAACTCCACGGGTGCCGTGCGGTAGTTAACGCCGTATGCCAATATCGCCATAGCCCGCGCATTCTAGCGCAAGTCGCGCTCAGGCGGAGTCGTATAACTTGTTATTTCTAAAGGTGTTTCACTGAACGTACTGGGCAGGATCCTGAATTTCGGGCGATGGTTGGCGGCGGTGGTGCTGTGCCTGGCCGTGGCCGGTTGTGCGGGACTTCCCAGCACGCCGGAAACGCCGGAAACCTTCGTGATCACGGGCAAGGTCGGCGTTCGGGAGGCAGACGAGAGCTTCAGCGCCAGTCTGCTCTGGCATCAGAAGGGTGAGGGTTTCGAGATCGATCTCTGGGGCCCGTTGGGCCAGGGGCGCGTCAAACTTGTCAAAAAAGATGGCGAAATTCGTCTGGAGTCCGACAAAGGCGTACTGGCTCAGGGCGAGCCGGAGACGGTGATGCGCGCCCATCTGGGCTGGAGCCTGCCGTTGGCCGTTCTGCCGGCCTGGGTGCAGGGTGGCCCCGTCGACGGGGTGCCCGTCACCGGGCTCACACAGGATCCCGCAGGGCGGGTGCAGCGCTTTGAGCAGCTCGGTTGGCACGTGGTGCTGGAGCGTTATCAGAGCGTCTCGGCGGACACTGACCCCCTGGCGCCAGCCCGGGAATTGCCGCGCCGGGTGACGGCAACAAAAGACGATGCCCGGGTGCGGCTGGTGATTGCCGAGTGGCGCCTTTGAATCCTCCGCACATCGCCCACTAAACCCTTTGAATTCAGGGCCTTCGAGCTCGTTCACCCTCTATCGCACCGGTTTGACAGCAGGCGGGCAGCTGAGCAAAATAGCGCCCCCTTCGCCCGGGAGCATCCGGGCGACTGACGTCTGGGGTGTCGCCAAGCGGTAAGGCAGCAGGTTTTGATCCTGCCATGCGCAGGTTCGAATCCTGCCACCCCAGCCAATTTATCTGCTCTGACCCAGCGGATAACTCAACAGAAAGCCCGGCAGAACCCGACAGAAAGCCCGACAGGCCCTACGAGAAGAACCGACCGTGTCCGACCTGATGCTGTTCAGCGGCAGTGCCAATCGCGCGCTTGCCGAGCGAGTTGCGACCGAGCTCAACATTGAGCTGGGAGATGCGGCCGTGGGCCGATTCAGCGATGGTGAGGTGAGTGTGGAGATCCACGAGAACGTTCGTGGCCACGATGTTTTCCTGCTTCAGTCCACCTGCGCCCCCACCAATGACAACCTGATGGAACTGATGATCATGGCGGACGCCATCCGCCGGGCCTCTGCCACACGGGTGACGGCGGTGATCCCCTATTTCGGTTATGCCCGTCAGGATCGCCGACCGCGTTCGGCTCGAGTTCCCATCAGCGCCAAGGTGGTGGCCGACATGCTCTCCAGTGTGGGCATTGATCGGATGCTCACGGTGGATCTGCATGCCGATCAGATTCAAGGCTTTTTCAACATGCCGGTGGACAACGTGTATGGATCGCCGGTTCTCGTGGATCACATGAACTCCATGGATTTCGTGAATCCCATCATCGTCTCCCCGGATGTGGGCGGCGTGGTGCGGGCCCGGGCCATTGCCAAGCAGGCTCGGGATCTGGATCTGGCCATCATCGACAAGCGCCGGCCCCAGGCGAATGAATCCCGGGTTATGAACGTCATCGGCGACGTGGCCGACAAGACCTGCATCCTGGTGGACGACATTGTCGACACCGCCGGGACGCTCTGCACAGCGGCGGCGGCACTGAAAGAAGAAGGCGCCATCGCCGTGCATGCCTATATCACCCATCCGGTGCTGTCGGGTAAGGCGATCGAACGTATCAGCAGTTCGGAGATGGACGGCATGTTCGTCACCGACACTATCCCGCTGTCCGCCGAAGCGGCGGCCTGCGGCAAGATCACCCAGGTCAGCCTGGCCGGCGTGCTGGCCGAGTCGATCCGTCGGGTGAGCAGAGAAGAATCCATCAGCGAGATGTTCCGTTAGGACAGCTCGCGGATGTTTGATGGTCGGTGCCTGGTCGCGAGCACCGATCCAATAAAGGGGCAGCGCTCGTGCGCTGCATTGAACAGGTAACTGAGGAACAGACATGTCCCAGAAAATTGCAATCAACGCAGAAGTGCGTACAGACGTGGGGAAAGGTGCGAGCCGCCGCCTGCGTCGCTCGGGCGACCAGGTCCCGGGAATCATCTACGGTGCCGAAGCAGATCCGGTCAACCTGACGCTCAACACCAACGAGCTCATCAAGGCCATGCAGAGCGAAGCCTTCTTCTCCCAGATCCTGGAAGTGAAGTTCGATGGCAAGTCCGAGCAGGCGGTGCTGCGTGATATGCAGCGCAATCCGGCAACGGAAAAGGTGCTGCACGTGGACTTCATGCGGGTCAGCGCGAACAAGCCGATCCAGGTGAGCGTGCCGCTGCACTTCGTGAACGAAGACAAGTGCAAAGGCGTACGCCTCGGTGGCGGTGCCATCTCTCACACCATGAACGAAGTGGAAGTCAGCTGTCTGCCTGGGGATCTGCCTGAGTACATCGAGGTATTCATGGCCGAGCTCGACGTGGGCGAGATCATCCACCTTTCCGACCTGGCTCTGCCCCAGGGTGTATCCCTCGTGGCCCTTTCCCACGACGATGACCGGGCTGTCGCCAGTGTGATCATGCCGAGAGGCGCGGCGGAAGGCGATGAGGAGATGGACGCAGCGGCTGGCGGTGAAGACGCGGGCGACGAAGCAGCTTCGGGTGACGCGGAAGAATCGTCCGACGAGGACTGATTCAAGCGCTCGCGAGCCATGCTCGCGAGCCGGAAACCGGAACCGCAATAGAGTCGACGACATAGCACCAACATGGCCATCCGTCTGATAGTGGGCCTGGGTAATCCAGGTCCGCGTTATGCAGATACCCGCCACAATGTTGGCGCCTGGTTCGTCGACGGGCTTGCCCGCCGTTTCGGTATCCGACTGGCCAACGAGTCCAGATTCAAAGGGGAGGTTGGCCGAGGCGATCTGCTCGGTCACGATCTGCGTCTGCTGCTGCCGCAGACCTTCATGAACCTGTCCGGGGAGTCTGTCGGCTCACTCGCGCATTTCTTCCGAATCGAACCGGATGAGATTCTGGTGGCCTACGATGAGATGGCCTTCGAGCCAGGGGTTGTGCGCCTGAAGTCTGGTGGTGGGGCGAACGGCCACAATGGCATCAGGAGCGTGATCGACGGACTCGGCAGTGCGAGGGATTTTCACCGATTGCGGATTGGTGTGGGGCATCCGGGTGATAAAGACCGGGTCACGCCTTATCTCACCTCCGTGACGACACCGGCGGCCGAACGCCGATTGATCGAAGACGCCCTGGAGCTGCCTGACGCCATACTTCAGGATCTGCTCGACGGCAAAATTCAGAAAGTGATGAACTGGCTGCACGCGCCCGACACGGGCGCAGCGCCAACTTAGCGGAGCGAAGTCATTGGGATTTAACTGCGGCATCGTCGGCCTGCCCAACGTGGGCAAGTCGACGCTTTTCAACGCCCTCACCAAGGCCGGCATCGATGCGGAGAACTTCCCGTTCTGCACCATCGATCCCAATACCGGCGTTGTCCCGGTGCCGGATCCGCGCCTGGAAAAGGTGGCCGAGCTGGCCGGCTCAAAGGAAGTGGTGCCGACGACCATGGAGTTCGTGGACATTGCCGGCCTGGTGGCGGGGGCTTCCAAGGGTGAAGGTCTCGGCAACCAGTTCCTCGCCCACATCCGCGAGACGGACGCGATTGCCCACGTGGTGCGCTGTTTCGAGGACGAAAACGTCATTCACGTATCGGGACAGATCTCACCAATCGACGACATTGAGATCATCAACACCGAGCTTGCCCTGGCGGATATGGAAACCGTCGACAAGGTGCTCGACCGCACCCGACGGGTGGCCAATGCCGGCGACAAAGACGCACGCGCGCTGGCGGATATCCTGCAGGTGGTCAGCGATGGCCTGGCGGAAGGTAAACCGGTGCGCGCGCTCGGTCTCGCCCCCGAACAGCTTGCGCGTCTGCGGGAATATCACCTGATCACCGCCAAGCCCGTGCTCTATATCGCCAACGTGGCCGAGGACGGTTTCGAAGACAATCCGATGCTTGCCGCCGTCGAGGCACTGGCCGTCTCAGAAGGCTCGGAGGTGGTGCCGATCTGCAACAAGATCGAGGCGGAAATTTCCGAGCTCGAAGACGAAGACCGGGATGAATTTCTGGAGTCTCTGGGTCTTGAGGAACCGGGTCTGAACCGGGTGATCCGAGCGGGTTACCGGCTGCTCGGCCTGCACCACTACTTCACAGCCGGCCCGAAAGAAGCCCGGGCCTGGACCGTACCGATCGGCACCAGAGCGCCTCAGGCCGCTGCCGTGATCCACACGGACTTCGAGAAAGGCTTTATCCGGGCCGAGGTGATCGGCTTCGACGACTACGTCGCCTGCAAGGGCGAACAGGGTGCCAAGGATGCGGGTAAGTGGCGGCTGGAAGGCAAGGACTACGAAGTGCAGGACGGTGATGTGGTCCTGTTCCGCTTCAACGTCTGATTCCGTTCGACGCCTGAGCCTGAATGAATGCAGGTTCGAAGAATTCGCTGACCAGAATGCGGCTTTCCGCCCGACGCCCATCCAGCCGTGCTGCACGCCAGAGGGATGTGCGTCCGATTCGTCGACTGGCCAGTTCGATCAGCGGTATCGGCGCGCTGGCGCGCACCCAGCGGTGATCGTCGAACAGGAGTTGTGCCAGCGGCCGAGTACCCAGTCGCCGGATCACCTCCAGGGCGGGATCGTACAGTCGGCTGACGGTTCGAGCGGAGAGCACGGCCTGATTCCGCACGGTGAGCACAACCTCGCGGGCATAGCCGTCCGGTTCACGGATACCCAGCAGACGACGTTCCCAGGGCGCCAGCACGGTTGGACCTTCGTACCCTGGTCGCACCAATGGCATTTCACCGGCCGTATCGGCGATGGATCGGGTCATGGAGCCCGTCAGTTCGATCCAGGTTCGCATCGGATCCGCCGGTGAACCCGGGGCAGGCAGAGGGCGCACCTGAAACGGATCAACCGGGGCCGGGATCGTTGCTGGCGGGAGAGGAATGGCTGAGTTTGACATCTCGGGAAGGGTGCCGGAAAATCGCGCACCCTGAAAAAGGCGCCACTCTAACGGTCTGCTTGGAGCGACGCCAGCGTCAACAACGCAAGCACAGTGGCTACGTAGCTCAGCTGGTTAGAGCACAGCATTCATAATGCTGGGGTCGGTGGTTCAAGTCCACCCGTAGCTACCATCTTTGGCTCTTCCCACTTAATGGGGGATAGCCGGTATCCACTAAACCCGGTTGATGATGCCATCCCACCCGCAGTGGGTTAAGACTCTCAACCGGTAGTTCTCAAAATTCCTGAACCCGTTGCCCGCGAGTTCCACGAGAAAAACGTAGACGTTGGCTCGCTCTCTTTTCCCTCTATGCCCTTCGGAAAGGTCAACTATCACGAGGTGTCTGACACGCTAAGTTTTCGTCCGCTACAGTGACGTTAACAAGGCTCTCGGATGGACCGCAGAAGGCGGACCAGTTGAAAATAATCGACCGGGTTGTGCAGGATCGATGAGGTATCGGCCGGTCCCTGGCCGATACGGCGCGGACGGGTTCTGGCGCTTTACTCTGACCCCGCATCGACATAAGTTGACGGGCATGTCAGATTCCTTCGAAGCGCAATTGATGCCCGGGGGCGGACTGGCCGTCTATTCTCAGATCGCGAGAGCCAGCGGGCAGGCGGACCCTTTGCTGGGCCGGGTGCTGGGCGACTATCGAATAACCGAATTCATTGCCGCCGGCGGTATGAGCAGGGTGTACCGGGCGAGCCGTTCGGACGGACACTTTGATCGAGACGTCGCTGTAAAAATCGCAATGGCGGCCGGTACAGATACGCAGTACCGACAGCGATTCCTGCTCGAACAGCGACTGCTGGCGACGCTCAATCACCCGAACATCGCCCAGTTGTACGATGTTGGAGTCACAGACGAAGGGTGGCCTTACATCGTCATGGAACTGGTCGATGGATCCCCCATTGATGACTACGTGCAGTCGACTGACGCCGGTGTCGCTGAGGTAGTCGGGCTGCTGGTGCAGGTCGCCGACGCACTCGTCTTTGCGCACAACCGTTTGATCGTTCACCGAGACATCAAACCCAGTAATGTGATCGTCGATTCCGAGGGTGTACCCAAACTGCTGGATTTCGGCATAGCCAAGCAGATCGATAGTACTGACGCGACACTCACGCAGGGCTTCAGCCCACTGACGCCTCGCTACGCCAGCCCGGAGCAGATTGCCAACAAGCCAATCACCGTTGCGTCCGATGTTTATCAGCTTGGTGTGCTCGCAGTGACACTGCTGAGCGACGAGAACTGGGGGCCAACCTCACTGGAGGACGCCGCAACCCACGTGTTGCGCGGTACCAGCGAACCGTTGCCAGAAGATCTTCTTGCGGCACTCCCCAAAGACCTCATCGCAGTGCTGGAAAGCGCCCGGCAGATCGATCCCGATCGCCGCTATGTGACTTGCGCCGAGTTTGCCGCAGACTTACGACGTTGGCAGGAAGGGTATCCCGTAACTGCCAGGCGCTCTAACGCCGTCTATCGGGCGCTTCGCTATATACAGCGTAATCGCTGGCCGGTAGCGATCGCCGGTTCGGCCGCTCTGATAATCACCGTGAGCTCAATCGCATACACACTCTCGCTCAGCGAATCACGACGCCAGGCAGAACAGGCTGCCAGCCAGGCTCAGGCGATCAATGACTTTCTCGTGGATATGATGAAGAAGTCGAGCCCGGTAGAAGGTGGACGGGCGGACCTGACGGCCCGAGAACTGCTGGCCGACTCACTTTCCGAGGTCGATCAACTGGCCGGATTTCCTCGCATTCAGGCGGCATTGCAGCAGGCTCTTGGCGAAGTTTATCTGGCACTCGGCGACATCGATCAGGCCGAGAAACTGCTTGAGCAATCTTTGCAGAGCCGGGAAATGACTTCTGCACCGGTGACTGAACAGGCAGAGACCATCATGACACTGGGAATCGTGGCATACGATCATGCCCAGTATCAGCAAGCCCTAGACCATTATGAGCGAGCCCGTCTACTGCTGCTCGAGGTTTACCCGGAAGATGATGAGGAGCTGATTCGACCATTACATCTGTCAGGCAACGCACTGATCCGCCTGGGCAGACTGGAGGAAGCCACGGCTGTTATCCGCCAGGTGCTTGAACTGAGGCAACAGCACCTCGGTCCGTACAGTCCTGATATCGCGATGAGTCTGGATGTTCTCGCCCTGGTAACGACCTGGCAGGGCGATCTGGAGACAGCAGAAGATCTGTTCCTTGAGGCGCACGAGCAATTCGAAAAGTCAGGCAGCATGAATACGCTTGCCTACTCCGGCTCTCTGGACAACTACGGCCGCATGTTGATCGATCAGGGAGAGCTGGCTCAAGCACTGGCCTATCACAAGAAAGCGCTGGCAATTCTCCGCTCGCTCTATGGAGGAGATCACCTGAACGTCGCCATTTCGATGAGTCGAATTGCCTATGTTCAACTGAGCATGGAGGACTACGAACCAGCACTCAACGGGAGCCTTGAAGCTGTTGAGATGTTTCACCGACTGGCTGATCCACCGGAATACCGGATTCAGTTTCCATTGGCGAGCCTGGCCCACATCTACCATGCAATCGGACAACCGGCGAAGGCTGTAGCGGCAGGTGAGGAAGCACTCCACTACCTGCGAATGGGCCTCGGGGAGGATCATTGGCAGGTTGGCGTTCTCATGATCAATCAGGCAAGCCATCTCCTGCCGCTGCACGGCAAGCAACAGGCAGAGCGGCAACTGCTCGCCGGACTTGAACTGATCCGCGAGAGTGAGATGGCCGGCACGGTCGCAGAAGCCATCGGCCTGCAACTGCTCGGCGAACTCTACCTCGAGACAGGCGATGCCATAGCCGCCAGACAACAGTTTGAGGACGCATTGACTATGGCTGAGCGCGTGGCGCCAGAAAACACGATGACCGACCAACTCAGAGAAGCGATACAGGAACTGAAGTTGGTAGATCCAGCTCAGCCTCAGTTATCTGAAGACCTGTAAAAAGGGGCTGTGCGCATCCGTACTTAGTCAGTCGTTGCTCTGTCCCTTAACTCTGTCCCTTTACTCTGACCCCGCAAAAAAGGATTATTCAGCGCTATCACCGGGCGGAGATGGGAGGTCTATGTCGTCGGAAGTCACCGTTTTGCTCAACGCCTATCGCGATGGCGATCCTTCGGCGTTCGACGACCTTGCTCGGTTGATCTATCCAGAATTGAAAGCGATGGCTCGTCGCCGCTCCAGCGGCTCGGCAATGAGCGCCACCACGCTGGTAAACGAAACTTTCGTCAAACTCCTCGCCGGCGGCGAGCTCTCTTCTGAAAACCGAATTCAGTTCTTCGCACTTTCGGCCACCATCATGCGTCGTGTGATTATCGATGAGGTGCGCTATGCAACTGCTGACAAAAGAAATGCACCCGATATTCCACTGGATGAAGAACAGATTGCCGATGAGACCCTGGCTAACGCAGACTTTCTCATCGAAGTAGACCGAGTGCTGACTCAGCTTGAGGCGGAAGAACCCAGGCTGGCGCAGGCATTCGAGTGTCGCTACTTTGCTGGTTTCTCGGTATCAGAAACGGCCATGAGCCTGGATGTCTCAGAACGTACCGCAGAGCGTCTCTGGTCGTCAGCACGGAGTCGCATTGCAGAAATGATGCGGGAGAGCAGCTGAATCACCTGGCGCCGCTCTCTGACCGGGGCCTGATCGCGCACGAGGTTCTCAAACACAGCTTTCCCGGCGCCAGGGGTGAGGCGGCTTATCAACCCGTCCTCCTCTTCTGGTCCGCCACCCTGGATCACCCTGCAACCTCAGCTAGAAGGTATGTTCGAGAACGAGTCTTATTCGATCACGCTGTTCAAACTGGCCGAATATTCCATCGCTATCTCCATAAAAGTAGTCGCCTGTCAGTCGCAGGCGGGTATCCGAACCCAGCTGGTATTCACAGGCAAAGCGTGCCATGCCATCCTTTTCAGACCCACCATACCAGCGCAGCTCGAGCATCAGGTTTTCCTGAAGGAATCGCCGGCGGGCAAACACCGTCACAATCCGATCAGTTTCCGGTCTTATCAGATCCTCCGGTGCATCTGCCACCTGGTCATGCAGATACTGCACGTTGAAGAACAGTCCCAGCGGCCCGTCCACATCCAGACCTGTTGCTACGCGCCACTGCGCCAGTCGTTGCGCATCAAGAACATTTTCCGAGCGGGTATTGAATGTGCGGCTGGGTTGGTAGCTGGCTTCCATGCGGAACACGAAGCCACCGAACGCGGTTTCCATCTGAGCACCGTATAGCACTCGGCGTTCGTAATACTGCTCGATACTGAGTTGTCCATCATCAATTCTGATTTCTCCGAGCGGCTCGAAATCCAATCCGGAAACGGCCATCAGGCCGAGATCGACCCTGCCAAGGGTGCGACTAAGACGGCCTGCAATGGCACCGTCACCCAGATCTGGCTGCTCTGTATTGATCTGCGGCAGCAGCTGATCAGGTTCGGCACCATAGCGGAACCGTGGTGCTGTGAGCTCAAACCAGGCGCCAGTTTCGGGAATCTCATGCGCACTGGCATCGGGAATCAGAGCGACCTCTGCCCGCCAGGCGCCAAACATCAGATCCATGTAGGCGCTCCAGGTCCCGATCCGGGAGCTTTCGAAGTCTTCCAGAATAAACTCGCGAAAACGTTGCGGGTTCAGCACGTCCAGCACTTTGATACCGTCCAGATTGCCCCAGATAATCTGCTGTTTGCCCACCTTGATAGAGCTACGCCCGATGTCTACTTCGACCCAGGCATCGCGCAGTTCAGCGCGACCCCAGTCACCCAGACTGAGGGGCTTACTCGCGTTGCTGTAGTTCCCGTACGCACTACGACCGGGTTCCAGGACGTCTTCAGCGTCCCCTTCGATTCGCCCTGAAATCATAAGCCGCCACCCATGCGCCTGAGCTTCAATCTCAGGCGCCAGTCTGATACTGGCTTCCATCGACTCTTCCGATCGGAGCGCATAGCCATAGGTTGCTGCACTCGGCATGCTGAGATAGTACTCAGCGCGTGCAACACCACTGTGCGGGAAGGCCGCCAGCGACACCAGAAGAGCTAGGGTTCTCACCAGGCTGTTCACAACTGCTTTTCGAACGGCATCCGATCCAGCCGTGCAGAATCGAAATAGTCCGTTGGAAGCGATTGTGGATAGGAAACAGATTCATATTCAAAGAGCGTCCTGTGACCGGTTTTGTGGTTGATCGCTTCGACTTGATGGGCAGTCCAGATCGACTGAACCGGTGTAACCTCCCGGACGTAGATCGTCTTCAGCAGGTTCCCTTTCAGATCACCGAACCGGATCTCCACTGGCATCCAGTTTTCCGCATTCACCCAGGCTTCAAAGTTGCCATAACCCAGCTGTCGCGCGGTGTCGCTCGACACAGGTTGTCCACTGATGTGGTACAGAACCTGATTTTCAACGTCGATCCTCGCTTCGAAAGCAAAATGATAGTCATCTATCTCGAATTTCAGATCTGACTGGACGTCTTCGTAAGTAAAATCCGTGCCGAGAAAGTAGTCGCCTCGATCAGACGCAGGAATACGACGCACCTTTCGAGTGGCTGGCAGATATAGCCACCTGTCATCGCGCCCGCCCGACTTCAGACTGAGAAAGGTCACGCCGCGCACGGACTTGGGAGTCAGGTAGCTGATTCGAGTAGCATCGCCATCCCGCTGATGCAGCTTGTGCACCATCGCCTGGCGCTCACGAACCCGACCCTTGCGATCTTCGAGCGTCATCCGAATGGTTCGGGTGACCGCCTCACCTTCGGGACGATCTGCAACCCGTTGGGCGATTTCCCGCCCCGTCGGCTCCTTTGCTTCCAATGGAGGGGACAGTCCACTTAGAACCACTCCGAAAATTAGGAGCAGTGTGGCTGCAGCCCTTCCCTGCAACTGCCGGCGCAGAGCCAGTGTGGTGGCGTACAGCGCAGGAACAATAATCAGTGCGCAAAGAAAACTTGCGAAGGCTGCCACACTCACCAGTCCGCCGAATCGCTGCAGCGTCGGCAGGTCGCTGAGCAGCAGCACCGAAAATCCGACACCCAATGCGGCTGCATTGAAGAAACAGGCCCGAGCAGTACCAGGCATTGCCGTCGCGATCGCCGCCTGCAGATCTCCCGACTCGAGCCTCAACGCCAGCCGCAGCCGATCTACCAGATGGATGGCGAAATCCACACCCACACCTACCGATATCGCCGCAAACATACTTGTGGCCGGCTCCAGATAGATGCCCAGATAACCCATCACGCCGTAGAGCAGCAGCACCGTAAACGCCACAGGCACCACGGCCGTCAAACCTGCGGCCACCGAACGGAACGCAAGCATGGACATGGCGAGCACAAGTAGCAGAGACAGTCCAACACCGTTGAAATGAGACGACTGCAAGCGACTCATCCAGTGATAGGCAATATTGGCATCACCCGCGATGGTCCCTCGAATCCCACTGCCTTTGAGTTCGCCGTCGAGATAGTCTTCCAGAGCCTCCACCACCGGCTTGCTCTCACTGAAATACGGGGTGTCGAGCACGCCACGAATGAGAGCAACCCGATAATCAGGACTGATCTCTTCCTCAAAGTCAGTGGGGTCTCCGGAGGCTTCGTAAACCAGCAGGTACTGGGCAAGGGCAGCCTCATCCTCCGGCAGAACTCGTCCTCCCGCCAGTGGCTGCTCGTTCAGTGCCTGGTGCAGCAGGCTCAGATAGTCGATGATGCTGAGCGTTTTACTCATGTGCGGCAGACCATCCATAAATGCCTGAAGTCTGGCCACTTCTGACATTCGCCCGTCTTCCAGCAGATCGCCGTCACCATCCGCGTCTATGATCACGTCCAGAAAAGTGGTCCCGGCAAAGGATTCGTTGATTCGTTCATCGGCGATCCGGATGGGCTCATCGGCTGCGAAGTTCTCTACTTGAGAGCGATCTACGCGAAGCTGCAACGCGCCTGCAGCGGCAGCCACCAGCAGCACAGCAAAGACGATAAGCACCAGTTCAGGGTGCCGAGCGCTGAACGCACCCATGGCGGCGAAGAAGTTCCCCAGTCGATCAGGACGCTGTTCGCGCCAGCTCGAGAACGCCGGTGAAGGTTTGAGCTTCAGTAACATCATCGCAGCTGGCAGAACGATGATGGAGAACACCCACGCAAGCGCTACTCCGAGCGTGGCATACCAGGCGAAATACTCGATTGGAGGCATGATCGAGGCGATGCCGATACCCGCAAACCCAGCCATCGTTGTCAGCGTCGTCAGGGTGATTGGGCGGCTCATCTCGGTCATCGTCTGCACAATGGCCTCCTGATGACGCATATCAGGCCAGCGGGCTCGAAGCTGGTAATAGGCAGACAGTACATGGATCGCGTCTGCAACTGAGATGGCAACGAGAATCACCGGGAGAGCGTTGGTGATGGCGAAGTACGGGACGTTCTGCCAGGCCATAACACCGAGTGCGCCTCCTGCAGCTCCCGCCACAACGATGAGCGGCCCTACCAGTGACTGGCGAGTTCGAAATGCTGTGTAGAGAAACGCAATGATCAGCAGGAACACCACCGGCTGCAGTACTCGCGCGTCACGATCTATATAGCTCGAGAGAAATCCACTGACAGCTCCAGGGCCAGCGACCAGAATTTCGTAGTCCGGGTGGCGATGCTGATCAACCAGACGCTGAACGTCTTCGTAGGTCTCGGCCGCGGCGTGCGCATCAATCAGCTCCGCCATGATCACCGCCCCTGACTCATCGTCGGCCACCAGGCTGTTGACGTGCGGCGGCATTCTTCGCCAGCGATCGGCGGATGCCGTCGCTCCGTCCAGATCCATGTCTGAGGAAATGTAAGCGTCTACCAGCAGACTGCCCTCTTCCCCACGGATCGATGATTCGGTGGCCAGACTCGCTACCCGGTCTTCCCGGATGTTTGACAGCTGGGCAATGGCTTCACTCAAGGTTTCAATCAGCGCCAGAGCGTCGGGTTTGAATATCGTGCTGCCATCAGCACTCATAACCGCCACCGCGATCGGCTCAGTGAGCCCGAACACCTCGGTCGTTCTTTCCTTCGCGAGCAGTGATGGATGGTCGGCGGGAATGAACGCATCAACGGATGTGTCCTTGTGCAGCTGGATCAGTCCGGACGTGGTCAGAAGAATCAGTAAAAGGCCGGCAGTGAGCGTCAGCAGCGGCGCTTGCGTGACTGACCGGAAAGCAGCCGCCAGAAAGGGCTTGTGCTCGTTCATCTGCAAGCCTCCACTTCTACCGTGGTCAGATGGTGAGGCGCTTGCTCGCCAGCCTGGAACATGGCTTCTTCCGCATCCAGCAGTTCTCTGAGATAGACAGGTAGCGGGGGAGACACAGCGTCTTTGTGTACAGCCTGCACCACCACCCGAGAAGGTATCCAGACACCGCCGCCACGCAGTGCCGCACGGGTAACACCGACCGCAACCCGTCCTCCAGTTCCGTCCAGAAAGGTGTGCTCGTGGTAGAACCAGCGATCGTCCCAGCACACCAGGCGAGTGCGCACCCGATACCGTTGCATGGGCTTGAGTGAGCGACGGAAACGAACAACACCACCGCCCAGCACGGCACCCCAGCGGTTTCTCCGCATGGCATCAATAACGCCCGTGCGCAGCATCCAATCAGTACGCGCCACATCCATAATCTGCAGATAGCGACCGTTGTTCATATGCCCGAACAGATCTATGTCGTGGAGCCAGACTCGAAAGGACCGCTCAGTGGTTTCTGCATGGTGCAGAGCCGGAGCACGCCAGGCTGATAGGAATGCGAGCAGCAGCCGGAGGTAAAGGTTCATCGTTCTCTTCTCCCTGATATCGATCGAGCCGTTGTCGGCAGATTTCTGTTCCCTACTCTCTAAATCGGATTCCTGCGGAAAACCCGCCAAACGAATCAGAGTGCGGGAACAGACAAGGCCGAAATGGTTGCGAAGAACCATCAGGGAAGTTCAGGGAAGAACGAGTCGACCCGAGGCAGACGAAAGCGTTTAACATGCGCGAATGAAATTACTCGGTGTAAGCGGCAGCCTCAGGGCCACGTCCACCAATACCCGCCTGCTGGAAGCGTTGAAGCAGCTGATGCCCGTGAATGTGACGTTCACCATCGAGCCTTCACTCGCCGACCTTCCCCTGTTCAATCCAGAACTTCCAATCGATGCGAATGACGCGCTTCCCGGCTTCGTCGAGCGGTTCCGTGAGAGCGATGGGATTGTGTTTTCCTCACCCGTTTATGCGGGCGGTTATCCGGGCGTACTCAAGAACGGTCTGGACTGGCTGGTGGGAACGGATGCGTTCGTGGAAAAGCCGTTCGTGATGCTGAGCGCCAGCAACAGAATGCCCTTTGTCGAACAAACGCTGGTCACGGTGCTGGAAACCATGAGCGGCGTGCATGTGCAGGACGCTTCGACGACGGTTCCATTACTCGGCCGGTCATTGAGTGTTCAGGAGATCGTTGAGGATCAGGACCTCTCCGGCACGATACGGGCGGTCGCCGAACGTTTCATCGCTGCGATCGACATCAGTGCGGCTGAATAGGAGCGACTTCGTCGCCCGGGTTGAGTTATCCCACTGCGCCTGATTCCGTTGCCCGTTCCGGATGTTCGTCGAGTTCACGCTCCAGACGGCGGGTGGTGGCACGCGGTGACGTCGCCGTGCCGGAGAACATCCGGTAGGCCACCGGCACCACGAACAGGGTAAAGGCCATGGCGACCGTCACGCCGCTGAACACCACGATGCCGATCACCTGGCGGGTCTCCGCGCCAGCGCCGCTGGCCAGGATCAGGGGCAGGGTGCCGGCGGCGGTGGTGATCGTGGTCATCACGATGGGCCGCAACCGCACCTCGCAGGCGCGCAGCAGCGCTTCAGAAAATTCCGTGCCCTGGTCGCGCAGCTGATTGGCGAACTCCACGATCAGAATACCGTTCTTCGCGGCCAGACCGACGAGCATCACCAGTCCGATCTGGCTGTAGATATTCAGTGTATTGCCGGTGATCCAGAGACCGGCCAGGCCGCCGAAGATGGCCAGCGGCACGGTGAGGATGATGGTCAGAGGATGCCGGAAGCTCTCAAACTGGGCAGAAAGCGCGAGAAACACCACGGTGATGCCGAGCAGCATCACAAAGACCACCGACGCGCCGGACTCCCGGAGATCCCGGGTCTGTCCCTTGTAGTCCACCACGGCTCGATCAGGCAGCGTCTCTATGACCAGATTTTCCAGGTAGGTGATCGCATCATTGAGCACCAGGCCATCCGCCAGATTGGCCTCGAAAGTGATGGCGCGTACCCGGTTGAATCGGTTCAGCGTGTTGGAATCGGCAAACTCCGTGAGTCGCACCAGGTTGGCCAGCGGGATCAACTGGTTGGTGCTGAGCGATCGGACGTAGATGTTCTCCATGGCTGCCGGGGTACGTTGCGTGTCCCGTTCCCCTTCGAGGATCACTTCGTATTCCTCGCCGTCTTCCAGGTAGGTGGTCACCCGACGGGAACCCAGCATGGTCTCCAGAGTGCGGCCGATGTCGGCCACGGAAACACCGACGTCCGATGCCCTGTTGTAGTCGATCTGAACCTTGATCTGCGGTTGGGTCTCCTTGTAGTCCCAGTCGAGTCCCACGAGGCCCGGGTTGTCCGCATCAATCCGTTCCAGCAGCAGATCCCGCCACTCGGCAAGTTCCTCGAAGGAGCCGCCGCCGATCACGAACTGCACGGGCTTGTCTGCATTCGAGCCGAAGCCCTGACGCATGACGGGAAACGCGAAAACACCGGGCAGGTCGGCAAGCTCACGGCGGATGTCCATGAGGATTTCCTGGCCCGGCCGCCGCTCGCCGAAAGGCGTCAGCACGATGACGGCCACGCCACTGTTGAAACTGGGGACCCCGGAAAATCCACCCGGCGCCCGGATCAGGAGTCGCTGGATCTCGCCGCGCTCCACGTAAGGCAGCAGGCGCCGCTCCACCTCGTTCATGTAGGGCGTCATGTACTCGAAGGTCGCCCCTTCCGGGCCGCGGACGAAGGTGAAAAAGCTGCCCCGATCTTCATTCGGGGTGTATTCCTGAGGAATCAGACGAACCAGCACGGCGCTGGCGGCCACCACCACCAGAAACCCGACGATGACGATCCAGCTGTGGCGCATCGCGAACATGAGCATTCGCCGGTAGTAGCCGTTCACCACGCCGAAGTTGTGATCAATCATCCGGGTCAGCCGGTTCTCACCCTCGCTCTCGCGCAGCACTTTCGAGGCCAGGGCGGGTGCCAGGGTCAGGGCAACGACGGAAGAAAACACCACCGCAGCCGCCATGGTCAGGGCGAACTCCGAGAACAGACGCCCCACGTCCCCTTCCAGAAAGGCAATGGGTACAAACACGGCCACCAGCACGGCCGTTGTCGCGACGATGGCAAATCCCACCTGTCTGGCGCCGCGGTAGGCGGCCACCAGCGGCGTCTCGTGGAAAACGTCGATCCGCCGGTGGATGTTTTCCAGCATCACAATGGCGTCGTCCACCACCAGCCCGATGGCCAGCACCAGCGCAAGCAGGGTCAGCAGGTTGATGGAAAAGTCGAGCGCATACAGGGCAATGAAGGTGGCGACGATGCACACCGGCACGGTAACCGCGGGCACCAGCATGGCGCGCACGCTGCCCAGGAACAGAAAGATCGTGAGCACCACCAGCCCCACGGAGATGAACAGCGTCTTATAGACCTCGTTCACTGCACCTTCCACGAAGATGGAGGAGTCATAGCTCTGTCTGAACCCCATGCCCTCGGGCAGCGACGGCCCGAGAATCGCCATCTCCCGCTTCGCCGCTCGCGCCACGTCCAGCAGGTTGGCCGTGGACTGGCGCACCACGCCGAGTCCCACCTGGGGAATACCGTTGCCCCGGAAGAAGGTCCGATCTTCCTCTGTCCCTTTCTCCACTCTGGCCACATCACCGAGCCGCACCAGATAGCCATCGTTGCCTTCCGCGATCACCAGTTGCTGGAAATCTTCCGGAGACTCGAAATTCCGTTCGACCCGAACGGTGAACAGCCGTGCTTCCGATTCCACCTCACCGGCGGGTAACTCCACGTTACCGGCCAGCAGCGCGCGCTCCACGTCACTCACCGTCAGGGCACGGGCCGCCAGCGCCCGGCGATCGAGCCAGATGCGCATTGCGTAGCGTTGGGCGCCGCCGACGAACACCCGGGCAACGCCGTCGAGCACCGAAAAGCGGTCCACCAGGTAGCGTTCGGCGTAGTCTGTGAGTTCCGGGACCGTCATGCGATCGCTCACCAGATTGATCCACATGATCACCGAGCCGTTGGCATCCACTTTCCGGACTTCCGGCGGATCGGCTTCCCGGGGCAGGCTCTGCAGCGCACCGCTCACCCGATCACGGATATCGTTGGCTGCCGCATCCACATCCCGCCCGACGGTGAATTCCACCGTGATCGTGCTGCTGCCATCGCTGCTGGACGACTCGATGAACTCGATGCCTTCGATCCCTGCGATTCGTTCCTCGATCACCTGAGTGATGCGGGTTTCCACCACCGAGGCCGCAGCGCCCCGATACACAGTTTCGATGCTGACCACCGGCGGATCGATGTCCGGGTATTCGCGCAGGGGCAGACGGTCGAAGCAGATGAGGCCGAAGGCGATCAGCAGCAGGGAAACCACGGCGGCGAATACCGGTCGCCGAACGGATGTGTCTGTGAGGATCATGCGGCAGGCACGCTGTCGGCATCCGATTGCCGGGCGGTCTGCTCAGGCCGGATCAGTTCCTCGAGGGGGCGGCTGCCGTCGTCCACGGCCCTGATCCGCACCGGCATCCCCGGTCGTATCTTCAGGGTCCCATGGGTGACGATCTTTTCGCCGGCCGATAGTCCGGACACCACCTCCACCCGGCCGGGCATTCGTGCACCCAGTTCGACCATGCGTTTTTCCACCAGCAGCGATTCCCCGGTATCGACCACAACGAATACGTGCTTGGTTTCACCCTGGGGAATGATGGCTTCTTCGGACACCACGAGCGCCTGGCGCTCGTTGCGCAGGAGATTCAGTGTCATCAGCATGCCACCGATCAATTCGTGCGCCTCATTGTCGATCACGGCGCGAACGGTCATGGCCCGGGTGACAGGGTCGATGGTGCTCTCGATGGACGTCACAACGCCGAGAAAAATCCGGTCGGGCAGCACGGGGGTTGTGGCCTCGATCCGGGTGCCGGGCCGGACGCTGGTGAAGTAGATGGCCGGTACACTGAAGTCGAGCTTCATCCGGGAATCATCCACCAGGGTAGTAATGGCCTCCCCAGGGGACACCAGTGCGCCGGGGCTCACCAGCCGCAGACCCACCCGGCCCGAGAACGGCGCGACGATGAGCCGGTCGCGCAGACGTGAACGTACGGCCTCCAGCCGGGCCTCCGCGGCGCGTGATTCCCGACGCCGTTCGTCCAGGAGAGACTGCGAGGCGCTGCCGCTCACCACCAGTTCCTCGTGCCGTTCGTATTGCCGGCGCGCCTCATCCGCCAGGGTTTCCGCTTCGGTGAGCAGCGCCGCTTCCTCGGCGTCGGTCATTTCCACCAGCACATCTCCCGCGGCCACGGTCTGACCATCCTCGAAATGAATGCGTGAAATGGTATCCGACACGTTGGCGGTGATTCGCACCGTTTCGTTCGGCCGCAAGGTGCCCAGGCCCTCAATCCGGTCTGCGATGGTCTCCTCGGCGACGATTTCGACGATCACAGCCGGGGGTGGCGGCGCGGCGGCGTTGGCTGATTGCCCTGTCAGCGCGGCAGCGCAGAGGAGCAGGAAGAAGCCGGTTACGGGTTGGGGCCAGCGGGTCATGCTGTTGCCTTGTGAGTGGTTTCGGACAATTTTACTCGAGTCCAGCACCCGGGGGGGTGACGCTCGGGCACTCGGGCGGCAATTAGACCGTCCGTTCGTCCAGAAGTTGCCAGCCGAGCGTTCCCATTCGGGAACCTTTTCGATCCTTGCTGCATCACTCCTGCAGATACCCCAACTATCCACTAAGGAGCAAGCCAATGCGGCACAAGATACCCCAAACAGAACCGGATAGATCACGACGCCAGTTTCTTGGTGCCACCTCCCGCACCACCTTGTCGGTTGCAGGACTGGCGCTGGTGTCCGGAATCGGTGGCAGCAGGGTGTGGGCTGCCGGCACAGACGCGGATGCAGAACAGGACGCACGCATTCTGAACACCGCCATCGCTGCCGAATATGAAGCTGTCGCCGCCTATCAGCTGGGTGCCGAAAGCGGGCTGCTCAGCCAGCCGGTGGCCAGGACGGCCATCAGCTTTCAGGGCCATCACAAAGCGCATGCGGATGCGCTGATCAAGGCGGTGCGCAGTCTGGGTGGCAGCCCGGTGGAGGCGCGCCCGACCTACGATTTCCCGGTCAGCGACCTGAACGATGAGCGGGACGTCCTGGAATTTGCGGCCGGGCTGGAACGGGGCGCAGTCAGCGCATATGCCGGGGCCATCCCGCTGTTCGACAACCGTCAACTTTCTGCGGCAGCCGCGAGTATCCTCGCTGATGAGGCAATGCACTGGGCCGTCCTGCGAAGCGTACTGGGTCTCGATCCGGTACCTGGTGCGTTCTTCTCTTGAGGAACCGGCATGCACAGGCGATCCATTATTGTGATCCTGCTGCTCTGGAGCATGGCGTCTATGGCAGAAAGCAGGGCAGAAAGCAGGGCAGAAAGCAGGGCGGACAGCACGGTGGACGGCGCGGACCAGGTCCCTGCCGAAGCCGTTCTGCTTGGAAAATCCGTCTACCAGCGCTGTATGGGCTGCCATTCTCTGGAACGGAATCGGACCGGGCCGCTGCACTGCGGTCTGCTCGGGCGGGCCGCCGGGACGGTGCCGGATTACGCCTACTCGGAGGCTATGGTGCGCTCCGGCATCGTCTGGACCGAAGTCACGTTGGATGCCTTTCTGGCGTCTCCGCTCGAAGTCGTTCCGGGAACGACCATGGGGTTTGCCGGGGTCTTCCTGGAGACCGATCGCCGGGCATTGATTGCTTATCTCAAATTCGCAAACAGGGAGCTTTGCAATGAACACCTCTAGACAAGGCGCCATCGTCGCCCTGAAAACCGGTGACAACACCCGGGACTCATCCGCCGAGTTGCCCGACGAGGCAGTCGTGAGACGGGTCCTGGATGGCGACACGGGTCTGTTCGAGTTGCTGATCCGTCGCCACAACCAGGGGCTGTACCGGCTCGCGCGCAGCATCGTTGTGGACGATCACGAGGCCCGGGATGTGGTTCAGGAGGCTTACATCAGCGCCTTCACCCGCCTCGAGAGTTTCAAAGGTCCGGCGGGTTTCGCCAGCTGGCTTTACGTGATTACCCGGAATCAGGCGCTTGGCGTGCTGCGGCGCAAACGCGAATTACCCACCGAGTCGGATTCGATAGAACAACTGATGCAAGAAAAATCTGACTTATCAGGACAGGATCCGGGAGGCACCTTGGAAAGGGAAAGACTTGGACTACTGCTTGAGGCAGCGATCGAGAAGCTGCCCGACGTATTCCGCACGGTTTTTGTACTGCGTGTGGTGCAGGGGCTGAGCGTGCGGGAGACCTCGGAGGTGCTTGGCCTCAACGAAGAAACCGTGAAGACCCGCGTTTTTCGCGCCCGCCGGTTGTTGCGGAAAGAGTTCGCCAGCTACATGCAGCAGGCGGGCGACCGCGTCTACGAGTTTGCGGGTAGTCGCTGTGATGATCTGACCGCAGCGGTGATGGCCCGTATCGCGAGGATCGCGGCCGAACGCGATGGTCAGTCGCCGACATAGCCGGCACGGAAAACGAAATCCCCGAAGGGTTCGCCCGCGGTCCGCTCGTCGGCGTAGTGACGGAACAGGGGTTCCAGCGCTTCCAGGATCTGCTGCTCGCCGACGTTCTCGAGGAACAGACGGTTCAGCCGCTGGCCATGGAAACCGCCGCCCAGATAAACGTTGTACTTGCCGGGCGCCCTGCCCGTGAAGGCGATTTCGGCGAGATAGGGTCTTGCACAGCCGTTCGGGCAGCCGGTCATGCGCACCACGATTTCCTGATCGCCGATGCCCACTGACGCGGTCAGTGCTTCGAGCCGGGTGATCAGGTCGGGCAGGTAGCGCTCGGCCTCTGCCATAGCCAGGCCGCAGGTGGGCAGCGCGACGCAGGCCATGGCGTTGCGGCGAATGGGGCCCTGACGATCTGCCTGTTCCAGCGCCTGCAACTGCTTATCCATACTGGCTTTCGCCTGTTCGGGGATGCCTGCAATCACAAGGTTCTGATTGGGGGTCAGCCTGAACTCGCCCACCGCTTCTTCAGCGATCTGGCGCAGGGTGGATCGCAATGGATAGCCTTCTGTATCCCGCACCCGGCCATTCTCGATGAACAGCGTGTAGTGCCAGAGGCCGTCGTCGCTCGCCACCCAGCCGTAGCGGTCGCCATTGTTCTCGAAATGGAAAGGCCGGGCTGGCTCGAACTCGAACCCGGCGCGCGCGGCCACCTCGCCCAGAAACCAGGGCAGCCCATGGCTGTCGATGGTGTACTTCAGGCGGGCGTGGCTGCGATCCGTTCGATCTCCGAAATCACGTTGGGTCGACAGCACGGCATCCGCCACGGCCTGGACCTGTTCCGGCCGGCAGAAACCGACCACGTCCGCCAGGCGGGGATACGTGGCCGGGGCGTTGTCCGTGCGGCCCATACCGCCGCCCACACAGACGTTGAAACCCGCGAGCGCGCCGTCTTCGGTGATGGCGATGAACCCCAGATCCTGACTGTAGACGTCGATGTCGTTCGATGGGGGAACGGCGAACCCGATCTTGAACTTCCGGGGCAGATAGGTGGGGCCATAGATGGGCTCCGCATCCTTGTCTGCGTCCACCCGCTCCTGACCCAGCCAGATTTCACCGTAAGCACCCGTTCGCGGCGCGAAGTGGTCGCTGAGCATCTGCGCCTGGGCAACCACGGTGGCGTGGAGCGCACTCTCGTGTGGATTGGCGGCGGCCATGACCGTGCGATTCACATCTCCGCAGGCGGCCCGGGTATCCAGGCGCACGTCGTCGAGCGCCTGAATGGTGGGTTGCAGGTTGTGTTTCAGCACACCGTGAAACTGGAACGTCTGCCGTGTTGTCAGGCGCAGACTGCCGTCGGCGTAGTTTTCCGCTACCCGGTCCAGCGCCAGCCACTGAGACGGTGAACAGACGCCGCCGGGCAGCCGCAGTCGCAGCATCATCTGATAGGCGGGTTCGAGCTTCTGCCGCCGGCGTTCGTCGCGCAGATCCCGGTCGTCCTGTTGGTAGAAACCGTGAAATTTGGAGAGTTGGGTGTCGGAGGCGGCAAAGCTGCCGGTCACCCGGTCCGCAATACCTTCTTCGATCGTGCCGCGCAGCAGACGGCTTTCCGCCTTGATGCGCTCGTTCTCATGCAATGCGGTCAGTGGCTGGCTGATGTCCCGGCTGCGATCAATCGTCACGGCCTGACCTCAATACACATCGCGCTGGTAACGCGACTGCCGTTGCAGGTTGCGCAGATATTCCGATGCCGCTTCCTGTTGCAGATTTCCATGCTCCGCGATGAGTTCGACCAGGGCAGCATGCACGTCCGGCGCCATCTGCTGGGCGTCGCCGCAGACGTAAATGTGCGCGCCTCTTTCCAACCAGTCATACACCTCACGGCCCCGCTCCCTGATGCGATCCTGCACGTAGACCTTATAGGCCTGATCCCTTGAAAATGCGACATCCAGATGGGTCAGCTGGCCGCCGGCGAGCCAGCGCTGCCACTCGAGCTGATAAAGAAAGTCGGTTCGGAAGTGGGGATTGCCGAAGAACAACCAGTTCTCACCGCCGGCCCCGGTATGTGCGCGCTCCTGCACGAACGCACGGAACGGCGCAACGCCGGTGCCCGGGCCGATCATGATGATGGGGGTTTCGGGGTCTGCCGGCAGACGGAAATGGTCGTTTTTCCGTATCCAGATATCGGCGTGTTCCCCGGGGGACAGCTGATCAGCGAGGTGGGTCGAGGCCACGCCGTGACGGTCCCGGCCGCGGGCCTGATAGCGGACGGCGGTCACGGTGAGATGCACCTCGTCCGGATTCGCGTCCAGGCTCGAGGCGATCGAGTATTCCCGGGCGGTCAGCGGGCGCAGCATCCCGACCAGCTCGGCCGCCGATACCCCGGCTGCCGGAAACTCGCTGATGATGTCCAGAATCCAGCGATCGCTCAGGAAAGCCGTCAGCTCGCTCCGGTTCTCTTCGGCTAACAGGTTTTCCGGTACCGAATCGGCGTGTTCTGCCCACTTGCCCAGGAAGCCGGGTGTTGCCGTGGTGATTTCCAGGTGATGGGTCAGTGCCGCTTCGAGGGGCATGGACTGGTCCCGAACGGATACCTCTGTCGTTGCGTCCAGATCCAGTGCCGCCAGCAGCGCGTTCACTTCCGAGCGCTGGTTAGGCGCCTTGACGCAGAGCACGTCCCCCGGCACGTAGCTGAGACCGGAATCTTCCAGCGACAGTTCGATGTGGCGGGTTTCCCGGTCCGAGCCCCGGCCGTTCAGATGGATATTTTCCAGCACCTCGGCCTGAAAGGGCCGGTTTTTTCCGTAGGCGGCGGGGGCATTAGGCGCGCTTGCCACCCCGAACGGCAGTACCTTGGCGGCCGGTTCCGTGGTTTCCATCCGTTGCTCGAACACGCCCAGGGCATCTTCGAGCCAGCTTGCGGCTGGCGCTTCGAAATCGATGTCACAGTCGATGCGTGTGGCCAGGCGCTCTCCGCCCAGGTCGGCAATCCGGGCATCAAAATCCTTGCCGGTCTGGCAGAAAAACTCGTAGCTCGAATCTCCCAGCGCCAGCACCGCGAAGCCCAGCTTGTCCAGGCGCGGCGCTTTGCGGCCGTGCAGAAATTCGTAGAAATCCAGGGCGGGATCCGGTGGTGTGCCTTCACCATGTGTGGCGGTGACAATCAGCAGCAACTGCTCGTCGCGCAGTTCCCGGACCGGATAGCTCGCCATGTCGAACAGGCGCGCGCTCATTCCGCGGGCTTCCGCTGCCGCCACCGCATCGGTGGCCAGTTCCCTGGCGTTTCCGGTTTCGGAGCCGTAGAGCACGGTGAGAACCCGTTCAGGCGCCTTTGCCGGAGCGGCAATGGCCGCGGGCGCTGAGCTCAGGGCGGCCAGGTAGCCACTCACCCAGCTCATCTGATGGCTGTCCAGATCGCGGACGAGCTGGTCGAGTCGGGCGGCCTGATCTGCCGACAACGGGCCCTGAGGCGCCAGGACGCTGGCGACTGCGCCGCTCGAGGAATCGGCATTGCTCACGTGAGAGTTACTCATGCGGGACTCGTGCGGTTCGGAGATTGGGCTTCACGGTCTGGATACTTCTAAATGGCTGACTGGGTCGGAATTCTAGGGTTTCCGGGCCTGGGACCGAAGAAACGTTCCAGCATATGGTTATGCGCGACAGCATTGCGATCTGCCATCATGTGAGCGGCCTGATAGGAGTGACTGTTGAGCGTCCCGTATCCGATCTCATCCTTGCGCAATGCCTGATCATGAGTAGGCTAAGGGTCGGCCAGGGCGCATCGTGCCGGGCGAGGGAAAGTTGGCAGTTATTCGCAGTTAGCGAGACAGGGAGGAACCATGCGACGGATCATGCGACGGATAGAGGTGCTGGTCACGGCCATTGCCGTGCTCATGATGCCGGGAACGGGCGCCGCGGAGAGCGCGCGCGAAATTCTCGAAACCGCTCAGAAGAAACAGGTCGAACGCTGGCAGGGGGTCGATGCCTACGTGGTCGACCGGTCCATGATGGGCCAGACTGTTTCCACCTGGTTCGTCCGCACGGAATATGACGATGATGCCGGCGAGCGGCAGACGTTCTTCGTGCCGATGACGGCCAGTCAGATGCAGAATCGCCAGTGCGATGCCACGCTCTCGGCTGACGAGCTGGAGGCCTTCGCTGCCAGCACGGAGATGACCGGGGAGGTCCTGGCCAGCGAGAACAAACGGAAGTACGGCAACGAATCCGGTCTGCCGGTGGGGGGTGAATTTGCCGCCTCCGGCACCGATCCGTGGAATACCATGAACCCCCGGGTGATGATGGGCGGCAACGCCGAATTCCTGCGCGCTGCGGCGCAGGCCAAGCGGGAAGATCAGGCCTACGATCCGGCTGCTGATGCCAGAAATACCCTCGACCACATGGAGGCCTTCATGGACAAGGCCGAGGTGCTGGGCAAGGAGACCGTTGACGGCCGTACGGCCTGGCACATCCGTGCGGAAGGTCTGAATCATGTCGAACGTAACGATGGCAGCGAGTACCGGATCGAGGCGATCAGCATGTATGTGGACGCTGACGCTTATGTGCCGTTGAACATGAAAATGGACGGCACCATGACGGCGGAAGGCAACACGCGGCCCATGACCATCGAATCGATGCAGTCGGATTACCGTCAGGTGCCGGGCAGCAATCTGTATGAGTCCTACCGGCAGGTGATGTCCATGAGCGGCATGCTGACCCCGGAGCAGGAGGCCCAGATGGCCGAGGCCCAGGCCCAACTCGCCGAGTTCGAAAAACAGAAGAAGAACATGTCGCCGCAGCAGCTGGCGATGATGGAATCCATGCTCGGCCCGCAGATGAAAATGATGGAGAGCCTGGCCAGTGGCAACGGCTTCCAGTTCGAGACGATTGTGGATGGGATCCGTGTCAATCCGACCCTGCTGGATGCCTCCGGGAATCCCTGTGCCGGTACAGGCACTGTTGCCGCACACACGGCGGCGGCCGAACCTGACCAGGGTAAAGCCGAAGCAGTGAAAACCTCGGCCTCAGCGACGGCGACAGGTGGGGACGGTATGACCCTGATGATCCAGGAGCATCTGGCAGCGCTGGGCTATAACGTCAGTCCCTCCGGAACGATGGATACGAACACCGCCATCGCGATCTCTCAGTACCAGGCAGAGAATGGCCTGGAGGTGACCGGTCAGCCCTCGCCTCAGCTCGCCGGGATTCTGGCGGCAGGCACCACCGGGGCCAGTGAGACTGCCGAACGCAGCCCCGAGGAACTGCAGGCGGCACAGCAGGCCTGTCTCGAGGAGAAAATGGCAGCGGCGCAGGCCGCCCAGAAGAAGAAGCGGGGCTTTGGCTCGCTGATGCGGGGCGTCGGCCGCCTCGCCGGCCAGTTCGGTGATTACGATATGGCCCAGACCACCAACGACGTTTATCAGGCGGGCGCCAGCGCGGGAGATTTCGCCCAGGCCGCCAAGGACCTGGGTCTCACGGAAGACGATGTGGCGGCGTGCCAGAATCCGGATTAGTCCGGAGATTCTTCCACGTGCAGACGCAGTCGTTGCAGGGCATCCTCCCAGGCACCCGCTACCTGGTCCAGATAGCCCTGCAGGCGCACGAGGGGATCCGGCTGTAGTCGGTACAGACTTTCGCGGCCAACCCGGCGGTGGCTCACCAGTCCAGCCCGGGCCATCACATCGAGATGTTTGGTCACGCCCTGTCGACTCAGGGTCAGGCCCTCGCTGAGACGGGCGATGGAATGGCTCTCTCCATCGTTCAGACGTTCCAGCAGCGCCAGGCGGGTTGGATCGCCAAGTGCCGCGAACACCGGAGCATAGGCGGCGGTATCAGGCACGTCTGCGGGCTGCTTCCAGGTGAGCGACGAGGTTGTCGAACTGCAGTCGCCAGCCTGTCGTGTTCATATCCAGGTTGAGGGCTCGCTCATCCGCGCGGGCGAAGACTTCGAAACCGCTTTCCCGCACCGTGATTCGAGTTCCCCCGGCGACAGGCTGCAGACGAAATTCCACCAGCGTCGTGGGCAGGCCATCCAGTGAAACGGCCTCTTCCGCCAGTTCACTGGGACACCATTCGTAGGCGAAAAGGGCCGGCGCCTCCATCGCGGTGATCCTGCCCAGAAAGCGCGTGCCCTCACAGCCGGGAAAGGTATAGATGCCGCTCACCGTGGAGCCGACCCGGAACGGGCCGTCCAGATTCACCTGGAACCAGGTGCTGAACTCTTCCGCGTCCGTCAGTGCCCGGTAGACCCGCTCTATGGGCGCACGCACCTCAATGCTGCGAACTATCTCCACTGTTTCCTTTGCTGCCTCATTCTTTGCCGCCTCATTCATAGCCCTTTCCTTTTATGGCAACCTTATGGTTGCGTATAGATTCCATGTTCGGCAGATTAATGCAACCCGATGGTTGCGCGAATTTGACGCCGCCGCTGATTGCGGGGCCGACGCTGATTGCGGGGCCGACGCGGCTCCGCGGAGTTGGCACGGACTCTGCCTCGACAGGCTGGTATATGGGAATAACCGGTCGAGGGCCTGTTGAGAGCGCAGAGAAGAGCACTAATAGAGGGCGGTGGTCTGCTGACCGCACCGAAAAACAACGGGATCCGTTCTATCCACCTCGGCAGGAGGCTGTGCGGGTGGCGGTGAACGGGCGGATACCGGCGGTGCTGCTGATCTGTCTGCTGGCCTTTCCGGCGGAAGCGCACCTGCTGAACATGACGCGGGTGACGGTGGTGTCTTCCACCGACGCACCTGGCGAACTCATCGTCGAAATCGATCTGGGACAGTCGCTGCTCAGCGCAGACGCATACTGGACGCTGGCTGGAAGCGACGATCCAGCCGAGCGGAAACGACTGCTGAACCCGGTTCTGGAGCGCCTGGACGCTGGATTGAGTGTCAGCATCGATGGCCGCCCGGTGGCCAGGTCCTTTACCGGCGCCACGCTGACGGCGAGTTCGTTGACGGCCATACGTAATCCGCTGACCCCGCAGATGGCGACCTTGCGCTGGCGGCTGCCGGCCAATGCGGGATCCCGTCTCGATATCCGCATAGACGACGATCTGACGGTGCCCTGGCCCTGTCTGGTGCGCAGCGACAGCGACCGGCGGGAGTTGCCGTTTTCCCGGCTGCTGACCGAAGACCGGCGGTCGAGTGGCGGACTGCCGCTCACGGATCAGGAACGCGTCGCGGATGCCGCCGATCCGATACCCACCCTCATCGGCGTCTATGCATTCCTCGGGCTTCAGCACATCGTGCCGCTTGGACTCGACCACGTTCTGTTTGTGCTCGGTCTGTTTTTCGTGGGAGGCGGCAGACGCCACCTGCTGGCCCTGGTGTCCTGTTTCACCCTCGCTCACACCCTGACCCTGGCAGCGTCCACGCTCGGCGTCATTTCGCTGCCGGCGACACTGGTGGAACCGCTCATCGCCGCTTCCATCGTTTACGTGGGTATCGAGGGACTGTTCGACCGGTCTGATCAGGCGTTCACAAGACGACGGAAACGATTCCGTTATGGCGTGGTATTCGCCTTCGGCCTGCTGCACGGTCTCGGCTTCGCCAGTGTGCTGAATGAGGTGGGCCTGCCGGCGGATCGTTTTCTGCTGTCGCTGCTTTCGTTCAACATCGGCGTGGAGCTCGGTCAGCTCCTCGTCCTCGCAAGCGCATTTGCCGTGTTCGGGCTGCTTCGGCATCGGGCCTGGTATGCAAACTGTGTAAGTTCGCCGGCGGTAACGATCATCGCTGGCGTTGGCCTGTACTGGATGCTGCAGCGATTGGCGATGTAGCGGAGACGGAGATAACGGGTGCTGACAGTCGTTAAAAACAAGGGAAGAGGCGTCCTGCGTATGCTGGGAATCTTCGCCGTAACGGCCTCACTCCTTGCGGTCGACCAGGCCCGGGGCCTGTTGTCCCGCCCGATTGATTTCAGTGCCGGGGAACGCGCCGAGGGGACCTTTCCGGAGCGATGGATCCACGGTTCGAAATCCGCCATGGACAACGATGATCCCCCTGTGCAGGTGCATGCCTACAACGAGCACACCTACATCCTGCGTGAAAACAAAGCCATCAACTACGAAGGCGCGTTCATGTACCTGTTCTTCGGGAACGGTCGCGCACTGCTCATCGACCAGGGTTCCACCTCCTCGCCGGCGCTGTTTCCCCTGCGCACGGTGGTGGATGACATCATCCGCGACTGGGCCGAGGCGCACAGCGTGGTGGAACCGGAACTCATCGTTGCCAACAGCCATCTGCATGGCGACCACTACGCGGCCTGGAATCAGTTCGTCGACCGCCCGAACACCGTACTGGTCGGTCTCACCCACGAAGAGATGATGGCGTTCTGGGGTTTTGAGAATTTCCCGAACGAACGGGTCACCTTCGATCTCGGTGGACGCACATTCATCGTCACCGGCTCACCTGGCCATCAGGGTTCGGAAATCTCGCTCTACGATAGCTGGACCGACCTGCTCTACACCGGCGATATGTTCTACCGGGGCAGGCTCTATCTGGATGACTGGAACGCCTGGGCCGCCAGTATCCGCCGGCTTGGCGCCCTGGCTGACGAGTATCCGGTGGCGCATCTGGTGAACAACCATATTGAGATGACGAGCACGGCGGGTGTGGACTATCCCATCGGCACCAATTGGCAACCCGACGAGCCGCCGATGCAGATGACCCGAGCCATGCTGGAGGTCGCCATCGAGGCGACACGCCATATCGATGAGCCCGGCATCTACATCTACGACGATTTCCTGATCTACAACGAGATCCCGTGGGGCACCACCACGGACCCATGAGTTGAGGTAGCCGACCAGTGAGCCATCGGAAGCGATTCGGAACCATCACCCTGACGGTGGCGCTGCTGGCCTGCGCGCCCTTTGCGGCCGGTATGGACTTCGCGTCCGCGGAGCCGGCGGCGGGCAACCTGCGCTTCGCCTGGATTCACGGCAGCGTCAGTGCCAGGCACAACACGGACGTGCGGGTGCAGATCCATCGTTATAACGAGCACACCTACATATTGCGCCAGAATCCGGCGGTCAATTGGGAAGCGCCCTTCATGTATCTGCTGTTCGGTGAGGACGGTGCCCTGCTGATCGACACCGGCGCGACGGAGGAAGCCGAGTACTTCCCCATTCGCGCCAGCGTCGACCGGATCATGGCCCGCTGGTCGGCGGCCAACCGCCGCGGTCCCGTCAAGCTGACGGTGATCACCACGAGCGATGCGCCGGCACAGACCGCCGGTCTTGCCCAGTTTCACGATCGGCCGGATACCATCCTGATGAGTGGGGTTGCCGACGATTCCAAGTCGCCGGAGGGCATGGGCACCATCGATCTCGGCGGCCGCATCGTGACGGTGCTGCGGTCACCGGGGGTATCTGACGCCGGAATCGTGCTGTACGACCCCTACACGGATTTTCTGTTCACCGGGACGGCTTTCCTGCCGGGGCGGATCGTCATCCGGGATTTCGATGCCTACCGAGCGAGCCTCGAACGTCTGCTGGCCTTCGTCGAAACACATCCGGTGAAATGGCTCATGGGCGGGCAGATCGACATGAGCAGGAGCCCGGGTGTGGATTATCGGCTACGCAGTCACTATCGGCCCGCCGAGCATCCTCTGCAAATGCCGCCAGGCGCTCTGGCGGAATGCTATGACGTGGTACATCTGATCAACGGTGCGCGGCGGGTGGAGATCCTCGCGGATTTCATCGTCATGAACGGGGTCGGTCGGGGCGAACGTCCTTACGGATATCCTGTTTTCACACCGGATTTTCAGCGCCGTCGTCTGCTGCGGTGACTGAGCCGGGGCCGGCGACCTTCTCTGTAATATTTTCGTAACTTTTAATAATAATTCGATCTAAACAGGCGGCGGATCGGCCGTTCAACAGAGCCATAAATGAATTTGTTGACGGTATGATGCGCGGGCATCGGTCTGGCTATCGAGCCAGATCGGAGGAATACCTGAAAAATACATAATGAAAACGTTAGGTAGTCCTTTTTGATAACAAACAGTAAAAAATATTGCATTTTTACGGGGGTACTAATGACTAACCAAAATCCGACGGGCGTAAAGCTCGCGTGGGCCGTCGTGTGTGCACTGGTTGCCGGCGTTCTCCCTGCAGCTTCTTCCTATGCGGAAGAAGGGGTGATGGAGGAGATCGTGGTGACGGGTTCCCGCATCAAGCGCATCGACGCTGAAGATGCCAATCCACTTGTAGTGATCGGATCCGACGAGATTCGTGACGTGGGCTACAACAGCTTCCAGGAAGTGATGGCGTCTCTGACCCAGAACTCCGGTGGCGCCCTCGACCAGCAGCAGGTGTTCGGCTTCACGCCGGCGGCTTCGGCGGTCGATCTCCGGGGGGTGGGTATTGGCCGGACGCTGACGCTGATCGACGGCAAGCGAACGCCCAAATATCCGATTCCCGCGGGTGGCACCGACAACTTCTCCGACACCGCCAACATCCCGCTGGCAGCCATCGAACGTATCGAAGTGCTGACCACCGGTGCATCGGCCATCTACGGCTCTGATGCAATGGGCGGCGTGGTGAACATCATCACCAAGGACTACTTCAACGGCATCAATATCGACGCGCGTTACGGCGACACCGACAGCGGCGGTCTGGAAACCGGCAACATCAACCTGATGGTTGGCGCTGGCGACGAAGACCGCAACATCATGTTCCTGGTTGAGCACGAGTCCTCTGAGCGTCTGAAAGCCAATCAGCGCAACAACTTCGATGATCTGGGGTCCGACCTGGCCTATGGTGGTCTCGGCAGCTACAGCTCTTATGGTATTTCTCTCCGGGACTTCGGTGGAAACATCATCCAGTCACTGGCACCGGAAGAGTGTTCCTCCCGCGGCCTGCAGCCCTGGGACGGCCTGCCATTCGATCTCTGCGGCTTCGACCGCTCCAACCGTCGGGATCTTTTTCCGGAACGGGAGCGTACGTCCGTCATGACCAAGTGGAACTACTCGCTGAACGACAACGCGGAGTTCTACGGCCGTCTGGACTACACCAAGTCCACCACTGATCGCGCCATCGAGCCCATGCCGGTCGATGAGTACAGCTTCTTCGTCGGAATGGATGAGCAGTATCTCAATACTGATGGTGACATCATCAACCCTGACCCAGGATTCGTCACCGCATTGTCCGACCGCACCGGTGCTACCGCCCGATTCCCGCAGGCCACTGCCTTCGGCGGCGACTTCGCAGCACTGGCGGATGGCGGCTACTACTACACCCGTCGGATGGTGGAGTTCGGTAACCGGACCGATGAAATGGACGTGGACAACTACGCCATGCTCGCCGGTCTCCGGGGTGATTTTGGCGATAACTGGTCCTATGACGCGGACTGGTCGTTCATGCGAACCGATTTCAGCAGCACCAGCGGCGGCTATGCCAGTGCCAACACCTACTTCGACTTCCTGACCTCGGGCACCGACGGCCGGTCTTCGTTCGATGAGATGACCGAAGAAGAAGTGGCCGCGGCAACTTACGTGCCGACTCAGGATGCGCAGGGGAGCGTGAATCAGTTCAGCGTCACCCTGTCCAACCCGAGTCTGTTCGAGCTGCCGGCAGGCGGCGTCGGCTTCGCGGTGGGTGCGGAAACTGCGCGTGAGTGGTTCTACAACACCTCCGACAGTGAGTCGATCAATGGCAACATTCTGGCCACCGGTGGTTCTTCCGGCGAAGGCAAGCGTGACTACAGCGCGCTGTACACCGAGTTTCTCATTCCGGTAATCGAGTCCATCGAAGTTCAGGCGGCTCTGCGCTACGACGATTACAGCGACTTCGGCGACAACGTCGCGCCGCTGATCGGCGTGCAATGGCGCCCCATGGAAGCACTGATGTTCCGGGCCACCTGGGGTGAGACCTTCCGGGCACCGGACATGCAGCGTGTCTATGGTGACCCGACAGCCGCCTTCTCCCAGGTTACCGACCCGGTCGCCTGTGAGTTCCAGGGCGGCACCGTGGGCGATCCGAGCATCGCGGCCTGCCGCGGTGAGGTGTTTGTGGACGTTGCCGTCGGCCCGAACGCCGACCTCGACGCCGAAACCGGTGAAAACTGGAACATCGGCATGGTCTTCCAGGTTGCCGGTTTCGATGGCTCCATCGACTTCTGGAATGTGGAGATCGAGGATGTGGTCAACGAACTCACCGCCCAGGAGATCGTCAACAACTCGGATACCTACGGCAATCTGATCACCCGGAATCCGGCGAACATGGAGGTCACAGACGTCAACGCGACCGCGCAGAACCTGACCTTCATCGAAACCCAGGGTATCGATTTCAGCCTCGGTTACGGCTGGGAAACCTCTAAAGCCGGTATCTTCGACTTCCGCCTGAAAGGCACCTACATGACCAAGTGGGAAGAGCAGTTCGACGAACTCTCTGCGGTCGAGGATGTGATGGAAGACAGCCGAGTACCGGAATGGCGGGTGAACTTCACCACCAACTGGACCTACGGCCAGTGGGGCAGCACGTTGTTCATCAACTACATCGATTCGATGAACGGACTGAACAACGAGTTGTACACCGCCGGTGATCCCAACAATCCGAAGCTGACGATCCCGTCCTGGACCACGGCCAACCTTTCCGGCTACTGGACCAACGACACCTTTCGCGTGCAGGTGGGTGTGAACAACCTGACGGATGAAGGTCCGAAGGCGGACGAGACGGACAGCTGGCCGTTCTACCCGCAGGAGTATCACAACGCCATCGGTCGTCAGTACTACCTCAGGGTGTCCTATAACACGGGCGACTGATGGGTAACCGGCCCGCCGATCGCCAGATCGGCCGGTCGACCCTCAACAGAACGTGAGACTGCAGGCCCGCCGCCTTTCGGGGTGAGCGGGCCTTTTTTGTGGTCGCGATCTGCGGGTGAACGGACGGGCTCGTCAGAGTCTGGACGCGTTCGCTTCCACGCCCAGATAGAGTTTGCCCACGGTTTCCAGGATGTCCGGTCCGATCATGATGTGCTGTGTGGCCACGTGCACATCGCGGAAATGGCGCTGCAGCCGGGAACTGTTGTAAACCGACGTGCCGCCGGCCAGGGTGTACATGGCATCCACCGTTTTCACACTCGCTTCCACGGCGTGATTGGTTGCCAGTCTCAGATCCCGCCGTAATGCCAGCGGCATCCGCTCACCACGCTCAGCTACGGACCAGGCCGCCGCGATCGCGTCGTAATAGAACGCCCGGGCGCTCCGCAGGGAGGCCTCGGCCCGGGCCACCTCCATTTGCGTATGACTTTTCTCCGCCATGGTTTTCGAGTTGCCGACCCGCTTTTTCGACTGGGCGAGTTCGATGAAATCGTCGATGGCGGCGCGGGCGGTGCCCAGTGTGACTGCGGCGATGCCGAGCGCCAGGAAGGTGAAGTTCGGAAACTGGTAGAGCGGCCGGTTCGGATTTTTCGCATTCAGGTAGGCGACGGCCCGTTCCTCCGGCACGAATACGTCGGTCACCTGAAAATCGGTACTGCCGGTGCCACGCAGACCGCTGACGTGCCAGGTGTCCAGAAACTCGACCTCGTCGGCGTTGAACATCATCATGTGAGCGCGCGGATTGCCGTGCGCGTCCTGCATGGGTTTGCCGTTTTCCATCAGCATGCTGCCGCCCAGCACCCACTGAGCGTTTTCCGTTCCGGATCCCCACTGCCAGCGACCGTTGACGATGAAACCGCCCTCTGTTTTTTCCGCCCGTCCGTTGGGCGCGAACACGCCGGCGATCATGGTCTGGGGGGTGGCGAACACCTCTCGGGCCGTCGGCTCCGGGATGAGGGCCAGGGTGGAGCCGCTGGTGGCGCCGATGAAGGAAACCCAGCCGCAGGAAGGCTCGCCCCGGGCCAGGGTCTCGAACACACGGCAACCTGTTTCCGGGTCGACCTCGAGACCGCCCACCGCTTCGGGCACGAACATCCGGTAGAAACCGGCCTCGGCCATCTGCTTTGATGCATCAGCCGGTACCCGACGGGCCGCTTCTATTTCATCGCCCCGCGCCGCGAAACTGGCGGACAGTCGTTCGGCTTCTTCGATCAGACGTTCTTGCATGGTGGTTATCCTGCCAGCCGCAGTCGGTTGGCGATGTTGTTTCGTTGCATGTTGGATGAGCCGCCGACGATGGGCATGCCGAGCAGGTCCCGGACGTTGCGCTCCATGTCGAAGGCATCTGTCAGGCCATACGCACCCAGCACACGCTGGCAGATCAACGCGATTTCCACCGCCTGCTCACCGATGAAGAGCTTGGCCATGGAGGATTCCACGCTGCAGGGCTTGTGCGCATCGGCTAACCAGGCGGCGTGGTAGAGCATGTGCCGGCAGGCCTGAAGTTTGGTTCTGGCGTCCGCCAGTGCATGACGGATGGACTGGTGCTGGCCGATGGGCACGTCGAACTGTTCCCGTTCCTCGGCGTAGCGCCAGGCTTCGTCCACACAGGCCCGGGCGAAGCCGAGGGCGCAGGCGGAGATCTCCAGTTTTTCCACTTCGAGCGCCTCGCCGGCGAGGATCTCCCAGCCCCGGTTCCACATCTGCACACCGCCGAGAATGTTCTCCGCCGGAACGCGCACCTCATCGAAGGTGACGTCGGAAGAGGCGGTATAGCGCAGGTTGGCGTGCTCGATGGGCGTTACCGTGACCCCTTCCGCCGTGGGCGGGATCAGCACGAAGCTGAGATTCCGGTAGCGTTTGCCCTCCGGGTCGCTCTGCACGAGACAGATGATGTAGTCGGCAAAATCCGCGCCCGTGCACCAGCGCTTCGATCCGTTCACGATCACCTCGCTGTCGTCACTGGAGCGGCGGGCACGGGTTCTGACGCTGGCCAGGTCGCCACCCACATCCGGTTCCGAGAGGCCATAGGCGAACAACAACTCTCCCCGTGCAATCCTGGGCAGCATGGCGGCCTGCTGTTGCTCGGAGCCGTTTTCGGACAGGTTCACGCCACCATAGAAAGCCGCATGGATGAATGGTCCGGCGGCGAAGCTGCCGGCCTGGGCGAGTTCCTCAATGGCGGCGATGGCGGCGGGCAGATCACGGCCCTGGCCGCCATGCTTTTCGTCGATGGTCAGGCCACAGATGCCCAGAGCTGCCACCTTCGGCCAAAGATCCTCCGGGAAGTGATGGGCCTTGTCCCAGGCCCGGACTTTTTCCGCCGGCATTTCCCGGGCAACGAAGGCCCGGAGGCTGTCTCTCAGCAATCGAATGTGTTCCGGCTCATCGGTGTAGGACCAGCTCATCCGTGCTTGACGCCGAAGCTGTCGTCGAACACCAGGCTGGCGGTGGCACGACGGCGGATGGGGCCGTGGCCTTTGCCCACCGGATAGCCGAGTGGAATGTGAGCAGCCGTGCCCCAGGGTTCGGGGATCTCCAGCAGTGCCTTCACTTCCGGCTCGCAGATGCAGAGCAGGGTGGTGAGCACGCAGCCGAGCCCCTCCGCCCGGGCGGCGAGAAGCAGATTCTGCACGGCGGTGTAGACGGAACCTCCGCCCACCACTGAAATCCGGTCGAGTTTGATGTCTGTGATCGCCATCATCTTCGGATTGAAGCAGAACACGGCAATCGCAGGGGTTTCGTGGAAGTGCTCGGCCAGGTAGGTGCCTGCATCCAGAGTACGCTGCTCCTGAGCCTGATCGGCTTCCGGCAGGCCGTCCACGTTGGCCTGGTAACCTTTTTTGAAGATCTCCCACTGCTCGGCGTAGAGCTCGCCGAGACGCTTTTTCTTGGCGGCGTCCTTTACCAGCACGATGCGCCAGGGTTGGGCGTTGCCCCCGGTGGGCGCCCAGGCAGCGGCCTGCAGCACCCGGTCGAGCACATCGTCCGGAATGGGATCGGGTTTCAGGCGACGGACCGCGCGCAGGGTGCTCATGGCTTCGATCAGGTGCATGTCTTCGGTCATATTCAGGTTCCCTTGAATTCGGGGCGTCGTTTTTCCGCCATTGCGGCCAGGGCTTCGGCGTGATCGTCAGACTTGAAGGTGACGATTTCCAGAGCCGTGGCATGGTCGAACGCCAGGTTCAGGTTGTTTTTAACGAGCTTGTTCACGGACGCCTTGGTGTACTGAACGGCCAGTGGCGCTCCGGCAGCCAGCCGGCGTGCGAAGGCGAGGGCTTCTGTTTCGAGCGCGTCGTCCGCACAGACGAAATTCACCAGGCCGAGGCGATGGGCCTCCTCGGCGCTCACCGGATCACCGGTCAGCAGATACTGCTTGGCGATGGCGGGGCCCACGGCCATCGGCCAGATCACCGTGCCCCCGTCACCGGCGACGATGCCGACCCGAACGTGCGGGTCCAGAATGACCGCGCTTTCGGCCATGAAGATGGTATCCGTGAGCAGTGCGACGGAAGCGCCCAGGCCGGCTGCGGCACCATTCAATGCGCAGACGATGGGCAACTCCACGTCCAGCAGATCCCAGATCAGTTGTTTGGCATCCCGGCGCAGGTGCTCGAGCGCTTTCGGATCCTGGAGCGTCGGGAACCAGTCGAAGTCGCCGCCGGCGCTGAAGGCACGCCCGGAGCCGGTCAGCAGCACCGCCCGGGCACCATCTTCCTGTTTGAGCGCCCGGAACAGGCGGGTGAACTCTTCGTGCAGCACGCCGTCCACCGCATTCATGGCGCTGTCCGGATGATCGATGGTGATCTTCAGAACATGACCGTCCAGGTAATCGAACCTGAGCGTTCGATAGTCGTCGTCGTTCACCGCTTGACCTCCCCGTCTAACGCTTATGATGGAACGTATACAATGTATACGCTTAGATGTAGAGTGCACAATGTATCCTCCGCACAGGCAGAACTCAACCATGGCAGAACATGTGGCCGTCGCCCGGCGGTTCGGGGAACTGCTGGAATCTCTGGAAATGAGCCGGGCAGGGTTCGTCGTCGCCGTAGACGGCGCCGTGTCTGAGCGCTCGCTCTACTCCATACTCAACGGCCACCGACGCCCGAGCCGCTCGCTGGCTGTGCTGATCGAGCGGATCTGGGGGTTCAGAGCGGACTATCTGCTCAATGGCCAGCACCCCGCCTGGGTCGGAGTGGAGGAACATGGTCAGAACCCGCCAGTGTCCGAAGACGAACGGGCCATTCTGGCCATGCTGGCCGGAGCCCCCGAACTGGCGAGAACCTTGCGGCGGGACCTGAATGACAGCGCCCTGTGGACCGACCTCTGGCAACGGACCACTCAGATGCTGGAAGGGATACGGCAAACGGATGGCAGCAGCACATTGACGACGGCGGACCGGACGCGGATTGCATTCGATGAGTGCATTGCCGTTACCGATGCTTTCGGTGAGCTGGCCAGCGCCCGTTATCGGCGTCGTACACTGCACCTGGTGGCGTCGTTTGTTGCCCGCGCGCTCGATGATCTGCCGGCGGAGACGGACACGGCGCAGACGGCCGACACGCTCAAGGGTCTGCTGGCGGAAGCGGAAGCCGTTCGTGATCGGTTCGCGGAAAAGGAACGGACGATCAGAAACCATCTGTCCGAACGGGTACGGTCTCCTTCGCCCCTCGAGACCCTGAACGACATGGCCCCGGCGGCCATTGCCGGCCAACTGCTGGAACACCGGATCAGCGAGACCCTCGAACGGTATCAGTGGAAGGCTAGTGGGTGATGCGGGATTGATTGCCGCGTAACATCGCTCAAAACGTCATGGGGGACGGAGCGATGATCATGTGGCTGAAATCAACAACGAGGGCGGCGGGTGCCGTTTGCCTGTCGCTCATGCTGTCTGCCTGCGGACAGGTGGCGCAGGAAAACGCGCAATCAGTGCAGGCCGCCGCTGAAACGCCGGTTGAGGAGGTCGTCGACGTACAACGGCCGGTTGGCACAACACAATACGGTCCCGTTCGAGGGTATGTTGAGAACGAGCTGCTGGTTTTCAAGGGCGTGCGCTATGGCGCGGATACCGCCACCACGCGATTTGCGCCGCCTGCCGCCCCGGCAGCCTGGCTGGAGCCGGTGGATGCCGTCGCCTACGGACCGTCGGCCCCGCAGCCACAACGGGGCAGGTTGAGCCTGTTTGAATCCTGGATACCGGACCCGGACCCCGGCATGAGCGAAGACTGTCTGTTTCTGAACGTCTGGACCCCGGGGCTGGATGACAGAAAAAGGCCGGTGATGGTCTGGCTGCATGGCGGCGGCTTCACCACCGGCTCCGGTTCCTCGAACGCCTACGACGGTGTGCGTCTTGCCGATCGCGGTGATGTGGTGGTGGTGACGGTCAATCGCCGCCTCAATGTATTCGGTTACCTGTATCTCGACGAATACGGCGACACCTTTGCCGGCTCCGCCAACGCCGGCATGATGGATCTGGTGGCCGCCCTGACCTGGGTGCGGGACAACATTGCCGGGTTCGGGGGCGATCCGGACAACGTTCTGATCTTCGGCGAGTCCGGCGGTGGCTGGAAAGTCAGCACCCTGATGGCCATGGATGCCGCGGCGGGCCTTTTCCATCGTGCCGTCGTCCAGAGCGGTCCCGGCCTGACACTGATGGAGCCGGATACTGCCGCCGCGGCCACTGAGGCATTGCTTGCGGAACTTGGTCTGGATGAGGACAGCGTGGAGATGCTGCGCACCCTGCCCACCGAAACCCTCTCCGCAGCGGCCGCGAGACTGGCGGCTGCCGGCGTTTCGGTGGGCAACCGGCCGGTGGTGGATGGGGTGCACAATCTGCGGCATCCGTTCACGCCGGCGGCGCCGCCGCAATCCGCGGACGTGCCGTTGCTCATCGGCAGCAACCGGACGGAAATGTCCATGCTGATCGGCGCCGCCAATCGGGAACTGTTCGAGTTGACCTGGGAAACGCTGCCCGGGGCTCTGGCGCAAAGCCTGCCCGGCGTGGATGCCCGGGCGGTGATCGATGGCTATCGGGGACTGCACCCGGACATTGAAGCCCCGGACCTCTACTTCGAAGCCATGACGGACACCGGCGTGTTCGGACGCGGCACGGTTACGCTGGCGGACCGCAAGTCGGAACAGGGCCGTGCGCCGGTGTATCAGTACTACTTCAGCTGGCCGTCGCCGGTGGAAGGCGGCATGTGGTCGGCGACCCATGCGCTGGACATCGGCTTCGTGTTCGACAACGTGGCCCGATCGGTTTCCATGAGTGGCACCGGTGAACGTCAGCAGGCGCTGGCGGAGGTGATGTCCGAGGCCTGGCTGGCCTTTGCCCGAACCGGCAATCCCAACCATCCCGGCCTGCCGGAGTGGCCGGCTTATGATCTGGAACGCAGGGCGGTCATGGTTTTTGACGATCAACCCGAGGTGGTGGGCGATCCCAGAGGACGGGAACGGGCCGTCATCGACGCGGCGATGCAGGCGATGTAGTGAGGCGGTACCCGGCTGCGCCGCTTAGAACAGCTCTTCCTGCTTGAGTGAACGCAGCTGGTCGCTGGAGTAGATCTTGCGCTGGAAGCGCGGGTTCTTCGAGGACATTTCGATCTGATACAGACTGTCGTCCTGCTGTGGCGGCAGATCGAGAATCTCCCTCAGGTTCCTGGCCAGCCACTTCTCGATCTTCAGCACCACCATTTTCTTGCGCAGCCGGCCCTGCTCATCCCGGTTCTGGATGGTGGGCAGGGTATTCAGCGTCAGAATTTCATCGATGGCCGTACTCGCCATCTTCTCCCGGCCTTCCTCGCTGGCGTAGAAGTGGCTGACCGCGAAGACCATGCGCCCGGGGTGAATGGCCTTCAGAAACTGACAGGACTTCACCACCGTTGAACCGGTCCGAACCATGTCGTCGAACAGGACGATGTCGTGACCGTCGATCTCCTCGAAGGTGGACTCGCTCTCATCGTGCAGCTTGATCCGCACCTCGCGTTCGCCGGATCGCTCCTTGTCCAGCAGGATGAACTTGGCCTTGGGCAGACCCAGCTGGCAGAACATCTCCTTGACGAAGTCGCGGGCCCCCTTGTCCGGCGCGCACAGCGCCAGGCCCTCGCCCTCTGCACCATAGCTGACCAGATTGGAGTGACGGATGTAGTCCGTGTAGATCTCGTAGGGAATGAGGTTGTAGAACTGACCGCCGAACACCTGGCTGAACATGGACTGCACGGAATAGGAGTGGTTGTGCACCGTGAGCACGCTGTCCACACCGGCCAGTTTCAGCATCTCCGCATAGAGTTTGGCGGTGAAGGGCTGACCGTCGAACTTCTTCATGTCAGCGGCCGTGCGATCGAATTGAGTATCGCCCAGTTCGGGCTGCGGTCCGCGGTCCTGGGCGCTGTAATACAGGTCCGGCTCCACCAGCATCACGTGCGCGGCGCCGTTTTCCTTGGCTGCCCGGGCGATGAGCAGGTTGCGCATGGCCAGGTTCTGCCGGCTGACTACCCGGCTCGACGTGCTGACGATGATCACCCGCATGCCGCTCAGCTTGCTGCCGATGCGGCTGAAGTCTTCTTCGTCGGAAATGAAGCGCGGGCAGAACTCGGAGTTCGCGAACGTCTTCATGCTGATGAGGTCGGCGATGTCTTCCACCTGACCCACGGAAAAGGCAACGTCAATGGCGAACGGGTCGTCTGACGTGTTCCCGACAACGATGATGTCGGACGGCTTGCTGTTTGGCAAAAGAAGTCCCGAATATGGCGGGTGAGCCCGCTCTTGGGCTCATCCTATTACTAGTCACCCTATTACTAAAGACCTGTCTGCAGACAGACGGCCATGGTTCCGGATGGGTGCCCGCGCCGTCAGTCGAGCAGCGCGAAGGCGTTCATCTCATCCAGTGCCGCCAGAGCATTACCGAGCAGCGTGCGCGCCAGTCGTTCGCCCCGTTCGTTGCCCATATCCAGCGTGCCGGCAATCACCACAGCGAAGCAGAGGAGATAGAGCGCGCAGATACGATAGCGCGTCCGGCACTGCTCGATGTCGTAGACCGTTCCCGACTCGGCCAGTAAGGACGACAGGGTTGCGTGGTAGCGGCCGACGAAGTCTTCCCGGGCCAGGATGTCACGCGGCACGCTCTGGGTAAGAAAGTAGGCCAGGTCCTGCTCCGGTGCCGAGCTGCAGGCCGCCTGCCAGTCCACCAGAACCACCTCGCCGTCGTTGCCAAAGAAGATGTTGTCGAGTCGCACATCCGCATGGCTGAGGCAGACGGGGTCTGAGCACATCTGCGCAAGCAGCCGACCGATCGCCTGAGGCATCTTTTCCCCGGCGGCCAGGGCGGATTCGGGAATCAGGTCTGCGAACCGCTCCAGCACCACCGGCCAGCCGAACTGGAAGCCGCCGATCATCCCGTCCCGTTGCCGGTCGTTGGCATGGGACGTCAGTCCCGGATAGCCGGCGCCCGTCCAGGTGGCTGCATGCAGGCGGGCGATGGCATCGACCACGGCGCATGCCTCTTCCCGGGTGCAGCCGGCCACCTGGTCACCGATCCGGTACTGGGTCAGGTCTTCCAGGAGCAGGGCAAAATCCTGCGTCTCGGCATCCTGTGCCGCGAAGTAGCATTCGGCCGTTCGCATGGGCAGCCGGCCGGCGATGTCCTGATAGAAGCGCACTTCCCGGCCGTACATGTCATAGGTGGCGGCCACGGCGCGGTTTTCCGGTGAGGGGGACGGAAACTTGGCAATCACCGTCGGGGGGCCGGTCTCGGACGTCAGATGCACACGGACGACCAGGCCGATCACGCCGGTGCCTTCGCCCAGTCGTTCAACCCGGTGATCGCTCACGGGTACGTTCAGCACTTGAGCGAGCCATTCGCTGGTCAGCGCGTCCGGTGTGGTCGGGAATGCCCCCATGCCTGCCTCCTCCCATGGTCAGACCGGAGGCTACTCGGTAAGCTGCTTTGCAGGCAACTTCGGGGAAAGTCATGACGGATGAACGGACGCTCAGTGGGAAGGTGGCGGTGGTGACCGGTGCCAGCCGCGGGATCGGCAAGGGTATCGCGATCGCACTGGGAGAGCAGGGCGCGCTCGTTTTCGTAACCGGCCGCAGCCGGGGTGATGACGGGCTGACCATCGATGTGACAGCCAGAGAAGTGACGGATGCCGGCGGCGAAGGCCGGGCGATTGCCTGTGATCATGGGGACGATGCCTCGATCGCCGCCCTGTTCGAGACGATTTCCGGTCAGGTGGATCACATCGATTATCTGATCAACAACGTCTATACCATCCCGAATCCGCCCGCCTGGGACGGGGGTTTCTGGGAACACCCCATTCAGATCTGGGACGACCAGGTGGGGATCGGGTTGCGCGCACACTACGTGGCTTCCTGGCATGCGGCCCAGGCGCTCTTCGCGGCCGGATCCGGTGCCGCCATCGTCAACGTCTCGTCTCCGGGAGGCCAGCAGTATCTTTACTCCGCCTCCTATGGCGCCGGAAAGGCCGGTCTGGACCGGCTCAGTGCGGACATGGCCATCGAACTCGAACCCAGGGGTGTGGCCTGTGTCTCTCTCTATCCGGGCTCCGTGGCGACTGAGTTCGTGCGCGCCGTGGCGGAGACGCGGGGACGGGATGTGTCCGACTCTCAGACCCCGCTGTTTGTGGGCCGGGCGACGGCCGCGCTTCTGCAGGCTGGGGATCTCATGGACCGGTCCGGCAGCATCCAGTGGGTCGAAGACCTGGCGGAGGAATTCGATGTGGTCGACGAAGCAGGCAGGCGGCCGCCCGGTTACCGCCTGCGCGCCCGGTAGGCCGTACGGGCTTGGACGCTTTTTTCACGCTGTTCGGGGTCGTCGCCCTCGCATTCGCCGCGACCAACCTGGACAACCTGCTGGTGCTGGTGGGCTGGCAACTGGCTGGCTCGACGCCGATGCGGCAGCTGTTCGCCGGGTATGCCCTCGGCATGCTGGGCGTGCTGGTGCTTGCCGTGCTCATCGGCCTGGTCGGCTTCCTGTTTCCCATCGAGTATCTGGGCTATCTGGGCGCGGTACCGATCCTGCTCGGCATACGCCTGCTGTTGCAGAAATCCGCGGCTGAACCCGCGGCGCCGGACCAGGCAGCCGGAACAGGAAAGAACAACGATGCCGTGTCCGCCGGCGCCGGGGTGCTGACGCTGGCATCCACCCAGCTGTCGAACGGCGTCGATACGGTGCTCGTCTTCGCCCCTCTGCTGGCCGATTCCAGACTCATCTTCGATGCAGAGATCGCCGGGTTGTTCGTCCTCCTGGTCGTGCTCTGGTTCGGGCTGGCCCGACTCCTGGGCACCCGCGCATCGAAACTCCCGGTTCTGGCGCGTCTGGGTGGCTGGCTGGCGCCGCTGGTGATGATCGGCGTGGGCGTCTACATTCTCGTCAACACGGCCACGGATCTGGCCTGAGTCTGTTTAACGGTCAGAATGACGCATCGGGAGCGGCAGTGAAGGTATATGGCGATCGAATTTCCGGTAACTGCCTGAAGGTGCAGTACACGGCGGACTATCTGGGGCTCGACTATGAGTGGGTGGACACGGACATCACGAAAGGTGAGTCACGAACGCCTGACTACCTTGCCCTGAATCCTGCCGGGCAGGTGCCGACGCTGGTGCTGGACGATGGTCGGGCGATCGCTCAGTCCAATGCCATCATCGGCTTCCTGGCCGAAGGCAGTGATCTGTTGCCCGCAGATGCCTATGAAAGAGCGAAGGCATACGAATGGATGTTCTGGGAGCAGTACAGCCACGAGCCCTATGTGGCCGTTTGTCGGTTTGTGATGGTTTACGAGAAGAAGTCGGCGGCTGAACGGGAAGGCTGGCGGGTGGCGCGAGGTGAGGCCGCCCTCGACCTGATGGAACAGCACCTGGCGGGTCGAACCTGGTTAGCCGGGCGCGGGATCAGCATCGCCGACATTGCACTCATCGCCTACACCCGGCTGGCACCTGAGGGCGGTTTCGATCTGTCGGAACGACCGGCCCTGCAGGCCTGGATAGAACGTACCGAAACTGAACTGGAGATCAGCCAGGGGCAGCGATAGACATCAGCGGCACAGAATCAGTTCCCGTCCATCTGTCCCTTGCCTGCGCCTTCGCTGCCCGTCTCTGTCGCACTTATCTCTGCCTTGAACGCCGCTTCTTCCCGGGCGAACGCGTCCGGATCGCTGCAGTGTTCGAGCACCCGGTTGCGTACGGTGGCGATGGCGCGGGTGCGGGCTTCCGCGTCCAGATACACCCGTTCCCCTTTGTAGGTGTCGCCTCGCCAGGCGCTCCGGTAGGCGCCTGATTCACCGGCATATACCGGCAGCGCCGTGTGCAGAATGCTGAGCTGGCGCCGGGCGTCGGCGCAGGGTCCGATGTGTTCGATGGGCAGTATCTGCTGGTCCTGATCGTGGAAGGGATCAGAACTCTGGTCGTGCGTGGCGCTGGACAGCACCGGCGCATCATCGGCTTGCGGATTCAACGGGATGTACTCCGCGGGCACGCCGACCGGTTCGAAGTCCGTGTACTGAATCCGGCCGCTGCCGTCGATCCAGCGATAGTAGGCGGTGGCCGGTCCTTCTTCAGCGTAGGGTGTGTCGCTGGCCGATGCATCAGCGGTGAGTTCAGGGGCATTTTCCGCAGCCCCGGCAGACACGCCGATCAGTGCGATGGCAAGCATCGCCAGAACGGAAATCGGCAGGGATCTGGGCCAGAACCAGACGGTGGCGGGCACGGCCATTGCCCGGGAACGCGGGTGTGTTGATCTGCTCATTGCGCCAGTTAGCCTGAATTGATGAACGTTGTGTAGCGTCCGCCTTTCAGCAGTTCGTCGTGCACCTTCTGTATTTTGTGAACAACCGGCTTCATCACCCGTGGGATTGCCGGTCGGGCGTAAGTGGTCACTTTGCAGGTAATTTGCGGTAACTTCGGTGGCACAGACGTGGGGGGAGCGGATTCTTGCCGGGACAGGAACAACTGAGAAAATGGCCGAGGCTCGCGGAGCCGGTGAAACGATGGATGAGCAGCCTGCTGCTGATCCTCTGGGCTGCATCTGCCGGAGCGGGTGAACGGCATTTCGAGCCGGCGGCGGATCCGGCGCTGGATCGTTTCGAGACATACCTGGATGGACTGATGGCGGCCCAGTTCCGGGATTATCAACTGGCCGGTATGACGTTTGCGCTGGTCCGGGATGGCGCGCTCGTGCTGTCGAAAGGCTACGGCGTGGCAAGCCTTGCCACCGGCGCACCGGTCGACCCCGCGATGACCCTGTTCAGGCCGGGCAGCGTATCGAAGCTCTTCACCTGGACGGCCGTGATGCAACTGGTGGAACAGGGTCTGCTGGACCTCGACGCCCCGGTCAGTGCCTACGTGGATCAGTTCGAACTCCCCAATGCTTTTGCGCAGCCGCTCACGCTCAGTCATCTGATGACGCACTCGCCGGGCCTGGAAGACGGTGCGTTGGGCTTTCTGTTTGTGGACGAAGCCTCTGAACTGGTGCCGCTCGCCGAATCTCTGGCGGCACACATTCCGGAACAGATCTGGCCGCCGGGTACCTACGCTGCCTACAACAACTGGTCTGCCGCCCTGGCGGGGCTGGTGGTGGCAAACGTTTCCGGCATGAGTTTCGAAGACTACGTGCAGACACACATCCTCGCGCCGCTCGGCATGAACCAATCCACCTTCGAAGAACCTCTGCCCGACCGTCTGGCCTCCCACATGGCACAGGGTTACCGAGCCGAGCAGGGTGGCCTGACGCCCATGGGGTTCGAGTTCATAAAGAATTTCGGCCCGGCTGGCGCCATGTCTGCCTCCGCGGAAGACATGGCGCGCTTCATCATTGCCCACGTGAGCGGCGGTGCCGCCGGCGATGGGCGGATTCTGGCGCCGGAAACCGTCGCGCTGATGCACAGTCGTCTGCAGGGTCATGACGACCGGATTGCCGGCATGGCGCACGGTTTCTACGAGATCAGGCGAAACGGAGTGCGCTTCGTCGGTCATGCGGGCGACACCATCGCCTTCCACTCGCAACTTCTCATCCACCCGGAGTCCGGCTTCGGCTTTTTTCTGTCCTTCAATGCACCGGAAGGGGCGGCGGCAAGAACCGCCGTGGTGGATGGCATCCTCGATTACTTCTTCCCGGGTGACGGCGGTGCGGAGCCCGTCTACCCGGAATCGCCACTGGCCGGCAGTGCGGATCGGATTGCCAGGGTGGCGGGCGCCTATCGGATCAACCGGCGTTCCTTCAGCAAGCTCGAGAGCATCATCGGTCTGGCGGGGGATCTGGTGGTCACACCCGGGGCAGACGGCGAGATCGTGGTGCCGGGCGAAGGACTCGGCGGTCGCTACATCGAGGTGTCGCCCTATACATTCCGCCTCCAGGGACGACAGGAAGTGCTCGTCTTCGAGGCCGACGACGAGGGCGATGTGAATCGGGCCTTTGTCGGCTCACTCCCCGTTCTGGTGGCGGATAAAGTCGCGTTCTGGGAAACCGCCGCCAATCATCAGCTGGTGCTTGGTCTGGGTGTGCTCACGGCGCTGTTCGTGCTGATCAACGGCATCCGCAACCGGGGAGGCACCTCGCTGACCGGGATCGTTCTCCTGGGTCGGGTCGGACAGCTGACCGCTGCTCTGTGTTTCCTGCTGTTTCCGCTGGCGCTGGCCGTGGTCTTCGCCAATGCAGATCCCAGCACGCTGTTGTTCGACTTTCCGCCGCCTGGCACCGGCCTGGCACTGATGTTGCCGGTAGTGGCGGCATTGGCGACCGCCGTCAGCCTGGGCGCGCTGATTCCGGTGTGGCGGGCCGATGTCTGCAGTGTCTGGCAATCGCTTCGCTACAGCTGGGTGAGCCTGATCTTCACGCTGGCCATCGGCGTACTCGCCTACTGGAATCTGCTCGGCTGGCGATATTGACCGGCGCGTGCGGACGGGGCCTGAACGCCGAGTTGCCGGACAGTTCACGGGATCACCCTTGCAAAACGAGGCCTGAAGCCCTATATACCCTAGTGAATCACTTGGAATTAGAGGCTATTCAACAATATGGCTGAACGTCCTGTAAGTACCGTACAGACAGCACATGCATCGCAATCCGGCGCGCGACCGGCCACCCGTCCGGGTGCCATCGAGGTCAACAGCGTCCTGCGCAACACTTATCTGTTGCTTGGCATGACACTGGCCTTCAGTGCGGCCATGGCGGCGTTTGCCATGGCCATCAATGCCCCTTACATGGGGCTCTGGACACTGGCCGGCTGGCTGGGTCTGCTGTTCCTCGTTCATAAGACAGCCAACAGCGCCTGGGGCCTTTTGTCTGTGTTCGCCTTCACGGGCTTCCTCGGCTTCTCGATCGGGCCCGTGGTCAACATGTTTCTGGCCATGTCGAACGGCGCGGAGATCGTCACCATGGCGCTCGGCAGCACGGCGGCGGCATTCATCGGTCTTTCTGCGGTGGCGCTGATCACGAAGAAAGACTTCAGCTTCATGAGCAGCTTCCTCATGGTGGGCGCGCTGATTCTGTTTGCCGTCATCCTGCTCAGCTGGTTCATGGACCTCAGCGCCTTCTATGGCGCAATCGGTGGCGCCGTGGTGCTGCTCATGAGCGGCATGATCCTCTGGCAGACCAGCGAGATCATCCATGGCGGTGAGACCAACTATATTCTCGCCACCACCTCGCTCTACATGTCGCTGTGGAACATGTTCCAGTGGCTGCTCATCCTGTTCGGGATGGGAGACGACTGAGCTGACCTCCACAGCCGCGTGACGCGCGGCTGAGCGACTCCGGAAAGCCCGCCTCGTGCGGGCTTTTTTGTGCCTGCGCAGCGCTGGTCATGCCTGCCTCAAGTGGCCGGCCGTTAGCGGCCGCTCAATGTCTGATAAACCGTTGAGAGTTTCTCGGGCAGATCCTCGATCTCATCGATGATCAGATAGCGGTGGGGTGGACACATCCGCTTCAGGTAGTCGTTGCCGGACTTATCCACGGTCACGCAGAAGACTTCCACACCTTTACTCTGGGCTTCCTTGAGTGCCTTCGCCGTGTCCTGCAGCCCGTACTCGTGATCCCCCCGCTCCGGACCGTAGTCCGCATCCTGGGGAAACCCGTCTGAGAGAATGATCAGAATCTTCATGGCGTTGCCGCTGGCCACGAGTTTGGTCACCGCATGCCGGATGGATGGGCCCATCCGTGTGCTGCGGCGGGGCTTCATGCTGGCGATCGCTTCGAGCGTGCGCTGGGTGAAGGGCTCGTTCGGCTCCTTCGCCACGTAAAATTCAACACAGTCCCGGCCGTAGCCGGAAAAGCCGTAGATCCCGTAGCTGTCGCCGAGCCGTTCCAGGGCGGCAGACATCACCAGCATGGATTCCCGCTGCACGTCGATGATGCGGCGGCGCGCCTCCGCGGCCGCGAGATCCAGGCTGTAGTCGTCGTCGTAAGGGTCACGCAGATTGATATCCGCGCCTTCCGGCAGGGGCGGAGGCGGCTCCGGCGGCTCGATGGGATCATCCGTGGAAGCGGACAGGTCGACGAGGAAGGCGGCACAAACGTCCCGATGCACCCGGTCCTTGCGGGAGTAAACCCGCTCGTCCGGGCTGATACCGGCCCGCACATCCTGGCGGGCCTCCATGAGCGCGTTGAAATCGAGTTCGTCCCCATCGGCGACCCGCCTTACGCGCTGGTAGCCGAGCGGCTTGATCTGCTCGAGTTTCTGCATCACCGCGCCGGCATGCTGCTGGATCACCCGCTTCAGCTCGGCGAAGTCCGCCTGGCCGTCGCTTTCCAGTCGTTCCTCGAACAGGCGGCACCAGGCGCGCAGGTAACGATGGCCGATATGATCCCATTCATCGTAGCGGTAGCTCCGGGTGCCCGGCGTGGCGGGACCCAGCGCGTCACGCACGCTGGAACGCTCCATTTCCAGCTTGCGCTTGAGGTTGTCGCGCTCGTCCGACAGCGCCTTGATGTCCACGTTCTCGTCCCGCAGGGTGGCGTTCTCGAGCGCATCTGCGTTGCCTGCCTCGACTTCGGATTCTTCCAGCAGTTCGAGAAAAAGGGTCTGGTCGATATCGTCCAGAGCTTCCTCCCAATCCTCCATCCGGGCTTCCCGCTGCATCCATTCCAGGGCGTCGTCTTCGCTTGCCACCGGCAGCTCGGCCAGGGCCTCGGCCGCGGGCAACCAGGGCAGCAGGGCGTGATAAAGATCCAGTGCCACAGCCGCGGCATCGTAGACGTCGCTGGTTTCCTGATGCAGGCGTGTGAGGGCAGCCAGGGCCGGCTCCGCCAGGCCGGTCGCGTCATCCAGCGCCGACGCCGGCAGGCCGTTGGCGGTCAGTTCGATGGCTTCGATCAGACCAAAGGCATCATCGATGGGAAAGTCGGCGGACAGATCGAAGCGGTGCGCCCTGAAACGCTCCAGATGTCTGGACAGGCCGGGGTAACGAGCCAGCAGACGGGCCGTGATCCGGATCTGCTCGCAGGCGAGAAAGAGCCGTTTCAGGAGGCCCGGGTGTGGTGCGTGCGCGAAAAAGAGCGCGAAATCGCTGGCCCGGATGCGGGTATCAGGTGCGGCGAGTTCGGCCAGCCGGGGTAGCCGTTGCCGGGCGGTCGCCAGATCAAACCGGTAAGTACCGAATTCCTTCTGGCCGAGCTGGAGCATCACCAGCACGCGATAGGCCGCGGCGTCCGGGTCGTCCAGTTCGTCCGGGACGAAAACCGTGTCCACGGCCATGGCTGTCTGATCGTCGGTGAGCGAAAACTGCCGGTTCGAAAACTCACTGCTGGGTTTGATGTGGTAGTAGCGACCGGCGATGCCCTCCGCGAACAGGGTGAGGGCAGCCTCCACATCGATCAGGGCGACCATCTGCTGTCAGACCTTGACGCTGATGATCAGGGCAGGATCACGTCGACGATGTCGGCGATGGCCTGCTGCACGGATTCGTCGTCGGAGACGGCGCTGATGATGCCGATTTCCGCGGCTCGCCGGGCTTCGATGCCCTGCTGCATGAGACTGCCGGCGTAAATCAGCAGACGGGTACTCACGCCTTCCTCGAAACCGTGTTCCCTGAGGTTTCTGACCTTGGCACCGATCAGGGCCAGACGTTCGGCGTCGCTGCGCGTCACACCGGCTTCGTGTTCGATGATGGTGGCCTCCATCTCTTCGTCCGGATAGTCGAATGTGAGGCTGACGAAACGCTGGCGGGTGCTGGGCTTCAGGTCCTTGAGCACACTCTGATAGCCGGGGTTGTAGGAAATCACCAGCAGAAAGTCCGGGTGTGCAGCCAGCAGCTCGCCCGTTTTGTCGATCGGCAGCAGACGACGGTGATCGGTCAGGGCGTGGATGAGCACCGTGGTGTCTTTCCGGGCTTCGACGATCTCATCCAGATAGCAGATCGCGCCATTTCGAACCGACTGGGTCAATGGCCCGTCCCGCCAGACGGTCTCGTCGCCCTGCAACAGAAAACGGCCGACCATGTCCGTGGCGGTGAGATCCTCATGGCAGGCGATGGTCATGAGCGGCACATCGAGCTCACTGGCACGCTGTTCCCTGTACAGGCGCCAGGCCATATGTTCCACGAAGCGGGTTTTGCCGCAACCCGTGGGCCCCTTGAGCAACACGGGCAGACGGGCGTGATAGGCCGCTTCGAACAGCGCGACCTCGTCGGCCAGGGGAAGGTAATAGGGTTCGTCGCGCAGCTCGACCGGATCGGAACCGCCGGCTGCCTGGGTTACTGCTTCGCTCATCAGGGTGTGTAGATCTCGCTGCCTTTACGGTAGGTGAAGAAGTTGACGGCCGGATTCCGGTTCACCAGATTCCGGTGATACATGGGGTGCGACATGGCGCGCACCTCGTGCTCGATCTCAGCCAGGCGTTCGCCCGTGTCCGGGTCGACAATTGCCTGAAACCGGTACTGATGCCGGTCGGACTCTTCGGTGACCAGGCCCCGTTCGTTGAGCCAGTTGTGGGGACCGGAGAAGTCGCTCAGATAGACGGCGATGTGGTGGCCATCGTATTCGGCGATGGGCGCATCGGTTTCCGCGAATCGCATTTCCTGGTTATAGCCCATCTTCACAGTGGCCACGCCGTTTTCGGCCTGCGCCGGGCAGCCCATCACCTGAGCATAGAACTTCGCGATTCCTGCAGCGGTTCCGGAGGCGACCTGCATCTCCAGGTAAGGCATGCCCAGGTCCATGTGCGGAAAAACGCCAGGCGGGTAAGCACGGATCTGGTTGCCGTATGGGCAGGTGAGGGCGATATGGTCGTCTTTCTCTGCCCAGTCGAAGCGCGTTCCGGTCATGGGTCTGGCGATGAATCCGAGACGCTTTTTCAGATCTTCGAGGTCGGGTACCACCACGCCGATGTGGCCGCGGAATACCTGGGCCTCTGCCATGGGCAGATGGAACTGCTGTTCGCCCAGGTTGATCCACATGTTCAAGGTGCCGAAATCGATGTAAGGGTCCCGGGTGAAGCCGAGGCCGGTGACATAGAAGAGCGCTCCGATTCCCTGATCCGGTACGGTCAGATTGACGTGCTCGAGCAGGAGGACGTTGCCCACGTCTTCCCGGGTTCTATCGAATTCGTTTTCGTTGTCGATCTGCTCAGCCACCTGCGATTCCCCTGCTTTCTCCCGCACAACCCGCTGAATGACTTTACCCAGATGCCTGCCCAGATGCGAGGCGGGTACTTTTCGGTCGGGTATAGTGGAACGGGCACACTGGCGTGGGAGCGGCAAAATGGGTGATGGGGAGGAAAGACAGGAAGGCAAGGAAAGACAGGAAGGGGAGGAAGGACAGGAAGGACAGCAAGGTTCCCACAGCGCCGCCGAGCCGGATACGGATACGCTCCTGGATGCCACCACCGCACTGATCCCGCCCCTGCTGACAGCGCTGGACGCCCTGGCGTATGTCGGTCGACACCTGCATCCACCGGCGCTGATGGAACTGGTCCCGGGTATCGAACAGTTTCGCGAGCCGGTGGCAAAAGGACTCGACAGTTTCGGTTCCGTGGACTGGCCGGCGCACCTCGGCCAGTTCGCGCATCATGCACAGAAGGCGGGCAGTGAGGCGCTGAAAGCCTATGAGGCACTGGAGAACAGCCTCACCCAGAGCAATCCGGTGATGGGCGCGTACCGGGCCATGAGCTTCAACACCCGGGCCGTCGAAGCCCTGTACCCTGTTTCATCGATGCTGCCACCGGTCAGCCGTTTCTATCTCTCGGACAACCACCGTGGGGATGAATCCCTGCAGGCGAAACTGGCGGCGGCGGATGCGGGGGCGGAGAACGTCGGGGTGATGCATGCCGCGAACGAGCCCACTGAACGGGGCGGCTTTTCGCTGTATGTGCCCGAATACTACGACGACAGTACGCCCATGCCGCTGGTGGTCGCCCTGCATGGCGGCAGCGGACACGGACGCAGTTTTCTCTGGAGCTGGCTGAAAGATGCCCGGAGCCGGGGCGTGATTCTCGCCTCACCCAGTTCCCGGGAAGGCACCTGGTCGCTGATGGGGCCCGATCTGGACAGCGGGACGCTGGATGAAATCGTCGCTCGCGTCTCGGAGCACTGGCAGGTGGATGAAACGCGCATTCTGCTCACCGGCATGTCCGATGGCGGTACGTTTTCCTATCTGTCCGGTTTGCGAGCAGATGCGCCCTTTACGCATCTGGCGCCCATCGCCGCCAGTTTTCATCCCATGCTGCTGGAGGTGGCCGAGACAGAGCGGCTTCAGGACCTGCCGGTTTATCTGACCCATGGTGCCCTGGACTGGATGTTCGACATCGAGGTGGCCCGTATGGCCCGGGACGCACTCACCGGAGCGGGTGTGGATCTCACCTATCGGGAGATCGAGGACCTGTCGCACACCTATCCCAGGGAAGAGAACGACCGGATCCTCGACTGGCTGTTCCGCTGACGGCGTCAGCCGCTGCCGGCGGGCTCAGCCGCGGTTGATGGGGAAGGGGATTTCCGTTGCTTCGTAGCACTTGAGGTCCATGCTTCGCGGTCCTGCCTGGGCCATCGCTTCGTTGAACGCAGCCATATGCGGGGTGGCGAAGTGAGCCTTCAGCGCCGCCTCGTCTTCCCAGCATTCGGTGATCCGGAGATTGTTCGGGTCGCTGAGTTCCACGGCGAAGGTATAGTCATGGCAGCCTGCCTCGGCCCGGCTGGCAGTCTCCATGGTGGCGATAGCGTCCTTGATGGCCGCGATGTTCTCGGCGGTGGTTTCGATCTTGACGACGAGTACGAGCATTTCATTCTCCTGATCTGTGTGAATGTCTGAGTGTGCCGCCGTCAGTCGGAGACCGCAGCCTGCCGGTCGCCTTCCGTCCACAGTTCTTCCTGACCGGTGGCTCGGGATCGGCTGAACCAGCGCATGGATTCCTGTACCCGATCCTGCGCGGTCATGAAGGGCGAATCCAGTGCCTCGATCTGCCTGAGTCGCGGCAGCAGGCCTTCATCGTTGGCAATCTGAATGGAAAGCCCCGGGCGGGCGTTGAGCTCCAGCAGCAGGGGGCCGCGGTGACGGTCGATGACGATGTCGCAGCCGAGGTAGCCGAGCTGCGTGGCTTCGAAACAACTGGCGGCCAGATTGAGCAGGGCAGGCCAGTTGGGCACCTGAATCTGGTTCAATGCCGCGCCCGTATCCGGGTGGGTGCGGATCAGGCGATTGTGCTGGACGGCGGCGATCGCCCGGCCAGTGCCGATGTCCAGCCCGACGCCCACCGCACCCTGGTGCAGGTTGGCCTTGCCGTCCGATTCCCGGGTGGCGAGGCGCAGCATGCCCATGACGGGAAAGCCTTTGAAAACGATGAGACGGATGTCGGGTACGCCTTCGAAGCTCACCGCGGCAAAGGTATCCGTGGTCTCCACCAGGGATTCGATGATGGCCACATCCGTCCTGCCGCCCAGCGAATGCAGGCCGCTGATGGTGTTGGTGAGGTGGCGTTTGACCCCGTTCACGTTGATCAGATCACCACTCGACTTCACGTAGCCATCCGGCCGTCGCCCCTGGATAACCAGAATGCCTTTGCCGCCGGAACCCTGAGCCGGTTTGATCACGAAGCTGTTCAGGGTTTCGAGCACGTCCGCCACGCCTTCGATTTCATGCTGGGTGTTGATCACGTGCAACAGCTCCGGCACCTGCAGGCCCAGCTTGCGGGCCATCAGTTTGGTTTTCAGCTTGTTGTCCACCAGCGGGTAGTGGGCGCGATTGTTATAGCGGCTGATGTAGGCCACGTTGCGGCGGTTCATCCCGAGCACGCCGATCTTTCTGAGCGCGCGGGGTCTGATCCACTTCATCGTTCGCCGAAGCTCGCGAAGCGGCCGAGCTCGAGCAGCCGGTAGCCGGTGTAGCGACCGATGATCATCACCAGCGCGAGGATTGCCAGGTGCAGTTCCGGGAAATTGAAGGCCAGATGCCGGACGATGGGCAGGTCCATGAGCAGAAAAGCCAGTGTTGCCACCAGCAGGCTGCCACCGCCCTGGATGAGCACTTCCTTAGGCCCTTCCTCCTCCCAGATGATGGACATGCGCTCGATGGTCCAGGCCAGGATGATCATCGGGAAGAAGGTGATGGTGAGTCCGCCGATCAGCCCGAGCTGATAGCTGACCACACTGAAGATGGAGATAATGCCGATCACGAGGATCACCAGCGTTGCTATCCGCGCCACGAGCAGCAGGTTCAGGCTCGACAGATAGGAGCGGATCAGCAGCCCGATGGCGATGACGAGAATGAAACTCGTGAGCCCCGGCAGCAGGTCGGTCTGCAGAAAAGCCAGGGCGATCAGCACCGGCATGAAGGTGCCGGACGTGCGTATGCCCACCAGAATCCGCATGAACACGACCACAAGCGCCCCAACGGGCAGCAGCATGATCAGTTTGAACATGCCCTGTTCGGCAATGGGCAGGCTGTACAGCGACAGTGCGAATCCCGGCTCACGGGATTCTTCCGCCAGATCCAGCATGGACCGGTCCTGACTGATCATGGAAAAGGAGACCCGGGAGCGGGTGCCACCCATCACTTCCAGTACGGATGGCGTCTCTGTCTGCCAGAGCAGCAGATTGCTGATGTCGGCCACCGGGCCATCTTCGGGGTGATACAGGCGCCAGCGTTCGTCGTCCCAGACCTGCACATGTTCCACCAGAGACTGCCGGCGCCTGCCGTCCTGCAGTTCGAGCACCTGTACGGTTCTGGCGGCAATACCGGCCGTGTTCAGCAGCCGGGCCAGGAGTTCGGGTTCCTCGTAGCGTTCCTTCAGCAGGCTCACATTCTGATCTGCCGGCTTGCGTCCCATGCTGGCAACCAGCTGCACGGCCATGGAGTGGGCGTCTGCGGTGATCGGCAGCAGGGAGTCGTTCAGTTGCCGGGCGGCGGTCAGATAAGGCTCGTCCCAGCGTGGTCGGCTGACCGGCCCGGGTGGGCTGGGATCCACGAACTGACCGGGATCCTCGACGACGGGCAGGCTGTAGAACAGGGTCTGCAGACCCTGCGCGTTGCGCTTGGTCCAGTGGGCCCGGAACTGCTCTGCATTTTCATCTTCATCAAAGCCGTAACCCGGTGCCGCGCCGGTGCCTTCCAGGAGCCGGAAGCCGCTCTGCTCCGGCGGCAGGGTCAAAAATACCTGGCTGGCGCCGCCGAGCGCCGTATATTCGATCCGTGCCTCCACCTGCCAGACGGTCTGCTGCTCGCCGGGGAGCAGTGGAATGTTATAGGTCTGGTGGCGAAAGCCGGCGGTGCCGATGCCGGCCAGGAACAGAAGCAGAACGAAAAAAACGAACGGGCCCTGATGAGTCACTGGTTGTGGTTAGTCGGCTTCAGGTGGTGAATACTGAGGCTGAATGAACTGCCGGCCTACGTCAACGAGGGTTACGTCCGCCAGAAAGTTACGGCCGAGGATCAGTTCGTTTTCGAGATGCGAACGATCTGCCAGCGTGAACTCGAAAGTGTCCTGAATATCACCGAGCCGCACCCGCATGGCCACCACCGGACGTCGAGAGCCGCTGGGGTCGGCCTGTTGCACAACCCGCACATGACGCACGATCTGCCGTTCGACGCTGACGGATTCCGTTTCGTTCACCATCATGTCGAAGCGTATCCAGTCTTCTCCATCCCGCTCGAACGGCACCAGATTTTCCGCGTGCAGGGAGCTGGAGGTTGCGCCGGTGTCGATCCGGGCGACCACATTCACGCCGGGCGGATCCATGTAGACGTGCTCCAGGGCGCCCACGAGCATCTTGTCGTCGCTGACAACGACGCGAGAGACCTCTTCGCACTGAGCAGGCTCTGCGGCTTCCGGACAGTTCAGTTCCAGGGTGTTCGGCAGGTTCTGGATCTGCTCATCGAGCCCTGCAATTCGGCTTTCCAGTGCCTGTCGACCCGCTTCATCGCTGCTCTTCAGATCGTTGAGGACGGCCCGCGAATCCTGCAACTCGCTGGCCAGCTGGTCCATCCGTTCAGAGACGGATTGCAGCGTCGACTGGGTGCTGTCCAGTTCGGCCTGCATGCAGCCCGCGATGAGAAGGCCCGCTCCCAGCAGGAAGCTGATTTTCAGCGGAATAGTAGGCGTCGGGCGCTGCATGGAATCATCCGGTAGGTGCAGCGGCGTAGTCTAACGGTCGGTCATCTGCTTACAACCCTCCGATACTGTACAAATATACAGTATCGGAGTAGCCTGATCTGCCGAACGGGAGGTAGTCAGGCCGATGGCATCCACATCATCCACAGATTCAACGGCACACACAGCATCGATAGACAGCAGCAAACAGCTGAGGCACGTGCACAAAGGGCGTGGTGCCGTATCCAACAGCGAAAGCCGGTATCTCCCCACCCGTTCGGTGCCGGTTGCGGACGGCTGGGCCATTGAGCAGGAAGCACCAGGCAGGCCGGATACCAGGCTGCTGCCGGATCGCACTGTCAGGCTGATTACGGGCAACCGCTCGCCGGACATTCCCTTCGATCGTTCAATCAACCCCTACAAAGGTTGCGAACATGGCTGTGTGTATTGCTTTGCGAGACCAACCCACGCCTATCTGGATCTTTCTCCCGGTCTCGATTTCGAAACCCGAATTTTCTACAAGACCAATGTCCGCAAACGGCTGGAAACAGAGCTCACCCGCCGCGGCTACGAGTGCCGGCCGATTGCCCTGGGCACGAATACAGATCCCTACCAGCCGGCAGAGAAAGATCTGAAGATCACCCGGCAGGTGCTGGAAACCCTGCTCGAGTGGCGGCATCCGGTGACGATCGTCACCAAGGGTCAGACGATTCTGCGCGATCTGGATCTGCTGGCGGAACTGGCCAGGCTGGAGCTCGTGCATGTGAATGTCAGCGTGACCACGTTGCGCAACGATCTGAAAACGAAGCTGGAACCCAGAACGGCTTCGTCCTCTGCCCGGCTGCGGATGATCAGGTCCCTCGATGACGCCGGTGTGCCGGTTGGCGCCATGGTCGCGCCCGTTATTCCCTTTGTTAACGATGATGAGATGGAAGCCATCGTCTCAGCCTGTGCGAAGGCGGGTGCGCGCAATGCTGCCTATATTCTGCTTCGCCTGCCGCGCGAAGTGGGGCCGCTGTTTCAGGAGTGGCTGGACGAGCATTATCCGCTCAAGGCGAGCCGGGTGGAGAGCGCGGTGAAGGAGATGCGAGGCGGGAAGCTCTACCGGTCCGGCTGGGGCCAGCGCATGCGGGGAACCGGGCCCATGGCCGATCTGATCGGCAATCGCTTCGCGAAAGCGCTGGCGGCGAACGGACTGACGGCGGAAGGCCGCATGGGCAATCTCAGAACCGATCTGTTCCAGCCGCCGGGATACCAGGCATCGCTTTTCTGATCCCGCACTCCGGGGATCTGCCGAGACGTTCTGTCCAGAAGTGTCCCGTCAGATGATCCGATCACTGCCGCCGGCTCTGAAGCGCAGGTACAGGAGCACGCCCAGCACGGTCCAGACGAGTATGGTCACCCATTCAAAGGGCCAGACGAGTGCTGACGGACTGCCGGGCAGATAGGCGCTGATCAATCCGAGCGCAAGCCCGATGGCGCCGATCCCGACCAGTTTCGGGTGACTGACCCGGAACGGCCGATCCATCTCCGGCTCCTTTCTACGCAGGGCGAGAAAGGCAATGGGTACGAACAGATAGGCCACAATGGTGGCGAAACCGCCGGCGTTGATCAGCCAGACCAGAACGGTGCGGCCGAATAGAGGGGCTGCACAGGACAACGCGCCGATGGCAATGATGCCCACATAGGGGGTGTTGAATCTCGGGTGCAGGCGCGCGAACACCGCCGGTACCATGCCGGATTCGGCAAGCGCGAACAGCAGACGGCTGCCGCCGATCACGAATGCGTTCCAGCTGGTGAGGATGCCCGCCACGCCGCCGAGTACCAGCAGCGCACCCGCGCTGGGATGTCCCCACAATGCGGTGGCAGCATCCCCGGTGGCCATGCTGCTGGCGCTGATGTCTCCCCTGGGCATGGACGTGGCGACAGCGAAGCTGATCAGGCCGTACCAGAGCACGGCCAGGGCAACCGAAACCACCAGCAGCAGACCGATCCGCGCCGGGGGCAGGTTGATCTCTTCTGCTGACTGTGGAATCACGTCGAATCCAACGAGCAGTGCCGGCACCATGATCAGAACGGTGAGAATGCCGGTGGCCGGAACGCCTATCCAGGGTTCGGCGTTTTGCGCCTCGCCGAAGCTCACCGCGCCAACGAGCAGAGCCACACCGGCGATCATGATCATGGAGAAGGCGATGGTCTGAAACCAGGCGGCAGGCTTGATGCCGAGCACGTTCACCACGGTGATGAGCAGGGATGCACCGGCCCCGATAAGCACGAAACCAGCGTCCACCTCAGAGCCCATGAAGGTCCAGAGTGTGCCGATCCGGATGTTGGGGGTCAGATACTCCATGGCCGTAGGGAGCGCGACCGCCTCGAACAGGCAGACGTTCACGTAGGCGAGCAGGAGTGCCCATGTACAGAAGAAGGACCAGCCGGCGCCGAGCCCCCGATGTGTATAGACGTGTTCTCCACCTGCCTGTGGCATGGCGGACACCAGCTCGCTGTAGGTGAGGCCGATCAGGGCGATGGCCAGGCCTCCGCCGGCAAAGGCGATCAGGGTGCCCACCGAGCCGGCGACCTCGACCCAGAGCCCGGTCATCAGCACCCAGCTCCAGCCGATCATGGCGCCGAAGGCGAGGGTGATGACTTCACGGCTCTTCAGCACTCTGCTGAACCTTTGTGGGGTGTCAGTGTTTTCGCGATTCATCTGGATAAGCTTGTTAAAATTATTGTCACATGAGAATAACCGAACAGAGCCCAGGACCCATGCAGCAGTTCGACTTTCAGCACCGGCACAAATCCTACTATCTCAGGATCACCGACGCGGGTACGCTCGAGCTGTATGTGGACGACTGCCTGCGTAAGGATCGGCCGCAGACGGGGCGGGAGCCCCAGTACGTATGGACGAACGTGGAGCTCGAATGGGAAGAGCATCACTACATTGAAGCCCGCTACTGGGCAAGTACGGGCCGGCTCCAGGTGACCATCAACGGTGACCCGATCTTCGATGAGCAGGTCGCCGCCTGACCGCCGCGGTGCGCCCTGCAGGGGCGGTTGGATAGACATCGGACAACAGACAACCACGAGTTACGAACTCGGGAGGCAGACATGGCAGAAGCAACGCTCATCAAGGAAACGAGCCGCGAGGAGATGCTGGCATTGCTCGAGCGTCAGCGCGCGAACTATCTGGCCGAAGGTGTGGTCAGCGCGGCTAATCGCAAGGACCGGATCGAACGGGCCATAGGCCTTCTCAAGACCCACCAGGACCGCCTGGTCGCGGCCATGCGCGATGATTTCGGCCATCGCAGCGAGCACCAGTCTCTGTTCACCGACATCGCCAGCTGCATCGGTCCGCTCCGCCATGCCCAGGCAAGCCTGGAAAAATGGATGAAACCGCAAAAGCGGAAGGTCGGGCCTTTCCCGCTGAATCTGCTCGGGGCCAAGGCGCGGGTGGAGTATCAGCCCCTGGGCGTCGTGGGCGTGATCAGCCCCTGGAATTTCCCGGTGAATCTCACCTTCACCCCGCTAGCCGGGGTTCTGGCAGCCGGTAACCGCTGCATGATCAAACCGTCGGAATACACCCCGGCGACTTCTGAAGTCATGGCGGAGATCATCCCGACCGCTTTCGATGAACTGGAGATCGCGGTGGTCGTCGGCGGTCCGCAGACGGGCGCGGACTTCTCCAGCCTGCCGTTCGACCATCTGCTGTTCACCGGCGCCACGTCCGTCGCCCGGCACGTGATGCGTGCGGCCTCGGACAATCTGGTGCCGGTCACCCTGGAACTCGGTGGCAAGTCGCCGGTGGTGGTCGGCCGCTCTGCAGATATCCAGAAGACGGCCGACGCCATCATGATGGGCAAGACCCTGAACGCGGGGCAGATCTGTCTGGCGCCGGACTACGTTCTGGTGCCGGAAGAGAAGGTGGACGATTTCGTTGAATCTGCAGCGCGTTCGGTCGAGAAGATGTATCCCACGCTGCTCGACAATCCGGACTATACGTCGGTGATCAACGAACGCCACTACGAACGCCTCAATGGCTATCTGGACGAAGCCAGGGAACGGGGTGCCCGGGTGGTGGAAGTGAATCCGGCTGGCGAGGATTTCCGCCAGCAGCCGAACCACAAGATCCCACCGACCCTGGTCGTCAACCCGGATGAGGATCTGGCCCTGATGCAGGACGAGATCTTCGGCCCGGTGCTGCCGGTGAAGGGCTACGGTCAGATCGATGAAACCATCGACTACGTGAATGGCAAGGATCGCCCGCTCGGCCTCTACTACTTCGGCCAGGATGGGGCGGAAGAGGAAAAGGTGCTCACCCACACCACTTCCGGTGGGGTCACCGTCAACGATGTGGTGATGCACGTTGCCCAGGAGGATCTGCCATTCGGGGGTGTGGGTCCGTCCGGCATGGGGGCCTACCATGGCCATGATGGGTTCAGGACCTTCAGTCATGCCAAGTCCATCTTCACCCAGTCGAAGATCAACGTGGCCGAACTCGCCGGTCTTAAGCCGCCATACGGGGAGAAGATGCTCAAGGCCGTCAAGGCGCAGATGAAGTGATGAGCCCCGTCGCCGCCCTTGACGCCCGCGCCTTCGAAAAGGACGGGTATCTGGTCGTTCGTGGCCTCTGTCCCGAGCCCATGCGCCAGCGTCTGCTCGAGGTCTCTGCCGCGCATCTGAATCCGGTGCTCGGGCCGGTGGAGTACGAGGCGGACGTCGGCTATCCCGGATCCCCGGACAGTCGCCTGGCGGAAGGCGGCAACACGCCGCGTCGCCTGTTGAACGCTTATGCCCGGGACGCCGTCTATCGGGACTGGTCTACGGGTCCGGAGGTGGGTGCACAGCTTCGAGCCATCTTTCAGGCGGAGTTCGGTCACCACAACGTGCTGCTCTCCCAATGTCACCATAACTGCCTGATGACCAAACACCCGGGCTATTCCAGTGCCACCCTCTGGCATCAGGACATCCGCTACTGGTCCTTTGACCGTCCGGAGCTGGTGTCTGTCTGGTTGGCGCTTGGCAGCGAAAACGAGAAGAACGGTGCCCTGGAGGTGATTCCCGGCAGCCATCGTCTGGAACTGGATCGGGGACGCCTGGACTCATCGCTGTTTCTGCGCACGGAGCTTAAGGAGAATCAGAACCTGCTCGCCAGCGCGCAGAGTGTGCCGCTGGAGCCGGGCGACGTGCTGTTTTTCCATTGCCGCCTTTTTCACGCCGCAGGCATGAACCTGACAGATCAGGTGAAGCAGTCACTCGTCTTCACCTACCACGCAGCCGACAACCGGCCCATTCCCGAGACCCGCTCGGCGCTGTTATCGAGTATCCCACTGCAAGGAGGTTGAACGGCAGGCCATGGATGACGACTTCCGTTCGGCGATGAGCGACGTGGCGCCGCTTGGAGAGAAGGCGCAGAAAAAAGCCGAGAGTGAGGCCCTGAAGCTGGCGGCGAAGCAGGAGATGCCGCGCGCGGTTTCACTCACGCAACTGGAAAAACGGTATGCCGCGCTGGGGATCGAGCGGACGCCGAAGGTGGATCCAAACCCCCTGACGCTGGCGGAAGTACCACAACTCGCGCCCCGCGACGTGCTCGAGTGGAAGAAAGATGGCGTGCAGCATCAGGTGTTTGCACGTCTGAAGAACGGACACTATTCGATTGAGGGTTCTCTCGATCTGCATCGACTCTCCGTGAAAGAGGCCAGGGATGCGGTCTTCAAGTTCTTTCATCTGGCCGAGGCCAGGCGCTGGCGCACGTTGCTGATCGCGCACGGTCGGGGTGAGCAGAGCGCAACACCTGCCCGCCTCAAAAGCTATGTGGCTCACTGGTTGAGTCAGCTGCCCCAGGTCATCGCCTACGCCAGTGCCGATCGCCGCCATGGCGGGACAGGTGCCGTGCTGGTGCTTGTGAAAAAATCTGCCGAAGCGAAAGAAGAAACCCGAGAGGCCTACGGCCAGAAATCGGATCCGGAACTCTGATCAGATTCTGCCCTTGTCCAGTTCCAACGCACCTTTAGCCAGATTCAGTCGCAGCACATCGCTCGCACCTTCCGCGAGTCGCAGAGTACGAACCTGCCGATAAAGGGCTTCCAGTGGATGCCCCACCACCAGCGCGCTGCCGCCCACCAGCTGAATGGCGGTGTCCACGGCCTCACCAACGAGTTCGGTGGTGAAGATCTTGCTGGCCATGCCTTCATTGCGGATGTTCTCGCCATTCTCCGCCAGGCGCGCGGTCCGGTAGACCATGCTGCGGGCGGCATAGGCCTTCATGCGGATTTCCGAGTAGCGCAGTCGCACACCTTCTTTGTCGCCTCGGGGATTGCCGGTCCGATCCGGTTTTTTCAGATGATCGATCAGAAATTCATCTACCCAGCGCAGGGTGCCCACCGCACTGGCGGCGAATGCCAGGCGGGTGTCGCCGATCTGCTGCAACGCTCTCGGCATACCTTCTCCCGGCTTGCCGATCAGGTGATGACCGGGGACCCGAACGTCCTGAAATTCGAACGCAGCATGGTTGCTGCCGTCCAGGGAGCTGAATGTGTGGGTGCGTATGACTCCGGCCGCATCCGTATCGATCACCAGCATGGCGGGCCCGGCGTCGGGGATCTGTACGAGGGTGTTGATGAAGTCCGCGTCCGCACCGCCGGTGACATAGGACTTCTGGCCGTTCACCAGCCAATCGTCGCCGTCGGCGACGGCTGTGGTCGGGGCCGGCGCATCGTCCGGTTCGGTGAAGCCGAAGCTGCCCCGCATCCGGCCTTCCAGCACGGGCGCCAGATGAGTTTCCTTGAGCGCGCCTTCGGCCCCACCGAGCACGCCGGGGCCCGGACCGAAAACCGCACCGGCGAACGGCGTATTGAAGCTGCCGAGTTCGTCCCGGACGATGGTCAGGTCGAGGGCGCCTGCCTCACTGCCGCCGAATGCCCGCGGCTGCGTCATGGCGAAGAAGCCGGCTTCTTTGCTCGCCTCGATCACCCGGGTCCGCGTGCTGCCTGCATCTTCGTCTTTTTCCGCCAGCGGCAGGAGCACGTCCGTGGCAAATCGGCGGGTGCGATCCGCCAGTGCGCGTTCGGCTTCGGTCAGCATCTCAGGCATGGGAATTCCTTGATTTCTAGAACGAGGGCGCCACCAGAATGACCACGATGAGCAATGTGGTCATCACCATGGCGCCGAAGGCATAAAGAATGAGCGACTCCTTGCGAGCCGCATTGACCAGAAATTTTTCCACCGCTTCCCGTGAGTGGGCCGCGGTGGCGCTGGTCAGTCGATATCGGGTAATGCCGTCCGGACGCCGGGGCAGTTTGACGAAGAGTTCCGGGGTCGCGTCCAGTCGGGCGCTCACCTCCTGGAAACCGATCCCCGTATGGCGGGCAATCTGAGTCGGGTGCAGGCCCACACTCGGATGATCGAGAAAGCACTGGTAGATGCGCGCCAGCCGCCGGAGCTTGCCGCGAAAGCGGAAACGGATTGGGATGATGCCAAACATCATGATGCGGTCAGTTTAGCATGCCGGCGTCTGGCTCAGCCGGGTCGTCTGGCGAGGAGGGCGGCGCGAACCGGTGCCGGATAACCCTCCACAGTCTTCGCCGAATCCGCAGGATCCAGACAGTGATCGAGGGATTCGAATGTCATCCAGTCTGTGGCCCGTTGTTCGGCGGTGGTGGTCGGGCTGACGTCGACGGTCGTGATCTCCGTGAAGCCCGAATCCTCAAGCCAGCCGGTGAGGGTGGGCAAGGTGGGCAAGACGTGCACGTTACGCATCCGTGCGTAGCGGCCGCGCCGGCCACCTACCTGCCCGGTTGTCGCCGGAGTCAGATCCGGGCCCTCCGTGACGATCAGCGATTCGAGCAGAACACGGCCACCGGGTCGGAGGTTGTCGAACAGCGCGCGGACGTGGGCAGCCGGGTCCGGACGGTGGTAGACCACCCCCATGCTGAGGACCAGATCGAACGGATGGGCGGGCAGCAGTTCGAAGGGGATGGGCAGCAGGAAATTCGCGCTCTGCGCCGGATTGGGGTTCGGTACGGCAGTGCCGAGATACCGACAGATGGCCAGGTGCTGCAGGAAGAAAAGCACGGTGGGATCCACACCGAGCACGCCGCTCGCGCCGGCACCGAGCAGGCGCCAGCCGAAGTAGCCGTTGCCGCAGCCCACATCCAGCACCTGCTGGCCGTCCAGATCGCCCAGCGCGGCTGCAATCCGATCCCACTTCCAGTCCGAGTGCCACTCCGCATCGATGTGGATGCCGAACAGGTCGAACGGACCCTTGCGCCAGGGGTGCAGATCTCTGAGTGCGGCTTCGAGTGTCTTCAGCTGCGCGGAATCGGGTGGTGCGTCTGCTGCTTCGGCTTCCGCTTTTATCTGAGCCGCGTCGGCCAGCGTTGCCGTGCCGGTCAGCGCGGGGAGCGCATCCAGGGCGGTTTGCCATCTCCCCGTATCCCCATGGCCGGCAACCCGTTCCCTGGCTGCGCGCAGCACCTCGTGCCAGTCCGGGTGCGCCGCATAGACGGCCGGTCGCCGTATGGCATCGATTGCGTTCAAGGCCGGTTCCTCAGGAGGCGACGAAGGATGCCCAGTTGAGACACTGGTACCAGACCTGAATGCGGCTGAATCCGGCAGCTTCGAGGCGGGCACGGTGGGTTTCGATGGTGTCCGTGATCATCACCTGCTCCAGGGCCGATCGCTTCTGGCTGATCTCCAGTTCCGAATAGCCATTGGCCCGTTTGAAGTCCAGATGCGCCGCGTCGTTGAACGCCTCGATGTCCGCGTCTTCTGAGCGCACTTTTTCCGACAGCAGCAGCACGCCACCCGGGCACAGGCCTGTCCGGATGGTACGGAGCACGTCCGCGCGGGAATCCGGCGGCAGAAACTGCAGTACCCAGTTCATGGTCACTGCCCCGGCATTTTCGATGGCCAGCGAACACACGTCTGTTTCGAGAAAGGTGACCCGTGGATCCGTCACGGCGGCGCGCGCCTGTTCGAGCATGGCTGCCGAATTGTCCACCGCGATGAGGGCCAGATCCGGTTTGATGATGTCCAGTGCCGTCAGGGATTTCAGAATTGCGAGGGTGGTGGCGCCGAGGGAGCAGCCCAGGTCATAGGCCCGGTTGCTGCCGGAATCACGCAGGGCCCGGGCGGCGAGGAGACCGGTCATGGGGACCACCAGCTCATAGCCGGGGACGGACCGCCGGATCATGTCCGGGAAGACATTCGCCACCGTTTCATCGAAGGCAAAATCGACGATCTGGTGCCTCGGGTTACTGAACACCTGGTCTCTGGTCATTCCGGCTCGTTCGGCGTAACAATTCCATGAATAGCACGTGATAGTGTGAACCGATTCGACCGCGTTACGCTACCTGGATGCTGTGTAGATTTCGCGGCACCAGGATCAGACGTTTTTGGAAAGTGATCGTTGATGGAAGGGCAGATGTCCGAAGACCTTCAGAATCCGGAACTGTACATCAATCGGGAGCTGTCGCTTCTGGAATTCAACCGTCGTGTGCTGGCCCAGTCCCAGGACGAGGGTACCCCCCTGCTCGAACGACTGCGTTTTCTCTGCATTGCCAGCTCGGTGCTCGATGAGTTTTTCGAGATCCGGGTTGCCGGCCTCAAGCAGCAGGAGGCTGTGGGGGCTTCGCAGCGCGGTCCGGACAATCTGTCGCCATCTGAACAGCTTCGCCGCATCAAAGACACCAGCGACGGACTGGTGGATGAGCAGTATCGGGTTCTGAACGAGGTGCTGATTCCCAGACTCGACATCCAGGGTATCCGTATCCTCGATGCCCATGACTGGAATGATAAGCAGAAGCAGTGGCTGAAGCGCTACTTCAAGAAAGAGCTGGCGCCGATCATGAGCCCGATTGCACTGGATCCGGCCCACCCCTTTCCGCAACCAATGAACAAGAGTCTCTGTTTCATCGTCTCGCTGGAAGGTCAGGATGCCTTTGGCCGGCAGATCGGTCGGGCCATCGTCCAGGCCCCCCGGGCATTCCCCAGAGTGGTCCGGTTACCGGATTCCTGCGCCACGTCGCCCTACGAGTTCGTGCTCCTTTCCTCGATCATAGAATCCCATGCTTCCGGTCTGTTCCCCGGCATGACGGCCACCGGCTGTTTCCCCTTCCGGGTGACCCGGAACAGTGACCTGTTCGTGGATCTGGAAGAGGTGGACGATCTGCTTCGGGCGCTGGAAGGCGAACTTTCCTCCCGACGCTATGGCGATGCGGTCCGGCTGGAGGTGGACGTGGACTGCCCTGACGATCTGGAAGCCTTCCTCCGCGCTCAGTTCCGGTTGAATCAGGACGATGTGTATCGCTGCAACGGACCGGTGAACCTGATGCGTCTGGCAACCATTCCGGACCTGGTGGATCGCCCCGAGCTCAAATATCCGGGCTTCACTCCCCGGATCCCGGAGGCGTTCCGGAAGGCGAGTGATGCCTTCGATGCCATTCGCGAAGGCGACATTCTGGTTCACCATCCCTTCGATTCCTTCGCCCCGTTCATTGAATTTCTGCGCCAGGCCGCAGCAGATCCGCAGGTGTTGTCGATCCGACAGACTCTCTATCGAACCGGCCTGGATTCGGCGGTGGTGGAAGCACTGACCCGTGCGGCGGCCAGCGGCAAGGAGGTGCTGGTGGTGATCGAACTGCGCGCCCGGTTCGATGAGGAGGACAACATTGAACTCGCCAACCATCTGCAGAGCGTTGGCGCTCAGGTGGTCTACGGCGTGGTGGGCCACAAGACGCACTCGAAGATGTGCATGGTGGTTCGCCGGGAAGGACGTTCGCTGGTGCGCTATGTGCATCTGGGCACGGGCAACTACCATCAGCGGACCACCCGACTGTATACGGACTATGGTCTGTTCACCCGGGATCCGGAGATCGGTGAGGATGTGCAGCAGCTGTTTCAGCAGCTCACGTCCATGGGCAAGGCCGGTCGCCTGAAGAAGATGCTGCAATCGCCATTCACCCTGCACAAGACCATGCTGGAGCTCATTGACCAGGAGGCCCGGAACGCAGGGGAAGGCAAGACGGGCTATATCTTCGCGAAAATGAACTCCCTGGTGGAGCCACAGGTCATTCAGGCCCTGTACCGGGCCTCACAGGCAGGGGTCAAGGTAGACCTGGTAGTTCGCGGCGTTTGTGCACTGCGGCCCGGCATCAAGGGCATCTCGAATAACATTCGTGTCCGCTCCGTTATCGGGCGGTTCCTCGAACACACCCGGGTTTTCCATTTCGAAAACGACGGCGACCCGAAGCTCTATCTGTCCAGTGCCGACTGGATGGGTCGGAATTTCTTCAATCGGGTGGAAACCTGTTTTCCCATCGAAGACCCGGCGATCCAGAAGCGCATTCTGGCCGAGTGTCGTCTCTATCTCACCGACAACAGCCAGGCCTGGCAGCTCGGTTCGGACGGGCTGTATCAGCAGGTTCAGACGAGTGCGGCAACCCGGAAGAGCGCCCAGGAAACCCTGCTCACGGAAATCGCCAGCTGACGTCAGGCGATGATGGTCAGGGTGTGATCGATCGCCTTCAGATAGTGCGCTTCCTGTTCCAGATCCAGTGCGGTGAGCGGGTGCCGTTTGAACCAGTCGTCCGGGAATTCCATCTTGATCTGATTACCGCGGACTCTGAGGCTGATGTGAGGCAGGGCATCACCGGTGCGGCTGCGATGCAGCACCACGGACAGCCTCAACAGGACGGCCAGACGGCGCAGGCGGACGGACAGGCCCACATCGTCGACTGGAAATTTCCGTCGATGTGCACGCACCAGAACCGCCAGGTGATGCTGGTCCAGCCTCGAGAAGCCGGCCATGTCCATATTCTCGAGGAGATAGCCGCCGTGTTTGTGATACTGGCTGTGTGCGATATCCATGCCGATTTCATGCAGATCCGCGGCCCAGCCAAGCAGCAGCTTGTCTGTTGGTTCGGTGAGCTTCCAGGGTCGGGCGGCCTGTGCGAGGAGACCGATGGCCGTTTCCCGTACGCGACGGCAGTGGGTCTGCTCGATGTGATAGCGACTGACAAGGTCCAGGACGGTGGTCTCCCTGATGTCCTGATCCTGAACACGGCCGAGCAGGTCGTAGATCAATCCCTCGCGCAGGGCGCCACTGGTTGCCTGCATCTTTTCGATACCGAGCGATTCGAAAATGCCGATCAGCACCGCCAGGCCACCGGCGAAGACGGGTGCCCGTTCGCCGGGTAAACCGGACAGGCTGATCTGATCGATCTGTTTGGTATCGATCAGCGCTTTACGGATGCGCTTCAGGCCATCCAGAGTGATCAACGAGGTCTCCGGATCCATATGGCTCAGAATGTCCTGCACCGTCAGGATGGTGCCCGAGGCACCAATGGCCAGATCCCAGCCGGAGTCCTTGTACAGATGTTCTATGGGTTCCAGCTCCTGCCGGGCCAGATTGACGGCCTCCTTGAACTGGCCGGCGCGCAGCTTGCCGTCCGCAAAACAACGGCGCGTCATCCCCACGCAGCCCATGTAGAAGCTTTCCATCACCTCGGCGCGGAAGCGCCGGCCGAGAATGAGTTCTGTGCTGCCGCCACCGATATCCACGACCAGGCGGCGGTCGGCGGTGTCTTCCAGAGCGTGGGAGACCCCCAGGTAGATGAGTCTCGCTTCCTCCCGACCGGAGATGATTTCCACTTTCGTGCCGAGGAGGCGTTCCGCCTCGTCGAGAAAGCTCTGGGCATTGCTGGCCTTGCGCAGGGTATTGGTCCCCACCACCCGGAAGTCTTCCGGCGCCAGACCCCGCAGGCGCTGGCTGAACCGTTCCAGGCAGTCGAGCGCCCGCTTTACCACGTCGTCGCTCAGTGTCTTGTCTTCGTTCAAGCCAGCGGCCATCCGGACCATCTCTTTGATCCGGTCCACCACCTGCAGGCGTCCGTTGGACTCCTGAGCGACGAGCAGATGGAAGCTGTTTGATCCGAGGTCAAGGGCGGCGAGTTGTCGCTCGCTGCTGGTTGCACTGCGTTCTCGGTTGGAAGGGCTCGGCTCAGCCAAGACTGGACATCCTCGATTGGACAGGCGCTGCCCCTTGTGGGGCGCCGACAGGGGGCCATTGTAGTGGCGGAAGTCGGGCTGTAAACCGGCGGGCGTCCGCCGGCCCGGTTATGGTGGCGAGGGCTCGTATATGGACGGTGGCAACGGACAGTCGAGGGCGGCCGCAAAGCCCTGCATCAGGGCGCCTTCCAGACCGGAAACATGATTGTCTGCGGTCGCGGTGGCCGCGCAGGCCTTGATCAGTTTTGGCTTGGCCAGCGGCTTCAATTGCGCCAGTGTCCGGACCGCGTCGTTCAACCGGCTGAAATTCGGGTCATCGCTGTTGTCCAGCTCAATGCTGATCCGCCGGAGTTCGAGCGCAGCCGCCCCCGCAGCGAATGCCGCCTGCCGTTCGGCAGGATCGTCGTGTCCGAAGCGGGCCAGGGTCGACAGCAGCACGCCCGCAGGCTCTGCCACCTGTTCGATTCGGCCATAACGCGGGCGACTGCGGCGGTGCCCTTCAAAGTGCGGACGCAGCTCTTTCACCAGCAGCCGGTGCAGGACCCATTCCGGCAGGCTGATGGTCCGATCCATTTTGATCAGTTCGACCACGTTGGCGATGAACCGCTCATACTGAGGGTGAGACAGTGATTTCAGAGCCGGCATTGCCATGTTCACGAGGGTCAGGCGGTGGGGCGGATCCATCGTCTGCAGAGCTGTATGGAGCATCGCGGCGTGGGCTGGTACGCCCCGCTCTGCTTTGCTCTGGATGTGTGCGAACTGCCGATCCCGCAGAGATTCGTCGTCGTCGAGGAGAATCGCGTAGATCAGACCCCGAGCGCTGTAAGGGTCGTGAGCGGCATCCTTCAGCTTCTGGTCGGTTGTATCGATCAGAGCGCGCGCAGCGGTGAGCCCTTTGCCATCCAGCGAGCCGACGGCGTCTGTGATTGACGCTGCGTCGCCGACAACGGCGAGGTCTCCGGTCGGCGCCGACACGGCTGTGGCTGTATCGGTTGCGGCAGTACCGGCTGCGGAGCTGCCGGCGAAGCCGCTGACCCCTTCCGGCGACTCACGATTCGAAACCGCGGCCGGGGTGACGACCGGAAACTTTCCATCCCAGCGTGGATCGATGGCCTTGATCCTTTTGTCCAGCGGCGGATGTGTCGCGGTCAGATTGTTCAGAAACAGGGTACGAACCTGGCCGAAAAACATGTGGCTGGCTTCTCCTGCGGCTGAGTTTCTGATCTGACTGCCTTCGTAGTGGCCGCCGATTTTTTTCAGCGCACCGGAGATGCCGTCCGGATTCCGGGTGAACTGCACCGCAGCGGCATCGGCCAGATATTCCCGCTGCCGGCTGACCGCCGCTTTGATCAGGTTGCCGAAGAAAGTGCCGGCATAGCCTATAACAAGCAAGCCAACGGCAAGTCCGAGGATCGGCAGTGCGCTGTTGTTGCCGCTGCTCGACGAACGGCGGCCGTGACCTACGCCGCGCAGGATGCCGTAGCCCACCATGCCCAGAAAGAGAATGCCGTGCAGCACGGCGATGAGTTTCAGGTTGATGCGCACGTCACCGTTCAGGATGTGGCTGAACTCGTGGGCGATCACACCCTGCAGCTCATCCCGGTTGAGCAGATCCACCGTGCCCTGGTTCACGCCGATGACCGCATCGTCCGGGCCGAACCCGGCCGCGAAGGCATTGATACTGTCTTCCGGAATCAGATAGACGGGCGGCACCGGCACGCCGGAGGCGATGGCCATCTCTTCCACGATGTTCAGGAGCCGGCGATGGTTCCCTTCGCTGCTGTCGTAGGTGAGCAGACGGCCACCCAGGGACTCTGCGATCGTTCTGCCGCCGCCGCGGATCATCAGGAATTTGTAGAGGCTGGCGACGCCGACCACCCCGAGCACGCCCACGGTGATAAGCAGCCAGGTTTCTGCAGGCAGGGAGCTGAGCAGACCGGTGAGATTGAGCTGTTCAGGCCGTGCGTAGTTGCTCGTCAGGACATACACGGCTGCCACCAGGAGATTGGTCAGCACAATGAGACTCAGCACGGCGGCACTGAACAGAACCGTCAGCCGCACGGTCTTTTTCCGGGCGTCATCCTGGGCCTGGAAGAAATTCATCCGTCTTCAGCGATCGATGTCGTTTTCCGGCTTCAGCGACTCAATTGAAGGAAACGCTGGGTGCGGCCTGCATGGCTTCCCGGTCTTCGTATTCCAGGAGCTCCGCATCGGCGCTGTGACCGAAGAAGTTGGCGAAGACGACCGGCGGGAAGGTCTGCTTGTAGGTGTTGTAGTCGGTCACCTGATCGTTGTACGACTGGCGAGCGAACGCGACCTTGTTCTCGGTGCTGGTGAGTTCCTCGGAGAGTTGCATCATGTTCTGGTTGGCCTTGAGGTCCGGGTAGGCCTCCATCACCACGCTGAGTCGGCCCAGTGCACCACCCAGCGCGCCTTCCGCACTGGCGAGTTCCTTGATGGCGCCGGCATTCGCCGGGTCCGCGGCGGCAGCCTGCAGGCCGGCCATGGCCTGGTTCCGCGCAGCAATGACCGCTTCCAGCGTTTCCCGCTCATGGCTCATGTAGCCTTTGGCGGTTTCGACGAGGTTGGGGATCAGGTCGTAGCGCCGTTTGAGCTGCACTTCGATCTGAGAAAACGCGTTGGTGAAACGGTTTTTCAGGGTGACCAGCTTGTTGTAGATGCTGACTACCCAGAATCCCAGGGCAGCAATAACGACTAGTACGATGATGGTTTCCATGCGCTCTCCTCTTGTGCAGGCAACGTCCTGTTGTGATATGGAGTTTAGCGCATAAAAATCAATGGGTTACACAAAATCTCCAGTATTGGTTCACATTTCCGGATTAATCCGGAAGTCCGAGCACGCGCTTGGCGATCACGTTCAGCTGCACCTCGCTGGTTCCGCCTTCGATGGAGTTGGCCTTGGAGCGCAGCCACTGGCGGGTGGTATCGATCTCCTGATCCGTGAAACTCGAACCGGACCAACCGACACTCTGAGTGCCCATCACGTCCAGCAGCAGCTCGTACTTGCGTTTGTTCTGCTCGGTGCCGTAGTACTTGAACATGCTCGCCAGGTGGCCGTCCGCCTTACCGCTCTTCGCTTCCTCGGCTGCTCGCTGCAGGGTGTGCTGGAAGGCTCTGTCGTTCATGCGGTGGTCGATGACCCCGGCCCGGAGGCTCGAATCGGCAATCCGGCCGTCCGTTTCACCCAGGTAGGCTCTGGCCACATCCTCCAGGTTACGTCCGGAGCCCCCAAGCGCTGAGATGCCACCGATGCCGGAGACCATCTGTCGCTCGTGCTGGAGCAGGCGTTTGGCGATGGTCCAGCCTTTGTTCCGTTCGCCCACCAGCTGATCCTTCGGCACCTTCACATTGTCGAAAAAGGTCTGACAGAAGGGGGATGCCCCGGAGATGAGCTGGATCGGTGTGGTGCTCACGCCCTCGGAGGCCATGTCGAAGAGCAGAAAGCTGATGCCCTCGTGCTTGGGGGCCTCCGAGTCGGTGCGTACCAGACAGAAGATCCAGTCTGCTTTGTCTGCATAGGAGGTCCAGATTTTCGAGCCGTTCACCAGGTAGTGGTCGCCCTGGTCTTCCGCCTTGGTCTGCAGCCCTGCCAGATCGGAGCCGTAGCCGGGTTCGGAGTAACCCTGACACCAGCGTATTTCGCCGCGGCAGATGGGCGGCAGGTATGTGAGCTTCTGTTCGTGGCTGGCGAATTCCAGCAGGGCCGGGCCGAGCATCCAGATGCCGAAGCTCGACAGGGGTGAGCGGGCGTTGATGCGGCGCATCTCCTCGTCGAGCACCCGATCCTGATCCGGATTCAGTCCGCCACCACCGTATTCGGTCGGCCAGGTGGGGCAGGTCCATCCCTTGCCGGCCATGCGCTCGAGCCAGACTTTCGAGTCCGGATTCACAAAGGTTTCGCCCCGGCCGCCCCAGACGGTTTCTTCTTCCGGCATGGGCGTGCGCATGGACGGCGGGCAGTTCTCTTCCAGCCAGCCGCGGACTTCGCTGCGGAAAGTGTCGAGATCGGACATCTGCTTGATTCCTGAGTGATCGGAAAGCGGGGGATTTTAAAGCAAGACGGACGCGCTGTTGCGGAAGAACGTGTGCGGAAGAAAGCGGCCGGCAGGCGTAGTGAGTTTGGTTGCGCTCCAACAGCCACGTATAGTCGGAGGCTTTTCCAGCGGAGACACCTCGATGGCGGAGATCGACAGCCAGCTGTTCAGAAGCACCATGGGGCAATTCTGCACCGGCGTGGTGGTGGCCAGTGCCTGCCTGAACGGGGAGCCGATGGGATTTGCCGCCCAGTCTTTCGTCTCCCTGTCCATGGACCCGCCACTGGTGGCCCTGTGCCCGGCCAGGAGCAGTACCAGCTGGCCCAAAATCCGCGAGTCTGGAAGCTTCTGCATCAATATCCTCGCCGCCAGTCAGCAGTCGGTCTGCGATGCATTTGCTCGCTCCGGCGGGAACAAGTTCGAAGGCTTGAATTGGTCGGCGGGAGAGACGGGTTCACCCGTGCTGGAAGGGGTGCTGGCCTACGTGGATTGCGTGCTGGAAGCCGAGCACGATGCCGGCGACCACACCATCGCCGTCGGTCGTGTGCAGCAGCTGGAAGTGATGAACAGCGGCACGCCGCTGCTGTTCTTCAAAGGCGGCTACGGAAGCTTCGAGCCGATCACCGCCTGAGCGCGTTCGCGCGGACCTTAAAAAGGCGCCCGATCAGCTCAAACCGCTGACGGGAATTGCGGCGCCGTGTATTGGTGTCGCCGCTTCCGAGGCGAGAAAGGCGACCACTTTCGCCATCGCCGCCGGTGTCACCCAGGCACTGAAATCCGCATCCGGCATGTCGGCCCGGTTCCGTTCGGTATCGATGATGCTGGGTAGTATGCAGTTCACGTTGATGCCCTGCTGCTTGAGTTCCTCTGCCATGGATTCGGTCAGACGGATCACCACACTTTTAGAAGCGCTGTAGGCACCCATCCGGCCGAGACCACGCTGGCCGGCGCCGGCACCGATGTTGATGATCCGGCCAGCGCCCTGCTCGAGCATCACCGGTACCACGGCCCGGGCCATGTTCAGTACGGAGTGGGCGTTCAGTCCCATCAGGAAGTCCCAGGTTTCTGCCGTAGTTTCGTGAACGGCTTCCCCCATGGCGAAACCACCGGCGATGTTTGCCAGCACATCGACAGGACCGAGTTCCCGGCGGACGGCTGCCACGGCCTGCTGGCAGGCGTCTGCGCTGGTCAGGTCCGGGGTGGCGCTGAAGTGACCGTTGTCCAGCTCGACAACGTCCAGCTGGGCGACCTTCGCCCCCGCGCCGGCGAACTGGTCGACCACGGCGCGACCCAGCGCACCGGCCGCACCCGTAACCAGAACCACCTTTCCGGAAAACTCACTCACTGCTGCCTCCTGGTCGGCGGATTCATGCCAGGTCTGCCAGTGCCTCGAGCGCTTCCCAGTGCAGGTCGCCGAACTGGCCATTCGGATTGACGGGTTGCAGACAGACGTGGGTGGCGCCGGCGTCGAAGTGCTCCTTGATGCGGGCCTTGATGGCATCCACGTTGCCCCAGGCGAAAGTGGCGTCGATGAACTTGTCGCTGCCGCCGTTCTCGAGATCCGATTCGTCGAGGCCCATGCGCAACCAGTTGTTCCGATAGTTCGGCAGGGGCAGATAGATTCCGGCCACCGGGCGGGCGAGGTCCCTGGCCTTGGCCGGGTCTGCTTCCAGAATGATCTTCTGCTCCACGCAGAGCATCTTGTCCGGTCCGAGGATCTCTCTGGCCATGGCGGTGTGGTCCGGCGAGACGAAGTAGGGGTGGGCGCCATCGGTGGCATCCCGGGCAAGTTCCAGCATCTTCGGCCCGAGGGCAGCGATTACGGTCTTCGGCGTTTCTGCCGGGGGCAGACCCTGATAGGGGGCGCTGGCCATGCCCTCCAGGTATTTGCGCATGGTGGCGACCGGCGGGCCGTAGTCGAGGCCCCGGACCCCTTCCACCAGCGGCTTGTGGGAAACCCCCAGACCAAGCAGGAAGCGGCCGCCGGATTGTTCGTTCAGTGCGTTGTGCGCCGCAAGCGCCACCCCGGGTTCGCGGTGGTAGATATTGGCGATTCCGGTCGCCACATTGAGTGTACTGGTGTTGGCCAGCAGCCAGCTTGCGTGTACGAGCGGGTGGCGGCCAACCGTCTCGGGGATCCAGAGCGTGCCGTATCCGAGCGATTCAATCCGCTTTGCAGCCTCAGCCGCCATTGGGGCTGGCAGCCCATCGAAAAAGTACCAGACTCCGAGTTTTCCGGTGTTCATCTTTCTTTCCTTACGTAGCTGTCAATTTGATCTGGACCGGCCGGCATCAGCTGGCCGTGAAATTTCCCGGTCGGCGTTCTGCCACCGCGCGAATGCCCTCCTGGGCATCTTTCGTCGCCCGCAGCCAGAGCTGTTCCGAGAGTTCGTGCTCGGTGGCCTGAGCAACCTCATCCGCCAGCCCCTGGCGCAATGTGGCACGCACGGAATTCACAGCCAGGGGCGCATTCTCGGCAATCTCCGTTGCCAGTCGCATGGCCTCGTCTCGGAGGTTTTCGGCGTCGGTGAGCACATCGACGAGCCCCAGGGCCAGGGCCTGCTCACCGTTCAACCGGCGTCCGGTCAGCAACATGAGCGCCGCCTGCTGTTCGCCGATCAGGCGGGGTAATGTCACGGAGATGCCGAAGCCCTGGTGAATGCCGAGCTTCACGAAGTTGGCACCGAAACGTGCCTGGGGAGAGGCAACCCGGAAGTCGGGTACCAGGGACAGGCCGAGGCCGCCGCCGATGGCCGCGCCCTGAATGGCACCGACGATGGGCGTTTTGTTTGCAAACAGACGTGCAGCTTCCCGATACAGTTTTCCGGTGGTGTTTCTGAACCCTTCCTCTGTAAAATCACTGCTTCCGGAATCGTCGCCTTTCCCTGATCCGAAATTCGCCCCGGCACAGAAGTGTTTGCCTTGTGACGCCAGCACGATGGTCCGGCAATCCGGGTTGTCGTCCGCGGCATCAAATGCATCGGCAATCTGAGCGATCAGACTGTGATCGAAGAAGTTGGCGGGTGGCCGCTGGATTTCGACGGTGGCCACATAGCCTGTCTGGGTCACCTCGATATCGACGTAGTCTGTCATTCGGCATCCTCCCCTCTGAAAGAGCCGGGAATACTAGCAGTGGCTAACAGGTAGCGCACCACATGGGCTTGAAGTGAACAGAATCGACGACGGGCGCGACGGCGCTTCATCAGCAGAAGAGGCCGCTTCCTCTCCGGAAGAGGCCGCTTCCTCTCCGGAAGCGGTGGATGCCCATCAGGATGGGGCTGCCGTGCTGCCGAGTCAGAAAGATGAGGCCGAGGCGGAAGCCCAGCGCAGTGGCGCCGACGCCGAGCGGCCGGGGATCTGGCAACTCGCCTTTCCGTCCATTCTCGGCAACCTTTCCTACACGATCGTCGGGATGGTACAGACCAAGTTCATCGGCGAGCTGGGTCCTCAGGCCCTGGCTGCGGTGGGCGCGGGCCAGCGGGTTTTCTTCGCCATGCAGGCCATTCTGATGGCGGTCAGTGCAGGCACCACGGCACTGGTCGCCCGGTCCTGGGGCGCCGGAGATTATGTGGAGGCGAGCCGGGTCACCATGGCCTCTCTGGTCCTGGCTGGCGTGATGTCGCTGATCATCGCAGTGCTCGGTCTGCTGTTCGCACCGCAGTTCGCCGGTGTTTTCGGTCTCGATGAAGCCACCCTGGCAATGGCGTCAGAGAACATCCGCTGGTTGTGTGTCTTCAACGTGGCGTTCGCCATGAACTTCATTCTCGCCGCCGCGCTGCGCGCCTCGGGCGACGCCTGGTCACCGTTGTGGATCAGCGGTGCAGTGAATGTGATCAACATTCCGATGCTGTACCTGTTCGTATTCGGTGCCTATGGCTTCCCGGAGATGGGTGTGGCGGGCGCGGCCGTGGCCGCAGGACTTTCTTTCACGGTTGGTGGGCTCGTTCTCGTCGTGCTCTGGGTGAAGCAGAAATTCCGGGTCAAGCACGTCGGCGGCGGCTGGTGGCGTCGGGAGCGTCTGCGCCGCCTGCTGGACATCGGCTATCCGGCGGCGCTGGAGCAGGGGGTGTTTCAACTCGGCTTCTTCGCCTTCCTCATGCTGATCGGCAACTTCTACGGGACGGAGGCCTTTGCCGCCTACAACATTGGCGTCAACGTGCTGCAGATCTGTATGACCGTTGGTTTCGGTTTCTCCATCGCCGGTTCCACCCTGGTCGGCCAGCATCTGGGTGCCAATGATCCGGATGGCGCAGCCCGGGCCGGCTGGCGTTCCACCTGGCTGGCCATGACGGCCATGGGTGCGCTGGGTGGATTGATCATGTACTACGCGCAGCCGCTGTCGCTCTTTTTCATCGGCGATGATGAGATCACGGTGCGGCGGACGGTGGAATTCATCTATCTGCTCGGTGCCATGATGCCGCTGCTGGCCGTGGACTTCTCCATTGGCGGCAGTCTGCGCGGCGCCGGTGATACCCGGTTCCCATTGATGGCCACGATGCTGAGCCTCATCGGCATGCGATGCGGCCTGGCCGCACTGGCCACCTATCTGGGCATGCCGGTGGTTTGGGTTTATGCAGCACTGGTGGGAGACTATCTCTTGAAAGCCACCATGCTGATCTGGCGATTCCGGCGCGGCCGCTGGAAAACGGTTGTTCGGACCGAGGATCTCGATCTGAAGACAGGCTGATCAACCTGGGGTTCGACAGGAGACGTCTGCAGTGCCCGAGCTACCGGACCTGACCGTTTATCTGGAACACATCGACCGGCGACTCGAAGGTGAGACGCTCACGGCGATCCGGTTGACGAGCCCGTTCCTGCTCCGCACCGTCACACCCACGGTGGAGGAAGTCACCGGCCACCGGCTCCTCGGCAGCCGCCGACTGGGCAAGCAGATCGTCCTGGCCCTCGAAGAGGACTTCTTTCTCGTCATCCACCTGATGATCTCCGGCCGCCTGCAGTGGGGTGAGCCGGGTGCGGCGGTACCGAAAGGCAGGGGTCTGGCGGCATTCGACTTTGAATCCGGCTGCCTGATCTTCACCGAGGCGAGCAAGAAAAAACGGGCTTCACTGAAACTCGTGCAGGGTGAGCGGGAGCTGGCCGCCTTCGATCCGGGTGGCCTCGAGGTGCTGGAACTGGATCAGAAGGCGTTTGCCGCACGCATCGTGGACAGCAATCACACGCTGAAGCGGGCGCTCACGGATCAGAGGGTCTTCGCCGGCATCGGCAACGCCTACTCGGATGAAATTCTCCTGCGGGCCCGATTGTCCCCGTTCAAACGCCCGGTCAATCTGAGTGAAGAGGAGATGGGGCGCCTGTTTTATGCCAGCGTTTCGGTGCTCGAGGAGTGGACCAGCCTGCTGCGCAAGGAGACCGGCGCGAACTGGCCGAAGAAAGTCACCGCTTTTCACAAGGACATGGCCGTACACGGCAAATACAAGGCGCCCTGCCCGGTGTGCGGCTCGCCGGTTCAGCGGATCGTCTATGCCGAAAATGAGGCGAATTACTGCGCCCGCTGCCAGACGGACGGCCGGCTCCTGGCGGATCGTTCCCTGTCCCGCCTGCTCAAGGACAACTGGCCGAAACGCCTGGAAGATCTGGAGTAGCCGTTAACGCTGATCGCCTGATCGGGTCCCTGATCGGATGGTTGCCAGTCAGCGTGCCTTCCCGGACGTCTGCCGCAGGCCGGTAGAGGAAAGGGGGTTGTTGAAGCGTTCTGCGGAAACCCCGGTGCTGCGTTCCGCGAGGCTTGCCGGCAACCTGTCGATCAGATCCGCCAGCACCTGGAAACGGCCGTCTAACAGGCGCCCGAACACAACATAGGAGGCGCCGTACTCGGCCAGTTCCTTCAGGGCTTCGTCCCGCATCAGCTTGCCACCGTAGTAGCGAGGCTCAGCGATTCGTATCAGCGTGTCCAGACCGACGATGAAGGTGGCGTCGGGAAAGCGGCGGGCTTTCTCGATGAAGGTCGGGAGTCGGGTCAGCCATACGGCCCGGTCGAACTGAGCGAGTCGGCGCTCGATTTCCCGGTAGTCGAGAAATGGCTTGTCCACATTTGCCACGGAAAGCTCGTAGGCACCCTTGAGACCGGTGATGTCTTCGGCGATCGATATCATTTCCCGATGGCCTTCGTGCAGAGGATTGAACGCACCGGGCAGCAGCAGCCGGCCATCGTGGGCTGCGCTGGCTTCTGCCAGGCTGTCGCCGAGAATCAGCGCCTGCCAGCCGGGCTTACCTGCCGTGTGGGTGATCTCGACCGTCCCTTCCACTCCGGGAATATCCAGCACCTGGCCGAGCTTCGCCCAGAGGGCTTCGGACAGGGCTTCTTCTTCCTCGGTACGATCACCCGTGAACGTCCAGAATGCCGTGTAGGTGTCGGTGGGGGTCTGTATGGCCGCGTGGGCGCGATGCTCACCTTTCTTGGCGCGATCGGTTGCCAGGCTCGCGGTGCAGGCGAATCCGAAGGGCTGTCCGGCCCCCAGCGCCTGTGCCTTCTGAAAGGCGCTCATGGCCATGGCTCTGGCGGTGGCCTCGGAACAGGCCTGTTCCGGTTCTGCGCCCAGCAGTTCGGTCATGGCTGCACTGGCGTAGGGTATCCGCACATCCATCACGGTTCGCGACGCGCCCGCGGTGCCGAGCATTTCGCCGATCAGCGAAGTGCCGCCGCCGGCAAGGTAAAACACACCCTGCCAGGGCGTGTTGTGCAGATGGCGGGCGCGATCACTCATTTGAATCTCAGGGCTGGCGGATCAGGCCGCCAGGAAGTCCCGGGTCAGAGTGAGGAATTCATCGAGCCGGTCGTGGTGCACCCAATGGCCGGCGTTTTCGATGTTCGCCACCGTCGCGTTCTGAAAGTGCCTGGCACGACCATCCTTCTCCGGATCCGATGCCCAGGATTCCGTGCCGCGCACCAGCAGGGTCGGACAGCTGATTCTGGCCCAGAGCTCATGCTGCGCATCGAACGGCAGGCCGATGGGAGAGAAATTCCGTATGTAGTTGTCGAACTTCCAGCTGTAGGTGCCGTCCTCGTTCTGGTTGGAGCCGTGAATGGTCAGGTGCCGGGCCTGCTCTTCGGTGAGATGGGGATTCTCTGTCTGCATCCGTTCATAGGCTTCCTCCAGGCTGGGGTAGCGACGGGGCAACCGGCCGGAAGATTTGCGCAGATCCTGCACCCAGTTATCGAGGCGTTGCGCGACGGGCACATTGATCCGGTCTTTGATCATTTCCGGCGGTGGTCCCATGCCTTCGATCACGATCAGCTTTTCAACCGTCTCCGGATACAGGCCGGCGTAGGTCAGTGCGACACCGCCGCCCATGGAGTGGGCGATGATGGTGACCGGGTCCACTTTCTTCTGATGGATGAGCTGAGCGATGTCGTAAACGTAATCCACATGGTTGTAGGTGCTGCCCACCGCCCACTGTGAGTCGCCATGGCCGCGCAGATCCGGGGCAATGATGTGGTAGTCGTGCCTGAGTGAGTCCGCCACCCAGTCCCAGTTCCGGCAGTGGTCGCGTCCGCCATGCACCATGAGCAGCGGCGGTGCCGACTCATTGCCCCAGTCCACATAGTGGAGCCGGAGACGTTGAGAGAAGTAGCTGTGTGAGTTGGGGCCTTCCATGAGAGAGGATCCGCTCCTGTCGAAGAATTTGTGCAATCGCACATTTTACAGGGAATGCGTCGCCTTCGCCGGGCTTTGTTCGGGGCCGGCTTCAGAACTCAGTTTCGGCCGAACGCCGCCTGAACTCGGCCGGGAATGCAGCCGCCGTGGGTTCACCTGGCACTCTGGCGGTGTTGGCCACGAAGCTGATCAGGTGGTAGTTGCCGCAGAGCGCCAGAATCTCGAGTTGCTGCTCGAGGTTCCACTGTCGTTGAAACCGGGCGTAGGCTGCGTCGCCGATGGTGGCGTGGCGGCAGAGCTGGTCCACGCACTCGATCAGCAGGCTGTCCTCTACCGTCCAGCAATCGGCGTCGCTGCCGCTGGTTCTGGTGGCGGCCACCTGTTCATCGGTGAGCCCGGCGGCGTCAGCGAATGCGGTGACGTGCACGCCCCACTCGTATTCGCAGTTCGTGTTGGCGGTGACGCGCAGAATGATGATCTCTCGTTCGTGGATGGACAGCGGGCTCCCGCTGTCCAGCAGATTGAGCGCGCCTTTGGCGGTGAGAAACCGTTTGCTGTTGGCGAATACCCGAAACAGTTTGATGATGTAGCCGTCCTTCCCTTTCGGATATTTCTCGAAGACCTTCGCAACGTCTTCGGGATAGGGCGGTTCGATCGGCTTCAGAACGTGCTGCATGCGTATGACCCTCTGGATTCATGGCCCGGCAGGGCTGTGCCGGTTATTCCGTGATTCTGCTACATTATATGTAGCCGAATCACGGAGAGATGGTAGTGCTACATTATGTGTAGCGTCAAGCTTTCTGGATGCTTTCTGGATGAAAGAGGGGGCTGGATGAAAGAGGGGGCTGGATGAAAGAGGGGGCTGGATGAAAGAGGGGGCTGGATGAAAGAGGGGGCTGGATGAAATCAGAAGCTGCCGTACGGGGCTCACGAACGGGACGCCCGATCATGCGGCTCCTGGATGTGCTGGGTAAGCGATGGTCTCTGCGGATTCTCTGGGAACTGCGGGAGGAGCGGCTGACGTTCCGGGAGCTTCGGGCACGCTGTGACGATGTTTCGCCCACCAGTCTGAACCTGCGGCTGAAAGAGCTGCGGGCGCTGAGGCTCGTTGATCACGACGATGACGGATTCGGCTATACGAAGTGGGGCCAGGAACTTGGTGAGCAGCTGCTGAACCTGAGCGAATGGTCGTCGCGCTGGGACGCTTCGGACGAGTGAACCCCGTCCGCCTGGTTCATTGATCCGATTCGGCTTCGAATACGGGGGCACCGCGTGACCAGGTTTCCTCAATCCTGAGCTCGAGCAGGTCGGCGGGATCCATCTCCAGCGGGTTCTCCGAGAGCACGACCAGGTCCGCGAGTTTGCCCGCTTCGAGGGTTCCCTTTTCAGCTTCTTCGAAATTCTGATAGGCGGCCATCCGGGTCACCGCCGAGAGTGCTTCGAAGGTCGTCAATCTTTGATCTGCGCCGAGCACCTGATCCGAGCGGGTCGTTCGATTGGCGGTTGCCCAGATCAGGCGGATCATGTCCGGTGGAACCACGGGGGCGTCATTGTGCAGGGTGAAAGGCATCTCCCGATCCCAGGCGGATCGGGTGGGGCTGATCCGGCTGCCGCGCGCCGGACCGAGCACCGAATCCCGATGCCAGTCACCCCAGAAAAACACGTGCGCAGAGAAGAACGATGGAACGATACCAAGCTCGCGCATCCGGTCGAGCTGGTCCTCGCGCACGGTTTGAGCATGGATCATCACCGTCCGATGATCGGTTACCGGCGCGGCCCGGCCGATGGCATTGATCATCTGATCAGCCGCTGCATCGCCGTTGGCGTGGGCGAGAATCGGAATGCGGGCATCCAGATAGGCGGCGATCATATCGTCCACCACCGCATCGGCAAGTATGGGGTAGCCGCGGTAATCGGCCGGTTGTCCGGGCGGTGGCACATGATAGGGCTCGGTGAGATAGGCGGTCTTACCCTGTGGTGAGCCGTCGAGCATCATCTTCACGCCGCCCACCTTCAGGCGGTTCCGGTAGCGGCTGAACGGGATGCCGTCCACTACGGTCAGATCATCGCTGCTGACTCTCAAATAGGCGATCACGTCCAGATTCAGAAGGTCCGCCTCGGCGGCCGCCTGCAGCAGTTTCAGTGTGGATGCCTGTGCTCCGCCCTCCTGCACGGTGGTGATCCCGTTTTCGGCGTACACCGTCAGTGCGCTCGACACCATATCGAGCGGATTGCCACGGGGCTGCATGATCTGCGCCTGCAGCGGGTAGGCGGCGCTCTCTTCCAGTACGCCGGTGGGTTCCCGGGAATCCGGGTAGCGCCGGATAAAGCCGCCGGCGGGATCTGCGCTTTCTGCATCGATCCCGGCCCGCTGCAGGCCGAGGGAGTTGGCGGTGGCCAGGTGGCCGGATACATGCACGAGCGCGATGGGGTGCGTGGTGGAGACGGCATCCAGAACCCGGCGATCGGGGTGGTCCTTCTCGTCCATCAGGGAATCATCGTAGCCGAAGCCCACCACCCAGCTGCCGTCGGGGATCTGATTCGCTTCTATATAGTCTCGCAGTGTCCGGGTCAGCGTCTCGAAACTGGTGACCGGACCCACCGGGGGCGGCGCCAGATTGGCGAGCGGCACGGTGGCACCGAGAAAGGTCAGATGACCGTGGGCATCGATGAATCCGGGCAGCAATGACCGATCGCCGAGATCGTGCACCCGGGTTCCGTCACCGATCAGCGCGTCTGCCTGCCGGCGGTGGCCCATCCAGATGATCTTCTCTCCACGGACGGCGAGGGCGGTGGGCCGGGCTTTCCGGTTCTCGACGAAACCGGGTGTCATGGTGATGATGTTATTGCCGATGAAGACGTGATCGGCGGGTTCCGCCGTTGCCTGCGCTCGGACCGCGGCGGGGCTGGCCAGCAACCCCGCCAGGCCGATCACAAGAAGGCTAACGGTGATTGGATTCATAGTCGGTCAACTCCTTTCTGATCAGCGGGGCGAGCAGATAAAGGCCCAGCAGGTTCGGGATGGCCACCACGAAGACCAGTGCATCGGACAGATCGACCACGGCCCCCAACTGTACGGAAGAGCCGAGTACCACAAAGGCCAGGAAAAACATCTTGAAGCCCAGATCCGCCCAGCGATGGTGGCCGACAAGATAGGTGAAAGCTTTCACCCCGTAGTACGACCAGGTGATCATGGTGGAAAACGCAAACAGAATGGCGGCGATGGACAATGGCACGGGCGTCCAGGCCAGGGTGCTTTCGAAGGCGCGGGTGGTGAGCTCGATGCCGCTGACGCCGGTGCCGGCCAGGGCCGGATCGTAGACTGTGGTGATGATTACCAGGGCCGTCATCGTGCAGATCACGACCGTATCGATGAAGGGTTCCAGGAGCGCCACGTAGCCTTCCCGAACCGGGTATCGGGTGCGGGCGGTGGAATGGGCGATGGCCGCCGAGCCGAGCCCGGCTTCGTTGGAAAAGACCGCGCGCCGGAAGCCGATGATGATCACGCCGATCATGCCGCCCGTAATGCCCTCGGGCGAGAAGGCACCATTCCAGATAGCCACGAACGCGGCGGGAATGGCGCTGACGTTCATGGCCAGGATGAGCAGCGCCGTGAGCACGTAGAGCAGCGCCATGCCGGGTACCAGCTTGGAGGTAGTGCGGGCAATGGAACGGATACCGCCGATGATCACCAGAGCGACGGCGACGGCCATGATCACGCCGATTACCCAGGCCTGGCCGGCGAACGGACTCTGCGCACCGCCGGTCACATCGATCAGAATGGCGGCGGCCTGGTTGGACTGGAACATGTTGCCGATACCCAGGCATCCGATGACCATGGCCGCGGCGTAAAAGATGCCGAGGGCGCGCCCGATCCCGGGCAGGTTCCGTTCTTTGAGGCCCTGCTCCAGGTAGTACATGGGGCCACCGGAGACGGAGCCGTCTTCATGGTACTGCCGATACTTCAGGCCCAGCGTGCACTCTGCGAACTTGGTGGACATGCCGAGGAAGCCGGCGGCAATCAGCCAGAAGGTGGCGCCCGGACCGCCGAGCGAGATCGCCACCGCCACTCCGGCGATGTTGCCGATACCCACGGTTCCGGAAACCGCCGTGGTCAATGCCTGGAAGTGTGAGATCTCGCCGGGGTCATCGTCGGTGGCGAACCGGCCACTCACCAGTCGAAGTGCGTGGCTGAAGCCGCGGATATTGATGAAGCGCAGATACAGGGTGAAGAACAGACCGCCACCGATGAGCCAGACGACGATCAGGGGCAGTTCGGTGTCGCCGATCGGGATCGCGAAGAAGATAAAGCTCGCCACCGCGTCGGCAACAGGCCGCATGGCCTGATCGATGATCTCATCCATATGCAGAAGGGGTCCGTAGATTGTCAGATTGTTCTTCTTGCCTGATCATAGTCGAAGTCATTCCCCGGAAACGAATCATCCCATGCTGAAGAGCTTCCACATCACGCTGGCCTATCTGACTGTCATCGGCTTCGTCGTGCGTGGGCTCTGGTCCATCATCGACTCGCCCATGCGAGAGCAGAAGTGGGTGCGCGTGATGCCGCACATCATCGATACGGCCCTGCTCGGCATCGGTGTGGTGATGGTGTTTTCCATCGGTGCGTCCTTCACGGACGGCTGGCTGGCGGCGAAGATGCTGGCATTGCTCGCGTACATCGGCTTCGGTGTGATGACCATGCGCGCGAAGTCGAAGGGTATGAAGATCGCCGGATTCCTGTTGGCGCTGGCCTCAGTCGGCTATCTGTTTGCGGTGGCGTTTTCCCGCTCACCGCTGCCATTTGCCGCCGCCTGAATCACCACGGCGGTTTCGATCACGAAGCCCATGATGAGCAGCAGCGAGGCGGTGATGTGATTCAGCCAGCCCAGGTTGAAGCAGAGCATGGCACCGAGATAAATGCCGATCACCCGCAGGGCACTGCCCACGGCCATGCCCGAGGTGCGGCGTTCCACCATCAGGCGACCGTGAAAATAGTTCCGAACGATGATCACTGCCGGCATCAGGCACATGATCAGAAAGACCTGCACCGACATGCTGAGCACTTCCTCAGGAATGCCCATCAGGTCGCGCCAGACCCAGGCGGAAAGCGGCGTCAGCGCGAATACCAGCATGATGGCGGTGATGCCCGTGCCGATGATTGCCATGAAGCGACGCTTGCCGGGCAGGTCGTCGAGCCCGAAGGTCACGAAAAAATGGCGGAACTGATTGGCCGCCTGCTGAAAGAGCATGGAAAAGTCGAAGGCCACCCGCATGGCGGCGATGGCCGGGATGCCTTCGGGCAGCCGGCTGACGAAAGCGAACAGTACGGGGCGTGACAGCGCGAACATGACGCCGGTCATGGAGACCGGGATGAAGAACGCCGTCAGTTCCCGATAGGTGACATCCTGATACTCGGTGACCTCAGGGAGCTGGTAGTAGGTCCGCTTGACCCAGATGGTGATGGCCAGCTGCAGCACGATGGCCAGCGCTTCCGAGCCGACCAGGACATAGACGGGCCGGAAGCCGAGACTGAAACCGGCCATCAGGCCCAGTATGACCGCCACCAGGAAGGTGACGTTCAGCACCGTTACCCAGCCGGTGAGCCGGGCCTGAACCAGGAGGCCTGTGTAATAGAAGCGCTGAGCGCCGAACAGAACGATGGGCGCCAGATAAATCAGGTATTCCTGAACTCTGGCGGTCAGGTCCGGGTCCGTGCCGAAGGCCGCGGACAGCAGCCAGGCGCCCCCTTCGCTGTGGCCGAGGTAGATGAGCGGCAGCATGATCAGCACGCTGACGCCGAACACATAGCGCTGGCAGCGTTCGGTTGCCTCCACACTCCTGGCGAATACCGTGGTCAGCTGGGCGATGAAGTTGAGGCTGGCCCGGAAAAAGCCGAATGCGCCATAGCCGAGTGCATAGATGGCGAGCTCGGTGACCGCCTCCGGATAGCGGGCCAGGGCGGCATTCTGGAACTGGACCGATAGCACCATGGCCACCCCGGTGAGGGCGAGTGGCCAGTAGAAACGCCAGTACTGAAGCATCAGTGGCGTTCACGCATGCAGGAATTGCCCAATCGTCCGTCAGCCCAGGGTCCGGCCGATCAGTTCCTTCATAATCTCGTTCGTGCCGCCGTATATCTTCTGCACCCGGGCATCCGCATACATGCGGGAGATCTCGTACTCGTCCATGTAACCGGCGCCGCCATGCAGTTGCAGACACTCGTCGATGATCTGGCACTGCTTCTCCGTGCACCAGTACTTGGCCATGGAGGCGGTGGCGGCGTCGAGATCGTCGTTCATCAGTCGGACGACGCACTGATCCACGAAAGTGCGACCCACCAGCGCCTCGGTCTTGCATTCGGCCAGCTTGAAGCGGGTGTTCTGAAAATCCAGCACCCGCTGGCCGAACGCCTTCCGCTCGGCAACGTAGTCGGTGGTGATCTCGATAGCCCGCTCCGCGGAGACGATGGCGGCCTGGGCGATGGACAGCCGTTCCTGAGGCAGCTGCTGCATGAGCTGGATAAACCCCTTGCCTTCCTCTTCGCCGAGCCGGTTGGCAACCGGCACCCGGCAATCGGAAAAAAACAGTTCCGAGGTGTCTGCGGCTTTGAGGCCGAGTTTCTTCAGATTGCGGCCGCGCTCAAAGCCGGTCGTACCAGCCTCCACCACGATCAGGCTGATGCCTTTGGCGCCCAGGGTCGGATCGGTTTTCGCGACGACGACGATCAGGTCTGCATGCTGGCCGTTGGTGATGTAGGTCTTGCTGCCGTTGATCACGTACTCATCGCCATCCCGGATGGCGGTGGTTTTCACATTCTGCAGATCGGATCCGGTATTCGGTTCGGTCATGGCGATCGCCCCGACCAGATCTCCCGAGGCCATACCCGGAAGCCAGCGCTTGCGCTGTTCTTCATTGCCGTAGTGATACAGATAAGGCGCAACGATGGAGCTGTGCACCTGATTGCCCCAGCCCGCCAGACCGCGCCGCATGAATTCTTCCATGATCACGGTGTCGTGCCGGTAGTCACCGCCACCGCCGCCGTACTCGACCGGAATCTCGGCACAGAGCAGGCCCGCCTGACCGGCCTGGCGCCAGGCATCCCGGTCCAACTCGCCCTGATCGAGCCAGCGCTCGAGATTCGGCACGAACTCCTGATCGAAAAATTTTCCGGCGGCGTCGCGAAGTATGTTCAGCTCGTCATCGAGCCACGGAGACTGGTAGTTCTCGTACAGCATGGTCCAATCCTGTGATCTGATCTGCGCCAGGATGGCGGCAGGTTTCAAGGCCAGCCGGCACCAGGGTAGGGGCTCTGGCTGATCTCTATTCTACCCGTTCGGTTCGCTGCGCACTCGGCAGGATCGGATGAATCGGCGGTGAGGATGAAGAGCGTTCTACCGTCCGGGCCGCCGAGCATGCAGGCAAAAGCGCCCTGGTCGACTTCCACCCGATGGGTGATTTCTCCGCCTTCGCTCTGCCGGAGGCATTCACAGGTGGTCGGGGACGCGGACCATATTCCCCCCTCGCTGTCCATGCAGATGCCGTCCGGGACCGCCCCTTTTGGCAGCTCGGCCCAAACCCGACGATTCGAGAGATCGCCATTGTCGGCCACATCGAACGCCGTGAGTCTGGCGCCGAAGGATTCGGCGATGATCAGCGTTTTCCCATCCGGTGTGATGACGGTGCCATTTGGAAACATCAGGTCATCTGCCACGGCCCGGGTGCTGCCGTCCGGCTCAACGCAGACCAGCGTGGCGGCTACCGGCTTGCCGCCTGTGTGCAGATCGAAACCGAAATTTCCCACATAGGCCCGGCCGTAGCCGTCCACCACCATATCGTTGCAGTGGAAGGTGGCGAATGGATTCAGGTCTGCATGCTCGTGCAGTTGTTCGCCATCGAATCGGAGCAGCCGGCGGTCGTTCATGGATACCACCAGCATCTGTCCATCCGGCAGCCAGCCGAGTCCGGACGGGCAGTTGTCCACCCTGACCACGGACCGGACCGCGCCATCTGCATCAACCTGCAGCACTTCCCGGGCATGCATGTCCGACAGCCAGAGCGCGCCGTCGTGCCAGCGAGGACCCTCGCCGAAACAAAGCCCGTCCACCAGGATACTGGTTCGATTCTGTGTCACTTTGAAGCCCTCATTCCCCCTGCCGGGGAGCATAGCATGCTGCTGATCCGGCGCGATGACGGCCCGGATCGGAGGATCCGGGCCCAAATCTGCTGCCTGGCCACGGGGTGGGTCGGGGAGGTAAGATGCCGGGCTGACACTTTGAAGGTTGGTGGGTCGAATGCCGTTCAGGCTGCGGACGCTGACCCCAAAATTAAACGCGACCAATAACTTGGGGGAATCTCATGAAAGACGTGGTAATCGTCGATAGCGTCCGCACTGGTCTGGCAAAGGCCTTCCGCGGCAGTTTCAACCTGACCCGTTCGGATGACATGCTGGCGCATTGCATCGATTCGCTGCTCGATCGCAATCCGAATGTCAGCCCGGACGAAGTAGAAGATGTGGTCGTTGGCGCTGCCAGCCACACCGGTGAACAGGACGGCAACCTGGCCCGTCTGGCCGTAGTCCTCTCCAAACTGCCGATCACCACTGCCGGGATGACCATCAACCGGTTCTGTTCTTCCGGTCTGCAGTCCATTGCGCTCGCAGCCAACCAGATCGCCAGTGGCCAGACTCAGGTCGCCATTGCCGGTGGTGCTGATTCCATCTCCATGCGCACGCGTCAGGAGCCGGGTAAGGCCGAACTGAACAAGCGGCTGGTTGAAGAGAAGCCGGAGATCTTCATGGCCATGGGCAATACGGCAGAGGTTGTCGCCCGCCGTTACCAGGTCACCCGGGAAATGCAGGATCAGTTCGCGCTGATGAGTCAGCAACGCTACGCCGCTGCTGTGGACGCCGGCAAGATTGCGGAAGAAATCGTGCCCATGCAGGCAACGATGCTGAAAGTGGACAAGGAAACCGGTGAGGAATCCCGGGTTGAGGTCACCGTGGACAAGGATGAATGCAACCGTCCGAACACCACCCTCGAAGGTCTGGCCGGCCTGGCGCCCGCATTCGAGGAAGATGGCTCCGTGACGGCCGGTAACGCCTCTCAGCTGTCTGATGGCGCTTCCATGACCATGCTGATGAGCGCCGAGCGCGCTGCCCAGCTCGGTATTGAGCCCATTGGCATCTACCGTGGCTTCACCGTAGCCGGCTGTGAGCCGGACGAGATGGGTATCGGCCCTGTGTTTGCCATTCCGCGTCTGCTGCAGAACGCTGGTCTCGCGCTGGACGATATCGACCTGTGGGAGCTGAACGAAGCGTTTGCTTCCCAGTGCCTGTACTGCCGGGACAAGCTGGGCATCGACCCCGAGATCTACAACGTGCTCGGCGGCAGCATCAGCATCGGCCATCCGTTCGGCATGACGGGTTCGCGTCAGACGGGTTCGATCCTGCGTGAGCTCGGTCGTCGCGGCAAGAAATATGGTGTTGTGACCATGTGCATCGGTGGCGGCCAGGGTGCAGCCGGCCTCTTCGAGGCCGCGTAAACGGCTGAACGCCTCTGTTCAGGCCCATTCCCGCCGGTTACAAAATGAAACCAGCGGGAAATGGGCAGGAAACAGCCGCCGGTCACAATACCGGCGGCTAAACCCGCAAGTCCCGGCTCAGCCTGGATGTGCGCCCGACCGGAATCGAGCGTCCATCAAGAGGGTGGCAAGGGACTGGAAGAGACAAGAGGCGACACGAGAGGCGATACTGGAGGCGATTGAAGCCTGAGGATGGCCTCAAGAAGCCTGAGGAAATGCCCGAGGAAATATGCGTTTTATCGGACGAATGCCTCACCGAGAGCGTCAGGAGAATTGCGTAGCTGTGCCGGTCTGCCCGCTGGACCGGTCCAGGCTCAGTTCTGTTCCCGGTACCGTCGTGGTCTGGACGCTCACGCTTGTCGCCTGCCTTCCGGCCTTCGCTGAGTCTGCGGCAACGCCGGAAACAACAGCAACGACTTCCACCGCTACCCCCCAACTCGTCAACTCCCCAATGCGACCGGCCGCGCCGGATTATTCTAAGAGCACGGATCATGAACTGACCCGTCTCGGCGCCCGCTGGGACCGGCTGAGTGCTCCGGAGCGGGAAGCTCTGCTGCGTGAGGTGAAGCTGCGTATGGCGCAGCGTAAGGATGCCGACGGGGTGCTGGTGATTCGTACCCAGCGTCGTTACGGCCGGGTATACAACGGCAATGGCCGTTATCTGAAGATTGAGACCAAGGTGGTCCAGGTCCGTCCCTCCAATGACCGCCGTGCGAATACGGCTGGATTTGGTACGGGTTTCGAGCAACGCAACGCAGAATCGGATCCCCTGCCGGGACCGGTACAGGGCGACCGGAATGGCGCTGCGCCGTCGTCGCCACTGGATAGCGTGATCAGCCCGCCGCAGACGGTGATGCGGGCCAGCGATAGCTCCAGATAATCCTTGGAATCCGAAGTCGCCAAACTTCTGGTGGTCGATGACGACCCCGAGATCCGTGAACTCACCGAAGAGTATCTGACCCAGCAGGGTTTCATCGTCCACTGTGTAGACAGTGGTGAAGCGATGGATGCGTTTCTGGCAGAGGAAACGGTGGATCTGATCGTTCTCGACCTCATGCTGCCCGGCGAGCATGGCCTGACCATTGCCAGGCGGCTGAAGAACGTCAGCGAGATTCCCATCGTGATCGTCTCCGCTCAGGGGGACGATATCGACCGTATCGTCGGTCTGGAAGTTGGCGCGGACGATTATCTGCCCAAACCTTTCAACCCCAGAGAACTGCTTGCCCGGATACGGGCCGTGCTGCGTCGGTCCGGCAGCACCGCGGGTGCCGAAGCCGCCGGCGGCCGCATCAGCTTCGGAGAGTTCGAACTGGATGTGAATGCCCATCGGTTGACCCGCAACGGTGAGTCGGTTTCGCTGACTTCCGGTGAATTCGATCTGCTGGCCATTCTGGTGTCCAACCCGAACAAAGTGCTGGATAGAGACCGGATCCTCGATCTCCTGACCGGTGCTGAACGGTCTCCCTTCGATCGCAGCATCGATGTGCGGGTAACGCGTTTGCGGGGCAAGATCGAAGCCGATCCTTCCTCACCGCTGTTCATCAAGACGGTCTGGGGAAAGGGCTACATGTTCTGCCCCGATGGTGATGGCTGAACGAGCGGGCGGACTTGCTCAGGGCTCACTGCTCGCGCGAACCAATCTGACTCTGGCGGTGAGCTCTCTGCTCATCGCGCTGGTTTCCATCGCCGCCCTCAACATTTATCTGATCGAGCCCATCGCCCAGCAGTCAGCCAACGATGAGGCGGCGCTTCTGGTGCTCTCCGCGCAGACCTGGGTGGAACTGCCACCCGCGGCGCGGCCGTACTTCGAACTGGAACTCGCCGAGAGTCATGATCTGATCATCAGCTCGGATCCCCGGGACCTGGCGATCGCGACCCTGTCACAACCCTATCTCAGTCTCGTCCAGGACCAGCTTACCGAACGCCTGGGTGAGCCCGTCGCGCTGCTGGAGGGGGATGAGCTGATCTGGCTGGATGTGACCATGGGCGGGCACCATCTGCAGATCGGTTTTTCGCCGGGTCGACGCGATATCGAGCCGCTCTATATCGGCATCATCATTTTCGGGCTGGGCGCGGCCATCGTCTTTCTCACCTCCCTGTATATCGTCCAGCGCATCACCCGGCCGCTGGTGGCGGCGGCAGAACGGGTGGAGTCGTTCCGGGGAGGCGAGGACTTCGAACCACTGCCGGAGCGAGGGCCGAGAGAGCTGGTCTCCCTGGCGAGCAACTTCAATACCATGGCCCGCGAAATTTCCACCCTGCTCTCGAATCGGACCACGTTGCTGGCCGGGATCTCACATGATCTGCGTACGCCACTGACCCGGATGCGACTGGCGCTGGAATTGCTGCCGGACAATGTGGACGCCAGGCTCATCGAGCGCTTTGAACGCAACCTGGAAGCCATGGACGCCCTCATCGGGGACGCTCTGCGCTTTGCCCGGGGCACGGGAGAACCGGCCCAGAAGGTGAAGGTGGTGCCGTTCATCGAAGACGTGGTGGAAGGCTACGACGCGAGCATTCCCTTCGCCGTGATGCCGGGCACTTCGAACGATCTCGAACTGATGCTCGCCCCCGGGGCGCTGAAACGGGTGCTGAGTAATCTGATCAGCAACGCCCAGCAGCATGGCGAGGGTGTGAGCGTCCGCCTGGACGGCAGCGAGATCCATGTGCTGGACCATGGCGCCGGCATCCCTGATGAATACAAAGAACAGGTCTTCCAACCCTTCTTCCGCCTGGACAGTTCAAGGAGCAGCGTCACCGGGGGCAGCGGCCTAGGTCTCGCCATCGTCATGCAGCTCTGCCAGGCACATGGCTGGCGGGTCAGCATTCAAGATCCAGCCGGCGGTGGAACGGATGTGATTGTGTCGCTGGATCCGCAGGTCAATCGGACCCCGATCGCGGCCGAGGCGTAAAATCAGAAGCGGTGCGTGGGCTGCACTGTCAGCCCCGGCCTGCCTGGGCGAAAAATGGATTTTTCCATTAAAAATCCATTGTTTAGGGGCGAATTACAGTGCTGTCAGGGTCAGGTAACAAATAGAAACAAAAACCCGGGTGGGCGTAATTCCACCGAAACAGCTCGGGTCCATAGTCTTACTCAAGACACGGTCAGGCAGGTTCTCCCAAGGCGGGCTCTCTCCGGCAGGAAAATCGATCAGATCGCGTTCTATATCCCCTTGAGACCTCAGCGATGAGGTCGACCTTAAAACCGCCGGTTCCCTCTCCAGGCCGGCGGTTTTTCTTTGCCCTGACGTTTTGTTTGCCCCGTCTAACCGTTTTCCTGGACTAGTCGTTTTCCTGGACTAGCCATTTTCCTGGAAAAGGTGCACGTCGCGCTGTGGGAACGGTATGGAAATACCTTCCTGATCGAAGGCCAGTTTCACCTTCTCGGTCATGTCGAAGAACACGCCCCAGTAGTCGGCCGCATTCACCCAGACACGGGTGGTGATGTTCACAGAGCTGTCTGCCAGTTCGGACACCACGATTTGCGGCTCCGGGTCGGACAGGGTCCGGCTGTCTTCCTCGAGCAGCCGTCCGATGGTGGCTTTTGCCTTGGCAATGTCGTCGGAATAACCGATGCCGAACACGAAGTCCACCCGTCGGGTTGCCTCCATGGAGAAGTTGGTGATGATGCCGTTGGAGATCGCACCGTTCGGGACGATGATCACTTTGTTGTCCGGGGTCTTCAGAATGGTGTTGAAGATCTGGATCTCGTGCACCGTGCCCATGACGCCCTGAGCATCGACGAAGTCGCCGACCTTATAGGGCCGGAACATCAGCACCAGCACGCCGCCTGCGAAGTTCGCGAGGCTGCCCTGCAGGGCCAGACCAACAGCCAGGCCGGCGGCACCGAGTACGGCGATGAACGAAGTGGTCTCGATACCGATCATCGAGGCGACACTGATCAACAGCAGTGCCTTCAAGCCGACGGAGCTCAGGTTGCACAGGAACTTCGCCAGGGTTGGCTCAGTGTTGCTGCGCTCCATGCCGGCGCCCATCAGGCGGATGGCGCGGTTGATAATCCAGAGACCGACAATGAGTACGACGATCGCGAGAATGAATTTGGGGCCGTAAGTCATGCCCATTTCGACGGCCGTGTCGATGTAGCCGGCCATCTGGTCGGTAGAAAGTTCTTCCATGATGCATACCCTCCCAGGTATCAGTAGTGTCCGGCGGGAATGATGCCGAAGCGTCCTGATGGACACAATCCTGGATTTCCTGCCAGGCAGGCGGTGTACAGGCCCCTGGCCATCCCCTAACCTTGCGCTTTTAGGCGACGGGGATACTTCGATGGTCTACCGACTCAGTGCCCGGGCTGGCTCTTTCCTGGCAGCAGTGATGCTGCTGGCCGGTTGCGAGAGCGCCTACTATGGCGCCTGGGAAAAGGTCGGCGTGCACAAGCGGGACATTCTGGTGGACAGGGTGGAGGACGCCGCCGAAGCCCAGGAAGATGCCAAGGAAGAATTCAAAAGCGCGTTGGAGAAGTTCTCGAGCGTGGTGAGCATCCCGCCTTCCGATCTGAAGGATACCTACGAAGAACTTGCCGAGGCCTACGAAGACGCGGATGCGCGGGCGGAAGAGGTCAGTGACCGGATCGATTCCGTCGAGGATGTCTCAGAGGACCTTTTCGACGAGTGGGAGGAGGAGGTCGAACTGATCAGCAACGCCCGTCTCCGTTCTGCCAGCGCGGAACAACTGAGAACTTCCCGCCGCCAGTACGACGACCTGATCAAAGCGATGCGACGGGCGGAGTCGAAGATGCCGCCGGTGCTGACGGCATTTCAGGACCAGGTGCTGTTTCTGAAGCACAATCTCAATGCCCAGGCCATTGCCTCTCTCGAAGGTGAACTGGGTATGATCCAAACCAACGTGGCTGCGCTGATCCGGGATATGGAATCCTCCATCGCCCGCAGCGAGGCCTTTATCGAAGATATGCAATTACTTGGAGGTGAGTCATGAAAGCCATCGGATGGCTGATCGGAATCCTGCTCCTGGTCGTGGTCGGCCTGGGTGTTTATGTGGTGATGAATTCAGGCAGTCTGCTGAAGACGGCGGTAGAGACGTACGGTCCCAAATATCTGGGTGTGGATGTCCGGCTCGATTCTGCGGACATCTCGCTCACCGAAGGCACCGGCGAACTCCGTGGCCTGGTGATCGGAAATCCTGAAGGCTTCGACGGACCTCACGCGTTCAGCCTGGGCGCGATCAAGCTCGGCCTGGATCCCATGAGTCAGAGCGAGAGCCTCATCAGGGTCCGCACCATCGAGATCGACGCTGCCGATCTGGCCATGATCGCCAAAGGGAGAAACACCAATCTGCAGGCCCTGATGGACAACCTCTCTTCCGACAGCCCTGGCGAATCGGCCCCGGCTGAGGAATCGACGGGCACGGAGCCGCAGATCATCATCGAGAACTTCGCGTTCACAAATGCACGCACGTCGCTCAGTTCAGACATCCTTGGCGATAAAGTCGTCGAGATCCCGGACATACGACTCACGGGTATCGGCGAGAAATCCCAGGGCGTGACCATCCAGGAGGCGCTCAAGCAGCTCTTCAGGCCGATCGTGCAGGCATCCACCGAAGCGCTGGCGAAGGAAAGCCTGAACGTCGACGAACTGAAAGAGAATGCGGAAGAACGTCTGGATAAGGAACTGAACGAGCGGTTGGGCACGGATCTGGAAGGTGTGAAAGGCCTGCTGAACCAGTGAGCTACGAGAACATCCTCTATTCGGTGCAGGGCAGCATGGCCCTCATCACGATAGACCGTGCCGACCGGCACAACGCCATCTCGCTCGACACGCTGGATGAGTTGCAGGCCGCGGTGGCCCGTGCGGCGGAAGATGACGAGGTTCGGGTGATCACCATTACCGGTGCCGGTGGTAAAGCATTCGCCTCCGGCTCGGATCTGGAAGAGGTGAAGCACCGGGACCTCCGCAAGGCACTGGAGCCTATCGTTCAGGGTCTGGCGGATCAGCTCGAACGAACGCCGAAGCCGACGATCGCCGCGATAGATGGCATCTGTATGGGCGGTGGGCTGGAGGTTGCCCTTGGTTGCGACCTCCGGATCGCCACGCCACATTCCAGGTTCGCCACGCCCGAGGGTAAGCTCGGCATCATTCCCGGTGGAGGTGCCACAGCCCGGTTACCGCGCATCGTTGGTCGTGGCTGGGGCATGGAGATGCTGCTCATGGGCGATCCGGTAGGCGCCGAACGGGCGCTGGCCATTGGTCTCATCACCCGGATCGTCGAGCCGGAAGAACTGCTGCCCGAAGCCAGGCGGATGGCCGAGCAGCTTGCGGGCTATGCGCCGTTCGTGCCGCGAACCATGAAGGCCATGGTGAACTTCGGGATGGAAGCGAGCCTGGCTGGGGCGCTCATGCTGGAGAAGTATGCCCAGGGCGCGCTGGTGCAGACCGAGGACAAGATGGAAGGCATCAGCGCCTTTCTGGAGAAGCGTGATCCGGAATTCAAAGGGCGCTAAACTCGCCAGTCCGCTTTTCAGAACGACCGATTAAACCAGGGGGGATCAACATGGCGGTTGACAAATTTCCCGTTGAGGCGAGCCACATCATGATGTTTGCTCGCTCAGTTGGGGACGACAATCAGATCTATTACGACGAAGAGTACGCAAAGGGCACGGAACCCGGCACGATCATCGCGCCACCGACCTTTGCCCAGGCCAGTGCCCAGTTCGACCCGGACTACTTCCTGCGCCCTAAGGTGGGCGGTGAGGGCTGGTTCGGCTCCGGTAAGGAGCCCACCGGTGTGAAGAAGGAAGCCGGTGGCGGTGGCGGCGGTGGTGGTGGCGGCGGAGGCCTTCATGCCGAGCAGCACTTCGAGTACCACCGGCATCTGAAGCCGGGTGACGTGCTCACTGCCGAGACCAAGCCGGGCAAAACCTGGGAGAAAGAATCCAAGCGTGCCGGAAAGCTGATGTTCTCCGAGTCGGTAACCGAGTATCGGGATCAGAACGGTGAACTGGTGATCACGGCCACGGGTGTGGGTGTTCGCACTGAACGTCCGGTGGACAGCTAGGGGGTAACGCAATGGCATTGAAAGCAAGTGATCTGAACATTGGCGACACCTACAGCGAAAGCCTGGTGGAGGACCTGAAGCGAACCCAGATCGTGCAGTACGCGGGTACGTCGGGAGACTACAACCCGCTGCACACCGATGAGGTCTTCACCACCAAGGTGGCAGGCTATCCCTCTGTGTTCGCGCACGGCATGCTCACGATGGGCATAACCGGCGGTATGCTCACCAACTATGTGGGTGACGGCCGGCTGACCAAGTACGGCGTACGCTTCACCAACCAGGTGTGGCCGGGTGACAGCCTGACAGGGACCGCCACGGTCGAGTCGGTTGAGGACGGCATTGCCCGGTTCGCGGTGGAAACCAGGAACCAGGATGGCACCGTGGTACTTTCCGGCTACGCGGAAGCCCGCGTCGACTGACCGTCACGGGTGAGGAGGCGCCTGCCTCCGAAATCAGTCTCTGAACCCGGGAACGCGGCGCCATATCAGGCGCCGCTTTTCATTGGATCCAACCGACCCAGAGCGAAGTGCGGTACGAAGATTCAGGCCGCAAGGGTTGCGTGCGTGCTCGAAGCCGCTCAGTGAGGTCCCGCCTCACGCGCCGGGAATGACCTGGCGGAACGGCCGGATGGTCACCTGCTCGAACAGACCGGCCAGGGCGTAAGGGTCGTTGTCTGCGATCGTCTGGATCTCGGCAGCGGAGTCCGCCTCGATGATCAGCACGGAACCCACCATGCTTTCACCATCGTCACTGAGCATCGGCCCGGCCAGGCTCACCCGATCCCCGAGCTCGCCGAGATAGGCCAGATGTCTGTCCCGGTTTCCCAGGCGCACTTCCAGGCTGTCTTTTCTGTCTTCGCAGATGAGTACGTACTTCATGATCAGCTCAATCCCTGCTTGAGTTCGGCGACCGCCCGATCGAAGGCCGCCCGCGAGCACTGAAAGCCTTCGGCGGTGGCGAGGAAGTCGTGCACCAGACCATCGAAGCAGAGGTGTGTCGCCGATCCGCCGGCGGCTGTCAGGGCCTCGGCGTAGGCTTTGCCTTCATCCCGGAGGGGGTCGAATTCCGCCGTCAGCACCACAGCCGGGGGCAGATTCGCCAGCGAGTCCGCCAGAAGCGGGCAGGCGCCGGGTTCATTGCGCCGTTCCGGAGGGCAGTAGTGATCCCAGAACCAGACCATGGTGTCTTTCTCGAGCAGATAGCCTTCACCGTTCTCTTCATAGGAGGCGCGACTGAGGTCGTGATCCACCACCGGATAGGCCAGCAACTGGAAGTCGATTCGTGGCCCATTCTCGTCCCGGGCTTTCTGACAGACCACTGCCGCCAGGTTGCCGCCGGCACTCTCACCGGTGACGGCGAGCTTACCCGAACCACCGAGATCGGCCGCGTTCGCAGCCGCCCAGCAGGTGGCCGCATAGGCGTCTTCCACCGCCGCGGGATAAACGTGCTCGGGTGCCAGCCGGTAATCCACGGAGATGACGATACAGCCGGCCGCCTCGCTCAATCCCCGGCAGGCCGAGTCCGCGGTATCCAGATCACCAATCACCCAGCCGCCGCCATGGAAGTTCATCAGGATCGGATGCGGACCCGACCCGGTGGGCCGATAGATCCGAACCGGAATTTCACCTGCTTCGGTCCCGATCTGCCGGTCTTCCACGGATCCGATGGGGAGGTCCGGATTCACCGCCCGCATGGCCCGGTACATCTCCCGGCCTTCGGTGGGGCTCAGATCGCTGATTTTCGGACCCGGCTCGGCGGCCAGGGCACTGAACATGGCTTCATATTCCGGTGCGAGCGGCATCGGTTTTCTCCTAGTTCCTGATTGAAATGAGTGCTTTCGATGTAGAATGTGCGCTTTCACGAGCAATCACAACCGGCCCCGGCGGCCGGGGAACGGAGCAGACATGACCCTAGACACCACGCGGATGCTGGACGCCGAAGACGAGATCACAGATGCGGCGAAGCAGTTCGGCTTTCTGGACCAGACCCTCCTGAAAAATCGAACGGTGACCCTGTTCGGTGAGATCAATCAGGAGGTTGCCCGGCGCACGGCGGAGAAGTTGCTCGCCCTGTCATACGAATCGGACGACCCCATCACCATCTACATCGGCTCCCCCGGCGGCCACGTGGAATCCGGCGACACCATCTACGACATGATCCGGTTCATCAAGCCGGTGGTGCGTACGGTCGGCACGGGCTGGGTCGGCAGCATTGCCACCCACATCTACCTGGCACCGGAAAAGGAAAATCGCTTCTGTCTGCCGAATACCCGTTTTCTCATTCACCAGCCGCACGGTGGCATCGGTGGCACGGCAGCCGACGTGGAGATTCACGCCCGGGAGATTCTCAAGACCCGGGAGCGGATCAATGCAACCATCGCCGAGCGCACGGGCCAGCCGCTGGAGCGCGTGGAGAAGGACACGGATCGTGATTACTGGATGAGCCCGGAAGAATCCGTGGAATACGGCATTGTTGGCCGGGTCATCAAGAGCATGAGCGAACTGGACTGAGCGGGGCTGCTGAGCGCGGCGGCCGGACGACCGGCCTCCAGGGCATGAAAGTAGCGGCGCTCAGAGTTGATGGCAGGCTGTCGGCGGAACTCGTCCGCCCGGACGATGCGGACCGGCTGCTGGTGCTCGCTCATGGCGCCGGGGCGGATTTCCGTCATGCGAACATGCTTGGCCTCAGCGAGGGGCTGGCCCGGCAGAGCATCGCCAGTCTGAGATTCAACTTTCCCTTCATGGAGGCGGGCCGCCGCCGGGTCGACAGTCAGGCAACGTCGGTAGCCTGCATTCTGGCCGCGCTGGAAACGGCCCGGGAAGCTGCGCCCGATCTGCCGCTGTTTCTGGGCGGACACAGTTATGGCGGCCGGATGGCGTCCCACGCCGTGCTGGAAGATGCTGCGCGCGGGGTATCCGGCCTGGTGTTCTGCTCGTTTCCACTGCACCCACCGAAGAAGCCGGGCAACGAACGCGCCGCGCATCTGCCGGACATTGATCTGCCGATGATCTTTCTGAGCGGCACACGGGATGGCCTGGCCACGCCGGAACTGCTCGAGGCGCTGGTCGGCGGACTGCCGAAGGCAAGTCTGCACTGGCTCGATACGGCTGATCATGGCTACAAGATCCTGAAGCGCACCCGGCAGTCCGAAGAGGACGTGTTCGACGAACTGGCCCGGGTCGCCGCGGAGTTCATGCGCCGGCATTGAGACCTGGTCGCCAGTGCGGTGGCCGCACTGGAAGGGAGCGGCTGTCTCCAGTATCTGGCGCCGGAACTTCAGTTACCGAAATTCTTCAGCCTTTCGGCCGTATCCGGGCCGGAACCCGGACTCACTTCCCGCTCCCAGGCGAGGCCTTCATCAAGCGGCCGGTCCATGCCGCCGTTGATCAGCTGCTTGTCCACGCGCAGGGTATGCCAGGAGTTTTCGAGAAAGCGCCTGGCCATGTCGATGGCGGCGGGCATCAGTTCGTCTTCGGGTACCGCCCGGTTAGCCAGACCCATACTGGCCGCCTCCGTCCCGCTCACCACCCGTCCACTGAACATCATCTCCCGGGCGGCAAGTAACCCGACCCGGCGCGGCAGGCGCTGGCTCATGCCCCAGGTTGGCGACATGCCCCACTTGCCGTGGGTGTCGGAAAAGCGGGCGGTTTCTGTGGCGATCAACAGATCGCAGGCAATCGCCAGTTCCAGTGCGCCCGTGTAGCAGTGGCCCTGGACCGCGGCGATGACCGGTTGCGGCAGACGCTCGATGCATTCCAGCGTCTCAGCCTGAAAGTGAGCGGATGGCGGCCGCTCGCCGGCCTGAATCGCCTTGAGATCGTTGCCCGCGGAGAAAGAACGTCCGCGGCCGCAGAGAATGACACAGCCGATCTCGTCGGTTGCGTTGCCGATTGCTTCGACGTGCGCCCGCAGTTCCACGAACAGTCCGGGTGAGAGGGCGTTCAATGCCTCTGGACGATTGAGGCTCAAAATGGCAAGTCCGTTCTGATCTTCCCGGTCTACCAGCACTTTCTCCGACATGGCCTGCTCCCCGTTCTTCGATTTTCAGAGATAATGCACGCCTTTTGCAGCGAGGAACAAGGTGAGCGGCGCGAAACCCAGGCTGGCAGTCATCGGTGGCGGAATGGCCGGAATCTCCCTTGCGGCCCGGGCGGCCGGTGCATTCCAGGTCACCGTGCTCGAAGCAGAGCCGCAACCGGCCTATCACAGCTCAGGACGCTCGGCGGCCGTTGCCATCGAGTGTTACGAGAACGAGCTGGTCAGCGCCCTGACCGCACCAGCCAGGGACTACCATCTTGCCCATGGCGCGAAGGTGATGGGCAGCGTGACCCTCTCTGATGAGACGGGTCTCGATGCGCTGGCCGACTTTGAAGCGCGCTGGAAACCCAGATGCGAATCACTGGTTGAGATATCGGTGGCGGAAGCGGTTGAACGCGTGCCCATACTCAAACCTGAGCAGGTTGCCCGAGTGCTCATTGAGGAGGACGCACTGTCGCTGGACGCCCATGCCCTGCTCGAGAGCTTCCGCCGACAGTTGCTGGATGCTGGTGGCCGGGTGATCGGCAATGCGCGGGTGGACCGGATTTCAGGCGGCGCTGGAAGCTGGCGCCTGCACTGGGGCGAGGAGGTGGTGGATGCGGATGTGCTGGTGAATGCCGCCGGAGCCTGGGGGGATGAAGTGGCGGCATTGGCCCACGTGCAGCCCCTGGGTCTGACACCGCTTCGTCGTAGTGCCTTTCTTCTCGACCTGGAACGGAATCTGAGCGACTGGCCGCTCGTTCATCGTGTGCAGGGCGATCTCTACTTCAAGCCGGAGGCCGGCCTGCTGATGGTCTCGCCAGCGGACACCAATCCGTCCCCGCCCTGCGACTCGCAACCGGACGAATACGATCTGGCCGTGGCGGCCGATCGCTTTCAGCAGCTGACCACCGTGACCGTGCGGCGGATGAGTCAGAGTTGGGCGGGACTTCGTTCCTTTCTGCCGGACGAATGCCCGGGGGTTGGATTCGATCCGGACGTGGATGGATTTTTCTGGCTGGTGGGACAGGGAGGCTTCGGCATTCAGACAGCGCCCTGTCTCAGCGAGGTGGCCGCCAGACTGCTCGGCGGTGGCGATCACCCTCTGGCCAGACAGATAGATCCGGCCCGTTTCCGCTAACGAGCCGCCCGCTCAGCAGAGCGACCGGACCGCGGCTTCCAGTTCGAACACATGGTCGTCATCGGCCCCCAGGGCCCGGAGCGCTTCGGCGAGTTCCAGCAGATACTCGATGTTTCTGCCGCTCGGTCCCTCAGAACGATGGATCTGGGAGGCCATCTCAGCCAGTGGCGCAGGACCGAGATAGGCGAAGTTGTCGATCGGAGCGATATACACCACCCCTTCGGCATGCTCACCGTCCTGATCGAACGCCAGATTGACCGGGTGGCGTTCGTAGCCGTTCTTTTCCCGATGGTCGAGCTGGGAGAAGGTCTCGTCAGCGACCGCCCGGTCCACCAGATAAGCCATGCCGTCACAGCTGGCGGACTGATCCTGTATCAGCGTCACCACCCGCCCTGGTGCATCCGGCAGACCGCGATGATCGTGTGATCCCTGCCAGAACCGACGGCTCCAGCCCTGCACCCGGGCCGGCCGGCGATCGATATAGTCGAAGTCCGGCCGCCAGATCAGCGATCCGTAACCGAACAGCCAGAGGTGCATCGGTTCAGGACAGCCCTTTGGAAACTTCGAACGCCTGCTTCACGTCCCCCTGCAGAGCCGGATTCAGCAGATACTCTGCAGCCGTCAGCGCCATGATCCGGGCGCCATCCAGGGCAGCCGCGTCACCCATTTCCGAGCCCGACCATTTGGTGAATTCGGGATTGTGGATCACGACGTTCGGGGGTGAACATGCAAGCATGGGATGGATGGAGGGCACCCGGTAACTCACGTTGCCCATGTCTGTGCTGCCGGCGCCGCCCAGCTGGTTCGGTGCCAGAAACTCGCGGCCGATGGCTTCGCCGTGCGTCTGAAACGCATTGGCCAGCGGCCAGTTGGTATTGAGGTCCAGATAGTCGACGCCCGCCCAGTTCACTTCCACTTCGCAGCCGCTGCCCTTGGCGCCGGCTTCGAAACAGGCCTGCACACGGGGCTTGAGGGCCTCCAGCGTTTTCTCCTTGGTCGCGCGGACGTAGAAGTTCCCCACGGCGCGATCGGGAACGATGTTGGGTGCCTGTCCACCTTCGGTGATGATGCCATGAATGCGCTCTTCGTCGCGGATGTGCTGGCGCAGGTTCGAGATGGCCTGATATGCCAGCAACAATCCGTCCAGCGCGTTCACGCCGCGGTGCGGCATGGCGGAGGCGTGGGCGGAACGACCGTGATAAATCACTTCCACTTCTGCCACGCAGATACAGGGCATGGTGGTGAGATTGACCCCTGCCGGGTGGATCATCATTGCCGCGTCAACGCCTTCGAAAGCGCCGGCGCGGGCCATCAGTTCCTTGCCGCCGCCTTTCTCTTCCGCCGGCGTGCCGATCAGGCGCACCTGACCGGGCAGGTCTTCGGCGATGGCCTGCAGTCCTAGGGTGGCGCCGAGGGCCGCCGTGGCAATCAGGTTATGCCCGCAGGCATGACCGATGCCCGGGAGCGCATCGTACTCGGCGAGGATGGCCACGGTGGGTCCGTCACCGTTCGTCGGCAGCCTGGCTTCAAAAGCCGTTTCCAGGGTGAACACCCCGCGCTCTGCCGGGAGCCCGTGCGCGTCCAGAGTGTCGGAAAGCAGTGCCGCGGCGTGATGCTCCTGAAACGCGAGTTCCGGATTGGCGTGAATGCTGTGGGAGACGGCCAGCAGCTTATCGCTCAGGTCATCGATGCGGGAGCTGATGGCGGCTGCCAGATTCTCCGGCAGGTGGCTATTCGTGGTCATGTCATTGCCCTCTATACGGTCCCTACTGTGCCTCGCGGCACAGCAGTATGCCAGCGCCGCAAACCCTGCCGACACCGATTCCGGTCAGCGTTGCCTCCGGCTGATCGGGGTGCCAGTATCTTTGTCCACTTTCTGTCCGCGCGCATTCTGCGCATCGAGTATCAGGGGGGATACATGGCGTACGACTACGAACTGTTGACGGTGGAGATCGACGGACGGCTGGCGACAGTGACCGTCAGTAATCCACCGATCAACCTGATCACACTGCCGTTATACATGGAGCTGATGGCCCTTTCGGAAGAGCTGGCAGCCGATCCGGAATTGACCGTGGTGGTGCTGAAGAGTGCGGATCCGGATTTCTTTCTGGCCCACTTCGACGTCGAGGCCATTCTCACGTTCCCGACGGACGAACCTGCACAGCGGTCCGACGTGCTCAACGATTTCCACGCCATGTGCGAACGCTTCCGGACCATGGATAAGGTGACCATCGCGCAGATCGAGGGGCGGGTTGGCGGCGGCGGCAGCGAGCTGGCCGCCAGTTTCGATATGCGGTTCGGTGTGGTCGGTAAAACACGGATCAATCAGATGGAAGTGCCCCTCGGCATACTGCCGGGCGGTTCCGGTACTCAGCGGCTGCCGCGACTGCTGGGTCGGGGTCGGGCGCTGGAAGTGATTCTCGGCGCGGACGATCTGGATGCCGAGACTGCGGAACGCTGGGGTTACCTGAATCGCATCTTCGCGCCGGATGCCATCGACGATTTCGTCTCTTCGCTCGCCAGGCGGATTGCCGGCTTTCCGGCACCGGCCGTGCGCCTCGCCAAACAGTCCACGGATGCGGCTGGACCTGATCCCAGACCAGGACTGATCGAAGAGGCTTATCTCTTCCAGCAGCTGCTGCGTACGGAGGAAGCGCCGCTCGCCATGCGTCGCTTCCTGGAACTTGGCGGTCAGACCCGGGAAGGTGAGCTCAACGTGAATGAGCTGTCCGGCCGTCTGTCCGACGCCTGAATTGCGCCTCAGCCGCCGAGCAGGGGGCTGAGCAGCTGACGGGCCTGATCACCGCCGACCGTGCCGATGGCTTCCATGGCCGCGGGCAGGAACTGCTCGATGGTTGCGGGATCGAGGCCCAGACCTCCGAGTACGCTGGTCAGATCCGCCGCGCTGGTGATGGGCTGATCCAGCAGTCCGAGCGAACGGGCTTTCTCGAGGTAACCGGAGACACCGGGTACTGCAGCCGCGAGCGTTTCGAAGTCATCTGCGCTCAGATTGTTTTTTGCCAGGTCGAAGAGACCGCCCAGTCCGCCTGCCGCCTGGTCGGAACTGATTCCCAGCTGCCCGCCGAGCAGGCTGCCCAGGGAGTCGGAGGCCATGGCGCTGGCCTGATCCAGTAATCCGCCGAGCTGGGCGGACAGGGCTGATGGCGTAAGGGTCAGCAGGCAGAGAAGGAGTGCGTATCTGACTGGCTGTGTCCGTTTGTTCTGCCGGTTCTGCGTCTCTGGAGTCATTATCTGTTCCCTCAGATGGTTGTATGTGTCCGCCGGGTGGCGCTGGCGCCGCGAACCGGGAGTTTAGCGGTTAGCCGCCACGAGGTCTCAGGTACGTTCGGCAAGGTCCCGCATGGCCTGATCAGTGGTGAAGTAGATGTCTCCGCGCAGCGCGTCCAGGAAGTCCGTGGCCTCGAGTTGCTCCATCACCGGTGCCTTCACTTCCGAAAAGTGCAGGGTGATACCCATGGCGAGCAGAGTGGCATTGAAGCGCTCCAGCATCTCGAGACCGGAAACATCCACCATGTTCACCGCGGTGCAGACCAGAAGCACATGCCGGGTGCCGGGACGGCGCTGAATGATCTTCAACAGCTTGCTTTCCACCTGATTGGCGTTGGCGAAAAACAGACTTTCGTCGACCCGGATGGCGGCTACATGAGCGAACGTCTCGACGTCGTAGCGGCGCGCGGCGCGAAACGCCTCGGTGTCACCGATCCGGCCGACGATGGCGATGTGCGGGCGGCTTACCCGACGGACGAAGAAGGCGATAGACAGAGCCACTCCGGTGATCAGTCCGGCTTCCACTCCGAAGACCAGAACGGTGACCAGTGTCACCAGCTGAGTAATGGAGTCGTCCCGGTGTACTTTCCAGTGCGCCCGGGCGCTGGAGAAGTCCATCAGTCCGAACACGGAGACGATGACAATGGCGGCGAGGGCGGCGTGGGGCAGCAATGTGAAGGCGGGTGTGAAGAACATCAGTGTCAGCATGACCACGACCATGCAGACCAGAGAGCTCATCTGCGTTCTGGCGCCTGTCTGATAGTTGACGCTGGAACGGGTGAAGCTGCCGGCCACCGGGTAGGCGCCGGTGAATGCAGCACCCACGTTGGCGGCACCGAGGGCGATCAGCTCCTGATGGCTGTTCACCCGCGTTCGTTCTCTGGTCGCCAGCGTGGTGCCGATTGAATAGCTTTCCACGTAGGCCACCAGCGCAATCATGGTGGAAGTCGGCAGGAGTTTGACCCATAGATCCCAGTCGAATGGCGGCAGTGTGAGCGCGGGGAGGCCACCAGGCACGATACCGATCACGTCAACGCCTGCTTCGTTGAGATCGCCCGACCAGACAGCCAGGGCCGCCAGGATGACGACGATGAGTGGCCCCAGTCTGGTGATGGCGTGATCACGAGGCAGGTCGAGGCCGATCCAGCTCAGTGGAATCGTGACGTATCTGGAGATCAGCCACATGCCTACCGCGCAGGCCAGTCCGATCCCGAGCGCCACCTGATTGAAGGCCTCTGCCTGGTCCGCCAGGGAGAGGAGGCGATCGATGGGGTTCAGCGTCGGGTCCGTACTGACGCCCACCAGCGGACCGAGCTGGCTGATGATGATCAGCAGCGCGGCCGCGTTCACGAAACCGACAATCACGGGGTGCGAGAGCAGATTGACCACCCCACCCATGTTCGAAAGTCTGAGCACCCAGAGCACGACGCCCGACTGCAGGCAGAGGATGGTGGTGATGCCGAGATAGGCGTCGGAGTAGGCCGGTGCGTGCTCGCCGACGGCGGCCGCCACCATGAGTGCCGCCACGGCCACGGGACCCACCACCATCTGTCGGGATGAGCCGAGGATGGCGTAGATCACCATGGGCGCGAGGCAGGCGTACAGGCCTGCTTCCGGCGGTAGTCCGGCGAGAAACGCGTAGGCGATGGCCTGGGGGACGGTGATCATGCCCACAACCACGCCGGCGACCAGATCGTGGTGGAAATCTGCACGCTGGTAGCCCCGGATCACATCGATGATCGGGATGAAACTGCGCCAGTCCTTCACGCGGAATTCGAACGCCAAAACAGTCATTCAGCAGAGGTATAGGTCGCGAATTGTACTTGTTCTTGTTTATGCTTTCCGATCAGTACATCTCAGTTGAGAGGGAAGCATGGATACGAAAGCTGCTGTGGCATTTGCTGCGGGTGAACCATTGACGGTCGAGACGGTTCAGCTGGAAGGACCACGAGCGGGTGAGGTGCTGGTGGAGGTGAAAGCCACCGGCATCTGCCATACCGATGCCTTCACCTTGTCCGGCGATGACCCGGAAGGACTTTTCCCCTCCATCATGGGCCACGAAGGGGCGGGGGTGGTGGTGGAAGTGGGCGAAGGGGTGACCACGCTCAAGCCGGGTGACCATGTGATACCGCTCTATATTCCCGAATGCCGGGCCTGCAAAGCCTGCACCTCCGGCAAGACCAATCTCTGCATCGCCATCCGCGATACCCAGGGTCAGGGACTGATGCCTGATGGTTCCAGCCGTTTTTCGTTGAACGGCGACAGGCTCTTCCACTACATGGGCACGTCCACCTTCTCCAACTACACGGTGGTGCCGGAGATCGCACTGGCCAAAATCCGGGAGGACGCGCCGTTCGACAAGGTCTGCTACATCGGCTGCGGCGTGACGACGGGCATCGGCGCGGTGATCAACACCGCCAGGGTCGAGCCGGGTGCCAATGTGGCCGTGTTCGGCCTCGGTGGGATCGGCCTCAATGTGATCCAGGGCGCCAGGCTGGTGGGTGCGAACCGGATCATCGGTGTCGATATCAATGCAGACAAGGTCGACCTGGCGACGAAATTCGGAATGACGGATTTCGTGAACCCGAAAGATGGCGACCCGGTGGAGGCTATCATCGACCTCACGGATGGCGGTGCCGACTACTCGTTCGAGTGCATTGGCAACGTGAACACCATGCGTCAGGCCCTCGAGTGCTGCCACCGCGGCTGGGGAGAAAGTACGATTGTCGGCGTCGCCGGTGCCGGCCAGGAAATCTCTACCCGGCCCTTCCAGCTCGTCACCGGACGGGTCTGGCGGGGAACGGCCTTCGGCGGCGCCAAAAGCCGGACCCAGGTCCCGCAGATCGTCGACTGGTACATGGACGGTAAGATCAACATCGACGATCTGATTACTCACACCATGCCGCTTGAAGAGATCAACACGGGTTTTGATCTGATGCACGAGGGTAAGAGCATCAGATCCGTTGTCCTTTACTAGGCGTCCGGCAAAGAGACCGGGAGGTATCGTGGCGATTGGAAGTGAAGAGTGGCTGGCGCTGACCCGGGAAGACATCCTGGAGCCCGACCTGCCGATCTGCGATCCGCATCACCATCTCTGGGATCATCCGAACAGTCGTTATCTGCTTGATGAACTGCTGGCAGACACCGGTTCCGGCCACAATGTGGTGAGCACCGTTTTTGTGGAGTGCGCGAGCATGTATCGCGCCGGCGGAGAGGTTGCCCTGCAACCGGTGGGGGAGACAGAGTTCGTGAATGGGGTTGCCGCCATGTCGGCTTCCGGGCAGTACGGTGCGACCCGTGCGTGTCTTGGCATCGTGAGTTTTGCGGACCTCACCCTCGGCGCGGCGGCAGGCGAGGTGCTGGACGCGCACCTGAGCGTCACCGACCGCTTCAAGGGTATTCGCCATGCCGCCGGCTGGGATGCGAGCCCGGAGGTGCGCAATTCCCACACGGACCCCATCGAGCATCTGTTTCTGGATGCCAGCTTCCGGGAAGGATTCGCTGAACTGGGCAAACGGGGTCTGACGTTCGATGCCTGGCTCTATCACACTCAGATCGGCGAGCTCACGGATCTGGCCCGCGCCTTCCCCGAGACGACCATCGTATTCGATCACTTCGGCGGGCCTCTGGGGATCGGACCCTATGCCGGGAAGCAGCAGGAAATCTTTGCACAGTGGGCGGAAGACGTTGCGGAACTTGCGGGTTGCCAGAATGTTGTCGCCAAGCTGGGCGGTCTGGTGATGCCGGTCAACGGCTTCGGCCTGCATAAAAAGGAAAGACCTCCGAGCTCGGACGAAATCGTCGCTCTGACGTCTGACTACTACCGGCACGCGCTCGACTGCTTCGGGCCATCCCGGTGCATGTTCGAGTCGAACTTCCCGGTAGATAAGCAGAGCTGTTCCTACCCGGTGCTCTGGAATGCCTTCAAGAAACTGGCCGCCGGCTTCTCCGCTGCTGAAAAAGCCGATCTTTTTCACGACACAGCCGCTCGCACCTACCGCCTGAGCTGAGCAGGGTGTCGGAGTCGCCGAATCCAGACTGGCGGGCAGCGAGCGCGCCGATGCGTGGTCGGAGGCGACCCGGGTCTACCCGGGCTATACCGCCTGCCAGGCCAGGCTCAGCCGGGAGATCCCCATGTACAGATTGAGGAGAACGTCATAGCCGGGCCAGAAGAATCCAGGCAATCCGCGGGCGCGAAGCCCTGGGGCGCCTTCCTGTACCGGGACTACCGGTTCCTCTGGGCGACCATGGTTTCCGCCACGATCGTCGTCTGGCTGAGGATCCTGAGCACGGCTCAGTGGCTCTATGACGAGACGGGCTCAGCGGCGCTGGTCGGTGCCATCGGCGTGGTCCAGTTGCTGGTGCAGATCCCGGCGCTGCTCTGGGGTGGCGCACTTGCCGACCGGATCGATCGCAAGCGTCTGATGGCGCTGGCCAATGGCACCACCTGCCTGGCCATGCTGAGTCTCGGCCTGCTCGCCTCCGCCGGGCTGCTCACACCCATCGCCGTCTATGTGGGCATAGCGTTTACCGCGGCATCGCAGATGCTCGCCAATCCGGCGCGATCGGCCATGGTGCCCATCGTCATTCCAAAAGCGGACCTGATGCTGGCGGCATCCACGGATACCGCCTCGCAGAATGCCTCCGCCATCGCCGGTCCCCTGCTGTTTGCCGGCATCGCAGTTACCCTGGGCGTCACCGAGGCCTTCTACGCAGCCGCGGGCATCGCGGCGATCTCCACACTGTTCCCATTGTTTATCCGGGCTAAGGGGGTGGCGGAGGGCCATGCCGAAGATGCGCCGACGAGCGCGGTGCAACAGAGTTGGGAGGGGCTGCGCTACGTTTCGAAGCATCCGATTCTGCCTGGCCTGTTCCTGCTGGATGCAGGGATCACCACCGCCTCCTTCTATCGGGAAATTCTCCCCGTGCTGGCGCTGGGGCTCTTTGCGGGCGGCGCCAGCGCGACCGGCCTGCTCGGGGCGGCCAACTCCACGGGCGCCATCATCGGTTCGTTCATCGCCCTGCTGTTCGTCGGCTACAAGGCCAAGGGCATGCTCGTGCTCTATGCCTCGCTGGCATACGCGGTGATTCTGTTCGGATTCGGCACGGCGAGCACCCTGTGGATGGGGATGCTGATGATCGGCCTGCTTGGCGCAGCAGACGCGGTGACGGTGGCCGTGCGGCAGACCACGGTGATGCTGACCACGCCGGACCATATGCGCGGCCGCGCGTTTGCGCTGATGGTTCTCGCCGCGCAGACAGCCAACAATGTCGGCACTATCTGGGTTGGCTTCTGGGCAGGAGCGATCGGTGCGGGAAATACCATGGTCCTGGCAGGCGCCATTTCAGTGGTGGCCACCCTGGCGATCGGCTATTTCTGGAAACCCATCCGGACGTTCAGGTCGGACTGACTGAGTGCGGGTATTTCCGTAGTCACAGTTAGGACAGGGTCATGTAGCTTTGCGGAGCTGTTCAGAAAAAGGAATTCGTGGTGCTGAAGGAATACAGGGTGTGGGACCGCACGACGAGAATATTCCACTGGCTGAATTTCCTGTGTGTGCTCGGGCTGATCTGTGTCGGCACGATGATTCTTTATGCCGGCGATCTGGCTATCCCGAATGATGGCAAGGTTGCGTTGAAGCAGCTCCATGTCTGGATTGGATATGTATTCATCGGCAATCTGGCGTGGCGGATCATCTGGGGATTCATCGGTAACGCTTACGCACGGTGGTCTGCAGTGCTGCCGATTGGAGCAGGATTCGGGTCGGCACTCAGAGCTTCGGTGCAGGCCGCATTCTCCCGTGAGCCTGAGGCGCACATCGGACACAGCCCACTCGGCCGCATCGCTGTCACACTGTTGTTGCTGACACTCCTCGTCCAGGGTGTCAGCGGTATTGTGCTGGCAGGAACAGATGTCTATATGCCGCCATTTGGCGGCTACTTTGCGGAATGGGTTGCCTACCCCGATAAGGATCCGTCACTGGTTCGGCCGTATGCGCCTGAAACCGTGAACGAAACCTCTTATGCCGAGATGCGTGAATTCCGCAGCCCGGTAATCTCAACTCATCTGAACACCTACTATGTGCTGCTGGTGCTGATACTTCTCCATGTGCTCGCCGTGATTACCGTCGAGGTGCTCAAGGGCGGCAATATTATTTCCGCAATGTTTACCGGCCGAAAAACACTGCCTGAGAGTCTGCAGGCGGAGGTGGACCCCATCCATGACCGGGACAAGGCGGATGTCTAGAGAGCTCACTCTTCGAAGCAGACGAGCACGGCGGCGTTGGCGATCACCAGTTTGTCGATCCCCGGCTCTTCCGGCACGTCGAGGCCTCCCTGCACCGGCACCACAGTGACCGTGCCGTAGGGTAACTCGGTGGCGATGGCATCCGTGTCCAGTGCGTCCGGTTCCTGCACACCAATGCGTACGGTGATGTGCATATCGTTGGGTGACTTGTCGAGGGCCCGGAAGAAGTTGAGGCTCGAGTGGCGGATGGCATCGGAGACGGCTCGTCTGGCGGCTTTTGTGTAGTCGCCACCGTGCACGTCCGTACCCATGCCCATCTCCGTGACGTAACGTTTCAGCGCCATCGGGTCAGATCCTCGTCATATTCAGTCGTAGTAGGCTGGCGCCATGTTCAGGGTATCTGCCAGCGCTTTCTCGTGCTCGATCCAGAGCGTCGCTCCTTCGGTCTCGATCAATGCCTCGACCTTGTCCATGGAACGGAAGGTTTCGTCTGCGTCCGTGTTGAAGGTGGGGGCCCGGCGCAGCTTGCGACTCATCTGGAAGTGATAGAGATCGCCTGAGAGGATGAGGGGGCCGGTGTTGGCCAGACGCAGCAGCAGGGCCTGATGCCCCGGTGTGTGGCCGGGCGCGGAAATGATCACAACGCTGCCATCGCCGAACACGTCGTGGTCGCCGGAGAGAATCTGCTTATCGCTGCCTTCCAGATCCCGGTAGAGATCAGGTTGGAACACCGGGTTTGTGACATCGACGAAGGCTGCATCGTATTCGGCATCCTGAATCAACAGGGTGGATTCCGTGAACGCGTTTGCTGCACCCACATGGTCGTAGTGCATGTGGGAGAAAGCCACGAGATCCACGTCTGCGGGGGTGACGCCCATATCCGACAGCTGATCGATGAACGAGCGTTCATAGGTCATATAGACACCGCCTGGTTCCTCGACTCGGCCCGCACCGGCCATGGCCAGCGGCAGTCCCGCATCCCAGATCATTCGTCCCTCCGGATGCTCGATCAGATAACAGGGCACGAACAGTTCGCGGACCGGCGTTTCTTCATTTGAAACATTGAACATGCTGATGTCGGCAGCACCGATCAGCCCGCAGTCAAAAACGTAAAGACGCACATCGGCATCGCCGTCGGACAGTGCCGGTGGCGCAAACGCCAGTGCTGCTGCTGTGATCAGCGCGGCACTGAGAAACTGTGAAACAGGGTTCATGAGGCGGCCTCCAGCGAAGGTTGTCGTCCGGCAGGCTAACTGAACAGCGCGTAGATGCCCAGTTGCACCACCACCAGCGCCACAGCCCAGAGTCTGACGTCGCGCCAGCGGGACTGATCCGGCGCATCCGCCATGAATAAACGCCTGGGAACGGTGAACACCGCCAGGGCGATCAGAACGAACAGGACCTGGGTCAGCGCGTTGGCCCACCACACCGGCGCTGTGTGCAGCCACTCGATCATGGGTGCTCTCCCTCTGCCGGGGCATCGCGATTCTGCAACCGGTACACCACGGATCGCAATGCTTCGTCCGGCAGGCGTTCGGTCACGTAGCTCACCAGCCACAGCGCGATCAGGCTGTAGACGAAGCTGATGAAAGCGACCCAGAGCATGAGCATGCCCGTGGCCATCAGCACCGCTGAGAGGGCCACCCCCGTGACCAGGGTCACCAGCCCGGCCTTCGGTGTGGCATGCCGGGTGAACGCGCCAAGCACCAGCAGGGCGAGCATGGGCCCCTGGAACAGCGACAGCAGCGATTGAATGAACACATAGATGCCGCCCATCTCGTTGACGAAAGGCGCGATCACCATGCCGACGAGCAGCACCACCAGGGTGAGCACACGGCCGATTTTCAGATCCCCTTTCGGGTCTTCACGGCCTCTGATCACGCCGCGCACATCCCGGGTGATCATCAGCGCGGTCGAATTGATCAGCGAATCGATCGATGACTGCAGGGCGGCGATGATGGCGACGAACATGAGGCCGGACAGACCGGGCGGCAGTACGTTTTTCACTACCCAGGGCAGGGCCATATCCGGGTATTTGATGTCTGCGTGCATCACCAGCGCCAGCAGACCTGGAAAAACGATCAGGAGCGGCACCAGTGTTTTGGCAAATGCGGCAAACATCATGGAGGCGCTGGCATCCCACTGGCTGCGCGCTCCGAGCGTGCGTTGCAGAATCGCCTGGCCGCCCACCCAGTATGCCGGGGAGAGGACGACGGCCAGGCCGAGGATGACGGCCGGCCAGGGAAAAACGGGATCGTCCGCGGGCAGGTACACGTGCAGGTGGGTCGGGTTCTCCTGAATGAGCGTCTCGGCGAACGTCCGTAAGCCTCCGACGTCGCTGATTCCCAAGGCGACGATGGCGACGCCGCCGAGAAACATGATCACCACCTGCAGGGCGTCGGTGAAGGCAACGGCGGCAAGGCCGCCGGAGATGCTGTAGAGACCTACAACGGTGCCCATCACCACAATTCCGACCCAGACAGGCCAGTCCAGATAACTGTGCAGTGTCAGTGCGATTGCCCAGAGGGAAACACCGATGGAAAAGATGGCGAAGATGCTGGCGATCAACGCCGCGAGCACCCGCACGGGTGGGTTGTAGCGGCGGCCGAGATATTCCGGAATCGAGTAGACGCCCGATCGCCAGTAGAGGGGAATGAATACCAATGAGGCGAGGATCATGGCCGGGATGGCGCCGATCCACTCGAAATTCGCCTGGGAGATGCCGGAGTTGTAGGCGCCGCCGGAAGCACCCACATAGCCGTCTGCACTCACGTTGGTGCCGATGATGGAGAGGCCGATGACGACCCAGGTCAGCGATCGGCCGGCGAGGAAGTAGTCTCTGGCGTCATGGACACGCTGGCTGAGACGGAAGCCCATGAAGACGATGGTCGCGAGGTACGCGGCGATGATGGCGAAATCTGCTGGGTGCACGGCGGTGGTGGTTCTCCCCGCCGCAGCGGTCAGGTGAAGGCGTCAGGCAGTCTAACTGAGGAAACCCACCGGCTTGAAGTGCCGGTGGGGCCAGCTTCCGCCCGGTTGGTCATGGCACCGCGGCCACTTTGAGCTGCATGGTGTCGGCGGACACCACCTTCACCCGGGCGCCACGGATCAGGGCGGTATCGGCATGCACGTGCCACAGGGTGTCACCGATCTGAACGCGACCATCACCCCCCGTGAGGTTTTCCGTCAGCTCGAATTCCTTCCCGATCAGACTCTCCGCCCGATGGTTGAGCGCATCCGGGGTAGCCGCCTGCTCGTCACGGAATACCTTGATGTAGAGCAGGCTGGCGATGACGGCGGTCACGGCGAACAGCGCAAGCTCAACGGCGATGCCGAGTCCGGGCATCACCAGTGACAGCAGTCCGACCACCAGAGCAGCAACCGCGCTCCCGAGCAGAAAGCCGGCGGCGCCCAGGGCCTCCGCTGCAAAGAGGAGGAGGCCGAGCGCGATCCAGTGATACGCATTGATTTCATTGAGCCATTCCATGGTTTTCTCTCCTTTCCCGACAGGCGGGTATCAGACTGACGCTCCGATTCCTGTGGCTGGTGCCGCTGCATCACTGCTGTCGAACGCTTCTCTGGCGATTTCGGAAACACCGGCGATGGAACCGATCACGGACGCTGCTTCCAGCGGAATCATCATCACCTTGTTGTTGTCCGACTCCGCAAGTTTGCCGAGCGCATCCACATATTTCTGGGCGACGAAGTAGTTGATGGCACGACCGTCCCCCTCAGCGATGGCGCGCGAGACCATCTCGGTGGCGTTGGCTTCTGCCTCGGCCAGCCGCTCCCGGGCCTGAGCTTCCCGTCGAGCCGCTTCGAGCTCACCTTCCGCCTTCAGCACCTGAGACGCCTTGGCACCCTCCGCAACGGCGATGGCCGCCTCCCGCTCACCTTCCGCATCCAGGATGGCGGCACGCTTGTCCCGTTCCGCCTTCATCTGCCGGCCCATGGCCTCGACCAGATCGCTCGGCGGTGAGATGTCGCGGATTTCCACCCGAGTGACTTTCACCCCCCAGGGGTCGGTTGCTTCATCCACCTTGGCCAGCAGGGAGGAGTTGATCTTGTCCCGATTGGAGAGCATTTCGTCGAGCTCCATCGAGCCCAGCACCGCACGGATGTTGGTCATTACCAGGTTCTGCATGGCCCGGGTCAGATCGTTCACTTCGTAGGATGCCTTTACCGCATCGAGGAGTTGATAGAAGCAGACCGCGTCGGTGATCACCTGCGCGTTGTCTTCGGAGATCACTTCCTGGGGCGGGATGTCGAGCACCTGTTCCATCATGTTCTGCTTGTGGCCGATCTGGTCCACGAACGGAATGATCAGGTGCAGGCCGGGTGTCAGAGTGCGTGTGTAGCGGCCGAACCGCTGTACGGTCCAGTTGTAACCCTGGGGCACCATCTTCACGCCCTGAAAGATCACGATGACTGCCAATCCAGTCAGCAGCAGTGAAACCACCGTGTTACCGTCAAACATAACCTTCTCCTGTCACACATATATACTATATGTCTCGAATAAGAGACACAATGAAGAATACTGATTTGGGGTGGAAAAGCAACATATGTCGCTTATAATTCACTTTTAGTCCACTTTCGTTGCGCCATTGCTGAGCTGGTTGGTTTTTCAAGGCAACTAAATAGACATAAATACAGGGAGTTTGACGATGGCGCAGAAACTGTTCGACTCACCTCCAATGCGGGAGACGATCCGTCGACTCATTCGAGCCCGGATGGCCTATCGGGGTTTCGAGTACAAAGATCTGGTCCGGCGTCTGCATGAGCTCGGCGTGGAACAGTCGGAGAGCAATCTCCGATCGAAGGTGAATAACGGCTCCCTGGGAGCCCAGCTCTTTCTCTTCATTCTCATGGCGCTCGACCAGAAGACGCTGGAGCTCGATCAGGTGGAGGAGATTCTGGCTGAGGTCCGTGCCGCTGAAACGGCGGCGGTTCAGGACAGCGACTGAGCAGATTGTTAAAGTCTTGCGTCAACGCGGAGGAGGATGAGGATTGACGATTAAAGTCATCGGCGCCGGCTATGGGCGCAACGGTACATTGTCTCTGAAACATGCACTGGAGAAGCTCGGCTTCGAAAAGTGCTATCACATGATGACGCTCGATCAGTCGAAGGATGAAGATCTCGCCTGGCTCAAGCTGCATCGTGGCGAACCGGTGGATTTCCAGAAGCTTTTTGAGGGCTATCAGGCCTCGGTCGACTGGCCCTCCTGCAATTTCTGGCGTGAGCAGATGGTCGCCTTTCCAGAAGCCAAGGTGATTCTCTCGGAGCGCGATCCGGAAGCCTGGTATGCAAGCATCATGAAGACGATCTATCCGAGTTCAGTCGCCATGCGGGACCAGATAGAGGCGCAGGGGTCTGAGGAAGCGAATCCGCTCTGGCAGCGCCGGAGCGAGATGGTATTCGAGCTGGTCTGGGACGGATTGTTCGATGGCCGGCTGGATGACAAAGACCATGTCATCAGCGTGTACCTGGCCCACAATCAGCGGGTCAAGGATGAGGTCCCGGCAGACCGGTTGCTGGTGTTCAACTCGAAGTTGGGCTGGGACCCGCTCTGCGAGTTCCTGAATGTGCCGGTGCCGGATGAACCCTATCCGAAGACCAACTCGAGCGAAGATTTCGCGAAGATGATGGCAGAGAACCGGGCCCGCCTGGAACAGGATGCCTGAACCCCGAGCTCAGCAGTTGCAGGCGTCGTCGGCACAGCACTCGTCTGTCAGATAATCGAGCAGCGCGTTCATGGTGGTGAATTCGGCCTGACAACGGAGCACACGGCCTTCCCGGGACTGGCTCACCAGACCCGCGCTCACCAGCTGGGCGACGTGGTGGGAAAGCGTGGAGCCCGGAATTCCGAGCTTTTCCTTCAATCCGCCAACCGGCAGGCCCCGGGTACCCGCGCGCACCAGGGTGCGGAAAATGGCCAGGCGAGTTTCGTTGCCCAGGCTTTCGAGCGCTGTGGCGGCACTTTTATGATTCATGGGTTGCGGGTCAGGTTGTAGCTCATGGGTGTTCACGATCATCTCTCGCGATTTACTGCGCTTTGATCGAAAGGTATTTGATCGACTGCCGAAGGGTAAACGCTCCGAGCAGTTATTTCCAAGTATCTAGAAATAACGAATTGTTATTTGGCGGTCGAGAAATGCTGGTATATATTTCGACTATTCTAGAAATATGGATCTGGCAATGAGAATGCAACTTGCCCTGAACGTGGACGATCTGGAGCGGGCCATCGAGTACTACAGCGCTCTGTTCGGCGTGACGCTGAACAAGCGGGAACCCGGCTACGCCAACTTCGTGGTCCCCGATCACAATCTGAAGCTGGTGCTGTTTGAGGCGCCGGGGGAAGAACGGTTGAACCACGTAGGCTTCGAGGTCTTCTCCGAAGAAGCGGTTCAGAAAACGGCAGATCACCTGAAGTCTGTTTCTCTGCTGGCGGAGGCCCAGAGCGAGGAGGTCTGCTGCTATGCACGCCAGAACAAGGCCGTGGCCTACGACCCGCAAGGTCTGATGTGGGAGTGGTATCAGGTGCTGGAGGATTCGCCGACCTTCTTCGAAGAGACCGCCGCCTGTTGCGCGGCGCCGGATACCGCGGATTCCGGAGAGCCGAAAGCCTGCTGCGTCTGATTCAGCCGGGTTCAGCCGAGCTTCTGTAGCAGGGCCTCGATGGCACTCAGCTCGTAGTTGGCGTGGAGTCGGTTGCTGCTTCGAAGATCCCGGACGTCGTCGATGCTGAACCAGCCGATATCCAGGAGTTCGGTGTCGTCCCACTCCCTGATAGGTTCCGTGACCTCCGCGGCATAGACCATGTGCAGCGACCGCTTGTACGGGTACGGGCCCACCTCGAGCAGGGTGGGCAGGTACAGCGAGAGTTCCTCTTCCAGTTCTCTGGCAGCCGCATCATGGGGCGATTCACCCCGTTCGATCTGCCCTCCGGGTAGCCCCCAACGGCGGTGCTGCCTGCCCCGGAAGCTGGAGTGAACGGCGAGCAGGAACTCATTGTCCCGGTAGAGGATGCAGCGGGCGGTCTTGAACGAATGGCGCACCCGGCCACTATGCCATCCGCGACAGACCAAGTCGCCGCTCGATCTCCTGGCTCGTCATTCGCCGACCATACTCACTGATCTCATAGGCCTCGGCGTAGGTGAACGCAGAAGCATGCCGGCTCGCCAGGGCCCGGGGTCGCGCGCCATAGAACTTCTTCAGCCAGTCCCGGCGGTCACCACTGACCGGCGTGTTGGTAACGTGCGGCAGCCACTCGAACACCTGAGACTCATGGCAGCAGAGCAGGTCGATCACGGCCTCGAACTGGGCGTCGATGCCGAGCACCACATCGGCCTGGAAGGGCAGCGGTCGGGTGAAGAAGTCGGCGGCGGACAGCACCACAGGATCCTGGTCCAGGGCCGCGACGTCGGCTGCCACGTTCGGCACTCGCAACATATAGCAGGCGTCCTGCACGAGCATGGCGGTGGCTCGATGGTCCGGATGGTAATCGTTCGGGCGATGGGTAACGAGCAGATCCGGCTGGAAGCGGCGGATGGACCGGATCAGGCGGAATCTGTTCTCCAGTGATGGCGTGAGTTCACCGTCCGGCACGTCCCAGATTTCGAGCTCGGACGGGATTCTGTCTGCCGAAGCCTGTGCTTCCAGCGCCCGACGCTCGGCCAGTTCGGAACGTGCCAGGGACTGATGTCCGGCGGAACCATCGGTCAGTGAGAGGATGCGGATCTGGCTGCCGCGGGTGGCTTGTGAGATCATAAGCCCGCCGGCATGAAACTCGGCATCGTCGGGATGAGCGCCCACGACCAGAATCCGCGCAAAGCGATTTTCTTCGGTATTCACGGGCTGCTCCGGAACTCTCGAGACCGTCTGGCCCGACACGCTGCTGGATACAAGACTCAGTGCTCCTCTAAAACAGTTACATCCGGTAGGCCGGGTTTTACATCAATTCAGTGGCAACTGGGTAGACTGTTGAACGCTGGGGAATCGGCCAACGATTTGCGCCAGCAACTTTGAACCGGGAACCTGAAACACGGACTTTAATCTAATCACTGCTGTCTGAAGGCGGTGACAAACGAGACTCACGACAGAATGGGAAAGGATTATCATTTTCTGATCGGGCAGCGTTTCTCCGTGGGAGGGGAGATATACGTGGTCCAGGATCTGACCAACCGGGACGAGCACACCTATGTGCAGGCGGATACATCGCCCGACGACGACATTGTCGTCTGCGAACCGCAGCGGTCCGAGGGCCGCCTCTTCAGGCTCAACGAAGTGATTCAAACGCTGCTCGTGGACGAGGAGATCGAACTCGTCAGCCCCAATTATCTGGCGGCGCGCTGACCGGAATCTGGTCTGATTCGCCACTGTCTGAATGCCCGAGCGCTCGGGCGACGCTGACATTGCTGCTCCAGACCGCATTCTCGGGGACTCAACCGCTGGAACGTACTTTGCATTAAGATCTCCGTCGAGACGATCGAGGAGACGCACATGCTCGAGATCCGCGGGCTGTCCAAAACCTATCCCAATGGCGTTCAGGCGCTGAACGATGTGAATCTGAGTGTGCCACGGGGCATGTTCGGTCTGCTGGGCCCGAATGGGGCGGGCAAGTCGAGCCTTATGCGCACGATCGCGACACTGCAGCAGCCGGACAGTGGCAGCATCACGCTCGATGGTCTCGATGTGCGGGCAGGCCCGGTGGCACTACGTCGCACCCTCGGGTATCTGCCACAGGAGTTCGGTGCTTATCCACGCACCTCTCCGGAGGTCATGCTCGGACATCTGGCGACGCTCAAAGGCATTGCCCGTGGCGATCGTCATACCCTGGTGGAACAGCTGCTGGTGCAGACCAATCTCTGGGAGGTTCGGAAGAAAAGCATCGACACATTTTCGGGTGGCATGAAACAGCGTTTCGGGATCGCCCAGGCGCTGATCGGCGGGCCGAGCCTCATCATCGTCGATGAGCCGACGGCGGGCCTGGACCCGGTAGAGCGGCGCCGCTTCCACAATCTGCTCACTCGGATCAGCACCGATGTGGTGGTGTTGCTGTCCACCCACATCGTCGAAGACGTGGCGGATCTCTGTCCGCGCATGGCCATCATGGGGGATGGCCAGATCCTGGTGGAGGGGGAGCCAGCCCAACTGGTCGGCAAACTGGCCGGACGACTCTGGTCTAAAACGGTTCCCCTGGAAGAAGCGCCGGTGCTCAGACGCTCACTGCCAGTGGTATCCACCCGGCTGATCAGTGGCGAAATGGAGATCCGGGTGGTTGCCGAGGAGCGGCCGGAAGGCGGGCTCTCCGAGGTGGCACCAACGCTCGAAGACGTTTACTTCGCCACCCTGCTGGGTCATGGCCTTTCAGTAGAACTGGACTAGGCCATGTTCCTGGAAATCTTCCGATTCGAGTGCCGCTATCAGCTCCATTCACCGCTGTTTCTGGTGGTGTCCGGACTCTGGTTCCTGATTGCCTTTCTGGTCAGCGGCACAGAAGCCGTCAGCGTAGGCGGTGTGGGTGACAACATAAACCTGAACGCCAATTTTGCCATTCTGCAGATTCAGTACACGCTGAGCATCATTGGAATGTTTCCGGCGGTGGCATTCGTTGCGGGTGCGATTACCCGTGATTACGAGGCGAAAACCGCCCAACTCCTTTTTTCGACCGGTGCCAGTGAACTCAGCTACTTCTTTGGCCGGTTCGCCGGTGGGGCGTTGTTCGCGGCGCTGGTGGGCGTTGCCGGCCTGCTCGGCACACTGCTCGGCACGTTCATGCCCTGGCTGGATGCGGACCGGCTGGGACCATTCACTGCTGCGCCATATCTGTTCAGCATCTGGGCGATCATCCTCCCGAACCTGCTGATTCTCAGTGCGCTGTTCTTTGCAGTGGCCGCGCTCACCCGATCCATGATGGCGTCCTACGTGGCGGCCCTTGGTTTTTTCATTGCTTATATCGTGGTCAGCAGCGTCACCGATCAGGAAACCATCGGGCTGATGGCGCTGGGGGATCCTTTCGGGTTGACTGCCTTTGAGGAGATCACCCGCTACTGGACCGTCTTTGATCGCAACTTCGGCATGCCCGAGGTGACATCCACACTGCTCTACAACCGGCTGATCTGGGCCTGCATCAGTGCTGCAGTGCTGGCGTTCGCTGCCTGGCGCTATCGTTTCAATCTGTCGCCGGCGCCCAGGTTGAAGCTGCGCCGGAAAGAGAAAGCTGCCAGAACCGCACCCCCAGCCCATTGGGAACTGCTTGCCGTGCAGCCGGTTGCCGGCGGCGATCTGGCGCGCTTCCTGTCTCAACTGCGCATGGATGTGCGCGGCATGACCCGCAGCATCCCGTTTTATGTGCTGCTGGCGTTCGGCATGTTGCAGGTGGTGGGCAGCACCATTGCAGCCACCACACAGGCGTTCGGTACACCGGTCTATCCGTTGACGGGCACCCTGTTGCTGTTTGTGGGCGGCAGTTTCACCCTGGCGGTGTTGATCATCGTGATCTACTACTCGGGTGAGCTGGTGCACCGCGAACGTCAGGCACTGCTGCATGAGATCGTTGATGCCACGCCCTATCCGAACTGGATCATGGTGCTTTCCAAGGTGGGCGCACTCTGGTTCGTGATCGCCTGCATGCTGCTGGTGGTGATGTTCACCGCCATGCTGGTACAGATATTCAACGACTTCTATCGCTTCGAACCGCTGCTCTATCTGAAAGGCCTGTTCGGCGTTCTCGGTACTTTCTACTTTCTGTTGTGCGTACCGGCAGTCCTGATACAGGTGCTCTCGCCGAACAAGTTTATCGGCATGGTCGTCTTTCTCGCCGTCTTTCTCGGACTGCAGACCCTGCCGAGTCTGGATTTTCAGCACTATCTCTACCAGTACGCCCTGCCGCCTGCTCCTTATTCGGACATGAACGGATACGGCCATTTTCTGGGGCGGTTCGTCAGTTTGGTCGTCTACTGGGCTGCCTTCGCCGGGTTGCTTGTGGTCGCGGCCCACCTCTTCTTCCGGCGCGGCAATCCGGATTCGATCCGGGCTCAACTCGCCGCCGCACACAATCGCTGGAATGGTGCGGTTGCGGTCTGGACGGCTGTCCTGGCCATTGTGTTTACCGGTACCGGTGCCTGGATTTTCTACAACACCAATGTCCTGAACGAATACGTGACCAGTGACGAGCGTGAGAAACGCCAGGCAGACTACGAAAAAGCGTACAAGCAGTTCGAAGATCTGCCACTGCCCGAGCTCGTGGATCTCGAGATGGCGGTCGATATTTTTCCGGAACGCCGTCGGCTGGATTCCCGTGGCACGGGTCGGATGGTGAACCGGAAACAGGCGCCGATCGAGGTTATTCACCTCAGTGTGGCCACCCCCCTCACCATCAATGCCATCGAGCTCCAGGGTGCGGTGCTCGAAACGGCGGACACCGATCACGGCTACTACCAGTACCGGTTTGAACAACCCCTGGCACCGGGCGCAGAAACCACGTTGTCGTGGGATCTGTCCTGGATCAACGAAGGGTTCCACAACACCGGCGGCACCACCCGGGTGGTGGAAAACGGCACCTTTGTGAACAACACCGAGATCATGCCCCTGCCCGGCTATCAGTCAGACAGGGAGCTGGGCGACAACAATATCCGCCGGGAACATGATCTGCCGCCGTTGGAGCGAGCGCCCAGGCTGGGTGATCCGGAACACCTCGGCGAAAACCAGTTCACCGTTGCCGAGCGGACGGCGTTCCGGGCGGTGGTGAGCACGGCGGAAGATCAGATTGCCATCGCCCCTGGCTACCTGCAGAAGGAATGGGTGGAGGATGGTCGGCGCTTCTTTGCCTACGAGATGGATGCGCCGATCTGGCCGTTCGTTTCCTTTTCTTCGGCCCGGTACGAGGTGGCGGAAGATCAATGGAACGATGTGAAGATCGAGGTCTACTACCACCCGACCCATGCCTTCAACGTGTCGAACATGATTGCCAGCACCAAGGCGTCCCTCGACTATTTCACCCGGGAGTTTTCTCCGTATCAGTACCGGCAGTTCCGCATTCTGGAATTTCCCCGTTACCAGTCCTTTGCCCAGAGCTTCCCGAACACCATTCCCTATTCGGAGTCCATCGGATTCGTTGCCGACCTCAGAGACGATAAACGCATCGACTACGTGTTTTACGTGACGGCCCACGAAATGGCGCATCAATGGTGGGGCCACCAGGTGGTCGGCGCCAATATGCAGGGTGCGACCATTCTCGTGGAAACCCTCGCCCAGTACTCGGCATTGATGGTGATGGAGGAGGCCTTTGGCGAAGAGAAGATGCGCCGCTTCCTGAAATATGAACTCGATACCTATCTGCAGCGTCGGGGTGGCGAGCTGATCGAAGAGCTGCCGATCTACAAAGTGGAAAATCAGGGCTACATACATTACCGGAAGGGCAGTCTGGTGATGTACGCGCTGAAAGACGCCATCGGTGAAGAGAAGGTCAATCATGCCCTCAGAAACATGATCGCCAACTGGGGTTTCCGGGACGGTCTGTTCCCGACTTCGATGGATCTGATTGCCGAGTTCCGGGCCGTGGCCGGTCCCGAGCATCAGGACCTGATCACCGATCTGTTCGAGAAGATCGTCATCTACGATCTGTCGGTGACGGAGGCGGATGTCTCCGAAGTGGCGGACGGCTTCGAGGTGAGTATGACCGTGGCTGCGGCCAAGTTCGAGGCGGATGGCGCAGGCGAGGAAACGGAAGTGCCGCTGGATCAGGTGCTCGATATCGCGGTATTTGCCGAAGATACCGAAGCGCTCGGTGACGTCGATCTTCCACCCGCACTGCACTTCGAGAAGCGCAGGATCACGAGTGGTGAGCAGACCTTCACCTTTACCGTCAGCGAGCCGCCTGGCCGGGTGGGTATCGACCCCTACGTGAAAATGATCGATCGGAATCCGGACGACAACGTAAAGTTCCTATGAGCCTCGCCCGTTAAGCCCGTTCCAGATGCCAGACCGTGACGTCGATGGGCTTCCTGAGGTAGAGGCCACCCCCCACCGGCAGAAAGTCCCGTTTCAACCGTCGCCGATACCAGGCGACGGGCCTTGCCGATTGAGCCTGATCGGTACGCTCGGGGTCGCACAGCGCCAGATCTTCCCGGGTCAACACGCCGAGATACAGAGCATGCTCCGTATGCTGTGCCAGGTTCTTCAGCGCCAGCGCGCAATCCGCATCATTCAGATATCCCAGCACGTCGTTGCAGACCACCAGGTGCGCGCTACCAGCGTCCACATCCACCACAGAACCCTGCTGCCAGCCGTACTTGCTGCAGAGATACTCGCTGTACTCCACGCCACGGAGCTTGGCCTTCGGGAGCGTTTTTCCCAGCGCCCGGAGGAGCCCGCCGGTGCCGCAGCCGATGTCCAGAATCTGATGCACCGGCAGCTCGAAATGATTCAGATAGGCGGCGATGAACCGGGCCTGGCGTCGGACCGCGGCAGGTGTGACGGCACGGGTGTCGGGATTGCGGTAAAAGCGGTCGTAGTAGGCTTTGTCGAATTGCTCGCTCACGGGGCATCCATACAGATCGGGTTGCTTAAGGTATCCTCATCTGGCCGGGTCATGAAAGCTTGAAGGGCCCGGCAGGCAGCAGAAGCGGAGGGAAATATGACGGATGTAGTGGCGGCACTGAAAGAATGTCTGGGCGAGGATTGCGTGCTGACGGGGGAAGCGGTGTCGGATCGTGCGTCCGGCATCTGGCGCAGTGACCCGATCCAGGCCAAGGCCATCGTCCGTCCGCGCGACACGGAGGGGGTGAGTCAGACCCTGGCGATCTGCCATGCGCACGACCAGTCCGTGGTTGCCCATGGTGGCCTCACCGGGCTGGTGGAGAGCGCCATTGCTTCGCCCGAGGACATTGCGCTGTCGCTGGAGCGTCTGAACAGGATCGAAGCGGTCAACGGGGTGGACCGCACCATGGTCGTCCAGAGCGGCGTGATTCTGCAGACCCTGCAGGAAGCCGCGGAAGATCATGGCCTCATGTTTCCCCTCGATCTCGGAGGCCGGGGCAGTTGCACCATTGGCGGAAACATATCCACAAACGCTGGAGGCAATCGGGTGATCCGCTATGGGATGACCCGGGACATGGTGCTCGGTCTGGAGGCAGTACTCGCCGACGGCACGGTGGTGAGCTCCATGAACGAGATGATCAAGAACAACGCCGGCTATGATCTGAAGCAATTGTTCATCGGCACCGAAGGCAGCCTGGGCGTGGTCACTCGTGCGGTGCTGCGGCTGCGGGAAAAACCGGCGGATCTTTCCACCCTGTTCGTGGCGGTTGATGAATTTTCCCGTCTGCCCGAGTTCCTGAAGCACATGGACGCTTCGCTGGGCGGCTGTCTGTCGGCCTTCGAGGTCATGTGGAACAACTTTTACACCCTGGTGACCACACAACCCGCCACCAACCAGCCGCCGATCTCACAGGAGTATCCGTACTATGTGCTGGTTGAAGCGATGGGCGCGAGTAATGAGCGGGCGGAAGCAGCCCTTGCGGAAGCCTATGAGCAGGGCATGATCGTCGATGCGGTGGTCGCGCAATCAGAAGCCCAACGTCAACAGCTCTGGGCCATGCGCGATGATGTGGTGCAGACCTTCCGCTATTCGCCCAACTACGCTTTCGATGTGAGCATGCGCATCTCCTGCATGGAGGACTATGTGAACGAAGTGAACAAACGCCTGAACGCGAAGTACGACGAAGTGCACAACTTCACCTTCGGCCACATGGGCGATGGCAACCTGCATCTTGTGGTGTCGGTGGGGCAGTCGGACAGAAAAGGTGTGGAGGCCTGCGTGTATGAACCGCTGGCGGACATCTCCGGATCCGTATCTGCGGAGCATGGAGTGGGCCTCGAGAAGAAGCCCTATCTCAGCATTGCCCGCAGTGACACGGAGATTGAGCTGATGCGTACTTTGAAACGGGCCCTCGATCCGAAGGGTATTCTGAATCCTGGCAAGATATTCGATCTGAACGCCGCTTAAGGTCCCGTCGATTGACTGATCTGCACTACCTGAGCCTCGGCACAGTCTGTGCCCGGATCAAGAGCGGTGAACTGACTGCACGGGAGACCGTGGCCGCTCTGCTCAGTCGGATCAGTGCTCTCGAACCCAGTCTGCACGGCTATGTGATGGTGCTTGAGAACGATGCATTGGCTCGTGCGGAAGCGCTTGATCGGGCCCGGGAGACCGGGGCTATGCTCGGTCCGCTGCACGGCGTACCCATTGCGCTGAAAGACCTGCTGTACACACAAGGTCTGCCGACCGCCAGCGGCACCCGGGTGATGGCCGATTTCATTCCGACGGAAGATGCCACCGTGGTTGCCCGCTTGAAAGCGGCGGGTGCTGTAGTGATCGGCAAGACTCAACTCACCGAAGGCGCCTATGGCGTGCATCATCCCGAAGTCGTCGAGCCGGTGAATCCCTGGGCTGCCGATCGCTGGACCGGCGTGTCTTCTTCCGGTTCCGGCGTCGCGGTCGCTGCCGGGCTCTGTTACGGCGCACTGGGCACCGACACCGGGGGCAGCATTCGCTTTCCCGCCGCGAGTTGTGGAACCGTCGGGGTCAAACCGACTTACGGCCGTGTCAGTCGATACGGTGCCTTTCCCCTGGCGGAATCGCTCGATCACATTGGCCCCATGACCCGCACGGTCGCCGATGCGGCCAGAATGCTCACGGTGATGGCTGGCCAGGACAGCAAAGACGCGACCAGCCTGGCAGCGCCGGTTCCCCACTACGGTGGCGAGATCGGTCTGTCCGTGTCGGGATTGAGAATCGGCGTGGACTGGCGCTACGTGAGCGACGGTGTCGAACCGTCGGTGGTGCAGTCGGTGCGCGACGCGATTGCGCGGCTGACGGCAATGGGGGCGGAGACCGTCGAATTCCAACTGCCGGAGACGTATCAGGCACTCGTCACCCACTGGGGCATCACCTGTGGGGTGGAATGTGCCCGCGCTCACGCACGATTCTACCCGGCGCAGAAGGCGCTCTACGGTCCGGTGCTCGCCGAACTGATCGAACTCGGACGCCATCCGCCCGAGGGCGCCTACGAGATGCTGGAATCCACACGCCGCCGATTCAGGGCTGAACTCGATGCCTGCTTTGATCGCATGGACCTCATTATCTGCCCGAACATGCCGTATCTTGCGCCACCGGCGGAGGGCATTCTGGCGCTCTCCGCCGATCCCGACCGGGCGAATGGCCTGACCTTCACTGCCCCATTCGATTATTCCGGGCACCCGACCCTGTCTCTACCCGTTGGTCTGTCGGCTGAACGTCTGCCTCTGTCGATTCAGCTGGTGGGGCCGAGCCTGGGCGAGAGCGTGCTTTTCAGGGTGGCAGCGGCACTGGAAGCAGACATCGGCTTCGACGAGCACCCCATTCCCTGAGCATCAGATCCAGCGCCGGACACTGGCCTTGTAGGCGAGATAGTCGTCGCCGAACGTCTGTTCCATGAGCAGTTCTTCCGTCCGGATGAAGCGGAGTCGAATGACCGCTGTAAAGGCGATCACCACAAGCCAGGCGATCGCCCCATTCATGATCAGCGCCGTGCCGGCCAGCGCCAGCACCATGCCTGTGTACATGGGATTCCGGGATAGGGAGAACACGCCTGAAGTAACGAGTGCGCTCGATTCCGTGAACGGGATGATATTCGTGCCGACCTGGCTGAACTGCCTCGAACCCTGGCTGGCGATCACTACCCCTACGAGGATGGGCAGCGCACCGAGGTACGGCCAGGGAGAGGGCAGCAGGCTGCCATTCCGACATCCGTCAGCTGGTCGGCAGGTACCTGGCGGATCACGGAATGCAGGTACACGAGCTCGCAGATGGCGCCCGGCTGAACAAGGTGCTGGACGCCCATGCAGTCGATATCGTTCTTCTCGATCTGATGCTGCCTGGCGATGATGGCCTGTCCATCTGCCGGGAACTGCGTCGCACCCGCAACCTGCCGGTGATCATGCTCACAGCGCTGGCTGAAGAAAGTGATCGGGTGCTGGGTCTGGAGATGGGCGCCGATGACTACCTCACCAAACCTTTCTCCAACCGGGAGTTGCTGGCTCGCATTCGGGCCGTGCTTCGTCGGACGGAAGGGCGTCCTGCCGTGCACGAACCGGACGCGCACCACTGCTACAGCTTCGATGGCTGGCACCTGTTTCCGAATCGACGTGAACTCAGGAATCCGGATGGGGCGCTGGTGAGTCTGACCGGTGGCGAATTCGACCTGCTGGTTGCCTTCGTCGGCCGGCCGCAACAGGTATTGAGTCGGGACGTGCTGCTCGAGGCCACCAAAGGCAAAAACGCCAGAGGTTTCGACCGCAGCATCGATGTGCAGTTGTCCCGGCTGCGACGCAAACTGGCCGGCTCTGATCTGATCCGGACGGTGCGCGGCGGCGGCTATCTGTTTGCCTGTGATGTTCGACCGGAGCGCAGTGATGCGTAATCCGGCGCATGGCCAGGGAAGAGGCAGCCTGTTCGGGCGGCTCGCCGTGGGTATCGTCGCGGGTTTTCTGCTCCTCCATGCGGTGACCCTGATCTACTTCGGTCACGAGCGAATGGTGGCGGAGGCGGGTGTGTTCGCGGCCAGCACCGCGGAGCGGGCATTGACCATCGCCGAAGCCGCGAAGTCTCAGCCGGATATCCTGGCGCTCCTTTCCACACCCTCATTCGAGCTCTCCATTACTCAGGAAGTGCTCGAAAAACCCCGCAGGGTGTGGCCGCATACCGATGAGGTGGGGGCCGCGCTGCAGAGAAAGCTGCGGGCCCTCGGCTTTGCGGGCATCGATGACGTGCGTTTCTGGTATGTGGACGAACGCCGGGATACCTGGCTGCTGCTCCAGTTACCCACCGCAGAAGGGTGGCTCACGGTGCGGGCGGCAGGACCGGATGTTCGCGGCCATACGGTGGTGGCCACCTTCTGGATGACGTCGCTTGCGGCGCTGATACTGCTCATCGTGCTCGCTGCAACCCGCCGCTATACCCGTGTGCTGCCGGAGATTGCGGATGCCGCGGAACAGATTGGCCGGGCGGCGGAGCCGAAGGCGCTGGAAACCAGAGGCCCGCGTGAACTCAGACGATTGATCGCTGCCTTCAACACCATGCAGGCCCGTGTGGACCGAATGCTCAGCGAACGGAACACCATGCTCGGTGCCCTTTCACATGATGTGCGCACCGTGGTCACCCGGCTGGGATTGCGCATCGAATCGCTGCCGGAATCCGAGGTCCGGACAGCCTGCGCGCGGGATATCGCCGAAATGACAGCATTGCTCGAGGATTCACTCGATTACTCACGCAATGAAGCCTCTGGTGAGGAGATGGAACTGGTCGATCTCCACTCTCTGCTCACCACCCTGGCGGATGACTGGGCGGACCAGGGGGCGGATGTGACCTTCTCAGGGTCGGAATCGAAGGTGGTCAGAGCGGAACCGGCAGGGTTGCGGCGGGCACTGCAGAACCTGATCGAGAATGCCGTGCGCTACGGCGGGGCGGCGAGACTGTCGCTTCAGAAGGGTGGGCCGGCGGAAGTCCGGGTGGATGTGCTGGACCCGGGCGAGGGGATCGAGGCTGGCCAGGAAGAGCGGGCAATGGCCCCGTTCGAACGGCTGGAAGACTCCCGGAGTCGGCACACCGGGGGCGTGGGCCTTGGGCTCGCAATTGCCCGGAGAATCGTCGAGCGGCACCGGGGAAGGCTGGAGTTCGACAAATCAGCGAACGGGTTCAGGGTCAGCGTATTCCTGCCCGCGTGAGTCCGTCTTTCAGACCGAGCCCGCGCAGTGCGGACACCAGAAATACCGGTTGAATACGAAGATCATCAGGCAGCCGCTGGCCAGCACCAATGCCAGAAAAGCCGCAATGTCCGCCGGCGGGTTGAAGAACATGTTCAGCAGCAGGCCCTGGCTGATCAGATGCGCCCCGAGATATGCCGCTCCACCGGAAATCGGCGCCGGCTCGAAAGCTTTCCAGAGCACGAGGGCCATGACGAAGTGCACGAAGAGCACCACCGGCAGAACCACGGCGGTGAAGTAGTTGGCTGTCAGATCTGCCGTGCCCGGCAGGAGCTGCAACCAGGCCATGGAGAGTATCTCCGTGAGGGGGGCGCTCAGCACCCCCATCAGGATCAGCACCGGATATCGGATCACGGTTGCATCACTCGAAGGTGAAGACGCCCTGGTCGATCACCACATCACCATTCTGATTGGCTGTCCGGAACAACGCGGTGTTGCCGTCGACCCACATGGAGATGGTCAGCGAATCGCCTGGGATCACCGGTTTTGAGAACCGGCTCTTCATGCTCTTGAATCGGCCGGCATCACCGCCGCAGAGCGTGTTCAGGAGCGCCCGGCCGGTGAAACCCCAGGTGCACAGACCGTGCAGGATGGGCTTGTCGAACCCGCCCATGGCGGCAAAGGAAGGATCCGAGTGCAGCGGGTTGCGGTCTCCGGAAAGCCGGTAGGTGAGGGCCTGATCTTCCCGGGTGGTATAGGTGACCTCATGGTCCGGAGCGCGATCCGGGAATGCCACTTTTTCGGCAGGGCCACGATCGCCGCCCCAGCCGCCTTCACCCCGGCAGAAAAGACTCATGGAGGTTTTCAGCAGGGGCTTGCCGGTAGCGGTATTGGTGGAGGTGGACTCGAACTCGAGCACCGCGGCGGAACCTTTGTCGTAGATACCCGTGATCTTACCGACGCTTTCGATCTCCCCATCCGGCGGGATCTCGTCGTAGAGTTCGATCGACTGCTCACCATGCACCATGAGTGCAGGATTGAATGAGCCCACCTTGTCCATGGGCACACCGCCGCCACCGATGATCACGGCGAAGGTGGGCAACACCTTCTGAGGCGTATCTTTGGTGTTTTCGGTCGTGTACTGCAGTTCATCCGTGCCAGCGCCCACACCGACGGCATAGAGAAGCGCGTCCTTGGATGTCCAGGTTCTTTTGGTTGGGGTGCCGACTGCACCCACCGCATCAGGGTTGATAGGCAAGGTATGTCCTCATTTTCAGTGTCCTTTCCGCTAATTTAGCGCATCTGCTCTGCCCCATGTAGGCCTTTCAGTTAAACTTGCCGCCATCCGATTACCGGTTGAATCCTATTGCGAACCTTTCTAATCCTTGTTGCCGGCATGGTTCTGGCAGCAACGTCCCACACAGTCTTCGCCGCATCATACCGCCTGCCGGAAAACGGCGATTCCGTGGTCGGCGCTGTCACCCGTATGAAGCTCACCTATGAGGATACCCTGGCGTCTGTGGCGGAACGCTACAGTATCGGGTATCGGGAAATCGTCGATGCCAATCCGGACGTAGACCCCTGGCTGCCCGGCGAAGGCACGGTCATTGAGCTGCCCACCCAGTACGTGCTGCCCAGCGCGCCGAAGGATGGGATTGTGATCAACGTGGCGGAATACCGGCTCTATTACTATCCGAAAGACAGCGGCCGGGTCATAACCTTTCCGGTTGGTGTCGGACGGTCGGAGTTCAAAACACCGGTGATTGAAACGAAGACGGTGACCCGGATAGAAAACCCGAGTTGGACACCAACGCCATCGGCGCGCCGTGAACATGCGGAGATGGGTGACATTCTGCCTCACGTGGTGCCGCCAGGACCGGAAAACCCGCTGGGCGATCTGGCCATCCAGCTCAAGGAGCCGGGCTACTTCATTCACGGCACGAACAAGCCGTTCGGGGTTGGTCAGAAGGTGAGTCATGGCTGCATACGCCTGCACAACGCACACATTCTCACCCTGGCGGAAATCGTGCCGAACGGCACGCCCGTCTACATCGTCAACGAGCCCATCAAAGTCGGCGTTCGTTACGAGGAGCTGTATCTGGAAAGCCACAAAGACCTGTACGACCAGGATATCGATGCTGAATCGCTGGAGAAAGTGGTGGAGGAAAAGGTGCAGGCGCTCGAATCAGAGCCGGATTGGCAGAAGGTCGCCGAGGTGTTGAGCGATCTGAGGGGTATTCCGGAGAGAATCTGACCCCGCGACGTTTCTTTTCAGATCGGTCGCGAGGCCAGTGCCCGCCCGTAATTGCTTACGGGCGGCCCCGCAATTACTTACGGGAGCAGCAGGTCTCAGCCATGCGCTCAGCGCGTTCGTTGGCTTCGTTGGCAGCATCCAGGGCGCGATCGGCAGCAGCCTTGGCAGCGCTCGCCTCGCGGCTAGCGGCCTCAGCGGCGGCAGCAGCATCGGCACCAGCGTCGCCAGCACTGGCGATCTGGCCTTCGAGGGCGGCTACACGGTTCTGGAGGGCATCGAATGCTTCTTGGGATACGCATCCGGTGAACAGAAATACTGCCGCGAGGGCGAAGAGTACGTTTTTCACTTATGGTCTCTCATGGTGTCTAACAGGACACGCGAACCCTACCAATAGCGAGCGCAAAATTGAAGGGTTATCTCGGGTGGATCGGTCCTAAATACCGGATCTCAGGGGATTTTCCCGGCACCGGCCCGGTGGTTCATCTCGATGATTTACCTGACAGTGCGATCTGTCTCTCACCCTTGCTGAGATCCATTTCCGCTTCCCCGCCGGTAAATGGCCCCCGTTAACCGTTAAGCGCTAAGATGAGAGGATGGACGAAAAGTATCGTCTGATATTTCGTGGCGAGCTTCTGGATGGTCAGCACCGGGCGGTGGTGAAACGCCGCCTCACGGAGCTTCTCAAGCTCAAGGACGACCAGGTCGGGAAGTTGTTTTCCGGGCAGCCCGTTGTGCTCAAACGGAGCGTGGATCGGGAAACCGCGGCGCGTTATCAGGCTCTCTTCAAAAAGGCAGGCGGTCGGCTGAGGGTCGAATCCAGCGGATTTGCGAACGATTCTGCGTCAACGTCCGCAGGAAGTGCGGCGTCCGCAGGAAGTGCGGCGTCCGCAGGAAGTGCGCCGTCCGCAGAAAGCGCACGGGCGTCGGGCCCGCAGGCGGTGGCATCTGCTGCCGAAGCCGCTTTCCAACCTCCCTTGATCGGCCGGCCCGCCGCAGCTACGGATATCGATGCACCGGATTTCAAGGTGCAGAGCACCTGGTTTGCGCCGCCGGCAGAACCCAGCGCCGAGATAGAAGCGCCTGATTACTCTGTGGCCGCGGTAGGTAGTGATCTTGCCGAAAAGTCGGATACACCAGCGGCGGTCGTCGCCGACGTGGCATTCGATCTGGCGGAAGTGGGGGCGGATCTGCTGGTCGAGCGACGGGAGACACCCCGGGTGGAACTGGACTCGCTGGACTTCGAGATCGCTGAAGTAGGGGCGGATATCGGCCCGGCGCGGAAGTCCGACGAAGCCGCTGCGCCGGATGTCTCTCACATCGCGCTGCAGGAATCCTGAACGGATCCCGCCAGCCGGATCAGCCCGGCATCACCTGCAACGTCTTATAGCCAGCTGCTTCCATCGCGGCAGCCACCTGGTCCTGGGTGTCCGGGCACAGGGCGATCATGGAACCGCCACCGCCACCGCCAGTGAGTTTGGCGCCGAGGGCGCCGTTGGCCCGGGCGATATGCACCAGTTCTTCGAGTTCGGGCGTGGAGAGTTGCAGCGCGTTCAGATAGCCGTGGCAGAGATTCATCAACTCTCCCAGCTCCCTGAAATGCCCATCTTTGAGCGCCTCCACACCAGCCCGGGTGAGTGCGGCAATCTGATCGAAAATGCCATCGTAACGGTCCTGATAGGATTCCCAGGCGTACCGGACTCGCGCCACTGTGTTGGCGGTCAGACTTTCCCGACCGGTGATGCCGATCACCAGTGGTAGCGGCTCGGCCAGCGAAATGCTGTCGAATCGGGCATCGGCACCGCCGGCTTCGCTGTCCTGGGTGGCGTTGCGCTGGTATAGCAACGGCGTGCCGTAGGTGGCGATCGTGTTGTCGATGCCGGAAGGCGTGCCGTGGGCGGCCTTTTCACACTCGTACGCAAGCCGATTGATCCGCTCGTTGGAGAGGGAAAGGCTGAAGGCCTCATCTACAGCGCGAATGATCGCCACTGCCAGCGCGGAAGAACCCCCGAGGCCCATGGCACGCGGCACATGGGGAATCACCTCGATGGTCATGTTTTCTTTATCAAGCTCGAGCTGTTCCAGAATGTAGTGGAGGATGCCGGACAGGCCCTGGCCGCTGCCCGGCTTCACCTTCTGTTCCAGCCCCCAGCGGGGAATGATCAGATCGATACCGTTACCGCCTTTGCGGACCAGGGATTCCACCGCCAGCGGTATTGGCAGGGCGATGGCCGGCCGGCCGTATACCACTGCATGCTCACCGAGCAGAATGATTTTGCCGCAGGCGGAGCTGCGCTCGCCGTGATCGGGCACGACGGTTCTGCGGGCCAGGTTCTTGGCGATTTCCTGCGCTTTCCAGACTTTGATCTCGCCGGATTCGATCAGCGCGTCCACCACGTCATCGAACAGGTCTTCGGGTACGTTGGCCGTGCTGGCCACGCTGCGCGCGTGGAGGGTCATGTGACCCTGCTGGATGCCGTCGGTGGAGAGCGCGCGCAGGGCGGCGAAGTTCTGCGCCAGTCCGACGGTGGCCATGATGCCGGCAAGCTCGACTGCATTGGGTGAGCCCAGCAGGCGGTGATTGATGCGCACGCTCGGATTGGTTTCCAGGCTGCCGCCCACGGTGCCGACCTTCATGGGAATTTTTATCTCGCCACAAAGATCGCCCTGGTCATTTGCGAACCAGCGGGTCAGCGAGCGGTACTGGCCATCCCGTGCCGCATAAGCATGAGCGGCGGATTCGATGGCACGCCAGTCGTTGCCGGTGGCGATCGCAACGGCGTCCACGCCGTTCATCACCCCTTTGTTGTGGGTGGTGGCCCGATACGGATCCACCGTGGCCAGGTCTGTCGCGAGAATGATGCCGTCGCGCACTTCTTCTCCGGTGAACCCTTTGCCTTCCAGGTTGGTCACAGGAATCCGGACGCTGGCTGTCGCTACCGCGCGGTCGGTGAGGTTGGACAGGATGCGCAGGAATACCTTACCGCCGGTGATGGTTTCCACCAGCGAAGCCACCCCTTCACACATGGTGTTCACCAGGTTTGCGCCCATGGCATCCCGGGTGTCCACCAGGAGGTGCAGCACCACCATGTCACGGCCGTCTTCAGGCGCATGGTGCAGAAAGACCTCCACACCCATGGCCCCACCACCGCGTGCGACCATCTTCGGGTGAAGGCTGTTTGCGAGGGCAAGGATTTCTTCGCTGTTTTCGAGGAGTTTCTGTTTTGCCAGCTCCGGGTTTTCGATATTCACGGCCTGGACCTGGCCGATGAGTATGGGTTCGGTGCTTGAAGCCGTGTAGCCGCCACCAAGTCTGGCCATTCTTGCTGCACCGGAGAGGCCGGCGACGATGGAAGGTTCTTCCACGACAAGTGGCACCACATAGTCCTTGCCGTTGATCAGAAAATTGAGACCGAGGCCCATGGGCAGGCCGAATACACCGACCACGTTCTCGATCATCTTGTCTGCAACAGGCAGGCGAAGCGTGTGATCGGCGGTCGCCAGGGCGCGAATGTCTTGTTCGCTCAGAAGGTCGCGTTCCCGCAGTGCCGTAATCCGTTCGGCAACGGTCATCTTGAAGAAGTTCGGGATGCGCGAGCCGCTAGCTGCGGGATCGGTGGACGCCATGGGCAGCAATCTCCAGGTCCAATGTCACAAATGAGTCTTGGCTGGCAAGTGTGATGAGTGTTTCGAGGTGCGTAGGATCGTCGCTTACGGCGATGCCTATGTCACCCCCGCCAGCGCCGCACGGTTTGTAGACTACTTGGGCGCGATTGGCAAGTGCACGCAGGCGATCGTGCCCTGCGCTGAAGATACCGAGACCGGCAGCATCGTCCATGATCTTCAGTCTGGCCACGTACTCTGCAAGATGTTCCAGGTCCGGATAGCTGAACAGGCGTTCGCTTGCCTGGCACAGCGCATCCAGCGTGGCGGTGTCTGCGGATGCCCGCCAGTCACCGAAGCGAACCAGATGGGCGCTCGTGCTGGCCGCCTGACCGACCCAGAAGTACTGATAACTCAGAGTTTCCGGCCATTCTGCCGGGGCTGACTGGCCGGACTCGAACCGGATCACCCCGCCATGGCAGGCTGCGGCGACGTCCAGTCCGCTCCCCGCCTTACCCTGCAGCAGCCGGTGCGCGGCAAGCGGGACGGTTACGTCGAATGGTTTGTCAAGAAACTCGGCAAAAGCCGCGCTGGTGGCGGTGCAGACTGCGGCGCTCGAGCCGATGCCGAGTTTCTGCGATCTGCCGGATCTGTCGTCGCCGTGGAATTCGCGGGTATCGGTGTGAACGCTCGCCGCTGCAGGCAGGTCAGGGTCGCCAAGGGCGCTGACCACCGCGCGGACCAGGCCGGTAATGCCCTCGGATTCCGTGCCGGTGGAGGAGAGGAGTTCGGCAGCGGACAGGGTTGCCGCGCTTTCGAATCCTGCGGCGCTGAGACGCCAATGGTCTGATGCTGTATCGATCCCGGCGGTTGCGTATCTATCCACCGCCATCACCAGCGCGGGGGCGCCTTCAAGCACGGCGTACTCGCCCCAGACCACTGCTTTGCCGGGAGCGGCGTACTCAATCATGGGGCGAGAAGGCGGGCACCCTCGCCGAGTCCAACGGTGTGGGTGGCGATCACGCCTCCAATCGCGCTCAACGCCCCGGCGACGGTATCGGCGGCCTCGGGCAGGCAGACCGCTTTGAGCTGCGGCCCTGCATCAATGGTGAAGAATACGGGCGTGCCATTGCTGCGCAGGTCGCGCACGGCGTGAATGCACGATAGCGTGGCCGGACGCCAGTAGATCATGGCCGGCAGGCTGGATTGCATGACACCGTGCATCTTCAGGCAGCTCGATTCCGACAGAACGGCGAGGCGTTCGAAGTCACGCATGGCGATGGCCTCGAGTGCTGCCTGGTAGTCGTCCGCCGTACTGCTCACCCAGGCATCGTAATACGGAGAGGTCTGTTCCGAGGTTTTCATGCCCAGAGACGAGGAAACGCTCTTTCTGTTTTCGTCGGTGATCGCGATCACCACCTTGAGTGGCCATTCCTCCCGGTCCAGCACCGGTTTGCCGACCCAGTCCGGACCGCCGAGACTCGCGAAACCGCCGTAGATGGAACGAGCCGCGGAGCCGGAGGCTTTGCGTGCGTAGACGGTGCGTGCTTCAGCGCCCAGGCCGAGATCACTGAACGCATCCAGCGCAGTGATCAGTGCGGCAAAGCCGGACGCGGAGGAGGCGAGACCAGCGGCGGTGGGGAAGTTGTTCTCACTTTCGATCGTCACCGGCTCGATGGCGAATTCCGATCGCAGCATGTGGAGACAGGCACTGATCTTTGCATCTTCCGCTTCCTGGCCGTTCAGGATGATCCGGTCAGTCTTGCTGGCACGGACGGAGGTTGTGGACGTGAGTGTATCCAGGGTGATGGAAACAGAGGGCGTCGCGGGCACATTGCCTGGTACTGCCTGCTTGCCCCAGTACTTGATCAGCGCGATGTTCGGGTGCGCAACGGCAGTAACGGACACGGTCTGCCTAGAGATAGGCCGGTGGCGGTAAGAATCTGAAGCCTGCCGCTTCCAATTCTCGTGCCGCCCCGATGGTGATCAGATCTCCATACTCCGGACCGATAATCTGGATGCCGATTGGCAGGCCGATGCGATTCAATCCAGTGGGAATCACCGTTGACGGCAGATAGGAGACGCCTGTCAGTCCGGCCCAGAAAACCTGCTCGAAATAAGGCCGCTCTTCGTTGTTCACCTTGATCGTGCGCTCGCTGAACTGCCGATGGTCATGTTCGAAGGCGGCGGTTGGCATGACGGGTGACAGCAGCAGATCATACTCATTGAAGAACTGGTGCCAGTGCCATCGGAGGTGACTGCGATGCTCATCGGCCGTCTTCCAGGCCTTGAAGCTCGAGACCTGTGCGCGGAATACCCTGGCTGCTTCACTGTCGTCGTTCGGATCCAGTTGATCCACGTAGCGTTTGATTGATTCGTAGTTCTCGTCCGGCATGCGGGCCGCCATGGTCGCCTGCAGCAGGTTCTGATAAACCTCGTGGGTGTGAGCGGCGGAAAAATCCGGTCGCGCTTCATAGTCGAGCTCTGCACCTGCTGCCTCGCAGGCCTTTGCCACTGCATCCACGCGGGCACGGACTTCCTGATCCACCGGGCACTGCTCGTCGTCGTTCCAGACGGCCACTCTGAGTCCTTTCAGGCCGCCAGCCGGGAATTCCGGCAGGTCGAGTTTGAATCCCCGGGAAAGAATGGGATTCGGCCCCGCCATTTTCCGGAGCGCCGTGTCGAGATCATCGGCGGAGCGGGCCATGGGCCCGATCACGGAAATATCCGAGCTGCCGCGAATGTCGCCGGGCGGCGAGTGGCCTCGCATCCAGACCAGATTGTGCGTTGGCTTGTGGCCGAAGATCCCGCAGAAATGTGCAGGGTTGCGGATGGAGCCACCGATATCGGAGCCGGCTTCCAGGCCGGTGAGCCCTGCCGCCAGCGCCGCAGCCGAACCGCCAGAGGATCCGCCGGGTATGCGCTTGTGGTTGAACGGGTTATTGGTGGTGCCGTAAATATCGTTGTAGCTCTGGAAGTCGGCCAGCGACAGCGGCACGTTGGTTTTGCCGAATACGATGACGCCCGCCTGTTTGAGGCGCTTCACGGCCTCTGCATCCTCGGTGGCAATGTTCTCTTTCCAGTCCGGATTCCCATAGGTGGTGGGGGTGCCCGTCAGGTTGTAGGACTCCTTCACTGTCATGGGCACGCCGTGCAGGGGCCCGCAGGGTTTGCCTTCCGCCAGGGCCTCATCTGCCGCTGCCGCCTCCTCGAGGGCCTGCTCCCGGACATCGACCACGATGGCGTTCAACGCGCCGTTGTACTCGTCAACGCGTGCCAGATAGAGCTGTAGCAACTCCACCGCTGAAATATCCCGCCGCTGTATGGCGGCCGCCAGCTCGGTGGCGGATGAAAATGCCAGATCGCTCATTACGCGTTGCGCCCTCCAGGTATTGCGGACATTTTAGCATGCCACTTACTCAGGAGGGTTCGAAATGAACACGAACAGGCAATGGCTTCTGGCCAGACGGCCTCATGGTGTGGTGACCGAGGAAAATTTCGAATATCGGGAAGCACCGATCCCGGAACCCGCCGACGGCCAGGTGCTGGTTCGTAATCTGTACCTGTCATTCGATCCCACTCAGCGCGGCTGGATGGAAGACCGGGAGAGCTATATGCCGCCGGTGGCCATCGGTGAGCCGATGCGTGCTGGCTCGGTGGCTCAGGTGGTGAGTTCCAACCATCCGGACTACGCGACAGGGGACCTGGTCCAGACGCTTGGTGGCTGGCAGGACTTTCTGGTGGTGGACGGTGCTGCCGGCGGCATCGGTCTGTCCAAACTGGCACCGGGCGTGACGCCCCAGATGGCACTCGGCGTGCTGGGCACCACGGGCCAGACTGCCTATTTCGGCATGCTGGATCTGGGTGAGCCGAAAGAGGGTGAGACCGTTCTGGTATCCGGTGCTGCCGGCGCGACCGGATCCGTTGCCGGACAGATCGCACGGATCAAAGGATGTCGGGTGATCGGAATCGCCGGTGGCCCGGAGAAATGTGACTGGCTGAAGAAGGAAGCGCGTTTCGATGACGTGATCGACTACAAGTCGGAGCACGTCGATCAGCGTATCGGCGAGCTCTGCCCCGACAAGGTGGACGTCTTCTTCGACAACGTGGGCGGCGATATCCTCGAGGCAGCGCTCAACCATATCAACCTGAAGGCTCGTGTGGTCTTGTGTGGTGGGATCGCAAACTACAATGCGACCGAGCCCCAACCCGGTCCGACCAATCTGATGAACCTGGTGGTCATGCGGGCGCGCATGGAAGGGTTCATCGTCATCGACTACATGGATCGATTTGCCGAAGGGGCGGAAGCACTGCTCGGCTGGATGCAGAACGGCGAACTGGTGCATCGGGACGATGTTCAGGAAGGGTTCGAAAACATCCCTGCCACACTGAACCGTCTGTTCACCGGTAAGAATATCGGCAAACAGATGCTGAAGATCGCGGACCCGAGCTGAGGCTCTGGTCCAGGCTCTGGTCGGGAGATCTGGTCAGGGGATAAGAATCGTGGAGCCGGTGGTCTTTCTCGACTCCAGATCACGATGGGCCTGCACCAGGTCGGTGAGCGGGTAGCGCTGATTGATGTGTATCTGCACGGCCCCGTTGCCGATCACTTCGAAGAACCGATCTGCCAGGTTCTGCAGGTCTTCGCTGCTGGCGCTGTAATGCGCCAGCGATGGCCGGGTGAAGAACAGCGAGCCACGATTCTGCAGTTCGTGGGGCGGCACACTTGGCGCGTTGCCGGAAGCATTGCCGAAACTCACGAACATGCCGAGTGGCGCAAGACTTGCCAGTGACGCATCGAAGGTATCCTTGCCCACACCGTCGTAGACCACGTTCACACCCTTGCCGTCCGTGAGTGCACGAACCTGTTCGGCCACGTCTTCTTCGCGATAGAGAATGGTGTGGTCCGCGCCGTTGTCCCGCGCCATGGCGGCCTTGTCTTTGCTGCCCGCAGTGCCGATTACCCTGGCGCCGAGATGGTGCGCCCACTGGCACAGGATGAGGCCTGTGCCACCTGCGGCCGCGTGCACGAGCACGTCCTGGCCGGCTTGAACGGGAAAGGTGCGGGTCAGCAGGTAGGCGGCGGTCAGGCCCTTCAGAAGGCTGGCCGCAGCTGTTTCTTCGCTGACGCCCTCCGGTAGTTTCACGAGCCGACCCGCCGGCATGTGGATCGCTTCGGCGTATGCGCCCAGGCCACCGGAGTAGGCAACCCGATCCCCGACAGCCACGCCCTCAACACCGTCACCAATCGCTTCTACGACACCGGCGCCTTCCACCCCAAGGCGGCTGGGTAAGGGCAGTTTATAGAGGCCGCTTCTGTGATAGGTGTCGATGTAGTTGAGGCCGATGGCCGTGTGACGCACTTGTGCCATGCCCGGCGCAGGGGTGCCGAGTTCTTCCTGTTCCCAGCGCATCACCTCTGGACCGCCCGGTTCGTGAATCCGATAGACGCCAACCATGGTCTCTCCCTCTGATGGTTCTCTTCGCAAAGATTTTCGGAGCAACACTACCCCATTGCAGGGGTACGGGCACCCGGGAAGAAGAGCCGTCTGAACCAGAGGAAGCCAAGCGCTCCCATAATGCCGTTGCTGATTGCGGTGGCGATGAATATGCCGTGATAGCCGAGCATCTGATCGAGCAGATAGGCAAGGGGAATGTAGAGGATGAACATCCGGGAAAAGGAAAGCGCCGTGGAGGGGAGCGGCTTGCCCAGTGCATTGAATGAGGCGGAGGCCATCATGAGAACGCCCCAGAGGCCATAGGACCACGGCACAACGGCAAGGTACCAGGCAGCGGTACGGATCACCGTTGCTGAATCATCCACCACCCCGGAAATCGCCTCTCCAAAAACGAGCAGGGGCAGGGCGATGAGCAACCCCCAGCCGATGCAGAACTGGTACGCGACACGCAGGCCCTGCCGGACCCGATCCGGATGTCCTGCGCCCCAGTTCTGGCCCACGAACGGACCGATGCTGGCAGAGAGCGCGAACAGTACCATCACCGAAACGGACTCTATTCGTGTGGCGACCCCAAAACCTGCCACCACGACTTCGCCGTGGCTGGCGAGCATGCGGGTAATAATCGCGCCCGATACTGGACCAATGAGTTGGGTGGCCATCGCCGGCAGGCCGATCTGCATGATCCGGGTGGCGGAAGAAGCAAACCCCTGGAACAGATTCCGGGTGGTGATCATGCCGCCGCGATGCACGTAGTAGATGAGGACTGCCGCTGTACCCAGGCGGGAAATGGCGGCCGCCACGGCGGCGCCGGTAAGTTCCAGGCGAGGTGCGCCGAACCAGCCGAAGATCAGAATCGGATCTATGGCCAGATTTGCCAGCGCACCCAGGGTCATCACCAGTCCCGGAATGTTGGCGTTTCCGTTGGCGCGCATGATGTTCCCCGCCACCATCGTCATGGTGAACAGCAGCGTCGTCGGGTAGTAGATATCCAGGTAACTGTGAATCAGCGGCAACAGATCCGGCGATGCACCGAGCATCAGGAACACCGGATCAATGGTGAGGTAGCCGACCAGCGAGAGCACCGCCATGGAGCCGAAGACGAGCATCATGGCGTGAGTGCCCAGGCGCTGCACTTCGCTCCTGCCGCTCTCGCCACCTGCGCCGACGCTGCGTGCAATCACCGATGAGGTGCCGATCCCGATCCCGAGCGCGATGCTCGACAGAATCATCACGACAGGGAAGGTGAATGTGATCGCTGCAAGATGCTGGGTGCCAAGCTGGCCGATGAAGCCGATCTCCAGCATGCTCACAGTGATGTTGGCCGATATGCCAGCCATCATGGGTGCTGTGAGTTTAAACAGGGAAGTGGCGACCGGACCCTGGCTCAGGTCTCTACTGGACATTAACTGCTATGCTGCGGACCGATCCGGCCCCGTGAGGAAAGCGCTATTCAACTTCAACTCCAGGGAGAAGTCGATCCGACTTTCAGGAAAGTCGCAGATACTTTCATGTCGGGGTTTTCTGAAGGGCGGGATGTGGGTGCGGCGCTGGGCGTCTTCCTGGATGGTGAGTTGGTCGTGGATGCATGGGCTGGCCACACAGACAGAAAGAAAACTCAGCTCTGGCAGGAAGACACGCTTTGCTGCCTCTTCTCAGCGACCAAAGGTGTGGCGACGGTCTGTGTATTGCAGGCGGTAGCGGAGGGGTGGCTCCAGCTGGACGAGCCGCTGTCCACTGTCTGGCCAGAGTTCGCGAACAATGGCAAAGAACAGATTACCCTGCGCCAAGTGCTCTGCCACCAGGCGGGGCTGGTAGGACTTCATGCGCCGGTTGAGCGCGAACTGATCTATGACTGGCATGGGTTCTGCGCGGCACTGGCAGGCGAAACTCCCTGGTGGACGCCCGGTGAACGCCATGGTTATCACGCCCGCACATTCGGGTTTCTGCTCGGTGAGCTGCTTATGCGAAGGACCGGGCGAACCATTGGGGGCTGGCTGACTGAGTTCCTCTCTCGACCGCATTCACTCGATCTGCACGTCGGACTTGGCAGCAGTGATCTGGCGCGCTGCGCCCAGATGGTCCCTGCTCGGGTCCGGGCTGGACAAAATGCGCTGCCGGAAGGCGCCCAGGCAATGATGAAGGCCATGCAGGACAGGAGTACGCCCACAGGTGCGGCATTTCAGAATCCGGCAATGGGCCCGGGATATATGAACTCCGAGCAGTTCCGCAGCGCCGAACTGCCTGCCATGAACGGCCATGGCACAGCCCGTGATCTGGCGAAGCTCTATGCGCTCCTGCCGAAATTGCTGCCGGACGAATTGCTGGCGGAAGCAACGCGGGTGCATTCCAGCGGCCCGGATCAGGTGCTGCTGACCCACTCGCAGTTCGGCCTTGGATTCATGGTGCACGATGAAGCCGCCCCGATCGGCATGCGTGCCGCCAGCTTCGGACATGCGGGCGCCGGTGGTTCGATGGCTTTCTACGATCCCGAGGCGAAAGTGGGGTTCTGCTTCGTCATGAATCAGATGCAGGCCGGTGTGGTGACTGGTGGCGTATCGGCTATGAAATGTGCCGAAGCGGTTTATTCCTGCATTGAGTAAGGCAGGATTTCTGCCGAAGAGGACTCAGGCTCTCGCGTGCGGAAACTCGAGCGTGAAGGTGGTGTATTCCCCTTCTTCGGAATCAACCTTGATCGAGCCGCCGATGGACTCCATCACGAGTTTGCAGAAGCTCAAACCGATGCCTGCGCTCTGGAATGTCCGCGTTGTCGTGTAGAACCTTTCGAATATGTGATTCCGAACCGAAGGCGCGATTCCCATTCCGGAATCGTGGACCACGATGCACCCGCTGTTCTTCTTCTGATGGGCAGAAATGAGTACGTCGCCCTTTCCTGCCTTTTGGACGGAGTAGAGCGCATTCTTCATCAGATTGAACAGCACATGAACGATCAACAGCCGCGGGGCTTCCACCTCGAAGTCGTCCTCTATCTCCAGCCGTATCAGCGCTCGCTCTTTCTGGTTGTTGAACGGAAAACGTTTGATGGACTCTTTTGCCGCTGCGAGGACTGAGAAGTACTCCGTCTCGACATCGGAGAGGGATTTGTCGGCGGTGTTCACCAGGAGCATGTCGATGATGGTGTTGGAATACTCGACTTCGTTTCGGATAGTGCTGAGCGACTTGCGGAGGAGAGACACCTGGTTCTCTCTTAGCGGCTGAACTTTGATCCCGGCTTCTTTAGCTTTGACGTATGCATCTGTTAGCGTTGGTAACAGGTTTGCTGTGCCTTTCGACAACGCGCCTATGCTTGCTAGCGGTGTTCTCAGTTCATGAGCTAGGTTTGCACCGATGGCAGATCCGGCAGCCGCTTTCTCGGCGTTGACTATGGCCGTCTTTCGGTTCGTAAGAATTCCAAAGCCCAGTGCGGTTAGATATCCAGTTACCGGATAAACGAACACACGTTTTAGTTCATCAATGTTTGCGTCCGAATAAACGAGCGCAGGTAGGAGTGCGAAGACGCTAGCAATGATCCAAAGCAAAGTGGCTAGGGATCCGTTTATGATCAGCTGAATAAAAAGAAAAAGTGCGATGAAGTACTGGAGTATCCAGATGATATGAATCTCTTGTCCCGCTGGAGCATAAGCGGCATTCATCGCAAGCATAAATCCGTACGTGAACGGGAAGCAGTAAGCTGTAACCAATACGAAATACCAGCGTGCGAAGTTAGGTGATTTCACCAATAGCTTGCGACGCAAGATCAAGGGAATACAAACCACAGCCGCCGAGGTGCGGACTAGTATGGTGTCGTAGTTTGGATTTCCGACGACGTAGTCGACTATTGCGGCGACTGGGATGAGCCACGCCAACCAGCCCAGCAGCGTGAAATCATCCTCAGAGTAGCGGGCGCTGTGCGCTGCTGCTTGATCAATATACTGGGCCCATCTATGCCAGACATTCATTGAATCAGATTAACTGAATCCGGTGAGATCTATAGTCTGCACCTATCGCTGTGCATTTGGGACCGAGATCTGAAGGGGGCAGGCCAGAATTATCTGCGTGCAGACACCGGCGTCCAGGTGAACAGTGGGAGTTCAGCCGCTTGATAGCAGGAACCAAGCAACTGATGGGAGAGTTCTTGCAGCTTGATTACGGCCACATCCGCTGTATCCGGATGAAACATTGAGCCATCAATATCGGAGGAAGGGGTGTCGGGAAAAGACAGCCCCGATATGTGTATCACACTTTCATCTGATACAGCCCACTCCCGCTGGAGGTGTTGCGCACCTGCACCCAAGAGTTGAGTCCTTAACCAAGTTGCAGGAATGTGGCCACAGATAGAGTCTAGGACAGTGATTTTGTGTTCTTCAAATTGAGGGCGGTCTGAGTACGCCCCCCACAGTACGAACTGTTCAGTACTGAGGTAGCTTTCTTCGAGTTCTAGTGTCAGATCCCGCATTGCATCTTCGATGTACGGTCGTGATAGGGCCCGTTGACCGAATGGGCCGATACATCGCACTGCTCCTCCAGCACTGGGCTGGAAGTCAATATACACGCTCAGTGAGGAGCCCAACGTGCCAAATCCTTTTTCGGGCCATATCTGCCAGTTCATCTTTTGCCGAATACACGAATGTCTTGACAGTTAGGCTATCTCCCTGACTTGTTAGATTATGAGAAACTAGTCACATCTGGGGCTCATCAAGCCCTGATTACGTAGTCTCGTGTCTTTTTTCAGGACTTTGGGAGAAACGTGATTGGCTGAGAAGAAATCCCGGCCCAGATGCGAGTATGGTTTAAGGGTACTGGAAGCCAGAACATCACGTAGAAGGACGAAATGGTCAGCCAGCAACTTCATTTTCGCGCCAGCTGTGACGCTCATGCAATGGGAGGGTGTACTCCCATTCTAGGTGCTATTCATGAAGGTAGTATCGGAGGGCGTGGGAATTGCAATTAGTCGATAGAACATTGTCGTATTTGGTACCCGAGATTCTCATTACCGATCCTGTATGGCGTGAGAAATGGAATAAACGCCAGAAAGAGAACTTTCTAAGGTATGCCAGCTTCTTTTTTCTTGCTGTGGCGATCGGGGAGATCGCTAACTTCTTTTTCTTTGATGTCCCGATGGGGCTCGAACCATCAGAATTCTGGCTTAGGTATCGACTGAGCATGGCAGCCATGTGCGCGCTGTGCACAGGTTTCTACGTTAGCCCACTTACGAAGTTCAAAGGTTACAAGCTTCCGGCTTTTGTCGCGTCCTTTATCCTGTGCTACACACAAGCCTATGTAAGTATCTGGTACTCGATAGACGCATGGATCTTTTTCTACATCTTCGTGATGGTGACCATGATGGTCATGACCCTAAACGTCATCTGGTCGTTGGTTTATACGCTAGTACTTTGTGTTGTGGGTGCTCCCGTAATACATGAAGCGGGAATTAGGTTCGAATATACGACATCCGCGACGATGGTTAGTCTTTTGGTGACTGCGATCATCAGGCGGTCAGCGTTGTCGGAGGTTCGGAACTTTATCTTGAGCGAAGAAAACTTGGCTCAACAGACGCGCATTGCTGAAATCAGCAACGAGTTTTCCAATCGAATCCAATCGTTCATCCCCAGGGTAATTGCTGATCGAATGGCTGAGATGCTTCAGCGCGGTATGTCAGTTGTTGAGGCCTCAATTGAAGCTCTTAAAGCACGCAAGAAGAATGTTGCTTGCTTGTTCACCGACATTAGGGGATTTACCGAGGGGTCTAAAGAGCTTGACGAATTTATTATTGAAAGCGTTATGCCAGAAGTTACAGCTTGCTCTAATGCGATTGAGGATTTAGGCGGTATTCCGAGAAAGATCGGCGATTTGATTTTTGCCTATTTCGACGATGATTCTATGCATCTGAATGTGTTGAGGGCGATAGCTGCCGGCGTAGAAGTTGGAAAACTGAATGAGACGATGAATTTGTCTGCTTCGAAAAAGCGCATAAATCGCTACATACTGATTTCTGCAGGTGAGGCGATGGTCGGAAACTTCGGCGGACTCGACTCATCCGTTGAGATTACCGCGCTTGGTACACCGGTAAACTTTCTGAGTAGGGTGGACGATCTTACGAAACAGCCTAGTATTGCGCGGTTGCTTAGATCAGGGGACCTGATTTTGAGTGAGCGGGCAAAGCGCGCTGTAGATGATCTGGAATTGGCGATACCGTTTGACCATATAGATCTCGATGAACTAGAACTGCGCATTCGAGACTTCCCGGAGGTGCGTAATCTCTACAAGCTGACACCGCAGGAAGATCTTGATTCGCTGCTATCAACAGTTCTTTCGAGGGTAAAAGATTGACGGATCCGGTAGAGGTTAGAGATCGATACAATCTCGACTTTTCTAAACTGCATGGGCTGATTCGACCCGCCGACATTCGGGTGAACGACCGTATGGAGGCTCGAGTTAGAACCTCTAGCGATGGCTCATTCCGTCCTATGCGGGTTTGGAGAACCAGCCCAATCGGGGCTGAACTATTAATTGATTCGGAGTCACCCCAGCTCAAGAAAGGTGAAACGTTAGTCCTCGAGCTGCTAATTGCAGGGCAAAGAATACGCTTCGACGCTAGTGTGGTTGAGCTCATTCAAGAAAATGAGCACATTGCACTTGCAGGTGTCCGCTTCCATCAGCCGGAGAGTGCTCCCCCAGCCACTCATGAACGGCGAAATAAAACTCGATGGAACTGCTGGCCAGATTACACTCCCACAGCGACCTGCCCTACTCCGGGAAGGATCAATGACCACATGTGGTTCAAGGTTCGTGACATTTCCAGGCGCGGGATGCAGCTCACGTGTTCTCTCCGTAACAAGCTGCTCATTCCAGGGATGTCTCTTCAGCTCACTGCCAATTTTGACGTTGACGGAGTCTTTCACGTTCCGGTGACAGTTAAGAGGGTGGGGTTTGCCTCGGAAGGAGGTAGGGATCGATTGGCCATTGGTGTGGACTTCGACAAATTTACCCCTCGCATGAGGTCCATTATCGGCCAGTATCTCATTCAGTTCGCTGAAGGTGCGTCGTTGGTGCGGCTGAAGGAAGAGGATCTTTGGCCAACATCTGTGTCTGCTGCCGTGAACTTCACGTATCTGACAACTGAAGAAGAGTACGAGAAGGTGAAGCGGTTGAGACTGGAGGCGCATGAAGCAGACTCCAATCTTCAAAGCAGCGTGACGATTGATGACATGGGTGACAGATTTGATAGTCACGCAAGAATTATTCTGGGTACTCGTCATGATGGAGAGTTGATTGCCACTGTTCGAGTGTTGTTTAACAGCGAAGATGAGCCGTTTGAACATGCGGAACTTGCTGAACTTCCAACGGACTTGCCGCGTAAATCCGAGATGATCGAAGTTGGAAGATTGGCGATTCGTCCTGACTATCGCCACGGAGATCTGATGGCAAGTTTGCTTGAGTTTATCGTGACGACCAGTCTGCACGAGCGCAGATACGTGATCATTAGCTGCCTCGAGCGGATGCTTCCCTTTTTTACTCGAGTCGGTTTGGAGCCCCTGAATATTAGCTACAGTAGCAAGCTATTCAATGAGAAGGGGCACATCCTTTTTGGTGATATGCACAAAATCCTCCTGGGCTGGAATGTCAATCCGATCTTCTGGAACTTGGTTTACAGGAGGGTGTCTGGCTATTTAATCGACGCATCGCGAATTCAGATTCGGGGAATTGACCGAGCGAGGATCGCGGTTTACAAGATGTTTGGCCCACTTGCGCGCGGTATGGCTCGTTACCGCGACTATAGGTTGCGTAGACTAAGTCGTACATGAAGAGGGTCTCTTGGCATCTGTCTTGGGCCTCGAGTCTCTTGTTCTTGTGGTCAATATTTGGTCTTCAGTTTCTGTCTTTTACACCGGACAACAGGGTCCTTATGGACCCGGATGACCCGCGCGTACGAGATCTTGTTCAATTCGAAGAGAATTTTGGCGCTCAGAACTACGTTGGCATCGTAGTTTCTTGCGATGAACCAACGGATGCATGTCGCTCCAGGCTTCCGGAAACAGTAGCTGTGCTACATCATCTTTCTTACACGATTCCGTATGTGACGCGTGTTGAATCGCTTGTTAATCATCCTGTTGTCCGGTCAGATGAGTTCACTATAGACCGGTATGACTTTTTGGAAGAGTTTTGTCGGGGAGGGTGTCCGGACGATCTCTTCCGAAGCAACCAGCTTTCCTCAATCTATCGCCTGGTGAGTTCAGATGGAAACACCATGGCTGTCTTTAGCACTTTACGGTTTGCTACATCGAACACTACGGCTGTATTGGAGATCTACAGCAGGCTGGAAGACATAGAGGCTTCGATTGAGCTGCCGGAAGGTGCTTCTTTGCACTTTGTAGGCCGTGTGCCTCTGATGTACGCGTTCGTAGAAGCGACTGTAGATGAAATTTATGGCTTTATGGGGTTGGCAATCGTTCTTATCGGCGCCCTGCTCTTTGTTGCATTCGATGACTGGCGTATGGCAACAACCTCCTTGGGTCTTTCCATAGCCACCATTTTGACGACTCTTGGGATTGGGGGGTGGCTTGGATTGATTCTGAGTACTGGTAGCGCGGCTCTAGCAACCGTGATCTTGACGCTATCTACGGCAATGGCCATGCATTACTTCATGCACATTGTGCGTGTGTTGTCGGAGGACCAGACAAGAGACCAACAGCAGGTTGCGTTCGGTGCGGCTGAAGCACAACTTGTACCGATTTTGCTAACCGGCGCAACTACTGTTGTTGCCATGTTGTCGATGTTGCTGGTGGAGTCTCCACCCTTTAGAGACTTGGGGCTTTGGACTGCCGTTTCGATTCCGATTTGTTGCCTGTATCTATTTTCGATTGTTCCGAATGTGGTGCAAAGACTGCCGAAAATCTCGCCTTCTCGTTGGCAAATAGGATTGCAACCTATGCTGAATCGCTATGCTAGAGGTGCGGGCAGATCCGGGATAATTGCAATACTGTTTGGTCTCCTTGCGTTTGCTGCAGCGGCGAATATTTCGCAGTTAAGTCTCGATGACGATTTCGTTCGTTACTTTGATGCCGATACCCGGATTCGGGCGGACAGTGAATACGTGGCAGAGAATCTAATCGGTCCGACAAATATAGAGATCGAAGTTTTTGCGGATGGTTCTGTCCATGACCCCAGGTTTCTATTGAGGGCGGCGTCGTTCGTCGAAGATCTGAGAAAATTTCCTGACGTCGACAACGTCTATTCAATTGTTGACGTTCTGGACTTCTTTGGGCCGCATCTTGTTGACCAGAATTGGAGGCAGCTTGATGAGGATGGTGTTGCACAGTTGCTTCTCGTTTATGAGCTTTCTTTGACTGATGGTCAGTCGAAGAGTGATTTGATTTCGATTGATAACTCATCAATAAGGGTATCGGTGGTCGCCCACGATATGTCCTCAAGACAAATTGTCCTTTTGTCTGAGAGGCTGGCGGAATTAGCCGACGTACATTCCTTGAAAATTCTCACAACGGGAGAGGCAATTCCTCTTTCCTACCTTTCTGAAAAGAACATCCCGAACATAGCCATCTCCCTACTGCTCAGCATAGTCGGTACCAGTGTTTTACTGGCAGTGTTTTTCAGAAACATGTGGCTTGGTGTGATTCTCTTCTTCACAACGGTCATTCCGATAGTTTGTGGTTTTGGTATATGGGCGTTCTTCCAAGATTCGATAGGAATCGCCGCTACTATTGTGCTTTGTATCTGCACCGGTGTTGTTGTCGATGACACTATCCACATGATCTACCGATTTAACCATGCGCGTGAAAAACTTGGGCTGGATGTGCAAGAAGCAGTCTCGTATATGGTGCATCGTGTCGGCAATGCCATTTGCACTACGACGTTGATTCTTGCCTCGGGATTTGGTGTGTTGGCATTCTCGCCTTTCGAAGTCAACAGCACGTTCGGGATGTTGACCGCACTAATTTTGGTTGGTGCACTTGCAATCGACTTACTTGTATTGCCAAATACGTTGCCGTTTGCCCTAGAGAAGTAATAAATGAGCGCTAGTCATTTGAAGTCGGGTCCAATCTGTGGACTATGAAGCCTACGCACCGCGCTTCGACGAACTCTGTGCGATAAATCCTGCCTACGATGAGATGCTCAACCTGTTTAAGGCTGAGTTGGACGTATTATCCCTGCCAGATACAGCCAGGGTGGTCGACGTAGGAGCTGGTACGGGTAATTTCGTGTGCGCACTGCTAGAGCAGATGCCAAAAGCGCGCGCGATGCATGTCGATTGCAGTCATGAGATGAATAAATTCGCGGCGGAGAAATACCGGTCGCGAGGATTCTGTGTCGAAATGGTTGAAGAGTATATTCAAACGGTTGATATCAAAGAAAAATCAACCGATCTGGTTGTATGTGTGAATGCGCTCAACAATGTCCCTCCAGTACGTCCCATAGTCGATAAGATGTTCTCCTGGTTGAAACCTGGTGGCCACTTCTTCTTGATCGACTTCGGTCGCGAGATGGATGTCGTCGACTGGACTTGGTTTTTGCTCAAGAATCTTGTCGCTAATGTTGGGGTTGTTGAAGCGGTTAGGGTGCTACGCCGTCAAACGAAGACCATCTCGATTAATCGTAAAGGGCACAATGATCAACAGGCTGGGGAGCTGTGGACACACAACACTCAAGAGCTGTTGCAGCTTCTTGAGGAATCGGGATTCGACATTGTTCGCTCGCAACTTTGTTATCGAGATTATGCGGATTTGGTTGTCGCGCAACGGCCCTAGCTAACCGACGATCACCCAGCCACAACCTTTATCTCCACCCTGGCACCCGGCACCGCCAGCTCCGTACATCCAATCGCCGTCCAGGCGGGCCAGGGTTCAGATACGAACTCGTCCCGCACCTTCATGAAAGCCTGCAGGTGATCGTGCATGTTCACGTGGTAACTGGTGTATTCGAGAATGTCCTCGTAGCCCTTGCCCGCTTCAGCCAGCGTTTCACCGATCCCCTTCCAGGCGTTGCGGAACTCGTCTACGGCTTCGATTGGCGACCCATCGACGTTTGCGCCAATCTGGCCGGAGAGAATCAGCAATCCGTTCGCCTTTACGGCGGCTGAGAAGTGATACCCATCGGAAATGGGCTTGTGACTGGCGGGGTTTACGACTTCTCTAGGCATCTCTTTATCCCTCATGGTGTGTCGATCGATCTTAGATTAGGAATGCAGCCAGGTTAAGGCCTGGTCCATAATGAAGCATGCTTGATTATTCATCCCCTGTTTCGGTCACGGACGCGCAGCGCAGCGCGTTTCTGGACTTCGCGGTAGATGCGGCGATGGCTGCTGGTGGCGAGACCCTTCAATACTTTCGATCGGAGACAGTGATCGAGAACAAGATCGAAGGCGCTGGATTCGATCCGGTAACGGAGGCGGATAAGGCGGCGGAGTTGGTATTGCGTGAACGGATCCGCGAACAGTTTCCGTCACACGGCATCTGCGGCGAGGAATTCGGCCTCGAGGAGGGGAATGGCCTCACCTGGGTGATCGATCCCATCGATGGGACTCGTGCGTTTATGAGCGGCATGCTGCATTGGGGATTGCTGCTCGGGCTGTTCGATGGTGAGCGGCCCATCGTTGGCGTGATGTTCCAGCCGTATACCGAAGAGCTCTGGTGCGGAGACGGGCAGAAAGCGGAATTTCGTCATGCCGGTACCAGCCGTCCGTTGCGAACCCGCGATTGCGGTGAGGTATCGGATGCGGTGCTCACCACCACATCGCCGAATTATTTCCGTGGTGAGGAAGGAGACGCCTTCCGTCGTCTGGAGTCCCAGGCGAAGCTCTCGAAATACGGTGGGGATTGCTACATCTATGGGATGCTGGCGATGGGTTTTGTCGATCTGGCGACGGATGCCACATTGCATCCTTATGACATACAGGGCCTGATTCCCATCATCGAGGGTGCGGGCGGGGTCGTCACCACCTATAGCGGCGGTAATCCCAGCCTCGGGGGCACCGTGCTCGCGTCAGGGAACCGGGCGCTTCATGAGCGTGCGCTCGAGGTTCTGCACGGCTGACGGTTCCCTTTTCTGGAGCGTCCCCCGCCAATATGAACTGTTTTGGTGCGCCCCATTCCTGCTTTGCTGCACCCGCCAATGTCGGTTGCAGCGGACTCTCTGCAAAAACCCAGTAAAACGGCTAGCCAAAAAAAACTTTCAGCCGAAATGGCTAGTTGGCACGCGTTCTGCACTAAGTAAAGCGAGTAACACTGGCGCATCTCTCTCCCCTACAGACCCATGTCGGTGTTACGCACAAGGCGCCCTCGTCGCTCCCCTCGACTTGGGCGCCTTTCTTTTGTTCACTCCCTCTCATGCAGTCATCGATTTTAAGCCCACACGTTCAGGAACTGGCATGAGCAGAGAGAAGGTCGAATTTTCCAATGATCGCGGCGAAACCCTGGCGGCCCTCCTGGAACTGCCGGATATGCCACCCAGAGCGTATGCATTGTTCGCGCACTGTTTCACCTGCGGCAAAGACATCGCCGCCGCAGCGCGGATTGCCAGGGGCCTGACAGCGAGGGGGATCGGAGTGCTTCGTTTCGACTTCACGGGCCTTGGCGGCTCGGAAGGCGACTTTGCCAACACGAACTTCTCTTCGAATGTCTCGGATCTGATCGCTGCAGCAGGGTTTCTTCGTGAGTCAGGGATGGCGCCCAGCCTCCTGGTCGGACACAGCCTGGGCGGATCTGCCGTACTGTTTGCCGGTGGCCAGATTCCTGAGGTGACGGCGGTCGCCACCATCGGCGCACCCGCGACGGTGGAGCATGTGACCAGGCAGTTTCATGCCGATATCGACGCCATCGTTTCCAGCGGTGAGGCGGAAGTGAGCCTCGCTGGACGCACGTTCCGGATCCAGAAGCAGTTTCTGGACGATCTGCGGGACAGGAGTCTGGAATCGGTTATCGGCAGCTGGAAGCGCGCGCTTCTGATCCTGCATGCACCCCTGGATGAGGTGGTGTCGATCGATGAAGCAGCCCGGATCTTTCAGGCGGCGCGGCACCCGAAGAGCTTTATCTCGGTGGATGGTGCCGATCATCTGTTGAGCGATGTCGGTCGTGCGGAGTATGTGGCATCAACCATCTCCGCATGGGCTGACTCCTATCTGCCGGAGCGGGCAGAACCGGATGCACCCAGGGTGGCGCAGAACCGGCTTCATGTGGGGGAAGGCAACCGGCGGTTTTTGCGCGATCTGTATTCAGACGACCATCACTGGCTCGCCGATGAGCCCAAGCGGGTTGGTGGCGACAATCTCGGGCCGGATCCGTATGAGCATCTTCTTGCCGCGCTCGGCGCCTGCACCTCGATGACCATCCGGATGTATGCGAACCGGAAGTCCTGGCCGCTGGAGGATGTGCGCGTTTGCCTGTACCACAGCCGGGAGCATCGGGAAGATTGCGAAGGCTGCGAAGGGGAAGGGCGTAAGCTCGAGATTCTGCATCGGGAAATCTCATTGATTGGCGACCTGACAACGGATCAGAAAGCACGATTGATGGAGATTGCCGATCGCTGTCCGGTGCATCGCACCCTGAAAGGAGACCTGGAAATAGAAACGGTAGCGCGCGACTGACCGGGAGGTGTGATCCTGGGTCAGGATGCCTCGCGGCGGCTGGCGAGTTCAGCCAGTGTCGTCACGATCAGCTTTCGCTCGGCTTCTTTCACCCGTTCTTCGAGGATCTCCGCCGTATCACTGCTGCGTATGGGCACTTTCACCTGTGCGAGGATCGGGCCGGTATCGTATTCGCCATCCACGAGGTGCACGGTGGCGCCGGATTCGGTCTCGCCCGCTTCGATCACCGATGCATGCACCTTGCTGCCATACAGGCCCTGGCCGCCGTACTTCGGAAGAAGTGCAGGGTGGGTGTTGATGATGCGATTGCGGTAGCGGGTCAGCGTCCGGGGGCCCAGCTTCTTCATGTAGCCTGCGAGCAATACCCAGTCTGCCTGTGCAGCCATGAGCGCCTGTTCAATGGCTGCATCCAGCTGATCAGGGTCCGGATAGCCTCTGCCGCTCAGATGAGCGGAGTCGATTGCGTGCGCTCGAGCGCGTTCCAGCGCGCCGGAGCGGCTGTTGTTGCTGATCACCAGGTTCACTTCCGCCGGTAGCTCGCCTGACTCGCAGGCATCTATCACGGCCTGCAGGATGGAGCCGCCATGAGAGGCTAACGCCGCGATGCGCATTACTCGGCTACCCGGAATATGGCGGTGTGGAAGATCTCGGTCGTGAGTACGTTCAGACGGTGAAAGGTGATGTAGAGCTGCACGAACTGATGCCCTTTACGCGCCCATTTCGACAGCGGCACCGCGTTCACTGCGAGGGTATCGCCCACCCGGATCAGTTCCCGAAAGCGCACCTCGGAACCCACGTGTATCCAGGCGGGCATCTCGTATTCGCGGGTCAGCGTCTGGTTGGCAATGCTGAGCAGCCAGTGTGGATGGGCCAGGTGCTGATAGATCGGCAGTTCATCGGAGATCTCGCTGGCATAGCGCTGGTTCTCGTCTGTGATGATCTGAAAGTGCCATTCCGGGAACGGCTCTTTTTCGTTCACCACGTCCCAGCTCATCTCCACGCGCTGTGCATCCCGGCGGGGTCGGGAGAATACGGTCTGATCCTCCGGTGCAGGCATCTGGTCCGGCATCTGCGTGCGGATTTCCGCGAGCAGAGTGCCTTCCTGGTTGTGGCCCTGCACCAGGATGCCCTCGGCATTTTCTTCGGTGGAAATGATCAGCCGATCACCGTGGTAGGCGGGCTTGAAGAATCGTGTCTCATTCAGTGATCGGCTGAGCCAGCGTTCGCCGAATCTGTCTGCCAACGGGTGGGTCAGATGGCCCCAGACGGCAACGCCAGGCACCAACGCACCTTTGAAGCCGTACTTCTGCGCGATTTCATCGCTGTGAATCCTGTTCTCGTGCGCCTCGGAAAAGTTCCGCGCCACCACCTCGTAAGTGCCCATGCCGGTGTCTCTTTGTCGTCCTCGGTTCTCTTGCGGGCATTCTCTGGTGAAATGCTCCGTTTGGTGAGAAAGCCGACGGTCTGTTCTGGCGTATGTTCGTATTTTGCCGGAACGGGGGATAATAGTAAGCCTGTTTCCCCATTGGCGAAGATAGCCGGGTGTTTCGAGAGCGTTTGATTGTCGTCAGCGGCAAGGGCGGCGTCGGTAAAACGGTGATTGCGGGTGCGATCGCCGATCTCTGTGCGCGTGAGGATAGAACCGTGCTGGTCAGTTTTGACGGCCAGACTGACCGCCATCCGCTGTTTGATGTGCCGCTCGTCTATGAGCCTCAGGAAGCCGCGAACAATCTCTGGGTGATGCGGGTGGATGCCTTTGCCGCCATCCGGGAATATGTGCGCCGGAAAGTGCCGTTTTCCGGCATGTACGACACCTTTCTGAAGAGCCGGATGTTCCGTGATTTTGCGGAGGCGGCGCCCGGGTTCGAGGAACTGATGTGCCTGGGCAAGCTCTACGACCTGGCGACGGATTCAGCGTTTTCGAAAGTGGTGTTCGATGCCCCGGCGACGGGCCATTTCAGGACGCTGATCGATGTGCCAGCGGCGACACTCCAGGCCGTACTTGTCGGGCCACTCAACCACAACGCCCGGAAAATCCAGGATCTCCTCATGAATCCGGAGCGCACCCGTGTGGTGCTGGCTACCCTGGCGGAAGAGATGGCCGTACGAGAAGCCCTCGAACTGGAGACGATCCTCCGCGAGCGGCGGATGGGTGTCGGGCCGATGATCGTCAATCAGCGGGTTCCTTCGCGCTTCGGCCCGGAAGAGATTGAAGCGTTGGGTGCCATAACCGACCCGGGACCGGCCCTTCTGGCGGCCATTGAGGCGGCAGGGGCCGAGAGTGCGCTGGCAGCCAGTCAGGATGCATCGCTCGCGCCGCTGGCGGATGGCGCCCGAACGCTCTGGCAACTGCCGAGGATCATTGATCATGAACCGGCGGCGCTGCTGACCGGTCTGGTGGCACACCTTTCGGAGCAGGCTGCCAATGGCTGATCCCATGAATCTGGAAGCGCTGGTGCGCGAACAGAATGTGATCGTCTGCTGCGGCGCCGGTGGGGTGGGTAAAACCACCTGTGCTGCATCCCTTGGCGTGATGGCGGCACGAGCCGGCCGTTCGGCGGTGGTGATGACCATCGATCCGGCCAAACGACTGGCTCAGGCCATGGGTCTGGATGGCCTGCAGAACGACCCGCAGCCGGTGGTGGTAGACGCGCCGGGCACATTGTCGGCCATGATGCTGGATACCAAACGCACGTTCGATCGGATGGTGGAGACCTACGCGCCGGATGCGCGCGTTCGCGACACGATATTCGCGAACAGTTACTACCAGCAGCTTTCCAGCACGCTCGGGGGATCCCGGGAGTTGATTGCGATGGAACGGGTGCTGGAGATCCACAACCGGGGCGAGCACGATCTCCTGATCGTCGACACCCCGCCGGCTCAGCATGCGCTGGACTTTCTGGCTGCCCCGAAGCGCCTGATCGATCTGCTCGATGGATCGTTCACCCAGGTGCTGCTGGCGCCCTACGGCGTGGCTGCGAAGGCGCAGTTCGGGTTCTTTCGACAGTCATCCGCGCTGATGTTGAAATTCCTCGAACGCCTGAGCGGGCTCGAGATGCTGGCAGATCTGTCTGATTTTCTGCTCGCGTTTTCGAGCATGTTCGAAGGTTTGAAAGCGCGTTCGCAGGCGGTGCTCGCACTGATGAAAGCACCGGGCACCCGCTTCCTGCTGGTGTGCGTGCCGGAGCCGGTGAGTCTTTCCCAGGCGGAGCGTTTTGCGTTGCGACTTACAGAGGATGGGATGGGAATCGCGGGCGTGCTCGTCAACCGTGCCCACCTGCCGGTCACGGCAATGCCGCTGTCGAGCGCCGACCAGGCCCGTCTCGCGGCGCTGGGTAGTGCGGATCGGGATAATCTTGCCACCAGGGTGGAAGCGGCGCTGACGGATGCCCGGCGGCTTGCGGCCGCGGACAGCCGTTCCCTGCAGATGCTGGAAGCGCTGAATCAGCCCCGGAAGCTGATCCCCCACTTCAATCGGGATCTGCACAGCATGGCGGACCTGGTCGCGTTCAGCGATGCAATGGCGCTCCGCGCCGGGCATTGAGAGGCGAGCCTGGATCAGGCGCCGTAAGCCTGCGCAGGCAGCCAGGTGACCAGGGCTTCCCAGTTGAACAGGATGATCAGCCCGAGCAACTGCAACAGGATGAACGGCACTACCCCTCGATAGATCGTGCGCACGTCGATGCCTTCGGGGGCCACCCCTTTCAGATAGAAAATGGCGAAGCCAACCGGTGGCGTGAGGAAGCTCGTCTGCAGGCAGACGGCAAACAGCACCGTGAACCAGACAGGATCGAACCCGAGGCCGGTCACAACCGGCGAGACCAGCGGCAGGATGATCAGGGTCAGCTCAATCCAGTCCAGAAAGAATCCGAGAATGAAGGTGGCGATCAGAATGCAGATCACGATGCCGGTGGCTTCGAACGGCAGGCTCAAGAGCGCGCCTTCGATCAACTCGTCTCCTCCCAGTCCACGGAGCACCAGAGAGAAAGCGGTAGCGCCCAGCAGCACGGCGAAGATGAATCCCGTCGTCCGGGTGGTTTCTTCCAGCACGTCCTTCATCACCCCGCCGCCAAGCTGCCGTTTCAGCGCTGCCAGCAGCCAGGCGCCCGCGGCGCCGACGCCCGCCGCTTCAGTGGGCGTTGCCAGGCCCATGAAAATACTGCCGAGCACCGCGAGGATGAGAAAGGCGGGCGGCAGGATGGCCTTGAAGAGATCGACCACCGCATGCCAATCCACCGGATCGTGGGCCGCGGCAGGCGCCCGGTCCGGGCGCAGCAAACCGTAGCCGAGGATGTAGGCGATGTAGAGACCGCCGAGCAGCATGCCGGGGAAAACGGCCCCCAGAAACAGATCACCCACGCTCATGGACATCCGATCTGCCATCAGCACCAGCATGATGCTTGGTGGGATCAGAATCCCCAGCGTGCCCACCGCGCAGACGGTGCCTGCCGCCAGCGATTTGTCGTAGCCCTGGTTCAGCATCACGGGCAGCCCGAGCAGGGCAAGTAACACCACCGAGGCGCCGATGATGCCGGTGGTGGCCGCCAGCAGCAGTCCGATCAGGGTGACAGTGATGGCGAGCCCCCCGCGGATACCTCCGAACAGGCGCGAGAAGGCGATCATCAGTTCCCGGGCAATACCGGACCGGTCGAGTAGCAGACCCATGAAAATGAACATGGGCAGGGCGACCATCACCCAGTTCTCCATCACGTTCCAGATGCGTTCGACCGACAGCGAGCTGTAGTCCCAACCCATACCGATGGGGATGGCGAAGTCCACTTCGAGAACGATGGCGAGTGCGGTGAAAATCACAGAGAGGCCGCCAAGGATCCAGGCGACCGGAAAACCCGTGAACACCAGAGCGATAAAGCTCACGAACATGGCGAGGGCCAGAATTTCGTTAGCCGGCATCGGTGTTGCTCTGGTCGTGCAGGGAAGGTTGCCTGTTCGTGAACAGAAACTTCCAGATGCGGCTCAACCGGGCCAGGGTCGCCATTGCCAGCAGCAGGAACCCAAGCGGCAGCATGGCTTTGATGGCCCAGCGGAAAGGCAGGCCGCCGGGTGCGTTGGAGATCTCGGAAAGCTCGAAGCTCGCTGCGACGAAGGGCACAGAGAAGACGAGAATCAGGGCGATGAAGGGCAGCAGAAAAAGCAGGATGCCGTAGAACTCGAACCAGGCCTGAAGGGTGGGCGAAAATCGCTCATGCAGCACATCCACCCGGATGTGCGAATCGGTCTGCACCCCATAGCCGAGGGCCAGGAGGAAACCGGTGGCGTAGAGGTGCCACTGGATCTCTTCGAACTCCACCCGACCTTCGCCGAAGGCGTAGCGCAGCACCACGTTGAGCACAATGATGATGAGCAGCAGGACCCAGAGCCAGGAGGCCCAGTAGCCAACCCGGGCCACCACCGGATCGATCAGGCGCGAGAGGGCGGTCTCGGGCAGTTCCACTAAAAGTCCCTTGGCAGGTAGGCCCGGGATTTCCAGTGGGCGTAGTCTTCCTTGAACGCCTTCTGGGAGGCGTAGATCCGGGCGAAGTGGGCATCTTTCGCCGCTTCCTCGGCCATCACGGTCTCCGTGATCCGCTCGAGTTCCCGCAGCAGTTCCATCGGCAGTGTTTCTGCGCTTACTCCGGCCGCCGGGAATCCGGCGATGATGGCGCCCTGTTTGGCTTCTGAACTGGCCAGATTGCGCATGGCGCCGGCGGTGCAGGCGGTCTCCAGCAGGGCCTGATCCGCTTCGGAAAGCCCTGCCCAGACATCCAGATTCACTGCCAGGTGGGAAAAGGTGCCGGGCTGGTGCCAGCCGGGATAATAGTTGTAGGGCGCGATGCGGTTGAAGCCCAGCGACTGGTCGACGATGGGCAGAGCAAATTCCGTGGCGTCGATGGCGCCCTTTTCCAGCGCCTGGAAGATTTCTCCGCCGGGCAGCATGGTCACCGAGGCACCGGCTCGCTCCATCACCCGGCCGCCGATACCGGCGAAACGGATCTTCAGGCCTTCCACGTCGGCCAGGGAGCGGACGGGATTGCGGAACCAGCCGGCGGTTTCCGGACCGGTCATGCCGCAGAGCAGGATGTGCGAACCCTGTTCGTGATACAGCGCCTGGCCGAGCGCCCGGCCACCCCCTTCATACCACCAGGCCGCGAATTCCCAGGGTTCAAGGCCGAATGGCACGGCCCCGAGCAGCGGCGAGGCCGGCACCTTGCCCTGATCGTAGCCGAGCCAGGTATAGCCGATGGGGACTTTGGCATCCCGGACCGCGTCGCTGATCGAAAAGGCGGGCACGATCTCGCCGGGCTCGAAGATGGTGATGTCGATCCTGCCGCTGGATGACTTGCGGATCTGATCGGCCACATAGATCGGGTTGTCGCCCAGGACGGGCATGGTGCTGGAGAATGAAACCGGCATCCGCCAGCGGTAGCGGGTCGCTGGCGCATCATCTCCTGCCGGAGACTGGAGAGCCGGGGCGGCGGCCCCGGGTGGGCGGATGGCCAGGGAACCCAGGATTCCGATCACGAAGGCGACGAGAATGCCGGTCAGAAAGGCCCGGCTGCCGAACCCGGCCCGATTTACTGCGGATGACATACGGCGCTTCCCGCCCCCTCCCATGGACTGGGGATTGTCTGGACTGCCTGGTCTGGATGCAAGCCGGGACGTGGCCAAAGGGCGCTATCCTTATGGATAAATGCATATTGTGTTGTGGGGGGTGATTAGCTAAGTTGCCTCATCGCGCGTGGGGGTACGCGCTTTTTACCGTATGAAGACACCACCTGGAATTGGGGGAATTGGATGTTAATCGCTGTGCCCAGGGAAACCTGGCCGGGCGAGCTGCGTAGCGCGCTCGTCCCGCAGAATGCGAAAAAACTGATCGGCATGGGCTTCGAGATTGCCGTGGAAGCCGGTGTTGGCGACCGGTCTGGATATCCGGATGCAGCGTTCACCGAGGTCGGAGTGAAAGTGGAGTCGGATCGGGCAGCCCTGCTCGGCAAAGCCGATCTCGTACTCCGGGTTCGAAAACCGGACGCAGAAGATGTGGCCAACCTCAAATCCGGCGCGCTGCACATCAGTTTCCTCGATCCTTTCAACGAAAAAAGCCTGGTGGATAGCCTGGCGTCCAAAGGGGTGACATCGATCTCCATGGAGATGATCCCGAGGACGACGCTGGCGCAGAAGATGGACGCGCTCTCTTCCCAGGCCAACCTGGCCGGTTATGTGACCGTGATCCAGGCCGCGTATCACTGTCCGAAGATCATGCCGATGATGATGACGCCATCCGGCACCATCGCCCCGGCGCGGGTATTCGTGATCGGAGCGGGTGTTGCGGGGCTGCAGGCCATCGCCACCGCCAAGCGTCTTGGCGCCCGGGTGGAAGCCTTCGATACCCGCCCGGTCGTTGCCGAGCAGGTTCAGTCACTTGGCGCAAAGTTCGTCGAGATCGATCTTGGTGACACGGGTCAGACCGATCAGGGTTATGCCAAAGAGCTCACGCCGGAGCAGATCGAACTGCAGAAGCAGGGCCAGAAGAAAGTGATCAGCCAGTCCGATGTGGTGATCACCACCGCGCAGCTGTTTGGCCGCCCGGCCCCGCAGATCGTTTCCCGCGACATGGTGGAAGCCATGCAGCCCGGCAGCGTCGTCATCGATATGGCGGTGGAGACCGGCGGGAATGTTGAGGGATCCGAGCTCGACAAAGTCGTGGAGATCAACGGCGTGAAGGTCGTGGGTCAGGGCAACCTGCCCTCTCAGGTTTCCCGTAACGCCAGCGATATGTATTCCAACAATCTGTTCAACCTGATCGACCACTTCTGGGACGACGAAGCGAAATCGCTGACCCTCGACCCGGAAGACGAGATCGTGCAGTCGAGCGTGATCACGCGCGACGGCGCCATCGTCAACGAAACGATCAAGAACCTCTAAACGGAGTCCCAATCATGGAAGCGATATTTCTCGGCTTTGTGTTGATGCTGTCCATCTTCCTGGGCTTCGAGCTGATCTCCAAAGTCCCTGCGACCCTGCACACACCGCTGATGTCCGGCGCTAATGCCATATCCGGTATCACGCTGGTAGGGGCGCTCGGCTCCGCCGGTGCCGGCCTTGCCGAATGGGCCACCTGGCTCGGCACGCTCGCCGTTTTCTTCGCCACCATCAACGTGGTGGGCGGCTATATGGTCACCGACCGCATGCTCAGCATGTTCAAGAAGAAAGAAGGGCCGGCGGCGGGAGATAAATCATGAGTGCGGAGCTGATCAACGGCATCTATATCGTAGCTGCCATTCTGTTCATATTCGGTCTCAAGCAGATGAGCTCGCCGGCGACAGCCGTGAAAGGCAATCTGCTGTCTGCGGTCGGCATGCTGCTGGCCATTCTTGTGACGCTCGCTGCCCGCGAGATCATCGAGTATCAGTGGATCGCTGCGGCCATGGTGGTCGGCGCGATTGTTGGTTTCGTTGCCGCACAGAAGGTGGCCATGACCTCCATGCCTGAGATGGTGGCGCTGTTTAACGGATCGGGCGGTATCGCCAGCCTTTTTGTTGGCTGGGCGGCGCTGTACAACACGGGCAACACCACGTTCACCATCGTGACGATTCTGCTGTCGATTCTGATCGGTGGCATGACGTTCTCGGGTTCCCTCATCGCCTGGGGCAAGCTCTCCGAAGTGATGTCCAGCCGGGCGATCGTATTCGGCGCGCAGCGCATCGTGAATGCCCTGCTGCTTGTGGCATTGATCTATTGTGGTGTCATGTTTGCCATGGATCCGGTGCTTGATTCCCCGTACTTCTATGCGGTGATCGTGCTCTCGCTGGTATTCGGTGTGATGGCCGTGATCCCGATCGGTGGTGCGGACATGCCGGTGGTGATCTCTCTGCTGAACAGCTATTCGGGCCTGGCGGCCTGCGCGGCCGGCTTCGCCATCCACAACAACATCCTGATCGTGGCGGGCTCCCTGGTGGGCGCCGCCGGCATCATCCTCACCAACATCATGTGTAGGGCCATGAACCGTTCACTGGCCAACGTGCTCTTCTCCGGCTTCGGTGCCGTGAAGACCGCCACCAAGGTGGAAGGCGAGGTGAAGCCGATCAATACGGAAGACGCCTACCTGATCCTCGAAGCCGCTTCCTCGGTCACCTTCGTGCCGGGCTACGGCATGGCGGTTGCCCAGGCCCAGCACGTGGTTCGTGAACTCGGCGAACTGCTGGAAGACAACGGTGCGGAAGTCACCTATGCCATCCACCCGGTTGCCGGACGGATGCCCGGCCACATGAACGTGCTGCTGGCGGAAGCCAACGTACCCTACGATCAACTGGTGGAGATGGAAGACATCAACCCGCGCATCGACAACATCGATGTGGCGGTGGTGATCGGCGCGAATGATGTGGTGAACCCGGCTGCCCGTGAAGATGAAAACAGCCCCATCTACGGTATGCCGATCATCAACGTGGACCAGGCGCGCACGGTATTCGTGCTCAAGCGTTCCATGGCCTCCGGCTTCTCCGGTGTCGACAACCCGCTGTTCTTTGGCGAAAACACCCGCATGCTGTTCGGCGATGCGAAAGAGTCCATCTCCTCGGTCATCGGCGAATTCAAGAGCTGACAGTTTTCTGGCGGCTGGTTAAACCTGTCTCGAAAGCCCGGGGCATCCCTGCGAGGGATGCCTGCCGGGCTTGATGGATTGGCGACTTATCGCCGGTAGGTGAGTTCCACGCCGAACATCTGGGGTGTGCCCAGCATCTGTTCCTGAAATCCGAAGAACGACAGGTCGAAGGCGTAGGACAGATATTCCTTGTCGCCGAGATTGCGTCCCCAGACCGCGAGTTCCCATTGATCGTCGGTAGACGTCCAGGCCACCCGGCCGTTCCACAGCCAGTAGCTGTCCTGGCTCAGCAATTCGTTGTTCAGCGCGTCAAAGTAGACCTTGTCCTGATAGCTCCAGTCGAGTTGCAGGGTGAAGGTGCCGAAGCTGACGGGGATATCGTACTGAGCGAGTCCATTGAAGTTCAGATCCGGCGCGAGCGTGATCTGATTGCCTGAGAAGTCATTGCCGAAGTCATCGACGAAATCCTTGTATTCCGCATCCAGCAACCCGAGGCCCATGTTGATCATCAGATTTTCGAGTGGCAGCCACTGCAATTCGAACTCTGCACCGGTGGTCTCTGCATCGGATGCGTTGGTCAGCAGTGAGAGGGGGGTTGGCGGGTTGCCCACATTCACAAACTGGAAGACCTGCAGATCCGAGTAATCGTAGAAGAAGACCGAGCCGTTGAATTGAAGCTTGCCGCCGCTTGCGGTCCATTTGAATCCGGCCTCATAGCTGATCAGCTCCTCTTCGTCATAAGGAAAGCTGCCGTCTGTCGTGCTCTGGATGCCACCCGCCTTGAATCCGGTGGAGATGCTGCCGTAGAGCAACAGGTCGTCCGACGCCCGCCAGTCGATGACCGCACGACCGGAGATGTTGTCGAAGCTGGTCTTGTCATCGGAGGAGGTGATCAGCGGGTTGCCGGCTGCGGGTTCGTCGTAGTAGAAGGCCGCGGCGTGCGTCACTTCCTCATCGGAGTAGCGCAGACCCACGGATAGCCGCCATGCCTCGCTGAGATCGAAGGATGCATCACCGTAGACGGCGAAGCTTTCGATCTTCTGCTCGGTGCCGGACAGCTGTTCGAAGACGGATTCCGGGGGACAGAAGCCGGTGGGATTTCCTGCAGGCACCAGCATGCCGCAGATCGCGGGATCATCAACGCCAACAAACCCTGGTCGGAGCAGACGCAGAAGATCGAACGATGTCTTGTCGTCCGCCTCGTCCTTCAGATAGTAGATCCCGGCGAGCCAGTTCCAGCTGGACTTCTGCTGGCTGATCCGGAACTCCTGGGAGAATGTTTCCTGCTCCACACCCAGAACGCCGGTAAGCACGTCCGCGGGTCCGGCATCCGTTTCCTCAGGGCGCGCGTCATCCACCTCATCATAGGCAGTGATCGATGTGAGGACGATGTCGTTACCGACATCCAGGTTCATGTTCAGCGACAGACCATAGAAGCTGGTGTCGTTGTTGGACTCGAAATCGTAGTTCCCTTCGTTGTACCCGGGTACAGCCTGTGATTCTTCGCCGGTAAACGCGTTGGTGAAGTCGGATTGTTCGGTGTATCCCACCACGTCCACGCAGTTGAGCGCCGTGATGTCGGAGTTGCTGCAGTTATCGCTGAACCAGAATGCCTGGGGCCAGGTTCCCAGATGACGATACTGAACAGAATCGGATTTTGTCTCTCCACCATGGATGCTCAGCAGCGCATCGAATGAATCTCCTGGTGTGAATTCAAAGAGCAGTCGCCAGGCGAGCTCGTCCACACCCTGCTGGCTGTTCCCGGTGAAACGGTTTTCGAGCCAGCCATCTGAATCGGTCTTCAGAACGGCGGCGCGAACCCCCAGGCTGTCGGTGATCGGCCCGCCGACGGCACCCTCGAATTTGGTACTGCTCCAGTCACCCAGGCTGGCTCTGCCCCAACCGTTCCATTCTTCACCCGGCCTGCGCGAGTAATAGTTGACGGCACCTCCCGTTGCGTTACGGCCATATAGCGTGCCCTGAGGTCCTCGCAATACTTCAACGCGTTCAACATCGAGAAGTTGAAAGATCTGAGCGGCGTTTGATGAGACGTACACCTCGTCAACGTAAGAGGCGATCGGCCCCTGGTTCAGCACCGCGAAATCATTGAGACCTACCCCTCGAATGAACATCGCGGGTACGCCGGTATCGCCGTTGGGGTAGCCCACATTGAAGTTAGGGGTCTGTGCAGTGATATCCACCGACTGCCGAAACCCCAGGTCCTCGATGGTTCTTCCCGTAAAGGCGGTGACGGACACCGGCGTATCCTGAAGCGCCTGTTCGCGTTTCTGAGCGGTGACGATGATTTCTTCGATGACGCCCTCTTCCGCGTAGATGACGGGGGCAGCAGAAAGTACAAGGCTGGCAAGCAGCCCGCGTGTTAGCAGTTGATAGCGCATGAGGTCTCTTCCTGAGTCTGTGCGGCTACTGTACGCCTACCCTTCAGTAGCGACCAGTGAGATGCGTTGGCAGCGCCCGTAGAGGTTCGAAAAAAACCTGCGGCGGCGCAGCTAAAAGCCTGCAGCAGCTCCGATGAAAACCTGCAGTCTCTCGCGCACTGTTTCGGTGCTGAGGTTGGTGAGGCCGAATTCCGACCAGGGTGCATAGGGCTTCACATCGGGCAGGGCGCCGAGTGCGTCGTCCAGATCCCAGTAGCTGTCGTGCCGATACCCGGGCATGGCCGCCTGATAGGCGGCAAGAAATGCATCGGCACAATCCAGTCCGTACATGATCGCAAGGTTCAATCGGCAGTGCGCCACATCGATTCCCTGAGGCCCCATGCAGGCATTGATCCAGTCCACGATGCCGGAGATCTGTTCGCCCTCCCACAGCACGTTCACAGGGTGGTAGTCACGGTGAATGAATATCGGTTCGAAGCTGGGCATTGTGGCGGTAAGCGCCTGAGCGCTGTTCCACAAGTTCTGATCCTGCCACCAGTCAGGGCGATCGTCCGGCCCGGTGCCGTTCCAGGTCTCATAGGCATAGGGCACGACGATACTGCTTCGGTGAATGTCTGCGAGCGTGGCAGCCAGAGTCTTCAGCCACTGCGCATCGGGTAGCGCTGGGAGCACCACCCGTCCGGGCAGCCAGCTCATGATCACACCGTTGTCTTCCAGGCTGCCCAGGGGCAATGGCGTGGGCAGGGGGATGTCTGAAACAGCTTCGAGTAACCGGATCTCGGTGCGTGAGAGATCTGCTGCGGGGATGTCCCATCTTTCTGCTCTGAACACCCGCAGCACTTCCCGCCGGTCCCCAAAATCCAGCCGGAAAAGATTCGAAGACGTCGCGCCGGGCATCTCTATCACCCGAGGGATAGCACCGGCACGGGACGCGAGTTGCTGCATCTGGTTGTTGGAGAGTGCCGACACTTTGGAAAGTCTACACCGGAAATTTCCGGACCGGCACGAAAGCTGATGCTGCTGTAGGCTTTACCGGTTGCGTTGACCCATCCGGGCGACACTTGGTATCTGGGAAGGAGTGAAGATATTTCGATGACCGGACTGCAAACCATTCGCCCGACTGTGGCTGGCGACCAGCCTGCAATCGTCCAGTTGTACAGGTCGGTGGCTGCCGAACCCGGAGGATTGGCTCGATTGCAATGGGAGGTCGATGAGCACTATGTAGCCGATTTTCTTGGCGCTGCTTCGGAAAGGGGGCTGAGTCTGGTTGTAGAGACGGATGGACGCATCGTCGGCGAGATTCACGCTTACTCTCCGAAATTGTTCTGCTTCTCCCACGTGCTCAGTGAATTGACGATTGCCGTTGATCCAGATGCCCAGGGAGGTGGCGTCGGTCGTCGCCTCTTTGAAGCGTTTATGGAAGCGGTGCGGACGGAACATCCCGAGATCGAGCGGGTAGAACTGATCGCCCGGGAGTCCAACCTGCGAGCGATCCAGTTTTACGAATCACTCGGCTTCAGGCGCGAAGGTACGTTCCGAGGCCGAATCAGAAACCTGGATGGTTCGGTGGAATCCGATATCCCCATGGCGTGGCTTCGAACGGGTTGAGAAGCAGGCTGATCACCAACGTCAACAAACAGCGATCAGGGTCACGTTCTGGTCGCTAACTCACTGATTTATCTGGAGTAAAGTGCCTTCGTTGGGCATTGTGTAGGCTTCGTGACGTGAACGGGATGCTCATGCACATCTTAATGGCGCTGGTCGGTGCCCTGCTCGGAACGCTAACGGGCATCGACGGCGGATTCCTTCTTGGTGGTATCGCCGGATTTTTCGGCAGTCTCGCCTGGCGGCAGAACAAAACCCTTTCAGAACTGGAAGCCCGGCTTGATCAGCTGGACGGGAGACGTGGCCAGGATACGACGGATACCGCAGACACACCTGTGGTTCCTCGTACGGGTCAGGTCGCGGTTGAACCGCAGTCCTCCCCAGCCCAGTCCACGGCGGTAACCGAATCGGCCACCGCCGGTGGCCAGGCTGCGGCGGCAGATAGTGAATGGACACCACCACCCCGGCAACCGTCTGTCCTCGACAAACGTCTGCGCGCCCTGGGCGGCGCAGTATTCAAGTTCGCCACCACGGGTAATCCGGTGGTTCGTATCGGTGCAGTGGTGCTGTTCATTGGGGTTGCCTACCTCATGCGCTATGCCTATGAGAATTCGCTGGTACCGCTCGAACTCCGGCTGGCCGGGGCAGCACTCGGCGGCATCATTCTGCTGGGGTTCGGCTGGCGACTGAGGGAACGCGCCGATTCCTACGGATTGATCCTGCAGGGCGTCGGGCTTGCCATTCTGTATCTCTCGGTCTTTGCCGCTTCACGCCTATATGGCCTCGTGCCGATGGGGGCTGCTTTCCCCATGCTGGTCGTGCTGGTGTCGGGCGCTTCCGTTCTCTCCGTGGCTCAGAAAAGTCAGGCCCTGGCGATCTTCAGCATGAGCGGTGGTTTCCTGGCCCCGGTGCTCACCTCCACCGGTGAGGGCAGCCACGTGGCGCTCTTCTCCTACTACGCTCTGTTGAATGCGGGCATCCTGGGCATGGCCTGGTTCCAGCACTGGCGCTGGCTGAACTGGACCGGATTCATCTTCACTTTCGTGATCGGTGCGAGCTGGGGATATCAGTACTACCAGCCCGAGTACTACACCTCCACGCAGCCGTTCCTCATTCTGTTCTTTGTGTTCTACCTGCTGGTGAGTGTGCTTTTCGCGCGCCGTCAGGCGGTGAATCTCACGGGTGTCGTGGACGGTACCCTGGTGTTCGGCACCCCGGTGATAGCCTTTGCGCTGCAGGCCGGGCTGGTGGCAGACATGGAATTCGGCCTGGCTTACTCAGCCCTTACCACGGCAATTGTTTATGCACTGCTCGGCTGGTGGCTGAAACGACAGGGTCAGCTCGCGCAGTTGCTGGAGCAGAGTTTTCTCGCCCTGGCCGTGGTGTTCGCGACGCTGGCCATTCCCTTTGCGTTCGACAACCAGCGCTTCACCGCAGCAACCTGGGCCCTGGAAGGGGCCGGGATCTTCTGGGTTGGCGTCCGCCAGGCACAGCGATTACCCAGGGCGTTCGGCCTGTTCCTGCAACTGGCTGCCGGCGTCGCTTTTGCGTCGCAGATAGGTCGGGATGTGGGAGATACCCTGTTCCTGAACAGTGCGTATCTCGGCGCCGCTTTCCTCGGCCTGGCTGGCGTTTTCACCGCTTCTGTCGTTGGCAGGAACCGGGAGCAGCTGACCCGGTTCGAGCCGGTGGCCGGCATGGTGATGCTGGTCTGGGGGGTGATCTGGTGGTTATCGGGTGGAGTGCGTGAGTTGTCCTGGTACACGCCCGGCGAGGAAACCTTTGCCTCAACGAATCTGGGCGAGCACTTCTTTCTGATATATGCGGCATCCTCCGCCGCGCTGTTAACGTTCATCGCCCGGCGAACCGGTTGGCGCGAAGGTCTGTTGCCCACCTTTGCGCTCATCCCCATTGGCATGCTGTTGCTGCTCCAGTTGGATGTGGGTTGGGTGCGGGACACCGCGGGGGCCGATTTCGGCTGGCTGGCCTGGCCGCTGCTGTTTGCCGTTGCCTACTGGCATCTGCGCGTACTCGACGACGAATCCCCCCTTGCTCCCCTCTGGCATGCCCTCTGCTGGTGGTTCCTGACGCTGTTCATCACCTGGAATGTCGCCGCGCTGGTGAAGATGGGCGGCGAGTTTGTGACGGGTTCCGTCTGGGTATCCGTCACCTGGGGTGTCGTGCCGCTGCTGGTGAGCGTCGGCATGCTCAGCTTCAAGGATGAAACACGCTGGCCATTCAGCCGCTATCCCGGCGCTTACTTCGGCTGGGGTTGGACGGTTGCCGTCCTCTATCTGGCGCTCTGGTTGCTTGCCACCGGCTTTGTTCGGGGGGATGCGGACCCGGTGCCGTATCTGGTGCTGTTGAACCCGATCGAACTCACCCAACTCGGCATCCTGCTGCTGGGGGTGAGATGGATCCGACGGTTGCCGGAAGTGGGTCTTGCTGGCGTTGACCAGATTGGCCGGGTCACGCTGGGTGGGCTGGCATTCTTCTGGATCAACACGGTCACGGCCAGGGCCGTGCATCATTATGCGGGTGTGCCTTATCCCATCGAGCGGATCGTGGAATCCGATGCCTTTCTCACCACCGTGACCATTCTCTGGACAGTGATCGCGCTCGGCCTCATGGGCTACGCGAACCGGAAATCGCTTCGCACGTACTGGATGATCGGCGCCGGCCTGCTGGCGGTGGTGATTATGAAACTCTTCTTTGTGGATATGGGTAATCTGGCCCTGCTGGGCCGGATGGTGACCTTCATCAGCGTCGGCGTTCTGATGCTCGTGATCGGCTACCTGGCACCGTTGCCACCCCGACGGGAAAATGACATGGAGGCCCAACAACCGTGAGAATGCTGCAGACAGCTCTGCTGCTCCTGGCCACGATGCCGCTTATCGCCGTGCAGGCGAATCAGTCTGACTTTGCCCGGGGCCGGGTGCTGGATACGTCCGATGGCTCGGTGGTGCAGCGGCTGACCGTCCCGGATGATGTGTATGAGTGGCTCACGCGCCGGGATCTTGGTGATCTGCGCGTGTTCAATCGCGATCAGGAGGAAGTGCCCTACAACGTTCGCCGACCGGCAGGGCTGGATGAGTATGCGGCCTGGCAGTCTCTCCCTCTGTTTGTGTTGCCGCACGCAGAGTCGGAAGAGGGCGGTGGCCTCGATCTCAAGGTGGAGGTGAATGAATCCGGAGCGATCGTCTCCTATCAGGGCGGCACGGTCGGACCGGCCGGCGCGCGGGCATTTCTTCTCGATGCTTCCGCGTTGAAACAGACCCCGACTGAAATGAAGCTCAGCTGGCACGATGGAGATGGTGGCGAATCCATCAGCCGGATCCGGCTGGAGAGCAGTGATGATCTCAACGACTGGCAGCTGCTGATCGCCGACACCACCATTGCCCGGCTCTCGAATGCAGGCAACGAAGTGCGCCTCGACCAGTTTCACCTGCCGCCACGGAAAGCACGCTACCTGCGGATCACACAAATCGAAGGCCGTTCACCTCTGTCCATCACCGGGGTGGATGTGCGATACCGACGTTCCGAACTGCCGGAGCGACGCTGGCGGACGCTGGCCGGGCATCCGGTGGACGACGGCTGGGAGTTCCAGTCGGGGGGCTGGTTCCCGGTGGACCGGCTGCAACTGACGAGCGATGAGAATTTCCTCGTTAGTGCGCGCCTTTACTCACGCGAACGTGAAGAGAACGACTGGCGTGATCGTGGGGAGCGGACCTTCTATCGTTCCATGATTGCGGGGACGGTTGCGGAATCGGAACCCGTCTATATCGATGAGGGTGACCGCTTCTGGCGTATTGAATTCGACGGCCCGGCACTGGATTCACCAGCGCTCAGAATCAGCTGGCTGCCGGATGAAGTGGTTTTCCTCAGGCAGGGACCTGGCCCGTACGTGCTGGCCTATGGTCAGGCGGGTGTGGAGAGTCGCCAGTGGCCGCTGACGGAGTTGCTCAGAAAACTCAATGGGGGGCCGCCCGTCGATCTGGCCAACGTGCCTTTCGCGCGTCTGATGGATGCGCAGATGCTCGGTGGGCCGGACCGTCTCGTCACAGAACCTGAGCCGATCGACTGGCGCACGATCGTTCTCTGGATGGTTCTGGTGCTGGGTGTACTGGCGGTCGGCGCGATGGCGTACCGATTGCTCAGGAACTGAGGGGTTTCAAAGCGTTCGGCGCATGAAAACGCTGTTCGGGTCCTCGGCATAGTCTGCGAAGGGCTCGCAGTAATCGAAGCCATGGCGTTCATACAGACTGCGCGCAGCGGCGAACTCGGCCATCGAGCCGGTTTCCAGATACAGAGCTGCCAGTCCCCTCTGCCGAGCCTGCTCGGTGATGTGCTGCAGAATCCGTGCAGCGACGCCGCGGCGACGATGTGCTGTCGCTGTCCGCATGGATTTGATCTCTCCGCGTCGATCATCAATCACTCTGAGCGCGCCGCAACCCAGCAGACTGTTCCCCTCCCAGAGGGACCAGAAGGTGATTTCGGGATCAGCGCGAAGCGCGGCCAGGTCCATGGCATGCACAGATTCGGCAGGGGTGATCGAATGCATGTCGGCAAGATGTTCGTCCAGCAACTCGGCGATCGCCCGGCCGGTGAGGTCGTCTTCCTGAATATGCATCCGATCGATCAGGCAGATTGAAGACGTTCAAGTATGGGTCCTCGCTGACGGGTTGTCTGCAGGTAGAATGACCCGGCTTCTGAGGATGACAAATGAGAGAACCTGTGCAGATTAAGCTGCCGTCCGCGATCAGCACGGTGCTGCTCGATGCGGACGGCGTGGTGCAGACTACCGCACCGGGCTGGCTCGACGCCCTGGGCAGCCTCTGCGGGCGGGCGGAGTCTGCGGATGCATTTCTGGAAGAAGTGTTTGCCATGGAACGGCCAGCGCTGATCGGTGCCGGTTCGTTCCGTTTGGCGCTCGCCGAATTGCTGGCGCGATGGGAAAGCGCCGCCACAGTGGACGAGGCCATCTGTATCTGGCATCTGATTGAACCGCAGACCGAGGTGCTGGCACAGGCGCAGGTGCTTCGCCAGCAGGGAATTCGAGTCTCTCTCGCAACCAATCAGCAGGCTGAGCGGGCGGCTTACATGAGCCATTCACTTGGCTACGCGGATCAGTTCGACGATCTGTTCTTTTCCTGCGAACTCGGCCACGCAAAGCCTGATGCTGCCTACTTTGGCGCCGTGCTTGAGCGACTGCAGCAGCCGGCCGCTGAGGTGCTCTTTGTCGATGACAACGAACTAAACGTGGCGGCGGCGCTGGACGCTGGCCTGCAGGCCCGGATTTTTGATCTCAGGGACGGCCCAGAGAGGATGACTACGTTGCTGGCTGAATCCGGACTCAATGATGGGTGAATATGAAGGGTAAAAAAGAAACCGGTGTGGTCCGCGCAGGAAAGCGCAGTGACGTCGCTCTGCTCACCGCAATCGAGCTGGCGGCGGGCAGACTCTTCCCTGCCGGAAGGATTCCCCAGCCGGATCACACCTATCCAGTGGCAGATCTCGTGCAGGCGGCCGAGGCGGGTCTGCTGTTCATCGCTGAGGCGGACGGAACGGTAGTTGGTTTTGCGACCTGCAGCCGGCGCGATGCGCGCCTCCATCTCGATGAGGTTTCTGTGCATCCTGACTACGGCCGCAAAGGCTATGGCCGTGCACTGGTGGAACGGGTTCTGGCGGTGGCGTGCGAAACAGGCCAGTCAGGCGTCAGCCTGACCACGTTCGCGGATATCCCCTGGAACGGGCCCTTCTACGCATCCATGGGTTTCTTAGAGGTGCCTGAATCTGAGCTCGATGCGGCGTTGTCCGAGGCCCTGGATACCGAGCGCCGTCTGGGTATGACTGAGCGAATTGCCATGATCTATCCCATGGATAAGGAGCAACGCTTGTGAATCTTCTTTTGAATGGTATCGATCATATCTACCTGTCTGTCCGGAACTTTCCCCAGTCCGAGGCTTTCTACGACAAGGTCATGCGAACTCTAGGATTGAAAAAGGGAACCAAGGCCATCGCCGGTGAGCCACACGCGCACTATCTGGCGCCCAGCTTTCAACTGAGCATCCGGCCGGCGCGAAGCGAAGACGAGTTTGATGCCTATCGAAGTGGCCTGCATCACCTCTGCTTTCAGGCGACCAGTCGGGAGGCGGTGGATGAATGCCGCGGACGGCTTGCTGAGGCCGGCGTTGCCTGCACCGAACCGGCGTTCTATCCAGAGTATCACCCCGAGTACTACGCGACTTTCTTTGAGGACCCGGATGCGATCCGTTTGGAAGTGGTTTGCCGGACCTCAAACAGGGATATTCTTGCAGACCGCTGGGATGACCTCAGCGATTTCGAGAACCCCATCGGCAAGTTGCTCGAGCGGGAAGGGAACGGCTGATGGCCAGGATCGCCGCTGATCTCAACATGACCGAAGCGGAGATCGATGCGCTCATGTGCACGGAATCCAGGATTCGGATCGCGACGATCGGCCCCGGCGCGGAAATCAATCTGACGCCCATGACGTTCGGCTGGGCCGGTGGCCGGGTGTACATTTTCGGGCGTGGTCAGAAGGTGGCCAATCTGCGCAGAACGCCCACCGCGACCGTGCTTGTGGATGTGGGCGCAGCCTGGCGGGAGCTGAAAGGGGTCATGATGCGGGGTCAGGCACGTGTTCTCGAAGATGATGAAGCGGAGGCCGCCGATCCGCACCTGCCGGAAGCTCAGCTGAATATCGGTGCGAAAAGCGGTCTGCACAACGAAGATGGCAGCATCAGGCCGCACGCTGCTACGGCCGCCGGTCGAAGCCGGCGCTGGATCGTCTTCGAGCCGGAACACATTGTCTCCTGGGATAACGCGCGACTTTAAGCTGGATGGAGAGAGGGCTTCATGAAACTGACGATCGTTGACGTATTCGCTGAACAGCCGCTGGCAGGAAACCAGCTTGCCGTGGTGCAGGACTGTGCCGGCCTGAGCGACGATGGCATGCAGGCCATTGCCCGGGAGATGAATTTTTCAGAGACAACTTTTGTAACGCAGGAGAGTGAGGGAGAGGCAGACGTTCGTATTTTTACACCGGCGCATGAGTTGCCGTTCGCCGGCCACCCGACCGTTGGCACTGCCTGGGTGCTCTCCGGTGGCGAGAGCACCATCTCGCTGAACCTGAAGGCGGGCACCGTGCCTGTGCGTTTCGACAACGGCATCGGCTGGATGACACCCCCACCTGTGCAACTGGGTGATACTTTCGATCCGGCCAGGACGGCGGCTTTGATCAACGTGCCGACGGAGGCGATGAACCTGGATTTCCCCATTCGATTTGCCGAAGTGGGCCCGAAGTTCATTCTGATCGGTCTCAAAGATCTGGCGTCGTTGCGTTCTGCGACGCTCAACGCTGACCTGCACAGGGCGTATCTCGAGGAAGGGCTGGGCGTGCAGTGTGTCTTCGTGTTCACCGGCGAGGCGTACGGTCCCGATGCGGATTTCGCCAGTCGGATGTTCTTCGATGCCGGCGGTGTGCGCGAAGATCCAGCCACAGGCAGTGCCAATACGGCCTTTGCCGCCTATCTGCACGATCTGAAAGGCGGCACGTTCGATGCGGTGGTAGATCAGGGCGTGGAGATCCTGCGGCCGTCCCGGCTGTATCTCAAAGTCGGCCCGGTGCCTGAAGTGGGTGGCCGCACTCAGCTTGTGTCCACGGGACGCTTCGCGGATGGACTGACCTAGTCCTCTTCCGCCAGCAGCTCGTCGCGCTGGCGCAGCTCTTCTTCGGTCAGCGGCACGAATACGGGTTTGCCGTTGTGTATGACCGGCTTGCCGTCTTCGATCAGAAGCCTCGCATCGTCGGCAGGGTTGTCGATGTACAGCTGACACATGGCCACACAGCCATCGCAGATGAACACACCCGGCCCGGCGATCAGCTTCGCAACCACCTTGGGACCTTTGCCGCAGAAGCTGCAGCAGATCCTGTTCTTACCTTCCGTCATCAGTCGATTCACCATCTGTTGGAAACTGAGGGTCTGAGTGCCGTCGGGTGGGAAGTGATCGTCGGGCTGCACGCCCGCCACGGTGCGCATCTGATAGGTTCCGTTCCGCGATCGCCGCACCACCCAGCGCGACACGGACTTGCCCTTGCGGTAGCCCAGGTGAAGCCCATCGGCGATGCGAACGAAGTAAGGTTTCTGGCGGATCTCCAGCGCTGCGCGGAGCGCTGGATCGTGGATTGCGAAGGCCATCTGGCTACCCGATTCCAAGCACTCTTCTAACCTAGCAGCATGGACCATTGCCGTAATGTCCAATGTTTGTCCAGAACGACGGCATCTCGGATTCGAAGGCAGGCTCAACCGCAAGCGTCGGGCGCTTCTTCAGGCGATCCCCAGTCGCGCCAGCTGCTCGTCCGGTGCTTCGAGTTCAGTAAGCGCCGTCCGCAGGAGATCGATCATGCGGGCCTCCGCCTTTGTGCCGAGCAGATTTTCTTCTTCCGCCGGGTCGTTGCGAAGGTTGTACAGGCAATGCCAGTTCGACTTCTGCCCCAGACACCAGTAGGGCAACAGGTCGCCAGGCTGAAACTGTTGGCGGATCACAGGAATCTCGGAGCCGGGCATGAAATCGAGGAAGGCATCCCGGTTAGGCATCGGTAACTTCAGAGACGGCATCTGGTGCACGGGCATGGTGGACCAGCGATTCGACCACATGGATAGCGGTAGATTCTCATCGTTCACCGGTCCGCGTGCGTATTTGTGTTCGCCGTCGAGAACGTGAACCCAGCGGCCGTAGACGCCCGCGAGCGCCCAGTCGCGAATCTGTGTGGCCCTGCCCTCAAGCAGCGGTAGCAGGGAGTGTCCATGCGTTCGGTGGGTCGGGGTCACGCCGAACAGATCGCAGAGGGTGGCGTGCAGGTCCACATTGGTCGTCAGTGCCTCCACGGATTCTGGTGCCGATTGCTTCCCGTCAGCCGTTGGCCAGCTGATCATGAGGGGCGTGTGGCCCATGGGCTCATAGTGCGGCACACCCGGCTTGCCGAAGATGTCCCGTTCGCCCAGATAGTGGCCGTGATCCGTGCAGACGATCACGGCCGTGGAGTCCCATAGATCCCTGGCATCCAGCGTTGCCATCACCTTGCCGAACCAGTGGTCGATCATGCTGAGCTTCGAGCCGTAGTTGGCCCGCACATGCCGGGCCTGCCGTTCGCTGAGTACGCCGTTGCGCACCGTGTTCACCGAATAGGGGGGCCAGATCATGAGCGCGTCGTCCCAGTCCGGGTCGTAGCGATTGGCCCAGGGTGCGGGCGTGTCGAAGGGTTCGTGTGGATCGAACTCGTCCACGAACAGCAGAAATGGCGTGTCGTTTTCTGTGCTTGCCGAGAGATTCAGCCAGTCGCAGGCCGCCTGCATGGTCTTCGGGCCCGGGTAGTCGGCCTCTTCCCGGAACCAGGTGCGCGACTCCCGGTAGAACTGACCCATGCCTTCTTCCGCGGGCAGTGCCGGTGTGCCGAGCCAGGATGGATCCGGTCTGGTTTTCCAGGGATCGTTCTCGTGACCGCGGAGATAATCCCAGGCCCGGAACTCGGTGTGGTAGTTCTCGCCGCCGGTCTCGAACAGGTGAGGATGATCGCTGATCAGCATGGTGGTCACGCCCTTGTCTCTGAGTGGCGCAGTCACTGCTTCTTCCCAGAGTTCGATCGACCCCCAGGGCCGCCAGAGAAAATCCAGAGCGCCGACCAGGATATCGTGGCGAGCCGGCATACAGGGCAGGGAGCCCACGTAGTGATTGTCGAAACGGGTGGCCCGGGCGGCGAAGGCATCCAGGTTGGGCGTTTCGAACTCTGATCCGCCATAGCAGCCGAGCATGTGCCGGTTCAGGCTGTCCAGAAGAATGACCACCGCGTTGGTGGGGCGACCGTCGTTCGCAGATGATTCCGGCATTCAGTTCCTCCCGATTGAGGCGCTGATGTTACATGCCCTTGAAGAGATGTCCGTATTTCTGGGAGGTGCGCAACTGCTCCGGTCGGGAGCGCAGGGTCAGCGTGTAGCGTCCGCGAAGGTCGCGGTGGGCCTCGTCGATCTCTTTCACTGCGACGATGGTGCCGCGGTGCACGCGCCAGAAACGCTGTGGGTCCAGCGCCGCTTCGAGTTCGCGGATGCTGGTGCGGATCAGGTGCTCGCCGGCTGCGGTCACCACCGTGGTGTACTTGCCATCGGCCTGGAAGTAGACGATGGATGCCACCGGCACCAGCTGAGTCGTGCCATTCTGCTGTGCCTTGAGCCATTGCAGATAGTCCGTATCGGGACGGGAAAGCTGACCTAGCACCTGGCCGATGGCATTCGAGAGCGCCGCTTTCTCGTCCTCGCTGACGGCAACCTTGAGTCTTTCAATGGTCATGGCCAGTCGCTCGTCGTCCACCGGTTTCAACAGGTAATCGATCGCAGCGGCCTCGAATGCCTGCACAGCGTATTCATCATAGGCGGTTACGAATACCACGCGAATTTCCCGATCCAGCGCCTCCGCCACCTGCAGCCCCGAAAGCCCGGGCATCTGAATGTCCAGAAAAACAACGTCCGGTGCCAGGTCTTCGCACAGGGCCAGGGCCTGCCGGCCGTTGATTGCGCTACCGATGATTTCCAGCTCAGGCCAGAGCGCGGCCAGTCTGCGCGACAGGTAGTCAGAGAGATTCGGTTCGTCGTCCACCAGTACCGCGGTCGTCATGGCGTGGAGACCGGTATCCGCAGGGTGGCGATCAGTCCGCCGGGTGTGTTGCCCGTCAGTTCGAGGGATGCTTGATCGCCGAACAGAGCGGATAACCGGCTCTGGACGTTGCTGATACCCAGGCCGGTGCCTTCGGCGCTGGGGTACGCATCCGGTCCGGCGCCGGTGTCTGCAATGGAAATGATCAATGCTGCCTCCACCTGCCGTATGCCGATGTGAATCGACCCGCCATCTTCCAGCGGCTCGATGCCATGCTTCACTGCATTTTCCACCAGTGGCTGCAACAGCATGGGCGGCAGCTCAATGCATTTCAGCGCTTCCGGAACGTCCACTGACCAGGACAGCCGCTCGCCCATCCGGATCTGATTGATCTCAAGTAGCGCTGTCACCACGGCGAGCTCATCCGCGACGGTGGTCTGCTCCGTGCGGGTTCTTTTCAGCGCCGCTCTCAACAGGGTGGTCAGATCGATGAGCATTTTCTCGGCGGCTTCCGGCTGGGTTCTCACCAGGCCCACCACATTCCCCAGTGTGTTGAACAGAAAGTGCGGTTCGATCTGCGCCTGCAGCAGTTTGAGTTGAGTTTCCAGATGCGCTTTGTCGCGCGCAAGCTGTTCTGCCCTGGCGTCGGCCAGTGCAGCCTGGGCGACATTCAGACGCTCTCTCGTGCTGAAGAAGATCAGCCCGAGAACACCGAAGAACAGGGCAAGTAACGGAGTGCCGTAGCTTTCATAGTGCAGGAAGATCAACGCATCATCGTAGAGCAGCTGACCGGCCAGAGTGAGACCCGCACCGATGCCGATCAAGGTGGTGACAGTTGATGCCACGATGGCGGGCGCGATCCGGAGCAGCCAGGGCTGAAACAGCAGCGAAGCCATGTTGATCGAGTAGCCGATGGCAAAAGAGATCAGAAACGATGCCCCGAGTGGACTGGCCAGGTCGAGGAGCCAGAGGGTAATGGCGATAACGCTGCAGAACAACGTGGTGCCGCCGAAGGATCGGAGCACCTCGCCGCGACTGGGGAGATTTCCGTCAGACGAACTTGGCATGCAGCCCCATGGGCAGCGCGTAGGGTAGCGCTGCGGTCGCCAGAGGGCCGTCTGCCAGGTGGTCCGCATCGAAGATCCTCAATTCCATGCGCTCCGCGGTGTAGTTGAGCCCGGTACCCACCACCCAGCCTCCCTGTTCCGGAGCGAGCTCATATCGGGGCACGTACAGGTGCTCCTCCGGAATCACGCCATCCGGATAGCGGTAGGTTTCGAGTTTTTCCTGATCCAGATTGAAGCTCGACACCTCGTTCAGCATGGTGTGCTCGACGCTGCCGCTGCGGGTCAGCATCACGAGGCGGGAGTATCTCCGGCCACTCACACGAGGGTCAATTGCGGGGAATTCGCTGCTGATGCCTGCATCGAACATGGGTGCTTCGCTGATCGTCCCCTGTTTGAGATCGATTCTGTACTGATGGTGGACGGCTTCGGTATCCGGCCTGATCTCGCCGCGCATGATGTAGCGCAGGCTGTCGATCATGGCGAGCGGGTCCGGCGCCCGGGCCGCATCGAACCGGATGATGCCGGCTTCGTCTTCCCAGGCGTTGCCATAGTGGAACACCCACTGTGCCGGTAACTCGAAGAAACGATGGTTGGAGAAGTCGTTCTTGTCCACCACCAGAACCCGGGTTGGTTGATCCGGTCGCCACCGGTGCTGATCGAGGAAGGAGCCGGGCCCCTGTGGGTCGAACACCAACGGTGGGATCAGCATCACCAGATGCCGGCTCGTGACCACGAAGTCATGGACGGGAGCGATGGGGTCGCAGTCGATGATGCCTACTTTCTCGAGCCGACCGCTCGGCTGGATGTGCCAGAAGACGAGTTTCTTCGCGGCGCTCACATATCCGAAGTTCCAGAGCGTACCGTCCGGTTCCACCCGCGGGTGTGCGGAGAATGGCAGTCCTTCTGTGTCCTGCGAGAAACTGTGCAGGCCTTCGGTGTTGAGATTGTCCGGATTGATTTCCCACGGAGAACCGGCTTCCCAGAGTGCATAGAGCTTACCGTGATGTGGCAGCACGCTGATGTTGGCCACGTTCACGGAGTCGGCGCTGGTCACCGGCTTCGGATCCGGCGGCACGCTGGCGAACCCGGGGTAGAGAGCCCGACCGGCATCCTGTTCGGCCAGGTACTTTCGGGTGGCGATCATCTTTGCCGAATGGGTCACCCTGCCCGGGTTGATCCGCCAGGCCTGGATCATGCCGTCGCCATCGAACCAGTGGTGATAGCGATAGTCGCCGATCTCATGGACGGCCGGGCCGTTTCTGTAAAGCGTGCCCGATAGTGCCTCGGGGATCTCACCCTCCAGTTCGGCATCGGCGCTGAATGCATCGCTGGTGGCCGAACGGAAGGCGAGCAGCCAGGGCGTGTCTTCAAGCGCCTGGGCGAAGGCGTCTTTCCAGGACGGTACTTCAGTCGCGCCGATGCTCGGCCATATGCCACTGGTGGCACCGGTAAGCAGGGAAAGTGCGGCCCGATGAACGAATTGTCGTCGCAACATGTTATTGCTCCCTTCAGTGATTCAGATCGATGGCGATGGTGGTCGTTCCTTCCAGAGGGAAGCGTGCGTCGCGCCAGCCGGGCGGGCCGAAATTGCCCATCGCGTTGTTAGAAAATCCCCAGGGTTCCGTCGGCATGCCGACCAGATTGGCATCCATTTCGCCATTGCCGTTCTCGTCGTGCAGCACCTGGATGCTGTAGTCGCCGTCCGGCAGTGCATCGGTGCTGAAGGTGAGGCTGCCCGCCCTGGGCGCGATCAGCAGTGACAGCACGGCTGGCGCCTCCTCGTTGAATGCAGCTTCACTGTTCACCACAGCGATCATGAGCTGACCGTTGGTGCTTTCGATGCCGCGTACGGTGACTTCCAGTTCACCGGCAAATACCTGGCATGTGAACAGGCTGGTAGTTGCGATCAGTACTCTGAACGCGGTGCGAAGGATTCTCGTGCGATTCATGGTTGCTCCTGCATCTCCTTCCTGAAAGAAGGACTGTTCCTTGAGAGCCTGCATGCTAGTACGGCATCCGTGGCTGCGACCGGTGATGCGATGAAATGGTCAGAGCGCGGCATGAATGGGTATCCTCGCGGCTGAACCGACACGGAGAACAGCATTGAACCGACTCCCGCGATATTTTGCGTTGCCCCCGTTGGCGGCCTGTGTCCTCGGGCTGGGGCTCCTTCTGAGTGCGACGGTTCGGGCGGAAGACCCGGAAGTGGTCGTTTTGTCAGGCTTTGAGGAGATCCAGGGCTGGCTGGCGGCCGAGGACTGGTGGGGCGAGGTGAATCGGGCTGCCCAGCGCACGGCGCCGAATATGCTGATCACGGGTATCTCACCGCGCTGGCGGGTGGAATCGGCGCGACTGCCGGTGGCTCAGAAAAAGGAGGTTTTTTACCGGTTTCTGCTGCCGTTGATTCTCCACGCCAACGAGATGGTGCTCGATCGCCGGGCCAGGGTGGTGGCGGCTGCAGACCAGTTCGCTGACTCTGGCCGTGTTTCTGCCGAGGCGCTGGCACAGATCCGGGCAATGGCACCGATCCTGCGGGTCCGCAGCAGGGACGCGGTGGCAGCACTTGCGCCGGACAGTGCGGAGCTGGCGGAGGTTCTGGATGAGATCCTGTTCAAGCTCGATGTGATTCCGGCAGGCCTGGCCCTGGGTCAGGCTGCGTATGAAAGTGGCTACGGCACCTCCCGATTCGCGGCAGAAGGCAATGCACTGTTCGGTCAGTGGACGTTCGGTGGCGAAGGTCTGAAGCCGGAGCAGCAGCGGGAATCGCTGGGGGATCATCGGATAGCGGCCTTCGACTGGCCATTCGACAGCGTGCGCGGATACTTCCTGAATCTGATGTCGCATCCGGCCTATGACGATTTCAGGCAGCTCCGGGCCCGAAGGCGGGCAGCGGGTGAGCCGCTCGCCTCGCTGGATCTGGCGGATGGGCTGACGGCATATTCGGAGCGCGGTCAGGCGTATGTGGATACCTTGAAGGGCATCATCCGAGTGAACCACCTCGACCTGGCGGACAGCGCCGTGCTGAGTGACGAACCCAGACGTTTCATGGTGGGTGCAGAGAGCGAGGCGGACGCGAGCAGATTACGGGAGGAAATCGAAGACCTCCGCCGCTCCGGAGAGCTGGCGGAAATCATCGAAAGGATGGACCTGGACTGAACCCGTTCTGTCCGGTCCCCGGATGTCAGAGGCTCAGTTAGTGAGCGTTCGCTTCCGCCCTGGCGGATGTTTTTCGCCCATCACCGTGCCCCAATCCGCCATCAGACCGCGACGCATATTGCTCACTGTCTCGTAGCCGAGGCGCATGGCCAGGGCCTGCTCAGCCTGGCGCAGGGTTGCCAGCGCCGCGTTGATGAGCTCGGAACCCTTCTCGCTGAAGACGATCCGGTTCGCACGGCGATCCTTCGGATCCGGAATCTGGGTGACCAGTTCTTCCTTTTCCAGTTCGTTGATCTGCTGCTGAATGGCCTGGCGGGAAACGCCGAGCACGCGGGCCAGTTCCGCGGCACGGGTGATGCCGTCGGAAATGTTGATGAGAATCATCGTCTGCGTGCGGGTTCTGGGCGCATAGCCAGCCTGCTGAAGGCCGTTCTGGAGACTTTCGTCCATCCAGTAGTAGGCCCGGAGGAGGCCTCGCATCAGCAGTTCGGGTGGTTGATCTTCCATATCAAGCCTCGCGATTGCTTTCGGTTGCTTTGGTTGCGTTGTAGTCCGTTAGCCGAATCCGGTCCCGCAGCGGGTCATGAAGCCGACAGGCGCTGCCACCGGAATCTTGCGCTCATTGTTTCGCAAAGGATCTTGTCAGTCAACTCCCGTGGGTCCGGCCGATCTATCGCCTGTCCGGTGGCACACGACGCTGGCATTGCGTACCCCCGGGGCTCATGCGACTCTTTGCCGCCAACGGGATGGCTTAGGGACAACAGCGTGGAGCAAACAGGTGAGTACCGCATTCAGGCGGGACTCGACGAAGTGTGGGCGGGTTTGAATGATCCGGAGATTCTGGCCCGGTGCATCGACGGTTGTCAGGCGATGGAAAAAGTCGGCGACGATCGCTTCGATGCGAAGGTGAAGGCCAAGATCGGACCGGTCAGTGCCACCTTCCAGGCCGTCCTTGAACTTACGGATGTGACCCCACCCTCCGCCTATACTCTGAACGCCAACGTCAAAGGGGGAGCTGCTGGTTTCGGCAAGGGCACGGCAGTGGTGAATCTCGTCGCGGATGACGCGGACCCCGGTGCCACCCTGCTCAGCTACCAGGTGAAAGGTAATGTGGGCGGCAAGCTTGCTCAGGTCGGTTCCCGACTCATCGACGGCGCGGCCAGGAAAATGGCCGATGATTTCTTTGCCGCCTTCGGCACGGAAGTGAGTGGCGAAGCACCGGTCTCAACGGCAGAGGAAGTGGAAGACGAACCGCGCTATGAATCCGGAGGGCAGGGCATCATCTGGATCTTTGTGATCGTGGCGCTTGTGCTGGCGATGGTTCTGGCCTGGTAAAAAAAACGTTTCTGGAGTTTTCGGGAGGGAGGACGATGGAGATCTCACTGACGGTGAACGGCGAGGCGAGAACCCTCGACGTGCCGGCTAATACATTGCTCGTGGACATCATTCGCGGGCATCTCGGACTCACCGGCACCCATGTGGGTTGCGACACTTCGCAGTGCGGTGCCTGCACGGTGCACCTGAATGGCGTAGCGGTGAAGGCCTGCGCGGTACTGGCCGGTCAGGCCCAGGGTGCCGAGGTGACCACCATCGAAGGCATCGGTTCGCCGGACGCACTGCATCCCATGCAGACCGCGTTCCGTGAGTGTCATGCCCTGCAGTGTGGCTTCTGCACGCCCGGCATGATCATGCGGGCCATTGATCTGGTGGAAAATGCCGCAGAGATCGATGCCCGGACCGTGCGCGAGGGGCTGGAAGGCAATCTGTGTCGGTGCACGGGTTATCAGAACATCGTCAAGGCTGTGCTGACGGCGGCCGAGTCGGCTTGAGGAGGACGCCATGAGTGAGACAGGCATGAGCGAAACAGGTATCGGCGCCGCCGTAAAGCGCAAGGAAGACGTCCGTTTCATTACCGGTAAAGGACGCTACACCGACGACATCAATCAGCCCGGACAGACCTTTGCGATCTTTCTCCGCTCACCCTATGCGCGAGCGAAGATAGGCGCGATCGATACCAGCGATGCCATGGGCGTGGCGGGTGTGATCGCCGTGCTGACCGGTGCCGACATGGCGGCGGATGGACTCGGTGACATTCCCTGTGGTTGGCTGGTCAGGCAGAAGGATGGCTCGGACATGGTATCCGCACCGCATCCGCCCCTGGCGCACACGGTGGTCAACTATGTGGGGGAGCCTTACGGCGTTGTCATTGCCGAGACGCTCGCCGCTGCCCGGGAGGCGGCGGAACGGGTGATGGCGGACTTCGACGAGCTGGATGCGGTCGTGGATCCAGCCAGCGCCACCCGTGCGGACCAGATCCATGAAGGGGTGCCGGGAAACCTGGCCTACGACTGGGAGCTGGGCGAAAAAGAGGCGACGGAGGCTGCGCTGGCCAGTGCGGCGCATGTGACCCGGATCGATCTCAGCAACAACCGGCTGATCCCGAATGCCATGGAGCCGCGAGCGGCCCTGGGTGTTTTCGATGCGGGCACAGAAGAACACACGCTTTACACCACCAGTCAGAATCCGCACCTGGAACGGCTCATTCTCTCCGCCTTCGTGCAGGTGGCACCCGAGCACAAACTCAGGGTGGTGGCGCCGGATGTGGGTGGTGGCTTTGGCTCCAAGATTTTCGTTTACGCGGAAGAAACCGCCGTGATCTGGGCCGCCAGAAAAGTCGGTCGGCCGGTCAAATGGACGGCAGACAGGAGCGAGTCCTTTCTTGCCGACGCGCATGGCCGCGACCACCTCACTCACGCAGAGCTGGGCATGGACGCGGACGGCCGCTTCGTGGCGTTGAAGGTGAAGACCACGGCCAACCTGGGCGCTTACCTTTCCACCTTCGGCTCCTCTGTGCCGACCTATCTGTACGGCACCCTGCTCGCCGGGCAGTACGCGACGCCGAACATCTATGTGGAAGTAGAAGGCGTTTATACCAACACCTGTCCGGTGGATGCCTACCGTGGTGCCGGTCGTCCGGAAGCCACCTATGTGGTGGAACGCATTGTTGAAACCGCGGCCCGGGAACTGGGCCGGGACCCGACGGAGTTGCGGCGGCTGAACATGATCAAGCCGGATCAGTTCCCATACGAGACGCCCGTTGCCCTGGTCTACGATACCGGCGACTACGAGGCGAGCCTCGACAAAGCGCTCGAGCTCGTGGACTACGAGGGTTTCGCGAACCGGCGCGCCGCCTCCGAAGCGGCCGGAAAAAAACGGGGCATCGGCTTTGCCTGCTATATCGAAGCCTGCGGGCTTGCGCCTTCCCAGCTGGCCATTCAGCTCGGCGCGGGCGTCGGGCTGTACGAGAGCGGTGAGATCCGGGTCAATCCCACCGGCAATGTGACCGTCTTCACCGGTTCCCACAGCCACGGTCAGGGTCATGAGACAACCTTCGCCCAGGTGGTATCGGACAGATTCGGCATTCCGTTCGAGGACGTGGAAGTGGTGCATGGTGATACGGGGCGGGTTGAGTTCGGACTCGGCACCTACGGTTCCCGATCCCTGGCGGTGGGCGGCTCGGCCCTGGTGAGTGCGGCAGACAAACTGATTGCCAAAGGCAGGAAGATCGCCGCACACATGCTCGAAGCCAGTCCGGAGTCAGTGGAGTTTGCTGACGGAAACTTCCTGGTCCGTGATTCCAACCAGTCGCTTTCCTTCGGTGAGGTGGCATTCGCGGCTTATGTGCCCACCAACTACCCGACGGATCTGGAGCCGGGATTCAGCGAGAAGGCGTTTTACGATCCGGAGAACTTCACCTATCCCGCAGGCACCCACATCGCGGAGGTGGAAGTGGACGAAGCCACGGGCGTGGTGAAGCTGGTGAATTTCGTCGCTGTGGATGACTTCGGCCACGTGATCAATCCGATGATCGTCGATGGTCAGGTGCACGGCGGTGTTGCTCAGGGGGTCGGCCAGGCCCTGCTCGAGCACGGAGTCTACGACGAGTATGGCCAGCTTGTGACGGGCTCCTACATGGACTACTGCATGCCGCGTGCGGATGATGTGCCGGACTTCACCGTGGATACCACAGTCACACCCTGCACCCACAATCCGCTGGGGGTGAAGGGCTGTGGCGAAGCCGGTGCTATCGGCTCACCGGCGGCGATCATGAATGCGGTGACCGATGCCGTGGGCGACAACAATCTGTCCATGCCGGCGACGCCGGAGAAAGTCTGGCGGGCACTGAACGGCTGAGGGAGGGATCGATATGTATCAGTTCAACTATCACAAGCCCGAAACCGTCGAAGACGCCGCCCGCATTTATGCGGAGGCGGACGACGGCTTCTACCTGTCCGGTGGACAGACGCTCATTCCCACATTGAAGCAGCGGCTCGCCACGCCGACGGATCTGATCGATCTGTCCGGCATCGGTACCCTCCGTGGGATCGAGGTGACGGCTGGTGTGGTCAGGATCGGGGCTTTCACCCGCCATGCGGAAGTGGCCGGCAGTCCGGCCGTGGCCGACGGGTTGCCGGTGCTGGCGGAGCTCGCCGGACTGATCGGCGATGCGCAGGTGCGCAATATGGGTACCCTGGGCGGCTCAGTGGCGAACAGCGATCCGGCGGCCGACTATCCGGCAGCCGTCATCGGTCTGGGCGCCACCCTGCATACCCCGGAACGAACCATCAGTGCAGACGATTATTTCAAGGATCTGTTCGAAACGGCCCTGGAGGAAGGCGAGATCCTCACTCGAATCGATTTTCCGATTCCTGACCGGGCCGCGTACCGGAAGTTTCCGAATCCGGCTTCCCGCTACGCGGTGACTGGCGTGCTCGTTGCCGACTTCGGTGGCAGCATTCGCGTCGGCGTGACCGGGGCGGGCCCGTGCGCATTCCGGGCAACGGCGATGGAAATCGCGCTCAGCGCCGACCTCCGACCCGAGGTGGCGAGAACCACGGAGATTCCGGCGGACAATCTGAATACGGATATGCATGCCTCCGCAGAATACCGCGCGAACCTGGTTCAGGTGATGGCGGAGCGGGCGGTTGCCGATCTGCTCGCGGGATGAGGGTTGTGCGGATATCTGATCAGCTGCGCCTGATCGCTGCCGTCGCACTCGGAATCTTCGCCGGCTCCGCGGGGAGCCTGATTGCAGCGGAGGAACCCGGGCCGCTCCGTCTGAACGAAATCCAGGTGCTCGGCAGTCACAACAGTTACAAGCTGGCCATGAGTGCGGAAAACTACGCTGCCCTGCTGGCGAGCAGCCCGGACATCGCCCGGTCTCTTGAATACACCCATCTGCCGTTGGCGGCTCAGTTGCAGCTCGGTATCCGTAAGCTGGAGCTGGATGTTTTCTACGACCCGGAGGGTGAACTGTTCCCGGGGCGGGTCAGCTCGGGCAGCGCGTTTCCGGTGCTGCACGTGCAGAATCTGGATGATCGGTCCAGCTGTGCGGATCTGTTGAGTTGTCTCACGCAGATCAGGGACTGGTCCAATGAACACAGCACCCACGTGCCTGTCTTCATCTCCTTCAATGCCAAGGATACGGTGATCGATCAACCCGGGTTCCTGCGGCCTCTGCCATTCGATGAGGATGCCTGGCTGGCCATGGATGCGGAAATCCGCTCGGTGCTCGGGCCGAAGCTGATTGAGCCTGCGGAAGTAGTGACCGAAGAGGGACCGCGCTGGCCGGCACTCGATGCCGTCCGTGGGGGGTATCTGACCGTGCTCGATGAAGGCGGCAGCAAACGGGCGACCTATGCCGGCCGCTGGCGGGAACGGGCCATGTTTGCCAACCTGCCGGAATCTGAGCCCGGTGCTGCGGTGCTGATCGTCAATGATCCCATCGCCGATTTCGAACGCATACAGCGTCTGGTTCGACGGGGTTTCATCGTTCGCACCCGTGCCGACGCCGACACCGTTGAAGCCCGAACCGGGGATGTGACCCGGCGCGATCAGGCATTCGCCAGCGGTGCCCAGCTGGTGAGTACCGACTACTATCTTGAGGCCGATCACTTCGGCCAGAGCTATGTTGTCCGGCTGCCGGACGGAATGCGCTGCAATCCATTGCTGCGTCCGATGACCTGTGAGTTGTCTGAATAAGAAGTTGACCGAATAAGAATAAGGAGCCAACGCGTGAATCCAGAACTTCAAACCCGCGGGCTGGTGTCGTCCATGCTGCTGATGGCGACGCTGACACTGACACCGCTTGTCAGCGCCGCTGAGCTGACCGAACACGAGCAGCTTGCCCGGGATATCTTCGAAGAGCTCATCGAGATCAACACGACTCACTCCCAGGGTGATACCACGGCCGCCGCGAAGGCTGTGGAGGCGCGTCTGCCGGCGGCGGGATTCCCGCCGGAAGACGTGCAGGTGATCGTCCCGGCGGAACGGAAGGGTAATGTGGTTGCCCGGTTGCGGTCACCGGCACCCACCCGGAAACCCATTCTGGTGCTTGCACACCTGGATGTGGTCGAGGCGAGCCCCTGGGACTGGACCGTACACCCGTTCAAGTTTCTCGAGCGCGACGGCTATTTCTACGGCCGGGGTACCACTGACGACAAGGATGAGGCGGCCATCTACACGGCCAATCTGATCCGTATGAAGCAGGAAGGGTATCGGCCGAATCGCGACATCATCATGGCGCTGACCGCGGATGAAGAAGGGGGAACCCACAACGGCGTGCAATTTCTGCTCGAGCATCATCGCGATCTGGTCGATGCGGCCTTCGTATTGAACGAGGGCGGTGGTGGCGCCATCCAGAACGGTCGGAAGATCGCCAACTCCGTGCAGGCGGCAGAGAAGGTTTACCAGACTTACAGTTTCGAGGTGGTGAACCCGGGCGGCCACAGCTCCGTGCCCAGACCGGACAATGCCATCAACGAACTGGCCGCCGCCATCGGCCGGATCGCTGCGCACGAATTCCCCGTGAGCCTCAACGAAGTGACCCGCGCCCATTTCAGTCAGAGCGCGTCCTCCATGTCTCCTGAACAGGAGGCGATGGTCGCCGGCCTGCTGCATCAGCCGCCGGATCCAGAGGCGGTGGCTTACTTCTCGGCCATTCCCGCCTACAACGCCCGACTCCGGACAACCTGTGTGGCAACCCGCCTGGAGGCAGGGCATGCGGAGAACGCCCTGCCGCAGCGGGCGACGGCGACGGTGAACTGCCGGATTCTGCCCGGTGTGGATCCGGCCAGCGTGCAGAAGAGGCTGGTTGAGGTGGTGGATGATGAGCGGGTGAAGATCTCGCCGGTGAATGAACCGACACCCAGCCCACCCTCGCCGTTGACGGAGGAAGTCATGGCGCCGATTCAGGAAATCACGGAGGCCATGTGGCCGGGCGTGAAAGTGGTGCCGAACATGAGCACGGGGGCTACCGACGGGCTGTTCTTCCGGAATGCGGGTATACCCGTCTATGGTGTGTCGGGTCTGTTTGGCGATATTGACGATGTGCGTGCTCACGGACGCGATGAGCGGATCATGACCGAGTCTTTCTTTGACGGACTCGAATTCCTGGACCGACTGGTTCGGGCGTATTCGTCGGATTGACCAGCGCGGGCGTGGTGTCGATTAGATCTTCGCCCGCCCGGATTCTATAGTGCTCGCCCCGTCGGACAGGTTATCGAGGCATATGTCGTCGTTGTTTACGCTTGAGTCGCTGCGCCAGGCCAGAGAGGTGGTGGGCGCCGCCATGAACCCCACGCCTCAGTATCAATGGCCGCTGCTTCGTTCACGGACCGGTGTCGAGGTCTGGGTAAAGCACGAGAACCATACGCCAACCGGGGCCTTCAAGGTGCGGGGCGGACTCGTCTATATGGACGGTCTGCACCGGCAGAATGCGTTGCCCGCCGGTTTCATCACCGCGACCCGGGGTAATCACGGTCAGAGCATCCCCTACGCGGCCAGCCGCCACGGTGTGCCGGTGACGGTTTATGTGCCCGAAGGTAACAGCGCCGAAAAGAACCGGGCCATGGAGGCCTGGGGTGCAGAACTGGTGGTGCATGGCAGCGACTTCGACGAGGCCCGGCTCGAGTCTGCACGAGTCGCCGAACAGCGAGGTCTCAGCTTCATCCCCTCCTTCCATCCGGATCTGGTCCGTGGCGTGGCCACCTACGCCTCCGAACTTCTGACCGGCGTTGCTGATCTGCACACGGTGTATGTGCCGGTGGGCATGGGCTCAGGGATCTGTGGGCTCATCACGGCACGGGACCTGCTGGGCCTGGATACACGGATCGTCGGTGTGGTCTCCACGGAGGCGCCGGCCTATGCCCGATCGTTCGAGGCGGGTCATGTCGTCGAAACCGGTGACGCCCGCACCTTTGCCGATGGTGTGGCCTGTCGGGTGCCGGATCCGAACGCCGTGGCCCTGATCAGCCAGGGCGTGGAGCGATTTGTTGAGGTGAGCGATCCTGAGGTGGCCGAGGCGATCCGGATTCTCTATACGGATACGCACAACGTGGCGGAAGGTGCCGGCGCTATCGCGCTGGCGGCTCTGCTGGCGGACGCGGCGTCGAATGGCGTGGAGCAGTTCGATGATCGTCCGGTCGCCGTGATCCAGACCGGCGGCAATATCGATGCTCACATCCTTGCTGAAGTGTTGAAGGGAGGAACGCCCGGTGTCTGATCGATGGATTTCCCTGAGGTGGCTCGCCCTGCTGGCACTGCTGTTGTCGGTTGCCGTTCAGTCAACGGCTGCCGCGGCCGATCTGCAACGGCATACCGTGGTGGTGGACGGCCATCCATTCGCCGTCTGGTCGAAGACGCCGTCTGAGCCGAAAGCCGTGATGCTGCTGATACACGGTCGTACCTGGAGCACCCGTCCTGACTTCGATCTGCAGGTGCCGGGTGAAGACCTTTCTCTGATGGATGGCCTGACGGCCATGGGTATTGCGGCCTACGGTCTGGATCTGCGCGGCTATGGTGAGACGCCACGGGATGCCAGCGGCTGGCTGACACCAGATCGGGCCGCGCTGGATGTGGCGGAAGTGCTCGGCTGGATTGCGCGACGCCATCCCGAACTGCCGCAGCCGTATCTGTTCGGCTGGTCCTATGGAGCCACGGTGTCTCAACTCGCCAGCCAGCGGCGACCAGAAGCGATGAGCGCCCTCATTCTGTTCGGATATCCGTTCAGACCCGGATATGACGCCAACCCGGATAATGAAACACCGCTGCGGGCAGCGACGACGGCGGAAGCGGCGGCGAGCGATTTCATTCTGCCGGGCACGATCAGCGATGGGGCCATCGATGCGTTCGTGGTCAGTGCCCTGAAGCATGATCCGGTGCGAATGGACTGGCACGCACTCGAGCAGTGGCAGGCGCTTGAGGGGGCTGCCGTGACGGTGCCGGTTTTACTGTTGCAGGCGGCCGAGGATCCGCTGGCGCTGCCCGACGTGCATGCTGAACTGTTTGCGGCGCTGGCAACGAAGGATAAGAGCTGGACGGTGATTCCAGGCGGAGACCACGCTGCCTTCATGGAGACACCGCGCGGTTATTTCCTGTCGCTGATAGAGAGTTTTGTTTTTCGCGCTGCCGGGCCCTGATGCGCACCAGGCCCGATGATCAGCTGTCCCGGCGCACCCAGCGGCTCGTGCCGGCCACATCCTCGATCTCGTGCCCCGCTTCCTTCCAGCCGCGAAACCCTTCTTCCACATGAGCCACATCGGTGAAGCCCATTTCCTCGAGGGCGAGAACGGCCAGCACCGAGCGCCCGCCTCCAGCACAGAACACCACCGTGCGGCGGTCTTCCTGGAAGTAGTCCCGGTAGTAGGGGCTCGCCGGCGACGCCCAGAATTCCAGCATGCCCCGAGGCACATGGATGGAGCCAGGGATGGTGCCCAGATCGACCCGCTCCTGAATTTCCCGAAGGTCCAGAAGCAGCAGATCATCGTTCTGCGCCATTTCATCCACCAGCGCGGCGATGCTCATGTTCTCGATCGCCATTTTCTTTTCTTCGAGTTCGGCAAAGATGTTTTTGATCGCCATGTTTGAGCGTCTCCTGTGCTGATCGCTGGCTGGACCCTGTGGGCAGTATATCCGTGAGCGGCCGGATTTATTACGGATGGTACGTGGTGGCCGGCCTGTTTCTGGTGCTCACCATCTCTTCCGGCCTTGGTTTCTACAATCTCTCCGTCTACATGAATGTTCTGGCCGCGGAGAAAGGCTTCAGCGTTTCCTCCCTGTCCCTGGCTGTCAGTGTATTTTTCATAGTCGGCGGTCTGGCCGGCATGTGGGTGGCGAGGCTGCTCGATCGGTTCGACGTGCGCCTGGTGATGGTGTGCGGTGCGTTGCTGGCGGGGCTGGCTCTGGGCAGTTCGGGCTGGGCCAACGCACTCTGGCAGGTCTATGGTCTGTACGTGCTGTTCGGTCTTGGCAACAGTGCGGTATCCATCGTCACCAGTACGACCCTGGTCACCCGCTGGTTCCCCGGCAGAGAGCGCAGCGTGGCATTGTCCGTGGCCTCCACCGGGTTATCCATGGGCGGGGTGATGATCACACCGCTCTCGGCACGACTGTTTGCCAGTCTGGGTGTGGAGACCGTGATGCCCTGGCTGGGGGCAACGTTCTTCATCGTGATCATCCCGGTGGCATTGCTGGTGATCCGGCCGTATCCGGCGGCGGCCGGTCAGGCCCACAGCCAGGTGCCGCTCGATCAGGGCTGGAGATATGCGGCGGCGGTCCGCTCGCGCTTTTTTCAGCTGATCACGGCAGCGTACGTGCTCTGTATGGCATCTCAGGTCGGCGGCATTGCCCATCTATATAATCGGGCGGAAGGTGAAGTGGGCTATGCGGTTGCGGCCACCGCCGTGCAGGTGCTCACAGGGATGAGTATCCTCTGCCGGTTGCTGGGCGGCCTGCTGGTGACCCGGGTGCCGATCCGTATCTTCACGCTCGGAAATATGCTCGGTCAGTCTGTGGGTCTGGCACTGATCGCCACGGCCGCGGGTCCGGTGGGCATTCTGGCTGGTGCTGGCCTGTTCGGCGCTACGATAGGAAACCTGCTCATGCTGCATCCGCTGCTTCTGGCGGAGGCGTTCGGCGTGCGGGACTATCCGCGCATTTTCTCGCTGTCCAACGCACTGACGACCATTGGCGTCGCGAGTGGCCCGGCGTTGCTCGGCTTCCTATATGATTTCCGGGATTACGGCGATGCCTACCTGGTGGCAGCCGGTGTCTCACTGGGCGCGGGCCTGGTGATGCTGATTGCGGGACCTCTCCCGGCCGGGGAGGCGAATGACTGATGCAATGGAACGAATGAAGTACCGACACTGTTTCTCGATGTGCCTGACCGGCGCGCTGCTTCTCATGGCGCTCGTGCCCGCCCGGGCCGCCATGCCTGGCCTGTGGACGGATGGCGAACCCATGCCCAGCCTGGCGCCCATGCTCGAGCAGACCTCACCGGCGGTGGTGAACATCGCCACCTACACCACCTATCAGGTGCGGAATCCGCTGCTGGAGGACCCCTTCTTCCGCCGCTTCTTCAACATCCCGAACCAGCAGCGACGCACCCGCAGCGCCGGCTCCGGCGTGGTGGTGGATGCCGAGGCGGGCTATATCGTCACCAACAATCATGTGGTGCAGCGCGCAGACGAGGTCGTGGTGACCCTGTCCGATGGTCGGATCCTGAGCGCCACCCTGGTCGGGGCCGACGAGCAGGTGGACCTGGCCGTGCTCAAGGTGGAACCGGAAGATCTGACCGAGATCCGCTTCGCGAACTCGGATGAAGCCCGGGTAGGTGACTTCGTGGTGGCGATCGGAAATCCCTTCAGCCTCAGTCAGACCGTCACCAGCGGGATCATCAGTGCGCTCGGGCGGAGCGGACTGGGCATCGAGGGGTACGAGGACTTCATTCAGACCGATGCGTCCATCAATCCCGGCAATTCCGGCGGCGCGCTCGTGGATCTGCACGGGCGGCTGGTGGGGATCAACACGGCCATCATCGCGCCCAGCGGCGGCAATGTGGGCATCGGTTTCGCCATTCCCGCCAACATGGTGCAGGCCATCATGCAGGAGTTGATCGACGAAGGTGAGGTGCAGCGGGGTTATATCGGCATCGCCGTACAGGGCATGAATGCCCAGCTGGCGGAAGCCTTCGGTGTGGAACGTACCGACGGCGTGGTGATCCTGGATGTGGAACCGAACAGCCCCGCCAGCGAAGCGGGACTGCGTGACGGTGACATCATTACCCGCGTGAATGGCAAGGAAGTCCGCAAGGTCTCCGACTATCACAGCCGCACGGCGGTGATTTTCGTGGGTGACGAAGTGGAGATGGCGTTGCTCCGGGATGGCCGCAAACGCGAGGTCACACTGGAGATCGGCGACAACAGCTGGGAGAAAATGTACGGCGAACGGGTCGACCGCCGACTCACCGGCACCTTCCTGCAGAACTTCCGCAGCGAGGACGGCTCAGCGGGCTCCGGAGTGGTGGTGACCGAAGTGGACGACAGCAGCAACGCCTGGCGCTATGGCCTGCGCCCCGGCGACGTCATCGTCTCCGCCAATCGCCAGAACGTCCGCAACCTGGCCGACCTCCGCGAATTTTCCCGAGGCGGCGATCAGCTGCTGCTGAGGGTCTATCGCGCCGGCCAGTTCGGTTACGTAGCCATCCGCTGACCCGCCACAGCTTGTGGCGGCCGCAACCACGTCACAGTACGCAGAATCGCGACACAGTCCTACTGTGTGACGAAACACCACAGACACCCGGAAAACGCAGCGGTGTGTGCGGCCAGCAGGGTGTTTTCAAAACGTAAGAGCGAGGCCGAAGGCGGCGAATTGACTTCCTGATGGCGTAGCCATCAGGCAGGCAAGTTCGCTAACTGAGGGAAGCGCAGAGCGCCCGAGCGGGAGTGCCTGAAAACACCCTGCTGGCCGCGCACACTGCGGCCGACTACCAAGAGCCTGAGACCTCTTAAACCGTCCTGGTCGAGCGGCTCGAGTCCGTCAATCAAACATGATCACCGACCGAGCCACCTCCCCGGTCTCCAGCGCCGCCAACCCGTCGTTGACGTCTTCCAGCTTGATCTTCCTGGAGATCAGATCATCCAGGTGCAGCCGGCCCTGGAGATAAAACTCCACGAACCGCGGCATATCGACCCGGAAGCGATTCGAGCCCATGTTCGAGCCCTGCAGCTTGCGCTCCATCAGGAATTCCGGACCGTGGAGCTCCACGTTGGTGCCCACTGGGATCATGCCGATCACGGTGGCGGTGCCGCCCCGCGCCAGCATCTTGAATGACTGTTCGGTGGTTACCTTCAGACCGATCGCTTCGAAGGAGTAGTGCACGCCGCCGCCTGTGAGTTCCTGCACCTGGGCCACAGGGTCGCCTTCGCCGGCATTGACCACATCGGTGGCGCCGAATTTGCGCGCCAGTTCGAGCTTCGACGGCACCATGTCGACGGCGATGATCCGGGCTGCGCCGGCAATCGCGGCACCGTTGATGGCGGAGAGACCGACGCCACCGCAACCGATCACGGCCACGGTGCTGCCCGGCTCGACTTTGGCCGTGTGGATCACCGCACCGACACCGGTGGTGACGCCGCACCCGATCAGCGCAGCCTGCGCCATCGGCATATCAGGACGGACCTTGGCGATCGCATGTTCGTGGACGAGCATGTATTCGGCAAAGGAGGAAAGATTCAGAAACTGCCAGACCGCTTCGTCGCCTTTGGCGAGTCGAGGCGGCTGTTCCGGCGCGCGCTGCAGTTCCGGCTCCGCGCACAGCGACATGTGACCGGTCAGGCAGTGCTCGCAGTGACCGCAGAACGCGGACAGGCAGGTGATCACGTGATCGCCGGGCTTCACGTAGGTGACGTCGCTGCCGACCGCTTCCACAACCCCGGCCGATTCGTGGCCGAGCACCGCGGGTAGCGGGTAGGGATAGGAGCCATTCTGGAAGTGCAGGTCCGAATGACATACCCCGGCAGCAACGGTGCGTACCAGCACCTCCCGGGGCGCCGGATCGCCATGCTGGATGTCTTCGATCTCCAGAGGCTTGTTTATTTCTCTCAGAACTGCCGCTTTCATGCCCATTCCCCAGATAATTCTTGAATTCAACTAAGCGATCGAGTTTGCCAAACCGATACCGGGATTACTACTATCGGCCGAGTAAACGGGCGTTGAAGGCATGCGTAGTTGATTCTGATCGGGCTGGGTTCCAATCGGGGGGATTCCCGACGCATCGTCGTCGAGGCGATGGGGCGCCTGACTGAATTTACGGACGGCGATGTGCGCTGTTCGAGCCTCTGGCGTACGTCTCCCGTGGATTGCCCACCCGGCTCCGGTGATTTCATCAATGCGGCGGCCGCCTTCCCGGCCAGCCCGGACCTTACGCCGGAATCACTGCTCTCTGCCCTGAAAGCCATCGAAGTGGAATACGGCCGGGGGGTGGCCACGATCAGAAATTCTCCCCGGGAACTCGATCTCGATCTGCTCCTGTTTGATGATCAGACACGAGACAGCGAGACATTCACCCTCCCGCATCCCCGAGCGGTGGATCGACTCTTTGTGCTGGCGCCCGCGGAAGAGGTGCTGCCGGATGTGATCTGGCCCGGGACCGGGCGTTCAATTCGCGAACTGCGCGCCGATCTGGAATCGGATGAAGCGGTGGAACGACTCGAGGAGCGTGTGGCGTGAGCAGAGTCCGGACTGAACAGCGGAGGCGGCCCAGGTGGAGGAAAGACGCCCGCGTTCTGCAGCCGCTTGCGCTCGCCGGGGTCCTGCTCCTGGCCCTGCAGGATCTTCCCGCCTACGGCTACGACGGTTCGGTGCATCAGTTCATGACGTTCCTGGCCGCCAAGCAGTTCAACCGCTGCGTGGACGGCACGGACATTCCCGCGTTGACGCCTCTGCAGGTGCGTTACATCGCCAGAGCGAACACGGGGCTCGCAGATAGAAGCGTTTTTGCGCGGATGTTCAACTGGCGGTACTACGACCGGAACGACCAGTCCGAGCAGAGCATGATGTGGATCGTCGACACGCGCTTTCACGATCACTTCGATGAGCTCTCCGGGCGGCTGACCGTGGTCGATGACCCGGTGGACGCCTACCAGGATCTGGGTCGGGCCATCAGCTACATACAACTGGTGAGTTCTCCGCCTCGGGTGGTGCCGGTTTACGTCGCCCGATTCTGGCGTTTCAGTTTCTCGGACCGGTTCGACGGCTATCCGCTGGACGAGGAAGGCCTGATCGCCGCCATCGAAGGGGACTGCAGCTTCCTCGATACCCCACCGGAAAATTACGCCGACGTGCTGGTGGGGGTGGCGGAGCAGACCATGGCGGCGGTCACCGAGCCAATGGGTGGCCTGCCCACGGACTGGACCGCTTTCTGGCGTCCGAACGGCAACGCGGAAGGGTTCGGAGACTACGGCCCGGCGGGCAATTCATTCGGACGGCGGACTGAATTCCGCTGTGCGGGTGGCGAGCGTTGTGTGCTGCTGAAGGACGACCCGCTCTACGCGGAATTCGCCCTGGCCAGGCATGCCGACGCTGTGCGAGGCACCCAGAGGGCCATTTACCTCATGCAGCTCAGCATGCGGGATGTCATCGTCAGTGCACAGTGACGTGTTGCGGCGCCCATGAAGATCGGTGTCACCCCGTGGGATTTTTCCGGACTCAATGCCCGATCCCTTTCCGATCAGGCGGCTCGTTCCGAAGCGCTGGGCTACGAGTCCTTCTGGCTGCCGGAAAGTCACTTCAATCCGAATGCGATTCCGGACCCGCTGATGCTGCTGGCCGCCGTGGCTGCCGCCACGGACCGGATCAGACTCGCCACCACGTCCTATCTGCTGCCCTTCCGCAATCCATTTCTCGCCGCGGAGCAGGTTGCCGTGCTGGATCAACTCTCCGGCGGTCGAGTCACATTGGGCGTTGGCAGAGGCTTTTCGCCCATCATGCTGAAAGCCTTCGACGTGGTGCCGAAGGAGAAGCGTAATCTGTTCGAGCGCTGCCTTGGCATCATGGCGGAGGCCTGGCGTGGCGAGCCCGTTAGCGTGGGTGACGGGGTGGAGGAGCAGGTGGTGCTCGATCCGCTGCCGGTGCAGAAACCGCATCCGCCGATCTGGGTGGCCGCATTCGGCCCGAAGGCGCTGGCTCAGGCGGGCAGGCTGGGCCTGCCTTACCTTGCGTCTCCCATGGAGACGCTGGATACGCTCCAGGACAACTACGCCCGGCACGCTCAGGCGGCCGCAGAGGCGGGCCATACGGTGATCGAAACCACACCCGTCATGCGCACCGTTTTTCTGGCCAGCAGCCGCCGCCAGGGTGAAGAGATCCGGGCCCGGGTCCACAGCCAGGCTCAGGAAAGCGGCCGGCTGGCGGAAGGGGCGAGTGTGGATGACTGGACCATCATTGGCGACGCGGCACTCGTGGCCGACCGGGTGGCCGAATACCGTGAGCGTTTGAATGTGAGTCACCTGATCGTGACGCGGCTGCGAATCGGAGGGGTTGAGCCTCAGGACGCGGAAGCGTCCATGTCGAATCTGGCTGAGATCATCGGCTGACTGAACCACAAGAAGGAGAATCAAGGTGTCCTATAGAGTGCTGTGGCCGATGATGCGGTGGCCGGAAGGCAGAGAGATCGAAATCGCCAGCATGGGCGAGATCGGCCAGGCAGAGTTCTGCAATTCGTTCGCAGAGGTGACCGATGAACAGTGGGCCAATTGCGACGCCATTGTCAGTGCGCCGGACGTGCCAGCCGAATACCGGGCGAAACTGGAAAAGTGCCGGATCTTCGTAACGCCCAAGGTCGGCTTCGACAATATCGACCTCGCCGCCTGGGGCGAGCTCGGGATTCCGGTGTGCAACGTGCCGGACTACGGCACCCAGGAAGTGGCCGACCACGCCATGGCGCTGCTGCTGTCGCTGATGAAAGGCATCACGTTCCACACCCGGGAGCTCAAGCAGGACCCGAAGGGCCTCTGGCGGCCGGCATTGAATCCTTATGGTAAACGACTGTCCGCCTGCACGTTCGGAGTGGTGGGTCTCGGTCGGATCGGCACGGCGGCCATCCTGCGGGCGAAAGCCTTCGGCATGGACTGCGTGGTTTACGACCCGTACATCAGTAACGGCTCCGAACTGGCGCTCGGTATTCGGCGCGTCCATTCACTGACCGATCTTTTCGGCCAGTGCGACATCGTCAGCCTGCACGCGCCGCTTTCCGGGGAGACGGAAAAGCTCATCAACGCGGAGGTGCTGGCAGCGAGCAAGCCGGGGCTGGTGCTCATCAACACGGCCCGGGGTCCCATCATCGATCTGGATGCGCTCTATGAGGCGATGAAAGCCGATCAGGTGCAGGCAGCCGGTCTGGATGTGCTGCCTGAAGAACCTGCCAATCCGGAGCACCCGCTGATCAAGGCCTGGGCGGCGAACGAAGCATGGATCGATCATCGGCTGCTGATCACGCCACACTCGGCATTTTTCACGCCTGAATCGGTATACGACATGCGTTTCAAAGGCGGTGAGGTGGCGTTGACCTACCTCGAAGAGGGGCGGCTGCAGAACGTCGTGAACGGCAACTTTCTCGATACGCCGCGGTAGTCGGTCATGAACAGCGCAGCGCACGACGCCTCGGACATGAAAGCCGTGTATCACCACCGGCGTCAGCGGGTCTTCCTGATTCTATCGGGCATTTTTCTCGGCACCCTGGCGCTGCTGAACGTGCTCGGGATCAGCCGCTTTCTGGATATGTCCTTCGACGTCTTCGGCCTCACCATCCCGCTGGTTGTGGCGGTGGGCGTGCTGCCTTATCCGGTCACCTTTCTCTGCACGGATCTGATCAGTGAGCTGTTCGGTGAAAAGAAGGCCCGGGACATGGTCTGGGTGGGCGTCATCCTCAACGTCTGGGTGATCTTCCTGCTCTGGCTGGGAGGGATTCTGCCGGGCTTCGAGAACCTGGATCCGGTCAGCGGTCTGCCGGTGCCGGACGAAGCGGGCCGTCTGCCGGTGTTCTTCGAGATCAGAGAGCTGGCCTTCGGCGCGGTGACCGCGTCCATGATCGCCTACATGGCGGCCCAGTTCTGCGACGTTCGGCTGTTCCATTTCTGGAAGAAGCTCACCCACGGCAGGCACCTGTGGATCCGCAACAATGCTTCCACCATGATCAGCCAGATGGTGGACACCACCGCGGTGATTCTGATCACACACTACTACGCCCATGCGTTGCCGGTGAATGCGGATGAGCCGATCTTCGGCCAGCTGATGACGTTCATCCTCTCCGGCTACGTCTTCAAGCTCCTGATTGCGGCGCTGGATACCGGTCCGATCTATCTGCTGGTGGGTTGGCTGCGACCTTACCTCGGCCTGAAGGAAAACGAAGAAGCGGCCGACGAGATGATCTTCGGATGATTACCCTCCGGTTCCGGATCAGGAATGTCCGGATGAGGAATGATAGGTGTAGCCGAGCCGCTGGATCTCCGCCTTGAACCGCTCTCCGATGTAGGCCGCGTCTTCCCGGGTCATTTCAACCTCGGGCCGGTTCGAGCGGGTTTTGTGCTTGGTGCGTGGCGCTTCGAGACGGCCGGGTAGTTCAAGCCGGGTAGCCAGCGCCTGCAACTCGGCATCGAGATTCTCGTACCGGCCGATGTGATCCACCAGCACTCGATCGCCTGCCATGTAGAGATCGGCCCCCTTCGTCTGCAGACGATCGAGTTGCGGTGAGCGGATGAACTCGCTGAACGTCATCGCGCCCGCTTTCTTCAAGCGCCAGTGATAGAGGGAAATGGCCCGTTCCCAGGGATTCCGCTCGAAGCAGAAGGTGAAATACGCATCCCAGACTTCCTGGCCGGTGATGCGGATCACTTCCCGTGCACTCATGTGATTGTAGAGCCGCGGCCATTTCCGGTACTGCAGATAGTGACCCAGGGCCTTCGGCAGGGGCACTTTGAAATTCTGCGGCCCTGGGTAGCCAAGTGCCTGACGGGTGGCTTCATCGTCCGGTGAGATGGGCGTGATCACATCTTCCGGGCCGCAGTACTTCGACAGGGCAATCTCCACGCTGGTGCCTGCCGTCTTACCCGTCTTGATGAAGATGAATCTGTGTCGATGGGAGATGATCACGTTACCGGACCGGGCTGCCAGGCGTAGAGGATGTCGGCCAGTTGTTCACTGGCGGTGGCCCAGGGATTATCGGCGGCTTCCGCGAAACCACGTTCGACCTCGTGGAACCCATGAGCCAGATAGAAAGCCTGAGCCTTTTCGTTGCGCTGGAAGGTGTACAGCTGCAGGCCATCCGGAAACCGGGTCTTGGCAAGGTTCAGCAGGATGGAACCCAGTCCTTCGCCCTGCCGATCCACATGCACGTAGAGTTGATCGATCCAGCCGGTGGACAGGGCCATGAAGGCGGCGATCCGGCTCGTGTCGGTGTCCATCAGAAGATGGATGCCTTCAGGCTCGATCCGGGTAAACGCGTCCAGCTGATCGCTGAGTTCTGCAAACCGGTTGTGTTCCGGCAGGCCCATGGCGCGCTGAAAGGACTGGCGCCACAGCCTGGTGATCTCCAACGCGTATTCCGGACGATAGTCCACGCGCTCGATGGTCATTTAACGCTCGATCTGCCCCAGGTTGGCATGCAGCACCGAACCATTGATTACCGGATTCCCGGAGGCCCAGAACAGACATTCGGCTATTTCGTCCGGGTCGATCAGGCGTTCGAAGGCGGACATCCCGCGCACGGCATCCATGGCTTCCTCCGGCACGTGATTACGGAGCATCTCGGTATCAGTGAAGCCCGGGCATATGCAGGCGGTATGGATGCCACGACCGGCCAGATCCTGAGTCGTGGCGCGCATCATGCCGATGCTGGCGTGTTTCGTGACCACGTAGCTGTAGCTGCCGGGCACTGCCTTTTCCGACAGGGTGGAGCCGACGTAGAGCACGGATGAACCGGCCTTCATGAAGGGAATCACGTAATAGTTGAGGCTGTTCGGCGCGACCAGGTTGACCTCGAGCACTTCCCGGAACGCATTGCTCGGCGTCTCCACGGCGGTGTCGTTTTCCATCTTCGCCGCATTGTGAATCAGCACGATGTGTTCCGCTTCCTGCAGCGTGGGTGTGAGCTGTGAAGAGACGGGTTCGAGAAACCCGGGCACGGACAGATCACAGTTGATCTGGCTGACCGCATCGATGGGGCAGCGTCGGCGGGAAAGGTTGATGACCGTGTAGCCTTCGTCCAGAAATCGTTGCGCCGTATGCAGGCCGATACCGGCGCTGGCACCGGTGATGATCAGGCATTTCACGCGGAATCCTCCTTGGTTGCGGCTGCTGCGGGATCGTCCATCGATGCAGCAGCCCATTGACCCGGACCGGAAGAAACCTGAATTTCCAGGCGGGCGATATGCTGTTCGGCAATCGCTGGCTCTGCGGCCAGTTCGGCAAGAAACCAGGGAGCCAGTTCTTCGACGGTGATGTTGCGCACAGGCAGCGTGCGCACGTCCCTGGGCAGAAACGGCAGACGTTCGCTGCCGTATTCGGCCATTAGATAGCCATCCGATTCGCTAAGCTTCAGGTGCGGAGATCGTTCCGGCAGCAGTACTTTTTCGTCCAGATGGTCGCAGAGTTTGAGCAGGCCGGCTTTCAGAATGTTGTAGTCGAATGCCATGCCATTCTCGTTGATAGCGCTGGTAACAAAGGCTCGAACATAGAATGTGTGGCCATGCAGGTCTTCGCGTTCGGTCGCCGAAAAAATGGTGAAGTGCGCCGAATTGAAATGCAGGTAGTCCTTGCTGATTTCGATGGTGGTGAGTTGTGATGCAGGCATCCGCTCATGCTACCACGTCAGTTTCAGTCGACCGGGCTGCTTTTGGGTGCATGACTACTCCGACTCCTTCACATAGTCGAGCACCAGGCCGTAGAAATAAGCATCCGGATTATCAAAGTACCAGCCCAGATGATGGTGGCAGGCCTCACAGCTCGCCAGTTGCCAGCGAAAGCCTGCAAACCAGGTGTCTGCGGCCATACGCTCACCGGAGATCGCGCAGCCCAGCGCATCGGCATAGCAGCCGACGTGATATTCGATCCCGAATGGGTTGGTGAAGAAGTGGCTGAAGCTGCCGTTCACTTCGATTCGATCCGCCTGCCGGGCGATCCCGTGATTGCAGTTGGCGCACAACAGCAGATCGCGACGTTCCGTAGGTTCACGATCGACGATCTCCTTGAGCCTGGGGTCGAGTTCTTGACGCTCCTCGTCCAGCACATCAATCATAGTCGTCAGCCAGTCTAATCAGGTTCAGAGCATGGATTCTTTCGATAGCATCTTTCAGCGTGCGGTCGAGCGCAAGGGTGGTGAGCGTGCCCTGGAAGACATCCTTCCGCAGGCTGTCAGCAATGAGACTCTGGAAGCTCGTCCGGACAGCTACTACCTGGCCAGGATGACCCGGTGTGTGTTTCGCTCCGGTTTCGTCTGGCAGATCGTCGACGCGAAATGGCCCGGCTTCGAAGCGGCCTTCGACGGTTTCGATGTGAGTGGTTGCGCCATGCTGTCGGACGAGGATCTGGAGCGGCTGAGCGGTGACGAACGGATCGTCCGGAATGCCAGAAAAATTCTGAGTGTGCGGGGAAATGCACGCTTTGTGCTCGAGATCCGGGAAGCGCATGGCAGTTTCGGCGCATTTCTGGCCGCCTGGCCCAGGGTGGATTTCGTGGGCCTCTGGGATCGGCTGAAGACCGGGGGTGATCGGCTCGGTGGGCAGACGGGACGGTATTTTCTGCGTTTCGTGGGCTGGGATTCGCCCCTGCTGTCCGAAGATGTTGTGCGGGCACTCGTCGGCCAGGGGGTGATTGAGAAAGCGCCCACCAGCAGGAAGGCGCTGGCTGCGGTGCAGGAGGCGTTCAACGTCTGGCACGCGGAGAGTGGCCGGCCGTTCGCGCAGATTTCGCGTACCCTGTCGGCAACCATCTAGCGAGCGAACAGGGGGTACGGATGCAGATCGCGTTGACAGAGGAGCAGGCTGCCTTCGATCAGGCGGTGCGGACGTTCCTTGCAGAGTCATTGCCACAAGCGCTCGCTGAACGGGTCAGGCTGGGCAAGCCGGTGACGAAGGAACAACTGGGCGCCTGGACGCGGATACTGAATGAGAAGGGCTGGGCCGCACCAAACTGGCCTGAGGCTTACGGCGGCACCGGCTGGTCGCTGGTGGAGCGGCATCTGTTCGACGTGGCCTGCAGAGCCGCGCATGCACCCCCGTTGTCCGGCTTCGGATTCAACATGGTTGGCCCGGCCATCATCCGCTACGGCAGCGATGCCCAGAAGGCAGCGTTTCTACCGAAGATTCTGAATGCGGACCTCTGGTGGTGCCAGGGCTATTCGGAACCCCAGGCGGGATCTGATCTTGCCTCTGTGCGCACGCGTGCCCAGCGGCAGGGCGATGAATACGTGGTCAACGGCTCGAAAATCTGGACCAGTGCCGCGGAGGACGCGGACTGGATATTCGCCCTGGTGCGCACGGACCCGGACGCGAAGCCGCAGCGTGGGATCAGTTTTCTGCTGATCGACATGGCATCGGCCGGGGTCAGCGTCGAGCCGCTCCTGGCGTTCAACGGTAAACGGCTCTGGAATCAGGTCTTCTTCGAAGACGTTCGGGTGCCGGTCGCGAACCGTCTGGGTGAAGAAAACCATGGCTGGACGGTGGCCAAGAGCCTGCTCGGTGACGAGCGCCTGCTGGTGTCACGGGTGGCTGAAAACAAACGCATGCTGGGTCGGATTACCGATGTGCTCGAAGCGGTTGAACGGGCTTCCGGGCAATCGCTGCCCATCAGAGAGAAAGTCTCCGAGCTGACCATTCGCCTGTCGGCGCTGGAGATGACGAGTCTGCGCATCCTGATCGAAGCGGACCGGGGCGGGCAGATCGGCGCGGAGCCTTCCATGCTGAAGCTGAAGGGCAGCCAGCTGGTGCAGGACATGGACATCATGCTTGCTGAACTGATCGGCAACTGGTTGCTGCCGCAGGATTCCGGCGTGGCGGAGATGCCCATCGGGCCGGACTACGCCGAGTATGTGGGGTCGGGGCTCTTCCATCATCGGGGCTATACCATCGCGGGCGGCACCAGCGAGGTACAGCACAACATCATCGCCAAGCAGGTGCTGGGACTCTAGGCCGAACCGGGACCGGTCAGGCCTGAACGGGCATAAAAAAACGCCGGATCGCAGATCCGGCGTTCTCTTAATCAGCGAACGGGAGAGGAGAGGAGGAGACGTTCCCGATCGCTGCTGTTAAGAAGTATCTCCAAACCCGCCTGGCGGGCATACCCGGGATTCTACGTAGTCGAACCCCGGCCGGAATGCTCAACCGATCAGGCTTTTCAGATCCGCCTCCGGATCAGCCAGGGCGGCAGCATCGACTTCCTTCCCGATCAACTGTTTGCAGATCATGAACTCCTTCGGGCTGTTCACCGCATCTGCCGCAACCACCTTGCCGTCTTTCAGGTAGAACACGGCGAATTCATTGCTCGCCATGTCGCCGCGAAGCACCTGGGTGTCGCCATCCGCAGAGAACCCGACCATCTGCAGCTTGAGTTCGTACTGATCGGACCAGAACCAGGGAATGGATGCATAGACTTTGTCGCCGCCGGTCATGTTGGCGCTGGCCACCCGTGCCTGTTCCATCGCGTTGGGCACGGACTCCAGGCGCAGACGCCGGTTGAGCAGCGGGTTCGGGTGATTCGTGCAATCGCCGGCCGCGTAGACGTCCGTCGCCGAGGTGCGGCAGTGATCGTCCACCACGATGCCGTTGTCGCACTCGATGCCCGCGGCTTCGGCAATCTCCGTATTGGGGATGATGCCGATACCAACAATGACCAGATCGGCCGGGAAGGACTGATCCCCGCATTCGACCGCACTCACGTGACCGTCGCCGGTAAATCCGCTGACCATGGTCGAGGTGTGGATGTTCACGCCGCGGCCGCTGTGGAGCTGATCGTAGTAGGCAGACATCTCAGGCGTGGTGACCCGTTGCAGAATCCGCTCTTCCATCTCCAGCACATGCACTTCAAGACCGTACTTCACCGCCACGGAAGCGACTTCCAGGCCGATGTAGCCGCCGCCGACGATCACCAGCTTCCTGCCTTCGCCGAAGTCGTTTCTGATGTGGTCCACATCGGCGATGGTGCGCAGGTAGTGGATGCCGTCCAGATCACTGCCGGGAATCGAGAGCTTCCGGGCGCGGCCGCCGGTGGCGATCAGAAGCTTTTCGTAGGCGATGGTCTCACCTGTGCTGGTGGTCACCGTCTTCGCCGCGGTATCGATCGCGGTAACCGACGTATCGACCTTCACGGTGACGTTCTTGTCCGCATAGAATTTTTCCGGCCGCAGATAGACGCGCTCGATGCCCTGCTCACCGGCAAGATAGGCCTTTGAAAGCGGCGGGCGCTGATAAGGGATGTGCGCCTCGTCGCCGATGATGATGATTTCGTTCTCGAAGCCTTCCTGACGGAGGCTGGCGGCTGCCTGGCCGGCTGCGTGCCCCGCGCCGACGATTACGATTGCCATGTTCAGATGTCCTTAAGGTGGTCGCAAGCAAACGGTCATTTTAGTCCAGCGTGATAGCATGTGCAGGGATGTTTCGATAGGGGTTGGGTATGTCCGGGGATGATTTCTACACGCTGCACGAGATGGCGAAACGGGCACGTGAAAATCTTTCGGACAATCACTGGGACTATCTGATCGGCGGTGCGGACACGGAGTCGGCGCTGAAGCGTAACCGCTTCGGGCTCGATTCCTGGGTGTTCCGGCCCAGAGTCCTGAATGACGTCAGTGAGGTGGATATCAGCACGGAGTTGCTCGGTCAGCCTCTGCGTATGCCCGTGATGCTGCCACCCATCGGTTCGGTTCAGGCATTCGAGGCAGGGGGCGGTGAGTCCGTGGCCCGGGCGGCGCAGGCCTTCGGCGTTCTGCAGACGCTGAGCTCGGTATGCACACCGGATTTTGATGAGATCGCCAGACGGGTGCCCGGTCCGCGGGTCTATCAGCTCTACCTGATGGGCGATCAGGGCTGGATGGACGATATCATCCGGCGTGCGATCGACTGCGGCTATACCGGTTTCTGTCTGACGGTGGATACCCAGACCTACTCACGCCGGGAGCGCGATATCGCCAAGCGCTTTGTGCCGCCATCCGGCAGCCAGGCGGACAGCGCTGATTTCAGCTATCAGGCCCGGATCACCTGGGACACCATCGCTCACATCAAGAATGAATTCGACATTCCCCTGTACATAAAAGGGGTGAACGCCGGAGAAGACGCCCGGCTCTGTGTGGAGGCCGGCGTGGACGTGATCTGGGTGTCGAATCATGGCGGGCGTCAGCTCGATCACACCCGGGCCTGTATCGACGCGCTGCCGGAAGTCGTGGACGCCGTGGACGGCCGGGTGCCCGTCATCGTCGATGGCGGTTTCATGCGGGGTGCGGATGTGGTCAAAGGTCTATGCCTGGGTGCAGACATCGTCGCAATGGGACGCCTCGAAGGTCTGGCCATGGCGGCAGGCGGCGAACCGGCACTGATCAAGGCGCTGACCATCATCGAACAGGAGATCCGTACCAGCATGGCGCTTCTGGGTGTGAACAACCTCGCGGGTCTCGGACGGGCGCTCGTTGAACGTGCGCAGCCCATGGTCAGCCCAGGCGTGCTGAGCGCCTTTCCGCTGCTCGAAGAGGGATACTGAGTCAGACCAGGTGCAGCTTCGGCGGGGTCTCGTCGTTCTGCCAGTCGGCAAGGAGATGCAGGAAGTCTTCCGTGGTCTTTGCCCGGGAGACGAGGTAGCCCTGCACGTAGTGACAATTCGCCTCTTCAAGGTGCTTCAGCTGTATCTCCGACTCCACTCCTTCGGCCACGACCTGCTTACCGAGTGTGGTGGCGATGCTGATCAGATGCTGCACCAGAACGCGCGCCTGATCTGAACTTTCGATCTCGGTGATGAAAGAGCGGTCGATCTTGACGATGTCGAGGGGTAGTTCGCGGAGCATGTTCAGCGACGAGAAGCCGGTGCCGAAGTCATCCAGGGCGATCTTGATCCCGGCGGCCTGGAGAATTTCCAGTTCCTGCACGACCATATCCTTGTCGTGGGCAAACACGGATTCCGTCACCTCGATCTCGACGCTGCCATGAGGCAACAGGCGCTGGTCGAGCATGCTCAGCAGTGACATGGCGAAACCTTCCGTCATCAGCTGCTTGGCCGAGGCGTTGATGGCGACACTGTCGAGCTGCACGCTCACCGAGTCAGCGGCGGCGATCAGCTCGGCGACTTTGTTCACCTGCACAGCGGTGAACTCGTGAATCAGGTTGGTCTCTTCGGCGATGGGCACGAACTCGTCGGGTGGAACAGTGCCCAGCACATCGTCCGTCCAGCGGATGAGGGCCTCGGCACTGGTCACAGAGCGATCGGCCAGATTCAGCTTCGGCTGAAAGTGCAGCTCCAGTTCGCCGCGGGCAAGGGCGCCGCGCAAACGGCTTTCCACCAGCACCCGATGCCGGTTCGCTTCATTCAGGGTGTCATCGAAAAACGCGAAGCGTGAGCGTCCGGCTTCCTTGGCCCGGTACATGGCCGAGTCCGCTTTCATGATGAGGTCGTCGACCTGCTGGCCGTCGTCCGGAAAGACGGCCACGCCGATGGAAGCGCCGACCGTATGCTCCATGCGATCGACGACCAGCGGTTGGATGGCGGCCTGAATGATGCGCTCGCATAGATGGGAAACGGACTTCTCATCCTTGCAACCGGGGACGATCACGGCGAACTCATCACCGCCCATCCGGGCGATGGTATCCACTTCCCGCAGGCACTCCCGGAGCCGGTCAGCGATGATGCAGAGCAGGCGGTCGCCTGCCTTGTGACCTTCCGTATCGTTGACCTTTTTGAAGCCGTCCAGGTCGATGAACAGCACCGCGCCATCCTCTCCCCGCCAGGATCTGGAGATGTGTTCCCGGAGCTTTTCCTGGAAAGCATGCCGGTTGATCAGGCCGGTGAGCTCATCGAAATGCGCCTTCTGGAATAGAATCTCGGAGCGCTGGATATTCGTGATCGCCACAGAAAGCCGGTCCGCCAGTTCGTTGAGCTGCTTCGCTTCGCTGCTCTCGAGCATGCGGTCGGCGGTGGCAATGAGGGCGCCGGTGATGGCGCCATCCGCGGCGACCGGCAGGCAGGAACGAACGGACTCACCACACAGTCGTCTGGCGATGCGGCGATAGCCGTCTTCGTCGCGGAGGCTGTCGTCGGAAATCTCCAGCAGCCCGATGGGTTCTTCCACCAGCTGGCGGTCCTGAAGCAGGTACTTGGCGAGGTTTTTCTTATCTGCATCGTGGCGCAGCAGCAGGGAGATTTCGACGGCGTTCATTCGCGCGGTGAGCAGCACCTTGCGGACGACCGTATCGAGATCCGCCGAAGAGAGAATGAGGCGATCGATGTCGGCAACGGACTGGCTGGATTTCAGGGAAGCCTGCAGCTGGTCGGTCATCTCGTTGAAGGCGGTGCCCAGGGACTGGAATTCGTCGTGGGGCTTCACGGTCACCCGCTGCCCGTAATCACCGCGGGCAATGTTCCGGGTCAGGTGCTCGAGTCGGTTGAGCAGCGCGAACCGTCGTCTCAGCAGCCGCACGGCCAGCCAGGCGCAGATGACGAATGATACGGCCACGGCACCGGTGAGCGCCCAGATGGGCATGACGATGAGGCTCAGACCGATCGCTGCCATGGCCGCGATGGCCGTGCAGGCAAACAGGCTCAGCAGGGCCAGCAGTTGCCGCTCAACCCGATATCCCGCTCGTTCTTTCCTCGCGCCCATGAATTCCGTCATGCGTCCTTACTCGAACTACCCATGGAATCATGGGCATCACGGTCGAACCGTGACGGGAACCACATTCATACATTCAGTTACGAGGGCCAGAAGGGCTTCTTGAGTAATTCCTTGTACAGCTTCCCGGTCTGGTGGCGAGGGAGTTCCACAACCACATCCACGACCTTCGGACACTTCAGATGGGCCAGCCTGTCCCGGCAGAAGCTGACCAGCTCTGCGCCGGTGACGCCCCCATCTGCCGTCAGTGCCACCGCCGCCCGGACAGACTCGCCGAACTCTTCGTCCGGCACGCCGAACACGGCTGCATCCTGCACGGCCGGATGCTCGATCAGCACGTCTTCCACCTCCCGCGGGTAAACGTTCACGCCGCCGGTGATGATCATGTGAGAAGCGCGGTCGGTGAGGTAAAGATAACCGTCCGTGTCGAGATGGCCGATGTCACCGAGCGTCGACCAGCCTCTGTCGTTGTAGGCGGCGGCCGTTTTCTCGGGATCGTTGAAGTACTCGAAACGCGGCCCGCCTTCGAAGAACACCCGCCCGGTTTCATTTGCGGGCAGCACGTTGCCGGATTCGTCGGTGATCCGCACCGCGCCGAGGATGGGTCTGCCGACCGAGCCCGGATGGCTCAGCCATTCATCCGGTGAAATAGCGGTCTGGCCGTTACCTTCCGTACCCGAGTAGTACTCATAGAGGATGGGGCCCCACCAGTCGAGCATGGCTTCCTTCACGTGTCTCGGGCAGGGCGCCGCAGCATGTATGGCGTAGCGGTGGCTGGAGAGATCGCAGGCGTTGCGCGCACCCTCAGGCAGTCGCAGCAGGCGCACGAACATGGTCGGCACCCACTGGCTGTGGGTGATCGCGTATTGCTCGATCAGGGCGAGTGATGTCGCGGCGTCAAACTTTGGCATGATCACGCTGGTACCGCCGGAACGGTGCACCATGGTGTTGTAGCGCAATGGCGCCGAGTGGTAGAGCGGCGCCGTCGAGAGATAGCAGGTGTCGGCGTCGATGCCGTGCAGTTCGAGCCGGCGCAGAAAGAGTTCGGAAACAGTGCCCAGGGCCGCGCCAGGTTGTGTGGCGCGCACGCCTTTCGGTTTGCCGGTGGTTCCGGAGGAATAGAGCATTTCCGCACCTTCCGCCGGGTCCTCGATCAGCCCCTCACTTTCTCCTTCGATCCGCGCCCGCCAGCTGTCGAGTTCGAGTTGGAGCCGCTGGGGACTGTTAAGCTCCCTGGACGCCTGGTTTCTGGAGCAGACGAACAGATCTGCCTGGCAGTCGGCGAGAATGTATTCGATTTCCGCCCGCTGAAACTGCACGCTGATGGCGGTGTAGTACAGGCCGCAGAGCTGTGAGGCCCAGAACAGCGCGAATGTATCCGTGTGGTTTTCAGCGAGGACGGCGATACCGTCGCCGGTCCGCAGACCCATGCTGCGCAGGGCCCGCGCGCCTTTCAATGCCAGCCGGGCGAGTGTTCCGTAGCTGGTGGGTTCACCGTCGAAATACCAGGCGGCCTTCTCCGGGTTGAGTTCTGCGTGATGTAGTGGATGCCGCCCGGTCGTGAGGCTCGCGGCTATGACGAGCCCCCGTCCTTCGGGATGTGCATGGGGAAAGGCGTGACGTTGGAACCGTCCGAGTCGGTCACCTTGGCCACACCTTCCTTTTCGACTTCGTCGATCCGGATGACCGCGTGCATGGGGATGAAGCTGCGCTGCACACCCTCGAATTCGCTTCGCAGCTTGTCTTCCCCCGGATCGACCACCAGCTGGGACTTGGTCCCGAAGATGTAGTCCTCCACCTCGATGAAGCCGTACAGGTCGCTCTGATAGATGTTGTGCGCGTAGACCTCGTAGATCTGGCCCTGGTTGTGGAAGACCACTTTGTAGATGTGCTGTTGCTGGGTGTCCGTCATGCCATGTCTTAAGGTGAAAGGTAAATAAAGTTGCATTTATAGGTGGTTGGCACGGGCAAACCACCCCCCGGATATATGGGTGTCTGATCCGGAATCAAGTCATTATAATCGCCGGCCCCTGAAAACGCGCTCTGATCCTCATCCGCAGATTGCGCGGTCGTTCACAGGAATGCGCCTCCTTTCGCCTGCAGAACGACATGAAATCGGCATGACAGGCGACACGAAAAGACACATGGAAGTCGTATGAAGAAGCTCTATATCAAGACGCACGGCTGCCAGATGAACGAGTATGACTCGAAGCGCATGGCGGAACTGCTTAATGAGGCGGAAGGCTATGAGCTGGTGGGCACGCCGGAAGAAGCCGATCTGCTGCTTTTGAACACCTGTTCCATCCGGGAAAAAGCGCAGGAAAAGGTATTCCATCAACTGGGCCGCTGGAAAGCGCTGAAGGCGGCGAATCCGGATCTCAAGATCGGAGTGGGTGGCTGCGTGGCGAGTCAGGAAGGCGCGGCCATTCAGGATCGTGCCCCCTATGTGGACGTGGTATTCGGACCGCAGACGCTGCATCGCCTGCCGGAAATGGTGAAGCCGGCCCGATCCCTGGGACGGGTGCCGCTGGTGGATGTGAGCTTTCCGGAAATCGAGAAATTCGACCGGCTGCCGGAGCCGAAAGCGGATGGACCCAGTGCCTTCGTGTCCGTGATGGAAGGCTGCAGCAAATACTGCAGTTTCTGTGTGGTGCCCTACACCCGGGGTGAAGAGGTGAGCCGGCCGGTTGCGGATGTGGTGCGGGAGGTGAGTGATCTCGCCGACCAGGGCGTGCGGGAAGTGAATCTGCTCGGCCAGAACGTGAACGCCTACCAGGGGCCGATCGATGGAGATGTGGCCGATCTGGCAGAACTCATCCACTACGTGGCGGCTGTGCCGGGTATCGATCGGATCCGCTATACGACCTCTCATCCGGTGGAGTTCGGCGACAGTCTGCTCGAAGCCTATGCGGAGGTGCCCGAACTGGTCGATCATCTGCATCTGCCGGTGCAATCCGGATCCGACCGGATCCTGGCCATGATGAAACGTGGCCATACGGCGGCGGATTATCTGGAGAAGATCCGGCGACTCAGAGAGATCCGTCGGAACATCAGCCTTTCTTCCGATTTCATCGTTGGCTTCCCGGGGGAAACGGATGCGGACTTCGACGACACCATGGCGCTCATTGAGGCCATCGGCTTCGATGTTTCCTTCAGCTTCATCTACAGCGCCCGGCCGGGTACGCCAGCGGCAAATCTGGTGGATGAAACGCCAATGGCGGTGAAGAAAGACCGGCTCGACCGGCTGCAGGCCAGGATCCGCGAGCAGGCCGCAGGGATTGCCGAAGGTATGGTCGGCGGTGTGGAGCGGGTGCTGGTGATGGGCGAATCGAAAAGGGATGCCGGTGAGCTGCAGGCACGCACCGAGAACAACCGGGTGGTGAACTTCAAGGCGCCGGCGAACATGGGTGCCGGTCGGCTGCTCGGCGCGTTCGTGGACGTGCGAATCGATCAGGCGCTGCCGAACTCGCTGCGGGGCAGTTTCCTGTCGCTCATCGAGACGGATGCCGAAAACGCCACCGCCCAGGCGGCGCGCCAGGCCGCGAAGTCGCTTTGAAAGTTCATTTGACAGGCCCGTTCCGCCAGATATTCTGTGATTTCAATGGATGCGCGGTAGTGCGCGAGGGCAAGACCTGGTCTTGAACATCAGTGAATAAGAAGTCCTCCGGTTTGCGGAGTGAACTCGACGACGACCCTGGAGCTGTGCCTGGATCTGTAGAAGGAGCCCCTGAGTCTTCTGGCAGGGTACCGGTTGAGCCAGCGGAACAGGGCGATCCGGATTCCCGGGTGGTAGCGCTCACCACCAATCTCACACTCGAACCCAACGACTCTCAGCGCCTGTCTGCGCTCTGTGGTCCGTTCGACCAGAATATCCATCATCTGGAAAAGCGTCTCGGTGTGCAGATCCGCAATCGGGGCAATCTGTTTCAGATCAGCGGTGCGGAATATCGCATCCGGGCCGCCGGTGCGATCCTCTCGCAGTTGTATCGGGAAACCGCCGGTCAGCAGACGATCGATCCGGATACCGTGCACCTGTTTCTGCAGGAAGCCGGTGTGGATGAACTGCTCGCCCGTGAATCGGGCGAAGCGGATGTCCCTTCCGCCGATATCATCAAAACAAGCCGGAAGACGATCAAGCCTCGCGGCGGCAATCAGACCGGCTATGTGAGTTGCGTCCGCAAATATGATGTGAATTTCGGGATCGGACCGGCCGGCACCGGAAAGACGTATCTTGCCGTGGCCTGTGCGGTTGAGGCCCTGGAGTCCCAGCGGGTGAGTCGGATTCTGCTCGTCCGGCCGGCGGTGGAGGCGGGTGAAAAGCTCGGTTTCCTGCCGGGTGATCTGGCCCAGAAAATCGATCCATATCTGCGTCCGCTCTACGACGCGCTCTACGAGATGATGGGCGTGGAACGGGTGAACAAATACATCGAGCGCAACATCATCGAGGTGGCGCCGCTCGCCTATATGCGTGGTCGAACACTCAACAACGCCTTCATCATTCTGGATGAATCGCAGAACACGACCGTCGCCCAGATGAAGATGTTCCTGACCCGCATCGGCTTCGGCTCCACGGCGGTGATCACCGGCGACGTGACTCAGATCGACCTGCCCCGTGGCGAACAGTCCGGTCTCATCAATGTGGCCAAGGTGCTCAAGGGCGTGGAAGGGATCAGCTTCACCCATTTCGGTTCCCGGGACGTGGTGCGCCATCCGCTCGTGCAGAAAATCGTTGATGCCTACGAAAGCTACTCACCGCCGAAGCCGGAGACACGGCCAGGTGCATCGCAGGGGTCGAACGCTGCACCCGGGCGGGAACAGAGTGCCGATTGAAGTGCCCGTGGACGTGCAGCTGGCCACAGACAATCCCGTTGAATGCAACGAGACCAGCCTTGCCGGCTGGGCGGAGAATGTCATCCGGCGTATGGGCGATGATCCGGTAACGGTGTCTGCCTGTGTCCGGATCGTTGAAGCGGGCGAGTCGCAGACGCTCAACCGGGACTACAGAGATAAAGACAAGCCGACCAACGTGTTGAGCTTCCCGGCGGACCTGATGGTTCCGGATGGGAGAAAAGTATTGGGGGATATCGTGATCTGCGATTCTGTCGTTCGGCAGGAATCCCAGGCACAGGAAAAGCGTGTGCAAGACCATTATCTGCATATGGTCGTGCATGGAATGTTGCATCTCTACGGCTTCGATCATGTGGATCCGGCAGAAGCAGATGCGATGGAGGATCTTGAAAGGGAGATTCTGGGCGGGCTTGGCGTAGCTGATCCATACGCGACAACCTGAGCGGCCTGGAACCAGAAAAATGAGCGATCAAGGCGAAGGACGCCGGTCCATACTGGATTGGCTATCTGAAATATTTTCCGGCGAGCCGACCGACCGGGTCGAGCTCAGGGAGACGCTGCGTGATGCTGCCGACCGGCAGCTCATGGACGGGGATGAGCTCAACATCATCTTCGGTGCCCTGCAGGTTTCCGACATGCAGGCCCGTGAAATCATGATTCCGCGCACGCAGATGACCTGCCTGAATGACGATCAGTCGAAGGAGGCCATTCTGGAGACGGTGGTGGAAGCCAAACATTCCCGATTCCCGGTGGTCGGGGACGACCTGGATGATGTGAAAGGCATTCTTCACGCCAAGGATCTGCTCGAGCTGGCGCTGGATGCGGATCGCGAGTTCGATATCAAAGACTGGATCCGCCCGGCGACCGTGGTGCCGGAAAGCAAGCGGCTCAACGTGCTGCTGCAGGATTTTCGCAGCACCCGGAACCACATGGCGGTGGTGGTGGACGAATACGGTCACGTCTCAGGCGTGGTGACCATCGAAGACGTCCTGGAGCAGATCGTCGGCGACATCGAAGACGAGCACGATGTGGATGACGACAGCTTCGTCAAACAGCTCGATGAAAAAACCTGGAGCGTGAAAGCCACCACCACCATTGAAGACTTCAACGAGTACTTCGACCAGGAGTTCGACGATGAGGAATTCGACACCATCGGCGGTATCGTGCTCAAAGCCTTCGGCCATCTGCCGGAACGTGGCGAGCAGGTGGGCATTGAGGAACTGGAGTTCAAGGTGCTGAACGCCGACTCCCGGCGGGTCCGCCTGCTGCAAGTCAAGACGCCTTGAGTCGGACGCTGTTCGCACTGGTGGCAGGCGCCCTGCTGCCGCTGTCCATGGCGCCGTTTCATTTCTGGCCGTTGGGGCCGCTGGCCATCGGTCTGTACTTCTGGGTGCTGCTGACAGCGCCGGGCCGCGGCCTGCTGGCCGGCTGGTTGTACGGACTCGGCCTCTATGGCGTAGGCACCTCGTGGATCTATGTCTCGATCCACGAGCACGGCGGCGCTTCGCCGCTGCTTGCCGGCTTTCTGGTGCTGCTGTTCGCCTCCGGACTGGCGCTCTTCTCCATGCTGAAAGCCTGGCTCTTCGTGCGTTTCAGACCAGCCAGCCTGTGGTCCGCCGCCGTGCTTTTCACGGTGTTGTATCTGGCGCTCGAGTGGATATTCACCTGGTTTCTCACCGGATTCCCCTGGACGGCAGCGGGCTATGGACAACTGGAATCCCCCCTCGCCGGTCTCGCGCCGGTGGGTGGTGTGTCACTGGTTTCCTTTGCCGTTGTCTCCTCTGGCGTGGCGCTGGTGATTCTGGCGCGATCGCTGCTGGTTGATCGTCCGGCGGCGCGAGGAGGGCTGGTCGGAGCGGTCCTGGCGCTGTGTCTGCCCTGGATACTCGGCCTGGCGCTGAAGGGCGTGGACTGGACCGAATACGGGGCGACGCGAACGGCTGCCCTGGTTCAGGGCAACATCGAGCAGGCGACCAAATGGGATCCGGACAACCGGCTGCCCATCATCCAGCATTACCGTGATCTGTCCGAGCCGCACTGGGGGGCGGATCTGATCCTCTGGCCGGAAGCCGCCATCACCGTTTTCGAACATCAGGCTGAATCTCTGCTGGCGGCACTGGACGCGCGAGGCAAGGCGGAAGGCTCGTCGCTGGTGCTCGGCTTGCCGGCAGCCCGGATCTATCCGGGGGGTGAATACAGCTTCCTGAATACGGCCCGAGGCCTCGGACTGGCCCAGGGCAGCTACGTGAAGCGGCGACTGGTGCCCTTCGGCGAGTATGTGCCCCTGGAAGGTCTGCTGCGCGGGCTGATCGATTTTTTCGACCTGCCCATGTCCCATGCAGAATCCGGCGCATGGCGCCAGCAGCCACTGCGTCTCAACGGCCGGAAGGCGAACATGGCCATCTGCTACGAGATCGTTTATCCGGAGCTGGTTCGGGAGGACGTGGACGTGCTGCTGACCATCTCCAATGACACCTGGTTCGGAGACAGTATCGGCCCACATCAGCATCTGGCCATCGCCCGAATGCGGGCCCTCGAGAACGGCCGCTGGCTGCTCCGCGCCACCAATAACGGCGTGTCCGCCATTGTCGACCATCAGGGTCGTGTCAGGGCCCGGCTGCCTCAATTCGAAGCCGGCGTGCTCACCGGAGAGTATGAGGAGAGAACGCTCAGAACGCCGTTCAACCGCTTCGGGCCCTGGCCGCTCTATGTCTGCCTGCTGCTGGCTGGAGTGGCCGTACTGGCGCGAAAGGGCGTGGCCGGCGCCTTCACGGGCGGGCAGAAATAGCCGGCTAACCTCTGGTATCCTGCGCGCCCCAAAATCTGTGATCGATAGCCGCCATGAGCACGCCCTACGACCCGCATACGGTTGAAAAGGATGCGCAAGCCCTCTGGAACGAGGCCGAGTGCTTCAAGACCACCGAGTCCGAGGACCGGGAGAAGTTCTACTGCCTGGCCATGTTCCCCTATCCCAGCGGCCAGCTGCATATGGGGCACGTCCGCTGCTACACCCTGGGTGACGTGATCAACCGCTACCAGCGGCTGAAAGGCTTCAACGTCCTGCACCCGATGGGCTGGGATGCATTCGGCCTGCCCGCGGAAAACGCCGCGATCAAAAACGGTATCCCGCCGGCTGCCTGGACCAGAGACAACATCGCCTACATGCGCGGCCAGATGCAGGCCCTGGGTTTCGGCATGGACTGGTCCCGGGAATTCGCCACCTGTGATCCGGACTACTACCACTGGGAACAGTGGTTTTTCACGAAGCTGTACCGGAAGGGCCTCGTCTATCGGAAGAGCTCGGTGGTGAACTGGGATCCGGTGGATCAGACCGTGCTTGCCAACGAGCAGGTGGAAGAAGGGCGGGGCTGGCGTTCGGGCGCGATCGTCGAGCGGCGCGAGATGCCCCAGTGGTTTTTGAAAATAACCGACTACGCCGAAGAACTGCTCAACGAGCTCGACAATCTGGACGACTGGCCGGATTCGGTGAAAACCATGCAGCGGAACTGGATCGGCCGCTCGGAAGGGGTGGAGATCGATTTCCCGGTGGCGGGCTCGGACGAACTGCTGACGGTCTACACCACCCGGCCGGATACATTGCTGGGGGTGACCTATGTTGCGGTTGCCGCCGCCCACCCGCTGGCGCAGCGGGCGGCCGAAACCGATCCACAGGTGGCGGCCTTTGCCGAGGCGTGCAAAAAGGCCACCACTGCGGAAGCAGACCTGGCGACCATGGAAAAAGCCGGTGTGCCTACCGCACTCGAAGTCACACACCCGCTCACCGGTGAATCATTGCCGGTCTGGGTGGCCAACTTCGTGCTCATGGAATACGGCTCCGGCGCGGTGATGGCCGTACCCGGGCACGATCAGCGGGACTGGGAGTTCGCCAGCAAGTACGACATTCCGGTCAAGCAGGTGATCGAGCCGGTGGAAGGCTCCGATGAACCCTGCGACCTCAGCCAGTCCGCCTATGTTGCCTATGGTCGCCTGGTGAACTCCGGCGAGTTTGATGGCCTGACCTCGGCGGATGCCTTCAACGCCATTGCCGACGCGCTGGCGTCGAACGGCCGTGGCCGTCGTCAGACCAATTACAGGCTCCGGGACTGGCTGGTTTCCCGGCAGCGCTACTGGGGTTGTCCGATCCCCATGATTCATTGTCCGGACTGCGGCACGGTGCCGGTGCCGGATGAGGATCTGCCCGTGGTGCTGCCGACGGAGGTGCAGTTCGAAGGCGTGCGTTCTCCGCTCACCACCATGGAGAGCTTCTATCAGACCCGTTGTCCCGAGTGTGGTGCCGACGCGCGCAGGGAAACCGACACCTTCGACACCTTCATGGAGTCATCCTGGTATCAGGCGAGATTCGCCTCACCGAATTCCAACCAGCCCATGGTCGATGAGCGCGCCAAGTTCTGGACGCCCGTCGACCACTACGTGGGCGGCATCGAACATGCGATCCTGCACCTCCTGTACGCGCGTTTCTATCACAAGCTCATGCGTGACGAAGGCCTGCTCGATTCGGACGAACCGTGGAAGCGTCTGCTCATGCTCGGCATGGTGCTGAAGGATGGCAGGAAGATGTCTAAATCCGCTGGTGATGCGGGCAATCCGCAACACCTGCTCGACAAGTACGGCGCCGATGCGGTGCGCACGGCCATGATGTTTGCGGCGCCTCCGGATCAGTCCTTCGAATGGTCCGAGGCGGGTGTGGAAGGCCAGGGTCGATTCATGAAGCGGCTCTGGAAGCAGGCTCAGGATCATCTCGCCGACGGCGATGTGCCGGCTCTGGATCCGGATGCGCTCAGCGCTTCGGCAAAGGATCTGCGCCGGAAAACCCATGAAACCCTGCAGCGGGCGGATGATGACTATGGTCGCCGATTGACGTTCAACACGGTCGTCTCTTCTGTGCATGAGCTTGTCAACCAGATTTCCAGGACGGAAGTGGCAGTCGATGCGGATCGGGCCGCAGTCCGTGAGGCACTGCGCACGGCCGTGCTGGTGCTGTCGCCCATCGCCCCGCACGTTACCCAGACCTTGTGGACGGCCCTGGGTGGCGAGGGATTGCTGGTGGAGGCCGGCTGGCCCGCCGTGGACGAATCAGCCCTCGTCCAGGACACCCTGGAACTCGTGGTGCAGGTGAACGGCAAGGTCCGCGGTAAGATCGAAGTGGCCGCCGATATCGATCAGGATGGGGCGCTCGAAGCGGCGCTGGCTACAGAGAACGTGGCCCGACACATGGAAGGCAGGACCACTCGCAAGGTGATCCTCGTCCCCGGTAAGCTACTCAATATCGTGGTCGGCTGATCTGGGAGCGCTCGTGCAGGGAATCATCGTCAGGACTCTGATGCTCGCCGGGTTGGCGGTGCTCGTCGCTGGCTGCGGATATCACCTCAGAACCTGGGGGCTCGATGGCGAGATCGAAACTGCGAAAATCGTATCCAACCTCCGTAATCCGGTCGCAGACCCGCTCGGGCGGGCGCTGAAGAGTGCCGGCGTGGACGTGGTGAGCAGCGGCGATGCGGACGTGACCATCGAACTGATCAGTGATCGGGAGAACCGCCGGGCGGTATCCGTCACCGATCAGGCCCGCGCGGCCGAATATCAGACCACGCTCACCGTGGTCTATGCCGTGCACGATGCCAGCGGTGAACCGCTGGCGTCTGCCCGGAGCATTCAGGCCAACCGCATCTATACCGTCGATCGGAACAACATCGTCGGCTCCAGCGAAGAGCAGGCTCTGTTGCAGCGGGAGATGGTGGAAGATCTCGTGCAGCAGATCATTCGCGGTGTGAACGCCGTAGTGACAGCGCCGGCCGCCACCACCGGTACCAGCGGCAGTGCAACTTAAGGCGCACGATCTCGCCGGACACCTGAAGGGTGCGCTGGCGCCCGTTTACTTCATCACCGGGGACGAAACGCTGCTGGTGGAAGAAGCGGCGGATGCGATCCTCGGCGCCGCGCGCGCGGCCGGATTTACCGAACGGACCGTGCTGTACGCAGAAAGCGGCTTCAGCTGGCATGAGATTCTCCAGGAAGGGGCAGCCATGTCGCTGTTTGCACAGAAGAAGATCATCGATCTGCGCAATCCAACCGCCAAGTTCGACAAGGTCCCGTCCGAAGTCCTGCGTGAGTATTGTGCCGGCCCGCCGGAAGACAATCTGCTGCTGATCCGTTCGCCGCGCATCGAAGGCCGGCAGAAAAACGCGGCCTGGTTCAAAGCCCTGGATCAGGCGGGTGTGATTCTGCAGATCTGGCCGATCGGCGTGCACGAACTGCCCCGTTGGCTCACCCAGAGACTGAAACGGGCCGGGCTGAACATGGAACCGGACGCACTCACGTATCTGGCCGAGCGTGTCGAAGGCAATCTTCTCGCTGCCGTTCAGGAAGTGGAAAAGCTGCGTCTGACTGAACTGCCGCAGCCGATCACACTGGATGCGCTGACCTCGGTTCTGGAAGACGCAGCCCACTACGATGTGTTCGAACTGCTGGATGCGGTCTACAACGGTGAAGGCGCCCGGGTGAGCCGAATGGTGCGTGGTTTGCGGGCGGAAGGGGTGGCACTGTTTGCCATTCTCGGCGCGCTCACCAGCCAGCTTCGGCAGATTGTCGAAGGCCGGATACCGCCGTTCCGGCGTCGCGTCACGGATCGGCTGGTGAAGCGACTGGGGTCCGCCGGCGCCGTGGATCGGGTGCTGGCGCAGTGCGCACTGGTGGATCAGCAGGGCAAGGGGCAGTTGCTGGGTGACGCCTGGGTATCCCTGGAGAATCTGCTGCTGCGGCTGGCCGGCGTACGCCTGCCGTCGCTGGAACAGCAGCTCGGGGCATTGCGCCGGCCGTGAGCGGCGGCGTCCGTAAACGGCCGCGTCCGTAGACGCTATGCCGATCTCGAGTGTTCGGCCGGCGCGCTGAACAGTGCCAGGTAGTCTCTGACGAAGTTCTCCTGGCGGGAATCAACCGAACAGGCGGCGACGATCAATCTGATCAGCTGCACCGGGTCTGCTGCCGCAGGCCGATCGTTCACGCTGAGCACCACCAGTCCGGAGGCGAGGGCGGTGCGGCGATTGCCGTCGTTGAACGGTGCACCGATGACGATGGCATAGGTCACCAGTGCGGCGATGTGCTCCGGGCAGAGGCCACCGGCACCGCCGAAGCGGATCCGGTTGCGGACCCGTTCCAGCACTGCGGCGAGGCTGGCACCCGGCCGGTATCCTGGCTGGCCACCATCTCTCGCCATGAGTTTCTCGTGGATGTCGGCAACCTGCTGGTCGGTGAGGAACTTCAATGACCTGCCAGCCATTCGATCGCGTCCCCATGGCCTTCCAGCACCGATTCAAAGGCGTCGTTCACTGCCTGGTCGGTGGCGCTCAGCAGCGCCATTGCATTGACCGGCACGTAGTAACCTTCCACCTGATTGTTTCGGAGAATGGGCACTGGTTGGGCGCAGGCCCGGGCCTCGTCGATGACTTTCGCCGGTGATTGTTTCAGCTCTGAGATGGTGACGGAGCGGGGTTGTTTCATCCTTTTCCTTTCCTGGTTGGTGTGAGTCAGGCAGGTTCCACCAGCAGGCCGGAGATGGCCCGCGGCAGTTGCGTGGTGATGATCTTCCGGCCGGCGCCGATTGCCTTCGATCGCACCAGAATCCGGTGCTGCCCGTCGGCGGACCGGGTCTCGCCCACCCGCTCGATGGTGATGGCCTCGAGGCGGTATTCGTGCTGCGCGCCGTCGAGTTCGGTATCCGGGTTCGATATTTCGCGGATGGCGTAGATCCGGTCGTTCTCGTAGATCGATTGGACCGGCAGCGCAATCACCGCCTCTTCTTCCGGCAGGGTGATGGCGAGTTCGAGCATCCGACCAAGGGCCGTTTCAGGGGCGCCCTGATCGGCATCCAGTTCGAAGAACGCGTCCATGCCCGACTGGCCGGGCTTCACCTGGCCGGAAAGGCGACTCAGCTGCAACACCAGGCCACCCTCCGTCCTTGCGGTCACCGGGCGTCCGGCGGCCAGGTTCTCGTGCAGGCCGGTGCCGAACCGTGCCGGCACCTGAACCCGGACCTCAAAAGCATCGGCGTTCGCAATATCGACGAGTACTGCGCCGATGTTCGAACGATCGCCGGGTGCTACTAAAACGTTGAGTATCGGGCCACGGAAGGGCGCGGTAATCCGGGTTTTTCTGATACCCAGATCCACCTGCCCCACCTGTGCCCGGGCTCGCTCCACGGCGGCTTCCTGGGCCGCCAGGCGGTTCGGAAAATCCGCCAGCGTACGCATATGGGTCTGGTAGTTGATGCTGGCCTGGTTGGCCTGGGCGGTAACTTCGTCCAGCAGGCTCTGGGAGATCAAACGCTTCGCCATCAGATCCTGATGGCGTTCCAGCTTTTTTTGCGCGACCTCCCGCATGGACCGGAAGTGCTCCGTGGACGTTTCGAACATGTCCTGTTCGATCCGGGTGGACGCCAGATTGGCTTCGAGCTGTTTCAACTCTGCCTGCCGCTCCATGAGATCGAGCGCGAGTTCTTCGTCGGAAAGGGTCATGAGCACGTCGCCTTTCTCCACCCAGTCACCTTCGCGGACATTCACGCTTGCCACTTCGGCATTCAGGTCTGTGCGCAGGTGGGTCACGTTGCTGGACTCCACCCGGCCGTAAGCCGTGAAGGTGGGTGTCTGCGGGCTCGGCACCACTTCCATCACCGAAACGGGCCAGGCTTTTTCCGCGCGCTCGGCAGGCTGCGGGTTCGGACCGGTGGCGAAGATGGAGACGCTGGCGAGCAGGGCAGCCAGGATGAAGCCGACGCCGGCGACGAAGCGTCTGCCTCGCGGGTTGGCGGTGAGCAGTTTCAATCGAGCAAACATCAGTTTTCTCTCTCGGATCGGGTTGAGTTGAGTCGTTTTGCGGAGGCACCTGCAGCTGCGGTTTCTGCTGCCGGGTTCCGGAGGAGTTCGATCAGGCGGCGCGCGCCTTCTGCCATATGACCATGGCTCGCCTCGAGCAGGGTGAGCAGCGCCGGGATGACGATGAGCACCAGCAGGGTGGCGAAGGCGAGGCCGAAGCAGAGGGTGACGGCGATGGGCGCCATGTAGAAAGCCAGGGACGATGATTCGAACATCATCGGCGTCAGGCCGGCAATGGTGGTCACCGAGGTCAGGATGACGGCCCGGAACCGGGAGCGGACGGCGCGCTCCAGGGATTCCCTGATCGAGCGTCCGGCCTCCACGTCCCGCTTGAAAAAGCTGATCAGGACGATGGAATCGTTAACCACGATACCGGTCAGCGCGAAGAAGGCGAGCATGGTCATGGCGCCTACCTCCCAGCCCGTGACCCAGTGCCCGACCACGGCGCCGGTGAAGCCGAAGGGGATGGCCATCATGATGGCCAGCGGCCACAGGTAGGACGAGAAGGTCCAGGCCAGGATCAGGTAGATGAGCACCAGGGTCAGCATGCCGCCGAGCATCATGGTCTCCAGCACCACCGCGTCCTGTTCGGACTTGCCGCCAAGGCCGTAGGTGAGGTCGTATCGATCGAGGATGTCGGGTAGATCTCTCGCCGTGATGCTTTCGGTGATGGCAATGGCATTGGCCTGGGTCGGGTCCACCATGGCGCTCACGGAGACAGCCATCCGGCCGTCCGTGTGCCGGATCACATCGATACCGCGCCGGTTGTAGAGGATGGCCACATTGGACAGCGGTACGTACTGTCCGTCTGCCGTGCGGATCGGGAACTGGGAGAGACGGCCGAGATCGTCCCGTTCTTCGTCCGGCAGCATCACGCGAACTTCGAGTTCCGCATCGTTCTCATTGAAGATCTGCACCCGGGCGCCGCTGTACGCGGCCCGCAACTGGCGGCCGATGGCATCCGAGGTGAGGCCGAGGGAGCGGCCCATGGGGGTCAGCTCGAATATGATCTGCTCGCGACCATAGGGCAGGTTGTCGAGCACGTTGGATACGCCCGGATATGCTGCCAGCGCCTCTGCGAGCGCTTCCGCGCCGAGTTTCAGATTGTCGATGGAGTCGCCGGAGAGCACCAGGGTGATGTCGGGCATGCCATTGTTCTGGCCGCCATCTACGGCGATGGTGAGCTGTTCCACGAAGGCTGGCCGGTCGATCTTCTCCCGCCAGGCGTTCACGAACGCCTGAGGCGAAGCCGTACGTGATTCCTCGAAGGCATAGCTGGCGTCGATGGACGCGTACTGTTCGCCCGTCATCCGTTCTTCCGCGAACGTGGCCAGGTTGTACTTCGTGGTCCAGCCGAGCAGGTTGGCCTCGCCGGTCTCCTGGTGGGTGGCGGCGAGCCCGCTTTCCAGTGCTCGCAGAAAATCGGCCTTGTCGGCGTCGCTCGCGGCGGAGGAAAACTCCACGTTGGCCTCCAGGCTTTCGAAGTCGAAACCGGTGACGAAGGCGAAGCCGACGTGTCCGGAAGCCATCAGCGAAACGGCGACGATGAATCCGCCGATGGCGGCGCAGACCGTCGCGCCCGGGTAGTCGAGTCCTTTCCGGACCAGGGGCATGAACCGTTCATCTCTGAACGCGAAGAACGCCTTGTCGAATCGGGCGCGGAAGCGCTCGGGCGCCGGCGGCTGAATCCTGCCCAGGGTATGGGATAGATGACCGGGCAGGACCAGGAAGCACTCCACCAGGGAGGCGATGATCACGCAGAGCAGCACGGTGGGTAGAGCCAGCACCGCATCTCCCATCTCTCCGCCCATGATGAGCAGCGGCAGGAAGGCGGCCAGGGTGGTCATGGAAGAGGTGACCACAGGCACCCACATCCGCCGGGCGCCGGCGATGGCCGCATCCCGGGGTGATTTACCGGATTCGAAGTGGGTCACTGCATCCTCGCCCACCACGATCGCGTCATCGACGACGATCCCCAGCGCCATCACCAGACCGATCAGGGCGATCAGGCTGATTCCGTAGCCGAATGCCAGATGAAAGATGGCCAGGGCCAGCATGAAGCTCACTGGAATGCCGATCATCACCCACCAGCCGACCCGGCCGTTCAGAAAGACGAACAGAATGGTGATCACCAGCAGCAGGCCGGTCAGGCCATTCTCGACGATCATGCCGAGTTGCGCGCCGAGCAGATCCCACACGCTCTGGGAGACGGTAATGGTGACGCCATCCGGCAGGTTCGGGCGGACCTCTTCGAGCCAGTTCATGGCGGTCTGATGTGCCTGATAGGCATCCGCGTCCGTTGCCCGCCAGAGGTACATGCTGACCGTCGGCATACCCTGATTGGTGACGATCGGCTGACCCCGCTGCGGTCGGCGGACCACGTCCGCCACGTCGTCCAGCCGGATCACCTGATCGCCGGAGCGCAGGTACAGCTGTTCGAATGCCAGTGGATCCCGGCGTTGATCGAGTCCGCGCAGTTGCCGGGAGGCCTGGCCGCTGCCCACCGTGCCCGCCGGCAGATTCTGACTGACCCAGGCTATTTCCCGGGCCAGTTCGTCCAGAGTGAAACCCATGGCCTGAAGGTCTTCGCCGCTGACCAGCAGGGCGATTTCCTCCAGTGGCAGGCCGTCGTACCAGATGCCGCCGATGCCCCGGCCCAGTAACTCTTTCTCGAAGCCCCGTACCAGCGGGATGAGGGTGGCGACGTCATCCCCGCCGGTGATCAGAAATTCGACAATGGGCTCGGTGTCGGTGGGTCGGCGGACGATGGGCGGTTCGATGCCCACGGGCAGGTTGCGGATGTTGGCCACCCGCTGTTTCACCTGCTCGAAGGCGATGGTGATGTCGGCATCGTAGTCGAAGCGAACGTTGATGAAGGTGCTGCCGATCCGGGTGCGGGAGGTGATTTCCTTCAGCGCTGGCAACGTTCTCAGTTGCTGCTCGATGGGCGTGGTGACCAGCGTCTCCAGATCTTCGGCGCTGGCACCCACCCAGCTGACTTCCACAAACACCTGGGGGAAATGCATGGGCGGATCGAGCTGCGTCGGCATGGCGCGAATGGCCCAGATGCCTGCCAGGGTCATCATGATCATCGCCAGATTGGCAGCGACCCTGTGCTTGGCAAATACTTCGATCAATGGACGACCCCTCTCGTCTCTGGTTATCCCGGTACGAAAATCCGTACCGGCGGATCAGGGGTTTCAAACTCCGTGCCAGTTTTCAGCCTGCCGGAAACCCCCGTAAACCGTGGGTTTGATGCGCAGGTGGCCGGATTGGTTTAGTCAGGTTGGCGAAATAAGCCACTTTTTAGTGGCGTTTGAGTGGGCTGCCAGTGGCCGGGTAAGCGCTGGTCGGAGGGCATCAGTTTACGTGGGTGACCGCGGTGCGGCCGAGTTCCAGGACGCTCAAGGTGCCGCCGTCGTTGGACAGGGTGGTGACCGAGCCGTTGTCCGGCGAAAAAATCACCATCCGGTCGTCCTCTCCGGCAGCAGCGCCCCCGACCGCCACATTGATGGCGATGTAGTGGCAGAAAACGACGGAATCCACAGGGATGGCCAGCACACAGTCAATGAGTGCCTGGCGCCACGCCTGCAGGGGCTCGGGGAGCGCCGACCAGGTGCCGGCCATTGCCTGCCGCAGCCAGGCGCTGCGTTCTGCCAGATCGTCCGTCGGCGAAGGGATTTCGGCGACCCGTGGCTCGATGATCACTTCCGCTGCCCAGCGTTCGGCCAGCGGGAGGGCTGTTTCCCTGGCCCGGGCGAGCGGCGAGGAGTAGATCGGCATCGGGCCGAGATCCGCGAGCATGTGGGCGGTTGCCTCAGCCTGGGCGCGGCCGAGGTCATCGAGGCCCGGGTCCACATGTCCATCGAATCCGGCGGCCGCCTTGCCGTGTCTAACCAGGTAAATCTTGGCCATACGCCGTTAACCTCTTTTTTTCCTGATTTGTGTCGGTTTTTGGCCGGGGACCGTACAATAGCCCGCTTGCCTGCAGTAGGGGAACGCCCTTGACGACGCACACTGACGGCGGACTGTCGCCGGATTTCATTCCCGATATCAAAGTCAACGTACGGGAAGTGTTCAACATCGACCAGGATCTGGAGGTCCCGGCGTTCTCTGAGCGTTCGGACTACGTGCCGGCGGTGGACGAAGATTATCGCTTTGATCACGACACGACGCTCGCGATTCTGGCCGGATTCGCCCACAACCGTCGCGTGATGATCCAGGGATATCACGGTACCGGTAAGTCCACGCACATCGAGCAGGTGGCCGCACGTCTGAACTGGCCCTGCATCCGGATCAACCTGGACAGCCACATCAGCCGGATCGACCTGGTGGGCAAGGACGCCATCGTCATCGAAGATGGTCAGCAGATCACCGAGTTCCGGGAAGGCCTGCTGCCCTGGGCGATTCAGCATCCGGTGGCGCTGGTGTTCGATGAATATGATGCCGGCAGACCGGACGTGATGTTCGTGATCCAGCGTGTTCTGGAAGTGGAAGGCAAGCTTACGCTGCTCGACCAGAACAAGGTGATCTCGCCGCATCCTTACTTCCGGCTGTTCTCCACCACCAATACCATCGGGCTGGGCGACAGCACCGGGCTTTATCACGGCACTCAGCAGATCAACCAGGGTCAGATGGACCGCTGGAGCATCGTCACTACGCTGAACTATCTCGAGCACGAAGCCGAGGTGGAGATCGTGCTCGGTAAGGCCAAGCACTATCAGCAGACGGCGGAAGGCCAGCGGACCATCTCCAATATGGTGGCAGTGGCTGATCTGACCCGGAACGGCTTCATCAATGGTGATGTGTCCGTGGTTATGTCACCCCGGACCGTGCTCACCTGGGCGGAGAACGCTGAAATTTTCGGTGACGTGGGCTTTGCTTTCCGTCTGACTTTCCTGAACAAGTGTGATGAACTGGAGCGGCCCATCGTTGCCGAGTACTACCAGCGCTGCATGGGAGAGGATCTTGGAGATGCGACCGCGAGCATCACGCTGAAGAGCGCCTGATCCCACTCGAGTCAGATGTCTGAGCAAGACCACCCACTGGAGCCGTTCAAGCGCGCCACCACCGCCACCATCCGCGCGATAGCCGGGGATGAAGAGCTGGAGGTGAGCTTCGGGCAGGGTCCGCCTTCCCTTCGCGGTAACCGTATCCGGGTGCCGTTGCCTGCCATGGGCGCGGATGCGGAAGAGATCAATGCCGTGCGCGGTATGGGTGACGAATTCGCCCTGCGCCTGCGCTTTCATGACGACGCCCTGCACCAGACCCGTTCGCCACACAGTGGTCCGGCCCAGGAAATGTTCCAGTGGATCGAGAATGCCAGGGTGGCGGCCATTGGTTCCAACCGGATGGAAGGCGTCGCGCAGAACCTGACCGCAACGCTGGAAGTTCAATGTCAGGAAGCCGCCTTCGACAGCATCACCACGGAAGCGGAGGCGCCCCTGTCGGTAGCCGTTGGGTTGCTTGTCAGGGAAAAGCTGACCGGCCGGGAACTGCCGCCATCTGCTGAAAATGTGGTTCGTTTCTGGCGGGACTACGTGGAAGAGCATGCAGGTGGGGATATCGAACGCCTGCGGGACGTGCTGCTCGACCAGAACCAGTTCGCCGACGTCTGCCGATCCATTATCGACGACCTGGGCCTGCTCACGGAGGCGGATGATCCGCCGGATTCCGAGCAGGATGACCAGGATACGGAGACCATGGACGAAGGCGCGGAAGCGGATTCAGAGTTCATGCCGGAGGACGTGGTTCTCGATGACGAGAACATGGCCGACGAGAACGCCGAAGGCGAGTCCACCATGATGGAAATGGACGCCGACATGGACATGGACGAGATGGGTGCGGAAGCGGACCCGGATGAACAGCCCATGCAGTTGCCGGACGATTCCGGTCGCATCAAGGTCGACGTCAACTATCACGCCTACACAGAAGAGTTCGACGAAACCGTTCGCGCGGAAGAACTCTGCGAGTCGGATGAAATGATCCGGCTGCGGGCGCTGCTGGATCAACAGCTGGTCCCGCTCCAGCATGCCACCTCCAAGCTCGCCAATCGTCTGCAGCGCAAGCTCATGGCGATTCAGAATCGGACCTGGGAGTACGATCTGGAAGAAGGTCTGCTGGATACCTCCCGGCTCACCCAGGTGATCATCGATCCGATGAACCCGCTTGCCTTCAAGCAGGAGAAGGAGATGCAGTTCCGGGACACGGTGGTCTCGCTGCTCATCGACTCCTCTGGTTCCATGCGCGGCCGCTCCATCACCATTGCCGCCATGTGTGCAGACATTCTCGGCCGGACGCTGGAGCGCTGTTCCGTGCGGGTGGAAATTCTCGGTTTCACCACGCGCGCCTGGCGGGGTGGCCAGTCCCGGGAACGGTGGATCGCCGAAGGTAAGCCGTCAAATCCCGGCCGGCTGAATGATCTCCGCCACATCATCTACAAGGCCGCGGACGATCCCTGGCAACGCACGCGTCGGAACATCGGCCTGATGATGCGCGAGGAACTGCTGAAGGAAAATATCGACGGCGAGGCGCTGATCTGGGCGCACAACCGACTGGTCACGCGTCACGAACAGCGCAAGGTGCTGATGGTGATCTCAGATGGATTGCCCGTGGATAATTCCACGCTGCTGGTCAATCCATCCAACTACCTCGAACAGCACCTGAAGTACGCCATCGACGTGATCGAGAACCATTCGCCCGTGGAGCTGGTCGCGGTCGGCATCGGCCACGATGTGACCCACCACTACCGGCGTGCGGTGACCATCACAGACGCTGAGCAGCTCGGCGGAGCCATGACGGACCAGCTTGCCGAGCTGTTTCAGACGGAACCGACTTCAGTCAAACGGCGCCGCTAGCGGCTGCCGGCCTTCAGCCGATCACTTCCAGGCGCGTGATCTCCGGTGCGCCTGCCATCAGGCCGGCAAATCCTGCACCGGCGGCTTTGAAGTGCTCAGTCTGACCATGGGCGGCCAGTGCCTCGGCATCCTGATACAGTTCCATCATCAGGTAGTTGCCGTCTTCGTCTCTGCACAGCGTGTACATATCGCAGCCGGGTTCATTGGCACGAACCTGCTCTGCGAGACCGAGCATGTGTGCTTCGAACTCTTTTTCTTTTCCTGCCGCCACATTGAGCTTTGCGATGACTGCCAGCATGATTTCTCCCTTATGCGTGTGTACTTTCAGTGAATCCAACCGAGTATCCCGACTCCATGGCTCACAGGCAACGACTGCTTGATCTCATCGCGGACTATGCCGTCCGCTATCCGGAAGAACGGGAGGTGGTGGCCCAGTTCGAAAGCTTCGTCCGCGCGAACGTGCGCTGCTTCGAGCGGGACTGCTGGGCCGGTCACATCACCGGCAGTGCCTGGCTGCTCAATCGAGCAGGTACCCACGTTCTCCTCACCCATCACCGGAAGCTCGGACGCTGGCTGCAGCTCGGTGGCCACAGCGATGGCGAATCCAACACGCTGGTGGCTGCCCGGCGTGAGGCGGAGGAGGAGTCCGGCTTGCCGGTGCGCGTTCTCGAACCCTGGATTTTCGATCTGGACGTGCATGAGATTCCGGCCCGCAAATCGGATCCTGCGCACTTCCACTTCGATGTGCGCTTTCTGTTCGAGGCCGCTCATGACGATTTCCGGGTGTCGAACGAGTCTCTCGATCTGGCCTGGGTGCCGGTGGCGGATCTGGCTGAAGTGACAGAGGAAATCTCTGTTCTGCGGATGGGCTGGAAATGGTTACGTCGCTAAGTATTGTCTGGCAGAACGTCCGTCAAGGTTGACTTGTGGCATTCAAGCCTTTTAACTTTGTCCCGCTCGAATCGGGGGGACGAGTGCTCACGCCTGCCCCTTGCGTCGAGCTGCATAGTTTTTTGAAGTTTTTTAAGCAGTAGAACTAAGCAGTCAGTCTATACGTAGTAGTAAGTAGTAGTACGTTAGTAGTAGTAAGTAGTAGTAAGTAGTAGTCGTTTCTCAGCAGTAAAAATTCAAGGGGATACTCATGCCTGTAAGCATGTCGCGTGCTGTCTGCACGTTGCTGGTTGCTATGGCCGTTGTGCCTGTGAGCAGTCAGGTGCTGGCGGAAGAAGTCGCCAGACAGATCGAAGAAGTTGTGGTCACGGCGGAAAGAAGGGAAGCGTCGATTCAGGACACCTCCATTTCGATTTCTGCCTTCACGGATCAGTTCCTGGACGATTTCGGTATCCGGAACCAGGAAGATCTGCAGAACTTCGTACCTGCAACCACCATTCAGCCCTATGACTCCACCGTCCGAGGCGTTGGTCGGAACTTCCGGAACCTGGGAGGTGACCCGGGTGTATCCACCTACATGAACGGGATCTACTCTGAAGATCTGCTGACCGCCACGGCGGCAACGTTCTGGGATGTGGAGCGGATCGAGGTGCTTCGTGGCCCCCAGGGCACACTGTACGGCCGTAACGCGGTCGGTGGCGCGATCAACATCCTCTACAAGGAACCCACCAACGAATTCGAAGCTGCCGTGAAGGGCATCGTTGGAAACTACGGCACTCAGGATGTCTACGGCGCCCTGTCCGGACCGCTCGTCAAAGACAAGCTCATGGGCCGGGTCAACTTCGCACACAGAGAGCGCGATGGCGTGATCGAGGAAATCGGTGACGGACCGGATCTGGACAGCACCGGCACCGACAACTTTGCCGTGCAGCTGAAGTGGGTGCCCACGGATACGCTGGAATTCGACATCCGCCACAGCTGGATGGACATCAACCGGATCATGGGGGGTGCCAACGGTTCCGGCCTGGCCGTGCTGAACGAAAACGGTCAGCCGATGCGGAACACGACCAATCTGGTTCCCGGCTACCGTCGCGTCGATACGGCGAACACCGACATTGCCAACTGGACCGACAACGATTTCTATGACGCGTCACAGCCGCTGCTGACCTTTACCGATCCGGTGAGCGGTGCGGACGTACTTGCCCAGAACAATCGGGCAGGCGTTGATTACGCTGATTTCGACGGTTTCCAGAATGCCGCGGCCTCTCTGAATGGTTTCAACAACACTTCCGATGCAACGGCAGCGGCCTACAACGACTGTGTTTTCCCTGGCGACATCAAAGGCGACGAGATCTGCGCCGCCACGAACGGTGAGAACTGGGAAGAATTCGAACAGGAAGGTACTCAATTTTCCGTGGAATGGGATCTCAGCGATACGGTAACCCTGAAGTATCTGTACGGTCACAATGAGATGTCTTACGAGCGGATTACCGACGACGACAACACCGCATCGATGATCCACGACCGTCAGTTCTATGTGAATCATGAAGCCCGTTACGAATCCCACGAATTGCAGGCGTTTTACGACATCGGCGACCGGATGACGTTCACCAGCGGCATCTTCTTCTACGATGCCTCGATCAACCAGCGTGGTGACTACTACTCCTCGGTCGGTGAGTCGCGCTACGCGGACGCTTACGAGGACGCCTCCGGACTCAGCGCAACGCTGGACTTCCTGGCCGCCAGCGGCACGCCAGGATTCTCCAACGACGTGCATCTCTACACCGCCCGGGATAACTGCCGGGAAACTCAGGCGGAAACCTGCCAGACGAATTACGCGGTCGACAACACCGCGGAAGATCTCGGCACCGGATTCCTGCCTGGCGCCACCAGAAACGACAACCTGGTGGTCGGCAGCTGGCAGGGTGACGACGGTTCCAACCGCGATCTGGACGTCTTTCACGGCCCGCGTACGGTCGCGACGGATCTCCTCTACGGAACCGAAACGAACCGGGATGCATTTGCCGTTTACACACAGGGTGTGTTCGACCTGACCCAGGCACTCACGCTGACCATGGGCATCCGCTACGCGGAAGACGAAATCACTGCCGAAGAGAATCTCTTCCGTTACACGGAAACGACCTTCGAAAACACCGCGCTGGAGCTGCCGGTGCCGATCTGGCAGTTCAACCTGCTGAACGGCGGCATCGTGCCGAATGGTGACGGCACCTACTCGCCGGTACAGGACCGTCATGTTCAGGGCGGTGTGCCGATCGCGGTCTCCGTCTACCGGCCTTTCAAGCGCAAAGACGATGACATCACCTGGCGCGTGAACCTGGACTGGGACGTCAACGAAGCGGCGATGATGTACTTCAGTGTCACCACCGGCTACCGCTCTGGCGGCTACAACCTGGTGTTCTTCTCCAACACGCCCACCTATGATCCTGAAGACCTCACGGCGTACGAGATCGGCTACAAGACCCAATGGCTGGACAACCGCCTGCAGGTCAACGGCTCGTTCTACTACTACGACTACGAGAACATCCACACGGTGGCCACGGAAGTGAGTTCCTTCGGCGGCACCACCACGTCCGTGCTGGCCGCGCCCGGCGCCGAAATCTACGGTATCGAGGCGGAAGCCACCTGGCTCGCCACTGACCGGATTACTCTGGGTGGTAACTTCTCCTGGACGCCCAGCGAATACACGGAAGACTTCTTCGTGAAAGACCCGAGCGGCATCGAAGCGCCTGGTTCGATCTTCGAGGGTCAGAACGAGCAGTTGACCAACATCAATGGCAACCAGTTGCTGCAGGTGCCGGAAGGTAAGGCCACCGCCTGGGGCAGCTACCGCTTCCCGATGCAGGGTGGTTCCAGCCTGGAACTGTTCGGCGTGTATTCCTGGATTTCCGAGGTGTACTACTCGCCGTTCGAATCCGACGAAGAAAGAGCCGACGCGTACGATCGGGTCGATCTGCGGGCAACCTTCACCAGCAGCAACGGCAACTGGATCGTTTCGGCGTTCGTTAACAACGTACTGGACGATGTGGGTGTTCTCCAGGTTCTCCGCGAAGGGGAAGCAGAGAACTTCCGTCACACGGCGGGCACCACGACGCCGCGCAGCTATGGACTGGAAGTGACCTTCCAGACCGGCCGCTACTGATCTCAATTCAGGGGCGCCCGTTCGGGCGCCCCGAATGCTGCTTCCGGCCGTAAATCGCCACACCCGCGGCAAAAGCGTTACCTTCCGTAACAGATAACTCCCCGAAGCCCTAAGATGTAGGACGCTCCTGCGTTTTAAGGTTGACTCTGCCCGATCGATTGCTTTTAACTCGGACGATGCTCGGTGAGAGGGATCGAGTACAGACTCCCGAATTCGGGCTGGGTCTACACAATGGAGGGGATATACATGTCTTTTACCCTGTCGCGCGCTTCGTGCGCGCTGCTTGCTGCTGCGGTAATTCTGCCGTTCAGTGGCGTTGCGGCTGCTGAAGAATCAGAAGGCCGCAGAATCGAAGAGGTCATCGTGACTGCCGAACGAAAGGAGGCGTCCATTCAGGACACGTCCATTTCCATCTCGGCGTTCACGGATCAGTTCCTGGATGATTTCGGTATCCGGAACCAGGAAGACCTGCAGAACTTTGTGCCTGCCACCACCATTCAGCCGTACGATGCAACGGTCCGTGGCGTGGGCCGGAGCTTCCGTGCACTGGGTGGCGACCCCGGTGTTTCTACCTATATGAATGGCATCTAATCGGAGGATCTGCTGACGGCGACGGCGGCGACCTTCTGGGACGTCGAGCGGATTGAGGTCCTGCGTGGTCCTCAGGGCACGCTCTACGGGCGAAACGCTGTTGGTGGTGCGATCAACATCCTCTACAAGGAGCCGACCAACGAATTTGAAGGGGCCGTTAAGGGCATTGTTGGGAGCTACGGCACTCAGGAAGTTTACGGCGCCGTGTCTGGCCCACTTGTCAAGGACAAGCTGATGGGTCGCATCAATTTCGCCCATCGCGAGCGTGACGGGGTCATCGATGAAGCCGGGAGCGAAGGTCCGGATATTGACAGCCTCGGTACCGACAACTTTGCCGTGCTGTTGAAGTGGACGCCCACCGACAACCTGTCTTTCGATCTGCGTCACAACTGGATGGACATAAACCGGATCATGGGCGGTGCAAACGGCGGTGGCGTAGTCGTCATGAACGAAGACGGTCAGCCATTCCGCAACACGACGGATCTCATCCCCGGCTACCGTCGGGTAGACACCGCGAATACCGACCCGGCGAACATGCTGTATGGCGACTGGTACGACCAGAATCAACCGCTGCTGACATTCACCGATCCTGTTTCCGGTGCCGACGTTCTGGCGCAGCGCAACCGCGCTGGTATCGACCTCTACGACGGCGACGGCTTTACCAACGCCGCGGCCTCTCTGGATGGCTTCAACAACACGTCGGCTGAGACTGCGGCTCGATACAACGAATGCGTGTTTCCCGACAAAATCAAAGGCGACGACCTTTGTGCGACCACCAATGGTCAGAATTGGGAGGAGTTCGAGCAGGAAGGCACACAGTTCACGGCCGCCTGGGATGTCAGCGATGCCGTAACGATCAAGTATCTCTACGGCAACAACGAACTGTCTTATGAGCGGATCACGGAAGACGACAATACGGGCTCCATGATTCACGACCGCCAGTTCTACGTGAATCACGAAGCGCGATACGAATCACATGAGCTTCAGGCGTTCTACGATATTGGAGATCGGCTGACCTTCACTAGCGGAATCTTCTTCTACGATGCCACCATCAACCAGCGTGGCGATTATTATTCTTCCGTGCAGGAATCCAGGTTTCTCGATCCGTATGAAGACAACACGGGTATCTATGATCTGCTGACTGCGGGTGGAACATTCCAGCCGGAAACAGTCACGTTGCATTCCGCGAAGAAAAACTGTGAAGCCAATCCGACGACGCCGACCTGCCAACGGAACTACGCAGTGGACAACACGGCAGAGGATCTCGGCACCGGTTTTGTGCCCAATGCGACGCGGAACGACAACCTGATCATTTCCGCCTGGCATGGCGACGACGGAACGAACAGCGATCTGAACGTGCAACACGGTCCCAGGTCGGCGGCGTCCGATCTTCTTTATCACACGGAAACCGAAAGAGAAGCGTTTGCCGCGTATACCCAGGGCGTCTGGAGCATCAGCGAACGGTTCACGTTGACCGCTGGTATCCGCTATGCAGAGGACGACATCACCGCGGAGGAAAATCTCTGGCGCTACACTCAGAGCACGCTCGATCCGGCGCTAGAAGCGGCGTTGACGGACGCAGCGACTCTAGGCAGTGCGATCGCAAACATCAATCTGATCAACGGTGGTATTGACCCGGTAACACTTGAGCCGATCCAGGATCGCCATGTCGAAGGTGGCTGGCCGATAGCAGTATCTGTTTACAGACCCTTCCATCGGAAGGATGACGATATCACCTGGCGCTTGAATCTGGATTGGGATATCACCGATGCGGCAATGATGTATTTCGGTGTCACCACCGGTTACCGCTCCGGCGGCTACAGCCTGGTGTATTTCTCGAATTCGCCAACCTACGACCCTGAAAATCTGACGGCCTATGAGATCGGCTACAAGACTCAGTGGTTCGATGATCGTCTGCAGGTGAACGGGTCGTTCTACTACTATGACTACGAGAACATTCACACGTTTGCCTCCGAGGTAACCAGTTTCGGCGGCACTTCCACGTCCATTCTCGCAGCACCGGGTGGTGAGATCTACGGTATCGAGGCGGAAGCAACATGGCTGGCCACGGATCGAATCACCCTCGGCGGCAACTTCTCCTGGACACCCAGCGAGTACACTGAGGACTTCTATATGGCGGATCCGTCCGGCGTTGAGGCGCCAGCGTCCATCTTCCCGGGACAGGACGAGAAGCTCTCCAACATCAAAGGTAACCAGCTCCTGCAGGTGCCGGAAGGTAAGGCCACCGCCTGGGGCAGCTACCGCTTCCCGCTGCAGGGTGGAGCGAGCCTGGATCTGTTCGGCGTTTACAGCTGGATCTCCGAGGTTTATTACTCAGCCTTTGAATCGGACGAAGAGAAAGCCGATGCCTACGATCGGGTAGACTTGCGCGCGACGTTCACCAGCGGTGGCGGCAACTGGATCATCAGTGGATTCGTGAACAACGTGTTCGATGATGTGGGTGTGCTGCAGATTCTGCGTGAGGGTGAGCAGGAAAACTTCCGCCATAGCGCGGGCACGACGGTTCCCCGCATGTACGGTCTGGAAATCACCTATCAGACTGGTCGGTACTAGCCGGAAGTCATCGCCGCAAAGCGATACTGCCTGACGGCAGAAAAAGGGGCGCCACTTGGTGCCCCTTTTTTTTCTGTTGTCTGTAACCGCGTCTACCGCCTCCGGGACGAATCTCGACTCCTGCCAATACGCTTAGTTCAGATATCCGCACCGCGTGATTTGGCGTTGATGCACTCGTGTGGCCGCTCAGATTGTCCGACGGATTGCGGGAAACCGGTTTCAGGGGCATGACAGAGGGATGACAGGCGCTGTTTGAGGCCTCAGAATGGTCCGAGCGGGTGGATTGTTGTCGAGTCCTTCGTTTCCACCCTGTAAATCCGGTTCTGGGAGGAACCGGATGCGCAACAACAACATGGGAGAAATCACGTGGAGACAAAATACCAGCGTTTTCTGGCGCTGTTTTTCAGTCTGTCATTCCTACCATCCACTCTGCTTGCGCAGGATGCCGAATCGTCCAGCAGCAGGATTGAAGAAGTCATCGTCACCGCGCAGCGGACGGCGGAGAGTATCCAGGATGTGCCCATTGCCGTGACGGCACTGACGGGCGATATGCTGGAGGAGCGCGGGGTTCTGACCGCATCCGATCTGCAGATGAACGCACCGAGCGTGAGCTTTACACCGACCAACTTCGGTGGTTACAGCTTCAGTATCCGAGGCATTGGCAATCTTGTTGTCGGTGGCGAGTCGGGAGTTTCCACCCACATTAATGAGATTCCGGTCGCATCGCAGCTGAATGCCGTCGAATTCTACGATATGGAACGCGTAGAGATCCTCAGAGGACCACAGGGAACGCTCTTCGGCCGCAATGCCACGGGCGGTGCGGTGAACTTCGTCACCAAGCGACCGGATTTCGACAGCGTCAACGGCTTTATCGATCTCGAGGGCGGTGACTACGACAACCTGCGTCTCAAGGGCGCCATTAACTTTCCGATCACCGACAACTTTGCGGTCCGTCTCGCCGGCATGACGCTGGAGCGGGACGGCTACATTGAAAACACCGCCTACAAGCAGGTGGCAGACAACGGCGTGGGCGCCGGGGTCGATACCATCAGCGGCATCAACAGCGACCTGGATGGTCGCGACATCAACACCTTCAGGGTGACCGGTGAGTGGAGCATGACAGACCGCGCCAACCTCTGGGTGATGTACTCCTATTTCGACGAAGATGATGACCGGGCGAGAATCACTAATCAGGTGTGTAAAACCAATTCGGTTCCGACGCTCGGCTGTCTGACCGATGAGGTGGCATTCGAATCACCGCATGCGTACACGGGCACCGGCGGGATCATTTTCGGGCTTGGTGCGGGCGCTTACAGCGAGTTCGGTCCAACCGTGACACAGAAGTATGACGTCAACGAAGGTGATACCGGATTCCGGAAGATGCACACCGATTTCGAACCCGTGTACCAGGAGCGGGAAGATCTGGTGGCCTTCGGGTTCGATTACGAATTCGACAGTTTTGCCTTCAGCCTGCAGGGCGCTTACCAGGAGCGGGACTGGCTGTATCAGCAGGACTACGCAATGGACACGGGAAATCTGCTGTTCGACGGTTCCCTCAACTTCCCGGTATCTGCGCCGGCTGGAGAGGCAGGAGACGACTGGCGCTCGGGCCCCTGTAACTACAACGATGGCACGTCCGGGGCGCTCACGCCGGGGACTCCCATTGGCGGTTGCACGCGGCCGAATACGGACGGCTCCGTGATGTTCAGCTATGACCAGGCCGACGGCAGCTCGGAATACTGGACGATCGAAGCAAAGATTGCCTCCAGCTTCGAAGGCAAATTCAACTTCGTCCTGGGAACGAACGCCTATGAAGGGGAGAGCTACGGAGACTACTACGTTCTCTCCAACTCCCTCGACGCGGCAGGTGCCTATCCTGGCTTCTTCAACAACACCAGCAGCCCCGACCAGCCAGGCGTGTCGAAGGGCTGGGCCGTCTTCGGAGAGGCCTACTATGATCTCACCGAACGGGTGAAATTCACCCTGGGACTCCGCTACAACGAGGACACCCGGGAAAGCTACGGCACCAATACCCTGTTCAACTCGTTCGATCTGAACGGAGCGCTGGCCGGTGCGCTGGGTGAGACCACCTACGTGCGTAGCACGCTGGCCGACTTCCTGTTCGGTGCGCCGCTGGGCGATCAGACCGCACTGGCGGAACTCTACGGCATCACTCAGGCGCAGATCGATGCGGCCAACGGATCGGCACCCGCCAGCCCGGAGAGGATCGGCCTTGCCGCATCCATCCCGGCAGTGCCGCAGCCGGCCGAAGCCCGGTATCTGACAGGCTCGCCGACGGAGTTTGAGTTCGATGAGTGGAGCGGTCGTGTCGGCGTGGACTGGCTGATCAACGATGATTCCATGGTGTATGCCTTCTTCTCCCGGGGATACAAACCCGGCGGTCTGAATCCCGCCATCCCGGTCGACTTCCAGTCCACTTCGCGCTTCTCGTTCGATCCGGAAAAGATCAACGCCTATGAGATCGGCACCAAGAATACGTTCCTGGATGGCTCCATGGTGGTCAACGGCGCGCTGTTCTTTTACGACTACAAAGGCCTGCAGGTCACCCGGATCGTCAACAACTCATCGATCAACGACAACATAGATGCGGAGATCTGGGGGGTTGAAGCGGAAATGTTCTGGCGGCCGGACGCGGTACCGGGGCTGGGAATCGATCTGGCGTACTCCTACACGGATACCAAGGTCGTGGACAGTTTCTCTATCGACCCCACCAATCGGACAGCGAGCGATCCGGACTGGATCACGCTGAACAACACCGATACGGGTGCCACCACCGGGGTCAACTTTGTCGCGCCCACCGCTGACATCGCGGGTCTGGAGTTTGTCTGCGGAGCGCCGATTCCCGGCCTGACCTACCCGGACGGCACACCCGGCCTCTGGTCGCGAAACTGTCTCGAAGCCAACGGTGCGACTACCTCCGACGGTCTGGAAACGGATCTGGATGGTAACCAGCTGCCAAACACGCCGGAGCACAACATCAAGCTGGGCGTGGACTACACCTGGCAGCTCTCGGCGATCCGGGGCGGTATTACCCTGCGCTGGGACTACTACTGGCAGAGCAAGTCCGAGGCCCGGGAGTTCAACGTGGCGGCAGACGGGATCGACAGCTGGGATCAGCACAACCTTTCGGCGATCTACCTCAGCGACGACGGTCACTGGCAACTACGGGCTTTTGTTCGCAATCTGACGGATGAAGACAACGTGACCGGTCATTATCTGACCTCGGATACATCCGGTTTCTACAGAAATTACTTTCTGACCGAGCCGAGAATCTGGGGAGCTTCTGTCCGGTATAACTTCGGAATCTGATCTTTTGCAGGGAGAACGGTAGAAAGGGGTGCTTAGGCACCCCTTTTTTATGGACCGATGCTGGGTGTCTCTTCGACGGGTCAAAGCTACAGCCTCGCTTTCTTACCCGCCGCGGCCCGTTCCCGTTCCGATTCGATCTTCTCCGCTTCCTGTTCCGCCAGATCCAACGCATCCCGCGTGCGGGTTCTGATCTTGTTCAGGTCATACATCAGCATGCTCAGACCGCGCGTGATGGTGGGAAGGTTGGTGGGGTGCATCACCGCCACGAGCGTGTAGCCGCAGGGGTCGAAGTAACCGTCCATCTGTTCGGCAGTGTCCCAGAGCAGATAAACCTGACCGGTCATTCTCCATGTCTGGGTATTCGATGTGGCCGTGCACCGTTTGATCATCTCCGGGTCCGTTTGAGGATTGCCGTCGCGGGTCAGACTCCAGGACAGCGTATGGCCGGATAGTCCGGCCGTTCCCACTTCCGCTTCGAACAGGGGTTCACCGTACTTCTCGATGAGAGAATCCCTAAGGTCCGCCATGAGCATGTCGTCCAGGTAGGTGAAACGCCCCACGGCGGCGACGGCGCCATCGTGCGGCGGCGGATATCCCAACACGCTGATTTTTTCGTTCGAGCCGGGCACGAAGTACTCGCCCTGAAAGCCGCCGGGATACTTCAATCCCTGCAGGCGGGAACGATAGATGCTGCCGATGTCGCCTTGAATCATCTTCAGCGGAATCTCTGGGTAGGCACTGCTCACGGCTGCGAAGGCGTCGTCCAGAGGCATCTCCAGGTAGACGCCGATGATGTCCGGCCCGCTTGGTTCAGGCGCTGGCGCTGGCGATGCTTCCTGCGTCCGGGCGACGGGGACGGCCGTTGCACCGGCGCTCTGTGTGTTGCCGGCCGTCGATGCCGAAGATGCGGGTGGTTCGATGGCCAGCCCGGCGACCACGAACGGCTTACCCTGGGTGCCTCGCCCCTTGATCGTGAACTCCAGCGTTCCTTCGGCGGAGGCGGTCACCACTTTCGCATAGCTCGGCAGATCGCGGCTGGAACTGCCGACCTGGTCGTTGATCGCCAGCATGCCGTCCGGTGCTTTCTGAATGAAAGACACCTGATCCGATCCAACGATTCGAACTTCCTGTTCGGCGTCGGCGCCGCTGCGTAAGCCGAACAGATATACCCTGTAGGGAGCACCTGCTTCCAGACCGCTCAGCCGGGCCTGAAAGGTGCCCGCGAAACGGTACTGGTTGCCGTCCAGCCTGGACAGGTCGCTGCTGTGCATTGGAATGGAATCGGTTGCGGGTGATACGGCGAAGGGCTCGCCTGCATCCGGCAGGGTCAGGCTCACACCCGTCCGCTCGCCTTCGTCGTTGAGCAGATTCCGATGAACGCCGGAGTCAGTGACAGAGTTCCAGTTGGCCTGGCTGTAGCCGGGGCCGAAATCGATCCCGATGAGCTGGCTCCAGACCGGATTCGACAGGGGCAGCAGGGCCAGACCGGCCCACAGGGTGAGCAGTACGCGAAGTCTCTCCATGATTAATTCTCCTTTCCAACACGGGCATTGTCGCGTGGATTGGCCGGGCGCGGCAATTCCGTGGCACCGTGCTCACTCAAGCGGTGCTCAGTAACGCTTTGCTCAGTAAAGGTGGCAGGCGACCTGGCGGTCGGAAACATCCTGGAGGGGGATGAGCTCCGGTGTCGTACTCCGGCACACGTCCATCACCTTCGGACAGCGGCCGGCGAAACGACAGCCTTCTCCAACGTTCACCGGGCTCGGGATTTCACCGGTAATCTGAGTGGAAGGCCGGTGTCGCTCCGACTCCGGATCCGGTTCCGGATTGGAGGCGATCAGAATTTCCGTGTAGGGATGCTTCGGGTTGAAGAAAACGTCATTGGCCGCGCCGATCTCCATCACGGTCCCCAGATACATCACGGCCATTCGATCGCTCACATAGCGGACCATGGAGAGGTCGTGGGCGATGAAGAGCATGGTCAGGCCCATGGAAGCTTTCAGTGCATCCAGCAGGTTGATCACCTGGGCCTGAACGGAAACGTCCAGGGCGGAGATGGGCTCGTCGCAGACGACGAAGTCCGGTTCCATGATCAGCGCCCGGGCGATCCCGATACGCTGACGCTGGCCGCCTGAAAACTCATGCGGATAGCGGGCCATGTGGTCGCCGTTCAACCCCACGCGCTCCAGCCAGTCGCCGACCCGGTCGCGGATCTGTGCACCCGAGTCCTTCGAGTGCAGGCGCAGGCCCTCGCCGATGATTTCTCCAACCGTCATGCGCGGGTTCAGCGAAGAGTAGGGGTCCTGGAAAATCATCTGCATACGTCTGGCGTGGCGCTGAAAGTCCCTGGGGTGATACTTCTGCGGCAGGGTCTCGCCGTCAAACACCACCTCACCGGCGGTTTTGTCGTGCAGGCCGATGAGCGTTTTCCCGTAAGTCGATTTTCCGGAGCCCGATTCACCGACCAGGCCGAGGATCTCCTGGGGAGCGATGGACAGGGAGACGCCGTCAAGCGCGTGTACGGTCTGATGCTTGCCCAGGGAGAAGTGCTTCGTGAGACCTCTCGATTCCACCAGAGGCTGGATGGGCCGGGTTTCGCTCATTCTGCGCCTCCGGCCACTGCATTGGCGTAGTGCAGGCCTTCCACACGGACCGGCGCCGTATCGTGATGCTGCCAGCAGTTGGCGCTGTGCTGATCGCTGAAGGTGAAGGGCACCGGATCGTTGTGCTCGCAGACCTTCATCGCGTAGGGACAGCGGGCGAAGTAGCCACAGCCTGCCGGTGGATGAAAGAGATCGGGCGGACTGCCGTCGATCGGGGTGAGCGAGTGCTGACGGCCTGGGTCGTTGTTGGGCATGGCGGCCTTCAGACCGAGGGTATAGGGGTGGGCAGAGCGATAGAACACATCGTCTACCGTGCCCCTTTCGATGATCTGCCCGGCATACATCACGGCCACCTCGTCCGCCATCCGTGCCACCACACCCAGGTCGTGGGTGATCAGGACGATGGCCATCCCCGTCTCCTTCTGCAGATCTTTCATCAGATCGAGAATCTGGGCCTGGATGGTCACATCGAGTGCGGTGGTGGGTTCGTCTGCTATCAGAATGGCCGGCTCACAGGCGATAGCCATGGCGATCATGGCACGCTGCAGCATGCCGCCGGAAAACTCGAACGGATACTGCTTCGCTCTTTTTTCGGCTTCCGGGATGCGGGACATTTCGAGCAGTTCTATGGCCCGGGTCATGGCCCGTTTGCGTGAATAACCGCGGTGCACCTCGAGGGGTTCGGCGATCTGAGCACCGATGGACATGGTTGGATTCAGGCTGGTCATCGGATCCTGAAAGATCATGCCGATTTCCCGGCCACGGATGTCTTTGCCGTCGACGGTTTTCCGGCCCAGGATGTCGGCGCCGCGCAGTGTGGCGCGCCCGCTGGTCACCCGTCCCGGTGGCATGGGAATCAGGCCCATCATGCTCTGCACCGTGACTGACTTGCCGCAGCCGGATTCGCCGACGATGGCCAGAGTTTCCCCGGTATCGACACGGAAGCTGACGCCGCGGACGGCCTTGACGATCCCGCCATAGGTATCGAACTCGACGGCCAGGTTTTCGACGTTGAGAAGGGTGTCGCTCACTCGGTGGACCTCATTCGTGCATCCAGTGCGTCTCTCAGACCGTCACCCAGCAGATTGAATGCGAGCACGGTGATGCTGATGAACACCGCCGGGAAGATGAGTTCGTGGGGGGTGGTCAGCATGGTCTTGATGCCTTCGTTGCACATGCTGCCCCAGCTCGGTGTTGGCGGGGCGACACCCATGCCGATGAAGGAAAGAAAGGCTTCGGTGAAGATCGCACTCGGCACGGCGAAAGTCAGGGTGACAAGGATCACGCCCATGGTGTTTGGAATCATGTGCCGCAATACCAGGTAGCCATTCTTAGCGCCCAGCAGACGGCTGGCGTTGATATAACCTTCCTCGCGGATCTGCAGAATCTGCCCCCGTACCAGTCGTGAGGTGGCCGGCCAGGACAGCAGCACCAGGGCGACGAGCATGGGCAGGATGCCGGACTCACCCGGGCCGATGCCGAATGCGATCTTGAACAGGATCATGAACAACAGGAACGGCAACGCCACCACGAAATCTGCAAAGCGCATGAGGCCCTGGTCGATCCGACCGCCGATGAAGCCCGCCGTACTGCCGTAGACAACGCCGAACAGCACGTAGAGCAGGGGGGCTGCGATCCCGATGAACAGTGACACCTGCGCCCCGTGCATCAGACGGGCGAGCATGTCCCGGCCCAGGTAGTCGGTGCCGAAAGGATGCAGCGGCATCAGCACCTTGTCGCCGACCTCCACCTCATCCACGTTGTCGATCAGGCCGCGCTCAACGGCCTGATCCGCCGTGATGACCCGGGAGACGTCCACTTCCAGGGTCTGAAAACTGAGTTCGGTTCCGTCTGCCGCCAGCGCGATCACCGAGTAGTAGTAGGTTCTCGGGGTGAGATCGAGCCGGTCTTCGAAGTGCACGGTGTCTTCCCCGAACAGATCCACCAGCGGCAGTCCCAGCGCCCGGTCGCTGCCCACGTCGAACAGACTCCGATAGACCGCGTACGACGCGGTGCCGGCGACAGGATCCCAGCTCAACCGCACGGCTTCGCTGGTGGCCTCGTCGGCCAGGCGCAGGCCTTCACCAATGGGCAGCACGGAACTGCCGGACCACGGTTCGTAGGGGGCAACGATGGTGGCACTACGATCTGATCCCGGTGGCAGACTGATCTGATCCACATCCTGGGCGGCAGGATCTATCGTCCACAACAGAGGGCCGAGTATCGTGAAGGCCAGCAGTCCCAGCACGATGTACAGGGAAATCAGTGCCCGTGTGTTCGCCTTCAGACGGATCCAGGCATCCTGCCAGTAAGACAGCGATGGCCTCGAGATGCTCTGAATCTCGTGATCTGCGTGCAGCGGTTCGAAGTCCGCTGTGGTGAGTTGTACTTCTGCCATCCTTACACCATGTCCTATTCCAGTCGGACGCGCGGGTCGATCCAGCCGTACAGCAGATCCACGACGATCACCATGAACACCAGGAAGGCGCCATAGAAGACGGTGGTGCCCATGATCACGGTGTAGTCGAGTTGCTGCACGGCCTGCACGAAGTAGCGGCCAAGTCCGGGAATGGCAAATACCAGCTCCACCACGAAGCCGCCGGTGGTGATGGCGGCGATAGACGGGCCGAGCACAGTGATCACCGGGAGGATGGCGTTGCGGAGTTGATGGCTGGTGAAGATCTTCGTCGGCGGCAGCCCTTTGGCCTTGGCGGTCCGGATGAAGTCCGAGTTCACGATCTCCAGCATGGACGAGCGCATGAGTCGGGTGAGGTAGGCCATGGTGCCGAGCCCGAGCACCAGGGACGGCACCAGCATATGCCAGATGCTGCCCCAGCCGGCCACCGGCAGCAGCGAGAAGCCGAACAGGTCGTTCACGTTCACGAGGGTCAGCTGGGCCAGGGCAGCCACGACAAAACTGGGCACCGAGATGCCGAGAATCACCAGAAACATGATGATCACGTCCGGCAGCCGGTTCCGGTACAGCGCCGTCAATGCACCCCAGAGCACGCCGCCGAGACCGGCGAACACGACCGCGAGGATTCCGAGCACCGCAGAGACCGGAAAGTGCTCGCGGATGATGTCGTTTACCAGCCGGTTCTCCTGAGTGAAGGAGATGCCGAAGTCACCCCGCAGGATGTTACCCATGTAGATGAAGTACTGCTCGTGCGTGGGCTTGTTCAGCCCGTACTTTTCTTCCAGATTGGCGCGGATTTCTTCCGTTACGCTGCGGTCGTTGATCAGCGGATCGCCGGGCACATTGTGCATGGCGAAGAAGGTGGCAGTCGCAATGAACCAGACGGTGATCACACCCTGGATGAGCCGTTTCAGCGTGTATTGCCACATAGTGCTTCGCCCGGGTAAGGGCCTACTCCTCGATCCAGACGTTGGAGAAGTCGGGGTCCGGCCCCACGGCGCGGCGAACCATGCCCTTCATCTGCGGATGGGTCACGTAGGTAATTCCCCGCTCGTAGCCGGGCAGGATGACCGCATCATCGATGATGATCCGCTGGATTTCGCCGAAGGCGTCCATTCGGGTTTTCGTATCCTGCTCGTTCTGGGCGACCCGCACCCACTTATCCAGTTCCGGATTTCTGTAGTTGCCCCGATTGTTCAGGTTCCAGGATGCGAACAGATCGCCGAACGTCAGTGGATCGTCGTAGTCCGGTCCCCAGCCCGCGAGCACCATGTCGAAATCTCCGGAGAGCATCTTCGCCAGGCGCTGCTTGAAGATCTGTTTGTCGATCTTCAGATCGAGCCCGAGGTGCTTTCTGAACACCTGCTGGTAGTACTCGGACTGAATACTGGAAATCGGATTGTCTCCTGACAGCAGCACCAGCGGCGGAAACTCGTCTAAACCCAGTTCCTGCTTCGCCTGATCAAGGTGCCGGCGCGCCTGCGCCAGATCCATAGCGGGGTAGTTGGCCGGATACTCTTCGCGCAGAAAGCCGTCCACACCTTTCAGCCACACCGGGAAGAGAGATTCACCGGGCAGGTATCCGGGTAGTTTGGTCACCTTGTAGACCAGTTCCGCGGAATCCGTTGCGAGTTGCAGGGCTTTGCGGAAATTGTGATTCGCCGTTATCCGGCCTTCACGATGGTTGAATTCGATATAGAACACCGATCCATCCATGAACCGGTTGATCTGCCAGCGCTGCTCCATGGCGTTGTTGAGATTTTCGGCCTGCAGCGATGCGTAGGCTATTTTGTTGTCCTTGAAGAGGTTGAGCGTGGCATTGGCGTCGGAGGTGATGTAGGCGAAGTCGATGGTGTCTACTTTGGCCCGGTCCTGGTCCCAGTAGAGCGGGTTCCTGTCCATCCGCAGCGAGGCGCCGTGCACCCAGCGGCTGATCACGAACGGGCCGTTGTAGAGGATCTTGTCCGCATCAGCGCCATAGGCACCGTTGGTGGCCCGGTAGAAGTCTTCGCGGATCGGGGCATAGGTGGAGAAGGCCACGAGCTTATCGAAGTAGGCGAGGGGGCGTTCGAATTCCACTTCCAGGGTGCGATCGTCGACGGCGCGTACGCCCAGTGATTCGAGTGGCATCTCGCCTTTGTTGATGGCTTCGCCGTTTTTAATCGCGTAGAGAATAAAGGCGTACTCGGAGGCATTCGCCGGATCGAGCCCCGTCTGCCAGCCGAATACGAAATCGTGGGCGGTCACCGGCTCGCCGTCTGACCACCGGGCATTCTCCCGCAACCAGAACGTGGCACCGTGTTCGCGCAGTTCCCAGCGTTCTGCGACGGCGGGCGTCAGGCGGTTGTGCTCGTCGTAGCGGAGCAGGCCCTCGATGACATGGCCGAGAACGCTGCCGCTGACCTGATCGGTGGACAGGGAGCTGTTCAGCTGCGGCGGTTCTTCTCTGAGGAATACGGTGATGGTATTCGACGCCACGTCCACCGCGTCGTTGCCGCCGGAGGCGGCGCCTGTCAGTGAGGAGGCCCAGGACAGCACCATCATCAGTGCCGCGATGCCACTGAATGCCAGCACCGCGAAGATGACCAGCTGTCTGCCAGCCGCGCTGGTAAAGGAATCTTCGGAAGGGGCGACTTCGCTCATATCGGGCGTGACTGACCGGTCAGCATACGGATCTCAACAGATTGCCGACGACGCGCTCCAGGTGCATGAGGGAGTTACATTCATCTGCCTGGTGACAATATGCCATATATTTTTTCATTTCAGCATCGCCTACGTTCCAGGAGTTGCGCGGTTCCGGATTCAGCCAGATGACCCGCTTACTGCGGTCGTAGAGTTCTTTCATGATGTCTGTTCTGGGGTCGCCGTAGTTGTTTCTGGCATCACCCAGAATGATGATCGTGGTGCGATTGTCCACGTCATCCAGGCAGAGCTTCTTGAAGTCCACGAGGGCCTGGCCGTAGTCCGTTGAGCCGCCGCTGTAGTCGCGCAGGGTCTTGGCGATGGCGTCCTCGATCTTGTTCCGTTCGAAGAGGTCGGTCACCTCCGCCAGGTCGGATGAAAAGGCGAAAGAGCGGACTTTCGGCATCACCTCTTCGAGGCTGTAGAGAAACATGAGCATGAAGCGCGCGTAGTTGGCGACGGAGCCGGAAACGTCACAGATCGCGAATACCTTCGGGCGATCCACCTTCACAGACTTCCAGTGCAGATCAAAGATGGCGCCGTCGTAGCTCATGTTGTGGCGGAGCGTTCGCGGCACATTGAGCGCGCCGCGTTTGAATACCTTTTTGCGCCGGGAGTGCAGGGCGGCCAGCTTCTTGGCCATCTTGAAGACGATTTCCTGAATCAGCCGGAAACTCCGGTGTTCCACGTTGGAGAGTTTGACCCGGCGCAGCAGATCTTCTCGCAGGCGTTTGCCCGTGGCGTCCGCATGCAGGAGAAACTGCTTTTCCACGTAGTCCCGGACCTGTTCTCTGAGCCAGTCCCGGCGCCGTCGGAGCTCCTGGCCCAGGCGCCGTTCCGGCACGGTCCGGGATTCCTTGAGATCACCGATCTCCCGGTTGAGCCCGCCGAGGCCCATCTCCTCCATGATCTTGCGGGTGTAGAGCCCTTTCTGGGTGAAGACCTGAATGCTCTTGAGATCGACCGCTTCGCCCGCTGCCGCCATGGCCACGGAGAGTTCGACCCTGGAATTGTTCATGAGGAGCTGGCCGAGTTCGGAACCCGGCTCCGACATGGCGCCCGGGCCGAGGTCTTCCTCTTCTTCCTCTTCAATCAGAGAGTTCTTCTTTTTCTTCTTGCTTTTGCCTTTGCCGGCAGAGGCTTTCTGTCCGGGCTGGGGCTCTGCGTCGGCACCACCGGCACCACCGCCTTCGCCGTCACCCCCGGACTCTTCGCCCTCGGCCGTCTCGCCTTCGGCATTGCCGGCATCCGCCTGCCGCTCACCACGCACGTCTTCGAAGGAGAAGAACTGATCGAAGCAGTTATCGAAGGTTTCCTTTTCGTCAGCCGTTTTCGGCAGCACGAGGGACAGGGTGCGTCGCAGAAATTCCCGGTCGTCATAGCCCACCAGCTCCACGGCGTTGAACGCATCCAGCGTCTCCGCGGTGGAGATGCGCACTTCGGAGTTTCGAAGCGCGCGTATGAAGTTGGTGAGGGTGCGATCCACGGGTGGGTGGCTATTTCAACGCGTTGCTGGTGAGCGTGGAAATCTCCGCATCGACGTTCTCGATGTCTTCCTGGAACTTCAGAATCACGTTCAGGGTGTCCCGAACCAGCTGCGGGTCAAGCGATTCCGTATGCAGCAGCACCAGGGTGCGTGCCCAGTCGATGGTCTCGGAAATCGCCGGCACCTTCTTCAGATCCATGTCTCTGAGTTGCTGGATGAAGGTCACCAGCTGCTTCTGCAGCGCCGGTGGAATCTCCGGCACCCGGGCGTGAATGATGCGTTGCTCCAGCTCCGTATCCGGGAACGGAATGTACAGATGCAGGCAGCGCCGTTTGAGCGCATCCGAAATCTCCCGGGTGTTGTTACTGGTCAGAAAGACGATGGGTGGCTCGGCAGTCGCTTTCACCGTGCCGATCTCCGGAATGGACACCTGGAAATCCGAGAGCATCTCCAGCAGCAGGCTCTCGAACTCATGGTCGGACTTGTCCACTTCGTCGATCAGCAGTACGCAGCCGTGTTCTTCCTTGAGGGCCTTCATGAGCGGGCGGGGCTCGAGGAATTCCTCGGAGAAGAAAATGTCGCCGAACTCGTGCAGCCGGTTCACCGACTCGGCAAAGCCTTTCGCGCCTTGCAGAACCTCGTCCAGGGTTTCTTTCAACACCTGGGTGTAGAGCAGCTGCTTACCGTATTTCCATTCGTAGATTGCCTTCGCTTCGTCGAGGCCTTCGTAGCACTGCAGCCGGATCAGGGGCAGCTCGAACATCTCTGCCGTGGTTTTGGCCAGTTCTGTCTTGCCGACGCCGGGCGGTCCTTCAATCAGGATCGGCTTACGGAGGTGGTAGGCCAGATAAACGGCCGTGGCGATCTGGTCGCTGCAGATGTAGCGGTGATCTTCGAAATCCGCCTTCAGTGATTCGACGGTTTCGACGATTTTTTCAATGTTCGCAGCATTCGCTGATGGCTCTGCCAAGAAGTATCCCCCTGTTCGCCTCTGATACCCGGAATTATCCGGAAAAATGCCCGGGAAATGTGCCCGGAAAAAACCCCGGAGTAACGCCCGGGATGGTGCCCATGGTGGCGCCTGAAAGGGCAGGCGCAAACGGTTCATTATCGCTGCAGTGCACCATGATATCCAGCGGACCCATAGGAGGGCTTTATCGGCCCCCGCAATCCAAGCCACAATGCACCAGATAGTCCAGAGAGGGAGATCCTGTGCAGAAAACAACAACGAACGCCCGATTCCGTCTGGCGGCCGGCCTGGTCGCCTGGCTGATGCTCGGCGGAACCGCTGCCTCCGCCGAGACCATCGTTCATGCCGGTCGCCTGATCGATGTGACCCGGGAAACCGTGCTGACCGAGCAATCCATTGTCATCGATGGCGACCGGATACAGCGGGTCGAGACCGGATATCTGCGAGTACCCGACGCCAGGATCATCGATCTGACCAATGCGACCGTGATGCCCGGCTGGCTCGACATGCATGTGCACATCGCCAGCGAACAGGGGCCGAATCGGCAGATCGAGGCCTTCACAACAGACCCGGCGGACCATGCTTACCGCTCCGTCGTCTATGCCCAGCGCACGCTCATGGCCGGGTTCACCACCGTACGGGATCTGGGGACCCGCTCCGGGCTCGCCCAGTCCCTGCGGGATGCCATCGCCCAGGGTTGGGTCACCGGCCCGCGGATCTTCACCGCGGGCAAGGCCCTGGCGAGCAGCGGCGGTCACGGGGATCCGAGTAACGGCCGCAATCAGGCCCTAAGCTGGGATCCGGGGGCCGATCAGGGCGTGGTGAACAGTCCGGCAGAAGCCTACAAAGCCGTGCGCATCCGCTACAAGGAAGGCTCGGATCTGATCAAGATCACCGCCACCGGTGGCGTGCTGAGTCAGGCCAAGTCCGGCCAGAACCCGCAGTTCACCGTTGCCGAGATCGAAGCCATCGTAGCGGCGGCCGAGGACTACGGCTTCAAGGTGGCCGCACATGCACACGGTGCGGAAGGGATGCGACGGGCCGTCGTTGGCGGTGTTTCCTCCATCGAACACGGCACCTATATGAGCGACGAAGTGATGAGGCTCATGAAGAAGCACGGCACCTACTACGTGCCGACCATCATTGCCGGTAAGTTTGTGGCCGAAAAAGCCGAAATTCCCGGCTACTTCTCGGAACTGGTCCGCCCCAAGGCTGCCGCCATCGGCCCATTGATCCAGGACACTTTCGGTCGTGCGTACAGAGCCGGCGTGCTCATCGCTTTCGGCACGGATACCGGCGTGTCTGCGCATGGCGACAACTGGAAGGAATTCGGCTACATGATCGAAGCGGGCATGCCGGCCATGGACGCCATTGTCAGCGCCACGGCCAGCGCAGCGGACCTGCTGGGCGAGTCCGACGATCTGGGCAGTATCGATCCCGGCAAGTATGCAGACATCATTGCCGTGCCCGGCGACCCGCTCACAGATCCGGCGGAGTTCGGCCGCGTGCACTTCGTGATGAAAGGCGGGCAGGTCTATAAAGACGGCAACCCGGGAGAGGACGGATGAGATTCAGAATGCGTGATATGCCGTTTGCAGCGCTGATCTGCCTGGTCCTGGCGGGCCCCGCCCTCGCCAGGGACCCTTATGAATCCACCTATGAGCCCCGGCCCACTGAATCCACCCTCATTCGGGGCGCAACCGTTCTCACCGGTACCGGCGATCGCCTCGACAACGCGGACGTACATCTGTCGGGTGGCATGATCATGGCGGTGGGCACGGATCTGTCGATCCGGGATGCGACGGTGGTGGAGGCCGAGGGCCGCTGGCTGACGCCAGGCATCATCGACGTGCACTCTCATCTCGGCAACTATCCCTCGCCGGGCATAGCCTCCACTTCGGATGGCAATGAGATGACGGGGCCGGATGCGTCCCATGTCTGGGCCGAGCACTCGGTCTGGCCCCAGGACCCGCAGTTTCCCCTGGCATTGGCCGGTGGCGTGACCACCCTGCAGATCCTGCCGGGCAGCGGCAATCTGTTCGGCGGCCGTGGCGTGACATTGAAAAACGTGCCGGCGGTCACCGTGCAGGACATGAAATTCCCCGGCGCCAAGCAGTCGTTGAAGATGGCCTGCGGGGAAAACCCGAAACGCGTCTATGGCAGCCGGAATCAGAAGCCGGCGACCCGCATGGGCAATATCGCCGGTTACCGGGCGGCCTGGGCGAAGGCCCGGCACGCGCTGGATCAGGAGGCCGCACGGGAGGCGAAAGCCGAAACTGCGGCAGACGACGGCGAGGAAGGGGAAGCTGAAGTGCCGGACGTGCCTCCCGCCCGGGACCTCGGCGTGGAGACCCTGGTAGGCGTGCTCAAAGGCGAGATCCTGGTGCACAACCACTGCTACCGGGCGGATGAGATGGCCTGGATGATGGATGTTGCCGCGGAGTTCGGTTACCGGATCAAGGCGTTCCACCATGCGGTTGAGTCCTACAAGATTGCCGACCGGTTGGCCGAGGCGGAGATCTGCTCCGCCATGTGGGCGGACTGGTGGGGCTTCAAGCTGGAAGCCTACGACGCGGTCAGTCAGAACGTGGCACTGGTGGATCAGGCGGGTGCCTGTGCCATCGTGCATTCGGATTCCCCCACCGGAATTCAGCATCTCAATCAGGAAGCGGCAAAGGCGATGGCCGCGGCACGACGCCAGGGTATGGCGGTGGACGAAGCCCGGGCGATTGGCTGGATCACTCTGAACGCCGCGCGGGCACTGGAAATCGACGACCAGACCGGCTCCATCGAAGTGGGTAAGGCGGCGGATGTGGTGCTCTGGAGCGGCAATCCGTTCAGCGTCTACAGCCGGGCTGATCAGGTTTACGTGGATGGTTATCCCTATTACGACAGACAGGCCGGCAGGTTGCCGGTTACCGACTTCGAACTCGAGCAGACGGTTTCCGGAGGTGGCGAATGAAACAGCTTCTGATGGCCCTATCCGCCCTGCTGCTCGGTGCGCTGATCGATTCAGCCGGCGCTGCCGAGGGCGACATCGCCGTGACCGGTGCAAAGATCCACACCATGACGGATGCGGGCAGCATCGACCGCGGTGTAATACTGATCAGTCAAGGCAGAATCGAGGCGGTGGGGGCGGGTCTGACCGTGCCGGATGGCTATGCGGTGCTCGATGCGGCTGGCCGTGTGGTCACCCCGGGTCTGATCGAGTCCTACTCCAGCCTTGGCCTGGTGGAGATCGGCGGCGAAAGCACCACGGTGGACAGCATGATCAGCGAGTTTCCGTCCGGTGCCTCGTTCGACGTGCGTTTCGCATTGAATCCGGCATCCGTCGCCCTCGCCGTGAACCGGCGCGATGGGATAACGCGGGCAGTGACTGCGCCGAGTCCGGGTAACGATCCTTTCGCCGGCATGGGGGCGCTGATACGGCTGGGTGGCGAACCGTTGCTCGTGCAGCCGGAGATCGGGCTCTTTGCAGCGATTGATGCCGGCGCTTCAACCTATGTGGGAGGCAGTCGAGCGGCCGTGATCCAGCGGATCCGTCGCGGGCTCACACTGGCAGCGAATTACAATCCGAACCGATACCAGCCGGGGCCGGGCGATTTCAGCCATCAGGACCTGGCTGCCCTGCGCCGGTTCAGGCACTCGGATGTGCCGCTGGTGGTACGCGTGAATCGGGCCAACGAGATCCGGGAGTCATTGTCTCTGGCCAATGATTTCGATCTTGATCTGATCGTGATCGGCGGCGCGGAAGCCTGGCAGCTGGCCGATCTGCTGGCGGATGCTTCCGTGCCCGTGGTGGTGAATGTGCTGGCGAACCTGCCTTCCTCCTATGAGCGGCTGGGCGCACGCCTCGATAATGCAGCGCTGCTGCATGCGGCGGGAGTGCCGGTGCTGCTGACCGCCGGCGAGTCTCAGAACGCCCGTAAGATCCGTCAGATGGCCGGCAATGCGGTCGCCCACGGCATGCCCTGGGCGGCGGCGCTGGCCGCCATGACCCGGGAACCGGCACAGGCCTGGGGAATGGAGCGCGGGGCAGGCACACTCATGGCCGGTGCGCCAGCCGATCTGGTGATCTGGTCCGGAGATCCGCTCGAACTCACCGAGTGGGCGGAAGCAGTGATGATCGATGGGGTCTGGCAGGACATGTCCAGCCGGCAGACCCGGCTGTTCGAACGCTACCGAGATCCAGCCGATCCGGAACGCGCCTACCGCTGAACACCAATTTCCGCTTCTCTTGGCGGATCTGAACAGAACTTAACCTGCATTCAGATTAAATCCCCGGCTTCGATTCGAAGCCGAGGACCAGCGTGAAAACCAAACGGTTACCTACTGCAGTGGCCATCTGCCTGCTGCTTTTCTCCCTTATCGGCTGCGACAGCGATGACGACGACGATGATGATGTCGTAGAAGACCGGATCGGAAAGATCCGGGTCGTCAACGCCATTCCGGACAGCCCCACCCTCACCGTGCAGATAAACGAGAGCTTCTTTGCCAACGTGTCGTTCGGTCAGGCGTCGGTGCTGGATGAACGTCTGGCGGCGGATATTGAGCTGGATGTGCAGTACAGCCTCACCAGTGGACAGACAGAAGAACTGATCGACGATCTGGAAATCAGCATCGACGATGAGGATGAGATCACTGTGGTGCTCAGTGGATCGCTCGAGTCAGCGTCCGCCACCGTGCTCGAGACGGTCAGCAGTGAACTCGCCGGCGGTGAGGCGGAGGTGCATTTCTTTCATGGCGTCACCGGCCAGGGACGACTCGACTTCTATCTCTCGAGCGGTGGCTCGGATGTCAGCGGTCAGACGGCGAAAGGTTCGATCGGATTGGGCGAAGCACTGCCGGTCAGTGAACAGAGTGCCGGTGACTATCGTCTGCTGGTGACTTCGGAAGGTAGCGACGAAGTGCTGTTCGACAGCGGCCCCTTTGAACTTTCGGCGCTCACCCGTCGGTTGTTCGTGGCCCTCGACTACTTCGGGCCAGGCGATTCCAGCCTGAGAGTGGTGAGAGTAGACCCTGTCGCGGCAGCGACCTTTCCGAGTGAAGTGCTGCCAGTGGCGGTCCGGGTGGCGAACCTGGCCACAGACGTGCCCACGCTCGACACCTACGTGGACGATGTTTCCGCTGCGCCCACTTATCCGGCGACGCCGTACGCCGAGATCACCGGTTTCGAAACGTTCGACTCAGGCTCCACTTACTTTCTCAACAGCATGGAAGGCGACCCGAGTGCCCTCGTCGTTGAAGACCAGTTGCAACTGGTGGCGGGCGAGTTCCGCTCGCTGGTGGTGACGGGCTCGTTCGCCGGTGCGGACGCGAGCGCGCGGCTCATCCTCGACGAACCCCGTCGCATCGCCACGGAATCCAAACTGAACATCGTGCATGGTGCGGCTTCCAGTGGTCAGGTCGACTTCTACCTGCTCTCCCCCAGTCAGCCGGTTGCAGATGCGGATCCCGTGTTTGGTTCCCTCTCGCTGCTCACCAATGGCACGGTTGGTGTGGAGCCTGGTACGTACGACGTGGCGTTCACCCAGGCGGGGGAAGAAACCCTGCTGTTCGGTCCTGAACGGATCACCGTCACCGCCAACGGGATCTATACCCTGATTCTTGCGGAATCTTTTGGCGGCGGGACACCGCTGCGACTGGTATTGGCAGATGATTTTGCCAACTGAGCGGTCGGATTCCCGCACATCCGTGGTGTTGCTGCGCATCCTGTCATTGCTGCTGGCGCTGGGGCTCGCGCTGTCGGGATGTGGCGGCGGTGGTGACGATGACGACGAGTTCGATGTTGATACGACAGTATTTGATGCAACCCCCACCGGGGGTATTCTCAGATTCATCAACGCGATTCCGGACTCTCCCCAGCTGTTTGTCGAATATGTGGCTTCCTGGGACGGCAGCGCCGGTCTGGACCAGCTGAATTTCACGGATGGCGCCTTGCACTCGCCCATTGCCAGTGGCTTCGACGTTCAGGTGAGCTACCTGAAACCCAATGGCGAGCTGGTCGTTCTGTTCGAATTTCTGCAGGACGAAGGGGACACGGACATCGAGGTGGCGGTCGAAGATGACAAGACGCTCGTGCTTTCCGGGAGTCTGGACGATCCCACCTACCGTCTCATTGAACTCGAGGAGTACCGGTACGGGTTGGAACTGCCGGAAGAGGATGAAGTGCTGACGGTCGATCCCGAAGCGGTATTCGTCCATGCCCTGCCGGGGGCGGAGATGCTCGACTTCTATCTCACCGAATCCAGTGTGGCCTTATCCACCGTGGCACCCACGGTGACCCTGGGGTATCTGGACTACAGCCCGGCGCTGTCTGTAGAGCCTCGTGACGACTATCGCATCCGGGTAACGCCATTGGGGGAGCCGGATACCGTTCTGTTCGACTCCGGGTCCTTCGAATTTGGTAGCAATACCAGGGAAATATTCACGACGGTCGATTACTTCGGTCCGGGAGACAATGCGCTGCAGGTGGTTCCACTGAGCATGTCATTCGATGAGGGAGAACTGCCCAATGCGCTTCGAGTCGCCAACCTGGTGGCGGATGTGCCCACCGTCGATATCTTCTTCGGTGATACGGCTGACGCGCCAGCGTTCCCGGCCGTGGGATTTCAGGAGATCACCGGATTTGTCGAACAGGAAGCCCAGGATGTATTCGTCAACGTCACGCCCACCGGGTTGGACAATCGTTTTGTCTACCAGGGCGATCTCGTATTGCCGTCCGGGGCTGCTCAGACCCTGTATGTCACGGGGTTGCTGGAGACCGACGACGGGACCGCTGCAGTGGCCGGCACGCTGGTGACGGAGGATGTCCGACCGGTTGCCAGTGAGATTCTCCTGCGCGCCGTGCAGGGTGCGGCCAGTATGACGTCGCTGGATGTCCACATCCTCGCTCCCGGGCAGTTCAGCGCGGATGTGACCGCGACCTTTCCGGCAATGAGCCTGGGCAACACCAGCATCGGTGGTTTCGAGCCAGGCGATTACGATCTCGTGGTCGTCGATAGTGGTAATGGAACCGAAGTATTCGGTCCCGAACGAATCACCCTGACCTCCGGCAATCTCTACACGCTGCTCGTATCGGAGTCGGCAGGTGGCGGCGCGCCTCTGGATGTGGCACTCCATGAAACCACGGTCACGTTCTGAGGGGATCCAGGTCAAGAAATGTTAAGGAGCGAAGGGTTCGGCTGAGAAGCTCGTAGGAAGGTGGAGCACTTTCAGGAAATGAACCTATGCGAGCTTCGGTCCTGTTGGCGGATAGCGACATGCTGCTCTGCCAGAAAATCAGCGACTATCTGGGTGGAGAAGGCATTGCCGTAACCTCGGTCAGCAAGGGTAGCGCAGTGCCGACAAAACTTGCGGAGACCGACTTCGATGCTGTGATCCTGGCGGCAGCCATGCCGGAGAAGGGTGGCTTCGAACTCCTGCGGGAATTCCATGGAGGCCACTATCCGCCGACCATCATGCTCAGCGGTCGCCGGGACGATGTGGACCGCCTGCTCAGTTATGAACTCGGCGCCGATGTTTTTCTGGACAAACCTTTTCAGCTGCGGGAGCTGCTGGTCAGGCTGAATGCGCTTCTGCGTCGGGTGCGCCTCTGCGAGCAACCGGCTTCGAACGCCCTTGGCAATCTGGTGCTCTGCGAGATCTCTCGTCAGGCCACAGTGAACGGTGTTCAGCTCACGCTTACGGCTGCGGAATATCGAATTCTGGCTCGTCTGATCCGGCATCAGGGAGAATCGCAGAGCCGGGATCTGCTCTGCGAGACGGTGCTGAGCAGGCGCTGCAGGCCCGGCGACAGGAGCATCGACACCCATGTGAGCAACCTGCGTAAAAAACTGCGTACTGCGGGCGCCTGCGGTCTGCGCATCGTCTCGGAGCGGCATCGGGGTTACACCATCGTACCGGCATAGCCTATGAGCGCGACGCTGCGGACGGCAGCAATTGAGGTCAATCGTCCTCGTGCAATCGCATCAGACCTTCCTGAGCGGCTGATGCCACGAGAATACCCTCCGAGTCGTAGATCAGCCCGCGATTGAGGCCGCGGGCACCGCTGGCGGAGGGGCTGTCCTGCACATAAAGCAGCCATTCATCGGCACGGAACGGTCGATGGAACCACATGGCATGGTCCAGGCTTGCCATCTGCAGGTTGCCATCGGTATAGCTCACCGCATGTGGCAACAACGCTGTGTCGAGCAGAGACCAGTCGGAAAGGTAGGCCAGCACACACTGGTGCAGGCGCTGATCGTCCGGCAGCCGATTACGCGCCCGCATCCAGCACATCTGCTGAGGGGCGCGCTTTTCCGGCGCGAAGATATTCATCGGATCCACGGGTCGGATCTCGATGGGATGAGAGCCGTTCGCCCAGTCCGCATACTCTCTGGGCATCTTTGACACCCACTCTGCCCGCAGTTCGTTTTCGTCGCTGAGTCGGTCCGGTCCGGGTGCCTCCGGGCGCGGCAGCTGGTGATCGAATCCTGCTTCCGGCACCTGGAAGGAAATGGACATGTTGAAGATCGCCCGACCGTGCTGGATGGCCACCACCCGGCGGGTGGTGAAACTGCGGCCATCCCGGATTCGGTCCACTTTGTAGAGAATGGGAATGGTGGTGTCGCCCGGGCGAAGGAAATAGCCGTGCAGCGAATGGGCCTGGCGGTCTTCCGGGACCGTGCGCGAAGCAGCAACCAGTGCCTGGCCGATTACCTGGCCGCCATAGACCCGCTGCCGGTCTTCATCCGGACTGGTGGCGCGGTAATGATTTTTTTCAATCTCCTCGAGATCCAGTATGTGGATGAGATCGTTGATGGTTTCCGTGTTCACGGTGGGGTCTGATACTGCTCATGGCTCCAGGCGGGCGGTATTGTAGTCACACCTGGCGGTGGTGAAAATGATGCGTCGCGTAAGTGGAGGGATTCCATGCCATCACGTGGGGAGATAATCCAGTTAACTGTCGTTCTGTTGCTTTTCGGAACGACAGTGCGGGCTGCCGAACCGATATCGGCGGAGCTGCTGAACGATCCGTTCCTGGAAACCTATCAGCCGGAAGTGCAGGTGAGTGGCAACGTAGTTGTCGGAGTGATGAGCGGTACGGCGCAGGCGGCGCTCCTCAGTGATCGGCTGCAGGTCGGTGTCGGCGACGAACTGGCGGGCACCGAGATCTGCCTGCGGACGACGTCGAACGACGGCATCTACAGTTCACGCAATCTCTACCGGTTACCGGAACAGGGGGATCGGGCACATCTTCCGTATGCCTCCGGCATGGGCGATGTGCTGAACGCCTTTGCGGCGGGTGAGCTTGCGGTCTCCATTTCCCGGGGTAGTTGCGAGTCGGTATCGGGGGAGGCCTTCCTGGTGGCGGGATCGCTGGACGACGGAAATCCGCAGCCGGTGACCGTCTACCTCAATGGGTTCGGCGCAACCGACGTCTTTTTCGCGCTTGGTGAATCCGAGCAGCTCACAGCGTGTGAATACATCGAAGAGGGTCGTCGCACGACCTATGATTTCTTCTGCACGATTGGTGAGGTCACGGGTACCGGCTCAGTGACCATCGTCCGTGAACGATTCGGCCGGGAGCAGCCGGAGATCAGGTTTGAACTGATCGGACTGGCCAGGTGAGCGATCCCACGCCGGCAGCGGAGGAAGCACAGGTCGCGGTAGCGACGGGCTCCGGCGTCGCCAGATCCAGGCAGACTGAACTCTCTCCCAGTCGGATCGCCACCGGGAGTTTCGTGCTCTTCCTCTTCGTCTACCTCCTGTTCCTGCTCAGTCGTTTGCTCCTGCCGGACCAGTGGGAGTTTGCGCTGGCGGTGGAGACCGAGGTCGTCAGCGTGGAGCTGCAGCCGGGGATGGTTACCCAGTGGCGTGTGGATGGTGCCACGCTCTGTACGTCCGGAGACGTGAAGCTGGCGGAAAACCATGCACTGGAAAATCCACGGGCGATCTGCGGAGGCAGGCGCTGGTCGGGTTGGCGATTGGATCAACCGGAGCAGGTCATCAGCGTCCAGGGCGGTTCCATGGCCAGGATGGAACTGATTGATGGTCGCCTGTCTCTGTCGTTGCGCACGGGGGGAGATTCGCTGGGTGAAATTGAAGCGGTCGGCACCATCGACCCGATCACCCTCCCCGGCGCGGTCAATCTCTTCTGGGATCTGACCGGTCAGGCAGACACGCTGACATTCCCCTTTGCCGGCACGACCACCCTGGGGCGTGCGGTCAGCTGGTCGGAAGGGATGATGCTCAGGCGTGGTTCGGTGGCTGTGTTCACGGCGGATGAGTCCGCCGACCGCCGCACCCTGGTCGACGAAGCCCGGTTCATGCTGGGTGATCAGGTGCGCCTGGGTCAGGCCGGCAGACAGGACATCTGGCCGAAGGGTTTCATTCGCGCCGGTGAATCCGGCCCGCTGGACGTCGTGGCCTTTGGCCGTGCAGATAGCCTGAGCATCGAACGCTATGGCGACAGTGGCTACGACTTCCGCCCCGGCTTTCTCGCCCGGCTTGTCAGCGATCCACAGATCGCCTTCTGGGGTTCCCTGTTGATTGCCTACATGACCGTCGTTTTCAGCCTGATACCGTTCCTCGAAGAGAAAACGGTAACGTCGGATGACGCCCCAGACAGGCCGCGAATCCTGCGCTGGCTGATGAGGTATCGGGACTGATGCGCTGCTGGCTGTGCGCACCGCTGTTGTGGCTCGCTGCTGCAAGTGGCATCGCGGAACAGGCGCTGGTTCGAAATTACCAGAACGCATCTCTGGAAATCGGCCTGGGCTATCTCACACACTATGACGGCACCTGTTATCTGCTGCTGCCGAAACATGTGGCCAACGAGGCAGGTGGTACGGCGGCTCTACTCGGCGAAGGCATCCGGCCGCTGCTTGGCGAGACTGCTGAGATCTTCGATCTCGGGGACGACGTGGCGCTCGCCGTGGTGAAAGGGGGGCTGACCGCAGGCTGCGGGTTCAGTGCCCAGTCCATCAGCCGGGCGGTGGATCGGACCATTCGCGACAATGGCCTCGCGACGCTGCGATCGGTCAATGGCGATGGGAGCATTGCCCAACTCGCCGTCAGCATTTTCGACAACGATGGCGAGCGCTTTCTCAGAATTCAGCCCGCCAACAACGACAACCAGCTGCGCAAAGGACAGAGCGGCAGCTTGCTGGTGGCCGGGGACAGGCCAGTCGGCATGCTGCTGTCGGTCAACGCCCGCCACGGTGTTGGCAAGGTGATCCGACTGGATACCATGCTGGCGAAGTTCGATGCACATATTCGAGATCGGCCTCGAACGATTGCGGCCGCGCCAGCCGGTGATCGGGCCGCGACAAGCCCGGCCGGGGAGCCGCGTACGGTTGCCAGGCAGCCCCTCGAACTGCTGAGCTGGAGCGCAGTTGCGGCTTCGGCGTCGGAGCGGCCGCTCAATCTGCTGGCGTTGGATGATCGACCGGGTTGGCGAGCGAATGTGACTGACTGGCCCGTCATTCTGGAATTCGGCCTGGGGGAAGAGCGGGTGGCGATTCGCGGCCTGCGCCTGGAAGCCCACGCGTCTCCGCCTTCTGCCTTACCCGGGATCGTTGAACTTTTTATCACTGCAACGGAAGGCAGGGATCGCTGGCGGAGCGCCTTCGGTGGCGGTCTGACTTATGACAACGGCGTGGCCGTGATCAGCATGGCCCCGACCTGGGCCAGAAAGATTCGTCTGGTGATCAGCGCCAGCAATGGGGACCCGAGCCAGGTGGCTTTGAGCCGGATCCGGGTGCTGGTCGCGGACTGATGCGCTCAGCGCAGGGTCCAGGTGGCGATGAAACCGCCATAGCCGCCCTTGGACAGGATGACAGGTCCACGCAGGGTGGCCTCGTCGACGAGTTCCAGTGTGCCTTTGTCGTAGCTGTGTGTGAAGGTGACCTGAGTACCGGATACCTGGCCCTTGTATTGTTTCATCGAGAAGATGCCAGCGGCCGGGTCACTGTCCGTGATGTTCCGGGAGTAGATATCGCCGTCCGTGTTCAGGATTGCCTGCGCTCTTTCCTGCACATCCTTCGGTTGAGACGTGTCGACCTCCAGGCGCAGGTTCATTGCACGCTGCCCGAGCACCAGGGTCTTCAAAGCGAGCGCCTGCAGCACGGTATCTGTGCCCGCCAGGGCGAGGTCCATGGCGACCTCCTTCAGGGCCGGATCACCACTTGCGACCATCACCTCGAAGGTGGCCAGACGCATGTTGGCGTCAGGACCATTCAACACCGCCTTCAGTTCTTCATAGTCCCGGGATTTACTGCGCGCCTGCTCTAGGAGTTCAGCGGCACTGGCGGCCAGTGCGGTTTGCGGCCAGGCAAACCATGCGAGCAGAAGCATCCAGGTCAGGATCAGTAGAGATCGGTCCATCGGCTTTTCTCCTACGTCGATTCCGAATGATTCAATGAAATCGGCATCGGATCAATGGTTCATCCAGCCGGTGGCAGTAACGCTACCAGCAGGTCTCCGAAACCGGTTCACCGGCCACAATCACCCCACATACCTGGGTCCGGTATTCGAACGGATCGCCGTTGAAGAGCACCAGATCGGCTTCTTTGCCCTTCTCGATGGTGCCGACCCGGTCGTCGATGCCGAGCAACTCGGCCGGGGTCCGGGTGATGGCGATGATGGCATCTTCCGCCGCCAGGCCATTGACCACGGCGATGGTTGCCTCGAACAGCAGTACCCTGGATTTGGGCACGTAGCCTTCGTGGCCGGTCTGAATGGCGTAGCGGATGCCGGCCTCCTGCAGCACCGCGGCGGCAGCGAAACTCGCGTTCCGGGTTTCGCCCCCGGCCCGCATCATCGGTGGATGCAGAAGCACGGGCACGTCGGCTTCCTTCAGCAGATCGGTCATCAGATAGGCATCCGACGCGCCATCGAGCCAGAGCTCGAAACCGAACTCGTCCCGAAGCCGCAGTGCCGTGATGATGTCCTGCCGGCTGTGGGCACGGATCATGGCCACGGTATCGCCGGCGAGCACCCTGGCCAGCATTTCCTTTTTCAGGTCACGCCCCGGTGGCGCTTTGCTGTTGCGCTTCTCTGCATACTCTGCGGCTTCGATCAGCGCTGAGCGGAGCAGGGCAACGGTTTTCGATCGCGTGCCGGGCGATTCGAAATTGTCCGAGATGGAAGGCCCCAGGGTGATGGCGACGGCGGTATCGGTTGCAACCACGGCCTCTTCGACGGTGTCGCCGGTGGTTTTCACGATCATGGTGCCGCCGCTGATCACGGCGCCGGGTCCATGGCCCGTGTGCATGGTTGTCACGCCGAACTGCCGGACCCAGTCGATGAGTGGATCTGCGGCATTGTAGGCGTCGATCGGTCGCAGCTCCGGCTGGACCGGATCGGAGGTTTCGAGCTGATCCTGATCCCGCACCTGGCCGCTCCGACCGCCGTAAACGCCGGAAATACCGTCTGTGGTGCGGATGTCGACGAATCCCGGAGTGACCACTTCCGCTTCCAGCACAGTGATGTTGTCCGGTAGGCGCATGCGGTCCTCCCGGCCCACCCGGACGATCTTTCCGTCCCGGATCAGAATGGCGCCGTGGCTGACAGGGTCACCGGCGGCCGTGTGAATGAGTTCGGCGCGCACCAGCAGGTCGTCCGCCTGGGCGAATGCGGTGGCTGCCAGCAGGGCGCAGCAGAACAGGGATCTGAATGTCATTGCGCACCGCCCAGTTCGTGGTGAATCACATGGGTGCGATAGGTGTCCTGGCCGCCGGTGGCGAATCGCCGGTGGTCCGGATTCGCATAGTCGAACACCCGCTCACCTTCGACCCAGGTTTCCAGCACCCGGGTATAGGAGGAGAAGGGTTCGCCGGAGAGCACGACGAAATCTCCGTCCTTGCCGGGTTCCAGGGAACCGACCCGATCGTCCAGGCCCAGGTGTCTGGCGCCGGCAAGCGTGAGCGCTTCCAGAGCGCCTGTCTCAGACATGCCGTTGCGCACGTTCAGTGCTGCGTAGCGGAGAAACAGGCGGGAATCCAGTACGTAATCGTCTGTGTTGAAGCTGACATCCACGCCCGCCGCTTCGAGCAGGGCGCCAACGCGCATGCTGACCCCCAGCACTTCTTCCTTGCCGCCTGGTGCTTCGACATAGGTGACGGACACCGGAACGCCGGCGGCGGCAATTTCCTCGGCCACTTTCCAGGAATCGGAGCCGTGCTGAATCACCGGTGTGAAGCCGAATTCCTCAGCTAACCGGATCACGGTAAGGATGTCGTTGTGCCGGTGGGTGTGGAACTGCACCCGCCGGGAGCCGTCGAGAATCTGTGCCATCGCCTCCATGCGCAGATCCCGTGCGGGTGGGTCCTTGTCGTCGACTTCCGCCCGTCCGGCCTGGTCCAGGTAGTTCTGCGCTTCCACGAACAGTCCGCGTTGCAGCGCGGCAGACTTGGAACGGGTGCCGGGAAAGGGTTTTTCCTTGATGGAGTTGGTGCCGTTGGCCATCTTCATGCTGCCGCAGATGTCCGTGGTCGGGTTGTCACAGAACAACCAGTCTTCGATCCGGCGTGGATCTTTCCGGGTCTTCAGATAGGTGGTCTGGCCGCTCATCAGATGGCCGGAACCGGGCATCACGTTGAGCGTGGTGATGCCGCCGGCACGGGCCCGCCAGAACGCCGGGCTCAGCACATCGATGGCGTCCAGAGAGCGGGCCTCCGGATTCAGCGGCGCGCTGCTGTCCCCACCCGCCGGTCCACCGATGTGGGAGTGGGTGTCGACCATGCCAGGAATCAGCACTTTGCCGGTCAGATCGTGTTCTGTGGCGCCAGCGGGCGTGTCCACGTCGGTGGAGGCGCCGACTGCGATGATTCTGCCGTCTTCGATCACCAGCGCGCCGTTGCCGATCGGCGGCGCGGATATGGGGTGAATCTGTGCCCCGCGGAAAACCTGGATCTCGGCCAGCGCAGTGGCAGCGAAGAATAGAGCCGCAGCGCCCGCTGCGGCTCGAACAGCCAGTCGGTTCATGGTCCCTCCCTCAAGCACCTGATGAGGGAGGCCGCTCCCTCAGTACTTGTAGGATTCTGGCTTAAAGGGACCTTCCTGTTCCACTCCGATGTAGTCGGCCTGGGTGGGTGTGAGCTGCGTCAGCACGCCGCCGAATCCTTCCACCATGAGCTGCGCCACTTCCTCGTCCAGCTTCTTGGGCAGCACTTCCACCGTGATCGGTGCGCGCTGATTGTCCGGCTGATCGGCCCACTTCTGCTCGAACAGGTGCATCTGCGCAAGCACCTGGTTGGCGAAGGATCCGTCCATGATCCGCGAAGGATGGCCCATGGCATTGCCAAGGTTCACCAGCCGGCCTTCCGACAGCAGGATCAGGTAGTCGCTCGGATCATCACTGCGGAAGATCTGATGTACCTGATCTTTCACCATGTCCCAACGCCAGTTCTCCCGCATGAAAGCGGTATCGATCTCATTGTCGAAGTGTCCGATGTTGCAGACCACGGCGCCGCGCTTGATGCTTGCGAGCATGTTGCTGTCGCAGACGTCGGCGTTGCCGGTGCAGGTGACGATCAGGTCCGTATCGGACATGAGTGTCGTATTGATGTCTTCGAGCCTGCCGGTGTTGTTGCCGTTGTTGTATGGGGAAACGACTTCGAAACCGTCCATACAGGCCTGCATGGCACAGATCGGATCGATCTCCACCACCCGCACCACCATACCTTCCTGACGCAGGCTCTGAGCGGAACCCTTGCCGACGTCACCGTAGCCGACCACGAGCGCCCGCTTGCCGGAGAGCAGCATATCCGTGCCGCGCTTGATGGCATCGTTCAGGCTGTGCCGGCAGCCGTACTTGTTGTCGTTTTTCGATTTGGTGACCGAGTCGTTCACGTTGATGGCGGGCACCTTCAGATCGCCCGTCTTCATCATTTCGTAAAGGCGATGCACGCCGGTGGTGGTCTCTTCGGAGATGCCGTGGATCGTGTTGAGCATCTCCGGGTACTTTTCGTGGATCATCACGGTGAGATCGCCGCCATCGTCGAGCAGCAGATTGGCATCCCAGGGCTTGCCATCCTGCAGAATGGTCTGCTCCAGGCACCATTCGTATTCTTCCTCGGTTTCACCTTTCCAGGCGAATACGGGTACCCCGGCAGCCGCCATCGCAGCAGCAGCGTGGTCCTGGGTCGAGAAGATGTTGCAGGAAGACCAGCGGACCTCGGCGCCCAGTGCCATCAGCGTTTCCATCAGCACGGCGGTCTGAATGGTCATGTGGATACAGCCGATGATCTTCGCGCCGGCCAGCGGCTGCTCGGCCGCGTATTTCTTCCGAAGCGCCATGAGCGCCGGCATCTCGGCTTCGGCGAGAGCAATTTCCTTGCGGCCGAAGTCGGCCAGATTGATGTCAGCTACTTTGTAGTCAGTCATGTCGTCTTCCAGTGAGTTCCCAGTGAGTTCTATGGTTAAAGGTTGATTCAGCCGGGCATCACAAAGCGATGCACCTGCACGCGAAAGCCGTTTTTCTGGGCCAGATACAGAGCGTCGGCCTGGCTGAGGCCGGCCTGTTCTGCCCAGCTTGCCAATTGATCCGGTTCGAAGCCGAGCCACTGATCCCCGCAGGCGCTCTGGGCCCACTCCTGATCGTGCGGACAGAGTTCTGCGACCACCAGGCAGCCACCCGCTTTCAGGAGTGCGGCGGCCTGTTTGAAAAAGGCGGCTGGAGAGGCCTGGTGATGAACGACCATGGCGGCCACCAGTGCGTCGTAGCGGCGACGGGGTGCCAGGGTCATGAAGTCCTGATGTCTGAGGTCGGCGTTGGACCCTTCCGGTAATGCTGCCCGGGCCGTTGCCAGCATGGACCGGGAGTTGTCGACACCGCTGGCCTTCTCAAACCGCTCGCCGAGGGCGCCGAGCAGCGTGTTGGCACCTGGCCCGACCTCCAGCACATGACCGGTGCGCAATCCTGCGGCGATCGTGCGGTCGATGAGCTCGAGCATCACATCCTGGTATGTGTCCGGCTCGCAGATCCCGGCCTGGTGGGCACGGATCTGCTCTGCATTCTCCTCGAAGAACCGGGCGGAACGTGCGTTCCGTTCCGTATGGATGCGGCCGATCCGTTCGGCGAGCACCGGTTCGAGTGGTTCCCGATCCAGCTCGATGAAAAACGCGGTGGCCACGGGAGAGGGCGTGGCGCGGCGATAGAAGAGGCTGTTGCCTTCCCGGCGCCGGGCCACAAGACCTGCGGTGAGAAGAATCTTGAGATGATGGCTGAGGGCCGGTTGCGGCACGTCGAACACTTCACAGAGTTCGCCGACTGCATAGGAGTCCTGATGCAGCACCCGCAGAATATCCGTCCGGAGTCTGTCTCCCAGTGCCTTGGCGAGTGTCACCAGTGATGCCACGGAATCTTCGTGGATCGGTTCCACCTCGCTGGTGAGGGCGCTGATCCTGGACGGGGCGTTACTCATAGGGCGCGCACTTTAGCAGCGTGAACATCCAATATCAAAATATATTGATATTGGAAATGTAACCGGGAGTCGTCAGAATGCGGCCCCCATGAGCACACCAAAGCTGACCAGCAAGCTGCCGGACATCGGTACCACCATCTTCACGGTGATGTCGGAACTTGCCCGGAAAGAGGGCGCCTTGAACCTGTCCCAGGGTTTCCCCGATTTCGATGGGCCGACGCCCCTGCTGGAGCGGGTAGAGCACTATCTGCGCCATGGTCACAATCAGTACGCACCGATGATGGGCGTTCCCGCGCTGCGGCAGGCCATCGCCAGGAAGGTGGCCGATCTCTACGGTGCCGGACTGGACCCGGATGCGGAGATCACCGTCACGTCCGGCGCAACCGAGGCACTCTTCTGCGCGATTGCCGCCGTGGTGAATCCGGGCGATGAGGTCATCGTCTTCGATCCGGCCTACGACAGCTATGAGCCGGTGGTGCGTTTGCAGGGGGCGCGCACCCACCACGTGCCCATGCATCCGCCCGGATACCGGATCGACTGGGACCAGGTGGCGGACCTGATCAACGAGCGGACCCGGTTGATCATCACCAATACACCCCACAACCCGACCGGCACCGTCTGGACTCCGGCAGACATCGAAGCGCTGCGTTCGATCATCGCCAACCGGAACATTTACCTGCTGGCAGATGAGGTCTACGAGCACATCATCTTCGACGACCGCCAGCACGAGAGTCTGGCCCGTTATCCCGATCTTTTCGAACGGAGCTTTGTGGTCAGTTCGTTCGGCAAGACCTATCACACCACCGGCTGGAAAATCGGCTACTGCACGGCGCCGGCTGCGCTGACGGAAGAATTCCGCCGTATCCATCAGTACGTCACGTTCACCAGCATCACGCCCGTGCAACTCGGCCTGGCGGACTTTCTCTCCGAACATCCGGAGCACCACCTGGAACTGGGCGCTTTTTATCAGGCCAAGCGGGATCTGTTCTGTGCTCTGGTTGCCGATTCGCCCTTCGACGTGGTGCCGTCCGCCGGCACTTACTTTCAGCTGCTGGACTACAGCAACTGGAGCGATGAGGAGGATGCGGCGCTCGCCGTCCGGCTCACCCGTGAGGCTAAGATCGCGTCGATCCCCACCTCGCCGTTCTACCAGCAGGATCCGGGTCACAAGGTGCTCAGATTCTGTTTTGCGAAGGATGATGAAACCCTGGCGCAGGCGGCGGGCATTCTCTGCAGCCTCTAGCGTGGAACTGATCTGATGAGGAGATTACGGTGAAAAAGTTTCTGTTTCTGACCCTGACCGCCGCCGCCCTGGGGGGTTGCGGCGAGGGTGGAGACGTGGCGGATGCCCACCCGGGTGAAGCCACATACAACCGGTCCTGTTTTTCCTGTCATGCCGGCGGGGTTGCAGGTGCACCCATCCCCGGCGATGAACAGGCCTGGGCGCCACGTATCGCGAAAGGGCGGGATGCTCTGATTCAGTCGGTGAAGGAGGGCATGCCCCCCGGCATGCCGCCCATGGGCCTCTGCATGAGCTGCACGGACGAAGACATTGCCAACGCGGTGGACTACATGCTCGCCCGGTAGCGCCGATATCCGGCCCCCTGGGTTCATCCCGACCAGGGGCGACTGAACGCTGGACACCCACCTTCCATGCTGTAATTATAACGCGTTATAAGTTTGCGTTCGGGGGGATGGTCGCTGTCGTGGAAGACCGGGTGGAAGACCGGGTGGAAGACCGGGTGGGAAACCAGGCGGAAAGCCGGGTGGGGAGCCGGGAACAGAAAAAGTCTCAGCGCAGGCGCGACATCGTTCAGGCTGCCCGTCGTCTCATGGGGGAAGCGGGTGGCCAGGCGTTCAGCATGCGTTCGCTTGCTGAGCAGGCCGGGGTCAGCATCGCCACACCCTACAATCTGTTTGGTTCCAAACAGGCCATTCTGGTGTCGCTGCTGGACGATGACTTTGCCGAGTTTCAGCAGGGTCTCGCTCTGATAGAAAGTAGCGGGCTGGAGGCTGTGTTCGACGCCCTGGCGCTGATGCACAGACAGTTTTCCGGCGACCCGGATTTCTATCGGAATGTTGTCGCTGCCATCAGCACCGAAGCCGGTTCTGAACTGCGCGTGATTCTGAGTGGTCCCCGCTATGCCTTCCTGAAACGGCTCCTGAGGGAGGCCACTGAGGCCGGTCTGCTGGAAGCGGATGTGGATCCGGATGCCTTCGCCGTCACCCTGAATCAGATCATGCTCTCGAACATCCGGGAGTGGGCGACAGGCTTCCTGGAACTCGAAGAGATGGATGCGCGGATCCGCTACGGCGCGGCACTCGCACTTTCCGCCATTGCCACACCTGCCGGTCAGGCACCGCTGAAAACGAGAATGAAGAAAGCCGAGCGTGATCTGCAGACGCTCTGGCGCAAAACGATCAGAGAGCACCTGCGCGAAGGCAAGTTGAGCGAAACCAGCCAGATGGTGCTGGCTGATCAGTTGAAGCACATCGGCACCCCTATTCTGGAACAACCCGAGGAGGAGACAACGACATGACCGCAGAACTGAACACCGTTCGCCGATCAGTATTCCCACAGGAGGGCGACACCTGGGAGACGATTGCCGAACGTGAGCTGGGCAGCACGGGCGAGGAGTCCACGAGCCAGCTGCAGAGCTGGAACCTCCACGTCTTCATGCGACCGGCGGCACCCGAGGGGTCCAGCCGAGCGGGCAACCCGATCCTGCCGAGCGACGTGATTTTTCTGGAGCCGCCTCAGGCGGGCTGAGCGTGACTGAAACGGTCATCAGCGAGGCACGGGTCGCGGCGGCGCACGAAGGCGTCGCGGAACTGGTAGTGACCCTGACGCACGAGAATGGTGGCAGATCGGAAGTTGCGCTGGACGAGCTGGCGGCAAATGCCTTGCTGGCTGCCTGCAACGCCGAACACCCTGAGGCGCTGATCGGGGCGCCCTGGCAGAAAGTCCGGGACGCACTGGGCGTTTCGTGGAACAGATTCAATCCCGCGGCTCGGGCACCCTGAGCGGCGGATGGAAATTCTTAGGAGAGAAACACATGTACGACCTGATAATCAGAAACGGCCGCATTGCGGATGGTTCCGGCCTGCCGGCCTTCAGTGCTGATCTCGCGATCCAGGGTGGCCGGGTGTCGAGAATCGGCAGGATCGATGCGGAGGCTCATGAGACCATCGATGCGGCTGGCAAGGTGGTCGCGCCGGGATTCATCGATCCGCACACCCATTTCGATGCGCAGCTCCTCTGGGACGGTTTTGCCAAGCCTGCGCTTGAGCACGGCGTCACCACCATCGTGCCGGGCAACTGCTCCCTGTCACTGGCGCCACTGAAAGCCGAACACCGGATGAAACTGGTTGGGATGTTCAATCAGATCGAGGAGATGCCGTACAAGGCCTTCGAAGAGGGCGTGGAGTGGAACTGGGAATCGTTCGAAGAGTACCTGGAGCGGATCGGTCAGGGCCTGGCGATCAACGTGGCGCCGCTTGTCGGGCACAGTCTGCTCCGACTCTGGGTGATGCGGGACGCTTCGATGGAGCGCACTGCCACGGAGGCAGAGATCGGGGAGATGCAGGCGCTGCTGAAGCAGTGCCTCGACGCGGGAGCGGTCGGGCTGTCCACCAGCTTTGTGGATATGGACGAAACGCTGCAGCCGGTGCCGAGTCGCTACGCCGATACCCGTGAGCTCGACGCACTGGCCGAAACGCTATCCGAGTATGGCCGGGTGCTCCAGATCGTGCCGGAGTTTTACGATGCGGATCTGACCATCGCCCGGATCGATCAACTGGCGGCGCTCTCCTTGAAACATGGCATCCCGACAACCTTCTCGCCGTTGTTCGTCAACGGCGACAACGTGGATGCGGTGGAACGGGTCATGGCCCGGGTCGATGAACAGTTCCGTCGAGGAGCCCGGGTCTGGCCCCAGGTGCAGACCCGGCCCATAGACATCAGCTTCAGCTTTGCGGTGCCGAGTCTGCTGTTCATCCGCTTCCCGACCTGGTACGGCATCATGCGCTTCGGCAGCCACGAGGAAATTGTGGCGGCGTTCAGCGACCCGGAGCGGAGGAAAGCACTGGTCGCCGAAGCAGCGGCACTTGATGCGCTCTGGCCGCGCCTGATCCTGCGGCAGGTGGCAAGCGACGCCAATCAGTCTCTGGTCGGAAAAACCCTGGCCGAAATTGCCGAACTCCGGCAGACCACGCCGGTGCAAGCCATGATCGATCTGTCGCTGGAAGAAGACCTGGATGCGCACTTCCTGGCCGCGGACATGGGACACAATGACGACGAACGGGTCAGTGCACTGCTGGGGCATCCGCGCGTACACATCGGTGCCAGCGACGGTGGTGCGCACATCCTGTCTTTTTCCACCTACGGAGACACGGGCTACCTGTTCAGTCACTTCGTTCGTGAGTTGGATGCACTCGGTCTCGAAGCGGCGGTGAAGAAAATCACAGCGGATACCGCCAGCATCTGGGGCCTCCCGGAGCGCGGCCAGTTGCAGCCCGGCTACGTGGCGGACGTGACGATCTTCGATCCGGATACCATCGGCCGGGGTGCCGAGTACTACGTGCAGGACGTTCCGGGGGATGGCAGCCGTTACGTGCGCGATTCCATTGGTGTCGATACGGTCATCGTCGGTGGTCAGATTGCCTGGCGGGCGGAAGATGGATACCGTCAGGTGCAGGAGGGGCAGATACTCCCCGGCGCCCGTACCGGTGCGATCGTTAATCGTTAAGAGCTTGAGCTTCAGGGGAGGAGCGCGGCATGGCATACGAAATCAAGCGGTTTCCATACGACGGCACCGTCGATGCAGATGGACATATTCTGGAGCCGGCGGATCTCTGGGAAACCTATCTGGAGAAGAAGTACCAGCCCCGGGCCCTGCGGATTCAGGTCGACGACGACGGTTTCGAGTATCTGGAAATCGATCAGACACCCTCGAAGCGCTCGCGCAAAGGTTCGCTCGGGCTGCTCGGGGCCATGGGCGAAGCCGACATGCGGCCGCGCCCGGATCGCCGCTACTCGGACAACATGCCGTTCGGTTCCTGCGATCCGGAGGAACGGCTGGCGCTGATGGCGCAGGAGAATCTGGAGTACTGCGTGCTCTATCCGACCATCGGTCTGCTCTGGGAGGTGGAGCTCACCGATCCCGAACTGTCATTGGCCTATTGTCGTGCCTACAACCGGTGGATAGCCGATTTCTGCCGGTCGAGTGGCGGTAAGCTCGTTCCGATTGCACAGCTCACCCTGCTGGATGTGGCGGGCTCGGTTGCCGAACTGGAACGGGCGGTGAAGGATGGCTGCAGGGGTGCCTGGGTGAATCCCTTCAATCACAATCGGGTGATCCACGGCTCGGACCTGCACGATTCGCTCTTTGCCAAGTGTGTTGAACTGGATGTGCCATTTGCCATCCATCCGACCTTCACGCCACACGCCGCGGCCGATGGCATCTTCGACTGGCCCAGGGAAGGCCGCGCCTGGGGCGAGGCCATCTGGCTGCGCTCCATTGTGCAGCAGGCGCTGATCTCATTTTTCTCTCTGGGTACCCTGGAGCGCTTCCCGGATCTGCGGCTCGGTGTGCTCGAAGCGGGCTCCGGCTGGATCGGCGCGTTGCTCGACCGGCTCGATGCCTACAGCGCGTCGTTGAACATCAAGCGGCCGGGTGCCACGGAGATTTTCCGCCGGCAGTGTTTCATCTCCGGCGATCCGGATGAGACGGCGGCTCCCCATATCATCTCCCACGTCGGCGAAGACTGCTTCATGTGGGCCTCCGACTATCCGCATCCGGACCATCCGCACACCTGGGTGGACGATCTGACCCGCTATGCGGAGCAACTCCCGGTCTCTGCCCGGGAGAAGGTGCTGGGTGGTAACGTGAAGCGGATCTACCGGCTGGACTGAACAATGGTGCGGATATCCACGCGCTCGACTTCCACGGTGTCCGGTGGCTGCCAGGCAGCGTTGGCGAGTTCGAAAATCTCATCAGTGACTTCCATCTTGAAAGTCCCCTCCCGGTTCTGATTGCGTTGCCGTACCCGGGCCCGACGCGTCTCTTCCGGGACGTCCAGGAGGTGAACGATCAGTTCGTGACCGCACTCGTCGATCCGCTGATAGAACGCGGCTCGATCCGCGCGCTGCACCAGACCCAACTCCAGGATCACGCCATCGGAGACAGTCAGGAGACGTTCGGCGACCTTCCAGATCTGCTCCAGGCAGCGCGCCTTCCTGTCCGAATACCACTGCATGAACCCGTCTTCCGGCCGATCCGGACTGAACAGGGTGACCATCCACTCATCGAGATCGAGCCAGCCGAGGTTGAGTTCGCGAGACAGGCGAGCGGCGGTGGTGGACTTGCCGGCGCCTACCGGACCCTCGATGAGGTGGATGGTCGACATTGGCGCGCTCCGCTTTCGGTTGTTTCGAAGCCGGCGAGGTTACGCGACTTGCGTTCGATGAACAGTCTGCTAATTTGTCCGTTCTTATGACGCGGGCCGATTCCCGGCACGTTTGTCTCCAAGCAGACTCAACACGCCGAACAACCACGCAAAGCACAGCGCCAGCATGAGCTTGATCACCTGTGTCTGAAGCAGTAGCTGGCTGCGCGGCAACACGACCTGGTCAGGATGCAGGATGCGGCCGGTGCTGCCGAGTCCACAGACATCCCAGGTAGCCATGGCGAAGAACAACCCGGAAGTCGCCAGATAAAACCTGCGCCGGGTCCCGGGGTTGTTTCCGGAATCAGCGCCGGTCGCCGGAGCGCCAGTGGCCAGATAGCTGCCCGTGAGTATCAACAGCAGAATCGCACTCCCGAACAGGAGGAAGAAGGGTGCCGTAGGACGGGGAAGCTCGGGCAGGCTCCAGAAAATCATCCACACGCAGGCGATGGCGGCACCCTGTCTGATGTGGTCCGGGCTTTTTGTGCGCAGCACTGCGAAATACAGGCAGATTGCCCCCAGGTTGAATGCGAGCATCCAGGCAATGGTTCTGATGGCACCGAACATCACCGCCCAGTCGAAACTGCTGCCGGCAGCCGATGTGCCACCGCGCTCCAGGAAATTGAGATAACCCGGGAGGGCGACGTAGTTGCCGAGCACGGCATACAGAAACGCCAGTGCCGCGAAAGCAAACAGGAGGGTGTTCTTCCTATCGATGTGCATCCAGATTCTCCTCCAGTTGATGTAGCGAGCGTTTCAATGCGCTTCGATCTCCGCCGTCGAGGTGGGTGATCAAACTGGCCATGGCGGCGAACTGATCGGGCAGGATCGCCTTCATGAACGCCCGGCCCTCAGGGCTGAGCATTACCGTGATTTTTCGCCGGTCGGTTTCGCAGGGCTGTCGCACCACCAGGTTCTGCCGGACCAGACCATCGATCAGTCCGGTGATCGTCGGTCGGCTGACACCGACTCTCGTTGCGATCTCCGAGGGCTGCAGTGTCTGGCCGGCGTCGATGGCGAGCAGTTCCATGAGCACCGAGTACTTTCCAGGTGATATGCCGTGCTCCGCGAAGAGAAGATAAAATCGGGACAGGCACTTCTTCGCGACCCGAAGCAAGTCCATGCACTCCCGGACAGCGAGGGTGTCCACCTCGCCGCCGTAACCCAGTTCGATCACCCGGGGGGTGGGTGTGTCGTGCTTTGGAATCTCCATGAGTATGCCGACTGAGCGCTATCAGTTAGCTTCCTAATTATTATGATCCTAATTATAAGGTTGAACAGATCGACTCTGCAATCAGCCTGGTCTAACCGACTATTCAGTCGTCAGATTCCCGAATGAATGGGCCGGGTGATGAGCGGACAAAACCTAACCCACTGATAAATAAGGGCTGAAATTCTGGCCTGAATCCTGCTATCAAGTATCGTTAGCTCGGGAACGGGCGAGCATGGGGATACGTTTGAGAACACGAACAGGCTGTCGAGAATGAGATACCGACCTGGAGATATCGTTTCACGCCGCAAAGGACTGGTCATGCACCGAGGTGTGGTGCTGTCGGACGGCAGTATTCTGCACAACAGCCCCTTTCGCGGCGAGCACGTGGTGAGCGAATCGGAATTCCGCGACGGCAAACGCCTGCATGTGAGCCGGACGGAATGTCCACGGCAGCGTCGTTATGCGGCCGGCGCCCGGCCGGAACTCAAGGGCTACAATCTGCTCACCAACAACTGTGAGCACACCGTGAGCCGGGCGATGAGTGGTGAGGCGGAAAGCCCGCAGCTCAGGTCCTGGGCAGTCGGTATCGGTGTGGCGACAGTCGCCTTCGCCGTTACGCGGCATCCCGCGGTGACTGCGGCCGGCTACGCCCTTGGCCGTAAACTGGGCTCCAAACTCTAAAGGTCCGCCGTCACTTCGATGGTCGCGGTGACGATCAATGCAGATCCATATCCGGCTGCCTGCGGTATCGCCGATCCGCTGCTCACTCGCTGAGATCCAGCCACTCCGCATCCGGCGGTGCTGTGAAGCATCCCGTCTCGGGAAGCACGAGCTTGTGGGCATGCAGCAGAAGTCTCGGAGCCTGCTGCGCGGGGTCTTCCGGTTTTCCATACAACGAATCGCCCAGGATGGGATGGCCGATCCAGGACAGGTGGACGCGCAACTGGTGGGTTCTGCCGGTGGTGGGCATGAGCAGCAGCAGTGACCGGTCTTCAATCTGCTGCAGACAGCGGAAACGCGTCTCGCTGTCGTGTCCTGCCGGATCGGGATCCGTCAGTTGCCAGCGTCCATCCCGGGCGCTTATGTCCGCGCGCTGACCGGCCACCCGATAACGGCTCTTCCGCCCTTTTTTCAACGGCAGATCGATGACGCCGCTCTTACCCGGATGGCCCCGCACCCAGGCCAGGTAGAATTTATGCACCGTCCTGGCCGCGAAAGCCCGGGTCAGCTGTTTCTGTGTGCCCGGATCCAGGGCGATGGCCAGCACGCCGCTGGTCGGCTTGTCGAGCCGATGTACCAGGTAGGGCTTCTGGCCGAGCAGATCCGGCAGGGCGTCCCAGAGGCAGGGGGCGCCGCTGCGATCCGCCAGCAGTGAGACATCCGCCGGTTTGTCGAGGATGGCGATCCGGGCGTCCCGGTGTATGAATCTGATGTCGATGCCTGAATGGCCTCTTACCCTGCGCGAGGGAATACGATAGCTTCTCAGACTGAACAGGGACATATGAGGATGACACTGTGCGTGCAGCCGTGATGCGGGACAGAATGCTGATTGCCGGGGAGATAGATACCCCCGTGCCGGGTCCGGGCGAGGTGCTGGTGAAAACCCTGGCCTGCGGGATCTGCGGTTCCGACCTGCATGCGTTCGAGCACTTCGATCAGTTCACCTCGGAAGTTGGGGGCTTTGCCAGTTCGCTCGATGCAGGCAGGGATCTGGTGATGGGGCATGAATTCTGCGCCGAGATCCTCGACTTCGGGCCCGGTGAAGCCATGCCCGGAAGGCTTGCCGCCGGCACCCGGGTCTGTTCCATGCCCACCCTGATCCGCAAAGCGGCCGGTGTCCCGGTGGGCTATTCGAACGACGTGCCTGGAGGTTACGGCGAACAGATGCTGCTGAACGAGATGCTGCTGTTGCCGGTGCCGAACGGTCTGCCGGATGACCATGCGGCATTGACGGAGCCGATGGCGGTGGGGCTGCACGCGGTGGAGATGGCCAGGCTCACCTCCGAAGACGTGCCGCTGGTGATTGGCTGCGGGCCAGTGGGTCTGGCGGTGATCGGGGCGCTGAAACTGAAAGGCGCGGGTCCGGTCATCGCGGCGGATTTTTCCCCGGCGAGAAGAAAGCTGGCCGAAACCATGGGCGCAGACATCGTGATCGATCCGTCGGAAACTTCGCCCTACGATTCCTGGCGGGAAGCTGCGACGGCCAGCGCACAGGGTGCGCGGGCGCCGGTGAATCCGCTGACGGGTGAGCGCCTGCTGCCACCCGGCGTGTACTTCGAGTGCGTGGGCGTACCCGGGGTGATCGATCAGATGATGGTGGGCGCAGAGCGGGGATGCCGATTTGTCATCGTCGGCGTGTGCATGGAGAGCGATCCCATCCGGCCGTTGCTGGCCATCGGTAAGGAACTCTCCCTCCAGTTCGTGCTCGCGTACACGCCGGAAGAGTTTGCCGCCACGCTGCATCACATCGCCGAGGGGGAAATTCCGGTGGCGCCGCTGATCACGGGCCATGTGGGCGTGGATGGGGTGGCGCAGGCCTTTCAGGATCTGAAAAACCCGGAGGCGCACGCCAAAATCGTGGTGGAGCCCTGGCGGTGAAGAGGATGACGGCAGTGACTGTGATGCGCCGGCGATGAATCTGCGGGATCTCAAATATCTGGTTGCCGTTGCCGAGCACCGCCACTTCGGGCGGGCCGCGGAAGCCTGTTTCGTCAGCCAGCCGACGCTCTCCACGCAGTTGAAGAAGCTCGAGGAGGAACTCGGCGTCACTCTGATCGAGCGGACCAATCGCCAGGTGCTGCTGACCGCGGTGGGCGAGCGTGTGGTGGCTCAGGCGCAACGGGTGCTGCGGGAAGCCAATCACCTGAAGCACATCGCCGAGGAATACACGGATCCGCTCGGTGGCGAGTTCCGTCTGGGCATTATTCCCACGGTCGCGCCCTATCTCCTGCCGAAAATTCTCGGCCCCATCCGTAAGCATCTGCCGAACCTGAAGACGCAGCTCACCGAAGGTCAGACCGCGGTGATCGGCCGGCTGTTGCGGGAAGGTGATCTGGATGCGGTGATCCTCGCGCTCCCCCTGGAAGAAGAGAACGTGGTCGAGCGGAAGCTTTATACCGAGCCGTTCTACATGGCGGTGTCGCGGTCCCATCGTCTGGCTGATCGGAAGAAAGTCAGCGTCGAGGACCTGGATGACGAGCAGGTGCTGTTACTCGAGGACGGTCACTGCCTGCGGGATCAGGCGCTGGAGGTGTGCAATTCCCACAATGCCGTGGAGAACACCAACTTCCGCGCCACCAGTCTGGAGACGCTCCGTCAGATGGTGGTCGCCGATGTGGGGGTCACCCTGATGCCCAAGCTGGCGGTGCCGGCAAAACCCGCCGCAGGCATCCGCTATATACCGTTTCGGGGTGAAGTGCCGCACCGGGACATTGGCCTCTGCTGGCGGAAGAGTTCGCCGCGGGAGCCGCTCCTCGAGAAACTGGCCGACGTTCTGTCCGGCGCCACAGGCTGACGCCGGCTCGGGGTCAGTCCAGATCGGCGGCCAGGCTTTCCGTCTGGGCGGGCTCCAGCGTCACCGAGCCTGCAAGACCGTCGTGCTCGATGCCGAAGGAGATGGTTGCCCCGGATTTGAAGGCCTTGACCGTTTCCGGGTCGAGCTCGAAACGAAGAAAGTGCACGGCCGAGGCTTTATCGCCTTCCGAACGATCCAGATCCTCGTTGGCGATGGCATAAACCTTCTGGCTGCCCTGGGCCTGCAGCCAGACCGTGTCCTCGATGCCGCCGAGTCGGGCCAGGGCTTCGCGCCGCTCATTCTCATCCGCGTATTCGATCATGAAAGTCGCTTTCAGGTTCGTGCCATCCGGAATCAGCGGGTTATAGGCTTCGATCTCCTCATTGATGCCGTCGGCCTCGAAGATGCGCTCCGCGCGCAGCATCTCCTGAACCTGGTACTTCATGGTGGTGTAGTCCTCGAAGTACAGGGTCGCGTGCGGGCCGATGGCGATGCGGCGCGGCTTTTTGTGTGCCATCACTTCGGCACGGAAGGCCTCTCTGCGTTCGGCATACTGCTCGAGGCTCCAGAGGCTCGCTCGATCTAGTTTCTGCATGGGGATTTTCCTGCTCGATGGTCGGGCTCTGCGGTCAGATGCCGTAAGCCCGTCGCACCATGGTCAGTGGATGTTCGGATTCAGCGTCCGGATTGCCCTCGCCGCCTGCTTCCAGGCCATGGGCGATGAGACGACCGGCCATGGGGCAGTCCGAGCCGAAGGTATCCGGCTCGGCCTGTCTGACCCGGTTCACCACCGGACGGGCGATCTTCATCGCCTTTTCATAGGTCTCGCTCTTCACCGCGTAGGTGCCATCGTGACCGGAGCAGCGCTCGATGGCGGTGACTTCCGTGCCGTCGATGAGCTGCAGAAATTCCCGGGTCTTCATGCCGATGTTCTGGACCCGTTGATGACAGGCCACATGGTAGGCCACCTTGCCGAGGCTGGCTTTGAAGTCCGTTTTCACGAGGCCGGCTTTCTGCCGCAGCATCAGATATTCGAAAGGATCGAAGAATGCCGCCTTCACTTTCGCCACGTCCGCATCGTCGGGGAACATGAGCGGCAGTTCCTGTTTGTACATGAGCACGCAGGAAGGGATAGGCGCGATGATGTCGTAGCCGTCTTCGATTGCCTCGATGAAGGTCGGGAGGTTGGCGTCTTTCAGACTTTCCACCTTCTTCAGGTCGCCGAGTTCGAGCTTCGGCATGCCGCAGCATTTGGCGTCTTTCAGAAGACGAACGGGTATGCCGTTGTGGTTGAACACAGCGATCATGTCATCCAGCAGCTCCGGCTCGTTGTGATCGCCATAGCAGGTGATGTAGATGGCCACCTTGCCGGTCGTCCGGTCGCAGGACCTGGCTGTCAGGGATGCGCCGATTTCGTCCGGATGGCGCTTCGAGGTGGTGTTGCTGTGGAATTCGGGCAGCGGCGCATCCGGGTGGATGCCGACCTTGTCGCCGAGTTTGCGCAGCGTGCTGTTGCCGGCGGCGGCGTTGGCCAGGCCAGCAATACCGGGCAGGCTGATGGTGTCGAAAATCGGGTCGGTGCTGGTAATCAGCCGGTCGCGCCACTGTGTGTCCTGCTCGGCGAATTTGAACGCTTTGGCCCGGAGCATGAGGTGAGGGAAGTCCACAGCCCACTCGTGTGGCGGCAGGTAGGGGCACTTGGTCTCTGCACAGAGATCGCACAGGTAGCACTGATCCACCACCTTCATGTAGTCGTCTTTATCGACGCCGTCCACCTCGAAGGTGTCGGACTCATCGACCAGGTCGAACAGAGTGGGGAACGAGTCGCACAGGCTCACACAGCGACGACAGCCATGGCAGATATCGTAGACCCGCTCGAGTTCGGTGTAGAGCGCGTCTTTGTCGTAGAACTCCGGGTTCTTCCAGTCCAGTGGCTGGCGATCGGGTGCTTCGAGACTTCCTTCCTTCATCGTCGTGTCCTTTTGCTGTGCGACTGAAATCTGTCCGACTGACAGTGTCCGATTCAGACAGTGTCCGAATGAAAAGGGTGGCGGAAAAAAAAGGGGCCGCATACGACCCCTCTCTCAGCCTGGCTCAGGTCCATGACCTCAGCCGATTGCCGGTGGCGGTCAGCCCATGGCATCCAGTGCTTTCTGGAAGCGGTTAGCGTGTGAACGCTCTGCCTTTGCCAGGGTTTCGAACCAGTCCGCGATCTCGTCGAAATTTTCATCGCGGGCGGTCTTCGCCATGCCCGGGTACATGTCGGTGTACTCATGGGTCTCACCGGCGATGGCGGCCTTCAGGTTGTCGCTCGTGCTACCGATGGGCAGGCCGGTAGCGGGATCGCCGACGGCTTCCATGTACTCCAGGTGACCGTGCGCGTGGCCGGTTTCACCTTCCGCGGTGGAACGGAACACGGCAGCAACATCGTTCTCACCTTCCACGTCTGCCTTCGCAGCAAAGTAGAGGTAGCGGCGGTTTGCCTGGGATTCGCCAGCGAAAGCATCTTTCAGATTCTGCAGAGTATTGCTGTCCTTCAGATCCATTGTTTTCTTCCTGTTTCCTTCCTGTTGCTTGCACCGGTTGCGAACCGGCATGAGTTCGTGAATCGACTCACCCCTCGGTGATGGGTTCAGTATACGACTGCCGTCGGCCCACGCTATTTGATTAATACTATCAGCCTGATAGGTGGTGCCTATCAGATCGACGTTTTTTCTAGTTATTGTAAATCGTAATTATTCTCAATTAGGCGTCTGGGCTGAGCTGTCTGTGCGCGGTTTTCACGGGGGTCACCACCGCGCGCGCCGCGTACAATGGCTCGCCTTCAAAACAGCGGATATGGCCAGGCGATGCAGTCGCAGCCAGTAAACATCTCCGGGGAGCTGGGCATACTCGGCCGTCTGGCGGCGCCTATGATTCTGGCTCAGGTCACCCAGATGGGCATGGGTGTGGCGGACACCATCATGGCCGGTCAGGTGAGTGCAGTGGATCTCGCCGGTGTGGCGCTGGGTGGCAACCTTTACTGGCCGTTCATTCTGTTGCTGTCCGGCATCATCATGTCGCTCGCGCCTTCGGTCTCCCAGCTGCACGGTGCGCGGCGGGAAGGGGAGGCGGGGGAGGTAGCCCGGCAGGCCATGTGGACAGCGGGTGCCGGCGGCCTGCTGCTGATGCTGTTTCTCAACAACGTGGAGCCCATCTACCATCTGCTGGAGGTGGACGAGCGGGCAATTCCGATCGCCGTTGCCTATCTTCAGGCATTGTCGCTCGGCGTGCTGCCGGCACTCGGCTACTTTTCGCTACGTTATCTCTGCGAAGGGATGTCCTGGACCCTGCCTGCCATGTGGATCGCCGCAGGCTCGCTGGCGCTCAAGATCCCATTGAACTATCTCTTTATCTATGGGGCCTTCGGGGTGGAGGGAATGGGCGGCGTGGGCTGTGGCTGGGCGAGCGTCATCGTGCTGAACGGCCAGTTCCTCGTCCTGGCGCTGGTCGTCAGCCGCTCGAGGATCCAGGCAACCGGTGTTTTCACCCGCTTCAGCAGACCGGATCCGGTGGAAATACTGCGGCTGGTGAAGCTCGGCTTACCCATCGGCATCACCAACTTCATGGAAATCAGCCTGTTTTCTGTGATCACGCTGATGATCGGTCGCCTCGGAGCGGAATCGGTGGCGGCGCACATGATCGCCTCGAGCGTGGGGGCCATGACGTTCATGGTGCCCCTGGCACTCGGCATGGCCGTATCGATACGGGTGGGTTTCAACGTCGGTGCAGGAGATCTGGCCGCGGCCCGACGTTCCGGTTGGGTGGCCATCTGGCTGTCTCTCGTCTTCGCGCTGATTGCGGCGGTGATCGTCTACCTGCTGCGTCATCAGATCGCCGGGCTCTACAGTTCAGAGCTGGCGGTGGTGTCGGTCGCGGCAGATCTGCTGATATTCGTCGCGCTCTATCAGTTTTTTGACGACGCGCAGGTGACGGCCGTGGGCGCCCTGCGCGGTTTTAAAGACACCCGGACCACGATGTGGGTTGCCATGCTGAGTTACTGGGTGGTGGGCCTGCCGGTCGGTATGTCGATCGGGTTCGGCTGGATCGAAGTCAGCGGTTTCGAAGGGGTTCGAGGCTTCTGGATCGGGCTGATCGCCGGACTGGGCGTGGCGGCGGTGGTGCTCTGCACACGATTCCGCTGGCTCTCCCATCGGCCGGATCGGATTGCGCTGTTCTCGAAGAGATAAGCCGTGGAACTCTGGATCCCCATCACCATCGCCGCTGCCTTTCTGCAGAACGGCCGCTCCATGCTGCAGAAGCGGGCAACCGGCGATCTGAGCATCAATGGCGCGAGCTACATCCGGTTTCTGTACGCCTTGCCTTTCGTGCTGCTGTATCTGCTCTGGTTGGCAGCGCGCGCGCCGCTGCCGGAATTCACCCCGGAGTTCCTGGCATTCTGTGTTGTCGGCGGTGCGGCCCAGATTCTGGGGACGGCGTTTCTGGTCGCTTCATTCACCCACGACAACTTTGCCGCCGGCACGGCGTTTTCGAAAACCGAAACCGTACAGACGGTGATTTTCGGCCTGCTGATTCTGGGCGATACGCTGACCGGGACAGCGTTCGCCGGGATTCTGGTGAGCCTCGTGGGCGTGCTGGCGCTGTCCAATCCGGGCCGGCTGTCACAATTGCTCATGGCCAACCGGGGGCTGCTGCTGGGGATTGCCAGTGGTACCAGCGTTGCGGTGGCCGTCGTCTGCTATCGGGCCGCCGCACTGTCGCTGCCGGCAGGGGATTTTCTGACCCGTTCCGGATCCACGCTGGCCGTGACAGTCACCCTGCAGACGCTGATGATGGGCAGCTACCTGCTGCTGCGGGAACCCGGTGAACTCACCCGGGTGGTGCGGAGCTGGCGAACTTCGATCTGGGTGGGTCTGCTAGGCAGCCTGGCTTCTGCCTGCTGGTTTTCCGCCATGACACTGGTCAGCGCGGGGCTGGTTCGGGCGCTGGGTCAGGTGGAGCTGCTGTTCACCTTCGCCGCGTCCATCTGGTTCTTCGGGGAGCGGGTGACGGCGAGAGACGTGCTCGGCGCCTCGCTGGTGATCGCCGGTCTCTGGCTATTGCTGCTGTGATGGTGTCTCGATCCAGGCGCCGTCGACGCAGCGCCAGGTCCGTACGTCGCCCCCAACGGTATCCTGTACCAGCCATCCGGATTCGTCGCTGAGAATCTCTCTCGTCTCTGCTGCGCCCGGTAACGCGCCGCACAGTTCCGTGAGTTCAGCCGCCACCTCCATTTCTGCAAGCGCGATGGGGGCTGCCGCCAGCGTATCCGCGTAGGTACCCGCCGCCATGTTCTCGACGTTCCGGTCCGGCATTGATCGGGCTTGGGCAACCTCTGACTTCAACTGCCTTCTGGCGGCTGTGTCGGCGGCCGCACCCACTGCTTCCCGTTCATGCCGGTCGGCCAGACGTTCTTCGAGGGTCACGGATCTGTCTTCATCGAACCCGGCACTCTGCAAAGGCGCCGGCGCGAAGTCCGGGGCCATCACCTCGGGTTGTTCTTTCATCTGATCTCTCATCTGATCTTTCTTCTGATCTTTCATCTGCCGTTCCAGCTGCCCTTCCAGCTGAGATGGCCCGGACTCGAGGTAAATGACGCTGACCGCAATCACCAGGCTGGCTGCCGTGGCCAGGGCCGCCAGACGCCCCGGTGTTCGATACCAGCGGGGCCGGACGTTCTGCCGGGCGGCTGCACGGATCTTTTCGTCCAGGGCGGGCGGCGGTACCGCCTTCGCGCCTTCGGCGTAGAGCTCGTCGATCCAGTCCGGGTCATCCGACATAGCGTGCCATTCCTTGTTTGAGTTTCTCCCGTGCGTAGCGCAGGCGGCTTTTTACGCCTTCCTCGGATGTCCCGGTTACCCGGGCGATATCCGCCGTGGAGAAGGTGGTTTCCTGCCGGAGCAGCCAGGCTTCCCGCTGGTGATTCGGCAGCGCCCGGATCAGGCCGTGCAGTTTCTCAACCAGTTCCCCCCGCTCGCGTTGTGCTTCCGGGCCGGTGTCGTGATGACTGAGGTCATCCGGGTCGGAATCCGAGTCAGGTCCGATGCGGCCCTGTTTGCGGAAATGATCCATGAGCACGTTGTGGGCGATGGTGAAGAGGTAACTTCGGAACGGGCTGTCCGGTCGATAGCGGTTCCGATTGCCGATCAGTTTTTCCCAGAGCACCTGAAAACAGTCGTGGGCCTCTGACTCCGGGAGCTGCCGGGTGAAGTATCGGTACAGCGGACCTTTGTGCCGCTCGTAGAGCAGGTCGAATGCGACTGGGTCGCCTGCTGCATAGGCGGTCATCAGCGCTTCATCCGACTGCATCCGGGCCGCAGCGCCGGCGTCTGCCGGCGCACGTGCCTTCATCCGTTGCTCACCCGTTCACTCCGGAAATGCTTCACCGGGTAGCGACCTCCTCATTGCCTGCATCGTTTGGAACACTGACTGCCAGCGCGTCTGCTGTGCGAACCATGCCGAGAAATTCCCCACGGTATCCATAAGGGTCATCGCCTCGAGCGGTGCTGGCAAGGGCGGCCACGGCATCCAGATTGAACTCGCCCGTGTAATCGCCGCCGCGCAGAATCTGACCGAAGCCGGCCACCGCCGCCGAGAAACGATAATTGTCGCTCGTCCGGGCCAGATCGCCAATGATCTCGTCTTTCCCGATCGGTTTCGAAATCAAACGGCTGGTGTCGCCGTCCGGCTGCTTGTAGCGGAGTTTCAGAAAAGCCAGCTCGCCCGTGGCCGCGGTGTCGGCTTCTCCGGATTCGCTGCCATAGCGGAGCGGGTCGATCAGCGCACCTTCAGAACCGGTCAGCGCGATTTCATAGAGTGCGGTTACCGTGTGCCCGGCGCCGATATCGCCTGCGTCCACCTTGTCGTTGTTGAAATCTTCGCGCTCCAGGTGGCGTGTCTCATAACCGATCAGACGGTACTCGGCGACGGTGGTCGGATTGAATTCGATCTGAATCTTCACGTCTTTGGCGATCATGTTCAGAGTGGCGCCGATCTCTTCCACCAGCACTTTGCGGGCTTCGTTCAGGGTGTCGATGTAGGCCGCATTGCCGTTGCCGATCTGCGCCAGTTCCTGCATGAGCGCGTCGTTGTAGTTGCCGGCGCCGAACCCGAGCACAGTGAGGGCAACGCCGGATTCGCGTTTGTTCTCCACGAGATTCTTCAGTGCTTCGGTGTCTGTGGTGCCGACATTGAAGTCACCGTCTGTCGCCAGAATCACCCGGTTGATGCCTTCATTCAGAAAGCCCTGTTCAGCCAGTGAATAAGCCAGACGAATCCCGGCGCCGCCGTTGGTGGAACCTCCGGCGGTGAGTTGATCGATGGCGGAAAGGATTTTTGCCCGCTCACTGCCTGGCGTGGATTCCAGCACAGTACCTGCGGCACCGGCGTAGACGGCGATCGCGACGCGATCTTCGGGAGACAGACGGTTCACCAGCATCTTCATGGAAGACTTCAGCAGACCGAGTTTGTCCGGGCTCTGCATGGAGCCGGAAACATCGATCAGAAAAACCAGGTTGGCTGGCGGCAGATCCGCTTCCGGCACCTCGTAGCCCTTGATCCCCACATGCAGCAGGTGTCGATCCTCATGCCACGGGCTTGGGCCCACCTCCGTGTGCACGGCGAACGGGTCCTCGTTCCGGCCAGGTGCCGGGTAATCATAAGAGAAGTAGTTGATCATCTCCTCCACGCGCACCGCATCGTGACGGGGCAGCATGCCCTGATTCAGGAGGCGACGGACGTTTGCATAGGAGGCGCTGTCCACATCGATGGAGAAGGTGGAAACCGGTGATTCCGACACCAGATGCACCGGGTTGGTATCAAAGTGCGAATAGGCCTCCCGGTCCAGGGGCTCACTCGGAAAACGGTTCATGTCCGAACCGACCACGCTGTTGCGGGCGGCAGTGGCCACGGATTCTGCCAGTACGGCCTTTCCCATCTGATGCTTAAGGGCAGCCTGCCGTTCGAGTCGGTCGGTCAGGGGCGGGGCGGGCACCTCGGCCGTGCCTCCATCTTCGTATTCGACGATCGGCGGCTGAGTGACCGCTGGTTCGGGTGATGGCCGTTCGGTGTGGTGCCGTGCACCGGATTCATCCGAATCCTTGCCTGCAGGCTCTTCGGTGGTGCTGCAGCCGACCAGTACAGCGCAGGTGAGTGCCAGCACGAAACCGGCGTATGTGGGTATGAATCTGCTCATCCTCTGATCCTCATTATTCTGTTGTGCGGACTTAACAGGGCGCGTCAGAACGCGCGCGTCATAGGGGTTAACGCGCGAGGGGAGGAAAAGGGGTTAAATTTTTTTCGTCGGGTGGGCGATCGGTGTGATGCCGGGGGCTCAGGGCAGCCGTTGTGCAAACTCCGCGTTCAGCCGCTCCCACTCCATCTTCAGCCAGGGTGTGTAACGCTCAGGCTCGGCCGCGATGGCGCTGGTGAGTTCCGTCGGGTCGATCCAGCGCCAGTCCATGATCTCCGTGGTGTTGATCACCGGCTCGTCCCTGGTCTGGCCGATGTAAACCCAGCAGAGTTCGTGTTCCGTGCCGAGATCCCGAAATGGTGCCGAGTACTCGAACTTGTAGGCGAAATTCAGCACAGCGGACATGCCGAGTTCCTGTTCCAGGCGACGGTGCACGGCGTCGTCCATCTGCTCGCCCTGTCGTGGGTGGGAACAGCAACTGTTCGACCAGAACTCCGGCCAGAGCCGCTTGCCCGGCGCCCGCTGCTGGAGGAGCAATCTGCCTTCCGGATTGAAAATGAACAGGGAAAAGGCCCGATGGAGCACGCCGTCGCCGTCGTGGGCGGCGGCTTTGTCCAGATAGCCGGTCACCTCGTCGGCAGGATTCACCAGGATGAGCGCCTCCGATTCGGAGGAGACGACTTCGGCCTTCGTGCTGGACGGGGTGCTGGTGCTGGATGAGCTGGTCATTGCCGGGTGCCCTCGCGGGCTGACGGGTTTTAGCGAGCGGCGCAGTGTAACGAAATCTGAGCTACCATGCGCGGCTTTGCGCAATCCGTGGTCCGACAGTCATGGCAATTCAACCAATCGAACATCAGCTGCACACCAACGGCATCAATCTGACCTACTTTGAATGGGGCGATTCCAGCGGCGAGCCGGTGCTGCTCATTCACGCCACCGGATTTCATGCCCGTTGCTGGGATCGGGTGGTCGCGGCGCTCGGTGACGGGTACCACGTCTACGCGGTGGATATGCGAGGGCATGGACGCAGCGATAAAACGCCGCCATACGTCTGGGCATCATTTGCCGCCGACGTGAGCGGTCTCATTGCGCATCTGGGTTTAACCGGCGCCATCGGCGTGGGTCACAGCATGGGTGGGCACTGTCTCGTGCAGGCGGCTGCCGGTAATCCGGATGCGTTCAAGCGCTTGTTGCTCATCGATCCCGTGATCTTCGATCCGGATGCTTATACCGACGATCGCCACAAAGGATTTGACTCGGCAGAAGATCATCCGGTGTCCAGGCGCAAGAACGACTGGGAAAACTGGGAGGAGATGTACGAGCGTTTCAGGGATCGAGGCAGCTTCGCGCTCTGGGACGACGCGGTTCTTCGAGACTACTGCCGTTACGGCATCACGGCCAGGGCGGATGGTCGCTACGAACTCGCCTGCCCGCCGCTGGTGGAATCTTCCGTCTATCTCGGCAACACAGGCACCGATGTGTACGGCGAAATCGACAAGGTCGATATCCCGGTGCTGATCCTGCGGGCGAAGACGCGGGATCCCGACGAAAGGCAGATCATGGATTTCTCGCTGTCGCCGACCTGGCCGGAAGTGGCGGGCCGGTTTGCACAGGGCGCGGACGTCTATCTGCCGGAGTTCACCCATTTTATCCCGATGCAGGATCCGGGTCTGACCGCCGCCTTCATTCGTGGAGAACGGCCGGATCAGGGCTGAATTCGTAGCGCCACAGACCACTCCAGGCCAGGCCCACGGCGAAGATCAGCACGGAGACCACCACACCCGGCAGAAGGGCAGCAAGCGGTGTGGTTGCGGCAATCACAAAGCCGAGCAGCACGGAGCTGATCGGTGACGAAACCAGAAAGCTGAACAGCAGCACGGAAAGAATCTGCGCCCGCACCGCCGCCGGGGCCAGTTCCTGGACCGTCGTGCGCACCATGGTGGTGGTCACGCCCATATTCAGACCCCAGGCCAGGATGCCGGCATAGAAAAGCCACAGGGAAGGTTCGGACCAGAGCAGCAGAAGGATGAGCGCTCGGGTGAGCTGCATGATGAGAAACAGCCGGCCAGGATGCTTCAGCGGCATGAACAGCAGCAGAATCAGATTCGAGCCGATGCTGCCGATGGTGAACACGGTCATCACGGTGGCGAAGAATCCCGCGTCACCGTCGTACACCTCGCTGACGATGTACGGAATGGCGACGATGTAGGCACCGGCGTTGAACAGGCTCGAGACGAAGTTCAGGCCGATCACGTTGCGCACCAGCGGCAGTAGCCAGAGGGCGCGCAGGCCGGCGCCGAGCCCGGGCCGCCCGGTCACGGTGGGATTGTTCGGCAGGTCGGGCAGACGCCAGGTGGCGATCATGCCGATCGCGAAGATGAGAGACTGGATCAGCAGCACGCTGGTAAGACCGAGCACGTCCAGCTGGCCGCCCAGGTAGAACCCGCCGATACCCACGCCGGAGGTGAACACAGTCATGATGGTCACCGATCGCTGCACATCCAGCCGCGAAACCCGGCTCAGTGCCGATTGTCTCGCCGGGTCTGACAGTGCCTGTATACAGGCCATGAGCACGCCGAAAACAACCACCCAGGCATAGGAAAGCGCATCGGCTTCGAATACCGCGATGATCAGCAGCGGCGGCAACGCCATCAGCAGGTGCATGAGCGTCAGGAAGTGGCGGCCGTTGAATCGGTCACCCAGCAGGCCGCCGAGGAGCAGAATGGCCAGGGGCGGAAACTCTGCCAGCGAACGGGCAATGCCCACCTGATCTGCCGGTGTCTCCAGAGTGCCGACCAGGAGCCAGGTGAAGAGGAACCCCTGCAGACTCATACCCGCCATCCACAGGCTGGCGCTGGTCAGGTACCAGGGGTAGGCGGATCTGCGGGGGGTGGGCTGTTGCATGGGAGGGCGGATCATACTGCACAATGCCCGGCCGATCCTGGTGTGCACGGGATATTTCTTTCTAAGTCAGTAGCTTAGAAACACACATCTGCCTTAAAAGCGGCTAAGAAAAGTGTGAATTCGTTCACATCGGTCTCACAGACCGCGCCGGCATCGACCCGCAGACTGATCGCCCTGCCTAGAGAAAAGACGGGTTTATGAACGCAGCACGCCAGAATGAACAATCCCGCACCTGGTTCCGCTCGGACCGGGTGTTTTTGAGTGACGGGCAGTGGTTTTTCCACACCCGCGAAGGCGTGGACGTGGGCCCGTACGAGTCTCAATTCGAAGCGGAGATCGAAGCCGGCATGCTGAAGGAGCTGCTGCGCGAACGGGGCCACAAGGGCGATGGCTGTATGACAGTCATCCGTGAATTCGTCCTCGATTCCTACGCCATGGGGCGTCCGCTCACTCCGAGCTTCAATCACACCCTCTCTGAACTCGGCTGAATACCGACAGATTCCCGACCGCTCAGTTCCTGTCGCCTTCCGGCATAATGTTCCCGTCATCGTTTGCAGCGTGGGGAAGGGAAGATGCCGAGGCTCAGACAGGTCAGCAGGGAAGATGCCCCTGAAGCGATTCAGCGTATGTACGGATTTCTGTTCGGTGACCGGGATCCGGTAGCAGAACCCGGCACGGACACCGGCACGCCGGGTAACTGGTGGACGGTTTTCGCGCTGGTTCCCGATTGCTTTCAGCATGCGGTGGATGGGTTCCGCTTCTACCGCAGCCCCAAGCGGTCGCTGGATCCGAAACTCCGTGAACTGGGTCAGGTCCGGGCGGGCTACGCCCGCGGCAGTCAGTTCGTGTTCTCCCAGCACTGTAAGTCCATGCGCTACCTCGGCTACAGCGATGAGCAGATCGAGGCCATCCCGCACTGGCAGGCCGCCGACTGCTTCGATGAGGTGGAGCGGCTGGTGCTGGCCTACACCGATTGTCTGGTGCTCGACGGCGGTCGCACGCCGGATGGCCTGTTCGATGCACTCAAGACGCACCTCACGGATGAGGAACTGCTCGAGTTCACCTACATCACCTGCACCTATGAGATGCACGCGACCATGTGCCGGGCCCTCAAGCTCGAATACGACAATGTGCCGGAGCGGGTGGAAGAAATTCCCGCCCCGGAAGGGGCAGGGGACATTCTGCAGGCGGTGGACGACAGCGACCGCTGATGGGCCTCTAGCGGCCCGCCGGCTGTGGTCGCCGAGCCGGACTCAGCGGACGGCGCTCAGATATTCCTCGATCCGGGCCAGATGACCGTCCACGTCGGTCTCGCCGGCGTTGTGCGTGGCGATTGCGAGATGGGTGGCGCCCAGACCCTGCCACTTTTCTGCGTGCCCGGCCCAGCGCTCCGGCGTGCCGCCAGCGTACTGAGCCTGAGCCTGAATACCGAAACCGTCCCAGGATAAGCCTGCGGCTTCCCGGTGCGCGCGGATCTGCTCGATCATCGCCGCCGATTTATCGTTGGGGCTGCCGAGCGGGATCCAGCCGTCACCCAGTTCCCCGCAGCGCTTCAACAGCGCGGGCGCGCTGCCACCGAACCAGACCGGCACTGGTTGGGAAGGTCTGGGCTGGATGCTGGCCAGATCGATCCGGTGGTAGTCGCCCTGGTAGTCGATGCTGTCCTCGGTCCACAGCCGGCGCAGAAGCCTGACCTGCTCGGCCTGACGCTTGCCACGATTGCCGAAGGTTTCGTTCAGGCCCACGTACTCCACTTCATTCCAGCCGGTGCCCACCCCGAGGCGGAATCGATTGTTGGAGAGGATGGCCAGTTCAGCCGCCTGCTTGGCAACGAGGACGGTCTGCCGCTGAGGCAGGATGAGCACGGTGGTGATCATCTCGAGTTTCTCGGTGCAGGCTGCCATGAAGGCGAACGTGGTGAAGGGCTCGTGGAAGGCCACATCTTTGTCGTAAGGGCCCTGAAAGCCTCCGGGTCGGTTCGGATCCGCGCCGAGGACGTGATCGTAGATGAGCAGGTGAGTAACGCCGAGGGCCTCCACGCCCTGCGCATAGGCTCTGATCGCGCCGGGATCCGTGCCGATCTCGTTGTGGGGTAGTACCGCGCCGATTTCCATCGCCTGCTCCTGATCTACATAGTTGGGTCTCTACATAATACGGTCAAAGGCGCGGTGTACAGACTCCGTCCGAGTGAGAGAGAATCCCGGGCTCGAAACGATCTGCTTAACACCCAAATGACTGACTTCACCGTACTCGCCGAAGGTCTTCGTTTTCCCGAAGGGCCCATCGCCATGCCGGACGGCAGTGTGCTGCTGGTGGAAATCGCCCGGGGCACGTTGACCCGGGTGGTCGATGGGGAGACAGAGGTGGTGGCGGAGCTGGGTGGTGGGCCGAACGGCGCCGCCATCGGTCCTGATGGCTACTGCTATGTCTGCAACAACGGTGGTTTTCAGTGGAATACCGCGCCCGACGGCCGCCTGTTTCCCGGCGATGAGCCGGAAAACTATTCCAGTGGCCGCATCGAGGTGGTGGATCTGGCTACCCGGCGGGTGGAAGTGCTCTACACCCAGTGCGCTGGTATGCCCCTGCGCGGACCGAACGATCTGGTCTTCGATTCCAGTGGCGGCTTCTGGTTCACCGATCACGGCAAGCGGCGGCCGAGGGAAATGGACCGGACGGGCATCTACTACGCCAAGGCGGATGGTTCCAGCATCTCGGAGGTGATCTTCCCCATGGAAGGGCCGAACGGTATCGGTCTGTCACCGGATGAATCCGAGCTCTATATCGCTGAAACCCACACCGGCCGTCTCTGGGCCTATGAGCTCGATGCGCCAGGGATATTGCGCAAAAAGCGCCGTGATAAGCCCGATGGCGGCCGCCTGATTCCCGGTCGCCAGGGATACTTTCTCTTCGATTCCCTCGCCGTGCAGGCCGACGGTCGGGTCTGCGTGGCCACCATCATTGACGGTGGTATCACCATCCTCGATCCGAATGGGGCTGCGCCAGAGCATGTGCCCATGCCAGACCTGGTCACCACCAACATCTGCTTCGGTGGAGACGACCTGAAAACGGCCTACATCACCCTGTCTTCCACCGGTCAGCTGATTTCCATGCCCTGGGAAACCGCGGGGCAACCGCTCAACTATCTGAACAGATAGTCACCGTCGCCGCACCGGGCAGGCACCCGGGCCCCTACGGAATTTGCCCTATTGGCGGTACAATGCGCCGCTTTTTTGAACACTCAATCAGACCGCAGGGGCCAGATCGCCGGGACGCGCCGTCGCGCGGTCGCGCCCCCGCCTCAAGGTCAGCAACCATGGCAGAACCCGTAAGCAGCAGCTCAACCTTCTCCTTCGTGGATATGGAACACGAGATTCTCGAGCGCTGGGATGAACGCAAAATCTTCCAGCAGACACTCGAGAATACGAAAGAGAAGAAGCCCTATATCTTCTACGATGGCCCGCCGTTCGCCACGGGTCTGCCGCATCATGGCCATGTCGTGGCCAGCACCATCAAGGACATCGTGCCCCGCTACTGGACGATGAAGGGCCGCTATGTGATGCGCCGCTTCGGCTGGGACTGCCACGGACTGCCGATCGAGCACGAGATCGATAAGAAGCTGAACATGTCCGCCCAGCAGGCCGTGGAAGAGATGGGCGTGGCCGGCTACAACGATGAGTGCCGGGCGATCGTCGATCGCTACACCAGTGAGTGGCGACAGACCATTACCCGCCTCGGCCGGTGGGTCGACTTCGATAACGACTACAAGACCATGGACCCCTGGTACATGGAAAGTGTCTGGTGGGTGCTGAAGCAGCTCTGGGAAAAAGGCCTCGTCTATCAGGGCTCGCGGGTGATGCCGGTCTCCACAGAACTCGGCACGCCGCTGTCCAACTTCGAGGCGAATCTGAACTACCAGGACGTGCAGGACCCGGCCGTCACGGTGCTGTTCAAACTGACCGATGAGAACGCCTATCTCACCGCCTGGACTACCACGCCCTGGACCCTGCCGTCCAACCTCGGCATCTGCGTCGGCGCAGACATCGACTACGTGAAAGTGCGTGACGGAGAAGCGGGCAAAACGTTCTACATCGCCGAAGCCTGTCTCGGTGCCTACGGCGACTACGACGTACTCGACAGACTCAAGGGCAGTGCCCTGGTCGGAAAAAGCTATGAACCGTTGTTCCCCTATTTCAGCGAAGAGCGGGAACGCGGCGCGTTCGTGGTGGTCGCCGATGACTATGTCACCACGGAAGCGGGCACCGGTATGGTCCACCAGGCGCCTGCCTTCGGTGAAGACGACTATCGGATCCTGAAGGCGGCAGGCATCGAAGCGTTCGTGGTGCCGGTGACGCCAAACGGCATTTTCACCGATGAGGTGACGGACTTTGCCGGTCAGTACATCAAGGATGCGGACAAGGAAATCATCCGTTATCTGAAGGATTCGGGTGCGCTGTACCGCCACGACACCATCCAGCACAGCTATCCGTTCTGCTATCGCTCGGATACGCCGCTGATCTACCGGGCGATCCCTTCCTGGTACGTCCGGGTGACCGACATGCGCGATAAGCTGCTCAAAGCCAATGAGCAGATCCGCTGGGTGCCGGACCATATCAAGGAAGGCCGCTTCGGCAACTGGCTGGAAGGGGCCATCGACTGGTCCATTTCCAGAAACCGGGTCTGGGGAACGCCCATCCCGATCTGGATCAACGATGTTACCGGTCGCGAGCTGTGCATCGGTTCCGTGGAAGAGCTGGAACAGTATACGGGTGTGCGGGTGACGGACCTGCACCGTGAGCACGTGGATCCGCTCACCTTCGAGATCGATGGCGAAGAAGGCACTTACCGTCGCATTGAGGAAGTGCTCGACTGCTGGTTCGAATCCGGCTCCATGCCCTATGCGCAGCTGCATTATCCGTTCGAAAATCAGCACGTCTTCGAATCCGGTTTCCCGGCCGAGTTCATCGCCGAGGGGCTGGACCAGACCCGTGGCTGGTTCTACACCCTGACGGTGCTGGCCGCCGCGCTCTACGATAAGCCGGCTTTCCGCAACGTGATCGTCAACGGCATGGTCATGGCGGAAGACGGCAAGAAGATGTCCAAGCGGTTGAAGAACTACACGCCGCCGGACGAACTGATGGAAGTTTATGGCGCCGACGCGCTGCGCCTTTATCTCATCAACTCGGGGCTCGTGCGCGGGGAAGAACAGCGCTTTGCCGATTCCGGCGTCCGCGACATGACCCGGCGGGCGCTGCTGCCCTGGTACAACGCATACTCGTTCCTGAAGACGTACGCGGAGATTGATCAGTGGTCGCCGGACAAAGGTCTGCATCAGGGCGACAACATTCTCGATCAGTGGATCCTGTCCCGGCTGCAGACACTGAAGGCGAACGTGGCCGAGCAGATGGAAGCCTATCGTCTGTACAACGTGGTGCCGCAGCTCTTCGATTTCATCGAAGACCTGACCAACTGGTACATCCGGCTGAACCGCTCCCGGTTCTGGGGCGAGTCCATCACGGCGGATAAGATCGCCGCCTACTCCACCCTCTACACCACGCTCTACGAGCTGGCTCAGGTGATGGCACCGTTTGCACCCTTCCTCTCCGACCATCTGTATCTGCAGCTTGCCACCCTCGGCGGCCGTGAAGCGTCGCCTGCTTCCGTGCATCTGTGTGACTACCCGGAGGCGGAGTCGGAGCGGATCAAGCAGGAACTGGAGGTCGCGGTGGACCGGATGCAGCAGGTGGTGCTGCTCGGCCGGCAGCGCCGTGAAGAAGTGAAGGTGGGGATTCGAACGCCGTTGCGCTGCCTCACCATCATCAACGGGGACGAGCAGCTGCTCGAGGAAATGAAGCGCCTGGAAGCCTATGTGACCAGTGAGTTGAACGTGCTCGAGGTGCGCTACGAATCCGATGAGAGCGCCTTCATCGAACTCGTGGCAAAGCCGAATTTCCCTCTGCTGGGGAAGCGCCTCGGCAAGCGCATGAAAGAGTTCCAGGGGCTGATCGGCAACCTGACCGGCGAACAGATCGGCCAGCTGCAGGCTGATGGTCGGATCGAGCTTGGTGGTGAGATGTTCAGCATCGACGAGATCCAGGTGCTGCAGCAGGCAAAACCCGGGACCAGCACGGTCTCGAACCGCTTCATCTCCGTCGATCTCGATTGTGAGCTCGATGACGAGCTGATTCGCGGCGGCTACGCCCGGGAGATCGTGAATCGCATACAGCAACGCCGGAAGGAAATGGGATTGAACGTCGCCGATCGTATCGAGGTGAGCTTCGAAGGCGATGAAGAACTCACGCACGCCGCGGCAGAGCATCGGGACACCATCATGCAGGCGACGCTCGCGGTCAGCTTCGAGGCGCAGTCAGTCGCGGAAGCCGACGCTGTGGAGGCGGAAATTGATGGCCGACGGTTCCTGTTTCTGATCGGCAAAGCGGACTGACCGGCGTCTTACCTCAATCGTGGCATCCGAGCAGAAAACCCGATCGAGCTACCACCATGGTGATCTGAAGGAAGCCCTGCTTGCCGCCGCCGAGTCGCTGCTTGAGGAAGAGGGGGTCACCGGGCTCACCCTGCGGGCCTGTGCCCGGAAGGCGGGTGTTTCTCACGCTGCACCCAAGCACCATTTCAAGGATGCCGCCGGGTTACTTGCGGAAGTGGCGGCCCGCTCCTTTGACAGGCTGACAGACGCGCTGCAGCGGGGCCGGGCGGCGAATGCAGGACGACAGCCCGAGGATCGTATCGTCGGCATCTTCCGGGCTTATGTGAACTTTGCCAGGCAGTATCCGGACCATTTCCGGCTCATGTTCCGATGGCGGGAAATCGATCGCTCAAACGAGGCCTTGTCGACGGCCGCTTTCCGCACCTATGCGGAAATGACCAGCGGGGTCACGGTCCAGCGCGGTGATTCGGACGTGACGGCAGACACCCTCGATGAGCGGATCCGGGAACGGAGCCTGCAGGACGACGTGCTGGTTGCCTGGAGCCAGATTCACGGCTACGCCATGCTGCTGCTGGAAGGTCAGTTCGATGTGTTTGCCCAGGGTGAGGGTGAGGACGCGTTCATCGAACGCACCGTGGTGGAGACGGGCATCCGCTTGAGCCGGATGCTGCAGAATCCGGACTGATCCCGGCCCTCAGGCCGTTTATCAGGCCGCCTCGGGTTTCGTTCCAGCCTGCTCGGCCATTCGCGACGATGCTCTGGCGTAGGCGCCCACCGCGGGTATGGTTTCGAAGGCCCGGGAGAGGCCAAAGCGCGGCATGTTGTTGTAGACGCATTCGAAGGTGCCCGGTTTCACCACATAGGTTTCGTGCCAGATACCGACGTCCCCGTTCGAGGCCACCAGCCGGTTGAAATCGCCCCAGGCCGGCAGGTGTTCGGCAGATTTGTTGGTTGCGTAGGCTTCGAGCGCGGCGAACGACTCCCAGTACTGCACCATGATGCTCGTTCGTCCCGGCCAGCTTTCCACGTGTTTCAGTCCCATATCCGGCGTTGTGGAGAGTTCTTTGATCATCCGGCCCATGGCCCGGCCGACGGGCAGCCAGCGGTGCACTTTCCAGGGTCTGTTGATTCGCATGCCGATCAGGAAGACGACGAATTCCTCGTCTGACACCTTCGCGGTCACCCGGTCCGGAATGATCGAATCCGGCGTCCTGTAGTCCGGATCGGAGTCCGCAGCGCTGCTTCCACTGCGTCGGGTCGTTTGCTCCACCATGGTCGTGACTCCTCCGTTCCTCATTTCTCATGCCGGACCGGAGTCCGATTAACTTGACAGTGAAAAGATTGGGTGGAAACGTACAGAAATGGGTGAAGGGGGTCAAGTCCGTGGGATGCGCAGTGGCATGATGCGCTGCAACATGATACTAGTAGGGTATTCGTCAGCGGACCGGTAAGACATGAACGCACCGTCACCCAAAGAAACCCTGGAAGGGGCGTCGACTATCCCTGCAGCCTCCATGCGGCTCATCAATGCCACCACCTATGAAGAGTGGAAGGCGGCCGCCATGGCCCAGGACGAGAGGATGGGGGGTGCCAAGTGGCGCCGGACGGACAAAAGCACGCTCTACGACCATGAGGTGATCAGGCGTCGTCTGGAAGAGGTGAGCACGATCTCCGAGCGTGGGGATGCGCACCGGCTGCTCTTCTATCTCAACGAAGGCATCCACGGAAACATGGGTGGGATGGGCAATCCGGCGCTCTACAACCGGGCCCGATTCGGCACCAAGGATCTGATTACCAACTACATCAATGCCCTGTGTGCCGCATTGCGGCAGGTGGCGGATGCGCCGGACTCGGAGGTGCCTTTCGGCGAAAAGCTCGAGTTCTTCCGCCGTGCCAGCCATTGCTTCGGACGCTCCGCGCTGATGCTCTCCGGTGCCGGGGCGCTTGGGCCGTTTCATCTCGGCGTGATCAAGGCGCTCGTCGAGCAGGATCTGCTGCCCGATGTGATTTCCGGTGCCAGCGCGGGTTCCATGATGGCGGCCTTTGTCGGCACCCACGACGACAAGGCGCTGGCGCGGCTGTTTGACCCGAAAACGCTGGTGGAATCGTTCGATGCGTTTTCGGAAAGCTCCCGGCAGGCCTCCATCGGCTCCCGGATGAGTATCGATAACGTGCGCGATATCGTCGCGGGCCTGATTCCGGATATGACCTTCGAAGAAGCGTTCGAAGAAACAGGCCGCAAGATCAACATCTCGGTGTCGCCGCGGGAGTTCCACCAGCGCTCCCGGCTGCTCAATGCCATCACCTCACCGAACGTCTACATTCGCGAAGCCGTTCTGGCCTCCTGCGCGATCCCCGGGATTTTTCCGGCCGTGACGCTGGCGGCACAGAACAATCAGGGCCAGCGCCAGCCTTACGTGCCCACCCGCAAGTGGGTGGATGGTTCGATGACCGACGATATGCCCGTGCGTCGCCTGACCCGACTCTATGGGGTTAACCACTTCATCAGCAGTCAGACCAATCCGGTCGTGCTCTGGGCGCTCCGTGATCAGCATCAGAACGACAATCTGTTCACGCGCTCCCTGTCCATCTACCAGAGCGCGGTGAAGGAGGTCTACAAGGCAACCTATCCCATGGCCATGAGCATGGTGGGCAATGTCTATCCGCTGAACGTGATGACACGAATGATGTATGGCATGGCAACCCAGGATTACACGGCGGATATCAATATTCTGCCGCGTCGGAAGTTCTGGGATCCCCGCAAACTGCTCTCGGTGCTTTCCGAGGCGGAGACCCGCTACCTGATCTCGGAGGGTGAGGCGGCAACCTGGCCCAAGGTCGAGATGATCCGCAACTGCACGATGATCAGCCGTACCCTGGACGACATTCTCGAACCCATGGAGCAGCGGGTTTCACATGGCGAACTGCACCAGCAGGCGCCGGCGCTCTAGGGTGAAGCGATGGAAGACCGAAAGGTCTTCCGTTGATCAGACCGGGTGAAGGCGTACCGGTAACTCTGTATAGCCCTTCACGAAACTCGACTGCACACGCACGGGTTCCCCGACCACCTCGACCTTCCTGAACCGCTTCAGAATTTCTTCCCAGATGATCCTGAGTTGCATCTCAGCCAGCCGGTTGCCCATGCACCGGTGAATGCCGAAACCGAAGGACACATGATGCCGGGCGTGTTCCCGGTCGATGATGAAGTCGTTCGGATTGTCGATGGCTTCTTCGTCCCGGTTGCCTGAGACGTACCACATCACCACCTTGTCGCCCTTTCTGATGGTCTTGCCGCCGAGTTCCACGTCCTGAGTCGCCGTGCGCCGCATGTAGGCGAGAGGCGTCTGCCAGCGGATGATCTCCGAGACCATGTTCGGAATCAGGCTCGGGTCTGCGAGGAGCTTGTCGTATTCCTTCGGGTTTTCATTCAGGGCCAGTACCCCGCCGGTGATCGAATTTCGGGTGGTGTCGTTACCGCCGACGATGAGGAGGATCAGGTTTCCGAGGTATTCCATGGGCTTCATGTTTCTGGTCGACTCGTCGTTGGCCAGCATGGTCACCAGATCGAAGCCTTTTTTGCCCACCCGTTGTTCTTTCAGCCGGGTGAATACGTCCAGGCATTCGAGCAGCGCGGCGCGGCGGACGGGCTCCGGGGTGGGGCCACCAGCCAATTCGCCGGAGGTTGCCATGTCCGACCAGTGGGTGAGTTTGCGACGATCTTCGAACGGGAAATCGAAGATGGTCGCCAGCATCTGGGTGGTCAGCTCGATGGACACCAGATCCACCCAATTGAATGTCTCGCCGATGGGCAGTTCGTCCAGAATGGCGGCGGCGCGCTGGCGGATCAGGCTCTCCATCTCTGCCAGATTGCGCGGTGCGACCACACCCTGCACGGCTTTGCGTTGCTCGTCGTGCGTCGGCGGATCCATGCCGATGAAATTCACTGTCTGAAAGTCGTCCGGCCGGTCTGCGAGAACGATCCCGGGTGCGGAAGAAAACAGCTCGTGGTTCTTCTCGATATAGACGATGTCGTCGAACCTAGTCACCGACCAGTACGGGCCGAACATGCTGTCCGGGCAGTAGTGCACCGGGTCTTCCTTGCGGAGCCGTTCGAAGTAGGGCCAGTGTCTGTCGGCTTCGAACAATGCCGGCTGGCTCACGTCGATGGCGTCCAGGGGCACGCTGTACGGGTCTGCGCTCAGCAGGTCGGTTTTTTCGGTGACAGCTTCAGCCATGGTCAGCCTCCCTTGTTGGAATCTCTCTCGGGAGAACGGTAGCGAATTGCGGCGGATTGCGAAAGGGCGGTGTGGTTGTGAATGGCAGTCGATAGAACGAAAACGGCCGAACAGCTCCCCATCTATTACTAGAATCTCGCTGTCCGGCCGTCCCTCGAAAAGGGCGCGATGCTGCTCCCTTTCCTCCCCGTGGGTGATATCACTACAGCGCCAGTGGTCTGTCAATCGTGCACTGCGCAATGAATTTATCCGATATTCAGTGTTTCATGCGCTCAAACGGCGGCATCACCAGGCGGAGTGAGCCACCTTGTCAGGGCCGGAACAGAGAAGTGACATGCCGGAACACGAGATCATCGAAGCCTTCCCCAGCTCTCAGCTCCCCCACGTCGGTACCTATCGTCGAGTGCTACCGGTCACTCTGATGCGCATGTATGAGAATGCCCTGGACTGGGAGCACCTGCCTCATGTGCATGAATCGAGCTTCCGGAGCATCGACTGTCTGGATGCCGGTCCCTGGGGCTGGCGGGCGAGGACGGTCAGTCCGGCCGGAGATGAGAGCGTTATTGAGCTGCGCCTGGATCGGGCCTGTCGGCGCTGGATTACCCGGACGCTGTCCGGGCGCAACCAGGGGGCGGAGATCTGGACCCATGCCTTTCCCATAGAGGCGGAGCGGGTCGACATCGTGGTGGACTTCTTCGTGCCCGGGGTTGCCCCTGAAGCACGGGAAAAAGTGGGAAATCTGTACGCCAGCCTCTACAGCCAGCTCTACGACGAAGATGTCGCCATGATGGTGGAGCGGCAGCGGCAGCTCGATCGCCGGATAGAACGTGGCGGTCCGGAGGCCAGGACCGTGGATCTCGGCGCACGGGCGGATCTGTTACTGCCCGAGCGTGTGGAGGTGGCTGGCCGGCCGTATGTGCTGAATGAAAGCGATGGCGAAATCGTCGTTTATCCGGCCCATTGCCCACACCAGCTCGGCCCCCTGGCAGAGGCGGAGATCGTCGATGGCACGGTTACCTGTCCCTGGCACGGCTACGGGTTCGACGTACGAACCGGCGAGTGCGTTACCGGGCAGACCTGCCGGTTCGCCGAAGTGCCCCTGATCGAAGAGCGCGATGGACGGGTGCGGCTCCACGCCCGTCACTGAGTGCGAACAGCGGCTACTCGGGGTCCGAAGCGTCTGAGCTGCCGGATGCCTCCGACCATTCCAGTGAGACCTTTTCCGATTTCACCGAAACTATGCGGCCGCCGAGTTCGGCCCCGGTCGCCAGTCGCCGAACCGGGGATCGCTCCGCCTTCGGAGCGCCGGCCTCTTGAGCAGTGGACATCGGTTCCCCGGTGGCCACTGCCGGGTCAGGCGCGGTGTCGGAACCGACAGGCGGGGCCGATCCGGCGAGATCTGCGTCGGCCCCGTCATCCTCCGGTGCCAGACTGTCAGTGGACGGACGATCGATCGCTGGACTGGCCGTACGATCTGCAGTGGGGTTGTCAGCCGTCGGACTATTAACCGTCGAACTATCAACCATCGGACTATCAACAGCAGGCGTATCAGCGGCCTGACGATCATTCAAAGGCGAACCGGCAGGGGCCTGTGCCGGCAGGCTGGCCAGTTGGTAGCCTTCCCCCACGCTTTTCAGATGGCTGCCACCGGTTGCGAGTGCGCCAACCAGCACCAGCACCGCCAGGCCCATGAATATGAGGCCAGCGTTTTTCTCTGCTGTGTAGAGGCGATAGCCCCAGTAGCCGATGATCACGGCGCCGGCCACGATGGTGAGCCGTTCCAACCCGCCCAGGGCGGCGTAGCCAAGAAGGTCCATTGTTCAATCCCCCAATCGAACGGTTAAACCCATAGTACGCCCTGGCCGGAGAGTGGTGCAAAAAATTTGCCTAATGAGCGGTCGGCACGTGTTGGGGCGCGTGTGGCGCGGCAGGGATGTCGCCGCGCAGGAAAACGTGCAGGAAAAAATGTGGCGAGGTTAGCGATCTGGTGATCGCTAACCCCGCCTACTTATCAGGGAGGGGTAGATTGGAGGGATACCCGAAGGAGGGGAGGGGAGGGAGGTTTCGGGTATCCCTCAACAAATCTGGGAGCAATGTTACTTTAGGTAACATGGAATGCAACCTTTGGTAACGCAACGATGTGTTGCATAATTGCAACGTAATTCCTGCCGAGCACGGAAAGAATGCGGCAGGAACAAAGCGGCAAGAACGGCCGCGGCCACGAGGATCCACCGGGGGTTGGGCACATTGGCGAACTGGGATGACTATCGGTTTTTTGCGACGCTGGCGCAAACGGGCTCCGTTCGAGCCAGCGCCGATCGGCTGGGGGTGAATGCATCAACGGTCACCCGTCGGCTGGACGGCCTGGAAGGCCGGCTGGGTGTGAAGCTCTTTGTTCGCAGCCGTTCCGGGCTCGAACTGACCGCAGACGGCAGCCAGCTCTCCGCCCGTCTGGCCCCGCTGGCTGCGGACCTCAGCGATCTGGAAGCCACGTTTTCGGGCTGGGGAGAGGACGTTGCCGGCACCATCCGACTGACCCTGCCGGATGTGCTCGCCGTCGTCCTGATGCCGGAGCTTGCTGGTTTTGCCGTCGACAACCCGAACGTGCACCTGGAATTCATTCCCAATTACCGGGAACTGGACCTGGGCCGTGGTGAAGCGGACATGGCGATCCGGGTGACGGATCATCCGCCGGATACTCTGATCGGTCGTCAGCTCGGTGAGTCCAGACTGGGCGTCTACGGCAGCCGTACCTACCTGGCCCGACACGATCCCCTCGGACAACCGGCTCAGGCCAGGTGGATCGAGTCCGGTATCGAAAACATCCGGGCACCGGGTTTCAAGAAACGCTACTTCGCCAAGGTGCCCATGGGGGTGCGCTGCAACAGCGTGCTGCTGCAACAGGCTGCGGTTGCCGCCGACATGGGCATCACACTGCTGCCCTGCGCGGTGGGCGATGCAGATCTGCGCCTGCAACGGCTGGGTGAGCTGGATGTGCTGAAGGCGCAGCCGGTCTGGCTGCTCTTTCACCCGGATCTCCGTGGCGTGCCGAGAATCCGGTCCCTCTCCAGTCACATACAGGCCGCATTCTCCCGCCTGGAGTCCCGGCTCATGGGCGCGAACGGCGATGACGACGATCAGAATCAGAACGGCCAGGCATCGGCCGCAGCGGAAAAGAGCAAAACCTCATGAACAAAAAGAATCCCACCTCGCACAGCTATTTCTCCCAGCGCCTGCGTCTGCACTATCTGGACTGGGGGAATGAAGACGCGCCGAACATGCTGCTGGTGCATGGCAGTCAGGATCATTGCCGCACCTGGGACTGGTTCGTCGAGCACTTTGCCGACGACTACCACATCGTCGCGCCGGATCTTCGCGGCCATGGTGATTCCGAGTGGGTGCGCGGCTCCAGCTACCATCACGTGGACTATGTCTATGATCTGGTTCAACTGGTGCGGCAGCGTTCGCTGGCCCCGCTGGTGGTGGTCGGTCATTCCATGGGCGGCAGCCTGGCGGCACTGTTTGCCGGGGCCTATCCGGAAATGGTCCGCGCGCTGGTGCTGCTGGAAGGCGTGGGTCTCTGGCCGGGTTTGTTCGAGAATCAGGGGCCGGCAGAACGGGTCCGTGCCTGGGTGGACAATACCCGCAACCTGGCCGGCCGCCAGACCCGCCGCTATCCGACACTGGAAGACGCCTATGCCCGGATGCGGACCGCCAATGCTCACCTGAATGACGATCAGGCACGGCACCTGACCGTGCACGGCAGCAATCAGAACGAAGACGGCTCGTTCAGCTGGAAGTACGATAACTACACCCATGCCTACCCTGCGTACCGGATTCCCGTGGAGGAGACGACGGCGCTGTGGCAGGCCATTGACTGCCCAACCCTGCTGATCAACGCCACGGAGGGCTTTCCTCATCGAACCGGGCAGGGTGGCACTCTGACGCACTTCCGTCAGGGACAGGTTGTGGATGTGGAAAACGCCGGTCACTGGGTGCATCACGACCAGCTGGATGAGGTTGTTCTGGCCACGAAGAAATTTCTGAAGCAAACTTGATGCATTCGAGGGGTGGCTGATAGATGGTCTCATGATGGACCAGGCTGAAGAACAAACAAAAAAACAAACACAATCCGCAGAAGAGCAAAGCGGCGAAAGCGGCGAGACCTCCCTGGCGCCTGCCGGAAAACCGGTTCGTCTCAGCTGTGAATATCAGCACGAGCCGGTGGGCATCGACGTGCTGCAGCCCAGGCTCTCCTGGTGGCCGGGAGACGATCGTCCTGCGGAACTGCAGACGGCCTATCAGGTGCTGGCGGCATCCCACCCGGAAATCCTGCGGATGGACGAAGGCGACCTCTGGGATTCAGGTCGGCTGGAAGGTCGGGAAACCGTTCAGATCGAGTACGCCGGGAAACCGCTGATCTCCGGTCGCAGAATCTTCTGGAAGGTCCGCAGTTTCGACAGTGACGGGCTGCCCAGCCCCTGGAGCGATCCAGCCAGCTTTGAAGTCGGGCTGCTGGAAGCCCGTGACTGGTCCGGTCGCTGGATCAGCGCCGGTCAGGTCGGCTCCCGGATCAATTCCGTACCCGTCCCGCTCTTTGGCCGATCCTTCACACTCAGACAATCCGTTCGCCGTGCGCGACTGTACGTGGCCGCGCGTGGTCAGGTGGCGCTGCAGATCAACGGTCGATCGCTTCCTGCAGCATCCGCGGGATGGGTGGACTACAAGCAGCGGGTGACCTACCACACGCTCGACATCAGCGACGAACTGCGGGAAGGCGAAAACCGTCTCGCCGTGCTTCTGGCCGACGGCTGCTACGCGGGCAATCCGGGCGTCGGTGGTCGGCAGCAGTATGGCGACCGACCGGAACTCCTCGTTGAGCTGAAGGCGACGCTGGCGGACGGCAGCCAGTGGTGGCTGTCCACGGACAGTGGCTGGCGCTGGCAGCCTTCCTGGATTCTGGCCGCGGATCCGGCCGGAGGGGAGGCTGTGGATGGCGTCCGCAGTCGTGCCGACTGGCTTGGGGATGGGCCTGGTACATTCGGCTGGTATCCGGTGAATCAGGGCGCCCGGCCGGAAGAGGAAGAGATTCGCCTGTGTCCGGTGCGATCCACCGGCATCGCGCCCCAGCCGAGCGAGGGTGAGATGGTGCACTGGCAGGACTCGGCTGCGTTGTTCGAGTTCCCGCAGCCGCTGCTCGGGCACGTCCGGCTCGAACTCAAGGCCCCGGATGGCGGCGCTTTCAGAATCCGCTATGCGCTGGACCTGGATGAACAGGGCGCGCCTGTCAGGCTGAGCGAAGATGTTTATGTCGCCCGGGGTGACGAGCAGGGGGAGGTGTTTGAAGGACGCTTCTCCGTTCATGGCTTCCGCTATGTGGAAGTCAGCGGCGATCTGTTCCGGGAAGATTCCATTCGCGTTTTCGGCGTGCCTTCGCCCCATCAGCCTCAGCGGCAGGTCAGCCTCAGTTCAGATCACCCGCGGCTGAATCAGCTCGCCGACCATCTGCTCGGACATCTCGAGCGCACTCAGGATGGCATCAGCGTGCCGGGCCTGGCGCCGGATGATCGTATCGGCCGCCTGAGTGAAGTGGGGCCGACGGCCGCGTCTCTGTTGCTCTGCTTCGATGGGGTGGGGAAGGTGACCGGCTGGCTCGAGCAGATGGTGGATGCCCAGTTTCCGGATGGCAGGCTGCCGGCTGCAGTACCGGCACCGCCCGCTGAAGACGCGCTCTGCACCGAAGGGCCGGCCGGTTCGAGTGCGGCTTTCGTCGAGTGTCTCTGGCAACTCTTTCGGGCCACGGGTGATCGCCGCCTGCTGCGCAAGTACTACCCCGCTGCCCGCCGTGTGCTCGCCGGGGGATTGAACGCTGCCAACGATTTCGTCCGGGAAGATCTGGATGCGGATCCGAACTACCCGGCCGACCTGCTGGCCACGGCCTGGTTGTACCGCACGGCCCGGATGACGGCGCGTATCGCCGGGGTGCTGGGTAACCTCTCGGATCTGGAAAACTGTGAGGAACTGGCCGGTAACATCCGCAATGCCTTCCGACGACGATTCGTCACCCCGGATGGACGGCTGGTGGGGGATGGTGCCCACGTCTGCGCGCTGACGCTCACCTTCGGCCTGCTGGATCGCTCCGAGCAGCGGCGGGCAAGATCGGTGCTGATCAATGCGGTAGAAACGGGGATGCACAGCGGCAGCGAGGCCATCGACGACCGACGCAAACTGCTGGAAGTACCCTGGTTGCTGACCACGCTGAACGGCATCGGTCGCCTGGATCTGGCCTATCGGCTGCTGCTGGAAACGCCCATACATCCGGTACCCGCCCAGGGTGGCAGGGATCTCAACCGGCTGGTTGCGGCCGGTGTGCTGGAATGGCTGGTGAGCACGTTGGCCGGTTTCGGCCAGAGCCGGGATCTCTCCGAGAATCACATTGCCTATCGACATATCGTCATAGAGCCGAAACCACCGCTGGGTGTCGGCTATGAAAGTGCTGCGGGCGAGCCGCCGGTGCGGGCGGTGGAGGCATCCCTGGCGACGGTAAACGGCTGCTACGAATCCAGCTGGCAACTCACCGAAGAAGCCTTCGAGCTTGCAGTGCGGGTGCCGGGTAACTGTTCGGCAGAGGTCATCCTGCCGGATGGATCCAGTCATATGGTGGACGCGGGTCATCACACACTGCGCATGTCGTTTGGTGAAGCCGGCGACGGCATTCCGGTTCTGCGGGAGGTGTCCTGATGGATTCGGTCCACGATCTGGGCGGTCGGCAGGGGTTCGGGCCGGTGCTGGCCGAGGAGAATGAGCCGGTGTTTCACCATCGCTGGGAGGCCTGTGTATTCACCATCGCCAATCACATGATCGGCCAGGGTGTTATCCGGAATGTGGACCAGTTTCGCCATGCCATTGAGCGGATCGACCCAGTGGCCTATCTCACGCACACCTACTATGGCCGTTGGCTGGGTGGTGTGGAAAACCTGCTCACCGAAGCGGGTGTTGTCGACCCGGAAGCGATGGCGGCGGCGGTGGAAGCTCGCGGTGGCGACCGCAATGACCCGGTGGCAGCACGGCCGGGCAAGCGGCCGGATCCGGTTGCAGCGGCGGATGCCCCGGGCGCACGCCGGGCACTGAGTGCGGCGCCCCGATTTGCCGAGGGTGAGCTTGTCCGTACGACCGCGACGCCGGTCTCAGGTCACACCCGTCTGCCGGCCTATGCCCGGGGGCGCATCGGTAAGGTCCTGCGCCACCAGGGTGGCTGGGTCTATCCCGACACCAACGCCCATGGGCGTGGCGAGCAACCACAACATCTGTACTGCGTGCAGTTCGATGGCGAGGCGCTCTGGGGGCCGGAAGCGGAACCCGGCCAGAGCGTATGCCTGGACCTGTTTGAACCCTACCTGACACCGGTGGAAGTATGAGCGAACACTCGCCTCAGGCCATTCGAGCCGAAGCGCTGGAATCTCTCCTCATAGAGAAGGGATTGTTTTCCGAGTCCGCAGTGGACGAGACCATCACCCTGTTCAACGACCGGATCGGCCCGCTGAATGGCGCACGCGTGGTTGCGAAGGCCTGGTGCGACCCGGCATTCAAAGCCGCGCTGCTCGAAGACGGCACCCGGGCCATAAAATCCTTCGATTTTCAGGGTGGTGAGGTGCAGAAGCTCGTTGTGGTGGAAAACACGAAGGACGTGCACAACGCCGTGGTGTGCACGCTCTGCTCCTGCTATCCGTGGGCGCTGCTCGGGTTGCCGCCGACCTGGTACAAAGATCCCGCCTACCGGTCCCGGATCGTTCGTGAACCACGCAAGGTGCTGTCCGAGTTCGGCCTGGAAATACCTGCGGAAAAGGAAGTCCGGGTCTGGGATTCCAGTGCGGAAGTCCGCTACCTGGTGCTGCCGGAGCGGCCGGCAGGGACCGACGATCTCGATGAGGATGCTCTGGCCGCCCGGGTGCCTCGGGAAGCCATGATCGGCGTCGCCGTCCTCTGACGCCGTCGCTGGAATCGCGCCGGAATCACTATGGCCGACACGCAACCACCGCTCGGAGAACACGCATTGAACTCGGTGCTGCTCGATGCCGGGATCGCACCGCCGACGGCCAACGGCGAGGTGGTCTTTGAAGCACCCTGGCAGGGCAGGGTGTTCGGCATGGCCAGATTGCTGGCGGAAGAAGGCCACTACACCTGGGATGAGTTCAGGGCTCACCTGATCGCGGAGATCGGCGCCTGGGATCGCTCAGCGGACGCCGATGACCCGAACTCGGTCTATCGCTACTACGATCATTTCCTGGCTGCCTTTCAGGCACTGCTTGCGGAAAAGAATCTCCTCGATGGGGCGCTCATCGAATCCCGATACCAGGCCTTTGCGGACCGGCCCCACGGCCATGATCACTAGCCGCCGGGCTGGTAAGCCCCGAGAAATTCGCGAACCGCGTTCCGGTCGCCGCGGAAAATGATCCGGGATTCCTTCTTCTCAAGCTGATAGTCGTACATCGGATCGTAGTACCAGCTGAGCAGGCTCTGAATCCAGGGGCGGTGTTCGCCGGTTCTGAATCCTTCGGCAAGTCGTTCACTCACCTGCCGATGGCGCAGCCCGCCCAGCCGGCGCTGAATGCGGTCGAGTGCGCCCTGCAGGCGTTCCAGCAGCGCCGACCGACTCATGCCCAGCGCCAGCGGTTCGTCCACGTATTCCTCGACGATGTGGGCGGTGCGGCTTTCCAGATCCGCTTCCAGAATCACGATCGGAGCAGTCTGCATGCGCGCATGCCAGGCGGGTGGCAAGCCCAGCCGGCCGATTGTGCGGCTCTCGTCCTCGAGCAGGAGATAGGGGTGCGTGTGATTCAGCCAGGCGACCGCCAGGGCGTTTTCGAAGTTGATCGGCGTTGGTTGTGCGGACAGGGCGGCGCCGAAAGCGGAACCGCGATGATTCGCCAGGCCTTCCAGATCGATGCTGCCGGGCACTTCATTCAACACCACCGTCTTGCCGGTGCCGGTGCGACCGCCGAGGACCAGCCAGGCGCCTGTGCCTGGCGCTGATTGCAGCAGTCCCACGCAGCGTTGCCGCAGGGCCTTGAACCCACCAGGCACCCGCTCTATCGCGACCCCGGCCGCTCTGAGCCAGTCCTGCACCGTTTCGCTTCGCAACCCGCCTCGCCAGCAATAGAGCCAGGCGTCCGGATGGGATTCCATGAACGCCAGCCAGCCGGCCAGGCGTGCTTCGCGGATGGCGCCTGAAACCAGGGTCTCGCCGAGGTCGATGGCCGCCGCCTGACCTTTTTCCTTGTAAGTGAGGCCCACCTGATGCCGTTCATCGTCCGTGAGAAGCGGGAGATTGACGGCACCGGGAACAGCGCCGGTGGCGAATTCGCCGGGCGCCCGAAGATCGATGAAGGGGCCTCTACGGGCAAGCAGGTGATCCAGGCTGCGCAACGATTCAGGGCGCGGTTTCAGTGATTGTCTGACCATCCTCAAATGCTTCCAGATGGGTCTGGAGGATGTCCAGCACGCCTTCGAATTCGAGTGCCTCAGCGGCTGCCAGCGCCTGCTTCTGGAGTTCGATGGCGCGATTGAAGTCGCCATTCGCGGCGTAGGAGGCCGCCCAGGTATCCAGGTATTCCGGCCGTGCCCGGGCGGCTTCGTTGGCGCTCATCAGCGCATCCATGATTTTCCGGGCGTACTCGATGCGTTTGAGGTCTTCGAGGTGGCTGACGGTGAGCGTCCAGGCCACCTCGTTGACGATGCCCGCATCCGCCGGCGCGGTCTTCACCGCATCCTTGTACCAGGTCACGGCGCGGCGGAAGTTCTGGTCTGTACCCACGCCTCTGGCGTACAGATTGCCGAGCAGCAGCATGGCTTCCGCATCCTCGTCGTCCGCCAGATCTTCCAGCCAGTCGATGGCCCTGGGGTCGCCCTCTTGCTCGATGGAACGGTCGAGTAGAAAACGGGCATAGCTGCGACGGGCGAAATCGTTTTCGAGTTCAGCGGCCTGCACGTAGTAAGCGCGAGCCTGGTCCAGATCCTGATCCACCATATCGCCGGTATAGTAGAGGTGGGCGAGGAACATGGCGGCGTCGTCGTGGCCGGTGTCCGCTGCCTGGTTGAGGAGGGTGACGCCGGAGGCCCGGTTTTCCTCGCCGTAGTGGTTGTTCAGGTAGAGCACGGCCAGTTCGTACATGGCGTCCGTGGAGCCGAGGGCGATGGCATGCAGATAGTTCTCCAGCACTTCCTCCAGCGCCTGCTGTCTCTCTTCCTCTGTCTCTGCGGCGGTCGCCTTCCGCCAGTAGATCTGGGCCAGCACGCTGCTGGCGACCAGATTGCCTGCCCGGGACGAAGCGCGGAGCCAGTCGATGGCATCCTGAGTGCGATTCTGGGAGGCGAGGAAGGCGCCGATGGCCGCCTGTGCGGCTGTGTCGCCGCGCTTTGCCAGATAGCCGATCACGCTGACGGGTGAGAAATCATCGCCATCATCGGCAGACGTGGCTCGAAAGTCCTGCTGCATCGCGTCGTAGACCGCGCCCAGATCGAAGTGGAAACTTTCGATGGGGCCGGCTTCCGGACGGGCCTGAATCATGAGGCCGAACTGCGCGCCTTCATCTGAGGTCTGATAGATCGCACCAACCGGGCTCATGCCGAGGCTGATGGCGTACATCTGTGCTTCGACGCTGGTCATGCTCGGATAGGGGTGTTCCCGGCTCCCATCCCCCGCACTCTCCATGTCTGCCCGTATGCGGGCCAGCCAGTCCAGGTGTTCGGCCGCCGCCGTCTCTGTTTCCACATGCTCGTAGAACCGGCTCATGACGTAGTGGCCGGTGATGCTTGCCTGGTATATGTCGAGTATGGCGCTGCCGATGGAACCCAGCTTGAGCGGCTCGTCTTCCACCAGCTGCAATGCCTGGGATTCGAGCTCCATGAGCCGTTCCATGCGCTCGGGCAGCGCGATATCCCGCCGGAACGACTCGCGTAGATCGGCAACAGGAACGGATTCACCGTTGACCACCTTGTCGTGGAGCTCGCCATAGGGCGCGGGAGGGGCTGTCTGACAGCCAGCCGTGAGCGTTGCCAGGCAGAGCGTGGCAACCAGTAAGAGGGGGCGCGATACCATGCGCGCACTTATAGCACTTGTACGGGGGTGGATGAAGGGTATGATTTCCAGCCTCCTGAAATTCGTGGGAGTCAGCCATGTCGTTGGACCAGTTGCTGGGCAAAAAGCTCCGCATGCCAGAAGAAAAGGAAGCACTACCGGGCCGCAGTGAGGTCATGGCCGTGCCAGCCGCCCACTTTGTGAACGGGCACCCCCTCGAAGGCCCATTCCCTGAGGGAATGCAGACGGCCGTGTTCGGTCTGGGCTGCTTCTGGGGTGCGGAACGCCGGTTCTGGGAGACAGAGGGCGTTTTCAGCACCGCGGTGGGCTACGCCGGCGGATTCACTCCGAATCCGAGCTATGAAGAGGTCTGCTCCGGCCGCACGGGGCACACCGAAGCCGTGCTGGTGGTCTACGATCCCGCGGTGATTGACTATGCGGGCCTGCTGAAAATTTTCTGGGAGTCTCACGATCCCACTCAGGGCATGCGGCAGGGTAACGACGTGGGTACGCAGTACCGTTCAGCCATCTACACCACCGATGAAGAGCAGGCCAAAATGGCGGCAGCATCCCGCGCGGCCTACCAGCAGGCGCTGAATCAGGCCGGTCACGGTGAGATCACCACGGAGATCGATGCTGCCGGAACCTTCTACTATGCCGAGCACTACCACCAGCAGTATCTGGCGAAAGTGCCGAATGGGTACTGTGGTCTGGGTGGTACCGGAGTGGGTTGTAACGTCAGCGGTCTGGTCGCTGCCTCGTGAGCGATGGATCGGGCACCGACCGGACCCGGGTCCGGCGCATCCGGGATCGTGGCCGATATGATCTCGAGTCCATTCGCGCCGTACTGGATGCCGGCCACATCGCCCACGTCTCTTACGTGGAGAATGGCGAGCCGCGGATCATTCCGACGCTCTACATGCGTCGCGGTGACTACCTGTATCTGCATGGCAATCGTCAGGCCGCCTTTCTGAAGCATCTGGGCGGTGGTGGCCTGGCCGCCATCTCCGTCATGCGGGCAGATGGCATCGTGGTTGCCCGATCCGGTTTCCACTGTTCCATGAACTACCGTTCGGTGGTGGTCTTCGGTGAAGGGGAGGCCGTGCCGGCAGACGAGCACGAAGAGATTCTCGATGCCTTCGTGGAAGCGCTGATTCCAGGCCATGGGGCGGCCGTGCGGCCTGCGACCCGGCAGGAACTGGCAGCCACGGCGGCAGTCCGGGTGCCGATCAACGAAGCCTCCACGAAAATTCGCAACGGGCCTGCCGTCGATGCGGACGAAGATCTGGACGCGGATGTCTGGGCGGGTGTGATTCCTCTGCGCACGATGGTCGGGCCGCTGCAGGCGAACCCGGATCTGAAGCCCGGTGTGGAGACACCGGCGTATATCGAGGACTACACCCCGCCCGCATGAGTATGTTTCTCGAGACAGAAGTCCGCGCGCTGGCGCTGCGGTCGCTGGGGGCTGACACATGAGCGGCCCGGGTATCGGCATCGATTTCGGCACCACCAACAGTGCTGCGGCCGTCTACGACGGGGAAAATCTGGTCCTGATCGACCTCGAATCGTCCGGTCCGATCATGCCCTCCGCGACCTATATCGATCGGGATCTGCAGACCCTGACCGGTCAGCAGGCCATTGATCACTATATCCAGGACAACACCGGCCGCACCGTTGAACTGATCCCGGAAGTGATCGGCGAAACCAGCCAGTTCGTCGAGCATGGAGATTCGGAGAGCCTGGCCCCGGTCGACACGGTGACGCAGAAGATCTACGGGGCGGCGGTGATCGACAGCGGGCTGCAGGGCCGGCTGTTCAGAGGCACGAAACGGCTTCTGGGCGACAGTAGCGTTCGCCGCCTGATGGTATTCGATCACCCGTTCCGTCTGGTTGCGTTGATCACGCCCATCCTCCTGAAGATCGTCAAAGGCCTGAACGCCGCCACCGGTCGGTTTTCGGGCGCGCACCTCGGCCATCCGGTGAACTTCGAAGGGCGGGAGGGTTTCCGCAACAAGACCGCGCTCACCCGACTCGGTGAGGCCTACAAATACGCAGGCGTGCAGGAGCAGCATTTCTACGCGGAACCCATTGCCGCGGCCGTCAGCTATCTGAGCGCGAACCCGGATGTGGACGGCGAACTGCTGTTCACCCTCGATTTCGGCGGCGGCACACTGGATTTCTGTGTCCTGAAACGCACCGGTCAGACATTCGATGTGGTGACCACACATGGTATCGCCCTGGGTGGGGATCACATCGATCAGCGTCTGTTCCGGTCTCTGCTGTTCCCGCTCCTCGGAAAAGGCGAGCGCTGGAAGCGGCGCGGCATGGACCGGGAAATCGAAACCCTCTTCCCTTTCGAGGATTACGAGGACCTGCTGCTGAACTGGGCGGTGACCTACACCCTGAATCAGAACAAATACACCACGCCCGTGTTCGACTGCATCGAACAGGGCGGACCCGGGGCGGTCAAATTCCAGCGTCTGCGCGAGCTGATCTCCCAGAATCTCTCTTATGTGGTGTTCCAGGCCATCAAGGACTTCAAAGCCGAGCTGTCCGCGGCGCCGGAAGCCGTGCTCGACATTCCCGAACTGGATGTGGACATCCGCATGACCCGGGCGGAGTTCGAGCATTTGATCGCTGATCAGCTCGCCCAGGTGGAAGAAGCGCTGGATGATACGCTGACCCGGGCCGGTTTGAGCCGGGATGCCATCGACATTGTGCTCTGCACCGGTGGATCCAGCCTGATTCCGGCAGTCCGAAGAATTCTGGAAGACCACTTCCCCGGCCGGGTGGTGGAGCACGATCCGTTCACCAGCGTGGCCGCCGGCCTCGCGATCGCCAGCTATCACGGCTGGTAGCACCGGCCGGAAATCAGCGTTCCGGCGGTTCCTCCCAGTCCGGGTTGAGAACGGTGAAGAACGTCTTCAGCATCCGGTAGGTGAGCCCCCACACAAAATGTCCCCGTTCCAGCCGGTAGCCGTTGAATATGGTCGGCCGTCCTGCCATGGGCCGGGTTTCCCAGTCATGGCGCTCGTTCATGATCAGCGGTGCCAGGTGAGTCCAGACCACCTCATCGACTTCATAGTTGGGCGTGAACTCAGGGTCACCGTGGAGCAGGAAGACATGGGGCGCAATCAGCATGTTCAGCGGCCGGCCGCGGGGCATGGCGCGCTGCTGATCGAGTGGGCCAAGATATTCGGAGGCAGTGAGATCCAATCCGATTTCTTCCTGGGTTTCCCGGATCGCCGCCTGCTTCAGGTCCTGATCTTCGTCTTCTTTGTGCCCGCCCGGGAAGGCCATGTGGCCGGACCAGGGGTCGCCGACTTTCTCCGCCCGCTTGATGAAGAGGATTTCAGTGCCGTGAGCGTCTGTCTCTGCGTCCGCTCTCAGAATGACGGCGACAGCCGCCTGGCGGGTGGTCTCTTTGACGCTGAACGCCTCAGCCTGATGGCTGGCGAGGCGGTCGCGAATGAACTGCATGGGATACACATCGTCTATGATAACCGCTCGAACGGCTTCTTGAATCAATCAGAGGTTTCTTAAGGAACCTCTGATTAACTCACGTTAGCTCAGCCCGAACTACGGGGTCTGTGGCGAGGCACCCTGCGCGGCCAATGTCGGTGACCTTGGCAAGCAGGGTAACGAAGTCCACAGGCCCCGTAGTTCGGGCCCTTCGGGAGCTGAACGCGCTTGCCCTGGCTGCGTTGCACACCTTGCCAAGGTGCTCGACATTGACTGCGGCGTGCGCCTTGCCAGGACAAGCGCGTTAAACTCTGAGCTTTCGTGAGCTGATCAGAGGTTCCTTAAGTGAGTCTGAGAAGTGAATCCAATGGCTGCTTTGTCTGCGGACCAGGCAATCCCATCGGCCTCAAGCTGGAATTCAGGATGGACGGTGATGTCTGTCGTTCTGAATTCACCGGGCAGGAGGTGCACGCCGGGTACAAGGGAGTCACCCACGGCGGCATCGTCTTCAGCCTGCTCGACGATGTGATGGCGAACTGGCTCTGGCTGCAGGGTATCCAGTGTATGACGGCCAAAGCCGAGATCCGCTATCGCGACGAGTTGCCCATCGGTACGCCTGTGCGTCTGGAAGGCCGCTGCCTGAAGCGCAAAGGCCGACTGGCGCTGATGGAAGGAAAGGTGGTGCGGATAGATGACGAAGCGGTGGTCGCCGAGGCGACGGCCAGCTTCATGACAAGAGCCTGACAGCTCGGGCGCGATAAGAAACAGGGGACAATACAATGGCATACGTGACCATCATCGCCATGCTGGCACTGATCGAATATCTGTACTTCGGCGTGCAGGTGGGTGGTGCGAGAGGCAGAACGGGCGTCCAGGCACCAGCCGTGAGCGGACATCCGGATTTCGAGCGGGTTTACCGGGCGCATCAGAATACCCTGGAACAGCTGATCATTTTCATTCCGGCGCTGTTCGCGACCGCATACTATGCGAACGATCTCTTTGCGGCGGCGGCGGGTGTGGCCTTTCTGATCGGCCGGGCACTGTATTTCCGGACCTACTCGAAAGATGCGGAAAAGCGCGGGCCCGGCATGATAATCACCGTGGCGGCGAACATTGCGCTTATCGCCGGGGGACTGATCGGCGCCCTGATCGCCATATTGTAATCAGCGCCGGCTGCTCGGTTCCGGAGATTCCGGCGTGCTCAGGCCGGGTAACGCCGACCCAGCCAGTCCAGCATGGCCCTGTTCGTCTCTTCCGGGCGTTCCTGTTGAATCCAGTGCCCGCAATCCAGGGTGACGGTTTCCAGGTCGGCCACCACCTGGTCGAGGTCGGGTGAGGGCGGCACCATGTCGTGACTGCCGTAGATCATCAGGGTCGGCTGACTGATCTTCTGCTCGTAGTCGCCGAGGATCTCCCAGTTCCGATTGAAGTTGCGGTACCAGTTGATGCCCCCGGTGAAGCCCGAGTGATTGAAGCTGTTGACGAACACGTTCAGATCTTCGGTGCTCATCATGAGCTCGCCTGGCATTTCATCAGCGCTCGCCATGTTGACCATCGGCATCCCCGGACCCAGATCCACCGGGTCATGCAGCCATTGATTGGTCCGGTACAGGTTTCGCAGAAGGTTTTCCGTGTTGGCGGCGAAGGCGGCGTCCGCCACGCCGGGCTGCCGGTTGAAGTGTACGATGTAGAAATCGCCGCCCAGGGCCTGTTCCCAGAAATCCACCCAGGGCGTATCGCCCCGCTGCATGAAGGGCACGGAAAGGTTGATCACCCCGGCAACCCGATCGGCATGCAGCATGGCCTGGGCCCAGACGATGATCGCTCCCCAATCATGGCCAACGAACAGGGCCCGCTCGTGCCCGTAGTGATCCAGCAGCGCCACCAGATCGCCGGTGAGGTGGGTGATGTCGTAGTCTTCCACGGCCTCCGGCCGGCTGGAACGGCCGTAACCGCGCTGGTTTGGAACGATCACATGATAGCCGGCCGCCACCAGCACGGGCACCTGATGGCGCCAGGAGAAAGCGTGTTCCGGCCAGCCATGACAGAGCACGATGGGCGTCCCATCCCGGGGACCGGCCTGAAACACCTCCAGTTCGATGCCGTTGACGGAGACGATTTCGGGGTCTGGGAAGGGCGTCTGCATGGTTCGGTTCCTGAATGTGCGTTCTTGAATGTGTTTGACTGCTGCCAGGCAGTTTGGCAAGAATCCCCCGCTTTCTTCAATCCAATTCATTCAGGTCAGTCCGGACCAATCCAGAGGAACCCCAGATGGCTCAGATCACTGCCAACGGCATCACCATTGAATATGACACTTTCGGTTCCGAGTCGGGTCGGCCGCTGCTGATGGTGATGGGTCTGGGGGCTCAGATGATTCACTGGCGGGACGGCTTCTGCCGGATGCTCGCCGACAAAGATCATTTCGTCATCCGCTTCGACAATCGTGATTCGGGCCTGTCCGAAAAATTCGGCCACATGGGTGTGCCGGATATGGGAGAGATCGCCCAGCGGCTGATTGCCGGTGAACCGGCCGGGGCACCCTACACGCTCGATGACATGGCGGCGGATGCGTTCGGTCTGCTCGACGAACTGGAAGTGAAAGCCGCCCATATCTGTGGTGCTTCGATGGGTGGCATGATCGTGCAGGCCATGGCGCTCAGTGCACCGGAGCGCGTGCGCTCGCTCACTTCCATCATGTCTTCCACAGGGAATCCGGAACTGCCGCCGAGCACCGACGAGGCGATTGCCGCGATGCTGAGCCCGGCGGCGACGAATCGGGAAGAAGCCATCGACCGCACGGTCCGGGTCGGCAAGGTAATCGGCTCGCCCGGATACCCGACGCCGGAGGAAGAGGCGCGTGCCAGAGCGGCGGAAGGCTATGACCGCTCGTTCTATCCCGAAGGTGTTGCCCGACAGATGGCGGCGATCGCTGCCCATGGCAATCGGCGCCCGGCACTGGAGGCACTGAACCTGCCGGCGCTGGTCATTCACGGCGATCAGGACCCGCTGGTGCGGGTGGAGGGTGGGCACGACACTCATCAGGCTCTGAAAGGGTCCAGACTGAGAGTGGTGGAGGGCATGGGCCACGACCTGCCCGAGGCGCTCTGGCAGGAGATCACCGCAGACATCGACGATCTGACGCGGTCAGCCTGAACGCCGCGCAAGCCGCCACGTGACGCCACAAGACCTGTGGCGCTAGGACTGCATGGCACTCATGAAGGTGTTCAAGTCGAAGTAATCGCGCCAGACCTTGATCCTGCCGTCTTCCATCTCGAACACACCGGTGCAGGGCAGGTCCACGTCGCCAAGGGACGTTTTCGTCCGATCGAGACGCTCTGCGATCACCAGGTTTCCCTCGCCGAGAATGTTGAGCACATCCCATTGGGTTTCGGTCCAGGTGGCGAGGAAGTTCTGTATGAAGGTGCGGACGTTTTCCTTTCCGCTCACCGGCTGGGTGGGCATGTTGTGGTAGATGCCGTCCTCGGTGAAATACTCGGCCAGCCTGTCTGCATCCAGCGTCGACCAGGCCTCGATGAACTCGCGGATGATGGTGATGTTGTCGGTTGCCATATCGGCCCCTCCTGATGATTGACTGACCCGATCGATGCGTCAGTTGAGTTTCGCGTGTCGAAAAGCCGCTGCGTGAGGGCTCAGTCGTAGCGTTCCGTTTTCGCCTGGTAGTCGAAGGCGTCGAGCCCCGCTGCACGGCGCATCGACACGGTCGTTTCCGCTGTATTTTCGTCCAACGGAATTCCGGTGGCATCGGCAACCCGGGTGATGCCGTTGAAGGCGCTTGCAACGACAAGGGCATCCACAGCCTGTTGTTTACCCATGATCCCGACCGCGTCAGCCAGGATTTGCTTCAACGAATGCCAGGCACTGTCCGCCGTCTGCTCAGCAAGGGTGATCAGGAGTTCGCCGTGTGAAACCCCGGAGTCTTTTGTCCGGTCGGTGACAGCGCCGGGGTCGTACTCGGCGGCTTCTTTCTCGCCGCTCGCACGGAGCAGCATGGTATGCGAGGTGGTTCAGTAGAAACATTCGTTCCAGGCGGAAACCCGGGAAGCGACGAGTTCGGCCTGGGCCTGAGAAATGGACAGCTGAATGTCTTTCAGCGCGTAGTGCGGGCGGAAAGTACTGAAAAACAGCGCGACCGCATCCGGCACCAGGCCCATGGCACGGACAATATTCGGTACCGCCGGCAGGCCCGTATCCGCCATGTCCCGGGGAGCCCGGGTGATGGGCACCCAGGCGCCGTCTTCCACCACGTCGCCGGTTGCTGCCTGGGTGGCGGGGCCAGTCTCGGCCCGGGGCAGAACGGGCAGAGGCTGGTCGAGCGCCGCGTGCAGGGTGTCGATGATGACCGAGGTGGTCACCACGCTCACCAGTTCCACGTAGGCCGGTTTGCCGGTCTGCGCCGTGATCGCATCGAACCAGCTGCGGGTGAGGCGGGCTGGATCGGTTCGGATCCGATGGATGGCGTCCACCACCGTGGCCGGCAGACCGGTGCCGTCTTCGTGTTCGCCCGAAACATGGGTGGGAGACAGGGCCGATTTGCGCTCTGCGCAGTAGTCGCATCGGGTCGCTGCCCGGGCACTCTCCACCATTGCCCGCCGCTCGGCGCCCGTCCAATGCGGCCCGGGTCTGCAGATTGTCGCCAGTCCGGCGTCGTGGGCGGCTCTGAGTTCAGCGCGCAATGGCAGTGCCGGGTCGTACATATCGATGCTCCGTTCGCCTCCGGTTTTCCGGACGCTTACTGACTCATGTACCAGCCGCCGTTCGGCGACAGGGTCTGGCCGGTGACGAATCCCGCTTCCGGACTCGCCAGATATACGGCACACCAGGCGATGTCGTCCGGTTCGCCCAGACGGCCCATGGGGGTCTGCATTTCGAGGAACGGGTGCATGGGCGCCATGGGCTCCGTCATATCCGTATGGATCCAACCCGGCGCGATGCCGTTCACCCGGATGTTGCGGGGTGCCAGTTCGTGGGCGAGCGCCCGGGTGAATCCCAGAATGCCGGCTTTCGCTGCGCAGTAGGCGAGGCCGCCACCACGTCCGAAGGTGCCCATGATGCTGCCCAGGTTGATGATGGCCGCCCCATCCGGCATGAGCGGTACGGCACCTCTGCAGCAGTAGAAGGTGCCGTCCATATGCACGGCGAGCATGCGTCGCCACTTCTCATCGGTCACTTCGGCGATGCCGCCGTCCAGTTCCCCTTCCGGTTCTGTGCCGCTGGCCATGGCTTCGGCCCGCAGCCGGATCCGCTCCTGGGCGTCATTGTCGCCTTCCAGGCCGCTGATACCGGCGTTGTTGACCAGGATGTCGATACGATCGGTCATCTCAGCCACCGCCTCGAACATCCGGGCAACGGATGCGGAGTCGCTGACATCGGCGGATACCGCCCGACCGCCCAGGCGTTTCGCCGTCGCCTCCGCGGCTGTCTGGGACAGATCGTTGATGATCACATCCGCGCCTTCTTCTGCGAATCGCTCGGCGATCCTTGCGCCGAGGCCCCTGGCGGCACCGGTTACCAGTGCGGTCTTACCTTCAAGTCGATTCATCGCTCCCCTGAGTTTCCCTGTTGCAGACTGGCTGCATAGATTAGCCTATCCATCGAACGGGTTCTTTTCCCGGAGAACATACAGAAAATGATGTACCTATCCCTGTCCGCGCTCCTGTTCGTCGGCACCCACCTGGGGATCAGCAGCACCTCGCTGCGGGCTCGTATGGTGAGCGCCCTCGGTGAGCGCGGTTACCTGGTGCTCTACTCGCTGATGGCGGTAGCGACGCTGAGTTACCTGATCTGGCTCTACAACGCGCTGCCACGCTACGACTACTTCTGGATGCCATCGCCCGAGCGCTACATGGCGGCGAAGGTGCTGATGCCGTTTGCGATGATTCTCGTGCTGGGTGGGTTTCTGGTGAAGAATCCCACGCTGGTGGGTGCGGAAAGTCTGCTGGCGAAGGGGGAGGGTGCGGACCTGGCGCAAGGGGTGACCCGGATCACCCGTCACCCCTTTCAATGGGGCGTGCTGATCTGGTCCATCTCACACATGATCGCCAACGGAGATGCCAACTCGGTCGTCTTCTTTTCAGCCTTTGGTCTGCTGGCGGCGCTTGGCACCGTGGCGATGGACAGAAAAAAGGCTGCCTCATCGGGTTCCGGGTGGTCGGCCTATGCGCAGTCCACCTCGAATGTTCCATTCGCGGCCATCATCGGCGGCCGGAACCGGCTGGTTCTGGCTGAACTGTGGTTGCCGGTGCTGATCGGTCTGGCCGGTTATGCCGTGCTCGCCTGGGGGCACGTATGGGTGAGTGGGGTGCGGATCTTCTAGTTCAGTTGTCGAGCACGCCCGTGATCTGTTCGGTCAACGCCTGGGCGTGACCACCGAAGAAATGATCGGCGCCGGAAAGCAGATGCACTTCGGCATGGCGCCAGCCGGCGAGTGCACGGTGATCGACGAACGGATCCGCATCACCGGCAAACACGTCTGTTCGCACCCTGCCATCCGGTTCCGGGGCCGGCAGGTTGCCCACCGGAGGCGCAACCAGCAGCACCCGTTCCAGCTGTTCCGGTTGGTCGTGTTCATCGAGCAACCGGCAGATGGTGCTTGCGCCGAACGAGTAGCCGCCGAGCGTGAGTCTCGCATCGGGATGTGTTTCACTGGCCCAGCCGATTACAGCGTCCAGATCTTCGATTTCCCCGCCATTGCCGTCGTGTGTGCCGCCGCTGCCGCCCACGCCTCTGAAGTTGAAACGGAGGCATGCAATGTCCGCACTCTGGAGTGCCCCGGCGAGTATGCCCAGGACCATATCGTCCATGGAGCCACCATAGAGAGGATGGGGATGACACAGGATCGCGAGTCTGCTCAGCGATGCGCCGTCCGCCTGCGGACCGGCGAGACGTGCCTCCAGGCCGCCGGCCGTTCCGGCGATGGTCAGCAGTTCATTCATGATTTCAAAGTACCAGGCTGCAATCGTTGGGACACCCCCTTGAAATTTGCTGCGAATTGAATATTTTTCCGCTCGTTCAAATTTCACCAAAAATTCCGCGGATAAGGAAAAACGCATGATTGAAGCGGATCGTTTGACCCGACGCTATGGAGACTTCCTCGCGGTTAGCGAGGTCAGCTTCTCCATCGCACAGGGAGAAATCGTCGGCCTGCTCGGACACAACGGTGCGGGCAAGACCACCATCATGAAGATGCTTACCGGCTACCTGGAACCGAGCGCGGGTCGGGTGCGGGTAGACGGTGTGGATCTGGCGGAGGATCTGGTGAACGGCGCGACCCGGGTGCAGGAAAGCCTGGGTTATCTGCCGGAAAACCTGCCCCTCTACCCGGAAATGTCTGTGGCGGACTACCTCGACTATGCCGCCGAGATCCGGGGAATCGACGCCCCGACCGCTGTGCGTCGGGCCATCGAAGCGACCGAACTCGGCTCGAAAGCGCTGGACCCGATTGCCACCCTCTCCCGAGGATTCAAGCAGCGGGTGGGTGTTGCCCAGGCCATTCTGCACGAGCCGAAGTTTCTGATTCTGGATGAGCCGACCAATGGCCTCGACCCGAGTCAGACGCAGCACATGCGTGATCTCATCGAGCGCCTGGCCGAGTCGGCGACGGTGATACTGTCCACCCACATCATGCAGGAGGTGGATGCCATATGTGACCGGGCGATCATACTGCGGGCGGGCTCGCTGGTGCTGGACGAGCAGTTGGCGGATCTGAAGGAGAGCAACCAGTATCAGTTGCGCAGCGGCACGGATGCGAATCTGTCGGATGTTCTCAAAGGGCTCGGTCCCGTCACTGCCGTGCACCAGACCGGCCAGGGTTGCTGGGAAGTGGTCTTCGAAGGAGATCAGGATGCCGCCGGGCGGGAGATTGCGAAAGCCGTCGTCGGTGCCGGTCAGCCGCTCTATGAGCTTGCCGTCAAGCGCCGGGATCTGGAGACCGTTTTCCGGGAAGTGAACGCCCTGCCGGTAGAGGAGGTGAGCGATGCGGCCTGATGTTGTGATGCGCATTGCGAAAAAAGAGCTCACCCTCTTTTTCGCGTCCCCCATAGGTTATCTCTTTCTGCTGGTCTTTCTGGCGGTCACCCTGTTCGTGTTCTTCTGGGTGGAGGCTTTCTTCGCCCGCAACGTTGCAGACGTGCGGCCCATGTTCGAGTGGATGCCCGTGCTGCTCATATTCCTATCCGCGGCGCTCACCATGCGCATGTGGAGCGAGGAGCGACGGACCGGCACCCTGGAATTCGTGGTCACGTTACCGGCATCCGGCTGGGAATTCGTGGTGGGTAAATTCCTCGCCTGCTGGTTGCTGCTTGGGCTCGCCCTGCTGCTGACCCTGCCTGTGCCGTTGTCGGTGTCGATGATTGCCGATCTGGACTGGGGTCCGGTTGTGGCCGGCTACGTGGCCGCCATGATGCTCGGCGGTGCCTATCTCGCCATCGGACTGTTCATCAGTGCCAGAACCGACAGCCAGATCGTCAGCCTGATCATCGCCTCGGCGGCCTGTGGCGCGTTCTTCATGATCGGCTCACCGGTACTCACGGATCTGGTGGGCAGCCAGTGGGCGGATCTCATGCGTGCCATGGGTTCCGGCGCCCGATTCGATGCGATCACCCGGGGTGTGCTCGATTTCCGGGATCTGTACTTCTACGCTTCTCTCCTCGTGCTGTTCCTGGCACTGAACGTCCATGCCCTGGAGGTGCAGCGCTGGGCCGAGGACGGCAGCCCGGCACATCATCGCAAGTGGCTGATGGCCACCACCCTGCTGGTGGCCAATCTGCTCATCGCCAACGTCTGGCTGGCCGGTTTCTCGAAGCTCAGAGTCGATATGACGGAAGGGCAGATCTATACGGTCTCCGACGCGACCCGGAGTCAGCTTGCGCAATTGACCGAGCCGCTGCAGATCCGTGGCTTCTTCAGTGCCAAGACCCATCCGCTGCTGGCACCACTGGCGCCGCAGATGCGTGACCTGTTGCAGGAATTCGCCGTGGCTGGTGGCGAAAACGTGCGGGTGGACGTGCTGGACCCGGTCGCAGATCCGGAACTCGAAGACGAGATCAACACCAAGTACGGCATCCGTCCCGTGCCCTTCCAGGTGGCTGATCGTTATCAGTCGAGTCTGGTCAACAGCTACTTCGATGTACTGATCACCTACGGTGATCAGTACGAGGTGCTTGGCTTCCGGGATCTGATCGAAGTGAAAATGGCGGATGAATCGAATCTGGACGTTCAGCTCAGGAATCCGGAGTTCGACGTCACCCGCGCCATCAAGAAAGTGCTCCAGGGTTTCCAGGAAGGCGGCGATCTGTTCGCCAGCCTGAATACGCCGGTTCAGTTCGTCGGCTATATCTCTGCGGACGATACGCTGCCCGAGGTGCTGGTTGACTACCGACAGGTTCTGGCGGATACCCTCGACGACATGGCAGCAGAGTCAGCGGGCAAATTCACCGTTGAGGTCCTCGATCCGGAGGCCGGTGACGGCGCCCTGGCCGCGCAGATTGCCAGTGAGTATGGCTTTCAGCCGATGGCAACCAGTCTGTTCGACAACACGTCCTTCTACTTCTATCTGACGCTGACGGATGGCGAGACCATCGTGCAGATCCCATTGCCGGAAGGTCTCTCTGAAGAAGCCACGGTGCGCGGGATTGAAGAAGGACTGAAGCGGTTCGCTTCCGGGCTGCTGAAAACGGTTGCGCTGATGGCACCGGAAGTCAATCCGTACGCCGGGATGATGGGGCAACCCCCCGCAGGCAACCAGTTCCGGCAGCTCACGGAGTTCCTCCAGGGTGACTTCAATGTGGAGACAAGTCAGCTTGCCGATGGCAGGGTGCCGGAGACAGCCGATCTCCTGATGGTGATCGATCCGGATGGACTGGATCAGAAACAGACGTTCGCCATCGATCAGTTCCTCATGCAGGGTGGAACCGTGGTGGTCGCCACCTCGCCGTTCAACGCCTCTCTGCAACAGCAGTCGCTGATCGCCATGCCGAGGCAGACGGGCCTGGAAGACTGGCTGGCGCACCATGGCGTGAACCTGAGCGAACAGTTCGTGATGGATCCGCAGAATGCCGCCTTCCCGGCGCCGGTGAACCGGCAGGTGGGTGGCTTCAGCTTCCAGGAACTGGTGATGCTCGACTATCCCTATTTTGCGGACGTTCGTGAGGATGGCCTCAACGAGGAGGTCGGCTTCCTGTCCGGCGTGCCTCAACTCACACTGACCTGGCCCTCGCCTGTGGAGGTGAGCCTGCCGGAGGGGGATGAGCGAACGGTAACCACACTGCTGTCGAGTTCACCGGAGAGCTGGCTTTCCGACAGTCTGGATGTGATGCCGCGGATCACGGAGTCCGGACTGTCCGGTTTCCGTCCGGAAGGTGAACTTGGCGCACAGCCACTGGCTGTGATGATCGAGGGTCGCTTCGAATCCGCTTTCGCCGGTCAGACTTCGCCGCTGCTGGAGGTGCCGGACAGCGAAGGTGATATGGAGGACGGCTCTGGAGCGTCGGACGACGAAGCGGCCTCGCTGGGGGTTGTTTCCAGCGTCATCGACTTCTCACCGGCAAGCGCCCGACTGATCGTCTTCGGTTCGAACAACTTTCTGGCTGATCAGATCCTGCAGTTCATCGGTTCGGCAGAAGGGGTCGTTTACACCAACACTCCGCAGCTCATGGCGAACATTGTCGATTGGACCCTGGAGGATTCGAGTCTGCTTTCCATCCGCTCCCGCGGGCACTTCAACCGGACCCTGCCTCCGCTGGAGGAGTCGGCTCAGATGGTGATCGAGTCGATCAACTACTTCCTTGCAGTGCTTGGCGTGCTCGTGGTCTTCGGCATCCATCGCCAGCGGTTGAGACGACAGCAGAACCGCTACTCGGCCTGGTTGAAAGGAGGTGCAGCATGATCGCCCGTATTCCCCTGCTGACCGGACTGCTGATCGCCCAGCTGGTGATTCTGGTGGTGTTGATGCTGATGGGCGACGAGGAAGGTGAAGCGATGGCGCTGCTCGACTTCGAGCCCGCGGCGATCACTGCCGTGACGATCGAAGACAGTGACGGACAGGAGGTCGGTCTCGCGGCGGAGGATGGCGAATGGCGACTGGGTGAACTGCCGGCGGACGCGGGTCGAATCAGCGAGGTTATCGAGTCTCTGCTGGGTGGCTCGGCAAACTGGCCGGTCGCTACCAGCGAAAGCAGCCGGGCGCGTTTCGAGGTGGCTGAGGACGTGTTCCAGCGCCGGATCAGGTTTGACGGCGCAGACGGCACCTTGGCAACGCTCTATCTCGGCAGCTCTCCCGGTTTCCGGCGTATCCATGCCCGGGAAGCGGAGGCCGATGCCATTTTCAGCATCGATTTCGGTCTGCACGAACTGCCCATGGACCGCTCGGACTGGTTGGATAAGCAGCTTTTCCAGGTCGAGACCGTGCACGGGCTGACGTTTCCGGACGGTGAGGTCCTGAGCCGCGAAGACGAAGCAGACTGGCTTCTGGACGGGCAACCGGCGGACCAGGAGGCGGTGGCCGGTATTGTCGATCGCATCGAAGGGCTCACGGTGCTTGGCCTGTACGAAGACGCGACGGAGACCGAGCTGGGTGATCCGGTATCGATCACGGTCGAGGACGATGAAGGTACGCATCGGCTGACCTTCCGCTTCAACGAAGCGGTCGATGAGTACGTGCTCGAAAGCGACCGGATCTCCGGTGCCTTTACAGTGGCCAGCTACATTGCCGAGCAGATCCTGGTCCCGGCGGCAGATCTGCTGCCGGTCCCGGAAGAAGAGATGGAAGAAGAGACGGAAGAAGCAGAAGAGACGGCAGAGACGGCAGAGCCTATCGACGGCTGAGTCAGTCCGATGCGGAGATGTCGGCGCAACAGACTGCATTCCGGCCGCTGTGCTTGGCCTTGTACAGGGCATCGTCGGCATGGTTCAGCACGTTTTCGAGGTCCTGGCTGACCGCGCCGACGGTGGCCACGCCGATACTGGCGGTCACCTTCACCTTCTTCTCCCGGGTTGCCGGGAGAGAAATTTTCGCGATGCTCTGGCGCAGACGCTGGGCGGTGCTCACCGCGCCGGTCTGATCGGTCTCCGGCAACAGCAGGGCGAACTCTTCGCCGCCGATTCTGGCAGCGATATCGGTGATCCGTTTTACCTCCACGCTCACGTCCGCCACTGCTTTCAGGATCTGGTCTCCGGCCGCGTGACCGCACTGGTCGTTCACGTTCTTGAAGTAGTCGAGATCGAACAGCAGCACGGACAGCTGGCTGCCGTGCCGGCGTACCCGTTCCACTTCTTCCGACAGGCGCTGCATGAAGAACCGTCGATTGTGAATGCCTGTGAGATAGTCCGTATGCGCAAGCCGGACCAGTTCCTCCTGGGCGGCGAGGAGATCCTGTTCGGTCTTCAGCCGGTCGGTGATGTCCCGGAGCACCAGCACCACGTCCGCATCCGGATCCGTATGGTCCAGAGAAGAGGCGCTGATGTCATAGGATCGGCCGCGTAGCGTAATGGTGAGTCCCTGTCCGTCCGGCCGTTCCGAGTTGGTCAGTTCTTCCATGCTGAGGGCGGTCAGGAAGCTGGTGATGGACCGGTTGGCGAATTCGGCCCGCCGGGTGCGAAGCATCTGCAATGCCGATTCGTTGATGTCCACCACCATGCCGTTGGCGTTCAGCACGATCACGCCGTCCCGGAGTTGCTCCACCACCCGATCCCGAACCACCGGGATGGTCTCCAGCACTCCGAAACGGAGTACGCCCGCATCCAGAATCATGGCGGCGACGGCAAAGCCGAGGGTGGTCAGATCGAGCCAGGGTACCGGGTTGAACGGCGAGAGAGAGAAAAGGTTGGCCAGCACCACGACGACGGGCGCGGCGATGACGGCCACCACCGGTTTCCAGGCACCGGTGGTATGGCCGATGGACCAGGCCAGGATGGTCGTCGCCACCATCAGCAGTCCGTAAGCGTAGAACGCGTGCACGTAGAACCAGACACCGTGCTCCACGACCATGCCGAACACATCGTTGTCCCGGACGAACGCCACTTCCCGCCAGATCAGCCCATGCCAGTCGTTGGTCATGACCAATACCAGCGTCAGCGCGGGAATCACGCAGATCAGGTTCAGCGCCAGTTTCGGCAGCCGCATCTGCCGACGGGTGTAGCCCACGGCAAAGAAGAGCCAGGCAACCGGGGCGAGGACGATGCCGAAATAGGCGAGCTTCGCGGTCAGCAGTTTGATGCTGGAGACGGTGAACACAGAGCCCAGGAATTGCGCGCCGGACCAGAACAGCAGGGCGGCGAGCAGCGTCAGCAGGGCCTGCATGCCCGGTACCCGCTTCATTTTTCGTGCTCGCAGGTAGGCGCCCACACACACCAGCGCGGCAAGAAGTGGGGGAATGGACCAGAGGGTTATCTGGAACATGGCAGGACGTCCACTGTCTGCATCTCGAAGAGTTGGTTCTTGACAGCCTTACCTTGGCCCATGGGCAGGAGGGCCACAACGGGTGCGCGGCGCAACTGTGCGTCAGATCACGTTTGTGCTGGTTTTGCGGGCCGCGAAACGGTTAAATTACCGGCCGAAACGCTACCGGCATCATGGGTAAACCTGCCAGAAACCTGACTGAATTCAACGCCTACCTGGCCGATCTTCTGGACGGCCAGCAGGGCGGTGATGCGCCCGTTGTGGCCTACTTCGATCTGGATCGAACCCTGATCGACGGCTATACCATCACTTCTCTGGCCCTGGAGAAGGTGTGGTCCGGTTCGCTGTCGCCGAAACGCATCATGCGGCATGCCGGCATCTTCCTGCACTGGGGGCTCGGCTGGTCGGATTATCACCAGCTTCTGGAGAGCACGGTAGGCGCCCTGGAAGGCTATTCCGAAGCGGAAATGATAGAACTCGGCGAGCTGGCCTTCGAAAAGCGGATCAAGCCCATTGTCTACGAGGAAGGGCGCCAGCTCATCGAAACGCACAAACGCCTTGGCCATGAGCCGGTGCTGATCACGTCGGCAACCCGTTACCAGGCCCTGCCCATCGCCCGGGATCTCGGTATCGAGCAGCTCTACTGCACGGAACTGGAGATCCGGGACGGCGTGATCACGGGCAATGCCAGCCCGTGCTATGGCGCCGGCAAAAAGAAGGCCGCAGACGTGCACACGGGTTTTCGCGAGGCAGACCTGGCAGATGCTTTTTTCTACACCGACAGTTGCGAGGATCTGCCACTTCTGGAAGCCGTAGGCCGGCCGGTTGCCGTCAATGCCAAATCCTCACTGACGCGGATTGCCGATGCGCGTGGCTGGCCGAAGCTCGCCTTTGAAACGCGTCCCGCCGCGGCCCGAGCCGCATGATCGAGCTCTACACCTGGCCAACGCCGAACGGACGCAAGGTCTCCATCGCCCTGGAGGAGTTCGGCATCCCTTATGAAGTACGGGCCGTGGACATCGGTAACGGTGAACAGGATGCCCCGGACTTTCGCGCCATCAGCCCGAACGGCAAGATCCCGGCGATCGTCGATCGGGCCCAGGGCATCTCACTGATGGAGTCCGGTGCGATTCTGCTCTATCTGGCGGAGCGGGAAGATCGCTTCCTGGGTGATGACCGCTGGCAGACGATTGAATGGCTCATGCTGCAGATGGGCGGGGTGGGCCCCATGCTCGGCCAGGCCCACCACTTCCTGAAGTTCAATGCCGGTAAAGCGCCCTACGCCGAGGCCCGCTACAAGGCGGAAGCCGAACGACTCTACGGCGTGCTCGATGGCCGCCTGAAGGATCGTGAGTATCTGTCCGGCAGCTATTCCATTGCCGATATGGCGACCTGGCCCTGGATCTCCCGCTATGAGTGGCAGGAGATGGATCTCTGTGCGTTTCCCCACCTGCTGCGCTGGTATCTGGCCATTGCCGACCGGCCAGCGGTGCGCAAGGGCTATGATGTGCCCGTGCATGTGAACGAGATACCCAAACCGGCTGCCTGATCCGGCCGCCAGGTCTGGTCAGCGTCTGGTCAGAGGGTCTGGTCAGAGCGTCTGGTTTGAGAGCGCGGTCCGAAGCTGACTCACGAGCCGCTCGGCCGATCCGGCCTCATAGGCCATGGCCGTGCCGAATCCCCACACCGGGTCCGGCCAGGCGGCGTCACCCGGGTGCCGGCCCAGCACGTGAATATGCAGTTGAGGCACCCGATTGCCGAGGGCGCCCACGTTGACTTTGCTGACTTCCGGCAGGTGTTCGAGAAAGCTGGAGACCGCGGTAATCTCGCGCATCACCGTCCCCTGCTCAATTTCCGGGAGATGGTGCCATTCGGAGATGCCCGGCACCCTGGGTACGAGAATGCACCACGGAAAGCGTGCATCGTTCATGAGCAGCAGTTCGGAGGCCGACAGGCGCGCGACGGGCAGCGTGTCCCGGGCCAGTACCGGATGCAGCTCGAAATTCATCGCTTCGGAAATCCGCCGACCCAGATCGGACTCGACCAGGCCATGGCATCGTTGGCCTGGCGGACGCGGACGAAGTAATAGTCACCCTGCCGCGCTGACTGATCCTCCATCTCGAAGGAAACGTCCCGGGGACCGTTCTCGATTTTCTGCCTGAGCACCACGGTGTCGGCATAGACGTCTGTTGCCACGCTCTGTTCCAGCCGTCCGCCTGTCAGATCCCGGAACGGGAAGACGAGTTCGCTGGCGGGTGAGGTCTGGGGCTTCCGGTAGGCGGGCGGAGCACCACCGGTCTCCCGGCTTTCTACCAGGTTGATTCGCAGCGCTGATGCCCGTCTCAAGCCGGAGATTCCGAGTTCGATGGAACTCGTGTCGCCTCGGGTGAGCGTGGCGAACTGCAGGCGATTGGGATTGTCCGGATCCGGCGTGATGAACTGATAGAAGCTGTTGTGGAAGTCCATACCTCGAAAGGTGCTGAGGTCGGCGTTCTCGATTTCCAGAGTGCCCTGCCAGTGCCGCCAGCCCCTGGGGTTGTCGCCGGGATGATAGGGCGCGGAATCGGAGCCGAAGGAGAGCAGAAAGGTCGCCTCGCCATTGCTCGCGGCAGACGCCGTGGCCGTCAGGTAATCCTGCGTCCAGATGACCTCGTCGTTTCGGATCACGGCAATGTGCTCGATGGGAGCGGTGCCGATCACCCGGCCCTGCAGTGTTCGGTCTTCGGCAAAGGCTGCCCGTTGCCCCATCGGGGTCCCATTGACGTTCACGTCCAGAATGATCCGGTCACCGGTGGTTGCATAAGCTTTCAGCGCCTTCATGGCGTTGAAGAGGGCATCCGTGGTTTTGTCTTTCGCGAGTATGGCGCCAAGGCCCCCGCGCTGGGCCAGGCTCGAATTTTTTGGCGCGCTGTAGCCTGGCTGACTGAGATGGTTGTCTGAAGCGGCCACGAAGCCGACCTGATGACCGTGCTCCAGATACATACGGCCGAACCACTCGAAGTTGCCGTGTTGCGACATGATTTCGATCAGTGGTTCGAGCTCCGGATCGTTCAGCCGGTAGTCGCCGGCCTGATGGGCATGGGGAATGATGACCACATCTTCCGTGCCTGCCGTGCTGCGGAGTCCCTGATAGAGCCGGGAGAGGGTGGGGTAGAACTGGACGGGGATCCGCTCACGGGCTTCGGGCGTGCGGAACAGAACGTTGTGGTGGCCGCCGCTGAAGTTGCGCACTGTCCACTCGTAACCGAGAAACGCGATGAACGCACCTTCCTCGGTGTAGCGTTGAACGTGCTCCCGGAGCACTTCCCATTCATAGTCATCCATCCAGACGTCGTGTTCGGAATGGGTGACGTAGTCCAGTCGGGCGTCATCCCTGGCCCAGATCATGAACCCGTCCGGTGTGCCGATTCCTTCCGCGAAACCTGAATGGCCGTGCGTATCTCCCCAGTAGATCCGATCCCGATTGTCCGGGGTCACCAGGATCGGATTCACTTCGCCTGTCACCTTGCCGTCCCTGGACTCAATCCGCAGGTGGTAAGCGCCAGGTTCGGGCAGGCTCAGCGTCACCAGACTGATCGCCTCGCGGCTTGCCGGGACCCGGGCGATGACCGTTTCGCCGTTGAGGATATTCATCGCCGGATGACCATTGATCGCGCGGTTGTAGTAGGCGTCCTGGCCCCGCACCGACAGGGTGAACGTCTCATCGGGTGCCACCACGGAAGGGGCGAACCCGACAACACCCGCGAACGCCGTTCCGGTGACAGCCATGGGCTGGATAGGCAGCGTCAGAAGTGGGTCGTCTCCATTCAGCGCCAGATAAAGCGGCAGCGGCATGCGGTCGCTGGAGAAATCCGCCATGAGAAAGCCCCGGCTGCCCTGGCGCCTGTCGCCATAGGTGATGGTGACGGTGTCTCCGGTACTGAGCGTGCCGGTTGCCAGACGGAACATGAGCGCCGGACGTTGCCCGCGGAAGCCGCCGTGCATGCCGCTCATGGGCACGCTGTCGATGGCGAAGCTGACCGAGCTGTTGCTGCTGGCGATGCTGATGTAGTTGTCGGCTTCCGGGTCGGTGGCCTGCCAGACCCCGTAGTTCGGCATGAAATGTCGGGCGACGACGAACCCTCCGCCGGGCTGGATCTGGCGGCTGCCCACCGTGAACGTCTGCTGGATGGTGACAAAGGTGCGCGCTTCAAAGGGCCCTGGGTCTGCGGTCAGCGTACCCAGCGCCATCGGATCTTCATCCAGCAGGGTCAACTCGTAGAGGTAGGCGTCGATGGCGGCCGGCAGTTGCCGGGCGAGTTCCGGATACGCACTGACGGCGGCCACGGTTTGCGTGAGGTTGACGGGCAGTTCGCCTCCGGTCAGCGCCCAGGCGTTGGCCCATTGCCAGAGCAGGCGGGCCCGCTCCGGCATGTTGTGCTGGTCCGTGGGCAGATAGGCGACGTCGGCCTTCAGCTTTTCGACCCGCGCCCGGAGGTCCGGGCTCAGGTAGTCGCCATTGGCTGCGTAGGCGGGTTGAAAGGCCAATGCACCGAGCACCAGGGTCAGCGCCAGCGACCGGATCTGATTCAGTCTGCCCGATTGCCCTGATGTGTTGCTGCGGCTGTATCTGCGTGCGCTGCCGGCCATGCCTGGATCCCTCATGCTCCCTGGAACGGTGCATGGTAAGCAGGGTGACATCCGTGCAGCAAATTGCCGTTCACCCGGTCGCAATCTCCGGAAGGCAGTATTTGACCGGTCGGCGATACAGGCGGCAGACTGATCAGGGAAGGGAGGCTCGTATGGCGGAGCGGATCAGGATTTTCGGCGGTACCAGTGGCTACAGCTACAAGGCCTGGCGAGGTACGTTCTATCCGCCAGAGCTGCATGCCGATGAGTGGTTGAGCTACTACGCGTCGCGCCTGCCGGCGGTGGAGATCAACAACACCTTCTACAGGATGCCCCGCTCGTATGTGGTCGAAACCTGGCGGGACAGCGTGCCGGAAGCCTTCCGGTTCGTAATCAAAGCGTCCCGTCGTATTACCCACCAGAAACGTCTCAAGGATACGGATGAGGCCATGGGCTTTCTTGTCAGCAGGGCTGAAATCCTGGGGCCCAAGCTGGGCGCGCTGCTGTTCCAGCTTCCGCCGAACATGACGGTCAACGTCGAGCGGCTGCGGGCTTTTCAGGCGCTGATTCCGGAGGGCCTGCCCGTCGCATTCGAATTCCGTCATCCCTCCTGGGACTCGGAGGATGTGCACGCGGCGCTCCTGGACCGCGGGCATGCACGGGTGGCAACGCATGACGACGCCATGGCACCGGCACCCGGGTCGGTAGATCTGCTGCCCGGGCCGCTGGTCTATTTGCGCCTGCGCGCTGCGAACTATACGCCCGTACAGCTTCGGCGCTGGCGGGAGAAGATCGAGGCTTCCGGCGCAGAGCGGGCGTTCGTGTTTTTCAAACATGAAGATGCGGGCGCTGGTGCGCGTCTGGCGGAGTCGTTCCTCGAACCGCTAGCCGCACCTGCCTCCGGCCCCAGGCCGGCTGCCGCAAAACCCACCTCCCGGCGCAGGAAAGAGTCCTGATCCGGCGAGTGTTTTCCGGCAGGGTTCCCTGGAGATTGCCGGCCGCAGCCTGCTAACCTGCGGCCATGCTCTCCGTTCCGGCCAACACCACCTACCGGCGTCTGTTCTCGGCTCAGATTGTCTCGCTGATCGGCACCGGTCTGGCGACCGTTGCGCTGGCGCTGCTGGCCTACGACCTCTCCGGCGGTGATGCCGGCGCGGTGCTTGGCACGGCGCTGGCACTGAAGATGATCGCCTACGTGTTCGTGGCACCGGTGGTGGGCGGTATGGCACATCGACTGCCGCGCCGGAGGTTTCTCATCAGCCTTGATCTGGGCCGGGCGGTCATCGTCTGCTTTCTGCCCTTCGTCACCGAGGTCTGGCAGATTTATCTGCTGATATTTCTGCTCAACGTCTGCTCGGCAGGCTTCACCCCCACCTTCCAGGCGACCATTCCGGATGTGCTTCCGGACGAGGATCAGTACACCCGGGCGTTGTCGCTGTCCCGTCTGGCCTATGATCTTGAAAACCTGGCCAGTCCGACTCTGGCAGCTGCCGCATTGCTGCTGATGACGTACGACACATTGTTCCTGTTCAATGCCGGGACCTTTCTGCTGTCCGCCGTCCTGTTGCTCACGGTGACGCTGCCGTCTGCAAGTGTGCCGGAACGGGATCAGGGCGTCTGGCAAAACACGGTATTCGGTGTTGCCAGCTATCTGCGCACCCCTCGCCTGAGAGGGCTGCTGGCACTGTGCCTGGCCGCTTCTGCAGCAGGTGCCATGGTGATCGTGAACACCGTGGTCTACGTGCGCGGATATCTGGGGGCCAGTGAAACAGACACCGCCCTGGCGCTGGCGGGATTCGGCGCCGGATCCATGCTGGTAGCGCTGGTTCTGCCGGATTTGCTGAAGAAATACCCGGATCGACGCTTCATGCTCGGCGGCGGGGCGTTGCTCGCCATCGGCCTGCTGGCCGGGATGACGAGCCCTTCGCTGCCGGGGCTGATCCTCATCTGGGCGCTGCTGGGAATGGGCTCGTCACTGATTCAGACGCCCGCCGGACGCCTCATTGTCCGGTCTTCCCAGCCCGGTGACAGACCGGCCTACTATGCCGCCCAGTTCGCACTCTCTCATGCCTGCTGGCTGATTGCCTATCCGCTCGCCGGCTGGGTTGGTGCTAGCGCGAGTCTGCCGGTGGCCTTTGCGGTGATGGCGGCCGTCTGTCTGCTGTCGCTGGCGGCAGCAATCGGGTTATGGCGGGCGGAGACTGATGCGCCGCTCCTGCATCGACACGAAGCGCTTTCTCATGAGCATCTGCACGTCCACGATGCGCATCATCAGCATGAACACAAAGGGCAGGAAGGGCAGGAAGGAACGGAGCCCCACAGTCATCCGCATTCGCATGATGCGCTGGAGCACAGCCACGAATATCTGATCGATCTGCACCATCCGTTCTGGCCAACAGGCCGGTCAACAGGTCGGGCAACGGAGACTGGCAATCGCTGACCGTTGTCGTGGCGCCCTGTTCAATGGACGGCGCGTGGAGCCTCCGCTGACTTCAGGTACTGAGCGTTCGCCCCGCAGGCCCCTGTCTCCCGCCTGCTCAGCCGAAGGCGGATTGCATCAGGAAGAAGGATAAGACCGCAAGAGAGGCACCGACCACCAGGATCAGAATGAACGTGCCAGTATCCGAACTCTCATCGGTGTTTTCGGATGCTTCGTCCTGACCGCGCTTCGTGCGTGCCAGCAGGTACACTACGACCACCACGATGAGGGCGGGGACGAGAAACTGAACGAGATAGCGCATGCGCTGAGGATAGCACGTGGCCTGGTTTTCTGATCACTGGCTCGCCGGTGTTCTGCTGGTCGTTTATACCGCCGTCCTCCTCTACCACGCGCGGGTCGGCGCCAGGCACAGTCACAACCTGACCGAGTACTACGTGGGTGGACGGAGCCTGGGCGGTGTTGTCGTTGGTATCTCGTTCTTTGCGACGTTTGCCAGCACCAACAGCTATATCGGCCACACGGGCAAAGGCTATGAATACGGTGTGCCCTGGATGACCATGGCCGTGCTGATCGTGGTGTTCACCTGGCTTTCCTGGACCATGGTCGCGCCCCGGCTGCGCCGATTCACCAGCCACTGGGATGCGCTGACCCTGCCGGATTATCTGGAAGCCCGTTTCGGTGCGCACAACCGATTGCTGAGGATGACGGCAGCACTGGTGATTCTGCTGTCCAGCCTGCTCTATCTGGTCGCCATCTTTAAGGGCGCAGGCAATCTCTTCGAGCGCTTCCTGGGGATTCCGTATCAGCATGCGGTGGGGCTGACGCTGGTGATCGTGATGTTCTACACCTCCATCGGCGGTTTCGTCTCGGTGGTGCGGACAGACGTGGTGCAGGGCGTTCTGATGGTTCTGGGCTCGACGACGATCTTCTTCTGCGTGCTGAATGCCGCGGGTGGATTTCAGGCATTCGGAGCACTGGCCGCGGCACCCGACACGGAACATCTGTTCACCCTCAATGCCGGGCTCCCGTTCGTGGTGCTGCTGGGCATTGCCCTGTCCGGATCACTCAAACTGCTGGTGGATCCCCGGCAGCTCTCCCGATTCTATTCGCTGAAAGACGAGCGCAGTGTCAGAGTCGGCATCTGGGTCGCGGTGGGTGGGATCGCGTTGATTCAGCTCTGTCTGTTTCCGGTGGGTATCCTGGCACGAGCGCTGCTGGATGGTGTGGTGGATACGGACCTGGTGGTGCCCACGCTCATCAACGACCCAACTGTCTTTCCTCTCTGGGTGGCCGACTTTCTGGTGGTGGCGATGGTCGCCGCAGCCATGTCATCCATGGACAGCGTTCTGCTGGTGGCGGCTTCCGTGCTCTACAAAGATGTGGTGGAAACGGTGCACCCGACTGCACATCCGCTCACCTGGACGCGGATTGGCGTGGTCGGCTGCTCATTGATCGCCGCGGTGATTGCCCTCAACCCGCCGGGCGGCATCGTCGAGATCACCATATTCTCGGGCAGTCTGTATGCCGTCTGCTTTTTCCCGGCCATACTTTTCGGTCTGCACTGGCACCGCGGCACCGCCGACGGGGTGCTGGCGTCCATGCTGGTGGGAATCTGCGTCCTGCTCAGCTGGATGCTGGCAGGCCCGGCGGACGTACTGCACGAGGTGTTTCCTGCCCTGGCGGCGTCCTGCCTGGTTTACGTCGCCTTCGCACGCTGGCAGGCGCCGGCTATTGAGCGCTTGCCTCAGTAATCGCCTGATACGTCAGCACCTGAAAGTCCTGGCGGATGTTGATGTGCGTATACGGCCGCACCTGGGTCATCAGCACCGCCACAATCTGCTCGGCCGGATCCAGCCAGCTGATCGTGCAGTAAGCGCCACCCCAGTAGGCGGCCCCTTCAGACAATGGCGTGGCCGCCGCACCCCGGTCCACGACTACCCCGTAGCCGAGGCCGAAGCCCATGCCGGGTCCAGCCAGCCAGATGGGTAACTCACCCGTGTGGTTATCGAGCATCAGGGAAACGGTGGCAGGTGAAAGCAGGCGGACGCCGTCCAGCTCACCGCCGTTCAACATCAACTGCTGGAAGCGCAGATAGTCGTCGATGGTCGACACCAATCCGCCGGCGCCGCTGAACAGTGTCTTCGGCCCACGGATCCATCGACTCTCTGCCGAACCGGGATCCTGCTGGACGATCTTCTCGTCCTCGCCGGGCGTATATTGAGCGGCCAGCCGACCGGCGTAGCTTTCATCCAGGAAGAAGTGGGTATCGGTCATGCCGAGCGGTTCGAATATTTTCTCGTAGAAAAATTCATCCAGCGGCATGCCGGACAGGACCTCCACCAGGCGGCCCACCACGCTGGTCGCGGTGGAATATTCCCAGCGTTCACCGGGCTGATAGTTGAGCGGCAGTTCAGCCAGATGCTGAATGTAGGCTTCCAGATCCGTCGGCTGTTCGAGCTCTGCCATGTGCGCGCGGTAGGCATCCGCATTGCCGAGATAGTTGTTCGCAAGTCCTGCGGTGTGGGTGAGCAGGTCGCGAATCTGAATGGGGCGTTTCAGGGCAACCAGTTCACCTGTCTCACCGCTGGCATCGCTCGTTGTCGACACCTGCATGTCCGCAAATTCGGGCAGAAAACGACTCACCGGGTCGCGCAGCTGAAAGCGCCCCTCTTCCCAGAGCATCATCAGCGCCACCGAGGTGATGGGTTTGGTCATCGAGGCAATGCGGAAGACGGTATCGCGGCGCATGTCCTGTCCGTCGGCGATGTCCATGCTGCCCCGCACATCCAGATGCACCAGTTTTCCCTTGCGCAAGATGGCGGTTACGGTACCCGGCACCAGTTCGGCGTCGATGTAGCGTTGCATGGCCGGGCCGATCCGCTCGAGGCGATCGCTGGACATGCCAACCGATTCGGCTCGAGATACAGGCAGATCTCGCGCTGCTGTGGTGCCGGGCAGGACGAGCGCCACCAGGCAGGAGATGGCGCAGGCGCCAGCCATCTGAAATCTGAAGCGGTTCATGAGTCTCTCCCCCGTCACTCATCTGCTGATTACCGCGGCTTCATCAACTCCTGGGACGTCGCCGTGGTTTGTACTGAAAGTAGGTTTTCCTGATATCCGAGTCGAGGCTGGCCAGGTCGCTCTGAAAATCGTCCAGAAAAGTTTCGATGCCTTCGATGTCGAGTGCTTCCACCGCCAGGCTGCTCACCTGTCGGCGCAGCCGGTTCACGGACCGGAGCACGCGTTCGTTCCTTGGCAGATCGCGGGCGCCATTGCGCAGAGATTTCAGCGAGTAGGCCAGCGAGCGTGGCAACTGGGTGTTGTGTACCAGAAATTCCAGAACGGCTTCCTGACTCACCGGTCCCTGCACCACCTGATTGTAGCTCTGGGTGGCATCGAGAGAGAGCAGTACGCTGCGCCACTGAATGTCCGTGAAGGGTTCCAGTTCCGAGGCTTCGTCGAATATGTCCTCGCACCCGGCTTCAAGGATACGGCTGGTCATATCCGCCCGCTCTATGAAGTTGCCCAGCCGCAGAAAGGTCCAGTGGGCGTCGTGCAGCATGTTGGCCGACATGAAGCCATCGATACGCTGTATATATGCCTGTATTTCTTCCAGACCAGTGGCGCGCCGGCTTCTCGACAGCGGTTCGGACAGCTGATCCTTGGCATACAGGTACGCTTCATTGATCTGCTCCACCGTGCCGCGCGGAATGATGCCGCGCAGAGTGCGGACATTCTCGCGGGCAAAATCCAGAGAAACGATCAGAGAACCCGGGTTGCGGGTATCGTTGATGAGATAGCGGGAGACGTTCTTTTCGCTCGGCTCATCGAACAGTTCATCGAACAGCTCCCGGGTCCCGGTGGTGTTCACCAGGCCCTGCCAGGCCAGCGGCAGACGTTTGGGGAGATCGTACAGGAGGCGGGAATTCACCCGGACCATCCGCGCGGTACTGTCGGCCCGTTCCAGGTAGCGACCCAGCCAGTAGGCCCGTTCGGCAGTGCTGGAGAGTATGCGGTTGCTGTTTATCATTCCAGGTCCACCACCCAGGTGTCCTTGCTGCCGCCGCCCTGGGACGAGTTCACCACGATGGACCCTTTTCTCAGAGCCACCCGGGTCAATCCGCCGGTGGTCACATAGGTCTTCTTGCCGGAGAGAATGAACGGGCGCAGATCCAGGTGCCGTCCTTCCGCGACGCCACCGGGCTCGTTCGGCGCGTCCACCAGTGTGGGTGCGGTTGAAAGGAGCAGCATGGGCTGGGCCATGTAGTTGCGCGGGTTGGCCAGAACCTGGCGGGCGAATTTATCCCGCTCGGCTTTCGACGCTTTGGGCCCGATCAACATACCGTAGCCGCCGGACTCGTTGGCCGGCTTCACCACCAGCTTGTCCAGATTGTCGAGCACGTAGTCCCGCTCTTCTTTGTTCACGCAGCGATAGGAGGGCACATTCGGCAGCAGCGGCTCTTCGTTCAGGTAGTAGCGGATGATGTCCGGCACGTATGTGTAGATCACCTTGTCGTCCGCTACGCCACAACCCGGTGCATTTGCCAGGGCCACGTTGCCCGCCCGCCAGGCCCGCATCAGGCCGGGGACGCCAAGCATGGAGTCCGGATTGAATACTTCCGGGTCCATGAATAAGTCATCGATACGCCGGTAAATCACATCCACCTGCACGAACCCTTCGATGGTGCGCATGTAGACCTTGTCGTCCTTGTCCACCACCAGGTCGGACCCTTCCACCAGCTGGGCGGCCATGGCGTTGGCCAGGTAGGCGTGTTCGTAGTAGGCGGAATTGAAGATGCCCGGCGTCAGCACGGCGATCTGGGGCGAGTGTTTCGGCGACAGTGAGCGCAGGCAGGCTGCCAGCTGATTCGGGTAGTCGTCCACGGGATGGATCACGTAGTCACCGAAGAGCTCCGGAAAAACGCGCTTCATCACCTCCCGGTTTTCGAGCATGTAGGAAACGCCGGAAGGAACGCGAAGGTTATCTTCGAGCACATACATCTGCCCGTCTGCGTCCCGAACCAGATCAGAGCCGCAGACATGACACCAGACGCCCTCCGGCGGGCTGATGCCCCGGCACTCCTCGCGGAACTCCTTGGATTTCTCGATGTATTCCCGGGGCAGCACATCGTCATCGAAGATCTTCTGGTCGTGGTAGATGTCGTCGATGAACCGGTTCAGCGCTTTCACCCGCTGGGCAAGCCCTTCGGAAACCGCATCCCATTCCTTTTTCATGATCAGGCGCGGAATGATGTCGAATGGCCATTCACGGTCGATACTGCCGCTGCCTTCGCCTGTGTAAACGGTGAAAGTGATGCCCATGGAGCGAATGGCGAGTTCCGCCGCCGTTCGCCTGGCCGCCAGCTCTTCGTCGCTGAGTTCGGCGAGCATGCGGGTCAGGTTCCCAGCGCCCTTGCGGGCTCTGCCGTTGGCCGTGATGAGCTCATCCCAGAAACCGTTGGTTTCGTAGGCGCGCCAGTCGATGGTCATGCGTCGTTTGATCAGTCCGTGTTCGAGCACCCATTCTAGGGGAAAACTGTGGGAAAATGGGGGCATGCTCGACGGCAACATTCATCCGGACTACGCAGACGTGGCATCGTCCCTGATCCGCCAGATCCCGAAAGATCAGCACGCGGGTTCGGCGGTATGCGTCTATCACAACGGACAGTCCGTGGTGGACATCTGGGGCGGGATCAAAGACTCCGAAGGCAATCCCTGGCAGGCCGACACCACGGCGCCGAGTTTTTCCACCACCAAGGGCGTGCTGTCCACTCTGGTGCACATTCTGGTGGATCAGGGGAAGGCGAGCTACGACGACCCGATCGCCAGGCACTGGCCGGCGTTCGCGGCAAGGGGCAAAGAGCAGATTACCATCCGTCAGGCGCTCACCCATCAGGCGGGGCTCTACCGGATCACTGAGCTCATCAGCCATCCCCAGGAAATGCTCGATTGGGAACACATGAAATTCCGGATCGCGGATGCGGAGCCCGCCCACGACCCGGGGGATGAACACGGATATCACGCGCTCACCTATGGCTGGCTCATTGGCGGCCTCATCGAAGCCATCACCGGCAAGTCACTCCAGGCTGTGCTGGCGGAGGAACTGACCGATCCGCTCAAGCTGGACGGCATGTTCATCGGCATGCCGCACAACGAGCTCTATCGCCGGGCCGAACTGACCCAGGGACTCTCCAGGCCGGCCAAACCCCGGGAAGAGTGGCAGGAGAACGTCATGCTCTGGGTGGAGCGGGGTCTCGGCCATCTGGGTGTGGAACTCTCAGAATTCAACTCCGCCATGAATCCGTTCACCGAGACCTTCGACTGGAATTCGGAAGCAGTGGTGCAGGCGGTGATTCCGGCGGCCAACGGTCAGTTCACGGCCCGTTCCCTGGCGCGCATGTATGCCATGCTGGCGAACGGTGGAGAACTCGACGGCGTGCGGGTGCTCTCCGAAGAACGGGTCCGGGAAATCAGCCAGGTGCAGAGCACGGCCCGGGATCGGGTGCTGTTCATTCCCATGCACTGGCGGATGGGCTACCACAAGGCGTTTACCATCGGTGTGCGGGCGCCGGAGGCCTTCGGGCACTACGGCTACGGCGGCAGCGGTGCCTTCTGCGACCCGAGCCGGAATCTGGCGGTGGCACTCACCCTGAACAGCGGAGCCGGCACACCCATGGGCAACTCCAACATGCCGAAAATCGCCCGGGCGGCCATTCGCTCGGTAGACCGATTGCGCTGATGCCGGATCTGGCCGGGCTCACAGCCTGTGTGGCCGGTGCGGAGCGCCTCTTCGTGCTGACCGGCGCCGGAATCAGCGCGCCTTCGGGGATCGGCACCTATCGGAATCACCGGGGCGACTGGCAGCGCAGCGAGCCGATTCAACATCAGGATTTTCTCCGGCATCGGCATGCACGTCGTCGTTACTGGGCCCGCAGCATGCGTGGTTGGCCGGCCTTTCGGGATGCACAACCCAATGCTGCCCATGCGGCGCTTGCGCGACTGGAGCAGGCCGGCAGGGTGCAGGCCGTCATCACTCAGAACGTGGATGGCCTGCACCAGCGGGCCGGACAGAATCGGCTGATCGAATTGCATGGCAGTCTGGCCGAGGTGGTTTGCCTCGACTGCCGTGTGCGTCAGTCACGGGACCGGCTGCAGGGCTGGCTGGAGTCGCACAACCGGGCCTGGCTCCATGGCTCGACCACGGCGCAGCCGGATGGGGATGCCGCGTTCGACGATGTCCGACAGTTCGATGACTTTCAGGAGCCGCTGTGCAAATGTGGCGGTGTCCTGAAGCCGGATGTGGTGTTCTACGGCGACTCGGTCCCGAAAGCGCGGGTTCGGGAAGTGCAGGGGGAGCTCGACCGCGCGGATGGGTTTCTGGTTGTCGGCAGTTCGTTGATGGTCTATTCGAGTTACCGGTTCGCGAAAGCCGCGAAGGCGCTGGGATTGCCCATGGCGGCCATCAACCAGGGCCGCACCCGGGCGGACGACTGGTGGCAATGTAAGTGGCCGGCAGACAGCGCCAGCGCGCTGCCGGAACTGGTGGAGAGGTTATGCGGCTGAATGGATTGAACGGGGAAATCCTCCTGATCACGCTCCTGTTGGCATTGCCTGCCGGCCTGCAGGCTGAGTCCGGGACGCCGTCCGGGTCGAATGGCGGAGATGCCTCTGAACAGACGGAGGAACCGGCGGCAACAGACAACGGCAACGATGAGCAGACGCTGGATGAACGGCTCGACGCGCTGCTTTCCGAAGTGTCCACCTATGAAGGCGGGGATCCACAGCGTTGTCTCAATTCCCGGGCGTACCGTACCGTAAAGGTGCTGAATACCGAGTATCTGTTGTTTTCCCGCGGCGACAAGTACTGGCTGAACAAGCTCAAACGGGATTGTCCGAGCCTGAAGTACAATGATCTGCCGGTCTTCGAATCCCGGGGCACCAGCAGCATCTGCCAGAATGATCCCTTCTATCCGACCAACAGTATGGATATACAGCTCGGTCTTTCCGGCGGCCGACCGGTGGCCATGCATGGCACCTGTTTTCTCGGCAAATTCGAACCCATCGACGTGGCTCAGGCTGCGTTGCTGACTGAAGCGAAATGATCATGTGGTCTGCCCGCCCTCTGCCGATTCTGCTGTGGTTCGCACTGGCCGGCACGGGCGTTGCCGGCGCGGCTGAATCCCAGGCGCCGGAAGACCTGGTGTTTTCACCGGAAGTGGAATCGATTCTGAACGAAGCCTCCGGTCCGGAAGGGTATGGCGCGCTCGAACGCTGCATCCCGGTCCGTTCGATTCGCGGCAGCGAAGTGCTGGATGATCAGCACGTGGTTTTCGAGCTGCCGTCGAAAACCTATTACCTGGTGCAGTTCCAGTACAAATGCCACCAGCTGCGGCGCAACTCGGCCATCGCCTACGAACCCAGGGGCAGTCAGCTCTGTCGTATGGACGATATTCGTGCCATGGACGGATTCGCCCCGGGCTCTGTCGGCCCGCCCTGTCCAATCCCGGGATTTTACGAGGTGACCGGCGATCAGGTCGCGTTGCTCAGAGAAACACTGAAAGCTGAACGGCAGGCCGTGATCGATGCCTACAAGGCGGAGAAGGCGAAGCGCAAGGCTGAAAAACAGGCTGAAAAGCAGGCCCAGGAACAGACGGAGCGGTCAGACGGCTGATCGTTGCCGGGTGGCGGCGGGCGGATGAATGCCGGCTATTCGGACTTGAGGCCGACTTCCGGCAGGACGACCGTGAGCGCGCGTTTGCGAACCCGCACTTCCAGGGGCAGTTCGGTCTCCAGCAATTCACCATCCAGGGCCACCTCGAGGCGTTTTCCGTCCAGCGCCAGGGAGAATCGTTCGGCGCGCACCACCTCGAGGTGCGGACAGAGGGCGACTTCCCCCCGCAGGGCATACCAGGCCATGCTCGCAGCACCGCCGAGACGCAGCGTGCGCGGGGCGTAGAGCGTCAGGCGACCGCCCTGCAGTTCCTCGCGGGTCAGTGGTGCGAGCGGTTCATCCGCGTACTGATTGTTGCTCACCAGCAGCAGCCGGGTACGCCGCCGTTGAGACCCCTCATCGTCCTTTTGCCAGCGAACCTCAAAGGGTCGGGGTAACGAACGCCAGGTCCGGTAGCCGGCCCAGAGCGTGGCAAGCCGTTTTGATCCCGCGATCCGTTCCTTGGGCAGTTTCTGGCGCTGCTGGACGATGGCGGGATAGAGGCCGATCGATACGTTGTTGAGAAAAAGGTGCCCGTTGACCTCGCCGAGATCGATCCGGGTCGTCACCGGAGATTCGAGCAATTCCGACCAGGCCGAGACCTCCAGCGGGACACCCAGATCCTTGGCGAAGTGGTTGTGGGTACCGAGCGGCAGGAAGACCACTTCGGCGTTCCGCTTTGCCCGTTCGATGAGTTCGGCGGTGCTTCGCAGGGTGCCGTCGCCGCCGCCCACGGCGATCCGCTCATGGCCATCCGCCAGCAATTCTTCGATGGCCGCCGTGCAATCCCCGGCATCTGCGCGAATGACCCGGGTACGTCGGGCCAGCTGGGTGAGCCAGTCATCTACTTCGCTGTCGCCGCCGTTGCCGCCAGCTCTGCCACCGCCATCTCTGCCACCGCCGTTACCGCCATTGCCGCCACGGCCATTTGAGCCGGCTGCGACCAGGCGGCCGGCCTGGTCGTTGACCACGACCGGTGGCAATCTGTCCATCAGTGACGGCAACCTGGGCGGTCAGTCATCCGTCCATGGTAAGGGAAATCGCTGATGTGATCCTCTGCTGGATGCGCTACAGATCGAGATATACCTGCACCCAGAACTTGGTGACATCATCGAAGCCCGCCACATCGTTGTCGGCATCAAATACCGCCAGGAAAAGATCGCCTCGCAGGCGGTCAGTGAACCGGTAGCCCGCCCGGAAGTCCAGCTCGGTACCGAACTCGTCGCTGCCTGAGTCCGCTTTGAAGTTGTGCAGGCGGGCGTCGAAGATGAAGTCGCCCGGTGTGGCCTTGAAGTTGAGGTAAAGGTCCGAAAGGCCGTTGCTTGGCGTGGACAGGAACTGATCTGCCCAGCCATTGAACTTGTGCAGCGTGGCCAGGGGTGTTCTGAATGCGGCGTAGCCGTCATCACCCTCATCGCCGCCAAGGAGTTCCCAGCCGAGACCGAAATCGAATATGCCGGTCACCGCCGCTGCCGAGAGGTGGAGGTAATCCGCCGAGTAGTTCACGGGATTGTTCCCCACATCGTTCTGGTGCGCATATTCCGCTTGGTAGCGGATGGACCAGTCATCGTTGATTGCGGGCATGCCCGTGAAACGCGCACCGATGGTGCCCGTGGAAAACGCGGAATCGTCCTCATCGTCGATGTGGTAGTAGTAACCGCGCAACCGGCCGAACGGCATAGCCAGACCGCCATTGAGAAATACCGTACCGTCCTGCCGGTGTTTCCCGGCCGAGGATTCCTGCCCGAAGATGCGGCGCACCCACTGCACATAGGTTGCGGAAAAGTCTGCTTTCTCCGTACCCCAGGCGACCGTGCCCGCATCGAATACCTGCTCGGTCTGACGCCATCCGACCGCACCGACGAATCTCTGATTGTCGAGGTTGATCCGTTGCCGGCCGACCTTGAAACCCCAGTCGTCGATACCGGTGTAGTTCACGTAGGCCTGATTGAGGCGCGTCCCTTTCGGATCCGGTACCACGGGATACTCTGTCCTGTCCGGCGTGGTCCCGCCCCCGGCATTGAAGTCGTTCGCCAGCAGTTCGCGCACATCGTTGACCTCCATGTTGAAGTCCCAGCCCCGCCAGACGCCGCTCTGAAATCCGAGTCGCGTTCTGAGCGTTGACGCATTGGCCTCTTCATCGAAGCGGCCGTCATCGACGAACTCGTATCGGTAGCGGAAGTCGAGGGTCACCTTGCCCTCGTCGAGCAGCACATCCAGGGATTCGTTCCCTTCTGCCGCCAGTCCCTGTGCCGCACCGAGTGAGGCCCCGAAAAAAGCTGCCGCCACGGCGACAGCCCGAAGCTGATTCGCTTGCATGCTTGCTATCCCCTTATCAGATGGCATTGGTCGCCTTCTACTGCGCGATGAAGCATAGGCAGCACCCTCGATTGTCATCACCGGGAGTTGTTGCTACGCGGCTAGGGGATTCCCCGGAGTGAGGGCCTTCCTCACTTCGGAGAGACTGTGTATCGGGCCAGTAGAACAAGAACTGAACAAGAATTTCCACACATGAGCCTCTCTATCTTGAGATCAGCCACCTGCCATACCGCTGCCCTGATCTTCACGGCCCTGTCCTTCCCGCATCCTGTGCTCGGTTCAGAGGCAGGGGCGGAGTCGGAAACCGGTTCCGACATTGCGTTCATCGACGAGATTCTCGTGGTGGGCGCCCGGCTGCCGCGCTCCCGGGACAACGTGGTAGGTAAAGTTGACGTGATCACCCACCAGAATCTGGTGGACGAGATGGCGACCACGCTCTCCGATATTGTCCGCTACACACCCGGTATCAGTGTGGCATCTGCGGACAGTCGATTCGGCGAAACCGAGATCGCCATACGCGGTCTCTCCGGTAATCGAGTGGCAAGCCTCATAGACGGCGTGCCCATCCCGGATCAGTTCGACGTGGGTTCTTTTTCGAATGCCGGGCAGGACTTCCTGGTTGCGGACGCTGTATCGAGGATCGAGATTCTGCGTGGCCCGGCTTCCACCCTGTTCGGCAACGATGCACTTGGTGGGGTTTTTGCGATGGTCACCCGTGATCCGCAGGAGTACCTGATGGGCGATCCGCTCCATCTTGGCGGCAGCGCGACCTGGTCAGGACGTGATGATTCCTCGACGCTGAATGCTTCTGTGGCGCTGGGTGGAGAATTTGGCCCGGGCGCCATGGACGGTGTGATGCATCTGTCCCGTAAAGACGGACACGAGGTCGATCGCTCCGCGGTCGATGAGCCGGATAGTCAGGACCGCACGCAGAAGTCACTGTTTCTGAAAACCGGTTACACCCTGCCAGGGGGTAACCGGATCCGTCTGGACGGTTCCATCTTCGATGAGCAGGTGGGCACGGATATGGTCAGCGTGCTCGGCAGCGGGCGCCAGTTCCGCAATACCACCAGCCTCATCGGTGATGATGAGCGTCGTCGCTACTCGGCCACCCTCGGCTATGACTTCGACGTCGAGCGAACCTGGCTCGACAGCGGCAGAGCCAACGTCTACTGGCAGGATGTACGGGTGGAACAGCATACGGATGATCTGCGAGCACCCATCAACACGCTGAATGAGCGTTACTTCCGATACGACACCGAGACCTGGGGAATAACTCTGGATCTGGAATCCACGTTCGCCACGCGTCGGACGGAGCATCGGGTTGCCTGGGGACTCTCTTATGAAGCCAGCGACATCGAAGAGCAGCGCGACGGTCGCACCCACGATCTCGCCGCCGGTACGTCCAGCAACTGGCTGCTGGGTGAGGTCATGCCGGTGCGCGACTTTCCCAACTCCAGCGTTCAGGAGTTCGCCCTGTACGTGCACGACGAGATCACTCTGGGCCGCTTCACAGTCATCCCCGGTCTGCGCTATCAGAGCTACGACCTCGACGCCCGCATCGACCCCATTTTCAGCGCAGATAACCCCGAGACGCCGGTGGTGGACTCGAACGAGTCTTCCCTGGCTCCGAAGCTCGGCGCCATCTGGAAGTTCGACTCTGCCTCGGAAGTTTATTTTCAGTATGCCCATGGCTTTCGCGCGCCACCGTTCGAAGACCTGAACATCGGCTTCAACATCCCGTTGTTCGGTTATCAGGCGATACCGAACCCGGACCTCAAGCCGGAAACTTCGGACGGGATTGAGCTGGGCTACCGCTATCGAGGTGACCGGATGCGCTGGACGATTGCCGCGTTCGGCGCTGACTACGAGGATCTGATCGAAACCAAGGTGAACCTGGGGCTGGATCCTGAAACCGGCAATCTGATCTTCCAGTCCCGGAACATCGACAAGGCACGGGTGTATGGCGCTGAGGCCACGTTCGGCTTTTCGCTCGATCATTGGGTGTCCGGACTCTCTCTGGACGCCGCCGCCAGCCTCACCCGCGGCAACAACCGGACCAACGATGAACCGCTCAATACGGTCGATCCGGCAGAGCTTGTTACTTCACTGATCTGGGAACCCGATGCCCGCTGGCGGCTGGGCATGATCGTCACGGCGGTGGCTGCGCAGGATCGCGTGGACGATAGCGTGGCGGGTCAGGTGACCACTGATGGATACGCGATTCTCGATCTGACCGCCAGCTGGCGGATCAGCAGAAACGTCCGCATCGATGCTGGACTCTTCAACGCCTTCGACAGGACCTACTGGCAATGGAGCTCCGTCCGCAACCGAACGGAAAACGACCCCATGATAGACTACCTCTCTGCACCGGGACGCTACGGCAGCGTTGCCCTGCGGGTGAATCTCTAGTCGGCCATAGGGGTGAAAACGGCAATTAATCGACACAGGGGATCAGATATGAAGTTGCCATCAGACAGGCCCGACGGCCGTCAGCAGCGCAGGTCCGGCGTCGCACGCCGGGTGGCTGCAGCGCTGACCGGCATCGCGGCTTTCATGGGTGCCTCCAGCCTCTATGCGGCCGCCGAGGTGCATGCTGCCGAAGTGGCGCGGGGGGATACGGGAAAAGCCGGCTACGAAGCCTATTGCCAGTCCTGTCACCAGCCAACCGGTGAGGGCATGGCGGGGGTGTTTCCGCCGCTCGCCGGTTCAGACTATCTCGAGGATCATCCCGAGCGTGCCATTTCGGCGGTACTGCAGGGTGTGTCCGGGGAAATCGAGGTGAACGGCGTCACCTATAACTCTGTGATGCCGCACCTGGCCTATCTGTCCGACGAAAACGTCGCAGCCATCGTGACTTACGTGCTGAATGCCTGGGGCAACGATGGCGGTTCTGTCACCGGCGAGGATGTGGCGAAGCAGCGGGCAGCGTTCGCCGGAGAAGGGGTTGAAGGTGGACCGCACCCTGGCGAAAGCCCGGAAACGGAGATGGCCTACTCAGGCGCACCCTCGCCGCTCGGTGCGGAAGCACTGGACCTCATGGTTTCCACCGAAGGGCCGGCGATGACCAGGGATGAGTTTGCCCACGCCACCCAGCTTTACTTCGAACGTTGCGCGGGTTGTCACGGCGTGCTGCGCAAAGGCGCTACCGGCAAGCCCCTGACCACGGATATCACCCGGGAGAAGGGGACTCAGTATCTGGAAACCATGATCAACTATGGTTCTCCGGCCGGTATGCCGAACTGGGGTACCTCGGGCGACTTCACCCCGGAGGAAATCTCCCAGCTGGCCCGATTCCTTCAGCACCCGCCTCCCACGCCGCCTGAATTCGGGCTGCCGGAGATCACCGAAACCTGGAACCTGATCGTTCCGGAATCCCAGCGTACGAAGCGTCCGCAGCACCGTTACGATGTGGAGGATATGTTCGCGGTAACCCTCAGGGATTCCGGCGAGGTGGCCATCATCGATGGGCCCAGCAAGAAGATCCTGGCGATCATCAAGACCGGCTATGCGGTACATATCTCCCGTCCGTCCGCGTCCAGCCGTTACATGTACACCATCGGCCGGGACGGCAAGGTGGACATGATCGATCTGTATATGGATCCGCCACAGAAGGTGTCGGAAATCCGTATCGGTCTGGAGGCTCGCTCGGTCGAAACCTCCAAGTACAAGGGCTACGAGGATAAGTTCGCGGTTGCCGGCGCCTACTGGCCGCCTCAGTACGTGGTGATGGATGGCGGCACCCTGGAACCGCTGAAAGTGGTTTCCACCCGTGGTATGACCGTGGACACCCAGGAATATCATCCGGAACCCCGGGTGGCTGCCATCGTGGCCTCACACGAGCATCCCGAGTTCATCATCAACATCAAGGAAACCGGCCTCATCAAGCTGGTGAACTACGAGGACATCGATAACCTGACCGAAACCACCATCAATGCGGCCCGTTTCCTGCACGATGGCGGTTGGGACCGATCGAAGCGCTACTTCCTGACGGCGGCCAACCAGTCCGACAAGATCGCCGTGGTGGATTCGAAGGACCGGAAGCTCGCCGCGCTGATCGATGTGGAGAAGATTCCTCATCCGGGCCGCGGTGCGAATCTGACCGACCCCGACTACGGGCCGGTCTGGGTGACCAGCGCGCTGGGTAACGCCAACATCACGGTCATCGCAACGGATCCGAAGAAGCATGCGGATAATGCGTGGAAGGTGGTGCGCGTTCTCCAGGGGCAGGGCGGTGGCTCGCTGTTCGTCAAGAGCCATCCCAAGTCGAGCAACCTCTGGGTGGATTCCCCGCTCAATCCGGATCCGGCGGTCAGCCAGTCGGTAGCGGTATTCGACGTGAACAATTTGGAGGGCGGGTATGAGGTGTTGCCTATCGCCGAGTGGGCCGAGCTTGGGCCAGGTCCGAAACGGGTCGTTCAGCCCGAGTTCAACAAGGCAGGCGACGAAGTCTGGTTCTCCGTCTGGAGCGGTATGGAGGAGGAATCCGCTATCGTGGTGGTGGATGACAGGACCCGGCAGCTGAAGGCGGTGATCAAAGACAAGCGTCTCATCACGCCCACCGGTAAGTTCAATGTCCACAACACGGTGACGGACACATACTGAGCGCAGCCGTCCGACTGTGCCAGCGAGGTTTGCGTCCCCGGACGGCTGTCGTCCGGGGTTTTTTTATCTGCCGGTCAGCCCAGTACCAGTCTGGCCATGGTCTCGAGTTCTGCCGGATTGCGAGCGGAAACCAGCAAGGACGTCACCGGCGTATCCCGCCAGACACTGATCCGCTCCCGAATCCTGCCTTCCGGTCCCACCAGCGAGATCTCGTCGGCCAGGGCGTCCGGCACCGCGTGCGCGGCTTCCAGTTTCTTGCCTGAAAGAAACAGCGCCTGCACCTTGTCTGCTGCCTCACCGAAGCCCATACGGGTGACCAGTTCCTTGTGGAAATTGCGTTTCTTTGCACCCATACCGCCCACGTAGAGCGCCAGCATGTGCTTCACCGGCATCAGACCCGCGTCGATGTCGTCGGTGATGTTGACCACCACACCCTGAGTGATCTCGAAATCCGATCGGGCGTTTGTGAGGGAGGCGCTGTAGGTCTCCTGGCGGAACGGCGAGTAGTACAGGGGCAGCCAGCCGTCGCAGGCTTCCGCGGCCAGGGCGACATTCTTCGGCCCTTCGGCGCCCAGGAAGATGGGCAGGTCTTTCCGATAGGGATGGACGATGGATTTCAGCGGTTTGCCGAGTCCCCAGCTGCCGTCACCCTCGTAAGGCAACGGGTAGTGTTCGCCTTTGTTCTCCACCGGCGCCTCCCGGGCCAGCACCTGCCGGATGATGTCGATGTACTCCCGGGTACGTGACAACGGCTTCGAGAAGGGCGCGCCGTACCAGCCTTCCACCACCTGTGGACCAGATACGCCGAGACCGAGGATCATCCGGCCCTTGGACAGATGATCGAGGGTCATGGCGGCCATGGCCATGGCGGTCGGGGAGCGGGCAGAGAGCTGACAGACGCCGGTGCCGAGCCGGATGCGTTCTGTCTGAGAGCCGATCCAGGCCAGTGGGGTGAGAGCATCGGAGCCGTAGGCTTCTGCGGTCCACACCGAATCGAAGCCGAGTGTTTCCGCTTCTTTTGCCAGGGCCAGGAAGTTCTCCGGCGGACTGGCACTCCAGTAGCCGAGCTGCAGACCGACCTTCAGCGTCTTTTCCGTCATTTGATCCTCCCGTCAATTTTCATAACGTAGCAGTATAGAGGTTGGGCGCAACAGAGGGTTCGACGAAACCATGGATCAGATACTTCATACCACTCAGGTGGCTCGAATCGGTGAGCTGCTCAAGGCCCGAGGCGAAACGGTGGCGGTGGCGGAGTCATCGACGGGCGGCCTGATTGGCGCGTCGCTGCTGTCGGTCGCCGGTGCATCCGCTTACTTCCTCGGCAGCAGTGTGGTTTACACCCTGGTATCCCGTCGTGAGCTGCTTCGTATCAGCGCCGCGGATGTGGAAGGGCTCGAACCGCTTTCTGAGCCCATGGTGCAGCGCTTTGCCCAACGGGCCCGGGAACAGCTGGATGCCACCTGGGGGATTGCGGAACTGGGCGCCGCCGGGCCTGCGGGTGCCCGGTATGGTCATCCGGCGGGCACCTGTGTGCTGGCCGTTGACGGGCCTGTCACCCTCACCACGACGGTTCAGACCGGAAGCGATGAACGTGAAGCCAATATGTGGCAATTCACGCAGGCCGCGATGGCCCTGTTGGCCCAGGCGCTCACCTCAGACATCTGATTGTTCCGTCTGCAGTCCCGCGCTGATGAGTCAGTCCGAGATCTCCGCGAGCAGTGAAAGCGCACGGACCAGGTCCGGTTGGTCCTCGAGTACGCCCGCCAGTGGATCTTCCCCCAGCCGCTGCATGCGGCGTATGGCATTGCCGATGTGATAGTTGGCGTTCTCGAGACGACCGTTCACCTCCGACCATTTCAGGGGCATGGAAACCGATGCGGCCGGTTCGGCGCGAACACTGAACGGGGCGACCAGCAGCCGACCCTGTCCATTCTGACCGAAATCCACATACACCTTGCCTGCCCGCGCCTTGAGGGACCGGGCGACGGTGCTGATCTCCGGGTAGCGGGCGACGATCTCCCGGGCCATCAGCTCGGCCAGGGTGCGGGCGTGATCGTGACTGAGCTGTCGCGCCAGGGGGATCATCACGTGCAGGCCGGACTTGCCGCTCGTCTTCGGGTAGGCGGGCAGCTCGAGCTCGTCCGCGAGTTCGCCGATTGCCTGAGCCAGGGTGATCACATCGGTGAAGGGCGCGGATTTCGGATCCAGATCCAGGACGCACCAGTCCGGATGCTCGAGATCGGCAACCCGGCTGTGCGCGGTGTGGATGGGCAGGGTGCCCAGGTTGGCCAGGTACTTCAGCGCTGCGGCACCATCGACGATGAAATAGCGGACTTCCCGTTCGGCGGATTCCGACCAGAGCACTTCCCGGCGGATCCAGTCCGGCACGAAATCCGGGGCATCCCGCTGATAAAAGGATTTGCCGTGAATGCCGTCCGGGTAACGGGTCAGCACGATGGGCCGGTCGGCGAGATAGGGCAGCATCCACTGGCTGATCTTCTCGTAGTAGCGGATCAGATCGAGCTTGCTGAGCTCACGCTCCGGGAAGAAGATCTTGTCCGGGTGGGTGATCGCCACCTCGGGTTCCGGGGCAGGGGCCAGGGTGACCGCGCCCGGGTCGTCGAAACCGCCGATGCACTCTTCGAGCGGTTTGTCGGGTCGCAGTCGCTGAATCACCGGATGCCGCAGGTGCCCGTCCCGGGTGTATTCCTTGAACGCCACCTCCACGGCCAGTGTGGGCTTCACCCAGGCGACTTTTGTGGCCTGGTCGGCGGGGACGAATTCCGGCCGCTCGATGGATTCACCCAATGAACCTTCCAGCGTCCTGCGCATACCGGCGTTGAGTCCGGAGCCCGCGCGGCCCACATAGATCAGTTCGCCACCGCGATACTCACCAAGCGCCAGGGAACCGATGTCTTCAGGATTACTGCGATTCGCGACCGTGCCGAGGATCACGAAGTCGGCGGTTTTTGCGTGCCGCACTTTGATCCAGGCTTTGGAACGGCCGGATTCATAGCGGCCGTTTTTTCGCTTGCCGACGACACCTTCCAGGCCGAGTTGCACAGCTGCCTGATAGGTGGCGCGTCCCGCTTTCATGACATGATCTGAATAGCGGATTGCGCCCTGTGGCGGCAGCAGTTTTTCCAGCTGCTGTTTCCGCTTCAGGAGCGGTATCGGCCGCAGGTCCAGGTCTTCGCCTTTGCCATCACCGAGCCGGAGGAGATCGAAGGCGAAATAAGTGCAGGACAATTCGATGGCCGCCCGGGCAACTTCCAGTTCGCCAGTGAGTTTCGCCCGTGACTGCAGCAGCGAGAAGTCCGGTACTCCCTGAGAATTCAGCACCACCAGTTCACCATCTATCAGATAGTGCTCCGGCAGGATGCGTTCCGCCGACCGGGCGATTTCGGGAAAGCGAGCGGTGAGGTCATGGCCGTTCCGGGAACGCAACACGACCCCGTCGGGCGTCCTGTCGATCATGATCCGGTAGCCGTCGTACTTCAGTTCGAAAAGCCAGTCCGCGTGATCGAAGGCTTCGCCGGCGGTAGCGAGCATCGGGCTGATCGACGCGGCGTTGTCTGCGCCGGTGATTCGGACCACATCTTTCAGGCGGCGGGCCGCTGTGAGTCGGCGGCGGGAAACGGCTGCCGGCTCCGCGATTTCTTCGACGCTGAGTCCGGACAGGACGGAGCGGTCGGAGAAAGTGCCTTCCTCACCTTCGTAGCGGTCCCGCTCCTTGATGAACAGCCATTCCCGGCCTTCCTCGGCGGCTTTGCTGGCGTGACGGCCGCCTTTCATGCGCACGAGCGTCCAGCGCCCATGCAGTTTGAATCCGTGAAGATCAAAAAGTAATTTGCCTTTCTTTAATCCCTCTTTCGGATCTCCGACGGATTGCCAGGTACCCCGGTCCCAGACGATCACCTGTCCCGCGCCGTAGTTCTCTTCTGGAATTGTCCCTTCGAAATTCGCGTAATCCAGTGGATGGTCTTCCACCAGAGCGGCAAACCGCTTGTCTTTCATGTGCGGGGATGGGCCCTTGGGCACGGCCCAGGAGCGCAGCACGCCGTCCATTTCCAGGCGCAGATCGAAGTGGAGGTGAGACGCCTTGTGCTGCTGCACCACAAAGAGTTTGCCCGTCGCCGGCACCAGCGCACGTCCGAAAGGTTCCGGTGTAGCGTCCGCGAGACGCCTGTCACGGTAGGTTTTCAGGTTTCTTGAGGGCACGTCGAGCCTTACGTTATAGTCTCCGGCCGCCCAAGTCGAAGCTCAAGGAGAGGAGGCGAAGACGATGGCAGCACGTTCGATAGGCTCAGGGACGATTTCATTCGGTCTCGTGGCCATTCCGGTCAAGCTCTATTCCACCGTGGACACCACCAGGGCCGTCCGCTTCAACTATCTGTCGAAAGACGGTTCCCGGCTGAAGCAGCAATACATCAGCTCGTCCACCGGCGAGGTGGTCGATCGTGAAGATCGGGTGCAGGGCTATGAATTTGCCAAAGGCCAGTACGTGCTCTTTTCCGAGGAAGAGATCAAAGCAATGCACGTGGAGTCCACCAATGCCATCGACATCGCCGAATTCATTCCGCTCGAGGATGTGGAGCGGCTCTACATCGAAAAGGTCTATTACCTGGGCCCGGATAAAGGAGCTGCGCGTTCCTATCATCTTCTGCGCGCCGCGCTGGAGAAAACCGGCCGGGCGGCGCTGGCAAACTACGCTGCGCGAGGCAAGAGCCATCTGGTGCTCGTACGGCCCTTCGCGGAAGATGACAGCGAAGGCCTCATCATGGAACAGCTGAAGCACGAGGATGAGCTGCGGCCATTCTCGGAGGTGACGCTGGACCCCTGTGAAATCAACGACGACGAGCTCGATCTGGCGCTGACCATCATTGATCAGCGGGTGAACGAAAAGTTCGAACCCGAGCGCTATCAGGACCAGGTGCGGTCCCGGATGATGGAGCGCATTCAGCAGAAGATCGACGGCCAGGAAATTACTCTGCCGCCGGAAGAAGCGCCGGAATCCAGGATCGTGGATCTCATGGCGGCGTTGAAGGCATCGGTGGCTGGCGGCGGATCGGCTGCCGCGAAAAAACCCGCCACAGCGAAGAAGGTGGCTGGCAAGAAACCTGCTGCGAAGAAACCCGCAGCCCGGAAACCGGCCGCAAAGAAGCCCGCCGCACGGGCCAAGAAAAAACCTGCCACGAAGCGAAGCCGAAAAACGGGCTGACCGCGAATCAGGCTGCTAAAATCGCCGGATGGGCTACAGCACGCGAGAAGTTTCTGATCTCATCGGTATGAAGCCGGATCAGGTGCGCCACTACGTGCGCCGGTCGCTCATCCACCCCGATCGCACGGAGAGCGGCGAGTACCGTTTCAACTTCCAGGACGTGGTGCTGCTCCGCACGGCCAAGAGCCTTCTCGACGCCGATGTCTCGGCCAGAAAAGCCTACCGCATACTCCTGAAACTCCAGTCCGAGCTCACCCATGTGGATTCCCTCGCCGCTGTGCGGATATTCGCTGATGGCAGCAATGTGGTGGTGCGCGAAGACAACCAGGTGTGGGATGCGGAGACAGGCCAGGCCCAACTAGATTTCTCGGTGGCGGAGCTGGCCGACAACGTGGCCGACCTGGCCAATCGAAATCTGATCATCGCCAGAGAGGGCGACGATCTGGACAGCGATGAGTGGTACAACCTGGGCCTCGATCTGGAGGAAGTGGATCCCGGCCGGGCCCCCGAAGCCTATCAGCGGGCGATCGAGATGAACCCGACCAATGCGGACGCCCATGTGAATCTGGGTCGTCTGCTGCAGTTGAAAGGGAATCTGAAGCAGGCAAAGCGGCACTACGAGAAGGCCCTGGAGGCGGTGAGCAATCACCAGCTGGCCCATTACAACCTGGGCACGATTTTCGACGAGCTCGATCAGGTGGAACAGGCCGCCGAGTACTATCGGCGGGCACCGTCAGTCCCGGACGCGCACTACAATCTGGCCCGGATCTTCGAGCTGAAAGGCGATGAACTCGCCGCCCAGCGGCATATGAGGAACTATCGGAAGTTGCTCGACGGCGATTGAGCCGGCCGGCTCAGGTCTCCAGATTGACGAGCGGAATGAGCGTGGGTGTCTGCCGCCGCCCGAATCGGATCAGCATCACAAACATCCCGCCGGCGACCAGGAGTGCCATCGCAATGGTCATGAGTGCCCCGGATGGGTCGACAGACAGACTGCCCAGCTGATAGCACAGCGTCGCTGCCGTGTATGCGAGTACCGTGGACCAGAGGGTGGCGAATACCGCCCAGAACCTGCCGATCTCTTTCACGATCACACCGATCGTCGCCACGCAGGGCATATAGAGCAGCACGAACAGCAGGTAGGAGAATGCCCCCAGCTGGCCGTCGAAGCTCGACTGCAGACGGGCGATGGTCCCGGTGGTAACTTCGTTCTCGGAAGCGGCGCCTTCCAGGGAATCGTACTCGTCGATATTGATCCCGAGCGGATCCGTCAGCGTGCTGCCGAGATCTGCCAGATTGGCCGGCACGCTGGCGAAGGCTTCGGCCACCTGTTCGCCGAGCGTCAGCGTCTGCTCTTCCCCTTCCGGTGAGTAGAGGGCGTCCAGCGTCCCGACCACCACTTCCTTGGCAAAAATGCCGGTGAAGATGCCGACCGTGGCCTGCCAGTTGTCCTCCCGGATACCCATGGGTGCGAATGCCGGCGTGATTGTCTTGCCGATCTGGGAAAGCAGCGAGTTTTCGCTGTCCTGGTTACCGATGCTGCCATCGGTCCCGATGGTGCTCACCATGTTGAGAATGATCACCACGGCGACGATCGCCTTGCCGGCCCGGACCACGAAGCCTTTCAGTCGCTGCCAGGTCTGCAGCAGCAGGCCCTTGAGCGTGGGCATGTGATAGGCCGGCAGTTCGAGCATGAACTGACTTTCCGGTGCCTGGATCAGGTACTTGCGAACGACAAATGCACTCAGCACCGCAGCGACGATGCCGATCAGATACAGGCCGAATACCACGTTCTGACCGCCGCTTGGAAAAAAGGCGGCGGCGAACAGCGCGTAGACGGTGAGCCGCGCGCCACAGGACATATAGGGGGCCATCAGGGTGGTGAGAATCCGGTCCGGCTCGTTGTCGAGGGTCCGGGTGGCCATGACGGCAGGCACGTTGCAGCCGAAGCCGACGATCAGCGGGACGAAGGATTTGCCCGGCAGGCCGAGACTGCGAAGCAGCCGGTCGACGATGAAGGCAACGCGACCCATGTATCCGGAGTCTTCGAGAAAGCTGAGTGCCAGGAACAGCGCGCCGATCACCGGAATGAACGTACCCACCAGCTGTACGCCGCCGCCCACACCATCGGCGATGAAAGCAACCAGCCAGCCAGGCAGGCCGATGCCGCTCAACAGCTGCCGCGGTCCTTCCACGAACAGCACCGCCCCGAGTCCGTCGAACAGATCGATGAATGCTGAGCCCACGTTGATGGAAAACATGAACATCAGGTACATCGTGGCCAGAAAAATGGGGAAGGCCAGAAACCGGTTCAGCACCAGGCTGTCGATGCGATCGGTGATGGTCCGACGGACTCCGGAAGAACGGATGGCGTTTTCCAGCAGCTCGTCGATGTAGCGATAGCGATCCGCGGGAGATTCGAACGTCGCGGGTGTCACTGTCGGTTTTTCTGCAGCCATCACCGCGTCTTTCAGAGAGCCGACGCCTTCGCCCCGGCTGGCGACGATGGGCACTACCGGGCAGCCGAGTGTCTGGGAAAGGCTGAACGCATCGATGTGCAGACCGTGGCTGTCGGCCACGTCCATCATGTTCAGTGCCATCACCACCGGCAGGCCGGTTTCGAGCAGCTCGAGTGTGAGGTAGAGGCCACGGGCCAGGCTCGACGCGTCCACCACGTTGACCAGTACGTCGATCTCATCCGACTGATCGACGATGAAGCTGCGGGCGATGTGCTCGTCGATGGCTTCGCCGATGGTCTCGAGCGAGTAGGTGCCGGGCAGGTCGACCACGTCCACTGCGCTGTCGCCATGTCGGAAGCTGCCCGTTTTACGCTCGACGGTAACGCCGGGCCAGTTGCCGACACGCTGTCGGGTGCCGGTCAGATCGTTGAAGAGCGTGGTTTTGCCGGAGTTCGGATTGCCCACCAGAGCGATCTGGGTCATGACCGCTCCAGATGCAGGCAGGCCGCCTCAGAAGGGCGCAGCACCAGCGCATAGCCCCGGAAACGGATTTCCACGGGGTCGCCGAGCGGGGCGAGACGCTCCAGACGGATGGTGGTGCCCGGAATCAGTCCCATCCGGATGAGCCGCTCGCAGTACTCGTTCATCTCGGGATATTCACCCACGCGGGCTTCTTCGCCGATCGCAAGGTCGGCGAGTTTGAATGTCGCTGGTGTGGAGTCTGGCGAGGATGTCGCGGGATTCATGGCGCTTTCTTTGAAGTCCTGGCTTGCGGTCCTGGCGGTGATCGATCACACAACACTTCGGACGATCGTCACCGAATACTGAAATGGCCATGTATTTAAATGGAAATTATTCTCATTTGCAATGACTGTCACCGTACGGGACGGAAAAGACTTCGTCGGCCAGCATCCGGGGAAATCCGGGGATATCGGGGAAGATCAGGAAAGGTCAGGAAAGAAAGGTTGACCAGGCTCAGTCCGGGACAGTCCGGGACAGCCCGGGACTATGACGGGTCCTTCTTCTTGCGGACGAACAGCACCAGTTCGTGGTCCACGAGTTCGTAGCCGTGCTCTTCGGCAATCTGATGCTGAAGACTCTCGATCCGCTCGTTGACGAACTCGATCACCTTGCCGTTGTCCACGTCCACCATGTGATCGTGATGCTCTTCGCTGGCGAGTTCATACACGGAGTGACCGTCGTCGAAGTTGTGTCGGGAGACGATACCGGCGGCTTCGAACTGGGTGAGTACCCGGTAGACGGTGGCCAGACCCACGGAATCATCCGTATCCATCAGATTCTTATAAACGTCTTCGGCGCTCAGATGGTGCGGGTTGGCGTTTTCCAGCACTTCCAGCACTTTGAGTCGCGGCAGGGTGACTTTCAGCCCTGCGCGTTTGATGTCCGATCCTGGCATTTGCTGTCCTCTCAACAGATCGGCAACTTAGCCGAACTGTGCCAACGGGTCCAGCTTCGTCGGTACAATGGGTACTTTTACGCCTTTCAGCTGGTGATGCGGCGAGAGGTGAATGTGGGGGGAGATGGCCGACCTTAGAGACAGCGTGGTGCTGGTGACCGATGCCAGTGGCGGCGTGGGCCGGGGGATCGCAGAAGGTCTGGCCGAAGCCGGCGCCACCCTTTATCTCGCCACGAGACTATCCGGGGCGGAGGCAGCGGATGCCATCGGCTCGACCGTGGCTGCCGTGGAAGCGCTGGGTGGCCGTGCCCTGAGCGTGCAGATCGATCTTGAAGACGATGAAGCGCTGCTCGAATGCTTCCGCCGGCTGGAGTCCGAATCCGGACGGCTGGATGTGCTCATCAACAATCTGGTCGAAGTGGCGGCGCCCTCCGTTCGGTCCTCGCCTTTCTGGACCCAACCGTTCGAATCCTGGGATGTTCAGTGTGGTCCCAGCCTTCGGGATTGCTATGTCGCATCTGCGCTGGCGGCACGGTTGATGGTGGAGCAGGGCAGTGGGCTGATCGTGAACCTGACCGGTGTCCTGGAGGCGCAGGATCGGGCGAATCCGGCCAGCAGTGTGCTCGAAAGCGGCGGCCAGCGGATGTCGACCGCCATGGCGCAGGAACTCGGGCCCCATGGCGTGACGGCGATGACACTGGACGCCGGAACGCTCACAGCACAGGCGGAATGTGAGACCGATGACGGACAACGTCGGACGCCGCGGTTCGCCGGTCGGGCGCTGGCCGCACTGGCCATGGACCCGGACGTTCACCAGAAAACCGGCGGGCGCTTTCAGATTGAGGATCTGCGCAGCGAATACCGATTCTCCGAGCTTGCACCACCCACTGAGATTACCGAGGCATCCTCATGATTGAATCAGAACCGGATATCGCCACACCGGGTGGCGCCATGAACACCTTCATCACCCATCCCGAAGCGGGTGGCCCTCATCCGCTCATTGTTTTCCTCATGGATGCCCCCGGGAAACGGGAAGAACTGCATGACATGGCCCGGCGCCTCGGCACCGTGGGCTACTACGTGATGCTGCCGAATCTCTACTATCGCCGCGTGCGGGATTTTCAGGTGGGCCCGGATACCCGCGCCGAAATGATGGGCCACATGAACTCACTCACCAACGCCATGGTCTGCGAGGACATCGCCGCCTGTATGGCGCATGCCGCGGGAGACCCTGCTGCCCGGGAGGGCTCCATGGGCGTGGTCGGGTACTGCATGAGCGGCCCCTTTGCCTTTGCTGCCGCTTCGGCGTTTCCTGATCGGGTGGCTGCTGCGGCCTCTTTCCATGGCGTGCGCCTGTTCACCGAGGCGCTCGATTCCCCGCACCTGCAGGCGGATCGGGTTCAGGGCGAACTCTACTTCGGCTGTGCGGAAACAGATGAGTGGGCGCCGAAGGAGATGGTTGATGGCCTCGAGGCTTATCTCGGCGAGACCAGCGTCAACCACCGGGTGGAGTGGTATCCGGGCACGGCACACGGCTTCGTGTTTCCGCAACGGGAAGGCCTCTATCAGAAGGCCGCCGCCGAACGGCATTGGGAACGGCTCTTCGATCTGTTCGGTCGGAGTCTCTGAGCGCGGGCGTGCCTGTGCGGCGGCAGAGCGACGGGTTAAGGGGCGAATGTTTCCGCGACTTCAACGGATCCGCCGTCCGCGAGTATCGGGCAACCTCTGGCGATCTCGATCGCCGCGTCGAGATCAGCCGCTTCGAACAGGCCATACCCCGTCGTCGGGTTCGCGCCGCCGTGATTGTCCACGCTGCCGTCACTGTTGACCGTCGTGGACGCACCCACAGGTTTGCCGCCATCGACGATTCGATCGCCAATGGATTCAAACCATCTACCCCATGCTGCCATGGTGTCTGATTCGGCTTCCGGCGAGTCAGGCTTGCCACCGCCGTGGTAAACAAACAGGAACTGAGCCATATTCTGATGCTCCCTTTTCAGATTGATCGTTTTCAGATTGAGCGTTACGGATCGAGCGTTACGGATCGAGCATTATGGAGAGAGGGAATGGTTGGCCCGATAGAGTAGCACCAGGAGAATAGCATCGGGAGAGTAACACCAGGTCCTGCAGACCAGAAAGTGCGCTGAACAATGTTGATCAATCGCCCCCCATCGCGACTCATTTGCCTGATTGTTCTGCTGGCAGGTGGTTGCACCACCTCCGGCGCTGCCACCGTGCCGGGGAACGGAGACGGCCTCGCTCAGGACGGCGCTGTGGCGTTCCAGTGCGGCGACCTGGGAACGCTGACCCTTCGTTTCCCCGATCCCGAAACCATCGAATTGGATGCCGGCGGTCGCTCTGTGGTCCTTCCACAAACGCGCAGTGCATCGGGTGCGCGCTATGTGAAGGACGGGATCGAGTTCTGGACCAAAGGGGATGAGGCGCTCTACATCCTGAACGGTGTTGAGCACGCATGCGTCGCGCGATAGAACACCGCTGTCTTTGCCGTTATGAGCCCGGTAAACGGCACGTTGACCGGTTGCCGATCGGCCACTAGGATTGTTACTTCTTCGTTCGCGCTGTGTCACATAGCGCGTCGTCATTTTGATACCTCAAAATGACGGAGACAGCCAATGTCACTCGCGGTCTATCGTGCCGACTGCAGCCGATGCTGCGGCCTGTGTTGTGTTGTGCCTGCTCAGCTCCGCGAGCAGGGCTTCGGAACGGACAAACCCGCCCATTCACCCTGCGTGCACCTGGACCAGTGCAATCGTTGCGCCATCCACAGGTCGCGCCGTAAGCAGGGCTATGCGGCCTGTGAGAGCTTCGATTGTTTCGGTGCGGGCCAATGGGTGACTCAGCACCTGTTCGAGGGAGCGAGCTGGGCTGATGCTCCCGGGCTGGGACAGCAGATGTTCGCGGCTTATCGCCACTGGCTGCCCAGATTCGAGGCCGCCGCCCTCATCGAGGCCGCACTGCCGCACGTGCACGAAAGCACCCGGCCTGCGTTCCTGGCGAAGATGATGGCACTGACGTTCGAGAACACGGACCGCGGGTCTGATCTCGAAAACCCAGGCGAGCTCAAACGGCTGACGCTGGCCGAGATTCGCTCCGCACTGCTTCGCTCCGGACGGTGATGAGCCTGCCGGGTCCGCACATGGGGCGACTGCCCATCGTCAGCCCGCGACGGCAGCGATCTCCCCGTCACTGACGCCGGCCACTTCCGCCGCCTTGAGGATGCCCTTCCAGCTGTTCTCATCGATCGGGATGCCGTCTGTGCTGCGGGTGGCAACGGACTCACGTTCCGGGTCGCCTGGCACGCGAACCTGATCTACGCCTTCGGCCGGCGTGGTGCTGTGCAGGTAGTCGACCATCGCCGTGACCTCCTGCTGAAAGTGATCCAGTCCGCCGAAAGCCGCCGGGTCCAGCACCATCATCAGCATGTTGTTGACGATGGTGTTTTCTCTCGCGTTACCGGGCTGGGCCGTCCACTCACCGGCAAGGCCGCCGCCGAGCAACTCACACATCACCGCCAGTCCGTAACCCTTGTGTGCGCCGAAAGGGCCAAGCGAGCCGAAGGGTTCTTCGAACATCACGCTTGGATCGTTGGTGGCGAGACCGGCCTGGTCAATCAGTGCACCATCAGGCACTTCCTCGCCCTTCATATAGGCGACTCTGACCTTTCCCTGGGCAATGGCGCTGGTGGCCATGTCGAGGACGATGGGGGGTCCGTCGGTGCGCGGTACCACGCAGCAGAACGGGTTGGTGGACATGCGGCGCTCGCGGCCGGCGAACGGCGAGACCAGGGGGCCGTGACCGACCACGTTGACGAAGTGCACGGAGACCATGCCTGCCTCGGCGCACTGCTCGCCATAGCTGCCGATACGGCCGAGGTGATGACAGTTCCGCACCCCCATGCAGACGATGCCGGTCTCCTTCGCCCGTTCGATCGCCATGGCTGTGGCCTGAGACCCCACCACCTGGCCGAAACCGAACTGGCCGTCCACCAGCAGGACGGCACCGTTGTCTCTGATGAGTTTGGCCTCGGCATCCACCTTCAGGTGACCATTGCGGATGTTTCCCACATAGGCGGGCACCATACCCACGCCGTGCGAGTCATGGCCTTTCAGGTTCGCCGCCACAAGATGATGCGCCACCTTGTTTGCCTTCCCGTCGCTGGCACCAGCACGGGTGAAGATGCGGGTGACGAAATCCGTAAGTCTGGTCTGACTGATGAGCATGAACACTCCCTCCAGTGGATAGTGTTGCCTCAGGATACGGGCTGTGACAAGGTCTTTCGTCCTTGGGGGCAGGGAGCATGATTGAGCGATGGCGAGCGGCGAACCGGAACTGCTGACGCGTGGCTATGGTCTGGTCGAAGGCCCGGTATGGGATCCCACCCGGGGGTTGCTGTTCAGTGATGTGCTGGGAGGCGGTGTTTTCTGTCTGGATGCGGGCGGCGATGTCAGCGTGCTGTTCGAGCATCGGAAAGGCATCGGCGGCATGGCCCTGCACCAGGACGGTGGCCTGATCGTGAGTGGTCGGAATGTCTCTTTCAAACCGTTCGACGGCGGTCCGACCCGGCTGCTGCTCGATCGGGATCCGGCGGCAGGCAATGTGGGTTACAACGATCTCACCACGGATCCGGTCGGTCGGATCTACGTCGGTTCACTGGGCAACAGTCCGGTATTCGAAGACGACCGGACGCCCCAGGCCGGTGATCTTTATCTCATCGATCTGGATGGCAGTGCCCGCAAGGTGGCAGGGGACGTGCGCCTGACCAATGGCCTGGGGTTCTCACCCGACGGTCGGACGCTTTATCACTCGGACAGTCTGCGCCGGACCGTATGCTGCTACGAAGTGGCGGAGGATGGTCGGTTGGGTGAGAAGCGGCCGTTCCACACCCATGAGCAGGGGGTGCCGGATGGACTGGCGGTCGCTGAAGACGGATCGCTCTGGGTTGCGCTCGCAGGCGGTGGGCATGGGGTGGACGTGCTCGAACCGGATGGCGGGCTGCGGCAGCACCTGGCCATTCCCGATCCCATGTGCACGAGCGTCTGTTTCGGCGGCGAAGATCTCAAGGATCTGTTCATCGTGTCAGGATCCGACGATGCACCGACTGACCGGCACGGGGCCGTCTACCGGTACCGCACAGAGGTGGCCGGATTGCCGGCCAGCCCGGCAAAGGTATCGATTCCCGACTGATCCGGTATTCAAAACAAGCCGTTAATCAAAACAAGAAAGGAGAACGCGCATGTCAAAACAGATAATCGAAACGGGGACGGACGACCTGCTCGCCCGCGAGGAAGATGGGGTGGTGGTGATCACCCTGAACCGGCCGCAGGCACGTAATGCCATGTCTGGCGAGATGAATGCCGGTCTCGAACAGACCCTGGACTATGCGGAGCGGTCTCCCGATGTCCGTGTGATCGTGCTCACCGGCGCCGGGGGTGCCTTCTGCGCGGGCGGCGATGTGAAAGGCATGGCGGCCCGGGAAGCCGGGGAGGGGCCTGGTCCCACCCTGGATGAACGAATTCATGCCCAGCGTCTGAATCAGCGCAATACGGCCGGACGCATGTATCTGATGCCGAAGCCGGTGATCGCCAGTCTGCCAGGGCCCGCCGCGGGTGCCGGCATGTCACTGGCCCTGTCCGCTGATCTGCGGATCATGGCGGATACGGCCTTCATCACCAGTGCCTTCGCCAGGGTCGGCTTCAGTGGCGACTATGGCGGCACCTACTTTCTGAGCCATCTGGTCGGCAGTGGTAAAGCGAAAGAGATCTACTATCTGTCCGATCGGGTAGAGGCTACCGAATGTCTGCGGCTCGGCATTGCCAATCAGGTGGTGCCGGCGGAGGAACTCGAAAGTGCCACCTTAGCCCTGGCGCGGCGGCTGGCCGGGGGCCCACCGGTGGCCTACCGCTATATGAAGGAAAACATCAATCGGGCGGCCATGGGTGCAGAGGTGCTGGAGTGTCTCGATCTGGAGGCCACTCATCATGTGCACACGGGCCTCACGGAAGATCACAAGGGCGCGGCGCGCGCCTTCGTGGAGAAACGATCGCCGGTCTTCACCGGCCGCTGAGGTCGCCAGGGCCGAAGGCCTTTCCCGGCAAGGAAGTCCTCGTTGAACAGACGTGACTGGTACTTGTGGCCGCTGTCGCAGAGCACGGTGACAATGCGGTGGCCGGGTCCCAGTCGCTCTGCCAGTTGCACGGCGGCGCAGAGATTGATGCCCGTGCTCGAACCGAAAAACCAGCCCTCACTGAGGAGTTCCTGGTAGACCATGGTGACCATGTCCTGGTCGGTCACCTGGATGGCGTCATCGATGACCGTGCCCGCCAGATTGTCCGTAACCCGGCTGTTGCCGATCCCCTCGGTAATGGAGGGTCCCTTGCTCATAATCGCTTCGCCGGTGGTGACCCAGCTGTGCAGCGCACTGCCCATCGGGTCGGCCAGCACGATCTGCACCGCCTCGTTCTGTTCCTTCAGATAGCGGCTCACGCCTGCCAGGGTACCGCCCGTACCGGTGGCGGCGACGAAGGCATCCAGCTTGCCATCGGTCTGGGCCCAGATTTCCGGGCCCGTGGACTCGTAGTGAGCGAGACGGTTGGCCGTATTGTCGAACTGATTGGCCCAGACTGCGCCGGACAGAGAAGCGGCGAAGCGTCCGGCCTGCTTCTGATAGTTCATCTCATCGGCGTAGGGGACGGCGGGCACTTCCCGCACTTCCGCACCCAGGGTCTTGAGAATGGCGACTTTCTCCGGCGACTGAGTGTCCGGCATGTAGATGATGCAGTCGTAGCCACGGGCGTTGCAGACATGGGCGATGCCGATCCCGGTGTTGCCCGCGGTGCCTTCCACCACGGTACCGCCGGGGGCCAGCGCACCGCTTTTCTCGTGCTCGCGGATCATCCAGAGTGCGGCCCGATCCTTGACCGAACCGCCTGGGTTCAGAAACTCCGCCTTGCCGAGGATGTCGCAGCCGGTGAGTTCGGAGAGTCGCGACAGGCGGATCAGTGGCGTGTTGCCGATACCGGCTTCGAATCCGTCGATGATGCCGGTGGACGTCTGCTGTGCGGTTGGATGTGTCATGGGTTGCAGGAATTCTAGTCAGCGGTCGTTGTCAGGGTATAGCAGATCCTGGGATTGATCTGGAATATTCATAGATTTGCGAGGCATACTCGGCTCTTTCCGGACCCGCAGGAGATCAAATGAACAGCCTCCCAATTGCGCCACTGGATACGCTCAATCTCAGCGAGGAGAAAATTGAATCCCTGCTCGCCAGGGTCCGTCAGGAGGTGGACGAGGGGTTGCTGCCGGCGGCTCAGGTGGCGGTGGCAAAAGATGGGCAGCTCGCCCTGTACCGGTCTTTCGGCGCAGCCACAGAAGACAGTCTGTTCTGCATTTTCTCGGCCACCAAGGCCATCACCGCGTCCGCGATCTGGATCCTGCTGGAAGAACAGAAGCTCTCCCTTTCTGAACGGGTGGCAGACATCATTCCGGCGTTCGGCTCGAATGGTAAGGAAGCGGTCACTGTGGAGCATCTGCTCACTCACACCGCGGGATTTCCGGATGCGCCATTCCGAACCCTGGACTGGCTGAATCCCGGTCGGCGAAAAGAACGGTTCGAACAATGGCGGCTTGCCTGGGAGCCGGGTAGCCGCTTCCAGTATCACCCCACCTCCACCATGTGGGTGCTGGCCGAAATCCTCGAGCGGCGAGGGGGGTTGGCCTTCCAGCAGTTCATTCGGGAACGGATCGCCATGCCGCTCGGACTCCCTGATCTTTACGTCGGTCTGCCCGCGGATCAGAACGAGCGGGTAGTGGCCTGCAGTCATGCGGGGGACGCCCTCACCGGTGCGGACTACCAGGCCATGGGCGTGCCGGAACCGCCGGTTACCGAGGTCACGGAAGCGGCGATCCTGAGTTTCAACGACCCGGAGATCCGGGCCGTCGGCGTACCGGGTGGGGGTGGCATCACCAATGCCGCTTCCCTTGCCCTGTACTACCAGGCGCTGCTCTCTGGCGAAGGCAACGGCGCGCGGATCTGGTCGACGACGACCCTGGCGGATGCGCGCAGGGTGCGGACCGGGGATCTCACGGATCCTGTGTTCGGCAAGCCGGTGAGCCGCGGTCTGGGCATTGTGATCGCCGGCGACGAAACCCGGAATTACCGGGGATTCGGACACACCAACTCGCCAATGGCTTTCGGGCACAACGGTGCCGGCGGACAACTGGCCTGGGTGGATCCGGCCAGCGGCATCTCGCTGGCCTATCTCACCTCGGCACACGACCGGAACGAAGTGCGCCAGGGCCGCCGCGGTGTGTCCATCAGTAACCGGGCCGCGGATCTCACTGCATGATTGTCCTGCGACCATGCCTGATCGGATTCATTGCCGGACTGAGTCTGATCTGGGCCGGGTGGGCCTGGCCGGAATGGCAGACGGTCACAGAACCGATCATGGGCACGCGGATTCATGCCGAGGTAAAGGCGGAAGATGCGGAACAGGGACAGGCTCTGCTCGAAATGGTGCTGGCAGAAATGCGCCGGATCGAATCAGAATACAGTCCATACATCGAAGACAGCGAGTTGTCCCGGCTGAATCGGGAGGCCGGTCAGGGGGGCTGGGTCGCCACGACGGCGGAGATGGTTGATCTGCTCGACAAGAGTGCCCGGATCTCCCGCATGACGGACGGCGCTTTCGACATCACCTATGCGTCCGTTGGCCGCTACTACGACTATCGGGAAGGTGAACGGCCGGACGACGACGCGATTGCCGAGGCGCTGGCCGCCATCAACTACCGGTTTGTGGAAATTGATCCGGAAGGACTCAGGGTCCGGTTCACGCACCCGCTCGTCTACATCGATCTCGGCGGCATCGCCAAGGGGTATGCGGTGGATCGCTGCATCGAGATGCTGGCGGCGGAAGGCGTCACCCAGGCCTCAGTGGCCGCAGGCGGTGACAGCCGGATTATCGGCGATCGGGACGGAGAACCCTGGACGGTGGGTATTCAGGACCCACGCGCGGAAGACATGGCTGTACTGCTGCCGCTGGTAGACACGGCGGTTTCCACTTCCGGGGACTATGAACGGTTCTTCGAGGAAGATGGTGTCCGTTATCACCACATCCTCGATCCAAGCACGGGAGATTCCGCCCGGGACAGCTGGAGCGTGACGATTCTGGGTCCGGAAGCCACCTTTACAGACGGGCTGTCCACCAGTGTGTTCGTGCTCGGCCCGGACCGGGGGCTCGCGCTGATTGATCGACTGCCCGGCGTCGATGCCATCATCATCGACGCGGAAGGCCAGCTCCGATACTCCGCCGATCTGCTGGAAGCAGCCGCACCCCCTCAGCCCTGATCTCCTCTACCTGTCAGGTCGGACACCGGCCATTGACCCCGTTCTCATTGTGCCTGCTCCTTCACGCTGTGCCGGGCGAACTGTGACACCCGGCACGTTTTGCGAATCTCCTCTCAACTAACGTGCATATCTGCGGGCGTCAGGACGACGCCGCATGTTTCACGGATGAAACAGAGAGCCCGCAGGGGTTCTCAGTGGCTCGCAGGAGGCGTGCCATTAGGGCTGACGGATAAGCCCGATGCTGGAAGCAGATGGTGCACGCCGGTAGTTCGAAAGACTTTGCCTGGTCAGATTCGAGAAGGATGACGAATGGGTAGAAGACCTGCGTGGTGGTCGATCACCGCGCCGGGAGCAGTAGCTGCCAGGTCTTTCGACGGCTCACTCTCACTCCGCCGTCGTACTGAACGAGAAGGATCCGAAGAACATGATGAAGATGAATAAATGGTTCCGCACCGCGGGTGCCCTGGTCGTGCTTGGCGCCAGTCTGGCTCTGCCCGCACATGCGGTGGACCTGCGACAGGACGCGCCTGACTTCACGCTGAAAAGCCTGGAAGGCGGCAATCTTCGCCTCGAGGAATATCGCGGTCAGGTTGTGCTGATCAACTTCTGGGCCAGCTGGTGTGGACCCTGCCGGCAGGAAATGCCGCTTCTGGATCGACTTCATCACCGCTACGAAGACACGGGTTTCGCCGTGCTTGGCGTGAACGTGGAAGGCGAGGCCGAACCGGCACAGGAAATCGTGGATCGCACCAACGTCACCTTCCCGATCCTCATCGATGATGGTCAGAAGGTGAGCGACATGTACAACCTGCAGGCCATGCCGACCACGGTGGTCGTCGACCGGGACGGCGTAGTCCGCTACATCCACCCGGGCTACAAACCGGGTGACGAAGCCAAGTACGTCGAGGTCGTCAAGAAACTGATTCGCGAGTAAGCCCCAGAGCCGCAAACATACGGGATACAGCAATGCCAAGGACAGCAACGCGCCACATACTGACTCTGATCCTGGCTATGCCACTGGCATGGCCGTTTGCCGCTGCAGGCGGTGCCCCGGAAGCCACGGGCACGTCATCCGGCGCAACCAGTTCCGCGGTGGAAGCCGCGGAAGATGCAGAGGCGACCACAGCACCCGTTGCCCTCGACAGCGATCTGGAGCGGGTCAAGAAGGATCTGCTCAAACTCAAGCGGGATCTGGTCATCCTGGAGGAAGACCTGCTCTTCCCCGCCAGCAGTCAGGTCGCCGTCTTTCTCTCCATGGACATCGGCGAACTGTTTCAGCTCGATGCCGTGAGCGTGAAGCTGAACGGCAAAGAGGTCGCCCATCACCTCTACACCGACCGGCAGGTGGATGCGCTCTACCGTGGCGGTGTGCAGAAGCTGTTCATCGGCAACGTCAAGCAGGGCCAGAACCGGCTGACAGCGTTCTTCACGGGCCGTGGGCCGAGTGGCCGTGATTACCGGCGGGCAACCACCGTTGAGTTCGAAAAATCCTTCGAACCGGCCTTTGTGGAGCTCGCTATCTCGGATTCCGGTGCCAAGTACCAGCCGGAATTTACCGCAGCCGTTTCGAACTGATTTAGGGCAGCAGGGACGCCCCGCCCATGAAGAACTTCATCTGCGAGCTCATTCTGAGCTGTGTTGTCGCAGCCCCCGTTGGCAAGCCTGTCGACGAGCTCACCTACGGCACCATGCTCTACAGCTACTACCAGCAGGATTACCAGCAGGCACTTCTGGAAACCATGGTGGCTGAAACTCAGAATCGACGCGGTGAGGATGTGGTCCGGTTTGATCTGGCCAAGGGCAGCTTTGCCTTCAGTGAGCGGATGTATGAGACCGCGCGCACGACGTTCAACGCGGTGGACCCGGCAGAACTGACCGAACTGGATCAGATGCGCCTCGCCTTTCACCTGGCCCGTGAGTATCACCGGCGTGGTGAATACGCCGGGATGGAAGCGCAGCTCGACCGGATCGCACTCAAATCCAGTTGGCTTGGCCGGGCCCGCTTTCATCCGGAAGTGGAGTTCATGCGTGCCGAAGCCGCCATGGCCGCCGGCGATTACGCAGAGGCGGAATCCTATCTGGACGTGCTCGACGATGATGACCCGCTGCTGGCCTATGGTCTGTACAACCTGGGTGTGGCCTATCGACAGGCGGACGATCTGACGGGTTCCCGGCGAGCGTTCGAACGGCTGGCCAACCTCAAAGTCCGAACCAGAGGCAGGAAGGCGGCCAGCGCAGAAACACTGGATCTGATGCAGCGGGCCAAGCTCGCACTCTCCTTCGTTGCCCGTGAGCAGAAGGACACGGCAGATGCGACCAGAGTGCTTGGCGGCCTGCCGGGCGAAGGCCGTTACCGGGACGTTGCGCTCGCGTCCTACGGCGGACTGGCAATGGAGCAGGGCGACTATGAGCTCGCCGCGCGTATCTGGCTGACCCTGCAGAATCAGGACTACTGGACGTCAAGCACCGCACAGGCCCGACTCGCCTTCCCCATGAGTCTGGAGCAACTCGCCTCCCGTGAAAGGGCACTGACCCAGTACAGGAAGGCGGAACGGAGCTTCGAAAACCGACTGGCGCTGCTGACAGATCTGAGTACGCGTGCGGAAGACCCGACCTGGGTGAAAAACCTGCTGCTGGTGTTCTCCTCGCCGGACCGTGATGACGAGCGGATGCGTGATCTCGTGGTCCGCTGGCGCGAGCAACTGGGTCACACCGACTGGCTCGAATGGCTGGCGACAGAAGATACCCATCAGGTGCTCATGGAATGGCGTGAGCTGCTGGCCATGCGCGATTATCTGACCGCCCTGCCGGAACAGCTCGGCGCTTTCGAGCAGGTTGCTGCAGAGCGGCGGCGCCGTAGCGCCGAGGCGCGCGAATTGCTGGAAGACGAAGCGTTGCTCGCCTCCCGGGATGCCCTGGCGGCAGAGCTCGCCGAGCAGAAGCTGGCGCTCGATTCCCTGAGTCGCAGCGGAGCGGAGCGTTCCATCGACTGGATGAGCAAGCTCGCCACCCCGGAAGAACGAGCCCTGCTCGATGAACTGGCCGGGATGCGCGGTCTGGTGGACGCCCACATGGATGATCGTGACCGCCAGAAATGGCTCGCCCGGATCGATCGGCTCGAGGGCACCGTTTTCTGGCAGATCGCAGACGATCGAGCCCGGCGCACCCGGAACCTCGCCAGGGCCCACTCGGAAACACTGGCCGTGCTGGAGGACGTGGATGCCCGCATCACCCGGGTAGCCAACGCCGAGAACGAATTCGCCGCCGGGGTGGAAACAGATTATCTCGCGTTCACGGATCGCGCCGATATGTTGACCGCGGATGTGGCGCAGGCCCTGGACGTGCGGGAAGTGGCACTGGCCGGTGAGCTTCGTCGCGGCATGGCCCGTGAGATGAAGGAAGTTCAGCAGTATCTGCTCGTCACCCGGATCGGAATCGCCCGGGCGACAGATGAACTGGCCATGGGTAGTGAAACGGTGGAGGGCGAGTGATGACGAGCCACGCCACCGGATTCACTAGAAGCCTGTTGCTGCTGATTGCCGTCAGCGTGGCGCTGAGCGGCTGCGTCTGGAAAAAGAAGAATCGCCAACTGGCCGGCGGCAGCACGATTGCCGGGATCGTCGGTGAACTGCCTGAGCTCTCCGTGCCGCAGGGGGAGGCCGTCAAGCCGACCCGCGCGGAAGTGCTGGCGGCATACGAGAAGGTTTACGGTCTGATTCCGGACAGCATCGAAAACCACGCCGTGGGCAAGCGCCTGGCAGACCTGAAGATGGGTGTGGGTGAAGACCTGGACATCGAAGGTGCCGAGAATCCGTATCAGGAAGCCGTTGCCCTGTACGAAAGCCTGCTCGAGAACAGCGAAGGCGAAGGCAGGGATGAGATTCTCTATCAGCTGGCCAGAGCCCACGATCTGGTTGGTGAAACAGAGGTCGCGGTCGGTTATCTGAATCGGCTGATCGCGGAGTACCCGGCATCCACCTATGCCGTGGAAGCCCGATTCCGGCGGGCGGAGATTGCGTTTTCCGCCGGCCAGTTCCGTGATGCGGAGCGGGACTACGGATTCGTGGTCGCGCAGGGAGAAGAGTCGCCCTACTGGCAGAACGCCACCTATATGCAGGGTTGGGCCCAGTTCAAGCTCGGGGATCTGGATGAAGGTCTGTCCAGCTTCTTCAACGTGGTGGACAGCGTACTGGCCGAGCGCGAATTCGAGGCGCTGCCCGCGACTGAACAGGAATTGCTCAGCGACAGTCTGCGCGTGGTGACCCTGGCACTCGCCTATCTGGACGGGCCGGAAACCCTGGCCCATCACATGCGCGGGCTCGATCGACCGGATTGGCAATACACCGTCTACAAGTCGCTGGCGGACGACTACCTGGCAGACGAACGTTACCTGGACAGCGTGGCCACCTGGGCAACCTTCATCGACCAGAACAGCCTGGATGCCAGAGCGCCGAGCGCCCATACCGGCATGATCAACACCCTGGTGGAAGCGGATTTCCCCAGCGAAGTACAACCGAAGAAAGAAGAATTCGTCGCCCGCTATGGCATTTACAGCGAATTCTGGAGCATTCATGACGAGACCGTTCGGGCCGGCTACGTCAAAGACCTGCACACCTATCTGCGCGAACTTGCCAATCTGGCGCACGGCAAGGCCCAGGAGACCGAACTCGCGGCGGACTATCTTCAGGCCGCGGACTGGTATGACGAGATCGTGGTGACCTTCCCGGAAGATCCGTCCACTGCCGAGTATCTGTTCCTGCTGGGAGAGGTGTATACGGAGGCTGGCGAGCACGGCCGGGCGGTGGCTTCCTACCAGCGGGTTCTTCATGAATTCATCGATTACCCGCGCGCAGACGAGGCCGGTTACGCTGCAATTCTCGGCCTGCAGACACTGGTGGGCAGCGCGCCAGCTGAAGAACTGGAACTCTGGCAGCGCCTGACTATCGATGCCCAGATCGAATTCGCCATGCTGTTCTCAGCGGATGAGCGCGCACCTGCGGTGCAGGGCGCAGCCGCAGACAGTCTGTTTGCGCTGGCGGAATACGAAGAGGCGGTGGGGCTGGCCGAAAATCTGCTCTCCACCTGGCCGGATCTGCCGGACGAGCTGAAGAAGACGGCCCTGCTGATTGTCGGTCACGGCCGTTTCGAGCTCGAGAACTACGTGGCAGCAGAGTCTGCCTACCATCGACTGCTGCTGATCGAACTGGAAGAAGACGAGCAGGCCAAGGTCGAGGAACGGCTGCTGGCCGCGGTCTACAAGCAGGGCGAGGCGGCGGAAGCGGCCGGGTACACGGACGACGCGGTGGCCCACTACCTGCGCCTGGCGGAAATCGATCCGAACGCCGCCCTGGCCGCCCAGGGTCAGTTCGACGCAGTGGCCGTGGTCGAAGAAGCAGGACGTATCGGCGAAGCCGCCGTGCTGCTGCAGGGTTTCCGGGCCAGTTATCCGGAGCACGAGCTGAACGCCGATCTGGAGAAGCGTCTGGCGGACATGTACGAGCGAACCGGCGACTGGGAGCACGCAGCAGCCGAATACCTCACATTGTCGGAGACTGCCGAGGATGTGGAAGTCCGTCGGCAGTCCAAGTATCGGGCAGCTGAACTCTATCTGGAACTCGGCGATCAGCCCCGCGCCATTGAACACTTCGCCGGCTACGCGCACGACTATGAGCGGCCGCTGGATCTCAATCTGGAAGCGGTGCATCAGCTCGATCTGCTCTATCAGACGGCGGACGACGGCAAGCAGCGTCGTTACTGGCTGGATCGGAAGATCGACATTCACCGGAAGATGGGTACGGCAGCCACCGAACGCGCCACCTTCCTGGCGGCGGAGGCCCAGTACGTGTTCGCAGAGGACGAGCGGCTGAACTTCGAGGTGATCCGTGTCACCCACCCGTTGCCGAAGAGCCTGAAGCGCAAACAGCAGGCGCTCACGCGTACTGTGAAGGCCTACGAAGCCGTGGCCGATTATCAGGTTTCCCGATTCTCCACGGCGTCCACCTTCCAGATCGCCAATCTGTACGCCTCGCTGTCCAGCTCGATCATGGACTCGGACCGGCCGGATAACCTGAGCGAACTGGAGCTCGAGCAGTACGAAATTCTGCTCGAGGAGCAGGCCTTTCCGTTCGAGGAGCAGGCCATATCCCTGCACGAAATCAACATGCGGCGCAGCTGGGAAGGCGTGTATGACGACTGGGTGAAGCGCAGCTTCACCGCGCTCAGAAAGCTCATGCCCGCCCGCTTCGACAAGCAGGAGATAGACGTTGCCTACGTTGAAACCATTCACTAAAGCGGTCGCGGGATTTCTGCTGCCCGCGCTGCTGACCGCTTGTACCTCGCTTCCTGACGGAGGTGCTCCGCCCAAGTCTTCGGCGTCGCCGGCATCGGAAGATGCGGCATCAGACCCGAGCGACCAGAGTGCGGCGGGCTCCGAAGGAAGCGGGGGCACTCTCCCTGCCTATGTCGAGGTGCCGGTGCCAGCCCTGAAAGGCAATACGGCGTCCGAGTTCGAGATGGCTGTGAGCTTCCTCCAGGAAGGTCGTTTCGAAGAGGCCCTGGCGCTGCTGCGGCACATCACCGCCGAGCAACCTGAGCTTGCCGGGCCCTGGATCAATCTCGGGCAGGTCTATGTGGCCCTGGATGCGCCGGAGGAAGCCCGACAGGCATTCGAATCGGCGGTGGCCGCCAATCCCTACAACTGCACGGCCCACAACGAACTGGGATTGCTGTCGCGGCAGAACGGTGATTTCGAGGCCGCAGAGCGGCACTACCTGAACTGCCTCGAGCGCGTGCCCGGCAATGATGCCGCTCACCTGAACCTGGGCATTCTCTATGAGCTCTATCTCGGCCGATTGCCCGAAGCATTGGCCAACTATCGCCAGTACCAGGCCCTGCAGTCCGAAGAAGACCGCCGGGTAAAAGGCTGGGTGATGGATCTTGAACGGAGGCTCGGCGTATGACCGATGCAATCAAGGCGGCGCTGTTCGCGGGCATCCTGCTGGCAGGACTCGGTCTGCCGGTTGCCGCGGAAGAATCAGACGAAATGCCCCGCGGAGTCATACGACTTGACGAAACCGTGATCTCCGGCAACCAAGAACTGCCGAAAGTTCTATATATCTTGCCCTGGCGAGATCCGAACGGGTTGCCTGAAATCGAGCTCGATGCGAGCTACTCGGAAATGGACGTATTCCGTCAGCTCTATCCACCGGCTTACCGGCGGGAGCTGACGTATTTTGAGTCACTGGAAACGAATTCGCCTGACGCGAAGAAATAGACGCTGTGATGCAGCGAGCACAACGCTGGACGACAGCGCATAAACCGGAGGAGTAAGAAATGGACATGTACACAACCGTGGTCAGTTTCTTCCAACAAGGTGGTCCCTTCATGTATCCCATCGCCGTCGTGCTGGGGATCGGGCTGGCCATCGCGCTGGAGAGATTTGCCTACCTGATGAACCAGATGCGGGTTAACCGCCGCGACTACGAAAAGATCCTGCCGCTGCTCAAGCAGAAGCGGGCGCGTGAACTGGCGGAAGTCACCCGCAAGTCTTCGTCTGCCATGGCGCGGATCGTTGCCGATGGCATGAACCGCCGGACCTCGTCCCGTCGTCGCTCGGATCTCGAGTACGCGATGGAGGAAGGCCTGCTGGAAATCCTGCCGAACATCGAGCGACGCACGCCGTACCTGGCAACGTTCGCGAACATCGCGACCCTCCTTGGCCTGCTGGGTACCATCATCGGCCTGATCGCTGCCTTCACCGCAGTGGCCAACGCGGATCCGGCGGAGAAGGCGACGCTGCTTTCCCAATCGATCTCCATTGCCATGAATACCACGGCCTTTGGCCTGATGGTGGCGATTCCGCTGCTGCTGGTGCACTCCATGCTCCAGTCCAAAACCGCGGCAATCGTTGAGAGCCTGGAAATCGCCGTTGTGAAGTTCCTGAATCTGATGGACGGCGACGCCCAGCAGGCGGGTACTCAGAAGGCTGCCGCACCGGCCGCTGCAAAAGCCTGAGACCAGACCGCAAGGGAGAACGGGCATGGATCGCATCAAGCATCGTAAACACAAGCATCAGGAGGCCGCAGACCTGGACGTCACGCCGTTCATGAATCTCATGATCGTGCTGGTGCCCGTTCTGCTGCTGTCCATGGTGTTTACCCATACCACCGTCATCGATCTGAACTTTCCGACCGGTGAAGGTGCGTCTGATGCCTTCGACCCGGACACCGTGCATCTGGAAGTGGTGGTGAAAGGTGACAATCTGGTGGTCGCTGACGGCCGGGGTGGCACCATCAAGTCCATTCCCAAAGTGGATGGCGGCTACGACTTCGCCCAGCTCTCGCTGGTGATGCAGGAACTGAAGCGGCGGATGCCCGAGAAGCAGGACATTACCGTGCTGCTGGCCCAGGAGACGGATTACCAGACCCTGGTCACCATCATGGACAAGGTCCGTTCCTATCCCACCGTGCAGAACCTGGAAGTGGTTCATGCCGAACTCTTCCCCGTGATCTCGCTTGGCGATGCACCACCGCCTGCCTCCGGAAGCGCAGGAGTTGCATCGTGAGCAAGATAAGACATCAGCAGCGTCGCGTGGCGCAGAAGAGGCACGGTAAGGCCGGCGCTTTGAACCTGGTTTCGCTCATGGACATCTTCACCATCCTGGTTTTTTTCCTGATGGTGAATTCCTCCGAAGTGGAAGTGCTGCAGACCAGTTCGAAGATCAAACTGCCGGATTCGACCTCTGAGCAGCGCCCTGAAAATCAACTGGTGATCTCCATCAGTCAGGACGACCTCGTCCTGCAGGGACGCCCGGTTGCGCGGGTGGACGAAATCATCGATCCGAAAGTATCCGTGATCGAAGGCTTAAAGACCGAACTCGAGTATCAGGCGACCCGTAAGGGCGAGATTCCGGAAGGTGGCTACGAGATCACCATCATGGGTGACAAGGAGCTGCCTTACTGGCTGTTGAAGAAGGTCATGCTCACCTGTCAGACCACGGACTTTGCCCGGATCTCGCTGGCGGTGAACAAGCTTCAGGGTATGGATGATCCCGAGGCGCTGCAGGCTGCCCAGGGAACGGCTGCCGTGATATCCGCGGACGAGGTGGGAGGTGCGACGTGAGTACCGCCACCTTCCACATGCCCCAGTTCAATCTTCCCTGGGACCTGAACCGAGCTGATCGGAAGCACTTCAACAGATGGTTGACGATCATGCTGACTGTGATCGTCCTGTTCGGTGGCGCCGTGCCCTGGCTGCCGGTGCCGGAGGTGGATCGCACGGAACTCGAAGAGCTGCCGCCGCAGCTGGCGCGCATCATGCTCGACAAGCCGGAGCCGGTCATTCCGCCGCCGCCACCCAAACCGGAGGTGGTGGAAGAAGAGGTGAAGCCTGAACCGGAACCGGAAAAGGTGGAACCGAAGCCGGAGCCGGAGAAAGTGATCGAACCGGAGCCCACGGTTGCGGATGCCCAGGAGAAAGCGAAAGTTTCCGGTCTGCTGGCGTTTCAGGATGCCTTCGCCGATATGCGCGAAGCTGTGGATGTGAGCAAACTCCAGGATACGGGCGCGATTCAGCAGGGCTCTGGCGACGCCGCCAGCATTGACCGCTCCGTGCTGACCTCCAAGCATGGTACCCGCAGTGCAGGCGTGAACGTCGCCGAGCTGTCCCGGGATACCGGCGGTGTTGCCCTGTCCGGTCGTGAGACCACCAAGGTGGAAGTGCCGGAAGGCAGCAAGGGCGAAGGCGGGGTGCGTGCACCGCGGGAGCTGGATGCCCGTCAGCGCTCCATCGAGGATATCCGTCGCGTATTCGACACCAACAAGGGTGCGATTTTCGCCATCTACAACCGCGCCCTGCGCGCCGATCCCACCCTGCAGGGCAAGGTGATACTGGAACTGGTGATCAGTCCGGCGGGCCAGGTGATGGATGTGAAAGTGGTGGCCTCCGAGATCGACGACGAGACCGTGGTGGCCAAGATCGTCAATCGGGTGCGATTGTTCAACTTCGGCAAGCGGGACGTGGGTACCACCACGATCAGCTACCCGGTACATTTTTTACCGAGCTAGTCGGGTTGGCTCAGGCCGCAGGGTAACTGACCGGCTAGCGCTTGACGATTTCCACGCGGCGGTTGAGTGCCTTTCCGGCGTCCGTGTCGTTGCTGGCGACGGGCGCCAGCGGCCCTATGCCGCGGCTGGCCAGACGCGCAGCGCTGATACCATGCTGGTCGATGAGGGCGTGCACCACCGAAGCAGCCCTTCTGGACGACAGATCTTCGTTGTAGGCCAGGTCTCCCTGGTTGTCGGAATGTCCCACCACATAGACGTCGAGCGAGCTGTCCCCGGCCAGCAGTTCGGCGATCTCCGTCACTGTCGCGGTGGAGGCGGGTGTGAGTGCGGCGCTGTCGAATTCGAACGTGATCCCGTACAGCGCCACGGCACCGGTGGTCGTTATCTGATCCCGCATCTCGTCTGAGCCGACGAATTCCAGGTCGTCGTTGAAACCTTCCTCGCGCACGATCTCAAGATGCAGCATAGGGATCTCAGCATTCACCTCTCCGCCGATTCTGTGTTGTACGGCGAAGCCGGAGACATGGTAGCGGCTGCCGTCCCGATCCACCGTGCCGTAGAAGTAGCGTGGCTGTTCGTGATTCGGGTAGTTGTACTTGAACAGGCTGCCGCCGGGCACGCTCACCGGCATGCGATTGCCCTCACGCCAGACAACCCGCTGGGCGATCATTTTCGAACAATCCAGACTGCCATTGCATTCGTAGATCAGATTGAAATCGCCGAACTGAGCGAAGGCTTGCTGATAGTTGCGGATCAACTGCAGGGGGGATTGCGTCGGCACACCCGCGTAGATGAATCGAAAGCGCTCACCCTCGACCTCAACGAGTTCCTCGAGCCTGTTTTCCCGTTTGCCGCGGACGAACGGCGCAACGTCGTACTCACTGTATTTGAAAGCGGCGATGCTCGTGTTCACCACCCGGGGCAGTCCATCCATATCCCGGCTGCCGGGCACGTCCGTGAGCGGTTGGGCCAGGGCACTGGCACTTGCGAGCAACGCCAGAATACAGGTTGTCAGTTTCTTCATCGCAGCCTCCGTTGATCGGGTTCAACACATAGGTCACGACCAGTCAGGCATTCGTTCAAAGGAAATTCAGAGGCAGGAAAGAGACAAAGGAGCAGATTGAAGGGGTTCAATTTTTTTGAACCAGCGCGCGTCCGGAGGTGACTGACCATTCGTATCCAACAGCAATGGACCACCCTCATGATCATCTTTGGCATATCTTCCAGCGAACGACCGGGCCCTGCCCAGACGGATCTGTGCCCCCATTGCGGCCAGCGAAGCCTGGTCGCGCACCGCCGCTTCCGTTTCTTCCACCTCTTCTGGCTGCCCGTCGTGCCGCTTGGCTCGTCCGTGTCCGTGACCTGTGAGCACTGTCACCTGACGATGGACAGGACGGCCATGAGCGCCAGACAGAGAGATCGTGCGGTGCAGGGTTGTCGGGATTTGAAGCGTCCGCGCTGGCACTTCATCGGGACCCTTCTGGTCGCCGGCATCATCGGGATGAACATCCACGACGACGCGCAACTCGAGGAGAAGGCGCTGGCCGCGGCTGCTGAGCCGCAAGTGGGCGATATCTGGATTATCGATGTGCGGGATGTCTGGGGCATTGAGGACGATGTCTTCCGCTATGGCGTTGGCCGGGTCAGCGAGGTGCACGGTGATGAGGTTGGGCTCAGCATGAGTGACTGGTCTTATCTCGTCTCATCCGGTGCCCGCGAGGGGGCGCTGGAATCGATCTCGGAACAGGGCGAGGATTACTTCGGCGAGGACGTCACGATCAGCATCGATGCGGCCCAGATGGTGGCCTATCAGGCAACGGACGATTTCCTCCTGCTGCGATAACGGGCGGCGCGTTCGCCCGGGCACGCGAGATGTGTAGCGGTATGTGTGTTGATATGCGTAGCATTGATACGCATTACGCAAATGGCTATGATGGGCAAAACCCGGGAGGAGAAGCTCATGTGTGCCGCTGTCATCAAAACCGACCCCTATAGCCTGCCACTTGCAGAAATCGACGTATCCAATCCGTCGCTCTACGAGACCGATTCGCACTGGCCCTATTTCGAACGTCTGCGCAGGGACGCGCCCATCCACTACTGCGCGGACAGCGCCTTTGGCCCTTACTGGTCGATCACCCGTTTCGACGACATCATGGCGGTGGAGCAGGATCACGAATCCTTTTCTTCCTTTCCGGCGATCGTAATCGGGAATCAGGATCCGGAATTCACGGTGGAACAGTTCATCGCCATGGATCCACCTAAGCACGATCAGCAGCGGAAGGCGGTGACGCCTGCAGTTTCACCACGCAGTCTGGCTCGCATGGAGCCCCTGATCCGGGAGCGGATCGGCCACATCATGGACGAACTGCCCATCGGCGAACCGTTCAACTGGGTGGATCGGGTTTCCATTGAGCTGACCACGCAGATGCTCGCCACGTTGTTTGACTTCCCGTTCGATGAGCGTCGCAAGCTGACCTTCTGGTCCGACATGGCAACCGCAAGCCCCGCGATCGCCGGAGACGACAGCGTCACGAATGAGGAGCGTCAGGCTGCGCTGATGGAATGCCTGGAAACCTTCACCGGCATCTGGAACGAGCGGGGCGCTCAGGATCCGACGGATAAGTACGATTTCATCACGCTCATGGCGCACTCGGAGCATTTCCAGGAAATGGATCCCATGGAGTTCCTGGGCAACCTGGTGCTGCTGATCGTCGGCGGCAACGACACCACCCGGAATTCCATCTCCGGCGGCGTGCTCATGCTCAACGAGAACCCTCAGGAATATGCGAAGCTGAAAGCCGATCCTTCGCTGGTGCCGAATATGGTCTCCGAGATCATCCGCTTTCAAACGCCCCTCATGCACATGCGTCGCACCGCGACCCGGGACGTGGAGATCGGCGGTCAGACCATCCGTAAGGGCGACAAAGTGGTGATGTGGTACGTGTCCGGCAATCGGGACGACAGCCGCATCGATCGGCCCGACGAGTTCCTGATCGATCGGGAAAACGCCCGCAACCATATTTCCTTCGGCTTCGGCGTGCATCGCTGCCTGGGCAACCGGCTGGCGGAAATGCAGTTGCGCCTGGTCTGGGAAGAAATTCTCAAGCGCTTCGACAAAGTGGAGGTCGTGGGACCGGCGGTTCGATTGAAGTCGAACTTCGTTCGAGGGATTACGGAGCTGCCCGTGGTCCTGCACCCGAAACTTTGATCGGATTGGAATCTGACCGGTGACTCTGAAGATGAAGGAGCTGGAAGCCAGGACCGGTGTGAACCGGGAGGCGATCCGCTTCTACATTCGTGAAGGTCTGCTGCCCGAGCCGGAGAAGCCGAAACGGAACGTGGCGCTCTACACGGAGGAGCACGTCGAACGGACCCGGCTGATCAAAGAACTCCAGGAGAAGCACTTTCTCCCGCTCCGGAAGGTCAAGCAGGTGCTCGACTCACCGGATGCCCGGGCGCTGGCGGAAGAGCGGCAGGTGCCCGGCATGTCTCACTTCCTGCCGACCCTGCTCCGGGATACCCCCCCAGGCCCTGACCGGTCCGTTCAGGAGATCTCCGAGGTATCAGGCCTGACGACCGACGAGATCGGCGAACTGGTGGAAAACGGCACCATCTCCCTGACAGAAGAGGGTCTGATCGAGTTTCGGGATGCGGAAATTCTCAATACCTGGGGAAAGGCAAAGGTGCGCGGCTACCACGCCGGGCATGGCTACGATGCGGATTTCCTCGGTCGTTACGCACAGCTGATGAAAGGGCTGGCGAAGCAGGAAATCGCTCAGTTCCTCGAGCACTTCGAGGCCAGCCTCGACGGGCGTGCCGCCGGGGAACTGGCCGCCGAGGGCGTCGATTTCAGCAATCGGCTGCTGACCCTGCTGCACACCAAGTTTCTGCTTCACGAGGTGAACGAGCAGACCCGCTCCTAGATCCGGCATGCCGGCCGCTGTTGGAATTCCAGTGAGTGGCGGCTTAACATCCAGGTGCTGAACGAAGGGAATCTTCCGTTATGTCGGTGCTGGAAGTGATCGGGACGATCCTTTTGGTCCTCTGCGCGACTCTGCTGCTGCTCTGGTTGCGCGTTGCAACGATGACCAGCAAGCAGAAGAAGGCACTGGTCAAGAAAACGCTGAATGGCGTATTCGCCTGGTCTGAGGATCGGGGTTGGTTGCCCCGGACGCCGGCTTTCGATCATACGTTCAGATCCTCCTATCCGGGCATGAAGATCTTCGAGGAGCACTACGAAGAGATACGGGACGAGTGTCTGACCCTCATCGGCGCCCGGGACAAGCTGGTGGACATGTCGGCCATGGGTGGCGCCTATACGCAGGCTGGCATCCACACCATCGACTGGAAGACGGTGATGTTCAAAGCCGGAGACTTCGTCGAAGAGAATTGCGCCCTGTGCCCGCGCACAGCTGCCCTGTTACGGCAGCGGCCCGAAGTATTCACCGCCTTTTTTTCCGTGCTCGAGCCGAATCAGTACATCACGCCGCACTGGGGATACTACAAAGGATTCGTGCGCTACCACCTGGGTGTGCTGATTCCTCACAACAATGACAATCAGCAGTGCTGGCTGCGGGTCAACGGCGATCGCGCAGACAACGAGCGACGGGATCCGGCGCTGATCGAATCCGGTGAGGTCTACTACTGGAAAAACGGCGAAGGCATTCTCTTCGACGACAATTATCTGCACGATGCGGCCAACTACTCGGACCAGCCCCGTGCCGTCATGTGGCTCGACGTGCGTCGGAAGATGCCGTTGCTGCTCGATCTCTACAACCGACTGTGCCTGGCGATCATGCGGCGCGATAAATCGATCAGAAAGATTCGTCGCAATGCGGTCATTGCGACCTGAAGATCACAGATCCCGCGGGTCGATCTTTTCGATACGATCGATCGGACAGGTCAATCCGTCGGCCCGGACCCTGTCGAAGCCGGCCCAGATGGTGTTGTTCGACATGCTGACGGTCACATTCTGAGCCCAGGCGAGACCATGGCACTGATGCTTGAGCGTCAGCAGGTAGGTGCTCTTTTCGTCCACGTTCACCAGCAGGCGCTGATTGTCTATGTGCTCCCAACCGCTGATGCCGTTCTCGGCCTCGATGTTCTGCACAGACTCGCCGGCCAGATCCGGCGGTATGGCCAGAGCGGTAGCGCTGCCGAGCAGTGCGATCAGTCCCACCAGAATCTGCTGTCTGTTCATTTTTTGTGTCCCTTTGCGCCAGTGCGGGTCTGTACTGTATCTAGTACGCCTTCAGGCTAGGTTTCCGTCGCTGAACGGTAACTGAACCAGCCTGTGACAGCCAGTCTGGCGGGTCTGCTGTCAACACACTGTGAATCCGCTACCGTACTGCTTTTGGCTGGAAGGAGGATGGGAAGCATGTCGCAAATGGGCCTGTCATGGGTATTTCGGGGTTTTCTGCTGATTCTGACGCTGTGCGGCCCGGCGGCGCGGGCCGAGGAGATGGCGGCGCTGGTGGACGAGCAGCTGGCGGCTGGAACGGCGCTGGCGGATGAGATCTGGCGTCATGCCGAACTGGGCTACCTTGAACAGAAAAGTAGCGCCGCATTGCAGAGCTACCTGAGCGAACGGGGATTTTCCGTGGAATCCGGTCTGGCAGGTATGCCCACGGCCTTCGTTGCCAGTTACGGGCAGGGTGAGCCGGTGATCGGCATTCTGGCGGAATTCGATGCCCTGCCCGGGCTCTCTCAGAATGCGGTGCCCGAGCGCTCCCCGCAGATCGAGGGGGGGGCAGGACATGCCTGCGGGCACCATCTCTTCGGCGCGGCGTCCGCAACCGCAGGTGTGGCCATTGCCCGCTGGCTCGATGAAAACAATCGGTCTGCAACCGTACGCGTCTACGGCACACCTGCGGAGGAGGGAGGGTCCGGCAAGGTCTACCTCACCCGTGCCGGGTACTTCGATGATGTGGATGTGGTTCTGCACTGGCATCCTGGCGACCGGAACAGTGCTTCGGCCTCGTCTTCCACCGCCAACAAATCCGGCCGTTTCACTTTTCACGGTAAGGCGGCACACGCAGCGGCGGCGCCGGAACGGGGTCGATCGGCGCTGGATGGGGTGGAGGCCATGAACTATATGGTCAACCTGATGCGCGAGCATGTGCCTTCCGATTCCCGTATTCATTATGTGATCACGGATGGTGGAGACGCGCCGAACATCGTTCCCGAGACGGCTCAGGTTTACTACTACGTGCGTCACCCGGAAGCCACCCGGGTGGTGGAGCTCTTCGAGTGGGTGGTGCGCACGGCGCAGGCCGCCGCGCTCGGAACCGGCACGGAGATGACCTACGAGGTGATGCACGGCAACTACCCGCTGCTGCCGAATGAAACCCTGGCCCGGCTGGTGGACGGCAACCTGCGCAGCCTGGGTGGTTTTCTCTACAACGACGCAGAGCGCGCGTTCGCGGTACGGATTCAGGATTCCCTGGGCGGTGAGCTGCCCGCGCTAGACAGCACGAATGAGGTCCGGCCTTTCGCCATTACCCAGGGTATGGGTTCCACGGACGTGGGTGACGTGAGCTGGAACGTCCCCACTGTCGGCTTCAGTACGGCCACCTGGGTGCCCGGCACACCGGCGCACAGCTGGCAGGCGGTTGCGGCGGGCGGCACCAGCATCGGCCACAAAGGGCTTGGGCTGGCCGCAAAACTCCTGGCCCGCACGGCGGAGGATCTGATTGAAAACCCTGAGATCATCGACGATGCCCGGATCGAACTTGAAGAGAAGCGCGGTGCGGACTTCCAGTACGAGGCACTGCTGGGTGACCGGAAACCCCCACTGGACTATCGGCTGTGAAGATCGGGCTGCTGAACCCCGGCGCCATGGGCGCCACCATTGGCGCTGCCCTGGTCCATTCAGGACACGAAGTACGCTGGCTGGCCTCGGGACGCTCGGCGGCGACGGTCGAGCGCGCGGCGCAGGCAGGGCTCGCGGCGGTGCACAGCATGACGGATCTGGCCGCTTCCGTGGAAGGGCTGATATCGGTCTGCCCGCCACATGCGGCGAAAAAGGTGGCGGAGCAGGTGCTCGCCGCGGGATTCAATGGCCTCTATCTGGATGCCAATGCAGTCTCCCCGGCGACCGCCCGTGAAGTAGCCGCGTTTGTCGGCGCCGGTTACGTGGATGGCGGCATCATCGGGCCACCCGCGATTCGGGAAGGCACCACCCGACTCTATCTCTCCGGTGAGGGCGCTCAGGATGTGGCCGGCTGGTTCTCGGATCCGGTGCTTGGCGTGCGAGTCGTTGACGATCGGCCGACCTCCGCATCCGCGCTGAAGATGTGCTACGCGGCCTACACCAAGGGTTCCAGCGCGTTGCTGCTTTCGGTTCGGGCCCTTGCGGAAGCGGAAGGCGTCGCTGGCGCGCTCCTCGAGGAATGGTCTCTCTCACAGTCGGATCTGCCGGGACGGGTGGAAGCCACGGCCCGCGGCACCGCCGGGAAAGCCTGGCGCTTCGTGGGAGAGATGGAGGAAATCGCAGCCACGTTCGAGGCTCAGGGATTGCCTGGCGGCTTTCATCAGGCAGCGGCTGAAGTCTATGGCCGCATGAGCGGGTTAAAGGAGGCGGCTCGTGCGAGCACGCTGGAGGACGTATTGTCGGCTCTGCTGATTGACGATCCGGAACATCGGAAGTAAGTGGGGTCTCTGCGGGCAGCGACTAACCGTCTTCGCCTGGTTCTCTATTCAGCACTTCCTTCAGTGGCGCACTGCCAGCCCATGCCGGCGAGCTTTTCCGCGAGCGCGGCCGCCTGAGTTTCGCAGTATCCGGCTTCGTTGTCGGCCCGCCAGAGTGATTCGATGCTGCCTTCCGCCGACTTGTCGTAGATCACTTCGCAGGGCACCGGCTGTCCCGGTTCCGGGTAAACCACCTCGATCTTCCGGATCAGATCGTCATAGCTGCAGGTGATCGGATTGGCCAGACTGTGGGCGGCAAACCCGGTCAATATCAGAGCGGTGCCGTGAGTCAGTAATTTCATCCGTTGACTCCTTTGCGATTCGCGGGTGAATCCTCAGGGACGATACCAGAATCCCGGTGCGTCGGTGGTGAGCGCCCGCCGGGCCAGTTTCACCCAGCGGGTGAGAAGCCCTCGGGTGTCTCGCGGGTCGATGATCTCCTCGATCTCGAAGTATTCGGCGGACCGGAACGGCGAGCGAAGCTGATTCAGGCGCGCCTTTATTTTCTGGAGGTGCTCGTCCGGATTTTCCGCCCCCGCAAGCTCCGCCTTGTACGCCACTTCGATGCCCCCTTCGATGGGTAGAGAGCCCCAGTCGCCGGAGGGCCAGGCGACGCGAATGTGATGACTGCCTGGTTTGTGGTTGGCAGCCCCCGCCACGCCGAATGCCTTGCGGATCACCAGGGAGCAGAAGGGGACCGTTGACTGGCCCAGGGCAGCGAGGGCCTGTGACCCCAGGCGGATCGTAGCAGCCTCTTCGGACGATTTTCCGATCAGAAAACCCGGGCAGTCTTCCAGGTGAACGAGAGGCAGGTGGAAGGTGGAGGCGAGATCGATCAGCCGGATGAGTTTTCTGCAGGCATCCGCGGTCCAGGCGCCGCCATAGACCATGGGGTTTTCGGCGAACAGCGCCACCGGCACCCCATCCAGCCGCGCGAGACCGGTGGTGATGGACTTGCCCCATTTGCAGCCGATCTCGAAGAAGGAATCGGCGTCCACCACTGCATCGATCACGGTCCGCATTCTGTAGACCTTGCGCGGATCTCTGGGCACCAGGTCGATCAGTGCCTCTTCGCGCCGGTTCGGGTCGTCGCTGCACGCCACCACCGGTGGCAGCTCATCCGTGCTGGAAGGCAGGTAAGAAAGGAACTGCCTGGCCCGATCGAAGGCTTCCTCCTCGGTCGCCACTTCGTCGTCGATGGCGCCGTTCCGGGTGTGAATCCTGGCGGCGCCGAGTTCTTCTTTGCTCACCTCGCCGAGGTTTGCCCAGTCCACCAGCGCGGGGCCGGCGATCATCATCTGTGCAGATGACTTCACGATCAGGCTGTAGTGACTGGTGGCCACACGGGCCGCGCCGATCCCGGCCACCGAGCCCAGGGCCAGAGACACCGAAGGTGCAACACCCAGGTGCTGGACCACGGTTTCCCAGCCACGAAGCTCCGGAATGTAGGTGCGGCCGGCCATCTCGATGGTCTTCACCGAGCCGCCACCACCCATGCCATCCACCAGTCGAATATGCGGCAGCCGCAGTTCCAGGGCGAGCCCTTCCGCCTGGGTGCGTTTGCCGGCGATGGAGGCGTCGGCTGATCCACCGCGTACGGTGAAATCGTCCCCGGAGAGCAGAACGGGCCGGCCGTCGATATCGGCGGTGCCGAAGACGAAGTTGGAGGGCGTGAAAGCCGTCAGGTTGCCGTCGTCGTCGTAACTGCCAACGCCAGCCAGCGCACCGATCTCGTGAAACGATCCACCATCGGCCACGGCATCAATGCGCTCGCGGATCGTGAGCTTGTTGAATTCGTGCTGACGGGCGACCTTTTCCGGGCCACCCATGGCGTGTGCGAGCTGCTCGCGCTTTCTCAGCTCATTGATTTCCTCTTCCCAGCTCATTGCCAGGAGAGGATCAGGCGCGCGTGCCGGTGAAGGTGGCGTTGCCGAAGGCGCCGAGTTTCACATCGCCGCTGATCTCGTCACCGTTTACCGTGGCGGAGAACTCCAGCGTCATCGGCATGGGAGAAGTCATGCTGGCTTTCCAGGTGAGGTTGTCGCCATCCACAGCGCCGTCCTCAATATCGATGTCACCCTGGGGGCCGGACAGCTTGCCGGTCAATGCTGCGCCGTCCGTTGCCAGCGTCATGGTGCCGTTCTGCGCGCCCATGGGGCTGTTGATGGTGGTATTCCAGGTGCCGTCTGCACTCATTTTGTCTCTCCCTCAGAGAATGAATTGGCCGCTGAGTATGCCTGGCGACGTCCGGGCCGTCATCCTGCTACCAGGCATACGCCTCAGGCGCTTCTCCACAGGGTGGAAATATTTCATCGATGGCGGCCAGAGTCTCGGAACTGAGCTTCAGTTCGGGCACGCCGAGCACGGAGTCGAGTTGGCCGAGATCGGCCGGTCCGATGATGGTGGCGGTTACCGGGTCCTGATGCAGCAGCCAGGCCAGTGCGACTGAGCTCATGGTTTCGCCAAGCCCGGCACTGACAGTGGCGAATCGGGACAGCTGATCCGCTCGCCGGGCCCGCTCGGCCATGGCGTCTTCTGACTGCCGTCGTCCCTGACCACCCGTCGAAGGTTCTGCCAGCAGTCCGCCAGCCAATGGACTCCAGGGAATCACGCCGAGCCCGTAGGCCCGGCAGGCGGGCAGGACTTCGAGTTCCGCCCGGCGTTCGATCAGGTTGTACAGGCTCTGCTCCGAGATGAGACCCGGTTGCTGCCGATTGGTTGCCCGTTCGTTTGCCTGGGCGATCGCCCAGCCTGGAAAATTGCTGGAGCCGACATAGGTGATCTTGCCCTGGGCAATCAATCGGTCCATGGCCAGCCAGATTTCGTCCACCGGCACAGAGCGATCGATGTGGTGCATCTGGTAGAGGTCTATGTGCTCCACACCGAGGCGCCGAAGGCTGGCATCGCAGGCGTTCTGAATGTGGCGGGCGGACAGACCTCTATCGTTCACGTCGTCCGACATCGGCTCGTGTACTTTGGTCGCCAGAACAAGTTGCTGGCGGCGCGATGGTGCTTCCTGCAGCCACTCACCCAGTAGTGTTTCGGTCGTGCCGACGCCCAGATGGCCACCGTATTGATCTGCGGTGTCGATGAAGTTGATGCCGGCTTCCGTCGCCTGATTCAGAATCTCGAAAGCGTCGTTGGGCGAAGTTCTCGGCCCGAAGTTCATCGTGCCGAGGCAAAGCGTGCTCACCCGGACACCAGAGCGTCCAAGTTGACGGTATTCCATGCTGTCTCTCCTGATCTCGTGGATGGGTGCTCAGGGCGCTCGCAGCGTCGTACCGGTTTCCAGCGGTTCGCTGGAATCTGCGACACTGAAACGGACGAGTTGCCGGGCTCGCTCAGGCAGTTTCCGATAGTCCTCATAGCTGATCCCGGGAACGATCGGCTCCCGGAACCAGGGTGCGTAAAATTCCAGGTTGGGAATCGAGCGGACATGATCGGAAAGGTTCGGGGTTCCACCATGCCAGGCACGGACATCGCGAATCATGACGCTGCCGGCCGGGGCCGGGCAGACCGTGCTGAGTCTCATCCACTCCGGTTCGTCCTTCAGTCCGGGAATCCGTGCTCTCGAGTTCTGAGTCCCGGGAATCTGCCGCGTCGGGCCGTTCAGCCGGGTCACGTCCTGGGGCAGGAAGTTCACGCAGATATAGGGGCAGGGCAGATCGCGGATGCTGATGCGACCGCTCGGGTCGTGAAAGCTGCTGAATGGAGAACGGCTGCTGCTTTCCCAGTCCCGTACGTCTGCATGCAGGCGCTGATAGCTGATCGTGCCGGGCAGACAGAAGTCGCCGCTGGCCGCGCGCACAATGAAGTCGTCGGAGCCGAACAGCACGCCAACCAGATCGATCACTTCGCTGATCGTGAGCAGCATCTGCCAGGCCGGCCGGTGCAGCTGGCTGCGGGTCAGTGAGGAACCGCCGAAGGAGTAGCGCTGAGCGCCCCGATTTCCGCTGCGATCCGCATCGAGGGCAAGGACCTCGTCGACCACGGTCCGGCAGCCTTCCGCCAGCATGGCGGTCTGTTCGGCGTTCAGCACATCGCCGATCACGACGAACCCATCGCGGCGGAAATGTTCCACGATGCGCTCCACGTTCGCAAGTTCCAGGATCTCCAGGGAACGGAGACCGTTGTTCGCTTCCAGGTGCGATTTCAAGGCAAGGACGTCAGGGTCATCCTTCGGTTTTTCTGTCCAGCCGATTTCGTCCGCGGTCATCAGCACCTCCCCATACCAGCCATTGAGTGTAGTGCGTGAGGCCTGTACGTGCACATCCACGAGCCCCGGGCCGACGTTGTGGACGGGTGAGTGGTGCCGAGGGTTCCTCTGCGGATTCGTCTGCTTCATACTGACTCAAACCCAGGCACAACGTCCGTGCCTCCTCCCTCCATCGGGGAAGTACATCTCGTGCAGGACGTGTGCAGGAAGCACAACTCAAACCTGATTGTCGGGTCGAATCGCATAAGGAGGGATTGTGAGAAATGGCTCGCAAAGGAGGTTTGACATGAAACTGTCTGCACCCATTTTCCGTCTCAAGCGCAAAGCGCGGCTCACGTCCCGGCAAGCGCAGATCCCACTCCATCAGGCACTCGATCAGGTCGCACGTGAAGAAGGCTTTGATTCGTGGAGCCTGCTGGCGGCGCGACATGCGGATGCCAGTCCCGGGAAACGCCTGATCGAGGTCTGCCGGGAAGGCGATCTTGTGCTGCTGGGCGCCCGGCCCGGTCACGGCAAGACACTGCTGGCGCTGGAAACCGCGGTGGCTGCCATGAAGGCGGGCCACAAAAGCTGGTTCTTTTCTCTGGAGTACGGGCCCGAGGAGATCCGACGGACATTCGATGCCATTAACGAGGAGATGGCTCTGTTCGAAGACCGGTTCGAATATGATTGCTCGGAAGAGATCTGTGCGTCCTACATCACCGGTCGGCTGGCGGACGCGGCGCCTGGAACCATCGTGATCGTCGACTACCTGCAACTGCTCGATCAGAAGCGGAAACACCCCGAGCTGGAAGCGCAGGTGGCGGACCTGAAGGCGTTTGCCGGTGCCCGCGGTCTGATCCTGCTGTTCGTTTCTCAGATTCATCGCGACTTCGATCCGGCACGGCGAGCGGTGCCGGGTCTCGTCGACGTGCGTCTGCCCAATCCGCTGGATCTTAAGATGTTCAGCAGAACCTGTTTTCTGCACGAAGGGGAGATCGAAGTGGCTGAGCTGGACGCGCGTTCGTGAGCCGCGTCCGGCAACGGCAGGATGGCTGATCTGATCAGGGTCACGGGGCCTTCCCGATGAGCGGTATCGGCACCCTCAATGAGGGCCCCCTCCATCAGGCGCTGAAATCCCTGTACCTCTCCGGAAACGGGGAAGAAGAAGTGCCGGTGGGCAACTATGTGGCAGACGTTCGCGCTGAAGATGAAGTGCTCTATGAGATCCAGACCGGTGGTTTCGCGCCGCTCAAGCGCAAACTCGCGACGCTGATCCAATCTCATCAGGTGGTGCTCGTGCATCCGATCGCGGCCGTGCGCTACATCGTCAAACTGCCCGATGAAGAGGATGGCCAGGCCAGCCGGCGAAAATCTCCCAAACGTTCGAGTGTTGCAAACATCGTCGAAGAACTGGTGAGTATTCCGCACCTGCTCGAACACCCGAATTTCGCGGTGGAGGTGGTGCTCATCGAAGAGGACGAGATCCGCATATTCGATCCCACCCGGGTCCGTCGTCGGGGTGGCTGGCGGGTGGTGAGTCGGCAGATGAATCAGGTGCTGGAACGCCAGCGGATATCTTCCCGGCAGGATCTGTATTCGCTGATCGAGGGGCCTTTGCCGGAAGCATTCAGCACTGCCGATCTTGCCGCGGCCATGGGACAGCCGCGCCGGCTCGCACAGAAAATGGCTTACTGCCTGCGCGTGTCCGGCGCGGCAGAACTCTGCGGGAAAGCGGGCAACGCACTCCTGTACCGGCGCCTGGCCGCGTCATAACCCCCTGACGCGCCCCAGGTGCGCCGGATACTGATCAGGCGAACGCCACCGCGAATACTTCTTCGATCGACCGCGCCAGTACAATCTCCAGATCTTTTCGAACCGTGTCCGGCAGCTTGCTGAGATCCGACTCGTTCTCCGCCGGCAGGATGACCGTATGTTTTCCGGCCCGATGCGCGGCCAGCAGCTTCTCCTTGATCCCGCCGACAGGCAGGACCAGTCCGGACAGCGTGAGTTCGCCTGTCATGGCGATATCATTGGGCACCGCTTTTCCGGTGTAGGCAGAGTACAGGGCGGTCGCCATGGTCACGCCAGCGGAAGGCCCATCCTTCGGCACTGCGCCGGCCGGGACATGTATGTGTACACCGTTCTCTTCGATTGTGGCTCGGTCGATACCGATCTCGTCCGCCACCGACCAGAGGTGGCTGCGGGCTGCTCTGGCGGACTCCTGCATCACCTGGCCGAGGTGACCGGTGAGCATCACCTTCTCGTCCTTCGGGGTGAGGGTCGCTTCCACATAGAGCACATCGCCCCCGGCTTCCGTCCAGGCGAGACCCGCCGCGACACCGGGCTTCAGCGTGTCCCGCTCCTGATCCGGCTTGAACTTCTGGGGGCCGAGCAGGTCATCCAGATCGGTCACCTCGATCGTCTCGCTCAGTGACTCGGCGCCCACCACCTGGCGGGCCCGTTTCCGGGCCAGCCTGCCCATCACCCGCTCCAGTTCACGCACACCAGCTTCGCGGGTGTAACCGCGGATGGCACGCGTCAGGGCCTCATCCGATATTTGGAGCTGAGCGGCGGCGAGCCCGGCTTCCTGCTGCTGGCGCGGTATCAGATACTGGCGGGCGATGGCCTGTTTCTCCATGTCGCTGTAGCCGGACAGTTCGAGGATTTCCATCCGGTCGAGCAGCGGCCGCGGTATCCCTTCGAGCGTATTCGCAGTGGTGATGAAGAGAACGCGGGAAAGATCGAACGGCAGATTCAGATAGTTGTCCCGGAATTCCTGATTCTGCGCAGGATCGAGAATCTCCATCAGCGCCGCGGCCGGGTCGCCGCGGAAATCCCTGCCGAGCTTGTCGATCTCGTCCAGCATCAGTATGGGGTTGGTCACTCCGGCCCGACGCACCGCCTGCAGGATGCGACCGGGCATGGCACCGATATAGGTGCGCCGGTGACCTCGGAGTTCCGCTTCGTCGTGGAGTCCACCCAGGCTCAAGCGTTCGAACTTTCTGCCCATGGCCCGGGCGATGGACTGGCCGAGAGACGTTTTGCCCACGCCAGGCGGGCCGACGAAGCAGAGGATGGGGGCTTTGGCCTCCGGGTTGAGCTGCATCACGGCTAGGGCATCCAGAATCCTTTCCTTGATGTCGCCGAGCCCGTAGTGATCTTCGTCGAGTATGGTTTCCGCGTGATCGAGATCGAGCTTGTCTTCCGTTCGATCATGCCAGGGCAATTCGGCAATGAGCTCGAGATAGGCCCGGGCAACCTGGTAGTCCGCCGCGCTGGCAGGCATCCGGGCGAGGCGATTGAGCTCCCGGTCGACTTCTTTCTGCACGGCGTCCGGCAGATCCGCCCTCTTCAGGTCGGCCTTCAGCTCGGCGATGTCCGGGTCTTCTTCACCCTCGCCGAGCGCGTTCTCGATGGCGCGCTTCTGCTGACGCAGCACGTGTTCCCGTTGCTGCGCTTCCATGTCGTCCCGGGCCTGCTCGGCGATCTGGCGCCGAACCTCGGCGACCTGCTGCTCGTGGGTGAGGATGTCGTGCACCACCCGCATCAGGTCCGGCACGCTGCTGGCTGCCAGCACTTCCTGCTGCTGATCCACCGTCAGGTTGGCCAGATTGGCAATCCGGTACATCTGTACGATCGGATCAGCGATGGTACCGATCAGCTGCTGATAGATCTGATCGCCATTCTCACTGTCCATGAGCCGGGCGATCGCCTGGGCGAGACCCAGATTTTCCCGGAGCAGCGCCTCGGCGGCGGCGTCATCCGCGGCCGTTTCTTCTCCACGCTCGGGCATGCTGAGCGTTGGCAGCGGCTCCACTTCGAGCATCAGGCAGCCATCGTCCCCGGCTTCTTCGGCGACGGACAGGATGCGCACCCGGGTTGCGCCCTGGACGATCACCTGGGCACCCTGATCATGGCTTTCGATCCGTTTGATCTGCACCAGTGTGCCGATTTCGTGGAGGTCTGATATGCCGGGGTTTTCCACGTCTGATGCGTGCTGCGCCACGGTGACCAGTTCGGTGGCCGCTTCCGAAGCCCGCTTCAGCGCCGCCATGGACTTCGGTCGGCCGACCGCCAGGTGCTGCACGATCTGGGGGAATACCACGATGTTCTTCAGCGGTAGCGCGGGATGGGCGGGATGCAAGGAGGAGGGGGGCACGTCGTGTGGCCTGCAGGGAAAGAGAAGGAGATTCTACGCCAGTCGGGCGAGCTGTTCCCGTCGGACCAGATGCTTCAATGCGCGCCCGGTGCTGAAGCGCTCCACTTCCGCAACGATGAAGTCCGTCAGGCGCTGGGTCTCGTCACCAAGCGATCCGGCGATGTGCGGTGTGAGAAACACGTTGGGCAGCTGATAGAACGGTGAGTCCGGCGGCAGCACCTCCGGCTCTGTGGTGTCCAGAACCGCGAACAGCCGCCCTTTGCTGAGCTCAGCGAGCAGCGCATCCTGTTCGATCAGGCCGCCGCGGGCGGTATTGATCAGGGTGCCATGGTCCCGGATCAGCGACAGTTCCCTGGCGCCGATCATCCGCTGGGTATCTTTCAGCAGAGGCGCGTGCAGGCTCACCACATCCGATCCGGACAGCAGTTCGGACAGCCCCACCTTGGTTGCGCCCAGCTCGCGGGCAGCCAGCGGGGTGACGAAGGGGTCGTAGAGCAGGACGCGCAGATCGAAAGGTTTCAGGTACTCGATCACCAGCCGGCCCACGTGGGAGGCGCCGACGATGCCCACGGTTTTGTTGTAGTTGCCCACGTCCGGGGCCTCCCGGGTCCAGGGCGCCCGGTTTTCCCTGTGCTGGCGATAGAAGTGATTGAGCTGAAAAACCCGCTTGTTGGCGAACAGGATGGCCGCCAGCGTGTATTCGGCGACGGGAATCGCATTGGCCGCCACGGCGTTGGTTACCCGGATTCCCCGGCGCCAGACGACGTCGTCGAGAAAGCCCTTCACCGAACCAGCCAGATGGGCGATCAGCTGCAGGCGTGGCAACCGATCGATAATGGCCGCATTGACGGGTGGGCATCCCCAACTGGTGATCAGAATTTCCACCCTGGCCTGATGCGCTTCCAGTGCCTCGAAATCCCGGAACGGCTCCATACTGACCAGCCGCGTCGTTCGGGCCAGTCGGTCCAGATGATCATCACGAATGAGCTCGTCCAGCACCACCGGGTGCATGACCATGGCTGTGGTGTGTACTTTAGCCATGCCCGGAAGAATACCTCATAATTCCCGAAGGCCCTCGTCAGGGCTCCGCAGTCAGACTGCGAACATCGCGACCACAGACGCGACCACAGGCGCGACCACAAAAAGGGAGTACGGGAGAAGCATGGGGCTCGATTCAAAAGCCGGCGAGATGCTGCGCACCATGGCAAGCATGCAGGAAGCGCACAACGAGCACGTACATCCGGAGTGGAAAACGCAGGGATACGAGTACTATCGGGCGATCTGGGTGGAGTGTGCGGAACTGCTCGATCATTTCGGCTGGAAGTGGTGGAAACAGCAGCATGCGGACATCGATCAGGTGAAGCTCGAGATCGTCGACATCTGGCACTTCGGGCTCTCGGATCTGATCCGCGCGGGTACCCTTTCCGACGACCTGGCCGCACCGCTGGTGTTCGAGCCGGAGGCCGGTGCGCGTGATCCCGCCGCCTTCCGGCTGGCGGTGGAATCACTTGCCGAACAGACGCTCGTTGAGCGGGCATTTCAGATGGCGCCCTTCGTGGCGGTCATGCGGACTCTGCCCATGGGCTTTCAGGAGCTCTTCAGTCTGTATGTGGGCAAGAATGTGCTGAACAACTTCCGCCAGGACCATGGCTACAAAACCGGCGAATACCGGAAACTCTGGTCCGGAAGGGAAGACAACGAGCATCTGGTGGAAGTGCTGGAGGGACTGTCCTGTGATCCCGACGAAGTGCCGGAAGCGGTGTATGCGGCTCTGCAGGCCCGCTACCCGACGACCTGAGCCAGCTGCGCCCGGTAGGCAGACAGTGTGCTGTCATCGAAGCAGACGAACCGGACCAGTGTCAGACCCCGGGCATCGTGTGCCCGAACGCTGTTGACGGCAATCTCCGTCGCCGCGTCCAGAGGATAACCGAACACACCGGTGCTGATGGCCGGAAAGGCGAGGCTGCTCAACAGCGCACGCTCGGCCAGCGCCAGACAGTTCAGATAGCAGCGTTCGAGAACTTCCGGCTCACCCGCACTGCCGCCACGCCATCTCGGACCCACGGTATGGATCACGTGCCGAGCCCGCAGCCGGTACCCATCCGTCAGCTTCGCTTCACCGGGTGCGCAGCCGTGCAGGGACCGGCACTCTTCGAGCAGTTCCGGGCCGGCCGCCCGGTGAATCGCGCCATCCACGCCGCCGCCGCCCAGCAGCGATTCGTTGGCGGCATTGACGATGGCATCCACATGCTCGGCGGTGATGTCACCGCGGACGGCTTCTATTCGCATTCCGTTGCTCTCCTGGTCGTTTGCTTCCGGTTGGTCCTCTGACCGTCCTGGTGTGAACCAATGCTCAGTGCGGTGGATTGTCACGACTCTGTCACTGAACCGTCATGGGGCCATAACCGGCTCCATCTAGTTTTAGCGAAACTGATCAGCGGGTGACCAATGAATAGTCGTTCGATCCCTGAGCCCGACAAAACGCACTATCGCACCATTTTTCTCTCAGACATCCATCTCGGCACCAAAGGCTGCCAGGCGGACCGGCTGCTGACTTTTCTGAAGCAGCACACCTGTGATCAATTGTATCTGGTCGGCGACATCATTGATGGCTGGCGGATGAAGTCCTCGGGCGTGTACTGGCCTCAGAGTCACATCAACGTGGTCCGCCGGGTGCTGACCATGACCAAGCGCGGCACGGAAGTGATCTATGTGACGGGCAATCACGATGAGTTTCTGCGTGATCACTCGCCGGTGGAAATCGGGAATCTGAGGATCGTCGACGAGGCCGGACACCGGACGGCCGACGGTCGTGAGGTGCTGGTAGTGCATGGCGATCAGTTCGATGTGATCACCCGCTACCATCGCTGGATCGCCTGGCTGGGTGATATCGGATACACCGTGCTGCTCGAGCTCAACCGGTTTCTGAATCGGCTGCGCAGTCATCTGGGTTACGGCTACTGGTCACTGTCGGCCTGGCTGAAGCACAAGGTGAAGCGGGCAGTGAACTACATCGGAGAGTACGAGGATGCTCTGGCACACCATTGCCGGAAGCATGGCTATGAAGGCGTGGTCTGCGGTCACATACACCATGCCGAGATAGCCGACTTCGATGGCATCACCTACATGAACTGCGGTGACTGGGTCGAGAGTTGCACGGCGCTGGTCGAGGACGATCAGGGCCGGTTCCAGATCATCGACTGGACGATTCAGGAAGCGGATGGCTTCACCGTGCTGCCTTTCGAGGACGAGCGCCTGAGCGCGTGAAACTCCTGCTCGTCACCGACGCCTGGACACCGCAGACCAATGGCGTGGTGACCACCCTGAACGCGGTGGTGGAGCGGCTGCCGGCGCTCGGCGTTACCCCAATCGTGATCCATCCCGGTCTGTTCAGATCGGTGGGTCTGCCGGGCTACCGGGAAATTCCGCTGGCGCTCGATCTCTGGCGTCTGCCGCGCATGATCCGTGATATTGATCCGGATATGGTCCACGTGGCCACCGAAGGTCCACTGGGGATAGCCGCGAGGCGGTATCTGGTAAAAAACCGTATTCCGTTCGCCACTTCGTTGCACACCAAGTTTCCCGAGTACTTCCACGAGCGCGTGCGCACGCCCCTGTCTCTGGGCTACCGGATTATCCGCTGGTTCCATCGACCCGCCGTACGCACGCTGTGCACCACCGCTTCGCACCGGGATGAACTGCTGAACTGGGGATTGCGGGACCTGGTGGTCTGGAGCCGGGGCGTGGACACTGACCGTTTCCGGCCCTGCCCGACGCGGTCGCAGAATCCCCGGCCCCGACTGCTGTATGTCGGCCGTGTCTCGGTGGAGAAGAACATCGAAGCGTTTCTCTCGCTCAATATCGATGCCGACAAGGTCATCGTAGGCGACGGGCCCGCCCGGGCAGCACTGGAACGGCGGTTTCCCGACGTGCACTGGCTGGGCTTCAGAAAGGGTGAGGCCCTGGTGCACGAATATGCCCGGGCCGATGTGTTTGTCTTTCCATCCCGTACCGATACTTTCGGCCTGGTGATGCTCGAAGCCAACGCCTGCGGCACGCCGGTGGCGGCTTATCGGGTAACCGGACCCAAAGACGTGGTGATGCAGGGCAGAAACGGCGCGTTGCACGAAGATCTGGGCGTCGCGGTACGTGAGGCCCTGCTGGTGCCCCGCCGGACCTGCCGCGCCTTCGCCCTGGAAAACGACTGGGAGCAGATCGCCGCCCGCTTCGTGGCGGCACAGCAACCCCGGTGCGCGGAGATTGCGCCCGGCCCGTCCCGGCTCGACAATGAGCCCTCATGGCAGATGCAGAACCCACCCCGGCGCATGACCGGCTCCTGACCGAACGTCTCCAGGGCTGGCAGCCTGATGTGCGCGGTACTCTGCTCTTTCTTCGCGATGCGGACAGGGTGCTCCTGATCCACAAGAAGCGTGGCCATGGCGCCGGCAAGATCAATGGTCCCGGTGGCAAAATCGATCCCGGAGAAACACCCCTGGCGGCGGCGCTGCGGGAAACCCGGGAAGAAACCGGCCTCCTGGTGCGGGATGCCGAGTTGATGGCGGAGTTCCGCTTTCTCGATCTGGTAGCCCAGCAATGGTATGGCTACGTTTTCCTTGCCCGGTCGTGGGAAGGCGTCCCTCATGAGACGGCGGAGGCGGATCCGTTCTGGTGCGCGATCGCCGAGCTGCCCTTCGACCGGATGTGGGAAGACGACCGTTACTGGTTGCCTCGCCTGCTCGCCGGGGAGCGTCTGCGCGGTGACTTTCTGTTTGAGGATGGTCAACTGCTGGCGCACCGTCTTCACCGATTGCCGGAAACCGCCTCATGAGCCATGAACACTGGCGGGAATCGCTGAAACGCCTGCGCGCCATCGCTCAGACCGGGCAGACATACAGCAAAGATCCCTACGATCTGGAGCGCTACGAAGAACTGGAAGCCATGGCGTTGTCTCTGCTTGCGAAGCTGCTCGATTCGCCGCCGGAGGTGATTCGGAGCGTTTACCTGCCGGAAAAAGGTTACCCCACACCGAAAATTGACGTGCGGGCAGGGGTGTTCAGGGAAGGCAGGATCCTGCTCGTGCGGGAGCGGGCGGACGGTCGCTGGACGCTGCCCGGTGGTTGGGGCGATGAGCACGAAGCGCCGAAAGAAAGTATCGAGCGGGAGGTTCGGGAAGAGTCCGGTTTCATCGTCTGTGCCGAGCGGCTGGTGGCGGTGAAGGACCGCCATCTGCATCCGTATACGCCGAAGCGGCTGGAACGTATCTACAAGCTCTTCTTTCTCTGTGAATTGACGGGCGGTGCAGCCACCACCAGCCTGGAGACGGATGGGGTGGACTTTTTTGCACTGGACGCATTACCGCCGCTGAGTCTCGGCCGGACGCTGCCGGGTGACGTCCAGATGCTGGATGACTATCGGCGAGCGCCGGATCGGCCCTGCTACTTTGACTAGCTTTGATTAGTGTCTGACCGGCTGTTTCGAGCTGCGGTTTCGAGTAGCGGTTTCCAGTAGCGAAGGCCAGCGGCGTTCGGTTAGAGTAGCCGGCTTTCAGCGTCTGGCTCGGAGCCTCCATGAAGCCCTACCGGGACGAAATTGAATCCCTCGAACAGAACGGTATCACCCGGGTCGCGTTCAAGCGTATGGAAGACCCGACGGTGATACCCCTGTGGTTCGGGGAAGGCGATACGGTCACGCCGGATTTCATCCGTGAGGCGACCAAGCAGGCACTGGACGATGGCCAGACGTTCTACACCCATACCCGGGGTCGGCCGGAGCTGCGAAACGCGCTGAAGACGTATCTGGACGGTCTTTACGGAATCGATCTGGACGAGCGGCGGATCACGGTGCCTGGCGCGGCCATGCTCGGTGTGACGATCGCTGCGCAGATGGCGTTGACCACCGGGGACCACGGACTGATTGTGGGTCCGGTCTGGCCCAATATCGACTCCGTATTCCGGATCACCGGAGCGGAGGTTTCCTACGTTCGGCAACGACTGACGAAAAATGGCTGGCAGTTGACGGTGGAGGAAATCATCGACGCCGTCCGGCCCGGCACCAGAGCCATCTTTGTGAACTCGCCGTGCAATCCCACGGGCTGGGTGATGTCCAGCGAAGAACAGGCCCGATTGCTCGATTTTGCCCGCAGCGAGCGAATTCTCATCATCGCCGATGAGGTCTATCACCGTACGGTGTTCGATGGGGCCCATGCACCGAGCTTCATGAGTATCGCCCGGGAGAACGATCCGGTGGTGGTGGTCAATGGTTTCTCCAAAGCCTGGGCCATGACCGGCTGGCGGATCGGCTGGGTGGTCACCCCGCTGGCGCACGAGATCCACTGGACAGCACTGTCCGAGTGTTTCAACACCACCACTAATGTCTTCTGTCAGCTTGGCGCGGTGGCCGCCCTCGAGCAGGGCGAACCCTTCATCCGTGAACAGCAGGCCCAGTTCGCCCGTAGCCGGGCATTGGTGGATGCTGCCTTTGGCAACCATCCACTGATCGACTACGTTTCACCCGCCGGTGCCTTCTACGCCTTCCCGAAGATCAAAGGTTGCACGGACAGCATGGCCTTCGCGGAAGGCCTGCTGGAAGAAGAGGACGTGGGGATTGCCCCCGGCTATACCTTCGGCCCGGGCAATGATGCTCATTTCCGCATCTGCTTTGCCCGGAGCCCGGATCGGCTGGCGGAAGGACTGGCCCGAATCGTCCGCTACGTGGAGCGGCACTACGGATGAGCAGCCGACGGGCGATCCTCCAGCGCCCGCCAGAGGACGGTGCCGCCAGCCACGGCTACAGGGATTAACAGGAAGTTCAACAGGGGGATCATCAGCGCGCCGGTGGCGCAGAGGCCGAAGCCCAGCGCGGCACCACGATTGGCCTTGAGTTTTGCCAGGGTTTCCTGGAAAGGCTGCTGACGATTCTCTGTGGGGTAGTCGACGAACTGCACCGCCATGGTCCAGGCCCCGAACAGCAGCCAGATGAGCGGCGCGGCCAGGTTGATGACCGGAATCAACGTCAGCACGAACACGAGCAGCAGGCGCGGCAGGTGGTAAAGGAGTTTCCGGGCTTCCCGGGCCAGGCTCATCCCGATATCCGTCCAGATCTGCGTGTCCGCTTCCGGGGCATTGCCGTACTGGATCCTTTCCAGAGCCATGGAAAGGGCGCCGAGGAAGGGCGAGGCGATCAGCACGGCCAGCAGGCTGAACAGCCAGGCCCCACCCAGCACGCCGGTGAGATAGAGCAGCGGCTTCAACAGCAGATCCAGCCAGGAGAGCCAGTCCGGCAATCCGGCGAGCCAGCGATCGGTCACGCCGATCAGATAGTCAAAGGCAAAGTACAGACCGGATACGCAGACAAGCAGACTGATGACGACCGGCAGCCAGGTGTAGCGACGCAGACCCGGATGCCGGGCCAGGGAAAACCCTTTCACGAAGCTCGAAATACCGAGTGCTGGATTCATGAACAGACCCGGTCTATGGCGTTGCCAAGCGTCTCTACCATGGTATCCACGTGGCTGTCTTCAATGATGAATGGCGGGCCCATGCAGACGATGTCGCGAAACTCGCCGGTGCCACCGCCGTAGAAGAAGACGCCGTCTTTCAGACCCTCGCTGACCACCCGGTTGGAGATGTTGTCTGCTTCATCGAACGGGGTGAGAGTGTCACGATCGCGAACGATCTCCACCGCGCGCAACAGTCCCATACCGCGTACTTCTGCCACATGGGGATGCTGGCCGAGCCGGGCGGACAGCTTCGCCTGCAGTCTGTTGCCCATCTCTTCGGCCCGGGCAACCAGATCCTCCTCCACCATGATGGTCAGCACCTCGGCCGCCGCCGCACAGGCGGCGGGATGTGCACCAAAGGTATGGAACATCACGTTCATGTTGGCGTTCCGGATCGCGTCCCCGACAGCCCGGCTGGCAAAGACACCGCCCAGGGGCGCATAGCCGCCGGCGAGCCCTTTGCCGGAAACCAGAATGTCCGGCGTGACATCCCAGTGCTGGTAGCCGAACGGTTTGCCGGTGCGACCGAATCCGGTCATCACTTCATCCATGATCAGCAGCACGCCATGGCGATCGCAGATTTCCCGGATCTTCGGCCAGTAGTCGTCCGGCGGCACGATGGCACCCCCGCTGGAGCCCGTGATGGGTTCCGCAAGAAAGGCGGCGACCCGCCCCGAGCCGACGCGTGCGATGGCCTCTTCCAGCGCGTCGGCGTACCAGGTTCCAAGCGTTTCGCCGTTCACATCGGCGGGTGCTCGCAGTGGATAGGGCGTCGGGACGACCGGATGCTCGGTCAGCATCGATTCCAGACCGCGCTTTCGGGCGGCATGGCCGGACAGCGCGGCCGTGGTCAGCGTGGTGCCGTGATAAGAAGGCGAACGGGCGATTACCAGGCTCCGGTCCGGTTCGCCTCTGGCCGCATGAAACTGCGCCGCCAGCTTGACCGCGGTTTCCACGGATTCCGAGCCGCCACAGGTCATATGGATATGTGGCAGTTCCGCCGGCAGCCAATGGGCTTCCAGGACTTCCACCAGGGCCCGCCGGCCCGGCGTGATCCAGGGTGGGACCACATAGGTCGTCGCGCGGGTTGCTTCGGCAACCTTTTCCACCACCCTTTCCCGACCGTGGCCGATGTTGCTGACGATGGCGCCACCGGCGGCATCCAGAATCGGTCTGTCGTCCACGTCGAATAGAAAAACGCCGTCGGCGGCGGTGATCTCCGGCATGTTGCCGGGGATGAACGGCCAGTTGAGATCACTCATGGGCGTGGGTTACTCCTGATCCGCCTGTGCGGAGGTTCCCTAGTCGTTTGCTGCTTCCCGACGGGCTTCGTAGTCCGCCAGCCGGGTGAGCATCTCTCTCAGGGTCGCCTGGTCCACCGATTCCCGTCTTGCTTCCTGGATGGCCAGGCTCTGTGCTTTCACTGCCTGTTCGATCTCAGGCACCGCGGCGTAGGCAGCGGCGAGTGTGTCGAAATGTTGCCAGCCCCCTTCGGTCGCCGCCAGCGGTCTGATCAGTGCCAGTGCCCGGGCGCCGTTTCTGATCGCGGGATCTTCGCTGGTGGCAAGCACCCAGGCCAGGTTGTTCCGGGCAGTGGCGTCCCCGGCCGCGGTGCCCGCTTCCAGGTACGGCAGGGCGAGGGCGGCATCCTGTGGTACGTGCCTGCCCGTCAGATGATATTCTCCGAGCAGGGCATTTGCCTGAGCCTGACCGCCCGCTGCGGCCCGTTTCATCCAGGTGATCGCCTGGTCCGGCGTATTCTCCATCAGCAGCAACGCCAGGCGGAACTGAGCGTCGGAAAGACCGCCACGGGCTGCGCTGCGGAAGTACGCGGTTGCCCTGAACGGATCCGGCTTGGGGCTGGAAAAGTCGGTGTAGGCGGTGCCGAGAAAGAACTGAGCATGTGGGTCTCCAGCATCCGCCTGCGCCTCGAGCCAGGTCAGCAGCGCGGGCTCCACTTCCGTGTTCCGCTTCCTGAGGAGGCTGCCGGCATACTCCGCCCCGCTGGGCAGGCGCATGAATCCGGAACGGACGGTGTCGCCAGTCCAGACGCCGTTGATTTCGATCCCGGTTCGATCCCGGCGGGTTCCGGGTCCGAGGGGCTGATCCGCTTCCCAGATGCCATCGTGGTAGCTGCCGTCGGCGAAGCTCTCCCGGCCCTGACCGCTGCGCCGGCCTTCCAGCCATTCGCCTTCATAGCGGCTGCCGTCGTAACGGGTCGCAACGCCGAATCCCTGGCGCTTTCCGGCCACCCAGGTGCCTTCATAGACCGTGCCGGTCTCGGTGATCGCCGTTCCATAACCCTGCTGCTGGCTGTTCTGCCATTCGCCTTCGTAGCGGGAGCCGTTGGCGTTGGTGAGGATGCCGAAGCCATCGGGCACGTCGTTGAACCAGTTGCCTTCGTAACGGTTGCCGTTTGCGTCCACGTATTCGCCGTACCCCTGGCGGACGCCATCGTGCCACTGGCCTTCATAGGAGGAGCCGTCTGTGCCATTGAATCGGCCGGGGCCGTTGGGCAGGTCGTTGGCCCAGTGACCGCTGTACAGGCCTTCGCCGGATTGCACCACTCCGTCGCCCTGTCGAACCCCATCCTCGAAGTCGCCCAGGTAGCGGCTGCCATCCGGACGCGTCAGTTCTCCATGTCCGTGCCGCCGCCCTTCGTGCCAGGTACCCCGGTATTGTTCGCCATTCGGCCAGGTGTCGGTGCCCATACCTTCCGGTGCGCCCAGTACCAGATCGCCGGTATAGGTTCGACCATCCGGCCAGCGATAGGTCGCGTCGCCGGTATAGGCAAGCTGTTCGGGATAGACCGGATAAGAACGGCCGGAGGGCAGGGTGAGCAACCCGGCCTCAGGGTCGCCCTGCGGGGCCACGGGTCCGCCGAGATCCACGCTCGCGCAACCGGCGACCAGGCCGCCGACGGCTAGAATTGCGCACCAGAACCGGATGAAAGGCATGCCGCATGAGAAACCATCTCATGACAAAACTCAAAGAGTTTGGTTAGAGTGCCTGGCGGCATTACCAGTGTGTTTCAGGAGGATCGATGAGCGCGGAATCCAGCAGTGCAGTACCGGAAGGCATCCAGATCGATGGGGTGACGCCCTGGCTGGCAGCGCGGATCGAGGGCCTGACGCCACCGCTCACCTTCAGTCTGATCGCCGGCGGCCACTCCAATCTCACCTACCGCTTCGAAGATCAGAAAGGGGCGGCTTATGTGCTGCGTCGACCGCCCCTTGGCCATGTGCTGGAGAGTGCCCATGACATGGGCCGGGAAAACCGGATCGTTTCCGCCCTGGCGGACAGCGGGGTGCCGGTGGCACCCACCTTCGGCTTCTGTGAAGACCCGGAAGTGAATGGTGCACCGTTCTATGTGATGGGGTTTGTGGAAGGCAGCGTTCTCCACGATGTGGAGGCGGCAGCAAAGCTGCCGGAAGCCGAACGCCATGCGCTCGGCATGAATGTGGCCGACGTGCTCGCCACACTGCACAACCTGGACCCGGAGGATGTGGGGCTTGGCACGCTGGGTCGCAAGGAAGCCTATCTCGAACGGCAGCTGAAGCGCTGGAACAAACAGTGGGAAGCGTCCAAGACCCACGAGATTCCGGAGATGGAGGAATCGTCGAAACGGCTTGCCGAACAGATGCCGGCGCAGATCGGCGCGACCATCGTGCACGGCGACTACCGGCTCGGTAACTTCATGGTGGGCGATGGTCGGATACGCGCGGTGCTCGACTGGGAGCTCTGCACGCTGGGCGATCCGCTGGCGGATGTGGGTTATCTGTTGAACGCCTGGACTCAGCCGGGCGAGGTGGAAGGGGATATGACGCCGACCGCGCTGGGTGGATTTCCCGACCGGGACGCACTGTGCGAACGCTACCAGGCGGCTACCGGCCGGAACCTGGATGGCATCAACTACTACCGGGCCTTTTCCCACTGGCGCCTGGCAGCCATCGGCCAGGGGGTGTACAAACGCTATCTGGTGGGCGCCATGGGAGACAACCGGGAGATGGATCTGGACGCCTACAAAATGAGCGTCCACACCCGGGCGGCAGCGGCCTTAGCGCTCCTCGACGGCTGACTCCGGTAACCGGACCTCTCCGGGCCCCGTCTGCCCGGTTGCGGGTCTGCGGAAAACGAATCCGGCGTCGTCGGCGCCAGCAGCCGTGGTCTGGGCGGTTGCCTGGGTGGTGAGCACGGCCCGGAACTCGGAGACGAAGTCGATGCCGCTGATTTCGGGCTCCGCCGCCGGATCCACCGCGATACGCTCTGCGGCATCCAGCGTGCGATATGCCCCGCAGGATTCACCGGCGTCGCAGAGATAGTTGTCGTCGTCCATGTCTGATCCCGCGACGATCCGATAGCGCCCTGCTGGCAGGTCGTTCAGTACCCACTCGTACTCACCGTTGGCGGCGGCAACCACGGCCGCATTGCCTTCCGACGAGCCGTCTTCACGAACGGCGATCACGTAGAAAAGGCCGGCGTCTGCCTGGGGATTGGCCCCGGGCACCTGCAGCGTGACGCCAACCGTTACCGAGTTGGTAGCCGGATCCGTCGGCGTGAACGTGGCGGTGGCATTGTGCGAGCCTTCCGCCAGGCTGCCGCGATTCACCAGGAGCTGGTAGTCGCCCAGGCCGTTGCCGTCCACTGCCGCAGGCACGATGGTGAGCCAGGGTTCACTGCTGGTGACGTTACCGGCCAGCAGCTCAATGCTGCCGCTGCCCAGATTGGACAGACGGACCAGCTGGCTGCCGGCGAGCACGCCGAGATTGACGGAAGACAGTGAACTGCCGAGCACGGGCCCGGGATCGGCGCCCGGACCACCCGCCAGGGTAAGCGCAGTCAGGACCGCTTTCTGGGCATTGATCAATCCGTATCCGTAAAGGTCGTCTCTACCCGCCGTGCCGAGATCGTCCGTCAGGTCTCCGGCGGCCAGGGCGGCGTCGAACTGGGCCGGGGTCAGGTTGGGATGCAGTGCCTTCATGAGTGCGACCACACCCGCCACATGGGGCGCCGCCATGGACGTGCCACTGAGCGCGCCGTAGCCGAGCTGGGTGCTGCCGGGATTGCTGTCGTCCCCCATGGTGCTCACTACCCCGTCACCGAAGCCATCGCCGTTGGCGTCGGTGCCGTTGAAGCCCCCGGGTGCGGCCACATCCACGGGGCCGAAATTGGAGTAGGGGGCGAGGGTTCCGTCGATGGTGGTGGCGCTGACCGAGACCACGCCGTTGTAGGCGGCGGGATAGCTCGGGTCGCTGGTGGATTCGTTGCCTGCACTGGCGATCACGATCACACCTCGGTTACGGATCTGGGTGAAGAGGTCCTGTGTTGCCTGGGAGAAGAACGGGCTGCCCAGGCTCAGGTTGATGATGTCGGCCGGCTGGATGGGTATGCGGCCGGAATCGTTGGCGAGACCGGCCGCGTACAGCGTTGCCTGCATCACGTCGTAGTTGCTGCCGCCGTTCAGTCCCAGCGCCCGCATGGGCATGATCCGGGCTCCCCAGCTGACGCCGGTCACCCCTTCTCCGTTGTCCGTTCGAGCTGCCACGGTGCCGGCCACGTGGGAACCATGAAAGCTGGAAGAGGCACCGTAGGCGAAATCCCCTTCATCGGTTGGGTCGTCGTCGATGCCGTTGAAGTCACGGGCCCGGTCGGAATCCGCAATGAAGTCGTAGCCGTCCACCAGCTGCCCGGCAAAATCGGGATGGTTGGGCAGGATGCCGGTGTCCACCACCGCGACGATGATGTCCTCCGGTCCGGTAGGGGTGCCGGTGGTGATATCCCAGGCTTCCGGCAGACGGATCTCCGGTAGATGCCACTGCAGGCTGTACAGTGGATCATCCGGCGTGCGGTTGGCCTGCAGCAGGATATTCAGCTCGATGCCGTCCATGTCCGGGTCCTGGGCCAGCCGCTTGGCGGCCAGAAGGGTGCGGTATTTGAGCTGTGCGTCGGGCGTCAGGCCGGGCGGCAGATCCGCCGCTGTTTGAAGACGGAGGTGGTCTTTCAGCGCGCCCAGGGTGGCATCGCCGATGATTGCCCGGGCGTACCGGCCCGCGCGACCCTGCTCAACGAGATCGTAGGCGCGCATCTTCTGCTGCCGGGCGGGGTGGTTTGCGATCAGCAGTTCTCCCGGGACGAAGGGGTCGGTCAATCTGCTCGGCACCCGCAGGCCGGTACTCAGATCCTGACCGACGCTGAGGACGTAGTTGGAACCGCCGGAGATGTTGGTACCCGCGGTCGCAGGGAAGACCTCGATGAAGTAATCGCCCGGTCCGGGAGCGGGAATGGATTCGGTGCTCTGAGTGCTGAGTGAGGCGTCGACGACAGTGCCGTTCGCATCCCTGAGGTGCAGATCCAGGTCTGCGGTGGCATCTCCGATGTTGAGGACGATGAGCTCGTTGCCGGTCAGGCTCACCGCGTAAAAGTCGGCGGGATCGCCATCATCGAAAAAGTTGCCCGTGCTTTCGCCGGTGCCGGGCAGATTGACGAAGCCGCCGAGGCGGACGGGATTCGGGATCGGCTGTGCGGTGAGCGGATCGTCGTTGGGGAACGGTGCGGTCAACCGGTCGTTCACATCCGAATCCACCGCGCTGGTGCCGAGAATCTGTACGGTGCCGGAAATGCGCGTGCCCCGTACGCGGATGTTCTGCAGGACGGTGCCGGTCGCGCCGTCGTCGTCGGTGACGGTCAGGCGGACGTTATAGCCGCCGGGTTCTGTGAAGGTGTGGCTGCTGCTGGCGCCGGTGCCTGTGGCGCCGGCATCGTCGAAATCCCACGCATAGCCGGTGATGCTGCCATCGGAATCCGTGGATCCGGAACCGTTGAAGTCGACGGTCAGTGCCGCATAGCCGTCGGTGGTGGATGCAGTGATCCGTGCAACCGGCGTTGCGTTCACCGGCGCGGGGGGACTGGCTGGAGGGGTGGCGTTGTTGCCGCTGCTGCCACCGCCGCCGCAGGCGCCGAGAATGAGGCTCAGCAGCAGGGCGGTGCTCGTGGCTGAAAGAAACCGACACATCAGCCGATATTCACACAGCAGCCGCTGCGAGACCGTGCGCCGTTCGACGGTCTGATCGGGTGGTCGGAAATGAAAAACGCCCCGGTCAATACTGCTGATCCGGGGCGTTTATTCGTCGGCCTTCAGTCGTGTCTGACGTCGGCTAGAATAAAAAAGGCGTGTCAGCGGTGGGCACCGCTGAAAGTAACTCCTCTTCTGGGGGAAGGACACTTGAAAGGGAGGACTGCATTGGAGTTACGTACACGCCTGAACTGAAACTGGTGTCTATTATGTACAGTACAAATGTACTGTCAACACCTTTTTGGAATATTTGTACAGGTTTTGTTCACCTTGGTGACCGGTACTGAGGTTCTGTTCAGAAAAGGCTCTGTTCAGAAAAGGTTCGGATCACCGTTCAGAACAGGGCGTTCGAGGCGGATGCTTCCGGTTCCGACTCCGGTTCCGGTTCGGGCATCGCGATCAGCCCCTCCGCCATCGCCAGAGCCTCCAGGGCACGCTCCAGGTGGGATCGGGCCTGGGTGGCATCCACGTGGATGCCGTCCAGCAACGGCTCATCGCCGAGGGATCGGCTGTAATCGGCGAACGCATTCAGCTGACTGATGAGTTCCACCAGATGCTGCGGGCAACCGCTGGGGTCTGACAGGGTGCTGGCGGCGATGGCCACCAGTTCTTCGTCGGAGAAACGCCGGGCTGCGGCTTTCCGGGAGTCGGTCACCTGGCGGTGGACGCTTGCCACCGCACTCTCGATTTCCTGCCAGGTGGTCGGCCACTGCAACGCCGGGACGCCGCGTTCCTCGATGGCGCTGACGTTGTTCGGGGTGCCGAACTGATAGAGCGCCACAATCTGGGCGTTCGGGTGATAGTCGACGATCACATCCAGATCTTCGACCTTCGCCACCGGCATCTGCACCACCACCGCATCCAGGCCGTCCACGCCCATCTGATCCCGCTCGAATGCGGCAAGATTGGCCCAGCGGCCGGCGATCTGGATCCTGAGATCATCGCTCTGCTGCTGCTCCAGAACGAGCAGGTTGGTGCCGATCAAGCCGGTTTTCGCCGGTTGTACGGACATGGCAGTTGCCGTTGGCAGGGCCGTCTGTCGCTCGTCGAGCTGGGCATCGCTGAGTTCGACCAGTGAGCTGATGGGCTGGCCGGCATCGATCAGACGCTTGATCTTGGTCAGCCGGGCGAGCTGAGACGCACTGTAAAACCGGGTCTTGCCGGCCCGGTGTGCGGGCACGAGCCCATAGCGCCGTTCCCAGGCGCGCAGCCGCTCGACGGAAATGTCGGTGATCCGGGCAACCGTACCGATCCGGTACAGGTCTTCGCTGGTATCGCCGTCCTGACCGTGTTCGGACGCTGTATTGGGTTCCTGGTCGCGCATCGGTTGCGGACTCCGGATTCCGTTCCAAAGGGTCGGCAACAGTACAAAACCTGTACAGGCTTGTCCAGGTACTGGTTCTGCAAGCTGGTTGCCAGATCGGCTGCCCGGCCAATTACCAGACCACCTGCGGGAATTGGCAGTCCGCCTGCCGGAAACGGCAGAGAAAAGGGAGAGGCGTGGCGACAGCACATTGAGGCACTGTCTTCGCGGCATAGGGAGGAAGGGGAGAGAGACACCGCGCCACGCCTGTTCTTGGTCGGGCCCGTACTGGCACCCGATAAGAAGCCGCGCATTCTACGTAAAAGCGGTGCCGGGGCAAGGCCGGATTGTGCAAATGCACATTATTTTTTGTAACGAATGGTTTCAGCCCCATGACGCCTTTTCCTGGGGCACCGGATAGCGGGCGGTTGCGGGCTATGCGGGTGTTTCAGCACTGCTACGGCCCGAAGTTGCAGCGGAATTGGTCAGGGCCGTGTCGGACAGTACAATCAGCCCCGGCTGTATGGCCGGTTCTATAATATTGGTGCCCGTTGGCGAGATCAGGCGGGGACTGGACGGAGGGGCAATGGAAAATAATCTCGGACTCTTTCTGACCCGGCGCGCGTTTCTGACGCCGGATCGCGAAGCCTATGTGGATTCTCATTCGGATCTGCGCCTGACCTATCGGGCGCTCAATGAGCGGGCCAACCAGGTGGCAAATGGTTTTCTGGCCGCGGGCATCCAGAAGGGCGAACGGGTCGGCCTGCTCCTGATGAACAGCGCGGAGTTTATGGAGGCCTATTTTGCGCTGGGCAAGATCGGCGCCGTGGTGGTGCCCCTCAACTGGCGGCTGGTGCCTGACGAGCTCGAGTTCATTCTGAAAGACAGTGAGACCAGACGGCTGATCTTCGACACCGACTTCGTGGACACCTGTGCCGAACTGCATGCCCGGGGTGAAAAGACGGACGTGATTCAATGGCTCCAGGTAGGCAACGAGGTGGCGCACTTCGCCGAGTCCTACGATGCCTTCCGGAACTCGGCGGCAACGGACGAGCCGGCGCCCGGTGCAGCCGATGACGACATGCTCTACATCATGTACACCTCCGGCACTACCGGTCTGCCGAAGGGCGTGGTGCACACGCACAATACGGCCATCTGGGCCATCTTTACCATTGCGGCCACCGCGGACTATCACGAAGGCGACGTTTACCTGGGTGCGCTGCCCATGTTCCATGTGGGCGCATTGACCCCGCTGGCGGTGAACGTTTTTGCCGGGGCGACGTCTGTCGTGATGCGGGCGTTTGATCCGACACTCGCCTGGGAGCTCATCGAACGGGAGCGGATCACCACGGGCCTCGCGGTTCCGGCCATGTTGAACTTCATGGTTCAGGTGGGCGACTACCAGAACCGTTTCGACTTCTCGAGTCTGCGCTGGATCATGACCGGGGCGGCCCCTGTGCCCGTTTCGCTCACGAGGCACTATCACGAGCTGGGTATCGGCGTTCTCCAGGTTTACGGGCTCACGGAAACCTGTGGACCCACCTGTGTGATGGATTCGGAGAATGCCATCCGGTTCCCGGATTCAACCGGCCGTGCCTTTTACTTCACCCAGGTTAAAATCGCCGGTGAGGATGGCAGGGAGTGCGCCCGCGGCGAGGCAGGGGAAGTCTGGGTGAAGGGCAAGCACATCATGGTGGAGTACTGGAACCGGCCGGATGCCACTGCCGAGACCCTGGTGGATGGCTGGCTGCGTACGGGAGATGTGGCCACCATGAACGAAGAAGGTTTCGTGTCCATACAGGACCGGATCAAAGACATGATCATTTCCGGTGGCGAGAACGTATACCCGGCCGAAATCGAGGGCGTGCTCGCGCAGCACCCGGGAATCGTCGAGGCAGCCGTGATCGGCCAGGCTTCGGAAAAGTGGGGTGAATCCCCGCTTGCCATCGTGGTCAGGTCGGATCCTTCACTGTCGGAGGCGGATGTGATCGAGTTCTGCCGGGGCAAGCTGGCGGGTTTCAAACAGCCGAAGGCTGCCGTTTTCATCGACGAGATCCCCCGGAATCCCAGTGGCAAAATTCTGAAGCGGCTGCTCCGAGAGCAGTATCCGGCATCGGCGCCGGTCTGATGCGGCTGGACCGGGACGGCGGTCACAGTCCCGGGCAGGCGGCAGCTTAGACTGTTCGCTATGAAGCACTGTCGAGCCCGGACAATGGGACGCCTCCTGATCGCCACCGTCGGCATAGCCGGTGGTACCGCTGCGCTGGCGGCCGTGCCTGTGGAACGGGAAGTGCGATCCGAGCATACGATCGAGGTGCTGGGTGCACGGGCCGGACGGCCCATCGGTGCGATCGACTTTTCGGCCAGTGGCGGTGCCTCCAGGCGACTGGGTCCCTGGGATGTGGAAACGGATAGTTTCCAGGACGCTGGGGGCACAATCTTCTACAACGATGGCTCGACGCGTGGTCGGGCGTCGGGTCGGGTGTCGGATCAAGCGTCGGATCGAGAGCCGGATCAAGAGCCTCAATATGATCGGGGTCTGGAAGACGGCTGCACGACGCTCGGCAACGTCACCGTCTGCAGGTAAATGCGCCTCAGCTGAAGAGGTTGTGGGATCCGATCAGAATCCAGGTGCCCACGGCCATGATCAGCGACAGCATCACAGCGGCAGATCCCATGTCCTTCGCCTGCCCCGCCAGATCGTGATGTTCATGACCGATCCGATCCACCACAGCTTCCACCGCTGAGTTCAGCAGCTCTACGATCAGAACAAGAAAGCACACGCCCATCAGGACGGCGACCTCCACCCAGGATTCGGCGATCCAGAAGGAGATGGGAAGCAGGATCAGGCCGAGTATTAGTTCCTGGCGGAAAGCGGACTCGTGCTTCCAGGCTGCCTTCAGACCCTGAACCGAATAGATGCTTGCTTTCCACACCCGGGTGATGCCGGTGTTCCGTGGTTTGATCATGCCTCGGTGTCCGGGCACTTGCCGTGATCCACCTGAACGGTGGAATGATCGATGCCGAATTCTTCGATCAGCACCGATTTGATGTTCTGCATCACCTGCGGGAATTCGGCAGGCTCATCGACGCTGGCATGCAGGGTCAGCAGGGGTTTCTGCGCGGTGAGCGCCCAGGCATGCAGATGATGCACCCCATTCACGCCCGGCACCTGCTCGGTGAGGGTGGTGGCGATCTGATCCAGATCGATCCCGTCCGGAACCCCTTCGAGCAGTATGTGAGTGGCACCGGACAGTACCCGCCAGGCGCCGCGGCCGAGAATGGTTGCGATCACCAGGGCAAGCAGGGGGTCTGCATAGGGCCAGCCCGTAAACCAGACGGTGAGGGCAGCAGCAATGGCCGCCACCGAGCCGAGCAGATCGCCGAGCACGTGCAACGCGGCACTCTCCACCGCCGCGCTGTCCTCATGTCCGTGCAGCCAGCGATAAGCAATGATGTTCACGATGAAGCCAACGCTTGCCACGGCCAGCGCGGGTATCGGCAGCATGGTCTGCGGCGTGTTCAGCCTTTCCCAGGCTTCGAACAGCACCCAGCCCACCAGCACCATCAGGGTCAGACCGTTGATGAAAGCAGCAAGGACTTCCCAACGGTGGTAGCCGTAGCTCAGCCGTTCGTCTTCCAGCCGACGTGAGAGGCGAACGGCGTACCAGGAAAATGCCAGGGCGCTGGCGTCGAGAAACATATGCCCCGCGTCGGCCAGCAGGGTGAGACTGTTGGCCACCAGCCCGCCGATGATCTCCACGAACATGAAACCGCCGATGAGCGCGAACGCCCGACCGAGGGCCTGCTCGTTCTCATGGCTGTGGTCGTGTGTATGGCTGTGGGGCAAGGTGGACTCTGAAATAACCGGGGTATCGTTTCGAATCAGTATAACTTGGTTGCCCCCCTCTCAGGCGAGGTCAGGCCAGCCGTGCCCGGATCTCTGCCACCGCATCAATGCCTGCGGCTTCCGTTTCAGCGATGGGCATGATGTTGAACAACTCGCAGCCCTTTTCTCTGTAGCGGGCCAGGAACTCGGCCACTTCCGCCGCTGTGCCGCAGGGGCTGTACTTCTCGAAGCGCTCGAAGGGAACGTGATAGAAATTCTCCATGGCCTTTGCCAGCCGGGCACGGGCCTTGTCCGGGTCGTCGCCGATACCCGCCCAGAGTTGCAGTCCGTGCCCGGTGGGCTCAGGGCGGCCGAGTTCAAGCGCTCGAGCATTCACCTGGCGGGTGGCGCGCTCGAATCGTTCGGGGGAGACCCATACCGCGAGCCAGCCATGACCGAATCTTGCCGCGCGCTCGAGACTCGCATCCACCCGGCCGCCGATCAGAATCGGGATGGCCGGATCCGGGGCCGGTCTGATGATGGCGCGTTCGAACTGGAAAAACTCGCCGTCGAAGTCGAAGGGTTGGCCCTCAGAAACCCCTTCCAGGACGGTCAGACACTCGTCCGTGCGCCGGCCCCGGGTTGCCGGGTCCACGCCGCACATGGCGATCTCGTTGCGGTCTTCACCGCCCACGCCCACACCCAGGATGAGTTGCCCGGGCGCCGTCTGGGCGATGGTGGCGAGCTGCCGGGCGACCGGCAGCGGATGACGAAGCGCCAGAAGGTAAACGCCCACCAGTACTTTCAAACGTTCATCCTGGGCGGCGATGGTCGCGGCGTTAATCAGTCCATCCATGCCGAGACCGTTGTGAAAGCTCACATGGTCGGCCATGAAGACATGGTCGATGCCTTTGTCGACCATCCGGGCGATGTGTTCGCGGCGTTCTTTGTGAGAGCAGGACAGCAGTTCGAAGGAAGCGACGGTGCCAACCAGCATATGACGGTCGCTCAGTTGCCGCGCAGCCGCAGCTTCATCTGATAGGCGGGCAGCTTGCCATCGTAGTAGCCGGGGATCAGGGCTTCTTCCTGATAGCCGAACTTCTGATAGAAGCGCCTGGCGGCCAGGTTATCGCTGCGCACCTGCAGTTCGATGTGTTCGCAGCCGGCTACACGGGCCGACTTGTGCAGCCAGCGCAGCAGCTGACTGCCGATATGACGGCGGCGGATGTTCGGGTGCACGGCCAGTAGGGTGAGCTGCGCTTTCTCCATCTCCATACCGTGCTCGAAGTCCATCACGGCGAAGCCGCCGACGAAGCGTACGCCGCCCACTTCCAGCTCGGCCACCAGCACCACGGTTTCTGTGGCGTGGATCTTCCGAACCAGCTGTTCCGGGCGCCAGCGCCAGTTCAGACCTGTTTCGATGTAGTCCCGGGACATGCGCGCCAGCAGCCGGGCGTCCGCCGGTTTCGCCAGTCTCAGTTCGCATGTGCCAATCGCAGCCATGTCCGGATTATTCCTCAATCACAGAAGGGAAGGAAATCTGGACAGGGGCCGGGGGATGTGCGAACGAATTCCCCCAGCAGCCCCTGGAGATACACCTGCTTTTCGCCATCGGCGGCGAAGACCACGCTGATGGCTGGATCGTTTTCACGGAAGAATCGTCCCTGTCCGGCCGAGTGGAGTCTGGTTACCCGCCCGGCGCGTTCAAATACGAGCGTGTCTCCGGCGCGGCGCACATGCGCGGTTTCCAGGTTCCCGGACTGCCAGGCCGCCCGATTAAAACGGGCACTGGCCGGATAATACTCACCGGTCAGGGCATCGAGCTCAGTGCTCGTGGATGCATTGGCCGATGCCGATCGAAGGGGTGACGTGCTCGGAGGCAGGTCTGCGATCAGTGCCGCCTCGAGCAGTCGACGCATGGCCCCGAGCAGTCGCGCGTTGTCCGCATTGATCACCAGCAGGTACCCGCGGCCTTCCGCGCGCAGCAGCCCGTAGCGGGATCGGTAGCCATCCGCATCGCCACCGTGACCGTGAAAGAGGTGGCCATCCCGAATCCAGCCGTAAACGCCGGCGCCGTAGCCCACCTCCAGACCGGCGGTCGCGCCCAGGGTGCCCAGCGGCGCAAAAAACGTTGAAACCAGCTCTGGTGCCAGCACCCGTTTGCCGTCCAGCTGCCCGAGATTGAGCAGCGCGGTGAGCAGGCGGCTCATCTCCCGGGTGGATGCATTGAGTGCGCCAAAGGCCGGAAAAGTCATGTGCCAGTACGGAATCTCCGTTTGCCCGTCCGCCTGGAATCCTCCGGGCAGACCGGGTACCGGAGACAGGCTCGCAGCGTGCATTCCGAGCGGCTCGAAAAGATGCTCGGCCAGGTAGGTTTCGAATCTGTTCCCGCTCAGTCGCTCGATGACGGCGGCCGTGAATCCCGGGGGAACATTCGAGTAGCTGTGTTGCAGTCCGGGTGGCCAGAGCAGGGTGCGTTCCGCCTGATGTCGCGCCAGTGCCTGCCAGAGCGGGAGAGGATCATTGTCGTTCCATTCCGCGCGGCTCAGATCCGGCAGGCCGGCGGAAAGTGCGAGCAGATGGCCGAAACGGAGAGGTTGTGTGGCGGCCCAGGGATTGTGGTAGTAGCCCGCGCCGATAATCGGCCGTATCGGCGTGCTCAGCGTGGCATCGGTGGTCCGGATCAACGCCAGGGCTGCCAGTCCGGTCACCGATTTGGTGATGGAACCCCAGCGAAAAGGGGTGTCTCCATTCGCGCTGCCGTATCCCTCGATGAGGATCGGCTGGGCATCGCAGAATATGCTGAGGCCCATGGCGGGCACCTTCATCTCGAGGCGCATGGCGTCGAGCTGGGCCGCAACGCGCTGTGCTCGATCTCTGCAGCCGTTTTCCGCTGTGTCTGGGTTGTCTGGGTTGTCTGGCTTGCCTGGCGTGGACGCGTTGAGGTCGACGGCGACGCAAAGCTGCAGGAGGGTAATCGCCAGCCGGGTCCACGGAATCCGTGGCAGACAGGTCAGGGACTGCACAACAGTCCGCGGTTCTGCAGTTCTGCCCGGAGCGCCTCCGGGCTGGTGAAGTCGATGGTCTCGAATCCGAGCGAGGCGGCGGTGACGGTGTTCATTGGCGCATCGTCCACCACCAGTACCTCACCCGCCGGATGGTCCAGGAGCTCGGCGACCTTCTGGTAGGCCCGTGGGTCTGGCTTGGTCAGCCCCAGGTCGGCGGAGAAGATCCGAGGCATGAAAGGCGCAAGTACAGCGGGCCAGAAAGCCTCCAGACCCTCACGGACGAGATCCGAATTGTTGGTGAAGATGGCGATGGCGGTCCCGGCTTCCTGGAGCTGGCGGGCGACATTGAGCACGGCTTCATCCGGGCGGAAGGCGCTGACCCAGAGCTGGACGAAACGCTCCATCGACATCCGGCTGCCCAGTGCCTTGATCCCTTCTCTGTAGGCACGGTTGCCCCGGAAGCGCCCCTGATCGCAGGTCATGGCGTAGCCGGAGGAAGAGAGTCGGCGCCGGATTTCTTCTGCCGGCATATCCGTCTGCTCGGCAAACGCCTGCCAGCGGACCTCCGGCTGGTAGCGGAACAGCACGCCGCCCAGATCGAACAGCACCAGTTCCGTATGGCTCACCTAGCTGGCCTGACGCTGTCGGAAGGCGAAGTGGAGTTTGCGTCGCTTGAATTTCCAGCCGTCCGCCGTTTTTTCGAAACGATCTTCGTAGTGGCCCACGCCGGCCGGTCCGTCAAACGGGACAGGTTCGCCTTTCAGGCTTTCCGGGCCCACATGCCGGTAGAGGGTGAGATAGGCGATCCCGCGGGCTTCGGTCTCACTCAGCACATCGATGAACACGTTGGTGATCACGTGCCGGGAACGCAGTTCGTCCGGTCGGTGCCGGAGCGATTCCGCGATGGTCGCTCTGCCGGACAATGGCCGGCCGGCGTCCAGCTCTCCGTCTTCGGTGAACAGGGTGACGAAATAGTCGTAATCGCGGAAGTCCACCGCCCGGGCGTAGGCGATGGAGAGTTCGGCGCAGGCCTGTTTGATGGCATTGATCTGATCTTCGTTCATCGGCTTGCTTCTTTTCAGTCTGGACAGCGGGTGCGAGCGGGTATGTTAAGGTTTCCGGCTCGAATTTACGTGCTCTGGGGGCAAACGATGGAAAGACTGAGTCTCGAATTCACCGACCGGGTTGCAGTGCTGAAGTTCAATCACCCGGAGGTGATGAATGCCATTGGCGCGCGCATGCTCGAAGACTTCTTCGAGGCGCTCGGTGAGATCAGAAATCCTTCGAACGGCGCCCGGGCACTGCTGCTGACCGGCGAGGGACGGGGCTTCTGTGCGGGTGCCAATCTTCAGGACGAGGACAGGGGCGAGCGTCGTGGCGGTGCCGGCGACGGCCTGAGAACCACCTATCATCCCATTCTACTGGCCCTCAGAGATCTGGAGATGCCCATGGTTACCGCGGTGAACGGTGCTGCCGCCGGAGTCGGCATGAGCTTCGCCATGATGGGAGATATGGTCTGCGCTTCGAAAGGTGCTTTCTTTCTCCAGGCTTTCGCCAGAATCGGACTGATCCCGGACGGCGGCGCAACCTTCCTGTTGCCGCGCCTGGTCGGCTGGGGCCGCGCCATGGAGCTTTCGATGATGGCCGAGCGATTGTCCGCGGAAACCGCGCACGAATGGGGCATCGTCAACCGGCTCTATGACGACAACGAGGCATTGATGACCGGTGCGATGGAGATTGCAAACAGGCTCGCCAACGGTCCCCGGTCTCTGGCGCTTATCCGTAAAGCCTACTGGGCGACCTGGCAGAACAGCTATGAGCAGCAGCTCGACCTGGAAGCCCGGTTGCAGAATCAGGCCGGTTCCAGCAGCGACTTCAGCGAAGGTGTGAGTGCCTTTCTGGAGAAGCGGGACGCTCAATTCAAAGGCGAATAATCAGAGATCCTGCGGGCCGGTTTCAGCCACCCGCCTGGCCCGACAGAGTCAGACCTGCCAGATAGGCATGCACTGAACGGGCAAGGGCGGACAGGTCGTAACCGCCCTCCAGCGTCGAAACCAACCTGCCCTGGCTGTGGCTCCTGGCCGCCGCCAGAATCAGCGATGCCACCCAGCCGAAGTCCTCGTCGGTCAGATCCAGCCCTGCCAGCGGATCGTCACGATGCGCATCGAAGCCGGCGGAGACCAGGATCAGATCCGGCTGGTGCTGTTCCAGGGCCGGCAGCCAGTCCGCTTCCAGCGCGTTCCGGAATTGCCGACTGCCGGTGCCGGCCGGCAGTGGTGTGTTGATCAGATTGGGTCGGTCCAGATCGTAGTATCGGTGCGGATAATAGGGATGCTGGAAGCTCGAACAGACGAGCACCTCCGGCCGGTTCTGGAAGATCTGCACCGTGCCGTTGCCGTGGTGCACGTCGAAATCGAGGATGGCAACCCGGGACACCTCCGGCCGCTGCAAGGCCACTTCTGCCCCCACCGCAATGCTGTTGTAGAAGCAGAAGCCCATGGCCGCATCGCTTTCCGCATGATGGCCGGGTGGTCGAACCGAACAGAAGGCGGTGTTGTCTTCGCCATCCAGAACCGCATTGACCGCATCCACCACCGCGCCGGTTGCCATGTGTGCCGCGGTCAGCGAGGCCGGGCAGAGGGCGGTGTCCGGGTCCACGGCGGCCAGGCCCTCGACCGGCAGCAATGCTTCCAGGCTCGCCAGATAGGCATTGTCGTGCACCCGGGCGATGGTTGCCTGGGCGACCGGGGCGGCGGCCCGAAGGTCGAACTCGGCAAGCAATCCGGTGCTGGTCAGGTGTCGAGCGATCGCCCGCAAACGGTCCGGGCGTTCAGCGTGGCCGGCCATCATTTCGTGTTCCAGGCATTCGTCCGGGGCGTAGTAAAGCAGAGGGCACCTCAAGCGGGATTCAGTGACAATCCAAGTCTAGCGCGGTGTGTCGCGATTCTCTCGCCGGTGAGCAGGACGGCGGTGGATCGGGGTTATGGTGATGCTTTGCGTTGTTTGCCCACGGAAAGCAATTGCTGGAACTCACCGATGGGCACCGGGGGCGAAAGCAGGTAACCCTGTACTTCCATCTCTCCCAGTTCGCGCAGGGTCTGCAGATGCTCCGGCGTTTCCACCCCCACGGCGACCACCCGCAACTGGAAGCGCTCGCCGATGCTGGCGATCTCTGCAACCAGATCCGCGCTGGCCGGATGGCTGTCCACCCTGGCGGTCAGTTGCCGGTCGATTTTCAGGGTGTCGGCCGGGCAGCGCAGCAGTCTGTCGAAATTGATGAGATCGGTGCCCAGATTGTCCACGGCGAAGCGCACGCCCCAGTCTCTGAGGCGATAGAGTTGATCCCGGTGTTCGTCCACCAGCAGGAGCATGTTTTCCAGCGACAGCTCCAGCTCCAGCATGGCGGGATCGAGCCAGCGCTCGCGCTTCAGTCGCTCGATCTGACGGGTGATGGACTGATTGACGAACTGCTGTGGCGAGACGTTGACGCACAGATAGATCGGGGAAACCAGATGCTCGAGCCAGTTGGTGGCCGCAGTGCTGGCCTGCTCCAGAACCCAGTCGCCGATCCGGGTGATGAAACCATCCTGTTCGGCAATCGGGATGAAATGACTCGGCGCCAGTTCACCCACTTCCAGTCCCTGCCAGCGGAGCAGCGCTTCCACGCCGGTCAGGCGCTCGCTCGACCACTGACCCTGCAGCATCAGGCCGAACTCTTCCCGTTCCAGCGCCGATGGCAGCCGGCTGGAGATGTGGTCCGTGGGTCCGCCTTCCGTACGGTTGCCACCGTCGCCGGTGGCACGATTCACGGCCTGCCAGGCGCCCTGCCAGAGTGAATCGAAATTCCGGTATTCGCCCACGTGATTGCAGCCGATGCTCACGGTCAGGTGGATCTCGCCACCGGTATAAGTGAGCGGCGTGCGGGCAGCGGTGCGGATACCGTCGGCGGTGCGCATCAGGCTGTCCGCCGACTGTTCAGGCAGCACCACGATGAAACAGCCCGCATCGTAGAAGCCGATCATGCCGTGACCCGGCACCGCGAGTTTCAGCCGGGTCGCCAGCGCATCGAGCAGATCCGTACGGCTGACGGGGTCCAGATTGGCGTAGAGGTGCTCGGCGTGATCCACCTGCACGACCAGCAGCGCAACCGGGCCACCGCGATGGTTGACCAGGGCGCTGACCAGTTCCTGGTGTCGAGGCAGACGGGTGATCGGTTCGCGGGCCGCGCTTTCCCGGAAACGGGATTTCAGCCGGGTGGTGTTGATGCAGTTGTACAGGTGCTGACGAATGGCCTCGTCACTCTCTGCGACATTGATCACAAAGCCGTCGGATGCGGGGTCTGCGCTCGTATCGGCCGTGATCAGAATGCGGGCAGCACCAGACGCCGGGAGCATGTTGAGCGTCTCCACATGATCACTGATGATCGCGTCTGCCGGGCTCGACAGAGCTTCCAGCATCGGCGCCAACAGGCCCGCCTGGTGGGTGATCCAGCTGTCCCACCCCATGCCGTCGGCAAGTGCCAACAGCCGTGCCCTGAGCTCGGGATCAAAGATCGAGCCACACAGAATCATTCGCGTCCTACCCAATACCTAATAGTTCTGAATCTGAAACTACCGGGATTCGAGGGTGATTTGCTTGTGGTCCTTCACACCTTTGAGAATTGTCCCGATTGGCGTGAGGTATGGACTGCTGCGTGCATCTGCGTCGTTGATGGTCTGCACCAGAATGCGGCGTTCCCGGGCCACCAGATGTTCCAGCGGGCCCAGCACTTCCACCAGCCGGGGGTGGTCGTGGGGCAGGAAAAAAGTGAGACGGCTGCCGCCATTTTCGACCACCAGCGCCAGTTCGTCGTCCAGATAGGACAGGTAGTTCTGCGGCCGACGTTGCGGAATGCCGGCGCCACTCATATCAGAACCGAGGCCGAGACCGCTCGGCGAGGCCGGATCGCAGGCGTTCAACCAGTAGGTCATGGGCGGGGCGTCCGGCAGCCGGTTGAATGCCTGCAGGGCGGCCGGGGTGATGAACTGAGGCCCGGACAGGCCCTCGAAAAAATAGCCGGAGATGATTTCGCCGGCCAGTTCCATCATGGCGAGTGCTCTGAACAGCTTCGCCCAGCGCAGGTTGCCGCCCTCCCGATTGGCGAGCTCTCGAGTCAGAATGCCGTAGCGGTCGAGCAGCAATCGGGCCCGTTCCTTGTCTTCCTCCAGCCGGGTCAGCGGATCGGTGTCGGCGGCGCTCGGCGCGACCAGTTGCCAGTTACCGGCGAAGCCACGCGGTTCACCGCGGAGCGCACCGCGACGCGCCCGGCGCATACTGGATCGATCGGCGGCGACAGGCTTCAGGGCGAAGCCCCGTTCGATGCCTTGTCTGAGCGGCCGCAGGCTGTCGGCGGTGAGCCAGCCCTGCCAGACCGCTTCCCAGAAACACTCGGAGAATTCGTCCAGTGGTGCGTTCTGTGCATCGGCCAGTTGAGCAAATCCGTATCTGGCGCTCGGATCGGAAAACCCTGCAGCCACTGAATCGGGTGGTCGGGTAGCGCTGCCTTCGGCGTGCAGAAGCGCCTGATCTTCCGGATAGGCGACGGTCATGGTTTCTCTACCCGTTCCGAACCAGTTCAGTTCAGCGGTCTGCAGGGCCGTTTCCATGGCAGCGGGCGGTAGCGGACCGAATCTGGCCCCCAGAAGATCATCCAGCCAGACTTTCAACGGTGCGCTGTAGCCGCGCAGGCCGATCAGGCACTCGGCCAGATTGTCTTCGGCAGGCGCAGTGCCGAACCCCTGCCAGCGGGCCAGCATGCCGGGTAACCGGGCCGCGGGCACCGCCACCACTTCCGGGCGCAGAGCGGCGCGCTGGAAGCGGAGCAGGATTTCATAGTTCTCCACATCGCAGTAATGCCGTTCGGGGGCGTCTTCGATCAGCAGTCCGCTGATCCAGTTGTCTTCATCGGCGAATAAACCCTGGGGTACCCGGGGGAGGAGGTCGGTGATCTGGGGCAGGGTGCGCGGGCCGTAGAAAGTCAGGATTTCGCCGGCAAGCTGCACCGCATCTCTCGCATCCGGCACCGGCGGGATGGACTCGCTCACCCATTCCGTCGGTACGAGACCGGAGCCGGTCAGCGCTTCGAGCAGCTCCGGGTGGGTCAGCCAGCGCCTTTCGCCATCGCTGATCCAGACCAGCCCTTCTTCCGGACCTTCGTGTTCTCCGGCCGGCACCAGGACGCGCTCTTTGACCCATTCCTGCCAGTCGGTGAGCGATTGGGGCTGATAATCCGGTTGCCGGCGCTGCCGTTTTTCCTCGAATCGGAGCACGGTGCCGAGGCTGATGCGGGGTCGCAGTTGCTCGTTGGCAAGCACATCGGCAATCAGCCGGTCCGAGAGCGAACTCGGTCCGGACGAGTCCGGGGTGTCGTCCGCGTACATGTAGCGGTTGATCTGATCGAAGGTGATGTTGGCCGCGAACGGGCTCGGCGTCGCGCTGCTGACAAAGTGCCAGCCGATCAGGCCATCGGCCAGTTCGCCGAGCATGTCTTCCAGACGATCCAGATCGAACTCGTCGTCGAGACAGGTGCGCCAGGTTTCCAGCAACACCGGAAAGTCGGCGTATTGACTCACCGTCGTCATCAGCTTCCTGGCCTGCAGGCGACTCATCCACAGCGGCAGACGCTGGTTGAACCGGGTGCGTGTAAGAAGCAGTGCGCGCCCGGCGCATTCACGGAACCGGGCGCCGAAAAAGCCCGATTGCGCGAGCGAATGCCGCAGCAGATTCCGGAAGTTGTCCGGCCGCACCAGGCTGATCAGTGCTTCCGGATCCATCGGGGCTTTGAGCTGAATGGCGATGGCGTTGTTGTCGGCGTGGATCTCCGGCACATAGGACAGCCTTTCTTCCAGTGCCGCCCCCAGGGCCAGAGCCCAGGGTCGATTCAACCGGCCGCCCCAGAACGTATGCAGTACCAGCTGGGAGATTTCGTCCGGGCCGCTGTAGCCGCCGGGACCGGTCCGGATGGATTCGATCAGCAGGTGTTTGCGATGGGGCAGCGGGGCACCGGTGGCTTGCCGCTGCCGTTTCAGATAATCCGTCAGTTCGTCAGCCGCGCTCGCCTGGAATCCACGCGCGTCCACCAGATCCCGAACCAGGGCCTCGTCTTCACGTTCGGCCAGTCGCTGCTCCGCATCTTCCAGATAACGGGCGATCCGTTCTGAGAAGTGGAAACTGCGGTTGTAGGTTTCCGAGCGCCAGAACGGTGGCGCATCGCTGCCAGCCGGTGCGGCACGCACCAGCACGTCATTGTGGGTGATGCGCTGGATCTGCCAGTGCTGGGTACCGAAGGTGAATGTCTGACCGACGGTGGCTTCCCAGACGAACTCCTCGTCCAGCTCGCCGAGCATGGCGCCGGAATCGCCGTGCCGGAGCTTGAAGTAGCCCCGATCGGGAATGGTGCCGCCGTTGGAGTAAAAGGCCAGAACGGCGCTCTTCAGTGCTTTCACAGTGCCGTGAATGCGGTCGTAGCTGATCCGGGGCTTCAGCTCGCGCACCCGGGAGCCGGCGTAGCGGCCGGCCAGCATCTCGATGACGAGATCGAACTGATCCCGGCTCAGATCGTGGTACGGGGCGGATCGTCTGAGCAGCCCGTAGAGGTCATCGGTGGGCCATTCCATCTGAGCGGTGAGCGAGATGATGATCTGAGCGAGCACGTCCAGGCAGCCGGTCATTGGTGTCAGTGGCTCGATATCACGTTCGGCCAGCGCCTGAGAAAGCACTGCGGCTTCCAGGAAGTCCTGGGCATGCGTCGGGAACAGGGTGCCGACACTGGTTTCGCCGACCCGGTGCCCGGCCCGACCGACCCGCTGCAAGGTGGCGGCGACGGAAGGCGGTGACTGCACCAGTACCACCTCGTCCAGATGCCCCACATCGATCCCCATCTCAAGGGAACTGGTGGCAACGATGGCGCGCAGTTCGCCCGCTTTCAGGCGCTGTTCGACCGTGGTCCGGATATCGCGTGCGAGCGACCCGTGGTGGGCATAGGCCAGCGGCCCGGGCTGATCCTCGTTGATCTTCAGGGTGATCTTTTCGGCCAGGCGTCGGGAATTGGTGAAGAACAGGGTGGCGTTGTTGCCGTCGATCAGGTCGCGGAACGAATCCGACAGCGGATCCCAGATCTTCTGACCGTTCTCAATGGCCTGGTGCACTTCCTCCGGAAAACGCACGCGGAACTCGAGTTGTTTCTCCGTGTCGGCGCGAATGATGCTGACCGGACGTGCCGCGCCCGCTTCGTCGTAGCCGCCCACGTAGGCGGCGACGGATTCCAGTGGCTCCACGGTCGCGGACAGGGCCAGGCGCTGAAACTCGCCGGACAGATCCACCAGGCGCTCGAGCGCCGTCATCAGCTGCACACCGCGGCGGTTGTCAACGATCGCGTGCACTTCGTCCAGAATCACTGTCTCCACCCGGGTCAGCGCATTCTGGCCATTGCGGGTGGTGAGCAGCAGCGACAGGCTCTCCGGGGTAGTGATCAGAATTTCCGGGGGGCGGCGGAGCATCCGCTGCCGCTCTCCTGCCGGGGTGTCGCCGGAACGGGTCTGCACCCGGAGGTCCGGAAAAGCACCTGCTGCTTTGAGATCTTCCAGCGGACCCAGCAGGTTTTCCCGAATGTCCGTATTCAGCGCCTTCAGGGGCGAGATATAAACCACCCTGGTGTGACCCGTGGACCAGGCACCGGCGGCGAACTGATTCAGTGCCCAGAGGAAGGCGGTCAGGGTTTTGCCGCTGCCGGTGGGTGCGGTCGCCAACAGATGTTCGCCCGCAGCGATCCGCGGCCAGCTTGACGCCTGCACCCCGGTCGGTCCGGGGAAGCGGGATTCGAACCAGCGTTGGATGGCGGGCTCGAATCCGGCTGATTCGAATGCGAATGCCGGAGGGGTGTCTGTGTGCTGCTCGCCTGTCACGGGGGTGGTCATTCCTGCCGGGCTGGGTGGCCGATTGGCGCTTTGAATCGAACCTCGTATGCTCGCACATCTTCGCGAGCCGATACTCGCACATCTTTGAGCGCGAATGCTCATGAGCCCCGGCAACGGGATGAGACTACTGACAGGGGATGACATGAGTGCGCTGGCGCAATGGTTCAAGTCGGGGCAGAGAATCTGGGTGGCGGGCAGTTCGAACGAACCCACGGGGCTGCTGGACGAACTTGCCGATGCCGAGTTGCCCGAGGCGCTGACCTTCATTCAGTTTCCACTGCTGCCCTTCAACAGCATCGACTTCACCCGGTTCGCACCGAACGCCCAGATGGAAACTTTCTTCCTGTCTTCGGCGCTCAGACAGGCGGTCCCCGAACGTCTGCACTTCGTACCCATGCAGATGCGGGCGGTGAACGACTATCTGAGCCGCAATCTGGATGTGGCGATGGTCCAGGCCGCGCGGGATCACGCTGGCGTGCTGCGGCTTGGCCCGAACGTGGATTTCGCGGCGGCCGCGCTGGCGGCTGCCGACACCGTGCTGGTGGAAATCAATGAAGGCGTCACCGCGCCGGCGGGTGGCCTTGCGCTCGATGAGGCGGCCATCACCGCGAGCCTGGTCAGTCACCGACCGATCATCGAACTGACGCCGCCGGTCATCGATGAAGCGGCTGCGGCCATCGGTGCCAATGTGGCCGCCCTCATTCAGGATGGGGACTGTATCCAGACCGGTATCGGCTCCATACCGGCGGCCATCCTCGGGGCGCTCGAAACCGTGAATGACCTGGGCATGCACGGGGGCCTCATCGACGATGGCGGCATGGGGCTGATCCAGGCCGGCAATCTGAACGGCCGTCGTAAGGCGATCGATCCAGGCGTGCACATCACCGGAATGGCGCTGGGATCCAAGGCACTGTACGACTGGCTGGCGGAGGCGCCTTCGGTGCAGTTCCGAGGTGCGGACTACACGCATGATCTGGGCGTGATCCGTCAGCTGGACAACTTCGTCTCCATTAACTCTGCCGTGGAAGTGGACCTGTATGGACAGGTGAATGCCGAGTTCGCCGGTGGCCGTCAGGTCTCCGGCACCGGAGGGTCGGTGGATTTCATGCGGGCGGCCAGGGCCTCTCGTGGCGGCCGATCCATCGTTGCCATGCAGGCCACGGCCCGGGGCGGCACGGTTTCCCGGATCGTGCCGAAAGTGGAGATGGTGACGGCACTGCGCACGGACGTGGATCTGGTTGTGACCGAGTTCGGTGTGGCGAAACTGGATGGGATTCCGGCGGCGGAGCGGGCGAAAAGGCTGATCGACATCGCTGCCCCCGGGTTCCGGGACGAACTTCTTGACGCTGCCCCGGTTTAGATCGTGCGGCCGTTCACAGTTTGGGCCCTTGCCTCTTCGCGCTCACGAGCCCTTGCATAGAATGGTGGTGGAAAAGGATTTTCACTCATCGACTGGAGTCTCGAACGTGATGGAATACGTCGGCCTCGACCCTGCGGTAGGACTGGAATGTTCTCACTGCAACCATATCTCCCGGATGCCCTACAGCGAGCTGCTGTCGCTCGTGGTGGCGCAGGAACAGGCTCAGTGTCTGTCCTGTGAGCGGCTGATGCTCCATGACTGGACCACCGTCTCCGTGGTGCAGAACATCATCAAGAAGCGGATGGAGCAGGCCAACGAGCTGAAGTCCCGCAAGGCGAGCCAGCTTACCAGCGTTCGCTGAACCTCCCTTCTGTTACCCTTCGCCGCTCACGGATTCCCATGAGCGGTGACCCTCAATGACCCCTGATCTGATCCTGCTCGAGCAGGATGAAGGTGCTGATCTGCCCGCCGGGGAGTTTTCTGACTGGCTGACGGCAATGGCCCGAGCGCTCGCTGGCGACGGAGACAGCGACGTGCCCTGCGGCGACTGTGACGCCTGCTGCCGGAGCGGCTACTTCATCGAGGTGAAGCCCACGGACACCGCCGCCCGCCGACTGATACCCGCCGCCCTGCTGTTCGATGCCCCGGCGGCCCCGGCAGGCTATCAGGTGCTCGGCTATGACCAGGCCGGCCGCTGTCCGATGCTGCAGGAGAGCGGCTGCCGGATCTACGCCGACAGACCGGGCACCTGCCGCACCTATGACTGTCGTATCTTCGCCGCAACGGGAATCGCCGAGGCGGCACCGGCGAAGGCCGATGTGACCGCCCGGGCGAGACGCTGGCAGTTCAGCTACCGCAACGATAAGAGCCGGTCGTCACATCGGCTGCTCAAGCTCGGCACCCGGGTGCTTGTCGATCTCCAGCAGGGGGAGGGGGCATCGACGCTGCCCCGATCCGCGACGCAGATCGCCATGCTGGCGGTGCAACTGCATGATTGCTTCCAGGCCCGGGCAGCGCTGCTCGACCGTTGGCGGGATGAAACGGACAGGGGCGAGCTGGCGGCGGACGTGTTGCAGGCAGCCGGTGACCTGATGGCCACGCCATAGCCCGGACCGGTTTATGTTGCACTGCAACAGTGCAGTTTTTCGTGACGGAATTCTTCCCGGCACCATTTTCAAACGGCGCCCTCTGCGGGCCGCCGGTCGCAGAACGCCAGCCCAATCTCCAGACGCCCCGTTCCATCGGCGTTTCCGTGGATCTCCGGAAATTTTCAGGCAGTTGGCACGGTGTCTGCAATTCCCCGGGTGCGGATCGGGATGATCCGTCCCCAGCCCCGGGGTAATGCAACCTAATCTAGGAGTAGTAAAAGATGATTGGTGTAGGTGACATTGGAAAAATTGGTGTTCTGACCATTGCGCTGAGCGCGGGTACGGCATTTGCAGAGATGAGCGAAAAAAGCATGGAGGCAGTGGCTGTCTCTTATGCAGAGCTCGACCTCTCCAAGCCGGCCGGTGCGGAAGTGCTTTACGATCGACTTCAACGGGCGGCGGCGAAAGTTTGCGGCGTTAGAGAACGGACCTCCAGCCTCTACTATGCTGCCAGCTTCGCGGAAAAGAAGGCCTGTTATAAGGATGCGCTGACTCGGGCGGTAGCTCAGGTCGATGCGCCGCTGATCCAGGCGAAACACGCGGGTTGATCGACCCGTTCCGCCAACCGGGCAGGCAGTTGGTCGGAGACTGCCGGTGGTTCCCCGCCGGCAGTCCGGTCAACCCCGGCCAGCTTCACACCTTCTCGATCAGATCCAGCGCCAGCAGTAGAAAGGCGTATTCCTCCGCAACTTCCCTGAGGCTGTCGTAGCGACCGGACTGGCCGCGGTGACCGGCACCCATGTTGGTCTTCAACAGCAGCAGATTGTCGTCGGTCCTGAGGTGACGCAGTTTTGCCACGTACTTGGCCGGCTCCCAATAGGTGACCCTGGGATCGTTCAATCCTGCCGTGACCAGCATGGGCGGGTAGTCTTTCGCCTCCAGCTGATCGTACGGTGAATAGGAGCGAATGAGTTCGAATGCCGCTGGGTCCTCGATCGGGTTGCCCCACTCCGGCCATTCGATGGGCGTCAATGGCAGTTCATCGTCCAGCATGGTGTTCAGCACGTCCACGAAGGGCACGTGTGCGGCGACCGCGCCGAACAGTTCCGGGGCCTGGTTGACCACCGCGCCCATCAGCTCGCCGCCGGCGCTGCCACCGGAAATGGTGACGCGGCCGGGGCTGGAGTAGCCCTGTTCGATCAGATTTCGAGCCACATCCACGAAATCGTTGAAGGTGTTGGTGCGCTTGTCGAGCTTGCCGCCTTCATACCAGTGATAGCCCAGGTCGTCTCCACCACGGATATGGGCGATGGCATAGATGAATCCGCGATCCAGTAAAGACAGGCGGCTGGCGGAGAAGCCGGGTTCGATGACGATGCCGTAGGCGCCATAGCCGTACAGGTGCAGGGGTGTCTCCGGGCCAGGCTGTGTGTCTGCCCGACGCACCAGACTGACAGGTACTTCCACCCCGTCCCGGGCGGTGACCGTGCGCCGCTCGGTGACGTACCGGGTGGTGTCGTAGCCACTGGGAATCTGCTGGATCTTCCGGGTCGTGAGGGTGCGGGCGTTGAGATCGTAGTCATACACGGTGTATGGCGTGACCATGGACTCATAGCCAAGTCGCAGCTGGGTCGGCGCATATTCGGCGTTGCTGCCGAACTCGACGGCATAGCTCGCTTCCGGAAACTCCAGGTAGTGCTCGTCGGGTGCTTCGCTGTCCGGGTCTGTAATGATCCGCACCTGATCGAGGCCATCGATCCGCTCAGCCAGAACAAGATGGTGCCTGAAGCAGATGTGCCCCGTCAGGTAGCGCTGATCCGAGCCCTCGATCAGCGTCTGCCAGTTCGCCTCGGTGGGGGTGCCCTCGTCGGTGACCGCCAGCCGGAAGTTCCGGTGCTGATCGTTGCTGCGGATGAAGAATCGGCCTTCCCGGTGATCGAGGTGATACTCGTGCCCGGTCCGCCGTTCGGCAACCAGAATCGGCTGGGCGGCCGGCGTCTGGGCGGGGATCAGCCGGGTCTCCGTGGTCACGTGATCACCGGAAGTGATCTGAATGAAGCGTTCGGACTGGGTCTCCTCCAGATGCACGAAAAAGGATTCGTCCGACTCTTCGTAGATGATGGCATCGTCAGCCCGAGGGGTGCCGAGTCGATGCAGTCGAACCCGATAGGGCCGCCAGTTGTCGGAGAGCTCGAGGTAGAAGAAGTGGCTGGAATCCGCCGCCCAGACCGGCGCATCCAGGGTGTTGGTGATGGGTTCATCCAGGGCGGTGCCGGTCTCCAGATCGGTGATGGAGAGCGTGAATCGCTCACTGCCGTCGGTATCGGCGCTCCAGGCCAGGTAGCGACCGTCCCTGCTGACGGACAGACCGCCCAGACTGAAGTAGTCCCGTCCTTCTGCCAGCGCCGGCTCGTCGAGCAGGCACTGCCAGCGATCGGCGGCATCAACGGGCGCCCGCTCCCAGATCCGGTACTGCGCGCCTGGCTCGAAGCGCCAGCGATAGTAGTAGCCGCCCTCCCGATACGGGACGGACTCGTCCGCTTCCGGCTGCCGGCCCTTGATCTCCTCGAACAGAGAACCGATCAGGTTCTGATAGGGCGCCATGGTCTGTTCGAAGTAGTCGTTTTCGGCGTTCAGGTAGTCGAGGACCGGCTGTTCCGTCACTTCAGGGTAGCCGGGATCTTTCAGCCAGTGATAGGGATCATCGAGGGTGACACCATGAACCGTCTGGCGGTGATTGATTCGCTTGGCAATGGGGGGGCGCGGCGCCGTCATGGGGCTGTCCTGCTGGTGTGCGGCTGAACGGGCGATGCTCGATGAATGACCCGGAAAAGGCAAACCTTTACCATCCCTCCCTCATTGATCGTTCCTGGAGTGAGCGTATGGCGCACCTGGCACCCATAGACCGGGCAGAGGCGGGTTCCCTCGACGGTGTGTTCGAGACGGTGGAAGCCAGCATGGGCTTTCTGCCGAACAGCATGCTGACCATGGCGCACATGCCACAGCTGCCCATGGCATTCATGATGCTCACCAGCGTAGCCTTCGGTGCCGATCTGAAAGGCATGATGGCTGCGTTTGCGGACAGCGTGCCGGAGCAGGGCGACAGCGGGGAAAACCTGTCTCCGGCCATGGTGCAGCTCATTGCCTTTGCCTCCAGCGTGGCCGCCGGTTGCCGCTACTGTCAGGCGCATACGTCCCACAATGCCCATCGGCAGGGCGAGGCGGAAGACAAACTGGCCCACATTCTCGAATTCGATACCCACCCGGACTTCACGGAACCGGAACGGGCAGTGGTGGCGGTTGCCCTGGCGGCCGGTCGGGTTCCGAACGAAGCCGAACCGGCCCACTTCGAAGCGCTGAAAGCCCATTTCAGCGATCGGCAGATCGCGCAGATTGTCGGAGTGATCGCCCTGTTCGGCTTCCTCAATCGCTGGAACGACACCATGGCGACAGAACTCGAAGACGCGCCCGTCGCCTTTGCCGAGAAAGCCCTTCAATCTCTCGATTGGGCCAGGGGTAAGCACGCCTGAACCATGTGCGGCCGATTCAACATCACGTCCGACCCGCTGACCATTCTGCTGATGGAACTGGTGGGACTGCCGCATCCGGGGCCGGACAACTTCAATGCCGCACCGACGGAGACCATTTCGGTCCTGCGCCTCGGTGAAAACGGAGACCCTGAACTCGTGCCCATGCGCTGGTGGCTGACGCCGCACTGGTCGAAAGGCCCGACCACCCGGTATGCCATGTTCAACGCCAAGTCGGAAACCGCGGCCACCTCTCCGGCATTCAGGGACCCCTTCAAGAAACGTCGCTGTGTGGTGCCGGTCAGTGGTTTTTACGAATGGACCCGGCTCAATAATCAGAAAGTGCCCTACCTGCTGAAGCCCCACGCCGATCCGGGCCTGTTGCTGGCCGGTCTCTGGGATCGCTGGCGCAATCCGGAATCAGACGAGTGGCTGGAGAGTTTCACCGTGCTGACGGTGCCGGCGTCTCCGGCCATGGAGCAGATTCACAAACGGCAGCCGCTGATGCTGTCGGTGGAGGATGCCCGTCAGTGGATGGATCCGGAAAATGGCGCCTACGAAGGCCTCATCCGCTCGAACCTGCCCGTGGAAATCGATGCGGTGCCTGTGTCCACTTATGTCAACAATGCCCGAAACAAGGACGACCGCTGTATGGACCCCATTGGAAACCCGATCACGCTGGATGACGGCGGTGCATTGCTGTGATTCTGAAACCCGGACACTGGCTTGGACGTGGCAGCGTGCTGATCGATGGTATGAGCCTGGGCAGGACGGTGGAATGTGATGCCCGGGTGGAGGCCGATGATACCGGTCTGGTCGTGAATGCCGATCTCGTCTTCCAGGATGATGAGAAGCGCACGCTCAACCTGCGCGTGGCCGGAAACGACGTGGGCACCTACACCCTGCGTCTCGCTTCCGCCGGCGAAGTCTTCCACGGCACCGCCAAGCTCGACAGTCCCCCCAATCTCGGCCTCCTCTGGAACGACTCGGAAACCGTCCACCTCACTTTCGCGCTCTTCGCCGTCTCGGAAGGCTACGGCTGCCGCGGCTTCCTGCGCGACGGCGAAACCACCTACACCTGGGAAGTGGCCTTCTCGCTCAAGCAGGCGGTGGTGAAAGGCGACAACGTGATCTCCCTGGCCCGCCGCCGACGCTAGCCGCAGAGCGCCCGAGCGGGAGTGCACTGAAAACGTGTTTCTCTTTTGCGCGCCCCGCGGGAATAGCGAAACCCGGCGTCAGTCCTCGAGATTCAGCCAGCGGCATTCTGCCGGACTGAGTTCGATATCCAGCGCCGCCAGGGAACTCCGCGTTTCCTGTATCTGCCGTGGTCCGATGAGCGGAAAGCAGGGGAACGGCTGGTTGATCACATAGGCCAGGGCGATCTGGATGGTCGCCACGCCGCGCGTTTCCGCCAGGCTGACGGCCCGGTTGCGACGCTCGAAGTTCTCTTCGGAAAACCAGGTTTCCGCGAGCTCCGCCATGGTCGGCTGCACTCCGGTGATCACCGGATTTTCCCGGCCGGTGTGCTGCATGACCTCCTCCGCCCAGGGCGTGAAGAATCCGCGCGCCTGGGAGGACCAGGGCATGAGGGCCATGCCGGTCTCTTCCAGATAACTTCGGAACGCCGGGTCCGTTGCCGACTGCACCCCGGGCCAGAGTGGCTTGACCATGTGTGCCAGGGAGAAGTTGTTGGAGACGGCGCTCATGCCCTGTCGGCCATTCGCCTCGGCGTATTCGTTGGCGGCCCGGACCCGTTCCAGGGTCCAGTTGGATCCGCCCCAGGCCCGGATGCGTCCTTTGTCGATCTCCGCATTCACCGCATCGACAAACTCGCCAACGGGGATCTCCGGATTGTCTCGATGCAGAAAATAGATGTCCAGGTGATCCGTCTGAAGTCTTGTCAGGCTCTGATCGAGCTGTGGCGTGACGGCATCCGGATGGTCATCCGGCGTATGTGCCCCTTTGCCGATGATGACGATCTCGTCCCGGTTGCCGCGGCTCGTGTGCCAGTGCCCGAGCAGGGATTCCATGCGTCCCCCGCCATAGATGTGGGCAGTGTCGAAACAGTTGCCGCCAAGGGAGATGAAATTGTCCCACATGACCGCGGCATGGCTCATACCTGGCTGGTTATCACAGCCCATCACCAGACGTGCCACTGGCTTGGTCAGATGTGGCACGGTGCCGGGTCTGGCAAGCGCGGACGGAGGGGTAAAGGTGGTGGCGAGCGGCGGCCGGTGCTGGTGGTTCGTTTCCATCGGATACTGGAGGCCGATGGCGGCACGCCAGTCATCGAGCACCCGGGCATTGCGCAGACTGTCCGCGTGGCTGATCAGCGGAGATTGGCGGGCACCCTCAGCGATGCATTCGGCCACGTGATCGATTTCGATCTGATAGAGGGGGGGCGCGCTGCCGTCAATGATCTCCGGCGCTTCGCCGGCGCGGACCAGTTCGAAAGACCAGTTTCCTTCCCGGTCCGATCCCATCCACGGATTGGTCAGCCTTATCCAGCCGATGTCCCCGAAGATCTGCACACTGTTGTCGAGCGGGAGGGTGACCCCGGTGGCGAGCTGTGCCGTGAGTCCGTCGGCGAAGGTCAGTGTGGCGCTGGCCCAGTGGTCCACGCCCGTCTCACCGATGTGGCCTTCGCCCGTCATCCGGATAGGGTCGCTGCCGGCAATCAGACAGGCGGCCGAGACCGGATAACAACCCACGTCCAGGATGGCCCCGCCGCCCAGCTCCGGTGAAAACAGCCGGGAATCCGGACGCGGTGGCACGCTGAATCCGAAGCTGGCGCGAATCTGGTGAACGGTGCCGATCGTACCGGCGTCGAGCAGGGCTTTGAGTTTCAGGGTCTGTGGGTGGCAGCGGTACATGAAGGCTTCCATCAGGAAGCGGTCTGCATCTGTGGCAGCGTCCACCATGGCCATCACTTCCGGATGGTTGAGTCCGAGGGGTTTCTCGCAAAGGACATGTTTTCCGGCTCTGAGGGCGCGCAGCACCCAGTCCGCATGTTGTGGATGTGGCGTGGCCACGTAGATGGCGTCGACCTCCGGATGCGCCACCAGAGCGTCATAGTCGAGGGCCAGCACCTCACGCTCACTTGAGGAAAACGCTGCTGCAAACGCCGACGCCCGGTCCGGAGCGCGGCTGGCTACGGCGACCAGTTCGCTCGTCGTCGAGCCTGCGAGGGCGGTGGCAAAGGTTCGGGCGATGTTGCCCGTGGCGGCGAGTCCCCAGCGTAGTGTCATGTTCCAGTCCTGTTGGCCTACTGGCTGTGTCCGATGAGCTCGGGTGATAGCACAACTGAAAATCGGCTGCTCAGATTTTGCCGCGCCATCGCCATCGCCGTCACCATTGCCACCTCGCACATCCGATTCCGGATTCGGGCGCTGTCCGGGCTGGTCAATGCGATCGATTGACAAAATGACCGGAACAGTTAATTTAGTCAGTTATGAATGCGAAGTCTGGCGGCGAGGTCCGCGACGTCCGAGGCAATGCCCCAGGTGAAGTACGGATCAGAGAGATTCGCGATTGGCTCGATGACTTTCTCTGGCCGGAGCCGGACGGCAAGCAGCGCATCAAGCGGGCCCGCATCCTCGAGTCGGCGATCGATCTGTTTGTGCGCTATGGCTATCGGAAGACGAGCATGGAGGAGGTGGCCGGTGCGGCCGGTGTCGCCAAAGGCACAATCTACCTTTACTACCGGAACAAAGCCGAACTGGTGCTGCATGCCATCGCGCTCGAGAAAAGTGGGTACGTAGCGCGGCTGGAACCGCTGCTGACGGCGGCTCTGGCGCCGGCCGAACGGCTGCAGGCCCTGATTGCCCTGGGGCTAATCAGCCTGCAGGAGATGCCGTTGCTGTCATCGCTCTCCGGTGGGGACCACGAGCTGGCCCATGCGCTCGCCGAGGTGGATGCGTCGGTGCTTGCCGAGGTGGATGGCTGGCGCGCCGAATTCATGATCGGGTTGCTCGACGAGGCGTCCGAACGGGTACTCGACAGATCGTTGCTGCTGGAGCGGGCTCAGGTGCTCATCGATGTGATCAGTGGCGTGGTCCTTTCCGGCGTACTGGCGGAGAAAGGTGCCGGTCTGGAGAAATATGCCTGGGCGCTGGCCGGCACGCTCGTTGGCGGCGTGACAGCACCGACAGACACCCTGATGATCCCGTCGGTATGGCATCCGCAGCAATCGGCTGCAGCCGGACATTCGCTCAGCAAGGAAGTCGCAGGATGAAGGTACTCACCGTTGGAGGTTTGTTTCTGGTCGGCTGGTTCCTCGCCCATGCGCCGGCGGGCTTCGCGGAAACCGCCGCGGACGATGATCCGGTCGCCGCCGAAGCGCTGGTTGCCGGTGCACTCGATCTTGTTCGCGGACGCACGTCGTATACGGAACTCTCCATGGTGATACACCGGCCGGACTGGGAGCGGACCAGCTCGCTGGTGTCCTGGACCCGGGGTCGGGAGGATGCGTTGATCCGATTCACCGCACCGGCCAGGGATGCGGGCAATGCCACCTTGAAACAGGGTGACAGGATGTGGACCTACACGCCCAAGCTGAACCGGACCATCCGTCTGCCCTACAGCCTGATGTCCCAGAGCTGGGCGGGATCGGATTTCTCCTACAACGACCTGTCCCGTACGGACGACCTGCTGCGTTACTACCAGCTCAGGATCATCGACTCCCGGGAGGCGGATGGACACAGCATCCATACGGTGGAAGCCATTCCGAACGACGATGCCCCCGTTGTCTGGGGAAAGGAAGAGTGGGTGCTCAGAGACGACTACGTACTGATTTCCCAGACCTTCTACGACCAGTCCATGGAGGCGCTGAAGAAGCTCGAGACCCTCGAAATCGGTGAGTTGGGTGGCCGGGTGATGCCGCTTCGAATGCGGATGAGCAAACTGGATGAGCCGGAGAACTACACGGAAGTCATCTACGAACAGGCGGAGTTCGACATCGACATCGAAGATCGCACCTTCACCGTTTTCTCCCTGCAGTCCGGCGGCCGCTGATGAGCGAAGCCGTCCTCGATCAGGCGGCTTCCACCGCGGCCGGGCCCGGCGCGCTGAGCATCCGGATCGGCTGGCGGAATCTCTGGCGTAATCGCCGTCGCACCTGGCTGACCGCGGGTGGCATCGCCTTTTCGGTGTTTCTGGTCGTTTCCTTCATGGCCCTGCAGATCGGTCAGTACGATGTGATGACGGAGAACGCCACCGCCCTGATGGCGGGTCATCTGCAGGTGCAGAACCGGGCGTACCTGGAAGACAACCGTTTCGAAGACACCATCGAAAACGCCAGCCAGGCGCTGGAAATCGTGCGGGCAACACCGGGCATCGCCTCCGTGGCACCCAGGGTGGAAACGTTCGCTCTGACCTCGGTGGATGAACGGAGCTTCGGGGCCCAGGTACTGGGTATCGACATTGCGGCCGAGCTCGAGACTGTCCGCTTCGTGAAGATGCTGAAGGCAGGTCGCACCCTGGAAGGACCGGAAGATGCGGTGCTCGGTTCGGTGCTTGCCCGCAACCTGGGTGCGGACGTGGGTGATGAGGTGGTGGTGCTTGGCACCGGCAAGGAAGGCGGGGTAGCCGCCATGGTGCTGACCGTGGTGGGGCTGCTTGAAACGGGTATGGCCGATCTCGACCGGGTGCTCATGCTGGCGCCCATCGATCAGGTTCAGGCCGGATTCGGTCTCGAGGACGAGATCCATTCGCTGATCATCCGTGCAAACGACGTGGAAGACGGGCCCGGCCTGGTGAAAACGCTGCAGGCCAGGCTGCCGGCAGAACTCGAAGTGCGGAACTGGGATCTGGTGCTGCCGGAGCTGAAGCAGGGCATCGAGGTGGACCGGATCGGCGGCCGGATCATGTACGGCATCATCATGGCGCTGGTGGTGTTCAGTGTGGTGAACAGCTTCATCATGACCGTGTTCGAACGCACCCGGGAGTTCGGCATGCTGCTCGCCATCGGCATGCGGCCGCTCCGCATCATTCTCATGCTGCAGTGGGAGGCGCTGTTCGTCTGCCTGTTAGGGGTGGGCATCGGTCTGCTGCTGGCGCTGGGGCTGACACTCTGGCTGATGGAGGTGGGGATCTACCTGGGTGAAGCGATGCAGGATTACGCCCGCCAGTTCTACATGCCTGATCGCATGTATCCGGGCCTCTCCGTCGAGGCATTGCTGGTTGCACCCATCGTGATGCTGATCGGTACCCAGCTGGCCGCCCTGCTGCCCGCACTCCGGATCCGAGCACTGAAGCCTGTTGAAGCGCTCAGGAGCGAGTGATGGTCACGAACGTAGTAACCACCGAGCGCAGTGCAACACCATCGAAACCCCGTAGCGGCACGCTGCCTCTCATCGCCTGGAGAAATCTCTGGCGGAATCGAAGGCGCACCTGGCTCACCTCCGGCGGCATTGCGTTTGCGATCTGGCTGCTGGTTTTTTCCATGTCCATGCAGGACGGCACCTTCGAGATCATGGTGGACAACGGTGCCCGGATGGCGCTGGGACATGCCCAGATCCAGCATCCGGCGTATCAGGACGATCCGCGCATGGAGTACACGCTCACCGGCAGCGATGTGTTGCGGGAGCGGGCACTGCGCGAAGCCGATGTGATTGCGGTCAGTGAACAGGCGCATGGCTTCGCCCTGGCAAACCATGGCGAGCGCAGCTTCGGCGCCCGGGTCTTCGGCGTCGACTACGCCCGGGAAGCCAACTGGTCTTCGCTGCCCGGACTGGTCAGCGAGGGTCGTTATCTGGCCGGCCCGGGAGAGGCCGTCATCGGCGCCACCATGGCGAGAAACCTGGCGGTTTCGGTGGGGGATGAAATCGTGCTGCTCGGCACGGCAAAAGAAGGGGGCGTGGCTGCCGCGCTTGCCACCGTGGTGGGCACGTTCAGCAGCGGCCAGGCGGCCCTTGACCGGGGACTGATGCAGATACCCATCGACGATTTCCGTTCCGCCTGGGGCCTGGCGCCGGATGAGGCGCATGCGGTCGTCATCCTGGCGAGTTCCGTAGCGGACAGTGCCGAGGTGGCTGCGGCGCTGAAATCGGATGCGCAGATTCAGGCCCGGGTGCTGAACTGGCGGGAGCTGATGCCGGAGGCGGTGCAGACCATCGATGTGAAGTTCATCGGCACGCTGCTCTTCTTCGCGCTGATCGCCATCATCGTCACCTTCAGCATCGTCAACACTTTCATGATGACCGTCTTCGAGCGCACGCCGGAGTTCGGCATGCTCATGGCCATCGGCATGAAACCCGGCCGGATCATGGCGCAACTCGCGCTGGAAGCGCTGTTCCTTGCGCTCCTTGGCGGTGCGGTGGGCATTCTGCTCTCTGCCGCCTTGCTCTTGCCACTTGCGGAGTTCGGTATGCCGCTGCCGGCGGATGCGACCGAAGCACTCAACGTCTACAACCTGCCCGATCGGATGTATCCCCGGTTCAGCAACGCCGCCGCGCTGGCTTCGGTACTCATCATGCTGATCGGAACGCAACTGGCGGCCTTCATCCCGGCGCTCCGGATTCTCCGGATGCGGCCGGTGGAGGCGCTCCGTGGTACGGAATAGCAAGGAGAAAGGCTGGTGCCACTGAATCTGCTCATCGCCCTCAGCGTCCGCAATCTGTTGCGACACAAACGCCGCAATCTGATGCTGCTCATGGCCATCACCGTGGCGGTGGCCGGCGTGGTGGTCACCAACGGGCTGATCCGGGGCATGCAGTACGACATGCGGGAAGCGGCAGTGGCGAACCTTACCGGCCACATCAAGGTGCTGGCGCCGGGGTATCTGGACGATCCGAATATCGAGAAGAGCTTCGAACTGGCGCCCGGCTGGCAGCCGGACGTGCCACCTGCCGAGATGGAAGGCTGGGCGGCCCGGATCCGGATTCCGGCGGTGATCATGAGCGAGCGGGAGACCCGGGGCGTGCAGTTCGTGGGTGTGGATCCCGCCCGGGAGAATATTTCCTTCCTCGGTGATGTGGCGATTACCGGTGAAGGGCTCGAAGACGATGCGGATGGCCGGGTGCTCATCGGTGTGGAACTGGCGCGGCAGCTGGAAACGGAGGTGGGCAGGCGTCTGGTTCTGATCACCCAGGGTCTCGACGGCAAGAACCGGGAGGCGGGCTTCCGCATTGCCGGGCTGTACGACGCCGAAGGCACGTCCCTCGAAAAGCAGTTCGTTTTCACCGGCGTCACCGCCTTGCAGCGCATGGTGGAAGCACCGGTGGTGACGGAAGTGTCTATCAAGCTGACCGACGAGCTGAAAGAAGGCGAGGTGAAACGCAATCTGTCCGGATTCTTCTCCACCCTGGACGTGATGGACTGGCAGGAGCTCGAACCGCAGGCGGCGGCCATGTTCCTTTACGTGGACAGCGCCATTCTGATCTGGTTTCTGGTGATCATGGGGGCACTGATTTTCGGGCTGGTCAACACCCTGATTACGGCGGTGATGGAGCGGATCAGGGAATTCGGCATGCTGCGGGCGGTCGGCATGAAACCGGGCGCCGTCATTGTCCAGGTGGTGCTGGAGTCCACCCTGATCATGCTGGTCGGCGTGGCCGTGGGCGTGCTGACCGGATATCTGCTGGCGACCCGGTGGCTCGGCGATGGCATCGATCTCAGCCAGTGGGCCCAGGGGGTGGAGATGGCCGGCATGCGCAGTGTGCTGACGCCCCACATTCTGCTGGACGACATCGTCCTGGTCACCGTGTTGAGTCTGTTTTTCGGTGTGTTGGCTGCCCTGTATCCCGCCTGGCGGGCGGTAAAAATAAAACCTCTGGAGGCCCTACGTAGATGAGTACGCCGATGAGTACACAGATGAGCGATCTGGTCGTGCGCTGTCAGTCTGTCTCGAGAACATACCAGGACGATACCGTCCCCGTTCGTGCGCTTGTCGACGTCGACTTCGAGGTTGCCCGCGGGGAGTTCGTCAGTCTGGCGGGACCGTCCGGATCGGGTAAGTCGACGCTGCTGAACGTGATCGGTGGCCTGGATCGTCCGGACGAAGGCACGGTGGAGGTGGATGGTGTGCTGCTGAACGAACTCACTGAGAGTCAGCTTTCGGATCTGCGGCTCAAGAAAATGGGTTTCGTCTTTCAGGCCTACAATCTGATTCCCGTGCTCTCGGCGCTCGAGAACGTGGAGTTCATCATGCAGCTGCAGGGGGTGCCGACGGCGGAACGCCACGAACGGTCCACCGCCATGCTCGAGGAACTCGGCCTGACCGGAATGGCGGACCGGCGGCCGGGTGAGATGTCCGGTGGTCAGCAGCAGCGGGTAGCCGTTGCCCGGGCCGTGGTGACCCATCCCGTGCTGCTGCTCGCCGATGAGCCCAGCGCCAATCTGGATTCGAAGACAACCGAGGAACTGCTGAAGCTGCTGCAGCGGCTGAATGAGGAGCATGGCGTCACCATCGTGACGGCCACCCACGATCCCCTGGTGATGAGCTATGCCAGGCGTCAGGTGCGCTTGCGTGATGGTGAAATCATCGAGGACAGCGCGCGCCAGGCGGCATGACCTCGGTCGCACATCATGGCCGGTGGGGCGGACTGCGATGGCTGACGGGCGCCGGAATTCTGTGGCTGTGGGGAACGTCGGCCATGGCTCTGGAAATGGACGTGCGGGCGAAGTTTTTTGGGGTCGGCGCGGCCCTGCCGGAGCACAGCCTGCAACGGGAAGTGGGCGGTACCCCGGCCTATGACTACACCGCCGACCTGCGCCTGATGTTTACCCAGGCGCTTGGCCGGCTCACCCTGACCGCACATTACAACACCATCCTCAACGGTGGCGATTCCTTCGCCTTCCTGACCAGTCCGGGCGCGACGCTGGATCAGTCCCCCACCGACGACGATTTCAGGCTCATGGATCTGACCTGGGAGCTCAACAGTGGCGACCGGCACCGGATCGTGCAGCGCTTTGATCGGCTGGCGCTCCAGTACCGGGGCAGGACCTGGGGGGTAACCGTCGGCCGGGAGGCGGTGAGCTGGGGCAGCGGCGTGGTCTTTCAACCCATGGATCTGTTCAGCCCCTTCGCGCCGACCACCGTGGACCGGGACTTCAAGGCGGGCGACGATCTGCTGATCGTCGACAAGCTGTTCGCCGATGGCAGTGATCTGCAGTTTCTGGGGGTGGCCCGTCGGGACATCGAAGGCGATGCAACCACGGACGTGGCCAGCGCGGCCCTGAAATGGCGTAAGTTCGCTGGCGGCAACGAACTCGAGCTGTTTGCCGGCAAGCACTATCAGGATCAGGTCTATGGCGGATCGCTGAGAATGCCCGTTCGCAGCGCCATGGTGCGCACCGACCTGGTTGCCACCCGACTCGAAGACGGTGACTGGTACTTCTCCGGCATCGTGAATCTGGATTACAGCTTCAATCTGGCCGGTCGCTCGAGCTATGTATTCGCCGAGTACTACCACAACGATTTCGGTGTCAGAGAACTCCCCGCCAATCCGGCTCTGCTGCCGGAGCCGCTGACCGCCCGGCTGCTGCGCGGTGAGGTTTTCAACCTGATGCGTGATTACCTGGCGTTGGGCGGTTCGCTCCAGTGGCATCCCTTGTGGACCCAGTCGCTTACCCTGATCGGCAACCTGGCGGACGGCAGCTCACTGCTGCAGACCACCTTTGCCTATGTGCCGAGCGATCATGCCACCCTGGAGGCAGGCGTCATCCTGCCGGTTGGCGGTGCGGGTACGGAGTTCGGTGGCGTACCGGTGCTTGGTGACGAACTCACCACCGGTGGTGCCCTGCAGGGCTACCTGCGCTGGGTCTACTACTTCTAGTCGCCGAATGCTTAAATCGATCTCCCGGGGGTATCAGGGGACAGGGGGAGAAGCATGACAGACATCTACACATCGCTGGACGCCGCACTGGAGAAAGGGATGGCGCTGGCCTATCACGCGGCGCAACAGGGGGACGCGCTGGCACTGGCCACCTGTTTCGGCGATCGTTCTTTCGTTGAGTTGAATGGCCGGGTCAATCAGCTGGTTCGCTTGCTGCGCGACCGGGGAATCGGTGCGGGTGATGCCATCGCCGTGGTCAGCCGGAATCGGCCCGAGTTCGTGGAGGCCGTCGCGGCGGCGCTTCGCAGCGGCATCCGTTTTACCCCGGTCAACTTTCATCTGACCGGCGAAGAAGCGGGCTACGTGATCGACAACTGTGAAGCCCGGGCGGTGATCTATGACGCTGAGCTCGGCACCGGGATCGATGCGGTCTCGCATGCCAGAAACTGTGCCGTACGCCTGGCCATCGGCGGACAGATCGATGAATTCGAAGCGTACGAGTCGGCCATCTCCGCCTATGACAGCGCCGACATCGACGACCCTGTCCGGGGGACCGCCATGCTCTACACATCCGGCACCACAGGTCGGCCAAAAGGCGTCTACCGGAAGAACCAGCCCGTTACCCCGGTCGCTGCGCTGCAGGCGAACGGCCATGGTCCGGGTAAAGTGAATCTGTGCACCGGCCCGGCCTATCACGCGGCTCCGCTGGTGTTCAACGTTTCCCTGCCGCTCTCTGCCGGATCGGCCATCGTCATGATGGACCGGTGGGATCCGGAAGAAACCCTGCGGCTCATTCAGGCCCATGGCGTCACCCACACTCATATGGTCGCCACCATGTTCCATCGGCTGCTGCAGTTGCCGGAAGCAACCAGAGCGGCCTACGACATCAGCAGCATGGAGTACATCGTGCATGGCGCCGCTCCCTGCCCGGTTCACGTGAAGCGGGCCATGATCGAATGGTTCGGGCCGATCGTGAACGAGTACTACGCGGCCACGGAAGGTGGTGGCGGGTTCACCATCGATTCCGAAACCTGGCTGAAGAAACCAGGCAGCGTGGGCAATACGCCGAATCCGGAAGGTACCCGCATCTGCGACGACGATGGCAACGAGGTACCCCAGGGCGAGACCGGGACCATCTACTTCAGGGCGCCGGAACAGGGCCGGTTCGAGTACTTCAAATCGCCGGAGAAAACGGGCGAGTCCTACCGGGGCGACTGGTTCACCCTGGGCGACATGGGTTATTTCGATGAAGACGGCTTTCTCTTCCTCAATGGCCGCAGTGCGGAGACCATCATTTCCGGCGGTGTGAATATCTACCCGCAGGAAGTAGACGAGGCGCTCCTGTCACATGAAGCCATCCTGGATGTGTGCACGGTGGGGGTACCGAACGAAGAATGGGGGGAAGAAGTGAAGTCCGTGGTGCAGCTGGCGGAAGGCTTCGAGCCGACGGCGGCGCTTGCCGAGTCGATCATCGCCCATGGGCGACAGCGACTTGCCGGATTCAAGAGTCCCAGATCCGTGGACTTCGTGACCGATCTGCCGAGATTGCCAAGCGGCAAAATACAACGGCGCCACGTTCGGGCGCCGTTCTGGGAAGGCAGGGACCGGCAGATCTAGTGCCGGTCCCGGTCGAAGTCGCTTCGATCAGTGGGCGCTGACCACGTAGCGGACGGTTCGCTTCACTTCCCGCTCGCTGTGAGCTTTGCTCCTGGTCGATTTCTGGCTCGACTTTTTCTCCGACTTTTTGCTCACCTGCTGGCGATCGTTTTTCCGATCAGCAGAACCCTGCTTGCCCGGCCGGGACTCAGCCCGATCGTGGGCGCGCTGTTCGGCCAGACGTGCACGCTGGTCTTTCAGCTGCTTATTCTGTTCCCGGGTACGGTCCAGCTTGCGTTTTGTCGCCGCCAGTTTTGATTCGGTACGGGCCTGCTCCGTGCGCAGTTGTTTGATGCGTTTTTCCTGCTTTCGATCCCAATCCCGATCCCGATCCCGATCCCGATCGTGATGGCGATCGTCATCGTCCGCGCTGGCGAGCAGCCAGGCCAGACCAAGCAGAGGGGCGCCGTGCGTTGCCTGCTGGTGGTGCCCGTTGATCGATGCAGGCCGGTAGTTGCTGCGGTGCATGGGTGCGAGCACCGCTGTCAGGGACTGGACCTGTGTGCCCGGACCGAGACGCAGGTGCCAGGTGTTGTCTGCATGGCTGGGTGCCGGAATCCGCGTCACTGCCCGTGAACCCAGGAAGTAGCGCTGGGTTGTGGCCTTTCCTGTACGCAACGATGCATAGCCGTTCGAGAAGCGGCCGTTTGTCGTTTCCACGGCCAGCAGCCGGTACCGCGTCAGATCGACGTTGCTGTTCTGCCTGATCAGCCGGCCGAGGGGGAGGGTTTCCGGGCCATTGTCCCTGACAGGAATCCGCACGCGGACCTGCTGGTTCCAGGAGACCGGGCCGTGGTGAACGGCGCCTTTGCCATGGTAGTTGTAAGCCTGCTGTTTGATGCCTTTGTGATCCGCCAGCGCGTTCGCCCCCGTCAGTGTGGCGGAGACCGCCAGAGCAGCAGCGGCCAGGCGAAGGGTCGGACGTGTCTTCTGCCTGCTGGTCTCCCTTCCGGTCTGGTTGGTGGTTCCTGATCTGTTCGTTCTACGCATGGGTGCCTCCATGACTTTGTCAATGTGGGCCTCAGATTAGGGTTGGCGCGCTGAACGGGCTCTGAATCGGGAATGAACGGTTTCTGAACGTTGCTTCCGGCCGCCTGCCTGAGGCGGACCGAGCGGATCGCCGGGATGTCTCAGGCGTTCAGTGCTGCAGAGAGCGCCTGACCGAGGTGATGCGGAGAAGTGCGGGTCAGCGAGATGTCAGGACAATCGTTGAAGTCGGCGTAGCGCTTGAAGGCGTCGGTCAGGGCGGGGAGGACGTCGTCCCGGCGCGGGTCGGCACTGTCTTCGAAATGGAGGTGCCTGATCTCGAACCGGCCCTCCTGCCGGTGTGCCTTGCAGTCTGCCCGACCGATGAGCTGGTCCCGGTAGGCGATGGGCAGGCTGTAGTAGCCATAGCGGCGATCTTTCTCGGGCACGTAGCACTCGATCTGGTAGTCGAAACCGAATACCGATTGCACCCGATCCCGGTGAATGACCAGGTTGTCGAACGGCGAGAGCAGGGCCGCCCGGGCAGTGGCCGGTGCCGCTCTGGATGCCAGTCGGGCCGGTTCCGTATAGGCCAGGGCGCCGCAGGGTTGGCGAATGGCGATGAGGGTACCGTCCGCAACCGCATCCGCGAGCTGAGTTTTCAACGCCTCCCGGATCGGCTTACCGCGACGCAGATGGGTGACCTCCTTGGGCGTAATGAACCCATGCGCTCTGAGCATCGTGCGCAGCAGGTAGGCGGCCATCTCATCGTCGTCCGGCATGCGGGTATCGGTACCATCCGGCAGGACCCGCTCACGAAGGTCGTAGGTCTTCTGGAAACCGTCCCGGCCGGTGACCATCAGATCCCCCTGCATGAACAACTGCTCCAGCGCCTGCTTGGCGGGCTTCCAGTTCCACCAGCCGGATTCAGCGTTGTCGTCGGACTCGAACTGGCGGGCCATCAGCGGCCCTTCGGCGGCGATCCGGTTGAGCACCTCGGCCATGAGCGCATCGTCCCGACTGCGGATCCACCGCTCGGTCCGGTTGCGCATGGCTTCCATTCGCGGCAGCGCAAATCGGTAGTCGCGCATGGGCAGATAGGCGGCGGCGTGATACCAGTACTCGAATATGGCGCCGTCGGCCTGGAGCCGGTTGAGGTGGCCGGGATCGTAATTCGGCACCCGGCTGTGCAGCACGTGGTGGTGTGCCCGGCTGACCACGGAAATGGTATCGATCTGCACATAACCGAGGGCTTCTATGGCCCGTCGGGTTGCATTCCGACCTCTGCCGAAGGGTTCCAGTTTGAGCAAACCCTGGGACTCCAGCGCAATGCGCCGGAGCTTGGCTGCTGGAATCCTGGTTGCCGTGGGTTGAGCCATTCGATAATACTCCGTGGGATCGATGGCGAGAGCAAGAATATGGAGCAGGAGTTCTGGTTGGAGCGATGGCAGCAGGATCAGCTCGGCTGGCATCTGCCGGGCACCAATCCGATGCTTGAAAAGCACTGGCCCGGTCTCGGCATCACCAGAGGTGCGTCGGTGTTCGTACCGCTGTGCGGCAAGAGCCTGGATATGCGCTACCTGGAGTCTCTGGGTCACGCGGTGACGGGTATCGAGCTCTCGGAAAAGGCGATCGAAGCCTATTTCGAGGAAGGTGGCGAGGTGCCGGAACGCACCGAGCTGTTTTATCTCACCCGATATCAGGGTGGGCGCAGTGCCATTTACTGCGGGGATTTTTTCGATCTGGCTGCACCGGACGTGCTCGGTATTCGAGCGGTCTACGATCGTGGCGCTCTGGTCGCCTTGCCGCCCGGGCTCAGGGCACAGTACGCCGACCACATGCAGCGGGTGATCCCGGAGCATGCCCACATTCTGCTGATCGCTCTGGAGTACGACCAGAGCCTGGTATCCGGCCCGCCGCACTCGGTGACCGAGGCGGAAGTGACCTCACTGTTTGGTGAGCGCTGCCGTATCGAACTGCTCGAGCGGACGCAGACGGACAATCTGCCACCACACTTTCTGAAGGCAGGTGTGAAGCGCGGCGTGGAGACGGTTTACCACCTCATCAAGGACCATTGACCATGGGCATGCTCGATGACGCGGCCACCCGAAAGATTGCGGCGAATGGTGTGGCACTCGCCTGTCAGGTGCACGCGCCGGACGGCCAGCCCGACGCGTCGGGCAGCCAATCCGACGCGCCGGCCATCGTTCTGATCCGGGGACTGGGTACCCAGCTCATCGAATGGAGCCCGGTGCTGATCGAATCGCTGGTGGCGGGCGGGCTCAAGGTGGTGATCTTCGACAACCGCGATGCGGGCCTGTCCACTCGACTCGATGCGGACTACACGCTTGCCGATATGGCCGACGACGTGGTCGCACTGATGGGGGCGCTTGGCGAGTCCCGCTTCCACGTGTTCGGCATTTCACTTGGCGGCATGATCGCGCAACTGGTGGCCGTGCGGCATCCACAGGCGGTCGCCTGTCTGTTTTCGGTGATGTCGTCCACGGGTAATCCGGCGCTGCCGCGGGCGTCGAAAGCCGTGCGGGAACGGCTGATGATGACGGCGGATAACCGAAAAGACCTCATCGAACTGGATGTGGAGAACCGGGCGGTCTGGGGTTCGCCGGGTTATCCGGAATCGGAGGCAGAGCGCCGGTCGATGTCCGAGGCCGTCTACGATCGAGCGCACTATCCCGAAGGGACAGCGCGCCAGATGCATGCGGCCATGGAAGATGGCAGTCGTGTCGCGCGATTGGCGGGCATCAGGGTGCCGACACTCGTGATTCATGGCCTGGATGATCCTCTGGTGCTGCCTGCGGGTGGTGAGGACACGGCCCGCAGTATCCCTGGCGCGGAGCTGTTCCTGGTGCCCGGCATGGGCCACAACATCCCGGCTGCACTGGTGCCCGTGATTGTCGAGCGGGTGCTCGATTTCATCCGCAGACACTGACGTTTTCGGCCCGCCTGGGGACACCGGACTTTTTTTCAAGGTCTTGCGCGGGCTTCGATCGACCCCATCAAGGGTCGGGTAACAACGACAATTACCCGAGGAGACTCGTGATGAGCATCATTCGATTCAACCCCTATATCGCGGACGGCCGTCGCAGTGCGCCGGAAAGCTGGACCCCGGTGGCGGACGTCTGGGAAACCCCGGAAGCCTACCGCATCGACCTCGAAGTGCCGTCAGTGGCCGCGGATGACGTGGACGTGTGCATAGAGGAGGGTGTGCTGATCATCAGCGGCGAGCGCAGCCGGCCGGCCCGAGCTGAAGGTGAGCGGAATCATCGCCTGGAGCGTCGTGCCGGTCAGTTCGCCCGGCGTTTCAGGTTGCCGGAAGATGTGGATGCCCAGGCGATCAGTGCGCGGGTGGCCAACGGATTGCTGGAAGTCACCGTGGGCAAGCGGGAAGAGAAAAAGCCGCAGCGCATCGAAGTGGTTGCCGCCTGACCCGACCACCGGCGGCAACAGGCCGCGGAAACAGGATGTCTGCGGGTGGTCGATACTTGCCCGGAGGCACCCTAGAATCGGTACATGACCGACACACCCGGATCTGACAGCACGGAGACAGACGCCGAGCCGCGCATAGCACTCAAGGATCGGGTTCGGCTCGTCATCTTCGAGGCCCACACGCCTGCCGGCAAGGCATTCGATGTGGGCCTCATCATCTGCATTCTGGTGAGCGTGCTGGCGGTGCTGCTGGATAGCGTGGCGAGCCTGCATCGCGCCTATGGCAGCTATCTGCTCGCCATCGAGTGGTTCTTCACCCTCATTTTCACCCTGGAGTACATCGCCCGCCTCTGGTGTATTCAGGACACCCGGCGCTACGCCAGAAGTTTCTATGGTGTGGTGGACCTGCTCGGTATCATTCCCACTTATCTGAGCGTTCTGGTCGCCGATACCCAGTATCTGCTGGTGATCCGCATTCTGCGTGTGTTGCGGGTCTTCCGGGTGCTGCGCATGGTCCGCTATGTGGGTGAAGCAGAACTGCTCACCCAGGCGCTGATCGCCAGCCGGCGTAAGATCACCGTATTCATCTCCTCGGTGCTCGCCCTGGTGGTGATCTTCGGTTCCTTCATGTATCTGATCGAAGGCCAGGAAAATGGCTTTACCAGTATTCCGCGCAGCATCTACTGGGCGGTGATCACTCTGACAACGGTGGGCTACGGAGATCTCACACCGCAGACGCCGCTCGGCCAAGCCGTGGCGACCCTTGTGATGATCATGGGTTACGGCATCATCGCTGTCCCCACCGGCATCGTCACGCTGGAAATTTCCGAAGCGCACAAACGGGCGGCCAACACCCGGACCTGTCCGGTTTGTGCGGTGGAGGGTCATATCCGGGAAGCGACCTATTGCTGGCGCTGCGGCGCTCATCTGTTCGGAAGGGACGATGATCCCGGGCGCAGGGATGCAGCGGACACTCAAACCAGAGAGCTCGGCGAAGGGCTCTGAACCAGACGACCTCTGAACCAGAAGAAAAGGCAGGGAAAGATTATGAGCCGCAACAGTTTCAATACCAGAACCACACTCAATGTGGGCGACCGAGACTACGTTTACTACAGCCTGCCGGCTGCTAAAGCGGCCGGCCTTGGAGACGTGGACCGGCTGCCCATGTCGCTGAAGATCCTGCTGGAGAATCTGCTCCGCTTCGAGGACGGGATCTCGGTCAAAGAGGCCGATATCCGGGCCCTCGCCGGTTGGGCCCGGGACCAGGTGCCGGCGGAGAATGATGGTGCGCTGGCGGAAGAAATCGCGTTCCGGCCCGCCCGGGTGCTGATGCAGGACTTCACTGGGGTACCCGGCGTGGCGGATCTGGCGGCGATGCGCAGCGTTGCCGTGGATGCGGGCTATCCGCCGGAAATCATCAATCCGCTCTCTCCGGTGGATCTGGTCATCGACCACTCGGTGATGGTGGATGCCTTCGGTACCGATCAGGCCTTTGAGCAGAACGTGGCGCTGGAGATGCAACGCAACGGCGAGCGCTATCGCTTCCTGCGCTGGGGACAGCAGGCCTTCGATAACTTCCGCGTCGTTCCGCCGGGCACCGGTATCTGCCACCAGGTGAATCTGGAATATCTGGCCCGGACGGTGTGGACCAGGGATGAGGGTGACGAGACGATCGCCTATCCGGACACGCTGGTCGGCACGGACAGCCACACCACCATGATCAACGGTCTCGGTGTCCTCGGCTGGGGGGTAGGCGGTATCGAGGCGGAAGCGGCCATGCTCGGCCAACCGATTTCCATGCTGGTGCCGGATGTAGTGGGCTTCAGGCTCACCGGCGATCTCAGAGAGGGGATCACCGCCACGGACCTGGTGCTTACGGTGGTGGAGATGCTGCGCATGAAAGGCGTGGTCGGAAAGTTTGTCGAATTCTACGGTGACGGACTCAATCATCTGCCCCTGGCAGACCGGGCGACCATCGCCAATATGGCCCCGGAGTATGGTGCCACCTGCGGCTTCTTCCCGATCGATGGTGAAACCCTCCGTTACCTGACACTGACCGGCCGACCACGGGCATCCATCGAACTGGTGGAAGCCTATGCCCGGGCTCAGGGCCTCTGGCGCGAGCCGGGTCTGGCGGACGCCACCTACACGGACACGCTGGAACTCGACCTGGCCACGGTGGTGCCCAGCCTGGCCGGACCGAAACGGCCTCAGGATCGGGTGGCCATGACAGACATGCGGCGCGCTTTCGATGAGGCGCTGGAGCTGCAGGGACGCGCGGCGAGCAAGGATATCCACGTGCCGGTACCGGGCACCGACTACGACCTCAGCCATGGCGATGTGGTGCTGGCGGCGATCACGTCCTGCACGAACACCTCGAATCCGGCGGTGATGGTGGGGGCGGGTCTGGTTGCCCGCAAGGCGCTGGCCCGGGGTCTGCAGGTGCAGCCCTGGGTGAAAACCTCCCTGGCACCGGGTTCCAAGGTGGTGACCGAGTATCTGGAAAAGACGGGTCTGCAGGAAGATCTGGATGCGCTGGGTTTCAATCTGGTGGGCTACGGCTGCACCACCTGCATCGGAAACTCCGGGCCCTTGCCGGCACCTATCTCCGCGGCGATCAGCCAGGGCGATCTGGTGGTGGCTTCCGTCCTTTCCGGCAATCGGAATTTCGAAGGGCGGGTGCATCAGGAAATCCGCACCAACTGGCTCGCTTCGCCGCCCCTGGTGGTGGCCTATGCGCTGGCCGGCACCACCCGGATCGATCTCTCCAGCGAACCCATCGGCCAGGATGGAAGCGGCAACGACGTATATCTCGCTGACCTCTGGCCGTCCAACGCGGAGATCGACGAGGCGGTCGCGACGGTTTCTGCAGAGATGTTCGAGCGTCAGTATGCGGATGTGTTCACCGGTCCGGAGGCCTGGCGCGCCATCGAAGTGGACAGCGCCGGGACGTACGCCTGGGAGGCATCCACCTATATCAAACAACCGCCGTTTTTCTCCGTGGGCGGCGATCTGAATCAGGAACCCGGTGTGCGCGGTGCCAGGATTCTTGCCCTGCTCGGTGATTCGGTGACCACGGATCACATTTCGCCTGCCGGTGCCATCCAGGCAGACAGCCCGGCCGGCCAGTATCTGCAGCAGGCGGCGGTGAACGAGGCGGATTTCAACAGCTACGGCTCGCGACGGGGCAATCACGAAGTCATGATGCGCGGCACCTTCGCCAACATCCGGATCCGAAACGAGATGGTGCCGGGCACGGAAGGCGGCTATACGCGGCACGTCCCCAGTGGCGACGAGCTCTCCATCTACGATGCGGCCATGCGCTATCAGGGCGAAGACACGCCCCTGGTGGTGATCGGCGGCAAGGAGTACGGCACTGGGTCCTCGCGGGACTGGGCCGCCAAAGGCACCCGGCTGCTGGGGGTGAAAGCGGTGATCGTCGAGAGTTTCGAGCGCATACACCGTTCGAACCTGATCGGCATGGGCGTGCTGCCGGTTCAGTTCAAGGCGGGAGAGGGGCGTCTCAGCCTGGGGCTCACCGGTGATGAGACCATCGATCTCAGCCTGCCCCCAGGGGTCAGCGAGATCACGCCGCGACAGGATCTCGTGCTGAAGGTGACGCGGGCCGATGGCAGTTCGATGGAGACCACGGTCATGAGTCGTCTCGATACGGAGAATGAGATCGCCTACTTCGAGAGCGGCGGCATTCTGCAGTATGTGTTGAACAACCTGATTGAAGCCGCCGACGCTTCATGAGTGACCGCTGGTCGGCTGCCGGGTATCCGGCGGGCATTCTGTTCGACATGGATGGCCTGCTGCTCGACTCGGAGCGGCTGGCCCGGGATGCTTTCGTTCGTGCCTGCGAGGATCACGGCTATGAGGCTGACCTCGTGGCGTACCTCGAATGCATCGGCAGCACCTACGATCAGACCCGGGAACGACTGATGGCCGCCTACGGACAAGATTTTCCTTATCAGGCTATTGATGAGCGCTGGCGTCATCATTACCATGCGCGCCTTGCTGAAGGGCCGGTTCCGCTGAAAGACGGAGCGCAGGCGCTACTCGCGCATCTGACGACGCGTGAGGTGCCCATGGCGCTGGTGACTTCCACGCGACGGGCAACGGCAGAACAGAAACTCGAAGCAACCGGACTGATCCGGTTTTTCGACAGCCTCATCTGCGGTGGTGAGACAGAGCGCGGTAAGCCGCACCCGGATCCCTATCTGGCCGGTGCGGCCCGGCTCGAACTCGAACCAACCGACTGCTGGGCGCTGGAGGATTCGGCGAACGGGGTGCGGGCGGCGGTAAGCGCCGGCTGCATGGTCTATCAGGTTCCCGACCTGGTGGCTCCGACCACCGAGATCGAGCAACTGGGCCACCAGATTGTCGGGACCCTGCACGACGTGCAGGCCGCGCTGGTTGCTCTGGAACGCGCTTGAAGCCATAGGAAGGCAAAGTGTAAGCGTTTATTAAACTGTTGGCTGGCGCACATTCGAGCCTGGCGCCCTGTAGTGTAATCGGGCGATCGGCTTGTCTGATCAGGTTCCACCGCGATCAGCAGACAGATCAAGGAGGTCCGGACGCCCCAGGCGTCGGGACCGTGAAAGTAAGTAGTACTCCCTGCCGAGGAGATAGAAGTGATCAATCGAAGTGAGTCCCAGCTCATCGCGAGGGACCAGAACAACAAGATTCGAAAGTCTTCGAGCAAGCGCGTCAGCCGCTCGGGTATCCCCGTGCGTGGCAACGCAGCCCAGCGCAAGAAAGCCTCCTGAATCCTGCTTGAACGGAACCCGGCGTTACCGCCGGGCTTCTCCGGGAATATTTCCGAACGGATATCGTCAGCGGATCCGGGCTTAGGCCTGTTCGGTCGCCGTCAACGGCCGCTGGACATACCCTCTGGAAATACTCTTTTTAAAAATGCTCCTATCAAAAGTACATGGCGCTCAGCACCCAGGTGAGCGTGATCCACATCAGGATGGTCAGCGGTATGCCTACTTTCACGAATTCGGCGAAGGTGTAGTTGCCCGCGCTCATCACCAGCAGGTTGGTGTTGTAGGCCATTGGCGTGGCATAGCTCATATTCGCGCCGAACAGCACCGCAAGCACGAACGGTTCAGCCGGCAGGCCGAGTTGGATGGCGATCCCCACAGCAATCGGTGTGCCGATCACAGCGGCCGCATTGTTGGAAACGATGTTCGTGAGAATGGCCAGAAGCAGCATCAGGGCCGATAGAATCACCGTCGGTGAGGCGCCCTCGGTAGAAGTGAGGAACACGCTGGTCAGATAGTCGATGGCGCCGGTCACCACCAGCCCATGGCCCAGGGCCAGGCTGGCCACCACCACGAAGTAGACGGAGGGGCTGATGGCCCGAATGGCTGCCCCCAGGTTCAGACACCGGGTGGCCAGTAGTATTGCGGCACCACAGACCGCGCTGACCGCGATCGGCAGGATGCCGGTGGCGGCAAGGCCAATGGCCACGATCAGAATGCCGAGCGCCAGTCCCGCCTTCTCGTTTTTCGGCAGATCCACACTGGCATCGAGAACCAGAAAGTCCGTGGTCTGCTTGAGACTGGCAATCTGCTCCCGTGAACCCTGGACCAGCAGGATATCCGCCGGTTGCAGCAGCACTTCCTGAATTTCCTGGTTGGCATCCCAGATATCCAGTCCGGCGCGGTGCAGGGCCAGTACGGCTATCTGATAGCGATCGAGAAAACGGGCGAACTTCAGGTTGGCCCGGTCCAGGGTCGAGCCCTGGACCACGGCGATTTCCGCCAGCATCTGATTGTCGGCGGACAGTGGGTGATCCTCGTCCACCTCCCGGTCGCCGGAGTACAGGGTGGCGCCAAGCGCGTTTTCATAGGACTTCAGCTGAACCGGGGTGTCGTTTACCCGCAGCCGGTCTCCGGGTTTCAGCCTGACGTCCGGCAGCGGCAGGATGAAATTCTCTCCGCGACGGATCCGGGTGACCTTCATATCACCCTCAGTGGCGGCGATCGCTTCCGCCAGAGTGCGGTCGATGAACGGCGACTCTTCGTTCATCTGTAGACGGGCTTCGAACATCCTGGGTGAGGGATTGTCCAGATCAATCGCGCGCGGCGGCAGCAGGCGGGGCGCGATCAACCAGAGGTAGACGATGGCAACGCCGCCAGCGATCGCAGCCGGCAGCGCGAAGTCGAACATGCCGATGGGCTCGAGCCCGAGATCGTTGGCAACGCTGACCACCAGCAGGTTGGTGGAGGTGCCCACCGTGGTGGCCATGCCGCCGATGAGCGTGGCGAAGCCCATGGGCATGAGCACGGCCGCTGGCGAGCTGGAGGTGCGCAGACAGACGCTGATCAGAATCGGCAGCAGGAGTACGACGATGGGGGTGTTGTTCACGAAGGCGGAAAGCACTGCCCCCACCAGCAGCGTGGCGAGGAATGACAGAAACGGCGCTTTACCCCAGAAACGGCCGAGCAGGCGGCCGACCGGCTCCAGTGCCCCGGTTCGAACCAGGCCCTGACCCAGCACCATGAGGGCGCAGACGGCGATCAGCGCTTCGTGTGCAAACCCTGCGAAGAAATCCGAGGGCACAACGCCGGGATAGGGAAACAGGGCGAACCCGGTGGCAAGTACGGCGATCAGTCCCAGACTGGAAAGCTCCAGAGGGATTCTGTCCCGGGTGAACAGAATCAGCGCAATCAGTGTCAGCACCATCATGGCGATGGCGTGGGTATCGGGCGTGGTGATCACGTGAGCTCAAGTGCGGTGGTTGCCACTATGGTAGAGCAAAGCCAGCCGGCAAAGAATGTGGCATTTCTGTCGGATCAGTGCTGGCCTGAACGGGTGGCCGATCGCCTGCGGGGATCAGAACATCAGCGCGGCCACCTCATCGAAATGCTGCACGAAATGCACGGTGATGCCTTTGCGGATGTGATCCGGCACCTCGTCGTAGTCGCGTTCGTTGCTGGCAGGCAGGATCACGTGCCGGATCTTCTGCCGCTTAGCGGCAAGCAGTTTCTCCCGGACCCCCCCGATGGGATAGACCTGTCCGGTCAGGGTCAGCTCACCCGTCATGGCGAATCGGCGCTTCGGCGCCTTACCCGTCGCCAGCGAAAGCAGTGCCGTTGCGATGGTGATGCCTGCGCTGGGGCCGTCCTTCGGTGTGGCTCCGGCAGGCACGTGCAGGTGGATGTTGGCCTGATCGAAAAATACCGGGTCCGCGCCGAGCGCATCGGCATTGGCCCGCAGATAGCTGTAGGCGATGCTGGCGGATTCCTGCATCACCTCTCCGAGCTGTCCGGTCACTTTGAGGCCGGCCCGCCGGTCATGCACTCTGGTCGCCTCCACCGGCAGGGTGGCGCCTCCGAGCGCCGTCCAGGCCAGGCCGGTCACGATCCCCACCCCGTGCTGCAGAGCTTCTGTCTCGTAGATGGGCTTTCCGAGATAGCTTTCGACGTCGGCGGCATCGATCCGGACGGGCTTTTTCGCGCCTTTGAGCAGCTTGACCACGGCTTTGCGAACGATGGCGGCGAGTGACTTTTCGAGCCGGCGTACACCCGCTTCCCTGGAATAGCCTTCGATGATCGCCGCGAGCGCCGGTGCGGCAATTTTCAGATCGTTTCGTGTGAGGCCCGCCCGATCGAGCTGACGGGGCAGCAGATGCTTCCTGGCGATGGCTTTCTTTTCGCTGTCCAGATAACCGGAGAGGTGGATCACTTCCATGCGATCCAGCAGCGGTCCGGGAATGGTGTCGAGTTGATTGGCCGTGCAGATGAACAGCACCCGGGACAGGTCCACGTCCACATCCAGATAGTGGTCGTGGAAACTGTCGTTCTGTTCCGGATCGAGCACCTCGAGCAGGGCGCTGGCCGGATCACCCTGGTAGGAGGCGCCGATTTTATCCACCTCATCGAGCATGATCACCGGATTGGCGACAGCGGTGTCTTTCAGCGCCTGGATCAACTTGCCGGGCATTGCACCGATATAGGTGCGGCGGTGGCCCTTGATCTCGGCTTCATCCCGCATGCCGCCCACGGAAAACCGGTAGAACTTCCGGCCCAGAGATTCGGCGATGGAGCGACCGAGACTCGTCTTGCCCACCCCTGGCGGGCCGACCAGGCAGATGATGGAACCGGCCACATCACCTTTCATGATGCCCAGAGCGAGGAACTCGAGAATCCGTTCCTTCACATCGGTGAGTCCTTCGTGGTGCGCATCCAGCACCCGGCTGGCTTTCGTCAGGTCTTCCGTATCCTGGCTCAGCTTGCCCCAGGGTACGCTGGTCAACCAGTCGAGATAGTTCCGGGTCACCCCGTATTCCGGCGAACCCTGTTCCAGAGTGGCGAGTTTTTTGATTTCCTCGTCGATCCGTTCGGTGACCGGTGCCGGTACGTCCAGATCTTCTATGCGCTGACGGAACTCCTCGATCTCCGCCGTCTTGTCGTCCTTGGCGATCCCCAGTTCCTGCTGGATGTATTTGAGCTGCTGGCGCAGCACCACTTCCCGCTGGTGGCTCTGGATTTCGGATTCCACATGGGCCCGGATTTCGTTCTGGGCGCGGGCGATCTCCAGCTCCTTGTGCAGCAGTTCCACCACTTTTTCGAGCCGTCGCTGCAGGTTCACCGTCTCCAGCACTTCCTGCAGTTCCGGCCGGGACGCAGAGGTGAGGCTGGCGGCAAAGTCCGCCAGCAGCGATGGCTGATTCGGGTTGGAGCGGGCAAGGAAAATCTTCAGTTCCTCGCCGTACAGAGGATTCAGTGGGATCAGCTCTTTGATGATGTTGATGATCGCCACGGCATAGGCTTTCTGTGCGTCATCGTCCGCCTGGACGCGCTCGGGGAAGTACTGGGCGGCAGCGGACAGCGGTGGGGCTTCGGTGACCCAGCGGCGGACGCGGAACCGCTGCAGTCCTTCCAGCAGGATCTGCAGTTGATCGTCTTCCCGGTGTACGCGATGCACCCGACAGAGCGTGCCCATCTCGTGGAGGTCGTCCGGACCGATCGTGCCATTGGCGCCGGTCAGCGCTGAGTCCTCGCGCAAGGCGATCAGACCGAGCACGTCCTGCTCCCGTTTCTGTATGGCCTGGAGCGTAGGGCGCCAGGTTTCGGCATCCACCACCAGAGGAATTGCCTGGCCCGGGAAGAAGGGACGTTCGTACGGCAATACGTGAATGATGTTCGGGTGCGCTTCGCTCGGCAGGAGTATCTGGCCGGCGCCTTCCGGCTGGATCACATCGCCCTGCTGATCAATATCCATCTGAAGTTCCTCATGCTCCGTCTGTCTTATCTAGGGGCAGATGAGGAAATTTCAATGTTGGAGACGAACGGCGCTTATCACCGGGGCCGGATGAACCGGCCCGATCCGAACGCCTGATCCGAACGCCTGATCCGAACGCGCAGGAAGGGTTACTGAATGATGGTGCCGTCGTCGGTCGGCGTGCGCTCCACCAGGGCCACCTGGTGGGAGAGCGTGATCATATCGATCAGAATATTGCCGGATTCCGTCAACAGCGGATCTTCGCTCGGGTCCGGATCTTCGTCTGCTTCCCGCTCGGCTTCTCGCAGATCATCCAGCGCATCGAGGCTTTCCACCGGTTCTTCGCCCTTTGCGGTGCGCAACTCGTTCTCGAGATTGAGCAGCCATTCATCTTCGGCCGCTTTCTCCTGCGTACGCACGCTTTCATTCAGGGAGAGATGGGTGCGTTCGCGATTCTCCCGGGCCTTGTCCGACAGTGCCCGCATGTAGTTGAAGTCGGGATCGTCCGCCGTGCGTGCCAGGTGCGCTGCGGTGAGCTCCGGCAGCAGCGTTTCGATCTGATTGGTCTGCGGATAAACGGCGGGCTGGATCACATCCCAGGGCATCGCATCGTCCAGCGCGCTTTCACCAATCCGTTCGGAATCGAAAGTTTCCGGAAATTCGATGTCCGGAAGCACGCCCTGATGCTGGGTGGACTGACCGGAAACCCGGTAGAACTTGGCTGCGGTGATTTTCAGCTGGCCACGGTTGAGCGGAACCAGCGTCTGCACCGTACCTTTGCCGAATGTCTGGTTGCCGATGATGATGCCGCGGCCGTAATCCTGAATGGCGCCGGCAAAAATTTCGGAGGCCGATGCGGACAGTCTGTCCACCAGCACTGCCATGGGGCCATCCCAGGCGACGTCTCCGTCCGTGTCTGCGTAGACGTTGGCTCGGCGGCTGGCGGCTTTCACCTGCACGGTAGGGCCGGATTTGATGAACAACCCGGTCAGCGAGTCCGCTTCCTGCAGGGATCCGCCGCCGTTGTTGCGAAGGTCGATGATCAGGCCGTCAATGCCTTCGCCTTCCGTCTTCAGCTCATCGATCAGCCGGCGCACGTCGCGGGTCGTACTCTTGTAGTTCGGATCCCCCTGCTGCACGGCTTTGAAGTCCACATAGAAGGTGGGAATGTTGACGATGCCGATGCGTCGGTTCTGGCCATTGTGGGTGATTTCAAGCACCTGCTTGTGGGCGGCCTGCTCTTCGAGCTTCACCGTATTGCGGGTGATCTGAATGACTTTGGTGCTGTCGTCATCCGTGGCGTTGGGGATGATCTCCAGGCGCACGGTGGAACCCTTGGGTCCGCGAATGAGTTCCACCACGTCATCCAGGCGCCAGCCCACCACGTCGATCAGTGGCCCTTTCTCGCCCTGACCGACGCTGACGATCCGATCGCTCGGTCTGATCAGACCGGACTTGTCGGCCGGCCCTGCGGTGACGAGTTCGACTACAGAGGTGTATTCGTCCTCACTGCGCAGCACCGCGCCGATACCCTCCAGCGAGAGCGACATGTTGATGTTGAAATTCTGCGACGTTCGCGGCGAGAAGTATTGAGTGTGCGGGTCGTAGGTGCTGGCAAAGGCATTCACGTAGAGCTGGAATGCGTCCTCGCTCTTGGTCTGACGACTCTGCTTCAGACGATTGCTGTAGCGCTTCGTCAGCAGTTCCTGAATTTCTTCGATGTCCTTGCCGTTCAGCTTCATGCTCAGCGCTGCCGCTTTGAGCCGCTTGTGCCAGATCACATCCAGCGCCGCCGTATCTGCCGGCCAGCTGGCGTTCTCCCGATCGATTTCGATTTCTTCGTCTTCTTCGAAGTCGAGATAGGCGAGACCGTCCTCGAGTTCGCTGATCAGGTAGGTGAGACGCTCGTTCAGGCGCATCTGGTAACGGTTGAAGATATCGAATGCTGGCTCCAGATTGCCCCGAACGAGGGCGTCATCCAGCAGATAGCGATACTTTTCCATCTCCTGAACGTCCGCTTCGGTGAAGTAGACTTTTGCCCCATCCAGCAGCGACAGATACTTCTCGAAGATCTCGCTGGAAAGCTGATCGTCCATCGGCTTTTTCAGATAGTGGTTGTGCCGGAGTTGATCGACGATCCCCAGTGCGGTCCGGGGGTGGACGTCGAGGGGTGAGAGAACTTCGATCTCGGCCCGGGCCTCGTCGATGGGTTCTGACGTGGTGGAGATGGCGACTTGAGGCGCCGTGTTGATGCCCGCCTCGGTGGCAACATCAGGCTCCGCCCAGGCTGCGCTGCTCAGTGAGAGCGTGACAGCGGTGGAAACGAATGCCAGTACTGCGGCGAGCGTCCGGCGGGGTGATCTGAGATCTCCTGCACCGGCCGGCTGGTCTTCTCTGGTGAGCATGATGTTTCTGTTTAGCATGTGTCCTGTTCGCTGTGTCATCGCGTTATTGCTGTCGGATCGCGCTGCGTGGTCGAGCGCGGTAACATGCGCCCCGGCTAACGATACTCGCTGTATGTTCTGCGCAGTCTGCACGGTCATCCATTCGATCGATTTTCCGGTCGAAATGCCGATCCTGGCAGCGACCGCAGTCTAAGGCTGTATCCGGGCACATCGTCTGGCGCTTGTTGAACACGCCTATTATTTGATGCCTGGCCGCGTGGTAGGTTCCCCCAAACCTCTCCAGCGAGACTAGCCAAATCCCAAATTGGGTCATATGAAAGGAATGTAACCCGGTGTTCAGGTTTTGAGCAACCGGAACTAGGAGACGGTATGACGTATTCACGCCCCCGGGCCGGATCGGAACGCACCCGCCCAGGCGGACTTCGCGGGCCGATGATTAAGACTGGTAAATTGACTTTAAGCATGCTGGCGGGCGCGGGACTTCTCGTCGGGCTGGCCGGTTGCGAAGCGCCGATTGCGGAGGTTCAGGCCGCCGAGCACGCCGCCGCAGAGCTCAGCTCCGACATGCAGAAGGCCAGCTACAGCATTGGTTACTCCATGGCGGCCAATGTCCGCCGGGAGTTTGGTGATGACATGGACCTGACGGCTTTCCAGGCCGGCATCGCAGACCAACTGGGCGGCAGCGACAGTCAGGTCAGCGATGCAGACGCGAATGCGGCGTTGCAGGCTCTGGTGGCTGCGCGGCAGGCGGCAGAACAGGAGAAGGCTTCGGAGAACATCACCGTGGGTAAAGATTTTCTGGCAGAGAACGGCCAGCGCGACGGGGTGGTCACTCTGCCCTCCGGGCTTCAGTACGAAGTGCTCACCGCCGCAGAAGGGGACAAGCCGACGGCTTCCGATCGGGTCACCACGCACTACCGTGGCACCCTGATTGACGGGACTCAGTTCGACAGTTCCTACGACCGGGGTCAGCCGGCCACCTTCCCCCTGAACGGTGTGATCGCCGGTTGGACGGAAGCGCTGCAGTTGATGTCGCCGGGGGCCAAGTGGCGTCTGTTCATTCCACCGGAGCTTGCCTATGGCGAGCGGGCGCAGGGACCGATCCCGGCCAATTCCACCCTGATCTTCGATGTGGAGCTGATCGAGATCAACTAGCCGATCGGCCGTCCAGGTCCAGGCTAGTCCGTCTCGGGGTCGATCACGATTTCGAGGCGGTCGAGAATCGACAGACCCTGGGCAAGCCCCATCCGGACCCCCGTCAGATTCACCTGACGGGGATCCAGGGTGTTGAAGCTCGCACCTCTGAGGTCTGCGCCCGCCAGATCGAGTCCCTGCCCGGTCAGTCCGTTCAGGTCTGATTGTGAAAGATCCGCATCAGTGAGGGTGCAGTTGTGGGCGAGCACATCGATCATGCGGTTGCCGGTCAGCACGCACTCATTGAGATAGGTATTGGAGAGATCGCCGAAGGAGAAGTTGCAGTCCGTCATGCGGAAGCTGGCGAGTGTGGCGGCACCGCGGATCGGCAGACTGAAGTCACAACTGGAAAAGTCGGCGCCCTGGATCTGGCAGCGATCGAAAGCCAGATCGTAGGCGCTGGCGTGGCAGAACAGCGCGGTGGTCAGATCGCAGCGTTCGAAACGGGCTTCCTTGAGGGTGGCGTAGGAGAAATCCAGTTCCCTCTCCTCCGGTAAAGCCCGGCACTGGAGGAACAGGCTCTCCGTGAGATCCGCATGACGGAAGTTTGCGCCGGTGAGCGTGCAGCCTTCGAAGGTGGCCCTGCTGAGATCCGCGTTGGCGAAATCCGCGCCGCTGAGATCCTGATCGTGAAATGACTCTGGCATTGGGCTACTTTAGGAAGCTCGGGGTCACCGCAAGTAAACCACAAGGCAAATTGAGCCGCCGCGAGCATATATGGTCGACAATCTTCTGGAAGACAAAAAAGGCAAAACGGCGACCACCCGCCTGTCAGGCCGGCTGACCCGAACGGTCCTGCTCGGCAGCATCGCCGTCGCGGTGGGCATTTACTGGCTGGCCCAGAGTTATGGGGTGGATACCGCCGAACTCTTCGGCTACCTGAAGACGAGTCTGGCGTTCGTGTTCTTCTTCGCGGTCTTCGGGGTGCTGGCGGGGATGCTGATCTGGCTGATTCGGACCGGCAGACGGCGTTAGCCGCAGGGTCCGCCGGCTGATGCCCGGCTGGCTAATGCCCGGCTGGCTAATGCCCGGCTGGCTAATGCCCGGCGAGCAGGGGAGGGGCGGCCAGCGGCGCGAAGAAACGCTCCGATCGCGGCCGATAGTAGTTGTCGTAGTCCAGTGAGAACGCCACCCGCTCCGCCCGTCCCAGAATCCGATCACGGGCCACGAATCCGATGTAGCGGGAATCATGGCTGTTGTCGCGGTTATCCCCGAGCATCACATAGTGGCCCTCCGGTACGGTAACCGGCCCGAAGGACGTGGTTCCAGCAGCCAGGCTACCAGACTCTAGCATGATCATGCGGGTGCTGCCGAGAATGGATTCGGCCAGGAAGCGGAACGGGTAAGGGCCGCTGATCGAGCCCGGAGGCACCACCTCACCTTCCATGGTGGTGTAGCTGGCCGTTTCACCATTGATCGTAAGTACGTTGTTTCTGAGCGACACCACGTCGCCGGGAATGCCGATGATCCGTTTTACCAGCAGCTGTTCGTCTTTCGGCGAAGGGAAGGTCACCACATCGCCCCGTTCAGGCTCATGCCAGCTTGCCAGGCGGTGTAACGTGAAGGGGATCCGGAGGTCGTAAGCCAGTTTGTCCACAACGATCCGGTCGCCGATCAGGATGGTGGGCTGCATGGAGCCGGAAGGCACCTGGTTCCAGTCGGCGATGGCCGATCGGAAAACGAGCATCACGGCGATGAAGAGAACGAAGCCCCGCCAGTCACGCCAGATCGTCTGCAGCCGGTCGTTCACTACCCTTTCACTCACCCGCCGGTCTGTTCTTCTCGAAGTCGGCGAGCTGATCGGGAGAAGCTTCGTTCTGGTATCTGGACTTCCACTCGCTGTAGGGCATGCCATAGACACGCTCTCTGGCCTGCTCCAAGTCGACGGTGATACCGGCGTCCTCGGAGGCTGCCCGGTACCACTTCGACAGGCAGTTGCGACAGAATCCCGCGAGGTTCATCAGCTCGATGTTCTGCACATCCTTGCGCTCATCGAGATGAGCGAGCAAGCGGCGGAAAACGGCGGCTTCGATTTCGGTCTGCTGGGCTTCGGATATCTGGCTCATGGGATGTGGGTTCCGATGAATACTGCTCCGGATCCATGGTACCTGTCTCGGGGCGACAACGCACAGTCCGCCAACGCGACCGGAGACACACATTTCCCGGTCAATGGCGGCTGTGTTTCAATGGTCGGCCCCGTCAACAAAGCCGATATCGTGCCCGAATTCCTCCTGAACCCTGAAATCTGGCTCGCGTTCCTGACCCTGACCGCGCTGGAGATCGTGCTCGGGATCGACAACATCATATTCATCTCCATCGTCACCGGCCGACTGCCGAAATCGCAGCAGGCGAAGGGGCGTTTCCTCGGCCTGTCGCTGGCGATGATCCTGCGTATCGGGCTCCTGTTCTCCCTTTCCTGGCTGATGGATCTGACCAATCCGCTGTTCAGCGTGCTCGGCGAAGCCATTTCAGGGCGGGACCTGATCCTGCTCATCGGCGGCGGCTTTCTGATGGCGAAAGCCACCCGGGAAGTGCACAACTCGCTGGAAGGGGAGATGCACGAAGTTCAGACCGGCAAGGCGGTGAGCTTCGCCGGCGTGATGGTCCAGATCGCCATCATCGACATCGTCTTTTCTCTGGATTCCGTCATCACCGCGGTGGGTCTGGTGGACGAGATCGCGATCATGGTGGCGGCGGTGGTGGTCGCCGTCATCGTCATGATGGCGGCAGCCGGATCCATCAGCCGCTTCGTGGAGGCACACCCCACGGTGAAGATGCTGGCGCTGGCTTTCCTGATTCTGATCGGCTTTACGCTGATGGGCGAGGGCCTGGACCTGCACACACCCAAGGGCTATATCTACTTCGCCATGGCCTTCTCGTTCGGCGTCGAGATCCTCAACATCCGCGTCAAGAAGAAACGCGCCGACCATATTCACCTGCGCAAGGCCCAGCTTGCCGACCTGATCGGTGACGAAGCACGTAAGCGGTAGACGACCGTTCTGGGGCTGCGAGGCTGGCTGGGTTCGGAATGCCCGCAGGGTGCGAAGGAAGAAAAGCGTTTTCAGTGCACTCCCGCTCGGGCGCTCCGCGCTTCCCTTCTTCCCCGAAGTTGCCAGGCGATGGCTTCGCCATCACCCGTCAATTCGGCTCAGTCGGCCTCGCTCTCACGTTTATGAAAACGCTTTTCTTCCTTCGCACCCTGCTGCACTTTCCGTGTCCGCCAGCCTCGCAGTCGCGGGGATCCTCTGAGCGCCGCGCCGCTAGCAGGGTTTGTCGCGCAGGAAGACCCAGTGATCGCCGCGGGACTGGGACTCACTGTAGTAGTAGCCGGCCACATTGAAGTCTTTCAGGCCTTTGAGCGTGGATACCCGGTTTTCAATGATGTAGCGGGCCATGAGACCGCGGGCTTTCTTGGCGTAGAAAGAAAGGAACTTGTAGCGGCCGTTTTTCAGATCTTTGAAAACCGGCGTGATGATCCGGGCATCGATGGCGGTTTCATCGATGGCTTCGAAATATTCGGCGGATGCCAGATTCACGAGCATCGGCTGACGTTGCTCGGCGATGGCTTCGTTCAGTGCTTTCGTCAGGCGCTTGCCCCAGAACGCGTACAGATCGTTGCCTTTCGCGTTGGCGAGTTTGGTGCCCATTTCCAGCCGGTAGGCCTGGATCAGGTCGAGGGGTTTGAGCAGGCCGTAGAGGCCGGACAGGATGCGCAGATGCTTCTGCGCCCAGGCCCAGTCCCGATCGTTCAGGGTGGTGGCGTCCAGACCCAGATAGACGTCTCCCTTGAAGGCCAGCGCTGCCTGCTTGGCGTTGTCCGGCGTGAACGGTGTCTTCCATTCGCCATAGCGCGTGTAGTTCAGATCGGCGAGCTCGTTGGATAAATTCATCAGCCCGGCGATTTCCTGCGGCGATTTTTCGCGCAGAACTTTGATCAGCTGTTTAGAATCCGGAAGGAAATCTGGCAGGCTGTGCTTTGCCGTGGTGGCGGTGCTTTTGAAGTCGAGCCTTTTGGCGGGCGAGATGACTGCCAACATTCAGCGATACTCTTGGAATTCTTGGATAAAGGAAATTGGAAAGGCGGAGTAGTTTAACGAATTCTGCCTGGAACGGAATGGACATAGTCGCCGAAAGCGATGTCGGCAGGGTTCGCCGCAACAATGAGGATGCACTTGCCTATGATGCCGGTCTAGGCATCGCCGTGCTCGCCGACGGCATGGGGGGGCTCGATGCGGGCGAAGTGGCGAGCCGGATTGCGGTGGATCGCATCATGGACCTGCTGGGTGAGGGCTCTGCGCAACGGCACGCGAACCCGGAACAGCTGATCACCCGGGCGGTGCAGGCCGCGAACCTGGATATCTGCACGAAAGGGAGAGAATCCCAGGTGGACATGGGCACCACGGTGGTGGCCTGGCTGCTGACCCGGGAAGGTCAGTGCTTCATTGCCCACGTGGGTGACAGCCGAGCCTATCGCCTGCGACAGGGTGAACTGAAGCGGCTGACGTCCGACCACAGCATGGTTCAGCAGATGATCGACGATGGCATTCTCGGTGAGGTGGAGGCGCTTACCGCGCCAAACCGGAACGTGATCACCCGGGCCCTGGGTCTGGATCCGAAAGTGAAGGTGGACGTCCGCTCCTGGGTGCACCGACCGGGAGATCTGTACCTGTTGTGCAGCGATGGTCTGACGGACCTCATTCCGGAACCGGAAATCAATCAGCTTCTGAAAGCGGAGACCGGCAATCTTCCCGCAGCCGCCAAGGAACTGGTTGGCCGGGCCAACGAAGCGGGCGGCCACGACAATATTTCCGTGCTCTTGATCAGCCCCTGACCGGCTATAATCCGCCTTACCTCACAGCAGTTTCCGGCGCTTGCCGGTTTTGATCATGGCAGCCAGCACCCAGGACATCATCAACGAAAAGCTCGATCGACACTTCGATCTGAAACATCTGGACGTTATCAACGAGTCCGGTAATCACAACGTTCCTCCGGGATCGGAATCCCATTTCAAGGTGGTCATGGTTTCCCCCGACTTCGAAGGGACGCGACTGATCGCCCGGCATCGTGCGGTGAACGAAACCCTGGCGGAAGAGCTCGCTGCCGGTGTTCATGCGCTGGCTCTCCACACCTACACCCCGGACGAATGGCAGGCCCGCTTCGGTGACGCGCCTATGTCGCCGCCCTGTCTGGGGGGCAAGGCAGGAGAGGGGAGCGATCCGTGAGGCACATCGCCACGTTCTACAAGTTTGCGTCTATCGAGGCGGATGCGCTCGACGCATTGCGCGATCGGCTGGAGCAGGAAGCGGCAGCCCGGGCCCTGAAAGGCACCCTCCTGCTGGCCGAAGAAGGGATGAATGGCACGCTGTCCGGTACGGAAGATCAGCTCATAGACTATGCGGCGGTACTGAAGGCTGTGCCGGGCTTCGCCGATATGCATTTCAAATATTCCGTTGCGAATGAGGGCAATTCGGTCTTCTACCGACTCAAGGTGCGGATCAAGGCGGAGATCGTCGCGCTCGGTCAACCGGACGTGAAGCCTGGCGAGCGGACGGGCACCGCGGTGGATGCCCGGACCTGGAATGCTCTGCTGGACGACCCGGGTCTGATCGTCATCGACACCCGGAACGAGTACGAGATCGGCATCGGCACGTTCCCGGGTGCCAGGGATCCCCATACGCGCTCTTTCAAGCAGTTTCCCGATTACGTGGCGACGCTGGACCCGGAAAGCCAGCCCAGGGTGGCCATGTTCTGCACCGGCGGCATTCGCTGCGAGAAGGCGTCTGCCTATATGCTCGATCAGGGATTCGAAGAGGTCTACCAGCTCGACGGCGGTATTCTCAAGTATCTGGAGACTGTCCCGCCCAATGACAATCGCTGGCAGGGTGAATGTTTTGTCTTCGACCAGCGGGTTTCCGTTGACCGGGCACTCGGCGAGGGTTCCTATGAGCAGTGTTTCGCCTGCCGGCGTCCGCTCACGAAAGAGGATCTGGCATCACCGGAATACAGGCAGGGCGTGAGTTGCCCGCACTGTGTGCACGAGCAGGATGAAGCCCAGCGGGCGGCCTTTGCCGAGCGGCAGCGACAGGTTGAGCTGGCCCGGGAACGGGGCGATCAGCATGTGGGTAAGCGGATGCCGGCACGGCCGGCGCCGGCCGGTCAGGATTCGAGCAGCGGTTCCAGATAGCGCCAGAGCGTTTCCAGCAGCAGGGGCTGGGCGTCGGCGGTGGGATGAATGCCATCTGCCTGCATGAGCCCGGGGGCCAGCGCCACGTCTTCAAGAAAGAACGGCACCAGGGCGACCCCTGTTTCGCTGGCCACGCCCTCATACAGCTCGAAGAACGCTTCCGTGTACCGCGGCCCGTAGTTGGGCGGGATCTGCATGCCCACCAGCAGGACCCTGGCATCCTTCTCCAGTGAAAGCGTCACCATCTGCTTGAGATTGCTGCGCACCATGTCCGTCGGGTAACCGCGCAGACCGTCATTGCCGCCGAGTTCGATCACCACCACGGCCGGCGAGTGGGTTTCCAGGGCCTGAGGCAGGCGGGCGAGACCACCGCCCGTGGTCTCACCGCTGATGCTGGCGTTAACGACGACGTGCGGATACTCGGCCTGGCTGAGGTTCTCCGAAAGCAGCGCCACCCAGCCCTCATCACGTTGAATACCGTATCCGGCGCTGATACTGTCGCCCATCACCAGAATTCTGGGGTGCTCACGCGAATCTGACGCGACTGCTGGTAGGGTGAGCGCCATTGCAAGCAACGCCGGCATCGACAGAACGAACACCCGCGCCGTGCGTAAGCACGCCGCCCTCGCAGTGCGGGAACGGCGTACAAGACGCCTGCATTGCGATGAAGCGACCCTGAAAATGCTCCGGAACGAAGTACGAGAGACCGTGCCTGAAGCCGTAACTAGCGACATATCACTCGGAGAGGTAAATCCCGAAACCATGAATGCTGTGGTCATTGAAACCCATGGTGTGGCCAAGATCGTGCCTACTGCAGAAGGCGAGCTGGTCATATTGGAAGGGATCGATCTCGAAATCAACGCGGGTGAGTCGGTTGCCATCGTCGGTGCGTCCGGTTCCGGAAAAACCACGCTGCTCGGCATTCTGGCCGGACTCGACGTGCCGACCGCAGGACGGGTGAACCTCTGCGGTGCAGAGCTCACCGCCCTCGACGAGGAAGAGCGGGCGAAAGTGCGGGGTGAACAGATCGGCTTCGTCTTCCAGACCTTCCAACTGCTTGGCAGCCTGACGGCGCTGGAAAATGTGATGCTGCCGGCGGAGCTCCGCGGCGATGCGGAAGCCGAGCGGGATGCCCGGGAATTGCTGGGAAAGGTCGGCCTGGCGGAACGGCTCGATCACTATCCGCGGCAGCTGTCCGGTGGCGAGCAGCAGCGGGTGGCCATCGCCCGGGCCTTTGCCTCCAGGCCCAACGTGCTGTTCGCGGATGAGCCTACGGGCAACCTGGATACCCGGACCGGACAGAAGATCATCGAACTGCTGTTCGAGCTGAATGCGGAGTTCGATACCACCCTGGTGCTGGTGACCCACGACGACCGACTGGCCAGCCGCTGCCAGCGGACGGTGGAAATCGCCAGCGGCCGGATCGTCCGCTGAGGCGCTGCCGATGAATTTCGGTTTCATTGTTCGACTGGCCTGGCGCGACTGGCGGGGGGGTGAGCTCGGTCTGCTGGTGATCGCGCTGATGGTGGCGGTGGGGACGGTCACCGCCGTGAGCCTGTTTGTCGACCGATTGCATCAGGCGCTGCTCAAGGAATCCGCCACCTTCCTGGCCGCGGACCGTTATATCGGCAGCTCGGCCGAAATTCCCGACGAGTTCCGTCAGGCAGCTCGCGACCTGGGGCTCGACACTGCGGATACGCTGTCTTTTCCCTCCATGGTATTCACCGACGATGAGAAAAATTCGCTGGTCAGTGTAAAAGCCGTTGGCCCCGGCTATCCCCTCCGTGGGGTGCTGCGGGTGACAGACGTGCCGTTCACCAGGCCGACGGTGACCACCGATCTGCCTGAGCCGGGCGAAGTCTGGCTGGATGGGCGCCTGTTCCCGTCCCTGGCCGTGGCGCTGGGTGATCAGGTGGAGGTGGGTTACGCCAGGCTGACCATCAGCAAGGTGCTGACATCGGAACCGGACCGGGGCGGCAGCATGTATGACCTGGGTCCGCGGCTGCTGATGCGGATCGAGGACGTGCCGGCCACACAGGTGGTGCAGCCTGGCAGCCGGCTTTCCTACCGGCTGCTGCTGCGCGGCGAAGACGGTCCGCTCGAAGCCCTGCGGGATGAACTGGATCTGGAAGAAGATCCCAATTTCTGGTGGCGGGGGATCAAGGAATCCAGCCCGACCATCGGTTCCGCACTGAATCGGGCCGAGAGCTTTTTATTGCTGGGGGGACTGCTCGGCGTGCTCCTGGCGGGTGTCGCCGTTGCCCTTTCCGCGCATCGCTATGCACGCCGTCACTATGATCATGTCGGGGTGCTCAAGACGCTGGGGGCGACCCCGAACCAGATTCTCTACTCATATGTTGGTCTGCTTGTGACGGTGGGCAGCGTTGCCGTGATGCTCGGGCTGCTGGTTGGCAGCGGGCTCCACATGGCCATCGTTCTGCTGCTGCAGAGCCTGATTCCGGTCGAACTGCCCATGCCCAGTGCCCGGCCGTTTCTGCTTGGTGCGGTTACCGGCCTCATCTGCGCCATGGCGTTTGCGCTGCCGCCCCTGCTGCATCTGAAAAACATCTCGCCCATGCGGGTGATCCGTCGGGACGTTGGCGCCGCGCCTCCCTCCCAGATCGCCAGCTATGGCGCTGCGGTGGTCGGCAGTCTTGGCCTGCTGATCTGGTACTCGGGCAGTATCGAACTGACGGCCTGGACGCTTCTCGGCACCCTTGGCGCCCTCGCCCTGTTTGGAGGACTGGCCACGCTGCTGCTGCGCGGGGGCCGGGTGGTCGGCATGCAGGCAGGCAGCGGCTTGCGGCTGGCGCTGGCCGGTCTGCAACGGCGGCGTAAGGAAAATACGGCGCAGATTCTCATTTTCGGTCTTGCCATCATGCTGCTCCTGATCCTGCTGCTGCTTCGCACGGCCCTGCTGGACGAGTGGCGCAATCAGGTGCCCGAAAACGCGCCGAACCACTTCGCGTTGAACATCGCGCCCCATGACGTGGAAGAGATCGGCGCGCTGCTGGCCGACAACAGCCGGGAACAGGGCGGCCTTTTCCCGATGATCCGCGGGCGGATCACCGCGGTGAACGGCATCGAGGCCAAGGAATGGGAGGCCGACCATCGCTCGCAGATGGAGGACGGGCCGCGTCTGAGTTCCGGACGCAATCTCACCTGGGCCGCGGAGATGCCGGATGACAACACTCTGGTGGAAGGGGACTGGTGGACGGCCGAAGACACCCGCCCGATGGTTTCACTGGAGGACGATTACGCCGAAGACCTGGGGCTTTCCATCGGTGACGTGCTCAGTTTCGATATCGGCGGTGAACCTGTCGATGTGGAAGTGATGAATCTGCGCCGGCTGGACTGGGAGAGCATGCGTCCCAACTTCTTCATCATCTTCTCGCCGGGGGCGCTGGAGGATTTCCCCGCCACCTGGATGACGAGTTTTTACCTCGAGCGGGAAAACAAACAGTTCCTGAATGAGCTTCTCTCCCGATTCCCGACGATCACGGTGATCGAAGTGGATGCGATCATCGCGCAGGTTCAGAGCATCATCGCCCGGGTGACACAGGCAGTGGAACTGGTCCTCGCCCTGGTGGTCGCTTCCGGATGTCTGGTGCTCGTCGCCAGTATTCATGCCAGCCGGGACGCCCGGATGAGCGAACACGCACTGATCCGCACGCTGGGGGGCACCCGCAGGCTGATCGCCAGCTCTCTGATCGCCGAGTTCGCCGCACTGGGCTTGTTTGCCGGTGTGGTTGCCGTGGTCGGTGCGGAAGCCACGGTGCTCATCCTGCAGACCCAGGTGTTCGAGCTCAAGGCATCGGTGCATCCCTGGCTCTGGATCGTCGGCCCGTTGATCGGGGCAGCGCTGATTCTGGTGGTCGGCATCCTCGGCACCCGAAAGCTCGTATCGGCACCCCCCATCACGGTGCTGCGGGGATTGAACTGATCATGAGTACAGAACGCACCCGCAGCCGGGCGAATAAAACCCGGTACGATCAGAACAAGCTGCAGAAGAAGCTGCGGCGCCAGGTGGGCAATGCGGTCGTCGACTACGGCATGATCGAGGACGGCGACAAGATCATGGTCTGTGTCTCCGGGGGCAAGGATTCCTACACGCTGCTCGATATCCTGATGAATCTGAGACTGAACGCGCCCATCCACTTCGATCTGGTGGCCGTCAATCTGGACCAGAAGCAGCCCGGTTTTCCGGAGCACGTACTGCCGGAGTATTTCTCCCGCATCGGCATCGACTACGAGATCCTGGAAGAAGATACCTACAGTGTGGTGCAGGCGCTGACGCCGGAAGGCAAAACCACCTGTCCGGTCTGTTCCCGCATGCGCCGCGGCATCCTTTACAGTCATGCGAAGAAGATTGGCGCCCGGAAGATCGCCCTCGGTCACCATCTCGACGACGTGGTGGAGACCCTGTTCCTGAACCTGTTCCACGGCGGCCGGATGAAGGCCATGCCGCCTAAACTCAGGAGCGACGACGGCGCCAACATGGTCATCCGCCCGCTCTACTACTGCCGGGAGCGGGACATAGAACGCTTCGCCAACGCCCGGGCCTACCCGATCATTCCCTGCAATCTCTGCGGCTCTCAGGAAAACCTGCAACGGCAGGTGATCAAGGAGATGCTCCAGGGATGGGACCGGGAAGCGCCGGGCCGGGTTGAAAACATCGCCCGGGGCCTGCGCCACGTGGTTCCCTCCCACCTGGGCGACGGCGATCTCTTCGACTTCGTGAATCTCGCCACCGATGGCGCCGACGACGTACTGAAACTGAAAGACATCACCTACGACGTGGCTGCGAAGTCGGGATGAATTTCTGCGGTGCTTTCAGTCACGTGCTGCTGGGCTGTGCAAACCTCGAAAGTGCGCGCACACAGAGATTGCCTACGAGTAGTCGCTGGCCCTGAACTGAACCTCATCCCGCGCCATGGCCTCGGTAGACTCCAGCACTTCCGTCAGCGCCACCTCGAAGCTGTGTACCAGGCCCAGCAGATTGGTGTCGTCTGACTTGGCGATGGCCAGTTCCAGGGTTTTCGAGGCTTCCTTCAAACGTTTGGCGCCGAAGCTGCCGGCCACACCATGCAGGTTGTGGGCGAGGCGTTCCGCTTCTTCGAACTGCTCTTCGGTCACGAAGCTGCGCATCTTGGTGCCGGCATCGCCATAGTATGTGCCGAAATCGCCCATCAGCTTCACCATCAGCTTGATGTTGCCGTTGTGGCCGCGAATGGCCTGGCTGATGTCGATCCCGGGCAGGCGTTGAATGGGCATGGCCTGCAGCGCGGCTTCGACTGCTTCGTCCAGGGTTTGAGCGCTTTCTTCTTCCGCCGGCAGCCGGTCCGACGCCCGTCGTCGTGGCGGTGTATCCGATTGCTCCCCGCCCGGCATGAGGTCGTCCAGTTCCCGCAGCAGGGTGTCGAAGTCGATGGGTTTGGTCACATAGGCGTTGCAGCCGGCATCCACTGCAGCGGCCTTGGATTCGGACAGTGCATCGGCGGAAACGGCGATGATGGGGATATCGAGGGATTGCTGGCGGAGAATGGAGGCGGCCTCCAGGCCATCGAGCTCCGGCATGTGGATATCCATAAGGATGGCGTCGTACTCGGCTTCCGTCGCCCGGGTTACGGCCTCGCGACCGTTCTGTGCGATGTGCACCTCGGCTCCCCGGCGCTGCAGAAACTCCAGCGCCAGCTGCTGGTTGATGGGATTGTCCTCGGCGACCAGGAGCTTCCGGCCAGTGAGTGAGATGTCTGAAGCCCGCCGTTCCACCCGTTCCGCCTGGATCAGATCATTTGCATCCGGCACGGTGGCGAGCAGGGTGAACTGGAAACTGGAGCCTTCGCCGACGGTGGAGGTCACGTGAATTTCGCCCCCCATGAGGTCGACCAGGCGCTCGGATATGGACAGCCCCAGCCCCGTGCCGCCGTAGCGTCGGGTGGTGGACGTCTCCGCCTGTTCAAAGGATTCGAACAGGCGCGCGAGCTGAGTTTCGGGAATGCCGATCCCGGTGTCTGTGACGGAAAGATTCAGCACCAGCTGACCGCGGGTGGCGGCGATCACCTCGGCCCCCAGCACGATGCCGCCGGACTCGGTGAACTTCACCGCGTTGCCCACCAGGTTGACCAGCACCTGCTGAATACGCAGAGAATCGCCGATCAGGATCCCGTCCTCCGGGAAGCCGATGTGGTCGCTCGCGCGATTCTCGATCTCGAAGGTCAGATTGCGGCGCCGGACTTCCGTACGGAACAGGCGTTCGACTTCGGTCAGGGTGTCGCTGAGTTTGAACGGCCGGGCTTCCAGAACCAGTTTGCCCGCTTCGATCTTGGAGAAATCGAGCACATCGCTGACCAGGGTCAGGAGATTTTCGGCGGCATTACGGATCGAGGTCACGTACTCGTGCTGCTTGCGATCCAGCGAGGATTCCAGCGCCAGCTTGGAAAAGCCGACGATGGCGTTCATGGGCGTGCGGATCTCGTGGCTCATGTTTGCCAGGAACTCGCTTTTGGCCTGGGTGGCGGCTTCGGCAATCTGCCGTTGTTTGTCCGCCTGCTCGCGTTCGATGCGCTCTGAAATGTCGATCAGTGAGCCGTCTATGTAGTCACCCAGTTCCGAGTCGTGGTTGAGTCGGGCGGTCAGTGCCATCCAGAAGGTGCGGCCATCCCGGGTGACACCCTGGGCTTCGAAGCCGTTCACCAGCTGCTGATCTTCCAGTGCGGAAAGAAACTGCCCGGCCTGCTCGTTGGTGAGAAACACCCGGTCGATCAGATCCCGGTATTCGTCCTGCAGCGCTTCGATGTTGGAGAAACCGAGAATCCGGGCGAGTGTGGGGTTGGCCGACACCAGCAGACCATCCGGGCTGATCCGGAACAGGCCTTCGATGGCATTGTCGTACAGCGCCCGATACTCGTCCTGGGTGGACTGCAGGTCTGCGTAGAGCCGGGCGTTCTCGATGGAGATGGCGGCCTGAGAGGCGAGCAGGGCCAGCACTTCCACACGCTGGGAGGTGAACACGCCGGTCAGCCAGCGGTGTTCCACATAGAGAATGCCGGTGATCTCACCGCGATGGATGATAGGCAGGCAGAGGACGGACAGCGGCTGCAGACGTTTCACGTAGGGATCCTGGGTGAACACGTCCTCCGCGGTTGCATCTGACAGCACCAGTGGTTCCTGGGTGCGCGCCACGAACTGAATGATGGACTCGGGCACTTCGTCCGTTGCCTCGAACGGCTCCGGTGGCGTGACCCGTCGGGTTGCCCCGCCGTCCACGGAAGCGATGGCTTCCAGAAACAGCCGTTTGTCGTCCGCCAGCAGCATGCAGGCTTTCTGGCCGCCTGCATGTTCCAGCGCCAGGCGCAGCAGCTTGGTGAGAACCTTGTCGAGCAGAATCTCCCCGGAAATGGTCTGGGCAGCCCGGAGCACCGTCGTGGTGTCGACGATCCGTTCGTTGAACTCAGTGGATTCGAAGCTGGTGGTGTTGGCCTGAAAATCCCGCACGGTCAGATCCGCCAGATCACCCACCGACAGCGTACTGGTGCTGGTGACCGACAGGTGATCGGTGATCAGGTTGTGGAACTCCCGTTCGAGCTGATTGGCTTTCGCCGTGGCGCCCCAGCGGAGATAGGCCTGGTAGGCATTGCGGGCGAACAGCCGGGCGAAGTCGGCCCGTCCCTGGGATTCGCAGGCCCGCGCCGCCAGTTCGTACGCAAGCGCTTCGTCATTTGCCTGGCCGTGCCTGCGGGCGCGGTCGGCGGCCACTTCGTAGTACTCGAGAGCCTTGGTGGTGGCGCCGCTGCGCCAGGCCAGGTCGGCCTGCAGGATCATCCGTTTGGACGCGACGTGTGCAGCCCCCTGATCTTCCCAGTGCTTGAGTTCCCGCAGGTTGTTTTTTGCCGTGCGCTTGCCTTCGGCGCTGCCGCTGCGGAGCGCGACCAGCCCTTCGGACAGCTTGAACGTGCCCACCAGAGGTGAGCCGGCCAGGGCTGGCACGTACTGGGTGGCCAGATCCAGAATGTTTTCCGCGCCTTTGAAGTCGTTGAACAGGGTGGCGAAGTAGAGCCGGAGCACATAGACGTAGGCGTGGGCCACTCTGTCGTCGGTGTTCGTGATGGTGAGTTCCCGGTCACCGCGTACCTCGGTCTCGTTCTGACCGAGCAGGCTGCCGACGATCTGCAGCACGAAATGGCTGATGTTGATGCCGGTGACGTGGCGGAACTGACCGATGTCCGAGATCTGCTGGGTCAATTCCCGTTTCAGGGAGGAAAGCTCCATGCCTCTGAGCAGCGCGTTCGCGGAAAAACAGGCGCTTGCCACCGCAGCGAACTCGAAATCCTGCTGGGCCATGGATCGGCCGATGTTTTCGGACAGCAGCGACAGGGTGTGATCCAGGCTGTTCGACCAGGGGTCCACCAGACCGGCCAGCAGGGTAAGGGCCCGGATGGAGGCTGCTTCATTCGGGAAGTGATTGGCCAGCGTCCTGGCTTCCATGGCGTATGCCTTGGCCGCATTCACATTGCCCTGAGCCGCGGAGGTCAGGGCCCGGGCGGCGTAGGCAAAGGCTGTTTCTGCCGAGTATCCATGACGCGCAGAACGGGCCAGCAGGTCGTCGGTGTAGTCCACCAGTTTGAGCAGGCCCAGGTGATAGCCCGTGTGCAGCAGATAGCTGACGAAACGGAAGCTCTGGTGCAGATTCACATCCTGCAATGTCTTTGGTGTTTCGGGTACCCGGGGTACCTTGCCGATCAGCGGCAGTTGTTCGCGCAGCCGATGCCAGGTGCGGTTGGTGCTGCGCAGAGCCGCGGCCGGCCCACCTGCAGCCGGCAGCCGGTAGTTCAGGTCTTCCAGGGCATTGAGGCAGAGGTCCCAGGCTTCGGTCAGGTGGTTCTGCACCACGGCGGCCCGGATCCGGATCTCCGCCAGGGTGCTGTTGTGTTCCGGTGCGCTCGCCAGGACCCGATCCAGCTGTTCGAAATCGCCACAGAAGAAGGCGGCTTCAGCCGCGCACTGGCAGAGATCGAGATACAGCGGTGAGGTGGTATCGGCGAGCAGCGTCAGGCCGCTTCGGCAGTACTTGTAAGCCTGCTGAAAAACGCCCTGGCGCAGGGTCTCCCGGGCCGCGAGCAGGTTGAAGTGCGCGACTTCTCCCCGGCGTTCCGGGTCGGATTCGATGGGGTCTGTGGCGGCGTTCAGATGATCGGCGATCTGCAGCAGCTTGGCGCCGGTGGGACGGCTGCCTTCACTCAGATAGCGGGCGATGCCGAGGTGAAACGTTCGTTTCTGGCTGTCCGCAACGCTGCCGTAGACGAGGGCGCGGATACGCGGATGGGCGAACTGGTATTGAATGAGTTCTGAATAGTCCCCGACCGGCAGAGTGACCAGCAGGCCCAGGTTCACTGCCGGCCGGAGCCGGGCCGCGGCCTGTGCGTCGGACTCCGAATCGTCACAGAGTTTGGCCAGCAGGGTGACCGTGAACTGTTCGCCGATGGCTGAGGCCATGTCCAGACAGTGCCGGGTTTCCTCGGGCAGCCGATCCAGGTGTTCGATGACACGCTCGGTGGTATTACGGCTGAAGAAGTGTCCGCGAATTCGATCGATGTCCCAGGACCAGAAACCGCCGGTCGGGTCATGAATGATGCTTCCGGACCGATGCAGTTCCTCGAGCAGCGCCAGCACGTTGGACGGTATGCCGTCCGTTTTCATGTGAATTTCAGCGGCCAGTTCCCGAACCCTGGCTTCTGACTGACTCAGCACATCGGAAACAAGGCTTCGAACGTCCGAGCGTTCGAAGGGCTGCATTTCAACCTTTGTGCGTTTTGTGGCCGCGCGGGGATTGTCGAAGAGCGTGTCGTGGCCCTGCTCGGAGGACAGCGTGAGCAGCAGGTTTCTGCTGTCCAGAGAAATGTCGAGCAGTGCGCTCAGGCATTCGGCGGGGACTTCGTCCGTATGCTCGAGAATCAGGCAGATCGGCTGTGGTGCCAGGGCATTCAGAAGCGTTCGTATTCCCCGGCTCGGCAGTCCTGCGGTGGCATCGACAACATCCTCCAGCAGCGTTTTCAGTTCCGGGATATAAGGCTTCAGGCACTGCAGGTCCGGTCCATCGGCGGCGCTGATGCGCGAGATGATCTCGTTGCCGATTTCCGTGCCGAGCGACAGCGCCTGTCGAACCAGCTGGCGCAGCAGTTCCAGCCAGATGGCATCCGTATCCCGAAGGTCGAAGCGCGGGCTGCTGGCCCGGGCGAGAAGCAGGTCGCTTTCCGAAGCCTGGCGGGCGATCTCTGAGAGCAACGCGCCTTTGCCGATCCCGGTGGGTCCGGTCACATCCAGGAACAGCACCTCTCCCTGCTGCACACGGCGGATATGATCGCCGATCAGATGCACTTCCCGGCTGCGCCCGTAGAGGCGCTTCGGCAGGGCGAGCTGCCCGGGGGAGTCCGTCTGGCCAAGCCGGAATGGGATCACGTTGGAGTGATTCTGACCCTCCATCAGGTCGTCGCGCACGGCGGCTGCGGACTGATAACGATCTTCCGGCTGTTTGGCCAGAAGCTTCAGCACCACTTCGGAGAGCCAGCGCGGCACGTCTTCGGCGATGGCAGACAACGGCCGGGGCGTGCTGGCAATGTGGGCGTGGATGAGTTCCAGCGGATCCGTGTTCGAAAAAGGTGGGGCGCCGGAGAATATTTCGTACAGCGTGGCGCCCAGCGAATACAGATCCGTGCGGTAGTCCACCACCCGGTTCACGCGGCCGGTCTGTTCGGGTGAAACGTAGGGCAGGGTGCCGGTGAGCTGGCTGAAGGGTTCGCTTTCCGGGTATTCGCGGGGCACCAGGGTGGCCAGTCCGAAATCGATCAGGTAAACGGCGGTGGGGTCGTCGCAGATGATGATGTTGCCGGGGTTCAGATCGCGATGAATGACCCCTTCATCGTGGATCGACTGCAGCGCCTTGGTGACTTCCACGGCAACATCGATCCGCTCCTCCAGGCTCGGACTGCGGGATTGGAGCAGCGTGCGCAGGGATTCGCCGCCGGGATCATCGAAGATGATCTTTGGTGCCCGATCGTCCATTGCCAGCGCCCGACAGACATAGGGGCTGGTCAGGGACTGATTGATGTTGAATTCGTGGTGGTAGCGCGCGATCGCGTTCGGCGTCTGGGCGCTGGACTTCAGCGATTTGGTGACCACCGGCTGATCGTGCCAGGTCGTGCGCCGGACCAGTGTGGAGGCGCTTTCATAAATTTTTTTGTCTACCACAGTCTCAATCTACCGGCTGTCCGCCGCTGACACCGCACCTGAAATCTTAACGTGGCGCGGTTCCAACACCCAGTGAATCCTCGTTGCTGACTGGCAGGCTCGGGCGACTCGGGCGAAATGGCCGAGCCAACGCGAAAAAGCGGTCAGCGCTCGAAGGGGTCAGGCTGCCTCTGAGCTCGCTATGCAACCTGCGAGATCGCTACGCAACCTGCAAGGCCGCTACGCGACTTCGGGGGTGAACAGATAACCGGTGCCGTGGATCGTGGCGATGATCTTGGCATTGGCGGCCCGCTCACCCAGTTTCTTCCTGAGCTGGCCCACCAGCACGTCGATGTAGCGGTCGTCCGGGAACCATTCCCGGTTGCGGATCCGATTCATCAGCTGGTCGCGATTCATCACTTCACCGGCCTGCTCCATGAAGGCCAGCAGGAGCTGGTACTCACCGGCAGACAGGGTGGTCTGGGTGCCTTCGGGAGAGGTGAGCTCGCGCTTGTTCAGGTCGAGCTGCCAGCCTTCGAAGGTACGGATGTGGTTTTTCCGGCGCTGTTTCTGCTGGATATGTACCCGGCGGATCAGATTGCGTGCTCTGGACAGCAGTTCCCGCGGGTCGAACGGCTTGGTCACGTAGTCGTCCGCGCCGGATTCCAGCCCCAGAATGCGGTCGATCTGCTCCTGCTTGCTGGTCACCAGAATGATGCCGATGTCTGACTGGGTGCGGATCTCCCTCGTCAGTGTCAGACCGTCCTTGCCGGGCAGCTTGATATCGAGCAGGACCAGAATGACATCTGAGTCCATGACGATGGGCAACACGTCGTCGCCGCTGCCGGTGGAGGTGACTTTGAATCCTTCGTCTTCGAAGTAGGAGACGAGCTGGTCGCGCGTAATTGGTTCGTCTTCGACGACCAGTATGTGGTCCTGCTGTTCTGCCATGGTTCCCCGTCCTGTTGGAACGCCAGTAAACTACTGATTTGAAAAATAAGTAACGCACCTTGAAGGCGCTTTTTCAAGGCAGTAGCCCCTGAACTGATAGCGTTTGGGGGCTGGTTCACGGTTTTAGGCCGTAAGCGTTCACTCATTGTGCACTGCAAGAGGTATCAGGGTGAAGATTCCATTGGCCAGTCTGTCCACGGACGCACTTCGCAGTATCATCGAGTCCTTCGTACTCCGTGAAGGCACGGACTACGGCGGCGCCGAACAGGATCTGGACGCCAAGTGCGCGGCCGTGCAGCGGCAGCTTGAAGCGGCAGAGGCAGAGATCGATTTCGACCCGGAAACGGAAACGATCGATATCCGTCTTATTGATTAGGACCGGCTTGATTAGGACCGGCCCGGCCGGAAGTGTCGAACGAACGAAGAACTGGTAAGTCAGAAAACGGAAACCAACTATGCCCAGGTATATGCCCAGGTACGCCCCCCATCTCAGAATGATCACCCGCTGGCTGATTGGCCTGCTCGGCATCATCGTATTCCCCCTGGCCGCCTCCGCCGAGGTGACTCTGTCCACCACGGTGGAGCGGATCAGCAGCGCGGCGGATACCGGTGTCTCTAGCGGTGGTGCGCCGGAGTCGGTGTTTTCCGGTGATGTGCTGCGCTATACGATCGTATTCGAGAACCAGTCGTCCCAGGACGTCGCCGCCGGCAGCGTGGTGATCACCAACCCCCTGCCCGAAGACACCGTCTATCTGGAGGGTTCCGCCGCCGGCCTGAACACCCGGATCAGCTACTCGGTGGACGGCGAAACCTTTGCCGATCCGGCCCAGCTCCAGGTTGGACAGGGGGCGGCTGCCCGAACGGCCACCGCGGCAGATTACTCGGCCATTCGCTGGACCTATGAGCCGCTGCTCCCTGCGGGTGATTCTTCCGAGGTCAGCTTCGAACTGCTGATTCCGTAGCCCCAGCCCCACGCATCCCTTAAGGTGTGCGCGCTCTGTCAGCAGACAGTGTCCTGTGGAGTCCCTTTGGAGAGAGACCTGAGCCCATGAACAAATCAAGTAGACATCCTCTGAACCCGGCCTGGAAGCGGCGGATTCTCGGACCGGTTGCCGTCGCCGCCTGTGCTGCGAGCGGGACCCCGGTACCGGGAGAAGCGTCCGAGGCAGCAGCCGGCGTTGTGGAAGAGATCGTGGTGAGCGGCGAGCTCACCACCCGGATGGGCGATGTCGGCAGCTGGAGCGCGATGGATTCGGACGAGATCGATCTGATCGGTGCGACCCATCCCACTGAAGCCCTGGTCCGGGTGCCCGGCGTCTGGGTGTCGCGAGGCTCAGGCCAGGAGCATCTCACCGCCATTCGTTCCGCCGTCCTCACGGGTGCGGGTGCCTGCGGCGAGTTTCTGTTTCTGGAAAATGGCATTCCCGTGCGGCCGGCGGGTTTCTGCAACGTCAACAACCTCTTCGAGCTGAATACCGAACAGGCGGGTCGGATGGAAGTGTGGCGCGGCCCGGCCAGCGCCGTACTCGGTGGAAACGCGCTGCACGGCGCGATCAATGTGGTCAACCGGCTGCCCGAACGGAACAGTATCGGCCTCGAAGGGGGATCCTTCGGCGCCTATCGGGCGTCCGGCGAATTCAATGTGCAGACCGACAAGCATCGGTTTGCCGGCACCCTGTTCGGCAGTGGCAACAACGGTTATCGGGACGATACCGGTCATGATCAGCAGAAAGCCTCCCTCGTCCACCAGACCGGCGTTGGTGGTTTCGAAGTGGAAAGCACTCTGAACTACACCAACCTGAATCAGGAAACCGGTGCCTACGTCAACGGCTACAAGGCCTACGAAGACGACGACCTCAGAAAGACCAATCCGGCCCCCCAGGCCTACCGGGATGCCTGGTCGGTTCGCATCGCTTCCCGCTGGGCGAAGGAAAACTGGCATTTCACGCCCTATCTGCGGACTTCGAACATGGATTTCCTGCAGCACTTCCTGCCCGGTGAACCGCGGGAACGCAACGATCAGACCAGTGGCGGAGTGGTGTTCGGGTTCGATGCCCTGACCCGGGATGATCTGGTTCTGAGTCTCGGCGCACAGGTCGAGTATATGGCCGGACATCTGGATCAGTGGCAGGCCGAGCCGCTGACCGATTCTTCCGCATTCAACAATGCAGTGAGGCCCCAGGGCTGGCAGTACGACTTCGATGTGGACAGCATTCTGGCAGCCGGCTACTACGACCTGGCCTGGGCATTTGCGGAAAAGACCCGACTGGTGCACAGCCTCCGTCTCGAGTATCTGGAATACGACTACGACAATCTGATGCTGGACGGCAATACGCGGGATGATGGCACGGCCTGTGGATTCGGTGGCTGTCTGTACAACCGGCCGGCCAGCCGTAACGACGATTTCACCAACGTGGCCGGTCGACTGGGCGTCGAACGGGACATGGGGGACGGGATCGCCTACCTCACCTTTGGTTCCGGTTTCCGCCCACCCCAGGCCACCGAGCTGTATCGTCTGCAGCGCGGCCAGGATGTGACGGATCTGGAGAGCGAAGAGCTGGTCTCCCTGGAAATCGGCTATCGCGGTGTCTGGTGGAACGTGGCGGCCTACGCCGAACAGACCGACAACTTCATCTTCCGGGATGGCGCCGGCTTCAACGTCTCGGATGGCAAAACAGAAGGTTGGGGGATCGAGGCGGAAGCGTTCAGAACCTGGGGTAACCACACCATAGCCATCTCCGGCAGCTACGCGGAACACAAGTATGATTTCGACAGCTCTCTGACCGGCGCCGAGACCATCGAGAAGGGCAACTATGTGGATACCGCGCCGAAGTGGCTGGCGAATGCCCGCTGGGCCTGGTCGCCGGTGGCCTGGTTCAATTCGGAGCTGGAGCTCGACTATCTCGACGATCACTTTGTCAATGCGGCGAATACGGCCGAGTACGAAGGCCACCTGGTGGCCAATCTGCGGATGCAGGCCCGGGTGAACGATTCCCTGTCTGTACACGCACGCATCATCAATCTCACGGACGAGCAGTATGCGGACCGGGCGGACTTCACGGAGTTCACCGCCGAGGGATATCGCTACTTCCCGGCCATGCCGAGGCAATTCTATGTCGGCGCCAGCTTCAGCTTCTGAGAAAAAAGTAGACATCACGGTCGGGCCCCGGGGCACGCTCGAGCTGCTCTCCCAGCGGGAGATCGACACGCTCACCGACACGGCCGGCCAGGCCCGGCTCTATGAGCTGTTCCGCCAGTGTGCGCTGGCGGTGTTGAACACGGGCAGCGAGTCGGACGATGTGGCTGCGATATTCGATACCTATTCGGATTTCTCCATTGCCATCGGCAAGCGGACCCGGGGCCTGAAGCTGGTGATTCACAACGCGCCGGCGAGCGCCATCGTCGATGGGCGGATGATCGAAGGGGTGCGGCAGCATCTGTTTGCCGTGCTGCGCGACATCGTCTACATCGGAACAGACATTTCCGACTCGGACCTGTTCGACCTGAACAGCTCGGAAGGCATCACCGATGCCGTCTTCCACATTCTCAAGCACGCCCGGGTGCTGGACCCGGACCTGCCGCCGCGAACGGTGGTCTGCTGGGGCGGTCACTCCATCTCGCGGCCGGAATACGACTACACGAAGGAAGTGGGTTATCACCTGGGACTCCGGGGCCTCGATATCTGCACGGGCTGTGGTCCTGGCGCCATGAAAGGGCCGATGAAAGGGGCCGCGGTGGGGCACGCCAAGCAGCGCCTGAAAGCCGGCCGTTATCTGGGACTCTCCGAGCCGGGCATCATCGCTGCCGAGCCACCGAATCCCATGGTATCCAACCTGGTGGTCCTGCCCGACATCGAGAAGCGGCTCGAAGCATTCGTCCGGTTGGGCCACGGCATCCTCGTCTTTCCGGGCGGGGTCGGCACCGCGGAAGAAATTCTCTACCTGCTGGGCATCCTGCTGGCGCCGGCCAACCGGCACATTGCCCTGCCCCTGGTGTTCACAGGGCCGTCCCAAGCGAAGGGTTACTTCGAGGAGATGGATGCGTTTCTCCGTCTGACCTTTGGTGACTCTATTGCCAGCCGTTATCGGATCATCGTCGGCGATGCGGCCGAAGTCGGCCACCACATGGGTCGTGCCATACGGGACGTGCGCCGGCAGCGACGTCGGGATGGCGACGCCTATTACTTCAACTGGCTGCTCGACGTGCACAAGGATTATCAGGTGCCGTTCGAGGTCACCCACGACAGTGTGGCCGACCTGGTGTTATCCCGGGATCTGCCCGCCCATGAACTGGCGGTGAATCTGCGTCGGGCATTCAGTGCCATCGTGACCGGCAACGTCAAAGAGCACGGCATCCGCATGATCCGGGAGAACGGACCGTTCGAGCTCCGCGCAGACGCATCCCTGGTCTCTGCACTGGATCATCTGCTGAAGCAGTTTGTGGCTCAGGGCCGAATGAAACTGTCCGGTGAGTACGAGCCCTGTTTCGTCGTCCGCCCGGTGGATTGAGTCACCACGTGAGCGACCGCCTTCTGCACATTGAGAATCTGGCCTGTGAGCGGGAAGGTCGGGTGCTGTTTGATGATCTCAATCTGTCGCTGAAGGCTGGCGGTTGCACGGCCCTCACCGGTCCGAATGGCAGCGGCAAGTCCACGCTGCTGCGCTGCATCGCCGGGCTTTTTCCGGATTACGAAGGAACGATTGAAGCCACCCGGACGAGCTATCTCGGCCATCGGCCGGCGGTGTCGCCGGGTCTCACAGTGCTGGAAAACCTGCGCTGGTTCGCGGCCCTGTCGTCCCGCGAGAGCAGCATCAGTCTGATCGACCGTCTGGAAGCGGTGGGCCTCGCCGGCTATGAGGACGTGCTGTGCGGGCGTCTTTCCGCCGGTCAGCACCGCCGGGTGGCGCTGATCAGGCTGGGTCTGGACGACAGCGCGCTGTGGCTTCTGGATGAACCGTTCACCGCCCTCGACCTGAACGGCCAGGATCTGGTTCGATCGCTGATTGCCGCGCACCGGACCAGGGGGGGCGCCGTTCTCTGTGCGACCCACCAGGATCTGAGTGTGCCGGGTGCAGACGAGCTGCGCCTGGGGGCGCCCCGGTGACCCTGTTCCGCGCCCAGCTCCGTCGGGAGTGGTTCCTGCTGATTCAGAACAACGAGGAAGTGCTGAATCCGTTGTTCTTCCTCTTTCTCGCAATCAGTCTGTTTGCGCTCGCCACCGGCGGTGGCCCGGACGTGCTTCGGGACTATGCGCCCGCTATCATCTGGGTGCTGGTTCTGCTGGCCAATCTGCTGAGTCTGGAAGGCCTGTTCCGGCGTGATTACGAGGACGGCACCCTGGAACTCCTGGTGCTCAAGGCAGAGCCTGCGTTCCTCGCCCTGCTCGCCAAGGTGCTCATGCACTGGGTGTTCAGTGGCCTGGCGATGACCCTTCTGGCGCCGGTGGCTGCCATGATTCTCTTTCTGCCCGCCTCGGCGCTGCCCACGCTGATGCTCGGGTTGCTCATCGGCACACCGGCGCTCAGTCTGATCGGGGCCGTGGGCGCCGCGCTCACAGTCGGCCTGAAGCGGGGTGGCGCATTGCTGGCGCTGCTGGTGCTGCCCCTGTACGTACCTGTCCTGATTTTCGGCGCCGGCGCAGTGCTCGAACGCATGGCCGGAATCGAGACCCTGGCGCAGATTTATTGGCTCGGGGTGATTACCATGGCGTCGCTGACGCTGGCGCCTTTCGCCATAACGGCTGCGCTTCGGGTCAGTCTGGAGCAGTAAACGGGTTCATGTTGGAACTTCTGAGGATCTGATCACAACGACCATGGCTCTCACCGATACGCTCAAACAGTGGTGGCACAAGCTCGGCTCACCCCGGTGGTTTTACGAAATCAGCGGGCCCTGGCAGATGGGCTTTGCCGTGCTTGCCACCCTGTTGCTGATGGTCGGCACCCTCTGGGGACTGGCCATTGCGCCGGCCGACTACCAGCAGGGCAACAGTTTCCGGATCATCTACATCCACGTGCCCACCGCGATCGTTTCCCAGACGGCCTACATTCTGATGGGCGCTGCGGGTCTGGTGCTGCTGGTCTGGCGGATGAAGCTCGCCGATATGGTGCTGGCGGCCGTTGTTCCCTTCGGCATGTCGATGACGGCGCTGGCGCTGTTCACCGGCGCGGTCTGGGGAAAGCCCACCTGGGGTGCCTGGTGGGTGTGGGACGCCCGCACCACATCCATGCTCCTGATGCTGTTTCTCTATATCGGTCTCTACGCCCTGCGTCAGGCGATTCCCCGTGAAGAAGCAGCCGGTCGGGCCTGCGCGGTGCTGGCGCTGGTGGGCACGGTGAACATTCCGATCATCAAATACTCCGTGGACTGGTGGCTGACCCTGCATCAACCGGCGACCTTCAAGCTGACGGAGGCGCCGAGCATGCCGCCGGAGATGTATCTGCCGCTGCTGCTGAATGTGCTCGGCATCTACTGTCTGTTTGGCGCCAACCTGATTGCCCGGCTCAAGGTGACCATTCTGGAACGGGAATCCCGCACGCAGTGGGTGCGCCAGCTTGTTTCGGGGGACGGCCGATGAGCTTCGATTCCTGGTCCGATTTCTTCGCCATGGGCGGCCACGGACTCTACGTATGGCTTGCCTATGGCTCAGCCCTTATCGTGATTTTGTTTAACGTTTTCTCGGTTCGAGTTGCCCGGCGGCGTTTCTTCCGGCAGGCTCGCGCGCTCGAACGGAGAACTTCAGTCTCAAAAGTTGGATAAATGAATCCCAAACGCCGTACACGGCTGATCATCGTTCTGTTTCTTCTCGTCGGCGCCGGGGTGTCTGTGACGCTCGTGCTGCTCGCCCTGAACGAAAACATCAACATGTTCTACCCGCCTGAAGCCGTGGTGGCCGGAGAGGCGCCGGTCGGTGCGCAGATCCGGGCGGGCGGCATGGTGCTGGAAGACAGTGTGGAGAGAGACTCGGAGAGTCTGGCGGTCTCCTTCGTGCTGACCGACTACGTGGGCTCGGAATTCACCGTTACCTACTCGGGTATCCTGCCGGACCTGTTCCGCGAGGGGCAGGGCATCATCGTCCAGGGTTCGCTCACCGACGCAGGAGTGTTCGAAGCCAGCCAGGTGCTCGCCAAGCACGACGAGAACTACATGCCGCCGGAGCTGGCCGATATGTCGCCCGGCCATCAGAAAAAACCGAATCCGCTGAACTATGATCGTTGAGCTGGGCCATCTCGCACTGGTGATCGCGCTCGGCCTGGCCGGGTTGATCTCGGTATTCGGCCTGTTCGGCGCCCATCGACAGCAGCCGCGTCTGATGAACGCCGTGCCGACCCTGGTCGTTGGGCAGTTCGTCTTTATCGCCCTGGCCTTCGCAGTGCTCGGGCACGCGTTCATGACCGACGATTTCAGCGTCGCCTACGTGGCGAACAATTCCAATACCCTCCTGCCCCCGCAGTATAAATTCAGCGCTATCTGGGGCGCGCACGAAGGTTCCTTCCTGCTCTGGATCCTGATCATGGCCGGCTGGACTCTGGCGGTTGCCGCGAAAGGTCGGGATCTGCCGGAGACCTTCCAGGTGCGCGTGCTGGGTGTGATGGGTCTGTTGAACCTCGGCTTTCTGGCCTTTCTGCTGTTCACGTCCAACCCTTTCGATCGGCTGGTTCCGCTGACGCCGGCGGAAGGGGCGGACCTCAACCCGCTGCTGCAGGATTTCGGACTGATCGTCCATCCACCCATGCTCTATATGGGCTACGTGGGCTTCTCCGTGGCCTTTGCCTTTGCGGTTGCCGCTCTGCTGTCCGGACGGTTCGATGCTGCCTGGGCTCGCTGGTCCCGGCCCTGGACCAACATCGCCTGGGCCTTTCTGACCGTAGGCATCGCGCTCGGCTCCTGGTGGGCATATTACGAACTGGGCTGGGGGGGCTGGTGGTTCTGGGACCCGGTGGAAAATGCGAGCTTCATGCCCTGGCTGGCGGGCACGGCCCTCATCCACTCCCTCGCCGTTTCGGAAAAGCGGGGCACCTTCAAGTCCTGGACCCTGCTGCTGGCCATCACCACGTTCTCGCTGTCCCTGCTCGGCGCCTTCATCGTTCGTTCCGGCGTGCTGACTTCCGTTCATGCCTTCGCGGTGGATCCCACCCGCGGGCTGTTCATCCTGATCTTCCTGGCCATGGTGGTTGGCGGTTCGCTCACCCTGTACGCCCTGCGCACGGCCACCATCAGTGCGCGCGCCAGCTATACCCTGGCCAGTCGGGAAGCGTTCCTGCTGCTGAACAATATCCTGCTGGTGATCGCCATGGCGCTGGTGCTGCTCGGCACCCTCTATCCGCTGGCGTATGAACTGGCCACGGATGGGGCGAAGATCTCCGTGGGCGTGCCTTACTTCAATGCGGGATTCGTGCCCCTGATGCTGGTGCTCAGCGCCGCGCTGGGGGTGGCACCGGTGCTGAACTGGAAACGCACGCCTTCCACCCGTCTGATCAGCAGTCTCGGCTGGGTGGCCGGAGTGAGCGTGGCGCTCGGTGTGGGTCTGCCGCTGGTGCTGGCGGACGCAGTCAGCTGGCAGGTGCTGGTCACACTGGTGCTCGCCTTCTGGATCCTCATCAGTCATGGCGCCGATCTTGCCAAACGGCTCCGGAAAGGCATGCCGCCGCTTGCCTATCTCGGCATGCAGGCCGCCCATGTGGGTTTTGCCCTGACGCTGATCGGGGTGGCCATCACTTCCGTACTTTCCGTGGAACGGGATCTGCGCATGGCGCCGGGCGAGAGCGCGGACATGGGTTCGCTTGAGGTGCGCTTTCTGGGCGTTACCCGTGTGTCGGGACCCAATTACCTGGCCGATCAGGGTGAGTTCGTGATCGTGGAAGACGGTCGGCGCTATACCCTGCGTCCGGAAAAACGCAGCTACATGGCCCGGCAGTCCGTGATGACGGAGGCCGCCATCGACCCGGGTCTGCTTCGGGACGTATATCTGTCTCTGGGTGAACCGCTCGAAGACGGTGCCTGGGCGGTTCGGATTCAGGTGAAACCTTTCGTGCGCTGGATCTGGCTCGGCGGATTGCTGATGGCTTTCGGTGGCGTGCTGGCGGTGCTGGACGCCCGCTATCGCAGGCTCAAGGTTCGCCAGAGCAGGACGGCGAAGCCCGTCGCCCTTGGCGCATCATAGTGAACCGGGCGAGCCTGTTCGTACCGCTGGGTATTTTCGCCCTGATCGTGATGATCGGCTATCTGGGTTTCCGGCTGGATGATCCGCACCGATTGCCTTCCGCCCTGCTCGACAAGCCTTTTCCCGAATTCGACGCCACGGTGCTGGGTGCACCTGAACGGCGGGTGAGTCGGGAGGATCTGCTGGGTGCTCCGGTGCTGGTAAACGTCTGGGCGACCTGGTGTCCCACCTGCAAGGCCGAGCACGAGGAACTCATGCGAATCAACGCCTTGACGGACCTGCGTCTGGTTGGCGTGAACTACAAGGACAATGCGGCGAAAGCGCTCCGCTGGCTGGTGGATTTCGGCAACCCGTACGAGTTCGTGCTGGAAGACACGGATGGTCTGCTCGGCGTGGAACTCGGCGTGTACGGTGCGCCGGAGAGCTTCCTTCTGGATGCGGATGGCCGGATCATCTACAAGCGGGTGGGTGAGATCAATTCACGGGTCTGGCGGGATGAGATCGCGCCTCTGCTTGATGTGCTCGAAGTGCGCTCGGAATACGATGTTTCGGGCTGACCTGCCCCTGCGCCGGCAGCTTGCCGGAATCTGCCTGCTCCTCACGTTCGGGACTGGCCTGCCGGCCGCCTGGGCGGCGGGACAGGTGGACGTCTTCGAGTTTCCATCCGCCGAAATGGAGACCCGGTACCGGTCGCTCATCGATGAATTCCGCTGCCCGAAGTGTCTCAACACCAATCTGTCCGGTTCCGATGCGCCGATCGCCCGGGACCTGCGTAAAACCGTCTGGCGGCTCCTGGTTCAGGAGGGGATGAGCGATCAGGAAGTGCGCGATTTCCTGCAGGCGCGCTACGGTGATTTCGTGCTCTACAACCCACCGTTCAAACCCAGCACCTGGATTCTCTGGCTCGCCCCCGTCTTCTTCGGACTGATCGGGCTCGTCGTACTGGCGCGCATGCTGCGGTCCCGGCCGGAAGTTGCGCTCACAGAGGCGGACAGCCAACGGGTGGAAGCACTGCTCTCGGGCAGTGGTGAGCACGCAGGCGAAGAGAAGGGCGCCTGAACATGTTCTATCTCTGGGCGCTATTGCTGCTGCTGGCTGCCGGGCTGCTGGTATTCGTTTCGCTGCGCCGGAGGCAGGTGGTCGATGCCGGTGATCCCGAACCTGATGCGACGGTCGCTGCCCTGTACCGGGATCGACTCCAGGAACTCCGTAAGGAACTCGATGGGGGCAGGGTGGCCGAATCCGAACGAGCCGTGCTCGAGGCGGAGTTGAAGGCGGCCCTGCTGGCCGATGTGGACAGTTTCGAGGTGCCGGAGGGGGAAGACAGAGTCGAGGCGACCGGCGGCGCCGGTGGCACGTCGCTTGCGACTGCTGTTGTCAGCGCCGCTCTGTTGCTGGCCTGTTCCGTGCTGGTCTACAACCAGGTGGGAGATCCCCTGGCGATGAGCCTGGCGGATGCGGAGCAGATTTTCGAGCTCGATCCGAGCAGAGATCAGGCGGCCCTCGGTGAGTGGCGGGAACGGTTCGAGACCCGGGTGGCGCAACAACCCGATGACGCCAAGAGCTGGTATCTGCTGGGTCATGTGGATCTGCGCCTGGGCCGTTTTGCCAGTGCCGCTGAAGCGTTTTCCATGGCCGCAGGGGCCCATGGCGAAGATCCGAGCATCGACATCTTCTGGCTTCAGGCCCGCTACATGGCCGCTGACGGGCAGATCGACGAAACCAGCCGGACCATCGCCGAACGCATTCTGGCCCGGGAACCGAATCAACCGCTGGTGCTGGAGATGTTTGCCATCGACGCCTTTCAGCGGGGCGCCTTCCAGGAATCCGTGACCCTGCTGAACCGGGCGCTCACCAATCCGCTGCAGGAAGGCCATCAGCGGACGCTGGAAGCCGGATTTCAGGAGGCGCGTACGCGGCTCGGGCGGTTGCCCGGCTCGGTGGACGTGGCCATTGCAACCGAGGCCGAAATACCCGCCGGCATGACCCTGTTCGTGATTGCCCGTCCGGTGGGTGGCGGCATGCCCTATGCCGTGGTCCGACGTCCGGCGACCGGATTTCCCCGCACCGTGCGCCTGGACGATGCGGTCAGCATGAATCCCGCTCTGCCGCTGTCCAAGGCGGAGGAGATCGAGGTGGTGGTGCGTCTCAGCAGTGCAGGGACCGCCATGGCGCACCCCGGTGACTGGGAGTGGCAGTCGGATCCGATCGTGCCGGGTTCCGGCACTGAAGCCATCGAATTGTCCGCTGTTCTCGCCCCACCCGCCTGATCGAACCTTTCCACTGCCGGACTGTCCAAACGGGACCGGGAACGCTGGAAAGATTCGCTGGAGCGGAAGATGGAGTTCGAGCCTCAGATCACTCTCACGGAACAGATCGCCGATCATCTGGGCGGCGAGATCATCGCCGGCCGTTTACCGCCTGCCAGCCGCATTCAGGAGTTGAAGGTGGCTGGGGAACTCGGCGTATCACGGGGTTCGGTGCGGGAAGCGCTGCTGATCCTGGAGTCCCGGCACCTGATCGAGATCATCCCGCGCAGAGGCGCCGTGGTCAGCTCGATGGAACGCAATGAAATTGCCGATTTCTGCGAAGTATTCTCTCAGATGCAGTCGCTGTGTTTCGGCAAGCTGGCTGGCCTGGACAAGCCGGATCTCAACGGCCTCTCCGAAGCGCTGGCGGAAATGACGGAAGCCGTCCAGGCCCAGGACTCGGATGCGCTCCTGACCGCCCGCAAACACTTTCTGATCGCCAGCCTGCCGCCGTTGGACAACTTCTATCTGAGTGCCGTGCTGCGGGGCCTGATCCCGGCCGGGCTGCGAATGGAGCATCTGGTCTACCAGCATCCCGCCTTCGACGCCCTGGACGTGCTCCGCTATCACCGGGCCCTCCTGGACGCCATCAACGCCGGGGAACTCAGCCGCGTAGAGGAACTGGTCCGCGCCTACCACGGCCGGGAGCGCAAACTGGCACTGGGTTGCCGGGAAGCCAACGGCATCAACTAGCCGGAACGCCGAAAATCCGGGATTGGCGATTCAGGTCGGCGAGCAACACCACCTGTCGTCTCGAAATCTCCAGCGGTGCGCGAAAAGCGCAAAGGCGTTTCCTGCACTTTCGTTCGGGCGCTCCGCGCCGCGTGCGCTGCGCGCACGCGCACTCAGGCGCCGATCTTGCCTCGCTGACGCGAGTCAAATCGACACCTTCGGCCTCTCTATCACGTTTAGGAAACGCCTTTGCGCTTTTCGCACACCGCGGCAACTGCAGAACACGGGACGGGGCATTTCAGACGATCGGGAGGTACGTCATCCACAGTTTTTCCAGCGTTTCACCGATTCCAGGGTGTTACGCTGATCTACCAATTGCTTTAGACTGTCGCGAACTTTCTACAGGGTGATTAAGACGCCTGATGCGGCTTAAGCAAATCAAGCTCGCAGGGTTCAAATCTTTCGTCGATCCGACGACAGTCACCCTCCCCAGTAATCGGTGCGCCGTAGTCGGTCCGAACGGTTGTGGCAAATCCAACATCATCGATGCTGTGCGTTGGGTCATGGGCGAAAGCTCCGCCAAGCAGTTGCGTGGTGAGAACCTGACCGACGTCATTTTCAACGGCTCCAATTCCAGGAAGCCAACGGCCATCGCCAGCATCGAGCTCATCTTCGACAATCGGGATGGCCGGATCGGGGGCGAGTATGCCGCCTATGCGGAAATTTCCATCCGCCGGCAGGTGACCCGGGATTCTCAGTCCGCCTACTTCCTGAACGGCAACAAATGCCGGCGTCGGGACATCATGGATATCTTTCTCGGCACCGGCTTCGGCCCGAGAAGCTATTCCATCATCGAGCAGGGCATGATCAATCAGCTGGTGGAAGCCCGGCCGGAAGATCTGCGCGTCTACCTGGAAGAAGCGGCGGGCATCAGCAAGTACAAGGAGCGGCGCCGGGAGACGGAAAACCGGATTCGCCACACCCGGGAGAACCTGTCCCGACTGAATGACATCCGCGAAGAGCTGGAAAAGCAGCTGAAGCATCTGGACCGGCAGGCCAAAGCGGCCGAGCGTTACCGGGTGTTGAAGGAGGAAGAACGCCGTCTGACCGCCGAACTCTACACGCTGAAATACGGCGCTCTGGAAGTGGAGCTCAAAGAACGGCAGGCGAAGATTCAATCCCTGGAAGTGGAATTCGAACAGTCCGCCGCCGCCCAGCAGCACCTGGATACTGAGATCGAGCAGGCCCGTCAGGCCCATGCCGACCAGAGCGAGGGTTTCAACGACATCCAGGGCCGCTACTACCAGCTCGGAGCCGATATCGCCCGTATCGAAGAGGCGGTGCAGTTCAATCAGGAGCGGGTGAAACAGCTCGAGCTGGATCTGGAAACGGTGACTCAACGGACCCAGGAAACCACCCGTCAGCTCGATATGGACGAAGGTGAGATCGGCGAGCTGAAAGGCCAGATTGCCCGGATCGGCCCCCAGGTTCGGGAGGCTGAGTTTGCCGACAAAGCCGCCCAGGAGGCCGCTCATGCCCTGGAAGAAAAGTTCCGGCAATGGCAGAAGGACTGGGACGAGTTCACCCGAACTGCCGCTGAGTACGAGCGCAACGCCGAAGTTCAGTCTTCCCGGATCGAACACCTGGAGCAGCTGCTGACCCGCCTCAAAGGCCGGCACGAGCAGCTGGAGTCGGACGCGGCCGCGCCCGCGCCGGTCGGCTCGGACGAAGTCAGCACGCTGGCCGCCGAGATCGAACAGGTGGAAGCGAATCGCCGCCGTCTGGAAGCGGACATCGACGAGTGCATCAAGGAGCATGCCGCGGCGCGGGAAGATCTGATGATGCGCGAACGCACCCTGGATGAGGCGCGCAACGACCTGCACGATCTCCGTCATGAGCTGGCGAGCCTGGAGGCGCTGCAGCGCGCGGCCCTCGGCCGTGAGGCACGGGAAGCGCATGAATGGATCGAAGCCCAGGGTCTGGCCCAGGCGGAGCGACTCGGTGAGGTTCTTTCGGTCGTGCCCGGCTGGGAACAGGCGGTGGAAACCGTGCTCGGCGATCACCTCCAGGCCATTCGTGTCGCCCGGCTGGATGACTATGCCTCGGCCATCGACGCTTTCGAGGAGGGTGGAGTGACCCTCATGGAAGCGAGCATGGATGTGAACATGACCGGCGACCTGCCCAGTCTGGCGTCGCTGATACGCAGTCACGATCTGCACCTGGGTTCCGTGCTGCAGGGCATTTACGCGGCGGAGTCCGCCGACGTCGCCATGGCCAACCGCAGTCGGCTCGGCCCGGGTGAAAGCATCATCACCCGGCAAGGTGTATGGGTCGGCCCGGACTGGATCCGCCGCTATCTCATCGCCGATGAAGAAGCGGGCATCATCCAGCGGGCGCAGGAACTGGAAACTCTGAATCTCCGGGTGGAAGAAGCGGAGCAGACTCTGGCCGAGCTCACCGCCCATCTGGCGGAAGGCCGGAACCGGATCGAAGCCCTGGAAGGGGTTCGAGAAGCCCGGCAGACGGAAATCAACGCTTTGAACCAGTCTCTGGGCGAGCTGAAGACGGACCATGGTGTGCGTCGCGTCCAGCTCGAAGAGGCGGACGCGCGCAAAGCGAGACTGACCCGTGAACGGGAAGAGCTGCTCAATCAGATCAACGAAGAATCCGCCCGGCTCAGCGAAGCACGGGCGAGGCTGGCCGAGGCGCTGAGCGCTCAGGAAAGCCAGGGTGGGCAACGGGAGGCACTGGCAGCCCTCCGGGAAGAGACGGAAACAGCGCTCACCTCGGCACGGGAAAAAGCCCGTGCCAGTCGGGATCACTACCATGGCCTGAATGGAGAGTGGCAGAGCCTGCAGAGCCGCCTGTCGGCCTCCGAGACGGCCCGTGACCGTCTGGTCCGGCAGCGTAAGGAACTGGCGGAGCAGCAGGAAAATCTGCAGCAGGGCATCGCCAACAGCGCCACGCCGCTGCCGGAACTGAAGAAGGATCTGGAGATCAAGCTGGCCGAGCGGCTCGAGGTGGAAGGGACGCTGACCGACGCCCGGAAAGCCCTGGACGATACCGATGCCAGAATTCGCGAGCTGGAAGCCGGCCGCTCGGAAGCGGAAGGCACTCTGAACGCCATCCGTGGCCAGCTCGAGGAATCCCGGGTTGCCCAGCAGGGCCTCAAGGTGCAGGCGGAAAATCTGCTCGAGCAGATCCGCGGCACGAACATGACGCTGGAAGAGGTGCGGGCCGGCCTGCCGGAAGAGGCCTCTGAGGACGTCTGGACAGAATCACTGGAGCGCACGGACCGGCGAATCAACCGGCTCGGCCCCATCAACCTGGCTGCGATCGATGAATTCGAAACGCAGTCGGAGCGCAAAATCTACCTGGATCAGCAGAACGAAGACCTGGAAAAGGCATTGGATACGCTGCTGGCGGCTATCAGGAAGATCGACCGGGAAACCCGGCAACGTTTCAAGGAAACATTCGAGACGGTGAACAGTCGTCTGGGGGAACTGTTTCCGAAAGTATTCGGCGGAGGACACGCCTATCTTGAACTGACAGGGGAGGATCTGCTCGACACAGGGGTATCGCTCATGGCGAGACCGCCTGGAAAACGAAATGCCAGCGTGCAGCTGCTGTCTGGCGGTGAAAAGGCAATGACGGCGGTTGCGCTGATCTTTGCCATCTTCCATCTCAATCCGAGCCCCGTATGTATGCTCGATGAGGTGGATGCACCGCTCGACGACGCCAACGTCATGCGTTTCGCAGAGCTGATTAAAGACATGTCCCAGGACGTGCAGTTCGTTGTCATCACCCACAACAAGTTGACCATGGAAATGGCCGATCAGTTGCTGGGCGTGACGATGAACGAGCCAGGCGTTTCCCGCCTGGTGTCCGTGGATGTGGAAGAAGCTGCGGCAATGGCGGGTTAACACGCCATTGCTGATGTCGCTGCCTCAAGGGCGGCGCGGCGCGAACGAGGAGTCAGGGCAACGCCTGGTTCGCGTAGCTTGAGTTCAAGAGCAGGAGTAACGGTCGCGTCATGCGATCGGGGAGCCGAGTGTGGAAAGCACTGTAGATATCAAGGATTTCATCCTGATTGGCGGCGGTCTGTTGATCGCTGCCGTCGTCGCCCATGGATTCTGGATTGCCTGGCGGGAGCGTCGGCAGGACCTCAGGATCGACATCAAACCGGATCTGATTCCGGAAGAGGTGAATGAGATCGAGCGGTTGCGTGGCGAGCTGCCGAACGGCGGCGGTCGGGTGGTGGCACAACCGGATCCACAGCAGGATTCGCTGGATCTGGAACCACCACCGCTGTCACTCGAGCCGGTTGATGCACCACCCCTGCTGGACATGCGGAAATCGCCCGAACCGGCGACGTTTGAAGCGCCTGAACAGGCGGATCCGGCGGAAGTGGATGCGGTTCTGTTCGGCAGCGACTGGCGCGAACGGGACGATGGAATGGCGGCTGATCCGGGTACACCCGACCTGCAGACCGCCCAGGAATCTGCGCTGCGTACAGAACCTGTGCTGGGGGGCGAGCGGTCCGAACCGACGGAAGCCGCTTCCTCCGCGTCGCCGTTTGTGACCGAGTCACGCACGCCGGGCGGAGAATCCGGTGCGGCGGAGACGAAACGGGCGAAAGTTGCCGAAGTGGCCCTGCCGGAGCAGCCGGAGCCCATCGTTGCTGATGAGCCGAAGCGTCCCCGCCGGCTCGGCAGTCGCAGGGCCAGCGATCAGAGTGGTGCCCGTCGAGGAGGCACGGCCGCCGCAGCCCGGGCAAAATCCGACGAAACACGGGAAACCGCCGCGCCCGTGGTCCCTGTGGAAGAGCTGATCGTGATGAACGTGCTGTCGGAACCGGACCGCCCGTTCACTGGCGATGAGCTGTTTGCCACCTTGCGCACCTGCGGACTCAAGTTCGGTGATATGAATATCTTTCACCGGGTGGAACCGCTCACCAAGGCCGTTCAATACAGTGTGGCCAGTGCAGTGGAACCGGGGACGTTCGACATGGCGGAAATGGAAGCCATTCGCTGTCCGGGCTTGTGCATCTTCATGCAACTGCCGGGACCGGAAGAGCCTGCCGCCGCCTTCGAAGACATGCTGAGCGTGGCCAGGAGCGTGGTGAAGAGTCTGGGGGGAGAGGTGCGGGACGAGCACCGGAATATCATGACGCCCCAGACCGTGGAACATTACCGTCAGCGCATTCAGGACTTTTCCCGGCGCAGGATGTCTAAACGGGCATGAACGTAGAAGCACGGCTGGTTGAGCTCCGTGCACTGATCCACCATCACAATCACCGGTATCACGTTCTCGACGATCCGGAGATTGCCGACGTCGAATATGACGCGCTGTTCGACGAACTCCTGGCGCTGGAAGCGGATCATCCTGAGCTCGTCAGTGCAGATTCACCGAGCCAGCGGGTAGGCGCCGCGCCGCTGGACGGCTTTCGCGCCGTCAGTCACGAGCGGCCCATGCTGTCGCTCGAAAAGTGCACCACCGTGGCAGAGCTGGAAGACTGGCTGAAGCGTTGCCGGACCCGCCTGGATGACGGCACGCCCATTCGACTCGCCTGTGAGCCGAAGATCGATGGCGTGGCCGTGGCGCTGATCTATGAAGACGGTGTGCTGACCCTGGCGGCGACCCGGGGCGATGGCAACACGGGGGAAGACATCACCGCCAACGTTCGCACCATCGGCGCCGTTCCCCTCAAGCTCAACGCGCCCGATCTGCCACCGCGGATGGAAGTTCGCGGTGAAATCTACATGCCACTGGATGCCTTCGAACGCTTCAATGAACGGGCCCGGGAAACCGGCGCCAAGGCGCTCATCAATCCCAGAAACGGCGCCGCCGGCAGTCTGCGTCAGCTTGATCCCAGGCTCACGGCCGGACGCCCGCTCACCATGTTCTGTTATGGACTCGGCTGGTCCGAAGGCGATTGGGCGCCCACGCACCACACCGAAGTCATGGGGCGATTGAAGGACTGGGGTTTCCGGGTGAACGCGGATGCGGCCGAGTTCGAGGAGATCGCCGGGGTGGAGGTCTATCTCGAAGATCTGCTGGCCCGTCGGCAGACCCTGGGCTACGACATTGATGGCGTGGTCATCAAGGTGGACTCCCTGGCCCAACAGGCGGCACTCGGCACCGTGACCCGCAAACCGCGCTGGGCCATTGCCTACAAATATCCGGCCGAGGAAGCAACGACCCGACTGCTGGACGTCGAATTTCAGGTCGGTCGGACCGGCGCGGTCACACCGGTGGCTCGTCTCGAGCCGGTCTTCGTCGGAGGCGTTACCGTCAGCAACGCCACCCTGCACAACATGGATGAAATCACCCGGCTGGGCGTGCACATCGGCGACACCGTCATGGTGCGCCGTGCCGGCGATGTGATCCCGCAGGTGGTCAAGGTGGTGGCCGGCAAGCGGCCGAAGAATGCGATCGCTGTCGTGCTGCCCGAGCGCTGCCCGGTCTGCGGCAGCGAAATCGTTCGAGAAGGGGATGGGGCAGTGGCCCGCTGTTCCGGCGGTGTGCTCCGCTGCGAAGCGCAGCGCAAGGAAGGCCTCAAACACTTCGCCTCCAGGCTCGCCATGGATATCGAAGGGGTGGGCGACAAACTGCTCGAACAACTGGTGGAAGCGGGGCTGGTGAAAGACCCTGCGGATCTTTACCGGCTCGATCTGGAAACACTGGTCGGTCTCGAACGGATGGGGCAGAAGTCGGGCGAGAATGTCCTGACTGCCATCGAACATTCAAAGCAGACCACGCTGTCCCGATTCATCTATGCCCTGGGGATTCGCGAGGTGGGGGAGGCCACTGCCAGCAATCTGGCCGGTCACTTCGGCGATCTCGAGCCGCTGATGGCCGCCGATCAGGCGGCGCTGGAAGCGGTGGACGATGTGGGGCCGATCGTGGCGGCCAACATCGTCGCTTATTTCGCCGACCCGCTGCACCGGGAGATGATCGAGCGGCTGCGGGCCGCGGGCATCCTCTGGGAAGTGGTGGAAGTGCCCGAGGTCACCAGCCAGCCGCTGGCCGGGCAGACGTGGGTGCTGACCGGCGGTCTCGAACGCCTCACCCGCGACCAGGCCAAGGCCCATCTGGTCCGCTTCGGCGCCAAGGTGGCCGGCTCCGTGTCGAAGAAGACGAGCCAGGTGGTGGCTGGTCCGGGGGCGGGCAGCAAGCTGGAAAAGGCTGAGACCCTGGGCGTGCCGGTCATGGACGAAGCAGCGTTCCTCGCCAGACTGGAGAGTCTGGGCGTGGAGCTCGAATGAATTCAGCCGATGAAGACGCTGATGGATCCTAGAATCGTTGCCTTTCTCACAGCCATCATGCTGGCCACACTGCACGCCTGTGCGAGCAAACCACCTGATGAGCCAGAGAATATCTGCGCCATATTTGAGGAGAAGGGCAGCTGGTTCAAACACGCCCGCGCTGCACAGAAGCGTTGGGGTATGCCGGTACCCGTGGGGATGTCCTTCATCTACAAGGAGTCGAGTTATCAGGCCAAGGCCCGGCCGGATCGGGACAAGCTGCTCTGGGTGATCCCCTGGACCCGGCCCTCCAGCGCCTATGGCTATGCCCAGGCGACCAATGAAGCCTGGCAGGATTACAAGAGGGAGACCAGGCGCAACTTCGTCGGCCGCGCCGACATCCGCGATGCGCTGGATTTCATCGGCTGGTACAACGATCGCAGTCACCGGACGCTGGGACTTTCGAAAGACGATGCCTACAGCCTCTATCTGGCCTATTACGTGGGCCCCACGGGTTTCAAACGGGGGGTCTACAAGTCTCAGCCGGCGGTGCAGGGCTATGCCCGCCGGGTTGCCGATCGGGCCTACCGCTACAGCCAACAGCTCAGCCGCTGCGAGAAGAAGCTGAAGCGCGGATTTCTGTTTTTCTGATCCCCAGGCTGCCTTTCCACAGAGTTTCTCCATCAGCTTCCATTTTCTCTGTGCACAGAGTTCCCGGATTTTGGCTATAAATAAACGGGTGCTGACAACGGGGACCTCAGCCATGACCGCAACCACAGTGATGTACTTCTTCTGGGCCGCCACGGCCGTGGTGACCGCGACCACGATCATCCGGGCGCTCGTCATCGAGCATCCGCTTTCAGGTGTTGCTGGACGTCTCTCCCGGCACTGAAGGCGCCTGATCTGCCGGACCCTCATCTGAAGGGTTCAAGGGCCTGGTGGTGCTCAAGGACACGCTTTCGGCCTGAGGGCAAAGGCCTACAGCGAAATCCGCCGCGTGTGCTGGCTCTCGGTCTGCTGCGCGGCTAAGCTCCGTCGATGAGCGAAGCCCCCATCGCACCGCCCGCGAATAACAACCGATTGAGTGATGCCGTCAAGGCTGAAATTCAGGCGGCCTATCGATCCTGGCTGGGTGCCCGGGATTTCAAGCCACGGCGCGGCCAGCGCGAGATGATTGCCCAGATCGCCCGCACGCTCACGTCGGAAGATGACCGGATCGCCGTGATCGAGGCCGGCACGGGCACCGGTAAAACCGCCGCTTACTGCCTGGCGGCCGTACCGATCGGCAAGAGTCTCGGCAAGACGGTCATCATCAGCACGGCGACCGTCGCACTTCAGGAACAGGTGGTGCTGCGGGACCTGCCGGACCTGAAGGAACGCTCCGGACTGCAGTTCAACTATGCGCTGGCGAAGGGTCGCGGTCGCTACGTATGCCTGAAGCGCCTGGATGATCAGCTCCGCTATGCGGGCAGCGGGGAGACTCCGCTGTTCGAGTCCGCCGACTTCGGAGGCGATGATTCGGTGGACAACACCGCCCTTTATCAGGGGTTGCTGCAGTCATTCTCCGAGCGCAACTGGGATGGCGAGGTCGACAGCTGGCCGGAGGCCATCCCCCGGGAAGCCTGGAGCACCGTCACCACGGACCACCGTGGCTGTACCAACAATCGGTGTGCGTACTTCAAGCAGTGTCCGTTTTTTCAGGCACGCAACCGGCTGGAAGGCACCGATGTGATCGTTGCCAACCATGACCTGGTGCTCGCCGACCTGTCCCTGGGTGGTGGCGCCGTTCTCCCGGAACCGGATGACGCCATCTACATCGTCGACGAAGCCCATCATCTGCCGGAAAAGACCCAGCAGCATTTTTCCGCTTCCGGGCGGATCCGCAGCACCCAGATCTGGCTGGACAATGTGCAGAACGTGATCGGCAGCCTCACACAGCGCTTCGGGCGCCCGGATGAACTGGTGAATGCGGCCACCCGGATCGCCGACTTTGGTGCCAGGGCCGGGGAGACACTGAATACCCTGGATGAAGCGGTGGCCGATCTGGCCTTCGAACCCCGGGACGAAACATTGGAAACCTGCCGGTTTCCGGTCGGCCAGGTGCCCGAACACCTGGCTGTGGTGGCGAAGACCATGCTCGAACCGTTCAGCGCCCTGGCCGACGAACTCGAGCGAACCCATGCCCTGTTGAGCGAGGTTCAGGAAGGTAAACGGGAGTGGGAGCGGGGCTTCGAAGCGGATGACTGGCTCGGGCCGGTGGGTCAATTGCAGACCCGCGCCTACGCCATGCTGGCGCTGATCGAAGCCTACTCGAAACCGGATCGGGAAGGGGCTGCCCAGGCGCGCTGGGTGAATCGGCATCTGGAGGATGTGGAACTGGTCAGTGCACCCATCGAACCCGGCGGCCTGCTCAAGGAAGAATTCTGGTCCCGTTGCTTCGGTGCGATTCTCACTTCGGCCACCCTGACGGCGGTTGGCCGCTTTGACCGCTTTCTCGAGCGGGCCGGGTTACAGGGCCGGACGGCCTTGCGCATTCAGAGCCCGTTCGATTTTCCCAATATTGCGCAGTTCGTGGTGCCCCCGCTCAAGGCCGAACCCCGGGACTTCGAAGCCCACACGGATGAAGTGGCTGCGCTATTACCCGAGCTGATCGGCGATGGTCCGAGCGCCCTGGTCCTGTTCACGTCCTGGCGGCAGATGTTCGCGGTGCTGGATCGGATGGACCAGTCACTTCGACCTCTGCTCAAAGTGCAGGGGGAAGGGTCCAAACAGGCTCTGCTGGAAGCCCACGGCGAAGACGTTCGAGCCGGTACCCAGAGTGTGCTGTTCGGGCTCGCCAGCTTTGCCGAAGGCGTCGATCTGCCGGACGATCTCTGTCGGCATGTGATCATCGTCAAACTGCCATTTTCGGTGCCGGATGATCCCCTGGATCAGGCCATGGCAGAGTGGGCAGAAGCCCAGGGTCGGAATCCCTTCTACGAACTGTCCGTGCCGGACGCGGCGCTGAAACTCGTGCAGGCCTGTGGCCGGCTGATCCGCCATGAAGGAGACTGGGGCAGGATCACCCTGCTCGACAAGCGGATCGTCAGCAAGCGATACGGCCGGGATCTGCTGGCTTCGTTGCCGCCTTACGAGCTGGCGCTCTCGCCTCAGCCCACCTGACCGGCTTACCCGCCACCCACCAGGCTGTCCGGCGCAGCCCGGTCCGGGACGGCGGCCTTGAGGGCGGTGGTATCCGGCAGCATCCGGCCCAGAACCGGAGCGTCTTCGAACTGTCCGCGACTGAATACCAGCAGTCGAGCAGCTTCCAGCCGCTCGACGGTGAGTTCGAGATGGGCGGTCACGTCATCCAGGGTCAGGCTGCGCACGATGTCGGCGATCTGCTGCTGTGAATCGAAACTCGTTACGCCAGCCTCCAGATCGGCCAGATAGCGTGTGTTCCGTTCCCGCAGGTTTTTCGCCTTTTCCGTCAGCCTGCCGGCCAGGGCGTTCTTGAACTGCTCGAAGGTTGCCGGGTCCAGGTCTGCCACCACCGGCACCTGCTCACGCATGAAGGACAGGGTCGCTGCTTCCAGATCGGCGGCCGAAGCCACCGGAGACTGGATGATGAACATCAGCGAGCCACGATCACGCAGTGTGCGGTTGGTCATGGAGACGATGTAGCCGAGTTGCTGTTCGGTGCGCAGCGCCGAGAAATACTGCTGGGAGAGGATCTGGGAGATGAGGGCGCTTCTGGCTCTGGACTCGAAGGTCGCCTCCGGATCCTGCACATAGAGCACCATGGCTGCATCGTTATGGTCCACCGGAACCTCCAGCAGCAACGGCTCACTGATCACCGTCAATGCCGGTTTCGCGAGCGGAAAGGACTCAGCCGGTAACCGGGCCTCGAGGAGCCCGTGCACCGCTTCCACATCGGCTGGGCCGACGTTGCCGTGGGAGAGACCCAGCACGCTGATCCGGTCCAGCCGATCCGCCTGCCAGTGGCGAAGGTCATCGGCACTCAGGGCCTGTGCTTCCGCAGCCAGCACCGCCGGCGCGAAACTGGTCGACAGCAGGAGTTGGGAGACAGCAGCGAAGGTCTGGGTATAAGGCCGTTCGTGGCTGAAATTCTGCCACTGGCGGACCAGCTCAGCCCGATAGCGTTCGAAGCGGGCCTGGTCGATCTCCAGCGTCGTGAACTCGTGCAGTATCCGGTCGAGCAACGTGGCCTGCTTGTCCGAGTAGCCGGACAGCGCCACGTGGAATCCTGCCGGGGCCGTGCCGAAACGGTAGCCGAGTCCGGCCAGCATGGCCGGGTAGGCATAGGGATTCAGAGCGTCGTTCACCAGTTGCGCATAGATCTGTGCCAGCGCCAGGTCCCGGGCCGAAGCCAGGCCCCCCGGCACACCCAGGTAGAACGTCTGATTGGCTCGTGGGACACGGAATTCGGCATCCGGCGCCAGCCACAGCTCGGTACCCGGCGCGGCGACGACCAGGCTTGGCGGGCTGGTGGATTCGGCGGTCAGGGCCAGTGCTTCCGGAATGAACGGATTCGGCGCTGGCAGGTGGAGTTCGGCTGGATCGCCCTGCGGCGCCAGGTCGATGCCGGATTCAAGCCGATAGGGTACGTGGAAGTAGGCCTCCACCTGATCCGTCGGCACATCCGGACCGGCGCGCTCGATCAGCACGTTGTCCGGGCGCAGGTAACTCAGGTAGCGCCGGATCAGCGTCGCATCCATGCCTTCCATCAGGTAGTCGGCAACCAGCACTTCGCTGGGGGTATAGCGGGCGAGATTGGGACTGGCGCGATACACGAATCCGGTGGCGCTCGATTGTTCCTGGAAGCGGAAGCCCAGATCGGCAACACGGGCCTGTTCTTCGTAGCGCCAGGCTTGCGGATCCCGCGCTTTGAGGAGATCGATGTATCCGAACAGCGCATCGGTGATTTCATCCGTCGCTGCCCGTCCTTTTTCGGTCAGCTCGATGTCGATGGAGATGAAGGCATTACTTTCGTCCAGTCGGCGCACACCGGCCGCCAGCGACTCGATCAGGCCCGCCTCTTCCAGGCGCTGATGCAGGCTGCCTTCGCCCTCGTGACCGAGCAGGTTGGTCAGATAGTGCCCGGGTTTGATGCGGTAGTAGGCATCCACCGGGGGAACCGGGAAAATGAAGCTGAGCTGATAGCTGTCCGACAGGGTCTGGTAGTTGAGCTGGGCGGGAAAGGTCTCTGGATCGAAGGCCACGTGGGGCGCCGGGGCCGGTCCGATGGCCTTGTTTTCAATGGCGCCGAACATGGGCCGCACCCAGGATTCCATCTCATCGAGGCTTTCGCTGCCGAGTGCGACCAGCACCATCTGATCGGCGCTGTACTGGGTCTCGAAAAATCTGACCAGTGCCACATCGACCCCATCGCCCAGAGTGTCCAGGGACCCGATGGAAAATCTGGCGCCTTCGTAGGCGGGATCCATTGCGGTCTTGAGCACGGCATTCGAACGCCAGCCGTCATCCTTGATCTGCATCTGGTACTCGGAGTGGACGGCGTTCTTTTCCCGTTCCACATAAGCCGGATCCAGCAGCGGACTGATGAAGAACTGGGCGAAACGGTCCATGGCGGCTTCGAAGTGGGCAGGCTGAACATCGAAGAAATAGTTGGTGTGATCGGAAGCCGTGTAGGCGTTCGACTGACCGCCGTGGGCTGAAATGAACTGCTGGTAGCCGTCCACTTCCGGATATTTCTCAGTGCCGATGAACAGCATGTGTTCGAGAAAGTGTGCCAGGCCCGGGTAGGCCTCTGGCTCGTGGAAGGAACCCCGCTGCACGGTCAGGGAGGCCGCAGCCCGGTCCGTCTGCGGGTCGCTGACCAGCAGCACACGCAAGGCGTTCGGCAGCACGAGATAACGGTAGTCTCTGGCATCGTTCGGACTTTTTCGGATGACCACATCCGCCGAGGCGGACGCGGATCGCTCGGACGGGGGCTGGGTCGTGCAGCCGGCAAGCAGCAGGATGATGACGATGGCGCAGGCACCGAGCGTGCGCAGAGCAGGTAAAGGCTGATTCATAGTGATTCTGGTGTCGATTCCGGAGTTGATACGGGAGATTCTGCTGAAGATCCTGTCGGGAGCGGTCCTGACACGGAGGAAACGATAGCGCCCGCTGAAAGATAGAGAATACGCGAGGTTCCGGCTTCGTTCACGCCGTGTGCCCGTCCGGCCTGCCGGGCCGGGCTCAGGCGGCCCTTCGGAATGGCTGATCTGGTCATGCCGCCTCGTGCTCATCTGTCAGGCTGGTTAGACTCCCGGGCTGGAAAAGGTTCTATCGACCAGGCGCAACCAGGAGACAGAACCATGCCTGTCACCCACGACCATCAGGATCTGAAACCTTCATGAAGCGAGCGGTATTGTTCGACCGCCTGGCGGGAAGCAGCGCGGACGCCCGGGCGATGCTCGAGGCGCGGGCGTCCGCCGTGCTGGATGCCTTACCCGGCGATGCACCCGAGGACTGGCGGCAGCTTGCGGCCGCGCTGGCCGTGCTCGAATGCGATCAGGCGGAAGCGACAGAGCGGGTTCGGGTGCTGGGCATCAGCGGTGGCCAGGGTGCGGGCAAGAGCACGCTGGCCGCTTTGTTGAGGCTGGCCTGTACTGCACTGGGAAAAAAGGCGGTCGCGCTGTCACTGGACGACTTTTATCTGACCCGGGCTGAACGGATGAATCTGGCGGAACGCGTTCATCCGTTGTTGCGAACCCGTGGTGTGCCCGGCACCCATGATGTGGCGCTGACCCTGACGGTGCTTGATGCGCTGATCGCCGGACAGTCCTGTGTGGTGCCGCAGTTCGACAAATCCGTGGATGATCGGAAACCCGGCGGCCAGGCGATTTCCGGGCCGGTGGATCTGGTGATTCTGGAGGGCTGGTGTGTCGGCGCCGGGGCAGAGCCGGAGTCGCGACTCCGCTCACCGATCAACGAACTGGAGCGGCGGGAGGATGCGGACGCGGTCTGGCGCAGGTTTGTGAATGATTCGCTGGCCACGGACTATCCGGCACTCTGGCGCAGGCTGGATCGCACCCTGTACCTGAAGGTGCCGGATCTGGGCGCCGTGATCCGCTGGCGCACCGAGCAGGAACAGGCCCATCCGCCGGAGCGGCGGATGACGGCCTCTGAAATCGAGCGCTTTGTCGCCCACTACGAACGGCTCACCCGCTGGATGGCGGACAGTCTGGTGGATCAGGCAGAACTGGTCGGCTTTCTTGACGAAAAACATGATCTCGAAGATCTGACCTGCCGATAGCGCCTCCGGGCCGATCAGACCCGATCGTCGGCAACATTCAGATAGCGTTCAGCCGGACGCGGCTAATCTGCGCACATGTTCATTGTTGAAAATGATTCGAGGTGTCTGATGTCTGTTCTTCGAACTGGTGCGCCCGTCCTGTTGAGTTCCGCTCTCCTCCTGAGTGCTGCCGCTGGCCCGTCGACGGCCCTGGCAAACACCCACTCAGGGTCCGCGGTGACCCTGGATCAAGCCAGGGTCGTGGCCGCGGAGCCCGTCTATCGAACCGTGAGTTATTCCGAACCGGTGGAGCAGTGCATGCTGGTTGAGGAGCCGGTCCGCGAAGAACCCCGCTATCGCTCCTATACCGGCCCCATTGTCGGCGCGATCATCGGCGGTGCCATCGGCAACGCTGTCGGACACTCGAAGACCAACAAGAAGGTGGGCACAGCAGTGGGTGCGGTGCTCGGTGGCACGATCGGCCGGGACATTCAACGTCGCTCCGAACAGCGCCAATCCGAGTCCTATGACTACCGTGCTCAGCATGCCGGCTACCAGACCGTGGGCTACGAGACTCGGGAGGTGTGCGAAACCGTATACGAAACCCGGGAGGAGCTGGCGCTCGACGGGTACGACGTGACCTATCGCTATGCCGGCGAGACCCATACCGCCCGCATGGACCATGATCCGGGCCGATTCCTCCAGGTTCGGGTACGGGTCACACCCGTATAAGGGGTTTGGAGTACAATGCACGCAGTTGATCAATCAGTGTTCGAGCATGAAGTTGTTGCCAGTCAGTAGGCGGGATTACGGCAGATTGATTCTGTGGTCTGTGCTTGTGCTCCCAACCGGGCTCATGACTGCTGCCGCTCAGGCGGCGACCCAGGGCGGCACCCTGCCGGCCATGTTCGCCGCCCAGCAGTCGCAGCCCAATCATTACGCGGCACCCGTCGGTGGGATCAGCCTCGAGCAGGCGGCTGACAAGGTGCGTCGCAAAACCGGCGGGCGCGTGCTGTCGGCCACCCCGGTCGAAAAAAGCGGGCGTCGAGGCTACAACGTGCGTGTCCTTGTCGACGGCAAGCGTGTCAAACAATACTACGTGGACTCCGAAGGCCGCATGTCCTCCCGCTGAGGGCGGACCGGCGATCGGATCGGCTGACGGAACGGATCAGGTAAAATGCGAATTCTGGTAGTTGAAGACGAACCGAACCTCTCGGCTCAGTTGAAAGATCGTCTGAGCGAAGAAGGCTATATCGTCGATCTGGCTGCGGATGGCGAGGAAGGCCTCTATTTCGGCCGGGAATACGATTATGACGCGGCCGTGGTGGATCTGGGGTTGCCGAAGCTGGATGGGATGGATCTGATCGCGGAACTTCGTCGCGAGAACCGTGACTTCCCCGTGCTCGTGCTGACCGCCCGTGGTAACTGGCAGGATAAGGTGGAAGGCCTGGAAGCTGGCGCCGACGACTATCTGACCAAACCCTTCCAGACTGAGGAACTTCTGGCCCGGTTGAACGCGCTGATGCGCCGAGCGGCCGGTTACGCCTCGCCGGTGATCGAGCAGGGCGGGCTGAAGCTCGACACCTCGAAAAAAGAAGTCCGGGTAGAGAATCTGCTGGTGGAGCTCACCGCCTACGAGTACAAGGTGCTGGAGTATCTGATGCTCAACCCCAGCCGGGTGGTGTCGAAAACCGAGCTTACCGATCATCTGTACGAACAGGACTTCGATCGGGACAGCAATGTGATCGAAGTATTCGTCGGCCGGCTGCGTAAAAAGCTCACCCCGGTGAATCCGATCCGCACCATCCGTGGTCAGGGCTACCGTTACTCCATGGAAACCACTGCTTGAAAGCAGGCATTCAGACCCGCCTGCTGCTGATCACCACCGTCGTTCTCGGCTCCTTCCTGTCGCTTGCGGGCATCGTCCTGGATCGCTCGTTCCGGGCCAGCGTGCTCGATGGCGCGGAAGAGCAGTTGAAGCTGATCACCTACTCTCTGATGGGCTCGATGGAAAAATCCGGCACCGTCCTGTCGTTCGGTGCCGAATTACCGGAGCCCCGGCTCCATCAGCCGGAAAGCGGTCTCTATGCCGCGGTGCTCGGGCGGGACGACAATGCCGCGTGGGTGTCGCCCTCCACCGTGACCACCGCGATCCGCCTGCCTGAGCCGGCCTGGTCCGGACTCGGCGAGTTCGAGTTCCTCGAGTTCACTGGCGAAGACGGTGTGGATAGATTTGTTACGCACTACTCCGTGATCTGGGAAGACGAGTCTGTGGTCGACTTTGCGGTTGCTGCAGATCAGCGGCCCTTTGTGGCTGCCATCGGCAGCTTCCGGCGGAACCTCTACATCGGTCTGGGTGCCGTCACGGTTTTTTTCGTTCTGGCCCAGGCGTTGGCCGTTCGCTGGGGCTTGCGCCCTTTGCGGATCATGGCGGGCGAGGTCCGTGAGCTGGAAGAAGGACGCCGGGATCGACTGTCGGAAGCCTATCCGGTTGAGCTCGAAGGCCTTGCGGAAAACCTGGATCGATTCATTGCCCACGAAGAACGCAGTCGCAGCCGCTACCGCAAGGCAATGGAAGACCTGGCTCATTCCCTGAAGACCCCACTGGCCGTCATGCGCAATGAATTGAGCGGACGGCGTGTTGATGGTGATGCCGAGCGGGTCGGTGATGAACTGGTAAAGGAACAGCTCGATCGGATGGAAAGTACCGTCACCCATCAGCTCAACCGGGCCGCTGTTTCCGGACCGGTCGTGGTGGGGCGGGCGGTGGACGTGGGTGTGCTGGTCGGCCGGCTCTTGCGGGCGCTGAACACGGCTTACCGGGATCGGGAGATCGAGGTATTCGAATCTGTGCCGGAAGGACTGATGGTGCGGGGCGACGAGCGGGACCTGATGGAGATGCTCGGCAACCTGCTGGAAAACGCCTTCAAGTATACGAACCGGCGGGTTGCCATCCGCGGCGAACTGGCGCCGGCGCTGGACGGTGCGCAGTCTGCGCGGATTGCCCTGGTGATCGATGATGACGGGCCTGGAATCGACGAAGCTCTGCGGGAACGGGTGTTGAACCGGGGTACCCGGGCGGACGAAATTCAGCCTGGCCAGGGCATCGGACTTGCCATGGTGCATGAACTGGTCGGCGCCTACTCGGGCACGTTGGCTATTGGCGACAGCGCCTGGGGCGGAGCGTCGATCCGGATGGAGTTGCCATCCTGAGTCTGTTCGGGCCGGTCAGCCCCGCAACAGTACGGCGATGGCCGTGAACAGGCGATCACGCAGGGGATCTGCCGTGACGTCCTTGGGCCCCAGTTCGCACCAGCGGCTGGTGAGGTCCTCAGGCGTTGCTTCCAGGGCTTCCCGTCCCCGGCCGGCATTCATCATCTCCACCTGCAGGGCCATACGCAGTTCGGTTTCTTCCGATTCCAGCCCGGCGGCGATTTCCGCTTCGATCACGATCCGGGTCAGCGCCTGGATATCGACGGGTGTTGCGTCGGACCGGCAGCGGTTGGCGAAGATCGGATCCGGCGGGGTGAAGGTCACGGTTTCACCCGTCTGCTGACGCTGCTCCAGAGCGGATACTTCCGCATCCTGGGTTTTGAGATTCTCCAGCCGCAGGATCGTCTCCGCCGCCTGTTGATCGCGAAGCATCTGCTGGGCGGTTCGAACCAGTTCGTCTCGATCTCTGTCCAGAGCCCGGGCCAGCCGGTCGGGGAGGCTCGGCAGTTCTGCGTAAGCGTTCTGAAAGTCCCGTAAGGTGGCACTGCCGATCGGATCTGAGACATCGTCCAGACGGGTCCGGAACGCGGCAAGCAGCTGTTCGGCTGAGGCCCGATTCGCCTCAACTTCTGCCGCCTCACTCTGCTTCGCGCTGTCCCGATGTTCAAAGATGGCATCACAGGCCGTGCGGAATTCCCGCCACAGCGTCTGATCCGGACGTCGCGGCGTGGTGCCGACGAGCTTCCAGCGTTGCTGCAGACGCTTTGCCCCTTCCACCTGATCGGCAACGCTCTCCTCTGACGCGAGGAGCGCCTGGGCTTCCTCGACGATCTGCTGCTTCGCCGCCAGATTCCGGTCCCACTCTGCCTTGATGTGCTCATGCAGATCGGCCTGAAGCGCCTCGAAGCGTTCTTCCAGCGCCTTTCCGGCGCTGCGATCCACCGGATGATGGGCGCGCCACTCGTCCCGGGCCGTGCGCATGATACGTTCGGCGGCCTTATAGTCCGCGTTCGACCAGTCCGTGACGTCCAGGTATTCAGCCAGTGACGCACAGATGGCTTCCCGGGCGGCCAGGTTGGCGGCCCGGACTTCCGCCTGCTCGGCAAAGTAATTCCGGCAGGGCTCGAAGGCCCGCTCTGCGGCTTCGTTGAACGCGTCGAGCAGTTTGTGATCATCCGACCGGCCTGCCGGACCGAGGGCGTTCCAGTCTTTGCGCAGTGATTTGATTCTGTCGGCCTGGTCCGGTGGCGTCAGGGGTGCGTCGGCAATTTCCGTCATCGCCGCCAGCAGTGCTTCCCGCTTTGGCGTGGTGGCGAAGGTCTGCCAGTCGCTGAGTTCGTTGAGCCGCGCCGAGGCGCGTGCCAGCTGACGATGCAACGATACCGCCGAGCGCTCGGGAATGGACTTCAATGCTTTACGGATTCGGCCGGCTTCGGCCCGAGCCGGTTTCAGTTCACCGGCGTCGATCAGGGCGTCGAGTTTCTCCAGCGAAGCACCGAGTTCAGAAAGCGTCTTTTCCGCATTCTGTCGCCATTCTGCCAGCCGCTGCTTCGCCGTTTCCGCCAGCGCATGCTGTCGGCCGATCGCCTCGGGAACCGCGGCCCAGTCCGGCCAGCCGATGTGCTTCAGGGTTTTCTGCCAACCGGCCAGTGTGCTTTCCAGCGTTTCGGCCGCCTGCCAGGCGTCTGAGTCCTTTCCGGTGCCCGGTGTGTCAGGCAGCGTCGCTGGATCGATGTTCGGGAACGTGGCTGCCTGCAGACGTCGATTCGCTTCGGACAGCTGCTGAAAACGATGGGAAACCTGTTCGAATACCTGGTGTTGAGCCTCATCCGGCGGGGTGTGATCGGCAGTGGCCAGCCACAAATCCGTCAGCGTCTGCCGTTCAGTCGCCAATGCGTCGAACGATGTGTCGCTGGCGAGGGCCTCATCCAGCGCCTTGAATCGGGCAGTGAGCGCATCGAAATCAGCACCGGGTGCGGTGGCGGTCGGTGTGGACGCTGCAGTCGGTTCGGCTGCCGGTTCCACCGCGATCGGGGCTTCAGGCTGTGCTGCCTCCACTCGCTGTGGCGGCGCCGCTTCCAGGCTCTTGAGCGCCTGATAGCGGTCCGCCAGCACCGCCGTCTCGTTGACTGCCGCGCCGGTCGGCACCAGCGCCTGGTTGAGTGCGGTGAGTTCAGCGATGTCCTGCTCGACCCGCCCCAGGAGCACGGAGCGGCGCTCCCGTTCCAGTTGAGCGTCGCTGTCCCCTGACTTTTCCAGATTGTTGAGCCGCTCTTCGATCTGCCCGGCCAGTTCGGCCGCCGCAGCAGATTGACTGCGGATTTCGTCCAGCCGGGTCCGGGCGAAGCGGTTTGCGTTCTTGTCGCGATCCCGGGAGCGTCGCTCCAGTTCCTGGAGAACTTCCATCCGGTCGAGTGCCTGCAGGGTCAGCAGGGACGCCCGTTTCTCACGACCTGCGCCCAGTATGGCGTCGATCAGCAGGCCATGCCCACCCGATTCGAGCAATCGACCTGCCAGGGTTTCGGGTTCATCCGTGCGGGCGAATCGAGCGGCGAGCACCTGAGGTTCTTCCGCCAGTCCGGTGCAGCTGCCCTGAGCATTCAACTCGAGAATCCGTTCGACGGCTCGACCGGCCAGGCTGGCATCGGCCAGGAGTTCACGCAGCGTCTCCTCCCGCTGCAGCCGGGTAATGGCCAGCCGACGGACGCCCGGGTCCTCATCCTCCACCGCCAGGCATGCCAGCTCGGGCTGGACTTTCTGCACGTCCTGTTCGGACAACGCTTCGATGGCGCTACGCCTATCGTCGGGCGATTTGCTGTCGAGTCTGGGTCTGCTTCTGAACAGGCGGGCGATCATGGCAATACCTCATCCAGATCATGGCGCTCATTGCGCCGGATACTATCTTCCGATGCCTGGCCCTTACAGGGCGTTGTGCGATCCGTCGCAGAGGGGCACGCCTTTGCTGTGCTTGCAGCCGCAGAAATACAGGGTGCGGTCTTCCTCTGCGGTGTAGGCGTAAGGCGTGAATGCGGTCCCTTCGTGGGAGCCATCGCAGAAAGGCTGCCGCGCACTCTTGCCGCAGGCACACCAGAAATACTTCTTCCCGCTGGTGACTTCCACCGGATATGGGGCTTTCTGCGCAATCTTCGGTTCGCTCATCGGTTTTCCCTCGCTGCTCTATTGTTCAGGCCGTTCGCCCACTAGCTGAATTTACGCGGCTCCCACCAGGGATAGTAGTCTGGCAGGTCTTCCGAGACCTTGCCTGGAAATGCCGCCGGTCTTTTTTCCAGGAAGGCACTCACCCCTTCCCTGGCATCGTCCGAGCGGCCCCGGTGATAGATACCGCGGCTGTCGATCTTGTGTGCTTCCATCGGGTGATCGGCGCCGAGCATGCGCCACATCATCTGCCGGATCAGGGTGACCGAAACCGCGGAGGTGTTGGCGCTGATGTCCGTGGCGATGGCCCGTGCCGCATCCAGCAGTTCATCGGCCGGGTGGAGGCTGCGGACCAGTCCGCCGGCCAGAGCTTCCTCGGCCGGAAAGACCTTGCCGCTGTAGCACCAGTCGAGCGCTTGAGAGATCCCCACCACCCGCGGCAGAAAATAGCTCGAGCAGGCTTCCGGAACGATGCCGCGCCGCGCGAAGACGAAACCGAACTTCGCCTTGTCTGAAGCGATACGGATATCCATGGGCAGGGTCATGGTGACCCCGACGCCCACCGCGGCGCCGTTGATGGCGGCGATGATGGGCTTCTTCAGTTCGTAGATCCGCAGCGTGAGGATGCCGCCACCGTCCGGCTGCAGGCCGCCGGCGCGATCGTCACGGGCGTCCGCGTCGAAGGTGTCGCCACCGGAGGAGAGGTCCGCCCCGGCGCAGAAACCGCGTCCGGCGCCGGTGACGATGATGGCGCGCACCGCATCATCCGCGTCGGCCTCATCGAATGCGGCGATCATCTCCTTCAGCATCGTCCCGTTGAAGGCATTCAGCATCTCCGGCCGATTGAGGGTCAGTGTCATGATGCCGTCCGCCACCTCGGTGGTGATGGTTTCGAAAGTCATAGGTCATCCCCGGGAAAAACAGCCAGCTATGTTGCCTCGAATGCCTGGGGGCTGCCAGCGTCCTGCTAAAATTTAGCCTCGAAAGGAGGATCGAAGTGCAGCTGAACCTGACCGTGGAAGAACGGGCACTGGTGGCATCGGTGGAGGCGTTCGCCGCCCGCCTGCGGGGCAGTTCGGACAGCCGGCAGGCGTGCCTGCACAGCCTCTGCGCGCGGGGATGGAGCGCGCCCGGCTGGCCGAAGCCCTGGGGCGGCGGACTGGCAATGAAGTCGGCGTTTCTGGTCGAGCAAACCCTGGTCCGGGCCGGCGTGCCGGTGCTGGACGCTCGAACCCTGCTACAGGCCGGCCCTCTGCTGATCGCACTGGCCGATGAGTCACTGTGTCGACGTTTCCTGCCCGGCATGGCGTCCGGGGAGATCCGCTGGGCTCTGCATGGCTCGATCTCTGGTGCGGCCCCGGTTCAAGGCCGGTTCCTGTCGGCCGAACCCGGGTTCGAACCGACGCAGACTCTCATTGCTGGTGCCGGGCGCGCGACGGCGATTGCGCTGGTTCTGGCGGACGGGCGCGAGCGCGCGCTGGCCGTGGCCGAACTGACGGATGGCGCGGTCGTTGCGAACCTGCCGCTGGATCCTGAGACGATCCTCCTGGAATCGCTGGCGTTCGAGGTGCTGGCCAGCACCCGGACACACCCGCGACTCGCCCAGGTGCTGGCCGGACTCGATCGTGGCGCCGCCGGCGTGTGCTGCTGGACGGGCCGGTTGCGCCGGCAGTACGACGATCTGATCCGATCAACGGATCAACAGGATGGCGCGGCTGATCCGGATGAGGAACTGGCCGCACTCGGTATTGCGATCTCCGGCCTGGAAATCACCGAGCAGCGGGCTGTCGCGGCGCTGGACGACAGCCTGCGGGACGCTGTCGCCATCCGCAGTGTGGAACTGGGTCGAGCGCTGGCGGAAATTGCTGTCGCCCGGCTCGGTTACTATGCCCTGTCGGCGGCGGATCCCACCGTGCAGCACAATGAACTACCTGGGCCGGCACTCGCCGCCCGGGATGCGATGGCAGAATTGATCCGGTATCTTGATGATGACTTCGGGGCCCGGCGGGATCGCCTCGCCCGGAACCTGGGTCTGGCGGGAGATTAACGAGGCTCTTGGGGGTGGACGCCGCAGGTATGGATTTTTCTTTTTCCGAAGAACAGACGCTTCTCGCGGACAGCGTCGAGAAGTTTGTTCAGAACGACTACAGCTTCGAAACCCGTCGTGCGATCACCGCTCTTGCTGCGGGCTTCAGCGAGCACAACTGGCAAACGTTCGCCGAGTTGGGCTGGTTGGGTGTGCCGTTCCCCGAAGCAGACGGCGGCTTCGGTGGTCGCGCGGTGGACACCATGATTCTCATGGAACAGTTCGGCAAGGGACTGATTGTGGAGCCGTATCTGGCCAGTGTGATTCTTGCCGGTGGGGCGCTCAAGCTGGCTGGCAGCCAGGTGCAGAAGGCGACCCTGCTCAGTGGCCTCATCGACGGTTCGAAGCAGGCGGCATTCGCCTTCGCAGAACCCCAGGGGCGTTTCAATCCGGCAGACCTGGTCACCACGGCGACCGCCAGTGACGATGGCTATTGCCTCAATGGCCATAAGTGTGTGGTGCTGAACGGGCCAGCAGCCGATTTTTTTGTGGTGAGCGCACGCACGAGTGGTGCACAGCGTGATTGCGCGGGCATTTCGCTGTTCGTGGTGCCGGCAGATGCCGAGGGTCTCTCCCGGCGGAACTACCCCACGGTGGATGCTTTCCGTGCCGCCGAAGTGACCTTCCAGGACGTGGCGCTGGGCGCCGATGCTCTGCTCGGCACGGCGGGAGACGGCTATCCGGTGATCGAGCAGGTGATCGACGAAGGGATTCTGGCCGTTGGCGCGGAGGCCGTCGGTTGTATGGAAGTGCTCTACAAGACCACAGTCGAGTACTGCAAGACCCGGGAGCAGTTCGGTCAGCCTATCGGCAAGTTCCAGGTGCTCCAGCACCGCATGGTGGACATGTTCATGGAGTATGAGCAGTCCAGGTCGCTCATGTATCTGGCGGCCATGCGCATGGACGAAGGGTACGACGATGAGGCCAGAAAGGCCGTGTCCGCCTTCAAAGTGCAGGTCGGTAAGTCCGGGCGCTTCGTTGCTCAGGGTGCGGTACAGCTCCATGGCGGCATGGGCATGACGGATGAGCTCAACGTGGGCCACTATTTCAAGCGGCTCACCACGATAGATACGCTGTTTGGCAATGTGGATTTTCACCTGAAACGATTCGGCGCACTGTAGGGGGCAGCCATGGCACGTTGGGACAAGGACACCGGACCGACCATTCCTGAATGGTTTTTCGAAGCCGTAGAAACGGAATACACGACGCATACCGTGGAAGTGGACGAGTGCGACGTGATCTATCAGAAGTGGGGAGACAACGCTTCCTCAGCGCCGAATGGCAAGCCGGGCCTGCTGCTCATTCATGGCATGTTCGCCCACTCGCACTGGTGGGACTTCATCGCGCCGGCATTCATGGAGGAATACACGGTCGCCGCCATGAACCTCACCGGGATGGGTGATTCTGATTATCGCTACGAGTATTCGAGCACCACGTTTGCCCAGGAGATCGTCGCCGTCTGTGACGACGCCGGTTTCGGCAACGATGTGGTCGTGGTGGCGCACAGCTTTGGTGGCGCCATGGCGGTCAAAGCGGCCAACCTGTTCCCCGAGCGCTTCGGTGGCCTGATTCTGGTGGATTCAGGGATCCGCAATCCGGATGACCCGCCACCGGAGCATCTCACCATGATGATGGGGGGGCAGGCGAAGATCTATCCGGACAAGCGTACGGCCATCGGCCGCTTCCGGCTGCAGCCGCCGCAGCCCTGTGACAACCCTTACGTGATGGAATACATCGCCCGCCATTCGGTGATGCCGGTGGACGGCGGTGGCTGGAGCTGGAAGTACGACGAGGATCTGTCCGGCACGATGAAGGGCGGTGAGCGGGAAGCGGAAGAGTATGAAAATCTGAAGCTGCCGTTCGGCCTCATCTACGGTGCGGACAGCGAGCTGTTCTCCAAAAGCACCCTGGACTACATGCGTACACTCATCCCGCAGGCGTTCCCGGCAGTGGCAGTGGAGAACGCCCAGCATCATGTTTTCCTCGACCAGCCGGAGGCTTTCATCAGCCATCTGAAAACGATCCTCACAGAACTCAAACCCTGATCGGGAGCCCGAAATGAAGCTCTATCACGCCCCGGTTTCCACCTGCTCGCAGAAAGTCCGCCTGGTGCTGGCCGAAAAGGGGCTGACTTATGAAAGCGTCTTCATCGACCTGCTTGCCGGTGGGCAGTTCGCCCCGGAATACGTCGCCAAAAACCCGTCCGCCGTGGTGCCGACGCTGGAAGATGCCGGTCGGGTCTTCGTGGAGTCCACCCTAATCAACGAATACCTGGACGAAGCGTATCCGGAGCCCGGCCTGGCGCCGGCCGATCCGGCAGACCGGCACGCCATGCGTCTGTGGACGAAGAAGATCGACGAGCTGCATCCGTTCTGCGGTATTCAGACCTTCGCCATCGGCGCACGGCCGGGCATGCTGGCGCGTCCGGCAGAAGAAGTGGATGCGCTGATTGCCGCCATTCCGGATCCGGCCCGACGGGCCGTTCGCCGCTCTGTCATCGATCATGGTGTGGCGGCGCCCGAGTTCGTCGGCGCCTACAGAAAGCACGAGCAGTTCTTCGATCTTGCGGATCAGGCCCTGGCCGAACAGCCGTTCCTGGTCGGTGAGTCCTTCACCCTGGCGGATGCGGCGCTGCTGCCTTACCTGCTTCGGGTGGATCACCTGAACCTGCTTGGATTACTGGAAGGCCGTTCCGCTCTGGGCGCCTGGTTTGAACGGATTCAGGCACGCCCTTCCTATCAGAGTGCTGTGACCGGTTTTCTGCCTGAGCCGGCCGTTGCCGGTTTCCGGAAGGCGGGCGAAGCGGTGGCCGATGAGGTCGCCAGGGTCCTGGCCGGCTGATGGCCCGCCACATTTGAGCTGGCTGAACGAACTGCCGGCCGCGATCGAGCAGGCCCACGCAGCGATTCAATCGCACGTGCTGCACACCCCCACCACCCGCGCGCTGTGGCGTGATGATCTGCAACTGCACCTGAAATGCGAGCACCTGCAGCACACGGGCTCGTTCAAATTCCGTGGCGCGCTGAACCGGATGCAGCATCTGACGGCCACAGAGCGTGCCCGGGGTGTGATCGCCGCCAGTACCGGCAATCATGGTCAGGGCGTCGCCCGAGCGGCACAGACCCTCGGCCTGACAGCAACGGTGTATGTGCCCGAACAGGCTGAAGCGGTGAAAATCGCGCCGATGCGGGCGATGGGTGCAGAGGTGATTGCCGTTCCCGGGGATGGGCTGGCGGCGGAACTGGCGGCCCGGCAGGCGGCAACGGCGTCCGGTCAGGTGTTCGTCTCACCCTACAACGACCCGCTGGTGGTTGCCGGTCAGGGCACCATCGGTATGGAACTCGATGCGGCGCTGCCGGATCTGGATGCGGTTTTTGTCTCGGTGGGCGGCGGTGGGCTCATTTCCGGCATCGCCGCCTGGCTGAAGCACCGGCAACCGGGCGTGCAGGTGTTCGGCTGCTGGCCGGAAAACGCGCCGGCCATGGCCCGGTGTCTGGCACGGGGTGAAATTCATGACGTGGTTGAGTCCGAGACCATCTCCGACGGCACCGCAGGCGGGGTGGAGCCTGATGCCATCACCTTCGAAGCCTGCCAGGCGTTCATCGACCAGCCCGTGTTCGTCAGTGAGGCCGAAATCGGTGCGGCAATGGCGATCCTGGCCCGCCAGGAGCGCTGGATCGTCGAAGGGGCGGCCGGGGTAGCCCTGGCCGGTTGCCTGCAGCAGGCGGAGGCCGTTCGCGACCGGAAGGTCGCCGTGGTGCTCTGCGGTCGGAATATCGGATTCGATAAGTTTCTGAGCGTCATCGGAAGCCCTCAACACTGAAAAGACCGGCAACGCCGGTACCTGACTGACGGCCGAAAGGGCAACGTGTGCGTTTGCCTGCCCGAACATCCCCGCCTCATATCCACATTCACTGCACATTCATCGATTACCGTCTCCGAACGGGCGGACGGGAGTTTCCAGATGTAAAGACAACGAACAGAACTGTTGTGAGGAACTCGATGAAAAAACTGATAATTTCGCTTTCGGCCGCTGCGATCCTTGGGGCGTCCGTCAGTCCCGCCTTGAGCGAGGAAAAACAGAAGCGTGACCGCTTCAGACATGATGGAAAAATCCAGTCCGAGGAGGTGCTGTCCGAATCCACTCTGACCGGAAGTAATCCGTCGGAAGCCGAGACCGGGTTCGACAATCTGACCAACGGTTATCTGGACCAGGGTCCGGATTTCGACACGCTCAGCGAAGATTCGGTCATGCCGTTGCGATCGTTCAACGACAATCGTTTCATCTTCGAAGAAGTGGAATCGATTTCGGACGGTCTGGGCCCCATCTACAACGCACAGAGCTGTCGCGAATGTCACCAGAATGTTGCTACTGGCGGTGCCAGCCAGATAGCCGAACAGCGAACCGGCAGAGAGCGCAGGAACGGGTTTGTTGAATCCCTGGGTGGCTCCATCGTTCAATCCCGTGCCACTCACGCCGATATCGTCGAACTGGTCGACCCGGCGGACAACGTCCGTACCTTCAGGCTCTCGACCAGCGTGCTGGGCGCTGGCTACGTGGAAGCACTGTCGAACGACACATTGCTGGCGCTGCGCGACCGGCAACCGGCAGATATGCGCGGGGTGGCGCTGCTGACACCGGTGCTGGAAGCCGACAACACGGCGCGCATCGGTCGGTTCGGCTGGAAGTCTCAGCATGCCAGTCTGGAATCCTTCTCCGCTGATGCCTATCTGAACGAGATGGGGATCACCAGTCGGATGTTTCCGGATGAAAACACCTCGAGTGGCCGTTATGTCGGCTATGGCACGGAATATGATCCTGTGCCTGAACCGGAAGACGATGGGATCGACATCATCGCCTTCGCAGACTTCATGCGTTCCACCAAGGCGCCGAGCCGGGGTGATATCAGCGCGGATGCTCTGGCTGGCGAGGCGGTTTTCGAGCGGATCGGGTGCAACACCTGTCACGTATCCACGCTTGTGACTTCGCCCGCCGGGACCGCGATCAACGGTGGCGCGTTTATCGTGCCCGACGCGCTCGGCAGCAGAATCATTCACCCCTACAGTGACTTCCTGTTGCACGACATCGGTACGGGTGATGGGATTCCCGTTCAGTCGACAGCGGAGTACGCATTTACCGCAGAGCTGATTCGAACGGCACCGCTGTGGGGCCTGCGGACACGTAACCGGTTGATGCACGACGGTCTGTCTTTCACCGCTGTGGACGCGATCCGTCGCCACGGTGGTCAGGCACGAAGTGTCACTCGCGACTATTTCAGGTTGTCCCGGGAAGAACGGCAGCTCATGGATGCCTTTCTCGACTCCCTCTGACAGACGCGGTGTCATTGCCGCGTTTGTAGAAGAAGTAGGCAATGGAAGCGAAATAGCCGCCGACCGTCGCCAGGATGTACAGGACGGACATCACATCCGCAGCCCAGGGCGGGTTGTGGCCGAGCCAGGCAAGGCTGAGGTTTCCGGTCTGAGCCTCCTCGCGCATGAATGCGAGTATCTGTTCGGCGTTGTTACGACTCAGGTAAATCCCGAACAGCAACTGAATCGAGACGACGGAAAACAGAGATACCGTGATCGACGCAAGAAAAGGTGAAATCCTGGCAGCGACCAGATAGCTCATCGTTAGAAAGGCGGAAAGCAGACTGATGTAGCCAAAGAAAATCTGATTGGTCAGCCCCACGAAGCCCTGAAATGTGATGACCAGATCTGTTTCGTTCATGACAGCCTCAATGACAAACGGCAGGAGGGGTATCTGACGGAACAAATGTGCAGTCAGTATGTGTCTGCAGTGGGGATTTCCGCTGGATGCACGAGGTTGGATGGTCGGGCGTCAGCTCCACACTGTCTGCACATTCGTCCGTATAGTGAGGGCGATGAAACAATCGGTAACCTTCAGGTTGTGCCTGGCGTTCGTGGCGCTGACGGCGGTTGTGCTGGCGGCAACCTTGAGCCTCGCGCGCTGGAGTTTCGATCGGGGTTTTCTGGACTACGTGAATGCAATCGAACAGGTGCGGCTCGAGGGCATTCGAGACGTTCTGATCGAACGCTACGACCGGGCCAGCAACGGTTGGGACCAGGCGACGCTGCAGCGGATTCTGAGCCGGGAAAGGCGATTTCCACCCATCGGCGGGCATCCGTCAGGTGGTCCGCCGGAGGGTGCACCGCGAGGCCCTGAATTCCCCGGCCCGCCGGGGCCCCCGGGTCACAGGACCCTGGGGCCACCCACCGCGCTTTTTGATCCGGATGGACAGTTGCTGGCCGGCCGGCTTCTGGACGAACCCGAGGCCGCTCAACTGACCGTGCCCGTGCTCATTGATGGGCAACTGGTCGCCGAGCTTGTCAGCGTGCCAAGGCGACAGCTCGCCGCTGCGCCGGAAACCGCATTTTCCACGCGGCAGATGCAGGCAAGCCTGCTGATCGGCGTGGTCGCCCTTCTGGGTGCCTTCCTGGTTTCACTGGTGTTGGCCCGTGCGCTGGTGGCGCCACTCAGACGTGCATTGGAGGGGGTGAATGCCCTGGCGAGTGGTGACTATGATCATCGACTGAACGAGCCGCGCAGCGATGAGATTGGTGACCTCATGCGGAATCTGGATCGGCTTGGTCAGACACTGGCGGAGAACCAGAGCTCGAGAAACCGCTGGATAGCAGACATTTCTCATGAGCTCAGAACGCCGGTTGCGATCCTGGCGGCAGAACTGGATGCGGTTCGGGATGGTGTTCGGCAGGTGGATGATGCTCAGATCGACTCATTCTCCGAGGAGGTCACCCGCATCAGGAAACTGATCGACGATCTCTATGAGCTCTCTCTCGCGGACCTGGGCGGATTGCGCTACGAATTTTGTGAGGCGGATCTGGCTGCGCTGATAAAGGACGTGACCAGCACGTTTATGCCCCGGGCGGCGAAGCTGGGAATCGAGCTGCGGGTGGATCTGCCTGAGACTGCCCGGATGGAGGCGGACACTCGCAGAGTGGAACAGCTGTTGTTGAATCTGTTGGAGAATGCGTTGGCGTATACGGACCAACCTGGACAGATCGTGGTTCGTCTGGCGCATCGATCAGGTGACTGGTGCCTGTGCGTCGAGGACTCGAAACCTGGCGTTCCGGAAGATGAGTGCGGGTTGCTGTTTGAGCCTCTGTATCGCCGGGAGGCATCCCGCAATCGGCGTGCCGGAGGCGCGGGTCTCGGCCTTGCGATCTGCCGCAGTATCAGCGAGGCACACGGCGGTGAGATCGTCGCGATGCCGTCGCCGCTGGGTGGTTTGAAAGTGGAAGTCACATTCTGGAGCAATCGATGAGCCAGCGGATCCTTATTGTGGAAGACGAGGTGAAGCTCGCCGAGCTGCTTCGTGATTATCTGGTTCGGGATGGCTTTGCAGTCGAGATTCTCCTCGAAGGCACAGACGCGGTTGAAATCATTCTCGCCAGGAAGCCGGCGCTGGTTCTGCTGGATCTGATGTTGCCTGGTATGGGCGGACTTGAAATATGCAAACAGGTTCGAAAGACCAGTGAGGTGCCCATCATCATGGTGACTGCACGGGTGGAGGAGGTCGATCGCCTGATTGGTCTGGAACTCGGCGCCGACGACTACGTCTGCAAGCCGTTCAGTCTTCGGGAAGTGGTCGCTCGAGTGAAAACAGTGCTGCGGCGCACTCAGACACCTGTCAGCACCCATGTGACCGGCAACCTGACCAGCTACCGTGGGCTCACCCTGGATCTGGGCCGGCTGACGTGCACGTTCGAGGGTGAGCGGATAGAACTCACTCCAGTGGAGTTCCGCCTCCTGCAGGCGATGCTCGAGCATCCGGGGTTCGTGTTTACACGCGATCGACTGATGTCACGTTGCTATGAGGATCAACGGGTGGTCAGCGATCGCACCATCGACAGCCATGTGAAAAACCTCCGGCGCAAGCTTGGCGGCGGCACGGAGGAACTCATTCACTCCATCTATGGCGTGGGCTACAAGCTCGAATAACAATCTCCACGATAACTGCACCATTCCTCCCCACTGAATGCCCGGGCAGGTCGGACACTGTCCCCATCGCAATCAATGAGGGACGACGATGAAAAACCTGTCGATGCTGCTGGCGCTGACAACGCTTCTATCCGCCTGCGCGGCCAACGCTGAACCGGGCGGCGAGCGCGGGGGGCGGGGCGGACCGCCCCAGGAAGCGCTGGAGGCCTGTGCCTCACTGGCTGAAGGGGCGGCCTGTTCGTTCAGTGGCCGGGAAGGAGAACAGCTGACGGGCAGCTGTGCTGCACCGCCCCGGGGAGACGGCGAACTGGCCTGTCGTCCTGACAACGCGCCGGCCAGAGGCCGCGGTGAGGAGGGCTAGCTTGATCCCGCCGGGCCATGGCCCGGATGGTCAGGTCGTGCGATAAACCGGGCCGTGCGATAGAAATCCGGTACTCACTCCGCCGGCTCCAGCACGATCCGCAGCGCCTGATTCGCCTCGATGGCAGTTCTGGAGTACAGGAGCGGAAAGGATGAATCCGTGGCCCAGCCTTCCAGCAGATTGTCATAAAACGGAGAGCGCGGATCTCCCGACTGGCCGGGCGCATTGGTCATCTCCGCGTCGTCCCATTGGCCGACGTCCAGCACCATCCGGAACGAAGCACCGGCCGCCACCTTGAAATCCTCAGGCTTGAAACCGGTGTTGTTGGTGGTATTGCCGGTGCCGCCGCGAGGGTAGGTGGGGTAGCGCATCGCGTCCGCGAGCTCAGCGTCCGCCAGCCCCAGCAGGGGATGCTCGAAGGCGATCCGATGCAGATCGCCCCATTGCCATTCCCAGGCGTTCGGACCCAGCAGGTCGCCGGTTTCGTACCAGGCGTCTTCCAGGCTCTTGAGTACTATGGCTTCGGAGCCGCGGTCCGCCAGGGTTTCCAGCACGGCCAGCGTATCCATGCTGGTGAGCTGCGTCTCCGGCAGCCGGTAAGCCAGCAACGCTTTCTGCAGATGCCGGTAGTACCAGACCGCGTAGAGGGCCGCTGCCGCGGAGTCGGGTGCCAGCACGGCGTCCCAGTCCTTCAGCATGGCCAGGCCCTGATGGTTCGAATAGGTGTAGGCATCCGGCAGCAGTGCCACCACCTGCCTGGCCAGTACCGAATGGTAGTCCCGCTGCAGTTCGTGGGAGTCGATCAGGCTGTGCTCAGGTTGCTGTGCGAGCACTTCCCAGAGGCGTTTGTAGCGCCAGGGTGCGGACCATTCGAAGCCGATCCTGCGCTCGGCGATGGGATAGTCGTCGGGCAGATTCATGGCATTGGCGGTGCCGGTATAGCCGCGCTTCGGATTGTATTCTTCCGGCAGGGCATCCATGTCGAAAAAGCCTTCCCACTCGTAGCGACCGTCGCCGGGTACGGGCCACAGACCATCCCAGGTGGTCCGCTTCGGAAAGAGTCCGGCGGGTTTGTAGCCGATGTTGCCATCCACGTCCGCGAATACCTGATTCTCCGAAGGTGCACCCCAGCGGTTCAGAGCCGCCACGAACTGGCGCCAGTTCTGGGCCCGCATGTATTCGACGCTGCCGAAATATGGCGCCATGCCGGGCTCGAGCCAGGCGGCGCGAACGGCATACAGATGATCTTTGGATTCGTAGACGATGGGACCGTGGCGGGTGAATGCGAGGCTGACCGTTCGCGCCTCTTCGCCCCGCACCGGTATCGCCTCCGCGATCCTGCGGATGCCTTCCGCCCGTCCCTGGTAGCGATAGGCAGTGCGATCAGACTCCTTCACTCCATCCCGGCGCGGCTTCAGGCGCGTCCGTTCGTAAACGTACAGGTCTTCGTGATCGATGGGGAAAATCGTGAGGCCGAACGCGACCCGCTCGTTATGACCGATGGAGATGCCGGGCAATGCCGGTTCTCCTGCGCCGATCACGTCCAGGCCGGGCGCGGAAAGATGCGCGATGTAGCGCAGCGACGGCACCGCGTGGCCACGGTGTGGATCGTCCGCCAGGATCGGCCGTCCGGTATCGGTGCGCGATGGCGCGACCACCCAGTTGTTGCTGCCGATATGATCGGCGAGTGAGTGACGCTCCGCCCGGGCGAGCGCCTCGGCCCGGTGCTGTTGCATGACCCGTTCGGCGGGTGCCGTGGACCCGGCGACCGCGGCCAGCGCATCGAAGTTCACCGGGGCTTTCGCCAGCAGATAGTCGTCGAGCACCCCTTCCGGCAGGGAGCAGGGGTCGAAGCCGTCCGGGATTTCCGTCTGCCATTCAGGCTCCAGAACTTTTTTCAACCCGGTGGCTTCGATGCCTTCGGCGCAGGCAATTTCCGCCCGCTGCACTTCGCTCACCACGTTCCGCCAGAGTCCGTTGCTGCGTATGCGGACTACGTCGGACGAATCCCAGAGCGAGGGTTCATATCCGAGTAACTCGAATTCCGGCGGCATCAGCTCAGCGTGCTCATCGATCAGCTGGACGAAAGCATTGATGCCCGCAGTAAAGGACTCGGCGATCTTTTTCGCATCCGAGCCGTAGGCAAGCCACTCGGGATACATGTCGCCACGGTAGAGGAACAGACGCGCCGCCCGGTCCTGTTCCACGAATGCCGGTCCGAACACTTCCGAGAGCAGGCCCAGGCCACGGCGACGCCAGAGATCGATCTGCCAGAGACGGTCCCGTGCCGCGTTGAAACCCTGTACGAAGAACGCGTCGTAGTGGGTGCCGGCGTAGATGTGCGGCACCCCCCAGTGATCGACGATGATCTCCGCAGGTTTTTCCAGGCCGGCGAGTGCATAGGTGGTGGTGGCAACGGGATTGCCGTCACCGGCGACCGCTGCATCGGCGCCGGTGGCCTCCGTTGTGACCAGGGCAGCGAGTGCAGTGACGAGCATGAGCGTCAATGCCCGGCTGCCTTTTGATGTTTGGATAGCTGGTCGGAAAAATCCGGAGTTGAACGAGATCAAAGAAAAGCCCCTCCCGGTTTGATCTGGATGGATCGTGCCATGAAGGGGCTACGGTAGCGGGAACGGACCGCTATGAAAACATGCTGAAGAGAATGGCGCCTGCCGCTGGCGCCTCGAGGACTGAGCTTGTGCTCAGTCCCAGCTGAGGGCTCTTTATGTCGCGCCCCGTTGGGGCGCTCCGGACTGAGCTTTACGCTCAGTCCCAGCTGAGGGCTCTTTATGTCGCGCCCTGTTGGGGCGCTCCGGACTGAGCTTAGGCTCAGTCCCAGCTGAGGGCTCTTTATGTCGCGCCCCGTGGGGCGCTCCCGGACTGAGCTTAGGCTCAGTCCCAGCTGAGGGCTCCTCCCGTCTGGTATTCGGTGACGCGGGTTTCGAAGAAGTTCTTTTCCTTCTTGAGATCCATGATCTCGCTCATCCAGGGGAACGGGTTTTTCACGCCGGCAAACTGCTCGGGCAGGCCGATCTGCGCCAGGCGCCGGTTGGCGATGAACTGCAGATATTCGGCCATCATGTTGGCGTTCATGCCCAGGATGCCGCGCGGCATGGTGTCCTTGGCGTACTCGATCTCGAGCTGCATGCCTTCGAGGATCATCTGCCGGGCCGTTTCCTGCATCTGGGCATCCCACAGGTGTGGATTTTCCAGCTTGATCTGGTTGATCACGTCGATACCGAAATTCACGTGCATGGACTCGTCGCGCAGGATGTACTGGAACTGCTCGGAGGTGCCCGTCATCTTGTTGCGGCGGCCCATGGAGAGGATCTGGGAGAAGCCGCAGTAGAAAAAGATGCCCTCGAGCACGCAGTAATACGCGATCAGGTTTTTCAACAGCACTTTGTCCGTTTCCGGTGTGCCGGTGGTGAAGGTCGGGTCCGAGATGTCCTGGGTGTACTTCAGGCCCCAGGAGGCCTTCCGGGCCACACTCGGAACTTCGTGATACATGTTGAAGATCTCGCCTTCGTCCATGCCCAGCGACTCGATGCAGTACTGGTAGGCGTGGGTATGAATGGCCTCTTCGAACGCCTGACGCAACAGGTACTGACGACACTCCGGGTTGGTGATCAGGCGATAAATGGCCAGCACCAGATTGTTTGCCACCAGTGAATCCGCGGTCGAAAAGAAGCCCAGGCTCCGCTTCACTACCACGCGCTCATCATCCGTGAGGCCGCCTTCCGACTTCCACAGGGAGATGTCCGCATTCATGTTCACTTCCTGGGGCATCCAGTGGTTGGCGCAACCATCCAGATACTTCTGCCAGGCCCAGTCGTATTTGAAAGGCACGAGCTGATTCAGATCGGCCCGACAGTTGATCATCCGCTTCTGATCCACGGTGACCCGGCTGTATTCCTCGGATTCATTGACCAGGGGGACTTCAAGCTCGGCAACGGACGCTTCCGCTTCCGCCATGGCGGATTCCGCCGCGGGCTCGATGGCGGCTGTGGCGGAGGTATCCATTACCGGAGCGGCCAGGTTGGTACGCACCGGATCTTCCTGGCTGTGCTGGCCGGCCAGAGCGTTGAGCGCGTTCGGTGCGGCGGGCGGCTGCGCTGCTTCCGGCGCAGCTGCTGAGTCCGCCGCCGGTGCTTCCACGGGCTCCGGTACTTCGATGGCCGGTTCCGGGATCGGTTCATGAATCGGCTCTGCCAACCCGGCGGCAGGTGTTGCCGCCCTGGCTTCTATTGCTTCGGCTGCTTCGGCCTGGCCCTGGTGGGTGGAGGGGGCCATCACCGGGATGGGTTTGTCGTCTTCGTAGTCGTCCCAACTCAACATTTTCTCAACTCCGTCTCTCTTCCTTTGGAGAGCCTTCGGCACAGTGCTGAAGGCTCTTGGGGCTCTTGGGGCTCTTGGGGGCTATTGGCAGGCCTCGCAATCGGGGTCGTCGAGGGAGCAGGCCAGTGGCACCTCTGCCGGGCCGCCTTCCAGGACCAGATCCGAGGCCGGTTTGGCAGCAGGCGCGGTAACCGGCGCCGGGGCCGCCGGTGCTGCTGCCGCTTGTGGCTCCGCACCACTTTCCGCCGAGACGGCGTTCAGCTTCCCGCGGTCCAGCGTCGATTTCTCGGTGCTGGTCGCGCCCAGCGCCCGGAGGTAATAGGTGGTCTTCAGACCGCGGATCCAGGCCATCCGGTACGTGATATCGAGTTTCTTGCCGGATGCTTCGGCGATGTAGAGGTTCAGGGACTGGGCCTGATCGATCCACTTCTGCCGGCGGCTGGCGGCGTCCACCAGCCAGCGGGGCTCCACTTCGAAGGCGGTGGCGTACAGATTCTTCAGCTCCTGCGGGACTCGCTCGATGCTGGCCAGACTGCCGTCGTAGTACTTGAGGTCGTTGACCATCACCTTATCCCACAGACCCATCTCCTTGAGATCACGAACCATGTACGGATTCACCACGGTGAACTCGCCGGACAGATTCGATTTCACGTACAGGTTCTGATACGTGGGCTCGATGGATTGGGAAACGCCTGTGATATTGGCGATGGTTGCCGTGGGTGCGATGGCCATCACGTTGGAGTTGCGCATGCCATTGATCTGAACCTTGCTGCGCAGCTTGTCCCAGTTCAGGGTGCTCGAATAATCGGCCTCAAGGTAATCCGCACCGCGTTCCTGAGCCAGATTCTTCAGCGAATCGATGGGCAGGATACCCTGGCTCCAGAGCGAGCCGGAGAAACTGGCGTAGGGGCCGCGCTCCTTGGCGAGTCTCGAGGATGCGTCGATGGCGTAGTAGCTGATGGCTTCCATGGAGCGGTCGGCAAAGGTCACTGCTTCCTCGCTGCCGTAGGCGATCCGCTGCTCATAGAGCGCATCCTGGAAACCCATGATGCCGAGACCCACCGGCCGATGTCGCATGTTCGAGGTGCGTGCCTGAGGGACCGAGTAGTAGTTGATGTCGATCACGTTGTCGAGCATCCGGACCGCGGTGCGGACCGTCTTCTTCAGTTTCTTCAGATTCAGCTCACCGTCGATGATGTGCTGGGGCAGGTTGATGGAACCGAGATTACAGACGGCGACTTCCTCTTCGGAAGTATTCAGTGTGATCTCCGTGCACAGATTCGAGGAGTGCACCACGCCCACATGCTGCTGCGGTGAACGAACGTTGCAGACGTCCTTGAAGGTCATCCAGGGATGGCCGGTCTCGAACAGCATGGACAGCATCTTCCGCCACAGTTCCTGCGCCTTGATGCGCCGGAACAGGGTCAGCTCACCGGTACGCGTCATCGCTTCGTAAGCTTCATAGCGTTTCTCGAACGCCCGGCCGAAGAGGTCGTGCAGGTCGGGTACGTCGGACGGTGAGAACAGCGTCCACTCGCCGTCCTCGAAGACCCGCTTCATGAACAGATCCGGAATCCAGTTGGCCGTGTTCATGTCGTGGGTGCGACGGCGATCGTCGCCCGTGTTTTTCCGGAGCTCCAGGAATTCCTCGATATCCAGGTGCCAGGATTCGAGATAGGCACAGACGGCGCCTTTGCGCTTACCGCCCTGATTCACGGCTACCGCGGTGTCGTTGACCACCTTGAGGAACGGCACCACACCCTGGGACTTGCCATTGGTGCCCTTGATGTAAGCGCCCAGAGAGCGGACGGGCGTCCAGTCGTTGCCCAGGCCACCTGCCCATTTGGATAGCATGGCGTTGTCTTTGATGGCTCCGTAGATGCCTTCCAGGTTGTCCGGCACCGTGGTGAGGAAACAGGACGACAGCTGCGGACGCAGAGTGCCGGCATTGAACAGTGTGGGCGTGGAGCTCATATAGTCGAAGCTCGACAGCAGATCGTAGAACTCGATGGCACGCGCGGTGGGGTTGTCTTCCCGGGCGGCCAGGCCCATGGCAACCCGCATGAAGAAGACCTGGGGCAGCTCGAAGCGGACTTCATCGGAGTGGATGAAATAGCGGTCGTACAGGGTCTGCAGACCGAGATAGGTGAACTGCAGGTCACGTTCCGGTTTCAGGGCATCGCCGAGGGCGGCCAGATCGAAGCTGGCCAGATCCGGTGCAATCAGCTCCAGCTCGATACCACGCTCGATGAAAGCTGCCAGGGCGGTGGGGTAAAGATCCACCATCTCGCTCTGGGTGGCCCGGAAGTATTCGCCGGACGATACCTTCAGGAACTGCAGCGCCTCGGTGCGGAGTTCATCGAGCAGTAGCCGGGCGGATACATAGGTGTAGTTCGGCTCTTCCTCCACCAGAGTCCTGGCGGTGATCAGCAGTGAAGTGGAAACGTCTTTCTGAGAGATGCCGTCGTACATGTTCGACAGCGCCTCTTCGATGATGCGATCCGCCTCCACCGAATCCAGGCTGGTGCAGGCTTCCCGGACCAGGGTGCGGATCCGCGCCACGTCCAGAGGCCCCTTGCGGCCGTCTTCGTAGACCACGCTGATGTGCGAGCTGGCCGCTTCGGTCGGGATCTCTGTCTCCTGCCGCTCGGCTCTGGCCCGGGCATGTTCTTCCCGGTACAGCACATAGTCCCGGGCCACTCTGTGTTCGCCGGAACGCATGAGGGCGAGTTCGACCTGGTCCTGAATATCTTCGATGTGCAGGGTGCCGCCGGACGGGAAGCGACGCTTGAACGTGCCCGTCACCTGCTCGGTAAGATGGCCGACCAGCTCGCGGATACGCGGTGAGGCCGCGGCCGTACCACCTTCCACTGCCAGGAAGGCTTTGGTGAGTGCGAGTGCGATCTTGTCGTCCGTATAGGGAACGACCGTGCCGTTCCGTTTGATCACCCGGATCTGACCAGGCGCCGTGGCCGCAATGGCTGGCGAAAGGGGGGATGCGTCAGCGTTGGAGGCTGGGCTGGGGTTGGCGTCTCCGGACTGAGCCGGGCCGCCGGGAGTGGGTGAGCTGGAGTCAGGTTCGGTGTGCATTGTCGTTTATCTACTCCCCGATGGGCTGTGGTTGACGGAGAGGCGATATCCGTGAGCGCGGATCAGCGACTGGTATCCCCCGGAGCAGGTTCTTCGGAACGGATCTCTTCCTGTGGTCGGGTTCAGCGACTGAATCGATGAACGGACAACAGAGCGAGCCGAACCGGTCTGCGCCGGATCTGGCAGGATGTCGTTGATATGTGCTCACAGAAATGCGTCCCCTCCGAACATATTTCTGGAATTTTCTTGTCTATTTTCGTCGAAATGGAATCCGGCGGATTCCCACATGTTGGGGTGACGGGCATCGACGTTCAGCTGCGTTTGAAATGATCCCCTGGATCGGTCAATCAGTTGACTCAGTCCAATATTCTGGGATGGGAATTCGGCCTGTTTATTGCCTTTTTCTGGCATTTCTGCCGAGTTATTCCGCTCTATATTCTGCTTTATATACCGCTTTCAACGCCATTGACTTCGATTGCCCGAAATCACTGCTTCTGGTGTCGAGGAGCTCCGTCAACCTCAACATCTTGGGGTTTTCAGGCCCAAGACGGCACAAGTTAAACCGAACGACTGCCTGTTGCAAGGGATGAGCGGTGAACTACCTGTGGATAACTTGTGGGTCGCCGGTGCACGGCCTGTGGACGTCGGAAAACCCTCGAAATCGGGCCTGATTCCCGTCGATTCCCGGTCGTTTGATGCGGGTTTCAGCACCGATGGCCCGATTTCGGCGACCACTATATATTGTGTTTCCGGATATCTGGGAATCTGACAGAAAAATGAGTCATATCATGGCCATCGATCAGGGGACGTCGAGTTCCCGGGTCATCCTTTTTGATCTTCAGGGCCGCATGCTTGCCGCGGTTCAACACGAGTTCGACATGACCTTTCCGGCCGACGGCTGGGTGGAACAGGACCCGGAAGTGCTCTGGCGCACCACCGTGCAGGCCGGCCGGGATGCGCTGGATCAGGCCGGTCTGACCGGTAGGGACGTGGCCGCGATTGGTATAACAAACCAGCGGGAGACCACCCTCGTCTGGGACCGGAATACGGGGAAAACACTGCACAACGCCATCGTCTGGCAGGACAGACGAACCGCCGCACGCTGCGCCGACATGCAGGCCAACGGAATGCAGAGCGAGGTTGCCCGGCGCACCGGACTGGTGATCGATCCCTACTTCTCCGGATCCAAGCTCGCCTGGTTGCTCGAAGAGGTGCCCGAAGCGGCCCGGCTGGCGGCCCGCGGCGAACTCTGCTTCGGTACCGTGGACAGCTATCTCATCTGGCGGTTGAGCAAAGGTAGAGCGCACGTCACCGATGCCACCAACGCGTCGCGGACCATGCTTTACGACATCACCGGGCAGGACTGGTCGGTGCCCATGCTCGAATATTTCGCGGTGCCGGAAAGTGTATTGCCCAGGGTAATGGACAGCGCGGGCCATTTCGGGACCGCGGACCCGGAATGGTTCGGCGCGGACATTCCCATTCTGGGCGTGGCGGGTGACCAGCAGGCGGCCCTCATCGGTCAGGCCTGCTTCGAGCCGGGCATGGTGAAGAGCACCTATGGCACCGGCTGCTTTCTGATGACGAACACCGGGTCTGCGCCGGTCAGTTCCACCCAGCAACTGCTGACGACCATTGCCTACCAGCTGGCCGGTGAGCCGACTTATGCGCTGGAAGGCAGCATCTTTTCGGCCGGCGTGGCCATCAAATGGCTCAGAGACCAGCTCGGACTGATCACGGAAGCGCACGAAAGCGAGGCCGCCGCCGTCCGCACGGCTGGCGATACCCGGGGCGTTTATCTGGTGCCGGCCTTCACGGGGCTCGGTGCACCCCACTGGGCACCGAACGCGCGCGGTCTGTTCACGGGCATGACCCTCGACACCGAGCGGGATCATCTGATCACGGCCACGCTGGCGAGCGTGGCCTATCAGACGGTGGAGCTGGTCGAGGCCATCACCCGGGATGGTGCGGAGGTCGGTCAGTTGCGCGTGGACGGCGGCATGGTAGTGAACGACTGGCTGTGTCAGTTTCTGGCGGACATGATCGATCGCCCCGTGGAGCGACCTGTGAATGTGGAAACCACCGCGCTGGGAGCCGCCCTGCTGGCCGCTGTGGGGGGGGGTCTGGTTGACGATCTGGCGACCGCCGCCCGCATGTGGGGCCTCGACCAGGCCTTTCTGCCCGCCATGGACAGTACGGTACGTGAGCGACTCCTTACCGGCTGGCACAAGGCCGTAGAGCGCTCGTTGCGCTGAACGACGGAAATAACCAGCCAGGGGATGTCACAAGACCGTTACAACGCAGCACGTGAGGCCAACGGTGCGAACTTAAAATAGCGGTTCTATCTGAAACCCCGGAGCCGCCCGTGTTGCTGTCCGTCGCCGCGCCTGGCGTCAACAGAATCAATCGCATTCTGCTGGTCGTCGCCGGCCTGATCGCCTATGTCCTGTTCTGCGTCGCGTTGCTCAGCGACGGGGAGCTCATGGTCACCACATCCGCGTTCTCCCTCCTGCTGGGCGTCTGGATCCTCGGTTTCATTGTGCTGCTGTTTGCCGACGAGCATCAGGGCCGGTTCGATGCCGGCACGCTCACCTTCTCCAAAGCGCTCTGGTGCAATCTCGGCGTGGTGCTGACCGCCGTTCTGGTGCCGAGTCTCATGCGCCTGCTGCTGCTCGTGGTGCCCCTGTTCGGCGTGCTCCACGCGGCGCTCCATCTTGCCCGGACCCAGATGCTCGTCATCGCGGCAATCACCTGGATTGGTTACCTTGTCAGCGCCGGGACTCTGGTGCTGATGGGCTGGTCGGATCCCGTCTTCGAGGGCAAAGTCCTGCTGGCGTTCAGCAGCATGTTGGCAGCGATGGCGTACATGGCCTCCGAAGTCACGGCGCTCAGGGAAGCGTTCGACCGTCGCCGCGACCGGCTGAACGAAGCCATGGAGCAGCTTTCCGAGCTTGCCATGCGCGATGAGCTGACCGGGCTCTATAACCGTCGCTACATCATGGATGTGCTCAGCCGTCAGAAAGCGCTTGCCGACCGGGGACATCTTTCCTTCACCCTGTGTTACTGCGATCTGGACCACTTCAAACGGATCAACGACCGCTATGGGCATCAGGCCGGGGATCGGGTGCTGCGTGATTTTGCCGAGGTGGCCAACAGCGTGGTCCGCTCGGTCGATTTCGTGGCCCGGCTTGGTGGAGAGGAATTTCTGCTTCTGCTGGTCGGTGCGGATGAAGAGCGGGCGGAGCGGGTGGCCCAGCGTCTCTGTGAACGGACCAGATTTCTCTCCATGGTGCCGGAGGACCCTGAATACCGGCAGACCGTATCCGTGGGGCTGGCAGCCTTCCGGGCCGGGGAACGGGTCGAAGATGTGATCCAGCGCGCAGATCGGGCACTTTATTCGGCCAAAGCTCTGGGTCGTGATCAAATCGTGCGTGGGTCCTAGGAGGTCAGCGTGACGCGCCAACCCATATCGGGTAATGTCCAGACGATTTCGCAGACGGACACTGCAAGCGTGAATCGCCGGAAGCACCCGCGGCAACCCATATCCCTGTCAGCTCTCGTTCACCCTAATGAGGGTCGTTCCTGGCTGTGCACGATCCGTGATTTCTGCCAGGAGGGGATGCTGCTCACCGGTACCGGTGGTTCCCGCTCGCTCGCCGCAACCGGCGCGGATGCTCATCCCGGCGAACAGGTTGCCCTGCACTTTTCTGTTGCCACGCCGAATGGCCAGCGTCATTACCGGACCCAGGCGACCATCGCCCGGGTCACGGATGCCGGTCACGGCATCGGCGTTCGCTTCGACGAAGGGGTGCCGGAAGAGGCCTTCAGCTCTCTGATCGATTTCGCCATTGCTTCCGGCATGCTGTCCCGATCCGCGGCAGAGGCGGGCAATATCGTCGAGGGTGAATTTACCGACGCCGACGATCAGCCGGCCGGTCAGGAAACTGAGCCCGGCAGCAAGTCGGCGGAACCCGGGCAGCCGGCCGTCGAGCACCAGGAAATTCCGGACAAGCTGCTTCGTGATCGCCGTATCAGCGACGAGGCGGCCGGGGAAATCAAGAACCGGCTGCGCCGGGTGACCCAGCGGGCGCTGGACCGGATCTGTACGCAGTTCTTCGGCATCGTCGACAACGAATTGCTGGTCAAAGCCAGGGATGCGGGCACCAATGCCATGCAGGGCATGTACTTCGAAGGGCTGGAGCTGATCGAGAAAAATCAGGACCGGATCCGCCATGACTTCATCGGCGAGGCGCTGAAACAGATCGATCGGATTTCAGAGCTTGAGGACGTCCTGGAGCGTCGCCGCCGCCGTGAAACCGGCAGCACCGGGCAACTGCAGCTGGTGGATACCGAGCAGTTCGAAGAGTGGCTGGCGGTGGCGGAGATCATCTCCAAGGCAGAGAACCGCTATACGGATACGCTGCTCGATCTGCGTGCTCAGCTTGGTCTGGTGGCCAAGCCCTGGACCCATAAGGATGTGATTCCGGTGGGTCCGTCCGTGCTCACCTGGTGCTTCGACGATGCCATCAAGGAATTTGAATTCCGCCGGGTGGTGAAGCAGGACGTCTATCACTGCTTCGAGTCTGCGCTGATGCCCATGCTGGGCAATCTCTATGCGGCACTGGCACAGATGCTGGAGGAGAGCGGCGCGTTTCCGTCGGTGGAAGAACTTCGGGATTCTCTGCATCGGATGTCCGTGCCGCGCACGCCATCCGGTGTGCGGGTGGAACCCGAGGCTTATCAGGAAATGGACACCGCTGTCCGTGAAGCGGCAATGGCGGCGGACGGCATCAGCCCTGCCGCGCCCCGGGTGGACCACAATCCGTTCGTCGCTCCGGCGGCGAAGGGTCGCGATGTCTACAACACGGCCCGCAGTCTGCTCAGCGTCGATCGGCGCAGCCGGGAAATGCTGGGCAAGGAAGTGGATTCCATTCTGGCTACACCCACCACGCCGGCCGGGGACACTTTCGACACCACGGACATCCTGTCCGCTCTGTCCACCATCGAGTCAGAGCTCGGTGAGGAGGCGTCGCTCACCGACACCCGGGTCAGACCGCGGCTGGTGGAGTTGTTGCAGAGTCAGCACGGTGACCGCAAACGACTCAACGAAGCCGACTACGACACCCTGAATGTGATGGAGTCCCTGGTGGACTCCCTGCAGGAAGACTCCTTCCTGACCGAAGGCATTCGGGAGTGGATCGCCCGACTCGAGATCACTCTGAACAAGCTTGCGGCCCGCGATCCTCAGTTCCTGCAGCCCGACGAAGCCGGACCCCACGACGCGGTCCAGATGCTCAACCAGCTCGGTCGCCTGGGCAATCAGAAAGATATCCGGGAAGGCATTGACCGCGAAGTCGGTCAGCGGGTCGACGAACTCCTGAAGAAGGTCGTCACCGAGTATGACGAGAATCCGGAAGTCTTCTCCGAGGTGGTGGACGAACTCAATCCGCTGGTCGACAAACAGACCCGCGCCTATCGCGGCAACATCGAGCGCACCGTTCGCGCCAGTGAAGGTCAGCAGAAGCTGGCGCGTGCCAGACGCGCGGTGCTCGATCAGATGGAAGAGCGTATTTCCGGCCGGGAAGTGCCCGATCTGCTGCTTCAACTGCTCAACCCCGGCTGGCGCAATCTGCTGGTGCACACCCATCTGCGCAAAGGCGCAGACAGCCATGAATTCCAGGATCAGATCGCGCTGATCGATCAGCTCTGGGGGCAACTCGATGGCAGCATCGAGGAAGGCAGCGATGCCTACGTGGACCCGGATTCCCTGTTGAAGCGGGTGGTCAACGGCCTGAACAGCATTTCGTTCGACCCGAGCAAGCGCACGCCCCTGGTGATGTCCCTGTCTTCCGCGCTGGTGGGTGATACCACCGGTAAGAAGTCAGAGGTGAGCTACTCGCCGGTAGAACCCAGCGGGGTAGCCGATGCCCTGGGCCTGGATGGGCTGTTGCCGGAGGTCGAACCGGTCATCGAATCCGACGACGAAGAGATCCGTTCCAGCTGGTCCAAGGCCGTGGAGCGGGCCAAACGGGTTCAGGTGGGCGAGTGGATGGCCGCCGCCGATCCCCAGGGCCGCCCGCTGATCCTGACCGTTGCCTTCGTGGGCGACGAAGCCTCTGCGTTCGTGCTCGTGAATCGAAAGGGCATCAAGAACCGGGAGCTGACGCTCCGGGAAATGGCCGATGGTCTGCATAAGGGCGAGATCACGCTGCTGGATGACTACGACCTGCCGCTCATGGAGCGGGCCTCCCAGCGCATGCTGGAAAACATGCACAACCAGCTGGCCTACCAGGCAAGCCACGACGATCTCACTCAGCTGATGAACCGGAAGGAATTCGAGCGCTTCGTGGACTCGGCCATTCAGCATGCGAAAGCGGATGAAAGTCAGCACGCGCTCCTCTACCTGGATCTGGACCAGTTCAAGATCGTCAACAACACCAGCGGTCACACCGCGGGTGATGAACTCCTGAAAATGATCGCCGATGAGCTGGTCAAGGCTCTGTCCAACCGACCGGCCCGGATTGCCCGGCTCGGTGGAGATGAGTTCGGCGTGCTGGTGGAAGGGGTGGAGACCACGGAAGCCAGAGACCTGGCAGAAGATCTGTTGAACAGCGTGCGCAAAGCCCGGTTCGAGTGGGACGGCAGGATGTACAACCTGTCCGCCAGTATGGGGCTGGTGTTCGTGGATCAGACCATGGACAGCGTCGACGTGGCCATGCAGTACGCGGACGAGGCCTGCTACACGGCCAAGGATGCGGGCCGGAACCGGCTGCAGGAATACGAGCTCGGTGATGCCACCATGATGCGGCGTCATGGTGTGATGGAGTGGGTGACGGAACTCGACAAGGCACTGGAAGACGACCGGCTGATCCTCAACTGCCAGCGCATCGAACCGATCATGAACGGTGCCGGCCAGCCGGGTCCGGGCGGCGCAGAGCAGCACTACGAGATCCTGCTCACCATGATTGATGAACTGGGCGACACCATGCCGCCGACGGAGTTCATCTTCGCGGCGGAGACCTACAACCGGATGACGGCCATCGATCGCTGGGTGATCGAACGGGTCTTCCACTGGATGAGCATCAACCGGGATAAGCTCGACCACTTCGGCGGCTTCTCCATCAACGTCTCCGGTCACTCGATCAACGATGAAACCTTCCCGGATTTTGTGCTCGAGCAGTTTTCGAAGAGTCAGGCGCCGACCTCGAAGGTGTGCTTCGAGATCACCGAAACCGCGGCGATTGCCAACCTGGATAACGCCGTGGACTTCATGAATCGCATGAAGATCATCGGCTGTCAGTTCTCACTGGACGATTTCGGCACCGGCCTGTCTTCCTATTCCTATCTGCGCAATCTGCCGGTTGACTTCGTCAAGATCGACGGCGTGTTCGTGAAAGACATCGCCAACAATCCCGGCGACTATGCCGTGGTCCGCTCCATCAACGAGATCGGTCACTACATGGGCAAGAAGACCATCGCCGAGTATGTGGAAGACGAGGAAGTGCTCGAACGGTTGCGGGAGATCGGCGTGGATTACGCCCAGGGCTACCAGATTGCCAAGCCACTGCCGCTGGAAGATCTGCGGATCTGATCAACCGGTTGCCGGTTCCGGCCGATGAGCGCCTCCGCCGGATCCGGCTGACCCAGTTCCCCAAGCACGGCCTTCAATGCCAGCTCCAGTTTTTTAACCCGGATATCGTCCGCGGCCTGCCAGCCGCACCGGTACGCCAGGAGACTGGCTTCCAACTGGGTGCGCAGTGCCACCAGCGCCCGGTCGGGCTGGGCTCGATGTCCTGTATCTGAATTCGCGGGTTCTGCCTGCATTGCCTTTGCTCCATTAACGCAACAGCGTCAATCTAAGCCCCATGGCCGGTCGCACCCGTGCCCATGAGGACAGGGTTCTGTCCATTCAGGCCATTAGTGGAGAGAGGCTGCATCTGCTGCAGGCAAAAGGGAGCCCGGTGGGAGGTAGCCCGGACGTCAGAGCGACGCCCGGTAAGATCAGGCCAGCAGAAACTCGAGCAGGGCCTTCTGGCTGTGCAGACGGTTGCCGGCTTCGTGGAAAACGCAGGCCCTGGGATCGTCGAGCAGGGTCTCGCTGATCTCTTCGCCACGGTGGGCCGGCAGGCAATGCATGAAGAGCACGTCGCTGGTAGCCTGGTCGAGCAGCTTCTCGTCCACCCGGAACGGCTCGAAGGCCGCGATCCGGCTTGCTTCCTCGCCTTCATGGCCCATGGAAGACCAGACATCCGTCACCACCAGGTCGGCACCCGCCACCGCTTCCTGAGCCGTTTCCACGAGCTCGGCGTTGTTGGTGCTCTTCAGCAGATCCGGGTCCGGACGGTAGCCTTCCGGTGAGGCGATCTTCAGATGAAAGCCCCACTGTCGGGCGGCGTTGATGTAGGAATTGCACATGTTGTAGCCATCCCCGACGAAGCCGACGGTCCGGCCTTCGATGGGGCCGCGCAGTTCTTCGAATGTCTGCACGTCGGCCAGCAACTGACAGGGATGGTAACGCTCACTCATCGCGTTGATCACCGGAATGCTCGCGGCGGCGGCGAATGATTCCAGCAGTGCCTGGGATCCGGTACGGATGATCACCGCATCGACCATCTCGGAGAGCACGCGGGCCATGTCTTCCACCGGTTCGCCGCGACCGAACTGACTGTCTGCCGGACTCAGGATCACCGCGTGACCGCCCAGTTCCTTCAATCCCGCTTCGAAGGCAACCCGGGTCCGGGTGGAGTTCAGCTGAAACATCATCACCGCGGATTTACCCGTCAGGGTTTGTGGCTGCTCTTTCATGCCGCGAAGTTCGGTGCCGCGGCGGGTGATGGCATTCAGCTCTTCGTGGGAGCAGTCGAGCAGCGTCAGGAAATCTCTCTTCGCTTGCGCAGTCATGGCAGATGCCTCAGGCGTTGTTGATGACCCGGGCAAGCCGGGCCACGAGTTCGTCTGCTTCCTCATCGCTCAGGGTGAGCGGCGGCAACAGGCGAACCACGTTGTCTCTGGTGACGTTGATGAGCAGGCCTTCCTCCAGGGCCCGGGCAACCAGTTCGCCACAGGGGGCGGCCAGTTCCACGGCGATCATGAGCCCGGCGCCGCGAATATCCTGAACGGCGTTGTTGCCGGCCAGCGCTTCGCTCAAGCCACCGACGATCCGCGCCCCCAGTTCACCGGCGCGCTCGATCAGGTTGTCCGCATCCAGGGTGTCGATCACCGCATGGGCCACCGCACAGACCAGCGGGTTGCCGCCGAAGGTGGAGCCGTGATTGCCGGGCTGGAGGATGTTGGCGGCATGACCACGGGCCAGGCAGGCCCCGATGGGTACGCCATTGCCCAGGCCTTTGGCGGTTGTGACGACGTCCGGCAGAACGCCGGCCTTCTGGTAGGCGAAGTAAGCGCCGGTCCGACCGTTGCCGGTCTGCACTTCGTCGAGCATGAGCAGCCAGTTGTGCTCATCGCAGATGGCGCGCAGTCGGGCAAGGTAATCGTCATCGGGAATGATGATGCCGCCTTCACCCTGCACCGGCTCCACCAGCACGGCGGTGACGTCCGGGTTGTTCCGGCCGATCAGGGCAACCGCCTCCGCATCCCCGAAGGGCGCTCGAACGAATCCTTTCAGCAGGGGTTCGAAACCGGCCTGAACCTTGCGGTTGCCGGTGGCGGTCAGCGTGGCCATGGTCCGGCCGTGGAAGCTGCCTTCCATGACCACCACCGTGGGCTGCTCGATGCTCTGATTGTGCCCATGCAGTCGGGCGATCTTGATCGCCGCCTCGTTGGCTTCGGCGCCTGAATTACCGAAAAACACCTTGTCCATGCCCGACCGGTCGCAGAGCTTCGCGGCCAGGCTCGCCTGCAGGGGTACTTCGTAAAGGTTGGAGGTGTGGGTCAGCGTACTGGCCTGCTCGGCGATGGCCCGGGTGACATTCGGGTGAGCGTGGCCCAGGCCACAGACGGCGAGGCCGGTCAGGGCGTCCAGGTACCGCTTGCCGTCCGTGTCTTCCAGGAAGGCGCCTTCGCCGCGGGCGAACGCCACGGGCAGGCGCTTGTAGGTATCCATCAGATTGCTCATGAGCAGGCCGCTCCGGCGCGGGAAAAAACCGAGCATGCTACTAAAGCGATGTTATGAGTTCAATCTCGCGTCGATCAACCCGAGACTGGCGCGCGGGCCAGGATATTTGTGCCTGGGCGCGCCGGCCGGTGGCAGGCGCACCGGACGTCTCAGAGATCCGCGAGCGCTTCCGCCAGCCGTTCCATGCCCCGCTCCAGCAGGGATCGCGGACAGGCGAAATTGAAGCGGACAAATCCCGGTCCGGCAAAATCGACGCCATTGGACAGGCCGAGACCGTGTTGTTCGAAGTGCGCGCCGGCGTGCGAAGCGATGCGGGTATCGCTGACGTCGATCCAGGCCAGGTAGGTGGCTTCCACCGGTCCCATCCGGCTGCCAGCCACCTCGGCCAGACGGTCGCGATTGCCACGGAGGTACGCCAGCAGCGCCGGGAGGTAGTCGCCCTCATCCGCGAAAGCGGCCGTAGAGGCGGCGAAACTGAGCGGACCGATATTCGGCAGCAGGCCGGCATCCGTCTGCTTGAACGCCTGGCGCAGAGCCCGGTCGGGGATCACCGCCACTGCACAGGGGAGACCCGGGATGTTGTAGGCCTTGGTCGGCGAGAAAAGGCTCACCGTCCGCTCGGCGATCTCCGGATACAGACTGGCCACGGGCGTGTGGGTCGCATGCTGATCGAGCAGGATGGGGCAATGGATTTCATCCGAGCACAGGATCAGATCATTTTTGAGGCAGAAATCGGCCAGCAGGGTGAGTTCGGATTTCGTATAGGCCCGGCCGGTGGGATTCTGCGGGTTGGAGAGCAGAAGCACGCGGACTCTCCCCGGACGGTGGTCGTCCACCGCGCTCTGCAGGGCATCGAAATCCATTTCCCAGCGGTCGCCGTCCCGGGCCAGCGGCACCTGAATGCCGGTCTGCCCGGCGTTGTCCGGCACCGACAGGAACGGGTAATAAACGGGGGTGGGGATCAGCACACCACCGTCCGACTCGGCCACGGCCCGGGCGGTCATATTCACACCCGGCACCACACCGGGCAGCCAGACCAGCCATTCTTCCGGCACTGTCCAGCCGTAGTGTCGTGCCAGCCAGTTCTGAAAGGCCGCCACCGTCTCAGGTGGGGTGCGGGTGTAGCCGATGATCCGGCGGTCGATCCGGGCGCGGATGGCGTCGAGCACGAAATCCGGGGTAGCGAATTCCATATCGGCCACCCAGAACGGCAGAATGTCCCGGTCTGCATACTTCTGCCACTTTGAACTGGTGGTCTGTGTGCGGTCGATTTCCTCGTCGAAATTGAAAGCCAAGGTCAAGTTTCCTGATCCGATATGAATTGATACCTGCTTATGCCCTGATCACATAACCCGTTTGCTGGGCATTGATTGCCGCCAGAGGCTACAATCCGCTTCCCCGATGCCTCAATTCGAGGCATACGAAGTCATAGTGCGGGGGCAGACAGGAGATCTTACATGAGCGATACCGTAAGCGAAGGTGCCAGCGAAGAAGTCATTGCCACCATCAAGTCGCAGATCGATGACAATCCGATCCTGCTCTACATGAAGGGATCTCCAGCGGCACCCCAGTGCGGCTTTTCCGCCCAGACGGTGCAGTGTCTGATCGCCTGCGGCGAGCGCTTTGCCTACGTGGACATCCTGAGCAATCCGGATATTCGCGCCACGCTGCCAGGCTATGCCAACTGGCCGACGTTTCCTCAGCTGTACGTGAACGGCGAACTGGTCGGCGGCTGCGACATCATCACCGAGATGTTCGAATCCGGCGAACTCGAACCCCTGATCAAGGGTGCAGCGCCCGCGGCGGACTAGAGCGCCCGCGGCGGATTAAGCGCCAGCGGCGGATTAAAGAGCCCGCGGCAAACAACCCGACCGAAACCGGCCGACCTCGGCACGCCAACCGTGAGTGAATCCAGCAAGGCGTTTTCTGAAACGTGAGAGCGAGGCCGAAGGCGTCCGATTTGACTGGCGATTGCCAGGCAACATCGGCAACTGAGGGAAGCGCGGAGCGCCCGAGCGGGAGTGCATGAAAACGCCTTGCTGGATTCGCACACAGCGGATCTACTGAAACCAGCCAGCGTCCGTTTCCCGCTACGCTTCTCCGGATTCCGGGCTTGTATCCACCACGCCGTGAACGGCCTGCCATCGATTAACGATCGTGCAGAACAGTTCAGCCGTTTTCTCAGCGTCGTAAAGCGCACTGTGAGCGCGACTGGCTTCGAAAGGAATGCCGGCCCGACCGCAGGCTTCACTGAGCACGGTGTGGCCATAGGCCACCGCGGCCAGTGACGCCGTGTCGATGAAGCTGAACGGGTGGAAGGGGCTGCGATTCAGATTGTTGCGCTCGTAGGCCAGCCGCATGAACTGGTGATCGAAGGCAGCGTTGTGCGCCACCAGGATGGCCCGCTGACAACCCTCCCGCTTCATCGCCTTACGGATCAGTCGGAACATGTCCCGGAAGGCATCCGCTTCGTCGATGGCGCCACGCTCCGGATCGTCCGGATCGATGCCGGTGATTTTGAGTGAGGCAGGGTCCATGCTGCTGCCCGGATAGGGTGCCACGGCCTGTTGCCAGCGCTCGCCGGGCACCAGACGCTCGGCGTCGAACACCACCTCCACGGCAGCCATCTCGAGGATGGCGTGCTGGGCGGCATCGAAGCCACCGGTTTCCAGATCCACCACCACGGGCAGATAGCCACGGAATCGGCTGGACATTTCGGTACCGGGTTGCCAGAGCGGTTTGGATTCTTCTGAATTCGGGGGGAGATTCATCCGCGGCACCATAGCACAGCGCCCATGAGGGCTGGGATCGAACCGCGATGCGCCGGTCTCGAAAAGTACGCGGACATTCCTTACCATTGCGCGCCTTTTCCTTTCACACAAACTGTTCAGAGAGTCTTTTGAACACGGCTGCTGAACACAATTAGGAGCGTACGCGTGTCCAGAAAGATCGTGCTGGCCTATTCCGGCGGCCTGGATACTTCCGTGATCTGCCGCTGGCTGCAGGAAACCTATGATGCCGAGGTGGTCACCTTCACCGCCGACATCGGTCAGGGTGAGGAAGTCGAACCAGCCCGGGCCAAGGCCCAGGCCATGGGTGTCCGGGAGATCTACATAGAGGACCTTCAGGAGGAATTCGTGCGCGACTACGTCTTCCCCATGTTCCGGGCCAACACGGTCTATGAAGGCGGGTACCTGCTCGGCACCAGCATTGCCCGACCGTTGATCGCCAAACGGCTCGTGGAAATTGCGGCGGAGACGGGCGCCGATGCCATCAGCCACGGCGCGACCGGTAAGGGAAACGACCAGGTTCGCTTCGAACTGGGTGCCTACGCGCTGTCCCCGGAGATCGCGGTGATCGCGCCCTGGCGTGAGTGGGACCTGAATTCCCGGGAAGCGCTCATGGACTTCTGTGAGAAGCATCAGATTCCCGTGGACTATCAGCGCGGCAAGAAATCGCCTTACTCCATGGATGCGAACCTGCTGCACATTTCCTACGAAGGCGACAACCTGGAAGACCCCTGGGTGGAAGCCAGCGAAGACATGTGGCGCTGGACCGTATCGCCGGAAGCGGCGCCCGATCAGCCGGAAGTGGTGACCATCGAATTCGCGCAGGGTGATCCGGTGGCTGTCAACGGCGTGCGTCTCTCGCCGGCGGCAATTCTCACCGAGCTGAACGCGATGGGTGGCCGCAATGGGGTCGGTCGGGACGATATCGTCGAGAACCGCTTCGTGGGCATGAAGTCCCGCGGCTGCTATGAAACGCCCGGCGGCACCATCCTGCTGAAAGCCCATCGGGCGATCGAGTCCATCACCCTCGACCGGGAAGTGACCCATCTCAAGGATGAGTTGATGCCGCGCTATGCGAAGCTCATCTACAACGGCTACTGGTGGTCGCCGGAACGAAAGGTCATGCAGGCGCTGATTGATGCCTCTCAAGAAACTGTCAACGGTGTTGTCAGGCTGAAGCTCTACAAGGGCAGTGTCAGCGTCGTGGGCCGTCAGTCCGAATCCGATAGCCTGTACGATGCGAACGTGGTCACGTTCGAGGACGATGAAGGTGCGTATCATCAGGGCGATGCGGCGGGTTTTATCCGCCTGAATGCACTGCGTCTCCGGCTTGGTGCAAGGAGCGGTCGAAAGCTTACGGAGTGAGCGATGAACCACTATCAGGTACTTTTCAGCGGCGAAGTCGCCGAGGGTGCCCAGGAAGCGACGGTTCGAAACAACCTGTCCCGGGAACTCGGCATTGATGAACGCAAGGCCGGCCAGCTGTTCAGTGGCCGGACGGTGGTCATCCGTTCCCAGCTTTCTCAAGCGGATGCCCTGGCCCTGCAGGCGCGCTTCGCCGATCTCGGCGCTCTGGTTCGCATCAAGGATCTGACCCCGAAAACCGATCAGAAACTCGACTACCGTGTGGATCGCGCCGATCGCAGCGGCGACCACACCCTGCGTGATATCACCGCGGCTCATGTGGAATGTCCCCGCTGTGGTCACCTGCAACTGGAAGCCAGTCACTGCGCCCGTTGCGGTATCGACATCGGGGCGGCCATCAAAGCCCAGCGCAAGGAAGACCTGATCATCGAGAAGAAGATCCGGGAGTTGCGCCACAGCGGCGACGCGAAAGCCCGGCCGATGGGCGACAACGTGGCCCACTTCGAGACCGCCGCCGATCGGAACGGATCGCCCGGGCAGGCAAAGCCGGGTAAGCTGAAGTCCTGGTTCAAGAAATCTTCCTGATCGATCATTTTCCGGCGTTTTAGAACATGACAGAGCGTGCGCCCATCGGCGTCTTCGACTCCGGCATGGGCGGTCTCACCGTTCTGCGTGCCCTGTCCGAAGCGCTCCCTCATGAGTCCTTTCTCTATCTCGGCGATACCGCACGGCTGCCCTATGGCTCGAAGAGTCCGCAAACCGTGCAGCGGTATGCCCTGCAGGCCGCGGAAATCCTGATCAAACGCGGTATTCGCGCCCTGGTGGTGGCCTGCAACACGGCATCCGCGTTTGCGCTGGACGCACTGGCCGAACGGCATCCGGAGCTGCCGGTGTTCGGGGTGGTGGAGCCCGGCGCCGCCGCTGCGGCAGAGTCCGAGCACGGCGCTCATGTGCTGGTCCTGGCGACCGAGAGCACGGTTCAGGGCGGCGCCTACCAGCGGGCCATCCTCGGCTTGCGGCCCGATCTCAAGGTGCATGCACGTGCCTGCCCGCTGCTGGTGGCGCTGGCTGAAGAGGGGGAGCATGCGGGTGAATTCTGTGCGAACGTGCTGCGCCACTACCTGCACGGTCATCTGGCCGGCCACAGCATCAGCCGACCGGCGTCCGTGGTGCTCGGCTGCACGCACTTCCCGGTTTTCGAACGCGCACTCGGCGAACTTCTGCCGCAGGGAACCCGGGTGGTGGATTCGGCGGCGACCACGGCTGCACGGGTGAAGGCGGCATTGGCAACGCCTGCGGCGGCCCGGTCCGGCACGGGGCAACTCACCCTGCTGGCAACGGACGGGGTCAGTCGTTTCCGTCGGGTTGGCAGCTACTTCCTGGGCAAGCCGATTGAGCGCGTGGAACTGGTCGACCTCTAGCTGAGCATCCTGGCCGGCTGAGCGGTGGAGAGCCGGTCAGTCGTATTCCGTCTTCTGTTTGAACTCACAGAGGTCTTCGATGATGCAGGCGCCACAGCGGGGTTTCCTGGCGGTGCAGACATAGCGCCCGTGCAGGATGAGCCAGTGATGCGCATCCTTCAGATAGGGCTCCGGAATGAGCCGCACCAGCCGATCCTCTACTTCCCGGACATTCTTGCCCGGTGCGATTTTTGTCCGGTTGGCGACGCGGAAGATGTGCGTATCCACCGCCATGGTCGGATGTCCGAAGGCCGTATTCAGCACCACGTTGGCCGTTTTCCGGCCGACGCCCGGCAGCGCTTCCAGAGCCGCACGATCCTCCGGCACCTCGCCGTCGTGCAGTTCCAGCAACGCCGCACAGGTCTTGATCACGTTCTCCGCCTTGGTGTTGAAGAGTCCGATGGTCTTGATGTACGTCTTCAGACCCTCCACCCCAAGCTCGAAGATCTGTTGTGGTGTGTTCGCGACCTTATAAAGCTTTGCGGTGGCCTTGTTCACGCCCACATCCGTCGCCTGGGCGGAAAGGATCACGCTGATCAGCAGTTCGAAAGGCGTCTGGTATTCGAGTTCCGTGGTCGGATTCGGATCGTTCGCTTTCAGGCGCTCAAATATTTCTGTTCGTTTGTCTTTGTTCATCTCGCTTGATTCTGGCCTGGTGGGTGGCCTGCCCGACAGCAATCAGCAGTCCGGCAATGATGAAGGCGCCTGGTGGCAGTGCGGCGATCACCAGGCCGCCGTCCAGTAAAGTCAGATGCAGGCGTTCGGCCCCTGTCCCCAGCAGCGTCTCCATTCTATCGAACAGGCCGCCGGTAGCGATCAGTTCCCTGGCGGCGCCCAGTGTGAGCAGCGCAATAGCGAACCCCGCCGCGGTGCCGGCGGCATCGGCGAGCGCCCTGCCCACGCTCTGGCGGCTGGCAAAGGCTTCCGCCCGGCCGAGGATCATGCAGTTGGTGACGATGATCTGGATGAACAGCGCGATTCTCAGATACAGATCGAACGCAAACGCCTGCATGACCAGCATGGCGATGGTGGTGAAGGTTGCGATCACCAGCACGAAGCAGGGCAGGCGGGCGAACCCCGGGATCTGATGGCGAATCAGCGCAATGGTGCCGTTGGCGCCGATCAGGACCAGCGTGCTGGCGAGGGCCAGCCCGAGTGCGTTGACCACCGTGTTGGAGACGGCGAGCAATGGACAGAGACCAAGCAGTTGCGCCCAGACCGGGTTGTTGCGAATGGCGCTGTCGGTGAACAGGCTCATTCAACACAGTCCTGCGGCAGGGGCTCGCCGAGTCGTTCCGTTGGATCCTGCAGAACGGCGGCCAGATGGTCCCGCACCGCGACGCTGGTGATGGTGGCGCCGGTGATCGCGGCCAGGGCCTCAACCTCTTCGGCGCGGGCATCGTCGAAACGGCTGAGCCAGTCAGGATCATTGAGGAAATCGGTGATGCCGGGGGTTTCCTGGTGGCCGAGCAGGGATACACGAATGAGCCGGTCGTCCAGCAGGGTGTAGAGCAGCCGGATGGCACTGTTGTAGCCCGATGCATCGGAGCGTCCCAGCAGGTGGCCGCTGCAGAGCCGCCAGGCGGCGGGTGCCCGATCGAGATCGACCGGCCGCTCAGGCAGACGGACATCCGCCGGCAGCAGATCGGCAACGGCCGCCCTGAGAGCCGCCGCTTCGTTGTAGCGGATTCTGTCCTGGGTCAGCCAGTTGGTGCCGGCCAGGGCGGCGCCGCAGGCTAAAGCGATCGCGACGGCCCTGATGATGGCGAGACGCTCAGGCACCGGCGGACTCCGTCGCCGGCAGACGGCGATCCAGATACGGACTCAGGGCATTGCCGAGGAGCACGGCGAAGGCAATGCCGTCCGGGTAGTTGCCCCAGGCACGAATCCCATAGACAAGAAAACCCACCACCAGGCCGAACAGCCACTGAGCGCGGTGTCCGGAAGGATGGGTGACGGGATCGGTCACCACGAATGCGGCGGTCAGCAGAGTGCCGCCGGCGAACAGATGGTAAAGCGGTGAGCCGAGCGAGGCGGAGCTGCCGTTGTCATAACCGGCCAGGGCGGCCACCGCCAGCGCGATGAGCATGCCGGCCGCCGGACGCCAGGCGGCGTAGCCGCGGAGGATCAGCAGTGCACCGGCGAGCCCGAAGGCGAGGGCCGCCCACTCGTAACCGGCTCCGGCAAACTGGCCGAAGCCGGTTGCCTCGGTCCAGATGCCATCCACCGTGGCGGCGCCCCGGTATTTGAAGGTGGTCAGCACCGTGGCGCCGGTGAGAGCATCGGTGGTCAGCGCGGATCCCACCGGCCAGCTCGCGGTGCTGATGGGCAGGCTGACCAGAGCGACCGCATAGCCCACCATGGCGGGATTGAAGACGTTGTTGCCCAGGCCGCCATAAGCATGTTTGCCCAGCCCCAGAGCAGTCAGGGTGGCGAGCGCGACAGCACCGAGCGCGCCCGGCGGCAGGGCTGCGGCCAGAATGAGCGCGGTCACCAGCGCACTGGCGTCGCTGACACTGAGCGCGGGTGCAAAAATCTGCGGTTCTTTCGGCGTTCGCAGCCGGAGGCAGATCCGATCAGCGGCTAGTGCCACAGTGATTGCCGTCAGCACGTTCAGCAGGACGCCAACCTGATCGACGAGGATGGCCTGCAGCGCGAGTCCGGGCACCAGGCCGCCGGCCACGATCAGCATGATGCGCCGACTATCCTGGGACGGCTCAGCCACGGTCCGAGCCGCCCCCGGTCTGCCTGGCCTTCAGTGTCTGGAGCCGGGCGCGTCTGCGATCGTTCTTCCGGGCCGCTTCCCGGGCCAGTCGGGCCTCACGCTCGGCCACATGATCGCGGGCGATTTGCCGGTCTGTCGCGATCCGTCGCTGGTCGGCCAGGCGTGCCCGGGCGGCCGTAAAGGTGCCGGCCAGATCGAGCGCTGCCGGGCAGGGTGCGTTGCACAACCCGCACTCGATACAGTCATCCAGACCGGCTGCGACGGCCGCGTCGAGTTCGTCCTGGCGGCTCACCCACCAGAGCTTTTCCACCGGCAGCCCTTCCGGGCAGACCGGATCGCAGCGGCCGCAACGGATGCAGGCCGCTTCGCTGTCTGTGGTCAGGGCCGGGGGAGCCAGATCGCCGCTTTGCACCACGAGATCGATGCAATCCACCGGACACGGTGGCAGGCAGAGCTCGCATCCCGTGCAGCGTTCTTCGATCACCGTATGCATGAACTTGGGCGCGCCGACGATGGCGTCCACCGGGCAGGCATCCACGCAGAGAAAGCAGCCGATGCAGCGGGACTCGTCGATCACGGCCCGGACCGGTCGCGGTGTGTCGAGCGCTTCGCCAGCCGTGCGGCCAAGCAACGCCGCCAGTTGCCGCTGAGTCTCGGCACCACCGGGGGGGCAGAGATCGATGCTGGCCCCGGCAGCCACGGCTTCCGCATAGGGCCGGCAGCCCGGATAGCCGCACTGGGCACACTGTGTTTGCGGCAGGAGGGCGTCGATGGCATCCACGAGCGGTTCGGTGGCCGGCTGGTAGCGCTTCTGCGCCCAGGCCAGGCAACCGGCAATCAGCAGAGCCAGGGCACCGAGGGCGATGATTTCAGCCATCTCCGCCTCCCTCAGCCGGTAAAACCGGCAAAGCCCATGAAGGCCAGGGACAGAATCCCCGCCGTGATGAGCGTGATCGGCGCGCCGGCGAAGGCGGGAGGAATCCGGGCGTGATCCAGACGCTCCCGGATGGCGGCGAAGAGCACCAGCACCAGGGTGAAACCGAGGGCGGCGCCGATGGTGAAAACGATGGTCTGGGCGAAGGTCAGATCCCTCTGCAACGCCAGCAGGGTCACGCCCAGGACCGCACAGTTCGACGTGATCAGAGGCAGATAGATGCCGAGCACCTGATGCAGGACCGGGCTGGTGCTGGACAGATACAGCTCGGTCAACTGGACCGTGGCGGCGATCACCACGATGAAGACGATGATGCGCAGATACTCGAGCTCGAAAGGCACCAGCACGAACTGGTAGAGGGTCCAGCTGAGCGTTGCCGCCAGGGTCAGCACGAAGGTGGTGGCGAGTCCCATGGCGGCGGCCGTGTCGTATTGACCGGATGTGCCGATGAAGGGGCAGAGACCGAGGAACTGGGCCAGAACGAAGTTGTTGACCAGCAGCGCGCCGACGAGGATGAAAGCCAGCTCAGCCACTCAGGATCACTCCAGTTAGCGCACTGTCATGCCCGGCTCAGCACCGCTGTCGGGCCGGATCAGGAAAATGTCCGATCCACCAGGACCGGCAGCCAGCACCATGCCTTCGGACGTGCCGAAGCGCATCTTGCGAGGCGCCAGGTTGGCGACCACGACGGTGAGCTGGCCAACCAGCGCATCCGCGTCGTAGGCGGCTTTGATGCCGGAGAAGACGGTGCGTTGGGAATCGCCCAGATCAAGGGTCAGTTCGAGCAGTTTGTCGGCCCCTTCCACGGCCCGGGCCGCCGTGATCCTGGCGACCCTGAGTTCCACCTTGTTGAAGTCATCGATGTCGATGTAGTCGGGGTCCGCAGTATTTGTGGCGGTTTCGGCTGGGGCGGGCGCAGGGTCTGCAGCCTCGTCCGGCACTCTGGAAGCCTCGATCAGTTCGTCCAGCGTCTTTCGCTCGAGACGGGCGAACAGGGGCTTGAACCGGTTGATTTTGTGGTTTGAGAGTGGCGATTGAAGATCTGCCCAGGTGAGTGGGTCGACGTTCAGAAAAGCCTCCGACTCCGCCGCCATCTTCGGCAGGATGGGTTTCAGGTAGATGATCAGCAGGCGGAACAGATTCAGGCCCATGCTGCACACGTCCTGCACCTTGTCACGCTGACCATCCTCTTTGATGAGCTGCCAGGGTGCGTTGTTGGCGATGTACTGATTGGCGAGATCCGCAAGGCGCGTGATTTCCCGAACCGCTTTGCTTGCGTCGTCGTTCTCGTAGTGCCCGGCGATGGTCTCCGCCGCCGCCACACTTTCCTTCCAGAGCGCTTCGTCGTCGAGGGCGTTCGACAGCATTCCGTCGAACTGCTTGTTAACAAACCCGGCACAGCGGCTGGCGATGTTCACCACCTTGCCCACCAGGTCCGAGTTCACCCGCTGGACGAAGTCGTCCAGATTGATGTCCATGTCGTCCACGGTGCCGGACAGCTTGGTGGCGTAGTAGTAACGCAGATACTCCGGCTCCATGTGCTCGAGGTAGGTGGCGGCATTGATGAAGGTGCCGCGGGATTTGGACATGCGGGTGCCGTCCACGGTGATGAATCCGTGTGTGTGGATCTTTGTTGGCGTGCGGAACCCGGCGCCGTCGAGCACGCTCGGCCAGAACAGAGCATGGAAATTGATGATGTCTTTGCCGATGAAATGGTGCACCTCGGTGCTGGCGCCCGCATTCCAGAACTCATCGAAAGAGACTTCGTTGTGCCGGTCGGTGTAGTTCCTGAAGCTGGCCATGTAGCCGATGGGGGCGTCCATCCAGACATAGAAGTACTTGTCCGTGGTGCCCGGGATCAGGAAACCGAAGTAGGGGGCATCCCGGGAGATGTCCCAGGGTTTCAGTCCCGCTTCGAGCCACTCATTCAGCTTGTTCGCCACCTCGGGCTGCACCGTGCCTCCGGCCAGCCAGCCCTTCAGGAAGTCCTGATACTGAGGCAGGTCGAAGAAGTAGTGTTCGGAAGCGCGCACGATGGGCGTCGCCCCGGAAAGCGTGGAGCGCGGATTCTTCAACTCCATGGCGTCGTAGGTCGCGCTGCACACATCGCAATTGTCACCCGGCTGATCGGCGGCGCCGCAATTCGGGCACTCACCCCGCACGAAACGGTCTGCCAGGAACAGATTCCGCTCCGGGTCGTAAAGCTGGGAGACCTCGTCGGTGAAGATCAGGCCCTTGTCTTTCAGTCGGGTGAAGATCAGCTCGGAGATGTCACGATTTTCGTCTGAGTGGGTGGAGTAGTAGTTGTCATGGCTGATCATGAACCCTTCGAAATCCCGGGCGTGTTCCGCCCGGATGGTCTCGATCAGCGCTTCAGGCGCCAGACCCCGTTCCTCGGCCATCAGCATGGTGGCCGTGCCATGTGTGTCGTCGGCGCAGACATAGATCACCTGATTGCCGCGCATGCGCTGGAATCGCACCCAGATATCCGTCTGGATGTGCTCCAGAAGATGACCAAGATGAATGGCGCCGTTGATGTACGGCAGTGCGCTGGTGACCAGAATGCGTCGGGACATGGTTCTAAGCCGGTTGCGTGGAGGGTGGATTCCGGAAAAAGCGCGACTATACCGGCAACTCACCTATAATGCGCGGCCACCGCCTGCGGTCGAACTGGCCGCTGAAGGGCGGGCAATGACTTTCGGGAAGCGCAGATAAATCATGGGTGTTGAGGCTTTTCACGATCCCTGCCTGGACCTCTCCTGGGGAGAGCTCGGGGCACGTATTCTCACCAGCGGAAATCAGGTTGCCGTCACCCTGGGCTATCCGGCCCTTGGGGCGAAAGACGATTACGCCGCGGCCCTGGCCGGGCATCTCGGCGTCGTGTCCGTCGATCTGGACCTGCGTTTCAGTCCACCGGCGGGACGCGGATTCGAGCAGGTGAAGCACATCATTGCCGTGGCCTCCGCCAAGGGCGGTGTGGGCAAGTCGACCACTGCCGTCAATATGGCCCTGGCGCTGTCGGCGGAAGGGGCCAAGGTCGGCCTCCTCGACGCAGACATCTACGGACCCAGCCAGGGCATGATGCTCGGTGTGCCCGAAGGCCGCCGGCCGCAGACATCCGACGGCAAGCACTTTCAGCCCATCAAGGCCCATGGCATCCAGGCCATGTCCATGAGTTTTCTGATCACCGAATCCACTCCCATGGTCTGGCGTGGCCCCATGGTTTCCGGCGCACTGCAGCAGCTGCTCGGCCAGACGCTCTGGCAGGATCTGGACTATCTCATTGTCGACATGCCGCCGGGTACCGGCGACATTCAGCTGACCCTCTCGCAGCGGGTGCCGGTGTCCGGCGCCGTGATCGTCACCACCCCGCAGGACATCGCCCTGCTCGATGCCCGCAAGGGTATCGAGATGTTCCGCAAGGTGGATATCGAGGTGCTGGGTGTGGTGGAAAACATGAGCACGTTCGTCTGCCCGGAATGCGGCACGGCCAGCCCCCTGTTCGGCAGCGGCGGTGGTGAGCGGATCGCCGGAGAGTGTGGCGTCCCATTGCTCGGCGCGCTGCCGCTGGCCATGGAAATCCGGGAGCAGGCGGATGGCGGCACGCCGACGGTTGCCGCAGACCCGGACGGCCCGATCGCGGCCGTTTACCGGCAGGCAGCGCGGCATATGGCGGCTAGACTCTGGGCCGGCAACAAGGCTGGCCAGAGTGCCGGCGACATTCAGATCACCATGACCGACGACTAGAGACCCAAAGTACGGGTGCGGAGAACAAAGACCCTATGAGCATCAAATCCGACCGCTGGATAAGAGAGATGGCGGGCAACGGCATGATCGAGCCCTTCGAACCGCAGCAGGTTCGCTACGCCGGCGAGGAAAAACTCATCTCCTATGGCACCTCGAGCTACGGCTATGACGTGCGCTGCGCCTCGGATTTCAAGGTGTTCACCAACATCTACTCGGCCACCGTGGACCCGAAAGCTTTCGATGAGCGCAGCTTCGTGGACGTATCCGGCGATGTCTGCATCATCCCGCCGAACTCGTTCGCGCTCGCGAGTACGGTGGAGTACTTCCGAATCCCGAGTGACGTGCTGACGGTCTGCCTCGGAAAATCCACGTATGCACGCTGTGGCATCATCGTCAACGTAACGCCGCTGGAACCGGAGTGGGAAGGGCATGTGACCCTGGAATTTTCGAATACCACCAATCTGCCTGCGAAGATCTATGCCAACGAGGGCGTGGCGCAAATGCTGTTCTTCCAATCGGACGAGCAGTGTGAGGTGACCTACAAAGACCGGGGCGGTAAGTATCAGGGCCAGCGGGGCGTCACCCTGCCACGGCCGTGAGCGGCGAGCCCGGGCCGGATGGTCAGCCGATCAGGATCTGACCGGCGCCGGCGACCGATTCCGGTCCTGCCATCCGGCCGATGATCGTGGCGGATTCGCCGCTCGCTTCGAGGCTGGCGAGTGCGGCGTCGGCATCCGCTTCGGCCACCGCGACCACGAAACCGATACCCAGATTGAACGTCCGCTGCATCTCGGCTTCCGCCACGTTACCGGCCTGTTGCAGCCAGGAAAACACGTCCGGCCGCTGCCAGCTGTCCATGTCGATCAGCGCCTTCAGCTGACTGCCCTCGAACATGCGGGGCAGGTTTTCCGTGAGGCCACCGCCGGTGATGTGACTCATACCTTTCAGGACAAGCTGCTTCTGCAGACTGAGGATGGGTCTGGCATAGATCCGGGTGGGCGCCATGAGCTCATCGAGCAATGCTTCCGAGACACGGGTGCCTGACGTTTCCAGAACCTTGCGAATCAGCGAGTAACCATTCGAATGGGCACCGCTGGAGGCGAGCCCGATCAGCACGTCGCCCGGCGCCAGGTCCTGACCGGTGACGATGGCACTTTTTTCCACCACGCCGATGCAGAAGCCGGCCAGGTCATAGTCACCGCCGGGATAGAAGCCGGGCATCTCTGCGGTTTCACCGCCGACCAGGGCACATCCGGCCAGGTCGCAGCCTCTGGCGATGCCCTTGATGACCCGCTCGGCAACATCCACTTCCAGCCTGCCGGTGGCGTAGTAATCGAGGAAGAGAAAAGGTTCCGCGCCGGTCACCAGCACATCGTTGGCGCACATGGCGACCAGATCCTGGCCGACCCCATCGTGGCGGTCGTGGTCGATGGCCAGCTTGAGCTTGGTGCCGACCCCATCTGTGCCGGTGACCAGAACGGGCTGCTGGTAGTTGCTCGGTAATTCGGCCAGGGCGGCGAAACCGCCGAGTCCGGAGAGCAGTTCCGGCCGGTGGGTGGCTTTGGCCGCCGGGCCGATGCGCCTGACGAGTTCGTTACCGGCGTCAATGTCTACACCGGCGTCCCGGTAGGTCAGACCGGCCGCTTTGCCCGAGGCACCGCCGGAAGAGTCTGCGTCGCTCAACGCTAAAGTCCTGTCAGAGGAGGAAATTCGAAGGCTGCAGAGTGTATCAGACCTGCCTTTCAAGAATTCGGTAAACTTGCCGCCCTCGAACGGTCTGGAGTGCGCTGCTTGCGCCCACTACTCATAGCTCTGCTGCTGCTCCCTGGCACGCTGCTGCTGGCCCGCGCATCCTGCGCGGCGACGGTGGTGCCGTGGCTGTATGAGGTGGCGGTGCCCGTGGCCGACCAGTCGGACAGAGAACGCAGCCGCGCCTCCGGCGAGGGCCTGTTGCGGTTGCTGACCCGGCTGACCGGCCTGACGCACGTGCCGCGCACACCGGAGGTGGCCGAAGCGCTTGCCGGACCGGATGGCTATTACAACGAATTCCATTTTTCCCGGGTCGAGCGTGCCCCGGAGGCATCCGATCAGACTCCGAATGGCGCACCGGCGCTGAATCCGCAGCCCGGGCTCGAACTCGTCATCCAGTTCGATCCGGGCCCCGTTCAGGCGCTGATCCGCGCCGCCGGGCTGCCCATCTGGCGCGCGCAGCGGGAGCGGGTGCTGGTCTGGGCCGTGGTTGCCGACGATGCCGGCCGGCAGATCGTCGGCGCCGCCAGCGATCTGCCGCTGGTGGATGGCCTCAACCAGCGTGCGCGGGACCGGGGTCTGCCGCTGACCCTGCCGCTGCTGGATCTGGAAGACCAGCTGGCCGTGGATCCCGCTGCGGTCTGGGGACGGCTGTCCCAGGTGATCGATCCGGCATCGCGGCGATACGGTGCGGATGTGCTGTTGCTCGGCCGCATCTCACCGGATGCACAGGGTGGCTGGACGAGTGACTGGGAATTCTGGGTGGATGGCGTGGTGGTGCCTTTCGACTCGGACAGTGCCGATCTGCTGACGCATGGTCTGGACGCCGTGGACGTGCTGGCGGATGAACTGGCGGCGCGGCGTGTGGTGCACGGCCGCCAGGCGGGTCAGATTCAATTGGCGGTGAGCGGCGTCCGCACACCCGCCGACTACGGGGCCTTGATCGGCTACATGAAGAGCCTGGAATTCGTTCAGAACGTTGGCGTCACAGGCATCAGTGATGGTCGGATCTGGCTGCTGGTGGACACGCCGGCGGAACCGGACCGGCTGCTCAGCACCTTTGAACGCGACCGGCAGCTCTACCACGATCAGTTAGCCCTCCTCGACAACGCAGACCTCAGACTGGTCTGGCGCGGCGGAGATTGATTGCGTCTTGTCTCAGCTGCCCAACTTCATCACCGTTCTCCGCATCCTGCTGGTCGTCCCGACCGCCTGGCTGCTGCTTGAAACCCGTTACGTGGAAGCCCTCGGGCTGATGGCGGTGGCCGGCGCCAGTGACGCCCTGGATGGCTGGATGGCACGGCGGTTCGGCTGGATGAGCCAGTTCGGCGCCGCCATGGATCCGGTGGCGGATAAACTGCTGGTTGCCGTCACCTTCATCGTTTTCACGGTGCAGGGCTACATTCCGATCTGGGTCGCCGCGATCGTGCTGGGACGGGACGCCATCATTCTTGCGGGCGCGGGTGCGTATCGGCTGTTTTTCGAGCCGATCGAATTTGCCCCCACCCTGATCAGCAAGGCGAATACGGCAACCCAGATCGTCATGCTGCTCATGCTGATGCTGGCACTGTGCGGATTCGATCCGATTTCGGACTACACGCTGCTGGTGGTGGATCCCTGGTGTTTCTATCTGCTCGCTGTGCTCGGTGTGGTCTCCGGGATGGACTACGTGCGGCTCTGGGGCCGGAAGGCCTGGCGCCATGGTAGAAACCGGGCATCCGGCGGCGCCCGTGGTGGCTGAGCGGAGCGCGGAAAAGGCGCAGCAACTCACCCTGCGTCTGGAAGGTCAGGTTCTACTCGATTTCGACAACTTCCATACCGGCGGCAACGCGGAACTCGTCCATCGCCTGCGGGCCCTGGCCCAGGATGCGGAGTCGCTGGGGGCCTGGATTGCCGGCGAGCCGGGTGGCGGCAAGAGCCATCTGCTGCAGGCCGCCTGCCGGGCTGCGGATACGGCAGGTCGGCGGGCCATCTACGTGCCCCTGGAAGGTCTCGTTCAGGACGCGCACGCCATCGAACTGGAAGCAGATCTGATCGCCCTGGATGACGTGGACGCCTGGCTCGGTACGGAGGTGCTCGAACCGGTCCTGATGGGTCTCTATCAGCAGCAGTTGCAGAGTGGTGGTCAGATCCTGTTCGCCTCCCGGCAGACGGCGCAGAGAACGGCCTTTCTGCTCGCCGACCTGGCATCCCGCTGTCGGGCGTTGCCGGGTTATCGGGTGGTGCCGCCGGATGACGATGGCCTGCGGACCATCCTCTTTGCGGCAGCCCATCGGCGCGGATTGACGCTGACGGACGCGGTGCTCGATTACTGGCTGCACCGGGCCGAGCGTTCCCTCCCTGTGCTCATGGCTCAGCTGCGGGCGCTGGACGAGCAGGCGCTGGTCGAACAGCGGGCCATCACGATTCCGTTGATCAAGGAGGTGCTCGAGCTGTGAGTAAGACGAGGCCGGACCAGCCGGTGCAGCGCCTGGTGGTGACCGGCGGCGGGACAGCCGGGCATGTGGTGCCGGCACTGCCCGTCATGAAGGCGTTCATTGCCGAGGGCACCCGGGTGGATTTCATCGGCAGCGGCAGTGACTTCGAGCGCACCCTCGTTGCGGATCTGGATGCCACCTACCACGGCATCTCAGCGGGCAAGCTACGACGCTATTTCTCCCTGGAGAATCTGCTGGATGCGTTCAAAGTGTTGTGGGGGATGCTGCAGGCGCTGTTGCTCATCGGCCGTCTGCGACCCAGCGTCGTTTTTTCCAAGGGCGGCTTCGTCAGTTTCCCGGTGGCCTTTGCGGCCTGGTGCTGGCGGGTGCCGGTGGTTGCCCATGAGTCCGATCTCAGTCCGGGACTGGCGAACCGATTGGCCATGCCGTTCGTCGAGAGCCTGTGCACGAACTTTCCAGCCACAAAACCACATCGCTTCTCCGGTGATCTGATCTACACCGGCACACCGGTCCGTCCGGAACTCCTGAACGGCGATCCGGCGAGCGGCAGGCAACGGGTCGATGCAGCGGCGGGAAAGCCCGTGCTCGTGATCACCGGCGGCAGTCTGGGGGCAGACCGGATCAATGCCGTTGTCCGGGAAGCTGCCCCTGCGCTTTGTGATCGGGCCGTGGTCGTGCACGTCTGCGGTCCCGGCAAGGTGGTTCCGCTCGAGCAGCCCGGATACCACCCGTTCGAGTTCGTGCGTGGGGAGTGGGGCGATCTGCTGGCCGCTGCAACCCTGGTGGTTTCCAGGGCCGGGGCCAATACGCTCTATGAGCTCCTCTGTCTGCGGAAGCCAAACCTGCTGATCCCGCTCAGTCGGAAGGCGAGCCGGGGTGACCAGATCGAGAATGCTGCCTGGGCGGAAGCGGAAGGCTACAGTCACGTGCTCGCCGAGGAGGCGCTGACACCGGAGCGTCTGATCGCTGCCGTTGACGAAATACTTGCAGAAACCGGGGCGGAATCTGGCAGAATCGCCGCCTTTCAGCCGCCTGACTCGGTCGGGCTCATTGTCGCCACGATCAAACGGGCTGCCCGGAAGACCTGACGGCGACGGCAGACAAGGACACGCATGTACAAGATCAAAACCTACAACCAGATCGCCGTTCGTGGTCTGGAGCGATTTCCGCGGGACGGCTACGAAGTGGGTTCCGAAATCAGCGACCCGCACGCTGTGCTGCTGCGCAGTCACAAGCTCGATACGGCGGAACTGACGCCGAGTCTGCGGGCGATTGCCCGGGCAGGTGCGGGCGTGAATAACGTGCCGGTGGATGAGTGTACCGAGCACGGCATCGTTGTCTTCAACACCCCCGGGGCCAACGCCAACTCGGTGAAAGAACTGGTGCTGGCCGCCTTGCTGGTTGCCTCCCGGGACATTGTCGGCGGCATACAGTATGTGCAGTCTCTGGGCGGCATCGATGACGAGGCGGAACTCAATCGCCTGGTGGAAGCGGAGAAGAAGCGCTTCAAGGGCAAAGAGCTGTATGGCAAGTCGCTGGGCGTCGTCGGGCTCGGCGCCATCGGCTCGCTGGTGGCGCGGGCGGCCCTGGATCTCGGCATGGATGTGCTGGGTTACGACCCGGCCATCTCCGTGGACGCGGCCTGGCGTCTGCCTTCGGAAGTGCAGCGGATGGAGAATCTGCCGAGCCTCTTTGCCCGGGCGGATTTCGTCACCCTGCATGTGCCGCTGCTCGACGAAACCCGTGGGCTGATCAATGAAGAGAGCCTGCGTTCGTTCCGTCCCGGCAGCGTGCTGGTGAATTTTGCCCGGCAGCCCATCGTCGATACCGGCGCCCTCAAGTCGGCGCTGGATACCGGCCAGGTGGGTCTGTATGTGGCGGACTTTCCGGTGCCCGGTCTGGCCGATCATCCGAAGGTCCGGCTGACCCCCCACCTGGGCGCCAGCACGGAAGAAGCGGAGGAGAACTGCGCGGTCATGGCCGCCAACCAGCTCGTCGATTTCCTGCAGACCGGCAATATCCGCAACTCCGTGAATTTCCCGGCGGTCAACCTGGAGCCTGCCGGTGGCTTCCGACTGGCGGTCACCAACCGCAACGTGCCGGGCATGCTGGGTCGGATGACCAGTGTTCTGGCGGAGCAGGAGATCAACGTGGTCGACATGCTCAACAAGAGTCGGGGCGAGGTGGCCTACAACCTGATCGACGTGGCCGACGAACCGAATCAGTCCCTGATCGACAGCATCTGCGCCATCGACAGTGTGATGAACGTGCGCGAATTCAGAATGGCCTGATTCGGCCGGCCGGCCCAGCTAAGGCCCGGCGCCGAACCGGTAGCCACGCCGCCGCTGGCGGTCGCGGAAACGAGCGCTGCTGAGCAGTGCGAGGAGCCGATCATCCAGGGGCTCGAACTGACCCGTCAACGTGGCGCCGATCAGGGACGCGGCCAGGTGACTCGTCACCGTGCCCATGGAGCCATGTCCGACGCTGACAAGCCGGCCAATGTCCCTGCCGCCCTGCAGATCTGTCAGTGCTCCAACCACCGGCGATCGGTCCGAAGAAACGCACCGCTCAGCCTTTCTCTGTTCGGTCGCCACAGTGCCGGGCCAGTCCTCGCCGAGCACGCGTTGCACGTGTGTGAGATTGGCCCCCGTTGCCTGCGCCACCGGCCAGGGTTCATATTCGTAGGTTGCGCCGACGGCGACGGTCGCCGGGTCGATTCGTGCCAGGTACCCGCGTCCGGTGACAGCGGCGGCAAGATTGGCCAGTGCCGTGCCGACCGGGTTCAGCAGGTCCACCTGCCCGGTGACAGTTCCCAGTTCGAGGAAAGCGGTGCCGGGAAACCGCCGGGCGGCCATACCGCAGGCAAGCACAGTGGGCTCTTCGGGCCAGTCTGTGAGCTCGGTGCCGGTGGCCAGCTGGATGCGGGGATGATCGAGCAGGGTGCGGGTGAGTCTGGGCGTGTCGACGGTGCAGGCATCCGGAAACCACAGGGCCGGACCGTCCAGCTGCAGTGACTGGTCGCCGGCCAACGCTCGGGCATCCTGCTCGCTGACCAGTTCCACTCCCAGACCGCTGCCGGCATACCGATCCGCCACGGCAGCCAGTCGCTCGGGGGTGAAATTTGCCGAAGGAATCTGCAGCGCGCCGGTCCGACGCAGCCCGGCATCCTCGGGGAACGCGCGTGTAGCGGCGATGGCGTGTGCGTAGGCAATGGCCTTCAGTTCGGCGGTATCGCTGCCATCGTGATGCAGGCGCGGGTGCATGACCGTTGCCGGAATGCTGCTTGCGCCGGTCGCGGGTTTATCCGCCGCCTCCGCCACCCGCACGTGGATCCCTCTGCCGGCGAGCTCCCGGGCGACCGCGGCACCGGCGATACCGGCCCCGACCACGGTGACCTGCTCCGGCGGTTTCGACTGGACGGGTCCGGATTCGCGGAAGGTGCCGGCCAGGCTTTCCCGCTTGTGTGGCCGCTGGTCCACGCGGCGCATGTCGAAGCCGGCGTCGATCAGGCCCCGGCGGACCCGTCCGGCGGCGGTGAAGGTCGTCACCTTGGTGCCCCGGGTCGCCGTCCTGCCGAGCCTGGCGAACAGCGCTTCCGACCACATGTCCGGATTCCGGTCCGGTGCGAAACCGTCCAGAAGCCAGAGATCCACCGGGGATTGCTGCCGGTCCAGGCTGCCGATGCCATCGTCTGCCGGTCCCCAGTAGAGACTCAGTCGGAGCAGACCGTCGGCGAGACTGCGATGGTGCCAGCCGCCCAGCAGGGGCGGATAGCGCATGGCCAGTTCCCGGTAAACGGGCTCGGTGGTCTGCCGGGCCGAGGCGATCTGCTGGAAGTCGCCGGTCGAGAGGGGGGCGGCCTCGAAGCTCACAAAGTGCAGGGGCACGCCATGGGTCAGGCAGTGGCGGGCAATCACGGCGAAATTCAGTCCGGTGCCGAATCCGAGTTCGCCCACCACGATGGGCCGGCCCGCATCGAGCAGCGCCCTGAAGTCCGCGGGTGCAAGGAAGACGCGCTCCACCTCGGCGACCCCATCCGCGTCGTGGTAGATGTCCTGGAAGGCGGCGGAGTAAGGCTGACCGTTCCGCCAGCTGAGCTTGGCAGGCTCGATCACCCGGCGTTGATGCCGTCCGGGTTGTCGGCTGTGGCTATCGGCCGGGCATCATCCCGGATCCACTCGCTCCAGGAGCCCGGATAGAGCAGCGGCTCAGGCAGCCCGGCGACACGCATGGCCAGGATGTTGTGCGCGGCCGTCACGCCGGAACCGCAGTAGCAGACCACGTCGTCGCCGACAGGAAAACGCTTCGCCAGCTCTTTGCTTTTTCTGAAGGTGCCGTGCTTCGTGAGGTTCTCCTGGAAGGGGCGGCACCGGGCACCGGGGATGTGTCCGGCCACGGGATCGATGGGTTCTTCCAGACCGTCGAATCGGGCCTGGCTCCGGGCGTCGATCAGTTGATACGCGCTCAGGTCTGCCGTCAGGCTGGCCACATCCAGCACTCTGGTCAGGGCAGGGCGTCGGCTGAAATCGCCGGCCATCGGGCGAATGACCTCCGTGGTCAGCGGCGCCGGCCAGGCTTTCAGGCCACCATCGAGCACCGCCACCGCTTCATGGCCCAGCCAGCGCAGGCACCACCAGGCCCGTGCGGCATAGGCACCGCCGGCATCGTCGTAGACCACCACCTGGTCGGCGTTATTGATCCCCAGAGTGCGCAGACGCTCGACGAGGGATTCCGGCTCCGGCAGTGGGTGTCGGCCGCCGTCACCGGGCATGGCGGCCAGGTCGTCATCCAGGCTCAGGAACAGGGCGCCGGCGATATGACCGCTTTCGTAGGCTCGACGGCCGGCCTCCGGGTCACCCAGCGTGGAGCGACAGTCTAGAAATTTGACAGATTCTTCGGTGGCGCTCAGGGCGTCGATGAGGGTGGTATGCACTTCCGGGCTCGTCTGACTGAAGTTCAATGAAAACGGTCGTTTCAAGCCAGGTGCCTGCTCTACGACCGGGTTCGGACCCCGATTTCAAAGCACAGCATCTGTCCCCGACGACCGGGTGGAGGGTGAATAGTCTGTCATAATTGATCGAACAAGGTAGTTTTTTGCCGGGTCTGCCGTCAGAATGCCGCGAAAATCACCTTAACCCCGGGCTGTCCGGGATCGCACGGCCGACCGCGTTCGGCACAGGAGGCTAACTCAGGTGACTCAGGTGAATGTCCTTATCGACTGGCTGGCCAACGGGCTCTGGAATCTCTCGCCCCTGGCCCTGGTCGCCATCACGCTGGTGCTGACGCACATCACCATCGTGGCTGTAACCGTCTATCTGCACCGCTACTCGGCGCACCGTTCGCTCGAACTGCACCCGGTGCTGAAGCACTTCTTCCGCTTCTGGCTGTGGATGACCACCGGCATGACCACGCTCGAATGGACGGCCATTCATCGTAAGCACCATGCCACCTGCGAGACGGAAGACGATCCGCACAGCCCGGTGGTCAAGGGGCTCAGCACCATTCTCTGGACCGGTGCGGAAGAGTATCGGAAAGAATCGGAAAACGCCGAAACACTCGAGCGCTACGGCAAAGGCTGCCCGGACGACTGGATCGAACGGAATCTGTACAGCCGTTTCCCCATTGGCGGCGTGGGCACCATGCTGGTGCTGGACGTGCTTCTGTTCGGCGCCATCGGACTGACCGTGTGGGCGGTTCAGATGATCTGGATTCCCTTCTTCGCGGCGGGCGTGATCAACGGAATCGGCCACTACTGGGGCTACCGGAACTACGAGTGCTCGGACGCGGCCACCAACATTTCGCCCTGGGGCATCCTGATCGGCGGTGAAGAGCTGCACAACAATCACCACACCTACCCGAACTCGGCCAAGCTTTCACAGAAGCCGTGGGAGTTTGATATCGGCTGGTTCTGGATCCGCCTGTTCGAAACCTTCGGTCTTGCGAAGGTGCGCAGCACCGGGCCGGTCGCGCACAAAGTGCCGGGCAAACAGACCCTGGATCTGGATACGGCCTGGGCGGTGGTCAACAATCGCTTCCAGGTGATGGCGCGCTACGCGGAAAGTGTGGTGAAGCCGCTGGTCAAGGCGGAGCTCGATACTTCTCCCCGGGCCGCTCGTCAGGCAAGCACGGCGCTTACCCGGGATGAGAATCTGGTGGATGCGCAGAGTCAGCATCGTATTGATGAGCTCACCCGTGCCAACCCGAAACTGGCCACCATCTATGAGTTCAGACAGCGCCTTCAGGCGATCTGGGCCAAGCGCGGGGGCAATGCGGAAGAGCTGCTGGCAGCGCTCAAGCAGTGGTGTGTGGATGCGGAAGCGACGGGCATTCAGGCGCTGAATGAGTTCGTGGCGGAGCTGCGGACCTACGCAATGCCGAAGGCCGCGACGGCCTGATTCCGAACGGTTCCGTACCGCAGAACTGAAACCGGCGCCTCAGGGCGCCGGCCGGCGCCCTGAGGCGCCGGTTTCGTTTCAGGGGCCGTGATTGCTGCACTGACCCTGACAGACGGACGCTACATCCTCGGCACGGTGCCGATGCCGAGCAGCGAAAGTCCGAGAGACAGACGTTCCGCGGTGATCCGGCACAGATTCAGTCGGGAGGTTCGCGCTGGTTCCTCTGCATTCAGAATCGGACAGGCCTCGTAGAAACGCATGAAGGCCGTTGCCAGCTCGTAAAGCCAGGCACACAGATAGTGGGGGAACCCTTCCCGGGCCACCTGTTCCAGCACTTCCTGCAGCCGCAGCAGAATCACGGCCAGTGCCCGTTCCTCGTCTGCGCCCAGGGAGATCTCGCCGGACAGCCGGTCCGCATCGATGTCGCCGCGCCGGAAGATGCTCTGGATGCGGCTGTAGGCATACTGCAGATAGGGCGCGGTGTTGCCATCGAAGGACAGCATCTGATCCCAGTCGAAGATGTAGTCGCTGGTCCGGTTCTTGGACAGGTCGGCATACTTCACCGCCCCGATCCCCACGACGCGAGCGATCTCCGCGCGCTCCGCATCCGGCAGATCCGGATTCTTCTCTGCCACCAGCGCGGCCGCCCGGTTGACGGCTTCGTCGAGCAGATCATTCAGCTTCACCACACCGCCGTCCCGGGTTTTGAACGGTTTGCCGTCCCTGCCCAGCATGGCGCCGAAAGGCTGATGCTCGAGGGATATGCGGTTGCCGGTGAAGCCTGCGGCGTCGGCGACCGCGAATATCTGTCTGAAGTGGAAGGCCTGTCTGGCATCCGTGGAATACAGTGCCCGATCCGCTTCCAACTGCCGTACGCGATAGCGGACGGCGGCCAGATCGGTGGTGGCATAGAGATAGCCGCCATCGGATTTCTGCACGATCACCGGCTGCCGCTTACCGTCTTTACCGGTGAACTCGTCCAGGAACACGCACTGGGCACCGTCCGATGTGGTGAGCAGGTCCTGTGCCTTGAGGTCTTCCACCACACTGGCCAGATCATCGTTGTAGGCGCTTTCCGCCATGACATCTTTGCGGGTCAGGGTGACGCCAAGACGGTCGTAAGTTTCCTGGCAGTGGGATAACGAGATGTCGATGAATCGTTGCCAGAGTGCCCGGGTTTCCGGGTCTCCCGCCTGCAGAGCAACCACGCGTTGCCGGGCCCGTTCGGCGAATGCTTCGTCCGAGTCGAAGCGCTGTTTCGAAGCCCGGTAGAAGGTTTCCAGGTCCGCCAGGGCCTCGGAGTCCTCGCCGGATTCCTCCAGATAGGCGATCAGCATGCCGAACTGCGTGCCCCAGTCTCCCACATGATTCTGGCGGATCACCGCATGGCCCAAGGCCTCCAGAATCCGGGCGATGGCATCACCAATGATGGTGCTGCGCAGATGGCCAACGTGCATTTCCTTGGCCAGGTTCGGGCTGGAGTAATCCACCACCACCCGCTGACTTTCTGCCGCCGGCGTGATGGCGGGGTCGTTCAGTATCCGGCTGAGAAAGTCGGGCTTCAGATGCACGTTGATGAACCCGGGCCCGGCCACCTCCAGTTTTTCCGCCAGGTCATCCACCTCGGCCGCTGCCACCACCTGCTCGGCGATTTCCCGCGGCTTCTGTTTCAGTGCCTTGGCTGCTGCCATGGCGCCATTCGCCTGGTAGTCGCCGAATTCCGGTTTGCCGGAGACCTGAATCTGAGGCGATAGCGCCTCGCCGGTGGCTTGCTCGAAAGCCCGGCCGAATCGCTCGTTGAGAAGGGCGCGCAGATTCATGCTGTCAGGCCGGCGACACTTCTTCCGCCTGCAGCCCCTTCTCGCGATTCGCGACGACGAAGGTGACGCTCTGGCCATCCTTCAGGGCCGGTCGGCGGCGATTGTCACCACTGCCCTCGGAAAGAATGGATCGCTGGTGCACGAAGATCTCTTCGCCGGATTCACGGACGATGAAGCCGAAGCCCTTGGTGCGGTTGAACCACTTCACGGTGCCGGATTCCCGGTCGCCGCTGGGCGCGGCCTTTGCCTCGCTGCCCTCCGGCTCACTGTTTTTGGGTTTGGACGGATTCCGACCATCCCGGTCCTTGCTGCGATTGCCGTTCTTGCGATCCCGGCGGCCGGACGGTGCGGCGTTGTCTGATTGCTTCCGGTTGTCGGTCCGGTTGCGGCTCTTCTCCGCGGTGGCCGTGGCGGACCCAGGAATGGCGAAGCGGCGGCTCAGATAGCTCTGGGCAAGCAGCGCCAGTGCCGCGACGATCAGCAGGGCGATGTCATTGCCCGGCCACAGCCTGGTGGAAAGCTCGACGATGATGGCAGCGAGCAGGACGGCGCTCGCGGTGAAAATAAAAAACGTCCTCATGTACTAACGGTTCCTGAATGTTCTGGATGTGTCGGCGTCTGCCGGTGTTGCACGGTGCCGGGCGGTGTGAGCCCTGAGTGGGCGGGGCCCGGAGCGGCGCCGCATGATACCTGAGGCATCCGGAATACGGAAAGGCACGGCCGGCGCCGGTGCGGCCGGGTGAAACACCGGCAGCCTGGATCAGACCTAGCGGCGTGCGGCCCGGGTGATGAACACGTCTTCTTCCGGCACCCCGGCCATCCCGGCTTCGAGATGGGTATCCACCAGTTCGATGGTGGTCACCACGTCCATCCCGGCGATCACCTGGCCGAAGACGGTGTAGCCCGGCTTGGTGCGATCGCCATCCAGGCTCGGGTTATGCCGGACGTTGATGAAGAACTGGCTGTCGGCTGAGTCCGGGTCGGACAGCCGGGCCATGGCGACGGAGTATTTCTGGTTTCTCAGCCCATTGGTCGACTCGTTCACCACGGTTCTCGGCGGCGTGCGGTAGGTGAGTTTTCCGTCATAGCCCCCGGCCTGGATCACGAAACCCGCCACCACCCGGTGAAAAATCAGGCCGTCGTAAAAACCGTTGTCCACCAGATCGAGAAAGTTGGCGACGGTCTCCGGTGCGCGGTCGGGATAAAGTTCGATGTCGATATTGCCCAGTGTGGTTTCCAGGCGCACAACGGGAGGCTGATCGGCCTGTGCCTGTGTCTGTGCCTGTGCCTGTGCTTGTGCCTCTGCCTCTGCCTCTGCCTCTGCCTCTGCAGCCACGGCCGGGCCGGCCACACTCATTGAGAGGAGGAAGGAAAAGGTGAAACAAATAGAAAAGAAAGAAAAGAGCGGTTTCAACATCGTTACCTCGGTAGGCGCCAGTATTCGCTGCCCGGATCTTGTCAGTCCCCGGCGATGGCGTCCAGATAGGCACGCACGGTGGCCGACAGTCCGAGCTTCAATGCGTCGCTGATCAGGGCATGACCGATGGAAACCTCCGCTACTTCGGTGATGCGGCGGAACAGCACCAGATTGTCGAGATCCAGGTCATGACCCGCATTCACTCCGAGCCCGAGCTGCGTGGCGTGGCGGGCGGCGTCCAGATACTGCGCGTAACTCGCCCGGGTGGCGTCGGCGTCGATGCCGAATTCGGCAGCCGCATCGGCGAAGGGACCGGTGTAGAGCTCGATGCGATCTGCGCCTACGTGCCTGGCACGTTCGATCTGCACCGGATCCGGATCCATGAACAGACTGACCCGGGCACCGTATGACTGATAGCGGGCGATGGTCTCCGCCAGACGGGCGTTGTCCCCGGAGAGATCCCAGCCATGGTCGGAGGTGAGCTGGTCGTCCGAGTCCGGCACCAGAGTGGCTTGAGCCGGCCGGGCAGACTCGATCAGTGCATCGAAGCCGGGGTAGCCGTTGTCACGGGGTCCGGCGAACGGATTGCCTTCGATGTTGAACTCGATGCCCGGTTGCTGCTCGAGCAGCTGGGCCAGGTCGTAGACGTCCTGAGGTTTGATATGTCGCTGGTCGGGCCGGGGATGCACGGTGATACCGGCCGCGCCGGCCTCGATGATGGTCGTCGCAGCCCAGCAGACGTCCGGCGTGCCGCCTTCCCGGGCATTGCGCAACCAGGCGATCTTGTTGACGTTGACGCTGAGTACCGTCATCTGTGGCCTCGAACGGGCATCAGTTCCAGGCCGAGCGCCGGGGTCTTGCCTTGATGGCGACACCGAGCACCAGTCCGGCAAGGACCAGCGCGCCGCCGATCATCAACCAGCGCTCCTGTACGTTGTCTTCGAGTGCGGCGATGGTGGCCACCAGTTCATCCACCTCCGAGCGCAGGCGTTCGTTCAGGGCGGTGAGTTCCTTGTTCGTTTCGTTCTGGGCAATGGCACCGGCAGAAATCCGCTTGATCTCGGAAAGTTCCTGTTCCAGTTCCTTGACCCGGCTCGTGAGCTGGCTGGCGCTCTGGTCCGAAGCGCTCTTGCCACTCGACAGGATGTCCAGTTGCTGCCGCTGCTCGCTGATTGTGCTGGTGAGTTCTTCGATCCGACGGTTGGCCGCGGTGAGCCGGTCCCGGGCGATGGGCTCACTGACCAGGTACTGGGCAGGCAGCCAGCCTTCCGTGCCGCGATCGGTGCGAATCTGCACGAAGCCCGAATCCGAATCCCGGGCCAGCACTTCCATGCGGGTCCCGCTCGGCAAGCCGCGATGCAGGATGCGATTGGCATTGGAGGGGCCACTTCTGAGCGGCACCGTCAGCTTGTCGGAGATATAGGCGGTTTCCGCCCGCGCGCCCGCTGGCGCCGCCAGGGCGGCACAGGTGGTGATCGCGATCAAGAGTGCGGTGGTCAGGGCAGAGGTATCCATTGTTCTGCCCATGCGACGGGGGGTAAGTCGGGGGGTGAAATACAGCATGAGGTCCATGTCTTGTCGTTCGTGATTCAGTCGTGAGTCCGGGTGGTGTCAGAGTCCGTTTTTCTGCGCGTTCTCTTCTGCGGCGACCGGTGCGCCCTCGGGTTCTTTGAGGTATCCCTTCGCGGCCAGGTAGCCGATGGTCGCGAGGATATAGAGGAAGGTCAGAGCGAAACCACCGATCAGTTTGTAGCTCACCCAGAATTCCAGGGAAAAATTGTAGGCGACGACCAGATTCAGGGCGCCGGCGATGAAGAATCCGGCGGCCCAGCCGAAGTTGAGACGGGTCCAGACATCTTCGTGCAGCGTCATCTGGCCGCCGAGCATATGCTGCAGGGCGTTCTTCCTGGAGAAAAAGTGGGAGCCGATCAGCACGCCGGCCAGCAGCCAGTTGACGATGGTGGGCTTCCAGAGGATGAAGGTTTCGTTGCGAAAGATCAGCGTCAGGCCGCCAAAGATCATGCTGACCCAGAAGGTGATCTTCAGTTCCCGGGAGAGTGGCTTTTTCAGCACCAGGTAGATCAGTGCCTGGGCGGCGACGCCGATCATCAGTGCCGCCGTGGCATAAAAGATGTCCGTCAGAAAGAAAACGAGCACGAACAGCGCGACCGGCAGGAAATCGAGTAACTGATTCATCTGGAGACTTTTTGCCCTCTGGGTGGCCGGCGGCCACGGAAACTGCGCGGCGCCTGGAAAGGGTGAGATAATACCCCAGGTTCCTTCGATCGGTCCGATCCGACTTGAAGCGGTAATCAACCGCCGGAAGCGAGCAAGAAGCAAAAGAAGCAAAAGAAGCAACAAAAAGAAGCAACAGCAGCAAAAGCAGCAAAAAAGCCGTCAGCAGTCGTCAGCAGTAAGAAGCAGCAATTTGAGCCAGTACTTTTCCGTCCATCCCACCCATCCCCAGCAGCGCCTGTTGAAGCAGGCGGCTGAAATCGTTGCCGGCGGTGGCCTGGTGGTCTATCCCACCGATACCACCTATGCGCTGGGTTGCCACATCGGCGACAAGCATGCGTTGGACAGGGTGCGTAAGATCCGCCGTCTCGGTAAGCATCACGATCTCACCCTGATCTGCCGGGATCTTTCCGAGCTCGGCACCTATGCGCGGGTGGACAACGCCGCCTACCGGATCCTGAAGCGACTGACGCCGGGTCCCTATACCTTTCTGTTGCCGGCGACCCGGGAAGTCCCCCGTCGCCTGGTCCATCCGAAGAAGAAGACCATCGGCCTGCGCGTGCCGGGCAATCCCATCGCTCTGGGTCTGCTCGAGGCGCTGGGCGAGCCCATGATGACCACCACCATGCAGTTGCCGGGCGAGGAACTGCCGCTTCTGGACCCGGAAGAAATCCGCGAAAGGCTCGAGCACGCGGTTGATCTGGTCATCGATGGCGGATTCGGCGCCGTGGAGCCGACCACGGTGGTGGACCTGACCGTAGCCGGCGGTGAGGTGGTACGTATCGGCGCCGGTGAGTTCGACTGAAAAACCGGGCATAATGCGCCGGATCTGAAACCGACTCCGCCAATTTGTCGCCTCCTTCCGAAAAGGTCCTCCATTGAGCAGTAATGATTCCAGCCAGCGGGTGGTGTCCGGCATGCGGCCCACCGGCCGCCTGCACTTAGGCCACTATCATGGTGTTCTGAAGAACTGGGTAGAGCTGCAGCACGAGTATGAGTGCTACTTCTTCGTCGCGGACTTGCACGCCCTCACCACCAACTACGAGAACACGGCGGATATCGAGCAGCACACGTTCGATACGGCCGTGGACTGGCTCGCCTCCGGCGTCAATCCGAACTCGGCCACGCTGTTCGTGCAGTCCAAGGTGCCGGAGCATGCCGAGCTGCATCTGCTGCTCTCCATGATTACGCCGGTTGCCTGGCTGGAACGGGTGCCGAGCTATAAGGATCAGCAAGCCAAGCTGAACGACAAAGATCTCTCCACCTACGGGTTTCTCGGCTATCCGCTGCTGCAGGCGGCAGATATCCTGATGTATCGGGCGGGCAACGTGCCGGTGGGGGCCGATCAGGTGGCCCACGTGGAACTGACCCGGGAGGTGGCCCGCCGCTTCAACCACATCTATGGGCGGGAGCCGGGTTTCGAGGAGCAGGCGGAAGCCGCGGTGAAGAAGATGGGCAAGAAGGCAGCCCGTCTGTACATGGAACTGCGCCGTAACTATCAGGAACAGGGTGATACGGAATCGCTGGAGCGCGCTCAGGCGCTTCTCGCCGGACAGCAGAACCTTTCCATTGGCGATTCGGAGCGTCTGTTCGGCTATCTGGAAGGGGGCGGGCGGATCATCCTGCCGGAACCCCAGTCGCTGCTCACCGAGCAGGCCAAGGTGCCGGGCCTGGATGGTGAGAAGATGTCCAAGTCCTATGGCAATACCATCGAGCTTCGCGAAGCGCCGGAGGTGACGGAAGAGAAGATCCGCACCATGCAGACGGACCCGGCCCGGGTGCGCCTGAAAGATCCGGGCAACCCGGAAAACTGTCCGGTGTTCGGTCTGCACAAAATCTACTCTGACGAGGAAAGAATCCGTTGGGTGATCGAAGGCTGCACCAGTGCGGGCATCGGCTGCATCGACTGCAAAAAACCGCTCATCGAGTCCATCATCAGCGAGCAGAAAGACCGTCGTGAACGCGCCGCGCAGTTCGAGGAAGACCCGGGGCTGGTCAACGCCATTCTCCTGGAGGGATCCGAGAAGGCACGGGATGTGGCGAAAGAAACCATCGAAGACGTGCGCGCCGCGATCGGCTTAGGCAGCTGACGCGCGTGAAGGGAGAGATCATGGTCGAAGAGGCGGAAGCGGCGAAGACAAACGCGGAGACAAACCCGGAGTCAAAAGAGCTGCAAGCCGGCGCGGAAAGCGATGCGGACGGCAAAGTGCACAAACTGCACGAGATCCGTCAGTCGGAAGGGGGCCAGATGACCCTGGCCCTGGTGCAGGGCGAGACGGTCGAAGAGCTGCCGAAAGACCTCTACATTCCCCCGCACGCGCTGGAAGTTTTCCTGGAGACGTTCGAGGGCCCCCTCGATCTGCTGCTTTATCTGATCCGTCGGGAGAATCTGGACATTCTCGAGATCCGGGTGGCCGACATCACCCAGCAGTACATGAGCTATATCGAGCTGATGAGTGCCTTGCAGCTCGAGCTTGCCGGTGAATACCTGGTGATGGCTGCCATGCTGGCGGAGATCAAATCGCGCATGCTGCTGCCGCGGCCGGTTGAAGCGGATGACGACGAGGACGACCCCAGAGCGGAGCTGATCCGTCGACTGCAGCAATATGAGCAGATCAAGACTGCGGCCGAAAACATCGACGAGCTGCCGCGTCTGGAAAGAGATCTCTATATCGCCCGGGCGGGCCGCCCGAAGCTCGTCAGCGAGCATGCTGATCCGGATGTGGAACTGAAGGAAGTGCTGATGGCATTGGCCAAGGTGCTGCAGCGGGCTCAGATGTTCCAGCGTCACGAGGTGCAGCTGGAACCACTTTCCGTCCGCGAGCGAATGACCAACGTGCTGGGCAGGGTCAACGAATCCACTGATTTCATGCCCTTCTCGGATCTCTTCAGCGCGGAGGAAGGACGGCTCGGGGTGGTGGTCACCTTCCTTGCCATCATGGAGCTGCTCAAGGAGTCGCTCATCGATTTCGTACAGAACGAAGCGTTTGGCCCCATTTACGTGCGCGCCGCCGGCGAAGCCCAGAGCGTTCAGACAACGGAGACCGATACCAGTGGAGCCTGAGAAGCTCAAACAGATCATGGAAGCAGCCCTGCTGGCTGCGGATGAACCGCTCACGGTCGATCAGCTGGCGAAGCTGTTCAAACCGTCTGAGATCGACAAGGACACCATCCGTGCGGATATCCGGGAGGCCCTGAAGACGCTCACCGAAGAAGCGCAGGGCCGTGGCTATGAACTGGCCAACGTGGCCAGCGGCTATCGCTATCAGGTGCGCCAGGAGCTGTCCGTGTGGATCAGCCGTCTCTGGGAAGAAAAACCGCCGCGCTATACCCGGGCGCTGCTGGAGACCCTGGCGCTGGTGGCCTACAAACAGCCCGTCACACGCGGTGATATCGAGCAGGTGCGTGGGGTCAGTGTCAGCCAGAACATCATGCGCACCCTGCTGGAGCGGGGCTGGATCCGAGTGGTCGGGCAGCGGGAAGTGCCGGGCCGTCCGTCCATGTATGGCACCACGAAGGAATTTCTCGACTACTTCAATCTGAAGAGCCTGGATCAACTGCCACCGCTGGCGGAAATCAAAGAGCTGATCGAGCCTGTGCTCGAGGAGGCTGGGGTCGAAGAAGAAGTGGCTGCCGATGCGGAACACGATGTGCCATCGAGCCAGGAAGACGGTACGCCCGAGCAGGCGGGTGGGGCGAATGTCACCTCCCTGCAGACCTTTGATGATGAAGACGATGACGATGGGGAAGGCACGGATCTGGACAGCGCCGACTTCGACGCTGAGATCGCCGCGGCCATCGCCGCCGCCGATGCCGCCAGCGACCGCTTCAACAACCCGGGCGCGGATGAGGAGCCTTCAGCGGAGGGAAAAGAGCCCTCAGCGGATGAAGAGCCCTCAGCGGATAAAGAGCCCTCAGCGGATAAAGAGCCCTCAGCGGATAAAGAGCCCTCAGCGGATAGAGAGCCCTCAGCGGATAGAGAGCCCTCAGCGGATAAAGAGCCCTCAGCGGATAAAGAGCCCTCAGCGGATAAAGAGCCTTCAGCGGAGGGAAAAGAGCCTTCAGCGGATAAAGAGCCCTCAGCCGATATAGAACCTTCAGCGGAGGCTGCTGCCCCTGACCAGCAGACCGCTTCGGAAAGCCCGGAAGCAACGCCGGATTCAGAGGCCGGTGAGCGTGCCCAGGTGGTCGATGTGGTCACCGATCTCGAGGGCGAGGCGCAGGCTGAATCGGATGACGCACCGGCGTCGGCGGATGTTGTCCAGTTGCCTCGAGCGCCGCACTGACGGTGGCCAGGAAACCCGGCCCGGAAACGCCAGCAGCAGAGCCCGACCCGGCGACGCCGGTCGGCGACAAGCTGCAGAAGGTGCTGGCGGAGGCGGGCCTCGGCTCACGACGTGAAATGGAACGCTGGATCAGCAGCGGCCGGGTTGCGGTCAATGACGAACCGGCCCACCTCGGTCAGCGTATCGGCCCGGACGCCCGCATTGCGGTGGACGGCAAACCCCTGAAAGTACGGATCCGGAAAGGTGCGGACAAGGGTGCCGACGCCCGGGTGCTGCTTTACAACAAGCCCGTGGGTGAGGTGTGCACCCGGAAAGACCCGGAAGGGCGCAAGACTATTTTCGATAACCTGCCCGAACTCGGCAGCGGACGCTGGATTTCAATCGGCCGGCTCGATATTGCCACCGGCGGACTGCTGCTGTTGACCACGGACGGTACGCTGGCCAATCGGATGATGCATCCGTCAACGGGACTGGATCGGGAATATGCGGTACGGGTGAATGGCACGCTCACCGATGCCCAGCGGGAAACGCTCGTCACCGGCGTCGAGGACGAAGGCGAACTGCTTGCCTTCAGTGATATCCAGTACTTCAACGGCCGCGGCACGAACCACTGGTACCACGTGGTGCTGATGGAAGGCAAAAACCGGGAGATCCGGCGTCTGTTCGAATCCTGTGGCCTGGTGGTCAGTCGGCTGAAGCGGGTCCGCTTCGGTCCGGTCGTGCTGCCGTCGAGAATCGCCCGCGGCCGGTATGAAACGCTTTCCGAATTCGATACCCGGGCCTTGTATCGACTGCTCAAGCTGCCCGAACCCGGGGCTCGCAACGATCGCCGCAATCGGAACGCAGCAACCCGACAGGCAGAAAAGAAGGCGACCGTGCTGATCCCTTATCCGGAAATCGACAAGCCGCGAAAAGGCAGAGATTCCGGCAGTTAGCCAGCCGACCAGTCCCGGGCATCGAGCGCTTCGCCGTTGCGGTTTCTCGATGCGTCCGACATCAGGTAAACGTACAGATCCATGTGTGCTTCCGGTGCCGGCACGTCCTTCGGGTTTTCCGCCGGATAGGCCGCCTGCCGCATCCCGGTTCTGGTGCCGCCCGGATTCAGACTGTTGAAGCGGATTCGCCCGGCATGCTCGTATTCGTCGGCGAGGATCTGCATCAGACCTTCCACCGCGAACTTGGAAGCGGCGTAGGCGCCCCAGTAAGCCCTGCCCTGGCGGCCGACGCTCGATGAGGTGAGCACCACCGATGCGGCCTCCGGCTGCTCCAGCAGTGGCAGCATGGCCCGGGTGAGCAGGAAGGTGGCGTGCACATTCACCTGGAAGACTTTCTGCCATTCATCGGTCGGGTAGTGGGCGATGTTCACCTTGGGTCCGAGCAGAGAGGCGTTGTGCACAAGCCCGTCCAGGCGCCCGAATGCCTCGCCGATGGCGTTGCTGAGTGCCGCGGCATTCTCATCGGCGAACGCGGCCAGATCACAGGGCACGATCACCGCTTCCGCCTGGGTGTGCTCGCCGATCCAGTCGAACACGGCCTCCAGCTTTTCCCGGGTTCGGCCGAGCAGCACGACGTTTGCGCCGAAGCTTGCGTAGGTTCTGGCTGCCGTTCTGCCGATGCCATCGCCGGCACCGGTCACCAGAATGACTTTCCCGGCCAGACAGCCGGGTTCCGGCTGGTAACGCCAGTCAGCGCTCGCGGCGGCGAGCTCGGGGTAGTGTTCCATCTGTCAGGGTTTCCGTGCGTGCAGCAGGTAGTTCACATCCACATCCGCGCCGAGGCTCGCCTTGCGGGTGAACGGGTTGTAGGTCATGCCGGTGATTTCCACCACTTCCAGGCCGGCCTCGCGAACGGCGGCTGCCAGTTCGTGTGGCTTGATGAACTTGGCGTAGTCGTGGGTGCCCCGGGGCAGGAGGCCGAGCACATATTCGGCACCCACCACGGCCAGCGCCCAGGCTTTCGGGTTGCGATTGATGGTCGAGAAGAACAGTTGCCCACCCGATGCGGCAAGCGTGGCGCAGGCGGCGACGGTGGAGCCGATGTCCGGCACGTGCTCGAGCATCTCCAGGCAGGTGACCACCTGGTACCGGCCCGGCCGTTCGCTGGCCAGCGCTTCCGCCGTGGATTCCAGATATTCCAGTTGCACGCCCGCTTCCAGGGCATGCAGGCGGGCCACTGAAAGGGGGCTGCCGGCCATGTCCATGCCTGTGACCCGGGCGCCGGCCTGGGCCATGGATTCGGCCAGGATGCCGCCGCCACAGCCCACATCCACGGCGGTTGCCTGGGCGAGTTCCGCACGTTCGGCGATGAAGTCCAGGCGCACGGGGTTGATGTCGTGCAACGGTTTGAAGTCTCCTTCCGGGTCCCACCAGCGGTGCGCCAGGGCCTCGAATTTCCGGATCTCTGCCTGATCGACATTGCTCACTGCGGCCGTATCCTCTGTTGCCAGCGCTGTGCGCTGTGCAGAATTTCCTGCTCGTCCAGGCGGGTGAGCACACCCTCATCGAGCAGGCATTCACCCTGCACCCAGACATGGCTGACGGAATTGCCGGCGGCGGTGTGCAGCACCTGAGCAACCGGGTCGTAGAGTGGCTGGTGGCGTATGGCCCCCATGTCCAGCGCAATCAGGTCGGCGGCCTTACCGGCTTCCAGGCTGCCGCATTGGCTGCCCCGTCCCAGGGCGACGGCGCCCCCCAGCGTGGCCATGCCGAGCGCGTCCGATGCGGGCAGCGCGGCTGCATCCGCCTGGTCGAGTTTTGCCAGCAGGGAGGCGAGCCGGGCTTCGGCGAGCAGGTCCAGCACGTTGTTCGATGCGGCCCCATCGGTGCCCAGGCAGACGTTGATGCCGGCCGCGCGCATGGCGGTCACCGGCGAGGTGCCGCTGGCAAGCTTGGCGTTCGATGTCGGACAGTGCACCACCTGAACGTTGGTCTCGGCGAACAATGCGATCTCCGCCGGCGTGATCTGGGTGACGTGCACGGCCTGCAGACGTGGACCGAGCAGGCCCCGTTCGTGCAGATGGTGGATGCCCGAGGTGCCGTAGCGGCTTTCGTTCTCGGCGAGTTCCGCTGCGTTTTCGTGCAGATGGATGTGGATATTGGCGTCGAGCTCTTCGGAGTACATGAGGATCTTTTCCAGATCCGGCTCGGTGACGCTGTACACTGCGTGGGGACCGAAGGCGATGTCGACGAAGGGATCGCCGCGGTACTGATCATACAGGGCCAGACCTTTGTGAAAGCCTTCCTCGCTGTCCCGGCTCCAGGCGTTCGGGAACTCGATCACCGGGAAGGCGATCTGGGCCCGCATTCCGGCGCGTTTCACCTCTTCGGCGCCGATTTCCGGGAAGTAGTACATGTCCGCGAAGCAGGTGATGCCGGCCCGGATCATTTCTGCCATGGCGAGGCGGATTCCATCCCGGCAGAAGGCGTCGTCCACCCATCGGGCTTCCAGCGGCCAGATCTGCTCGTTGAGCCAGGTCTGCAGGGGCGCATCTTCGCTGGAACCCCGCAGCAGCGTCATGGCGGCGTGACCGTGGGCGTTCACGAGTCCGGGCATCACCACGTGGTCCGGGAGGTGCACCTGCCGGGCCTCCGGATGGCGATCGGCCACGGTCTGACCGTCTCCCACTTCCACGATCACCCCCCGGGTAATGGCCACGGCGCCGTCCCGGATCGCGGCGTCAGGTCCGGTCGCTTCGGCGCTGTTTCCGGTGCCCGTGAAGGGCAGAACCCAGGGTGCGCGAATGACCTGCTCGGCACTGCCGGCCGGCAGAGATTGAGGGCTCGATTGCGGCATGGCGCGGAGTATACCGGAAGTGGCAAAGAGTACGTTTCACCCCCCGCTTCATGCTAAAATTCGTTGTTTTTTCCAGTCCGGTCTCAGTGAATCCTCCAGGGGACACGCAGGGGATTTGCAGCCCTCGAGCGGCCGGCACACGCAACAATTGAGTCCACTTATCTATGTCTGAATTGGAGCCTGATCAGGTGTCCGGGGATGAGCCTGAAGGTCCGCAGGGGCCTGGTGGCGAGGGTCCGGGTGGTGATGGTCCTGCGGGTGGCGGCCCTGGCGGTCGCGACATCCTACCGGTAAACATCGAAGACGAGCTTCGGCAGTCCTATCTCGACTACGCCATGAGCGTGATCGTGGGTCGGGCGCTGCCGGACGTGCGGGATGGTCTGAAACCCGTGCATCGCCGCGTGCTCTTCACCATGAGCGAGCTCAACAACACCTACAACCGGCCTTACATGAAGTCGGCCCGTGTGGTGGGTGATGTGATGGGTAAGTATCACCCACACGGCGACTCGGCGATTTACGACACCCTGGTGCGGATGGCCCAGGATTTCGCCATGCGTTACATGCTGGTGGATGGTCAGGGCAACTTCGGTTCCATCGATGGCGACCGGGCTGCAGCCATGCGCTACACCGAAGCGCGCATGAGTCGGATGGCGTCGGAGCTGCTGGCGGATCTCGACAAAGAGACGGTCGAATTCGTCCCCAACTACGATGAGACGCTGTCCATGCCGGCGGTGCTGCCGACCCGGCTGCCGAATCTGCTGGTGAATGGCAGTTCGGGGATCGCTGTGGGGATGGCCACCAATATTCCCCCACACAACCTGTCAGAGGTGATCGACGGCTGTCTGGCCCTGCTGGACGACCCGCAGATCACCATTGATGGGCTGATGGAGTTCATTCAGGGGCCGGACTTTCCGACCGCCGGCATCATCAACGGCCGGGCCGGCATCGTGCAGGCTTACCGTACGGGCCGCGGCCGCATCTACGTGCGAGCCCGTGCCGAGGTGTTCCCGAACGAGAAAACGGGCAAAGACACCATCATCATCACCGAGATCCCGTATCAGCTGAACAAGGCGCGCCTCATCGAGAAGATCGCCGAGCTGGTGAAAGACAAGAAGATCGAGGGAATCACGGAACTTCGCGACGAATCGGACAAGGACGGCCTGCGGGTCGTGATCGAGCTGCGTCGCGGCGAGTCCGGTGAAGTGGTGCTGAACAACCTCTACGCCCAGACCCAGCTGCAGTCCGTGTTCGGCATCAACTGTGTCGCCCTGGTGGACGACCAGCCCCGGGTGCTGAACCTGAAGCAGATGCTGGAAGCGTTCGTTCAGCATCGACGCGACGTGATCACCCGTCGCACGATCTACCTGCTGCGCCGGGCCCGACAGCGCGGCCATATTCTGGAAGGTCAGGCCGTTGCCCTGGCCAACATCGATGCGGTGATCGAGCTGATCAAAGCCTCTCCCGCCAGTGCCGAGGCCCGTGAAGCGCTCATGAGCCGCGGTTGGGCGGGCGAAGGCGTGCAGGAGCTGCTCTCCCGTACCGGCAGCGACGCCTGCCGGCCGGACGATCTGCCGGAAGAATTCGGTTTCCGGGAAGGCCTGTACTACCTCTCCGAAGCCCAGGCCCAGGCCATTCTGGAGCTGCGGCTGAACCGTCTCACCGCCCTCGAGCAGGACAAGCTGATCGAGGATTATCAGGGCATTCTCGACGAAATCGCCGATCTGCAGGACATCCTGAACTCGGAAGAGCGACTGGTGACCGTGCTGCGGGACGAGCTCGGCGAAGTGCGCGAAACCTACGGCGACGAGCGCCGCACCGAGATTCTCTCCACTCAGGAAGATCTCTCGGTGGAAGACCTCATCAACGAGGAAGATCTGGTGGTGACGATCTCCCATCAGGGCTATGCCAAGACCCAGCCGCTGGACAGCTATCAGGCCCAGAAGCGGGGCGGTCGGGGCCGGGCGGCAACAGCGGTGAAAGACGAGGATTTCGTCGAGCATCTGCTGATCGCCAACAGCCACGACACGGTGCTGTGCTTCTCCAATCAGGGCAAGGTGTACTGGCTGAAGGTGTATCAGATTCCTCAGGCGAGCCGGGGCGCGAAAGGCCGGCCGTTGGTGAATATGTTACCGCTGGATGCGGAAGAACGGATCACCACCATCCTGCCGATTCAGGACTACGATGCCGATCACTTCATCTTCATGGCCACGGCCAACGGTACAGTGAAGAAGACGCCCCTGGAGCAGTTCAGCCGGCCCCGGACATCGGGCCTCATTGCCCTCGAGCTGGAAGAAGGCAACACGCTGATCGGCGCAGCGCTGACCGATGGGGCCAGCGACGTGCTGCTGACGGCCAGCTCCGGCAAGGCCGTCCGTTTCAAGGAATCGGACGTGCGTGCCATGGGCCGTACGGCCCGGGGCGTGCGCGGCATCAAGCTGGCGGCTGGTCATCAGGTCATCTCGCTGATCATCCCCGAGGAAGGGGGCCATATCCTCACAGCCTGTGAGAACGGCTTCGGTAAGCGCACGGACGTGACCGAGTTCCCGGTCAAGGGCCGTGGTACCCAGGGCGTCATCGCCATTCAGGTTTCCGACCGCAATGGTCCCGTGGTGGGGGCTGTGCAGGTATTCGCCGGCGAAGAACTGATGCTGATCAGCAACATGGGCACCCTGGTGCGCACCGGCGTGGACGAAGTTTCCTCTCAGGGGCGTAATACCCAGGGCGTTCGACTGATCAATCTGCGCGGTGACGAGAAACTCGTCGGTGTGGAGCGGATCGAAGAACAGGAAGAAACCACGAGCGAAGACGGCGACGTCTCAGGTGGTGGAGAGGAAGAATGACCCGGGTGCATAACTTTTCCGCAGGTCCGGCGGCGCTGCCGGCTGCGGTACTGGAAAAAGCCAGCGCCGAGATGCTCGACTACGCAGGCACCGGCATGTCCGTGATGGAGATGAGCCATCGCTCCAAAGCGTTCATCGATATTGCCGAACGGGCCGAAGCGGATCTGATCGAACTGCTCGGGGTGCCGGACGACTACCAGGTGCTGTTCCTGCAGGGCGGCGCCACGACCCAGTTCGCCATGGTGCCCATGAATCTGCTCAATGGTGCGGGACGAGCGGACTATGTGAACACCGGTTCCTGGTCGAAAAAAGCCATCAAGGAAGCAGGCAAGTACTGCGACGTGAATGTGGCGGCCAGTTCCGAAGGGACGAACTTCGACCGGGTGCCGGACTTCTCGGACTGGACGCTGTCGTCGGATGCGGCCTATCTGCACATCTGCTCGAATGAGACGATTGGTGGCGTGCAGTTCAATGCGCTCCCCAGTGGCGTGAACTGCCCGATCGTGGCGGACATGTCCTCGGACATCCTCTCCCGGCCCATCGACGTGCGCGACTACGGCCTGATTTACGCCGGGGCTCAGAAAAACATCGGACCGGCCGGACTCACGGTGGTGATCGTCAGAAAAGATCTGATCGGCAATGCCGGTGGCACGGTACCCAGCATGCTGGACTACGCCGTGCACGCGGAAGCGGGGTCCATGTCCAACACACCACCCACCTATGCCTGGTATCTGGCGGGTCTGGTCTTTCAGTGGCTGAAAGACCAGGGCGGGCTGACCGGTATGGCGGCGATCAACGAGCGCAAGGCGGGCAAGCTCTACGGTGCCATCGACTCGAGTAACTTCTACAGCTCCCCGGTCGCGACGGAGAACCGGTCCCGGATGAATGTGCCTTTCACCCTGCCGGACCCCGGAATGGATGGGGACTTTCTCGCCCAGGCGGAAGCCCGCGGGCTGACGAATCTGAAAGGCCACCGGAGCGTTGGCGGCATGCGGGCGAGCATCTATAACGCCGTGCCCGAAGCGGCGGTGGACGCGCTGGTTGAATTCATGGGCGAGTTCGAGAATGAGCGGACCTGATCGCGGCACACTGGAAACGCTGGAGGATGTCCGGGACCGGATTGATGCAATCGATCGGGATCTCACCCGGCTCCTGAACGAGCGTGCCGCCTGTGCCCTTCGGGTCGGCGAGATCAAGCAGGCGGACCCCAGTGGTGAACCCCCGGTCTTCTATCGGCCGGAACGGGAGGCACAGATTCTGGCCCGCATTCAGGCGGAGAACCCGGGGCCCCTGACCGATGCAGATCTGGCCCGCCTGTTCCGGGAAGTCATCTCCTGCTGCCTGAACCTCGAGCAGCCGCTGACCATCGCTTATCTGGGCCCGGCCGGCACTTACACCGAAACGGCGGCCATCAAGCAGTTCGGTCATTTCGCCCGAACCCGTTCCATGACCTCCATCGACGAAGTATTTCGGGAGGTGGAATCAGACGGCGTGCACTACGGAGTGGTGCCGGTGGAAAACTCCACCGAAGGGATGGTGAATCACACCCTGGACTGCTTCATGGATTCCGCCTTGAGCATCTGCGCGGAGGTGGAGTTGCCCATTCATCATGCGCTCATGGTGAACGCCGCTGTCCGGAAAGAAGCGGACGGCGGGATCGAAGAAATCGTCTCTCATTCCCAGTCGCTGGCCCAGTGCCGCGGCTGGCTGGATGCTCACTATCCCGGTGTGAAGCGCACGCCGGTGAACAGCAATGCGGAAGCCGCACGGCTCGTGGCGGACGACAGCGCCGGCCGGCTCGCGGCGATTGCGGGTGAGATGGCGGCCGAGCGTTATGGCCTGCGGATGCTGGCCAGCAACATCGAGGACAGTGCGGACAACAAGACCCGTTTTCTGGTGATCGGTAAACAGAAAGTAGGCCGGAGTGGGAAGGACAAGACTTCGCTGCTGGTCTCCACCCGTAACGAACCTGGCGCGCTTTATCAGGTGCTGGGTCCTTTCCACAATCACGGCATCAGCTTGTCCCGGATCGAGACCCGTCCGGCGAAGTCCGGTTCCTGGTCGTACGTATTCTTCATCGATTTCGACGGCCACCAGAGCGATCCGGCCATTCAGGCTGTGCTTGCCGAGGTGGCCGACGTGGCGATGGAAGTCCGTCCGCTCGGATCCTATCCGCAAGCCGTCGTCTGAACTGAACGCGCAATGACAAATCTGCCAGGTCCTGTTCATCCCGGTATCGCCGGACTCACGCCGTACCAGACGGGCAAGCCCATCGAGGAGCTCACCCGCGAACTCGGCATCACCGATGTGATCAAGCTGGCGAGCAACGAAAATCCCAGCGGTCCGGGCCCACTGGTCCGGGAACGGCTGGCCCGGGCTGCCGAAACACTGTCCCGCTATCCGGACGGAGGCGGTTACCTGCTCAAACAGGCACTGTCCGGCGCCCTGAACGTCTCCGCCGACCGCATCACGCTGGGCAATGGTTCCAACGACGTGCTCGATCTGGCCGGACGCATCGCGCTCACGCCGGGTGCGGAAGTGATGGTCACCGAGCACGCCTTCGTCGTCTATCGACTTGTTGCAGCGAGCTGCGGTGCAACCCTGGTGGAGGTGCCGGCCAGGGACTATGGCGCTGATCTCGATGCCATGAAGGCGGCAATCACGGACAGGACTGCGCTCGTCTTCCTGGCCAATCCGAACAACCCCACCGGTACCTGGGTGAACGAGTCTGCGCTGGTGGACTTTCTCGAGCAGGTGCCGGAGCGGGTCTGGGTGGTGCTGGACGAGGCCTACTTCGAGTACGTGGACGAAGCCGACTACCCGGATGGTCTGAAGCTGATTGATCGCTATCCGAATCTGATTATCACCCGCACCTTTTCGAAGATTCATGCCCTGGCGGCGCTCCGGATCGGCTATGCCGTATCTTCCGAAGGCGTTGCAGATCTGATGAATCGTGCCCGGCAGCCGTTCAATGTGAACGCGCTCGCCATGGCCGCCGCGGAAGGGGCATTGATGGATCAGGAGTTCGTCAGCACTTCCCGGCAGATGAACCGGTCCGGCAAGGCAATGCTCGCCGCCGGTTTCGAACAACTCGGGCTGCGCTACATTCCTTCCGCCGGCAACTTCGTAGCCGTAGCCGTTCCGGACGCCGCCGGGATGTATCAGGCGCTGCTCCGGGAGGGTGTCATCGTCCGCCCCATTGCCGAGTACGGTCTGAGCAATCACCTGCGCGTCAGCGTGGGTCTGCCGGAAGAGAACGAACGTATGCTCACCACGCTCGAGCGGCTGCTCGCCGGGAAATGACGCTTGGCTGACACAGAACTCACCGTGGTCGGGATGGGCATGATTGGCGCCTCGGTTGCCCTGGCGCTGCGGGACCAGTTCGATCGGATCAGTATCGTGGAGCCGAATGACGAACATGCCGAGCATGCGCTCAGCACAGGCCAGGCGGATGAACGGGTGGACACGGTGCCGGCGCATGTGGATGCGGTGCTGCTGGCCTGTCCGAGTGACCGGATTGCCGGCTGGGTGGTCCGACTCGCCGATCATGAGGGGCTCGTGCTGGATACGGGCAGTGTCAAAGGCGCCATCGTCCGCGAGGTGCGTAACGCGCTTGGTCACCTGCCCGCCAACTGGATTGCAGGCCACCCCATCGCCGGTCTGGAGCGAACGGGGCCCGCGGTGGCGGACGGCGATCTTTTCCGTGACCGCAAGGTCATTCTCGCACCGGGGCCGGAAGTGTCTGTCGCCGATCTCGACAGGGCAAAAGGCTGGTGGCAGGCAACCGGCGCCCTCATCGAGCAGATGGACCCGGACGAACACGATCGGATCTATGCCCGCACCAGCCACCTGCCTCATCTGCTGGCATTCGCCTATCTGCTGGGGGTCGAGGAAGCCGATCTGGCCCACACCGGCGGCGGATTCCGGGATTTCAGCCGGATCGGCGGATCGGATCCGGTGATGTGGTCCGGCGTCTTCGAGCGCAACCGCCCCGCGTTGCTCGCGGCCCTGGACACTTTCGAGGCGCATCTGGACGAGTTCCGCCAGGCCATTGATATGGGCGACATGGATCGATGCCGGACGCTGATCGCGGCGGCCAGAGCCCGTCGGACCGGGGAGGGGGGCACATGAGCGGCGATGCCAACACGTCGGTGCCCGTGCTGACCATCGACGGCCCGAGTGGCTCCGGTAAGGGCACCATTGCCGCGCTGGTCGCCGAGCGACTGGGCTGGGCGCTCCTCGATAGCGGTGCGCTGTACCGGATCGTCGCCGCGATGGCGCTGCGCCGGGGCACGGATCTGGATGACGCAGAGGCCCTGGCGGCCCTGGCCGCCGGGCTCGTCATCCACTTCGACGACGGTCGGGTGATGGTGGATGGTGAAGATCTGAGCGAAGAAATCCGCACCGAACCGGTCAGCCGGGCCTCCTCGGTGGTGTCCGTGCATGGTCCGGTTCGAGCCGCCATTCTGGATCTGCAGCGCAGTATGCGGCGGCCGCCAGGGCTGGTGGCGGATGGCCGGGATATGGGCACGGTGGTGTTCCAGGACGCCGAACTCAAGATCTATCTGGACGCCAGCGCCGAGATTCGTGCGGAGCGTCGCTATAACCAGTTGAAAAATAAGGGTTTGGATGTTAATTTCCGCGCCCTTCTCGCAAACCTCGAACAGAGGGACGCGAGGGACAAAGCGCGCGCCGTCTCACCCCTGGTGCCGGCAGAAGACGCGCTGATCATCGACAGCACCAACCTCAGTATCGAGAACGTGCTTGAAAGGGTGCTCAGCGAAGTCGAAGCCAGGCAGCTGGCGAGTCTGTAGGACTCGCTGAGAGACGGCGTAAATTGAACTTCGACATGGTCCCGCCATGTCTACAAACAAGCACCGATCCAGAGCATGTCCGATAGCGGACTTCGTGACCGGCCAGCGCGATCTGCTGGCAGGTAGCCGCACCCCGATCGGTGGGGAAAAACAGTTAATGAGTGAAAGTTTTGCCGAACTCTTTGAAGAGTCATTAGAAACCATCGAGATGGCCCCTGGGTCCATCGTTACCGGCACGGTGGTAGAAATCGATAGCGACTGGGTTGTCGTGCACGCGGGCCTCAAGTCCGAAGGTGTGATTCCCCGGGCGCAGTTCGTCAACGAAGCGGGCGAGTTCAGCCTCTCCGTTGGCGATCAGGTAAAAGTTGCCATGGAAGTGGTCGACGATGGCTGGGGTGAAACCCGACTCTCCCGCGAGAAAGCCCGTCGCGCCGAATCCTGGCAGATGCTGGACGAAGCCTTCGAGAAGAGCGAAGTGGTCACCGGCATCATCAACGGCAAGGTCAAAGGCGGATTCACCGTCGATGTCTCCGACATCCGTGCCTTCCTGCCCGGTTCCCTGGTGGACATCCGACCGCTGCGCGAGACCGCGCACCTGGAAGGCAAGCCGCTGGAATTCAAAGTCATCAAGCTCGACCAGAAGCGCAACAACGTGGTGGTTTCCCGCCGTGCGGTTCTGGAAGAAGAGAACAGCGTCGAGCGCGAAGCCCTGCTGGCACAGCTCCAGGAAGGCCAGACCGTAAAAGGCATCGTCAAGAACCTCACGGACTACGGTGCGTTTGTGGATCTGGGCGGCGTCGACGGCCTGCTGCACATCACCGATATGGCCTGGCGCCGTATCCGTCACCCGTCCGAAATGGTCACGGTGGGCGACGAGGTGGACGTGAAGATCCTCAAGTTCGACCGGGAAAAGAACCGGGTCAGCCTCGGCATGAAGCAGCTGGGCGACGATCCGTGGGTTTCCATCACCGGCCGCTACCCGGAAGGTTCCCGGGTCATGGCCACGGTCACCAACCTCACCGACTACGGCTGTTTCGCCGAAATCGAAGAAGGTGTGGAAGGCCTGGTGCACGTTTCCGAGATGGACTGGACCAACAAGAACATCCACCCCTCCAAAGTTGTCCATGTGGGCGACGAGGTAGAGGTGATGATTCTCGACATCGACGAAGAGCGTCGCCGTATCTCGCTCGGCATCAAGCAGTGCCGTCCCAATCCGTGGGAAGAGTTCGGTGTTACCAACGCCAAGGGCGATCGCATCTCCGGCAAGATCAAGTCGATCACCGATTTCGGTATCTTCATTGGTCTGGACGGCGGTATCGACGGTCTGGTGCACCTCTCCGACATCTCCTGGAACGAGCCTGGCGAAACCGCCGTGCGCCGTTATTCCAAGGGTGAAGAGATCGAGACAGTCATCCTGTCGGTCGATCCGGAGCGGGAACGCATCTCTCTCGGTGTGAAGCAGCTCGACGATGATCCGTTCACCGACTGGACCGCGGTCAATGACCGGGGAACCATCGTCACCGGCATCATCCGTGAAGTGGAGCCGCGTGAAGCCATCATCGATCTGGCCGAGGACGTGGTCGGTATTCTGAAGGCGTCCGAGATCAGCATCGACCGGGTGGAAGATGCCCGCAACTCCCTCACCGCCGGCGAAGAGGTCGAAGTGAAGGTGGTCAGCATCGACCGCAAGAACCGGATCATCGGTCTTTCCATCAAAGCCAAGGACATCGCAGACGAGCGGGCGGCAGTGCGCGAGCACCGCAGCAAGGAGTCTGATCGTCCGGGTGCCCAGACGCTGGGCGACCTGATCAAGGCCCAGATGGACCAGAACGCTCAGGACTGAAGCCGGAAATCCCGGCACCGAGCGGCCTGAGAGCGCGGGTTGTCACCATGCAACCCGCGCTCAGCGCGTTTCAGGCTTATTATTTCGGCGAAAAAAACTATAAAAATCAAAGACAAAAGCCTAGATAAAAGCTTTATTATCCACCCATGACGAAATCCGAGCTCATCGAGATCATTGCCGCCCGGCAAACCCAACTGTCCGTCAAGGACGTGGAACTGGCGGTGAAGACCCTCATAGAGCAGATGTCCGAAACCCTGGCCTCCGGCGAACGGATCGAAATCCGGGGCTTCGGCAGTTTCTCTCTACACTACCGCGCGCCGCGTATCGGCCGGAATCCGAAGACGGGAGAGTCTGTTGGTCTGGCGGGTAAATACGTGCCCCACTTCAAACCGGGCAAAGAGCTGCGTGATCGGGTGAATCAGGGACTGGAGCGGGATCAGGCGCAGGCCGAGTCCGCTGATGGAATGGCCACCGAGACCGCCACGGAACTGGATGGTGCGGCCATGCCTTCGCAGAACAATCTCTTCGAGTGACTGGCAGCCCGTTGGGAAAGTCTCGTCTCAGACACCCGGCGGCAGGCTCTGCCTCTGATCTTTCCAGACTTTGCCAGCAGGCTGATGAACCATGAGCTGGCTGGCGAGAGTCTTCTGGGCCCTGCTGGCCATCCTCCTTTTCTTTCTGGCCGCCCTGGCGGTCAACCAGGACCCCGTCGTTCTCAGATTCCTCGCCTGGCAGACGCCGAGCGTCAGCGTGTTCTGGTGGCTGCTTGCCGCCTTCGGAGCGGGATTGCTCATGGGTCTGCTTGGTATTACCGTGTTGACCACCAGACTCAGCCTGAAGAACCGCAAGCTCAGCAAGCAGCTCGGCAACGCGGAGCAGGAACTGCACAAGGTCAGGAAAGGGACCCTGCAGGACTGAGTCGGATCCGGCTTCTCAGGGAAGGAAAGGGGCTGGCGCATCACTGACGTAACCAACTGAGCTCACCCCTCATGCCGGAGAACATCGCTCTATACGTGCTGCTGGTCGTTGCCGTCGGCATCGGCTACCTGCTCGGCCGGCGCGAGAAAAAGACCCGGCAGAAAGATCTCGGCATGGTGGCTGAGGATTACTTCAAAGGTCTCAACCATCTCCTGAATGAACGCCACGACCTCGCCATCGACACCTTTGTGGAATCCATGGCGGTGGACAACGACACCGTCGATACCCACCTGGCCCTTGGCTCTCTGGTTCGCCGCCGCGGCGAGGTGGACAAAGCCATCCGCATTCATCAGAACCTGCTCGCCCGGCCGGTGTTATCGGCCGCGCATCGCACACAGACGGAACTGGAACTGGCGCGTGATTATCTGGTGGCCGGTCTGCTCGGCCGGGCGGAAAACCTGCTGAAGGAGCTGGCGGACCGGAACGGTTCCGCGAAACAGGTTGCTCAGGAGCTGCTGCTGGAGATCTATCAGCGGGAACGGGAATGGGAAAACGCCGTCCGGATCGGCACCGAACTGGCGCGAACGGACAAAACGATCAAAAACCAGCTTGCGCATTTCCAGTGCGAGCTGGCGGAGCTGGCGCTGGCCGAAGGTGATCTTCGCGCGGTCCGGAGTGCCCTGGGCAAGGCGAACGGATTCGACAATCAATGCGCCCGGGTGGCACTGGTGGCGGCAAAAGTCGCCTTTGCGGAAAAGCGTTACAAGGAAGTTCAGCGACAGCTGGTGAAGGCCCGGGATCTGGACAGCGAGCTGGCCCAGGAAACCCTGGATCTGTTCGAGCGTGCGGCGGACGAGCTGAATGATACCGCAGCCTATATCAGCCACCTCAGAACCTGCCTCGTTAAGGCACCTGTGCTCGCGGTGGTGGAGCGGCTGGCCGTGGATATCGAGCAGAAGCAGGGGCCGGATGCGGCCAACGAGTTCGTGCTGGAGCAGCTGCTGCGCAACCCGAGTCTGGGTGGGTTCGTGACCCTGCTGAACCGGCTCGATCAGGGCGATAAACCCCTGCCGCCGGAGCAACTGGTGCTGGTCCGGCGCTTTTCTCAATCGCTGCTGCAGCGGCAACCCGAGTATCGCTGCAAGAACTGTGGTTTCAGCGGTAAGACCCTGATGTGGCAGTGCCCGAGCTGCCGCAGCTGGGGCACGATCAAACCCATCATCCAGGCGAGCCGCGAGGAAGCCTGACGAAAGCTGGCAGCCGCTGCCGGCGATGGCTGATGCCTGTTCGAGCATTGCACGCCTGTTCTGTCAGCGTCCCGGACGGGACCATATCGCTCCCTTGCCAACCTCTGGAGTGACCATGACTCTTCGATCTCTACTGAATACGCTTCTCGTGAGCGTCGCGCTCTTCGCTCAGGCTGCCTTTGCGGCGCCGGATAGTGTCAACGTGAACTCGGCGGACGCGGAGGCGCTCGCAGCCGCGCTCGACGGCGTCGGGATGGCCCGGGCCGAGGCCATCGTCGCCTACCGTCAGGAAAACGGCAGCTTTGCCGATATCTATGATCTGGCCAATGTGAAAGGCATCGGTGATCGGACGATTGAACTCAATGAAGCGCGGATTCGGCTCACGGACTAGGCCTCGTCGCCAGGCGGCACTTCGGTGCCGCCTGTGCGCCCAGGACCGAACAGCCGGGTCTCAGGACTCAGTTTTCAGGACCGAGCGCCCGCTCATTCGAGAATCTCCTTCCGCTCGCCTAAAATGCCTGCATATGGTCGAGTGACGGCGCGCAGCCGCGGGCAGACATAGAAGAACCTCTCAACAATCCGCTGACCGACGAGCCACCAGGGCGCGTGTTACTGACGGGTGCATCCGGCTTTGTGGGCGGTCATCTCCGGCCGCTGCTCGAATCCGGTGGCATATCGGTCGTGACGCTGGCCCGGGATGGACTGGATGGTGAAACCCTGGCCGTGGATGCGGATTCCCCGCTGGAAGCGCTGACGGCCGCGCTGGTCGGCATTGATGCGGTGATCCATCTCGCCGCCTTTGCCCACCAGGCCTCGGCACCGGCGCCCGAGGTGCTGACCGCCGTGAACGTACATTGGCCCGTGCGCCTGTTCAAGGCAGCGGCCGAGGCAGGCGTTCGCGATTTTGTTTTTCTCAGTTCGATCAAAGTCTTCGGAGATCGGAGCGTGCGGCCGTTCCGGGTTGAGGATCCCTATTCAGCGGATGATGCGTATGGAGAGTCCAAGGTGCACGCCGAGCAGGCGCTGCGCGTGCTGCGGGCCGAATACCCGAACCTCCGCCTGGCGATCATCCGTCCGCCGCTGGTCTACGGACCGGGGGTGAAGGCCAATTTCCGGAGCCTGCTGAGGTGGGCGGCGCGCGGCGCACGGTGGCTGCCGCTGCCTTTTGGCGCCGCCCGGGCACCCAGGAGTCTGGTCAGTGTTGAGAATCTCTCAGAGGCCATCGTTGCGAGCCTCGGGCAGGACGGGATCTTTCATTGTGCCGACGCCAGCGATCTCTGTGTGGTCGAGGTCTTTCAGTTCCTTGGCGTACCGTCCTGGCGCCTGCTGCCGGTGCCGGCCCGGGTCATGAGCCTGGTCTTCAGCACGTTCGGCAGGACCGCGTATTACCAGCGGCTCTATGAACCGTTGCAGCTGGACATCACCGGGGCGAACGTGGTGCCCGGCTGGCTGCCCAGCCACCCCAGCGGAACGTCGCTTGCCCGGACCATGAGCTGGTGGCGGCAATGACCTCTGCACTGGTCGTGGTGTGGGCGTTCGTCAGCAGCCTGATTCTGCTGGCCCTGCATCTGCAACTGGCCCGACGATTCGAGTTGCTGGCCCACCCGAATGCGCGAAGCAGTCACCAGACCGCCACCCCCACCATGGGCGGCATCGCCATCGTACTGCCGCTGCTGGTCCTGCTCGCCACCCTTGCCTGGAACGCGGGTCCGGCAGGAGAGAACGTGATGCTGCGCCTGCTTGTGGCTGTCACCATTCTCGCCGGCATCGGGTTTGTCGATGACCTGAAAGGCCTGAGCGCCAGCGCACGTCTCATCGGCCAGGCGGTCTGCGTTGTGATTGTGCTGGCCGGGTTCGGATTCCCCCTGCTCTGGCTGGCCGCCATCGGCTTTCTGCTCCTCTGGCACGTCAATCTCTACAATTTCATGGATGGCATCGATGGCATTGCCGCGGTCCAGACCTTCCTTTTCTGCCTCGGCGCGCTGCTGCTCTCGAACGGCGTGGAAGGAGCATGGGGCCTGCTGCTCTGGGTGATCAGTGGCGCGACCATGGGGTTTCTCGCGTTCAACTGGCCACCGGCCCGCATATTCATGGGCGATGTGGGTGCGCTGGTGCTCGGGCTGGTGCTGGGTACCGCCGTCATCGGGTTGGCCCGGGAAGACGAGTTGGCGTTCGTCCCTTCCCTCATTCTATTGAGCGGGTTCTGGTTTGACGCCAGCTACACGCTTTGTGTAAGAATGCTGACAGGCCAGGCCTTTACCCAGGCGCACCGGAGCCACTTCTACCAGCGGCTCTCAGATCGACTTGGCCACCTTGGCGCCACGTCGGTCTTTGCCGGGCTCGGCCTCATCTGGCTCCTGCCGCTGGCCTGGTGGTCGGTGCGGCAGCCGGACTGGGCGCTGGCCTGCCTGTTGGCGGCACCCCTGCCATACCTGGCGGGTGCGCTGCTGCTGAGGGCAGGTGTGCAGACTGGCAGCGACCGCGGGACAGATACCGGCGATGCTGATGGCCCGTGAGACTCGAATGGAAACCGCTTCCGCGGGGGCGACGGGGATAGCGAGATGAGTGGCATAACGGAAGAGTTCTTCGAACAGCTGCCCCGCCGCCGCAAACAGGCGCTGGCATTGATTGCCGATCTCATTGCGCTGCCGGCCATACTGTTTTTTGCGATCAACCTCCGGCTTGGCGAAGTCCCTGAGAACATCGCCAGTTTCTGGCCCGCCTTCGTGGTGAGTGCGCTTGCCTGCATTCCCGTCTTCGGGCTGCTGGGGCTGTATCGTCATGTGGTCCGGCACATGGGCAGCCATGTGATGCGGCCCATCGTCATTGGCGTGACCATCATTGCCGTGGCGGTAGCGGCCGTTGCCTATATGACCCAGCTCAAGGTCTTTCCCCGTTCCGTACCCATCATTTTCTGGTTCATGACGCTCGTTTATGTCGCCGGATCACGATTTGCCGTGCGCGGCTATCTGCAGTGGCTGCAGGACAAACTCAAGGTGCGCAAGTCGGTCATCATTTATGGCGCTGGCCAGAATGGCGTGCGTCTTGCGCAGCTGCTCACCCAGCAGGGCACCTATGTGCCGGTTGCCTTCATCGACGATGACCGCAACCTGCACAAGCGGATGATCAACGGTCTCTATGTGTTCGCGCCGCGTCATCTGGACAAGCTGCTCGAAGACACGGATGCCCGGGAGATCTTTCTTGCCATCAATTCCAGAGCGGTGGAAGACAGACGCCGCATCATCGAGTTTCTCGAACCCTACGGACTTCGCATCCGGCTGATTCCGGATGTCTCTGATCTGGTATCCGGTCGGGAGCGTGTCGATCACCTCCGTGATGTGGAAGTGGAAGACCTGATCGGGCGGGATGAAGTCGCCCCCATGCCGGAACTCCTGGCGGGCTCAGTGGCGGGCAAGAATGTGCTGGTCACCGGTGCCGGAGGCTCCATCGGCTCCGAATTGTGCCGGCAGATCTTCCGGCAGCAGCCGGCCTGCCTCGTGCTCCTCGATCAGTCTGAATACGGATTGTTCAGCCTGCGCCGGGAACTGAGCGCACTGGCAGAGGCGGAAGGCATCCCGTCGACCCTGAAGGTCGTGCTCGGTTCGGTGACCAATCGGAGGCTCATGCAGCGCGCTTTCCAGGCCCACCAGATCCAGACTGTTTATCACGCAGCGGCTTACAAGCACGTGCAGATGGTGGAAGAAAATCTGATCGAAGGCATCCGCAACAACACCTTCGGCACGCTGCAGACCGCCAGGGCCGCGCGGGATGCGGGAGTGTCCGACTTCATTCTCATCTCCACGGACAAAGCAGTGCGCACCACCAGCATCATGGGTGCCAGTAAACGGCTGGCCGAGATGACGCTGCAGGCGCTGCAGGACGAAGTGCCGGACACCCGGTTTTCCATGGTCCGGTTCGGTAACGTGCTGGGCTCCTCGGGTTCCGTTGTACCGTTGTTTCTCGAGCAGATTGAAGAGGGTGGGCCGGTCACGGTGACCCACGCGGAGGCCACCCGCTACTTCATGACGATTCCGGAAGCCGCCCAACTCGTGCTGCAGGCGGCGAGTATTGCCAAAGGCGGTGATGTGTTCCTGCTCGATATGGGCGAGCCCATAAACATTCTCGAACTCGCCCAGCGAATGATCCGGCTGAAAGGCTATTCGCTGAAGGACGATCAGAATCCCGAAGGCGACATCGCCATCGAGATCACGGGTCTGCAGCCGGGCGAGAATCTGCACGAGAAACTCCTCATCGGCGAAGAAACCACCGGTACCCGGCATCGGAAGATCATGCGGGCCACGGAGCGCTACCTGCCCTGGTCTGAACTGCGGGAAGTGCTGGATACCCTCGAAAAGTCCTGTGAAGCGTACGACTACGACGGTATCCGAGCCTTCCTGAACGAGCTCCTGGCCGGGCCGGACATGGCCAGTCGGCTGGCGGAGATACGCAGGCCCGCGGAGATCGTACCGTTGAAGCCGGTAGACAAGAGCGAGTAGCCGACCGCCTCAGCCTGTTGCGGCGCCGATTCCGGCAATACGACCGAACACCGCCCCCGACGTCAGTCCGGACCCGCCCGGATAATTGAAGTAGAACAAGCCGCCCACCAGCTCGCCGGCAGCAAAGAGGCCCCGGATGGGCTCACCGCTCTGATCGATCACCCTGGCTTGTGGGTCCACATGCAGGCCGCCGAATGTGAACGTGATGCCGCAGGTAACGCCGTAGGCCTCGAATGGCGGCGTATCGATGGCATTTGCCCAGTTCGTCTTGGGTATCGCGAGCCCCGGAGTCCCGCGTCCGTCCTTCACGGCCGGATCGAATGGCGTGGTATCGTCCACTGCTTTGTTAAAGGCCTCGATGGTGGCCAGGAGTCCGGCCGCATCCACGCCGTCCATTCGAGCTGCCAGTGTTGCCAGATCGTCTGCCTGCACTCGGGTAGCTTCCCGGATCCGGTATTCGTCCCGGAGCAGCGGCGTGACTTTCCCATCGAAGATCTGCCAGGCGGTCTGTTGTGGCTGGGCGAGAACTTCGCCACCGTATCTGGCGTAGGTGTAGTTGCGGAAGTCGGCCCCCTCGTCCAGGAACCGTTCTCCCCGGTTGTTGACCATGATGCCGAGGGGATAGGAATGTTTCTGGAAGCCATCACCCACGCTCAGATCGCCATACTCCGGCGCATTGAGATCCCAGCTCACCGCATGGCAGCCGGAGTAGTGGCCGCGCGCTGCGGCACCGATGTCCAGCGCCATCTGAATACCGTCGCCGGTGTTGAAGCGGGTGCCACGGACCCGGGCCAGATCCCAGCCGGGACCCAGATAGCGCGCCCGCCAGGTGGGGCTCGATTCGAACCCGCCAGAGGCGAGCACGACAGCGTCTGCATGAAAACTGTCCGGGCCGGTGTCTGTCTCCACCTGCACGCCCGTGACCTTACCGGTTTCTCTGATCAGTCCCGTTGCGCGGGTGCTGTAGCGGATGATCACGCCCCTTTCCCGGGCAATGTTCGTGAGCGATTCCACCAGTCCCGGGCCACCGCCCCAGGCTTCCACGGTGAGCCCACCCCAGAAGCGGACCCTGCCGTCTACTTCAAAGGACTGGCGGCCATACAGGGGAAGGAAGCGCACGCCTTCCGAGCGCATCCAGGCAAGTGTTTCGAAGCTTTTCTCGACCAGCGTTTCCGCCAGGCCGGGGTCGATCCGATAGTGGGTCACCCGGCCGAGATCGTCATAAAAGGACTCGGCGCTGTAGGTGCCGAAATCCGTTCGTTCAATCTCCCCGGGGGTGAGGTCGGGCATGAGTTCGAGGAGATCGTCCACGCCGTCGTAGACCACGCGCATGGCCCCGGCGGTGAAGCGGGAATTACCGCCACACAGTTCTTCCGGCGCCCGTTCCAGCAGGGTGACTCTCGCACCTTCACCGGCCGCGGCGATGGCTGCACAGAGTGCTGCATTGCCGCCACCGACCACGACTACCTGTGCCATGCCGACAGTTTGCCCCCTGATCTTCCACCCCGTAACCTTGTTCAGATTATCACAGCGGGCTCGCCCCCGATCCGCAGCTGAACCGCAGTCAGGAGACGTTCAGGCATGAGCAGTAAGGAAATTCCATTCAACCCAAGCGCGGGCAGGGTCTGGCGTCTGCTGACGCTGGCGGGACTTGCTGTTGTCCTGGCGGGTTGTGGCCAGATTCCCCTGGAAGAGAATGCGCCTGCGCGGTTCGATCTGTCCGGTCACTGGGTGCAGGCGGACAATCCGCGGCAGCCGGGCGCTGGTGGGGAAAGAGAGGCAGCGGGAAGCGCCGAAAGAAATGGACGGAGTGGCGGGATGCCGCCGGCCGGTCGTCGACAGGGGAGTGGCCCGCCCGGTGGCCGATCTGGCGGCAGCATGGCGGGTATGGCGTCCGGATTTATCGCTCAGGACTTCCCGCTGCTCGTCGCCCGGGAGATGCGCATCGAGCAGGATGCCCGTTCCATGGGTATCGAATACGCGCGGGGCAGCTACCGGGATGTGAGCTGGGGTGAGCGGCGACGTGGGATCTGGGAGGTGCGGGCCGGCTGGCACGAAGGCGCCCTGCATATATATTCGGAGGCTTCCGATATCTCCGCGGCCGAGATCTGGCAGCTTTCGGCTGACGGTCAGAGACTGGATATCAGTATTTCCGTGAAGGGGAATCGGAATCAGGAATTTCAACGGGCGTTCACCCGTTCTTCAGCGTTGTGAGGTCCCGGGCTGATCCGCCGCCGCGATCAGCCGCAAAGACTCCTCGGCCAGCAGCCGCCAGATGTCCTGCACCGCCCAGTTGCGGGCATTCTGCAGATAGTTCCCGGCTCGGCTGTCGCCCATCAGGCGGTAGCTCTCGCCAAGATAGTAGTTGATGACGGCAGCCCAGGGGGCTCTGGCATGGGCGACCTTCAGGTAGTTGGCCGCGTCCCCGGCCCGGCCCAGGTGCAGCTCGGCGAGTCCCACACCGAATATGCCATCGTAGCGGGTCGGGTCCTGGCGTATTGCTCTGCGGTACAGGGTGTTGGCCGTCCGCCAGTTTTCACCGCATTCCTCTGTGCGATCGAACAGGCAGGACCGCACCAGCAGATCTGCAGTCAGCACCGTGGTTTCCGCGTGGCGGGCGTCCAGTGCCTGCGCCTGCTGCAACCACTGCTCGGCGTTGTCCGGTTTATCAGCGGCAATCTCCACCCGGGTCATGGCGATATTAAGCGCGATGCGCCGATCTGCGCTCACGGGATCCGACTCGGCACCGACGTAAGGAGAAAGCAGCTTTCGCGCCAGCGCCGGGTTCTGCATGTACACCGCCTGGGCCAGAGACAGGTCCCGCTCGAAAGGGTCCAGGCAGCGGAATCCCACGTCCGGTTCGTCGGGGGTCGGAATGGGAACGGACTGGGGAGCGTCCCAGCGATCGATGTACTTTTCCAGCACACGGATGAGTCTGGAGGTACGCACCTCGAGGTGCTCGGGCAGAGACTGGTCTCTCGCCTTCAGAAATTGGGTGAGTCCTGAGGTCTGGATGGTTCCCCGTTCCAGATCCTCCTGATAAACAGAAAAGTACAGATAGTGGGTGAGGAGCCACGACAGATCGTAGAACTCGTTGATCTGCGATCTGTGCCAGTTTTCCACGGAGGTCGCTTCGAGCGTGCGCCTCAGGCGCTGTTGCGGCGAGAGGATCCCCACACCGCGACTGAGCCGTAGCGCCATCCGACTGCTGTCCATCTCGCCAATCAGTGCCGACGTTTCGCCGAGCTCGGTGTTGCCCAGCAGAGTGGCGAGGCCTTCATCGAACCACATGGGCAGGCTCATACCGCTGCGGTTGCGCAGCAGATAGTGGGCGTATTCATGCAGCGTGGTCTCCTGGAGATCACCTCGGATCGGCCCGATCAGCAGTCGATTGGTCTGCAGAGACGGCTGCATGTAACCGGCGAACAGGCGTTTGCCGGTGAGCGCCAGAAAATCTTTCCGGTACTGGAAGACGATGAGTTTCAAGGTGCCACGCCGGCTCAGCGATTCGCCGGGCAGGTAAGGTTTCACCAGTTGTTCGAAACGCTCGAGTGTTCTGATCAGCTCGAGTTGTTCGGATTCGGGAAGATCGCTGATGAGCTGAAAATCCGGGCTGGTGGTTTCGCACCAGTCAGCGTCGTTGACGCCCAGCGCACCGGTGCTGACGGACAGCAGAACCAGAGTTGCAACCAGACGTCGAAAAGAGAGGGGTAGAGAAGGTACTCTCGGTTCAGGGTCGATAAGGAAATGTTCCAGGTGAAACGGGTTTTCATGGCGCTTATCTTCAGCCAGACAGTGTGGGCCGCGGCGCCTGAGCCTGGCGAGGCCCCGGAGCAGACGGGTTTTCCCAGGGTTCTCTGCAAGGCGGAACAGACGGGCGGCTTTCACGACTATCCGGAAGAAGGAGAAGTCTATGAGCCGGCGCTTTTTCATCCGCAGCAGTTCAGCCTGGAAGAGAATCCTGTGTTCATGTTGAACCTGGCTGACCGCGAAGGGAACGTGGATGTTTATCTCACCATGACGCGGGAGATTGAACAGGAAGACGGACCCGGGCTCCTGGAGACCACCGAGCTCGAGTGCCGCGAGGTGCGTGGTGCGGATGGCAGTCGTGGCCTGAGCTGTGTGAACCTCCCGCCATCGGAAATGATCCTGATCAACTCCGGCACGCTGCGCTTCACCCGCACAGCCGTTGGCGGCTGGACCTTCGCAGGCGCCAGCGGGTCGCTGAACGGCGACTCGATCTTCGTTGAGTATGGCCAGTGCCAGCAGGCGGCGGAACCGCCGCCCTAGTGGCGACGCTGGCCGGTTACTCTTCTTCCTCGATTTCCCGGGCGACTGCTTCGTCCAGGATCGCCTGCAGTTCGGCATCCAGGGCTTCAGCGTCTGCTGCCGGATGCTTCTCCGCCGTGACGTCGATCAGTTCCAGGTTCTGCACCCGTTCTTTCACGTCCAGCGAATAGACCTTCACTGTGGCCGTATCCGCCCAGACACTTTTGCCCAGGAATGCGGCCGCCATGAGCACGGCAGCGAGGATGGTCAGCTTTCTCATACAGATGTCTCCTTAATCAGAGAGGCTGGTTTTGATCTGGTCACGGCAGCGCGGTCCGCTTCGTGGTCCCAGATGGATTCTTCATTGATGGAATAGATGAAGCGGTAGCGATGACGGCCACCGCGTTTGATGGTGTTGTCGGATTCGAGCAGGAGCACTTCCGGGCCATCCGTCTCCCGCAGCCGTACGGCCAGCACCGCGTGATAACCGCGTTCCCCTTTTTCCCAGGTGACCACGACTCGAAGCTGGTCGGCGCTGAAGCCGAGGCGGCGGAGCAGGTAGTACTTGGTGGTGGCGTAGTCTTCGCAGTCTCCACCTCGGCGCATGAACTCTTCCACGGTCGCCCAGCGACTCCGGTATTTGACCGTCGTCTCGCTGAGTGGGGAATCGAGTCGTGCCGTCCGGTCGTCGCGATAGCGTTTCCGGTTCACGTACCGGCTGATCAGGCGAACCTGCTTTTCCTGGGGCAGACCTTCCGCACTGCGCAGAAGATGGCGCAACCCGCGGTAGTAGCGCGGACAGCTGTCCACGTCGGCGAGGCAGGCATCCAGTACCGCCGCCTGATCCGCTTCTCTGCGCATGGTGTCCGCCCAGTCGGGCATGAGCCGGGCATCGCCCAGGTAGTCGGTGGCGTCGAAGGGGTAGGGTTTGCCGGCATTGGCCGATGGTGCGATGAAGGTGAGGCCGAGGAGGGTGACTGATAGAAGGGCCGAGCGTCCAATAGCACGCCCCGGACGTGGTGCGCCCGATGCCTGCAGGCCCGGTTCTTCCGGCTTCTGCTGCCTGGCCGGCCTGCTCAGCGTTCCCTGGTTTCCCTGCTTAATCTGCTTGCGCATCCCCACAGGCTCCCGAATGACGGCTCGTTTCAGCGTCATCTCTCCACCCCTGGGCTCATCCTCGCGCAAGCCACCCGTGAGTGCAAACGCATCACGTCGAGGGCACCGGTCTGACGGAGGTATTGTCGGACAATCCCGGGATAGAGTGCTTCCGGTCCGGGCGTTTACGCCGGACACCTCTGAGGGGAACAGGTCGAGAGGAACAGGTCGAGGGGAACAGGTTGAGTGCGTTGTTGTCCGATGTTTTACGGACGGATAGTATCGATCGTTCAGGGGAAACAACCTCACGGGTATCCGGCCCGGAGGACTGGAGTGCTTTTGCGGGAATCCAGGGGAAAAGGGCGCGGCCTGTGGGTGAGAGTGCGGGCGAGAGTGCGGGTGAGAGAGAGACGCGATGATCGGCCGGATCTGAGCGGTCGCCGGATATGGCTGGCCGGGATCGCCGCTTGCCTGCTGATGCTGTCTGCCTGCACCACGATACCGGAAGATCCCCGGCTGCAGTCCGAGTATCAGGCGCTCCTGGTCGGCGACCGGATCTTCGGTGAGCCGGTCGAAATGGACGAAGTACCGGATGTGGATCTGCTCGGTGTGAGCGAGGAGATGCGGGCGTTCATCGCCGAGGAGGTGGGGACGGTCCGGGTTCCCGCAGTCAAATTCCGGCGCATGTTCCGCGGTCTGACCCGGGGTGGCTACTTCGAGGGTAACTACATTGCGGACAGCACCCGCACTGCGGCAGAAACCTTCCACCACAGGTCAGGTAACTGTCTTTCCTACACCAGTATGTTCATCGCCCTGGCGCGTGAAGCCGGACTCGATGCCCGATTCCAACTCGTGCAGGTGCCGCCGAACTGGGATGCGGACTCCGGCTATCTGATTCGATACACCCACGTGAACCTCGTATTGAGAGGCTTCATGTACGACGCGCGGACGGGGAAGGAATTCAGCGTTGATTTCAACGATGTGCTGCCGGATCCCGACTATCCGACCGAGATCATCAGCGACGAAACAGCGACTTCACTGTTTTACGCCAATCGATCGATCTTTCATCTGCGTAGCGGCGAAATGCGGCCAGCGTTCGCTTACCTCAAGAAAGCCATCAACATCGCCCCGGACAATGCGGATCTCTGGATAAATCTGGGGGCTTTCTATGCGAAACAGGACGCGTTCGATCAGGCACTCGCATCCTATGAAGTTGCCCTGATGCTCGAGCCCGGTAATCGGGGTGCGATCTCCGGTCTCGGCCGAACCCACGATGTTCTCGGTAACCGTGCGGAAGCAGACCGGTATAATGATCAGGTGCGCCGCTATCGGCAGCGGAACCCCTATTATCACTTCGCCATCGCCCAGACCGAATTCGATCGCGCGCACTACGACAAAGCACTGGACGCGATCAACACCGCCATTGAACTCAAGTTCCGCAACGGCCGCTTCCACTTTCTCAAGGGTCTCGCCGAGTACAAACTCGGTGATCTCAAGAGTGCTCAGGACAGCTTCCAGCGGGCCAGTCGGTTCGGCAACTATCGGGATCTGAAGCAGCGCTATGTCAGTGGCTTCGCCCAGGCAGAGCCACCGGCAGCGCCGGCGAGCATAGACTGAAGGACTGAGCTTTCCCGCCGCTGACCGGTGCCAGGACGATGCCTTAGAGGCGGAGTTCGTCAGTCGGGGCGCGGAATCTCGAAAGGGTTCTCAACCGCGCCGTAGTCGAAGTATCCGAGCCGGGCGAGCGGCGCCAGGCTTTTCGTATCCAGACGGCCATCCACGATCAGATCGTCGTCGATGTGGATGCCGATCACGTTACCGATCACCAGATGGCTCGAACGGCCGCCTGGTCGCGAAGGCAGCGGGACGATCTCGAAAACCGTGCACTCCAGAGCCGCATGACTCTCTCCGACCCGGCAGGGTTTGATCAGGTTCGACGGCACAGCGGTCACACCGGCCAGTGCAAATTCGTCCGTGTCCGGTGAAACCTCTTTCGAGCTTTCGTTCATCACCCCGGCCAGAGAGCGCGAGACGATGTTGACGGTGAATTCACCGGTATCGCGAACGTTGGCCAGCGTATCCTTTGGTGTGCCATCGGTTCGGCTGTTCGGCGCAAAGACCACCGTGGGCGGATCTGCCGACACCGCATTGAAATAGGAAAAGGGCGCCAGATTCGGCACTCCGTCGGCAGAAAGACTGCCGATCCAGCCGATCGGCCGTGGCGCGACGATGGCGTTCAGGGGATTGTGGGTCAACGGCGCCGGACGCAGATCCTCCCGGGGATCGTAAAACATCAGCTCGATGCGCGGTTGGTGGCGAAGCCCTCGTCCGTGCCGAGAATACGCGCCGGCATGGACAGGTCCTCCTGCCAGAGCAGCGACTCCATATAGATGTTCAGCGGCTGGTCCTGGATGGTGAGCTCATACACGGGATCGCCGTCGTAGGATGCGTGGTTGTGCACGGCCCAGCCTGGCGCGGAAACCATCAGATCTCCGGCTTTCCATTCGTAGCGCTTGCCTTCCACACGACTGTAGCCGGATCCGCGGAAGTAGTAGTTGATGGCGGACGATACGTGCCGATGGGGTTTGTCCACGATACCGGGCGGCCGGATGGTGATGGTGGAGAAGAAATTGGGCGTGGTACCGTTGAATCGGTCTGTGCGCGGATTGAACAGCAGGTACAGACGCCGACCCTGATAGCGTTCGCCGAGCTCCGCCAGTTTGTCCAGGTTGTCCTTGACCGTCTGCCATGGCCAGTGCAGGCAGTTGGATGGCACGGCCGGCGGATTGATGAGGGTCTCGTAAGGCATCAGAGCGGCGCCGTCATCGCCGATGGTGAAAGTCGGCAGCTCGATGGATTCGGATTCCGGCTTCGACGCAACCGGCGCCACGGCTTCTTCCGTGGCGGGGTCTTCCTCCACCAGATGCACGCGCATCATCTCGAGCAGGGCGGCGTTGGAATAGGTCAGCCTTGCCTGCAGATCGTTGCTGTCGTTGAAGTGCTGATAAACGGCATAAGAAGGGTGATTCCAGACGTCGTACTGACCGTAGTTGATGGTCCGCTCGCCGACTTTCGCCCGGCCGCCGCCGAGGATACAGAAATTCACCTGGGTCGAGTTCTGCCGCATGGGCACCGTTTCTTCGCCGGGCTTCAGAACATCCAGCGTCACTCTGACGCCGGGCGTCAGTCCGCGGCCCGGGTTCGCTGCGCTGGGATGCACGAACATCACCTGGCGGCGGCCGTTGTCCGGCCTTGGCAGGTCGGCGAGCATCTCGATCTGCTCGTCGATCATTTCCTTCGTGATGGTCACCGGCGGCCAGTCTTTTGCCGGTTTTGCCCGACCTGGATCTACCGGTGTGTCACGTTCGCCGGTGACGTTCACGAGGTCTGGTTGAGGGATGTCTGTTCCGGACATGAGAATTCCCGGGGTTTCAAAATGCTTTGATAGCAAAGTATTATTATCGGCGTCAACACCGAAGAGCCTTACCCAATGACAAACAAGCCTGCCGTCACATGGCCGACCAACGGCGTCGATCAGGTGCCTTATGGTATCTATACCGATCCCGACCTGTTCGAGCAGGAGATGAGCCGCATTTTCGAAGGGCCCGGCTGGGCCTATGTGGGGCTCGAGAGCGAGATTCCAGAGGCTGGCGATTATCTGGTGACGCTGATCGGGCGACGTTCCGTGGTGATCGCCCGGGACCAGCAGGGCGAGATTCACGGCTTCGTCAACCGCTGCGCCCACCGGGGAGTGAAGCTCTGCCGGCAGAACAAGGGCAATACCCGTTTCTTCGTCTGCCCGTACCATCAGTGGTCCTACGATGCGGAAGGCAGCCTTCGTGGCGTGCCTTTCATCAAGGGCGTGAAAGGCAAAGGCGGCATGCCGGAGGATTTCGACCGGGCCGCGCACAATCTGCCGAAGCTCTCGATCACCCGTCACAACGGCGTCATCTTCGCCTCTTTCGCTGCCGAGCCGCCGGCCTTCGAAGCGTACCTGGGAGAAACCAATCTCCATTATTTCAACCGGGTATTCGACGGTCGCGAACTCCAGTTGCTCGGCTATTCGCGTCAGCTCATTCCAGGCAACTGGAAACTCATGTTCGAAAACATCAAAGACCCCTACCACGCCTCGCTGCTGCATGTCTTTCTGGTGACTTTCGGCCTGTTCCGGGCGGATCAGGAATCTCAGGTGCAGATGAACGACACCGGTGCTCACGCACTGCTCATCTCCCGGCGTGGCGAAAAGAAAAGCACTGAAGCCACGACGGATATGGCGAATCTGCGCGAAGATTTCGAACTGCAGGACCGGCGCCTGCTGGATCCGGTGAAGGAATTTCCCGACAACGCCACCGTGGTGATGCAGACGATCTGGCCCAACCTGATCGTGCAGCAGCAGTCCAATACCCTGGCGCTGCGGCAGATCCGCCCGCGGACCCCGGGTACTTTCGAGCTGGCCTGGACGTTCTTCGGTTACGCGGACGACGATGAAGAGATGACCCGACGCCGGTTGCGGCAGGCCAATCTGATGAGCGCCGCCGGCCTGGTGTCTGCGGACGACAGCGAAGTGATCAAGCTCGCTCAGGACGGAATCAACTCATATCCCGACCACACCGGCGTGGTGCAGATGGGTGGCAGAGGCACGGCGAACGAAGAGCACATGGTGACGGAAACCGCCGTCCGGGCATTCTATGCGCACTACCGCGAGGTGATGGGGCTGTGAGTCTGAGTATGGAACAACAGCGGGCCCTGGAGGCCCTGCACAATCAATACGGCGAGCGTCTCGACGATGGCCCGCTGGAAACCTGGCCCGAGCTCTTCACGGAGGCCTGTGACTACCGGGTGATCCCGAGAGACAACTTCGATCAGGGTCTGCCGGTGGCCATCATCCGTTGCGAGAGCCGTGGCATGTTGATGGATCGGGTGCGGTCGGTTCAGGAGACCATCATGCATGAGCCGCGGTACCTGCGGCATCAGATCACCAACGTTCGCGGCACGGCGCGGCCGGACGGTGGCATCGACGCGCTGGCCAGTTACCTGGTGGTGGAGGTGCTGCCGGATCAGCTGCCGCAGATTCTCAGCGTCGGCCGCTACCTGAGCGAGGTGGTGGAAGACGGTGGCTCGCTGCGATTTGCGCGGATGCGGGTCGTCTACGATTCCGTCCTCGTGCCCAATTCAATTGTCTATCCCCTCTGACGAATCACTGGAGCAGGTCATGGTCCTGACGAACGAGCAAGTCGAAGCCGCCGCTCTGGCGCTGGAAACCGCGGAGCGTGAGCGTCGTCAGATCCGGCCCATATCCATCGAGCATCCGGAGATGTCCCTGGCGGATTCCTATGCTGTGCAGGAGGCCTGGCTGCGTCTCAAACTCGGCGGTGGACGAACCCTTCGGGGCCGGAAGATCGGTCTCACTTCCCGGGCCATGCAGCTGGCCATGCAGATCGACGAGCCGGATTTCGGCTTTCTCCTCGACGATATGTTCTACGAGGACGGCGGCTGTATCGAAGCCGCACAGTTCACGGATCCGCGCGTCGAAGTGGAGCTGGCATTCGTGCTTGGCCGGCGTCTCGAGGGCCCGGGACTGTCGGTGTGGGATGTGCTCGATGCGACGGATTACGTTGTGCCGGCACTGGAACTCATTGCCGCGCGCAGCCATCGGGTGGATCCGGAAACCGGCAAACCGCGGACCGTCCTCGACACCGTTGCGGACAACGCCGCCGGTGCCGGGGTGGTGCTCGGTGGTCGTCCAATCCGGCCCATGGATGTGGACCTGCGCCGGGTCGGCGCGCTGCTGTTCAGAAATGGCATCATCGAAGAAACCGGTGTATCCGCCGGGGTGATGAATCATCCGGCCAACGGTATCGTCTGGCTGGCCCGGCGTCTCTCTGAGCACGGTGTGGGGCTGGAAGCCGGCCACGTGGTGCTGGCCGGTTCCTTCACCCGGCCGGTGACGATTTCGGCGGGGGACACCTTCCACGCCGACTTCGGAGAGCTGGGCAGCATCGCCTGCAGTTTCAGCTGAGATGCGCATTGTCGAAGCCAGGGACCTGACTGTCCGGCTCGAAGGCACACCCGCCAATGCCGTGGTCAGCTTTGCCGGACATACCGTCTCCCTGGTAGCGCTCATCAGTGATCAGATCCGCCATGGCCAGCCGGTCGTGGGTGTGGCCTTCAATTCCATTGGCCGGTTCGGACAGGCTGGCATCCTCAATGAGCGCATGTTCCCGAGGCTGCTGGCAGCAGAACCGGAAGATCTGCAGAACGAAGCGGCGGACGGCTTCGACCCGGCCCGGGTGCTCGGCGTGATTCTGCAGGGAGAAAAGCCCGGCGGTCATGGTGATCGAAGTGGCGCGGCGGCGGCGATCGAACTCGCTGTCTGGGATCTGAACGCCAAGCTGGCTGCGGAACCCGCATATGCCACCATCGCCCGCGCTTTCGGCCGGGCGGCCGCCTGCCTGGACGTACCCGTCTATGCCGCCGGCGGCTATTACTATCCGGAGGATTCGATGGCCCGGCTCGTGAGCGAGCTGGAGAGCTATCAGGCGCTCGGCTTCGATGCTTTCAAGATCAAGATCGGCGGCGCTTCGCTCGACGAGGACCGGCGCCGGATCGAGGCGGCACTGGAAGTGGCCGGTGCCGGCGAACGGCTCGCGGTGGATGCCAACGGCCGCTTCGATGCCGGGCAGGCTCTGGCTTACGGAAACGCCATCGAATCCCTCGGTCTGCGCTGGTTCGAAGAGCCTGGCGACCCGCTGGACTTCGGTCTCCATCAGGCCATCGCCCGGGATTATCGTGGTGCCCTGGCGACCGGGGAAAATCTGTTTAGTGCGATAGACGTGGAAAATCTGCTCCGGTATGGCGGTCCACGAGCGGACCTGGACATCTTCCAGATGGATCCGGGTCTGAGCTACGGACTGACCGAGTACGGACGGATGCTGGCGCTGCTGGAACAGCATGGGTTCGATCGTTCGAACTGTTATCCCCACGGTGGACACCTGATCAACCTGCACGTGGTGGCCGGCCTGTCGCTGGGCGGGTGTGAGGCCTATCCCGGTGTCTTCCGCCCCTTTGGCGGCTACTCGGCGCGCTGCGCCATTGAAGGTGGATTGGTCACGCCTGGCGAGGAGCCCGGCTTCGGTCTGGAATGGAAGGCTGAACTCGCGCCTCATCTCGAAAGCCTGGTGTCCTGATTATGAAAGTTGCCGTTGTCGGCTGTGGGGCCATGGGCTCGATTTACGCCGGTCGGTTTGCCGCCGCGGGTAACGAGGTGCTGGCCATCAGCACCAACCGTCAGCACGTGGCGGCCATGGCGTCGGAAGGACTCAGGATCACCGGTCCGGATGCGGAGCGGCGGATACCGCTGCGGGCGCTCACCCGTCCACCGGCGGAAATCGTCGATCTGCTCATTATCGCGGTGAAGGCGGGTCAGGTGGCCGAGGCCGCTGCCGACGCGCGCCCGATGGTCGGTCCGGAGACGGTCGTACTGACCCTGCAGAACGGCCTTGGCAGTGCGGAAGTGGTGGCGGAACAGCTTGGCGGCGATCGACTGCTGGTGGGCGTGGCCCAGGGTTTCGGCGCTTCCCTCGAAGCACCCGGACACGTGCATCACAACGACATGAAAGCCATCCGGATCGGCGGCTACGGCGCCGTCGATGCCGCGCTGGTGGAACAGATCGCCGTGCTCTGGCGGAATGCGGGCTTTGATGCCGGGGCGGTATCCGACATCGTTGCCATGCAGTGGGACAAGCTGATCTGCAACGTCGCCTACAGTGCCCCCTGTGCCCTCACCGGCCTGACCGTGGGCGAGGTGATGGCAGACGGGTTCATGGCGGGCGTGTCAGAGGCCGCGGCCACGGAGGCCTGGAAGATCGCCCTGGCGCTCGGTATTGCCCTCGACTTCGACGACCCCGTTCGCCATGTGCGGGATTTCGGGCAGCGGATGCCTCTTGCCCGGCCCTCGGTGCTGCAGGACCTCGAAGCAGGGCGTCGCACGGAGGTGGACGTGATCAATGGCAGCGTTGCCCGGGAAGCGCTGAAGGTGGGGCTCGAGGCGCCGGTGAACAGCACGCTGACGGCGCTGGTCAGGCAGCGTGAACAGGTCAATCAGGAGTAGTTGCACAATGACGGATGCACAGACGCAGGTATCGGAAATGGAAACAGAGCAGGTGCTGGCAGCAGACGCGGCGCGCAGAGCGGCCATGATCAGTGGTGATGTGGAGGCGCTCGCCGGGCTTCTGCACGAAGACCTGATCTGGACCCATTCTTCCGGAAAGACGGACAACAGAACCTCCTTTCTGGAAGGCATCGGATCCGGTGTGGTGCGTTATCTGGCGTTGGAGACCGAGAACGTGACAGTGCTCAACCAGGGGGATGTTTTCGTCTGTCATGGACTGCTCACGGGCCGGGCCAGCCGGGACGGGAAAGAGAAGTCCCTGGTGAACCGCTTCCTCAACGTCTGGGTCCGGCGCGATGATGGATATCGGATGATCGCCTGGCAGTCGACGGGCGCCTGAACACTTTGTATGCTAAGGATTCTTCCGGCTGAATATAGAGGGGAAAAATGTCAGGTTGGACTCGGGAATTCGTATCGCTTGCCTCGCCCACTGCATCGCGCAACGGCGCCGGCTTTCAACCGTGTCAGGGACTCTACTACCGTCCCGAAGGAAAGAAACCTACCACGGCGCTGATTGCCACTCACTACAATGTGGACTTTTCCGAGCATTATCTCGGCGAGTACATGGCCGCCAGAGGCTACGGCTTTCTCGGCTGGAATACCCGCTTCCGGGGTAATGAAGGCTTCTTTCTGCTCGAGCACGCGCTGATTGATATCGGTGTGGGCGTTCGCTGGCTGAAAGAGCAGGCGGGTGTGGATCAGGTGGTTATCGTCGGTAACTCGGGCGGAGGCTCCCTCATGGGTGCCTATCAGTCTCAGGCCCTTGGGGTGACCATGACGCCGACACCGGGCCTGCAGTTGCCGGACGCGCTGAACGATCTGCAGCCGGCCGATCTCTACATTTCGCTGTGCGCGCATCTGGGCCGTCCGGAAGTGCTCACGGCCTGGTTCGATCCATCCATCACCGATGAGACGGATCCCACCAGCATCGACCCGTCGCTGAACATGTACGACCCGGACAATGGACCGCCGTATTCGGAGGAGTTCATTGCCCGTTACCGGGCTGCCCAGGTGGCCCGCAACGAGCGGATCACTGCCTGGTGTCACAGCGAGCTCGAGCGCCTGAAGGGCCTCGGCATGTTCGATCGTGCGTTCAATCTGTATCGCACCTGGGCTGATCTCCGCCTCATGGATGGAAGCATTGATCCCTCGGACAGAGAAGTGGGCCGCTGCTACGCGGGCGATCCGAAGACGGCGAACTTCGGTCCCCGAGGTATCGGTCTGACGAACACTCTGCGCACCTGGTTGTCCATGTGGTCGCTGAGCGACTCTCACTGCAGTGGCGCGCCGCATCTCAACCGTATCACCCAGCCGGCACTGGTGGTGCAGAGCCGGGGAGACACGGGGGTATTCCCGAGCGACGCACAGGCCATCTACGACGAGCTCGGTGCCCAGGACAAGAAGCTCGAGATGGTGATCGGCGAACACTATCTGGAGTCCCCGGCAAACGCGCGTGACGATACGGCGGATCTCATCGTGTCCTGGCTGCGCGAGAAGGGCGCTTGATCGGCGCCGGCTGGAGTGCACGGCCATGAGTAAAAAAGACGACGAACAGCCGTATCTGGACCCGCTGAAGAGCCTGGGTTACCTCACGCGGATCAATTTTCGCGCATTCTCCCGGTCCCTCGAGAAGCTGACCAGCAAACACGGGGTCACCTCGGGCCAGTGGCGCTTTCTGCGGGTGCTCTGGGATGAGGATGGCATCACCCAGCGGGAGCTGGCGGAACGCACCGGCACTACGGAAGCCACCACGGTCCGATCCGTAAATGGATTGCTGAAGAGCGGTCTCATCATCCGCCGGCGTGAAAAGGACGACCGGCGCAAGATGAAAATCACCTTGAGTGCGAAAGGCCAGCGCCTGCGTAATCAACTGCTGCCCATGGTCATCGAGGTCAACGAAAGGGCCCTGCACGGCGTCTCGAAAAAAGACGTGGAGACGACCCGCAAAGTGCTGATGCGGACGTTCGCCAACCTCACCGAAGAACCGGAGGATTCCGATTGAGAACTTTACCGTTACTGCCGACGTCTCTGGTTGGCAGCTACGCACAGCCGGGCTGGCTGATCGATAAAGCACGCCTCGGTGAGCGACTGCCACCCCGGGTGCTGCTGGATGCCCTGTGGCGCATTCAGGCAGACAGTCTGGCCGAAGCTCAGGACGACGCCACCATCCTTGCCCTGCACGATCAGAACCGGGCCGGGGTGGATATCGTCACAGATGGTGAGATGCGCCGGGAAAGCTATTCGAACCGGTTCGCCAATGCGCTCGAAGGCGTGGATCTGGATCAGCCGGGAGAAGCCATCGACCGGACCGGCGCCAAAGTGCCGGTGCCGCGGGTGGTGGGTCCGATCACGCACAGTCATCCGGTGGAAGCCCCGCACATCGGGTTGCTCAAGGCGCATACAGACCGCCCGATCAAGATCACTCTGCCGGGACCGTTCACCATGGCGCAGCAGGCTCAGAACGATTACTACCCGGATGACGGCTCCCTCGCCATGGCCTACGCGGCAGCGGTGAATGTGGAAGTCCGGGCGCTGTTTGCGGCCGGCGTGGACATCGTGCAACTCGACGAGCCTTATGTGCAGGCTCGGCCGGAGGCGGCGCGGGAGTATGCGGTGGCGGCCATCGACCGGGCCCTGGAAGGTGCTACCGGCCCCACGGCGCTGCATGTCTGCTTCGGCTACGGACAGCATGTGGAAGACAAACCCCCGGGTTACGCCTTCCTGGAAGAACTGGATGCCTGTGTGGCGGATGAGATTTCCATCGAGTGCGCCCAGCCCAAACTGAAGATGGATCTGCTCAAGACGCTGCCGAACAAGATTGTCCACGTGGGCGTTCTCGATCTCAGGGATCAGACGCCGGAAACGCCGGAACTGGTGGCCGAGCGCATCCGCAGTGCGCTGGAACACTTTCCGGCGGAACGCCTGCGCGTGGCGCCGGACTGCGGCATGAAATATCTGCCCCGGGACGTGGCCTACGCCAAGATGGCCGCCATGGTGGCAGGGGCACGAACCGTACGACAGGAAATCGAGTAAAAGAGATGAGCAGCAGCGAACATATTGTGGTCGTGTCTTTCGAGACCACGCCAGACAATCAGAACGAGGCGCTGGAGAAGATCGGCGCCTACATCGACGGTTTCCTGTCCAGGCAGCCGGGTTTCCTCGGCAGCACGCTGCACAGAGGGCTCGATGGCGAGAGCCTCATTCACTACGCACGCTGGCGCTCCGAGGCGGACTTTCAGGCCGCCGGCGAAAAGGCCCGGGCCCATCCGGATCTGCCGGCGCTGATGGTCTACAAGCCTTCGGGCAAGGGTTACCAGGTCTGGGCGACCTACCCGCTCGGCTGAACGCCTGTCCGTTCGGAACCCCGCGCCCGCCGTGCATCGCGCCGGTCGAAAGCGGCCCGGAGTCGCTGAAGGCGGCTGCGGCTGATCGGGTAGCGGAAGATGACCAGGATGGCGATCAGGTAGCAGGCGGGTGGCAGCAACGCGATGGCGTAGCGCAGTGCATCGATTTCAGCCGGCCCGTTCTCCATTCTCGGATCAAAACCGAACAGGCCGAGCAACGGAAGAGAAATGCCGAGTGCCAGTGCCTGGGTGGTCTTCGAGCCGAGCGACCAGATGGCCATGTAGGCACCCGCGGTGCTCTCGCCCCGTCGCCGCGCGGCCACATCGATCACGTCCGCTTTCATCGAGAGCGACAGTGCAACGAAGTTGCCGCCGGCAAAGCCGATGACGGTGGTCATGAGCACGAATGGCACGATCTCGCCGGGTCCGAGCGTCAGATACAGCGGTGTGGTGAGTGCCATGACCAGAGTGCCCGTCATCCAGGCTTCCCGTTTGCCGATCCTGCCTGACAGCCAGACCCAGAAGGGCAGGCCGATGATGTTGACGGCGAAGTAGGACAGAAGAATCGGCTGGGCCTGCTCTTCGAGTCCCATGGCGAAGGTGGTGAACAGCATGAACAGCGTCGCAATCATGGTGGTGCCGAGCGACATGAAGGTGAAGCCGATGAACAGCACGATGAACGAGCCGTTAGACAGCATGGCCCGGATATTTCTGAGGATCGGCTCGTGAGCAGGTGGGGTGCTCGTCCGCTCCGGCAACTGCCAGACGGTCAGGCCGATCAGCACCGGCAGCAGGATGAGCGTCATGCCGCCGATGATCACCAGCGCTTCGCTGGCGACGCTGCCGTAACCGAACAGCTGGGTGGCGGCGACGGGCACCATCAACACGCTGATGTTGCCGGCAAAGCCGAATGCCTGGCGCCAGCCGGTGATCCGGGTCCGCTCGTCGAAGTCATCGGAGAGTTCCGCACCCCAGGCGTAGTAGGGGATGTTGATCATCGTCCAGCCGAGCCACAGCAGCACGGACCAGATCAGGAGATAGGCATTGCTGACCGGTCCGGAGGGAGAAAAGAGTTGAAAGGCCGCAATCATCATCAGCGGTGCGCCGGCAAGCATCCAGGGCTTGCGGCGGCCGATACGGGTTCGGGTGCGGTCGCTCAGCGTGCCGATCAGAGGATCCGTCACCACGTCGCTGATGCGCGCCACCATCAGCAGCAGGCCGATGTCGGTGATGCTCAGCCCCAGGTCCCTCGAATAGAACAATGGCAGATACAGAGACACCGGGATCACCGCCAGATACATGGCGAATTCCGGGAGTCCGAAAAGCACGAGCTGTGATCGGCTGAGCGGCCGGGTGCCAGGTTGATTCACGGTTTATTCCTCAGGTAGTCCAGAGAGTTCCGGTAAACGGAAGTAAGGAGAATGAATGCCCACATTGCTACAGATCCAGTCCAGTATTTCTTCGAATGAGGGAGATTCCTCGAAACTGTGCCGCCGCTTTGTGGAACGGTGGCAGCAAACGCAACCGGACGGCGAGGTGGTCGTGCGGGATCTGGCCGCGGCCCCCATTCCGCATCTGACTGCCGAGCGGTTCGGTGCATTCATCACACCGGAAGCCGATCGGACGCCGGCGCAGGCGGAGCATGTGCTCGCCAGCGATGCGCTGATCTCGGAACTGGACCGGGCCGACATCGTGGTGCTGGGGCTGCCCATGTACAACTTCGGCATCCCGTCCACGCTGAAGGCCTGGTTCGACAATGTGGCCCGTGCCGGTGTGACATTCCGGTACACGGAAGCCGGATCCGTTGGCCTGATAAGTGACAAGCCGCTTTATATTTTTGCCAGTCGGGGCGGACTGTATGAAGGAACCGGGCGCGATTTTCAGACAGGTCATGTGACTCTGTTCTTCAACCTGCTCGGCATCCGGAACATCCACATCGAATACGCGGAAGGGCTGAACATCAGTCCGGAGCACAAAGCGCGCGCGCTGGAGGCGGCGGCTGAGCGCATCGACAGCCTTCTGTAGTACGCCTTGTGCCGGTAGCGGGTCTGATCTTTCGATTTGGTCCGCTTGCCGGGTTCCGTCAGTCTCTTGCATATGCTTAGCATACTAGGTATTTTCTCGAATAGTTGCGTGGTCTGTAGCTGCGTGTTTTGAGATCTTTCTGGAGAGGAAAATGAAATCGAGCTTTCTGCCCGGTACGTTGTCATGGGTGCTTGCCACCATCATGGTGCCCCTGGCCCCAGTTGCCTTCGGGGCTGAATCCACACAGGTCATAGAGGAAGTGGTGGTGACCGCCCGGTACCGCGAGGAATCCGCCCAGGACACCCCCATCTCCATGACGGCCTTCAACCAGAATATGCTGGAGGCCATCACGGCTCAGGATCTGCGCGACGTCGGTCCGCAGTCTCCGAATGTGCGCATTCAGGCGAATACTTTCGCACCCAACTCATCCACCATTCACGTGCGCGGCATGGGTTCACTGACCATCGAATCCACCAACGAACTGCGCAACGGTGTATCGATCAACGGCGTGTATATCTCTCGCCCGGTCGCCACGCTGGTGGATTTCTTCGACGTGGACACGGTGGAAGTACTGAGAGGCCCCCAGGGCACCACGTTCGGTAAGAACTCGCTGTCTGGTGCGGTCAGCATCAACACGGTGATGCCGGATGGCACCTTCGACTACGATGCGGAAGTGACCGCTGGTAACTACGACCGTCTCGATTTCCGGGGCGCGGTTCAGTTTCCGATCATCGAGGACAAGCTGGCATTGCGCGTGGCCGGCCTCTTTCAGAATTACGACGGACACTACAAAAACCGCACCAACGGTGACCACCTGAACGGCGAAGACGTGGACACCCTCCGCGGCACGCTGGTCTGGACCCCCACCGACACCTTCGACGCCACACTGGTATACGGCTGGCTGAAAGAGCGCAGCCAGGCACCTGGCGGTGATTCCCAATCCGATCCGGATCAGCTCATCAACATCATCTTTGCCGGACCGCCCTTCTTCTGGGACGGTGAGCCGGATGACGGTGCCTTCACCGTTGGCCGTGACGCACTGGACTTCTACAACACCGATCAGGATTCCGTTACCGGTATCATCAACTGGGACATCGGCCGGTTCACACTCACGTCTGTAACGGGCTGGGTGGAGACGGACGACTTCGTCGCGGCGGATTACGACCAGACCGAACTGCCGTTCTTCCCCACGTTCCGGGATCAGGTGCACGAACAGTTCAGTCAGGAAGTGCGTCTGCAATCTGACTTTATCGGCATGGATGGATTCCTTGGTAACCTGGATCTGGTAGCCGGCCTGTTCTACTTCGAGCAGGAGCACGAGATCGTTCAGTCCTTCCCGACCCTGGGTAACCCGACCTCGGCTGACTACGCGCACCAGGAAAACGAAAGTGCGGCGATCTTCGGACAGGTCATTTACTCGTTCACCGATCGACTGAACGGTATCCTCGGCGTTCGCTACACGGACGAAACCAAGGACTTCGAACGGAATCCGGGCACCCTGTGGGGCACCCGCATTGACTACATGGATCCCAGCACCCGGCCGAGCATCAGCGAGATGTCTCAGCAGCCGATGACGGTGAACGGTGATCTGGACAGCGACCGGACCACCTGGAAAATTGGCGCGGACTACCGCTTCAGTGATCGCATCATGGGTTATGCCACCTACTCACAGGGCTACAAAGCCGGAGAGTTCGGTGCTCGCGCGGGTTCGGACCTCACCGCAGGCCCGACGGATGACGAGACCTCCGATTCCTACGAACTCGGCCTGAAAAGTGATTGGTACGACGGTCGGCTGCGTTTGAACGCTTCTGCGTTCTACACCCAGTACGAAGGACTGGCGTTCGAGGTCTTCTTCCCGGCACCAAATAATCCCACGGGTCAGGAAACGGCGAGCCAGAACATCGGCGAGGCCACCATTTACGGTGTGGAACTCGAAGCCACGGCCATGCCCATCGACGGTCTGACCCTGGAAGCTTCTCTCGGTCTGATGAATCCGGAGTACGACGAATTCTGCGCCGATCTGGATGGCCCTTCCGCGGAAACCAATCCGGTGTCTGACTGTGGTGGCGTTGTGGAACTGCTGCCTGACGGCACCTATCTGGTGGACACGGATCACACCGATCTCGATCTGGTGCGTGCACCGGAAACCCAGGCCTATCTGGCAGCCACCTATGAGTGGTTCACGGGTATCGGCGGCTTCTTCGTCCGTGCGTCCGGCAGCTATGAAAGCTCTTACTTCGTGGGCAGTTCCGACAACAATCCGAAGGCCGAGTCAGGCGATTTCTGGCTCATGGATGCCAGCATCGGCTGGACGAGCAACAACGAACAGTGGCGGGTGCAGGCCTGGTGCAAGAACTGTACGGATAAGACCTACACCAACGGTCTGACCCCGACGGCACAGTTCTTCAATCAGCACTTCTATGGCTATCCGCAGCTTTACGGCCTCACGCTCTCTTTCCGCAAATAGCCGTGCCGGGGTAGTGTCGGCCGCACTCGCGGCCGGCATCATCTCTTGACAAAACCCCGAACAGTCAATGATATTGATCGTTCAGCCCGCCACCATTCTGAGTCTCATTGGCGGGCGCTTGAGGAGGCAACAACATGGGCGCTGTGAACGAAAAATTTGAAATCCAGGGGATCAATCACCTGGCACTGGTCTGCCGCGATATGAAGAAGACGGTGGATTTCTACAGTGGCGTGCTCGGCATGCCGCTGACCAAGACCATCGACCTGCCCGCGGGCATGGGCCAGCATTTCTTCTTCGACATCGGCAATGGGGATGCACTGGCATTTTTCTGGTTTCCGGATGCACCGGAATCCGTACCGGGGGTTACCCATTCCGCCAATCTGGTAGGAGAGGGGTCGCTGACCACGGCCCACGCTTCCATGAATCACGTTGCGTTCAACGTGCCCGTGGAACGGATCGACGAGTACCAGAAGAAGCTTGAGTCGGCCGGTGTGGAGTGCACGCCGGTGGTGAATCACGACGATTCCGAGACGCAAGCCAGCCCGACACTCACCGACACCACCTTCGTCCGCTCGATCTACTTCAAGGATCCCGACGGCATTCTGCTGGAGTTTGCAGGGTGGACCCGGGAACTCGATGAGCGGGATGTGAATTCCGAGCCGATGAGCGTCAACTGACGGCTCAGCGCCGGCGGGGCAACTCGTCGGCGCTGCCGATCTGCGGCCCCCAGTCCGCTTCAAGGGCGGCGCGCAGTCCGTTGAGGGACTGTGTGCCGATTCGTTGCTCCAATACCGCTTCCAGCGCCGCCATGGTGTTCAGCGCCAGGTCCCGCATCTCGCTGGATTTCTCAGATAGCTGATAGAGGCTGCGTCGCGGATCGTCCGGGTCTGGTGCGCTGTCGATAATTCCTGCCTTAATCAGATTCTTAGCCATGTGGTGCACGTTCTGTCGGGTCAGACCCATTTCCCGGGCGATGTCCGAAGGGCGGTTCACGCCGAGTGCGATGTGCATCATGATCATGGACTGGGTGCGGTGCAGGGGCTCGAAACCGCTCGATGCCACCACGTTCTGCAGGCTGTTGTCGAACCAATCCAGGGCCTGGGTCATACGGGCCATGACGCGTCCGGCGACACGGGGGGACGATGCTTGTGGCTCGGATGCGCCCCGAGAAGCGGGTTCAGTCATTCGGCGCGGCTACGGTATCGGATTGGCAGCCGATGATAGCCCTTAAACATCAATCCTTCCCGTGGTTCCGGCTCACCATCGAGTTCGAAGTCGGTCAATCGTCGGGCGATCCGCTCGAAAGCGATCTGACCTTCCAGTCTGGCGACCGCATGGCCGGCACAGAGATGGCGGCCGGTGGCGAATGCCAGATGCTGATCGGCGTTTTCGCGGCCGATATCGAGGCTGTCCGGTGCATCGAAGACCCGTGGATCCCGATTGGCGGCCGCCAGCGAGAGAATCAGGATCGAGCCTTCCGGAATGGCGACGCCATCCAGTTCAACATCCCGAATGGTCTGCCGGAAGAGCACATACAGTGACGGATCGTAACGGAGAAATTCCTCCACAGCGTTCTTCGTCAGTTCCGGCGCTCTGTTGAGCCGTTCGAACTGGTCCGGATGGCGGATCAACGCCAGCAAGCCGTTGCCGAGCAGGTGGGTAGTGGTCTCGTGGCCGGCCAGGAGCAGGGTGATGGCCGCCCAGACCACCTCCTCCCGACTGAGCTGATCTTCCTGCTGGTGACGCAGGAGCAGACTCAGCAGATCGTCGCCGAGGTTATCTGCCCGGTCGGTCACCAGATCGTAGAGATAGTCGTAGAGCGTCTGAGCACCTGCGGATGCCTCGGCCAGTTCGTCTTCTGAGGCGGACAGTTCCAGTCCCGCCAGCATGGCCGCGGAGCCGCTGCGCAGAATGTCGTGATTGTCGTCCGGAATGCCCAGCATTTCGCAGATCACGGCTACCGGCAGGGGATAGGCGAAGTCGTCGATGAAATCACCGGTGTTTCGTGTCGCCATGGCATCCAGCAGCGAGTCGCATTTCGCCTCGATGAAGGCCGTGAGCTTGCTGATCTGCTTCGGCGCAAAGGCGCGCATGATGGATTTGCGGAACCGGGTGTGGTCCGGCGGATTCATCGCGATCATGTTATTGCGCCCGAACTCGCGAAATGGCCCCGGCGGTTTACGGGCGCTGCTCCACTCTGTGGGCCGCAGGACTTTCTCGTAGTCCCGCAGCCCCCAGCGAACATCCTCATGGCGGCAGAGAAGAAAGCGCCCGCCGCTCAGTTCAGCAACCGGCTGCTCCCTGAGCAGGCGCTGATAAATGGCGATGGCGTTGTTGCGGAACTCGGGTGACGTGGGTTCCAGGTCTTCCATCTCCAGCCTCCTGCGTGAGGATCAGTGGATGCGCCAGGTGAATTCCAGCGTCAGGGTTCGGCCGATGCTCTCGGCTACGAAGCTGGAACCGGCCACCTCGTAGGCGTGCGCGATGATCCGCTCGTCTCCCAGGTTCCTGCCGAGGAAGGCCAGCTCCCAGTTGTCGCCGGTGTCGGCCACTGCCAGGCGTAGATCCCACTTGGTGAAGCTGTCCTGCTTGCCGAGCGGTGAGAAATCCTGACGCACGTAGTAGTTGCCGGAGTAGTACATGGACAGGTTGGAGATGAACAGCAGGTTCTCTCCGATCTGCGTCTGGAAGTCCGCGCTCAGGTTGGCCTCCCATTTCGGGCTGCGCTCCAGGCGTTTGCCGCTGAGATCTTCCTCGCCGTCTACACAATTCGGGTCTTCCGGGTTTCCGGCATCGTCGTTGACGATGCACTGGGCGCCCATGAACTGGTCGTAGGTCGCGTCCACATAGCCGAGGGCGCCATTCAACTGCAGACTGTCCGTGGCGAGCCAGGAGCCTTCCACCTCGAAACCCTTCACGTCGGCAGAGGCCGCATTCTGGATGATGAAGCGGGTGCCGTCATAGGAGGAGGTCTGCAGATTGTCGAACTCCATGTAGAACAGCGCCGCGTTGAAGAAGGCTCTGCCGCCGGCAAACACCGACTTGGCACCGATCTCGAAGTTGGTGGCTTCCTCGTCTTCGAAGTCGAAGATGCCGTTGCCCTGCTCGAGCGTGACGCCGGCTGCCAACTCCGCCGGTGTGATGGCTGGCTGACCGATGTATTTGTTCAGATAGTCGGGATCGCTGTTCTTTTCCAGGAGTTGTGCGCCCAGGTTGCCGTCGTTGGCCTTCAGCCCACCTGGCTTGGAACCGGTGGAAATGGTGCCGTAGAACATCCAGTCATCCGTGGCATCCCACTGAATACGGATGGACGGGTCGAAGTTGTCGTCGTTCCGTGTCTGGTGGAACAGGTATTCCGGCGGCTGATTGAACGCGGTCGGGTCATAGACGGGATCGATCAGATTCGGGTAGGACGCCGGGAAGGCGTTAGCGGTGCCTTTCTGTTTCTCATCCGTGTACCGGGCATCGACGATGGCCCGCCAGCGGTCGCTGATGTTCCAGGTCAGCTGGCCGTATACCGACCAGGTGTCCGTGTCGCGCTCGAAGTTGCGGACGCCACCGACCGGTACCGGCGCCACCACGGCTGGAAAGAAGCCGAAGGGCGAGTGCTGTTGCGTCCAGGTGTCGCTGCTGTGGTAGAGCACCCCGGCGATGTACTCGAAGGTGTTACCCGTGGGTGACAGCAGCCGCACTTCCAGAGAATGCTGATCGTAGTCTTCTGAGAGCGTGGAGTTCAGGTAGTTCTCCGGGACGCCGTCGACGTCCAGATAGTTTTCGTATTCAAGTTCCCAGTAACCGGCGATGATGGATAGCGTGTGCTCGCCGAGATCGGTGTCGTACTGACCGGATATGGCGAGGGAATCGGAATTGTCGAAGCCTTCCTGGCCGGTCCCGGTGCTCACCCGACGGACGCTGTCGCGTTCGAATTCCGCCTGGGTGTCCGCGGTGAGACCGCCGAAAAGTCCGGGGTAGACCAACTGATTGCTGCGGCCGTTCATCTCCGTGTCGAAGCCTTCTACTTTCAGGTAGAGCTGCGAGGTGTCGGTGAGGTCCCACTCCAGGCTGCCCCGGAGCGCCCAGGATTCCCGGGTCGGTTCGCTGTTCTGGCCGATGGGGTTGGTCATCCAGCCGTCCGACTCTTTGAACTCGCCGGCGAGGCGGCCGCGCACCTTATCGTTGATGGGGCCGGAAACCACGCCGTTCACGTACCAGCCTTCATTTTCCATTTCGTAGCCACCGCGGACGTATCCCTCGAGGGATTCCGTCGGTCGGGCGGAATGGACGCTCAAGGCGCCGGCGATCGTGCTCTTGCCGTACAGCGCACCCTGAGGACCGCGCGCCACCTCGACTCTGCCGGGGTCCATGTAGGCGGTTTCCAGGCAGCGGGAGCGGCCGCAGTAGATGTTGTCGTTGAAGACGCTGACCGAGGAATCGAATGCCAGATTGGTGACGCCCGAACCGAGTCCGCGGATACGTATAGCCCAGTTGCCGAACGTGCGCTGCACGGTCAGGTTCGGTACGTAGCCCTGCAGATCCTGCAGATCCACAATCTGATACTTCTCGATGGTTTCGCCGCTGACCACACTGATGGAGATCGGCACATCTTCCAGACTTTCCGTCCTTTTGGTGGCGGTGACCACGATTTCTTCGAGCACCGGATTGGTCGGACTGTCACTCGCGGCGAAAGACGCGGCGGGAAACAGCAGAAGAGCGGACACGGTGAACGGACGCACGGCGCGCAGATAATTAGCCAGCATGGAATTCTCCCCTCGTAACGGTGTTCATTCTGCGTCAATCGGTTTGACGCTGTCAATCAGCAATGAACCTGTCGGGATTGCCACTTGCGTGATCGCGATTGTTGCGTAAAATCATTTGACGCTAAATTCTGGCGTTTTGTTTCAGGAGGGGAGGAAATCATGCAGGAACAGGACCTGGTCGAACGCGCGCGCCAACTGGCGCCCATGCTCGCGGAACATGCACGACAGGCGGAAGTGGAACGCAAACCCGTTGACGCGGTTATGAAGGCCATTGAAGAAGCGCAGTTCTACCGGTACTTCGTGCCCAAAAGATATGGTGGTTTCGAATTCTCTCTCGAAACCTTCATGGAAATCGGCATGATCCTCGGCGAAGGGTGCACGTCAACTGCCTGGGTCACCACCTTCTGCATGGAGCACAACTGGCTGCTCGGACTCTACAACCAGGCCGCTCAGGACGACATTTTCGGCAGCCAGCCCTACATCATCGCGCCGGGCGCGCTGGCGCCGAACGGTACCGCAACGGCGGTGGAGGGCGGTTACCGGGTGACCGGACGCTGGGAATGGGGCACGGGTGTGATGCACTCGGACTGGGTGATGGTCGGCGCCCTGATGCCTGTGCAAGGTACCGATGCACCAGGCCTTGGTATGTTCATCATTCCGCGAAACGAAGCGGAAGTAATCGACACATGGAATACCGCTGGCATGGTCGGCACGGGCAGTAACGACATCGCCGTTGAAGACGTGTTCGTGCCCGGGCATCGTGTGCAGAACATCACCGAGATGCGGGACGGCAAATGCCCGGGGGCGGAAATACACGATTCGCCCATCTACTCCATGCCCATGTTGCCCGTCCTCGGGCTTACAGCGGCTGCGCCCATGGTGGGCGGTGCCCGCAAGGCAGTGCAGATTTTCAACGACCGGCTCTCCGAGCGCTTCGTTTACGGCACGGGCTCCAAGCAGGGTGAGAAACCAGCGGCGCAGATCCGTCTCGGTCTACTCAAGGAGCGGATCGAAAGTCTGGAGTGGAAGCTGAAGGCGACAGCGAAGGAAGTGACGGAATGGGGCGAAAGCGGGGAGCCATGTCCGGCCGTTGAGCGTGCCAAGTTGCGCGTGCGGATCGGCAGTGTGGTCCGGGAAGCGCGAAATATCGTCCGAGATGCGATGGAAGCCAGCGGCGCCCACGCGCATTTTGTGGACAATCCGATGCAGCGCATCCTTCGCGACCTGAACACGGGCTCCTGCCACACTGTCTTCGATCTCGATGTCTCCGGCGAACAGTACGGCCGCATGTTACTCGGGTTGGAACCGAACGCGCCTTTCTAGCAGGCTGGCGCCCACCAGGGGTGACTGGCCGCAGCGAGTGTTAGTGCGGCAGATGCCAGACCGGCGAACTCCAGGCCCGATCCTGGATCATCCGGTCGGCGTCCGGGTACTTGTCGCAGAGATCGAGCCGTTCACACAGATGCTTGGACCAGCGCTTGCTGGGCGCTTCAATCACCCGGGCATACCAGTACGCGGGGCCTGCGCTTTCTGAAGAATCCGTCCAGGTGACGCAGGCGCTGGACCTGCCGGATTCGAATTCCGCCACCCGATGCACGGTTTCCACCGGCCTGCCGTCCTCGAGATGACCCTTCACGATATCGATGGCCGCCAGCGGCGTGCGGTCCATGGCCGCCTGCACGGTGAACGAGCGTGCGCCTGTATCGCTCGGATCGATGGTGCCGCCCATGGGGGTTTCGAAGTCGATCCGGTCCGCTTCACAGGCTTTCTCCTGAGTGGTGCCGAACTTGAGTCGGATGCGGGTGCCGCTGGTGGCATAGGCGGCGCGGTTCTGAAGCGCATCGAATATACCGGCCCGGGTATTTTCCGTCGCCCACACAGCCACTAACCCGCCGGGGTTGTACAGAGGGTTCGCCAGCAGGGCATCCGGGTCCGCCCAGATGGCGTAGACACCGCCGGTGAACGTTGCTTCCTCCGTGAAGCCGGCGGCGGCGAAATGCCCGTCAGTGGAGCCGATGGCACCGAGCTGCAGTGGGTTCAGCTTTCGGTCCGAACCCTCATAGGCGACCAGGCCGCTGCTCAACAGGGACCGGTAGTAGCCCGACCGCATGGCCCGCCACTCCGCATCCAGATCCGTTGCCGGACCCATCATCCGTTCCTTTGCGCTGTTCACCGCCACCAGTTCGAAACCGCAGTCACTCATATCGCCGTCCCGGGATTCCGGCAGGCATTCGCTTGCGCCCTTCTCCTGGTGCATTTCCGCCAGCCGCTCGTAGCGGGCGCGCAGGGCAGATACGTCCGGCGAGTCGTTTTCCACATCGAAGGTGCCGCCATCCGTCCAGTTGATGTTGTGCGGGATGGCCAGGGCATCACAGCCGTCTTCCGGCCGGCAGTGCTCGGCCAGTGCGGACCAGAGCTTGTCGATGCTGGGATAGCGGATGTAGTCGAAGGCCTGATCCGGCACCTGATCCGAACGGAAGATCACGTTGCGGTGCCAGTGACGGCCACCAGGCGAGGCTGTCCATTCGTAACCAATCAGGGCGGTGAACTCGCAGGGCTCATTGGCCTGTTGCGCAGCTTCCTGTACGCGCTGCCACTGGCTCTTTCCTGCCGCTGGACAATCCAGCTGGTCGCAGAACGGCGCCGGCACTGGCGGATCGTTGGTCACCACCGGCAGCAGGTAGTTCACGAACACGCCGCGTCCGTCACCCGCATCTCTTTGAGCACGCATGTCGCGGCAGTAGGGTATGTCCGCGTAGATCGGATCCGTGCAGCTCCAGGTGATCTCCCAGGTTTCCGCATGATCGGTTACCGCGCTGAAATCGAGCGGCCGGTCGAGGCTGATCATCTGGCCATTGTCCAGACGGAGCGGTTGTCCTTTGGCGAAAGCATAAGCTTCCCTGGGCGTGGCCAGAGTGCCGAAGGCATAGGCGTCCAGTGAATAGGCCGTGTGCACGTGCAGGTCACCAAACAGCAACTGGGCCTCGCCATCCGCTCCAGGCGTGCAGGTGCCAGCCTGGAGTGCGGTACTCCAGAGCCCGCTCAGAAGCGCGATGGTGAGCATTCGTCGGGTGCCGCGATATCCACCACGGATTGCTTTCGTGCGTTTCGGATTCATGCGGCTCTCTCTCCCTTGCCGGGCGATGATCGCCCGATCTCCCCATAAGCGTCTGAGACTATTGACAGCACCACAGACAGTCAATGATATTGATCCTCAACTTGAGGAGAGAGGACTGACGATGCCCCGACTGAAACAGGTTTCCCGGGCCCGGGCCACGGAGAACGTGAAAAAGTACTACGACGCCCTGTTCGGTGACCGGGATCCGGTTGAGAATCCAGGCACGGCCACCGGCACGCCGGGCAACTGGTGGACGGTGTTCGCGCTGGTGCCTTACGTGTTCGACCATGCCACCAGCCATTTCGGCATGTTCGGTATGTTTGCGGACAAGAGTGTCAGCCAGCTCGACAACAAGGTCCGGGAACTCGCCATCATGCGCGCCGGCTACACCCAGGGCAGCCAGTTTGTGTTCTCCCAGCACTGCAAAGCCGCGCGCAGGTTCGGCATCACCGATGCGCAGATCGAGGCCATACCTCACTGGGAAGTGAGCGATGTGTTCGACGCCAAAGAACGCGCGGTGCTGGCCTGGGCGGATGCGCTGGTGCTGCAGGGTGGCCGGGCGTCGGACGAGTTGTTCGAGGCGCTGAACTCGCACCTGTCGGACGAAGACATTCTGGAACTCACCTACCACACCATGGGCTACAACCTGCACGCGGTCTGCTGCAAGGCCCTGCGGCTGGAATTCGACGACGTGGATGAGCGGATCCGCGAAGTGCCGGTGCCGGGGGAAGGTGAGCCGGCGGACTGGGCGGGTGGCGCCTGGAAAAAGGAGGACTGAAACAATGGCGGAAAGTACGCAGGAATTCGAGTACGGCGGTCTGCATCACCTGGCGCTGGTCTGCAGCGACATGGAGCGGACGGTGGATTTCTATACGAACAAGCTGGGCATGAAGCTGAATAAGGGTTTCGACCTGGACGGCGGCTATGGCCAGCACTTCTTCTTCGATATGGGCGGCGGCAACGAGTTGGCCTTCTTCTGGTTCCGGGATGCGGAAAAAGCGCAGCCGGGCGTTGCCTCGGCGCCGCATCTCACGGGCAGGGGTGGTATCAGCTCGGCCCACGGTTCCATGAACCATGTGGCTTTCTCCGTGCCTGCGGACAGGATCGACGGCTACCGGGACATGCTCGTCGCCAGGGGCATCGACTGCACGGAAGTGGTGAACCACGACGATGTGGTCACCGGCGAGGACACCCGCACGGCGGGTGAAATCACCGACAAGACCTGGCTGCGCTCTTTCTACTTCTTCGATCCGGACGGCATCATGCTCGAATTCTGCGCAACCCTGCAGGCGGGCCTGCCGAGCGCGGATCTGCCGGTGAACGCGGAAGGCATCAAGGCCAACGGCGAGCCCATCACGGGCGCCTGATGGCGGCGACGCAGAAGAAAAAGCCGGCCGCCGTCAGCGCGACGCATCAGGAGATGCTGCTCAGGAAACTGCTGCACGCCTTCTACTGGGTGGACGACGGCCTGCAGGCGCACATGCTTCGGGAGACGGGCATCTCGCTGCCCCGGGCCCAATCCATGATGATGGCCTGCATCGATGATGGCATCACTTCCCAGTCAGACATGGCGACCCATCTCAGGGTGAGCAAACAGGCCGTACAGCAGGCCCTGAAGGCGCTGGTGGCGAAAAACCTGGTCACCGTGACGCCGGATCCGGACAACGGCCGGCGCAAGATCGTGGCGCTCACCGCCCGGGGCCGGGAACTCCGGGAAATCGCGCAAAACGGTATCCGCAATCTGGAACACGCATTGGGAGAGAGAATCGGCGCTGACCGTCTGGCGGCTCTGCATGACGTGCTCGATGCGGATTGGGGCCCTTCGGAAAGCCCCGATTCATGAGCGGGCCTGACAGCGGCCCGGTCGAACGCACACCGGGCTCGCTGCTCTACGCCTGGTATGTCGTATTCGTGCTGCTCCTGGCCCAGGCGTTTTCTTTTCTCGACCGGATGATCATGGGCCTGCTCGTGGGCCCGATCCGCGAGACCTTCCAGATCTCCGACACCCAGTACAGCCTGCTGGCCGGACTGGCGTTCTCGCTCTTCTACGCCATCATGGGGCTTCCGCTGGCCCGCATCGCCGACCGTGGCAGCCGCCGCAATCTGATTGCCGCCGGCATCATCGTCTGGAGCGCGATGACGGCCCTGTGTGGCCTGGCCCGGGGTTTCTGGACGCTGTTCATCGGTCGGGTGGGCGTCGGCGTGGGGGAGGCCACCCTGGCACCAGGCGCCTACTCCATGATCACCGACTACTTCCCGCGGACGCTGCTCGCCCGCGCGCTGTCGGTGTACATGATCGGCGTCACCCTGGGGTCCGGGGTTGCCTACATGCTCGGTGGGGCGGTGGTGGCCTATGTAGCCGGCATGGATCAGGTGGTGTTGCCCTTACTCGGCGAAATGCATGGCTGGCAGCTCACGTTCTTTATCGTCGGCCTGCCGGGTATCGGTGTGGCGCTGCTGTTGCTCGCCACCGTGCGCGAACCGGTCCGCCAGGGTGTGAGTGCGGACAGTGCCCAGTCCATTCCGATCCGGGACGTGATCGATTATCTCTGGGCGCGGCGCGCGGCCTACGCCGGTCATATCTTCGGCACTTCGATTTTCATCATGGTGGTTTACGCGCTGAATCTGTGGGGCCCCACCTATCTCATCCGCACCTTCGGCTACGACACTGCCCAGGCCGGCTGGGTGTTCGGCCTGGTGATGATCATCGCCGGTACCGCGGGCCTGATGCTTGCGGGCACGCTGGCCGACAGCTGGCTAGCCCGCGGCACCCGGGATGCCTATGTGCGGGTGATCCTGATCAGCATTGCGGCGCTGCTGCCCTGTGCGGTCATGCTGGGGATCACGGACAATGAGTTCGTTGGTATTGCCATGCTGGCCCTGGCCGTATTCTTCTCCGCCTTCCAGGGCGGGCTCACGAGCGGCACCCTGCAACTCATGACCCCGAATCGGATGCGGGGGCAGATCACGGCCGTGTTTCAGCTGGTGGCCAATCTGATCGGACTCGGACTGGGCCCGACGGTGGTGGCCGCCATCACGGACTACGTGTTCGGCTACGACGAAGCGATTGGCCAGTCCATCGCCCTTTCCGCCGCCGTGCTGTGCCCGCTGGGCGGACTCATACTCTGGCGCAGCCTGCCGGCCATCCGCCGGCAGATTGAAGCAGAACAGGTCTGATATCAGCGGCGATCGCCGGCTCTACTGAGCCAGGGCGCGCACGCCCTCGGCAATCACGCGCCAGTACTCGGAGAGGCTGTTGTGATGCCGGTAGACGGACTGGCGGTCGCTCAGACTCATGCGGAACCAGCCGGGGGTGTCCGTGGGCTCGAGGTAGATGATGAGGATGGGACGGTCTTCGTCGAGGGCAAATCGGAGCTCGTGCATGCAGGTTTCCGAATCCAGGTAGGCGGGAGAGACGAACGCCAGAAAGGCGTCGCAGTGCTCGATGGCCTCGGAGATGGCTTCCCGCCAGATCGAGCCGGCCCGGATATCCGCATCATCGATCCAGGTGCCCACGCCGTAGCTCGTCAGATGATTGACGTCCTCGCGCACAACGTCCGAGTCGGCGCGCGCATAGCTCACAAACGCCTGGATCGGAGGTGCCTTCGCCCTGCTGCCGCGATCGATACCGAGAAATTCTTCGATGATGCTCAGCGCTTCGTCTGCATCGCCCTCCCAGAGATTCTGTTCCGAGCCGGATAATTCCCTGAAGGTGGCGCCGGGGATCTGCTCCGCCATGCGGCGACCGATTCTGAACGGTATGGAATGACTTTTTCTCCGGTGCAGCACCAGGGTCGGGCAGGTGATGGACGCGAGCTGTTCGCGCACGTCGAAGCTGAAGGCCAGATCGTACAGGGCCGATGCGGCGTCGGGTTCGATCATCTCCCGCAGGACTTCCGGGCGTCGATAGGCGGCACGGTACTGGCCGGGACTGGTGGCATGGGCCAGATACAGGTAGGCCATCTCAGGGAAGTCCTTCAGCGCCCGCACGAGCATGTCTCTCCGTTCCGGGGTGGTGAGCGCGTTACCGTTCGGATAGGTGCCATCGAGGATCAGTTGCTTCAGGCGGGCAGGCTGCTTCGCGGCGTAGGCGATGGTGATCGGGCCGCCGAAGCTGGTGCCATGGAGCACGAAATCATCCAGTTCGAGCCCGTCGATGACGTCTTCGAGTTCTGCCACCAGAGTGTGGAGATCGGGCGCTTGAAACTCCCGCTGGGAAAGCCCGTTGCCTCGCGTGTCATAGCGGACGACTTCGAAGCGTTGGCCGAGGCGGGAAAAGAACGACCGGAACTTCCGGTCCTGCCACATGATGTCCAGGTGACTGATCCAGGCACGCACCCACAGGTACGGTGGCCCTTTTCCATCGCGCGCCCAGGCAATCCGGGTATTGTCCCGGGTCGTGACGAAACCCTGGCTCACCGCCTAACAGCCGTCAGTTCGGATACGGGCTTTCCAGGTGGATCGTGATCGCCGCTGCACTGGTTGCTGTCGAATGCGCTTCCCACACCTGCACGGAATAGTCATAGGCAGGCGACCAGGAAAATCCGATCGGCAACTGAGGTCGGGATGAGAGCGCGCTCTCGATGGTCACACGGATGACCTCCTGCAGGGTGTCCGGCCAGTCGTTCAGATGAGCCTGCTCGGCTGCTGAGAGGGCAATACCGTAATCGGTTGCCAGTTGGGCCAGGCTGCGCCCCGGAACAGCGTGTTCGGCAAGGCGTCTCGGCAGGTTTCTGCGGCTGAACTTCCTGTTCGCGCGTTCCACCATGGTCTGAAATGCAGGCATTGAATCCTCCCATCCAATTCTGCTTTTCGGACAACCGATTAGATGCCTATCTAACAAGGAAGTAAAGGCGGCTGCGGAAGCGGCAGTCGTGCCGCCTGGTGCTCTGCTATGGCGTGGTCAACTGAGCAGGAAGCCGCGCAAAGCAAAGAAGGTGAAGGCAGCCAGGGTCGCCGAGGCGGGCACGGTGATCACCCAGGCGGCTATGATCTTCAGCAGCATGGAACGCTTCACCAGTTCCTGTTTGTATTGCTTCTTGAGGCGCTTGCGCTCTTTCCGGGACAGGGTGGTGGCGTTCACCTTGCGGCGGAGCAGGGCGACCATCTTCCCTTTCGTGCGCAGATCGGCTTCCTCAAAGTCGTGCAGAAACTGCTCCACCTCCGCGCGATCGGCACCCTGATGATGGCTCTCGATTTCGTGCATCAGTCGGGAATAGTTGCCTTTCAGATACTCCCGCAGAAAGCCCACGCCGAACACGCCGCCCACGGCGATGTGGGTGGAACTCACAGGCAGTCCGAGCTGGCTGGCGATGATCACGGTGATGGCCGCAGCAAGGGCGATGCAGAAGGCGCGGGTTTTATCGAGTTCGGTGATCTCGGAGCCCACCGTGCGGATCAGGCGCGGGCCGTAGAGGGCGAGGCCGATGGTCAGGCCAATGGCGCCAACGAGCATCACCCAGAGCGGCACGGACGCCCTGCTGGCAACATCGTGGCTCAGCACCGCTTCGTTGATGGCCGCCAGCGGGCCGATGGCATTGGCCACATCGTTGGCGCCATGGGCAAAGGAGAGGAGGGCGGCAGCGAAGATGAGCGAGAGGGTGAAAAGTTCATTCACATGCGCCTTGTGGTTCGGCAGCGAACGGGACAAGGCGGTGATCTTCGAACGGGCGATGGCATATACGGCTGCCGCCGGAATCGTGCCAAGCAGGCAGGCGGTGAGGAAGTCCACGTGCCAGACTTTCTTCAGACCTTTCAACACCAGATAGGTGGAGAACGACCAGGCCATCAGCGTCATGAGCATTGGCACGAAGCGGCGGGCAGCCGCCATCACGTCCCGCTGATAGGTGATCGTTCGCTTGATGAAGTAGAGGAAGGCGGCCGCAATCAGCCCGCCAAGCACGGGTGAAATCACCCAGCTGGCAACGATTTTGCCCACCACGCCCCAGTCGGCGATGCCCATGCCACCCGCCGCAAGCCCGGCACCGAGCACGCCACCGACGATGGAATGGGTGGTGGACACGGGTGCGCCGATGGCAGTGGCGATGTTGAGCCACACCGCGCCGGCGAACAGAGCCGCCATCATGAGCCAGATGAAGATCTGTGGGTCCTGGATCTGTTCCGGATCGATGATGCCGGACTTGATGGTGCCCACCACATCCCCGCCGGCAATGAGTGCCCCGGCGGCTTCGAAGAGTCCGGCGATGACGATGGCCCCACCCATGGTCAGGGCACCGCTGCCCACGGAAGGCCCCACGTTATTGGCCACATCGTTGGCGCCGATATTCATGGCCATGTAGGCGCCGATGGCTGCAGCAACAACCAGCGGCCAACCGATGGCGTTGCCGGTGACGAGCGACAGTGCGTAGCTGGTGACGACAGCGATCAGAAGCAGGGCAACGCCAAGCCGGGCCAGGGCGGCCTTATTCATATTCTTATCCTTCCCCGTCAGAGCCTGGCGTCCTGTCTGCCGCGCCTTCTATGGGTGCGGGCAGCACAGGGGCTCTCGATGCGCGCGAGGCTACCATACTGTTCGGCGCGGTGGGTTGATCCTGATTACCCGCCAGGTAATTGGTCTGGCTACCTGGCCGGGTAAGCTCAAAACATCCGACTTAGAGGAGACTGAGATGAAGCTCTGGACCGGAACGTTGAGCCCCTTTTCCGCCAAGGTGCGGATCGCACTTGCCGAGAAGGGCATAGAAGTGGAGTCCGCCGAAATTCCCTGGAGCCGCGCCAAACTCTGGGGCCCCAAACCCCAGGCGTTCCTCGATGTGAGCCCGAAGGGTGAGGTGCCGGTGCTGGAAGATCAGGGGCTCGCCATCGTCGACTCCACCGTGATCAACGAATACCTGGAGGAAGCCTATCCCCAGGTGCCGCTGATGCCGGGTGATCCTGCAGGCCGAGCTGAGTGCCGGATGTGGGAGGATAGCGCGGACTTCTTCATGGCCAGCCATATCACCACGCTGATTGGCGAAGTCTTCATGAAGCCGGATGGGGAGGGCAGGGACCTTGAGGCAGTTAATGGCGCATTGGCGGCGTTTTCCGGATACCTCGATGCACTGGACGCACGGCTTTCCGGCCAGGCACACCTGTGCGGGGAGTTTTCGTTGGCGGATATTGCCACCTGGTTGTGTCTGACCTTCGCCCAGACCCTGGGCGTGGATCTTACCCGTCGGGGCGGGGTTCAGGCCTGGTACGGACGGGTGTCGGAACGGCCGGTGGTGAAGGCGGAGCTGGAACGTGTGATGGCGGCGGCAGCGGCGGCTTGAAGCCCTGACTCTCTCATGACCACCCGGGCTGAAAGCTGACAGCAGCAGGCCAGCGGGACATCCATGATGTGGGCATGCGTACGCTGGGTGAAGCGATGGATGCCTACCTCGCATCAAACCGCTTTCAACGGCTTGCGAGGCGGACGCAGCGTGAGTACAGAAAAGCGATTCTGCGTCTGCACCATGCGTTCGGGCATCTGCCGCCAGATGCCTGGCGGCCAGCGGCCGGCTACGCCTATCTGGAGGCGCAGCCCGGCAGCGTTCAGGCGAATCGGGATCTGAGCGTGCTATCCAATGTGATGCAGGTGTGTGTGCGCGCAGGCATTGTCGATCGCAACCTGGTCAAAGAAGTTGAGAAGAACCGGGAACAGGCGCGGACCCGGTATGTGACCGATGCCGAACTTGCCGCGTTTCTCCACCATTGCAATCCGAAACTCAAAGCGTGGATTGGACTCAAGATGCTCACAGGGCTGCGCCAGGGCCAGATGCGCGAGCTGCGGGTATCCGACTGGCGGGAGGACGAGTTGTGGGGACCAAAAGCCAAAGGTGGGCGCACCCTCGTTTTCCGGGGTCCTGGTCTGGCCGACGCGGTGGCCGAAGTCATGCGCACCCACCACGGCGACGCGCCTCGATCCGCCTATCTGCTCTGCACGCGGCAGGGCAAGCAATACACAGCCGACGGATTTCGTGCCATCTGGCAACGGGCGATGCGCAAACACATAGACCAGGGCTGGGAACGCTTCACCGAACACGATCTGCGGGCCAAGGTGGCCAGTGACAGCGAGTCTTTAGACCTTGCACAGGCCCGCATGGGGCATCAGACGCCAAATACCACGAGCCGGGTGTATCGGCGTGGGCCGCTGGTGGTTGCGGTTCTGGCGAAGAGAGGCGATGGGAGTTGATGTGCGGGGCTTGGTCGAACGAAATGACATCATGATGCTACGATATAGACATCATGATGTGTTTTTTGGAGGTCGGGGTGCGTACGACCCTATCCCTGGACGACGATGTCGCAATAAAGCTCAAGCGTCTTTCGAAAAATCGTAGTTTCAAATCAGTTGTGAATGAGGCCCTTCGAGTTGGGCTTCATGCATTGGAAACGGAAAAGAAAGAGCCCGAGGTCTTCCGAACTGAGCCTGTCAAAGGTAATCCGAGGATCCAAAACCTCGATAGCATTGCGGATGTGATCGCTGACGTTGAAGCCGAAGACAGACGATGACGGTTCTGGTTGACGCAAACGTTCTCCTATACGCGAAATTCGCCGACTTTCCGCAGCATGAACGGGCGGTAAGCTGGTTGAACCATGCCCTCAATTCGCCTCAACCGGTTGGATTACCCTGGGCTTCACTTAGCGCCTTCCTGAGGATCGCGACGAATCACCGTGTGTTTGCGGACCCGCTCTCCATAGAGATTGCGATCGATCAAGTGAAGAGCTGGTGCGAACCCCGGGTTGTGTGGCACCCGGAGCCGGAAGAACGGTTCGCCTCAGTGTTTGCTGAGTTGCTCGCCGGTTACAACTGCTCGGCAAACCTGGTAGCTGATGCGTACCTGGCGGCTCTGGCCTTGGAACATGGATTAACCGTGGTATCTACCGATTCTGACTTCGCACGATTCGAGACAGTTCCAAGTCTGAATCCACTGGTGTGAAGTTCATTGACTGAGTGACATCTGGGAGAGGCTGAGGCCTCAACTGAAACAACGGATTGGTTCTCTTGATATTGCCGAATTCGGCAGTAAACTACGCCCCCTGCCTGGGCTGAGGCCCTCGCAGCCGTCCAGAAGACCCCTGGACGAGACCCTATTCCGCCTTAGCTCAGTTGGTAGAGCAGCTGACTGTTAATCAGCATGTCGTTGGTTCGAGCCCAACAGGCGGAGCCATACCCACCGAGGCCTGTGCCGGTAGTAATCACTAACCGGCGCGCGCTTTGGGTAACATCCTGGGTAACCGATCACGCCTCTTTGTTTTGCTCCCGAGAGCCTATTGGATTGTCTTGGTGCGGGACATGGGTGTCGTGTGCCGAACTTCTCTCCCGAAAGCTTTCCATTACCGTAGAATCCGCTAGACATTGGTCTCGGAGCTAAGACTTGAAGAAAGCGTCGGTCTTCTTTGCCTACCCGGACAATCCCCCGCGAATTGGTGAAACCATAGAGGCCGCGGCTCGTCAGGGCGTCAAACGCACTCCGGTTGAAACCTGGAAAGAGACAGACATTGTTGGTCGGTTCATTGGTTTTGAGGTACTGAACCGAATTGATGCGCATCCGTGCACGGGTGCAGATGTCACCTTTCTAAACTTCAATGTTACCTATGAGGTCGGTTACGCAATCGGGAAGAGGCGACGGTTGGTCCTGACTAGAAACAGGTCACTGGAGGACGACACCCACCTGCGAACTGAACTAGGGATCTTCGACACCCTGGGGTTTTCCGACTACGAGAATTCCGATCAGCTTAGATCAATTCTGGAAAGCACCAACGACACAACCTCGTTGACCTTCGATGATTCGAACATAAACACTCAAGCCCCCGTCTATCTCCTAGAGCCGAAGTTCAAGACCGATCAAGCCACTCGCATGATTGCGCGCGTAAAGAAGGCGAGACTCTTCTATCGGAGCTTCGACCCAAATGAGCAACCCAGATTGTCTGCGTACGATGCAATACAGAACGTCGCGCAGTCAGCGGGGGTAATCTTGCTGCTAGCACGCCTCGAAGACGCTGACTCTCGACTTAACAACCTTCGAGTAGCATTTCTTGCCGGTCTTTCCCATGGGATGGGAAAGGTGACAACCATTCTCCAGGATGGAGATGCGCCTGTTCCTATTGATTATAGGGATCTTGTTGTGTCGTTCACACATCCTGGCCAGATCGACGAGGCGATTGAAGCTTTCGCGGTCCGAACTGTAGAGGCCATGCAGACAGGCACGATCACGAAGGTGAAGGAGCCGAAGTCTTTTCTAGCTTCGATGAGTTTAGGTGCATCATCAGCCGAGAACGAGTTTAAGACGCTCGGGCAGTATTACATTCAAACCGACGCGTACCTTCGTGTGGCACGAGGTGAGGCTAGGTTGGTGGTCGGAAGAAAAGGAGCAGGCAAGACGGCGCTATTTTCTCAGCTGCGTGACAGAACCAGGGCGCAGCGTCAGAGCATAGTGATTGATCTGAAACCAGACGGCTACAAGCTCAGGAAGTTCTCTGAATTAGTCGGCGGATTGCTCTCCAAAGGAACTTTCGAGCACACGGTAATGGCGTTGTGGGAATACCTCCTACTCTTAGAGATCTGTTACAAGCTATTGGAGAAGGACGAGTTACCACATACCAGGGATCAGAGACTGTTCAAACCGTACCGAGAGCTTGCTGACACCTACGAAAGCGATGCATACATAAGCGAAGGCGACTTCTCGGAGAGAATGACGGTTCTGCTCGATCGTATTGAACAAGACTATTTGGTCGCCCATGGGAGTGAGGAAAACCTGTTGCTTACCCAGGAGCAGGTAACCAACCTTATTTACAGTCATGATCTCCCGACACTGCGTAAGCAGCTTACGTCATACATGGCGCTAAAAAAGGATCTCTGGATCCTGATTGACAACTTAGACAAAGGTTGGCCGACGCACGGAATTGCTGAAGTCGATCTTATTATCCTTCGGGCGTTGATGGAAGCGACGCGAAAACTACAACGTGATTTCCAGAAAGTAGATCAGGACTGCAACGTCGTAGTTTTTATTCGAAATGATGTTTATGACCTACTGATTGAAGAGACCCCTGATCGAGGGAAAGAGTCCAAAGTTGTTCTCGATTGGACTGACGCGGAATTGCTGCGAGAGTTACTGAGGCGCAGGCTGGTGTTCAATGGTCTACCGGAGGAGAGTAGTTTCGAAGAAATATGGCCTCAAGTCTGTGTAAGTCACTTCGAGGGCGAGGAGTCTTCGCAATACCTTATTGATAGATGCTTAATGCGACCACGAGGATTGATCAACCTAGTAGAACAGTGCCGTGGTCACTCCGTTAATCTACAGAGAAGTCAAATCGGTAGAGATGATATACAGCAAGGGTTCGAGACGTTTTCTGCTGATCTGCTTACCGATATCGGCTTCGAGATTCGGGATGTGTTTCCTGAGGCGGAGGAGATTCTCTATGTCTTCTTAGGCGCTCCTAGCAAGCTATCGGAAACCGACTATGAGCTGCTGCTGATAGAAGCCGATGTTGATCCCGAGAGTATTCCAGTACTGACAGAGATATTGCTGTGGTATGGGTTCCTTGGTATCGGTACCTCTAGTTCCCCGCCAAAGTACATCTATTCAGTGAACTACGACATTAAACGCCTGAGAGCCTTTGCCAAACGTGCTGGACGAGCCGACCTACAGTACTTCATCAATGAGGCGTTTTGGCCCGCCTTAGAGATATCAGCTGTATAGCATGCTGATGGAGGTTGGATTCACGACCTCGGCTTGTCCGGTTGTTGAGGACAAGCCGGTATTCTTACTAAAAAGTCGTAGCGCCGCGAATAGGATTGTTGTTTGCCAAAGAACTATCGCGATACCGACCCCCCCAGTTACCGGATCATTCACAAGGTTCATGCCTGTTTGCTGATTGTAGGTGTACTGAGAAGCGATTTCGGTCACTACAAATACGGCAGAACCTGTCCACAGAGGCAATCCGATCCAGAGAATCGCGATGGCACTCAGCAAGAGCGGAAAAAGCAGGAATGTATAAACGGCTGATGCCGTATCAGGAATTCCTGGAAACACCACGGCCTTTAGCAGAGTCGCTGATACTAGTGCTATTACGCTGAAAGCGAATCGTCTATTCATCACTACAACTAGAACAGTAGATCGCCTCCAGACATTCCCGCTCAGCTTCAGAAATAGCGCCATGTTTCGCTGCTCGGAGCTCTACGGCGCGCCTTCTAGCCTCTTCCGCAAGGTCTGCTCGATCCAGCCGACGCGCATTCTTGATGAATTTTTCGCAGGCCTCTGGAGTGGCCAGTTCTTTAACTCATGGATCCACGTTCAGTAACCAATTAATAGGACGCTCTTGAGCAGTAATTCGAGCCGATTGCTTGCATATAATGTTTCAAAGAAAGCCATCACCTGCCATCACAAGGTTATTCGGAGTATGGGACTGTTCCCAGTCCCGCTCCCGGGCGAACTCTCTGAGAAACCCCGCCAGACGGGCATATTCCGGATTTGTCACTGCGGTTTGCCTCTCCATGATCTGCATGAACTCCTTATCAGCTTAACTGACCGGGTCCGGATGTCTTGTGTATCCAAAAAGGTGTGATATTGTGAATATGCGATAGTGACATGAATATGGTGTGAAAATGACATACAGGGAAACTCTTAGCGCTCTGGCTACTGATGAACGATCTCAAATCGAAAACGACCTGAAATCAGCTCAGGTTACGTGCGAACAGGCCAAAACTGCATACGAGGAAGCGCTGAGACGGGTGCATTTCCTGGAGCAGCTAATGCACATGAACACCAGCGAAGCAGCCGAAGGTGCACGAAGAGCGGGTGAGATGGGACCAAGAATCCAGATGACTCTTCACGCTGCGATGCACAAGGTGATTCGGGAATCTGTGCCCGGGAAATTGCGTGCCGCCGACATCCTGGCTGAGATTGAAAGGCAGGGGCTATATCGTATGAGAGACGGACGTCTGCCGGAGTCGCAACAGATTCATGCTCGCGCTAACAACTATCCGGAGATGTTCGGCAAAGACGGAACTTTCTTTACCGCTAAGTAGGGAGCACCGCTGACCATTCCAGGGAACCGGCCCAACGCGGCCTTCACAATCTGAAAACGCGTTGGTTCGAAATGATCGGCAATAGCCTGACGCTGGTAAAACTGGCCTTAGGTCTCTCTGACACTCAATCAGCGGACTACCTCCAGGTCCTAGGCGTTTCCCACCTACAAGGTTCCCAGCCAGATACTGACATTCAGTCTTCCAGGACTATGTAACATGACATAACATAACCAGATGCCTGTCGGATCCAGCGGCCGAGTCGTCATTGAAGTCAATCCGGAGCTCAAGCACCAGCTGCACGAGCTCCTGAGACGCCGTGGCACCAATCTGAGAGCCTGGTTCATCGACCAGGCTATTGATTTTATTGAAGAAAACTCCGGTCAGCTCGATCTGGGGCTGGAGGAGCCGGCGGAAGAGAGGGGAAGTCCGTGAACGCGGAAGTGGGAGTATTGGAACCGGAAGTCCGGACCGCGGGCAGAAAAAAGCGGGTCCGGGCCAAGGTCGTTGAGGTTCCGTTGATTGATGTCTTCGCTGGGTGCGGCGGCTTTTCCGAAGGGTTTCTCGGGTACAGGGGTGGGAAACACCGGTTCAGCCTGAGTCTGGCGCTCGACAACGACCTAAACGCTCATCAGACGCATCTTCTGCGTGCATTTATTCATCAGTTTCAGAGAGTCCCCAAGGCTTACTACCGGCTGCTTGAGTCAAAGGAATCAGCACCGACCTGGGAAGATATAGAAGCGTTGTTCGCGAAATTCCCCGATAAAGCGGAGCAGGCCAGGAACAGTGTGCTGCTGCGTGAGCTGGGTGCCGGTCATGAGGCGGATCAGGAAATCCATGCTCTGATCGACGAGCGTCTTCAGGGCCGAAAAGACTGGGTGCTGATCGGTGGGCCTCCCTGTCAGGCCTACTCCGTTGCTGGTCGTTCGAGAAACAAGGGCAAGGCTGACTACGAAGCTGAATCCGACCACCGTCACTTCCTGTATCGTGAGTATCTGAAAATTCTTGCCCAGCACTGGCCGGCAGTGTTCGTCATGGAGAATGTCCCCGGTGTCCTGAACTCCAAGGTGGGTGGCGAGAGGATCTGGGAGAAGATCCTCGAGGATCTGGCCGATCCGGTCAGTGCGCTGTCGATGCTGGAATATGATGGAGAGTACGAAGGCTACCGTCTGTATTCTCTGGTAACGCCGGACAGAGGGATTGATTTCTGGAGACGTCCGACACTCCAGCCGGATGAATTTGTCGTCCAATGCGAGAACTACGGAGTACCGCAGGCACGACACCGGATTTTTGTCTTAGGCATCCGCTCCGATCTGTTCGACAGTGGAGTGCAGCCTCGCCAGCTCCAGCAGCATGATCATCGTGTACCGGTTTCGGCAGTCATCGACGATCTGCCCAGACTGCGGAGCGGACTGACGCGGACCGACAATGGCGATGACAACTGGCTTCGGATTATGCGTGGGCTGGTGGATGCGAAGTGGTGGAACAGCTCGGAGGATCACTCTGCTGCGCTGGCGCAGGCGAAGAAGATTCTGGGAAGGAAGCTGAAAAAACCGGAAGGCGGATTGGGTGGTGCATTCGTGGAAGGTGACCGGATCGGCTCCGGAAACATTCCTGGCCATCTTCAGTCCTGGCTGCTGGATAAGAATCTGTCTGGTGCCTTCAACCACGAGTCGAAATCACATATGGAATCGGACATCCACCGGTATGTGTTTGCTGCCTGTCACTCACGCGCGAACAAGGATCAGCCACTCAGGCTCGTTCACTTCCCTGAGGAATTGCTGCCAGATCATGAGAATGTGAAAAACTCTGATCGGGCCAAACTATCGCACTCAAATTTCGCGGATCGCTTTGCAGTACAGGTTGGGCATGAACCGGCAAGAACCATCGTCAGCCACATCGCGAAGGATGGGCACTACTACATTCATCCGGATCCGGCCCAAGGGCGCAGTCTGAGTGTCCGTGAAGCCGCAAGATTGCAGACTTTTCCGGATAACTTCTTCTTCCCAGGTCCGCGAACTGAACAGTACAAGCAGGTTGGCAATGCTGTGCCTCCCTACCTCGCCTATCAGATTGCCGAAATCATCGACGACATACTGGAGCAGGCAGGACGGTAGGTCTTGAGCAATGGATTGGATTTCAAAGGAGCGGCGGAGCTGGAATATGTCCCGCATCCGCGGTACCGACACGAAACCCGAGCGAATTGTTCGTTCGCTGCTGCACCGGAGTGGCTACCGGTTCAGACTGCATCGCAAGGATCTGCCAGGTCGGCCGGACATCGTTCTGCCGAGGTACCAGGCTGTAATTCTCGTGCATGGTTGCTTCTGGCACAGGCACAAAGGATGTCGTTTTGCCTACACACCTAAATCGCGGCGCGAGTTCTGGGAGAAGAAATTTGCAGACAATATCGCGCGTGATCGGCGAAATATCAGGGCGCTCCGTCGGCTTGGCTGGCGGTGTATAACAGTCTGGGAATGTGAAACGAAGAATGAAGAGAAACTGAGATTAAGGTTGGTCCGGTTTCTGGAGAACGGCTGAAGGAGGCCTGCTTTGAGAGGAATAGACACATCCGCCGCGGTACTACCGTTCAGGAAATCGGATGCAAATCTGCCTGACGCCGGTCGGCTGATTACGGCGCTCCGCCAGATCGGTTACTCACTCGAACAGGCTGTGGCAGATCTGGTTGATAATTCCATCAATGCGAATGCATCCACCGTTCTCATTCGTTTCCTGCACGATGGCAATGACATCAAAGCCGTAGCGGTTGCTGATGACGGGCTGGGAATGGACGAGGAAGGCATCCGGAATGCAATGCGCTTCGGCTCCAGAGAAGCAGCCGACGTAGGTGCACTGGGCAAGTTTGGAATGGGGCTGAAGCTTGCCTCACTCAGTCATGCTCAGACGTTGAACGTATACTCGAGGACTGGCGGTGATTCCGGCGGCCGACGTTGGACGCTCGAGGGCATCCGCAAGGGGTGGATGTGCGAACGGGTTCGAGCTGATGTTGCAGCCACCATGCTCGACCGAAAGTGGGGTCCGATTGATCTGTCGGAAGGAGGCACGCTGGTTCTCTGGGAGGACCTAGATAAGCTGCCGAGCCACCGACGTGGATTGAAATATACATTAACCAGCCTGGAGACCCGACTGCGTCTCCATTTAGGTCTCTGTTTCCACCGTTTTATTGAATCGGGTTCGTTGCGGATCTGCATTGATCAGCTGCTTATCAGCCGAGTCGGTCAGGGAATGCAATCCGATATCACGCCGCTGAATCCATTCGGCTATGAGAAGTCAGGACATCCTGAGTACCCTAGAAGATTGACAACCAAACTGAGTGGAATTGGACCTCTGGAAGTAGAGGCTCACATCTGGCCGGCGAAAAGTGAAGCACCTGAGTACAGACTAGGACGCCGTAGTTCAGCCAGGCAGGGATTCTACTTCTACAGGAATGGGCGACTCATTCAGGCGGGAGGCTGGAACGGCCTGCTTCATGATGAAACTGAGCCTCACAGCTCGCTGGCCCGAATTCGTGTCGATCTGCCGGTTGAATATGATGGGGACTTCGGCATCAACGTCCAAAAGTCTACTGTCCTTGTGCCGCCTGTGTTCGGTGAGGTGTTAGAAGCACGGTCTTCAGATGGCCAGACCTTTGAGGACTATCGGCGTGATGCGATAGAAGTTTACCGAAATGCAGAATCTCTGCGGTCTGGTGCTGGAAAATTTCCACGCAAAGGGCTTCCGGATGTGGCCTTGAAAGAGCTGGGATCCTTGTATTCTCGACCAGGGGAGCTCGAAGGCTTTTCCATCGCGTGGGCGAAACTGAAGCCTGAAGAGTACTTCCGTATCGTGCCAGACCAAAACAAGATCCTCTTGAATCGTGAATACCGGACACGCGGCACAGATGACATCGTAAAGGTGTTGTTAGCATGCCTCTTGCGCTCGGATGTTGGATCAGCATCAAAGCCCGCCCGTCAGCGTGAGCTAAACTCAATTAATGAGGTATTGAGGACGTTGGCGGCTACATAGTAGCGAATGGAAGATAACGACACGGATAAAGTGCCAATATCTGCCAAAAACAAACTCTGTCGAAAACCTATCGCCACCGTAGCAAGAGGGAAGAGTAGGCATTTAGTAGGAGCTGATTTTGCCTGAAAACCAGAATGCTCACGTGGAGCGGCTTGCTAGATATCTTCCTTTTGATCCGTCGCACGACCAGATCTACGAAGAGTATCAGCTCTCGGGTGATTCACTGAACCTTGATACGGTTGCGTGTAGCTATGTTCTGGAATCGGCAAAATCTGGCGCACAAGTCATCGTGCTTACCGGAGATGCAGGGCACGGAAAAACGCATCTCTGTCGGAGAATTCTGCAGGAGTACCTCCACTTTTCCGAAGAGGCTGCGAGAGATCTGATAAACACAAAGTGCGATGGGCGACACGTTATCGAAGTAGCTGAGGGTAATCCTGATACGAAACCGCTACGCGTGTTCAAAGATTTTTCCGAGTTTGCTCCCGAGGTCGCGGCAGAGCTCATTGAGAATGCACGCGACGAAAAGGTCGTTACGATCATCTGTGCGAACGAAGGTCGGCTAAGGGCCGTCCTTTCTTCGAGTGGAGCGGGAGAGTTGTGCTCGAAGTTGCTTCAGCGATTCGAGGCTTCATTCGATGATGGCAGAGCCAGCGGCGATGGCTTGATTCACATTGTAAATCTTAACCATCAGTCAATTGCTGCGGGTGACGCTGGATCCTCTTTGGCTGACAGGGCTCTGAGAGAGTGGACGTCAGGCACACGTTGGCGAGTTTGTGGTGAATGCGATTCACGAGCTGAATGTCCTGTTCTCCGAAACAGGGAGATGCTCTCGGAGCGGACGGACGAAGTCGCTTCGTCGCGGAAAGCAAAACTCAGATTGCTTTTGGCCACGCTCGAACGAATAGGTTATGTCATCACCATTCGCGACATGTTGATGACATTTTCCTATCTCCTCACTGGCGGATTGAAGTGCCGGGACGTTCATAGGATGCGGCGGCGGAACAAAAAAGGTTGGCAGCAGGCGTATGCATTCTACAACCTGGCCTTTGCTGCGCCGGATACACTTTCGAAAGAACAACTCCGTCGTCTTCCGCTTATGGACCAGCTTCCAAAGCTTGATCCAGGCAAGCGTGCGATTCGCGAAGTTGATGAAAGAATTGTCAACGAACAGGGAATATTCGAGAGAGGTCAGGTAGACCTTGCGTTTCCAGCGCCGACAGATTCGGATTCAGATCTGATCGATGCGGCCGATGGTATAGACGAGATTACTGGTGATCCGCGTAGTCGGAAACAGAGATCTGATGAATCTACGAACGTCACACGGGTCGTACGAACGTTGCGGAGGCGCGCCTTTGTGGATGGATTGTCCGATAGCAGATTCGATATGGCCCATCTGGGCTTCCCATATGGATTGGAGTTTCTCCAGGTTGTTGAGGATGAGCTTGACGTTCCAGCGAGAACTAAGCTCAAGCGCAGGGTGATTTCAGGTCTCCATCATCTGCAAGGATTACAGTTTACGGAATCCACCCCAACTCTACATCTCGTTGACCCAGCGTTTGGCCGCTCCATGTCAGGCACCGCGATACTGGCGGCGCGAGTTAACCCCTCGAAAGTTGATCTTGTTCCACTGTCAAAGAAGTGGGGTGATCAATATGATGCGGCGTACCACATTCGAAATAGTGTGGACTGGATCGACAGGCATATTGTTCTTCGCATTGAAGACCAATCAGGGACCTTGCGGGACCTGCACCTCGACTTAATGACGTTCGACTGCATATTGAGAGCTTCATCAGGGCATGTCCCCACTAAGTTCTATGAGCATGACATCCGGCGAGTGGGGAGCTTTCTGGGTCGTATCGCGCAATCCGGCGCTGGACCTACAGACCAGATCGATGTCGTTAAAGATGGCAGAGTCGCGACGATTTCGATAGACAGAAGCACCGTGCAGGTAGGAACTGGTACCTGAAGGAGCCGAGTTGTGAGTCAGGACGAAGTGGAAAAAACAAAGACTGGACCGGAAGTGTCCAGAGAGATATTCGGTGGTGTTCTAGATTTCGATGCGGCCGGATATTACCCGGGTGTCGAGCTACTAAATTTCGTGTTTTGTGAAGCTGACCTGAAGATTCTACCGACTGAGGATTCGATATCTCTGACAAGACGCTCTCACGATTTTGGGAGAAGACTAGTCTGGGACCCGACGTTCAAGGAAGACGCTCGTCGACACGAGGTACTTCTCGATGATCAGAATGCTGAGTCCACGTTGCGAGAGCTGTTGAGATGTCTGCAGTTAGCGATACCTAGTGGTGCCACGAGTCCAAAGTGGTCTAGAGCACATTTTTTTCCGTATACACCTTCCTTAATTCATTGGGATGCGAGAATCCGGTCGAATTCTCTTCGCGTCGAAAGGCTGTATCTGAGAGGTGGGGGAGCCCTTGCGTACAAAGTCCTCAGGAAGGATCCGGATACGCTGAGGCTTCATGCAATCCGTGAGGGCTTCGAGCAGCTGTATTCAGCGACATTGGATAGCCCGCTTGAGTCGCTGGCAGCGTTCATTGATGACCAGAGTGGATCAGAGAAGCAGTCGAATGTGGATGAGATTGAAAAGGCGTCACGTGCGGGGATCGATGACTTCGAAGAGGTGTATAGGAACGGAATTCTGAACATCTTGGAACAGAGGGCGGCCACATCTGTTTCGAGAACACGCGCGATAATTGACTGGACGGCATTCTGGCTTGTTTTGATGCAGAACAAGCGCGCTAGGAGATATCTGAATCTCAGCGAACCTCTCATCATTTGTGACTGCGGAGCAACCAGTCCACAGCTACGTCGGGCGTCTCAGCGTTGCTTGCAAGAGGCCCTCGGAAACGTTCTGGACGCCGTAAGCCTTTGTGAGCCGCGAATCAATCGTGCACAGCAAAACAAAATTAGAGGGTTCTTCTGGGCGACTGCAGCAGCGGTTGGATTTCTCAATGCTTGGAGAGGTCGTAAACACTTTACGTTCTCAGTGGACGCCCTTGAAATGATCGTTTTGGCAACTATTCCCGCCGGGAAGGAAATTCCATTTGAACGGTTTGTTACAGATGTCCTCTTTGATCAGTTTGGAGTGGTAGTCGGTCGCGGAGCTGCGGAGCGATCGGGTCTGATCAACTCAATTGATGCAAGCATCTTTGAAGAGAACGAATCGCAACTGGCCCTTCAAATGATCGCTGCCGGGTTGGCGACTGAGTATTCGGACGCGACGCGAATGGTGAGTTCTAGAGTTTCTTTCTGAGTGATAAGCGGATGACTGGTACAGAAAAAATTATGGCTGACACCGCATTTGAGGTTGTTGCCCGTAGCTTGATGTCTAGCTCTGAAACAGATCGGAACTCTTTCAGAATAAAAAACCTAAAGAAAGAAGAAGCATTGAAATTTCTGGAAACCTGGGAGCAAGAGGCGACCGTTCGGGGGCTCGAGAATGTCCAAGTTCTGGTGGCAAACGATTCTCACTCGGATTTCCCGCATCAGTATCGCGCAGATCCCCAACGATCGATTACCTACTACAGAAACAACAATAAAACTGGACTCGTTTATATTGAGACGAAGGTAGAAAGTGACGAACAGGGGCTGAAGAACCTCTTTACCTTGAGAGATGTTAATTTCCTCGATGGCACTTTCGATGAGGGAGACGATTTTTCAGTAGCCCATGAGATGGTTAGTCAGGCGCTTAAAGCGGCTGATTCGACACCTGACTCAAATGACTTGCTGAAAGACCGGTTGGCTAGTGTCTCGCGAGAGCTCGCCGCCTCAGGGTCGGTGCTTCCGGTAAGGAAGTACGCTGCTTTCATTCAAGCGGCGGCAGTAGCGGTTGCGTCGAGTTCAGACCTGTACACCTCTGACGAAGTCGATGACTTGGTTGGTCGCTGTCTCGTGCATCTAGACATGTTCCCGGATGTGCATTGGCGACGTGAGCCTGCGAGAGCGCAACGGCGACTATCTTTGAACTTGCTGCGTTCGGAACTTGCGGCATCGCCATCAGCTGATCTGGATCGAGATAAGCTTGCTCTAGACTGTGCTAGCACCAAATTCGTTGATGAAGAAGGAGAGCGCTATAGCCCCGAAGTTGAAGGTAGTTGGCGCACCAAGTGCTCAGAATACTGCAGGGATCCTTCGCGAGAGCGAAGGGAGGATATTCCCTACAGAATATTCGAACAGGTATTCAACAAGGACGTAAAGGGTTTACCCCTTGGGCAGCGGGTTTCTGAAGAGATACTCGATGTCGCTCCTGCAAGGCACCCTGAATTTACAGAATTGGATGTAGAAACGGGATTGGACAAGCGATCTGTTGAAGATGCTAGAAGATTTCTTGAGGCAGATGCAGATGATCCTGATGTGGTTCCACTAAAGGAACTGCTCACAAAGCCGACTCGAAGGATGGTAGACAAGCTTGCTTCTCCTTCTGTTGAACGAGTTAACAACCCGCTCGTAAAGCTCTCCCAAATTGCGAGTGCCTTCAGAGAGCGCAACGATTTGTCTGACGGAAGTTTCAGGATAGAGGTCAGAATCGGTAGCGTGGATAACGATCACTACCCTACGTCCGGACTGTTCGCTTTCCTATACGGAGCCAGTTTCGGAGAGATCTCAGATGAACTTATCGACGGAATATCGTCTGTCACTCTTCAAGTCGATGATCGCCTCTGTACGCAGGTAGGAGTTCCTGCTCTAAAGAAAGATGACGCTTCGGATCCCGAGACCACATCCGAAGAGGAGGAAGGTGTTGAGTGGGTCCCGGTTCCGTTGGAGTTTGTGCTCCTTGACGAATCGGATGGTGACGAAATTGACAGTGAAAGCGCAATCGAGTGGCTGCCTGATGATCTAGAGTACCTGGTTCTGTTTTGGGTATCGGTATGCGGTGAGGATCGGGCACAGCTAGGTCAGCAAGTGATCGCGCCATCGACCTCCGGGCCGTCTTGGATTTCAGCAGTATCGTCTCGACTGTTGCCATTCCAGAATACCTTGGTTGCAAACAACCTATCAGACGCTACTCAGCATCCAATACTCCAGAGACAGGAAGAGATTCGCGCAGAGTTTCGTACACAAATGGAGCGTGGAGGACTGTCATCAGGTGTATTGAATGATGTGTTTGATCGCTGGTTGGAGCTGCTCGCTGATGCGAGAGTCGTTTTCACACCTGATGGTGATCCACCAAAAGGCATGATTGAATTCTTGTCTGCAGACTGCGTCCAGAATTTCGGTGGTGACTCTGTACTAATGCTGCAGTCCCATCCGCTTAAACTTAGATGGATCGCGGCTTATCTCGAGAAGTCACGGAAACTAGCGACGGACGCGATCGAGGGAGGTATCAACCTCAATCCGCAGAACGAGGACTTCTATCTTGACTGGATTCAGGATCTTTCTCCTCATCAGCAACCAGCTGTTCACGTGGCTGAGGAGGGACACCTTCTTTTTGCCGATGGCGAACGAGGTTGGACTGAGCGGTTCCAGCCGGATGTATCAGCTGGTGGGAGCTCGTCTGGGGATAGGATTCATCCCGCCCTCGTTAGTGAAATCGTGGCTCAAATTACGAGGTATCTGCACGCCCATCCGTATAAATCCGATGGACTCCGATTGCTGGTTGTGACTCCGGGCGCTAGTGCACTACCAGCAGACATAGCACAGAACGTTCGAAAGGGTGATTTCAAGAACCTTTCGATTACAGTTGACTTTGTTTCGCCAAAAAGCTGTTGGAGCGAAGCTGCAAGGGAATTTGAACGCGTGGATGCGGAAAACCGTCTCTCGGGTGACGGCGCGTTGTTTCCACCTGTGCAACTGAACTTGCACGACATTGAGGAAATGCGGGCGAACGCCGAGGAAGCGCTCGGGAATCTGGTGTGTGATATCTCGATCGTTCCTCAGTTTCTTGATGACACTATTGTCCCAGATATAAAGACAGAGGATGAGACTGGCAATCTTGGTAAATTCGATCCTTTGCTCGACGATCCTACCTATATAGCATCTGGTTCTGGATCGTCAGCTCTTTGGGTTTCTCTTCGGCCGAGAACCACTGATCCGGCCCTTTCTGATTGGTCCACTCTTGCGGTGCGCTACGAAAAAGGCAATCCGGTCGCTGTGGGTAATCCACAGTGGACTGACTTTGTAGATGTCAGGATTAACTTCCAGCACACAGCGCGATTCTTCAATGCCCTTCATAAAAGATCACACTGGGTGATTACAGTTGAACGTCATATCACTCGTGAACAGATCGAGAAGCTAGAGACACGGCCTGAGGTTCTTTCGCTTCGGGGTGGTGTGGGTCCCGGGGGCCTGTTTACGCTTATTGTTTCCTCCAATGCGGGGAAGGCCTTTGTGATTGACCGCTTGGCGCGCAAGTTAAAGAGAATCGCGAACGCAAGTGGCCGGTCGGGCTTTGTCGGTTCACTCGCCGAACAACTCGCCCAGAAGATCTATGAGGAATCGCGACAGATAGCACCACGACTTACGCTCGACGCTCTCGGTATTTCTAGAGTTACTGAGGAAATACTTGGACTAAGTGTCGCAAGACGAATTGCTGATCAGCATATGCCTGTGGCTGTAACAGAGGGATTGGTCGCCTGGATTTCTCTTGATGAGCATCAAGAGTGGTTCGGTTCTTCAAATTCCATCCGGGCTGACATGATAAGACTTTCGGTTGATCAGTCTGATGATGGTCTCGTTGTCGACCTTCTGGTAGTCGAGAGCAAACTACGTCGTCTTGGATTCGAGGCTCATGGCGCCGAACAAGTTCGCAATACTCTGGAATTGCTAGGTAGCATTTTTGTAGTTGGTAACGAGTCTGATACAGAAGATGGTCCACTGTGGCGTGATTCGCTTCTCGCGGCAGTCGATACACTCAGCGATGAAGCGGTATTGCTACAGAGTGGAAGCGGAGACGAGGCGCAATCCTTGCGCTCGAGGGTGCCGGATGGAGTCCGTACCTCATTTAGGGAAGGCGACTTCGCTTCGGTGAAGATGGCCGGTCTATATTCTATTTGTGAATATGGCAGCGAGAGGAGCGTATCGCTTCAGAAGTATGAGCGCGATTCGCGCGTGCAGATAGCGCAATCTGGTGGCGCAGCTTTGTTAGAGCGATCCGTGGCCGGTGGAAAACCAACTCTTGAAGAGCATTCGGGCTCTGAAGACCACTCAACACATGTGGAAGAAAGCTATTCCGCGAGTGCCCAGGGTGAAGACAGCTCGGCTGCTCCGACGTCATCATTGCAGCCTCAAATGGAGGCTTCTGATGCAGATATTTCGGAACGTGAGAGTGGGCTTGGTAGAGCGGAACTCGATAGACGATATCAGACGATTCTCGATACGTACGGACAGTACGGTGTAAGCGTTGCTAAGACGGAACCAGGTGTAGAGCACGCGATTGAAGGGCCCGCGTCGATACTGTTCCGCATCCGCCCGGGTCAGGGAGTCGATCCAAAGAAGCTTTCTGAGAAGCGTGATGCCTTGAAGCTGGCGCTTGAACTTGAGGCTTCTCAGGACATGCGCTTCGACATAGATAAAGGCTACGTAACCATAGATGTGCCGAAGATTGACGACGATAGATACTTCGTGGATTCACATGACCTATGGGCGAAATGGCAGCGCTCAGAAAAGGGCTTGATTGTACCTCTAGGCGAGGATCGTTTCGGTGATGTGGTCGAAATCGATTTTACTTCGTCCAATTCGCCTCACTTGCTAATCGGAGGAACAACAGGCAGCGGAAAATCTGAGGCGCTCAACACCATCCTTGCTGGTATTACAGAACACTATCTTCCTTCAGAAGTCAGACTTCATCTAATCGATCCCAAGGGAACTGAGCTCGAGCATCTATCGGGTGATGACCACGTGGATGGCGATATAGGTTGGGACGAAGAAGATGCCATCGGAATACTTGCAGAGGCGGTCGACGAGATGCAGCGTCGCTATTCTATATTCAAGGAGGCCAAGGTAAGGTCCTTAGGTGGCTACAACGAAGCGAAGTCTAACGATGAACAAATACCTCGATGGGTGATCGTCCTCGATGAGTATGCGGATCTTACATCTGAGCCAGATGCCAAAAAGTCCATCGAAGGGCATCTGAAGAGACTTGCGCAGAAAGCAAGAGCAGCTGGAATTCATGTAATCATTGCGACTCAGAAGCCAGATGCATCTGTCATCAGCACCAACCTTAGGTCGAATTTGCCAGCCCAGCTGGCGCTTAGAGTAAAGAGCTCGACAGAGAGTCGAGTTGTCATGGATGACTCCGGTGCCGAAACACTTACCGGTAAGGGGGACGCCTTTTTTAAGGAAAGCGGGAGGCTGGTAAGAGTTCAATGCGCCAAGACGAACGCCATCTGATAGAGACCACTACGCACCAACCTGCTCCTGTTTCGATCAGTTGACCTACTGACTACGACCGTTCGCTTCCGGATCAGCTTGCTAGCGTTCTAGCGGCCGTTTAACTTCTGGGCGTTTACCTTCCCCTTCGAAGTCGATGCAATTGTGTTTCTTTTTTGCAGAACACAAACGATTCTCAGCACTCAATCCAATAGAAGAAATTGCGTAGGCTTCCCCCAGAAAGAGACAGGCTAAAACTAGAGTTTTCTGGCATCTTCAAGATGAAAGGAGACTCGAATGAAGCGATCTCGATTCACAGAAACGCAGATTATCTCGATCCTGAAGGAAGCCGATGCCGGGATGCAGATTAAGCAGCTGTGCCGCAAACACGGCATCAGCGATGCGACCTACTACAACTGGAAGAGTAAGTACGGTGGCATGAGTGCCTCCGAGTTGAAGCGGCTGCGAGAGACCGAAGCAGAGAATGCGAAGCTGAAACGGATGTATGCAGATCTTGCGCTGGAAAACACTGCACTAAAGGATCTCATCGACAAAAAGCTCTGAGGCCACCAGAGAAACGGGAAGCCGTGGACTCATTGGTGCACCTCCAGCCTAGCGATACGGTCCCCTGCAAAAGTGCCAAGATATATCTGCCCATCATGCTCGAGCGCCACAGTAGCCGCACCCATTGGCGGGCCCTCGTGACTGACTATGGCAGTGGCGGTGAGATCATCCGGGTCCAGGCTGACAATGCTGAAAGCCATGGCACAGGAGCCACTCTCCAGGCCCTGACAGCTCATACCATCAGCCACACCGCCCGTGTGTGTGGCGACCAGCAGTCGACCATCGCTGGCCCAGGTGCTGTTGTCCGGACTGCCGCCGGAGTAGACGGCGACAACCTCACCACGGGCCAGATCGAGCTTGCGCACCTCACCGGCCAGATACATGTTCACATAGAGCGATTGTCCGTCGGGCGAAAGCGCTATCCCGTTCGGGAATGGACCCTCACTGCCGGGCACCACGGACCATCCAGCAGCCGGCTGCCAGTTGTACACGAGGCCAGTATTGCTCCCGAAAACGGCACCTTTCAGCAACGCAAACGTCTGGCCATCCAGCGGAAACATGTGCGTCACGTAGAAACCGCCGTCAGCACGTCCTGCCACATCATTGAACGCGGTGTTTTCCGGGCCCTCGGCACACCCGCGCCAGGCAAGTGAGGTTTGAGCTTCCGCACCCGGCATCTCAAAGAATTCAACGGATTCCCGCCCCCCGTGATTCACCACCAGCAGCATCCAGCGACCGTCTGCCCGCTGTACGAGATCGATCCCGTGCGGCGAGAAGGTAGAAAGGTCCGGTGGTGGGCAGTTGGCATCTCCCCAGCTGCGGTCATCATCGACACCGTCAGTGGGAAACAGCACATCAATGTCCCCGCCTGGTTGATGGAGTACCAGATTGCCCGGTCTGGAGCCATCCATCTGGCCCATCTGGCTGACTATCAGCCTCTCCCCGTCCGGGGACACAGCCAGATCTTCAGGGTTCTGGAAACGGCAGTCGGGCGTCATCCTGAAGCCGGGATCACAATCAATGATCGGCGGCGGCCCGCTACCACAGCCGCCCACAAACAGCATCGCGCAGGCTATCAGCAGTCCCCGATATCGATTCATACCTTTTACCGTTGGGCCCCGTAGTGCCCCGTAGTGCCCCGTAGTGAAGTCATCTGAGCTACATTTCAGGATGCCCGCTCCCAAAGAATGTCTCAATGCCGGGCCGAAGCTGGCGGTGGTGTATTTCACCGTGCTCTAACGCCACAATCGTCAAGGACGAAAGTCCCATCAGGAGGAACAATGGCTGAATACATCCCGCCCAGCATCGACTGGGTGCGCAAGCAGGTCGAAGTCTACGAGGGCAGCGGCGGCACCAAAGGCACCACCCTGCTCGAAACGGGTATGCCCTGCATCATCGTCACTCACACCGGCCGCGCGACCGGCGGCATTCGCAAGATCCCGCTGATGCGGGTTAAGGTGGATGATGCCTACGTGCTGATTGGCTCCATGGGCGGACAGCCGCAGAACCCGGCCTGGGTCTACAACCTCCGGGCGAACCCGGATGTGCAGGTCCGGGATGCCACGGAAGTGTTCGATATGCGGGTGCGGGAAGTGCAGGATGAAGCCGAACGCAAGCGCCTCTGGGACCTTAGCGCCGAGACTTACCCGCCGTACAACGACTACCAGGCTAAGACCAGCCGCAGGATCCCGGTATTCCTGGCGGAGCCGGCTTAGGCTCGGCCAGGACCTGGCTCTACCTGTCTGTTCGCTGGGTGCTTCGAAACCCATTTGATGCCAGTAACGAAGGCATCAAACAGGGCGGGCACCGGGGCATCCTCTACGAGTTCGCTATCCTGCGAGCAGAGCTTCCAGAAATTCACGAGGCGAAACGACGTTCACCCCTTCTCTCGCCTTTTCTGGAAAGTGCTTGAGATTGCCGGTCACCAGGAAGTCTGCGTTGCTGGAAACGGCGACTTCGATGAACATCTGATCCCACGGATCCGGCAGCGTGAATGCAAGAGGCGCAGCGAGCGTTGGTGATCCGGCCGCTTCAAGAAACCCGATCAGTTCTTCAACCAGATCTCGGTCGAACGAGAACTTGGTTCGGGTGAGCACGTCCCGATACTCGGAAACGATTCTCTCATCGAAACACAAGGTCACGCGTTCGGTGAGGAGGGCTCGCAGGACCGCCGCAGGAGGGCCGTTCGGCGAGAGGATCCCGGACACCAGAACGTTGGTGTCGAGCACGATCTTCAACTGGCGGTTCTCTTCACCCGCGATTGCTGGATTTCGGCTTCAATCTCCTCGTGCGTAAGCGCGTCCAGCCCTCGTTCGGCAGCTTCACGCTGCAATCCGGCCAAAGCGTCGCTTGCCCGACTGCGCCGCAACGTCCAGAGACACTCCTCGAAAGACTCTTCATCCGTAGCGCTCAGGATCGCTATGGGCTTGCCATTGCTGGTCACCACCAGTTCTCTTTCCTCTTCGAGTTCCTTCCAGAGTTCGGATGTCTTGCCGCGAAGGTCGCGAACCGTAACGAATTTCATGTGCACACATGGATCACGATTGTGTCCACAATTATAGACAGATGGTGGGCATCAGCAATGGCCGATCTCCAGCTACGCTGTGCGCCAGCGCCTGGCCGAAGGAGATTGGGAACCTATGGGTTCCTGGACCTACGGATTCCTGTCCACCATATCTTTGCCCAGCCGACGCCAGGTCAGCAGGAAGAACAGTGAACTTGCAGCGTACAGGAATGCCATGATGATCATCGCTGATTGCAGACTCTGGGCGTAAACCGCACCGCAAACGTTCTGCAGATTTTCGCTCAGCGCTCCGATAACGCTCGGGTGGCACTGGTTTCGAGCGAGTTCCTCTGCGCTGACGCCGAGTTCAGCCGCGCCGCCGACGAAAAAAACATCAGAGGTAAAACCAATGAACAGAGGGCCAAAGCCATAACCAATCAGATTGGCGATAAACAGCAGCACGGCCGTTGCCATCGCCCGCACGCGCATGCTGACGACCCCCTGGCCGATGGTGTACTGAGCGGTGATATAACCGTACTTCACGAATCCGCCGATGATCAGGCCGATGGCAGCCAGTAGCAGATGCTGCGTCGTGAAGGCGAACACATAGAACGGGATCGACAATGCCAAGCCGGCGGCCGGTACCCAGGCAATGGCGCCTGGATGTGTTTTGTACAGTCTGGTTGCCAGCCACCCCGTAGCAAATGTGCCTATGGCAGCTGACAACGCCACGGGTGTGTTGATCCAGATGGCCGCCTCACCGGTTGTGATTTCATGCGCGCGAACCAGGAAGATGGACTGAAATGAGGAGATTCCGTAGCCGCAGAAAGCGGCGATTGTGGCGCCAGCCGTCATCAGCCAGAAGGCGGGCTTTGTCGTCAGTTCGCGCATCGCATCGCGGAGTGCGATCGGTTGGTTTGATTTAGTGCCTTTCGGGTCCGTAAAGCCGCGCGGCGGCTCTTTCACTGTCAGTTTGAAAATCAGCGCAATCAATACGCCTGGCAAGCCAACGACAATAAACGCGGTTCGCCAGTCGAACGCATCTGTCACCCAGCCACCGATCAGATTGGCAAACATCCCGCCGAGCGTGACACCCATGGAATAGACACCAAGCGCCTGAGATCTGTCACGCGGTGCAAAGTAGTCGGCGATCAGGGAATTGGCCGGTGGTGTGCAACCGGCCTCGCCGATGCCTACACCGACGCGGCACATCAACAACACCCAGAACGCGCCAATGGTGAGAGAGCCGATGGTGATCTCGGTTGCGAGGCCGCACAGCATTGTCATGACAGACCACAGGGCAACGCAGACGGTCATGATCCACACGCGGTGAGCTCTATCTGCAAACCGCGCCAGGGGAATGCCCACGAAGGTATAAAGGAGGGCAAAGCCGAACCCGGTCAGAAGGCCGAACTGGGTGTCAGTTAGACCCAGCTCGGGCACAAGATCAGGACCGACGACGGCGAGCAGGCCGCGATCAACGAAGTTCATCACATAGATGAGCGTGAGCGCCGAGAGCACATAGGTTCGATAGCGGTAAGTACCAAACCCGGTGATCTGATCTAGTGATTCATCCTGTTCGGGGGCGGTGATGTCAGGACTCCGGGTATATGCCTAATGCAACCTGGCCGACATAGCCGCGAATGTCCACCGCTGCATGGGGTTGCATGAAGGGTCCGGCGCGCACATCCCGATAAAGCCGGGAGAGTGCGTTGCCCGTCATGAATCCTGCACCACCTGCCAGGTCCATAGCTGTATCAACGATGGATATGGCGCCGCGATTTACCACCCACTTTGCGGCCTGGTATGACTGCATGAGTTCGTGCGCCTGTTCCAGAGAGGGCGGGTGTTCAGCCGCGTTCGCAAGCCAATCGTCCACGCCTGAACCCGCCTGGGCGAGTGTGCCCCGGCATTGGGTGAGTTCGATTTCAAGCTCGCCAACGCTCTGCTGCACACCCGGGTTGTCTCTCACCGGTTGATCGAGTTTTTTCTGGGTGCTGAGCGATTCCAGTGCAAGTGTTCGAGCATGTTCTGCGATACCGAGGAATGCCGCCACCAGCGTCAGGTTGCCCAGCGTGCGATTGATCAGCACGGCGGTGCTCCACTCACCCCATGGCCCGAGTTTACGAACCGCGCCCGCTCCAGCTCGGACGTTTTCAAACTTGATCGATTGGCTGCCGGAGCCCCGCATGCCCAGTGCGTCCCAGTCGTCCTGTGGGATCAATCCCGGGGCGTCGATTGGCAACATAGTGGTCGCGAGGAAATCGCCTTCCTCATCGCGCAGGCGCAGATTCATTGCCAGGTGGGTGGCCAGCGGCGACATCGTGACGAACATCTTGTGGCCATTGATCAGCCAGCCATCTTCGCTGGCTGTGGCTTCCGTGAAAGGGTGCAGATTGTCCGTTCCGCGCTCGGTGGCGGTGGCGCAGATGAGCATCTCACCGGCCGCCACTGCGCGTAGCGGGATGGCCGCGCCGGAATCTGCTCGGCTTCCCGCCTGGGCGTAACTTTGGGCGTAAGCCTGGGCCATGCCCCGGGTGACAGCCAGGTGCATGTTTATCGCAATCGCGGCTGCACCGTCTCCCTGGCCAAGGGCGCGTATGCCCAGCATCCAGTCGTACACCGAAGTGAGCCCCCAACCGCCCAGTTCTTCGGGGACGCAGGCGGCTGCGATGCCCGCGTCCTGTAGCGTTCGGAAGGTCTGTGCGGACATCGTGGAATCTCGATCCGCAATGGGTGCTGCTTCGCGCAATGCAGGGATCAGATCGGTGGCGGCGGTCACGAAGCGCCGTCCTGCTTCAGTCCTGGGGTGCAGGTCGAATGTCATGGTTTCAGCCGCCCGAACACCGGCTGTCCGGGATACACACCATCGATCAGGTTTCCTTCGCTGACCACAGCCACACCGTTGACCAGCACATGCTCAATTCCTTCTGAGAATTGCATGGAGTCGAGGTAGGTCGCCTTGTCGATGATCCTGTCAGGATCGAAAATCGTAACGTCCGCATCGGCGCCGACCTGCACTCTGCCCTTGCGCTGCATGGCCGGAGCGATGTCCTCGAGTCGGCGCGCCGGGAGTAGCGTCATCTTTGCCAGCGCCGTCATCAGATCCAGGGCCTGGGTTTCCCGCACGTAATGACCGAGCACCTTGGCGTAGGTCCCGGCACCTCGCGGGTGAGCTGCACCCAATGCAAAAGAAATACCGTCGGATGCGACGATGACGTCGGGTTGACTGACAAGCCATGCGTTGGTGGCTTCCGATCGGCCGTGGATGATCACGGCGCCCCCTTCCGCGCGGTACTTCTCGAAAGTCTCCTGGGTCAGGCGCTCGCCCGTTGCGGCCCACTGCAGGCGTCCGTAGTCACTTTGCCAGTTGTCGAAGAGCGCGCTCTGAATGAGTGTAGAGCCAGCGGTGTACGGATAAGACTCGGTGGTGATGTCGAGTCCGGCGGCTCTCGCGCCGCGGATCATGGCGAGGGCGGGCCGCGCAGATTCGTCGGTGCTCGAATTCAGATGCACGATGTGCAGTGATGCCCCAGTGGCGAGCGCGTTGGTGATGACTTCCTGGAGCGGCGCAAGCAGGTCGCCGCCCATCCGGTTTGCGCCACGCATGTGCACGAACACGGGGGCCTCGAGCTCCGCCGCCGCCGCGAATGCCTGATAGATCTCCCGGTGGCTGGCACCAGGTGTGTAGGTGATGCCGAAGCCGAAACCGAGCGCGCCCTGCCGCATGCCTTCACGCATGAGCTCGAGGGCGTAGCTGAGCTCGGCTTCCGATATCGGCTCACGGGCTGAGGGTGTTCCGAAGGCGCTCTGGAAATAGATCATGAGATCGGTGGTGACGTCTTCGCGGCCTTCAACCGCCGCGTGTCGGGCAACCACGTGGCTGACTGTCGAGCCATAGTTCAGGAGCGCCTTACCTTTGCGCATCTCGTAGAAACGCTGGATCGGCCAGGTGCCAATCTCCAGCTCCAGCGCCGTAGTCACACCGTCTGCAGCCTGGAAGCGGTTACTGGGCAGATCCTGGCCGTGGGCATGCAGATCGATGAAGCCGGGTGCCACCACCAGGCCGGTGGCGTCGATGGTCCGGTCGGCGTCAGGCACTGACTCACTGATCTCGATGATACGGCCGTTCTCGACGAGGACGTGGCGGATGGCGTCGAGGCCGCTTTCCGGATCCATGACGCGACCGCCGACGATGGCGAGTGTCTCCGCGAATGCATGGGCAGTAATTACCGTGAGTGTGGCTGCGGCAAGCAGACGGAGTGAGTTGATGCGCATGGTTCTATCCTCCCTGATCCGATTCTACGCTTAGCAGCCGCGCTGGGTTAGAGTTCCAGTTCTGCAGGGTGCGCTTCGCGAAGTCCGGGCCGATCACCGGATCCGGGTCGAGTTTCCAGTCCCCGGTATGAAACACGTTGCCTGTCGCCGTTCGGATCAACAGGGCCTGTGATTGTGGGGTGGAGTGAGTCAGATCGAGCCACTAACTACTATGCCGTTCAGCAAAGCGTCCAGAAACTTACGGCACGCCACATTGTGCGGCCCGCTCGCAGCGTATTCAGGCAGTGTCGACTGCTTCGGCCCAGACCTTGAAATCGATGAGCGTGTTGGGACCAAAGCTGTTGCTCAGAGGCACATCGGCTGCGTCCCGGCCTCTCGCGATCAACACCCGTCCAATTCGGCGCATGTTGTTGCGTGGATCGAAAATGTACCAGCGCCCGCCAAGGTATGCTTCGAACCAGGCAGCGAAGTCGCCCAGGCCCACGGGCACACCGATGTCGGCCAGATGGCCGGTGCAGTAACGGGCGGGAATGTTCATGCATCGGCAGAAGGTGACGGCGAGATGGGCGTAGTCGCGGCAGACGCCGATGCCGCCGTTGAAAGTTTCCAGGGCTGTGCGCATCGGACTGGCGTTCTGATAGTCGAATTTGACGTGGTGATTAACATAGTCACAGATCGCCTGAACGCGGCTCCAGCCAGTCGGCCCATCTGCGAACAGCTCCCACGCCGTCTCGGACAACCGGTCTGTTTCGCAGTAGCGGCTGCCGAGCAGGAATACGAGAGCTTCTTCCGGCAGGTCCTGCACCGGAATCTGCTCGGCGTCGAGTGCGACCGGGTCCGGGCGCCCGGAATCGTTGATGAGCGCCGCCGAATAGATACGGGTCCGGCCGGCGGGCGCGACGATGCGCGTGCACCAGTTACCGAAACCGTCACGATAGGCGCTTAGCGGTACAGGTGGGTCGACCAGCAGATCATCCCGGTCTACGAGATCTGGCACACGTGAATAGTGGATGTTGAGCGTCAGCAGCATTGGAGTGGGCTGCGGGCAGTCGTAAATCATTTCAAAGCCGACACTGAGCTGCATCATCGTGTTCCTGAACGCGACGCCGTAGCCGCGAGTAATGAGCGGAGTATGACATGGCGTAGCCTGCTCCAGGATTGGCCTGCGCCGCAGACAATAGCCTGATTGATCTCCAGCTCTACACCGATATAGGTGTTCGCCGGGTGCTTGAGCCGCAATTGTGCTGTCAGGCCGGCCGACTTGCCCTGATAAGGGTAGTTCCGGCGTACGCGGAACTCAGGCGCGATCTCGGCGAGTTCCTCTTTCCAGCGCGCACACAGAGCGGCTTCCCCGATACGTCCGGGGTGATAAAGCAGGCCGACATCGCAGTGACGCACCATTCCGTTCAGCTCGCCGGTAAAGCTGTGCGATGAAATGTGAATTACCCGCCGCCCGCGCGCGACCGACTCACCGACGAGACGTTCAACCTCATCCTGATACGGGCGGTGGTACAGGGTGGCAATCTCAACGCGGGTGTCTGCCGGCAAGTTGCGGGTGATCTCCGAGTAGAGCCGCGGATGGCCGGCGGGACGGTTCAGATCGATAAGCAGTCGGCTGACCAAAGCAGACACCATCGGCGCGTTCAGCGCGCGGGCCAGCGACCGGGCCATGGTCAGCGCCCCGGGGTCGTAGCCATAGTGCGAATTCAACAGGGTTATGTGGCTACGAAACAGCGACAGATAGGCCGGTGGGATTCGATTGCCACCATGTTCACAGGTGACGAGGAAGTCGTCGGGAATCACCTCACCAGACCAGATTTGGTAAGGCACGAAACACCCGGCGCGTACCCCTGCTCCATTCCCGGCTGAGAACCCGGAAGTAGGGATCCCCTTCGTCCAGCTTTCTTCGCATCTGCACCTTGAGCTCGTCCTGCTTGTAGCAAATCAGGTCGATCGGCATGCCTACGGAGAGATTGCTGCGCATCGTCGAATCGAACGAAACGAGTACGCACTTTGCTGCTTCGGCCAGGGGAGTGTCGCGTTTCACTACGCGGTCGAGAACCGGTTTGCCGTACTTGGCCTCACCGGTCTGAAAGTAGGTGGTGTCGATGCCGGCCTCGATGAAATTGCCTTCGGCATAGATCCGGAACAATCGCATCGGTTCGCCGGCTAGCTGCCCTCCGAGTATGAATGAAGCATTGAATCCCTCCGGATTCTCTTTCAGGTAGGGCGAGTCACGACGATCGATCTCGCGCATCGCGTCTGACACCAGGCGCGCGGCGTCGTACATGGTCTTCGCGCTCCAGAGACTGGGGGCCGTTGGCTCGGCACTGCAGCGCTGATTCAACAGGCCGATGACAGCCTGGGTGCCTGCAAGATTGCCGGAGCTCAGCATCACGATAACCCGGTCGTCCGGGCGCTCGAACACGCTCATCTTGCTGAACTTGGCGATGTTGTCCAAACCTGCGTTGGTCCGGGAGTCGGACGCAAAAATCATCCCCTCTTCGAGCAATACGCCAACGCAGTAGGTCATGTTTCCGTCCGTTCATTGCGGCGTATGCCGATGGCAAGGCATCGTTGAAATCCAGGCTGCGGTCGATTCGGGATGGCGTCCTCTCGGCGGGCTTGAACTAAAAGTCATCCTCAGTCAGCTTGTGGGAATAAACCGAACCACCACGCTTCCTGTGGATTTCGTCTGCCACCTGGTGAATTCGGTTCGATCTGGTGTCGAAAGCTTCCAGACAGTCTTCTTCCAGCCCACTGATTCCGTGGCTCAGCTTCTCAAGCGCACACACGTCAAGATAAAAAGTGACTTCAATCGACTCATCGTAACCCCAGAAACACACGCAGTTTCGAGTCGCGTCAAAACTCCGGCTGGGATTTGGAAAGCTCAGCTTCATTTGCTTAAGCCCGAGCCGCTCGCCGAAGGATTGTCTGCCATTCCCTTCAGGAACCTGAAGAGCTCGCTGTTGGTTGACAACACCAGCGTTGAATTCTCGTCGATGACAACCGCGTAGGCCTGCATGGTGCGGGTAAACTCGTAAAAGTCGATAGATTCCGGAGACTGGTTGTACGCGGCCGCGTAAATTTCGGTGGCTTTGGCGTCGGCCACACCGCGAATCTCCTCTACCTGGCGGTAGGCTTCTGACTGTATCTTGTTCAGATCTCGGACTCGGTTACCTCGAATTCTTGCGGCCTCGCCATTGCCTTCCGACAGAAATCGCTCGGCGATCTGACGTCGCTCGCTGATCATGCGGTCATAGATTTTCGGGCGAACGCTGTCGTTGTAGTTGATTCGCTTGAAGCGGATGTCGAGCAATTCGATGCCGAAAACCTGTACCTTTTCGGCGGCGGCGGCGAATATCTCCTCTTCGACGAGTTTGCGCCCTTTCTGAATGCCCACCAGAGCACCCATGTTGAGTTCGCGCTCCGCGTCGGTCAGAAGTGTATCGCGCAGAGGCTCGCGATCTTTGGTCGTGCGGATGATCTCGATCAGTTCGTGTTTGGCGACCGCGTTGCGTGTCTCGCTACCCAGAATATCGTCGAGTCGTGATTGCGCACTTCGTTCATCGCGTAATCGCAGAAAATACTGCAGCGGATCCGTAATTCGCCACCGTGCGAACAAATCGACAGAGATGTACAGCTTGTCTTTGGTCGGCATGTCCGAAGCGGGTCCGTCCCATTCGAGAACACGCCTGTCAATGGGATTAACCTCCTGAATGAAGGGCACCTTGATCTTCAATCCGGCGCTGACAACAGGTTCGCCCACAGGCTTTCCGAATTGGGTGATGATGACCTGCTCTACCTCGCTCACGGTATACAGGGAGCTGAATGCGATATAGGCAGTGAGCGCGACGCCTGCTGCCACGTAGATCCATTTGTTCATGGCGCTGGCTGCCGTTGTGTGTCCAGGTTCAGCAGCGGCAGGATGCCGCTGGTCTGCTCGTCGACGATGATTTTGGTGCGCAAATTGGGCAAGACCTTCTGCAGAGTTTCTATGTAGATGCGACGGCGGGTCACCTCCGGTGCTTTGCTGTATTCCGCGAGCAGAGCGCTGAATCTGGCCACGTCGCCTTCGGCCTCGTTGATGCGTTTGAGCCGATAACCGTCGGCCTCACGAATTCGCTGGTCCTTCTCACCCTCGGCCAGCGGGATCACCTTGTTGTAGTCGCGCCGGGCCTCGTTGATCAGTTCTTCCTTCTCCTGCTGAGCCTGGTTGACTTCATTAAAGGAGGCCTGCACGGGTTGCGGAGGGTTGATGTTTTTCAGCTGCACCTGGTCGATGCTGATCCCCATCGCATATTTGGTAGAAAGAGCCTGCATTTTGGCAAGCGCTTCCGATTCGATTTCCTGCCGACCAATGGTGATGACCTCGTCGACCGTTCGATCACCCACCACCTCGCGCATGACGGATTCGGAGACGTGTCGCAGCGTTGCACTGGGCTGGCGAACTTCGAACAGAAATTTGGTGGGCGCTGCTATTCGGTATTGAACCACCCACTCCACCAATGCCGCGTTCAGGTCGCCGGTCACCATCTCGGTTTCCCTTTTTCCATCGCGTGGGCTCTGGAATGGATCGCTGGCGCCCGGGGTGGTGAACCCGAATTCCTGCTTCAGCTGGCGCTTCACAGGGACAATGGTGGCGTTATCGATACCCATTGGCAGCTTGAAATGCAGCCCCGGTGGAACTTCTTTCAGGTACTTCCCGAAACGCTGTACGACTGCGACCGAGTCACTCGGCACGGTGTAGTAGGCCGTCCAAGCGCCGAATGCGACGAGCAGGATAGCGGCAACCATAATGGCGCTTTTTGGTCCACCGCTTGGCATCAGCTGGCGGAGCCCCGTTCCAACCTGCTTCAACAGATCATCCAGATCGGGTGGCGGCTTGTCTGGGCCGCCCCATGGGTCGTTGTCGTTTTTTGATGGCACGGCCTTCTCCGGTTGAGCATGCTCAGCAGACGTTTGCCGGCTGGCACAGGTCGATTTGTCATGCGGCGGGTATGCAGCAGCATCTCCCTTTGGGATCGCGCGTGCGTACCGAGTTCAACCTGGCGGGTGATTTAGAGTCACGGGTGCCGCTGGATCCTGTCTAGCCCTGTAGCTTCTCGGACAAGACGTTCCCGTTGCTAATCGCCGAAGACCGTATCACGTGAGGTGTCGTTGCTCTGCGCGCTAACGTACATAGTCCCCATACAGCCAGGTGTATGCTGGTAGTTGTTCCCTGAGCAAGCAGGTTCGCGCAACGTGATCTCGCACATGCGGCTGCGGCTGGTGGCATCTGGTACTCGCTTTTTCATCGAACAGGTCCGGCGTATAGCCGGTCGCGCCGATCACTCGACCGATAGGTTGTGTCCGCGCAGTCTCTGATGGAAAGCGATCATGAAACTTTCAAGTCCTGGGTTCCTGATTACTGCAACTTTACTGATCAGCATGAACGCAACCGCAGTCGTCGTCCCGGAAAATGCTACTGCGAAGCGTTATGGAGACGATTGGACCTGCAATACGGGTTTTCATGAGAAGAATGGTCGTTGCGCGGCGATCATGGTCCCAGAGAATGCGTTTGCTGATGGCTCCACCTATGGTTCTGGATGGTCGTGTTCTCGGGGTTATCGTGAGGTGCGCGAGGCGTGTGTTGAGATCACGGTTCCGCAGAATGGGTATCTGAATTCGTCCGGAGATCGATGGGAGTGCGAGAGGGGATTTCGAGCGAACGATGCTTCATGTGAGCCGATTGACGTGCCTTTCAACGGCTATTTATCGAACAAGCCGCATGGGCCCGGGTGGAATTGCAATCGGGGATTCCGACCCGTCCGGGGTGATTGCAGTGCGATCGAGGTGCCTCAGAACGGCTATTTGTCGGACGAGTTAGGCTCTCGGCAAGGTTGGGCGTGCGAACGCGGATATCGGGAAGTGGATCAATCGTGTGTGCCGATTGACGTGCCCGACAACGGCACAATGTCAGACTCCAGGTACGGTACCGGTTGGGAATGCAATCGTGGCTACGAAGAAGTTCAGGGTGGCTGTCTGGCAATCGCGATGCCGGCCAATGCCCACCTCAACTACGGAGGCAATGGCTGGGAATGCGATAGACCTTTCCGAAAACAGGAAGGCCAGTGCCTCGCTCCTTAGACGTATTTGGAGTTGGTTCCCTACGTAGGTAAAAACGAATCCTGGGAGGCATTCTTCTTGGCGCGCTTCAAAGCCCGTTTCTCCTTCAGAGTGTGCTGCGCTTTGGTTTTGTCGCCCTGCTTTTTCTTGTCTTGACCTTTAGCCATTGTATTCAACCTCGTGTTTAGAAAGCGTGCAGTCCGATAACTGCCGCTTGTACTCAGTCACAGGCGCCCAAGCCATGCGTGGACAGTCTCATAAATCGATTTCATTCTCCGTGCGGTAGCGTACACAGCGTTCACTTCTCCCGCTCGTAAGACGTTCGGTTCTGCTTCTTGACCGATGGTTGAAATCCCTGGCTGTCAGTTGTGACTTAGCGTAGGGTCATTCACCTGTCTGAATGTGCGGTACCGTACATATGCTGTCCCGCCATACCCCCGAAAACCGGCTTCTGGCTGCGCTGCCGAACGAGGTGCTCAAACGTCTTCAGCCTGAACTGAAGTTGGTCCCGCTTTCCCTGGGCGAGGTTATCTACGAGGCGCATGATGCTCTCTCCCATGTACTGTTTCCTGCAACAGCAATCATTTCGCTGCTGTACGTAATGGAGAACGGCTCGACCGCCGAGATGGCAATAGTGGGTTGCGATGGTGTCGTCGGGATTGCTGTGTTTATGGGCGGTGACACGACTCCGAATCGAGCCGTCGTGCAGAGTGCCGGGAGTGCCTTCCGGCTGTCGCTGCATGCGTTTCGTAAAGAATTCAGGCGAACGGGAGAATTGCATCGATTGTTGCTGCTCTACACGCAAGCGCTGCTCACGCAGATGTCGCAGACCGCAGTCTGCAACCAGCTGCACGCTGTTGAGCAGCGATTGTGCCGTTGTTTACTGCTGAGCCACGACCGCCTTGAGTCCGATGAACTGATTATGACCCAGGAACTGCTCGCAAACGTACTCGGCGTGCGCCGAGAGGGTGTCTCTGTCGCCGCTCATCGTCTCCAGGCGATGGGATTGATCCGATACAAGCGAGGCCACATTGTGATCCTCGACCGTTCCGGATTGGAACGGTTGGCCTGTGAGTGCTACCAGGTCGTCAAGACGGAATGCGACAGGCTGCTTCCTTACCGGCACTTGCCCTCCAGTTCCGACTTGTAGCCGATGCAGGTCGCAATGCGCGTTAGCGCGCAGAGGATGGTGCGGGAGGATGATACTTTTCCGAAGGTTGCCTGATGAGCAAGCGGAAAGACGAGTTGTCCGATGTCCGCATCGAAAACGACGATTGTCCCTAATCGAATTCTTTCGACGCTGGCTGCTGCCGAGTATCGAAGCCTGCGGTGGAGCCTCGAACAGGTGGAGTTGAGCAAGAGCCAGACGCTCTACGCACCAGGCGATGCCATCGATCATATCTTCTTCCCGGACGATGCTGTAGTGTCGCTGCTATTTGAGGTGGACGAACGCCGGACTGTTGAGGTTGCCATGGAAGGTAACGAGGGGGCTGTTGGGTTTGCTATCTATATGGGTGGCGTCAGTTCATGCAATCTGTCGATTGTGCGCGAAGCTGGCACCGCGCAACGACTGGAAGTTAATTCGCTGAAAAGGTTCGCCAGCCAGTCCAATGGTCTGTCTGGATTGCTCGAAAAGTACGTGCACGCATTGATCACCCAGGTCGCGCAATCGGGCATCTGCAACCGTTTTCACAACGTCGACGCACGACTCGCCCGCTGGCTGCTGATGACTCAGGATCGGTTGGGATCGAATAAAATCAGTGCGACGCAGGAATCGATCGCCGGTGTGCTGGGCGTACGGCGGAGCAGCGTCACGGCAGCGGCCATTGGTCTCCATCGAAAAAGCATCATCCACTATGCGCGTGGGCGAATTGAGATTCTGGATCAAGGTGAGTTGCAGGCGGCATCCTGCGCCTGCTACGGACTCATGAAGCGCCAGTACGACAGCTTTCTCGATTAACGAGGGCGGATACTCAATTCGTTGAAGGGTAGAAGGCAGCTGCAGATCCGAACAAATTCGATGATTGGAGTACTCAATGAGCGAAGATGACAAAGCAGTGATGGAAAAATACGGCATCACGTACGAGCAACGAACCGTGTTTTTCTGGAAGGACCACAAATACGAACGGCTGGCAGACGCCGTGAACTACGCGAAGTTAGCATCCGCCAAAATGAAATCAGCAAGTTAAGCGGCAGAGAATTGACGGGCCTGCAACGCCAGGTCGTTGGGTTTACCGTCTACAAGTGGTGCCGACGTAGGCTTTGGTCGGGCCAGGTGGCGGGGAAGTGGCTGCGCCGGTGGAATCTACGGTTGCTGACGGAACTTGCGGCAACGGGATGGCGAGCACCATCGTCACGGCAGCGGTTGAGATCGCGGCTTTACGTAACCTCTATCCCTCCCGCTTCTGGCCTCAGACCAGTCCAGGGAACTGTCCGCCGTCAAGCATCAGATTCTGGCCCGTCACGTAACCGGCCAGATCGCTGCAGACAAATGCCGCGTAGGCACCGAACTCCTCTGGTTCGCCGAAGCGTCGGGCGGGAATGCCTTTCATCGATCTCTCCCTGAAAGCATCGACAGAAACGCCCTGAGCCGCCGCGAAGCGCTCATGGTTGGACTTCAGGCGGTCGGTATCGAACTGACCAGGCAACAGGCCGTTGATTGTCACGTTATAGCGCGCCACATCACGGGCTACGCCGGCCATATAGCCGGTCAGCCCGGCCCGTGCGCCGTTGGAGAGGCTGAGCAGGGCGACCGGTGCCTTCACCATATGGCTGGTCACGTTGAGAATTCTGCCGAATTGTCTTTCCTTCATTCCTGGCAGCGCCGCATTGGTGAGCTCAATAGCCGCCAGCATGTTCGACTCCAGGGCCGCCAGCCAGTCTTCCCGCGAGAAGGTCAGGTAATCGCCAACCGGCGGTCCGCCGGAGTTGTTCACCAGAATGTCGAGATTGCGGCAATCTTCGAGCAGGGCTGCTCGGGCGTCGGGGTCGCTCAGGTCGACGGATTTCCACGTCACGGGCGTACCCGTATCAGACTCTATTTCAGCCGCTGCGTAGGCGAGCTTGCCTGGATCGCGGGCGACGATGGTCACGTTGGCGCCTTCTCTGGAGAGGGCCGTGGCGATGGCTTTTCCTAACCCGGAGCTACCGCCGCAGACCATCGCTGATCGACCTTTGATTCCCAGATCCATAGTTGACTCTCCTCAGAATTCCTGGGTGCTGCCGTTTCAGATGGCTTCGAAAATGCCCGGCGGCAGTGGCTTGGCCGGCGGCTTGTGACCCCAGATGCTCAGCGCGTCGTACTGCCCGGGTGCTTCCTCCTTTTCCATGTCCATGAGCCGACCGCCGGTGCCGTACTCGATCTCGAATCCGGACGGTGTGCGCACGTAGAAGGAGGTCATCAGATCGTTCGGGTGCCGGCCCAGCGTCATCGCCAGCGGTAGACCGGCGTCAACGACCCGATCGTAGGCGTGGCCGACGTCGTCGACGCTTTTCACCTCGATCATCAGATGGTGCACGCCGCGGTGACCCGGCACCGCAGACATGGCGAGGCTGTGGTGGCGGGGATTGCAGTGCAGAAAACGCACCTTGAGCCCGGCTTCGATGTCGTCCGAATGGCGGAAGCCGAGCAGACCAACGAAGAAATCTGTGGCCTGATCCAGATCCGGCACCATGAGCACCAGGTGCCCGAGGCCGTTCTCACCGGTAACGAATCCGGACACGTCCTGGGTCTGCTGGAAAGCAGTATCGCCCTGGCGCTGACCGTAGGACAGCTCGTGACGGAAGCCGAAGGGATCTTCGAACCAGACCAGACCGGCAACGCCGCGGGCGCTGGCAAGCTCCGCATCCCCCTCATTTACGGTCACGCCAGCTGCGCTGAGCTTTTCTATCGCCTCAATCAGTTCCGCCTCACTTCCGGCATCCCAGCCGGCATATTCGAGACGATTGGTGTCGCCAGGGTGAATTGCGATACGCCAGGCGGCGTCATCCATTCTGAGGCGGACGGAACTGTCGTCCGGTCCGGAGGCAAGCGCCAGTCCGAGCAGATCCGGACCGAAAGTGCGCCATTCGGCAGCGTTCGGGGATGAGAAGCCCACGTAGCTCAGTGATTTGATCATTCTGTTGTCTCCACTAGTGCCCGGTTGAGTACGGCGCTCAGTGCATCAGCATCCGTTCCGCGCCCGTTTCGAACTCCTGATCCGCCCAGGCGTTGTACACCACATCCGCCATATCACAAATGTGGCTGCCTCCGGTACGCAGATCGCGCCAGTAGCGTTCCAGTGGGCGAGTTGTCCAGACGGCTGCCGAGCCGGCCCTGGCAAACAGTTTGTCTACACCGAACAGCACCCGCTGCACCGCGCGCACCTGATTGCGGCGGAATTCCAGCCGTTGCGACTTGCTGATCGGCGTACGTTTCTCCAACTGCTCCATCCACTCGGCAAGCATGACGTCGATGTGGGTGACACCGGCAGCCAGGTCCGCTTCGACCTCGGCCAGGGATTCCTGCTGAAAGGGGTCTGTCTTGCCCACCACACCCATCGCTGAGACTCGAGTCTTCATGTACTCCCGATACATCTCGATGGCACCTTCCGCGATTCCGAAGGTCGCCGACGCAATGGCGGCCGAAAAGATGCAGCCGAAGGGCAGGTGATAGAGGGTGGAGTCGGGGCGACGGCTGGCGTATTCGCCTTCGGAGAGTGCGACGTGACCGATGGTGCGGTACTCGGGAACGAAGGCGCCGTCGATCTGAATGTCTTTGCTGCCGGTGCCTGACAGGCCCATGACCTGCCAGGAATTCTCGACGATCTCGTAGTCACCGCGCGGCAGGAAGAAGTGCCGGATGTCTGGCGGTGAGTCAGGCGCTCCGTTTTCGTCCACCACCATACCGCCGAGAACGACCCAGCCGCAGTGGTCGGTGCCGGTCGAGTACTGCCAGCGGCCGGAGAAACGGAAGCCGTCTCCTTCGCGGACTGCCCGGCCCTGGGGCGCGTAAGGGGAGGCAACCCAGTTGTCCGGGTTGGTGCCGTAAATCTCATCCTGGAGCTTGGGATCGACCAAGGCGACCTCCCAGGGATGAACGCCGACCACGCCGGCGATCCAACCGGCTGAAGGGTTGTAGCGGCCGACCGCGCGGGCCCATTCGAGGAAGTCCGACGGGCTGCTCTCGAAGCCGCCATGGCTGCTCGCCTGCAGCAGGCGGATGCCGCCCGATTGTTCCAGAACAGCCCTTGCCGGCTCCGTGAGCATGCCGGCTTCGTCGCTGGGTGCGTGTTCGTCGCGCAGGATCTGGGCGTGGTCGTGGATGTATTTGACTGCTTCGTGCATAGCTCGCCCTCTGTGCCTGGTCTACGCTTATTGGAATGATCGTTACAGTAGTTGCTTGCTTTGCCTGGTGTCAACACTTAGTGTAGTGATCACTACATTAGGTGCGTTGGTGAACCCTGCCCATGGCCACAAAAAAGCGACAGCCGGCAAAAAAGCGATCTCACGGAATCGCTGCCCGGGACAGGATCCTGGATGCGGCCAGTGAGATTGCGAGCGAGAGAGGGTACGAAGGCACGAGCATCTCCCTGGTCAGCAAACGATCGGGCCTTCCGGCCAGCTCCATTTACTGGCACTTCAAAGACAAAGACGATCTGATTTCCGCTGTGATCGAGCGCTCCTTCAACGCCTGGCTGCAGGCACTGATCGATTTCGGGCCGGCGGACGAGGATGCTTCGACCGAGGCGTTCGTTGCCCATCAGGCCCTGCAGAGTACCCGGGCGCTGGCAGCGGCGCCGGACTTCCTCAGGCTGGGCCTGATGCTGGGTCTGGAGCAGAGACCGGAGGAACCGACTGCCCGCAGGATGTTTCTGAGCGTGCGCTCGCAGGCCTTTCAGAACGCGGTGAAAACCTTCAGGGAGCGGCTACCGGACCTCGACCGTAAGTCGCTGGAGAAACTTGCCAGCTTCACCGTCGCCCTCGTGGATGGCTGCTTCATGTCCCAACAGGTGGCCGACAAGACCATCGATCTCATGAAGCACCACGAACTGCAGGCGGCCGCGATTCTCGGGGTGATCAACCACCTGCGGTCCGCCCGCTGAGTCTGGCGACGAAAGCTTATGGATTTTCCCGCAGTTCCTCGTCGGTCTGTCCGTTGATGACCGCGGCCATCATCCAGGTGAGATTGGTGCAGTCGTCGATGCCGGTGTTCATTCCGTAGCCGGTAAATGGGATCCAGATGTGCGCCGCGTCTCCACAGATGGAAACGTTGTTGTCGCGAAACTTCGCGGCTACCAGCCGCCGGTAAGCCGGTCGATGAACCAACTCAGAGCTTTGCCCTTATTGCCCGTTCGCCAGGCGACAAACAACTGACTCGGCGGAATGGGGACCGCCGTGTCCAGAACGACCAGCTCTCCGCTACGCAACAAATTCTCGATCCGGTGCCGAGGCAGGAAACCAGCGCCAAGGCCCGCGCACTGCGCGGCAATCTTGTGCTCGATGGTGGGAACGACGAGCCGCTGCTGCTTCTCAAATACGCGCAGGGTGAGTGCCGGTCGCTCTCGAGAGGAGTCTTTGACAACGATCGCTCGATGCTTCACTCGCTCCTCCTCGGATAGAGGCCCGTCATGGTTCGCCAGCGGGTGCTCCGGAGATACGGCGAATACCCAGGTTACATCCGTCAGGGGACGTACGGTGAGTCCCGTTCGGTCGACCGGCTCGTCAGGGGCACCGATGACCAGGTCGACACGATCCAGCTGTATCGCTTCCCAGGCGCCGCCCAGTACCTCCTGGGACAGGTCGACTTCCGTTTCCGGACGCATGTCGCTGAAGGCCGCGAGATGCGGTAACAGGTAGTCCACGTCCAGCACGGAGTCGAGCGCAATGCGCAGCCGGGACTCCCAGCCCCGATCCCGTTGCCGCGTCGATTCCACCAGTCGGGCCGTGGCGTCCAGAATTTCACGGCCCTGCTCCAGCAACAGGCGGCCAGCGGGGGTCAGCACCGAACGCCGGCCCTCGCGCCGAAATAAGGTAACGCCCAGGTCCTCTTCCATGCGATTCACTGAGTAGGTGACCTTCGAAGGTACCCGATAGAGGCTGGCCGCCGCTGCCGCAAAACTGCCCTTCCGGTCGATGGCGTCGAGCACTTCCAGGCCCTCGAGGGTGATCTCACTCATTTGCCGCCCATATGTTTAGATATTTAGAACTATATGGTCATTTTATTTCGATTTTTCTTCTCCTCGCAATAAATATCATGCTTCTCGACTTCAGCATTTTCGAACATATCAACGCAGAGGAGATCAATCATGAACGTACTTAGCGCATCCCAAACCCAATCGACGCTCGATGCACCCAGAATCCAATCGGTGCTCGCGAGCAACGCCGGCATTGCTGGCCTTGTGCTGCGGGTGCCGCTTGGCATCATCCTCGCCGCCCACGGCGCCCAGAAGCTGTTTGGCTGGTTTGGCGGTTACGGCCTCGAAGGGACCGCGGGATGGATGGAATCAGTCGGCTTCGCCCCCGGTTTTGTGATGGCCTTTCTCGCGGGCAGCGCCGAGTTTTTCGGCGGCATCCTGCTGATCCTGGGTTTGCTGACCCGACCCGCTGCGGCCGTCGCCGCGTTCACCATGGCGATGGCCATGACCGTGCACGTCAGCAATGGCCTGTTCGTCAGCAACAACGGCTACGAGTTCGCTCTGATGCTGCTGGCCGCCAGCCTGGCACTGGTCTTCTCAGGCGCGGGTTCGTTGTCTGCCGACCGGCAACTGGCCGACCGGATCGCGTGAACTCATCACTCAAACCAATCGAAACGGGAGCAACAAATGGGACTTCTGATTAAAGGCAGCTGGCATGATCAGTGGTATGACACCAGCTCGACGGGCGGAGAGTTCGTGCGCACCGACGCGCAGTTCCGCAACACCATCAGCAACGAAGAAGGGGCCGAGTTTCCAGCGGAGCCGAATCGCTTCCACCTGTTCGTGTCGCTGGCCTGCCCCTGGGCTCACCGAACACTGATTCTCCGCAAGCTCAAGCAGTTGGAGGGGGTGATCGGTGTGAGCATCGTCGCGCCGGAGATGCTCGAGCAGGGCTGGGTCCTCTCCGATGAGGGCGACCCCAGCCCCATTCCGGGCATCCAGTACCTGTATGAGGTGTACACCAAGGCACAGCCTGACTATAGCGGCCGGGTTACCGTGCCGGTGCTGTGGGACAAGAAGACGCAGACGATCGTCAACAACGAATCTTCTGAGATCATCCGGATCCTGAACAGCGCCTTCAATGAATTCACGGACGTGCAGACCGACTACTATCCAGAGCCGCTGCGCGCCGAGATCGATGCGGTCAACGATCTGGTTTACGACAAGATCAACAACGGGGTGTACAAAGCCGGTTTCGCAACGAACCAGCAGGTGTATGAAAGGCACGTCCAGAAGCTGTTCGAGGTTCTGGACCAACTCGAAGATCGACTGGGAACCCATCGCTACCTGGTTGGCGATCAGATCACCGAGGCAGACTGGCGCCTGTTTACCACGCTGATCCGTTTCGACTCTGTGTACTACGGGCACTTCAAGACGAACCTGAGGCAGATCGAGAGCTACCCGAACCTGTCGAACTACCTCCGGGATCTGTACCAGCAGCCGGGTGTGGCGGAGACCGTGGATTTCCATCACATCAAGACCCACTACTACTACAGCCATGACATGATCAATCCGACCCGCGTGGTGCCTGCGGGGCCCGTAATCGACTACGGCGCGCCGCATGATCGGGAGCGTTTCTCTGGTCAGATTGGCATGGTTCGCAGCGCGGGCTCCGCGGGGTAGTAGTTCCCAAGGTGAACCCAGGCAGAAAGGTCATGGCCGTCCACCGCCGGTCATTGACCTAGGGGTCTCCGTGAATTAACCAATGCGATATTGGTGGGTAAATCAGAACCAGATATTCAAGCAGGAGCTAGACATGTGTTCGCCGATCTCCTTGCGCTGAACAAGGGGGTTAGGTACCGCTTTTCCGGACACCTTAGAATAGGCCCATAAGGGCAAGGGAGGTGTCAGATGTCGAGAAGGAAGTACACAGACGAGTACAAACGCGAGGCGGTCGAGCTTACCCGGCTACCCGGTGCGACAGTAACCGCTGTTGCGAGGGACCTGGGGATCAATGCCCATATGCTGGGTAAGTGGCGCACAGCCATCGAGAAGCATGGTCAGGAGGCGTTTCCGGGCCAGGGTCACGCCCGGGATGAAGAGATCATGCAGCTCAAGCGCGAGCTCGCTCGGGTGAAGAAGGAACGGGATTTTTTAAAAGAAGCGGCAGCGTTTTTCGCCAGAGAACAGAAGTAAAGTTCCGGATGATAGAGCGTTGCCGCGACGCATTCCCCGTCCGCATGATGTGTGAGCGTCTCGGTGTTTCCCCGAGCGGCTACTATGAGTGGCGGGGCCGACCTCTGAGTGAGCGCACTTTAGCCAACCGGAAGCTGCTGAAGCGTATTCGGGAACTGCATGAAGGCAGCGAAGGTGTCCTGGGCCGCAGACGTATTCACGACGATCTGCTGGACGAAGGCGTTGAAGCCGGCGTCAATCGAGTGGGCAGACTGATGAAGAAGGCCGAACTGTACGGCATTCCGCAGCGCCGGAGCTGGCGAAAGAAGCCCAGTGCACCTCGACCATCAGCAGTGCGGAACCACCTGGATCGCAACTTCGAAGCCAGCAGTTCGAACAGCAAGTGGGTAACCGATATCACCTATGTTCGAACGGCAGAGGACTGGCTGTACCTCTGTGTTGTCATTGATTTGCATGCTCGACAGGTGGTTGGTTGGTCAATGAGTGCTGTTCAGGATCGCCAGCTGGTGCTGCAGGCTGTCTTAATGGCGCTCTGGCAGAGGCAGGATCGATCAACCATTGTGTTGCATTCGGATCGCGGCACGCAGTTCACCAGTGATGAATACCAGCGTTTTCTCAAAGGTCACAACCTGACCTGCAGCATGAGTGCCGTAGGCAGCTGCGCAGACAATGCACTCGTCGAAGGGTTCTTCGGGATGCTGAAGCGAGAACGAGTAAATCGGCGGCGTTATCGAACACGAGCAGAAGCTAGAGCGGATATCTTTGATTACATCGAGTGCTTCTACAATCCGAGGATGCGTTCTAGACTGAAACGAGAACAGAGCAAGAAGATCACGCTAAACGAAACTGTCCGGGGAAGCGGTACCTAACCCAGGTGCCGATCCGGTTGCGTAGTATGCTGCTTACACAACAGGCCATCACAAGAGTACGAGTCAATGCGGCGCACTATCCTATTCGTTTCGATTGCTCTCCTGTTCCTGAATGGCTGCGGTGAACCGCGCTTCTGGGAACTTCAGGCGCCTGATTACTTTGGGCCGGACGACTACATGGGGCATTCGGTCGCGATAGACGGTGATGTTGCTGTCGTCGGCGCCATCAATATGCAAACCCGAAAGCGCTGCGCTGTCGTCTACCGCTACAGCTGGGGGCGATGGGAGATTGATACTGTTCTCGAAATGGATGAGAGCATCTCGTCCTTCATTCCTGGCTACGCAAACATCGAGGTCCTGGCAGACACGATTGCAGTCAAATCGATGGATGGTGTTTATATCTACCGCAGTACTGGCGGTAAATGGGTCAAAGAAGCCTACATATCAGATTCAATGTTGAAGGCTACGCAGGTCGATCTATTTTCTGTTGATACCAACGTTGTCGCCATTGGGGCGATGAACAAAGATCACAGCACATCGATCCACCTTGTCACGAGAAGTGCAGGCGAGTGGTTACCCACAGAGGTGATTCAGGCGGATGGTCTTGGACAGCTCGGCGCAATTGCATTGCGAGGTGACCTGCTCGTGCATCAGTCAGCAAAACTTGAGGATGGTACCGAGACAGTGACTGTACTTCGCAGACACCCGGATGGTGAGTGGATTCAGGAGCAGGTTCTGGAGGCGGACCCGGGTAGAAGTGGCTTTGGTGCGAAAATCCAGATTGAAGACGGGCGAGTGTATGTGAAGAACAAGTGGAAGTGTTTTGTGCAGGAGTACTCACGCGATGACGGTATATGGCGGGAAACGATCACTCGCGCCTACCACACTGCGACCAGGAAATGTGGCTCCACGTTCGCTGTCGCAGGCAATACCATGGTGTTCGGGGAGTCCAACATGAGCGCACCCGTTGACGAAAAGACATCAGTAAACGGGAGTGGTGCAATCCGGGTCTTCAGGCGTGATGAACAGGGGTGGACGCCGCGTGCGTTGGTGTTTGAAGACCACCCCGTTTCGTTGCAGTCGTTTGGTTTTGATGTGGATCTGGATCATCACAATAATCGCGCTATCGTGGGCACTTGGAGCCTCACGGGTTTAGCGGCAACTATTGGCGAGATGAGCGGCGGTTTGCTTGGCGGTGGTGATGCGCCGCGAGAGGTGAGCAAGTTGAAGCGAGGTGCCACCATCTATAACTTGGATAAAGCACGGTAGGCCAACCGAGCTCAGCTCACACGAAAGTCGGATATTCCGGCGTCCACATCGCTTCCTGCGCCGCGTCCAGCATTGAATCCGGCCGCGCCCGGGTCGCCAGCCCTTCGGTAAACGCCTGTTCCGCCACGGCTGCCGCACAGACTGCGGTCACCTCCCGCAGACGGGAGATATCCGGATAGAGGAGTCCTCTGCCGAGTTCATCCTCGGTGACCTGGGTCGCGAGCGCCTGGGAAGCATGGGTGATCATACTGTCGGAGATCTGCGTTGCCCCCGCCAGAATCGCGCCAAGGCCGATGGCCGGGAAAACGAAAACGTTGTTTCCCTGGCCGATCTCAATCGTACGCCCGTCGTGAACCACGGGTGCGAAGGGGCTCCCGGTGGCCACCAGCGCCTGGCCATCCGTCCACTGGATAAGATCTTCCGGCACCGCTTCTGAGTTGGCGGTCGGGTTAGACATGGGCATGATCACCGGAGCTTTCGCTGCCATGTCTCGGATCAGTGACTCGTGGAAACAACCCGCCTGGCCTGAAGTACCGATCAATACCGTCGGCTGATAGGCCGAAACCACGGCCTCCAGCGAGCGGTCTTCTATCAGTCCCTGCTCAATGGCGAACGCGCCGGGCCAGGCCAGACTGCGCTTGTACTCATCCCGGAATTCCAGGTCATCAACCAGTAATCCCTGACTGTCCAGGGCTGCCACATGCCGGTAGAGATCTTCGGCGGGTATGCCGGCTTCCAGCATGGCGGCCTTGATCTGCCGGGCGATACCGAGTCCTGCGGCACCGGCGCCATGAATCACAATGCGCTGTTCTGCCAGGGTTTCGCCCTTTGCGCGCAGAGCGGTGAACAAGCCTGCCAGTGCCACCGCTCCGGTGCCCTGAATGTCGTCATTAAACGACCGGGTGCGATGCCGATAACGCTCCAGAATGTCGAGGGCGTTGTCTTTGCGGAAGTCTTCCCACTGCAACAGGGCATCCGGGAAGATCGAGAAAAACGCCTCAACGAACTCTTCGATCAGACTTGCATAGTCCGCACCCTTCAGGCGCTCACGATGCCAGCCAAGGTACAGATCATTCTGCAGCAGATCTCTGTTGTTGGTCCCGAAGTCCAGGCTGACAGGCAGGGTGCGAGCCGGATCGATCCCCGCACCGGCGGTGTATAACGCCAGCTTGCCGATTGAAATGGCCATGCCGCCGGCGCCCTGATCGCCGATGCCGAGAATCGATTCATTGTCTGTGACCACGGCAAGCTGCACATCCCGGTCGCCAACCGCGCTGGCCATGACTTCGCGAATCCGGCCCCGGTGATCGGGCGTGATCCAGATACCACGGCCTCGCTCGAATACGGCGCTGAATCGTTGGGTGGCGAGGCCAACCGTTGGCGTATAGACGATGGGCATCAGTTCGGCCAGATGATCCATGAGCACCCGGTAATAGAGCCGCTCGTTGCGATCCTGGAGCGCCATCAGGGCACGATATTTATCGATCGGTTCCGGAGTCGCCTGCAGCTTCTCGTAGAAGCGAATGGCCTGCTGGTCCTGGGTGTTTTCGCCCGGTGGTAGCAGACCGGAAAGGCCCAGCAGTCGCCGTTCTTCAGCGCTGAAGGCACTGCCTTTATAGAGTAGTGGATCCCGCAGGATCTCCTGGCCTCTCAGGCTGGTGGTGAGGGTGCTGGTCATGGCTGGCAGACGTTTCGAGGGGCGGCGAAGATTAGCAGAGCAGGGCGCACATTGTCCTGTCCGCGGCCTGGGCCACTAGCGGTGAGCCAGCATACGCTCCTCGATCTGTGGTAAAAATCAGTGAACTTAAAGCGCACAAAGAGAGAGAAAATGGATTCCAGAGAGGTAGTTCTGAAGCGCCGTCCGGTCGGCATGCCCGCCCCGGAAGATTTCGAGATCGTCACCGCGCCGGTGCCGGAACCGGCCAAAGGCGAAGTCACGGTACGGAACGTCTGCATGAGCGTGGACCCATACATGCGGGGCCGCATGGTCGACCGGAAATCCTATGTGCCGCCCTTCCAGGTGGGTGAGGTGCTGACTGGCGGTGCCGTGGGGCAGGTGGTCGCGTCCAACGCTGAGGGATTTGCCGAAGGGGACTATGTTCAGCACAACAATGGCTGGCGAGAGGCTCTGACCTGCGCCGCCAGCGAGCTGACGCCGCTTGGCGAGCTGGCCGCACCGGCCTCCGCCTATCTTGGCGTGCTGGGCATGCCGGGCATGACGTCCTATGTGGGGCTTCTGGGTGCCGCGGCGCTCAAGGACGGCGAAACCGTGTTCGTTTCCGGCGCCGCGGGTGCGGTGGGCAGTATTGCCGGGCAGATCGCCCGCATCAAAGGTTGCCGGGTGCTCGGCAGTGCGGGGAGCGCGGAGAAAGTGGCCTGGCTCGGGGAGCTCGGCTTTGACTATGCCTTCGACTATCACGACGGCCACCTGCTCAACCATCTGCGGGAGGGCGCACCGGACGGCCTCGACGTCTACTTCGACAACGTCGGCGGCGATCATCTCGAAGCGGCCATATTCCACATGCGCCCGTTCGGCCGGGTCGCGCTATGCGGTGCTATCTCCGTGTACAACGACACGGACCCGGCGCCCGGGCCCGTCAATCTGACGATGGCAATCGGTCTGGGCCTGACCCTCAAGGGATTCATCGTCTCTCACTATCAGAACATGGCCGACGATTTCCGGCGTGACATGGAAGGCTGGATTCAGTCCGGCGAAGTCACCTACAAGGAGACGGTATTCGATGGCATCGACAAAGCGCCGGAGGCCTTCATCGGACTGTTCACCGGTGCAAACACCGGCAAGATGATCGTGAATCTGGAGCGCTGACCGCATCATCCGTCCAGGTAGTCGATCTCGTCGCGCATGCGGCGCTTGTCGTTCCAGTCCTCCAGACGACGACGGACCTTCAGCGTTCGGCGTTGTCTGCGGATCCTGTCTCTTTCATGGACTTCCTGCTTCAGCTCGAATCGAGCCAGCTGGGCTGCAAGGTGAGAGGAGAGATACTCCTCGTCATCATATTCGTCGAAGTTGTTTTCACTCATGGCGTCTGGCTGGAACAAAGGCGGGTGCGTCAGGTGTTGCGCCACCCGCCAGGCCTCTGGGGCAATTGAACTACTTGCGCTTACGCGCGCCGTTGGGGCTGGTCGCCGGTTTGACGGCCGACTTCCTGCCCGGAGATGGTGTTTTCGGTTTCTGTTTTTTCACGGTCTGCTCCTTGCTTCGTGTGCGCTCCTGATGGAGAGCGATGGGATTCTCTACCTGAGCCTGAAAAAATAAAGCAAAATAAAAGCGGGAGTTTGATAACCAGAATTTATTGATGGTTCAAGGGTTCAGTGTCTGGAGGAGATCGTGGATACGGAGCTGTTGCGTACCTTCCTGGAGGTAAACAGGACCAGGCACTTTGCGAGAGCAGCGGAAAACCTGTTTGTCACCCAGGCCGCGGTAAGCGCGCGGATCCGCCAGCTCGAGGATCGGATTGGTCATCCTCTGTTTACCCGCGACCGGAAGAACATCCAGTTGACGGCCGCAGGACGGGAGCTGCTGCCCTATGCAGAAAGCATCCTGGAGACCTGGAACGAGGCGCTGCTGGAAGCCGGCGCAGGCGATCGCCCACGCCTGGCGATGGGTTGCCTGGCGAGCCTCCGTGAGATCTACCTGGACGACTGGTTGTTGTCGATGGTGGAGGGCGAGGTTGTCCCGCGACTCGAGCTCGAGTCTCTGACCACGCTCGAGACGATCCGGCGTGCCAGAGATGGCGCCATCGATGTTGGCGTGGTCTACGAAGCACCTCGCGCTCCCGATCTCTGGGTGGAGGCGCTCACAAGCTTCGAACTGGAGATGGTGTCCACAGTTGCAGGCGTCACATTCGAATCCGACATCGAAAATTACGTGCACGTGGACTGGGGCACCTCCCTTGGCGCCGCCCGCGACACCAACCCGCCCAGAGTGGTGGGCACCCGGGCGCGTCTGGATTCCGCCCTGCTTGCTCGAAGACTGGTGCTCGCGGTTGGCGGCAGTGCCTTTCTCCCTCGTCCTCTGGTAGCAGAAGACATTGCTTCGGGTGCACTGCATCCGGTTGCCGGGAGCCCCAAGCCGCGCCGCTCAGTGTTTCTGATTGGCGCTGCGGCTCGCCGCTCGGCGCCCGGGGTCTCCGAACTCGTTGCGGCCCTTCACGAGCTTGCAGCGTCCGGTGAATGACTGGCGGTCGACACCCAAACAGCTGTTCCAGCACCTGATTTTCGCGGGCTGGGCTCAATTCGATAACTTACATGTCATCTTAGGGTGCTTGAATTCCCGGAGTTCCAGCAGCAATTCAGGGAAACAAGATGACGCAAAACAGTCGAACGGCCGGCATTCGCCGGTTTATCGCCACCGGCGCCGCGATCGCCATCGGTCTGAGCACGGGGAGTGTGCTGGCCGAAGGAAACGGGGGGGCCGGTGCCTACCACAAATTCCAGGATCAGAAATTCCGTTGGGTCGGCACCTTCGACGTGATGGAGGGCAACGGCTCCGCGGTGGCCGAAATCGTGGATGTCACCAGGAACGGCAAGCAGCTGATCTACACGGATGCGGGTAATGAGGAAATCGGCTTCGTCGATATCCGCCGTCCGCACTTTCCCGTCGGTCAGGGCACCATGGCGGTGGGTGGTGAGCCGACCAGCCTCGTGATTCTGGACCCGCTGGTACTGGTGGGCGTGAATACGTCCGAGTCCTTCACCGATCCTTCCGGTGAACTGCTGGTCATCCATCGCAACAAGCGCAAAATCGTCGCCCGTTTTGATCTCGGCGGCCAGCCTGATTCAGTGGCCCTGGCGCCGGACGGCAAGCGTGCCGTGGTGGTGATCGAAAACGAGCGGGACGAGGAAATCTGCGTCGGCGGCACAGCCAACGGCGCGCCGGTACCGGAAGACGACGACGATGCCGCAGACGCCTGTGAAGATGGTGGCGGCGTGATCGGCGGCATGCCCCAGGATGCCCTGGGCAATCCCACCGGCGCGGTAAAGATCGTCGATCTCAAAGGTGGTGTGGGTTCCTGGACCATCCGTGATGTCGACCTTTCCACCATCGCGGCCAACGCGTATGCAGGGAGCGATCTCGAGCCCGAATTCGTGGACATCAACGAGAAGAATCTCGCGGTGGTGAGTTTCCAGGAAAACAACCACTTCGGCGTGTTCGACATCGTTACCGGCAAGACGGTCAGCGAGTTCTCCGCCGGTTCCGCGAAACTCAGCAACGTGGATACCGTAGAAGATGATCTCATCATTCTGGACTCCGAACTGAGCAAGCGGCGCGAGCCGGATGCGGTTACCTGGCTCGACGGCTACCACTTTGTCTCGGCCAACGAGGGTGACTACACGGACGGCAATGGTGACGAAGGCGGCAGCCGGGGTTTCACCGTGTTCAACAAAAAGGGTGAGGTTGTTTACGAGTCCGCTGAGTCGTTTGAGCATCTTCTGGTGTCCGCCGGCCACTACAACGAAGGCCGTTCGGAGAACAAAGGGGTGGAGCCGGAGGCAGTTGAATCAGGCACATTCCGCGGTCGTAATCTGCTGTTTGTCGGTTCAGAGCGCTCCAATGCGGTCGGCGTTTACGCGGTGAGCAAAGACAAACTCCAACTGATCCAGACGCTGCCCACGGGCATCGGCCCGGAAGGTTTGAAGACCATCCCCAAGCGGAACCTGCTTGCGGTGTCCACCGAAACTGACGTTGCCGACGCCGGTATCCCGACCATGATCAATCTGTTCAAGTATCAGGGCAGCCGATCCCGGTATCCGCAGATCGCTTCCGGTCCGGATGCGGACGGATTGCCCATCGGCTGGGTGGCACTCTCCGGTCTTGCCGGTGACCCATGGGACCCGAGCACGCTTTACGCGGTGAGTGATTCCTTCCTGGCGGAAGGCTTCATCTACACGGTGGATGTTGCACAGAAGCCCGCGCTGATCGTCGATCGCCTGCAGGTGAACGGTGCCTCCACCGGCCTCGACCTGGAAGGCATTGCGGTCGGATCCGACGGTTATTTCTGGCTGGCCAGCGAAGGTAACGCCAGCGGTAGCATCCCGAATGCGATATTGAAGGTGGATCCGTTCACCGGCGATGTGCAGGCCGAGTACGAGCTGCCGGAAGCACTCGCGGCCAACGCCCGCAGCAATGGCTTCGAAGGCCTTGCGGTGACTGGTGCGCCGGGCGAGGAAGTGATCTACGCAGCCATCCAGCGGGCCTGGCCGGCGGCCGGGGACGTTGACGGCGTGCAGACCAGAATTGCCCGCTACGATGTTGCCAGTGACGAGTGGACGTTCGTCTACTACCCGCTGCAGCCCGAAGGTAATGGCGGTTGGATCGGACTTTCCGAACTGACGCTGCTCCCGGATGGCACCTTTGCCATCATTGAGCGGGACAAAGGCTGGGGCCCGACCACTGCACCCATAGCGGAACTGAAGGCAGTGTTCCGGGTAGACCTGGCGGGTGCTGACTTCCGCTCCCTCGACGATGCCGACGGCCTGGTCACCATTGAGAAGCAGTTGATGGTGGACCTGCTGCCCAGGCTTTCCCGCAAGAGTATCTTCACGACGGAGAAGCTCGAAGGTCTGGCGGTGAATGCCCGCGGCCGCGTTTATGCGGTGACGGACAACGACGGTGTGGATGACGCGCCGGGCGAAACCGAATTCCTGCGTCTCGGCAGGTACGAGCGCTACACCGACTGATCGACTGATCGCGAACGCGCCAGGACAGCCCCCTATCGGGGGCTGTTTTTTTTCCGTTTCTCTTTTTTTGTGTTTCTCTTTTTTATTTCGCTAGTTGGGCAGTACGGGCTTCGCGGATTCGGGTATGCGCTCCGGATGAACCGTCACCTCATGCTCGCTGGCAACGGCGGCGATGATGGCGGCCACCGCACCGGGATCCTCGGGATGTTGGGCTCTGATTGCCGAGACGACCTCATCAAAAAAGGATGCGAACGCTCCTGGGGTGACGATGAGCAGCATACGTGCCGGCTGGTCGCTCAGGTTCCAGAAGCCATGCAGATTTCCGCGGGGGAGGACGACCAGGGTGCCCGGCCCGGCGGTGATCGTGTTGTCACGATCCAGAAACTCGACTTCTCCCTCGATCACATAGAACTGCTCATCTTCCCGGGCATGCACATGGGGCGGCGCGCCGAAAGTTCCTGCGGGCACCGTGATCTCCAGCACGGCGGCGCCGGCTGGCGTGCTCGTCTCATCAGATAAAACGAGCGTGTCGTGGCCAGGGAAAGGAATTGAAGCCCGGTCTCCGGGTCGCACGGCCTGGGGAGTATGAGCCTGTGCACTGGCGGCCAGGAGGCATGTGATGAGTACGGCTGTTTTCATGTTGGAACCCGTTATCTTTTGTCCAGTGTCGTGCTGAATCGCCTGTGGCGTCCGCACGGTAAATCATCAGGGTAGATCGTCAAGGTATACTGCGGCATGAACGTGGCTGAAGCCACAAACGACCCTTTCATACCTCAGTGTGATCCCCAAGCCATCGATAGAGAAAACGATTCATGAGCAGTCTGCCATCGTGTCCGAAGTGCGATTCCACCTATACCTACGAAGACCGTGACATGCTCGTGTGCCCCGAATGTGGCCACGAATGGACGCGGGGCGAAGAAGCGAGCGATGCCAAAGAAACCATTGTGGTGAAGGATGCCAATGGCGCCGTGCTCGCTGATGGCGATACGGTCGCCTTGACGAAGGATCTGAAGATCAAGGGCTCATCTTCCGTGGCCAAGATCGGCACGAAAGTGAAGAACATCCGTCTCGTGGAGGGTGATCACAACATCGACTGCAAGATCGACGGCGTGGGTGCGGTGAAGCTGAAATCGGAGTTCGTCAAGAAAGCCTGATAGCTTTCTCGGTGACCACCCGTCGATGATCCGGCGGGCAAACTGTTAGACTGGCCGGGAGAGAACAGGGGAAAAGCAGGGGAGGTCCAGCCTTGAACCGGAAAATCCCATCCATCACGGTGCTTCTGTCACTTGTGCTGTTTGCCGGGGCCTCCGCGTACGGTGCCGTCCAGACGATGGACAGGATCGACACGCTTCCCGAAAACCAGGAAGAGGCGGCGCTCTGGGAGCGTGCCCGGAGTCATGAAGAGCGGCTGATTCGAATCGGCACCCTCGTTTCTCATCCGGAGATCGAGGCCTACCTGAATACACTTGCGGACCGGATGCTCGGGGACTTCCTCGATCATCTTGGAGTCGAGCTCCGTTTCGTCGTCGTCGAAGAACCCACGCTCAACGCCTGGGCCTATCCCTATGGCACGATCGGCATACACACCGGCCTGATCGTGCGCATGGATAACGAGGCGCAACTGGCGGCGATCGTATCCCATGAGATCTCGCATTTCCTGCAGCGCCACACCTATCGCGAGATGCTGTCTGCCGATCGGCAGGGCATGTTCGGCAAGGGGCTGGGTCTGCTGGCCAGTGCCGCCCTGGCTACCCAGACCGGCACATTCGATCCGAACGCCGGCGGTTTCGCTGGCGATCTCTGGTACAACCTTTCCACCAGCGGTTACTCCCAGAAAAACGAGTACGTTGCCGACGAGGAAGGACTCATGCTCATGGCCAGAGCAGGTCTGGCACGGGAGGAAGCCATCCCGGCGTTCGAGACGCTGGCGGAAAACGAAGTCTACGGCGCCGGTGACCCCCGGCAGATGTGGAGCAGTCATCCGCGGCTCGAGGATCGCATCAGGAATCTCGAGAAGGAGATCAAGCGCGAGCAGCGCAGAAAGGACTACGTTGCGGGCACGGTGCCGGACGAGATCGACTACTACCGCGCAATCGCGCCTGCCTACCTGGTGACGGCGCAGCTCGATCTCGAGATTGGCCAGTTCGACCGTGTGCGGGAGGGCCTTGAGCGCTATCAGATCGCCCGTCCGGATGACCCGGAAGGCTACTTCCTCATGGGCGAGGCCTTCCGGCGCGAAAACCCGCTTGGTCCTGACTTTGTTGCAGCCATCGGCGCCTATGAAATGGCGCTCGAGAAAGACGCAGGCTATGCCGATGCTTACCGCGAGATCGGTATGGCCTGTCGCATCCAGGGCAAAGTCGATGAGGCGCGCGGTGCCTTCGAGCGCTACCTGGCGCTGGCCGCCACCGCCCCGGACGCCGGCATCGTTCGTGGCTATCTGGAAGGACTGAAATGAAAAGTAGAAACAGAGGCCGGAAGAATACCGGCCGCCGGAAAGGAGAGACAGCGATGAAAATTCTGCTCACTTTCATCGCCGCCGTTGGCATCGTCACCGCGCCGCTCAGCCACACGGCGGAAAAGTATGATCCTTTCAGCGCGGATAAACGCACGTTCAAGAAAGAGTATCAGCGGATTGCACTGGCACCGGTCGAAGCCGCCGCTGCCCTCGAGATGCCCGATTCAGCGAAACAGATGATCGAGGAAGAGATCACCCGGCATCTGGAGAAACGCGGTTACACGGTGATTCCAAGCACGGTGCTCAAGGATATTCGCAGGACGATGGTCGAGCAGGTGGGCGGCCTGGCGGACCCGACGACCGGCGAACTCGACATGGACAAGGTGATGGCCGTGCACCGCCACTCTCTCAGGGAACTCTGGTATCGGCACGATTTTGATGCCCTTGCAACGGCGCGCATCGGGATGGTTCAGGCGGAAATCGAAAACGACAAGGCAGAGTGGGACGGAACATCCCAGAAGCTCAAAAAGGAAGGCGGTGGTCTGAAATACACCGCCAGCGCCGCGGCCTCCACACTGACCTTCTCAATCTTCGATGAAACCGAGCAACCCGTTTTCGTGAACTACGGGGGCCTCGAAGTGCTCGTGATGCGGGTGAAGCAGCAGTTGCAACCGCTCGATTCGAGCGAGTACTTCCACGACGAAAAAAGAGTCCGGAAAGCCGCGCAGCTGGCGCTCAAGCCGATCTAGCCTGCTTACAGATCCGTAAGTTTGTCTTTCGGATAGAACGCCAGCAGCAGTTGATCCTTGATCGACAGCGGTACTGCCTTCCCCGCACCGATCTGCCCTTCGTCGGTGTCGCCGCAATAGGTGCCGAACAGGCGGTCCCAGAGAATGATGTTGCAGCCGTAGTTCGTGTTGCTGTGCTTGAAAGCATGCGCATGGTGAATGTGGTGCTGCTGTGCAGTGGCGAAGAACCAGTCGTATACGGGCAGCGACTTCAAGGGCAGGTTCGAGTGATTGAGGATGCCGTTCCAGATGCTGAATGCGCCGGCGACGGCGATCGTGTGGTCGCTGGCGCCGAGCAGGGCAAAGGCAACCGGCGCACCCAGGAAAAGTGCAAGCCACTCAAACGGGTGCGTGCGGTCACCGCGCATGCAGCCCATCTTGGTGATGTGATGGTGCGTGGCGTGGATGCGCCACCAGAACAGCGATTCATGCTGCACCCGGTGCAGCCAGTAGTAGATGAAACTCGAGATGGAAAGCACGAGCAGCGCGCTGCCCACCAGGCCGAGCACCGTGGTGGCTTCCAGGGATACGCTCAGTGGAGAAAGGTCGCGAACCGCCCTGAACCCTTCAGAAATCGGGGTCTCGTAGTAATCGGTGTAGAGCGGTACGAAGACCAGGCCGGCGACCGCCAGCCAGCCGGCATCCTCCGCCATCTCCTTGGGCTCCAGCAGCCAGTCTTCCCGTTTTGTCCAGATGCGTTCCGCCACGATCAGCAGGGGGATCGGCAGCACGATCATGATCGCGCCGAACAGTTCATGGTTCATCCATTGCTCGGTGATCATGGTTGCCACCAGGAACAGGGTGCCGACCACCAGGATGGGCTGGGGAAGTGCCCAGAGGATGTCTTTTCCGGTCCGCGCCCGGGTGGCGCCATCCTCTGCCGCTGCTGGGTTGTCCAGCGATGTCGCTTCGTGCAGTTGCTGCGCCTGGTCACTCATGCAGATCGACCTCCCTCGTCCGATTTTAACTGGCGTTGCTGAAGCTGTTGCTCGAATGGTCTCACGGGAACACGCCCGTCCGCCATGTAACAGGCCTGTTCACTGGAACTGTTGCCGGATGGGTTGCAAAAATACGGCCAGATTTTCTCTGCGCGACGATGGTCTCGGGCGCATATGCCGGGCATTCCGGATTTTGATACTGAATTCAATCAGATAGCCCTCAGGTGTCGTAACGGGCCGGTGCCTTTCAGGCCGTATTCCGGGCGCCAGAGGAGGATTCACCCGGCTGGAAGATCTCAACTTAGTGCAATATCACGGTGCGCCTGCACTAATGCTGCGCACCTGGGGTGCTCGAATTGCCCATTGCCGCGGACGGCTGCAAACCCGGACAGGCAGGTTATGCCTGCTCTCCCGGCGCACCCCGACGCATCCGAGTGAATTGGGCAGCATCCTCCCGGGCGGGCCCGTTTTTTGCAGCCCTGAAGCCGCTGAGCCTGAAAACGCTCAGCCTGAAACCAGCAGTCTGAATATCAACAGCCTGAACATGAATCACTTCACGAGGAAAATGGATGAAATTCTGGGTCCTGGCGGCCGTGCTGCCTGTACTGATTGGATGTGCGCCTTCCGGCGAATCTCCCGCGCCGGAAACCACCGCTGCCAGCGTCGAACCCGAGGTGTCTCAGACCGTGGTGCCTGAAACAGCTCCGCAGACACAGCCCATGCTCGTCCCCGAAGCGTTCGACGTGCCGGAACGGGTGACGGGTGAAGGTTTTGAGCTGGTGCCGCTCGGACCGGATCTGGTGCAGGTCGATTACGACGCCTACATGTCCTCCATCGAGCATCTGCAGACGACGTTCACCCGCAGCAGCAACTGGCCGACGGAAGACATTTCCGCCGCGGATGCCATGCTGGATATGGAGAACGAGCAGAGCCGATTTCTGAATCGGGAATCGTTTGCCTATGCGGTGCTCACGCCCGATGGCACGCGGGAGCGTGGCTGCGTCTATGTGCGGCCGAGCAACAAGCCGGGCTACGACGCGGAGGTTCGACTCTGGGTGACCAAGGCGGAGTTCGACGCCGGCTTCGATGAAGAACTGTATGCCTGGGTCACACAGTGGGTTGAGTCCACCTGGCCGTTCGCGGGTGTAGCGTATCCGGGTCGGGCAATCGAGTGGAGTGACTGGGATGCGCTGCCGGAGAAGGACAGCCCGGAAGCCGCAGAAGGTTCTCTGCTTGCAATGAACATGGCGACCGCGGAAGGATTCATCGATGCGTTCTATTCCTTCGATCCGGAGCGGCTGCGCCCGTTTCTCGCGCAGGCGGAGGAATCCGCCACGTCGCTCATGTATTACCAGGGATGGGCCGAAGGCGGGAACTACAAGATTGTTCGTCGGGGCGCCTGCGTGCCTGAGTCCGCAGAACGGTTCCGGTGTCCGATCACGGTCCAGGATGACCCGGTGCTGGCCCTGCAGACCGGCTTTAACGTCACAGATACCTTCGCACTCACCTTCGAAGGGCAGAACATCGTTGACGTGGACACGAGTTCAAACGATCAGCCCATCTACTATGAAGCGCGCAAATGGGTGGAGGAGAACATGCCTGAGGTGATGAGCGGGCCGTGCCTCAATCGTCGCTCCGGCGGCACCACGCCTGGAGACTGCGCCCGGGCCATGACCGAAGGTTATCGCCTGTTTTACGAGACCATGGTGGCGGAAGGCTCGGAACAGGTGGGTGACGCCTGATGATGCGCAACGGACGCCGCGGATTCCGCGGCGTTCATGCCGGGCTTTTTTGAGTCGACCTCAGGATCCGTTGACTGCGGTATTGATCAGGGCAACGGCCTGACCCGCTTCCACCGGCGTGCCTGCCGCCGCGAGTAACTGCTCCAGCCGGCCGGACGCCGGTGCGATCACTTCGATCTCCGTCTTCATGGATTCGACGATCAGAACGGCATCCCCGGCCCGCACCTGAGCGCCAACCTCGATCAGTACCTTCCAGACCGAGCCGGTCACCGGACTTTCGAGCGGTGTGCCGTCTGCGTCTTCGGTCAGGGTCGCCACGGCCGGCGGCGCCGGTGCGGATGCCGGATCGTAGCCGTTGGCCGCCCAGGCCTCCCGCTCCGCATCGAAGGCCGTCTGCTGTGTGCGCTGAAACTGCTCGATGCTCGCTGCTTCCCGTTCGAGAAATGCCTCGTGATCGGCCATCCGGAACTCGGTTTCCTCGATCTTCAGTGGCATTCGTCCCAGCGGGAAGTCGCGCCGCATTTCCATCAGCTCGTCGTTGGATACTTCGAAAAAGCGCAACTGATCGAAACCGCGCAGCAGCCAGGGGCGCTCGAACGCACCACCGGTGCGATAGCGATTCCAGACCTGCACCGTGCGCCCGACGAACTGATAGCCGCCAGGCCCTTCCATGCCATAAACACAGAGATACGCACCGCCGATGCCGACGGCGTTTTCCGGTGTCCAGGTACGGGCAGGATTGTATTTGGTGGTGACCAGCCGGTGCCGCGGGTCGATGGGGGTGGCCACCGGCGCACCCAGATAAACGTCTCCCAGCCCCAGGACCAGATAGCTGGCGTCATAGACGATGCGCTTCACCTCCGCTTCGTCCGCGAGGCCGTTGACCCGTCGGATGAACTCGATGTTGCGCGGGCACCAGGGCGCATCAGCGCGTACGGACTGCATATAGCGTGCGGTCGCCTCCTGAGTCGCCGGGTCGTCCCAGGCCAGGGGCAGATGGACCACCCGCCCGGGCAGGGTCAATTTGTGTGCCTCGCCAAGCGCGTCCAGGCCGTCGTTGATGAGCGCGAGCAATCGGGCGCGATCCGCGCCAGGAGATACCCGGAACTGCAATGAACGGATCCCGGGCGTCAGCTCAAGCACCTGGGGGTCGGCCTGTGCTTCCAGCCAGCGTTGCAACGCCTCCACCCGCAGTCGGGAGCCGAGGTCGAGCACCGGCGGGCCGAACTCGAGGAGCAGGAAGCTGTCACCCGCGGCACGCAGCACCACATCGTGACGGCTGTCCCGTTCGAGAATCACATCGTCCGCGCTCGTCCGCCAGGATTTCCTGGCTGGCCTGGCGACCGGATCGGTGAGTAGCGTGCGGGCCTCGTCCAGGGCGATCGGTTGAAAACGGATCCGGTCGCCGGGCCGGAGTTGACCGAGCTTCCAGCGATCCGCCTCGGCGATGGCGGCCGGGCAGACAAATCCGCCCAGGCTCGGTCCATCCGGCCCGAGGATGATCGGCATGTCGCCGGTGAAGTCGATTGCCCCGAAGGCGTAGGCATTGTCGTGTACGTTCGAAGGGTGCAGGCCGGCATTACCGCCATCCAGCCGGGCCCATTCCGGCGTCGGGCCATCGAGCCGGATTCCGGTTCTCGACGAGTTGTAGTGCACGGTCCATTCCGTATCGTAAAAACGATCCAGGTACCCGTCTGTCAGAAAGTCGGGTGCGATGTGCGGCCCCTGCACCACGCGCAGGTGCAGGCGCTCGGACAAATCGTGGGGCGGTGGTTCGGCATCCGGCTGGGAGCCTGGATCAACGCCGATGGAAAGCACGTCGCCCGTGCGCAGGTGCCGACCGGCGTGGCCGCCGAAGGCGCCGAGGTCGAAAGTCGCCCGGCTGCCGAGCACTTCCGGCACATCGATGCCGCCGGCGACTGCCAGGTAGGCCCGCAGTCCCTCACCGTCCGCGGCAATCCGGCCGACGGTCAGCGTCTGCCCGGCGCGAACCTCAAATACCCGGTCATGGGCGACGGCGAGCCCATCCACCGTGGCTTCCGTCAGCGCGCCGGTGAGCGCCACGCGGGCATCGGTGGCGAAACTGAGGGTGGGTCCATGGGCGAGCATCTCGAGCCCGGCGGCGTTGGCGTCATTGCCGAGGCGGGCGTTGGCCCGGGCGAGGGCCCTGCTGTCAAAGGCGCCGGAAGGCGGCACGCCCACGTGCCAGTAGCCGATCCGTCCGGTCACATCCTGCACACTGGTCAGGGTGCCGGCCGACTGCACTTCGAAGCTGCGTGCTGTCAGCGATACCCGGTCCGTGCTGCCCGTGGTCTGTTGCCCCTCCACGAATTCGGGTAGCGTCAGCGCCGTTCGGAGAAAGTCGAGATTCGTTTCCACCCCGGCGACCTGAGTCGTCGAAAGCGCCTGCTGCAGACGTGCACGCGCCTGTTTCCGGTCATCACCAAAGGCGAGAATCTTGGCGATCATCGGGTCGAACGCTGCCGGCACGGTCACCCCGGCCTCCACCCAGGTATCCACCCGCAATCCGTCGGCCGCCGTCGGCAGCGACAGTGCACTGATCAGGCCGGGTGCAGGACGGAAAGAACGAACCGGGTCCTCTGCGTACAGGCGCACCTGAACCGCATTGCCACTGATATCCGGTTCGTGCAGGAAATCGTGCTCTCCCTGGCCAAGGCGCACCATCCATTCCACCAGATCGACCCCGGTGATCATCTCGGTCACGCCGTGTTCCACCTGCAGCCGGGCATTCACTTCCAGAAAGTGAAAGTCCTGGCGTTCGCGGTCGTAGAGAAACTCCACCGTGCCAGCGGAACGGTAGGCGATGCGCTCCATGAGCCGCCGTGCGGCGGCATGCATGGCCTCGCGTACGGACGGCGGCAGGGATGGCGCAGGCGCCTCCTCGATGACCTTCTGATTGCGGCGCTGCATGGAGCAATCCCGATCGCCGAGGATGACCACACGGCCCTCACCGTCGCCAAAAACCTGAACTTCCACATGCCGGGCCGATTCCACGAAACGTTCGAGAAAGAGCCGGGCATCGCCGAAGTTAGTCGCAGCCTGGGACGCCACGGCTTCGTAGGCGGCACGGAGTGCGTCCGGCCCCAGGCAGGCCCGCATGCCGATGCCGCCGCCACCGGCGCTGCTCTTGAGCATCACCGGCCACCCGATGGTGTCGGCGGTGGCCAGTGCCTGGTCGAGATTTTCGAGCAGTTCGGAACCCGTCAGCAGGGGAACGTCGGCTTCCTCAGCCAGCCGCCGGGCTTCGTGCTTCAGCCCGAAGGCTTCGATCTGAGCCGGCGTCGGGCCGAGAAAACGGATGCCCGCAGACTCCACTGCCGCGGCGAAGGTGGCATTTTCGGAAAGGAAGCCATAGCCGGGGTGAATCGCATCCACCTCGAGATCCCGTGCCACTGCCAGCAGTCCGGGGCCATCGAGATAGGTTTCGCTGGCACCGCCATCCCCGAGAGACACGGCGTGGTCTGCTTCGACCACGTGCAGCGAGGCCCGATCCGCTTCGGCGAACACCGCCACGCTTTCGATGCCGAGGCTTCGGAGGGTGCGAATCACCCGGCTGGCAATGGCGCCGCGATTGGCGATGAGGATACGTTTGATCGGAGTGGCCATGGTTTCCGGACTATCTGGTTTCGGACGATCGAGTTTCAGACGCTCTAGTTTCAGACAGGCACGTCAGGGACTGTCGAAGACCACGAACTCGACCGGGGTGGGATTGAATCCGCTGCAGGGATTGTTCAGCTGCGGGCAATTTGAGATCAGCACCAGTACGTTCATATGGGCTTCCATCTCCACATACTTCCCCGGTCCGGAAATCCCGTCGGCGAACGATAGCCCGCCATCCGGCGTGACCGGCACATTCATGAAGAAGTTCACGTTGCTGCCGATGTCGCGCTTGGTCAGGTCATTTCTCCAGGCCAGCAGCGCATGCAGGAAATTGTCCCGGCAGCTGTGCATGAATTTCTTCTCGTGGGCGTAGCGCACCGTGTTGCTCTCGGACGCACAGGCGCCGCCCAGGGTGTCGTGCCGACCGACCGTGTCGTCCACAATGGTGAGCATGGGCTGGTTTTCGTTCGAGAGCAGGGTCGAACCCGTGCTCAGAAAAACGTTGCGTTGCGCCCGGATCGTATCGACGGCCGAATAGCGCTCGATCGGATCGTCCGCGTTGAAAAAGAACGCATCCACCGCCTCGTTCCCCTCGGTGTCTATGATCCGGCAGCGCTGGCCGGCTTCGACCCGGGCCAGGAACGGCGCTCCGGCGCGGATGGTGGTGCTCGAAATCTGGCGTAGATCGCTCATGCGTGAACGCCTCCCGAGTATTGTGCGAACCAGGCTTCGCTGTTTCGGAATCCCCGTTCGTTCTCCGGGCACGACAACCGGCAGGCATCGTCGGCCGCGGCCGGTCCGGTCCAGTGCACGGTCAGGGCAACGTCGCCGGTGGGATAGGTCTCTGCGGATGCCAGGGGATGCGGCGCGCTCGTCAGGACCACGAGGCAGTTCAGCTCCGCACGCAGATCCACCATGGAGCCTGGGGGAGAGTTGTCCGGCACGAAGTGCATGGTGCCGTCGTCGTCCACCACCACGCGGCTGAACAGATTGACGTTGGCCACCAGTTCCCGGCGCGAGAGACCCCAGCGACCGAGTTCCATCAGGAATCCATCCCGGCCATTGCGGAGATAGTCATTGCGGGCCATCTGAAAGTCGTGTTCGCCGTATTGCGCGGCGATCATCGAAGCGTCTGTGGTGCCGCAGATGGTGTCGTGCCAGCCGCAATCGTCGTGGGTCATGGACAGCATCACCCGCCCCATATCCGAATAGAGCACCAGAGGCGCTGTCAGGCGTGAGACGTGCTGTGCCTTCAGCGTGTCTGCCATGTTGTAGCGCTCGCTTTTCTCGTCCTGATTGAAAACCAGCAGGCCGACGTTGGCGCCACCCGACACATCCTCGAGCCGCATGGTGTAACCGCGCCGGAGGACGAAAGAAAAGTGACACCCGGCCGGTATGGTCTCTTCGAGTACAGCAGGCGCGAGGGCCGGCGGTGTTGCAGTCATTGAGCGATCTCCAGGTCATGAGTATTCGGGGCCGTTGCGGGTGGCTCGGGTTGCCAGCGCAAGGGCAGGTCGTAGGTGATGCGGGCGCCGGGCTGAACGCCGGCGGTCGGGGCCGGCCGGTCCAGCACCAACATGCGGGTGCCGAGTCCGAACGCCTCGGACAGGTCATGGGTCACCATCAGCACCGTCATGTTCGTGCCCTGCCAGAGTTCGCGAAGCAGCTGATGCATGCTGGTCCGGTTGCCGGGGTCCAGGGCGCCGAAGGGTTCGTCGAGCAGCAGCAGGGGCGGTTTACGGGCAATTGCCTGCGCGAGGGCGAGCCGCTGCTGCATGCCGCCGGACAGTTGTGCCGGGTAGCGGTCCGCCGCGTTTGCCAGACCCACCGCTTCGAGCAGTTTCGTGCTCCGTTCGCGTATCGCGCGCCGTCGGGCGCCGAAGGTCCAACCGAAGAGGGGATCTCCGTCCCGCAATTCGAGTCCCAGGCAGACGTTCTGGCGAGCGGTCAGATGGGCGAACAGGGAATAGCGTTGATAGACGATACCGCGCTCGGTGGACGGTTCCGTCGGCAGGGGTGTGCCGTCGAGCAGCAACTCGCCGGATGTGGGTGTTTCCTGACCAAGCAGCAGTTTGAGCAGCGTGCTTTTGCCGCAGCCACTGGCGCCGACCACGGTGCAGAATTCTCCGGAAGCGAGATCCAGGTCGATGCCGTCGAGCACAACCGTCTCCCCATAGACCTTGCGCAGCCCTTTGATCTGGAGGTGACTCATGACGCTGTCGCCTTTCCGGATTCGTTCTGCAGTGCCTGCCAGGGGAACAGCAGATCGGTGAGTCGCCGAAGCAGATAATCCGTCAGCCATGCCAGCAGCGTGATCCAGGCCACGTAGGGGAGAATGACGTCCATCGCCAGATACCGGCGCACGAGAAAGATCCGGTAGCCCAGCCCTTCTGTGGCGGCAATGGCTTCGGCGGCGATCAGGAACAGCCAGGCCGCACCCAGCGACAGACGGATGCCACTGATCAGTCTCGGCAGCATCTGCGGCAGCACCACCCGCCAGAGCGTGCGCCAGGTGCCGGCGCCGAGGGTCTGCGCCTTGATCAGTTCCTCCACGGGCATCTCGCGAATGCGGGCTTCGAGATCACGCGCGATGAAAGGACCCACCCCGATGGCGATCAGCACGACCTTGGACAGCTCGCCGATCCCCAGCGTGATGAACAGGATCGGCAGCAGCGCCAGCGGCGGCACCATGGCGATGGCGGCGACGAACGGTGACAGGGTTACCCGGGCCAGCGGCAGCAGTCCGGTGAGTACGCCGGCGACCAGACCGATAATTGCACCGGCACCCACACCGGCGGCCAGACGCTCCATGCTCGCCAGGGAGTCCGTCCAGAACAGATAGTCGCCGGTACGGCGATCCTCGCTGAAAGCCATCTGATACATGGTGCTGCCCATGGTGGAAAAAGCCGGCAGCATCCGATCCTGTGGGTTTTCTGCCAGACGCGCATTGGAGGCGAACTGATAGACCAGGAGCAGGGCCAGAAAAGGCAGCAGGGTCAACGACACCGCCAGCGTGCGCGTCGGACGCTGATTCATCAGCCGCGGCACTTAAGGTCTGCCCTGCTCGAAGCGGTGGTGCGTGCGCCCGGTCACGGTGTGGCGGACGCGTCTTCGGTTCGCATGAAGCGATCGGTGAATCGCAGCCGCACGTTGTCGCCGTTGCCCCAGATGGAGCCATCGGCAAATTCGATGCCGACAAAACCTGCATCCGGCGCCATGGGGCCGAGCAGGCCTTTGTCATAGGAGAACTCGGCCACCCGTTCCATGGTTGTACGGGGCTTTTCGCTGTTCACGAAGGCGACGCCATCAGCCGGGTGGGCGAACATATGCGTGGTTTCGAGCTGGCGCTGAAAGCTGGCAAGACTGGCGCCGGAGGCTGCCGCCATGTGCGCCTGAACGGCCTCACTGCTTTCGTCGCCGAACATGAGGGCGATGGTTTCGTACCAGGCACCGGCCAGGGCATGGCCCAGTTCAGGATGCGCCTCGAGCGTTTCGGTGTTGACCAGGGTCAGGTCCAGGATCTCGCCCGGGATCTGGCTCGAATCGAACACCACATTGGCGGCGGGCATATCGCGTATCTCGGCAAGCATCGGGTTCCAGGTCACCACGGCAGGGACGCCGGTTCCCGCCCAGGCGCTCACCATGTCTGCATCCGAGGTGTTGACCAGGGTCACATCGCGCTCGTTCAGTCCGATGGAATCCAGCGCACGAGCCAGCAGATAGTGTGAAACAGAGAGCTCGACGAGGTGCACGTTCTCGCCCTGGATGGCGTTCAGGTCGTCATTGGCACGAAGCACAACACCGTCGTTACCATTCGAATAGTCGCCGACGATGAGGGCGGTGGTGTCGACACCGCTGGCACTGGCGATGGTGAGAATATCCATGTTGGTGGCCACCACCGCATCGAACTGGCCAGCCGTGTACTGATTCACCGACTCGATGTAGTCGTTGATCTGCACGATTTCGATCTCGATGCCGTATCGCTCGGCCCAGCGATCAACGATGCCCTGAGATCCTGCGTACTCCCAGGGCATCCAACCGACGTAGATCGACCAGGCCAGCGTGAAGTGCGGCTTGTCTGCGGCCAGGGAACTGCCGCAGCACAGGCAGATCATCAGAGCCGCCAGAAATCTCGAGATAGCAGGCATAGCGTGTCATTCCACATGAGGTACCGCCATGAGAAGGCAGGATCTATGCCAGCTCACTGCCCATTCTCTCGCCCGGTGCCCTTATGCAGTGCGCCCGCGCGGTGCCTGTGTGCTCTATGTGCCCGGCTGCCACACGGCGCGCCGTATCGGACGGATGAATGCCCTCCGGCGGGGCCTGGCCATGCAGCATCCCGGTGCACGGTCAGATGGCCGGGCACCATCTCAGGGCATCACTTGAGGAGATCGTTGTTTCTTTCGCGCCCTGCGCGGGTCCGGCCGCGTGCACGGTCCTTGCAGGTACAGGTCGTTGAGGCGGACAGACGCCGTCTCGTTCCAGTAAAGGCAGGAGTAAAGGCAGGAGTAAAGGCAGGAGTGATTTCAGTGACGACAAAGCAGGCGACCGGAACCAGGGAAGATACGGTGAAGCTCGCCGTTAATGGCACGCTCATGCGGGGCCTCGTGCTCAATCCGAATCTACTGGCGGTGGATGCCGTGTTTCTTTACGAGTCCGAGACGGTCCCCGCCTATCGTCTCTGGTCCATCGGCGATGTGCACCCGGCCATGCAGCGGGTGCTCTCCGGGGGCACATCCGTTGCCCTCGAAGTCTGGGAGGTGCCCGTCGCCGGCCTGGCTCAGGTGCTGCTTCAGGAACCCGCTGGTTTGAGTATCGGCAAGGTGAGCCTTAAGAATGGCGAAGAAGTCCTCGGCGTCCTCGGCGAAGCCATCTTGTGCGAAGGGCAGCGGGAGATCAGCGACTATGGCGGCTGGCGGGCGTACTGCGAAGCAGCCGCCTGCGCCGGATCCTGAGGCTGGCGGTAGGTCTAGACCTCGACCAGCTTGTGCTGATCCAGCCCGAGTCTGCCGACCCGGGTCGCGCCGCGACGAATGCCGCTCTGAGGTGCCAGCATGAACAGATCCCCATTGAGCCCCGTCATCTGTGCCGGGACTCCCTGGGCCCGTGACACTTCGGCGTTTGCCTGCATGTGCTCAGGTTCTCCATGAACGGGGATGGCGATATCCGGTTGCACCCATCGGTACATGTCCGCGAGTTCGTCCCGGGCGGGATGGCCCGACGCATGAATGGGGGCGTTCAACTCTTCATCCCGAATGACGGTGACGCCAAGACGCTCCAGTCGTCGCGCCAGTGCCGCTACGGCCCGCTCGTTTCCTGGAATCACTCGAGCGCTCATCAGCAGTGTGTCGCCCGGTTCCAGAGACAGGTCCGGATGATTGTCGGCCGCCAGTCGATCCAGGGCTGCCCGGGGTTCGCCCTGACTGCCGGTGGCGATGGCCAGTACTTCTTCCGGCGGGAGATAGCCGAGATGAGACGAGTCTATGAAGTCCATATTTACGTGCCAGAGATCTGCGGCCCTGGCGGCGGCGTGATAGTTATGCAGTGACCGTCCGAGCAGCGCGGCGTAACGGCCGGTTTCCTCGGCCACCCTGGCGAGCGTTGCCAGCCGCGCGATGTTGCTGCCGAAACAGCCGACGATCACCCGGCCCGGAGCGTCGGCGACCTGTTCCATGAGACCGGCAAACAGCGCGCCTTCGCTGATCGAACGGCCGGGTTCCAGCGCGTTGGTCGAATCGCAGACCATGGCAGTGATGGATTCATTGCCGAAATTCTGAACGGTCGCTTTCGCGAAATCCGGTCCAACCACCGGGTCCGGATCCAGCTTCCAGTCTCCGGTATGGAACACACTGCCTGCCGGCGTGCGGATCATCAGCGCCTGTGACTCCGGCGTCGAGTGGGTCAGATCCAGCCATTCCACATCGAACACGCCCAGCTGATGCCGGAAGGGAGATCGGATGATGTGGATCGGCACGTCATCGAGCAGTCCGGCTTCGCCGAGTTTGCGGCGCAGAATGGCCGCCGTGAATGCGGTGCAATACACAGGACATCGCAGTTTTCGCCACAGATGCGCGACGGCGCCCACATGGTCTTCGTGGGCGTGGGTGATCAGCAGAGCGGTCAGACAGTCGCGCCGCTGACTGATGAAGTCAGGATCCGCCATCTGCACATGCGGACCGGATTCGCCCGGACCCGCGAAGGTGATGCCGCAGTCAACCATCAACCAGGCCCCGTCGTGGCCGTACAGGTTCATGTTCATGCCGATTTCGCCGCATCCGCCCAATGGCAGGAACCAGAGATCTTTGTTGCTTGGATTCATGGCGGAGCAGGGTACTCACTTCCGGTGGAAATGAGTACGGTTACCGTCTCTTCCGAACAGAAGGTCCGACCAGACGGCTTGAAACGCCGTGTTCTGATGTGGTGCGGGCCATCAGTTCCCAGGCGACCGGTCTTTGGAAACAGGGGTATAGTGGAACGGTTTCATGGCGGAGGGGTTCCATGAATCTCGAAAAAGTCTTCTTCGGCTTCTTCATCGTTCTGGCGCTGACGCTGAACGTTGCCTTCGTGGTCGGTGATATCGGCAACTCCGAGCATCACAGCATCTGGCTGTTGTTCGCCGCCGTGGTGGTCAATCTGATTGCGACGGTGCTGAAACTGGGTGACCGCTCCCAGACCGGCGCGCTGCTGCTGGCAACCGCCCTGGTCGCGGATCTGCAACTGCTCGTTTCCGCATTCATCTGGACGTTTGCCGACACTGCCACTGGTCTGTCCCCCGGCGCCGTCACCACAATCGTGTCACTGGCTTACGGTGCGCTGGTGGCGAACATAGTCTCCGTGACCCTTCTTGTCAGCGATACCCTGATAGCAGGCAGGTAAGGGTAAAAGGTAAGGGTAAGGGTAAGAGGTATGGCAAAAGGTTCCGATCTGGATCGTGTTGCCTCCATCGTGCTTCAGGAAATGCGCAGCCCGTTGATCGTGCTGCTTGCGGTCTATTCCATCGGGATCGCCGGCATGGTGATGATTCCCGGCAGCGACGGTCAGCCGCTGGGTATCTTTCACGCGTTCTATTTCATGACCTACACCGCCACCACCACGGGATTCGGCGAGTTGCCTCGGGAGTTCAGCGATCCCCAGCGCATGTGGGCGACCGTCTGCCTCTATATGAGCGTTGTCGGCTGGGTCTATGCCATTGGCGCGATCATCCGTCTGGTGCAGAACCCGCACTTTATTCTGGCGCTGGATCAGAGGCGGTTCGCGCGGGCGGTGGCGCGGATACAGGAGCCCTTCTTCATCATCTGCGGGTTCGGCGATACGGGCAGTCTGCTGGCCCGGGGCTTGAGCGATCATCGGATGAATGCAGTGGTGATCGATGCCGATGTGGAGCGTATCAAGGCACTGCGGCTGCGGGACTACACGGTACCCATGCCGGGGCTCGAAGGGGACGCCAGCGTGCCGAAGAACCTGACCGATGCCGGTCTCGCCCGGGCCAATTGCCGCGGTGTGGTGCTGCTGACCGGCGATGAAGATGTGAACCTCAAGATCGCGGTGATGACGCGCCTGCTGAATCCGGACGCCGAAGTCGTGTGCCGTTCGACCAGCCGGACCCATGAGGAAGAGTTGATCGGACTCGGGTCGGTGGTTCTCACCGATCCCTTCGAAACCTTTGCCCGGGAGCTCGGATTTGCGCTGCACCAGCCGCCTCTGCATACCCTGGATGAATGGCTGGTGGGCGTGCGTGGCGTCAGTCTGGCGGAACTCGTCTCCTATCCCCAGGGCACCTGGGTGCTCTGTGGCTACGGCAAGCTCGGACGTTGGCTGCACAGGTCGTTGAACGATCGCGGGGTGAGCACCGTAGTGATCGATCCCAATGTGGCCCAGGCGGAGGAAGTGACCGCCGCGATAGAGGGTCTTGCAACGCGGGCGAATCTCGAGAAGGCCGGCATCAAAGATGCGGTCGGCGTGATCGCGGCGACCAACAGCGATGCGGACAACCTGGCCATTCTGCTTACAGCGCGCAATCTGAATCCCGATGCCCTGCTGATCGTGCGGCAGAATCACCACGAAAACGAACTGGCCTTCAATGCCGCTTCGGCCGATCTCATCATGCAGCCGAGCCTGGTGACCGCAAGACGCATTCTGCTGCGGCTGATTTCGCCACTCATTCAGGAACTGCTTGAATCGCTCGAGCAACAGCCCGACCTGCTCACTGACGTCGTCCTTCCCCTTCTACACGAAGCGGTTCAGCACGAAATGGTCAAAGATCCGAGTCCGGCGTTATGGACCATCGACATCGATGGACAGTCCGCCCCCGCCGTGGTCGCTCATATGCGAGAGCAGGGCAGGCTGACGCTGTCCTGTCTGTTCCGGGACAGCCGCCGTCGCGATCATTCCCTGGATGCGGTGCCGCTGCTGTTGAAACGGGGCCGGGAAAGCCGGGTGATGCCCGAGCTTTTCGAGGAACTGGAGGAAGGGGATCAGATCCTGGTCTGCAGCACGCATGCGGCGAAATTCCGGGTGCGCTCGAATATTGCCAACCCCTATACCCTGGCTTTTCTGATCACCGGCAAGGAACAGCCCAGGGGCTGGCTCATGAGCCGGCTGTTGGCACGTAAAGCCAGCGGTGTATCTGCCTGACTGGCAGCGTGACCGATTACACCAGCGGATACCGCACCGGGCGGTATAGTCTGCTGCAGGGATTACGGGAATCAGGCCGAGGAGGACGGCATGATTCGTTCAGGGAGACTACTCGCCATCGGCGTGCTCGCGCTGCATTCAGTTGCCGCGCTCACGTCAGGGAGCAGTCTGGCCGCGACGCCCGATAGATCCACCATCCCGTCCGCCGATCGTTCACCGCTTGCCGCCTTCGCGCGCCCGCAGACAGGACTCGAGCAGATTTCCGTCCTGCCGGCTTTTGAATTCGAAGATGGCAGCGGGGCGGCTGCCATCTCCGGTGCCGAACGCTACCCTGTTCGGGAGATTCAGGTTACTGGCGCAGAGGCCGTCGATTCCAGGGCTCTGGATCAGGTGCTGACCGCGTTCGAAGGCAGGCCTCTGTCGTTCAACGATATGGTTCAGCTTCGGGATCAACTCACCGCACTCTATGTGGAAGCCGGTTACGTCACTTCCGGTGCGGTACTCGAAGCCCTCGAAGAGGGCGTGCTGAGGATTCGGATCGTCGAGGGCGCGCTCGAACGGATCGAAGTCCACAGCACCGGGCATTTCCGCGAACAGTATGTGGCCGATTACCTGGCGGGCTTCGGCGACCCGGAACCGGTGAACGTGCTCGATCTCGAAGAACGGCTGCAGATCCTGCAGCAGCAACCCCATGTGTCGTCTGTGGAAGCGCAGCTTCTACCCGGCTCCGAGCGTGGCGAATCCGTCCTGCTCGTGAGTCCGATAGAAACGGACCGATGGTCCATTGGCCTCGAAGCGTCGAATCAGTTGAGTCCGGCCATCGGCAGTGTGCAGGGCGTCGTCTCGATGAGTGTGCTGAATCTCACCGGGCGGGCGGATGATCTCCTTCTCGGCGCACGCGCCGCCGAAGGTCTTCTGGAGTTCATGGGCGAGTACGACTTTCCCGTCGGCGATCGCGGCCAGCGCCTGTCGCTTTATGCATTCGGTGCAGACAGCGATATCGTCCGAGCGCCTTTCCAGGACCTGGATATCGGTGCGGATTCGCTCACCGCCGGGGCACGCCTGCGTTGGCCTGTTTTCCGTTCTCTGCTCAATCAGACCCATCTCGTGTTCACCGGGGAATGGCGACAGAGCCGGACCTATCTGCTCGGCCAGGGATTTTCGTTCGTCGAAGGACCGGAGGCGGGGCAGGCGCGCATGGCGATTCTTCGTACAGGCATGGAAACGCTGCACCGCAGTCAGCGTGATGTGATTTTCGGGCGGCTCGAGCTGAGTGTGGGTCTCGATGCCTTCGGTGCCACGGTGGCAGAAACGGATGAAGTGCCCGACGGCCGTTTCCTGAAGCTGCGTGGTCAGTTTCAGTGGGCGCGAAGGCTTTCCTGGCTCGACAGCGAGTTGCTCCTGCGGCTCGATGGTCAGCTCTCGAATGATCCGCTGTTTGGTCTTGAGCAGTATCCCATAGGCGGTCGCTGGACCGTTCGCGGCTACCGGGAGAACACGCTGATCCGTGACAACGCGCTGATCGCCTCGGTGGAATGGCGGCTGCCGCTGCGTCAGGACCCGACCGGGCGCAGCAGTCTCGAGTTGCGTCCTTTTGTCGACTGGTCTCACTCCGGCAATGTGGACGGCGACGAGATCAGACCGCGAAACCTCTCCAGCATCGGTGCCGGGATCTACTGGTCGCCGGTCGATGCGCTGCAGCTGGAAATCTACTGGGGAGAAGCGCTCGAAGACATCACCTATGCGGGTGAATACGACATCCAGGACGATGGCATCCACTTCCGCTTCATCTGGAATACGAGCGGATGAACAGGCAGATAACACTGACATTGGTGCTGCTGTGTGTGGCGGCTTCGGCGCTCAGCCAGACCGCCGTCGTACGTGATGGCAGCATCGGCCCGGACACCAGCGTCCAACCATTGCGTAGCGGCAGCGTGATCGAGGTGGAAGAGATCCACGGTCACCGGCCCGGCGGTGGTGAGAACCTGCTGCACAGCTTTGCCGAGTTCAGCATCGGAGCGGGTGATACGGTGTTGTTCAGCGCAGAGCCCGGACTGACCACGGCGCGGATCATCTCCCGCGTCACGGGCCCGCTGTCGTCGCAGCTGTTCGGCACTCTCGCCTCCAACGTGCCGGGTGCAGATCTCTTTCTTCTGAATCCAGAGGGCATCGTGCTGGGTTCGGATGCAAGCCTGGATACCCAGGGTGCCGTCTATCTGAGTACCGCCTCGAGTCTTTCTCTGCTCGAAGGGGATCCCACGGGTGAGCTGACCTTCACGGAGGATGTGCGGCTTGCCTTCGCTGACCCCATTGCATTTGGTTTTCTCGACGCACCGGCCACGCTGGTAGTGGACGGCGCGACCCTGAGCCTGCCTGGAAATCAGCTGCTTTCCCTGACCGCGCACGACATCACGGTGAACTCGGGTTCGGCGTTGCGTGCCGACGGCGGCATCTCGCTGATCGCCAGCGGTGGAGCGTCGTTACCGGTGGACGCCACAGACTGGGTGCCGACCGGAGGGGAAGGGCTGCTCAGCATTGAGTCTTCCACTTTCACCACCGAGACCAGCGGTAATCGTGGGGCGGGCGATGTGATTCTCGCGGCCGGCGGACGACTCGCCCTGCGTGGTGGTTCCGCGACGTCAGCCACCCTTGGTGCAGGCGCCGCCGGCGACGTCACGCTGCAGGCGCCCGTGATCGAGATATCGGACGGCAGTTTTCTGAGCAGCAGCAACGGTGAGGCGGTGCTGGGTGGTGGCGGAGCGGGGTCGGGCGGTGGCTCGGGATCGGGGAGTGGTGGTTCGGGGTCGGGGAGTGGTGGTTCAGGTTCCGGAAGCGGTTCGGGGTCGGGGAGTGGTTCAGGTTCCGGGAGCGGTTCGGGCTCCGGCGGCGGTTCGGGCTCCGGCGGCGGTTCGGGCCCCGACGCCAGTGATCCTGCGACAGGCGCCGGTGGAGATGTCCGCCTGCTGGCATCCGAACGCATCACCACCCGTCTGAACGTGAATATCGGCGCAAACAGCAACGCGGACGGGGATGCGGGTGAAGTATGGCTCGATGCACCGCTGATCGAACTTCTGGATGGCACGCGGGTGGCGAGCGCGGCTTCGTCCACGGGCGACGCAGGACTGATCCGGATCACGGCTCCGGAGCGCCTGGAGTTGTCCGGTACCAACAATCCATCGGACCCGGAGCGTGATCGTGGCACGCGTATCACCGCCAGCTCGGCCTTCACCGCCACCGGTAACGCCGGCAGTATCGACATCCACACCGGCACACTCCTGATTGACGACGGTGCGCGCATCTCCTCGAGTACGTCGGGCGTCGGCGATGGCGGGTTCATCCGTATCGAGGCGACCGGGGGCGTGTATATCGCGGGTGCCCGGGGCGACGGGAGTGCTTCCTCGATTCGGGCCGCGACAGAGGTCGAAGAGTCCGAAGCGCCGGCGGACCTGGCCGAGCGAACAGGACGTGCGGGAGAAATCCTCATTGTCGCCCCCCGGCTCGAGATGGCGTCCGGCACCGAGATCCGCAGCACGACCGCGCTGCCAGGTGCAGGCGGCCGCATTGAGCTGGACGTGGGTGACATCAACCTCAGTGGGGCACTCATCAAGGCGGGCAGCGTGGGCGTCGGCTCCGGTGATGCCGGAGATGTGCTGATCGGGGTGAGGGACGCTGGCTCCTCGGTTCAGTATCCGTTGACCCGCCTGCGACTGGACGACGCCTCCATCGAGACTTCCGCATCGGATGCGGGGGGTGGCGACATCACCATTCACGGCATTGGCTCCATTCGCCTGCGACGCAGCGGGATCGATGCCAGCGACACGGCCAGCGACGGCGGCAATGTGGACATCGATTCCTCCCACGACATCCTGGTGCTGGACGAAAGCCGGCTGCTTGCACGTGCGGCGATCCCCGGGGGAGACGGCGGCGTTATCAGAATCACGACCGATAGCTTCATCCAGTCACCGGACAGCCTCGTAATCGCGGAGAACGAAGTGATCGTGAACTCTCCGGAAACCAATCTCGACGCCGCGGTGACGGAATTGCCCGAGACTTACCAGGACACGCCAACGCTGTTCAGTCCCCTGTGCTCAGCCCGCTCCGGGACGGATGATGGCGGTCGCTTCGTGGTGGACCCGAGTCCGAATCTGCCTGTCGATCCCACGGAGGCGCTGGTGATCAGCCTTGGTTCCTCCACCGCTGAGCTTGATGCCGTGCTCGACGCTGTTAAGGCGCGGCTGCAAGCCGGGGAGTTCAGCACTGCATTGACGGAACTCGACGACCTTCCTGTTTCATCTCGCGCCCTGGTGTATCGCGCCATTGCGCTGACGGCGCTCGGCGACGGGCCCGCCGCCGGGCTCGCCTTTGAATCCGCCGGGCAGGCCGCCACGGATCCTGTTGCGCTGGCGGAGGTTCAGCTCAATCGTGCCACCGCATGGTTGCTGAGCGGGGAAACCGGGCAGGCGGTGGCGTTGCTGAACGCCGTGCCGGCCTCGGCGGCGGCGGATCCGTATCGCTATCTGCTCCTGGCGCGGGCTACGGAAGATCCCGTCCAGGCGGTCGCCCAGGCTCGCCAGGCGGCACATCTGCTGGCATCCAGCAGTGATTCGCAGTCTCAGGCAGCCCGATTACATCTGGCTCGAACGACCTTGGATGCGGCGCGGGAGATTGCCGGGCCACAGCCGCTGCAGTTCGCCGCTGGCCTGCTCGATGGTGTACGACGCTGGGCGGAACCTGCGCAGAACACCCGCCTCCTCGCGGCAAGCTATGCGCTCCTTGGTGAAGCCTATGCACTCGACGGTCGCTATGCGGATGCCCGGCGGCTGCTCCGAACTGCGCTGGAAACAGACAGCGAGGCGGCCGATCTGCGCTACCGCTGGCAGATGCAGCTCGGCTATCTGGCAGATCTACTGGAAGATGAAACGGCTGCCATCGATGCGCATCGTCGGGCCCTCAACGAATTCGAACGGGCGCGGCCGGCAGGACGCGCGCGCTACGGGGCTGCAGAGTTGGCTTTTCGAGCGATGTACACGGATCTGGTCAGCGTCCTGCTGCTGGCCTCCGACGGCAAACCGGAGTATCTCGCGGAAGCCCGGGCGACGGTGGAGCGGTTCAAGCACTCCGAACTGCAGAATTACTTCCACGATGAGTGTTATGCGGCGCTCGAATCGTCCACCGTTGGCCTCGAACAGGTTGGTGAACGCACCGCGGTGGTGTATCCGATCCTGCTGCCCGATCGGCTGGAGCTGCTGGTCAGTCTGGAAGGGGAACTGCACCGTTATGTGGTGCCCGGCGGCAGCGCGCGTTGGGATCGGGACATACTGGCGCTACGGCAGACGCTCGAGAATCGGACCACCAACGAATATCTGCCGGTTGCGCAGGCGCTTCATGCGCGTCTGATCGGGCCCATCGAAGCCGATCTCGAGGCCGCATCGGTGACAACCCTGGTTTTCGTTCCCGATGGGCCCCTGCATACGATCCCGTTTGCCGCGCTCCACGATGGCGAACGATTTCTGGGGGAGAAGTATGCGGTGGCCATCACGCCCGGATTGAGCCTGGTTGCCCCCTCACCGCTGGATACCGGTCAGGAATCGGCGCTGCTTGTCGGCGTCAGCGAATCGGTGGCGGGCTTCGATGCCTTGCCGAACGTACCGGCAGAATTGTTGAGCATCCAGCGCCTGGTCGGTGGGGAAATGCTGCTCGACGATCAGTTTAAGGCCGAGACCTTCCGGGAACGATTCGTGGCCGAGCAGCCGGCCATCGTGCACGTTGCCTCCCACGCGGTGTTCGATGGTTCGTCGGAGCGGAGTTTCGTGGTGGCCCACGATGCGGCGTTCTCAATCAACGAACTGCATCGGCTGGTTGCGGAGTCACAGTTCCGAAAACCGCTCGAACTGCTCACGTTGAGTGCCTGTGAAACGGCGGCGGGTGATGCGGATTCCGCCCTCGGACTTTCCGGGTCGGCCATTCGGGCCGGCGCGCGAAGCGTCGTCGGCACCCTCTGGACCGTGTCCGACGAGGCCACGCGGTCATTGATCGTCGGGTTCTACACCGGTCTTGCCGAGGCGGGTGTTTCCAAAGCAGAAGCGCTGCAGGCCGCACAGAATGCGCTCCGGGCCGACCCGCGCTTCGCCCATCCCTATTACTGGGCGCCCTATCTGATGATCAGCAACTGGCTCTGACGTTAACTGCCATTGCGGTTTGTATCGCTGTGCCAGTGCGCCACCTGGTCGAGAGATACCTGCTCGAGAAGTTGAACCCGTGCTGAGACGTTCTCGGCGGCATCTGCTGCGGCCAGGGCGTCATACCAGAGTCCGGCGGCTGCGAGCGCGCCGGTGTCCTGGCTGACAGGACGGTCGAGCACGTATTCCATCGTTGCCAGCGCCACCAGATCGCGAGCCCGTCGCGTCTCGTCCCGAATGATGGCGACGGACCAGCGGTAGGCGACCCCGGGTTCGAGGGTAAGCCCGGTGGCCGCAAGATCCAGGACATGAATGCCGGCATCGAAACGGGTTTGCTGACGCAGTCTCAGCACCGGCTCGACGTCGCCTTCGGCCATGACGACGAATTCGAACAGGCCATCGTATTCCCGGGACAGCCACCAGTAGAGCGTGGGTGATGCCTGCCCTGTCAGGCCGGTGTGTTCCGGGGCGAGCAGTGCCAGTTGCACGGCGCTCCCCGAGGATCGAGTGCCGCCACCGACCCGTGTCTTTGGCGCGCCGCGCCGAGGCGGCACATAAACGAGCGCCAGATCGCCGTTCGAGGGCACGGCGTCCGGAATCTGCGCGGACTCGGAATCGGTGTCGGCGGTAGTGGCTTCGCTCGTCGATGGCTCGCTGACGGGCCTGGCGTCGAACGCTTTCACCTCGCCATCCACCTTCCCATCGGCCACGGCGCCGGCCGCCGTAAGCAGTCCGATGAGCGCGGTGAGCAGGTATGCATGGTTCATGGTTTTCCTCCTGCCAGGGGGCGGGGTCTCAACCCCACCACCTTGGACCTGTTCATGTCCAGATCTTCCAGATGACGCACATAGGCCGATACCGCCTCGGCGCGACCTTTGAGGGATATGGCGCCGAGCGGCTGCCAGCCGTCGTCGCTCTCGAGCAATCGGAGCGTGGTGGCGCTGGTGATGATCCGGCTTGGCGTCGGTGCGTGGGCGTCTTCCATTTCTTTTGCGGCGGTCTCCAGCCGGGCCGCCACATTCACCGTGTCACCGATGGTCGTGTACTTCGAGCGCCGCCGGCTGCCGACGGTGCCGGCAACGACAGAGCCCGTGTGGATGCCGAAACGGACGGCGTAGGGATGCTGGTGGCTGCAGCCGATGGCGCGGAGACGTCTGGTCAGCACGTGCGCGCAATGAATGGCATTTCTCGCATCTTCCTCGATGTCTGCGCCACTGCGTCGGAAAGGTACGCCGAAATTGGCTTTGACCCCGTCCCCGAAATAGTCGTCGATCATGCCGCCGTGCTCGAGAATGGTTTCCGTGGTGATCGTCAGGAAGGGCTGCAGCCAGGCAAGCAGCGAGTCGCTCGGCAGACGTTCGGTCTGGCTGGTGAATCCCTGCAGGTCCACAAACATGATGGTGGCGGTCAGGCTCTGGGGCTTCAGGGTGCCGTCGTCGAGCAGTTCTTCCCGGCGTTGCCAGATCTCCTCGGCGACCTGGGGCGAAACCTGAACATTCAACAGCCGCTGCAGATCCTGACGTTCCCGGCGCATGCGCTGCACGAGATAGGCGGTGACCAGGCCGGCACTCGCGGTCCAGCCCACGGCCATGGGCAGGACGGGCAGCCAGAAGGCGGCCACGAACAGGGTCAACCCGACGGCGGTGATGGTGACCACACCACAGAGAACGATGAGTGTGAGTCGAACGGCCGAACCGGCGAGCAGGCCGCAGATGCCCCCGGCCAGGCAGGTGAATACCAGCAGGAAGGTATCCAGAATCGGTCCCGGTGCGGTCATTACCGCGCTATCCCCCTTACCGGCGCGCACCAGCTGATCCACCAGCAGACCGTGCACGGCGACCCCGGCCACCTGTGGGTCGCCGTTCCAGGACCAGCGGCTGAGCGGTGTGACGAAGCTGTCTTTCACGCTCTGCGCGTTGACGCCGAGAATGACCGCCCGATCGCGTAGATGGCTGGCATCCACATGGCCGGCAAGCAGGTCGCTGAGCGGATAGGTGGGTAACTCGTCCGGTTGCCGGCGATGGTCGGCAAGAAACTGATAGCCCGCGTTGTCGATGTCTGCATAGGCACCGAAATGTTCGGGGATCGGCTGTACCCGCGTCGGACCCAGTCGGAAGTGTTCGGGTATTTCAGGATCCGGCGTCAGCGCAATACCGTCTTCAGCCAGATAGCGTTGTGCGATTTTCAGCGCAAATGACCAGGCGAACTGCTCGCCATCGTCCAGAAAAGCCAGGCCGCGACGGACGATTCCATCGGGGTCGAGCACCAGGTCGCTGAAGCCGACGCGGTCGGCGGCGGCCAGCGCTCCGGGTGGCGCAACCCCAGGGCTGCCTTCGCTCTGGAATTTCATGATGCCGATCAGGTGGTTGTTCGCGGAGAAAGTGTCAGCGAGGGCCGCTGTTCCGGGCGGCACGTCCACATCACGATAGATATCGACGCCGATGACCCGGGGTTCGAAGTGTTCGATACGCTCGATGATGCGGGCGAGATCCTGATCGGTGACCGGCCAGCGTCCCATGTTCTGGATATCGGCTTCCGTTATTTCGATCAGGGTGACGGCTGCGGGTTCGGACAGCGCCGGGCGGAGTGAGAGCCCTAAATCGTAGCCGGTGAGTTCCAGAGGCTGGGTGAGGCCCTGGCTGCGTGCAAGCAGCAGCAGGGCGGCGATCAGCAGGCTGAGAAAGACTGCGGATACCATCAGACTGCGTTTGTCTTCGGTCACGGTGCCTCCTCATTGATCTTCATTCTACTATAGGCCGGTGTCCGGCCCGGGTTCTGTCATCCGGCTGACAGAAGGACGTGCGGCCGGTTAGCGCCTCGGGCGCCATTCTGCCGCCGACCGGTGTAGGCTCTACCGTTGAGCGTCGGACCAGCGGGTGGGGGAGCGATGGCGAGTGTTAAGACTCTGGAAAAGCTCGGCAGGACGCGCCTGTCTCCGGGCTTTTTCATGCGGGATTTTCTCTACTCGGAAATTGCCCAGATCGAGGGCGTCGCCAACATTCCGGTTGATCCTGAGCTGGCCGTGGAAGCGGGCCGGAATCTCTGCGAGCACGTGCTGGAGCCGATCCAGGCCGCGCTTGGCAGAGTGAGCATCCGCTCTGCCTATCGATCACCCACGGTGAATCAGATCGGTAACGAGAAGGGCTACAACTGTGCGTCGAACGCCTACAACCGGGGCCGTCACATCTGGGATCAACGGGACGAAGCGGGCAACATGGGTGCGACCGCCTGTGTGGTGGTGAATTCGTTCGTTGACTACTACGAACGGACCGGGGATTGGCCCGCGCTCGCCTGGTGGATTCATGACCAGGTGCCGGCCTATCGCGAGATCACGTTCTATCCGAAGCTCGCCGCTTTCAACATCAACTGGTATTCGGGAGAGGTCAGCGAGCAGACCCTCTCAGCGCAGATGCCGGATCCGGCCACGGGCAGGAAGGGTATTCTCACCCGCACCGGCTGGGAAAACTTTCCGGGTTCCCATGCCGCATCTTACGATGCCTGGCTGAACAGTCTGAGCTGATTGAAGCCGGGGTCGCTCGATCTACGACTATCTGCTACAGGTTCTACGCCAGGTTCTACGCCAGGTTCTACGCCAGGTTCTACGCCAGGTTCTACTCCGGGTCCTTGCCGGAGGGGAATGCGCCGCGCAGGTTTTCCTCGAAACGAGCGCGCATGATTTCAAAGGCCCTGGACTGCGATTCGGATGCGATTTCAGCCAGTTCCCGCATGTTCTCGATTGCCCGCTCGAATCCTTCCCGGGCGAGTTCCGCCTGTTTTTCCATGGCGGCGCCGTCGGCGCTCGGCGGCGTCATCGACGACTGCCAGCGTTCCATCGCCTCCCGGTACATTTCCATCTGCTTTTCGGCCAGTGTCTGCCAGCCGGATGCGACCGCCTGGTTGGCCGCCTGCACTGCTTCCATGTTCTTCCGTGCATCGTCGGCCAGACGACTCAGATCCACACCGGGCACCTGCATCTGTTCGAGCATCTCATTGAAGTCAGGAAATCCGAATGGGTTCGCTGAATCGCCTTTCTCACCTTCATCGCCCGTTTCGCCTCGATCGCCTTTGCTGTTCTCGCTGTCAGACATGTCCCGCTCCCTCGTTTGACTGGCCGGGCCAGTGTACCGGTGTTCAAGCTGGCTCATCCAGCCATCACAGGGCTCGGCTTGAAGCGCACTCCTGCTAACATGGGCGGAAAAAACACCCTGGTCACCCCTGGTCACCAGAGAACTGCTGAGAGATTGCCTGTCCTATGAGCCTCACTGAAAGCTGGGTCGGAATGGCCGCGATTGTCATATTTGTGGCTGCCTATGGCCTGGTGGTCGCGGAAGAATTCACCCACCTGCGCAAATCCAAGCCGATGATGCTTGCCGCCGGCGTGATCTGGTCTCTCATTGCCTGGCAGTACGCGGCGGCCGGACAACCACACGTGGTCGAGCACGCGGTCTCTGAGTTCCTGCTGGAGTTCAGTGAGCTGTTTCTGTTCCTGCTGGTTGCGATGACCTATGTGAATACCATGAGCGAACGCAATGTGTTCGATGCGTTGCGCAGCTGGCTGGTATCGCGCCGGCTCAGCTACCGTGCTCTGTTCTGGATCACCGGATTGCTCAGTTTTTTCCTGTCGCCGCTGATCGACAATCTGACCACGGCCCTGGTCATGTCTGCGGTTGTGCTGGCGGTGGGTAGAGAGAACGCCCGTTTCGTCAGCGTGGCCTGCATAAATATCGTGGTGGCAGCGAACGCCGGAGGCGCGTTCTCACCGTTCGGCGACATCACGACGCTGATGGTCTGGCAGGCAGGAATCCTGGAGTTTACAGAGTTCTTCCATCTGTTCGTGCCATCGCTGGTGAACTTCCTCCTGCCGGCGGTGGCCATGTCACTGGTGATCAGCGGTGAGGTGCCCAGCGCCTCGTCAGATACGGTGATTCTGAAGCGAGGCGCGAAGCGGACCGTGCTCCTGTTCGCCTGCACGGTGGCCACCGCCGTCGCCTTCCACAATTTTCTCCACCTGCCGCCATTTCTGGGGATGATGACGGGCCTCGCCTACCTGAAATTCTTCGGCTTCTACCTCCGCCGGACGCACATCGTCACGGCTCAGGACCAACCCGGTTATGGCCAGGCCGGTGACATCACACCCTTCGACAGCTTTGAGCAGGTGGCCAGGGCGGAATGGGATACGCTGCTGTTCTTCTTCGGCGTGATCATGTGTGTGGGTGGTCTGGGCTTCATCGGCTATCTGGCGAACCTGTCGAGCATGATGTATCTCGAACTGGGGCCCACCATCGCCAATACGCTGGTGGGCGTGCTGTCTGCATTCGTGGACAACATCCCGGTGATGGTGGCCGTTCTGCAGATGAATCCGGAGATGGATACCGCGCAGTGGATGCTGGTGACGCTCGCCGCCGGGGTTGGCGGCAGCATGTTATCGGTCGGCTCGGCGGCGGGAGTGGCGCTGATGGGCCAGGCCAGGGGCTTCTACACCTTTTTCGGTCACCTGCGCTGGAGCCCGGTGATTGCGTTCGCCTATGTGGTCAGCATCTGGGTGCACCTGGCGCTGAACGCACGTTTCATTGGTGTGCCTTTGCAGTGAGCGCCGGCGGGGGACGCGGACGGATCTGGCGGTCTGAGTAACGGCGTGGCCGTTAGTCCTGATCCTGGGATTTCGCCTGGTACTGATAACTCCGCTGGGTCCTGCCACCGGCCACCAGATGATGCTCGCCGGTGATCCAGCCTGCGGCCGGTGAGCACAGGAACAGCACCATCGCGGCGATGTCATCCGGCGTACCCGCGCGGCCCAGCGGGATCGTGCGCACCAGTTCATCCAGCTTGTCTTCCACACCGAGAATTTCCCGGTAGGCTTCCGTGAAAACCGGTCCCGGGGAGACGGCATTCACCCGAATACCGCGCTCGGCGAGTTCCAGCGCAAGTGTCTGAGTGAGGTTGATCAGCCCCGCCTTGGCCGCGCCATAAGGACCGGTGAGCGGAGAGCCCCGGGTGCCGGCGGCGGATGTGATGTTCACGATCGCCCCGCCGTTCGGCATGTGTGCCGCCGCCGCCCTGGCGCCCTGGAAAGCACTGGTGAGATTCAATTCCAGCTGCGCGCGGAAGACTTCGTCCGGCGTGTCGACGAGGGCCCGCACGGCCTTCTCGTCCGAGCCGCCGACGTTGTTCACCCAGATGTCCAGCCGGCCGAAGGTGGACACACATCGCTCGGCTACGGTATCGGAAAAGTCGCGGATGTCACCCTGCACCACGAGGGCGCGCCGGCCACGCGCCTCGACCCCTTCGGCAGTGGCCTCGAGATCGCTCTGCCGGCGGGCATTGAGCACCAGATCTGCGCCGGCATCGGCCAGCGCCCAGGCGATGCCCCGACCGATGCCCTGACCGGAACCGGTGACCACGGCCACCTGGCCGTCGTTGCGCAGTTGTTCGAGGATGCTCATGTGGGAATCAACTCGAAAACGTTCAGATCATCGGATGCCGCGCTGTGCCTGGCCAGGCTCTGCGAGATCCAGGCGTAGGCCGCGTCATTCGAAATGTCCAGGGTGCCGGCAACGACGGTGATGTAGACCCAGTTGTACAGGGTTGCCCACCGGTAGTCTTCCCAGACCTGCTCGAACGTCGGGCAGTCGGCGTCGTTCTGCCTGAGACCATCGAGATAGCCTGAGAGCAGATCCCGTTCATGGGCCCGGCGCACGTCGGTTCTGGCGCTCTGGGTCAGAAAGAGCGCCACATCGTTTATTCCCTGTGCCCGCAAAGGACCCTGCCAGTCGAGCACCACGACGGGATGATGGTCGGCATTGAGCCCGTAGAGAAGATTCTCCATGCGGTAGTCGCCATGACAGAGGGTTGCCGTCGGGCCTGCCATGTATGCCTGCAGCGCCGGGATGGCGTTCAGAAAGGGATCTTTGCGATGGCGGAGGGACGCCGTGACCACGTCTGCGAATTTCTCACACATGGTGTCGAACCCGGCCGTTGTCAGCGCCAGCATGTTGTCGGCGTGGTAGCTGTTCGCGATGGACGGAACCCAATCCAGCGTGTCGACTTTGTTCTGAAACGGGGCGTGCAGCCGGGCGAGTTCTTCCAGGGCCATTTCTGTCTGCGAGCGTGTGGCGCCTTCGGCCTGACTGCCGACGGCGTAGTCGCGCATGTCGTCCATCAGGATGAGCATCCGCTCGCCGTCGCACGCCGAGTAGTATGTCTTTGGCGTGTGGACGGTTGTCTGTGGGTCGATTTCTGAGAAGAAGCGCGTTTCGCGTTCATAAAGGTGGTAGCTGAGCGCGACCTGCCGGTTGGTTTCCACCTGGGAGGCAAACTTGGCGATATAGGAAGACGGCAAACGCCGGTCGTTGCCGGTATAGGTCACGCTCAGTGCGGCGACCTCCGACATCATTCCAGTGCCTTCGCCCACCTGAGCGTGCGTCACCGAATTCACGGCGACTCCGGATGGCAGAACACCGGCGGTCTGCAGCACGTCTGTCAGCAGTGGCGGGGTGAAGCCATCCGGCAGATGGGGGAGCTTGATCATGACCAATACCATGCACCGGCTCGAGGTTCCTGCGCAATACTGGCAACACCCGGACCGCAGAACCTGGATGGATGCGGAAGGCAGAGTTGACCTTGCAGCCTGAATACCGTTCTCATGTTGCCCGGGATGATCAACACAGGAGAGCGCAGGCAGGTGCTCGAGTCGCTTCATGAGTTTGAACAACGCTACCTCTGGGAGCGGGATTGGCGCGAAGCCCCGGCGTGGCAGCGGACGCTGATTGCCGTTGCCCGCACGATCGTCCTCGTGCTGCGGGACATCCTCGGCGGCGAGCTGACGTTGCGCGCCATGAGTCTGGTCTACACGACCCTGCTCTCACTGGTGCCGTTGCTGGCTCTGAGCTTTTCCATCCTGAAAGGGTTCGGCGTGCAGAATCAGCTGGACGAGACCCTGCGCGGCGCGCTCGCACCGCTTGGCGAGGAAAAGTCCGTCGAACTGACCGAGAACCTGATCGGCTTTGTGAACAACATGAACGTCGGTGTGCTCGGTGCCGTCGGTCTGGTCTTTCTCGTTTACACCGTGGTCTCGCTCATGCAGAAGATCGAGAGCGCCTTCAACTATGCCTGGCGGATTCATACGCCACGTACCTTCGGCGAGCGCTTCACCACCTTTCTCTCGGCCATCACTGTCGGTCCGCTGCTGATTTTTGCCGCCATCGCCGCTACCGGCTCGCTGATGAGCACCTCCGTCATGGGGCAGGTTCAGGAGATTCCCGGTGTTGGTCCGTTCATCGAGCTGACCGCGCGACTGATTCCCTTTGCGTTGATCATCGCGGCGTTCACGTTCCTCTACGCTTTCATTCCGAACACCCGCGTGCGGCTGCTTTCGGCGCTGGTTGGCGGCGCGGTGGCCGGTGTGCTCTGGGAACTGCTGAGCTTCGGCTTTGCCACCTATGCCGCGGGCACGTCCAACTACCAGTTGATCTACGCCACGTTTGCCACCGCGATCTTCTTCATGATCTGGCTTTACCTGAACTGGATGATTCTGCTCATCGGCGCCAGCATCGGCTTCTATCATCAGCATCCCGGGATCGTCGCCTCCGGACTCAGGGACGTTTATTTCAGCACAGCGCAGAACGTCCGCTACAGTCTCTCGATTCTGGCGCGCGTCGGGCAGCGGCACTATGCGACGGATGAGACGAGGTCCCCGTATTCCCTCGACGAACTCGCAGCCAGCTATCAGATGCCCGTGCACGCCCTCGAGCGCTGTGTGGCCAGACTGGTCTCCCTCAACCTTCTCGCTGCCACAGAAGCCGCAGAAGTGGAATACGTGCCAGCCGTTCCCTTCGATACCACCACCGTTGCCGAGGTGCTCGATCGGCTCGACGCCTATCAGCCACTGGATACCTATGCGCCACCGACCATCAGCGAGCCTCAGATCGATGCCATCGAGCAGGCCAACAGGGCGGCTCGGGACAAAGCGCTTGCGGGTCTGACGCTCAAGCAGCTCGCTGCGAATGAAGTGAGCGCCTGAGCCGATGAGTCGTCAGCAGCCGCGATTGTCCTGGGGTCACATCAACATCAACGTCAGCAACCTGGATCAGTCGATCGACTTTTACCGGAAGCTGGGCTTTGAAGTATTTCTGCCGTCCATACCCTATCTGGGATTGACCATGGCATCCGGCGTCGATGCGCTGGGTGAAGGGGAACGTCGTGCGCTGGCGCTTCCGAAGGGAACCACCGGCCGCGCCTGCATCATGCAACTGGACGATGGCTTTCCGAAGCTCGACCTCACAGAACTTACTGAACTCGCCGAACTCTCCGGGGAGCCACCCCGGCCGCCGCTGGCGAATAGGGATCTTGGCCTGGTTCGCCTATGCCTGGCATCCGCCGATCTGCAGCGGGATTATGCAGCGCTCGTCGCCCGGGGCGTTGAGTTTCTGGCGCCCCCTGAGTCCTGCAACGATGGCCTGGCAGACGTTGCGGTCTGTCGTGATCCGGACGGCACCCTGATCGAATTGATTCAGGTTCACCTGCAGAAGTGGTCGGCCCACCTCTCCACCTGAGAACCGGGATCAGGGTTCTGCCGGTGGTGTGCCGGCATGTATAGTGCTCGGATGGAGAGAGAGACCCAGGCGTTCCGCGCCCGCGACATTGTGCGCGACAGATCAACCCTGTTCCGCTTTTCCGCAGTGATGGGCCTGCAGATGGGGCAGGTGCTGCCGGCCGCATTCGTGGGCCTGATGCTGCCCGTGATCTATCGGGAGCAGGGCCTGTCTCTGGATATGTGGTGGGTGTTCACCATTCCGCTCATTCCCACCTGGCTGCGGCCCCTGTGGGCACCCTTTGTGGATCGCACCGGCAGTCGTTCTTTCGGCATGCGGCGTTCCTGGTTCATTCCCTGCACCACCATGGGCGCGTTCGCCTATATGGGGATGACGCTGTTCGAACCTTCCATCGAGAACCTGGCGGTCGTCATCGCGCTGTGGACACTGAAGAGCAGCATCATGACCACCCAGGACGTGGCCATCGACGGCTACATGGTGGAGAACATCCATGATATTGAGCGTCCGGTGGCGGCCGGCGTGCTGGACATTGCCAGAAACGTGGGCATGTTTGTTTCCTGGGTAGGCATTGCCTGGCTCTACGACCGCTTCGGCTGGACGGTGGCGATGCTGGTGGCGTCGTTGCTGCTGATTGCCTGCTCGTTGCCCGGGATCCTGCGTCAGGAGCCGTCGCGGCCGCAGCAGTACGAGCGGGCCCGACCGCCGAGCCTCAGAAGCCTGTTCGAACGGCGCGAAAGCTACTACGTCTATCCACTGTGTTTTTTCGTCGCCATGGCTGGGGCCGTGATTGCCACCATGTATCCCACGTATCTGTCCGATCTGGGTTTCCGGGCGGCGGAAGTCGCCACGATGGTTGGTCCGGCGACCCTCATCGGTACAGTGATCGGGGCTTCCATCGCCAGCTGGGTGCTGTCGCGCTTCGGCTATCTTCACGCGTTCCTCATTGCTGCCGTCATGATGGTGCTGGCGGTGATTCCCATCATCTGGATGGGGTCGCTGGAAGCGCCGAGCTATGCGGTCGTATTCGGCGTCACGCTGAACGGTATTGCGCTCCCGTCGTTTCTGACGGTGGCCTTCCAGGCGGCCCGGCTGAAATGGGCCAGTAAATCCCAGGCCGCCACCGACTACACCACCCAGATCGTCACCATGGCAGCGGGTAGCGCCCTGGCGACGTCCATCGGCGGGCTCATCGCCCACCACCTGGGCTGGTTCTGGCATTTCGTGATCGGCGGGACCGCCACGGTGACGATGTGCATCGTTCTCTACTTTCTGTACGAGCGAATCGAAGCCATTGTCGAGGAACGGGATCGACTCGAACTCGAGCCTGCTTCGGACGCACCCACATTCGACGCCACCCTCCAGGGAGAAACATGAAACTTTATACCGGTGACCTGAGTCCGTATTCCGCCAAGGTGCGCATGCAGATCTACGCCATGGGCATCACGGATATTTCGTTCGAGCTGCCGACCGAGTTTTTTCTGGGGAGGATGAAAGAGGTCTCGCCCATTGGCCGCATTCCCGTCCTCGAAGACGACGACGGCATTGTTCCCGAATCCGAAGTGATCGCCGAATACCTGGATGATCTGTATCCCGAGCGTTCGCTGGCCGGCGACACACCGCGAATGCGAGCCGACGTCCGCCTGCTCTCCCGGATCTCCGACATCTACCTGATGAACAACATCTTCATGGTGCTCCCTCAGATCAACCGTAAGACGCGGGTCGATGCGGTTCGTGATCTTCTGATCGGGCAGGTGGTTAGGGGCATGGGTGCGCTCGAGGAGCATATCGGGGAAGGCAGCTTTGCCGTTGGCGAGCAGTTGACCCGGGCGGACTGCAGCCTGGTGCCCGCATTGTTCCTCTGTGAACACACCGTGCCGAGGCTCGATGTGGAGAATCCGATCCTCGCAACCAGGAAGGTGGCGGCGTATTGGGAGAAAATTCAGGGCAACGAACACGCAGCCCGGGTGCTCGACGAGATGATGAAAGGGCTGCAGGCAAGACTCGATGGCACGGAGAGAAAGCAGATAGAAGCCGCCATCGCCAGGCACAAAACATCCTAGTCACCGGATACCCGTCATGACCGCACCGCGCAGAATCCGTCTGAAAATCACCGCCCTGCTGATCGGCATCCTCGGCGTACCCACGCTCGGGTATGGCGTTGAGCTGGCCATGGCAGGTGGCACCCTCTACTACGTCCTGGCTGGCGCGCTGCTGACGGCGAGCGCGATTCAACTGTGGCGGGTCGAGCGTCAGGGCTTTTATCTGTTCGCCGCACTTCTGCTGCTCACCCTGGCCTGGGCGGTGTATGAGGCAGGCATGGCGTTCTGGCTCGTTGGTTCCCGCATCTGGCTGATCGGCCTGCTCTCCCTCTGGCTCTGCACGCCCGGGATCCGCAGGCAACTCTGGGGCGAAGACATGCCGAAACTCTTCAGCCTCCGGACCGTTCAGGCCGGCGCAGCGGCAAGCGCCGCCGTGCTTCTCGCCATGACCTTCAATCTGCTGAGCGATTCCACGGTCGAAATCGACGATCGCCATTACGGTCCGGCGCAGAATGCTTCCGACTGGACGGCATATGGCGCCAGTAACGCCGGCACCCGATTTGCCCCCCACGATCAGATCAACACGGCGAACGTGGCTGAGCTCACCGAGGCCTGGCGCATGGATACGGGCCGGTTCGGCCGGTTCAGCGGCACGCCGATACAGATCGACGATGGTCTGTACCTGTGCACCGCGCAGAACGTGATGATCTCCCTGGACCCGGATACCGGAGCCGAGCGCTGGCGCTTCGATCCGGAAAACGACACGCCCGCCTCTGGACTCCTGGGCAACTGCCGCGGCGTGGCCTATTACCACATTCCGGACCGCCCACGGGGCGAACGGTGCGCGGAACGTATCTACACGGCCACCACGGATGCCCGGATGATCGCCGTCGACGCGGGAAGCGGGCAGCCGTGTGCCGAGTTCGGCGACGGTGGGCAGATTTCCCTGCTGGCCGGCATGGGTGAGGTGAAACCGTATTACTACTTTGTGACCTCTCCACCAACGGTTGCCAGAGGCTCGCTGGTCGTGGGCGGATGGGTGATGGACAACCAGGAGGTGGAGGAGCCGTCCGGTGTCGTGCGCGGCTACGATCCGGTCACCGGCGCCTTGCGCTGGGCCTGGGACATCGGCAGGGAAGGTGAGACCAGCCTGCCGCCCGCCGGCGGCTTTTATACCCGGGGCACGCCGAACGTCTGGAGCCTGACCTCCGCGGACGACGAACTGGGACTGGTCTATGTGCCCACGGGGAATGCGACGCCGGACTATTTCGGCGGCCAGCGCACCGAGGTGATGGACCGCTTTTCCAGTTCCATCGTTGCCATTGATGCCGAAACCGGGCTCACCCGATGGCACTTCCAGACCACCCATCATGACATCTGGGATTTCGACGTGCCCTCCCAGCCCACACTCGTGGATCTGGCGCTGGATGGTCCGGATGCGCCGAAACGCAAGGCGGTGATCGTGCCGACCAAACGCGGTGAAGTCTTCGTGCTCGACCGCGAAACGGGGGAGTTGATCACCGAGGTGACGGAACGGGCAGTGCCGCAGACCGACCTGGCGGGGGAGAGAACGACACCGACGCAACCCTTCTCCACCGGCATGCCGTCTTTTGCCTATCCGCGGATCCGGGAGCGGGATCTGATCGGCTTGACGCCGTTCGATCAGATGGCCTGCCGGAAGAAGTTCCTGAGTCTTCGCTACGAGGGTCCGCTCACGCCGCCATCCACCCAGGGGACCCTGCTCTATCCGGGCCCGGCCGGGGGCATGAACTGGGGAAGTGTCGCCGTCGACGAGCAACGCCAGCTCATGGTGGTGAACCACATGCATCTGCCGTTCATCGTGGAGATGGTTCCCCGGGAGGAAGATCTGGTGGCGTCGAACGAAGGACAGAACCCGGGTTATGGGATCGGCGGACCGCAACGGGGAACCCCCTTCGCCGCCCGGGTTTCTCTGTTTGCTTCGCCTCTGGGCCTGCCCTGTCTGAAGCCACCCTATGGCGAGATGGCGGTGGTCGATCTTACCACCCAGCAGATCGTCTGGCGGCGCGGGAATGGCCTGTGGGAACTCGGCTTTCCAGCCTCGGCCGGTTCCGTGATCACCGCGGGGGGGCTTATCTTCAATGGCGGCGTGCTGGGCGGGCAGTTGAATGCGCTGGACGCACTGACCGGGAAGATAATCTGGCGTGGCGAATTGCCCCGCGCGTCCGACGCAACGCCGATGTCTTACCTGAGCCCGAAAACGGGCCGTCAGTATGTGCTGGTCACCGTGCCCGGCGAGGGGGACCCGTTGCTGAACGAGGATCACGGTTCCGAGGTCGCCGATGCGGAGGTCTCCGATGCGGAGGCCTCCGGCGCGCCTTCGGGTCATTCGACGGAACGGCCTGCGGCGGTGGGCGGGCAGGTGATCGCCTTCGCGCTACCCGAATCCACCTGAGATCATCTCTCCGCGGATCAGGGGTGTGGACTGCTGAAGACTATGCCCGGCTGATCTGAAAGCCGATGTTTGGAAAGTGGGTCATCAGCCGTCCAGTTTCCGGGGTCTCTCTTTCGAGCACCAGTTCCGTACTGGAGGCGGCAACCAGCGTGCCGGAAACCGACACCCGGCCGTAGTCCGTGGGTGTGACGAGTACTCGATCGCCGATGCTCAAACCCGCCGGTGATTCGGCATTGGCGTCCGGTGCCAGGGGATCCAGTTCACGGGCGTGGGCGAGCGCTTCCTCGGCGCTGGCGGCTTCCACCGGGCCGTGCCCAAAGGCGGCCATCCGGTGCATCCAGTCGCAGACGCCGGCAAAGGGTTCGATGAAGGTTGCGTTGACCGGGTTCTGCTCGATGAACCACAGGCAGTGATAGACCGAGAAGTCGGCGATACAGGGTGCCGGGCCGAACAGAAACGGTGATTGGAGTGAGTCTTCCAGCTGCGCGAGATAGGCATTGAAGGCGGTGATGGCAGCCTCCGGTGGCACGCTGACCATCGGAGTGTCGCCCGCCAGTTCCGCTCTGTCCGCCTGGAATGCAGCGACTTCCTCGGCACTGAGACCGCCCATGAAGCCGCCGATGGCTTCAGGCCGGAAATTCATCGCCACGGTCGTTCTGAACAGCGTGCTGTCCGCCCACTCGGCAACACGATGCGCGTTGAAGCCGTGGGCAAAGAGGGTTTCGTCGCCGCTGTGACGAGCCAGCGCAGTGGCGATGACCGCCGTGTCGCAATAAACGTTGGCGCCGATCTGCAGCGTGGGCGTCTTCCGGTAGCCGCCGGTCAGCGGCATCAGCAGCGGGCGCGGCATGATGGAAGAGATCTCCACCGATCGCCAGGGCAGATCGAGGTAGCCGAGCAGCGCTCGGATCTTTTCGGAGAACAGTGAGGCCGGGTAGTGATGCAGATAGATCAGCGGATTCATGAGACGGACATTCCCTGGTGCCTGGTCTTTCAGCTTCACGGGAAGCTCGGATTTGATCAAGGACTATTTCAGTGCCGCCCACCGGGGAATGTGTGAACATGGCGCGGTGCGAATGATCGACTCCGTTTCATGTTGTTTGCTCTGACCCTGCTGGCGATTCTGGCCGCCGTCCTGCTGCCCGCGGCCTGGGTGAAATGGGTGCTGAAGAAATACAGCCAGCCAGCCGATCGCTATCGGGAAAAAGGCACCGGTGCGGAACTCGCCCGTCACCTGCTGGACAGCTTCGGACTGCCTGACACCCGGGTGGAAGAAACCGTCCACGGCGACCACTACGATCCAACCGACAAAACCGTCCGGCTGTCTGCCGACAATTTCAACGGCTGCTCGCTTACCGCGGTTACGGTAGCCGCCCACGAAGTGGGGCATGCCCTGCAGGATGCGCGTGGCGAGCGCCTGTTCGATACCCGGCAGCGGCTCGTCAGGATGGCGGCGCAGAGTGAGCAGGTGAGTAGAATCCTGCTGATCGCGGCCCCGATCGTGCTGATCCTGCTCAGAATTCCCCAGGCCGGCTTTGCCGTGCTGCTGCTGGCCGTCGCCTCCATGGCCGTGGGCACACTCGTGCATCTGGTGACGTTGCCGGTGGAGCTCGATGCCAGTTTCGGCAAGGCGTTACCGGTGCTCGAAAAAGGCGGTTATCTGCACGAGGGTGATCTTCCGCATGCGCGACGCATTCTGAAAGCAGCGGCCCTGACCTATGTGGCCGGATCTCTGGCGAGTCTGCTCAATCTGGGGCGATGGATCGCCATCCTCCGCCGCTGAGCCTCCGTGGCATTCCGGCGAAGCTGTTTGCATTCCGGCGATGCCTTTTTCGTTCCGGCGGGGGCCTGTCTTGTACCTGCGCCCGATTTTGCGCTCTACTTCGCCGTTGCCAGCTAAGGACCAGACCTTGATAGAAGACTACGAACATCGCCATATCCCGTTTGAAGGGTGTTTTAACTTCCGCGACATCGGTGGTTATGCCGGCGCCGACGGCAGAAGCGTCAGATGGGGCCGATACTTCCGTGCCGGCCGGCAGGACCGGATGACGGCGCAGGATCTGCAGCAGGCGGAACAACTGGGTATTCAGACCCAGATCGATCTGCGCAGAACCGACGAAATCAGCGATCAGGGGCGTGGCCCGATCGAAGGCATGGGTGCGCGCTACGTCCACCTGCCGGTGATTCCGAACAACGGGACCGATCAGCTCACGCGCCTGGTTGGCGACACCGGTATTTCCGGCAAACGTTATCTGGGCTATCTGGAATTCGGCGGAGATACCTGGCTGAAAATGTTCGAGATCTTTGCCGAGCCGAGCGTTCCGCCGATCGTCATTCACTGCACGGCAGGTAAAGATCGCACCGGAGTTTCGACCGCCTTCCTGCTGAGTGTGCTGGGAGTGGATCGGTCGTTGATCGAAGCCGACTATCTCCTGACCAATCGTGACGTTCCCCGCCAGGTGGACTTTGTGGAGGCGAACGTCGGGCTTCCGGAAGGGATTGGCCGCGAGGAGATGATGTTCCATGCCGGGGTGCCGGAGACCGCGATGCACGATTTCCTGAACGGGCTGGAGCAGCGCTGGGGCGGAGCGCTGGGCTATCTGGAGAGCATCGGCCTGGACGATGGGGTGTTCACCGCCGTCAGAGAAAATTTCCTCGAGCCGTGAAGCGGCCTCCGGGCGGTCTTTGACCTGCCATGAAAAGAGATTCATGATCGCCACGTGTTGACCGTCTACCTAAGCCTCGCGCTCGGTGTGTCCTTTATCTGCTCGCTTCTGGAGAGCGTATTGCTGTCCACGACCGTCAGCCATGCTCATATGCTGGATCGGGACGGGCAGAAAATCGGCTCCCTCTGGCTCAAGCTCAAAGACCACGACGCGGTGCAGCCACTCACCGCGATTTTGACGCTGAACACCATCGCCCACACCGTGGGGGCGCTCGGCGTAGGTGTGGAAGTCGAGGCGGCGTTTCCCGGGCGCTATACGGTGGCCGTTGCCTCCGCGGTGCTCACCATCGCCATCCTGCTGCTTTCCGAGATTCTGCCCAAAACGCTGGGCGCCGCCTACTGGAAACAGCTGGGCCCTACTGCAGCACACGTCCTCGACTGGATGGTCAGGCTCATGCGTCCATTCATCGCTTTCATTCTGGTGCTCAAAAAAATGCTGCCGAATGCAGACACCCAGGTGATCACCCGGGATGAGCTTGCTGCGTTGGCAGACATCGGTGAAGCAGAAGGCGCCATCGCAGAAGGGGAAGAGGCGGTCATCACCAACCTGCTCCGTCTCCGGGATCGCGAGGTGAAAGAGATCATGACCCCCAGGGTGGTGGTTGCCAGCTGGTCCGTGGACTACACGGTCAGACAGGCGCTCGATGACGTGCCTCGCACACTGTTCAGCCGTATTCCGCTCATCGGCGAGTCCCTGGACGATCTGCGTGGCTTCGTGCTGAGGAAAGACGTCCTCCTCGCGGCAGCGGATGGCGAATGGAATCGTCCGCTGACGGACTTCCAGCAGACGGCGCTGATGGTGCCGATGGATCAGAACATCGAATGGCTCTTCCGGGATCTCATGCGGGAGCGGTCTCATCTGGCTTTCGTTCTGGATGAGTTCGGCGGCACGGCGGGTCTGGTCACACTGGAAGATGTGCTGGAGACCATTCTCGGAGCCGAGATCGTCGATGAGCACGACGAAGTGGCCGATATGCGGGAGCTGGCTCGCCAGCAGGCGGAAGACCGTAGCGAGTCCTGATGCGTGTGCCGATGTTGTAGCATCGGATCATGAGCATTCCACCCGTTCTCATCGCCGGCGGTGGTATCGGCGGCCTGGCCACAGCCCTGACCCTGCATCAGATCGGCGTGCGCTGTCTGATCTTCGAATCCGTAAAAGCGCTCAAGCCGCTGGGGGTGGGGATCAACCTGCAGCCGAATGCGGTGCGTGAACTCTATGATCTGGGCCTGGACGATAAGGTGCTGGAACAGATCGGCGTCCGCTGCCGGGAATGGGCCCTGGTGGGTTTGAATGGCAACGATATCTATTCCGAACCCCGGGGGCTGGAAGCCGGTTACCGCTGGCCGCAGTTTTCCGTGCACCGGGGCGAGTTGCACATGCTCCTGTACCGAACCGTGCTCGACCGGCTCGGTGCCGAGGCCTTTCTGGCCGGCCATCGTGTCTGCGGATATCGCAACCATGGGGATGGGGTCACCCTCGAGCTGTCCCATGATGGTCGTGCTGTGGAAGTGGAGGGATCACTGCTGATTGGCGCTGATGGCATTCACTCTTCAATCAGAGCCCAGATGCATCCGGGGCAGCCGCCCATTCACTGGGGCGGGGCCATCATGTGGCGGGGTACCAGTCCGGGGCAGCCGATTCGAACCGGTGCGTCCTTCGTGGGGCTGGGCACTCACCGCCACCGGGTGGTGTTCTATCCGATCTCCCCGGCGGATCCGCACACCGGTCTGGCGACCATCAACTGGATTGCTGAGATCACCGTGGACGGCTCCGAAGGCTGGACGAAGGGCGACTGGAACAACCGCGTGGAACCCGGCGAGGTGGCTTCCCATTTCGAGGGCTGGCGCTTCGACTGGTTGAACGTGCCGGAGATGGTGCTCGCATCCAGCGAAGTGCTCGAGTACCCGATGATCGACCGGGACCCGATTCCCACCTGGCGGGAAGGTCGTGTGGCCCTGCTTGGCGACGCGGCCCACCCCATGTATCCGACGGGGTCGAATGGCGCCACACAGGCGATCGTCGATGCGCGGGTGCTCGGCCGCTCAATGCTGACGCACGGGGTCACGGAGACCGCCCTGCAGTCTTACGATGAGCAGCTTTGCGAGGAAATTTCCGGAGTGGTTCTGAGAAACCGGGGCGCCGGCCCGTTCGGCATTCTGAATATCGTGGACGAACGTTGCGGCAGTGTGTTTGAAGATATCGAAGACGTGATGTCGCGTGAGGAGATGGAAGCTTTCATGCGCCACTACAAACAGGCGGCGGGTTACGCGGCAGAAACGCTGAACAGGGCGCCGGAAACCATCCCCGCCGGGGCCAGAATCCCCAGCACCTGATGCATAACAAATTGTCGGGGCGTGATGGCGCTTGCCCGCACGCACATGCTGTCTGTAGAGTCGATAGACCGGGGAAACCCCTGACAGCAGGCAGGTGACCAGGATGACGATTCGAAACAGCTCTGCGGCTGCCGTGCTCGTGCTCTTCAGCCTGATGGGTTCCGCCATCGCCGAGGAACCCGCCAGCGCCGCGTTTGCCGTCGATGACCGACCCGAGACGGACTACGAACAACACAGGATCAGGAAGGCGCCCGAAGTGCTTGCCTTCAGTGGTATCGGCCCCGGCATGACCGTGATCGATATGGAGGCCGGTGGCGGGGTCTATACCGAAATTTTTGCCAAGACCGTTGGCGCCGATGGCACGGTGTATATGCAGAATCCGCCGTTGTTCGATGGATTTGCGGGCGATGCGATCAAGGCCCGGGTGGCCAATGGCCGACTGCCGAACGTGCAGCAGATGCGCACCGCTTTCGATACCTTACCGGTCGCCGATGCCAGCGTGGATGTGGTGACCTGGTTTCTGGGCCCGCATGAGCTCTGGTTTCATCCTGAAGGCGCGGAGGAAGGCATCCTCGGCGATCCGGACAAGGCGTTTGTTGAAATCGCCCGGGTGCTCAAACCTGGCGGATACTTCATCGCGCTCGATCATCAGGCCGCTCCTGGCTCACCGCCAGAAACAGGTGGAACAACGCATCGTATCGACAAGGCCATCGTGATTCAGCGCGCCGCCGCGGCCGGCATGCAGGTCGCTGGGGCGAGCAGCGTGCTGGCGAACCCGGACGACGACTATACGGTCAATGTTTTCGATCCCGCAGTGCGCCGCAAGACAGACCGGTTTCTGCTCAAGTTTCAGAAGTAATCATGGGTTCGACACGGAAGTCGTCAGCCAGCGCTCATGGTAGCCCGGATAGTCGCCGGGAGATTCGTTTGACAGGCGTCATGCGGGGCTTCAAGAATGGAAGGTGAGGGAATGGTCGATTTTCGGCCTGGCATGGGGAAGGGGACAAAATGCGACTCACTCAAACGGACGCGGCATTCATCTACGGTGAGTCGGTCAGCAGCCCGATGCACATCTCATCGGTTTATACGCTGGACGGAGAGCTGGATTTCCAGAGGCTCCTGAACCGATTCGAAAAGCGTATCCATCAGGTGCCGGCCTATCGGCGCAGACTCCAGCAGATCCCACTCAGTATTGCCCATCCGGTCTGGACCGATGATCCTGATTTCGATCTGTCGAACCATGTTCTGCATCATGAGTTGACTCCGGGCGTGAGCTACGAAGAGGCCCTCGATGTGGCCGTGGCGCTGAATGAGCCGTTGCTGCCCAGAGACAGGCCGTTGTGGAAAATGGTCATGATTTCGGGCGTTCCCGGTAAGACACTGCTGCTCCAGCAGACCCATCACGCCATGATCGATGGCGCCTCGGGGATCGATCTCTCACTCATTCTCTACGATCTGGATCCGGATGCCGGGGAGCCGGTGGCGCCGAACGAGCCCTGGCAACCGAGTACGCCACAGGCTGCCGGCGACCTGCTGGCGGACGCAGTCCAGGACAACATCCGGGCATTCACCGAGAAGAATCCGCTGAGTCTTGCCAGCCAGGCGGCTTCGAAGGCGCAACAGCTGCGTCGGGCGACGGAGGTAATGGCACGCTTCGTGGCCCAGCCGGCCATTACCGCGCCATTCAACGCGGGCCTTGTCGGCCCGACGCGTAAGGTGCGCTGGCTCAAGAAATCGTTTGCTGATATCCGGGAAGTTCGCCGGCAACTCGGTGGCACCATCAACGATGTGGTGCTCACAGTGGTCTCCGAAGCGGTGGCCCGGTATCTGAACGCGCATGACGAGGCGGCGACGGACGGAGAGTACATGCGGATCATGTGTCCGGTGAACGTTCGCACGGAAGACAAGAAGGGTGCGCTCGGCAATGAGGTGTCGGCCATCTTTCCGCGCCTGCCGGCGGGAACCATGGATCCGGTGCAGCGGTTGAACGCCGTGATCGGCGAGACAGAACGGATCAAGCGGGAGCAGGAAGCCCAGTCGATCACCGTCATGCAGGAGTCCATGCCCTACATCCCACCGCTGGCCATGCTGAGCTCTCAACTGGTGGGAACCGCCATGGATCCGACCGCCGCCCTGGCCGCCATGGACCTGCCGATGCAACCGCGGATTGCCGGCTACCGGCCGCCGAACGTGGGAATCAACTTCGTCTGCACCAACGTGCCGGGCGTGCAGGTGCCTCAGTACATGTGCGGACTGGAAGTAACCGATACGGTAGGGCTGCTCGTGCTGACCGGCAACGTGGGCTTCAGTGTCACGATTCTCAGCTACAACAAACAACTGTTCTTTTCCTTCATCAGCGAAACGCGCCTGCTGCCCGATCTCGAGTTGATTTGCGGGGCCGCCGATGATGTGTTCAACGAGTTGCTGGAAGCGTCAAGACAGGCGGCCGGCTCGAGAGCGGTATAGAGACAGGCTGCGTAGCATGACGCCACTGGAGACAGCCGCTTCCCTCGAGACGCTGGTGCGGACGCATGCGGATCAGGGTGAACGGGAACGCCGCCTGCCGGGACCAGTGGCGAAAGCCTTCGCGGCCAGCGGGTTGTACCGGATCGGCGCGCCGGAGGACCTGGCCGGCCTGGATGCGGATCCGGTGACTCAGATGGACGTCATCGAGACGGTTTCCCGATTCGACGGCAGCGCCGGCTGGAACCTGATGATCGGGATCGAGACCTTCTCGCTGCTGGCACCCGCTTGCACAGGCTGCCGGGCATTGATAGAGGATCCCATGGTGGTGCTGGCCAGTTCCACCGCTGCGGTGGGCCGCGCGGACCGAGAAGGGGACGGGTATCGGGTGAATGGACGCTGGCAGTTCGTCTCCGGCTGCCACAACGCCGCGGTTTTCGGTGCCACCGTCCGCCTGTATGCACAGGGGGAACCGATCAGTCAGAACGTTTACGCGATGATCCCGCAACCGGATTTTCGAATCGAAGACACCTGGCGGGTGGGTGGTCTGTGCGGCTCCGGTTCCCATGACGTCTGTGTGGACGATGTCTGGGTGCCGGAAGGTCAGATCGCCGCTCCCCTCGGCGCTGCCGAAGCCACCACCAATCAGCTCCGATTTCCCCTGGGTGCGCGATTGTCTTTCAACAAGGTGGCGGTGGCGCTCGGGATTGCCCGGGCCGGTATTGATGCCTTCGTCGATCTGGCGGAAGGCAAGGTGCCGCGCTTCACGTCCAGTTCGTTGCGGGAACGTCCGGCCTCTCATCGGGCGGTGGCGGAGGCGGAAGTGCGCGTGCGCGCCGGACGGGCGCTGGTCCATGAACTGCTCGAAGCCATGTGGGGCAAGGTGATTGCCGGGCAGCACATCAGCACGCGGGAAAGGGCGCTGTTCCAGCTTGCCTGTTCCGATGCCGTGCGTGGCTGTGTCAGCGCGGTGGATGAGATCTGCGATGCCGCCGGCACCACGGCCAACCAGCAGGCGCACCCGCTCGAGCGTATCAGCCGGGATATCCGGGTGGTTCGTCAGCATATGACAGTGGCGAGCTACCAGATCGATGACGCCGGTCGGGTGCTGCTCGGCCTGCCGCCACAGGGGCTCATGCTCGCCGGCGTTCGGGGTTGAGCTGGACAGAACAGATGGAGCCGCGGATGGGCAAGCCAGTCGCCATACCCGACCGGTTGCAACACCGTCACTTTTTTCCACGACCGTTTTTCCAGTAGTATCCCCGATCCATTTTTCGAGGAAAGGGAATTATCTGTGTTCAAGATGTCGTTTGCCGTTTACCGTCGTCCGGAAATGAGCCGGGAGGAGTTCCTCGATTACTGGCAGAACGTCCACGCGCCGCTGGCGATCCAGCATGCCGAGGCGCTGCGCATTCGACGCTATGTTCAGCTCCACGCCGATGATTGCGAGATATCCAGACGTGTGACCGAATCACGACAATGCCAGCCGCCTCACGATGGCGTCGCAGAGATCTGGTGGGACAGTGAGGAAGACCGGATGGCGGCGGCAGAGACCGAAGAGGGCCAGCTGGCAAGCCGGATTCTCTCTGAAGACGAGCTCAGATTCTGCGATATGAGCCGGGCAACCGTGTCATTCGGCACCGAACATCTTGTGATCGATGACGGAAAACCGGTGGACGGGAATCCGGCGATCTAATCCTTATCCGAAGCGGGGGCCTCGAAGGTCATCGTCGGTCCCCAGTCGGCGGCAAGAATGTCCGTCAGCTGGGTGACCTTTCTTTTGCCGATGCGCTGCCCGAGTTCCGAGAGAATCATTTCCATCGCTTCCATACCGTCGTTGCGCATCTGCTGGCCGGTACTGGTCAGCTGAACCAGTCTGAGACGGCGATTCTCCGGATCTTCGCGCATCTCCACGATCCCCTTGTCTTCCATCTGACGGATGGTCGTGTGGACAGCCTGACGACTGATTCCCAGGCCTCGCGCCATGTCCGCGGGGCGTTGATTGCCCAGAATAACGTGCGCCATCACCAGACCCTCTGATCGGGTGAAGCTCGGGTGTCCCTGTGCCTGCACATAATTGCGGACCCCATCTTCCAGCCAGTAGTAGCCCTGAAGAATCGTCAGCAACAGGCTGAACGGTACAGATTGCGGCGCCATGAAGTGCGTCCATTTGATCTCCTGAAACCGCAGTCTAACAAAGTCGACGGAGCAGCCCGTGCCCTCGGGTGTGAATAGCGTGTGAACGGGATTCGTGGCTCGAAGATTGCCATTCCACGTCATAATAATTGACGATCCATGTCATATATATTGACACGCTCAGGTCAATTAAATTAACGTGAATTCAACGGGAGAGCACGTAGGGTTGTTTGACTCCCGTCCGTAATACTTTCTGGAGGGGAGCATGAAGACTCTTATCACCAGGCATTGCCTGGGTGGTCTATTGATCGCAATCGCCGGTACCGCAAATGCGGAGGAACAGGCCGTCATCGACGAAATCGTCGTCACCGCTCAGAAGCGTGTGGAGAATATTCAGGACGTTCCGATTTCCCTGACGGCGGTCTCCGGTGATGAGATCGACAACTTTCAACGACAGGATCTGCAGGGAATCATGAACATGGTTCCGAACATGTATGTCCAGCGCCTGAACGCTTCAGACGTCGTGTATATCCGTGGCTTCGGCTCCGCACCCGCCAATTTCGCCTTCGACCAGGCGGTCAGTCTCTATCAGGACGGCATCTACGGCGGTCGCGCCAAGCAGTTCGAATCTCCGTTCTTCGATCTGGAGCGCATAGAGGTCATGCGCGGCCCTCAGGGCGCCCTGTTCGGCAAGAACACGCCGGCCGGCGCGATCAGTGTGGTAACCCGAGGGGCGACCGACTACTGGGATGCCCAGATCACTGCGTCCTATAACTTCGATCTCGACGGCACCGAGATCTCCGGCTTTGTCTCCGGTCCGCTGACCGATCAGCTCAGTGCCCGGGTCGCGGTAAAGACGACCGATCTTCAGGGCTGGGTGTATAACGTGAATTCCACCTATGACGATCCGAGGTCGAAGGTGCGACTTGCCCGCGCGACCCTGGACTATCATCCGTCGGATACGATCTCCGTCGTCGGCAAGTTCGAATACTCGGACAAGGAGATGCGAGGCGCGAACATCGTACTTGCGCCCATCGACACCGGTTCACCGATCACGTCGGTTCGCTATTCTGATCCGAACCCGTTCGGCAGCAAGGAAGCGAATAACCTGACGTCAAAGAACGCCTCGGTCACCGCAACCTTCGACATAGGCGAACATACGCTGACCTCGATTACCGGCTATTCCTCCTTCGAAGACTGGCGGGCCAACGTCTACAGCACCGACATCCCGGCACGTTATTCCAACAGTTTCCCTGAGGATTTCGATCAGTTCTCCCAGGAGATCCGACTGCTGTCACCGCTGGGCCGGACCTTCGAATACGTGGTCGGCGCTTACTACGACACGAGCGATTACTTCCTGCGCTATCAGCGTGACTACGATTTCCCGGAACTCTCGATGGCTGGAAGAACGCATTCCGAGTTCAATCAGGATTCTGAATCCTTCTCGCTGTTCGGACAGGGCACCTTCCACTTCACCGACGCCTTCCGAGCCATTGGCTCCATCCGCTGGACCAAAACCGAGAAGGAGGCCTCCTACGATTCCTTCCTGGACTACGGCTCACCCTTCGGGGCGATCACCTCTGCCGAGGGCGACCTCAGCGAAGATCCGGTCGACCCTTCGTTCACGCTTCAGTACGACCTGGGTCAGGATTCGATGGTCTACGCCGTGTGGGCGAAAGGCTCCAAGTCCGGTGGATTCGTGTCCAACACTTCCGGGACCACAGACGACACGTTCCAGTATGACGGCGAAACCTCGACCAACTACGAAATCGGTGTGAAATCGACCCTGCTCCAGGGACGGCTGGTACTGAACGCCTCGCTGTTCGACACGCAGTTCGAGGATCTGCAGCGGTCAATCTACGATCCGGTCACGATCGGATTCATCACGTCCAACGCCGCGGAAGCTTCCTCCAAGGGTGTGGAAATGATGGCGATCTGGCGGCCGACCGAACGACTGACGATCAATGCCAACGGCGCCTATCTGGATGCGAAGTACGATGACTTCCCCGGGGCGGCCTGTCTTGCGGATCAGCCGCCGAGCTGTGTCGCTGAAACGAACAACATCGCCGGAACGCGGCTGACTTACTCCTCGAAGTGGACGGGCAACGTGCAGTTCGATTACACGATGCCGGTGCTGGACGGACTGATGCTGAACTCCACACTCATTGCCTCTTACCGCTCCGAGTACAACAACGCCGACAATCACAGCCCCGTCTACGGCGTGCAGCCGGGCTATACGAAGTTCGATGCGCGAATCGAGCTGGCGGACATGAACGACAAGTGGAGTTTCGCGCTGATCGGTAAGAATCTGACTGATGAAGAAACATACAACTTCGCATTCGCCATTGGATATCCGGTAACGGAAGACCCGCGCGTGCATATGTTTCTCGAGGAACCCCGCACTGTCGCCCTGGAAGCGTCTCTACGCCTGTAACAGCCGTAGCGTTACTTCCCCCGTGGCTTTGCAAGCCTGCCCGGCTGTTTCATGCTGGGCAGGTTTTCCAACAGAATTAAGGATGCCGCAATGACCGACTCTGCCACTGATCTGCTGCTTCAAGCCGAGGTGCAGGCTGCCGTTTTCGACTGGTCGACCTTTATCGACAAACGCGATTGGACAGGCCTGCGGCGGCTGCTGGCCAGTACCGTTTATATTGATTACAGCTCGAATGGCTCGATCGAAGGCGACATGCCGGCAGAGCAGTGGATCGACCGGCTTCGCACGCTGCACGGCTTCGACGCCACCCTGCACATGACGAGCAATCATGTGATCAGGGTGGACGGTGACGAGGCGAGTTGCCGCTCGTACGTCAATGCCATGCACTTCCTGACCGACGCTGGTCGTGAATACCACGCGCATGCCTGCGGGGTCTACGAATTCGGGTTGGAGCGCCAGGAGGATGGCTGGAAAATCCGCAGCGTCGTGTTTCTTCTGGCCGGCCGCCAGAGCGGCAGTGCGGCCTTCGATGAGGCGTTCGACCGGGCCCGGCAGCTGGCCCCCCAGCGGCAGCCGCACCCTTGAATCCGGCGCCTGACTCCGCTTCGCCGCATCTGCGTTTCGGCAGTTTTGTCGCGCCCTACCATCCTGTCAGGGAAAACCCCACACTCGCCCTCGATCGGGATCTCAAGCTTGCCGTGTTGCTCGATGCGCTGGACTACGACGAGATGTGGATTGGTGAGCATCATTCCGGTGGCTACGAGATCATTTCCTCACCGGAGCTGTTCATCGCCACGGCCGCGGAACGCACCCGTCACATCCGTTTCGGTACCGGCGTCAATTCGCTCAGTTACCACCATCCGCTGATCCTGGCGGACAGGATCGTTCAACTGGACCACCAGACGCGTGGACGCATCATGTTCGGCGCCGGCCCCGGCCAGTTGCCGACGGATGCCTACATGATGGGTATCAGTCCCATGGATCAGCGTCGAATGATGAATGAGTCACTCGAGTGTCTGATTGCACTTTTCGAAGGCGAGACGGTCAGCAGGGAAACTGACTGGTTCACTCTGAAAGATGCCCGTCTGCAGATTCCACCCCATCAGACACCACGCATGGAGATGTCGGTGGCCTGCGCGGTCACTCCGACCGGACCGGTAACTGCCGGTCGTCTCGGGTTGGGGATGTTGTCTCTGGCTGCCTCCACACCGATTGGATTTTCAGCTCTGGGCGAACACTGGGGCGTACATGAAGAAGCGGCCCGGGAATCGGAAAAGCACACCAGTCGCGACCGCTGGCGCGTCGTGGTGAGCATGCACATTGCCGATACCCGTGAACAGGCCCGACGCGATCTGGAGTGGGGGACCCCCAGGCTGATCGAATACATCCGCAGCCTTCGTGGTGCATTCAGCGACCAGCAGGGCCTGAATCGGAATCTGACCGACAAGCAGGCGGTGGACCTATGGGCGACATCCGGACTCGGCACCTTCGGCGTCGTGATGGCAGGCACGCCGGACGATGCCATTGCCCATATCGAAACCCTGCTGCAGCAATCAGGCGGATTCGGAACCATTCTGTTCCTGGAACACAACTGTGCCGACTTCAGCGCCACCTGCCGAAGTTATGAACTCTTCGCCCGCTATGTGATGCCGCACTTCCGGGGTGCCAACCGGAATCGGCTTGCGTCGATGAACTGGGCTCGAGACAACAGCGAGGAGATTTACGGCAGCATCGTCGCCGCGACGGAGAAAGCGATTTCCGATCACGGAAAGCCGGAGTCATCCCAGGCATGACAACGGCCATGAGGCTTCCCGGAGCGCGCGAATGTCGAACCCGGTGAAGCCACTCGAGAACGGGGACATTGATGCTGCCAGCAGGCGGGACCGCCGCTGGGCAATGTGCCTTCTCATCATGATCTCCACACTTGCGTTCATAGACCGATCCATACTCAACACCGTGGGTCAGGCGATCAAAGACGATCTCGGGATCACTGACCTGCAGCTCGGGCTGCTGGGCGGTATCGCTTTCTCTCTGCTGTATGGAATCCTGGGCGTGCCCGTTGCGCGACTGGCAGAACGCAGGAGCCGGGTCGCCATCATCAGCGCCGCCGTCGCCACCTGGTCTGCCATGACCGCACTGTGCGGTCTTGCCGGTTCTTTCACACACCTGCTCCTCGCCAGAATAGGCGTGGGTATCGGTGAGGCGGGCGCCAATGCGCCCGCGCAATCTCTACTGGCGGACTACTATCCACCTCATCGCCGGGCGACGGCGATCGGTATTCTCGGATTGGCCACGCCGCTCGGCCTGGTGGTCGGAGGCATTGGCGGTGCGTACGCTGCGGAGCAGTTCGGCTGGCGGGCGGCGTTTCTGGTGGTAGGTATTCCCGGGTTGCTCGTGGCGGTGATCGCCGCCATGACGATGCGTGAACCGGCCCGGGGACTGTCCGAAGGGCGGTTGGTTGATAAAGCGGCGCCGCCGTTCTCTGCGGTGGTGCGCAAACTGCGGGACAGTGGCAGTTTCAGACACATTCTATGCGCGGCGATTCTGACGAACTTCATCGGTTACAGCGTGATTTCCTTCACGCATCCGTACTTCGTTCGTGCTTATGGCATGAGCTACACGGATGCAGCGCTGGCATTTGCGCTGATGAACGGTATCTCCGTCAGCGGCGGCTACCTCATGGGCGGGTTTGTGACCGACCGGCTGGCGCGCAGGGACCTGCGCTACTACGGATGGTTTCCGGCCGTCTGCATGTGTCTCGCCGGACCTGGGTACGCGTTGGGCTTTCTGCAGGAGAGCTGGCAGACCGGGTTGGCCATACTTGTCTTCCCTGGTCTGTTTTCCGCTGCCTGGTACGCGCCAACCTATGCGGTGACGCAGAATCTCGTGGAACCTCGCATGCGCGCATCAGCGGTTGCCGTGCTGGCCCTGGCGATGAGTATCGTCGGTCTGTCGCTGGGTCCGGTGGTCACGGGCGCGCTCAGCGACCATTTCGCAGCCGGCTCGTTCCAGGCCGGGAATTACCTCGAGACGTGCCCGGCCACCGTACCGGCGCTGATTGAACAGTGCCGCGCCGCCTCCACGGTTGGCGTGCGCTGGGCGTTGATCGCGGTGGTCAGCCTGTTTTTCTGGGCAGCCGCACACTTCATCCTGGCCGCAAGGCATATGCGCATCGAGCTGGATACGGAATTCAGTGAACCCGGGAAGATCTAGCGCCAGGCCGCGGAGCGTTCGCTGCTGATCGGCCGCGCTGTCCTGGCGCTCCACGGCGCACCCATCTACTATGCCCGCCTTCTGAGGCGGGGTTACCCTGAATGGAACGGATCGGTCTGTTCGTTGATGTGCAGAATATCTATTACACGACCCGTCACAGCTATGGTCGGCAGTTTGATTACCGGGCGCTCTGGGGCGCGCTGAGCAGACGCGGTGAAATTGCCCTCGCCCTTGCCTACGCCACCGAGCGCGGTGACGAGGGGCAACAGAAATTTCAGGCCGCGTTGCGCCACATCGGCTTCGACGTCCGGCTCAAACCCTATATCCAGCGGGCCGATGGATCCGCCAAAGGTGACTGGGACGTGGGTATCACCATCGACGTGCTGCACAATGCACCGGACCTCGACCGGATCGTCCTGCTGTCGGGGGATGGGGATTTCGATCTGCTGATCAAAGCCGTGCATGATGTGCACCGGACGCCGGTGGAGGTGTATGGCGTGCCTGCCTTGACCGCGAATTCACTCATTCTTGCGTCGGCGGCGTTCCACCCGATCACCGAATCTCTGTTGATTTAACGATGCCACTCATCCAACTTCAAAATGCCTGTCTGGCGTTCGGTCACGTGCCGCTCCTCGAGAATGTGAATCTCCTGATCGAAGCCCGGGAAAGAGTCTGCCTGATCGGTCGCAACGGCACCGGCAAATCCACGCTCCTGAACGTGCTGAACGGTACGCAGGTGCTGGATTCCGGAACGCTGCGGATCGACGAGGGCGTCAGGGTTGCCCGACTTGCCCAGGAAGTGCCCGCCGCGGCGACAGCGACGCTGTTCGATACGGTGGCCATGGGGCTCGGTGATCTGAGCGGGCTGCTGAGTCAGTACCATAAGCTGAGTCACGACGTCGCCACAGGTGACGGGAAAACGCTGGAAGCGCTCAGCCGGGTGCAGGCGGAGATCGATCAGATCGGCGCATGGGATGCCTCCCAGCGCGTGGATGCGACGCTCAGCAGACTGAAGCTGCCTGCGGATGCGCTCATGAGTGAGTGCAGCGGTGGAATACGGCGTCGGGCCATGCTCGGTCAGGCACTCGTGGCGGAGCCGGATCTGCTGTTACTGGACGAACCGACCAACCATCTGGACATCGACTCGATCACCGCACTGGAAGCGGCGCTGGTCGGGTTTCCGGGTGCTGTTCTGTTCATCACCCATGACCGGACATTCATTGACGATCTGGCGACCCGCATCATCGAGCTCGACCGGGGCGTCCTGAATTCATATCCCGGCAGTCACGCGGACTACCTCAAGCAGAAGAACGCGGAACTCGCAGCCGAAGCGGAAGGCAATCGCAAGTTTGACCGTGAGCTCGCCGAAGAAGAGGTGTGGATCCGGACCGGTATCAAAGCACGACGGACCCGTAACGAAGGCCGGGTGCGCCGACTCGAGGCCATGCGGCTGGAGAGAAAGGCCCGCCTGGAGCGGCAGGGATCCGTGAAGCTCGATCTCGATTCGAGCAGTGATTCGGGAAAGATCGTCATCGAAGCGGACGACGTTGAATTTTCCTACGATGACGAGCCGGTGGTGCGGCAGTTTTCGACCACGATTCTGCGCGGCGATCGTGTGGGTGTGATCGGGCCCAATGGCAGCGGCAAAAGTACCCTGCTGAAGCTGCTGCTCGGTGAGCTCGAGCCCTCGAACGGTACCGTCCGGCAGGGCACCAGGCTGCAGATTGCCTACTTCGACCAGGAGCGCATACAGCTGGATCTGACGCGTTCCGTGCGTGACAATGTGGCGGACGGGAAGGATCAGGTAGAGGTCGGGGATCGGACCCGGCACGTGATCGGTTATCTGCGGGACTTTCTGTTCTCTCCGGAGCGGGTGAATTCCCCGGTAAAGACCCTGTCCGGCGGCGAACGAAATCGCCTGCTGCTTGCGAAACTGTTCGCGAAACCGGCCAACCTGCTCGTGCTCGACGAGCCGACCAACGACCTGGATGTGGAAACCCTGGAACTGCTGGAGGAGTTGCTCGACAGCTTTGACGGCACGCTGCTGCTGGTGAGCCATGACCGGGCCTTTCTCGACCAGACGGTGACCAGCACGCTGGTTCTCGAAGGCGATGGGCGGATCGGTGAATACATCGGCGGTTACTCGGACTGGCGGCGACAGGCAGACGCACTGGCCATGAAGGCGGACAGGGCGAAATCGGCCAGGGCAAAACCATCCAGGGAAAAATCAGCGCAATCGTCCCAGGGTAAGCGGGGCACCGGGTCGGCCAGCCGTCAGTCCGGGCTCAGTGGTAAGGACCGGCGTGAGCTGGAGGCGCTGCCCGGACGCATAGAAGCGCTGGAACAGAGACAGGCAGAGCTGACGGAAGAAACGGCGACAGCCGACTTCTATCAGCAGGATCCCGAACGCGTTAAAGCGACGCTGAAGTCTCTGGCGGACGTGAGTGACGAACTCGAACAGGCCTATCTGCGCTGGTCCGAGCTGGAGGATGCACAGGAGTAGGGCCGGCGCCGATTGCTGCGGTAAAGTAAAAGACTGGCGTAGGGATGCAGCGTGCGGGTCCGGCGACATTCCCTTGACTGAGCCGCAAACGGGGATGGGAATTCATGAGACATGGGGTGCTTTTCCTGATTCTGCTGACCGGTGCCGGGATGGCCCGGGCGGATGCCGACTTCAGCGATCTTCTGCAGGAACGGATGGAATGGTTGATGTTCGACAACGATCTGGAGATCGATGGCGAACCCATTCTGTCCCGGGCGTTGCTGCCGGAACTGTATGCGCAAAACGGGTATCAGCCACTGTGGGCTGAGCGCGCCCGGCTGGAACGGCTCGCTGACCTGGTGGCGTTTGCCGATCAGCAGGGACTGAATCCGGATGATTATCCCCTGGCCGCCCTGAAGCGGCTGTTGCCGGAAGACGGACTGCCCCGGGACCCCCTGTCTCTGGTCAAGATCGATGTGCTCGCCAGCGAAATTCTGGTGCGGGTCGCCTATCAGGTCCGCTTCGGCAAGGTGCATCCCCGGCGGATTCAGGCGAACTGGAATTTCGATCGTCCGCTGCTGCCTGGTGAAGACCCTGTGCAGATGCTGCTGGGATCCATTCGCGCGAATGCGCTTGGTGCCACGGTCAGGAGGGATATCGAGCGCGGCCCGATCTATCAGTCCCTGGTTCGCTGGCTGGCCGAATATCGCCGGATCGCCGAACAGGGTGGCTGGCCGACGATCGGGCCAGGACCGACCATGCAGCTTGGTGATCAGGATGATCGGGTCCCGGACTTGCGACGGCGGTTGCTGGCGTTCGGTGACCTGGTCTCGGATTCCGATGACAATCTCTCCGATGACGTTCTCTCCGATGACGTTCTCTTCGATGAATTACTGCAGCAGGCGGTGATGGGGTTCCAGCAGCGCCATGGTCTCGACGCCGACGGTGTCGTCGGTCCGGCGACACGCATTGCACTCGATGTGCCGGTAGCACAACGGATCCAACAGATTCGTGCCTCGCTCGAGCGGGGTCGATGGGTGTTCGAAGATCTGCACCGGATTCGTGGCCAGTTTGTCCTGGTCAACAGTGCTGCGGCGGAAGTGACGATTCTGCAGGGTCGGCAGGTGCTCTGGCGAAGTCCGGCCCGGATCGCCGAACCCTGTCAACAGGCGCCCGTTCTCCGTGACGAGATCCACTACCTGGTGCTCAATCCCGCCTGGTCCGTGCCTGCCGCCACCCTGCGCGAAGCGGTGATGGGGCAGCTGCTGGAGAACCCGCCCGGCTATCTGGCAGAGAATCAGATGGATCTGCTCGATCGGGACGGGCAGCCGGTGGCCGTGTCAGACGTTGACTGGTCCTCCGTCGATCCGGATCACTTTCCGTTCAGACTTCGTCAGCGTGCCGGGCCCTGGAATGCGCTTGGCGGGGTGAAGTTCATCTTTCCAAACCCGAACTCCGTCTATCTGCACGATGCACCCGCGACGGGTGAGCCGGTCTTACACTCAGGCTGTGTGCGGGTGGACGAACCGTTCACGCTGGCGGAACGGCTGCTGGATGATCCGGATACGTGGAACGCACAGACCTTTCAGCAGGTGCTGGACGGCCGGCAGAGGCAGACTGTCCTTCTCGACAGGCCTGCCCCGATCTTCTTCATGTACCTCACGGCTGAACCCGACGCGGAAGGCATACGCTTCTTCGAGGACAGGTACGGCAGAGATCGGGCTTTGCTGCGTGCGCTGGATGCGGCGCCCGGTTGAGACCGGGCGGTCAGCCGGCGTGGTCAGCGGTTGTCGCACCATACATGCGGTCGCCGGTCTCTTCTCGGAGATGGTTCAACTCTTCGGCGAGCGCGACCCGCCCGGCTTCTGCCGCCGGATCGTCGGGATAGTAGGCGAGCTCCGAATCAGGATCGCCGGCGATGCGGGTGCCGATCAGCACCCTGGGCTTCGAATAGTCGTAAGGTCTGGCCCGATGCAGGATGCAGCGGTTGTCCCAGATCAGTGTATCTCCGGGCTGCCAGTGATGGCGGTAGACCCGGGCCGGTTCGGAGACGACGAACTCCGTGAGCTGCCGGAGCAGGGCACGGCTGTCGTTCCGTGAAAGCCCTGGAATGCCGAATGCGTGACGGGCCACGAAGATGGCTTTGCGGCCTGTTTCGGGATGCACCTTCACCAGCGGCCGCAGATAGGCTTCGCCATGATAGATCGATCCATCGTCCCTGGCGGGAAAGTCGCCGATGTCGTTGGCCTGGGAGTACTCGGTGGAGTGATAGGCGCTCAATCCCGAGATTTTCTCCTTCATGGCCGCATCCAGCGCGTCGTACGCATGGCGGGCATCTGCCAGTTCGGTTTCGCCGCCTTCGTCCGGGATGGTCACGGCAGAAAGCATGGCGCATTTGGAACTCAGTGGCTTGTAGGTGGAATCCGTATGCCAGGTTTCGTTGCCGACGTTCGTGCGCATGATCTGCCCGTCGAGATCGAATACGTCGCCGTACTTCCCCTCAGCCAGGCGCTTCTGATTGGACATGGGTGCGCCACCGAACTCGAGATCGCCGAATCGGGTGCCGAAGTCGATGTTCTCCTGCTCAGAGAGAAACTGACCCGGGAACAGAAGGAAGCCGTATTGCAGAAATGCGGCATGGATCTGACTGAATTCCAGGTCGGTCAGCTTGCCCAGACGTACGCCGGTGATCGTGGCCCCGAAGGTATTGCCGGTCTCCTCCCGAGAGATCGGCACAATGGTCAGTTCGCTCATGGCTCCCCCTGTTGCTATGCCCCTTAAGCGCGGTTACCAGCGGAGGAAGAATAGCATTTCGAAGAAGTTCTGGAGAAAGGTAGGATCAGGCCACCTGGTTGGATTCGGCGCTGAGGCCGTATTTGCGGATCTTCTCCACCAGGGTGGTTCGGCCCACATTCAGCATTCTGGCCGCTTCGGCCACCACGCCGTTCGAGCGGGCCAGCGCCGCCTCGATGAGTTCGCGTTCGATCTGCTGCAGATGGTGCTTCAGATCCACGCTGTCGCTGCTGTCGCTGCTGTCGCTGCTGCCGGTCAGCAGAGACGCTTCGCTGGTCGACGGCTGCTCCGGGGGTAGATCCACCCGGTATTCGGCAGGCAGATCCTTGATCTCAACCAGGCCGCCGGGATTCAGAATGGCCATCCGTTCCACCAGGTTTGCCAGTTCACGGATGTTGCCCGGCCAGTCGAGCCAGGAAAGTGCGCGCAGGGTCTGGTCCGCGAACTTCACCGGAACCCCCCCTCTACGCACGTTCTCGTGAATGAGTTCGTCGATCAATGCCGGTATGTCTTCCGCACGATTGCGCAGTGCGGGCACCTCGACGGGAAAGACGCTCAGCCGATAGTAGAGGTCTTCCCGGAACCTGCCGGCGGCCACGGCGGCCTTCAGGTCCCGATGGGTCGCTGCCAGAATGCGCACGTCGCAATGGATCGTGCGGCCGCCGCCGAGGCGCTCGAACGATCGCTCCTGCAGTACGCGGAGCAGTTTCACCTGCAGTTCGAGGCTCATGTCGCCGATCTCGTCGAGGAACAGCGTGCCGCCGTCGGCCATCTCGAAGCGACCTTTGCGCTGAGTCAGAGCGCCCGTGAACGCCCCTTTTTCATGGCCGAACAGTTCGCTTTCCATCAGCTCCGAGGGGATGGCGCCACAGTTCAGGGGGACGAAGGGTTGGTCGTGCCGGGCGGACTGAGCATGAACGCTGCGTGCCACCCGTTCCTTTCCCGTGCCGGACTCGCCCAGAATCAGCACGGTGGCATTGGATGGTGCGACCTGCTCGATGAGTTGAGCGAGTTGACGGGCGGCGGTGGAGCGACCGGTCGGAGCCAGGGCATCCGCTGCGGAGTGAGTTGTCGGGCGATGGCGATCGGCTTCGCTGGCCATCGAGAGTGTTCGGGCATCCAGAATGGGGAGCTCGGGCCTGCATCGGCTCAGGTCATCGAGCCAGTCGGTCCAGACGGCATCCACATCGCCGACGACGACGGCGGACCAGGTAGTCGTTTCCTCGGATGGCAGGTTCGCGCAATCCGGGGTGTCGAACTGTCGGGGCTGGTAACCGAGGAAGGTGAGCAGGCGGGAAACTTTTCGAGCACGGTCGGCATTGCCGTCAACGACCGGAACGCTGCCGTGGGGGATCAATTTAAGGCCTCCAAACTGCTTCTGCCTCTTTTTTGCCAGCGCTCGCGTCCTGCTACCCGCCATCTGTGGACCGGGTGCGTACGTTCTTATCAGGCGCCGGACAATGCATCTTCCTGATCCTTCCCGATCCGGTCGATGCCTGCTCCCGTATGCTGTGTGACAGCCTAGTTGTCTGACCCGGTTTGTGCAAGGAATGGCGCGGGTTCGTTCTATTATTCCGGAGGATTCCGGCGGATCCGGAAGGATTGCGCTGGTCTGGTTGCGCCCCGGACCGGTCTGACTTATCGTCCGGCGTCGATGAAGTCTTTGTGACAAGCGTCATGACTGAAACAGGATCAGCGAGCAGGGGGCGAGCGTCGTGGTAGGCACGACGGGCCCGTGAAGGCAGCGCCAAGAGCTGCGACGGCAACTGAAGTCCGCTTCAATGCGTTAGCCGAAAAATCGGACGAGGTGATCGTCGAGGTGGGTCCGGACACCCGGCTGACCTATGTGAGTCCGAATACCGATACCGTTTTCGGGATCGATGCGGGTGATCTGCTCGGCCTTGATCTGATGACGGTCTCCGAACGCTTCGAAGTCGCACCTCGGGAATCCCTGGAAGGGTTCGCCGGCCCTCTGACGCTCGGTCAGCTCATCGCCAGAGGCCCGTACCAGCGTATTCGCAGCCTCCGGTTGCCGAACGGTGACGTCCACTGGGTAGACATTTCGGTAACCCGGTTCGTGGCGGACAATGGCCAGCCCCGGATCACCGCCGTGCTTCGGGACATCACCCGCCGCGTGCAGCTCGAAGAGCAGGTCATCCGCACTCAGAAGCTCGAGAGCATGAGCGTGCTGGCTGGCGGATCGGCACACCTGTTCAACAACCAGCTCACCACGATTCTGTTGAATGTGGAACTGGCCATTGCCGAGGTGGAAGGCAGCCAGAGCTCTAAGATCCTCCCCTATCTCTGGTCCGTCGTCGAGGCGGCGGGCAGGGCGGAAGAAACCACTCATCAGTTGCTCACCTATGCGGGAAAGCAGGCGATAGAGATGGAGCCCCTGGATCTCACCACCGAGATCCGATCGATGCGCAGCTTTCTGCGCTCCGTTGTCGGCAGACGGACGTCTCTGGATTTCGAGCTCAGAAGCTGGCTGCCGAACGTGGAGGGGGACAGGAAGCAGCTCAACCGGTTGCTGACGGATCTGACATTGAATGCCGTTGAAGCCTGCGACGAGGACGGCGGCAGTGTGGTGATCTCCACCGGGACGCTGGAACTGGAAGAAAACTCGGCCGATTCGATCCGCACCGGTCTGCCTCCCGGCACCTATGTGTTCATTGCCGTCAAAGACAATGGGGAAGGCATCGAACCGGAAGTGCAGATGCAGGTTTTCGATCCGTTCTTCACCACCCGGGCTGGCAGCGGTGGTCTCGGTCTTGCCGAATCGCTGGGTATTGCGCGGGCGCATTCCGGCACGATCATGGTTGATTCGCGGCCCGGGCAGGGATCGGTCCTCAGGGTTCTGCTACCCGTTTCGGATCAGTCGGCGGCGCAGTCCTCTGCGGCCGTGACGAACGTTGTGACGAACGTTGTGACGACCGGTGCGGCGAAAGAAGGGCGACTGCAGTCGGTTGACGCGGTGCCACGACCGGAAACCCCCGGGCCCCTGATTCTGGTGGTGGACGACGAGGACCACATTCGTCAGCTTGCCGGCAGAGGATTGAAGCGTTCGGGTTATCGCGTCCTCACCGCGAATTCCGGACGTCAGGCCATGGCTCAGTTTGCCGAGCATGGTGATGAGATCGACCTGTTGATCACCGACCTGGCCATGCCTGAGATGAGCGGCGAAGAACTCATCGTCAAGTTGCGTCGAACCCATCCCGATCTCCCCGTGCTGTTGATGAGTGGCTACAGCCGATCTGCGGTGAGTGATGGCCTGGTTGGCCTCTCCACCATCAGTTTTCTCCAGAAACCGTTTCTGCTGAGCGAGCTCGCTGCCTGCGTCAGCCGGGTGCTGCCTGCCGAGGACGTTCCGCGCGGCTGACTATCTTGTGATGCGCTTGTTACGGAATGAGCGCTTCGTGATCTCCATCTCAATACCTGTCTAAAGTTTCGTGTGTACTGGCCGAATCAGTGGCTGGGCAGGTCTGATCGTCGAGTAGATCTGTCTTTTGAATCGGATCAACACAAGGAGACTGACATGAAGGTCAAGACTAAAGTCAAGGCTGGCTCCATCCTCTGGGATAACTAGCCCATAATCGTGCTGGGGCAGCGTCTGTTGCCCCAGTCGACTCTCGCGTTGTTTCCCGATCTCCCAGACATGTACTGATGGGAATTTTTCTAACTGCCTGTTCGAAGGAACGAGCGGCTCAGTGGCCATACCTTTTGAAAATACCCTAGCTGCTTCCGGTAACGGCTCACTGCGTGCCGGTTGGTGGCTCTCCGCCGTGGGTACGGTGATCATACTTGCCTGGGGTTCCGTTGCGCTCTATGTGGAGCTGCCTGTTACAGTCTCCAGTGCGGATGGCCGGGCGGTATCCGCTACACAAGCCCTCGACATTTCCAGTCTTTCCGATGCGCCGATATCAGCGTTGCCGTTTCAACTGGGCGACGCGATCGAACCCGGCGATGTTCTCATCACCTTTGATTCCGAACCGTTACAGCTGGAGCTGTCCCGAAGTCAGCAGCGCCTTGCTGCCCTCCGGCAGGAAATCGAATCCATCGATCTGGAAACAGCATCGATTGCCAACTCGCTGGCAGGCGAACTCGAAAGCTACGACATGGCCCTGGAAGCACTTGCCGCCCGGACGGAAGAGACCGAAGCCGAGCTCAATTACGCCACAGAGGCGGAAGCCCTTTACCGGGAGTTCCGTGCCCAGCGTCAGATAGATGCCCTGCAGTACGCCCGTGCCGAAACCGAGGTGGCGCAGATCCGACTGCAACTGCAGGCGCAGGAGGCGCAGGCGAGTGAGCTGCTGGCAAACAAACGTCTGGCGATAAGCCGCAATGAAACGACTCGCGCGCAACTCATGCGCCATCGGGCAGGGCTCGCCGGCGAGATTGCCGAGCTGCAACCGGAACAGCGGAAAATCGAGCTGCGTATCGAAGAACTCACCGTCCGCGCGCCTTTCGCCGGTCGCATCGGAGCGATGGCCCGGGTTGCGGTCGGTCAGTCCCTGCAGCCGGGTGACTGGCTGATGACGCTGGTGCCGAACCGGGAGTTCGAGTTCCAGGCGACCTTTGCTGCCAGAACGGCGGCCGGCCGTCTGCGTATGGAGCAGCCGGCACGGATCCGCTTTTACGCGCTGCCCTGGACAGAGTTCGGAACCCTCGATGCCCGGGTGCTCAGGGTTGGAACGGAAGAGCGTAATGGCACGGTACGGGTGGATTTCCGGGTGGATACGGATGCTCCGTTGGCCGCTCAGCTCAACCATGGGCTGAAAGGAGAGGCGGTGGTTCAGATCGACGAGGCCACTCTCGCGCAGCGGATGTTCTGGTTGTTGCACAGACCAGCCCCTGATCCGCAGCCGACCCAGCATGCATCCGTTCAGTGATGATGGCGGGGTGAGGTGGCGTCGTGAAACGCAACGCACCTGAGATCACCCAGACCTCTGCCATGGACTGCGGGCCGGCGGTCCTTGCCTCGATGCTGGGTGGATTTGGCGCCGACGTGAGCTATCCCCGCTTGCGCGAAGCCTGCCAGACCGATGTGGATGGCACCTCCATCGACACACTGGAAGAACTGGCCGTCCGGTTCGGGCTGGATGCGGAACAGGTGATGCTGCCGAACGACTTCCTCCTCAGTGGGGGCAATAAGAACCTGCCCTGCATTGCGATCGTCACCCTGCCCAATGGACTGACCCACTTTGTCGCCGTCTGGCGCGAACGCTTTGGTTTCGTGCAGATCATGGATCCGGCGCGTGGCCGTTCCTGGATGCGCAGTGACCGCTTCCTCAGCATGCTCTATCAGCACCGAATCACCGTCGCCGCCGAAGACTGGTTCGACTTTGCCCGGTCCGACGAGTTTCTGGACTGCCTCAGAGATGGAATGGGTTCGATGGGTATTGATGGGCAAACGGCGGAGGATTTCATTGCCGATGTCCGTCAGGCCGACAGCTGGCAGATACCCGCCCGACTTGATGCGGCGATCCGTATGTGCCGGTCCATGTGCGACGGCGCACGTAAACCGCGTGCCGACGCGCCAGCGCTGCTGCGGTCGCTGCTGGCGGCGCCGGAACTGCTCGCGGACGAATATTTTCAGGTGACGCCGGATGGAGAAGATGACCTGATCCTGCGCGGCGCCGTCATCGTGCGGATTGCCGGGCAGGCGGATGTGAATCTCGAGGACCCGGTGGTTGCCAGGGCCCACAACCCGGAGGAACGATCAGTTTTCCGGAATCTGGCAGACGTCTGCAGCGAGCTCGGAATGCGACCGGTAGCGGCCGGACTGGCTGCCGTGAGTTTTCTGGTTGGTGCGGTCACCTTTATCGAGGCGCTGGTGTTCCGCTATCTGATCGGCGCTGAACCGCCGGCGGAGCTTCCGCTGCTGATACTGATCTCCTTTGTCGTGATCGCACCCCTGATTGCGGCGGTAGCGCTCGAGTCTGCCAGTATGCGGATGGCGCAGGCACTTGGCCGGCGGATGAGCACCAGCATGCATGCCAGATTGCTCAGAAAACTCCCGCGCATGGCGGACGGCTACTTCTCGAGCCGGCTGGTCTCCGATCTTGCCGAGCGTGGTCACGCCATCTCACAGGTCCGGGAGATTCCGGAGGTCTCTCGACAGATCCTGATCGTCGTCGGTCGACTCGGACTGATTCTGCCGGGACTTGTCTGGCTGCTGCCTGATCTTTGGCTGCTCATTCTCCTTGCCGGTTTGATCTCGCTTGTTGCACCGGTGCTCATTTTTCCCGGGCTGGCAGAGCGGGATCTGCGTGCCCGCACCCATCTCGGGGCGCTGTCGCGCTTTTATCTGGATAGCCTGCGGGGTTCGGAAGCCATCTGGGCACATGGTGCCTCACCCGCCGTGCGCCAGGAGCAGGAATCTCTGCTGCTCGGCTGGGTTCGTGCGGTGACGGAGCAGCAGCGTCCTGCCCTCCTGTTCGAGGGCGTTCAGGTGATTGTGCTCGCAGCGCTGAGTATCGCGCTGGTCTGCCTGGCACTGGACAGGGTGATGTCTCTGGGCACGATTCTGCTGGTGGCCTACTGGTCACTGTTCATTCCCGTTCTGAGTCTGCAGCTCACTCAGTCGCTGAAACAGCTGCCCGCGCTCGGAAACGTCGCGCGACGGGTCTTCGAATTACTCGAAGCGCCTGAAGAGGAAAGGGAAAAAGAAAAGGAAAGGGTAGAAGTAAAGGAAGAGGCCGGTTCGTCCGGGCAGATGACCGCCGCCGGTGTGGCCCTCGAATTCCGCGCCGCCACGGTTCGGCGAGGCGATCATGCGCTGATCGACGGGCTGGATCTCTCCATCGCCCCGGGCGAACGGGTTGCCATCGTTGGCGCTTCCGGGTCCGGCAAGAGTTCTTTTCTGGGGACGATTCTCGGCTGGCACCTTCTCGATCAGGGTGAGCTGATCGTCGACGGCCAGCCTTTGCATCCGGGCGACGCAGGCGCGCTTCGAGAGCAGACTGCGGTGATAGATCCGGAACTCTATCTCTGGAATCGGAGCCTGTTCGACAACGTTCGCTACGGCCTGGAGGAAGACGATCCCCTGCAGAGCGAGCTGGCGCTGTCCGGCTCCGAATTGCTGGGTGATCTCAGCCGCATGGACGAAGGTCTGGCCACCGGTGCGGGAGAGAATGGCAGCCGTCTTTCCGGCGGTGAGGGGCAGCGTTTAAGAATCGCACGCGGACTGGCGCGTGCCGGCAAACGGCTGGTTCTGCTCGATGAGCCCTTTACCGGCATGGATTCACAGCAGCGGATACGGGTCCGGGAGGCCATCGAATCCCGCTGGCCGGAGGCGACCATGCTGTTCGTCAGCCACAATATTAGCGAAACCACACACCTGGACCGGGTGCTGGTGTTCCGGCACGGGCAGATCGTGGAGGATGGTGCGCCTGGAGGGTTGCTTGAGACCCCGGGTTCTCTGTATGGGCAGATGCTCGACCGGGAATCTGCCCTGCTGAACCATCTGCACGAAAGCCCGCACTGGCAGCATGCGCATCTGGAACGGGGCGAGGTGGTGCCCTCATGAAAGCACTGGATCGGTCATTGCGCTGGAATGCGGGCGAGCTCAGTCAGGGGATCGATACCCTGCTCGGAGCAGCTTCGCCCCGGTCGTCCGGCACCTCGGCGAATGGCGGCGCCCTGAGCCTGGAGGCGGTGCTGGCATCGACCCTGTCTGCCCGGGGCATGGATTGTGTGCCGCTCGCCTGCAGGGTCGACGACATCAGCCGATGCATCGTGCACGCCGCACCCATGGTGCTTTCGCTTGAAGATTCAGCCCTGCTCGTGGTCAGTGCCAGCCGACACACGGTGACGTTGCTCGCGCGGAGTGGTGACCATCAGTCGGTTGCCATGAAGGATCTGCTCGCTCTGCTGACGCCTGCGCTGTCTCCCGAGGTGGAGGCAACCATCACCCGGCTGGCTGCTGAAGTGGGTGCAGACCTTGCTCAGGCATGCCGGAACGAACACCTGCACCGGCAGCGTGTGCCGGTGGGCTGGCAGTTGCCGGTAGAACCGGAACAGGCCCTCTGGAACCGGGCGAATGGATTAAGGGTGGCTGGGCTGGTGGGTCTGCATGTGCTGCACTTCGGCCTCTGGGTACTGAGCTGGGTGACCCTGGTGAGCGCTCTGTTGAGTGTGGGCGAGCGTGAGGCGCTGCTGACTGTCTGGATCGTGGCCCTGGTTTCTTCTCTGCTGCTCCTGCCGCTGGAATCACTGGTGCAGCAGAACCTGGCCACACGACTCGGCATCAGTATCAAGCAGAGCCTGCTCAGAAATGCGCTCGGGATGGACAAGGCGGATGTACGGTCCCAGGGAATCGGCCAGCTCACCGCCCGGGCGCTCGAGGCCAATCGGCTGGATGCGCTGGCGGCTCAGGGTGGGTTGCGGGTTCTGCTGTCCGGTTTCGATGCCATTGCCATCATTGCCGTCTTCCTCTGGTTTGCGGGACTGCACCCGCTGTTGTTGCTGTTCGGGCTGACCCTGGTGATTGCCGTGCGTTCATGGTCCGGCTACCACAAAGCGGAAACCCGCCTGCACGCGGCACATCTGCGGCTGACGGCCGTTCATACGGAGGAGATGATCGGCCATCGCACCCGCAAAGCCTTTGTCGGTTCCTCCCGCTGGCACGCCGAGGAAGACGCCTGTCTGGCGGCCTACGAGCGGGCCTGCGCGGAAGCGGACCGCCGGGAACTGAGCATTGGCGCCATTCCCCGTCTCTGGGCTGTGCTGGGTGTGGCCGTCATCCTGATCGACCTGTTCGGACAGGGTGCGTCGAACACGGCGAGCGTGGCGCAGATCGGCTTTGTGATCGTCGGGTTCGGCATTCTGCACGGCGCTTCCACCGGCATCATGAAACTCCTCAAAGCGCTGGTGTCGGCACGACATCTGAATCCCTATCCGGCCGAACGGCGGAACGCGTCTGCCACCGGGGCCTCTGTCGACCCATCGACAGGATCGGCACAGGGGGCGGATGGTGGCGCTCATCTGCTCGTGCAGGGGCTGGAATACACCTACCCGGATTCGAGCCGACAGGTGCTTCGCGACGTCAATCTGGAACTTGGCGAGTCCGGAAAAGTGCTCATGACCGGGGGTTCCGGCAGCGGTAAATCCACGTTCGGGTCGCTGCTGGCCGGGCGCCTGGAACCCAGTGCGGGCACTGTGCTCAGTCAGGGCATCGACCGCTACGTGGCGGGTGCCCGGGGCTGGCTGACCCAGGTTTGCTACGTGCCACAACCCGGTATCAACCATGTCCTGACCGACACCTTTGCCTTCAATCTGCTGCTCGGCCGCGCCTGGCCGCCGAGTGCCCGGGATCTGCAGGATGCTCAGGCCGTTGCCCGGCAGCTCGGCCTGGGCCCGCTGATCGAGAAGATGCCCGCCGGGATGATGCAGATGGTGGGCGAAGGTGGCTGGCGACTGTCTCAGGGCGAACAGGCCCGTCTGTTCCTGGCCAGGGGCATTCTGCAGGGAGCCCGGCTGCTGGTGGTGGATGAGCTGCTGGCGCCACTCGACCCGGTGACCGGACTCGAGGTCCTGAAAGCCGTGGAAGCACTGCCTTCCCAGGTGGTGCTGATCGCCCACACCTGATATTCCTGTCCCGATGGCCGCCGCGGCGGGAGAGAGATTTCCCCCTATCGGGTGATTCGATCTTGCAAGCGCCTGTGCGGGCGTGGATATTGGAGCCTTCACTTCTGAAAGGATCGCGGCGGCTTGCAGGACACTCGCCTGATCATGAAGGCGGCTGCTGTCTGCCTGGCGACACTGATCGTGCACGCGAATGCGAGCGCGACGGAAGCCGTGCGTTTCAATCGTCTGTCCGTCGAGCAGGGTCTCTCTCAATCGGTGGTGCAGGCCATCGCCCAGGATGAGCGCGGCTTCATCTGGATCGGCACCCAGCAGGGTCTGAACCGGTTCGACGGGCACGAATTCGTCACCTATTTCAATGATCCGGACAACCCGGATTCCCTGTCTCATGACTGGATCTGGGATCTTCACGTCGATGGCGAGGGGACGCTCTGGATCGGCACCGGCGGTGGCCTCAATCGACTCACACCGGGTGCCTCGGATGTGCAGCCGGTATTTTCCCGGCTCTCGAACGGCTTCGCGGACCTGCCTGTCCGGGTGATCGCACAGGATGGTCAGGGCACGCTCTGGCTCGGCAGCGATGGCGCCGGCGTGATCCGCTATGAGCCGGTTACCGGCGCCCTGCACCAGTTTCTGCATGATCCTGAAGATGAGCGATCGCTCTCCAGCAATCGGGTGAAGGCCTTGCATGTGGACGGCAATGGCTTTGTCTGGGTTGGAACGGATGGCGGCGGGCTCAACCGGCTGGACCCGGTCAGCCGGCGTTTCACGGCGGTCGAGCTGGATGGCTTCGACAGTCGAATCCGCCTCATCACCGCCGATTCTCAGGGCGATCTGTGGGTCGCGACCCTGGAACACGGCCTGTATCAGCTGGATGGCAATGGCACCCAGAAAGCGCACTATGTGGCCGGTCCGACCAGTGGCCTGAGCTCGGATGCGATCCGGGTCATGCGCGAGGGCGATGACGGCGCGCTATGGGTGGGTACAGACAGCCACGGATTGAATCGATTCAACCCGGTGACCCGCCGGTTCGACGTCTTCCGACACCAGGCGTCGAACGTGCACAGCTTGAGTGGCGATCACATCACCGCCCTTTTCCAGGATCGGGGCGGCGTTCTCTGGGTCGGTACACAGGTCGGTGTGAATACCTGGAATCCGCACGTTGGCGGCTTCGCGACCTACCGGCAACTGGGTGACGGAGCCGGGGAACTCACCAGCAACTGGATCGCAGGGTTTGCCGAGGCCGAGGACGGGCAGTTGTACGTGGCAACGGCCGGTGGCGGCGTGAACCTGGTTGATCTCGAAACCGGACATGCCGCCCAGGTCGGCCCTTCCACCGGCCCGGGTGCTCTGGAGGACAACCGGGTGATGTCGCTGGCGGTGGCGCCGGACGGGACACTCTGGGCCGGCACCCGTGCCGGTGGGCTGGGCCGCTATGACGCGGTCTCGGACAGCTGGCGGAATTACCGGCATGATCCGCACGATCCCGGGAGTCTGAGCTTCGATGGGGTGGCCAGTCTTCTGGTCGATGATGCGGGGACGCTCTGGGTGGGAACCTATGGCCGGGGGCTGGATCGATTCGATCCCGAGACGGATGGATTCGACCATCACCGGGCGGACCCGGGGAATGCGGCCGGTCTCTGCTCAGACCACATCATGGCGCTGCATCAGGGGCGGTTTGGCGGGATCTGGATCGGCACCTCACGGGATGGAATCTGCCATCTGGATCCGGCATCCGGGCAGTACCGGCACTACCGGCACGACCCGGCCGATGAGACCTCACTCGCCAGCGATTCAGCCTGGGCCATCACCGAAGATGCCGCAGGAAGCCTCTGGGTCGGCACGGCGGATGCGGGTCTGTCTGTCTGGCGACGCGCAGACCGGGAAAGCGGTGTGGTCCGATTCCAGCGGGTGGGCGTGAAGGAAGGCCTGCCCAGCAACGTCGTCTACGGGCTGATCTCTGAGCCATCCGGGCGCATCTGGTCCGCCGGCAACCGCGGACTCGCCAGTCTCGAACTCGGGGGTGGGGGTATCCGGCGATTCAGCATCGGTGACGGACTGCAGAGTAACGAGTTCAACTTCGGCGCTGCGTTCAGAGCGTCGGACGGGCGGCTGCTGTTTGGCGGCGTGAATGGCTTCAATGCGTTTTACCCCCGGACTGTGCGTGCCAACACCTATGCCCCGCCCGTCGCCCTCACCCGGTTCCTGCGGCACAACCAGCCGACCAACATTGATTCGTTGAGAGACGAAGATGGCCTGATCACCTTCCGATACACGGACAGACTCATCACGTTCGAGTATGCGGCCCTCGACTTCACGGATTCGCGGGGCATGCGCTACCGGCATCGGCTGGATGGCTTCGAGGATGAATGGGTGGAAGACGGCAACCGGCACGCGGTCACCTACACGAATCTCGAGCCCGGGGATTATAGGCTGCGCGTGATCGCTGCCAACAAGGACGGCGTGGAGAGCGCGGAAGAATTCCAGCTGCCGTTCAGGGTGCTCCCCGCGATCTGGGCCACCTGGTGGGCCCAGACCGGATATGTGCTGATCGCCCTGCTCGTCATCGTCGTGGTGTATCGGAATTACTCGCGCCGCATCGCCTACGCTTCCGAAATCCATCAGATCAACGAGACGCTGATCCGGGAGATCACGGCACGGGAGCACAAGGAAGTCGAACTCGAGCGTACGGAGCAGCAGGCGCAGCGTTATCTCGATGTGGTGGAAGTGATGATCCTGGCGCTCGATCGCCAGGGCAGAATCAGGATGATCAATCAGAAAGGCACCCGGGTGCTGGGCTGCTCGGAAAAGGAAATCCTCGGCAAGGACTTCTATGAAGCCTTCGTTCCGGTGGAATTCCGCTCTGAGGTCCGCAGACGTTTCCAGACCGTCGATCAGCACGCGTATTCCGAGTCGCCCATTCGAACCCGGAAAGGGGATCAACGCATGGTGGCCTGGCACGCGATCGAGCTGCCAAGAACCGAGAGCACGCCACCAGGCACCCTGATTTCGGGGGAAGATATCTCCCAGATGCGCAGCCTGGAAAAACAGCTGCGGGATGCACAGAAGATGGAATCGGTGGGGACCCTGGCGCGGGGGGTTGCCCACGACTTCAACAACATTCTGGGCTCGGTGCTCGGATACGCAGAGCTCGCCATGGTGGCCGGGGATGATCCGGACAAGGCACGACAGCATTTCACGAACCTGGAGAAGGTGGTCGCCAATGCCCGACTGCTGGTGAAACGAATTCTCTCGTTTGACAGCAGCAGTGACCTGAAACATCAACCGGTGCAGGTGGCCACGGCGATGCGTGACACCTTGCGGCTCGTCGAACCGACGATCAGCCCGAACGTACGGATAGAGTGTGACATCGACCCGGACTGCAGGCCGGTAATGGCGGATGCCATTCAGCTGGAGCAGGTGATCATGAACCTCTGCACCAACGCCGCGCAGGCCATGGGCGAAGCGGGCGGCGTGATGAACCTGTCACTCACGCGCTGCGAAGTGGATGTGGAGCTGGCCCGTTCCACGACCATTCTTCTGCCCGGTCCCCACGTGAAACTGGTGGTCGCAGACAACGGGCCGGGTATGGACGAGGTCACCCTGTCCAGGGCCTTCGATCCGTTCTATACCACCCGACGTCAGACCGGCGGCACCGGTCTTGGTCTTGCGATCGTGCATGGGATCGTCACCCAGATGCATGGCTGGGTGCAGGTGTTCAGCGAGCTGGGGAAGGGCAGTCGGTTCGAGATCTACCTGCCCTGCTGCGAAGAGCGGAAGTCGGATGATGCCGATGATTCAGAAGGCCCCGCTTTCCGGGCACAGGGCAGCGAGACCGTCCTGTTCGTGGATGATGAACCGGATCTTCGTGCGATCGCGGAGGAAGCGCTGACAAATCTGGGCTATCGGGTCTTCACTGCTGAAGATGGCGATGCGGCACTGGTGCTGTTCGATGCCATCGGCAGAGATCTGGATGTGGTGATCACCGATCAGACCATGCCGAACATGCTGGGCCGGGAGCTTGCCGATGAACTGAAGAAGCGCCGTCCGGACCTGCCTGTGATTCTCATGAGCGGTGCGGACTGGCGGGCCGGCGATGCCACGGACGGTTTCCTCGAAAAGCCCTTCTCCCTGGACAAGCTGGCGCAGACGATCCGCTCGGCGCTGGCCGGCTCTACGCTGAGCGACTGATCCGGCGATTATCCCGCTTCGGGTCTCTGCTGCACCGTCACGCCGCCGAGAGTGATCAGCGACTCCACGCAATCGCGGATCGAAGTGTCCAGATCCCGGAATTCGACCCCGGTGGCCTGGCGTATGCGGTCATTGCGCAATTCACAGCCGGACCAGATACCACGCAGTTCAGCTTCCCGGGCTTTGACCCGTTCCGGAAAGTCGTCAGTGACCGCCGGTGCGTCATGCCTGAGTTCCGGCAGCAGCCGATCGATGCTGGCACACACTTCCTCTGCTTTCCGGGTGTCGGTGGACCAGGCGATGTAGCGTTCGCCGTTTGCCACGGTGATGCTGTCCAGCAGACGCACGTGACATTCCGCGTCGTCGCGCACATCCACCGTCATCCAGGGGCGGTAGGCGGGAGTTTGCGGATACTCGCCCGCCAGCATGCCTTCGATAAGGTGCTGCCACGGTCCCATGTCTTTCTGATGGCGGGACTGAATGGGCCCGACGTTGTCCCCCGGACAGACGGTGATGGCGTCCCAGCCGCCATGCTCCGCGGCTGCTTCGGAAAACGCCCGTTGCGCGATCAGTTTGCCGATCGCGTAGCCGTGCCCCCGTTCCGGCGTGCGTTTGGGGTGGTGTTCGTCCGGATTGCGGTCTTCGTAGAGCACGGGTCGTCGCACCAGCTCCTGGATATCACCTTCAGTGAGGATGGCGGCGATGCTGGAAGTGACGATCACCCGACTGACGGTGCCGGCCTTGTTGATGCTCTCGATGATGTGATTGCAGACCCTGCGCACATAGTCCGCATCGTCGTAGTCGGCCACATGGGATACGTGGCAGACGCCGTGGCACCCGGCGAAAATCTCATCGAAACAGCCATCGTCATTCAGATCGGCAGCGTGCAGGGTGAGTCGACCGGAGGTGTAAGCGGGCATCGCCTTCAGGAATTCCGTACGCGCGGAATCATCCACATTGCGTACGCAGGCGCGTACCCGATAGCCCCTGTCGAGCAGTTTGCGCACCACCCAGCCTCCGACGAAACCGGCGCTGCCGGTCACCGCGATCGTGCCACCCTTCGGTACCGCCGCCATATCGTTTCTCCCTGCGAATGAGTTCTGATCGGCAGGTCCGATCAGTATGTTTGCGTCCCATCAGCATGCCAGATCGGCCGCCGGCTTTCAGACGGAGGTCAGAGTTGACAGTGCCGGTGATTGCCCGCGCCATGGTAAGTTTCCGCCTTCAGTTTTTCTGGCGGATCCGAATGAATCGATCACATTACCCCGGCGCGGTGGTACTTCTGTTTGCGTGCCTGGTAGCGGGCGCTGCAGCCACTGACACTCAGGCAACTCAGCTGGATGACTGGCCTGTGCACGGCCGCACCCACGATGAGCAGCGCTTCAGCCCGCTGGATCAGATCAACGACGACACGGTGCATCGTCTCGGCCTCGCCTGGAAGTTTGCCACCGGTAATACCCGCGGCATGGAAGCAACGCCTATCGTGATCGACGGGGTGATGTATGTGAGCACCGCCTGGAGCCGGGTGATGGCGCTCAATGCGGCGACGGGTGAGCTGATCTGGCACTACGATCCGATGGTGCCCGGTGAGAAAGGGCGGGATGCCTGCTGTGATGTGGTGAATCGCGGTGTTGCCGTCTCCGGCGGACAGGTATTTGTCGGCGCGCTGGATGGGCGGCTCATAGCCCTCAATCGGCAGACCGGCCAGGTGAACTGGTCGGTTCAGACCACGGATACGGGCAAGCCCTATACGATCACCGGCGCGCCCCGGGTGGTGAAAGGCAAGGTGGTCATCGGCAACGGCGGCGCGGAATTCGGCGTGCGTGGCTACTTCAGCGCCTACGATGAAGTCAACGGCGAACTGCTCTGGCGTTTCTACACCGTGCCTTCTGAAGCGGCGGAAGAAGACGAAATTCAGCCCTCGCTCAAGATCGCCCGCCCTACCTGGTCACCGGACTCGATGTGGGAAACCGGGCTCGGCGGTACGGTCTGGGACAGTTTTGCGTACGACCCGGACCTCGACCTTCTGTATGTGGGGGTGGGCAACGCCTCGCAATACAACCGGGCGCTGCGAAGTCCGGGGGGTGGCGATAATCTGTTTGTTTCCTCGATTCTCGCCGTCGATCCGGATGACGGCCGACTCGTCTGGCACTATCAGACCACGCCTGCGGATGCCTGGGATTACACCGCCACCCAGCACATGATCCTCGCCGAGCTCGATCATCTGGGTGAGCGACGCAAAGTGCTCATGCAGGCGCCGAAAAACGGTTTCTTCTATGTGCTCGATCGACAGACGGGCGAGCTTCTATCCGCGGAAAACTATGTGCCGGTGAACTGGGCCAGTCATGTGGATCTGGAAACCGGACGACCGGTGGAAACGGACGTGGCCGACTGGTCCACCCAGCAGCGTTTCATCACGCCGGCCATCTTCGGTGGTCACAACTGGCATCCCATGTCGTTCAGTCCCCGGACAGGGCTTGTATACATCCCGACGATTCACAACGTCTATCCGCTGACACCGGATCCGGACTTCACCTACGACCCGAATACCATGAATACGGGTGAAGACTATCCGGCGCTGGCGCGGAACATGCCCAGCTTTCAACCCCGGTTCTGTTCGCCCACCCGTCTGACTGCCTGGGATCCGATTGCCCGGACGGTCGCCTGGGAAACCAGGTTCAGCGGCGGCGTGCCGGCGGGCATTCTCTCCACCAGCGGTGGGCTGGTTTTTCAGGGGACGACGGATGGGGAATTGGTTGCCTATGCGGCCCGCGACGGTGAACGGCTCTGGGCGCAACAGGTCAACGTGGGCATCATGGCGCCCCCTGTCAGCTACCGCGTCAACGGCGAGCAATACATTGCGGTGGTGGCTGGGATCGGCGGGGCCCAGGGCGGACACAGCACGATGCTGGAAAACCGCAACCGGGGTCATGTGCTTGCCTTCAAGCTGGATGGCAGGGCCAGTCCACCGGCGCTGGAAGCGCGGGAGACCGCGGTTAACGTCGATGAATCCCTTCTGGATCCGGCCACCGCGGATCGAGGCCGGGATCTCTATGCAACCCACTGCCTCCGTTGTCATGGTGCTGGTGCCCGAAGCTCCGGACTCTTTCCCGACTTACGGCACTCGAGCGCCGAGGTGCATCAGATCTGGCCGCAGATCGTTCTGGACGGGGTGTTCGCCGCCAGAGGGATGGCAAGCTTTGCGGACAGCCTGAACGAAGACGATGTGCAGGCGATACACAGCTACGTGATCAGTGAAGCGCTGAGTTCGCAGACCTTCGGACGCAGGCTCATGGATCGGGTCGGCTCTGCCATCTGCATCCCGGCCGAGTGGCTGGCGGACTGAGACGGGCTGGCTCAACGAGCGGTCACTTTCTCCTGGGCGGCCTCAGCAACGCAATCAGGATTGCGGCCACCAGGTTGCAGACCGCGATGGCGAGAATGGCGCCGTGATAGCTGCCGGTGAGATCCTGATAGTAGGAAACGAGGACGGGTGCCGCCGCGCTGATCAGGAGAGTGATTGGCAATCCGGCACTGCGAACGGCGCCCAGGTGAAGGCGCCCGAAGAACGATCCCCAGATCACTTCCTGTAATGGGATCATGCCACCCCAGCCGAGCCCGAGAAAAACGAACGCGGCATATATCCAGGAAAGCTCCCTGGCCTGAACGGCGAATACCACGCCCAGCAGTGCAAGTCCGGTGACCGCAGAGCCCAGGGCTGCCAGTGGTTTGGCCGGCAGCCGATCGATGAAGTAGCCCCAGATCGGCTTCGAGAGCATGGACGGGAAAGTGGCGAACACCACCGCCATGGCCGCCTGGTTCCGGCTGAATCCCGTGTCAGTGAGATAGGGCACGGTCTGCAGGAGCATGACGATGATGTTGATGGTGAACAGACCGAAGGCGAACACCATCAGGTAGAAGGTTGAAGTTCGCAGCGCCTCGGCCCGGGTCATCGAACGGGCAAGATCCGCCGCTGCCTTTATCGCTTTTCCAGCATCCACATCCGCCTGACTGCGCCCGTCGGGATGCAGACCATGATCTTCCGGCGCCCGTCGCATGATGGCCGCCGCCGGGATCATCAGAAGGGTGAACAGCACGGCCAGCACCAGCCAGGCATCGCGCCAGCCCAGGCTGTCGATCAGGTAGATGGCGCCGGGCGTGATGATCACGCCACCGAGAGAAACGCCCATCGCCGCCCAGGCCACCACCTGGCCCCGTTTCTCGACGAACCACTTGGCCATGGTGACATTGACCACCAGGTTGCCCACCAGCGCGCAACCGAGGGTGGCGCACAGTCCATTCAGCAGAAACCAGTGCCAGAGGTGTGTGATCCAGGCGTGGGCGGCAAGGGAGACAGCCAGAACCACCGTTCCGATCATCATCAGTGGCCGGGCACCGATCCTGTCCACGTATGCGCCGATGAAAAATCCGGCAACCCCCATCACGATCTGGCTGATGGAACGGCTGATGGTGAACTCGGCGCGCGTCCAGCCCAGGTCTTCGATCATGGGCACCATGAATGGTCCCTGGATATAGCTGATCACGCCGATGGACACGAACTGGGCGATGAAGGCCGCCGCAACCAGATAGTAGCCGTAGTAGATGTTCGAACGGTTCAGAATCCGCTCCCCGCTGAAACGAGCCGGCCATTAGAGCACAGCCGGCGCGGTCCGCACCGCCTGGGTCAGTCCGGTTTCGCGTCCAGCCCTAGGCCCGACCAGAGCAGTGCCGTGATCTGATCGATCACCCGCTCCAGATCCGGTGTCTGATCCCGAAGCCACCACAAAGTGACGAAGTGCACCGCACCCAGGAGGCCGTAAGACCAGACCGTGGCCACCTCCGGATCGGCACCGTGCTCGCGGCGATAGGCGGCAATGGGTTCAACAAACTGATCCACGGCGCCATCTGCCAGCAGGAGAGACTGCTGCACCCGGTCGACATTGTTTCCACCCGCAGTCACGAACAGGTAGAGGTGGCGGTCTCTGGCGGCGAGCTGGAGATAGGCGGCAACGAGATTGCGCAGTCCCTGGTGTGGCGTCCTGGCGAGGGCGACCAGTCGGGTTGTCTCGGAGGCCATGCGTATCGCCAGCCGTTCCGCCAGCGCGTTCACCAGTGCATCTCTGTCTCCGAGTTCGCGATACAGGGTTGGCTTGGTGACACCGGCCTCCTTCGCGATGGCCTCGAGCGAAACCGTCGGACCCTGTTCGCGGATCAACTGCTCCGCGGCACTCAGCAGGGTGTCGCGGTCGGCGATGACACCGTCGGCGCTGGTCCGTCCGGCCGGACGTCCGCGGCGGCGGGGTTTGTCGGACGGGGCTTGGGATCGATTCATCGGGTTCGCTGACACTTCGGAGGCGGCTGAATGATTAAACTACCACGGGTAGATAAATTCCACGAGCCCGCCTACCATGGGGCTTCCTTAAGGGAGGAGATAAGTTCATGGCAGCTGTAATGGAGGACACGCCGTCCCACCTGCAGGGCAACGGCAGACCGGTCACCGAGGAACTCACGCTGACCGAACTCAAAGTGACCGGCGCGATTCCCGCCGAGCTGGACGGACGATACGTGCGTAACGGCGCCAATCCGATGAGCGGGACCAGCGCGCATCCTTTTTTCGGAGACGGCATGCTGCATGGCGTGCGTCTGCGGGATGGCAAAGCCGAGTGGTACAGGAACCGCTATGTGCAGACGCCGTTCATCAGCAACCCTGATGTGGACGTGCTGGATCCGAGCGTGATGATGGACATGCGGTCGTCGAAGGCGAACACCCATGTGATCGGTCATGCCGGTAGGATTCTCGCGCTCGAAGAGGGGCATTTCCCGTTCGTGGTCGATGGCAATCTGGACACGGTGGGCGCAACGGACTTCGGCGGCGCGCTCAAAGGATCGTTCACCGCACATCCGAAGATCTGCCCGGTGACGGGAGAAATGCTTGCCTTCGGGTATTCCGCTTTCGAACCTTATCTCCGCTACCTGCGCGTTTCCGCGGCCGGCGAGCTGGTGCAGACGGAAGACATCACGGTGAACGGCCCGACGATGATGCACGACTTCAACGTGACCCGGAATCACGTGATCTTCATGGACCTGCCTGCGGTATTCAATCTGGAACTGGCCATGAGTGGAGACATGCCGATCCGCTGGGACGACAGCTATCCATCCCGTCTCAGCGTGATGCCGCGCAATGGCAAAGATGCGGACTGCCGATGGTTCGATATCAATCCCTGCTACGTATTCCACCCCATGAACAGTTACGAAGAGGGGGACAGCATCATTCTGGACGTGGCGCGTTTCGATCACATCTGGCGTGATTCTTCCGTCGATTTTCCACCACCCGTGCTCTGGCGCTGGACCATCGACCTGCAGTCCGGAACCGTCAGGGAAGAACAGATTGACGATCGCTCCGCAGAATTTCCGCGGGTGGCAGACCACGTGGTTGGTCTGAAGCACCGCTTCGGCTACATGATGGGCATGTCATTCGACGCAGATCCAGCTGATCCGCTGAGCAATTCAGGTGCGATACTCAAATACGACCGGGAAACGGGTCAGCGCACGGACATCGAGCTGGGTCGTGGCCGGACGGGTGGCGAGCCGGTGTTCGCGCCGGCAGCAGACCCCGAGCGTGAAGATGATGGCTACCTGATGACCTACGTGCATGACGCCAACACGGATACCAGTCAGTTCGTCATCATGGATGCGGCCAGTATGGACAGCACACCGGTGGCATCCATTGAGCTGCCGCGAATACCGAACGGCTTTCACGGCAGCTGGATTCCAGCGTCGGTGGTGGACTGAGCCATGTCCAGCGAAGAACACGAAATCGTATCCATCTATCCGTTTACCGAGGACGAGCGGGAAGCACTGCTGTCCAGCGCCCGGGAATGCACCTTCAACTGGTCGACGAAGGACGGCTGGCCGGTGGGCGTGATCCACGCGTTCGTCTGGAAGGACGGCCGGGGCTGGATCACCTGTGGTGCCCACCGTCACCGCGTCTCTGCGATCCGACGGGACCCGCGCTGTTCGGTAGTGGTGAGCGGCATGGCGGCACCGGGCGGCCCGAACGGGGCCATCACCTTCAAAGGGCGGGCGGTGATTCACGATGACGAGGAAACGAAGGCCTGGTTTTATCCGGCCCTGGCCCGGGGGCCTTATGGTGGCATGAGCGGCGACCTGACCCCTGAACAGGAAGCCCAGGCTCAGGCCTTCGAAGCGCGTCTGGATTCCCCGCTCAGGGTCATCATCGAGATCATTCCTGAAAAATGGATCATGCTCGACAGCGATAAGATGGCGAAGGACACCGCTGGCCAGCTCAATGAGGCGGAGCGCGGACCGATGCTGGAATCCGACGCGAAGCGGATGAAGCGGGAACTGGAAAGACGCGGCCTGGAGTGAGAACGCGCCGGTCCGTTCGAGGGCATGGAAAACATGCCCTCAGCCCTGCTAAGGTTCTCTTCTAAAACCGTCAGGGCTGACGGTATTGGGTACGAAAGCGCCGACAACAGGGGGAGGTACCATGAGTGGAGGCACCATGAGTGGAGGTAAGATGGCGGAGATGTTCAAACCGCTGGACCCGGAGACCATGAACCGGTCACCAGGGCTCACTTATCAGGACCTGCTCGACCAGGATACGCATGAGGTGCCGGACGTCCTCCGGCTGCAATCGCCGCGCGACGTGGGTGTGGATGAGTTTCCCATCGACCGTTATATCTCCAGGGACTACCACGACCGGGAGGTGGAACGTCTGTGGATGAAGGTCTGGCAGTTCGCCTGCCGGGAGGAAGAGATTCCGGAACCCGGCGACCACATGCGTTACGACATTGCCGGCCGATCCTTTTTGATCGTTCGTCAGATGGACGGCGCCATCAGGACCTATCCCAACGCCTGCCTGCACCGGGGACGGATGTTGAAAGAGACGGATGGTCACGCCTCCGAACTCCGCTGCCCGTTCCACGGCTTCGCCTGGCAGCTGGACGGCTGTCTGAAGGATATTCCCGCAGATTGGGATTTCCCTCAGGTCGATCAGGAGAACTTCGGCCTGCCTGAGATTCCAACCGAAACCTGGGCCGGATTCGTGTTCATCAATCCGGACCAGAACTGCGCGCCCTTCGCGCCGTTCATCAGGGATCTGGCGGAGCAGTTCGAGCGCTGGGATCTGGGCTCACTCTACATTCAGGCGCATGTGGCGCGCATCGTGCCCTGTAACTGGAAGATCGCCCAGGAAGCGTTCTGCGAGGCCTATCATGTCAATGCGACCCATCCGCAGATCCTCAGAAGCCTGGGTGATACCAACAGCCAGGTGGATATCTGGGACAACTGCGCCCGGGTGATCACGCCCGGTGGCACGCCGAGTCCGTTGCTCGATTACGACGTCTCGGATCAGGACATCCTCAGGGCCATGATGGACATTCCGGCCGACGCCGAGATGCCGCCGCTGCCGGAGGGGATGAACGCCAGAGCCTATCTGGCTGCCATGAGCCGTGAGGGGCTCCGGGCGGATGCGGGCGATCGGGTGGATGAATACTGCGACGCTGAGATCGTTGACAGCATCGACTACACCCAGTTTCCGAATTTTCACCCCTGGGGCGCCTTCAACAAGATCGTCTATCGCTTCCGGCCGAACGGCAACGATCACCGATCGGCCATCATGGAGTGCTACCAGTTGATGCCGTTCGAAGGCGAACGGCCGCCGGCGGCGAAGATACACTGGCTGAGCGAAGACGAACGTTTCTCCTCCGTGCTCGGTTTTCTCGGCCGGGTGTTCGACCAGGACCTGTTCAACATGCCGAATGTGCAGATGGGACTGGAATCGACCTACAAGCCAACCATCACGCTGTCGGCCTATCAGGAAGGTAAGGTGCGCTGGCTCCAGCACAAGCTGGACGAGTGGGTGGGGGACTGAGCATGGCCCTGACACATCCGTTCGATCCCGATTCTCTCTACGAACTGCTCGAAGACGGCAATATCCGGGTCAGCAATGGCGGCCGCGAAGGGTTGTTCTCTAATCGCGGCGTGTATCTGTCCGGTGAGATCCGTGAAGCCGATCCCCAGGTCTGCGTCTGGGTGGGCAACGTACCTGATCCGGATACCCAGCTGGCTACTTCGCGCATCGCCGGTCGCGACAGCGGCGAAACGGCCTAGCGGATGAGTATCCGAGCGGGTCTGATTTCCTTCTTTCTGCGCCGTACGCTGAAAAAGCGCATGGCGGAATTTGAAGATCCGGCAGACGTGCGGCAGGCGCCCAGCCTGCCAGGGTCAAGAATCCCGAAGGATGTACGGGTAGAGGCGGTGGATGCGGCCGGCGTGCCGGCCGAGTGGATCACGCCGGACGGTGCGGCACCGGGTGCCGTGCTGCTCTATCTGCATGGCGGTGGCTATGTGTTCGGCGGGCTCGACAGTCATCGGGACATCGCCTGCCGGCTGGCCAGGACAGCGGGGGTGCGCACACTGCTGATCGAATACCGGCTGGCGCCGGAACATCGATTCCCAGCGCCGGTGGAAGATGCCACTGCCGTCTATCAGTGGCTGCTCGACGGCGGCCAGACGGCGGATCGTCTGATGGTGGCCGGTGATTCTGCCGGCGGCGGCCTGTCCGTGGCACTGATGCTGAATCTCAGGAAGCTCGGACTCCCCCTGCCGAAGGCTGCGCTGCTTATGTCTCCCTGGACGGATCTGGCCAACACCGGTGCAAGTGTTGCCCTGCACGCGAAGGCGGATGCGATGATCTCACCGCAGGCCGTGGCGAAGTTCGCCGGTCTCTATCTGAACGGTCAGGATGCGAAAGATCCGCTGGCATCGCCGCTCTACGGAGACCTGTCCGGCCTGCCGCCGACCCGGGTACTCGTGGGCAGCGAAGAAGTGCTGCTGTCTGATTCAGAACGGCTCGTCGAACGCATCAATGAGGCAGGTGGAAGCGCGGAGATATCCGTCTGGCCAAAAATGCCTCACGTGTTCCCGATTCTGGCCGGGGTGATTCCCGAGGGGCGCCAGGCCGTCCTGGACATGTCGGCCTTTCTCAAGACCCAACTGGGCCCCCACTCAGACTAACTTCAGGAGTTCAGCATGACGGTATCCGTCAGACCAGCGGTGCATACGGATCGGGAAGCCTGCATCGAACTGCTCCAGGAACTTCGGGCAGCCGACCGGGGACCGCTTTCGGCCCAGGCGGGTGAGGTATTCGATCAACTCCTCGATGGTCAGCGGGGCCAGGTGCTGGTCGCCGAAGATGATGGCGAACTGCTCGGGCTGGCCTCCATGACCTTCAATCTGGCCATGCGCTATGGCCGCGAGTACTGCCAGCTGGAAGAGCTGGTTGTGGATCCCGCAGCCCGGGGCAAAAAGGTAGGGGCGTTGCTGGTGGAGGGAACGCTCGCGTGTGCGCGGGCTCGAAACTGCGCCGAGATCGGCGCCTATCTGGTGGCAGCGACCGAGCACAACCGCCCCTTTTACGAAAAGTTCGGATTCGAGGCGGTTGGCACCGAGATGCGCCAGGTGCTCGGATGACGATGCCGAGCCGGTTCAGGCCGGCCTGACTGCCCCGGCCCCCACACTTTCGATTTCCCGGACCTCGCCCGTCTGCGGATTCCACACCCTCCGGTTTACCTGATTCATGTCCACACCGGTGACGCGAACGAACTTGGCACCCTGCTCGTACTGAATGGAGTGAATCTCCCCCACATCGAACAGACCGGCCTGGCCGGGCTCGAGGCGGAATTCACGTACGGGCCGGATCGCTCCTTCGTCTGCTGACCAGAGGGTCATATCCGTGTGGCCAACGGCCTGTCCGTACACGGCCCAGGTGCTACCATGATCGTGCGGGGGCGAGGTGCGTGGCGCCGTCATGTTGTAAGCGAGCACACAGAAACCGAGTTCCGGGTCCTCGTAGATCTGGACCAGACCGGATTCGTTGTCTGCGCCAAGGTATTCGGCGCAGAATTCCGGATCCGTGAGCAACTGCTCCAGATGCTGTCGAAGTGCATCCCGGCCCTCGGGATTGTCGTTGCCTTTGAGGATCGTCCGCGCGTCGGCGCAGAAGTTCTCCAGAACATAACTCATTGCTGACTCTCCCATTCCCGACACACGAACGGTTTGTGCCGTCCCTCAAGGCTAGTGGGAGGTCGGGGCAATAGCAACGGAACGTGGCGGGCGTTCCCCGGGCGGTGCCCGCCTACTCCTTGAACGCGAACCGGATGGCGACGCGAACGGGGAGCGGGCGCTGTTTGTACAGATAGGGCTGGAAGGACCAGCGGGTAATGGCTCTGAGCGCGGCGTCTTCAAAGTCCGGGCTGCTCGAATCGCTGACGATGGCATCCACAACATCACCGGATTCGGCCACGGTGAACTGCACGTCCACCCAGCCGTCGCCTCGAACCGTCCTGGGATACTGGGGGACCTCCCGGCGTTTCACATCCAGGTCTGCGATGTTGAAGGTGCGCTCGAAACGGCCGCGCCGGGCATCGGTCAGGGCACGTTGATAGGCGATCTCATCCTCCACATCGATGAGGGCGAACGACTCGGCACCCGCGGCCCGGGCGTCATCGAGCGTCTGCTCTGCCTCTGCGAATCGACCAGCCCGGGTCTGGCTCCAACCCCGTTCGATCAGTGCCTGAATCACCAGCCGTTTGCCCTGTCTGGCCGCATCCGAGCCGGGATCGAGCGCCAGCACCCCGTCGAACAGGGCCAGGGCGTTTGGTTCATCCGGCGCGGTGAGGCGGCCCGCCTCCAGGGCCGTGGATGCCGCTTCCAGCTGGTTCTGAATCTGCTGATTACTGACCATCTCGGACCACTGGCCGACGACCTGCTCTGCTTCAGCGAGTCCGGGTGCACCGGCGTCGATGGACTTCGCCCGATTGATGAATCGATTGGCTTTGTCCCGTTCCCCGGCCAGCGCGGCGGATTGCGCCACGCCCAGCAGACGCTGGACGATGGAAGCGATGCCCTGTTCCGCCGCTGCGTTGCCGGGATCGATGGCGAGCATCCGACGGTAGGTTTCCAGGGCATTGTCATCCGGGGGTGCCGTCAGGCGGGATACGGCGATCTGTCGATCGGCGCGGGCCATGAGGTTCTCGAGTTGCTCGAAACGATTGATCCGCTCGAGCAGCCTCCCGGCTTCGCTGTCGTCGGGCCGCAGGGCGCGAAGCTGTTCGGCGAAATCCCGAGCCTGGGACCACTCACCCTGAAAGATTGCACTCTCAGTGCTGCTGACGAGGTGGCGGATGACCCGATCCATACCGGCCAGCGCTTCAGCATGAACGGGTGCCTGTTTCAGCGCTTTGCCGTAGTAGTAGAGTGCGTTGTCGGCCGCAGGCGCAACAATCCGACCAGCCGCGTAAGCTTCTTCGCCGAACTGCACCCAGGTCTGGACTTCATCGGATTCTGCGTCCCGTCCGCCGTCCGCGGCGATGGGTTTCAGGAGCAGGGTTTCCAGAGGCGCAACGGTCAACGTCTCTGCCTGACCGGCCCGCTTCAGGTACACCCAGGTCGAGAGCACGCCGATCACGATCAGGAGTGCGGCGAAGCCGAAACTCTGAATGAGTGCCCGGCCTCCGGCGGTGTCCGGTCGATCGATCGTCTGATCCATCGTCTCAGCCCCTGAGCCGGGTTCGGAGACGGTGCAGGCCCGTCTTCATCCGATTGAACAGACCCGAGCCACGTACGGCGGGGTCGACCTCGACCCGATGGCGCGCCAGCGCTTCCTCACTGGTCGTCAGCTCTTCGAATTTCCGGACCGCGGAGGTCAGCCAGAGGCGGCACTGGCCACGGGCGACAGGCTTCAGCAGAAACCGGTAGATCTGCCCTTCATTGATCAGCGATATGAGGGTGTGGGCATCGGAACGTTCGCTGGCGATGATGGTGACCAGTTCCGGAACTTCCGCTTTCAGGGTTTTCGTCAGCGCCTCCAGCTCCGCGCTGTCTACGGTGATGTCTGTGATCATCACGCCGACGCGCCGTCTGTTCAGTGCTTCGACGGCCCCATCGATGGAGGCGGTTCGGATCACTTCGTGATCACTGACGGCCTCGGTGATGGTTGCCTGCAGATTCTTGTCGGTGGAGAGCAACAGGATTTCCACTGCCTTGCTGCTGCGGGCCTTCTGCCCGGCGGGCGGTTTTGCCCCGGTGGTTTGCCGATCCGGCAGACGGTGTACGGTGGCGGACCGCGGTCGGCGTTGGCTGTTCGGGAAGGGAATGAGTTCGCCCGTTTCCGCGTCGCTGGTATGTTCCGCTGAAGGAGTATTCGATCCGGTCGCGTCCGTATCGGGGCCGGTGCTGCGGACGGCCTCCACTGCCATCGCGATGGCCTTTTTCAGATCATCCGGCGGACAGGGCTTCATCAGGTAGCGGAAGACCTCACCATCATTGATGGATGCTTCTATGGCCTCCAGATCCGCATAGCCGGTGAGGAGGATGCGCATCACCGAGGGCGCGCGTTCCTTCACGCTGCAGAGAAGCTCCACGCCCGTCATTTTCGGCATACGCTGATCGGAAATCACCACATCGATGCGTTCCCGGTCGAGGATCTCGAGTGCCGCCTGGCCATTGTCGGCAATGAATACGTGGTAGTTGCGTCTGAACATGGCACGCATCGAAGAAAGCACGCGCTTTTCGTCATCCACGAACAGCAGGGTGGCCTTGTCGGGATCCTCTCTGCTTACCGGGTTACCAGCCACTGACATCAGGCAGCCTCCTCATTGTAGGGCTGCCTCGGCAGCCGGATGGCGATTCGAGTGCCTTTGCCGACTTCTGAGCTCACATCCACTGTGCCGTGATGCTGCTGCACGATCTGGTGGACGATGGACAACCCGAGGCCCGTACCCTGACCCACGGGCTTGGTGGTGAAGAAGGGATCCATGATTTTGTTCATGTCTTCTTCGGCGATCCCGCAGCCCGTATCCTCGAACGCAATTTCAACGCCGTCTTCCACCGAGCGCACGCTGATGAGGAGTTTGCCTTCGCCGTCCATCGCCTGGGCCGCGTTGGTGACCAGATTGACGAAGATCTGATTGATACGCGCAGGCGAGCAGAAAATCTCGCCGACCGACTCGAAGTCCTTTTCCACCTCGATGCCGTACTTCAGAAGATTCCGGGTGATGGTCAGGGTTTTTTCGATGCCCTCGCAGACATCGAAGCGGTCCTCCGTGGCTCGATCCAGGCGGGAGAAGTCCTTCAGGCTCTGTACCAGATCGCTGATCTGATGCAGACCCTCGATACTTTCCGCATTAAGGCTGGCGACTTCTTCGGCGGATTCCCGTATGGATGTCACGTCGAATTCATCGCGGCGTGCGAGCAGTGCCTTGAGCGCGATCCTGATGTCATCGCCGCCTCTGGCCTCGAGCAGCGGCAGCGCAGACTGTACGAACCGATCCACGTCGGCGATGGAATCAGAGGTTACAGATGCGTTGTTCAACACGTACAGAAGGGGTGTATTGATTTCATGCATCACCCCGGCAACCAGCTGGCCGAGGGAAGACAGCTTTTCCGCCTGCACCAGTTGAACCTGGGATTCCTTCAGTTCGTCGTAAGCCAGTTCCAGGTCCGCTGTCCGTTCGTGTACCCGCACTTCCAGATCGTCGTGTGAGCGATTGAGTTCGGAATAGCTGGCCCGCAGGCGCAAGCCGAGGTAGGCGAGCAGTGCGAGCAGAAACATGGTGTACAGATTGAGCAGTACCCGGGCATCGCTGATCATCGACAGGGACCGGACGTGATCTTCCGTGGTGACTTCCGATACTTCGCGTACCGCATCTGCGAGTCCCGGCAGGTCCATCTGATTCAGTGCCTGGTTCATCGCACGGCGCCCGGATACCAGGCCCGGCACGTCCGCCAGAAGCGCCCTGGCCTGATTTCGTTCATCTCCGACGAGCCCGTCCATGACGGACCGAACCCGCTCGAGCACTGACCCGACCCGGGACAGGCGGGCCTGCTCTCCGGAGGTCATGTCTGCCTGAATCTGATCGCCGGCGCGGAAAATCTGATCGGCCAGGTCGTCACGGCCGGTAGCGCGAAGCTGCTGCACCAGAGAACGCGCGTTCTGCCGGAAACTCGATAGGCCCTGTTCGAATTCCGTGCTGTTCTGGAGATACAGGTCTATGTGCTGGCCAACCCGATCGGCGGAAGTGATCAGCTTGTCCAGAGGTGCCTCATAGCGCGCTGGTTCTGCCAGGGCATGGGGTTCGGGATCGATCAGGTTGAACAGTTGAGTTGCCGACCGGCCGAATCCGTCGATCATCCCGTCCGGATGCCAGAGTCCCGCGAGACTGTCCTGAATCTGTTCCGCCTGAGGTCTGAGGTCGGCGGCCAGTTCGGATACGGCGGCGGTCCGGGTATCGTCCATGGGGTTCTTTTCGGAGGTCAGGTACTGATCCAGCGCCTGGGCCACATCGCGCAGATACTGCACGCGAGCGTCCACCTTTCGAAAGGTTTCACCGGCTGGCGAGGTGGAAACGGCGATCAGCACACACAGGACGGCCAACGCCAGTATCAGACTGAAGATCGGAATGATGCGTTGAACCAGTATCGACACAGCGGAACATCCAGCTTGTGACTGTAGAAGGATGCGCTCCGGCACTCGGCATCGAGTTCCCGTTCGACCTCCGCTGCGGACGGCATCGGCTTTGCTTCACGTTAGGTCGGCGGACTCCCGGCAACCGTGATCCGTGTCTCAGAATTGCCGCGGACGAGGTCGCAGACCCACATCAGGGTGCGCGCCTGAACAATTCTGTTGCTGACAGACGCCACCGAAGGTGCCCGGCGGGAGTTGTGTTGTGGCCCCTGAGTTTGCAGACTTGGGTGCACAGAGGGGCTACGAGGGGTTAAGGGGGGCGCTGTGTCGATCATGAACAATATCCTGCACCGATACTGCCGGCAGCTGATCGCGATGGCGGTTGCATTGGCACTGAGCACTGCCGCGGTGTCCGCGGCAGCGGACATCAAACGAACGCCGTCAGGCAGACCGGACTTCTCCGGTGTCTATGACACGGGAACCCTGACACCAACCCAGCGCCCCGAATGGCTCGGGGAGACAGAGTATCTGTACCCGTGGGTTGCGCGTTTTCTGAACTGGGCGTTCGAAGTGGCATCGGACTGGGCCGTGACGAGCGAAAGCGATCCGGACCGGGAAGCGCCGCCCGAGGGTGGGGATGGCAACAATACCGCGGGCGCCGGCGGGGTGGGGGGCTATAACCTCTTCTACATCGATCCAGGCAGTTCCTTCGGCGAGATCAACGGCCGAGTGCCCACCTCGATCATCTACGACCCGGCGGACGGACGATATCCCCCAACGCTGCCGGGCGTCAGCGAACGCATGGGCTCGGTCTATCAGAGCTTCGGGCACGAGAACACGGGTGCGGCCACCTGGCTGGAAGAGGACGGGCCCGGACCTTTCGATGGTCCGGAGAGTCTCTCGCCTTCAGAGCGCTGCCTGATTTCCTTCGGCTCCACCGTGCCGACCATCTCGAGTCTGTACAACAACTACAAGCGGATCGTGCAGACGGACAGCCACGTGATGATTCTGCAGGAGATGGTTCATGACGCCCGGATCATCCGGATCGACTCTGAACACACACACCCGAAGAACCGGAAATGGCTCGGAGATTCCGTCGGTCACTGGGAGGGGGACACCCTGGTGGTGGAGACCCGGGGTTTCCGGGCGCTTTCCAGCCTGGCAGCCGCGGATGAAAACCTGCAGGTGGTGGAACGTTTCAGCCTGATGGAAGACGGCAACCTCTACTACGACTTCACGGTGGTGGACGAGACCGTCTGGGAAGCGCCCTGGAGTGGCCGCTATGTGTGGCAGTCGAAGCCGAATGATCAGGTTTACGAGTACGCCTGCCACGAAGCCAACTACTCCATGGGCGGGATTCTCCGCGGTGCCCGACTGCTGGAGAAGGAATATGTGAGCAGTCAGTCTTCCGGGGGTGGTGAATGAGCCGGGCCCGGCCGGTCCGCTTCGAAACAGTCCCGCATTCAGTCTCAGGAGCTCGATGATGAAAATTGGTCTCGCATTTGCCAGCAGCATAGCGATAGATGGGCCCACCAGCCTCGAACTGTGCCGGCGGGCCGAAGCGGCCGGCTTCGAGTCGGTCTGGGGCGGAGAACACGTGATTCTGCCGGACGCCATACACTCCAGGTATCCTTATTCGCAGGACGGCCGGATTCCCGCGGAACCGGACACGCCCATTCCCGATCCGCTCATGTGGCTCGCGTTTGCAGCGGCCGCTGCGCCCACGCTGAAACTGGGCACCTGCATTCTGATCGTGCCGCAGCGCAATCCACTGATTCTGGCCAAGGAACTGGCAACCCTGGATCAGCTTTCCGGCGGCCGTCTCGAACTGGGTCTCGGCGTTGGTTGGATGGAAGAGGAATTCGACGCCCTGGGCACGCCGCGGCGCAAGAAACGACGAGTATATCGCCGCCATGCGCGCCCTCTGGTCAGGTCCCCATGCGGAGTTTCACGGTGAGTTCGTGGATTTCGAACCGGCAACCTGCAGCCCGAGGCCCGTGAACGGCGATATTCCCATACTGGTGGGCGGGGATACGGATGCCGCGATCCGCCGGGCCGTCCGCCTCGCTGATGGCTACTTCCCCGGTGAGGGCGATCATGAGCGCCTGGACGCACTGCTGGGTCGTCTGCGCGGCGCGGCCGAATCGGCGGGACGGGACCCGGCCGGTATCGAGATCAATGCCATGTTCGGGACGCAGATGGCCGATCCACTGGCCGGCATCGAGCAGATGCGCTCCGTCGGCGTCGACCGGATCATGGTGCCGGCTTTCTTCTTTGCCGGACCGGGGGGCCTCGATCGGCTGAGTGAGTTCGGAGAGAAGGTGATCAGCCAGGCTGTTTGAGTGGCCCCGGAATCAGTCCGATACCTGCTTCAGATCAGAAATCAGATCAGAGACAGATAGAGTCCGTACACGCTGGCGGCAATGATCGCGGTGAAGCTGAGCAGCACGCCGATCTGACGAAACCGGAGGTTCGCGTTTTCCGCCATGCCCAGCACGTGCAGCGGTCGTGCGACGATGAACAGGCCGGCCAGGATCATGAGTACGGTGCGGTTGGCCGCACTGAACTCCAGCAGACCCAGCAGGATGAGGAACATGGGTGCGTACTCGGTGAAGTTTGCATGGGTTCGTACGGCAAACAGCAGTTCGATACTGCCCTGGTCACCGATCACGGTTTCTGACTTCACCCTGGCACCGATTGCCCTTGCGGCCAGCCAGATCAGCATGAGTCCCAGTATGGATGCGGTTGCCAGCGTGATGGGTAGTGTGGTCATCGGGTTCTCTCCCCTGAAACGACGTTGTCTGGTGCCCTGTTATACCGCCCCTGAAAGAGGAAGTATCGGAAAAACGGATCTATTTCTCCCGGCTCTTGAGCCAGAGACGTTCCAGCCGGCGATGCAGGTTGGACAGGCGGACGGGGGGATCGAATTCTCCATCCTTGATGGACTCGGGGAAATAGAGACCGACGGATCCCCGGTCCACCTCGCGAATGACTGCACCCACCAGAATCGCCGAACGGCCGTCGTAGTCCAGGGCGATCGTCACGGTGTCTCCTGCTTTCACGTCCAGATCCAGATCGGCAACCAGCATGCCGGAGAGGCTGAGGTTGACCAGCGTTGCTGGCGAGGATTGCCCCGCCAGGGTGATCGTGGTGGTGATCTGTCGCTGTACGTGCTCCGGGAGGTCGGCAACGATGACCCTGAATCCCAGACGCTTTTCGTCTCCGGTCCGTTTCATTCTGTTCAGAAAAAGTGGCGCGCTCGTCGTCCAGTTGTCGGAAGATAAATACTGTTTAAGGATCAGTAAAGCAGACTTGAGCGGCATCGTCGGATCGGCTCATCAATCTCTGAGCACGAGCTGTGTCTGCGTGACAAGGGCGACCGGCTTGCCCTTGTCGTTGCTCAACCGGGTCTGCCAGACCGACGTCCGGCCACCGATGTGCACGGGTGTCGCCACCGCAGTGACGTCTGATCCCAAGGGCGCTGCTCCGAGGAAATTGGTCTTGCTCTCGATGGTCGTGGTCGCCTTGGCCCCATCCGGCAGGTTCAGAAAAGCGCCGATCGCGCCCAGCGTGTCCGCCACAGACATGATGGCGCCGCCGTGCATGATCCGGCCGGTGGTGCACAGGGATTCCTGCACGGTGAGTCTGGCTTCGATCCGATCAGGTTCCGAGGCTGTCAGTTCGAGGCCGAGTTGCCGGGCAAATGGCATATGTTCGATCAGATTCAGCGGCATAATGACTCCTTCTCTGGACCACGTGCGGCAAGAGCATACCTCTTTTTTCTGTGGCTGCCGGCAGTGGATGAAGTGGGAGCGGGTTGCGTAGTATGGCCTGTCCGGGAAGGGGAACTGGATTCACCAGGAATCAGGGTCTGAAGTGAAAGCCTACGTTGTCGTCATCGTTCTGCTCGTTGCCATATTCGGCTCGATCGGCGCGTACCTCTATCAGCGCTTCAGCGCCTTAGCGAACGCCGACTTTTCGCCACCGCCGGTGACCATTGCTGCGTCGACTGCCCGACTCGAGTCCTGGAAGGAAACGCTGAATGCGGTGGGGTCCATCCAGGCGGTTCGCGGCGTCGAGCTCACCTCGGAAACCAGCGGCGAGATCACCACCATTCTGTTCGAGTCCGGTGATGAGGTTCGGGCCGGACAACTGCTCGTGGTGCTGAACGACGAAGTGGAAATCGCCAGTCGCAACAGTCAGATTGCCACCCTCGAGCTGGCGGAGATTCTCTTTAATCGGGATCGGACCCTGATGGACAAAGGCTCGATACCCCAGACCCAATTCGATCGCTCGCGGGCCGATCTGGAACGGGCTCGTGCAGAGCTTGCGGAAACTGAGGCAAGGCTCGCGAACAAAAGAATAACCGCACCCTTTGCCGGGACCATGGGCATCCGGCGAGTTGACGTCGGTGACTACGTATCGCCGGGCACCGTCATCGCCACGCTGCAGGATCACTCGGAATTGGAAATCGATTTCACGGTTCCCGCCCGCTATACGCCTGATCTCCGCGCCGGGCTCTCGGTCTCGGTGCGGGTGGATGCCTATCCGGACAGAACATTTAAGGCAACCGTGGCGGCGGTTGATTCCCGGGCGGACCCAAACACCCGTAACGTTCTGTTGCGGGCGAGACTCGAGGAGGTGGAGGGGTTGCTGCCCGGCATGTTTGCGGTGCTGGAGGTGGACCTTGGCGCCGATCGGCAGGTGGTAACCGTTCCGGAGACCGCGATGACCTATGCATTGCAGGGCAACACGATCTACGTGATTGAGCCTGACGGGGAGAATCAGCTGACCGCCGTCGCCAGGGTGGTCGAGGCGGGGCGGGTTCAGGATGGCAGGGTGGCGGTACTCTCGGGGCTGCAACCTGGCGACAAGGTGGTGAGTGTGGGGCAGAACAAACTCTATCGGGGGGTGCGCGTGCTCATCGATGAGAGCGTGGTGCTTTAGGCTGCTGTGATGAGGCTGCTGTGATGAGGTTGAAGTGATGAGGTTGAAGTGATGACGGATATCTTCATTCGCCGTCCGGTTCTGGCCCTGGTCATTGCAGCCATCATGCTGCTGCTCGGTCTGCAGGCCGCTACCCAGCTTGCCTTGCGGGAGTATCCGGAGGTCGAGAAGAGCGTCATTTTCGTGCAGACGGTCTATCCGGGCGCCAGTGCGGAAACCGTGCAGGGCTTTGTTACCACGCCGTTGCAGCGCCGGGTCGCCGCCGCCAAGGGCGTGGAATACGTCACCTCCCAGAGTGATCCAGGCATATCCCAGATTGAAGTGTGGGTCAGGCTCGGCGAGAACTCGACCGAAGTGATGAGTGAAGTCATCACCAAGATCAATGAGGCCCGTTTTGAGTTGCCCCGTGAGGTGGAAGATCCGGTGGTGACGAACCGAACCGGCGGTGACTCTATGATGTATCTGGCCCTGCTCTCGGATGAGATGTCCGTGCAGCAGCTGGCCGACTATGGCATGCGCTCGATTCAGCCGGTGCTGAGCACGGTGGATGGCGTCGGCGAGGCGCGCATGCTCGGCAGCGGGATGTTCGCCATGCGGATCTGGCTGGATCCCGCAAAGATGGCGGCGTTCGGCGTGACCGCAACGGATGTGAACAACGCCATCCGGCGGGACAACTTTATTTCCGCAGCTGGCACTACCCGCGGCGAGCTGGTCCGGGCCAGTGTGGATGCCCAGACGGATATGCAGGATCCGGAAGCGTTCGCCGCCATCGTGGTCCGTCAGGATGGTGATCGGCGGGTGACGCTTGGTGACGTGGCGACCGTGGCGCTTGCCAGCGAGACGTACGATGCCGCCGTGTATTCCAGTGGCCAGGCCTCTGTTTTCATTGCGGTGACCGAAGCCCCGGGGGCCAACCCTCTGAACATGGCCATGGAGGTGAAGGCGAAGGTTGCGGAACTGAACGAGAACCTGCCCGCGGACATGGAGATCTTCCTGGATTCGGACCTCTCCGTTTACATCGGCGAGGCGTTGAACGAGGTGATGGAGACGCTGATCGAGGCCACTCTGATCGTGGTCCTGGTCATTCTGCTGTTCCTCGGCTCGCTCCGGGTGGTCGCCATTCCGATCATCGCCATCCCCCTGTCTCTCGTCAGCGTCCTTTTTCTGATCTGGCTGATGGGTTTTTCCATCAACCTGCTCACGCTGCTGGCCATGGTGATCGCCATCGGCCTGGTGGTGGACGATGCCATCGTGGTGGTGGAGAACATCCATCGGCACATAGAAAACGACGAGCGGCCGCTGCAGGCGGCGCTGATCGGCGCCCGTCAGGTTGCCTGGCCGGTAATCGCCATGACGCTGACGCTGGTGGCCGTGTATCTCCCCATCGGTTTTCTCGGTGGCCTGACCGGGGTGCTGTTCAGTGAATTTGCTCTGACGCTGGCCGGAGCCGTGCTGATCTCCGGGGTGGTCGCTCTGGTGCTGAGTCCGATGATGTGTGCCTATCTGCTCAAGGATCACGCACACCAGGGGCGGATGGCGGACTGGCTGGATGCACGCTTCGAAGTGCTGCTGCACCGGTATGAGCGCTGGTTGTCTGCCTGCCTGAACAGCAAAGGGGCCGTCATGCTCTTCGCCTTCACGATTTTCTTAAGCCTGCCGGTTCTGTATCAGCTGACAGCAAAGGAGCTGGCGCCGGAGGAAGACAGCGGCAACATCTTTGCCATAGCCACCCCACCGGACTATGGGAGTCTGGAGTACACCACCTTCTTTCTCGATCAGATGGTCGATGCCTGGCGGACGATTCCGGAAGCCACGCACTCCTGGCAGGTGAACCAGCCCACCTCCGTATTCGGCGGCGTCATACTCAAACCCTGGTCGGAACGGGAACGATCCCTGGAGGAAGTGCGGCAGGAGCTCCAGGCCAAGTTCGACAGAATCAGTGGGCTGGAGATCTTCACCTTCGCCTCCGGCGGCTTGCCCGGTGCGGCCCAGGGCCTGCCCGTGCAGTTCGTGATCTCGGGGAATGTGAGCTATGAGGAACTCGATCGGGTAGGCGAGGAAGTGCTGCTGAAAGCAAGGCAATCGGGCCTGTTCGCCTTCGTGAGCAAGGATCTGCGCTATTCCCGGCCGGAAGTGAATGTGGAGATCGATCGGGAACTGGCAGCCCGGCTCGGGATATCCATGGCGAGTATCGGTGAGACCCTGCAGGTGATGCTGGGTGAGGCGGAGACCAATCGATTCAGCGTCGAGGGGCGCAGCTACAAGGTGATTCCGCAGGCCGATCGTGGTTTCCGGCTCACCAAGGAGTGGCTGGAACGCTACTATGTTCGCACCAGCGAAGGGTCTCTGGTCCCGCTGGCCACGGTGGTGAGACCGAAGCAGACGGTCAAGCCGAATATGTTGAAGCAGTATCAGCAACTGAACGCGCTGACGATCCAGGGGATGGTACTGCCGCCGAACTCGCTGGGCGCAGGACTCGAGTTTCTCGAGCAGGCCTTACTCGAAGTGGCGCCCATCGGCTTTCGGGCCGGGTACGAGGGTGAGTCGCGACGATTCATCGAAGAATCTCAGGGATTCCTGCTGCTGTTCGCCACGTCACTCCTGTTCATCTATCTGGTGCTTTCCGCGCAGTTCAACAGCTTCCGCGATCCCTTCATCGTGCTGATCAGCGTGCCGCTGTCCATCTTCGGCGCGCTGGTGCCGCTGGCCCTCGGCGTTGCGACATTGAATATCTACACCCAGGTCGGACTGCTCACCCTCATCGGATTGATCAGCAAGCACGGGATTCTGATCGTCGATTTCGCCAACGGGAAGATGGCGGAAGGCGCCGATCGGCGTACGGCGGTGCTCGAGGCGGCGGGCCTTCGCCTGCGGCCTATACTCATGACGACGTTCGCCACGGTGCTCGGCGTAGTGCCCCTGCTGCTGGCCTTCGGTGCCGGTGCCAACTCGCGCTTTGCGATAGGTCTGATGATCGCCGCGGGCATGGTGGTGGGGACGCTGTTCACCCTGTTTGTGCTGCCGGCCTTTTACCTGCTCCTGAAGCGGGAACGTCCGGTGGCGAGCGAAGAAGGGCTCGCGCAGGCCATAAGCACCGGGTAATTCGGCGGCCCGGTTGCTGAAGCGATCGGGTAGGCCCTCAGGTCACTGCGCCTGCCGGGCTTCCAGACCGCTGAGCAGGGTGACGTTTCTGGTGAGGCGCGCACGGTCTGACGGTGTCTGTCCGGCATGGTTTCGCGCATCCGGATCACCGCCGTTGGCCAGAACCCAGTCGTAGCGTTCGAGCGTTCCGTCTTTGCTGTTCATTGCCGCGGCGTGGAGCAGCGTGTTCCCGTCGTTGTCGCGGGCATCCGGATCCGCGCCCTGGGCGAGCAACCGTTTCAGGGTACGGATGCTGGTGCCATATCGGGCGGCCAGCAGCAGCGCCGTCATCCCCTGTTGATTTCTGATGTCGATCCCGGCGCCATGCTGGCGAAGCAGATCGAGTGCGTCCGCGGGATCTTTTTCTGACCAGTAGGCGATTCCATGGATGGCCGCGGCACCGTTGGGATCCCGCTGGTTCGGGTCGGCGCCGGCGTTGAGCAGCAGCCTGGCGGGTTCCAGGCAGTCGAGATGACTCCGGCCGAAGAAGGCCTGTCCGAGGGGGAGTGCACCGTGTTCGATGGGGATGCTGGTGTCCGCGCCGGCAGCGACCAGCATTCTCAGCTTCTCGATCTTTTCGGCTTGGCAGGAAACCAGACCGCTGAGCATGGTCTGGCCTCGGGATCTCCGCGCGCCGACGTCGGCACCGGCATCGATGAGCACCTGCATGGCCGCCGGGCTGCCGCGTTCCATGGCGGTAACCAGCGGCGTGTGGTGCTTGCGGTTTTGCAGCTCCAGAAGGGCGCCCTGGTCAATCAGCCGGGCCATCAGTGCTGGCGCACCTTCATCCCGTTTCCTGCTGGCCAGGATGTGCAGCGGTGTATTGCCTGCGTTGTCCGCCAGGTTCAGGTCGGCGCCACGAGCGAGCAGTGCGCGCATAATCCGCGTCCGCGCCGCGCCAGCGAAGATTGATCGAATCAGTGGCGTCTGCCCGGTCCGGGTCTGTTGATTGAGGTCCGCACCGCCGGCCAGCAGTTGATCAATGGTGTCATCCAGCCGTTCGGGTGCCACACCGCCAAGCTGGTGCAGGGGCGTGTCACCGCCCCGATCAGCCAGTGTCGGATCTGCCCCTCGGGAGAGCAGGAAAGGTACGGTTTCGACGCAGTAGCGCATGGCGATCATCAGGGCTGTGGCCCTTTTGCTGTTCCGGCCGTTGATATCGCCACCGGCATCGATCAACAGTTGGGCCATGGTGGCTGCATTGTCGCGGCAGTTTCTGAGCGCCGCCTCGAAACTGCTGCCCTCCCGGTCGCTGGCGTTGGGGTTCGCGCCCTGCTCGAGGTAATCGATGGCCCGTTCGAGCCGACCGCCGCGAAGTGCGCTGAGCAGACCGGCGTCCGGCGTTCGGGCATCGTCTTTTTCTGGGCCGGTTTCTGCTGTCGTACCCCGGAATTCCGCCGGACAGTTGCTGAGCATCTCCGGATTACTGGCGGCGGCTTCGATCTTCCGTCGCAGCCTGTAGTTCGAGTGATTGGTGAGTGGCGATTCGTCCAGTCCGTTTCTGATCAGCACGCAGGCGTCGTTCGCCAGCAGCACGTCGGCCAGCGCTTCGTCCTGGAAGGTCAGCGCGTAGTGCAGTGCGGTGTTGCCGAAGTCGTCCTGAGCGTTCGGGCTGGCGCCGGCTTCGAGCAACCGGCCCGCTGCCGGTCCCAGAAATTCCGGTTCAACCGGCGGCTGGGCCCGCAGGTCTCCCCGCCACGGTCCGTAGGTGTGGATCACGGCGTGAAGCAGGGGCGAGACCGACTGGCCATCGTAGGTGATGCAGGGCCGGTCAAGATCCTGGTTCAGGATGCTGTCATCCAGCGCCGACAGGTCACGTTCGACAGACAGCAGATCGCATAGTCGGCCATGCTGGGGGTTGTCTCTGTTCTGGCGGTCCCGACTGGCGTCATAGGCGCGCTGGTCCAGATAGTCGCCGAACCGGACCGCCATGGCCCGCGCTTCAATGCGCAGCACTTTGTGCAGCGGTTCGTAAGACGGTGAGAGGGTCGCGCTCAGGAACAGCAACCAGCCAATCAGGGCCAGCGCAAACAGGGTATACAGACCCAGCGACCAGCGCTTCCGTCGGATTGCGAGCACGCCACTGACGATGGCCAGGATCCCGCGGATCGCTATCAGTGGGTACAGAACGTAGACAGCAGCGAGGGATTCCAGCCCTGATCGAGGCATGACGAGGATCAGGACCAGAATGAGTCCATCCAGAATGGCGCTGGTCAGTATCAGCGCGATTGAAACTGTGCGGTCGGTCATCGGCATCCTGCCTGCGGGTCGTTCGACGGTCTCGCCGACGTAGTCAGATCATCGTGGTGAGCGGTCATTCTGGTGAAGGGTTGATGAGGCGTACCTAACCGCGTTCCATCGTCGATGTCGATGGCAGACGTCACAAATCAGCGTACTGCCGCTTCCACTCGACGGATTCGTGCTGCAATGACTATCCTCCAGGCTGGGCGGCGAATCGCTGAGAGGGGATATGAGAGAGGATAGGAAAGGGGATATGAGCGGCAAAACTGAAAAGACAGGCCGGCGTCGGGTTGCGGGCCCGAGCCGGCGCCGATTTCTGAAGACCGCCGCGGGTGTATCGGTGGCAGGCGTGGCGGGATTGCCGCAACTGGCGCTGGGCGACAGTGCGGATGCGTTGCCGCCAGGCGATCGTCTGAATCTCGCCTTCGTCGGCGTGGGTGGAAAAGGCGCCAGCTCCATCGGCGCGCTGCATCAGCACAATCTGGTGGGTTTCTGTGATGTGGATGCGCGGTCGGTAGCCGCCGCGCGGGGCGAGCGCAGTTGGTCCGCTCGCTTCGATGCATTGCTGAAGACGGCGGAGAAGCGCGGCGCCCGCTGGTATCGGGATTATCGCGTGATGCTCGATGAACTCGGCGACAGCCTGGATGGTGTGGTGATCTCGACACCCGATCACATGCATTTTCCCATCGCGATGTCCGCCATCAACCTCGGCATCAACGTCTACTGCGAAAAGCCTCTGACCCACACGGTGGAGGAAGCGCGTTTGCTGGCGGAAGCGGCCCGCAGGCAGGGGGTGGTCAGCCAGATGGGGAATCAGGGCCACTCCAACGACGGCGTGCGACTGGCCCGGGAATGGATTGCGGCGGGTGCCATCGGTCGGGTTCGTGAGGTCTATTCCTGGACGAATCGGCCGATCTGGCCCCAGGGGCTGGCTCAGCCGGACCATAGTGAGTTCATTCCCGTGCTGCCGGAAGGACTCGATTGGGACCTCTGGCAGGGGGTTGCCGAAACGCGTCCCTATGACCCGGCCTATCTGCCGTTCAGCTGGCGCGCCTGGTGGGACTACGGCTGCGGCGCTGTGGGCGACATGGCCTGTCATGTGATGGATGCGGCGTTCTACAGTCTCGACCTGGGCCTGCCGAACACCATCTCGGCGCTGGCGACGCCGGTGAATGATCAGAGTGCGCCGAACGCATCCGCCATTACCTATGAGTTCCCGAAGAAAGGCAGGCGGGATGCGGTGACCTACCACTGGCTCGACGGCGGCCTGTTACCGCCTGCGCCGGATGGCATCGAGCAGGGGACGCTGCTGGGCGCGGACAAGAGCGGATCACTGTTCATCGGCTCTGACGGCTACATGGTCACCGATACCTACACCCGGACCGTGCGTATTCTTCCGGAGGCGCGGGCGGCTGAAGTCAGGGCGAATCCACCGGAGCAATCCATTGAGCGCATCGTTGGTACCCATCATGACGATTGGGTGCGGGCGATCCGGGAAGGGGGGCAGGCCTGTTCCAACTTCGACTATGCCGCGCCGCTGACGGAAGTGGGTCTGTTGGGGAACGTGGCCATCCGCGCGAAAGCGCCGATCGATTACGATGCCGAGCGCATGCAGGTCACCAATCTGGCTCGTGCCAATCGCCTGCTCAGCAAATCCTACCCGGAGGGCTGGATTCTCGACTGAAGCAATCAGAAGGCGGGCTCAACTCGCCGTGCTGGTTGGTGTCTCTCCCGGGGTTCCGAGCCTGGCGAGTTGCATCTCCGTCCAGGCACTTCTGAGCACGCGCAGGGCGGAACGCAGAAACAGGATGAGCAGGGCGACGGCCACGACCACGTCAGGCCAGCCTGAGTCGAGCAGCCACACGGCAAGCGCCGTGGCAATTACGGCGGTGCCTTCAAATACGTCATTGCGGGAGCATTCCCAGACCGAACTCATGTTCACGTCGTTGTTTTTCAGCGGGGTGAGCAGATACAGACAGAAGACGTTGGCCGCCAGATTCAGTACCGCTGCGGTGCCCATGGTCGTCACCACCGGTGCTTCCATGTTGCTGAGTCGCCAGACGATCTGCACCGCCACGACGGCAGCAGCGGCCAGGATCAGAAGGCCTTTCAGGAAGGCCACCCGGGCCTTGGCAAGGGCGCTGGCGCCGACCACCAGTAGACTGGCCGCGTAGGTGAGGGCATCGCCCAGGTTGTCCAGGGTGCCGGACAGCAGTGCGGAAGAGCCACTGAGTATGGCGCCGACCACCATCATCGCGAAGGTGGTCAGATTGATGACGAGCACCCAGGTCAGAACCCGCTTCTGCCGTGATTCCAGGGCCGCCACATCCACCGTCCTGCCGCAACAGTCGCTCATGGCGCGCTTACTTCAACACCCGAACCGACGTGGCAACGATTTCGTACTGGGCACCCGGGCGGATGGCGTCGTCGTCACCCGCATCCGCGTTCAGATGGGCAGCCTGGGCGGCGCTGAGATCCCGCCGGAGCAGTGAACCCGCCAGAATGACCGTTCGTCCGCTGATGTCCGATGGCACGAAAAAGCGGTAGTCCTGGAACGATACCCTGGCAGCGTGGGCACCTTCCTGAGCGATGAAAAAACAACCTTTGGCCTGGCATACCTGGGCGACCCGTGTTTCCACGAGTATGGGGCTATCAAGGTGTTCGGCACCATTGGTGAGCAGCGTGCTGAGTGGGATGGGACCAGGTGCCTGGGGATCCAGGGGCAGCGGAGCACCGAATGTTTCATACGTATCGGTTGCTTCCACCGGTTCGGAAAGTCTCACGACATCCGCATTTGCCACCCCGCATAAGAGCCCGCAGGCCAGCACCAGGGCCGGATGCCTGCGCCGGGAAGTTTGCCGGACCATGTCTTCACCTCCTGGATCAGTCACTGGTTCGAAGGGTAGCAGGACGCCCTTTGAATTGGCATTGTCCTGTTCGGTGGGCAGATCCGCCCGTGAACTGCGTTCAACGAAAGCTCATACCCATGCCGTAGGGCGATGAGACCTTCACCCGGGCGTAGTGTTCGCACCATTCGTACGGCGCCGGGCCGTCGCCGCCCAACTGTCGCCAGTCGAAGTAACCGGTTGCGTCGGTGAACGGGTAGCCGAACTCCTCGGCAATCGCTTCTCTTTCGTGAGTGCTGATAGCACCGCGGAACAGGCTCTTCATACAGGCGTCGTAGTGCGGCTCCATGGCGGACTCCTGGATGCATCGGACATCCGCGCAGGCGACGGGGCCGGTATCCTGACGGCCGGCGCAGCCGGCAAGGCAGAGCAGGATAGACAGGATCATGATTCGAAAGGAAAACGGACACAGGCGTGTCGGCGAACTCATACTGTGACTCCTTCATACAGTGACGGCGAGTTGGGGCGTTCCACGTCCTTTGGAACCCCTTGCGTTCGAGGCAGTGCAAATCCGGGGCCAACCAGCAGGGTCTACGTGATCAGGGGGTTTCCGGGGCATGAGGGGGGGGCGTCTGCCGACCCGGGTAGCAGATGGCACCAGCGCGGAACGCAGCTTCTGTTGCATTGCACCATCGTGAGGCGGTTCGAGCGCCTGGCGGCCCGTGTCAGAGAACGAGGAGCCAGCTGAAGCCGTATAGGACCAGGGCGAGAGTGACCAGGCTGCACCAGCCAGCCACACGCCCGGCGAATCGCAGACGGTCCTGGGCGTGGGGGCTCATGACGCTATGCCGCTGATCAGCGTGAGTTGCGGGACGGAGGAGACGCTGAGCCCGGCGCAGGAGAGCTGCTTCGCATAGTCCTGTGCCGCGTCCCGCAGCCGGGCAATGTGACCCGGTCGGATAACGCGCCCGGCCAGTCGCCTTTCGGCGGGTCCGATCTTCTGTTGTGCGGCCCGAACCAGCAGAAGGAGCAGGTGTTCGTCGCTGCTCAGGCGCGGGTGGTGGGGGCAGCGGACTTCAATTTTCCGTGCGGCACCTTCCGTGAGACAGCGCATGAGCGCATCGAGATGGTAGATGGCGCCCACACATTCCAGACGGTAGTACGGAATCAGCAGGGCATGCTTGACGCACCGCCGTTCGCGGGCCGCGACCAGCCAGCTTCGGGCACTCCAGACGAACAGGGTGCTCCCGGTTGAAAGGGTTGTGGTAGAGGCTTCCTCGATTGCCCTCGTCGGAATCAGCTCGGTTTGTTCCATGTTGCTCCCTGCTGCTCTTTGCTGCTCTTTGCTGCTGCGGTACCGCTGCGCTTTATTGCTGCTGTTGCGCTGCTCTAGCGCTGCAGTCGCCTGCGGTCCGGTGATCGATACGTCGATCCTGATAATCTAAATGATAATCATTCACATAAGCAAGTGGTCGCTGGCCAGCTTGAGCTGATTTCCGTTTTTCCCGGGCGTCAGAGGTTGCGGGTTCGTTCCTGGAAGGCTTCGTAGAGCATTTTCGTCACCCGACCTGCCTGGCCGTCGCCAATCGGTCTGTGATCGATCTGGACCAGCGGTCGAATCTCCGTGGTGGTGCCACAGAGGAAGACCTCATCCGCCGTCATGAGCGTGGCTTCGGTGCTGTCCTGTTCAATCACCGCCACGTTGAGTGCCTGTGCAAGCTCCAGGACCAGGGCCCGAGTAATCCCGGGTAGAACCCGATGGTCCAGGGGCGCGGTATGCAGCACGCCATCGCGAACGAGGAACAGATTCGCGTGACTGCCCTCCAGAGCGATGCCTTCCCTGACCAGGATCACATCATCCACGCCGGCTTCGACCGCCGCCTGCTGCGCAAGCACGTTCGGCAGCAGCTGGGTCGTTTTCAGATCCGCTCGAGACCAGCGCAGGTCCGGGTGGGTTACAGCGGCATAGCCCTGCTGCCAGCGGCTGGGATCGGGCCGTTCGAGCCGTCGCGCGAAGGCATAGACTGTCGGTGGGACGGGCGCCCGGGGGAACGCGTGTGCCCGGGGCGCCACCCCACGGGTGATCTGCACGTAGACCATGGCCCATTCCGCATCGTCCAGGCCATTCTGCGACAGGATTTCCCGATGCAGGGCGTCGAACTGTTGGGCATCGCAGTCGATGCGCAAGGCGGCAAGGCCCCGCGCGAGGCGCGCCAGATGCAGATCGAGCCGGAGGAACTGCCCCCGGTAGGCGGGGGTTGCCTCGTATACTGCGTCAGCGAAAAGGAAACCCCGGTCGGCGACGTTGACCATGGCCGCGTCCGGCGCACACCAGACACCATTGAGATAGACCCGTTCGTTCATTATTTTATGCTCGCTGTCCTGTCTGATGGCCCGGTAGACGGCCCGGTAGACGGCCCGGTAGACGGCCCGGTAGACGGCCCGGTAGATTGCTTAGTAGACGGCCCGGTCGTCAATGATCCGGCTGATAGTAGGGCTGTACTTCCGGCTCGAGAATATCCTTCGTCATCCCCGCAGCGATCTTCTCGGCCAGCATGATCGTCGGCGCGTTCAGGTTGCCATTGGTGATCATGGGAAACAGTGACGCGTCTACAACGCGTAAACCGCTCACGCCGTGAACCCGACCGTCGCCATCAACGACGCCATCACCGGCTTCGCCCATGCGACAGGTACCGCAGGGATGATAGGCGCTTTGTGCGTTTGCCCTGATCCAGGCATCCAGCGCCTCGTCACTGGAAATGTCCTCTCCCGGCGTGATCTCAGCGCCGCCCACTGAGGTGAGCGGTGTCTGGGCGAGGATTTCCCTGGCTCGATGCACCGAGTGCCTGAAACTCAGCACATCCTCTTCGTCCTGCAGGTAGTTGAACCGGATGCGGGGGTGCGGGCCGACGGTCGGCGCCGTGATCGCTACCGTTCCACGACTGCGTGGCAGCATGGGCCCGACGTGCAGCTGATACCCCGGAACGGGCGATACCCGGGAGCCATCGTAGTGCATGGCTGCCGGCAGAAAGTGAAACTGTACATCCGGATAGGGCGCATCCGGTCTGCTGCGCACGAAGCCGCCGGTTTCGAAATGGTTGGTGGCCCCGGGTCCCTGCCGGCGGGTCAGCCACTGCAACCCGATGGCCGCCTTTCCCACAGGGTTGAGTCGTCGGTTCAGCGATAGAGACCGTTCGCAGGCCTGTTGCACGTAGACTTCCAGATGGTCCATGAGATTTCTGCCGGCGGGGAGATCTTTCACGACGGTGATCCGGTGTTCATCCAGCAGCTCGCCCGGACCCATTCCGGACCGCTGCAGAATGCAGGGAGACTCGATGGCGCCGGCAGAGAGCACCACTTCGCGACGCACCCTCGTTTGCACCTGTCTGCCGGCCGCTCGCCAGCTGAGCGTCTGCACTTCGTCGCCTGACAGGTTCACGCGATCGACCAGAGCGCTGGTGACCACATCCAGATTGGCTCTGTTCAGCGCGGGGCGCAGATACGCCCGGGCGGCACTGCAGCGGATGCCGTCTTCCACGGTCATGGGCAGAGCGCCCACCCCTTCCTGCTGAAACCCGTTCAAATCCGCGCTGAGCGCGTGTCCTGCCTCGACGCCTGCAGCCAGAAAGCGTTCGTACAACGGATTTTCCAGCCGGCCGTTGGTGGTTGCGAGGTAGCCGTGCCTGCCCCGGTAGCGCTCGTCCGCATCTCTATCCAGACAACGCTCAGCCCGTTTGAAGTACGGCAGAACGGCGGCATAGGACCAGTCAGCGGAGGTTCCCACGAGTTGATTCCAGCCGTCGAAGTCCAATGCATGCCCCCGGACATAGACCATGCCGTTGATGGCTGAGGAGCCACCGAGGCCCCGACCCCGCGGACAGTGCAGGCGCCTGTTGTCCAGGCCGGTGTCCGGTTCGGCCAGATAACCCCAGTTGTAGCGGCGCCGGTTCATCGGAATGCTCAGCGCTGCTGGCATGTTGATGAACAGACTGCTGTTCCGGCCACCGGCTTCCAGGAGCAGTACTTCGGTGTCCGGATCAGCGCTCAAGCGATTCGCCATCACGCATCCTGCGGAACCGGCGCCGACGATCACAAAGTCATACACGTCTTTCAGGCTGTTCAAATTCTGCTCAACTCGATCCGCCGTTCGCTATACAGGCCGTGCTGGGTTAGGCTCTCCGGCTGGCCTTCAAGACCGGAATTTATGCGACGTCTGCAGTCCCGCGACCCTGCCGCCAGTATCGATTGGTTCATATTCTTCTCAAGTGCGGCGATCGTATTCGCGGTCTGCATCCCTCTGGGACTCTATCCTGACGCCGGCGCGGTGGCGCTCAATGTCGCCTTTCAGTTCGTGACGGAAAGGCTCGGCATAGCCTACATCCTGTTCAGCATCGTCGCGATTGCCTTGCTGCTCTATCTGGCCTTTTCCCGGTTCGGGGCGGTTAAGCTCGGGGTACAGGACAAGCCGGATTTCAGCACCTTCAGCTGGGCAGCCATGCTGTTCTGTGGCGGTATCGGTACCAGCGTCCTCTACTGGGGCACCATCGAGTGGGCTCATTACTACCAGGCGCCCCCCATGGGGGTGGCAGCCGGCACTGCAGAAGCCCTGCAGTGGGCCATGGCCTATCCGATCTTCCACTGGGGCTTCACGGGCTGGGCCCTGTACTGTCTGCCTGCGGTCGCGGTCGCCTATGCTTATCACGTGCGTGGCGTGCACTCTCTCACGCTGAGTGCGGCTTGCGAGCCGGTCATCGGCCACTGGGCTCATCGCTTTCCCGGCCGGCTGATCGACATGACCTACATGATCGGACTGATCGGTGCCTGCAGTACGGGGATCGGCCTGGCGGTGCCGCTGATCGCCGCCTGTCTTGGCTGGATGTTCGGTTTCGAAAACACTTTCACGCTGAAGGTGGTCGTCATTTCCGTGGTCACCATCGTGTTCGCGGTCAGCGTCTGGGTAGGGCTGGAGAAAGGCATCAAGCGACTCAGCAATCTGGCGGTATGGATGGCTTTCGCCTTGCTGCTGGTGGTGTTCGTTTCCGGTCCCAGTGTGTTCATCCTCGAGCACGGCACCGCCACGTCCGGTTTCATGCTGCAGAATTTTCTGATCATGAGCACCTGGACGGATCCGGCTGCCGGATCGAATTTCGTGGAGTCCTGGACCGTCTTCTACTGGGCCTGGTGGCTGGCCCTGGGTCCTTTCATGGGGATCTTCATCACCAAGATTTCCGGTGGCCGGAGCCTGCGACAGGTGATCCTGGGTGCTCTGGGCTACGGCACGCTGGGCACGTCGTTGTTTTTTGTGGTGCTGGGAAACTACGCTGTCAGTCTGGAGCAGACGGGGCAACTGGCGGTGCTGGATACGCTGAACGAGGCTGGCGCTGCCACGGCGGTGGTGGAAGTGGTGGCATCTCTGCCACTGGCCCATCTGGTGCTGCCGTTGTTTGCGCTGATCTGCATCATCTTTGCCGCCACCAGCTATGACTCCGCATCCTACACGCTGGCTTCTTCCACAACCCGGGCATTGCCCCGGGATGCCCATCCGGCCCGCTGGAACCGGGTATTCTGGGCCATCCTGCTCGGCCTTCTGCCCATCACGCTGATCCAGATCGGTGGTCTGCGACCGCTGCAGTCGGCGGTGGTTGCCGTCTCCGTGCCCCTGCTTGTGGTGGTGGCGATGATGACCGTCGGGCTCTGGAAGAGCCTGCACGACGACGAGCGTTCCAGCCTGGAACGTTGACAGTCTGACGGCATCCACCGCCAGGCTTTTCTATTCAGCCCCGTCCGCGTCCGCTTCCGTTGCCGTGCTCGGGGGATCCAGCTCGCCCATGGTCCGTTTCCAGAACATGGCCATGAAAACCAGGTGCCAGATCAACAGCAGAAAACCGGCCAGAAAGCCGGCCCGGATCACCCAGGCACTGTCCGGCACGGCCAGCACATAGATGCCCATGCCCAGAAGAGAAACCACCATGAGGGCTGGTGGGATGGAATCCCGCGCGGTGGCCGGATTGACCTGCCGGAAAAACTCGACGTTGTCCGGATCCCGGCGCGCCCGGCGCATGATCATGTGCGACTCCCCATGCATGAGGGCGAATATCACGGCCAGACTGATGAACCAGCTGGCTGCGCTCTGGATACCCAGTGATTCGATCAGGATGAACTGCAGCAGGCCGACAAAGAAAGGGACCACCGAATCACTGATACCCGGAACCCAGTTGAAACGCATCACGGTGGTGGCATAGACCACCCAGATGACGAGGATGCCCAGGAAGGTGGCAGAGACCTGAACCCAGAGGCTGAATGCCAGCCAGGAGAGGGTGAACAACGCGTCCAGGGTCTGAACTTCGGCCCAGAAGAGTTCCAGGGCCAGCGCCTGAATGATGCTCAGCAGCGTCAGCAGCACATGGGGCAGGTTGGCCTTGGCACGGCTGCGCATGGTTTCCATCGGCGTCCCCTTCACTCCGGGAGTAGGCTGGCGAGAAATTCCTCCTGGGCCCGGACCCGCTCCGGATCGGCTTCGCCGAAAGCGTCGAGAATGGCCTGCACCCGCAGCTCGGTCGATGTTTTGAGCTCCGGATGGGGGAACAGATACAACAGATTCTGCCGCACCCCGTCCACGACCATCTGAGCCACATCTTCGGCAGGGATACCGGCGTTCATCGCCATATGCATGACTTCGCTGTGTGCCTGGGCGGCTGCCTGCGCACGCTCATCACCCGGCGCCAGGGTCTCCGGCCGGGTGCGCTCGCTCTCGAGGATTCGGGTCTGAACCATGCCGGGGCAGAGCACCGATACACCGATATCCTGTGCTGCCAGGTCTTCCCGCAATGCTTCCGATAAACCAACCACCGCGAATTTGCTGGCGTTGTAGATGCCGAGCCCCGGGGAGGTGACCATCCCGGCCATGGATGCGGTGTTCACGATGTGGCCACCCTGACCGTGTGCTTCGATACGACGGATCCAGGTCTGTACCCCATTGATCACGCCCCCCACATTGACGCCCATCACCCAGTCCCAGTCTTCATAGGTGACCGTATCCATGGCGCCGCCCCGGTAAACGCCGGCGTTGTTGCAGACCAGATGCACGGGTCCGAGCTCGGTCTCCACCTGGTCAGCGACGGCTGCGTATTGCGACCGATCCGTCACATCCAGCGGGTAGCCGCGCACTTCGGCATTGCTGCCACGGAGCGTGGCTTCGGCTTCGGCAAGCGCGGACCCGTCCACATCGGCGATGGCGACCTTCATGCCTTCCGCGAGGAAGGCCCTGGCCATCGCCAGGCCGATGCCGCTGGCGCCACCGGTGATAAATGCGGTTTTTCCGGCCAGGTGTTCCATCGGAGACTCCTTCTTCCTATGTCCTTTTCATGTCTGGGGTGATTGACGGTTTGGGTACCCTTCATCTATATCAGGTAGTGTAGGGGATTACACGTAGGGTAATCCCGGCCCCTAACCTGTAAGAATCAACCTGTTTACCTTGAGAGATGAGGCAGAAAGTGACCGCACAAACACAAGAAATTTCCGATGCCGCCACACACGTGGATGTGCTCATCGTTGGCGCGGGTATCTCCGGTGTGGGCTCCGCCTACCACCTGCAGGAGCAGACACCGGATAAGAGCTACCTGATTCTGGAAATGAAGAACACGTTCGGAGGCACCTGGGATACCCACAAATACCCGGGAGTACGATCCGATTCAGACCTTTATACGTTTGGTTATCGGTTCAAGCCCTGGGTCGGCGCGCCGATCGCCAGTGCGGAAGAGATACTCAAATACATGGGTGAAGTGATTGACGAGAACGGAATCGACCAGCATATCCGCTACGGACACCGGATCGATCGTTGCCGCTGGTCGAGCGACCGGAATCTCTGGACCGTGGAAGCAACGCGCCTGGCTGATGGCGCCGAACTGCTGTTTACCTGCAATTTTCTGTGGATGTGCCAGGGCTATTACGATCATCACAATCCCTATGTGCCTGACTGGCCGGGGATGGATGAGTACAAGGGCGAGTTCATCCACGCCCAGCTCTGGGACCCGGAGACGGATTACACCGGCAAGCGCATCCTGGTGATCGGTTCCGGTGCCACCGCCGCCACCGTGATTCCAGCCTTCGCGGAGAAGGCCGGACATGTGACCATGCTGCAGCGCTCACCCACCTACTTCTTCTGCAGCGAGAACAAGAACGAGCTGGCCGACCGGCTGCGGGAGATCGGCATAGATGAGCCGACCATCCATCGGGTGGTGCGGGCTCAGATCATGTACGACCAGGATCAGCTGACCAAGCGCTGCCAGACCGAACCGGATGCGGTCTTCGAAGAATTGAAGGAACTGGTGCGCCTCTACGCGGGCGAGGACTTCGAGTTCGAACCCCACTTCACCCCCAGGTACCGGGTCTGGCAGCAGCGACTGGCCTTCTGCCCGGATGGGGATATTTTCAAAGCGGCCGCGGAAGGCAAGGTGACCGTGGTGACAGACACCCTGGAGACCTTCACCGAGAAGGGGGTTCGAACCAGTTCCGGCGAGGAAATCGAGGCGGACATGATCGTCGCCTGCACGGGTTTCCATCTGTCGGTGATGGGCGACATCCCATTCGAGGTGGACGACAAGCCGGTGAACTGGCACGACACAGTCAACTACCGCGGCATGATGTTTACCGGTGTGCCGAACCTGGCCTGGGTCTTCGGCTACTTCCGGGCAAGCTGGACACTACGGGTGGACATGATGGGCGATTTCATCTGTGGTCTGCTGAATCACATGGACGAGATCGGCGCCGGTCGGGTGGAAGTTGCTTTCCGGGAGGAAGACAAGGGCATGGAGATCCTGCCCTGGATCGAAGAGGATAACTTCAATCCGAACTACCTGATGCGCGACATAGACAAGCTTCCGCAACGGGGCGACAAGCCGGAGTGGCGCCACAATCAGGACTACTGGTCCGAACGGGACGAAATTCCGAACATCGATCTGGATGGCGAGGAGTTCGTCTACGACGGCATGCGCCGGGTGAACCAGGTCCGGGAAGCGGGCTGAGCCTGACGGTGAACGCGCGCGTTCAACCGAACGCGATTCTGAACCGGTCTTTCTCGAGCGGCACCTCACCCGCGGGCCTGGTCAACAGCGCCCCGCTGCCGGTTTCTTCGAACAGGGCCCCGGTAGCTTCCCGGGCGGGCTGATCCGCGCTTTGGTGGGCTTGCCGGAGCCGCTGGATCTTCCAGACCACATAGGGGCGGATGCCGGCACTGATCGGCGTGTTGCGAAGCGTGCTGTCATACGTGCCCACGCCCCTGGGCGCTTCCGTGCCGGCCGACGTTTCCGCCATTCCGGCGCCTGCCCAGCGGATGAAGCCGGCCTCGAGAGCGCTGAGCATAGGAACGGCGTCCGCGCCAATCAGCTTCAGGATGGCCTTCAGGGAGTCCGGTAATTCAGCGTCGAAGCACTGGCCCATCTGCCCGGGCACCGGGCGGTTGCAGCGCTCGATCCATTTGCAGACTTCGATCGCTTCGTCGTAGAGCTTCTTCCGGGTGACCCGGTCGAGATAGAGATGAGCGTAGAGGGGCCCCATCAATGCACAGTCCGCCAGGGTCAGTCGATCGCCGAGCAGAAACGGGTGAACGGCAAAGTGGGCATCCAGAGCGGCCAGCATGGCGTCCGTATGAGCGTCGATGGCGGGGATCGTTTCCTCGGTGACGCCCAGCATCGGCAGGTAGGAACTCATCAGATCGGCAACCGCATTGCCTCGCTCCAGATCTCCGGTGAAGGCCCCGAAGGCGCGTCTAAGCTCGGCTTCGTTCTCAGGATACGCCCAGCGGGTCCGCATGCTCACCGTGGGGAAAAACTCGTCCGCATAGAGCTCGAACAGACGGCAGAGGGTGCCGAGGTGGCCGGACGGAATCAGAACCGGCTCCGGGAATCGGGTCTCCAGCACATCGATGATATCCGTGGTGTCCTGAAATACTTCATCCTCCGGTGAGAACAGCACCGGCACGAAACCGACGCCCGTGCGTTCTTTGATCAGCCTCTGATCGGGCGGATATTCCACGTGGTGCAGTTGCTTCAGGCGCAAGGCCGGCCGCAGTTTGGCGGAAAAGTGCGAGCGGTCCACGCCCATGAAGATCCAGGGTCTGCTCATCGGTATAGTCCTCGGTGTAGTCCTCGGGATTGGTCTGCTTGCCTGTGTTGCAGCAGATCATATACGACCCGACCGGGTTCGAGGGGAGCACCGGTGGCCACAAAAAATTACCAGATGCGTGAGTGAAAACTCCTATGCTTCCAGCTTACCTTGGTAAGGCCCTGTGGAGGGCGGTCACTGGAGAAGTGCTGGTGCGTGATAGATTCGGGCTGAAGCTGTGTGGGCTGGCCGCCGCAGCGATTGTAACCGTCGGTTCGAGCCTGACCCAGGCCGCGGTGCACATTGGCGGACAGAATCCTCTTACAGAGCGTTGGCGGGTGGTCTCAGGAGACACTGGCGTCAGCGGCACCGGGGTTTTCGACAGCGAATACGCCTGGCAAATCAACAGCAACGCGTCCGGCCGATTGCGCTACGAGACGGACGGCCCACTGCGTAGCGACTCCTGGGTCTATGACGTCCGATTGCGTGTGGTGACTGCAGGGGACGCGGTGGATGCCGGCGTTCTGCTGGAGGTGGCCAACGGCGTCCAGCGTTTCATGATTGAGTTCGGCAGCGATGCCGATGGGGCCACGCTGATCAATCTGCTGGACGATGGGCACCCGGATCCGGTGGATGTGATCATTCCACCCGCCCACAGCGGCGTCACGGACTATGTGCACGTCGTGCTCGCCTACGACGCCGCGCTCGGGGTGGCTGAGTTTTTCTATAACGGTCAGCAGCGGGAGGGCGTGCTGACCGGTCTCAGCAGTTCGCTGCGCCGGGTCAACTTCGGGGATGGGGCCGCGGCGGATGTGGGTCAGGCCCGCTATTCACGGGTCGAGTTCCGCCGCGCCGCGCCTCAATGTGCTGATGGCATCGACAACGACAACGACGGCCTGGTCGATTTCGCTGGCGCAGATGGCGATTGCCTTTCTTCGGTGGACCCGGTGGAAGGCGTGTACTGCCCGCTGGGTGCCGATGTGGACGCGGATGGTATCTGCGAGCAGATCGTGGTTTCTCATTCCGGAAGCGCCGACCCCAACACCCAGGGTTGGCAGGCACCGGCAGCCGCAGCAGGTCAATCCTGGCAGGCCGGCGATCAGGATATCGGCGCCGGAAACTGCGCGGATCCCTGCCCCTTCTGGCGGATGGTCGATGCCGGTCAGGCGTCCGGCAATCTCGGTACCTATGTCATGAACTCATTCACGACCGATGCGCCCGGGGGCTGGGAGTATCGGTCCACTGTCCGGGTGCACCCACTCAATATGGGCGTGGCCGAAAGCCCCAGCTATGCGAAATCCTTCTATCTGCGTTTTCCCGACGGAGGTGATACCCATGAGTTCGGCGCTCGATTCGGGGTTGATGCGGAGGGGGACCTGCAACTGCAGCCTTCCGGCAGCTCGGAGATATTCAATATCGGTGCCACCAGCCTCTATCACGACATCCGGATCGTGTTCGATCCGGTCAGCGCGACGGCCGATTTCATCGTTGACGGCGTCCTGTTGGTGGAAGATTCGACAGGACGTGTGCTGGTATCCGGGAACGAGCGGTCTGTGCGTTTCGGCTCCGGTGATTCTTCGGGGACGGGGCGCACACACTGGCATGCCGTTGCCCTGGAGCTGAATCCGGATACGGACAACGACGGCCTGCCTAACGCCCAGGAGTTGAGTGCGGGCACCAACCCTTATGCCACCGATACGGATGAGGATGGACTGACGGATGACGCCGAACTCGTCTCTGGCAGCAATGCACTCGAACCGGACACCGATGGCGATGGCTTAATCGACGGTTATGAGGTGCGGTCCGGTCTCGATCCCATGGTGGCTGATCCGGACCTCGACCCCGATGACGATGGCCTCAGCAACAGCGAAGAGCAGGAGCTCGGCACCCTGGCACTGACAGCGGATTCAGATGGCGATGGTCTTGAGGACGGATGGGAGATTGCGCTTGAGACGGACCCTCTGACTGCGGACAGCGACGGTGACGGTCTGAACGACGGCGAGGAAGAAGCGATCCACCGGACGGACCCGGCCCGGGCGGATACCGATGCAGACGCGGTGAACGATGGCGACGAACTCATGGCGGGCACCAATCCGCTGGATTCAGACAGCGATGCCGATGGCCTCGAAGATGGGCTCGAAGCGGCAGCCGGCACCCAGCCGCTGGTGAGCGATACCGATGGGGATGGCTTGCTGGATGGCTTCGAAGTCAGAAATGGTCTGAATCCGCTGGTGGCCGGCGATGAGGCTGGCGATGAGGACGGCGATGGACTTGAAAATCTGGCCGAGCAGACTTTCAGTTCGGATGTGAACAATCCGGACACGGATGGTGACGGGCTGACGGATGCAGAAGAAGCGCTGACCTATGGATCCGATCCGACGAAGCCGGACACCGATTCGGATGGGCTTCTGGATGCGTTTGAAATCGCCTACGGCTTCAGTCCGCTGAGCTGGGGCGATGGCCGGCGGGATGCTGACAACGATGGCCTGACCAATGCTGAAGAACAGCATCTGGGGCTCGACCCGCTGCTGGCAGACAGTGACGAAGACGGGTTGCTGGACGGAGAGGAGACCTACATTTTCGGAACACAGCCGGCGATCCCGGAGCCAGTGTCCATGCCGCTCGCGCACAGTATGAGGCTCGAGTTCGAAGCAACAGGTCAACCACTGTTCGACGATCTGCCTGAGCCGACGTTCGTGGATCTGGCGCCGGTGATTGCCGATCAGACCGGCGGCACCATTCGCCGCGGCAACGTCGTCGATATCGAGCGGGTGCCATCCACGCTGACCGCTCAGGATGTCTGGGATGCCGGAGTTGCACAGTGCGATGCCGAGAACCACAACATTCCGGTCAGCAATTCTGTCCCAGCCTGCGCGGATCTGAATGTATCGCCGACGCGAAACGAGTGTATCAACGGGGGGAACGTCAGCTACGCCAGCCGAAGTGTCTCCTGCTGCGCGAGTTCCATCACCGGGGTTGTCGATCTCCTGGACCACATCAGCAACGGTTGCTATTTCGGGAACAGCGCGCAGTCATTCACAATCAATGACCTCAACGGTCTGCCCGGTGGGCCATACGTCTCGCCCACGAGCATCAACGTGGGATCGGGTTTCGGACCAAGGCCGGAAACGGGGGTTCCCCTACCACCCCGATCCTATCGGGTCGGTGCCGAGATCGCGCAATCCACGCAGGTGACCGGCGGGATCACCATCACCCCTGGACTTTCCACCGCGGATCCCGGCGAAGTAGACGTTTACTATGATACCGATGCCCGGGTGCGGGTGGATCGATCCGTCGCGGCGCCAGGTGAGGTGGTAACCCTGACGTTCGATCATATTCCTCTCCCTTTCAGTGGCCCGCCATTTACCGGCACGGGCTCGAGCTGCAGCGCGGAGCAGAGTCACAGCAGTGGTTCCTGCCTGTCCTCCCGCTGGCCGGATTTTCAGACCGGTCTGGATCTCGATGTGAATATCGATCTCTCCGTAGAAGCGGAGATCTGGTCGATCGATCCTGAGAGCGGTGATCAGTTGCACATCACACAATCGCTGTTCGATCAGAATCTTGGTCGAAGCTACGAACTCGCCGCCTTCGACTGGCGGATCGGTGACAGTCTCGATATGCGCCTGCTCAATGAAGTGCCGGCGGTTCCCTCATTCATCCAGCAGGATATTTCCATCTCGAATGAGGACACGCTGTTCAACCTGTGGGACCCGGGCACCGCACTGCCGCTGCCTGTCGATATTCCGTTCGGGTGCTTCCTGAAAAAAATCAGCGAGAGACTCTGCATCACCTTCGGAATGCCCGAGTCGGCACTCAAAACCAATCTGATGACCTTTCAGCTGCAGATACCTGAGCTGAACACGCCGGTGACTCAGGCGGTACCCGGGGATATTTCTTCCCGGGGATTCAATGGCGGCGCGCCCACAGCCTTCAGCGCAGAAGTGGTGGAGCCGTTGCGGCATCACCTGAACGCCCAGGGGCAGCTGGTGAACACGGTGCCGAATCGGTATCGCCCGGCGCTCAACCTGACTCAGCTGGATGGTTCCGCGGAAAGCCTGATAGACACCTTTATTTTCAGCCACTCCGATCTCAGCTCCGATGTCTTCCGATATGAACTGGATCTGGACGGGATGGTTTGCATCAACTCCGCGGGGTCGGCATGCCTGGGCGCCAGCGCATCCATTCCGTTTGTCGCCAGCCTCTCGGTGGACGCTATCGACCAGGATCTGGTGCTGTGGACCGGATGGGATTCGACCATGACCTTCGAGCCGAATCTCGTTGTCACACTCACCTTCAGCCGCGCGGTGCAGGCCCGCCTGGGATTCAATGGCCCCTTCGAACCGGTGGCGGCGGGTCAGTCGTATCCGATAGACGTGCCGGCTGGCAGCGCGGGATTGCAGCATCTGCAGATCATTCAACCCGCCGGTGGGGTGGATGTGGATGTGTCCTATGATTTCTCGGGGAATACGTTCACCAGTGAGGCCCACTATGCCGTCAAGCTGGCCGTGGAGACGGCTTACCTGCAGGCGGAGATCGGGGGTGCGTTGGGCGCTATCTACGAAGATGCCGTAGGCGTTCCGTGGCGACTGGGTCTCATCAACAGCATTTCCGAAGCGCCGCCGGTTCCTGCCGAAACGCTCACCAGTGCATTCAACCTGACCGGTCCGCAGATGACTTTCCAGGGGCCAGGTTTCCGACTGGTCGATGCGGGCAGCGATCAGGATGGCGACGGCATTGAGGATGCGGTTGAGCATCAGGCCTGCACGCTCATCGACGATGCGGACAGCGACGATGACGGTCTTCCGGATGGCATCGAAGACAGCAACAGAAACGGCCAGGTTGATCCGGGCGAATCCGATCCCTGTCTGGCGGATACGGATGGCGACGGATTGCTGGATGGTGCGGAACGGGGCCTGGTTACACCGCATCCGGATACGCATCCGGCAGTCTTCGAACCGACCACGGCACCCCTGCTGCGCACCGACCCGAATGATCCGGATACGGACGGAGATGGATTCAGCGACGGTGATGAGATGCTCGAAGGTGCAAACCCTCTGGACGCCGGCGATTGCCCGCCAAGCGCCTGTGGAGGTTCAGGCATTCTCCGGCTGTTGCCGATCATTCTGCAGGAGCAGCAACAGGAGAACCCATAGCCAGCCGGCCGGGTCCGCCGGTGGGGGTCCGATCGATCGGGCGGGATCAGATCGTGTCGGTAAGCAACAGTTCCTTCACCACAACCCGGTTTCTGCCGGCCCGCTTGGCCTCGTAGAGCGCTTCGTCGATCTGGTGCAGGGCGGTCTGCATGTTCGTTTCCGGATTGATGCAGGCGGCGCCTATGCTGGCGGTGAGGCCGAAAGACTTGCCGTCGCCGGGATTGATCAGGGTTTCTGAGATTGCTTTACGGAACCGTTCGGCAACGTTTTCGAGTTCGGTGGCGTCCATATCCAGGAGCATGACCATGAACTCTTCACCCCCCACCCGGGCCAGGGTGTCAACGGCCCGGCATTCATGCTCCATGGCTCGTGCCGCGCTGATCAGCGCCTGGTCCCCGATGTTGTGACCGTAGCTGTCGTTGATGGCCTTGAAGTCATCCAGGTCGATGGACAGCATGGCGAAGGTCCGGTTCAGGCGAGCGGACCGCTCATATTCCTGGCTCAACTGGTCGAGGAAGAAGCGGCGATTGCGCAGGCCGGTGAGTGCATCGGTGTTGGAGAGTCGCGCCAGCTCATTGTTCAGCGCGTGCAACTCGGCCTTGCTCTCTTCCAGTCGTCTGAGGGCCAGGGTCTGCTCGGTGGTGTCCCGCAGCAGGACGAGCACCTCCCCGTGTTTCTGGCGTTTGTCGAAACGTCGCAGATGCACCTGGTACAGGTGGGTGCTTCCCTCTGATTCGAGTTCCAGAGAGCGGGTGGACTCGACGCCACCATTGAGAGACCAGGCCGCTTCCGGCAGATATGCCTTGAGATTGCTGCCAAGTGCAGCGCGCTCATCCCGCTTGAGCAGTCGAGCGAAATGGGTGTTGCAGTCGACGATCGTGCCCTGGTGGTCGACCACCGCCATGGCATCGGGCAGCAGATTCAGCATCAGTTCCCGGGCAATCGGCCGGATTTCCAGAAACCGCGTCCACTGCAGTGTTGCGGTCAGGACGATCAGACCGATGGTTGTGCTGAGGATCACGGGATTCACACCCGCCGGCAGAAAGCCGATGACCTGATTGGGTACCAGGTAGGCAATCCCTGTGATCACCGGGAATACGGTCATGGTGGCGAGTTGGGAGTAGCGGAATCTGGATCGGCTGTACTGGAAGCCGATCAGTACCAGGCCGACGATGATGCAGCCGATATTGATACCGCCCATGAGACTCATCAGGGCGCCGTGTTCAATCTGTCCGGTGGTGGTGAGGGGTACTGTGGGCAGCGGTTCAGCGAAGTGGGCGAACTGGCCGTGCAGTGGGTTGGTTACCGCCAGAACTGCAATTGCGCCGGTGACCAGCAACAGGCCGTTCCGCATCCATTGCCAGCCCGGCGGTTGAATGGACAGATAGCTGGATACCGCGAGTACGTAAAAGGGGCCGATCCAGCTGCTGAACAGGAATACCAGACCCTGATCCAAAAACGTATGAGGGTAGACGATGTAGGCCCATGGGTAGATGGCACAGACGACGACCAGGCTCAGCAGGTATGCAGCGCCGGGCCGATGCCGGTTATCCAGCAGGCGATAGGCGGGCACCGCCGCTGCGGCGGCGGAGAGAATGGCCCACATGAGATCGATCAGGTGCATCGAGTGATCGCGTCCTGCATATCCAGTCGAAAGCAGCGGGGGAATCTAGCGCGACTGCGGTTTTCGTTATGTGCGGGAATCACCGATGTGCGCCCAATCTGGGGGTAAATTCAGCGCGCAGCGCCCGGAAAGGAGACAGAGCGCACATTTTCCGGCACACCGGGCGGCAGGAAAATCTGATGAAAAGGTGAGGGCGTGGATCAGTAGAGCTGAGGGGGAGCGCTCAAGCAGGGAGCTCAGGAGGGAAGCAGTGAGCGCAACAGAGCGGCCACCCCTGCGACACCGGGGCCCGGAAGGATCTCCGCGGCCACCGCGCGCGCGTAGTGATCGCAGTGCTCGGGTGCGGCACTGTGGCCCGCCCACGCCAGCATGGAAACATCGTTCACACTGTCACCGACCGCCAGTACCCGGCTCTGGTCAATGCCGAGTTCCGCAGCCAGGGCGGCGAGAGAATTGCCTTTGCTGGCCTCCCGGGCATGGACGGCGGTTACAGAAGGAAAATCAAGGAGGCAGAGGCGGTCACCATAGCGTGCTTCGATTTCCGCGTGCACGGCTGCTGCCGCTGTGGCGCTGCTGATGATGTCGATGCCGGTGGCGCGAACGCCTGAGCGATGCGGAGCGGCGTGAATTTCCATGGTGATCTGAGAAACGTCCGCAAACTCCTGAGCCTGTGGGCAATGCCGGGTGACGAGATAGCGCTCGGAATCGAACCATGCCAGAGGCCAGTCATGGTGACTGGCGTAGTCGACCAGTTCGAGTGCCAGCTCATGATCGACGGAATAGCCGTGGCGCAGCGTGCCGTCGCCATTGTGCACCGATGCACCCTGCTGGCAGATCAATGGCTGCTCGATGCCGAGATGGTCGGCGATCCGGGCCGTGCCCGGGAACATGCGACCGGAAGCCAGGGCAACGACCACACCGGCGTCGCTGAGCGCACGGACCGCGCTGCTGATCGCCTCGCCGGGGAAATCGTCGAAGTGGGCGCCGGGATCCAGCAGGGTGCCGTCGATGTCCAGCGCTACCAGACGATATTCAGCTTTGCGATCCGGCCCGCGGGCTGGATGATTGGTGGGAGTCATCGGCCAGTTCTCATAACAGATCTCATAACAGGATTCTCAACCGGTCTCGCAACAGGCCCGCAGTCGTGCGGCCAGCTCGGCGCTGCCGATCGATTCCAGGTGGCGGATGTTGCGCCGGGGAATTTCATCAATGTCCGCATAGGATTCTGTGGCTGCCGCGACGCTGTCCTCACGGATCAGATGGAGGAGCGGAAAGGGCGCACGGTTGCTGTAGTTGCCGGCGTCGTTCGCGTTGGTGCCGGCGAACTGGTAGTCGGGGTGGAAGCTGGCGATCTGAAACATGCCTTCCATCTGCATCGATCTGATCAGCGCCTCCGCGTCGTCCAGAAACTGATTGTAGGTGAGGAAGTCGGTGAGCACCTGCGGGTGGATGAGCAGTGTGGTTTCGATTTCCGAATCCCGGCTGAGCCGTTCGATTTCCCGGGTCAGCACGTCCAGTAGCGCACGCTCGCTTTGTGCATCCGTCACGGCGAAGCGTATCCGGCCGGCTTCGAAGGGCCGGCGGGCAAAGGGGCAGAGTGCCTCGCCGATCACGAAACGGGTCAGCCAGGTTCTCACTGCTCTGATGGTTGATTCGGTGTTCATCCGCACGCTCAGGATGGCTGTCAGCAGGGATCCACGCTAGAGTTGATCTTTTACTTTCGGGGAAAGTTCATGGAAATCAAAGGGCACAATGCCGTTTTCGTCGGCGGCGCATCGGGCATGGCGCTGGCCACAGCAGAACTCTGGAGCGAACGGGGCGGAAATCTGGCCATTCTCGATCTGCCCACGTCGGACGGCGAAGCGGTTGCCGAGCGCCTGGGCGGAAGCTATCACGCCTGTAACGTGATGGACTATGAGGGCACGGAAGCGGCACTCGATGCGGCCGTGGCGGCGCTCGGGGGTTCCGTTCATTTCCTCTGTAATACCGCAGGAGGAGGTCTGGCCAAGAGAACGTTGACCAAGGAAGGCCCACACCCCCTCGAGGAATTTCAGCGGGTGATCGATCTCAATCTGATCTCCTCGTTCAACATCTCACGGCTGATCGCGGCCAGGATGGCGGAAAATGAACCCAACGAGGACGGCGAAAGGGGGTGCATCCTCAACACCGCCTCCATCGCTGCCTTCGAAGGACAGATCGGTCAGGTGGCCTACTCGGCCGCCAAGGCGGGTATCGCCGGGATGACCTTCGTGATGGCGCGGGATCTCGGCAGTATGGGCATTCGCTCGAATGCGATCGCGCCGAGCCTGTTCGATACCGGACTCACGGCCGGTATTCCCGACGAGTTCGCGCTGGCGCTGACCAAGGATGCCGCCTTCCCCAAGCGCATGGGGCGCCCCGTGCACTATGCGATCCAGGCAATCGCCATTTACGAGAACGCGATGATGAATGGCGGCACGGTCCGGGTGGACGCCGGGCAACGGTTCGCGCCCAAGTAACGGGTCCAGGCAATCTGTCCTAGCGGGCCATGCCGAAAAGCGGCCGCAGACGGACCGCGGCCGCATTGCCGGCGAAAGCCGCCGCGAACCACAGCCAGCCGTGCAGGCTGGCTGAAGACAGGCCGCTGAAGAACGCACCGATATTGCAGCCATAAGCAATCCGGGCGCCGTAGCCGAGCAGGAGGCCACCGATAATGGCGGCCAGGAGCGGCCCCAACGGGATACGCCAGTTGGGGGCGAACCGTCCTGCCAGTCCGGCCGCTGCCATGGCGCCAAGCAGAATGCCGAAGTTCATCACCGATGTGATGTCGTGGAAAACGCTCGAGTCCAGGGCGCTGGCAGGTCCGACCCGCTGCCAGTAAGGCCAGGACGCCACGTCCAGACCGATGCCGGCCGCGGCTTTGGATCCCCACAGGGCGAAACCGGAAGTTACCCCCCAGGGCCGGCCGGCAAGCGTCAGCGTCGCGATGTTTACCGCAGCCAGTGCCAGTGCGCCGGCCAGCAGCGGCCATGGTCCCTGCAGCCAGTTGCCAACCTCGTGGTCAGTGTCCATTGCACCGTGCCGGCGGCGTTCCAGCGCACCGGCCCCGTACCAGACCAGGGCAAAAGCAGCCAGGCTGATACTGATGGCACTCGCCGGACCGAGGCTCTGCAGCAGGGATACGGGGGCGAGCTTCGGCGCTGACTGCCAGAGGTGCCAGTGGTTTGCACCAGCCACCGAGCCGACGATGAAGGCGAGCAGTGTGACAATCATGCGTACGCTCCCGCCACCGGCAGTGAACAGCGTGCCGGAAGCACAGCCGCCGCCCAGTTGCATGCCGATCCCGAACAGGAAAGCACCGGCGACGACGGAGCTGGACAATGGCGCCACGGCGCCACGCAGGGGCGTGCCGAAAACTTCACCGGCGTTCAGCAGCGGTATGAATACGACCACCGCCACGCCGAGCATGATCATCTGGGCCCGCAGTCCGGCGCTGCGCCGATGGCTGATCATCTGCCTCCAGGCGCCGGTAAAACCGAATGCGGCGTGATAGAGGGCGATTCCTGCGCTCAGGCCGACCACGAAGAGCATGCCCTGACGCCAGCCGTAGGCGGAAAAAAGATAGGCGGCGAGCAGGAGTGCCATCAGCCCCACGCTCAGCAGCGTTGCGCGGTTCATCCGTCGATCAGGCGGCGAGGGAGGGACGGCACGGTCGAGTGTTGCAGTGGTCATCGCAGTGGTCATAAAAGGTCCAGTCGATCTGGTGTGCGCATCAAGACATGCTAAGAGATTCGGCGTGTTCGGTGTATAACCGGAAGAATTTGGCACATGGGGGAGAGAACGTGTTCAAAAGCAGCTTTTTTCTGGAAGGTCCGGTCGGCAGCGATCCTTTCGGAACTGGTGCAGACACCGCGGCAGAGATTGCGGCGGCGCTTTATCCCGGGCTGGCCGGCTACACACAGACCAGAACTCTGGACGAGCAGGTGAATCCCGCGGCCGGCTCACCCTTTACCGGCGTTGCCGAACTCTGGTTCGCCTCTGAAGAGGCCGCCATAGCCGCTGAATCCGACGCCGGACAGCTCAACGGCCTGTTGTCACCGGGCACCCGGGTCGCCGCGACCCTCTCGGGCATGATGCGGAGCGTGATGCGAACGCCTTCGTACTACGAGGGCGGCCACATAAAGGGTGTCTTTCCGTTCCGCTGCCAGGCAGCCATCAGATTCGAAGCGTTCCAGCGCTACTGGTGGCAGGAGCACGGCCCGATTGCCGCCCATACGGAAGGCGCCGTCTGCTATACCCAGTGCCACCCGACCGCGGCCCGCTATGCCCTGCACCCGCCCACCTTCGATGCAATTACTGAGCTTTACTGGCCGGATGCAGCGGCAGCCCGTAAGGCCATGAACTCGCGGCACATGATCGACGTGCAGGCGGCAGATGCCCGGAATTTCACCGAGCCGGACAGCGTGATTCTCTTTCTTGCCAGGGAGGAGGTGGTGATCCCCGCCTGAGCATCAGGCTAGCGTTCTTCCAGCCCGCGCGCTGCCCGCAGTTTGTTCATTCTCACTCTGTCTGCCTCCAGACGCTCGCCGAGCTCGTCCTCTTCGATGGTGCCGGCCATGTGCCGGCCGGCGGTATTCGAGTTGTACATGATCTTTTTCACTGGCGTGATGGCGATGATCACCCGCAGGGGCGAATCGAGCAGATTGTTGAAATAGGCTTCGAAATCATCGCTGTCCGGACTCACCTTCTTTGACAGCGCCGGGTAGAACCAGGCCTTGGTTTCGTCGTCGTCGAAGAACTCTGCCGTGCCTTTGAAGGTGATGGCACCGCGGGGTGCATCCGCAGGCACATCCGGGCGGAAGCTGGCGCTGCTCACGTTCACTGACACCCGGTTATCCCGTCGTATGGCGGCGGTTCGATGCCGGTGTTCGGCGAAGGTGAGCCAGATTTTGCCGTCTTTCCAGTAGAAGGCGTGGGTCACCCCCACTGGCCAGCCGTCTTTCGTTGCCCACATGAGCACGGCCTCGTTGGCGTGGGTCATGAAGGCGTCCACCTCTTCGTCGGTGAACGGGTAGATCGAAACGATCTCGTGGTCGTGTGTTTGAACCATGCTGTCCTCTCCCCAATGAACTGACGGCAAGTATTCGGGGCTCGGAAGAAACAGTCAAGGGTGACGGTTTTAGGGATTGGCCGGCTGTCCGGCCCGCTTGTTCATCTCGATATCACGCCGGATCTCGGCGTGCCTGGCCTCGGTAATCGGATAGTTCCAGACGATCAGCGCACCGAGCAGAAAGAACAAGGACGGGAAGGTGGAGAACAGGAAGCGCAGTCCGAACAGTTCGTCTTCACCGTTGGCGGCGCCCGATGTGGCGTCGAAGCCGAACAGGGCGAGTCCGAACATGGCGATGGCGGCCCCGACGGAGGAGGTGGCTTTCTGGGCGAACGACCAGGCGGAAAAGAACAGGGCCGCCCGGTTTTCGCCGCTCACCGAGGTGTCCAGATCGATCACGTCCGCCTTCATGGAATTCGGCAGGGTTTGAGAGAACCCACCGGCAGCGAAGCCCGTTGCCACAGTGATGGGCAGCATCCACCAGAAGTCACCGGCGCCGAGCAGCAGATAAAACGGGTGAGCGCAGGAGATCATCACGAAGGCGCCGATGTAGGCCTTATGCTTGCCGATCCGATTGGCCAGCCGCACCCAGAACGGCACCGCGATGAAACTGGTCAGATAGAAGAACGTCAGCATGAAGATGGCCTGATCCTCTGCACCGAGCACATCGGCGACGAAGAAGATGTACAGCGGCGTGGTCACGTTCAGGCCGATGGAACCGATCATGAAGGCGAGCACCAGCTGCTTGAACGGACGATTGCCCCACATGAGCTTGAGTCCGGCGATGGCCGGCACCGTGGAGCGGACCTCCACCCGAGCCTCCGGCGTGCGGCTGACAGTGGCCAGTACGCAGGCGGGCATGACGATCAGCATCGTGATCCCGACAATTTCGAGCACCGCGGCGCTGCCACCGAGACCGAACAGAATCAGCGCGGCGGCGGGCACCAGCTGAGCGGTGAGGCTGCCCAGCACGCCGGCCATGGCCCGGGCGCCGGTGATCCGGGAACGCTCCCGGTAATCGGTGGACAGCTCTGCACCCCAGGCGTAGTAGGGGATCAGCATCATGGTGGTGGCAATCGAGAGCGCCATGCTCCAGATCATCATATGCACCGCGCCCGCATCCGCGGGCGGCATGAAGAGCTGATAGATGGAGACCATCATGATCGGCGTGGAGGCGACGATCCATGGCCGGCGGCGGCCGAAACGGCTTCGCGTGTGGTCGCTCAGATAGCCCATCAGGGGGTCGGTGATCACGTCGAACACCCGGACGGCGATCATGATGAAGCCGACCATGGTGAGAGAGACGCCCACATCGTTGGCGTAGAAGCGGGGGATGAAGACGATCACCGGGAAGATGGACATTGCCACCGGTAGATCTGTCAGGCTGTAGAAAAAGAGTGTGGACGTCTTCAGCGGCGCAGAGGATTGAACGCTTGCTTCAGCCACGTGCTCGCTCCTCCTCAGGGGTTCCGGCTCAGGTGGGTTGTCCGCCGGCCACGTCGATGAACTGGCCGGTGATCCATTCCGCTGCCGGTGACGCGAAGAAGACGGCTGCAGCCGCACAGTCCTCCGGGGTACCCGTTCTGCCGAGTGGTATGGCCCCGTCGAAAATGTCGTGGGCCTGCTCGTCCGTCACGTGCATGGTTTCTTTCAGCATGTCGGTCACCACCACGCCAGGCGCAATGCAGTTCACGGTGATGCCTCTGGGAGCCAGCTCCACGGCCAGGGTACGCGTCATGCTGATCATGCCCATGTTCGCCGCCGAGTAGGCGCCGAAGCCGGGAGACGGCCGGTGCGCGGCGATGGAAATGATGTTGATGATCCGGCCGCCGTCCCTCATCCGCATGGCGGCCTGCTGGGCACCCCAGAACTTGGATTTCATGTTGAGCCCGAGTTGCTCGTCGAACTTGTCGATGGCGATATCGGTCAGTGACCAGGTGCGTCGGTCCAGATTGCCGCCGGCGTTGTTGACCATGATGTCCAGCCCGCCGAGCTCTGCAACCACCTGATCGAGTTTCGACGGCAGAGACTCGTAGTCCATCACATCCGCGGACAGGCCGAGTCCGCGCCGGCCGAGGCCGTCTATCTCTGCCGCTACCGCATCCACGTCTTCCTGACGACGAGCGAGTACCGCCACGTCGGCACCACACTCCGCCAGTGCGAGCGCGATACCGCGGCCGATACCGCGGCCGCCACCGGTCACCACCGCCACCTTGCCGTCCAGCCGAAATCGCTCGTGCATGCCCATACCGGCCTCTATTCGCTTGGTTGTTCGTTCTGGTTTCTGCTATCCGGCTGGAGGTTCCGGCTACTTGCCACCCAATCGGGGCCCGCCGAGGCCGGCGAACTCCGGGTCCGGTTCCTTGCCGAAGAGAATGCCCCCGAGGGTCTCGTAGAGCGGTGCTGATACCCAGCGGTGTGATGCGGCGCCGTGAGCATCCCGCAGTTTTCTCTCGAGGGGGTTGGCCATGTAGCTGGCACTGGTGCCTGCTGCGGCGTGCACCGCGTCTACCACGCTCATGCAGGACTGGGCGCCATGGGTACAGGCGAGCCGGGCGTTGATCGTTGCCTCCGGGGAGGGCGTTTCCGCCCCCGCTTCCAGTTCCTTTTCCACGGCTGCCATGGCCTCGAATACATAGGCACGGGCGGCTCGGTAGGTGGCGCTGAGCTCACCCATCCGGTATTGGGCGATGGGTCGCTCCATCAGCTTGGAGGCGGACAGCATCGGCACCTTGTTGTTGGCCAGATCCGCGTAGGCGTCCAGAGCGCCTCTGGCGATGCCGAGTGCGATGGCGACCTTGTTGTAGGAGAGTCGCAGTGGCACTGGAATACGGAACACCGGGTTGTCGTACAGGGCCGGCGTGATCATCAGGTCCACGGGCAGCCACTTTGCTTCGACAACGGCACCGTCCGCCTTCACGTTGTGACTGCCGGAGCCGCGCAGGCCGGCACAATCCCAGGTGTCGAGAATCTCCCACTGAGACCGGTGCAGGAACCACATTTTGTATATGAACTCGCCATTCTCATCCTTGCGCGGCTCGCCATCGTCGACGATCGGCGCACCCATGAAGCACCAGGTGGCGTTATGGCAACCGCTGATGAAGGTGGTCTCACCCCAGACCTTGTAGCTGCCATCCGATTGCTCGATGGCATAGGACGGCTGGGAGCCGGGCCCGCCGCCACCACACATGATCACCCTGGGGTTGTCGATGTAGACCTCCCGGGCCAGCTCTCTGGGCATACCGCCGGCGGCCATGGCGTTGATTTCAGAACCGAGCATCACGTTCCATCCCACCGATGCGTCGATGGCGGCAATGGCTTCGAGCACTTCGATGGTCTCCAGACTGGAGGCATTTTCGCCGCCAAGTTCCGGCGGTAAGGTGAAGCGGAACATGCCCTCATCGATCAGCACGTCCACCGTCTCGTCCGACAGGCGGCGGAGGTTCTGCGCCTCATCGCCGCCTCGAACGATCACGTCTCTCAGTTTTTCCACTCTTTGCAGTGGCGTGCCTTCGAGGGTCGGGAGTTGTGTTGCTGCGTCAGACATCGGTGATTCCTGTTGCTTACTGCGTGTTGTTCTGGGTGCTGCTGGAAGGCAGGGCGACGGTTGCGGTGCCTTCGAGGGGTGGTTCGCTGCCGTCACGGTGCAGCCAGATCCGGCAGTCCGCCAGTCGCTCGCCGCCTTCTTCCCGGATGGCTGTCACTTCGCCCCGGGCGACCACCTCGTCTCCATCCAGAACCACCTGGGGAAACCGCATTACGATCCTGCGGATGCTGGTGGGTCCCGTCCAGGCATGCAGCATGTTGATCATGTAGCTGAGTCCCAGGGGACCCTGGTTGATGGTGCGTCTGCCGAAACCGAGCTCGGCGACCAGTTCGGGGTCCCAGTGCACGGGGTTCGGATCCCGGAGCACGGCGGCCATGGTCCGCATCCGGGCGGCACTCACATGAGCCATCACCCATTCCGGGATCTCATCGCCCACGGTGACGTTCACGTTCTGGGCTCAGTCATCAGAGGTTTCTCCGGTAGTGCCAGGTGATCGTGGTGCGGGCGACGTGGCTCCCTGCCGGATCGGCCAGATCGAACTGGAACTGGATCCGGTCGAAGGTCCGTTCAGGGGTTTCACGGCGGTCGGCTTCCGTGATTCTGCCGGTTACCGTATAGCGCGTCTCTTCGCGCAGTTGCCCGAAGATCTCCCAGTCATAGCTTTCGATGCCGATCGAGAAATCGGATTCGGCCTCACCAAGGGCGAACATCTCGGCGATGCTGGTGCCTGCACCCAGGATGGGCATGTGGAACAGCGCCACCGGATGGGCCAGGCCGTCAGGCAACTGCTCACCGCCTGTGCATTCCGTCAGCAGGAAGTTTTCCCAGTGCGCGATCGTGTACTCACCGCCGGGAAATTCATGCCCGACCAGGCGCCGGATCGCCTCTGCAGTTGGCGCTGACGTTGTCGCCATGGATAACCCCCCTGATGCCTCCCAACCGTCAGGCCTGAGCACGGTGAACAAATAACCGTCAGGCCTGACTGTTTTAGAGCATACCCGAAGTGTTTGGCGATGCAACCGAGTGGGCGTTTGCCCGTCAGCCGTCCAGGCCGCGTTTCCCGGCTTCTGCGATGAAGGGGGCGTATTCGGCGAATGCGCCGCTGCTGTTACCGGCGCCTGCCGTCACACCTGCGTCAGTGGTCAGGGTCATGCCGGAGGTATAGCCCGATTCGTCACTGGCCAGCCAGAGCGCAGCATTCGCCACATCTTCGGCCAGACCCGGCCGGCCTTTCAGGGGAGAGATCTCCGCCAGCCGCGCCTTGGTGCCGTCGATGTCATTCGGATCACCGGCGATCAGCTGCGCCACCATGGTGGTTGCCATGCTGCCGGGAGCAATGCAGTTGGCACGAATACCGTACTGACCGAGCTCCACCGCGACGTTCTTTGTCAGTCCGATCATGCCGTGCTTGCAGGTGGCGTAGGCGTGCGGTCCCTGACCACCGAGCAGGCCGGCGGTGCTGGCCATGTTGATGATGCTGCCGGATCCCTGACTCATCATCACCCGGGCGGCGTGTTTGCAGCCGAGGAAGCTGCCGTTGAGGTGTATGTCCAGCGTGCGCTGCCATTCCTCGAGCGGTGTTTCGGAGATGGGGCCGACGGCGCCGACCACGCCGGCGTTGTTGTACATCACGTCCAGCTTGCCGAAATGACTGACCGCCGCATCAACCAGGGCGGCAACGTCCTCCTCGCTGGTGACATTGCATCTGAGGAAGACGGCGTTGTCGCCCAGTTCACGCGCAACTGCCGCACCTTCGTTTTCCTGAATGTCGCCAAGAACGACCCGGGCCCCTTCGCCGGCGAAACGATGGGCGGCGGCCCGACCGAAGCCGCTGGCCGCGCCGGTGATGACGGCTACTTTTCCTTCCAGTCTCATGCTGCTCTCCCGCACTGTGTTCTCCCAAGTGGATCGGCGGCGAGCGTAGCATGTGATCGGGGACCCGGCATCCGCCTTGAATCTCTTTGCCGGGCGGTGGGCTGTGACAGCGGGGGCACCCTGGCATAGGATCGCAGCAAGCGGGAAAGGAAACAGGAGATCTGATGTCTGATGCGAAGACGAACTACGACGATGTGTCCATCTATCCGTTGGATCGGGAAAAGATTGAACGTCTGTGTCAGCTGCAGTCGGAATGCGCGGTGCTCTGGTCCACGAAAGATGGCTGGCCCATGGGGGTCATGCATCGGTTTGTTTATCTGCACGGCAGGTTCTGGGTGACCTGCGCTGAACAGCGCAAGCGAGTGCCGGCGTTGAAGAAGCGGGATAAGAGTGCGGTGATCGTCACAAGCGAAGGCACGGCACTGGGACGCGATCAGACGATGACGGTCAAATGCCGGGCCACCGTGCACGAAAACAATGCGGACCTGAAAGCCTGGTTCTATCCGGCGCTGGCCAGGAAGCTGAATCAGGGCGATGAGGCGGCGGCCGCCGTATTTCAACAGTTTCTGGATACGCCGAAACGGGTCATCATCGAATTGGAGCCGGTCAAGTGGATTACCTACGACGGCGTCAAGCTGGCCGCCCATGTGGCTGGGGAGTGGTCGCCGGAACGGGAGTGGGTTGAGCAGTTGCCGCCGGCACCGGACTGGCTGTCCTGACACAGGCTTTCCCGGCCGTTCGTCGGCCCGGCGGTTACTCCATCAGGATCGAGACATCGGCTCCCGGCGCCAGCGCAGAAAGCAGCAGCAGGCTGAATGCGGCGCCGGATAACAGGTATGCGAACGGCCGGTATTTCCGGGTCCGGACCAGGCCTGCCACAACACCGGCGCAGATCAGAAGCAGCGGGATCAGCACCGGCAGATTCATGAATCCTTCCATGGTGAAAGTTGCGGAGGCCGCCCAGCCGTGAACGAGGGCGATACCGGGCACGGTCCAGACCAGACCATGCAGCCGGCGCCATCCGGCACCCAGCCGTTTCTGCGCCCTGTCATTGGAGGTCAACAGCAACGCGGTGAGGATCAGCAGACCGATCAGAGCGGGTGCGATCTCGGGACGAAGGGCATGCTTCAGCCAGCCTTCCGGTTGCGCACCGAGACTGAAAACGCTCTTGGTCAGACCGTGAGCGATCGCCCAGAGCCCGGTGCAGATGCCCAGATAACGTCTGTCCCGACGGAGCGCCTGGCGAACCTTTCCGGATGGAATTCCTGAGGCGTCGAGCAGCGCCGGTGCCAGGACCAGGGTCAGAAACAGCACCATCGGCAGGGTTGTGAGGCCATTGCCGGAGGCCGGTGGCGCCCAGATCAGCCAGCCGTGATAGAGCAGACCGATCAAGGTGGCGACGAGGCTGATCCTGCCCAGGCTGCCCATCCCGGTCCGCTTGCCCATGGTCCGCGACCTCAGAACGTCAAAATACATTGACATTCTAGGGTGTTGACTCTATTCTGTCAATCAAATTTGACGGTTGTGGTGGCGTTGTGGCGGCGATGAATCTACGCAGAGGGGCTGCGCTGGGGTTGCTGGTTCTGGGGGTGTTGGCGTCTCTGGCCAGCGGTCTGCAGACCCTGGGTCATGTACCGGACGTAGACTACCGTTCCGTCAATCTGCCGGTAGAGGCGGGCTCTTCTCCGGAACTGACAGCCAGCCATTCGAATTATCATGCGTTCCGTGAGTTTCTGCTGGTGCTCACCGTCGTCGGCGTGCTCGCCTGGCTCGTCATTTCGCCGGGACGACTGGGCGTGCCGTGGATCCGCAACCTGGCGCTGGTGCTCGCCCTGGGCTACAGCCTGGGCTGGTGGCTGCCGTGGCTGCTCTACGGATTGCGGGCGCCGCATCTGACCGCCGAACTGGTTCACGGGATCGCGACCATCGGATTACTCGGTGCGCTGCTGCTGAACCCCGGTCAGTCCCGGGACGCGGCTCGATCCGGTGCTGGATCCGGTGCTGGTTAGGGCGTCAGATTCTGTTGTGGCAGTGCTCATGACCGCGAGCGGCTTCGATCAGGTAGGCCGCGGCGTTCACGCCGAACAGCCAGAGGGCCGTACCGAAGACGAGGGCGACATAGGCATTGCCCGTTTCGATACTGACCGTGCCGACCAGCAGATAGCCGGCATAGATGATGATCTTTCCCAGCAGATGGTCGGCGCTGTAGTGGGCTGACTGGTTCATCTTCGGTCCCCGCTGAAAATCAATTGCCTGCCCGTAGGTCACGCCTTCCTCAGCGGGGGTTCAAAACGTCAGTTCAACACCTCAGATCAACACCTCAGATCAACACCTCAGATCAACACCTCAGATCAGTACCTCAGATCCGGGCGCCTGGCTGCCGCGGACCAGCTTGCCGGGCAGGGCGCCGGTTGCTTCACCCTGTTCGTAGATCAGCTCACCGGCCACGATGGTCGCTTCGATGCCATCCGCATTCTGGAGAAAGCGCAGCCCACCGGCAGGCAGATCGTGGACCACATGCGGTGTTCTGAGCTTAAGTGCCTCGAAGTCGATCACGTTGATGTCTGCCTTCAGGCCGGGTTTCAGCAGTCCGCGATCGAGCAGCGAATAGAGCTCGGCCGGTTGCCGTGTGAGCATGTGAATGGCCTGAGCCAGTTCGAACTCACCACGGTCTTTCACCCATTTGGTGAGCACATACACATTCGCGCTCGTATCGCAGATGGAGCCCACATGGGCGCCGCCGTCCCCGAGCGCCGCCACGGTATTGGGATGGCCGAGCAGCTCCGGAATGTGCTCGCTCAAGTTGGCGGCGGCGAAGTAGATCAGGTTCGAACCGTCGCCTGAGAACAGGTAGTCGTAGAGCCAGGATTCCGGTTCTTCACCGGCGGCCGCAGCCCGGGCGGCGATCGTGTTTTCCGGGTTCGGCAGGTAGTCGATGGGATCTTCGAGTACGAAGGCCCGGTCGTAGTTGCCACGGATGATGCGGACGAATATGTGCGGGTTGACGTTCTCTTCAGCCAGAATCTTCGCCTTTATCGCCGGGTCGCGAAGTCGCTCGAGCCGCTCGGCCAATGGCAGTTCCGACAGGCCGAGAAAGGTCGGGCGCTGGTAGAACGGCTGCATGGAAGATTGGAGTCCCATCATCATGCCCACGGGTCGGGACAGCACCTGGCCACGGATATCGAGACCGGCCAGCTGCGCCGCCTCGATGCGGTCGAGCTGGGCCCGCCAGAGTTCCGGCTGACTGTCCAGATACAGCAGGGTGAAAGTCCCCTTGGCGCCGGTTCGGTCGCTTGTTTCCCGCAGGATGCTGAACTCATCGTCCACGTCTTCCCAGTCAGAAATGAGCTGAAAGACGTGGCCCCGTTCTCCGGACAATGCGCCGCCGAGAGACTTGAGCTCTTCGGTGGCGGCCTTGTAGGTAGGAATGAAGCTGCCCGTGCTGGATCGATGCACCAGCGTCCTGGAAGTGGAGAAGCCGACCGCGCCAGCATCCATGCCTTCCCTGAGCAACTGTTTCATGGCTTCGATGTCTTCTGCGGTGGCGGGTTCCCGATTCACGCCGCGTTCGCCCATCACATACACCCGAAGTGGGCCATGGGGGAAAAGTGCGGCCACATCGATGTCCCGCGGCCGATCTTCGAGGGCGTTCAGATAGTCCGGGAACGACTCCCAGTTCCAGGGCAGGCCTTCATCCATCGCCGTGCCCGGAATCTCCTCCACGCCTTCCATGAGTTGCACAAGCACCTGGTGGTCCTCCGGACGGCACGGGGCGAAACCGACCCCGCAGTTCCCCATCACCACGGTGGTGGTGCCGAGATTGGAGGATGGGTTGAGGTGACTGTCCCAGGTTGCCTGGCCGTCGTAGTGGGTATGAACGTCGACAAAGCCCGGCGTCACCAGCTTGCCGCTGGCATCGATCTCCCGGGTGGCGGTGCCTTTGACCGCCATGCCGACAGCCGCGATCAAGCCGTCCTTAACGGCGACATCGCCGATCTGCGCGCCGCTGCCACTGCCATCGATGATGGCGCCGTTTCTGATGATGAGATCGTAATCAGCCATATTCTTCACCCCTGCAAGCCTTCGGATTCTGCGGAAAGCGTGCGCCGTTATCCAGTCCGGGCGGATGGGCCGCCTGGTCGCAGGCTTTTCTGTGATGGCGTTCCCGTCCCGGGACGGATCGTTTCCGGAGTGTGCGATCGTCCCTGTCCGGCTGGCTACTCCCCGGCCACAATGGTTAACATCCTGATATAGATAAGGATTTCTATCATGTATGAACGACCTGGCGAACCGCAGAGCATTGGCGGGATACTGGATTCCGGTTTCAAACTGTTTCGTGCTTCCTTCGGCCAGGTGGTCGGCCTGGCCATCGTGGCGGGTTTTGTGAGTCAACTGCCCGGCGTGCTGGTGACCCTCATGGTCGGCGGTGAAAATGCCCAGGATTCCCTGTTCACCGTGATGCTGATTTCATTTCTCATCGTCATGCTGATCTCCATGGTGTTCTACGCGGCCATCGTCAGTCGCATGCATGGCACGCATGTCTCCCGGGAGGTCAGCCTCGGGGAGTCCTTCAGCATGGGCTTTTCCTGCATGCTGCCGCTGCTCGGTTGCATGCTGCTCTACGGCCTGGCCATCGGCGTGGGATCGATTCTGCTGCTGGTGCCCGGGATCATCCTCTCTCTGTCCCTGATGTTCGGGCCATACATCCTGATCATCGAACGGGGTGGAGTGCTGGACAGCCTGAAGCGCAGTCACACTCTCGTCTGGGGCTACTGGTGGCGGACCAGTGCCATCATTCTGATCGCCGGGTTCATCATGATGGTCGCCTATGTGTTGGTCGGCATTGTCGCGGCGGTTGCCGTTGTCATGGAGCCGGAGTCTGTACTGTCGCCATCCTACATGCTGGTAGAGGCGCTGGTGACCGCACTGCTCAGCGGGCTGATCACGCCCCTGTTCTATGCACTCACCCTCTCCGCATATTACGATCTGAGGCTCCGCAGACAGGGCGAAGATCTTGCCGAGCGAATTGACGCTGTACCCTAGAGTGGATGACTGACATGCCCGCCACACAGTGGTGGGCCATTGCGCTCGTCCTGCTGCTCGGGGGCGCGACGCCGCCGATCCTGGCTGACCCCACCGAGACACCGCCGGAAACGGTGGTTGCTTCTGATTCGCTGCTGCCCGGGCCGGTACTCGATACCAGCCTGCTGAAGTCTCATCGCAAGGATGATGCCTGGCGAAAACAGACCCACTACGTTGAAGACGCGCACGGGCCCCGGATCAACGATCAGCTGCTCGAACCCATTCTCGAAGGACTCGCGCTGCCTGAACCCCGGACCGAGTTGTCGTTCTGGGAAGCGCTGGAGAACTGGTTGAACGAATATCTGGGTGATCGCCCGGAGCCTGTGCTGCCGGATTGGCTCAGGAGCGTCCGTTTGCCGGAAGACACCATGCTCTGGCTGTTCTACATCAGTTGCGCCCTGATCGTGCTGCTCGCCATCGGCATCGTTGCCAACGAGCTGCGCCATGCCGGCAGCCGCAGAAAGGGCGCCGTCGACCCTGTGGCCGGGGTTCTGCCGGCGGTGGATGCGGGCGCCGAGGAACGCAGACCGGATTCGGTGCTCGAGGTGCCTGCCTGGCTGCTCGACCGCCTGGTTGCTCGTCTTGGTCTCAGCCTGAGTGGCGCCCGGGGAGACAGTCTGACCCACAGGGAACTGCTGCTGGCAGGCGGGCACCTGCCCGGTGACATCGTTGCACCGCTGACTTCGCTCGCCGGGGCCGCCGAACGCATTCGCTATGACAAGGCCGCGCCGGAACCCTCCGAGGTCACTGTGGCGGTTCAGAAAGGTACCGTGCTGCTGGCATCGCTGGAGGATCGGCCGGAATCCGCCATAACCGACCACCGCCAGATAGGGAAAGATCGACAATGAACGATCGACTCCTCACAGCGGCCGGAGCGCTCATTGCGCTGGCGTTGATCGTGGGCCTGTTTGTGCAGCCGGCCAGGGAACTGCCGGTCACCCGACCGACTTCCGAAGAAGCGGGTGCAAACGGGTACCTCGGCCTGTGGGAATGGCTGCAGGCAGATCGGGTGCCCGTGCACAGCCTGAGACTGAGGTACGACACCCTCGCATCCGGGTTACCAGGCACCGGACACATTCTGCTGACGACGCCGCCTTATACCAGACCTGCCCGCGGTGATGAGCTGATTGCGCTGATGAACTGGGTGGCGTCAGGCAATACGCTGATCATTGCTGCCGCCCTGAACGATACGCCGGACTGGACCATGGCCGCCGATACGGGTGGTTTTCTCCCTCATCTGGTGACGATGACCGGCGCCCGGTTCGAGGCGGCGGTGGATGTGGAGGGTGATCCGATCCTGTTGGGTGCACCGGACTCGGAGGTGGACGTCCACTTTCTGGGCGAAGCGTACAGCGGTCATCCACTCGCCGCCGGCGTGACGGATATCGTGGCGGTGACCGATGACTTTGCCTCGATCTGGATACCCGTGGATGAGGCACCGGGTGTGCCTTTCCTGCAGGAAGCCCATACCGGTGCAGCGGCGGCCTGGACGCGACAGGAAGGCAAAGGCCATGTGGTCACCCTGGCGGCCGGATCTCTGTTTGCCAATCGAGCCATTGGTCGCGCGGACAACCGGCATCTGCTCGGTAATCTGATCCGCTGGCATCTCGGTCCCGGAGGCACGGTTGCCTTCGACGATCTGCACCATGGGTTGTCGGAAATTTACGACCCGGAAGCCTTCTATTCCGACAGTCGACTTGGGGTTACCTTACTGTTCCTGCTGGCGTTCTGGTTCGCGTACATGGTGGGAACCAGCAATCGGCTGCTGCCGGTCAGAGCAACGCCGAGCGTACCGAAACAGGCTGATCTGATCCGCTCCATGGGCGGTTTCCTGGCCCGCAAGCTGCCGCCACAGGGTGCGGCCGGGCTGCTGTTCGAGCGCTGGTTTGACGAACTGGCGGATCGGGCCGGCAGCTCAGAACGCGCGGCGGTCTGGGCGTATCTGTCGTCGAGTCCGCTGGTGAGCCAGGAAGCACTCGACGAAGTGCGACGACTGCACAGACATTATGAATCCGGTGACAAGGTAGATGTCCGCCGGTTGCACAACCTGATCATGGGCATAGCTGAGAGGCTTGGATGAATGCGTTAGAACTGGAAACACGACTGCAGAACGAGCTTGGCAAGGTGGTGTTCGGCTCGGAAGAGGTGGTGCACGCACTGACCATCGCCGTTCTCGGGCGTGGACACGTCCTCCTGGAAGGTGCGCCCGGACTGGGCAAGACCCTGCTCAGCAAGAGTTTTGCCCGGGTGCTGGGGGGGGCATTCAAACGTATTCAGGGCACGGCGGATCTGCTGCCCACGGATATCACCGGGGTGCATGTTTTCAATACGCAAACGGCAGCCTTCGAATTCCAGCCCGGTCCGCTGTTTGCCGATGTGGTGCTGATGGACGAAGTGAATCGGGCTGGTCCTAAAACTCAGTCTGCTCTGCTCGAGGCGATGGAGGAGCGTCAGGTGACGGTCGACAAGGAGACCTTCCCGCTACCCCAGGACTTTCTCGTGATTGCCACCCAGAATCCGCGGGAATTCGAAGGCACGTACCCGCTGCCGGAATCGCAGATGGACCGCTTCATGATCTCCATACCTATGCGGCATGCGGCCCGGGAACATGAACTTCGCGTGCTTGCGGCCTACAACCTGCCGAACGGAGAGGACACGTCCCGTGAGATTGAAACACTCCCCGAAGCGGCATTCGTTGAGGCCCGCGATGCGGTGGCCGAAGTGCATCTGTCCGAGGATCTCATGGGTTATGTGCTCGATATCGCCGCCGCCACCCGGGACAGTGCCCAGGTAAGTCTGGGGCTGTCTACCCGTGGTGCGCTGGCGCTGGCCCGTTGCGCCCGGATCGAAGCCTGTCTGCAGGGTGCTGACTATGTGGTGCCGGACCATGTGAAGCGGGTAGCCCCCTGGGTGGTGGAGCATCGGCTGCTGCTGTCCGCGGAAGCGGCGCTGGAAGGGGCGACCGCGGCAGCGGTGGTTGATCATGCGCTGGATAACGTGGCCGTCCCGCGCTGAAACCGTTCGCAATGCCGAGCCTCTCGCCACTCAGCTACTTCATTCTCGCGCTCATATGCGCAGTGGGCGTGGTGCAGGCGTGGTCGGTCGATCCCGGCGCAGCCCCGGACTTTTCCTGGTGGCGCCTGATGCTGGCCGCCTGCCTGCTGGCCCTGGTCTATGAGCGGATGCGGTCCGGGGCCACGAATCTCGAGGTTGATGCGCCGGGCATCCTGACGCTCCGGCTCGGACAGCACGCTGAAGTCCAGGCGTCCATCGTCAACGGCGGCAACCATGACCTGGAAATTCTGTATGCGCTGGATCTGCCGGATGGGATAGAGACGCCTGCCGGGACGCGGCGTGCTCGTTTGAGCGCCGAAGCCGGGACAGCAGTTACCTTCGATGTCCGGCCTTCCGCCCTGGGTGAGTATCGATGGTCGCATCTGCCGATACGAATTCTGGGGCCGCTCCGGCTTGCCTGGTGGCCGGCCACACTACCGCTGGCAGCGACGATCCGCGTGGTGCCGGATGCGCTCGGAAGCCATGAGCGGTCCGCCGGGCTGGTTCGCTCGGGTGCGGCGGCACAACGCCGTCAGGGCAGCGGCCGGGAACTGCACCACCTTCGCGAGTACCGGCCGGGGGATCCGCGCCACGCCATCGACTGGAAGGCCACGGCCAGGTCCGGCGAACTGATCACACGGGTGTTCGGCGAAGAACAGCATCTGGACATCGTCCTGGTCGTGGATGCGGGCCGGACCAGCAGAAACCAGATCGATGGCCTGTCCCAGCTCGGCCACTACGTGAACACGGCAGCCCGTTTCGCCGAACGGGCGGTGGCCAATGAAGACCGGGTCGGTCTGATTGCGATCACCGATCGACCTGTTGCGGTGGTGGCCCCGGATCGGGGCTTCCGGGCAGTGCGGAATATCCGTCAGGCGCTGGCCGGACTGACAACGGTACCTGTGGAATCGGACATGCTCGCCGCCGCCCATGAGTTAGGGCGCATGGTCACCCATCGAAGCCTGGTGATTGTGCTGACGGAATTCTACGGCAGCGCCCCGACCTCCCGGCTCGGCCAGAGCATCCGGCTCTGGGTGCCGAAACACCTGCCGATGGTCGTGGGGTTGATCGGCACCGAGGTAAGAGACATCGCCCGACGGGAGGCGAGAGAGTGGCTGGATCCCTACGAGAGCCTTGCGGCCATGACCTACCAGCAGGACGTTCACCGTGGGATGGCGGGTTTGCGCCGACTGGGCGCTGAAACGCTGCTGGCAGGGCCGGGTGAACTGGAGCGTGCAGTGTTCAGGCGTTATCAGCAGCTGCGGTCGAAGCGTCGGGTCTGAGCAGCGGACCGACCAGAACCACCACCAGCAGCACCCAGTACGCCAGTCCGATCACCAGCCGCATGGCCAACGGAAAGCGGTCGTCCGGTGAAAGGTAGCCTTCGATCAGACCGGCACCGATCAGAAACACCACGCACACGAGGATCAGTGGGCTCATGTTGCTGACCGCACGGCGAAAGGACTCAATCCGGCCGTACAGCCCCGGCCGGGCGATGGATTCGCCCAGGTAGAAACCTATCGCCCCGCCGATGCAGATCACGGACAGCTCGACGAATCCGTGGGCGGTGACGAATTCGAACAGGCGTCCGGCCATGCCGTACTGGGCGGTGAAAGCGAAGATGCCGCCCAGCATGAGACCGTTCAATCCGATGATGTAAATCGTGCCGAGGCCGTAGAGCACGCCCAGGCTGATGGCGGTCAGCGTGACAACGATGTTGTTGGTGAAGATGCTCACCGAAAGCAGGGCTGAAGGCATGATGTTGAGCAGATTGTCTGTCCACAGCTCGCCGGCGCGCACTTTCTCGATCATGGCTTCGGAGGCAAAGAGGGTGGCAAGCTCGGGGTAGGTGCTCACCAGCCACCATCCGGCGAACCCGGCCAGAATGAAGCCAGCCGTCACGCTGAAAATCTGCGCACGGATCCGATGGGCAGCGTGGGCGGCATCCTGGGAAAAGGTTTTTTTGATCGTGCGGCGTAAGGAGCCGGGCTTTCTGAAGATCGCCTGGTGCAGTCGGGTGTAGAGCCGTTGCAGTTGTCGGGTCAGGCTGCTGTTGGGGCCTTCTCTTCGCGCCAGTGCCAGATCCCTTGCCAGCTCGGGGTACTCGCGCATGGCCTGGAGTGCCTGTTCTGCGCTGATGGGCTGCCGGTCTTCCAGGCTGTTCAGAGAGGATTCCGTGTCCTGCCAGCTGCTGGATCGACGTTCGATCCAGTTCGCCGTGCGCCTGTCCTGAGGGTCTGTCATGGGCGACTCAGTCGCGTCCCTGCTGCTGAACGCGCATCAGCGCGGACAGAACGTCCGCTTCCACGGCCGGAGGTTCGTGACCGAGCCGGGTCAGCAGACGTTGACCCAGCGAGCAGCGGACGTCCGCTTCCAGATCCTCCCAGCGGTCGATCACATCGTTCACCAGTGCCAGATTCTCGAGACCCACGGTTGCCACCGAGGGCTTGACCAGATTGCCGATGTCTTCGGTCGAGTCGTCTTCGTAGACGAGTAGCGTTCCTGCAGCCATATCACCGATCCGCACGGATTGGTCGGTGAGCACGGTGGCTGCAAGACCGATGGCATACACCCCGGGCAGGCTGTCGACCAGACGGAGGACATTGCGGATGAGTATGGCGCCCGGACCTGGCACTTCACCCGCCTGATTGACGATCCGTATGCCCGCCATCCGCTTGCCCGGCGTCCGGCCCTGCATGACCAGTTCGACGACCGGGTGATAGAGGAAAAACAGCGCGGTGGCCGGGAGAACCACGATGTAGACGAAGCCGGAACCGGCATCCGGGACGGCCTCGGCGGACAGGGTGCCGATCAGGAGGAGGGCGCCCAGCACGTACCAGGCCAGCGCCAGCAGCAGGCGGATGTGCCAGTCCACCACGAAGGCGAAACTGCGTCCGCCGGGCCCGGCGATCCTGAGTTCGACGTCCACGCCGGTGATCGAATGAATCTGCAGCGCATCGCTCATAGGCACATCATAGCCGCCACGGCCGACAGCGGTGAAACTCAGGGTGCATTTTCGGAGAAAGTCGCTCCGGGCTGAAACCAAAGTGTGATCCGGTTCAAGCCCGGCCGCTTCGGAACCTCTGCCAGAGGGGAATGAGCCAGACCCCTGTCAGCAGTGCGGCCAGCACCAGAAATGCAGGCCGGTCCAGCAGAACGGCCATGCCCTGCTCGGCGATGAACAGCGTACGGCGTGCGTTCTCTTCCAGCAGTCCACTGAGAATGAACCCAAGCAGCAGCGGCGCCAGCGGGAATCCGAACCAGCGCAGAGCGAGGGCCAGCAGGGCGAGGCCGAGCATCAGATACAGATCAAATCCGTTGAGCGTGGTGAGATACACGCCAACCAGCGAGAAGCCGATGATCAGGGGGATCAGCAGGGTGCTGCGCACCTGCAGCAGTCGTGCGAGCAGCGGTATCAGCGGCAGGTTCAGGACGAGCAGAAAGAGATTGCCCAGATACATGGAGATGATCACGCCCCAGAAGATCTCCGGCTGTTCGGAAAGCAGTCGCGGACCGGGTTGCAGTCCGTAACTCAGCATCACACCGAGGAGTACGGCCGTCGTGCCCGAGCCCGGGATGCCGAGGGTTAACAGAGGCACGAACGAACCGGTGGAGGCGGCGTTGTTGGCTGCCTCCGGCGCGGCAACGCCGGCCTCCCGGCTGCCATCGCCGATCCGCTTTTCCACGTCGTAGGCGAAAAAGCTGGCGAGGGTAGCGCCGGCTCCGGGGAGCACGCCGGTGATGAAGCCGATGATGGCGCTCCTGCCCACCACGGGCGCCAGGCGGCGGGTTCGATGGAGTGACAGGCGCAGCTGCCGGGCGGATACATCCGGCGTCGCAGGCGGATCATCCTGCAGCACCATCCGGAACGCCTCGGCGAGGGCGAACGTCGCCATGACGACCAGCACAAAATTCAGACCATCCGCCAGATCCAGGCGCCCCAGGGTGAAACGGGGGATGCCGGCCAGTTGATCCGTGCCGATGGTGCCGAGCATCAGACCGATCAGCAGGGTGATGAGTGATGGCAGCCGCGCGCCGGGCGATGCGAACACCACCACGGACGAGAGGGCGAGCAGGAGCAGCAGGGCGTACTCCGGCGACTGAAAGGCGAGTGCGAGCGCCGCCAGATAGCCGGCGAACAGCATCAGCGCCAGCGCGCCCAGCGTGCCGCCAGCGAAGGAAGCATAGGCAGCAATGGCCAGTGCCCGTCCACCCTGACCCGCCCGCGCCATGGGGTAGCCGTCGAAACTGGTGGCCACCGTGCTGGCGACCCCGGGTGCGTTGATGAGTATGGCCGAGGTGGAGCCGCCGAAAACGGCACCGTAGTAGACGCCGGCCATCATGATCAGTCCGCCGGCCGGGTCCAGGGAATAGCTGACCGGGATCATCAGAGCGATGGCCGTGATCGGACCGAGGCCGGGCAACATGCCGATGATCGTGCCCGCCAGGCAGCCGACCAGAACCCAGCCCACGTTCGCGAGCGTGAACGCTGTACTGAAGCCGGTGAGGATGCCTTCCAGCATGATCAGTCCGGCAGATAGACGCCGAGCGCCACTTCGATGCCCAGATATCCGAACACAGGGATGGCGATGGCGAGGATCATTACAGACAGCCTCCGCCGCTCGCCCAGCCACGCCGAAGCGGCGAACAGGAGCAGTGACAGTGCCAGCCAGAGATTGAACCAACCGACCAGAATGATGAACAGGAGGACGAGCGCGCCGAGACCGGCAAGGCGGAGGTACCGCTCACCGGGGACGCGGGCCAGCAGCGTGACATCGGCGGACGGCGGTTTCCGGATCAGCGCCGCACACAGCGCGGCCATCAGCAGCATCCCGTAAACCGTCGGCAGCGTCTGGGCGTTGATCACCTCTTCCGCCGTCCAGGCATCCATGGGTATCCGGCGGGCTGCGAAGGTATAGAGGGCACTGGCCGCCAGCAGGCCGAGCAGAAGCAGTCGGTATCCCATTACCGATCGATCTCAGCGGCGGATGAAACCAAGCCCCTGCAGGGTGGTTTCGAGAAGTAAGGTCTGCTCGTCCAGATAGGCGGTGAACGCCTCGCCCATGAGTTCGAGTGGGGTCCAGCCGTAGCGTGCCCGGGCGCTCTGCCAGGCGGTTGAATCGAGCCCCTGGCGAATCTGCTGCTGGAGGGCGCGAATCTGATCGCCGTCCGTGCCCGGTGGGGCAAAGAGTCCGCGCCAGTTCGCAAACACCAGGGGGGTGCCCAGTTCCGTCAGGGTCGGGGTGTCGGGCAGCTGCGGTAGTCGGGCCGGGCCGGTGATGCCCAGAATCCGCACGTCGCCGGATTGTGCGTAACCGATGGCTTCGCCGATTCCGGTGCTCAGCACTTCGATCTCGCCGCCGAGCAGCGCCAGCATTGCTTTGCCGCCCGCATCGTATGGCAGATAACGTACAGCCCGCGGCTCAATGCCGGCCTTTTCCAGTGCCAGCGCGAGGACCAGATGGTCCAGGCTGCCACGTACGGAGCCGCCGCCGATGCTGAGGGCGCGGGGGTTATCCTGCAGCCCGGCAATGAACTGGCGCCAGGAAGTGAGCGCCGACTCCGAGCGGACGACGAAGGCGCCGTATTCGCCAACGAGTCCGGCGATGGGCACGAGATCATGATGATCGTGGGGAAAGAGACCCTGCAGAGATCGGATGATCAGCGGTGTGGAGTTGATCAGCAGCGTATCCTGCTGCCGATCGGCGGTTTCGATGAAGTGCGCCATGGCTCGGCCACCGCCGCCGCCGGTCATGTTTTCGTAGGAAACCGGCGCGCGGACGTCGACGCTCCGCAGTGCCTCGCCGATCGCCCGGGCCGTGCTGTCGAGGCCACCGCCCGGTCCCGCCGGAATGAGCAGATGCAGACGTTCGGCGGCGAAAGACGTGCCTGTGCTGAGCAACAGGCCTGTGCTGAGCAACAGACCGATCAAGCCGGCTATTTGTCTCGTGCCCATGTCTCTCCCCGCAATCTGAAGCGGCCATAGTACCGGAGCCTGGCCGCAGCGACAGTTCGACGGCAGCCAGAGGCTGTGAAAGACTCGCGCCATGAAACCTGCGAAACGGAACATTCTCTTCATCACCACCGATCAGATGCGCTACGACGCCCTGGGGTGCAATGGCGGGCTGGTGGCGCGCACGCCGGCCATCGATCGTCTGGCGGCCGCGGGCATCAACTACCGTCGTGCGCACAATCAGAACGTGGTCTGCATGCCGGCCCGGGCGACCATCATGACCGGCCAGCATGTGGGTTCCCATGGCGTCTGGATGAACGGCGTGTGCCTGCCGGAGGCGGAACAGACCGTCGCCCATCACCTGCAGGCCCACGGCTACCGAACGGGCCTGCTCGGTAAGGCACACTTCGAACCCTGGCTCGGTGATCCGGCGGAATTCTTCGAAAATCGGATGGCGGCACAAGGCAGCGTCGGCCCGCACCGGGGCTTCGATCACATGGAGCTCGCCAACCACTTCTTCGAAGGTCACAGCCATTACGATCTGTGGATGAATGCGCATCTGCCGGCAAAGGAAAAGTTCTACCCGATGGTGACTGACAAGGGGCAGAACACAGCCAGCCGGGGTGCAACCGGGGCGGTGCAGGTCTGGCCCATGGCTGTGCCCCGTGAGCTGTACCACACCGACTGGGTGGCCGACCGTACCATCCACTGGCTGGACAGTCTTGCCGAAGAGGATCCGTTCTTCTGCTGGATGAGTTTTCCCGATCCGCACCATCCCTGGGACGTGCCGGAGTCCGAGCTGCATCGTGTTCGCTGGCAGGATGTGCCGCTGCCGAAGCTCTATCGGGAGGCATCGGCCGATCGTGAAAGGCTGCTCGACGGGAAACCCAGGCACTGGCGCGGCTACTATGACGGCACGCTCTGGACCAATCTGGAGTCACCTCGCGAGTTTGTCCCGGCGGCCCTGAGCCCGGACCAGATCCGGGAGATCAACGCCATGACCCATATCGAGAACGAACTGATCGATGAGGCCTGTGGGCGTGTATTCGAATTTCTGGCCGCGCGCGGGCAACTCGACAACACGGATATCATTTTCACGACGGACCACGGTGAACTGCAGGGAGATTTCGGCCTGCTGTTCAAGGGGCCCTATCATGTGGATGCCCTCATGCGCCTGCCCTTTATCTGGCGGCCGGCGGCTTCCCTCGAGGTTGAACCGGCAGAAGTCACCGCCCCTGTCGGGCATGTGGATCTGGCCAGCACCTTCTGCCATATCGCCGGAATCGATCCGCCGGATTATTGCGAAGGCCAGACGCTGCCGCTCAATGACGCCGAGGCGGTGAAGCAGCGTCGTGATTGCGTGCTGACCGAGTGGGATTCAGAGCACGGGCCCATCGACATGCACCTGAAGTCGGTCTATGAGCAATCGGGCTGGCTCTGTACCACCTATGGGAAAAGCCACCTCTACGATGGCAGTGAAGGTGAACTCTACGACATGACGGAAGATCCGGATCAACTGGTCAATCTCTGGAATGACGCCGGATATGCGAAGCAGCGCGACGATCTGGTTGCGCTGCTCGCAGAAAGGCTGCCCCCCATGCGGACGCCGCGACTGGCGCGCCGGGCGCCCGTTTAGGCGGCGGGTATCAGCGCCAGAAGCTGGTCTTCGGCGCTGCGTCCGTCATGTCCAGCGCCTGATCGGCGGCTTCCAGGAAATCTTCCGGGTCCATATCCGGGCCCAGATCGACACCCGTGTTGGCAAACACCATGTCGCTGGCGAATTTCCCACCGGCCGCCTGAATGATCCGTCCGTTCGGTGCGTCTTCACCGGCCATATAGAGCACGGCAGGGCTGACCAGACCGGGTAGATTGTCGGCGGGAGGATTTTCCAGATCGATGCTGCTGCCGGGAACGCTTGCCGTCATGCGGGTGGCCGCACCGGGAGACAGGCAGTTGGTGTGGACATTGTGGGAAGCGCCTTCCCGGGAAAGATTGTTCATCAGTCCGACCATGCCCATTTTCGCGGCGCCGTAATTTCCCTGACCGAAGGATCCGAGAATTCCGGAGACGGAGGACGTGAAAATCACCCGTCCGTAGTTTTTCTCGTACATGATCGGCCAGGCGTGCCAGGTGACATACGCGGAACCGTTGAGGTGCACGTTGATGACGATGTCCCATTCATCCAGCGTCATCTTCTTGAATGACTTGTCACGGAGGATGCCGGCATTGTTGACAACGATGTCCACGGTGCCGAACGTGTTCACCGCCGTTTCGACGATACGCTTCGCACCCTCCCGGTCGGATACGGAGTCTTTGTTGGCCACCGCCTCGCCACCGGCTGCCTTGATCTCTTCGACCACCAGATCAGCCGCATCACCCTGACCGGAGCCGTCCACGTTACCGCCCAGATCGTTGACCACGATCTTCGCCCCGTGCCTGGCCAGCAGCAGCGCGTGTTCCCGACCGAGGCCGCCGCCTGCGCCGGTGATGATGGCTACTTTTCCGTCTACGCTCATGATTTTCCCCTGAAAGAATTGCAGACCCACCAGATTGCCGAGATGCTCTGCCACCGTCAATCAGGGAACTTCAGCGAGACTTGCCGAAGGCGGCGTGGCGAGCCGGGAGAGACGAGCGCGCGCGATTCGCGCTTCGCAATTGCTCAGCGCCGGGTTAGCTCGAACAAAGCGCTGCCCTGGGTCATTTCCGGAAGGGGCGGGAAGCTGTCGATGATCTCCGGATAGTCGGCTTTGTAGCGGTTCACGTAGGCCTCGAGGACGTCCATGCGGCCCGGCGGCATCCGTGTCGCCTGTATGTCGTAGACCAGGTCGCCGATCCGGACCTTCACCGCCGGAGCCCGGGTCGCTTTCTTCACCCAGGTGCTTTGCGGGTCGCCAACCACGTAAAGCCGGCCGTCGGATTCCACGATCCATATGGTGACCACATAAGGCAGAGGCCCGTCGTAGGTCGCGAGCAACACCTCGTCCGGAAGTTCAGCAGCATGCCAGCTGGTCGGTACTTCGGCGGTCGTGCCGCCAATACGCAGTCCGGGCATGGGGCCGATGGGTGCGGCCATTGCCAGCACGATGAGCGCGACGACCAGAACGGCCAGCACGTAGGTAAGCCAGCGTGGCATTGTCATTCCTCCCCGGTTGTCTTCGGGAGGACCATAGCTCAGCGGATGGCTGTCAGCCAGTGATCTAGCACCATGTTCAGCGCCTGGGGCCGTTCCTGGGCCATCCAGTGCCCGCAGGGAATGGTCTTTTCCGTCAGATTGTCGCAGAGCGCCCGCATGGGCTCGGCCAGTCTGGATGTCATGGTCTCGCAGGTGTAGTCGTAGGCGGCATGGATGAAGAGCACGGGCATGCCGAGCCGGGCGTCGGGCTTCTCGTTGGCATAGGCCTGGTTGCGTTCGTGATTCATGTAATAGCTGTCCGGGCCGAAGAAGCTGTTTCTGGTCAGGGACTCGGCGTACCGGTCCAGATCTGCTTCAGTAATCACCTGCTCGTCGCGGGGCATATCCGGAACGGCGCCACCGCCGAACCAGCCACCCAGCTTGCGCGTCGTGGCGGTGGCGGCGATCTGACCTTCGCCATTGGGATTGCCGCTGCGGAACAGCAGCTTGCAGACCGCCCGAGGATCCGCGTCGAAAGCCCGGGTGGCTGCCTCGAAGTTTTCTTCATAGTAGCGCTGATATTCCCATTGACCGGCCGGGTACTCGTCTTCCGGATAAAGGTTCCGATCGATGCAGGGCAGCATGCCGGGCCAGCCGATTTCAAGCGTGTTGTAGGGCACGCAGAGATTGGCAATGGCAATCACCCGCTCCGGATGATGGCGGGCCAGGTTCCAGACGGTGGGTGCGCCCCAGTCGTGGCCGATCCAGATGGCCCGGTCGATGCCCAGACCGTCGGCAAGTTCCAGCATGTCGGCCACCACTTCACGCTGGGCGTAGGCCGCGTGATTCCGGTAGGTGCTCGAGTTGCCGTAGCCACGCATGTCCGGGGCGATGACCCGGTAACCCTGCCCGGCCAGGAAAGGGATCTGATGGCGCCAGCTGATCGAGAGCTCCGGCCAGCCGTGCACCAGAACGACGGCGGTGCCGTCTTCCGGTCCGGCGCTCAGGAAGGCCGTTTCGTGCCTCGGGCTCGAAAATTTTTCTTCCTGCCAGGCCGTTTGTGCCATCCGACTCTCCTCAGATGCCGTAGTGGGCGATATAGCGCCGGCGATGGAAAGATTGACCGCCGAAGGTCGCCTCCGTTGCGCGGGCCCGCTTCAGATAGAAGCCGGCATCGAACTCATCCGTCATGCCGATGCCGCCGTGCATCTGAATCATGTCGTTGGACATGTCATGCAGGAACTCGCCGGCTTTGCACTTGGCCAGGGAGCAGAGCACGGGCACTTCCGGGTCGCCGCTGTCGATGGCGCGGAGTGCCGCTTCCACACAGGAGCGGGCGAACTCCCTGTTCATGAACAGGGTGGCTGCCCGATGACCCAGGCTCTGAAAAGAACCGATCACCTGTCCGAACTGTTCGCGTGTTTTCAGATACTCCAGGGTACGATCGAAGGCTTCACAGGCCGTACCGAGCATCTCGGCAGCGAGTCCTGCCCGGGCCCGATCGAGGAGGGCATCGAGCAGCGGAAAAGCATTGCCCAGTTCACCCAGCACCGCATCGCCACCGACGGCGACGTCGGTAAACGTCAGATCGGCATAGCCGCGGCTGTCGGCGGTCTTCAGGGCGGACACTTGGAGGCCGTCGGCATCGGCCGGGATCAGAAACAGGCTGATACCCGACTGCTCACCCGCAGTGCCACTGCTGCGCGCCGCGACCACGAACGCCGCTGCGCCGCCCCCTTCGAGGACAAACAGTTTGTTGCCGTTCAGCTTGAAGCCGTCGCCGTCAGCCGTGGCGGTCAGAGCGACCTGTTCCGGTCCGTGATGGGGACCTTCGTCCACTGCCAGGGTGACGATGCTCGTACCGGCGGCGATGCCGGGCAGCCACTGCTGCTTCTGAGCATCGTTGCCGCCGAGCAGCAGGGCGGAGGCACCCACCAGTCCGGACGCCAGCAGTGGCGAGGCCACCAGCTGGCGGCCGGTCTCCTCGAGGACCACGCCGAACGTGGCGTAGTCCATGCCGGACCCGCCCAGCGCCTCCGGGATCAGGATGCCCGGCCAGCCCATGGCGGACATTTCCTGCCAGGTACCCGCGTCGTAACCGTTGGCGGAGCCGCTGTCGCGCATCTGCCGGAACTTGCTCACCGGTGCTTCGTCTCTGGCCCAGGCATGGGCCTGGTCTTTCAGCATGGATTGTTCTTCTGTGAGTACAGCCATCTCTCAATACCCCTTCAGGCCCAGCACGCGCTTGGCGACCAGGTTCAGATTGATCTCAGTGGTGCCGCCTTCGATGGAGTTGGCTTTGGAACGCAACCAGGTACGCACGGTGTGCAACTCATTGTCGGAGAATTCGGCGCCCTCCCAGCCGAGGCCCCGGTTACCGAGCATCTCTATCAGCAGTTCTTCCCGGTTCTGGTTGTCTCTGGCCCAGGCGACCTTGAGAATGCCGACCGCGGCAGAGGGACCCTGCACGGCCGCCTCGTCGCTGAACCGGCGGCCGGTGAGTGCATAGGCGTGGGCAAACATCTTCTGTTCAGCGATCCGTTCGCGCATGGCACCGTCGGCCAGCCTGTCGCCTTCCATGCCGATATAGTCCCGGGCCACCTGCTCGATGTCGTAGGAGCCGCCAACCACGTTGGTGTCGGCACTGCCGGCAATCCCCTGGCGCTCATGGAGCAGAAGTCGTTTGCCGATGTTCCAGCCCAGGTTTTTCTCGCCGATGAGGTTTTCTTTCGGCACCACCACATCGGTGAAGAAGACCTCGTTGAAGGGTGACTGGCCGGAGATCAGCACGATGGGTTTCACTTCCACTCCGGGCGATTTCATGTCCAGGGTGAGGAAGCTGATGCCCTCGTACTTGTTGGACCTGTCCGTACGGAAGACGCCATACATCCAGTCCGCTTCCAGTGCGCCGGAAGTCCAGACTTTGGAGCCGTTCAGGATGAAGTGATCGCCCTTGTCCTCGGCAAAAGATTGCAGGCTGGCCAGGTCGGAACCGGCGCCCGGTTCGGAGTAGCCCTGACACCAGTGAATGTTGCCGCGGATGATATCGGGCAGATAACGGTGCTTCTGTTCCTCGGTGCCGAAATCGAGCAGGGTCGGCCCCCACATCATGGTGCCGAAACCGCCGATCGGGCTGATGGCGCCCATTTCACGCATTTCCCGGGCCAGCACGCCGGCCTGTTCCGGGCTCAAACCGCCGCCGCCGTATTCCGACGGCCAGGTGGGCGTGGACCAGCCTTTCTCACCCAGACTGGTCTGCCAGGCCTTCCAGTCTCCGGTCAGCTTGGCGCCGAATCCGGCGATACCCGGCGGCCGTTGTCCGGCCAGAGCGGGTGGGAAATTGTCAGCCAGCCACTGCCGGGCTTCTGCTCGGAATGATTCCAGGTCTTCTGCGGGTGCCAAAGTCTGCTCCTAGTTCTGATCAACGAAAGATGGACGGTGGACCCGCAAAGATAGCAGAACAGCTTTGAGCCGGCTTCAGGCGGGTTTCGTGGGGTGTTCGGGCCCGCGGTCAGGCGTTCGCGATGGGCCGGTCGTGATTCATTCCGGCAGATGGGTCAGAAAGAATCGTTTCGCATTTTCGCCCATCACCTGACGGATCTCTGATTCGGAGAAACCTTCGTCGAGCATGGTTTGAGTGAGAATGGCGAGCTCCGAGGTATCGAACAACACCTCCGTCGCGCCGTCGTAATCCGAGCCGAGCGCCACGTGTTCGACGCCGAGGAGATCGATGGCATAGCGGATCGATCGGACCACACCGAGGGGCGTGATGTCGCAGACCGCTCCGTCCCAGTAGCCGATGCCGACCAGACCATCCGCCGCCGCGATCCGTTGCATCAGGGCATCGTCCAGATTGCGGCTCATGTCGCAGAGGCCTTTCACCCCGCCGTGGGAAAGGATCACTGGTGCAGTCGAGAGATCCAGCACGTCGCTCACCATCTGTGGGGAGGCATGTGCCACGTCGATAATGATGCCGAGTTCGTTGGCACGTCGGATCACGTCTTCGCCGAACGGGGTGAGACCTGCGCCACTCTGGCCGTGCAGAGAACCGCCGAGCCGGTTGTCGAAGAAGTGAGTGAGTCCGGTGATTCGGAGTCCGGAGTCGAACAGCCGATCCAGGTTGGTCAACTCGCCTTCCAGTGGGTGAGCGCCCTCGGTCAGGTAGATGCCGGCCACCACTTTCTCGCCCGCGCCCCGGCGCTCTGCGAAGGCCTGCATGTCGGCGGCGCTCTGTATGACTAGGAGTTCGCCGTCGCTGTCGGCTGCGAAGTCGTGCAGCTTCTGAAGCTGGTAAGCGGCGCGCTCGTAGATGCTGGTCCAGGTTCGCACCGGCCACATCTGGGCGATCGCGAGAAGGGTGATGTTGTCCGAGTCGCCGGTGTTCTGCTCGTAGTTCTGGCCGCTGGGGCTTTTGGTGGTGGCGGAAAATATCTGCAGTGCGACGTTGCCGTGCTGCAGACGCGGCAGATCCACGTGCCCGGTGTCTGCCAGCTGGAGCAGATCCCGCTTCCAGAGCAGGGAGTCGGTGTGCAGATCGGCGATGAAGAGGCTGTCGTGGAGAATGCGGGCATCCTCCCGGATCTCATAGGGCGCATGCGCACGGACCAGATTCGTACTGCCTTCGATCTGCCCCGGCAGTACCCAGTGCACCAGCGCAAGTGCGATCAGCAGCAGCAAAGCCAGAATTCTCATGTCTCTCCCCATCAGCCCGCAGTCGGAGATTAACAGCAACGCCGGCTGGGCGGCAGCCGGCCGGCTGGCTGCCGGTGAGCGCGGGCTTCAGGGGCTCGGGTGCGGCATCTCCGGGAAACCCGTAAACTCCGCGAGCCAATTTTTTCATCCAATATCTGCAGAAACTTTACGGAGGCAACCATGAGCGAAGAAGCAAAGGCTCACGAGGCTGGTGCGCAGGATACGCCCGAACAGGCTGAATTCCGCGCCCACTGCCGGGACTGGCTTAAGAACAACCACCCGGGCGAGCCGCCGGTCGAGTTGCCTCAAGGGGCGCTGGAACTCAGCGATCCGGCAGCACTCGAATGGCTGCAGGGCTGGCAGAAGTCGGCCTATGAGGCGGGTCTGGTCGGCTGTGATTATCCGAAGGAAGTGGGCGGCGGTGGCCGCCAGGACTGCCAGCGGATCGCCAACGATGAAATGCAGGCGGCGAAAACGCCTTTCTTTCCCAACATCATCGGGCTCGGCATGGCGGCCCCTACCGTGCTCTTTCATGGCAGAGATTCGGTCAAGGAGGCGCTCCTGCCGAGGCTTCTGAGCAGCGAAGACATCTGGTGTCAGGGATTTTCCGAACCGGGTGCCGGATCGGACCTGGCCAACCAGCAGACCTTTGCCCGCCGGGACGGGGATAACTGGGTGATCAACGGGCACAAGGTGTGGACTTCCCTGGCGCACTTCGCCAGCTGGATGATTCTGCTCTGCCGGACGGACAAAGACGACAAGTACAACGGTCTGTCCTATTTCGTGGTGCCTATCCAGTCAAAGCTCGGCGACGGAGTCACCGTGCGCCCGCTGATCAAGATGACGGGTGAGACGGGCTTCAATGAAGTGCTGTTCGACGATCTGGTGGTTCCGGACGAGTACCGACTGGATGAAGTCGGCGCTGGCTGGAAAGTGGCCATGACGACCCTCGCCCATGAGCGTGGTGCCGGCCCGCTGGTTACGCCTTCTGCCGGTGGCATGGCGGTGAAGAAAGCCTCCGCCGTATCTACCGGCAGTCCGGGTTCGTTGATTGCACTGGCCAAACGGCAGCAGCGGCATGGCAGGGCGGCCGCAGACGACCCGGTGATCCGCGACGAGATCATGAAGATGGTCATCCGCCGCAGAGGATTTCAACAGAACGGCCGTCGTGCCCGGGTATCCGCGCTGACCGATCACCCCCAGCGGATTCCGTTGCAGAGCAAACTCGTCGTCACCGAGATCAATCAGGATCTGGCCGGTCTTGCCTACAAAATTCAGGGCAACGCCAGTTCCCTGTCCGTGGCGGATCCGAACGCGCCGGATGGTGGTCAGTGGCAGCACACCTACATGAACAGCTTCGGGGTAACCATCGCAGCAGGCGCCAACGAAGTTCAACGCAACATCCTCGGCGAGCGTGTCCTCGGCATGCCGAAGTCCAAGTAACCGGAGGAACTCCAACATGACGACACAACCAGATAACTTCGGATTCGGCGAAGACGAAGCCATGCTGCGTGATTCCGCCCGTAAATTCTTTGCAGACAACATGAGTGCGGACAAGCTGCACCGGCTGGTGGCGCACGATTACGATCCGGAACGGGAGAATGTCTGTGCCTGGGACCAGGATCTCTGGCAACAACTGGTGGAACTGGGCTGGACGGCGGCCTGTGTGCCGGAGCGCGCCGGTGGTATCGGCATGCCGCTGGTCGCCGCTGTTGCCCTCGCCGAGGAGGCCGGTCGTTCGGCGTTTCCGTCACCCCTGCTTGCCACCTTCATGACCACTGCGGTGTTGAGTGCCTGTGAGAGCGCGCCGGCAGACAAGGTGCTGGAATCGATAGCCGGTGGTCAGGCTTTGAGCCTGGCGATCACTGACAAGGCGGGCAGCCTGGAAGCAACGGATACGGACGTAAGCGTGAACGCGGACGGCAGCCTGTCCGGAACCGCCTGTTATGTGCAGGATGCGAGGAAAGTCGCTGCCTTTGTGGTCAGTGCGCGCGGCGAAGGCGGAGTAGGCCTTTACCTGGTGGAGGCCCCGGCGGTGGAGATCGTGCCGGACAACATCATCGATCTGACCCGGGATCAGGCGAGTCTGGTGCTGAACAACAGCGCGGCGACGGAACTTGCTGCACCCGGGCAGGGTGACGGGGTGCTGATGGCCGCGCTGCCGGCGATCCTCAGCCTGATTTCCGCCGATATGGTGGGTGCGGGCGAATGGCTGCTGCAGACCACGACGGAATATGCCAAGACCCGGGTTCAGTTCGACCGGCCGCTTGGGTTCTTCCAGGCAGTGAAGCATCCGCTGGTCAATCTCATGATTGAGATCGACGACGCCAAGTCACTGGCCTATGACGCGGCCTGTGCCGTGGACGTGGGAGATCCGGAAGCCTTGAACGTCGCCCGCATGGCGAAATCCCGAGCCAGCGATATGGCCGTCTATTCCGGCAGCCGGGCCGTGCAGTTTCACGGCGGTATCGGCTTCACCTGGGAATGCTATGTGCACCTGTTCTTCAAGCGGCAGATGCACAGTCAGACGTTGTTCGGGGATGGGGCTTATCAGCGGGCGAAACTCGCCGACGAGTTGATCGGCAAGGTTGCCTGAACGGGCCGGAGGCTGTCGAACTGGCGTCGGCAGTCTCCACCGACGTGCTGGTCAGCCGCCCGGCGGGCCAGCCGTTTTGCAGGTCTCTTGCGCAGGTCAATGTTCGGCGAGTGCGGGGCCGGGGACTGCCCGGATATCCTTGGCGGCAAGCGATCGGCCATCCTGGCTCATGACCGACATTCTGCGGATCGGCTCGCCCGTCGCCTTCTCGACGAAGTCCAGGCGGGTACCGTCCGGATGGGGCATGTGCTTGTCACCCCAGTGGGTGATGGAGAGCAGCACGGGCTGGAGATCGAGCCCTTTGTCCGTGAGCAGATAATCAGACGACTTCCCGTCCACCGCCCGTTTTTCGAGAATTCCCTGCTCGACCAGGCGGTTCAGCCGGGTGGTCAGCACGTTGCGGGCGATGCCCAGGGAAAGGAAGTCGTCGAACCGTCGGGCGCCGAAAAAGGCATCCCGCAGTATCAGTAGTGTCCAGCGTTCGCCCAGGATCTCCAGCGCCTGCGCCAGAGAGCAGTTCATATGTGCAAACGACTTGTATTTCATGACCCTGATTCTAGTTGATTAGTTAGCTGAAACAACTCATATTCTGAAGGCTAAGTTCGACGCATATGGGTGAATGAATCATGAGTGAAGCAGTATCCGAAGAGATCACGCCGGCAATCAGAATGCCCGGTTGGGAACGCGCTCAATTGAAAGATCCGGTACCCCCAGCAGACAATGTGCCGCTGGAAGAAATCGTGCCGATCACGCCGGCATTGTTCGAGCAGGACCGCTGGCAGGACTACTTTGCCCGGCTGCGACGGGAAGACCCCGTTCACTTCAACGAGTTAGCTTCCGCCGGCCGCTTCTGGTCTCTGGTGAAGTACGACGACATCAAAGCGGTGGACACAGACTGGGAGAACTTCTCCTCCGCCAGTGGCATCACCCTGGGTCTGCCCGTGGATGCGGAGATTCCGCAAGGCATGCTCAACATCAGCATGTTCATCGCAGAGGATCCGCCTGTGCATGACGTGCAGCGGAAAACCGTGGCCAGCGTCGCTGCCCCCGGCAACCTCGCGAAAATGGAAGGTCTGATCCGCGAGAGAACGGCCCGAGTGCTGGATTCTCTGCCGGAAGGCGAAACCTTCGACTGGGTGGATACGGTATCCATCGAGCTAACGACCATGATGCTGGCCACCCTGTTCGACTTCCCGTTCGAGGAGCGGCGCAAGCTCACCCACTGGTCAGATGTGGCCACCGCAGTGCCGCAACCCGGCGGACTGATCGAAACCGCTGATGAACGCCGGGACGAACTGCTCGGGTGTCTCGAATACTTCACCCGACTCTGGCAGGAGCGCAAGGAAAATCCAGGCGACGATCTGGTTTCCATGCTGGCCCATGGAGAAGACACCCGGGATATGCAGCCCATGGAATTCCTGGGCAATCTGATCCTGCTCATCGTGGGCGGTAACGATACGACCCGGAACACCATGTCCGGTAGCGTCTATGCGCTCAATAAATTTCCGGAACAGTACGACAAGCTTGTCGCGAACCCGGACCTGATCCCGAACATGGTCGCGGAGGTGATCCGCTGGCAGACGCCGCTGGCCTACATGCGCCGCACGGCAAACAACGACTGCGAGATCGGCGGCAAGCAGATCAAGGCAGGCGACCAGCTGCTCATGTGGTATGTGTCCGGCAATCGCGACGAAGACGTGTTCGAAAATGGCGACGCGCTGGACATTGAGCGTAAGAATGCCCGCCAGCATCTGTCTTTCGGGTTCGGCATTCACCGCTGCATGGGCAACCGTCTGGCGGAGCTTCAGCTCAGGATCCTCTGGGAGGAAATCCTCAAGCGTTTCGAGAAGATCGAAATTCAGGATGAGCCGGAACGTTCGTTCTCAGCGTTCGTGAAGGGCTACACTCATCTGCCGGTCAAGGTTACCCGCAAGCAGGCTTGATTGGCGCCGGGCGAAGGCGCGGCCGTCGGTCGCGCCCAGCTCGAACACTTTCTGCAACCCCTCCGGATTGGCGTAATCGAATTTGTCCATTCGGATGGGCTCGCCGGGTTGTGCATAGGTGCGGCCGGGAATATCCGGGAGGTCGCGCTCGTAACGCTTGCTGAGCAGCACCAGAGTTTCTCCCTGACGTCCATCGGCCAGAAATGCGGGGACGTTGTCGATCATGCCGCCGTCCAGCACCTGCTGTCCGCGATAAGGCGGACTCGGCAGGACAGGCGGCACGCAGGAAGCCGCCAGCACCATGTCGACCAGTTCTACAACGTCTTCCGCTTCGGATGCCTCCGCCACGATCGGCGTAAAGCCGAGCTTCCGGCTCCAGCGGGGATGCACCCGTCCGGTAATCCGTTTCTCGAGACCGTAGACGGAGAAACCGAGGAGAGGCCCCAGAATTCCGGGCAGATGGCCCGGACGTCTGGCGATCAGGAACTGCAGCGATTTCCGCTTCAGCACGGTCAGATCGTCCCGGCTCAGAAACTCGCGCATCACCGTCCGGTACATGCTCATGTGCGGGAGCAGCGGTTTGCCGCTGCCGGGCAGAAGATTCTGCCAGTGAATGTTGCCGGGGTTGGCTGCGGTCGCCACCGTAAACCGGTCCAGCGCTTCCTGTTCCCGGTTGAGGATCGCGGCCGTGGCCATTGCGCAACCCGCGCTGGTGCTGGCCGCATAGGAGACGGTCTCATCCAGTCGCAGCCCGGCGGTTTTTGCACCGTGCCAGAAACCGAGTTGCCAGACACAACGACTGCCGCCACCGGCGAAAATCACATTTTCGAACATCCGGAATCCGTATCTCTAATCACCCCGACCTTACGCCGGGTGCCCGATCAGGTCGAGATTTCAGCGGCCGTTGAAGACTGCCGCCCGCCGCTCTACAAACGATTGCATGCCTTCCCGCTGATCCTCTGTATCGAATACGGTCTCCCGGATCTCAGGCAGTCTGTCGATGGCGGCTCGTTCGCCCTGCTCGATATAGGCGCGGCCCGCCTTTCGGGTGACCTGGATACCAAGGGGCGCGTTGCCGGCGATGGTGGCGGCAATTTCCATTGCCCGATCCACCTGGGTGCCATGGGGAACAACTTCCTGAACCAGACCGCAACGATGGGCTTCCGTGGCATCGAATTCATCGCAGAGCAGCAGGTGGTACATGGCATTGCCCCAGCCGCTGCGGGTGATGAAGCGAAAGTGTGCACCGCCCAGGGGCGCGATGCCGCGCTTCGCTTCCATCTGGCAGAACCGGCAGCTGTCAGCGGCCACCACGATGTCGCCTGCCAGCATCATTTCGATGCCAACCGTATAGGTGATGCCCTGCACCGCGGTGACGATGGGTTTGGAGCAGACGTTCTGTAGCCCGAACGGATCGATGTTGCCTTCCGGACGCGATGTTTTTTCCGCCGTCGGCCCGAAGAACTTCGGCATGTCGAGACCGGCGGTGAAGTGATCGCCGGTGGCGCAGAGTACGCCGACCCAGAGATCGGGCGTGCGATCCAATCGGGTTAACGCCTCGGACAACGATTCCATCATGGCGGGGATGAAGGCGTTCTTCTTCGCCGGATTGTCGATGACGATTTTCAGAACGTGGCCGTGAACTTCGCTGTAGACCCGGGGTGGGTTGTCGCTCATGAGATTCTCCCTTCAGGTGCCCGGCAGCCGTTCTGGGGCGGCGATTGCCGCCGTTTGATGGCGTCGTCAGCGGTGCAGGGCTGCCGAATAATAGTTGCATGATAAAACTATTATCATAATAAAACAAAAAAAAGGGATAGCGTGTACGTTCTACCCGGTGCCAGGTATAACCCCCGGCAGGGGCTGATCAACGAACGCGGAGCGGAGGCCTGGCCGGTGGTGTGGCTGGCTGGCGGAGGAGAAACGATGGCGCTGGATCTGCAAGCCTATGCGGAAAACGGCTACCTGCTGATGCCGGCGTTGCTGAACGATGTCGAGGTGGCGGCGCTTGTGCGCGAGCAGCAGCGTTTCGCCCAGCCTGATGCGCCCCTGTCGGTGGCCGTACAGCTGGTGCATCGGTCCCGGATCATTCGCGATCTGGCCATGACGGGTCCTCAGGTGGCGCTGGCGGTCGAGCTGTTGGGGCCGGATGTCTGCTTTACCCACCAGCAGTTTGTCAGCAAAGGCCCCGGTGCAGGAGAAGGCGTTGGAAACGGCGTCGGAAATGGCGTCGTAAACGGCTCGGATGTGCCCTGGCATCAGGACAGCGGCTACGGACATCTGGAACCGGCCCGGGATCTCACGGTCTGGATCGCCCTGACGGATACCGACGAGCGCAATGGTTGTCTGTGGGTGCTGCCGGGCTCTCATCGCGAAGGGCTTAAGGCACATGGGCAGGTCGGAGGCCTGCTTGGTGCTCGAGTCAGCACGCGGGGTGAGCCAGTTCCGATGCGGGCAGGAGATGCTCTACTGTTCGGCGGACTGCTGATGCACCGATCGCTCCCCAACCGGACTGACAAGGTGCGCCACGCCATGTATCTCCGTTACTGTACGCCGGTGGTGCGGATGATGAACCAGGGCGGTAAACGGGTGCTCGAAGACGGGTATTCCTGGATGGTGGCAGGGGAAGCGCTGGACTGAGCTGCAGCACGGATGGTTGAGCCATCGATGGCAGTCTGAAATAATTAATGCAAGACATTATAAGGCGTTCACATGACTCCAGTTCGATGGCTGTGGACCATACTCCTCGTCCTCTACCTGGCATTCTTCAGCTGGTATACGTCTTTTTCCGGACCGCTGACCGAGGCAGAAATCGAGCATTATCTGAGCCTCATGGAGCGTAACGCTCAGGCGTTCGATCCGGACGCCCGGGCCAGCCTCAAACATTTCATGGAGACGGATACCGGCGACGATTTCGTGATGATCAACGTGATCGATCTCTATGAAACACCCCGCCGGATTGAGGGCGTAGCGCCCGGCGAATCCAGCACCGAAGTGCTGGGTAAATACATGGCCTATATGTATCCGGCACTGTTCTCACGCGCCTCGCACCCGGTCCTGGTTGGCAGCGCGGCCAGTGAGGCCATGGATCTGATGAATGCCGAAGGTATGGCGAGCTGGACCCAGGGGGCCGGGATGCGTTACCGGAGCCGTCGCGATCTGCTCGAGATCGCCTCCAATCCGGCGTTCTCCGGATCCCATGCGTTCAAAGTGGCTGCGATGCGCAAGACCATCGCGTTTCCTGTGGATCCCTGGTTTCAGCTGGGGGATCCCCGGCTGGTGCTGGCGCTCCTGCTCGGTCTGATCGGCTTCGCGCTGAGCTGGCTGTTGAGTGTGAGGCGATCGACCGCCTGAGTCAGCCTGATCCTTCAGAGCAATCCCGATCCGGATCGGGCTAGTATAGGACTGAACAGATCAGGAAGTATTTTCATGCCACGACTTAAACAGGTCGGCCGGGAGGCCGGTCACGAGTATGCCAACGCGATTTTCGACATGCTGTTTCCAGACCGGGATCCGATCACGGAACCGGGGACGGCCACCGGCACGCCGGGCAACTGGTGGACGGTATTCAATCTCGTGCCGGACGCATTCGTGCACACCACCGAGGGCTTCCGATTCTACCGTGATCCGAAGCGGAAGCTGGATCCCAAGTTGCGGGAACTGGGTCAGATCCGGGCCGGCTACGTGGTGGGTTCGCAGTTCGTCTTCTCCCAGCATTGCAAAGCCTGCCGGGATGTGGGATTCAGCGAGGCGCAGATCCAGGCGATTCCCGACTGGGGGCTGGCGGACTGTTTCAGCGAGGTCGAACGGGCTGTGCTGTTCTACACGGACGCGCTGGTGCTGCAGCGGGGCAGAGTTTCGGAAGGCGTATTCGATGCCCTGAAGAAGCACCTTTCCGATGAAGAGATTCTCGAGTTCACCTATATCACCTGTACTTACATGATGCATGCCATCATGAGCAGGGCGTTGCGGCTGGAGTACGATGACGTGGACGAACGTATCGTGGAGGTGCCGGCGCCCGCCGGCGACAGCGCTGACGTGATGTCCATGGTTGACGAATGAGTCGACAAAGATGAACAGGGACGGCCGCTAGGAGAAATCCAGCTCCGCCTGCCGGAACGCGGTGTCACCGATGTGCTCGGGTGCTTCCCAGGTGTGGTTGAGTGCCCGTGCTTTGTCGATGATGCGTTGAATGGAATTGAGCGAGTGTTCGTCCAGTTTCATGCCCGGCGTGCCGGGCTCACCGCCACCGGCCCGGAATTCCAGGAGCTCCACGCCGGCGGGTCCTGCCGTGTATTTGTAGGGCTGGCCGTTGGGAACGAAAAAGCCGGCACCGGGACCGAGACGTTGTTTGCCCAGGATCGCTTCGCCGGCCACCACGTAGTAAAGGCAATCGCCGTATAACGGGTGACTGTGATTGAACAGTGGGAAGTTCGGGCCGAACCAGACGTGTACCAGGCTCATACCGTTCGGGGCATTCTGGCTGAATAACACGGTGGTGGCCGCGCCGCCCTGAATGGACTCGGCCATCTCGGCGATTTTCTGCCGGACCGGCTCTTCGCCGTACTTTTCCGCCAGCGCGCCGTGCTCGAAATAGGCTGCTACCTGATCCACGTCCACCGGCCGTTTGGGGCCGGGTGGCGTGATTCGGGTGTTGTCGAAGATCTCGAAGCCGCCCCGTTCGGAAACGTACTTGCGGCTTCCACGGGTCTGTTCTTCCCGTACTGTCTGTTCTTCCCGCTCTTCCCGCTCTTCCCGCTCTATTGCTTCAGCCATGATGCTCCCCAGCCTGGTATTCGTTCTACCATGCTATCAGAAGCTCCTCTAGGACGAGAAACCGCCTCAGGTCGTGGCGCTTACCCCTGCCCCCGTTCTGCTGCTGAAGAACGCTATCACTCGACGCTCCACCTGCTTCGTCGGACCGTTCGGGTCCGTATCGTCCAGGTGCACGGTGAGCACCGAGTGCGGAGCCATGGGATTGCCATCGGGTTTTGCCGCATCCTCGGGTTGGAGTTCGATGCGGTCGAAGCGCGGACCGAGCTCGGTTGCTAGGGTGTCGAAACGTTCCGACGGCACCAGGGGATCGCCGTGGAATCTGAGCCCCATCACGGTCAGGTCTTCGTCTTCCAGTCGGGCCTTTGCCGTGGCCAGATCTTCAGGGGAAATGTCGATACCGTGCCGGCGTCTGGCACCCCCCGGGCCCAGGCACAGTGGCAGCGATGGCTGAGAAAGCACCGGCGCCACGACTGACGGATCCGTCATCATGGCCAGGGCGAAGCCGCCGGTGAAGCACATGCCCACGGCACCGACGCCTTTGCCCCCGCACGCCTCATGGGCACTGCGTGCCAGGGCGCGCAACCAGTCGACAATCGGGCTGGTTCTGCCCGCGGACCAGGTGATGAATTCCCGTCGCACGCAGATGCCTTTGAACATCTCTTTCGCGGCGTAGCCGTTTGATACTTCGCGGCCGGGGTCGCCGAACAGGCTTGGCAGAAAAACCGTCATGCCTGCGTCTGCAACCCGATCCGCGAAGCGCACCACGTCCGGATGCAGGCCGGGCATTTCGTGGATGACGATCACCCCGGGTCCGTGGCCTTTCCGGTAGACCGGTCGGGTCCAGGGGCCGGACTCGAAATCGAACCGGGTGTAGCTGTCCAGACTGCTCACGCGTTCTCCTCCCTATGAATGGTCGGTCAGCCTACCAGGCGCAGGCTGCGGTGGTCAGATTGCGTACAGCGGGTTGTCGACGGAGAGACCGAGCATGACCCGCCCCGACTGCTCCGGCCACAGGGATTGAGTGAGCACGTGCTGGCGCATCACCCGAAGGTCGCGGCTGATTCGCTCCAATGGACTGTCCCGATAGATGGCCTGGGTGCCGGATAGCGAATAGAGCTCGTCGACCAGGGTCACGACTGTCTGAATAGCGTGGCTGCTCGCCGCAAACAGCGGCGCGAGTTCGACCGGATCGCCGGCCGGATCGCCGGCCTGCGCCCGCTGCCAGTGGATGTCGGCCTGACCGTAGAGGTGGGCGCGGGCGGCTGCCAGGGCGGCACTGTGGCTGGCGATTGCGCGCTGGACGTCCGGTCTGTCGCGCATATCAGGCACAGGACTCGGACTGACAGTTGTGGTTGCCTGGTCGATCACTGCGGTCAGCGCAGACCGGGCGATGCCCAGAAATTGCGCCGCCATGCCCAGACTCAAGGTGCCGATGATAGGGATGCGGCCATAAGGGCCGCTGGCGGTGCTCGGATCGGTTGCGGGTGCGACACACCGGGCATCGGGCACCAGCAGATCGTTCACCACCACATCATGACTGCCGGTGCCACGCAGTCCGCCCACATGCCAGGTGTCGAGAATTTCCAGTTCCGAACGGCGCAGGAAGAAATAGCGCATTTCCGGCTCGCCGTCTTCGGTCGCAACCAGACCGGTCACCGGCATCCATTCGGCCAGTTCGCAACCGGATACCAGGCTCCAGCGTCCGGACAGGCGGTAGCCGTCTGTCTCGCGCACGGCCGTGCCACTCGGGCGGGTGCTCGAGGCATGCAGCCAGTCCGGATCGGCGAAAACATCTGCGCGGGTCGCTGGCGACAGAAAGCGGCTGAACAGGCAGGGCAGGGCGTTGTTCCAGACGATCCAGCCGACAGAGGCATCTGCCCCGGCCAGGCGTTCGTAGACTTCGAGGGCCGCTGGCAGGGGTATTTCAAGCCCGCCGTTTTCCTCGGTCAGGGTGAGACGCTGCAGGCCGGCCGCCCGGATGCCCGCCACGACAGCCGGAGCGAGCTGGCGGTTCGCTTCCGTTGCCTCGCCATTGGCCGCGATGACGGGCGCCAGCGTGCTGGCTGCGTCGAGCACGGCCGCCGGTGAACGGGTTGTGCTGGTCTGCATGTCTCCCTCCTTCCGTCTGAATTGTGAGCGGCGGCGAGGGGCGGCGCAATCGGGCATTTCAGATCTGTTCCATCGGGCTGCTGGAATCGGGAGAATGGGCCTTAACACACACAGATCGGGAGCAATCCGATGTCCGCCTCCTTTTATGACCTCACCGTTGGTACCTATAGTCAGATTGTCGAAGCCGCCGTGGGCGTGCTGCAGAAAGGGGCCGACCATTGCCAGCAGAACGGCATCTCCCTGGACGACGTGGTCGACAGTCGGCTGATCGACGATATGGCCAATTTCCATTTTCAGGTCGTCTGTATCACCCATCATTCACTGGAAGCGCTGAATGGCATGCGCAGCGGTGAGTTTCTGCCGCCAAGCTACGAGCCCATGGACTATGCCGCGCTGCAGACGTTGACCGCCACAACGCTGGAGTCTCTGAACCGTCTGTCTGTGGATGAAGTGAATGGGCTGGCGGATGGGAACCTGGTGTTCAAGCTGGGAGGGAACGAGATCCCATTCACCAACGTCAACTTCGCGCTGTCTTTCTCACTGCCGAATTTCTACTTTCACGCGACCACCGCCTACGATCTGCTTCGTGCGAAAGGGGTGCCGCTCGGCAAGCGGGATTTCCTGGGTGCGATGAAAATGGGCGTTTGAGGAACCTCAGAGCAAACGGGCGTTCATCAGAGGTTCCTCAATCCGACTCAGCAGGTTTCGGGTACCAGTACGTCAGGTACTCGGCATAGAGCGCGTTCCCGTCGAGACCTGCCACCTCGATTTCGTGGCAGGTTTTGAGCAGGTATTCCCCACTGCCCTTCGGGGTGGCGGCGAGCAGGCTGATATGGGAACGCAGCCGCACGCCATCACCGATCACCACCGGCTTCAGCACCCGTACCTTGTCGAGCCCGTAGTTCAGAGGATAGGCGCCGTCTTCCGGCCACAGCGCCGCGTCCCGATAGAAATGCGAGAGCAGGGAAACCATGTGAAAACCATGGATGAGGGTGCCGCCGTAGGGCGTTGTCTTTGCATATTCCGGGTCGCAGTGCCCGGGCGTCCGCCAGCGCGTTACTTCACCGAACACGTTCACCTGAACCTGATCGATGAAGACCCAGTCGCTGACGCCGAGCTTCTCGCCGACTCTGGACTCCGCCGTCGCCAGGGTGAACGATGTGGTCATGGTGTCTCTCTCCTCATGCATAGGACTGAGGATGACAGAACTCCGCGAGCCGCCGCCAGCTTTTCCGGATCGGTGCTGAATGGAATACTGACAGCAGACACATTGACGAGGACTGACAGATGTCACTGATCGGCTACACCACCCTGGGCACCAATGACCTCGACCGGGCGGGCGCATTCTATGACGATCTCCTGGGTTCACTGGGAGCGAAGCGGGTGATGACAGATGAGCGGATGCTCGGCTGGGCCGTCACGCCGGCCGATCCCATGTTCTCAGTAATCGAACCCTATGATCAGGCGGCGGCCACCGTGGGCAACGGCGTGATGATTGCACTCAACGTGGAAACCCCCGAGCGGGTGGAGGCTGCCTATCAGAAGGCGCTGGCCCTGGGGGCGGAGGATGAGGGCCATCCCCATGATCGGGGATCTTCCATGGGGTTCTACGGCGGTTACTTCCGGGACCTGGATGGCAACAAGCTGGTCGTGTACTGCCTGGGTTACCAGGCAACTTAAAGCGGGTCAGGTCATTCCTGGCCGGGGCCGGGTACTTCCCGTCCTCAGGCAGCGGGAGCCTCGCTGAGAAGGCCTTCGCGTATCAGGAAATCGGTGATCTGCTCCAGGCCTTCACCCGTGCGCATGTTTGTGAATACATAGGGCCGGCCATCGCGCATGCGACGGGTGTCGGCGTCCATGACCGACAGTGATGCGCCCACATGTTCGGCGAGATCGACTTTGTTGATCACCAGCAGATCGGAACGGGTGATGCCCGGGCCCCCCTTTCGCGGCACCTTTTCTCCCGCCGCCACATCGATCACGTAGATGGTCAGATCCACGAGTTCAGGACTGAAGGTGGCACTCAGATTGTCTCCGCCGGATTCGACGATGATCATCTGTATGTCCGGAAAGCGCAGGGCCAGCTCATCGATGGCATTGATGTTGATGGATGCGTCTTCCCGGATTGCCGTATGCGGGCAACCGCCGGTTTCCACACCGATGATCCGCTCCTCGGGCAGTGCCTGGGCTCGGACCAGTATTTCCATGTCTTCCTGCGTGTAGATGTCATTGGTCACCACGCCGATGTCGAAGCGCTGCCGCATGGTCCGGCAGAGTTGCTCGACGAGGGTGGTTTTTCCAGCGCCGACCGGCCCGCCGATGCCGACTCGAAGAATGTCTCTGTTCATCGTCTGTTCGTTCCTCTGTTTTCCGCTGTTCAGGATCTGAACAGCCGGGTGTATTGGGTCTCATGGGCTGCACTGGCGATCGCGAGACCGGGCGCGGTTCCGCCGATCTCATCGTCGGGAACCGTCCGGGCGGCATCGACTGCCGGTTGCAGATGACCGGCCAGATTCAGCAGGATCTTCTGCCCTTCCGTCTGTCCCAGTGGAACCAGTTTCACGGCGGCGGCCACCTGATTTTCGCACCAGACCCAGGCGTAGGCCGCCAGCAGGGCTTCCAGTCCGATCTGAAAGGCGATCCCGGCTGCCGCGAATGAGGTGGCAAAGGCGGGACCTTCCGGGAGCGCGGGTGTTGCTTCCGGTTCCAGTTCGCCGATCAGCCGGGCCAGCGCCCGCCCCATATCCCGGTCTTCCCTGCGCAATTCGGCGGTTTCACGGCTGGCAAGGAGGCGCTGGTTCCAGAGAGCGGCTGCAGTCTGATCATCGGCGTCCAGAGCCCCATGCAGACGGATGGCCATCGCCAGGTCCGTGGGCACCAGCAGGTTGCTCATCAGCTGTTCCAGCCAGCACTGAACGGCCCTGCCGCTCTGGATCCAGCCGGCCCCGATGGCATGCTCCAGTCCCTGGGAGTAGCTGTAGCCGCCCACCGGCAGTGCCGGACTGAGCAGCAGCCACAAACGGGGATCGATGGCGGGCGGCGAAAGCCGTACGCCGGGCCGGGATTGTCCGGGCCGGGATTGTCCGGGCAAGTCAGTGCGGGCCATGACTGTGTTCGTGTGGCGCTGCATGGCCATTTCCGGACCCGTGCCCTGAGTAGGCGCCGGCTTCCGGCTCGAAAGGTGCCTTCTCCGGTTCCGGCGCAACCCCCAGACCCCGCAGCATGTCATCCAGAACATGGTCGGCCAGATAGCTCAGCCAACCGTCGCCGACCTCCACCCAGACGTGACGATTGCCCAGGTGATAGGCCGCGCGTGCGAGCAGGTGAGGGTCTGCGGTACGGACGATCGAGACGGTTTCCGGTGCGGCTTCGACCCGCACCACGGTGCCGCAATCCGATTGCAGCAGATCACCGCCGCGCAGGACGGTGCCACGGGGCAGCTTCAGGCCGGCGTCCCGTCCGGACGCCAGTTGCACCCGCTGCCGGGCCTTCTGCCTGGCAGCGAAAGGCAGAGCCAGTGATTCGTGTACGGACCCAACAGCGTCCGCGGACGCTGTTGGGTCCACAGACGCCGCAGCGTCGATCACCCTATCGAATATCAGTTCAGCCACAGTGGTCTCCTCAGAACAGGTTGTAACGCTGTGCCAGTGGCAGCACGGCCAGAGGCTCGCAGGTGAGCAGGTTGCCGTCGGCACGGACCTCATAGGTCTCGGGATCCACCTCCATCGTCGGTGTGTAGTCGTTCAGGCGCATGTCCGATTTCCGGATCTGTCGGGTATTCGCCACGGCCACCGTACGCTTACCCAGATTCAGACGGCCGCCAACATCCGCTGCCAGTGCCGCCTGAGAGACGAAGGTGATGCTGGTGTTCAGCCGTGCACCACCAAAGGCGCCGAACATGGGACGGTAGTGGACGGGTTGAGGTGTTGGAATGGATGCATTCGGATCCCCCATGGCCGCCGCCGCAATCATGCCGCCTTTCAGGATGATGGCCGGCTTGATGCCGAAGAACGCCGGCTTCCAGAGCACCAGATCGGCGAGCTTGCCCGCCTCAACGGAACCGACTTCGGTATCCATGCCATGACTGATTGCCGGATTGATCGTGTACTTGGCCACATAGCGTCTGGCTCGCAGGTTGTCATTGCGATCGTTGTCCCCGGCGAGCGGGCCACGCTGCAGCTTCATTTTGTGCGCCGTCTGCCAGGTGCGGCAGATCACTTCACCCACGCGCCCCATGGCCTGGCTGTCCGAGGCGATCATCGAGATGGCGCCCAGGTCGTGCAGGATGTCTTCCGCGGCAATGGTCTCGCGGCGGATGCGGGATTCGGCGAAGGCCACGTCCTCTGCAATCTTCGGATCCAGATGGTGGCAGACCATGAGCATGTCCAGGTGCTCGTCGATGGTGTTCACCGTATAGGGACGGGTGGGATTGGTGGAAGAGGGCAGCACGTTCGCCAGACCACAGGCTTTGATGATGTCCGGCGCGTGCCCGCCGCCTGCACCTTCGGTGTGATAGGTATGGATGGTTCGGTCTTTGAAAGCCGCCAGGGTGTGTTCCACGAATCCGGTTTCGTTCAGGGTGTCCGTGTGTATGGCGACCTGCACATCCATGCGGTCGGCAACGCTCAGGCAGTTGTCTATGGCGGCAGGCGTGGTGCCCCAGTCTTCGTGCAGCTTCAAGCCGATGGCCCCCGCGGTAACCTGCTCCTCGAGCGGTGCCGGCAGGCTGGCGTTGCCTTTGCCGAGGAAGCCCAGATTCATCGGAAAGGCATCTGCGGCTTCGAGCATGCGTTCGATGTTCCATGGGCCGGGCGTACAGGTCGTGGCATTCGTACCCGTGGCAGGTCCGGTGCCACCACCCAGCATGGTCGTGATGCCGGAGGCCAGCGCTTCTTCAATCTGTTGCGGGCAGATGAAGTGGATGTGGGCATCCACGCCGCCAGCGGTCAGAATCATGCCCTCACCGGCCAGCACCTCGGTGCCGGGGCCGACCACGATGTCCACACCGCTCTGCACATCCGGATTGCCCGCCTTACCGATCACGGCGATACGACCGTCCTTGATCCCTACGTCGGCCTTGACGATGCCCCAGTGGTCGAGAATCACCGCGTTGGTGATCACCAGGTCGACCACCTCGGCAGCAAGGCGCTGGCTCTGTCCCATGCCGTCCCGGATGACCTTGCCGCCACCGAATTTCACCTCATCGCCATAAACGGTGTGGTCCGCTTCGATCTCGATCAGCAGGTCTGTGTCGCCGAGGCGCAGCCGATCGCCCACGGTTGGTCCGAACATCTCTGCGTAGGCGCGACGGTCCATCCGGCTCATCGGTCTGCCTCCAGAGCGCCCATGACCTGACCATTGAAGCCATACACGGCGCGCTCGCCCGTGTACGGCACCAGGCTGACCGTGCGTTTCTGGCCGGGTTCGAACCGCACGGCGGTACCGGCCGGAATGTCGAGTCGTTGCCCGCGGGCTGCTTCCCGGTCGAAGGACAGTCCCGGATTGGTTTCCGCGAAGTGATAGTGCGAACCGACCTGAATGGGCCGATCGCCGGTGTTGGCGACCACGATCTCGGTGATCGGGCGGCCGGCGTTGAGTGCCAGATCGCCGGTTTCTGTCAGCAACTCGCCAGGAATCATGGGCCTGTCTCCTTCAATCGATCGGGTTGTGTACGGTCACGAGTTTGGTGCCATCGGGAAAGGTCGCCTCCACCTGCACGTCGTGCAGGATCTCTGGAATGCCGTCCATCACGTCGTCTCTGGACAGCAGCGTCGTGCCGAGCTGCATGAGTTCGGCAACGGTGCGACCGTCCCGCGCGCCTTCCATGATGACGCTGGAAATCAACGCCACCGCTTCCGGATAGTTGAGCTTCACACCCCGGGCCCGGCGTTTTTCCGCCAGTTCTCCGGCCATGAAAAGCAGAAGTTTGTCTTTGTCTCTTGGACTCAGCTCCATCGCAATATCCGTTATTCAGGTGTGCCAGATTCTGGGCACGGAAGGGGTTTGTCCGATGACGGGCGGTCGCAGAACCTGCCAGGCACGGATGAGGAGGTCGCGTACCGCTTCGACCTCGTGACCGAGAATTCGACAGGTCAACAGACCGTCCACCACCGACGCGGCGCTGATCGGCTGCGCCGCCGTCAGATCTGAATTGGGCGGCAGTCTGGACCGGAACAGACGCAGCAGATCTGCATCGGCCGGTTGAGCGTACAGGGTGGCCAGAACCCGTCGGCCGGCCAGACCCCAGGGTGCATCGAGGCGCGCGTCCCCGGCATTGAGGGGCAGTCGTTCGCTCAGGAGCGGCTGGCCGTCCTGTGTGATCTGCATGCGCGTGATGGCTTGGCCCTGCGCATAGTGGTCGCCGGAGGCCGGCCTGCCGAGACAGACGCACTCCCAGCCGATGAATTTCGCACCTGTCGTCAGATTAATCTGACTGCTGAGCGCGGCATGGGTGCCGCCGAACAGAATCGTCTCTCCCGGCAGCCATTCGAGCGTTGCGCCCGCCGCCACATCCATCCTCTGGTCGAGCAGCGCCTGCCGGACATCCGAGCGATAAAATTTGTTTGCTGCGGGCGTGGTGATGAGCGCGTGCGCGTCTTTGTCGACGGTGATCCGGAACGTCAGGCTGTCTCCCCCAGCCACGCCACCCGGCGGGTGCAGCAGATACACGTGGCAGGGGTCTCCCTCCGGATAAAAGGGTTTCTGCACGCAAAGCGGGCCGAATGCGGCTTCGCGGACCATCCGGGTATGGGTGGCGCCGGGGGTGAAACGCAGGGACAGCCGACCCGCCCAGCCTGCTGATTCGGAAACGCTGGCAGCGGGCGCCGTCATACGGTCAGGTACTCGGTCACCAGGGCATCGCTCAGGTCCGCCATCTGCCCGTCTGCCACCACCCGGCCTCTGTCCATAATGGAAAAACACCCGCCCACCCGCCGTGCGAAAGGCAGCTTCTGTTCCACCAGCAGAACGGTAATACCGAAATCCCGGTTCAGCCTGATGATCACCTCTGCGATCTCCCCGACCACATTGGGCTGGATGCCTTCACAAGGCTCGTCGAGTATCAGAAGACTGGGCTCCAGGACCAGTGCGCGACCGATGGCAAGCTGCTGCTGCTGACCACCCGAAAGGTCTCCGCCGCGGCGATGGCGCATCCGGGCCAGTACCGGGAAGAGATCGTAGATCAGATCGGGAACGGACTTTGTCGGCTGCCTTCTGGCCGGCAGGGGAAGGCGCAGGTTTTCCTCAACAGTGAGCAGGGGGAAGATCATTCTGCCCTGGGGTACGTATCCCATCCCCAGCCGGGCGCGCGCTTCGGTGCTCAGACGGGTGATGTCTTCTCCGGCGAAACGGATAGTACCGGCCCGGACGGGCAGCAGCCCGAGCAGACAGTTCAGCAGCGTGGTCTTTCCCACGCCGTTCCGTCCCATCAGACACAGACAGGCCTGATCCGGAAGATCGAGATCCACCTGCCAGAGCGTCTGGCTCTGCCCGTAGCTCTGCTCGAGGCTGTGGATTTCCAGCATCATGATCCCAGGTAGACCTCGATGACCTCAGGATTCGCCTGAATCTCATCCATGCTGCCTTCGGCCAGCACGCTGCCCTGATGCAGGACGGTCACTGTCCGGGCAATGCTGCGCACGAACTCCATGTCGTGTTCTACCACAACCACCGAACGTTCGCCTGCGAGGCTGGTAAGCAGCTCTGCCGTCCGTTCGGTTTCCTGTTGGGTCATGCCGGCAACGGGTTCGTCCACCAGCAGCAGGCGGGGTTGCTGGAGCAGCAGCATGCCGATTTCCAACCACTGTTTCTGCCCGTGGGAAAGGCTCGCGGCCGGCAGGCCGCCCTGCTCCAGCAGCGTGGTGAGTGCGAGCACTTCGTCGATGGCGTCGTTCTGCGTTCCGTCCAGTCCGGCGCCGAGGGCGTGCCAGACGCCGCGGGGCATCTTCAGAGACAGGGACAGGTTTTCGCGGACACTGAGGTTCTCGAAGACAGTGGGCTTCTGAAATTTGCGGCCGATGCCCGCCCGGGCAATCTGGGGTTCGGTCATGCTCAGCAGATCGATCCGCTGACCGAGCCAGGCGGAGCCCGCATCCGGCCGGATGCGGCCGGTGATCACATCCATCATGGTGGTCTTGCCCGCGCCATTGGGCCCGATGATGCATCTGAGTTCACCATCGTCGACATAGAGCGTGAGGTCGTCGAGGGCCTTGAACCCATCGAAACTGATGCTCAGATTTTCCAGGTACAGGATGGGGCCGTGAGAGGTGTCGATCGGCAGCCGGTCATAGTCGAGCACGAAGTCGAACACTCTGCTGCGATCGAGCATACGGTTTGCCGGCATCAGCCGGCTGGTCTCAGCTGGCATGCGTCATCTTCCGGGTGATACCGACAATGCCGCGGGGTAGAAACAGTGTCACGGCGACGAACAGGAGCCCGAGGGCGAACAGCCACACCTCGGGCAGTACGGCGGTGAAGATCGTCTTGGCATAACTGACCACAACGGCCCCCAATGCGGCGCCATACAGAGTGCCGCGACCCCCGATGGCCACCCAGATCACGTACTCGATGGAGTTCAGTGGCTGGAATTCACTGGGATTGATGATGCCCACCTGGGGCACATAGAGCGCGCCGGCGATTCCGGCGAGCATTGCCGAGAACGTGAATATCCAGAGTTTGAAGAGATCCACCCGATAGCCCAGAGAACGGGTCCGGGGTTCTGCATCGCGGAGGGCGAGCACCACCCGGCCCAGGCGGGAGCGGACAATATGACGGCAGGCCAGGTAGCCGGAGCAGAGTGCCAGTGCGGACAATGCGAACAGAACAGCGCGAGTGCCGTCTCCGGCCAGATCGAAACCGAGGATATCCTTGAAATCGGTCAACCCGTTATTGCCCCCGAAACCCAGTTCGTTCATGAAGAACGCCAGCATCAGCGCGTAGGTGAGGGCCTGGGTCATGATCGACAGATAGACGCCGGTTACCCGCGCGCGAAACGCCAGCCAGCCGAACAGGAAGGCCAGGGTGCCCGGCACCAGAATGACCATGAGCAGCGCGAAGGGAAGCCGATCGAAGCCCTGCCAGTACCAGGGCAGCGCCTCCCAGTTGAGGAAGACCATGAAGTCCGGCAGTTCCGGATTGCCGTAGACGCCACGGGTTCCGATCTGTCGCATGAGATACATGCCCATGCTGTAGCCGCCGAGTGCAAAGAAGGCACCGTGCCCGAGGCTCAGGATGCCGCAGTAGCCCCAGACCAGGTCCAGGGACAGGGCCAGCAACGCAAAACACAGATACTTGCCGAGCAGGGTGACCCAGTAGCTGGACAGGTGCCCGGGGGCGTCTGCCGGAATGAGCAGGTTGGCAGCAGGCACGACGATCGCCGCGAGCAGAGTGACCGCGAGCAGGATGGTGCCCCCCCTGTCGCCTTTGATCCTTGAGAGGATGAGTGGCTGCATGTCAGGCTGCCGCCGCCCGGCCTTTCTGTGGGAAGAGTCCGCTTGGCCGCTTCTGGATAAACAGAATGATGAATACGAGCACCAGAATTTTTGCCACAACGGCGCCAGTGACCGGTTCCAGGAACTTGTTCACCACACCGAGGGAGAGACCGGCGACCAGCGTGCCCCAGATATTTCCGACGCCGCCGAATACGACCACCACGAAGCAGTCGACAATGTAGCTCTGACCCAGGTTCGGACCCACATTGGTGAGTTGAGAGAGCGCCACGCCGGCCACCCCTGCGATTCCGGAGCCGAGTCCGAAGGTGAGACTGTCCACCCAGTTGCTGCGCACACCGAGTGCCCGGGCCATGTCCCGATTCTGAGCAACGGCGCGCACTTCCAGTCCCAGGCGGGTTCTGTTCAGGATCAGCCACAGCGCCAGGAAGACGAACAGACTGAAGCATATGATCGCCAGCCGGTTGTAAGTGAAGGCGAGTCCTGCGGTGACTTCGAAGGTGCCGCTCAGCCAGTCTGGTGTGGCCACCGCCTGATTCAGGGGCGAAAAAACCGTGCGTACGGATTGCTGCAGGATCAGACTGATCCCGAAAGTCGCCAGCAGGGTTTCCAGCGGCCTGCCGTAAAGGAACCGGATCACCCCCCGCTCGATCGCGACGCCGGTCAACCCCGAAACCAGGAAGGCAGCAGGAATGGCCAGTACCAGGCCGAGGCCGATGTGACCCGGCAGAAGCTGCTGGATCACGAAAGTCGTGTAGGCGCCGAGCATGATGAACTCGCCATGGGCCATGTTGATCACACCCATCACACCGAACGTAATCGCCAGACCGATGGCCGCCAGCACCAGCACGGAACCGAGACTGAGGCCGAAAAACAGGGTTTCGGCGAGGGCAAAGATCTTCAGTCTGTGTTCGATGTCGAGCAGCGCCCGGGCACTTGCATCGCGCACGGTTTCCGGGGTTTCCGTGTCGCTGGCGAGTGTGGCCAGACGGCCGCGAACTTCCGGATGGATGCTGCCGGTGAGTGTACTGATCGCCACCAGTTGGCTGCCTTCGTCTGCTGATGCGAGTGCATGGAGCGCCAGGGCCTGATCGATGGCAGCCAGCACCTTCGCATCCGGTTCGGTCGTTCCGGCGGATTCGAGCAGCGGCCGGGTGTCTTCATCCACAGCGCCAAACATCGCTTCTACCGCTTGCCGGCGTACATCGGCGTCTTCCGCAGACAGACTGCGCCGGGCGATCAGCGTACGAACATGGGTTCGGAGTTGATTGTTCACCGCAACTTTCCGCACACCACGACGTTTGACCGGCTCGAGAATCTCGCCGGTCACCGCGTCTGTCAGCGCATAGCCGGACTCGATCCGCTCGGCGATCACCAGCCGATCATCCGAACGCCGGCGTTGTAACGTGCCGTCGACCAGTGCCTCGAGCACGGGGGTTACACGGGAGTGGGGTAAGTCGGCGAGATGAGTTGCCGCTTCCGTCCTGTCGGCGAAGTTGCCCTGATTGAGGGCGTACACGGCGCGGCTGAACGGTGTCCCGGTTCCATCACCCGACTCAGAGCCCTGAGCGGGAGTCAGCGGTGCCAGCGTGCTGAAACAGATCACACCGATGATAGTGGCCAGCAGACCTCGAGGTGGCATCGTCCACCCGGCATGGAACACGGGATGCCTCGATCAGTCGTTCTGACCGGCACACTGTCCGGTCTGCACGTTGAAATTCCCGCAGGCCAGGGGTGCCCGCCAGTCTGAAATCAGATCTTTCGATCCGGGCAGGTAGTCGGACCATTCGTCGCCGAGCACCGTGCCCGATGTGGACCACACCACCTGGAACTGGCCGTCATCCTGAATTTCACCGATCAGCACCGGTTTGGTGATGTGATGATTGGGCATCATGGTGGAGGTGCCACCAGACAGGTTGGGCACCGCCACGCCGATGATGGCTTCCTGAACGGCCGCAGGGTCCGTGCTGCCGGCTTTTTTGACCGCTTCTACCCACATGTTGAATCCGATGTAGTGGGCTTCCATGGGATCGTTTGTGACCCGGTCCTCATCGCCGATGAACTCGAGCCAGGCATCGATGAAGTCGTCGTTGCTGTCGTCCTCCACACTCATGAAGTAGTTCCAGGCAGCGAGGTGGCCGACCAGCGGTGCGGTATCAATACCGGACAGTTCCTGCTCTCCCACCGAAAAAGCGATGACCGGAATATCTTCGGCGGAAACACCCTGATTGCCGAGCTCCTTGTAGAAGGGCACGTTGGCGTCGCCGTTGATCGTCGAAACGACCGCGGTCTTTCTGCCGGTACTGCCGAACCGCTTGATGTCGGCGACGATGGACTGCCAGTCCGAGTGACCGAAGGGCGTGTAGCTGATCAGGATGTCTTCTTCGGCCACGCCGTGGGCCTGCAGATAGGCCTCGAGAATTCTGTTGGTGGTGCGTGGATAGACGTAGTCGGTCCCGGCCAGTACCCAGCGTTCCACGCCAAGCTCGCTCAGATAGTCCACCGCGGGAATGGCCTGCTGGTTCGGTGCGGCGCCGGTGTAGAAAACGTTTTTGGAGGATTCTTCCCCTTCGTACTGCACCGGATAAAAGAGCAGGCCGTTCAGTTCTTCAAACACCGGCAGAACGGACTTTCTGGAAACCGACGTCCAGCAGCCGAAGACGGCGGCCACCCTGTCTTTTTCCAGCAGGGCCCGTGCTTTCTCGGCGAACAGCGGCCAGTCGGATGCCGGGTCCACCACCACGGGCTCGAGCATCCTGCCGAGAAGACCACCCCGTTCGTTCTGCGCCTCGATCAGCATCAGCATCGTATCTTTCAGCGTCGTTTCGCTGATCGCCATGGTGCCGGACAGCGAGTGCAGCACGCCGACCTTGATGGTGTCCTCTTCTGCAAACGCCGGGAAGACACCCATCGTGAGCGCCAGCCACAGCACAACGGATGCACCCTCGCGGCGACCATAGCGGCGGCGATAGCGGTGACCATCGTGACGACTGAAGGGGTGAAAAAGACGGCGATCGATGTGGCGATCGAATTTCATCGTTGTTTCTGACTCCCGGAAACGGTGCGTTCGTCCGGTGACACACCGATCGAACAACCCTGTGGATACTGGTTTGAACTTTTGCGGTGCAGAAACCATGCCAGTGAACCGAGGCCACAGGACCCGCGGGTGCGGTATCCCATCGACAGTCGGGGATCATTTTGGTGCGTGTGTGGAGAGAGCGGTGACGGCGCGGTCGATCCTGGTGCAAGCGGGTGGGCCGGGTCGGAGGTCCAGGTCGGAGGTCCAGGTCAGAAGTCCAGGTCAGACTCTGGTATCAGGGCTGGGGAGAACGGCGACAGCGTCAAGGTGTCCTGCACCCTGGCACTGTCGCCGTCGATCAGGTGTCGGCGATCAGTTGAACAGCCGAACGTTGATGCCAGCGAAGAAATACCGGCCACGCGGGCTCACCGGATAGGCGCGCTCGGTCACGTAAGGTTTCTCATTGGTCACGTTCTCGATTCCGCCGTAGAAGCGGACACCGTTGTCCATCTGCCAGGAGGCCGTCAGGTCGTGGAAGTAGATGTCATCCGTGTAGCCATCCGGCCCGTAGTTTTCATCTACTGTTTCGATTTCCACCCCGTCCTCGTAGGCCAGCGTCTGCTCGCTCAGAAACTGTGTGCGCCAGGTGGCGGTGAAGGGGCCCTTCGCCACGCTGAGACCGATCTGCGAAGCCCACTCGGGCCGGCGCATCTCACCCAGTTCCTGATCGACGAGGGGTTCCTCGCCTTCCACCAGAGGCAGCGTGTAGTCCAGGGTATCCTGCCAGGTGACGGCCGTGTTCAGCATCATCAGCCAGCTGGCGACTTCGAACGACCAGTCGAGGGCGAAGTCGATGCCGTTGGCATCCGCCGCGCCGAAGTTCAGCGGGCTCTGGGATACCGACCGCAGGCCGCCGGACTGCGCATTCAGCGGATCCGTTTCCCGGGTGAGCAGACTGCAGAAAGCACTGTTCAGGCTGTAGCCATCGTAGCAGCTGTCGACAATGTTCTGAGAAGAGGGCGCGCGAATGGCATCCTCGATCTCGATGTCCCAGTAGTCCAGGGAGAAAACCATGCCGGGCAGAGCGGAGGGTGTCAGCACGAATCCGAAGGTGACCGTCGTTGCCGTTTCTTCTTTCAGCTCCGGATTGCCTGATACGTTGATCGGGAAACCGGCTGACAGTGGATCCTCGAAGGCATAGTTGCCGGAATCATCGAAGATGCGGCTGTCCGGAACATTGACCGCTCGCAATTCCGCAACACAGTTTTCCTCCCGGCGGTCCGGAACGACGGAGGTCTGGATCTGGGTGGCGTCACAGGCATCTGTGGGCCGGCCGAAGGTGCCCTGCTCCGGCGAGTAGAGTTCGAAGATGTTCGGAACTCTGACCGCCAGGTTGTAGGAGCCTCGGACTCTGAGATCCATGATGGGAGCCCAGGTGGCGCCAATGCCGTAGGTGGTGTTGCCGCCGAACTCCTCGTAGTCCGCATAGCGCACCGCGCCATCCACGGTCAGCTCATACGCACCCGGCACTTCCGACAGAACCGGTACGGAAACTTCTGCGAAGACATCCCAGACGTCGTATCCGGCAGAGCCGTTGTTGAGTGAGGTGGCTGGTGTGCCGCCCAGGCTTTGCGCCTGGCTGTAGTTCCGTGACAGGTCACCGGCGCTGTACACCTGACCATCCGGAGTGATGCCATTCACCTGGATGATGCCGCGGTCGTAATCGTCATAGGATTGCGCGCTGGACTCATCGCGATATTCGAAACCGATGGCGAAGCCCATGGGGCCCGCGGGCAGTTCGAACCAGGGGGTGGTTTCGCCCGCAATGAAGGCATTGAACACTGTCTGCTCAATCGTATCTTTCAGAGTACGGTCGTAAGTGAAGAAGTCGATGGCTTCCTGACTGATCGCCCCTTCGCCGCCCCAGATGTTAGCCGGCTGGCACTGACCGTCACCCGGCGTGAACGTGAAGAACGGCGAGGACTGACCGGAGCCGACAAACGGGAAGATGTTGAATGGCGTGGTCGGCGCGTAAGCAGTGGGGTCGAGATCCGAACGGCAGATCGGTTCGCCGGTAACCGGGTCTGCGACCACGTCGATGGCGGCAAAGAACCGGTCCGCGATCTGGGTTTCAGGATCTTTCAGTTTCCGTTCGAAGCGTCCGTAGTTCAGCGAAGCTTCGTAGTCGATCCCGTTGTCGAAGGAGCCTCTGAAGCCGCCGACGATGCGGATGGTGGTCCGTTCGTTGGTGGAAATGTTATCTCCCCAGTCATCCGAATCCCTGGAAACGTAGAGGCCACCCGGGCCAAGCCAGGACACTCCGCTGTTGTTTGCGTAGGCGGCCAGCTCCTCCGGAAGATAAGGGTTGTCCGGCGCGCCATAGAGGAGATCCGTGTAGTTGTGACCACCGCCTCCGAAGGTGATTTCCTCGTAGACGAATTTGGATTCCACGAATGCTTCGAGGGCAGGCGTGATCTCGTAGCGACCGTTCAGGTTGAAGGCGTACTTTTCCGTCTTTGGTATGACGTAGGGGCGATCGGGTGCGATATAGGCCTGTTCCATTCCGAACTGGTTGAAGTTATCTGCCACGGCGCCGTCGACGACGGGAACCACGTTCCCGGCCGAGTCGATCACCCAGCAACCACCCGCCGCGCCGAAGGACGAAGCGCCGCCCAGACTCGAGTTGTATCCGGTGAAGCTCTGCAGGCAGTCGCTGGTGCCGTTGCCATCCAGGTCGGGTTCGCTGCCGAGCGGGTACTCGCCGCTGCCGAAGTCACCTATGGCGACGGTGCCATAGGCAGACGTGATGTTGAAGCCACGACCGGGCAGGATCGCCTGAGGGTAGGCGGAACCCGCCCGCTGCATCAATGCCGTCTCGGCGGCGGTCAGGGTGGGTGCGGAGCCGAACTCAGCCGTGTACTGCTCCACGAAAGACGCTTCGTCAGGAATCGACAGGCCCCAGGAGAATCGACCCGTGGTGTCGTAATCGTAGAACTGGGCGAAGTTGGGTGTATCACCGTTGATTTCGCCCTGCTGAAAACGCAGTTGCGGGTTGGTGTCGTTGTCATAGAGGCCATCGTTGCTGAGGTAGCTGCGATCGCCCTGACGCAGACCGTCGTTCGCGCTGGATTGAAAACTGAAGGTGAGGTTGCCTCGACCTTCATCGAAGTTGGTCCCGGCGAGGAAGGTGAATTCGTAGGACTGGTCATCGCCTTCTTCACTGATACCGGGCCGGAAGTCGAATTCCATGCCTTCGTAGTCTTCCTTCAGAATGAAGTTGACCACGCCGGTGACGGCATCTGCCCCGTAGACGGCCGACGCACCACCGGTGAGAATTTCCACCCGTTCTATCAGTGCGGATGGGATGGTTCCCACATCGACCGCGGAAGTGCCTTCGACTCCGGCGACATGACGGCGTCCGTTGACCAGCGTCAGGGTGCGCTGAAAGCCCAACCCCCTGAGGTCGAGTGAGCCACCACCAACCGAGTCGTTGGCATCACCGAGCGTGCTCGCCGGCTCGTCGATCGAATTGGTGCCTGTGATCGAACTCAACAGGGCGGGGTTCTTGTTCAGGATCTCGCCGATGTCGGATGTGCCCGACTGGCGTATCTGGTCTCCGTCGATCATCGACAGCGGTTGCGCCGCGGTGGCGTTCGACCGTTCTATGCGCGATCCGGTGACCACGACTTCTTCGATCTCGCTTTCCGCCGCAAATACAGGAGCAATCTGCGGGCACGCAAGCAGCGCGCCTGCAACAGACATCCTCCCAGCCTTTGCAAACCTCTCCAGGTGCGTGAGTTTCTTATGAGTCAACTTCGGGTGCCTCCATATGGTTCTCGAGTTGTTACCAAAGTGGTGCGAGGAGCACCTGATCGAGTCGGTATCCCCATGCCGACCGAACGGCTGCCTTTTTTTAGTGTGACGGCTCTCCTCGATGGACCCGGCGTTGCAAACGACGTGCCAGACATCCGAGGAAGCGATTAGACGGTTGGCAAATCAGGCGCTTACGGGGAATACCGTTCGTTCTTTTGTTGGGTTTGCGGGTACCATTTCTGACTCCTTATTGGGCAGGCGCCCTAAAAGGCTGCGAGCCGTGCATCGATATGTGGCAGTACCGTGAGCTGTCCCGTTCCGGTGCAGACGCGATTCAGTACGCCTGAGAGAGGCTTCAGTCCACCTGTGAGAGATTGGTCAAAACTGACGGCCAGGTTGTTGTCAGGACGTCTGAACCGTGTAGGCTTCAGGGGTGTGCGTTAACGCATTGGCAGAGTGCTGGGGAGCCTCTCCGATGCAACGCTCGACTTGGGTCGTAGGGACTGGGTCATAAGGACATGAGAGAAGTCGTAGGGGAACATAGTGATCAACAGCAGACGATGCGCTGTGGTGTTCGGGTGTGCCTGGCTGATCGGTTGCCTGGGCTGTGCCAGCCCGACGCCGACGCCAGCGCTTGCCTGGCAAGCAAATCATCAGGAAAGCGTTACCTGCCGGGAGCGCGTGAAAACGGGCTCCAGGATAGCGTCTACCGAATGCCGGTCGAACAGTGACTGGATCAGAGAAGGTATAGAAGGGCGCGCCTATCAGGCTCGATTGAACAGCTACCGGTCACTGCAACTGCCTAAGTAGCAATCAGTTGGCCTGCTTCAGGGTCTGTGCGTCTCCGCTCGACCAGGCGGCGCTCGGTGCTTCCTTTTCCGTCGCCGGTACCAGGGCGTTGCGGCCCTGATCTTTGGCGCCATACAGGGCGATGTCTGCCTGCTTGAGCGTGCCGGCGAGCCCGATCTCAGCGTGCCATTGAGCCGCGCCGAGGCTCAGAGTGAGGGATGGCACGGAAAACGCGCTGGAACCGGCAATCTCCGCACGCAGTCGTTCCAGCACAGCTGTGGCGTCTTCGAGATGAGTATTGGTGAGGGCCACCAGGAATTCTTCGCCACCCCAGCGGGCGATGTAGTCAGAGGCGCGGAATATCCGCTCCAGTTCCCGGGCCAGTTCCTGTAGAACGGTGTCGCCGACATCGTGGCCGTGTGCATCGTTCACACGCTTGAAGTGATCGATGTCCAGCAGTGCCAGGGTGACCGGCACCTTGTGCCGCACGAGAAAGCTTTCCAGCTCGTTCAGGCGTTTCTCCATACCCCGACGATTGAGCAGTCCGGTCAGTGCATCATGGTCTGCCAGCGCGTGCAGTCGACGCCTGAGTTGTCGCTGCACGTATTCATAGCTGATCGCGAGCCCGGCGGCGGTCAGGTAAGCGAGCCCGATCTGAATCCAGGTGCCTGGCGCCATGGCTGCTGCGGCGTCCGAGGCAAATGACAGATAGAACAGGGCGATCACCAGAAAGTGGCTGATGGTGAGAATGCCGCCTAGACGCAGGCCGCCCACGGAGATGTACAGGAATGGCATCACCGTGAACCAGGCGAAGTTCGGGACGGACTCCAGCTTTTCGATGCTGCCCAGAACGGCCAGCAGGAACATCAGAATCAGAGTGATGCGAATCGAGCGCTGAACGCCGAGACGATCGATCAGAAACACCATTGCAATGAGTGTGGCGGCGGCGAAGAGTTCGACGGCCATGGAGTACAGATAGCCCTGCTGATAGTCCACCCACGCGACGCCGGGCAGAACGGCCAGTGCGATTCCCGTCATGAGTCGCACCAGGGTGGGTTGTTTCATCAAGGCGTCGGGCAGCACGGCTTCCATCCGGGCTGAATGTCAGCTTCGCAGTCTAAGTCAGTGCCTGATCGGGCAATGTGACGGGCCGCACAACCCTGGAGCTGCCGGTGGGGTGACTCAGTTGTGAAGCGGCCCCCGGGTCGTGTATGAATGCGCTATGACGATCGATCAACCAGACGCGAAGAGGTCGCCGGGCCGCTGGGACGGCACGCTCTTGAAGTGTCCGGGCTGCCGGTTGAAGTTTCCATTCCTTGCGGACCAGTTACCTTTTGAGTTGAAGCGTCTGCCACCCCTCGGGCCCGGGGGCGAACCGAGAGAAGTGGCCGTCACCCATTGTCCGCAATGCGATGGCTGGGTGACGGTCGTCTAGGCCGGATCAACGCTGAGTGACGGCCGCTCCCGCGGTCTGAATGAGCGCGCCGAAATGGCCACGGTTGACGAGCGCTTCGGTGAACGCGGCATCGTAAGCCGCCTCGGGATTCCCCCGCACTTCTGCATCCACCACATGAGCGTCATCGCCGACCAGGATCCGCCAGCGTCCGTTCTTCACACCGTCGAGAATGATTTCTGCCGCGCTGGCGGCCGTGGTTGGCGCTTCGGATTCGAAAGCCTGGGCCTGCTGGGCGATCAGGCCGCGGATGTCGGCGTCCGGCAGGTTGCCCACGGGCAGTCCGGCGTCCACCAGCTGTTGCCGCAAACCGTCGATGTCTTCCGCGCTGAGGCTGTCCGGATCACGGCCGAGGTATGCCATGCTGTTGGCGGCAATCTGAGTGCCGATGTGACCGGGCATCACTACAGAAACGCTCACATGGGGTGCGTTCAGGCGGAGATCGGTGATCAGAGCTTCGGAAAAGCCCTTCACTGCAAACTTGGCCGCACTGTAGGCCGTGTGCGGTGTATCGGGGCCCAGAGAGGCCCAGAAGCCGTTGACGCTGGAAGTGTTCACCAGATGGGCTTCCTCCGCGGCGATCAGTGCGGGCAGGAACGCCCGACAGCCATAGTAGACGCCGAACCAGCAGACGTTGAAGGTCTTGTCCCACTGTTCACGCTCGTCGTTGATGAAGCTGCCGCCGCCGCCGATGCCGGCGTTGTTGAACAGCAGATGGACGTGATCCGTATGGTGCTCGGCAAGCACCGCATCGCGAAAAGCGTTCACCTGGCGCTCGTCGGCAACGTCGCACAGATGTGTGCTGATGGTGAGCGCATCATCGATGTCGAGGCAAAGCTGGCGGGTCTCGGCCATTTTGTCTGCAGACACATCACACAGTGCCAGGTTGCAGCCGGCCTCAGCCAGTTTCAGGCACAACTCACGCCCCATGCCGGTGCCGCCGCCGGTTACCACCGCCAGCTTTCCTTTGAAGTCCTTCATACGGTTATCCCCTGAATTCGAGTTTCGCGACCATACTGTTTACACCCTGCCACCAGCAAGCGCGGACGCAGCGTTGCCCGCCGGGTGGACAACGCATTCATTTTCGTTTGATCTTTGAGTTTCAGGCTTTGAGTTGCAATAGCGCACGGGGAAGAAGATGACCAGACCAGTCTGTTTAGTGATGGGCGCGGGTGCCGGAATCGGCGGCACCGCAGGCAGAAGGTTCGCGGAGGAGGGCTATCATGCGGTGCTCTGCCGACGCAGCGACGAAGAAGGCCTGAACACCCTGGTGGCGGATATCCGTGGCCAGGGCGGTGCGGCCACCGGCTTCCTGCTGAACGCGGTGGACGAAGGCGTGATCGAAGATCGCGTCGAACAGATAGAGGCGGAGATCGGGCCTGTCGAAGTCGTGATCTTCAATCTCGGCGCTCAGATTGGTGACCGGCCGCTGGCCGGAACCAGCTACAAGGCCTTCGAACTCGGCTGGCGGATGGCCTGCTTCGGGCTGTTCCGACTGGCCTCGGCAGTGACGCCGCATATGGTCAAGCGGGGTGCGGGCACCCTCATCGTCACCTCTGCCACCGCTGCCGTTCGCGGCAATGCGGGTCAGCATTCTCACGCCGCCGCCATGGGCGGTCGTCGTATGCTCTGTCAGAGCCTCAACGCGGAGTTCTCAAAACAGGGTATTCATGTGGCCCATGTGCTGATCGATGGCATGGTGGATGCGCCGGATACCCTCGGCAGAATGCTCGGCCCGGAACGCTTTCAGGAAGTACGCGAGACCCGCGGGGCTGCGGACGGCATCATCCTGCCGGAAAAAGTCGCGGAGACTTATCTGCATCTGGTTCGCCAGCATCGATCCACCTGGACCTTTGAGATGGACATCCGCTCGTTCAGTGATACGCCCTGGTGGAACCATGCCTGATCGGCATCGGGGCTGATCTGAGGAGCAGATGACGACCCGCGTCAACGGGGACCACCAGACGCCGATCTGCACTATCATGCCTGCTTTGGGGATGCAGGACGTTACTCTTGAGCGAACAGAAATTCTGGCTCGTCAGCCTGGCGGGCATCGTATTGCTGCTGGGTCTGATCTACTGGCTGCATGCGCCACAGAACGGCGGGGCGGATAAGCCCGAAATGATTTCGCCCGATGATGTGGCGGCTCTTGTCAACGAAGCGATCGCGCCGCTCAATGACCAGATTCGGGAACAGGCGGCGCAACTGGAAGCGCAACTGGAGGCGATGACTGCTGTACAGCAGCAACTGACCAGCGCGGTCGAGGAAAGCGGGCTGCGGGAATCGCTGCAGCAGGAGATCGTGCGCACGGCCGAGCAGACCCGTGGCAGCCTCCAGTCAGACCTGCTGAAGTATGAGTCGCGGCTGGACGATCTGCAGGCCCGGGCGGATGACCCTGCCGTCGCCAACGAGATCGCTGCCACTCGAGCTGAAATCGGTCGGATCGAAGTGCTGCTGGATGACCTGTCGACTCGGGTGGACTGTGCCAGTCTCGCCGCCAGCACAAACGTTCGAACACTGGTCGTTCCTTCGCGGAGCAGCCTCGAGGTGCCCGATGAGACCGTGGTCATTACGGTGGGTCGTCTGCGCGGCAACGCCATCGATACGGTATCCATCAATGCCCGGGCGGCATTGGATGAGCCGATCTCGACACGGGTTATTGCGGATGTTCCGATTGGTGGCAGCGTCGAGTTCCGCCACGAGTCCGCGGATTACGTTGCCACTTTCACCCATGCAACGAAGAGATTCCTGAGCTCGGCGCTGATCGGCCTGGAGCTTCGATCTGCGCCGGTCGAACTTGCCGACTGCCGTTGATCATGGTGTGAACGTCAAAAGAGGGGATTCAGACATGACTACCAGACATCTGCTGGCCGAAGAACTGCATCCGATCATCGAGGCCATGCCCGGCACGGATATCACTGCGGACAACCTGTCGTTGTTCCGGCAGGCGGGCGCCGAAAATCTTGTGATGGGTGATCCAGACAAGGTGGGCGTCGTCCGGGAGGAAGTCACGGTCCCCGGTGCAGATCACGACGTGCGCTGCTACCTGTACAGGCCGCTGGACTCGTCCGGCAGCCGTCCGGGTTACCTGCATGTCCATGGTGGCGGTTACATCATGGGCGCCGTGGAGGGTTCGGATATTTCGAATCTGCAGCTCTGCTCGAAACTCGGCATCGTCATCCTCTCGGTCGATTACCGCCTGGCGCCCGAGCACCCGATTCCCGCCCCGCTGGATGACTGTTACGCGGGACTTGCCTGGCTGCATCAGAATGCCGATGCGCTGGGTGTGGACGTTGGCCGGATCGGTGTTGGTGGAGAAAGCGCAGGCGGGGGCCTGGCGGCTGCACTCGCCATCAGGGCCAGGGATGCGGGTGAGTACGCGATCTGCCATCAGCACCTGACCTATCCCATGCTGGACGATCGTACGGGAACCGAAGCACAACCCGGCGACCCTCTGGTCGGCGAGTTCGTCTGGACACGATCCCGTAACCGATTCGGCTGGCAATCCTATCTGGGTGATGCGGCGCCGGAAGCGCCTCAGGTGCCCGCTCGGGTTGCGGACTACACCGGGCTTCCCGGCACCTGGATGTTCACCGCCGGTCTGGATCTGTTCCGTGATGAAAACATCGACTACGCCCGCAATCTCATGCAGGCCGGCGTGGCTGTGGAACTGCTCTTATACCCCGCCGCCTGTCATGGCTTTCAACTGCTGCCGGGTACGGGCCTGACCGCTCGTTTCACCGCGGATCACCGGGCCGCACTGGCGAGAGGCCTGGGGGTGGAGGTCGAATGACCTGGCTCAGTCGAAAGTGCTGAGAACGGTTTCCGCACGCGCTTCCACATATCCGGCGAGCTTCGAAATGTAGTCCGTATAGCCCAGCTCCGGCCGCGCGTCTGCCCAGCCGATGGTGTTGAGGGCGCGAATGAGCAGGAACAGCGGGATGAGGGCGAGGGTGTCGTCACTCAGGTCGCGGTGCATCCGGTAGCCCTGGACGAGCGCCGCCTGATAGGTTCCGAAAGCGCGATCCTCCTGATAGTCCTTCAACGCGACGGCGAAGTCGTAGGCGTGCCAGCCGAAGGCGGCGTCATCGAAATCAATCACGTGCAGGCGATCGCCTTGGACCACCACGTTGCCCGGATGAAGGTCTGCGTGAATCATGCTGTAGTCACTCGACTCCGTGGGCAGATCTGTCAGCAGGGTGTAGATCCTGCTGCGCAGCCGGGAAAAATACTTCTGCTGCTGACTGGACAGGGACGAAGCGCGCCAGAATGGTCCCCAGAACGGTGTCTCACCCATGAGTCCCCCGGCGTCCAGTGCATGCCGGCTGAATCCGGCAGGCGGTTGCCAGGTGCCTGCCTGCTCGTGGAGCCGGGCAAGCAGCCGGCCAAGGGCGGAGAACTGAGTGACGCGCTGGGCGTCATCGCCGCTCGACGCCATCAGGGATTCCATGGTCGTTCCGTTCACCCATTCCAGCAGGCCGACAAAACGGGTTTCTCCGTTCACGGCGATCTCCGCATAGGGATTGCCGGCGCCTGTCGGTCGGGGCACCGGCACATCGATGTCCGCCTTCCGAAGCGCGGCGGTCCAGAGCTGTTCAGAGACCAGACCTTCGTAGCTGTGATATCCGGGCCGATGCATGCGCAGCACAAACTTCTGCCCATCATCGAGGTCCACGCGATAAACAATGTTCTCCGAGTGGGATACCGGTTCGACCGCTGCCGGACCCAGGTCCCATTGACGGAGTGCCAGCATTGCGGCTGCGTCGGGTCCACCCATGAACGGGTCCTGTGCCTCAGCCGCGGATCACACGACCCGGACGGGCACCGGTATCCTGATCGTTTTCCCGGGTCCGTACGCCATTGACCCAGGTGCCGAGGTACCCGGTCGCACTCTGCAGAATGCGCGAACCGCCGGCGGGCAGGTCATTGTGAACTTCCAGCCTGCCGAGGCCGAGCTGGTCCAGGTCGAACAGGTTCAGGTCCGCCCGCTTACCCGCTTCGATACTGCCCCGATCCGTCATGCCGAAAAGATTGGCGTTCGAAAGGGTCTGCTTGTGCACCATCAGTTCGATGGGCATGCGCGGCCCGCGGCTGCGGTCCCTCACCCAGTGAGTGATCTGATAGGTGGGGTTCACTGCGTCGAAGATCAGATTTACATGCGCACCGGCATCAGAGAGGCCGATGGTGGTGTTCGGGTGCTGAATCATTTCTTCCATCACGCTGAAGCTGCCGTCGACGAAATTGGCGCCGAGCAGGATGGCGAACCGGTTCCCGTCATCGGCGACGAGGAAGTCATACATGTACTCCGGCACTTCCTGGCCGGCAGCGGCCGCACGGGCGGCGATGTTCTCGGATGGCTCTGGCTCGTAGTTGACGGGTGTATCGATGGGGAACATGGCAGGTGCGGCCATGGCCAGCATCCCGTAAACGTTGGCCATCACCCCAGGCTGATCCGGCGGCACGTCCCGGTCCGCCAGGATGGCGGCTTTGACCTCGGGCTTGCGCATCGCTGCCAGGCGTTGCGCGAAGGGCAGATCCGCCAGTTTCAGGTACGTCTCGCGACGCTGGAACATGTGATAGGCCTTGATACTGGTGACAAAGCCGATGGGCCGGGTGGTGATCTGGGGGCGGATCATCACGCCTTCCGCGTTGGCACGTGCGACGATTTCAAGGCAGTTGCGCCATTGATCGGGTCGATTGCCGTTCTGCGCCAGGGTGAACGTGCAGTTGCGGTTCGACGCACGGGCGATGTCGACGAACAGTTCCACCTCCTGCTCGGTCGTCCAGCGCTCGGGGCCGGCGATATCACCCACCACCCCCGCCGGAACCGCCTGAAAAACGCCCTTGCCGGCTTGCTTCATCGCTTCACCGATCGCCAGCAGTTCAGACTTTTCCGCGAAGGTGCCGGGGATCGGTTCACCAAGCACCGAACGATGACCAATGGTGCGGGAGGTGGAGAATCCGAGCGCGCCCGCTTCCAGACTCTCCCGGACGATCGCCTGCATGGCAGCCAGATCTTCTGCGCTGGCATCTTCATGATTCAGCGCCCTTTCGCCCATCACGTAGTTTCTGAGTGCCGAGTGCGGCACCTGGGTGCCCACGTCCAGAGTGAATTGCCGGCCGCCCAGATAGTCGATGTATTCGGGGAAGGTTTCCCAGCGGCCCCACTCGATCCCTTCGTAGAGGGCTGTGCCGGGAATGTCTTCCACACCTTCCATCAGTTCGATCATTCTCCGCTCGCCACCGGGCGGGCAGGGAGCGAAACCGACGCCGCAGTTGCCCATCACAATGCTGGTGACGCCGTGGCTGAAGGAAGGATCGATGGTGTCGTCCCAACTCACCTGGCCGTCGTAGTGGGTGTGCACATCCACCCAGCCAGGTGTCAGGTAGGCGCCCCCGGCGTCCACGGTTTCCCGGGCCGCACCATCCACGTCGCCAACCGCCGCGATTCTGCCGTCCTGGATCGCCACGTTGCCCTCACAGGGCGGGCTGCCGGTGCCGTCGACAATGGTTGCCTGTCTGATCAACTGGTCGTACATCTCAATCCCCATCAGATACGAACGCCCGATCATGCCACGGCACCCCAGGCCATGCACTAAAACCGTCACCTCTGATTGTTTTCGCCGGTGAGGGGTGCGAGTATTTCCCGCTCGTTTGGTACTGGATTGCACATGTCCGACAACGCATCCGCTCAGGAAGAGTTCCGTGAGTACTGCCGCCGCTGGCTGGAAGAAAACCGACCGCCGCCCACGCAGACACCGTTGCCACAGGCCGCCTATGAAGTGACCTATGACGACCATCGCAGTTATCTCTGCGACTGGCAGGCGAAATGCTACGAGGCGGAGCTCATCGCGACCGATGTGCCCACCGAATACGGCGGTCACGGTCATAATGGATTCCAGGCCATTGCCAGCGCCGAGGTGCGCCGGGCCAAGGTGCCGTACTTCATCAATTGGATCGGGCTCGGCATGACTGCCCCCACGCTGCTCATTCACGGCACCGAAGCGCAGAAGGCGCGGTTCCTCAAACCGATCTTCACCGCGGAGGAAATCTGGTGTCAGGGCTTTTCCGAACCCGGTGCCGGTTCTGATCTGGTTTCCCTCTCCACGTCGGCGGTGAAGGAGGGAGACAACTGGATCATCAATGGCAGCAAAGTGTGGACCAGCCTTGGTGCACTGGCGAGCTGGATGCTGTTGCTGGCCCGGAACGACAAGGACGATAAGTACAACGGCATCACCTATTTCCTTGCACCCATGGACACCGAAGGGGTGACGGTTCAACCGATCCACAAGATGACGGGTGAGTCGGGATTCAATGAGGTGTTTCTGGAGAACGTCGTGATTCCGGATCAGCTGCGCGTCGATGAGGTGGGTGCCGGCTGGAAGGTGGCCATGTCCACGCTGACAAGCGAACGTGGCGCCGCCACCGGCGTAGGGGCAGTCGCCAGTTCCGAGTCACCGCTCACAGCAGTGCTGCAGGTGATTCAGCTGGCCAAGGATACCCGGCGGAACGGGCAACGGGTCTGGGACGATCCGATCTGGCGCGACCGGATCCTGAAGCTCTACGAGCGTACCGAAGCCAGCATGCAGAATGCCCGTCGGGCACGCATCAAACCGCTGAACGGCGGCGGCATGCGGCTGCCGTTGCAGGGCAAGCTGGTGGGCAGCGAGATCGGCCAGGCACTGAACGAAGTGGCCCTCGGCATCCTCGCCATGCGCTCCAGTCTTTATGTGGGTGATCCGAATGCCGAAGCAGATGGCAAATGGGCCCTCGGCTACATGAATTCCTATACCGGCACCATCTCCGGCGGCTCCAGCGAGATCCAGCGCAACATTCTGGGTGAGCGGGTGCTCGGCCTGCCGAAGACGAAGTAAGCCAGAGGGAGACAATGATGACTCAACCCAGAGATTACGGCTTCGACGAAGAGACCGGCATGCTGAAAGACGCAGCCACCCGCTTCTTCGCTGAGAAACAGGCGCTGGTGCAGCTCCGCCCGCACCTCGAAGGGACGGAAGATCCGCACCGCGGTAAAGAGCGTACCCCCTGGTATGACGAATCTGCGTGGCAGGAAATGCAGGCCCTGGGCTGGCATCTGCTGGCGGTCCCGGAGGCGGCCGGGGGGATCGGCATGGGCCTGGTCGCGGCGGCGGCGATACAGGAAGAAATCGGCCGGTCCGCTTGTCCGACGCCGCTGACGGGTACCCTCCAGGCGACCTTTCTGCTGCGGGAAGCCGATGCGGTGCAGGCGTTGACCAGGATAGCCGGCGGCACCGCCATGACGCTGGGTATTTTCGGCGAGGCCGGTTCGCCTGAACTCGATGCCACGGCGGTGATTGCGGATGGGAATCGGCTCACCGGCACCAGCTGGTACGTGCAGGATGCGGGCAAGGCGGACGCCTTTGTGATCGCCGCGCGCAACAGCGACGGTATCGGTCTCTATCTTGTGCCGCGGGAGGCGGTCACGGTGGCACAGGACCGCATTGTGGATCTGAGCCGTGATCAGGGACGGGTGATACTCGAAAACGTCGAGGCGGAAGTCATCGCCGAGCCCGGTAACGGGGAAGACGTGCTGGCGCGCGCCTTACCGGCCGTTCTGACGCTCATCGCTGCGGACATGGCCGGTGCAGCCGAGTGGCAGCTCCAGACTACGGTCGAATACGCCAGGGTCCGCACACAGTTTGACCGCCCCATCGGCTTTTTCCAGGCAGTCAAACATCCGATCGTGAACATGATGATCGCCGCGGATGAAACAAGATCCCTGGTCTACAACGCGGCCTGCGCCTATGACCACGAACCCGAAGATGCGCTGCGTTGTGCCCTGCTGGCCAAGTCGAGCGCTTCGGATACCGCCTCGTTCTGCTCGAATCGTTCGACTCAGCTGCACGGCGGTATCGGTTTCACCTGGGAGGCGGATGTGCAGATCTACCACAAACGGCAGATGCACAATCAGTTCCTGTTCGGGGACGGCGCCTGGCAGCGGCAGAAGCTGGCCGAGTTGCTTTAATGGCGCTTCGCGAGGACGGATAACACGTCCCGGAACGCATCGACGAAAGCCTCGGCATTGTCCTGGGAAAAGACCAGGGGTGGCCGCAACTTGACGATGTTGTCGTACGCCCCGGCATTGCTGAGGAGGAATCCGCGTGCCTTCAGCAGGTCGACGACTTCCAGCGCGCCCGCCACATCCGGTTCGCGGCTGTCCCTGTCCTTCACCCATTCGATGGAGATAAACAGTCCGTGGCCGCGCACGTCGGCCATGGCTTCGCATTCTTGCATCAACGGAGCGAGGGCCGAGCGCAGCCAGCTGCCGACCCGGTCGATGCTGGCCGGAAGCTGTTCCGATTCGATGACGTCGAGCACCGCATTTCCGGCCGCAGCCTGGGCCGGGCTCGAAGCGAAGGTGTTGAAGTAGCGCGTTTTCCGACGGAAATTTTCCACCAGATCCCGGCGTCCGGCCGTAGCGGCCAGCGGCATTCCGGCACCCAGGGGCTTACCCATACTGACGATGTCCGGCGCCACGCCTTGAAGCTCGTAACCCCACCAGTTTCCGGTGCGACAGAGCCCGGCCTGAACTTCATCACAGATGAACAGACCGCCGGCGGCGCGAACCAGACGGGCAACCTCGGGCAGGAATCCGTCCGGAATCGACGGCAGACCCTCGTTGGCGAAGATCGGGCAGAACAACAGGCCTGCGAACGGAATCCCATCCCGCCTGAATCCGCTGATGGTTTCTTCGACTTTGCCCAGATAGTAGGTGTGGGGATCGTCGTCCGGGTGCTGGGTGTGGAATCTGTACAGATCGGGAAAGGGCACAGAGCGGATGTCGCCGGTGCTGGAATCGCAATGGTTCAGCCGCCGTACTTCCGTGCTGTTGCCGTGATAGGCCGCGTCCGTGCAGATGATCCCCTGTCCGCCCGTTGCCGCTCGCGCCATCATCAGCGCCACTTCGTTGGCTTCCGTCCCCGTGCAGCTGAAGACCACGTTTTCGATACCATCGTGGTGCGTTGCCAGCAACCGTTCGCCGTACTCGAGGATGGCCTCGTGCAGGTAACGGTTGTGCACGTTCAGGGTGGCGAGTTGTCTGGATACCGATTCCACCACATGGGGGTGGCAGTGCCCCACGCTCGGCACATTGTTGTACAGGTCGATGTAGCGAGTACCGTCCGCCGCATGCAGATAGACGCCCTCGCCGCGTACGATGTGCACGGGTTCGTCGTAGAAGAGGGTGGAGCCGGCGCCGAACACTGCGTCCCGCCGGCCTTTCACGTCTGCCATCGGGTCAGGCGCCCAGCGCCGCAAGGCTTGCCTTCAACGTACCCAGGGCGCGCTTGTTGGCGCTTTTGATGGTGTCCATGGAGGGCGGTTCCCGGCTGATGTCGCCAAGTTCCGCCAGCACCACATGCACTTCATCGTGGCCCTTCAGGCCCTTCATGTCGTCCAGCCAGCGGCAGACGTTCGGGAAGGGCTCGAGGTCATAGACGTTGGTGAATTCGGGACTCAGTTGACCGATCTCCGCATAGGCGGCGAAATCCGCGATCGTTACCCCATCGCCGGCCAGGAAGCGGGAACCTTCCAGCCAGCCGGTATCCAGAGCCTTCAATGCCGCGGTCAGGGTTGCCTTTGCCGCCGACTGAGTCGCTTCGGGAATATCCAGATCCTTGCGGATCTTCGGCGCGACCAGGCCGACGGACGCGTCGCGGACATTCCGGTGATGAAAGTTGAGATACCAGTCCACCCTGCCGCGACCTTCCGCATCGGCAGGATAGACATCGTGCCAGCCGAACCGGTTGCACAGGTAGGCAAGGATGGCATGGGCCTCCGCCAGCACATAACCCGAATCCGGATCTTCCAGCATGGGAATCGTGCCTGCCGGGTTCTTCGCCAGGTAAGCCGGATTGCGACTGCCGTTGTCGCCCTTTGAGCCGGGGTTGATCAGAACCATTTCAAAGGGTGTGTCCTTAAACAGCAGCAGCCACATCACGGCCCGGACCGGCTGTGAGAACGGCACGCCATAGAGAATGAGAGGTTTGCCACTCATATCCGTCTCCCTGCCGTCGACCGGCTACTCGAACAGTTCGCCACCGCAGGCGCCTGCCGTGGTGCCGTCTTTCTCGAACGCCCTGATCACATTGGCGCCCGTACGCCAGCGGTGTACCTCATCCGGACCATCCACCAGGCGTTGCGAACGGATGCCTCGATACCACTGAGCCAGTGGGGTATCCATGCTGTAGCCGAGTGCGCCGTGCAGTTGCAGAGCCGTGTCCACCACCTGGTGCACCATATTGGCCAGGAATACCTTGGCGATGCCGTTTTCCTGACGCAGGTCCATGCCGTTCTCCGCCTTGTAGGCGATGTGCAGCAGCATCAGCCGCGCTTTGTAGATCTCCGCGGCACAGTCGGCCAGCATCCAGCGAACACCCTGACGATCCGCCAGGCGCTTGCCGAAGGTGCTCCGCTGGGTGACGTGCTCGGCGGCCAGGTCCAGGGCCCGTTGGGCCATGGCCACATTGTGCATGCCGTGGCGGAGACGCCCGTAGGCCAGACGGTGCTGGCCCATGTTGAAGCCCTGACCCCGACCACCGAGGATGTTTTCCCGGGGCACGCGAAGGTTTTCGATATTGATTTCGGAATGAGAGCCGCCGAGTTTCAGACCGAGTTCCGTATGCGGTTGCATGGTCTCGATGTTGCGCACGATCTCATAACCGGGATTCGGCAATTCGACGAGGAAGGTGGAGTACTGCTCATGGCGAGGCGCATCCGGATCCGTTTTCGCCATCACTACGGCGATGTCGGCCACGCTGGCTGAGGAGCTGAACCACTTCTCACCGTTCAACACCCATTCGTCGCCTTCCAGCACCGCCGTGGTCTGCATGCCGGTGGCATCGGCGCCAGCCGCCTTCTCGGTCATTGAATAGCAGATGCGCTTCTCACCGTTCAGAAGCGGCTTCAGGTATTTTTCTTTCTGAAAGTCCGTGCCGTGCTCCATCAGGGTGAGCATGGTGGCATCGTCCGGGCCCTGTGTATTCATCGACAACGCGCCCAGGAAGCTCTCACCCAGTTCCATCTGGACCAGGGCGTTTGCCAGGGGCCGCAGCCCCATGCCGCCGTATTCCTCGGGGATGAACGGGCACCACAACCCCTGGGCACGCGCTTTCTCGCGCAGACCGGCCAGGGTTTCTTCAAAGTTGTCTGCCGTGCAGGTTTTCTCGGCCGGCTGACACTCTTCCTGGACGAACTTCCGTACTTTGTTGCGGACGGCTTTGGCGTCTTCCGGAATGGTGAAATCGATCATGGTGTTCTCCCTCTTATGAAAAACGGGTTAATGACTGTGTCCCGAATCTGTTCAGACCGGATGTTGTATCAGAAATAGATCGGTAATACCCGCTGCAGGCGCTGGAACAGCGGGCCAACCGGGAAGTTGCGTCCCGGGAAGGCTTCAGAGTAGGTTGATGCGGCATTTTATTGAGGGCGATAGCGTTGAATGTGAGTGAAGCGGTGGATGCGCGCAAATCCGTGCGGGCCTTTCTGGACGAGCCGGTGGCAGATGATCTGCTCAGAGAACTGCTGACGAAGTCGGCCCGGGCACCCTCCGGCGGCAATGTGCAGCCCTGGCGGGTGTATGTGCTGAACGGTGCGAAGATGGCGGCATTCAAGGCGGTGGTGGCGGAAGACAGAACTCGTGAGACGCCCGCCTACGACATTTATCCACCCAACCTCACTTCACCCTATCGGGATTCCCGCTTCAAAGTGGGGGAAGACATGTATGCCCTGCTGGGCATACCGAGGGAAGACAAGGCGGCACGTCTTACCCGTCTGTTCGAAAATTACCAGTTCTTCGGGGCTCCAGCCGGATTCTTCTGCTATGTGGATAAGCAGATGGGGCCGCCCCAGTGGTCGGACCTCGGGATGTTTCTGCAGACCTTCATGCTGCTCGCCACCGAAGCGGGTCTCGGCACCTGCGCCCAGGAGGCCTGGGCCACCCGGCCGGCGCTGGTGGGGAATTTTCTGGACGTTCCCGAGACGCTGACCATCTTCTGCGGCATGGCGATCGGCTATGCGGATGAATCTGCACCGGTAAACTCGCTCCGATCCGATCGGGAATCCCTGGACGTCTTTGCCCGTTTTCTGAGCTGATTCCCGAGCTGATCTGCCACGCGCCTTCAGCGCGAGCGCGCGGGCTCTTGGCGCGCGGGCGCTAAGTGTACGGGCAGTTCCAGGCCCAGCTTGTCGATCTGCTCAATCAGATGGGTCATGGCGGCCTCGCTCGGCCCTGGATAGTCGCCGGAGATGGCCACATTGCCCTGATAACCGAGTTCACGGACACCCTCCGGGCTCGTGTAGTAGGCGCCGACCACCAGTTGCCGCAGGCCCTGAAAAAACTGTTGCGGCCCTGCCAGTTCCGGCAGGGCGGCGGGATCGCTCAGGTGGTCGATGATGGCGATCTGGTCCCGGGAGCCGGCTTCGGCAAAGGGCCTGGCGCATCGGCGTTGAGACTCCCGGTCGCACCAGTCGAGCCCGGACAGCAGGACGGCCCGATGCCGCTGCTGATCGGGATAAGGCGCGCTCACCCATTCATCCAGCACGTCCACCACGCCGACTTCCGTAGCAGACGGCAGATCACCTTCTTTCGGGATCAGCAGATCGGCCAGAGCCGACAGAGTTTCCAGTTGTGGATCGGTGAGCGTCTTCGGCCAGGGGGCAGGCTCGGGATGAATCAGATTCGGGTCCGTGCCGTACCCTGGAGCGTCGATGGGATCCGGAGTGGCCATCACCCAGGCGGCCGGGGCCTGTTCCGAACAGGCAGCGAAGCTGAAGGGCACTCCCGCACCCAGCGAAAGCAATCCGGCCCGACGTAGAGATTCCCGTCTGCTGATGCCGGTACTCTGTTTCCCGTTCACGCTGCACCTCGCTGCAGAGACGCGCTCAGCCGATCCGCATTGCGCATGGCCAGTGTCATGATGGTCAGCGTGCAGTTTTTGTGTGGGTTGGAAGCGAAGACGCCACCGTCCATCACGTACAGATTACTGACGTCCCAGGTCTGCCCCCATTCATTGGTCACCGACTCACGGGGATTGCTGCCCATGCGGGTGGTGCCCACTTCGTGAATGATCTCACCGCCTTTTTTGATCGCTTCTTCCGGCGCCAGATCCGGATTGCGCATTTCGCCCCCCATGGTCTCGATGATGGCTCTGGCGGTTTTCTGACCGTGGGCGATCTGCCGGAGCTCGTGATCGGACCATTTCCAGTGGAAACGGGGTACCGGGATGCCCCACTGGTCTTTGACGTTCGAGTCGATCTCCATATAGCAGTCTTCGCTGGCGACCATCTCACCGCGCAATGACAGACCCACATAGGCCCCGTACTTCCGGCGCACGGAGGTCTTGAGGTCGAGTCCGTAACCTTCAGCGACCGCTCCGATGCCCATGTTCGGCGCACCGAAGCCGCCGCCGAGTTCGAAGTGATAGCCGCGGGGGAAATCCAGTTCGCCTTTTGCCTGTGCCTCGTGCCCCCACCAGGGGATGAACAGATGATTGGATGTGTGGCCGTCCTCGTTGTAGCGGGGCCGGTTTTCCAGCGCCGGCACATGGCCGATGAAACTCGCGCCGGTGGAGTCCATGAGATTTCTGCCCACCTGTCTGCTGCTGTTGGCCAGCCCGTGGGGGAAAGCATCGGAACCGGAGTTCAACAGCAGACGGGCTGTTTCGCAGGCGCTCGCGGCCAGCACGACGGCACTGGCGCCCACGGTCTCCGTTCTACCGGTCTGCCGGTTCACAAAGGAGACCCCGGTGGTTCGTCCATTCGCGTCTACATTGACCCGGCTGACCATGGCATCCGTCACGATATGCAGATTACCCGTGGCTTTCGCCATGGGCAGCAGTGAGGTCGTGGTCTGAAACGCGGCACCGATGGCGCAGCCGCGCCCGCAGGCGGTGGCCCAGAAGCATGCCTGCCGGTCGTCCAGCGGTTGGGTCAGCACAGCGCGACGCATGGAGGCGGCTGTGATGCCGAGTTTTTTCGCCGCCGCGGCGATGAGGAGTTCGGGGACGCGTGGCTTCGGGGGTGGTTGCAGCACGCCCGGCGAGGAATCGGGCAGATCGTCCAGCCCCGGATTGTCCCCGCACAGCCCCACCAGGGATTCGGTCCGGTCATACCAGGGTGCCAGGTCGTCGTATTCCATCGGCCAGTCTGCGCCCAGACCGTCCCGACTGGCGGCTTTGAAGTCATGATGGCTGAATCGAAGAGACAGCCGGCCCCAGTGATTGGTTCTACCGCCAAGCATTCGCGCGCGCCACCAGAGAAATTCCGAGTCGCTGCCCGTGGTATAGGGTTCGCCCGGAACCTGCCAGCCACCGTCGACGGTGGCGTCGTAGAAACCGAAAGCCTTGTCCGGCGTCCCGCTACCGCGCAGCGGTGCCTGATCGTTGGTATTGAACATCGGTGTTTCGGTGACCGGATCGTAGTCGCGACCGGCTTCCAGCATCAGCACACGAACCCCCCGGCTGGTCAGGGTGTGCGCGGCCATGCCGCCACCCGCTCCGGAACCGACCACGATCACTTCGTAGTCGTGACCCTGATAGCTGTGCATCAGCGTGCCTCCGCCAGCGATCGGACCTTCAGGTTTCTGAAACTGACTCTATCGCCATGATCCTGCAGTCCGAAGTGACCGTCGGTGAGGGTGCCGAAGCCGTCCCAATCAGCGAATTTGCTGTTTCGGACCAGTTCGTTCCAGCGTTCGCCGCCGATCCGGATGTCCACCGTCTGCACAGTGTTCTGCCAGACCTGGAGGTGTCCTTTCAGATGGCTGATCACCACCGTGTTCCAGGCCCCGGCCGGCTTCTGGGATTCCGGTGGCGCGGCGATCAGGTCGTACAGGGATCCGGACCGATGCGTATCCACCTGATTATCCGAATGGCGGGCATCGTCGAGGATCTGTATTTCCGGAGACTGGTAGTAGATACGCTGCCGCGCTTCATCGGCCAGAAAAAAGATGCCGCTGTTCCCGCCTTCCGAGATCTTCCATTCCAGGTGCAGCTCGAAATTTCCCCAGGTATCCCGGCTGAGCAGATCACCCCCACCGCCGCGGGTGAGTACGAGTTCTCCGTCGATGGCCTGCCACTGCAGGTTCGGTGCCGGTTTCTGATAGGTGCGCCAGTGCTCGAGCGATTCGCCGTCGAAGAGCAGCTGCCATCCAGCGGCTTCCTCTTCTGCCGTCAACTGATTGTGTGATTCAGCGGCCATGGCGGTGACGGCCGGCAGCAACGAGAACAGCAGGAACCAGGCGACCCTGCGCGGACTGTATGAATGCATGAATTCTCTTGTCCCCCTCCGAATTCAGCCTCTGATACTGAGTGGACGCGGGCTCTCAGGCAAGTCCGGGGGATGAACCTTTCTTCACTGCGAGCGCCATGACGAGGGGAAAATCGTTATTGACGCCGCGGGTATGTCTGTCACTCTGAATGACCTCCCATGGTGAAGAGACAGAATCGAGGTTGAAGCATGAGTGAAGAAGGCTCACCGGAAGTAAGAGTTCCCCAACCACCGAAAGTGCGCGCCCAGTTGCCCAGTGGTGATTTCCCCGACCCATGGGAAACGCCGGTTGACGAACTGGACGTGAGTGATTCCCGGCTGTTTCAGCAGGATGCCTGGCGTCCGTACTTCGAACGGCTGCGAACGGAAGATCCGGTGCATTTCACCCCGGAAAGTCCGTTCGGACCCTACTGGTCGATCACCAGGCACCAGCACATCGTCGAGGTGGAAGGGCGGCCGGATGTATTTTCGTCCTTCCCGACGATCGCCATCGGCGACAGTCCGGACGACCAGTACATTGAGAACTTCATCTCCATGGACCCGCCCAGACATGACGAACAGCGCAAGACGGTGGCGCCAGTGGTGGCGCCGCGGAACCTGATGAAGCTGGAACCGGTGATCCGGGCCCATGTCGCAGACATTCTGGATGATCTGCCGGAGGACGGACAGGCGTTCGACTGGGTGGATCGGGTTTCCATCGAGCTCACCACGAGAATGCTCGCCACCATCTTCGACTTCCCGTTCGAAGACCGGCGCAAACTCACCTACTGGTCGGACCTCTCGATCGGTTCGCCGGAAACCACGGGGATGGATGAGGGACCGGCTGCGGAAGAGGTGCAGGCCGGACTGACCGAGATGGCCAATACCTTCATGGGCCTCTGGCAGGAACGGGCGGGTAGTGATCCGGGCGAACGGAACGACCTGATTACCATGCTGGCCCACGGTGAAAAAACGAGAGACATGATCAATCGGTCGCTCGAGTTTCTCGGCAACATCATGCTGCTGATCGTGGGAGGCAACGACACGACCCGGAATTCCATTTCCGGCGGCGTACTGGCGCTCAATCAGTTTCCTGACGAGTACGCAAAGCTGCGGGCCGACCACTCATTGATCCCGAACATGGTTTCCGAAATCGTGCGCTGGCAGACGCCCGTGCTGCATATGCGCCGGACCCTGGTCGACGACTACCAGATCGGCGGCAAGCAGATGAAGGCAGGCGAGAAGGTGGTGCTCTGGTACATATCGGGGAATCGGGATGAAAGTATGCATCCGAATGCCGATCAGCTCGTGATCGATCGACCGGATGCCCGCAAGCACGTCTCCTTCGGCTTCGGCATCCATCGGTGCATGGGCAACCGGCTGGCGGAGATGCAGTTGCGTACGCTCTGGGAGGAGATCATGAAACGGTTCGAGCGCATCGAAGTGACCGGGCCGGAGAAACGCCTGAAGTCCAACTTCATTCGCGGCATCCTCGAATTGCCTGTGCGGCTGCATCGGGTCTGATCGAGCGCTGCTGGTGATAGGAATACGACAGGCAATATGAGGAGGGACGTTATCAATACTGGGGAGAGACGCATGATCATGAGACTGAAGCGGTTCGGGACCTGTGCGACATTCAGTCTGGTGCTGGGCCTGGTGGGCTGCTCGGACGGCACATCGGACGCTGATGGCATTCATGCCACACCGGAGGTGATGCCCGTTGCCGAACCGGCAACAGAGGAAGATGCCCTTGCGAAGGCTCGCCGGATTCACGACGCAGCGCTGGTGCTGGACGCCCATGCTGATATCGAACTGCCGGGTAAACCTTCGCCCTATGCCGGTGCTGATGGGCTGTCCCGAGTTGCGCCGGAGAAGATGCAGGCTGGCGGTGTGGATGCGGTGGTGATGGCCGTCGCCGTGGGGCCTGGCCCGCGGGATCCGGCTGGCGTACTGGCCGCGAGGGAGATCGCGGATGCGAAACTGGCTGCCGTCCAGGCGCTGGCGGCGGATCCGGCCAACGGTGTGGTGCTGGCACGGTCCGCGGACGAGGTGCTGGCAGCACACGCGGCAGGTCAGGGCGCTCTGATTCTGGGTTTTCAGAATGCCCGCAGCCTCGGCACCGACGTTTCGGGAATCGATGATTTCTATGCCCAGGGTGTTCGGGTGTTCGCACTGACCCACATGGGCCACAACGATTTTGCGGATTCCTCCCGCCCCGTGTACGACGGCGACACGGGTACCTACGAGCCCGATGCGGAACATGGCGGGCTCTCCGAGCTTGGTCGCGCGGCGATCGTCCGGGTGAACGCACTCGGTGGGGTGGTGGATGTGTCGCAACTGTCGAAGCAGGCCACCCTGCAGGTGCTGGCGCTCACGACGGCGCCCGTCATCGCCAGTCATTCCAATGTTCAGGCACTTTCGGATGTGCGGCGTAATCTGTCGGACGAGGAGATTGATGCCATCGGAGCGCAGGGGGGCGTGATTCACGTTGCCGCGTTCAGGGGCTATCTGTTCGACTCCAATGATGCGGCCCTGGATGCCAGCATCCGCGCGGCACGGCGCGCGGCCGGCATTCCCGAAGACTATGACTATCCCTACGAGCTCTACTGGGAACTTGAGAGTCCGGATGCCAGAAGTGCTTTCACCGGGGCGATCAGTGCGCTTCTGGGACCGGGAAGCATCGACGCAGTGCTCGACCACATCGATTACATCGTGGATCGAATTGGCGTGGATCATGTGGGGATCGGCAACGACTTCAACCATGGTGGTGGCATTGAGGGGCTGGAAGATGCCAGTGGCGCGCTGAATCTGACCCTGGGGTTGATCGAGCGCGGCTACAGCGAAGAAGAGATCGCGAAGATATGGGGCGGTAACTTTCTGCGGGTGTTGGCGGCAGCGGAGGCCGCTGCCGTGGCGGAAGCCGGCTGAGGGATACGGGCGGTCAGTGCCGGGTGACCCCGGGACGGTCCGCATAGCCGAGGTAGGCCACCCGGCGGAATCCCAGATCCATGTCCGGCGCCGTTACCCGAATAAGGGTATCGGCCAGCATTTCGAAACCATCCAGACTGGCAAGATTCTCCCGCATGGCATCCGCGGCCGGGCGCCGGAGTTCCACTTCGAACTCATACGGGCCACCAGCGTCCGGGCAGATCTCCAGTTCCCCGGCCTGAGCACGATAGACCGTGCGTTCGGCGCCTGCTCTGATCATCTCCCTGGCCCGCGGTGGTGGGATGCAGTTGGCGGACTGATTGCCGAGGGCGATTTTCACGATGACGGCTTCCGCCCAGGGGCAGAGTGCCTGTACCTGCTCGGCGACAATCTGGTCGCCGCTGACCATACCGACGGGCACGCCCAGTTCTCCCGCCCGACGGGCGAAGAAGTCGGACTCGCCGATGGGATCGCCGGCCAGCCGCACGAGTTTGAAACCACCATAGGAAATGGTGTGGGCCATGACGCCCGGAAAGGATCCGGCACGACCATGGTGGCCGACAAGCAGGACCACGCCCACCTCTGCATCCAACCCGGCCATGGTGGTGGCACCCGGCCGCCCTGCACCGCGGATCACCCGGCAGCGGGGATCGATCAGGGTCATGTCGAGCACGCAGAGATCTTCGGCGCCATGATTCTCCTCGACCACGACTTCCGTCGCGCCTGCCTGAAAGGCACCTTCGATGGCAGCGTTCGCATCCAGGGTCATCAGGCCACGATTGCGTTCGAAGTCGATGCCGTTACTGGACACGTCCGGCCAGCGGACGAGCCCGGAGATGCCTTCCATATCGACACTGATATAAACCTTCATGGATTCACCTCAGCGTTGCGCAGTCTCGACAGCCGCCGCCTGTTCCCGATCGTAGTAAGGGTCGAGGCAGATGATCTGCAGGATGCCCCCTTCGAGGGCCGGTGCCGGAATGGGATTGTTGGAGGTGCAGACCTGACCGTCTGCCGTGAACGTCATATCGCGCGTGTAGGTGCCTGAGAGCGGCATGGGATAAACGACGAACCGTTCTTCCGCGGGGATGAACCGGTACAGACGGTCTGTCATGTTTTCGTTCAACCAGATTTCCTGACTCTCCGGATGCACGCCCAGTGCGTACGGCGCGGGACGGAAATCCTCGGCGAACTCGGGCATCGGGTAGACCTTTGCCTTGAATCCGTCTGTTTCTATCCTGGCCAGCATGCCTTCCGAGTAGCCCGTGAGCCAGAGCACACCGGCTTTGTCGAAATGCATGCGCCGGGGGCCGCTGACCGGGGAATCGTATTCTTCGATCGAAAGTGTCTGCGGATCGATCCGGCCCACCTTGTCGGCGAACAGGCGCCCGTACCAGACAGAACCGTCGATCGGATTGATGTCGATGCCGTAGGGTTGGGTCGTGCCGGCGATACCCATGGGTTTGTGCGGGGGCAGGTCGAGGATGGTGAATTCCGCAGATTCGGGATCGAGCCGGCCAACGTGCTCTGAACCGGCGAATGTGAACCAGACGATGCCTTTCCGATCGACGCGGATGGTGTGTGGATACACCGCGCCGGTGCTCTCATCTATCAGGTGCGCGGGCTCCCAGGCACGTGTCCGGGGATTGAAGACACCGATGCTTCTGGAGCCGGCGTTGGTGACGTAATACTTGCCGTCAAGCCCCATGGCCAGTGAATGCGGGCCATGCTTCGCACCCGGGTTGAACTCGCCGATCACCGGGTTTTCCTCGCTGAACCCGGCGCGATAGTGCATGGCTTCACCACCGGCCTGGGTCACGTACTCCGTGCGCCCCGTTTGCGGATCGGTGATCGCCATATGATCCAGCGCCTGATCCACCGTATAGAGAAGCCCATCGTTCGGATTATAGATGGCATCGTGGGGTACACCCGCACGCTCCAGACGGTACTCGTAGAGTTTGGTGGCGCTCAGGGAGGCATCGAGCGGAAACTGTGGCCGCGCCGCAAGTGGCTTGCCGTCGAAACCTTTCGAAAGGAGTACCGAGCGCGCATCGCGCAGCTCGAAATCGAAATTACCGAGGTAAACGTGCATACGCTGAATGGTGGCTGCCCAGGATTCCGGTGAGCGCGGGATGCGCGTCATCGGGTTTCCGATCTGATGGCAACTGAGGCAGTCGCGCTGAAACTGCAACCGGTTGAAGTCCGCATCCTCCCCCTTTTCAAAGGGCAGGCTGCCGAAGTGATAGGCGGCAGGCAGGCTGTTTGAAATTTCCATGGGATCCGTCATCGCTGCCATGGTCATGTCCTGCCGGGCGCTGCCGCTTCCAGCGAGTTCGACGGTTGCCGTGGCGTCCTTGAAATAGGGTGTTCGCAACCGCAGTTGCCGCTCCCCCTGCAGCGTGGTCACCAGCACATAGCGCCCGGCGTTATCGGTGTAGACGGATTCCGAAACGCCGGCGACAGGGTCCGTCAGCCGGACCAGCACACCTTCCATGGCGTCGCCGTCGGCAGTGCTCACCGTGCCGCTGAGCACGCCGGCGTGTGCCGTGGAAAATGTGAACAGCGTGGCAAGCGTGGCAAGCGTGGCAAGTCTGGCAAGCCCAACAGGTAGCGTGCTGGCGTGTCGCATGATGATCCCCTTCTTCTGCGTCGACCCCCTTTATAACAGTGTGCGGCCGCTTGAGGCAGGGGCTGAATCCAATCGGATGGGTCAGGCCGAGGGGTAAAAGTCGCGTCAACGTTGTGCGGGTCCTCGCCGACGTCGCCTTTACCCGACGGCCGGCAGACTCCCGGCTCCTGTTGCTACCCACGGAGTTTCCAGATGATTTCCAAGCTCAGATTGCCTCTGTTGTTTCTGCCGCTCCTTATGCTGGCGGCCTGTGACAGCGATTCAGACAATGAACGGTCTGGTCCGCAGATCACGCCGGCGGTCACCGGACTGGTGGAAGTGATTCATGCCTCCCAGGATGCACCGGCCGTGAATGTGCTCGCTGGCGGTAATGTCATCGCTTCCGACCTGGACTTTCAGGAAGCAGCATTCCTGCCAGTGACCGTTGGTGATTTGTCGTTCGAAGTAGAGGGCCTGCTGCCGGATGGCACGACGGTTACCGTCATTCCTGCTGCCGGTGATCCTGCACCGGTTCTGACGCTGGCTGAGGATCAGCGGCTGACAGTGATTGCGGCAGGTGACCTCGCCGGTATCGTCCCCATCGTTCTGGTGGACGATCAACCGGCGGTTGCGGCGGATGAAGTACGTCTGCGGGTGGTCCATGCGGCTTCTGTCGCCCCGGCCGTTGAGGTCTGGGTATCGGAGCCCGGGCTTGATCTGCAGAACCCAGGAAACGGCCTGCTCATCAGCGCGGTATTCGATTTCGGCCAGACGTTGACGGCTGACCCGCTGGTTGTACCCGCTGGCGACTATCAGGTTCGCGTGAGTGCGCCGGGCGATCCGGCTAATCCGCTGTTCGACACCGGCACCATCGGCCTCCCCGGCGGCGCAGACCTGATCATTGCTGCCGTGGTGAATACGGGGCCGGGGGATGCACCAATCAAGCTGTTGGCCTCAACTGGCGGCGCTTTGCTCGAATTCAATGATGTGGACACATCCTCGACGGTACGCGTCGTCCACGCCGCCCCGGACGCACCGCCCGTAGACGTGCTGGTCAACGACACAATACGTGCAGCGGTTGGCGCCTACGGCGCGGTAACCGACTACATCCCACTCTCGCCGGCAACCTACAATCTGAAAGTGGTTCCAGAGATGGGCGCACCGGCTGACGCGGTACTGGAAGCAGATGTACCCTTCGTGCAGGGCGGGGAAAGAACGATAGTGGCCGTCGGCACGCTCACGGATCCGATGATTCCCTTCGAACTGCTCGATCTCACCGATGACAATCGCGCCGTCGCAACCGAAGCCAGGCTCCGGCTGGTCCACGGTTCCGTTTCCGCGGGCGAGGTGGACATCTACGTTGCTGCCGGCGACACGCTGACCATGGATGTGGACACGACCCAGGACTTTCTGTTTACCGCAACGGCGGTGCCGTTCAAAGCCGATACGGGATATCTGTCGCTGCCTGCAGGGCGCTATGACATCGCGATTACCCCGACCGGATCCACGGGCGCGGCGATCGGGCCGCTGACCGTCCCCCTCGACGCCGGTGGGGTCCACACCGCCATCGCCCGGGACGAGGTGGGGATCGGAACCCCCCTGGATGTGATCCTGCTGGATGACTTCACGCCCTGAATCCTGATTCCCCCTTCTCCCTTCCGGCGCCCGCCACGGGCGCCGCTTTTTCTTCCGGTCCGCATCCGCTGTTGCTTCACATCGGCTTCACGTCTCAGTCAGGAGTATTGGGCGGGTCGTTCACCTTGTCGTAGACTGCCTGACCATGTCCAAGATCAAAGTACTCCTGGTAGAAGATCATCAGGCGCTGGCAGAAACTGTTGGTGCCTTTCTCGAAGCGTCGGGTCACATCGTTGATTACGCGGCTGACGGCCTGGTCGCGCTGCATCTGGCGGTGACGGAGAGTTTCGATGTGATCGTGCTGGACATCATGCTGCCGGGTCTGGATGGCCTCGAGGTCTGCAAGCGATTGCGTAACGATGCCCGGTTGACCACCCCGATCATCATGCTCACTGCCCGGGATCAGCTTGACGACAAGCTCAGGGGATTCGATGTAGGGGCGGATGACTACCTGATCAAACCATTCGACATGCCTGAGCTGGTGGCTCGAATCGAAGCGCTCGTTCGCCGTGAAAAAGGCCTCGAGTCCCGCTATGAGATCGGTGAGCTGGTGCTTGATACACAATCGCTGGAAATCACCCGGGCAGGGCAGCCGATCAAAGCCTCGAAAACCGTCTTCGAAATTCTGCGCATTCTGATGCGCGAACATCCGCGGGTGGTCAAACGGGTGGAGATCGAGCGTGAACTCTGGGACGAGGACCCGCCGGACAGTGATGCGCTTCGAAGCCATCTCTATAATCTGCGTCAGGCTGTGGACAGACCATTCGATAAATCGATGATCGAGACCGTGACGGGGCAGGGGTACCGGATCAGAGAATGACGGTGTTCAGACGTCCATCTGACTGGCCGGAAAGCGTACTTCCACCGAGGTACCCTCGTTCGGCTGACTGGCGGTGAGCAACGTCCAGCCCAGCTGACGGGACAGACGTCTGACGATCGAAAGCCCCAACCCGTGGCCTTTGGTGACGGAACGGCTGGGCTCAGCGCGATAAAAGGCTTCGAACGCGCTTTCGAGTTCTGCCCGGTTCATGCCGATGCCCGTATCGGACACCCTGACCGAATTTGCAGTCACCGTGACGGTCACCTCTCCGTTCGTGGTGTAGGTGAGTGCATTGCGGATCAGGTTGGAAAGCACGATCTCCAGCACCTTGCGCGGCGCGCGTATGCGCAGTTCTGCTTCTTCGGTCAGCTTCGTCCGATTGCTGCTCCGCTCTGCCAGGAAATGCAGGGTGTCGAGCTGATTGCTGACCACATCGTTCACGAGCACGGGCTCGGTGGGCGCAGCCAGTTCCTCTTCGCGAGCCAGCAGCAACAGGGTTTCCAGCAGCGCTTCCATGTCTTCCACGGTTTTCCGCATGCGCGCCAGTGCCTGGGCGTCATGCTCCGGGCGGTCGCTGTTCTGCGCCATCAGATCCAGGCTGCCTTTGAACACGGCAACCGGCGTGCGCAACTCATGACCGGCATCCCGGGTGAAGATCCGTTCCCGCTCGATGGCGGCGTTGAGTCGTTCGGTGAACTGTTCGACGGCGAGGATCATGGCCTCTACTTCGTCATCCGCATCCCCCCGGAGTGACTCCAGATCCAGTTCAATTCTGCCGGCGGTGTTGAAGTTCACGCTTTCCAGCCGGCTCGCCAGCCGGACGATGGGGGAGAGCGCCCGCTGAGACCAGCGATAGACCACAAAGAGAATCAGGTACATGAGCAGGAGAACGATAGAGAGAGGCACCACGCCGAGGTAGAACGCCAGGTCGGAGACCCGGTCCACTTCGAACAGCAGATACAGACGATGCCCGGCATGGTCGGAAACGTGCACCAGCAGGCTTCTTCCGGAAACTTTGGTTCGAATGTAGCCAGGCGTGAGATCTGAGAGGCCTACGGGCAGTTCAAAGCCCGAAACAGCGTCGCGATCCGGATCTGCCGATAGCGACGACAGGTAGCCGCGCATGTTCGCCACATCAGGGAGCGGATGGCCCGGGTCCTGGTCGTAGAGCGACCAGAAGTGTTCGGCTTCCAGTTCGAGTGCCTGGCGGGTGAGCAGGTCTTCGATGATCAACTGGGTGATGAAGATGCCGACCAGCGTTGCCAGGGAGATGACGGTGATCTGGATGGCGAACAGGCGCCCCATGCGATCGCGTAACCCGGATCGCTTTTTCCCGCTGGCGCCTTTTTTTTCTGGTGCTTTCGTTTCGCTCGAGTCGTGACGCTCCATCCGTCCACCCTAGGTCATGTGTGCGTTCGAACCAATAGCTGCCTGGTGCCATCAGCGGTGTTCAGGGAGATCCGACCAGACCGGCGGATTGAAGAGGATGAATAGTCCCCGACCGGCCGTGAACGGGATGTGAGCATCGCCGGCGTTCTGTTCACGGGCGCCTCACTCGAAATTCGTAGCCTGAGCCTCCCTGATTTTCTGTGGAGACACCCATGGCACCATCACCCGTGACCGCTGTCCTGCCCATGCCGGATATCGCGGGAGAAGCGCTGGAACAACCCGACGGCACCTTGTGCTGGGTGGGGATGGATCGCATTCATCTGCCCGTCGTGCTGCCCGGGAACCTGTCTGCGCTTGCCAGCGTGGATGCCTACGTGGACCTGACCGACCCGCGAGCCAAGGGCATCCACATGTCCCGGCTGTACCTCCTGCTGCATGAGCACGCCGGTGAACGCCCGCTCACCCCCATGGGGATGAAATCGCTCCTTCGCGCCATGCTGAAAACCCATTCAGACATCAGCGGCAGTGCCCGGGTGCGCCTGTCATTCGACTACTGCGTGCAGCGTTCGGCGCTCAAGTCGGACAACGAGGGCTGGAACAATTATCCGATGCAGGTGGACGCCATTCTCGAGGAAGGTGCCTTCTCGTTTGAACTGGCCGTGGATGTGCTCTATTCCTCAACCTGTCCCTGCAGTGCGGCGCTGGCCCGGCAACTGATTCAGGAATCCTTCGATGGGATTTTCAAACGAGGCGATGCAATCCACTTCGACGAGGTGCGTGCCTGGCTCGGCACCCAGCAGGCCATCGTTGCCACGCCCCACAGCCAGCGGAGTGTGGCCCAGGTACGGGTGAAACTGGATGGAGAGACCGAAGCCTTCCCGTTGCTCTCTCTGGTGGACGCCCTGGAGCACGGTCTGGCCACCCCGGTGCAGACAGCAGTGAAGCGGGAAGACGAACAGGAGTTCGCGCTCCGGAACGGACAGAACCTGATGTTCTGCGAAGACGCTGCGCGTCGGGTGAAACAGGTGCTGTCACAGGGTGAGTATCTGGATTACCGGGTGCGAATCGAACACCAGGAGAGCCTGCATGCCCACGATGCGGTGGCCATTGCGGTAAAGGGTGTGCCCGGTGGGTTTTCCCGAGCGGGAGTCTGAAGCGATGTTGAAAGTTGATTCGAGATACTTCGGACCGATTACGGCGGTGGCACTGACCCTGTGGCTGTGCACCATCGTCCTGGGCTGAAGGATCAGAGGGACGTATCGCGAGTCGCCGCCTGGTCGGTCAGCCACTGGTCCTTTTCCTGCCAGCGCTGCCTCAACCAGGCTGCCGGGTCTGCGATCCGGGTGAGCGGTACCTTGGCGATGCGCACCACAGGTTCCTGTAACGCACCGGACAGGAACTGCCAGAAGCGTGTGGTTTCCGGGTAAAAGATGTCGATGTCGAGTACCGCGTCGGCAAACGGGCGAACGGTGTCGGCAACGGTCGCGAATCCGCCCGGGCGGGGAGGCAACAGATGCCGGTGGCAGTCACCACCGTCGGCGCTTGCCTGATGTTTCTCTGCCGTGAAACGAGTGCCTTCCGGGTAGATGAGCATGGCAGCGGGAGAACGGGCCAGGCCGGCGCAGGCCTCGCGGATGCGTTCCGTATCCAGTCGGCGGCGCTCTGGTTCCTGATCAGGCGCCGAAGCGCGGCGTTGCAGACGCGGGAAGTCAAAGGCGCGGAAGATCAGACCGAGAAGGGGCCATCGCGCCAGTTCCTCTTTCACCAGCACCTTGAGAACGGGGCCGTGATGCACGACGGCGGTCTGGATGAGGAAACTGTCCGCCCAGCTCTGATGGTTGGCGATCACCAGGTAGGTTCGGGTTGGATCCAGGTCAACGGGCGGGGGTTGCCAGCGATAGCCGAGCACCTGTCTGAACCACCAGTCGTTGCAGCGAACGGCGGCCCGGTAAATGGCGTCCATGTGATTCTGTATTCGGGAGCGGGTTGAAGGGAAAAGTGTTCGTGTGAGCATGAAGACCAGCAGGCCAGTGCACCAGAACGTGAGGTTCAGCAAGCCGAAGCCCAGGGACGCGCAGCTGACGAGATGCCGGAGGGGAGACATATCAGCGGGGCGGACGCAGCAGGAGAGACGGTGTGCGGGCCTTGTAGGTCTGGTAGTCCGCGTCTTCCCCCCAGACCCGGTCCGCACGCCGTTCCAGCATCGGAATGCCGCTGATCCGCACGAGCAGCAGATAGACGAACAGCGGGGAAATCAGCGTCAGATACTGCCAACCGGTGAGCGCCGGCAGCGCCATGATGGCGATGCCGGACCAGAGAACGATTTCTCCGAAATAGTTGGGGTGACGGGACCAGGCCCAGAGGCCGGTGGAAATGAAGCGTGTGCGGTTCGCCGGGTCGGCGCGGAAGGCTGACTTCTGTCGATCTGCGGCCACTTCGATCCCGAAGCCGGCGAGCCAGAGCAGCCCGCCGATCAGCGCAAACATCCCCAGTGGTGGGGTGTTGAGTGCTGTCATGGCCGCCAGAGCACAGGCCATCGTCAGAGAAACCCACAAACCCTGCAGGGTCCAGGTCATGAAAAAAGCGGGAAAGCGCTGCTTGATCTGGGCGAAGCGGCGATCGTGGCCGGCTTCACTGACCCGTCGAAAAAGAAAGCTGCCGAGTCGAAGCGCCCAGATTGCCACGAGCAGCGCGATCAGCAGGGATCTTGGATCCGCATTGCCAAGCAGCAGCGCCACGCCCAGAACACAGAGATAGGTGAAGCTGCCGGTCAGGTCGAAGAATCGTTCGGTTCGGTTTTTCCAGGCGTGCAGAAAGACAAGCCACTGCACGATAAAGGCCAGCGCCACGCAGAGCAGCATCACGGGTACGGCACCGATTGTGTGGCCCTGCTGGCTGCCGGCCCAGCCGACGAGCAGCCCGATGACGGCGGCGGCAAAGGCCAGGGTGAAGTCTCTGATTGCGGTTTTCATCGGCGGAATGGCGCCCCTGGGCCGGCATCACAGGAAGGGTGATAGAGTCGATCATAAGCCGGCTGAAATTCATGTGAAAATAGGCGCATGCGCGACTCCTCACATATGGCGCCACGTCCGGCCGTGGAAGGCCAGCCGGCAGTACCCCGGGACGCGTCGGTCTGGTCACTCGTGCTGGTGAACGTGGTGGCGCTTGCGGTGGCGTACGCGGGTGGTTGGAAGCTGATTGACCTGATGGCCGTCTACTGGGTCCAGAGCGTCATTATCGGGATCAGCTACTTCTTCCGGATGCTCAATCTGGAGCGCTTCTCCACGGCAAATTTCAGGATCAACAACCAGAGCGTGGACCCGACCCCGGAAACAAAACGCCAGACGGCCTTCTTCTTCCTGTTCCACTTCGGCTTCTTCCATTTCGGCTATCTGCTGTTCATCTCTGCCGAGAACGACGCCGGCTCGCCGCTTGGCCCGGGCCTGCTCGCCTGCGGCGTGGCATTTGCCATCAACCACTTTTTCTCTTACCGCTACCATCGCGAACTGGATGCCAGCGGTACCCCCAACATCGGCACACTGATGTTTACCCCTTACCTGCGGGTTGTGCCCATGCACCTCACCATCGTCTTCGGCGCCGTTGCCCTCGATGCAACGGGTTTGCTGGTGTTCGGGCTGATGAAGATGATTGCGGACGTGGTCATGCACCGTGTGGAGCATCGGATGCTGTCACGGCAGGGATAGTCGGCATCGACTGAGCCGCGCTCAGCGGACGACCTCCAGAGCGTTGTAGCCGTAGAGTCCGTCCATCGTCCCGGCTCTCGCCCTGTCTGCGACCAGATTTCTTGCCCAGGCCTTGATCCCACGCAGATGGAAAACACTGGCATTCCGCCTGGATCCCCGCTGAATACCGGCCGTTCGGTCTTTCCGGAGGGACTCGTAGCGGAGCAACGCGGTGGAAGCGCTGTCCTCGGCTTTCAGGCAACGCGCCAGGACGGCAGCGTCTTCGATGGCCATGGCCGCACCCTGTGCCATGAATGGCAGCGTAGGATGACAGGCGTCTCCCAGGAGGGTGACTCGTTCCTCGCTCCACCGGGCCATGGGTGGGCGATCGAACAGCGCCCATTTGAAGCAGGCGTCCGGGGCCATGTTTGCGATCAGCAGCTGGATGGTTTCGTGCCAGCCGCTGAAATCGGACTCGAGTTCAGAGCGGTCGCCGCGTTCTGTCCAGGACTCCACTTCCCAGCCGTCTTTTTCGACCACACACACGCAGTTGACCAGGTCGCCACCGCGAACGAAGTAGTGCACGAAGTGTTTGCCCGGCCCCCACCAGACGCCGGCTACCGGGTGAATGAGACCGGCCGGAAGGCGATCGCTCGGTACCAGACCGCGCCAGGCCACATTGCCGGTGAACGCAGGCGGCTGTTCTCCGAACAGGCCGGTTCGAATGGTTGAATGAATGCCATCTGCTCCGATCAGTACCGTGCCCTCGTATCTGCCGGATGTTGTCTGCAGCGTGACCTCGGAACCGGACTGGGTGAAACCGATGACCGACGTATTCGTGTGCAGAGTGATATGCGGTTCGGCGGCGGCGGCGGCCGCCAGCACACGGGTCAGATCGGCCCGATGAATGTGGTAGTAGGGGGCGCCGTACTTTTTCCGGGCCGCCTGACCCAGCGGGTTGTGGCTGATGTGTCTGCCCGTTCGCCAGTGTCTGAACTCGGTGCCCTCCGGCAGAAAGGCCACGGTTTCGAGTGCCTCACCCAGGCCGAGGTTCAGGAGTACGCGGCTTGGATTCGGACTGAGCTGGATGCCGGCGCCGACATCGGTAAATGCCGCTGCCTGTTCGAAAACCTCGACGGTGAACCCCTGGTGAGCGCACTCCAGAGCCGCAGTGAGCCCGCCGATGCCGCCACCGGCGATGAGGATATGGGTCGGCTCGGCTGTCATGGGGCACTCCAGAGGTACGAAGGTTCGCGGGACGTTCACTCACCGATGATTCGGATAGTATAGAAGTGTGTTACCGCCAGATTGAAATCAGTACGGGAGATTGAGATGAACAAGGTAGAAGGCTTGCATCACCTGGCCATTGCCACGGCCGACATCAGGAGCCAGATTGATTTTTTCAACGACAAGCTGGGCATGGAACTGGTCGCCCTTTACTGGATGCATGGTGTGGAGAATACGTTCCACGGCTTCATGCGTCTCAATGACGAAAGTGCCATCGCGTTTGTGCAGAATCCGGAGATCGGCAGGATTCCGGTGACGGTCGGTGAGACCCATGCGGGCAACCCTGGCGCGAACTGCGCCAGAGGTGCCATGCAGCATGTGGCGCTCAAAGTGAAGGACAGGACTGAACTGCTGGCCATGCGGGATCGGTTACGGGACAAAGGGGTGCCGGTCATGGGGCCGATGGATCACGGCATGTGTGAGTCCATCTATTTTGCAGGCCCGGAAAATCTGGCTCTGGAACTCTCCTACTCGAATGAGCCGATCAATCAGGAAGCCTGGATAGACCCTGAGGTGGTGGAACTGCTGGATATCGATGACGAGGCATTGCAGCGGTTCAAGTCATCGCCGGACTACGTGGACCAGGGGGGCGCGGTGCCTCAGGCCGCGCTGGATGGCCCCGGACCTCATATGGCCGGCTACCCGCCCGGCGCTTACGAGGTCGTAATGGGGCTCAGCGATGATGAGTACCTGCACAGGGTAACGAATGAACCACCCGTAGCGGTCTGACGCGAACGATGAGCAGCCCCGACATTCCCTCTTCTTTATGGAACCGTTCCTCAGCGGAACATCGTATCTGCACGTGGATGATCCGCCCATGACTCGGTCTGATGATCTGGATGCCATTCACGCCCAGGCCCACCTGCACCATGCCTATCTGCTGGGGCTGCAACTCATGATCGCCACCCGCAAGGGACCGGAGGTGATGGGAGACTGGATGTTCCGTCTGTTCCGGCGCCAGCATCTGGAAAAGTTCCTGTCGAGCTTCGACAAGCTCGGCCTCACCGGTCTGCCCTCCGCTGTTGCCTGCGCCCGCTATCACGTGCTCTCCAACAACATGGGCGGCGTGGGGGTGGAGTACATGGAAGAGAGCGATCGCAAAGCCTGGGTACGCTTCCGATATCCGCGCTGGATGTACCATGGCCCCACGCTTTGCGGAGTGCCGGTGGAAGTGAGTCGGGGCTTCCTGAACGGCTGGTATGCCCACAACGGCGTTTCACTTGGAAATCCACGGCTCGGTTACGTGTGCGTCTCCGAGGACATGACCGGCGAATTCGGACTTTGTGGATACTTCCACGAGTTCGATCGGGACCTCAAGGCAGACGAACGGTTGCAGTTCGCCAGAGGTGAACTGCCGCCCCCCTTCGATCCGGACAGGCAGCCACAGCCGCCGGCCGATCAGTGGAACGAGCTCAGGCTGGCCAAGGCCAATCGCAACTATGCCATGGACTATATCCGCAATGGACTCTGTGAACTCGCTTCGGTCATCGGCGAGGCAGAAACCCGTGAGCTTGGTGGGTTGGCGGCCCGTCTGATCGGTCTGCAGTACTTCCCTGAGACTGCTGCCATGGTGGCTGCGGATGATGGGGACGCGGCGGCCGCAGCCGGATATCTGGTTCGTATGTTCGGCGGCATGGGTGATTCTGCCTCGATCACGAGCCGTAAGGGCGCCGCCGTGATTGAACAGTCCGGTGCACGGATCATCCGTGGCGTCGAGCAGGCGGAAGCCGCATTGATTTTCGATTGCTGGGCCGAACTCTGGCGAGGCACGGTCAACTCGCAGCGGGAATTGAAAACCCTGGATTGGACCCGTGAGGGCGATCGGGTCCATTGGACGATTGCGCCACGTCAGGCCTGATTTCCGGCCTCAATCCGGTCTCAGCCGATTTCAGCCAGGCTGGTCGACGGCGGTGGTCATCATGAGGAATCCGGTGAACGCGGCGTTGTTCGGGGCCAGAGAAGGGTCGACCCGTGTCTTCATGTCGGCGATCAGGTCGCGGTAGGCGGCATAGAAGGGCCAGGTCGGTTGTGGCTTGTAGACGAGATCTTCGACTTCGAACTGACGGATCACGTTCTTCGTGGTGGTTGGCTTCACGAAGACTTCTTTGTCCGGATCCCAGGAAAACAGGCAGATGGTCATCAGGCTCCACTTCGCCAGCTTCCCCTCTCTGAGCACGTCGGCCACCTGTTCAAAGCCCTTCTGCTGATTGCCGTGCAGCAGTTTCCGGTAACCGTCGGCAAGAAAGGCCCGATCGTCCCGGTTCATGCCGTTCACATAGTCCCGGAACTTGGGCTTTTCGAACATGGAAACCATGGACGAGCGGGAAACGATCCGGACGATGTCGTCGAGCACGGCTGCCTGCTTTGAAAACCGCGGCTTCGCCAGAGCTTCCCGGGTGAACGCCGCAAGCTTGCCCACGTTGTGCTTCTTCGCCACCTGCTGCATCTCCTCACTCTGGAAACCGCCCGGGTAGCGGTGCAGAAAGAGGGATTCCGCCTCTCGCAACTTCTTCAAGTTCAGCTTCCGGTTCAGCTCCAGGCTCAATGTGCCACCTCCTCACGTATGCGCACCTGAGTGTACGCGACCGTCCGCGGTTGCGTAACGCGATCGCTGCCAACACACTTGAAGTCCGATTCTGAAGTCGGCCGCCCAGGTCCCTCAATGACATTCCCTGACCTCAATTTCGGCGATCTGCTGGAAGCGGCAGCCAGTGTGGCGCCGGACCACCCGGCCGTGATCCAGGGCGAGCGGGTGCTGACCTGGGCGATGCTCGATACCCGGGCAAACCGGCTGGCCAGAACTCTGATGCGGCGGGGACTTCAGCCGGACAGCAAGGTCGCATTTTACCTCCAGAACAGCGCGGCCTACATCGAACTGCTTACTGCCTGCAGCAAGGGAAGGTTCGTGCATGCCAATGTGAACTACCGCTATGTGGCGGACGAACTGTTCCATGTGCTGGACAACTCGGATGCGGAGGCCGTCGTTTACGGCGCTCCGTTCCGCGAACATGTGGAGGCCCTTCTGCCGCGGCTGGATAAGGTGCGGGTCTTTCTGGAAGTGGGTGCCGGGGAGGCGGCAACCTTTGCCGAACCCTTCGAGTCTGCCTGTGCGGAAGGGGATGGGTCGCCGCTCGGCATCGAAAGGTCCGGTGAAGATCTCTATTTCATGTACACCGGCGGCACCACGGGCTATCCGAAGGGGGTCATGTGGGAGCACAAGGTGCGGATTGCGGCTGTGGGCATGACGGATGCGGTCAGTGCGGAAGCGCACCGGCAGCAGCTGACTGCACAGGGTCCGGGGCCTGTGGCAATGCCCGCTGCACCCCTCATGCACTCCACCGGCTTCACGACCGCCATCGCGACGCTGATCAATGCGGGAACGCTCGTCCTTCTGCCCGGTGAGCGGTTCGATGCGTCCGAGTGCCTGGCGGCGATCGAACGTCATCAGGTCAGCCGATTGGCGATCGTCGGTGACGCGTTCTCGATACCCATACTCGAGCATCTGAAGACGCGTGCCGGCGCGTATGACCTTTCCAGCGTGGCGGTGATCACCTCTGCGGGGGCCATGTGGAGCGAGCAGTGCAAGCTCGGCCTGCTCGAGCACTTTCCCAATGCGCTGCTATCGGATTCCCTCGGGTCGTCGGAAGGCTCGCGCCTGGGTGCATCGCTGACAAAGCGGGGCGAGCATACGGCCACCGCCCGCTTCATGGTGGGTGATGATGTGAAGGTGTTTACGGAGGATTTCCGGGAGGTGGCACCGGGTTCCGGTGAGGCCGGCATGATCGCGAAATCCGGTGCCCTGCCAATCGGCTACTACAGAGACCCGGAGGGGACCGCCAGGACCTTCCCCACAATCGATGGCGTGCGCTATTCGCTGGCCGGAGACTGGTGCCGGATTGAGGAGGACGGCAGCATGACGCTGCTCGGTCGCGGCAACAACTGCATCAACACCGGCGGTGAAAAAGTATTTCCGGAAGAGGTGGAGGAGGCGCTGAAGCGGGCTCCGGGCATCGACGATGCCGCCGTGCTCGGCGTGCCTGATCCGCGCTGGGGGCAGGCGGTGACAGCCGTGGTGCTGACGTCGTCAGAACAGCCCCTGGACGAGGCTGCGGTCCGCACCTGTCTGGATGGTTGTCTCGCCCGTTACAAGCATCCGAAGCGGATCGTTGCCGTAACGGGAGAACTCCGTCATGAGAACGGCAAGGTGAACTACCGCGGGGTGCGCCGACTACTCGACGCAGCCCCGGGCGTATGACAGGCAGCCCGCTGGCCGCTATCGGGCTCCGCGGCGGCGCATGGCCCGGCGACGTTCGCCGCGCTGCGCACCCTTGGTCGACGAAGTGTTGGTGTTGCCACCTTCCATGTGTTCCGCCAGCGATCTCACCGTCGGGAACTGATACAGATCCGTAAGAGAAACAGGCTGTTCGACAGATTCCCGAATCTTCTTGTGCAGCTGCACCACGAGCAGCGAATGCCCGCCAAGGTCGAAGAAGTTGTCTTCCACTCCCACGCGCTCGAGTTTCAGGGTCTGGCACCACAGGTCAGCGATGTGCTGTTCCAGGTCGCTGTCCGCGGCGACGGTCGCGATCGAGGTCACTGCGGGCTTCGGCTTGATCGCCTGGAGCGCTTTGCGGTCGAGCTTGGCGTTGGCCGTCTGCGGCATCGCCTCGATCCCGATCACCTCGTTCGGAATCATATACTCCGGTAGTGGTTCGCGGAGCGCGCTGCGGATATTCTGTGGATCGATTGATTCGCCCGGTGCGGGCACCACAAAGGCGACCAGTCTCTGGTCCGTGTCGTCTTCCGAACGCACGATGACGGCAGCTTCCTGAATGGCCGGCAGCTGTTCGAGTTGTTTCTCGATTTCGCCGAGCTCGATACGGTAACCCCGTACCTTCACCTGGAAATCCGTACGGCCGAGGTACTGCAGGTAGCCATCCTCATGCCAGCGGACCAGGTCGCCAGTGGCGTACATGCGTGCACCTTCTCCGGCGAACGGATCCGGCAGGAAGCGTTCCGCCGTGAGCGCCGACCGGTTGAAGTAGCCACGTGCCACTCCGTCGCCGCCGATGAAGAGTTCCCCGGGCATGCCCACCGGAACGGGTGATCTGAAGCTGTCGAGCACATAAACCCGGGTGTTGCCGATGGGTGTGCCGATATTCACCGGGCCGCCGGCCACCGTCGAGGTGGTGGACCAGATCGTGGTCTCAGTGGGACCGTACATGTTGGTCAAGGTGCCGGGCGAAAGCGCGAGCACTTCATCGGCCAGTGGTTCCGGCAGTGCTTCGCCGCCGAGCAGAAGGTGTTCGATAGCGGCAATGCCGCTGCGAGCGTCTGCGTCGGTCATCAGCATCCGCACGGTGGAGGGCGTGCACTGCATGTGCGTAACCCTGTGATCGCGAACGAGGCCGGCGAAACTCAGATCCACGGGGGCCTCAGATGTGACCGCTTCGGCTTCCGCCACATTGCCTTGAATTTCCTTCCGCACTTCGTTCAGCGCCGGCAGGCTGCCCATGACGCGTTCGGTTTCCACGCCGAAGTCGAGCAGACAGGCAATTTCGTCGACGCCGATTTCGTCACAGGCGCGCAGCATGGCCACGCAGGTCTCATGGTCGCCAAACAGACCGCTGGTTTCGAAGTAGCGCTCGAAAGCGAAGTCCAGAATGGTGTCGATTTCGTCTTCGCTGAGTGATGAGAGATCGATGTCATCCGGTTTGGAATCCTCGCCCCCCGGACGCTTGAAGGCCGGGAACGACCAGGCGAAGTCCATGGCGAGCTTCATCGAGCTGCCGAGATAGGATTTCATCGGTTCCCGAACCAGTTCGCGCACCTCGTCGTTGTCGTCGCCAACGAAGGTATGAAGCATCAGCGCGACCTGGCCGGCGTCCGGATCGTAGCCGGCTTCACGACGGGCTTCGCGATAGATACGGATCTTCTCGCCAACCTCTTCCACGGTCTGGCCAAGCAGGTGGGTCAGCACGTTGAGACCGAGCTTGCCGGCCTCGCGCCAGGTATCCGGGTTGCCGGCGGTGGTAATCCAGCAGGGCAGGTCTTTCTGAACCGGGCGGGGTAGTGACTGTACTTCCACGTCCTTTCCGAGCGGGCCCGGAAAGCTCAGCTTTTCTCCGCGCCAGAGCGCGCGCACCTGATCCAGCTGGTCGAACATCACCTGTTTGTTGTTGGCGTGGTTCTCAGGTTTCAGGACGAAGTCATTCGGATTCCAGCCGGACGCCGAAGCGAGCTCCACCCGTCCGTCGGACAGGTTGTCCACCACCGACCACTCTTCCGCAATCCGAACCGGGTGGTGCAGGGGGACCACGCAGCTGCCTGCGCGGATCTTCACGTTTTTGGTCACCGCCGCGACTGCGGCCCCGGTGACTGCCGGATTCGGGTACGGGCCGCCGAAGGCATGGAAGTGGCGCTCGGGTGTCCAGACTGCGGAAAAACCGTTCTCATCGAAGTATTTCGATCCTTCCATGAGCAGCCGGTATTTGGCAGCGCCCGGGGCATCGTCGTTACCCCACATGAACAGACCCATATCCAGTTTCTTAGACAGCGGTGCTGTGGAGGCCGGTTGCCTGCGGCTGCCCTGTTCGTCGTAAACGACGACCTTGAAACCACGGGAGAGTGTCCAGAAAAGCTCGAGAATGGAGATGTCGAAAGAGAGGCTGGTCACGGCGAGCCACACGCCCGGCGCATCCGAGCCCGGCACACGCTCATCCATGGCGGCGAAGAAGTTGACCGCGTTGCGGTGTTCGAGCATCACGCCTTTTGGCAGGCCGGTTGAACCGCTCGTGTAGATGACATAGGCGAGATCATCTGCGCTGCTGGTGATGGCCGGTACTTCGGTGACCGGTGCATCCGCCCCGACGGACTCGATGGCCAGCACCTCTGCGCCACTGTCCGGGAGCGTGCTTCGGATCTCGTGACTGCTGATAATCGTCGACATCTTCGAGTCTTCGATCATGAAGGCGATTCGGTCGGCCGGGAAGGCGGGGTCGAGCGGTACATAGGCGCCGCCAGCGCGCATCACACCCAGTGCCGCCACCACCAGTTCGATGGAACGGGGCACATGCACGCCGACCAGCGTATCCGGACCGATGCCTCGCCTGAGCAGTTCGGCGGCCAGTGCATCCACCCGCGCACCGAGTTCCTGATAGGTGATCTGCTGGCCGTTTGCCACCAGGGCGGTGGCGGTCGGATTGTTCCGGATCTGTTCCGCAATGCCGCCATGGATGGTCTGTTCGCTGTCGTAATCCAGATCCGTGCGGTTCCATTCCGTGAGCAGGCAATCGCGTGCCGCCGGTGTCAGCAGGCTGATCTCCCTTGCCTCGGCGTCGCCCGCAGACGTGAACCAGGCGAGCATGGCTTCGAAGTGCTGTATCAGGCTGTTGATGCCCGCTTCGGTATAGGCGCTGGAAAGGTATTGAAGTTCCGCCTCCCCCTCACTGCCGAGCTGCAGACAGAGTTCCGCATCGGCGTCACGGTCTCCGGCCTGCTGGATCGCAACAGCCAGGGGCGTGCTGCCCGTCAGCATGGGGTTCGAACGCAGCTGCGGGGTCCGGGCGACCAGGTCTTTCAGCCAGGGTGCCTTGCTGCGGGTCCTGCCGATCACATCTGCGGAACGTTTGAGCTCCGACACCGCGCTTGCCTGAGCATCCAGGGTGAAACGGCTGAAGCCGACGCCGGACAGGAGCAGCTCGTCGGCGCCATTGAGCGTATCGGCACTGTTCAGGGGCAGGGCGCAGTGCACCTCGGTGCCGGCGCAAACTCTCGCCATGAAAAGCTGAAATGCAGCGGCGATCGCATCGACGCCGTACTGTTCTGTAAATGCTGCCGGTACGGATACAGCAGTCCGCTGTCTGATGCCGAGGCCGGGTGTGGCTTCCCGGTAGGGAAGATCGGGTGCGACGACCCGTCGCAGGCGCTTCGACCAGAAGTTTTCCTGCGCGGCAATCGCGTCGGCGGGTTGATTGAGCATCGGCGTGGCGAAGCGGAGGCCTTCTCTCAATCCCAGCTCGGCCGTCACCTCGGTGAGGGCGACATTCTCTCCGGCGAGGGAGCGCAGGCTGTGGATTCGAAGTACGCCTTCGGCGCAGGCGACGTCCATGGTGGACTCGTTGAGCGCCACGATCGTGCCGGCGGCACCGGAGGCCTCCTTCCCGTCGGAAGCTTCCGCCGCGGCGGCTTCCGCCCCGGCGGCTTCCGCCGCGTCCACCAGGTAGAACCGGTCACCCATGGCGATCTTCGCCGAAGCCAGCGGGTTCTCGTAGGCACCAACGTGCAGTCCACGCACGATCCGTGCGAGCTCGGCAGCCGGTCGCTCCCAGTTGAGCACGCCGAGAGAATCGACGACGTCTTTCCGTCCATAGTAGGTCCGGTGCTCGAGATCCTGAGGCGTGGGACTCGTCTGATCGGTTTCCAGTTGTTCGAGCAGCGTCGGGAATGTCTCCAGGGCTGCGGCGAAGCACTTGGTGTTCAGAGAGAGCGCCGTTTCGTCCTCAGAAAGCGGGAAGCGCTGCTGTACGAGCAGATCTCCTTCGTCGATCCCGGCGGCCATCAGGTGCCAGGAGATGCCGTGTTCCTGTTCGCCGTTCATGATCGCCCACATTGGCGTATTCAGGCCGGCGTAGCTCGGCAGCGGGCCATCATGGAAGTTGATGGCCAGTCTGGTGGGTGTGCTCACCGCGGCGTCGGGAATCAGCGCCAGATGGGTGATGGCGAAGAGATAGTCAAAGGTACGATCGGCCAGTGTGGCCGCATAGTCGCCGGAGGCCGGTATGACCTCGATGTGGTGGCCGCGGGCCCACTGACTGACTCTGGCTGCATCGGTGACGACGCCACCAATGACATGACCTCGTTCAAGGAGTATCTCGCCACACTGAGTCAGCAGAGTATCGGCGCCGATGAGATAACAGGAAAACTTCGATTCAGACATGCTCTCTCGCTTCCGTGCACATACAGCACGGTCTGGGTGCTGAAATTATGCACCCAAATCCCCCTGGAAAATCAGCGCTTTACATCATTCGGACAAGCCTCAGAGTTATCATGACGATGTCTTCACCATAACTTGATCCATGTCATGGACCGACCGGGTGAAACCACCTCCCCACGGCGGTTGGACGCGCAGGCGTCTTTGCAGAAATCTGTCTACAATTCAGACTCTCAATACAGGTCTGCAGAAGGACAGGGAGAGGAAATGAGTGAACCAGGTGAACCAGTGGGTACCCCACAGGGAGAAAGCGGTGGTGGCGGCAGCCCGGACCGGGACTCACGACAATGGGGCATGATTGCCCACCTGTCGGCTCTGGTCGGATTCGTCATCCCGTTTGGCAATCTGATCGGACCACTGGTGGTGTGGCAGATAAAGAAGGAAATGCCATTCGTCGTTGATCAGGGCAAGGAAGCGCTGAACTTCCAGATTACGGTCGCCATTGCCGTATTCGTCTGTCTCCTGTTGAGTCTGGTGGTGATCGGGATGCTGTTGCTGCCGGTGGTGGGCATCGGTGCGCTGGTGCTCACCGTGATGGCCGCGATCAAGGCCAACGACGGCGAAGCCTATCGATACCCGTTCACCTTGCGCCTGATCAGTTGACCATCCGCTGACGGGAAGGTCAGCTGTGCAGCACGACGGGCAGTTGGGTATACCCGCGAACAAAATTGGAAATGGCTCTTACCGGCGCACCGACCACTTCAATGCGGCTGTAGCGGTCGAGCAGCTCTTCCCAGAGTATGTTCAGTTGCAGTTCGGCGACCCGGTTCCCCATGCAGCGATGCACGCCATAGCCGAAGGACAGATGCTGGCGGGCATTGTCCCGTTCCACATCCAGAAGGTCGGCGTTTTCGAAAATGCTCTCGTCTCTGTTACCGGAGGCGTACCACATCAGCACCCGTTCACCCTTCGGGATGACTTTGCCGCCGATTTCCACGTCTTCCGTGGTGGTCCGGCGCATGAAGGCCAGCGGGGTCTGCCAGCGAATGATCTCGGCCACTGCGTTCGGAATCTTTGAGCGATCCGCTTTCAGCGTTTCGAACTGTTCCGGCCAGCGATTCATGGCCAGGACGCCGCCGGAGATGGAATTCCGCGTCGTGTCATTGCCGCCGATGATCAGCAGCAGCAGGGTGCCGAGGAACTGACCGGGCGGCATGTCCCGGGTGCTGTCGCTGTGAGCCAGCATCGTGAGCAGGTCGTGGCCACCCGGGTTTTCAACCCGTTCATTGCGCAGTCGCGTCATGTATTCGAGGCATTCATCGAGGGCCTGCTGACGCTCTTCCAGCGTATCCCAGAGCCCGGCCTTTCTCGGTGAGGTTGCGATGTCCGACCAGCGGGTGAGCTTGTAGCGGTCCTCGAATGGAAAATCGAACAGGGTTGCCAGCATCTGGGTGGTGAGTTCGATGGATACCTTCTGCACCCAGTTGAATGGCTCACCCACAGGCAGACTGTCCAGAATCCCGATCACCCGCTCCCGGATGGTGGGTGCCAGTGCGGCCAGATTGCGGGGCCCGGCGACGGGTGCAACGGCTTTGCGATGTTCCGCGTGGGTGGGGTCATCCATGGCGATGAAGCTCGCCGCGTCGTCCTGCTGCGGCCCTTCCGGCGTGAACAGACCAATGGAAGGCTCAGAGGAAAACCGTACCGGATCGGTGTCTACGGCCTTCACCAGATCATAGTTCGTGACCGACCAGTAGGGACCGACGATGCTGTTCTCGTGATAATAGACCGGCGACTCGGTGCGCAGACGCTCATAGTAGGGCCAGATGGTATCGAAGCGCATCAGATCCCAGTGGGCGACATCGATCTCCTCAATCGCCAGGGTGGCCGCATGGGCCCGGGCATTTTCGAGGCGCTGGGCCTGTTCGAGTTCGTACTGCTGAAAGTCCATTGCTCTGTTCCCCATGATCTTTTGTGTCTCGTCTCTTATTTGCCGGGTTCCCTACCCTGGTATTTTCCGTATTCCCAACGCCCGATCATAGCGCGTATTCTCAAATCTGGCAGATCCGCGGAAGACAAGACCATGACTGAAACCGTTCATTCCATTCCCGTCCGGCGCATGCAGTTCGATATCCCCACCGCGGACGATCTGGATCCGAAATGGCTGTCCAACGACATCCGTCAGTCCTATTTTTCAACAGGACTGAGCCTGTACGTGGCTTATCTGGAGCCGTTCCTGGTCAAGTCCATGCGCCGGGTGCTGGATCAGATTTCGGATCCGGCTCTCAAGGAGGATGTGGACCGTTTCTCCCGGCAGGAAGCGCAGCACTACATGCAGCACGAGCGTTTCAATGCCGCCATTCTCGACAAGGGCTATCCGGGACTGCAGGAACGCTTCGACGTGCTGAAGGCGGACTTCGAACGCTTCCTGAACAGTAAAGGCGATAAGTGGTGCGTTGGTTTTGTGGAAGGCTTCGAGGCGTTGACCACACAGATGGCACTTGGCTCCCTGCGGGAACTCAACCGGCAGCATCCGAAGACGGATAAGCGTTTTGCGGCGCTGTTCGAATGGCATATGGCGGAAGAGGTGGAGCATCGCAACGTCGCCTACGATATCTACGAGCATCTCTATGGAGACTATCCGTTCCGGGCCAGGATGTGTCTGATCGCCCAGGGTCACATCCTGAAGTTCATCACAGACTGCATGAAGATCATGTCGCCGGTGGATGTGGCCCGGTACGACGACTCCTATCACGTTTCCGGATTGGGTCGGGTCATGGTCTGGATGGGGTTCTCACCGATGATCGCCCGGACCCTGATGCCCGGCTATACGCCCCACGACTACGATGTGTCGGAGGCGCTCGAGGGCCTGTCTGCCCGGCTCTCGGCGGAAGCCACCTCGGTCACCTGACATCGCCGTCGGGAATCGCCCGCGGCGCGCCTTGCATCAACCAGGTAACCTGCCTTCGATATAGTCGTCGATCAACTCGTGATAGCGGCGAATCCGTGTCTCCTGTTTTGCCAGGTATACGCCTTTGAAGCCGCGGGAACGGAAACCCCGCTGCTGAGTCACGAATACGCGAACGTCGTCTTCGATGGCGGGTCCGATGGAAACGTCTCCCTCGAAGTCGAGGAGGGTGACGCCCACCTCTTCCGGCCCGGCACCGATACCGCCTTCATGACCTGTTTTCATCGCTGCCGGGCTCGTATACCACCAGTTGTCGAACAGGCACTGCTCCGGGTCCGAGCGGTGTGGTCGGGCGCGGAGAAAGTGAAATCCATCGGACCACAGCGATACCGCAAAGTTGGGAAACAGCGTGTAGTGGAAAGCGTCGGTCAGTTGCTGGTCCGGCACCTTTGCATAGTGGCTGAAACCACGCGCAGGGCCCTGCGCACGCTTGGCCTGTTGCAGCGCTGCCCGGGTGGCTTCCGGATCCCCTTTGAAATCGTCAGGGTCCAGATCCCAGTAGCGCAGCTGGCTGGCCAGCGGTTCGAGAATATTGCCGTCCTTGTCGGTGGAGCCACTGCCGTAACCGCCTTCCATGATCATGCGATTGTGCCCTTCGTCGGAAAGGTCGAAGCGGGTCTCCTTGAAGTAGGTGTTGATGTTGCTGCTGATCCTGGTTCGATCGGTGCTCGTGGTCGCCCCCATGTGCACGGTGGGTACGTGGTAGGACTCGTTGAAATTGTCCAGCACCACCTTCCAGTTGCACGGCAGCCACATGCTGTTGGCCATGGTGCGCGTCCACGTGCCCACTTCCCGTGCTTCCCATTCGTCCCAGATCGGACCGAGAAACTGTTTGAGTGGCATGCAGTCCGGATTCATGTTTACCCAGACGAAGCCGGCGAAGGTTTCGCAGGCGATCTCCTGAAGCCGGACTTTGCCGCACGGGTTGCCGTCCGGAAAATCTTCCCGGTCCGGCGCGAAATTGAGTTCGCCGTCGGGCATGAAAGCCCAGCTGTGATACTTGCAGACAAAACGTTTCACGTGCCCGCTGCTTTCTTCGACCAGGGGATTTCCGCGATGCTGGCAGACGTTGTAGAACGCTTTCACGCTGCCGTCTGTCTGGCGCACCATGAGAATTTCTTCCCGGCCCACCGGTTCCATCTGCCAGTCGCCCGGCTCCGGCAGTTCCGATTCCCGACCGAGTAACAGCCAGACCCGGGTCCACATGCCTTCCCATTCCTTTTCAAAGAAGGCCGGGGAGGTGTAGCGGAAGCCCTCCAGTTTTGCGCCCCGGGTCTGTTGCTCCGGATAGGGTTGGATTTCTGTACTGATGGATCTTTCTGCCATAGTCCTGCTCCCTGCGTTCTCAATCGCCGTGTCGTTCCGTCGCTCTGGATATCAGCTCGTGGCGGACGATCTTCCACTCCCCATTCTGCTTCTGCATACGAGTGCGGTAGGTCGCCCAGAGGGTGAACAGGCCGCCATCCGATTTCAACTGGTGGAGAGCCTGTACGTCGTTGCGGGTCTCTGCTGTGTCACCATCGATGCGGGCGAGTTGGGGTCCGAGCATGTGTTGTGTGGCGCCGTACTGGTCGAGCGCCGTACGCACGAACGAAAGCCAGGTATCTGCGCCCAGAATCGGCTCCGGACCAAAGCCCACCACTTCCACGTTGTCGGCGAAACAGGACCGGTACAGTTCGAAATCCCGATCATCCACGCCAGCCGCGTAACGAAGCATCACATCCTGCAATGCCTGGCGTTCAGTGGTCATGTTGACGTCTCCCCAGCTGAAAAGAACTTTTCGAGACAGAAGCGCCGGCAGGAACGCCGGCGCTCGTCGCCTGAACTTCCGACAGTTGCTAGAAGCGGAATTCCAGCTCCATGCCGTAGCTGCGTGGCCGGTTGACCGTGCCGGAAGCAAACAGCGTATCAATCGGCACGAAAATTTCCTGACGGTGGTCCGTCAGGTTCCGCCCGTAGATCGATAGCGCCCACTGTTCGGCGTAGTAGCCGAAGGTCGCGCTCAGATTCTCACTGGAATCGACCTTGGCCAGTTCCAGGTTGAGCAGATCCGTGTCCATTTTGTCGACCCAGGCGTACTTGGCGAACAGATCGAAGGAGCCGTTCCCGGCCGGAATCGTCAGCGTGCCGCCAATACCGAAGGTATTTTCCGGTGCGTTGCGGGGATTCAGGTGGGAGGCATCTTCGATCGTGGTGACTCCGTCGTTCGGATTCAGATCCGTCTCGAAGTCCTTGTACTCCGCATCGAGGTAGCCGTAGTTGAGAAATGCACGCAGGTACTGGTTGAACACGAACTGTGCTTCCACTTCGATGCCCTGATAGAGCACCTCGGCCGCGTTGTCGAACACCGTGGCCACCGTGTTGGTGGTTGGATCGAAGGCGATGAAGGATTCCTGCTTGTCTTCGAATTCATTGCGGAAGTAAGTCAGGTTCAACTGCATGCGATTGTCGAAGTGCTGGCTCTTGTAGCCGACTTCCCAGCTGTTGGCGTACTCCGGGTCGTACTGATCCCGCTCGAAGTCGGCGAGGTTCTGATTGACCCCGAAGAAGCCGCCGGAATGGAAGCCTTCCGAGTAGGAGACGTAGATCATGGAATTGTCGTTGATGTCGTAAGCCAGTGCGATTTTCGGAGAAGTTTCCGTCCACTCGTTGTCGAGATCCGCATAGCCGCCAGGGAAGGCACGCTCCAGTTGCCGGTCTTCGTTCGAGAGGTAGGCCTGGCCCGCCACGAAGTCTTTCTCTTCCCGCGTATAGCGCAGACCGCCGGTCAGAACCCAGCGCTCGGCGAAGCGCCAGTCCGCCTCCACATAGCCTGCATAGGAGGTGGTTTCCTGGGTTTCGTAGAGAATCTGCGTCACATTCTGAGTCAGTGGGACGCTGTCGATGGCCGGATCACAGGTGACCGCGCCCAGCAGGCCATTGATGCACAGGTCCCACCAGAACGGATCGGCGGCGCTGGAGGCGCCCGGTGCGAAGGTGCCGAAAATGAAGTGCCAGAAGCTGTCGCCGGTTACCCAGTCCTGCTCGAATTCACTGTTGAAGTAATACAGCCCGGCGGTGACGGAAACGTCGTCCCAGTTGCCGTTGAAACGGAATTCCTGGCTGAACTGGTCGAAGTCGTTCCAGCGCTCGATGGTGATGAAGGGCGCAGCCGATGCATCGAAATCGAATATCCGATACTCCATCTGCTCCCGATAGCCGGTGATCGAAGTCAGCGACATGTTCTCGTTGAGATCCAGGATCATCTTCAGCGAATAGGCGTCGGTATCCAGTTCGAAATCGTTGTCCTGGTCGTTTTCTGCGTCGGATGGTGTATCCAGCGACGTGCGACAGGTCCCGAACACGAGACAGGTGGTAAACCCAGCGCTGTAGTCGTTGTCTGGAGAACCCGGTTCCGGCGCGGGCAGCACTCCGGGAGCCGTGTTGAAGTTGGCCTGGTAGGCGTCGAGCGTACCTTCGTCGTTGAAGGTCTCGGCGGTGAACAGCAACTGGAAGTTTTCCGTGGGTTCCCAGAGCACTGTGGCGCCGACGTTGTAGTAGTCCCGGTCACCCACATCATGGCCGGTGGTGACGCTTTCTCTGTGGCCGTCATAACCGATGCTGGTGCCGAACAGTTTCATGCCGAAGTTGCGTTCATTGCCGAAATTGACCACCCCGCGGAGTTCCTGCTGACCGTCATTGCCGGCGGTGAGCTTGAAGCGGCCGTCCAGTTCCTTGGTGGGTCGGCTGCGGATCACGTTGATCACACCTCCGACGGTGTTCTTGCCGAACAGCGTGCCTTGCGGGCCGCGCAGTACCTCCACCCGCTCGAGGTCGAAGTTTTCCATGACCTGACCGGCCAGCGTGCCGAGATAGATGTCGTCCACGACGACGGCAATCGGTGCGTCGAACGAATTGTCGTCGGTTCGGGTCGGGCTGATCCCGCGGATCAGGATATTGCCGCCACCCCCTCCACGACTGCCGTCCTCACCCACAACCACGTTGGGTGAGTAGCCGTTCAGATCGGTCAGATCCCGAAATGAGGTGTTCTGAAGTTCGACGGTCAGGGCGGTCACCGCGACGGCGACGTCCTGCACGGATTCCTCCTGTTTCCGCGCCGTGACCACGATTTCTTCAATGGTTGCGCGATCCTCCGACGCCGCGATAGCGGCAGTCGGCGTGGAAACAGCCAGGGTAATACCAGAAAGCAAAGCAGTGACGGCGGCGGCACGAACACCCCGCCCAAGAAATTCCAGGTTGGATATCGGCATCTAACCTCTCTCCCCATTAGTTGATGCATGGCGGAGTATCCGTGCCGACAAAGAAACCGTCAAGCGTGACTGTTATTGTCAGGTCTGACGGTTATTTCGGTGAGTCCTGATGACGGGCCGGAACGACCTGTCCCGCCAGGACATCGCTTTGAATCGCCGGTACTCTGTGCGGCGTAACTGCAGGAGAGAATTCAGGTGCCCACCGAGCGCAAGAAAATCGGCATTCAGTTGCCGAGCCAGGCCCGCAATCAGACCACCTCCGAGCGCTATGCGCTGGAACTGGAGGCGTTGGCTCCCATCGGCGACATCATCGATATCCGGGCGGATGGCCCGGCGGAGTTCGCCGAAGGGGTCAGGGAAATGGATGCGATCATCACGTCCTGGGGGCTGAGGATCGACAAACAGGTGATCGACGCGTTGGAAAAATGCGTGGTGATCGGCGTCGGCAGCGTTGGCGTGGACATGGTGGACATCGAAGCCGCCACGGCCGCCGGCATCGTGGTGACGAACGTACCGGATGTGTTCATCGAAGAAGTCGCCGATCACGCCATGATGCTGTTGCTCGATATGGCGCGCAGAACGCCGCTCATGACCCGCATGGCGAGAGCAGAAGGGGAGTGGTACCAGGGCCGACCCCTGCTGTCGCAGGTGCCGAGGCTCATGGGTCAGACCCTCGGGCTGTTCGCTTTCGGAAATGTGGCGCGCTGTACGGCCCGTCGTGCGAAAGCCTTCGGGATGCGGGTGATCGCCCACGATCCCTATGTCAGTGAGCTGACGATTTCCGAGGCGGGTGTGGAGCCGGTGAGTTTCTCTGAACTGATCGAGCGCAGTGATTACGTTTCCGTGCACGCGCCGCACAACGAGGAAACCGAACACGCCTTCAGCACGGATGCCTTCGCGCGGATGAAGGATACGGCCGTGATCGTGAATACGGCCCGTGGTCCGATCATCGATGAAAAGGCCCTGATCGATGCGCTTGAGCGGGGTGCCATCGCCGGCGCCGGGCTCGACGTGCTGGAACAGGAACCGCCGGACCGGGACAACCCGCTGCTGACGATGGAAAATGTGGTGGTCACTCCCCATGTTGCTTCCGCGACTACGCGGATGCGGCCGGAAACCCGCCGCCGGGTCGGACGGGAAGTTGCCCTCGTGCTGCGCGGTCGCTGGCCGATGAGCTGCGTGAATCCGACGGTCCTGCCGAAGGTCGAGCTCGAACGCTGGCAGCCCTATCCCATGACCCGCGGTCCGAACCGGTAGGGGCGGCTGGGTGAAAGTGCTGGTTGTTCAGGGCGCGGGTATGGAGCTTCGCGGTAAGGTGGATGTGGATATCTTCGGTCCACAAACGCTGGATGAGATCAACGCCCGCATCGAAGCAGACGCGCGTCTGCTCGGTATTGCGGTGGATGTCCGTCACACCAACGTTGAGGATGAAGCCGCGCGCTGGATTCTGGAAGCAACGGACGAGTTCGACGCGCTCATCATCAATCCGAGCGGATTCACCACCACCGAGGGTCCGCTGGTTGATGCATTGCGTGCCGCTGCATTGCCTGCCGTGGAAGTCCATGCGTCCAATCCCGCCGCACGCGGCGTTCGATCCAGTGTCACACCCGTCTGCCAGGCAGCGGTATGCGGGTTTGGTTATGATGGCTATCGGGTGGCGCTTGCCGGATTGCTCGGCGATGAATGATCGATTCCACGAGTGCAGGCTGTCTCGGGATTCATCGGTATCACAATAACGTCATGAGTTTTTTTGAACGGTTTCTCACCCTGTGGGTGGCTCTCTGCATCGTTGCCGGCATCCTGCTCGGCAAGTTCGCCCCCGGTGTCGCCCAGTCACTGGATGCCATGGCGATCACGGTCAATGGCGCACCGGTGGTCTCCATCCCCATCGCTCTGTGTCTCTTCTTCATGATGTATCCGATCATGGTGAAGATCGACTTTCATGAGGTGGTGAAGGCTGGTCAGGCCTGGCGCCCGGTCGGTCTGACCCTGCTCATCAACTGGGGTATCAAGCCCTTCACCATGTACGCCATCTCGGTCTTCTTCCTCGGTAATCTTTTTCTCGCGTTCATCGGCCCGGACGCCGTGGACCATGTGAAGCTGCCACTCGGCGAAGGGCTTGCCGTCGGAGATGTCTACGGGGCTGGCCAGGTGGTGCTCGTGGATGGGGTGAAGATGCTGGAGGTGCCGCTCTGGCGCAGCTACCTGGCGGGTTGCATCCTGCTCGGAATCGCACCCTGCACGGCGATGGTGCTGGTCTGGGGCTATCTCTCGAAGGGCAATGACGGTCATACCCTGGTAATGGTGGCGATCAACTCATTGACCATGCTCGTGCTCTACGGTGTGCTCGGAGGCTTTCTGCTGGGCGTGGGGCAGTTGCCGGTTCCGTGGGAAGCTCTGTTGCTGTCCATCGGTGTCTACGTGGCGCTGCCGCTGGTGGCGGGCTATCTGTCGCGCAAGTGGATCATCGGTGCCAGGGGAGAAGTCTGGTTCAGGGAAACGTTTCTCCACTATCTGACGCCGGTCACCATCTCTGCCCTGCTGATCACCCTGGTGCTGCTGTTTTCCCTGAAAGGCGACACGATCACCGACAATCCTCTGACGATTCTCTGGATCGCCGTCCCGCTCACGGTGCAGACCTTGGTGATATTCGCGCTGGGTTACGCACTCGCCCGCTTCATGAAATTGTCCTATGAGAACGCAGCACCTACCGCCATGATCGGTGCCTCGAACCACTTCGAGGTGGCCATCGCCACGGCGGCCATGCTCTACGGACTGTCTTCCGGTGCGGCGCTGGCCACGGTGGTGGGTGTGTTGATCGAAGTGCCCCTGATGCTGATGCTCGTCCGCTTCTGTCTGAAAACTCAGGGCTGGTTTCAGAACAGCGATGTGAGTGCAAACAGCCGATCCCAGACGTAGTCCACTTCTTCCGCCGACGTGCGGCCGAGCCGGACGATGATGAGATCCCGGGCCGGGTCGCAGAGGATCCGCTGGCCGTCGTAGCCGCTGGCGAAGAACTGGCTCGGATTATCCGGATTCATCCACCAGTGCGCGCCATAGCACGCTTCCTCTGTATGCACCGTGGGGGAGCGGGCGTAATCCACCCACTCAGGTGCGAGTATCTGCTCGCCGTTCCAGTTGCCGCCACGGAGGTAGAGCAGGCCGAAGCGGGCGAAGTCCTGCGGAATCGCCTGCAGATACGAGGAACCGATGAAGGTGCCGGACGTATCGAACTTCGGCGTCGCCGTGCGCACGCCGATGGGCTCGAAGAGCCGGTCATTCATGAATCTCAACATGCCTGAAGCGCCGTCGCCCACTGTTTCCTTCAGGATGCGGCAGAGGATGTTGGTGGTGCCGCTGGAGTAGGACCAGAAGCTGCCGGGCGGGTGCTCGAGGGGTTTTGCGGCGGCGAACGCACCGGTGTCGTGGCGGCCTTCGTACATGAGCATGGGGATCACATCCGACGCTGTGCCATCCACGTAGTCTTCCTGGAAAGCGAGACCGCTGGACATGCGCAGGAGCTGGTCCAGGGTGATGTGACGCCGTTCGTCCTGTTGCCATTCGGCCACCGGCGCCGGACCGTACAGGTCCAGTCTGCCCTCCTGCACGAGGATGCCCACCAGCGCCTGTGTCACGCTCTTCGCCATGGACCAGGAGTACTGGAGGTAGAAAGGATTGGCGCCGGCGTCGTAGCGTTCATAGCAGAGCTGGCCATTTCTGATCAGCAGCAGGGCATAGGTGACGCCCTTCTCCTCAGGCAGCGCAAAGATCTCGTCGGTGAGCTGGCTGAATCGGTCGGGATCAGAGGCTGCAGGCTCTGTCCGGTCCCAGTGCTCGGTGGGCCAGGGGACGTCCGCGGGCTGGGCAGGGAGCTCGATAAGGTTGTCTGCGATGGACTCGTTTCTCAGAAAATTTTTCCGCATCTTGATCTCCGACCCTTTCCTTCCGGTTGCACGTTAAAGCGCTGCGAGTCTAGCATCTGCCGTGCGGTGCCGAAGGCTCGAGCGCCCGGCGGTCATGGAAAACTGGAATCGGCATTTTCGGGAGTACGGATGAAAATTGAAGCAAGCGATGGTGCCTGCGGCGCCTCGATCACCGGTATCGATCTGGCGAAACCGCTCTCAGATGATGTTGTTCGGGCGGTGCGCGAGGCCTGGATGGCGCACCATGTGCTGGCATTCCCCGATCAGCAGCTCACCGACCCGGATCTGATCCGGTTTACCCGCTACTTCGGTGGTCTGGGGGATGATCCGTTTTTTGAATCCATCACGCCGGACAATCCGGTAGTTGCCCTGACCCGGCGGGCGGACGAGCAGGCGCCCGTTTTTGCGGAGAGCTGGCACAGCGACTGGAGCTTCAAGGAAGATCCGCCCATCGGGACCTGTCTGTACAGCCTGACCATTCCGCCGGTCGGCGGTGATACCGGCTTCATCAATCAACAGAAGGCGCTGTCGGAAATGCCGGCCGATCTGCGGGCCAGGATCGACGGCCGGATGGCGCTGCATACGGCGGCGCTTGCCTATGCACCGGATGGGACCTATGGCGAACGGGAACAGGGTTCGGATCGAAGTATGAAGATCGTTTATTCCGAATCCGCCCGGGAAGTGCATCCCCATCCATTCATCCTGCGGCATCCGGAAACCGGTCGTGAAACACTGTTCGGCTGTTTCGGATATATCGTCGGAGTGGAAGGTATGACGGACGACGAGGCGGCTGACCTGATTCGCGATCTGTATGCCTGGCAGACCCGTCAGGAATTCCAGTACACCCATCGCTGGCAGGAAAACATGCTGGTGATCTGGGATAACCGTAGCGTTCTGCACAAGGCCAATGGCGGCTATGACGGCTATGCCCGGGAGTTGCATCGCACCACCATCAGCCCGGACAGGAGTCTCTATCTGGCGGCCTGATGGGCGATAGTGGCTACTGACAAGCCAGTACAATTTTCCGGTTTCCGTGCAGTCCATCGGGGCATAGACTGAGGGTCAGCAGAATACAGCGTGTGTTCTGAGCCTGGGGGCAGAGACGCACTATGGAACCGATAAATTCCAGAGACAGCGAAGCCGTCGGCTGGCACCTGATTGCCCGTGGGGGGGATATGACCGCCCGGGTGCATGCCGGGATGCGGCTTGGTGTTCTGACGTCCGGCGACCTGAGCTTCGAAGCACCGGATGCCGTCGTCCAGCTCGATCTGGCCGGTGAAGGGTTGATCCTGAGCGCGATGGGCGACGACTACGAACTCGAGCTCGAAGCCGGCGAGCGTTTGCAGACCCTTCGCGTCGGTGCTCAGACCCACATTCGTCTCGACTTCCTCGGCCACACCCTCGATATAGACAACGATTTCGCCGCGACCCGTCCGCCCGGGGATGCGCTGGCGCTGTACGTCGTCCGCAAAGGCGCACCTCGCCGGCCACTCGGTCCGCTGAGTGCACCGGCCCGTGATGGCGAGATGCCAATCGGCGAGCGATCGCCGGCAATGCCGCTGGCGGCAGTGCCGCTGGATTACCTGCAGCGGGAGCACGCGGCCGCCGCGGCGGAGAAACGTCAGGCTGCGGAGAAACGAACCGGCATCCGGCGCGCGATCCTGGTGCTGGTCGGCTCGGTGCTCGTGGTTGCCAGCCTGGTGACCACCGCGCTTTACGTCGCGAGTCTCAGTGTTGAAGAGGCCATCACGAACGGAGAGACGAACGGAGAGACGAACGCAGGGACTGACCAGGCGGTGGCAGTGCCGTCGGTGGCGGGCTCTGGTGATGTTTCTGTTTCTGATCCAGCCACTGCCTCTGCTTCTGCTCCCGCCTCTGAAAGCAGTGAGGCGGTGGTCTCCCGCGATAGCATGGGATCGCCGACGCCAGTGGCAGCAGAGCCTGCCGGTTCGGCAACGATGGCGGTCAGCCAGGATATGTTTTTGCGCCTCACCGCACTGGTCGAAGCGGACCCCCTGCCGGACAAGGCAAGCATCGACTTCGCCGTTGCGTCCCTGCGCTCGCTGATGGTCGCCTACCCGGACGATTCGCGCATTCCGGATGCGCTGGCGGTGCTCAATGAACGTCTGGTACAGGAAGCGCGTCAGAGTTACGACCAGGGTGATGCCTTTCGTGCCGGCAGACTGATCGAGCAGGCCACGACCCTTGGACTGGCGGCAACGTCCGTGGCAGACACCCTGGCATACTTTTCCGCTACTCCGCCGGGTATGGCCACCAGGGCTGCTGACGCAGGCTCAACGGATCCTGCACCTGCCGAAACCGAAGAGGAAGAGATGGGCGTCGCGGCGGCTGTTCAGGCAGCAGAGCAGGCACGGGGCGCCGGCGCGGATGCGGGACTGGATTCGCTGGTGGAATCCGCCACCGGATTGGCGTTGGGTGCGCTGGCCGTTGAGGTGATTGTGGAAGATTCCGGGCCCGGAGCCGCAGAGAGCGATCCGCTGCTGGCCACCCTTGGCCCGGTAGTGCCGCTTGAACCGGCGTCGAATCCGGTGGAGACGACCGTTCAGCAGGCACTCGATACTTATCTGGCGGAATCCGCTGCACGGGCATCCGCTGTCAGTGCCAATGATCTGCCCGACGGGTTCCCGGCGGATGCGCTTACGCTAGGCGCTGACGATCCCGGAGCAGAGGCTCTCTCGGACACGGAGGCACCGATGACGGCAGCTTCCGATCCGAGATTTCTGCCGTACTCGGAACTCGAGCCGGTCCGCGTATCACCGCTCGTTTATCCGAGCGGGGCACTGGAAGGTGCCGAGGGTTCCATCGACGTGGCGTTCACGGTCTCGGAATCCGGTCGGGTGATCGACGTCAATGTGAGTGGGGATGCCCCGGGAATCTTCCTGCGTAATGCCGCGCGGACGATTCGCACCTGGCGGTTCGCGCCAGTTCTGGACAATGGTGCAGCGGTTCCGGTCCGCACTGCGCTCAGGGTTACCTACCGGGGCTGACCGCGCCCTTCGTTGACCGAAGTGACAGGGTGTCATTATACTGATTCCACCCCCGTGAGCCTCTGTTTTCCGAGGCTCCTCCATCTGCGCAAGGAGCAGGAGACCTCCGATGATTGAATTCAGCGTCAATGGCGTCCGCCAGTCGGTGGATGTGGAGCCGGATACCCCGTTGTTGTGGGTTATCCGCGAGCAACTCGGCCTGACAGGCACCAAATTCGGCTGTGGTATTGCCCAATGCGGTGCCTGCACCATCCATCTGAATGGACGTCCCATCCGCGCCTGCGTGATGCCCGTATCCGCGGCTGCGGGTGGCGAGATCCTCACCATCGAAGGTCTGGCTCGAGACGGCGAGTTGCACCCGGTGCAGCAGGCCTGGATCGAACATCAGGTGCCTCAGTGCGGCTACTGTCAATCCGGTCAGATCATGTCTGCGGTCGCGCTCCTGGAGAGCAATCCCACCCCGGATGATGCGGCCATCAACGAGGCCATGGACGGTAATCTGTGCCGTTGCGGCATGTACGGACGGATAAAAAAGGCGATCAAATCCGTGGCGGCGGTCGGCCACTTCGATCCGGCCGAGCAGACGGAGGTGCAGCAGCATGGGTAGCGGCATGGGTAAATGGACGCGCCGTGGTGTGATCACAGCGGGTGTGGTGGCCGGTGGTGCCCTGGTCGTCGGCGTAGCCCTCCGACCCGGAAATCGTGCACAGAAGCTGAGCCCACTGGTCACCGAGGGTGATGAGATGCTGGTCAGTGCCTGGCTGAAAATCGACCCGACGAATCACGTGACCGCCATCATTCCGCACTCGGAGATGGGGCAGGGCGCGCAGACGGCGCTGACCCAGATGATTGCGGATGAACTGGATGCCCATTGGGACGATGTGTCTTTCATCGAAGCGCCCGCCCATGACGAGTACGCCAACTACATGATGGGTAAGGGTTACCTGCTGGGTCCGGCAAAGATCCCGGCGCCGCTGGTCGGTACGGTGGATGGCGCTTTCATCCAGATTGCCAAAGCCATGCGCCTGCAGATCACCGGAGGGAGTGCCAGCGTTCGGGCGACCGGCCAGTACGGTATGCGTATCGCCGGCGCGGCGGCACGGGAAATGCTCATCAATGCCGCCGCCGAAGCCTGGTCCCTGCCGTCCGGCGAACTGCGCGCCGAGGAAGGACAGATCATCCACGACGGAAGTGGCCGGCAGGCGCCGTTCGCGGAGTTTGCAGCGGCCGCCGGACGAATGGCCCCGCCTTACACACCGACACTCAAGCGTCCGGAAGCGTTCCGCATCATGGGCAGGAGCGTTCCGCGCCATGACATTCCGGCCAAGGTGGATGGCAGCGCCACCTTCGGCATCGATGCGGATGTGCCGGGTGTGAAGATTGCCACCATCGAGGCAGCCCCGGTGTTCGGGGCACAGCTGGCCTCGGTGGATGACAGTGCCGCCCGTTCCATGCCCGGCGTGGTGGATGTGGTGCAGCTCGATGATGCGGTGGCTGTGGTCGCCGACGGTTACTGGCAGGCGAAGAAAGCGCTCGCCGCCGTGAAGATCGGCTGGACCGAGCCGGCTCAGAGCGGTGTGGGTCAGGCGGAGATCTTCAAGCAGTTCGATCGGGACATGGCCCGGGCGGTCGCCGATGGCGAATCCCAGACCGACGTCGATCGGGGCGATGTGAATCTGGGTTATGCGGAAGCCGCAACCATGGTGGAAGCGACCTACCGCGTGCCCTATCTCGCCCATGCCTGCATGGAACCGATGAATGCCACCGTGGCCATCGAAGCGGGTGAGTGTCAGGTCTGGACCGGTTCTCAGAACCCTCTGGGCGCCCGGTACTCGGTCGCTGAGGCGTTGGAGATGGACGTGGAAAACGTCCATGTGCACAACCATGTGATGGGCGGTGGATTCGGCCGGCGGGCAACGGACGATGCCGTGGTTCAGGCCGCGCAGATTGCCAGGGCCGTGGGTCTGCCGGTGAAGCTCATCTGGTCCCGGGAGGAGGACGTGCGTCACGACCACTACCGGCCGGCCATCACCAGCCGCTTCAAGGCCGCATTGGATGCGAATGGTGTCCCGCTTGCGTGGGAAAATCAGTACGTCGACAAGCATGAACCCGCTGAAGCGCCCCATATTCCGTACGGTATTGCCAATCAGTACATCCACTACACGGATTCCGCCACCCACGTGCCCTTCGGTCCCTGGCGGAGCGTGGATCATTCCCAGCATGGCTTTTTCACGGAGTCGTTCGTGGATGAACTGGCCCATGCGGCTGGCAAAGACCCGTACGAGTTCCGACGAGCCCTGCTGGCCGATGCCCCTCGGCATCGGCATGTGCTGGAGACCGCCGCCAGAAACGCCGACTGGGGGGCAGAGGTGGCCGCCGGGCAGGGTAGAGGGATTTCTCTGCAGGCGTCCTTTGGCAGCATCGTCGCCCAGGTGGTCGATGTGACTGTGCAGGACGGGGCGGTACGGGTCGATCGGGTCGTCTGTGCCGTGGATCCGGGGATGGCGGTCACCCCGGACGGTCTGACCGCTCAGATGGAGTCCGGCATCATTTACGGTCTCACCGCGGCGCTTCATGGCGACATTCAGATCGATGGGGGAGCGGTGGTGCAGTCCAACTTCCACGACTACCCCATGGTTCGCATGTCCGATGCACCGGCGATCGACGTGGAGATCATCAACAGCGGCCATCCCATGGGGGGTGCCGGCGAACCGGGTACCCCGGGCATCGGGCCGGCGCTGACCAATGCGATCTTCGCCGCCACCGGTACCCGGGTGCGGCAGCTGCCGGTCAGTCGCTACGATCTCGACTACAGTGTCAACGAGGCGGAAGAGGTGATCTGATTAAGCCGGGTCGGCGGCGATCAGTCGCCGATCAGCCGGCTCAGATGGCGGTGGAAGTTGACGATGGCCTTTTCGAACTGGCCGTAGAGGAAGTGACTGTTGGCGCCGCTGGCCAGGCCGGCCTGGATTCGCTGCACCATATCCGCGTCTTCCTTCGACCCGGTATCTGAAACGAAATCCGCATCCCGTTTCATGCGGGACAGGGATGCTTCGTCGCCTTCCGCAACCTTGTCGCCGATCCGGTAGCTGAAATAGCGGGTTCTGGTGGGTGTCAGCGGTTCCGAGAACGATACGACCGTATGGTTGGAGAGTACGGCGACCGTGGTGTTGGGAAACAGGTTGTAGACATAGGTTACCCGGCCGCTGATGTCCCGCTGCTCGGGAGGCAGCGGTCGCAACTTTTCGATGCGCCGGAACGGGAAGGTCACACGGGCGTTGGGTCCGAAGGTTTCGACCACGTTCATGTTGTCGTAGCCGTAGGGATAGAAGGTCTCCCGGTGGGTCGGCTTGATGTGATAACCCTCCAGGGTCGCCTCGATGTTCAACTTCCAGTTGAACTCACTCTCCCGGTCGCTTTCGTCGAACACCGCCTGATCGGCGCCGATCAGTTCCGGCAGCGCCGCCAGTGCGCCATCGTCCATGGGCGGCTCGATGGCAACGAAGATCAGGCCACCGCGTTCCGTGACACTGTCGATGGGGACGAGCCCGTGTTCCGCCCTGTCGAGTCCGGGAAAGCCCGATTCGTGGGGGACGTGGCGGAGCGCGCCATCCAGTCCGTACGCCCAGCCATGATAGCCGCAGGTGAACACCCGGGTACATCCCGCACCCTGCGCCACCGTGGCGCCGCGATGACGACAGGCATTTCGGAAGGCACGCAATTCACCATCTTCGTGGCGGACCACCACGATGGGCACGCCGCCCACAGGCCGGGCCAGATAGTCGCCCGTGTTGGCCAGCGCAAGCGAAGGCGCGAAGGGGAGTGGGAGCCGGCGGAACAGGGCCAGCTCCTTTTCGAAGCGTTCTGGTGAGCGGAAATGCTCGGTAGGCTCCCGCCAGATCTCCTCGCCCCGGTCCGTTGAACCGTTGTCGATGTGATCGAACACCCGTTCGATCACCGCCTGATCGCTCAGAAGCATCCGCAACCCCCCGCAATAGTCAGTGCACACGGGCGATTCTACGCGCAGATGCCGCGCGACGCCCGAATGCTCTGTCCGGCAGGACGGGTGCTAGTCGAAGTCGCTCGCAGCGTGCCGTTCGGGCACGCGGGTTTCCTCCGGCCCCCAGGTCCGGTTTACCCGGCGGCCCCGTTCCACAGCGGGGCGTGCTTCGATTTCCTTGGCCCAGCGGATCACGTGGGTATAACCGGCCACGTCCAGAAATTCGGCTGCGTCGTAAATGTTGTGCAGCACGAGGGCGCCGAACCAGGCGTAGTTGGCCATGTCCGCGATGGTGTACTCGTCGCCGCAAAGGAACTGATGGTCCGCCAGACGCTGGTCGAGTACGTCGGTCAGCCGTTTCACCTCCATGGCGTATCGATTGATCGGATACTCCCATTTCTCCGGCGCATAGGCGTAGAAGTGGCCGAATCCGCCACCGAGGTAAGGCGCGCTGCCCATCTGCCAGAACAGCCAGGACATGCATTCGGCGCGTTGACCCGGGTCCGTGGGCAGGAATGCGCCGAACTTCTCCGCCAGATACAAAAGGATCGCACCGGATTCGAACACCCGCGTCGGCTCCGGCGTGCTGCGGTCCAGCAGGGCGGGGATTTTGGAGTTCGGATTGATGGCAACGAATCCGCTGCTGAACTGATGGCCTTCACCGATGTTGATCAGCCAGGCGTCGTACTCCGCATCGTGGCCGGCAGCCAGGAGTTCCTCCAGCAGGACGGTTACCTTCACGCCGTTCGGCGTGGCGAGGGAATGGAGTTGCAGCGGATGGTTGCCCACCGGCAACGCTTTGTCGTGTGTGGCGCCAGCGATCGGGCGATTGATGTTTGCGAACCGGCCGCCGCTCTCCTGATCCCAGGTCCAGACTTTGGGTGGCGTGTAGGTATCTGACATGATGTCCTCCGTATAGATCTGGGCGATTAATGCATCCGACCCAGGTCCGGATCAAGGGAGTCGAACGAATATCGTTATGACCGGGTTACCTGCCTTGCGTATGGCTGCCTTTTCGATTGCTGCCGCTTTCCTCAGTGGTTGTGGTTTCGGTCCTTTCCCCGGCGGACAGCTGGAGGGACCTGAGTGGGGGCTTTCCGCCCTTGACCGGACGACGCTGGACGACGTCAGCGTGATCGTGCTGGAGACACGACCGGATACGCCTTACTCCGTACACGTGCAGCTGTTCAGAATTCAGGACGCTCTTTTGCTGGATCCCTCGCCGCGACGACGCTGGCTGCGGTATATCGACGCGGATGCCCGGGTGAGGATTCAGTTTGCCGGTGAAAGGGCGGTGTATCGGGCACGCGCAGTTCGGGAAACCGACCCGGGCCTGCTCGGGAAGTTCGATCCGGCCTCCGTGGTTCTGAGGCTCGAATCAGACGATTCGGTGCCGGTCAGGTAGCGTTCTGCCGGCTGGATAGCAGTCGTTGTGCAAAACGTCCGGCGGCTGGTGAAAGCACGTATCCGCGGCGTGTTGCCAGACCGAGTCGGCGGGTGATGGCAAGATCCCGGACTGAAATCTCGCGGACCAGATCCTGACTCTGGAGGCCGAGTTGGGAGACGAAGGCCAGGCTGTCTGTGGTGGCAACCATCCTCAGGATCGCCGGGATTGAGCGGAGCTCCATGATCACGTTGATGGCGACCCCGGCCTCCCGGAGACCGGCGTCGACGATCTGCCGGATGGCACTCCCGCCCTCGAAACCCACGAAGTTCCGCCCATCCAGGCTTTCCACCGACAATGTGCCGGCGTCTGCCAGGGGATTGCCGGCCGCCGCGACCAGCACGATCCGGTCATCGACGATGGGTTCGATCTCCAGGCCGGCGGTGCGGACAGGCTGGGTGACAAGGCCGAGTTCCAGATGTCCGTCTGCAACGTCATCGGCGATCTCGCTGCTGCTCGCCTCTTTCACATGAAAGTGCACGCGAGGATGTTCGCGCTGATAGTTGGCGATGGCGTCCGGTAGAACGAACGACACCGCGGTCGCGCCGCCGCCGATGCGCACGGTGCCGCCGTCTACGCTGGAGTGGCTGGCGACTTCCTGTTTCAGGGCATCGTAGCGGTCGATGAGAAGGCGGGCTTCCCGTTCCACCAGCCGTCCGAGTTCGGTGAGTTCTGCGCCCTTCCGGCTGCGGCTGAGCAACTCGACGCCGAACGTTTCTTCCAGTTGCTGAATGCGTCTCGTCAGCGCGGGTTGGGTCACCCCAAGACGGCCGGCAGCCTCGGTGATGGCGCCCGCATCGGCCACGGTGACCAGAGAGCGGAGCAGAATCAGATCCATTTCGATATGCCTCGTGCTGTGCTGTGCTGTGCGGGGTGGCGGTCTCTCTGACTGCTCTATATGATCGCTGTTATACATAACAATAATGCATGATATACATGCAAAGTATCCATTTTACGCATGTATAGGCCTCTGGTACATTGCCCGCCATCCACCCGAACCCCCCGGATGCGAACCGCCTGCTGCGGGCCCTGTGCCTGTTGCGAGCGGGTCGTCACGGACGAATGAAAAACTTTCTCAGAAAAAATATTGTCAGAAAAAACTTTGTCAGAAGAGGTCATCATGCTTGAAGCCTATCGTAAACATGCCGCTGAACGTGCCGAGCAGGGCATTCCGCCGCTGCCTCTGGACGCAGAGCAGGTGACGGAACTCGTAGAGCTGTTGAAGGCTCCGCCTGCCGGTGAAGAAGCTTTCCTCATGAATCTGCTCACCGAGCGTGTGCCGCCGGGCGTGGACGATGCAGCATATGTGAAGGCCGCTTTCCTGGCGGACATCGCCAAAGGGGAGGCCGAGTGTTCGCTCATCGATCGGGCCAGGGCCATCGAGATCCTCGGCACCATGCTTGGTGGCTACAACATCCTGCCGCTCGTCGATCTGCTGGACGATGCGGAATTCGCGGCCAACGCAGCGGAAGAACTGAAGGGTACGCTGCTGATGTTCGATGCCTTCCACGACGTTGCGGAAAAGGCGAACAACGGCAATGCGCATGCGCAGGGTGTGTTGCAGTCCTGGGCGGACGCAGAGTGGTTCCAGGAAAAGGCCGACCTGCCGGAGGCGATCAAACTGACCGTATTCAACGTAGCCGGTGAAACCAACACCGACGATCTCTCACCGGCCCAGGATGCCTGGTCCCGACCGGATATCCCGCTCCATTCTCTCGCCATGCTGAAAAACCCGCGCGAGGGGATCACCAATGCCATCGAACAGATCGAGGCGCTGAAGAACAAAGGCAATGGCGTGGCCTATGTGGGTGATGTGGTCGGTACCGGCTCTTCCCGCAAGAGTGCGACCAATTCCGTGCTCTGGACCATGGGTGACGATATCCCCTTCGTACCCAACAAGCGCCAGGGCGGCGTAGTGCTGGGTGGCAAGATCGCGCCGATCTTTTTCAATACTCTGGAAGACTCGGGCGCACTGCCGATCGAGGCGGATGTGAGCAAACTCGAGATGGGTGACGTGGTCGTCGTGAAGCCTTACGAAGGCAGAATAGAGCGCGAAGATGGTGAACTCATTTCCGAGTTCAAGCTGAAAACCGATGTGATTCTCGATGAAGTGAAGGCCGGTGGACGCATTCCGCTCATCATCGGCAGAAGCCTCACCGAACGGGCGCGGGAGTCCCTCGGTCTCGGGCCCACGGACGTGTTCCGTCGGCCGGAAAATCCACAGGAGAGTGATGCCGGTTTCACCCTGGCGCAGAAGATCGTGGGTCGTGCCTGCGGTCTGCCGGAAGGCGAAGGCATCCGCCCGGGTACCTACTGCGAACCGCGCATGGGCACCGTCGGCTCTCAGGACACCACCGGACCCATGACCCGGGACGAGCTGAAAGAGCTGGCCTGTCTGGGCTTCTCAGCGGATCTGGTGATGCAGAGCTTCTGCCACACCGCGGCTTATCCGAAGCCGGTGGACATTGAAACCCAGCACACCCTGCCGGATTTCATTCAGAACCGGGGCGGTGTTTCCCTGCGGCCGGGGGATGGCATCATCCACAGCTGGCTGAACCGGATGCTGCTGCCGGACCAGGTGGGCACCGGCGGAGATTCACACACCCGATTCCCCCTCGGCATCTCCTTCCCGGGCGGTTCCGGTCTGGTGGCGTTTGGTGCCGCTCTCGGCGTGATCCCCCTGGATATGCCGGAATCCGTACTGGTGCGATTCACCGGTGAAATGCAGCCCGGCATAACCCTGCGCGATCTGGTGAACGCCATTCCCTATGCCGCCATTCAGCGGGGACTGCTGACGGTTGAAAAAGAGGGCAAGAAGAACGTCTACAACGGCCGGATTCTGGAGATCGAAGGTCTGCCGGAAGACCTCACCGTAGAACAGGCGTTCGAACTTTCCGACGCCTCCGCCGAACGCTCTGCCGGCGGTTGCACCATCGCCCTGTCCGAGGCATCCGTTGCCGAGTACCTGCGTTCCAATGTGGTGATGCTGCGCTGGATGATCGCCAGTGGCTACGGCGATGTACGGACGCTGGAACGTCGCGCTCAGGCCATGGAAGAGTGGCTGGAAAATCCGAGCCTGCTCAAGGCGGATGAGAATGCCGAGTATGCCGAAGTGATCGAGATCAACATGTCCGAAATCAAAGAGCCACTGCTGGCGTGCCCGAACGATCCGGATGATGTGAAAACGCTCTCTGATGTGGCCGGCACGAAAATCGACGAGGTCTTTATCGGTTCCTGCATGACCAACATCGGCCACTTCCGGGCGGCGGGTAAGCTGCTGCAGGCGGCGGATACGGTGATTCCGACCCGGCTCTGGATTGCTCCGCCGACCAAAATGGACGAGCACCAGCTGATGGAAGAAGGTTACTTCAACATCTATGCCCAGGCGGGCGCGCGCACGGAAATGCCCGGTTGCAGTCTCTGCATGGGCAACCAGGCGCGCATTCAGCCGGGATCCACCTGCGTGTCCACTTCCACTCGGAACTTCCCGAACCGGCTGGGGCAGGGGGCGGATGTATTCCTGGCTTCCGCCGAGCTGGCCGCCATCGCCTCGGTGCTCGGCAAGCTGCCGAGCCCGGAAGAGTACCTTGAGTATGCGACTAAGATTGATTCCATGGCGCCGGAAATCTACCACTACCTGAATTTCGATCAGGTACCGGAGTTCCTGGAAGCGGCCAATGAAGGTCGCTCACTCGCCAGGGAGGTCGTGGTCCAGGGCTGATCCGGGCCACGCGTGACCGAGCCCGGTCCACTTTCGCTGCTGCCCATCGCAGTCACCCTGGTGATTGCGCTGGCCGCGCGGAACGTGCTGGCCGGACTCGCTGCTGGTCTGTTTGCCGGCGTTCTGCTGCTGAGCGGCGCCGGCCCCCTCGAGGCGTCTAAACTTCTGGTTACCGACCATCTGGTGCCGGAGCTGATGGATGGCTACAACGCCGCCGTGCTGGTGCTGCTCGCCTTCATCGGTGGGTTTGTTGCGCTGATGGAGCGTTCGGGCGGTGGTCAGGCGTTCGCCCGGGATGTTACCCGGTACCTCACCTCCAAGCTGCGATTGCAGTTCGCTGCGTGGTCCGGCGGCATTCTGATTTTCTTTTCCGATCTGGGCACACCCCTGATCGTCGGGCCCGTGTTCCGGGATCTGGCCGATCGCCTCAGTCTGTCCCGCCAGAAGCTGGCCTTCATCATTGATTCCACAGCTTCACCCGTCGCCATCCTGGTGCCGTTCATCGGCTGGGGCGTCTACATCATGAGCCTGCTGAATCAGCAGTTTGAGTTGCTGGGCATCGCCGAGTCGGACTACGCGGCATTCGTTGCCGCGATTCCCTTCCAGTTCTATGCCTGGCTGGCGGTGCTCATGGTGCCGGCGCTCGCATTGCTGCGTCTCGATTTCGGGCCCATGCGCGAGGTCGAAGCGACCGCCGGCGGAAGCGCGCCTGTTTCGACTTCAACGCTGGATGGCGGACAACCCGCTTTGCTGGCCGATACCGGAACCGGGCTTCAGGGACGGGCCTATTTCATCTGGGCGCCTCTGCTGGTGCTCGGAGGCGTGCTCGCCTGGGTGCTGGTGCCCTTGGGTTTTCCTTTTGAACGGGTGAGCGGTTCAGACTTCCGGGCAGGGCTGTCGGTTGCCTATCTGAGCGCCGCCGTGGTGCTGATCGTTCTGCTGTCGGTCACCGGTGCGACGAAACTGCTGGCCAGCCTGGAGACCTATTTTTCCGGCATGAGCCGGATGATGCAGGTAGCCATCATGCTGGTGCTGGCGTGGGCTCTTTCGGACGTGGGTACCGCTCTGGGCACAGGTGAATACATTGCGGGTGTGGCCGCGTCTGGTTTACCGGGCTGGCTTCTGCCGGTCACCACCTTCTTCTTCGCGGCGATCGTGTCGTTTTCGACCGGCTCTTCCTGGGGAACGTTTGCCATTCTGTTTCCACTGGCATTGCCCGCCGCAATGGCGGTGGATGCCCCGCTGGCGGTGACGATCGGCGCTGTGCTGTCCGGTGGACTCTTCGGCGATCACAGCTCGCCCATCTCTGAAACAACCATTCTGGCGGCCACGGGCGCGGACTGCAGTGCTTATGATCATTTCCGGACCCAGGTGCCCTATGCCTTGAGCAACGGCATGATTGCCGCTGTGGCCTTTATCGCGGCTGGTACGCTCGACAGCGCCTGGGTGCTGGCCGGGGCGATGGTCGTTCAACTGCTCCTGCTGATTCTGATCAGGGCGCGCCTTCAGTAGGAATCGCGCCTCGGCAGAAGGCGCGACAGACAGCGCCGCTCAAGTTGCAAGATGGCTGAATGGATAACTCAGAAGGTTGAAGTGGCTGGCGACCCAGAGATTGATGAGCGCGGCCACGGCGACCCCGCTGTAGCGGATTCGCACTGCCATGGTGGCCGTACCCCTGAGCCATTGCATGGCGGCAAAGCCGATCACCGCAATGCCCAGCGCCGTGTTGAGAATATGCAGCCAGACATTCACCACAACCCGGTCCGGAACCCCGAGGACGAACGCCTCCACATTGCCTGAAAGGACGCTGGCGAGGTATGCGTACAGCGCGATCAGCAGCAGACTGTGGATCCAGGCCGCGGCAACCTGGCGGGGCGGCAGTCGGCCCCCGGCTGATGCGCGGTGGAACAGACGGCCGCCATAGCCGAGTACGGCGACCAACGCGATCAGGGTCATGGCACCGATCAGCGCGATAGCATTGCTCGGGGCATCCAACCCACGCACCTTGCTGAATGTCGACAGCGGGCTGCCGATCACCACGTGGGTGACAACGCCCGACTCACGCTCGAACACCATATTGATGTCCCGGTACCGGCTGGTGAAAAGATCATCGCCCCGGGGTATCCAGCGGCTGTCGCCCGCGAAGACCAGCTCATCACCATCGGCCTCTATGGAGACGCCGGTGACCAGTGTGCCCAGTCGTTCCAGCGTGCTCCAGTTGCTGCGCAGCGGGATGTATTCCCCCGTGTAGTCCGAAAGATTGACGCCTGGCGCCGGTGCGGGTGCCTCCCTGAGAAAGGTCACCGGGAAGAAATGATCCACGAAGGCCGGAATCAGCCTGCTGCGGGCCGCCGCCGCTGAATCCGAATTGAACGAGACAAAAATGCCGAGGTCATGATCGGGAAACAGGCTCAGGTTGCTGTGAAACTGATTGGTGTCGCCGCCATGGCCGAAGATCACCTGGCCATTCCTGTCGGCGCGATAGAACCCATGCAGCATGGTGGTGATGCCCTCATGAGGCGCGAACAGGGGGGACTGCATCTGCCGCGCGGTGGCTGCGTCGAGAATTCGACGATCCCCATAGGCACCCAGAGCCAGATGCGCCAGCATGAACCGGCTCATGTCATCGGCCGTGGTGCTGATCATGCCCGCTGGCCCATCGTTCATGTATTCGTATGGCTTTGCGGTGAACTGACCATTTCCCCACACGTAACTGGTGGCCATTCGGGCCTTGAACTTGTCGCTCAGTTCGCTGTGAGTGTTGGTGGAATGCATGTCCAGCGGTGTCAGAATGTGTGCATCGATGTAGTCTGCCCAGGGCTCACCGCTGACTTCACTGACGATGTAGGCGGCCAGACTGGTGCCCCAGTTCGAGTACGATGCCCGTTCGCCCGGCGGACGTACTCTGGCCGGCATGTGCTCGGCCAGGTAAGTGGCCAGGGGCAGCTCATCCTGCAGAGTTCTCGCGTTCATGCCGATGGCCTGATCTTCGAAACCGGGTGTATGCGTGAGCAGGTGGCGGATACGCACCGGCTCATCGAAGGAGTCGGGGATTTTGAAGGCGCTGAGGTGGTCGTTGACGTCGTCATCCAGGTCAAGGCGACCGGTTTCGACGAGTTGCATGATCGCAGTCCAGACGAATGGTTTGGAGATGGAGGCGATGCGGAACATTGAGTTCACCGGGTCCGCCGGCGTGCGGGACTCGAGATCGGCCCAGCCATAGCCACCGAGGTGAACGACCTCGCCCCGAAGAACCACCGCGACGACGGCACCGACGATACGATGGTCCTGAACCTGGGTGGTGAAGGCCGTGTCGAAGAAATGCTCGATGTTCGCGGCTGTGAGCGGCGGTGCGCTACCGGTTTCCGTCTGCACCTGCGCGGCGGTTGTGAGTCCGGGAATCAGACAGAGCAGGATCGAAAGCGTCAGGTGCTGGATCGGCTTGTCAGAACACCAGAAGACGTTCGTCTGTCGATATTGAGAACTTGCCATACGCCGCACGCCCCGTTTAACTCGAAGAGCACATCATACCGTTGATTTCTGAACCCCGGAGGTGCTCCGATGCCGCGATGGCGGAACTGGTCTGGAAAGCTCGAGAGTCGTCCGGCGGCCATTCACTTCCCGCGCAGTGAAGCGGATGTCTGTGCGCTGGTTATGCGGACCGCCGGCCAGGGGCGCCGAATCCGGACCGTGGGCGCCGGGCACAGCCATGCGCCGCTGGTGGCGAACGATGACGAGGTCATCCTCGATCTGCAGGGGCTCGCTGGACTGATCAGCGCCGATGAAGCGACCTGTCGGGCCAGGGTCTGGGCGGGCTCCCGGATCTTCGCGCTCGGTAACGCGCTGAATGAAAAAGGGCTCGGCTTTGCCAATCAGGGCGACATCGACCAGCAGGCCATCGCCGGGGTGACGGCGACAGGCACCCATGGCACGGGGAAGGATCTCAGAAATTTTTCGGCGGCCGTTACCGGCTTCCGGCTGGTGGATGCGACCGGTGCGGTGGTGGAGGCCGGTGAAGGCGACCGTCTCTGGCAGGCGGCGCGGCTCCATCTCGGCGCGTTCGGTGTGATGACTCAGTACGAGCTGCAACTGCTTCCCCGCTATGTGCTCAAGGAAGAAAGCCGGCAGCTGCCGCTTGAGGAGGTGCTCGATGGCATCGACACCGGTATCGAGGAAAATCGGCACTATGAGTTCTTCTGGTATCCCCAGGCGGATACCGCCCGGGTGAAATTCATCAACGAGACCGACCAGGCACCCGTGTACCCGCTGGCGGAAGAAGGCGAACGGCTCGCCTGGAGCCATGAAGTGTTGCCGAATTATCGGCCGGTACCCCATACGGAGATGGAATACAGCGTACCGCGGGCACAGGGCCGCGCGTGCCTGGAAGACATAGCCCACCTGTTGCGCACTGAATTCACCGGGGTGCAGTGGCCGGTGGAATATCGGACGGTCGCCGCAGACGATGTCTGGCTGTCCACGGCCTACGAACGGGAAACGGTAACGTTGTCTGTGCATCTGCCGCTGGGTGAAGATGATGCACCTTACTACCGGGCCTGCGAGGAGATCTTTCTGGCGTACGCCGGACGACCCCATTGGGGCAAGGTTCACTATCTGAGTGGCGAGCAGCTCGCGGCAGCACATCCGCGCTGGGCGGACTGGTGGCAGGTGCGGGACGAAACTGATCCCGATGGGGTCTTTCTGAACACCTATCTGAGCAGCCTGCGTCCCTGACCGTCACTCGGCGCCGGCGAACAGGTGCCGTGCCGGGCATGGCGACCCGATAAGGCCGACTCAGCCCCCGGATTCGATCAGGGAGAGCATTTCCGCTCGACTTGGACCGCGGACGATGCGCGCAGTCGCATTGCGCTTTCTGCCCCGGAACATGTAGAGCAACACGATGAGGCGCGTCTTCCGGTCCTCCAGAAAAGCGCCCGGTTTCTCGAGCAGATTCACCGTGCGCATTACGCCTCGGGTCACCCTGAGGTTGTAGCGGCTGGCAGCCGCCAGTGCGTCCCCGAAGGCGGTCGCAAACCATTTTTTGAAGCTGTCCGGTTTATCGAGCAGTTCACCCCGTGCGCTGGCCAGCGCCTTTTTGATTCCATTCCGGTCTTCTGTCAGGCTGGTGGTGAAGATGGGACGGAGAGACGCTTCCGTTTTCTGGTCGAACGTCAATGCCCGGCCCACCGGGTCGTCCGAACCGGCGAGCACCTCCGCCAGCAGATGGGCGTGGAGGATGCTGGTGCTGCAGCCGCGTCCATACAGAGGATTGGTTCGAACCGCTGCATCGCCAACCGCAAAATAGTTGAGCGCCAGTGGCTTGTCGTCGACCACGAAGTGGCGCCAGACCGCGCGGATGTCACCGATCCCGAAGGGATGCGTCGTTGCCTGGTATTGGCCCTCCTGAAGCCAGGGTGCAAGGCCCGGGATGCTTCGGCAGACCCTGTCGAAGGTGTCGCCATCCTTGATGGCTTCCCGCAGCTCGGTTTCGCTGTTGTGCAGGCAGACGATGATGGCGAAGCTGCCGGCGTCGCCTGGGAAGACGCCGAATTTGATATAGCCCAGATCACCGGCGGAACGATCCTTGCCGCTCCGGGAGGGTTCTTCCACACCCTCGTTCAGCTGGTAGTGACGGGTGTAATAGACGATCTCCGCATTGTCGTTTTCCTCGGGTATATCGGTTCCGAGTTCGGCGAAGTAGCCGGGAAAGCGGGTGGACCGGCCGCTGGCATCCACCAGCACGTCCGCCTCGATGGTCTCACCGAATGTCTCTACACAGTCCCGCCGGACCCGGACGCCGCGGACATTGAGCGCGCCGTTGTCTGTCTGATCGGCCACGACTCCGTCGATGGTGATGTTGTTGATCACCTGAATATTGGGCAGCTTTTCCACGTAGCGGCGCAACACCGTTTCAATGGTGGCGCGGCGGCAGAGGAGCATCCAGAGTTTCTCGTCGCCGGATTCCGGGCGGTAGTCCGCCTGCAGTTCCGGTGACAGCATCTCCCGGAAATCGAGGCGCCGTGCACCAGCCGCATAAAAGTCTTCAAGCAGATCCGGGTAGTTCTCTTCCAGCAGATTGCACATCAGGCCGAGAAACGCATGCGGGTGCCGGAACTGGGAGGCGCCCCGTCGCGGCCAGTCGAAGAATGCCTTGTCCGGATCTCCCTCTGGCGGCGGTGTATCCCGTTCGAGAACGGTGATGTCGAGGCCCCGCGTGGCGAGTGCCAGGGCCGTGCACATACCGGAAATTCCGCTGCCGACTATGACGATCTGATTGCTCATGGTGTATCAGGCGACCTCTTCAAGAAACTGGAGTATCAATGCGTTGACCGCATCCGGTGCTTCCTGCTGGGTCCAGTGTCCGATCCCTGGAATCAGCTGGTTGATGCGCAGATCGGGCACGTTCACCGGGAGATTCTCCAGCGCCTCGGCCGCCATCAGGATGACGCCATCCCGGTCTCCGGCCGCAAACATGGCAGGTTGGCTGATCCGGGTCGGTGCACCGGCAGTCAGCTTCCAGGTCAGATCATGGTTGCGGTAGTAGTTGAGCGGGCCGCGCATCCCGGAGGCGGTGAATTCGGCCGTGTAGAAATCCAGGTCTGCTTCCGTCAGCCAGTCGGGCAAAGCTTCCGGCACCTCCAGTCCGGTCAGGAGGTCGTCATCAGGCCCGCGCATCAACAGCGATGTGGTGGAATCCGCGTCACCGCTGGCCATGTAGAGAAATTTCTTCAGCGCGAGGCGCAGATCGGCTTCGAACTCCGCTTCGGCGACCCCCGGCTCCTGGAAATAGAGCTGATAGAAGAACTGACCTTTGAACGCTTCACGGAGCGCTGCCATGGGTGGATTCGCCGCCCGGGGTGAGAAGGGTACGGACAGCGCCCCCACGGCAGAGAATGTTTCCGGGTAGTGGAGGGCGCATCCCCAGGCGGTCGGCGCACCCCAGTCATGGCCGATCACGATGGCCTGTTGGTAACCGAGTGCCGGGACGAGACCGGCGATATCGGCCATCACTTCAACCTGGGTATATGCCTCGATCTCATGCGGCCGGTCGCTCTTTCCATAGCCGCGCATGTGCGGTGCCACCACGTGGTAACCGGCTTCGGCAAGGGGCGCGAACTGGTGCCGCCAGGAATACCAGGATTCGGGGAAGCCGTGCAGGAGCACAACCAGAGGGCCTTCCCCCTGTTCGGCGATGTTCAGTTCGATTGAGTTTGTGGCGACGCGGCGCTCGTTGATCTGGGCCATGTGAATCCGAAAGTCGTTGAAAACCACCCACTATGGCTTCAGGAACGGGCCGCGTCGATAGGGTCAGGCCGCCATCTGCAGCTGCATCTGCAGATTGTTCAAGCGATGCAGCTGTGCTTTCAGTGCCTGCTCCAGGGCCTTGACGTGCTCATTGGCGGAGAGCGCGATGTCGCGCCGGGTGGCAGCGAACCTTTCTTTCGTTTCCTCGAACGATGCCTGGCGAATGGCTTTCCATTCCTCCAGGCTCTGTTTGAAGACCTCCACTTCCTGTTCGAGCAGGGCGCGCCACTTTTCGGCATCCGAGGTCTTCTCGATCTGGGCCTCCGCGCGGCGGAGCTGCATCGCGACCTGAGCCTCGCGGATCTTGAATTTCGGCACCTTCTTCAGATCCCGGGCCAGCCCCAGCCAGGAGCATGCCTTGATCAGCCACTTGGTCGGATCGTAGTCGTACCAGCGGATACCGTTGCGGTAGTCGGTCTGAAAATGGTGGTGGAAATTATGATAGCCCTCACCATGGGTGAACAGGGCAATGAAGCCGTTGTCTTTTGCCGTGTTCTGATCGCTGAACGGCTGACGCCCCCAGTAGTGGGCGAGCGAGTTGATGAAAAAGGTGGTGTGGTGGGTAATCACCAGACGCGCAAAGCCCATCAGCAGCAGATTTGCCAGGTAGTCGCCGGTGAAGAAGCCGACCAGCAGAGGCGGCGCCAGATTCATGATCCAGGTGATGGTGACGTAGTGCTTTTCCTGCCACATCACGATCGGATCCCGCATCAGGTCCTGTACGTTGGACAGATCCTCTTTGCCACTCGGCCATTCCCGGAGCATCCAGCCGATATGGGAGAACCAGAAGCCACGGCGGGCGCTGTACGGATCCCGGTCGTTGTCGTCCACATAGCGGTGGTGCGTGCGGTGGCCCGTGCACCAGCTCAGGATGCTGTTCTGAACGGTCGCGGCGCCAAAAAGGGCAAAAAACAGGCGCAATGACCAGTGCGCTTTATAGGCATTGTGGGACCAGAGTCGGTGGTAGCCGGCGGTGATGGACAGGCCGGTGGCGAACAGGAACAGAATGAAGGCAATGATCGCCGACCACTCGAAGCCCACGGCCAACGCGTACCACGGTACGCCAATGGCGGCGATCAGGAAGGTCAGGCTGAAAACGCTGGCCTGGATCCAGAGGAACGGCGGCTTCTCTCCGTTAACTGGCTGATTTTTATCGTTATTTATTTCTGATTCGGTGTCCACTGGCATACAGAGTCCATGCTGGGGAAATTATTGAACCGAATCCTATCAAACGGGGCCCGGGAATAAACCAGACAATTTCCGCCTTCCGGCTGGAAAGCTGTGCTCTGTGTCGCATCCCGGGCGGCCGGATCGTCCAGCCGGCGGGGGTATCCGGCCATCCGGTCGTCAGGCCATCAGGTAAAGATACTCCTCCTGTGCGATCTTACCGTCCCTGACCGTGAACAGGCCCACTTCCGTCATCTGCCCGCGTTCGCCGTTCGATGTCAGATCCATCACGAACCGGACCACGAACTGGTCGTCCCTGTGACCGATGTACGGCCCTTCGGCGACGGTGCCGTGCACCTCATTGTTGTCATACCACCAGGCATGCTTCGCGTGAATGGCTTCTATCCCCTCGATCCGGGCCGGCATGTCGTCGGATCCCTGACCTTCGATACTGACGATGTCGTCCGCGTAGTACGCCCGGACGAACGCTGCCTCGCCTTCACGACCCTGATTGACCCCTTCGACCAGCTTCTGGCCGACGCCCATTGCATCCAGTGCGCCCATGGCACCCTCCTTCCTTCCATTGAGATGGACGAGCGAGTCTAGCAGGGTGCTCCTGACAGCCTGATGTCAGGAGAGCGGGTCCGGCGGCGTTGTTCTGAGGATATTGTTCTGCGGATATTGTTCTGAGGATATTGTCCTGCGGAGCCTCGGTGTTCGAAATTAACGCATCTGTCTTCACTATCGCACAGCCATCTGCAGCGAGGTAGACTGCCGCCCGCCGAGGATATGGAATGCCCCCGAGTGAAGAAAGACGTGAGTGAGATCCCCCCCGTTGGTATCAGCGGTCTCGCCGCCTACGTGCCCCCGTACCGTGTCTGTCTGGAAGCGTGGTCCGAATGGACCGGCAACAATCCCCAAAAAATCCGCGCCGTGGTCGGCACCAGCTTCCGCATGCGGGGGTCGGAGCAGAGTGTCTACACCCTGGCCGCCACGGCGGTGCTGCGGCTGATCCGAAACTACGGAATTGACCCCTCACGGGTGACCTACCTGGGCTTCGGTACCGAATCCAGCACCGACAATGCGGCCGGCGCCGTGATCATCAAGGGCATGGTCAACGACGGCCTGCGTGCGCTTGGCAAGGCAACGCTGCCCCGTGAGTGCGAGGTGCCTGAGTTCAAACACGCCTGCCTTGGCGGTGTGTACGCCATGAAAGGGGCGCTGCGCTACCTTGCGACGGACGGCAGCGGCCGGCAGGCCATCGTGGTGAGCGCCGATCTCGCCCAGTACGCCCGGGGCAGCAGCGGTGAGCAGACTCAGGGCGCGGGTGCGGTCGCCATGCTGCTGGAAGAAAACCCGAAGCTGGCGACTGTGGATCTGCGGGCTGCGGGGAAGTCCTCGGATTATCGCGGTGCAGATTTCCGCAAACCATTCATCCGCTTCAATCAGGCCGATCCGGGGCACCATGGACATCTCAATGACTTTCCGGTGTTCAACGGTGCGTATTCCACCGCCTGCTATCTGGAGGCAACGATCACCGCGTTGGGTGCCATGTTTTCAAAGGCGGATGAGCGTCCTTCCGGCTGGTTGAAGAATCTCGGGGTGATATTCATGCACCGACCCTATCAGCGGATGCCGGAATCCGGCCTGGCGCTGGGGTATCTGTTTGCACTGGCGCGCGGTGATGCGTCTGACCGGGCCGAACTATCGACCTACTGCGATGAGGCGGGCGAAAGCCCGGTCGCGGTGATCGATGAGTTGAATGCGCGACCGGCCATCGGCGAAGCGGCCGAAGACCCGGCCCGCCCTCTGCCGGACGCCTATCCCCGGTCCATGAACGTGGTTCGCGCGCTGCGCGGGACGGATGCATACCGTGCGGTGGTGGGCGATAAACTCTCCTACGGTGCCGCGCAGGTCGCCGAACTCGGCAATCTGTACACGGCCTCATTGCCTGCCTGGATTGCCGCCGGATTCGAAGATGCGATAGGCCGGGGTGAAGACCTGGCTGGCTGCAGGATGCTGTTGATCGGCTATGGCAGTGGAGATGCGGCGGAGGCCATTCCGTGCCAGGTGGTGCCGGGTTGGCAGGCTGCTGCCAGGAACATCCGAATGGCCCAGGCGCTGGCAGATCCGATCGGTCTCGATCGGGCGCAGTACGAACGCCTGCACGATGGTCTGAAAGTTTCGATCGATCGGCCCATGAGAGAAGAATTCATCGTGTCACACATCGGTGAACGGGCCGATGCGCCGGTGGTGGACGAAGGGATCGAGTACTACCGGTTTATCGCCTGAGACAGGCGCAGTCCTCAAGGGCCGATTGGCCGACCGGGCTGGTGCCGGTCGAAACTCCCAGGGCGGAAGCTGTCTGCGTCGATCTCCATCGGCGTTACCGTTCTCGAATCCGTTCCTTCGTGCACGCAGACCCGTTCGCTGATACGCCAGTCTCCATCGCGTTTCTGGTAGCGGTCCAGGTATCGGCCATACCAGGTGTCGAGAATGTCCTCATCCCTGTGGAAGAGCCAGGTGACGCAGTAGAGTTCGCCGCGAGCCTGCGCCCCGTCATCGAGTTCGATCTGATGGTTGAAGATGCAGTGGCCGGTTGAGCGGTAGCGCTCGTGCGCGACCATGCAGAAATCGACGAAATCGTGTGCATTGCCCACGAATGCGCCGTGATCGTCCGTAGCGTCTTCCCAGTACGCGGATTTCATTTCGTTGGCGTCGAGCCGATCGACGCCCCGCGCGTAGCGGATGGCAACCTGACGGATGCACTCCAGGTCCGAAAGCTGTGTCGGTGTGAAACTCATGCGCCGGACTCATCCTGCCGGTTCAGATAGGTGTCCAGGGTCTTGTGGACGTTGCGGATCCGCGCCTCCTGGTAGTTGCCCAGTGTCTGTCCTTGTTTCAGCGATGCCTGCATCCCCGCCCACTGACGGTGAAAGTTTTCGGTGTCCTGATCGAGCACCCGGGCGAGCGGGAATCCGGGTACCGTCGTATAGGACGTGTCGATATCCAGATCGACGGGCTTCGCCGGTGCAGGACGTGGGCCGTTGTCCGGCACCGGTTGCAGCATCAGGATTTCGTGCAGGCAGCGATCGAAACCCACGGGCCGGAAGCGGTAGACGAGAGGAATCTGTATGCCTGGAAAGAAGCAGGCGTTGGGGAACAGATGATACTCGATGGAATCGAGCATCAGAGACACGTTCACAGCCGAAAGATCCGAACCGAAGCGCTCGCCGAGGGAATGACGCAGGTTCTCAGCGTGCTGTTCCCGGGCTGTGGTTCCTTCGGGCAATTGTTCCCCGTCATAGCCCAGGCTCGAATAAATCTCCTGTTCCGTCTGTTCCAGTTGGGGATTGCCGGTTGCCAGGGTCTGAATGAACCGACTGACATTGGGGCCGAAAATATCGTACTGGGTATTGGCCCAGGAAGATGCGCGTAGACCTTCCGGGTGGGTGGCCAGCACGTGAAAGGCCTCCAGAAAGGCTTCCATGCACATCTTCCAGTTGCCGGGCAGGATTTTCCGTGTGTGCATGGCGACGAATCTGTCCTCCAGGCCCCAGCGCGAAAAATGATCAGGCAGCACTTCGAGATAGTCACAGAGCGGCAGACAGTCAGGGTCGAAGTTGATGAAGACAAAGCCCGCCCAGGTGTCTGTGGGTATCTCTGTCAGGCCGAAGGAAGCGTCTGCCACATGCGGGAAATCCCAGCGGCAGGGGATCTCCTGCAATGAGCCATCCAGGTGCCAGGTCATTCCATGGAAAGGGCAGCGGATGAACTGCCTGCCGGTGCCGGACGAGCCGGCGTCGGCGAACTGCATGCCGCGATGCGGGCAGGCGTTGACGAAGCTCCTGATCACGCCATCTTCATCGCGAATGACCAGCGCGCTGTAGGGCCCCACGTCGTAAACCTGGAAGTCGCCGGAATCGGGTATGTGTTCCTCGCGGCACGCCCATTGCCAGACGTTTGGCCACAGGCGCCGGAGCTCTGCGTCATGAATGCGGGGATCCGTGTAGCGACTGAAGGGCAGATCTGCGTCCCCCAGAAACTCGTAGCGCTCAGCGGCCAGTCCGGGGTCACTCGCGCTACCGTCTGCGACGAGCGTCTCGGCAACACTTGGGCCAGGGCAGCGGGACTCTCCAGGTGCCAGCGCGGGGTCGCCCGGCTCTGAAAGTGTCTGGACCATATCCTTGAGGGATTTCATTTCGATCCATCTCCCAGGCCGTCTCTACGGCCGTATCCTGCCGGAAAGAATGGCATGGAATAGTCTTCCGGCGCGCGCTTGCCGATGATGGCAGCGGGGTTGCCGGTGAGGGCCTCGTCGGTTGCCGGGTCAGTGCGCGACCAGTCATTCACTTCGGAGCGAAAAACAATCCGCCACTGGCCAGCCTCCTTCTGATAGCGGTCCAGGTAGCGACCGGCGATGAACAGGTCTTTCTCTTCACCTTCCTGAACCAGGCGGTGGAACGCCTGGAAATAGATCTCACCCACCGCGGTATCTCCCTGCACATCCACCATCATCTGGCCGATGAAGTGGTGATTGGCCTGGTGATCCGTCAGAACGCCAAGGGCAAAATCGACGAAGTCGGTTGCGCTGCCCTGGAAGAACCCATAGTCCACGGTGGCATCGGCGGCAAATACGGATTTCAGCAGGGGGCCATCGAGACGATCCAGGCCCCGCATATACCGTCGGGACAGCTCGCGAATTTCCTCACGGTCGAGAAATTCTGTCTCGCGATCGATCATGGATCCCCTGCCATTTATATTACCCTCGGTAATATTAGCGTCGCTCGATCAGTGTTTCGAGTGTCAGGTCTATCTCGCCGCCTACGGCGGCAATGAAGATGCTCGGGCGGTTGATCGTGATGCTGAGATCGCCCGTTCGTTCGATCAGCCTGGCCAGCCTCTGGACTGACGGCCAGTCCAGCCGGTAAACGGAAGCGGTTTCCGCCGGCAGCTTGTCCGCCAGTTGGCCCCACCAGACGTCGGAACGGCTGTTGAAGCTGAGCACCACCAGATCCTCTGCGAGCCGGTGCGCTTTTTTCAGTCGATCGAGCCCGGGTTCTCCGACCTCGATCCAGCGCTCGATGCGACCGTCCAGACTTTTCTGCCAGAGATCCGGCTCATCATTTTCAGAGAGCCCGCGAGTGAAGGTGAGTCGTTCATGGTGATAGAGGCATCGGGCCAGTACCCGAACCATCATCCGTTCCAGAGTTTCAGAGGGATGTTGAGCCACTGTCAGAGACAACGATTCGTAGCAGTCCCTGTCCATGTCTGAGAGCGCGGCATCGAATTTGAAGATGGTGGGTTTCAGGGCCATGGCACTCGCTGTCAGGATCTGCGGCTCGAATCGGTGGCGCCGGGTTCGCCATCCAGGTAATACCAGCGTTCATTCAGGCGGGTGAAACGACTGATCTCGTGCAGTCGGTGGCCGCGGCCGGCAATCTTGAATCTGGCGACGAATTCGACCAGGCCCTGTTCATCCCGCTCTCCACCGTTTTCGGTGTGAATGATCTTCAGTCCCAACCAGTTCTGTCCGCCATCGAGCTCCAGTGACTCCGGCCGTCGCTCCGGATGCCAGCTGTCGAGGAGATACCCGGCGTGGCCCAGTACGTAGGCCGTGTAGCGACTGCGCATCAACGCTTCCGCCGTGGGCGCAGCGGTCCCGCCGGACAGCAGCGGCGCACAACAGTCCACAAAACCGAGGCGGCTGCCGCAGGGGCAGGGGTCTGTGGATTGTTGCGCCATCAGTCATCCAGATTCTGGCCGATCTCGGCCAGGTCGATGCGGGTAACGCTCACATGACCGGCGAAGACCACGGCCTGATCGGAGTCCGGTGCGTCGTCAATCGGAAAACGCTGCAGGTCGTGATAGTACTGATCCCCCCGCTGGGCGTAGCACTGCTGATAAAACGTCCGGCCGAGCCGGGTGCGGACTATGTTCAGATCACCGGCGTGATCGGGCAGGTTGAAACTCCAGGTGATGGGCGTCTTCATCGGAAGGGCATAGTCCTGCCAGATCCTCGGGAAGACGTTGGTGACAGAGGTCGTCATCCGTGCCAGTGCTGCTTCGGAAAAGCGGCGCTCGGTGTACCAGGTTCTGTGATCCTCGAGGGTCATGGCCTGGGAGAGGGCGATGGCCGGAATTCGGGCAATGTTGGCCTCGAAGCAGGCGCCCAGAGTGCCCGAAGCCATGAAGAACCCCAGTCCCGTATTGATGCCGATGTTGATCCCGGAAACCACGATGTCCGGAGCCTCGTCCATCAGATTGTAGATGGCCAGGTTCACGCAATCAGCCGGTGTGCCGGAAACAGACCAGGCAGGGGTGCCGTGGAGGTCGATTCTGTCCACATAGAGCTCACCGAATCGGGTCATGGATTTGCCCTTCCAGCTCTGCTCCTGTGCCGGCACCACCACAGTCAGGTCACCCAGGTTCTTAAGCACGCTGATGGCCAGCAGGAACAGGGGGGAGTCGTGGCTGTCGTCGTTGGTCAGGAGAATGCGCATGATGGCCAGTGGTGGTGATGGAGGCGGGAGGTTACCGCATCCCGCCGGCGCCGGGGTGACTTTGCTACACTCGCGGTCTGGAGGAGAGAGGTGACGCAGCCGTGCCTGCACATCCCATGGATCATATACCCGTTCGCCAGCTCCGATTCGACTTCGAATCGGCGCCGGATCCGGTATGGAGTGTGAGCAGTCCGGATTTCGCCATTTTCATTAATGCGCTCGGCATTCACGTGCCTCACTTCGAGCGGTTTCTGGTCGCCGTCATGCGTGAGTGGCGTGACGAAGTCGATGACGAAGCGCTCCGTGACGACGTGCAGGCCATCATCGGCCAGGAATCGCATCATGCGTTCAACTTTCTGAAGTGGACGCAGGCCATGGCCATGCGCTATCCGAAGCTGCCGGCCATCGACGCCCATGCGGCCGAATATTTCCGGAAAGCGCGGACGCGCAGCAAGCGTTTTCAGATCGGCTTCACCGCTGGCTACGAAACGTTCACCTTTCTCGGCGGCATGATCATTCTCAATCGCTATGAAGAACTGATGGGCGAGGCGGATCCGGTCATCCGGGCGTTGTGGGTCTGGCATCAGGTGGAAGAAGTGGAGCACGGCGCCGTCGCGTTCGATTTCTACCAGGCGTTTTACTCCGCTCACGAATGGTATCGGCGCTGGATGGTGCTCTATGCCTTTGCCCACATCACCACCGAGACCATCCGTGCCTTTGCCCATATGGTGCGGGCGGAGGGATTCTACAGAAAACCCCGGCGGGCACTGATGGCCTGGCGTTTCTGTCTTTCATTCGCCTGGGACCTGGGTCGTGCCGCTTTGCCCGTGCTCAGATCAGACTATCACCCACGGCAGCATCCGATCTGTAACGACGCCCAGAATCCGGTCGCCACGGCCTGGCGACACCGTCTGGAGTCCGGTGCGGATCCCCACCGTCTCACCGAGGCGGATGTTGCCGAGATGCTCAGGCCGGCCTGAGAGCCTGATGTTCGAATAACAATAACAAGGAGTTCATACGATGAATGTGCCTACTCCCGAGTCCGATCGACTCGGCTTTCTGGTCATCGGCCACGGCATGGTCGTGCTGCTGATAGGTCTGGCGGCGGGCCTGATGCTGATTTTCTCTCTCCTAGATTCGGTGACGATCTGGCCGCTGCCTGCCTGGGATGTCAGTGTGCCGGGCAGCACGCGCGGCTGGCAGGCAGCGCACGTGGGCGGCATTGTGAACGGGGTGATGATGGGCGGGGTTGCCCTGCTCATGAGCCGGCTGCCATTGACCGGGAGAGGTGCCTGGTGGGTCGGCTGGGGCATGATCGTGATGGGTTGGGGTAATACGGTTTTCTACTGGGCCGGCAATCTTGCGGCGAATCGAGGATTGAGCGTGGCCGCAACGCCTTATGGCGAAGGCGACGTATTCGGCGCGCTGGCGTTCCTTGGTGGCGGGGTTGCCATGGTGTTCACCTTTGCCGCGGTATTCATCCTGGCCCGGAGTGCGTTCGCTGCGGCGAAAGCCGCTGTCGGAGCCGCAGATGCTGCTGGTTGATCTGATCGCGTTGGCGGGCGTCCTGGTCGGCGTTGCCGCCTGGTGGCAGCGCCAATCGGCGCGCTGGCAGCAGTGGCTCATCCCGGCTGCCGTGGTCGGGCTGGTCGCAGCTGTCGCCGGCGTGCTGGACAGCCGCTGGCAGCTGGTACCACTCGGGTTGATATCGCTCGTTCTGCTCTCCAGCGGCCTGGTGCGCCGCTATCGCGCAGGCAGGAAATACGTCGGATTGCCATGGCTGACGGGCAGCCTGCTCACGGTCGGTGGGCTGGCAGCGGCTTTTCTGCTCTATCTGTACCCGGTCACCGATCTGCCGGCACCTTCCGGTCCACACGCGGTCGGGGTCACCAATTTTTTGCTCACGGATGAGTCGCGGCCCGGACTGCTGGCGGCTGCAGCGGACGAGCCGCGCCGTCTGCTGGTGCGTGCCTGGTATCCGGCGGGGGCCGTCGACGGCATGAGCGCGAGACCGTATTTCACCGATGCCGAGGCCCAGACGACGGCGACCGGGCTCGGACTGCTGGCGGGCGCTCCGTATTACTTCGGCTATCTCAAACACGTGCGAACCAACAGTTATGAAGACGCGCCGCTCATCCGGGCGCAGGAAAAGCTGCCGGTGATTTTCTATTCCCATGGCTACACGAGCTTCGCTGGCCAGAACACGGTGCTCATGGAAGCGTTGGCCAGCCACGGCTACATCGTCTATGCCATCCAGCACACCTATGACTCGTCGCCGGTGCTGTTTCCCGATGGTTCCGTGGCGCCGATGGATCAGACGCTGGTCGCCGAGATTCAGGCAGAACAGGCAGGTGAGTCGAACGATGGTTTCGCCGAGGCGTTCATCGCGCCCGGACTCGATGAACGCTACCAGGGATTCATCGCCAATCAGCGGAAATCGGTGGCCGAGGGCAGTCGGATTGCCACGGTCAGCGCTGATATCTGGCTGCAGGATCGCCGGTTCGTACACGATGCGCTGGAGGCGGGAAACGTGCCGGAGGGTGTCGCTGTTCTTGCTGCCGCGGGCGATCTGAGTCGCACGGGTGAGATGGGCATGTCGTTTGGCGGGTCCACCAGCGGCGCAGTCTGCATGACGGACAGTCGCTGCGTGGCCGGTGTGAATCTGGATGGCGGCGACTATCACCTGCAACCCTGGCTGAAGAACATGCCGGTGCCGTTCCTCATGTTCTACTCCGATTACGTCCGGCTCTATGAGTCCCTTCTGGCTGAACAAGGCGCTGAACAAGGCGCAGGACAGGGCGGCGAGGCGCGGGGTTTCAACGATTTCTCCTATGAACGTCCGGAACTGGCCGGGCTGCGCGACGACGTGGTTCGGCTGACCGTAAAAGACGTCCTGCATCTGGGCATCTCTGATTTCAATCTGTTCATGCGCAACCCCATCCGGGCAGCCATGCTCGGCCTCATCGATGGGACGCTGATCGTCCAGATACAGAATGACTTCGTGCGGGCCTTCTTCGATACCCACCTGCGGGGGCTGGATGCGGGCTTCCCCGACGAACAGTTTGAAATGCATGCCGCCGCTGTGGAGAGAGATTCGGTGGCGGACGTGCGGGCATGGTGGCTTGCCGCACACCCGGAAGATGAAACGGTGCTCATCCGTTTCGAAACGAGCCTGGGCGATGTGGAAGTGGCACTCTATCCTGCGCGGGCGCCGGTCTCGGTGGCGAATTTCCTTGCTTACGTGGATGCCGGCCACTATGAAAACGCCAGTTTTTATCGCTCGCTCGAGCCCGCAGGGCCTTATGGCTATGGCGTAGTGCAGGGCGGGCTTCTGCAGGCCGCCATGGTGGGAGACGGTGCGGAATATGCTGAGCCGGAACGTCTGCTGCCGCCCATCGCGCACGAAACCACCGACCAGACCGGCATTCCGAACGAGCGGGGCACGCTGGCCTATGCGCGGCTGGCGCCTGGCAGCGCCGGTTCAGAGTTCTTTTTCAACCTTACCGACAACGCCGTGCTCGATACGGGTGCGGAAGTGCCCGGTCGGGATGGCCAGGGCTATGCCACCTTCGGGCGGGTGCTGAAAGGTATGCGGGTGCTTGAGACCATTCAGACCCTGCCCACCGATGGGCCGACCGATATGGAAAGGCTCCGGGGACAGATCCTCAGGGCGCCGGTGCGCATCCATCGGGTGGTGCGGGTCGCATCGGCGCAGGCGCAGACTCGCGACGAACGTTGTGCGCGAGTAATCTAGGGTTTTCCGGCCAGCCCGGTAGTGGCCAGCAACCGACCAGTGGTGAATCCGGTGAGCGACCAGGACAGTAAACCCAGAAAGATCCGACGCCGGCGTACGACTGGCCGGGTGAGTGGCACATCCCAGAGCGCCTTCGCCAGCAATGCCATGTCGAACGTTCTGCAGAGGCAGGCGGACGCGCGTAAGAAGTTGCCTGCAGAAGAGAAGGCATCCCAAGATGCTGCGGACGAAACCCCGGCCGAAGCATCAGATGAAGCCTCGTCGAAGAGCTCGGATGAAGAGCTTGGATGAAGAGCTTGGATGAAGAGGGCAGAGCTTCCTGAGCGCGGCCGCCGGGCTATCGACGGCTACTGAGACGCTTCATATTCTGCGGCCGTGATGTAGCCGGCGTCGTTCGCCCGGATCTGATCGGCTTCGGACAATAGCGGCTGCAACTGGTCGATCCGCTTCCACAAGGCCAGCGGCGTCTGGGCACCGGGTCTCGGCACATGCTCGGCTCTGACCGCTTTCTCGTAGCGGTGTATGTAGCGCGGGCAGTTCACCCACAGTTCCGTGACCGTCACTTCCACCAGCAGGTCGGCTTCAGGGTAGGCGACCAGCAGCGGATGCTCTCTGAGCAGTCTGGCCGTGCCCTGCACCCGCCGGCGGGCCGGGGATTCGAAGTCGATGAACAGCAGTCCAACCAGTGGGTTCGTGTCCAGGTTGCCCATGGACATGAACATGCCGTTGCCGTCGTAGCTGGGGAAGACGAGGGTGGTGGGATTCACGACTTTCACGAATTCCGGATCGCCGCCCTTGTAAGACACCGTCGGCTGACCGGCCTGATTCACGGTGGACAGAAAGAACATATCCCGCCCATGAATGAATGCGGCGTCTTCATCACCGATTTCGTCCCGCAGGGTGGCCGCCTCCACGGCATCTGCAAGTCCGGTCGTTGCGAATTCGTTCTGCAGCCGGCGATGGCCCTCGTCGTAGAGTCGGCTCATGTTTTAAACCTTTGTTGTGCAACGGCGATGTTGGAGATATCGAGATTGGCCTATGCAGCGGTGAAAATCGACAGTCGGGATGGCCAGCAGGACGGAACTAGTCGAAGATGACTAGTCAGCGCTGACTATTATTGCCATACTCCGTGCATGCCATACAGCGAACAATCAGCGAGGTAACCATGTCCGAAGCCATCGATCTCGGATTCGATCCCGACGCGCTCAGGAACAAATATCGTGCAGAGCGTGACAAGCGCCTGCGCGAGGACGGCAATGGGCAGTACATCGAGGTCACCGGGGGGTTCTCGCATTACGTCGAAGACCCGTACCTGGAGACCAGGATCGAGCGTGCACCGCTCACGGACGAGGTGGAGATCGCCATCATCGGCGGCGGCTTCGGTGGTCTGCTGGCGGGTGCGCGCCTGCGCGAGGCCGGGCTCGAGAACATACGCATGATCGAGAAAGGCGGGGAGTTCGGCGGCACCTGGTACTGGAATCGTTATCCGGGTGCGGCCTGCGACATCGAGTCCTACGTCTATCTGCCGCTGCTGGAAGAAACCGGCTACGTGCCGCCCAAAAAATATGTCGATGGCGCGGATATCCTTGCATACAGCCAGCTGATCGCGAAGAAGTACGATCTCTATCGGGACGCGCTCTTTCAGACCGAAGTCAGCGAAGTGCACTGGGACGATGAGTCGGCACGCTGGACTATTCAGACCAATCGGGGCGATGCCTTCAAAGCACGCTTCCTGGTGATGTCGAATGGCCCTCTGAATCGTCCCAAGCTGCCGGGCATTCCCGGCATCGACACCTACCAGGGTCATACGTTTCACACCAGCCGCTGGGATTACGGTTATACCGGTGGGGACGCCAGTGGCGGTCTGACCGGTCTGGCTGACAGACGGGTGGGCATCATCGGCACGGGCGCCACGGCGGTTCAGTGCGTCCCTCATCTGGCGGAAGGCGCGAAGCATCTGTTTGTGTTTCAGCGCACGCCCTCGTCCATCGACGAGCGCAATGACAGGCCCACGGACATGGACTGGTGGAACAGTCAGCCGTCGGGCTGGCATCAGGCGCGCATGGATAACTTCAATACCCTGGTCTCGGGCGGCGTGACGGATGAGGATCTGGTGAACGACGGCTGGACGGAGATCATCAGGAACCTGCTGCTGCTGATGCAGACCGAGAAAGACTCCGGGCTCTCCATGGAGCAGCTGATGGAAAAGATGGAGCTGGCGGATTTCCAGAAAATGGAATCGATCCGGGCGCGGGTGGACGACATCATCGCGGATCCTAATACAGCCGAACACCTGAAGCCCTACTACCGGCAGTTCTGTAAGCGGCCGTGCTTCCACGACGACTACCTGCCCGCCTTCAACCGCGACAACGTGACCCTGGTGGATACGGACGGCAAGGGCGTGGAGCGGATCACCGAGAAGGGCGTGGTTGCAAACGGCGTGGAGTACGAGCTCGACTGTATCGTCTTCGGGACCGGTTTCGAGGTCGGCACGGATTATCAGCGCCGCTGTGGTTACGAGATTCACGGCAGGACGGGTGAAAGTCTGAGCGAGCACTGGAAAGACGGGACGCGGACCTTCCATGGTCTGCACGTGCATGGCTTTCCGAATCTGTTCATGATGGGCAATACTCAGACCGGGTTCACGGCCAACTATCCCCATGCGCTCAACGAGCAGAGCAAGCACATCGGCTACATCATCAACAGCTGCCAGGCCGGCAATCACCGGGTTGTGGAAGCCAGTGCCGAGGCGGAGCAGGCGTGGGTGGATACCATCATCACGCTCGCCCGGGCAAATGAGAAGTTTCTCGCGGATTGCACCCCGGGCTACTACAACAACGAAGGCAAGCCCTCCGAGCGCTCGTTGCAGGATACGAACTACGGCGCCGGTCCGGTGGCGTTTTTCAAAGTGCTGGACGACTGGCGTGAGGAAGGCCTGCTGCGCGGCCTGGACCTCGACGCAGGGTGATCGGGTCCCCGGTCAGAGTGGTGGCGACGGTGGATGAAGCCCTGCGTAAACCGATGGCCGGCGCCCCGCGCACGAAAAAGGGCGGAGCCACCCGGGCCGCCCTGCTCGACAGTACGATTCATCTGCTGGCCTGCACCGGCTATGCGGCAACCACCACCCAGGCCGTACTCGATGACAGTGGTATCAGTCGCGGCTCGCTCCTGCATCAGTTCAAGACCCGGGAGGCGCTGATGGTGGCGGCGGCGGAGGAGGCGGTGGCGCGAATGTTCGCCGCCGTGCACAACGCCCTGTCGTCCTTCGGCGATCCGATCGAGGCGCTCCGGCAATACCCGTTTGCCCTGTGGGAAGTTCAGAATGAGCCACCGGCCCGCGCCTACGCCGAACTGCAGCTTGCTTCGCGCTGGGAGTCGGGGCTGCGGAGCCAGCTGCAGCAGTCGTCGAAGGCGGTCAACGTGCGTATGGTCCGGGAAATCCGCGAAACCGCTGAATTGATCGGACTTGGTGATGCGGACCGGCTGATGGTCGAGATCGGCGTTCTGATCTCCGCCATTCAGGGGCTGGCGATCAGCAGCACGCTGGTGGCAGACCAGGGTCGGGTGGATGATGTGCTCGCGGCGCTGACGGGGCACTACAGCGCCTGTCTGGAAGAACTGATCGAAGCCCGCTGACAGGCGTCGAGCAGACCCGATCAGTACAGGTCAGTGATTCCGTAAGCCTGCATCTGGGACTGAAAACCCTGCACATCGTGGGAAAGAATCACGATGTCGTGTTTCTCGCCTTTCTGATCACGAACGTGCTCTTTGAGCAACGCCTCTGCCGTGAAGCCCATCTCTTCGAAAACGTTGATGGCGCCGGTCTGGTCCGGCGTCATCTGTGCGGTCAGTTTCTCGAGACCGAGGCCGAGTGCGACCAGAAAGCTTTCCTGAATCAGATGGCGGCCCAGGCCGCGGTCCTTGCCAGCGGGTGCAACGAGCACCCGGAGTTCACCCACGTGCGGCGACCAGCTGTGCTCGTCGCGAACCACCGCTGAACATCCGAGTACCTCGCCTGTCTCGTTGCGCGCCAGCAGGCTCGTGATTTCCCCGGTCTGGAGCTGTTGCACCCAGGCAGACAATACCTTCGGTTCGGTGATGTCCCGGCGCAGGAACAGCAGATCGTGTGCCGGCAGCGTTTTGGCGAATGCCAGTACCTCCGCTTCCGCGTCCGGCGTCATCAGATCCAGGCTGGCGGTGCCATCCTTGATCTCCACCGTGTGCGGATACCGCTTGGAGTCACTCATACGGATCTTTCTCCCATCCATTCGGCCAGCTTAGGCCACATTCTGCGTGCTGCGTTCGGGCCTGCAATCAGACTCACATGGCCGCCCTTCAGTACGATTTCTTCTTTGTCTTCCGATCCCACCAGATCCAGCAGTGGTTTGCTCGCCTTATAGGAGACGATGTGATCGTGCTCCGCCATGGCCGCGAAAACCGGGATGGTGATATCAGACAGTTTTGCCGACCGGCCGCCAACCTTCAGTGTGCCGTTGTAGAGCTTGTTTCCCCACATCAGCTCCTTGGTGGTGTCGCGCATGTATTCACCCGCCAGTGGCAGGGTTTCGTTCCCCCAGCGTTCGAAAGCCCGGAAGGAAGCGACGAAATCGTCATTCCACATCTGCTCCCAGACGCGAATCTGACCCGCCGCCTTCTGAGCCGGACGGAGCATTTCGAACATCGCAGTGACCGTGCTTTTGGGCACGATGCCCACCGTGTCGACCAGCCGGTCCACGTCGAAGTGTTTTTCATCCGACCAGATGGCGGTCAACCCCATTTCCGACCAGTCCACCGGAGTCGTCAGACAGGCGAGGTTTCTGAGCGGCCCGTCCGGGTGGCTGGCGGCATAGATCAGCGACAGCACCCCCCCCATGCAGTAGCCGACGATGGAAAGATCCGGCTCGCCCGAGTCTTCCAGGACCAGATCCACACAGGTGGGAATGAAGTCCTGGGTGTAGTCGGCCAGATTCAGATTGCGCTCCGCCGGCGTGGGCGGCTCCCAGTCGATGACGTAGACGTCGAAGCCCTGCTTCAGCAGATACTCCACCATGGACTGGCCTGGCGCGAGATCGAAGACATAGGCCTTGTTGGTGGTCGCCATCACCAGCAGGAGCGGTACCCGGTAGATCTCGTCCGCCAGCGGGTGATAGTGGTACAGACGCAGGGTGCCCCGTTCGTAGAGCACGTCTTTCGGAGTCAGACCGACCTTCGCTGGCGGCCCGGTGAGGAACTCCAGCCCTTTGACGTTGCGTTGAATGGTCTGGTCGACGATCTTGCGGGCCCGGTCGAGGACCTCCGGGGAGACTGTTTCTTCAGCCATCATCCGCCTCCTTCCGTGCGCTCGGCGGTTGCTTCGTTCGTGGCGGGCCACTCCGGGTGCCGGGCTCGGTCCGGCCGTCATGCTTTTTGTTTTTCTTTTTCTTCTTTTGCGCGGTCTTGGCGAGCAGAGACTCGACCCTGGCGACCCGCTTGTCCAGCGCGTGCACCGCCTCACCGAGCTGCAGAATGTCGTCCCGGCTTGGCAGGTTGAAATGTGAGAGCTGCTCGGCCATGGCTTCATTGAACCGCTTCTGCATGGAAAGCTGCAGATCCTGGAGCTGGTTCATGGAGCGGCTGAACTCTTCCGTACCCATGAACCGGTTGGCCATGGCGTCGAAGCCGCGTTCCCATTCGTTGATCAGATTCCGGAAGTTATCCGCTGGATCCGGCGGCCTTTTACCCGACTTGGTATCTGTCATCACTACCCCCTTCTGACATGCCCGGAGAAACTATCGCACATCCTGTCAGGCAGTTCTGCTGGCCGTCTGTGAGTGCCTATGGCAGGGTTGTCGATGCGGTCGGCGGCATATTGATTCAGGCGGCATCCCGGTTGCTGCGCTGAATGAGATCCATGGCGATTTCGAGCGCCGCTGTGCGTTCCGGCCAGGTTTCACCGCCGGTGGACAGCCGCAGCGTATTCACGCCTACCGCCCGGTAGCGGCCGAGTTGATCCCGAACCATATCCTCGGTGCCGATCAGGTTTGCCTTCAGAACCAGCTCGTCCGGCACTGCTCGTATGGCTGCGTCCTTCTTTCCGGAAACCCACAGGCTCTGCACTTCCCTGGCCACATCTTCGTAACCGGCCCGTTGGAAGGCCTGATTGTAGAAATTGGTTTTGGCTGAACCCATGGCGCCGAGGGTGAAGGCCATGGCCGGTTTGCGGTCATTGATCAGCTGCTCCACGTTTTCGCCGACCTCGAAGTAGCCGCCGGTCTGAATATCGATATCAGCCAGAGTCCGGCCTGCCTTCTCGGCGCCGGCTTTCAGGTGATCGAGGAAGACGTCTGCGTGATCGGGCAGAAAACTGGTTCCGAGCCAGCCGTCGGCCAGTTCACCGGTCATTTCCAGGGATTTCGGGCCGAGCGTCGCCAGGTAGATGGGCAGGTCCGGCCGGGGTGGCTGGGAAAGACGAATGGGCTTACCTTCGCCGCCGGGTCGCGGCAGCAGGTAGTGTTCGCCATCGTAACGCACCTTGTCGCCCGCCAGCGCGATCCTGAGGATCTCCACATATTCCCGAAGCCTGGATAGTGGCTTGGCGAAAGCGGCACCATGCAATCCTTCCACGACCTGAGGTCCGGATACGCCAAGGCCGAGGATGAAGCGGCCCCTGGAAACCGTATCCAGACTCTGGGCTGTCATCGCCGCCATGGTGGGTACCCGGGAGCTGATCTGCATGATGCCGGTGCCGAGTCTGATGTTTTCAGTCTTCGCGGCGAGATACGCCAGTGGCACGATGGCGTCCATTCCCCAGGCTTCGGCGGACCAGGCCTGATCGACCCCCATACGGTCCGCCGCCATGGCGAAGTCGACGAGCTGGTCCCAGTCCTGCCCATTGTAGTAAGCCGAACCGATGCCTATGGAAATTTTCATGGTCGTCCCCGGAAAGAATGAGGCGAACGAGTAAAAAGGCTCGCCGCACCGAGGTCAAGCAGGCAGGCCGGGGCGGCGATGGTGGACGGACTGAGTTTCTTCGTTCGCCCAGACGAGGTTTTCAGGGCTGCCCTTGGAAGGCCTTGTCGCGTACTTCGATCAGCAACGCCCGCAACGTCGAGAGTTTCGCCTCGCCGATATGCCTGGCAATCTCCGCTTCGATCTTCTTGAGATTTTCCGCGGCGATTGCCTGCACCTTTCTGCCGGTGGGCGTGATGCAGACCAGTTTTTCGCGGCGGGAATGCTCTGCCGGGATCAGCTCCACCACATCCGCATCGACCAGGCGATGGACGGTGTGATGCACGGCCTGGCGAGTGACCCCGAGCACCCTGGCCAGCTCCGAGATCGACCGCTCCCGGCCGCGCAGGACGGCGAACAGCCGAGCCTCTGCCGGGGTCGCATCGGCGAAAACCGTATTGTCCCTGAGTTCGGTATTGCGGGCATCCATCCGCTCCATCACGTCCTGGAGCAGGCCCTTCAAGTTGGTTGCCAGGAAGGCCCGATCGGCCTCATCGAGTATATTGTCAGTCATTGTTGACACTTTGGTTGGTTGGCGTATTCTGTCAAAGGTCTTTGACGAACGAATTCTGAAGGAAAAGGGACGATGAAGCATCTCTTAATCATCATGTTGCTGCTCCCGGTTGCCGGTTGCGGAAAAGGGGAAGGGCGTGGCGCAGAGGATGATTCCCCGTCGTCCGCCGTTCAGGTTGAGCCGCGGCCAGAGCCATCGACACCGAACTTTGCCCCGGCGGAAGAAGCGGTCGACGGCTGGTTCCATCGGCATGAGTTTGACAGCTGGGTGGCGAAAGGCGCCGACGAAGCCGTGGCCCGTTTCGTACTGGCACGCATAGCGGCCGCCGATGGCTTGCGGGCCAATCCGGACTGGATTGACAGCATCCCGGTCTACGGGCCCGGTAACTGGGTTTATGAATGGGTGCAGGCCGGGGAGGCAGCGCTGGCGCAGGCATCGGCGGCGCCGGCGTCCGCCGGGGCGAGCCTGGAAGCAGCCCTTGCCTACTTCACCATTGCGTCCTGGCCTCACCTGGGGAATGAAGCGGACACCGCGGCGTTGGTGAAAGCCCGGGAAGTCTACCTGGCCCTGGGCGCGCGTCTACCGGTGCCGGTGACGCATGAACGCTTCGCGGTAGCGGACGGCTTCAGTCGCGGGTATCTGCATCTGCCGGCAGGGGAGGGGCCCTTTCCGGTGGTGCTGTTCACCTATGGCTCTGATGTGACCAAGGAGGACGGCCTTCGCTTCTTCCGCGACGAACTGCTGCCGAGGGGTATCGCGCTGTTCAGTGTGGATATGCCTGGAATCGGCGAGGGGAGTGCGCTGAACCTGCTGGGCGGCAGCGATCAGGTGCTGGCCGGGGCCAAAGATTTTCTTCAGGCGCACCCGGCGATAGACCTCCGGCACCTCTATATCGCTGGCGCGAGCTTTGGCGGCAATGCGGCGGCACGGGCGTTTCTCACCATGGACGGACTGGCCGGCGTTATCTCCATGTGCGGTCCGCTGCACACACCGTTTATGGCGCCACCGGAAATGATCGAGGCGCTGCCGCCCTTGACGATCGAAGGGGTGAAAGCACGCGTAGGACTCAAAGGTCAGTCGGCTGAAGCCCTGGCGGAAGTGCTGCCCCAGGTATCGCTCAAAGTGCAGGGGCTGTTCGAAGGGCCAGCCATCCATACGCCACTGCTGGTTTTTACCACCAATCGGGATCCGGTGGCGCCACTTGGGGATCTACCGGGGTTGCTCGGCCGGGCCGCGGATGCGGAAACGCTCATCATCGACGAAGAAGGCCATTGCCCACCACGGCCGGTACGTCAGGCCGTGGTGGCACGATGGGTGAGCGATCTTGTTCGTGAAGGTTAGCGAGCCGAGCGTTGCGCTCGGCCGCTTTTTCGACCATCCACCAGGTCGGCTTCAGTGACGCCGAGGCCGGTCTGCTTCAGCGCCCGCATGATGTAGCCGCGCATCGTCATCCCGGAGTTGAACGCTTTGCGCGCCAGCTCCCGATGCAGAGATTCCCGCATCTTGAGGGTGACCTGAGAGACAGGCTCCGGTGCGGCCAGAGGTTCCTTCGGGCGCCGCGCCCGCTGGTTTCTGGCCTGAGTCTGGTCAGTCGCCTGCCGGGCCGTGCTCTTGCGCGACCTGGCAGACGATTTCTGTGCCGCTCGACTCATGAAGCCTCTTTGAAGGGCACAACCACACTCTGCTCTTCGTTGCCGTCCATGAAAGACAGGCAACCGAGATCGTGGATCTCCTGGACCAGCAACTGTCCCTGCGCGCCCGCGGTACCTTTCTTCGGCACGTTGCCTGTGAAGGTGAGGTCCTTGAAGGCGACCAGGTGATGCAGGCGCGTTTTCAGCGTCGGCAGGCAGAGGTCGTCCACTGCTTTGCGCACTTTTTTGGCGATCTTCGTTTTCGGCACGTAGTCGGTGTAGACCAGACGGGCCCGGATCTTCCGGTCGGACATTCGCGCGGTGCTTTTCACCAGGCGGTATGTCTTGTCCGCCTCTGTGACGTCGCCGTAGGAGAGTTGCAGCGGGATCAGAACAAGATCTGAACAACCCATCGCGAAGATGGTGGACTGGTGATAGCCGGCAGGGGTGTCGACGATCACGCAATCGTATTTGCGCTGAAACTTATGGATTTCCTTCACCACCATGGACTCGTCGAGAACCACGGAAGTCTCGATGGCCATTTTGCTGGTGTTGTTCAGCCAGCGGGAAAGGGTCTGGTTCTCATCACAGTCGATCACACCAATGGTGTAACCCAGGCGATGGATGGCGCCGATGATCATCTGAGCGGTGGTCGTTTTCCCCGCACCGCCTTTCGTCGTAGCCAGAGTGATTGTGCTCATTCGCAATCCTTATCATTCCGTTGTTTGGCTTCACTGCCATTGTTTGGCTTTACAGCCATTGTTGGCAGTGAATGGTTGCGAGCGCTTTCCAGGCTCTTAGTCGATCCAGGCGGACGCCTCTCGGGCCTGCCCTGTCCTTTTCTGCTTCGGGTGTTTCTCTATCCACGTTACACGCGTCATATGCGTTACACGTGTTTCTCGATGCGCACCCGTAGCACCTTCCTCGTTTGTTTCTGCTTCCGCTTCTGCTGTGTTCAATTCGTTCGAGTCGTCCACGTCGTCCACTTCTGCAGTTGCTGCTTCCGCTCCCGTGGCGGGTCGAGCCCGGCGCGGGTAGCGGCTTCCCCACAGCTGCGGAGATTGTAATACATGCTGTATTAAATATGTATGTATGTAGGTACATATTTTCAATTTTTTTTCGATTTGCATGAGGTCCACGGATAGCGCGCCCATGAACAGTCCGATGATTGACCATGAATGCTGCCGGTTGCCCGGGCGCCCGCTGATCTGTAACGTGCGCGCTGCTCGGGTGAGGTCGGTTTTCGGCTGGCCTCAAGGGAAGCTGGTGAAAGGCGACAGAAGCGACGCCTCATTCCGGCACTGCCCCCGCAACGGTGATCGAGAGTACCGCCCCGATGGGCGGGTACTGGATCGAAGACCGCAGGAATACCTGCATGCCACTGCGTCATTCGTGGGAAGGCGACTTCGATCGGCCTGAAAGAGGCCACTCGTCAGTCCGGAGACCGACCTGAGTACAGCCGCCGGACCTGTGTCCGGCCAACATTCATTTTTTACACGGCGCGGGGAAGCGCGGTGTGGAGGATTTTTAAATGTTCCATGTACTCATCCGATATGTCCGGGCGCCGCGCCTGGGTGCTTCATGCGCTGCTTCACTTCTGGTCCTGCTGGCCGCCCCGCTCGCGGCGGATGAAACCGCCGAGGGAGCGGTTGACGGGGTCGAAACCATCGTCGTCACCGCCCATCGAACGCCGATTGCGATCGGCGATACGGCCAGTGCGGTTTCCGTACTCGAAGAAGCGGACATCCGCGAACGGCAGCAGTCGTTTGCCGCGGATCTGCTGCGAGACCTGCCGGGCGTCAGCCTGAATCGAACGTCCACCAACGGTTCCCTCACTCAGGTGCGGGTACGGGGCAGCGAGGCGAATCATCTGCTCGTCATCATTGATGGCGTGGAAGCGAACGATCCCGCCAGTGGCGACGAGTTCAACTTCGGTTCCCTGACCAATTTCGACGTGGCGTCCATCGAACTGATCCGGGGACCGCAGAGCGCACTCTGGGGCAGCGATGCCATGTCCGGCGTGCTCAATGTTCAAACCCGCCAGGGTCGCGATCCACTGGCAGGTGGGGTGTTTGTCGAAGCCGGCAGTTTTGGCACCCGTTCCGGGGGCGGCCGGGTCAGCACCGGATCGAAGCGTGGCAATCTGGCGCTCTCTGCATCGCGCTACGAGACGGACGGTGTCAGCGCTGCCGCCTCAGGTACGGAGAAAGATGGCTATGAGAACACGACCGTCGGTCTCAATGGCCGATATCGATTCACCGAGGCGTTGTCATTCGGTTTTTCCAGCCGCTATAGCGAAGACATGATTCAGTTCGATGGCACGGATCTGGATGGCAACGCCGTCGATGCGGACAACGAGACGGACAAGAAGCTGATGCTGGTCAGCGCCGATGGCGCGCTGGACCTGTTCGACGGGCGCTGGAACAACAGTCTGCGCCTGACCTATCTCGACACGGATAACGAGTCCACGGGCAGTTTCCCGAGTCTCTACGCGGCCCGGAAGCAGGGCGCGTACTTTCAGAGCACCCTGGGGTTGGGCGCAAGCCCGTCGAGTCACCGTCTGACGTTCGGAGTCGACTATGAGGATGAGGACTACCGCCAGCGAACGGGCTTTGCCGATCAGGATCAGTCCCTCGACAATGTGGGCATAGCGCTCGAGTACTTCATCAAGCCTGCGGAACCGCTCACGCTCTCGGCCAGCGTGCGCCATGATGACAACAGTGAGTTCAAAGGTATAACCACGTGGCGGGGAACCGGCAGCTACCGGTTTGCGAGCACGGGAACCCGCCTGAAGCTGACCGCGGGCACCGGCCAGAAGCGTCCGGGCTTCGTCGAGCGTTTCGGATTCTCACCGGATTTTTTCGTTGGTAATCCGGATCTGAAACCCGAACAGAACGTCGGCGTCGATCTGGGCATCGAGCAGTCGCTGTTCGCTGGTCGGATGCTGCTGGGTGTGACCTACTTCAATGAGCAACTCGAGGATGAAATCGTTGTGGTCGGTTTTCCATCCACGCCGGAGAACCTGGAAGAGAAAAGCGAGCGTCAGGGCGCAGAGGTGGAACTGACTGCTCAGGTCACGGCGGATCTGAGCCTGGCGGCGAACTATACGTACACCCGGTCCGATCAGCCCGATGGCGCAGGCGAAGAGGTCCGTGAGATCCGCAGACCCAGACATCAGGCCGCCCTCAACCTCAATCATCTGTTTCATGCCGGGCGCGGCAATCTGAATCTGAATGTCTCCTATACGGGGGATCAGACGGATACGGTGTTCAGCTTTCCGGCTCGGACGGTGACGCTGAACGCCTATACGCTGGTCAATGTGGCGGGAGAGTATGCGCTGACACCCCGGCTGACGCTGTTCGCGCGCGCAGAAAATCTTTTCGATGAACGCCAGGAGGACGTGGCGGGATTCCAGAATCCGGGGCGTGGGGTCTACGGCGGTCTTCGCCTGGGCACCGGGCGTTGAAAAGAGGGGGCGGGCACCCGGCGGCTCGCCCCCATTCAGGCCCGTGGCTATACGGTCGTTTGGCTATCCGTTGTTGAACCGGTCGCGGGCGGAGCGCGCATCCGACGTAGTCGCCGTCAGCTGGCTCTGATCCGCATCGGCAAAACTGGCCGTCCTGTTCAATGCCGCGGCTGTTGCGTTGACAGCCTCTTTCACCATCTGGGTTGCGACCGCCGGCATCGCCGCCGCCGCCTCGGCCATCTCCAGCGCTTTTGCGGCGGCACTGCCATCGGCGGTGACCTCTTCGGCCAGGCCCCACGCCAGCGCGGTTCGGGCATCCATGCGTTCGCAGAGAATGCAGATTCTCTTTGCTCTGGCGGGACCCACCAGGTTGATGAGTCGCGGAAGCGCGCCCCATTGCAGATTCAGACCGATCTTCACCTCCGGCACGTAGAGATAGCAGCTCTCTCCAAGTACCCGCCAGTCACAGGCGAGGGGCAGGGCGACACCGGCACCGACGGCGATCTTCTCCATGGCCGCGATGGTGATCTGGGGCATGGCTTCCCAGGCTTCGCAAAGCCGTACGCCACGAAAATAGGTCTGGCGTTTTTCAAGATCCGTGATGCTCGGATCGTTGCGCGTGGCGAGATCTTCCAGATCGGCGCCGGCGGAGAAGTAGTCCCTGCTGCCTGTGAGCACTACTGCTCTGGTGTCCAGGTCGTCGTGGAAGCTGCGGGCGGCTTCCGTCAGCTCTTCAATCAACTGGCCGTCGAATGCGTTCAGGTTCTTGTGACGATCAAAAGTGACCAGGGCCACAGGGCCATTCCGTTCGATCGTGACGTAAGGGTCGGTCATGGTGTGCTCCTCAAGCTCAGCGTTTTCAGATTCGGATCGGCATTTATTTCCGCGTCGCTGAACGGCATTCGCAGCCATTCGCCTTTGGCGTACAAGCGGGTCATATCTGCATAGTGGGGCGAATCCGGTTCGGGGCTCTGGGAATACGTGACGATGGCGCGTGGATCCAGATTGCCCGCTTCGTCCCAGGAGATGATCTGCATGTAGCTGTTGCCATGGCGGATGTGTGAGTACCCTTCGCCTTCTTTGAAGTTGGCGATGATCATGCTCCACATGCCCGCCCAGCCTTCTCCGCCTGGAACCGGGATGCGTTCATCGTTCCGCTTTGCGAACTGGATGTCGCCAAGCCGGGCATCCAGCGGAATCTGCCCATCCGTGAACTTCGTCTGGGCGGATGCGAGAGAGACGAGCAGCGCCTGGCGAACATCCGGCCGGTCGATGGCAATCCCGCGCGGGGTGTTGACCGGATCGCTGGCGTCGAAGGGCACAGCGAACACATCGTCAATCTTCATCGCCGTGCGCCAGAATTCCCGCCAGACGTGACCGCCGCGGCTGTCCACCGCCATGCGGCGGTCCCAGTTTCTGAGGGCCTCGCAGGAGGGTGTGATATCCACGGTTCTGTCGTCGAGTGCCACGGTGGCGTATTCGGGCGTGCAGATTCCGAGTACGTCATCGAGCAGTAACTCCGCCCCGAAGTTGCGGTGGCTGCCGAGCATGGCCTCGATCTCTTCCGGGCCGATTCTGCCCGCGGCACTCGCTTCGGCGATGAAGTGAAGGCCTGCCCGGGTGCGCAGACTGCGGGGTGCACGCTCGGCACCGATGATGGGGGAATACCCTTCCAGCGGTGCCTCTGCGTTCGTCAGCCAGTAGCTGTCATTGGAGTTGGCCACATAGTCGCTGCGGGTGAGTCTCGGCATCTCTTCCGCCGGCAGAGCGCCTGGCACTTTGGCCCGTTTGTCTTCCTGCCACTCGCAGTCCGGTCGCGAGCCGTTCAGAACCATGGCGCGCGCATCCACGCCTTCGGGTTGGACCCGGCAGCGCTCGATCAGGTCTGCATCCACGTTCGGGGTGAGGCTGATATCGCCGTAAAACGCGTCGCCATGCCGGTCGGCGGCGATGGTGTTTGTCCAGGCAACGCCCTGTTCACTGATCGCGGCTTCCACTTCCGCGACTGAGCGCGCCGTGCTCAAGGCGTCGTAGGTGATGGCTGACTGGCCATTGTTCAGATTGACGTCGCGGATGGCGTACGCCTTTTCGTGGTTCCAGGGCATTGCATCCGATTCGACCACCGGCCCGTAGTGGCTGAAGTAGAGGGTGCGCTCTACGGTCACGGCCTCACCCGCCTCATTGCTGCTGGGTACAGACACGGAAACCGGCTGCAGGGAATGGTATCCGTCACCGTACTGATACTGGAGCGGATCGTCCGGGTGCAGGGTCAGTTCGTAGAATGTGGAGCGCAGCGCGGTGGATACGGTGTGACTCCAGGCGATGTCCCTGTTGAAGCCGATGGAAACCCGGGAAGTGGTCAGCAGACTCACGCCCATCACGTCCACTTCGCCCGGCAGCGTCAGATGAATCAGATGGAATCGGGATGAGCCGTGCCAGGGATAGTGCGGATTACCGAACAGCAGTCCACGGCCTGATTCAGTCAGTGACCGGCCGAGACCGACCGCATTGGAGCCATAGCCGGCAGGACGCGAGAAATCAGCCTGCAGACGGGCGGTTTCCTGCATACCTTCGTCCACGGGTGGTGCGGCGGCGGCCATTTCCTTCTGCACCCGACCGAGGCCATAGCGTATGCCGACACCGATGTTCAGCCGCGCCATATCCCGTTCCGTCATGGCTCGTACCCAGGGTTCGCCGTTGCAGCTTGCGGGCAGTGCGTCCTCGTGATCGGCCAGATAGCGGTTGTAGCCCGCGACGTAGCCGTGAGTGAAATCAGCGGATTTGCTGCTCTGGGCTGCGAGAAATCCGTTCAATCTGTCGTCGCTGAGAACGGCATTGTGGAACAGGTCGCTTTCCAGATTGCCGTCCGCCGGGCCGAAGTGCAGAGAACTGTTGCCGTTCACCATCACCAGGTCCCTGGCAATCACGCAGACCGCATCCCGGGCAGTGGCGTAGGCAAATCCGTAGCCGAGGCCCTTCCAGTCATCGGCCTGCACATGCGGGATACCATAGCTGGTCCAGCGTATGTCGGCCGCGAACTCCGCATCCTGACTGTCCGTTGATTCCGAGGTGGTTGATTCTGAGGTGCGTGATTCAGTGCAGGCGGCGAGCAGGCTGGTGGCGGTCAGACAGAGACCGATTCTGATCAGGGTCCTGATCCGGCTTCCAGTTGTTTTCGTGAACATGACTTCCCCGGGTCGATGCAGTGAGTAGGTCAGTCTAGCGCAATCGTCCGAGTCGGCGGTGGATCCGTCCGCAGATCGTTCTGATCAGTAGGGCCGTCTGTCTTCCGGTTGACGGATCGCCGCCGCAGCGATGAGCAGACAGAGGATGGCTGCGGCGCACAGACCTTCCACGCCGGTGTATCTGCCGGTCAGATCGTAGCCAAGGCTGAACAGAAAAGGTCCGATGGCGCTGGCGAACACGGTGATGGACGTGTTCAAACCGCTGATTTCACCGAGGTGCAGACCACCGAACAGGCGGATGAACGCCACGTTGGAGATCACGCCCCAGAGACCGCCCCCGGCACCGAACCCGGCGATGAGCATCAGATAACCCCATTGTTCCGAGAGGTTCATCAGGCCGATGGCGCCGATGAGAAAAGCGCTCAGCATGACGAGCAGGAAGGGTTTCAGTCGCTGCCGGTCGACGAAGGTGCTGCCGATCAGATTCACGCTGGTGGAGACGATGGCCTGAGGCAGAAAATAGGCAAAGGCTTCCGTCCGGCTGCGGCCGGCTTCGGCGAAAATCGAGACGATATGAAAGGTGACCGCGGTGCCGAACAGGGCATGGATGGCGAGACCGCCACTGTACAGCCAGAAACTCGGGCTGCGCCTGGCTTCCATCAGGGACTTGTCCGGCGCCCGATAGATGGATTGATCCCTGCCGCTGTCCGTTCCGGTGTTGCCGTCCGTCTGCAGTCCTTCTTCCTCCGGCGAATTCCGGAGGAAGATCAGGCAGATGCTGGCGAACCCGAAAACGAGTGCGGCGGCCATCAGCCAGAGTGCGCCGCGCCAGCCGGCCGCATCGATCATGAGCGCCAGCACCAGAGGGGCGATGGAGAAGCCGAGGGAGACAAAGACGCCGCGAATACCGGAGACCAGGCCGCGGCGTTTCTCGAACCAGAGCAGCAGCACATTGCGTGATGCGCTGGTCAGCACGCCCTGGCCGGAAAATCGAACACCGAAGTAACCGACCAGAATGAGCGGCAGAGTGATGGTGGCGAGTGGGAGGCCGAGCAGTGCGGCGATGGCGCCGCCGATCCGATCGATGCTGGCGATGAAGGCGATGGTCACACCCAGGAGCAGCGAAGCGCCCACCACCATGATCCGCGCGCCAACCCGGTCGTAGAGTCTGCCGGCCCGGGTGAGCAGAAAGGCGCTGCCGACGGTTCCGCAGAGGTAAGCGAAGGAGAGTTGTGAACGGGTGAGGTCGAAGGCCTCGATGAAAGGGTCCGTGAAGACGGCCATGCCCATGGTCTGGCCAGGCACGCTCATCAGAAAGCCGAGGGTGGAGAGCAACCAGATCACCCAGCCGTAGAAGAAGGGGAGGCGATCGACGGCAAAGGGCCATCGTGGCGGCAGGCGGAATCTGCCGCGCTTGTTTGTGGGCTCGGTCAACGCGATCAGGCGGTCTGGAAACCGGTGACCAGAGAGACGAACAGATCCGGGCGGAAAAACGGCGAGCCGTGTCCGGTCATTTCCATGACCTGGCATTCACAGTCAGGAATGCCGGCGGCGATTCGCTGGGCTTCCGCCAGATTCATGTCCTGCCGGCCGCAGGCAACCAGCACGGGCACGGGCAGATTGCCGAGCAGTGCGGACGCGTCCTCTTCTTTCTTGTGGGCGGTGTGGGCTTTCAGTGCGGCGTCCCGGTTTTCATAGAAGCGCCAGGACTTGCGTGGTGTCACTGCAGGCACGCCTGCGGCAGCCAGCATTTCCCGGGCCTCGGCACCGAGCGCCCGCTGACCCGTCTGCTCCACCGGCGGCGTCAAGGCCACATCGAAAAGACCGAGGGCGGTGAGTCTGTCCGGATGACGCAGGGCAAAGCGCGCCGCCGTGCGGGCGCCATAGGCCACGCCGAGGACAAAGGCCTTCCGGATCTGAAGTGCATCCATGATGCCCGCCAGATCGTCTGCATAGTGAGAGAACGTGAATGCGTCGTCGTCGCCCCAGCCGCTCTTGCCGGTGCCGCGGAGGTCGAAGCGGAGCACCTGGAAGTGTTTCAGCAGTCCATCGAGTACGGGTTCCCAGCAGGTGAGGTTGTGGCTGGCAGGATTCACGAGCGCCAGTGTGGGCTTCGCAGAATCGCCATCAAGGGCGTAGTGCAGGTCTATTCCGCGGACCGTCAGGCGGTCGTTGGCCAGGTCGTAGGGCTCGGACATGTCGGCCTCTTCTCAGTCGTCGTCGGCCACGAGCACGAGGGTGCCTGTTGTGGACAGTGATCCGCCAGTGCCGTTCACCACGCAGGTGCGCGCGTCGCACTGCTTACCCTTGTCGCCGTTCACCCCATCTTCCGCCGTCCCGGACAGTTGCCGGTACGCCTCGATCAGCAGCGGCATGCCATACATGCCGCTGTGATTGAAGGACAGCCCACCGCCGTTGGTGTTGATCGGCAGATCGCCACCGGGTGCCGCGCGGCCGTCTTTCCAGAGGCTGTGGCCTTCGCCGGGAGGGGCAAGCCCGAGCATCTCTGCCGTGATGGCGGCCGTGATGGTGAATGAATCGTAGATCTGCGCCATCTCCATGTCTGCGGGGCCGAGCCCCGCCATGGTGTATGCCGCTTGTGCAGAGTAACGGGCAGACGTCCGGGTGAAATCGCCCATTTCGAGCATGTTGCCGTGGCTCATGCTCTCCCCGGCGCCAGCGATCCAGACCGGTTTTGTCGAGAGGCTGGCCGCCACTTTCGGACTGGCAACGATCACCGCACCACCATGGTCCGCCACCATGCAGCAGTGCAGGATGGTCAGCGGCCAGGTGATCAGGCGTGACGCCTCCACCTGTTCGACCGTGATGGGGCCGCCGAACGGATGTTTCTCTTTCGAGTACATGGCCGCTCTCGGATTCAGGGTCGCCCAGTCCCGGGTGACCTTGGCGATGTGTGCATAGTCTTCGGTGCTGTTCCCGTATCGGTGCATGTGCCGGACCATGGCGTGGGCATAGTTGGACGGCGCACTGCCGAGACCGTAGGCCATGGTCATTTCCGCGGCCGGCGAAGCTGCGCCGGCGCCGCGGCCATAGTTCCCGCCGCCACTGCCGATCTTCCGTGCGGAGTGACCGTTCTCGCCGTGGCTGATCAGCGCCACGTCGATGATGCCTGAGTAAATGGCAGCCAGCGCATGGTGCACGTGCATCTCGAAGGAGCAGCCACCCACTGCGGTGGTGTCGATGTATTTCGGCGTGATGCCGAGGTGTTCGCACAGTTCTGTGGACCAGCCTGTGGAAAAAACGCCCTCGATCCGGGAGATCGGAATCCCCGTCTGCTCGCTGACATTCTTGATGGCTTCGATGTGCAGCTGCAGGGCGGTAGCCGGTTCCTCCAGGAAGCCGATCTCGTTCGCTTCGGCGGCCCCTACGACGGCCGCTGCCCGGGATAGTTGTGCCGGCATTATCCTTTCTCCACTACACGCCAGAAGGGAATGGAAACGTCTTCGCTGGCTTCCTCGAATTCGACCACCACGGGGGCGCCGATTTTTATGTCTTCCGGCTTGTTCGGATCCACGCCGCGCAGGACGGTGAGCATTCGGTCACCTTCCTGCAGATCGATATAGGCGGTCACGAACGGTGCTTCCTCGGCCCAGGGCCCGAAGGCCAGGTGTTGCACGGCATAGGTGTGGATCGTGCCTTTGCCGCTGGCTTCGATCCAGGACAGATTGGTGGAATGGCAGTGCGGGCAGATATGCCGGGGGTACCAGTGCACGTGGTTGCAATCCTCGCATCTGGGCAGCATGAGTCTGCCGTTCTTCGTACCTTCCCAGAAAGGTCTGGTGTGGATGCCCGGTTTGGGTATGGGTTTGCCGTAAGCCAATGATCCTCCCTGTGCGCCGCTGCTGCAGTTCCGCGAAAGCCGCCCAGCATATCACTCCTGCCGATCACACAGAAAAGCCGCAGCCTGCCGGAACTGGTTTAACCGGAAAAGGTATGTCATAGATAGACCTCAAATCAGGTCGAGGGGGTACCGCCGTGAGCACAATTTCATCTGTCGAGGCCTTGCGGGCGGTGGTGGGCGATCCGCCACCGGGCGTGGAGGCGAAGCTCGAAGATCATCTGAACGACTTCGCCTTACGCTTCATCGAAAAATGTCCGTTTCTGGTGCTTTCAACTTCCGATCGTCAGGGGCGGGTGGACGCTTCTCCGAAAGGCGATGCCCCGGGGTTCATCTCGGTGCAGGATGAAAAGACCCTGCTGATCCCGGATCGGCCGGGAAACCGGCTTGCCTTTGGTCATCTGAACGTCATCGAAAATCCTCAGGTCGGATTGCTGCTGGTGATCCCGAACACGTCCGAGACCCTGCGGATCAATGGAAGCGCTGAGCTCACGGCTGATCCGGACGTGCTCGAATCCCTGGCCGCCCGGGGTAAGCCCGCCGTCCTGGCAATCCGGGTCGCGGTGGAAGAGTGCTTCTTTCACTGCGGCAAAGCGTTCATCCGTTCCGGTCTGTGGAAGCCGGACAGCTGGGGTGAGAAGCACAGAGTCTCCTTTGGTGAGATGTATGCCGCCAGAGCAGGGGAAGACAAGACCGTGGCAGACAATGTGGATGCGATGATTGAGCAGGACTATCGGGAGAACCTGTAGACAGTGCCGGATATGAGCGAACTCGATCTCTTTCGGGCGGACGCCCGCCAGTGGCTGGAAGATAATTGCCCTCCCGGGGCGCGTGGTTCGGGGCCGGTTTCCATCGGCAGCCGACGTCTCGATCTGGGGGAAGACCTGGCTGTCTGGCTCGAGCGCATGGCGCAGAAAGGCTGGACTGTTCCCACCTGGCCGAAGGCGTACGGCGGTGCCGAACTGGATCGGGATCAGTACCGGGTGCTGATCGAAGAGCTGACGCGCATCGGTGCGCGACCGCCCCTGTCCGGCCGTGGCGTGAACTACATTGGTCCGACCCTGCTCGAGTACGGCACGGATGCACAGAAAGCCCGCTGGTTGCCGCAGATAGCGCGAGGCGATGGTGCCTGGGCCATGGGGTATTCCGAGCCGGGCGCCGGTTCCGACCTTGCCAGTCTTTCCTGCCGGGCTGTGCTGGAAGGCGATCACTACGTGATCAACGGCCGCAAGACCTGGACCAGCGACGCGGTGGATTGCGATTACATTTTCGTGCTCGTGCGCACCTCGCCGGAAAAGCCGAAACATCAGGGCATTTCGCTGGTGCTGGTGGATATGGCTCAGGCAGGCGTGCAGGTGCATCCGATCCGCCTGCTCTCCGGTGCCTCCCCGTTCTGCGAGACCGTATTCGAGGACGCGGTCTGCCGGGCAGATGATGTGGTGGGCGGCGTGGACAACGGCTGGACCGTGGGCAAGCGGCTGCTGCAGTTCGAGCGCTCGACCCATGCGGGCATCAACATCTCCGGTTCCCAGGGTGGCCGCACGGAAGTGAGCGGCGTGCCGGAGAAAGTTCTGGGTTATGTCGCCAGGACCGGGGGCCGGATTGCCGAACCGGCCATCCGGGAACGCGTCATCCGCTATGCAATGAACGAGCAGGCACAGCAGTTCACCCAGGCCCGCGCGGTAGAAGAGCTCAAATCGCGCGCGCCGGGGTTCACCTCTTCCGCCGTCAAGCTGACCGGTGCCCTGCTCAAGCAGGAAGGGGATGAGATCCTGGTCGAAGCCATGGGAATTCGGATGCTTGGCATAGACGATCAGCCGGGCCGGGAAGAACTGGCGGCCCAGCGGCAGTGGCTGTATGGCAAATCGCTCACCATCGCCGGCGGCACCAAGGAAGTGCAGAAGAACATCATCGCCAAGCGCGTGCTGGGGCTGCCCGACTGATGTCGACGCGGTTCGTGAACGGGTTCGAGACTTCGCGCCTGCGCTTCCGATCTTTCGTCATTGAGGATCTGGATCGCCTGGCCGAGATCAGCGCGGACGAGGCGACTTCCCGATACGTCGGAGATGGTAAACCACTGTCCCGCACGCTGACCCGGCAGTGGATCGACAACAGCCTGGAGAACGTCGAGCGTTTCGGCTATGGCACCGGTGCGGTCATTGAGAAGCAGTCTGGCGAGCTGATCGGCTGGAGCGGTATTGCCCGCCCGGAAGAAGGTGGCGAAGAAATTCTGTACGGTCTTTACCGGGACTACTGGGGGCAGGGGTTCGGCACCGAATTGCTTGCTGGCCTGCTCGACTGGGCCTGGCAGGTGCTGGCGCTCGGCGAGTTGCGTGCGACCGTGGATCGGCGCAATAACGCCTCGGTGCGGATGCTCGAAAATGCCGGATTCGTGCTGGCCGACGACCGTTATGATGGTGATCCCAACACTTTGCTCTACATCTCACTGCCTCCCGCGCCGATGGTTTAACCTGATTGCAACAGTTCAGGCCTAGGTTATGGGCGCCGGAATCTGACCGATATGCGTAACAGACTTTTCGAAATTTCAGCGGTCACGGCTGGCGTGGCCATCGTTGCGGCCATCTATTTTTACCAGAAAGAGGGTGCGTTGGATGACGTGCAGTCCGAACCCCGTCCGCTAACCCGCGAAGAAACCCGCACCGCACCGGTGCCGGTGGTGCCGGCGCCTGCGGTGTCGAAACCGGCAGAGGCCGAGGTGCGCGCCGCGGAAGCCGGGCTTCCCGTCCTGGATGCCGTTGCGCTCGAAGAGGCCCGCTCGGAGTGGCAGAACGCGGTGATCACCCTGGAAGCGGTGGAGGCCGAACTCAACGTGCTGGATACGCGATTCGACGCCAAGGAGGCGGAGCTCTCCGAGCTGGAAGCTCAGGGAATGGATCCGGACGCCCTGGAAGAAGAGATGCTGATTTTTCTCGACGGCATCGTCGACGAGTACGACACGCTGGAGGCCCGTCTGGCAGAGGCGGAATTCGCGGAAGCAGATGCCGCGGCGCGCCTTGCCAGGATGACGGGGTCTGAGCCGGAAGCCGAGGAACCGGACGCTTACTGAATCGGCGAACGGCCGTCACCCTCGTGTCACTGATCTGTTATCCGAACGTCACGCGCCTGAAATCCCGGCTCGGCACCATCGTCGAGGGCGCCAGTTCCCCTCTGGCGCCTTATTCCATTGAGCCCTGCACGACGCGGGGCTTTTTTTTGGGGGCCAGGTTTTGGCCAGGTATTTTTTGGCCCGGTCCGGTGGACCGGCAGCGCTCAGCCGCCGGTAATCCGATCCCTGAAACGTCGCATCCCACCCAGCCACCGGTCGTAATCATTCGCCTTGCGCTGAAAGTAGGTGGCAACCTCCGGGTGTGGCAGCACGAGAAAACGTTCCTCGCGCACCGCTTCGATGCAGGCATCGGCCACCACCTCGGGTTCCAGAACGCCATCCAGGCTGGCCTGGGTCTTCGGCCGGTTTTCCAGCGCGCCGGGTCCGAGAATGGCGGTGCGCACGGCCTGGGGGCAGAGCACCGAGACGCCGATGCCCTGATCGCCATAGTTGATGGAGATCCATTCCGCAAAGGTGACGGCCGCATGCTTGGAGACGGCATATGGGCCTGAGTCGATCTGGGTCAGCAGGCCGGCCGCAGAGGCGGTGTTGAGCAGATAACCCCCGCCGCGCTCGATCATGCCCGGGATCACGGCTCTGGCGGCGGCAAGGTGAGACCAGACGTGTACGTTCATCATCCGCATCCAGTCTTCGGTCGGCAGATCGAGTCCCCCTCGCTGACCGTAGCCGGCGTTGGAGACGAACAGGTCGATCGGCCCGATGCGGGACTCGGTCTCCGCGACCAGCGCTTCGATGGCTGCCTCATCACCCACATCCAGAGTCTGCGCCGTGGCCGTGGTCGTGGCCGTGGTCGTGGCAGAGGCACCGATCATGCCTGCGGTCTCGGCGGCGTTGTCGCCGTTCAGGTCGGTGCAGACGATGGCCCGGGCGCCGACGGCTGCCAGTCCAATCGCCAATGCTCTGCCGATACCGGAACCGGCGCCGGTTACTACGGCGACTTTATTTTCAGGATTCATATCAACCTCCCTTTAATGAGGAAAATATACCATTGCTGCCGCCCCGGGATGCGCACAGCCGGACCGGACGACGGGTGTACCTTGACCCCGGAACGGAAAAGGGTGAGAGTCTTTGCTCCACCCTGAGCGGGTGGCGGGGAAGGTTGCAGGGTTCCTCTGCGACTGCAGAATTCAATTTGGGGAGGCTATCCGCGTATGCGATATGAAGCGCCATCGTCCGCGAAAGAAGCGGCCAAGCTCCTGGCCGGTGCCAAGGGCAAAGCCGTGGTTCTTGCCGGGGGCACAGATTTACTGGTCAGGATGAAGAGCGGCGCCGTCGAGCCCGATCTGATCGTCGACATCAAACGCATCGACGCGACCAGAGACATCAAGAAAACGGGCAATGGTGGTTTCAAGATCGGCGCCAGTGTTTCAGGCGCGCGGCTGGGCAGGAACAAAGCGCTCGTAAAAGCCTGGCCGGGTGTGGTTGAAGCGACGAATCTGATCGGCTCCGATCAGATTCAGGGCCGGGCCACCATGGCCGGTAATCTCTGTAATGCCTCGCCTGCCGCAGACAGCGTGCCGGCCATGGTCGCTGCCGGCGCCAAGGCCAACGTGGTGGGGCCGAATGGCCGTCGCACCGTGGCAGTTGAGAAGATTCCTACGGGCCCGGGCAGAACTTCGCTGAAGAAAGGCGAAATCATCGAATCCATTTCGCTGCCCAAAAAGCAGCCGAAATCCGGCGATGCCTACCTTCGCTTCATTCCGCGCACCGAGATGGATATCGCCGTGGTGAGTGCCGGCGTGAACCTGACGCTCGATGGCAAGGGCGTGATCAGGAAAGCGCGGGTGGCACTCGGTGCGGTGGCGCCCACGGTGCTGCTGCTGGACGACGCGGCGAAAGCGATCGTCGGCACCAAGCTCGACGATGAAGCACTGGCCGCACTTGCGTCGGCCTGTGAGGCCGCCTGCAAGCCCATCGACGACATGCGCGGAACCATCGAGTTTCGAACAGAAGTGGCCGGGGTGCTTGCCCGGCGAGCGGCAAACATTGCCTACGAACGGGCGGGAGGTAAGAAATGAGCGGCGTACAGGTATCGACCACCGTAAACGGTGATGTGGAGGAGTTCGTCTGCCATCCCGGTGAGACGCTGCTGGAGGTGCTCCGCAATCGGCTCGGCCTCACCGGCGCCAAAGAAGGCTGCGGCACCGGCGACTGTGGTGCCTGCAGTGTGATCGTGGATGGTCAGCTCATGTGTTCTTGCCTGGTGCTCGGTGCCGAGGTGGAAGGCAGAAAGGTTGCCACCGTGGAAGGTCTGGCAGACGGAAACAAGCTGCATCCGCTGCAGGACAAGTTTCTCGAGCATGCCGCCCTGCAGTGCGGTATCTGCACACCGGGATTCCTGGTGGCGGCCAAGGCGTTGCTGGATGAAAACCCGGATCCCACCGAGGAGGAAATCCGCTACGCCCTGGCCGGCAACCTGTGCCGCTGCACGGGATACGACAAAATCGTTCGGGCGGTGGACGCGGCCGGCAAGGAGCTTCGCAAAGGTGCCGCAAAAAAAGGTGCCGCAAAAAATGGCGCGGCGAAGAGTGGCCGCAAAAAAGCCGGCCGGAAGAGCTGAGGAGGACGGGCGAATGGCAGAGCAGAGTTATACGGATCAGGAATTCAAGGTCATCGGCTCGCGGGTCCGGCGTCCGGATGGGGTCGACAAGGTTACGGGTCGGGCGCGCTATGGCGCGGATGCGTTTGCCCCGGGGCAACTGGTCGGACGGATTCTCCGCTCGCCCCATGCCCATGCGAAGATCAAAAAAATCGATACCAGTCGGGCGGAGAAGATGAAGGGCGTAAAGGCCGTCATCACCTGCGACGACCTGCCGGACCTGACCGGCGGTCGTGGCCCCAACTTCGACATTCTGGTGAACTGTATGGCGCGCGGCACCGCGCTCTATCACGGTCACGCGGTGGCTGCCGTCGCTGCTGTGGACGAGCCGACGGCCCGCAAGGCGCTCAAGGCCATCAAAGTGGAATACAAGACGCTCCCGCACGTCACGGATGTGGATGCGGCCATGGCGGACGATGCACCCATCGTTCAGCCGGGTGTGGAGCATGAAGGCAAGCCTTCGAACATCGTCAATGTTTCCCAGTTCGGTCACGGGGATGTGGATGCCGGCTTCGCCGAAGCGGATGTGATCATCGAGAAGAGCTACAAGACCGAGCAGACTCACCAGGGTTACATCGAGCCGCACGCCTGCCTCGCGAGCGTGGGTCCGGATGGCGATGGGGAACTGTGGGTGACCACTCAGGGTCATTTCACCTTCCGTTCGGTCTGCGCCGAACTGCTCGGCATGGATATCGCCAAGCTCAAGGTGACGTCCTCGGAGATCGGTGGCGGCTTCGGTGGTAAGACCCACGTCTGGATGGAACCGCTGGCTCTGGCCCTGTCCAGAAAGGCCAACCGCCCGGTGAAGCTGGTGATGCCTCGGGACGAGGTATTCATGGGCTCCGGTCCCACCTGCTCCACCTCCATGGATGTGAAGATCGGTGCGAAGCGGGATGGCACCATCACCGCTGGACTTGCCACGCTGCGCTATCAGGATGGCCCGTTCCCGGGCCCCTGGGGCATGCTCGGTGGGATGACCGCCTGGGCCTGTTACGACCTGCCCAATGTGCAGGCGGTGGCCTACGACGTGCTGGTGAATCGACCGAAAGTGGCCGCCTATCGGGCGCCGTCCGCGCCCATGGCCGCGTTCGCGGTGGAAAGCACCCTGGATCTCGTGGCCGCGGAAATCGGCATGGATCCGGTGGACCTGCGTTTGAAGAACGTTGCGAAGGAAGGCTCGAAGGCCGCCTACGGTCCCACCTACGGACCCATCGGTATCGAGGCCACGCTCCGGGCGGTGAAGGATCATCCGCATATGAAGGCCAGGCTCGGAAAAAACCAGGGGCGGGGCATGGCCTGTGGCTTCTGGTTCAACTTCGGGGGGCAGACCTGCACCGATCTGAACATCGGTGTGGACGGCTCGGTCAATCTGACCATGGGGACCATAGATGTTGGTGGCGCCAGGGCTTCCATGGCGCTGATCGCGGCCGAAGAACTCGGCATCCCCTATGAGAAGGTCAAGGTCAACGTCGGCGATACTTCCTCGCTGGGCCACAACGACACCACCGAAGGCAGCCGGGGCACGTTCTCCTCCGGGATGGCAACCATCTTCGCTGCCCGGGCAGCCGTCGAGGTGCTCAAACAGCGCGCCGCACTGATGATGGAAGTCGATGTGGAAGACATCGAGTGGAAGGATGGCGCGGCCCATGCCAAGGGGATCGAACACAGCAATCTGGCGCCACTGACCCTGGCCGAGATTGCCAGGAAATCGCCGCAGACAGGGGGCCCCATTGCCGGCCACAACGAGGTGGTGGCGGATGGTGCCGGCGTTTCTTTCGCCAGCCATATCTGCGATGTGGAAGTAGATCCGGAAACCGGCAAGACGAAAGTGCTGCGTTACACGGTGGTGCAGGATGCGGGCAAGGCCATCCACCCGGATTACGTGGAGGGTCAGTTCCAGGGGGCGGCTGCCCAGGGCATCGGCTGGGCGCTGAACGAGGAGTACGTGTACGGCGAGGATGGTCGGTTGAAGAACCCCAGCTTCCTCGACTACCGGATTCCCGTCTGCTCGGATCTGCCGTTCATCGACACGAAGATTCTCGAGATCCCGAACCCGAACCATCCCTACGGCATTCGAGGGGTGGGGGAAACCTCCATCGTACCGCCGCTGGCGGCGATAGCCGGCGCGGTCTCGAACGCCGTGGGGGTGCGACTCGATCACACACCGATGTCGCCGCCGCGAATTCTCAAGGCGATCCGGGACGCGAATGGTGCCTAGCGGGAATCCGGCTGACGGCCGATGTTGACCGTCAGCCTGTCCAGCGGCTTTCGAGACGCGGCGGGTGGTGCTGCTTCGGTGGAGATCGAAGCAGCTACCGTACGCGAACTCCTGCGCCTGCTGCTCGAGCGTTATCCGGACATGGAACGCCACTACGATGATGGGGTGGCGGTGTCCATCAACGGCGAGATCTACCGGGATATGCGCGATCTGAACATTCCACCCGATGCGGAAGTTTTCCTGTTGCCCCGACTTCAGGGCGGCTGAAAGCGCGTTTGCGGATGGCTGCCCGGCCGCCCAGAGGATAGAATCCCGCACCCAGAGCAACCACCAGGGGCCGCCCGTCTTTGAGCATTGAGTTCCTCGGTAAGCGCATCTCCGGCGCCTACACCATTCCATCCGGCATCGTCGCCACGGCCGTACCCATTATCGATTACCTGTTCCGGCATGTGCCCGAGATCGGCGTGATGACCACCAAAAGCATCGGTCCGGAGCCGCGCCCCGGTTACCGGGAGCCGGTCTACAGCCAGTATGCGCCGGGCTGCTTCGTCAATGCCGTGGGACTCACCAATCCGGGTGCTGAACGATCAGCGGCGCTTTTTTCGGCGCTGGCGGTGCCGGCGGATCGTTTTCTGCTCACCTCGATATTCGGCGGCAGCATCGACGAGTTTGTGGAGGTGGCCCGGCTGCTGGCACCGTTTTCCGACGGCCTGGAACTGAACCTTTCCTGTCCCCATGCCAAGGGCTATGGCATGGCCATGGGGCAGGACCCGGAACTGGTCCGCGACATCACAGCCGCGGTGAAGGACGCGGTGGATATTCCCGTCGTACCCAAGCTCACGCCCAACGCAGAGAACATCGGTGAGATCGCCGAGGCGGCGGTGGCTGGTGGGGCAGATGCGCTCTGTGCGATCAATACGGTGGGCCCCGGGTACTACACGGCACATGGTTCGCCGGTTCTTTCGAACGAGCTCGGTGGCATGTCCGGAAAGGGCGTATTGCCGATCGGACTCAAATGCGTGCGGGAAATTGCCGCGCGCACTGACGTTCCCATCATCGGCTGTGGTGGCGCGAGTTCGGCGGACGACGTACGCGCATACCGGGACGCGGGTGCGTCCATCGTCGGGATCGGTTCCGCACTGACCGGGCTCACCACGCCGGAGATCGAGTCCTATTTTCAGGTACTGGATGCGGAACTGAACGGCGCGCCTGATGCCGCCGCCGGATCGCTCGTGCGCTACGACGTAGACATGGATTTCGACCCGGTTGAACTGGTGGAAAACATCCGGGTCTGCGAGGACATCTGCATTCTCCGCTTTGACCGGGCGATCGCGATTCAGCCCGGTGAGTTCATCTTTCTCTGGGTACCGGGGATCGGCGAAAAACCGTTTTCAGCACTCACGGACGACCCCTTCTCTCTGGTGGTGATCAATGTGGGTGAATTCACGTCGAAGATGATGAACCTTGCACCCGGTACCCGGGCGTATGTGCGCGGTCCCCACGGCCAGGCCGTGCGGCCGACGCCGGGAACGCGTCTGGTGGCGGTGGCGGGGGGCACGGGACTCGCAGCGGTCTATCAACTGGTGCGGGACTTCGGTGGCGCCGAACTGTTCGTCGGCGCGAGATCGGCAGAACGCCTCTACTACCTGGATGAGGCAAAGGCGATCGCCAATACCCATGTCGCGACCGATGACGGCTCGGAAGGATTCAAAGGTCTGGTGACCGATCTGCTCGATGCCTATCTGGCCGCGCTGCCCGCGGACGAGCTCGAAAGTCTGCGTTTCTATAACTGCGGCCCGGAGCCCATGGTCCATGCGGCCATCGCCGTACAGCGAAAGTACTGTGGCGACGGGCAGATCTTCAGTGCCATCGACTATCTGACCAAGTGTGGCGTGGGGGTCTGTGGTGCCTGTGCGGCGCCGGATGGGCGGCGACTGTGCGTGGATGGTCCGTTCATGGATGCGGGAGCTGTGGGCTGATCCCGCGGTCGGACCTTTCCGCTCAATCCATATCCGGTGTGACGGGCCGTTCGTTTTCTTCTTTGAGATCGATCAGCATCACGTAAGCATCGAGTTGTTCCGTTGCTTCGCCCTGGGTCTCGAACGGGCCCATGTCGCCTTCCCGTGAGGAAAAGTACCAGTCGCCACCATGATCGAAGACGCGCGGCCGGGTGCGGGCATACTCTCTGGTCTGATCCGGATCCGATTGTCGTTTTTTATGTTCGCTCACGACTTCACCTCTAACGGTGTCAAGTTGAGTCCTGGCGAGCGTAGCAATGTAGGCCGCCATAAGTGTGCGCTGCGTCACAGATGGACGATGTCATACAGAGTGCTCATGATTGAGGGAGACTGAAAGCGTGCCAGTTCGGAGTGCCAGTGGCTGATCCCGCGCCCCATTCGATTGCCGGTGATTCGCGCCGCGACGCCCGCAAAGTGCTCAGCCGACATCGGGTTCGTCCGCTGGGTGCGGTCACCCGCTTCCTGCTTGTGCTTGCCGGCGCTGGCGTGGTCGCCTGGCTGGCGCTAGTGGATGGTCTGGGCGCTGCCCCGGCCCGGATGCTCTTCATCCTGCTCCTGGCCGCCGGACTGTGGCTGTTCGAGATCATCCCGGCCTATGCGGTGGGCATTCTGGTGATTGCTCTGCAGATTCTGCTGCTGGGTGATCCCAAGGACTCTGCCGGTGAGGCTGCGGGCGACTGGGAGACCTACGTGGTCGTGCTGGGGCATCCGCTGATCTGGCTGTTCTTTGGCGGCTTCGTCCTGAGTGCCGCCGCGGCTCGCACAGGCCTCGATCTCTCTCTGGCCAGGCGCCTGCTTCGGCGGGTGCAGGGGAGTCCGGCCCGTCTGCTGTTCGGCATCATGACCGGTGCCCTGACGTTCTCCATGTTCATGTCCAACACCGCGACCACCGCCATGATGCTGGCAATCACGGCGCCGGTCGTGGCGGCACTTCCGGCCGGCCAACCTTACGGTAAGGCGCTCCTTCTTGGTGTCCCGTTTGCTGCCAATATGGGTGGAATGGCCACTCTGATCGGCAGTCCGCCGAATGCCATCGCTGCCGGTACGCTGGCGGCCGTACCTGGCCAGGAGGTCGGATTTCTCACCTGGATGGGATACGGTCTGCCACCGGCCCTGGTGCTGTTTGCCGTCTGCTGGATCTATCTGTACCTGCGCTATCCCCTGAGAGTCGGGATCCCGGTGCTGCCGGCGTTCAACCCGCTGGAAGACGGGGAAGGGCCGCCCCGCTGGCAGCGCACGGTGGCCATCGGCACCATAGCCGCAACCGTGGGACTCTGGATGACAGGAGAGTGGACGGGGCTGCCGAGCGCTGTCGTTTCCTTTCTGCCGATCACCGTGTTCACCGCAACGGGTATCCTTCGGGATCGGGATGTCCGTCAGCTGCCCTGGGATATTCTGCTGTTGCTGGCAGGCGGACTTGCGCTCGGCAACGGGGTTCGTGATACCGGGCTGGCCGAGTGGCTGGTGGCGCTGCTGCCTTTCGAGGGACTGGGTGATCTGTGGGTGGTGGTGCTGATCTGCTATGTCACGCTGCTGCTCTCCAACCTGATGAGCAACACGGCGGCGGCCAATGTTCTGGCGCCGATCGCCGTTGTGCTTGCCGCTGGATTCGAGGCGCCGGCTGTAGTTTCCATGGCGCTCTGTGCTTCCTGCGCGATGTGTCTGCCGATTTCCACCCCGCCGAACGCCATCGCCCTCGGCACAGGCAGGCTGGAAGCCGGAGATTTCATGGCTGGCGGACTTCTGATCGGTCTGCTGGCGCCACCGGTGACCCTCGGCTGGATGTGGTTCGTAACGGGAGGCGGGTGACGCCCGTCAATCCGCCACGGATTCGAAATGCTCGACCATGTCGGCCACGATGAGCGGCACGACTGCCGATGGAAGATCGTGGCCCATGTCCGGGTAGGTCACCATCCGGGACCCGGAGATATTCTCATGGGTATGGGCGCCGTGGGGTGGCGGCAGCAACGTGTCGTTTTCACCGTGCAGAACCAGGGTCGGGGTAGCGATGGTCTGCACCTGTTCCGTCCGATCGCCCGCTGCGATGATGGCCATCAGCTGTCTCGGCATTGCCTCCGGATAGATGCCCATCTCTTCCAGCTGGCTGCCGGCGTCCCCGTCCGCTGAAGCGATATTGAGCAGACCATCGGAAGCCTGATCGTCTGCTGGTGGCAGGTGCGGTGCGCCGGTGGTGGACATGATGGAAACCAGTGACAGGGTCCTCTCCGGGTACTCGGCGGCGATGATCTGGGCGATCATTCCCCCCATGGAGGCGCCGACGATGTGTGCCTTTGCCACGCCCAGGGTGTCGAGTACGGCGATACCGTCATCGGCCATATCCGTGAGGGTATATGGCGCATCCACTTCGAAACCGATCCAGTTCTTGAACAGTTCCCACCAGAGCGTCGGCGTGCCGAGATCATCCAGCCGGTCGGAGTCGCCGGTGTCCCGGTTGTCGAACAGGATGACCCGATAGCCCGCATCGGCGAGACCGTTGATCAGTTCATCGCCCCAGAGCCGGTGTGAGCCGGTCAGGCCCATCACCATCAGAACGGCCGGGTCCCCGACATTGCCGGTGGTTGTGTAGGCGATGTCGATGCCGTTCAGAGGTTCCACGGTCATGGCCTGTTCGCGGCTGTAGGTGCCGTGGGCGCTGGTGACAACCAAGGCAGAGAGGGCGGTGCAGATGAGTGTGAGTTTCAATGGATTGAACATGGTGGGTATCCGGCCTGTCTGATCAGGCACAGACAAAACCCGAGGAGGATGGCGGAAGTCAAGGCCTCTCGGGTATTCTCGGGAACCGGAGACACGACAACAGGGGACTGCATGACAACCCTTCGAGCCCTGGCGCTCATGGCGCTGATGATTTTTTCAATGCTGGGAATGCCGGCCGTTGCTGGTGCGCTCGATGAGATCCGGGAGACAGGTGAGCTGCGGCTTGCCTATCGTGCCGAATCTCCACCATTTTCCTCCAAAGCCCCGGATGCGCTGGCGCCGGAGGGCTTCACCATCGACATCTGCCGGATCATCGCCCGGGACATTCAGAGCCATCTGGGTCTCAAGGACATGAAGATCACCTGGGTGAAAGTGAATGCCGATGAGCGGATCAAGGCCATCGCCGATGGCCGCGCCCACATCGAGTGCGGTATCACGTCCGTCACGTTGTCCCGGCAGGAACAGGTGGACTTTTCGAATCTCTTCTATGCGACCGGCGCCAGTCTGATGATTCTCAATTCCAGCGAGATCAGAAATGTGGACGATCTCGGTAACAAGCGTGTATCTGTCGTCGAGGGCACCACGACTGAGCAGGTGCTTACCGAGACCCTGGAGAAGCGCGGCATCAATGCCCGGGTCGTGCCGGTGCCGAATCATGCGGAAGCGCTGAAGCGTCTGGTGAACAAGAATACAGACGCCATGGCGGCGGACCAGGCGACGCTGTTCGGCATCGGTTTCAAATCAAAAGGAGAACAGCGCCTGATCATCACCGAAGACATGCTGTCCTTCGAGCCCTATGCGCTGCCCCTGCCGCGCAATGATGCGGACTTCCGGCTGGTGGTGAACCGATCCCTGTCCAGTCTTTATCAGCGGGGTGACGTGGGCAGATCCTGGGAACGTCACTTCGGCGTGCACGGTGTCAAACCTACGCAGATGCTGCTGACCCTGTACCGACTGAATTCATTTGCAGAATAGCTTACCGAGGAGATTCCATGAGTGATGAGATGGGCCTGTTCGAGGTCATGTACAACTGCCGGGCCATGCGTCGGCTCGACACCCGGGAAGTGCCCGAGGAGATGCTGATCAAACTGATCGAGGCGGCCAATCAGGCGCCGTCGGGCTCGAACATGCAGAACGCACGATGGATCGTGGCCCGTGATCCCGAGGTGAAGCAGAAGCTGGCTGATATGAACCGGACCGGGGTCGAGGCCTATGTGGGCCCTCAGAGTGGCCGCGCGGGCAGCCTGCCGCACCAGAGCGAAGGCAAGCGGCAGCGGATGCTGGACGCCGTGCTCTGGCAGATGGAGCACATGCATGAATTCCCGGCGCTGGTGGTTGCCTGTATGGAATTCGGTCAGAAGGTCGATGCGATCACCGCGGCTCGAGGGGGCGGGTCGATCTGGCCGGGCGTGCAGAACCTGCTGCTGGCTGCCCGGGCCCTGGGCCTGGGGGCGGCGCCTACCACCCTTGGGCTGGGAGATCCGAAGGCGGTCGCCGAGGCACTCGACCTGCCGGAGACCATGGTCGCTTACTGTCTGATTCCAGTGGGCTATCCGCTTGGGAAATTCGGCCCGGTGACCCGCAAACCGGTTGCCGAGATCATGCGCTTCGATCGCTGGTCCTGACTGTTGATCCCGGTCGGGGCCAGCCGTTCGGAAAGCAGGTTGTCGGCGTTGGCGCCAGCGCCCTGAAAATGCGAGAACCAGTTAACACCCGGCCGGTCTGAGCCTGTTGGGTCTTCGGGAATTTCTCTAGAGTTCGCGTGCATTTGGACGCAGCTTCTCAGAGGAATCATCAAGATGTCCCGAAGATTCATTCAGGACCAGGGACCTGGTCTCGTCATCGCAGGCCTGCTCGCCGGCCTGCTTATCCCCGCCTCCGCACTCCACGCCGATGACGCCGACGTCGTCATCGAAGAGATTGTGGTCACGGCCCAGCACCGGGCCCAGCCTGAACGGGAAGTGGGCCTGAGCATGACCGTTTTCGGTGAGGAAGCGCTCGCAGAGCTCGATATCGAATCGAGCTTCGATGTGGCTCAGCACACGCCGGGCCTGACCCTGACCAATTCCGGGGGGGGGGCGGTTCCCGTCTACACCCTGCGGGGCGTCGGCTTCGACGACCATCAGCCGAACAGCAGTTCGACGGTGGGTGTCTACGTGGATCAGGTGGCACAGCCCTATCCCGTGATGACGACCGGATTGCAGCATGATCTGGCCCGGATCGAGGTGCTGAAAGGTCCTCAGGGGGATCTTTACGGCAGGAATACGACCGGTGGCGCGCTGGGTTACATCGCCAACCGGCCCACAGATCATACGGACGCCGCCATCAGCATCGGCGCGGGCAATTACGAAACCCTCGAGATCAAGGGCTTCGTGAACGGCGCGCTGGGCGAACGGGTGAATGGCCGGCTCGCGGCTGCCGGTGTGAGCCGTGACAAAGGCTGGCAGAAAAACGAACTGAGCGGCGCTCGTACCGGCGCGTACGATGAATACAGTCTGCGCGGCATGCTCGATATCGCCGCATCGGATGATCTGGATATTCGTCTGACGTTGCGTAGCGAGCGCTTCAATGGGGAGCCTCAGACCCCGCAGTCCACTGTCGTGCTGCCCGCCTCGAATGCCACAGCAGCGTTCCTGAACAGCGTTAGCCTCTACCCGCTGCCGAGTCTGGACCCGCTGATGGTAGCAGACACCGGGGATGGCGACGCCGTGCGCTGGAACGAACAGCCGGATCAGGACCGCGAACACACTGGTTTCTCCGGCGTCGTCGAGTGGCGCATCGGAGAGCTCACCTTCACTTCCGTGACTGGCTATGATCAGTTCGAACGGACGCTGGGACTGGACTGGGATGGCACGCCGGCCCGACTGCTGGGCGTTACCGCGCAAACTGAAATCGACAGTCTGACCCAGGAGTTCCGACTCGCTTCCAGCGACGAAGGTGCGGTTACCTGGCTTGCCGGTGCCTATCTTTCCACCGACACGGTGGAAGACGTGAGCCACTATGATGATTCCGAATCACCGACCGTGGGCTTCACTTTCGGCAGCGAATCCCGCCAGGAAACGGATAGCGCGGCGCTGTTCGGTCATGTCAGCTGGTCGATCAATGAGGAGTTCCGCCTGAACATGGGTGGGCGCTACACCAGTGAAACCCGGGCCATGGAGAACTGCACCGTGGACACGGGTGATGGCAGTGCCGTCACGGCGCTGTTGACCTTTCAGGCGCTCGGCATGCTGACCCTGACCAATCCGGAAGTACTCGAGCCCGGTGGCTGCGTGCATCTGGAAGGGCTCGGCACCAGCACCAATCCGCCGGCACCGGACGTTCGCATCCCCGGTGTTCATGAGGACGAAATCGACACGGATCGAGCAACCGGCCGCGTTGGCCTCGACTGGTTGCCGAACGAACAGTGGCTGGTGTTCGGTCATGTTTCCACAGGCTTCAAGTCCGGCGGCTACAATATGTTTTCCGCGCTGGTGGTGGATCAGTTCGAGCCTTACGACGAGGAAGCACTCACCGCTTTCGAAATCGGCTTCAAAGGCAAAATACTCGCCGACCGGCTCATGCTCACCGGTGCTGCCTTTCACTACGACTACGAAGACAAGCAGGTATCGACCTTCATTCCGGATCAACTCGGCATTTTCCCCGGCCTGGTCGGCATTCAGAATATTCCCGAGTCACGGATTCGTGGCGTGGAACTGGGGGCGGACTGGCTGATCAGTAGTGGTTTCTCACTGGCGGCCAACGTCAGTTTCCTCGACAGCGAGATTCTCGAATACGACGCCGCCTTCGATGTGTTCAACCAGCAGATGTTCGATGCTGCGGGTAAGGATCTGCCGAATGCCCCTGAGCTTTCCTATCAGCTGATGGGTACCTGGGAACGGCCCGTGCTCACAGAGATGCTCTTCAGAGTGTCACTCGCCTACAGCTGGCAGGACGAAACCTACTCTCAGGTATCGGATATCGAACCTTTCCGGGTTCCCGAGTTCGGCCTGCTGGATGGGCGGATCACACTGGGCGCGGTGGACGACCGCTGGTCCGTGTCCCTCTGGGGCAGGAACCTGGCTGATGAGGGCTACTGGTACTCGAACGCTCTGGCCCAGGACAACGTTGTCCGTTACACGGGCATGCCGCGAACCTACGGCCTGGCATTCAACTACAGCCTGAATTGAGGCTCCGGGCGCCGGACCAACCCGACGCCCGCCGCGTCATCGCGGCGTAACAATTCCTGAGCACGCTGCGCTCCAGCTTTTCCGTCTGGAGCGTGTCTTGTCCGCAGAATCACCGGCCCGAACCCCCGTTCAACGGCTCACGCCGGCGGAGCAGTTGAACTTCCTGTTGACCAACCGGATTCCCCGTCGCTCCTTGACGCATTTCATGGGCTGGTTCAGCAGAATCAGAAGCCCGCTGCTGACCCGCCTGTCGATTGCGATCTGGCAGATGTTCGTGGACGACCTTCGGCTGTTCGAGGCCAGACGGCAGCGCTTCGAGCGTCTCCATGATTGCTTTATCAGAGAGTTGAAGCCGAATGCCCGTCCGATCGATGCGTCTCCGGACGTGCTGGTCAGTCCGGTGGATGCGGTGGTGGGCGAATTCGGTGACGTGCGGGAAGGGCAGGTGCTGCAGGCGAAGGGGTTTCCCTACAGTCTGGACGAACTGGTGGGATCCTCAGAGCTCGTCGAGCGCTACCGCAGCGGCCGATTCATTACCCTCCGGCTCAAGTCGAGCATGTATCACAGATTTCATGCCCCCATGGACGGGACGACTGAGTCCCTCAGATACATCTCCGGCGACACCTGGAATGTAAACCCCATTGCCCTGAAAAAGATCGAGCGGCTGTTCTGCAGAAATGAGCGAGCTGTGGTGGAGTTGCGCCGGGACGGCGACCCCGCGGCAAGCATTCTCCTGGTGCCTGTGGCGGCCGTGCTCGTTGCGAGCATGCGTTTTGCCGGTCTCGATATTCCGCTGAATCTGCGCTATCGGGGCCGGGACCTGATTCCCTGGCGGCGCGCGTTTTCGAAAGGCGAGGAGATGGGGTACTTCGAGCATGGCTCGACCATCGTGCTGATTTCGACCCGCGCCTTTCAGTTTGATGGCGCGCTGGTGACAGGCGATGTCATCCGGATGGGCACGAGACTGATGACAGGTGCAGAACCATCACACGATGGACGGGAATCACTGCCGTTGACATGAATTCGCCATGAAACCTCAACAAATCGATCATATTGGGTCTCTACGCTTCGCTTGCCGCGAATCCAATCGTTGTCAATCGAAATGAGGATCCCACATGGCTTCCCCCACCGCATCGATGCTACAAGCGCCCGTAAAAATGAGCTTTCGCGAGGAGCTCAATCTTCAGCGCTGGGATGACCACCGCTACTATCACCAGAGCCGGGTAAATCAATCCCTGCATTTCGTCAGTTCCATCTGCTTCATGACGAGCTATGTCATGATTTTCGTCAATCCGGGTGTGGCGGTGATGATCGGCTGGCTCCTGGCCATGCTGACCCGGCAGTCGGGCCATTTCTTCTTTGAGCCGAAGTCCTTCGACCAGGTCAACGGCACCACTCATGCGCACAAGGAGCGCATCAAGGTCGGCTATAACCTGCAGCGGAAGCGTGTGCTGCATGCAGTCTGGGCGGCGACGCCGATCGTGCTCTACTTCAACCCGAGCCTGTTCGGCACCTTGTCACCGGCGAGAAATACCGGCGAATACCTGCATAACCTGGCCATGCTCTGGCTGTACGTCGCCGTGGGGGCATTGCTGATCAGAATGGTACAGCTGTTCTTCCTTCGAAACGTTCAGACCGGCGTCGTCTGGGCGACGAAGATCCTCACGGATCCGTTCCACGATTTCAGAATCTACATGCGCGCCCCGCTTGCCCTGATGAAAGGTGAAAAGATGGATCCCATGCATTCGGTTCGCGAAGAGGTCGGTACGGGCAGCGCCTGAGGCAGCATTCGAGCACGCCGGCGCTTCCCCTTCAGTTGCCTGATCGGATCAGGCCCGTCCGGGAAAGAGCCTGTTCGACAGCAGTTCCCGGACGACCTGTTTCCGGATCGTGCTGTTGCTGACGTTGGCCGGTGCGTCCCACCAGCCATCGTCCCGCATCTGCAGGGCGGCGGTCACGAACCGTCGTTTCACCGCTGCGAAATCCTCGTCCGTATAGTTGTGGCTGAAAATGAATCGGCCGGTGCCGACCCAGGCGAGGCTCAAGCCTTCTGCCCGAAGATAGTACTGCAGCATCCAGTTGTAGCGGCTGGGTGTCTCGTAGGTGAGGATGCAGATGGAAGAAAGGTGGTGCAGCCGCAGTGGCAGCGCCTGTTCCTGGAATGCCTGATTGAGGGCAGCGATCCGCGCAATCCATACGGCTTCGGCTTTGTCGATCTCTGTTTCAAAGGCATCCGTGCTGACATGGTTCAGAAACTCGTTCATGGCCAGGAGCACGTAGGGGTGAGAGTTGAAAGTACCCCGCGCATAACAGATGTCTGATGGTCTCGAGGCGCGGTAGCGTTGCATCAGGTGCGCCTTACCGCAGATCACCCCCACGGGTAGTCCACCACCGAGCGTCTTGCCGTATGTGACCATGTCTGCGCGCACGTTGAAGTAAGACTGAGCGCCACCAAGACCGAGACGGAAGCCGACGAATACCTCGTCGAAGATGAGCACGATGCCACGCTCGTCGCATACTTCCCGCAGTTGCCTCAGCCAGTGTGCATATTCCTTCCGGTCATAACCGGCAGTGCGATCACTTGCGATCAGAAGGGCATCGTTGGTGGCACCCCGATTCGGATGGAGCGCCTGCAGCGGATTCACCAGCACGCAGGCGATATCTTTGCGGGTGCCGAGCACCTTGAGGGTGTCCTGACTCTGGTCCTTCAGCAGGTAGACGTCGCGTGCCTTACGCTGGCTGCCGACCCCGGGCTGCACGCCATCCCACCAGCCGTGATAGGCGCCGGTGAACTGGACCAGATGGGTTCTGCCGGTGTGGTAGCGGGCAAGCGCCACGGCCTGCATCACGGCTTCGGTGCCGGACATGTGAAAAGAAACCTGGTCGAGTCCCGAAATCCCGCGCAGCATCCGGACGTTTTCGGCGATCACCGGATGGTATGGGCCAAGTACCGGGCCAAGCTCCCCGGCACGCTCAACCGCCCGTTCTATACAGCCTTTGTAGAAGTCGTAACCCAGCAGATTGACGCCGTACCCGCCACCCAGGTCATACGACCAGTTGCCATCCGCGTCCTGGATTCGTACGCCATCGCTGGCCACCGCAATGGCGCCGGAGGCGAGGGTCTCCTGAACCAGGCGCCGGTACTGGAATGGCACCCGATAGGCGTTCACGAACTGCATATCGGAAACGTAAGGCTCGAGCGCCGCGCTCCGGGCCAGGGTTTCCGGCGCGGCTGCCCTAAATCTCTCTCCGAGGCGTTCGAACGCACTGCGCCGGCGGGCTGCCAGAGCGGCGTCCGCGCCGTCACTGGCAAATGCGCTGGTTGCGTCGTATTCGTAGTACGGCACGAGCTTGGCCAGGCGTTTCGACAGGCGCGCATGGCCGGTGATGGAGGGATGCTTGGCCCTGGACAGGCGCAGCCGGTGAATGAGCTTCCACAGCACAAGGCATGCGGCAGCCAGGGCGAGGGCCCAGACAGATAGATGAGGGATCATGGGCGGCTAGGGTATGCAGGCCCTGTGACGGAATGGTGACGTTCGCGGCGGCTGTGCCGTCCGCAGGCCGGTGGGCCGTCAGTCCAGGCGTTTGAGGAAGTGCCGGATCTTGCGTTTGGTGAGAAAGATTGCCGACAGGGTGTTGTCGCCAGAAGCGAGGGCCGGATAGCGCCTCAGGCCGAGTTCGCGCATGGGTTCGGGATTTCCGTCCACGCACACTTTCTCCACCTGAATGTCCGGGAACTCAGGCAGTACTTTTTCCAGCGACAGACCTGCCGCCTTGCAGCGGCCTCAGAGGGCGGAATAGAAGTAGGTGACCCTGACCATGATGCGTTCTTACGTCGAAGTGCGGGGAAGCGTAGTCTCAAAGTGGGACGAACGCTACTATCGCGAACATGGAGGGAGTGACCATGGAGGGGGGTATGCCGGGAGCGACAGACGGTGATAAAGATGGCCGGGAAACCGAGGCACGCTGGTGCTGTGCGGCTGCGACGACAGATCCGGGTGCGGCCAGGACGATTGGCCGGGCGCTGGGAGGAACCCTGTATCTGGATGAGCGGGCAGTCTGGCAGCATCTGCCTTTTCGAGGCCTGTTGACTGTCCCGGTCGATGATCCGGGCGAACTGGCTGGCGTCGGCGACGTGGGCGTGTACCGGCTGCAGGTGCGCGTCATGAAACCCGGCACCGGACGTGTATTCGGGCTTTTCCCGATGGTTCGGGCACCGGGTCTGACTCATGCGCAGTCGGACGCCCATTGGCGCGACGTGCATGGACCGCTGGCGCTGGCGCAGCATGCGCACATGACGGAGTATCGCCAACTCAACGTGCTGACCACGGTTTCCGGTCCGGCGTTCGATGGCTTTGCCCTGTGCGGATTCGCCAGCGAGGAGGATCTCAGAAACCGTTTCTACTCCGAGCCCGATGGCCCGGAGATCATCGCCCGTGACGTGCGGCGGTTCGCCGACCCGAAGCGGTCGGCGAGGCGTCTTGTCGCCAGGGTTGAGCGGTTCTCCACCTGAGCCCGCTGGCTCAGGCGGCCTCTATGAATTCCAGCCAGTTGCCGTCCGGATCTTCCACGATCGCGATGCGCACACCCGGGCGGACTTCCGTTGGCGGAATGTGCACCGGCACGTCGGCATCCGTGCAGGTTGCGACAATGGCGTCCAGATTGCTGACGCTGATGGTCCAGTACCGATAGCCGCTGGCGCCGGAAAAGCCACCGGGAGGGGCTTCGATATCCGTCAGACCGGAGGGCGTCACCAGCTTGATCAGGCTGGTTCCGCACAGCAGCCGGTGCATGGTGCCACCGCCGGGCATCGGCGTTTCCGCCTGGTAGTCGAGCCCGACCAGATCACGATAGAACGCGAGCATGGTCTGGGGATTGCGGGTGACGATTCCGAGATCAATGGATTCCTTTGCGAGCTCGATGCTCATGTATCTTCTCCTTTTTGATGGGGTTGTTGATTGCTTTAGGTCGGGAATCTGCCTGCTGCGAACCGGAGTCCCTGCAGCAGGTGTTCGAGAAACCGTGGGTCCAGCCAGACTTCCGGAAAATGTCCCAGTTTGGTCATGAATATGCGCCCGTCACCCTCGACTCTGGTCCAGGACAGCGGAATGTCCGTGCGATCGAATTCCGCGGGCAGCTTCGAGAGATCGACACTGGTGGTGTCCAGACTGAGCAGCACGTTTCCATTCGGTCTCGGGTTGTCGTCCAGCAGATAGATCTCGTCGCGCAGTTCAAACCGTGCCGCTAGGTGCCTGGTGGCTGGATGGCCGGGCGCTTCATTGCTGATCCGGACGGTCTGGGTCCAGGGGTGCGAGTGGAACAGACCGCCGCCGACGAGGTCACGATAGGCGTTCCAGCCATAGCCGGCATCGAGTGCGGCGTGGGCACCAACAAAGCCACCCCCCGCACGGACAAAGGAAAGTATGGCCTGCTGGTGAGTCCCGTTCAGACCACCCTCGGTGTCCGGCGCGATCCGCAGTGTGCTGTTGGCGAAAAAGAGCACGTCGAAGCGTTTCAGGTTTTCCAGGTCCTGAAGCGATTCTGTCGAATGGAAGTTGAATTCCGTGGCGTCATTGAGCCGGGGAAGGAGGGCCTTTGTGGTGTCAATGGCACCCCGATGCCGGTAGCCGTGGGTCGTCGTGAGGACCAGAACGCTGATGGGTGCGTTGTCTTCAGCGACGGAGAGTGAACGGGTGAGATCGGCGGGTATCGCCGGGTCGGTGCAGGCACTCAGAAGCGCTGCAGCCAGCACTGTCATCGTGATGCGCATGGTGGTCTCTCCCCGAATCAGGCGCCTACTGTACACTGACCGGCCACTGAGGGAGAGGGGTCTGAACATGGCTGACGGTGCCGGCATCGCGTTGCGTGCGGCGCCCGATAGTGAACTGCAGGACATGATGCAGAAGTTGGCCTGTGCGTTCGGAACGAATGCGCAGCGGGCAAATCGCGGCTGCGATTGCGCAGGCTTTTGTTCGCCTACTCGACGCCGAGTTCTGCTTTGAGAGTCCTGAGCTCGGCTTTGAGTGTCGCCACTTCGAACTCGAGCGCTTGCACCCGATCACTCAGTTGCGTAGCGACAGTCGCTGTCTGGTTGCGATCGCCCGGGGTGGCTGCTGAGTCGGCCGTGGCCGGTGGGACGGCAGTGGGCTGTGCGGCAGCGGTCACCGGTCCCGACAGCAGGTGCGCGTACGCATTGTCGCGGCGGCCGGGCACCCGGGGCAGTTGCACCACAACCGGACCGCCTTCGCCATTCATCAGCGAGTTCAGCGTTTCCTGCACTTCGGCATTGTCAGCGAAGGAATGCAGACGACCCACGTTGGCCTTCAGCTCACCCGGCGTACGAGGTCCGCGCAGCAGAAGAACGGTGATGATGGCGAACTGTGCCTCGTCGAACTCGTAGTCGGAAAAAGGCGTGTTGCACAGCCGGTGCGTGAACTTCTCCACCTGCGTCTTGAAGTTTTCTTCCACCCGGACCAGATGTTTATCCTGCAGAGCGCGCAGGGTATTCAAAACCTCGCCGGGCTCCAGATTCATCACCGGCTCTCTCGACGACTTCTGATTGCAGGCATTGGTCAGTGCGTTCAGGGTCATCGGATACTGATCCGGGGTGATGACGGATTTCTCCATCAGGCAGCCGATCACGCGGGCTTCCCGTTCAGAAAGTTCGATTGTCATTTGCTTCCGTATCCTCAGTCTTCCCGCGCAATCGTACCTGACCGGTCACGCCGCGTCGTTTACCCCATGGTGCGGAAAGCGGATGATTCCTTCCGCTGTCCGATCCTGCGCGTCATGGGCGGATGACGCCGACGAACACACGCTCACAACCTCCGGCGCCGCGCTCATGATCGTCGCGATCTGGGCGAAGGCACCGGCCCAGGCTTCCCGGCATTCCGCGGTGAAAGCTTCGCTCAGGGCGTGCTCCAGGGTCTCGATGAGCACGCCGCCGACGATCGGATAGTGTTCGGGCAGCACGCCGTAGTCCCGGTGGCGCTCACCCAGACGCTGCAGCATGGGCACGGCTTTCTCCGTACAGCCGAGGCTCGAGACGATCACGTGCAGGCTTTGCAGGAACTTCCGCACCTGGCGGTCCAGGTCGGTGCTGAACAGCCCTTCCACCTCCGGCGCCACGATGAACAATCGCTCGTAGAATCCGCGGATCACCCCGGGACCGGCGGCGAGCAGCTGTTCGAAGCTTTCCTTCAGCAGGGCCTGCTGCTGCCCGGAGAGATAGCCGCCGATGATGGCACCCCGCAGTTCGGGGAATTCCTGATGATGTGGTTCGATGCAGGCAGAGGTGGCATCAACGCCAGGGAGCCTGGCGCCGTCCAATTCTGCGCCCGTCAGATCGGCCCAGCGCAGTGTTGCCCCCGTGAGGTCCGCCCACCTGAAGTCCGCGTCGGTCAGATTGGCGCCGGTGAGGTCGGCGCCACGAAGATCGGCCTGCATGAAGTCCACTCCGCGGAGATCGGCGAAGCTGAAGTCACTGCCTGAAAGCGCGGCCCCGGAAAGATCGGCCCGGGAAAGCCTGGCCCGGGCGTAACAGCGGCCGGACATGGCGCCGTTCCTGTCCCAGCCTTCCTCCTGACAGCGGCGCACGGCGTCCAGCGCAAACTCGTTCGAGAGGCTGCCCACCTGGCCCAGGATTCGCGTGCGCTCGTTGTTGCGCAGCACCCGGTTGATGACCAGCAACAGGAGACCGTCGACCACCAGGCCCGGACTCCAGTCGGAGTACGCGCCGGAGATTGCGTCGATGAGACCAGCGGGGGGTTCGATGGACCAGCCCCAGATAAACATGCCCATCCCGGCAACGAGCAGGAGGACGGCGAAACGTTCAACGATATCGAAAGACTGCATGGCAGGTATCCACTACTGAGCGAGTGGCGGCAGATTGCGCGGGCAGCGTTGGTCTGAACGTTGTGCTCAGCGTGGTATCAGGCGGATTTCAGGCCGATAGCGTGTGAATCGGCCGGGAATGTGTGCGTTTTGCACAGAAATGGCCCTCAGTGCGCTGCCAGGAAGGCAAGAAAGGCCAACAGCGCCTCGTTGGTTTCGGCCGGTGCCTCCTGCTGAACCCAATGTCCGATACCGGGGATCAGTACCACATCGGTCAGCTGAGGGACCGTGCTGGCCATCATGCCGCGCAGTTGCGTTTCGCTGGCGCCACCGATGACCATGTCTTTATCGCCGGCGATGAACAGAGCGGGGACCTGCACGGTCTGGTCCAGATCGGCGGTGAGTTCCCAGGAGCGCGTGAAGTTCCGGTAGTAGTTCACGCCGCCCCGGAAGCCGGCCTTTTCAAACTGGCTCACGTAGTAGTCGAGATCCTCCGGAGCCAGCCAGTCCGGCAGTCCCTCTGGCGCACCGAGCCGCGGTATCCAGCCACCGGCTGAACGCCTGGGATCGGTGACTTCCGGTGGCTCCCGTGGGGAATCCGGCGACTGGTAGATGCGGCTCAGGAAGCCGCGCGGATCGCTGTCGTACTCGGCTTCTGCCACGCCGCCCGGCTCATTGTGGTAAACCATGTAGAAGAAATTGTCGCCGGTTCTGGCCCGCATGGCGGCCATGGGATCCGCCGGACCGCGGCCGCCGTGGGGCACACTCATCATCACCAGACCGTTGAAGCGCTCCGGATAGAGCAGCACGCTGTGGGTCGCCACCGGCGAGCCCCAGTCATGCCCCACCATGGTTGCTGAATCGATGTCGAGTGCATCCAGAATGCCGACCATATCGGCGGCGAGATTCACCTGGTTGTAGCTGGCGATGTCCTCCGGGGCATCGGTTCCACCATAGCCCCGCATGTCCGGCGCCAGCGCCCGATAACCGGCGTCCGCCACGGCTTTGATCTGATGCCGCCAGGAATACCAGGATTCCGGCCAGCCGTGGGCGAACAGCACCACGGGTCCATCACCCAGGGTGGCAACACGCATCTGGATACCATTGCTCTGGACGGTCAGGAATTCGATGCCGGGCAGGAGCTGAGACTCGATCGACTGCTCGACGCCTGCGTCGTTCCGAGGTGCCGGCGCCGTTTCTGTGCCCGACTCAGTGCCCGTGACGTCCGCATCCTGCGGCTGCTCGTTCCCGCATGCTGTCAGGGTCAGCATGACCGCACCAAGCAGTGCTGTGCTCAGACCGGCGCTGGGAGCGGTAATGCGGCTGTTGATCATCTTATAGGCCTCAGGCGGCTGGTTGTCGATCCGGTCACCGTAGCCTGCCCGACGCTATTCTTCCACCGGGAACGGACCGTCGGCGAAGCTGCGATCGTGATAGCCCTTGCTGCCGATGGCGCGTGCCAGTGGACTCTGTGGTGGCACATTCCGTTTCAGACGATCCAGCACGGTTTCGAAGTTCCATTCGGGTGACCAGCCGAGATCTCTTCTCGCTGCAGTGTTCACGTAGACCCGGTCTATGTGTTGCTGCATCCGGAAGTTGTGCCGTTCATAGATCGCCTGATAGCCAGGGTATTTTCTGGCGACCACGGCAGGGGCATTGCTGTTCAGTTCGGCAAGATCGTCTGGCTCAAACGGTGACGTGGCACTGATGATGTAACGACCAAAGCCGATTCGACCGGCACACGCCCGGGCACGAAGGTGGGCTTCGACCACATCCTGTATGTCCACCCGGCGGTATAGAAACTCGTTTGCCTTTAGATTCACGTTGGTGAACTGCTGGCGTCGTTCGCGGTTGTCGTCCTCTTCCGGGAAGAACCTGGAGGTTCGCAGCACGATACAGGCGAGCGCGCGCTGCCGGTGGGTGAGCAGGCAGAGGTCTTCGGCCGTGGCTTTACTCACACCGTAGATATTTTTCGGTTCCGGAACGACTGCTTCGGTGATCCAGGCAGCCGGCGTGCCCGGTGGCGGCCGAAGGGCATTGCCGAACACGCTGGTCGTGCTGGTAAAGATGAACTGCGCAACACCCGCGGCCGACGCGCAATCGAGCAGATTCAGCGTGCCGGATAGGTTGGTGTCGATGAAATCCTGTTTACTGTGAGTGGCGACGTGGGGCTTATGCAGCGTGGCAGTATGAAACACCGTCTGCACGCCTGTCATCAGCTCCTGGATCAGCGCCTTGTCGCGGATGCTTCCGACTCGATCCGTCCAGGGTGAGCGTTTGATGTCCAGCCCTGTGACGTCCTCGCCGGCCGCCCTGAGGGTCCGCACCAGACCTTCGCCCAGATGCCCCGCACTGCCGGTAACCAGGGAGCTCACACCTGCCGACCGCCTGGTAGCTGCTCATCCCCCGCGGCAATGCCTGCATCCGCATGCTGTTCGGAATCCTCGTCGTGGCCTTTGTCGATGCGGGCGAGCTCGGGAATCCAGATTCTCAGCAGCAGCAGGCTGGTCGCCAGCAGAACGGCCGCGAGCGCGAGCGCCAGGTCGATGCCCCAGGTTTCGGCCACAGCGCTGATCGGAATGATGCCGAGCGGCATGAAGCCATGGGCCATCATCATGATGGCCATCACCCGGCCGCGTATCTCATCCGGCAGTGCGATCTGGATGACGCTCATGTTGAGCGAGCCCATCACCGCACCGAAGAGACCGGTGACCGCACCGAAGAACATGGCGGCCACCAGGTTGCCGGACAGCGCAAAGGCGGCGATGAAGATGGCCCAGAGGAATCCGGCATAGAACATCACCCGGCCTTTGCCGCCGATGTCGCCGGCTCGGGCGAGGAGCAGCGAACCGCCTAGCGCGCCGGTACCCGCCGCCGTCATCAGCAACCCCAGGGTGTCCGGGCCGCCCAGAATGATATCGGCGTTGAAGGCGGGCATCAGAAAGGTGACGGAAAAACCGAAGGTCATAGGCACAAATCCCATCACCAGCAGTCCGAGCACGATCCGTTGTTCGCGCATGAAGCGGAAGCCTTCGATCACGTCAGCGACAGGACTTGTCCCTTCCCGATGCGGATTTCCCTGGTAGTGAATGAGGGCGGTACAGATCACGGAAAAGAGGTAGAGCAGGGTGACGGTGAAGATGACGATGCCAACGCCCTCGGCCGAACTCGTGTCCCCCGAGCCGAACAGGGCAATCAGCATACCGGCCAGGGTTGGCCCCACGATCCTGGAGAGATTGAAGGTGGCGGACTGCAGCGCCATGGCGTTCACCACCTGATCACGACCGACGATTTCCGGCGTCACCGAGGCCCGGGCCGGCATCGACAGCGCCAGCACCGTGCCGTTGAAGACGCCGAAGTAGATGAAGTGCCAGAAAGTGACGTCCCCGGCATAGACGATGGCTGCCAGGGCCGTTGTGGCGATGGTATTGAAGATGCCGGAAACGATCATGATCGATCGCTTCCTGAGGCGGTCGGCAATCACACCGCCGGCCAGGGAGAAGACCACCGACGGCAGCATGAAGGAAAGCATCACCCAGGTCAGCGCCATGGGAGAGGCGGTCATGTCATAGATGAGCCAGCCTCTCGCCACCATCTGCATCTGCATGGCGAAGGTGGCGGCAACGTTGCCCAGCCACAGCAGGCGGAAGTCCCTGAAGACCAGGGAAGAGAACATTCCGCTGCGGACGGCTTCAGTCACGGCTTAACTCCGATTGAATGGTGCTGAGCTGGGCCCGGGTCAACGTGTACCGGGTCAGCATCCAGATCGGCAGGAAATAGCAGATGGGCACCGCGATGCCGTCTGTGAATGCCAGCTTGAACAATACGTTGTCTGCCACCTCGCCGGGCAGGGTGCCTCTTGGAAAGCCGATCGCATAGTCGAGTAGAAAGCCGCCGATGATCAGTCCGAGACTCGAAGTCGCTTTCGAAGAGAAACCGATCGCGGAGGCGAAAACGCCTTCCTGTCGGCGCCCGACCCGATGCTCCTGTTCATCCACCATATCGGCCACCATGGACCCGAACATGATGCCGGCGGTGGTCAGGAGTCCGGCGATGAATGAAGTGTGAATCACGAGGGCGACCACCAGCCAGGGATCGCCGTTGTCCGGCCAGATGTCGGCAAAGCGGAAGATCACCTTCAGCATGGCGAAGACCATCGTGGTAGCCAGCACCGTGACGAGGATCTGCTGTTTCTGGAAATGCTGCTGCACGATCGGGACGACGACGAACGCTGCCATGGCGCCGAAGATGGAGAATGCAAACCAGCGCAGGTCTTCAGGAGTGAACGCCCAGAAATAGGTGTTCATGTACATGTCGAATACGCCACCGATCCCGGCAATGCCGGCGAAGAACAGCATGGCGGTGAACGTAAGGCGGAAGTTCCTGCTCGTCAGCGCCAGCAGCACCTGACGTGCGAGGTCCATGAAATTGAACCTGGGGGTTTCCTGCACGGGCTGCAGCAGGTAGGGCACCTCACGCCGGGTCATGTGGGTGGACAGGAGGCACCAGAGGGTGATCAGAGCGCCGGTGATCATCGCGAACAGCGGGTAGTTACCCGGGTCGAGTTGTCCGGCCGGGTATTCGGCCGACGAGGTGAAGACGAAGGTGTACATGGCGAAGGAAAAGATGACGCCGCCGATCCAGCCCACCACGTAGCGGTAAGTGATGATGGACGTGCGTTCCACGTAGTCGTCGGAGTATTCGGCCGCCACTGCATTCCACGGCATGATGAAAAAAGTGAAGGCGGTTCGGGTGCACAGGGTGAAAGCAAACAGCCAGATCACCAGCACCAGCTCCGAGGCACCGGCAGGTGGTGTAAACAGCAGATAGATAAACCCACCCAGCGGTACCGCCGCGGCATACATGAATGGGTGCCGGCGGCCGAGCCGCGATCTGAAGTTGTCCGAGTAGGCGCCGACGATGGGGTCGGTAATGGCGTCGGCGAGCAGGCACAGGGCCAGGATGATGGCCGCGGTGGAGGCGGGTACGCCGAGGATCTGACTGTAGTAGAGGAGGAGGAAGTTATTGAATGCGAAATCTTTGTGACTGTTCGACAGACCGCCGAACCCCTGGAAGATTTTGGTGCTGACCGGAACCTTGCCTTCGCGTTTTTGTTGTCGCTGGTACTGAACTGGGTTTTCGGCCATAGCCATCCAGTATACACAGCGGGATTGCCTCGGCTTCCGGGCAAGTTGGGGGCGCGCGGGGCCAACCCGCCGCACTGAAACGGTGCAGAATCCGGCGGAGCAGCGATTGACCGTTCTATTGTGGTGCGTTTGGTGGTGCGCGCTCTGGTCTGCTCTGGACGGGACAGAGCCTGTGAAATCCCACCGGCGGTCTGAAATCCGATAGATAGCGCCCGTATATCCTGATGGTGGCCTGGAATCCGTGATTGACGGGGGCTTTCCCAGGCTGGCCTCAAGATTGCATTGAGTCTGTGTGTCACTTTTCCGGTATCAGGGTAAACCTATGAACTGGCTCGTCGTCACCGATCTGGATGGCACGCTGCTCGACGATGACTATCTGTACACCCAGGCCGCCGAGGCCCTGGACACCATTGCCTGCTCTTATCCGGATGCCCAGACCGCGCTGGTTTCGAGCAAGACGCCAGCGGAGATGATCGAGCTGGCCGGGCGATGCAAATCCGAGCCCATACTGATTTTCGAGAATGGCAGCGGTATGGCCTGGCGTGAACGGGTCCTCTGCCGACCGGGGAACGAGCGCCTGCACGGGTTCGAGATCGAGTGTTTCGGAACGCCCTATCCCGAAGTGGTGAAGGTGCTGCGCGATCTGCGATTCCGGCAGGATTTTCCCTTTCGCGGTTTCTCGGACATGACGCCCGCTGAAGTGGCTGAACTGACCGGGCTCAGTTATTCCGGCGCGGTGAAAGCCCGCCATCGTGTAGGGTCGGAGCCGATTCTTTTCAGCGGCAGCGAGTCCGTGCTGGAGAACTTCCGTAGCGCACTGGCCGGGCACGATCTGGAACTCGTGCTGGGTGGCCGCTTCCATCATGTTGGCAGCAATCTGAATAAGGGGCAGGCCGTCGGCAGGCTCTGGCGATTGCTGCGTTTTCAGTTCGGCATCCACCCCACCACGGTTGCCTGTGGTGACGCCCCCAATGATCTGGAGATGATGGAGCGGGCCGACCACGCCATCGTTTTTCCGGCTCGTGGCGGCGGATACCTGGAGCCTCGGAATCCGAACACCCAGAGGGCACCCGTGGCCGGCCCCAGCGCCTGGCTGGATGCGGTCATCGATGTGCTCGAACACCATCACCAGGCCGCCTGAGGCCGGGAGCCCCCCATGAGCGATTTCTTTCAGAACGGCATCATCACCACCCTGCATAACCTGAGCGACCGGTCGATTGAATCCCTGGAGGCGGAGCTGTCCTGCTTCGCGGAGCATCGACCCATGGCGCTGGTACTGCCCTGTCTTTACTCTGAGCTTGCCACACCGGCGCTGGCCAGCATCGTCGAGGAACTGGCCAGGGTGCCGTACCTGGAAGAGATCATCATCGGTCTGGATCAGGCGAACGAAGCCGAGTACCGCCATGCGCTCGAATACTTCTCGGTGCTTCCGCAACGCCACCATGTGATCTGGAACGACGGTCCCCGTATGAAGGCCATTCAGGAGAAGCTGGCATCAGAGGGTCTGGAGCCGGGTGCGCGGGGGAAGGGGTGTAACGTCTGGTACTGCTTCGGCTATGTGCAGGCGCTTGGTACCACCGAGGCCGTTGCGCTGCATGACTGCGACATCACCACTTACGATCGCAGTCTGCTTGCCAGGCTGATTTATCCTGTGGCGAATCCTCAGTTCGCCTATGAGTTCTGTAAGGGATATTACGCCCGACTCGGCAGCGACAAGCTGAATGGCCGTGTCAGCCGGCTGCTCGTCTCGCCCCTAATTCGAACCATGAAGCAGCTGTCCAACGGCCATGCCTATCTCGACTACCTGGACAGTTTCCGATATCCCCTGGCCGGTGAATTTGCCATGCGGTCGGACGTGCTCATGGATCTCAGGATTCCTTCGGACTGGGGGCTGGAAGTGGGCATTCTTTCCGAGATGTATCGCAACTACTCCACCAACCGGCTCTGTCAGGTGGAAATTGCGGACAACTATGATCACAAGCATCAGTCTCTCTCCCCGGAAGATGCGAGTCGCGGGCTGTCCCGGATGAGCCTGGACATCGCCAAAGCTCTGTTCAAGAAGCTCGCCACCTACGGTGTGGTATTTGATCCCGGTGCAGTCCGCACCGCGAAGGCCTGTTACTACCGGATCGCGCTGGATCTCATCGAATCCTACGCCAATGACGCGGCCATCAACGGTCTGGGTTTGGACCGGCACGCAGAAGAGCAGGCGGTGGAACTCTTTGCGTCGAATATTCTCAAGGCGGGTGAGGCCTTTCTGGAAGGGGGGGACGAATCTCCGTTCATCCCTTCCTGGCACCGGGTCACCAGTGTGTACAGGAACGTGTTTGCGGATCTGCTCGATGCGGTGGATGCAGACAAAGCGGAAGCGGCGTGCGCGCTGGCCACCGAAACGCTGGACGCTGAAACGGCCCGGATCGCCTACGCCTGATTCCTCCGACTCATGGTTCGCTAACATCCAGCCAGAGCACCTGATAGGGCTCGAGCAGCAGGGTTTCGCCCACCGCTACCCGACTGCCGGTCAATTGATCTTCAAACATTCCCTCCGGTAACCCGGTGCCCTGCATGGGGACTGCCTGGGGAACATCGAGCATCGAAGCGGCAATCATCATGGTCTGATCGGCGCAGCTTCGGCGAAGCAGAAATACACCAGGCGGGCCCGGGCTCACTGCCTGCTCCGACTCCGGCGCCAGAGCGGGTTGTGCCGCCCGACAGCGCATGATCTTTTTACAGTGTTCGAGCATCTGTGCCTGGGGCGATTCCGGATCGGACAGACGGGCCTGCAGGGCGTCGAATTGCCAATGGCCCCGGTTGATGGAGCGGGTTCTACCCGTCTGCTCCACCAGGTCCAGATCATTGGTGGTGGCCAGCAGACTGTGAATATAGAGCGCCGGCATGCCCTGGAATGACAGCAGCAGGGTATGCGCTGCGAGATAGGCAGGCAGCGACTCGCCGAAGGCGCTGTAGAGGGCCACGTTGATTTCATAGGGCCGCTGTCGGTCGCCCGCATCGCGCATCGTGACGAAACCACCGCGGTCGTGCATTCGCTCCACCAGCCGATTGACGTTTGCCTCCGGGATCAGGCCTTCGAGCGGACGCAGGCCGATGCCATCGTGAGAAGCGATGAAATTCAGATAGGTGGTGCCTGGGGGCGGTGCGCTCAATCGGGCCGCCCAGGTGGTCAGGTAGCTGGCATCGCCGAAGACGTAGCTGTACAGGAGCAACGGGGCCAGGGAAAACTGATAGACCATGTGTGCTTCGTCACCTGCGCCGAAGTAGCTCACGTTCTCCTCGTGCGGCACATTGGTCTCGGTAATCAACCGCACGTGCGGTGCGGCCTGGTCGCAGAGCAGGCGCAGCACTTTCACCACCACATGTGTTTCCGGCAGGCTCATGCAACTGGTGCCCAGGCGCTTCCAGAGGAAGGCGATGGCATCCAGGCGGATGATGCTGGCACCCCGACGGATGTAGAAAAAGAGGATGTCCACGAACGCTTCGAGTACATCCGGATTGGAGAAATCCAGGTCGATCTGATCGTCGCTGAAGGTGTTCCAGACGTGGCGGATGCCCGCGTAGGTGTGTACGGCAGAAATCAGCGGCGTGCTGCGCGGACGGACAACCGCCGCGGTATCCGATTCTTCGCTCAGGGTGATGAAATAGTTCCGGCCCGGGTCCCGGCCACTGATGAAATCTGCAAACCAGAGTGATTCCCGGGAACAATGGTTGATCACGAGGTCGAACATCAGTTCATAATCGTCCGCCAGGCGTTGTACATCCTCCCAGCCACCCAGGTGATGATCCACCATCCGGTAGTCGATGACGGCGAAGCCGTCGTCGGAGGAGGATGGATAGAAGGGCAGCAGGTGGACGGCGCCCAGGTCTGCACCAAGATGGCGCGTGAGAAACTGATGCAGAACCTTGAGCGGCGCATCATGGTCGTTTTGAATGCTGTCGCCGTATGTGATGAGCAACAGGTGCCCGTTCCGGATCGATGGCGTCTCCACAGCCATCTCCCGGTCCGTCAGATCCGGCGCCTGCGCCCGGGCAATGGCCGCCAGTCTTGCCGCCAGATCCCGGGCCTGATCTGCACGGTAGAGCAGAGAGAGCAGGGAGAGCAGGGAGTTCTGAGAGTCCAGGGGCGCCAACGCCTCGTCCCGATCCCCGGTAGTCGGGGTTTTCGTCTGGCTTGATTCTTGCTCGTTCATGTTGATGTTCGTGTTGCCGCCACTCTGTCAGATGCCCACCGGTGATCTAAGCAGTATGCGTGCCAGTCGATGAGTCTGCTCGACTGGCTGGTCATGGCCATCTATCTCGTTGCCATGCTCGCCTTGTCCTGGCGGGTGGGGCGTCGGCAGCGTACCCGTAAGGACTATTACCTGGGCGGCAACGACATGAGTGCGTTACCCCTGGCAACCTCCACCATCGCGACCCAGTGCTCCACCAACAGTCTGCTGGGAGCGCCGGCGTTCGTCGGCTTTGCGGCGGGCGGCGGCATGTTGTGGCTCCAGTACGAAATTGCGGTACCGCTGGCCATGCTGGCGTTGATGTTTCTGTTCGGGCCGATCCGGGCGGGCGGCCATGTTTCGATCTACGCCTTCCTCGAAGAGCGGCTGGGACGGCGGGCGCGGTTGGCCGCCAGCCTCACCTTTCAGATCTTCCGCGGTATTGCCACCGGGGTGACGGTCTATGGCGTGGCCACCGTACTCACACTGCTGCTGGATCTGAGCTACTTCAGCGCCGTTCTGGTGCTGATGGGTGTGACGGTGACCTACGACGTGCTCGGTGGCATGCGGGCGGTGGTGATCAGTGATGTGGTGCAGATGCTGCTGATTGTCGCAGCGGTGCTGGCGACACTGGTGTTCCTGGCCGCGGAGGTCGAGGTGGATGCGGTGCTAGCGCTGGACCGAACCCGGGCACTGGAATGGAACTGGGGGATCAGGGAGGGAGAAGCGTACGGGCTCTGGCCCATGCTGATCGGTGGCTTCTTTCTCTATGCCGCCTACTACGGCTGCGATCAGAGTCAGGCCCAGCGGGTGCTTGCCGCCCGCTCGGTGCAGGCCTCGAATCAGGTGCTGCTGCTGAACGGTCTGCTGCGCTTCCCGCTGGTGCTGCTCTACTGTCTGCTTGGGCTGGGTCTCGGTGCCTACGCACTCACCACCCCTGACTTTCTCTCCGGTCTCCCGCAAACGGGTTCAGGCGCCCCCAATCTGAATATGGTGTTCCCGGCCTATGTGCTCGGCACCTTTCCGCCCGGGCTGGTGGGGCTGATCATGGTCGGATTGTTCGCGGCCGCCATGTCTTCGATCGATTCGGCGCTGAATTCCCTGTCTGCGGCAACGGTGGAAGATCTGGCAGGACGCAGGGTAGAGGGCAATGAGCGCCGCCTCTTCGTGTTCTCCAAACTGACCACCTTCGGCTGGGGTGCGTTTGCCGTCCTGTTCAGCTTTCAGGTGGAGCACATCGCCCCGACCATACTCGAAGCCATCAACAAGGTCGGTTCCATGGCCAACGGTCCGTTGCTTGCGCTGTTCGTGCTTGCTCTGGTGGCGCCAGCAGTCCCGGGCAAGGCAAAAGGACCAAAACAGGCGGCGGCGCTGCGTGGCTTCGGGACAGGTCTTGCCGTCAATGTCTGCCTCTGGCTGTTTCTGCCCCAGGTGTCCTGGCTGTGGTGGAATGTAACCGGATTCCTCGCAGCGCTTCTCGGCGCGGCACTGCGGCTCCCCGGCGGCTGGCAGGCCACGCTCGGGCATCCCGGGCCCTGGTATACCGGGCTGCTGCTCGGGATGACGGCCCTCATCGTTTCTGTCTGCCTCGTTCTGCAGACGCTCTGAGCCTGTGACGTGAGGCGACAACCCGGCTAAACTGCGCAGTGTTCAGAGTTTTTCATGAGGGGGAGAGAGTGAAGGGCGAACTGACCGAGATATCCATACCGGGAACCGACGACGACCTGCACGCGGCGCTGCGGGATGTGAATCTGCCCACGCTGCTCATGGTGATGACCCAGCTCTGTGGCGACGAGCGCTGGATGGCCAGACGCTACCAGCCGGAACCCATCGTTACCCCTGAGGGCAGTCTCTTTCCTGATGACAGCGGCGGCTACAGCGAGGAAATCGCGGCTGAGATCCGCGCCGCGGCGTTCGAGATGCTCAAAGGGTTACGCGATCATGGCGGTGTGCTGCCGCCGGTGCCATCGCTTTCTCAGATGCGACGGATGATGGAGTTTTCCACAGCCGAGCCGGTAGAGGACGCCTTCTGTGCCATGCTGCTTGAAGAAACGAACTTCGTGGACCGGGACGCGGACTGGCTGGAGCCCATGGCGAAGCTGAAGGACAGTCCGGTGCTGGCGGACTTCCAGGTGATCGTGGTCGGCGCCGGTATGTCCGGTATCTGTTCCGGGGTAAAGCTGAAAGCGGCAGGCATTCCATACACGATCCTCGAAAAGAACGACGCGGTCGGCGGCACCTGGTACGAGAATCGTTATCCGGACTGCGGGGTGGATACGCCCAACCATTTCTATTCCTTTTCATTCGAGCGCAACGCCAACTGGTCCGGGTACTTCTCGAAGCGCAATGAGCTCTACGAGTATTTCGAAAGCTGCACCGATAAGTTCGGGATCCGGGACAACATTCAGTTCGAAACCGAAGTTCAGGACATGCGCTACCTGGCTGACGACGGTCTCTGGCAGGTGCGTGTAAAGCGGGCGGATGGCAGCACCGAAACCTTGAACGCCAACGTGGTGATCAGCGCGGTGGGTCAGCTCAATCGCCCGAGCATTCCGGAATTTCCCGGGCTCGACAGCTTCGCCGGCACTGCCTTCCACTCTGCGCGCTGGCGGGAAGACGTGGACCTGACCGGCAAACGGGTTGCCGTGATCGGTACCGGTTGCAGCGCCGTCCAGTTGCTGCCGAAGACGGCGGAACGTGCCGGCCATACCACGGTGTTCCAGCGTTCGCCGCACTGGGTGTCGCCGAACAAGGATTACTACCGGCCGGTTGAATCCGGCCTCCTCTGGGCGCTCAATCACATTCCGTTCTATGCCGAGTGGCATCGGGCGAGAATGATCTTCGGCTTCATGGACCGGAACTGGCCGGCAGTACCGGCGGATCCGGACTGGGAACATCCGGATCGGGCCATGAGTGAATTGAACGATGGCCTCCGGGAGGCGTTGACCGCTTACATCAGCGAACAACTCGGTGAACGCCAGGACCTGATGCCAAAGTGTGTGCCGGACTTTCCCGTGTTCGGCAAGCGCCTGATCATCGACAACAACTGGTATCCCACCGTCGCCCGGGACGATGTGAATCTGGTGACCGATGAGATCGTTGCCGTGCGTCCGAACGGAATTGAAACCGCGGACGGCACCTTGCACGAAGTGGATGTGATCGTGTTTGCGACCGGTTTTAATTCCAATCACTTTCTCTGGCCGATGGAGGTGGTCGGTCGCTCAGGCGTTGCGCTGGAAGACCGCTGGGGCGATTACCCGCGCGCCTACAAAGGCATGCTGGTGCCCGACTATCCGAATCTGTTCTGCCTCTATGGCCCGAATACGAACATCGTCCATGGTGGCAGCATCATCTACGGCACTGAATGCCAGGTGCACTACGTGATGCAGTGTCTGGCGCTGATGCTGGAACGGCAGGCCAGAGAAATCGAGATTCCGGAATCGATGAACGATGAATACAACGAAGAGGTGCAGGCCATCAGCCGAACCCTGGCCTGGGGCCATGACGGGGTGCAGAGCTGGTACAAGAACTCGGATGGCAAGGTGGTGAACAACTCGCCTTTCTCCAATCTGGAGTTCTGGCAGCGGACCCACGATGTGGAGCCGAATCGCTACGCGCTGCGTTGACCGATCACCTGGCTACAGACCGAGCACGCGCTTAGCCAGCACATCCCGCTGAATTTCACTTGCTCCGGAGTAGATGGTGGCGGCCCGCTCGTTCAGGTAGCTGGGCAGGGCCGTCACCCCTTCTTCGGGACCGATAGGCATCACACCGGCGTAAGGGTTGAGGGCTTCCGGTTGCAACGGCAGGCCGTACCAGGCAACGGCCTCGGCGGCCAGTTCGGTGATCTGCTGCTTTGCCTCGCTGCCCAGTGTTTTCAGCACCGATGAGATCGGGCCGGGACTGTCGCCTTTGTGCGTCGCCGCGAGCACGCGAAGTTCGAGCATGGTGACCCGCTCCAGACAGATTTCAGCCTCGGCAATTCTGCGGCTGAAGGCCGGGTCCTCGCCGAGACAGCTACCGGAACCGTTCCCTTCCTTTGCTGCCAGACGCTTCACCCGGGCCAGAGCCTCGCGCACCCAGCCGGTGTTCACGTTCGTCGAGCGGGCGTGCTGCATGAGTGATTTTGTTACCTGCCAGCCTTCGCCTTCCACGCCCACCCGGTTCTCAATCGGCACCTGCACATCGTTGAAGAACACTTGATTGAACTCGTGATCACCACTCATGCTGAGTATGGGCTGTACCTCGATTCCGGCGGTAGACATCTCCAGCAGCAGAAAGGTGATGCCTGATTGTCTGGGGCCGCTGTCGTCCGTTCTTGCCAGGCAGAACATATGCGTCGCGAAATGCGCGCCGGTGGTCCAGATCTTCGAACCATTCAGCACATAGTGCTCGCCGTGCCGTTCGGCCTTGAGCTTGAGGGCGGCCAGGTCGGATCCGGCACCAGGTTCCGAATAACCCTGGCACCAGATGTGTTCACCACTCAGCACGGCGGGGAGAAAGCGCTGCCGCTGGTCTTCGGTGCCTTCCGCGATCAGTATCGGCCCGATATGGCGTATGCCCATGTTGAACAGCAGAGGCGCGCCGGCCCGGAAGCACTCCATATCGAAGACGTAACGCTCCAGCGCGTTCCAGCCGGTTCCGCCATATTCCTCGGGCCAGGTGGTCGCGGCCCAACCCTGCTTCGCCAGGATCCTGAACCAGCGCTGGCTGGCGGAAATTTCCGTGTGCACGCCGGTGGTGAGCCTGGCGGCGGTTATCAGTTCGTCGTCCAGGGCATCCCGCAGGAAGTCGCGGATCATGTTCCGGAAGGCGAGGGTTTCTGCCGGGAGGTGGGCGTGCACAGGAATGTCGCAGTTTGAATTGATTGAGACTAGCAGTACGGCCCGCCCGCACGCCTTGTCTGGAATCAAAAGATCCGCTGAGTTAGCTTGCGCTTCTCACTTTCAGGGAAATGCCATGGATATCAAAGACAGAATCGCGGTAATCACAGGCGGTAGCGGAGGCATCGGCCGGGCGATGGCGGCAGCTTTTCTCCGCGAAGGCGCCGCCGGCGTCATGCTCGCCGATCTTGATGCTGACGCGGTCAGAGAGGCGGCGAACGCGCTGGGTTGTGATGGGATGCCCTGCGACGTCACCCGTGAAGCGGACGTACAGGCTCTGGCAAACGCTGCCGAGGAGAAATACGGACGGATTGATCTGTTCTGTTCCAATGCAGGCGCTGGCGGACCGGGTGTGCTGATCGATGCCGGGAACGACGTCTGGCAGAAGCAGTGGGAGCTGCATGTGATGGCCCATGTTTATGCGGCCCGGGCCGTTCTGCCCGGGATGATCGAGCGGGGCGAGGGGTATCTGCTCAACACAGCATCCGCCGCCGGCCTCCTGGCGGCGCTGGGATCGGGCCCCTACACCGTTACGAAAGCAGCGGCAGTGAAGCTGGCTGAGTTCATCGCCATCACCCATGGCGATGATGGTATCCGGGTGTCGGTGCTGTGCCCTCAGGGCGTGAATACAGCCATGGCGCCGAAGAGCCTGGGTGATGGCCAGACCGATGGCATCATCGAACCCGAGCAACTCGCTGATACGGTGCTGGAAGCCCTGCGGGAAGAACGGTTTTACGTGCTGCCACATCCCGAGGTGGAAGAGTACGTTCGCCGAAAGGGCGACAACGTGGACCGATGGCTGGTGGGTATGCGCCGGCTCCGCCGGCAGACGGCCGAAGGCGCTCAGTAGGCGACCGCGATGCGGTCGGGTCAGTCGAGCCGCACCACGCGGGTGCCCAGGTTGCCCCCTGCGAGCAGATCCACGAAGGCTGCCGGGGCTGCGGCCAGACCCTGAACCTCGTCTGTCAGCGCGATCAGGCTGCCGTCGGCCAGCCAGCCGGCAATCTCGTTCCGGGCCGGGCCGTAGTCGGCCTGGAAATCGAAGACCAGAAAGCCACGCATGGTGATCCGTTTGTTCACCAGCAGGCCGGGCACACCCTTCGGGCCAGGCTCCGGGGAACTGGTATCGTACTGGGAGACCACGCCGCAGCAGGCGACCCGGCCGCCGACGTTCATCCGGAAGAGGGCGGAACCGAGAATGGTGCCGCCCGTGTTGTCGAAATAGACGTCCACGCCGTTCGGCGTTGCTTCCTTCAATGAGTCCCGGAAGTTCGGGTCCTTATAGTTCACGGCCGCATCGAAACCGAGTTTTCCGGTCAGCACCTGACCTTTCTCATCGCTGCCGCAGACGCCGACCACCCGGGCGCCTTTGATCTTCGCAATCTGACCGACAAGATGACCAACGGAACCCGCGGCAGCGGATACCATCACCGTCTCTCCGGCAGCGGGTTGGCCGATCCGGAGCAGGCCGAAGTAGGCTGTGAGGCCGTTGATGCCGAGGGGGCCGAGATAGTCCACCGGATTGTGGGCAGGATCGAGCAGCGTCAGCTCGGCTGCCTTCTGAGCTGAATAAGACTGCCAGCCGGTCGGGCCGATGACCCGGTCACCCGGGCTGAACCCATCTGCCCGGGACTCGATCACTTCGCCGACGCCGGTGCTGTTCATGACGACACCGGTGGTTGGCGCGCCTGCGTAGCTCGCACTACCCTGCAGGCCGGCCCGGGTGCCCGCCGTAATCGCGAAGGCGATCGTCTTCACCAGCACTTCGCCGGTGGCCGGCTCGGGCATGGCGCTTTCCGCCAGACGGTAGTTGTCCGCGCTCAGTTTTCCCTGCGGTAGAGAATCGATCAGTACCTGGTGATTGGTCGTCATGGGTTGTCTCCTGTCAGTCCTGCAGGCCCGCTTCGCCGTAGCGGCTGGCGGGTCCGTCCCCCTCCGGCCCTAACCGGCCCTGTGGGCCGAAGTGGCCTTTGCCTGGCACGTGGTTGATCTCAATGCGGATGCCGTCCGGATCTTCGAACAGCAACGAATAGTACCCGGGCGCGAACTTATCGCCATCCTCAGGTGGGTGCACGATCGTCCCACCAAGAGAAACCACATGCCTGTGAATGGCGTCCACGTCTTCTCTGGTTCGGGCCCGCAGGCAGCAATGATGCAGCCCCACCGTCCACTGGTCGAACCGCTGATCACGTTTCCCGACCGGTGCCGCGCTGATCAGCAGACCGGTTCGGCCACCGATACAGTACAGAGTCTCATCGTTGCGGACGAGCGTCTCCATGCCCATGAAGTGACAGAGCGATTCCCAGAACGGCAGGCTGACTGCCGGGTTGTTGACGGTGAGCTGAATATGGGCCACACCGTTTATCTCGACACTCATGACTGATCTCCCCTGCAATCGCGCCGGAAATGCCCGTAGCGCGATCAGCTTTCCCGGTAGTTGCCCGGTCGCTTCTCGAAGAAGGCGTTCACCGCTTCCATGTGGTCGGGCTCGGCATGGCAGACGGCCTGGAACGCGGCGGACATGTCCAGCAGTTCGTTGAGGCTGGCCTGTTCGCTGGCGCGCATGAGTTGCTTGGTCAATCTGACCGCGTGCGGCGGGTTCGAAGCGATGCTCTGAGCGAGTTCGACGGCCCGATCGAGCAGGTCTGCCGGTGCGACGACCTCTGAAACCAGCCCCATGGCCAGGGCTTCGGCGGCCTGCACCGGTTCGCCGCTGAACGCCATTTTGCAGGCGTTGGAGTAACCGACCGCTCGAGGCAGAAACCAGGCGCCGCCGTCACCTGGAATGATGCCGAGTTTCACGAAGCTCTCGGCGAACATCGCCTTTTCCGATGCAATCCGGATGTCGCACATGGTTGCCAGATCGCAACCCGCGCCGACGGCGGGACCGTTTACCGCGGCAATGATGGGGACGTTCAAAGCATGAATGGCCCGGGGAATACGCTGGATGCCTTTTCGATAGGCGTCTGCCTGGTCGAACGGGTCACCGGCGAAGAGTCCCTGGCGGTCACGCATGTCTTTCACGTTGCCACCGGCGCAGAACGCGCTGCCTGCGCCAGTGAGAATGACGCAACGGACGGATGGGTCGTCGTTGATTTCGGCACAGGTGGCCTCGATATCCTCGAACTGATCCGGACCGGTGAGTGCGTTGCGCGTGTCCGGGCTCGACAGGGTGAGGACGAGCACATGGCCGTGCCGCTCGCGATTGAGAAAGCTCATGGAGGTCTCCAGGTCGATGTGGGAATCAGGGCGGAGTTTACACCGCCAGGGTGCGGGCTTCGTTCAGTCGTCCGGCTGGTCGGACCGAATGTCCATGAGGTCCTGCACGCACTTCACCAGCATTGGCGACCCGGCCTGAATGCCGGAGTTCATGCACTGCCGTTCGTAGCGCTGCTGCCAGTAGGCGTCATCGCTCTGGGCTTCGTCCAGATCAGCCCGGGTAGGGCTGGATGTGCTGCAGGCGCCGGTCAGGGTGGCAAGGAACAGGCAGATGGCGGTATGTCTCACGATTCGAGATCCCCTCAGTAAGTCGGGCGAGATGGCGCCCGCTGCACCGGCGCCATTGACGGGCGCCGGGCGACGGGTGTGGTTCAGGGCAGCTGAATGAGCCAGCTGGCGTCCTGGAACCATTTCTTGTTGAGCTGCTGCAGCACGCCGCTCGCTTCCATGGCGCTCATGTAGTTCTGCACCAGATTCAGAAGCAGGGGATCGTTCGCAGGTACGGCGATGCCGATGGGCTCGATGGTCAGCGGTTTGCTGGCGGCGACCAGTCCGGCATCCGGCCAGCGCATCATGGAGAGCATGATGATGCTGGCGTCGGCGACGAACATGTCCACCTTGTTGGCGAGCAGCAGGTCGATGGCCGCATTGTAGTCATCGGTGGGCGTCAGCCTGGCGTTCGGGGCGACCGTTTTCACGAAATCTTCGCTGGTGGAGCCGGCCAGCGCGGCAACTTTCAGCTCGGTCTGGCCGAGTTCATCGGTGCCGAGGGCGGCGAGGGTTTCGGTGCGGGCCAGGATCGACTTGCCCGTCACATGGTATGGGGCGACGAAGGCGGCGCGCATGTTCCGGGGCAGTGTTGCCGTCATTCCGGAGATCACCAGATCCACCTTGCCCGCTTCCAGCGCGGGTAGCAGCTCGCCGAAGGGCATATCGACGATTTCGAGATCAACGTTCAGAGCGACGGCCAGGAGACCGGCCAGATCCACGTCCATACCGATGGTCTTGCCTTCCCGGCTCTGGAAGTTGAATGGCGGTTGTCCGGCTGACATGCCGACTTTCAGCGTGCCGGATTCAGAGATCCGGGAGAGTACGGGGGCATCAGCCGCCGCAGCGCTTCCCAGGGGCAGTGCGACCAGAAGTCCGGTCAGCAGGGTGAGGACACCGCGGCGGGTGATCCCATGGAAGAAGTTGCGCATGTTGATTCCTTATTTAGGCGGTACTTGTTTAAGCGGTACTTATTTGAAGCGGTACTTGGTTTATCAGCATCGGGTCATTCGGAGCCGGCGCCAGGCAGCCACCAACCTGGGGCTGCGCCGGGGAATCCGGTTCGGGGCGCCGTTATACCCCGGGGTGGCGGTATGGAACAAGTTTGCATTGAGGATGACAGGCGGGGAACTGGCATCACCCTGTTTTCAGGGCGGCTGGCAATCTTCCGGCAGCCGGACGTCGACCGACACAACTTCTGAAATGAACTGGTAGCCCTCGTAGTTCGATGCAAAGCCGCTGGTTGGCTCGTCCAGAAACCGGCCCCGGTAGGTCAGAAAGACGGGCTGGTAGGGCTGATGGGTCTGTTTCTGCACGAAGGTCTTCAGCGGGGTGAGGATCACCTGATCTCCCCGCACCCAGAAACAGTCAGAACTGCCGCAGGGACAGACCACGTTGACCTCACCACCCCAGTAGTACAGACCGCGCTGGGTGGGCGGTTGATCGCAACCGGCGAGGCACCCGATCAGCAAAGCGGAGCTCAGGCACCTGAGGAAGATCATCGCAGGTAACCCAGCCAGCCTTCGAACAGCTCGATCAGCCGTGTGGAGTTGGCTCGATAGACCCGTTCCCGACCGGCGGTTTCCACTGAAAGCAATCCGCTTCCCACGAGCACGGCCAGATGGCGGCTGGTGGTGGGCCAGCTGCATTCGAGGCGACGGGCGATCTCACCGGCGCGGGCACTGCCACGATAGTGCACACAGAGCAGGATCTGGCGGCGGACAGGGTGGGCGAGGGCGGCGAATACGGTATCTGCCTGCGCCCGTTCCGAGCGCGCGCGGGCGCCAGCAGGAGGGGGCGTCGTGACCGGTTGATCACGTGGGTGAAGTATAGTTGCCATCGTCCAATAATATTAGCGATATGGCTAATAATACAATGCTGGTCTGAATGGCGGCCGATCGGCCATTATAATTAGCGAAACTGCTAATAAATCCACCGAAAGGATGTCCCGGGCTCTGGCGGGCGTGAGCCCCTGAAACGACAACGGCGCCTCGAAGGCGCCGTTGGGGGCTCAGCTCAGTCGCGACCGTTCGCTACCAGAGTCCATACTTCTGCACCTCGTTGCGGCCGACCACCATATGGTGGACTTCGTCGGGACCGTCGGCGAAACGCAGATGGCGCATGTCCATGTACATTTCCGCCAGTGGCGTCCAGTGGGAGATACCGGTGGCACCGTGAATCTGGATGGCATCGTCGATGATCTGGCAGACCTTCTCCGGCACCATGGCTTTCACCGCACTCACGTAGACGCGGGCTTCCTTGTTGCCGAGCACGTCCATGGCCTTCGCTGCCTGCAGCACGGCAAGGCGCATGGCATTGATCTCGATCCGGGCCCGTGAGACCACTTCCAGGTTCTTGCCGAGCTTGATAATGGGTTTACCGAAGGCTTCCCGGGTGGCCCCCCGCTTCACCATCAGTTCCAGTGCCTTCTCGGCTTTACCGATCGAGCGCATGCAGTGATGGATCCGGCCGGGACCCAGTCGCACCTGGGAGATTTCGAAACCGCGACCTTCGCCCAGGAGCATGTTCTCCTTCGGCACACGAACGTTGTTGAACTTCAGATGCATGTGGCCACGCGGGGCGTGATCCTGGCCGAACACCTGCATGCCCTCGATGATCTCCACGCCGGGAGTGTCCATCGGTACCAGAATCTGAGACTGCTGCTTGGACGGCGCTGCATCCGGTGAGGTTTTCACCATGGTGATCATGATCTTGCAGCGGGGATCACCGGCACCGGAAATATAGTACTTCTCCCCGTTGATGACCCACTCGTCGCCCTCCAGCACCGCCTGGGTACTGATGTTCTTGGCATCCGACGAGGGCAGGCCGGGCTCCGTCATCGCATAGGCAGAGCGGATTTCCCCGTTCAGCAGCGGTTTCAGCCACTGCTCTTTCTGTTCCGGCGTGCCCACCCGTTCCAGAACTTCCATATTGCCCGTATCCGGGGCTGAACAGTTCAGGGTTTCCGAGGCGAGGGGATACTTCCCGAGCTCTGAGGCGATATAGGCGTAGTCGAGGTTGGTGAGCCCTTCGCCGATTTCGGAATCGGGCAGGAAAAAATTCCAGAGCCCGGACGCCTTGGCCTTCTCCTTGGCGCCGTCGAGCAACTCGAGCTGGCGCGGGTGCCAGGACCAGCGATCCTCTTTCTCTTCGTGGAGCCGCTCGAATTCCTCGATGATGGGCACGACGTTCTGCTGGATGTGGTTCTGGACCGCATCCATGAGTGGCTGCGCCTGTTCAGACATGGCCAGATTGAATAGATCCGCTTCCAGATCAGACATGACTCTTCCTCCGTCATTGATAGTCCCCAGCCGGGGAAACCAGACATACTATGTTCTGCAGCGGGACGGTAAAAGAGGGCGGCCGTGTTCGGGATCAATCAGGGTGCAATTCGATGGGGAGAATCGTATGAAAATTGATGCGCCGGCCAACGCCAGCCTGCGGGACATTGCCGGTGCTGCCGGGCGCCTCGAAGCGCTTGGTTATGACGGACTGCGCCTGGCAGAGCTGAATCATGACCCCTTCATGCCGCTGGCGGTTGCCGCCGGGCACACCGAGCGGATCGAACTGGTCACTTCCGTCGCCGTGGCCTTTGCCCGTAACCCCATGTCCATGGCAGTTCAGGCCCACGACCTGAATGCTTTTTCCGGCGGTCGGTTGCTGCTGGGTCTCGGTTCCCAGGTCCGTCCGCACATCGAACGGCGCTTCAGCATGCCCTGGCACAAAGCGGCCAGGCAGATGCGGGAATTCATCGAGGCCATGAATGCCATCTTCGATTGCTGGTATGACGGCGCCCGGCTCGAGTTTGCCGGCGAGTACTATCGGCACGATCTGATGCCCGCCACCTTCCGACCGGAGGATACGGACGGCCCGAGACCGCGCATTCTGCTTTCAGCCACCGGACCGCTGATGACGAAGGTGGCGGCGGAAGTGGCGGATGGCATGATCATGCACCCTTTCTCTACGGAGCGTTATATGCGTGAGGTCACGCTGCCTGCGGTGGAAGAGGGCCTGAGTCAAACCGGACGCACGCTGACCGGATTCGAACTGGACTATGCTCCCATGCTCGCCATGGGACGCGATGATGAATCCCTCGAGCGAGCCGTCGCCAGGGTTCGGGAGCGGATCGCGTTTTATGGCTGCACGGTGGCTTATCGACCGGTGCTGGAACTGCATGGCTGGGGCGCCTTGCAGGACGAATTGATTCCGCTGAACCGGGCTCACCGAAAGGAAGAGATGTCGGCGCTCATCACCGACGAGATGGTGGAAACCATCGCGATCGTCGGGACGCCAGAGCAGGTGGTGGACACCATGCATGCCCGCTTTGGCGGCCTGATCACCCGGACGGGTTTTTTCGATCCGTCTCTGGACTCGGATGAACTGACCGGCTTGCTCGATCGCCTGCGCGGTCTCTGATCCGGCTTCACTCTTCCACTACACTCGGGCGACAGTTTCCGATGCTGGCAAGGAAACGGCGCTTGGGCTTTACTGCACGTTTCCGTTACGGGAGTAGGACGACATGCAGTTGCAGGAAACGGTTGCAGCCATCACGGGCGGCACGGCGGGCATCGGCCTCGGTATCGCCAGAGCCTTTCTGGCCGAAGGTGCCAGTGTTGCGCTCATGGCAAGAAATGCCGAGAAAGGCGAGCGGGCCCTGGAGGCATTGAATGCCGGCGACAAGGCGGTGTTCATTCCCGGTGACGCTATGGTTCAGGCGGATGTGGAAGGCTTCATTGATCGGACCACGGCGGAAGTGGGGCCGGTGGATATCCTCGTCAATAACGCCGGTGGTGCCGGCGACCTGCGGCCGCTGCTCGAGTTGAGTAACGAAACCTTCGATGAAGCCATGAAGTGGAACGTCTACTCCACGTTCTGGGCCAGCAAACGGGTCCTGCCGAACATGCTCGAACGGGGCTTTGGCAGAATCATCAACATATCCTCCGTGGAAGGGAAAGTCGGCAAACCGGTACTGACCGCCTACACCGCTGCCAAGCACGCGGTGAACGGCATGACCAAGTCTCTGGCCCAGGAAGTGGGTGCATCCGGGATCACGGTCAACTCAATCTGCCCGGGTCTCATCATCACCGACATCGTCAGAGACAACGGTCCCGCCACCGCGGAAGCCATGGGTATGACGTTTGAGGAGATGGTGGACATGTTTTCCCAGGAGGCGGCGATCAAGCGACCGAATACGGTAGAGGAAGTGGCAGCCATGGCCGTGTTGCTCGCATCCGATGCGGGAGGCGGCATCACCGGCGCTCTGTTGAACGTGGATGGTGGTACCGCGCCTTATTAGAAGCTGATTGGATGAACACTGTGGGGGAGAGACATGTGGAGACTGACCGTCGTTCTGATCGGGTGCCTGGGCATGACGGCTGAATCCGGCGAACGGATGCCGCTGTATCCGGATGCGGCACCCGGCGGTGAAGGCTGGACCCATGCAGAGAAGACCTACCACTCGGATATCTTCGGCACGCGGGTCGTGACCAACGTCAGCACGCCGACGCTGGAGGCGTTCCTGCCCGAAAACGGCAATGGCGCGGCGGTGATCATCGCGCCGGGCGGTGGCTTTCATGCGCTGTCCATCGACAGCGAAGGCAACGATGTGGCCGAGTGGCTGAATGAGCGGGGAATTGCCGCCTTCGTGTTGCGCTACCGGCTTGTGCCGGGTGGCGAAGACGTTGTGGCGGAGCTGGTCAGCAAAGAACCGGCCCACGCTCAGCAGGATATGGCCGCGATGGCGCCGCTGTCAGGTGCCGATGGGCTTGCTGCCATGAGGCTGGTGCGGGCAAGCGCGGGGGAGTTCGGTATCGATGCCGAGCGAATCGGATTCATGGGTTTTTCCGCGGGCGGAACCGTGACCATGTTCGTCGCCTCCGGGTATGACGGCACAAGTCGGCCCGCCTTTCTTGCACCCATCTACGCCAGTGCCCGCGCACTTCCGGACTGGGAGAACTGGAAAGTGCCGGAGGACGCACCGCCCATATTCCTGGTGGCGGCAACGGACGACCAGCTGGGCCTGGCGCCGGACACCGTTCAGATCTACCAGCGCTGGGTGAGCGCGGATAAGCCGGCGGAGATGCATCTCTATGCGGAAGGTGGGCACGGATTCGGGATGCGCACCCAGAATCTGCCATCGGACAGCTGGATCGACCGGTTCGGCGACTGGCTGAGCGCCAGCGGATTCCTGGACTAGCCTCAGTCGCCGATGCGTCCGAATTCAGGCGGGCGTTTCTCGATGAAGGAACGCACGCCCTCCTTGAAATCTTCCCGCTCCAGCGACTCGGCCATGAGCGCGTTCGACTCTTTCATCGCAGCGCCGAGTTCCATATTCAGATGGCGATACACCTGAGCCTTGATGATCTTCAGCGACGTGGGTGAGGCCACCGCTGCCAGCTCCCGGATATAGGCGCTGGCTGCTTCGACGGATTCTCCGCTGTCCACCACCCGTTCCACCATGCCGAGCTCGTACGCCTCGTCGGCCAGGAACTTCCGCGCGCTCCAGAGCAGATCCAGCGCCTTACCGGGACCGATCAGGCGCGGCAGCAACCAGCTGGAGGCATGCTCGGCGATCAGGCCACGCTGAGAGAAGGCGGTGGTGAACTTCGCCTGGCGTTCTGCGAAGCGCATGTCGCAGAGCAGGGCGTAGCAGAATCCGAGTCCGGCGCAGGGGCCGTTGATCGCGGCGATCACCGGTTTCTGAACGGACAGGATGTAGGTGTAGGTGATCCGGAAATTCTCGCCCATGTCAGGATCGCCCGGTTCGGCTTTCAGGGCAGACAGATCCTCTGCTGCCGCTGCCGACTCGCCCGATGCCGTCGCGTCCAGACCGGCGATGTCGGCCCCGGCGCAGAAGCCACGACCGGCACCGGTGAGCACGATGCCGACGACTTCCGGGTCCGATTCGGCGGCGGCCAGGGCATGGCGGATCTCCGCCATCATGCGTCCGGTCAGCGCGTTCAGTGCCTCCGGCCGGTTCATGGTGATGATGGCGACCGGATTATCTACCGAATAAGTGATTTCTTCGTACATGTTCCCCTCCCTGTCTGTCTGATATGTTGGCACAGGGAGGTGCAACATGACTATTCAACTACGCCAGATCTGTCTGGTGGCCGAATCGCTGGCGCCGGTGATCGACGACCTGACGGCCATATTCGGCATCAACCGGTGCTACGTGGATCCGGGGGTCGCCCACTTCGGGCTGGAAAACACTCTGCTGGCGGTGGGGCGGAATTTCCTCGAGGTGGTGGCACCGATCCAGGAAAACACGGCGGGTGGCCGCTATCTGGAACGTCGTGGTGGTGATGGCGGCTATATGGTGATTACTCAGGCGGATACGCTCGTCAATCAACAGGCGGTGCGGCAGAGAGCGCTGGATGCAGGCGTGCGTATAGCCCACGAGTCGGAGCGGGATGGCTGGCACCTCTGCCAACTGCATCCGCGGGACATGATCGCCGCCTTTCTGGAAGTCGAATACGACCGGCATGAGGACCTGACCGGCCACTGGATGCCCGTCGGCGGCACCGGTTGGGAAGACAAGGTGAAACAGGATGTGACCGTGGATTTCCTCGGCGCAGAGCTGCAGTCGGAAGACCCGGTTGCGCTGGCAGAGCTGTGGGGGCGGGTGATCGATGCGCCGGTCGCACGAGAGGGGTCGGCGCTGACGCTCGCCCTGAACAATGCAACGCTCCGTTTCGTCGCAGCGGAGGATGGTCGCGGACCCGGTCTGGGCGGTCTGGACATCGCGGTGGCCGACAGAGACTCGGTTCTACGAGCCGCGCATGACAGGGATTGCTACGTCAGCGACGACCGCGTGGACGTCTGTGGCACGCGCTTTTACCTGCAGGATGCCTGAGGCGGTCTAAGGTGGCTCAGTACCGAAGCCGGGCAGCAGGGTGATGGTCCCTCGGGACAGGCGTACCTGGTCCTTCTTCTGCCAATCCCGAAGGTAGCCGTTCACCACCTGTCTGGACACGCCGAGATAGTCCGCCAGCTCCTGCTGCGGGAGTCGCACAACCGCTTCGCTCGTCAGCTGACGGCCGTTGTCTATCTGTGCCAGATCCAGTAATCGACTGACCATACGATCCGGCACCGAGAGGAACGCCGAGTCCGCCACCAGCTGGCTGGTCCAGCGAACCCGCTCGCAAAGCAGGGTCAGGAGATGGCGGGTGATCTGAGGCCGTCGGTCGAGAAGACGGAAGAAGGGTTTTCGGGAGATGGTGATGCACTGGCTGGGCATCACCGCGGTACCTGTGGCGGTGCGCAAGCCACCATCGATGAACGCGATCTCGCCGACGATCTCACCGGGTTCGATCAGATTGAGGTTCAGTTCCTGTCCGGACCTGGAGTTGACGGAAATCCGGATCTTTCCCGCCACCAGACCGACCAGGCTGTTGCCTGACTCACCCTGGCGAAACACGGTTTCGCCGGTTGCGAAAGTCCGGGTGACACAGAGCTTGCTGATTTCCAGCAGTGACTGTTCGTCCAGCTCCCGAAACGCTGGACTGTTTCTGATGATGTCCATGGCAGAAGTATTCATCACGCAGCGTCCGGTTGTGTCGCCGGGTTGACAGTCTCCCCTGATTCCCGGGCGCAGTATAGGCCTATAGAGGTAGAGGTCTGTAGAGGTATAGGCCCATAACAGCACTGGATGAAAGGGAAGGAGAGGATACACATGTGGGGAATCAGTCACGTACCAGTCAGAGTCCGGTTCCTGGCAGGCCTCGCCGTTCTGGTCTATCTCATCGCGCTGGTGGTTTCGTTCTAACGCGGGCGGAGACCGGCGGGGAGACGGGCGGCGAGACAGACGCTGATGCACAATAGCGCGGTGCCCGCTGGTGGGATCCGGCCCATTCGTACTCCGGAGATGCGGCCAACTTCTCTCTCAATCCCACCGCAGGCGGATGTTTCTGCGAAGCGCTGCCGGACGGTGGCAGCGTCATGCCTATGCAGGTGGTCTATGCGGCGCCCGGCAAAACCCTGCGGCTGAGCGGCGGGCTCGGACCGCTGCAGGGTATGGGCGTGACTGGGGCCATGACGTTCACACTCGAGCCGGCGGCAGACGGGCGCACGCTGCTTCGCTATCAGTATGTGGTCTTGGGGGTTTCAGCCCAGTGGCCTGGCCGGACTGGCAGAGCCTGTTGATCGTGTGCAGGGCGGGCAACTGGCGCGCCTGGCCGCCTATCTTTCCGGAACGCTTTAGCCGCTCTTTCAACCTCTCTTTCAACCTCTCTTTCGGCATTGCCTTCAGACGCTTTCAGACCCCGCCTCCGGTGTTCGAAAGCGACAGCCCGGGAACGGCGCCGTGTATACTCTAGCCAACATCGGCTGGCAGTGGGTATGAGAATGGCAACGACAGCAATGATCGGGCGAACGGGAACCTGGCTGAGCGCGCTGGCGTTCACCGCGGTCGCCACTCTGCTCAGCAGTACGGTTCAGGCCGTGGAAGTCGGCCAACCGGCGCCGGACTTCACGCTGCCGGGCAGCGATGGACAGTCGTACACACTCTCCGAGTTGCGGGGGCAGCACGTCGTCATCGCCTTCTTCCCGAAGGCTTTCACCGGCGGCTGAACCCTGGAATGCAAGGCGCTGCGTGACAGTGACCGGGAGATTCGAAACTTCAATGTGGTCTATTTCATGGCCAGCACGGATTCGGAAGCGGACAATCGTGGTTTCGCCGAAAAAAATGAAGCCAGCTTCCCCATCCTCTCCGATCCGGAAAAGAAGACGGCCGAGGCTTATGGCGTGCTCTCCGAGAGCGGCTATGCCAGGCGCTGGACCTACTACATCGACGATCAGGGCATCGTGGTCAGAATCGATAAAGACGTGGATCCCCGCACCGCCGGTGCGGAACTTGTGGAGCATCTTTCGGCGCTGGACGTACCCAGGGCTCACTGACGTATGAGGATCTCGGTGGTGCAGGCATTGACCGCAATGCCCCGGGTGAGTGTGAACGCCTGGCAGGCCTCACCGATCCTCGTCCGCTGGCTCATCTCAGCCCGGGCCAGTGTGCTGGTCATGACCTTTACCGCCGCTGCGCTCGGTGGTCTGCTCGCCATAAAGATGCCGGGTTGGAGTCTTTCCGACTGGGCCGTCTGCACGCTGGGTCTGCTGCTGGCACACGCCACCAACAATCAGCTCAATGACCTGACGGATTCGGTTCGCGGCATCGACGAGGGGAACTACTTCCGCCTGCGCTACGGTGCGCATGTGCTCGAGGACGGACTGCTTTCCAGGCGCGAGCTCATTCAGTACATGAGCGTCACTGGTAGTCTGGCTTTCTGTTGCGGCCTGTGGCTGGTGGCTTCGGCCGGTATTGGCCTGCTGATTCCTTTCCTGCTCGGCAGTCTGCTCCTGCTTTTTTATACCTGGCCACTGAAGCAGTGGGGGCTCGGAGAACTTGCCGTCCTGCTGGTCTGGGGGCCGCTGATGGTGGGCGGAACGGCGCAGGCCGTGACTGGATTCTGGAGCTGGCAGATCGCTGCCGTTGGCCTCAGTTTCGCGCTGGGACCCACCACGGTCATTTTCGGAAAGCATATCGATAAGCTCACCTTCGACGCCAGGAAAGGGGTGCGTACCCTGCCGGTGCGCCTGGGTGAGCGTCGTGCCCGGGCCTGGGTGCGGGGCATGCTGGTGGCCCAGTATCTGTCCGTCATCGCTCTGGTGATCCTGGGCTGGCTGCCCTGGCCCGTCCTGCTCATGCTGCTGGCATTGCCCCGCGCCTGGCAGAGTCTACGGGTCTTCGCTCAGCCCGCACCGGACGCGCCGCCGGCATCATTCCCCGCGGCTGCCTGGCCGTTGTGGTTTTCCGCCTTCGCCTTTGACCACACCCGCTGGTTCGGCGTTCTGTTTCTGGCCGGTTACTGTCTGGCGTTACTCCCGGGTATGACCCATTGACTGACGATCGCCGAGTGATTGCAGCCGACGGGTCCGGGCGGGGCGTGCTGGTCCGCTTGCTCCTCTGCTTTGGCCTGCTGTTTTCCCATGCCGTAGACGGGGCTGGCTGGGCGCCGCCCAATATTGTCGTCATTCTGGTCGACGATGCCGGTCTGATGGACTTTGGCGGTTATGGCGGAGAAGCCCGAACGCCGAGTATCAATCGTATCGCGGATCAGGGCGTTCGCTTCAGCAACTACCGCACCTCTCCGCTGTGCGCGCCGTCCCGGGCCATGCTGCTGACAGGGCTCGACAATCATCTGACCGGCGTGGCGACCATCCCCGAAATGCTGATGAGCCACCAGGCCGACAGCCCGGGGTATGCCATGCGCTTTGCACCGGGTGTGGAAACCGTTGCCACACGCCTGAAACGCGCTGGCTATCGCACGTACATGACCGGCAAGTGGCATCTCGGCAGTGGCCCGGGCGATCTGCCAGCGGACCATGGCTTCGATCGTTCCTTCATTCTGGATGCATCCGGCGCGGACAACTGGGAGCAGAAATCCTATATGCCTTACTACGATGAGGCGCCCTGGTTTGAAGACAGATCGCCGGCCACTCTGCCGGCTGACTTCTATTCCTCGGAGTTTCTCATCGATCGTATGATTCAGTATCTGAGTGACGGATCGACGCCACACCAGCCCTTCTTCGCCTACATCGCATTTCAGGCCGTGCACATTCCGGTTCAGGCACCCAGGGAATTTACCGACAGATACGACGGTGTCTACGATGACGGCTGGGATGCACTCCGTACCGCCCGCTGGCAACGTGCCAGGGCGCTCGGGCTGATCCCGGAGACAGCAGCGCTCGGAAACAAGCATCCATCGCTGCGGGACTGGTCGTCCCTGGATGCATCGGAAAAGGCGCTCTACAGTCGCAGCATGGCCGTCAACGCCGGCATGCTGGAAGCCATGGACTACCACTTCGGCCGTCTTGTCAGTCACCTGGAAGCGACTGGTGAACTGGAAAACACCCTGTTCGTGATCACCTCGGATAACGGTCCGGAATTCAACGATCCGGTCAATACCTCGGGGATGGGGTTCTGGATGTGGCGGAACGGCTATCACCATGACGTGAGCCGTCTGGGTGAACCGGGCAGCATGGGTTTCATCGGCCCTGAATGGGCCAGTGCTGCCGCATCCCCGGGTGCGCTGTTCAAGTTCTACGCCAGCGAAGGTGGTCTGCGGGTGCCGCTGATCATTTCCGGGCCCGGAGTAGGTGCCCTCGGTCTGGTCGATGCCAGGAGTTTCGTCACCGACATCACACCGACGCTGCTCGATTTCGCGGAAACCGGCGAGTCGGAGCGAATGGCGCTGACCGGGCGCAGTCTGCGGGACGTGCTGGACAGCACGAGCACGGCGGTGTACGAAAAAGCGGAAGCGGTGGGCATGGAGGTGTCCGGAAACTCGGCGTTGTTTCAGGATGGCTTCAAGCTGGTTCGCAACATGCCGCCCCATGGCGACGGGCAGTGGCGACTTTTCTACCTCGAGGAAGATCCCGGTGAAACCCGGGACCTTTCCGAAGTGCTGCCGGAGCGGTTCGCCACCCTCCGTCAGGCATATGATGACTACGAGCAGCGCGTCGGCGTCGTACCCGTACCCGACGACTTCCATGCTCTGGAAACGCTGCGCGCGAACACCATCGCCCGCATGCTGCCCGGCCTGCTTCCCTGGCTTGTCGGCATTCTGATACTGATCGTCGGCGCTGCAGTTTTTCTCCATCGCCGCCGCCGGAAGATTGTTGGCGGAATGTGAACCAGGTCGCCGGTCGATGGCGACACCTCTTCTATAGTCCGATATCCCCACTGGTTACAGGGATATTCCGATGAGCGAGCAATCTGATGTTCAGGCCGGCAGTCGTACGAACAGCTGGCAGCCTGGTTACGATGCCAGATCCGGTCCTTCGTCCTCCACATCAACCGGTCAGTCCCTGATCGGCTCAACCGTCGTGATCAGAGGTGAAGTCACCGCGGAGGAAGACCTGCTGGTCCGGGGCCGTGTGGAAGGTTTCATCGATCACAGTGCGACGGTCACCGTGCATGCACAAGGCACAGTGGCGGCGGAGGTCAAAGCCCGGGAAGTGCTGGTCGAAGGTACGGTGGACGGAAACGTATATGGCACCGAAAGGGTGCAGATCGCCGAGACGGGGAACGTGAACGGCAACGTCTACGCCCCTCGCGTGGGTGTGCTCGAAGGCGCTTCGTTCAAAGGTGCCATCGACATGGACTCGGATGTGGACGCCATCGAGCGCCGGTTCCGGGAGCAGACCGGCACCGAGATGAAGTCGGCGAGCAAGACTGCCGGGATCAAGTCATCGGTCAGCAAGCAGGCTTCCAGTGAAACCAAGGACGCAGCCAATGCTGCCGAGGAAAAAGAAGGCGGCGCCACGCCCACAGACAGCGCAAGCGCTCCCTGAAGCAGAGGAAACGGACATGAAACTGTTTGAAAGAGATGAACCGGAAGTCACCACGGCACCTGAAGTGAAAGCAGCCGCTGAGACAGCGCGAAAGGACAGTGCGCCCATGAACACGAAGACACAACAGAAGCCCGCACCAGTGCCTGCCACATCGACGGCCTCCGATGGCCTGTCCGTGATCGGCAAGACCCTGTTTGTGAAGGGCGAGGTGGAAGCCGCAGAAGACATGCTGGTGGAAGGGCGTGTGGAAGGTTCCATCAAGCATACGGCCAGCCAGCTCACCATCGGTGTATCGGGTGTGGTCAATGCCGACATCGACGCGAAGAATCTGGTGATCGAAGGCACGGTGGATGGCAACATCGTGGGTGCCGAATCCGTCGTGATCAGAGACTCTGCCGATGTGCGCGGTAACGTTTATACCGCCCGCATCAGTATCGCGGATGGCGCGCAGTTCAGCGGCACCGTGGACATGGACCTGTCGAAAAGCCCCAAGCACTGATTGGCGCTGATCGTCGCTGGGACCAGGCGTAGCGATAGCCCTATCGATAGCCGTACCGATAGCCGTCCGGGACTGGGCGGCCGCGCTGCCTTCTGAGAGGGCATTAGAGCCAGCATGGAGTCACATCAGAAAGCCCTCGTCGATCAGGCCATCCGGCTTACGCTGACGCGATACGACGAGCAGCACTGCCTGCTGCGCACGACCGCCGATCCCCGCTTCCGGGCGGTTCAGGAGACACTCGCCTTTGCCGGGCTGCTGCTGGCGCGGACGGCGGCGGCGCCAGGGCGCAATACCGAACTCGGCCTGGCCCGGCTGCTCATAGATACCATTCTCCCATTGCAGAATCGGGTTCGACGGGATCCTGAACGGGGTGCCTTCCCACTGCTCTGGACACCCGATGGCAATCGGACTCAGGTCATGGATCCTGATTCCCGGGAAATCGTGGGGTCGTTTCTGGGCGTCATGTATCGGGACTACGGCCAGCTGCTGGGCGACAAGCGCTGTGCCCGGGTGCTCGAGGCCATCAGACTTGCGATCAGAGACAAAGAACAGAGCACGCCCGGGACCACTTCCGGGGCGATGATTGCTGCCTGGCTCGAACTGGAATTCGGCGACCAGTGGCGGGGGGAGCGTCTGGCCACCGATGTGGCTCTGGCGGGGCTTGAAGCGCTTGCGGAGCGACGCTTCGGTGACCCGGCAGCCTATGCCCGGGAACTCTGGGCGCTCGGTCTGTGGCGTCGCTCTGCCCGGCTGCACGACAGTGTGCAGGGCTTGCTGCCGGATCTTGTCGCCGAGATTACCCGCTTTTCCCACCCGAGCCTGCCGGTTGTCTTCGGCGCCATGACCAATGCGACGGGCACCGCCTCCGGTTATCCGGCGTTGGGCGCCTGGCTCACCTGGCACGCGCTGGCCGGCGAACCCATGTTGCCAAAAACCATGAGCGACCCGCTCGACGCCACCTGCTATGCGTTTCCGGCACTGGCCCGGGCGAAGCTGGATGCACCGGCGCAGGCGGCGGAAACGTTCGAACCGCACCCGATCTGTCAGGCGGTCGGGAACCGGCAGATGACGGGCTGGATGGAACGGGATCTGCACACCGAAGCCCGCAGCGTCGTCGAGCCGACCTCAGGCCGGGTGCCGGTGGCCGGCATCCGCTGGCGGACCCTGGAAGGCACCACTGCCTGGCTGCGCTGCCGGGTCTCCCGGCAGGAACGGGCCACCTGCCGGAAACGGTTCGTGCACCTGGAAGATCCGGGCACCACGATTGTCAGCGTCCATGATCTGGGGCAGGGCGAGACCCGGATGATCGACAATGGCTGGTGGCTGTCCGGCCTGCACTTCGCCACCGAGGGCTTTCAGATGCAGGATGCACGGCGCTCAGACGAAGGTCTGGAACTGGTCCTGAAACCGACCGCGGAAAAAACGCTGCTGATGTTCTCACCGCTCAGCTGATTCCCCGACCTGCGGTCTTCCCCTAGGGACATCGTTCAGAATCGCGCTATAGTTCCCCCATGTGCCGATTTGCCGGATTCATTCTGCTGCTATCGATCGCTGCGCTGCTCGTTCTGCAGAGCGCGGGACTGCACATGCATGCGAATGTGCATACCGATGGTATGCAACTGCACGCGGAACATGTGCACGATGCTGATCCGGATGGTCATGATCATTCCGCCGATGTGGACGTGACCATATTCGAGCTCGGCACGCTCTGGGCAAAGCTGGCATTTCTGTTGCCTGTTCTCGGGCTGACCCTGCTGATTCCCCCCGTCCGCGCTTACTTCCTCCGCTTTGTCGGAGAACCGGCGCCCGCTCGTCGTCGACAGGCTCGTTGGCGACCCCCATTACGCGCACCGCCACGCCTCACCTGAATCCGTCCTTCTTGAAGAGCTGCCTGTGGCAGCTGTCAGTTCATGGATGCGCCCCTGAGCGCGAAAAGGAGTTGGTGATATGTGGGCAGCACTCACGTATCGAGACGTGGTTCGAATCTGTCTGAGCCTTCTGATTCTGCTGTCGCCGCTGACCGCGGCCCCGGAAGAGCGCCCGGCAATGACGCTGAAGATGGCAGTCGAGCGGGCACTGGTCCGCCATCCGGCGCTTGCCCTGTCGACCCACGAGCGCGAGATAGAAACCGGTCGGTTGCGTCAGGCAGGGGTTCGACCGAGAGTGGGCCTCGACCTGGAAGTGGAGAACTTTCTCGGCTCGGACCTGCACGAAGATTTCGGGTATGCGGAAACGACCTTGAGTCTGATCTGGGTGCTCGAGCGGGGTAAACGGCAACGTCGCCTCACGGCGGCACAGGCCGCGGTCGATGCCGCATCAGTTACGACCGAGTTGCGCCGACTGGACGTGGCCGCAGACACCGCCGATGCCTTTCTCGACGTGCTCAGAGACCAGGAACGCCTGGCGCTCGCGAGTACAGCCGTTCGTCTGGGGGAAGAAGCCCTGGCAACGGTGGCGGAAAGTGTGCGGGTGGGCCGCTCTTCCGCGATTGACCAGGCCAGAGCGGAAGCTGACCTGGCCTGGGCGCGGCTGGCGGAAGAGGATGTCTCCCACGAACTGCTGGTCTCGAAAAGGGCCCTGGCATCCCACTGGGGTGCTGCGGGCACGGACTTCACCACAGCGGTGGGTGACCTGAACAAACACCCCGCACCCGATAGCTACTCCGAGCTGCTCGCCAGGGTGGCCGCTTCCCCCGGCATCAATCAGTACCTGACCCGTGGCCGGGTGAAGCAGGCGGAACTGGCGCTGGCGGAAGCACAATCGAAGCAGGACTGGTTGGTGCGCACGGGCGCGCGTTATCTCGGTACCACGGACGAAGTGGCCTTCGTGGCCGGCCTGACACTGCCGATTGGTCGTGCTGCCCCCAACGTCGGGCAGATCGAAAGCGCCCGTGCGGAAGCGGCCCTGGCGGATGCGGCGCTCGTCGCCCGGCGCCTGGAGATAGAAACCACCCTGTACCGCCTGCATCAGGCGTTAAGTCACAACCTGCATCGCGCGGCGGCCATTGGTGAGGAGGTCATCCCGTTACTCGAATCCGTGGTCAACGATGCGGGGGACGCTTATACCGCCGGCCGTTTCAGCTACTTCGAGCTTCGTCAGGCGCAGCAGGCGCTGCTCGAGGCGCGCCATACCTTCCTGGAAGAAAACTACCTGGGTCAGACAAATCGTGTCGCCATCGAACGTCTGACCGGCACCACGGTCGGCTCGACGGCCGAGGTGAATGAGGAGAATCTCTGATGAAACCGACCTTTGGATTGCTGATCTGGTTGCTCGTGATCGGCTGTACGCCTGAATCAGGCGATGCCCACGACCATGATGACGTCCAGCAGACCGGCGAACATGGCGGCAGACTGCTCGAGCAGGGTGAGGTAACCGTCGAACTGCAGATCTTCGAGGACACGGGAACCCCGGTGTTTCACGCCTGGGTGCAGCGAAGGGGTGAGCGGGTATCGCCTGAATCCGTCGAACTGAAGGTGACGCTGGATCGTCTGGGGGGTGAACGGGACGTGCTTGAATTCCGGCCGCTGGATGACAGGCTGGTGAGTGACGGGGCGGTTCGCGAACCGCATTCCTTCGAGGTGGGCGTCACGCTTCTGCAGGCGGGCGAATCCTATCGCTGGCAGTACGAGAGCCTCGAAGGTCGGACCAGAATCCTGCCGGAGATGGCAGCGGAGTTCGGTCTGGAAGTGGCCACGGCCGGGCCGGGCGTGATCAATGAGACCGTTCAGGTTTTCGGCACGGTGACTGCTGATCCCGCCCGGACCTGGCTGGTTCAGGCCCGTTTCCCCGGCGTCATCCGTTCCGTGGCGGTCCAGGCCGGTGACCGGGTGCAGCCGGGAGACACCCTGGCGGAGGTTGAAAGTGACGAGAGCCTGAAAACCTATGGGATCCCGGCACCCGCCGGTGGAGTGATCGTGGAACGTCTGGCGAATGCGGGGGAACAGACTCTGGATAGACCGCTGTTCCGTCTGGTGGACCCGGACAGGGTCTGGGCGCTGTTCAAAGTGTTCCCGGCGGATCGCTCGAGGGTCCGGGTCGGCCAGGACGTGGCTGTTTTCAATACCACCGGTGAGCAGGTCGGCGCAGGCCGGATCAGCTGGATCGCGCTGGAGACAGAACCGGATCAGTCCGTGCTGGCCCGGGTCGAGCTCGCGAACGACGACGCTCAATTGCTGCCCGGCATGCATCTCCAGGGCCGGGTGACCGCGGCCAGACACGAGGTCGATCTGGCGGTACGGCGCAATGCGCTGCAACGCTTCAGAGATTTCACGGTGGTGTACCGGCAGGTGGGCGAGGTCTATGAGGTCCGGATGCTGACGCTCGGCCGCCAGGACGAAGACCGGGTCGAGGTGCTTGGCGGCCTCAATGCCGGAGATGTCTACGTGACCAGGAACAGCTATCTGGTCAAGGCAGACATCGACAAAGACAGTGCCGTTCACGAGCATTAGGAGCGCAAACCGTGCTTGATCTTATTCTGAAGCTCTCCGTCGATCGGCGGGGTGTGGTCTGCTTCATCGTGGCGCTGCTCGCCGGTCTGGGCCTGTGGAACTTCACCCGGCTGCCCATCGATGCGGTACCGGACATTACCAATGTGCAGGTGGTCGTGAACGCGCCTGCGCCGGGGTTCACGCCGCTGGAGGTGGAGCAGCGCATCACGTTCTATCTGGAAAATGCCATGGCAGGCATGCCGCGGCTGGTCAGCACCCGTTCGTTCTCCCGTTATGGCCTGGCGCAGATCACGGTGATTTTTGAAGAGGGAACAGACATCTACTTCGCGCGCCAGCAGGTGAACGAACGATTGATCAGTGCCCGCGCGAGTCTTCCCGAAGGGATAGAGCCTCAGCTCGGTCCGATCGCCACCGGACTTGGGGAAGTTTTCATGTTCACCATCGACGCGCAGCCGGGGGCGGTGAACGCCGATGGCTCGCCGGTCACACCGACGGATCTGCGCACAGTCCACGACTGGATCGTAAAACCTCAACTCCTGCGCGTGAGTGGTGTGGTGGAGGTGAATCCGATCGGTGGCTACAAGCGGGAGATTCTGGTCGCCCCGGATCCCGGGCGACTGCTGGCGGCGGGGCTGACCTTCGACGATCTGCAAGCCGCCATTGCCGGGCACAACCGCAATCAGGGTGCGGGCTTCATCGAATACGGGGGCGCTCAGTGGCTGATCCGGGTGCCTGGTCTGGTGGAGGACATGGCGGCACTGGCAGCGATCCCTGTCGCCAGCCAAGAGGGTGTGCCCATTCTGCTCGGCGACGTTGCCGACGTCGGCCTTGGTCGTGAGTTGCGAGCGGGTGCGGCAACCCAGGCCGGCGAAGAAGTGGTGTTGTCCACGGTGTTCATGCTGATGGGGGAAAACAGCCGGACCGTGGCGGCAGCCGTGGCCGCGCGGCTCGAAGAGATTGCGCCCACCTTACCGCCGGGTATCAGTCTGAACGCTGTCTACGATCGTACGGAGCTGGTGGATGACACGCTGGTCACCATCCGCACGAACCTCTTCGAGGCGGCCATTCTGGTCATTGTCGTCCTGTTTGTTTTTCTCAGGAACGTGCGCGCGGCGCTTCTCACCGCTGCGGTGATACCGCTGGCCATGCTGATGACGGTGACCGGGATGGTGCGAACGGGCGTCAGCGCCAATCTCATGAGTCTGGGTGCGCTGGATTTCGGGCTGATCGTGGATGGCGCGGTGATCATCGTCGAAAACTGCATGCGCCGACTGGGTATGGCGGGTGCCGGTACGCTGCCCCTCGAGGATCGACTCCGCATCGTCTTCGATGCTACCCGTGAAGTCATCCGCCCGGCCCTGTTCGGCGTCTTCATCATCACCGCCGTTTACCTGCCGATCTTCAGTCTGACCGGCGTGGAAGGGAAGATGTTTCATCCGATGGCGATCACGGTGGTGATGGCGCTGATTGCCGCCATGGTGCTGTCCGTCACCTTCGTGCCTGCGGCGGTGGCCCTGCTCTTCAGAGGGTCGGTCAGAGAGGCGGCCAACCCGGTGGTGGATAGTCTGAGAACCGCGTATCGGCCGCTGCTGCAGGTGGCGCTCCGTTTCAGGTACGTGGTGCTCGGGGCCGGCGTCCTGCTGGTCGGGGTGTCGATCTGGCAGGCCTCCCGGCTGGGGACGGAATTCATACCCAGTCTGGACGAGGGCGATATCACCATGCATGCGCTGCGGATTCCGGGGACGTCGTTAAGCCAGGCTATCGACATGCAGACCGGGCTGGAAAAAATCGTCGCCGAACTGCCTCAGGTGGAGCGGGTGTTTTCCCGGATCGGCTCCGGGGAGATCGCCACGGATCCCATGTCGCCGAGCATGGCGGATACCTTCATCATGCTCAAAGACCGCGCACTGTGGCCGGATCCGGAGCAGAGCAGGGAGGCGCTGATCGCAGAGCTGGCGGAGCGCGTGGAAGTGGTGCCGGGTAATCAGTATGAGTACCTGCAACCCATCGAGATGCGATTCAACGAGTTGCTGGCCGGGGTGCGGGCACAACTGGCAATCAAACTGTTCGGCGACGACTTCGATGTGCTGACCGAAGCCGGTGAGGCTGTGGAGGCAGCGGTGGCTGCCATCCCCGGCGCGGCGGATGTGGCCATGGAACAGACTTCAGGACTGCCGGTGCTGACCCTGGTGCCGGATCGTACCGCGCTGGCCCGCTATGGCATCAGTCTGGCCGCACTGCAGGATCTCGTTGCGACGGGTCTGGGTGGTCGGGTGATCAGTCAGCTCTATGAAGGCGATCGGCGCGCGGACATCGTCCTGCGCCTGCCGGAAGGGCTGAGAGCCAATCCGGATGACTGGTCTGAGTTGCCGGTGGCGTTGCCTGACGGTGGCTACGTTCCCCTGGGCGAGGTTGCCCGGTTGGAGACCCGGGAAGGTTTGAATCAGGTGAACCGGGAAAACGGTAAACGGCGGGTCGTGGTGACGGCCAACGTCCGCGGCAGGGATCTGGGTACCTTCGTAGCTGACGTGCAGCGCACGATGACGGCGCTGGACGTGGTGCCACCCGGATACTGGGTCGAATACGGTGGTACGTATCAGAATCTGCAGTCTGCCAGTGAACGGCTGATGATCGTCATTCCAGTGACGCTGCTGTTCATTCTGGCAGCGCTGGTGGTAGCCCTCGGCTCGCTTCGGGATGCGGCCGTGATCTACGCCGGTGTGCCGCTGGCGCTCACGGGTGGGGTTGTTGCGCTGATGCTGCGGGACATACCGCTGTCGATCTCTGCGGCAGTGGGGTTCATCGCCCTGTCGGGCATCGCCGTTCTGAACGGTCTGGTGCTGGTCTCCTTCATACGCGACCTCCGTGATGAAGGCATCGCCCTCGATACCGCCATCGTCGAGGGCGCATTGACCCGGCTGCGGCCGGTGCTGATGACAGCCATGGTCGCCTCACTGGGCTTTGTGCCCATGGCCTTCAATACCGGCGTCGGCTCAGAAGTTCAGCGGCCACTGGCGACCGTGGTGATTGGCGGTATTCTTTCCTCGACATTGCTGACACTCATCGTCATACCGGCGCTGTATCGGGTGTTGCATGGTTCACAGGCCGGTGGCCACAATGGCATCAGCGCCAATGAAGATCGAAATTGAAAACAGTCAGGAGCACGAATCACCATGAGCGACCTCGACGACAAGGTAGAAAAGCTGCTGCAGAAGCTGAAGACCGAGCGGGATGAACTCCGCGTCCAACTTCATCTGCTCACGGCAGAGGCCAGGGATGAATGGGAAGAGGTGGAAAAGCGCTGGGTCCACGTGGAGTCCAGGATGAAGCGGGTGGGAGATGCGGCTGCCGATGCGGGGGAAGATGTTGCCGCTGCCGGCAAACAGCTTGCAGAAGAAATCGGCGACGCTTATCAGCGGATTCGAAAGTCGTTGGACTGAGGTAACCTGAACGGGTCTCAGCATCGGCGATTGCGTTGACAGGCCGGGTCAGCCGCTGATTACGCACCCGGTACGCACCCGGCACGCGCCGGGTGCACGATCACCTCAAAAGACTACTCGGGGAGGCCGAGCACCCGCTTGGCGATGATATTGGCCTGAATCTCACTGCTGCCGCCATAGATGGTGGTGGTGCGCAGATGCAGGAACTCTTCCGTCGCCTTCAATTCCTCCGCGGTGAAGCCCACTTCCTCGTGGGCGCCCAGACCACGGAAACCCATCAGATCCCGTTTCAGGTCCGCGCCGTCACGCTGCAGGGTGGCACCCACCAGCTTGAAGATGGAAGTGGCGGCGCCCGGGGTGCCTGCCTTGCTCTCTTCGTTGACGCGCTGGGCAGTGAAATTGAGAGCCTTGCGGGTCATGTTCAGCTTCAGCACCTGGTCGCGCAGAGCGTCGTCCGCGATCAGTCCGCCTTCTTCGCCGACATAGTTTTTCGCCACCTTCACCAGCGTTTTCGCCGGATCGGCGATGCTGGCGCCACCGGTGAGGCCACCGATGCCGGAACGTTCGAACTGAAGCAGGCGTTTGCCCACGGTCCAGCCTTTGTTCAGCTCACCCACGAGGTCGTCTTTCTGGGCGATGGCATCGTCCAGGAAGGTCTCGCAGAAAGGCGATGAGCCGGAGATCAGGCGAATGGGTTTCGTGGTTACACCCGGCTGATCCATGGTCAGCAGCATGAAGCTGATGCCGTCATGCTTGGGGGCATCCGGATCGGTGCGCACCAGGATGAACATCCAGTCGGCGGTGGCCGCCCCTGAAGTCCAGATCTTCTGACCGTTGATCACGTAGTGATCGCCATTGTCCACGGCACGGGTCTTCAGCGATGCGAGGTCGGAACCCGCATTCGGCTCGGAATAGCCCTGGCACCACTGCACTTCGCCGCGGGCAATCTTCGGGATATGGCGCTTTTTCTGCGCTTCGGTACCGTATTCGAGCAGGGTCGGTCCGATCATGGAGGTGCCCATCCCCATGAGCGGGGAACGGGCATGGATCTTGGACATCTCCGAGTAGAGGATTCTCGCCTGGTCGGCACTCAGACCACCGCCACCGTATTCGGTAGGCCAGGTGGGCACCGTCCAGCCGCGCTCGGCCATCCGCTCCAGCCACAGTGCCACGTCCGGTTCCAGGGTGATTTTCGTGGAGCCGCTGGCGATCTGCCCCGGTCCGCGGGCGCCCTCCGGACAGTTTTCTGCCAGCCAGGCGGCGACTTCGGCTCTGAATTCGGTTGCTTCACTCACGGGTTAACTCCCAGAAAATCAAACCCCACACATTAGCGGCTCTCCCGCCGGCTGTCGAATGGGGCACCGGTCGGGCTGGTGATGCGTGGCGCGTCCGGTCGCGCGTCCCGTCGCCCGGACCGGAGGACTACCAGGTATCTATGTAGGGGTATTTCTTTTCTGTTCTCGGCGGTGGTGGCGGGACCCGCTTCAATGCGCGCGTCAACCAGGTACGGGTTTCTGCCGGATCGATCACATCATCGAGTCCACCACCGGTCCCGGCGTTCACCGCCTTGCCGCTCTCGTAAGCCCGGGCGACCCGTTCATCGAACGCCCGCTTCCGTTCCACCGGATCCTCGATGGCGGCGAGTTCTTTCCGATAGCCGAGTTTCACCGAGCCTTCGATGTTCATCCCGGCGAATTCCGCCGTCGGCCAGGCCACGGTAAAGAAGCCGGCCAGCGCGCTGCCACCACACATGGCCTGCACACCCAGGCCATAGGCCTTGCGTACGATCACGCCGAACAGCGGGGTGGTGAGGTTGGCGCCGGTGTTGAACATGCGAACCGAATGACGGACCAGCGCCGTGCGTTCCACATCCGGACCCACCATGATGCCGGGGCAGTCCATGAGGGACAGGATGGGGATATCGAAGGCATCGCAGAGCTGCATGAAGCGCGCGCCTTTGTCCGCCGCATCCGAATCGATGGCACCCGCCAGATGGTGCGGATTGTTGGCGATCACGCCCATGGGCTGGCCTTCCACCCGGATGAACGCAGTGATCACACCGATTCCGAACTGTTCGCGGATCTCGAGGACCGAGCCCTTGTCGGCGATGGTTTCGAGCACGTCCCGCATGTCGTACAGGCGCAACCGGTTCTCAGGAACGATGTGTCGGAGCAGGCGCTGATCGTGGGCTTCCCAGTCGTCGATGCTGCCCTGGAAGTAGGACAGGTACCGTTTGGCCACCTGCACGGCTTCCGCTTCGTCTCGAACCAGGATGTCCACCACCCCGTTCGGTACCTGGAAAGACATGGGGCCGACCTCTTCCGGCGTGTAGATGCCGAGACCGCCGCCTTCGATCATGGCCGGTCCACCCATGGCGAGGGTGGATCCTTTCGTGGCGATGATCACATCGCAGGCGGCGACCAGTGCGGTGTTGCCGGCGAAGCAGCGGCCGTTGGTGATGGCAATCATGGGCACCAGTCCGGACAGCTTCGAAAACTGCGTGAAAGTGGGGGTGTCGAATGCAACACCGGGCCCGGTCGAGTCATCTCCCGGCCGGCCGCCACCGCCTTCACCGAACAGCACCATGGGCAGCCGGTAGCGTTCGGCCAGTTCGAACAGTCTGTCCTGTTTGTAGTGGTTGCGGGCGCCCTGGGTGCCGGCGAGCACCGTGTAGTCATAGTGCACGACCATGGCCCGAGCGGCCGCTTCACCGAACAGATCGGCGTTGATGGTGCCGGTGCCGGCCACCACGCCATCCCCCGGCGTGTTCCGGCGCAGATCGTCCATATCCCGCCGCCGGTGTTGCCGGGCCACCACCAGCGGCCAGTACTCACTGAAGGAATCCTCATCGAGCAGTTCGGCGATGTTTTCCCGCGGCATGCGACTGCCCTGGGCGTGCCGCTTCTCCACTGCCTTCTGGCGGTTCTCGTCCAGGGTCATGGCGTGGCGATCCATGGACTCCTGCAGATCCGGGCGGATGTGGTCCAGATCCAGCGCTTCAGCCGCTTCCGCTGATTCGCCGGAGACTTCCGCTTCTTCGATGAAGACGATGGGATAGCCCTCGCGGACCACGTCCCCCTGACTCATGGTCACCTGCCGAACGATGCCGGAGACCTCCGCACAGATGACGTGTTCCATCTTCATGGCTTCCACCACGGCGATCTGCTGTCCCTGGAGCACCTCATCATCCACGCCCACGTCGATGGAGACGATGGTGCCCTGCATCGGTGCGCCGACGCCGATGCTGCCATCCGGTCCGTTCATCGTCGCCGATGGTGCAGGGGCGGCGGCGGACTCTGCTGCACTGGCGGCAGCTTTGACCTGAGCGTCATGGTCGAAAAGCGCCAGTGGATCGCTGGTGTCCACTTTGGCGCCGGCGAACCCATCACCGGCAGCGGCTGACGGGGTGCCGTCCGCCTCTCCGGCGGACCCGGCGGTCGTGACGAAGCGACTGCGGTCGTTCTGCGGTGCGCTGGCGAGTTCGGTCAGCTTTTCATCCGTCCAGCGGGTGTGTACCGAACCATCTGCAAAGTCCGGGTGGGAGACGATGTTCTTGAGAAAGGGAATGTTCGAGCCCACGCCCTCGAGGCGGAACTCGGACAGGGCCCGGCGGGTTCGGGCGATGGCGTCACTGAAATCCGGACCCGGTGCATGGCAGATGACCTTCGCCAGCAGGGAATCGTAGGCGGTGCTCGTCTGATAGCCGGCGTAGCCGAATCCGTCGGTGCGCACACCGGGACCATTGGGCGCTTCGTAAACGCTGATCAACCCTCCGGCGGGACGGACACTGCCATCCTCTCTGATCGTTTCCATGTTCACCCGGGCCTGGATGGCATAGCCGCGGGGTTTAAGCAGGGCAGGGTCTGTCAAATGCAGGTCGGCCAGAGACGCACCGCCTGCCAGGCGGATCTGCGCCTGGACCAGATCTACCCCGGTGACCGCTTCTGTTACCGTATGCTCCACCTGCAGCCGGGCATTAGCCTCGATGAAAACAAAGGGTTGAACGTTGTCCCTTTCTGAGACATCCACCAGAAATTCGAAGGTGCCCAGACTCAGGTAGTCTTCATTGCGGGCGAATCGCAGTGCAGCGTCGATTATGCTCTGACGGAGATCGTCATCCAGGTGTGGTGCCGGTGCGATTTCCACGACCTTCTGGTAGCGGCGCTGGACGCTGCACTCCCGTTCATGCAGGTGGGCGGCATTGCCTTTGCCATCGCCGATGATCTGCACTTCGATGTGCCGCGCGCGGGGAATGAACTCCTCCACATAGACATCGGGTAAGCCGAAGGCCAGTTCTGCCTCCGACTGGCAGCGCTGATAGGCCTCGGCGATCCCGGCGCTGTCGGTGACGACCCGGGTTCCGCGACCACCGCCGCCGGCCACCGCCTTGATGATCATGGCGCCGTCACTGCCCAGGCTGTTGAAGAATGCGGTGGCGGATTCCAGCGATACCGCATCGTCGAGTCCACGCAGCACGGGGACATCCGAGTCCACGGCGGCCGTTCGGGCACGACTTTTATCGCCGAACAGCGCCAGGTGTTCGGTATCCGGGCCGACGAAACAGATGCCTGCCTCGGCGCAGGCCGCGGCGAAGTCCGCCCGCTCGGAGAGGAAGCCGTAGCCGGGATGAATGGCTTCGGCACCGGTGATTCGGGCGGCCTCTATCATCGCTGCGATATCCAGGTATCCACGGGCGCCGCTGCCAGGTAGCTCATAGGTCTCGTCCGCGATCCGGGTGTGGAGACTCTCCGCATCGTCCGCGGTATGTACGGCGATGGATCGAAGCCCCAGATCTTCCGCGGCGCGAAGAATACGAATGGCGATCTCGCCCCGGTTGGCGACGAGGAGGCTCGTGAACGTCATAATTACTCCTGGTTCTGGCAGTGCGCTGGAATGCCCCGCCGGCTGCCGAGGAATCCCCCGAGGAGCCGGCCGTGCAGCATTGAATTATATTCGGCCATCAGGGCCGCTTGTCAGACGGTGTGGTCCGGGTGCTCAGCCGGTGTCCTGAAAGACGGACCAGCGATCGACCAGCGCGCCGTTATCGACCACGTACAGATCACCGAACTGCAGCAGCACGCGTTCGCTCTGAGTGGGCCGCAGAAACGCATGATCACCCACGGCCAGCGCACCCGCCGGGGAGGTGGTGAAGGGTTCCTGGTTGGTGCTGTGATAGAGCGGTTCCGGGATGCCCTGGGGCGACACGTAGCGCGCTTTCCAGTACCCCCCGTAGATATAGTGCAGGCGCCGCATGTTCGGGTTATACCACTCGAGCACGTCGGCAATCATCGGCTCCCCGGCGGCGTAAAGATGATCGTAGGTCTTCAGAACCGGTGCGGCGATGAACGCCGCCGGCAGATTTTCTGCCAGATGATGGGTGTCGAAGTCGGTTGGCTTCACCACGCCGGAGCCGGCGGACAGATCGTTCATCGTCTGATCGCCTTCGTAGATCCGCAGCGTATGGCTGCCGGCCCCGTTCAGGGTCAGCGAATCCGGATCGAACCCCGCTGCACGCACCCGATCGATGCAGGCCCGGTACCGGCCGAGCACATCCTGCACGGCCGGATGATCGAGGCTGGCGCCCAGACCGGTAAGTTGCGGCTCATAACCCATCAGGCCGGCGAAGCGCAGATGCCCGGGATCCGCGGTCATCGTCTCCAGCATGGCCGCCAGCTGTTCCGGATCCTCCACGCCGCCGCGATGCAGGCCCACATCGATTTCCACATTGATGCGCATCCTGACTCCGAGGCTGCGGGCCAGCCTCTGATATTCGGCGAGCCGTTGTGGTGTATCGATGAGCCACTGCAACTGCCGACTCGGATCGAAGCCGCTCCCGTTCAGCTTTTCGTAGAACGTCCGGGCGGCCTGAATCGGCATGGGCTTGCCCATGAGTACGTCACTGTCCGGGAAGGACGCTGCGACCTGATTGAGAAAAGGCTGGTGAAAGACCATCAGTGCCCGGGTATCGGCCCGGTCCATCACATGACCGAGCAGTTCGATGGAGGGCAGGGATTTCGCCACCACCCGATACGTCCTGTCGGGACCCACCGAGCGCGCCAGCAGGTCGATGTTGTGATTCATCCGGGCGAGATCGAGCAGCAGGACAGGGCGGCCGGGTCCGTCGGCTTTCAGCATCTCGTTCAGCGCACTGAAGTAGGCATCGTGTGGTGCGCCCTGATCTTCAGGACGCCAGAGCAGGACACCACCGGCCGCGGCTGCAGTGACCGCGCCGGCGCCGATCAGCAGGTTGCGCCGCTTCATACGCCGAACAGCTTTTTCAGATGATCGTTCAACAGTCTTCCCTCAGGGTCGAGTTCGGCGCGGATTTCCCGGAACGCTTCGAATTGTGGATAGAGCTTCGTCAGCTCGGCATGGCCGAGGCTGTGCACCTTGCCCCAATGTGGCCGACCGCCATACTTCCAGAAGATCGGTTCCACGGCGTCGAACAGTGGCCGGTAATCTTCCGAGGCAGTTCGATGCACGGAAATCGCGGCCCGATCTCCGCCTTCGTCCATGGACAGCCAGAGGTCGTCGCCCCTCACATAGCGATACTCGAGGGGAAAGACCACGTCGATGTTCTGTTCGGCGATGGTATCGAGCACCTCCCGGACACAGGCGGCGCCCGCCTCTCTCGGGACGGCATATTCCATCTCGTTGAACCGGTTGCTGCGGACGTTGGACAGGATGCGGTAGGACGCATCGATGGTGACGGACGGAGCGATCTGCTCGGCGAGGCCGTTGATCAGCGGCCGACGCTCAGCCGGCGGAATGTCCATCCAGGTGCGCATGGCGTCGCCGAAGGCGGCTTCCTCTTCCGGCGAAACGGGTGGGTTGTCTATGGGCTCGTCCGTTTCGTCGATGGCCAGCACCAGGGCGTAGTCCGAGTGGGTGAGGGGGAACATCTCGAAGTGTCGATGGCTGGATGCCGAGGCTTCGAAGTCTTCCAGCACCTCATCGATCCGGGCAGCCCAGTTGCGGGCCTTCAACCGGTAAGCCGTCCGGTTCTGCAGGGTGATCTGCGTCATCACGCCCAGCGCACCCACGCTGACACAGGCGGCTTTGAAGAGATCCGGCTCCGTTTGCTCAGTGATCTCGAGTATGTCGCCGGTGGTCGTCACCATCCTCAGGGCTGTCACGTTGCCGGAAAGCGAGTGCAGGGTGAGGCCGGTGCCGTGGGTTCCGGTGGATATCGCACCGGCCAGCGTCTGGCGGTCGATGTCCGGAAGTATCAACGGACCCTGACCGACCGCCTCCAGCGCCGGACCGACGCTCGACAGGCGTGTGCCCGCACCGAAGGTGGCCTGATTGGTCTGGGGATCGTGTGCAATCAGGCCGTTGATGCCGTCGAGCACCAGCAGATGTCCGTCGGTCGGGACGAGGGGGGTAAAGGAATGCCCGGCGCCGACCGGCCGCATCGGTCCGGTGGTGGAGGTCATCCAGGCGGCGAGTTCACTCTCGCTGCCCGGTGCAAACCGGCCTGCCGGGTGGGCCAGCAGACCGCCGGACCAGTTGCGCCAGGGCAGGCTGCCGGCGCCTCTCTCTGCCGCGCGACCGGGGAGGGTCGCACCGGAAAAGAATGCTGCCAGCGCGCTGCCGGCGACGAAATGTCTTCTCGAAATCAACGAGCACCTCCCATGAAACGTATCAGCGCGAGGAAATCTTCTCTTTCACAGTCCATGCAGTAGCCGAGAGGCGGCATGTTGTTCAGACCAGTGACGGTATTGTCGAGGAGTGCCCGTTCTCCTTTCTCGAGACGGGCCGACCACGCGGCGTGATCGCCGAGCACGGGCGCGCCCCCTTCACCACGAACATGGCAGAGCGCGCAGTTCCGGCTCCACTGCGCCATACGCTCCGCTGTGAGCTGAGCGGGTACATCCGGGCTGACCGTCTCAGCCGTATCCGGTGCGCCGGTCGCCTGTGCGGGCGGGTTCACCGCCGATTGCTCGTCGCAGGCAGTCAGCAAACCCGCCGCCAGCAGGAGTGCCGGCAACAGTGCACCTGGCCGGGTCCGCCTATCCATGATGGGCCGGTGGATGGTCTTGCGGATGATCGTTAGAACCGTCACCTGCTTTCTCCCTTATGTTTCCTGCCCACTCTACGCGGGCCAGGCTTGTGGACTCAACAGATGATCAGAAAATCGCCCATGCCTGTGCTGTAATTGCCGCCATGGATGGCACAACCCTGCTGGCGGACGTGCGGCTCATGCCGGTCGTCGTGATGGATGATTCTGCGCTGGCAGTGCCACTCGCGGAAGTACTGTTCGCCGCCGGCGTCCGGGCGGTGGAGTTCACCCTGCGCACCGAGGCAGGCCTGCCTGCCATCGAACAGGTGGCCCGGTCGCTGCCGGATCTGCTGGTCGGAGCCGGTAGTGTGCTGAACGCGTCCCAGCTCGGCCAGGTGGTGGATGCCGGTGCCCGGTTCGCGGTGAGTCCGGGTCATACGGATCCGCTGCTCGACGCAGCATCCGAATTTCCTCTGGTCCCGGGGGCGGCGACTGCGGCGGAATGTATGCACCTGCTGTCCCGCGGATACCGGTTGCAGAAGTTCTTTCCAGCGGCGCTGTCAGGCGGCGTGGAAATGCTGAATGCGCTGTCGGCCCCCCTCCCGGACGTTCGTTTCTGCGTGACCGGCGGCATAACCCAGGCGAACGCGGGCGACTATCTCGACTGTCCGTCGGTAGCCTGTATCGGCGGCTCCTGGTTCGTGCCCGCTGAGGCGCTTCAGAGCGGTGATCTGGAGGTTATCGGCCGGCTCGCTGCTCAGGCGGTCGCGCTGACGGATGCCCGATCATCCTGAGAAAGTACCCGGCTCACGCTGAGTCCACCGCCTGCCTGTAGGCCTGATCGATACGAACAGCGCCCCGGCATCCCCTTCAAGTACGGCCTGTCTCCGCCGATACAGTCATTCGAGGCCTGCTTGCTCCGTTACGGCAGTTTCGGGGTGTCATAGTGTGAACGCCGTCACCATTCGGCGCTGAAGGAACCTTCAGCACGGCCGATAGCGGGTTATGAGGAAACCTGTCAACTCTCTTAAAAACAAGGCGGCCTGCAAGGATGCAACTACCTGGTAACACGAACGCAACGGAAGCGTCCCTCAACAATCTGCTGACTCAGCTCGAGGAGATGGACGATCTCCCGAGTCCGCCGGACATTGTCACGCGGATCATCGAGCTGCTCCGGGATCCAGAGTCCGATATCAAGGAGCTCATGGATACGCTGGCCAAGGATCCGGCCCTGGTGGCGAAAATCCTCAAGACCGCGAATTCCGCCATGTATGCCAGACGCCGTGAGGTGACCAATCTGGCCCAGGCACTGCTCACCCTCGGACAGGCAGCGGCGATGACGCTGGCGCTCAGTTTCTCCCTGGTGAGTTCTCTGCGAAAGAACGAAGGTGGCGGCATCGATCTGGTGCGCTACTGGCAGCGCTCTCTGTTGACGGCCATCGGTGCCCGGGAAATCGGTGCGGCACTCGGCGCGGAAAACATCGAAGAACTCTTTCTTGGTGGTTTGCTGCAGGATATCGGTCTGCAGGTGCTCGACAAGCTCATGCCTGAGCAGTACGTGAACCTGGAAGATCGGCACATTCATGCGGTGATCACGAAGCACGAAGTCGAAGTGCTCGGCGTCGATCACGCCTGGGTCGGTGCCTGGTTGCTCGAAAAGTGGGAGTTGCCCGACATCATCTGCCAGGCCGTGCGCTACAGCCACGAGCCGGAAGGCGCCGACGCGGACAACGAGATGGCCGAGTGCACACGGCGCTTCGTCAATGTCGTGAGTGTGGCCAGCCGCTTTTCAGAGATTCTTCTCAATGATCCGGGTGAGGCGGGCATCGCCGCCCTCGGGGTGATCATGCAGGACAAGCTGGGGCTCGATGAGCAGACCACGCTTGAAGTTCTGAAGAAGGTGGAAATCCGGATTCCGGACATCGAAAGTCAGTTCGGCTTGGACATCATGGACGTGGAGATCGCGGCCGACATTCTCGACCGGGCCCGCAAACTGCTGACCGATGTCAGCCTGAACGCCCGGCGGGAAATCTCCGCGCTGCAGCAGGAGATCGACACCCTGGGCAACAAGGCGGAATCCCTGGAGCACGAGAACCACACGGACAAACTCACCGGACTGCGGAACAGGGACTTCATGGAGAAGCACCTGGCGGAGTGGGTGGTGCGAGCCCGGAAACTCGGATTCCCACTGAGTCTGGCCTTCATGGACCTGGACGGTTTCAAAGCGATCAACGACACCTACAGCCACAGCGCGGGCGACGACATTCTGCGCAGCACGGCGAGGCTTCTCAGCGCGCAGATCCGTGAAAACGATGCGCTCGCCCGCTTCGGCGGTGATGAGTTCGTGTTGCTGCTTGGTGGCGAGAGCGCTGAGAACGCGCGCGTTGTCTGCGATCGGATCCTGAACGCCTTCAACACCACCCGCCACGAGGTGGACGGTAGTGAAGTGGAACTCTACATCTCCATAGGCCTGGCAACCTTCGACTCGAACAGTGACTTCACCGGACAGGAACTGATCGAGGCCGCGGATGAAGCATTGATATATGCAAAGCAGCACGGCAAGGCTCAGGTGGTGGAGTATTCGAGCATCGCCTGACGGCGAACGCTCCCCCGGTTGCCAGGAAGGCGACCGAAGGTCGTGCAGACATGGAAGTAGAACATGACCTGGTTTAGGCGCTGCACGAAGCATCCGCATCCGGCGTTGAGCCTGCTGTTTGCCATCGGTGTATTTCTGACAGCGGATGTCGTACATGCCCGTACCGCGTTCTACTACGGGGCCGATGTGCCTGTTGCCGAACTTGGTGCCTATGACCGGGTAGTGCTGCAGCCGGGCCTTGTCAGCCCAGGGGAAGTGGCTGCGCTCAAAGCCGCCGGCGCCAGCGTCTATGCCTATGTCAGCGTTGGTGAGATCGAACCGGCCGATTCGCTGTTCAACACGCTGCCGAACGCGGCGTTACCGGGCAGCAATCCGGCCTGGAATACCCGGGTCGCGGATCTCACACATGCAGCCTGGCGAACGCATATCTTGGAAGACCGTCTGGCACCGCTTTCCAGTTCGGGTTTTGACGGCGCATTTCTGGACACGCTGGACAGCCATCATCTGCTGGAAAACATTGAGGTACAACGTGCTGCGCTGGTCACGCTCATTTCGGAGATTCAGCGTCGGTATTCCGAGCTTTCACTGCTGTTGAATCGGGGTTTCGAAATTCTCGCCGATCTCGATCAGCCGGTTGCCGGAGTGGTCGCAGAATCTCTTTATCACGGTTGGAACGGGAAAGAATACCGGGTGGTTCCGCCGGAAGATCGGCAGTGGCTGCTGGACCGACTGGCCCAGGCACGGCCATACGCCGACGAACTGGTGGTGATCGACTACCTTCCCTTTGCCGCCCAGGAAGAACGTCGTGGGCTGGCTCGGAAAATCGAAGCGGCCGGATTCGATGCCTGGGTGGCGGAACCTTCTCTGCGGGATCTGGGCACTTCCGACCTGGTGCCCGTCCCGAGGCGGCTGCTGGTGATCCATGGGGAGAAGGAGGCGCCGCTCACCGAGCGGGACGTGCATGTCATGTTCGGCGTGATCTTCGACTGGCTGGGCTACGTGGTCGAGTATCACGACGTTAGGGATGGACCGCCGGTGTTGATGAAAGGGGTCCATGCGGGCGTGATCTCGTGGCTCGATGCCTCCGTGACCGAAGAGTTGAGCTGGTTCGAGAACTGGCTGATGCAACTGCTGGAAGACGAGTATCCGCTCGTTCTGCTCGCGACCCTGCCCAGCTACTCCGACAGGGTGCTGGATGCGCTCGGCCTCGAGGCCCTGGCACCGGATCGGATGGAAGTTGAAGGTGTGGTGGAGCCGCCGGTGCTGGTTGGCAATCTGGAAGCGCCGCTCAGGATCCGAAGGTACGAGGTGCCGCCGGTGCGCAGCGTGAATGCGGCCAATGACGTGGATCTCGCCCTCAGAACCAATAGTGGTGAGGTGGTCTCGCCCGTGCTCACTGCTCCCTGGGGCGGCATGGCCCTTCATCCGTACATCGTCGAAGACTACGGCGAAGGCCGACGGCGCTGGCTGCTCGACCCCTACAGCTTTCTCACCGCTGCGCTGGGATACACGCCCAGGCCGGTTCTGGATACCACCACCGAGAGCGGCAGCCGGCTGCTCACCGTGCACATAGACGGAGATGGCTTTCCGTCCAGAGCGTTTGTTCCCGGATCGCCCCTGTCGGCAGACGTGCTCCGGGAGACGTTCATCCAAGGGTATGAATTGCCGCATACCGTTTCGATCATCGAAGGCGAGATCAGTGCGAACGGCCTTTATCCGGAACAGAGCGACATGCTGGAGACGGCCGCCCGGAAGATCTTTGCCGAGCCGAACGTGGAAGTGGCAAGTCACTCGTTCAGCCACCCTTTCTACTGGCGCCCGGACGTACTGCGGGATGATCAGCCGTTGCAGTATGGGATGAATCTTCCCCTCGAAGGGTACGAGATGAGCCTCGAGCGGGAGATCGCGGGCTCCATTGATTACATCAACGAACGTCTGTCACCCGCGGGTAAACGGGTAAAGGTCTTTCTGTGGACGGGTTCTGCGGACCCGGACGAACACGCCCTGGAAATGCTTGAAGACCGTGGCGTCCTCAACGTGAACGGCGGCAACACCAATGTGGTCGCTGCCGATGAGTCCCTGCTGAATGTCTGGCCGCAGGCCCGGCTCGAGGGAAACGGTCTGCAGGTGTACGCACCGGCAATGAACGAGAACGTCTACACCAACAACTGGACCGGTCCGTTCTACGGCTACCGGAAAGCCATCGAAACCTTCCGGCTCACAGACCATCCTCGCCGGTTGAAACCGATCAGCATCTACTACCATTTCTACAGCGCAACCAAGCCGGCAAGCATCCGGGCGCTGCACGAAGTCTATGCCTGGGCCCTCGGCCAGGAAGTGCTGCCGATCTATCTCAGCGAGTATTCCCGGCGCGTTCGCGATTTCCATCATGCCTGGATCTACCGGGACCTGGACGACAACTGGGTGGTCGGCGATATGGGTGCGCTGCGAACGATTCGGCTGCCCGACTCCATGGGTTACCCGGACCCCATCGAGCCTGGATCCGTCGCCGGCTGGCGGACGCTGAACTCGGACCGCTACCTCCATACCCTGGGCGACCATGCGCATTTTTCTCTTGCGGCCACGCCTGCTCAGAAAGTCTCCCTGGTCTCCGCCAATGCCCATATCGAGCGCTGGGTGCCGGCGAAAGACAGCGTGGAACTGAGGATACGGGGTTTTCTGCCGGTTCGTTTTTCCATTCGGTCATCCCGCACCTGTCGGCTCGAACTCGAGGGCGGCACGATCATCCAACCCGAATCCACAGGGCAACTGCTGCGATTCGACACGAACGTGAAGGACACTGGTGATGCGCGCCTGGTATGTAGATAGGCGCAACGAGCCCGTTCTGGATGTGCGGATGATGGTCATATTCGGCTGCGCGCTCGTTCTCGTGCTCGTCTGGCTTCTGCCCAGAGAGGCGTTCTTCCGGCAGATGCTCGCGGAAGGGGAAGCGGACCATGTCTCCATCGCCTATGCGCGATTGCTGACCGCATTGAATCCCGCCGATGACGAGCTGCACCAGCTTCTGGCCGCACAATATCTGACCATCGGCGAACTCGAGCTTGCCTGGGCGCAGACCGGCGCTGAGCAGGGCGCCCCCAGCCTGTTGCGGGTCCGCATACTCGAACAGCTCGTTCACGGTGGGGGCCCCGATCGAGGCCACTGGGCGGCGCTTCTGCTTCAGGAACTGCACCGAACGATGGATGTGGTCGCCCTGGACGACACGGCGATCACGGAGCTGACCCGGGCCGCTTACGCCCTGGAGCGTCCGGATGTGGCGGCCGGATACTTCCAGCGCCGCTTTCTCGAAACGCGGACGGAAGAAGATCTTCTGCTGGCCGCGGCTGCCTGGGAGGCAGCGGATCAGGCAGACAGTGCGGGGGCACTCTTCCGCACGCTGTCCGCCGCTGAGCTGCAGGTGCTGAGTCCGATGGCGGTGAAGCGCGGGGTCGAGATATTCCTCGCGGCCGGCCGCTTCGACGATGGCTTCGCGTTCATCGACGGGGTGATGGCCCGAGGATGGGTGCCGCAGGATCTCGCCATGGCCTTCGTTACCTTCGCCGAACGTGCCGATGCGCCGGAACGGGCAGCCGCCTATCTGGCGCTGATCGATGAGGAAGCCGGGTTAACGAACGGTGAGCTGACGCAGCTGGCGGCCGTCGCTGTGGCGGCAGGAGAGCTCGACTTTGCCGCACGGATGTATGAGCGATTGCTGGATCAGCATTCCGCAGATACAGATACGCGTCTGGAACTCGCCCGAATCTATCGCTGGTCCGGTCAGCCGGAGCTGGCCCTCGATCAATGGATCGAGCTGGTCGACCGAACCGATCTGGACAGCCACAGAATTTCCGCCTGGAAACTGGCCCGGAGTCTTTATCGATACGATGTGGCCGCCGGAATGCTCGGCGAGCTCAGCCGGAGCCGCCGCCTCAGCGATGAAGAGATCAACGCGCTGCGCGAATCCTATGAGTTGCAGGGTCTGCCGGACGATGGGATCCGGGTGATCAGATCCTATGTGGACAGGCATCCCCGGCATCGCCAGGCCTGGCTCGCACTGATCGGCCTGGAACAGGCCAACGAATACCTGGTTGCCGCCAGCGCTTCCTGGGCCGGATTTGCGCGCTACCACGAGCCGGATGTTAAAGAACGGCTCCGCTGGGCCGACCTATTGTGGGAACAATACCGCACGGAAGAAGCTGTGGCGTTGCTGCTGGCCCAGGAACATACAGACCACGCTGAGTACTGGCAGCGGCTGGCGACCTATGCCTGGTTTCTTGACGATATGCGGCTGGTGGCCCGTGCCTATCAGGCCATGATTGCGCTCGGACGTCTGGAAGAGGACCACTTTGAGCGGTTTCTGGCCGCGGTGATGATCTCCGACCGATCCGCTGTCTCGGGATGGGCCCGGTATGGTTGGGAGACATACGCCGACCCGCACTATCTGGTGCAGGCCCTGCAGTGGGCGACGGCGGAGTCTGATGAACAGTCCCTCGGCAGCCTGATCGAGCTGGCTGAGGCCGAACAGACACACCTGGCACACTCGGCTGAATACTGGGAGGTGCTTGCCTACTACCACACGCGGCGTGGTGAACTGGAAGCGGCCAGGACCGTATTGACCGCCGGTCTCCATCACCACCCGGAGCGGGTCAGCCTGATTGCACCTTACCTCTGGATTCTCATTCAGACAGACACATCCGAGGTGCTGACCTCGGCGCTGGAACAGTACGAAGACGTCGCAGTGGGCGCCGGTGATCTCTGGAGTGCCTACGGCTCTGGCTATGCACGACTGAATCAACATGCCGTGGCACTTGGCTGGTACACCCGTGCGGTGGACGTGACACCCGAAGACCTGGGTCTGCTTCTGTCTTATGCCCACTCGCTGGATATGCTCGGCCTGGCGGATCCCGCATACCGCGTTCGGCGCCATGTCATTGCCGAGCTGGCGGCAGGACGCATCTCCCCGGACATCTCCTCAGGCATGGATCTGTCGAGTATCAGCGACGCCGGACGCGGCGTGCTCACGGCTGATCAGCAGCAACTGCTTGCGCACCAGCTGGTAGCCGGATCCGACGACGGTTTCCGGGCCGAACAGCTGCCCGGCCTCTATCTGGCCCAGGCGCTCGCCCGGTCTCACTACACTGCCGCCGGCTACTGGCTCGAACGGAGTGCGAACCCGGATGCCTGGCAGCGCCTGTCTGTGGCGGCGGAGCGGCACGATGCGCAAACGCTCGAAGCGATGCTCGATCATTCGGATCCGCTCATCCGAATCAATGCGGCTCTGGCGCTGGATCGTCCGGAGCTGGCCTATGACCAGCCGGGTACCACACTGCTCGATGAGGACGAGCGTCTCGGCCTGGCGAAGGCTTACTACAACCGCTTTCCCACCGGCTGGCAGATCGCGCCGGAGCAGAGTCGGATATCGGCGCTGAACGTGGACAGCCTGTCGCTTTACGGCGCCGGACGGGTTGGCGCCTACGGACTCCGCGGTGAAATCCGGGCTTTCCATCTCAGCGACGAACTCCGGTTGATCCCCGGTGAGGTGGACGAATGGCTGGTCGGTCTTGAAGCCGAACGCAGCAATGGCCTCGGTGAGTTCAGCGCGGGCGTGACGCTGCTGGACAGCAGCGATGAACTGATTCCGGGATTTCTGCTGTCGCAGACGTTATCCATCAATCGGCACCACACCCTTCAACTCGGTGCCGGCTATCAGCAGCTCACGGAAATCACCGCACTTGCCCGGGCGGTCAGCCAGCGCAGCGGTCTCGATATCGGTTGGCAGTCCCTGCTCGGCAGACGCGATCGTCTCACTATGACGATGCACCTCGATCACTATCAGGATCGCTTTGGTGATGCTCTGGGCCAGGGTGGCAGGTTCCAGGCCCGTTTCGACCATGCCTGGAAGCTGTCCGGGCCCCAGGTGCTCGTGGGCGCGAGTTTTTACATGACAAAAAACACCACGGAGGGGTTCGGAGACGATCTGTTGAGCCGTCTTCTGATCGACCGGGGTGAGCTGCTGCTGCCGGAGGAGACCGGGCGCCTGGCATTGAACGCAAGTATCAGTCGCGGCAGCCCGGGCACGCTGAACTGGGAACGCCCGAGTCCCCGTTACCGCATTGGCGCGGCGGTGGGTTACCAGTGGCCGGAAAGCGCGCCGACGCTGGAGTTCGAGGCGAGTCTCGGCGTCCGGGTGTTCGGCAACGATGAGCTCAGTTTCCGCGCTGCCTACACCAGCGCTCTGCTGAGTGCCGTGGGTGGCGACGGTTACCGCGCCACACTCATTTATTCGAAGAGACTAGGTCGATGATCAACGGAATTGAGAATTATCTGCGGGCCAGCCGCTTGCTGGCGGCCTGTTCGTCACGGATGTATCGGCTGCTGCTGCCGGGGATCATCGCGGGCTGCCTGAGCCTTGCAGGTTGCCAGTCGAGTACCGTGCAGTCGCAACCACCGGCCGTGCTGCCGGAGGGATCCATCGTCATGTTGCCGTTTCTGAACCGTTCCGAAACGCCGCTGGCCGGGGAACGGGCGGAGGCCATTGCGTTCTCGGTGTTGCGGGAGCAGGGGCTGTCCCAGCTGCGGGTTTACGATGCCGAGCCGCAACCGAACGGTTTGCCGATGCTGGATGATCTGAAGCGGCTCAGCGATGCCACGGACAAGGCGATCGAGATGGGCATGCGCTATGCGATTGCCGGCTCTGTCGAAGAATGGCGGTACAAAGCGGGTCTGGATGGAGAACCCGCGGTCGGTCTGAGCATGCGGCTGGTGGATCTGGATTCCGGCGAGATCCTCTGGAGTGGTTCAGCGGCGCGATCCGGATGGTCCCGGGGCACGCTGTCGGGCACGGCTCACAAGGTCCTTGAAGATCTGGCGCACAGGATAGTCGGGCGTTAGCCATGGGACCCTTTGAACTGGATTCGATCCGTAAGCTGTCTCGCGCCCCGGCGAGTCATCCGTGGATTGAAACCGGAATCATATTCAGCGTCTTCTTCTGTGTGGGCGTCTTTGTCCGCCCGGAGGATCCATTGTTTGCTGACCAGGTGTTTCCCTGGTCGATCTTCGCCCCGGTGCTGACAGGTCTCAGATACGGGTTTGCACATGGTTTCGTTACCGCAGTTGGACTGCACGGTCTGGCTGCGCTGTACGCCATCGGTAACGCGGATGCCATCTGGCCGCTGCCTTTCTCCTACACACTGGGATTGCTGCTGTGTTCGCTCGTCGTCGGTGAATTCCGGGATATCTGGGAGCATCGTCTCGAGCAGCTGGAACGGTCGAATGAATATCGGCAGGCGCGGATGGAGGAATTCACCCGCTCCTACCATCTGCTGAAAATCTCCCATGATGAGCTTGAACAGGAATACGCCGGTCGCAGAACGAGTTTGCGCTCGGCGTTGCTGACCGCCCGCGAGAAGCTGAGCGACGCCGGACCGGAGGAAGCCGGGCGACTGCTGCTCGAACTGCTTGCGAACTTCACCTCCGCCCGGTCCGCGACCTATCACCGGGTGCAGGACGGCGTGGTGGAACCACACCCCATCGCCGTGCGTGGTTCCAGTCATAGGCTGTCGGGATCCGATCCTCTGCTCGAGCAGGCCATACGAACCGCGGCCACTGTCAGCATCCGGCCGGAGGACACCTCTTCGATGGCGGTACGGAGTGAGAACGATCCCATCGTGGTCATCCCCGTCGTCGATGCCTATCGGGAAGTCCGGGCGGTGGTCAGTATCACCCAGATTCCTTTCTTCGCGCTGACGGAACGGAATCTGCAGATTGCCACCATCGTGGCCAGTCGTTTCGGCGACTTCCTGCATGCGGCCGAACGTCTGCCGGTGCCCCTGGAGGATGACGTTTACTGGTTCCTGTACCAGACGTTGCGCGCACTGGACTTAAGCAGAAAACACGGACTGAGTTCCTGCCTGCTCGTGTGCCGGCTCAACGACTCGGCAAAAGCCCCCCTCTATGTGAAGACCATCATGGATCAGGCGAGGGGGCTGGACGAAGCATTGCCGGTGGAAGAAAACGGGGAGTGGCGACTGCTCATGCTGATGCCGCTGACCACCCGACAGGGCCTGGACCGATTCATGGTCCGATTCGACAGCTACCTCATGGAAAGCCACGGTATCGGCCTCGGCAAGGCGGGGATTGAAGTCTCGCAGCACGTCTTCGAGCCTGAGTCCGGACTGGCTGAGCTGTCCGCGTTCATGGGCCGGGAGCTTGGCGAGGCAAGCAGCATTCCCGGTTTTTTCGCCGCGCTCGTTGCCGATGAGGAAGAGGAGACCCGCCGTGTGGCTGTCAGCGGTCATTAGCCTCCTTTCCGCGTTTGCGACGTCGCTCCTGGCGGTCTACTGCTTTGCGGAAAACCAATGGCTGCGCGGTCTCTGGGCGCACGGTCTGTCAGTGGTCCTCGCTGCCATCGGGCTCCACCTCTGGCTGCGCCACGCACGCTGCAGTCAGACAGGTCTTTATGCCATCACGATGCTCGCCACCTTTCTTCTGCCGGGGTTCGGTGCGCTGTCGGTGCCGCTGGCGGCTGTCTACGGAGCGAGGAACCCGGTTCCTGTGGAAGAAGAGGAAACACTGGTCGTGGAGGTGCCGCGACTGCCCTTCAAGCCGCTGTCGATGGATCAGGCCCTGTCGTTTTCCAGGGGAGGGCTGTTTGAAGTGCTGGAACGATCTTCTGATATGGATAAGCAGGTGGTTGCCGTCATGGCCACCACGCGGATGAAGGCCAAACAGGCGATCCCGATCCTGAAAGTGGCAATGCGGGATGAGTCTGATGACGTTCGCCTGCTGGCGTACTCGATCAAGGATAAGAAAGAGAGTGAGATCAACAGCCGGATCAAACGACTCATTCAGATTCTCGAGCAGGACGAACAGCGCCCGGGTCGTAAGCTGCTGTCGGAGAGAGAACTCGCCGCGACCGAACGTAGCCTGGCCTTCCTGTACTGGGAGCTTGTTTATCTCGATCTTGCGGAGGGGGAAATTCGCGAGTACTTTCTTGAGCAGGTCATTCAGCATGCGGAGTCAGCACTTCGCGTGATGGCGTACGGCCCGCTTACCCTGCTGCTTGGTCGGGCCCGATTGGAGCGGGGTGATTATGCGGATGCCAGAGTGGCGTTCGACCTGGCGGAAAGGACCGGGGTGGAACGTCTGGCGCTGGCGCCGTACCGCGCCGAGATCGCATTCCAGGAACGCCGCTTTTCAGACGTCCGGGAACACCTCATGGAGGTGGGCGTTTCTCCTCACGAAGCAATGCGTGAGGTACTCGAGTTCTGGCTGAAAGCGGCATGAGTGCCTTCCTCGAAAGACGACAGGATCCGGATGCAGATGTGCTGATGCTTCTGGAAGGCACGTACCCCTTCGTGCGCGGGGGCGTGTCCAGCTGGATCCACCAGATCATCAGCGGCATGCCCGAGTACCGCTTCGAACTGCTTTTCATTGGTGGCGCACGCCGTCACTACGAGGAGATGCGCTACGAGCTGCCGGAAAACGTTTCCGGCCTGCAGTGCTTCTACCTCGAGGACGCCTGGGAGTCCCGGCGCGGCCATCGTCAGGACGGACCACGGGAAGCGCTGGCCCAGGCCGAGCGCTATCACGCCACCTTCAAAAGCGAGTGTCCCAAAGACTCGGATCTGTTCGCGCTGCTGGATCTGGTTGCCGCAGCGGAGCCATCCATCACCCACGAGCAGTTTCTGTTCAGCATGGCTGCCTGGGAAAATATCGTTCGCGCCTACGAAGAGCATTGCACCGATCCGTCATTTCTCAACTACTTCTGGACCGTGCGCTCCATGCATGCCCCGGTGTTTCTGCTTGCGGACGTCGCCAGAGAGATACGACCGCCATCGATCATCCATTCCATTTCAACAGGCTATGCGGGCCTGCTGGGCGCGATGCTGAAAGGTCAGAACCCGGAAACCGCCTTCATTCTTTCCGAGCACGGTATCTATACCAAGGAACGGAAGATCGACCTCTCTCAGGCGGACTGGATCAGCGAGCCGATTGGAGACTTCGAGCCCGGCCTGACGGATGACGTAGGCTACATAAGGCAGATGTGGATCCGCTTCTATCAACAGGTCGGCCGTATCACCTACGAAGCCGCGGATCCGATCATCTCGCTCTACCGGGGCAATCAGGACAGGCAGATTGCTGATGGCGCGCGCCCGGAGCGAACCCAGGTCATCCCCAACGGGATTTCACTGGCCCCCTATCAGGCGGCGCTGGCGGCCAGACCGGACGAGATGCCGATGGTGGTGGGGTTCATAGGCAGGGTGGTGCCCATCAAGGACGTGAAGACCTTCCTCCGGGCCATGCGCATGATCTGTTCGGTGCTGCCGGAGGTGGAGGGATGGATCATCGGGCCCACCGAAGAGGACGAGGAGTATGCCAGTGAGTGTCGTGGCCTGGTCGCAAGCCTGGGTTTAACCGGGAACGTGAAGTTTCTCGGCTTCCAGAAGGTGCCGGAGATCCTGCCGAAGATCGGCATCATGGCGCTCACCTCCATCAGCGAAGCGCAACCGCTGGTGATGCTCGAGGCTTACGCTGCCGGGGTGCCCTGCGTGGCCACCGACGTCGGATCCTGCCGGGAGATGATCGAGGGGATGACCGACGAAGACCGCGAACTCGGCCCGTCCGGCTCCGTGGTCGGAATCTCTGACCCGGCTGCCACAGCGAACGCCTGCCTCGATCTCTTCCAGAACCCGGAGAAGTGGGCCGCGTGTCAGCAGGCGGCACTGCAACGTGTGGATCGCTATTACACGGAACAGACCATGTTCGCCCGCTACCGGGCTGTCTATGCCGGTGCCGGTGAACATGCCGGTGAACGGCTGAAGGAAACGGGCTGACATGGCAGGTATCGGATTCGAGCTTCGGCGAATACTGAACCGGGACAGCTATGCCGCGACCCTGCAGGCGTACATCTATGCAGGATTGATCAGCGCCGGGCCCTGGGTGCTTTCCATCTTCAGCGTACTGCTGGTGGGCCTTCTATCCATTGCGGTGGTGGTGCCGACCATACACGTGGTGCAGTTTCTCGTTTCCGTCACCTATCTGATGGCATCGACGCTGATCGTCACCGGCGGCGCGCAACTGGTGTTTACCCGCTTTGTTTCGGATCGGCTTTATGAGAATCGCCCGGAACGCCTGACGCCGAATCTGTTCGGTCTGCTGGTTCTCATGTCGGTCGTCTTCGGCAGCGTGGCCGCCTTCGTCTGCTTCGTTCTGTTTCCGGAAGAATCACTCGTCTACCGGGTGCTCATGCTCGGCAATTTTCTCGTGCTCATCAATCTGTGGATCGTGGTGATCTTTCTGTCGGGCATGAAAGCCTACAATCGGATTCTGCAGATCATGTTCTTCGGCTACAGCACCATGGTTGTTGCCGCGTACGTCCTCCGTCATGCGGATAAAGAAGGATTGCTGCTCGCGTTTCTGCTCGGTCATGGCGTATTGCTCTATACCTTCCTGGTGGAGATCATCCGGCAGTTTCCCATTTCCCGCTGGGTATCCTTCGACTTCCTCGATCGTCGTCAGATCTTTCCATCACTGATTTTTACCGGACTTTTCTACTACCTGGGAATCTGGGCGGACAAATTCCTGTTCTGGTTCAATCCGGCGACATCCGAAGCCGTGGTCGGACCGCTCAGAGCGAGTGAAATTTACGACATCCCCATCTTTCTCGCCTATCTGACGATTATTCCCGGGATGGCGGTGTTTCTGGTGCGGATCGAGACGGACTTCGCCGAGAACTACGACCGCTTCTACAATGCGATCAGAGGTGGCGAGGCGCTCGACCATGTCTATTTTCTGAAAGACCAGATGACGGCCTCGATCCGTCAGGGTGTGCTGGAGATCTTCAAAGTTCAGGGGGTGACCATTCTGGTTTTCTTCCTCTGGGCGGAAGACATCCTGAATGTGCTCGGGATATCGCTGAACTATCTGCCGCTGCTGTACGTGGATGTAGTCGGTGTCAGCGTGCAGATGGTGCTGATGTCGTTGCTCAACGTTCTCTTCTATCTGGACAGACGGGGCACGGTGCTCATCATTACCGGAACATTCTTTCTGGCAAACGTGCTGCTCACCCTGGCGACCCAGTTCGCCGGGGTGGTCTTTTTCGGCTACGGGTTCGTCGGCGCGACGATAATCGCCACCTTCCTCACCTTCGTGCTGCTCAACCGGATCGTCCGGGAACTGGAATACGAAACCTTCATGCTCAACCGCTAGCGTTGCGCATCGGTTCAGTTCCGGGCCGGGCTGACGCGAACCCAGAGATCGGGCTGGTTGCGGGCGTCGAGAGCCACCCAGCGTGCGAGCGGTATCGACTGCAGATACTGATATTCGCCGTCCGTGATGATCAGGCGGGCGCCCATCGGCGTTGCCGTCAGATCGATCGTGCGGCTGCCGTATTGTCCCGCCACTGCCGGTGCATAAACCCACATCTGTTCGAAGGCGGCCCAGGCAGGCGGTGGCGTTCCGCTGGTGGGCATCTCGATCCGTTCCCCATCACGCATTTCGAACGTCGTCGTTCTGGGTGCGGTGCCGATGCAACGGCCGCCTTCCGGCACGTCCAGGCAGGGCGGTTTCGAGTCTGCAAATTCGAGCAGGAACCACGTATCAGCCGCGATGGCCTGACCACTGCCCGACATCCCGGCAGTGCCGAGCAGGCCGATCAGGAACAGGCTGCAGGCTGCCCTTCGCAGCCGGGGAAGCGGAAGGCCCGCCGGGCGGATTGGGTCGATTGACGCACTCATGACAGCACCATTGTTTCCCTCCATTGGTTCCTTCAATTGTTTCACTTTCCGACGTACAGGCCTTGCTGCGGATGTAAGCATGCCTCCTGAATCCGGTTCTCCGGGCGAACGCATGCATCGCCGAGCTATCGGCCGATCTCCGGATTTCTACACCCCTTAAAGTGAGAAGTGGTTCTCAAAATGGCCAGAAACCCAGTAAAAACAGGCGTTTTCAAGGCCTGGGACATGGATGACATCGAGCCATTATGAGAATTTCCCGTCCCGGATGTAGGTGATCAAAGCACCCGCTTTGCGCTACACGAATTTGAACTCACAACGAAGTGAAGGACCTTAAAAATGGACTTGAAATCAAACTTCAAGAAAGTGCTGGGTGTCGGGCTGCTAGGCGCAGCGGCGATCACCAACTCCACGGCCTACGCGGCGGAAGCCAGCGTTCAGGTCGACGTTAACCTGCCCACCGTTCTGGTGATGTATCACTACGATACGATCACCCTGAACCTGGACGAGACCGCCCTCGGTGGCTACCTCGTTGGTGGTACCGCCGATGTCTGCTCGACCGGCGGTGGCTTCTGTAATGATCAGGGCAACCCGACGGCGATCGACGTGACCACCATTGGTGCCACCACCACGGTGAACCAGGCCGTTGTCGACAACCCGGTGGCCGCAACCGATACGGATGTCACTCTGGTGGACGTGGTTGGCGTTCGCGCGCTTGGCTGTGCCACTTACTCGGCCAGCTACGATGATGGTGGCAGCGGTAACGGCGTCAATATCACGGACGGCGCCGCCGTTGCCGGTATCGATGGCCAGGGCTGTTCTTTCGTCATGACCACAGGCGACCTGACCTTCAACCTGGACTTCGATGCGATCGATGCTGGTGCCAACTCGGTATCTGCAGTCTTCGACGTTACGGTTACGGGCGTTTAAGCCAGGTTCTGTTCTCTTAGAAAACGGGGGCTCAAATGGATGTGAGCTACCAGAGAGAGAGGCCTGGCCGGACTTCTGCGGCCTGGCTTCTCTTACCTGCAATCATTTTCCTCAGTCTGCTGGCGTCCAATGCCAGCGGCTTCACGATTCAGAACCTGGGCTGGGGTGCCTCTGTACAACTGCGCCCGGATGACATTGCCCAGGATGGCGTGCCGCTGAGTGCGGCCTCCGAGCAGGTGCTCGATGAGGGCACGCTGCGGGCGGAACTCAACGATTTTTCCGCGCCGATCGATGTGAATCTGGCTGGTGCACTGTCGAGCAGCACGCTGACCGCCAGCATCAACCGAACCTTTGCCTTCATGGTTCGTCTGTCGAACTCGGAACGCAATCGTTGCGTGCGGGATGCGGACTTCGACATTGATCTCAGCGTGGTGGGACCTGTCCGTAACGCCTTCGCGGCGAGAGGTTCCGGCGGCGGGACGATGCGCGTGGTCCGATTTCAACCGACTTACCGGGGAGCAGTGGGCAGTCGCTGTCCGAGTACGCTGTTCTACGGCTACACGCTGGATCTCAGCGTTGCGGATGCGGTTGCTGCGGGCACTTACGAAGGAACGGCGGAGATTGCCATCGATCTGCCCGGTGCGGCCAGTCAGGCCATTCAGATATCGCTTGAGGTGCAGATGCCCGGCATGCTGCTCCTGTATCACCACAGCCAGATCGACGTGAACCTGAATGCGACGGCCCTGGCTGGCGCGCTGGGTGCAAATCGATCCTGCAGCGGCGGGTTCTGCATGGACGTGGGCAGCCGCACGCTGCCGGTGGCCGATCTTTCCGGGCCTGTGCTGCTCAATGTGGCTGCAGACGCAGGCACGCTGGATCCCATACAGACCATTACCCTCCGCGACGCCGTGGCTGCGCGCGCCACCGGCTGTTCCGGCGGCACCTATGACACGGCTTCCTACCGGATTCTCAATGCAACGGGGGGCGTGCAGGCCAGAAGCGGCATCATCAATGGCATTCAGAGCGCACCCTGTGGCCTGGACATACGCTCCGGCGACCTTTCCTTCGACCTGGACCTCAGCCGGGTGGACGCCGTGACCGGCAGCGCATCGGCCACGATTCAGATCACCGTTACAGGACTTTAGACATGAACTGCATTTTTCGAATTCTGATTCTTTTTGCCGGCGTTGTTGCGACCCTGGCAGAGGCGGCGACCGCACCGCCACCAAGTATCGGTGTATCACCGTCCCGGCTCGAGATCAGCGTGGGCAAGCAGAACACCATGGGTTCCGCCACGGTGCTGAACATGAGCAACCAGGAAATCACGGTGAAAACCAGTGTGGTGGACTTCGATCTCGATGAAGAGAACCAATTCCGGGAGCTTGCACCTGCGCCGGGTTCACTGCCGACGGCGATGATGGTCAATCCCTCCGAGTTCACCATACCGGCCAACGGCTCCCAGACCGTGCGGTTCGCCATCATGCCGCAGCGCCTGACAGGCGAGGGTGAACATCGTGCCATGCTGTTCTTCTCTGAGCTGGTGGACACCAGTCAGGCGGGGGTGAAGCTGAACTTCCGGCTCGGAATGCCGATCTACGCCAATGTGGGTGAACCGAACCCGATCGCCGTATTCAACGATCTCGGTTTCGATGCGCACCGTCTGTCGGTTTCCGTCGATATCTCTTCGCTCGGAAACGCGCAGGTGAAGCCCACCGGTTACTACCTGTGGTGGCCGCTCTCAGACTTTCCGTCCGAGTCCCGGGCCTTCCGGAAGGTCGCGGATATCGCACGGAATCCGGACAGGTCGGAAAACTCGGCGCTCAGCGGCGGCCGTCTGGTGACCAAGCCGGTTTTCGCCGGCACTCGACGGACAGTGAGCGCGCAAATTCAGCCGCCGCCTGACGGGGGCGAGTACATGCTGGTTCTGCAGATGGACGCAGGTGGCCAGCAGATCCGGCAGGCCATTGAATACGCTCCAACGGATCTGATGATCGTCGACAAGGACTGAAACGGGAATCACTGTGGCACGGACGCCCTGGTTAAACGGTGGGAAGATGGCTCTGCTCCTGGCAGTAGTCCTGTTTCCCTCTGCGCGTGTTTCTGCCGGTGAATCGGCTGCCGCCATCGCTGCCAGCGTGGCGCCGGTGGATGCGGGACTGCTGTTCGCAGGCCTGGACGGTGCTTTCTCTTTTCAGCAGGCCGACCCGGACGAGGAGGCCATCCAGAGCGAACTGGTGGGCATCATCGTCGATGGTGAGGAGTTCGGTACCGAGCTTGTCTACCGGCTCGGCGAAGCCTACTACCTGCCGGCGGCCATCCTCGGCCGGATAGGCGTGCAGGGAGCAGCCAGAAACGGGCGCTTCTTTCTCAACACGCCGGGTGGCGAGGTGGAAACCGGTCCGCACTTTTTCCGCGAGATCTACGGCCAGATGTATTTCCATGCCGGCATGCTCGATGAAGTACTCGAAATCCGCTGGGAATTTTCTTCAGAAAAGTATGCCATCGACATGACACTACCCTGGTGGCAGCAGGGTCTGGCCGCGGATTCACTGTTGCCGGAGCAGGATGCGGATGTCGACTTTCATCCGTCGACGGTCGGGGTCACTCAGGTGCGACTCGATCATACTCATCTGTTCAACGACGACAGCAGCTATGGATACAGCAATCTGCTGATGCGTGGACGGCTCGCGGACGGAATCTGGCGCGGTGAACTGATCCAGCAGGAAAATCGCGATCTGCGGGCTGAAAACTACTACTGGTTGCGGGACTTTGAGCACGTTCAGGCTCTTGTCGGTAATCAGGAAGTGCTCATCAATCCTCTGTTGCCGTCCGTTCAGACCACTGGCGCTCAAGCGCTCTACAGCTCCACCGCCATAGAATTCGATCCCTTCCAGGATCAGACCCGCAGCCAGTACGTCCGCAGCTTCGGCATCCCGAGCGAAGACATCGAAGGTACAGCCCAGCCGGGTGCGATTGCCGAGCTCCGGGTCGATGAGCGACCCATCGCACGAGTGCGGGTAAATCTGGATGGCACCTATCGTTTCGATGAGGTGCGCATGAACGCACTGCAGTTTCAGACGACCCGGGTATACATTCTCGATCAGCGTTCCTACATCGAACTCGACGTGCAGGACTTCACCCGGACACCCATCGACCTGCTGCTCGAGAAAGGGCAGGTGGTTGGCTTCGCCGGGGCCGGTGTGAACGGAAACCCCCTCGATCCGATCCGCCAGGCCACCGGCGAGGCGGCCTTCGGGCTGGTTCGATACGGCATCACTGACTTCCTGACCATGGAAGCAGGATTACAGTCCGCCGATGGGCGCATGCACCAGGTGGCCGGGCTGTCCGCGTCGTTCGGCAGGCGCTGGGCGGTAACGGCATCCGCCGGGCATCACGAAGGCGCTTATGGCTACAACACGGACTTTTACGGGCGTGGCGCACGCTGGGTATTGAATCTCCGTTCCCAGCGCTACGGCGACGGATTCCGGACGGACGCCTCTCCCGAAACCAGTTTTGATGAGATCCGCTACGAATACTGGCTCAACAGCCGCTTCGCTCTGGGGGTGCATGGCCGTTCGGCGGACGGCACCAGTCGCAATGAAGACTATCTGCTGCCCGGCTTCACCTGGCGATTCAATCGCCGCAACACGGTTCGGGTGTGGCCGGACTACGATGGCAAATACCGTTTCGATCTGAGGACGGCCCATCGACAGCGGGACTGGTTCGAGTTCGTGCACGACAGCACGGGTACGCGCGCTGAATACCGCTACTTTAAGGGACCGCAACTCGAGTTCTTCGGTCGCGTATACGACTACTCCGAAGTGGGGCGTACCACCGCCGAGCTCGGCTCCATCTGGTACCCGAATGCATACGATGATCGTTCCAAACTGGCTGCCAGTGTGCTCGGTGGCGATGGCGGTCTGGGTTATCGGCTGACCTGGGAGACGACCGTGTTGCCGGGTCTGTTCTCCTATCTCGAACTGCGGGATGAGCCGGTGCAGACCGACTACGCGGATCAGGGGATGCAGGTCAGATGGACGGTCTCAGTGGACCTGGCCATCTCCGGCGGCCGCCCGGTGCCTGCCCGAAACGACTTCATCCAGTCCCGGGCCGGCTCCATCGCCGGCCGGCTGTTGCTCGGTGATGGCGAGGACATCCGATCGGAAGGCATCGAGCAGGTGGCCATTGTTGTGAATGGCCGGCCTCATACTGCCGTGCTGCGCGGTAAACACTTTTTCGTCCGCAATATCCCGCCCGGCGTTTACGAAGTGGCGCTCGGTGCCGACCATCTGCCCATGAGCATTTCCCCGGAGAAACTGACTTACCGTGTGCGGGTGGTTTCCGCCGCCACCACCACCGTGGATTTCCAGGTGAACCGGGAATACGGCCTGGGTGGCCGGGTGACGGGTGCGGAGGGCGGTGGCATCGCCAACGCGCAGATTCGGATTCTGGACGAGGCAGGGGAACTGGTCCGGACAGTTCGTACCGATGGCTATGGGTATTATCAGGTCAGCGGGATGCGGCCGGGCAGCTATCTGCTCCAGCTGATCACTCTGGATGGCCAGGCCGACGAACGGACAGTGGTCATTGAAGACGACTTCGTTTTCGACGCGAACATGGCGCTGGCAGGCGCTCCCGCCGCCCCCTAGGTCCGCGGGCAGACAGGGTCCTGCCAGCAGGACCCTGTCTGCCCGCGGGAAAATCATTGCCACCCACCGGCGGGACATTGCCGGTCGAACCGGTCTCAGCTGGCCACAGGGTGCCCCTTTTCCCTAAAAAACCTTTAAAAACAGCAAGATAAGTCTATGGCACGGGCTTTGCACTACCGTTGGCAAGCACAGCGGAAAGAGCCCGGATATGGACGCCAGTTTCAACTCAGCACTTGATCGGCACTTTGGTGTGCACGCTCATGCACTCGAGTTTCGCAGTGCCCGTTCCCGGGTGCTCGCCTCAAATCTGACGAATGCGGATACGCCGAACTTCAAAGCGCGGGACATCCGTTTCGAAGACGTGCTCAAGGCAAAAGGCCTGGAGGCCGGCAGTCGTGGCACCAACGGTGTGGCGATGATGGCAACGCATAGCGGGCATATCCGCACCGGCGGCGGAGCAGGCGGCAGCCGCCTCCTGTATCGGAATCCATATCAGCCCAGCGTTGATGGCAACACGGTGGAAGCGGAGGTGGAGCAGGGCAAGTTCGCGGAGAACGCGGTGCAGTACCAGGCGAGTCTGCTTTTTCTGTCCGGAAAGATCCGCGGACTTCGCGAAGCAATCAAGGGAGGCTCATAGATGGCTCTGTTTGATGTATTCGATCTGGCCGGGTCCGGATTGCGCGCCCAGAGCATGCGTCTCAACGTGACTGCCAGCAATCTGGCCAACGCCGACAACGTGGCTACCACGCCGGAAGGCGCTTATCGGGCCCGACATCCGGTCTTCTCAAGCTATATGCAGGCCAGCGACAACGGCCACGGCACCTCCGGTTTCGGTCTCGGTCAGGGTGAATCCACGGGCGTGCGCGTTCTCGGCATCGTCGAATCCGCCATCGAACCGGTGAGACGCTACGAGCCCGCGCATCCTCTGGCCGATGAGGATGGCTACGTTTACGCCACCAACGTCAATCCCATCGAAGAGATGGTGAACATGCTCTCCGCGTCCCGCTCGTATCAGAGCAACGTGGAGATGTTGAACACAACCAAGGAGCTGCTGCTCGGGACCCTGCGTCTCGGCCAGTAGCCGGTAAACGAGGAGATCAATTCATGCCTGATCTGGCTGTACTCAACGACCTGGGTCTGACCCGTGCACCGGAAAGCACGACCAGCACTCCGTCCAATGGGGCGATTCAACAGGAAGCATTTCTGGAACTGATGATTACGCAATTCCAGAACCAGGATCCCTTCAAACCCATGGAGAACGGCGACTTCCTTGGACAGCTCGCTCAATTCGGTACCGTCTCCGGGATCGAAGACCTGCAGAACTCGTTTGCCTCCTTCGCGGACTCGCTCTATTCGGATCAGGCCCTGCAGGCCTCCGGGTTGATCGGGCGGGAAGTGTTGATCCCCGCCAGCACCGGCGTGTTGTCCGGTACGGGCGGCATTCGCGGTGCAGCGGAACTGCCGACGGCCACACCCTCGATGCTGGTGCAGATCACAGACGCCTCCGGCCAGCTCGTGCGGACTATGGATCTCGGCGTGCAGGAGGCCGGACTCAATTTCTTCGACTGGGACGGTCTGACCGACCTTGGCGAGCGTGCACCGGCCGGTGCTTATCAGGTGGAAGTGGTCGCGGGTCCGGACGGAATGCGCGAACAGATGCCCGTCATGCTGGAGGCGAGAGTAGACAGTGTGACGCTCGGCAACGCTGGCGGCGTACTCCTGAATCTGGACCAGCTCGGCGAAATATCACTTGCGGATGTGCGCCGGATCGGTGGGTCGTCCGGGAGCATATGAAACACATACGAACAGCAACGATTAGCGTAGTGCACTACTAGGAGAAACCATGCCATTCAATATCGCACTCAGCGGCCTGAACGCCGCGTCCGATGACCTCAGCGTCACGGCCAACAATATTGCCAACTCAAACACCAACGGCTTCAAACAGTCGCGGGCGGAGTTTGCCGAGGTGTTCGCGGCCAGCTCCGAGTCACTGACCTCTAACGCCATCGGCAGTGGTGTGCGGTTGAATAACATCGCTCAGGAGCATACCCAGGGCAATGTGGACTTCACCGGCAACACCCTTGACCTGGCGATCACGGGGCAGGGGTTCTTCACCCTCTCCAACAGTGGCTCACTGAGCTATACCCGAGCCGGCGCATTTGCAGCCGATCGTGATGGCTACGTGACTGACGCAGACGGTCGCCGCCTGCAGGTCTACCCTCCTCTGGGAGATGGAGTGTTCAATACCGGCGAGCTGACAGACCTGCGATTGCTGACGGGTCAGAATCCACCCCAGGCCACCAGCGAGGTAGAGCTTGGCGTGAACCTGCCGGCAGACGCGCTGCAGCCCACCAGCCCGGCATTTGATCCGGCGGATCCGTTCAGCTTCAACCACACCACGTCCACCACGATCTATGATTCCCTCGGCGCTCCACATACGGCCGCCGTCTACTTCGTGAAAGGCGCGACGCCGAACGACTGGGATGCACACATGGTTGTGGACGGCACGTCGGTAGGGGGGGCTAACGCACTTTCCTTCGATGCAACCGGCCAGATCACGTCGCCTGCCGGAGGCCTCATCACCTTGCCGCCCTATGCACCGGGTAATGGCGCGGACGACGTCACGATGGAGCTCGATCTCGGTCTGACAACTCAGTTCGGCGGCAGTTATGCGGTGAACACCCTGTCTCAGGATGGGTTCACGGCGGGTCGGCTGACCGGGATCGAAATCGATCCTACGGGTATCGTATTCGCGCGCTACACCAACGGTCGAGCGGATGAGCTCGGCAAGGTGGCCCTTTCGAATTTCGCCAGTGTGGGAAATCTGGGTCAGATCAGTGACACCAACTGGGTTGAGACCTTTGCTTCCGGAGACGCGCTGCGCGGTGAAGCCGGTACGGCAACTTTCGGCCTGATTCAGGCCGGGGCGCTCGAAGCCTCCAACGTGGATCTGACCGATCAGCTGGTGAACATGATCACCGCCCAGCGGAATTTCCAGGCCAACGCGCAGGTGATCTCCACCGCAGACGCGATCACTCAGACCATCATCAACATCCGCTGATCATGAAAGAGACCGGTAGCCGTACAGGGAGCTGCAGATGGACGAGTTGATCTATGTGGCGATGAATGGCGCCAAGCAGCTCGAGCGTGCACAGGCGATGGCCAGCCACAATCTCGCCAATGCGAATACGGTCGGCTTTCGCGCTCAGATGCATATGTTCGAAGGCGTGGACGTGGAAGGTCCAGGTTACGAAACCCGCGTCAATACGCTCGTGAGGCCTGGTGGCTGGAACAGTGCCGAAGGGGCGACGATGACCACCGGCAACGAGCTGGATGTGGCGATCAACGGCAGCGGCTGGCTCGCCGTTCAGGCACCGGACGGATCTGAAGCCTACACACGGGCCGGTGATCTCCGGGTGACTGAGCTCGGGGTGATGACCACTGGTGCCGGGCATCCGGTGCTCGGCGGAAATGGCGGGCCGGTGGCGATCCCGCCGTACTCCAAGCTCAGCGTCGGTGCCGATGGCACCATTTCCGTGATCTCGAAAGGTCAGGGTGCGGAAACCATGGCGAGCGTGGAGCGGCTGAAGCTGGTGGATCCGCCGAGTGGCAATCTGTTCAAGGGTGAGGACGGGTTGATGCACACGCGGGACGGCATCAACGCAGAGGCGGATGCGGGCGTCCGCCTGACCACCGGCGTGCTGGAAACCTCCAATGTGAATGTGGTGGACACCATGGTGGACATGATCGGTATTTCCCGGCGCTACGAGATGCAGGTGCAGATGATGAAGATGGCGAGTGACAACGCCTCTGCGTCTTCCAGCGTCATGCGGATGTCGTAGACCCGGGTGAACAAGGAGAACTAACTATGAATCTGGGACTCTGGGCGGCAAAGACCGGCCTCGATGCGCAACAGACGAAGATGTCGGTCATCTCGAACAATCTTGCCAACGCGTCAACTACGGCGTTCAAGCGGGGCCGACCCATATTTGAAGACCTGCTCTATCAGAACGTCTCCCAGGCTGGCAGCCAGACCTCGCAGGACACCCAGTCGCCATCCGGTCTGCATCTCGGTACCGGGGTGCGGGTTGTGGCGACGGAGCGGACGTTTACCCAGGGAAACCTGAACAGCACGGCGAACGCACTGGATATGGCCATAGAAGGGCGGGGTTTTTTCGAGATCCTGCTGCCTGATGGTACCAGCGCCTACACCCGGGATGGTTCGTTTCAGGTCGACCGGGACGGACAGCTGGTGACGTCCAACGGCTACATCGTCCAGCCGGGCATCAATTTGCCGCCGGGTGTACTGAGTTTTTCCGTGGGCTCCGACGGCACCATGTCGGTACAGCTGTCCGGGCAGACGGAGTCGGTCCAGGTGGGCAGCATGCAGCTCGTGGATTTCGTCAATCCCGGTGGCCTGCAGCCACGGGGCAAGAATCTCTATCTGGAGACCGGTGCCTCCGGTCCGCCTAACCCGGGCACCCCGGGCCTGGATGGTCTGGGCACCATCGAGCAGGGCTATCTGGAAGGCTCGAATGTGAATGTGGTGGAGGAGCTGGTGAGCATGATCGAGACCCAGCGTGCTTACGAGATGAGTTCGAAAGCCATCGCCACCAGCGACCAGATGCTTCAGTACGTGAACAACAACCTGTAATGCGGATCGAGGGAGAACAACGTATGGCGATTCGAATACTGGTCCTGGCGGCACTGATGGTCGCCGGCAGTGGCTGCATGGTGATGCCGAATGAAGCGCCGGAGGCTGACTATGCCGATGCACTCGTCACCCTGCAGCAGCAACGGCCGATGAACGGCGCCATCTTCGCCGCCTATCAGAGCACGGCGCTGATCGAGGATCCGAAAGCTCAGAATGTGGGTGACATCCTCACCGTGCTCCTGGTCGAGCGCACGGATGCATCCAAGAACGCGAACACGAGCACCAAGAAGGCAACGTCGGTGGAAAACGCCAATCCGGAGATCTTCGGTCGTCCGTTGACGCACAACGGTCAGCCCGTGCTGTCCGCGACGGTGGAAGGGGATCAGAGTTTCAGCGGCGAAGGATCGAGCTCCCAGAGTAATTCTCTGGCGGGCACGATCACGGTCACCGTGGTGGAGCGCTACCCGAATGGCAACCTGAAGGTGGCAGGTAAAAAACAACTGTCCCTGAACCAGGGCAGCGAATTTGTCTCGATTGCCGGAATCGTCCGGCCCATCGACATCAGCACCGAAAACACGGTGACCTCCGATCGCCTCGCCCTGGCAGAAATCAGCTACGGCGGCAGAGGGGCGGTGAACGATGCCAACAGCATGGGTTTCCTGGCCCGGTTCTTCAATTCGCCCTGGTCACTTTTCTAGAGCTGCGCGTCACATAGGACCCCATCGTGATGATGAAACACCTTTTCACCGCCGTGCTGACCATTGCCCTCTGTCTGCCTGCCGCGCCTGTCCGGGCCGACCGGATCAAGGACGTGGCTGGTTTTGCCGGCGTCCGAACCAATCAGCTGATCGGCGTGGGCCTGGTGGTGGGTCTGGACAGTTCCGGTGACCAGACATCACAGGCGCCGTTCACGGTTCAGGCGTTGAAAAACCTGCTCTCCCAGTTGGGTCTGGTTGTGCCGCCCGGTGTAGCGCCCCAGCTCAGGAATGTGGCCGCCGTTTCCGTGCACGCCGATCTGCCGCCCTTTGCGAAGCCCGGCCAGCAGATCGATGTGACGGTCTCGTCCATCGGTAATGCCCGGAGCCTGCGTGGCGGCAGCCTGCTGGTGACCACGCTCAAAGGTCTGGATGGTCAGGTTTATGCCATCGCTCAAGGCAATCTGGTGGTCAGCGGCTTCGGCGTGGATGCCCGGGATGGCTCCAGCGTTTCGGTCAACATTCCCAGCGCCGGTCGGATTCCGAACGGGGCGACGGTGGAGCGTTCCGTGCCGACGGATTTCGGCACCCGCCCGAACATGAGGCTCAACCTGCATTCCGGAGATTTCTCCACGGCCACGCGGGTGGCGCAACGGATCAATACGGAGCTCGGTGCCGGCACGGCCTGGCCGATCGATGCGATTTCTGTGGAAGTGCGGGCCCCCCAGGACCCGACCCAGCGGGTGACCTATCTCTCGATGATCGAAAATCTGGAGTTCACCCCGGCGGAGGCACCTGCCCGGGTGATCATCAACTCCCGGACGGGCACGGTCGTCATCGGCGCCAATGTCAGGGTCTCACCGGCGGCGGTGTCACACGGTTCCCTGGTGGTGACGATCACGGAAGACTTCAACGTCAGTCAGCCTGGCCCCTTCAGTCAGAATGGTACGACTGCTGTGACTCCCGACTCGAACATCGAAATCAACGAGAATGGCGGGCACATGTTTCTGTTCAACCCGGATGTCTCCCTGGACAGCATTGTCCGGGCGGTCAACGAAGTGGGTGCCGCGCCCGGGGATCTGGTCGCCATTCTGGAAGCGCTCAAGCAATCCGGTTCCCTTCATGCCGAGCTGATCATCATCTGATCATGCAGACGTCGCCCGTATACACCGATTTCCAGAGCCTGGCAGCAATGCACGGTGTGGAAGGCATCGGTGAGACGAAACGCCTGGACGATGTGGCTGGCCAGTTCGCCAGTGTCTTTACCCACATGATGCTGAAGAGCATGCGCCAGGCCAGTCTGGGCGACGGGTTGCTGGACAGCCAGCAGTCGCTGTTCTATCGGGATATGTTTGACCAGCAGCTTGCCCTCAGCCTTTCGAGTGGCGACGGCGTAGGCATCAAGCAGATGCTTTCCGAGCACCTGCGAAATGTGACGGGGATCAAAGCGTCGGAAACCGGTCCGGAAGGCACGGCTGCTGAGGACGCCGGGTCCGATGGGCCGGCATACACCGCCCGGCGGGCGAATGCCGCCTATTCGGCGGTGCAGGCTCTTTCTTCGACAGGCACGGCATCGACTCAAGAGGCCGGCCTTCCAGCCGATACAGGAGATTCCCGGATGAAACTGCAACTGGATCCTCGGGATTAAGTAGTACCAGATGCCTGACATATTGAACACATCGCTGAGTGGGCTGCGTGCCTTTCAAAGTGCACTGGCCACCACCAGCCACAACATTGCCAACGTCAACACCGAAGGCTACAGCCGCCAGCGCGTGAATTTCAGCACTATGCCTGCGCAGAATGTGGGCGTGGGTTATATCGGCAGCGGCGTCCAGCCCCAGAGTATTGAGCGGATCCTCGATCAGTATCGGGTGGATTCGCTGCGCAACAACGTCTCTGAAGAAGCCCGGCTGGGTGCATTCAACGAACTTGCCGCCGGCATCGACGGGCTTCTGTCGAGTCCGGATTCCGGGCTTTCTCAGCCGCTCCAGGATTTTTACGCGGCGCTGCAGACCGTTGCCGACAACCCGTCATCGGTGAGTGCGCGGCAGGTGGCGCTCAGCCAGGCCAACGTCCTGAGTGACCGCTTTGCCACACTGGACGCCCGTCTGGACGACCAGAACAGTCAGATCAACGCCCAGCTTTCCCAGGCGGTGACTCAGATCAACGCCCTGGCGGGGTCTGTTGCCGACCTCAATGTGGCCATTCGCGATGCACAGGCCGCCGCGAGCGGGGCGCCCCCGAACGATCTGCTCGACCAGCGGGATCTGGTGCTGCAGCAGTTGTCCGAACAGATCGGCATAGAGGTGGTCGACCAGGGTGATGGCGGTGTGAGCGTCTTTGTCGGCAACGGCCAGGCCCTGGTGCTTGGCGGCGATGCCAATGAGTTGACGCTGACACAGGGCGAATATCCTTCGGCTAACCCGGAACTGGCCATGCTGACACCGACGGGTGGCACCACGCCGCTGACGGCGGTGAGCGGCGGTGAAATCGGCGGCCTGCTCGACTTTCGCCGGGAAATGCTCGATCCGACCCGAAATACCCTCGGTCAGCTTGCCATCGGTCTGACGGAGACGATGAACAGCCAACACCGCCTCGGCATGGATCTGGACGGCAATCTGGGCGGAGATCTGTTCAGCGTCGGCTCGCCGGCGGTTACCGCGAGCACCGCCAACACCGGCGGTGGCGATGTGAGTGTGCAGATTGCGAGTGCTGGCGGATTGACCACCAGCGACTATCTGCTCGCTTTCGACGGCGGCAGCTACAGCCTCACCCGGCTCGATACCGGAGCGACAGTGCCCATGACGGGTAGCGGTACAGCCCTGGACCCCTTTGTGGCGGATGGCTTTAATATGACCATCACCGCGCCGCCGGCAGCAGGTGACAGCTTCCTCATCCGCCCGACCCATTCAGCGGCCGGTGAGTTCGGCGTGGCGTTGACGGATCCCCGCGGGATCGCAGCCGCGGTGCCGGTGATCAGCGCGGCGGATCTGACGAATACGGGCACGGGTGTCATCGGCGGCGATCGGATCCTCGACGTGACCGATCCGGCGCTGCTTGACCCGGTGACCATCGAATTCCTGGATGCCAGCACGTATTCCATCAACGGCGCCGGCAGTTTCCCCTACACCGCTGACGCCCCCATCGCGATAAACGGCTGGGAGGTCAGCATCGGTGGCGCCCCCGCAGCGGGTGATGTGTTTACGGTGACCTCGAATGTGGGGGGCGTGGGCGACAACCGCAATGCCCTGGCACTGTCCGATGCATTCGACAGTGGCGTGTTCAGCGGTGGCACGGTGAGCGTTCAGGAACGTTTCGAATCCCTCGTCTCCCAGGTGGCCACGGACACCCGGCGTTCCGGCATCAGCCTGACCGCTCAGACCGCGATTACCGAACAGGCACGCATAGAGCATCTTTCCGTATCCGGTGTGAATCTGGATGAGGAAGCGGCCGATATGCTCAAGTACCAGCAGGCTTACCAGGCGATGGCGCAGATGATCGGCGTGGCGGACGCGCTCTTCCAGACCGTTCTGTCCATGACCAGGAGCTGATGATGCGTATTTCCACCGTCGCCATGCAGCGCCTGGCCATCAATTCGATTCTCAATCAGCAGAACGAGCTGTCCAGAACCCAGCTGCAGGTTTCCACCGGCCAGCGCATCATCAACCCGTCTGATGACCCGCTGGGCACGCAACGGATTATGGAACTGGATGCGTCCCTGGAGCGGATCGGCCAGTTTCGTGAAAACGGAGAACTGGCGAGGGTCAGGCTTTCCCTCGAGGACAACGCCCTGGCGAGTGCCACGGAGATCATGCAGCGGGCCCGGGAACTGGTCGTTCAGGGCAGCAACGACACCCAGACGGCACAGAGTCGTGGCCTGATCGCGACGGAGATTCGCCAGTTGGCCGACTCTCTGATGGAAGCGGCGAACAGCCAGAACGGTCAGGGTGAGTATCTGTTCAGCGGCTTTCGCAGCCACTCGGAACCTTTTTCCCAGACCTCTGCTGGTATTGTCTATAACGGGGATCAGGGCCAGCGACAGCTACGAGTGAGCGAATCTCAGCAGGTGGCCGATGGCGATCCGGGCAGCCGGGTATTCATGGAGGTCCCCACCGGCAACGGCACTTTCTCGGTCGCAGCCGTGACGACGAATACGGGCGGCGGCATCGTCCTGCCAGGCGCCGTGGTCGATCCCACGGCCTACGACGGCGACGACTATCAGATTCAGTTTACGGCTGCGGATGCGTTCGACATCGTCGATTCCGGCGGTGCGGTGATCCAGTCCGGGACCTTCACTGAAGGTGAGACCATCGCCTTCCAGGGTATCGAAGTGCGAATCGAAGGATTGCCGGATACCGGCGATGCCTTCGATGTGAATCCGAGCCGCTATCAGGACATGTTCACCACCCTGGATGCCATTGCCACTGCACTGGAGAATACGGGGGAATCGGTTACGGCCCGGGCGCAGACCCGAACCGCACTGAATTCGGGCCTGGCCAATCTGGATCAGTCCATCGATCAGCTGGTGCAGATGCGCACCGAAGTCGGTTCCCGGCTGACCATGCTGGATACCCAGGATCGGGCCAACGACGAGTACGAACTGCAGCTGGAAACCACCCGGTCCGATATCCGGGATCTGGATTTCGCCGAAGCCATAGGCCGTCTCAATCTGCAGCTGACGGGTTTGCAGGCTGCCCAGCAGGCCTACACCCGGGTGCAGGGACTGTCTCTGTTCAACTTCCTGTAGGCCGTGTCGATCATCTGACGGAAGGTGTCGGAATGCCGACAGCCGCAGGAGCACACAGACCGCGCCCTTCGGCCCTGGTCCGGTGCTCATACCCCGCCGTCGAGCTCCCTTCTCCAACCCACTGCACGCTCGAAACGTTAACTGGGCCGCATATCTCCAGAAACTCCTAAGGTTTTCCGCCAGGCACCCGATAAAGGGGGCAAGTGGTAGATGAAAGGCTTGTCTTTCGGCCACTGAATCTGGCTGACGAACAACTTAAGGAGAGTGTTTCATGGCCCTTGGAATTAACACCAACGTTTTGTCGCTCAACGCGCAGCGTAATCTCAACAACTCCCAGAGTGCTCTGGCGACCTCTCTTGAGCGTCTTTCCACGGGCCTCCGGATCAACAGCGCCAAGGACGATGCGGCAGGTCTCGCAATCGCCGAGCGCTTCACCACGCAGATCCGCGGCCTGAACCAGGCAACGAGAAATGCAAGCGACGGTATCTCTCTGGCGCAGACCGCCGAAAGTGCCCTGGGTGAACTGACCAACAACCTGCAGCGTATCCGTGAGCTGGCGATTCAGTCGGCAAACGTGACCAACTCTGCTTCTGACCGCGCCGCACTGGATAACGAAGTGCAGCAGCGTCTGGACGAGATCGACCGGATTGCCCGGCAGACGTCGTTCAACGGTCAGAAAGTGCTCGACGGCTCCCTCGGCACCGCCACCTTCCAGGTCGGCGCAAACGTGGGTGAGACGATCAGCATCAGCCTCAATACTTCTGTCCGCTCGAATCAGATCGGTCAGGTAGCCACGGCGAGTTCCTCTGCGGAAGTGAACACCACTGCACTGTCCGGCGCCGGTACCATTCAGGTCGGTTCCAATGCTGCAGTCACCATCGGCGCTTCTGTCGCCGGCACCAGTGATGGCCAGAATGCCGGTAGTGCGTTTGCCAAGGCTGAAGCCATCAACAACTCCGGCGTTTCCGGGTTGACCGTAACGGCTCAGAACAACGTTGAGCTTGTGGTGGCCGACACGACCGGTACCGCATCCGGCGACCTCTACAGCTTGCGGGTCAACGGTCAGGACGTCTTTGCCTCCTATGACCAGGAAGCAAACGGAGTGCTGACAACAGCTCAGATCGCTGACGCCATCAATGCTCAGTCCTCCAACACAGGTGTGACCGCTGCACTGTCCGGCACGGATCTTCGGCTCTCAGCTGCTGATGGCCGCGACATCATCATCGGTCAGGACCTTGGCGGTTCAGCTGGCGGCGGTATCAGTGCCGGTGTTGGTGGTGCATCCACGGTGAATGGTGTGGAGTTCCTTGACGGCACCATCGGTACCGTTGCGAACGCGACGGCCACCAGCACCGACGCAACTGCCGTTAACGGCGGTACGCTGACCTTCACGGCGAACGAGAACATCCTCATCACCGGCGACGGCGATGACATGGGCCTCGGCAGTGCCAACTTCACCATCGCTCTGGACACCACGACGCTGTCCACGGTGAATGTGACGTCGGTTTCAGAGGCCAACAACACCATCTCCCGGGTCGATTCGGCTCTGACGGTGATCAGCACGCTGCGCAGTGAGCTGGGCGCCATCCAGAACCGCTTCGAGTCCACCATTTCCGGTCTGCAGGCAGTGTCTGAGAACCTGTCTGCTTCACGCGGCCGGATTCAGGATGCGGATTTTGCTGCGGAGACGGCTGCGTTGACCAAGGCGCAGATCCTGCAGCAGGCTGGTATTGCGGTACTTTCGCAGGCCAACACACAGCCGCAGGTGGTACTGAGCCTGCTTCAGTAAGCATGGCCTCTGACGGACCGGAATGCTTAAGGATGAGCGTTCCATCCCGGCCGGGCTTCGCGCCCGGCCGGTGTGTTCCAGGATTCGTCCTGGTGAATGAGATTTGACGGATCGGATCCGATTGATCGCAGGGTGCGGTCATAAAATTATGTCTTGGATGGGGATTGACCATGCTCGACTCAACATCTCTGAATCAGAATGCTGCGATCGCCGCGGTTCGTCGTGTCGATCAGGCGATCACCCGTCCGAATTCCGGCGCGGGTAGTGGCCAGAATGCGCCGGCCAGCGGCACGGCTTTGCCGGTCGAAACCCCACCGAAACCGGAACTGGATGAACGGCCTGAGCTCGAGCGGCTCGCGGAGAGTATCTCCAGGTTCGTGAAAAGTATGGACCGGGACCTCAACTTCAGCGTTCACGAAGCCAGTGGTCACACCGTCATCCAGGTAATCGACGGCGAAACCAGGGAAGTCATCAAGCAGATTCCCAGCGAGGAATTCCTCCGTATGTCCGAAGCGATCGCCAACGGCACCGCGTTGCTGCTCGATACGGAAGCCTGAGTGCCTGACCGCAACCCGTTCAAGCTGCTGGTACGGATCATGCAGCGTAGTTGTTCTGTAATTTTGCCTGGAGTCGCCTGATGGGATCCCTCTCTTCACCCGGAATCGGTTCTGGCCTGGATGTGGCCGGCATCGTCTCACAGCTCGTGGCTGCGGAGCGTGCGCCTACCCAGACCCGTCTTGATCAGCGCGAAGCTGAGGCACTGGCGAAGCTGTCTGCGCTTGGTACGGTCAAAGGCGCAGTCGGCAGCTTTCAAAGCGTGCTCGAACCTCTACTGGAACTGGAAAGCTTTCAGGGACGCACCACCAGCTCGGAAAACGAGGAAATTTTCACTGCCACGGCGGATTCGAATGCCGCACCGGGTCGGTATGGCATCGAGGTGGTTTCCCTGGCCAGCGGCCATAAGATCCGCAGCGATGCATTCGCCGCGGCGGATACGGTAATCGGCAGCGGCACTCTGACCATCACCTCGGGCGCCGAAACCTTCTCGGTGGATGTGGCGAGCCCCAACGACACGCTGGTCGAGATCGCCGGTGCCATCAACGACTCCGAGTTCAACACCACGGTGCTTGCGAGCATCGTCAACAGCGTCGATGGCGCCCACCTCGTGCTGACTTCTGCAGAGGAGGGCGCTGCCAGCGCCATTCGCGTGCAGGCGACCGGGGACGCCGGATTGGATGCGCTGGTTTACGACACTCTGGGCGGCGTCACCAATATGACCGAGGTGGATGCGGCGGCGGATGCGAGCCTCTTCATCGACGGCCTCGAAGTGAGTGCCACATCCAATGTGGTGAGCGAGGCCATCGAAGGGGTTTCGATCAATCTGACCGGTGCCGAACCGGGCACGGTTTACGATCTGGTCGTCGGCTTTGATAACGACAGTGCACGGGAACAGGTTCAGGCCTTTGTTGAAGGCTACAACGAGTTGCTTGGCGCGCTGGCCAGTCAGACGACGTTCGATGCGGAATCCCTGGTTGCAGGTCCGCTCTTTGGTGAGAGCTCGGTTCGGAATCTCACCTTCGACCTCAGAAATCTGGTGGGTGGCACTGCCTCGAACACGTCCAGCCCATTTGAGGCGCTGGCAGAGATCGGCATCACCACAAACCTGGATGGCACGCTCGCGCTGGACGAAAGCGTGCTCACTGACGTCTTTGCCTCAAGTTTCGACGATGTTGGTCGACTCTTCTCAGGTGAGGGTGGCTTCGCAACTCTGCTCGACGACCTGCTTGGCGAGTTTCTCGAGCCGGAGTCTTCGATTTCCACCCGTGAAGATGGGCTCGAAACCCTTATAGAGGACATTACTGATCAGAGAGAGGCGCTGGATACGCGCATGCTGGCTGTCGAAGCCCGGCTGACCACGCAGTTCTCCGCCCTTGATTCACTGATCAGCCAGCTGGATTCGACCAGCGCGTTCCTCGGCCAGCAGCTTGCAGCGCTGCCCGGCTACACGTCCAGTACGGGTAGCTAGCCTGGCGGGTCTGCGATGAGAACAGGACGTCTACCATGAGTAATTCAGGTGTCAACGCTTACCAGAGTGTAGGAGCCGGCGGTGCCATTGGCGGCGCAACACGGGAGCAACTCGTGCAGATGCTGCTCGATGGTGCCCTTACGCGCATTGCCACGGCAAAAGGGCACATTCAGCGTGCAGAAGCGGCCCAGAAAGGTGAGCAGATCGGCAAGGCGATCTCCATCGTGGAGGAACTGAAGGCCAGCCTCAATCCTGAAGCGGGTGAGATCAGCGCCAACCTGGGCGATCTCTATAGCTACATCAGCGGACGACTGCTGACGGCCAATACGTCAGATGACCCGAGCATCCTCGATGAAGTGGGCGATCTGCTTCGCGAAATCAAATCTGCCTGGGATGTGCTTGCGAGCCAACCGGGCACCCAGGGCGCTGCATGAACAGGTCCACGGCCAGTTGCGTGCAACCGAACGCAGCCGCACTGCGAAGAAAAATCGAATCAGTGACCGCGGAGATGGCGGAATTCAGCGAGGCGGGTGACTGGGATCGAGCGCTCGAACTCGGCAATCTTCGCCGCGATCTGCTCGAAGCGCTCCTTCAGGCCTCGGAACCCGCTGAAGAAGTGGCGCTCATTGAACGGATCCTCGAAGCGGATCGGATGCTGGCACAGTCGGCACGTAAGGCACGAACTCAGGTTGCCGAAGAACTCGCCGGTCGGCGCAAAACCCAGCATGCGCTGGGCGTTTATCGGGAGGCTGCGTCCCGGGAGAGTTGACTGGCCGCGGCGTTTTCCGTATCCGCCAGCGGCTCCGGCGCGATGATGGAGGCCTCTTCTCTCCCCACGATCTCGCGCAGCCGATCAGCCCAGAGCGCGAGCCAGGCATTCACGTTGTCCAGATTCTCATTGCCCAGATCCGTCGGCAGAAGATGCCGGCGTCGTCCATCCTCCGGATCCGGCTGCTCCTTGAGCAATCCGTTGGTCATCAGTGTGGTGACTGCACGGGATACCGTGGTTTTACTGATGCCTGTTTCGTTGGCGATCTGTGTGACGGTGCAGGGCTGACCCTGCCGCCAGGATCGGAACACCATGTGCATTACCCGGAGTTCCTTTACCGAGTAGATCCCCTTGCCGGATCTGGCGGTGGACTCGATGTCGATGACGATACCCAGATAATCGGTCAGCAGGTCTCCGAGGGCATCGACTAATTCGCGTGTCACGTCTGGCTCAGTTCCCGGGGATTGGACGATGCCATGGTAGCAAATCGGATTTTCCGCCGGCAGTGTGCAATTGCACCAGGTCTGCAACCATCAGATCTGGCATGGAACGTCCGAATATGCACCCAATATGGGGCTAACGGTCCTTCAATGGCTCAATACCGTTCCGATAGCGAAACTAATCTTGCGGATGTTCTTCCCACCCCTATAGGCTTGCAGGTATTCGTGCTTGGTGTACAAACTCGAAAACACACTTGTCATGCATGTCTGACAGGAACAGGATCGAACAAGCACGTACGAAAGTAAGCACGAACAAAAATTAAGAACGAACAAAAATAAAGAAAAGCGCGTTCTGGAAACGTAAAGACAGAACGGGCAACGGGAAACCGGGAAACCGGGAAACCGGGAAACCGGGAAATCGGGAAAGACACAGGGATCAGACGGATCTTGTCGAAAGATCAGATCCGGACAAAGGGAGGCACCAGAGTTGTAAACAGACTGGAGTGCCTGAATTGATCCCAAGTGGGACTACGTCAAACGATAAAACAGCTGCGCGGCAGCCCTCGATACAGACGGGAATACAGCGAGGGATACAGCCGGGAACCTCGAGTACAACGAGTACAACGAGTACAAAAGGTACAGAAGGTACAAAAGGTACAAAAGGTACAAAAGGTACAAAAGGTACAAAAGGTACAAAGAGAGTACCGCATGGTGATGTGCTGGTCCTCTCCGAAGACGCTTTCCGCGCGCAGAGAATCGCTGTTTTTCTGACCTTCTTCGGCTATACGCCGCACTTACACGACCCTGCCTGTAAATTTGACGCCGATGCGCTGCATGGCACGCCGGAAGCTTGTCTGACCGGCGTGGTTGTGGTGGGTGTCAGGGAGAATCCAACGGTCAACCGCTGGCTGGAGACGGTGGCATCCCACGCGCCGGATATCGCGCTCATGCATTGGGACGGTCGGAGCAGTGCCGTGCTGCCGGACCTCGTTCCGATGGAAGATCGGAGATTCCTTCCCACCGGCAGCAGCAGCGGCATCTGCCATCTGATCGAACTGATCCAGCAGGTGGCGCCATTCAACACCTCGGTGCTGATCCTGGGTGAGTCAGGTACGGGCAAAGAGCGGGTTGCCAGAAGCGTTCATGCAAACTCTGCGCGATCGGACGGTGTCTTCGTGCCCGTTAACTGCGGCGCGATTCCCTCGGAGTTGATGGAAAGCGAACTGTTCGGTCATGAAAAGGGCGCCTTCACAGGCGCGCTTTCAACCCGGAAAGGGCGTTTCGAACTTGCTGAGGGTGGCACGCTGTTTCTCGACGAAATCGGCGACATGAGCCTGGAGATGCAGGTCAAATTGCTGCGTGTGCTCCAGGAGCGTTCGTTCGAGCGGGTCGGCGGCAGCCGGACCATTCGCTGTGATGTACGGATCGTGGCGGCTACCCACCGGGACCTGAAGCAGGCGGTCGCCGAAGGCAGATTCCGGGAAGATCTGTATTACCGGCTGAATGTTTTTCCCCTCGAGGTGCCGGCGCTGCGCGAGCGGATGGGTGATCTGCCGCTGCTGATCGATGAACTGACCAGCGAGGTCGCGCGCAATTCCGGCGCAACCGTTTCGTTCTCCGCGGATACCATGCGCCAGCTTGCCCGCTATGAGTGGCCGGGTAACGTCAGAGAACTGGCCAACCTGGTGGAAAGAATGGCCATCATGTACCCGGGAAGAACCGTCGAACCCGCCGATCTGCCCAACGACTACCGCACTTCGGTGGCGGATGACCCGCGAATGGAAGTGGCCGCTGCTGCAGCCAGCGCGTTGGATGAGGCGGACAGGCTGCCGGACGATACGGATGAGCTGTCCGTGGATCTCAAGGAGCATCTGCAGCAGATCGAGCGCGAGTTGATCGAGCACGCGTTGCAGCGTTCGAAGGGCGTGGTGGCAGAAGCCGCACGCATGCTCAACGTCGGACGAACCACGCTGGTTGAAAAGATCCGCAAGTACGATCTGGACACAGACGCCAGCAAAGTCGCCTAGAACGCCGCAAGCGAGTGCGCCGGAAGCCCGACGCACGTCCGCCTTCGAATCTCTGTCAGTCGTCGGATTGTTGACGATCGAGCGCCAATCAGGCGTTCTGAATCCCGCCGGATCATGCTAACTCACTGATAAATAAGCAATAAAAATAGCGGCATGTTTTTTGCCTTCTATCTGTGGAAGGCACCTGTCGGGTGCCCGGTCAGGAGTCACAGATGCCGAATCTCATGCCCAGCCTGGCGTCAGCGGAGGGTGGAACCCGGTCGCGGGAAGACCTGGAAGCCGCGTTTCAGGTGTTCAACAGCCTGTCTGTCCGGCTGGAAGAAGCTTATGGGGATCTGGAAAGCCAGGTCGCTTCGCTGGATGAAGAGCTCCGGGTTGCCCGCCGTGAGCGGGAAATTCAGCGCGCGGAGAAAGAGCGGATAGCGGCACGCATGGCCGGCCTGATGGAAGAGCTGCCGGTCGGCGTGGTGCTGGTTGGCGCCGCCGGCAAAGTGGAGGAAGCGAATCCGGCCGCAGCAGACATGCTCGAAGGTCTGGACAAGGGCGCGCACTGGGAAACCGTCATCAGACACAACCTGGTCGGCTCCGGCAGCGCTGGAGACATGGTGCTCGAGAAGCGTCGGCGCATCACCCTCACGCGCCGCGAACTGGGCGGTGGTGCCTGTGTGGTGGTGCTCACCGAGGTGACCCAGCTGCACGATCTGCAGGAGCGCGTGGTGCGCAAGGAGCGTCTGTCTGAAATGGGTGAGATGGCCGCCAGGCTCGCGCATCAGATCAGAACGCCGGTTACCACCGCCATGCTGCACACATCCTCGCTTGCCGGATCCGAGGACCCGAAGGCGCGGCGTGGGGCAACCCGGATTCTCGACCGGCTGCGGGAACTCGAGGTGATGGTCAACGATATGCTGATGTTCGCACGGGGAGATGTGGGGGAACTGGTGCATGTGTCAGCCCGTGAGATTCTGGATCAGGTGGTGGAAACGGTTGATCCGCGGATGCTGCACGCCCTCAGCACCACGATCGATACCCCCGCCGACAGTGAACGGGTTTTCGTGAACAGCGATCTGCTCGTTGGTGCGCTTGTCAACCTGGTCAGCAATGCAGTGCAGAGCGGCGCCGATCATGTGGCGCTGTCGGCGCGGAGTTCCAGCGAAGGCTATCTGGAGCTCAACGTCACCGACGATGGCCCGGGTGTGCCGGATGAAATAGCCGGACGGATCTTCGAGCCGTTTTTCACGACCCGATCCGGTGGTACCGGCCTGGGCCTGGCCGTGGTGCGCACCGTCGCGGAGACGTTCGGCGGCTCGGTGCAGCTTGAACGGAATGCCCGCGGTGGTGCGACGTTCCGCCTCCGCCTGCCGCTGGAAGCCGGTCTTGAGATAGAGCGAACGCCACAGGTTGCCGGAGCAAAGAGCTGATGAGCGAGGTACAGATACTCGTCGTAGAGGATGATGCGGCACTGAGAGAAGCGCTGGAAGAGACGCTTCAGGATGCGGGATATACGGTTCGTGTTGCCGGAGACGGGGCCGAAGCCATGGTTGCGATCGAGCAGTCGGCGCCCTCTCTGGTGGTTTCCGATGTGCAGATGAGCCCCGTGGATGGTCTGGAACTGCTCGCCTCGTTGCGCGAACGGTATCCGGAAATTCCCGTGGTGCTGATGACGGCCTATGGATCCATTGCCCAGGCTGTATCGGCCATGCAGCGCGGCGCCATGGACTATCTGGCGAAGCCCTTCGAGGCGAGCGCGTTGCTCGAGATGGTTGAACGGTACCTGCCCAGGGTGTCTGGGGGTTCGGACGAGCTGATCGCCAGCGATCCGAAGACGCTGGAACTCACCGCGCTGGCGCGGCGGCTGGCGGACAATGATCTGACGGTGATGATCTCCGGTGAATCCGGAACGGGCAAGGAAGTCTTTGCCCGTTTCATTCACCAGCAATCCCGGCGCGCCGACGAGCCGTTCGTCGCGATCAATTGCGCGGCCATCCCGGAAAACATGCTGGAAGCCATGCTGTTCGGCTATGAAAAAGGCGCCTTTACCGGTGCTCAGAACGCCCATCCCGGCAAGTTCGAGCAGGCCCAGGGCGGCACCCTGTTGCTCGACGAGATCTCGGAGATGGGCCAGCCTCTGCAGGCGAAGCTTCTGAGAGTGCTGCAGGAGCGGGAGGTTGAACGCCTTGGTGGCCGGAAGGTCATGGATCTGGACGTCCGGGTGATTGCGACCACCAATAGAGATCTGAAGTCCGAGGTCGCTGGCGGCCGATTCCGTGAAGACCTGTTCTACCGTTTGAATGTGCTGCCGTTGAATCTACCCCCCTTGCGCGAACGTGTCGGCGATATCCTGCCACTGGCGGAGGCCGTTCTGCGGGCGAGCCAGAGCACCCGGTCCCTGCAGTTTTCCAGCGCGGCCGTTCGCCAGCTGCAGGAATATGCCTGGCCGGGGAACGTTCGTGAACTCACCAACCTCGTGCAGCGTGCCGCTGTGCTTGCCGACGGATCGACCATCGAGCCGGATCACCTGCTGCTCGAGTCCGCACCGGTCCGGGTTGCTTCCGTTGAACTGTCAGCGTCCGCGGATGTGGCTCACGAAGAGGAAGTCGACGGGCAGGTGGTCAGTCTGGAAGAGGATCTTCGTGCCAGGGAGCGGGAAGTTATCTTTGAAGCCCTGCGAGCCGACGGTGGCAGTCGTGAGGCCGCCGCCGCCCGTCTCGGGATCAGTCCGAGGACCCTTCGCCACAAACTGGCCCGGCTTCGGGAAGAAGGCGCGGAAATTCCGGGTGAGGTGATGCGGACCGCATGAGTGTGATCAGTTCGAGGATCGAATTATGAACAGCATTGATGTGTCGAGCCTGCTGGCTGAAATGCGCGCTCTGGCGGCACAGGCACAGTCCCTTGATGACAGTGCGGCCGGGGCAGAAACCGGCGCGGCGCCCACGACTCAGTTCGCCGATCTGCTCGGCGAAGGGGTGGATGCGGTGCATCAGGCGCAGACCGAGGCGAAAGCGCTTGCTGGCGCCTTCGAGGCGGGTGATGAGAACGTTGATCTGGCTCAGGTGATGATTTCGCTGCAGAAAGCCAGTCTCTCGTTCAATGCCATGACAGAGGTTCGAAACAAACTGGTCAGCGCGTACCAGGAAATCATGAACATGCCGGTCTGATGAATCCGAGTAAACGATGGCAGAAGTAGAGGAACAACCACTCCCTGTGGCGTCGCGGCCGAATACGGGTGCTATTCCGGGGATGCGCCAGATTCTCATTCTCGTCGGGCTGGCGGCGGCGGTGGCCATTGGCGTGGCGGTGGCGCTCTGGTCACAGAGCCCGAGTTATCGGATGCTCTTTCCGAGCATCGATCCCAGCGAGATGGGGCCCATCAGTGGCGCCCTGGAAACCGCGGGCATCGCCTACGAGATCGATGGATCCACCGGTGCCCTGCTGGTGGAAGGATCCAGCCTCAACCAGGCTCAGATGCTGCTGGCCGGGCAGGGCCTTCCGCAGAGCAAGGGGGTCACCCTCGAAAACCTCTATGACGGCCAGGGCTATGCCACCAGCCAGTTCATGGAGACCAAGTTCTATACCCATGCACTGGAAGCAAAGCTCGAGCGGATCATCGGCAGTCTGAATACGGTCAAAGCGGCGCAGGTTTCCCTCGGCCTGCCGAAACGATCGGCCTTTCTGCGTGATCGGAAGGCACCGACCGCTTCGGTGGTCGTGCACCTGTTCCCTGGCCGGATTCTTGAACCGGGCCAGACCAAGGCCATCACGCACCTGGTTGCCTCCAGCGTGCCGGACCTGGAAGCGGGCAACGTGACGTTGCTCGACGAAAACAGCAATCTGCTCTCCAATCAGGGCAATGACGACCTGCTGGGTGCCGCGACCAGTCAGTTCGAGTACCGCCGTCGGCTGGAAAACGCGCTGGCAGAAAACATCGATACGCTGCTCGTGCCCATCATGGGACCGGGCCGGTCGCGCACGCGGATCGTTGCCGATCTCGATTTCACCGAGCTGGAAGAAACCACAGAACGCTTTGATCCCGCCAGCCAGGTGGTGCGAAGTGAACAGACCAGTCAGCAGGAATCGGTAGGGGGCGCACTCGGTGCGCTCGGAATTCCGGGTGCGCTGTCTAATCAGCCGCCGGTAAATGCGCTTGGCAATCCGCCCCAGCAGGCGCAGGCCGCCGCCGGCACAGCCGCTGCTGATGGCACGACGCCTCCTGCTGAACCCCTGCCGAGAAGCAGCGCCCAGGATTCCATTCTGAACTATGAGGTGGATCGCACCATCAGCCGTAAACGGGCGCCCAGAGGCCAGATTGAGCGGCTGTCGGTCGCCGTGGTGCTCGATTACCTGCCTGCGCCTGGTGGCGGCCGGAACGCTGAACCGGTACCGCTGAGTGAAGAACAACTGGCTGAGATCCGCGGTCTGATCCGCGAGGCCGTCGGCTACGATGAGGCCCGGGGCGACACGCTGAATCTGATCAACATGCCCTTCCAGGCCGCGCCTACCCCGGTGGCAGCCGAAGCGCCGCCGATCTGGGAAAACCCGATGGTGATGGACGTGGGCAAGCTGCTCCTCGCAGCGGTGATCGTTCTGAGCCTCGTTATCTTCGTCCTGAAACCTCTGGTGCAGAATCTCCTGCAACCGCCGCCTGCACCAAATCCTGCCCTGCCACTGGATCAGTCCGGTTATCCGCAGATGCATCTCATGCCGAGAGAGGATCCCATGCAGATTGCGCAGAACATGGCGAGCACAGATCCGAAACGCATCGCCCAGGTGGTGAAGGACTGGGTCGCCGCGGATGAGTAGCGCCGCCGAGGGACTCTCCGGCAAGAGCCGCGCGGCCATTCTGCTCATGACCCTGGGTGAAGAAGCAGCGTCCGAGGTGCTCCGGCACATCAATCCCCAGGAAGTTCAGCATGTCGGCCAGGCGATGGCCGAGATCGGCAATGTATCCCGCGAGCAGGTGGATGCGGTGATCGAGAGCTTCGCCGTGGATATTCAGGAGCACACGTCGCTGGGGATCGGCAGTCAGCAGTTCGTGCGGACGGTGCTTGCCAATGCCCTGGGTGCGGATGCCGCCAACGAGTTCATCGAGCGGATTCTCCAGGGCAGGGATACCAAAGGTCTGGAAACCCTCAAATGGACGGAACCGAATGTGGTTGCCGACCTGCTCACCGAGGAACACCCCCAGGTTGTCGCCGTGGTGCTGTCTCACCTGAACCACGAGCGGGCGGCGCAGGTGCTTCGCCGCCTGCCGGTAGAGCGGCATGGCGACATTCTGATGCGTATTGCCAATCTGGAAGGCATCCGTCATTCCGCGCTGATGGAGCTGGACGAGATCATGGAAAAGCGGATTGCCCAGAACCGGGGCGACCAGTCCAAGAGCCTCGGCGGTATGCGCGCGGCGGCGGATATTCTGAACAAGCTCGGGCCGGAATACGAAAGCGATGCGATTGCCAGGATTCGGGATGTGGACGATGAACTGGGCATGCAGATCCAGGAGCTGATGTTTGTCTTCGAATCTCTGGCCGAACTCGATGATCGCGGCATGCAGACCCTGCTCAGGGAGATCAGCAGCGATCAACTCGGCGTGGCGCTGAAAGGCGCAGACCCGGCAACTCAGGAGAAGATTCTGTCGAACATGTCGAGTCGGGCGGCGGACATCCTCAAGGAAGACATGGAGGCCAGGGGCCCCGTGCGCCTGTCCGAAGTGGAGGAAGCCCAGAAGGAAATTCTCGAGCGGGCACTGCGTCTGGCGGACGAAGGCAAGATCCAGCTCGGCGACTCGGGTGAAGAATATGTCTGACCTGGCCGGGGGTGGCCCCGATGCACAGGCGGTCCGCTGGGTGGCGCCGGATGTCGGCGCATCCACCAGTGCCGGTCCGCCGATGACGGTGGACAAGCTCGAAGCTCTGCAGAAGACGGCTTTCGAAGAGGCGTTTGCGCAAGGGCTGGAGGCTGGCCGTCAGGAAGGCCGTGCCGCACTGGCGGGCCAGGCCGAAACCCTGAATCGCTGCATCGAAGCGCTGGCGGAACCCTTCAGAGAACTGGATGACGAAGTGGAACAGGCGCTGGTATCCCTGGCGATCCGGGTTGCCAGACAGATCATCCGTCGTGAGCTGAAGACAGATCCAGGTCAGATTGTCGGCGTGGTCCGGGAGACCATCGAACTGCTGCCGGTGGCCTCCCGGGAAGTGGAGGTGCATCTGCATCCCGAAGACGCTCAGGTGGTGCGTTCGGCGTTCGGAGAATCCGGCACCAATGTCGCCTGGACCCTGGTGGAGGACCCGGTCCTCACCCGGGGCGGCCTCCGGGTGACCACGGCGACGTCACAGATTGACGCGCGGGTGGAGAAACGGCTGGAGTCCATTCTAGCGACGCTGGTGGGCGGTGAGCGGGAAGCCGATGCGCGGCCTGGTGAGGTATCGAGTTGAGCCGCACCGTTGCACAGCCACCGGAGCTCGATCGAAGCCGACATTGGGCAGACCGTCTGGCAAGGGACGAGGCCGAAGTGGAAGAAGCCGGGCGCCTGGTGGTGGAAGGTGCCCTCCGACGCATGGTGGGACTCACGCTCGAGGCGGTGGGGTGCGAAGCACCCATCGGTTCCTATTGTGAAGTCATCCGTCCCGATGGTGGTCGTGTGGATGCGGAGGTCGTCGGCTTTGCGGACGACCGGATCTTTCTCATGCCCACGGGCCGCATTCGCGGGATGGTCAGCAATGCGCGGGTCGTGCCGACGCTTCGGCCGGCCTCGGTGCGGGTGGGCGAAGGTCTGCTCGGCCGGATTATCGATGGTTCAGGACAACCGATCGATGGGCGCGGCAGCATCGATGGCGATGAACGTATGGACCTGCATGCGTCGCCCATCAATCCGCTCGAGCGGCAACCGATCAATGAACCTCTCGATGTCGGGGTCCGTTCGATCAATGCCCTGTTGAGTCTTGGCCGCGGACAACGGGTCGGGTTGTTCGCCGGCAGCGGCGTCGGTAAGAGTGTGCTGCTCGGCATGATGACCCGGCATACGGCCGCCGATATCGTCGTTGTCGGTCTGGTCGGCGAGCGGGGCCGGGAAGTCCAGGAGTTCGTGGCCAATTCACTCGGACCAGAGGGCATGGCGCGCGCCGTGGTGGTTGCCACGCCGTCCGACCACCCCCCACTGATGCGGATTCATGGCGCACTCATCGCGACCAGCGTGGCCGAGTATTTCCGTGACAAAGGCTATCACGTGCTTCTGCTCATGGACTCCCTGACCCGGATCGCTCAGGCCCAGCGGGAAATTGCCCTGGCGATCGGTGAACCGCCGGTAACCAAAGGCTATCCACCCTCCGTTTTCGCGGCGTTGCCGGAGCTCTGTGAAAGGGCAGGGATGGGCTCTGCAGACCAGGGTTCGATCACCGCCATCTATACGGTCCTCACCGAGGGAGACGATCATAACGATCCGGTTGCAGATGCGGCCCGCTCCATTCTGGATGGCCACATCGTCCTGTCAAGAAAGCTCGCGGGCGCGGGTGTTTTTCCGGCGGTGGATGTGGAAGCTTCTGCCAGCCGGGTGATGAATCAGGTGACCGATCACCGGCATCAGCAGCTCGCCCAGGCCTACCGGCAGATTTACGCCACTTATACGGAGAATCAGGATCTGATCAACGTAGGCGCTTACAACCCGGGTTCCGATCCGGATATCGACCTGGCGATTCAGCTCTGGCCAAAGCTGCGGGAATTTCTCATGCAGGCGCTGGACGAACCGGCGCGTCTGGATGTATCCCTCGCGCAGCTTGAGCAGATTTTCATGCCTGCTGCGAATTCAGAACAGGCTGAACCTGGAGGAATGAATGGCGCGGAGTGAGCGACGCTCTGAGCGGATGCGCTCTATCGAGGCTATCTCGGTGCGGGAATCCCAGGATCTGGCCGGTCGCATGGAGCAGCAATCCCGGGTTGTGCGGGAGGCCGAGCAGAAGCTTCAGGATCTGACCGAATATCTGGAGGGATATATTGCCCAGCAGACGGAAAAGAGTCAGACCGAAGGGGTGAGCGCCATGCGGTTGACCGAGACCCACCTGTTCATGGAGAAGCTTCGCCATGCCGTCAATCTGCAGGCGGAGACTGTCGAGAAGGCGCGCAGTCACTACGAGTCCTGTCGGGCAAAGTGGATCGCCCAGCACGTCCGGTCGTCGGCACTGGGCTCAGCGGTGCATCGATTCGAAGCGGAGGAAGCCCGGGAAGTGCAGAAACGGGAAGACCGGATTCAGGATGAGATAGCCGCCAGATACCACCAGTTGCAGAAGTCCGATTGAAAGTGCCTCAGGCTCAGGTCGATTCTTCCCCGGATGCGACGGCTCCCAGCCAGGACAGACTCTGAGTTTCATCGAGAAAGGTACGCAGTTGAATCGAACCATCCTGATTCTCACTCAGAGCCAGGGTGATACGGGCAACGAGATCCAGTTCCTTGCCGATCAGCACAGCCGAGCGGCTGCCGGCTCGTAACGCCATGATTTCAGCAAAGGCGTGCTGAATGTTCAGGATATCGCTGCTGGTCACCTCCGACGGATCGAACTCGCGAAGGTCCCAGAGGATCTTCGAATGTGCGATCCAGACGTCCTGAAAGCGGGTGACATGGGCGGTTACCTCAGACAGGGGCACAGACCCACGCACGAACACCTTGAGGGTGTCGTTGTCTGACTCGTGGCTGACGCCGTAGGCGCTTCCAGGGTTGATTCCGCTGTTCTGACGATCCATGTCGAATGGCGCTAAGTTCATGATTCCTAACAAAGTATGTCACCGGCACGAAAGCTCGAACAAAGCCTTTTCCCGGTGCTGTGCTCATTCTGCGGGCCTGTTCACATTTCCGGATTCCCGGGCTCAAGGTTCTCCACAGGCGGTCGACGATAGGGCTGACGGCCAGTTTTGGTCAGTTAACTAGTTGACATGCATGTTTGAGCAATTCCGCTCTTCGCAACTGAGAAAAGGAGTCCGGTTGTGGATCTAGCCACTCTTATCGGGTTGATCGGCGCCATGCTGGTCGTCGTGGCCACAGTCGTGGTCGGCGGCCAGCCGACCGTGTTCATCAACACCCCTTCGATGATCATCGTGCTCGGCGGCACGGTGATGGTCACGATGATGAAATTCAGCCTCGGTCAGTTTCTGAGCGCCGCCAAGGTGGCGGTGCGCGCATTTTCGTTCAAACAGGACACGCCGGAAGAACTCATCGAGAAATCGGTCGAGCTTGCCCAGGCGGCCCGTAAAGGCGGTATTCTTTCCCTCGAAGAGGCGGAGATTCCCAACGAGTTCATGCAGAAGGGGCTTGGCCTCGTGATCGATGGACATGAACCCGAAGTGGTTCGCTCCATTCTTGCCAAAGACATCAGTCTGACCGTGCAGCGTCATCAGGAAGGTTCCGCCATATTCACCCAGATTGGTGAGGTGGCGCCGGCGATGGGCATGATCGGCACCCTGATCGGCCTGGTGCAGATGCTCTCGACGATGGACGATCCGAAGCAGATTGCACCGGCGATGGCGGTCGCGCTGCTGACCACCCTGTACGGTGCTGTGCTCGCCAACATGGTCGCCATACCCATCGCAGACAAGCTGGAGCTCCGAAGCCGGGACGAAAAACGCGTACGTTCCCTGATCGCGGATGCCATCGCCGGCATTCAGGACAGTCAGAACCCACGTGTTCTCGAAAGTCTGCTGAAGAACTATCTCCCCGAGTCCGCACGGGATACGGAAGCGAAGAAAGTGGCCGCCTGAGGGTCAAGGCACGCACAGGAGCACAGGGACGTTGGAAGAAGAGTACGAATCCCCATCGAAAGGGGGCGGCGGCGCACCGAAATGGATGGTCACCTTTGCCGACCTTTCGACGCTGCTGCTCTGCTTTTTCGTGCTGCTGCTGTCTTTTTCCGAGATGGATGTGGCCAAGTTCAAGCAGCTGGCCGGCTCCATGCGTGAAGCTTTCGGGGTGCAGGCGGATATCAAGAGTAAGCACATACCAAAAGGGACGAGCATCATCGCCAGAGAGTTCAGTCCCGGCCAGCCGCAATCCACCGTGCTCAATCAGGTTCGGCAGTTCACGATCGATTCAAACAAGAACACCCTGGATTTTGTTGATCCGGTGGACGTGGTGGAATTGAAAGAGTTCCAGGATCTGGTCGACAAGGCGGAGGAAGATACGGAGAAAGCCAGAGAGGCCCTGCGCAAAGAGATCGAGGAAGGCATCGTCGACGTCCGTACCGTCGGTGCCCGCACGGTCATTCATATCCGGGAGAAGGGGTCGTTTGCCCTGGGTTCGGCGGAGGTTGAAGTCAGTTTTCTGCCGGTTCTGGAGAAGATCCACGACTTTCTGCGTCAGACCGAAGGCGTGATCCGCATTTCCGGACATACGGACAATCTGCCGATCTCCACGCTGCGGTTCCGTTCGAACTGGGAACTGTCTTCGGCCCGTTCGGTTTCAGTGCTGCATGAGCTGATGGACTATGAGGGGCTGGATCCCGCCAGATTCGTGATCGCGGGTTATGCCGATACCCGGCCGCTGGCTTCCAACGACAACTCCTTCGATCGAGCGAAGAATCGACGCGTGGACATCTCCATCGTCCGCGGTGAAGACTACCAGGACACCGCCTACCTGGATTGAGCTGCTGCCAGTGACTCCTGCAGGCGGATTTCTTCGCTGGTCAGGGGAGACTCACTCGCTTCGGCCGCCGTACCTTTGCCCGTTACCGAGCCCATGGCAGGTTGCCGCCATTGCTGGCGGGGCTTTTCTGCTTCCCGTTGATGGAGCCGGATCATGAGCGCCGCTTCCGCATCGGACAGGCCGCAATCGTTCACCAGAGATTCCACGGTACCGCCGTCTTTGACGAGACGGGAGGCTTCTTCGAAAGATCGGTTGAAGGCGAACTGGGACTGAATCTCCAGATTCCTGTCGGTAAATTCGCTGAGTCTGGATTCCATCTGTTCGAGCAGGCTCCGGCTGACGATCAGAGATTGACCGTAGGCAGCAACCGCACTCTGCAGATCTTCCATATGCTGTGCCTGTGCGGCGATACGCCGGCTCTGGCTTCGAACCTGGAAGATGAGGCCGAACAGACAGGCAATCAGCAATGCGCCAACCAGCAGGTCACCGTAAGTTGTAAGCAGGGACAGATCGTTCATCTTCGGCCCTCACTCCCCGATACGGGATTTCAGACGCAGCAGGGCCTGTCCATGAATCTGGCAGACCCGGGATTCGGAGATGTTCAGCACTTCGCCGATCTCACGCAGATTCAGTTCCTCGTCGTAGTAAAGCGACATGATCAGCTGTTCCCGTTCAGGGAGATCGTTGATCAGCGCCACCAGCCGCTCTCTTCGAGAGGCTTCCTGCAGCATCTCGGAAGGCTCCTGATCTTCTTCGCCTTCCACCTGGAGTGGTTCGCCGCTGTCATCGGCAGGCTGGTCAAGGCTGAACAGCCGCGCTGCCGTCGCGTCCCGGAGAATTTCATGATATTCCTCGGTACTGATCCCCAGGGCCTCGGCCACATCAGTGTCCCGCGCCCGGGCGCCGGTCTGATTTTCTATCTGGGAAATCGCCTCCGTGACTTCGCGGATCTTCCGGTGCACGGATCTGGGCGTCCAGTCCGACTTTCTGAGTTCGTCGATCATGGCACCGCGGATGCGGATGCCTGCATAGGTTTCGAAGTTGGCGCCTTTGTCTGCCGAGAAGTTCTTGCCCGCCATGAGCAGGCCGATGGTGCCGGCCTGAATGAGATCGTCCACATCCACACTCGAAGGCAGGCGTCCGACCAGATGGTAGGCGATGCGCTTGACCAGGGGGGCGTGTTTTCGGACCAGCTCGGTCTGATCCATCTGTTCGACTTTCAGGTATTCCGAAGATGCGCTCATGTAGAGAGTCTCGATGGGGCGTCACTGTCGCTCTGTGACGGGGCGCCCACTGCCGCCACCGTACGCTCGATAAAGAACTCCACATGACCACCGGGGGAGCGGGGTGAGGGCCAGGCTGCCGTTTTTCTGGCCAGGCTGTGGAAGGCCTTGGCGGAGGCTGAACCCGGATAGCGTAACACCACGCCTGCCTGTTCCTGGATCGAACGCTGCAGATAGGTATCTCTGGGGATCTCGCCAATCGGGTTCAGGGTGACATCGAGAAAACGTTCCGCGACCCGATTGATTTTCGAGAACACCTCACGTCCCTGTGTCGCATTGTCCGTCTTGTTAACGAGCACGTTGAACTGACTCACGCCGTGGTCGCGACTCAGCACCTTGATCACGGCATAGGCATCGGTAATCGAGGCCGGTTCGTCGCAGACCACCACCAGCACCTCGTGGGCGGCGCGGGTAAAGCGGAGCATGCTCGAGGAGATGCCCGGGGCGTTGTCGACGATGAGGACTTCGAGGTCATTGGTCAGTTCGTCGAACGCACCGATCACCCCCGCCTGTTCCCTGGCCGACAGTTCGGTCATGCGGGTAACGCCGGATGCGGCCGGGATCAGTTCTACCCCAGGATATACCGGCAGCACGATGTCTTTCAGCGCGCATTCACCGGCCAGTACGTGAGACAGATTCGATGAAGGCTGCAGGCCCAGCTGGGTATCGATGTTGGCCAGACCCAGATCAGCGTCGAGGAGCATGGTCTTTCTGCCCATTTTGCCGAGCGCCAGAGCCAGATTGATCGAGACCGCCGTCTTGCCGACGCCGCCTTTACCGGCGGTCACCGCGATGACCTGCACCGGTTTTCGCCGACCCGAGTGCTTGGGACCAGCATGGCCAGGGCTGATTGGTAAGACGTTATCCATAGCTGGCTACTCGACTGTCGGAGTTTATGGGGTGCAGTTTTCCTGCCGCCGACTGCTCCGGGGCGGACTGTGCCGGATAGCAGCGTGACGAGGGTGTTCTATCTGTCTGGAATGTCCTGGCCAGGCTCACTGCCTGGCTGACAAAGCCGGCCCGAAAACGGCTGGCGGGCTTCAGATCTTCCGGTACCCGCTGACCATCGGCGACATAGCAGACGGACAGATTGGACGCGATCACCGTGGACAGCAGACCACCGAGGGAAGTGGCTTCGTCCACCTTGGTGGCGATGGCACCGTCCAGTCCGAGGCGGTCGAAGGTGCGGATGGCCTGATCCAGGGCGGCCGTCTGCAGGTTCGCGGGTAGCGCCAGCAGGGTCTGCACCGTCGGCGAATGCCGTGTCATGTTTTCCAGGTTTTCGATCATGGTTTCATCGTTGAGACTGAACCCTGCGGTGTCGATCAGGATGAGCTTCCGGTCGGCCAGCTGGTCCAGCGTTGCCCGGAGAATTTCCGGCGTACTCGCAACCTGAACCGGCACGCCGAGAATTTTCCCGAACCGGAGCAGGTGCTCCTGAGCGCCGATGCGGAAACTGTCGGTGGTGATCAGGCCGAGCATCTGTGGATCGTTTTCCAGTGCGAACCGGGCCGCCAGCTTTGCGATGCTCGTGGTCTTGCCGGCGCCGGTCGGTCCAACCACCGCAAAGATCCCGCCTTCTTCGCAGACGTCCTGGGCAGCGACCGGAATGCGCTTCGCGAGCAGACCGATGGCGTTGCGCCAGGCTTTCTTGGCGACGGTATCCTTTGCCGCTGTACCTTGTCCGGCTGCGGCCGCGTCCGCCGACAGGTCGGGCGGGAGCGCGCGAACGATGCTCTGCACCAGTGAGCGGGACAGCCCCAGGCCATCCAGACGCTGAACGACCTGAGCGAGGTGGGGTTCGCGGCGTTGCAGGTCGTCCCAGTGCAGTTCGCTGTACTGTTCGTTCACTGTCTGGCGCAGCGCGCTCAACTGGGTCGCGATCTCCTCCAGCAGAGGGGCAGAGCTCAGGCCTGGTTCCGGCAGTGTGGCGATGGTGCTGGTGGCATCGAACAGGGATCTGAAGCTGGATTCAGTGGCCGGTTCGTCGTCCGCGAGGTCGTTCAGGGTGGCTTCCTGATCGTCGTCCTCATCGGCTTCCTGACCGGAGGCCACATCTGAATAGACTCTGGCGAAGAAACTGCCGACCGAGGGTTGCGGAGTCGCTGGTTCGGAAGGCGCCGTTTCGTTGAGCGTTTCAGCGTCCTGCACGGCGCCTGCACTCTGCGCCAGACGGGACTGCAGGGCGGAAGCCCCGCCGGTTGCCCGGGCTCCGAGCACCTGATTGGATTGATGCAGCAGGGCTTCGTCGTAGTCCACCGCGGCGATGACTTCGATGCCGTCGCCGATTCTCTGTTTGGAAAGAATGACGGAATCCGGGCCCTGCTCCTCGCGCACCTGCCGGAGCGCATCACGCATGGTCTTCGCGTGGAATCGCTTGATCTTCATCTATGCGCTCATCCCCGGTTCTTCAGCCACCGATCGCACCGATCAGCCGGACTTTGCGATCGTCGGGGATCTCGTTGTAGGCGAGTACGGTCAAGCCCGGGATACCCTGGCGGACAAATCGTGCCACCCAGCTGCGGATCGCCGGTGGCACGAGCAGCACGGCCGGGCTGCCGAGCATTTCCTGACGCTGGGTCTGCTCGAGCAGCGCCTTGTGGATCTGATCGGCCAGGTTCGGTTCGATCCCGAGACCCTGCGTTTCGCCGTTGTCCGGCGCTGCTCTGGATGCATCGTTCTTCATGCCTTGCTGGTTAGCTCCACCGTCGTAGGCCAGGGCCCTGGAAGCTGTTTCCGCTCCACCAATCCGTTGATTCATACTGTCGTGCAGGATCTGTTCCAGTTTCGGATCCAGGGTGAAAGCTGGAATTTCAGGCGCTAAGCCATTGATTTTGTGAACAATAGACGAAGATAGCGCCACCCGGACCGCCGCCAGCAATCTGGCAGGTTCCTGGGTGGTCGGCGCCAGCTCCGCCAAAGTTTCGACGATCGTGCGGATGTTTCTGATGGGAATCTGTTCGAGCAGCAGGTCCTGCAGCACGCGCACGAGCGTCGCCAGGGGCACAACCTTGGGGACCAGATCCTTGAGAGCCCCATTGCCGTTTTCCGTGAGCCGGTCGATGAGCTGTTGCGCTTCCTCGTGGCCGAGAAGCTGATGCGCGTGTGTTTTCACCACCTGACTCAGGTGTGTGGCTACCACGGTGCCTGCATCGACGACGGTGTAGCCCAGGGTTCGGGCATGATCACTGGCGGTGGGTTCGATCCAGACGGCATCCAGGCCAAAGGCCGGATCCTTCGTCTCGATCCCCACCGGCTTGCCGGTGACTTCACCGGGATTGATCGCCAGTTCCTTGCCTGGATGAATCTCACCTTCGGCAACCGGCACCCCGTGTACGGAGATCCGGTAGCCGCCGGGCGCCAGGTTCAGGTCATCCCGGATATGGATGGGTTGTATCAGGAAGCCGAGTTCACTGGTCAGATTCTTCCGGACGCCCCGTATGCGCGACATGAGTTCACCACCCTGATCCGGATCCACCAGGGGGATCAGCAGATAACCCACCTCCAGACCCAGGGCATCCAGAGGCCCCACATCCTCCCAGCTGAGATCCTCCCGGACGCCATCCGGTTCGGCAGCGACCGGTGCCTCTTCCGGTGGTGGTGCCTCCTGGATCTGCGCAGCCCGATACGCGCCGTAGAAACAGGCGCTGCTGATCAACAGGAAGACCATGTTCGGCATGCCGGGAATGATGCCGAGCAGAAAGAGCACGGCGCCGGCGATCGTGAGCACTTTCGGCTGGCGGAACAGTTGAGACAGTACCTGCTCGCCCATGTCCTGTGGCGCCGACATCCGGGTGACGACGATGGCGGTGCCGGTGGACAGCAGCAGTGACGGGATCTGTGCCACCAGACCATCCCCGATCGTGAGCAGGGTGTAGTTGTGCATGGCATCGGCGAAAGACATGCCGTGCTGCACGGTGCCGATGGCGAGGCCGCCGATGATATTGATGAACAGGATGAGTACGCCGGCAACCGCATCACCGCGAACGAATTTACTGGCGCCATCCATGGAGCCGAAGAAGTCCCCTTCCTCGCGGATTTCTTTCCGTCGGCGCGAGGCCTCTTCCTGGTCGATGATGCCGGCATTCAGATCCGCGTCGATGGCCATCTGGCGCCCGGGCATGGCATCCAGAGTGAAGCGGGCGGTTACCTCGGAAACGCGCCCGGCACCTTTGGTGACAACCACGAAGTTGATGATCACCAGGATGGCGAAAACGACGAGACCGATGGTGTAGTTGCCGCCGATGACGAATTCACCGAAGGCTTCGATCACCCGGCCTGCCGCGTCAGTACCCTCGTGACCGTTGAGCAGCACAATCCGTGTCGACGCCACGTTCAGGGAAAGACGCAGCAGTGTGACAAGCAGGAGCACAGTTGGGAACACACCCAGGTCCAGAGGACGCTGCACGTAGATGACCGCCAGAATGATGATCAGCGACAGGGTGATGTTGAAACTGAACAGCAGATCGAGCAGAAACGGCGGCAACGGGATGACAAGCATCCCGAGGATCAGCATCAGGAAGATGGGCGCACCGAGCCCGTGATTCAGATAGGGCATGATGCGCTGAGTCAGTTGCTGGAAGTCCATCGATCAATCCCCGTCCGACGACTCATCGATATCGATGATCGGCCGCTCGGGTTCCGCGTTCCGGCCGGCGACCCAGGCATCGAGCTGATAGATGTAGGTGAGCACCTGGGCCACGGCTACATAGAGGCGCTCGGCGATCTCGTCGCCGATCTCGGCGCTTGCATACAGCGCGCGAGCCAGTGGTGGCGCTTCGAAAATCGGCACGCCGTGCGCATTTGCGACTTCCCGGATCTTCAACGCGATCAGGTCTGCGCCTTTGGCCACCACCACCGGCGCGCCCATTTTGTCAGCGTCATAGCGTAGAGCCACCGCATAGTGGGTCGGGTTAGTGACCACCACGGATGCGATCGGAATGTCCTCGAGCATCCGGCGATTGGCCGTCTCCTGCTGCAGAGCGCGGATCTTGCCGCGAACTTCCGGACGGCCTTCCGTCTCTTTCATCTCGTCCTTCACTTCCTGGCGGGTCATGCGCAGCTTTTTGCCGTGATCCCAGATCTGGAAAGGCACGTCGACGGCGGCGATCAGAATCAGACCGGCGCTGAACAGAATGAATGCCGTAGCCATCAGCCAGGCGGAATGATTCAACGCCTGCATGACGGACTGACGGCCGAGGCCGATGAATTCGTCCGCCAGCCAGTCGAGGACCAGCACGGCGATGGTGCCGACCAGGGCGAACTTCGCCAGGGCCTTGAGCAACTCAACCAGCCCGCGCATGGCGAACAGGCGCTTGAGACCGGCAATGGGATTGATCCGTTCGCCTTTGAATTTCATGGCCTCCACGCTGAACGACCAGCCACCGAGGGAAAGCGGCGCGAGCAGCGCCACGATGGTCAGCAGCGTGAGCCAGGGGGTCAGCGTGAGCGCAGCAGAGAGGGCGGCCTCCTTCAGATGCGCCAGCATGTATTCCGGCGACATCAGGGCCATTCTCGGCAGGGCCAGGTTGGCAGCCATGATGTCCGTAATCCCGCCAACGATACCGTCGCCGAGAACAAAGACGGCGGCAGCCCCCGCCAGGGTGACCGCCATGGCGTTCAATTCCCGGGATCGAGCAATCTGCCCTTTGTTCCGGGCGTCCTGCAGCCGCTTCGGAGTGGCTGGTTCGGTGCGTTCCTGAAACTGTTCTTCAGCCACCGGCAGACTCCGGTCCCATTGGCATCATGCGGATCATGGTATGACCCCGAACAGGTTGCCGATCTCGGCAAACGTACTGTCCAGCAGGGTGCTCAGGCTCACCAGTGTGGTCTGAAAGCTGAACTGCAGAATCAGGAAGCCGAGCAGTACGGTGGCCGGAAAACCTACCGCGAACAGATTGAGCGTGGGCGCTGCCCGGCTGATGACGCCATAGGCCAGGTTCACGATCAGCAGGGCCACAACAGCGGGCAGTGCGACGAGCACCGCGCCGGCGAACATTTCCGAGCCCCAGGAGACAACGGACCACAGGCCATCCGTGCCGAAGCTCGCTGCGCCCGGTGGGAGTGTGGTGAAACTCTGCACCAGCACCTGAATGAGGATCAGATGTCCACCGAGGGCCAGGAACATCATGGTCGTCATCAGGATGAAGAACTGGGAAAGGATAGGGACGTTTACGCCGCGCTGGGGGTCGACCAGCATGGCGAAACCGAGCCCCATGCCCATGGCGATGGTCTGACTGCCGATGATCACGGCATCGAAAACCATCTGCACCATGAACCCCATGGTGCCACCGATGATGATTTCCTGTGCGATGGCCATCACCGCACCGGCGCTGAATGTATCGAAGGCCGGCGCAGCGGGGATGAGCGGTGCGATGACGGCCGCCAGAACCACAGCCAGAATCACCCGCACCCGGGCCGGTATCAGTTGAGCGCCGAACAGCGGCGCGATCATCAGCATGGCGCCGATGCGGAAAAACGGCAGCAGGTAGGCGGTTACCAGTGCAGACAGGTCGGTGAGGTCGAACATGTCGCCTCAACCGATCATGTTCGGAATGTCGGTGATGAGCCGGGATGCGTAGGTGGTGATGAGTTCCAGCATCCACGGACCGGCGATCCAGAGCGCGGCGACCAGGACGATCAGTTTGGGGATGAACGACAGGGTCATCTCGTTGATCTGGGTTGCCGCCTGCAGCATGCCGATGAACAGGCCCACCAGCAGCGCGGACAGAAGCAGGGGGGCGGACAACAGCACGATCACCTGCAGCGCCTGCTGGCCGATGGCGACCACCGATTCCGGCGTCACAGGTAGAAACTCCCGGCCAGGGTACCGATCAGCAATGACCAGCCATCGATCAGCACAAAGAGCATGATCTTGAAAGGCAGGGAGACGAGCATGGGTGAAAGCATCATCATCCCCATGGACATGAGGATACTGGCCACAACCAGATCGATGATCACAAACGGGATAAACACCAGGAAGCCGATCTGGAAGGCCGTTTTCAGTTCACTGGTGATAAAGGCAGGAACGAGCACGCTGGTCGCAACTTCTTCAGGTGTATCGACATCGTCTGCAGACAGGGAGACGAACAGCTCCAGCTCGGATTCCCGGGTCTGATCGAGCATGAAGGTTCTGATCGGCGCCATGCCTTTGTCGAAGGCTTCTTCCACAGCCATCTCACCGTCCAGGTAGGGGCCGAGCCCGGCTTCGAAGCTGTCGCTCATCACCGGCGCCATCACGAAGAAGGTGAGAAACAGCGACAATCCGATCAGCACCTGATTGGGCGGTGTCTGGGCCGTGCCGAGCGCCTGACGGAGAATGGAAAGCACAATGATGATCCGGGTGAAGGAACTCATCATCAGAACCAGCGCCGGCAGCAGGGTCAGCGCCGTCATCAGCGCGAGCACCTGTATGGTCAGCGAGTACGGTGCTTCGCCTTCGGCACCGGCAATGCTGATCAGCGGTGTGGTGCTTGGGGTGAGTACGGCGCCAGCGGTGGCTGCTTCGGCGGCGAAGGAAAGAGCCGGCAACAACAGGCAGGCGAGGGCCGTGATCGTGGCCAGGGTGCTGGCACGTCTGTTCACGTTCGCGTCCTCATGATGTTTTTCAGCTGCTCAGCGAAATTACCCGCTGATGGCGTGGCTTCGGCCTTGCTCGCCGTGTGCGTTTCGATCGGTGTGTTCAGGGTGTGCAGATGCTGAATGCCCGCGCTGCTGACCCCCATGAGCACCTGCTCTTCGCCTACCTGAACGAGCATCACCCGCTCCTTGGCGGACAACGGCAGCACGGAAACCACTTTCAGGTGTCCACGGCTGCCGCCCTGACCCTGCTGCAGTTTCTTGAGCAGCCAGGCTGCCGCGAATATGAGCAGCAGCACGCCGGTGAGCGCGCCCAGCATATTGAAGGACTGGCTGGTCCAGGTAGGGTCCACCGCTTTACTGAAACCGCTTGATGCGTTCGGCAGGGCTGACCACGTCGGTGAGCCGAATGCCGTACTTTTCGTTGACCACGACCACCTCGCCACGGGCGATCAGCGTGCCGTTCACCAGCACGTCCAGCGGTTCTCCAGCGAGCCGGTCGAGTTCCACAACCGAGCCCTGATTGAGCTGCAGCAGGTTTCTGACGCTGATGGTGGCGCGGCCGACTTCCAGAGCCAGGTCCAGGTCCACATTCAGAACCACATCCAGGTTGATGTCCTGATTGCTGTCCGTCCCTGCGTTGTCACCCAACTCGTCGAATTCGGCGCGCTCGACGGGTGTTTCTGGCGAAGCTTCGGTTTCGCTCATCTGTATGCCTTTCTGTTAACTGTCATGCCCGGCTCTGCAGCCGCTCGACGATGCGAATGGCGTTGTGGCCGTTGGAAACACCAAACGTGCCTTTGAACAGTGGTACGGATCCGGCTGTGAGCTCCACGGTCTCGGGCAGTTCGAGGGGCAGGATGTCGCCGATTCGAAGTTTGACCAGCTCGCCAAGATTGATGCGCGTGCTGCCCAGTACTGAACTGAGTTCAATTTCCGTGTTGCGCACCTGAGCCTCGAATGCGTTCGCCCAGCGGCTCTGCTTCTGCAGCTGATCACCCTGACTGGCCGCCTGCAATGCGCGCCGGAACGGCTCCAGGGCCGAACTGGGTACGAGAACATCCAGCCAGCCGATCGTCTTCTCGCCCAGGGAGACTGTGAAGCGGGAAGCGCTCATCACATCTGCCGGATTGAAGAAGTTTGAAAACTCGGGGTTCGACTCGGTGCCGATACTGTCGAAGGTGAGCGGTACCACGGGCGCCCAGGCCTCGATCATGAATCGTTCGACTTTATTCTGTATCCGGCTGGAAACGCCGAGCTCGGTTACCGTGAAATCCCGGCTCAGCGGCTCCGCCCCATCGAGTAATCCGTCCCCGCCGTAGTAGAAGTCCACGTAGTTCAGGATCAGGTCTGCGTGGAGGACGAAGAGCACGTCCGATCCCAGCGGTTTCGAATGCGTGTGGTGAATGCTGGTCGGCCGGTCGAGCTCCGCCAGGTAATCAGCGTAGGAGCAGAGCCGTGCTGGTTCAGCAGCAACTTCACCCTGGTTCTTGAAGAGCGGCCGGATGTTGTTGGCAAGCTTGCGTGCCAGCACCTGGTTCAGAAAATCCAGTGGTGGCGCTTCGTTTCTTCGTACCGAGTTCGGGTTGGCCAGGTCCAGTTCGGTCACTTCCGATTCGGGCACCCCGAAACCGCCACCGGCGGAGACATCGCCACTGGAAACACCTTTGAGCAGTGCGTCCACTTCTTCCGGAGACAGGACCTCGCTCATTGGAACACCATGCTGGTCAGGTAGACGGCATCGATACCCTCCACCCCGGCCAGTTCCAGCAGCACTTCATCGATCCGCTCCCGGGCACTGTCCTGCAGATCCTGCTTACCTTCCAGTGTCGACAGGGAGCCGTAAGGGACCGTTGAAAAGAGCATGATGAGCGCGCTGCGGATTGCCGGCGCGTGCAGCTTGGCGGCCTCGAATACTTCCGCGTTGCGCGTCATGAGCTGCAGCGAAGCCTGCAGATACTGGGATTTCCCCTCGTCCTGGATGTTGACCACCAGGGCCGGGTCGAGGGGGAGATAGTTGGCGGGCTCCAGTTCCTCGACAGGTATTTCTACTTCTTCGGCCTCTGCCTCGGCATCCTCTGCCGTTTCGGCGACGACCTGAGCTGGGAAGAAGGTGTCCAGCACGACTTTCATGACGATCTGGGTCACGACGACCAGGGCCACGATCATCAGGATCTGGGTCAGCCCCAGCTTTGCCTTGGGGGGTTCTTCAGTCGCTTCTGCGGTTTCTGCGCTCTCGGCCATCTCGCGTCTCTTGATAGGGCTGTCTCATGAGCGAGCAAAAACCGTACCATCGACTATGGACCCGTAACCTTCTGAAATATAAGGATATTAATTGAGAGTGACTGTGCCCGGCGAGTGATTGGGCGGATTATTGACTGGTGTGCTCACGGATCTCTGACGGCCGCAGAAAAACCTCAGGCCCAGGTGTCGAGCAGGCCGAGCCGGTCAGATGCCCGTTCGGTTCCCGCCGACTCAGCGGAATCACCCCCTCTGCCGGACTGACCGCCCTGCTGGCTGTCGGCATCCGACTGGAAGCGCTCGTTCTGACGTTCCGCGATCTCGCTGTCCGCCAGTTCGATGCCAAGTCCATTGAGGAGATTGTCCAGGCGGGGAAGCGCCTGCTGGAGCGCTTCCCGGACCTCGGGGTTGGCGCTCGCAACAAACAGGGTTGCCTGATCGTTCGTGAGTGTGATCCGCACTTCCAACTGGCCGAGGCTCGGTGGATGGAGGCGTATCTCTGCCGTGTTCGCACCGCGAGTCGCCAATCCGGCCAGTCGTTCTGCCAGTGGCTCGGCCCACTGGGCCGGCTGCCCGAGCAGCGTCAGCGGCTGAGAAGACGCGGACTGGCTGACACCGGACAACGGGGTGCCGGCGCTCGCCGGGCTTGTCATTGCCGGACTGGCGAGTCCATCCAGGCTGAAGGTGATCGATGGACCGCGCGGGCTTGGATTTGCCGGAGACGGCCGCTCCCCACCTGGCTCGCCGTGCTTCTGGCCGCCGCCGGAATTCTCAGCGGTGCTGGCGTCGTCTGCTGCCCCCGGAATGGGGCTGGAAACGCTCGCTGTTTGAACGTCCGGCGTACGCACGGCCGGTTCCTGAACCACAGGTGCCGGTACGGCTGCCTGTTGGGATACAGGCGCGGTTCCGGATGCAGATTCCAGCGGCAACGGGCTGGGCGCGGGCTGCAGGCGGTCGGTGCCGGGGACAGCGGCCGGGGCTGAGGTGGCAGTAATGGGTTCCGCCACCACGATGGTCCCGTCCTCAGGGCGGCTTCCAACGGGCTCCGCCGGCAAGGGGTTCCCGGCCGGCGCCACTGCCGCCACTGCCGCCACTGCCTCCGCTGCCTCCGCTGCCTCTGAGGGAGGAGGCAGTAGCGGGCTGATTTCTGGCAGTGCTGTGCCAGCCTCCGGCAGGGGATTGCCGGTCGCCGGCAGATCGGTGCCGGTTCGGGGCTGGGATGGTTCTACGTGCACCTGAACATTGATCACCGCGTCGAATGGACGGTCGCCGGCCACTGCAGGCGTCCGCGCTTCCAGGTTTTCGAGTTCGGTCAGCAGTGCCGAGAAAGGCCCGTTTATTTCAACGGAATCAACGCCTTGTGTGCCGCTCAGGGTGCCGTCAGCCGCCTCGCCTGCGGCGGCGCCGTCGGTCATCGCCGCGGTGTTTGGTGTGCCACTCTGGGTCGGCAAAAGCATTTGAGCCAGCACGAGGCTGGCACCCACCTGTTCTGACACGGGTTGGTTCCTGAGAATAATTCGTCAGGGAGAATGCAGATATCGGACCAGGCTCAGCGTTTCAGAGGAAGAATCTGGGCTTTGCCGGGCCGGGCCTCATCCACCCGGCGGGGAACGGCTCTGGATTTTGCCGGACGGCTGCGATCGATGGACAGTGCGATTCCCTCCGGGGTGATGCGCACCACGGTGACCGTGAAATCATAGAGGCGGGTGAGATTGCCCAGGTCGACGGCAAAGGTCATTTTCATCACCATGCGCTCCCGGAGACGCTCGCCGTGCGGCGTCACCACGAAGACCCCATCCGCGGAAAGATCCCGGGTCACGCAGGGTGTGGCCGGTAGTTCCGGGTGATGAAGAAACACCTTGGTATCGGTGAGCTTGCGCTTGTTGGTTCGGCGCTCCATCCAGTCATTGTACGACGGGCCGGATGGAGAGGGCGTCGGGAGCTTGTGCCTGGGCTGTAAACGCTCGTGTGCGTTTGACAGTAATTTGCCGGAGCGACGTTCAGGCTTTGGAGATTTCGCCGGACTTCAGACGTCCCGCGTGATAGCCGCTGGCTTCGTAGAGGGTCTGGTCGCTGTCTCTGCCCGCGAGCAGGTCGAGGGCGCGCTGAGTCTGAGTCTGATGGGTTCGCAGAATGGCACCGTTCACCTCGTTCGCTTCCTGGCACTGGCGCAATGCTTCGAGCACCTGCTGCCAGAGGGCTTCCAGTTCCGGGACGATGGTTTCCTGGGCGGGGTCGAAACCGAGCTGATTCATCTGTGCCCGGCGACGGACTTCCAGTGCCTCCAGATGCACGAGCAGATCTTTTTTGGCGTCGGTATGGGCGTTCAGGGTGTTCAGATTGTGCTGGGTGAGGGCGTCGCGCTCGGCGAGCAACGTCTCCTGAAGCTGACGGCTGCACTCGAGTAGTTCTTCCAGGACGTCGCGCAGCGGTTGTAGGGGGGCGCCCTGGCTCATGATGCTTCGCCTAGAGTTGGTCTTCCAGTTTGAGCAGCTGATCGGCGATACGACCGGCATCCACCTGATAGGTACCGTCGGCAATGGCCTGTTTGATGGCCTCCACGCGGCTGGCATCCACTTCCGGCGTCGCAGCCACCACATCGCTCAGCTCCTTCAGAAGCTGAGCGGAAGTGGTCAGGCTGAGCTGATCACCACCCTGCGCCGCGGCAGAGCCACGCTCCGCGTTCGCGCTGTCCGCACGGGCGTTCTGTCCCGGGTTAGGGACGGCGGGCCGCTGCCCTGATACGCCGTCAATTTTATTAACCATTCGTTGCGCTCCGGAGTGTTCCTGGACAACACACCCTTAATCGGCTGCTGTCACCATTACTTTAGGTTCTACTTCATTGAAAAGTTGTATGAAGTGTGCGTGGGACGTATCAATAGCTTATCACTTCGACCAGCTGCGGTGAGCGGACGATCCCTTCCACCGTACGTTGCGAAGACATGTTCTCGACCTGGATCCGTTCATTGATGGTGCCGTCCGATAATGCCGTACCGGCCATCTGCACCATGAAGCCGGATTTCTCCACCAGCAGGGTAACCCGCTGGCCTCGCTTGACGATGTCCTCGTCATTCAGAAGATCGGCGGTCACAAGTCGTCCTTCCGGCACGGTGCGTTTCAGGATCTTGCCACCGAGTTGACTGACGTCCGTCAGATAGGCGCCTCGCGCCATGGTGATGTCTTTCTCTTCGAGGCGCACGTCCGCCGCACTCAATGTGGTGCCCCGGCTGAGCGGTCGGCTGGTGACCAGCACCTGACGGGTGGCTGACAACTTCACCGGTACATAGACTTTCCACGGGCTCGAGCCCCGGCAGCGGACGCCAATCACCAGATTTTTCTTGAGCTCGGTATTCGGCGGGGTGAATGCCTGAATGGGTTGATCACAACGGGCAAGTTTCAGACGGGTATCGAGAGAGGACACCGTCGCTTCTACTTTGAGATCCGGGTGCGAGAGGCTCGCCCGGGCATGCGTTTCCGCTTTGGCGGCGATGGATGCAGTCGATTGCCATGGGCCGGTAGCGGCCTGCGCAGCGTCTGCCCCCAGCGCGAACGCGCCGGCAGTTGCGACCATTGCAACAAGAGCAAGCGTCAAAAACCCGTGGACTGGAAGCGTTTTCTGCAGCATCCATAAGGAATTTGCAATTATCGAGCCAGCAACTAACGAACCAGCGATTATCGAGCGGCCAATGATCGCGTCATCGAAAACCGACCAGGCGCTTCGTCAGCCTGTCAGCCTGTCAGCCTGTCAGTTGTGGGGGGGGCTGTGACGCTGGCGTCAGGGGGGGATTTCCGGCAGGCTTCCCGCCATGCGCCCACAGATCACCCGCTATCGGGACAGATCCCCTCTGGTCAATGCTCTCTTTGCCTTTCTGGGATTGGCATTCGCCGCTTTCCTGCTCTGGTTGATCAGTGCGGCGCTCGGCAGGGCCGCGATTCTGGCCAGCCCTGGCGACTGGCTCAGAACGCTGGATGAACGTGGCGCGCTGGAGGCAGTAAGCAGTTCCGCGGAAGTGGTGGCAGCCGTGCTCGGCATCGCGATCACCGTGGTTGCCATCGTCGTGGAACTGGCCGCCACCCGCTTCAGTCATCTGATCACCCGGCTGTTCATGCGCGAACCCGTCAACATCATCGTGCTGGGGCTGTTCGTGATCACCACCATTCAGTGTGTGTGGATCGGTATCAGTCTGAATCATGAGACGGCGGGCGCCGTGCTCCCGCACGCCGCGTTCTTCATTACCTTTGCGCTGGTCACGGTGTCTCTGCTCTGCCTGCTGCCCTACATCTATTTCGTCTTCACGTTTCTTTCTCCGATCAGTGTGATCGAGCGTATCTGCCGGAATGCCGTGCGGGCCATTGGCGACGGCCGGAGATCGGACGTGCAGGCTGCTCAGCGAATGACCCTGGCGGCGATTGACGAACTGCAGGATGTTTCTCGCGGTGCCATCGAGCAGGGCGATCGCAGCATCGCCATGAGTGGTATCAACGGCATGACGGTCATCATTTACGACTACGCACGGATGCGGGCGCAATTGCCCGCCGACTGGTTCCGCCTGTCGGATGCCATCGCCCGGGACCCGGACTTCATCGCCCTGACAGAAGATGCCCTGGCTGAGGTGGAAGAGGACCGGGTCTGGCTGGAAACCAAGATCATGCGGCAACTGAACGCCCTGATGTTCCAATGTGCGGGGGAGGCCAGAGACGTGGCGAACCTGATCGGCATCAATACAGGCCAGGTGGCGAAGGATCTGGGGCCGGAAAACCCCGAACTGCTTTCGCTTTGCGTGAAGGGCTTCAACAGTTTCCTCCGCACCACGATCAACGCCCGGGACGTGCGCACAGCCTATTACCTGATGGACCGCTACCGGGAGGTGGCCGAATGCCTGCTGGATCAGCAACAGGGTGATAAGGCTTTTGAGATTGCCGGCTTTTTCAGTGAGTACGGCCAGCTCGGCCACCTGAACAACATTTCCTTCCTGCTCGACGCAGCGGCCTACGACGTGGTCCGGCTGATCGAGCACGCGCTCGGCGCCTGCCCTGATCAGGTGGATCCGCTACTGGAAGTGCTCCTGGATCTGGATGAAGAAATTCGCGAAGAGAAGCAGCAGGACAGTCTGCTCGGCGTGCGCCGCTCCCAGATCCAACTGGCGACGCTGTTCCTCGAACGTGGTGATCAGCGCCGGGTGGCCCGCATTGTCGAAGATCTGAAAGGCGAGCGGATCAGTCGGTTGCAGCGATTGCGGGGACAGCTCGAAGTGGAAGACCGCGCCCAGTACTGGGAACTCATCGATCGTGGCACCAACTTCTCCTATCTGCCACCCCGGAGGCGCCAGTTCCTGGCACCGCTGTTTGCCCTCATCGAGCAGTGACGGAATTGGTGATTCTGTCGTTGTTTCTCTTATAGTGCAGATCACAATTCGATAGATGACGATGAACGCGGGAGGTATCCATGACTTTGGATTTGAGAGCGCCCCTGATCGCCGTCAGTCTCGCTGGGAGCATCGGGCTGGCGGATGTGGCCGTGGCGGAGACGAGCGTTTCGGCGGACCCGGCTGACGTGCAGCGGGCCGCGATGGCAGATCCCATGGTCTGTAAACGAATGGCGCCAACCGGCAGCCGTATCGTCCGGCGCTACTGCCTGAAACGCAGTGAGTGGGATGCCATGCGGGAAGGTGGCCAGCAGGCGGCGCGGGATGCGGCCATCGAGGAATCTCAGTTTGGCTATCGCGGTATCGGACCCACCGGCACGAACCCTTATTAGCCACCGGAAACGAAGCCATTTGCTTCGAGCACTGAAGGAGAGAAAGATGTCTGCGAACGTTAACTGGTATTACTTCCGCAAGGGCTGAACCAGCTGTACACGAGCATCCAAGTTCTTGGAGGCAAACAGCATAGAGATTGAAGAAACGGTGCCGGCCAGCAGAAAACTTCAGGCGGATGACGCGAAGAAACTCCTCAAGGGTGCCAGTCGTCTGATCGTCGCCAAAGGTAAGAAAGTCAGCGAGTTCGACCTCGGCACTCGCATTCCGACAGAGACGGTGGCGGCCATGCTCGGCCCGACGGGCAATCTCCGTGCGCCCACCGCCGTTGTCGGCAGGACCGTTCTGGTCGGTTTCAACGACGAAGTCTACCGCGACGCGCTCACCTAGAAGGCGATGTGATTACCACCGTTGTCGTTCTCGTTCTGATCACTGGCGCTGCGGTATGGATCTATAACCGTCTGGTGGCGGATCGCAACCAGGTCAGGAATGCCTGGAGCGATATCGACGTGCAGCTTGCCCGCCGCCACGACCTGGTTCCGCAGCTGGTCAACGCTGTCAAAGGCTACGCGGATTACGAGCAGGCGACCATGGTGGCGGTCACGGCGCTGCGCGACCGGAGTGCCCATGCCCGTCGGCTGGCAGACAAGGCGGCGCTCGAAGATGCAATGGAAACCGGACTGCATCATCTGATTGCCGTGCAGGAAGACTATCCCGACCTGAAGGCGGATGAGAATTTCCGCGCCCTGCAGACGAGCCTGACGGAGGTGGAAGATCACCTGCAGTACGCCAGACGGTTTTACAACGGCTCGGTCCGTCTGCTGAATACCCGCATAGAATCCTTTCCGCATCTGTTGCTTGCGGGACCGCTCGGTTTCAAACCGGCGGAATTTTTCGAGGCGGACGAACGGGCACGGGCCAATGTTGAGGTGAAGCTGGTTTGAGATCACGCCCGGCCCCTGGATACCTTGCAGCGTTCGTTACCGGTGTCGCGGGCGGGCGTGTGGTCACGGATTCTTTTGCCGGCATGATGATGGCGCTCGCGCTCTCTTTCTTTTTATCTCTCTTTTTCTCTCTCCTTGTCGCGGCGCCCGTGTCGGCGGACGAAAGAATTGTGACCTACCACGGAGAGATCCGTATCAGCTCCGATGCCAGCATGACAGTCACCGAGACCATACAGGTGCGGGCCGAGGGCAATCAGATCCGACGCGGAATTTATCGGGACTTTCCGACCGACTACCGGGACCGCTACGGTAATCACTACCGGGTGCCGTTCACGGTCGTTTCCGTGACGAGGGATGGCCGACCGGAGCCCTGGTTCACAAACGCCCGTTCGAACGGGGTTCGAATCTACATGGGCGATGAGAACACTCTGCTTTCAGCGGGTGAGTATCGTTACGAACTCACGTACCGGACCGATCGCAGCATCGGTTATTTTGAGAATCACGACGAGCTTTACTGGAACGTCACAGGAACGGATTGGGGTTTTCCCATCGACTCGGCAAGTGCCCGGGTGGTGCTGCCGGCTGCGGTACCGGCTGGCGATCTGACGGTCGAAGGGTATACCGGTGCATTCGGAACCAGCGGCCGGAATTTTCGAGGCGATGTTGCCACGGGGGTGGCGACCATCGAAACGACCGAGGGGCTCAGGGCCAGGGAAGGTCTGACCGTGGTGGTGAGCTGGCCCAAGGGTCTGGTCTATGAGCCTGACACCCTGGATCGGGCCGTCCTGCTGCTGACCGACAATCTGGGCTTGCTGCTGGCGCTGGCCGTGCTCTTCGCAGTGGTCGGTTTTCTCTTCTTCGCCTGGCGACGCTACGGTAAAGACCCGGATGCCGGTGTTCTGTTCGCACACTACGAACCCCCGGAGGGATATTCCCCCGGATCGATGCGTTACATCCGCAAGATGGGCTATGACGCGGATACACTGACCGCGGCCATTGTGAACCTGGCAGTGAAGGGCTATCTGATGATCCGAAACGATGGGGACGACTATGTGCTCGAACAGTCCGAATCCACCGAAGTGCTGGGTCCGGGAGAGGCGGTGCTGCTGTCGGCGCTCTTTTCGGAAGGCCGGGTGCTGGTGCTGGACGACGGGAACCACGAACTGATCGGCGAGGCCCGCAAGGCGCATAAGCGGGCGCTCAAACGTAACTATTACAATCTCTATTTCAAGAACAACAGCCAGTGGCTGCTGCCGACTTTTGTTGGCAGCCTGGGCGCGTTCGTTGTGCTGGTCATGGCCGGGCTGATCACCCCGGTGGTGGTCGGCGTGTTCGTGGTGAATCTGTCGCTGCAGGGTCTGTTTCTCTACCTGATGAAATCACCGACCCGGCGCGGCCGCGAGTTGATGGACAAGCTCGCCGGATTCGAACTCTATCTGGGCGTGGCAGAGCAGGATGATCTGAACGTTGCCCACCCGCCGGAGCTGACACCGGCGCTGTTCGAGCGATATCTACCCTTCGCCATCGCCCTGGGTGTGGCCAACGAATGGGGCGAACAGTTCGCGACGGTGCTGTCGAAGATGGACCGAACCGAGCGCATGGCCTATTCCCCGCGCTGGTACCGCGGCCACTTTCAGCCGCACCGGCTGTCGAGCTTCGTGGACGACGTGGGCTCCGGTTTCTCCACAGCCATTGCCTCAGCTGCCACACCACCGGGCTCTTCCTCCGGTGGCGGTGGGGGTGGCTTTTCCGGAGGCGGAGGCGGCGGCGGTGGGGGCGGTGGCTGGTAGCGCGTTTCTATCCGGCGACCACCCGTTCAGCGGTCTCTTCCCGCAGCTGCCGCTTGAGAATCTTGCCGGATGCCGTTCTGGGCAGGGGGGCGGTGGCGAAGTGAAAATAGCGGGGGATCTCGAAGCGGGCCAGCAGCGGTTCGAGGAAGGTGCGCAGTGTTTCCTCGTTCAGCGGTTCTTGGCAATACAGCGTGGCGCCGACTTCTTCACCGAGGCGCTCATCCGGGACGGCGTAAACGCATGCTTCCAGCACACAGGGGTGCTCGAGCAGGGCGGCTTCAACGGCACCGCAGCCGATGTTCTCACCCCCGCGGATCACCAGGTCCTTGATCCGATCGACGATGTAGAGATACCCCTCATCGTCGATATAGGCCACATCACCGGTCTTCAGCCAGCGGCCATCAAAGGTTTCCGCATTGGCCTCGGCGCGGTCCCAGTAGCCTCGGATCACCGAGACGCCCTTTATCTGCAGTTCGCCCCGTTCGCCCGCCGGTAGTGGCTGGCCGGCGTCGTCGACGATCCGTATGTCCACCACCGCGGACGCCCGTCCGGAGCTCGCCGGATGGTTGAGATAGTCCTCGCCGCCGATTCCGGTACCGATCGCATTGGTCTCGGTCATGCCCCAGCCGGTGTTCGGCTGCGCATTGGAAAACGTTTCTTCGATGCGCCGGACCTGTTCCGGGGCCCGTGCGGCGCCGCCACCGCCCAACGTGGCCAGGCTTGTTAGATCCCTGCCCTCGCGGGTGGCATAGTCCACCAGATCGCCCGTCATTGCGGACGGGGCGACCACGGAGGTGATCTGCTCGTTTTCGATCAGGCTCGCGGCCTGGGCTACATCCCATTTGTACATGCAGATCAACCGTCGCTGCGCCCGATAGGAGGAGAGAAATACCGCGTGGGAACCGGTGGCGTGGAAGAGGGGTACGGCCATGAGGGTTGCGGGCTGGTTTTCCGGCTCCGGAATATCCACGCCCGCCATCATTGCGGCGGCCCGTCCATCAAGCTCCCAGGAGAACAGGGCGGAAATGATGTTGCGCTGACAGCTCACTGCGCCTTTCGGGTGACCCGTCGATCCGGAGGTATAAAGGATCGTGGCATCGTCGATCGGGGCCACTTCCGCATCCGGCATCGTTGCCTCTGCGTAACGGCGCTGTATCGCCTGCCAGGCTTCGGCATCCGGGACCGCTGGATGATCGGTTCGCACCGCGATGACGGGAACCTCCGGGGCTGGATCACACAGCGCCAGCCGTTCCAGCCGTTCGTTGTCGGCGATCAGCACGCTGGCGCCACAGTCGTTGAGGCCGAACGCCATCTCTTCCGGCTGCCAGAGGGCGTTCATGGCGACGGCGATGGCGCCAATCGCCGTGGTTGCTTCGAATGCGATGATCCACTCGGGATAGTTGCGCATACTGATGGCCACCCGGTCGCCTTTCCGTATGCCGTAGTCCTGGACGAGGCAGGCGGCCAGCCGGCCAGCCTGACACCACACATCCTCGAAACTCAGACGCTCGTCTTCGTAGACGATAAAGGTGGCATCGCTGCGCGCCTGGTCGTACAGCTCACGGAGAGACCCCGGCGCGTTTTTGAACGCGCGGCAGGTGTCGCCATACTGTTCCACCTCCATGAGTTCATAAGGTTGCCCGGGTGCGGTGAGGGCGGCGAGCGCCTGATCGCGAGTGATCATTTTCTTACTTCCTGATCAGTCCAGAGGTTGATAGAGGCGGGTTCTGAGTTCCCGTGGGTCGGATACTTCCGTGGGATCGTTCTCATAGATGTCCCAGCCGCCGAAGCCGGCGGTCATGCCGCGCGCTTCGCGCCATGCGTTGATGGCATCCCAGGCCGCACCGACTTCGTGATAGGGACCCAGAAAAACCGTGGTGGCGGCCTTGCCCCCGGGCAATACATCGGCTTTGACGTCACCGGTACCCGTAGCCGGTTCTGCAACGGGCACACCGGCCTGTATGTGGAAAGTGTCGCTCATGTCGAGATAGCGCATGAACGGCATGCCCGTGATCACTGCCTCCAGCTGGCTCGCATAGCCATGCACACTCGGCAGTATTCTACCCAGCGCCGCGCCGAGTTCTGCAGCGGCCACCTGTTCTTCAATCACCAGAACCGGTTGCGGTTTCAAAGTGACGACTTCGATCTGATAGGACATTGTTGCCTCCTCCTGAGCGGGCCATTCTGCGGGGTCTGGCGGGAGGCTTCAAATGCCCGGGATGCTGACGGACAATGTGGATCGGCGTCTTGAGAGGTGAGGGAGAGGCATTGAAATGGAAACAGAAACCCCGGTGACAGAGCAGCAGACCGAGTCATTGACCGCGGGACAGCATGCGGCGGCTATGGCGGACTATCTTGCTGACGGACGCGTCCGGGCCCGCCAGCTCGGTAATCGCGGGCCGCTGCGACTCACAGCCGATGGGGCCCTGGATCCGGAAATCCTCCAGGCCTATCAGACACACGGCTTTTACGTGTTCCAAAACCTGATCGATGAGGCCGAGCTCGAAGCGCTCAGGGCCGGTATCGACGACATGTTCGACCGCGCTCCCATTCATCCGGGTGCCGAGGTGGATGCGCATGGACGACCGGCGCTCGGCCGGGACATCACACGAGATTCCTATCTATGGGCCAGACCCCTGGCAGACCCGGTTGGCGGCACGTCGGCGAACGGCGGGCGACACCCGGCCCGGATGGCGGAACCCCGGCCGGACGCTCAGGCGCCAGAGAAGATCATCTATATGATGTTCAACATGTGCGAAAACATGGACGCTGGGCTCAGGGTATACGGCCATCCCGGTCTGCTTGCCATCGCTCAGAGCATCAATGGTCCGGATTTCGTTCCTTACAACGATGCGATCTTCGTCAAACAGCCGGGCCTCGGCGCCTCCGTGGCCTGGCATCAGGATGGGCTCACACACTGGGATTCTCCGGACTGGGATCCGGACATTCACGGTTTCAATTTTCAGGTGCAGCTCTACGAGTGCACACCGGCAAACAGTCTCTGGGTGATGCCGGGTACACATAAACTCGGCAAAGTGGACATCAGGAAACTGGTGGACGACAACGGTGGCTCTGATCAGCTGCCGGGGGCGGTACCGCTGTTCTGCGAGGCCGGGAGCGTGACCATCGTCAACCGTCAGCTGCTGCATTGTTCCTTTGCGAACTCCTCCGAGCACCTCCGGGTGTCTCTGACCTTCGGCTTTCACCGTCGCTCGTCCGTACTGGGTCAGCGAGGTGCCATCGTGGTGAGCTCAGACGACGTGTACGACGATGCACGCATCTTCGAGCGGTCGAGCGTGATTGCGACGGCCATCGATGCCCGGGCGCAACACTTTCCGGACGAAACGCCCTTCGTTTACCAGCCGTTCCTTGGCCTGGAGGACGACTTTCGCTGGGACGAAGCCGGCCGGAGGCGACTGCACGATTACAGCCTGAAAGACATAGGCATCTGACTGGAACCGAGCCGCGGGTCAGGCGTTGAGGCGGTTGACGGCTTCTTCGGATAAATCCAGAGAGCGGCCGATCCGTTCCCGCATTTCGTCCAGATCTATACCATCCGTGCTCTTTTTGCCTTCGCAGTAACGGGCGTAGACGCCGTGCACGATGGCCGCCGACTTCCAGCGATTGAAACCCACATAGTAGTCGAGCAACGAGAGATCCCGACCGGTCTGCTCCGCATAGCGGGCGGCGATTTCCGTACGGGTCGGAAACCCGGGCGGCGCCGTGGCACTCTCGGCAGGCGGCGGTTCCCTGTCCGTCGGATCCGGCCAGAAGTTGAGCGCGTAAGCCAGGTCCGCCATGGGATCACCCAGCGTCGAGATCTCCCAGTCCACCACCGCGGCGATGGTGCAGTCCGGGCCGACCAGACAGTTGTGCACGCCGTAGTCACCGTGCACGACTCTGGCCGGACCCTGCTCGGGTACGTTGTCCAGAAAAAACTGCTGCAGTTCGTGGGCTCGCGGGTCGTCGTAGTCCGCTGGTTCGATGGATGCTGTCCACGATCGGTACCAGGTCTTGAGCTGCCGGGCGACGTAGTCTTCCTTTTTACCAAGCGTGCCCAGGCCGACTTCGTCCGGGTCCACCCGATGCAGGGCGGCGAGCACGTCGATGAAGGAAAAAGCCATTCTGCGTCGTTGCGGCTCCGGCACGTAGAGATTGGTGTCTTCTGCGCTGTACAGCGGGTGGCCGTCGATCAGACCCATCACATAAAACCAGGCACCGGTCACATCCGGGCTTTCGCAGAAGCCGAGCGCTGCCGGTACGGGCACGTCCGTGGGACCGAGGGCGGAGATGAGGGCCCACTCCCGACTCATGTCATGCGCCTTCGGTAACAGCTCGCCCTGAGGCGGACGACGGATGACGGCCGCTCTGCCGTTGGCGTCATCCAGCCGATAGGTGAGGTTGGAATGTCCGCCCTGCAGACGCGTCCACTTGAACGGCGGGGTCAGGTCTTCCACGTTCGCGGAGATCCACTCTTCCACCGGCCCGACCAGATAGCCCTCCGGTCCAAGCGATTCGTCGTGCGTGCTCATATCGGTTACTCCAGATGTCCTCGAGCGCGGATGCCCCCGTTGCGATCGATTATGACGTTTTTTCGCCGAACAGGCTGCTAGACTCGGGCGCATTCGAATTCCTGCGAATACCCATAAACACGAAAAATGGAGAACGAACCGATGAGCTCGATGAACGGCGCGGAGAGTATGCTGGAAACCCTGGTGGCGAGTGGCGTGGAAGTCTGTTTCACCAACCCGGGTACCTCGGAGATGCATATGGTGTCCGCCATCGGTGGCTCTCAGGGCATGCGCTCCATTCTCTGCCTGTTTGAAGGAGGATGTTCCGGCGCTGCCGACGGCTATGCGCGCATGGCGGGCAAACCAGCCTGCACGCTGTTTCATCTCGGGCCGGGCTTATCCAACGCATCGGCCAACATCCACAACGCACGAAAAGCCCATGCGCCGATGATCAACCTGGTGGGTGATCATGCCACCTACCACAAGCAGTACGATGCGCCGCTGAATTCTGACGTGATCGGGCTGTCGGCACCGGTCTCTCACTGGGTGCGCAGCGTTGCCGATGCTCCGAGCCTGCCGGGTGACGCGGCCGATGCGGTCGCGGCTTCGCGAGTACTGCCTGGCCAGATCGCCACCCTCATCGTCCCGGCGGACTGTGCCTGGGATGAGTCCGTGCCCCCCGCTGCGGGGATTGCGCCACCACGTGCGCCGCTGGCCGATGACGCAGCCGTTGCTCAGACGGTCGGGATGCTGGGCAATGGCAGGAATACGGTGATTCTGATGTCCAACATGGCGCTCAGCGAAACCGCGCTGGAACTGGCCGATCAGATCGCGCAGAAGACGGGTGCACGGATCTTCTGCGATACCTTCATTCCCCGCCTGCGCCGTGGCGCCGGCCGCCCGGGCATCGAACGGCTCGGCTATTTCGCCGAGCAGGCCACGGAACAGATCAAGGATGCGGAGCAGTTGATCATGGTGGGCACCAAAGCGCCCGTGGGCTTCTTTGCCTATCCCGGCAAGGTGAGTGAGTTCGCGCCGGAAGGTGCGGCTCTGCACACTCTGGCGGAAGTGCACGAAGACGCCGAAGATGCACTGGCCCGTGTCTGCGATGGCGTGGGTGCTGCGGACATTGCACCGAAGCGGCAGGTACTCGACAAGCCGACGCTGCCCACCGGTGAACTGAGTTCCCGTGCGATCGGTACATCACTTGCGTCGCTGATGCCGGAACATGCCATTGTCGTGGACGAAGGAGGAACGGCGGGTTCCGCCTGCTATCCGGCATGCGCAACCTCAGTACCCCATGACTGGCTGATGCTCACCGGCGGCTCGATCGGATTCGGGCTGCCTCAGGCGGTCGGCGCTGCAGTGGCCTGTCCGGATCGCAAGGTCATCTGCATCCATGGTGATGGCGGTGCCATGTACACCATCCAGTCGCTCTGGACCATGGCCCGGGAAGAACTCGATGTCTGTGTCATCATCTTCGCCAACCGCAAGTATCAGATTCTGCAGATCGAGCTGGCCCGGGTCGGTGCCCAGACCATGAACAGGAAGACGCTGGATATGCTCGATCTGTCCAACCCGGATCTGGATTTCGTGAAGATCTCGGAAGGTATGGGTGTGCCGGCGGCCCGGGCGACCACGGCAGAGGAATTCAATGCTCTGCTCGAGCGTTCACTGAACGAACGCGGGCCCCGGTTGATCGAAGCCCTGGTTCCCTAGCCGGTGGCCTGATTCCGAATGGCCCGAACTGGCGGTGTCGGGCCTACGCTCTCTGCAGCGTGATGCCGCCATCCACGGCCACCACCTGGCCGGTGATCATTCGCGCTTCGTCGGATGCATAGAAAACGGCCAGGTTGCCGATATCTTCCGGGGTCTGCTCAGCCCCCAGCGGCGTCATGCGCTCCACCACCGTTTCGAAGATCTGGCGCTGCGGCACGTTTGAGAGTTCCGGCTGGTTAGCCTGCATCCGGGCGGTGAGCAGCTCCCAGGCCCGGGTCCAGAGCAGTCCCGGACAGATGCAGTTCACCCGGATACGTCTGGGCGCCAGTTGCAGTGCCAGCGACTTGGTGAGATGCACCACGCCTGCCTTTGCAGCGCCATAGGCGATCAGATCCGGCGTGCCGGACAGCGCGGCGATGGAGGCCACGTTGACGATGCTGCCACCGTCACTCAGACGCGGGATGGCGGCGTTCGATGAGGCATAGGCGGTGCGCAGGTTGAATTTCAGCTGCTCGTCCCACTCCTCATCGGTCATGCCGGCATCAGAATCACCGGACGTCAGTTCATCAGGCGTCAGATCGAGGCCGCCGATTCCGGCGTTGTTGATCAGGATATCCAGGCCGCCGAGTTCGGTTACGACCCTGTCGCAGGCAGCACCCATGGCTGCCTGGCTGGCGGCATCTGCGGCAAGCCCGATGGCTCGGGTGGGCAGTGCGGCAGCCGATTCATCCGCCATGGCCTGATCGAGATCGGTGACGGCAACCTGCGCGCCCCGATCGGCAAAGCAGCGGGCTATCCCGGCGCCAATCCCTCTGCCTGCACCGGTGATCAGTACGACTTTTCCTTCCAGGCCCATTCCCGTCTCCCTTGCAGATATAACGTCAGTTGTCTGTATGCAGGCCCTGTGCATGGCGGTGGATCACAGGCGTCATGAGCGCCTGCTCGGGCCGGGTGCCGATCAGCCAGAGCAGGACTCCGGAGGCAATCAGGCCGAGGGCCAGATTGCCCGCCAGCCCGATGCCGGTCACCGCCGCGGCGCCGAATACCGCACCGTGACCCAGCATCAGCGCAGCCAGGGACAGAACGAGGGCCATCTGCAGGCGCCGTTTGCTGACTGCCGGGTCCTGCTGGTAAAGGCACAGGGCGGTCGCCGCAGCGAGCGCCGTCCAGAAAGCCAGGGTAGCGGAAACGCCCAGGACGATGTCTGTAAAGGCGGATAACGCGAGTGCGAACGGGCTCCCCCAGACGATGCCGGCCCAGGCGTCGTCCAGTGCGGAGACCTGTGCCCGGCGTGCCAGCCAGAGGTTGATGCCGGTTACAGAGACCACGGCCAGTGCGAGGCCAAGCAGCGCATAGGCGAGTTTGACCCAGAAACCGGCGAACCAGCCGAAATGCAGCTGATAGATTGAATACACCGCCTGCTTGCCGGCGGGGCCGTCCGCGTAGCCGTCGGTCTGGATGAAGGTGCCATCGGTATCGAAGCGATAGTTCTCGCTGTAAATGAGGCGGCCGTCGTGCTTCGCGGAAAGGCTGACGTGCTGGCCGCGCTGCCCGGCATCGTGCACCAGGATCAGTTCCGGCGATGCCTGCGGCACGGCGTGCTCGATATAGTCCAGCGGCGCGACGATGCTGACCGGCCCTGCCGGGCTATCCACCTCCGGGTCGGGTGTGAAAACCATACCAGCGACGGTGTCTCTGTCGCCGTCGTAGTTCAGTTCGGCCACCACCCCGAGATTGATGAGCGCCAGGCCGAAGTACGCGCCGGTGATGGCGATGAGCAGGTGAAAGGGCAGGCCCCAGACACTGAGGCGGTTGTGTATGTCGGTCTGAGTAAGGGCCCGGTTGCCGCCGAGCCGGAGATGAAAGGCGTCCCGGAAAATTTTCGGGTGCGCGAAGAGACCGGAGACGATCAAGCCCGCCAGGATGGCGCCCGTGGCGCTGACCAGAATGATGCCCCAGGATTCCGGCAGGTGCAGATACAAGTGCAGCTTCACCAGCATCTCACTGAAGCCGATTTCCTCGTCGATGCCACGGCTGCCATCCGCATTGAGGAAGTAGCTGGCGTCTTCGGAGGAAATGCGCAGACGCGGACTGTCCTTGGTCGGGAGCACCAGATACATATGTTCCGTGACGAAGTCCGGATTCAGGATGGCATCGTTGAAAGCGGTCTCCGCCGCCGCCCGATCGTATTCGAGGAATTCCGGCACTGCTGGCTGCTCCCAGCGTTCGAGCTCGGTCTGGAAGACGAGGAGCGCACCGCTGAGGCAGATCAGATACATGAGCGCGCCGACCATGAGGCCAAGCCAGCTGTGTGCGCTCAGAGCGTCTCTGACCAGACCGGGAGATAACCTGAGTGCCATGTTATCCCGCTCCCGCCAGCAGACCGCTGAGGACGCCGAGCCCGGCCACCAGCGAAACCGTTCTGAGTCTGTGTGTGTCTGCCAGAATCCAGAACGCGAGCAGGCCCCAGAGAAACGGCATGAACAGGACGGCGAACGCCATCCGGTCGACTTCCAGCCCCGGCAGCCACCGAACCAGCGCTGCCGCCACCAGAGCGGATACGCCGCCGGCCAGTGGCACCACCGCGGCGAACAATCCCACATGCGTGAGCAGTTGCGTCAGCGAGGGACCGTGCAGGCGATGACGGGTCAGAACGGTTGTCGGATTTGTTCGCGATTGCCGGCTGATGCCTGCAAACAACCAGGCAGCGAACGGCATGAAAATAATGGCGAAAACAGGGCCAAATTCGCTGCCCGCGGCATACGCCCAGAGCGGCAGGCTGCCCACCAGGAAAGTCCAGCCGATGGCTGTAGTGAGGGTTCGATGGGCAGTCGCCCGCCGCCAGGAACGGTGGAGGAGGGCGGTGCCGAACAGCGCGGCAATGATGGCGGGCAGGTAGATCACGCCATCAGAACCGGTAAGCCACGCGGCCGACAACCGTCCGGCGTTCGCCGGGGAAGCAGTCGCCGCGCGACAGACAGGTGGCGTAGTACTTCTTGTCCGCCAGGTTGCGGACGTTGAGCGCAAGATCCCAGCTGCCGGTCTGATAGCCGATCATCAGATCGGCCAGGGTAAAGGAGGGTGTTTTCAACGTGTCGATCCCGTCCCAGGAGGCGCCAATGTAGCGCAGACCGCCACCCGCTCGAAAGCCTGCCAGTTGTCCGTCCGGTCGATAGCCGAGCCAGACGGAGGCCTGATCGTCGGGAACCGATGCGAGGCGGTAGCCGTCCGGATTCTCTGTATCAAGGTGACTGGCGGCCACTTCGACGAAGAAGTCGTTCAGCACCAGCACGCCTTCCAGTTCCACACCCTGTACTTCGGCCACCCCTTCCTGTTGCGACGTCGCATTGGGCAGACCGTTGGGATTCGACAGGTTGGACTGCTCGATGTCGAAGACGGCAGCGGTCAGATAGGAGCCGGAGCCTGCGTGCAGATATTTGATACCCGCCTCCCATTGCTCGCCTTCCGTGGGTTTGAGTGCATCGCCAGTGATGGTATCCGTGCCGGCGACCGGTTCGAACGATTCCGCATAGCTCAGGTACGGAGAGAAGCCGTTTTCGAACTCATAAAGCAGGCCGAAGCTCGTGCTCACTTCGTCGTCCTTCTGGGTGGTGGTGCCGGTATCGGTTTCGGCGTCGTCGAAACGAACGCCAAGGGTGAGGTGCCAGTTGGCGACCACGATGTGATCGTTTATGTAGATCCCGGAGTCCGTGGTGGTGCTGGTGGGCGATTCGAAGAGCGGCAGCAGTTCGCCCGCCTCCGGGACGTTGCCGTAGACCGGCTCATAAAGATTCAGCCAGTAGCGGGTATCCCAGGTGGTCGGATCCGGCAGGAAGTTGTAACCCATGGCGTAGTTGTAGGAAGTGGCATCCTCGACGTCGACCTCCTGATAGTGCACGCCGGCGAGAATCTCGTGGTTCAGGCTGCCTGTGTCGAAATTGATGCGGGTGCGAAGGTCGATGGCGGCCTGATCTGACGCCCCTTCGGCCAGATAGAAGCTGCGTGGAACCAGCCCGTCTTCGTAGAGCGAGCCATCCGTATCGTAAATGTATCGATCGCCACCGATGAAGGCCGTCCATGCCTGCTGGTAATCTGATTCACTGTTGGTGATTCGCGCTGTTCCCTCGATTGCCCAGGTCTCGTTGAACTGGTGCGACCCGAGCAGGGTGATCGAGGTGGACTCGGTGTCGTAGTGATTGAAGTCCGGCTCTCCCGAGTAGGTGGAGGCGGCGATATGGCGGCCGTCCGGGCCCGGCTCGAGGGTGCCGGAAACCGGCAGGAATTGCGCACCCACGTCGCCGTTGATCTTCTGATAGTTGGCCAGCAACGTCAGTTCGGTCTGATCGGTTGGCATCCAGGTGATGGAGGGCGCGAAGGTGATTGCCTCCTCTTCCACAAAATCGACCTGGGAGTCGTTCTGCCGGTACAGGCCAATCACCCTGAACAGCCAGCGTTCCGAGTCGTCGAAGGCGCCATTCAGGTCGCCGGCCAGTTGGAAGCGTCCGTAGTTACCCGCGTCGGCGACCACCTCACTCGAAGCCTCCCGGTCGGGCACCTTGCTCACCGCATTGACGATCCCGCCGGGAGAGCCACGGCCGTAGAGGACGGAGGCGGGGCCTTTGAGGATCTCCACCTGTTCAACGGTGTAGATGTCGACCCGCGTGCTGTTGTAGTTGCCGAACAGGCCCTGGAGGCTGTCCCGGTATTCGGGCACGTCCAGACCACGAACAAGCACCCAGTCACCCCGGGTGGCATAGCCGTAGGTGTCACCGAAGACGCCGGACTTGTAGACGTAGGTGTCGGCGATGTTCAGCGCACCGCGGTCCAGGATCTGCTGCTGCGTCTCCACCGAAACGGACCGGGCCGTCTCCATGATGGGGGTATCGGACTTGGTGGCCGAAAACCGGCTCAGTGGGGCGGTGACAACCATCTCTTCAATCTGGCGGTTGTCGCTGACCTCGGACGCATGGGCAGACGTGCCCGACACTGCGATACCCAGAGACAGCAGCAGGACCGCATTCGGGCGCTTCCTTGGCATGGGGTAATTCTCCAGTTGGTTCAAGAATGAGGAAAGCGGAACAGTAAATGAGAATGATTAGCATTACAATATTTGAGGTTGGATGGCCGGTGTAGAAGCGGGCCACCAGGCCGGATCGCCTCCCTGAGCGGCTTTGGGACGACATGAAATCGAGTAGAGTGGGGCGGATTTTTTTATTTACGCGGGGAGGGAAGCATGGCCAGTGGCGATGTGATCATCGTTGAGCACCAGTCGAAGGTACTCCAGGACAATCCACTGGGTGATCCGCACGTGCGCCGGTTCCCGGTCTGGTTGCCGCCGCAATACGATGCGGGCCGTGGCGACCGGCGGTTCCCGGTGCTTTACGATCTGGTGGGGTATACGGGCTCCGGCTGGTCACATACCAACTGGCAGAATTTCGCGGAGAACCTGCCCGAACGGCTCGACCGGCTCAATGCGGATAGAAAGATGGGGCCCGCCATCGTTGTCTTTCCCGATTGCTACACGAGTCTCGGTGGCAATCAGTACATCAACTCGAGTGCCATCGGCCGTTATGCGGACTATCTGACCCGGGAACTGATCCCGTTTATCGATGCGGAGTTCCGAACCCTGGCGGATCGCGATCACCGGGGCTGTTTCGGGAAATCTTCCGGCGGCTATGGCGCCATCGTGCATGGCATGCGGTATCCCCAGTACTGGGGGGCGGTCGCCGATCATTCCGGCGATGCCTACTTCGATTTCTGCTACCGCAGTGACTGGCCAAGCACGCTGACAGAGCTCACCCGGTACCGTAAACCGGAACGGAAAGACGGTGCCTACGATGTGAGCCGGGCAACCGCGCGGTTGAAGTCAGGGCTGGACGACGGCCGGGTAAGGCGCTTTCTCGATGCCTTTCAGAGCAAAGAAAAACCGTCAGGAAACGAGGTGATGACGCTGATGAGTCTCTGCATGGCAGCCACCTACGATCCATCGCCGAGCGCGCCGAATGGCTTCAAACTGCCGTTCAATCTGGAAACCGGCGAAATCATCGAGTCGCGCTGGAAGCAGTGGCTGAAGCACGACCCCGTGCACATGGTGTCGGATCATCGCAAAGCGCTGAAATCGCTCAAGGGAATCTTCATCGATTGCGGCTGGCGGGATCAGTACCACATTCACTTCGGTTGCCGGCAGCTGTCCCGGGCTCTGACTCGGGCGGGCGTCGAGCACCGTTACGAAGAGTTCGACGACACGCACTCCGGCATCGATTACCGGATGGACCGGAGCCTGCCGTTTCTCTATCGGGCGTTGAAGTAGGTCAGGCGCCAGGTATGCCGGAATCTCCTTTCCAGCTCGGCGAGCTGCAACAGCGCAGAGCGGAACTGCTCGGCCCCGAAGGCCAGGCCTGGATCGATTCGTTGCCCGATCTGGTCAGTGATCTGGCGTCTCGCTGGGCGATCACCATCGAGGCCGATCTTGCTGGCGGCACGGAAGCCCTGGTGCTGGCTGCAATCACTCACGATGGCATGCCCGTGGTGCTCAAACTGGGCCAGCCGGGCAGCCTGGCTCAGGAGATTCGCGCGCTCGAGATTGCCGGTGGTGCGGGCTACGCCGAATTGCTGGCCGCAGACAAAGGCAACGACGCCATCCTCCTGGAAAGACTCGGCCCGAAACTGGTCGACAGCGGCCGGTCAGATGCGGAGCAACTCGAGATCGTGGTGCGGACCGTCGAGCAGACCTGGCTGCCTGTAGATGAGCCGGCCGGGCTGATGACGGGCGCGGAAAAAGCGCAGTGGCATCTGGACTGGCTCGAAACCCAATGGACCGCTCTGGGGGAACCCTGCGCCCGGGCGATCGTCGATCAGGGCACCGTCTTTGCCCGCGAGCGGCAAGCCGCTTTCGACCCGAAAACGAGCGTGCTCGTGCACGGCGACTCTCATGCCTGGAACACCCTGGCGGTGCCCGGCGATGTGGAGACCTTCAAGCTGGTGGATCCCGATGGATATTGCATGGAGCCTGCCTACGATCTGGGCATCTCCATGCGTGAGTGGATCGACGAATATCTGGCCGGTGATGCGGCAAAGCTCGGACGGTCACGCCTGTCCCGCCTCAGCGCCCTCACCGGTCTGCCCGAACTACCCATCTGGCAGTGGGGCTATATCGAGGTGATATCCACCGCCCTCGTCTACAGCCAATTGGGTGAACGGGCTCTGGCCGGGCCGTACTACGAGCTCGCCGGACGGTGGCTCAACGCCTGAGGGATCCTTCTCAACTGGTCGGTCGGCCCGTTACCAGCAGTCCGGCGACAATGATGCCGAGGCCGATCCAGGAGGAGAGGTGGACCGTCTCGCCCAGCACCGAGCCGATCAGCAGCAGGGAGAGGAAGGGGGATAGAAAAATCAGTTGGCCGATCCGGGCCGTCTGCCGGGTCAGCCGGAGTGCCTGCTGCCAGAGCAGAAAGGTCACCCCCATTTCCACCAGCCCGACCCAGGCGCCGTAGAGCAGGGTGTCCCGGCTCAGGCTGGGCAGTCCGGGTCCCAGCAGGCAGATGAGGGCCAGCACCGGAATCGCGAGGAGAAAGCTGGTGGCCATCAGGGCAGCCGGTTCTGTGGAAGACCGGGCGTTGAACAGCCAGTAACCGGCCCAGATCAAAGTGGAACCCATGGCCAGCGCAACGCCAACCCAATCGAGCTGAGGCAAAGCATCGAACCGGCCCTGGCTCAGCAGGACCACCACGCCCAGATAGCCGATGGCGATGCCAGCCCCCATGCGCGCAGTTAGGCGCTGGCCGAGCACCGGTACGGCAAGCAGCGCCAGCACGATCGCCCAGGTGTAGTTGAGCGGTTGAGCGATCTGGGCTGGCAGACGGTCGTACGCTTCAAACAGCACCAGGTAGTAAAGGACCGGGTTCAACAGCGCAAAGGCGGCGCCTTCTCGAAAGCGGAAATTTCTCCGGGGCCAGCCTTGCTTCATGGCCACGGGAATGAACACAGCAGCAGATACGCCGGCGCCGAGCAGCAGCAGCTGGGCGGGTGCCAGGACCATGAGCCCCAACTTGAATCCGGTGGCGACGGTGGACCACAGGAGCACCGCACCGATGCCGAACAGCAGCGCTTGACGTTCGTTCTGGGTTTCCTCGGGCATCGGGTGGTCGCGAGCCTTGATCGGTTATATGGAGAGTTCGATTGAGCCAAGGTAGCGGATTTGGCAGTCTTCTCCCATGGAGGAAATTGAAGCACTGACCCCGTCGCTCAAATCCCTGATCCGGGAACGGCTCAACGCCTTTCCGGTGCGGATTGCCGACGTGGATGATGCCCACCACGCCGCCGTGGCCATCACGGTGACCGACACGGGCTTCGGTGCCGATCTGCCTGGCTTGCCGGTGCATGACGACTGGAACGGCTCGCCCGCGCTGATCCTCACCCGGCGCTCGGCAAGCCTGCGCAAACACGCCGGGCAATGGGCCTTCCCCGGCGGACGGCTGGATCCAGGCGAGACGCCGGTCGATACGGCGCTTCGGGAAATGCACGAAGAGGTGGATGTGGATCTGGCTGCGGATCGGGTGCTCGGTCGGCTGGATGACTTCGTCACCCGCTCCGGCTTCGTGATGTCGCCGATCGTGGTATGGGGCGGGGCCGAACTGCAGATGGCGCCGAATCCGGATGAAGTCGCCTCGATTCACAGGATTCCTCTGAGCGAGTTTCTCCGCGAAGACTCACCCGTATTGAGCGAGATGGCAGGCAGTGAACATCCGGTGCTGCGCATGCCTGTCGGCACCGACTGGATTGCCGCACCGACCGCAGCCCTCATCTACCAGTTCCGGGAAGTCTGCCTGCTCGGCAACGAAACCCGGGTGGCGCACTACGAACAACCCGCCTTTGCCTGGCGGTAGGCAGGCAAAGGACCTTCGCACTGGCGGTAGCCACCTGCGTTGACCCGCCGCCCGCCTTTCTCCACACTCGCTTCTCGCTAACAGCTCTCGATAACTCAAGGAGGACGACACCATGGCAATTCAAGAAGGCGACAAACTGCCCGAAGCGACGCTCTATGTGATGGAAGACGGCAAGCCCACCGCCAAGACGACGGCCGATCTGTTCGGCGGTAAGAAGGTAGTTGTTTTCGCCGTGCCCGGTGCCTACACACCCACCTGTTCCCAGGCTCACCTGCCGGGCTTCGTGGTCAACGCGGACGCCATCAAAGGTAAGGGTGTGGACAGCATCATCTGCATCTCCGTGAATGATGCGTTTGTGATGGATAGCTGGGGCCAGGACAAGAATGCGGAAGAGATCATCATGGCCGGCGACGGCAATGGCGAGTTCACCGCTGCCATCGGGCTGGAAATGGACGGCAGCGGTTTCGGCCTCGGCACCCGCTCCCAGCGTTACGCAATGATCGTGGACGATGGCACCGTAACCAAGCTGTCCGTGGAAGCGCCGGGGCAATTCGAAGTTTCCAAGGCGGAAGCCATCCTCGAGGCGATCTAGTCTCGTTTCTCCCGGACGGTGTCATGCACCGTTCGCGATCATGCGCTGGCTGATCCGAGTCGCTGACAGAACCCACCCCCTGGTGCTGCCAGGGGTCTGGGTGCTGCTGACCGTCAGCGCCACTGCCTACTTCCTGGGCAATTACGGCGGACAGAGTTGCTGCTGGAGTAACGTGCCCCAGATGTGGGGCAGCGCGCTCACGTTCATCCTCATTCCCGGCTACCTGATGGCCGCCTTCCCCTACCTTTACCGCAGCCACCGCGACACGGTCCGGGATCTGAAGCCCCTGGTGGCGGATGTGCAGGCCTTCGATCTGGCCCTGGGTGATGTGCCAACCCGGGTTGCCATTGGTGCGGGCGTGTTCGGGGTGCTGTTCGGTACCTTTCAGTTCGCCGAGGTCCTGTTCGGCGACAGCTACCAGGCCAGTCCGCTACCCGACTATCCGCTGATCGTCGGCAACATCCTGCTCTGGACCATCGTCGCGCTGGTCACTGTCGCCCGGCTGCGCGATGCACTGGCCATGCGTCGACTCGGCCTGCAGCTCGAAATTGATCTTTATCATCCCGCCCGGATTCGACCCGTGGGCAGAGCGGCGATCCGGGATGTGCTCGTGGTGATGGGTGCCCTGGCCTTCATGCCCTTGCAGTCGCTGGATGCGGAGTTCCGTTGGGTGAACTATCAGACCGGACTTGCCGTCGGTCTGGTTTCCTCAGCGCTGCTGTTCTATCTGCCGGTGTCCGGCGTTCGGGCGGCGGTCGTCAGAGCAAAGGGTCGCCGTCTGGAAGCGCTGGAGGCCGCCATCGATTCGATAGACCGCAGCAATGTGCCCGAACTCGAAGCGCTGGTGGCACACCGGGAACGGATCCAGCATCTGTCGACCTGGCCCGTGGACCTGTCGATTCTGTCACGGGTAGGTTTCTATCTGATCATTCCACCCCTGGCCTGGGTGGGGGCGGCGCTGGTTGAAACCCTCGTTCAGGGCTACATCGAATAGAAGGGCGAATAGAAGCGCGAGCAAAAACGCGTCGGTCTGTTCAACCGGCAACCGCCTTCGGCTTGATCTGCCGGATCAGGCACTCCTGAGCAGCCGTAACCACAAGCTCTCCCTCCCGATTGAAGAACTGACCCCGGACGAATCCCCGAGCCCCGCGGGCATTGGGTGATTCCTTGGCAAACAGCAGCCACTCGTCGGCGCGGAAGGGACGGTGGAACCAGAGGGAGTGATCGAGACTCGCACCGTGCATCTGTCCGCGCATGAGGTTGCGGCCGTGGGGCAGCATGGAAGTGCTCATGAAATCCAGATCCGACATGTATGCAAGCAACGCCAGGTGGACTTCCCGATTGTCCGGCAGCGGGTCCCGGGCTTTCAGCCAGGTGTGCTTGATCGGCGGGTGTACGTCCACGTCGTCCATCGGGATACGTTCGACCTGACGGGAATCGATGGCTTCGAACCGGAAGCTGAAGCGCTTGAAATCCGGATTGGTCCGGCTGTGTTCGGCATACACCTCACGATCACCGCGCAGGGCTTCCGGTGGCGGCACGTCGGGCATGGGCAGGGTGTGCTCCACACCGGATTCCACCTTGTGCCAGGAAAGTGCCATTTCGAAGATGGCCTTACCGTGCTGGATCGCCATGACCCGGCGGGTGGTGAAGCTGCGACCGTCTCTGATCCGATCTACTTCGTAGATGATAGGCACGTTCCAGTCGCCGGGCCGGATGAAGTAGCTGTGGATGGAGTGCAGATCGTGGTCCGCATCCACGGTGCGAAAGCCGGCGGCGATGGCCTGGGCGAGCACCTGACCGCCGAAGACATGCTCGGTCTTGTGGTTCTGGCCGCGATAGAGATTCTGTTCGAGTTCTTCCACGTCGAGCAGATCGATGATGTTTTCTAGGATCGGATTCACGTCTGGTGACTGCCCATCGGCTGTAGTAGTTTATTCGGCTCCCTGACCGGAGCCTGACTATGAAGTTCGTACGTGTTTATACCGGAGATGATGGCCGCTCGCACTTCGAAGACGGCGAGATCGAACTGGAAGATCAGGGTGGCATCGGCCGGATATCGTCGCTGTGGCAGGGCAAAGGTGTGATTTTCCGGGAAGTGGATGGCGATTATGCGCTGGATTTTCATACGGCCCCCCGGCGTCAGTTCGTGATCAACCTGACCGGCTCGGTGGACATCGAAGTGGGCGATGGCACGGTTCGTCGTCTCGGACCCGGCGATATTCTGCTGGCGGAAGACACCACCGGCGAAGGTCATATCAGCCGGGCCGTGAACGGTGAGCCGAGGCGGTGTCTGTTCCTGCCGCTGGACGCATTGGATTGACTGCAACGAATTAACGAGTAGGAGGTGTGGCATGGCGCTCGAAGTGCACATGTTTCCCTGTCTGAGCGACAACTATGGTTTCCTGATTCATGATCCGGAAGGGGACGTGACCGCGGTGATCGACACGCCTGAAGTGGCACCGATCAATGCGGCCCTCGAGGAAAAAGGCTGGAAGCTCACCCACATCCTGAACACGCATCATCATTTTGACCACGCCGGTGGCAATGAGGTGCTGAAGGCGCAATGGGCGTGCACCATCGTCGGCGCGGCCAATGACGCCGCCCGCATCCCGGGTATCGATGTGCGGGTGGCGGATGGCGAACGGTTGAGCTTCGGCAGTACGGAAGCGCGCGTCATCGAGACCCCCGGCCACACGACGGGCCACATTGCCTACTATTTCCCGGAAGACGGCGTGGCCTTCGTGGGTGACACGCTGTTTGCGCTCGGCTGTGGCCGCCTGTTCGAAGGCACCCCGGAGCAGATGTGGAACAGCCTGAAAAAACTCATGGCGCTGCCGGATGAGACCGTCGTCTACTGCGCCCATGAGTACACACAGTCCAATGCGGCCTTTGCGTTGTCGGTGGAGCCGGACAACGCGGATCTGCTGGCCCGCGCGGAAGAAATCGATCGATTGCGCGCAGCCGGTGAGCCGACCGTGCCCACCACCATCGGTCTCGAGAAAGCAACCAACCCCTTTCTCCGTCCGGACAGTCCGAATCTGCAGGCGACCGTTGGTCTGGATGACGGCGATCTGGTGGCCGTGTTTGCGGAGACACGACGCCGTAAGGACAGTTTCTGATGCGCCCGGACGGTGAGTGAGGCAACCGGAGGCGATCACCCGGATACTGCAGGGGTCTGGTTTGCGCTGACGGCCTATGGCCTCTGGGGCGTCATCCCCGTCTACTTCAAGTTCGTCGATTTCGCCGGCCCGTTCGAGATCATTGCGCATCGCATCTGCTGGGCCGTGCTGGTGCTGGCGGCGGTGATCCTCCTGCGCCGGCAGATGGCTGGTATCCGGCATCTGAACCGGCAGCGTCTGCTCTGGCTCGTGCTGAGCGGTTCGCTGCTCGCCGTCAACTGGAGTGTCTTCATCTGGGCGCTGCTCAACGAGCGGATGCTGGAAACCAGCATCGGTTACTACATCAATCCGCTGGTGAACGTGCTGCTTGGTGGGATGTTTCTGGGCGAGCGGCTGAGTCGCCGGCAGGCAATTGCCGTCGGCCTTGCGGGTGTCGGCGTGCTGAATGAGCTGGTTTCCGTGGGCGTGTTCCCCTGGGTGGGGCTGACCCTTGCGTTCACCTTCGGATGCTACGGCCTGGTCCGGAAGAAAATCATGGTGGACTCTCTGGTGGGTCTGGGCGTGGAGTCGCTGTTGCTGTTGCCCCTCGCCGCCGGTTATCTGATCTGGTTGTACCTGAACGGCGTCGGTTCAATGGCTGCCGGCAGCGGCACCGAAGTTGCCCTGCTTGCGCTCGGCGGTCCGTTGACGGTGATACCGCTGGTTGCGTTCGCAGCGGCCGCCATGAGACTGCCGCTCACTACCCTGGGCTTCTTCCAGTACCTGGCACCAACGCTTACCCTGCTGCTTGCCATCTTCGTTTACGGTGAACCATTTCGGCCCAGCCAGACGATCACGTTCGGCTGTATCTGGCTGGCACTGGCCGTCTTTTCTTATGACGCGATAGCCGTACAACGGCGGATACGGCTAGCCAACCGGCGGGGACAGGCCGCCGGCGGTTAGTTGCTGAGACCGATACGCAGGGCTTCTGCTTCCGTAATGCCGGTCTGAATGGTGGCGAGCGGTCGAATCCTCGGTTGCACGTCTGCCAGCGCCTCAGGCCGGGAATCCACGGCTGCCTGGGCCTCGGCGAAATTGTCGTAAACGCCGAGTAGAACCGAATAGTAGATGTTGTCGTCCTGGGCGAGCTCCAGAGTGATCAACCCTTCGAAATCTTCCAGCCCGTGGTTGGCAATGAAACCATCCGCCAGTGCCTGAGTTTCCGTGATGGCAATCTGTACGGCGAAGTGTTCGGGCGAGCGTTCCATGACGGCCGCGGCCCCATCCGGGCGTATGGACGCCTGAGCGATCGCATCGAAATTGATTGCCGCGGATGGATTGGCGAGACCTTCGGTTGATGCGGTCACTTCCGGCAGGGCAGGCGCCGGCTCATCAAACGGGTTGGGCTCAACCGGGTCCGTCGGCAGCCGGGTGGGTTTCGGATTGTTGGCCAGTGCCTGGTCCTGCACGCAATCCCAGTCATCCCGGGATTCGTTCATCTCGCAGAACCAGCCTTCGCCCAGATCGGTCACCGGGGTTCTCCGCACCTGAGCATTCGAGCAGCCCGCCAGAATCGAAATGACGATGAGCGCCGAGCAGGCTGCCGAGGCGTATTTGACAAAACCTCCAACGCCTCTGGCAGGCGTCTGGCGGCCTATCTGTTTACCCGAAGGGGCGTACACAAAAGTTAAACGGTCGAAACGCATGATGGCCGTCATTGAATCCTTGATTGTGATTGTTCATTATACCGGCGCCATTGCGAGGTAACGTATGGTTTCTACCGTACATGACTACGATCGTATACCGCGTATCCTGCGGCTTAATGTGGCGGGGCAACCTATCGACTGGGTGACCTGGCAGGAGGCGGTCTGTCTCTACGCTCGAGAGATCGTGGTCTGGACTATGGGCGACGCGGTGCTGCGGATTCGCGGCGGGCACTCTCGTGTGGACAGTTGTCAGTCCCACGTGGATATCCATGCCATCGTCGCCTGTGATGGCAAGGTGGTGCCGCCTCAACGGGGCGTCCCGCCACTCACCAACGAAGCCCTGTTCCGTCGCGATCTCAACGTCTGCCTTTACTGTGGCGGAACCTTCAGTGATGGCGCTCTCACGCGCGACCATGTGTTGCCAACTTCCCGGGGTGGCCGGGACAGCTGGTTCAACGTGGTGGCAGCCTGTAAGCGCTGTAATCATCACAAAGGGAATCGCCTGCTCGAAGAATGCGGTATGGAACTGATGGCGCTGCCGTACGTCCCGAACTTCGCCGAGTACCTGGCACTCACCAACAGCGGGCGGATTCTGGGGGATCAGATGGATTTCCTCAAGAAAAGCTTCAGCTCGAATAGCCGTCTGCTCCAGTAGTCGCCGCCTCAGTCCGGCCCTGAATCACTGCCTGGCGTGATCCGCCAGCACGTCTGCGACGCAGGCGGTCACCCGCTTGCCGGTGGCGATTTCCAGAAACTCGTTCGGTCCGTGGGCATTCGATTTCGGGCCCAGCACCCCGGTAACCATGAACTGCACGTCGGGGAAGGCATCGCCCAGCATTTTCATGAACGGAATGGTGCCGCCGCAGCCCATATACATGGCCGGTCGTGAGAAGTAGGCCTGGGAAGCGTCATTCACGGACTTTTCCAGCCAGGCCTGCATGGGTGGGGTCGCCCAGCCCGCCTGGGCAGTGTGGGCGTCGAAAGCGACCTGGGCCCCGTAGGGTGGATCCCGTTCCAGCTCCGCTTTGAGCAGGGTCAATGCCTCATCCGCGTTCAGGGTCGGTGGCAGGCGGAAGCTCAGCTGAGCGCTGGTTTCCGGTCGGAGTGTGTTGCCCGCATCGCCCACCTCAGGCGCCCCGGACAGGCCGGTGGTGGCCAGGCTTGGGCGCCAGGTGTTGTTGATGAGAAGCTCTGTGGGGTCTTCGGACTGGGGCCGGGTGTCGCCTGCCCAGGGAAATTTCTCGTACAACGCGGGCCCGAGCACCTGCGCCGCCTGTTCGGCCTGTCTGATCGCGGATTCAGGGACGTCCACATAAAGACCGGGCAGCAGTTCACCGGTTGCGGCGTTTTCCACCCGTTCCACGATCTGCCGCATGATCCGGAAGCTCGAGGGCACGATGCCGCCGGACATGCCCGAATGCTGGCCTTCCTCGAGCACTTTCACGGTGAGTGCGCCGGGCACGCAGCCGCGCAATGACGTGGTGATCCAGAGCTGATCGTAGTTGCCGCATTCCGCGTCCAGACAGATTACCAGCTCAGGATTTCCGATCTCTTCGGCCAGCGCTTCCATGTAATGGGGCAGGTCGAAGCTGCCACTTTCTTCGCAGCCCTCCACCAGCACCACGCATCGGCCGTGGCCGATCCCTTCCGCCTGCAGGGCGGCGATGGCGGTCAGGCTGCCGAACAGGGCGTAGCCATCGTCCGCGCCGCCGCGACCGTAAAGCCTGCCGTCGCGGAGTACGGGTTCCCAGGGCGCCAGGCCGGGTTCCCAGCCGAGAAACTCCGGCTGCTTGTCGTAGTGGCCATAGAGCAGCACGGTGCCGGCATTCTCTGCCGTTGCCGGAATTTCGCAGATCAGTACCGGTGTGCGACCGGGGAGCTTGACGATCTTTCTCGTCATTCCGGCGATCGTGATGCTGTCGCACCAGGCATCGAGCAGTTCCACAGCCACCTGCATATGTCCGTTCGCTTCCCAGTCCGGGTCGAACATGGGCGATTTGTTGGGAATGCGTATGTACTCACAGAGCGCGGGCAGGATGCTCTGATCCCAGCGCTCATCGACGAATTTCTGAATGCTATTGCTCATGGGTCATTCCTGTGGAGGTGCTCGCGCCCGGAAACAGGGGGTAGTTTAAGCCAGATCGGGGAGCGGTTGAGCCGCTGCCGCGCTTGCGGCAACGGCAATTTCCTTGAGGCTCAGGCAAAGCCCTTGATGCAGTCGTAGCCGTACAGCCAGTCCAGGCGTTGCATGGCGATCTCCGGTAGAAACCGGCTCGTGAGCGACCACTTCAGATTGCGTTGCCAGGCAGCCATCCCGGAACGCTCTGCGAGCGACTTCCGCTCCATCTCCGCATAGGTGCGCAGACGTCTTGCTCTCGGTTTACGGAACCGCTCGTAGTCGGCGAAGCCCTCGTGCGGAGACTCTTCCCAGCGTTCCATCATCCGGGAAAGCACCCAGGCATCTTCCAGCGCAGCACCGGTGTTCAGGTCTGGAAAACCCGGATGGGCGTGGCAGGCGCCACCGAGCAACACCATCTTCTCGGCAAACCAGAACTCGGCGATGACGGCGTTCGCTTCCACCAACCGCTCGGCGACAGGGTTCGCAATCAGCCCACGCAGATGCGGGTGAGTCTGTTGAAGCAGACGTTCCGTCAGGATGTCGGCTGAGGCTTCGCTCTCCGCCCAGTCCTCGGCAGCTGCGAGCAGCGTCATGGTCACACGCTGGTCGTCCGAAGGGGCTGTGGGCGTTCCAGGGCAGGGCGCCTCAACGGCGATCAGGCCGTTTGCGAGCCAGGTGTTGATGAAGCGGTCGTGGTCGCGGACGGCTTCCCTTCGGGCCCCGCTGACCTGAATCCCGATCAGGTCGTTGCTGTCCGACCACTGCCGCTCGTTCAGAAGATCGGAGATGCCGGGCGCTTCGCCGGCTTTCGGCAGCCCGCAGGCGACAGCCACGGACTGATGCCGCGCAGTGCGGCCATCGGCGAAAGTGAGTGTTGCGCTGCCGGGGTGGACGTCGCGGACGGCGGCCTGGCGTTCGAGCGGAATGCCGAGCCTGGCTGCCTCCCGCCGCAGGAGCTGAACCAGCCGGGCGCCATCCACCAGCACATCCGGCGCTCCGTAGCGGGCTTCGGAAAAAGCGCCCAGAGGACGCTGGCTCAGGAGAAAGCCCGTCCGGGCATGTCGGAGGGTGGAGAATTGCGGGGTCAGGGCGATCTCCGCCAGTGCCTCTTTCAGCCCGATCGCGTGCAGCACCCGGGTGCCGTTGGCGGTGAGTAGAACAGGTGCGGGCGGGGAAGGGGCTTCCTCATCCTGATCCGGCAGGTCGTACAGACGGACGCTCAGACCGGAATGCTTGAGTGCAATGGCGAGTGCAGTGCCGGCGATGCCGGCGCCGACAATGGCGTTCTCGCTCAGTCGCCCGGTGTCCCGATCACCTTCCAACGGGTGCCCTCCCGGGTGTCTTCCAGTTCGATACCAGCCTCCAGCAGCTCGTCGCGAATTGCATCGGCCCCGGCGTAGTCCTTGTTGGCGCGGGCGTCGTTGCGGGCCTCGATGCGGGCTTCGATCGTTGCCGCATCCAGCGTGCTGTCTGCCTGAAAGTATTCGGTTGCCGGCCGGATCAGGAGACCGAGCAACCAGCCACCGGCCAGCAGCTCTCCGCGCAGACGGGCTTTTTCAGCGGTATCTGTTGTTTTGTGAATCTCACCGGCAATCTGATGCATGGCTGCCAGCGCTTCCGGCGTGTTGAGATCGTCCGCCAGCGCATCGACGACTGCTTTCGGGTATTCATCGATGGCGAGATCCCGATACGCAGCGGAGGTTTCGTTGCTGGTTTCGTCCAGCGCACCATAGAGCCGGTCAAGGCTCGCCTTATGCTGCTTGAGGAGGTCTTCTGACCAGGCCAGAGAGGAACGGTATTGTGCCGAGAGCAACGCATAACGCAGTACCTCTCCCGGAAACTTATCCCGCAGATCGCGAATGGTCACCACGTTGCCGAGGGACTTGGACATCTTCTCCTGGCCCATGGTCAACATGCCGTTGTGCAGCCAGTAGCGCACGTATTCGTGGCTGCCGTGAGCGCAGCGGCTCTGAGCCGCTTCATTCTCATGGTGCGGGAAGGTGAGATCGGAACCACCGCCGTGGATGTCGATCACGTTGCCGAAGTGTTTCTCGATCATGGCCGAGCACTCGATGTGCCAGCCCGGTCGACCACGGCCCCAGGGGCTTTCCCAGCCGGGCAGCTCGTCGCTCGACGGTTTCCAGAGCACGAAATCTTTCGGGTCGCGCTTGTACGGCGCCACATCCACCCGGGCGCCGTCCATCATGTCTTCCAGTGAACGGCGGGAAAGGGTGCCGTACTCCGGGTCGGAAGGGACGTGGAAGAGCACATGGCCGTCCGCCTCATAGGCATGGCCGCTGTCGATCAGCTTTTCGATCATGCGGATGATTTCGGGGATGTGGTGGGTGGCTCTTGGAATGGCCAGCGGTTCCAGCACGCCGAGTGCGGCAATGTCCTCTTCGTACGCCTCGGTGTATCGATCGGCCAGCGCCGAGATCGGCTCGCCGTTCTTCAGTGCAGCGCTATTGATCTTATCGTCGATGTCCGTGATGTTGCGGACATAGTCTACCTTTGGATAAAGCGTAGACAGCAGCCGGACCAGAACGTCGAAGATCACCGCCGGCCGGCCATTGCCGATGTGCACGAAGTCGTACACCGTGGGCCCACAGACGTACATCGTCACCCGGTTCGGATCCAGCGGCTCGAACTTCTCCTTTTTGCCGGAGAGGGTGTTGTGAAAGTAGACGTCCATGGTATCTGCCAGGTTCGCGGGGGCTTCTGCCCGGTCGGGTTCAGGGCGGCGGAGTATATGCCAGTCGCCGGTTCAGGGAAAAGCTGAGCGTCTGGCAACGCTCAGGCATGGATTGCCGGTCAGGCGTCCGGCGTGCTGATCACCGCCACCTGGTCGCCCTGCACTTCCAGATAAAAGCAGTTCGCCCGGTTGGTGTGGCAGGCAGGTCCGGTCTGTTCGACCACCAGCAGAATGGCATCCCCATCGCAATCGAAGCGCATGGACTTCAACACCTGCAGATGTCCCGACGTTTCACCTTTTTTCCACAGCGTCTGCCGGGAGCGGGAGTAGTAGCAGGCATAGCCGTCGGTGAGCGTGCGCTCGATGGCCGCCCGGTTCATCCAGGCCAGCATGAGGACATCTCCGGACGCCGAATCCTGAGCGATGGCGGGCAGCAGCCCATCGGCATTGAACCGCAGGGCATCGAGCACTCTGGTCAGGGACTCTGTCTGGCCGAGCAGGCCTGCCTCCAGTGATTTGAAGAATTCAGCCACCGAAACGTGCCTTGAGGTAGGAGTAGGCCGCCCGTATACCCATGGCTTCACCGCCTTCCGGCCGACCCGGGCGACTGCGGATATTGAAGGCCATGATGTCGAAGTGGGCCCAGGGTACCCCGTCCACGAATTTTTCCAGGAACAGCGCGGCCGTGATGGCGCCGCCATAGGGCAGACTCGCGGAATTCACCGTATCCGCCACATTGCTTTTGAGCATGTAGCCATACGGTCCGTGCAGGGGCATGCGCCAGACCGGATCGGCTACCGCTTCGGCGCCGGCGGCGAGGCCGTCCGCCAGATCATCTTCATTGGCGAACATCGCGGCGATTTCTGCGCCGACAGCCGAGCGGGCGGAGCCGGTGAGCGTGGAATAGTCGAGCATCACCGCTGGTGATTCCTCCGCTGCCAGCGCCAGCGCGTCACACATCACCAGTCGGCCTTCCGCATCCGTGTTGTCTACCTCCACACTGATGCCCTTATAGGTCTGGATGATGTCGCCGGGTCGATAGGCATTGCCGCTGATGGCATTTTCCACCGCGGGCACCAGCACCCGGAGACGAACGGGGAGATGGCTGGCCATGATGAGCTGGGCGAGGCCAAGCACGTTGGCCGCACCGCCCATGTCCTTTTTCATCGTGCGCATGCCGCTGGCAGGCTTGATATCCAGTCCACCGCTGTCGAAACACACGCCCTTGCCGATCAGGCTCACTTTCGGGTGCGCCGGATCTCCCCAGCGGATGTCGATGAGCCGGGGTGCGACGTCCGCGGCCCTTCCGACCGCATGAATCGTGTTGAAGCCTTCACTGAGCAGATCGTCGCCCACGGTTACAGTCACGTCCGCCTCGAAGCTGTCGGCCAGCTGAGTTGCCTCTTCGGCAAGGCGAGCCGGGTTCAGTTCGTCCGCCGGCAGGTTGATCAGATCACGCACCAGCTGAATGGCCGTCACCTGATTGACGATCTCATCCGCTGCCGCACTGGCGGGCAGCAGCAGCTGGGCGGGTTGACGTTCCGGCGCTTTGAACCGATCGAACTGGTAGGCACCAAGCCCCCAACCGAGCAGCACCTGATCACCGGCCGGGCTGGATAACTCATAAACGCCTTCCGGCAGCGTATATGGCAGGTCGCCGAGCGCGGCGAAAGCCTCTTCGCCATCCCAACCGACGACGACGGAATCCGGCGTGCCCTGGTCGTCCGCCAGCCAGGCGAACTGACCATTCTTAGCTTCGAACTGCTGGCGCTGGGTCCAGTCCCGATTCTGAGCGGTCAAGGCATCGCGCCAGGCATCGAATTCCGCCGTCAGGACGATCTGAATGGCGGTGCGTGGACCATCGTGTTCGGTGATCAGGCTCATGTATTGGATATCCGTAGTCTGTTGTCGGAAGTCAAAGCGAGCGGACGGGAATCAATCCCAGATTATCCCCTTCGAGAATGCGGTCGGCACGATAGCTGGACCGAACCAGTGGGCCGGAAGCCACCTCGCGGAACCCTTTTTCGAGACCGGCGGTTCGATAGGCCTCGAATTCCTCGGGCCGAACCCATCGATCCACGGGCAGGTGATTCACGGTAGGACGGAGATACTGGCCCAGGGTGAGCACGTCCACGTTATGGGCGCGCAGGTCATCCATGGCCTGGTGAATCTCCGCATCGGTTTCACCCAGGCCGAGCATCAGGCTCGATTTGGTGAGGATGCCGGGCTCGATCCGTTTGCCCATGGCCAGCACGTCGAGCGTCTGCTGATATCCGGCCCGGGGGTCGCGGACGGGATGTGTCAGACGGCGCACGGTCTCGAGATTCTGGGCGAAAACATCGAGTCCCGCGGTTACCACCTTGCGTACATCTGCTTCACTACCGGAAAAATCCGGTGTGAGGGCCTCCACCGCCGTCTCAGGATTGCGTGCCTTGATGGCCCGGATGCAGGCAGCGTAGTGGGCGGCTCCGCCGTCGGCCAGATCATCACGATCCACCGACGTGATCACCACGTACCTCAAACCCATCAGCGCGACGCTGCGGGCCGCATTGGCCGGCTCTTCCGGGTCCAGCCAGCCGTTCGGGTTGCCTGTATCCACGGAGCAGAACTGGCAGGCCCGGGTGCACACCGATCCCATCAGCATGATGGTGGCGGTTCCGTTGGACCAGCATTCGCCGATATTCGGACAATGGGATTCCTGGCAGACGGTGGCCAGCCGATGCTCGTCCACCGTTTTTCGCACGCCCTCGTATTTTCCGCCGCTGGGGACGCGAACGCGCAACCAGGGCGGCTTGCGCCCGGTCGGTGCGGGATTAGAGCGGGATTTGACCCCATCCTTGATGGCGCTGAAGCCGGCTGGGGTCTGAAACTTCTCGCCTGCCTTTGGCTGCCCACTCTTATCGGAAATGCGGTCGGTCTTGCTCATGGCCGGCAGTTTACTCTGTCTGTCACCGCGCGTCCGTCAATACCAGCTGACCAGGGCAACGATCACGATCAACAGGACCGAGGCGATCTGAAAAAACGCGTCGACCCGGTCGATTTTCAGCATGGCCAGGTCTTTTTGCCCATCCGGCGCCTTGGAATACACGTTCGTTCCCCAGGTGAACAGGGCGAACAGACCCAGGGCAATGATGTAGCTGGAGGCAAACAACTTATCCAGGAAAGTGAGATAGGGCAGGGCGGGCAATTTCTCGTGGTACGCCTGCTGCAGGAAGACGAGGGACAGCAGTGCGGTTGATGGCACGGCGATACGCAGATTGCCCAGCGATCCAGCCAGCAAGGGCGACAACAGGACAACCGCCAGCACAACAATCAGCGGCAGTACCCTGGAGATGAATGCGCTCCGATAGTCCGCCGTGTAATGAATGTTCAATCGAACCTGAGACATTGTCGGCTGATACCAGGATCCGAAGCGGCTCGGATAGTGGTGCAGGAGCGGTTCGAAACTGACGTTGTCGAGTCTCCAGCCGCTCAGATTGCCGGCCGATCCGAGAAAGCCGTTCTGCTGATGGTGGGGGACAAGGAAGGTGGTTTCATACTTGTTCGACATGGAGGTTGGGGCAATCTCCAGGATGATGGGCAGTTCGAGGGACGCGAACGGGTGGCGCTGAAGGTCGTTCGCATCGTCCAGGAATCTGCTCGAAAAACGATAACGCTGGTAGTACCTGCCGGCAGAACGCCGTTCCGGCTCCTCAGTGGTGACCTCGAAGGTGGAGTCCCATCTCTGCGTGCGATTGACGATCCTGATCAGTTCGCTGGGTTTGATCTGGTGCGCATCCATATGCTCCTGGGTCTCCCTCGACCATTCCAGCCAGATGAATCCGTCCGCCGAGAAAGACTTGGTGCCGAGCGTTAGCCTGTAGATCTTATCCACATGGATCCCGACATAGATGATGTGGTGGTCGTCGCGGATGGCATCCAGAGGCCCGAGCGGTACCACGGATTCCGGCTCATCGACCAGCGGTCGAAGCCGATCGTCGTCATCATCCCGGGCGCTGGCCACGTCGCTGGAGAGCAGAAGCATGCCCGGCAGAACGATGGCCAGTGCAGTCCGGATCATCCACACCCAGCGAGCGCTCATGAGGCGTTCTCAGGTTTTTCGGTTACCCGGACCATGTCGGCGTCACTGCTGTTTGTGGTCCAATCGCACACGCGTCCCTCATGGTCCATCAGCAAGTCGCTCCAGGTTGCAGGATCGATCAATCCCGCGTCGAAAACGATCTCGAACATGCCGTCGGCCTGAACTCTGCCGATCAGCGCGCGCCGGGCCAGATGGTGATTGGACTGAATCTCGACGTGACCCTGAGGTGCGTCGAAGCTGAGTCCCGGAAGTGCCTCGCGGACGAGTTGCGGATCCGTGCTGTCTGCTGCCTCTGCGGCTTGAGCCCAGAGGTGGACCATCGTGTAGGCGGTCTCTGCGGGATCGCTGGTTACTCTATGCACGCCGTAGGTACGCTTGAACTCGGCGGTGAATTGCTCTGAGGCAGGCGTGTCAAGACTCTCGAAAAAACCCCAGACAGCGTAGGTGTCTTTCAGGAAGCGGGCGCCGATTGCCGACACCTCTTCTTCTGCGAGCGAGAAGCTCATGATCGTGTAGCCGTTGTCGGGCGTCAGGCCGGCTGCATGTGCCTGGGTGAAGAAATCAACGTTGTTCTCGCCGTTTATGGTGTTGACGATGTTGCCGCCCTCGGGCAGTGCTGCACGGATGGTCTTGACGACCTGGCTGATTTCAGCCTTGTCCATGTCCAGTGGGATGTAGTGTATTCCGGCAACCTGTCCGCCGAGCGCCGTGATCTGAGCCTCCATGATCGCATTCGCCATGCGCGGGTAGATGTAGTCTGAACCGACCAGAAAAAAGCCGGCCGGATCGTTCTCGAAAAGCCAGCGGATGCCGGGTTCGATCTGCTGATTCGGGGTGGCGCCGAAATAGAATACGTTCCGCGAGCATTCCTGCCCTTCATAAGGCACCGGATAGAACAGCAGATGATCTTCACGTTCGAACACCGGCAGCATGGCTTTGCGACTCGCGGACGTCCAGCCGCCGAATACCACTGCGACGTTCGAGTCGGCGATCAGGCGCTCGGCGCCTGCGGCAAAGGTTTCCGGTTCGGACGCGCCATCTTCTTCGACCGGCCACAGTCGCAGCCTTTTACCCTGAATGTGGATGCCGCCGTCACGATTGATTTCGGCGATCGCCATCAACTCCGCCTCGGCAACGGTGTTTTCCGAGATCGCCATGGGGCCGCTGCGGGAATGAAGCACACCGACGTTGACCGTACCATCGAACGTTGTGTCTGCACCTGGCCCGCTGTCGCAGGCCGCTATCGCCACCAGGGCCAGCGGCGTCAAAGCTCGAATCAAGCCGTTCACGGATGTTGTGTCGCCTGGTAAAAGTCATTGTTGCTCATGGGGGGCATTTTACCGCAGTCTCGGGTGATGGGTTGGTTGGAATGGCTGAACCATTAACAGACAATCAACGGAAGCAGATATTCAACACAGATTCGATCCACATCAGACGATGAACAGGAGTCAGTCGTGAGCGAGCAATCCTTCTGGGGCCGTCGTGCCCGGAACATGGCGGAGATGAACGAACTTTCCCAGCGGACCATGGATCTGGCTGTCACCCGGGCTTCCATCGCTGCCTTTGAACCGAGGCCAACGGACGTGATCATCTCTCCAGCCGGAAAGTGTGGCACCACGTTGCTGCAGCAGACGTTCCACACGCTGCGCACCCGTGGCGACATGGATTTTGACGACATTTCCCGGGTCGTGCCCTGGATCGAGACAGCCAAACGGCTGGAGATCGATATCAACGCGGAGCAGGTTGGCGAACCGCGCGGCTTCAAGAGTCATCTCGCCTGGGATCATGTGCCAAAAGGCGCCAGATACATCGTATCCCTGCGCGATCCGAAGGATGCATTCGAGTCCGGCTACCGCTTTATGGAGGGCTGGTATTTCGAGCCCGGTTCGATCACCTACGAAGAATTTTTTGCGTCGAGAAGGGAAGGTCGCGGCCGTGGCTTCGACCACTGGTCGCACCTGGTCAGCTGGTGGGGCCAGCGGGACAATCCGGACGTTCTGCTGCTCTCTTATGATCATCTGGTGGAAGATCCGGAATCCGCAATCCGCCGGATTGCCCGGTTCTGTGCGATTGAACTGGACGATGAGTTGCTTGCCCTGACACTTGAACACACCTCACGGGCGTTCATGCTGGAATATAAAGATCGCTTTGACGACGCGATGATGTGTGCGGCTTCCGAACGGGATGGCGGGCTCCCAACAGGCAGCGACTCAGCGAAAATCCGGGCAGCCGGAGCCGGAAAGCGTCGAGAGGCGCTCCCTGAATCCATCAGCCGGGAATGTGATGAGATCTGGTTGAGTGATGTGACCCCGCATACCGGATTCGAGGACTTTGCCGGTTTCGAGGCTGCATTGAGGGCCCTTTCCGACAGTCCCTGATGCCTGCTGGCGGCGGATCAGGAGAATGTCCAGCTGTCGTTTTTCGAGCCGTCTGGATAAGCTGTTGGCCAACAGTTAATCGAAGGTACGGATATGGCTTTTTCCGACACAGAAGCCGACGAGCTCGTCAGTCGGCTGACCGCGTTCATGGACGCGCACATCTACCCAAACGAAGAGGCGTACACCGCTGAGCTCAATGGTCTCGCGGACAGATTCTCCACCGTGCCGCTGATGGAGGCGCTCAAGGTCAAAGCACGGGAAGCGGGCCTGTGGAACCTCTGGATGCCGGCGGACCACGGTGGGCTGACCAACGAGCAGTACTGCCCGCTCGCCGAAATCATGGGCCGGGTGTTGTGGAGCCCGGAAGTCTTCAACTGCAATGCGCCGGATACGGGCAACATGGAAGTCTTCCTGAAATACGCCACGGACGAACAGAAAGCCCAGTGGCTGGAGCCATTGCTGGAGGGAGAGATCAGGTCTTCCTATGCGATGACGGAACCGGACGTGGCGTCCAGCGATGCCACCAATGTCCGGACCAGCATAGTCAGGGAAGGCGATGAGTATGTGATCAATGGCCGCAAGTGGTTCATCACCAACGCACCTTATGAACGCACGAAGATATTCATCGTTATGGGCAAGTCCGATCCGGACAACTCGAACCGTCACCTGCAGCAGAGCCAGGTGCTCGTACCGCGGGATGCAGATGGATTGGAGATCGTTCGTCCGTTGACGACCCTTGGCTACGACGATGCCCCCCTCGGGCATGCGGAAGTGCATTTCAATAACGTGCGGGTCCCGAAAGAGAATATTCTGCTTGGCGAGGGTCGTGGCTTTGAGATTGCCCAGGGGCGACTGGGCCCGGGCCGGATCCATCACTGCATGCGTCTGATCGGTTCTGCTCAGAGGGCGGTGGAGTACGCCTGTCGCCGGTCGGTGGAGCGCGAGACGTTTGGCCGGAAACTGTCAGAGCATCAGTCGGTGCTGGAAGACATTGCCAAGTCCTGGAGTGAGATTGAACAGGCGCGATTGCTCACATTGAAAACCGCTCGAAGAATGGATGAGGTAGGCGCGAAGGATGCGCGCGACCTGATCGCCGCTGCCAAAATCACGGTGCCACTGATGGCGCAAGGTGTGATCGATAGATGTATGCAGATCCACGGGGCAGGGGGCTTAACTGCCGACTACCCCATGGCCGAAGCCTACAACTACGCCCGCTGGTGCCGCCAGGCCGATGGTCCGGATCAGGTGCACATGATGTCGCTGGGGAAGCAGATCATCAGACGCTACACGTAGGCCGCAGTCCGCTGCCCAACAGCCCCAGACCAGCACAAACACGAAATAAGGACTCAGCATGAAGGTCATTGATTTCGAATGCGACACACCCACTGTCGAGGCGGTCCAGGACACCATCCGGCTCATCAAGGAAGGCCGTGGTTTCGACAAGGAAGGGTATGCACAGAATATGGCCCCCGGCTGGGCCGCGCAGATCGGGATGTCGGTCGAAGAATTCAATGAAGCCAAGGAAACCAGAGGCCTTACCTGGCTCGCACTCAAGCTCTGCGAAGTGGACATGGAGAAAGCCATGTCCAACGAAGAGGTGATTGAGATGCTGGACGGGGCCAACGTGTCGGTGGCCTGCATCGGCAATGCCGGACGAAGAGCGTCCAATGAAGATGTGGCTGCCTTTGCCAGGCAGTACCCGGGCCGTCTGATTCCCTGGTTCAGGATCTGGGGCGATGAAGGAGAGAACGGCGTCAGTGCGCTGGAAGCCGGAGTGAAGGAACTCGGTTGTCGTGGCTTCGAGGTTTCCTCCTACCGGGAAGAACGCTACATCAACGACCCGGCGTTCTATCCCTACTATGCCAAGTGTGTGGAACTTGATATCCCGGTGCGGATCACCACGGGCATTCACCTGCTGTCCGACCGTCCGCATGATTTTGCGCATCCGAAGTTTCTGGATCAGGTGGCCAGAGACTTTCCGGATCTGACCATCATCGCAGGTTTGACGGGCTGGCCCTGGGTGCCGGAACTGGTGTCCATCGCCATGCGGCACAAGAACATCTATATCGACATCGCCTGCCGCCGTGTGAAGCAGCTGATCGCGCCCGGTGCCGGCTATGAGATGCTCGTCCACTACGGCAACCGCGTGCTGCAGGACAGAATTCTGTTCGCCTCAGGCTGGGGCACCCAGATGGTCCCACTGGCGCAGCTGATCGCCGAGTGTGACGAACTGCCGCTGAAGGACAGCGTCCGGCAGAAATGGATGCACGACAACGCCGCCCGGGTGTTGAAACTTTAGACGTCGCCGTCCGTCTCCGGGTCGGCTTGAAACTGCAGGGAATGCAGGGTGTGGTAAAGACCGCCGGCGGCGAGCAGTTCGTCGTGGGTGCCCAGTTCCTCGACTCTGCCATTCTGCAGCACCAGCACCCGATCCGCTTCCTGGATGGTCTGCAGACGGTGGGCGATCAGGATCGAGGTGCGGCCTTCGGTGAGCTTGCGCAGTGCGTCCTGAATCAGCAGCTCCGTTTCCGTATCGATGCTGGCCGTCGCTTCGTCCAGCACCAGGATCTCGGGATCCGCTGCCAGCACCCGGGCAAAGGCCAGCAGTTGCCGCTGGCCCTGAGAGAGATTCTGGCCCCGTTCCGAGAGTTCCGTGTCGTATCCTTCAGGCAGAGCGGTGATGAAGGTGTGCGCATTCACCCGTCTGGCGGCCTGTTCGGCCATCTCCAGGGTGACACGAGGATCACCGAGGGCGATGTTGTCGTAGATGGTGCCGGAGAAGATATGGAAGTCCTGCAGCACCACGCCGATGCGACGACGGAGGTCGCGGGTGTGGATCTTGTTGAGATCGATGCCGTCGAGAAATATCTGACCGTCATCAAAATCGTAAAAACGACCGAGCAGACGGATCATCGTGCTTTTGCCGGAACCGGTTGGTCCGACGATGGCCAGTTTTTCCCCGGGTCGGATAGTGAAAGAGACGTCGTGCAGAATCTGCACGTCATCGTCATAACCGAAGTTCAGATTCTCGAAACGCACCTCGCCGCGCAGACGCTCCGGGAGGGTGGCGGGATCCGCCGGCTCATGAATTTTCTCATCCCAGTCCAGTGCCTGAAAGATGCGCTCGCCTGAGGCCATGGCCCGGAACAGGACGTTGGTCTGTTCACCGAGGACCACGATGGGATGGAAGAGCATGTCGATGAATCGGGTGAAGAGAATGACGCCGCCGAGCGACATCTGACTCTGCACCACTTCACCGCCGCCATACCAGACGATAACGCCCAGGGCGATATGGGCCATGCTGTCTGTAAAGGCCCCATAGAGCGTCTCGACCCGCGCGCTCTTCAGTTCCCAGCCACGGTTTTCTTCATTGATCTCGGTGTATCGGTCGCGATTGTGCTGTTGTCGGTCCGAGAGCTGAACCACCTGCAGGCCGGCCAGGTTTTCCTGCATGTACTGGTTCAGCGAGGAAACGGTTTGGCGCACCAGCCGGAAAAACTGTCGAGTGGCCTGGCGGAAGTAGTAGGTCACCGTGCCCATGACCGGGAGTGCCAGCAGCAGGAGCAGGGTCAGCTCCACATCGATGGAGAGCATGATGGTCAGGGCGACGAAGAACGGGACGAACTCGCCGACCAGGGTGCCGATGCCCCGGAGCAGTTCATACAGTGCTTCGACGTCGTTGGTCACCCGGGTCATGACGCGACCCACCGCGACCCGGTCGTAGAAGGAAGACGGGCGCGTTTCCAGGTGCCTGAACAGATCCTGGCGCAGATCGCGCAGCGCGTTGATGACGGAACTGATCAGGGTCAGGCGATGGGCATGGCTGATGATGGCCCAGCCCACATAGATGACCGTGTAAAGCAGGCAGGCGGCAAGCAGCGGATGCAGATCCAGTGAGAGCGTCAGCCAGTCGTTCAGCTCCACCAGACCGAGATCCGGCGCCAGTGTTTCGCTTTCCTGACGGATGATGTGATCGATCACCACCACCGAGATGATGATGGGCTGCATCACCTGCAGCACCGAGGCCAGGAGTATGAGAACCGCACTGACCAGGAATGTGACCCGATACGGCCGCATCCAGCGCAGCAGGCGGCGCAACAGCGAGAGGTTCAGCACGGCGCCGGAAATCTCGGCGTCGAACATGGAATAGTCGCGGCGTGTCGGCCTGGTGCTGGTTTCGGCCATCAGCTGGTCGCTCCCAGGAAATCGTAGTCGGACTCGTCAGCCCCTTCCCGCTGAATGCGTTCCAGCTCTGCATACAAGCCGCCTTTTGCGATCAGTACCTCGTGGCTGCCTTCCTCGACGATGCGGCCTGCATCCATGATCACGATCCGGTCCGAGTGTCGGGCAGTGCTCACCCGATGGGAAACCAGCAGGGTTGTCTGGCCTTTTCGCAGTCGCGACAGCTCGGAAAGAATGTGTTCTTCAGTCTTGGTGTCGACGCTGGAAAAGCAGTCATCGAGTACGAGCACGGGCGCGTGACGGATGAGTCCGCGCGCGAGTGTGGCCCGCTGTTTCTGACCGCCGGAAAGGGTGACACCCCGTTCGCCAACCACCGTTTCGAGCTGCTCGGGGAAGTCTTCGATGGTCTCCCTGAGGTCGGCGGACGTGGCTGCCGCCCAGATATCATCCAGCGCCCGGTTCGGATCGTCATAGGTAAGGTTCGACTTGAGCGGTTCGCCGAACAGGAACGGGTCCTGTGGCACCAGGGCGACCTGGGAACGCAGTTGCGAGAGCGGATAGTCGCACACGTCCACACCGTCGATGAAGACGGTCCCCGGCGGGGTGTCGAGCAGGCGAACCAGTTGTTTGAGCAGCGTCGTCTTGCCTGAGCCGACCCGGCCCATGATGGATATGCGTTCGCCGGGCTGGACCTTCAGATTCACGCCGCTGAGCGCAGCGGTTTCGGTGCCCGGATAGCGGAAGTCGAGGTCACGGATCTCGAGTTTCCCCCGTATCCGGGCGGGTGCGGCGCCGGTAGGCGCATCTCTGATCTCAGGGTCCAGAGAGACCACCTCGAACAGGCGGTTGCTGGCCACCGCCGCCCGCTGGAACAGGCTGATCACCATCCCCGCAACCCGGAACGGCTGCACGACCATGTTCACGTACATCAGAAACGCCACCAGCTTGCCAACGCTGAGTTCGCCTTCCATCACCAGGTAACCGCCGTAGCCGATGATGGTGATGGAACAGACGGCGGCCAGGGTGGGCATCCAGGCCTGCATCAGCGAGGTGATCCGGGCCTGGTTGTAGAAGGCGTTGGAGTAAGCCTGATTGGTGTCGAGGAAGCGGTCGATCTCGTTTTCCTCCTGCACCATGGCCTGAATGGTGCGGATTCCGGACAGATTTTCCTGCACGTGATCGGCGAGATCGGACATCCGCTCCTGCACGTCTTTCGACGCCACCGCCATCTGGCCGGCCGCCCAGCGGGCATAGAGGAATACAAAGGGCAGGGGTGGCAGCAGCAGGAGGGTCAGCGATGGCGACAGATACATCATGAAGCCGAAGCCGACCAGCGTCGCGTAGACGAGGATCACCAGCAGAATGGTGCCCATGGAGATGAGGCGCTGGATGAGTGAGATATCCGCCACCGCCCGGGTCATCATGTCGCCGATGGTGTAACGGTTGAAGAAGCTGCCGCCCTGATGCTGGAGGGCGCTGAAGAGCGCCTGCCGGAGGTCGAAGGCGACCCGGATGCCCGAGCTTCTGACCAGATAGCGGGCGATGGAAACCACCAGGAAGCGGCCGGAGACGGCGGCGAAGATACCCAGAATGGGCAGCATCAGATCCAGATTACCGTCCGCCACCCGATCGATGCCGATGGCGAGCAGTATCGGCACCAGACCTTCGAAGAAACGGGCGATACCGAAGGCGATGATGCCGGCGCTCAGACGCCAGCGGTACGGGCTGACGAAGCGTTTAAGGCGTAGGAGGGATTTCAGCATCCGGCCTTCAGTGCCCTAGAAGCTTGCGTTGTTCGGTACGCGCGGAAAGGGGATCACGTCGCGGATGTTTTCCATGCCGGTCACATAGAGGACCAGGCGCTCCAGCCCCAGACCGAAACCGGCGTGGGGTACGGAGCCGTAGCGGCGCAGATCCTTGTACCACTCAAGCCCGTGGTCGAGACCCTGGTCCGCCATGCGCCGCTCGAGTACCTCGAGTCGCTCTTCCCGCTGGCTGCCACCGACGATTTCTCCCACGCCGGGGACCAGCACATCCATGGCCGCGACCGTGCGCTCGTCATCGTTGAGGCGCATGTAGAAGGCTTTGATCTCTTTCGGATAGTCGATCACCACCATGGGGCCCTGCACATGCTGTTCGGTGAGGTAGCGTTCGTGTTCGGACTGCAGATCCGTGCCCCAGGAAACCGGGAACTCGAAATCCTGCCCGGCATTCTCCAGGATCTTCACGGCTTCGGTGTAGGTCAGACGTTCGAACGGTTTCTCGACCACGTTGGTGAGTCTGTCAATGACCGTGTCGTCGATGCGATCGTTGAAAAACTGCATATCGCCCGGGCACTTCTCCAGTACCTCGGCGAATACGGACTTCAGAAGATCTTCCGCCAGCGTGGCGTTGTCATGGATATCGGCAAAGGCGATTTCCGGTTCGATCATCCAGAACTCGGCCAGGTGTCTGGAGGTGTTGGAGTTTTCCGCGCGAAAGGTGGGGCCGAACGTATACACGTTCTTCATCGCCAGACAGTAGCTCTCCACGTTCAGCTGGCCGGAGACGGTCAGGAAAGTTTCTTCGCCGAAGAAATCCTCGCTGAAATCCACGGGCTGGTCACGGTTCACGAAGTCGAGGGTGGATACCCGGAACAACTCACCGGCCCCTTCACAATCGGAAGCAGTGATGATCGGGGTGTTCACCCACTGGAAACCTCTGTCCTGGAGAAATCCGTGCACGGCCATGGCGATGGCATTGCGCACCCGGGAGATTGCCCCGAAGGTGTTGGTGCGCGGACGCAGGTGAGCGACCGTACGCAGGTATTCGAACGTATGCTGCTTCTTGGCGATCGGGTAATGCTCCGGATCGTCCACCCAGCCGAGCACTTCCACTGTGTCCGCCTGAATCTCCCGGTCCTGGCCTTTGCCACCGGATTCGACCAGCGTGCCCGTGATACGAACTGCACAGCCGGTGCCCAGCTCGAGGATATCGGCTTCGTAGTTCGGTAATTTACCGTCCGCCACCGCCTGCACGGAATCCATGGATGAGCCGTCGTTGACGTGGATGAAGGAGAACCCGCCTTTCGACGTGCGCCGGGATCGAACCCAGCCTTCGATGGTGATCTCCGTGTCGAGGGGGGCGGTGTGGTTGAGGATGTTCAGAATAGGGGTGGCCGTCACCGGGAGCTCCGCGCAGAAAAAGGCAAATCTGGAATGATAATGGAATTCCCTCAGGCCTGGGATAATTTGCTGGGTGTGGGAGTCATAATGGGTCATGCGAAGCAGTTACCTCATCGCAGCGCTGGCCGTTGCCGCCGTTGTCATCCTCGGCCTCACCTTCTATCTCAGACAGGCCGGCGACGATTCGGTGGATCGGACGCCCGTAGCCACCGATGAGGCGGAGACGGCAGTACAGGCGCCCGATCCCGGGTCGAACCAGGCAGTGACGCCGGCGGACGAAGTCATGACCCGTACGCCGCCGTCCCCGGCCATCGATGCGCCGCGCGTGGTGCTGCCGGTGTTGAACGAAAGCGATGAATTCGTCCGTGAGCGGATTCCGGAAGCGGTGCCGGCACCCTGGCGGGAGCGGGAGGATCTGCTCCGGCGCGCGGCCGTGGTGCTGGAAAACGCCACCCGGGGTGAGATTCCCAAGCGGCAGCTGTCCTTTCTGGCGCCGGACGGCAGCTATCCGGTACAGGCGGTGGACGTACCGGGCGCGGATCGGCCCAGATATTTCGTCGACCCGGCCGGTTTCGAGCGTTACGACCGCTATCTGGACATGCTGGAAGCCCTGCCTCCGGCGGAAATGGCCGGCTTGCTCCGAGACACCGCTCCATTGCTCGGCGAAGCCCTCATGGAGCTCGGCACCGATGTGACGGTGAACGAATCGATTCTCGAAGCGGTGGATCAGATGCTTGCGGTGCCGGTGCTGCGCGGTGATGTGGAACTGGTGCAGCCGAAGGTGCTGTTCGAGTATGCGGACCCCGCACTGGAAGCGCTGACCGACCTGCAGAAGCAGGTGCTCAGAATGGGACCGGATAACGTGGAACGGTTGCAGGCTTACCTGCGCACCCTGCGCGCGGACTTCACCCGCTGAGATTCACGGAGTTTCATCGCGGAGCGCACTGCTCCGGATCTCACCCAGATTCACCGTCGACTTGAAGGGACTGCGCTGTTCCGTGTGGTCGATGTCTTCCGCCACATAGCGGCGTTCGTCTTCCAGAAAGCGCTGCACCGCATCGCGGAATCCCGCATCGGAAATCCAGTGTGCGCTGTAGGTGGCCTCTGGCAGGTAGCCCCGGGCGACCTTGTGCCCGCCCTGGGCACCGGCTTCCACTTTCTTCAGGCCCCGGGCGATGGCGAAATCGATGGCCTGGTAGTAGCAGGTCTCGAAATGCAGGAACGGGTGATGCTCGGTGCAACCCCAGTTGCGCCCGAACAGGGTGTCGCCGCCGATGAAATTCAACGCGCCGGCCACATACTGACCCTCACGGCGGCAGAGGATGAGGAGCACATTGTCGGCCAGTCGCTCGCTGATCAGGCTGAAGAACTGCCGGGTGAGGTAGGGGGACCCCCACTTACGGCTGCCGGTGTCGATGTAGAAGCGGTAGAACGCATCCCAGTGTGACTCGTTCAGATCCGCGCCGGTCACCCACTCTATCTCGATGCCGTTCGCCAGGGCTTCCCGCCGCTCGCGCTTGAGATTCTTCCGCTTCTTGGAGGACAGGTCGGCGAGAAAGTCATCGAACCTGTGATAGCCGGGATTGTGCCAGTGATACTGCTGATCCATGCGCTTCAGGTAGCCGAGTTCCCCGGCCAGCTGCCACTGGGACTCGGGCAGAAAGGTGATGTGCAGGGAGGAAACGTCGATCTGCTCACTGACCTGCATGGCGGCGCCGAGCAGCAGTTGTTCCGTATCCGGATTCGGTTCGGGCACCAGCAGGCGTCGTCCGGTGGCCGGTGTGAAAGGCACGCTGGCCTGCAGCTTGGGGTAGTAATTCTGACCCGCCCGATGCCAGGCATCCGCCCAGCTGTAGTCGAATACGTACTCGCCCTGAGAATGACCTTTCACGTACATGGGCATCACGCCGAGCAGGGCATCGTCTTCCTCCAGGCAGAGATGGAAGGGCTGCCAGCCCGTTCGGCCGGTGGCGCTGCCGCTCTCTTCCAGAGCGCTCAGGAATTCGTGACTCACGAACGGATCGTAGGGAATCTCACCGCCGGGGTTGGCGCAGCGATTCCACTGGGCGGCGTCGATCTCGTCCATGCCGTGCAGGATGCGGGCGGTGCGGGTACTGCTCTCTGACAACGGGGTCCTCCTTCTCCCCACTTGTACCACATCGTGTGGCCCCGGGTACGCTGTTTCCTGGTTGCTCAGTGCGACTCGTCGTCCAGGGCCAGGGTCCGCAGCATTTTCTCACACTCGTCGAGCAGCGCGCTCACCGCGTGCTCCGCGGAGTCGGAGAGTTCAACACCCAGATGCCGGATCATTGTGGTGTCGAGCAGAAGCCGAATCAGTTCCCTTTCGCTCTCGACTGCCTGCAAGCGGTCCTGAAGTGCCTGCACGAGTGCACCGACCTCGAAAAAAGAACCCGTTCCGCCGTCGTTCGCCAGGGCCTTGATCACGCCGGAAAACAGAGGGGACAGTTTTTCCCGCGCCGGCAAGGTGGGCGAAGAAGTGCTCATTGGGGCGTCGTCTGCTGTGCAAAAACTCATGGGAATCAGTTTAGTGGCGCGCCGCCAGAGGTGTGAGCGGCTTCATCGATAACTCCGTCACACAATTACTTTTGCCGAAACTTCATGATAGGGGAGGCCCTGTGATGGCTTTGTGAAAACGCCGATCAGTACGGATGCAGGGCCGGAAGAACCGCACATGCATACGCAAGACTTACAGGATTTACAGAATCTGACACCCGCCCGGGTCGTGATGGACGAGGGCGTTCGTCGACGTGCGTCCGAAGAGTTCGGACTCCAGCTGGACCTTGCCAACGGCACCCTGTGCCTGTCCCGGCAGCTTTCTCACGGGCGCAGCACACAATGGGGCGTCGCGCTGACCGCACTGCTGATCGGCGCCGGTCTGTTTCTTCTGCCCGGCTTCCTGCCGGATCTCGGAGTCGCCACGGAGGCCGTGCGCCTGACCGCGTACTGCTTCGGTTTCTGCCTGATTCTGCTCGCTGCCTATCTGCCGTTTGCATCGGTGGATGTGGCGGTGAGTCGACGCAGCATCGAGCGGGTGCTTCGATGCTGGGGATTTGTTCTGAAGCGTCGCGTGGTCGCGGCGGACGAATTCGCGGACCTGTCGATCGATCCCGGCCGCAGCGGCACCATCGGCCGATCCTACGATCTGGTCGGTCGGGGACAGTTCGGCAAGCTGAAGCTGGTGGACGATATCCCCGACCGTGAGTTTCTGGACAAGATCCGGCTGCAGATCATGCGCTCGGCGGGACTTCGTCCTTCCGGGACGCACTGACGTCCGCATCGCCGCTCGATTCAGCGGCGACATCCTGATCCGACCCGCCTGAATCAGTCTCTGCCGGTACCGGTTCCGGCGCTGCTGACGGAGTATCCGCGGGACTTTCGGCCACTTCCGGCGTGTTGCCGTCATCCATCCACCGTTCACCCCCGGCTGCATCATCCGGCCAGTCCGAGAAGGGGAAGGGACGCGTTTCCGTGTTGAAGCTGACAAACTGAGCCATCTGATAGTGGTATCGCGACAGGTTCTGTCCGAACCGCAGCAGGGGCTGGTTGGCACTGCCGGTGAAGAGCACCCTGAAGAACTGGAAGAGGACGGTGAACACCAGCAGCACTTCCGACAGGCCCCAGGCGATTGCGAAAAAAATCATGTACAGACCCCGGAGCCAGACATCTTTGCTGGTCAGGCGGGACTTCATCTGCTCATCCATGCGGATTCCTCGATTCATGTGTTCATCGAAGAAATTGCAAGATTGATACCAGAGGATATTTATATAAAAAACAATGGGTTAGAGGGTATTCATGATTGCGCCGGCTGGTCTGTGGGACGAGCAGATGGTCAGATTCGCCATCAGCAGATGCCGGCGTCATCAATGGATGCCCGCGTCATCAATAGATGCCCGCGTCATCAGTAGATGCCGGCGTCGAGACCGGCCGCCAGGGTCATGCCGAGTTCCCGGGCTTTTTCCAGATGCTCATCCCGCACTTCCCCCTGAGCGATCAGTGGTTCCTGAACCTCATTGAAGGGGTAACCGCCGACGATGCGTCGTATGGCCCGCACTGCCCCGCTGCCATCGTTTCCCGCGCTGATGAAGAGCGCGCAGGGCAGCGGCAGGATCCGACCTTCCACCGGGTAGAAAGTCCGGTCGAAGAAGTCTTTCATCGCGCCGGACATTTAGCCGAAGTTCTCAGGCGTTCCAAGCAGGAGACCGTCTGCCCAGAGCAGATCATCCGGCCCCGCTTCCGCGGCGGTGAGAAAACGCACCTGCACTTCCGACAGCAGTTCATCGCAGGCGCCTGATCTGACTGCCTCCGCAAGCCGGCCGGTGTTGCCGGTCTGAGTGTGATAAACGATCAGCAGGTGCTTCATGAATGGCGTCGAATAGCGGACGGGGTTCCTGAGTATACTGCCCCGGTTCCTAATCGGGTTCGGAGGACGGGTGCTGTATCAGGACATCATCGATGCGGGTAAACGTATCGCCGGGCAGGTGGTGCGTACGCCGCTGGTGCGCTCGGACACCCTGTCGAAGATGACGGGCGTACCGCTCAGTCTGAAGATGGAGAACCTGCAGTTCACTGCCTCGTTCAAAGAGCGCGGCGCCCTGAACTGCCTGCTGCAGCTGGATGCACGTGAGCGGCATCGGGGTGTGATCGCCATGTCCGCCGGAAACCATGCCCAGGCGCTTGCCTATCACGGGCAACGGCTCGACATTCCCACGTGCATCGTCATGCCGCGCTCCACGCCCAATGCGAAGGTGGAACAGACGCGGGTGTTCGGGGCTGAAATTCACCTCGAAGGCACGGTCTTCGACGAAACACTGGCGTACACCGAGCGCCTGGCCGCGGAGCGCTCGCTGGTGCTTGTTCATCCCTATGATGATGTTCGCGTGATCGCGGGGCAGGGCACCCTCGGGCTCGAGTTGCTCGAGCAGAGTGATCACCTGGACACGCTGGTCGTGCCGGTGGGCGGGGGTGGATTGATCAGCGGTGTGGCCACGGCGATCAAGGAGGTGCGTCCTGATGTCCGTCTCGTGGGGGTGCAGGTGGAGCGCTTCGGTGCCGCCCACGCAGCCTTTCATGGTCGGCCGCCAGCAAGCCTTGCGGCGGGCACCGTGGCGGAAGGTATAGCGGTGAAATCTCCCGGTGCGCATACCCTGCCGGTGATCAGGACGCTGGTGGACGACATGGTGACTGTCTCTGAAGAGCAGGTGGAGCAGGCGGTCTTCCGGCTGATCGAGATCGAGAAAACGGTGGTGGAAGGTGCTGGTGCGGTCGGCCTGGCGGCCGTCATGGCGGACCCGGCCGGCTTCCAGGATCAGCACACCGCGCTGGTCATTTCCGGGGGCAATATCGACATGATGATCCTCGCCTCGATCCTGCAACGGGGTATGGTCAGAACCGGTCGATTCGTTCGGCTGAAGGTGGAAATTCCCGATGTCCCGGGCGCTCTGGGCGAACTGACCCGATTACTCGGCGAATTCGACAGCAACATCATCGATATTGCGCAGGAGCGAACCTTCGGCGGCTCCTCCGTGCGGGCCACGATGGTTGAACTGTCGCTGCAGATGCGCGGTGAAGAACAGGTGAGCGAGGTGCTTGCGGGGCTGAACAGCCGCGGCTACGAAGCGGTGCTCCTCTGAATCCGGCGCCCCGGGTCAGATGTTTTCGAAGTCGCCATGCCGGCCGGCGCCGGACGCAAAACGACTGGCGCCTTCGATGGTCTCGCCGGATCGAATTACCTGCAATCCCAGTCGAGTCTCCTGCAGCAGCGCATCGTGCAGCGGCATCGGCCATTGCTGGTATGCGCTCATCCGATCGTTGCGCATACAGAACTGGGGAAAACGGCAGATTTCCGCTGCGAGTTCGAGTGCCCCTTCGAGTGCTTCGCCCCTGGCTGTGAGCCGGTTGGCGAGCCCCATCTGCCTCGCTTCGTCGCCGGAAACTCCGCGCCCGGACAGAATCAGGTCCATGGCATGGCTCATGCCGATCAGGCGTGGCAGTCGAACGGTGCCCCCATCCACCAGAGGCACGCCCCAGCGGCGGCAATAAACACCGAACACCGCATCCGTTGCCGCCACCCTCAGGTCACACCAGGCGGCCAGTTCCAGACCACCCGCTACCGCATGGCCTTCCACAGCGGCGATCACCGGTTTGGAGAGCAGCATGCGGGAAGGGCCCATGGGCCCGTCGCCGGATTCCCGCATGCGGTTGCCGCGACCTTCGGCCACTGCTTTCAGATCCGCACCCGCACAGAAGGTGCCTTCTGCGCCGGTCAGGATGGCCACCGACTGCCCGTCATCCGCATCGAATGCCCGGAAGGCATCGGCTAACAGGGCGGCAGTGGGGCCATCCACTGCATTTCTGACCATGGGCCGGTTGATGGTGACGATGGTGATCTGCTCTCGCTTCTCGATCTGTACGGTCATAAGCTCTTTCCTGTCGAATCGAATGCATCGGGAGGAATCATGCGGCTAAAAGAACCGAGAATAAAAGCACTGTCGGAAGCGGAGTGGGATGACGAGGCCAGAGCCCTGCTGAAGCCTTTCGCTGATCGTGGCTGGGTGCTCAACATCTTTCGAACCATGGCGAACCACCCGGATCTGGCCCGGCGCTGGCTGGTCTTTGCCAATCACATTCTCGGTAAGTCGACGCTCGCCATCCGCGAGCGGGAACTCGTCATCCTCAGGATCGGCTATCTCTGCCAGTCGGGTTATGAATGGGGCCAGCATGTGATCATCGCCCGGGAGGCGGGTATGACGGATGAGGAAATCAGAAGCTGTAAAACCGGCCCGGATACCCCCGGGATACCCGATCTCGATCGTCTGCTGTTGCGGGCCACCGACGAATTGCACGGGGATGCCCATGTGAGTGACGCCACATGGCAGGCACTGTCTGATCATCTCAGCGAAAAGCAGTTGATGGACCTCGTCTTTACCGTTGGCCAGTACAACCTGGTTTCCATGGCGCTGAACAGCTTTGGCGTGCAAGCCGATGAAGGACTGCCGGGATGGGACGTTTAAGCGGAAAGCGGGCGGTGGTGATCGGCGCCGGCCAGACGCCCGGGGATACTATCGGCAATGGTCGAGCCACGGCGATCCGCTTTGCACAGGAGGGTGCAACCGTTGCCTGTGTGGACATGAACCGCGCTTCAGCTGAGGAAACGCTGGCCATGATCGAATCGGAAGGCGGGCGGGGAATCGTCGTCGGTGCGGATGTAACGCGTGAGTCGGCCTGTCAGGCGGTGATCGGAGAATGCGAGTCCGAGCTCGGACAGATCGACATTCTGCACAACAACATCGGCATCGGTCGTGGTGATCGTGGCGTGACGAGCATGACGGAATCCGCCTGGGAGGACATCTTCAACACGAATGTGAAAGCCGTGATGTTTCTCTGCAAACACGCACTACCGGGGATGCGAGAACGCGGCGGCGGGGTGATCACCAATATCTCTTCGGTCGCAGCGATCTGTGCCGTCGGCCTGGTTGCCTACAAATCCTCAAAGGCGGCTCTCAATGCCTACACCCATGCCCTGGCAACCGCCAACGCACGTTATGGCATTCGCGCGAACGTGATCATGCCTGGACTGATGGAAACGCCCATGGCGATCGAAGGCAATGTGGCGGCCGGGGCGAACCGGGAAAAACTGATTGCGCAGCGGAATGCGCGGGTGCCGCTTGGCGGCCGGATGGGCACCGCCTGGGATGTGGCGAATGCCGCACTGTTTCTGGCCTCCGACGAAGCCGGTTTCATCACAGGCGTGAATCTTCCGGTGGATGGTGGGCAATCTGCGCAGATAGGTTGACCTGTTATAAGCGGTCTTGAATTTCTCCAAAAATGGCATAAAAACACTGGAGTCTGCTGGAGAAATGCGGAAAAGGTGCTGGAAGTCGACGTTGAATGCCTCAGAAACGGGTCTAAATATGAGTAGATTGGTAGCTTCATAGAGGATTTGTCACCAACCGTAACAAAGTGGTTGACTGAGGCAGGGTGATCTCTTTGAATAAGGAACGAAATAAAAGCTATAAGCGCGGAATCGCGAAAGGAATCGCGAGCGGCGGGCATGGACGCGGAACCTTTAGCGGAACCTCAAAAAGGGGGCGGTTCGACTTTATGCAATATATCCACGGATTCATCGCATGTGTTCTGGTGCTGCTGGCGCTGATTCACATTCCGTTTCCTGAGCCGTTCGCCTGGTTGCCCTATTCCCTGGCTGCGGTGCTCGCCGTGATCACGCTGAAGTCTGAAATATCCATTCCCGTCTCCCGAGTGCTGGCCATCGCCACCACCGGCATGATGTTCTTCTTCTTCGCTCTGTTTTTCCTCGTGGTGCCCACATTGAAGGCCGGCTGGTACACCACTCAATACGGTTGGGCCGCCGTCTGCCTGCTCCTCAGCGCATTCGTCATGATCCCGATTCTGTCCGACTACAGCTGTCGCCTGAAAGCCGACTGCCGTGAGGCCCGTGAGGCCCGCAATTCAGCGTTTTTCTCAGTGCCCAACCACATTAATTCGGAAAGCCATTAGCGGTTAAAAAGCCATTAGCGGTTAAAAGCCACCAGCGACCCGGAATCCGCCGGCGCCCCCGCCCATCTCTCCTGCGCGCATCCGCGCTGATCAAAAAGTCATCTGACCCTGTCAACCGATTGATGCCCCGTGCGTTGTCTCCTGCATGTGCAACGCATTCGGAGTATTCGCATGTCTGGTCTGAAATCTGGATTCTGGGCGGCCGTTCTGGCCTTACTCGCAGGTTGTGGCGGCGGTGGGAGCGACAGCCCGGCGCCGGTTGTGAGCGGTAACAGCGATGAGGAAACGGGTCAGCTCGTTCTTGCGCTCACAGACGCCGAAGGTGATTTTTCCAGCTATACGGTGACCGTCGATTCCATTGTCCTGGAGCGGGTGGATGGCAGTGTGGTTGAAACGCTGCCGATGAGTACGGCCGTGGATTTTGCTGAGCTGACAGATGTTACAGAACTGCTCACCATCGCCACGGTACCGGTGGGCCGATACCGACAGGCAACGCTGAGGCTCGACTACAGCGATGCCATGGTCGTCGTCCAGAACGAAACGGGTGAACTGCACGAAGCCGAGGTACGTGACGGCGCTGGTGATCCGATTGACCTGCTCGAGGTCCGTCTGGAACTGATGGATGCAGATGCCATCATCATCCGTCCGGGGGTGCAGGCGGCCTTCAGTCTGGATTTTGATCTGGATGCCTCCAACGAAATTGATTTCAGCGTTTCACCTCCTGTGGTCACGGTTCAGCCGTTCCTGCTGGCAAGTGCCGAACTGGAGCCTGATCGAAGCCATCGGGTGCGTGGTGTTCTAAGTGAGGTGGATGAAACCGCCGGTACCGTCACCCTCGATGTGCGCCCCTTCCGCCATCGGCGTGGGGAGTTTGGATCGCTCAGCTTCACGGTGGCAGCGGCGACCCTGTACGAAGTCGACGGCATGACCTACGAAGGCACGGCCGGTTTGGCCGCACTCGAGGCGCTGGCGGATGGCGCTGCGGATATCCCGATCGTTGCCGGAGGTGTGATCGAAGAAGGTGTGTTCAGTGCGGCGACGGTGCTTGCCGGCAGCAGCGTACCCTGGACCGGACAGGATGTGGCCCGCGGGTCAGTGCTGGCCCGATCCGGTGACCGGCTCACGCTGGGAGGCGTGGTGGTGGAATACGCAGAAGGCGCCGTGGTGCGCCGGGAACAGCTTACGCTCCTGCTGGGCGAAGGGACTCGCGTTACCGCGCTCGGGCTTGCCAACGACGCCCTGGACAAAGGCAGCGTTTCCGTTGGACAGCGCGTTACAGCCTTTGGTGCGCTGACAGATGATGGCGTTCTGGATGTGGCGGAAGGCCGTCTCAGAATGAACATCAGTCAGCTGACGGCGGACGTGGTGGCGACAAACGGGATGGTGGTGGATCTGCACTTCCTGAATGCCCGCCGGCCGGGTGCGTTTGATTTCAGCGGCACCGGTGTCGATGCGGATCACGATTCGGACCCGACAGCTTATGCAGTGGATACCACGGGCCTGGCGCTGGAGAGCCTGAGCGAGGGTGACCTGGTGCGCGTTCGCGGCCATGTGAATGGATTCGGCGATGCGCCAGCGGATTTTCTCGCGCTGTCCTTGATTGATCTGGCGGTGGATGACCGGAGTGCTGCTCTGGGTGCAGCCTGGGAGGCGCCTTACGATCCCACCACCGGCATCTCGAGCGATCGTATCGCATTGGACCTCACGCTGGCCCGCGCGGCGCTCAAGGTGCGCGGAGTACCGATCGGTGCCGGCAATCCTCTGGATAATGTGGTGCTGACTGCCCCGGACTCCGGCCGCGGCATCTATGCGCTGGCAGTACGCAGCGGCGATGGCGGCGTCAGGCGGTCCATCCATCTGTACCGTACCTTCGCGGATCTGGCGGATGCGGTGCTGGAGCAGCTGCAGATCGGAAATGGGCTCAGATTCATGAGCACCCATGGCCGATACTCCGGATCAGACTCAGGCGACGAACTGCAGACCCATCGCGCGTCTTTCGAGTTCGTCGCGATAGACTAGTGCGTGTGACGGTCACTGGGCGCATCCCGCAACGCGCCGGTTCGGCGCTGTTTGCCGGGCCGCCACCCAGGGAAAACGATGAGCAAAGCCAGCCAGGCAGCAGAGATGAACCGGTTCCTGGCCGAGGTCGAAGCCTCGGCCTTTCAGCTTGCCCGGTATGCAGTACGCGACACGGACGAAGCACTGGATCTCGTTCAGGAAGCTATGTTCACTCTGGCCAGGAAATACGGTGGAAAGCGGGTGAGTGAATGGCGTCCACTGTTCTTCCGGATCCTGCAGAACCGGATCAGGGACTGGCACCGTCGATCCGGTGTGCGGCGCCGCCTCTTCTCGGAGTCTGTGCGGGATGGCGCGGATCAGATCGAGTTGGCGGTGGACGGTGCTGCCGCCGATCCCATGCACTCGGCTGGCGCCGATGGTGCAGCCGATGAAGTGGCGGCGGCCGTTGCCGATCTGCCTCTGCGTCAGCAGCAGGCATTTCTGCTCCGTTCCATCGAAGGGATGAGCGTGGCTGAAACGGCAAGCGCCATGGGTTGTTCACAGGGCAGCGTGAAAACACACTATTCCCGGGCACTCGGTGTGCTGCGGGAACGATTGAAGGAGCATGTGTGATGACGGATTCGGATCAGGAGGCGTATCTCAAGGCGTCGCTGCGTGCCGAGCGGGAGAATCTCCCGGAAGCGGTGCGAAACCGCCTTGCCGCCAGCCGTCGGGAGGCGGTCGCACAGATGGAAGCCGAGGCGGCATCCGGTGGCTGGTCGTTTGCCGATCTGCTGGCGCCCCGGGGCCTGGCGGCGACTGCTGTTGCTTCCGTTGCCGCGGTTGCGCTCTGGTTGAGCTTGTCTTCGCCTGAAGAGATGGCCCTCCCGCTGATCAGCGCGCCGGACGTGGCGGTGATCGAGGATCTGGAGTTGCTCGAAGAACTCGAGTTTCTGGCCTGGCTGGAAGAAGAGTCTCAGGGTGCGGGGTAGTCTGATGGTGTTGTCAGCGTTCGTGCTCATTGCAGCCGAGAGTCATGCGGAAGAGGCGTTGCCAAGGGGCTTTCTGGAATTCCTGGGTGGCATGGTTGAAGTGGAGGGGGATGCGGGGAAGACGCTGCTGGACCCCCTCGATTTCGAGGATCCGCTGGACCAGGAGGAGACGACGGAAGCAGCGGGGGCTCAGGAGATCGAAGCCGGATCCCCGGATTCGGCACCGGTCGAAGAGGTGTTGCCATGAATCTGATGAGAACCACACTGTTGTCGGTGCTGGTGCTGTTCACCGCGATGCCGGCGATGGGCTGGGCGGAAGCCTGGTCCGATCTCAGTCCGGCGCAGCAGCGGGTGCTCAAGAACTACGCACCGAACTGGGCGGAGCTGAGCACGGAACAGCAGCAGCGTCTGAAGACCGGCAGCGAACGCTGGCTGGCCATGAGCCCGGAAGAAAAGCGGGCGTCGATGAATCGGTTTCAGCGCTGGCAGAACCTGAGTCCGCAACGACAGCAGCAGCTCATACAGCGGATGGAGACATTTCGTTCGCTGTCTCCAGATCAGCAGCAGCGGGTGCGGAATCGCTTCAAGCAGCTCAGCAGCATGACGCCGGAACAGCGATCCCGGCTCCGTGAAAGGTTCCAGTCGCTGACGCCCGAGCAGCGGGCGAAGGCACTGCAGCGCATGCAGCAGCGATCAGGGCGAGGGCAGTCGCGGCCAGGTCCGTCGCCAGAGAATTGAGCCCGGATACCGCCCCATAGGCGCACTCTGCGTTCGTGCAAGAGAAACCGGGTATTCGCCCGGTACATTGCATAAACTGATGTTTTGCAGGTTGTGCAGCGAAAAGCCACGATGACGGAATCCCCACGCCCGAGACGCTCAGTTCTCTACATGCCGGGCGCCAATGAGCGAGCCATGGAAAAGGCCAGAAGTCTCGATTGCGACGCCATTATCTTCGACCTGGAGGATGCAGTGGCGGCTGGCGCCAAAGTTCAGGCTCGGGAACAGGTGGCCGGAATGGTCAGCGCCGGCGGCTATGGCTACCGGGAGCTGGTGGTTCGCGTCAACGGGCTGGATACTCCGTGGGGTCACGATGACCTGGCCGTTGCCGCAAAATTGCCGCTGCAGGCCCTGCTTTTCCCGAAGGTGGAGTCCATTGCGCAGGTCGAAGAGATTATTGCAGCCGTCGATGCCCAGGGGGCTCGGCACCTGCCGATCTGGGTGATGATCGAAACCCCGAAAGGGGTTCTGGACGTGCGGGACGTGGCGTTGGCATCCGATCGCGTACAGTGTCTTGTGATGGGCACCAGTGATCTGGTGAAGGAGCTTCGGGCCGAGCATACCCCCAGCCGCAGCAACCTGGCGTTTGCCCTGCAGCAATGCGTGCTGGCGGCGAGAGAGGCAGCCATTGACGTGCTCGATGGCGTACACCTGGACTTCAGGAATCTGGAGAGTTTCAAGGAAATCTGCGAGCAGGGGCGGGCCATGGGATTCGATGGCAAAACGCTCATTCATCCGGCTCAGGTGGAACTCGCCAACCGGACCTTCGGTTACGGTGAGGAGGAGATCGAGGATGCTCGCGCTGTGCTCAGCGTGTGGACCGCTGCCCAGGCGGAAGGAAAGGGCGTGGCGGAACTGGACGGCCGGCTGATCGAGAATCTGCACGCGGTGGAGGCGGAACGAGTGCTTGCCTTCGCGGAAGCAATCGCCCGGAGGACCGATGATTGAATCACTGCTGCTCAGTACGGTTCGCATCAGCACGTTCTCGGATCAGATCCAGCTGACGAACGCCAGCGGGTTTTTCTTCAGCCAGGGCGGCCGGCTGTTTCTGGTCTCCAGCCGGCACGTGTTCTTCGATGGGCCGAGTAATCATCAACCGGACAGGCTGACGATCGATGTGCACATTGATGCCGATGATCTGGCCCGGTGTGTGACTTACTCGATTCCGCTTTATTTCAATGGCACGAGCGTCTGGCGCCAGGCTGCCGACCTGTCTGGAGAGGTCGATGTGGCGGTGGTTGAAATCAGTCTGGAGCAGTTTCCGACCAACGCTATCTATCATGCGTTCACACCGGAGCATATCTGCGAATCTCTGGATACGGTGGAGGTTGGCTCCGCCATGCTGATCGTCGGATATCCACTGGGTTTCCACGATACCCTGCATCATCTGCCGGTGGTTCGCCATGCCATCAACGCTTCTCCGCTCAGCTTCAGATTTCAGGGGATGGGCTATTTTCTGACTGACGCCCGAACCCATCGTGGCACCAGCGGTGCCTGTGTGGTCATGCGAACGCGGGACTCTCACGAACCGCTGCCATGGACGCTGCTGGGCATCCACTCGGCCAGACTGGATGTGGGCACCCGGGATCTGCAGCTGGACGAAGCGCTGGGCCTGAACTGCGCCTGGTTCGCGGACGTGCTCGTGCCGCTGACTGACGACTGAAGGCATTGCGCCGGACTGCAGTGGCCGCAGTTGCGAACCAGTTCGGGCAATCCCGACTGAATACCTGTATGCTCACGGCTGATTGAGGAACTCAGTTCCCGGCACTTCTCCGAGCTTTACCCCTCGCCAGTTTTTTCGGCAATTCAATTCTCAGATCACGACGCCCTGACAGCTATCTGCCGGGGTGTTGGCATTTGTGTGTGCAATCAAAGTGGTTGCGTGCCAGTCCGGGACAATACCCGTCAGAAATACGAGCGGAGCAACAATGAATCAGATCCCTTTTGAAGTCGGTGAGCAGGTAACGCCGGACCAGCTGCTGTCATGGGAGTACAAGGGCGTGACCGGCAAACCGGGCAGGGATAAGCATTCGGTCAGGCGCTTCAAGAAGGGAGAGTGGGTGCTGGAAGTTCGCGCCCACAAAGACCCGGCCGCGCGCACCAGGGTACTGTCCATACGGACCCAGAGTCAGGATGCGGTGCACTGGCTGGAAACCCGGCAACGGTTGATGCGTCACAGGCCGTAGCCGTAACAGCGGCTGCGGGCTGGGGTCGGGCTGGGGTATAGACGTCCTAAAATTAGTTGAATCCCTGCTTGCGTTTCTCAGAGACATGCCTCACGATACCCGGGCGATCTTCAGTTTGCCCTGTCTTCAGCTACCCGCCGGTTCGGCGCTCGTTTCAAGTCATTCGGAATACCTGGATTGTTCGTTCCCACGCCCGATTAGTGCGTGGCACTTTTGCTATGGAGGCCAAAACAATGGCTATTGGAACTGTTAAATTTTTTGATGCAACGAAAGGCTTTGGATTCATCCAGCCGGAAAACGGCGAAAAAGACGTTTTCGTTCACATCAGCGCCGTACAGAACGCCGGCATGGACACTCTGTCCGACGGTCAGCGTGTCAGCTATGAAGTGATCACTGAACGCGGCAAGCTCGCGGCCAGCGACCTCAAGTCTGTCTGAGCGCCCTCAAGATGCGCTTTGCGCATTCTGAAGAAACCCGGCTTTGAGCCGGGTTTTTTTTGCCTGAATTACTGCCCTGGAAATTGCTGTACCTTACCTGGCGTACCTGGTTTCCCGTCGACTGATTCAAGGAGGATACGAATGCCGGAAATCGGATGCTCTCAGGTGTTTGACGCATGCATCGGTAATGTCCTGCACCAGGTCAGCGGATATTCGGAAGGGAGTAGGGTGCTCAGCGGGTAAAGTGCCCGAGTGTCTCGCTCCACCCGCTCCGGGTGGGTCTGTGATCCGGGGTGCCGAAATCCAGCCAGCGGGTCCACAGCGCCCGATCGATCTGAAACTCGAAGAGGATGTGATGGTCGTCCACACCGGTCGCAAATCCCATGGCCTGGGCGGCGACGTCTCGCAGGGACTGATCTGCACGCCGAGCCCGTCCGTTCAGGTAACACTCTTCGTCTTCCTCACCTGGCAACGTGTGCAGGGCGCAATTGCCGTTGTCATCCAGGTCTCTGATTTTCGGTGAGTCGTCCATGATGAAGGCCAGCAATCGGCCGTTCACTACTCTGGGCACGAATGGTTGGAGGCGGGGTTTGCCGTTGGTGCTGACTGTCGCCAGGAAGGCGACTTCATTGGCGGCCAGGAGTCGGCGAAAAGCGGCCGCAATATCCGGCGTCTCAGCCTCGAACTCCGAATACGCTCTGGTCATGTTCAGGAAACGGCTTTACGTACCCTGGGCATCACATCGGAGAGGTAGGCGTCCAGCGATTCTTCATTCCAGGGCGCCCGCAGAGCGATATTGACCTCATCCGCACCTGCTTCCACGTACTCCATGATCCGGTCCACGGCCTGATCCGGCGTGCACAGCAGCGCGCCTTCGGAGGTTCTTTCGGCCATCGGTCCCCAGTCCCGAGCCAGTGTTTCACGCTGGCGCGCCAGCTCGAGCTCGTCCGCGCCCAGATTGAACAGCACGTTGGCCGCCCGTTTCAGAGACTTTGGATCCCGGTTCTCATCTTCACACCATTGATTGAGCACTTCGTTCACCCGGGCGAATTCTTCCGGAGAGAGATAAGCGGCGTTCCAGCCGTCCGCGTGATCGGCGACGATCTTCAGCGTGCGTTTCTCACCCACGCCGCCGATCCAGATCGGCAGCCGATCCTGCACCGGTCGGGGCAGACAACTGGCGTCGTCCACCTGATAGTGGATGCCGGAGAAAGTCGTGCGTTCTTCCGTGAGCATACGACGGATAACCGTTGCCGCTTCTTCGAGCATATCGAGTCGGGTGCCGATATCGGGAAAGGGGTAGCCATAGGCATTGGCTTCCCAGATGTGCCAGCCGGCACCAATGCCGAGTTCGAAGCGTCCACCGCTGATGTGATCAAGGGTGGTGGCCGCTTTGGCCAGCAGCGCCGGATTCCGGTAGCCCACATAGAAAACCAGGCAGCCGATTCTGGCGTTTCTGGTTTCCGCCGCGAGCGCACCGAGGGTCGCCAGAGCCTCGAAGTGCGGTTCCGTCCCCCCTTTCGGCGGCGCTTCGTAAAAGTGATCCCAGGCCGAGATCCAGTCCACGCCGTTGCTGTCCAGCTTGCGCCACAGCGCGCGCATCTCGTCCATGGCCATGTTCTGTTGGCCCACGTGCACACCCAGTGAGATACTCATCCGACTGACCCTGAAAATTCGAAGGCCACGGAGCATACCGTGTGCTTTCTGCTAAGGGAACGGAACGCGCGGAGCTTACCTGGGGGGAGGAGACACGCCGATGCCGGTTGCGCAGGCCAACGGAATTCAGATTCACTATGAAATCGGCGGAGAAGGCCGACCGGTGCTGTTCATCAGCGGCACGGGCGGCGATCTGCGGAATCGCCCCGGCGTGTTCGACGGACCACTGGCGGCAGCCTTCGAAGTGCTGGCCTACGATCAGCGTGGTCTTGGTCAGACGGAAGTACCGGACACCGATTATGTGATGGCCGACTACGCGGATGATGCAGCCGGGTTACTGGAGGTGCTGGGCTGGGATCGGGTGCCGGTGATGGGTGTCTCCTTCGGCGGTATGGTCGCTCAGGAACTGGCGATCAGACATCCGGACCGGGTCAGTGCCCTGGTGCTTGCCTGCACCAGTTCAGGCGGTGAGGGCGGGGCATCGTATCCACTGCACGAACTCGAAGCCCTGGATGAACGGACGCGCGCCGAGCGAAGCCTGGTGCTTGCCGATACGCGCCGGAATCAGGCCTGGCAGATGGCCAATCCGGAGCAGTGGCAGAGTTATGTGGACCTCTCGCTGTCTGCGCGCCGATCAGATCGGGATCCTCTGGGCGCCCAGCGGCAGTTGGCAGCCAGGGCAGGGCACAATACCTGGGCTCGGCTGCCGGAACTCGACCTGCCTGTGCTGCTCACCGGCGGGCGCTACGATGGCATCGCCCCGATGGCGAACATGGAGGCGCTGGCGGCCAGAATTCCGGGCGCGGAACTCAGGTTCTACGACGGTGGTCACCTCTTTCTGATTCAGGATAAATCGGCATATCCCGATATTATTCAATGGCTTAGCAAGCCAATCTGAGGCGGCCACCTGAAAGACGCCGGGAAACTGACGCTCATCGGAACTCTTACGCCGATTATCGGACTAAGACTTATGTACGGAGGGAGATTTGCTATAAATCTCCCTGTACGCGACGGGAATAATTACCCAGTGCGTACAACGTTTGAGTGAACTGATTGAGTGATTACTCGAGTTGCTTCTATCTCCGGATAGAGCGCCCCGGCGACATACCTCCCCTCCCTCCCCAATCCCATGTCGCCGGGGTTCCTTTTTTCCCGGCTGCAGAACAGCCAGCAAAAAGTCCAGAGAAGTCCAGGGAAGTCCACAGAAATCCAAAGCGCCCGGCCAAATTGAACGGGTCGAACCCGTTATTCGATCCGGTCTGTCGGCCAGCGACCGCTGCGCATCAGGTAGCGCCCTGTGAAGCTGACGCTGAGGTGAAGGAAGAGGGCCGTGAGGGCACCGAACAGAATCCAGATTCGAGACTCTGCGGGTGCAATCAGCGCCAGCAGCGCGATGAGAAGGAGGCGGAAGCTCAAGCTGAGCAGGGCGCTGAATCTGCCACCGGCACTCGCCTGGTCGATCAGCTGCAGGCAGCCTGCCAGTGCATAGACCGTGAGCGGCATAGCGAGCAGGAACACGAGTACGGAAATCATTCCATGATCTCCACCCAGCCTTCCGAGGCATTGATCTTCAGAGACTGACCGGAGCGGATCTTCTCCGTGCAGCCATGCACGTCCACCAGGCAGGGAATGCCGTATTCCCTGGCGACGGTGCCGGCGTGAGACAGATAGCTGCCGACTTCGACGATGATGGCCGCGGCGCCCGGAAAGAGCGGCGTCCAGGCCGGATCCGTATACGGCGCGACCAGCACGTCACCGGGCGCCATGTCGGCGGACACGCTCGGGTCACGAATCACCCGGGCGGTGCCGGTGGCTACGCCCGGACTCGCACAGTCGCCCACCAGCAGGTTGTCGTCCGCCACCAGCATCGGAATCCGGGCTTGTATGTTGAAGGTCTCCGCAGGCCGTTCCAGGCTCTGACGCTGGTAGCGCAGACGGCGGGCGTGGATGATGCCTTCCACGTCCTGCCAGTCCGTAAGCCCGGTCTCCAGAGCTTTTGCCTCAGGGAACTCGAGGAAGAAGATGTCGTCTTCACACTTCAACCGACCGGCCTGAATCAGACGTTGTTCCATCGCCTTGAGCTTCAGGCGAACGGCGGCCATGGCCATGGTGTGGTAGTGGCGTGTGTTTTCTCTGAGTGTGACGTAGTAGCGGATGCGCTGGACGAGGTGGTCGACCAGCCGCCGCTGCCAGCGGTGAGGCAGGGCCTGATGCAGTTCGTCTTCGGCGGCCAGCAGCAGGCCGTGTGGCTCGATCCGTTCGTCGCTGCCTGACCGGGAAAGGAAACTCCGAACCAGGTTCAGGACGCCCGTATTGTCTTCCCGCCAGCGCGGTGCCATGAGTTCGATTTCTTTCACTGCCCGATGGCCGAAACCGGCCATGAAGGCTTCCAGGGCGATGGTGAAGGGATGGTATTCGCCGAGCTGCAACACCAGCGCCTGCAGATCCGCGTCATCCGCCTGCAACTGTCCGGCAAACGTCTTGTCCGCAGCGGCAATTCCGGCAAGTTCACGAATGCCTTCCACCATCTGCCGGGAGAGCATGGCATCACCACCGGTCAGAACGAGTGACAGGTTCACCCGATCGTAGTCAGGTGCCATCCGCGCCAGCAGCGCGTTCAGGACTTCGATCAGCAGGAAGTAGCGGACCGAGGAAATATTGCACTGAATCGGAAACTCGCCGATGGGCCGGAAGGGATGATCGTTCAGCACCAGCTGACGAAAGGTATTCAACGCGTCCAGGTCTTCATCCGCCACCGCGGCCTGGCAGAGGGGTTCGAAGGCGGCCAGACTGTCGAGCGGCACCCTGGCGGTGCGATGCCAGTTCGCGCCAGCGACCAGATAGCCCACGGAAAGCAGGCTGGAAAGGCCCAGGATCCTCCGCCAGCTGCGTGGTTGCTCCGTGGGCGAGCCTCGCATGAGGACGAGATCGGCCAGCGCTTCGTCACTCAGTGGCCAGGGCAGAATTCTGGCCATCAGATCGGCGTTCACGTAGTAGCGGCCGCGGATGAACAGACCGAAGGGCGGCAATATCCTCCGGAACAGATCCACCGTCATCGGCGTCATGGGTTCCTGGAAGTTTTCCGCCGTCGGCTTGAACAGCACCCAGCGTCCGTCGACCGGAGAAGCGGGTTCCGGCGCCGCAGTGGCAGTGATCGGCCGGCTCTGCAGGATGAACAGCTCGTCGCCATCGATGGCCCATTCCACGTCCTGAGGAAGGGCTCGACTCCCGGCAATCTGCCGGGTCAGGCTGGCGATCTGACCAACCTCGATATCGGAGAGCGAAGGTCGGGTCTGCTGGCGCAGCGGTATGGGTTCGAGTCGAGCGCCCGACGGATCCCGGAGATCTTCCGCCACCTTCAATCGCTTGCGGCTGATCTTTCGCTGGCTGATCTGGCCGTCCGCGGCAATCCAGAACCGGTCCGGTGACACCCGGCCATCGACGAGGGCGGCCCCCAGACCCCAGCTGGACTCGAGCAGTGCGTGGTCGTTCCGCTCACCGGTGGGGTCGTTTGAAAAGCAGACGCCGGAGCGCTCAGCCTGGATCATGCGCTGAATGATCACGGCCATCCCGAACGGTGCCGTGCGGTTCAGCTCTGCGCGATAGGTGAGTGCCGGTTCGGACCAGAGCGACATCCAGCAGTCGACCACGGCCTTCGGCAGGGACTCGGCAGTCACGTAGTAATAGGTGGCGTTCTGACCCGCGAAGCTGGCTGACTCTCCGTCTTCTCCCAAAGCCGAGCTGCGCACCACCAGTTGCTGATCCGGCGCGGTGCAGATCTCGGCAGCGATCCGGTTGAGGGTGGTGAGCAGGTCGGTAGCGAGCGCCGGGCGCTCCGGACGCGAGTCAGGCGCCGCGTCCGGCAGGTGGGCATTGAAAACGGCCACCGGCAGCACGTAGGCGGGCGGAACAGGCAGTCCTTCCGCATGCAGAACAGCAAGCGACGCGGCCTTGCCGCCGGTCAGGGTGGCATCCGCGCAGATCGATTCGGTTATGGGGACGGCCCAGGCGCCTGGTTCTTGCATGGCCGGCTAGTCTATAGCTTTCCGACGGCGGAACTCCATGGTCTTGAACACCGCGAATCTCGAGTCCTGTGGCATTTCAGGCCTGAATGGTTTCAGGCCTGAATGGTTTCAGGCCTGCACCGGAGTTTCGTCGCTCGAATGCATCCGGCCTCTGGCTCGCTGAATCAGGATCTTCAGCTGCTGAGGCAACGCCAGCATGGCGGGTGTTGCCACCAGGGTGAGCAGGGTGGCAAAGGTGAGACCGGAGACGATGGCCTGGGACAGCGGCACCCAGAACGAAGACAACTGGCTGCCGTAGGCGATGGTCCGGTTGATCAGGTCGATGGACAGATTACTGGCCAGCGGCAGCAATCCGAAGATCGTGGTCACCGTCGTCAGCATCACCGGGCGGAGTCGCTGGGCGCCGGTTCGGACGATCACCTGCACGTAGTCCAGCTCCGGATGCTCGCGACGGATGTGGTTGTAGGTGTCGATGAGAACGATGTTGTTGTTCACCACGATACCAGCCAGAGCAACCACACCGACCCCGGAAAGAATGGCGCTGAATGGCGCGCCCAGGATGAGCAGGCCGAGCAGAACGCCGGCGGTGGACATGACCACGGCCACCAGGATCAGAACACTCTGATAGATGCTGTTGAACTGGGTCACCAGCAGCACGAACATCAGCAGCAGTGACATGAGGAATGCACCCTGCACGAAGGCCATGGATTCCGCCTGCTCTTCGTTGGCACCTCGGAATTCGATATTGAGTCGCGGGTCGAAGGTCTGGGTATCCAGCCAGGCCTGTAGTTCCTTCACCACCGTATCCGCCAGCACTCCTTCCACCACGTTGGCCCGGATGAACTCAACGGCGATACCGTCGATCCGCTGGATGGCATCCACGTTTGGCGCCGGTATCCGGCTGACAAAGTTCGAGATCGGCACCAGGCCGTTTTGTGTGCTGATCTTCAGATCATCAAGCTGTCCGATACCCCGATCTTCGGTGGGATAGCGGACCCGGATGTCCACCGCGTCGTCAGCCCGGTCCGGGCGGTATTCGCCCACCTTGACGCCGTTGGTGACGAGTTGCACGGCGACCCCAACCTGGGAGACATCGGCGCCATAGAGCGCGGCCTGAGCACGATCCACGGCGATCTCCCACTCGATCCCCGGCAGCGAGCGGGTGTCATCCACATCGATGACTTCCGGCATCTGGTCGATCTTCTCGCGCACCCGGGCGACGGCGGGTTCCAGCAGATCGCGGGTGTGCGAAGAGAACTGAATCTGGATCGGCTTGCCCACGGGCGGCCCCTGTTCCATCTCCTGGATCTCCACCGAAATTCCCGCAAGCGGCGCCGTGCGTGTGCGGATCTCATCGAAGATCTCCGCACCCTTCCGGTCTCTTTCGTTCTCCTCGTGGAGTTCCAGGAAGATGCCGCCGATCTTGTCGAATCCATCCCGGGAAGCGCCGCCGCTGATCCGGGTGTATGTGTTCATGCCGCGGATGCCGCTCACCTGCAGCACTTCCTGCTCCACCTCGAGCACCAGAGTGTTGATTTCGTTGGCGGACAGGTTGCCTCGGCCACGGATTGTCACTTCCGCGAATTGTGGATCGGAATCCGAGAAGAAGATCATGCCGCCGCCGTATTTGCCGTAGGACCAGAAGATGCCGATCAGCAGGGCGACGATGACGGTCATGGTGACAACGGCATAGCGGCTGGTGACCGCGAGCAGTTTGGCGTACCAGCCCGTGATGTTGTTCAGTCGGGTGGGGTCGCCGTCTTCCAGCTGCTTCAGAGTCTCCATGGCGGCCTTGTCCCGAGCGCCGGCCCGGCCCAGTAGAGAGCCCAGCACCGGTCCGAAGATGAGTGCGTAGACCAGCGAGCCGGACAGCACGGTGAAAACTGTCACCGGCAGGTAGCGCATGAATTTTCCGGAGATGCCCGGCCAGAACATCAACGGCAGGAAGGCGGCGAGCGTGGTGGCGATGGAGGCCGTCACCGGCCAGAACATCCGTTTCGCCGCCATGGAATAGGCCGCACGTCGGTCGAACCCTTCGGTCATTTTCCGGTCCGCATACTCGGTCACCACGATGGCGCCATCGATGAGCATACCCAGTCCGAGCAACATGCCGAACATGACCATGAAATTGAAGGTGTAGCCGAGCAGGTAAACGAAAATAAGGGAAAACAGAAAGGAGACCGGAATTCCCATCCCGACGATCAGTCCGCTGCGAAAGCCCATGGCCGCGACTACGAGCACCATCACCAGAGCCAGGGCGGTGAAGATATTGCCCTGCAGTTCGATCACCTGTTGCTCGGCGAACGGCGCCTGATCCTGGGAGTAGAACACCTCGACCTTGCCCGGCATGTTCTGCCGATGGCGATCGACCACGGCTTTCACCTCGTCGATCGTTTCGATGATGTTTGCGTCTGCGCGCTTGTTGATCCCCACGCTCAGCGAGTTTCTGCCATTGACCCGGGCATAGCTCACCCGGTCTTTGAAGGTCCGGCGTACCTGGGCCACGTCGCCCAGGGTGACCACCGTATCGCCGCTCGCCTTGATGGGCAGATCGAAGATGTCCTGGGCTTCTTCGATCACGCTCGGCACTTTCACCGAAAAACGCCCCACACCGGTGTCGATGCTGCCGGCGGGAATCAGCCGGTTGTTGCGCACGATGGTATTGATCAGTTCTTCGTTGGAGATCTGATACGCCTCGAGAGCGTTCGGATCGATGATGGCTTCGAGCTGCTCTTCCCGATGGCCCTGGAGGTTGGCTTCCAGCACGCCGGGAATCGCCTCTATGTCATCGCGCAGATCGATTGCCAGGGTGTACAGCACCCGTTCCGGTACTTCTTCACCCACCAGATTGATCTGGATGATCGGAAAGTCCTCGGTCGTCTGCTCCTGCACGATGGGTTCTTCCGCCGTGCTGGGCAGCTCGACCCGGCCGCGATCGACGGCTTCGCGCACATCCAGCAGTGCCTGATCCAGGTCCTGGTCGGCATCGAATTCAACGAGCAGTGTGGCCGACCCTTCCGAAGCATAGGCCGTGAGCTCCTTGATGCCCTCGATCTTCTTCAGCTCGATCTCCATGGGCATCACGAGCAGACGTTCGGAATCTTCCGGGGAGATACCTTCATGGACGATGGTGATCGCGAAGAACGGCACTTCGATGTGCGGCTCATTGGCGATCGGGATGGCGCTTCGGGCGATGAGGCCGGCGAGCACCACCATGAACATCAGCAGCATGGTGGTGCGGGTGCGGTTTATGGCCGCATCGATGAGGCTGTTCATGGGGCGGCGGCGTTCAGCGACAGCCCGTTGCCGGTGGCTGCACCTGCATCGAGCTTGCTCATGTCGTCACCCTCGGCTGACTCGGGTGCCTGGGCGGGCATCTCGCCACTCGCTTCGAAATCCACTTCCACCACTTCGCCCGGCACGACCAGTTCCTGGCCGACGGTGATCAGGGTTGCTACCGGCGGCAGTCCGGCGACCCACACGCCGTCGGGCTCATCCCGGACGATGGAAACGGGGTGGAATTCCACCTGACCCTGTTCATTGATGATCCGAACGCCAATCCGGCCGGCGTCATCCAGCGCGAACAGTGCGGGGCTGAGCTTGTGCGCCATCACCTCGGCCACCGGGATGCGGATCTCCGTCGTCAGGCCGGAACGCAGTTCGTAGGATTCGTTGGGCACCTGGATTTCCACCGCGTAGGTCCGGGTGGCGGGATCGCTCTGGGCGCCGATGAACGAGACCGGGCCTTCTACGGTGCTGCCGTCCGCCAGTACGCCGGTGACGGGCTGATCCACCTTCAGCAGGTGCACGTCTTTTTCCGCCACCCGGCCGACCAGCAGCATGGGGTTGAGATCCACGACGGTGACACAGGCGGCACCCGGTGAAACGTAATCGCCAACTTCTGAGTGAACGTCTTCGACCACACCGGCAAAGGGGGCGCGGATGTAGGTGCGCTGGATATCGATCTCAGCCCGCTTCAGGTTGGCTTCCGCCGCAGCCAGGTTGGCTTTCGACTGGGCAATCGCCGTATCCGACTGATAGCCGCGTTCCTGCAGCTTGAGGCTGCCCTCGTATTCGATGCGGGCCTGATTCAGTGCTTCCCGGGACTGGGTGAGGGAAGCGTAGCGGTCTTCCATGGAGATCTGGCAGAGCAGGTCGCCTTCTTCGACGGCGGTGCCACGCTCCACCGGCCGCTCGACGATGCGACCTGAGGTTTCTGCCTTCACGCTGACCGTGCGCTTGTTTTCTGTTTTGCCGCGCAGCACCACGTGCTGCAACTGGGGCGAAGCATTGATCACCCTTGCCCGTACTCGGGTGGGTTCTGCATCCAGCTGGCGGGCGGCATTCTGACGATTCTGTTCGGCCAGGTTTTCGTGTCGAACCGGCCCCTCATCACCAAGCTGTCCGGAGAGCAGCCATAGACCGATGGCAACAGCGATGAGAGTGGCAGTGAGGTAAGTGGCGCGCATACGAGTCCTTTCGTTGGGTTCTCGGATTTATTGGCGATTTGGCGGGTCTGGCGATGTGTTTTGTGGTCGAAACCTGCGGATGCTGCCAGCCCGTTATTCCAGTTTGTTATAAACCAGTGTCGCTCGTAGCGGAATTTCCAGCCGACCACAAAACTGCTACGAAAAGTAACACAATATAATTTTTCGATCTACATATAGATCGGCCAATAGATCGGCCAATAGAGGCAGGCGGACGATAGCGCTCGAAGCGTCGCCATTCTGTGAAAATTCTTTGAAAATCGGAGGCTTAGGGGCCAGGCAAAGCGCTGCAGGGTGACCGGAAGGGGGCACCGGCAGTCCGAGCCGTCGGGAAGACGGCCCGGACGCTTGCCGGCAGGATCAGGCAGATGCGCTGGGGCGTCCCTGCATCCGTTCGAACCAGGCGTTGACGTTGCCGTTGTCCGGGTTCAGCGGCTGACCGACGGAGGCGCCGAACGTCAGAAAGCAGAACAGCAGGATATCGGCCAGACCGATGCTGCTGCCGCCGATGAACTCTTTGTCTGCGAGTTGACCGTCCAGCCAGCTGAGCTTGTCCTGTGCCAGCGCTTTCAGACCGTCCGCGGCCTCGGGACGGGTGAGCATGCGCGTCTTGAAGAGATCCAGGCCTTCTGAGAACCGGAAGCCGTTGGCCATGGGTTCGCAGATGCCCAGGTCCACCCGGCGAGCCCACATCCGCGCCAGGGCTTTCTCTTCCGGCGTGCTGCCCATCAGGGGCGTACCGCTGCTCGTTTCATCGAGATACTCACAGATCGCTGTGATTTCCGCGATGACCGTGCCGTCGTCCAGTTCGAGCGCGGGAAGCTGGCCGGCCGGGTTCTTGGCCAGGTAGGCATCCTGTCGGTTTTCGCCGGCCAACAGGTCGACTTCGATCTTGTCGAGTTCGATACCCCGCTCGGCGGCGAACATGCGCACCACGTGGGGGTTGGGTCCGACAGAGTTGTGTAGCTTCATGAATCCTCCTGAAAGGTGGTTTTGGTGACTGTGCTGGAAAATGTGCTGGGAAATGTGTTGGGGTGCTTGTCTGGTCCGGAAGCTGCCGCTACCACTCGCCGATATTCGGCATGTCGGACCAGGGTTGTGCAGGGGGCAGGGCGTCACCTGCCTGCAGCAGCTCAACTGAGATGCCATCGGGGGAACGTACGAACGCCATGTGTCCGTCTCGTGGAGGACGATTAATGGTGATGCCGGCATCCATCAGTTTCTGGCAGAGCGCGTAGATGTCTTCTACCGCATAGGCGAGATGACCGAAGTTTCGACCGCCTTCGAGCGTCTCCGGATCCCAGTTGTAGGTCAGTTCCACCTGTGCCGTTTCATCGCCAGGCGCCGCGAGAAAGACCAGCGTGAAGCGGCCTGCATCCACATCGATGCGTCGTTGTTCTTCGAGCCCGAGGGCTGCATAGAAGGCGAGCGATTCGTCCAGATCCGTTACCCGGACCATGGTGTGCAGATACTTCATCCATCCCCCTGGAAATCTTCTGAGGCAATGTAGCCTATGGGATGCGAAGGGTGAAGGCCCTGTGCGACAGCGTCAGACGGATCTGGAGGGCAAAAAAAACCCCGCGTGGTCGCGGGGTTGGCCATCTGGTCATCACAAGGTCTATGGAGAGTTCGTTGCTGGTACCTGTCCGGCGTCTGTCAGAGGGTGGTGAGAGAGGCGAGGCTGGCCGCCAGAGCGAACAGCGCGCCGAGGAGAAGAACGCTTTCGCTCTTCGATAGCGGAGCCTCAGATGCAGCCTCGACAGGGCGAGGGCGATTTAATTTGTCCGTCACGGGATCCTCTTTTCTCTAGCCATTAACTCTGGCCCTTAGCAGCTCTCTTTAGCAGCCCTCTTTAGCAGCTCTCTAAAGATCTACGTCAGCCGTTACAATAGAGGCGATGGTCAGGAACCAACAGTACGATTGCCATACTAGTCCCCGACTCTGGAGGAAGGCAGAATCAATTCTGGAAGTAATATGGACCGCTCAGATCCCCGGCAGACAGCCTGGTAGAAAGGAATCCTCATGCCCCTCAGCAGTATCTGCTCAGCATATGAAAAATATCGTAACTATCTGATATTTATAATTTTATTGTCTCTGGCCGGCTGCGTGACCAATCCGGTCACGGGTCAGTCGGAGGTGGGCTTTGTGAGCACGGCCCAGCAGATCGCCATCGGCGAGGAACAGTACGTTCCGGCCCAGCAGATGCAGGGTGGGCAATACGTGGTGGATGCGGAACTGACCGAATATGTGTCTCAGGTGGGCGAGCGGGTTGCGGCCTACAGCAACATCAATCTGCCCTATGAGTTCGTCGTGCTGAACAACTCCGTGCCTAATGCCTGGGCGCTGCCCGGCGGCAAGTTGGCCATCAATCGAGGCCTGCTGACCGAGCTCAGAAACGAAGCGGAACTGGCTGCCGTGCTCGGCCACGAAGTGGTGCATGCAGCGGCCCGGCATGGCGCCAAGCAGATAGAGCGGGGCATGTTGCTGCAGGGGGCGCTGGTGGCCACGGCCATCGGTGTGCAGGGTTCCGGTCTCGGCAACTCCGTGATGCAGAGTGCGGAGATGGCAGCCAGTCTGGTGAACACCAAATATGGGCGTGATGCGGAGCGGGAAGCCGACTACTACGGCACGCGGATGCTGGCCCAGGCGGGCTACGATCCGTATGCCGCGGTCACCCTCCAGGAGACCTTCCTGAAACTTTCGGAAGGGCACGAACCCTCCTGGGTGGAAGGCATGCTGGCCAGCCATCCGGCCTCTTCCGAACGGGTGCAGAATAATCGCGGACTCGTGGAAACGCTGCGCAGCGAAGGATTCACGGGCGGAGAGTATGGCTCCGACCGCTATCAGCGGGCCACCCGAACGATCCGTTCTGACAAGGAAGCCTACGCGAAGGCCGATCAGGCCCGACAGGCTTTACAGGAAGGAGACACCGCAGAGGCACTCGAACTGGTGGAGGCCGCCCTTGCCATGCAGAGCGCGGAACCCACCTTTCATTCGCTGCGCGGCGACATCCGCTACGAACAGGGTCGCTTTGGCGATGCCATCATCAACTACAACCGGGCCATTGAACGGGATGATGGTTTCTACGGGCATTACCTGGGGCGCGGCATGAGCCATGCAGCCCAGGGCGAACGGGCGCAGGCCAAATCCGATCTCAATGCATCGGTGGAACTCCTGCCGACGACCATCGCTTATCTGGAGTTGGGAAAGATCGCGGAAGCAGAAGGCAATGCGGACCTGGCCAGTCGCTACTATCAGGCTGCCGGCCAGTCTGACGGGGCGGTGGGTCAGGAGGCGAGGGCGCGATACAACCGTCTGCTGAGTGGTGGTTGAGTCAGAGAATGTGCCGTTGGTGTTCAGTGATGATGGTCCGCCATCCTCGAACGCGTTACCCTGAGCGGCTATCGGGACCCTCTGTGATTCTGTGATATAGAAAGGGAGCAGACTGCAGCCATGGCGAAACCTTATCCGAACCACCCGCAGCTGACTGGCAACTTCGCACCAATCCGTATGGAGTGCGATGTGCCGGATGCGATCATTCGCGGTGATCTGCCGGATGATCTGAACGTCACCTACTTTCGCAACGGCCCGGATCCGCAGTTTCCCCCGCGGGGCAGGCATCACTGGTTTGGTGGTGACGGCATGCTCCACAGATTCCATATTCAGAACGGCCGGGTGAGCTATTCAAACCGCTGGATGCGCACCGTGAAGTGGAAGCTGGAGCATGAAGCGGGCGAGTCGCTGTTCAGCGCTTTCAATCCGATGGAGAACGATGAGCGCGTGGCGGGTGTGGAGACGGACGGTCTGGCCAACACCAACGTGGTCTGGCACGGCGGCAAACTGCTGGCGCTGGAAGAAGCGCATGCACCGTTTGCGGTAGACCCGGATACGCTCGAGTCCCTGGGTGCCTGGACGTTCGATGGGGCGCTTACCGGCCCCATGACCGCGCATCCCAAAATGGATCCGAAAACGGGTGAGATGCTTTTCTTCGGCTACATGGCGGATGAGCCATTCGGCGCCGGGCTCAGCTATCAGGTGGTGAACGCCGAAGGCAGGCTCACCCGTTCCGAGCAGTTTCAGGCGCCGTTCGCCAGCATGATGCATGATTTCATCACCACGGATGAGCATGTGATCTTTCCGGTTTTTCCGCTCACGGGCAGTCTGGAACGCGCCATGCAGGGGCAGCCGGCGTTTGCCTGGGAGCCTGACAAGGGAACGCACATTGGTGTGATGCCGAGAAACGGTTCGGTGGAAGATATGCGATGGTTCGAGACGGATCCCTGCTATGTGTTCCATCCTTTGAATGCCTACACCGACGGCAACAGGATCATCGCTCACGTCATGCAGTTCGAGGAAGCGCCGCTGTTCCCGCATCTGGACGGTTCACCGCCGGATCCGGAGAAGGCCAATGCCAGGCTGTGCGAGTGGGTGATCGATCTCGGCGACAACAGCAACTCCGTGAAGCGGACCTATCTGGACGACATCACCGGCGAATTTCCTCGTCTCGATGAGCGTTTTGCCGGTCTCGCCTATCGGCACGGTTATTACGCGGCTTCCACCGCCGGGGATGGTGGACTTGGGTTCGACGCAGTCGTGCACCACGACCTGGAGAAGGGCGACAAATCGCTCTACACCCTGCCGGAAGGCGATCGGACCGGCGAGCCGGTGTTCGTGCCCACTTCGCAGGATGCGCCGGAAGGGGAGGGTTACCTCCTCTCCACCATCTACCGGGCAGTGGAAAATCGCAGCGACCTGGCGGTTTTCGATGCGGAGAATGTGGCGGATGGCCCGATTGCCTGTGCCGAGTTGCCCCATCGGGTGCCGCACGGATTCCACGGCAACTGGAAGTACAACGACTGAAAGGCAACTCGGGCAAGCGGTCTGCGCCGGGTGCTTAACGGCTGTAGTCGTTCCGCTCCGCGGGGTCGCTGCTCAGATACTCTACGAACTCCCAGTCGTTGCCATCCGGGTCGTAGAAGTAGCGGCGATTTCTGGCCGGGTGATCGTCTGACGCCAGATTGGGTTCAAATCCTGCGCGCTGCATCCGCTCGACCAGCGCGTCCAGATCGTCCACCTCCCAGCCGAGGTGGTTGAGTCCGGTGTCGTTGCCGTACGGTGTGCGATGCACGTTGGTCGGCACGGTCTGCAGGGCCACGTAAAACGCATCGTTCCCGACATGGCGCCAGTGTCTTCCCTGGCCGTCCAGACCGTCGCCACGGCGGCGGAAATCGGGAAATGCGGCGATCAGGAAGCGCTCCATCTCGTCGGTGTTTTCTACGGAAAGATTGGCGTGTTCGAGTTTCATGGCCGTCTCCAGGTATTGCCGTTCACGGAAATATAGAAACATTTATATTTCTTTATATCGATTACGTCCAATGGTTTTTTAAACTTTTATGTTATAAAACTCGGGGTTCAGGAATCGGCCTTGTGACTAAGGGCAATCCTGCTGAGCGGAACTGTTGAGATACATGTCAGAGATCATAGCGCGGGAAAATGCGACGGATAACAGCGGTCGCCGCACGAAGGAGCGAATGCTGCTGCTGCTGAAAACGCGTGGTCCGATGACGACCAAAGCGCTGGCATCTGCATTGGGTATCAGCGTTCCGGCCACCCGCACCCATCTGAAGTCGCTGGGCGACGAGGTGGAGTCCGTCACCGAGCCGGGAGGCGTGGGACGGCCCGCCCAGACCTGGCGGCTTACCGCTTCAGCACAGGATCGTTTTCCGGACACGCACAGCGAGCTGACCGTGCGAATTCTGCAATCAGTCCAGCGGGCACTTGGCGAGGCGGGTCTGGAGGCAGTGATTGCCGATCGTTATCACGAGACCGAGGCGCACTATATGGAGACGGTCGGGGCGGCGAAGACCCTGGCCAGCAGACTCAAGCGGCTGGTCCGACTGCGCAGCGAAGAAGGCTACATGGCGGAACTGGAGAAAACGCCGGACGGCTGGTTGTTGCTGGAAAATCACTGCCCGATCTGTGCCGCAGCGACGGCCTGTCAGGGCTTCTGCAGCAACGAGTTGGCGCTGTTCAGAAAGGTGCTCGGTCCGGATGTGGCGGTGGAGCGGGTGGAATACCTGCTCGAAGGTGGCAGACGCTGCGCCTATCAGATCAACGGCTGAGCTTCCTGTGGCACGATCATTGTCTGATCGGCAGGTGCTTCTGCAGCCATGCCATCTGGAGTTCTACTGCTGCCTGATAACCTGAATCCCGATAAATATCGTAGTGCTTGCCGGGGAGTGTTTCGTACCGGGCGGGCACCTGATCTCTGATTGCCTCGAACAGGGCAGCACCATTCTCGCTGATGGCAAAGAGTTCTTCGTTTTCCGCATCAATGATCAGCGTGGCGGCCGTCAGCTGGACCCTGGTTGCAAAAGGATCGTAGCGCACATATTCAGGCCAGTCCGGGTTTCCGCTGAGTCCGGGTACGGCCGATGCTGCGTCGGGAAACGGCGGCAGGTCGCCGCGGGCCCGGGCCGAGCGCCACTCCAGGAGCTGGTCATCGCTCAGAGCCGGTTGAGCCTGTGGGTTCACTGCGCCGATCTGGCTGATGAGTACCTGGAACCCCGGCAGAGTAGCCGCGCTCTGCAGTGCCAGCCCACCACCCAGGCTGCTGCCCCAGATGGCGAGTCGATTGGCGTCCACCTGAGCCTCGCCGATCAGATAGTAGTAAGCGTTTTCGATGTCTTCCAACTGGTCAATGGGATCAACGATCTGCCGTATCTCGCTGACAACCACATTCGCTGGCCCTTTCTCAGCGTCCGGCGCATTGCCTGAACGGGGCTCGGCACGCACGAGCTTGCCGTCGCTTTCACCCCAGCCGCGATAGTCAAAGGTGAGCACCAGGTAGCCCATATCGGCGAATCGTGGCGCATAGGCCTGATTGAGATGTGCCTTGGTTCCGCCCCAGCCATGCACCAGGAGAATGGCGGGCCGCTTTTCATCGGTTGCGAGCCCATCCGGCTTCCACAGGTCGCCGGCGAGGCGAACGCCGTCGCTCCAGATGGTGATCGGCGTGCTGGTCGCGGCCTGGGCGGCGATCCCTGAAATCAGGGTGAGCAGAGCGATGATCGTCTTCATTTGCGTTCCTCCGGTGCGACAGACCATAGCCGGCCTGCAGCATCACGATGATAGGGCCAGTTGGCCTCCAGCAGAGCTGCCTCCAGCTGGTGTACGTCCACATCCGGTGGAAAGCCGAAGTGCGTGGCCAGCTCCTGGGTATCCATAACACGGACGGTCCTGCGTCGGCCTTTCCTCCGGCGGTGCAGGCGTGGAGTATCGAGAATACGGATGACGAAGCCCTCAGCGAAAGACTGTATGAACATACAGTATTGCACATAGATGGTCGCGCTATGGATAGTCGATGGTTCCCGCTATGGATAAAAGGCACGGCGGGGGTGCCGATTATCCATCTTGGGGATCAGCTCAGGGCGTGTTCAGCGAGCTGACAACGCCCCGGCCATGCAGGAAGAGGCAATGAACCGCTCGATTTCAACCGGAACGCTACATCTGCTGACAACGCTTGTGGTGACCGCGGTGGGCGTGGCGGTGCTGCATGAAATGGCACTTGGTAACGCGGCGTACCGTTACACCGTGATCATACCAGGGGTGGTCGCAGTACTCATGGTGCTGTCGCTGCGCAAGGAATCAGACGGTTCCGCATTCTGGGCGCAGTTTGTCGTGCAGCGTCAGGCGACGCTGTATCTCGTGTTGTCTCTCGTCTTGTTCAGCGTCCTGGCATACGTCAGCGCGTGGATATCACATGGTGTTTTCGACGCTCCAGTGCCGCGATTCAGTTTAGCGATGGACGTGCAGCGGGTCGGTCTGATCATGCTGCTGGCTTTGGGAGAAGAGATCGGCTGGCGTGGCTACGCGCTGCCTCGGCTCGCGCTGCATCACGGCTGGGTCCGCGCAAGCCTGATGGTGGGCATCGCCTGGGCGTTCTGGCATTACCCGGGTTACCTGGTTGGATTTGGCGCTCCGCAGGATATTCATTTCATCGTTTTTTCAGCCTGGGTCGTCGGTGCCTCGTTTCTGTTCACCTGGGCTTACCTGAAATCCAATGGCAACATCTGGACAGCCGTGCTCATGCACGGCGGTGCCAACATCGCGCTTGGTTCGCTGCCCGTGATGCCAGGTATGGCTGGAACGGCCGCTACTTTTTATACACTCACTGCACTGGTCGTTTTGACAGCTTGCTACCTGGTATTTTCCGGCCAACTGGCCGCGGCGGACCAGATTAGCGCCCGATCCAACGCATCCGGGTCCCGCTAAGTGGTCACCGTCGTCTGAGAAGCGGCCCGATTCGGAAGGGTCAACTGGTAAACTCTGCCCCTATGGCACAAGTAAAAATATATGGGCTGACGGATCACATAGAAGCCAAACGAGCTCAGATTTCAGAGGCAATTCATGCTTCTGTGATGTCGGCTTTTGAGTATCCCGCCGAAAAGAAATTCCATAGATTCATTCGGCTCGATAGTGAGGATTTTCTTTTCCCTGCAGATAGATCGGACAGCTATATCGTTGTTGAGATCTCGGTCTTTGAGGGGCGGAGTGAACAAGCCAAAAGAAATCTGCTCAAGATGCTGTTTTCCAATCTGGAAACAACTGCTGGTATCAGTCCGCAGGACGTCGAGATTACGATTTTTGAAACTCCCCGGAGTAATTGGGGAATTAGAGGTAAGCCTGCGGACGGGCTTGCGCTCAACTACAAGGTCGACGTTTAGCACCCTTCCTATGGCCGTTTCCATTTGGAGCGTTCTACGCAGCTATCGAACAACGTATTGGCGAGCTTCGAGACATGCTTCCATTGCGCGCTGGTAATCGGTCCGCAGTAAGGCGTCTGAATCTGGGTTGGTGGGATCAAAGCCGGACTCATTGAAGGCCCACTCATGGCATTCGTATTTGTCCTGACTCTTCTGTTGATCGCTCTGACCTGCAGCCGGGTAGATCATGATCTTCTCCGAGCCACTCGCGAGTGCCGTCTCTGCCTGCTCAGGTTCTTTGACAACGACGTAACCGTTCGTTGCCTGCCGGTAGTACACGCCACCAAAGTAGAAGTATCGATTCGAACCAACGCCGAAGGTCACGTATCCGCCGGGAAGCGCTGGGACGATAGCTCCTATTGGTGCTGTGATCGAGACGTACACACCATTTGAATGGCGGTAAAACCTGCCGCCACTGTAATAGTATGGCTTATTCCGGTGCACGATCCGCTGGTGAGCTTTCGGTAAGACCTTGAGCTGCTGAGGCTTGTTCGCGCGATGGTCCGGGGATGCTGCTTCAGTTGATGAGGCTGCCGACAGGCACAAGAGAGCCGCCAGCAGAGTAACTGCTGTTATCTTCATATCGATTCCCTGATTGATGGGTTGGTAGTTTGGGTCCAGTCAAAACCTGCAACGCGCCAGCATGGCTTTGGGTTGGCATCGACTCGTCAGAAAAATCTGATCTTCAGTTGTGTTGGTTATGGATATCTACGCATGAGCAGCGTAATCCCGTCGGCGGTGAATGGCCGGAGTTTGCCGTTTTCAGGCATGACTTAGCGATGTCTGCTATCTGAAAGCTGCCGTTTTGTACACGTACCGGAGCTTGCTCAGGACTTGAAAGGTCAGTCCTGGTCGAGAGCACGAGTTGCTGATCGCTCTCTGGGTGACTACAACGGACACACCTGCGCTAAGAGATCGATCTGGAAGGTCCCTTTGTGTCCACCTCAATGGCAATCTGAGATAGCGCCGTGAGTTCGTCTTTTAGTGATTCCAGATCCCCACGAACCTGCAGATCAACTTCATCATGCGTTGCGCGCCAAATGGGAACAGCCTGCTTCAACAATGCGCGTCCTTCATTCGTTAAATGAAGCCGCCGCACCCGTTTGTCTTGCTCATCCGGACGCTGAACAAGCAAACCACGCCGCTCTAATGGCTTCAGGTTTGCGGTCAACGTCGTCCGGTCCATGGCAAGCAGATGCGCTGTCTCGCCAAGTGATGGTGGCGGACGATTCAAGGAAATGAGTAGCGAATACTGTCCGTGTGTAAGCCCGACAGGTTTTAGTGCCTCATCAAACCGTCGTCCAAGAGCGCGGGCTGCCTGTTGCACATGAAGGCACAAGCACCGATTGCGCACTTCACGAGTAACTGAGCGAGGCAATGAGTCATCCATCTCGGCATTATACGTTGACATCAACCTATATATCAAACATCATATAAAAAATGCGAGGTTAGGAATGAACGTATCCGAAGGGGATTGGGAAGCCGCGATCGCGGCACACCGAGAGGATGAAAAACAACTCACCCGTGCAAAAGATCAGCTGGCTGCAGAGCGTCGACGACTACCGCGGTTGAGAGTGAGCCAGAATTACCGGTTTCGAAGTGCCTCTGGCGAGTTGAACCTGAGAACGCTATTTGAAGGCCGGCAACAGCTCATCATCTATCACCACATGCTGAAACCTGCCGATCCTGCGCCTTGTTCAGGATGCGCGATGTTCGCGGATAGCCTACCGGACCTTTCTCATCTGCATGCGCGCGATACATCACTGGCGATGGTGTCTGAAGCGCCGATCGATGAGATTGCTGACTTTAAGGAGCGAATGGGTTGGGCGATGCCGTGGGTAGAGTCCCTGGGCACGTTTAACGCGGATATGGGCATCCGAGGTGGCTTTGGAATCAATGTGTTCTTACTAGATGGCAGCGAGGTTTATAGAACCTATGCCACGAATGGCAGAGGCGTTGAAGATCTCGGTTCAGTCTGGGGACTCCTGGATATCACAGCGTTTGGCCGCCAAGAACATTGGCAAGAAGCGACTCAAGGCACACCGCAATCAGAACCATATCAATGGTGGCGGCTGCATGATGAGTACGGCACCTAGAGGAGTAAGAGCAACTATGATCCCAAACAATCGAATTTGCGTGATGTTCGATGGGGAGGCCGAGCAGGCAGCGCACTTTTATGCAAAGACATTCCCGAATAGCTCCGTAGAGAGCGTTCAAAGCGCGCCTGGCGATCATCCCTCGGGTGAAGCCGGCCAGGTGCTCACCGTAGAATTCACAGTGCTTGGCATCCCATGTATCGGAGTGAATGGAGGCGCCTACTTCAAACACAGCGAAGCTTTTTCTTTTCAGGTTGCAACAGATACCCAAGAACAAACCGATCGCTACTGGAACGCCATCGTCAGCAACGGTGGCGAAGAAAGTATGTGTGGATGGTGTACCGACAAGTGGGGCATCTCCTGGCAGATCACCCCGCGCACTTTGTCTGAAGCTATGGCGTTGGGCGGGGACGAGGCGAAACGCGCTTTTGACGCGATGATGCAGATGAAAAAGATTGATGTGTCGGTAATCGATGCGGCCAGGCGCGGATAGAGCGTATGGCCAAATTCATAACGATTGGATACGGAGACCAAGAAGGCTATGACCGGACCAGTAAGGAAGTCCGAGACGCTGCCCATGCCCATGACTCAGTGTTAATCAGCATGGGCGCCCTAACGGGCATTGCCGGGAATCCGGTTCAGGTAAGAAATCCAGACGGGCGAGCCGTGGAAACAAGCGAGGGCGCTTTCATGTCTACAGGCTTGCCCATTGCAGGCTTTGCGGTCATCGAGGCTGATAACCTTGAGCATGCGATAGAACTGGTTTCGAAAACGCCCTGCGCTGTGGCTCACGGTGTCGTCGAAGTTTGGCCGCTTGATCTAATTTCGTAGCGACATCGAAACGCCGCTTCTGGCCGCATGTCGACGCGAGAGTCTCGTCCGCTGAATGTCTGGTTCGGTCTTTTCTGAGGGATTGATCTATACCCCCAAGCGAATGTTAAGGGGGTATAGATAAATCCCGCTATCGGAGACCAGATCCGGGAATTGGTTCTATCGAAGCGCCACGTGTAACTCCGAACACCCTCGGAAAAGCAGTGATTTCCGTCGCTTGAACGAGCTTACTTCGTAAGGGGGAAATGAGCGCACCGCAATTTCGGTTTCGAGTCGGGCTAGAGGTGCACCAAGACAATGATGGATCCCTTTGCCGAAAGCCAAGTGGGTTCCGGCGTCGGGGTCATGGTTTGCAGCACCAATCAACAGTAAGACCGGACTTCCTGCTTTGATCGTTGTGTCTACGATTTCTATATCTTCCAGCGCCCACCGTCTTACGGATTGAGACGGTGGGTCCAGGCGCAGTGTGTCGTCGACGAAGTCTGCAATTCTGTCGCGGTCAGCCTCCTTAAAGCGCAGGAGCGCATTCCCGATGAGGTCGGTTGTTGTGAAGATTCCAGCACCGATCAGGAGATGGCACATATCCACGACCTCATCCTCGGTAGCGTTCGCATCCATGAGGCGAGAAACCAGATCGTTCCTGCGTGCTTTTTGACGGTCCCTCACAATCTCACGCATGCAGCTGCGCATTGATTCATCCGCTTCAGCGATCTTCTGCCATTGGCCATCCGTGGGCATGGGATAGCCTTGGAGGAGTAGCGTCTGTGTCCAGCGCCGGAAATCAGTGTGCTGGTCTGAGTCTACCCCATAAATTCCGCAATAACTATTGTCGGGAGAGGGCTCGCAAAACAGGCAATTGCGTCGAACTCGCCGGATAGTTCCTGGGCCAGCGCTTCTGCGATCGCCTCGATTTTCGGCCGAAAAGAAGAGACGGAACTTGGCGTGAATGCTCGGTTTACCAGACCACGCAACCTGGCATGATCAGGATCATCAAGATTCATCATATCGGGTGCACGCTGCGTAACCGGATTGTCTGTCCGAGGGTCGCGCGACAGGCCGACCTTTCTCGGGTCTACAGACAGCCGTTTGTCCTTCAGTAATGCTTCCACCTCAGCGTAGCCACTCACTGTGTACGACGTACCGTCGTGGTGTACGGGTGCAGCCTCCCGTAGTCGTGCGTAGACACCGTATGGGGCCCGCTCAAACTCAGGGTCGAAGGGAGTGAGCTGAATGCCTTCAGGGATGTTGCTCATGGGCTTCTCCACGTTGAAGGCGACGCAGCCTATTCGCGATTGGATCGAATTTGCAGTCTTGTTATTTCGCTGGATCTCATTCGGCGTGACCCTGCCCGTTAGCGTACACTAACAATCGCGCGGAGTTGAACGGGATCTGCTTATTGTGAGCGGATACAAGGGCTTTCGCATTTTCGCTAAGCGTCGTTAGACTCAGCGTTTTTGCACGCAGAGGATCATATGCGCTGGATTCTGTTGGTGATGCTTCTGCTCAGCATGCACGGAATGGCGGAGCGCCGTTTGTCCGTCCAGCTCAGCGGGGCATATACGGAGTTGGACGGAATCGTCACCCTGGACAGTTGGTTCGACCAACCGCCGATTAACATTTCGTATCTGCCGGAGCCCTTCGATCCGGGCCCAGTGATGTTCACTGGTGATGTACCGTTTAAGTCGGAAGGCCGGACCTTCGAGGCCCTGGTTAACTATCGGTTTGCTTCCAGGTTTCAGGTTCAAGGCGGCTATGTGGATCTGGGATCTTTCGCCAGCGAAAAGTTTTACGGCCCCGTCGTCAGTCTGAGCGGGCAGAACTCACTACCGATCAGTTTTGTTCCAGCCCCGGCTTCTACACGCCCGGGTTTAGTGCTGAGCCCGCCGCCAAACTTGGCCGCTCTGACTCCAGCGTCCTTGCCGACCGTTTACACGCGATCGCTATACAACCTGGAAGCAGAGGCCTGGACGTTGGGTTTAAAGGCTGACTATCCGATCGCCGGCAAGGTGCTCGTTTACGGTCGTGCTGGGGTTCTGCGTGCCACCTTCAAAGCATCCGATACGTTCGATGACACTATCAACGTGGAGGACCCTTCTGACGAAAATGGTTGGTATTGGGGGGCCGGGTTGCAGTATCCGCTTCACGAGCGTGTCCTGCTCGGGGGAGGCTTTGCGCAGTACGATTTGAGTCTACAGCGCTTTGACAGCTGGCAGCTCAGTCTCGAGTTGATGCTGTTCTGATCCAGGCCGCCACCATACGGTCGCCCAAAGGCTGTGGTGCAAACCGTCGCCGACTACGCCATTCTTGCCGCTACTGGAATGGGAGCAGACATGAGTTTCAATAGGTTGTCGTGGGGCGTTAAAGCGAGCTTTCGGAGCTACGTCGAGGCGGTAGGTGGGTCCGTCCATTTGAGTGATGGCGCAACCCGTGCGGAGGATGGCTCCTTTGTTTTCGACGCGATACCCGGTGGCGACCTGACCATCGCGCCGGACGGTAGCGTATCGGGAGAGATGCGTTTCCAGGGCTCGATCACATTCGATGCACATGGCGGAATGCTCAAAGCAACACTCGCCGAGCTGGGTTTGGAGGCCGGATCCGACGGACTCGTCCTCACGGTCCTGGAAGCGCCAATGAACCGGGGCCGCTGTGTGATTGCCAAGCTGGGTATCCTTGAGGTGGCACCGGATGGTGCCGTCACTCTAAGTGCGGAGATCACGTCCGATGGCATGTACCAGATTGCGGACAACTACCCGCCGGGCACTGAACTGGACCCGTTGCGGCTGGATTGAATAACGCGTTCAAGCGGGTGGTGCTTGAATGATCGGCACCGAACGTCTGTCAGCTCAACCCAACGCTTGCCATCCGGCGATAACTGCGAACGCCAGGAAGATTACGCCACTTATCCGGTGCAACCATCCGGTCGGCAAACGCTGCAGCAGAGTACGCCCGACCCAAACCCCAAGCGCCGATACCAACACCAGCGCGAGGGTTGCGCCGATCCACACCGGTAGTATCAACATGTTGCTGGCCAGACCGGCGACGGCGATCTGTGTCTTATCGCCGAATTCCGCCAGGAAAATCAAAGACAGCGTCGTTATGAAAACGCTGCGTCCAGGCACCTCAGTTATCTCTTCAGACTCATCGACAGGCGTTGCAAGCAATGCGTGAAGACCGAATGCGCCAAAGAGCACAGCCACGGCAATCGCCACCACCTGCTCGGGCACCCATGCCGCAACCCCTGCGCCAAAGACTACCGCTAATGTATTCAACAGCAGAAAGGCCGTCGTAGCGCCCAACAGCACCGGCCAGTGACGATGTCGGGATGCCAGCACCATGCAGACGATCTGGCTCTTGTCGCCAATCTCCGCTAGACCGACAAGACCGAAAGCAGCCAGAAAGGTCGAGATTGATTCAGGTGGAATCATGAATTTTGCTGTGGATGGCCCAGATCATGCGCGATCCCGTCGAGGACATCTGTCGAAAGAACAGAGGACCGGTCCAGTTCCTCGATCCCGCGTTCTCTGAGAAGGTGGTCGCCCAGATCGCGCCAGAGGGCGGCATCGACGACAACACGAATGCCTGATTCGCTCAGGGTGTCCAGGCCTCGAACTTTTTCCAGGTCGCTGTCCGAAAATGAAACACGTCCCTGTCGTTTGTGTGCACTGCAACGGTGAAAGGCGACCTGGGCCGAAGCCATTTCAATACAATCGGCGGCTCCAATGCGACAGTCGTGGATTTCCAGGCGGTCGATCTGGCTCCGCGCCACGGTCAGGCCGTCAAGAATGCAGTTGTCCAGTGCCAGGTGAGATCTCGCCTTTGCGCCCACGATCATGCAGTCGCGCATGAGGCAGTTCACGAAGGTCGTTCCGGAAAAGTCGCAGTCGTGAAAGACAACGCGTTCAAAGCTGGCGTGGGAAACGGTCGTGCCGATGAATCGGCATCGCGTGAGCATGGAATCCGACCAGTCGATTGCCTCGACGCCATGCCCGACATCGGTGCCCAGGACGGTCCCGAAGGCAACGCGCTCACCGTCTTCGATCGAATTTCCTTCTAACGGGGAGGCGTTCGCGACAATAGATCTTATGAGTTCTGGAAGAATGGCAATGATCACAGGTACCACGGCAGGCCACACTAGCAATCGTCTGCCAGGAAGTCAGCAGATGTGCCTGGATTGCGTTTTGCAATGTGCCAGATATCGCGCCAAGGTAGTGGGCACCAAACACCAGTCACTGGAACAGCCGCACCAGGAACGCAATGCCAAGACCCGCCCTGACCGATGAACAACGTCGTGCCAATCGCCGCAAAATCCGTGATGCTGCGGCCAGGCTCTATAATAAAAATGGCGTGACCAATGTGTCTGTTCGCGCGATTGCAGAGCAGGCGGGGGTGTCGGTAGGCACCGTCTACGCCCATTTCGGAAGTCTGAGCGAGTTGCTGCAATCTCTCTGGCGTGAGCCCGCCCGCAGACTGGTGCAGGAGATGGAGCAGCTCGCCCAGGATATCTCCACGCCACCTGAACAGCTCGCAGCGCTTCTACGGGCGTACGTCAATTTCTCCGTTGAGGAACCGCAGGTATTTCGAAGTGCGTTTCTGTTCGTCCGGCCGGAGTCCCTGGCGCCACCGGAACGGGTCCCGCTGGCGGACGACAGGTTTTTCCGGCTGTTCAGCCAGGCGATCTCCAGTGGTCAATGCGACGGAGCGTTTCGTCCGGGTGATCCGGATACCCTTGCGCAGATGGTGCTGAGTGCCGTGCACGGTGTGCTGGCGATGCCGGTGAACATGCATCGCCTTGCGCTGAGCGAAAGCACAGACATCGTCGAACAGGCGATTGCCGCTCAGCTCGAGTGGCTGCAAACCTTCAGCTGAGTCGCCGTGCTAGCGCTCGGAGCTCGAGCCTCAGCTGCAAGCCAGTGGCTGTCAGAAGTGGAAAGGGGCGGGGAGGATCGTCCCGGGGGCGTGCTTGACTATAAAATGAACGTGTTCATAATACTACCGGCGGTCAATAACCACAGGTCATGCCATGTCGCTTCTAGACGATCCCCGGCCCATCTCCGCCGATTCACATGCGCTTGAAGGCCCCGAAGTGTTCGAGGGATTGCCCGAACGTTTCGGCGATGACGCCCCGCGGGTGGTGAGCAAGGAGGGTGCTGGTGACTACATCACGATCCCGAACAGCCCGAAACGCTCCCGGAACGTCGCTGTGATGGCTCTGGCCGGCACGAGACTTGATTACGCTGAGCCGCTTCCGCGTGAGTATGCGTCCAAACCCGGCGCCGGTTCGATCGATGACCCGGAGATACAGGCCTACTTCACCGGTGGTTACGCGGCTATGCGCCCCGGACTGACCGACGGGGCCCGTCGGCCCGACGATCAGGACATCGACGGCGTCTCGGCCGAGATTCTCTACCCCGGCTGGTTCCCGATGTTCAGCCTTCCGGATCTCGACCTCCTGATCGCTCTGCAGCGCAACTACAACGACTGGATGCATGCGCAATCGGTCGCATCGAAAGGTCGCCTCGTCGGTCTGGCCGCACTGCCGGTCCAGGAGCCGGAAGCTGCAGTCGCCGAACTCGAACGTGTCATCAAGCTCGGCTACAAAGGGATTGTCATCCCGAGCAATGCGCCCCGAGGCCGTCGCTATTGCGATGAAGCGTACGATCCCATGTGGGCGCTGGCTGAAGAGGCGGGCCTGCCTGTGGCCTTTCACGTTGCCTGTATGTCGCACGTGCCGGATTGGTTGAAGGCGTCTGCCGATCGAGATCCCATCGTCTCTTACGCGGGCAGCCCGGCACTGATCCACGACACGATGGTGGAACTCATGGTGCGAGGGGTTTGCGCGAAGTTCCCGAATCTGAAGTTCGTGCTGGCGGAATTCAACGCGGGCTGGATTGCACACTGGCTCGACAAGGTGCAGCAGGGCTGGGCGCGCGAATACGCGAAAGATTCATCGAGCGTAAAGCCGGTGGACGTGATGGAAATATGGAAGCGACAGTTCTTCGCGACCATCGAAGACGACACTGCCGCGCTCGGAACCCGGGAGCTGATTGGCGAGGAATGCCTGCTGTGGGGCTCCGACTATCCGCACACCGACTCCACCTGGCCGTGTTCCACCCAGGTCCTGGATGAGATGTTCGAGAACTATTCCGCCGAGACCCGGGATAAGATCACGCGCACCAACGCGGCCAATCTCTATTCTCTTTAGGAGAACGCCGGCTCTGGCGTGGCAGGGGCTTCTCCGTGGATTACACCTCGGCGAGTTCCTGCCCCGCCATGTCTCCGAATCGTGCTTCGAGCACGGCGGAAAATGGTGTGGATGGCTCGGCCATCGCGTCTCCTGATCGCAGAAAGTAGGCGCCTGCCGCATCCACGCCATGTGGCCGGCGGCCTTCGCTCAGCGCCTTGCTTGCTTCGAGCATCATCTGTCTGAAGCGCACCACGCCGAGATCGGTCTGACCGAGCAGTTCGTTCGTCCGGTCGGCAATCAGCCCCTGACTGTCTGCGATGGCTGCGTCCTGTTCGGAAATACCTTCGATACCGGTGAAGTTGGAATGTTTCTGACGGTCGCGGCTGATCAGATAGTCGTTGTCCCGATTACGCAGCGGTACGTACTGCTCGTCCACTTCCGCGAAAATGCCGTGACCACCGGCATATTGCGCCCGTTCCTGATCCGTGAGTGGCCGGTCCGGATTCCAGGCGTAGCAGAAGATCCAGCAGGCGTGATCGTCGACCGGCACCCAGGTATTGCCCTGATACAACTCGCCGGGGAAGGTGTTCGGAGCCAGAGAGTGATTCGGCATGAGGAACTGGGTCAGTCGCCAGTAGAGCTGGTTGTCGTCTGCCTGGCGCGACGCGCCGAGAATCAGGCCTGCCTTATGGCGCCGCACGGTGAACTTCGGGATGCCGTCTTCAATCAGCCAGCGGAAGCGGGCGATGGCCGGCGGTTCGTTGACGCCGTTGCCGGGCAGAAGGCTCGCCTTCTCACCATTGGCGATGTTTGCGTGCAGGTATGAAAAATGGGCCGTATCCAGTCCACCTTCCACCGCCTGGGCCCAGTTGCACTGCTGGAATTTCTTGGAAACGAAGCGGTGTGTCCCGGGCAGTGTGGCGAATTCGAATTGGGGCAGTTCCGGGGGCGGGCCGTCGCCGGGATAAACCCAGACCATATCACCCCACTCGCGCACCGGGAGTGCCCGGATTCTGGCTTTCTCCCGGGTTCGTTCCGCAATGTCCGGTGGTGAGGTGGGCAGGTCGATACAGTTGCCATCGGTATCGAACTTCCAGCCGTGGTAAACGCAGCGGAGCCCGCAGTCTTCGTTCCGGCCGAAAAAGAGATTGGCGCCGCGATGGCTGCAGTTGGGTTCGAGCACGCCAACCACCCCGCTACTGTCTCTGAAGGCCACGAAGTCTTCGCCCAGAATGCGCAGACGGTGCGGTGCGCCGTCGGGTTCGAGTTCCCGGGACAGCAGTGCAGGCTGCCAGTATGCCCGGAACACCTGCCCCATGGACGTGCCCGGGCCTGTTTCGGTCAGTGTTCTGTTGTCCTCGGCGCTCAGCATGTCTCCCCCTCCGGCGGTTCGGATACTCAGCAGTATAGCGCTGTGTAGGATGCGTGGAGGTCATAGAACTGGCGCCCGAATCCGGCCAAGGCCGGTAAGGGTAAGTCTTACCGGAGTAGCTCGAAGGTATTCTTACTCTTGAAAGTAGTCTACGTAAACGCTGACCTATATCCTTCTCCGAGCGTACCCATGAAAGAACCACTAAAATGGTACTACCAGGCTTCTGAATGATCCTGAAATATAGAAAAAGTTGTTTGTGTGTCTTCGCGGCAGGTTTAATGGCCTGCGGCAGTGGTGACGACCAGGTTGATGCCGATTGGAGCGATAACGCAGACCTCGAATCGCTCAGTCTATCATTGACCAGCTTGGACCAGCATTTCGATTCAGAACTGGAACACTATACTGCTTCAACAGGTTACTTCGGTAGCTCGACGGCGGTCTACGCAACTGTAGAGGAGGTCGGAGCGCTTCTGACTCTGAACGGTAAATCGTTCAGCAATGGGATGACGATACCACTCCAAGTAGGCGTGAATCATCTTGTTGTAGATGTGACAGCGGAGGATAGCGAAACCACTAGAACGTATTCGGTTACGATATTGCGGGGTTCAATCGATGAAGTGGATCAGGTCGCCTACCTAAAAGCATCCAACGCCAATGAGTACGATTTTTTTGCGTTCGCGGTCGACGCTTTATCAGGAGAGTTGATTGTTGGTGCGCCGTTTGAGTCGAGCTCGTCGACGGGTGTTGATGGCGAACAGAACGACAACTCAGCCAATGCCACGGGTGCTGCGTATTTCTTTGAACTGTCAGGCTCAAACTGGATACAAGCCACTTACCTCAAGGCATCAAACTCTGATCCATATGACGCTTTTGGGTATGGTTCCGCGCTTAGTGAGAGTGTTCTAGCTGTGGGCGCACCAGGAGAAGCAAACGCTGCAAGCGGTATTGACACTGATCAGACGGACAAATCCGGGTACGGTGTTGGTGCAGTTTATGCGTTCGAAAGGGATGGGTCGAGTTCGTGGACACAAACGGGATATCTAAAAGCATCCAACGCGAGCAACTTCGACCGATTTGGTGCCGTACTGGCTGTGAAAGATTCAGTTCTTGTTGTGGGGGTACCCCTTGAAGACAGCGCAGCGATCGGCGTCGACAGTTTGGAATCAGGGAATACGAGCATCGACGCTGGCGCTGTCTATGTGTTCAGGCGGATGGACGGCAGCGATTGGGAGCAATCAGCCTATGTTAAGGCCGTGAACACCGATGCGCGCGACGAGTTTGGTGGTGCAGTCGCCTTGTCTGACACCGATATTGCGATTGGTGCAAGGTATGAGGACAGCAGTGCTAACGGAGTCGACGGTGAGCAAAATGACGATAGCGCTTTAGATTCTGGTGCTGTCTATATCTTTCCCCACAGCAGTGGAGTCGTCGCGGACCAAGTTACGTATGTAAAGGCATCCAACCCAGACACAGGCGACAATTTCGGTTCTGCTCTAGCTTTGGATGCTACGCTTCTAGCGGTCGGAGCCCCTGCGGAGGACAGTTCAGCCAGTGGTATCAACGGTAACCAGGCCGATAGTATGGCTGCCAATTCAGGTGCCGTATATATCTTCGAGAAAGACGTCAACGGAGTTTGGTCCCAAGTGAGCTACATAAAGAGCTCAACACCAGCCAACCCTGAAGGTTTTGGGGCTGCTGTTGCTCTACGAGGTAATTTGTTGGTCGTCGGCGCACCGGGCGAAAGTTCCGGTAGTGTAGGTATCAATGGCGATGAACTCGATGAGACTGCGCCTGGTTCAGGCGCGGTCTATGTATTCGAAAGGGATCGATCCGGCGAGTTTTCTCAGATCGCATACATCAAGGCCGCCAATACTGATAGAAGTGATCGTTTTGGCGAGACGGTAGCGATTGCTGGTGACTCGATTGTCGTCGGCGCTCCAGAGGAAGAAAGCCGGAGTACCGGAGTCAATCATGGAGACGATCTCGACAACAGTCTTGCTGCCGCGGGTGCTGTCTATATATTTCAGTGAGTCAGGTTGTCGAGGATGGTTGGCTGCGATTTCGGGCGCGGAAAATCGTCTGCCTTTCCGATATGACGTTCGATGTGGGTGGCGATTTGCGTGACGGTATGCAATCAACAATCAGTTGTGGAATAGTTGTGCGCATTAGCGCTGAATCCAGCCGCCGGAAAACGGTATGGCCTGACCGACGAAGAAGTCGCTCTCATCGCTGGCCAGAAACAGGGCGAACAGGGCGTCTTCCCGGGCGGTCGCGAGGCGTCCCAACGGCACCTGGCGGCGCAGTGAGTTCATGAACCGTTCGTTTTCCTGCAGTTCGGGCGGGTAGTAAACGGGGTTCTCCACGTAATTCTGCGCGATCAGATTCACCTGAATGTTGTCGGGTGCCACCTCCACGCCCACGGACTGTACGTAACCCACCTGCGCGGCGCGCGCGGCGCTGTAAGCGGCCACGGTTTTCAGGCCTTTGAGTGCCGTGGCGCTTCCGTAGACGATGATCTTGCCCCGTTTTCTGGCCTGCATCTGCGGCAGTACGGCCCTGGTTAATCGGTGCAGGGGGTGCACCATCAGATCGAAGGCCCTGGCCCAGTCTTCGTCGGCCAGTTCAGTGGCTGGTATGCCGCTGAAGTTTTCCGAGGCCAGGTTGGCCACCAGCACGTCGACCTGGCCGGCGGTGTCGATCAGCGCTTCGCAGGCGCCCGGCGCAGTGAGATCACTGGTGTCTGCGATCACCTGCGCGCCTTCCTCCCGGAACAGCTCGGCTGTCGCTGGCCCCATGTAATCTTCTGCCTGGGTGATGAGGACCCGTTTACCGGCCAGACGGCCCTTACCTGTTGCCATGATTGCGCACTCTTCAATGACGTTTGCCGGTGGAGGTTAACTGCGCGCGCATCCGGCCACCAGCGCCGTGTTCTGCGCCGCTGGTCCTGAAGCATTCTGTTCCGCGGATTGTGCGCTAAAATGCAGGGCTCAGGAGAAGACAGGGAAATGGAGAGGGGGAATACGATGAATCGAGGTCGACTGGTCAGTGTGTGTGCCGTACTGTTGTTTTCACTGACGGCTCTCGCCGAGCAGGCACAGCAGACAGAGCGTCCGCCCTGGTTATCCGACGAGGTGATCGGCGCGGCGATGAACATCGGCATGTCCGAAGCGCAGATGGGCCCATTCCGTGAGAGCGTGGGTATCTTCCTCGAGGACTATCGCGATGAAGCCAGGCGCATCATCCGGCGCGGTGATGCGGGCATCGAAACCTCCGTGCAGCGGGCGCGCAGCTCACTGGCCAGACAGATGGACAAGCGCATGGAGAAAATCCTCACCGAGGCGCAGATGGTGCCGTATCAGGCTTACCGCGCCGCGCTGCTGGATGCCGTTACTCCGGATCCCTGATTGCTGATTCCTGATTCCTGATCCCTCGCCCCTCTCCCTGATAGAGAGGGCGGTGTGATGGGCGTCATAGGATTACAAACGCCTGCGAACTACAGACCGTCTCACTCTGAGTACTTGCTCGCGCGGATGGGCCGATTCGCGTAAATTCGGCCGCTCAATCTTTTTAACCTCTTACTCTTTTAACCATCCCTATTGCGACCAGTTTCCTGGAGGCGAGCATGAGCGAAGCGCTGGACCCTGTTTTTGAAAGTAACACTATCCCCGATCCGTACGAGATCCCGCTGGAAGAGATCAATCCGATCAGCCCGCGGCTGTTTCAGGAAAACCGGATGTGGGAGTATTTTGCCCGTCTGCGGCAGGAATCCCCCGTGCATCTGAATATCACCGAAGAGGCCGGTCGCTACTGGTCGCTGACCCGATACGAAGACATCAAAGCCGTGGATTCCAATCACGAGATGTTTTCATCGGCGCATGGCATCACCCTTGGTCTGCCGGTGGGAGCCGAGCTGCCGGAAGGTGCGCTGAACGTCGATATGTTCATCGCCATGGATCCACCCAAGCATGACGTGCAGCGGGCTACCGTGGCACCTGTCGTGGCACCGCGGAATCTGAAGAACATGGAGCCCCTGATCCGGGAGCGTTGTGGCCAGATCCTGGATTCGCTGCCTCGCGGAGAAACGTTCAACTGGGTGGATCTGGTCTCCATCGAGCTGACTACGCAGATGCTGGCAACCCTGTTCGATTTCCCGTTCGAGGAGCGCCGCAAGCTCACCCGATGGTCGGATGTCGCCACCGCCGCGCCCGGCACCATCATCGAGTCGGAAGAAGAGCGTAGGGCGGAGTTGCTCGAGTGCCTCGAATACTTCACCCGACTCTGGGCGGAGCGTAAGGAAAATCCAGGTGATGATCTGGTTTCCATGCTGGCCCATGGCGATGAAACCAAAGACATGCAGCCGTTCGAATTTCTCGGCAATCTCATTCTGCTGATCGTTGGTGGCAACGACACCACCCGAAACTCGATCAGTGGCAGCGTGCTGGCGATGAATGAGTTTCCGGCGGAATACGAGAAGCTGCTCGCCAATCACGATCTCATTCCCAACATGGTGGCGGAGATCATCCGCTGGCAGACGCCGCTGGCGTATATGCGCCGCACGGCGAACGAAGACACGATCATCGGTGGCAAACAGATCAGGCAGAACGATCAACTGCTCATGTGGTACGTTTCCGGCAACCGGGATGAGCGCATGTTCGAAGATCCCGACAAGGTGATCATCGACCGGCCGAACGCCCGGCAGCATCTGTCCTTCGGTTTCGGTCTGCATCGCTGCATGGGTAACCGTCTGGCAGAGATGCAGCTCCGCGTCATCTGGGAAGAGATTCTCAAGCGCTTCTCGAAGATCGAAGTGGTGGGTGCACCGGAGCGGACCTTTTCTTCCTTCGTGAAGGGCTACACCAGTCTGCCGGTGGTTGTGCACGAACGCTGAGTCGTTTTAACAGGAGAACCGATCGATGTATCTGGCCATGAACCGATTCGCCATTGCGCCTGGCATGGAAGAAGGTTTCGAGAAGATCTGGCGGGAGCGGGAGACGTATCTGTCTGAAGTGCCCGGCTTTGTTTCCTTCGCGCTGCTGAAAGGGGCGTCTGATGAGAGTCAGACGCTCTATGCGTCCCACTCCGTCTGGGAATCCAAGGACGCGTTCGACGCCTGGACCCAGTCTGAAAGCTTCAGAAAGGCCCACGCGCAGGCGAACGCCCCGAAGGGAACCTATCTCGGACACCCGAATCTGGAGTTGTTCGAACAGGTACTCTGAGCAAAGCGTACCGCCATGAAAAAGCCGGCTGATGCCGGCTTTTTCGTTCGTTCCAGAGCAGCACTGGGGGTGTCAATGATCCCAGCGGAGCTCCAGCGCATAGTTGCGTGGCGGACCCCAGCCCTGGAAGCCACCGGTGTCACCGAGGGCAAGTTCGTAGTCCTTGTACTCCTCATCCCCCAGATTGCGGCCATAGAGCGCTACGGTCAGCGTGTCTTCACCGCTGTTCAATACCCACTGCAGGGCGACCCGCGCATCCACGATCGTGTAGCCATCCTGGGTGATGTCAGACTCACCGGTCACCAGGTTGTTCGTGATGATGAAGTCGTCCTGGCTTCGCACGGTCAGCGATGCGTTCATGCGCGTGGCGCCGAAGTTCTGATCCCAGATACCGGTCAGCGACCAGTTCCAGTCCGGTGCGCGCGGTAGCTGCTGGGCAGGCAGGGAGATGCTGTCACCCTCGCAAGGGGCCAGACCGGGAATGCCGGCGGTTCCAAGTGGCCCCACGGGTACGCGGTCACACTGCTCGTCATAGCTCTTGCGCTCTGCATCCTGAATGCCGACCTGGCCGATCAGCGTGAAGTATTCGCCGACGAGTGCGGTGGCATCGACCTCGAAACCGATGATCTCCGTCTTGTCCGCGTTGTTGACCACCGTGTTGGTACCCGGTGCATTGAAGGGATCCTGGATGACCACGCTGTACTGCTGATCTTTCATGTCTGTGTAAAAGAAGGTCGCGTTCAACCTGAGCTTGCCTTCCATGAAGTCGTTCTTCGAGCCCACTTCATAGGTGGTCACGTCTTCCGGCTGATAGGTGAGCTGATTGATCTGGTTCCCGCGGCTGGAGTAACCGCCTGAACGGAAACCGTCCGCGTAGGAGAAGTACAACCGGTTGTCGTCCGTCAGCGCCCAGTTCGCGGTGAAACGGAGGATCACGTCATCCCAGGCATCAGAGTCTGCCACGGGAAATCCGGGCGGTGCGGGAGGCGCCAGCGCGGTGTAGTTGTTGGTCATCTTCTTCTCTTCGTCGATGTAGCGCAGACCGGCGGACAACTCGAAATTGTCCGTGACATCCCAATCCACGGAACCGAACAACGCGTAGGATTCCACTTCTTCAGTGAAGTCCTGCACCGAGAACACCGGGGTGCGGAAGTCACCCAGCTCGCCGGTTGGGTCCGGGAAGTAGGGGGTCTGACAGAAGGCGTCACCCAGTGCCGGATGGGGCACCAGGAAACCGGCGAACGGATTGCCGGGCGTCAGCGCGCCAAAGACATCGCATCCGGCCGGTGCTGCCAGGTTCTGCAACTGGGCGATGGCATTGGTGGTCTGTTGATTGGTGATCTCCGCATCCCAGTAGAAGCCGCCCACATTGAAATGCCAGTCTTCGCTGAAGCTGCCGGAAAGGCGCAATTCCTGTGAGAACTGCTCATAGGTCTGATCGCGCAGCGTATGCAGCTGTGCCAGTGGCTCCGGTGCGATGGTCGGGCTGACATCATCGTCGAAACTGGCCAGGGTTGCCGAATCGAAATCCTGCTGAACCCAGTCCGAGGAATCCACCCAGCCCGTGATCGAGGAGAGTGTGACCCCGCCGATGTCCCAGTCCATGACCAGGCCGATCATATCCTGATCGTACTTGGTCTGGGCGTCGAAATCGTTTTCGTTCACGAAGGGATCGTCGCCATTGTAGCGGGCATCCATGGCCACACTGTCGCTGCGATCTTTCAGGTAATCGTAAGTGAGGGTGGCGACGAAGCTGTCCACAGGTGCCCACTTCAGTGACACGGTGGCGGCCTTGTAGTCGATATCACCTGCCGAATCCCCGGTGGTGATGTTGTCGTAGTAGCCATCCCGCTCTTTGACGATGCCGCCGACCTTCAGGGCCAGTGTGTCATCGACCAGGGGGATGTTGACCCGTGCTTTCAGATCCTGCTTGTCGTAGTTGCCGAGTTCACCGGCGACCGAAAATCCCCACTCATTGAATTCCGGTTGCACCCGCTTCACTTCGATGGTGCCACCAGTGGTGTTCTTCCCGAAGAGGACGCCCTGGGGGCCTCGGTTCACTTCCACCTGTGCCACATCGAACATGTCCACCAGCTGACCGGTAGTCGTGCCCTGATAGACACCGTCGACAATGACACCGACGGCAGGTGGAATGTTCTTCTCCACGTCTGCATAACCCAGTCCGCGGATGTAGATGGCCCCCATCTGCGGTCCCGCGGTCTGGCGGCCGATGAAGACGTTCGGCATGCGGCCGTCGATGTCCCGGAGCGTGTCCGGGTTGATGCGTTCGATGTCGGCTGAGTTGAAGGCCGTAACAGCCAGCGGCACGTCCTGGGCGGACTCTGCCCGTCGACGCGAGGTGACGACGATCTCTTCAATCGTGTCAGACGAACTGGCATCTGCTCCATAGGCGGTTTCAGCCAGTGGTGTGGTAAAGGCGCACAGCGTGGCCGCAATGATCGGCGGCGCCGAGCCACTGAAGTTGAGAAACTTCATATTCTCTCCCCATATTTCAGGCGCGCCTGCAGGGCCGCTGGCTCCCGCTGCAGACTCTGTTGTAGACCCTGTGTGACCACTTCAGCTCAGGCGGAGGCCGGTGTCTCTCTCAATACACAGGTCTCCAGCGGTCTGGCGCTGCTCCAGCGGATGCCTTATCCGGAATGCCAGCTGCAGGAGCGTCGTTCAAAACCAGCAGACATGACTGTTTTATACGTTGCGGGTGGTTCCCGTCAACGTTGTCCTCAAACCTGTTTGACCGCCACACCGTGGGTCATGAAGGCCGCCCACCTTGGGCCGGGCAGATAACCGGATTCCGGTGCTTCCAGAACGAAACCTGCGTCCTGAATCAGGTCGTCTGCCTTGCGGGTCAGATGGCAGCCACCGCCGATGATCTTCCAGAGCGGCTCGATCCGGCGTTGCCAGCGCTGTACGTCCGCGTCCGGGGACAGGCCGTGTTCCACGAAGTAGAACCGGCCACCGGGCCTCACAACGCGGTGCATCTCTCGCAGAGCCTGATAGACGTTGGGGATGGAACAGAGTGTCCAGGTGCACACGATGCTGTCGAATCGTCCGTCGTCTGCCGGGATCTGCTCGCCGGAGATCTGCAGGACTTCAACCTCGGGCGCGGCGGCCTGTGCCCTTTCCGTCGCCATCTCGGTCAACTCTGCGTGGGGATCCAGGCCGGTGACGGTGCGGGCTTTGTCCGAGTAGTGGGGCAGGTTCAATCCGCTGCCGATGCCGATTTCCAGTACGTCACCTTCCGCCTCGGGCACATAACGGCTGCGGAGTTCCGCCATCGGGGGTTGACCACAGGCCGTATCGATCAGCTTCGGCAGCACGTATTTCGCGTACAGACCCATCAGATTGTCCTCCCTGCGTCCTGCCAGTAGCGGTCGCGTAACAGCCGTTTGTAGAGCTTGCCGGTTTCGTGGCGTGGAAATTCATCCTCGTAGTCGATGGAGCGCGGCGCCTTGAATCCGGCCAGGTGCTCGCGGCAATAGTCGATCAGCGTCTGACTCAAAGCTTCTCCCGCCTCGTGACCGGGTGTCAGTTTGACCGCCGCTTTCACTTCCTCGCCGAACTCCTCGTTCGGGATACCGAACACGGCAGCATCTTCCACCGCCGGGTGTTGCACGAGCACCGCCTCGATCTCTGCCGGATAGATGTTAACGCCACCGGAAATGATCATGTCGATTTTCCGATCGCTGAGATAGAGATAGCCGTCTTCGTCGAAATAACCGATATCGCCAAACGTGAACACACCGGCTTCCAGATGCACGTCCGCCGTCTTTTCCGGTTCGTTGTGGTACTCGAAATCACTGCCCATCAGGTTTCTGACATAAATCTGTCCGGACTGGCCGGTGGGTACGATGTTGCCATCGTCATCGCGGATGGTGATCTCTGACATGGCGCCCGCTTTGCCCACCGAGCCCGGACGCTCCAGCCATTCTTCCGCGCTGATCTGAGAAACGATCGAGCCTTCCGTGGAGCCGTAATACTCGCTGACTACCGGCCCCCACCAGTCGATCATCCGGCGCTTGGTTTCCGGCGGGCAGGGTGCGGCGCCGTGCCAGACAACCACCAGCGAGCTGCCGTTGAAGCCGGCCCGCACCTGCTCGTCGAGTTTCAGAAATCGATGGAATTGCGTGGGCACCAGATGCACGTTGGTCACCCTGTGTTCATCGATCAGCTGCAGAGACTCTGCCGGATCGAATCGATGGCGCGACAGCACGCGGCTGCCGATCAGCAGGGGCAGGAAGGAAAATGCCCACTGGGCTGAATGATAGACCGGCCCGCAGATATAGGTGGTGCCGTCGGCCGGGATGTTGAGCATGCCGGACAGACCTGCACCCATCAGTTCCAGTACTTCGATGGGGCCACCGGATGCGGTGCTGCTGGACTTCACGCCTTTTGGCCGGCCGGTTGTGCCCGAGGTGTAGAACATGGGGCCGCCCATGGACTGATCTTCGGGCTCGGCCTGGCTGCCGGTGGCCAGCAGCGCTTCGTAGGCCTCGAAGGGAGCCGGTGGATTCTCAGCGCGGATCGCGAAGCAATGGGCTAACTCTGGTGTTTCGTTTCTGGTGACGGCGGCGGCTGCCTGGTCGAGGAACGCCCCTTCCGCAAACAGGGCTTTTGCTTCCGAATCGGCGATCACATAGGCCAGTTCTTCCGGGCTGAAATGCCAGTTCACGGGTACCCAGACGATGCCGGTGTGGATGGTCGCCATCATGATTTCGAAATACTCGCGGCAGTTGCCTGCGTAGATGGCAACCCTGTCACCCGGGCTCAAACCAAGCCCGCGCAGCGCGGACAGCAGTTGATTGGTGCGCTGATTGAAATCGGTCCAGTTGATTGCGCCGCGTTCATCGACGACAGCACTGTCGCTGCCGCGTTCGGCGGCAATCTTCTGTGGAAAATGGGTCATAAACTACTGCCTGCTACTCAGTGCTTCGTGAATACGCGTCGACCGCCGAGCCAGGTCTCGAGAACCTCGATGTTCAGCAGATCCTCATCGGCCACGGACAGGGGATCGTCGGAGAGAACGATCAGGTCGGCCAGCATGCCGGGCACGAGCCTGCCTTTGATGTTCTCTTCCCGGGTCAGCCAGGCACCCTGGCTCGTATAGCCCTTCAGTGCTTCGACCCGGCTGATGGCTTCGCCCGGGCCGAATACCCGACCACTCATCCCCTTGCGGGTGACGGCGGCGTAGATGCCTACCCAGGGCCCGATGGGCAGAATATCGCTGGAGATGGCGACGTGGATGCCATGGTTCATCGGGGTGCGCAGCGGGTTGTTCGTTTCCAGCCGGGTGCCATCCAGATTGGCCACATAGCGCCCTTCCAGGGTGTAGGTGAAGTTCGGCTGCTGAGTGATCGCGATGCCGTGCGCTGCCATATCCTCCATGGTCCGGGTATCCGGCATTACAGTGAAGTGGTTCAGATAGTGGCGGTGATCCTCCCGCGGAGAGGCAGTGAGCGCCTCGATCAGATAGTCCACGGTCAGCATGATGGCGGCGTCGCCGATGGCATGTATTCCAAGCTGCCAGCCTTCTTCATGGGCCATGACGATCAGATCGTGCAGCTCCACCTCCGTCATGTTGAGCGTCCCGCGATACTCGTCCTCGCCTTTGTAGGGCTTGCTGGTGAAAGCTGCCGGGCCGGTGAAACCGCCGTCTGCGAATATCTTCAGTGGTCCCACCCGAAGATGCTCGTCGCCGTCGCCCGTGAGTCGGCCGAACGCGGCCATTGCCTCCGGCCCTTCATGAAGCAGCTGAACGGACGCCCGGGGCAGGCGGCCGCGGTATTCCGCGTAGGCTGCCTCCCAGACCGGAAAGATCTCCAGGGTGGCGTTGGCGTGGGTGATGGAGGTGATGCCTTTGGCGAAGAGCGCCTGCAGGTTCTCGATCAGGCTCGGCCGCAGGGCCTGGGGGGGTGTGACGGGAATGAGACTGCCAATGAGGTTGTGGCGCTCGCGGATAATGCCGTTCAACGCGCCGGATTCGTCCCGTTCGATGATGCCGCCTTCCGGATTGGGCGTGGTTGCATCCACGCCGCCGATTTCCAGTGCTCTGCTCGAAAACACGGCGCTGTGGCCACCGGCCCGGGTCAGCATCACCGGGTGGCCGGGCGCCGCCGCATCGAGATCGCCGATCAGGGGGCGGCGGCCTTCGGCCAGTTCGTCCTCGGACCAGCCGTAGCCGGTAATCCAGTTGCCGGGCCCGACATCGACCGCCTTGGCACGCACAAGACTGACAATTTCCGCCACGGAGTCTACTTCCGTGAGGTCGATGTAGTGGGGCGGGCGGCCATAGATGTGGGTGTGGCTGTCTACGAATCCCGGCATCAGTGTGCGGCCTTCGAGATCGATGACCTGCGGGCTCGTGTAGTGCGCGGCGACCGATGCCTCACCCACCGCAGCGATTTTGTCGCCGGTCACCACCAGCGTGCTGGCAATGGTGTCGGTTCCGTCCAGGGTGAGAATGTGACCGTTGATGAAGATCAGGTCGGCGCTCGTCAGCGCGCCGGCGTCTGCGGTGGTGCTGTCTTCTGCGGGAGAGCAGGCCACCTGAAGGGTGAGCATGACGGCGAGCAGGATTACCGGAGAGGCGGTTCTCCGGGGAATTTTCTCATGAGACGGGGGGTGTCGGTTCATAGCGTGCGGGCCAGCCGTGATAGTGGTTGAACTTTAGTGGCCGGCTTGCGCTCCGGGTCGAAGAACGGTCGCTCTCCGGCGATGGTCACCCGATGGCCTTTTCGTTCCTCCGGCCAGTAGTCCCAGAGGGCAAAGTGCTGGGTGCTGCGATTGTCCCAGAGCGCGATGGCATTTCTGGACCAGCGGAAACGGACCTGGAACTCCGGCCGCTGCTGGTGTCGATAGAGATACTCGAGCAGCGCCGCACTTTCGTCATGGCTGAGCTCACACAGACGGGTCGTAAAGCTCGGATTCACATACAGTGCCCGTCGACCGGAATCCGGATGGGTGCGTACCACCGGATGGACGGCACTCGGATAGATCCGATCCGTGTCTTCCACGCCGCGATCCGAGTAGCGTCCACGATAAATGTGTTCCGATTCGTGGCGGGCGGTGAGCGTTTCCAGAAAACTCTGCAGGGCAGGCGACAGGCTTTCATAAGCGGCACAGGTGTTGATCCACAGGGTGTCGCCGCCGGTCTCCGGAAGCGCTCGAATCTGCAGCATGGTGCCCATGGGGGGCGATTCATCGCAGGACACATCGGTATGCCAGCCATTGCCGTTGGCGACTTTGGCGTCCTTGTGCGCGTGAATCACGAAGATCTCGGGATGCCCGTCCATGTGCGGGGCGGCGGGGTGGGTGTGCAGGTCGCCGAAGCGGCGGGCGAATTCGATCTGCACCTCGGGGGCCAGCGCCGGCTGGTCCCGAAAGAAGATAACCTGATGATCGATGAGGGCCTGCCGGATGGCAGTGAATTCGTCGTCCTGCAGGGCGGCCAGGTCCACACCACTGATCTCGGCGCCGATGACGGGAGAGAGTGGGGCGATGTGTGCGGCCATGACCTGCGCTCTTTCTTTGATAAAGGTTAAACCAGCAGTCGGAAAGGCGCTTCCAGCAGGCCCCGGACGGTGCCGAGAAATTCCGCTGCCGGCGCGCCATCCAGCACACGGTGATCCCAGGTGAGCGACAGCTTCATGCGCTGCTGTTTCACCGGCGTGTCATGCGCCCAGGCCACATCGTCTCGAATGCGGTTCACGCCGAGAATACCAGCTTCCGGGGCGTTGATGATCGGGGTAAACGAATCCACACCGAACATGCCGAGGGCGGTAACGGTGAACGTCCCGCCCTGGAGATCGTCCGGGGTCAGTTTGCCCTCTCTCGCCGCCGTCGCCAGCCGCGACGTTTCCCGGGCCAATGCCTGGATGCTCAGCAGATTGGCGTTCCGCACCACCGGCACGATCAGACCGTCCGTCAGGGCGACGGCCATTCCCACGTTGATCGCACCATGTTGAACGATTTCCGACTCGGTCATGGTGGCGTTTATCTGGCGGTGTTTTTCCAGCGCCTTGGCGACCGCGCGGATGACCAGATCGGTGTAGGTCGGGCGCAGGCCCTCATCCTGCCATTCATCCATGAGCTGGCCTCTGAGCTTCACAGCGTCGTCCATCACCACATCCATATCCATGGTGAGTTGCGCCATTTCCTGCAGGCTGGCATGCATCCGCCGGGCAATGGTTCTGCGCATGCCACCCAGTGGCAGGATCTGATCCGCCGCCGCGGCAGGGCCTGCACTCGGCCCTTCACTCGGTCCTTTACTCGGAAAGGCTGCCGCCGCTTCCACATCTTCCCTGGTGATCCGCCCACCAGGGCCCGTACCGCGAACGCCGTCCAGATCCACGCCGAGTTCCCGGGCGACTTTGCGCGCCATAGGCGAAGAACTTGGCGAAGAACTGGGCGAAGAACCGGGGGAGGCACGTCGCACGCCGTCGTCCGACGCCGGCGGCGCTGTTGCAGGCACGGCCGCGACCGCGTCGATTTCCGCTGCCAGCACGTCCGCCTCCACGATCCGCCCGCCAGGACCCGTTCCCTGCAGGGCGGCAAGTTGCACACCCCGTTCTGTGGCGAGCCGTCGGGCGATGGGCGACGCCTTGAGTCGACCGTCGGCCGTCACAGAAGCCGCAGAAGCCACGGCGGGTGCGGAGGTCGGTGCTTGCGGAGAACCGCTCAGGGTCGCTGCGCTGTCGTGCGCAGGTTCACCGCCAGCGCCGGGCAGAACATCCGGAATCTCTTCTCCCTCGGCATAGATGTAGCCGACCACATCACCCGGTTCCCGGGTGATGCCCTGGCCAACCAGGTGTTTCACCACACCGGTCGCCTCGGCATCCACATCCAGATTGACCTTTTCGGTTTCCAGCCGATAGAGGAGTTCGCCTTCGCGGACGGTATCGCCATCGGGGATATACCACTCCTCGACGACGCCTTCCGTCATGTTCATTCCAACCTTGACCAGGTACACCTCGGTGGGCATGGCTCTTTCCTCTTACTCTGCTGCCGCTTCTGCGGCCGACGACCTGGCCGGACCGGTGGGCAGCAGGAAGCTGCCTCTGCTGGCTGCCAGCCGCATGGTGGCTGGCACGTCGATTACGTGTGGTCCCGTGCGCTCAACGGTCAGTGTGGCCTGTTGGCCGGGTTTCAGGACCCGCTCGCGCTCGCCGTCGAAGGCAAGCACGCCCGGGCCTTCACAGCGCAGGGCCTGATTGAAGGTGATTCGGCGGTGCTCGCGGACACCGACTTCCCGATAGTAGCCGGGCGCAATCGGCGCGCGGACAATGGTGGTTGCTTCATCCTGGCTGGCGAACACGATCCGCATCCCTTCGTCTGCCCGTTCACTGAGCGGATCGATCAGGCCGCCGATGGCCGTGATGCCCACCGCAGCCGGGTCGGCAATGGTGAGCAGGGCGGAGCTCAGATTCTCCGGATGCAGGAGCGCCCGGGCGCCGACAAAGCGTTCGTTGACGAAAACCGCATCGATCAGGGCCAGATCATCCGCTTCCCCATCGATTTCCACCCGGATGACCTTCTGCTGTCGGGATACCTCGGCCATCGGAATGCGGCCAGAGGCCACCAGGGCCGCGGCAGCGCCCGCGACCGTGGCTTCCATCAGTCGGGGAAAAACGTTGTTGGTACCGGTGGAAATCGGAATCAGCGGGGCATTCCGCCAGCCCAGGCAGAAAGCGCGGTTCGTGCCATCGCCGCCGAGGCTCAGATTCACGTCAGTGGGAAGTTCAGAGAGCGCGCGTGCCGCTCGGGTGGTGTCGATGGCGCTGCCGGTCTCCGCGCTCATCACCGGCACGGCCCGGCTCGACTGCTCGCCGAGCACGCTGCTGACAGCGTTGCGCACGATGCCGTGTGCATCGTCCAAATAGGAAAGCCGCCAGTCGGAGTTGCCGAGCACCCCGTCCATACCCGCGAGCAGCCGTTGCACGATGGCCTGCTTCTCCGGATTGTCGAAGACCGAGGCCCGGGCGACGAGACGCCGGATGTCCTTGCCGGATGCCGGGTTGGCGATAATGCCGATATTCACCACGGGCGGGTCTACACGCCCAGCATCTTCTTCGCTTCGGCAACGATCCGTTCCGCATTCGGTACATAGACCGCCTCCAGCGCCGGGCTGAAAGGTACCGGCGAGAACGGCGCGCCTACCCGGGCGACCGGTGCGTCCAGATAATCGAAGGCATGCTCCTGGATCTGGGCGGCAATCTCACCGCCCAGGCCACCGAAACGAACGGCTTCGTGCACGATCATGGCGCGGTGCGTTTTTTCGACGGACTTCACCACCGTGTCGATGTCGAATGGCTGCAGGGTACGCGGATCGATCACCTCGGCATCGATACCAAGCTCGGCCAGGCCGTCCACGGCTTTGATCGCCTCGTGGGTCATCCGGCCGAGGGCGACGATGGTCAGGTTTTTACCTTCCCGGAGCACGTTCGCCTGCCCCAGGGGAATCTCATAAGCTGCTTCAGGCACCTCGCCGGTGATGGCGAGCGACATCTTGTTCAGCACCACGATCACCGGGTTATCGTCCCGGGCCGCGGCGATGATCAACCCTTTGGCGTCATAAGGCGTGGTGGGCATTGCCACCTTCAGCCCCGGCAGGTGGCAGATCCAGGCCTCCAGGGACTGGCTGTGCTGGGCGGCCAGGCTCGCGCCGGCGCCCGCCATGGTCAGCATGGTGACCGGCAGGGTCGCCCGGCCGCCGAACATATAGCGCATCTTGGCGAGCTGATTGGCCACCTCATCCATGCACTCACCGAGGAAGTCCATGAACATCAGATCGATGATGGGCCGGCACCCGGTAGCGGCTGCCCCCACACCGAGGCCGACGATGCCTTCCTCGGAGATGGGTGTGTCGAACACCCGGTTCGGTCCGAATTCCTCGAGCAGTCCGTTGTAATAGCCGTAAACGCTGCCGGCGCCGGCCACATCCTCACCGGCGACGAAGGCATTGTCCTGTTCTTTCAGAATCTGCCGCACGCCATCGGTTATGGCCGCCACGTAGGGCAGGGTGCGGGGCTTTTCTGCTGCTTCTGCCATGATCTGTCCCCTATGCGTAAACGTCTTCGAGGAGCGCATCCGGCTCCGGGTAGGGTGAGCTCTCAGCGAACTCAACGGCGGCATCGATCTCGGCTGCCACTTCCTCGTGCACGGCTTTCGCCTCCACTTCGGCGAGGATGCCCTGCTCGGCAAGGCGGCCTTCGAGCAGCGTGATCGGGTCTCGCCGTTTCCATTCCTCCACCTCATCGTCGGTGCGGTACTTGAGTCCCATGCCGCGCACGCCCACATGATCGTAGAAGCGGTAGGTCTTGCACTCGAGCAGCGTCGGTCCACCGCCGTCCCGGGCACGCTGGATGGCAACGCCGGCTGCTTCGTGAACGGCCACCGCATCCATACCATCGACGATCACACCAGGCATGCCATAGCCGGCTGCCCGGTCGGCCACATCGACGATCGCCTGATGATTCGCCTGGGCTGTGTACTCGCCATAGCCATTGTTCTCGCAGACGAACAGCACCGGGAGCTGATACAGGCCGGCCATGTTGGCCGCTTCGTGGAAAGACCCTTCGTTCGAGGCACCGTCGCCGAAAAAGGTGACGGAGACCCGGTCATTGCCTTTGAACTTGTTGGCGAAACCGGCGCCCATCGCAATCGGTGGCCCGCCGCCGACGATACCGTTGGCACCCAGCATGCCGAGGGCCATGTTGGAGATGTGCATGGAGCCACCCTTGCCTTTGCAATAGCCGGTGGCGCGGCCGTAGAGCTCGGCGAACATCGGCCCGAACTCGCCGCCCTTGGCGATGAGATGGCCGTGGCCACGATGGGTGCTGGTGATCCAGTCTTCGTTGGACAGGTGGGTCATCACACCGGAGGCGACCGCTTCCTGGCCCACGTAGAGATGCAGGGCGCCCGGGATCTTGCCGTCCTCCATCAGTTTGCCGGCTCTTTCCTCGAACAGGCGGATGCGGACCATGCGACGATGGAGGTCCCTCAGCGTGGAATCTGAAATCTGAGTATTCAAGCCCCGTTTCCCCTTCAGGCAGTAAGGGGAGAGATCTTATCCAAACTCGGGGTCACTAAAACAGTCAGCTTTGACTTTTTTTCCGCTTGGGCGCGTCCGGCAGTTCATCGCTGGGTCGTTTGACGGTGGTCAGCACATCCTGATAACTCCGCACCAGTTCCCGCTTCAGCCAGTCGAGGACCTTTTTCTCCGGGATCGGGATGCCGCGAATCAGCTTGGCAGCCGCCATGCCCTCGAGCAGGTAGGTGGTGAGCAGGTTGCCACGTTCGTAGGCTTCCGAGAGGGCCAGGTTGGGGGTACAGCTCCTGCGCCGTCTCCGCCATCGCCTTGCCGAACCCTTTCAAGGCTGGCACCAGTGCCTGCTCCAGTTCCTGATCCGTTCGGGCAGCCACCTTCAGCTCGTTGAACACCACCCAGTCCGGGGAATTCAGCAATTCCCAGTAGGCGTCGATGCCTTCCCCCACCCGGGTGTGGTCGGCGCCTTCGTTGACCCGGCTCTCCACCTCCGTGAATCGCTGCAGCCAGCGGTCGCTCAGATGCTGAATGGCGGCACTGATCAGTTCGAATCGGGTGGGGAAGTGGTGCAGCATGGCACCCCGGGAAACGCCCGCTCTCCTGGCGATATTGTCCGTCGTGGTGCTGGCATAGCCGAGATCGTAGAAGCAGGCAATCGCGGAGGAGAGAATGTTCTCCCGGGTCTGTTCGCTCTTGGTCTGCTGCCAGGTCTTCTCGATCCTGGTCTCAGGGTCGGCCATCGGTGGCTCGCTTACGTTGGTGGTTTAAGGGCAGGCTGCTCCCGGACATACTAAAAGCCGAGTATCCATGGGGGCAAGGTGGCCTTATGAGCGACGGGGAACGCAACATACTGCTTGTGACCAAGGGGCACCCGTTCGAGCGGGCGCCGTTCTTTGCGCTGTTCGACGAGTTGCCCGGGGTGGACTGGACCCATGTGGAGCAGCCGGCCGCACGGGCCCTGCAGAATATTGAACAGGCTGCCGCCTACGATGCCTTCGTGATCTACGACATGCCGGGCATCGATTTCCGTCCGCAAGGGCCGGTTTTCGAAGCGCCTGAAGAGGCGTTCAAAGCGCAGTTCTCCGCGCTGGTGGACGCAGGCCATGGTTTCGTCTTTCTTCATCACGCCATCGCCGGCTGGCCAGCCTGGCCGGAATATGGCGAGCTCATCGGCGGCCGGTTCCTCTACCTGCCCGCCGAGGTGCGAGGTGAAGCGCGACTGGATTCAGGCTACCGGCACGATGTCACGCACCAGGTGCGTGTGCTGGCTGATCATCCGGTGACGCGTGGTGTGCCGGAGACTTTCGAGATCACCGACGAGCTCTATCTCTATGAGGTCTTCGAAACGGATGTGACCCCTCTGCTTGCATCCGACTACGCCTTCACCAGGGAGAATTTCTACTCGGCCGCCAATGTGGTTCTGCGCGGAAAGATGCACGACAACTCGGATTGGGATCATCCCCCGGGCTCGAGCCTGATCGGCTGGACCCGGGAGGTGGGGGCCAGCCGGATCGTGTATCTGCAGTGCGGCGACGACCCGAAAGCCTATGCAAACACCCACTTCCGGCAGCTGATCGGCAATGCCATCGACTGGGTGAGCGGGCGCTGAGCTCAGTCCGCCCGGGGTGTGAAGCGGATGGGCAGTTCCGCCAGCCCGCGTAACAGTACGTTGGGCGGATAGCTGAGCGCCGACTCTTCACAGTCCAGCTCGAAGTTGTCCAGCCGCTCCAGCAGTACGCGGAATGCGGTATCCAGCTCCTTACGAGCCAGATTTGCGCCGACGCACATGTGCACGCCGTGACCGAAGGCCAGATTGCTGCGGGCGTTTTCCCGGGTGACGTCGAAGGTCTGTGGCGCTTCGAACTTCTGTTCGTCCCGGTTGGCGGAGGAATACCGGAGTTGCAGCATGGCACCCTTTTTAACGGGCACGCCGTTGATCTCGGTGTCTTTCGTTGCCACACGCCACATGTTCGCCGTCGGGGTGGCAAGCCGGAGCACTTCCTCGACGAAATTCGCGATCAGATCAGGGTTCTGCTTCAACAGCCTGTGCTGATTCGGATGCTGGATGAGCAGCAGGATGCCATCGGCAATCGAATGCGTGGTGGTTTCGTTTCCGGCCACCAGCAACTGCTGGATGATCGACAGCATTTCGGCCACATCCAACGGCCGTTCATCCTCGAACCGGGCGTGGACGATATCGGAAATGATGTCGTCCTGGGGTTGTAGTCGCCGTTCCTCGATCTTCTTCGCGAAGTACTGCTGATACTCGAATATGAGCTCGGCCGCCTGCACCGCCTCATCTGCCGACGCCATCTGGGAAAGCTGGGCCACAAAGGCATCGGACCAGGTCTTGAACAGCTCGTAATCGGACAGCGGCACTCCGAGCTGATCGGCAATCACGGTGAGAGGCACCCGCTCCGCGAAGTCCGCCACGAACTCACAACGGCCGTTGTGGATGAAACTGTCGATGATGTCGTGGCAGAGTTTTTCGATCTCGGGCTCCAGGGTCGCCACCCGCCGGGCTGTGAACGCCTGATTGACCATTCCCCGGTAACGACGATGCAGTGGCGGGTCCTGGGTCAGCATGGTGTCCACCGGTGGGTAACCCTTTTTCTGGATTTCGACGATGCGCGGATCCACCCGGGATTCGCTGGTCGGCATGGCGGTGGAGAAGCGATTCGAAAAGGTCTCGTAATCCTTGGCAATCCGGGTGATGGTTTCGTAGTCGGAAATAAAGGTGATGCCTGTGTGCGGGCACTGGTAGACGGGGGCTTCCCTGCGCAGGCGTTCATTGAAGGCGTGTGGACAGGCGAGCACTTCCGGGTTCATCGGGGTCAATTCGTTGAGCGGGGTGTTCAAAATGTCGCTCATGTCTGCTTTCCTCCCATCGGACGATCGTACCGGTTGGTAGGAGTATGGCTGGCCGGTTACGCAAAAAAAAGCAGGCTTGACTGTTTTTCGCGCAGTCCGCCAGAATGGCCGTTCGAGGGAGGGGAAATTCAGATGAGTGGCACAACCGGCACGGCGACGGGCCTGATCCAGTGATTCCGCTGTTACCGATGACGGCTCTCGGCGAAGGGGAGATGGCCGCCACCCGGGTGGGCGGTGAGGAAGTGCTCATCGTCAACGCCTATGGTCAGTACTATGCCGTCAGTAACCTCTGCACCCACGCGGGTCGGCCCCTGGCTGGCGGGACTTTGCGCGGCTACGAACTGACCTGCCCGGCCCATGGCGCCTCCTTCGATGTGCGCACGGGTGCGGCCATAGGCGCACCGGCGGAAGCCGGCCTGAAACGATTTACCCTTGCGCTCGAGGCGGGCAAAGTGAATCTGATTCTCTAAGAACACAGCTTTCGCTGTGTACCAAGTACGTAACAAGGAGCTTCACAATGGATCTACAACTCAAAGGCCAGAAGGCCCTCATCACCGGCGCCACCAAGGGAATCGGCCGGGCGATCGCTGATACGCTGGCGGACGAAGGTTGCAACGTTGCCATCTGCGCGCGTAATGAAGCGGAAGTGGCGGCGGCGGTGGAAGCGTTGCAGGCAAAAGGCGTGACGGCCTTTGGTCAGTCCGTGGACGTGGGTGACGGTGATGCGTTGAAAGCCTGGGTGGAAGCATCCGCTGAAGCGCTCGGCGGTGTGGATTGCCTGGTTTCCAACGTTTCGGGCGGCAATGCGCCCGGCGAGGAAGGCTGGCGCGCCAATTTTGAGCATGACGTGCTGGGTGCCGTACGCCTGGTGGAGGCCTGCATGCCTTATCTGGAGAACTCTGACAATGCCAGCATCGCCATGATTTCCTCCACGGCGGCGCTGGAGAAGTTCATCTCCGCCGGTGCCTACAATTCGATGAAAGCGGCGGTGATTCAATATGCCGGTGCGCTGGCCCAGGACGTGGGCGCCAAGGGCATTCGGGTCAATGCCATCTCACCCGGCCCCATCATGATCGAAGGGGGATCCTGGGATTTCATCAAGCAGAATATGACGCCGTTCTACGAAGCGACCCTGGCAGACGTCCCCCTCGGCCGGATGGGCACCGCCGAGGAAGTGGCGGCTCAGATCGCGCTGCTGGCGAGCCCGCTCGGTGCCTTCACCACGGCCGCGAATATCGTGATCGACGGCGGTATCACCAAGCGCATTCAGTTCTAGGCTGCTTTCAGGCGACGGGAGGACACTGTGTCAGAGCACGAAACCACCAAGGTCTATCTGGTCGCGGCCGGTGATTTCCACGATATCGACTATGCCCGGCTGGAGCTTCTGAAGCTGCTGGCCGAGCACGAGTCGGTGCGTACGGAAGTGGCCTCGAACTATCACGACATCGAGGCCATTGCCGGGAGTGATTTCCTGATCACCTACACCTGCAATCTGGTTCCCACGGAAGCAGAACAGGAGGCATTGAGGGACTTCATCGCCAGCGGTAAGCGGTGGTTTGCCTTGCACGGCACCAATTCGATCCTGAAGTTTCTGGATGAGGGTGGTGTCGATGCACCGGAAATTGCGCCGGTGCTGATGAACGTGCTCGGCACCCAGTTCATCGCTCATCCACCCATCCAGCCGTTCACGGTGGAAATCGCGGATCCGGAACATGAACTCGTCAAGGGAATCGAACCGTTCGAGACCGACGACGAGCTCTATCTCTCCCGCATCCATGGCGACATTCACCTGCTGCTGCAGAGCCGATTCACCGGTCAGGCTCAGGGCTTTGTGGAAGCGGACTGGCCGGACGATGCGCCGCGCCCCGTGTACTACGTCAACCCGGTGGGAGAAGGCGAGGTGCTTTATCTCAATCTTGGTCACTGTCGGGGTCACTACGACATGCAGCCCATGGTGGAGTATTACCCGGTGATCGAGCGGGGCAGCTGGGAGAAGCCCGAGTACTACGAGCTGCTGCGCCGCGGTATCCGGTACTGCATCGACAATGCGTGAGCGTGACCGGGTGTGTTCAGGCGTGAACGACAGGCACAGTGATGAGTAAATCATTCCGCTTCGGCGTCCAGTCGTTCAACGCGGATTCCGGCGCGGACTGGGCCGCCAAGGCCCGGAAGGCAGAATCGCTCGGCTATTCGGCCTTCCATCTGGCTGATCACATCATCGGTCCGGGCCCGGCGCTGGAAGCCACCAACCATCCGGTCCAGGGCCTGGCGGCGATTCCCGCAATGGCCTATGCGGCCGCGGTGACCGAGAAGATTCATATCGGTTGCCGGGTTTTCTGCATCGACTATCACAACCCGGTGGTGCTGGCGAAGTCGGCCATGACCATCGATCATCTTTCCGGCGGACGATTGGAGTTCGGCCTCGGGGCGGGCTGGCTGAAGGGTGAATACGAGGCCATCGGACTGCCATTCGAGTCCGCCGGCCGTCGGATCAACCGGCTGGCTGATGTGATCGAGGGCATCAAGGCGTTCCGGGCCGAAGGTCCAGCGAACGTATCGAACGGAACGCTGAACTGGCGGGATTTCGAGGGCCTGCCGAAGCCGCTCTCAGGGCCGCCGCTGATGATTGGCGGCGGTGCACCGAAGATCCTTCGTCTGGCAGGCCGGGAAGCCGACATCGTCAGTCTCAATTTCAACAACCGGTCGGGCATGATCGGACCGGACGGGGTGCAGGCTTCTTCAGAAGCGGAAACCCGGAAGAAGATCGGCTGGGTACGCGAAGGGGCAGGGGATCGCTTCGACGATCTCACCATCGAGATCGGCGCTTACTTCACCTTTGTGATGGACGATCCGGCGCCGGTGCTCGGTAACTTCGCGCAGATGTTCGGCTTCTCCGAAGCAGATATGCGCGCCCATCCGCACGCCCTGTTCGGCAGCGTCGACACCGTCTGTGAAGAACTCATCCGGCGCCGGGAACTGCACGGGATTTCCTATATCACCGTGGGGGAAGATGCCATGGAACCCTTTGCCCCGGTAGTGGCACGACTTGCTGGGAAGTAGCGGGCGAAAGACCGGAAACATACAAGCACGCGGGTAAGCACGCGAGCGACAGAAACGGACGAACGAAGGTCGGAGGCTATGGCAAACACCGCTATCATCATTTCGGGGACGATCGATCTGCCACCGGAAAAAATGCAGGCTGCGCTGGATGCCGGTCGACCGCTGATCGAAGGCGCGTTGACCCAGCCCGGTTGCCTCGACTACGACTGGTGTCCTGAACCCACGCACCCGGGGCGTATCCGGGTGTTCGAACGCTGGGCTTCGGAAGCCGCGCTGGCGGCCCATTTTCAGAACCGCTGGTATCTGGAGATGCGGGAAGCCATTGGTCAGTTCGGTCTGCTGAAGGCGGAAACCGCCAAATACCGGGTCGATCTGGAAGAACCCGTCTACGACGAGACCTTCACTCCCAGGGCGGACTTCTTTACCGCCCGGGACTGATCACCGGGGGCAGCTGTCCCTGGCTTGATCTTCAGGACACTAATAGATTCCTGTCAGTCGTCCTTTCATGGAGAAGGCCGCGTGTATACTTACGCGCTTTTTTTACGACCCGATTTTTGGGGGACATCCATGAGTGAAGATCGCATCAGCCGCGGCGGCCTCAAGATAGCTGCCGAACTCGACACCCTGGTGGCAGAGCAGGTTCTGCCGGGCACAGGCGTGGGCCTGGATGACTTCTGGTCCGGCTTCGAGCAATTGCTTGCCGAGCTGGGACCGAGAAACGTGGCACTGCTCGAAAAGCGTGAGCAGCTGCAGAAGACCATCGATGAGTGGCACCTGGCGCGCAAAGGTCAGCAGATTGACGCGGGGGAATACAAGGCGTTCCTTACTGAGATCGGCTATCTGGTGGAGGAGCCGGCACCCTTCACCATCGAAACAGAAAATGTCGATGAAGAGATCGCACTCGTTGCCGGACCACAGCTCGTGGTGCCGGTGATGAACGCGCGGTTTTCGCTGAACGCTGCAAATGCCCGCTGGGGCTCGCTCTACGACGCCTTCTATGGCACCGACATCATCCCGGAAACGCCCGGCAAAGAGAAAGGCAGCAGCTACAATCCGGCCCGGGGTGAAGTGGTGGTGGCACACGCGGCAGCCTTCCTGGATTCCGCGGTCCCACTCGATGGCGCGAGCCACACGGAAGTGGTGGCCTATGGCATCGGTGCGGATGAGGCCGGTAACCGTCAACTGCGCGCGGTGCTCGACAACGGTGGCAACACGGGTCTCCGGGACCCGGATCAGTTCGTCGGCTTCGTGAACGAAGCGGATCCGAGTTCAATTCTGCTGAAGCACAACGGTCTGCATGTGGATATTCAGATCGACCGTGAACACAACGTCGGTGCCGCGCATCCGGCAGGTGTGAAGGACGTGGTTCTGGAAAGTGCCGTCACCACGATCCAGGATTGCGAGGATTCCGTCGCCGCCGTGGATGCACAGGACAAGTGCGTAGTCTACGGCAACTGGCTCGGGCTGATGAAGGGCGACCTGGAAGAGTCCATGGAGAAAGGCGGCCGGACCATCACCCGGCGGCTCAATCCCGATCGGGCATACACCAGCCGAACGGGCGAACCACTGACCCTGCACGGTCGCAGCCTGCTGCTGGTGCGCAACGTCGGACATCTGATGACGACGGATGCGGTGCTGGACAGCGAGGGCAACGAAGTGCCGGAAGGCTTCCTCGACGCCATGGTGACCTCCCTGGCGGCCATGCACGATCTGCAGGGCAACGGTCTGCTCGCCAACTCACGGACGGGCAGCGTCTACATCGTGAAGCCGAAAATGCATGGACCGGAAGAAGTGCAACTCACCTGCGATCTGTTCGCCCGGGTGGAACAGGTGCTCGGTCTGCCGAAGAACACGCTCAAGGTCGGCATCATGGATGAGGAGCGCCGGACCACGGTCAATCTGCGTGCCTGCATCGAAGTGGCGAAAGAGCGGGTGGTGTTCATCAACACCGGATTCCTGGATCGCACCGGCGACGAGATCCACACCTCCATGCAGGCGGGTCCATTCCTGCGTAAGGATGCGATCAAAGCTGAACCCTGGATCCAGGCCTACGAAGATGCCAATGTGGATGCCGGTCTGGCCACCGGCTTCCGGGGTCGGGCTCAGATCGGCAAAGGCATGTGGCCGAAGCCGGACGAAATGAAAGAGATGCTGGAGACCAAGATCGGTCATCCGGAAGCCGGTGCCAACACCGCCTGGGTCCCGTCACCGACTGCGGCTACCCTGCACGCCATGCACTATCATCAGGTCAGTGTCGCCTCACGCCAGGAAGAACTCTCCAGCCGGGCCCGGGCGAGCCTGGATGACATTCTCACCGTACCGCTGATGCTGGGAGAGAACCTGTCCGCAGAAGAAGTGCAGAACGAACTCGACAACAATGCCCAGGGCATCCTCGGCTATGTGGTCCGCTGGATCGATCAGGGGGTCGGTTGTTCCAAAGTGCCGGACATCAACGATGTGGGCCTGATGGAGGACCGGGCGACCTGCCGGATCTCCAGCCAGCACATCGCGAACTGGCTGCTGCATGGTGTCTGCAGCCGGGAACAGGTGCTGGAATCGATGCGGCGCATGGCCGTGGTCGTGGACGGACAGAATGCCGGCGATGCGGGCTATCAGCCCATGGCGCCGGACTATGATCGCTCCATCGCCTTTCAGGCAGCCTGTGACCTGGTGCTCGAAGGCGTCTCCCAGCCCAGCGGCTATACCGAGCCCATACTCCATGCCCGACGCCGCGAAGCGAAAGCCGCTCAGGCCTGAGTGGCCCACCTGATGGGTATGCGTTGGGTATGCCCGTCTGCGTCTGCGGCGATGTGGCTGGCGGCGATAGTCACCCTGTTTCCCGGGCTGTCCCAGGCCCGGGTTGATCTCGAACCCTACCTGGGCCTTTACGAAGGCAGTTTCACCTCCGCGCTCAGCGAAGATCCGGACGATGATCTGAACTTCAATCCCTGCAATCCCGCTTCCCGGGATTGCAGCATCCACCAGGATCCGCATATCGACATTCTGCTGTCGTTGACGCTCGACGGGAAGAATAAGCTCACCGCGGGATTCTTCAGAAGCGAGACCCAGGTTCGAGCGAATCGACCGTTGGATCTGCTCGGTCGCGGTTGTGGATCCTCGGTGGGGCGCCTCGAAAAACTCAGCCAGGGAGAGCGGGGTGAAGCCGTGCGCTGGACTGCTCGCTTTGAGCTGAACGTGGAAAGCCGGGCCTGCCTCGGCAAATTGCGGCCGACCTCGAACCACTTCCTGCTGGTGCACGGCGTGGAAGACCCGGAAAGCGGCACGCGGCATGTGCTGGTAACGATTGATAAATCCGTCTCCAGTCAGAATTACCTGTATGTGAAGGAAGACGGTAAAGAACGTCGGGTGCGCATGGACCTGGACAATACCCAGGGCACCGGCAGGCGGGCCCAGTACCGGGTCTGTATTGAGGACGACTACGGTGATTTCGGTCGCTGTGTGGTCACGGACAAGAAGTTGAAGAGCTTCGCACTGCCCATGCCGGTCCCGGGTGGCGCCGCAGTGAATTACACCTGGTGGTACGACCTGTTTCCGAATCTGAAGCGTACCCAGGGCCTCTATGAGGTCACCCAGTACACGGCCCGGTTCGAACGGGTACGTTGATCGTCAGAAAACGGATGGCTCGGTAACCGGATGGTTCGATAAACGGTCGTCGGAAAACGATGTTGGGAAAACAGCCATCGGGTATGCCCACGCACCCCGATGGCTGGTACCGCCTTTTACGGCAGTGCGATCACCCGCACGATCAAAAGCGCGATCTACAGAGTGACGCGCACGCCCCCTTCCACGGTGCGACCCGGCTGAGGAGCCACGTCCTTGATGAATGAGCTGTGATGGCGCTGCTCATCATCGGTCAGGTTTCGACCGGCAACGAACACTTCCAGGAGACTGCCGTTCAGGTTCCAGGTGTAACCCAGGTAGGCCCGCAGGTCATCGAACCCTTCGGTGGCGAGTTCGAGCGGGGCGACGTCCGTCTGGCTGCTGGACTTCGCATAGTCCAGGGTGGCGGTGAAGCCGATCCAGTTCAGTCGAGCACCGATGCCCCAGCGCTGGGGCGGTATCCGCGGCAGATCTCTATTCTCGCCATCTTTTAATCGCGCCTGCACATAGTCATAAAAGCCGGAGACAGCGAACTCGCCCCGGTCCCAGCGCAGTGCACGCCATTCTGCCTCCAGATCCACACCGCGGAACGTGGCGGCGTCCTGTTGCCACTGATAAACGGGTAGCTCATCAATCTCCGCCCCGGTTGCCTGGGAATAGATGAAGTCCTGAAAATCGGTGTAGTAGGCGCTGGCGGCCAACAGCCAGGCATCGTTTTCATGCTGGAGGGTGGCGGAGAAGTTGGTTGCCCGCTCTTTGCCGAGCGTCACATCGCCGATCTCGTAGCTGCCGGTCGCCAGGTGCGGGCCATCCGAGAAGAGTTCTTCCACCGTCGGCGCCCGGGTCGAGTAGTCGGCGAGCAATGCCAGAGTCAGACCGTTCTCGAAGGGTGCGATCAGGCCAAGGGATACCGCGCCCAGATCGAAACTCCGGGTCTGGCCGAACGACGGGTCGTGCGAGATGGTCTCGTAGCGTACGCCGCCTTCCAGGTCGAAGTGTTCGAAATCCCGCTGGCCGACGTAGAAGAAGCCGTAGCTCCGGGTATCCACTGGCGGTACGTAAGCTTCTTCGCCTGTCGCCTCGTACTGCCGGTCGCTGAACTGGAAGCCACCGGCTCCGGCGATCTGTGCCACGGGCAGGTGGACGACCTCTATCCGGCCCTCCACGGCTTTGTTCTCGAAGCGTGTGCCAACTTCTCCACTGCCTTCGATTTCCGCGTGCTCGTAGTCGTTGTAGCCGATTCGCAGGTTCAGACTCTCAGCGCCGGAGAAAGGACTTTCAAGTCCTGCTTCGAAGTCGAAGCGGGTCTGCTCCAGATCGATGTATGGATTCCCTTCTTCCTCGTGCGCTTCTTCGTCATGGTCTTCGTCTTCATGATCTTCGTCATGATGCTCGTGTGAGTGCCCGGGAATACCGTACTCAGAGTCGTAGAGGCTTACCGAGGCACCGATGAAGCCGCGATCGCCGACGAAAGACAGTCCAACCGCTCCGCCTTTCGTCTCCATGAAGCTGCCGGGCAGAACGCCATAGGCTTCTTCCGCTTCGTCGTGATCATCTTCGTCCTCGTGATCTTCCTCTTCATCATGATCTTCTTCTTCCCGCTCGCGAAACGCGGCTGATTCGGCGAAACCGGGAATGTCGTAGTCGTCGGCGTCGCGGCAAAAGCCGTCCAGATGGAGAACGAAATTGCCGGCGCCAGCCTGGACCATGCCCGCTGCCGAGCGCTGGTCCGCGTTGTCTGCACCGCGCAGTTCTGCTTTCGCGTTCACTTTTTCCGGCCTCGTGTGCGGTATGCGCCCGGTGTGCACATCCACCACACCGCCGATCGCACCGTTCCCGTAGAGCAGCGTGCTCGGACCTTTCAGAACCTCGATCCGGTCAGCCAGATAAGGTTCGATGGTGGTGGCGTGGTCCGGACTGGACACGGAAACGTCCATGCTGTCGATCCGGTCCTCCATGATCTTCACACGCGGACCGCCCATGCCGTGGATGACGGGTCGACCAACTGCCTGGCCGAAGGTTGCGGAGTGAACGCCAGGTTGATTGACCAGGGTTTCTCCGAGTGTTGCGGCGACTGCGCGCTGGAGTTCTTCGCCCTGAAGGACGGTGGTCGGCTGCGCCAGTCCTTCGCCGGAAAGTGGATGAGCGATCACCACCACCTCTTCTTCGTAGGTGGCATCCTTTTCGGTGGTGTCGTTGCCGCTGGCGGCGAAGCTGTTACCTGCCAGGAACGGTGTGCAGAGCACACACAGGCAGGCGATTCTCTCGATGTTCATATGGATCCTGATTCCCTGCATGCCCGCTGATCAGTCGGGGCGGGCACGCGAAATTCTTGTTGACGCGCAGGCAGCCCTCAGCAGCGCTGCGTGCCGTTAATGATTCTGGAGGGGGTCAGGCGCAGGGGGGTGCGCGGGCTTGATGGGCAGCAGTCTTGCCTTCCGCTGGAGCGAGAGAGAGGAGAGCCGGAACGTCTATCGCGTTCGGGCGGGCATCCGCTACGACCACCCTGCTGGGCGTGTCGACGTCCGCAGAGGTGGAGCAGACGGCGCAGAGTTCGGCTTCGGTGGTCTGGTGATCGTGGACGACGACCAGAGTTTGCGCGCACAGCAGCACGACCGCGAGGATCGCGGCGGCGTGAACCATCGGGTTGCGCGTCAAAATTCCGAGCATCGTATATCTCCGGCGGAGGAGACTACTCCAGAGCAGAAATCGGCGCTACCCTATCAGGATGAAGCCTGACGGTTAATCATTCTCATCGACCAAGAGACAACGATGAATACATTGAGTGGGGAAGAACGTGCTGCGTTGCGCGATTCGGTGCACCGGCTGCTGCAGGATCAGAGTTCCGAGGCGGCGGTACGAACGGTGATGGAAACGGACAGCGGCTACGACCCGGCACTCTGGCGGCATCTCGCCGAGATGGGGGTGGTGGGTCTTACCATCGATGAGGCACACGGCGGTTCCGGGGTCGGCCCCATGGAGCTCGAAGCGGTGATGGAAGAAGCCGGCGCGGCACTACTGTGTTCTCCGCTCCTGGCCTGCATAGTTGCCTCGCGGCTGCTGCAGGCGCTCGGCGATCAGGCGACCAATGATCGGCTGCTGCCGGCGATCGCCGCGGGGGAAAGGATCGCAACGGCGGTACTCACCGGTGACGCCGGTTCCTGGACGGAATCCGGTGTGGCGGTGGATGCGGTCCAGTCTGAGGGGGGGTGGCGACTGACGGGCACCGGCAGCTATGTCCTCCATGGCCAGAACGCCGATCTGTTCATCATTATTGCCCGCGTGAGCGATGGCCTGGGTGCATTTGTGGTGGACGCAGGCTCGAACGGCATGACGGTCGAGCCGATGCCGACCTTCGATCACACCCAGCGCCTCGCATCGATGACTTTCTCCGGGGTCGATGCAGAACCCGTGAATGCCGCCACACCGGTCTGGAGCGCCGTTCAATCGGCCATCGACCTCGGTCTGGTGGCGCTGGCTGGAGAGCAGGCTGGTGGGGCACAGCGGGTGCTCGAGTTCACCGTGGACTACGCCAGGACCCGGATCCAGTTCGGCCGCCAGATCGGCAGTTTCCAGGCCATCAAGCATATGGCGGCAGACCTGCTGCTCGAAACCGAATCTGCCATCTCAGCCGCCCGTCATGCGGCTGAACGGCTGGCCAATGGGACGGAAAAAACACAAGAAGCCATCAGTCTGGCAGCCTTCGCCTGTGCGGATACCTTCGTGAAGACCGCGGCAGACGGTATCCAGATGCACGGCGGCATAGCCTTCACCTGGGAGCATCCGGCTCATCTCTACCTCAAACGGGCCCGGGCGGACGCCCAGCTCCTTGGCTCGCCGGCTTACTATCGTGAGCGCTATCTTCAGGCCCTGGGAGGTTGAGCATGACGGATGAAACTCTCCGGGACGAGGTACGCACCTGGCTCGAAGAAAACTGGCGTTCGGAAATCGCCGAAGCGCTGGCCAGCGAAACCTACAACTGGGAAGCCTCACCGGAGCGGAAAGCCTGGTTGAAGCTCGTGCTGGCAGGTCGCTGGTCCGTGCCGCGCTGGCCCGAGGCGTGGTTTGGCCGCGGCCTCGAAGACAGCCAGGCAAAGATTATCGAGCGTGAGTTTGCCCGGGTCAGGGCGCCGGGCACCGGTCAGGATCGGATGAACCTGTGGGCCAACACCCTGCTGACCAACGGCAGCGAGGGCCTCAAAGAACAGCTGATAGGCCGCCTGCTCACCAACGATGTGAATATGTGTCTGCTGTACAGTGAGCCGGGTGCCGGCTCCGACCTTGCCGGCATCCGTACCCGGGCCGACCGGCAGGGCGATCACTATGTGGTGAATGGTCAGAAAGTCTGGACGTCCGGCGCTGCCGTGGCCGACTACGGCATGCTCATCGCCCGCACGGACTGGGACGTGCCGAAGCATAAAGGCATCTCTTTCTTCTTCTGTCCGATGAAGCAGCCGGGCATTGAGGTGCGGCCTCTCCGGCAGATCACCAACGAAAGTCATTTCAACGAGGTGTTCATTACGGATGCCATCGTGCCTGCCGAAAATCTGCTCGGGCCGCTGAACGGTGGCTGGAAGGTGCTCAACACCGCGCTCGCCTACGAGCGCTCTTCCATGGGCGAAGGCGCTCGGGGGCCGCGCAGCGGGGTCAAGGAAGCGAGCAATGAAGAACCGCTGATTGCGCTTGCCCGTGAGGCGGGCCGGCTTGATGATCCGGCCCTCCGCCAGGATATCGCGCAGGCCATTGCATATAAGAGGCTCAACGCGCTCAACACCGCCCGGGCTAAGGCGGATCTGAAGCAGGGTACTTCTTCGTCCGTGATGAGTCTCGGCAAGCTGGCCATGTCGCGGATCCTGCACGAGGAAGCCCGTGTTCGAACGGAAATTCTCGGCGCCCGGAGCCTGTTTGAAGGTGAAAATCATCCCCGTGCCGAAGACGCCAACTTCCTGACCCTGAACGCCTATTTCACCTCCATCGGCGGCGGTACGGATCAGATTCAGCGCAACATCATCGGTGAGCGGGTGCTCGGGCTGCCGAAGGAACCTGAGGTGGACAAGACCATCCCGTTCCGTGATGTGCGCACCAGCTGATCCGTTCTGAAGATCGTGCCGCCGGCAGCGGCTGACATCGCCCCATGACTCATCACGATTACGATGCCTGGCGACCGATCCGTCGCGGCGCCACCCGGCGCCGGCTGATGGAAGCGAGCCTCGTTCTGACAGCCGTGGACGTGCCGCATGTGGTGATCCGGGACGAGCACGACTGGTGCATCAAAGTGCCGGATGCGCAGGCGCCTGAAGCCATTGCCCATCTGGAGAAATACCGGTTGGAGAATCTGCCACCGCCCCCTGCGCCGGTGCCGGATCAGATCGACAACGGGGTGATCGGTGTGCTCGGATTTCTCATGGTGATCTGGGCTATTCCATTTTTCGAGAACATTGGCTTTCTGGGCTGGGACTGGCGCGTCATCGGCCGCGTGGAAGCGGGCGCGGTGATGGACGGCGAGTGGTGGCGGACCGTCACGGCACTTACCCTGCACGGCGATCTCGGTCACATCATCGGCAACTCCGCATTCGGCGCTGTGTTCGGTCTGTTTGCCGGCCGATTCATGGGCTCCGGGCTGGCCTGGCTGCTGATCCTGCTCGGAGGCACGCTGGGTAACCTGGTTGCCGCGACCCTGCGTCCGGCGGAGTTCATGTCCCTCGGCGCGAGCACGGCGACATTCGCTGCCTTGTCGTTGTCGAGTGCCTTCGTCTGGCGCCGGGGTTATTTCCGGGGACGGGGCTGGCGTCGTGCTTTTGCGCCGCTGTTTGCAGCCATTGCTCTGTTGTCGTTCACCGGCGTCGGCGGCGAACGGACGGACGTGCTGGCGCACATCACCGGCTTCGCCGCCGGACTCGGACTCGGCCTCTGGGCTGCGGACTGGCCGATCCGCTGGTTGGGCCGGATTGGCCAGAAGCTCTGCGGTTTTACGGCCCTCAGTCTGATTCTGATTGCCTGGATGCTGGCGGGCTCGACGAATACGCTCAGCTGATGGCCCGAGGCCCACGGTCGAGGCGCCCACGCAGACCCTCGACCAGAAGCGCCAGGTTTTCTTCATCCTTCGTCCACAGATACCAGCCGATGTGGGACGTCGCAATCTGCAACTCGTAGCAGTGATGACGTTCAGCCAGATGCCTGCGCGCCTCGCTATCCAGATCATCTGCTGCCAGAGCCAGTGCGAAGATGTCGAGGGCAGCGATGCCGGGATGCCAGGGTGACCAGTGCGTGCACCAGGCAACGTCATACAGGAAATCGCCAAAGGCCGAGCACTTCCAGGAAAACACGGCCTGAATCCTGTCTGCGGATTCAGACACCAGCACGTTCTGATGAAGAAGATCGCCATGGACGAGGTCACGGCGTTCCGGGCAGAGCGGCAGGAGTGCCTCGATGCGTCTGCAGGCCGACTGGTAGAGCCCGCCCAGTGCCGGCCGGGCATCCAGCAGTTGCTGAACCCTGTCCTGAGGTCTGCCGGAGTCATGGCGGATACCGCGTAGCAGGTAGTCATGCCAGGAGTTCGTGCTCGATGGGTTGTACCATTCAACGCGCCCGGTTCCACGTACCTGGCGTAGCTGGCGGAACATCTCAGCGAGTGCGGGTTCCAGTTGCGGCGCCGCCTCCGGCGGCACGGATTCCAGAAAGCGGCCATGGTGACGACGGCTGATGGCATAGGACAGACCCAGCGCCTCACCGATCTCGAACACTTCGGGAACCGGCAGGCCGGTGCTGGCGAATGCGTGGGCGGCCTGATCGATCCGGAAGCCTTCGGCGTTTTCGTTGAACCGCACAACGAACGCCTCGCCCTGGTGTTCGTAGGCGAATGCAGCGGACCAGAAACCGCCCGCCAGGGGCTGAACGTCAGCGACCGGAATGCCGAGATGTTGATTCAGCCAGGCCGCTACCGTCTTGCTGCCCAGGTTCGGCTTGTTGCTTTTCAGCGGCGCTGCCGGCTGCCCGGATTCTGTGGTCGGCATGGTGCGCTCATCCGGGTCGTGAAATCAGTCGGCAACACGCACATAGGCCAGCCACTCCGCCACGACGGCCGGCGCGATGTCGTCGTCCTCGATCTCGATGGACACATCCAGATGCACCAGCATGCCGTGAGGACCTTTCGGTTCGATTCGATTCAGCTCGAAACGCCCGCGGATCCGACTGTCGACCATCACCGGCTGAACGATACGGACCCGATCAAATCCATAGTTCTGCCGGTAGACGATACCGGGAATCGGGATCTCGACCGCTGCCACCATATCGGTGAGGCAGGCGAGCACCAGGAAGGATTGAGCGATGGGTTTGCCGAACGGCGATTCTTCCGCGGTGCGGGCAGGGTCCGTGTGCATCCAGCTGTCATCGCTGGTGGACCGGGCGTGGTCGTCGATCTTCTGCTGATCGATGAGCACCCAGTCCGATACCCCAACCTCGTGCCCGAACAGGTGGTGAACGTCGGCGATGATGTCGGTGACTTTGCTCAAGCGCTGCTCCTCGAATGGTCAGTGAGTATGCGGTGTATCGACACCACGCGGAACCCGGATCCGATGCACGAGGGCCTGCACCTCGTCGGGTACGGGGGCGGTGAACCGGGCCACCGCGGCCGCGGTCACGAAGTTGAGCAGCGCGCCGAGGGCACCGATACCTTCCGGTGAAATCCCGAACCATCAGTGCGCCGCGTTATTCGACTCGGGTGCGACGAACTTGAAGAAGACGATGTAGGCAAAGGTGAATATGAGCCCGGCCAGCATCCCCGCCACGGCGCCTTCCCGGTTCATCTTCAGGGAGAAAATACCCATGAGGATGGCCGGGAACAGAGATGCGGCGGCGAGACCGAAGGCGAATGCGACCACCTGGGCCACGAAGCCCGGCGGATTGATGCCGAGATAACCGGCCACCACGATGGCCAGCGCCGCCGCGACGCGGGCATAGAGCAGTTCCAGCCGGTCGCTGATCCCACGGGCCAGGGTCTTCTTGATCAGGTCATGAGAAACGGAGGTGGAAATCACGAGCAGCAGGCCCGCGGCGGTGGACAGCGCAGCCGCGAGTCCACCGGCGGCAACTAGGGCGATCACCCAGGCGGGCAGGGCGGCGATCTCCGGATTGGCCAGCACCATGATGTCCCGATCCACGTAGACCTCGTTGGTGGTGTCGGTTGGGGTGTTGGCCACCAGCCGTTCGCCCTGAGGCCCACGTTCTTCTTTGAACGCGGGCGCCCCTGTGAAGGGGGCGCCGGGCCCGTACTGGATTTCGCCATCGCCATTTTTGTCCAGCCAGCCGATCAGGCCGATGTTCTCCCAACTCCGGAACCAGGAGGCCGTTTCCGAATAGGCATGGTCGTGGACGGTGTCGATAAAGTTGAGCCGTGCGAAGGCGCCCACCGCCGGCGCAGTGGTGTAGAGCAGGGCAATGAACAGCAGCGCGTAGCCGGCTGACTTGCGGGCATCGGATACCTTGGGCACGGTAAAGAAGCGCACGATCACGTGGGGCAGACCGGCGGTGCCGATCATGAGCGCCATGGTGATGGCAAACACGTCGATGGTGCTTTTGGCGCCTTCCGTATAAGGGCCGAAGCCCAGTTCCACCAGCGTGTTATCCAGCTTCTGCAGTACGGGGATCGATTCCCCCACCGCGTTGGCGCCAAGACCGAACTGGGGCACCGGCACGCCGGTGATCAGCATGGAAATAAAGATGGCCGGCACCAGATAGGCGAACATCAGCACGCAGTACTGGGCCACCTGTGTATAGGTGATCCCTTTCATGCCACCCAGTACGGCGTACATGAAAACGACCGCCATGCCGATGATCACGCCTGCGGTGATGTCCACGTCCAGAAACTGGGAGAAAACGATACCGACGCCACGCATCTGACCGGCAACATAGGTGAACGAAACGACAATCAGGCAGATCACGGCGACCACCCGGGCAGTGTTGCCATAGTAGCGGCTGCCGATGAAGTCGGGCACGGTGAACTCCCCGAACTTGCGCAGATAGGGTGCGAGCAGCAGTGCGAGAACCACATAACCGCCCGTCCAGCCCATCAGGTAGACCGTGCCGTCGTAGCCCATGAAGGCAATGATCCCGGCCATGGAGATGAATGAGGCCGCGCTCATCCAGTCTGCAGCGGTGGCCATGCCGTTGGCGATCGGATGCACGTGGCCGCCGGCCACATAGAACTCCTTTGTGGAGGCTGCCCGGGACCAGATGGCGATACCGATGTAGAGCCCGAACGAGAGTCCGACGAAGAGGTAGGTGAGCAGTTTTACGTCCATGCGTGCGGGTTCCTAGTCGTCGTGGACGTCGTATTTGCGGTCAATGCGCTTCATCGCCCAGGCGTAGACGAAGATCAGCACGATGAACACATAGATCGCGCCCTGCTGAGCCCACCAGAAACCAAGCTTGAAACCAAAGAAGGGAATCTGATTGAGCGGCTCCACCAGCAGAATGCCGAAGCCGAATGACACCAGAAACCAGATGCACAGCAGTACCCCGCCCAGTTTCAGGTTGGCGCGCCAGTAAGCCTGGTTATTGATCTGCCGTTGCCGGTCTTCGCCGTTTCCATCGTCCGGCGCGTTGTCCGGCGCGTTGTCCGGCGCATTGTCCGGCGCATTGTCCGGCGCATTGTCTCTGCTCGACACTGTGTCCCCGCTTCCCCTTGGTCTGGGGCCAATATACATTGTGATCGTCGAAGTAACAGGGGCAGGCATGGCGATCGAGCTGGACCATCTGATGTGGGGCGCGCCGACTCTGGAAGCGGGAATGGCAGAGGCAGAACGGCTGTTCGGCGTGGTGCCGGCACCCGGCGGCGTGCATCCGGGGGTTGGTACGCAGAACGCGCTGCTTTCGCTGGGGGAGCGCCACTATCTCGAGATCATCGCACCGGATCCGAATCAGGATCTGGCCGGCACGTTCGGCGAGCGCATCGCCGGGCTCGAAAGCTGTGGTCTGATCACCTGGGCGGCGGCTGCGTCCGGACTCGCGGCAGTAGCCGAGCGGGCCGCCGGTATGGAGATCACCGCACGAGGTCCGGTGGCCAGCCGACGGCGTACCCCGGATGGGGATCTCCTGCAATGGGAACTGCTGTTCCTGGGCGGTCATCGTTTCCCCGGACTGGTGCCGTTTTTTATCGACTGGCTGGAAACGCCTCACCCGGCCACGACGAATCCGGTAGCGGGCCGGTATCGGGCGCTGGAAATCCGCACGCCGGACGCGGATGGACTGAATGCGGTCTACTCCGGGCTGGGCATGCGGATGGTGGCGGAGGCGGCAGCGAGCGAAGAGATCACGGCCATCATCGACACCGATCGAGGCGAGGTCCGGCTCAACAAGGCACCAGGCACAGATGGCTGGTCGCTCTAGACGCTGGCCCGACGCGCGCTGTGTGCAGACAGCGATGGTCATCGCCCTGCTGCTGGCATCGTCGCTGGTTGACGGGCAGACGCCGGCCCGGCCTGATGGTTCGGCGGTTGCGAGCGGACCGGGCCACGAACCGGATTATCTCAACCGGTTGCTGCGTTTCCGGGACAACGTGGACTTCCGGTTCCGGGATCGGATCCTCTCGCCTTTATCCGCAGCGGATCGGGCGGAGTTTCAGGGGCTCGACTACTTCGAGCCGGCACCGGAGCTCGCCCTGACGGCGCTGTTCGAACGGGCTGCCGACCGCAGCGTGTTCGCCATGCCGACCTTCGATCACCGGACGCTGCGCTATGCCCACTACGGCACGCTGCGCGTCACGCTTGATGGACACCCCGTGCATCTCAAAGCATTTCGCCGGGCAGAACCGGGTAGGGCAACCAACCTGCTGCTGGTGCCATTCCGTGATTCGACCAATGGCCGGGAAACCTACGCCGGTGGACGCTACATCGAGCTTGCGCTGCCGCTGCCCGGCACGCCCGTGCTCGATTTCAACCGGGCCATGAACCCGCTCTGCGCCTATGATCCGTCGTACGCCTGCCCGATTCCGCCGCCGGAGAATCGGCTGACCGTACCGATCCGGGCCGGAGAGAAGCGCTATCCGGACTCAGCAAGTAAGCCTGTGCTATGACGAATTCGGGATCCGACAGGATGGCTGCGCCTTCCGCTGCTGTGCAGCCGATTAAACCGGCAGCCACCGTCATCATCGCCCGGGAAGCGCCTGCCGCGCCCTGTGGTTTCCAGATCTTCATGCTTCGCCGAACGCGCGGTGCCGCTTTTGCCGGGGGAATGTACGTCTTTCCGGGCGGCAAGGTCGACGGGGATGATCATCTGCATAAGTACGACGCCCATCGCCGTGGTCCCTCCGACTTTCAAGCGCCTCAGCAGGCGGCCCTGGGCACAGAATGGCGCGGCTACTGGGTGGCGGGAATCAGGGAGAGCTTCGAGGAGGCAGGCCTGCTGCTTGCTTACACCGCCGAAGGTGAGTTGCTTGCCTACGATGAAGATAATAAGGCGCGATTTCACAGCTATCGGGACCCTCTCCACGATGGCACCCTCAGCCTGCTTGAAATCTGCGAGCGGGAAAATCTCAAGCTCGCCGTGGACCACATTCACTTCGTCAATCGATTCGTCACGCCGGAGGGTCGTCCGCGCCGATTCGATACCCGCTTTTTCCTTGCCGAAGCGCCCCCGGGGCAATCGGGCGTGCATGATGAGAAGGAAACGGTGGACAGCATCTGGATATCACCCCTCGATGCCATTGCCCGAAACGAAGCCGGTGAATTCGACCTGATGCGGGTGACCAGAATGCAGCTCGAACTGCTGGCCGAGCAGAATTCGCACAAAGCCCTGATCGACTGGCTGCATGGGTTGCAGGAATTTGCCGTATTCCGGCCTGTTGTGCCTGCGCCTTAGAACGCTCTGTCCCTGGAACTGCCTGTCCTTGGAACTGCCTGTCCTTGGAACTGACTGGCCCTGGCACAGCCAGCCGAATACCCACGCCTGCCGGGTGGTGCCGCCTCCCGGAGCGTTGTGCATAATGTCGCTTTAGAATTTTGGGGATCCGGAAGATCATGTCAGACATCGAAAACGCCTACGAGACACTCAGCGCACGTATCGGCGAGAGCAACACGCCCTCGGAGTGGTTCGAAATCACACAGGATCGGGTGAACGATTTCGCCGATGTGACCATGGATCACCAGTGGATTCACATCGATCCTGAGCGCGCCAAAGCCGGGCCGTTCGGTGGACCGATCGCGCATGGCCAACTGACGCTGTCGATCATGAGCTTCCTGCCGAAGCCGGAAAATGCAGAGAGTCTGCCGCAACTGCCGGGGCAGAAGCTGACCATCAATTACGGCTTCGACAAGATCCGTTTCCCGTCGCCGGTTCCGGTTGGGGCGAAGATCCGTACCACCAGCACACTGAAGCGGGTGGAGATCAAAGGCTCTATGATCGAAACCATGAACGAAGTGGTCGTTGAGGTGCAGGGTTCCGAAAAGCCCTGCGTGGTCGCCGAAAGTCTTGCCCGACTGGTTTTCTGATGATGAGGCTGCACACCTGATGGATATTCGACCGATCGATCTCAAGGAAGACATTCGAGCGGTCGAGCGCATCTGGTATGAATGCGGCTGGGTCGAGAACGAAACCCAGGCCGGCTTCGTCAAAGACTTTCTCGGCACCGGCCGCTGCATTGTCGGTTGCCTCGACGGGACGCCGGAATGTCAGGTGCACACCGTGCCGGGCACCATGCAGCATCTGGAAAAGCCGCTGAAACTCTGCGCGGTGACGGCAGTTACCACCAGCCGGATCGCCCGCAAGCAGGGTTTCGCCCGGGTGATGACGGCGCAGCAGCTGGCTACTGCCGCCGGGGAAGGCGCCGAGGTGGCTGCCCTCGGCATGTTTGATCAGGGATTTTATGATCAGGTCGGGTTCGGTACCGGCGCCTATGAGCATACGATCCGGTTTGACCCGACCACCCTGACTGTGGATGTGCCGTTCCGAGTACCGGCCCGGCTTACCAATGACAGCTGGGCAGACATTCACGGCGCTCTGGTCGGGCGCATGAAGCATCATGGCGCCGTTGTGCTCGATCCGCCCATCATCATGAAAGGTGAACTCGGCTGGCACGATAACGGCTTCGGGCTCGGTTACTACGAAGACAAGCGGTTGACGCATTTCTTCTGGGCGGAAGCCAAGGACGAGCATGGTCCGTATGAGATCAGCTTCATGGCTTACCGCAGCATAGACGAGCTGATGGAGTTGCTGGCACTGATCAAATCGCTTGGTGATCAGGTGTCCAGCTTCGCGATGCCCGAGCCTGCCCATGTTCAGCTGCAATCGCTGCTCAAGCAGCCTTTCCGGAATCGGCGCAACACGCATCGGTCCACGTTCGAGAACGTACATCGGAGTGCTGCCTGGTGGCAGATCCGGCTCCTCGACGTGGCGGCCTGTCTGGCGGGCTTCAGCTGGCGCGGCCCGGCCTTCGAGTTCAATCTGCTGCTCGATGATCCTGTCTCGAACTTTCTGGATGGGGATGGCTGGCAGGGTACGGGGGGTGAGTATGTGGTGCGCATTGGTGAGCGGTCGGACGCTCAGCCAGGCACCCGAATCGGATTGCCTGCTCTGACCGCCAGCATCAACACGTTCAGCCGCCTGTTTTTCGGTATCGCGAATGCCACGGAACAACTGGTGGCGCCTGATTTCGATGCGCCTGACGATCTGGTCCGGCAGCTGGATGCCGCCTTCTGTCTGCCCAGGGTGACCACCTCTTGGGATTTCTGAGCGAGCGACTGACCATCGACTCCATTGAGGTGGAGGTTCGCCGCAGCAGCCGGCGCAAAACGCGCATCGGATTGGCCTTCGATCCGGCAGGGCTCGTTATCCTGGAAACGCCGATGGAGGTCACCTTCGATGATCTGGCTTCCGTGGTGGCGGAACATGGTCGCTGGCTGCGACACCGGCTGGCCTCGGTTCAGGAAGACGCGCGCTGTGTCAGTCCGCCCAGTTACCGAGACGGCGAACTGCTGCAGTTTCTCGGTGAAGCCTATGAACTGTCGGTGCAGAACGGGCCGCGGCGGATCACCAGGAAGGAACGGGAGTCTCAGCAGCGTCTGTTTCAGGATGTGCGCGGTATCGTCGGCGCCATCACCGTACGCCTGCCGGACACAGATCCCCGCCTGGTGAAAAAGGCCATCGATCGCTGGTACAGGAGAGAGGCAGAGAGGCTTTTCTCGGAGAGCCTGCACCGTCTGCAGGATTTGCCCTGGCTGGAAAGCTGGTGCGGTGAGTGGCGCGTGCGCTTCATGCGCAGTCAGTGGGGCAGCTGTTCGGCTTCGGGCAAAATCGTACTGAACACGCACCTCGCCAAAGTGCCGGAAAGGCTGATCGACTATGTGGTGCTGCACGAGCTCTGCCATCTGGTTCACCATGACCACAGCCACCGGTTCTATGCGCTGATGCGCGTTCACATGCCGGACTGGGAATCGCGACGGGAAGAGCTGGATGCCTACCTGCCGCTGCTTTTACATGAATAGTCACATGAATAGTCACATAAGTAGTTGCGCGAGCAGTATCGCATGAGTGATCCGACAAGCCTGGCCGACCTCGGCTGGACGCCTGTTTTTCAGCAGCAGCTCACGCTGGAGGAAATGGAAACACTGCGGCCGGCGCGGGTCTTCGAAGTACAGAGATCCGGCCTGCGCTTGCGTTTCGAAGACGATGCGGACGTTCGGGAGCTGGATGTGCCGCTGGGTGGTAAGTGGTTTCAGGGTTCGCCGGAGGATCGCCCCACGGTCGGTGACTGGGTTCTGTTCAACTCGGAGAGTGGCGCCATCGAACGGCTGCTTGAGCGCAAGAGCCTTCTCAAGCGGATGAGCGTGAACAAGCCGGGCGACGTTCAGCTTATCGCCGCCAATGTGGACGTGATGTTTCTCGTCAGCTCCTGCAATGAAGAGTTCAACCTGGCCAGAATGGAACGTTACCTGACTCTGGCCATGGACGCAGGCGTGCAACCGGTGGTGGTGCTGACCAAGGCGGATCAGACCGACAATGCCGACGACTATCGCGAGCAGACCCGACGCCTGAGTCGGGATCTGATCATCGAGGTGGTGAATGCGCTGTCCGAATCGGATGTGGATGCGCTCCGCGGCTGGTGCGTGCGCGGGCAGACTATTACCCTGCTCGGCTCTTCCGGAGTGGGCAAGTCCACGCTGATCAACAGTCTGTCCGGCGCCGAAGTGCAGGCTACCGGGCGCATCCGGGAAGATGACGGAAAGGGTCGTCACACCACCACCCACCGATCACTGCACCTCCTCGAGGCGGGTGGTCTGCTGCTCGACAGCCCGGGGATGCGGGAACTGGGCATCACAGATGCGGAGTCCGGGATCCAGTCCGCCTTCGAAGACGTGGAGTCGCTGGCGGAACAGTGCCGCTTCAACGACTGCGCGCATGAGACCGAGCCCGGTTGTGCCGTACGGGAGGCGATCGCTTCCGGAGAACTGGATGAGCGCAGGCTCGACAGTTATCGTAAGCTCCGCCGCGAAGAGATGTATAACACCGAAACGGTCGCCGAGCGCCACGCGCGGACGCGGCAGTTCGACAAAATGGTCCGGCAGCATCAGGCAAGCGCCCAGAAGAAGCGGGACTGATAGGCTGTTAACAAAGACTAATCAGAGTCCAGCCAGCACAAGAGAATCAGCAGTGACTAATCTGAATGCGCCGGGCGTTGTCCGGCAACCTGTATCCGTAACCCGGAAGATGTCTGCTTCCCTGCCCAGGCTGCGTAAGGTCGCCCAGGACAAAGGGCTCAAAATCCATCACCTGGGTGCCGGGTATCCGCATCCGGAAGTGACGGACCCGCGCGGATTCATCGCCCATGAGGCCGCCTACCTCGAACACCTGACCGAGCTGGAAGGACAGAACGATCCCCAGGCACTGCCTGAACATCTGCGCGAAGCCTTTTCCTATGGAGATACGCTTGGCCCATTGAGTGCCCGGGAAACGTTCGCCCGCGTATACGGCCATGACTGGGGCCTGATCATGCGCCCGGACTGTCTGATTCCGACCGTGGGTGCCACCGGCGGGATCAGTCTGATCTGCTCACTGTTCGAACATGCCGGCAGCCCCATTGCCTACATCACCGATGCGCCCACCTACGCCGGTTTCATGGCCCGGGCGACGCTTTGTCAGCATGCCAGTATCTTCAGTGTGGAAATGGATGATGAAGGCCCGGTGCCGTCCGTTTTCGAAGCACAGATTCATGCCGCCCGGGCTGCCGGAAATCTGGTGCCGTTCTACTACACGGTACCGGACGGTCATAATCCGGCCGGCTTTTCTTTCTCCGCGGCCCGTCGGCTGGAGATCCTGGACATAGCACGGCGGGAAGGGGTGCTCATTGTCGAAGACGCACCTTATCTCTACATCAATTTTGCGGAAGCTGGCGAGCGGGTGAAGCCGTTTTTCGCGCTGGATCCAGCCCAGACCGTCCACCTGTTCACCGGATCGAAGATCGGCTTTCCCGGGCCGCGGGTGGCCTATCTCTATTCGGAAGCCGAGCTGACGATTGCCGATGGCGAGACCGCGACCCTGGCTGAGCTCGCGCTGGTGCAGGCCAGTGCAGATCTGCTCTTTCCGAACCCGGCTGCCATCCGTGGCTTTGAGGCCCTGCTGCACGAGGCGGACTTTTCCGAACGCACCTCGCTCTGGCCCGTGGCCGAGGGCAAACTCGGCGTCTACCGGGAAAACCGCCAGATTCTGCTGGATGGATTCGAGGCGGAACTCGGTGCCCACAAAGACCATTTCCACTGGACCGTACCGGAGGCCGGATTCTTCTCGGTGTTTACCTTTCTCGACGGTAACGTGCGTACGGACGACGACTTCATCGAAGACATGGTGGCAGAGTACGGCCTGGTGGTGATCCCCATGTATGACTTCTACCCCCCGGATGCCCGGATCAGAAATCCGAAAGCGGGTTACGATCAGCTTCGGATTTCCTTCTGCTTCTCAGAGAGTACAGGGGACGAGCGGCGTCGCGATCTGAGAGAAGCGGTGGCCGCGTTCTGCGTGGCCGTGAAGACCATTTCCGGCCTGGTATGAGGCCTGGTATGAGGCCTGGTATGACAGGCCGGCTCCAGCGTGACGGGAACTCAACCCGTAGGCGGTGACGGCGGCTGAGATTCCAGCTCGGGTTCCGGCTCCGGCGGTGAGATGCCTGCCTGAATCTCCCTCACCTTCTCCTCGGTGAGCGAGTAGTTCCACAACAACGGCATCGCCACGAATTTGAAGATCGCCGGCACCACGGAGTAGCAACAGGCGAGCATCAGCAGGGCGAATGCGGTGTTGGTGGTATTCAGGGGATCGGCGAGGGAGTTGAAACCGAAGATCACGACCATATTCGTGCCCACCAGCAGCCCCAGGGCATAGGCCAATTTTCGAACCATCAACCAGATGGAGAAGTAGGCGCCGCCCTGACGCTTGCCGGTCTGGGCTTCGTCCACGTCCACCACATCGGCGGCCATGGCATATGGCAGGGCGGACAGCGCACCGATGGAGCTGCCTTTCAGGCACATGATCAGGATGAAGAACAGGAATTTTCCGGTGGGAACGTCCTCGAAATAGGCGACCACACTGGCGTAGGTATCAGCCGGCAGGAATGTGAGCAGCCGGGGGATCTCGAAGGCATCGAACCAGACCATCGGCGCGATGGCGATCAGTGGAATGAAGCAGGACCAGAGTGCATACCAGCCGATGGCCGCCATGGTCGCCCGGTGCTTGCCGATCTTCCGGGACAGCTTGAACCAGAGCGGGATGGCGACCACCTGGGAGAGGAAATAGGGCGCAAGGTAGAGACCGTAGAGATCGCCAGCCAGCAGCACGTGCTTGACGAAGAAGAAGGACAGGGTATTCGTCATCGCCGAGCCGATGTTGGAGAACAGAAAGATGATGATCAGCCGTCGATAAGATTCGTTCTGCCAGACATAACGGAAGCTCTCTTTCAGCGGCAGTTTCTCCGGCCGGCGTTCCACCACCTTGTGTTCGGGGGTGGAGATCACGCAGTTTGCGACCAGCACGGGCATGACGAAGGCAATGGCGAGCGAGAGAAAATAGACGGCGTCCACTGGTTTGTCGTAGCCGAAAAACAGGATGATCGTGGGCGTGAATGCACCGATCAGAGAGCCGGTGACCGAGAAGCCTTCGCGCCAGCTGGTAACGAGCGTACGTTCGTTGTAATTCGTGGTGAGTTCGCCGCCCCAGGCGGAGTAGGGCACGTCCTTCACCGTTGCGCCCACATAGGTGATGATCAGCGCCATCAACATCCAGGGATAGCCACTGTTGAAGGTCAGGCCGAGGAAGCTCACCTCGCCGAACTCGATGGGCGGTATGAACAGCAGGCAGATCCCGGCGATGTAAATCGGCGTGCCGATCACTACGAACGGTTTGCGTCTGCCCCAGGGTGTCCGGATCCGGTCGGAGATGAATCCGATCAATGGATCGGTGATGCCGTCGAAGATGCGCGACAGCATCATCACCAGGCCGACAAAGGCGAGCCCCAGACCGAAGCCTTCCGCATCCGCATACACGGCTGGGAGATACACGGCCATGGGAAGGGCCACCATGGACAGCGGCATGGCGGGCGCCCCATAGGAGGCCAGTTGCCAGGATGTGAGTGTGCGCCTGTCTTCGGCTGCAGCGCCAGGCTGATCCTTGGATTGTTGCGCAGACTGTTCCGCAGACGGAATCCGTCCGGACTGATGTTCAGACATGGTGATTTTCTCCCCTCCAGATTGAAGATATGGACATCCGGCAGGGAGCACAAGCCAAACCGCCGGACTTTCGAGAAACATCCAGCAGGCTGCTAAACTGGCGCGATTGGCATATTCAGGAGAACGATGTGAGCGATCTGTCCGCATTCAGAGTAGAAGTCCGGGACTGGCTGGAAGAGAACTGTCCGCCCAGCATGCGTACGCCCATGCCGGCAGACGAGTCTCCGGGTGGCGGTCGTCGAGCGGTTTACAAGAACCCGGAGACCAAGGTCTGGATGGATCGGATGGCGGAACGGGGCTTCACGGTTCCCATGTGGCCGAAGGAATATGGCGGCGCCGGCCTGTCGAAGGAAGAGAACCTGGTGCTCGGCGAGGAGCTGCGCCGGATCAATGCCCGGCCCGCGCACGTGGGCATGGGTATCAGCATGATCGGCCCGGCACTGCTGGAGTTCGGTACGGAAGAGCAGAAGCAGCAGCATCTGCCGAAAATCGCCCGGGGTGAGATCTGGTGGTGCCAGGGCTACAGCGAGCCGGGCGCAGGGTCGGATCTGGCCAGTTTGCGTACCTCGGCTGTGGAGGATGGTGACGAATACGTGATCAACGGCCAGAAAATCTGGACCTCCGGCGCCGATCATGCGGACTGGATTTTCTGCCTGGTCCGCACCGACCCGGCTGCGCCCAAGCATGACGGCATCACCTTCGTGCTGTTCGACATGGATCAGCCGGGGGTGACGGTGAAACCGATCCTGCTGATCAGCGGTCTGTCACCCTTCTGCGAGACCTTTTTCGATAACGCCCGGGCTTCAAAGAGCCAGGTGGTCAGCGTGCCGGGCAAGGGCTGGACGGTGGCCAAGCGGCTGCTGCAATACGAGCGCACGATGATCGGTGGCATTGGCGGCGGCAGCCAGAAGCAGGCCACCCTGGAAGAACTGGCCGCCGACTACGTGGGGCTGCAGGACGGCCGGATCGCGGACGCAGCACTCCGAGAGAAGGTGCTGCGACACCGCATGAACGACCGGGCCTACAGTTTCGCCATCAAACGGTCCGTGGAAGAAACCGCGAGCGGCAAGGCGCCAGGGGCCGAATCTTCGATGTTCAAGTACTACGGTACGGAGCAGAACAAGAACCGCTATGAGCTGATGCTGGACATGATGGGCACCCGGAGTCTGGGCACCGTTCTGGACAGCAACCCCTTTGCGCCGAATGAGCTCGACACCACCCGCGGCTGGCTGCGTTCCAAGGCGAATTCCATCGAAGGCGGCACTTCCGAGGTGCAGCTGAACATCATCGCCAAACGGGTATTGGGCCTGCCGGATTGAAACTTTGCCGCAACGGAAAAATTGCCCTTTTATGACAAGGGCTTAGCGTCCATTTCCCGGCGTCAGGAGACTTGTGTGCGGGAGAAGGGGGCAGTAGAATGCCGCGCTCCGTTGGTGTTGGCCTCAGGGTCTGCCGGCGGAGATGGGACGATGGGACGATGGGACGATGGGATATAGACGGAACATCGTCGAAAATAGTCGAAAACGAAAATAGATAGTTGTCTGGTCGGGCGAACTCCTGAAGAGGAATAAGTCGCCGCGGCCGTTTTCGCGTTAATATTTATACTCTTAGAGCAACTGAAGATTGGAGAACGCCTATTAAAAGAGGTGTCGCGAAGCGAGCTAACCGGTCTCTGACCAACGAAGAGATCACGGCCTCGAGCGTCAGGCTGATCGGCGCGGATGGGGAGCAGGTAGGTGTCGTTTCCAGAGATGAAGCGCTCAGTGCCGCCACTCGAGCGGGTCTGGACCTAGTACTGATTGCCCCGGAAGCAGAGCCGCCGGTGGTCAAGGTGATGGACTACGGCAAGCACCTGTTCGAGGAGAAGAAGACAAAGGCCGCACAGCGTAAGAAGCAGAAGCAGATTCAGGTCAAGGAAATCAAGTTCCGGCCTGGCACGGAGGAAGGTGACTATCAGGTCAAACTCCGGAATCTGCGACGATTCCTCGAAGATGGCGACAAAGCGAAAATTTCCCTTCGTTTTCGTGGCCGGGAGATGGTCCACCCGGAGATCGGCATGAAGCTGATGAACCGGATAGAAGCAGACCTCGAAGATCTGGCTGTGGTTGAAACCCAGCCGAAGTTCGAAGGACGCCAGGTCGTGATGGTCATGGCTCCTTCGAAGAAGAAGCGTTAGAAGCGTTAGTCGCGTTCCCCGGAACGCGCGCTTCGACCAGAAAAACGAGAAGCCGGTAACACCGGACACAACAACATAAACCAGACCTGTATCGCCGCCTCGAGAAGGCCGGTTGAGACCAGGTAGAAACATTGGAGTTCGAAATGCCGAAACTCAAGACCGACCGTGGCGCGGCGAAACGTTTCCGTCGCACCGCCAAGGGTTACAAGCATCGCCAGGCGAATCGTAACCACATCCTCACCAAGAAAGCATCGAAGCGGAAGCGTCAGCTGCGCGGCCTGGAAGACGTGTCTGCGTCCGATACCCGCATGATCGACAAGCTGTTGCCGAACAAGGCGCGATAGGAGGCCCCATGTCACGAGTAAAACGTAGTGTGGTGTCCCGAGCACGCCGCAAGAAGGTGCTGAAGCAGGCGAAGGGTTACTACGGTGCCCGCAGCCGCCAGTTCAAGGTCGCCAAGCAGGCCGTCATCAAAGCCGGCCAGTATGCCTATCGGGACCGCCGCCAGAAGAAGCGCCAGTTCCGGCAGCTCTGGGTGGTCCGGATCAATGCCGCTGCCCGTGAGCATGGCCTTTCCTATTCCCGATTTATCGCCGGCCTCAAGAAGGCGGCGATCGATGTGGATCGGAAAGTGCTCGCAGATCTCGCGATTCACGAGAAAGAAGCGTTCGCGGTTCTCGCCGAGCAGGCCAAGGCAGCGCTGGAGTCCGACGAGACTTCCGCCAAGGCAGCGTAAGGCGCCGCGTCCGCACGTGTGTACTACCCCGGCCGATTCCGGGGTAGGCACCGGGACAGTTGCCAGGATAGTTGCGGCGACAGTTGCGGCGACACCTACGGCGACAACAGATCCAGAAAGATTCCGCCTTCTGGGGGCCATAAGAGCAGCCCTTCCGGAAGGCGTAGCCGTGTGAAAGGAAGGGCGTAAGTTCTTCCTTTTTTTTTGATAGTGCGATGAAACCGCGTTTGAGAGTGAACAGATGGATATCGACAGTATTTTGAGCGACGCACAGGTCGCCATTCGGGACGCTGCAGATGAGCAGGGGCTGGATGAGGTGCGCGTTCGCTTCCTCGGCAAGAAGGGCGAATTGACTGCGCTGCTGAAAGGGCTGGGTGCGCTCGATCCCGAAGAACGCCCGAAGGCCGGTGCCGCCATCAATGTGGCCAAAGACGAAGTGCAGAAGCTGATCGGCGAGCGTAAAGCTGCGCTGGGTTCTGAGCAGCTTGCGGCGGCCCTCGCTAAAGAGACGGTGGACGTGACGCTGCCAGGACGGCAGACGCCTCTGGGCGGCCTGCATCCGGTGACCCAGGCAATGCAGCGGATCGAGGAGATCTTTGCGGGCGCGGGGTACGCCGTGGTCGATGGGCGGGAGATCGAAAACGACTACTATAATTTCGAAGCGCTGAATATTCCGGCGCATCACCCGGCCCGGGCCATGCACGACACCTTTTACTTCGGTGATGGCACGCTCCTGCGAACTCATACCTCGCCGAGTCAGGTGCACACCATGGAGACCGAGGAGCCGCCGATCCGGATCATCTGTCCGGGCCGCGTGTATCGCCGGGACTCGGATCTCACCCACAGCCCCATGTTCAATCAGGTGGAAGGGCTGGTGATCGATCGCGGCATCAGTTTCGCCGATCTGAAAGGCACCGTGGTCGAGTTTCTCCAGCGCTTTTTCGAAGCGGATCTGGCCGTGCGTTTCCGGCCGAGTTATTTCCCGTTCACGGAGCCTTCAGCGGAAGCCGACGTGCAATGCGTGCACTGCATGGGGAAAGGTTGCCGGGTCTGTTCCAATACCGGCTGGATTGAGGTGCTGGGTTGCGGTCTGGTGCATCCGAACGTGCTGAACATGTCCGGCATCGACAGCGAGATCTACTCCGGCTTCGCTTTCGGGATGGGCGGGGATCGCCTGGCCATGCTGCTCTATGAGGTGGACGACCTGCGCATGTTCTTCGAAAACGACGTCCGTTTTCTGAAGCAGTTCAACTAGCATTCGCGGGTAAGAGAAGAGCCAACGATGAAATACAACGAAAATTGGCTGAGCGAATGGGTTCAGCCGGATATTGCGGCCGACGATCTGCTCGAACAGCTGACCATGGCCGGACTGGAAGTGGATGGCATCGAACCGGTCGCGGGTGAATTCCGCGGCGTGGTGGTCGGTCACGTGCGCGAGGTGAGCAAGCATCCGAACGCGGACAAGCTCTCGGTCTGTCAGGTGGACGACGGAGAGTCCGTGCATCAGGTGGTTTGCGGGGCGCCGAATGTTCGCAGCGGACTGGTGACTGCGTTTGCCCGGGTCGGGGCGGTGCTGCCGGAGAATTTCAAAATCAGAAAGGCCAGGCTTCGTGACGTGGAATCCCACGGCATGCTCTGCAGTGCGGCCGAGCTCGGACTGGGTGAAGACCATGACGGCATTCTGGAACTGGAGCCGACCCTGACGGCCGGAGACGATCTGCGTGAAGCACTGGCTTTGGAAGATCGAACCATCGATCTGGATCTGACTCCGAACCGGGGTGACTGCCTGAGTCTGCGGGGACTGGCCCGGGAGGTAGGCGTGCTGAATAACGCGCCGGTTGCCGAACTGACCATCAACCCGACGACTGCCACCATTGAAGACACATTCGAAGTGCAGCTCGAAGACCCGGAGGGTTGTCCGCGGTATCTGGGTCGGGTGATTCGCGGCGTCGACATCAGTCGTCCGTCACCTCTGTGGTTGAAAGAGCGGCTCCGGCGGACGGGACTCAGAAGCATCGACCCTGTCGTCGACGTCACCAACCTGGTGATGATGGAACTCGGCCAGCCCATGCACGCGTTCGACCTTGCCGAGCTTGCCGAACCCATCGTGGTCCGAAAGTCGAATAAAGGCGAAACACTGACCCTGCTCGACGGCAGGGAAGTCACCTTCGATGATCAAACGCTGCTGATCACGGACGCCAACGGTCCGGTGGCCATTGGCGGCGTGATGGGCGGTGAACGCAGTGGTGTGCAGACGGACACCGTGGATGTCTTCCTGGAGTGTGCGTTCTTCCATCCGCTCTCCGTCGCCGGCACGGCACGCCGGTACGGCCTGGCTACGGATGCCTCTCACCGCTATGAGCGCGGCGTGGACTACGAGCTTCAGCGCCTGGCGGTGGATCGGGCCACCGAACTGCTGCTCGATATCGTTGGTGGCGAACCGGGCCCGGTGACCGAGGCGCTCAGCGAAGCACATCTGCCGAAGCCCGCCGAAGTGATGCTCCGCGAACGGCGGCTGAACGAGCTGATGGGTGTGAACGTGGCGCCTGAAGCGGTGGATGAAGCTTTCGAACGGCTCGGCTTTGAACGGATAGCGAGAAGCGAAGATGCGGAAGAGGGCGTGCAGTGGACCATACGCTCCCCCAGCCACCGCTTCGATATTGCCATCGAGGCGGATCTGGTCGAGGAGATCTGCAGGATATACGGCTACAACAACGTTCCGAGCCGACGGCCGGTAACGGATCTGACGCTGACCGAGGTCCCCCTCGAGCGTGGCGGCGTACCGGCATTGAAACGGCAGTTCGTGGATCTCGGCTATCAGGAAGTGATCACCTACAGCTTCATCGATCCGAAAATGCAGGATCTTCTGGCGCCGGGCAGCCCGGCCCGGGTGCTCGAAAACCCCATGTCCCAGGATATGTCGGTAATGCGCACCAGCATGCTGCCCGGACTGGTGGATGCGCTGCAGGCCAATATTGCCCGGCAGCAGGATCGGGTGCGCCTGTTCGAAGTGGGGCAGTGCTTCCTGCCGGCAGTGGACGGTGAGGACAGCGACATTGAACAACCCTGGATGGTTGGCGCCGCGCTCTGGGGCAGACGGGGCCCGGAAAACTGGAATCTGGCCGATGAGAAAGTGGATTTCTTCGATCTGAAGGGCGATGTGGAGCGGCTGATCAGCTGGACTGGGCGCCGGGATCTGACCTTCGAACGGGTCGAGGATCCGGTGCTGCATCCGGGCCAATCCGCCCGGGTCCTGGCCGCCGGGCAGCCGGTGGGTCGTCTGGGCCGGCTCCATCCTGAGATCGAGCAGCACCTGGACGTGCCTGGCGAGGTCTATCTGCTGGAAATCCTCGCCGACGCGGTTCTGTCACACAGCCGGCGGCGGCATGGCGTTGTCTCCAGATACCCCAGCGTCCGGCGGGATCTGGCGATTGTGGTCCCGGAGACCGTACCGGCCGCCAGAATCGTCGAGATTCTTTCCGAAAACCTCGAAGAAGTCCTTGTAGACTTGAGACTGTTTGATGTGTATCAAGGCAAAGGCATTGATTCTACAGAGAAAAGTCTGGGAGTAGGCTTGACCTTGCAGAAGGCTTCCGCCACTCTTACCGAGGAAGAAATCGGGCAATACATGCAGAACGCCATAGAAGCGCTCGCCAAAGAAGCGGGCGCCAGGCTGCGTTAGTTCCGATCCGTGGGAGGACCCTCCGGCCAGCCGGTCCAGGAGGGAGACACGGGGAAAGGAGACTTGAATTGGGTGCTTTGACGAAAGCGCAGATGGCCGATCGTCTTTTCGACGAGTTGGGTCTGAATAAGCGCGAAGCCAAGGAAATCGTGGAACTCTTTTTCGATGAGGTCCGCGGCAGCCTGGAACGAAACGAACAGGTGAAATTGTCCGGATTCGGGAATTTCGATCTGCGCGAAAAAGGGGAGCGTCCCGGACGCAACCCGAAAACCGGGGAAGAGATTCCCATCACGGCCCGACGGGTGGTTACCTTCCGTCCCGGCCAGAAATTGAAAGCAAGAGTAGAGGCGTATGCTGGACCCGAGTCAGAGTGATGACCTGCCCCCGATCCCGGGGAAGCGGTATTTCACCATCGGTGAGGTCAGCCAGCTCTGCGAGGTGAAGCCGCACGTGCTCCGCTACTGGGAGCAGGAGTTTCCGCAGCTCAAGCCTGTGAAGCGTCGGGGAAACCGTCGTTACTACCAGCGCCAGGACGTGATTATCATCCGTCAGATTCGATCCCTGCTCTACGATCAGGGTTTCACCATTGGCGGTGCCCGGCAGCGCCTGACCGGTGACGATGCGAAGCAGGACCAGACCCAGTTCAAGCTGCTGGTGAAGCAGATGATCGTTGAGCTGGAAGACGTTCTGCGGGTGCTGAAGAACTGAGCCACGCCCGGCAACCTGCTCGAATGGTCGATATCCGGCCGCGTTCCACCCTGAGGCGAACCGCCCCCCAGTTGCATACAACCGGACCTGTCTGCGCCTGGGTGATGAGTGTGTGTTCCATATTCCTCGCGATAGCGCCTGGTTCGGCAGCGGAGCAGAGGAATGTGGTTGACCGGGAGGCATCAGTGTCACTCACCGTCGAAGAGGCCCGGCTGCCGCGACTGGCCGATGGCCGCATTCCGTATCAGCGGCTCACCAGCAAGGTGGGGCCGATTCCGGTAAACGCAGATGCAGCTTCACTTGCCGATCTCGGCAGCCGATTGTGGCGCACGGCCGTTCGCGATCTGCAGTCGGGTGAACTCTGGGATGACCGGGCGCTGTATTGGAGCCGGCTCGCCTATACGGCGGAACTCAGAGGGCGCGTAGACCCAGCCACACTGGCCGTATTCGAACGGACCAGCCGCGGTCTGGCAGATGTCTCCTTTCCGGGGCGTGAGACCAGCGGCAACCGGGCCAGACGGGTGATCGTCACCGGCTTCGATCCCTTTCATCTCGACCGGCAGATCGACCAGAGCAATCCTTCCGGGCTCGCCGCATTGGCCCTGGATGGCCGGATGCTGAATACGGACAGTGGGCCTGCCATGGTGCAGGCTGCCGTGTTCCCCGTCCGGTTTGCGGACTTCGATGCGGGTATGGTGGAAGACTTCATCAACCCGCTGCTGGCCCGGGCCGACCTGATAGTGACTCTCAGCATGGGCCGGGAAGGCTTTGATCTTGAACGGTTTCCCGGTCGCCGTCGCTCTTCCGCGGTGACCGACAACCTTAATGTGCTGACGGGTGCCCGGCCGGACAACCCGCTCGTTCCAGGTACGCCGGATGGCGACCTGATCGGGCCGGAGTTTCTCGAGTTCACGTTGCCTGCGGAAGCCATGGTGTCTGTCGGCGGTGCCTTTCCGATCCGGGACAACAGAAATGTCGCAACACTCGAAACCGGCGACCTGGCCGCCGCAGATCTGAGTTCACTCGATGGCCAGACCGCCGTACGTGGTTCCGGCGGTGGCTATCTTTCGAACGAGATTGCCTATCGCACCCTGCTGGCCAACACGCAGAAGTTCGGACCGGCAGCGCGGATCCCCATGGGCCACCTGCACACACCCCGACTGGCGGGATTCGATCCGGAGTTGGAACGTTCCGTGGTGACGCAGATCGAGGCCATGCTGGTGGCCGCCCTCGAAGCGCTGTAGGCGCGCTGTAGACACAGTATAGAAGCGCTGACGGACGAAAACCGCCAACGAGATTTCCAGTGCCGCCGGCTTCGATCATGAGAAGCGAGTGTGTAACATGAGCACGCAGTTCACTCAGGAGCCCTCCATGACGCTACACAAACGGATCGCAGCGGCTGCCGTTGCCACGCTGCTGCTGGTATCAGGCCTGTCTTCACCCGCGATGGCCGATGGCTACGACGATGCCCGGACGGTCTTTCAGAATGCCGGTGCGAGCGGCAAATTTTTCGGTAGCGCATACGGCTATGCGCTCTTTCCGACCATCGGCAAGGGCGGGATCGGTATCGGGGGCGCGGGTGGCAAAGGCCGTGTCTATGTGGGCGGCGCGCATGTCGGCAACACCTCTCTGGCGCAGGTGACCATCGGCTTTCAGCTTGGCGGCCAGGCTTACAGCATGATCATCTTCTTTGAAGATAAGCGGGCGTTCGACGAGTTTTCTTCCGGAAACTTCGAGTTCGGTGCGCAGGCCACGGCGGTTGCGATCACGGCGGGTGCGTCTGCCAGCGCCTCAACGGCCGGTGGCGGCACTGCGGGGGCGTCCGGCGGGCGCCATGATGCCGTCACGTCGGGCGACTACTCTAAAGGCCTTGCCGTCTTTACCGTCGCCAAGGGTGGCCTCATGTACGAGGCCAGCATCGGCGGCATGAAATTCGGCTACAAGGCCGTTGGCAACGACGAAGCACAGTAATCGGTGCGACCGGCGGGCATGGCGGGCAGCGTCGCCAACGGTTGGATCAACCTGTAACAGATTGTTTTCTGGAGATAATTCGATGCATCAGCACATCATCCGCTCCGCGGTACTCACCCTCTTCTGCCTTGCCATGGCGAATCAGTCCTGGGCTGATGGCTATGATGACGCCAGGGCGGTGTTCCAGGAGGCAGGGGCCAGTGGCGGTCTGTTCGAATCCGCCTATGGCTACGCGCTCTTTCCAACCATCGGTAAGGGCGGCATCGGTATCGGCGGTGCAGGTGGCAAAGGTCGTGTTTTTGTCGGTGGCGAGCACGTGGGTAACACGTCCGTCGCTCAGGTGACCATCGGCCTCCAGTTCGGCGGTCAGGCTTACAGCATGATCATCTTTTTCGAAGACGAGCGTGCGTTCACCGACTTTGCCTCCGGAAATTTTGAATTCGGCGCACAGGCGACGGCTGTTGCCATTACCGCAGGGGCCTCTGCCGGCACGTCCACGGCTGGCGGTGGAACCGCCGGCGCTTCAGGCGGCCAGCACGACGCTGCTACGCGGGGAGACTACAGCGAAGGTCTGGCCGTATTCACGGTCGCCAAAGGTGGGCTGATGTACGAAGCCAGTATCGGCGGGATGAAATTCGGCTACAAACCGGTTGGCGACTAGCCCCAATACCCTCCGTTCAGGGTGCCAGTGTGCGCGCCTGGGCGATGTAGCCCCGATTCCAGGTCGGGCTGATCGTGAGCTCATTGATGCAGACGTGTGGTGGCATCGTTGCAATGAACCGGATCAGCTCGCCGCAGTCTTCTGATTGCACCATCTTCGCCTTGTCTTCTTCGCTGACCGGCACCGGTCGGTTGTCCAGAATGGGGGTTGCCACCTCTCCGGGACAGATCGCGCAGGCCCGGATCCCGTGGATGCCATGCTCCATGTTCAGACTTTCGTTCATGGCGTTCATCGCGTGTTTGGCCGCAGTGTAGCCCGGTCCAGTGACGACGCTGACATATCTGCCCGCCCATGACGAGATGTTGATGATCAGGCCGTCTCCCTGATCGATCATCCCAGGCAGCACTGCCTTCGCGCAGTAGAAAGCACCATCCAGGTCGATCCTGATCAACCGATCCCAGTCTTCCAGACGGATGTTGTGCCAGTTCCGTTCTTTCACATTGATACCGGCGCTGTTGACGAGTACGTCTATCCGGCCATGACGGTCGAGGATGCGAGCGGCCACCTCGGCCACGGCGTCCTTGTCTGAAACATCCAGCGATTCGACAGACGCCGATGGTCCGATCTTCTCTGCTACCGCCTGCAGAGGTTCCACTCGTCGTCCGGAGAGGACGACCTGCATACCTTCAGCAGCCAGCGCCACTGCCCCGGCCTCACCGATGCCGGTTCCAGCACCGGTGATCCAAGCGACCTTGTTCTTGAGATCTCTCATTCGTCTCTCCTCCTACTTCATCGTGCCGGGTACGCGTACCCCTGCGGGATTGATACCGGTAAACAGATCGAACCATTCATCCGCCGTCATCTGCAGGTTCGCGCGAGCGCCCGCTTTGATTCTCCGGCTGCCACCTTCCGGGTATTCGCTCATGGTGGTTGCCAAGTCCGTTGCCGTTGCGAGCACTTCAGCATCCTCGACACAGTCGTAGGCCACGCCCAACTCACGCAGTGCTTCGCCGTTATGTCGTTGGCCGACCATGGCGAGCCGGGCGGCAACGGCTTCCGGGTGGCGGAGCGCCAGCCAGGCCATGTTGTAGGGCGCCGCCATGCCGATCTGCACCTCTCCCACCTGTAGAAATGCATCGCGGCCGGCAATCAGCAGGTCGCAGGCCAGGGCCAGCGCGGCGCCGCCGTTGATGGCATAGCGTTCCAGGGCGCCGACAATGGGCACGGGGCATTCGAACAGGGCTCGATGTGCGCCGCGCCAGATGTGCTGAAATTCAGGTAGCCAGTCTGGTGCCGGATCCGCGTTGAACGCCTTGAGATCGAGGCCGGAACAGAAGGCACCGCCCGCGCCACGCAGCAGCAGCACCTGAACGGACTCATCGTCTTTCACCGCTGCCAGGCACTCGGCCATGGCGATTCCCAGCGGGCCAGTGATCGCGTTCTTGCGCTCCGGCCGGTTCAGCACGAGTTCCGCCCAGCCGTCGTGCCTGATGAGTTCCGCGTCCATTCTTTTCCTCCGTTGATCTGGCACCGATCATAGCAGGCGCGCAACGATGCGAAGCCGAACGCCTCAGTCAGCCATCTGCTCGGCGATCCGCGCGGCCGTGTGCTCCATGCTGGTCAGGAATACGTCCGACTTGTTCAGATCGTAGCTGGTCAGGTTCACGACCCGGACCAGGAATCTGGAAATGCCGCCGTCCGGATCCGTGTCCACATCGAGTACGTTGATGCAGCAGTTGTCCTGCTCGATGCTGACGCGCCCCTGCCAGCCGAGGCCCAGCACGTGGTTGAAGATCATGCGATTGACTGCGCCATGCAGCACCAGAAGCAGGGTTCGCCAGTTCGGATCGGCGATGATGGCGTCGAAGGCCGGCGTCACCCGGGCGGCGAAGTCGATGAAACGCTCGCCGCCCATGAAAGTGGCGTCCGGATGATCGGCACCGGCCCAGGGATTCGCCACATGGGCAAGCCAGGCCGCCCGGTCGGCGATGGGTTGATCCCTGCCGCCGCCGTTGATCTCCTCCAGTTCAGGTACTGCTTCCAGTTCGGGGGTTTCCCGGCCGGCGAGCACGAGGGTTGCCGTCTCCCGCGTGCGCGGCAGGCCGGAGCAGATGGCGCGATCGAAAGGCACGCTGGCGAGCACGGCGGCCTGTTTTCTGGCCTGGATCCGGCCGTTCATGGTGAGCGGTACGTTGCGCGGGTCTTCGGTGACGGTGCCGTCTTCGGAGACGTAGGCGGCTTCACCGTGTCGCATGAGATAAATCCTGCGCCGGTTGGGCATTTCAAACATCGGCTTACTGAATTCCTTACCTGGGTTTTAGGGTGGACTGGGTTCCGTTGTTGACTGGCTTGCGATCTGCTCCGGGCTGACTGTGCTACCAGCGCTGCAGCCAGCGGGGCTCGGCGAGCATGGTCAATCGGTCGCTGATCGGAAAGGCCTGTGGATAACCGCCGACCCCTTCGATCTCACCATCCTGAATGCGGCGGAGACCGGATGCCAGGTCTTCCACGTCCTGATAACCCAGTCTGGGTGCACCCGGTGGCGTGACCCGATGCGCGCCGAGGAGCACCACGCCTGGATCCAGATTGCCGAGCAGGGTGATGGCCGTGGCCTGATAGTCCGCCATGGAGGAATTCGGCAGGAAGCCGTAGAGGTCGCCCGGATAGAGGTAGTCGCCACTGAACAGAATCTGGTTGGCCTCATCGAGCAATGACACGGAATCCGTGGTGTGGCCCGGCGTATAGATGAGGGTAAGCGTTCTGCCGCCCAGGTCGATCTCGTGACCGGGCGGCCACCAGTGGTCCACGGCCCAGGTCGGGGCGTCCATGCCTTCTGTCCGGCCCAGATGCTCCATGGGCAGCAGGGTGAGCAGGCCATCTTCACCCACCCGGCTGCGGATATGCGGCAGGTCGACGACGGCAATCTCGTCGAAAGTGACATCGTTGCCCACGTGATCGTAGTGGAAGTGTGATGGCAGGAAGACGATGGGTCGATCGGTGAGACTTTCCGCCGTGCTGCGCACATCGCGGATGCCCGGGCCGGCGTCGAACAACAGCGCTCTGTCGTCGCCGACGATCAGATAGTTGTAGTTCTGCTGGGCGTATCGTGGCTCGCCGATGGCGTAGGTGTCCGGTGCGACCTGCGCCACAGTGAAGTACTCATCCAGCCAGCGGACCCCGGTACCTTCGTCCTCGGCCGGCAGCAGCGGTGGTGGCTCACCCGGTCCGGTGACGGCGAACGCCTGCATGAACAGGACGCGGCGCTCGACGAACGCCCAGCTCAGCAGGCCGATGAGAACCAGAATCAGAACAGGCACTCGCATGGATGATGTTCTCCTGGAAGGGGACGCCGGAATTCAGAGGCAGTGTCTCTATAAACCCGGGCTTTGTCATCCGGGGCGAGCTCCTCCGCGAAGTGCGTGGGGCTTGTCTCTGCTCAGCGCCCCGGGCACCATCCGTATAAGGGAGGGGCTTTACATGACTGATAGCTCAAACGACGACGATCTCGCGCCGGTCGCCGGTAACGGCCTGCTGCATCGGCGTCTGTTTCTGAAGTCCGGTCTGACCGCCGGCGCCGGTCTGCTGATTGCCGGAAACGCTGCGGCCGCCGGGCCGTATCGGGCGCCGTGGATGCGGGCTCCGGGGATTGGGATGGGGCCGAGTGGCGAGCCGTCCTCCTTTGAGGCCCACGTGGTTCGAGCGCCAGTTGGTTCGCAGCCGGGTACCACCGGAGCCGGTGTTTCGAGAACGCCGCTGCAGCATCTGGAGGGCATCATCACCCCGAGTCGCCTGCATTTCGAACGGCACCATTCCGGTATCCCGCAGATCGATCCGGCACAGCATCGACTGTTCGTTCACGGGCTTGTGGAACGTCCGCTCTCTTTTAATGCGGAGACTCTGGACCGCTACCCGCAGGTGTCCAGAATTCAATTTCTCGAGTGTTCCGGAAACAGCGGCGCGTTGATCGCGCCGAATCCGGTGGATGCGGATTGCGCGAGCATCCATGGCCTCGTTTCTGCCAGCGAATGGGGCGGGGTGCCGCTCAATGTCCTGCTCGACGAAGCCGGCGTGCAGCCGGAGGGCAAGTGGGTGGTGGCTGGTGGTGCGGATGCGGCTGTGATGAGTCGGAGCGTACCGCTGGAGAAGATCATGGAAGATGCCATTGTCGCGCTCTATCAGAACGGCGAACGGCTGCGTCCTTCCAACGGCTATCCGATGCGCCTCTTCCTGCCGGGCTGGGAAGGTAACGCCAGCGTGAAGTGGCTGCGCACGCTCAAGGTGACGGACTCTCCGGCCATGACCAAGGACGAAACCTCAAAATACTCGGATCTGGCGGAAGGCGGCACAGCCTCTTTGTTCACGTTTCCCATGGCGGTGAAATCCGTGATCACCAGCCCGTCTCCCGGACTGGATCTGGGGCAGCCGGGTATCTATCAGATCAGCGGTATCGCCTGGTCCGGAGGGGGCCGGATCCGCCGGGTGGAAATCTCTGCAGACGGTGGTCAGAGTTGGACGGATGCTGCGCTCGATGCACACGTGCTGCCGCAGTGTCTGACCCGATTCCGTGCAGCCTGGCGCTGGGACGGTGGTCCCGCGACGCTCATGAGTCGGGCGGTGGATGATACGGGCGCCATTCAGCCGACCCGGGATCAGGTGCTGGCGGGCAGAGCGCCAGAGGCGTTCTACCATTACAACGGCATTCAGGCCTGGGCGGTCAGCGAACAGGGGGTGTCACGCAATGTCTATGCTTGAACGAGGATCGATTCTGGCCGTTCTGCTGACCGGGCTCTGCAGTCCCTTCGCGGTGGCCGAAGGGCCCGGTCTCGGCACTCCCGTCAGCGATGCTGAAGCGGATGCCGTGGACTTCGTCGTGATGCCGGATGGTCGTGGATTGCCGGCCGGGGCGGGTAATGCCCACGACGGGCTGGCCGTCTATCAGCAGGCGTGCCGGATCTGTCATGGGGACGGCGGGCAGGGTGGCCCGAATGATCGGCTGACCGGTGGGCTGGGCTCGCTTGAATCCGACCAGCCCGTGAAGACCATCGGCAGCTACTGGCCGTATGCCACCACGGTGTTCGATTACATCCGCAAGGCCATGCCGTACCATCAGCCAGGCACACTCAGCGCGGACGAAACATACGCGCTGACGGCTTATCTACTGGCCGAGAATGGTGTGATCGAACGGGATCAGGTGCTCGATGCCGGGTCGCTGCCCCTCGTTCAGATGCCGAACCGCAACGGTTTCGTCTGGGCCTGGCCGGCGGACTGAGCGCCAGTCGACTCCACGCCTGCCGCGTCAGTTCTCGACTGGCGCCTGCATCAACTGAGGCAGGTGATAGGCCCGCCCGTTCTTGATGGTCATGACCACGTTGTCTGCATCCGCGATATCCGCCAGCGGGTCTCCATCCACCACGACCAGATCGGCGATCATGCCGGGACGAAGGGTGCCGATGTCGTGATCCACCCCTGCCGCTCTGGCGGCATTGACGGAGGCTGATTTCAGGATCTGGGCGGGTGTGAGTCCGGCCCGTGCGTACAGGCGGAGCTCTGCATGCAGACCGGCGCCGTATGGGACGAACGGTGCGTCCGTGCCGCTGACCACGAGTGCCTCCGCGTCCGCCAGTGCCTTCAGGAAGCGGCCGTTGTTTTCCGCCGTGCCGGCCGCGCCGGGACCGAACATACGGGAGAGCATGGCTGCGGCCTGGCGGCCGTTGGCACCGTAGAAATAGTCGAACTGCGGGGTGGCGAAGAGATCGGATTCTTCCTCGGCTATCACGGCGTAGCCGGGGAGTACGGCGGTGGGCGTGATGCCCATACCGGATTGCGCCAGCAGTTGAATGACGTCGTCGTAGCTTCGTCCGAGCGCCGACACCTTCGGCTGATAGCCTCGGCGGCTGGTGCCGCCGATGTGTTCCACATGGTCCATGCCGTAAGCGACTGCAGGAAAAAGCTCGTGTGAAGTAACCGGAATGCCGTTTTCATGGGCGAACTCGAGCACGCGTTCCTGACGGTGATCGGGCAGCCGCACATAGGTTTTTATGAAGTCGAGCTTCAGCCGGGCAGCCCGGTCCAGCGCTCTGTCCAGGTGTACGTCAGAGCCGATACCTTCCGCCACGGAGTAGTACACCCGGTTGCCATCCGTCAGATAGCCGGTGACGTGGGTGCGCGGTCCGGCAAAGGTGCCGCTGTCCCAGATTTCCTGGCGTTCTTTCGCCACGTAGGGGTCGGAGCCCGGATCCCGGACGCTGGTCACGCCCCAGGCAAGCCAGGCCCGGCCCTGAGGTTCGCTGACATCGCCCATGTGCGCGTGCATCTCGAACAGCCCGGGAAAGGCGGCTTTGTCCGAGGCGTCCAGATCAGCCACTGCGTCGACTGCATCCGGCTCGATGCTGACGATGCGGTTGCCATCAATGGTGATCAGCACGTTCTCGAGATAGCGGTCGCCGGTGCCATCGAACAGTCGGCCGACCTTGAGTGTCCAGCTGGCGGTGATGATCAGAGGCCGCCATTCGACGGGGGGTGTGATGTCTTCGGCTGCACCGGTGTCCACGTTCAGACGCATCATGCGATCCGCATTCATGTAGACCAGATACTGGCCGCCACTGCTCCAGCTCGGTGTGTCCGTGAGACCGGCTGTCAGTGGTTCGGGATAACCCATCGGTTGAAAGTCTTCAGACAGATCCTGCTGCCAGAGCTGACCGTCCTGGATATAGGTCATGGCCTGACCGAACGGGGTGAGGGAGACGTTGGTCATGCTCCTGTGCGCGACCGGCTCCACCTGGTACTGCTCTCCCGTGGCCGGCGAAGTGACGATCATCTGATACACGCCTTCCCGATAGCGGCTCGAATAAGGCGCGAGTTCGGTCGTCGCCACGAAAGCGCCGTCGCTACTCCAGGAAATGCCCTGAGCCGGTATGGGCGTGTGCACGGGCGTGAGGCTGCCATCTTCCAGATTGGCGATGGTGAGCTGACTGGCAAGCGGGCTTCCGGCGATGCTCGCAAACAGGGCAACGGAATTTCCGTCCGGGGACCAGGCCGGGGCGGATACGGACGTACTCGGCAGACTCACCTGGGTGTGTGTGTCCTGGGCGATGTCATAGATCCACAAGCCTGTGCGCTGAGCCCCTTCGGTGCCGCGATCCGAGATGTAGGCGATTCGATTCCCGTCCGGGGAATATCGGGGCGAGCGTTCAGCGAAGGGGCTTTCAGTCACGTTCCTCAGCGACTGGGTGTCCGGCGACCAGAGCCACAGATCACCCAGGGCGGTGAATGCAACCTGCTGTCCATCCGCAGAGATGACCGGCTGAGACAGACCGAGGGCCTGGCGCATGGCGACGTCGTCATGGTCACGTCGGTGGCGTTCGTAGTCAGGTCGATCGAGTTCGAAGGTGGCTTCGAACGGCACCGGCGTGCGTGTGCCGTCAGCAGCCTGGCGCTGAATACCGCCGTTGGCGGCATAGAGGAGGGTGCCGTCAGCCATCCAGTCACTGCGGAAGGGGAAAACATCATCGTCGGGCTGGCTCAGAGTTTCTCTGATACCTGTCGCTGGCGTCAGAGCTTTGAGCATGGTGCCGCCGGGCACCGCGTTCTGATAGACGAGGCGATCACCGTCAGGATGCCAGGATAGTCCGGCCACACTGCCGACTTCGCTGGCCAGCATGCGGGTTTCCAGGGTGATCAGACTGGTGCTTCTGATCTCTGTGGTTCGTCGATCGATGCTGACTGAATAGGCGATTTCGTTGCCGTCGGGAGACCAGGTCGGGCCGGCCTCGTTCTCCGGCGTGGCAGTGACCTGGGTCAGGCTGCCGTCCGCAACGGAGAGCAGCCAGATATCGTAATTACCGCTTCTGTCGGATGAGAAGGCAATCTGACCCCCGCTGGGCGAGACCTGGGGTTCTCTGTCATCGAAGGCATCCGTGGTCAGCGGCAGCGGATCGCCACCCGTGCTCGGCAGAGACCAGAGATCCCAGTTGCCACTGCGATAACCGTGATAGAGGATGAGGCTGCCGTCCCGGTTCCAGACCGGCTCCCTGGCGTCCTGATAGTAGTCGGTAAGTGCGGTGGCCGGACCGCCTGTTGCAGGGGCGCTGAAAAGCACGCCCTGGAGGCTGAAGACGAGGGTCTGGCCATCCGGGCTCAGTGCGAAAGAGAGGTTGGTGCCTTCGCTGACGGTGACGGGCAGCTTGCCACCGATTGTCTCGCTCGTGGCCGGTTCCGGCGTGGGAGCCTGAGCGGCTGTTTGAATCTGGTCCGTGGGTGCTTCTGTTTCCGGTGTGGCCGGTGCATCACCACAGCCGTAGAGACAACCGGCGATTGCCACGCCGGTCAACGCGGTTCGCGTCGCCGTTTTCATTCCGAACCCCCTCTTTCTGAAGGCCCGGAGTATGGGCGATGTGGCGGAAGCCCGCCAGTGCGCGCCGGCTCCTGGAGGCTATTCCGCGGCGGGTTCTCCGGCCTTGAAGCTGGTGTAGACGTAGACGGGGAGGTCCAGATCACCGAGGTGATTCTCGATCAGCGGCAGCACGTCGTCCCAGTCGAGACCGCCCACACCGGTCGCCAGCCGGGGAAGTGCAATGCTCTCGAAGCCTTCCTCTTCGATCAGCGTGCGCAGGTTTCTCAGCGCCACATTGACCGTATGGGTGGTTGCCTTGCCGGGCCGGGATTGATTGCTCGGCGCTTCTTCCTGAACCATCAGGTTCACCACCCGCTTACCGTCGGCGCCCGCCCAGACCCAGAGTTCGCCGGCTTTGGGGTGATTCAGCTGGCAGTAGTGCCGGAAGTCCTTCGCCATGGCGGGATACTGTTCACGCAGACTCAAGGCCAGGCCCTGATTGAAATGATCGGCCGGAGCCACCCCGTGGGCAACGACCTGGGCATTGGAGAGAAGAATGTCTCCGCTGACTTCCTTGAGCACGATGTCACCTCCGCGTGTTCTGCTGTCGAAAAGACGATTCTCCCGGGTGAGTGCGAGGGTGGATATACGTAGTTGCCGTCAGGAGGGAGGTGCCGGTTGAACCATTTCCTCCAGTTCCTGGTTTCGGTGGAAGTGTTCCTTCCACAGCAGCTCGAAGGGGAAGGAGTACTCGTAATCGATTTCCGGCGGACGCTCTTCGAGGGTGGTGCCGGTTAACAGGAAGGCAAGAAAGGCCGCCTGGCCAACAAAGAGAACCACGCGATCGTAGGGGTCGGTCCAGGTGAGACGATGATCCGCACTGCGTTCGCTGAGCAGATCGGCCAGCTCCCAGTCGGGCTCAACGGCCGGAGTGAGCAGTCGCTTGAGGGCCGTCGCGTAGTCCTGCAAGGCGGATGTCAGTCTGGATTTGAGGTCTGGTGCGCTGCCGTTACCCTGTGTCGCCGTCGCCGAACGACCGCGGCGGGGTGGCTCCAGGCGCTGGGCGAGTTGCCGCAGCGCGCGATCGTAGCCGAGTCGATCCTGATAGCAGGACTCGGCCAGTTTATCCGCCGATTGCTGGAAGTCCCGGATCAGGTTGCCAGACAGCTTCTGTACCCAGGGCACGGGCCAGTAGAGGCAACTCACCAGCCAGCCGATTCCATGCCAGCGTCGATGCCGCCGTTTGAGGTGCGCCAGGCTGATGATGAGGAGTACATCCTGCTGGTTGCCTGGCCAGTGCCGGGCTGCAGCGGGAAAGGCGACGTGTCGGCCGGCGGTGAGAAAGCGCGGTTCGCTGCCTGGAACTTCCAGCAGGCTGATGTCATCGTCCACGCCTCCTCCAACGCCGAGCCGGCGTTGCCAGTGGGCGAGCCGACTCAGAAGCTTTTCGTCATCGATCGTCTGCAGTCCGTTCAGCTCCGTGCGCAGCACGAGCTGAGCGCGCGTCAGTGCTGTGAGCGAAACAAGTAAGCCCGCCAGCCAGAGCCCGAGCAGGCTGAACCAGAACAGATGCACGCTGTCTGTTGCGGGTTCGAGCGCTTCCACGTAGACCGTCATGCGGCTGGCCGGGACCAGCCAGACAAAGGCGGGAATGAGTACCAGAGCGACCAGGGCGGTCTTGCGGAACGACTGACCGTACTGGATTTCGAAGGTGGGAATCCGGGTCTCGAAATATCGCAGAAAAACCATGAGGAAACCCGCGGCGAGCGCCGCCCGAGCGCCATCCGGCATCGCATCGAGCCACGCAATCGCGTCAAGTAGAAGCGCCTGCGGCGTGGCGAAAAGCGCCTGCGGCGTGGCAAGAAAAGCCTGCGGCGTGGCATCCGCCATCCTCAGGAGAATACCGTCTCGAGCAACCAGCGCAGGGTGGCGTAGAAACCGCCGAGGGCAGCCGCAAAAACGAGAGCGAGCAGGGCGGCGCCGGCGCGGCTCCCGCCCTTTGCGTAGTGGAGGACGTTGGTGGTCCCGCTGAGCAGACCCAGGCCTACCGCAGCACCCGATACAGGCACGACGAGCGCATGCAACTCCCGAGCCGGGATCAGAAGGACGAAAATCGTGGCTGCCAGACCGAGCAGCAGCAGTTGTGTCAGCAGACTCGCTCGCAGCCGGATCCTTGGCACGGTGCGGGTCAGGAGCGCCGCGCCGATGTAGAGTCCGGAAAGCAATGTGAACAGCACCAGGCCGAGTTCGATGGCGGAGAGTCGGAAGAAGAATCTGCCGCCGATGAGGGTGGAGGTCACGGTGACGGCGATGGCGGTCACCATCAGTGCAGCGGAAAACTGGATGCGCTGCGGCGTTCCGCCTCGGAATACGATGCGGTAGAGGGCTCTGATTATGCTCTGAGCGGATTGCATTGGTGTTGTGCCACAGTGTCCAGGCTATCTCGGTGCCGCTGCAGGATACTAAGATGACGGACTGGAATCATACTCAGGGATCGTGGATGAAACGCTTCGCCCGGCATATGGCACTCTTCCTGATCTATGGGATATCGGGTGCCTTCCTCGTTCTGGTAACCGGCGCCCTCGTCTATCTGGAAAGCCGTGAAGATCTGGATATCTGGCACCGGGCGGTGCTGCCGTCCGAATTTCATGCCGGCAGCGGGGTGCACAGTTTTCAGGGCTATCTGGACCTGGAGGATGCGTTATTCGCGGAGCTGGCCGAGGAAGTGATTGATCCTCTGCCGTCAAACCCCGCAAACATCATCAATCGCTATGCACCGGACTCGATGTCGTCACCCAAGCGCTGGGCGCGGGACTGGAATCGGAGCTACGAGCTTGCGCACAGTGACCCGGTTGGCGGCGTGCTGATGCTGCATGGCATGTCTGACTCGCCCTACAGTCTGAGCGCGCTGGCAGAGCGGCTGCATGATCAGAGCCTGCACGTGGTCGGGCTTCGTTATCCCGGTCATGGCACCGCGCCGGCCAGTCTCACCCGCACCACCTGGGAAGACATGTATGCTGCCGTGGTTCTCGCTGCCCGGCATCTCGAGCGGGTGCTGTGCGATGGCAGGGCATGCAACAAGCCGCTCTATATATTCGGATATTCCACCGGCGGGCCGCTGGCGATTCAGCTGTCTCTGGACGCGCTGGCGGAACAGGGCACGTCGAACGGGCTTCCATTGCCGGATGGCCTGGTGCTGTTCTCTCCCGCGATGGGGATCACGCCGCTTGCCGCCCTCACACCCTGGCAGGCCAGGCTTGGCCGTGTGCTCGGATTGGAGAAGGTCGCCTGGAACAGCATCGAGCTCGAGTACGACCCCTTCAAATACCGGTCCTTTCCCTTGAACGCCGCCGTGCAGGTGTGGCGCCTGGCCAGCCAGGTGGATGCCCGGCTCGCTGCGGCGGCAGACATCGGTCAGCTGGACCGGATGCCGCCCATACTCACTTTCCAGTCAGTTGTGGACACCACCATTGCCGTACCGGCCGTGGTCGACGTGCTCTACGACAGACTGCCCCGGCGTGCGCAGGCGCCCGATCATTCCCTGGTGGTTTACGACTTCAATCGGAGCACAGAAATTGAACCACTGCTGACCCGGGATCCACACTCGGTGCTGGCAGGGCTGATGGCTGATGAGCGTCGGGGGTTCGAATTTACGGTGGTGAGCAATACGGCGGAGGACGCTCGAACTGTCCGCGCGCTGACCGGGGCGGGACCTGGCCGGGCGGGTGAGGTCTGTGAGCTCGAAGCGCTCTGGCCGGCGGGTTCGTACTCGATGTCACATATCGCGTTGCCGTTTCCCCCGGACGATCCACTCTACGGCGGAACCGCCACCGCCGGTGGGGATGGACACATTCGGCTCGGACATCTGGTGCTGCGAGGTGAAGCCGGCGCGCTCAGGGTGTCCGCCGCCGGATTTCTCCGCCAGACGTTCAATCCATTCTTCGACTATCAGCTGGGTGAGATCGGTCGATTCATGAATCTGGCGCTACCGCCTGCTTGCGCGCCTCCGCTCGATTGAGGATGTTGCCCTTTACCCGATCCAGGTAGTCGTCCGGAAACACCCAGACGCGCACATCGTTTACCGGCCTGGCTACCAGGCCTCGCTCTTGTGCAGTCAGCTCCCCGAGCAACGTGACCATGACGTCTGTGCTCACCCAGGAGCTGTCGTACCAGGCACCATGAGTGAAGCGATACTCGGTGGCCGGTACGTCGACCAGATCGATGAGGACCATTCTGTCCGAGTTCATGATGTCCACCACCTGCTGATAGTGCGCTTCGCTGATGTTCAGCTTTATCCCATCTCCCTCACCCGCGGCGCCGAGACGCAGCTTGAGATCCGTGATTCCGGCCATGCTGAGCACCGGGTCCCCGCTGGCTGTCGTCACCGTCATACCTTCCACCAGTGGAAAGAAGTTCGGCAGATCATCCACGAATTCCGCAAGGGGCTGGTCCGACTGGGTCAGGTAGACCTGGCCGATCCTGAGTGCTTCCGGGTCATCATAGCGTTGTGCCAGTTGCGCCAGCGCCCGTCCGACCACCCGGCCGCCAGCACTGTAGGCGATCAGGTTGATTCTGGTGGCGATGGAATGGTGGGATAGCAGTTCTATCAGATAAGCGAGGTCGGCGGCGGCTGCGTTAGAACGGCGTTTGTCCGCGCCGTAGCGGAAGAGGCTGCCGGGAGACGGCCAGGCAAAGGTGAGAACCATGGCGTTGTTGCCGGTGAAAAACTGAAACTGCGCGCCCTGGGCCACAGACCAGTAAAACGTGTTGTTGGCGCCATGGGTGTAGATGGTGAGTTCCTTGATCGGGTTTTTCTCAATGTGGTCGTTCAGAGCCTCCATACCGGCCGTCATTGATTCGGGCAGGATCGGGTCTGCGGGTGTGTCCGCACCGGGTCGATCGATGGAAGAGAGAACGGGCGCGTCGAGCAGATCCCAGGAGAACTTTTCCTTCCGTTCGCCGGTCGTCGACTGATCGATCAACTCGAACAGGTTGAGATTTTCCTCGCCGATGCGCAGCTCGGCATACCCGAAATGCAGGCGTTTATCCGCGGTTCCCTTGAAGAAGTCGTGCCTGCGGGCATCCGGCGCCCGGGTGGTGACGTACAGCGTGGCGAGTTCGTTGCTCGACAGCGGATGCGGGTTGGCTTCGAAGAGGTTGAAGCGGTCATCCTTCAGCACCTCCGGGGTCGGCATGAGCATGAGTGGAGAATGACAGCCACCCAGCAGGATGAGACTGAGCAGGACGAAGGGCGTCTGGAGGTGGATCACGTTGCTGGCTACCCGGAGATTGGCGATTGGCCTATTGTAGACGCTCAATCGATCCGGGGAGATATTCATGCTGACGCTGCATCACGCACCCAACAGCCGTGCAGGCCGTATCGTCTGGTTGCTCGAGGAACTCGAGCTGCCCTACGAGCTGAACGCCATGCGTTTTCACCCGGAGGATCTCAAATCGGATGCCCATCGGGCCCGCCACCCGCTGGGTCGGGTACCCGTACTGGACGATGATGATGTGAGCATTTTCGAATCCGGTGCCATCGTCGAGTATGTGCTGGCGCGCCATGCGCCGGGCAGACTGAAACCGGCGGTGGATTCGAGCGAGTTTCCGGCCTATCTGCAGTGGTTCCACTATTGTGAGGGGATGGTGATGCCGCCGATCAACACCATCGTCGTGCAGACCCTGCTGCTGCCGCCGGACCGCCGGGACGAGACAGTGCTGGCCCAGGCACAGAAGCTGCTGGTCCGGGCGCTCAAACCCGTGGATGAAGCGCTCGAAGGCAGGGAGTACCTGGCCGGGGAAATTTCCGCCGCAGACATCATGCTCGGTCACGCCTGCATCATGAGTAACCGGATGGGCCTGATCGGCGACGATATGCCCGATCTGGCTGCCTATGTGGCGCGGCTCATGGCGCGGCCCGCCTGCGCGAAAGCCTTCGCAACCTAGACAATGACAAGCATCCGTCGCCTTACCCCGGACGACGCACAAGCCATCGCCGCCTGTTTCAGGCGCGTGTACGGCGACACCTATGCCAACGGACTGTTCTATGACGCGGCGGCGCTGGCTGATGCCATGCGCGAGGGTGTGCTGGGCAGCGTTGGTGCGTTCGACGAAGCGGGCAACCTGCTCGGACATATGGCCATGACCGTCCAGCCTGCCGCAGCCGTGGTGGAACTCGGCAATACCGTGGTGGATCCGGCTGCGCGGGGCAAAGGGCTCGCCTGGAAGGTGGGCGCTGAATTGTCCGCCTGGTGCCGGGACCTGGCCTATCAGGGATTTGTGCACTATCCGACTACCGATCACCACATCATGCAGCGGCAGTCGGTGAAAGCGGGATTCGAGACGGGGCTGATGCTCGGCTACGTCCCGTCGGAAACCCACGGCAGGGTGGGGGACAGGGGCAGTTCCAGGGGTAATTCCAGGGGCAGTTCCAGGCGAAAAGCGGCCACCATCGTCTACGAGCCCTATACCCCCGGCGCGCCATTCGAAGGCTATCTGCCGGTGGCGTATGAGGGGTTGCTCGCCGAGTTGATTGCGCCTACCGGGCTGCCTCGTCGCTGGTCAACCTCGACGGCGGCGGCCGGAGGCGAAGGCGATGTTCAGAGCCGACAGTTTCACAAACGGGGCCTCACCCGTCTGGCAGTGGAAGCCGTGGGTGATTCGTTCGGTCCGGCGCTCGAGGCCCTGGATGCCAGTGAATCGCCTTGTCTGCAGATCGACTTCAGCCTCGGTGACCCGGCCGTCGGCGCGGGTGTGCGTTCGGCGCAAGCGTCGGGCTTCAGGTTCTGCGGCTGGCTGCCGGGTTTTCGGCGCACGGACATACTGCGCATGCAGCGGGTCGACGAATCGGTGACTGATCTGGCTCCCGGGCTGGAAAACCCCATGGCGCAGAAGCTGCTCGAGGTCTATCTGGCGGAAGGCGCGGGGTCATTTCAGTCTGTACCGGATGGGCAGTGACTTCAGCCCGCCGACGAAAGTTGCCTGGGTGTATTTCGGCTCGCCAGCGAGTTCGAAGTGCTCGACCCGATTCAGCAGTTCTCTGAACAGTGCGCTGATTTCCATTCGCGCCAGATGCTGGCCCAGACAGACATGGGCGCCGAAACCGAAGGCGAGTTGCTTGGCGCCCGAGCGGTCGACCCGGAATTCGAAGGGCGCATCGAACACCGCTTCGTCCCGATTCGCCGATGGATACCAGAGGATGGCCGACTCACCTTCTCGAATGGTTTTTCCTCGAATCTCGTAATCTTCGGTGGCCGTTCGCATGAAGTGCCGCACCGGGCTCACCCAGCGGATCATTTCGTCGATGGCCTGTGGCATCAGGCCGGCCGGGTCTGCCCGCAGCTTTGCCATCTGATCCGGATTCTGCATCAGGGCCAGCAGGCCACCGGCGGCGGAGGCGCTGGTGGTGTCGTGCCCGGCAGTGGCAACGATCATGTAGTAGCCGTTGGCATCATGTTCCGGCATGGGCTGGCCATCGAAGACTGCATTGGCGATCACACTGGCCACATCGTCGGTTGGATTTGCCCGTCGTGAGCGGGTGAGTTCGGCGAAGTAGGCTTCGAAGTCCTCCACCACGCCGAGAAAATCCTGGGGTTCAAAAGAGCGTTGCACGTCCGGGTCGGTGCTGCCGAACAGCTCCTGGGTGAGCTTCAGCATCAGTGCTTCGTCTTCCTCGGGTACGCCGAGAATGCTCATGATGACCCGCAGCGGATACCAGATGGCGACGTCTTTCACAAAGTCGCACTCACCGTCGAAGTCGGCGAGTCGGTCCACGTACATCTTCGCCAGGGCATCCACATCCCCCTGCAGCTTGCGCAGATTGGCACCCATGAACCAGGATTGAGTCAGCATCCGATACCTGGAGTGATCGGGATCGTCCATCTGCACCAGGGAGCGGACCAGATGCTTGCGGCCCGTCATCTGCTGAATCAGCTCGGTCATGCCTTTCGGACCAAGGGTGGGCCTGGGGTCATTGATGAAGATCTGCTTGTTACCTTCGATCTCCTTGATGTCGTCATACCTGGTGACGTTCCAGAATGGATCGAAGCCCTCCGGTTCCAGAAAACGGAGGGGATCGTTCTGACGCAGCCAGGTGAACTGAGCGTGGATGGCGTCTTCATCTGCCCAGTTGGCTGCGTCGACCAGTGCGTTGTCGAGCTCCGGTGAGCTGGTCAGCAGAGTCATGCGGTCGCCCCCACTCAGGACTTGTTCTGGCGCTCGGCCATCATCTTCTTCATCCAGCTCCAGCCCTCGGTGGCCGCGCTCATGTCCAGCAGTTCGTCTTTACGATCCAGCAGGTCCTCGTAAGTCACTTCCGCACCAAGCTCGAGGTCTTCGTTGTTGAAAACCGCCGCGCAGGAGAAACGGCCATTGCCCGCCTGGATCGTGACACCGTTCGGTGCATCTTCAGAGCACATGAGCAACACGGCCGGGGTGACAAGGCGCGGATGCCGGGCCGGATCCGGATTGTCCGGGTCCACTTTCCGGCCCGGAATGGTGCCGATGAGCCGGGTTTCCGCCGCCGGTGCAAGACAGTTCACGCGGACGTTCTTCGCAGCACCTTCTTTCGAGAGCACGTTCATCAGACCGAGCATGCCCATCTTCGCGGCACCGTAGTTGGCCTGACCGAAATTGCCGTAAACGCCGGAAGTGGAGGAGGTCATCACGATCCGGCCATAGTTCTTCTCGTACATGATCGGCCAGGCAGCGTGGGTGACATAGGCGGTGCCATTCAGGTGCACGTCCATCACAATATCCCAGTCGGCAAGCTCCAGTTTCTTGAAGCTCTTGTCCCGGAGGATGCCCGCGTTGTTCACCAGAATATCGATGGTGCCGAACTCGGCAACGGCGTCGTCGATGATGGACTTCGCGCCGGCCTTGTCGGAAACGCTGGCCTTGTTGGCGATGGCCACACCGCCTTCGGCCTTGATCTCCTCCACGACCTGATCAGCCATGTCGGAAGCGCCGGTGCCGTCGCCGGAACCACCGAGATCGTTCACCACCACCCTGGCACCGCGTCTGGCGAACTCCAGAGCATGGGCCTTGCCGAGACCGCCACCGGCTCCGGTGATCACAACAACTTTGTCTTTGAATTCGCTCATCTCTCTCGTGCCCCTTTTGCAACTCGCAGGTAAAATGGAATCAGTCAGGTTAGGATATACTGAATCTGGATTCAAATTACCGGAGGCGGCATCAGTCCGCCGGATATTCCGGGTTCAGTCGAACCGCCTTTTTCAGAACACTTATCAGGAATAACAATGGCAGAAGCAGTACCCGAGGCCGTGCGCCTTGGCGAGGAAATTTCGTTCGAGATTTTTGATCGACAGATCACGGCGAAGCAGTGGGGCAATCCGGAGGGCGTGCCGACGCTCTGTGTACATGGCTGGCTCGACAATGCCAGTTCGTTCGATGTGCTGGCACCCGGATTGCCGGAGCTCAATCTGGTGGCCGTGGATCTTTGTGGGCACGGCCATTCCGACCATCGGCCAGCTGGCATGCACTATCTCAATTACTACGACGTGCTCGATCTGCTGGCGGTCGCAGACGCCCTCGGCTGGGCGTCCTTCAACCTGATCGGTCACTCCATGGGCGCGGAAATTTCGGTAGAGCTGACCGGCCTGTTCCCGGAACGGGTACGGACACTGGTGATGATCGATGGGTTGATGGCCACAGGCGGCACCACCGATACCGAGCGTCTGGAGAGGAATCGGGAGGCGATTCGCGAAGCCTTGCGGCAGGACCATCGTCAACCGAAAGTCTTTCCGGATACGGCCGCCATGGCTGCCAGAGTCTGTGAAGCCACCGGGCAGAGTGCGGAATCCGCCCGGTTACTGGTGGAGCGCGGTCACAAAGCCGTCGAGGGTGGTGTCACCTGGCGCACCGATCCTCGCATCCGTAGCGCCACGCCGCTTCGCCCGACACGCGACCAGATCGACCTTCTGCTGGCGGCCTGCGAAGTGCCCACACTGCTCATGGTGGCCGAAGGCGGTGACCGGTGGTTCGCGGATGAGCTCACGAATGCCCAGGCCCGGCACCCGAGGTTGACGCTGGAACGGCTCGCCGGGCCGCATCACCTGCATATGGAAGCACCTTATGCGGCGGATGTGCTGGCGCGTACCCGAAAATTCATCGGCCTGAACGGATAGACTACCGTTGCCGGATTTGTGGGAGGAGCAAACGAGATGCTGAATAAACTGGATGACTTTCCCGTTCACCAGACGCCGGAACCGCTGGTGCACTCAGCGACCAGTGACCGGAATGTCTACGACCGGACCTGGTTCAACGGCTATGCGGCGGATTCGAGTTACTACTTCGGTCTCGGTATGGCCATCTATCCACACCGGCACGTGCAGGATGCGGCATTCAGCGTGGTGCGCCCTGGCGGCCTGCAGCACTGCTTCTACGGCTCCCGGCGGGCGCCGGAAGAGCGCACGGACATGAGTGTGGGGCCATTGCGGATCGAAGTGCAGGAACCCATGCGCCGCAGTCGGATCATCCTGGAAGAGAACGAAAGCGGGCTCGCCTGTGATCTCACCTTCAGTGCCCGAACGGCAGCGATTCAGGAAGGCCGGCAGATTCTCTGGAGCGGGACCCGACGGGCCATGGACGCCACCCGCTTCGATCAGTTCGGCCGCTGGACGGGCAGCATTCAGACTCCGGAGGGAGAAATTGCCGTGGATCCGGATCTCTGCCACGCGACCAAGGATCGTTCATGGGGCGTGCGCGGGGTCGGCGAGCCGGTCACGGACGGTGCGCCGCATCCATTCGGCGGTGCGTTTTTTCTCTGGGCCCCTCTGTTCTGGGACGATCACATTTCCCATGCGATCTTCTTCGATGGCACCCGGGGAGAGGCCCTGGTTCGCGAAGGCCTGACCGCCCCGCTGTATGCGGATGAAGAGGCCGTTCCCGGTGTGGAAGATGGGCTGGTCGACCGCAAGGCGGGAGCCATTCACAGGGTTGAATACCATCGGGGTACCCGCCTGGCCCGCTATGCGGAAATCGATCTGATCGAACTGGACGGCTCGAAGCGCACTATCTGTCTCGAACCCACTCTCCGGTTTCAATTCAAGGGCCTCGGCTATGGCCACCCGGTCTGGCGACAGGGCGTCTGGCAGGGTGAGCTTGAAATCGGCCACGAATCTTTCGATCCGGAGGCGCTCGATCTGCTGGCACCGGAAAACATCCACGTGCAGCAGGTTGTGAAAGCCTCGGACGGCGAGCGAACGGGCATTGGCGTGCTGGAACAGATTGTTGTCGGGCCTTACGCGCCGGCAGGATTTACCGGCGTGGCGGACGGAGCCCCATGAGGTTTCGGCCCGGCCCCGTCAGTCAGGCCGGCGCAGTCCGCCGAGAATCAGTTGTCCGTTGTTCAGGAAGACGGTTTCACCGGCAAAGCAGTTCATGATCCGCTGAGCTTCCGCGGGAAAGGCGGAAAAATCCATACTCGGGGACGCGTCGGCCTGTGCGGCGCCGAGCAGCAGGGCCAGCAGGGCGACAATGAGCTGCTCTGTCTGCGGTTTCGGCAGCGTCAGTACCCCGGTCAGGTGCCGGGCGAGACGTTCGAAATCCTCGGTCATCGCCAGTTTTGTCGCCGTGAGCACTGCCGGTGATACGTTGTGTTCTATGACGCTGGTCAGCCGCGTGCGCAAGGGGATCAGGATCGGGTCAGCGAGGGACAGCCGATACCAGGCGCGCAGAAAGTCGGTATCGCCGATGCCGCTCCCCGTCGCTTCGATGATCTGATCCACAAACTGCTGCTGGTGGCGCTGATAGAGCGTCAACAGCAGCTCTTCCCGGGTGGTGAAGTAGCGATAGAGGGTGCCACGGGCCACGTTCAATTGCCTGGAGAGCACTTCCATCGAAAATTTTTCGAAGCCCACTTCCCGGAAATGGGCGTCAGCAGCACCCAATATGGCGGACCGGCGGGCGGATTTGTCTTCCGCTGAAACGGCGCGTCGGGTACGGATTCGGCTGGGTGTGGACATGGGCAATGGCTGAGATGACAGGGCGTCATTTTACAAACGGGGCAGTGACAAGTCACGATATGGGATCGACTGGGTTGAGCGGACGTGGATTCCGGACGGGGAGGGGATGAATGAGCACGGTAGTACAGCCGGAGGAGATGGATCCGGCGTGGTTTACCGAACGCCTGGCGGAGAACGGATTTTCAGACGCGGCGGTCAGCCGGGTGAACCGGCAGCAGATCGGCACAGGTCAGATCGGCACCTGCTTCCGTTTCGATCTGGCGTTCACGAACAGGGATGCTGACGCCCCCCGAAGCTTCGTGGGCAAGTTCCCATCGGACGATCCGGTCAGCCGGGCCACCGGGGTGCAGTTGAGAAACTATTTCCGGGAGGTGCAGTTCTACCGGCATCTGGCCCCGCGGCTGTCGATTTCCATTCCTGCCAGCTACTTCGAAGCCATTGAAGGCGAAGGCCCGGAATTCGTTCTGCTTCTTGAAGACATGGCGCCGGCAGAACAGGGCGATCAGCTGGCCGGCTGCAGCGCGGATGTGGCCCGGGCTGCGGTCCTGGAACTGGTTGGCTTGCAGGCCCCGAGCTGGTGTGATGAGTCACTGAAAGACTATGACTGGCTGTATACCGCACAGGAGGGCGAGGCGGCGACCCACCTGCTCTATAAGCAACTGGTGCCCGGTTTTCTGGATCGCTTTGGCGATCGGCTCGAAGCGGACGAACGGGCCATCATCGCGCGGGTCGGGGAGTCACCGGAGTGCCCGCTGTTCGCGCCCCTGGGTACGCCGTTCTGTCTGGAACACGTGGACTACCGTCTGGACAACATGCTGATCGACGGGCGGCAGTCGCCACCGAAAATCACCGTAGTGGACTGGCAGAGTCTGAAACTTGGATCGCCCATGAATGATGTGGCCTATTTCCTCGGGGCCGGTCTCCAGCCGGAGGTCCGCCGGGAAGCGGAAGGGGAGATTCTGCGCGATTACCACAGCGCACTGACTGCTGCCGGCGTGGAATTCGATTGGGATGCGTGCCGGGATGGCTACCGGAAAGGATCGTTCTGCGGCTTCGGCGTCACGGTCATCGCCTCCATGATCGTGCAACAGACCGAGCGGGGTGACGAGATGTTCACCGTGATGGCCAGACGCCACAGCCGGCATGCGCTGGATCTCGGTGCGGAGGAATTTCTCCGTTGACGAGCGACGCCGGTCGCTCGTCAGTTTCGATTTCCCCTGTCCATTTCCCTGTCCGGCACCACGGCGACTATCGGCCGGTAAAGTCCGGTTTGCGCTTCTCCATGAATGCTTTGAGGCCTTCCTCGAAGTCCTCGCTCTGGAACATGCCGTTCAAATGCACCATCAGGTGGTCCACGGCGGTGTCGTAGGACTCTTCCAGGCCCATACGCATCATCCGCTTGGTGGTCTGCACGGCCATCGGCGCGTTGTCCGCCACTTCCTGGGCCCATTGCATGGCGGTGTCCATCAGCTGATCGGCGGGCACCACGGTATTGACCAACCCCATTTCAAGGGCTTCCTCTGCGTTCAGGGTCCTGGCCCGGTAGTAGAGTTCCGCGGTCTTCGCCCAGCCGATCAGGCGGGGCAGCAGCCAGGTACCGCCGGATTCCGGCACCACATTCCGCTTGGCGGTTACCGCGGCCATCTTGGCGTTCTCGGAGGCGATACGCATATCGCACAGCAGGGTCATATCCATGCCGTAGCCGGCTGCGGCACCGTTGATGGCGCAGATGATGGGGGTATCCACGCTCCACATCACATTGATGGGCGCGTCGCGCAGATCGAACAACTGGCGGGGCCGGTTCTGGCCCTTACCCTGGCGTTCGCCCAGATTGTCGCTGGTGTCGATCAGGTCGAGACCCGAGCAGAAGCCCCGACCGGCGCCGGTGAGGACGATGCAGCGCGTGTCTGTGTCTTTGTTGGCCTCCACCACTTTGGCGGACAGTTCGCTGAGCATGGGACGGCTGATGGCGTTCAGCCGTTCGGGCCGGTTCAAGGTGATGACGCAGACCCGGTCGTGCTGTTCAACGAGCAGTTCATCGGTGCTGGAAGGTGTGACGGCCATGGCAATCTCTCTCTTGGTCCCTGGAAAAGGGGATCGAGTTTACCCGGATTTACGCAGCCGGTCCGCAAACTGCGCGCCTGCTCAGTCCACTTTTTCCAGTGGCGGCAGATTCAGCGCTTCCCGGAAAGTGTTGTGGTAGTGGTGCAGGGCCGGTTCGTTGCGGCCGAAGATCAGGTGTGTGAGCAGGCCGTTTTCCGCCGCCTTCTGGGTGGTCTCACCCATCGCATAATCTTCCTGCTCGATGGTGCTGTCGAAGATTTCCTGGGTCGACTCCACGGTGCCTGGTGCTGACTCGGTCCGGCTGTCCAACTCGTAGACGGTTTCCGAGGTGACCATGGCCGCGCCGCTGGCTTCTGCCTCCTGCATCTTCAGGACGGCTTCCGGACTGTTGTAGTAGCCGATCCGGGTCAGCGATCGTCCCGGGTTGCCTTTGATCGGATAGATCCTGATCACCAGGATGCTTTCCCGACTCACATTGAACTGGATATTCGGGAACAGAAAATAGAGCACGTTCGCCGTGCCCTCAGTCGTCCACTGGTCTTCCGGATATTCCTTCAGCCGATGAATGAGGCGCGATGCAAACACGAAGCGATGGTTGCGTTCGAAGGTCTCATAGGCCAGGGCATCCCCGTGGTAAAGCCGACCCAGCGTGTCCTTGTGCAGACGCTCGAAGTGATAGGTTTCACCGAAGGTGTCGTTGGCCAGTTTCCAGTTCAGGTCCCGCTCTATCACCGATTCTCCCATGTACACCATGTTGCCCGGATTCCAGCTGGCTAACTCTTCGTCCAGGTCGCCGAGCAGGGCTGGCACATCCAGTGCGCCATCGGGTTTCGGATGCACCCAGAGCATGCCGTGACGTTCTACCGCGGGCAGTTCGATGAGGCCGTTGCAGGCTTTGTCCACGTCACCGAAATCCGCTTCACGGGGCACGCCGACCAGGGCGCCGTCGTTTGCGTACGTCCAGTTGTGGAACGGGCACATGAAGCGGCGGCTTTCGCCGCGTACTTCGTTTGCAACCCGCACACCGCGGTGCCGGCAGGCGTTCAGGAAGGCACGGAACTTCCCGTCGTCATCCCGGGTGGCGAGCACCGGGGTGCCGAAATCATCCGTCGTGAAGAAATTGCCCGGTTCCGGCAGGTCGCCGGTCAGACCGATCAGCTGCGGGTGGCCCTGAAAGAAGCCTGCCCACTCCTTTTCTGCGATTTCAGGACTGACGTAGGACTCGGTAGGCGCGCGATAGCGCACACCGGCATCCACGTTCCTGCCCTCGTCGAGCTGGCGAAGCAGCTCCTTCAGTATTTTTACTTCGGTCGCCTGCTTCATACTTTTTCTCTCTCCCCGTCCTCAAGGGATTGAACCTGAATCATTGTGCACTGTCTTCCGCTTCGCCGTCGAGCCGGGGCGAGCCCCTGGCTCAGAACCGCTCCGGCACGTACAGCTCACTCGGCAGGGTCTGCCGATCGTAGTCCGGATTGAACACCCGTTCAGGCAGGGAGATGTGTTCTGTTTCCACCTCTTCGTAGGGGATCTGATCGAGCATATGGGCAATGCAGTTCAATCGGGCCCGCTTCTTGTCGTTGCCTTCGACGATGAACCAGGGGGCTTCTGGAATGTTGGTGCGGGCGAAGGTGATTTCCTTCGCTTTGGTGTATTCCTCCCAGCGCACGCGGGATTCCAGATCCATGGGGGACAGTTTCCATTGCTTGAGCGGATCGTAGATCCGCATCAGGAACCGCAGTTGCTGTTCCTCGTCTGTGATCGAAAACCAGTACTTGAGCACCGTGATCCCGGATCGGACCAGCATCCGTTCGAACTCCGGTGTGTCGTTCAGAAACTGCTCCACCTCCTCCGGGGAGGCGAACCCCATCACCCGTTCCACACCCGAGCGGTTGTACCAGGATCGGTCGAACAGCACGATCTCCCCGGCTGCCGGCAGGTGGGGCACGTAGCGCTGGAAATACCATTGGGTCTTTTCCCGCTCATTCGGGGCAGGCAACGCGACCGTGCGCACAATCCGGGGATTGAGCCGCTGGGTGATGCGCTTGATCGCGCCACCTTTACCGGCGGCGTCCCGTCCTTCGAAGATCACCACGATTTTCGCGCCGGTATGCACGACCCATTCCTGGAGTTTGATCAGCTCGGACTGCAGCAGGAGCAGCTGGCGGAAGTACTCGCGTCGATCCATGCCCGGCGGGCGGGCGGTTCTGTAGATCTTCTTCACCTCACCGGATATGTGCGGATCAGACATCTCCAGTTCAATGTCTTCATCCAGACTGTCGGCGATTTCCGCTTCGAGCCAGTTCAGTGCGTCTTCGTTCGAGTCCATCAGCGCCTTCCGTGTTTACTGCCTGGCTGAAAGGATGAGGGTCGACAGGGTCGCCGTCCAGCGCGGGCCGGCCGGGTCGCCGCGCCCGGTGCGAATCCTGCGGTCTCAGAACCAGGTTGACCTGCGGAAGAGGCTGGGAAACCATGTCTTGATCTATTATTCCGGGGTCATTGATGAGTCAGGTGGTTGATGAATAAGGTGGTGGAGAGCGGGCGCATCGACAAAACCGCGTTGAAGCAGAAGTATCTGGAGGAGCGGAACAAGCGCCTCCGGCCTGATGGCAACGCGCAGTACATCCGGATCGAGGACCAGCTTTCTCACTATCTGGATGACCCCTACGTACCCTTCGAGGCCCGGGAACCGAAGACCGATCATGTGACGTTCGCCTTCATCGGCGGCGGCTTTGCCGGCCTCGTTACCGGCGCCCGTCTGGTGGAGCAGGGGGTGAGTGATGTGCGCATCATCGAAAAGGGCGGAGACTTCGGTGGCACCTGGTACTGGAACCGCTATCCCGGTGCGATGTGCGATACCGCATCCTTCATCTATATGCCGCTGCTGGAAGAAACCGGGCACATGCCTACCGAGAAATACGCCCACGCGCCGGAAATTCTCGAACACTGCAAACGCATCGGCCGTCAGTACGGGCTCTACGACAACGCCTTGTTCCACACCCAGGTGAAAACACTGCAGTGGGATGAGGAGGCAGAAGTCTGGCGGATCGAAACGGACCGGGGCGACGCGTTCAGTGCTCAGTTCGTCGGCATGGGCACCGGTCCGCTGCATGTACCAAAGCTGCCGGGGGTGCCCGGTATCGAAACGTTCAAAGGTCATTCCTTTCACACCAGCCGCTGGGACTACGATTACACCGGTGGTGACGAAAGCGGAGCGCCTTTGCAGAACCTGGCCGACAAGCGCGTGGCTCTGATCGGCACCGGCGCCACGGCCGTGCAGTGTATTCCTCATCTGGCCAGTGCCTGCAGAACGTTCTACGTCTGCCAGCGGACGCCCTCATCCGTTGATGTGCGGGATAACGTGAAGACAGACCCGGACTGGTTCAGGGAGATGGCCACCCCCGGCTGGCAGGAGCGCTGGATGGAGAACTTCACGCTCAATCAGACCGGCGGCGCCGCCGAAGAAGACCTGGTTCAGGATGGTTGGACCGACCTGTCCCGGCGTATCCGCTCGAAGATCATGGAACTGCCCGAAGCCGATCGCGGCAATCCGATGAAGATGCTGGAATCCTATGAGGATGCGGACTTCGAGAAAATGGAGGAGATCCGGGACCGGATCGATTCCGTCGTCGAAGACAAGGAGACCGCCTACAAGCTGAAAGCCTGGTACCGGCAACTCTGCAAGCGCCCGTGCTTTCACGATGAGTACCTGGATGCGTTCAATGAGCCGGCGACCGTGCTGCTGGATACGGATGGCAAAGGCGTCGAGCGGATCACGGAGAACGGCGTGGTGGTCGGTGGTCAGGCGTATGAGGTGGACTGCATCATCTATGGCACCGGCTTCGAGGTTGGGACGGAACTCGCTTACCGTGCCGGCTTCGAGACGGTCGGCCGGAATGGCGTTACGCTCACGGAGTACTGGGCGGAGGGCATGCGTACCAGGCATGGGATCAACGTGCACGGTTTCCCCAATGCTTTCTGGGTACAACCCACACAGGGCGCGAATCTGATCTCCAATGTCCCGCACAATATCGTCGAATCCGGCATGACGATCGCCATGATGGTGAAACACGCTCTCGACGGCGGTTATCAGACGGTGGAGGTCAGCCGGGAAGCGGAGGATGCCTGGCTCGAGCTTCTGAAAACGAGTGCAGGCAGAATGATCGGATCACCGGACTGCACGCCGGGCTATTACAACAACGAAGGCCAGGGGATGCCGGAAGCCGCGAAGCTGAACGTGGGCTACCCGGCCGGGGCCACCGCCTATTTCAAATACATCAGAGAATGGCGGGAGCAGGGTGATTTCGAGGGAATGCAATTCAACTAGGAGGGGAAACCTCCAGGAGGCGATCGGAATGTCTGTACTCAGGTGGATGGGGAAATTCGGCGTGCTGGCGTTAGTGACGGCGAGCGCTTTCGCGGCAGAGAATGAACTTGGCTGGACGCTCGACTCGGCGCTCAAGCAGGTGGAGCGGCAGAGCAGCGATTTCGGTTCATTGCTCGCCGACGTGAGCGCGGTCAGCAAAGGCGCGGACGGCGCGACAGCGGACGAACTGACCGGCCGGCTGTACATGAACAAGAATGGCGACATCCGAATCAGGACGGGCGATGACAGCGGTCGCGAGGTGCTGGTGACGCGGAGCGACGTGCAGGTGTATGACCCCGCTCAGCAGCAGGTGGAGCGATACAGCCTTTCCAAGCACAAGGATCGCATGGAGCCGTATGCCCGGCTTGGCTTCACGACCACGGGTAAAGACCTCAAGGACGACTTTCTGGTGACCATGCTGGGCGAAGACCACATCCGCGGCGAACGCACGCTGATACTGGCGCTGACACCCAAGCGGGATCAGGATCGTCAGATCGTCGGCAGTGTTACGCTCTGGATCAACGAAGCGAGCTGGATGCCCATGCGCCAGGTGATCGAGGAAGTGGCAGGTGGCCGGACCCTGACCATCGAGTACGAAGGCACCGCACGCAATCTCAATCTGAATCCTGATTTCTTCAAGGCAAGCTGGCCCAGGGGTACCAAGCGGGTGAATCGCTGACGCAAGGCCGGGAGGGGCAATGGGGGAACCATTGAATACGTCGGATCGGCAGCCCTGGTTCGACGTCGAAAAAGGGTTGCTGGATCGACGGATCTACAGCGACCCGGAGATCTACGCCGCAGAACTCGAGAAAATCTTCGCCCGGGCCTGGAATTTCATGTGTCACGAGACGCAGATTCCAGCGCCAGGGGATTTTTTCACCAACTGGATCGGCGAAGACGAGGTGATCGTCGTGCGGGACCGCGCGGCTCAGATCCAGGTGCTGCTCAACTCCTGCGCTCACCGCGGCAATACGGTCTGTCGAGCGGAACAGGGCAACACCTCGAGTTTTCTCTGTTCCTATCACGGCTGGAGCTACGATCTGACCGGGCAGCTTGTGGGCATGCCGGGCGAGGAGGCGTTCTACCGCAACGACGTGGAAAAGGAACAGTGGGGTCTGAGTCGGGCCGCACAGGTGGACAGCTACAAGGGCTTTGTCTTTGCGACCATGGACCCCGACGCGCCGCCGCTCGAGGACTATCTCGGTTGGGTCGGGCGTCTGGGTATCGACACCCTGGCCACCCACGGCGATCTGGTGGCAGTGGATGGCGTGGTCAAGAACCGGATCAAGTGCAACTGGAAACTGGCGGTCGACAACCTCTACGACTGGTATCACGTGAAAATCAGCCACGGCTCGGCCATTCGGGCCGGACTGCTCAGTGATGAGTCCATGGCCTACCTGGATCAGATGGTCATCCTGGGGGAGTACGGACATGGCATTGGCGGTCCGGGGCTTTCGGAGGCCCAGATCGCCGAGTTCGATGCCCGGATGGCCGGCGCCGATGGTGAACCACAATGGTATGACCTGCAGGCGAGTCGACGAACCGACCCGGAAGTGCGTGCGGTGCTCGGCCCGGTGGGCAGTCGATGTTTCGGTCATCCGAACATCTTTCCGAACCTCTGGGTGGCGCTCACCCGTCAGGTCTGTCTGCGTATTCCACGTGGTCCGATGGAGACCGAGCTCTGGTGGTTCACATTCCTGCCGAAGGACATTTCAGAGGAAGAGCGGCGTAACAGTATGTTCATGGCCAACCACGTGTTTGGCCCCGCCGGCCTTCTGGAACAGGACGACGGAGAGAACTGGAGTCATTCCACACGCGGTTCTGTAGGCGCAGTAACAAGACGGCAACCGCACTATCTGGGGATGGGCCGGGGGCACGATCGGGTGGAGGATGCTGACGGTCAGCATGCGATTGAAACGGTCGTGAACGAGCATGGGCAGCGCTGGCATTACCAGTCCTGGCAGGAGTGGATGCTGGCGGCGGACTGGCAGGATCTGATCGCCAAGCACTCGCCGCCGCCGAAAGGGATCGTCTGATGTCCGCCGCCTTCGAAGAGATGAGCCTGCAGGCGCGCATGCTGCTTACCTTCGAAGTGGAGCAGTTTCTGATTCACGAGGGTGCGCTGCTCGATGAGAAGAAGCTGGAGGAGTGGCTCGCGCTGCTGACCGAGGACATTCACTACTGGATGCCCCTGCGTCGCACCACCACCGCCAGGGAAATCGATAAAGAATTCACTCAGCCCGGGGCGATGGCGCTGTTCGATGATGATCTCAGGACGCTGCAGTTACGGGTGCAGCGTCTGAGCGTCGGCAGGGCCTGGGCCGAGGATCCACCCTCCAGAACCCGGCGGCTGATCACCAATGTGCGGGTGCTTTCGACCAACGGCGACGAGATTCTGACCACCTGCAACTTCCTGCTCTACCGCACCCGGCTCGCCAGCGAGGAAGACAGCTGGATCGGTCGTCGGGAGGATCTGCTGCGTCGGGTGGATGGCGAGTTGAGACTGGCCAGACGCCACATTTTCCTGGAGCAGACGGTGATTCTTGCGCAGAACATGAGCAGTCTTTTCTGATGGCCGTGCTGGATGGACAGACCGCACTCATCACCGGCGGTGCTTCCGGGCTCGGCGAGGCCATCGTCGATCGGTTTATTGCCGAAGGGGCCAATGTGGCCGTGCTCGACCGCTCGGAATCGGGCTGCGCCGCACTCGAGGCGCGCTTTGGCGATCGGATCGTCTGCACCCGGGGGGACGTGCGGGCGCATGCGGACAACGACAGGGCGGTGTCCGCGGCAGTGGAACGCTTCGGCGGTTTGGATGCCGCGATCGGCAACGCGGGGATCTGGGACTACAACGCCAGCCTGGTGGATCTGCCGGCGGAGAAGCTTTCCGAAACGTTCGACGAGTTATTTCAGGTGAACGTGCTGGGTTACATGATGCTGGCGAAGGCTGCACTGAAGCCACTGGTTGCGAGCAGAGGTTCCATGACCTTCACCGTTTCCAATGCCGGTTTCTGGCCCTCAGGCGGCGGCATGCTCTATACCGCTGCCAAGCACGCGGTGGTCGGGATGATCCGTCAGCTCGCCTTTGAGCTGGCGCCCCATGTACGGGTGAACGGTGTGGCCCCCGGCGCCATTGCCACAAGTCTGAAGGGGCCGGCCAGCCTCGGTATGGAGGAACGGCGCTTTCCGGGCGAAGCCATGTCCCGTAACGCGTCTGATTTCGTACCCCTGGGCCGGATGCCCACGCCGGCGGAGTACGCGGGTGGTTATGTGTTCTTTTCCTCGCGCCAGGACAATGTGCCTGCCACGGGCGCCGTATTGAATCACGATGGCGGTTTCGGTATCCGCGGTCTGGGTGCGGTGCCCCGGGGTGGAGACGACCTGGCGGAAAAACTCGGTCTCTGAGGGGCAATGGGTTCGGCTGGTACTGCAGCCATCGGGCGGCAGGCGATTTATACAGGCCCGCTAACCGGGTATTCTCTTCGGCCTCATTCAACGACGGACACACGAGAGGTCTGAAAAATGGCAGACGCCTACATCATCGACGCAGTACGAACGCCACGCGGTATCGGCAAGGCCGGCAAAGGTTCCCTGTCCCACTTTCACCCGGGGCGGCTGCTGGCAAAGGTGCTCGAGCAGGTGGAATCCCGGAACAATCTGAACACGGAAGACATAGACGACGTGGTGATCGGTTGCAGTACTCAGGTCGGCTATCAGGGTGCCTGCGTGGGACGCATGGGCGTGCTCGACGCGGGCTGGTCAACCAGGGCTTCCGCGGTAACCCTCGACCGCTTCTGTGGTTCCGGCATCACCTCTGCGAATCTGGCCGCTGCGAACATCATGAGCGGCATGGACGATCTCTGTATCGCCGGCGGTGTCGAGATGATGTCCTATACCGCTACCCTCGCCAATCCGACCAACAATCGAACCATTGATGGCGGCAACGTCCATCTGCGTGATATACATCCTCAGCCGCACCAGGGAATCTGTGCAGACATGATTGCCACCCTCGACGGCTTCAGCCGGGAGGATGTGGATGCGCTGGCGGTGGAGAGCCAGAAACGCGCCAAGCACGCGCTCGACAATGGTCACTTCGACAAGAGCCTCTTTCCGGTCATGAATGACGACGGCACGGTGGCCCTGGATCGGGAAGAGTTTCCGCGCCCGGGCACCACGATGGAAAGTCTGGCCGAGCTGAAGACGGTATTCGATCAGTTCATGCCGGCGCCCATCGATGACACGGGCGAGACCTTCGATCAGCTGGTGAAGCGGTCTTATCCCGACCTCAAGATCAATCATGTGCACCATGCGGGCAACAGTTCCGGTGTGGTGGACGGCGCAGCGGCGCTGGTGCTTTCCAGCAAGGAATACGCAGATAAAGTGGGCTGGAAACCGCGGGCTCGAATCAGATGCATCGCGACGGTGGGCGGTGATCCGACCCTGATGCTGAACGAACCGGTTCCGGCGGCGAGGAAAGTGCTCGCACGGGCGGGCATGACCACCAGCGACATCGATCTGTTCGAAGTGAACGAGGCATTCTCCGTGGTGGCGGCAAAGTTCATTCGTGATCTGGAGCTCGATCCCGAGATCGTGAACGTGAACGGCGGCGCGATGGCGCTCGGACATCCGATCGGCGCAACCGGCTCCATTCTGATCGGTACCGCGCTCGACGAGCTTGAACGCCGGGATCTGAATACCGCGCTGATCACCATGTGCACCGGTGGCGGCATGGCGCCGGCCATCATCATCGAGCGGGTCTGACCGTCAGAGGCTGCGCGCCGCCTTCTGGACCTTTCGAAGGCGCGCAGGGTCTTTCAGAAGACCTTTCAGAACCAGTGTGGCCGCCTGCTCGGCGGCCTTGCGGGCCCATCGACTGGACCGCCGAGGACGGCTGAGCGGCGCCTCAATCAGAGCGAACAGCTGCTCGGTCGCGCTTTCCACGTCTACCGGATCGAACAGTCCTTCGCTTATGCCCTGGCGGATGTGCGTCCGGCAGGTGTTGTAGATGAACTCATAGGACTGCCAGAAATCCGCAAATTCGCCTTCGCTGGCTTCCGGAAACTGCAAAGGACTGCCGATCACGTTCGGATTGGTGGCCAGGTTTTCGAAGACGAACCGGGCGTAGCGATACAGTGCCACGTCAGCCGGCAGACGGCGCTCGGCTTCCCGGGCCAGGAACGCGAGTTCCGGGGCCATGGCCAGATCTATGATCGTCTCCAGTATGGTTTTCTTGCTTTTGAAGTAGTGGAAGAGGGTGGGCTGACGGATTCCGGCGGCGTCGGCGATCTGCCGGGTGGATGTTGCGGAAAAGCCCTGTCTACCGAACAGCCGACGGGCTGCTTCGAGAATGGCTTCTTCCGTCGATTCTTCTCCCGCAGCCGCCTTTGCCCGGGGTCGACCGACCCGACGACGGGTCGTTGCCGGTGATTTTCTCTTCGTTGACCCTGTCATGGGGTTATCGTAGCTTAATATCTATCAATTGATAGATATTATGTGCGCGGTCGTTGCCCGACGGGCGCCGGAAATCTGAACGCGGAGACAGATCATGGGGAAGCGGATCGAACTGACAGAGCTGCTGGCGGAATCGGAACTCGCCCGTGTGCGCGAGCCGCTGGCTCGAGCCTGGACCCTGCCGCCGGGCGCCTATACGGAACCGGGGGTGTTCGACGCCGAAGTGGAAAAGATCTTCAATCGGGCGTGGCTGTGTGTCGGTCGCACGGACCAGGTACCGGCTCCCGGTGATTATCTGTGCGTGGATCTGATCTCTCAGCCGATCGTCATCACCCGGGACAGCGCCGGTGAACTGCACGCGCTGTCGCGCGTCTGCCTGCATCGGGCGATGCCGCTGGTGGAGGGCTCGGGCAACACCCGCCGTCTTACCTGCCCCTATCACAAGTGGGTTTACGAACTGGATGGCAGACTGCGGGGGGCGCCCATGATGGACGCGGTGGAAGACTTCGATGAGCGGAATTGCCGCCTGCCGTGTCTGGCCCTGGAAGTCTGGGAAGGCTTCATCTTCGTGAATCTGGACGCCCAGGCGAATCCGTTGACGCCGCAGCTGACCGGACTCCATGCACTGGTGGGCGACTACCGGTTCGGTGATCTCGTGATTGCAGAAACCATGACGTTCGACAGTCCCTGGAACTGGAAGATCCTGGTCGAAAACTTCATGGAGGCGTACCACCACATCGGTACCCATAAGGAAACGCTGGAGCCTCTTTATCCATCCCGCCAATCGAGCGTGCCGGACAACGGCGGCCAGCCCTGGACCTTTCTCTGGATGCCGGGAAACGAACCGGTACCGGAAGACCAGAGCATCTTTCCTGTGCTCGACGATGAACAGCGCAACGGTCTGTTTGCGGCGGCGATCATGCCGAACTTTCTCTTCGCCGCCAGCGCCCATAACGGGATCTGGTATCAACTCGAGCCGCGTGGGCATGACGCCATGAATCTGCGGATTCACCTGTTGCTGCCGCCGGAGGTGGTGGCGGCCATGAGCGAGGAGGAGAAGAAGGGAATTGCCGAGCTGATCCGTGCGATTCACCAGGAAGATATCACCGCGAACGAAGGCCCCTGGCGGGGGCTGCACGGAGCGCTCACCCGACAGGGGCGGCTCTCCAGCTTCGAGAAAGCGATCTGGCAGCTCAACCAGTACTGGTCGGATCGGCTGGGGGTTTAGTGCTGTTTTTAAAACAGCAGGACACCCGCTACAGGTGGCGCTTCAGGGTGCAGGGCTCGCGAGCGAACAATCGTTCCTGGTAAGCGAGCAGATTCGGGAACCCATCGAGCAATCCCTGCTCCTGTCCCCAGTTCACGGCATAGCCCGCGTAGATATCGGTGACGCTGAACCGATCGTCGACCAGAAACTCCGAGCGTTCCAGCACGTCATTCAGCACGGTTGCCCCCTTGCAGAAGAACTTTGCGTTCTGCGCTTTGATGTCCGGCACGTGTTCGGACGCCGGAATGATGAAGTCGATGCTGTTCACTTCCGTCGACTGCAGAAAAGCCTCGAGTTCGGACTGAACGAACGAGATCCACTGATAGTGGAGATTGCGTGACCAGCTTCCCGGCCTGGCGATCAGCTGCTTTCCGGGCACCAGATCGGCGATGGCGGTGAGGATGGCGGCAGACTCGAACAGGGGCTGACCGTCGATGAGCATGGCGGGCAGCTTGCCGAGTGGGTGCACGGCCTTCAATTCATCGCTGCCGAAGATGCTCACATCGTTGCCGATGGATTCGAACGGCAGCTCTGCTTCAAGCAGCGCCCAGCGGGCACGGGCGGATCGCGTCGGACCCAACTCGAAGAGTTTTATCTCTGGCATGCGGCCCTCTCTCTGCAGGTTGAGTCAGGATGGCTCGATGCCGAGATAGGCGGCGAACATCCGCAGCATTTCTTCCACGAACGACTCATCGCTCTGCTTCGGATCCGCCGGTCGCGCACCCGGCACATAGGATTGACTGCGCTGGTTGAGTGCCGCGCGCAGAGTGGAGAGAACGACCTTGATGGCCAGACTAGGATTCGGGTGGCTGATTTCACTGAGACGCGGCTTCAGAAGCTGCAGCGCGATCGCCCGGACCCGGGTTTGATTCTCGGTCATGCGTGCTTCGATTGCGGGGTCCTGCAGCGCCAGCACGCGTTGCGCCTGACTCACGCCGGGCAGGCGCCTGGTGCGTTTCAATGAGTAGCGCATGAAGCCTTCGAGTACGCCGAGCAGTGAGACACCTTCCCAGCGACTGAGCTCCAGGCCTTCCTGGGCGGTCAAGAGAGCTTCGTGCGACAACCGATCCAGCACGGCGTAAATGATGGTCTGCTTGTCCTGAAAATGATGGTAGAGACTGCCCACCGAACAGCCGGCTTCCTTTGCCACTTTGGTGATCGTCAATCCATCGATGCCTTCCTTGTCGAGGATGGTCTCGGTGGCATCCAGCAACTGCGCACGGGTGCGTGCACTGCGGTCCTGCTGAGGCTCCCGTACCCAGCGCAGATCCCAGATATCCCGTTTGGATTCGTCTGCCGCGTTCGCCGTGCTGCCCTGGTCGGGTTGGGTTTGGCTCATCGTATTGTCATCGTGGTAGATATTTGAATCTGAGTTTGGTTTTTCCGCGAGGTTGGGCCATTGTAAGGCACTGGGAGAGAATCGACAGTCGATAAAATCAGTCAGAGCGTTCGGACGCTGCAAGGGGGAACATGAAACTCATAACTGGAATCGGTGGCTGGCCGGACGAAGCCGGCGCGCAGGCCGTCAAGGCGGAGGAAAGCGGTTACGACCGGGTGACGTGCGGTGAGTTGTCGCATGACTCTATCCTCACCATGGCGCTGGCAGCCAGCAGGACGAAGCAGATAGAACTACAGACTTCGGTCACCATCGCCTTTCCACGCAGTCCCATGGTGCTGGCCATGGAAGCCTGGGATATCCAGCGGCTGTCCCGGGGGCGATTTCACATCGGCCTGGGTTCCCAGGTGAAGGGCCACAATGAGCGCCGTTTTGGCGGCAGCTGGAGTGCGGCCGCACCGCGGATGAAAGAGTACATCCAGATGATGAAGGCGATCTGGGCTTCCTGGCAGGATGGGGCGCCGGCGGAATTCATCGGCAAGGAATACCGCTACACGCTGATGACGCCGAACTTCAATCCGGGACCCATCGATTTTCCCAAGCCGAAGGTCTACCTCGCTGTGGTGGGGCCGGCCATGGCCCGGGTTGCCGGCGAGGTGGCGGATGGCGTGCTGCCGCACGGCGGCATCATGACGGATAAGTATATGCGGGAGACCCTGCTGCCCAATGTGAAGATCGGGCTGGAACGGTCCGGGCGCACCTGGGACGACTTCGAGATCGCGTCCAGCGGTTATCTCGCGCTGGGCGAAAACGATGAGGAAATCAGCAAGGCGCTGGATCAGTATCGGAAGCCATTGTCCTTCTACGGTTCCACGCGCAGCTACCACCATGTGCTGCGGATGCACGGCCTCGAAGACCTGGGCATGCGCCTGCACAAACTCTCCCTCGATGGTCGCTGGCAGGAAATGCAGGACATCATCACCGAAGACGATCTGCTCAAGCTCGCCGAGACCTGCACCTATGACGACTATCCGGAGTTCGTGCGTACGCGACGGGAATACGCGTCGCAGATGGGTTTCGGTCTGGGTGGCGACAAGCCGGAGAAGGGGGAGCGCGCCCGTGAACTCATGACGGCTTTGCAGGCGGTGGAAACGCCGGGCGTTCCCAGCGGGTTGGCATTCTAGATCGCGAGGCGGTCACCGGCACCGCCTCCTGATCCCTGGATCGACGCCGCTTCAGGGCGCCTCGTTAGACATGATCACGGTGCCGGAGGCACCGAACATGCCGCCTACACCGTGACATACGGAGATCCGCGCGCCTTCGACCTGGGCCGGCGCGATACCGCGCATCTGCCGGACGGACTCCTGCAGGGCGTACATGCCGTACATGCCGGAATGCATGTAGCTCAGACCGCCGCCATTGGTGTTGAGCGGCAGCTGCCCACCAGGGGCCGTATGTCTGGCCTCAATGAAAGCGCCGGCTTCCCCCCTTTCACAGAAACCGAGGTCCTCCAGGCCGTAGATCGGCAGGTGGGCGAATGCGTCGTAGATCATCAGGTGATCCACATCCGCGTGGGTGATCCCGGCTTCGCTGAACGCTTTCCGTCCGGAGACCCGGAAGGCGCGCGAGGTGGTCATGTCTTCCATCTGGCTGACCATGGGCGTTTCCGTACTTTCGCCGGTGCCGATGATATAGACCGGATTGTGCGGAAAATCCTTTGCCCGATCGGCGCTGGTGAGAATGAGTGCGCCGCCACCGTCCGTGACCAGGCAGCACTCGAGCAGAGTGAACGGGTAGGCAATCATCCGCGCGTTCATCACATCCTCAACCGTGAGCGGATCCCGGAACGATGCCCTTGGGTTCATGGCTGCCCATTCGCGCTGTACCACGGCCACATTCGCCAGCTGCTCGAGCGTGGTCCCGGTTTTCTTCATGTAGCGGAGAAAGGGGATGGTGAACATGGTGGGTGGGCCCATGGGGCAGAAGGGCGTTTCGAACTGTCCCTGCAGGCTTGCCATCGCCGGTGAAAACCGGCCGCGGCCCACCTGGGAACGGCCGCTTTCGCCGTGGGTGATCAGCACGGTTTCACAGAGTCCTTCATTGATCGCCGCGGCCGCGTGCCGAACGTGCAACATGAAAGAGCAGCCGCCGACGGCCGTGCCGTCCACCCAGTTGGGGGTAATCCCCAGGTAGTGAGCGATGCCGGTCGGGGATTCACCAGCAGTGGCGACGCCATCGATGTCGGAAGGTTTGAGACCCGCATCGTTCATGGCGTTGATGGCTGCATCCGCATGCAGCTGTATCTGAGCCAGGTCCGGGATCCTGCCCAGTTCTGTCGTTTCTGCTGCGCCGACGATCGCAATGCTGCCTGGCTTCATCGGTCTGCTCCTTCTGGTTGGAAATAGGGCAGGCTGATCTCATCGTTGATCGCTTCGAACACCACTTCCACCGGCATGTCGAGCGCCAGCGCCTCCGGCGTCTGGTCGCAGTTGACGATGTTGGTCATCATCCGCGGCCCTTCCGCAAGCGCCACCACGGCAATGGAGTAAGGCCCGTCGTGAGCGGGGTGATCGCGGTAGTTGATCACATAGCTGTAGAGCGTCCCTTTCCCGGACGCATCGAACACCTCCACATTGCGCGAGATGCAACTCGGGCAGAAGGGTCTGGGCGGAAAATAGACCTCGTTGCACTCGCCACAACGCTGCAGCCTCAGTGCCCCCTCTCTGGCACCTGCCCAGAAATGTGCCGTCTCCGGAGTTGGTCTCGGTACGGGGATTTTCGATCTGTCTGCCACGCGCAGTTCTCCTTCAGCATTGGTTGATGACTGGATTGTATGCCGGTTAAAGTAGGAAGTTGAATTTCCGTTCGGTTCTTCTGATTCCGTCCGCCCAGGCGAAGTATTCGGTCAGGCGCGGTCAGAGTGCTGAATCACCGGATAAAACGCCTGCTTTGCGCAGGGGAAAGATAGGGGAAAGAATGTCGGATTCCGTACTGATCGAGCTCGAAGACGGTGTGCTCAGCGCCACACTGAACGAGCCCGAAAGCATGAATGCCCTCAGTGAGGGCGTGAGCCGTGGTCTGGCCGAGGCGGTGGAACGGGCGAGCGACGACGATGACGTGCGCGTACTGCTGCTCACGGGCGCCGGCCGTGGATTCTGCGCCGGCGCGGCAGTGGGTACCGGCGGCAGGCATTCCGGTGCCCTGAGCCGGAAAGCGCGTCTTGATCAGCAGGGTGCCTCGGCAAGATCCGTGGAGGCCTTCTCGAACTGTGAGGTTCCGATCATCGCTGCGGTAAATGGCGCTGCGGTCGGCGCAGGGTTCGGTATTGCCACCTGTTGCGATGTGCGGATCCTGGGTGAGTCGGCCCGGATGGGGTCCATCTTCATTCGTCGCGGCCTGGCCTCCGATTACGGTGCCGCCTACTGGCTGCCGAGGATCGTTGGCCTGGGTAAGGCCTATGACCTCATGTATTCCGGTGCGCTGCTGGATGCCCGGACCTGCCTCGACTGGGGGCTCGCTAATCGGGTGGTGCCGGATGATGCGCTGATGACCGAAGCGACGGCCTATGCCCGGATGATCGCCGACGGGCCACCGCTGGCGTATACGCTGCTGCGCCGGATGCTGCAGCGTTCCGGTGATATGGATCGGGCAACGTTTGCAGAATATGAGTGGACCAATCAGCGCCTGCTGGTGGCCAGCAAGGATTCCCGGGAAGGATTTGCCTCGTTCATTGAGAAGCGACCGCCGAAGTTCACGGGCGAATAGCTTGCGGCAGAACCTGCAACAGAAATCAGACACAGACCAAGAAGCACTGAGAGTGAAATTATGAGCGATGATCTGAATGCATTTCGTGAGGAAGCGGGGGCGTGGATTGCCAGCAACTTTCCGGCGTCTCTGCAAGGCAAAGGTCTCGGAATGGAGGCCGAGGAACGGGACAGTCTGGATGCGGATATGGACCTCTGGCGCGACCGTCTCGCGAGTCGGGGCTGGGGTGCGCCCACCTGGCCGACAGAGTATGGCGGGGGTGGGTTATCCCATGCCCACGCCAGGATCATCAATGAGGAGCTGACCCGGGCCGGCGCGTTCAACCATATTTCCATGATTACCGGCATGGGCATCACCATGGTGGGCCCGACGCTGCTCGATTACGGCACCGACGATCAGAAAGCGCGGCATCTGCCCGGCATTGCCAACGGAACGGTCCGCTGGTGTCTGGGGCTCTCCGAACCCAACGCAGGATCCGACCTGGCATCGCTGTCGACCAAGGCCGTGGACAAGGGCGATCACTTCGTTCTCAACGGTCAGAAGATCTGGACGTCCGGTGCAAACATCTCGCAATGGTGTGGCGCCGTTGTGCGCACGGACCCGGATAAGCCGAAGCGGGATGGCATCAGCTTCGTCATGCTGCCCATGGATCAGGAAGGGGTGGAGACCCGGCCGATCAAACTGATTGCCGGCGCATCACCTTTCTGCGAGACCTTCTTCAACGACGCGATCTCGGAGAAGCGGGATCTGCTGGGTCCGTTGAACGAAGGCTGGACGGTCGTCAAACGCCTCCTGCAACACGAACGGCAGAGTCAGACGGGCAATCGCACGGCAGCGTCCGGCGCCAGGCCAACGCCGATCCAGGAGATGGCGAAGCAGTATGTGGGCACCAATGAGGATGGCACCCTGGCGGATGCCGATCTGCGTACCCGGGTCACCCGGCACCTGATGGATGCCAAGGCTCACGGTCTGACCATTGCCCGGATAACGGCGGAGGCGAAGGGCAAGGTGGAAGTCACCGCTGCGGCTTCCATTCTCAAGAATTCGGCCACCGGGGTGGCGCAGACCAAGGCGGAACTCACGCTGGAACTGATGGGGGCACAGGGCCTCGGATGGGAGGGCGACCAGTTTACGGAGACGGAACTCGGCACCGTCCGGGAGTGGCTGGGGGGAAAGGCCATGTCCATCTATGGCGGCTCCTACGAAGTGCAGAACAACATCATTTCCAAAAACATTCTCGGTCTGCCCGAGACCACGCAGAAGGGCTAAACAGATGGCAGCACTGACAGAAGAACAATCCATGCTCAAAGACCAGGCCAGTGCCTGGGCGCGGGACGAAGCTCCGGTTCAGAAGTTCCGGGAGATGCGCGATGCGGGTACCGACTCCGGATTCACCCCGGCCACCTGGGAAGCCATGGTGGAGATGGGCTGGACCGGCATCCTGGTGCCGGAAGCTTATGGCGGCTCCGATCTGGGCTACCTGACATTCGGTGTGGTTCTGGAAGAACTCGGTCGCCAGCTGACTGCGTCGCCGCTTTATGCCTCGGCGCTGGTCGGCACGACGGCCGTGCTGCTCGGTGGCAGCGAAGCACAGAAGTCGAGCCTGTTACCGAAAGTGGTGGATGGCTCGGAGATTCTCACCCTGGCGGTGGACGAAGGTCCGCGGCACGCCCCGGCGGCAACGGCGCTCACAGCCGAACGCGGGGGTGATGGTTTCAAACTGACCGGCAACAAAACCTTCGTCGTCGAAGGTATGTCTGCCACCACCTATGTCGTCGCCGCGCGCACCAGCGGCCAGCCCGGATCCATGGACGGCATCAGCCTGCTTCTGGTCCCGGCGGCTTCCGCCGGGATCGGCAGAGAGCGGCTGGCCACCGTCGACAGCCGGGGCTATGCAAACGTCCGATTCGACGGGGTGACCGTCGACGAAGGGGCGTTGCTCGGCACTCTGGATCAGGGCGGGGCGTTGCTCGATCAGGTGCTCGACCGGGCTCGAGCCGGTCTGGGGGCTGAAATGCTCGGCACCGCGGCACAAGCCTTCGACATGACCCTGGAGTATCTCAAGACCCGTGAGCAGTTCGGTCGTGTGATCGGCTCCTTCCAGGCCCTCGGCCATCGAGCGGCAGAACTCTTCACTCAGCTCGAGCTGGCCCGTTCCTGTGCCGAGGCGGCGCTGCAGGCCATCGATGCGGACGCGGATGATACGGCTCAGCTCTGCTCACTGTCGAAAGCACGGGTTGGCGATTTTCTGCACTACATGTCCAACCAGCTCATTCAGATTCATGGCGGTATCGGCATGACGGATGAATTCGATGCCGGCTTCTATCTGAAGCGGGCAAGAGTGCTGGAATCGCTGTACGGTAACCAGGCGTTCCATCGGGATCGCTACGCACGTTTGCTCGGGTTCTAGGATGACGGGTCAGGGGAGTAGGGAATGAGCTGGAATTACGGAGACATCCTGGATCGACTGGGCGCGCGCATACCGGCGGACAGGCCCTGTCTGATCCACGGAGAGCGGACGATCGACTGGGGGACTTTCACCAGACGATCGAACAACCTGGCTGCAAACTTTCTGACTCAGGGTGTGGCAGCGGGCGACAAGGTCGCTTTCTACATGCGTAACAGTCACGCTTATTCCGAAACCCTGGGGGCGTGCTTCAAAGCCCGGCTCACCCACGTGAACGTGAACTACCGCTATGTGGACGATGAACTCTGGTACATCCTGGACAACTCTGATTCCAGAGTGGTGGTGTACGACCGGGAATTCGCAAGCCACGTGCTGGCGCTCAGGGATCGACTGCCGGAGGTCGTGCGCTGGATCGAAGTAGCGGATGGGAACGCTGCCGGTACAGCCGACGTACCGTTCGCCGAAGACTACGAAACCATCGCTGCTTCCGGCGATGGCGCCCCGCTCGGTATCGAGCGGAGCGGCGATGATCTGCTGTTCCTGTATACCGGTGGCACCACCGGCATGCCGAAAGGGGTGATGTGGTCCCATGAAGGTAACTGGCTGGCCATGGGGGCCGGTGCGTTGCAGTCGCCGGAGCTGATTCCGCCGGAGACCATAGACCAGCACATCGACAACTGCCTCGCCGACGCCAACTATCGGATTACCGTTCCCTGTTGTCCGCTGATGCACGGTACCGGTCTGTTCAACGGTATTGGCACGCTGGCCTCCGGCGGTTGCATCGTGACGCTCACGCAGCCGAGCTTCGAGCCGGCGGAACTGTTCGAAACCGTCGCCCGCCACCGTGCTAACACCCTGGCGATCGTTGGAGACGCGTTCGCAAAACCCATGTTGAAAGACCTGGATGAGAATCCGGGGGCGTACGATGTGAGTTCGCTGGAAACGATCCGCTCTTCCGGGGTGATGTGGAGCCCGGAAGTAAAGGAAGGATTGATTCGACACAACCAGGGATTGACCCTCGCCGATTCCTTCGGCGCCTCTGAAGGGGTGGGTTTCGGCAGTTCGGTAACCACGGCGGAAGGCAGTTCCAAGGTGGCCCGTTTTCAGATCGGCCCCAACTGCAAGGTGTTCACCGAGGATTTCCGTGAGGTGGAGCCGGGCAGCGATGAATCCGGCTTTGTCGCTCAGACCGGGCCCATTCCCATCGGCTATTACAAAGACGAAGAGAAAACGGCCAAGACCTTCCCGGTGATCGATGGGGTGCGGTATTCCATGCCCGGTGATTACTGCAAGGTGGCGGAAGACGGCACACTGATCCTGATGGGGCGGGGCAGCGTCTGCATCAACACCGCTGGCGAAAAAGTCTATCCGGAAGAAGTCGAAGAGGTGCTGAAGACCTTTCCCGGCGTGCTCGATGCGCTCGTTGTCGGGGTTCCGGACGATAAATGGGGGCAGATGGTGACCGCCGTGGTCCAGCCGGACGGCGAAGACAATCTGGATGAGGCGGCGATGCGGGCGCACGCCAGAAAGCATCTGGCGGGCTACAAGACGCCGAAACGGATCCTGGTGAAGGACGATCTGCAGCGGGCGAGTAACGGCAAAGCCGACTACAAGGCGATCACCGCCTACGCCAGGGCCTCTCTCGGCATCACTGACTGAGTACGTTTAGAGTGCATTTGGGCACTGCACGCGACCGGTCAGCTTGAGATGATTCGGATAGCGGAGGTGCGAAAATGCGTATTGGACTACTGGTGGCGGGTCTGTTTCTGGTGCAGATCGCGCAGGCGGATATGTCGGGCAGTGCGGACCATCCCGGAATTCCGAGGGTTGCTGGTTCCGAAATCTACGGCTATGCCCATGCCGACTACGACGCCGGCAATCTGCTGAGAGAAAACGAGGCCGGCAAGCTGGTGGTCGACCACCCTGAAGGCGCTCGAACCCGAATTCTGTATATCGCCAAGCCCGGTGACACCCCGATCATGGTGATGCGGAATTACGCGGTGGCACTGGAGGAACTTGGTAAAGTTCGTGAAATATACAGCTGCCGCAACGACTGCCGGGCGCACACCTTCTCCACCACGCTCTGGACGCGGGACACAATGCTGCCGACGGAAGGTCTCCCGCAATCGTTCTACCTGCTCGCCTTCACCCACAATTACGGTTCTGCCAGCTATCGCTACGCCGAGGTCGTGACGGATGAGTCCAGATATCACGTCGGGGTTTATACGGCGGTACTGGGCAACAACAATCCGAATCCCGACGTGCGGAATCAGACCGCCGTGCTCCTCGAGGTCATTGAAGACGCAGAGTTTGAACCCACGCTGGAGTTTGTCGACGCGTCCACGATGCAGACCGAGATTGCGGCATCGGGCCACGTGGCCCTGTACGGTATTCAGTTCGATCACGACCAGGCGACATTCAGGCCCGAGTCACAAAGCACAATCGATGAGATCGCCAAGGTTCTGTCGGCAGACAGTGGCATGAAGCTCTACATCGTGGGCCATACGGATGATGTGGGTGCGCTCGACTATAACAACGATCTTTCCAGGCGTCGGGCGGGCAGTGTGGTGGATGCGCTTGTTGCAGCAGGGGTGGAAGAGGCGCGTCTGACACCGATCGGCATTGGCCCGGTGGCACCCATCGGCAGCAACGAGACGGAAGCTGGCCGGGCGTTGAACCGGCGGGTGGAACTCGTTAAGCGGGGCTCGGCGCACTGATACTGATCAGGTGCGGCCAGCCGCAGTCTCCGGGTTCTTCCTACGCGATAACGGTGAATCCGCCCTCGGAAACGTCGAGCAGGCGCCGTGCCTCGTCTGGTAGAGATAGGATGTCTTCTGCCGCGTTGGTCACGAGCTGGTTTTCGATGGGACGCAGCCAGCTGACGATGTAGCCGAGATACAACCCGAAGCGGGCGGTGTCTTCCTGGTTGGCGCCGCCGGAATGGACGGCGTTACCGGAGTAGATCAAAGCCGCGCCTTTCGGCATCACCGCCAGGCAGATTTCCTCCTCCCGGGGTTCGCGACCCGTTTCCCAGAGATGACTCCCGGGCACGACCCTCGTGGCTCCGTTGGTCTCGGTGAATTCGGTCAGAGCGCAGTTGGCGCTGATCAGGATCTCGTTACCGTTAAGCCGTTCCGCCGCCTGGATCCGCTGCCAGGAGCCGCCATCGGTGTGGAACGCCTGCACGTCCTGGTCTTTGTTGAGCACCATCAGTTCGGTATTGCTGAGCCGGATGTCTTTCGAAATACCGGACGCCACAAACATCTGCCTGGCGAGTGTCAGAAAAAGCGGATGGGTGAGCACGGTCTGCATGTTCGGCGATTTGCTGAACAACCCGTGCAGGCGCTTGGTCTGGTTGCCGTAAAACTCGTCCCGATAGCCGAGCTCGTCGGTCCCCCAGGGCATGTCCTCGAGATGAGGCTGGAAATCGGCAATCAGTGCATCGCAGAGATCATGCGGCAGCACGTTGAGGGCGATGCAGGCGCCATCCCTGGCCACCGCTGCCCGAATGGTTTCAGTTTCCGTTGCCTCGATCTGCTGCAATGACATGTGTTCAACCTGTTGTACTGGCGTGTTCGTGTACGGCGGCCAGCACCCGCATCGGCGAACACGGCAGGTCCGTCATGGGGGCTCCGACCACTTGACTGATTGCGGACCCGATGGCCGCAAGCGGTGGAATGATAGGCGCTTCCCCGACGCCTCGCACCCCGAAGGGGTGTCGGGGATTCGGTACTTCCACCACGATGGTATCGATCATCGGCAGATCGGATGTCACCGGGATGCGATAGTCCAGGAAGCTGGCGTTCTTCAGACTGCCATCATCGTCGTAGACATAGGCTTCGTTCAGCGCCCAACCGATGCCCTGGGACGCACCGCCCTGCATCTGGCCTTCCACGGACGGCGGGTGAATGGCGCACCCTGCATCCTGAACGGTGGTGTAGCGTTCCACGGTGGTCTTGCCGGTTTCCGTGTCGACAGAGACATCGCAGATATGCACCGCGAAGCACGGGCCTTCACCACCGGCAATGTCCACGCTGGCCGAAGCGGCGAGGGGGCCGCCCGTGCGCATTGCCTGCCGGGTGACTTCCCGTAGCGTCGTGGATTCATCGCGAGTCGTGTTGGTGAGCTTGCCCTTCTGCCAGGCCACCTGATCCGGCAGCACATTCCAGCCGGAGGCGGCCCGTTCTTTCGCCTGATTGATGATGTCGTGCGCCGCCTGCATCACTGCCTGGCCGGTTGCGTTCACCGTCCGGCTGCCGCCGGATACGCCGGTGGTGCCCACGCTGTCCGTGTCACCGACCTCCACGTGCACGTGATCGAACGGCACGTGCAGTGTCTCCGCTGCAATCATTGCGAGGGCCGTTCGGGTGCCGGAGAGATCGGCTGAACCCGTGGACAGCGAGGCGAAGCCGTTTTTGTGCATGTGGATCGTGGCCGCCGAGTTTCCACCGGCGTTGAACCAGAATCCGGCGACCACCGCGCGGCCGTGGCCGGCCTTGGGCGGCGTTCGATAGTGCTCGGATGCTTTCGCCGCTTCCAGGCACTCGACGAATCCGATCGTTCCGAAGGTCCCGGCGGGGGTGGTGTCACCGTTTCGAACGGCATTTTTCAACCGGAATTCGATGGGATCCATGCCGATCTTCCCGGCTATTTCATTGAGCAGACTTTCGACCGCGAAGACCGCCTGAGGTGCGCCCGGGCCGCGATAGGCCCGCACTTTGGGTTTGTTCAGAACCACGCTGAAGCCTTCCATGCGTATGTTCGGCACGTTGTAGGCCCCGAACATGCAGCGCATCCCGCCGCCCAGAGGCGCACCGGGTGTGGCGCCGGCTTCATAGGCGAGTTGAGATTCCATGGCCGTGATTGTGCCGTCGTCCTTAGCGCCGATCCGAACCCGGATCTTGCATGCGGCTCCGGGACCGGCAATCCGGAACACCTCTTCCCGTGACATGCGCATGCGTACCGGGCGTCCTGCCTGTCTGGAAAGCACCAGTGCGATGGCCTCGAGGTAGGGCGTTGTCTTGCCACCGAAGCCACCGCCAATTTCCGTGGGAATCACTTTCAGTGCATGGGTGGGGATGCCACACATGAGCGCCACAGAGTCGCGCACGGCGAAGTGCCCCTGAGTGGTTGTCCAGATCGTCGACTGGCCCGCGTGTTTGTAGGTGGCAAGGCAGGCAGGAGGTTCAATGTAGCCCTGGTGGACGGTCGGCGTGGTGTAGGTCCGTTCCAGAATGACGTCTGCGTCCGAGAAGCCGGCTTCCACATCGCCATGACTTTGTGCCACGCGCTCATAGATGTTGCTGGGCCGGTCCTGGCCTTCATAGCCGAGGGTTTCATCCAGTACTTGTGCGCCTTCGGCCATGGCCGCGTCGAGATCGGTCACGTGGGGCAGCGGTTCGTAGTCCACCCTGATCTTCTTCAGGGCTCTTCGCGCCGCAGCTTCTGTGCTCGCGGCCACCGCGGCCACCCCGTGCCCATGAAACAGCACCTTATCCCAGGCCAGATTGTCCTTGGCGATGTCACCGGCGCCTCCGGTGCGCAGTTCAGGAAAGTCGGCATTGGTGATCACCGCTTTCACGCCTTCCACCTTCAGGGCGCGGCTGGTGTCGATGGACAGAATCTTTGCGTGGGCGTGCGGACTGCGCAGAACGAGTCCGTGCAGCGTGCCGGGAAGCGTCACATCGTCACCGAAGGCTGCGAGGCCGGTAACTTTTTCCCGATCGATTTCCCGGATGGTCCGCTGGCCGATGGTTTCATAGCTCGTCATGGATTCTCTCCACCTGTGATTTCGGGGTGTGTTGCCTGGGAAACCGAACGAAAATTCTATTCCTTCAGGGGGGGATGTATAGTCTCTCTTTCGTCTCGGGGGCAGGGTAGTGGCGTTTCTGGAAAGAGAAGGGGTTCGGCTTTACTACGAGACCCATGGTAGTGGTCCGGCGCTGCTTCTGACGCACGGCTATTCGGCAACCTCCCGGATGTGGCATCCGCAGATTGAAGAACTGTCCAGGGATCACACGCTGATCCTCTGGGACATGCGAGGGCATGGCCGGAGTGACTCCCCGTCAGACGATCTGCTCTACAGCGAAAGCCTGACGACGGGAGACATGGCCGCGCTGCTGGATGCACTGGGTTTCGAAACCGCTGTGATCGGTGGTCTTTCGCTCGGCGGATACATGTCGCTGGCGTTCTACGCGGATTTTCGTGAGCGGGTGGATGGCCTGCTCATCATCGACACCGGTCCGGGTTTCAGAAAGGACACCGCCCGGGATGCCTGGAATCAGACCGCCATCGATCGTGCCATTGCCATCGAACGGGATGGCGCCGCCGCCCTGGAAGGACGTTCGGCGGAACAGGCCGGCAGTGAGCATAGGGAGATTTCCGGGCTCGCCCGCGCTGCCCGGGGGATGCTCACTCAGCAGACGTCGCGGGTGATTGAATCCCTGCCCGGCATCGAGGTGCCGAGCATTGTGGTGGTGGGTGCAGACGATGAGCCATTTCTGATCGCCACCGACTACATGGCGGCGAAAATTCCCGGCGCCCGGAAAGTGATCATTCCGGATGCGGGACACGCGGCGAACCTGGATCAGCCCAGGGCGTTCAACGAGGCGATTGCCGGTTTTCTGGCGGCCAACAATCTTTAGTGAAATTCTGCAGGAGGGTTGAATGACCAGAAAGTCAGGCGATGTGGAAATCTCGGATCTCGGCGGCTTCGTGACGTTGCTGGAGATCCAGAGAGGACCGAACAACTTCTTCGATCATGGGCTGATCCGCACGCTGGCGGACATTGCTGATGAACTGGATGACGACAACAACTGCCGGGTGATCGTGCTGGCCTCGGAAGGGAAGCATTTCTGCGCCGGCGCCAATTTCGGCTCCGACCAGCGGGCGGAAGAGACGCGCGCCCGTACGATCGACAGTGGCAACCCGCTCTACACAGAAGCCGTGCGATTGTTCCGCAACAGAAAGCAGGTGATTGCCGCCGTCCAGGGCGCGGCGGTTGGTGGCGGCTTCGGCCTCGCCATGTATGCCGATTTCCGGGTGGGCTGTCCTGAGTCCAGGTTCACGGCCAATTTCGTGAAGCTCGGTTTCACACCGGGCTTTGGTCTCACCCATACATTACCGAGGATCATCGGCCAGCAGGCCGCCGCCGATCTCTTTTACACCGGCCGGCGGATGGGCGGTGAGGAAGCGAAGGCAGTGGGCATCCTCGATCGCCTGGTGCCCCGGGAACAGGTTCGGGACGAAGCCATCGCTTATGCCCGGCAGATCGCTGAGAACGCGCCGCTGGCGTTGATGACGGTGCGCAAATCCCTGCGCGGTGATCTGGCAGATGCGGTGCAGGCGGCAACTGATATCGAAGGTCGCGATCAGTTCGTGCTGCAGCAGACGAGCGACCACAAAGAAGGGGTAAAGGCGGTGGCCGAACGTCGCCCCGGGAACTTCACCGGCAGCTGATCTGGGAGGCAGGATGGCTTCAATAGAACGACGACGCATGGGGCGTCATGGCCTGGAGGTGCCGGCGCTGTGCCTCGGCACCATGACGTTCGGTCTGCAGGTGGATGAGCCGGGATCTCAGGCGATTCTCGACAAAGCCTTTGATCACGAACTTCGTTTTCTCGATACGGCGGATGCTTATCCCCTTGGTGGCACGCGGGAGACCGTCGGTGAGACCGAGGCCATTCTCGGTCGCTGGATGAAGGCGCGTGCCAATCGGTCGGACATTCTGCTCGCCACCAAGTGTTTTGCCCCCACCCGTGGCGGGCCCAATGGCTGGGGCCTTTCCCGGCAGCACATCATGGATTCCATCGATGCCAGTCTCAAACGGCTGGACACCGACTACGTGGACCTCTATCAGGCCCATGGGTTTGATCCGAATACGCCCATAGAAGAAACCCTGCGCGCCTTCGAAGACATCGTCCGCGCAGGAAAGGCCCGCTACGTCGGCTGTTCCAACTATCCCGCCTGGCGGCTTGGTGAAGCATTGCGGGCTGCCGAACGCCTGGGGATCTCCGGCTACATCAGTGTTCAGCCACGCTATAACCTGCTGTATCGGGACATCGAAACAGAACTGCTGCCGCTGTGCCTGGACCAGGGACTCGGCGTGATCGTCTACAACCCATTGGCCGGTGGCTTTCTGTCCGGAAAATACAAACCCGGTCAGTCGGTGGAGGCGGGTACGAGGTTCGCTCTGGGTACCGCGGCCGAGCGCTATCAGGCCCGTTACTGGCAGGAAAGTCAGTTCGAGGCGGTGGAAACCTTGAAGGCGGTCGTCGAGGCCCGAAACCTCGACATGGTTTCCGTCGCCGTTGGCTGGGTGCTGAGGCAACCGGGGATCACATCCGCGATCATCGGCGCTTCCAGGCCGGAGCAACTGGATGCAAACCTGGCGGCGCTGACTGTGGAGTTCGACGACGAGCTGCAAGCCGCCTGCGATGCTGCCTGGTGGTCTTTGCCTCGCCGGCCGGTGCAGGAAGGCTATCGCTAGGACGCGATCAACAGGAAGACAGAACGTGGATATCGTATATAAGCGCGGTTGCGTTGTGGATGAGTCGGGCGGATTTCTACATGTGTCGGGTGATGGCTGCCGATCGGCCATGGTCACTCACCCGAGCACGTCTGCCTTTACTGTCCGGAGCTCAAGCGCATCATCGGCGGCGATCAGCGCCTGCCGAAGATCACGCCAAACGTCAGCTTTCCGCCTTCAGAGCCCTATGCGGAACCGAAGCGGGCTGTGGATGTGTTCCCGGCGCTGTTCAAGAGTGAGATCACTGACTACAGCTACTTCCCGGCTACCGGTGAGTCCATCGCCCACCTGCACTGCGCCCTGGGGCGTCGAATGCTGACGGTGGAAGAGGACGAGCGCGGCGTTGTGTGGTGGCGGCAGGCGTGAACCACAGTGAGGAGGCCTGACATGAAGTGGTTTCTCGTTGGGGCCGGCGTTCTGCTGGTGCTGGTATTCGGCTACGGCCTCTATGTGAGCCAGGTGGCCAATCCGAAGGTGGTGGAGGAAGTCAGAAGCGAACCGGACGGTGTGCGCGCGGAGCGGGTGATGGTGCTCACCATGCCGGATGGCCGGGCCTTGCCGGTGAACTATCTGTGGGAAGGTAACACCGTCTACGCGGGTTCGGACGGTCGCTGGTGGCGTGCGTTCGAGGGTGAGGGTGCGCCGGTGACGTTGCTCATCAAAGGCCAGACGATGACGGGCCACGCCCGCGTGGAACTCGATGATCAGGCGTTTATCGACGATATTTTCAGTCGCCTGCGGCCGGCGGCCTCCTGGATGCCGAAGGCGTTGGACGCCAGGCTCGTGGTGATCACCCTGAGCGGGAATCCATAGTGGCGGACGGGGAGCCATCCGGAACATCGCGAACGGCCCGGCGTCCAGAGAAGAAACCCATGTTCATGGGTTGGCGGATGGTGGGCGTGGCCTTTTTCGTCGACTTCGTTGCCGTCGGCTTCTTTTTCTACTCCTATGGCGTGTTCTTCAAAGCGATCGCTGTTGAATTCGGTGATTCCCGGCTGGGCGTTGCGCTCGGTCTGACAGTGACCAATGCGGTGGGTGCGATCGCGGCGCCGCTGGTTGGGCGTGCCCTGGACAGATTTCCGTTGCGCAGAGTCATCGGTGTGGGCGCCACTTCCATGGCCATCGGCTTTCTTGGTCTGAGTCAGGTGGAAACCCAGATGCAGTTCTATCTGGTGCTTGGCCTGTTTATCGGCTTCGGCGCCAGCAGCATGGGCAATCTGGCGACGAGCAAACTGGTCGCGAACTGGTTCGAGAGAAAACGGGGGACTGCGCTGGGGGTTGCGGCAACCGGGGTGTCTCTCTCCGGCGTGATCATGCCTTATATTTCGGCCGAGATCATCGAAGCCTACGGCTGGCGGAACGGCTTCATGGTGTACGGGTTCTTCACGTTCTTCGTGGTTGTCCCGCTGGTGCTTAAGCTGGTGATCTCGCACCCGCGGGATGTTGGTCTGTTGGCGGATGGCGCGCTCATCAAAGCGGGCGGGGATTCGAAGTCCGCGGTGCCGAAACCCCGTCTGAGTATGCGCGACGTGAGTCGGGACCGGAACTTCTGGGTGATCGTGCTCACTTTCTCGCTCATGTTCTGCTGCATGAGCACCACGCTCACCCACATGGTGCCGCGGCTGACGGACATGGGGCATGCACTGCAGCTGGCTTCGCTGGTGATGTCGCTCTGTGCCGGCCTGGGTGTGGTGGGCAAACTGAGCTTCGGCTGGCTGGGCGACAGGCTGCCCATGCGCCGCATTCTCTACATCATCATTCTGGTTCAGTTCACCGGCCAGATGATCATGTTCCAGTCGGAGGCGCTCATCTGGTTCGCCCTGGGTGCCGCCCTGTTCGGTTACGGAGTGGGGGGCGTGGTGCCTACTCACGGTAATGTGGTGGGTCGCACGTTCGGCTCCGAGCGATTCGGGGCCGTGCTCGGGCTCATGCGGCCTGCCATGTTCCCGATTCAGATTCTCGGCGTGCCGTTCGCCGGCTGGATTTATGACACCACCGGCTCCTATGATCAGGCGTTCCAGGCACTTTTCCTGCTCTACGGCATAGCCGCCCTGGTCGTCGCCTTCTACAAGGCACCGGCGTCGGTGCTCGAGCAGCCTGAGCGCTGAGACGGTTGGACGAGGATAAGACTTCGATGCAGACGACGTTCACAGAAGATCAGGAAACGTTTCGCGCAATGGTGACACGCTTTCTGCAGGCTAAATCCCAGCCGGCCGATATCCGCAGGCTGATGGAAACAGCGTCCGGCTACGATCCGGCCGTCTGGCAGCAGCTCTGCTCGGAAGTCGGGCTGACGGCCACTCACTTTCCGGAAGCTTACGGCGGCTATGGATTCGGCGTGGTCGAACTCGGCATCGTTGCCGAAGCCATGGGCCGGTACCTTTACTGCGGTCCGTTCTTCGCCTCTTCCGTCATGGCGGGCTATGCCCTGTTGATTGCCGGTTCGGAAGACGCCCGAACCCGTCTGCTGCCTGAGATCGCCGCCGGTGACCGCATCGCCAGTCTGGTGCTCGACGATCTCAATTCGCCGGACAGGGTGGGTGCGACCATCACCGCGACGGACAACGTCCTTTCCGGGACCGCCGGGCTGGTGCTGGATGGCAGCAACGCGGATCTTCTGGTCGTGGTCGCAGGCGGGCCTGCAGGTCTGGCGCTCTATGCCATCGACGCGGCGGCTACCGGTGTGTTCATCGAGCCCGCCCAGGCGCTGGATCCGACCCGGAAACTCTCGCGGGTCCGTTTTGACGGCGCCGTGGCCGGGAACATCGGATCAGTCAGCCCGGCGGACCTCGAGCAGCTCTGGGATCACCTCTGTGTGGTCCTCGCTCACGAGATGATCGGCGGCGCTCAGCACCTGCTCGAAAGTACGGTGGCGTACACCAGGGTCCGCTATCAGTTCGGTCGTCCGATTGGCTCTTTTCAGGCGCTCAAACACCGCTGCGCAGACCTGCTGCTGGAGCTGGAATGCGCGAAAGCGGCAACTCATCACGCGGCGTTCTGCCTGGCCTCCGGGGACGGGGAGCCGTATGCCTCGAGCATGGCAAAGGCCATGGCTTCCGACGTCTACCTGCTGGCGGCAAAGGAAGCGATCCAGATGCGCGGTGGAATCGGTTTTACCTGGGAAGAAGATACCCATCTCTGGTTCAAGCGGGCCAAGAGCTCCGAGGTCTTTCTGGGAACGCCGACGATTCATCGGGAAAGGATGATGACCCTGATGGAGCGTGAAGCATGAGTATGACGGCCGAACAGATCGAGCGGGCGGTAAATGCCTGGCTGGACGAACACTGGGACCCAGACCTGTCGCTGGCAGAGTGGCGGACCCGGCTGGTGGATGGCGGCTGGGCAACGCCGGGCTGGCCGGGCGAATACTTCGGTCGGGATTTCGATCAGGCCCAGGCGGCGGTGGTCAGCCGGGTCTTTCGCGATCGGGGCATCGTGCCAGTCGCTCAGACCGGCCCCCGGCGGCTGGCGGCTGAAACGATTCTCGCCATGGGCAATGACGATCAGAAGCGTCGTTATCTGCGACCGATCCTGACTGGCGAGCACGCCTGGTGTCAGCTCTTCAGTGAGCCGGGCAGCGGTTCGGACCTGGCCGGTCTCTCCACCCGGGCGGAGCTTCAGGAAGGCAGGTGGATCATCAACGGGCAGAAAGTCTGGAATACCAGCGCGCATCACGCAGACTTCGGCATCCTCGTGGCACGCACCGATTTCGATCTGCCCAAGCATCAGGGCATCAGCTTTTTCCTGATCGACATGCATCAGCCCGGTGTGGAAGTCCGGCCTCTGAAACAGATGAACGGACACGCTTCGTTCAATGAGGTGTTCATGACGGATGCGGTGGTGACGCCGGAAGATCTGGTGGGCGGCGAAGGCAACGGTTGGGCGGTGGCAAAGACCACGCTCTCCTATGAGCGCAGGCTTGGCGGTGTGACCCGCTCATTCGGCGGTGTGCCCGGAGAGAAGAAAGGTCGCGTCTATGAAGAGTATGCACAGGAATTGCTCATCGCCAACGAGCCCTACACCTGGTATCCGCAGCGCCAGGGCCGGGTCGATCTGGTCCTGTCCCGGGCAAGGGAAACGGGAGCGATCGCCGACCCGGCGGTGCGTCAGGAGATTGCCCGATTGCTGTGCATGTACCAGGGTGCGGCACTGGCTTCCGGTGTCGCGGAAGCGAAGCGCCGGACCGGTTCGAACGAACTGGTGCCGGCCGGCTCCATCGGCAAGCTGGCTGCCAGCCAGATCGCCCGTCAGGCGTCTCACGTGCATACGATGATTTCCGGCACGGATGCCATGCGTGCTGGTCCGGAATCGGCGGAAGGTGGCATGGTTGCGGAAGTGCTCGTCTCAGTACCGGCCATTTCGATTGCCGGTGGCACCGATGAGATTCAGCGCAACATCATCGCCGAGCGCGTTCTGGACATGCCGAAGGAAGAACGCTCGGATACGGGCCCTTTCCGGGACATAAAGCGAAACGACTAGCCGGGCGCCGGCAATGGCCTGCTAGGCGCCGGCGGCGATGCCGGTGTTGCCTTCGGCCCACCCCACGAGCAGATCGCACAATCCTTCGTTCGCTGAGAGAAACGGCGAATGATCCGTATCCAGTTCCACGACTGTGTCTGCTTTCTGCGCCAGCACCCGCTGAGCCTCCGGGGGCATGGCCTGGTCTTTCGCGCAGACGATGAACAGTGAATCGATTTCCTGCCAGGGCTCGGGCAGAGGGGCAGTTACGGCATAACATGACACGCTGGCGGGGCGCAGTTGTCCGATGGCCGCTTCCCGCTCAGCGTCACTGCACTCGTTGTAGAACGCCTGGCGTGCCTTTTCCGGGCTGACGGTCAGCCAGGTGCCGTCATTGTCGACCAGGTCTCTGGAGAGTGCTGTTTCATGCCGGGCGATGATCGAAAAGTAATCTTCGTCAGCGCCGATCATTGCAGCCGCCAGATAAACCAGGTGGCTGATGGTGCCCTGGCTCTGTTCAGCGGCCAGCGAGATAACCAGGCCGCCGTAGGAATGGCCGACCACCACGGTCGGAGCGTGCTGGTCGATCAGGCGGGCCACGGTGTCTGCGTCGTCTGAGAGGCTTGTCAGTGGCAGGTCGGGTGCAATCACGTTGTGACCGCGCGCTTCCAGTTCGCTCTTCGTTCGTTTCCAGCACCAGCCGCCATGGCCGAGCCCGTGCACGAGGATAAATGTCATGCCTTCCCCTTTTCCGATAGCGGGGGAGTGTGCGGATACTGAGATCCGGGTCAACGGTTGTTTTGTGAATGGAACTTTGGCTCGCGATTCCGCGCGCCCGGCGGCGTCGTCTCGGGTACACTGCGCCCTCGCTTACCGCCTGGATCCGACCTTCCGTGCTGCTGAACCGGAATACTGCCGTGCTGCTCATCGCTCAGTGCATGTACGTGAGCGGCACAGTGCTGATGGTGACCGTAGGCGGTATCGCGGGGAGCCGTCTCAGTCCCACGCCGGTGCTTGCCACCTTACCGATGTCGCTCATGGTCGTGGGCACCGCGTTCGCAACCATTCCCGCCAGCCTCGGCATGCAGCGCTTCGGGCGCCGGGCCGGATTCGCCACCTCCGCGCTGCTCGGGATTGCGGCCTGCCAGTTGGCGGTCTTTGCCCTTCAGGCAGAGAACTTCGTGCTGTTCTGTATCGCCGGCGCAATGATCGGTATCACCGTTGCCTTCAGTCAGCAGTTCCGGTTCGCGGCGGCGGAGAGTGTTCCGCTCAGCATGGTCAGTAAGGCCGTTTCCCTCATCCTGGTCGGATCCATTGGCGGAGCGCTGCTCGGGCCGGAACTGGCCGCAAGGAGTCCGGAGTGGACGCCGGAACAGCCGTTCAAAGGCGCGTACTTCGCTGCGACGGCCACCTACCTCCTGGCTTTTCTGGCCCTGCTCCTTTTCCGGAATCCAGAACCATCCGCTGACGCCGGGAGCGCAGAGGAACTGCCTCATCGCTCGATGCTGAGTATCGTTGTTCTGCCTGTGGTGACTGCCGCCATCCTCGGTGGCATGGTGGGGCAGGGAGTGATGACCTTCATCATGACGGCCACACCGGTCAGCATGCATGTGGTGGATGGCCACAGCCTGGCGGCAACGGCGGAAGTGATTCGGGCGCACGTGCTGGCCATGTATCTGCCTTCGCTTTTCTCCGGCCTGCTGATCGGCTGGATCGGCGTGCGACGGGTGATGTTCTTCGGTATCGCCGCGTTGGCGTCCACAGTGGGCCTGGGCATGCTGGGACACCAGTTCATGCATTACTGGGCTGCCCTGGTGCTGCTCGGTATCGGCTGGAACTTCCTGTTCGTGGGCGGTACCACACTGCTGGTGAGTGCCTACCGACCGTCGGAACGGTTCAGGATGCAGGCAATGAACGACTTCAGCGTTTTCGGGGTTTCCGCGCTCGCGAGCCTGCTGGGCGGGGCAGTTCTGCTGCAGTTCGGCTGGGAAACCGTGCTGGTAGCGTCCACCGTGCCCCTCCTGCTGATGGTCGCAGCCCTGGTCAGGATGCCGCCCCGAACACCGTCGTGACAGACCCGCGCTTCCTCCTGTAGCCTGAACGGGATAGAGGAGGAATCACCATGTCAGATCAGAGTGCGAAACCGGTTGCCGCGATCGTTGCGGAAGCGGATACGACGGAAGTGGAGGGTGCCGCGAAGCCCGATGCGGAGCCCGCGATGCAGGCGGAGGGTGAGGCCAGCAACGAAGCCGCCGCCGAGTCCGTGGTCGACACCGCCGGGGTTCCATCGCAGAACCTGGAAAACCTGAAGAAAGTCGGCACCCTGCATTTTGTCGCAGTGGTGGCTGCCCTCACCCTGTTCGGCGCCGCCCAGACCTGGTCGCTGACCAGCGGTCTTGCGCTGGCGCTGGTGGTGGCGGTGGCCGCCGCCTACATCGCCGGTACGGTGTTGTCCGGCATCCTTCATGAGTACGGTCACTACAGTGGCGCCGTTCTTTCGGGCGCGCCGCACAAAGTACTGGAAAAACCGGCCCGCTATTTCTTCATGTTCAACTTCGATATGAAAGAAAGTTCCACCCGGCAGGCCCTGTGGATGAGCTGGGGCGGGCTGGCGGGTAGCTGGCTGCTGGTGGCGGGTCTTTTCGTCCTGCTGCCGATGGAAGGCTGGGCGAGTGCCGCCCTGGTGGCGACGGTGCTTGGCAATGCGGTCAACGCCAGCGTTTTCGAGATACCCATCATCCAGAAAACCCGGTCGACGGGCGAGTTCGAGAAGGCGCTCTATGGGCGCCTCGAATCTCCCGGTCTGGTGAAAATGCCCGGGATCGTCGCCGGCCTGCTGGCGTTTGCGCTGCTTACCTGAGCGCAACGCAAAAAGGGGCCAGTAGAGGGCCAACAGAAAGCCAAGGGTCAAGGGAACCAAGGGGGGAGACTGATGCGATTGAGTGAGCAGGACGCGGGTTTTCTGTATGGGGAGACCGCCAGCGGCAACATGCACACGGCGGCCATCCTGATCATCGAGGGCGAACTCAGCCATGAGACGGTGCTGGAGCACATGCGCAGGCGCATGCATCTGGTGCCGCGCTACCTGCAGAAGCTGGCGTTCGTACCGTTCAATCTCGCGCACCCGAAGTGGGTGGACGATCCCGATTTCGATATTGAAAACCACGTCAAAGCCCATTCCGTAACAGCCGGCGCCACGCTGGAAGAAGCGGTGGACGAACTGATGGTGGTGAATGAGGCGGTGCTCGATCGAAGCAAACCGCTGTGGATGACCTATGTGGTGGATGGCGTGCCGGGAAAAACCCTGCTCCTGAGTCAGGTGCACCATGCCATGATCGATGGGGTATCCGGCATCGACCTGCTGGTGATCCTGTTCGATTTCGAACCGGAGGTGACCGCGCCAGCACCGCCTGCGGCCCCCTGGCAGCCTGAGCCGGAGCCGGGACAACTCGAATTGCTGACGGAGGCCGTCAGAGAGAACTTCGAGTCCGTGGTCGACCAGGCTCAGCGTCCCTGGCCGACGGATGAAAAATCGCGTGCCCTGATTGCCAATGCCGGTAAAGCGTTGTCGCGATTCGTCAGCGAACCGGCCGTGCTGGCACCCTGGAATGCGGGTGTGGTGGGGCCGAAGCGGAAGATGCGCTGGACCCGACATCCATTTTCCGAGTTCCGTGAAATCCGCCGTGCCTTTGGTGGCACCATCAATGATGTGGTGCTCGCGGTGGTGAGCGAAGCCGCCGCCCGCTACATGGCTGAGCACAACGAAGATACCGGTGGCCGTACCCTGCGCCTGATGTGCCCGGTCAGCGTCCGTACGGAGGATGAGCAGGGTGCGCTGGGCAACCGGGTCTCCGGAATTTTTCCATCACTGCCATCGACGCCGATGCGGATGCTCGAACGCTACCATGCGGTGCTGGCCGAGACGGAAGCCATCAAGCGGAACGAGGATGCTCAAGCGTTGACGCTGATGAACGAATCCACGCCTTCCTATCCGGCTGCGATGATGGCGCCGACGCTGCTGGTGGGTACGGCCTTCGACCCGACGGCGTTTGCCGCCCAGTACCCGGGGCCCGTCATGCCGAATCTGGGTCCGCGGCCACCCTATTTCGGTTTCAACTTCACCTGCACCAACGTTCCCGGTGTGCAGGTGCCGCTGTACATCGCCGGACACCGGATGGAGACCATGCTGGGTGTGCTGATGCTCGGTGGCCAACTGGGCTACGGCGTTGCGGTCGGCAGCTATAATCAGGAGATGATTTTCGCCATGATCGGCGAGACTCGACTGATGCCGGATCTCGAGAACATGACGGCCGCGGTGGAAACCGCCTTTGCCGAGTTGCTGGCGGAAGCCCGCAAAATCAACGCCCCGCCCGCCACAGCTGTGGAGATCGAACCGGTGCGGGAGGCAAAGGCCAGGCAGGAATCCAGAGAGAAAACACCGGAAAAGAAATCCGGAAAGGCGAAGAAGACCGCTAAGCAGGAGAGGAAAGCAGGATGAGCGAAGCAGCCATTGAATATCCCAGGGAAACGAAACTGCCGGATGGTGGCAGTGTGGAAGTGCGGCTGATGTCTGTCGATGATCGGGATGCCGTCCTGGCGTTCGCGAAGCGTCTGCCGGAGGAGGATCTGCTGTTCCTGCGCGTGGATCTGACGGAACCGGGTGTGATCGACGACTGGATCGAAAACGTGAAATCCGGCAGTTCCACCTCGCTGGTGGCCTACGATTCGGATGGCCTGGTCGGTTATGCCACCGTGCACAGAAGTCCGGCACGCTGGACCCGCCGGGTGGGCGAAATCCGGGTGAACGTGAGTCCCGAGTACCGGGCCAGAGGCCTGGGTCGCCGGCTCATCTCGCAGATTTTCGATCTGGCCCGTTCCCAGGGATTGCGCAAACTCATGGCAAACATGACAACGGATCAGCCGGGTGCTCAGGCTGCCTTCCGTAAACTCGGCTTCGTGCCGGAAGCCCTGCTTGCGGATTACGTGGAAGACCGCAATGGGCTGGCACGTGACATGGTGATCATGTCCTACGACGTGGACGGTCACTCCGATCAGGCAGCAGATTTGCTCAGAGTCTAAGCTTGAATATGCGGGATCAGTTGCGGGGACAGCGAGGATAACGAGGATAACGAGGATAACGAGGATAACGAGAAGAGTATGGCTGAGCAGACGGATGCGAGGGATGAATTCAGCGCGGAGAGTGACTACAACCAGGCCGCGATCAGGGTGTCGGAGCGTATCGTCTCGGCACGGGCAGCGAGACGCGCAGACGCCGCATCCGGCGAGCGACCGATTGCCGATCGTTTTCCGGCCTTCAACCGCGCCGGCCTCGGCGTTGCCCTCGAGTATGAACGGATGGGCCACCAGCCTGTCAGTGCGGCGCTGCTGAACCAGGCCGAAGCCCATGAAGTTTCCCTCGAACATCTTGGCATCACGCTGGGCACCGTCGTCCACGGCCTGGATCTCAGCCGGGAACCGGAAGCGGATGTCGTCCGATTTCTCCGGAACCTGTTACTCGAACGGAAGGTCATCTTCTTCAGAAATCAGAATCTGACGGAAGACGAGCAGGTCGCATTCGGGCGCTGCTTCGGGTCGCTGGATGCGTTTCCATTTGGTGCGGCGGGCGACAACCCGTTCATTCTCGAGATCAGACATGATGAGCAGCGGCCTGGAACGGAGAACGGCTGGCACACGGATGTGACCTGGATGGAGCGGCCGTCCCTCGGCTCGATTGCCCAGTGTGTGGAAGTGCCGCCCATCGGCGGCGATACGTTGTTCTCCGACAGCCATGCCGCCTACCTTGGCCTGCCGGCGGGGGTGCAGGAGCAGATCGAACATCTGCACGGCATCAACGACTACAGAATATTCCTGGGCGGCCTGTCAGAAGATCTGATTGAGGCGATCAAGGCGGAAATTCCTTTCGGTGTCAGTCATCCGCTGTGCCGCACTCATCCTGAAACCGGCAAAACGGCCCTCTACATCCACGGCGGCTTTCTGCGGCATGATTCGCTTTTTGACATCCGCAGTGGCCAAACCCTGCCGAAGGCGGAGTCGGAACGACTGGTGAAAGTGCTGCTCGCGCAGCACGAACGGTCAGAGTACGTCTGCCGATTTCACTGGGAACCCGGTTCCATTGCCTTCTGGGACAATCGGGCAGTGCAACACTACGCGGCCAGCGATTACTTTCCGCATCATCGGCTGCTGCGACGGGTGACGGTCAGCGGTGACGTGCCTTACTACGACGGTGCCGGTTGAGGCACGAGGATCAGGCCTCGGAATCCATCCGTTTTGCGCGTTTCATGCCTTCGTCGGTATCACCGATCTTCCAGTAGGAACTCAGGTACATGGCGCGTTTGTCGATCCCCTGCTCGTCCCGGAAGTAGCGCCGGAGGATACGCATGGTGCTGAACTCGCCGGCAAACCAGGGGTAGGGGGTACCAGGCAGCCATTCGATGTTCCGAATCGCGTCCGCCAGCACGGTGTTTTCCCGTTCGTTGTCCGGATTGACGATCCATTGCACGTCGATTCCGGCCGGGGCATTGATCGTCTGTCGATCCGCCTCTGACAGAATTTCGATCACGGCATAGCCCCTTGCGTCCGCTGGCAGCCGTTCCAGATTGACCGCCAGTGCCGGGAGTGCGCTCATGTCAGCGGCCAGCAGAAACCAGTCTGCGTCCGGGTCGGCCAGCTTCTTCTCGCCGGGTCCTGCAATTGTGATCCTGTCACCGGCGGATGCCCGGCGCGCCCAGGCGGAGGCGGGCCCCGTGTCGCCGTGATCGACAAAATCGAGCGTCAATTCGCGTCGGCTCGCGTCGAAAGCCCGGATCGTATAGGAACGCATCAGTGGCTTATCCCCGGTGCCTGATCCCAGTACGAGCTTCACGTAACCGCTCTCCTGGTCCTCGGGGAAGTCGGCCAGCGCTTCGCCGGTCAGCCTGATGCGCCGCATATGGGGGGTGAGCGAATGGTTGCTGGTCACGCTGAGTTCGTATCGGGTTGGCAAGGCGGATTCCTTTCTGACGGGTTCCTGGTGAAGTCGTTCGCTGATTCCTATCATGCCTGGAAATATTGCAAATGAGAATATTTTGCGTTTAGATTCGTTTTTGCAGTGCAGCCGTCAGACTGAAGGACACCGATGAATCAGCAGATCAGCCGGATAGACCAGCTCCGTGAGGCGCTGGGTGGGGCACATGAGCTCGCCGTGAACAAAGTGAAAGATCATCTCGAACCCTATGTGCAGGCGTTCATCGAGAATGCGCCCTTTGCCATCATGTCTTCCGCGGATGCTGAGGGGAATTGTGATGCTTCTCCGAAAGGCGGCCTGCCGGGATTCATCAAAGTGGTGGATGAACGAACTCTGCTCGTGCCGGATATCGGCGGTAACCGCCTTTTTCAGAGCTATCAGAATTTCGAATCGAATCCCAAGGCAGGATTACTGTTCATGATCCCCGGACTCAATGTCACCGCCCGGGTGAATGGCCGGATAAGCCTTCTGGAGCCGGATGAAATGATCGCGCGGGAGGTCACCCCGGAACTCAACTGGTCTGACGAAAATTCCGGTCTGATTCAGGGAATTCTGCTCGAAATCGACGAAGCCTATTTTCATTGCCCGCGATCGATGCAGTTCGCGAACCTGTGGGACGTGGAGACAATCAGCGAGAACGCCACGCTCTCACTCAAATCGCTCAAGAAAGACTGATCTCCAGTGCGACAGACCAAAAAGGGCACGCGCTAGTGTCCGGAACCACCATGTTTCTTCGTCGCCAGGCTCGAACCTGGCACTGGATGTCGGGCGCCATCTGTCTGATCGGGATGGTGCTGTTTTCCCTGACCGGGATCACGCTGAATCATGCGCATCAGATCGAGGGTCAGGCAGTAACCAGCGAGCAGACGCTCCAGTTGCCGGGTCCGATTGCCCGCATCCTGGCACAGGGAGAGAAGTCCGGCGAACTGCCCGCTGCGGCGGTGACGCACATTGAAGGCATGCTGCCGGTCAGCCTCGCGGGCCGGCCTGTGGAATGGTCGGATGTGGATGCCTATGTGGGCCTGCCGAGACCGGGCGGAGATGCCTGGCTCGCCATCGACTTTCTTTCCGGTGAAGTCCTCTATTCATTCACCGATCGAGGGTGGATCGCCTACCTGAACGATCTGCACAAGGCCCGGCACACGGGTGCGGGCTGGCGCTGGTTCATCGACCTGTTTGCTGTGGCGAGCATCCTCTTCAGCCTGACGGGTTTGTGGTTGCTCACGATTTCCGCCGGGCGGCGTAGCTCCACCTGGCCGCTGGTCGCCGGCGGGTTGATCGGTCCGGTGCTGCTGCTGTTGGTTTTCAGTCATTGAGAAGTTCGTATATGTCCAGATTGCCTGTGTTGATCCTCCTCATTGTGTTGTCTTCGTCGTCGGTTGCCGCCGTCTTCGAGGTGAGCATAGAGCTGCCCCGTAAATCGGTGGCCGAATATCACCGTCCCTATGTGGCTGTCTGGATCGCCCGGCCGGATCAATCAGTGATCGCCAACGTGGCCGTCTGGTATCAGCAGGATAGTGGCCCGGAAGGCGATGGGGATACCTGGCTGAAAGACATGCGTCAGTGGTGGCGCCGGACGGGGCGGCAGCTGGCGCTGCCCATCGATGGGATCACCGGTGCGACCAGGCCGCCTGGCGTCCACCAGGCGGTATTCCCGCAACTGCAGGATCTCGAGGCGGGTGAATATCTGCTGCAGATCGAAGTGGCGAGAGAAGTGGGTGATCGGGAATTGCTGCGCATTCCGTTTACCTGGCCCCAGACCGACACCATTGCGATTACCGCCGAAGGCACGGTGGAAATCGGCGTGGTGGAACTCAAACTCGGAGGAATTCAATGAATCTGCGACTACCCCTGCTCGCGGCGCTGCTTGCCGTTTCCGCCAACGCACCGGCCCATCGTGCCTGGATCGTTCCCTCTACGTTCACTCTTTCCGGCGAGTCTCAGTGGATTACCGTGCAGGGTGCGATTTCCAACGACCTGTTCTACCCGAACCACGTGCCATTGCCGATTGAAACGGTCGTGATCACCCGGCCGGATGGCTCCTCGCAGGGCGTGGAGGGGTGGACGGGCCGGATGAGCAGCAGCTTCGACCTGGCGCTGGAGCAGCAGGGCACCTATGTCATCTCCGAGATTGGCGACATGTGGTTCGTACGCTGGCTGGAAGCCGGTGAAGAGCGGTGGTCGCGTGGCAGCAGAGCGGACGTTGAAGCCAAGGCGGCCGGAAAAGAAGGCGTGCGCTATCTCCGTTCGGCGCGGCGCGTCGAATCCTATGTCACCCTGGGAGCACCGACCGCAGGAGAACCGTCCGGGCGCGGGCTGGAACTCGCGCCGATCACTCATCCCAATGACGTCTTTGCGGGTGAAGAGGCACGTTTTCAGCTGTTGCTGAAGGGCGCGCCGGCTGCCGGACTGACGGTCGAAGTGATTCGTGGCGGCGACCGTTATCGGGATCGGGCGGAACCGATTCAGGCGGTGACGGATTCGGATGGGGCATTTGCGCTGGTGCTGGAGGAGGCGGGAACCTACTGGCTGCATGTCTCTACCGAGCCCATGGCGCTCGAGACCCACGATGAAACCTACGGCTACACCCTGACGCTGGAGGTTCTGCCGCAGTAAGCGGCCGTCGCAAACCTCCGCGCATCCATCGCAGGCAGAAAGAAGCCGGCATTCAGGGTGGCGGAAATACGCCTTCATCGTTATAGTAAAAGATAACCATTATCATTATGATTAGTTTTCGAGTATTACCAATGACCAGATCTCATGTGACCGGGATTGCCGCTGCGGCCGTCCTCTGTTTGCCCGCTGTCTTTCTCTCCACACTCGCCCGAGCCGCCGATCCCGACACGAGTTCCGAACCCATCATCGAGGAGATGGTGGTGTGGGGCACCCAGGTGCGGGCATCGTCCGTCCTCCTCGAAGGTGATGCGCTGGCGATCCGTCAGGCCGATCACATCAGCGACCTGTTGCGGACGATTCCGGGTGTGGATGTGGGAGGCGCGCACTCTCTGAACCAGCGCATCACCATCCGCAGCATGGATGATAAGGATCTCTGGATCACCATCGATGGTGCCAACCAGAACACCTACATGTACCACCACATGGGCAACCTGCAGATCCACGCGGATATTCTGGAAGCCGTGGACATCGAAGTGGGCAATAACTCCGTGGCGAATTCAAACCTCGGCGGTACGGTTCGGTTCGAAACCCGGGAAGCAAAAAGCCTGCTGCGGGACGGTGCGCGCTGGGGCGGCCGGGTTCAGGGTTCCTATGCGGACAATGCGTCGGAAGGCCTGTCACTTTCCGGGTACGGCCAGTTGAGCGACAGCCTGGACGGCATTCTCTATTACAACTACGTGGACCGGCATAACTATAAGGTCGGCGGTGGCGAAATCCTCGACGCGAACGGTGACGAGATCCCGGGTACCGACGGTAAGGTCCGCGGTCAGGCCGGCGAACTTGACCACGCTCTGGGCAAGCTCGGCTGGGACATCGGCGCGCGTCAGCGGCTGGAAGTCGGCTATGAGTATTACCAGGACGAAGGCGACTACAGTTACCGGCCGGACATGGGGCTGGCCACCGATATTTCCATCGGCGACTCGCTCGGTTTGCCGCTCACTTATCCGACCGAATTCACCCGGGATACGCTGACGCTGAACTACGAGCTCGGCTGGGGCGGTGACAATCTGATGAAAGCGTCGCTGTTCCGGAACGAAAGCAATCTGCAACGGGATGAGACGGCGATCAGCGAGCTCTGGCCGGGAGATCCTGCGCATGTCGAAGGGCGCGCCGACAACACCGGGATCAATATACTCGCGGAATCCGGGATCGCTGGGGATACTGCCCACACACTCGTGTATGGACTGGACTACGTGGTCTACGACACGGAGTACCGGCCGGATGGCGTCACCGGCGCAGAAGAACAGGCGAAGAATTTCGCCGTTTTCCTCGAGGATCGAATCGACTTCGCCATGGGCATGTCCGTGATTCCCGGCGTTCGCTATGCCTCGAGCAAACTCGATGCCACGCTGACAGACGGGACCTTCGATGAGTTTACGGGCGCCATTGCCGCCGAATATATGCTGAATGAGCAGATTCTGCTGCGGCTGAGCACCACCCAGTTGTTCAAAGCGCCGGAGATCGGCGAGGTGTTTATCGGCGCCGGTCTGTATGACACGCCGAATCCGGGTATCCAGGCGGAAACGGGTTTCAATTCGGAGTTCGTGGTCGCCTATGAGGATGACGTGCTGGGTGCCGATCGGTTCGGCGCCGGAATCACGCTGTTCCAGACAGACCTCGACGACTACATCTACGACTATGCTCCAACGCCTCCGGAAGTGGGCGGCGGCTCCTGGAAAGACAACGTTGGCGACATGGAGATCGATGGTTTCGAAGCCTACGTCAGCTACGACATCGGTAATTTCAGATCACTGTTCACCTATTCCGTGGCCGAAAGCGACCTCAGCGCCGCACCCGGCTATGAGGCTCTGAACGGTGCCCGTCTGGACCGGCAGCAGGGTGATACGATCAGTATCCTGCTGGACTATACGTTTCCGTCTCTCGGCCTGTCGCTGCACTGGAACTCGCTGATCGTCGATGACGTACCCGCCGATCTGGACCTGGATGGCGCAACCCTGAACAACGCCAAAGACGGCTACGATGTGCACAACGTCTCCGTGCTCTGGTCGCCGGATCGGCTCAGCGGTCTGGTGTTGACGTTCGGTGTGGATAATCTCTTCGACGAGTACTACGCCTCTCAGTCTTCGAGAACGGGTGTGAGCTTTCACCCGCTGTTTGGCGAGTTGTACCTGACCGACTACGAGCCTGGCAGAAACATCAAATTCACGGCGTCCTACGCCTTCTAGAAACGGGCTCAGCCAGCCCTGGCTGGTGTGCAGCGTGGCGAATGGCATTCTGAGAACCGAGCGCGGATACTGATCGTTCAGTCGATCAGTGAGAAACCGGATGCTTGAGGACTCGGAGAACCATGTTGCGGGCAAGGTCCTGATCGTCACCGGCGGTGCCGGCGGCTTCGGTCGCCTGCTCTGCGAGAAGGCGGCCGCCAAAGGCGCCAGAATTGTCTGCGCCGATATCGACGAGACCGCCCTTGCAGACACGGGTGCCGCGCTGGAGACGGCCGGTGCCGAGTGCATCACCGTCCGGGCGGATGTCACCCGGATGGAGGACATGACGGCCCTGGCCGGCCAGGCAGTGGAACGTTTCGGCCGGATCGATGTGATGGTGAACAATGCCGGCATCATGCCTCTGGCGTTTTACCGGGATCATGCCAAGGCCCTGCCTGCCTGGGAAAAGTGCATCGACATCAACATCAAGGGCGTCCTGCATGGAATCGTTGCCGTGCATGATCAGATGATCGCTCAGGGTATGGGCCATGTGATCAATCTTTCGTCCATATACAGCAACTTTCCCGTTGCCGGCGCGGCGGTATACGGCGCGACCAAGGCGGCGGTGAATTTTCTCTCCGAATCCCTGCGGGTGGAGAGCCAGGGTCAGATCAAGGTGACCAACGTTCGCCCGACCGGCGTCCCTGCCACCAACCTGGCGACGGGGGTCGTCAATCCGGAAGCCATCGTCGGCATTCTCGGCCAGAACGCGCCGGGTTATCTGCAGCAGATGGGCGCCGCGGCTGCAGGCGAACTCCCCCGCGAGCAACTCGAGGCGGAAAACATCGAGTACTACGCACTGGCGCCCGAGCACCTGTCCGAGCAGATTCTCTATGCTATCAACCAGCCCCTGGGTGTCTCCATCAGTGACATCACGGTGCGTGCCTCCGGAGATGGCTACATCCTGTGACGGCATGGCTGGCTCTCCCTGCCGTCCAACTTGCCATCGCATTGGGGTTGGGGTTGCTGGTCGGTCTGCAGCGTGAATGGGCGGAAGAAAAGCCGCTCGGGCTGCGTTCGTTTGCGCTGATTACCCTGATCGGCGCCCTGATCGGCCTGTATGGGGAAGTCGCCGGGGTGTGGGTCGTGGCGCTCGGGCTCCTGGTGGTAACACTCGCCATCTTCGTGCACACGATCCTGCTGGCCCGGGAAGCCGAAGTGGCAGGCATGACCACCGAACTCGCCGGCATTGTCATGTACATGGTGGGGGCCATGACCACCACCGGCTATGTGGTGACCGCGGTGGTGCTGACCGGGGCGGTGACCCTGCTTCTGCACTGGAAAGCGCCGTTGCACGCGCTCACCCGAAGAATTGCGCCGGAAGAATTTCAGGCCATTGCCCGGTTCGTGCTGGTGACGCTGGTGGTGCTGCCCATCCTGCCGGACCGGACCTTCGGGCCTTACGACGTGTTGAACCCCTTCCATATCTGGCTGATGGTGGTGCTGATCGTCGGTCTGAACGTGGCCGGTTATCTGGCCATGCGTTTCACGGGTGGACGGGGCGGTGCGCTGCTCGGCGGCGTGCTGGGCGGCCTGGTGTCGAGCACGGCGACCACGGTCAGCTACGCCACCCGGGCCCGGACGGACCCGTCGGTGGCGTCCGCCGCGGTGATCGTCATTCTGCTCGCTTCGGCGCTGGTCTACGTCCGCATACTTCTCGAAATTCTGGCGGTTGCACCCACGCTGCTCGGTCATCTCATCTGGCCGGCCGCCGCCTATCTGACCCTGTTCCTGCTGCTGGTTGGTGCGTTGCTGATCCGGTTCGAGCAGTCGGAAGTTCAGGAGGTGAAGACCGGCAACCCGGCCGAACTCAGTACCGCTCTGGTGTTTGCTGCCGTCTACAGCGTCGTGGTGTTCGCCAGCGCAGCCGTCAGCGATCGTTATGGAGAGACCATGCTTTATCCCGTGGCCGTCCTCTCCGGACTCACGGATGTGGATGCGATCACGCTGTCGGTCGGCAATCTCTACCAGAACGCCAGAGTCAGTCCGGATACGGCCTGGCGGTTGATCTTCGTTGCCTCGATCGCCAACCTGCTGTTCAAAGCCGCTGTGGTCGCCGTGATCGGCGGTCGCGCATTGCGTCGCCGGCTCCTGCCGTTGCTGGGGTTGCTGGCGCTCGTCGGCGTGCTGGGCACGATTCTGTGGCCCTGATCAGCCTCAGGGAAACAACCGTACCTGCAGGGCCTGGCTTTCCAGGTCGCAATCCCGGTTCGGCATACCACCCGCACTGCGGGCTGCCGCCAGTTCACGGCGTGCCTCGGCGAGATCGTGGCGAAATACTTCGTTGCTCTGCAGCACGGCAACGGCCGCAGCACCGACGGTTCGTCCAGCGGTCACATCGCTCGGCCAGTGCACGTTACACACCGCTCGACTTTCGCCGTAGGCCATACCACGTTGGAGCAGTGCATCTGCTTGCGCCGGGGCCAGACTGGTCAGGATGAGTGCCCAGGCCCAGCCGATTGCCGTGTGGCCGGAAGGGTAGGAAGGATCGCCGCGCAGCATGGCCTGTTCCCGTTCGGTCGCGCAGTTGCCGGCTTCGTTCAGCATGAATGGCCGGCTGCGTTTGTAGTGCGTTTTAGCGGCATAGGTTGCCAGGCCGGCATCGGCGAGCGAGCGTCGCAGCAACTGATAGAGAAAGGGCGTTTCTGATTCCGAGATCGGCACGCCGAGCGTGCAGGAGAATGTGCCCGCTGCGTTGGGAAAGGATAGATCATTGTCCAGACGGGCTAATTCGAATCGGACCGAATCGTGTAACGTCAGCAGATGCTCGCTGATCTCCTCATCCGCGGCCTGGGCGGCAGATCCCGGTGCCGGTGGTGGCGGCAGCAGGGCCAGGCTGTCCGGATAGTCCGCCGGGGTGAGATAACCCCGCAGAATGCCGGGCCTGAGTTCTTCGACAGGCGCTGGTTTTCTGATCGCGCCATTTTCCCTAGCGCCATTTTCCCCAGCGCCATTGTTCTCTGCACTTGGGGCCTGTGACGTATCGGCGAGCAGGGTCGCACAGAGGATCAGGCTGCATAACGTAAGCAGCGCTTTGAGCTGTCGCATTCGAGGTTCCATTCGTGGTTGGCTGCGCGGGAGGCTAGCACCCGACGCCTCGGCATTGAATGGCTAGTCACGCTTCATCACCAGGCCAATCTGCCGGCTTTGTGCCACCAGGTGGCCTGCACTGTCCCAGAGTGCGCCGGTTTCGACCATGCGGCCTTCGCAGAGATCGTCGGTTCTGAGCTGTGCCACGATCCAGCCAGGGACCGGTCGCCGGCGCACGTGCACGGTGAGCTCCAGTGTCGGCACCCAGCCGATAGAGCCGAATTTGCTGAAGGGTGACGGGGGAAAGCTGTCGGTGAACAGCAGCAGCGAGCGGGTATCCGGCGCCCGGTCATCCAGAAATCGGACCCTGCCCTGGATCATTGCCTGATCAGAGTCGCCTGGCGTGGCACAGACAGGGTCCAGGCGGATATCCAGCCGCTGGAGGATGGGTAACTGCACGCCCTGGTTCTCTGCCGATCGCTGCACGCAGTCGTCTGCCTTAGGCATGACAGGTGCGGGCAGGGTGATGTCCGAATCCAGACCGGCAGACACGCTCAGGTCCGAGTACGCGGCGAGCAGACTGAGCCGGGCCTTGCCGGCCTGACTGAGTGTGGCACGCACCGTACTGAGTGTGCGTCCGGTGCGGATGATATCCACGTCGATCTCACAGGCATCATCGGCCAGAGCCGGCCGCAGAAAATGGGTGGTGACGCTGATCGGGTCCGGGTGATCGATGGCCTGGGAGAGTGCCTGAGTGACCAGCGAAACCAGGTAGCCGCCATTCGGGTTGTCACCGATGTTCCAGTTGCCGTTCACCTGGCCCCGGAAGCGCTGCTCGTCGATGCGCTCCACCGTCGTTTCATCGTCGTACTGGTTCAAGCTCACAGTGTCCATTCGTTGCCTCGGAGGCTAATCTATCCCGCTTTCAATCGGATAACCAAGCAGCATGACTGAGACGAGCGTACCCCTGGGTGTCACCTTTGGAAGCCTGGCCGTACTCGGCCCCCGCGGCGTGCTGGATATCGCCCGGTTGGCGGATGAACTCGGCTATCGGTCGATGTGGACGGTCGAGGCGACCGGCACGGATGCATTCTCCCTCCTGGGTGGTGTGTCGGCTGTGGCGCCCGGACTGGATCTGGCGACGGGCATCGTGCCCGTTCAGTTGCGTACGCCGCCGTTGGCCGCCATGTCGGCGGCCACCCTCCAGGCAATGAGCCCGGACTCGGACGTGTGGCTGGGTGTAGGCGTTTCCGCGCCGGGTATTCTGCGCGGTCATGGTGAGCCGAGCACAGACCGACCGGTTGCCATGATGCGGGAGTACGTGGCGCTCCTCAGAGAGTGTCTCTCCGGTGAGTCCGTCACCTTCGAGGGAGACTTCTGGCAGGTGAAGCGATTCAGGCTGGCCGTGCGTCTCGGCGAGCGTCGGCCGAGAATCGTGATGGCTGCATTGAACCCGCAGATGCTCAAGCTGGCGGGCGAGGTGGCGGACGGCGTGCTGCTCAACTATCTGCCTGCCTCCCACGTCGCCGAATCGGTCGCCCAGGTACGTAAAGGCGGTCAGGCCAGGATCTTCGCCTATGTGCATGCGGCAGTGGCTGAATTGAATGAGCGCACGGCCACATCCGCCCGCAAAGACCTTTTCAACTACGCCATGGCGGATGGGTATGCGCGGATGTTCAGACGCGCCGGTTTCAGCGAAGAGGTCGATGAACTGCGTGCCCGCCAGGCAGACAGGGACCGCGAAGGCGCACTGGCTGCCATTTCGGAACGGATGATCCAGGCCATCGATTTCATCGGCAGTGCCGGTGAGGTGGGTTCGTTTGTCAGGTCCTATGCGGACGCGGGTGTGGAGCATCCTGTGCTCATGCCCATGCCGTGGGGTCAGGATCGATTCGAGGTGACCAGACAGACGATGCAGGCGGCCATCGATGGATTGGCCGTCGACTGAGGCATTGCCGGACGGTATCCGTCAGTGCGGTGCCGGGTTCAGCGGCGCCAGCTGGTGGCTCTCCATAGCCTGATGCGCCGCCAGATAGTTCGAACGGGCGTCCGCCAGTGCGCGTAGAAAGGTGCGGACTTCAAAGGGTTCGTTCGTCTCTCTGTACAAACCACGGGATAGCGCTTCCACTTCGGCACTCAATGCAGGGCTGCCGAAGCGGGCGGCGAACTGTCTGAGGTCCAGGTCCGGATTCAGGCGCTTAAGCCAGCAGAGGGCGCCAGTATAGACCGAGCGGGGACTGGCAGCCTTCTTGAGCGCCGCGAAGGCGTAGGCCTCGCTCTCTTTGAACGCGGCGGCCCGACGCCGACGGGCCATCAGCAGCCGGGGCAGCCAGCGCCGGACCACCAGGACGATCAACAGGGCGATCAAGAGCGCGATCAACAGACCGATCAATTCTGCCGGCAGCAGCGCGCGAAGGTCTGTACCTGCCTGGGGGTTGCCCTCAGGCATACGGTCTTCAATGGTTGCGGCGGCTATGTCGATCTCCATCGCTTCGATGTGCGCCTGTTCAATCTGTTCCGTGGTCGTGTTCCACCAGGCGACGGTCCGGCCGGGCAGTTCGAGTCGACCACTGCGATTCAGCAACAGAGTGAGTGTTTCCTCGCGCACGGCCCTGCCTGCTTCACTCTGGCTGATCTCCGGCTCTTCAGGATAGGCGCTGACCAGCGGACTGCTGAATCCGGGTGCGAGCGGCGGCAGGAAGAGGGCCGGCATACCATCCAGGGTCGCCCGGTAGTGAATCACCAGCGCATCACCCACGGCCAGTGTCTGCCCCGGGTCATCGATGGTGCGCTCCAGGGTGAACCGGCTGCCTGCCAGATACGGATCGAGTTGTGCTGCACCGGGGGGCATGCGGACCGAGAGCGAGGCAACCGGCACCGGGACGTCCATCTGCCGGTTGGCCTTACCGGGGTCCGCCCAGGTGATGCGGATCTGTTCGCCACCCAGACGGAAGTCCGCAGCGATCAGCGGTGTCACCTGGTAGTTCCGGATGATCCCGGACCAGGTGTCCGGGCCGACCTTTTCGCTGGTTGGATGGGCGCTGTTCGCCGGTAGCCGGGTGATCGCGTTGGGAATCTCGAAGCTCGGAAAAAGGGGTGGGACCGGCTGCCAGGTGGGCACCAGCACCGTGATCTGCATGCGCGCCGATTCACCGAGATCCACGGTCCCGGGCGATAGGGTGATTCGGACGATGGGATCTTCGGTATCTGCGCGGGCAGGCGTACTGAAGACGGTCATCGTCATCAGCACCAGCAGAATGCGGAGACGGCGCGGTACAGTCACAGCTCGCCTCTGCGGGACGCTTCGAGTTGAAACCGGGAACGGAGAAAGTCGGCCGTTTCCGTATCGACCGAACGCATCCATTTTTCGGCGGAAGCCGCTTCCAGGGTGCTTTCCCGATCCACGGTGATTTCCTGTCCCCGCTCGCGCTCGTTGTCGTAGACCACGTCATCGGCTTCCAGCTTGCCGGTCGCGCTCTGTTCCCGCGTCTCCTCCACGTAGTCGATTGTGTAACGGGCGAGTGCCAGATTGTCTGCAGCCGCCTCCCAGTCCGGCTTCTCCACAACGGCCTGTTCATAGGCGGTGATGGCCTTTGCGAACTCGAAGCGCTTCATGAAGGCATTGCCCCGATTGAAAAAGGCTTCGGCCGAACCGACACGCCCGAAGGCTTCCGCCGCTTCGGCGTATGCACCGTTGCGGTAGTAGGCAACCCCCTGCCAGGCGGGGTCGGCAAAATGTTCTGCCGCGAGCGCATAGGCTTTGTTGTCGAACGCCCGTTGACCCTGCTGGTCGGCGCTGAGCCACAGATTGATGAAGCCGCCGTGTTCCAGTGCCAACCAGTACAGGATTGCCAGAGCGCATGCCGTGAGTGCCAGCGCCTGGGTGAGGAAGGGTGCGTGGACGAGCCTGTTGATGGTCTGTTTCACCAGCGCATCGTCCATCCCTGACGGAACCAGAGCAGCATCAGCAAGGCCGCCGGCCAGAGCAGCCACCATCCCTCATCCCGCCACTGGGATTCAGGGTCCGCGGCTTGCGCCAGGTGCGAGGCGATACCGGCCAGGAGAATGCGTAGATCCGTCTGGTCGTTGCGCATTCGGATGATGGTCATTCCGCTGGCACGCGCCACCTGACTGAGCAGGCTGCCATCCACGCCGGTGCTCTGCCTGCTGCCCGCCGCATCGGTGACAGGCGTACCATCCGGCATCAGTGCCACCCCGCCTTCGTCGGTGCCGACCACCAGGGCGAAGAGTCCGGGGCTATCCTGCTTGGCGGAGAATTCCTTCAAAGCGTCCACATCCTCCGGGAGGAAACCGTCGTTCACGAACAGCACGGACCCGTGGCCGGACTCGTCGCCGAGCAGTTCCAGTGCCAGCGGTAAAGTGGTTGCCGCGGCCGCTCCTGAAATGGGCATGATGGCCGGATCCAGGCTTTCGAGCAGCGGCTTCAGGACCGCCAGATCCGAACTGGGTGGCACGAGAATGTGGGCACTGCCGGCATAAGCGATGATCGCCGTGCGCGCACCTGTGCGTGCGCCGATCAGATCCAGAATCTTGAATCTCGATCGATCGAGCCGAGTGGGCAGAACATCGTTGGCGCGCATGGAATCGCTCACTTCCACGGCGATCACCAGCGGGGCGGTTTCCGAGAACCATGGGCCCGGCACCCGGGACCAGGTGGGCCCGGCAGCCGCGATTGCCAGCAGACAGCCGCAGAGCATGATGCCGTCCACGGCTTTCAGCCGATTGTTCGAGTGATTGTTGACGATGAGTGCGTCACGAAGGTGTGGAGCGATCAGATCCCCCACGTCGCCGGTGCCTGTCAGCAGTCTTCGTACCTGCCACCAGAGCAGGCCCAGCGCGGGCAGCACCAGGAGCCAGCCGGGCCGGATGAAGTGGAACACTTCCATCACGGGCGTGCCCTGATCGTTCGGAGGGTAAGGGCCACGGCGTACCCCAGCAGCATCAGCAGCACGACGGCCCCAGCCGGCCAGTGCACGAGTGACGTTCGTGGCCGCCAGGTCTCGGTGCGCACGTCGGCCTGAGTCGCTGCGTCGATGGCCGCATAAATGCCCATCAGTGACTGTTCGTCCTCCGCTTTGGAGAACGTGCCACCGGTGCGTTCGGCCACGGTGGCCAGTGCGGTGAAGTCCACCCGGTCTTCACCGCGCGCGCTTTCGTCGCCGATACCGATGGTGTGGATCTGGATGCCGTTCTGCCGGGCGATTTCTGCGGCATTGATGGGTGTCATGGTGCTGGCGGTGTCGTTGCCGTCTGTCAGCAGTATGAGCACCCGGTCTTCCACCGTACTCGACTCGAAGGCACGAATGGCGAGACCGATGGCATCTCCGAGCGCTGTTCGTGGACCGGCCATGCCCACCGCCATGAGATCCACCAGGGCGACGGCAGTGGTCAGATCCCGGCTGAACGGCAACTGCAGATAGGCCCGATTGCCGAAGACGATCAGGCCAACGCGATCCGTTGACCGGGCGGCGACGAACTCTGCGACCACCCGTTGCACGGCGTTGAACCGGCTCACCGTCTCATCGTTCGTGCCTGGAAAATCCCGGTAGTCCATGGAACCGGACAGATCAATGGCCAGCATGATGTCGCGGGCGGCTTCCGTTCGGGTGATGGGTTCGCCCACCCACTCCGGTTTTGCCAGACCGGTTACGATGCCTGCCCAGAACAGAATGGCGAACAGCATCTGCGGCGCACGTCGCCGCAGGATCACCGAGCCTGATTGTGGATCGGCGCCAGCGGCTTCCGCGACGGCGTCGAAGAACGGAACGCGGAGCGCACTCACCCGTTCCCGGTGCGGCGGTAGAAGCCAGCGCACGAGCAGCGGCAATGGCAGGGCGAGAAACGCGTAGGGATAGACGAACTCAAGCATGGTGGCGGCGTATCCAGCGCTCGGCACAGGCAGCAACGTCGTCTAATGAAATGTTCGGGGCATTGTCCGGTGCATTGTCCGGTGCATTGTCCGGTGCATAGGCCGCGCGGGCGAGCTTGTCCGCGGCCGCCTCGACCAGCGGGTCTCTCTGGCTGGTGCGAATCAGAAAAGCCGCCCATTCGGCGCCGTAAAGGCCTGCCACTTCGGTTCGGGGATAAGCGCTCAACGCCGTGCGCCTGACCAGTTCGGCAACGGCGGCAGCGGCCCCGTCCTTCGCCGCCTCCGTCCGTTGAATATCGCGCAGGAGGATCAAAGCCTCCCGTCGATACCGGTTCCTGTGACGGTGAATCATCCACTTCAACCCGGCGAGCAGGAGCAGGGCGAGTCCCCATCCGAGAAGCACCCACCAGCCCACCGTCTGCGGCAGCCAGACAACGGGCGCAGGCATGGCCAGGTCGTGCATGCGTTCGAGCAGTTCCGCCAGGTTGAGTCCCTGATAGGGGCTGGTCTCGGTCATCGCACGCGACGGACAGGCGGGGCCGCACCCATCAGCTTACGCAGTTGCGGCAGGGTCGGGTCGCCGGCGGACAGTGGCAGCACCGAAAGATTGATCCGGGTCTGCCATTCGAGAATGCGGTCGAGCCGGGAAGAGGAGACCTGGCGTACCGCCTCGACGACTTCCGGGCGGCCGAAATCCACTTCGGCCTGTCGGGTGCCGTCGCCGAGCACCACTTTCGGTTGCCGGGTGATACCGCGCGCAGACGGATCATGGACGAGTCCGAGGATGAGGTCGTTGTGTTCTGCAATGCCTGCGAGGTATTTCTCGGTGGCCGCGTCGATACCATCGAAGTCGCTCAGAACCAGCACCAGATGATCATGCCGGCACAGGCGAGCCACGGATTTCAGAACCGTATTGAGATTCCCCGGTCCGGCGATGGCCGGATTGTCTGCGTGCAGGGTCCTGTTCATGCCGGCGATCGAGTCCAGGAAAGCGAATAGACGCCGTCGGGAACGGCGTGGTGCAAATTCCAGATGCTGCGCTTCGTTGAAGACGATTCCACCAATGCGGTCGCCGGCGTCGAGCACACGGAATGCCGCGATGGCAGCCGCCTCGGCGGCGGTCACCGATTTCATGTTCAGTCGGGAGCCGTAGAACATGCTCATGCGCTGATCGACCACCACCAGTGCCGGCCGATCCCGCTCTTCGGTGAATACGCGCACGTGAGGGGCGCCGGTGCGGGCAGTCGCTTTCCAGTCGATGGCGCGGATGTCATCACCAGACTGGTAGTCGCGCATCTCCTCGAAGTTCAGGCCGCGACCGCGCAGGCGGGAGACATGGCGGCCGTTCAGGACGCTGCCGCTCGGCTGTCGCGGCAGAAAGCTGAGGCCCCGTGCCGCGTTCTGCAGACTGCGCAGGTGCGCAAGACTCACATGGATGTGTGGGTCGCTGGTCAAGGTACTTATGCGCTAAGGCAGCGCGACCTGCTCGATGAGCGCATCGAGCACCTGGTCGCTGTCCACACCGTCGCCCTGTGCTTCGTAGGAGAGCATCAGGCGATGTCGCAGCACATCGTGAGCGATGGCCCGGATATCTTCCGGATCCACATAGTCCCGACCGTTCAGCCAGGCGTGCACCCGACCGCATTTGTCCAGCGCCAGAGATCCCCGCGGGCTGGCGCCCACGTCGATCCAGCGATCCAGATCTTCCGAGAATCCGGCTGGATTCCGGGTGGCGGAAACGAGATCCGCCATATAGCGGGCCATGGCCGGCGCCACCTGGACGTCTGCAATCTGCGCCCGCGCATCGAAAACGGCCTGCTGCGGGATCCTGCGCGAATCGTCCTGCTCCTCCCGGGAAGCAGCGGCCGCCTGGTTTTCCTCCGCACGGACCAGTTCGATGATCTTCACCTCGTCCTCCACCGGCGGGTAGTCGATGCGCACATGCATGAGAAAGCGATCGAGCTGCGCCTCGGGCAGGGGATAGGTGCCTTCCTGTTCCACCGGATTCTGGGTGGCCATCACCATGTAGAACGGCGGGAGTCTGTGGGTGGTTCCGGCCACCGTCACCTGACGTTCCTCCATGGCTTCGAGCATGGCGGCCTGCACCTTTGCCGGAGCCCGATTGATCTCGTCGCCGAGTACGATGTTGGCGAAGATCGGTCCAGGTTCGAAGCGGAACTCGCCGGCCCCGGCTTTCTGGTAGTAGATCTCGGTGCCGGTCACGTCTGCAGGCAGCAGGTCCGGCGTGAACTGAATGCGGCTGAATTCCGCCTCCAGATTTCTGGCCAGAGCTTTGATGGCCCGGGTCTTGGCAAGCCCGGGCAGGCCTTCAACGAGCAGGTTGCCATTCGCCAGTAGGCCGATGAGGAGCCGTTCCACCACAGCCTCCTGGCCGACGATGGCGGTTTGCATGGCCTTCCGAAGCGCCTCGATCTGATCCCTTGCGTTCATCTCGAATCCATTGTGATGGCGTTGGTGGATAGCGCGGTTCAGCGACGGTCTGGTGGCAGTCTGCAGGGTGTCCCCTGTTGCTGACCCGCCTGTCAGCCGTCCCTACCAGTCCAGATCATCCGGAACCTCGAACTGTGCGTAGTACTCGTCGTCGGAACCAGGTTCCGGCTTCTTCTGTTCTTCCTGACCCGTGATGATCCGCTTCGGATCCCGGGCTCTGATCTGTTCGGCGACATCCTTGCTGACCAGGCTGTAGAGCCCTTCGTTGTTGATGACCACCAGAGCGCCTTTGATCAGCAGCTCTCTCTGCGCAGGCGGCACGTGAATCCGTTTGATCTTTCTGCCATGCACGAACTGGTATGGCACGTCTTCATCGGTACTGGTCTTCTGGCGCTGGTCATTCTGGCTGAGGATCTGCTTGATCTCCGCACGGAGCGCCCGGGCAGCCGCCTTTTCGTTCCTGGACTCGGCCAGCGCTTTGTCGCGGGCACGCTTTTCCGCCTGTTGCGCTCGGGCCCGGGCTTTCACGGCTTCCGGTGAGTTGGGATCCACCTGCTTCGGCCTGGAGGGACCCTTAGCGCCGGATTTGCCCCCTTTGCCGCCTTTGCCGCCGCGGTTGGCATGCTGCTGGGACTTGGCCTGGCGTTCTGCTTTCTTGGCCTGCGATGCGGTCGCGAGGCCGGCCTTCACCAGCTGATCACGAAGGCTTTCAGACACTGCTGGACTCCTTAAGGTCTGAGGGTTGTTGTCGGAGAGACTCGTACGCCCGGGTCAGTATCTCGTAAGAGCGCACGCGGGCACCATGGTCGTAGATCTGGCCCGCCACCATGATTTCGTCGGCCCCGGTCTGCTCGGCGAAGGCCTTCAGCCCGGCGGCGACAGTATCCACATCACCGACGGCCGAACACTGACTGAATCCTGCGACGATGGCTTCGTCTTCCGGGGAGAGTCTCAGATCCTGCACCGGTGGTGGCAGTTGCCCCGGCGTGCCTTTGCGGAGGTTGATGATCGCCTGCAGGGATGAGGTCCGCAGATATTGCGCCTCTTCATTGCTGGGTGCGGCACAAACGTTGTAGCCCAGCATCATATAGGGGGCGGCCAGTTGCTCAGAGGGGCGGAATGACGAGCGGTACATATCGATCGCCTGCATCATCATCTGAGGTGCGAAATGGGACGCGAAAGCGTAGGGCAGGCCGAGCATGGCGGCAAGCTGGGCGCCGTAGAGGCTCGATCCCAGGATCCAGATCGGCACCCGGGTGCCGGCGCCGGGAATCGCTCTCACTCGTTGGCCTTCTTCCGCGTCATCCAGATACGCCATCAGTTCCATCACGTCTCTGGGGAACTGATCGACGTCGCCGTTGAGCGTGCGGCGCAGTGCCTGAGCGGTAATCTGGTCCGTGCCGGGGGCACGACCAAGACCCAGGTCGATTCGATCCGGATAGAGAGAAGCCAGGGTGCCGAACTGCTCCGCGATGATCAGGGGCGCATGGTTCGGCAGCATGACGCCGCCGGCACCCACGCGGATGCGTTCCGTGCCCTCGGCCACGTAGCCGATGGCCACCGCGGTGGCGGAACTGGCGATGCCGGCCATGTTGTGGTGCTCGGCCAGCCAGAATCGACGGTAGCCGAGGCGCTCGGCATGCCGGGCCAGGTCACGGCTGTTACGCAGGGCCTGGCCCGGGGTGCCCCCTTGTATGACCGGTGCCAGGTCGAGCACGCTGAGTGCCGGCAGAGTAGTACTCATCTGAGATCCGTGATTGTCGATGCTGCAGGAGGGGCGAAGTTTACCTGAGCTTCATCGGCACCGGGGACGGATGAACTCCTCGCGACCATTTCGTAGACTCGTCCGATAGAGCTGAATGGGCCTCGGTGGCCTGAAGACAGGGGAGAGAAGATGGATAACCTGCCGAAAGGACAGAGCTATCTCTGTGGACAGGCGAATGAGCCGTTGCTGTATGAAACCATCGGCGCATGCGTGGATCGGATTGCGGCGACCTACCCTGACAGGGAGGCGCTGGTGGTTCGCCAGCAGAACGTCCGCTGGACGTTCGCCGAATACAGGGCCCGCATTGATGATCTGGCCGCCGGATTGCTGGCTGTCGGCATCGAGCCCGGTGATCGGGTCGGCATCTGGGCACCGAACCGGGTGGAGTGGTGCCTCACCCAGTTCGCCACGGCGAAGATCGGCGCGATCATGGTCTGCATCAACCCGGCCTACCGACTCTACGAGCTCGAGTACGCACTGAACAAGGTCGGCTGCCGGGCGATCATCAGCGCCGAGCGATTCAAGACCAGCGCCTATCTGGACATGCTGAACGAACTGGCACCGGAGCTCGCTGCCTGTGAGCCGGGCAGGCTCCAGGCAGAAAAACTGCCCCATCTGGAAACGGTGATCCGGATGGACTCAGCGGAATCCCCCGGGATGTTCAATTTCGATGCGGTGATGACCATGGGCGGGGATGCGGAGCGGGCGAGGATGGCGGACATCGCTGCGACCCTGCAGCCGGACGATGCCATCAACATTCAGTTCACCAGCGGCACCACGGGCAACCCGAAAGGGGCCACGCTTTCGCACTTCAACATTCTCAACAACGGCCTGCAGGTGGGTGCCGGCATGCGTTTCTCGGAACAGGATCGGCTCTGCATCCCGGTGCCGCTCTATCACTGCTTCGGCATGGTGATGGGCAACCTGGCCTGTATGACCCATGGCGCCTGTGCCGTCTTCCCCGATGAAGGCTTCGATCCGGTCAGCGTGCTGGAGACCGTGGCAGAAGAAAAATGCACGGCGTTGCACGGGGTGCCCACCATGTTCGTCGCCGAAGTGGAGCTGCCGAACGTGGCCGACTACGACACCTCAACCCTGCGCACCGGGGTGATGGCCGGGGCGCCCTGTCCGCTCGAGCTCATGCACCAGGTGATGGACCGGCTGCACATGAGTGAGATCACCATCATGTACGGACAGACGGAAACCAGTCCGGTGAATCACATGACGGATATTGACGCCCCGGCGGAAAAACGCTGCGGCACCGTGGGCAGAGTGGGCCCGTATCAGGAGATCAAGATCATCGGTGAGGATGGCCGGGTGGTTCCGCTCGGGGAGAAGGGTGAACTCTGCTGCCGGGGATACTCGGTGATGCAGGGCTACTGGGACGATGAAGAACGGACAGCGGAGACCATCGACGCCGCCGGTTGGCTGCATTCCGGCGACCTTGCCGAGATGGATGCCGAGGGCTACGTGCAGATCGTCGGCCGCATCAAGGACATGATCATCCGGGGGGGCGAAAACGTGTATCCCCGGGAAGTGGAGGAGTTTCTCTACACCCACCCGGACATCCAGGAGGTGCAGGTGTTCGGCATCCCGGATCAGAAATACGGCGAGATCGTCTGCGCCTGGGTGCAGCTCAAAGAAGGTGCCGCGCTCACTGAAGCGGACGTGAAGGCCTTCTGCAGGGATCAGATCACCCACTTCAAGGTGCCGACCCACGTCCGTTTCGTGGATGAATTCCCGATGACGGTGACCGGGAAGATTCAGAAATTCAAAATGCGGGACGCCATGCTGGAAGCATCCTGAAAGTCATCACCTTTTCGTAAGTGATTGAATTTCAGAAAGATCCTCTTCGGATAGCTGCCAGCTGGCTGCCTCCACATTCGCCTGCACCTGGGCTGTTTTCGTTGCGCCGGAGATGACGCTGGAGACGTTCGGGTTACAGGCCAGCCAGCTCATCGCCAGTTCCAGCAGTGAATGTCCCCGTTCCGCAGCGAAGCCGGCGAGCTTTTCCACGATGTCGAAGTTCGCGTCCGTCAACGCCATCGCGCCCCGTTCGCCGGCGAGTCGGGTGTCTTCCGGGGCCGGTTGACCGCGATCGTACTTGCCGGTGAGCAGCCCGCTGGCCAGCGGAAAATAGGGCAGCAGACCGAGGCCGAATCGCTGACAGGCCGGCAGCACCTCCCGTTCGATCCGGCGGTCGAGCAGGTTGTAGTGATTCTGAGCGGAGACGAACCGGTTCAGGCCCTCGCTGCGCGCGGTCCAGTCCGCATCGGCGAGCTGCCAGCCGGTGAAGTTCGAGTTGCCGATATAACGCACCTTGCCGGCGCGGACCAGATCATCCAGCGCCCGCAGGGTCTCCTCGATGGGTGTGTCCGGATCCGGCCGGTGCTGCTGGTAGAGATCAATGTGATCCGTGCCGAGCCGGGCGAGACTGGCCTCCACGGCGCTGACGATATAGCGGCGGGATGCACCCTGACGGCCCTTGCCCATGGGCATCGCAAATTTCGTGGCAATGACCACCGAATCGCGATCGATGCCTTTCAGCGCTTCGCCGAGGAACGCTTCGCTCTTGCTGCCGCCGTAAACGTCGGCGCTGTCGAAGAAGTTGATCCCGGCATCCAGCGCCGCATGTACCACCGCCCGGGTCTGCTCGGCATCGATACGCATGCCGAAGTTATTGCAGCCGAGCCCGACCGTGGAGACCTTCAGTCCGCTCGTTCCCAGATTCCTGTATTCCATCTCTGTCCTCGTTTCCGATTGCGTTCGCGTCAGTCGTCGAACCCGACAAAACGGACAACCTCATCGGCGGGTCGCCGGGTGGATTCCACGTCATTGGCCGGGAAGTCGTCCATTGGATAGCCCATGGCCACACAGCTCATGATCACCTGATTGTCCGGGATGCCGGCATGCTCGCGCACCACCGGTGACTGCATGATGCCCTGGCCATTGATGACGCAACCCAGTCCCCGGGACCAGGCCGCATTGACCAGGCAATTCGTGACCGCGCCACAGTCGAAGATGGCGATGTCGTTGTCTGTGAGTTCAGCATCGAACGTCACCACGATCGAAACAGGCGCGTCGAACTGGCGGAAGCCGCGCAACACCCAGTCCTGCCGTCGTTGTTTGTCCGACCACTCGATCCCCATGGCATCGAACAGTTGCCCGGCAATCGCCTTCTGCCGCTCACGATGAACGCCGGCATAGGGCCCATGCTGCCGGATTTCCCGGGACGCGGGCACGCCGGCAAGATTGCGTTCCGTGTTGCCGGCACGGATCCGGTTGAGGGCATCGCCGCTTACTGCATGCAGATGCCAGGGCTGAGTATTCATGGAAGAGGGGGCCCGGGTGGCCAGGGTGACGACCTCCCGGATGACGGCTCTGGGCACCGGATCTGTTTTGAATCCCCGGATGCTGCGTCTGCCCAATACGACCTCGTCGAAATCCACGCCCGTTCTCCCGTTTCATTGAATCGTTTGTCCGCAGTTTAGCGCAGGCTCAGGGGGAATCATCCGGGGCGGAAAGCGGAACTTGGCGGCCGCCCATCCTCGCGATACCATAAGACAAGTTATGGTATTTGCACGAACCCGGAGGCAGAGAACGTGAGCGAAGCAGTGACAGAGACCGACAATCCGTCGGCCGACGATTCAGCCGCTGAGGCGCCTTCCCCCGATAACCCGAGGGCGGAGGCTATACAGGCGCTGCGGCATATTCCGTCAGCCGCAGACATCGCCATCGAGGACATCAATCCGATCAACCCGTGGCTGTTCAGTGAGAACACCTGGCCGGGCTACTTCGAACGGCTCCGCGCGGAAGACCCCGTGCATTTCAACGAAACGGAGACCGCTGGCCGTTACTGGTCGCTGACGAAGTACGAAGACATCAAGGCGGTGGATACGGACTGGAAGAACTTCTCCTCTGCAAACGGCATCACGCTGGGTCTGCCTATCGGCGCGGAACCACCCAAAGGTGCGCTGCAGGGTATCCAGACGTTCATCGCTCAGGATCCGCCGGTGCACGACGTGCAGCGGAAAACGGTGGCGGGTGTTGCCGCACCGGGGAACCTCGTGAAGATGGAGCCGCTGATCCGCGAACGGACCCGGAAGGTGCTCGATTCACTACCGGAAGGTGAAACCTTCGACTGGGTGGATACGGTTTCGATCGAACTCACCACCATGATGCTGGCCACGCTGTTCGACTTTCCGTTTGAAGAACGTCGCAAGCTGACCCGCTGGTCGGACATCGTGTTTGCCATTCCCCAGCCGGGTGGGGTGGTGGAAACCATCGAACAGAAGCGTGCCGAACTGCTGGAATGCCTGGAGTATTTCACCGGACTCTGGAACGAGCGCAAGATCAATCCGGGAGAGGACCTGGTGTCCATGCTGGCCCATGGGGAAGACACGAAAGACATGCCGCCCATGGAGTTTCTCGGCAACCTGCTGCTGCTGATCGTTGGCGGTAACGACACCACCCGCAACACCATGTCCGGCAGCGTTTATGCGCTGAACCGGTTCCCCGAGCAGTACGACAAGCTGATCGCCAATCCGGACCTGGTGCCGAATATGGTGGCGGAACTGATTCGCTGGCAGACGCCGCTGGCCTATATGCGTCGGACGGCGAATCACGATTGCGAAATCGGCGGCAAGCAGATCCGGAAAAACGATCAGATTCTGATGTGGTACGTCTCCGGCAACCGGGATGCGGACGTGTTCGATAATGCGGACGCGCTGGACATCGAGCGGGAAAATGCCCGCCAGCACCTGGCCTTCGGTTTCGGCATCCATCGCTGCATGGGGAATCGTCTGGCCGAGTTACAGCTGCGCATCCTGTGGGAAGAAATTCTCCAGCGGTTCGAGAAAATCGAGGTTCAGGCTGAGCCGGATCGCACGTTCTCGTCGTTCGTGAAGGGTTATACCCGGTTGCCGGTACAGGTGCGGCGCAAAGCCGCCGCCTGAGCGTGCGGCGCAAAGCCGCCGCCTGACGCCGGCGGTGGACGATCGGAGTACACTGCGGCTCACATCTGAGCATTCAGCAGGGAGAGACCATGTATATCGCGATCGTCCAGTTACCCGGTGTGGTCCGGAGCAGAGAAGAAGCCATCAGCGCCGGCCTGGCTTCTTCGTCGAAGTTCCGTGGCCTGGACGGCCTCGACACCAAGTACTACCTCAATGGTGAGAATGGCGGCGGCGGAGTCTACGTCTGGGCCGCTCGAGAGAAGGCCGAGGCTTTCTACACCGAGGACTGGCATCGGGCCATGGAAGCACACTTTGGCGTGCGCCCGGTTGTCACCTTCTACGACAACTACGTGGTGGTGGACAACGATGCCGGTGAAGTCCGCGTGGACGGTCAAGCTGTGGACCCGGACGAGGCGGCCGCTTAGCCCCGATTAAGACGAGCCAGGCCAGCAACAGGGGATGAACCCGCTGCTCACCGCCGCCTGCGCGGCAGGACTTTCGCAGATCCTGCTGAGTCTGCTGCTGCTCGTCCGGCTGCCTGCCCATGGCACCCGGGAGCGGCTGTTCATCGGTCTGCAGCTGGCCGGCGCCTGTCATCTCTGTGCGCCGCTGCTGCCGGATCTGGCGTTTGTTATCGCGCCCTGGGCGACCGCCATTCCCGGTCTGTTCTGGCTCTTCGCCAGTGCGATCTTCGACGACCACTTCCGACTCACACCCCTGCGTCTGTTTCCGGTTCTGATCACCGTCCTGTTTCCCGTACTGGGGATGTTGCTCGGCCGCCCGGCGATGCTCGACTGGCTGCTGTTTTCGCTGCCGCAGTTGCTGGAATTCGTGCTGCTGGCCCTGGCGCTCTGGGTGGTCGTCGAGCAATGGTCCGGCGATCTGGTGGAATCCCGGCGTCGTCTCAGAGTCTGGTTCGTCGGGTTGATCGGCATCGCCGTATTCCTGCTGATTCTGGCCCGGGAAGTGCTCTTTCCCGGACAGGTCTGGCTCGGCACCTGGCAGTACGTCTTTGCGGCCGGCCTGCTGTTCGGGGTCAATCTGATGCTGCTCGGTGTCCGTCCCGGCGTGCTGTTCGATGTCGATGGCCTGCAATCTGTGGTGCCGCAGCCGGGCGCTGAGGCCGACCCTGAAGAAAAGGGCGCGCGGACGGTGGAAGTCGATCAGGCCCTGGTCGCCCGGATCCAGACCTTCATGGAGGCGGAGCGGGCCTGGCAGGAAATGGGGCTCACCATCGGTCAGCTGGCCGAGCGGATCGACGTGCCCCAGTACCGGCTCCGGCGCGCCATCAATGCCGGGCTCGGCTATCGCAACGTCAGCGATTTCCTGAACAGCTATCGGATCCGGGAGGCCGCCGAGCGGCTTTCGGATCCGGAGGCAAGCAACCTGCCGGTGCTGACCATCGCCATGGATGCAGGGTTCCGCTCGCTGTCGAGCTTCAACAAGGCCTTCAAGGACGTCCACCAGGTGACCCCCAGCCAGTACCGGAAGGCCGTACTCGGCGGAAAAAGCTGACGGATTCTTAAAATGCGGGAGATTTGGCGGCTCAGATCGTCATGATGCGGTGCTTTCGGGGTGACGAGCACGCGCATGACCAGGCTGACCGGCCTTCTTCTCTCAACAATGCTGATCTGGCTGACGCCCACCGGCGCGCTGGCGGCGGGGGATGCAGAGAATGGCAAAAAAATTTACGTATCCTGTGCTGCCTGTCATGGCGCACAGGGCGAGGGCATACCAGCGCTGAACGCGCCCGCGCTCGCCGGTCAGGCGGCCGGCTATCTCGTCCGGCAGCTCGAACATTTCAGAACCGGTACTCGAGGCAGTGACCCGGCGGATATCCCCGGTGCCCAGATGCGTGGCATGGCCGGCACACTGACAGGCGAAGCGGATATTGCGGATGTGGTTGCCTTCATCGGCACCCTGCCCGTGGTTATTTCCCCCGCCGGTTCCCCCACAGGAGGCACGGTCACGCGAAACGGCGAGAACCAGTACAACGCGGCCTGCGGGGCCTGCCATGGACGCAGGGCGGAAGGCAATCCGAACCTGCACTCGCCCCGCCTGGCAGGACTGGATCCGGCCTATCTGCGTCGCCAGTATGAAAACTTCGCCAGTGGTCTGCGCGGCTCGGACCCGAATGACACTTACGGCCGGCAGATGCAGATGATGTCTTCCATGCTCGCCACCGAGCAGGATCTGGAAGACGTAATCGACTTCATTCTGGCCCAGTAGCATGAGCTGGACGAAAAACTGGCTCCCTCTCGGCTTGCTGCTCGCGGTGGCGGTATTCGTGACTGCCAACGGCATTGGCAGGCCGGCCCCGCTTCCGGCATCCCAGGCGGCGGCTTCAATGCCCGTTTCTCCGTCAGACATCGTTCTGTCGGATCGCTGCCCGCCGAGCTTCGAGAAAACGGCAGAAGGGCGCTGCCGGCTGGTGAACCTCTATCAGTTCTACGACTCTCTGCAGCAGGGCGGCGTGGGTGGCACCCGGACCGCGTTGCCCGCCCATCGGGATGGATTCACACCCGAAGCCATCGATCTCGGCCGCTACCTCTTCTTCGATCCGATTCTGTCCGGCGATGGCAGCCAGTCCTGCGCCAGCTGTCATGATCCGCACCTGGGGTTCAGCGATGGCCGAGCCCGATCGCTGGGTGCGGCTGGTCATGAAGTGGCGCGGTCGGCTCCGACGCTCTGGAACGTGGCATTTCTCGACCGCTTCTTCTGGGATGCCCGGGTGGATTCTCTGGAGGCTCAGGCAGCCGGTCCCCTGTTCGCCGCAGACGAGATGGCAAATACTCCGGCGGCACTTCAAGCCGCGTTGAATGCCAGCCCGGTTTATCGCCGCTTGTTCCAGGCCGCGTTTCCGGCCGCATTGATGGTAGAAGGGACAGCAGAGCGGACGGTCATCGAACTCGAGCAGGTGTATCGGGCGCTGGCGGCGTTTCAGACCACGCTGATTTCTCTGAACAGCCGCTACGACCGCTACGCCCACGGCGATCACAATGCGCTCACTCCGCCGGAGATCGAAGGCATGAACGTCTTCCGATCCTTCGTCGCTCGCTGCGCGGAATGCCATACGCCACCGTTGTTCACCAATCGCCAGGTTGCCGTAATCGGCACGCCGGAACCCGCCGGCCGGCCGTTGGACACCGGTGCCGAACAGGTTTTCGGCTCACCGAAAATGAAGGCCGGGTTCAAGGTGCCGACCTTGCGCAACATCGCCCGGACAGCCCCCTATATGCATTCCGGACGGTACGGCTCTCTCAAGGAAGCGGTGGCCTTCTACAGTGGTGGCCGGGGGCATGCGGTGCCGGAAGGCGTTGATCTGCACATCCACTGGCACATCTGGGAACCGGATCTGACCGACACGGAAGTGGACCGGGTGGTCGATTTCCTGGGCGCGCTCACCGATGAGCGATTCCTGCCCGAAATTCCCCCGGTGGTTCCGTCCGGCCTGGTTCCGGTCACCGGCGTGGCATCTCAGCCGGCGCAGGCGCCACCGCCTGGGGTCGCCGGTACAGAAAACACATATATGAGTACGCAAGTGAAAGGAGAACGTTCATGAAGTTCGGGAAAATCATCGCGGCGGTCCTGGTGATCGCTGCCTTCGCCGCCGGCCTGTTACTGGGACGCGGTGAAAGCCCGGCGCCCGTCATCACGTCCGGAGGTGCCGGCGCGGCCTACCAGGCTCCGGTCGACCAGGCCAGCGGGGATGCTGCCGGGCACCGTCTCGAGCTCAGCGGCGCCAGTAAATTCGTGGCTGGCCCGCCGCAGTCCGATCGGCTGTTGCAGGTGAATGATGGGGATTCCATTCAGGAAGCCGTGCAGGCGGCAGAGCCAGGCACGACCATTCATGTGATGCCCGGCACCTACAACGAAACCGTCTATATCGACAAGGATGGCATCCGCCTCATTGGCATCGTTCAGGGCTCCGAGCGCGCGACTCTGCATGGCAATGGGGAACTGAATGACGCCATTCTGTTTTCCGGCAACAACATCGTCGTCGAAGGCTTCATGATCACGAAGTACAAAGGCAACGCGATCATGAGTCAGGCGGGGAACAACTACGAGATCCGGGACAACATCATCGTCGACACCGGCGTCTACGGCATCTTCCCCCAACTGGGCACCAATGGGGTGGTGGAGCACAACATCATCAGCGGCATCGAAGACGCCGCCATCTACGTGGGCATGAGTGACAACGTGCACGTGGCCTACAACGAAGTCTTCGACAGCGTGGCCGGTATCGAAATCGAAAACAGCCGTCATGCCATCGTCGAGAGCAACTTCGTCTACAACAACACCGGCGGTATTCTCGCGTTCATCACGCCCGGTCTGCCGATCAAGACCACCTATGATGTGATCATCCGCAACAACTGGGTCTCGGACAACAACACCCCGAACTTCGGTGCCCCGGGCTCCACGGTAGGCGGCATTCCGGCCGGCACCGGCATCATGGTGATGGCCGCGGACGACGTGGTGATCGAAGGCAACATCATCACCAACAACAAGACCGTGGGCATTCTTTCCGTAGACCACGGCACCGCAGCCGAACTCACCAACATCACCGTCGACCCGGAAGCGGACCCGAACTCGGATCGGATGCGTATTCTCAACAACACCATGCACAACAACGGTTATGAAACCCTCGATGAGATGAAAGCCCTGATGCTGCTGGAAATGAAGACGGGCAACCTGGACATACTGGCCGTGGGGCCGAGCAACGAAAGCTGCATCATCAATCGTCACCGTTATGTCACGACGGGCGTGAATGATTGGGCGGAATGCGCGTTTACAGACACCCGCACCATCGCCAACTACCTGATGCCTCCGGTACCGGCCCGGGTCATCGAGCCGCACGAGCGTGGCAAGATCGCCTACCTGGGTGTCTGCGCCGGCTGTCATACCTACGAAGGCCGGATGATCGGCCCGCCGGTGAAGATTATTCAGGCGCTCTATATGAACGACCCGCAGCGGCTGGCCGACTGGATCGCCAATCCCACCAAGGTGCGCGACGACTATCCGGAAATGCCCGCGCAGAACTATCTGGATGCGGAAACCCGCCTGGCCGTGGCGGAGTACATGCTCAGCGCGACGAACTGAGCCTCGCGCCACCCCGCAGAACGGGCCTGTTTTCGGCGACAGCCCGTTCCGGGTCAGAAAAACGTATAATGCGCCCCCGAATTTCCGGCCGGATACCCTTTGCCGGCCCGGCTAACCCGTCAGAACAAGAGAAGTCAGGATAGAAATGTCAGATCTGAAGATCGTATATACCCTCACCGACGAAGCCCCCGCACTGGCCACCTACTCGCTGCTGCCGATTATCAAGAAGTACACCGAGGCCGCCGACGTCACCGTGGAATTGAGTGATATCTCCGTAGCAGCCCGTATTCTGGCTGCCTTTCCGGAAAACCTCACCGAAGCGCAGCGGGTGCCGGATACGCTGGCCGAACTCGGCGCTCTGACCAGAGAAGAAGGCGCCAACATCATCAAGCTGCCGAACATCAGTGCTTCCGTGCCGCAGCTGATCGAAGCCATCGCGGAACTGAAATCCCAGGGCTACGATCTGCCGGATTACCCGGAAGAGCCCGCCAACGATGAAGAGCGCGCGATTCAGGACCGTTATGCCGCCGTGCTCGGCTCGGCCGTGAATCCGGTGCTTCGGGAAGGGAACTCGGATCGCCGGGCGCCGGAGTCGGTGAAGCGGTTCGCACGGAAACATCCGCACTCCATGGACAAATGGAGCCAGGCTTCCAGCACCCATGTGGCCCACATGCGGGAAGGCGATTTCTACCACAGCGAGAAGTCGGTCACCGTCGAAAAGGGCGGCAATCTCAAGATCGAACTCATCGGCGATGACGGTCAGACCACCGTACTGCGCGAAGCCGTGCCGGTGGGGGATGGCGAAGTGGTGGACGGCATGTACATGAGTGTCGCCAAGCTGAGAACTTTCCTCGAGGAAGAATACGAGGGTGCATTGCGGGCGGATCTGCTGGCCTCTCTGCACCTGAAGGCGACGATGATGAAGATCTCTGATCCGATCATCTTCGGCCACGCGGTGGAGGTGTATTACCAGGAAGCTTTCGACAAGCACCGGGAAACCTTCGCGGAACTGGGTGTGAATCCCAATCTTGGCCTCGGCAGCGTGCTGGATAAGGTGAAGACCCTGTCTTTCTCTCTGCGCAACGAGATTGAAGCGGACATCAGAAAGTGCCACGAGAGCCGGCCCGGGCTTGCCATGGTGGATTCCGATCGCGGCATCACCAATCTGCATGTGCCCAGCGACATCATCGTCGATGCCTCCATGCCGGCCATGATCCGGGTCGGTGGCAAAATGTGGAGTGCGGACGGCAATCTGCGCGACACCAAGGCGATCATCCCGGATTCCTGCTATGCCACCATCTATCTGGAAGTGATCAACTTCTGCAAGCACCACGACGCCTTTGATCCCACCACCATGGGTACGGTGCAGAACGTCGGCCTGATGGCGCAGAAGGCGGAAGAATACGGTTCACACGACAAGACCTTCGAGCTCCCGGCGGACGGCACCGTGCGCGTCACGGACGAGTCCGGCACCGTGCTGATCGAGCACACGGGCCTTTCGAAAGGGGATATCTGGCGCATGTGTCTGACCACGGACGCCGCCATTCGGGATTGGGTGAAACTCGCCGTGAACCGTGGCCGTGCCTCGGGTCTGCCGGTGGTGTTCTGGCTCGACAAGTATCGTGGTGATGACAAGCATCGCGGTCACGATGCGGAAATCATCAAGAAGGTGAAGGCGTATCTGAAAGATCACGATACCGAGGGACTCGATATTCAGATCATGAAGCTGACGCTCGCCATGCGGCATACGCTGGAAAGAGCGCGCCATGGCGAAGACACCATCGCTGCGACCGGCAACGTGCTCCGTGATTACCTCACGGACCTGTTCCCGATCATGGAGCTGGGCACCAGCGCCAAGATGTACTCCATCGTGCCGCTGATGGCCGGCGGCGGTCTCTATGAGACCGGCGCGGGTGGATCGGCTCCGAAACACGTGCAGCAGTTCGAGGCGGAAAACCATCTGCGCTGGGACTCCCTTGGCGAGTTCCTGGCACTGAAGGTCTCCCTCGACGACATCGCCGTGAAAACGGGTAATGCCCGGGCAGAAGTGCTGGCGGAGGCCCTCGATACGGCGACGGAAAAGCTGCTGGAGAACAACAAATCACCGTCCCGTAAGACGGGTGAACCGGATAACCGGGCCAGTCACTACTATCTGGGCATGTACTGGGCAGAAGCACTGGCGGCTCAGGACAAGGATGCGGCGCTCAAGGAACAGTTCGCGCCGCTGGCGAAGGCGCTGGCAGAGAATGAAGACCAGATCATCAAAGAACTGGTGGACATTCAGGGCGGCCCCGCTGATATCGGCGGCTATTACCATCCCGACGTGGAGAAACTCGAGGCCGCCATGCGTCCCAGCCCCACGTTGAACCGGATTCTCGCCGGCTGACGCCCACTGGATTGCGTCCGGGGCGGTTCCGCGCCCGGACGCTTCTCCCGGATCAGGGAGGATTGCCTCGAACGGCGTTTCCGCCGATAGTCTCTCTTCGTACTTTCGGGGAGAGAGACATGAGCGAAGCGACCGTACTCGACGATTATTCTGAGAAGCTGAACCCTGCCGATCCAAAGCGGTTCTCGGCAGAAACCATCCTGCCGATATTCGAGCATCTTCGGGCCGAATCTCCCGTGCACTATTGTGCGGACAGTCCCTACGGCCCGTTCTGGTCGATCACACGCTATGAAGACATCATGGCGGTGGATAAGAATCACGAGACGTTTTCGTCTGAAGCCCATCTCGGCGGCATCATGATCGACGATGCCATCGTGGCGGACAAAGACTCGGACTTCTTCGTGCGCAGCTTCATCACCATGGATCCACCGGAACATGGCCCGCAACGGAAGGCGGTGAACCGGATCGTTGCACCGGCGAGCCTGGCCAACTTCGAGAAGCTCATCCGCGCTCGAACCCGGACGCTGCTCGATTCCCTGCCCGTGGGAGAGGAGTTCGACTGGGTGGATGAAGTATCCATCGAACTCACCACCATGATGCTGGCCACGCTGTTCGATTTTCCCTTCGAGGATCGGAGAAAGCTCACCCGGTGGTCCGACGTGACTACCGCCGAGCCGGATTCGCCCATCGTCGGCAGCCAGGAACAGCGGGTCTCCGAACTGATGGAATGTCTCGAATACTTCAGCCGGTTGAAAAACGAACGCCGGAACGGTCCGGCGAGCATGGATCTGGTCTCCATGCTGGCTCAGGATGCGGTCACGGCGGACCAGCCTGACTCGGAGTTTCTCGGCAACCTCATGCTGCTGATCGTCGGCGGGAATGACACCACGCGAAACACCATGAGCGGCAGTATCAATGCCTTCAATCAGTTTCCGGACCAGCTCGAACTGCTGCACCGGGATCCGAGCCTGATCCCTAACATGACCTCCGAAGTAGTGCGCTGGCAGACACCGCTTGCCCACATGCGGCGCACGGCGATTGCCGATCACGAGATCCGGGGGCAGACCATCCGCAAAGGCGACAAAGTGGTGATCTGGTATTACTCCGGCAATCGGGACGAAGACGTCTTCGACGAGGCGGACCGGTTCGACATCAGCCGGTCGAATGCCCGGGCGACGATTTCATTCGGTTTCGGCATCCATCGCTGTCTGGGCATGCGTCTGGCTGAAATGCAGATGCACATACTCTGGCAGGAAATTCTCGCCCGCTGGAAACGCATCGAAATTACCGGAGACGTGGAGCGGGTGGAGTCGAACTTCGTGAATGGCTACGCGAAGATGCCGGTGCGGATTGTCGCCTGATCTGACGCGGAGACAGCATGCAGTACTCAGTCGCCTTTGCTTCGGAGCTCGATTCCTGGAAATGGGTGAAGCGCGCGGAAGCGCTCGGCTTTCACGCGGCCTGGTTCTACGACACGCAGCTGCTGAACCCGGATGTGTTTGTCTGCATGGCGCTGGCCGCCCACGAAACGTCCCGCATACGTCTCGGAACCGGTGTGCTGGTCCCGTCCAACCGGATCGAGCCGGTGGCGGCCAATGCCTTTGCCTCGCTCAACAAGCTGGCGCCCGGACGCATCGACTTCGGAATCGGCACCGGCTTCACCGCCCGCAGAACCATGGGCCAGGGCGCCGTGCCCCTGGCTGCCACCCGCCGTTATATTGAGACCGTGCAGGGCATGCTCCGCGGCGAGACCGTGGCGTGGCAGGATACGGACGGTGAGCACAAGGTCCGTTTTCTGGATCCGGACCTCGGACTCATCAACATTGCCGACGACGTGCCGTTGTGGATTTCCGCCTTCGGCCCGAAAACCAAGCGGCTCACGGCGGAGCTGGGTGCCGGGTGGATGGTGTTCGGTACGGCCAATGCGGCTCAGGTGCTCGATGAAATGCGTTCGATCTGGGCAGCCGCGGGTAGAAGTTCGGAGGCGCTGGCGTCCAATCTCTTCTGCCTTGGTGCCGTTCTCAGTGGTAATGCGGCAGAAGACGAGGCCCGGCTCATGGCCCAGGCGGCGCCCTATGCCTCCGTGCTCTTCCACAATCTGGCGGACGAGGTGGGGCCCATGGCGGGTGGTAATCTGGACAGCGGCCCCTTGGGCGAACCGCTCCGCCAGTATCTGAAGGTCCACGGTCAGTATGAACCGGCGGACGCGCGCTATCTGGAGAACCACAAGGGTCATCTGATGTACGTTCGGCCGGAGGAAAAACACATCACCCCGGATCTCGCCCGTGCCATGACCTTGAGCGGTACGAAGGAAGAACTGGTGGAGCGTATTCGTGAGATCCGCGACGCGGGCTACACCCAGCTCACCGTGCAACTCGTGCATGGCCACGAAGCCGCCCTGGAAGACTGGGCGACGGTTTTTGAATCTGTCTGATCCGAGGAAATCAAATGCATCTGTACACCCAAAGCGCATCGCCCAATGGCCAGCGGGTCGAAGTCTTTCTGAAAGAAAAGGGCGTTGACATCCCGATGACTCAGATCGATCTTCGGGCCGGTGAGAATCTGGGGGATGCATTCCTGGCCAGAAATCCCTTCGGCCGGGTACCGACCCTGGAACTGGATGACGGCACCTGTCTTTCGGAAAGCCTTGCCATCTGCCGGTTGATCGAGGGGCTGCACCCGGAGCCGAATCTGTTTGGCGAAACGCCTCGGGAACTGGCGATGGTCGAGATGTGGTGCCGGCGTGTGGAACTCAATTTCATGATGCCGGTTGCCCAGTGCTTCCGGAACGTCACCGGCTTCTTCAAGGACCGGGAAAAAGTCTGCCCGGAGTGGGGCGAAATCTCCGGGGAGGTGGCCAGAGACGCCGCCACCCGACTCGATGCCCACCTCGCCGACAGTCAGTTTCTCGCAGGCGATCGTTACACCGTGGCGGACCTGACGCTGGCCATCACCCTGGGTTTCGCCCGGAACGTTGGCCAGGACTACTTCGACCTGGAAAATCTTACCCGGCTGCATGCCGGTGTGACAGCCCGGCCATCGTTCCAGTAGGTTGAATCAGGCACACATGCCGGCATCGATCACGAGTTCGGTGCCGGTCATGTAGGATGACTCGTCGCTGGCGAGGAACAGCACCCCGTTGGCGATATCTCTTGGCTGGCCCACCACGCCGGTCGGCACGCCAAGCTCGGCCATGGTTTCGATGTCCACCCGGTTGCTGCCTTCCTCCGCCATCCTCAGCGCACCTTCCGTGGTCCAGATCGGCGTGTTGATGGTGCCGGGATGCACGGAATTCACCCGCACATTCCAGCGGGCCTGAGCACACTCCAGCGCAACACCCTTGGTCAGCAGGCGCACGCCGCCCTTGGTCGCGTTGTATGCGGAGAGTCCCGGCGCGCCCTTGATGCCGGCCACGGATGAAATGTTGATGATGGAGCCGCCGCCACTGTCGCGGATGAGCGGAATGCCATGCTTGAGGCCCAGGAAGACGCCATCCAGATTGATGGCCTGCTGTCGCTGCCAGTCATCGAGCGACATCTCGACGATGGGCGAGGCGATACCGATGCCTGCGTTGTTGACCAGGATGTGCAGGCCGCCGTGGCTGGCCTGGACCTGGCCGATCACCTCGATCCAGGCCGCTTCGCTGGTCACATCATGGTGCAGGTACTCCGCGGATCCACCTGCCGCGAGAATGCCGCTTACGGTCTCCGCGCCCATGTCATCCTGGATATCCGTGAGCACAACGTGCGCGCCTTCTTCCGCCAGTCTTTCGGCACAACCCCGGCCGATGCCTGAGGCACCGCCGCTGATCAGCGCGACTTTTCCTGCGACTCTGTCTCCCATGGTCTGTTCTCCTGAGTATGTGTAAACGGGATGATCGGGGTGATCCGTACAGGGGTTACTCGATGATGCCCTGCAGGGGCAGATCGAACAGCGGTGGCTGCTCCGTCATGCCGGATCGGTGTGCGTCGATCCTGCGCAGTATGTCGGCCACCACTTCCGGATAGCGGTGGGCCACATCAAATTTCTCGGCAGGATCATCGGCGAGATTGAAGAGCACGGGCGGCTCATGCTCGGTGCGCTCCGGTGGCTGTCCATAGGCACCTTCGGTGATGAGATGGAGTTTGAAGCTGCCGGATCTGTAGGCCCGCAATTCGCCGCGATTGTAGTAAGGGAAGGTGGTTCTCGGGCTCGGCTCGCCGGCGAGCAGCGTGTCGCTGAGGTCCAGGCCGTCAACGCCCGGAGTCGGTTCCACTCCGGCGAGATCCAGCACTGTGACGTACACATCCAGCGTTGAGCCTATATCGCTGACCACGCCGGAATTCAGTTTGCCCGGCCACCAGAAAATGGCCGGCACCCGCATGCCGCCTTCGAAGGTGGTGTTCTTGCCGTGCCGAAGCAACCCGGCGCTGCCGCTGTGCTGGTTCATGGTCAACCAGGGCCCGTTGTCCGAGGTGAAGATCACGAGGGTGTTTTCGGCGATATCGAGCGACTTCAATCGTTCGATGATCCTGCCGACGCTCCAGTCAATCTCCTCGATCACATCCCCATACCGGCCACCCAGACTGCGTCCGGCGAATGCCTCGGAACGGAACAGCGGCGTATGCGGCATGCTGTATGGCATATAGAGGAAGAACGGTGTATCGCGGTCCGCCTCGATGAAGGCCAGGGCTTCTTCCGTGTGATTCTTTGTGAGCTGTGGCTGATCGGCACGTACTTCGACCGTTTCGTCGCGATAGCCCTCTGCCGTTTTCCGGCTCCGGAGCAGGGGCACGTTCCAGCCATCGACGGGCGGGTTCGCGTAGAGCGCCTGCCGGGCAGCAAACAGCGCCTGGAGTGCGTCACCCTGGCCTCTGGCCCGCATGGCGAGCAGTTCGTCAAAGTTGGGGCCCTCTGCCCAGTCCATGTCATTCGAATAGGGCAGGCCGTACCAGTAGTCGAAACCATGCCGGGTGGGCAGATACTCCGGGGCGTCGCCAAGGTGCCATTTGCCGATGATTCCGGTGCGGTAGCCCGCTTCTTTCAGCGCTTCCGGCAGTGTGCGTTCTGCCGACGGCATGCCGCCGCGTGCGTCAGGGAAGAAAACGCCGAGGTGACGTCCCCAGAGGCCGGTACGTTTCGGCAGCTTTCCGGTCAGCAGGGCGCCACGGCTGGGTGAGCAGACAGGCGCGGCAACATAGAAGTCGGTCCAGCGCTGTCCCTCGTCCGCCAGTGCATCCAGGTTCGGTGTGCGGATGTAGGGGTGACCGTAGCTGCCCAGGTCGCCATAACCCAGGTCGTCCGTGAAGAAGATGATCACATTGGGTCTGGGCGCCTCAGACTCGGCCCATGCCGCCTGTGGAAGCAGCAACGGGACGATCAAGGTGATCAGCAAAATGACCAGAAAGGTGATCGGAAAGGTGATCGGAAAGGTGACCGGGAAGACGGCCGCCCATAGAGCGTTGGACATGGATCTGATCATAAGTCTGTCACCGGTTCCTGAGTGCCTGATCGACAGCTTTCAGCTGCTCTGCCTTCTGCGGAGAGTCCGGCAGGATATGCTCCCAGCGATCCGGCGCATCCCCCGTTCGCAGCCATTTTTCCGGGTATTCGGCTGCCCGGGATCGGTCCGTATGCCGGAACACCGCACCCTGATTGAACTTTCTCGTGAAGGGAATGGCGTGTGCGCCCTGGCGGTCGGCGAGTGACGTGTACAGTTGTTGCCGCATCTCGATCTTCAGTTCGAGCAGGGCTGGATCTTCAATCAGATTCTTCGTTTCACCCGGGTCGGACGCCAGATCGTAGAGTTCTTCCGTATCCCATACGCCATGGTACTGAATGTACTTGTAGCGGTCCGTACGCAGGGCGAAGGTCGTTGGTGTCTGCGGGTAGTTGAATTCCCAGTAGTACTCGTAGGTGAGCGCATCCCGTAGGGAGGCGGGCGCCCGCTCGGGCGATTCTGACGGTGCCTGAGGCAGATGGGCGAAGCTCAGGCCATCATAGTGCTGGGGCAGTTCGGCGCCGGCCAGGGTCAGCAGGGTGGGTGCGATATCGATGTTCGCCACCATGCTCGTCACCGTCTGGCCCGGACCGTACAGACCCGGCGCCGAGATCAGCAGGGGCACGCGGATGGACGCTTCGTAGGCGTTGCGCTTGTCGATCAGACCGTGCTCGCCGAACAGAAAACCGTTGTCGCCCATCAGCACCAGCACGGTGTCCTTTTCGAGTCCTTCCTGCTCGAGCCAGGACTGCAGCCGCCCGAGACTGTCGTCCACCGCCGACAACGCTCGATGATACTGACGCTTGAAATCCCGGAGCGGCAGGTCGCTGTGGTAGGGAAACTCGTTTCCGTGCCAGCTGTTCTGCTGATTCCTCACCCACATCGGGACGTCTGCGTCGGCAGGCGGTGCCTCACCCAGCTGAATGTCTGCGTCCGCGTACTGATTGGCGTGCCGTTCGGCAGGCTCGAAGCTGGCGTGCACGGCTTTGTGGGAGAGATAAAGGAAGAACGGTCGATCCCGGTCCCGTTGTTCCAGAAAGTTCAGCGCATAATCCGTGAGTTCGTCGGTGATATAGCCCTTCTGGGGAATCTTCTCGCCGTTCACGGTCAATACGGTGGTCTGGCCGAACGCGTTGGTGGGATAGTAGGTTCCCTGGCCCGGGAAGCTGACCCAGTAGTCGAACTCCGGTCGCGGCTCGGAGATCCGGCCTCCCATGTGCCACTTGCCGACGAAGGCGGTCTGGTAGCCGGCCCGTTGCAGGCGCGCCGGAAACAGCTCCAGTCCCGCTGGCAGCGGACGGTTGTTATCCACCACGCCGTGATTGTGCATCATCTGTCCGGTCAGGATGCTGGCCCGGCTTGGCGAGCACAGCGAGGTGGTGACGAAGGCATTCTGAAAGTGCACGCCGCGTTCGGCGAGTGCGTCCATGTTCGGCGTGTCCAGCACCGGGTTCAGGAAGCCCACTTCGTCGAAGCGCTGATCGTCTGTCAGCACGAAGATGATGTTCGGCTGCCCGGAAGATGCGGTTGCTGACGCCGCGATGACGCACAGACTGAATACTGCCAGCCGGCCGGCTGCACACAATGTCTGCATCGATACCCTCTCACCCCTGTCCAGAGAGCACTTTAACGTAACCGCTCCAGAAAATGGTGCCTGCAGGTTCGGTCGCCCTGACCAAAAAAAAGACCGGAAAAAAAAGACCGGAAAAAAAAGACCGAAAAAAAAGGACCGAATAAATTGGACGAATACATAGGACCGAATACGTTGAGTCGAACACCGGGCCCGGCATAAGCTGCAGCCTATGATTGCATTCGACAACAGCTACGCCCGATTGCCCGCGTCTTTCTACGCCCATGTGGCGCCGGAATCCGTTGCCGGGCCGGAACTCCTGGCCTGGAATCAATCGCTCGCTGTGCAACTGGGCCTCGGTGGGCTGGGCGAGGATCGGCAGGCGCTGGCCCGGACGTTCTCCGGCATGGACCCATTGCCCGGCAGCGAACCCATCGCCCAGGCCTATGCCGGCCATCAGTTCGGTGGCTTCACACCGCAACTGGGTGATGGTCGGGCGGTGCTTCTCGGTGAGATCTTCGACGACCAGGGCCGCCGTTTCGATCTGCAGCTCAAAGGTTCGGGACGTACGCCTTTCTCCCGGGGCGGTGATGGCCGTTCCTGGCTCGGCCCGGTGCTCCGGGAATACCTTCTGAGCGAAGCCATGCAGCGACTGGGTGTGCCGACCACCCGGGCACTGGCAGCCGTGGCGACGGGAGAAACCGTGTATCGGGAAACACCGTTGCCCGGCGCGGTCTTTACCCGCGTGGCGGCAAGCCATCTCCGGGTGGGCACCTTTCAGTATTTCGCTGCGCGGCAGGATGCGGAGGCCGTTCGCACACTGGCTGAGTACGCGATCGACCGACACTACCCCGATGCGCGTGGGGCGCAGGCCCCGCTGCCTGCTTTTTTCCAGGCGGTCATGGTGCGACAGGCGGAACTCATTGCGCACTGGATGTCTGTGGGTTTCATCCATGGGGTGATGAATACGGACAACACGACGATCTCCGGCGAAACCATCGACTACGGTCCCGCCGCCTTTCTGGATGAATTCAGTTTCGGGAAGACGTTCTCCTCGATCGATCAGCAGGGCCGCTATGCCTATGGGAATCAACCGGCCATCGGGCAGTGGAATCTCGCCCGCCTGGCTGAAACCCTGCTGATTCTCGAAGTGCCCCGGGAAGCTCTGGAAGGCGTGCTCAGTGAATATCCGCAGATCTACGAGGCAGCCTACCTGGCGAAAATGCGCCAGAAGCTCGGCCTGGCGGATGCCCGGGCGGAGGATGCTGAACTCATCCGTGACTGGCTCAGCCACCTGGAGAAAGACGGTCTGGACTACACCCTGAGCTTCCGGGCCCTGGCTGATCGAGCGGCTGCGACCGATGCGCCCCGGTTCGGAGAAGTGGAAGTGCGCTGGCGGGAACGGCTTGGGGAACAGCCGACAGAGCAGACGCAGGCCCGTATGAATGCGGTGAATCCGTTGTACATCCCACGTAACCATCGGGTGGAACAGGCCATCGAACGGGCCGTGGAAGGGGATCTGTCGGTCTTCGAGGATCTGCTGGCCGTACTCGCCGAACCTTTCGAAGTGCAGGCAGGGCTGAGCGCCTATGCCGAGCCACCGGCCCCGGACGAACGTGTGACGCAGACGTTCTGCGGTACCTGACCCGAGTGGACGGGGATATTCAGGAGATTCTGCCGGCTGGGATCGAGAGCCGGCGGATTGAAACCGCAAACGGTCTGAGCCTGCACTATCTGGAAGCCGGTCGGGCAGAGCAGCCGGCCGTGCTGCTGCTGCACGGTTTCCCGGAACTGGCGTTCAGCTGGCGGAAGGTCATGCCGGCGCTCGCCGCTGCAGGCTATCGGGTCATTGCGCCGGACCAGCGGGGGTATGGCCGCACGGTTGGCTGGGCAGAAGGTTATGAGGTGGATCTTGCCCCTTACCGCATGCCATCGCTGGTGCTCGATCAGCTGGCATTACTGTCTGCGCTGGGTATCGAGGCGCTGCACGGCGTGGTGGGGCATGATTTCGGTTCCCCGGTGGCAGCCTGGTGCGCGCTGATCCGGCCGGATGTGTTCAACCGGCTGGTGATGATGAGTGCGCCTTTCGGGGGCGCGCCGGAATTCGGCCGCGGATCCAGACGGGATATCGAAGCGGAGCTGGCGGAGTTGCCGGAACCCCGCAAGCACTATCAGTGGTATTACGCGACCGAACCGGCCAACGCCGACATGATGAACTGCGCCCAGGGACTTGATCGCTTTCTTGCCGGCTACTACTACCTGAAGAGCGGACTCTGGCCAGGCAACGACCCGCAGCCACTGGCAGCCTGGGCGGCCACGTCTCTGGCGCAGATGCCGAACTACTACCTGCTGCCGCGGTCGCTGACCATGGCCGAGGCGGTGGATGCGGATTGTGCGGGTGAGGATCTCGAGCAACTCCACACCTGGCTGAGCGCGGACGCACTGGCGTTCTACAGCGGTGAGTTCGCCCGAACCGGATTTCAGGGTGGCCTGAACTGGTATCGGGCCGCCACATCGGCAGCGGAGAGCCAGTCGTTGAGGCTGTACGGCGGTGCGCAGATCACCGTCCCGGCGCTGTTCATCGGTGGCAGGCAGGACTGGGGCATCCACCAGACCCCGGGTGCGCTCGAGGCCATGGCCGATCGCGTCTGCGTCGATTTCCGCGGACTGCATCTGCTGCCGGGTGCCGGGCACTGGGTGCAGCAGGAGCGCCCGGAAACGGTGGCCGACCTGCTGACTGCCTTCTTCAGCCTCTAGTCGGCATCAATTGATGTGATCGTCGCTTTAGTAATGGAATTAATGGTTGCATGACGAAACTCATAGTGAAACCATGGTCGGTATCAACCCCGTTCTGAACCCAACATGAGTATCGCCATGCCCACGACCGTCGACTTTCTCTATGACTTCGGTAGCCCGAACGCGTATTACAGCCACTGCGTGATCCCACAGATCGAATCGCGTTCGGATCTGCGGTTCGAGTATGTGCCGGTGCTGCTGGGCGGGATCTTCAAAGCCACGAACAACGTCTCTCCCGCCGTTTCCCTGCAGGGGGTGTTGAACAAGCCGGAGTACCGGCAGATAGAAACGCGGCGCTGGCTGCAGCGCTATCCGGTGGCGCGGTTTGAGCATAACCCGGACTTTCCCGTGAACACGCTGATGATGATGCGGGGCGCCACTTTCGCTCGGGGTACGGACTTCTATCAGAAATATGTGAACGCGATGTTCGACTGCATGTGGGGCAGCCCGCGGAAGATGGACGAACTGGCCGTGTTTTCTGCGGCACTGGAGGAATACGACCTGCCGGCCGCGGACATTCTCGCCGGTATTGCAGAACCAGAAGTGAAGCAACGCCTGATCGATACCACCAACGCCGCGGTGGAGCGGGGCGCCTTCGGCGCTCCCACTTTCCTGCTGGGCGACGAGATCTACTTCGGCAAAGAAACGCTCAGGGATCTGGAAGAAGCGGCTGCCTGAGCCCGGCCGCCATCCCTCTCAGACCGCCTTGCGCGTCAGCTTCACCGGCAGCCGGGTATAGCCCTTCACGAAGGAAGACAGCGTGCGGTTCGGTTCCTCCTGTACTTCGATCCTTTCGAAGCGCTTGAGGATCTCTTCCCAGAGCACGCGCAGTTGCAGCTCCGCCAGCCGGTTACCCATGCAGCGGTGGATGCCGAAACCGAAGGAGAGGTGCTGTCGGGCGTTCGGCCGTTCGATATCCAGTGCATCCGCGTTTGGAAAGACGTCCTCGTCCCGGTTACCTGAGACGTACCACATCAGCACCTGGTCGTCCTTTCTGATCTGCTTGCCGCCGATTTCGACGTCGCGAACGGCCGTTCGTCGCATGTAGGACAGCGGCGTCTGCCAGCGGATCACCTCAGCGACCATCTGCGGTATCAACGCTGGATTCGCGATGAGTTTGTCGTACTGCTCCGGGAACTTGTTCAACGCATACACGCTGCCGGACATGGTGTTCCGGGTGGTGTCGTTGCCGCCGACGATGAGCAGCAGCAGGTTGCCGAGGTGATCGGTCACCGGAAAGTCCCGGGTGGCTTCACCATGCACCAGCATGGAGATGAGGTCGTTGCCGGGATTCTCACGGCGTTCCTCCCAGAGTCCGGCGAAGTACTGCACGCACTCCATGAACTCCTCCCGTTTCTGCGTCTGGGTCTCGACGATGCCGCCGGGTTCCGGGATGGCGAAGACGATGTCGGACCAGCGGGTGAGTTTGCGCCGATCATCGAAAGGAAAATCGAACAGGGTCGCCAGCATCATGGTGGTGAGCTCGATGGACACGTTGTCCACCCAGTCGAACATCTCTCCCTCCGGCAGGGAGTCCAGCACCGTGCCGGTCCGCTCCCGGATGAGGGGTTCCAGGTTGACCAGGTTGGCGGGTGCGACAACACCCTGCACGGTCTTGCGTTGTTCGTCGTGCCGTGGCGGGTCCTGGGAAATGAAGGCGCTGTTCGCACCGCTCTGCATCATGCTGCCTTCAGGTAACTGAGTGCCCTTGGCAAATCCGAGCGTGATGCCGGAAGCGGAGGAGAAATTGTCGAAATCCGCATCCACGGCCTTGATGTCTTTGTAGCGGGTCAGGGACCAGTAGCGTCCGGCGCTGCTGATCTCGTTGAAGTGCACGGGGTCTTCCCTGCGTAGCCGGGCGAAGTGATCCTGCCAGCGGTTCTCGGCAAACAGGTGGGCGTTGACCGGGTTGATGTCGGCGAGCGCCATCTCGGCGGCAGCCGGTACGCCGGCGCCGGCCGCGGCCTGTTCCTGTTCGGGGGTTCTGAATTCGGTCGCCGGTTGTTCTACTGTTGCTTCACTCATGGGTTTCTCTCTCCTCCTCTCAATCTCTCGACCTCCAGGTCTTTCAACCTCCAGGTCTTTCAGTCGGTCAGCGTCACGCGTCTGTTTATAACATAACGGAGTTTACGGTATTGTACGGCGCCTACAACTTGGAGCCTGTAACAGGGCGGGGAGCCAACGCCGGGCATGGCGAGAACGGGATTAACCAGGCTGGATTGGGTGGCCGCCGGGCAGGCCCTGCTGATCGATGGCGGCATCGATGCTGTAAAGCTGCAGCGCATGACCGAGCGCCTCGATGTGACCACCGGCAGTTTTTATCACCACTTCCGCAATCTGGATGAATTTCTCTGCGCCCTGGCGGATTATTACGGCTCGAAGCAGGCTCAACGGTTGATTGATCAGGCACGGGACGCGGTCGGCACCGATCCGGATGCCGTGCTCCGCGAATCCACGACCCTCTTCGGCCGCGGCTCCATGCGACAGTTGAATATCGCCATGCGGGCCTGGGCACATCGCGACCAGCGGGCGGCGGCCGCGGTGAGACGCTTCGACCGGGTGCTGATGGGTATTCTTGATCAGTTGTTCCTGGACATGGGGTTCGATGAGATGGCGGCCAAGTCGCGCACGCTGATCATGATGGGACTGGCTTCCCTGGATTTCGAGCCTGAGGTGATGCAGCCGACCTATCAGGAGCGCTGGGCACACATACGGACATTGATTACTCAGCGCTGAAAAAGGGCGGCGCTGACATGCGGGTGAACGGTGTTCGAACCCGGCGGGTGCCATCGTTCGAGGTGGGTGTCAGGATCTCCCTTTGCCAGTACACTCGATCGTTCGTCCGGGGAGAAGGCTCTACTTTTGAAACAATCTGGCAGTAAGCTGCCGGTCTGGCTGAAGACCGCGTATGGCTTTGGATCCGTCGCCTTTGGCGTCAAAAACAACGGTTTCGATTACTTTCTGCTGCTTTTCTACAGCCAGGTGGTGGGTCTCGACGCCCGGCTGGTGGGGATCGCCATCACCACCGCCCTGGTATTCGATGCGCTTTCCGACCCGGTGGTCGGCTACTGGTCGGATAATCTCCGCTCCCGGTGGGGAAGACGCCACCCGTTCATGTATGCATCGATGCTGCCGGTCGCGCTCTCCTATTTTCTGCTCTGGAATCCGCCCGAATGGGATCAGACCGGCCTTTTCTGGTATCTGCTGATCCTCGCGGTCTGTATCCGCACTTTCATCACCCTGTATGAAACACCGAGCAGCGCTCTGGCTCCGGAACTGACGGACGACTACCACGAGCGCAGTTCGCTGCTGAGCTTCCGGTACTACTTCGGCTGGACCGGCGGGAATGCCATGACGGTGATGATGTTCTTCCTGGTGTTTCCGGCGTTCGTGACGCCGGCCATTGCGGATGGGCGCTTCAATCCGGCGAGCTACGAACTGCTGGGGATCGTCGGCTCGGTGCTGATCTTCATCTCCATCCTGGCGTCCTCGCTGGGAACGCACTCGAGGATTCCCCATCTCAAACATCCGCCCGCACAGCGAACCATGACGCTGCGCACGATCTTCCGGGAAATTTTCGAGACGCTGGCCAATCGCTCATTCGTTGCCCTGTTCGTGGGCGCGCTGCTCGGCGCGGTGGCCACCGGACTGGCGGCGGCACTGGCCTTCTACTTCTATACCTATTTCTGGGAGTTCACGTCCGTACAAACCGGCCTGATCACCATGGGCGTGTTTCTTGCCGCAGCCCTGGGCAGTCTGCTGGCGCCGGTGGTTACCCGGCGCTTCGGCAAAAAGCGGGGTGCCATGGCCGTGGGCCTTGTCGCGTTTCTCGGTGCGCCGCTGCCGGTTTTCCTGCGCCTGATCGACGTGCTGCCGGAAAACGGCACGCCCTTCGTTTTCTGGTTCGTGCTGATCGCCGGCATCATCGACGTGGCCCTGATCATCTGCTTCCAGATCCTCTATTCCTCCATGACCGCCGACCTGGTGGAGCAGGCCGAACTGAAAACCGGCCGGCGCAGTGAGGGTATCTTCTTCTCCAGCGTCACCTTTGTGCGTAAGAGTGTGCAGGGTCTGGGGCTGATGGTGGCCTCCTTCGTGCTGGCGATGGCAGAGTTCCCGGCGGGCGCGACCGTGGAGCAGGTTTCCGACCAGACAGTCTTCAAGCTCGGCGCCTACTACGTGCCGACCATTCTGACCCTCTGGCTGAGCATGATGGCGGTGATCTCCTTCTACAGGCTCAGCGAAGACGAGCACGAGGCCAATCTGAAGAAACTTCAGGCGGGCGCCGCGGGTTCCAGTTGATGCCAGTGCTGACGATCGACGGTCACAGGTTCCGGGATCTGGATCACGATGGCCAACTCGCACCCTATGAAGACTGGCGCCTTCCGAATGAAGTACGGGCCCGCGATCTGCTGAAGCGCATGACGCTGGCAGAGAAGGTCGGCCTGCTGCTGCACGGCACTCTGCCTGCGACGGGCGAACCCATGGGCGTGCTCGGTTGGGGGCCTGAATACGACATCGAGAAAGCGGAGGCGTTGATCGCCGGTCGGGGCGTCAACAGCCTGATCACCCGTCTGGCCCTCCAGCCGCGCGAACTTGCCGCTCAGAACAACGCCATCCAGAGGATCGCCGCCGGAACTCGACTCGGCATTCCGGTGACCATCAGCACGGATCCGCGTCATCACTACAACCCGACGTTCGGTGCCAGCGTGGCAGGAACGGGGTTCAGTCAGTGGCCGGGTACGCTCGGCTTTGCGGCGCTGGGTGAATCGGATCTGATGGTTCGATTTGCCGATGTGATGCGGCAGGAATACCGGGCAACGGGTATGCACATGGCGTTGTCGCCACAGGCGGATCTGGCCACGTCGCCCCGCTGGGCGCGGATCGATGGCACCTTTGGCGAGGATCCGGCACTGGTGCGCCGCCTGGTCGGCGACTATGTGGCCGGTGCCCAGGGCGGCACGACCGGCCTGATGGAGAATGGCGTGGCGGCCATTGTCAAACACTGGGTGGGCTACGGGGCGTCTGCGGAGGGTTTCGACGGCCATAACTACTACGGCCGCTATTCCGCGTTCACCGGCGGTGCCTTTCCGGTGCACGTGATGGCGTTTCTGGATGCCTTTGCGAATGGGGTGGCCGGGGTGATGCCGACTTACAATATCCTCAGAGATCTGGCCCTGAACGAAGAGATCATTGAGCAGGTTGGGGCCGGGTACAGCCGGGAACTGCTCCTCGACCTGCTCCGTGGCGAGCACGACTACCGCGGACTGATCCTCTCTGACTGGGCGATAGCGAGGAACGTGAACGAATCCTGTCGTACCGGCGAGCCAAGAATGAGGCCCGCGGACATCTCCATGGCCTGGGGTGTTGAGGCGCTTACCCTGCCGGAGCGTTTCGCCAAGGGCATCAATGCCGGACTGGATCAGTTTGGCGGCGAGGAAGATCCCGCACCGCTGCTGGAGGCCGTCGCCGCCGGGCTCCTTGGTGAAGATCGGATCGATGAGTCTGCGCTGCGTGTGCTGGAACAGAAGTTTCAGCTGGGCCTGTTCGAGAATCCCTACGTGGACGAAGACGTTGCGGCGGATCTGGTGGGCAATGCGGATGTGCTGGCAGATGGATTTACGGCTCAGCGTCGATCCATGGTGATCCTCGAAGGCGGGGATCGTTCGCTGCTGAGTGCCGGGGATCGCATTTACCTGCACGGACTCGAAGCCACTGCCTTCGCCAGCGCCGGCCTGCACGTTGTCGATGATGTGGATGTGGCCACGGTGGCCGTTGTGCAGTTTGCAACGCCGTCCCAGCGCCTGCATCCGAATTTCTTCTTTGGTTCCTTCCAGAAAGAAGGGGATCTGGACTTCAAAGAAGACGACGAGGACTTCCGCGCATTCACCCGGGTCAGCGACCGACTGCCGACCATTGTCATTCTCAAAATGGACCGGCCGCCGATCCTCACTAACCTGCAGGGCAGAGCCAAGGCGATTCTGGCTGCTTTCGGTGTCAGCGACGAAGCGCTCGTTTCTGTGCTGGTCGATACCCGTCAGGCATCCGGCCGGCTGCCCTATGCGCTGCCGGTGTCCATGGCGGCGGTGCTGGCCCAATCGCCGGACAAACCGCTGGACGATCCGTCGCCGCTGTATCCCCTGGGCGATGGGTTATCGGCGGTATAGATCAGTTCTGACGATAGACGGGATCAGCCAGCGACGCGTTGTTCGAATGCCGTTCATAGTTCATATCGATTGTTACGATCGTAACAATCAATTATATCGATAGAAAAGAACGTTCTAAGATGGCGCCTGTTGTACTCATTCGAGAAGGGAAATCGAGGTAGGAAACCATGACGACAAGTTCATTAACGAAATCTGTTGTGCTGACGACGGCGCTCAGTCTGGTCGGGGTCGCGGCCCCGCTGGCCGCCGAAAATACGACCAGCAAACCCGCCGGTCCGATGGGCAGCGGGTCCATGCCGGCCGGTCAGGCCAGGTCCAATCAGTTCTGGTGGCCGGAGCAGATCGACCTGGCACCGCTGCGCGACCACGACGCACGCTCCAACCCGTACGGCGAAGACTTCGACTATGCCGAAGCATTCAACGCCCTGGATCTTGCTGCCGTGAAGGCAGACATCGATGCGCTGCTCACTGACTCACAGGACTGGTGGCCGGCTGATTTCGGCAACTACGGACCACTTTTCATCCGCATGGCCTGGCACAGCGCCGGCACCTACCGGACCCTGGATGGTCGGGGTGGGGGCGATGGCGGTCAGCAGCGGTTCGACCCGCTGAACAGCTGGCCGGACAACGGCAATCTGGATAAAGCACGGCGTCTGCTCTGGCCGATCAAGCAGAAGTATGGCCGTGGCCTCTCCTGGGGCGACCTGATGGTGCTGACAGGCAATGTGGCGCTCGAGAACATGGGTTTTGAAACCTACGGCTTTGCCGGTGGGCGTGCCGATGACTGGGAACCCGATCTGGTTTACTGGGGTCCGGAAGTGGAGATGCTTGCCAGCGACCGGGAAGAGGGCGGTGAGCTGCAACGTCCCCTCGGCGCAACCCACATGGGGCTGATTTACGTGAATCCGGAGGGCCCGCGTGGCAAGCCGGATCCGGTTGGTTCCGCCAAGAACATCCGGGTTGCCTTCGGCCGGATGGCGATGAACGACGAAGAGACCGTAGCCCTGATCGCCGGTGGCCACACCTTCGGCAAGATGCATGGTGCACACAAGGCAGGTGAGTGTGTGGGGGCGGAGCCTGGCGGCGCGCCCATGGAGGAGCAGGGCCTGGGCTGGAAGAACAGCTGCGGCAAGGGCCATTCCGAGGATACGGTAACGAGCGGCCTGGAAGGCGCCTGGACCCAGGCACCCACCCAGTGGACGACCCTCTACCTGCAGAACCTGCTGAACCTGGACTGGGAGCAGACCAGAAGTCCGGCCGGCGCCATCATCTGGGTGCCGACAGACCAGTCCATGCACGAGACCGTTCCGGATGCCCACGTCGAGGGTAAGTTCAATTCCCCGGTGATGACCACGGCAGATCTGGCGGTGAAGTTTGATCCGGCCTATCGGGCCATTGCCGAACGCTTCCTCGCCAATCCTGACGAATATGCGCTGGCCTTCGCCAAGGCCTGGTACAAGCTGACCCACAGAGACATGGGTCCCCGCAGCCGCTATCTCGGTACGGAAGTGCCGGAAGACGTGATGATCTGGCAGGATCCGATTGCTGCTGTTGAGCACGACCTGGTGAGCGCCGGCGACATCCGCAAGCTCAAAAAGGCGATCCTGGATTCCGATCTGTCTAATGCGGCGCTGGTACGTGCTGCCTGGGCCTCTGCTTCAACCTATCGGGCCACCGATATGCGCGGCGGTGCGAATGGCGGCCGGATCGCTCTGGCACCGCAGAAGAGCTGGGCGGTAAATAATCCATCGGAGCTCGACAACGTGCTGGAAACGCTCTCTGGTATCCAGACGGACTTCAACGATCGCTCCAGACGGAGCGGGATTTCCCTGGCCGACCTGGTCGTGCTCGGGGGAGCAGCCGCGATTGAACGGGCAGCGGCAGAGGCCGGTCAGGATGTGGAAGTGCCGTTCGTGCCCGGTCGCGGTGATGCCACGGCTGAGCAGACGGACGTGAATTCTTTCGCGCTGCTCGAGCCCAAGGCCGATGCTTTCCGGAACTACTTCAATGCTCAGACGAGTTACCGCACGCCCACCGACATGCTGGTGGACAAGGCGGATCAGCTGACATTGACGGTACCGGAGATGACGGTGCTTCTCGGGGGCATGCGGGCTCTGGGCGCCAATTACGACGGTGGCTCAACAGGTGTGCTCACCGATCGTCCCGGCAGCCTGTCGAACGATTTCTTCGTGAACCTGATGGATATGTCCATCAGCTGGCGGAAAGCGGATGGAGAGGGCCTCTACGAAGGCGTGAACGGCGCCGGACAGGTCCAGTTCACGGCGACACCGGTTGATCTGGTCTTCGGTTCCAACTCCGAGCTGCGGGCGATTGCCGAGGTTTATGCCTACGATGATGCCGACGCCAAATTCGCGGCCGACTTTGTGGCGGCCTGGACCAAGGTGATGCAGCTGGATCGGTTCGACCTGAAATAGGCGCCGATCAGTCCTGAAGAATCCGGGCCGGCGTCGATGGCGCCGGCCCGCTTATTTCTGGCCGTCCGGATTTCTGGTGACGCTAGTTTCTGGTCGCGCTGAAGGGCACTTCTCCGCGAGGACTCTGCACGTTCCCCGTCATCTCATTCCCTTCGAAGCTGCCCGCGTAGTTCACCTCGATATCGCCGATCGGCACGGTAATGATCAGTGGAAAGGAAAAGGCATTGCCTTCCCGGTCGATCCGCTCAATGTCAATCGGCCCGCGCAGACTGTTGTAGACCCCCGAATAGCGGTCGCCGTCCTGTTTGATTTCCAGCGTAGGATGCTGGACGCCGCGTGGGGTCTCGATACTGAGTGTCCAGGTACCGGCGAGCTCCTCCGCCTGAGCAGAAGCCGAACCTGCGGCCAGGACACCGATCAGACAGAGCAGCGTCTGCCGCTTCAGATTTCGTCGTGCAGTCATGCTATTCCCGAATGTGGATTGGATTCAGATGATCAGGTGCCGGACCAGTTCGGTGCCCGCTTCTCGGCGAAAGCCACCGGACCTTCCTTCGCGTCGTTGGAGCTGAAGACCTCTTTCTGCAGCGGAATCTGCAGCTTCCAAAGGGTCTCCTCATCGTATCCCTGGGCGGCAGCGCGGACCAGAGACTTCGAAGCAGCAACCGCCAGCGGGGCGTTTTCGGCAATGCGCTCGGCCCAGCCGATCGCTGCCTCCAGTGCGCCCCCGGGTTCGGTCAACTCGCTCAACATGCCACACGCCAGCGCTGTTTCCGCGGTGATGGGCTCGCCGGTAACCGCCATTTCCATGGCCTTGGTGTAGCCGACCCGGGCCGGCAGCCGGAAGACGCCACCCGCGGCTGCGAACAGGCCCACTTTGACCTCCCGGATGCCGATCTTTGCACCCTTGCCGGCCACCAGCAGGTCGCAGGTGAGGGCGATTTCGCAGCCGCCGGCGAGGGCGAATCCTTCAATCGCCGCGATCAGCGGCTTTTTGCTGCCCTGCTGGATGAAGGTGGTGAGCGGACCGATGTCTTCGCCGCGGGCGAAGGCTTTCAGGTCCATGCCGGAACAGAAGCCGCGGCCGTTCCCGGTGATGATGCCGGCGGTCAGCGAGCTATCCTCATCGAGTTCCTTGACGGCGTTCAGCAGGCCGTGGGAGAGGGCGCCATTGATGGCGTTCATCGCCTCGGGACGATTGAGGGTGATGATCATGATCCGGTCCCGTCGTTCGACGAGGACGGCATCTTCGGTTGCGGCATCGCTCATGGCCGGCTCCTTCCTGCTGGTTCTGCTTAATTGTTGGACTGCGAATACTCGCGAGCAATCGGCGTGAGTTCAAGTGGCCGTGGACATCCCGGGTGACAGTCGCTGATCCCCCTCGTTCAGGTTTGAGCGTTCAGGTTCGGGCGTTCAGGTTCGGGCGTTCAGGTTCGGGCGTAGTGGCGTATCTGCCCCCGGAAGGGCGTATCCAGATAGCTGGTATCCGTAGGTGCTTCGTGCCAGTGCCGGTAACCCCGGTCGCTCATACAGTGATCGAACCGGGATTGTTCCCTGCGTCCCGGGCCGACCGTCACCACCTCGCAGCGTTGCCGCGCATGGTGATCGATGAAGGCGGACAGCAGTTCGGGATGCCCGGGTTCATAGACGAGGTCGCTGCCGAGAATCAGATCAAACTGACCCAGCTGGTCGTCGTGATTTTTCCAGTCGCACTGGTAGTAGGGGATTTTCTGCAGATGGTTGAGTCTGGCATTCGCTTCCAGAAACCCCGCCACCTCCGGGTGTCGGTCGGTGGCAGTGATGTCGGCATGGCGGGATTGCAGGAGCAGGCTCGTCAGACCAATGCCGCAACCCACCTCCAGAATACGCAGCCGGGCGGTGTCGAATCCGAGCATGTAGTTGGCCAGGACCTGGCTGGAAGCCCAGACCACGCCGAACAGCGGCCAGGTCGCAGGCGGGATCTCTGCTCGAGCGGCAGCGCCGCTTTCGTCCGAGTATTGATTGAGGTCCCGCAGGGTGCGCAGGTGAATGTCTAAATCGCCGATCTCAACGGTTTGATAGCGAATTCGATAGGCGGCCACTTGCGGGCCCACCTGCGCCTTGTCTGCTGGAGCTCAGCGTGACTTGGATTGTGCTTCGTTGACGCGAAGCGCACGGGATTCGACTTCCCGCCCGTTGAGTTCGGTGATCGCCGTTCTGGCGTCGGAGTCTGCCATCTCGACAAAGCCGAAGCCTCGTGAGCGACCGGTGTCCCGGTCTGAGACCACCTGGGCGGATTGTACGGCGCCGAACGGGCTGAACAGGCCTTCGAGCTCTGAGTCGCCGACGCTCCAGGGGAGGTTTCCTACGTAGATTTTCATTTTAAATTCTCCGGCTCAATGGGAGCCTTGATGCGCACGGTCCGGTTCAACCAGGGAAATGTGCAGTTAGCCCGATGGCGCTTTGCCAGCGGAATCGAATGACTTAGAAGCTATTGCCGATGATCGGGCGAGGGTTGAGGCTCACAAGACATCGGTATCGAGATCCTGAATCAAGCGGGACTATACGTGTTGCCGCCGCTAAAAGCTCCCGCTTTCTGTGCGTGCATTCGCCCTGAAAGCACGGCATTCCCTCTGTTACAGGCGCTTGCCTTCCGCCGTTGATCCAATGGAGACTGGCCGGACAACAGTCCGTCATGAGGGAAAAAATGAGTCAGGCGAAGGTCGTCAAAAAGGTGAAGGCTGCCGCGGATGCGGTGTGGGCCGAACTCGGTAACTTCAGGAGCGTCGAACCGGGTGGGGGAATCGATTCGGTGACTTACGAAGGCGAGGGGGTCGGCATGGTACGGACCATCGTGATGGGTGGCCGACCGGTGGTGGAGCGCCTCGAAGTCCACGACAGCGATGCAAAAACCTTCACCTATGCCATCATCAATGACGATTGCCCGCTGCCGTTCAGCGACTATTCGGCCACGGTTCAGGTGATCGACGACGGTGACGGTACCAGCACGGTGAATTGGGTGGGCACCTTCAAGCCGCGGGGCATGGAAGAAGCCGACGCCATCAATATGGCGACCGGCATTTACGCCGGCGCGATCAAGCGGGCCAGAATCGCCCTTGGTGTGGATGGATGACTGATCACCATGCAGGCCGGTCCCCCGCTGCAAACGGCTGAGAGCGGCTGAAAACGGCTGAGAGAGGAACTCGGGTGGCAGAGCTAACCGGCGTTGGCGACGGTTGCCTGTTCCTCTTTCACCTTCAGCAGCATCGCGCCGCCGATGATCATCAGCAGTGCCAGAGAGCCGAAACCGATCCTCTGCGACTCGAAGATGTCCGTTGCCGTCGCAACCAGCAGCGGCGCGAGAAAGGCCGTCACCGTGGCGGACAGCGCAAACAGGCCGAAGAACTGAGTTGCCATTTCCGGCGGTGCGATCCGGGCCATGAGCGTTCTGGAGGCAGACAGACCGGTGACGAAGAACATGGCGAAGACCTGGTTCGTGCAGAAGTAAAAGATCTCGGGCAGCGTGGCGAAGTAGGGGAAATCCCAGACAGGTTCAGAACCGACCTGGACCACATAGAGAATCGTATCCGGCTGCACGGAGACCAGCAGCAGGAGGATGACGGAGCTGGTGCCGATGGCGATCTGCAGCGCGCGTATGGAACCCACCCGGTCGTCGAGACGGCCACCCGCATAGGCACCGAACATGGCCGAGCCACTGCTGCAGAGGCCGAAAATCAGCAGGGTCGTGGTATCCCAGCCGAACGTCCCGGAGGCGTAGACGCCTCCGAAGGTCAGCACACCCACCATGCCGTCGATGAAGAACATCCGGGCCAGCAGATAGCGGGCGATATTGGCGTAGTGGCGCACGTGCCTGAGCGTCTGCAACACATCCCGAACCCCTTCGCTGGCCAGCTGCCACATCGGCAGAGGCGAAGGCCTGCCATCCGGTGTGAACAGCAGAACGGGCAGGGTGAACAGGAGCATCCATAACCCGGCAATAGGGCCGACGATGCGGTTGTGCTCGTGAGCGGCCTGGTCAATGCCGAACAAAGGCGCTTCCGGCAGAAATGCCCATGGCTGTGTGCCTGGCATGGAGAACGCGAGCAGCACAAACAGCATCAGCAGCAGTCCGCCCACGTTCCCGAGCGAGAATGCGAGGCCGGAGATCAGGCCGACCCGATTGATCGGCGCGATCGAGGGCAGCATGGCGTTGTGGAATACCTCGGAGACGGTGAAGCAGACCTTGATGACGAACAGCAGCACGAGCGTAAGGCCAAGGCTGAGTCCCCGTCCTGCCGGTTCGATGAACCAGAGACAGAGCGCGCCGCAGGACATCACCGCGACCGTACCCAGAATCCAGGGTTTGCGCCGTCCGTCCTTATCCGCGATTGCTCCGAGGAAGGGGGCGGTCAGCGCCAGTAGAAATCCTGCGCCGGCGGTGATGTAGCCGATGAGTGCCTGGCCTTTGACCGGATCCCCCACCACCGTATTGCTGAAGTACGGGTAGAAGATGTAGATGATCACCAGAATGTAGTACGGATCCCGTGCCGCCTGACCGAAGGTCCAGCTGAAGTAGCCAAGGGGGGACGCCGCCGGCGTGCCTGCCAGCGAAGTGACTTGCGTGCTCAAAAATGTTTCTCCCCGACCTGGTGAGCGGTTCTCAGAGGGTCCCGCGTGCGACTTTCATCATAGCCGAACCCGGGGTGTCGATGTGATTCAAGGATGTCCGTCAGGATGCGAGCGCGCATACGCTCCCGCCGGTTCCCGACCCGACAGAACTTTCTCACCCGCTCACCACGTTTGTGGCGTACCCTCTCAGACACTGGCCAGGCTGGCCCTGAATAGAGAGTGCTGATGAGCCCTGGCAGATTACGCTTGCTTGTTCCTGTCCTGGTCCTGGTCATCGGTGGGCTGTCCTCGCCATCGGTCAGGGCCGAGAGTGCCCGGCCAGGCGTGCCCGAAAACGCGACCGCGGCGTCCTACGGCTCCGGCTGGCGGTGTGATGCCGGTTTCAGGGAACTGGAGGGAGAGTGCGCGCCGATAGCGCTGCCGGACAACGCTTATCTGGAAGACGGCGGCTACGGCACCGGCTGGCGCTGCAAAAGGGGATTCCAGAAGGTCGGCGACCGCTGCGACGCCATCTTCATCCCGGACAACGCGTATCTCGAATACGGCAACAACTGGAAGTGCAACCGTGGATATCGGGCTGAGAAGAACGCCTGCGTCAAAATTGCCGTCCCGGAAAACGGCTACCTGCGTAACTCGGACTACGGTTCCGGATGGGCCTGCATCTACGGTTTCAGGCCCGAAGGGGATCGATGCATGCCGATAGAAGTTCCCACGAACGGCTATCTGACGGAACGCTCGAATGGTAGAGGCTGGGAGTGCGGTAGAGGATTCAGAGTGGAATCCGATCGCTGCGTGGCCGTCATCGTTCCGGAGAACGCACACATCAACGCGGCCGGCGACGGCTGGGCCTGTGACCCTCCTTTTCAGCGGGCTGCCCGCGGTTGCCGGATCCGCTGAATCACCGTCGCCGCAGCCCGTGCCCGGGAGCCGCAGCCCGTGCCCGGGAAAGGATTGCGGACGGCCTGGCCGCTCAGCCACGAGGGTGAACCATCCGCTTGCGTGGAGTGAACTTCCTGCGGTTATATGACCGATTGCCGGAACGACTTGGTAGCAAACGAACATGGTGGATCTCACGGACGACGTGCTCGTCTCCCTGCGCCGTATTATTCGAGCCAGTGATCTTCACTCGCGCAAGCTGGGAAGGGAAACGGGCCTAACGACACCGCAACTCGTCGTCATGCGCGCGATTGAAGAGGCGGAGGAACCCACTGTTTCCAGGATCAGCCGGGATGTCAGTCTCAGTCAGGCCACCGTCACCAACATTCTCAACCGGCTCGAAGCCCATGGTCTCATCCGCCGCAAGCGGAGTGAGCAGGATAAGCGGCGGGTGAATCTCGAAGTGACGGCTGCCGGACGCAAGCTGCTCAAAGGTGCGCCTAAACCGCTTCAGGAAGGGTTCGTCGCCCGTTTCGATCAACTCGAAGACTGGGAACAGTATCTGATCGTGTCATCACTCGCCCGGGTGGCCGCCATGATGGATGCACAGGATCTGGATGCCGCGCCCCTGCTGGCGCCTGGCGAGGATGTGGGCTGAGCGGCCGGAAATCCATTCTACGCTAACAGAAAACCTATCGATCACCATCATTTCCTGGCCAGGTCCGGACCATTTCTGGGCCGATGGATTGACCTGTTTCACTCTGAATCTGATGAAAATCGTGCGGAACGGGCAAATCTCTGGGTTTCAGGCCCGGTGTATTGGTTCTTTTGCGAAGCAATAACAATTAGTGTTCTAATGATCAGATCGCGACATCACGGGATCGGTCCCTCACCGCATCTCAATTCGAGGGGAAGTCGCGGGCAAACAATAAGATCATTGGAGAGCAGGATCAGTGCATTTTGAGCGCAGCAGACTCAGTCAGGCTGTAGCGTCCGCCGTCGCAGCGGGTGCTACCACTACAGGGGCCGTTCAGGCCGCAGAAATTGAAGAGATTGTCGTAACCGCGACCAAGCGGGCCGAGTCCATGGCGGACATCCCGGTGTCCATCAGCGCACTCACCGGCGACTCGCTAAAAGAACTGGGGGTCGACAATTTCGATGAGTACGCTCAGTTCCTGACCAACGTGGTCAGCTCCGGCCGCGGGCCGGGACAGCGCGAACTGTATATTCGCGGAGCGGCGACCGAACAGTCTTCGATCACCATCACCTCCGTTCAGGGATCGGCACCCGCAGTCGCCCTCTATCAGGACGAGCAGCCCGTTTCCTTTGCGGGACGCAACCTGGATGTGTACGCCACGGACCTGGAACGGATCGAGGTGCTTGCGGGCCCTCAGGGGACCCTGTTCGGAGCCAGTTCTCAGGCAGGCACCGTCCGGCTGATCACCAACAAGCCGAGAATAGACGGGGTCGAGGCTGGTTTTGACACCACGCTCAGCAGCACCAGGGGGGGAGAGCCAAGTACGGCGGTCACCGGCTTTCTGAATCTGCCGCTGACCGAAAAACTGGCGGTCCGTATTGCCGCTTTCAACGATCGAGCCGGCGGTTGGATCGACAACGAGCCCGGCACCTATCAGGGCGACATCGAAGTGATGAACCGGAACGCGGTCGGAACCGCCCGGATCTGCTCGGGAACGGCGGAAGATCCCGCCGCCTGTCTGGGTGAGCGCGCCACCATGGCCTCGGCAGACAACAGCCACCTGGTCGAGAAGGACTTCAACGAGGCGATCTACAGCGGTGCCCGGCTGGGTGTCTCCTATCTGATCAATGATGACTGGGATGTATTGCTGCAGCATACGAGCCAGACCCTGAAGACCGAAGGTGTATTCGAATATGATCCGGTGCTCGATGATGAGAGCGCGGTGAATCGGTTTGTGCCCGGTCGCAACCAGGACGAGTTCGGCCTCACCACCTGGACGCTCAATGGCCGCATCGGCATGCTCGATCTGGTGTATACCGGTGGATATCTCGATCGGGATGTGTTTTACACACAGGATTACACCGGCTACACCAATGGCGGTGGCTACCAGGCCTACTACCTGTGCACGGGCAACGGCTATACCAGCTATACGGACTGCTACGACCCCACGAAACAGTACCTGGGCAACACCACCAGCGAACGCTTCACTAACGAGTTCCGCATCAGCACGGATCCGGCCAAACGATGGCGCGTGACCGCGGGTATTTTCATCGATGACCAGAAGACGGAATCCGATGGCCAGTTCCAGTACTTCGGCACAGATGAGGCGGGCTACTACACCGCGACGGCGCCGGGCACGATTACGACACCGCCCAACTCGGCCCCGACGTCAGACAACATCGTCAGCACCGTGGATGGCGTCACGGATCCACGCGGCCGCGGTCCGTCGACGACCTTCGTGAACAGCTTCACCCGGAACGAGGATCAGATCGCCTTCTTCGGCGAGTTCGGCTTCGATATCACTGACGCCATCTCGTTGACCGTCGGCGCCCGGCACTACGACATCGACTACGAGTTCATCGGCTCCACGGGTTCCTCGTTCGGCTGTAAGTTCTACGCGGGCGAAGGTCCCTGTGACGGACAGAGCTTCGACAACCGGGTCACGGATCGGCTCGATGCGCTCGGCCAGTATGCGAGCTCCGGCGACATAGCCGATCTCGAAACATTCTTCAGTTCTGCGAATGCCCAGGCCATTGTGGATGGCGTCAACGACGGCAGCTTCTATGTGGATGGATTCGAAAGCAACGGCGTGATCAACCAGAAAGATACGATCTGGCGGGGCACGCTGAGCTGGAACATGAACGACGACATGATGCTGTTTGGTGCCTATTCAGAGGGCTTCCGTCCCCAGACCGCCAATCGGAATGCGGGGGCGCCGGCGAACAACCAGTCGGGCGTATACGAAGGCTATCTGGTACCCGCCATCGCCCAGACCGACGAACTCGAAAATTTCGAGATTGGTTTCAAGGGCAGTTTCCTGGAGCGAACTCTGCAACTGAATGCGACCGTCTACAAAACGGAAATAACCGACCTGCAGATTTCGCGCTTCGACCCGTCCAACGTGGCCTTCCTCGTGTTCATCGAGAACGCGGGTGATGCGGAGATTGAAGGGCTGGATCTTGATTTCACCTGGCTGATCGGCGACCGATGGACGCTATCGGGGGGCATGAGCCTTGTGGACAACGAACTGTCCCGGGTGAATCCCCAGCTCGAGGAGATCGTGGTGCCGGTTGGCAGCCGCTTGCCCTGGACCCCCGAGTTCCGCGGCAACCTTCGGGCGCGCTATGACTTCCCGATTGCAGGCTTCCAGGCAGACGGCTGGTTCCAGGCGGCGGTGGTCTACACCGGTGATTCCCGGGCGATGTCGACCTGTAATGCGTACTTCGTGGAAGACGTGACCAGCCAGGTGTACGGCACTGGTTCCGGACTCAATATCAAGGAAGAGGGTGGGTTCTGCGGTACACCGCTGACCGGCGATGATCTCGCCTCGGTGACCAATCCGGACTTCATCGATGTGGATTCCAACGGCGACACCCGCTTCAAGGCGGCCCGCTACGAGCAGGAAGCATACGCACTGGTCGACGTATCGGCAGGCGTGCGGCGCGATGGCTGGACGGCGGAACTGTTCATCAACAACCTGTTCGATGAAACCGCTCAGTTGAACGTCAACGCCACCGACTATACGCCGAGTGTGAGCACCAATCGGCCCCGCACCGTTGGCCTGCGGTTCGGCTACCGATTCCAGTAAGCGTTTTCCCGGTTGGTGCAGGGTGGGTATTGTGCCCGTCCTGTACCAGCACGGATGCTGACGATGTCTGAAACCGAACTGTTGGCGTCGCTCAAGCGCGGTCGCGCCCTGATCGAACAGAGTCAGTTTGAAGCCGCGGAAACGGAACTGGTCAAATCGATCTCCCGCAACGCCGGGTCCCCCAGGTTGCCCGATGCACTGTATCTGATTGCGGTCGCGCAGCGGTATCAGCACAAGCTGGAACACGCAGGCAAAACGCTGCGTGAACTCCTGCAGCTGGCGCCGGAGAACGCCCGCGCCTGGCAGGAACGTGGCCACGTCTGCCTGTCTGAGAACGATCTGGAAAAGGCCATTACCGCCTATGAACAGGCGGTGCGACGAAATCCTGCATTGCTTGCCAGCTGGAAGGCGCTGGCGAATCTGTACGGGATGGCAGATCTTGGTGAACAGAAGAGGCTGGCTACCCAGGAAGTGGCCTATCTCGAATCCCTTCCTGATGAACTGCTCGGGGTCCTGAGCCTGGTCAACGAGGGAAAGCTCTTCAAAGCGGATCAGCTCTGCCGGCATTATCTCAGAAGCCATCAGCAGCACGTCGAAGGCATGCGCCTTCTGGCGATGATCGGCGAGCAGCTCGGCGTGCTCATGGATGCAGAGTTTCTGCTCGAAACCGCATTGGCGCTGGCGCCCGGACACTCGCGCGTGCGCTATGACTACGCCAACCTGCTGCTGAAGATGCAGAAGTTCGAGAAGGCGCGTGCCGAGACCGCCGAGCTGATTGCCCTGGACCCGGCAAACCTCCGCTATCTTGCCCTTCACGCCAATGCGCTCGCCGGTGTGGGTGAGCATGAGGCGGCGATCGCTGCGTACAACACCGTGATCGGAGAGCGTCCGGGCCAGTTTGTCCTTCATGTCATGCGCGGCCACGCGGAGAAAACCATTGGCCGTCTGCAGGATGCCATCCGGTCGTACCGAAGCGCCTGTGCAATGGAGCCACTTTATGGCGATGCCTTCTGGTCCCTGGCCAATACCAAGACCTACCGGTTCGGCCCGGATGAGATCGAGCACATGCGCCGCGCGGAAGCCGACGAGCGAATTGGTGTGGATGACCGGATTCACATGTGCTTCGCGCTGGGGAAAGCGCTCGAGGACGCGGCTGAATACGAGCCGTCATTCACCTACTATGAGCGGGGCAATCTGCTCAAGCAGGGGGTGGTGAAGCACCGCCGGGACTTTCTCGAGCAGCGCGTACAGGCGCAGATGGCGGTATGCACGGCCGAGCTCTTCGCCGCCCGGCAGGATGCGGGCTGTCCGGCCCGGGATCCCATATTCATCGTCGGGCTGCCGCGAGCGGGCTCCACGCTGCTCGAGCAGATCCTCGCCTCTCACTCCATGGTGGATGGCACCCTGGAACTGCCCCAGATCATCGCGCTGTCTCAGCGCCTGCGCGGCCCGCTGGGGCAGACGGCGGAAATTGAGAAGAATCCCCGCTATCCGAAGATCCTCGCCGAGCTGGACCCTGACTATTTCCGTCGCTTCGGAGAGCAGTTCATCGAAGAGACGCGCGTTTACCGGCAAGGCGCGCCGATGTTCATCGATAAGAACCCGAACAACTTCTTCCACATCGGGCTGATCAGACTGATTCTGCCGAATGCCAGGGTGATCGATGCACGACGGCATCCCATGGCCTGCTGCTTCAGCGGTTTCAAGCAGCTGTTCGGGCAGGGGCAGGAATTCTCCTATGGTCTGCAGGAGATCGGCGACTACTACCGTCGTTACGTGGAGTTGATGGACCACTGGGACCAGGTGCTGCCGGGATTCGTGCTGCGGGTGCAGCACGAGGATGTGGTGGACGACCTCGAAACCGAGGTGAGACGCATGCTCGACTTCTGCGGCCTGCCCTTCGAGGAGGCCTGTCTGGATTTTCATCGTACACAACGGAGCGTTCGCACGCCGAGTTCCGAACAGGTGCGCCAGCCGATCTATCGTTCAGGTCTGGATGCCTGGGAACACTACGCGCGCTGGCTGGAGCCGTTGAAACGGGCCCTGGGCAGCGAGGTTCGGGCCAGGTACCGGATCGACTGAAATCAGGTCGGACTCACTTCCCTGAGCGGCGGGGTCTTTTTCTTTTCCGATGTGAAGCCCAGTAGCTTGCCGACGACGAACACGAGGAATCCGGCACAGATACCCAATGTGCCCTCGTAGTAAGCGCTGAGGGCGTCGATCTGAAGCCAGGCATACACCCCGGCGACGCCGGTGAGCATCATGGCGACAGCGAGCGGTTCTCTGGGCCGCTGACCCAGCGCGAGCACCATCAGCAGCGGGCCGAAACAGGCGGCGAGCACGGCCCATGACGATATGACCAGGCTGAACACGTTGTCCTGAGTCGTCAGCGCCAGCCACAGTGCGAAGGCAGTCACCAGTACCGTGGACAGCTTGGCGACCCAGACGCCTTCCGGCAGTCGGGGCAGGCTTTCCGTCAGGGAACCGGAGCAGCTCAGGATCAGCGAGTCGGCGGTAGACATGGTGGCCGCGAAAATACCGGCCAGCACCATGCCCACGCCTACAGGGTGCAGAAGCTCGCGGGCGATGGTGGGTAGTGCCAGCTCGGGGTCGAAACTCGAAGACTCGGGCAGCAGTACCCGGGAAATCAGGGCCACCGCGTTGGCAACGAAATAGAAGGCGATGAACCAGAGATAGTAGTAGAGGCGTGCCCGGTTGGTATCCGAAGGAGAGTCCAGCGCCATGAACCGGATCATGATGTGCGGTTGCCCGATCACGCTGAAGCCGGCGAACAGCCAGCCGACGATGAACAAGGCCGGTCCTGCGACGACACCCAGTGACAGCTCTCCGGGAAACAGCGACATATAGGTTGGCGAAACCGCGTGCAACGCCTCCCAGGTGTTCGTGATACCGCCGAGCGAACCGATACCGACCGCCAGCATCAGGGTCATGGCGGTGATCATGACGACTGACTGCGCAGCGTCGGTCCAGATGCTCGCCCGTATCCCACCAGCCAGGCAGTACAGGAGCACGATGCCGGCACCGATGATCGCGCCGAGCTGCTGCGGCCAGTCGAACAGCACGTGCAATGCCTTGCTTCCGGCGGTCAGCTGAGCGGCGGCGTAAGTCCCCAGAAAAATTACGGTGATGATGCCGCCTATGTGGCGAACCCAGGAGAAATCGTTGCCACCCCAATTGGCCAGGACGGCGGGGAAGGTGTCGCCGGCCGTTTCGGTGCTGGCTTCACGCAGGCGGCGATGGACGAAGTGAGAAGCGAGGAAATCGCCGACGATCCAGCCGAACATCAGCCAGGTTGCCGGCAGCCCGGTGACATAGGTGTAGCCGATCACACCGATGAACATATAGCCACTGTTGTTGGTGGCGACCGCGGAAAGCCCGACCAGCCAGGGCTTCACGTTCTGATCCGCGAGCAGATAGTTGCGTTGATCCGAGCGGCTCTGCCGATAGGAGAGAATTCCGATCAGCACGAACAGGCCGAGAAAAAACAGAAAAGTGGTGGCGATCACGCGGCCCGCACCAGGCGGTCGGCGTCGACAACGATGGAGTCGTGCAGTGCCTTCACGGCTGTCGTATACGTTTCGTCTTCGACCACGAACCGGGCATCCACGCCGCGCATGGGTTGGGAGACGGACAGGATGCCTACGCCAGCTTTACCGAGCGCGCCCGCGCAGCGGGCGAGCACGCCGGGCATATCCATGTCGGTGCCGATCGCGCAGACCAGTGCGACTTTTTTCGACGCCACGGTGGCGCCGGGAAAGACCTCCTCCAGGTGCTCGCTCAAGCGCCGCGCCGTTCTCAGCGGACAGCTGACGTAATGCGTGATGGAATTAGCATTGAGATCCTTGCCGATGGTTTTGATTCTGAAACGCTTCAAAGCGCTGATGAAGCGGGTCTCATACTCCGGCTGCTCGCTGATCATGTCCTGGTCGAAAACTTCGACTGCCATGACGCCGCGCCGGCCGGCGATGATCTCCACTTTGGGCTTGCGGCTGCGATAACTGCTTTCGATCAGCGTGCCCGCATGATCCGGCTGAAATGCATGTTTTACCCTGAGCGGGATGTTCTGCTTGCGCAGCATGTTGGCCGCGTTGGGATGGATGGCCTCCATACCCAGATTTGCCAGCTGATCCGCCACGTCATAGTTGGTCCGGCCGATCGGCACACTGTCTGATGCACCAACGATCTTCGGGTCGGCGCTGGACAGGTGGTATTCCTTGTGAATCACCGCTTCATCCGGCTTCGTCAGCACCGCGATCCGGCTCATGGTGATCTCCGTGTAGCCCCTGGCGTAACGCTTCACCAGACCTTCCTCGCACTGGGCGTAGCCGGTAACGATGGGCACGGTCCCGTTCACGTCCAGGTCCTTCAGTCCAGAGAGAATGCGGGCATCCAGATCGAGCGTGCGGTTGTCGCGCCAGCCGCTGAGGTCGACGAACCGGGACCGGATACCCTGCTCGCTGAGGAGCATGGCGGCGTTGTGGGCGCTGTGAGCCTCGCCCATCGAGCTGAGCAGTTCCTTCACACGATCCAGATAGGCATCCAGATCAAACGGGCCGAAGCTGCAGACCCGCTGAACGTCCGTCAGGCACTGGCGGGCGTCGCTGATCCGTTCCTCAACGAACTGATCGGCTCTGGCCCGAAGCGGGCTGGCTGCGGGGAAAAAGTCGTGGTTGATGGCACACATGCGACGCCCTACATCGGCGAGCTGATCCTGCCATTCATCCACATCATCGCCTTCGCTGAACAGACTGAATACGCCTGGTTCGCCGGAATGTTTGTGCTCGAGCAGCAGGTCCGTCATGCCGCCGTAGGCGGATACCACAAATATCCGTCCGTACTCCGGATTGCCGGCATCATCCACGAACAGCGTTTCCAGCAGCTCGGGGAATCGGGACATGGAAGTGCCGCCGATTTTCTCGACAGTTCTCACACTCATTGGGGGGTTCTCCTCGGCAGGGTCGGCGTGTGTTCACGCGCGCCAATGAATTCGGGTCTGGGTTTTTCTGCAGCAAACGGGGCAACGAGCCGGTTGGAAACGGCATTGAAGACAACGAACAGATTCGTTCTCGGGAACGGCGTGATGTTGCCGTTCGAGCCGTGCATCAGATTGCAGTCGAAAAAGATGGCGGAACCGGCACCACCCGTGGGCGCCTTGATCCCGCGGCGTCTGGCCAGCCTTTCCAGCGACGCCTCATCCGGCACCCCATACTGCTGCTTCACCAGGGATTGCCGGTAGTGGTTCTCAGGCGTTCTGCCCGCGCAGGAGATGAAGACGTCCTGAGAGCCTGGAATCACCATCAGCGGGCCATTGGTCGCCAGAGACGGGGTCAGCGAGATAGACAGGCTCAGCGCCCGCATACCCGGCATGCCATCCTCCGCGTGCCAGGTTTCGAAATCGCTGTGCCAGTAGAACTCCCGGCCACGAAATGCCGGCTTGTAGTTGAGCCGTGACTGGTGCACGTAAACGTCGTCGCCGAGAATGTTCTGCACCAGGTGCAGCACGCGCGGGTCCTCGCAGGCGGCCGCGAAGACCTCTGAGCTGCGATGGATGGCGAAGATCGATCGCACCGCTTCGGAGCCTGCTTCGAAGAAGGCGGCTGCCGGGCGATCGGCCATCGCCTGAGTTCGCAGTCGTTCCGCCTCTTCCAGCAGATTTTCGGTTTCCGCAGGGTGAAAGAGGGCGGGCATGAACAGAAAACCGTCCCGCTCGAATCGCTTGAGGGGCTCCCGGTCGGTGCCCGACAAGGGCACCTTCTCATTCCAGTACACCACGGGTTCGATACGTTTCTGAACCGCAGGCGAGTCACCCCGGGTCGGGTAGAGATCTTCCATGACGTCGTGGCCGCTACGTGACAGGGTCTGCATCGAGCTCATAAGCACCTTCGGCGTTGTGGACTTCCTGACCGTTCAGTGGCGGATTGAAGACACAGGCCAGGGTCAGGGTCTCGCTGGCGGTCAGGACGTGCTGGTCGTGCTGGTCGAGGGCGTAGATGACGCCGGGCTCGATGGTGTGCTCTTCACCGGTTGACCGGTCCAGCAGTTTTCCGCGCCCGGAAAGGCAGAACACCGCCTCCAGATGGTTCTGGTACCACATCTCGTTGGCGTTGCCCGGGTAGATGGTGGTGATGTGAAACGAAAAGCCCATGCCATCTGACTTCAGCAGCAGGCGAACGCTTTCCCAGTTGTCGGTGACCACTCGCCGCTTGTTGCTGCGTGCTTCTTTGAGGGTTCTGACGATCATCTCAGGAAGCCTTCCTGTATTGCCGGCTGATGATGTCGGTGACGGCGGTCTGAAGGATCTGCAGGCCTTCTTCCAGCTCACTGTCTGTGATGGTGAGCGGGCACAGGCACTTCACCACCTGACCTTCCGAGCCGCTCGTCTCAATGACGAGCCCCTGATCGAAACAGGCTCTGGTGATGGCGCTCGCCATCTCTCCGTCCGGGCACTCGATGCCCTGCATCATGCCGCGCCCTCTCGGCTTCAGGGTCTGTCCGGGTGCAGTTCGGGCGATCTTTTCGAGCGTTGTGCTCAGCAGTTCGGCACACGCCTGCACATGCGCCATCAGGCTTTCGTCCTGCCAGAAACACTCGAGCGCCCGGGTTGCTGTGACGAAGGCATGGTTGTTGCCGCGGAAGGTGCCGTTGTGTTCCCCGGGCTTCCACTGGTCCAGATGGGGTTTGAACAGGGTGACGGCAAAGGGTAGACCGAACCCGGAGAGCGACTTGGAGAGCGTGACGATATCCGGTGTGATGCCGGCAGGTTCGAAGCTGAAAAACGTGCCGGTTCGGCCGCAGCCGGCCTGGATATCATCGACGATCAGAAGTATGTCCCGGTTCCTGCAGATGCTCTCGAGCGCCCGGAGCCAGTCCAGGCTGGCTACGTTCAGCCCGCCTTCTCCCTGCACGGTTTCCACGATCACCGCCGCGGGATGGTCCACGCCGCTGGAAGGATCATCGAGGGTCTTTTCCAGGTAGGCGGCGGAATCCAGGGCGTCGCCCAGATAGCCGTCATACGGCATTGTGGTGACCCCTGAAAGCGGCAGCCCCGCCGCACCCCGGTGATGAGCGTTGCCCGTCGCCGCCATGGCGCCCAGGGAGACGCCGTGAAAGCCGTTGGTGAAGCTGATGATGTTGTGCCGTCCGGTGACATTCCGGGCCAGTTTCATTGCAGCTTCCACGGAGTTGGTGCCGGTCGGTCCGGTGAACTGCACCACGTAGTCCATTCCCCGGGGTTCGAAGATGGTGCGCTGCAGTGTGTTCAGAAACCGTTCTTTGGCCCGTGTGTGCATGTCGAGCCCGTGGGTGATGCCGTCGTGCTCGATGTAGGCGAGGAGGGCTTTTTTCAGCGCCGGATGATTGTGGCCGTAGTTGAGGGTGCCGGCCCCCGCCAGAAAATCCAGATAGCGGTTGCCTTCGGCGTCGTACAGGCAGGCGCCTTCAGCCCGGTCGAAGACGACTGGGAAGGAGCGTGCATAACTCTGCACCTCGGATTCGATGGCTTCAAAAATGTCGCTCATGGAGACGTTCCCCTTGGTTTGGTCTGTTGCGTGAGTTCAGATGACGATGGCCGGTATCTGGCCGGTATCTGGCCGGGTGACTTCAGGCGTGTGCCTGGCGTTGCGGTCTCTGTCCGGTGTCGATCGGACCGATCCGGAAAAGCACTTCGTTGTCGTGATGCCCGTCGAAGTGGGTTTGAGTATCGAACAGCACCGATCGGTCGATGAATGCACCGAGTTCGGTGGCCACTTTCTGGAACATGGCGGCAGACGCGGCGTTGTCCGGCGTGACGGTGGTTTCTATCTGTTCCACATCCGTCAACCGTTCGAGCAATGCATGCAGCATGCGCGGTGCCAGCCCCTGGCCGCGGGCTTCGGGGCTCACGCCCACCTGCCAGACGAACAGTGTGTTCGGTCGATCAGGGATCCGATAGCCGGTGATGAAGCCGCACAGGACACCTTCCTGCTCAGCGACCTGTTCCGCGACCTGTTCTGCAACAATGGCCGTGTCTGCGAAATGGTCGGTCTGCAGGAGATTGCAGTATCTGGAGTTCTGATCCAGGGGCGGGCAACGTTTTACCAGGTCGTAAAGCGCGGGTCCGTCCTTTGAGGTCGGACGGCGCAGGCGTACGGATAGCATAGGGTTCTAATTACACGTGATAATTAATGATTAGAACAGTATATATAATTGCCGCCTATATTTGGAGTCCAATTTCCTAAAAGACCGTGAAATGTGACTTTAGGACGGGATTCGGTTGGAAGAGAGGGAGTTAAAGCATAGATATAAATGTATTATTAAGGATTGATTACAATGCGTAATTCAGGCGCTACGGAGCGCCGCTCAGCGCGGCCGGCTGGCGTCCGTCTGGATTGGCTGCCGGTCTTGATTGAATGGAAGGCGGTGGGGCCCGCGAAGCGGGTGCGGTATATGAGGCTGGCGCAGCGTATGAGGCTGGCGCAGCGTATGAGGCTGGCGCAGCGTATGTAGCTAGCGCAGCGTATGTAGAAAGTGCCGGTGCTTCTCGTACTGCTCGGTGATGTCATGAGCAATCTGTTCAGCCGTCCAGCCCATGATGTCGTAGTCCTGGCTCCCTTCGCTCAGATGCACCTCGGCCCGGTGGTAGGTTTCTTCCGCAGACATCTCCGCCATGGCCACACCGATCAGAGCTTCATCCGGCAACGGATGGACGCGATTCACCACCTCATAAACGAAGTCGATTTCATCGCCATGGGCGATTTCCAGGCGCACGCTGGCGGATCCCGGCAGATCGGCGATCACACGCACGCCCAGACCGTGGCGCTGCAGCTCTTCGCTGAATGCATCCATGGCCGGAAGGGCGAGTTCCTGCTGAAAACGGGTGACTTCGTCCTCCGTTGCATGACGCAGCAGTTGCTCCAGTCGATCCTGCCAGGCGATCTCCGGTCCGCCTGCGGGTGGAGACGGTGTGGTCGCCAGGAGAGACGTCCGTTTGGCGTTGTCCACGTAGAGTGCTTTGCTGAAACCCCAGGTGCCGGCCAGTACGGCCAGAGAGAATGGCAGAGCGCTGGCGATCACAGCAGTCTGCAGAGCGGCCAGTCCGCCTGCGAGCAGGAGCACGATCGCCGTGATGCCGATGGCCGCCATCCAGAAAACGCGGCGACTGGCGGGGGTGTGGTCCGAACCGCCGGATGACAGCATGTTCAGCACCAGTGCCCCGGAGTCCGCCGAGGTCACGAAGAACACGACCACCATCGCTATGGCCAGAACGGAAAGCAGTTCGGTGGCGGGAAACTGTTCGAAGAAACGGAACAGCGCCACGGACTCGTCTGCCTGCACGGCCGCGCCGAGTTCGGTCAGGCCCTGGTGCAGGATCATGTCTATGGCGCTGTTGCCGAACACCGTCATCCACAGAAAGGTGAATGCCACCGGTCCCAGCAGGGCGCCAAGTATGAACTGCCTGAGCGTCCGGCCGCGGGAAATCCGTGCGATGAAGAGGCCGACGAACGGTGCCCAGCTGATCCACCAGCCCCAGTAGAAAATCGTCCAGCCGCCGAGCCAGTCGTTGGGCTCGTAGGCGTAGAGGTTGAAGGTCTTGCCGACGAGGTCCGTGAGATAGTCGCCCGTGTTCTGCATCAGAGACTGCAGAAGCAGGACGGTGGGCCCGAGAATGAGTACGGCAACGAGCAGGAGCACGGCCAGGATGATGTTGATCTCCGACAGTCGTTTGATGCCCTTGTCGAGTCCGAGCACCACGGAGACCGTTGCCAGGGCCATGGTGGCGAATATAAGGCCGATCTGTACCGCCTGGCTCTTCGGAATGCCGAACAGATGATTGAGCCCGGAGTTGATCTGATCGACCCCGAAGCCGAGGGATGTCGCGACGCCGAAGGTGGTACTGACGATCGCGAACACGTCCACGGCGGTACCCATGGGGCCGTATATCCGTTCGCCGATCAGAGGATACAGCGCGGAACGGAGCGTCAGCGGCAGGTCATGGCGGAAGCTGAAGTAGGCCAGAATCAGGGCAACGATGGCGTAGATCGCCCAGGCGTGCAGACCCCAGTGGAAAAACGTAAGCGTCATCGCCTCCCGGGCGGCATCGATGGTGCCGGGATCGCCGGTCGGCGGCGAGAGAAAGTGCATGACCGGTTCGGCCACGCCGAAAAACATGAGGCCGATGCCCATTCCGGCCGCAAACATCATGGCGAACCAGGAGCTGAACGAATACTCCGGTTCCGAGTGATCCGGGCCGAGTTTGATCTGCCCGTAGCTGGAGAAAGCGAACACCAGGACGCTGATCAGGATGACGGCGACGACGAGCACGTAGTACCAGCTCGCATTGGTGATGATGGCGCTTTGCATCCCGGCGAACAGCGTTTCCATCCTGGACGGAAACAACGCTGCCAGGAGCAGCACGGCGAACAGGAGGACGGTGGAAGAAACGAATACTGGTCGATCCAGCTCAGCGAATGCTGTGTTGGAAGGTTGCATGCAGCTCCGGGCTGGATTGGTGAACGCCCACCTTCGAGGTTCTGCGTTCCGAATTCAACCCGGGCGACGCTCCGGTGCTAGATTCTGGCTTCCGGCCACAGTCGCAGGAAGTTCTCGCTGTAGAACGCGGTTTTCTGAGTTTCCGGTATCTCGGTCAGCGTTTTCTCGAAGCGACCGATGGGGTCCCGTGTTCCCTCGAGGTGCGGATAGTCGCTCGAGAACAGGTACAACTCGGGACTCGACTGCTCGATCATGTTGCCCACGTCCTCGTGGGGCATGGGGGTGAAAGCCATCTGCTCGATGAGTTGTTCGCTCGGCTTGCGCGTAAATCGCATGGTCTCGTCCACCTTGCCGTAGGCGCGGGAGACGAAGTCCAGCCGGCGCAGCATTTCCGGCACCCAGCCTGCGCCCAGTTCCACCGCCGCGCCCTTCAGGTTCGGGTGCCGAGCGAATACGCCGTCCGCCATCAGCATGGAGATGAACATCTCCGGTGCCTGGTGCATCACCATGGCGTCCTTGGTGCGGACGTTTTCGCCGCCGCCGAGCCAGTCGCGTGTTTCACCGCGGCCATTCACGCTCCAGGGCTTGCGGATCTGCAATGGGGCGCCGCCCACGTGGAGCACGAATGGCACGCCGGCTTCTGCCAGACGGGACCAGAATCCTTCCAGGTCGACGTGCCCGGGTGCTCGATCCAGCGGGGCCCGATGCGGAATCCAGATGGCATCCACGCCCTGATCCAGCAGCCAGTCTGTTTCTGCGATGGCATGTTCCGGATCGTCGAGGGGCACGATGGCCACCGGCATGAATCGATCGTCGTCGGCGCAGAACTCGATCATGTGGCGGTTGTGGCCGCGAGCGGCGCCGTAGCGCAGGTGCACGGGGACTTTCGATGAGGGGCTGAACGGGAATGCCACGCTATGGGTGGCAAACACCAGTTGCCGTTTGAAGCCGAGCAGGTCCATGGCCCGGGTTCGATCGGAGGCATTGAATGCCCCCAGTGCCTGGATCTCCTTCGACGACTCGATCAGTTTGTCGCCAAGGGCGATCTGAGCGGCAATGTGTGCATCGCTGTGCCGGTTCCCCTGGCGGACGATCTCGGCGACTTCCTCATCGGTGACGACGGAAGCGCGGTAGCTGACCTGCGGGATTTCATCCCGGATATCCGGGTCCGCATAGGCGGTGATGAAGTCCGGCAGTTCCATGATGTGGCTGTCGGCGTCGTAGAAGGGTCTCGAGTCTGGTGCGTAGGGCATGTGTCTCTCCTCAGTCGGCTAAGGATATACCCCTCAGTCCCACCGACCAATCCACACCTGTCTGGAGTAACCGCAGAGGTCGCCTGTCGCATCGAACAGCGCCGTGCCGGCGAAGTGCTTGACCCGCTCCACCTCGATGCACCAGCCGATGACGGTGAGTTCCTGTTCCACAGGCACGGCTTTCAGTATCCGGCCGGTCATGCGGCCGAGCAGGCCGGTGCGAATGCCGGACGCGAGGTAGGCGACCTGTCCGGGGCAATCCAGTGCAGCCCAGAGTATGTGCGTTGGCAGGAGCCCGTCTGAATCCGCGAACACGGGGGAAGGCTGCCACGCCGCGGCGACGCCGTCGAAGCCATCCACGGGCGCGGCGTAGACGTGCAGTCCTTCCTCGGCATCGACATCCGCGCCGCAACAGAAACAGATCGGATGAAAACCTCTGCGGGTCGGCAGCAGCGGGTTGGCGTGCTCGAGAAAGGACGGAGAATCTTCCTGTGCGGCGAGCGCGGCAGAGAAACCCGGCGGTGTGGGAATCGTCTGCGCGAGGGTGGTCCGCCGGGCTTCGGCGATCAGCGTCTCACCGAGAATCAGTTGCAGGCTGTCTTCGTTCGGCTGCAGAAGCGTCATGGCCTGGTCCAGCGGGGTGGGCGCGCGCAGAGTGACTTCAATGGCGGAATCTTCCGAGGGAGACCGGGGTTCGGAAAACCGTTCTGCCAGCAGTCCGGCCACATACCCGCCATTGCCGGATTCCGGCGGTCCACGAAAGCGGGCGGGGACGATGATCGATTCGTTCATAACTGCTCCAGATTGCGAGCGCGGATTATAGAGGAACGTCGGTTTTCGTTGCCTGCTCCGGGGCGAGCCGACCCGCGCGTGTACAAAGGGGCGCCTGCTGGACGATGTGACGCTCGGCCACATACCTTAGTATTCAGCGGGTGAGGGAAGAGCAATTCGTGCAGAACAGGGTGCAGTGCGCATGGAAATGACGCCGGAATCGGGCTGAGCATGGCGGTGCGCATGGATAAACCGTGGCTGCCGCTGATTGAGGCCTATGCCCGATTGCGCGGCAACATGGGGGTATTCCAGTTGGCGGACGCGTCCGGCGAGGTGATCTACATCGGCTTTGCCGGGGGGCGTGCACAGTACGGGCTCGGGGGCGAAGTGCGCGATCTCGCCGCCCAGCTGCCCCAGGCAACCCGGGTTCGCTGGGAGGTCACCACCGCCTATCAGAGCCGGTTCCGTGAGCTGCTGTCCGTGCACCAGGCCGATCACCAGGCGTTGCCGGCGGCCAACGTGACGCTCGGCCATCTGCCGGGTCGGCTCGGCCGGTTGAGTCCGGCCTGAATCGATTCCGGCGTGAAACGAACGGGGAGAATGGGGTGGATCTGAATCTGACGGAAGAGCAGGAGATGATCGTCGGCATGGTCCGGCGCTTCGTTCGTGAGGAGATCCTGCCGCTGGAACTTGATCTCGACCCGGATGCGGAAGAACTGAATCCGGACGATCATGATCGGCTGGTCGGTCTGACCCGGAGCATGGGGCTGTACGGGCTTGGCATTCCGCCGGAGTACGGCGGTCCGGATGTGGATCTGGTTACCCGGACGCTGCTCGCCATCGAGATGGCTCAGCATCGGGCCGGTCTCTACGCGCCCTGCTACGGCACGTTCGGCGGTGCGGGGCTGGCCCAGCTGTTCGAGGCCACGGACGACCAGAAAGAGCGCTATCTGTATCCGACCCTGCGTGGCGAGAAGCGTGGCTTTTTCGGGCTTTCGGAGCCGAGTGGCGGCTCGGATCCGGCCCGGGCCATCCAGACCAGAGCGGTGCGCGACGGAGACGACTGGATCATCAACGGCGCCAAGCTCTGGATCAGCGGCGCCGACCGTGCGGATTACGGGCTCGTGTTTGCGCGCACGGACGCAGACAAAGGACGCAACGGCGTCACCTGCTTCATCGTCGATACAGACACTCCGGGCTTCCACGTCCGCCGGATCGTCCACACCCTGCGCGCCGCCCACTACGCGACCGAACTGCAGTTCGAAGACATGCGCGTGCCGTCAGAAAACATTCTGGGGACGCTGAACAAGGGGTTTGCGATCGCCAATGACCGGCTCACCCGGCAGCGCATTCCCTATGCGGCGGGCTGCATCGGCGTTGCGGTCAAAGCGCATGAAATGGCGCTGGAATACGTGCCCCAGCGGGAAACTTTCGGGGCCCCGCTGTCAACCCGGCAATCCATACAGTGGATGCTGGTGGACAATGAGATCGACATCCGTCAGTCCACCTGGATCACACTCGAGGCAGCGCATAAAGCTCAGCAGGGTGAACCGTTCCGTAAAGAAGCGGCGATGGCCAAGCTGGTGGCCACGGAAGCCAGCAGCCGGGTCGTGGACCGGTGCATGCAGATGTTCGGTGGTCTCGGTGTGGCGAAGGATCTGCCGTTCGAACGCTGGTATCGGGAAATGCGCATACGTCGGATCGGGGAAGGCCCGAATGAAGTGCAGCGTCACGTGATCGCCCGGGAGCTGCTGGGGGCCTCACTACGCTAGTTCACCGCTAGCTTGTCCGGTCGCCGGCGAACAGGCCCACCAGCAGTTCGGCATGCCTTTCAATACTCTCCGGGGTGGTTGGGTCGATGCCGGTTACCTGCGCACACTCATCCGGGACGGCAAACATCACGGCGGCTGCGCCGATGAAGGCATAGAACTCGTGGGCGCGACGCTCAGGGTCCCGGTCGAGCCACACCGCTGACTCGTAGATGCCTGCGAGGTGCGTGTCGACCAGCCAGTCCAGCCGTTCGGGCGGGCGCCTGCCATCGCCGATCATGAAGCGTACGAGCGTCGGGCGCTCGGCGAGAAACACGGCGAAGCGCCGGATCCACAGCCGCTGTGCCTCCTTTTCGGGGAGGTCGGCCGCTCGGGCCCGGGTCTCTGTCAGGATGTCCGGGAGGTCCTCGAATGCGGCGTTTGCCGCCTCCCGCCAGAGGGCCTCCTTGGATTTGAAGTAATAGGTGATCAGACCCTGATTCACATCCGCCCGCCGCGCGATTTCGCGCGTGCTTGCCGCATCAAAGCCGAATTCCGCGAACGTGCTGAGGGCTGCCTGAGCGATTCGGGAACGGGTGTCCTGCTGGTCTGAACTGTCCATCTGCACGGTCCATTGTAAAGGGATTATTCACTTGAATAAATCGGACTATACTGGCGAAAATTCTCGAAGTCCGGGTTTGATGAAGTATTCATTGCTGCTGGCCCTGGGTCTTTTCTGCGCTGCCTGTTCGGTGTCGGAAGAGCCCGGAACCGAATCCGAAACGGCGGACGCTCAGGCGCTGAATACCTCCGTTCGGGTGCGTGTGGTGGCGGCTCGAGAGGCGGAGATCGGTCAGCAGGCCACCGTATCCGCCGTGGTGGAACCCTTCCGCCGCGCGGTGGTAGCGGCGGAAGTGGGCGGTCGGGTCATGGAGCGTCTGGTTGAACCCGGTGATGCGGTGGAACAGGGTGCCACCTTGATCCGGCTCGATGATGAGCGCGCCCGGATTGCCCGGACCGAAGCCCAGGCGCGGCGGCAAACTCAGGCGGTCAATCTGGCAGAGGCCAGAAACGAGCTCAAACGGGGCGAGGATCTTCGCGAGCAGCAGTTCATCAGTGATACGGAACTGGATGCGCTGCGCTTTGCGGTGCAGCGGGCTGCCGCCGGGCTGCGTCAGGCAGAGGCAGCGCTGGCGGCGGCGGCGCGGGCATTGGAAGACAGCGTGATCCGCGCGCCCTTTGCAGGCACCGCCGAACTGGTGCATGTGCAGATGGGCGACTTTCTCAGCGCCGGGAGTCCGGTGGTGACGATGGTCGATTTCTCCAGAGCCCGGGTCCGGGCCGGTGTGACAGCCCGGGAGGCTGCCCAGCTCGCCAGTACGGAAACCGCCAGGATTGCGCTGGAAGCCATTGGCTCCGGGGCCTTCAATGGGCTGGTTTACTCCGTGGGTCGGATCAGCGACAGCGCATCCGGCACCTATCCCGTGGAAATCTGGATAGAGAACCCGGACGATGTGCTGCGCGAAGGCATGCTCGCCACGGTGCATCTCCCGTACACGGCGCCCGAGCGGAGCCTGGTGGTGCCCAGTGCAGCCGTATTCCGGCGGGAGGGTCGGATGCACGTCTTCACCGTAACCGGGGATGTGGCCAGCCAGCGTAACGTACAGACCGGACGCGGCAACGGTTCCCTGATCGAGGTCGTCGATGGCCTTTCCGCCGGTGATCTCGTGGTTTACGAAGGCCAGTTTGCACTGCGTGATGGCGCCCGGGTCATCGTGCGCGGGCAGTAAGTTTGGACCGCCTGCTCCGCTATTTCGTCGAACGCCACCTGCTGGTTAACGTGGTTGCCGTTGCCCTGGTGGTGCTCGGTTATCTGTCTGCCACCAGCCTGCAGCGTGAATTCATTCCCAGCGTCGATTCTCCCATCCTCTGGATCACGGCCAACCTGCCGGGTGCGTCTGCCCGGGACATGGAAACCAAGGTCACGATTCCCATCGAAGAAGCCCTCGAAGAGGTGGAGGGGATCGACGAATTCACCACCGTGATATCGGACAACAGCTCCTTCACCACGGTTGAGTTACTGGAGGATTACGACCGGGCCCAGATTGAAGCCGCTGAGCAGGAGGTGCGTGCCGCCCTCAACGACATCACCGACTTTCCAGCGGAGATGGAAGACGAGCCGGTGCTCAAACAGTTCAATCCGGCGCGCTCCACCGTCATCGAAGTTGCACTTACCGGCTCTCCGGAGGGGCTGGCCCGTGCAGCGGATGAGCTGGAACGTCGCCTGGAACGACTGCCACTCATTTCCAGCGTGACCAAGGTCGGCATGCCGGACCCTGAGGTGCGGGTGCTGGTCGATCCGGTGCTGGCGCGGGAACACCGGATCACCCTGATGGAAATCCTCGAGGCGATCAGCCGGCGCAACGTTTCAAGTACGGGTGGGATGCTCGAGAGTGCGGCCGACCGGCGTCAGGTGGTGATGTGGAGCCGCTACGACGAGCCAACGGACGTGGCGGATACGGTGCTGCGCTTCCGGCCCGGCGGCGGCGCCTTGCGGGTGAAAGATATCGCCCGGATCGAGAGCGGCAGGGAAGATACCGGTCTGGTGGTGCATGCCGGCGGCCAGCCCGGTGTGGTGCTCACGGTGCAGAAGCGCGAAACAGCGGACATCATCGATGCGGCGAATTCAGTACGCGAGGAAATTCAACGGGTGGTGCTGCCCGAAGGCGTGGAGCCGGCGCTGGTTGGCGATCAGTCTTTCATCATTCAGAACCGGCTGCAGCTGATGGCCACCAATGGGCTGATCGGCGCCCTGCTGGTTTCGGTGGTGCTGTTTCTGTTCGTCCGGCCGCGCCCGGCCTTCTGGATTCTGGTCGGCATACCGGTGGTCTTCCTCGGCGGTATGGCGCTGTTCGGTCAACTCGGCATGACCTTGAACATGATGGCGCTCACCGGCTTCGTGATCGTGCTGGGCATGGTCGTGGATGATGCGGTGGTCGTATCGGAACGCATCGTGTTCAAGCAGGCCCAGGGTCTGTCACCCATCGAAGCCGCCATAGAAGGCACCGCGGAAATGGTGCGACCGGTGTGCGCGGCTGCATTGACCACCGTCCTGGCCTTTACTCCACTGCTGTTTATCGGTGGCCTGCCGGGCAAGATCGTCTGGCAGATCCCGGCGGTGGTGATCATCGTGCTGATATTTTCTCTGCTCGAATCCTTTTTCATTCTGCCGGCCCATCTCTCGACCGTGCGCGACACGGTGCTCGAGAAACGGCCGTTCGTGGTGCGCCTGGAAGCCGGCTATCGGCGGGCGCTTACCTGGAGCATGCGCCATCGCGCCTGGACGGTGCTGCTGGGTCTGGCGGTGTTTTTCGGCATCATGATTTTCATCCGTCCTCTGGTGCCGTTCGTTCTCTTCCCTCAGGACGATGCCGACCGCCTGTACATCAAGATTTCGACCCCCCAAGGCATGGCGCTGGAGCAGACAGCCGCCATCAGCGCGGAACTGGAAGGGCAACTGATGACGATCGCCAGAAGCGATCTCGATCTGGTTACCGCCAGGATCGGTCACCAGAACACCAGTTCCCTGGACAAACAGTTCGGCGAGGCAGACAACGAAGCGGTCATCGTTCTGCAGTTCCGGCGTCTCGATCGGCTGCACACCAATGCCGAGTGGATGGAAATTCTGCCGAAGCGGCTGAATGTGCCCGAAGGCATCCGCCTGGTTTATCAGTCCGAGTACTTCGGACCCCCGACGGATTCGCCGGTGACCATTCATGTGCTGTCGAACGATGATGGTGTTCGGCGTGCTGCGGCGTTCGAGGTGGAGAGCTTTCTGAATTCGATCCCGGGTGTGGTGGAAGTGGAGGTGGACGAGCGACCGGGTACGCCGCAGCTCGATCTGAATCTCAACTACGAGAAACTCGCCCTTCGCGGACTCGACGCACAGACCGTGGGCACCACCCTGGCCGCGGCGTTCTACGGGATCGATGCGACAGAACACCGGGATCTGCACGACACCACAGAGCTGCGCGTGCAATTCGATCCGGCCGCCCGGATGAACCTGGACGCGCTGCTGGAAACACCCGTGCGGTCGGCAAGCGGCGAACTGGTGCAACTGCGTGACGTGGTGGAACCTATCGAAGTGCCTGCGGTAACCCGTCTTTATCATCGCGACGGATTTCGTTCGGCAACCGTGCGGGCGAGCTTCACCGCCTCCAGCGGTCTGACAGCGCTGTCCTTTGCCGAGCGGCTGGAGCAGGAGCTGTACCCGCGCTTTCGCGGCGTTGAAGGATTGATGGTCTTCAGTGGGGGTGAAGCGGAAGACACCGCACAGACCACGGGTTCCATCGGTATTGCCGCCGCGCTGGCGGTGATCGGAATCGGCGTCGTGATCTGGTTGATGCTGGGTTCCTTTCTCGAGGCCCTGTTCGTGCTTCTGATCGTGCCCTTTGCCATCGCCAGTGTGTTTCTCGTTTTCTTTCTGCATGGCAAACCACTGTCCATGTTCGCCATGATGGGTGCGGTCGGGCTTGCCGGTGTGGTGGTGAATGCCTCCATCGTGATGGTGGATGCGATTCATCGACGGGTGGGTGGGCAGGTCGTAGAGCGGGCGGATGCCACCGAACAGGTGATCGATGCGGTGGTGGAACGCTTGCGCCCCATACTCGTGACCACACTCACCACGCTGGGTGGGGTATTGCCGACTGCGTATGGGATCGGTGGCTATGATCCCATTGTCTCCATCCTGTCACTGGCAATAGGCTGGGGACTGGCCAGCTCCACTCTGGCAACCCTGTTCCTGATCCCGGCACTTTACAGCCTGGCTCGCGATATCAGGCAGCTGCCGGATCGATTCAGAACGTGGCGAAGGGGTGGTGCGTTAAACAGCGGATGATCGGGGGAACTATGCATCAACCGGGGGGTTGCGGGCTCGGCAGCAGCGCGTGGACAGAGGCGTCGTTTGTTTTGTGGTGGCTCGTCTGTTTCTGTCCGGCGGTGGTTTCCGCCGCAGAGCTTGCCGGCATCGGCGATCAGCCGACGCGGGCCGTTGCCCCGGATGGAAGCTTCATTTCCTGGCGCGAGCACATCATCGACGATCCGGTCAGAGGCGGTGTGGATGTGTCCGGCGGAGATGGGCTGGCCATGGCCGATCTCGATAAGGATGGCTGGCTCGACATTGTCTCCGTTCATGAATCGGACGTGGTGCCCGGTGGCACGGAGTTCGAGGATCAGTATGACGGCGTGGCCCGTGGTCATATCCGCGTTGCCTGGGGAAGCGCAGACCCGCAAGTCTGGTCATTGGGCACCCTCGCACAGGGCACCGATGCCGGCGCCGCTGAAGATGTGGCGCTGGTGGACCTCAACGGGGATGGATTCCTCGACGTGCTGGCTGCCTGTGAACTTGCACATCTGATCTACCTCGAAAATCCCGGCAACCGGGCATCGACCTGGAAACGGCTGAAACCGGCCGCCACCCTTTACCGAGGCTCCTTCATCCGGGTGTTCGCCGCCGACTTCAACGCTGACGGCCAGCCGGAAGTCGTTGCCGTTAACAAGGGTGCCCAGAACCCGACCGGGGCGGACGCCAGAAAGCCGAATCCGATCAGCTGGTTCGAGATCACCGGCGACCCGCTGCAGGATGCCAGCTGGCAGGAACACGTTCTCACCCGTGTGCCCTGGCCGATCAACGCACCTCCGGTCGATCTCGACGGAGATGGGGATCTGGACATCGTCGGCGCGTCGATGGCTGAACGTCGCATCTTCTGGTTCGAAAATGTGAGCGATGGCGATGTGCGCTTCAGAGAACACCATATCGACGTTCCGCCGAACGGGGATGCGCGTGCGCCCGTCGGCGGGTTCAACATGGACTTCGCCGATTTCGACCACGACGGACTGAACGACATCGTCGTGACCACGAAGGACGGCCTGGCCTGGTTGGAGCATCCGGACGACCCGGCAGACACCTGGGTCATACACAGGATCGGCAGCAACCACCCCGATACCTCGGCGGGACTCCTGCTTGCAGACATCGACGGAGATGGCGATCCGGATCTGATGACGGGCGGTTACAGCCGGGGCCCGAGAGATCGGGATGGTGATCCACCCCTGACTACGCCACTCGGCCGCCTGTCCTGGTTCGAGAATCCCGGTGCCGGAAATTCTGACTGGACCCGGCATGATATTTCCCGTCGCTACCGGGGCATGTTCGATGCCTTCGTGGCACGGGATATGGATGCGGATGGTGATCTGGACTTCGTCGGGACGCGTGGTAACAGTTATCCCTACGACGGCGTATTCTGGCTGGAACAGCGGCGGACGGCGACGCCGGTGCAGGCATTCACCCGCGCCCGTGCGGAAGACAGTGCTGAGACCCCGCTGCCGTAACCGTTGCCGCAAAAGATGCCCGGTTTTTAAGATGCCCGGTTTTAACTGAAGGAGAGAGAAATGCTGGACCTGCATTACTGGCCCACACCGAACGGCAAAAAGGTCACCATCCAGCTCGAGGAATGCGGCCTCGACTACAACCTGGTGGCGTGCAACATCGGTCAGGGAGATCAATTCACCGATGAGTTTCTGAAGATCAATCCGAATAACCGGATGCCGGCCCTGGTCGATCATGCCCCGGAGGATGGCGGTGAGCCCCTCTCAATCTTCGAGTCCGGTGCCATCATGCTCTATCTGGCGGAGAAGACGGGTCGCTTCATGCCCACGGATCCCCGCGGTAAATACGATGTGATCCAGTGGGTGATGTGGCAGATGGCCAATCAGGGACCGAAGACCGGTGAGTGCGGGCATTTCCGTCGGGCCGGAGAGGAAGCGGGTGATCAGAGTTACGCCATCCGACGGTTCACAGATGAGGTGAACCGCTTCTATGGCGTGCTCAACAATCAGCTCTACAACCGTCGCTACCTCTGCGGTGACGAATACACCATCGCCGATATGATCTGCTACCCCTGGACCGTGAACTGGGAAGGCCAGGGTCAGGACATCAACGAATTCAAGTACTTCAAACGCTGGTTCGACGAGCTGAGCGAGCGGCCGGCCGTGCAGCGGGGCATGGCCGTCGGCGCAGACATGCAGAATGATTACGCCAAGCTCAGCAAAGAGGAAATTGCCGAACTGCGATCGCTGCTTTACAACCAGCGGGCACGGCCAGCGCCAGAGTCCGGCGGCCTCGAGGCCTGAGCAGCATGGCCCACCGGATTGAACGGCTGCGGGCCGGGCCAGCCGAGTGCGTCATCAGCTGTGGATCGGACGCACCACCGGGCATCCTTCATCTCGGCGCCTGGCTGGGGGATGCGTTGCCCGAAGGCGGGTTCGAGCATGCCCAGACAGGCAACCTGATCGACGCGGCGACGTTCGCACCACTGTTTCCTGATCCGGCGCTGGGCTGGTCGGGCATCCCCGGCTGGCGCGACGGTCCGGCGGCGGATGTCGCCTGGTCGGCCAGCCTGGATAAGACGGACGCGCTCGAAGCCGGGATCGGCTACCAACACCCGGACGGTTATCGAATCGACGTCGGGATTTCGGTGGTGTCGCCGGGTCTGTTTGGCATGGTGTTCGAGGGCGGTGCAGACCAGCGGGTCAACGCTGCTGCCAACGCGGCTGCCAGGGGCCGCATCGCACTCGGAGTACCATTGCCGGCGACCGCCCTGGAGGCCCTCTGCTTCAGTGGTCGCTGGGCGGGTGAAATGACAACGGAGCGGGTGCCCCTTTCCGGTGGTATCAGCCGCCAGAGCCGGGCGGGATCCCGTACCGCCCACGATGCCTTTCCAGCGATTATCGCCGGAAGCGAAGGATTCACCGCGGACACGGGCGAGATGCTCGGCGTTCACCTCGGCTGGTGGGGCAACTACGAGTTCTCGGTGGAATCTACCCGCGATGGGGGCTATCGAGCGGTTTTTCATCTCGATCCCAGGGAGCTTGCGCCGCTGGCCGATGGTGGGTTCCGTTCGCCGACCCTGTACTTCGGCTGGACCGACCAGGGTCTCAATGGCTTGCGCGTGATCTTCCAGGACGGCGTACGGGCGTTGCGATCCCGATCCGGGGCGGCGACCAACGGCAAGATCCAGCTCAACACCTGGGAGGGCGTGTACTTCGATCACTCGGAAGCCCGACTCAAGGAAATGGCGGGTGTGGCGGCTGCGATGGGATTCGAGCGCTTCGTGCTGGACGACGGCTGGTTCGGACGGCGTACGAACGACCGTCAGGGACTCGGCGACTGGACACCGCGACCGGACGTTTATCCGAAAGGTCTGGGGGGCCTGATCGACCATGTGCGGGCACAGAATCTGGAGTTCGGACTCTGGCTGGAACCGGAAATGGTCAATGCGGACAGCGAGCTGTTCGAAGCGCATCCGGATTGGATCATCGGCGAGCAGGATCAGCCCCTCGGGCGCAACCAGCTCGGCCTGGATCTCACTCAACCGGCGTGCTTTGCACATCTGGAATCGACTCTGAAGGCCATTCTGGCCGACCAGCGTATTGCCTCCGTGAAATGGGATATGAACCGGGACCTGCCCCAGGCGGCCGGAATGCCGCTGGCGCCTGCGGCGACCCGGCTGATTGAATCTGTCCGGGCCAGCCGCCGGGGGCTGGAGATCGAAGCCTGTGCTTCAGGAGGCGGGCGGACGGACCTCGGCGCGCTGGCCTGGTGCAATCGAGTCTGGCTGTCCGATGCCCATGACCCGGATATCCGCACGCCCATGATGGCCGCCTACAGCCTGTTCGCGCCACCGGAAGTGATGGGCTGCCATATCGGTCCGGAGGTCAGTCATCAGACCGGCCGCCGGTGGAGCATGCATGCCCGGGCCTCGATGTCCGTGCTGGCATCCATGGGCATGGAACTGGACCCGCTGACGCTGACGGAGGAGGAGGCGAGAACGGTGGCCGAGTACGTGGCCCTGCACCGGCAGCACCGGCGGTGGCTGCATCGGGGTCACATGCTCGAACTGGATCATCCGGATTCCGGATTGACCGTGCTTGGAGTATTCAGTGCCGAGCGCAACAAAGCGCTCGTGTTTCTTCTGCAGCGCGAAGCGCGCAACCGGAACGTGCCGGCTACGCTCAGAGTGCCGCATCTCCAGGGTACGCTGAGGGTGTCAGCACCCATTGTCGATCCTGCGTTGCGCCGAAGCGCGCGTCAGCAGCCGGGCTGGCTCGAGGAGGCGGGAATGGTCTGCTCCAGCACCTACCTCGCGGCACATGGGCTACCGTTGCCCATTCTTTCGCCCATGCGTGGTCTGCTCGTGGAGTTGATGCCTGCAGACTGAGCGGTGCCCGAGCGCGCGGCTGGAATACCGGCAACCGCCAGATACTCTTCATGCACAGACTGATAGTCGGCGAGGCGGGTGGTGGTGACGTCGCGAAGCAGGAGCGCCTGACGTGCCGGCAATGTCCGGGGGGATAGAAACGCCCGTTGCAGAGCATCGAATACGCCTTCCCGATCGCCGCCCCGATGAGTGACAAACGGAGGCGAAGGTGCCTCGGAGGTTCTCTCCAGTATCCGGATGCCGGACAATCGGTGCGGTTCATCGCGAGCGATGATGTGCCAGGTTACCGCATCGATGGCGGCCACATCGGCCCGATGCGCCCGTATGGCCTCGATGGACAGCAGATGAGAGCCGGTGATCAGCAGTTCGTCCGGCTCGCAGTGGCTGAGTAAGGCCGAGCAGCCGGAACGGGAGGTGACCGAGTTGACCGCCGCAGTGCCGGTTCGTCGGGTGCCGACGATATAGCTGTAGTAAGACCCCGGTTGGCAATCCAGATCGAACACCGGGGCGGCAACCGCTTCGATGGGCGCGTCGGATAGAAACAGATCGAGCCCGCAGGCCTGGGTGACGAACAGATCCGGATCGCGCCATTGCGCCTCGATGGGCATTCGACGATTGAGTGCACCGGGCTGGCCGCACGACTGCCACAGGGCATCATTGGCCCACTGCACACTCGGCAGGTCGTACCAGGGGAATGAGGCGATCATGTCGGCGTGCGCTGCTGGCTGCGGCTGTCAGTCGAAGCCCAGGAACCGGGCAACGTCCGGGACACCGCGCCGGGTTGAGACGACGCCGTTGGCCGGAAAAGTATCGTCCGGGTAGCCCATCGCGATGCTGATCAGAATCACCTGACCTTCCGGAATGCCGAGATGTTCGCGAACGACCGGCGAGTGCATCACCCCCTGGCTGTTGATCACCGAACCCACCCCCCGGGACCAGGCCGCTGTGACCAGCGAGGTTGCGAGCGCGCCGCAATCGAACGGGGCGATGTCTCCGCCCTGGAGTTCCCGGTCGTAGGTGATCACGGTGAGTACGGGCGCATCGAAGATCCTGAAACCGCGCATCGTCCAGTTGTCCCGGCCTGCCTTGTCGTCCCTGGCAATACCCATGGCCTCGAACAACTGCACGGCGACTTCGATCTGTCGCTTCCGGTGATCGCCTTCGTAGGCGCCGGACTCCATTCGCTCGAACGACGGTCTGGTGCCGGTCATGGTGCGTTCCGTGCTGTCTTTGCGGATTCGATCGAGCACCTCGCCGGAGGCGATATGCAGATGCCAGGGTTGCGAGTTGTAGGAGGAGGGTGCCCGGGTGGCCAACGAGACAATCTCTTCGAGCACCTCGCGGGGTACTGGATCCGGTTTGTAGCCGCGAATGCTCCTGCGACCCAGGATGACGTCGTCGTAATTCATGTTCTATTGGTTCCTAAGGGAGGTTCTGTCAGTTATCGGTGTGATCGAAGATTTCGAATCCTAATTCACCGAACGGTCCGAAGTCAGCCGTATAGGTGCCGGCATCGGCCGGCAGCACCTTGCCACAGGCGCCGGTCATCAGCAGCGTTTCCGATCCGACCGGATAGTCCCGCGCGACAGCTTCCTGCCAGATCCAGGGCACGGAATGCTCTGGTCCACCCAGGGAATCCGTCGTGGGGGCCCTGTTGATCAGATCGCCATCGCGTCGCAACTCGGCGGTGACTTCCGCGTAAGGTGGCGACCAGGGCTGGAACTGGCCGACGATGTAAGCGTCGGCGCCCAGGTTGGTCAGAACGAGGTTGGCAGCGGTCATGTCTTCCGGCCGGGAGAACTGGACCCGCACGATCTCGATGGCCGGGGCGACCACCCTGGGTTGGCCGTCCGCATCGACGGTCACCGCCAGCTCACATTCGAGCATGCGTCCGTGGATGAAGGGCATGCGGCATCCTTCGGCCAGGCGCCCGGCGGCGGGCAGGCTGCCGATCAGGGCCTGATCGATGCCGAAGAACTGCCGGGCGGTCTGGGCGGTGACGCCGGCCTTGATCCCACCGGTGCCGGCGGGCCAGGATCGCCGGGTGATTTCTTTCTGCAGCGCATAGGCTTCCGGCAGAGACAGCGTCCGGTCAATGGGCGGAATCGGGGCCTGAATGCGCATGGCATCGGTTATCCGGGTGATGAATGCATCGGTGTTCATATGGTCTTATCTGATCGATTCCGGACGATGGTAACGCGCCTGATTGGTTTTCGGCTGTTTCCCCGCCCCCTGCCGTGGTGAAATTGGCGCTGGCCAGCGGGTTACCCAATGACGCGGATCGTTCTCTTCAATAAGCCCTACAACGTGCTGTCGCAGTTCACCGACAAAGCGGGTCGGTCCACGTTAAAGGACTACATTGACATCGAAGGCATCCATGTTGCCGGTCGCTTGGATCGGGACAGTGAAGGCCTGCTCATGCTCACCGATTCCGCGGCTCTGCAGCATAAGATCACGCATCCGAAGCACAAGGTGAGCAAGACCTACTGGGCGCAGGTGGAAGGCAATCCGGAGGATGCGGATCTGCAGCCGCTCCGGGACGGAGTCGAGCTGAAGGACGGTCTCACCCGGCCGGCGAGGGTCAGCACCATGGCGCCCCCGGACGTCTGGCCACGTGTGCCGCCCATCCGGGTCCGTCAGCGGGTGCCCGACACCTGGCTGACGCTCACCCTCAGCGAAGGCCGCAACCGGCAGGTGCGGAGAATGTGCGCCGCCGTCGGCTTTCCGGTGCTGCGGCTGATCCGATACCGTATCGGCTCCTGGACGTTGGACGGTCTGGATCCTGGCGAGCTGGTCGAGGTCTGAAGACCAACCCGGCGGGGGGTGGGGTTGTATTCAGGGAGCGACTGTCGGAAATTCAAAGTCTGCATGATTTCGGGGGAAGCATCGGTGTCGGAACAGGAAGAGAAGCGACAAGAGAAGAAACAAGAAAAGCGAAAAAAGCCACAGTCCTACTACGACGACATCAAACGCCGGTTTGCGCAAGAGCGTGACCTGCGACTCGGCTATCGGCCGGAAGGCACCCGGCAGTTCACGTCCGAGTTCGAAGGAACCTTCGCAAAGTACGCACTCGACCCCTATGCCGGTAAAGCCGAAGCCCGGGAACCGATCAGCGACACGGTGGAGGTGCTGTTCATCGGCGGCGGCTTTTCGGCTCTTCTGACGTCCGCCCGGCTCCGGGAGCGGGGCGTGGAGTCGATCCGCATCGTCGAGCGCGGCGCTGACGTTGGTGGCACCTGGTACTGGAACCGTTATCCGGGAGTGGCCTGCGACGTGGTGTCGTACGACTACCTGCCACTGCTGGACGAACTGGATTACGTGCCGGTGAATCACTATTCGCGCGGCCCGGAGATCCTCGGACACTGCCAGGCCATCGCCAGGAAATACGAGCTTTATGAACTCGCGGTTTTTCAGACCACGGTGAATTCTACGGTCTGGAATGAGGAGGAACAGCTCTGGTACGTCGGCACTGATCGTGGTGATCAGATGCGCGCCCGTTTTGTGATCTGTGCGAACGGCACGCTCTCCAAACCGAAGCTCTCGAAGATCGATGGCATGGAGAACTTCAAAGGGCATTCGTTTCACACTTCCCGCTGGGACTATGGATACACCGGCGAGCAGCTTGAGCATCTGAAAGACAAACGGGTGGGCATCATCGGCACCGGTGCCAGCGCGGTCCAGGCCGTGCCGGAACTCGCAAAGCGGGCGAAGGAACTCTATGTGTTCCAGCGCACGCCATCCTCCATCGACATCCGGGACGACTGGCCGACGGATCCGAACTGGGCGCGGCGGCTGCAGCCGGGATGGCAGGCGAAGCGGCGGGAGAAAGTTCTGGCAGCGATCGAACGGTCGCCGGAAGAGCAGGCACGGCTGGATGCCATGACGCCGGAAGAAAAAGTTCAGGCGCAGGAAAATGCCAACATCGACTACATGATGCGCATTCACCGGCGCATCGAGCAGGAGGTGCACGATCCGGATACCGCGGAGTCACTGAAGCCCTGGTACATGTTCATGTGCAAGCGGCCGTGTTTCCACAATGAGTATCTCCCGTCCTTCAACCTCCCCAGCGTCCATCTGGTGGATACCCACGGTGAAGGCATCACGGAAATCGGCGAGGCGGGCCCGGTCTTCCACGGCGAAACCTTCGAGGTGGATCTGCTGATCTACGCCACCGGATTCGAGGTGCAGAAGACGGGGATCTACAATCGTATCGTCGGCAGAAACGGTCTCGACCTGGAAGACAAATACGCCGACGGTATCCGGACCCTGCTCGGCATCCATACCCATGGCTTCCCGAACCTGTTCATCATGGGCGGTTACCAGGCGTCATTTCAGTTCAACCTGACCGACATGTTGCAGACTCAGGGCGATCATATTGCCGAGTGTATCGACTACGTCCGACAGCACGACTATCGGAGCATGGATCCCACGCAGGACGCGGAAGCGTGGTGGGTGCAGGAAGTCATCAGGCATCGCGGCAAGACCTCCCGTAACCGGGACTGTACGCCCGGCTACTACAACTTCGAAGGCGAGGACAACCGTCGCCAGGACGGTAACTACAACGGCGGCTTTCGGAAGTACTTTCTGTTTCAGGCTGAGGTTCGGGCGCACATGGCGGAGAACTTCGAATTTACCGGTGCTGGCTGACGGGTCCAGAGAACCGGCGCCGAAGACAGCGAATTCACAGGAATTTATGGGCCAGGTCCCGAAACTCCCATCGGATAGGGGTCAGTCACCGTTGTTGTCCGACTCATCGCCTGACATCCACCCGAAGAGCCCACCATCGGTTGACTTCAGCAGGGCATCCCAGCCAGGTTCCGCGCGGGTGGACATCAGCGAGGCGGCATTCTCAAATCGATTATTGCGTGTGTTGGGGTTGGCGCCTGCCTCCAGCAGTTGTTCCGCGACCGGCAGGTGCCCGGCCCTGACCGCAATGATCAGGGCTGTGTCACCTGCGTTGTTCTGAGCCCGTACGTCAGCATCCGCAGCCAGCAGGGCTGCGACAGAATCTGTTGCGCCTGCTCTGGCCGCAATCATCAGTGGCTGGCTGCCGTCCCCGGCAGGTACGTCGACCATTCCAGACCGCTCGACCAGTACACTGACCAGGCCACCGTCATCGTTTCCTGCCGCCAGGTGCAGCGGCCCGATTCCGTCCACATCCGCGATGTTTTTGACGCCGAAATCCAGTAGCCGACCTGCTGTCACCGCATGGTCCGCCCGGCAGGCCCACCAGAGGGCATTGCGCCCGAGGTTGTCCACCGCTTGCAGGTCTGCACCGGCATCGGCGAATGCTTCGACCGCTTCTGTATGTCCTCCGCCTGCCGCGAGCATCAATGCGGTGCGCCCTCGGGAATCACGTGCGTTTGGGTCGCCACCATGCAGAAGGATCAGCTCGCTGCACTGCGTGCAGCCGGATTGTGCGGACTGCATCAACGCCGTTTGCTTCTGCGGATCTGCTCGCTGCAGATCTATGCCGGCCTCGATCAGCGCCTCGAGTACATCGATCTGGCCCGTCGAGGCTGCTTCCCGCAGTATCGGTTGCAGGTCGTTCACATCGATATCCAGCCCGCGGCTGCCGTTGAGGAGTCTGTCCAGAGTCTGACTGTCACCCCGTCGTGCTGCCTGTTGTGCCAATCGCAGCGCCTCCTCCTTACCTTCGACGGCGTTGATGGCATCGTGATTTCCCGTCCGTATACCGAAGAGTCGGTGCATTGAGCTGTCGTCGGATCGTTTGGCCAGCTGTCGCGGCGTCCAACCTGCTTCGTTCTCCACGTCTGCGTCGGCGCCCATGGACAGCATCTGGCGCGCAGCTGTCCCAGTTCTATCAGCGCCAGAGCCTGAAAGTCGATGACCGGTCGTCCGTGCCGGTCAACGGCCTGTTCAACGATCTCAACCTGATGGCCCGTCGCGACGGCGAGATGCTGGACCAGGAGATTCGACTGACGACGAGCTACCTGCTCGATTTCAGCAGCAATGACTGGCTCGACGGCCGTCAGTTTCAGGTGAGTTCGGCTTACTGGGAGGGATACCTCGAGCGTTTGAACAGTGGATTGCGGATCGGCCGGCAGTCGAACTGGCAGACGGGCGCCCTGGGGCGGTTCGATGGCGCCGATGTTACCTACCAGTTCAGCGACCGGCTGGGATTCGGTGTGACCGGTGGCTTTCTGCTCGATGCCTCCTACGATGGACCCAACTCGGATCGCCCGTTTTTCAGTCTGCGTGGCGAGTACGTCTCCGATTCCGGCAATCTTTCCCTGAAACCGTTTTTCGTCCAGCAATACGCAGACAGTCAGCTCGATCGGCAGGCGTTGGGTCTGCAGGCGCAGTATTCGGCGGAGCGTTATCTGTTCTTCTCGCTCGTGGATTACGATGTTCATCACAAGGCACTGAACAACCTGACGTTCTCGGCAAACATCGCGCTCGGACGTTCGCAGCTCAATGCCTCCTACGAACACCGCAGGAACCCATACCTCACAACCCGCAACGCGCTCATCGGTCAGCCGATTGGCGATCTGACAGAACTTGAAGAGGCAGTGCTCGATCTGACGCTGGAACAGATCGCCGACGATCGTACCGCCACCAGCAACATGGTCCGGTTCGGCTGGAATCAGAGAGTTGGTGAGAGCTGGACGGTTTCCGCGGATGTGGTTGCCACTGACTTTTCGAGCACCGAAGGATCTGCCGATGTACTTGGCCTCGATGGTCAGAAGACGCTGTATTCGTCCGTGCAGGTCCGCTCCGCCGATATTTTCGGCGGGGGCAGCTACTCCGGCCTCATGCTCCGTGTTGCGAATTCCGAGAGCAGTGATACCACGAGTATCTACTGGGACAACCGGTTCCGGTTCGCTGGTAACTGGTTTCTTTATCCCCGCTTCCGGGTCGACCATCGGGACTTCGTCCGCAACGGCGACGAGCAATGGACGTTCCGGCCGTCGCTGCGCCTGGACTACCGCATGAGCCGCAGGTTCCGATTCGAGCTGGAGAGTGGCTATGAATGGTCCGAACGGGACATCGCAGATCGTTCAGTGGACATGACGGGACTGTTTCTCCGTGCTGGGTACCGCGCTTTTTTTTAGACAAGGCGCGATTTAGACAAGGCGCGTGTTAGACGAGGCGCCTTGGTCGAACGAGAACGAACCGATCCTCAGGAGATCCTCATGCGCAATATGTCCTCACTGGCCAGTCTGTTGATCTGGCTGAGTGTGCTGATTGGATTCATGGCTGGCTGCAGTGAAGAATCAGAACCTATGGCACTCGGGCAGCGGGCAAAACCTGCTGACCGGAATGGAGAGAGGCTCTACGGCATAAAGGTGGATGTGAGCTATGCCGGATCACGTAAGCTGTTGACGGATGCGGCCATGGTCTATGTCTTCCTGCGCCCGCCTGGAGAGCGCATGCCTCTGGCTGTACAACAGTTTTCCAGCCATGAGTTGCCTCGCAGTGTGAGCTTCGCCGGGTCCAGGAACGAAGCTGTCGAACTGGTGGTGAGGCTTTCTCCGAGCGGTAGAGTCGATCGTTCGCCGGAGGATATCGAGGTGGTGAAGCGGCTATCTGCGCTCAGACATCCGTCGGAAACGCTACCGGTGGTCTTAGGCACATTCGGCACTGCAGCAAAGCCTGTTGCGATCGATACGGCCCCGAAGACCGCCGATGAAGCAAGGATCAGCACTTCGATCAGTCTCGCTGACGGTCATGCGTTCTCGGAAAAGGTTACAGTCTTCGTGATTGCACGCGAACCGGGACAGGTCATACCCAGTGTGGTCAAACGACTGACGGTTGGTGAACTGCCGGCGGATTTCGAACTGACGGATGCGGACGCCATGACCTTCAGCAACAGGCTGTCCAATTCGAGCGTGCTCGAACTGTTCGCCCGGGTGAGTATCTCTGGTTCAGCTTCAAGGAGCGACTCGGACTGGTTAAGCGATACGGTCAGTCTGGATATGAACCGCCTGCCGGATACGGTGGCCCTTATGATTGGACCTCCCTGATCTTTGAAAACCCATGCAAGTGATCAGAACCGCGCTGGAAGATCGGACCCTCCTGGACGAGGAGTTGCCGGGCTATCAGGAGTACGCAGCCCGCGTGAGGTATCGGTTGTTTTCCCGGGTCTACTGACGAGCCCGATCCGAAGGTGCCGGGCCCGTTGGCGGGGCACCGACACCCCTGTCCTAGTCGCGCCGTTTTCTGCCGGTAAGCATACCGCGTATCAGGTTTTCCCGATGGCTGTAGCTCGAATAAAGAACACCGGCGACATGAAGGCCCACCAGCAACAAAGTGAAGTTGGCGAGAATCTCGTGTGCTTCCTCCCAGAACTCCTCGAGTGCATTGTCTTCATGCTCATCGGCGTCTCTGCGTTCCTCTGCTGCGTTCGGCCGGTCCGTGACCAGGGGCTGAGACCCGGGCCCGGCCTGGTCGGCAACCCAACCAGCTAATGGCCCGGCATCTTCTTCAACGGCATACACCACGAGCCCGGAGAACACTGTTCCCGACAGGCTGATGAGGAGCGCCAGCACCATCGCACCGCCGGCTGGATTGTGTCCGATGTAGCGCTTCGCCCGATTGGCAGCCAGGTCACCAAGGTAGCGTAGCGTCTCCGCCGGCGTGCGCACAAAATCAACAAACCGGGCATGCTTTGTGCCAATCAGTCCCCACACCAGGCGCACACAGACCACGATACCCACCGTGTAGCCTGCCCAGACGTGCTGGGTGAGAAAGTCGTCTTCCGTCAGGTAGGCGGTGAAGAACGCGATCACCAGCGTCCAGTGTCCGATTCGAACAATCGGGTCCCAGATCTTTATCGTGTTGTCAGGCGTATTCACTTTGTTTCTCCAATTACCAATGACAGGTAATCTGAGACCGCGCTCGTACTGACGCCATCCGGCATTGGCCCTAGAATCGTCATCTTTCACTGGGATAGCCCCCATATGTCGGATGACGTACAGGAAAAACGCTCACTGATCGCCGCTATGCTGCTGTTCGCCACGATAGCCATCCTGATTCTGTCCGATCTGATTCTGGACTACGGTGAGGGAGCCAACTGGGCGCATCTGGGCATCGAGTCTCTTGTGCTGCTGGCCGCGGCAGCTGGGGCGGGATTTCTATGGAGCAGGCTCACACAGGCACGCACAGAACTCGCCGAAGCGCGTGTCGAGGCCGAACAGTGGCGGCAGGAAAGTCGGGAATTGATTCGGGGTCTGGGTATTGCGATCCGGAATCAGTTCACGCGCTGGGCGCTCACCAAGGCGGAAGCCGAAGTGGGGCTCCTCCTGTTGAAGGGGCTGAGTCACAAGGAAATTGCCGCTGTCAGAGGAACCACGGAGCGCACGACGAGAGAACAGGCCAGAGCCCTGTACCACAAGTCAGGTCTCTCCGGCCGTTCCATGCTTTCGGCGTTCTTCCTGGAAGACCTGCTGCTGGGCCAGGGTGACGACTCTGAATTGAGCCAACCGGCGGAGTGACCGATAGCTGCCCTTCTGATGGCGGCTAGTCGCTTCCCTGGATCTGTCCGAGCAGTGCCCTGATTTCCTGACGCCGACCGCTGTCCGCCACTTTCCGTCCCGATCGCTCCGGTGCGTTCATGGCCTTGAGAAGGTGACTTCTGGCTGCCTGCTCGTCGCCGTTTTCCAGCAGGAACTCGCCCATGAAGTAGTTCGGATCGATGCCGTCCGGATTGAGCGCCAGGGCGTGCTCCAGGTACTTTCGTGCCTTCTTTCTGTCGCCAAAACCGATCGGCCAGCCGGGAACCTTGTAGTAAAGGGCGCCGAGGCTGGTGTAGGCGGAGCCATCGAGTGCGGCGGGGTCGATCTCCAGCGCCTGCTGAAGTGCTTTCCTGGCCTGCTTGGCTGCCCCGAGCGCAGTAAAACCACCGGCCTCGCCAGCGTACGAGCTCAGAATAATACCTTGCCAGATGAGCAGCGGTGCATCGCCGGGGTGATCGGCCACGAGCACGGTCGCCGATTGACTGAGCTCGTCCAGCGCCGGTCCGCGGGACTCAGCGCTCAGCTCGTAGGTGGCGTGAGCCCAGGCCTGTTGAAGGTCGGCAATGCTTTCCACAGCGAAGGCATTGCTGCCGATCAGAAAGCCGGCCAGGAACAGAAGTGATTTGAAGTGATACATGAGTCTTCCTCACAGATTGGCAGAATTTGATTCAAGCACTTTCTTGAGTGTGCCGAGCTGAGCCGCCATCGAGCGGTCGATGATCGACGGTAGAAAGGCGTTGATTCGGGTATAGATTCGTTCCGGCAGACCGATCACCGTGATCGGGGCGGATCTGGCCATGGCGCGCGCAATCTTTGCGGCCACGGTGTCAGGTGCATCCACCCGGTTTCCGAGCGCCCGGTTCAGGTCCTCACCAGCGCCGTGATTCATGTTCGTGCGGGTGGCGCGGGGTTCCACGTGCACGACACGTACAGCGGTATCGGATAGCTCCCGCCTCAGTGCCTCGGAAAATCCACGGAGACCGAATTTGGTCGCGCAGTAGGTGGCATATCCAGGGTGGCCGATCTGGCCGAAAACGGAGCCGACGTTGACGATGAGTGGCTGACGCCTCAGCTTCAGGGTTGGCAGCAGCAGGCGCGTCATTTCCATGGGGGCGTGCAGATTGGCTGCCAGCATGGACGTGATGGCCTCGGGGCTCTGTGCCTCGAAAAGACTCAGCTCGTTCATGCCGCAGAGGTTGACGAGGGTGTCTGCGGACCTCTGCCTGGCTCGTCCGGCCAGTGCCTGTCGCGCAGCGGGATCGGTCAGGTTGGCTGGAACCTGATCGACAACGGAATCTGCCGGCAGCGAATCGGCGAGCGAAGCGAGAACAGCCTCATCACGGCCGGAAAGAATCAGTCTGACACCGCTATGAGCAAGTACCCGGGCCAGCGCCAGGCCGATACCGCCCGTGGCGCCGGTGAGCAGGCAGATCCGCTGGTCGAGAGGCTCAAGCGGCATTTTGCTGTGCGCTTCTTGGCACGGAATCCAGAACCCTGCCATACAGATGGAAGACACGTTGTGCGACATGAATGATTTCGTCGAGATCCGCTGGCTCTTTCAGTCGGTTGATCATCTGCTCGAAGAAGCTGACGTGTTCCTTGTCCAACTCGCCATGACTTCTGAGATAGCTGAACGCGGCGTCGTCGAGATGCAGGTGAGACTGGATCAGATCTGCTGCGGAGGTCGCCAGCGCCGTGCTGGTGCCTTCCAGCACGTAAACCATCCCGAAGAAGCCCACCGGGTTCTGCCTCTCAATGAAGTCGTACACATATGCCACGAGCAGTTCGGTCTCGAATGAAGCCGGTGAGCGCCGGATTTCTTCCGGATCGGCGCCGGTCTCCGCGAGATCGTTCAGAATCCACTGCTCGTGGCCTGCTTCCTCCTGGATGTACTCGATGAGCGGGCCCTGCATCCAGGACAGCCGCTCCGGCAGCCTGGCGCCACAGGCCATCATCAGAGGAACGGTATGGCGAACGTGATGGTAGGCGTTGATGAGGAATGCCTGATAACTGTCGAGCACGAAACGACCTTGCGTCAGATCGGCAAGGACGGGCAGTTCGTGCAGTGCCATACGCTCAGCTGAGGTCTTCTCGACCAGGGAAAGAAACGGACTCATGCGGTCTCCTGTGTGTTTGTAAACAGATGTTCGAGAGCGGCTGAAAAAGATTGCGTGACCCGATCCCGACGCACGCGGCCGTTGTCCGTCAGGCACCCGGCTTCATTGAAAACGACCGGGTCAACGTACTGCCAGGCGGCGATGCGGGCATAGTCCGGCAGGCGATCGTTGCACCGGGATACCGCAGCGCCGATGTTTTCGGGTGCGGCATCCATACGCGGTACGAGCAGGGCGATATTGATCGGCTGACCTTCGCCGAAGACGACAGCCTGGCTTATCTCGAGTTCAGCGGTCAGCTCACTTTCGATCCAGTCTGGACTGATATTCCGACCGTAGGCGCTGATGTAGTGATGCTTGCTGCGGCCTCGAACATGCAGAAATCCCTCTGCATCCAGGCAGCCCAGATCACCGGTCGGCAGCGGTTGTGCCGGGGGGGTTGAACAGCCGGCGTAGCCCAGGTGCACGGATCCGCCGATCAGGACTTCACCGTTGTGACAGGAGATTTTCGCGTGCGGAAGGGGGCGACCGACACTGCCCGGCAGGTCTGCACCCGGCACGTTCAGGCTGACCACGGATCCACATTCCGTGAGACCGTAACCTTCGAAGACCGGCAGACCTACCTTGCGTGCCCTGGTAAGGAGATCCGGTGCCACCCTGGCGCCTCCGACGGCGATGAATCGGTAAGTGTCAGGCAGCGCCATGCCCAGTTCCGCCGCCGTGGTCAGCGCGAGGAGCAGTTGGGGCACCAGGATCAGACTCTGAGGATGCCAGCGGTTCTGGGCTTCGAGAAAAATTCCAAGGTCCAGGCCGCTGCTGCCAGTTACGCCAATGTCCGACAGTGGCTCGAGTACTGTGGTGCCGCCATTCAGCAGATTGGCCAGCAGTCCGGCGACCTGCTCGAGCAGCAGAGACAGGGGCAGCACGCTCATATGCCGCGTGATGTTCAGCGGCGACAGGACGCTGACGATACTGCTGGCGGTTTCGAGCAGGGTGTTCGCACTCAGGCAGACTCCCTTCGGGGCCCCTGTGGTCCCCGAGGTGTAGGTGATCAAGGCGGTATGGTCAGGCAACGGCCTTGCTCTGATATCCGTGTTCTGCCAGAGCGCCTGCCCCGTGCAAAGCCAGGATTCACCGGGCGCGTCGCTCCCGATAAAAGCCTCGGCGCCGCTGTCCTCGAGTACGTGCCGACGCTGTTGTTCGCTGAAAAAAAGTGGAACAGGGATCCCTATTCGGCCCGTACGGAGCAGTGCCAGACTGATGGCGACCCAATCGAGACCATTGTCCAGTTGGTACGCGAGCGGGCCAGTACCGGATGTTTCAACCAATCGGGTCCGAAGATCGATCAATCTACCAAGATCAGCGTAGCTGATCGGTGAACCCTGGCAGAGGATCGCGGTGCGATCTGCGAATTGGACGAACGCGTCTTCCAGGCGTTCCACTATTCGACTCCCTGCAACACACCGTTGAGATGGCCGAAGGCGACGGCCGGATCTCTCAGATAGTAGCTGCCCCATTGCTGCCGTTGGACTTCAGGCAGATCGGTTAGCCGGGCTTCAGTCAGAATGGTCGGGGTGAGATGGCGGCGTGCGAAGTAACGGATAAGACAGCGGGTGGCCGTGCAGACCACGTGATCGAAGTGCAGTCGTGAGAGCCCTTCGGCAATCAGCCTGACCATGGGTTTGAACTCCCTCGCACTTGCGATGGCAAAGTGACTCACTTCTGCGACGCGTTCCGGGTCAAATCGTTCGCCCGTTTTCCGTAAAAGGGCGACATGCAGCGGTTCTACAAGATAGTGTTCGCTGAAAAAACCGTCTTCCCGGGTGCGGATTCCGAAGGCGGCGAGTAGTTCGCCATCGTGACCGAACACGCCCAGTAATCGTTGCGTGTCGTCCGGTACCTGCGCGTCGAAGTGATTCCGGAACTGCTCACCGATGAAAGTACGCAGCTGCTCGCGAGCCACCTGATTGGTCGCTTCCATGAGGGTGTACGATCCACGTGCGGCGATGGGCGCAAAGCTTTCGAGCAGGGGAAGCAGGTGAATCAGCGCAACGAATGTGGGTTCAGGCATGAGATCGTTTCACCTCGGGGTCGATGGATTGCTTCGGGATAGATGCCGCCCCTCCGCTAAATCAATCGCAGAACCTGTGCGATTGATTTTCTTTGTGACGGGCATCCATATAGAACACAGGTATGAAATACGAGGAAGCGGTGTCCAGCCGTGAAGATAGAAAACTTGCAGAACGGATGGTTCGAGGCGAAGACGCGGCCTTCAATCAGTTCTTTGATGAGTACTACCCTCGCGTCTATCGGTTCTGTTTGCGTCGACTCACGGAGGCTGCGGCGGAAGACGCGGCTCAGAACGTGATCATTCAGGGGATCAAAAAGATTGGCGGTTACCGGGGTGAGGCATCACTACTGACCTGGCTGACTCAGATCGCACGCAATGAGATCCGGGCACACTACCGCACCAACGCCCGGTTTCGACTGGAGATCGCCGTGGAGGAGAGCCAGGGTGTGAAAGCAGAGCTGGAGTCCATTGCCTCGGATCCTGAATGGAATCCTGAGCCGGCTGCCGAGTATTCACAGCATCAGCACGCCATTGCACTTATTCTCGACCATCTCCCTGGCCAGTACGGCACACTGCTTGAGATGAAGTACATCGAAAGCCTGAGCGTAGAGGAGATCGCCGAGCGATTGGAGACGACGGCCGTCTCCGTCCAGTCGAAGCTTGCCCGGGCGAGAACTGCGTTCAGTCAACAATTTGAAGCTCTTTCGGAGGAGATGAAGCAGGCCGTGCGCCTGTCTGGGACGACGGGGACATGAACGAATCAGAAGACCGATTGGAAGCACTGTTTGAAGGGGTGGCACCCAGGCCGATGCCGCCGGAAGCGGCTCGTGAGAAAGCGCGGTTGGCGGCGGTCGAGGCATTCGAGTCGCTCAAGCGACGCAGACGTCGGCGCCTGGGCGCTGTTCTGGCGCTCGCCGCCTCTGTTGTCTGTGCCTGGTTTCTGGCAACTACTCAGTGGCTACCGGCAGAACCTTTTTCCGTCGAACTGACAGACGCCCGGTCACTGAAGATCAATGGCCAGTCACTGAGTCCTGAGAGGCGCATATTGGAACTGACGCCGGGTACGCTCATGGAAGCCGCACAACCGGTCCGGCTTGTCGCAGGGAAGTCCACGGATTTGAGGATCAACGGACAGACATCGCTGGTCTGGCAGAGCGCAGACCGGCTCGAACTCCTTCGAGGGGCGGTTTACGTGGATACGGGTGGTGAGGATGACATGACGATTGTCACCAACCGGGGAACGGTATCCGACATTGGTACCCGGTTTCTCGTATCGCTTGAGGATGACGCCCTCGAAGTCGCCATGCGCTCGGGTACCACGTTCATCGATTCGAAGCTCGGCCGGTTCGAAGCGAAGGCGGCGGGCGGACGCGGAGATGTGCTGACTATCTCCGATCAGCAGGTATCCAGCATTGTCGCACCCACCAGTGATGACCGTTGGCAATGGATTCACCAGGTTCCAAAAGGCTACGATTCCGACCGGATCGTGGTCGTGCTTGAGCAGATCGCTGCCGATCTCGGTCTCAATCTCGAGTATGAGGACGCTGGTACCCGGGCCTGGGTAATGAACCAGCGGTTGCTGGGAGAAAGTCTGGCGGCACTCGAGCCCCGGCAGGCGTTGAACATGCTGAGTGTCGCGGCAGGCATTGAAGTACGAGAGGCCGATGGCTCGCTGAGCGTCACAATGCCCTAGTCCGTTCCGGCGGGGTATATTACAGGCAGGTATCCAAGCGCGAAGGTCTATGCGCCATCTTCTGACGGCATTCGCCGTCCTTATCCTCCTGTCTATCACAAGCCTGCTCCACGCGGCCGTCGTTGAAGCCGGGGAGCCGCTGACCAGCGCGCTGGAGAAATACCGGTCCGACGGCGTGAGGATCGTGTATGCCACCGGATTGGTCAGGAAGCATCATCGCGTTCAAGTCGTACCGGATCCGGGGCAGCCTGTCGAAATCCAGTTGCGGGCCCTGCTCGCACCCCATGGGCTGGACCTGGAGGCCGGTGCCGATGGCATTCTGATCGTCATTTCCGGTCCGAAACAGACGGTCGCGTCGGAAGCCGCACCGGAACCGGAAGTGCGCCCGTCAGCGGTCGTCGAGGAGGTGCTGGTGACCGCTGTCCACCATCGGTTGTTGCGGACGCCAACACCGGTTCAGGGTCTGTCGAGCCGGGAACTGGACAATACCCCGGCGGCCGGCCGGGATCTGTTCAGGGCGGTGACGACCCTGCCGGGCCAGGCGAGCGATGGGGTTACCGTACGGCAGAAAATCCGTGGCGGTAATGAGAACGAAGTTCTCTATCTGCTGGATGGAACGCAGCTCATAGCGCCTTTCCATATGGACGGATTCTTCAGCCCGTTCAGTGCATTGAACACCAACGTGCTGGAAGCGGTAGAAGTCTACAACGCCGGTTACCCGACCCGATTCGGCACCCGATCCAGTGGTGTCCTCGATCTGACTTTTAATCGCGCTCAATCCAGCTTCAGCGGCTCGCTGGATGTCAATCTGCTCCGTGCATCGGCCCATGCGCAGGGCGCGGCGGGAAACTGGCAGTGGCTCGCTTCAGGACGGCGCGGCACGCTGGACTATGTGCTCCACGAGCTCAAGTCGGACTATGGCCAGCCTGAGTTTCATGACGAGCTGTTCCGGATCGCAAGAGAGACGGACAACAGCCTGTTTGTTCTGGGACTGATGAATAGTGAGGACGAGATTCTGCTGCGAAATCCTTCCATCAATGAGGAAGGTACAACCGATCGGCACAACATCACGACCTGGGCAGTGCTCGACACCTTCCTCGGCAGTAAAACCCGATTGGTCGGCCGTCTCAGCTACAACCGGATACGGGACGATCGGGCGGGAACACTGGATCACCCGATAGACGCGGTTGGGAGCGTGATGAACGCGGAGACAATTGATATCTATCGTATGTCCGGAGAGCTCAGCCGTATGCTGACAGGACGCCTCACAACCAGCTTCGGGTTCGAGCATCAGCTGCACAAAGGGAGTTTCAGGGGGCACCTGCAGTCAGTTTATGGCGCCCTTGGCTCACCCGTACAGGCGGCTCCCGGACTGAACCGGAGCTTCGATCTCACCCGGGAAGGTAATATGACCGCAGTATTCGGCTCCCTGTCAGCCCGGCTGACCGAGAACCTCGATGTGGAGATCGGCTTGCGTTGGGATTACCAGGACATTGATCCGGTGCACGACGACCGGTTCAGTCCACGGCTGCAGTTGAACTTCAATCCAAGCGACAGCTTGAGTCTGTTTCTCAATCTGGGTCGCTACGTTCAGCATCAGTATCTCTTCGAAGTGCCGCTTGATGACGGACTGATCGAGCTAGCGCCACCTCAGCGGGTGGATCAGTTGAGCGTCGGGGCGGAGTGGCGGATCAGCGATGCCCTGCAGGTACTCGTAGAGGCCTATGGCAAGAAGATCAAAGATCCTCAGTCGCGAGCTGACAACCTGTACAACCGTTATGTGCTGCTGCCCGAAATTCATTCGGATCGGGTGCTGCTCACTCCGGAAAAGGCCAGGGCCAGCGGCCTCGAGATCTCGCTGGCGGGACGACTGTCAGAACCGCTCGGCTGGCGGTTGGGCTATGTCTATGCAGATGTGAGAGAACGGATCGACGGATACTGGCGACCACGTCCCTGGGATCAGCATCATGCGCTCCGCGCCCAGTTGGACTGGGAAGGTGAGCGCTGGCAAGCCGGTCTGCACATCATCTACAGGGACGGATGGGCGACCACCGATCTGATTGTGGAGTCGGGTGCAGGTATCCCGGCTTACAACAATACCCGGCTGCCGGATTTCGTCAGTGTTGATGCCTCCATTGCCCGGGTCTGGCACTTTCAACGCAGCGCGCTGGAGGTATACCTGCAGGTCTCCAACCTGCTCAATCGATCGAACGTGGGCGGTTACGACTATGACCTGGAAGACGACGAGGGTGAGAATGAGTGGGAAAGGGATGCAAGAACGCTACTGCCGATCCTGCCGGTGCTCGGGATCAGGTATTCCTGGTAGATTCGAGCCTTTTCTGTCGCTAGGGTTCAGTTCCCCGACACGGAATCGACGCCGCCAAAGAGTTGACGGAGTGCGGTGCTGAGTTCGTCCGGTAGTGGGGGTGCCTGGATGGCAGCCACGTTTTCAGTCAGGTGTTCCGGGCTGCCTGTGCCCGTTAGGATGACGTGAGCGCCGGGTTCGTGCCGGCAGAACCGATAGGCGGCCTCCACTACGCTTGATACGCCTGAATGTTCGCGAAGGAAATGAAGCGGATCGTCGGCATTGAGTTTGCTGGCATCGACTTCTCCGCTTGCCACCAGCCCGGCCACCAGTTCTTTCAATGCTTCCGGCTGGCTGAGCGCTCTACGGACGGCGAACATGATCAGTGTGCCAACGTCGTGCCCGAGGGTGAGTGGGAACACCCGTTCCCGCGCTGAGGGATTGAGCAGGCTGAATCCAACCATGACAACGTCGAAGAGATCATCCGGCAGTGCACGCTGTAGCATCCGATGGCCCGGGTCTGCGCCGAACTGCTCCGTGACGCCGAGGAAACGGAGCTTGCCGAGTTCACGCTGACGGTGCAGTTCCGGTACGAGTTCCTGAAGGCAGTGATCGTATTGCTCGGGGCGTACACCGTGCAGATGAAAAACATCGATGTAGTCGGTTTGCAGGCGACCGAGGCTCTTCTCCAGACTCGCGGTCAGTGCCTCCGCGGACAGCAGCGTATCACCGAAGCCGGATACTTTCGTGGAAAGGATGACCTGGTCGCGTTTGCCGGCTATCGCTCTGCCGACGGCCGTCTCCGTTCGATACGCCCGGGCGGTGTCGATGAAGTTGATGCCAAGGTCCAGACCGTGAGACACGACCCGGGCAGCATGCGCCTCGTCCCTGCCGGCCCCCATGCCCAGACGGCTGTGTCCGCCGCAGCCGAGGCCCGCGACGCTCACGTCGAGGCCTGTTCGGCCCAGTTTTACTGTCTCCATACCCGTCTCACCCTGATGAGCTTTTACCCTATCACTAACCCGGCCGATGGCGAAAAGCATCGGTGAGCGCAGACGTTGCTGCACGCATCAGGCATCGATCGAGATCGCGCGTTACTATTACCGTTCGCATAACAGGGAGAAGAGATATGGCGTTCAACGGGGTGGACCATGTGGTCGTCCGCGTGGCGGATATGGAATCGGCAATCGACGGTTACTCGAAGCTGCTGGATATGACGCCAGAGCGACAGCATTCTGACGAACTGAAAGCCGACCAGGCGTTTTATCATTTTTCGAACGGCACTTTCCTCGAGCTGATTTCGCCCACGGACGACAGCTCGCCCATTGCAGGCTCACTCAAAAAGCTGGGTGACGGGATACACACCGTGGCCTTTGCCGTGGATGACGTCCGGGAAACGGTAGCCGATCTGGATGGCAAGGGAATTCGAACGATCGGCGGCGCCTTCGTGCATCCGGCAGCCGCGAACGGCGTTCTGGTTCAACTTTCCGGGAAGTAGCAGTAACAACAGGAGTACCCTGCATGACCACCACCACTCAACCCGGCACGCCACGCGGATGTGAGCGGATCGCCTATGCCGTGGGCTTTCAGGAAAACGCCACCTACAGTGATGTTTATGGCGGTGGCGGGGCAACGGTCGGACTCGACTGCCATCTGATCAGGCCGGTTGATCAGCCGTCCGACACGCTGATCGTCTTCATGCACCCGGTGGGTGGTGGCATGTATCTGCCGATGGTGCGGGAACTGGCTCGAATCGGTCACCACGTGCTCTGGGCGAACTCGCGGTACCGGGGCGCGGACTATGCGCTGATCATGGAGAAGGTGGCCTGTGACCTGGGTGAAGCGATCTGCGATGCCCGGGATCGCCTCGGATATACCAATATCGTGCTAGCCGGCTGGTCGGGCGGCGGCTCACTGATGATGTGGTATCAGGCCATGGCGGAAGCGGGGGAGGGCATCACGGATACGGCCGCCGGCGATCCCTATACCGTTGCTGCGGACCGGATGCCGCCCGCCAATGGCGTCATGATGCTGGCCGCCCATGTGAGCAGGCACCGGATCTTCACCGAGTGGATCGACCCCTCCATCACGGATGAAAGCCGTCCCGAGGTGCGGGATCCGGCACTTAATCTCTATGATCCGGCAAACCCCAATCAGCCGCCGTACACGGCCGACTTCCTGAGCACCTTCGCCGAGGCACAGATTGCCCGCAACCGGCGGATCACCGCCTGGGTACGGGAAAAACTGGATGCCATCCGCGCTTCCGACAGTCCCTTCAGCGAATTCGCTTTTACCGTGCACGGCACCATGGCGGATCCCAGATGGCTCGATCCCGGGGTTGAGCCCAGCGACCGCGAACCGGGCACCTGCTATCTCGGTGACCCGAAGATCGTCAACGATGGTCCCGTCGGCCTGGCGAGATTCTGCACGCTGCGGAGCTGGCTGAGTCAGTGGAGCTTCGACGATGCGCGCTGCGATGCCATCGCCTCAGGCGGCAGGATCAGCGTACCGGTGCTCGTCGTCGGGAATACGGCGGATGATGCCTGCACACCCAGTCATACCACCCGTCTGTTCGAAGCGGTGGGCCATGAAAACAAACACCTGCACATGGTCAAAGGGGCGACGCACTACTACACGGGGCCGGATGGTCGGGCTCACCTTACGGAGGCCAGCGGTGTGATCAGTGAATTTCTGGCTGGGCTGTAGCCCCAGCCGGAAGAGGTTTCCGGGCTCCGAATGACCGAACCCCGTCCCTTCGAATCCACGCTCGAGGAAGAACCGGACACCACGCTGCCGGAGAACTCCTTCGGCACGATGTTCGATGCCTTCAGCATCGTCAACTATCGCTGGTTCTTTGCCGCACTGTGCGGAAATTTTGCGGCGATGAACATTCAGATGTTCATTCGCGGCTGGCTGGTCTTCGAAATCACCGGCTCCTACGAAAAACTCGGCTGGATGACGGCGGCTGGCGGGTTGGTTGGTCTTTTTGCCGCCCCCCTTGGCGGGGTGGTGGCGGATCGGGTCCGGCAGAAGAAGCACGTGCTGCAGATAGCGGGTGCGGCCAATGCCCTGATCACCCTCGGGGTTGCGAGCCTGATAGCGCTGGGTGAGCTCGCGTTCGAACACCTGCTGGCTGCCTCCATCCTCCAGGGGCTGGTGATGAATGCCATGATGCCGGCCCGTCAGGCACTCACCAAAGACGTGGTCGGGGTGGATCGGCTCACCAATGCCATTGCCCTCAGCACCTCGGGCATGAACACCGCCAGGCTGCTGTTACCGGGGCTGGCCGGCGGGCTGGTTGCGGTTCTCGGAGGCGGTGGCGGCAACATCGATCCGGCGAAGTGGGTCTACTTCCTGATGACGGGCCTTTACCTCTGGTCCGCATCCGTGATGACCATGATCGACGTCGAGGACAGGGCAGAACCTGAAACACCGGACGGTCCGATGTTTCAGGAGCTGAAGCTCGGCTTCCGCTACGTGTTACACAGCCGCGTGATTCTCATGCTGCTCGTGACCAACTTCCTGATGGTGTTTTTCAGCCTGACCTATTTCATGCTGCTGCCGGGTTTTGTGAAAGACGTACTCGATGCCGGACCCGACCGGCTCGGCCTGCTCATTTCGATTTCAGGCGCGGGCTCTCTGGCCGGCTCCCTCTACATCGCATCGATTGCCAATCGCAACCGGGCCCGCATTCTGCTGATCGGTGCGCTGCTGATGGGCATAGCACTGCTGGCGTTTTCCATGTCCACCCACTACTGGCTGTCGGTGGCGCTGCTGACGGTGGTCGGCGCGGGTCAGGCCACCCGTATGTCGCTCTCGAACGTGCTGATCCAGTCCTATGTGGATGACGAATATCGCGGCCGTGTGATGAGCATCTACATGCTGGAGATGTCCATTCTCTCGATCAGTATCTATCCGATCAGCGTTCTGGCAGACATTTTCGGCCCGCAGTGGGCGGTGGGTCTGTCGGCGCTGTGTCTGATTGTGCTGGTCTCCATCCTGTTCGCGGTGCCGGCCTATCGGAACCTCGATTGAAGGTGACCCACCACGCGTGGCTGAAAATTCAGCGGATAGATCGGCGGTCTGGATTTGACCGTCATGGGAGGATTTAGCCGGCGGTCAGATCCTTCGCCACGCGCACGATGGATACGTCTTCGTCACCCGGAATCGGTTCGAAACCCAGCTCTCTGGCCAGTCCGAGCATGCGCTTGTTTTCCCGGAGGACCAGCCCTTCGATGCGCTTCAATCCGGCCATCACCGCGGCGGCGATCACGGTGGTGAGAAGGTGTCGGGCAATTCCATGGCCCTGCCACTCGTCCGCGATCACCACAGCGAACTCCACAGTGCCTGCTTTCCGGGTAGGCGAATATCTGGCGACGCCGATCTGTTTCTCACCGGTGCCATCGGCCACGGTAGCGATCACCGCGTAGCTGTCCGGATATTCCGGATGGGTAAACTGATGGAGCAGCGCCGGGGGTAATTCACTCAGACCGGAAAAGAATCGCAGGTATCTGGATCTTGCGGACAGGCGCCGGACGAACGCCTGCTCGATGTCCACATCTTCGGGTTGCATGGTTCGGAATCTGACCTCGGTGCCGTCGCCGAGGGGAAGCCGGGCGACACTCTCGGCCCCGCTGTCTGACGGCAGAAGCTGAGCCAGACGATCGAATACGTAGTTCGCCACGTGATCCCGTGGGATGACATCGGCCACGCCGAGTTCCATTGCCTTTTCCCGGAGTTCCGGTGTGACGACGTCCGCCAGCAGAAGGACAGGAAACCGGTGGTCCCGTTCCCGAAGCAGGCGGATATTGGCCAGCTCTTTCCCGCCGGCCAGCGCGTCGGTGAGCAACAGACAGCCATCCGGAGAGGATTGGTCGGCCAGGCAATCGAGAAAATCGGACGGCTCGCGGAACGGTCGGACCTGAATCCCGTACGTGCCGAGCAGCTCTGTCAGGGCGGAGCTGAGGGTGGAATCCGAATCAACGACGTAAACGATCTGGTTCGCGCGCATGGGAACGACTTCCTGGGTACGCCTGCGCAGTCCGCGCGGCTACAGGCCGGATACTACAGGAATGCGTGCCTGGCTCGATGACCCGGCCCTGTGAAGGTGTGTCGGCAACATCGAATCTGTATCCGGTATAGCAATAAATGGGTAATAAAGTTCGAATATGACTAAATAAAGCGTATTAGTGGTATATTAAAGCTCATTAATGACACATGATGCTCTTGAGGGCGTCGTGAAAGGGAGATGCGCAGGTGATTACCGGCAGACAGCTCAAGGCAGCCCGGGCGCTTCTAGGCATGGATCAGCACACGCTCTCCGATCTCAGTGCGGTGTCGCTGGCCACCATCCGAAGAATGGAAGCGAGTCCAGGAACCGTGCGCAGCAATGTGGACACGTTGATGAAAATCGTCGAGACCCTGGAACAGGAAGGCATTCAGCTCATTGCCGAGGGTGCAGACAGTTTTGAAGGAGGGCGAGGTGTACGGCTTAAAGGGTAGGCATCACGGCTGCTTCGCGATTGCCCCGGCATGACGAGATTCTTACCGAATCGTATCGAATTTTCGTCGTTTCGCGGCGATCTTTCGGGTGGGATCACGGCGGCCATCGTCGCGTTGCCGCTTGCGCTGGCGTTCGGAGTCGCTTCGGGTGCCGGGCCTGTTGCCGGCCTGTACGGCGCCATCTGCACAGGCATGTTCGCGGCACTGTTCGGCGGTACTCCCACGCAGATTTCCGGTCCGACGGCACCAATGACCATCGTCATGGCGTCCGTGTTCACGCAGTTCGGCGATACGCCAGCGGTTGCCTTCACTGTGGTGATCATGTCGGGGCTCTTTCAGGTACTTTTCGGCGTCCTGAAGATCGGCAGCTACGTGAAACTGATGCCATACCCTGTGATTTCCGGGTTCATGACGGGCATCGGCGCAATCCTCTTCATCATGCAACTCGACCCGTTACTCGGCTTTGCGATTCCCTCGAACGTGATGAACGCAATTACGGTGCTCCCTGACTACCTTGCGAATCCGAACTGGAGCGCCGTCGTGGTCGGTCTGGTTGCGGTAGTCATCTGTTTCCGAACTCCGCGTGCGATAGGGCGATCGGTTCCGCCGCCGTTACTGGCAATCATGATTGGCACACTCGTCGCACTGTTCCTGACCGATGTGCCGGTGCTGGGACAGATCCCGTCAGCACTGCCTTCCTTCCAGATTCCCAGCATAGAGGTGGCGCTGATCAGAGATATGATTGCCGGCGCGCTTGTACTGGCCGCGCTCGGATCTGTCGACTCCCTGCTCACCTCGCTCGTGGCCGATAACGCAACGGCCAGCTTTCACCATTCAGAGAAGGAACTGGTAGGACAGGGCGTAGGCAACGTGATGGCGGGCCTGCTGGGCGGCATTCCCGGCGCTGGAGCGACGATCCGCACCTTGACCAACATCCAGGCCGGGGGCAGAACGCCTCTCTCGGGCATCATCCATGCGGTGGTGCTGCTCGCGATCGCGATCGGATTGGGGCCTGTCGTGGCCTATATCCCACAGGCCGCACTGGCCGGTGTGCTGATCAAGGTGGGCGTGGACGTGGTCGACTGGCGTTTCATCAGCCGTGCCCACAGAGCACCGCGCAGCGATCTCATCCTCATGGTTGTCGTGTTCATGCTGACCGTCTTCGTGGATGTGATTACTGCGGTGGGCATCGGTATCGTTCTGGCGAGCCTCAACTTCGTTAAGGTGGCGGCAGACCTGCAGAAGGATTCGATCCGCACGATCACCCGGGCGGAAGAAGCGGAACTATTCAACGAAGAAGAGGCCGAACTGTTCAGGCAGTGCGGCGGCGCGGCTTTGCTCGTGCATCTTGCCGGGCTCATGAGCTTTGGTGCTGCCAATGAGATGGCGCGTCGCTTTGCCGCGGTGGACGACTACGAAGTCCTGGTGCTGGATCTGCTCGATGTGCCGCACGTTGACGGCAGCGCGGGGCTCGAACTCGAGGAGCTGGTCCAGCGCGCGGTGGATTCAGGCCGCGAAGTGGTTGTGATCGGATTGAGTTTTCCGGTGGCGCGGGTGCTTACCCAGCTTGGCTCTGTGGATCTCGTGCGGGAAACTCAACGATTCGGCACACGGATCGAGGGGCTTCGGTGCGCACTGTTCATCGTCGAGCAGAAGGCGGCGGAAAAGGCGGAGGAGAAGCGTGCGACGGCATAGCAGGCAACGGCTGGCGGTAAAGGTTTCGGTTCTGTGCTGTGCGTTACTGGCACTGGGCACCGCCGTTTTCGCCGCGGCAGCAGAACCTGAGGCGGTCGATTATCCATTGCTGGCCGTTACGGAGAATACGTTCCTCGGTGCCGGGCCGGTACAGACACCCGGGCAACTGGAAGGCGTGGATCTCGTCATAGATCTGCGGTATCCCTATGAGGGTGTTTACGACGAGCTGGGTACGCTCAGAAGTCACGGAATCCGTTCTGAGAACATCCCGGTATCCAGCCGGGGGCCAACGCTCAGGCAGGTGGAGCAACTTTCTGAGTTGCTGGCCAGGTCTGCCGGCGATCGCGTGCTGATTCACGACAGCAATGGGCAGCGAACGGCGTTGCTCTGGAGCGCCTACCGGCTCTGGGAAGGCACCCCCTTCGAAACGGCGGTATCCGAGGCGGCCCCTCTGCACGATACCGCCGCGCTCCGTTCGGCGCTGGCGCGATTCCAGGCGAGCCTGCCTCCTTAACGTTTCACCGTGAAGTGTGCCTTGTCACTTCCGTACAGTCAGCGAGTTTCCCACCATCGACTTCCAACTGATGGACAGGGAAGTGGTTATGAATTCGAAAAGAGCAGTATTCCACGCAGCGCTTGTGGCGCTGTGTGTCTCAGGGTTTGCCGTAGCCGATCAGGGAGGCAGCAACAGGGGGCCGCAGGCAGTGGGGCTCGTGAAGACCGTCCTGGATTCGGCCTCGAAGTACAGAAACGTGGAAACCGCGCTCAGTGACGGGTATGTGCCGGCCAGTGGCTGTACCAGTGGCCCCAGCGGCGGTGCCATGGGCGTCCACTATGCCCGTTTTGATCTGATCGGTGATGGGATGCTGGATTCCACCCGTCCCGAGCTGCTGGTGTACGAGCCCACCCGATCCGGGCGTATGCGCCTGGTCGCCGTAGAGTTCATTACCATCAAGGCGGCATGGGAAGCGCTCAACGGTCCCGGTGTTCCGGCCATTCTGGCAGGCCAGCACATGATGCTGACCGGTGAACCGAACCGCTATACGCTTCCGGCGCACTACATGCTGCATGTGTGGGCCTTCAAGAAGAACCGTGCCGGTACGTTTGCGGCGAACAATCCGGCGGTTCTCTGTGACTTCTACCAGCCTGAGGCGCTCTGACGCGCGCTCAAGCAGTGCCCGGATGAGGGAGAACGTGGTGTCCCCGACGGGCACTCCGTTCGCCACCGGGGGTCCGCTGGTTGAATCTCCCGGTTCGGAGTACAGTGGAAGCAGAGCGGTTGGGAGGGGACAGATGCCGTATTACGTTATCGAACGTCAGATTCCGGGCGCAGGCAGCAAGAGCCCGGAGCAGCTCCAGGCAGCCATCGATAAGAGCGTTTCCACGCTCGAAGGGCTGGGCCCGGATATTCAGTGGATCCACAGTTTCGTGACGGATGACAAGGTCTACTGTATCTATCTGTCACCGGACGAAACGCTGATTCGCGATCATTCCAGAGAGACCGGAATGCCAGCGGATCGTGTGTCGGCGGTTCGCTCCCTGATGACTGCCGAAGGATTGCGCGAGCCCGAGGAGTTACCCACCTAGTCTGCGTCCCTGCGGGCGAACTGGTTCTGAATCCGGCGTTCGATGTCCTGCAGCGACATCTGCCTTCCCTCGTTCTGCAGGGCTTCCAGTCTGGCTGCACCCAGTTCGGGTCCGTGCCGATCATAGAGTCGTTGTGAAAGCAGCAGGTCTTCGCTCCGGGCGCTGTAGGCGATGTCTGCCCGCCAGTATTCCGCTGCCGCAAGCAGCCGGATCACCAGGTCCGGCAGTGCGGCGGCCGAAGCCAGCAGAGCCAGCTTGTCGGCCACCGTGGCCATCCCGCGCTGATGACCGATTGCCTCGAATCCGGCAAGGGCTTCCAGCAGCAGCCTGGCGGCGTTTTCAAAATCGTTGCAGTCGAGTGCGAGTTGACCGCGATCAGCCAGCGATCGTGCCAGACCGCGACTGTCGCCGATCCGCCGGAACTCGGCTTCGGCCTCCGTGTAGTAGCGGACCGCCTGTTCAAATTCGCCGTCGGTACGTTCGAGATCTCCAAGATGATTGACGCACCAGGCCGCCGAGGCCGGGTCTCCTTCGGCCACAAAGATGTCGTAGGCTTCGTCGAGAAGGGCCCGCACGCCCCGGGTATTGCCCAGCCTGAGTTCGCAGTCGGCCAGATTGCTGAGCGCAGCGGCGATTGCGCTGGGCTCGCCGAGCTTTCGACACAACGCCAGGCTCTCCAGCAACGTTTCCCGGGCGGTGTGGGTATCCCCGCGTACGCTCTGACAGATTCCGAGGGCGTTCAACGCAGACACCTCGCCACGCTTATCGCCCAGTTCCCGATAGAGTTTGAGCAGGGTGGAGAACTTGCCGTCTGACTCGGCCGTGTCGCCTTGAAACGATGCCAGGGTGGCCGCAAAGCTGGCGACTTTCGCCCACAGCGCCGTGTCCGTATCGGTCGGAATACGGTCGGCAATCGCGTTCAGCAGGCGCCGGGCGACGAGAATTTTCTCCCGGCGTTCCCAGTACATGAACAGCACGTGGCCCAACCGCAGCGCCCACTGATGCGGTCCGGCGGCCAGGAGGTAGTGAATCGCCTGACGGAAGTTGTCTGCTTCCTCGTCGCAACGCGCCAGCCATGCCTCACGGCGTTGAAGATCCATATCCGCCATGCCTTCTTCTGCCAGCACGACGCAGAACGCTGCATGGGCTTTGTGAATCTGCTCGGATTCACCACTGGCGTTGAGGCGCTCCAGACCATATGCGCGTAACGTTTCCAGCATCGCGAATCGGGGTTCGCTGGAAGCCATGCGGGTATAAATCAGGCCCATTGAGATCAGACCGTTGATGGCGGGTAGAAAGTCCGCTGCCAGATCACCGGGTGAATCTGCCACCGCTTCTGCCGCCTCCAGCGTGAAGCCGCCGGTGAATACGGACAGCCTGCGCAAGGCAATGCGTGCGGGTGGATCCAGCAGGTCGTGACTGGAATCGATCACGCGACGCAACGTGCGCTGCCGGGAGGGGGCGTCCCGGGCCGGATTGGCCGGCAGGTCCAGGTGGCCGGTGAATCGTTGCAGCATCTGCGAAGCGGATAGCGTGGTGGCCTGCGCGGCAACCAGCTCGATGGCGAGTGGCAGTCCATCCAGCCGCACGCAGAGCTCTGCCAGTGCATCGGGTTCGCCCGCAGGTTCGGCCCGTGGGTTGGCCGCAGCGGCGCGCATGAGAAACAGTCTGACCGCCGGCACTTCCGCGAGGGCGCCCTGTTCGTACTCGTGCCCTGCGCGTTGCGGGACTGCAAGCGGCGCCAGCGGGAACTCGAATTCGCCGTAGAGGCTGAGATGCACACGGCTGGTCACCAGTGCCGTCACCAACGCATTCGAATCCAGCAGTGCGCCCAGCACCCCGGCGCCATCCTGCACCTGTTCCATGTTGTCGAAAACCAGCAGCATCGACTGGTTCACCGAGGCCTGCACCCGTTCGACCAGTGCCCGTTGCAGTGCCCGTCCCTCGGTGCGGCGGACCTCGAAGGCATCTGCCAGCAGATCGGTGAGCACCTCGCGCTCCGTGACCGACGACAGATCGAAAAACAGGACCCCGCCGGGAAAGGCAGCTCGCGTCTGCTCCGCCAGTTCGAGCGCCAGGCGCGTCTTCCCCGAACCGCCAACACCGGTGATGGTGATCAGCCGTGTTTGCGACCGGGTGAGCTCCCGTTCGAGTGTTTCGAGTTCTGTTTCCCTTCCCACCAGCGACGTACGTGGCACTGGCAGCGCCTTCGATGGGTGGGGATGGTCTGAGGGTGGAAGGGCAGGCCGGCTGCCGGGCGCCGCCTGTTCTCCGCCCGGGGGCAGACGGTGAATGCGGATACCGTATTGCCCTTTGGGCATTTTGAATCGAACGGTCTCCGCGCTGCCAGCCTCCTCATAGTAAGTCGCCAGGGCCTGGCGCAGCCGCCGGGCCTGCACCCTGACGATGGTGTCGAGCCTCGGATCGAACTGTTCCGGCCGGTCGAATACGTCGAGGCCGAGGGCATACTCCTTCAGGGACGAGGTACCTCCCGAGAGCGCATGCTCAACCACATGTATCAGGAATCGGCTCAGTACCGGAGAGCGGTTGAATGGCCGTTGGGCAAGCGCGCGATCCAAGGCATCCCGAACCACCGCGGGTGGTGGTTGGTCGGATGGATCTTCGTGCTCGTTCATTCCCAAGCGTCCTGTGCCTGATCCAGTCTCCAGGCTCGGGCGGCATCCTGTCGAGTCTTACAGGTCGTCGGGCACCAGCAGTACCCGGCCAAAAGCCTGGCGCGACTCGATATAGCTGTGGGCGTCTGCCGCCTCCGAGAGTCTGTAACGTTTGTCGATAACGACTTCGAGCTCGCCGCGTCCCACTTCCTCGATCAGCCGGGAAACATTGGCTCGGGCCCGGGCACCATTGAGCATCAGTTCGGCGCCCTGGTAGTAACTCACATAGGTTTTATTCTGGCCGGCCATCACCGAAAAGTCCGGTTTGTAGGTCTCTCGACCCACACCTCCCATGGCGACGATGCGACCACGATAGGCGGCGCAACGCAGGCTTTTTTCCAGGTTGTGGCCACCGACGGAATCGACGATGAGGTCCGGCCCCTTGCCGTCGGTGAGTTCACGGGCGGCCGCCTCGAAATCCACTTCCCGATAGTTGATGCCCTCATCCAGGCCGTAGGGTTTCAGGCGGGCCAGGCGGTCGTCGGAGGACGCAGTGGCCAGCACACGTGCCCCGGCGCGTTTCGCGAGTTGAATGCCAGCCAGCCCGGTGCCGCTGGCGCCGGCATGAATCAGAACTGTTTCGCCGGCAACGAGTTTGCCGAACTCGAACAGTGAATCGTCTGCGGTACCGAATGGAATCGGGATGCAGGCGCCCACTTCGAAAGGCATGTCATCCGGTATCGGCCAGGATGAACGGGCGTTCACGGCGCGGAGACTGGCATGCGAGCCGCCATTGTCCACGGTGGTGACGCGCTGGCCCACGTGACGATCCGTCACCTCACTGCCAATCTCGAGGATTTCACCGGCCGCAAGATATCCGCCACAGTATGGCACCGGACCGGCAGGTCCGAAGCCCCGGGCGAGCACATCGCCGCCTTCGATGCTCACCGCATGGACCTTGATCAGAACATCCCGTGGCCCCACCGCCGGATCTTCGACATCTTCGTATGTCAGAACCTCAGGGCTTCCGCCCTCATAGTAAACTGCGGCTTTCACTAGGCTGCTCCGGAAAAGGCGATATTGAGCTTACTTTAACAGGGAGCGCTTACTCCCGCTCAGGATTGCACTATATTAGCGGCCGCGCAGACGCCCGAAATTTACTTTGACTGAAACAACACCGAGTCCGCTTGCGGAACGCCACGCAGAGCGGCGCTATCAATTGCAGGTGCAGCGGGACCTGAACCGGAATTTCATCGTCCATCTCGGCCATGGAATGCTCGGGCAGACGGGTTTCCGCCTGCTCATGGCACCTACTTTTCTGCCGGCATACATCCTGCTGCTCTCCGGTGGTTCGCAGTTCATGGTGGGTCTGGCCCTGTCAGCCCAGGCCCTCGGCATGATGCTCACCCCGATGCTGGGCGCTAATCTCATCGAACACCGTCGGCGGGTGCTGCCGGTCGGCTTCCTGACCGGTGGCGCCATGCGTTCCATGGTTCTGCTGATCGCACTATCCGGATTTTTTCTCGAAGGCAATGCCACGCTCATTGCCGTCATCGTCTGCCTGCTGTTCCTGGGACTGTTCCAGGGCATGCAGGGTGTGATCTTCAACTTCCTGATGTCGAAGGTCATCCCGGTGTCGAAACGGGGCAGATTGACCGGGCTGCGGAATTTTCTGGCAGGCATCACGTCCGCTGGCGTCGCCTGGATCGGCGGGCACTATCTGCTGGGCGAGGACCCGACCGCCATCGGCTATTCCTGGGTGTTTCTGCTGGCATTCGTGCTCACCACCATCGGTCTGCTGATGCTGCTCTCCGTGCGGGAACCGGAACCACCAACGGTTCCGCGCAATCAGAGCTTTGCCGAACGCCTCTCGGATATCCCCGACCTGCTGCGGGAAGACCCGGCGTTCACCCGATATTTTCTCGCCCGATCACTCGCCACCATGGGCAGAATGGCGATGCCTTTCTATATTCTTTACGCGGGCCAGACCCTCGGCTTGACCGGACAGCTGCTGGGTATCGTGACATTCGCGTTCACCATGGCAGGGACCGTGTCGAACCTGGTGTGGGGTTACTTTGCCGACAGGGCCGGCTTCCGGGCGGTTTTCCTCGCCTCAACGTCGCTATGGGTCGCATCAACGCTGCTGCTGGTGTTCTCCTCAGGACTGGGCTTCACCATCGTTGTCTTTGTTGGCATCGGAGCGGCCGTGCAGGGTTTTCAGAATTCGTCCCAGAATCTGACCCTGGAATTCGGCGACCGGGACGATCTGCCCATGCGCATCGCCATCGCCAACACGGCCTCCGAAATCGCCGGCACCATCGGGCCGCTGCTCGGCGGCCTGCTGGCCGCCTCTTTCGGTTATGTGTCCGTCTTCGTGACCTCGATCGCCTTTCTCGTCTTAGGCGGAACCGTGGTGCGGATTTATGTGCCGGAACCTCGCGGCTAGCGGTTCAGTCGTCGCTCGCAGCTCCGCTCACACTGACCCGCATGATGTGGTTGGTCGCACTCTGATGAATCAGCAGATCGCCATTGCTCGCCGCCCGCATGTGCCGGAGGATGCCGGCATAAACTCCGGAGGAGGGGATCGGCCAGCTCTGGAAGGTTTCTGTGTCCGGGTCGAATCGCACCAGCGCATCCGGGCGCATGCCGGATTCGTTGTACCAGATGGCACCATCGACGATGAGCAGCGCATAAGGGTGGGAATCGGGTCCGCTGGGTGAGGGCCACTCACGAATGGCGCCGGATGCGGGATCGTAACGGCCGAGTCGACCGGCGCCGGAATTCACGTACCAGATCATCCCATCCTCGGCGATGTCGAGACGGCGCACGTGGCTTTCCTGATTGGGCAGATCGATTCGGGTCGCCGCCATGGAATCGCCGTCGAAGTGATACAGGCAGGGCCCGCCGTTGCAGCCCACCCAGGCATCGCCCTGGTCATCAATCTTGATTCCGTAGGGGCGGGACCTCGGTCGATCCAGCTCAACCAGTTCGATCTCGCCGGTGGCGGGGTCCAGTCGGCCCACCCGGTTACTCTGCTGCAGGGTGAACCAGAAGCGGCCGGTCGCGTCGAACTCTCCGGTGTGCGGATCACGTGCTTCCGGTTCGGGCATGGGATATTCGATGATGTCGCCGGTCGCCGGATCCAGCTTGCCGATGGTGGCGTTCCGATTGCCGAGGTAGTACATGTTGCCTTCCGCATCCGGTGTCACGCTGTGTGGTTTGGCGCCAGCGGGGAGGGGGTATTCGCGCATGCTGCCGGTTTCCGGGTCGATCCGGCCGACAATGTCCAGCCACTGTCCCACCCACCAGATACTGCCATCCGGCGCTTCCACCGGATCCCGGGCGCGCTGACCGAGGGTGGGCACCACCCAGGTCTGAAAATCCAGTTCAACCGGTCCGGAGATCAGCGTCGGGGTACGGCGATCATTCGGTGGGAAGTGCTCGCCGAGATAGGCGGTGACCCGGCTCTCCGTTGCCGCCGGCAGTTGGATCATGGTCCTGATCAGCTTTCGCCAGTCGGCCTGACTGTAGCCCGCGCTGCGCTCGATGGGCCGCATGTCATGACAGGCGGCGCACAGCGTCGAAACTTCCTGCCGGCCCGGACCATCGGGCAGCGTCTGTGCCAGCGCCGATCCGTTGCCGAGCAGCAGGGCGCATCCCAATGCCAGTCGTTGCAGTCCGATCATCTTCATGGCGTCCTCGATACGGCAGTTCACGTTCAGCCTATTCTCATGTAACCAGGGCGCGGTATCCACGGCACGGTGTTCCAGGCGCTGGGTTCAGAAAAAGCGCTAGGTGCCCCGGAGCAGCGTGGCCGGCTGAATCTGCAGACGACGCATCAGGTAGTCGGCCCCTGCATACAGACAGATAGAGCTCACCCCGAAGGCGGCGGCCACGGCCGGCCAGATCGGAAAGGCCAGCGGCAACTTGAGTTGGAAGTGCAGCAACGGCAGCGCGATCAGAATGCCCAGCACCAGCGCAAAGACGGAAGTGACGAGCGCCAGCAGCACATACTCCATGCTGAGACTCAGACGAATGATGCTGAGCCGGGCACCAATGGTGTGAAGGATGGTCGAGTAGTAGACCTGCCGGGACCGGTGGCTCGCCATCACGCCCGTCAGCACCAGCAGGCTGACGGCGAGTGCCACCGCTGAAACAACCGACAGCCCGGCCACTGCCTGACCGAGCAGGTCTTTTGCGGTCGCCACGATGGTGGCCGTTCGCACCGACACCACGTTGTATGCCACCCCGGCGATGTCACTCTGGGCGGCAATGGCACTGTCCGCAGGCAGATAGCCGGCGCCGACATAGCGTGAGATGAATGGATCCAGCGCGCCATCGGAGAGGATGGCTTCGAACCAGAACCGGGTCTGCAGCCCCTGCTGCCGGAAAATGCCGGTGAGCTCGGCTTCCAGGGTCTGTCCTTCGATGCTGAAGGTCAGCAGGTCGCCGACTTCAAGGCCGATTTCATTGGCCTCCCGATCTTCCATCACCACCCAGGCCCGTTCGCCGGCCGCGCTCTCCGGCCACCAGTGACCTTCCACCATGGTCACCCCGTCGATGTTGCCGGCGCGATAGGTGAGTTTGTGTTCGTCTCTTGCTTCACGCTGTGCTTCGAGGCTGCTTTCCGTGTCGGGTGTGATGCCGTTGATGGCAGTCAGTCGCCCCTGCACGAGCGGGGCCATATCGATACGGGAGGCATCGTGTTCAGTCAGAATCTCGGTGATCGGCAGCTGCTGGTGCGGCGCGATGTCGTACAGGACGAGATCCGGTGAGCGTTCGGGAATCGTGCTGGCGATGGTTTCGAGCAGTGTGGAGATGAGCACCGTGCAGGTGACCAGCAGGGTCAACGCAGACCCCAGAGTGAGCAGGGAAACTCGCAGTGACGAATCGTGCCGGTGCAGATTGGCCAGCGCCAGATGCAGGGCGAAGAACCGTCGGGTCGGCGCCTGGCCATCGAGTCTGAGTGCCGCGCGTCTGATCAGGCGGACGATCCCTTCAAGCAACAGCAGCAGACCGAGCAGTGCGGCGGCGAAAGACAAGGCGAAAATCGGGTCCGGCAGCGCCGCCAGCACGATCAGCACCACCAGCGCGGCGCCGCAGAACGTAACCAGCCACCAGGCGCGGGGCGTGCCGGTTTCAACACCGTCCAGACTCCGGAACAGCACGGCGGGATCAACGGATAAGGCCCGGCCGATCGCCGGCGCCGCAAAGGTCATGGCAGTGAGCAGGCCGAACAACGCGGCAAACGTACTGGGCAGAAGGGCGCTGCCGACAGCGGTGTCCACCTGCACCTGGCTGGTGGCGAAAGCAGCTCCCACCTGGGAGAGCAGAAATCCGAGCACCGCCCCGACAACGCAGGACAATCCGCTCATGATCAGTATCTGCAGCAGGTAGACCACGGCCAGCGGGCGGTCGCGCAGACCGATGGAGCGCAGCGTGGCGATGCTGCCGAGTTTGCCCTGCAGGTATGCCTGGACGCTGTTGTAGACGCCCAACCCGCCGATGAACAGCGTGCTGAAACCCACGATCAGCAATGCCGACCCGGCCTGCGCCAGCCGTTCGCCGATCCGGTCACTGCGGTCCAGGAAGGTGGTCACTTCCCAGTTCGATTCGGGAAAGGCGGCGAACATGGCGCTCTGCCAGTCGTCCGGGTCCATCTCCGTTCTGATCCGGTATTCGTACTCGACCCGGGCGGCGGGCAGCAGCAGGCCCATCTCCACCAGCGCCGCCTCGGAAACCATCACAGGGCTGCCAAGCCAGCTGGCGCTGAGATTGCGATCGGGTTGTTCGGCGATCAGCGCGCGGACTTCCAGTGTCAGTTCGCCGATCTCAACCAGATCGCCGGTGGCGATATCGAGGCGTTCGGCAAGCACCGGGTCCATTGCCAGACCGAAACGGCCATCGGCTTTCCGGGTAACCGCCGCCAGCGGGATCGGGGGTGCCAGGGTGAGTTCGCCATAGAGCGGGTAGTGTTCATCCACGCTCTGCAGTTCCACCACCTGGAACCCACCGGCCGGCGTGCTCATCATCGTATTCAGTTCGATCAGCAGGGACACCCGGCCCCGGTCATTCATCCAACGGATCGCCTCCGGAGGCAGCCGTTCACCTGCTTCCACCTGCAGATCGCCGCCACTGTATTTGCGGGCGTCCGACTGCAATCCTTCCCGGATCTGCTGATACAGTCCGGCCGTCGCCGCAACCAGCGTGACGCCGAGCAGCAGGCAGGCGCAGAGCACCCACAGGGACGAACCGCTACCGCGCAGATCCTGCCAGGCGAGCTTAACCAGAAAGGGCACGGGGCTGTCCTTCGAGCAGGGCGCCGGCATCCAGCCGCAATTGCCGGTCACAGCGCGCGGCCAGTGACTCGTCATGGGTGACCATCACCAGCGTGCTGCCCAGATTGTCGTGAAGATCGAACAAAAGATTGCTGATGGCGCCACCGGTGTTTTTGTCCAGATTTCCGGTGGGCTCATCGGCCAGGATCAATGACGGTGAGTGCACGAGTGCCCTGGCAATGGCGACGCGTTGCTGTTCGCCGCCGGATAACTGCGTCGGGTAGTGAGCGGTGCGGTGTTCGAGACCCACCCGGTTCAGGATGTCTTTTGCCTTCGTATCCGAGTCCGGATCGCCCGCGATTTCCAGCGGCAGCGTGACATTGCCGAGCGCGGTCAGGCTTGGGATCAGATGAAAGGACTGGAAGACGATGCCCATACGGTCCCGTCGCAGGTCTGCCAGTTCGTCGGCGGAAAGGCTATCCAGTCGGGTACCCTGAATCTCCACGCTGCCCGCATCCGGATGATCGAGCCCCGCAAGCAGGAGCAGCAGTGTGGTTTTGCCCGACCCGGAGGGGCCGATGACCGCCACACTCTCTCCGGCATTGATGTTCAGATTAACCTCTTTGAGCACCGAAACCCGGCCCTGTTCGACCGGATAACTCATATCAATGTTCTGCAGCCTGATCATCGCCCGGATGGTTCCTCCCCGACAGTCAAACGAGGCAGGGTAAATGGGGCATGATCGCAAAGTCCAGGCAGCTCGACCGTCCTGGCCCAGAACTGGTCTTTAGCTGTTCTCGAACTGGTTATTAACTGGTGCAGAATTCGTTCCAATGGTAGAAACGTGCCATCACACAGACATCGGGGGGAGGGGCTGATGAAACCACTGGAAGGGGTGAACGTTCTGGAGTTCTCCACCATGATCACCGCATCTTTCGCGGCGATGATGCTGGCGGAGCAGGGGGCCCGGGTGATCAAGGTCGAGCCACTCGAACTCGGCGACCCCATGCGATATCTCGGCAGCAGCAAAGGTGGCATATCGGCGCTGTTCGCCAACTGCAACCGGGGAAAGCAGTCCCTGCGCATCGATCTGAAGAGCGAAGAGGGTCGCAAGGTCATCGAAGACCTCATCAGCGGAACCGACATCGTTCTGTGCAACTACCGACCGGGGGTGATGGACAAGCTCGGACTCGGCAGCGAAGCATTGCGAAATCGGAATCCAAGGCTGATCTATGCGGCCATCACGGGCTTCGGAACCGAGGGGCCGCAACGGGACCTCCCGGCTTACGATCCGGTGATTCAGGCACAGGTCGGCTTCGGCGCCGTGCAGGGACATGGTCGCGATAACCCGGAACTGATGCGCAACCTCACCTGTGACAAGAGCACGGCATACACCGCCTGCCAGGCCGTCACTGCGGCCCTTTACCAGCGTGAAAAAACCGGCCAGGGCCAGCACATTGATCTGTCGATGATGGACGCGGGTCTGTTCTTCCTGTTCCCGGACGGCTTCATGCATCAGACCCTGCTGGATGAAGATGCCAACCATCTCGAGCCGCTGCACGATGTGCTCTTCGACCTCACCATCACCAAAGACGGGGGTGTGACGGTGTCGGCTGCCAACGAATCACAGCAGGTGGGTCTGTTGACGGCCATCGACCAACTGCATCTTTTCGCCGATGAGCGATTCAACAGCACGGAGAAGCTGGTGCAGAACATTCTCGAGTTCAAGGAAGCGCTCAGGGCAGAGTTCCTCAAGTTCGAGACGGACGAACTCCTCAAGCGTCTGGGCGAACATGACGTTCCGGCCGCCAAATGTCTCGACTACGAAGAGGTGCTCGCTCACCCGCAGTACGAAGCCAACGGCACGCTGGATACGTTCGACCATCCGGTCATGGGCAGGATGCGTCGGGTGAAACTACCGGCTCAGTTCGGCGGTGAGCGGGTGGAGCCGGGCGCGGCGAGCCCGGCGCACGGGGAGCACACTCAGGCAGTGCTCGGCATGCTTGGCCGCTCGGAAGACGAGATCAGGGCGCTCTTCGAGAAGGACGTGGTCAGATAGGCGCAGCACGGCCATCCGACTGCCCATCCGGCCTGCCGGGCAGGCCGGGTATCACAGGTGGGAGGCGTGAAACGCGATGTGCTCGCCGATGAAGCTGGCGATAAAGAAGTAACTGTGGTCATACCCCGGCTGCCTGCGCAGGTTCAGCGGGTAGTTCGCCTCGGCAGCGGCCTGTTCCAGCAGTTCGGGTTTGAGCTGCTCTGTCAGAAAGTCATCTGCTTCGCCCTGATCGACGAGCATGGGCAGTGGTTCTTCCGCCCGGGCGATCAGTGCGCAGCTGTCGTGTGCTGCCCAGGCGGATCGGTCGTCGCCGAGATAGTTTCCGAGCGCCTTCTCTCCCCAGGGACAATTGAGGGGCGAACAGATAGGCGCAAATGCAGACACGGACCGGAAGCGACCGGGATTGCCGAGGGCGATAGTCAGCGCGCCGTGCCCGCCCATGGAATGGCCTGAAACAGCCACCCGTTCGGCATCCACTGGTAACCGGGCATCGATCAATGCCGGCAACTCGCTCACCACATAGTCATACATCCGGTAGTGTGCGTCCCAGGGCGTCTGTGTGGCGTTCACATAGAAACCGGCCCCCAGACCGAAATCCCACGCACCGTCCGGATCATCCGGCACACCTTGGCCGCGCGGGCTGGTGTCGGGTGCGACGAGGGCAATTCCATGCTCGGCCGCGTAGCGCTGCGCCCCGGCCTTGGTGACGAAGTTCTCGTCCGTGCAGGTGAGTCCCGAAAGCCAGTACAGAACGGGCACTCTTCCGTTCTCCGCCTGAGGGGGCAGGAAGACCGAAAAGTTCATCTCGCAAGCCAGAACTTCGGAGGTGTGTTGAAAACGTTGCTGGCGACCGCCGAAGCAACGGTTCTCGGCGATCTGTTTCATAGCTTGGTTCCGTCGGTGAATAGACATGCCGTGGTCATAGACCGTTCAAGTTTACCTTGTAAACTTGTCCACTGCGTTTCATCGATCAGGAAAAGCGGATGGTCACTCGTCGAACCCTGCTGGGAACCACAGCCGCCGGCGCGGCCGGGCTTGCTGGCGCACTCAACAGCAGCGCGGAGAGTACGGTGGCGGGTGCGGCCACCGCAACGGAAGGGTCGAAGACCTTTGCCCATGGTGTGGCAAGCGGCGACCCGCTGGCCGATCGCGTCATCCTGTGGACCCGGGTCAGCGGCGCCGATGGGCGTCCGGTGCCCGTGCGCTGGACCATCGCCGTCGATCCGGAATTCAGGCAGATCGTCAACCAGGGCGTCGTCTCTGCATTGCCGTCCCGGGATTACACGGTCAAGGTGGATGCTCTGGGGTTGAGCCCCGGGCGGAGCTATTTCTACCGATTCGAATCTGGAGGGCTGACCAGCCCGGTCGGGCGTACCCGCACGTTGCCCGAGACGATGGTGGAACGCCTGCAGTTCGCGGTGGTGAGCTGTTCGAATCTGCCGTTCGGCTACTTCAATGCCTATGCCTGTATCGCAAAGCGCGAAGATCTTGATGCGGTGCTGCATCTGGGCGATTACATCTACGAATACGCGCCGGAGGAATACGGGAACGGAGCTGAACTCGGTCGCGCTCACCTGCCGGCCAGAGAGATCATCAGTCTTTCCGACTACCGAACCCGCCACGCCCAGTACAAATCCGATGCGGACCTGCAGGAAGCCCATCGTCTGCATCCATGGATCTGCGTCTGGGATGATCACGAAAGCGCCAACAACAGCTGGCGGGACGGTGCGGAAAACCACAACCCGGAACTGGACGAAAGGGACTGGCCGAGTCGCCGTGCGGCCGCCATTCAGGCCTATCACGAGTGGCTGCCGATCCGCGAGCAGCCGTCGGCCACAGGCCCATTCATTTTCCGCAGCTTCCGCTTCGGGCAACTCGCCGATCTGATCATGCTGGATACCCGACTGCATGGCCGGGATCGCCAGCTCGAGAACAGATTCGACGAGGAGGGACTCAGGGATGAGGACCGTACCATCCTCGGTGTTGATCAACAGGCCTGGCTGGCTGAGCAACTCCGCGCGTCGGTGAGGAAGGGCACCAGCTGGCGTCTGATCGGGCAGCAGCTGATGTTCGGCCAGCTCATCGACGACGACGGTCTGCTGCTCAATGTGGACCAGTGGGATGGCTATCCCGCCTCCCGCGCGGCGATTCTCGATCAGCTGGAGCTGGAGCAGGAGCAGATCGACAACGTCGTGGTGCTGACCGGCGATATCCACACCGCCTGGGCGATGGACATCAGCCGGGAACCCACGAGCAGCGACTACGATTCAAAGACGGGCCGCGGTTCCCTGGCAGTCGAGCTGGTGACCACCTCGGTGACCTCACCCGGACCCAAAGGCGAACCCGAGGCGTTGCGACAACGGGAGCAGAGCGTTGTGAGCGACCGTCCGCACATCCAGTATGTGAACCTGCGTGAACATGGCTACCTGCTGCTCGATATCGACGCGCAACGTACCCGGGGGGAGTTCTGGTTCGTGGACAGCATTGCAGAACGGGGTGTCGGCGAACGCCTCGCTGCCGCCTGCGTGACAGACAGCGGGGCGAATCACCTGAGACGTGACGCGTAGAAGCCGGACGGGCTGCGCCAGCCTCGAGTCTAGTTCAGCTCGTCTGCCGCATCCTCCAGCTCATCTGCTGCATCATCAGCGGCGTCGCCCAGGTCATCGGCCGCCCGGTCGAGTTTTTCCCCTGTTTCCTCCAGAGGGCCGTCCTGCTCACATCCGGTGAGCGAGACCGTACCCACACCAAGCAGCAGCACCAGTAGTGGGGCCTTCAGAATGTTGAGCGGGCTTGTTTTCGTTTTTTCTGTGTTCATGACGTTCCTATGTGTACGGGTTGATGTACGGGTTGATGTACGGGTTGACGGTGCCGGTGTGCGGCACACGGTTGATGGCATCCATACCCAACGTAGCAAACATCGTTCCAATCTCGGTCCAACCTCGGTCCAATCTCGGTCAAGGGGCTGATCGTGCAGGGGAAGTGCCCGGTTGCGGCATCCTGATGCCGGTTGGATCAGGATGATCCCGCTGTGGTCTGTAAGATTTACAAGGGAGAGTGGCAAATGTGCAGAATCTGCACGGCGTGCGCCTGTGCCCTCTCTTCCATCCGTCGGGAGGAGGGCTAACCGCCGAACATGGCGGCTTCGGCTTTCAGCAGCGGGGCCATGGCGCCGTGTGCTTTGACCCGTTCCGCCAGGGCGGCAACCTTTGGCCACTTTGCCGCGTCGATACTGAACTGCGCATAACCGGCATTCACGAACGGGGAGGCCAGGGCCAGATCGGCCACGGTGAGATCACCGAAGATGAACCCTTCCGCCGGCACCTGACTTTCGAGGTAGTCCAGCATGGGTGGCAGCGATTTGTTGATGATCCTGTCAACGAGTGCTTCGTCCACGGGCTGTTTGAGCACATTGGGCCGCATGAAGCGCTGAAAGAAGATGCCGGCGGCCGCTTCTGTGAGCACGGTGCCACCGTACTCTTCAAACCAGTCGGCGCGGGCGCGTTGCTGCAGGTCGGTAGGGTAGACGGGCACTTCAGGGTAGGCGCTTTCCAGGTAGCGGCAGATGACCTTGGAGTCGGCAATGTTCAGATCGCCGTCGATCAGGGCCGGTACTTTGCTGAGCGGGCTGACTCTGGCCAACTCCTCGTCGCCGGAGAAAGGCATGGAAGGAATGTGCTCATAGGGCAACTGTTTGATGGCCAGAACAGCCATCACCTTACGCACGAACGGAGAGGCATTGGCGCCGTATAACTTGATCATGGATGTGCTCACTTGTGAATCAGAGGCTCGGAAATCTCACGCGGAGTGGCGAAGTACTTCGCCGGCCCGGTTACCGGTCAGTTCGCCATCGCGCAGGCTCACCTCGCCATTGACGATGGTTGCCTTGAAGCCCCGCGATTTCTGTATGAAACGAGGTGCACCTTGCGGAAAATCATGCACGAGGGTGGGTTGCAGTTCAGTCACTTCATCCAGATCGAACACGTTGACGTCGGCTTTCCTGCCGACTTCGAGGACGCCACGATCGGTAAGCCCGAGCACCTTTGCCGGTCCGCCGCTCAATTTCTGAACGGCTTCGCCCAGGGTGAAGGTGCCCGTTTCTCTGTGCCAGTAGGACAGGATGAAGGTTGCCCAGCCCGCATCCATGATCTGAGAAACATGCGCGCCCGCATCACCCAGGCTCGGGTAGATGTGGCTGGACTTGGTCAGCAGATCCTTCAGCTCGGTCATGCTCTTCTGGAACATGTGCCAGTTGAACAGCGCTTTGCCATTGGTTTCACGGGACAGGCGGAGAATCGTCTCCGCCCAGTGCTCGCCGGCAGCTTCCGCCATGTCTTGCAGGCTCTGCTGCTCGGTGTAATTCGGCACGTCGCCGCCGCCGAGGTAGTAGAGATCGCCGGTGATCGCATCGGCTTGAGAGCCTTGTGCTTCCTCAACCAGCCTGGCGCAGAACGCCGCATCGTTGATGAGGGCGAGTCGCCCTTCGAAGTCCGCTGCACTCAATTCTTTCCAGGTGGGGGCGCGCACGGGCAACTGGGACTGGAGTCCGAACAGTAAGCCGGAACTCCGAACATGAGTAATGGCTGTGATGTCCCGGCCGTTGGCGAATTCTTCCAGCCACTGAGCCCGCCTGGTGCCGGCGCCCGGATCAGGATCCGTGCCGAAGCTGAACAGCAGGCGGCTGCCTTCGTCTGCGATGGACTCCATCACATCGGCCGTTGCGCCCACTGCCTGCATCAGGCCGTTGCGTGCCGCCACCGCCCTGGATATCACGGCCAGTTCCCGGGGTTCGGCGAAGGTGCCGGGAATCGATCTTCCGTCCGGGGCCTTGTGCGGTTCGAACCGGTTGGTGGAGAAACCGAAAGCGCCGTGCTCCAGGGAGCGCGCCACGATATCCGCCATCTGCTGCTTTTCTTCCTCGGTCGCCTGTTCTTCGAACGACCGTTCTCCCATGACGTAGTAGCGAACGGCGCTGTGTCCGACCAGGCCCGCGATGTTGATCGCTGTCTGTTTGCTGGAGATGGAATCCAGGTAGCCACCGTAGTCTTCCCAGTCCCAGGGCAGACCGGTCATGATGGCCTCACGGGGAATGTCTTCCACGGTTTCCATGATGGATGCGAGGAACTCCCGGTCGTCGGGTTTGCAGGGCGCAAAGGTTACGCCGCAGTTGCCGATGAGAGCGGTGGTGACGCCGTGCCAGGAAACGGGTGTCATGTCCGGATCCCAACCGATCTGAGCGTCCAGATGGGTGTGGATATCAACAAATCCCGGGGAGACGATCATGCCGGTGGCATCGATGACCTCTCTGGCTTCGCCGGCGACTTCTCCCAGCGCGGCAATGACGCCGTCTTTGATGGCCAGATCGCCTTTTACCGGCTCGGCTCCCGTACCATCAACAATAGACCCATTGCGAATGATGATGTCGTACACAGCTTGTCTCCCCTCAACCGTATGTGTTACAGCGCCTGATAATGCGAGATCCGGTCGGAGATTTCGAGTGATTCGCATTCATTCTGTTCTCGCCAGTACCTGGCACCGTTTCATCAGTCGGCGGGACTGAGGATCGAGGTCATCCCGGCGGTGCATCGGGGGCGGGATGACCTCACGCGGGACGCCTAGCCTATTAGTTGGACCAGTAGGCAAACTCATCCCCCGGCTGATCCTCCTGCGATAGATCACGGTCCACGTTGGTGGCAGTTGTACTGGTCCAGGGCCAGAGCGGCTCGGCCTGCTCGCTGTTGTGGGCCTCGAGGGCGTTGCGCAGCCGGTCGGCGATGCCCGGGTGTTCTGCCAGCAGATCGGTCCACTCGCCGTCGGCGGTCAGATCAAACAACCACTCCTTGCGCGGCAGACCCTGCGGGGCACTGACCATCAGCTTCCAGCGCTCGTCCCGAACCGCTTGAGCGGCACCACTGCGGAAAAACAGATATTCATGTGGGGCCTCGGAGGCGTCGCCGGTCACGAATGGCGTCAGGTCGACACCATCCATGAGCCGGTCCCCGGGCAGATCGGCGCCAGCCGCTGCTGCGGCAGTGGCATACATGTCGAAGTGGTGGACGGGCGCGTCGTAGGTCGCTCCGGCGGGCAACTCCGCCGGCCAGCGAGCAAGGTATGGCACACGGATCCCGCCCTCGAACAGAGTGATCTTCCAGCCCCGGTAGGGGTCGTTCACATCCGGCAAGCCGATGTAGCCGGCGCCGCCGTTGTCGGAAGTGAACATCACCAGCGTGTTGTCATCCAGACCATTGGCTTTCAGGGCCGCCATGACCCGGCCGACGCCCCGGTCGAGGGAGCGGATCATCGCGGCGTACACCCGCTCCCGATGCAGCTCGATGTCCGGTAAGGCGTCATAGTCTTCCCGGGTTGCCTGCAGCGGGGTGTGGGGGGCCCAGTGCGCCAGATACAGGAAGAACGGGCGATCTTTGTTGGCCTTGATGACCTTGACCGCCTCTTCTGTGTAGTAATCCGTCAGGTATTTCGGCGGCTCGAACAACGGGCCGCCGTTGAAGCTGGCTGCGAAGTTCAATGCGGCCCACAGGAAACGGTCGATCGGGTCGAAGTCCTGCCTGGCCTGGATCACATTATCGTCATCGCGGCGCCCATACAGACCACTGGCCATCAGCAGACTTTCAGCAAAGCCCTGATCGTGGGCGGCCATGCCGTTTTCACCCCCCAGGTGCCACTTGCCGATGTGCACCGTGTGATAGCCCCGGTCGGCCAGCACCTCCGCCAGCGTGATTTCCGAGGACGGCATGCCCATCTCGGCGAAGTCGAGATTGGATTCTTCCGTGTTTCCAACCCCAGGTGGGGCCAGCGGTCGATCTATCGTGTCACTGACAAGGCCGACAACGGGCATGAACCTGGAAGGTGTTGGCGTGAATTCAAATCCAAAGCGGGTGCCGTAGCGCCCGGACATCAGGGCTGCCCGGGAAGGTGCACAGGTGCCGTTGGCGGCGTATCCCTGGGAGAAGGTTACGCCCTCGGCTGCCAGCGCATCGATATTCGGGGTTTGCACGGTCGGGTTCGGGCCGTTCATGGAAATATCGTTCCAGCCCAGGTCATCAGCCAGGATGAGGACGATGTTGGGTGGACGACTGGCAGGATCACGCCCCTCGGCATCCGTCCCGGTGGACCAGTTGATTTCCTGTGCGGGGCCGATCTCCATCTGCGAAGCCATCATGCGATGGATACTGAAGAGGGCAATTTCCGCCCGGAAAATCCAGCCGATCCCCAGCAGCACGACCAGCACCAGCGCAGTTCCGGTAATCCATTTCATTCTCGTGCCTCTTCGTCCTGGTGTCCTGATCCGTTCAGCCGTTGCCTGTGCTCACCGGGTCGAGCCTGAGAATGTCCCGTTCCGGCGGGAAGCCCATCAGGAATCGGACCCCGAAACCGAGCGGGATGGCTTCGTCCACCCGTACGAATTCCGCGCCTTCAACCGGCACGGCAACATAGTCCGCTGACACCCCATCGATCTCGACACGAACTTCCGGATTCTGCGGAGTTTCATGGCTGTCTCAGTCCTGCTGCATCAGCCAGGCGCCCACCGGCTCGACCAGCTCGATGTTGAGCTGACCCGCCAGCCCGGCAGCCCGGTGTACGGCGGATGCCTGATACTCGGGCGAACTGATCATCTCCAGCATGGCCTGCCGGGACGGATACATGGCAATGGCTACCGAATCCCAGAGCTCTTCCACTTCGCCCAGCATCAGACGTTCGATCCTGGCAGAAAACATGGGTGCGCCGCCCACCTTCGACAGATGACCGACCACCTCGGCGCCATAGATCGCATAGGCCTCGGTGCCGGTCATGTTGGTTTCGCGACCGTCTTCGTATTCGGCCTTTTCCTTGAACTTCAGCAGATTCAGCATGTAGATCGGACCATCGTGGCCGGGGGCGGTGAACCCCGCGATCTGTTCCTCACTGGGCGCTATCCTGTTGATGACTTCCATAACCTGCCTTTCCCGTTGAATCTGCTGAGTCTGGGTATTAGAAACTAATGACAGACATTAATACAAGGGCTGTCCGGCAAAGTTGACAGACGTCGAGCTGGGAGAGGAATCGCTCGGGTGATAAGTGTATGGTTGCAAGACCCTCCGACAGAGGAGTTGCCACATGCAACATCGGGACGAAACTTTCAGGAATGAACGGATCTCTCTGGACGGAAAATCATTTCACGATTGCGTCTTCGAGAATTGTGAACTGGAGTTCACCGGCGACAGGCCGCCCACGTTTTCGAACAACCGTTATCTGAATACCGTCTTCGTGCTGTCCGGACCTGCCATACGCACGGTCTATCTGCTGTCGAACATCTACCACGCCGGGGAAGGTGGTCGGCAGGTGTTCGAATCGCTGTTCGAAGACATCCGCAATCAGGACGTGCACGGTCACGAGATCAAGACAGCGATTCCGGATACTGCGGATCACAGCCTGGCCTGACCGAGGCTGAGCGGGCGGGGTTAGCTGCCCGATTCGGCCACGTTGGCCTGAGCCGCTGCGATTCGGGCGACCGGCACTCTGTATGGGCTGCACGACACATAGTCGAGCCCGATCTCGTGGCAGAAACGAATGGATCGAGGGTCGCCACCGTGCTCGCCGCAGATGCCGTACTTGATGCCTTTCTTCCGCGCTGCGGATTCGGTGATGCTCATTTCGATCAGGCGGCCGACCGCTCGCTGGTCCAGTGATACGAAGGGATCGGTCTCGATCAGCTTCTTGTCCAGGTATTGGGGCACGAACCGGGCCGCATCATCCCGGGAGAAGCCGTAGGTCATCTGGGTCAGATCGTTGGTGCCAAAGCTCATGAACTCGACGGCCGGCGCCAGCCGGTCTGCCCCGAGACAGGCCCTCGGCGTCTCCATCATCGTGCCGACCCGGTAGGCGATCGACACCTTCCGGTCGCTGAGCATCTCGTGGATGGTGCTTTCGATGATCTCGTTGACGAGGCGGATCTCGCGAACGTTGACCACAAGAGGGATCATGATTTCAGGGAATGGGCGATAGCCCTGCTCGGTCGCCTCGATCGCAGCGCCGATGATTGCGCGCACCTGCATCACGGTGATTTCGGGATACACCACCGACAGGCGGCAGCCCCGGAAACCGAGCATGGGATTGACCTCGCTCATGCTTTCAGCGATTTCCCGGATCTTCTCCACAGGCTTGCCGACGCTGGCCGCCAGTGCGGCCAGGTCGTCGTCAGAGCCTGGCAGAAACTCGTGCAACGGCGGGTCCAGCAGGCGAATGGTGACCGGCAGGTTGTCCATGGCTGCGAACAACCCGACCATGTCCTGGTGCTGAAATTTCTGCAGCCGGTTCAGGTGGAGAACGCGTTCCTCTCTCGACTCCGAAAGAATCATTGCCCGCATTTCGACGATGCGGTCTGCGTCGAAGAACATGTGTTCGGTTCGACACAAGCCGATCCCTTCGGCGCCGAGCGATCTGGCTCGTTCCGCATCTTCCCGGGTGTCAGCATTGGCGCGAACCCGCAGGCGCCTGTGTTTGTCTGCCCAGGACAGGAGCACACGGAAATCATCGCTTTCGCTGGCCTCGATTTTAGGTATGTTTCCGAGCATCACGTCACCCGTGTTGCCATCCAGGGTGACGATGTCACCTCGTCTGATCACCACACCTTCCGGACTGGTTGCCGTGCCGGCATCGTAGTCGATGCTCAGGGCGCCGCAGCCGGTAATCGCGCACACGCCCATCCCGCGGGCGACCACCGCGGCGTGGGAGGTCATGCCGCCGTGTTCGGTGAGAATACCCTCGGCTGACTTCATGCCGTGAATGTCCTCCGGCGTAGTTTCTTTCCGCACGAGCACCACGGTCGTGCCATCCGCAGCCGTCGCAACGGCTTCATCGGCCGAAAACACCACCCGACCGGTTGCGCCGCCGGGACTGGCGGGCAAGCCGCTGACGACCACGTTTGTTTTGGCAGCCGGGTCAACCATGGGATGCAGAAACGCTTCCACGTGTTCCGGGGAGACCCGCAATAGCGCTTCTTTTTCGTTGATCAGGCCTTCGTTGACCATGTCAACGGCGATTTTCACCGCTGCTCGGCCGGTACGTTTTCCGCTGCGTGTCTGCAGAATGTAGAACCGGCCTTCCTGAATCGTGAATTCGATGTCCTGCATGTCACGGTAGTGCTTCTCGAGCAGCGCCTGCGTCTCATACAGCTCGCGATAGACTTCCGGCATGCGCCGCTCCAGCGCCTCAATTGGCTCAGGCGTCCTGATTCCAGCGACCACGTCTTCCCCGGCCGCGTTGAAAAGAACTTCGCCGAAAAAGTGGTTGTCGCCGGTGGACGGATCCCGAGTGAAGGCAACGCCGGACCCGGAGTCATCACCGAAATTACCGAACACCATGGCCTGCACACTGACTGCCGTGCCGAGGGTGCTGGAGATATTATTCATTTCGCGATACACGTTTGCTCGCGGCGAGTGCCAGGAGAGGAAGACGGCTTCTACCGCGCGCCGTAACTGCTCGAAGGGATCCTGTGGCCAGTCCGTGATCGTTTTGAACTCCTCGATCACCGCTTGCCAGTCCTCTGCCGAGAGGTCCACGTCGAGTACTTTACCGTGGCTGGCTTTGTACTCGCTGATTGCCGCTTCAAAGCGCGTGCCATCCACCCCGATCACGACGTCGGCGAACATCTGGATGAAGCGCCGGTAGGAATCGTAAGCGAATCGCGGGTTCCCTGTTTTCCTGGCTAATCCCTCCACGATCTCGTCGTTCAGGCCAAGGTTCAGAATGGTGTCCATCATTCCCGGCATGGAAACCGGTGCGCCCGAGCGGACCGAGAACAGCAACGGATTCTCCGGGTCACCGAATCGCGCACCCATGTGCTTTTCCACCAGATCCAGCGCGACGCGATATTCCTGTTCCAGCAGCAGGGGGAGGGCGTTGCCCCGCTCGAAAAACTCGTGGCAGGTGGAAGTGGTGATCACGAAGCCGAAGGGGACCGGCAGCCCCAGGCTGGTCATCTCACAGAGATTGGCACCTTTGCCGCCAAGAAGATCGCGATCCTCCCGGCTGCCTTCATTGAACAGATATACTCGTTTTGCCAAGCAACTTTCCCCTGTTATGCGTGCCCGATCAGTCCGCTGGAGCGATCGGGATCAACTGCCTTGATCGATACTGCGTGGTCCCGAGATTCCAACCGGTGCGCTGCGGCCACCCTGCCTTGCCTTTCCGACGACCTCCCGCAGTGTATAGGGTGCGTTCAGTTCTTCTTCGGTCGATTCGGCACTGAGTTCTCCAACACGATGGTACTCACCACGATCGGCTGCCAAACGGAAGCCCACCGTGGCACCGGCGGCTTCTCCCGGGAGCCCCTTGGCGCCGAAACCATGCCCTTCGTTGGTCTGTGTGCCGGTGGTTGCCTGAAAACCCATCCGGTGGAGGAGCTTATCGCTGGCTCTCGCCAGGACTTCAGGGCGCACCGACAGCATCCAGTTTTCCTGCTGGCGCAGCCAGGGTCTCTGCATTCCGTTCAGCATGATGATGCGCGGTGCGTCGGTGTGATTGATGCCGGTTCCGTGCAGTAGCCGCCCATCCGTGATCACCATGGTACCGGCCTTCGCATCCAGGTTGATTGCAGGTGGCAGCTTGCCAACGGGTTTTCCCTCCCGGGCTGCTTCAGACATGATCAGATGACTTCCGGGGATCAGCAGCGTGCCACCGTTGATCTCATCGATGTCGGTCAGGGGTGTGAGGATGTTGATGGTCATCGGGCTTTTCGCTTCCGGGTAGAACCCCTGATCCTGGTGCATGGCCTGGGGTACACCGCCGCGTAACGAGATCGCCGCAATCAGAGAGGTGCAGATCCATCCCGGTCCCAGAGCTTCCGTCACCAGTTGCTCGATCAGCGGGCCACCCTGCGTGATGTCCGGATGCTGCTCGATGAAGAGCTCAAAGCAGCGGCCTTTGTTCACACAGCAGTTGATGTTCTGGCCGCTGGGCGTTTTCTGCGCAATGCCCGCGAGCCGCTCTCCTTCCGCCTGCGCCAGCACGCGCTCACGCATGGTCCCGACCTGCTCCGCGGAGAGGGCATCTTCGATCTTGCAGTAGCCCCAGGTAAGCATGTCCTGCCTGAGCTGCTCGATGTCTTTGCTGGGTTGCGGCAGTTGGGTGTCCTGCCAGTGCGGATGCTTCGAGCCGGTGGTCGTGTCGTAGTACGAGCCGGACTTGAACGTCCAGTTGCCCCAGTTGCTGCCGCGCTGGGGAGGCACGAAGTAGATCTCCGGATTGTTTTCCAGCATGGACTTCATCGGTTCCTGGGAGCGCACCTGTTCGCCGTACATGTGCGATTCACCAGCGCTGGCAGCGATGTGGTCCGGGTGGAATGCGTGCGGAATTCTGGACATGCTGAAACCTCCCTCAGTGCGAATGGGCTATGCTATCAGTCAATCACGATATGCACCGGGCCGCTCTCCTGGATTGGAGTCTGGCAGAGCGTGTGGGCGTGGAATCGCTCTGTGTCAGCTCGCTTCCAGGTGGACGGAGGTTTCACATCAGATCTATAATGGATCCATTATGGAGCCATTCGATGCCTAATCTTTCGATCAAGAATGTGCCCGAACATGTGGTTGCCAGACTGCGCCAGCGGGCAGTAGATCACCATCGCTCTCTTCAGGGCGAACTGTTAGACCTTGTCTGTCGCGCTTCCGAAGAAGATGTCCAGGAAGCCAAGAGTATCGGGACAAAAGGCGGTACTTCCGGGTGGTTATCAATCGAAGAAATTGCGGCTGAACTTGAGTTGCCTGGGCGCAAGGTAACTACAGACTTACCCCTCGCTGTAGATATTATTCGGCAGGATCGCGACGCAAGATGAACCGTGAACTGTTTGTTGCCGAACCCTTAAAGACCTATAACACGCTCCCACCCATTGTTGTGGATTGCAGCCTTTTGGCCGCGATTCTGTTCAATGAGCCGTCACAAGGCGACGCGCTGAAGTTGCTTTCCGGCAAGTCTCTGCATGCACCGGATCTTATTGACCACGAAGTCGTCAGCGTCGCTGTTAAGAAGTCAGAAGTTAAAGCTCACGATCTGATTCAAAGAGGAGTGAATGCTTTTGCAAAACTCAGGCTGGCCCGTCACAGCATCGACCACCAGGCGCAGTTCGAACTTGCTCTCAACCATGGAATATCCGCCTACGACGCTGCCTATCTGCAACTCGCCGTAGCGCTCAACGCTCCGCTTGCTACCTATGACCGGGTACTGGCTTCAGCGGCAGATAAAGTACTTTCATCGCGATAGATGGTGCGTGATCGGCTTATCGCGTAGGACCGTCGTCGTTCTGGTAGCTGGCAAACAGGTGCCTGCGGACCTCATCGGTGACCGGTTCAGCGCCGACCACAACCGGGCGGATTTTGTCGAGATCAACAGCGACGCCTCGGCGCACCGCATCGCGTTCGAATACCCGATCCAGCCAGGCATCCAGGTGCGGGTACGGCGCCTGGTAGGGGTAACGCAGTGCAAACATTTTGAACCAGGGCGCACAGGCAATGTCGACGATCGAATACGCGTCGAGCACGTACTCACGATCCTGAAGATGCGCATCGATCATCCGTCGCAGCCGCTCGGCTTCCTGGGTGTAGCGGGCGATAGGGTAATCGAGCTGTTCCGGCGCGTACTGCACGAAGTGATGCAGCTGACCCATCATCGGTCCGACATAGCTCATCTGCCAGAACAGCCATTGGTGTCCGAGCGCTTGTTGTGCTGGATCAGATGGCCATAGACTGCCGCCTTTCTCCGCCAGGTAGAGCAAAATGGCGCCCGATTCCCACAGTACAAGCCGCTCGCCGCCAGGGCCATCGGGATCAACGATGAGCGGCACCTTTCGATTGGGGCACAGCGCAGCAAATTCAGGCTCGTTCTGGTCACCGGCGACGATGTCGATCGGTATCACCTGGTAGTCGATGCCCAGTTCTTCAAGCGCGATGCTGACCTTCTGACAATTGGGTGTCGGACAGAAATAGAGGTCGATCATCCAGGCATCTCCATGTTGAAGCCGGGATTCAAGTGATAGGTCCCGACTCAGTCGTCAAATCCCAAAAACCGGGCTGCTTCATCCACGCTCTTGCGTTCCGAGACTACCGCGTTAGCCGGGAAATTCTCATCGGGCCAGCCAAGGGCAACAGCTTTCATGATCACCTGATCTTCAGCAATCTGAGCATGTTCACGCACCACCGGCGACTGCATGATGCCTTGGCTGTTGATCACCGCACCCAGGCCGCGAGACCAGGCCGCATTGACCAACGCCGTTGTGACCGCGCCACAATCGAATGCCGTATCATCGCTGTCTGCCAGGACGCGATCGTAGGTGATGATGACGCACACCGGCGCATCAAACTGACGAAAACCGCGCAACACCCAGTCCTGACGTCCTTCTTTGTCTTCTCGCGCGATACTCATGGCGGCGAACAACTGCTTCGCAACCCCGACTTGACGCTCGCGATGTTCCCCCGCGAAAGGTTGTCCAATGCGGAACTCTCGAGAGTGCGGCACACCAGCAAGATTTCGCTCCGTGTTGCCGGCTCGAATACGATTCAACACTTCACCGGAGACGACGGTAAAGTTCCATGGCTGCGTATTCATCGACGAAGGTGAACGCATGGCAATGGCCAGAATTTCTTTAATCAATGCTTTTGGCACTGGGTCGGGTTTGTAACCGCGAATACTCCGGCGCCCAAGAAGGACATCATCGAACTTCACTTCAGATCTCTCCGTGTGATAAATGCGATAGCGTAAAGTAGCTGCGTGTGTATGCGTACCTGGAGAGCCGTTCTGAAGCGGTTCTGGATTTGGCTGATGTCTTAGCTGTGGCCCCCCAGCATCCAGACCCGATCAGCAGAGCCGCACAAACTGCGGGTTTCAGCGCGGATTCCAACAATTCATTTTCGTGGCAAACTTGAGGCCCACAGAAAGTACGCGTTTGGAAGCCATCCTCTGCATACCCAGGCTTTGCTTTTTCTCCTCCCATCGAGGTGCTGTTCCTTCTGCAAGCGCCGGCGCCGGTCGATTCAGAGCAGCTCTTCGGCGAAAAATCGCAGTGTCTCCATGTTTGCAGTACCCACATTGAGTTGCGTTACCGGACTGTCCTTCCATCCCTGCAGGCGTTCACGAATGCGTTCCCTGGGGCCACAGAGCGCGATCTCATCCACCAGCTGATCAGGCACTGCGGCAAAGGCTGCCTCCCGTTGACCGGACATGAAGAGATCCTGGATTTCCTGCGCTGCGTCTGCAAAGCCCATGCGGCTGACATGGTCCTTGTGCACGTTGAAGGTTTTGGCGCCCATCCCGCCCACGTAGAACCCGACGTTCTGCTTAATCTGAGCGCGAGCCCGGTCAACATCGCTGTCTATGACCACAGGCACCGCAGCTGCGATCTCGAACTCCGGCCCCTTTATCCGCATCGCGTCGGCGTACTGCTCGTTCATGCGGTATGGAGAAAGGAACATCGGGATCCAGCCGTCGCAGAGCTCCGCCGCCAGTGCCACGTTCTTCGGGCCCTCGGCACCGAGGTAAACCGGGATGTGGTCGCGCAGCGGATGCTGCATCAGCTTGAGCGGCTTGCCGAGACCGGTGCCACCTTCCAGCGGCAGCTGATAGTGCTTGCCGTCGAAAGAAACCGGTTCTTCGCGGGCCACGATCTTACGGAATATCTGCATCCATTCCCGTGTGCGTGCCAGCGGCTTGGGATAAGGCTGGCCGTACCAGCCTTCAACCACCTGAGGTCCCGAGACGCCGATGCCGAGGATGAGTCGACCGTTCGAGAGGTAGTCGATAGCAACGGCGTGCATCGCGGCACTCGCGGGCGTACGCGCCGATATCTGCATGATGGAGGTGCCAAGGTTGATTCTGGATGTGTGCGCGCCCACCCACGCAAGTGGGGTAAAGCAGTCCATCCCGTAGATCTCGGGACACCACAGGGTGTCATAGCCGAGGTTCTCGGCTTCCTTCGCGAGCTTGATGATGTTCTCGCCGCCGGGTGGGCCCATGGGACCTATGCCAAGTCCGAGCTTCATTTGCGTACCTCGCAGTTCTCGTTGCCGTAACGCTATCAGTCATACCAGCGAAACACACGTGGCTTCTGATAGTGGCTATCAATCTGAAAAGGTATGCCACAATAACTGCAGAGAACTGTCAGGGAGAGCCATGAAGGCTGTGAGCTACGATCCCCACAATCCGTTCGCAATGATCCTCCGCGGCGAGGTCCCCGCTTCAATCGTCTATGAAGACGATCACTCAATCGCGTTCATGGATCTCATGCCTCAGGTGGAGGGGCATACGCTGGTGATCCCCCGAGAACCCTGCGTGGATCTGATGGACATATCACCTGAGGCTCTTGCCGGAACCATTCGCACCACCCAGATCGTGGCGAAGGCGGTCAAGCAGGCGTTCGCCGCTCCGGGCATCATGATCGCGCAGTTAAGCGGCGCTGAAGCCGGCCAGACGGTCTTTCATCTGCACTTCCACATCATGCCCCGCTTCCCGGGCATCGAGCTGAAACTGCATGCGGCAGCGATCGCTGATCGAGCACAACTTGACTCGGATGCAGAGCGTATCCGCCAGGCTATCTGAGAGATGCAGTGGCTATTACCCAAATGTTCACAGTCTTCCCCACTTTTTTACGATGTCTCTGATTCCGAGACCTGCGAACGTCTGAGAAAGGTCATTGCCGAGCTCGGTTCTAGGTTACTGATTAAAGCCCGAACAGGCAGAGAGCCGAATTATCTCGAACGGCTCGTGCGCCAGTTTTCGAACATGGCATTCGACCAGCGCCCCCCAATCTTCCCTCCTATGATTAGATCAACCTTTGCCCCTCGGGAGCTGGGCGTCAGGACCTGAATGTTCTTGAAGCCAGCTTCTGCTAGCCACGCCACAGATTGCGCTTCACCTTCCACGAAAAATCCGGCTTGGTCGAATCCGAAAGTCTCCAGCATCCCCGCGGGTTCATTAGCCAGGACAAATTTTCCTCCCGGTTTGAGGATGCGCAGGGCTGCGCGGAACACATTTACTGGATCAGTAACAAAGTAAACGGTGTTAACGCAAACAACATTGTCGACACTGTTGCTACGAACGTCGAGACGCTCCTCGCCCACGACACAGCGGATTATTGAAATGTCACCGCTCGAGAGTTGCGCTCGAAATGTCTGACTGGCGCAGTCGATCATTGCATGCGAAGCTTCTATCCTGATCACTTTAGCTTTGGGTATCGCCCTTGGAATCAGACTGAAGCTGACGGCTCCTCCAAAGCCGATATCCATGACTACAGAGCCGTCTTTTGCGCCCAGGGCTTGGATTGCCAGCGAGATCATGTCCGCGTTCTCGAGGTTTAACCACCAAGCGGTGTAAGGTGCGACCCAGGGCTCTTCTGGAAGGCTAAGCTGCTCAAGAAGAAAATCGTTGCCTCTGTGACCTTGCCGAGACTTCAGAATCAGACTCATGTCCGCCCTTTGTCGCAGATACTCATCAACCTGTTGTTGAGTCATCCCTAAAAGTGGGCGAAAGTACTGGCGTAAAAACGGGTGAGCGGTCACGCAACTGGCGTCCCCGACCTCCGTTCGATATACGAGCCCCCTCAGCTCCAATGAACGCGCCGCGAGCTGGAATTTCCGCTCGACCTCTGGGTCAATTTCTACTGCGCTAGTGATGCCACGTAGATGATTCTGTTCATAAGCAGAGTCGCGGTTCCTCCAGATTGGGAAAAAGCTCGGAAATGAAGCGATAAGTGACAGAAGGTTTCTCTCTTCTTCGGTCAGCTCCAAAGCGTACGTATGAAGTATCCTAGAGAGCTTTGCGGCCTCGGGTTCGCTTAGATTGCCTTCGTCAATGTCCGACAGGGATAAAGATAGGTCCCGAGTGATTTCGGACAGCGATGCCAGGACGCTTAGCGATAGCGGGTGTCCACCAATCTCCTCGAGTATGGACATGTTTTCCCGGACAAGTGGCGAGTTATGACCCTTCAGAAAGTCGATCTGCTCTGAAGCGGAAAATGGAGCGAGTCGGATGGTAAGTAAACGCTCCGGAACCAGACGATCGCCGAACTGCACTGGATGTCTAGAGGTCAGCAGCGTACGTGTACCTCCGAGTCCCTCCAGGATCGAACAAAGCAGCTCAGAAATCTCTTTGTGCTCAACTTCACCAAGGGCTCGCGCGCGATGATCCGAGACATACATCGCATCTAATCCATCGAGAAACAGGAAGTGAGGTTCGCCGTTGCCCAGGTGGCGCTTGATCGCGTTCAGTCTCCATGCCGCGTCCGCTTCAGTCTTACCCAGGAAAAGATCTGCACAGGCACGGAGAAAGATCTCCGGATCTGGTTGTGCATAGAAAGACCACACAAGCTTGCTGCCTGGCGACTCTCTTAGTAGACGATCGTTCTCATGTAACCAGTTACCGACGAGCGATGACTTGCCAAACCCACCAGCGGCGATGATCTCGACGATAGGTGTGGACAAATCTGTTTGACCATGCCAGTCGTCAATCTGACCTCGTTCTTCGGCACGGCCGATGAACGGTTGCGGCCGCGGAAGCGTGTGCGCGATTCGATATGAATGAGATGCGCTGAATTCCGGTTGTGCTCGTTCGTAGTAGAGACGGTTGAAAAGTGCCGTGGCAACTCTACCTGCCAAATCATCGGCGCTTGTGAACCAGTCGCAGGTAACGGTGTCCTGAAGCTGCTTCTTCAACGCTGCCAGCTTTTTTCTGCTCGAGTGGGGCTCGGCTCCCGCAGTAGTAGTATCAGCGTTTTTTATAGAACCGAGAATGACGTGATCATCTGGTGTGTCTGTTTCGCGCAGGAAGAAAGCAAAAAGTGGTTTGTTCAACCGTATTGCTTCATCGATTTCAAGGTGTGTGATGCTTCTTTCGCCGTCCCCCATACGAAGATCTTGCGCGTCGCGGGGGGGTATGAACCCATAGCTATGGCCTAGCACGACAATGATGTTGTCCGCATCTACAACGTTCTGCAAGCAAACATCAATGGGACGCTCGGCCGTGGCACCGAACAGTTCCATGGCTATCGTGTTGGAACCAATGCGCTGAAGTGTCTCGATCACAGCATTCCTGTGCTGTTTGAGCTCTTCATACGGCGACACGATCATTGTGCGGCCGGTCATTTTTATGCACCGCTTGACGTAATCCGCGAGAACTGACTATACACAGGACTCCGGGCGTTTTGACCATCAGATGCCACAAGCACAAGTGCAACCTGGGCCGACGATCTGTGGCTTTTCTTTCCACTCCGGTCGTTTGGCCGTTTGAGATTTCGGGCAGCCTTCCGTTCCACTAGAGGAGGCGCAACATGGATCATCTGAGCTTTGCCCAGCAGTAGCCGGATCGTACGGATGCAGCAGTCTTCCTCTGAATCCGGATACTATTCGACATCCGGATCGCAACTTGATCTCGTGATCTCAGCATTCTGAAGCCAGGGAGAAAAGCGATGGATGACGAACCGCAAGTCAACACGCTCTGGGCGCGCTTCCTCAATGGTGATGAGTATCTGATCAAGTTCGGACAGGCGATGTTCAGGCGCCTGCCATCTCCACCTCGATGTGCACTCTGCTATGCCCCGTTCAGCGGACCACTCAAGTGGCCTTTAAAGCTGATGATGAAACTTCTGTTCGCCGATATTCGAGGGTCCACAAGTCTCGCTGAAACCAGATGGGCTGCCGTGATCGCCAACGTGTGCAGTGCCAGAACCATGGCCGGAGGAGCAGGGGAGGCTACGGATTCCTGTCCACCATATCTTTGTCCAGTCGACGCCAGGTCAGCAGGAAGAATAGTGAACTGGCAGCGTACAAGATCGCCATGATGACCATCGCTGTCTGCAAACTCTGGGCGTAGACAGCACCGCAGACGCTCTGCAGATTTTCGTTTAGTTCTCCGATAACGCGCGGATGGCATTCGTTTCGAGCCAGTTGCTCTGCGGTAACTCCGAATTCAGTTGCGCCGCCGACGAAGAAAATGTCTGAGGTAAAACCAATGAACAGAGGGCCGAAGCCGTAGCCAATCAGATTGGCGATAAACAGTAGCACGGCTGTTGCCATCGCACGCACACGCATACTCACGACCCCCTGACCGATCGTGTACTGAGCAGTGATATATCCGTACTTTACGAATCCGCCGATGATCAAGCCGATGGCGGCAAAAACCAGACTCTGGGTCGTGAAGGCGAACACATAGAATGGGATTGACAACGCCAATCCCGCAGCCGGCACCCAGGCAATGGCCCCTGGATGCGTTTTGTACAGTCTGGTTGCAAGCCACCCGGTAGCAAACGTGCCTATGGCAGCTGACAACGCCACTGGGGTGTTGATCCAGATGGCCGCTTCACCGGTTGTGATTCCATGAGCGCGAACCAGGAAGATGGACTGAAACGAGGAGATTCCGTAACCGCAGAAAGCTGCGATTGTGGCGCCGGCCGTCATCAGCCAGAAGGCGGGCTTGGTTGCCAGTTCGCGCATCGCGTCGCGTAACGCAATCGGCTCGTCTGATTTTGTTCCCTTCAGATCTGTAAAGCCGCGAGGCGGCTCTTTCACCGTCAGTTTGAAAATCAGCGCAATCAACATGCCTGGCAAGCCAACGACAATAAACGCTGTTCGCCAGTCGAACGCATCTGTCACCCAGCCACCGATCAGATTGGCAAACATCCCACCGAGCGTGACACCCATGGAATACACACCAAGCGCCTGAGATCTGTCGCGCGGTGCAAAGTAGTCCGCAATCAAGGAGTTGGCCGGTGGTGTGCAACCGGCCTCGCCGATACCTACACCGACGCGACACATCAGCAACACCCAGAACGCACCAATTGTGAGGGAGCCGATGGTGATCTCGGTTGCAAGGCCGCATAGCATCGTCATGAGAGACCACAGGGCAACGCAGACGGTCATAATCCACACGCGGTGAGCCCTATCTGCATATCGGGCCAGGGGTATGCCCACAATGGTGTATAGAAGGGCGAAACCGAACCCGGTGAGAAGACCGAACTGGGTGTCGGATAGGCCCAGCTCGGGCACAAGTTCGGGACCAACTACGGCAAGCAGGCCGCGATCGACAAAGTTCAATACATAGATAAGAGTGAGCGCTGAGAGCACATAGGTTCGGTAACGGTAAGTACCGAACCCGCTAATCTGATCTGCTGTTCCATGCTGTTTGGGGGCGGTTGCTGCTGTCATGGAATGGGCTGCGGAGGCAATACGATCGCCAGACTCATCTATTCGATTCCCTTACAACGGGGCAGGCTTGTGTCACCAGCGGTTTACCTACGAGCCACCTATGCGTTCGATTCCTGCAAGGATGTAGTTCACCGCCAGCTCGATGGTTTCTTCGCGATCGAGTTTGGCATTGGCAGCCAGTTCAGCGGCGGTGATCGATGCCCCGGATGACATGCTCACCACGAGCTGGGCTTCTTTTATACTCAGCTGATATTGATCCGCCGCAGACTGCACCAGGAATTTGGCGTTCCTGCGACTGACCCGTTGCTGTTCCGTTTTAATTGAGGAAGCGATTTCCGGCTGAGATTGCAGCAGTGGCAGGATCCTGCCCGGGGCGTGATGGTCGAAGTTGCTGGTGACGGAGATTCGGACGATATCCTCAAAGTCTTTCGCCTCACTTAAGGCTTCACTGGTCTCTGCCACGAACTGATGGTATTCGCGAATGAGGAGTTCCTGGAGCAATTGGGGTCTGCCGTCGAAATAGTTGTATACCAGCGGGGCGGAAACACGGGCTTCTCTGGCCAGTCCCTCAATGGTGAAGGCCTGTAGACCATTGGCCGCCAGCATCTCCTTGGCGGTGTCCAGGAGTTGGGTGCGTCTGGCGTGCGGAGAAAGGCGCGTTCGGGTTCTGGATGCAGTCATACTGGTATTATGCGTTTATTATTGACGCTCTTAAATAGAGGCGTTATTTTAGAATGGCTCAAGTAGAGGGTAGAGGGTCTGAGAGGAGAGAGGACTATGACCTACGCTACAGCCAAGCGCCACATCGAGGTTTCTCCGTTTCCGGATGAGCCTGTCGGCTGGATCATCGAGAACGTGGACCCGGGCATGCTGTGTTTCGCCTCTGCCTATCCACATCCTGAGGAGATCCGCGATCCCATCTGTAGGTTTGAGCAGAACATGCCCAACTGCGATCAGGCAACGATGGACAAGTTCTATCACGGCAACATGCTGAATCTGATGAGCGCGCCCTGAGTCGTCGTGGCAGGAATGGAAGCGCTATCTCCAGCAGCCGAGGCGTTTGTCTGGGGCTTCCCGCTGGCATCCGTACATCGCACCCGGTTGTTGCTGTGTTCCCGCAATGATCCGGGAACGCTCAATCATCTGGATGATCTTTCGACTCCGAGCGACAAGGCGATCGTTGCGCCGAACAACGACACACTCTACTCGTCGGGCTGGTACGACCTTCGTCACGGGGACCTGATCATAGATGTGCCGGCCATGGACAAGCCTGACCGCTACTGGAACGTCATGATTGCAGATGGCTATACCCACGTGACCTATATCGCCCGGCGCCATCACGGCACCAATGGCACTCAGGTGCGGGTCACCTTTGATCCATCCAGCCCCCCCGGCGACGATGACAGCAGCACGGTTACTGTTGGCACACCCACGGCCTGGGTCATTATCAGGGTGCTGGTGGAATCACCTGCCGATATCGGGATTGCCCGGCAACTGCAACGTTCGATCACCGTGACGGCTCCACCTTCGCATCCGTCCAGCCGAACGGAGCGTGTCGGCCGTGCGCCGGACATTGCGCGCAGTGGTGTGGCCATTTTCGATGAGATCCGCCGCTATATGGAAATAGACCCTCCTGCCTCGTGGCATCCACAGTTATCGGATGCGGCCAAGGCCATCATTGATGATCCCTCAGGCTTTTCTGAAGCAACCCTGCTGGAAGGGATTGGCGAAGCAGACAGGCTCATCAGTCAGGGCAATGCCAAAGGTACGGTGATCGAGAACGGCTGGAGCACCGGCCGGGCGGCGGGCGGCCCGGGTAACAACATCCTGAAGCGGGCAACAGGTGCCAGATTCGGTCTCGGCGGCCACTACGCCATTGAAAACCGGAGCTACATTGCGGTCCACACCGCCGACCGCCGGAAGCTGGACGGCAGGCGATCCCTGCAGTTGCGATTTGCACCTGATGCGATGCCCCCGTGTAGCGCCTTCTGGTCTCTGACCGCCTACGGGATGGATCTCTATCTCGTGGACAATGAGATTGACCGCTGGTCCATCAGCGACCGAACCCCGGATCTCAACTACGCGGAGGACGGCAGCCTGACACTGGTGCTGAGCGCTGAGCGCCCGACCGAAACAGCCAACTGGCTGCCAGTACCATCCGGCCCGTACATGCTTGGCCTGCGGGTTTACGAAGGACTTCCGGCGGTCGTTGACTGCGATTGGTTTCCACCGACGCTGATGGCGTCGTAACTGACTTAACAGGATCTGTTATGAGCGACACTGACAATGCCACGTTAACCGAACTGCCCACCGTCGACTGGGCAGATCTGGAAACCAATAGAAGCAAGTTCATGACCGATTTGCGCTATGCATTGTCGGAGTGGGGTTTTCTGGTGCTTGCCAATGCACCGGGTTTGGATGATGACTTCCAGCAGAGAGCCTTCCGGGAAGTGCGTGGTTTTTTCGACGCGCCCATGAGCATCAAGAAAACGGCGCACATATCCAATACGCCTTACTTCCGCGGCTATACCCTGCCCACACCGGCGGACCGGGGTCACGGTCAGGTGATCGAGAATTTCCAGTTCGGTTTCGAAGAGTCACCGGTCTGCGCCCATGACGATTCTTCTCAGCCCATTCACAAACGGTTGTTCACCGGACCGAATACCTGGCCGGAAACTGACACCTTGCCTGGATTCCGCCCGGTCATTGAAGAGCTCACGGATACCTATCACAAGCTGACCCACGAGCTGGGTGAGCTGATCGTCGAATCGCTGGGCGAGGATCCCGCAGAGTTCCGCAAGTATTTCGACTTCGATGAGCCCTATCTTGCCGCCAGCCTCAACCACAACTTCAGTCTCGACGTCTTCTCGGAAGAGGCGAAAGAACAGGTTGTCGCTTCCTATGACAAGTTCGACAGCAAGAACGTCGGCGCTCATATCGACGGTCCGCCGTTTGTGGCGTTGCTGATCAACGATCGACCCGGGTTGCAGGTTGTGGCGGGCGAAGGGGACTGGGTGGATGCACCGGTGACCTGCCGGACCGCGCCTGGTGACTATCACGTGCCGGTTATCCCCGGCTCTGTGATCGTCAACACTGGTGGTACGCTGATGCATCTCAGTGAAGGTCGGTACTCGGCGACGCTGCACCGGGTCAACACGACACTGATTCCGACAGGCGACACCCGGATATCCATGCCGTACTTCCTGCTGCCGAAGATGGAAGGGGATCTGATTCCGTTCGGAAAAACGACGGCGACTGAATCCGGGGCGGCCGGTTACGAGGCGGGTAGGGACCGCGGCGCCAACGCCTGTGTGAATCGGATGGGCACCTTCCCTCAGGTCACCCGCCGCTGGTGGGTGGATGAGTTCGAAGCACTGCGTGAGCAGCAGGCGAAGGAAGTGGAGGCTGAAACCTCAGCGGCGTTCAAGCTGGCTGCCGAGCGTGGCAGGCGATTCAAGGAAAGCAGAGCAGAGAGCTGAGACCCGCTGCATCAGACATTTACCCACCTATTAGAGCTTGACCCTTATTTTAGGGAGTATAAAATAGGTGGCCTGTACACAAACTGAGCAGAACCCTATGTCTCACCGCGAAGGACGCATCATTCATGATGCCGACAGCCACATTATCGAAGGTCGTGGCTGGCTGGAAAGTTATGCCTCGGACTACGTCAGGGAAAACCTCGACACTGGCGTGTTCGATCTCAACATGCCGGCCCTGGATCCGATCATCGAAGCCGCCGAAAAGCGCCTGGCTGGAGAAAATCCTGAGCTCACGGAAGCACTCAAGTCAGACATCTTTGCCCATCCGGGCAAGCGAAACATGTGGAGCGCTTACGGCGCGGTCGAGAAGAAAGAGCGGAGCGATTCCCTGTCTTATATGGGCGTGACCTCTCAGCTGATCTTCCCCTCGGTTGGCGCGGGACGCTTTGCCCGTTCCAAGAACATGGACGTTGTCTATGGTGGCTGTGATGCGTTGAACCGTGGCATGGCGGACTTCTGTGCGGATGACGAGCGCCTGCGTGCGGTGGGCTACCTCTCCCTCCGGGATCCGGAGAAAGCCCAGGAGTCGCTGAGGCTGGCGCTTGAACTGGGGATCAGTGCGGTCTGGATCGGCTCGGATGCGATAGAAGGTCGGGCACCGTCGCATATTGCCTACGATCCGCTCTGGGCGATGATGGAAGAGGCCGGTGTGCCGGTCACCCTGCATATCGGCAGTGGCCAGAATATGCCGTCCGCTTACATGAACACGGGTGTCGAGCGTGTATTGGAAGGCAACATCGGCAACATCGAAACCACCCGACCGAAAGACCTTCCGGTGATTCATCACTCCATCGAGCGCTGGCTGACCTGCATGATCTACGATGGCGTGCTGGAACGGTTTCCGAAGCTCAAGGTGGGCCTGGTTGAGCTCGGTGCCAACTGGGTACCGGCGTCGCTGATGAATCTCGACATGGGTGTATCCCTGCTGGGTAAGTTTGACCAGGGCCTGAAGAAGCTGACTCTGAAGCCCTCGGAGTACTTCCAGCGCCAGGTTCGAGTAACGCCCCTGCACACAGAAGACACGGGCTGGATTCTGAGAAACGTCGGCAAGGACATTCTCATGTTCAACACCGATTATCCGCATCCCGAAGGGGCAAAGATCCGTACGGTGACTTCGAGCGAAGCCTCGATGCGGTCGAGGCGACACCCGAAGAGCTGGATCGCTTCTACAGCAGGAACTACGAAGACTTCCTGGGACTCTGACCATTCTCTGCCCATTTGCTGTACGTGAGCGTTCGGATGCGAACGTTCACCAAATAGCTAGCCTTCCCAATCCCTTCTCTGAGAAAGGGATACACGAGATTCCCAGCTACAGAAATCTGTCGGCAGAGCGAAGGTTCTTCATCAATACATGCAGACTTTCTGGTTGTTGAGAGGCATTGCTTGCTCTACCTCAATCACCGCGCCGAGAGTATGAAAGATGGCTGAGTTCGTTCACCGCTGAATGGTGGAACCCTGATGTTGTCGGGCAGTCGTGGCCAGAATCATTGGCGGCCATAGGTATTTCACGAATGTAGTCCCTGACCGATTCTCGAATATGAATGGAAGTTTGATTCGTCACCAGGCAGCGAAGAAAGGAACTCAATGCGGCCAATGTTGATTGGTTGTTCACCCAGCATGGTTGTTCGATAGCCGGGACACCAAAAGGAACAACTACTGGTAGGAATCTGACAAATCAAACTCTACCAATATCCTGCCAGTCGATCAGGAATAGGAATCCGAAGGTCATCTAACGACGCTTAACCGACTGATTTAATAAGGGATTTTTGGTCGGGACGGCAGGATTTAACTGGCAGCCACGCTGCTGCGATCGGTCGCAGGGAAAGTGGTGCGCGAAGTAAGAGCTCGAATCAAAAATTGGAATTTGGTCGGGACGGCAGGATTTGAACCTGCGACCACTTGACCCCCAGTCTACAGAGAGCGAAGCCAAGAATTCCTTTTGAAAACAGGTGGTTGCCAGTTGAGTCTTGTCTCACATTTCTAATGGTTACTAAATGTTTAGCTTCCCAACCTGTCGTTGCCGACGGGACGGATGAGAAAGAGCATGTCAAGAAGCGCATCTACAAGACTCGCGAGTTGGCATGCAGATGTCTTCGGTTACATCGAGGTGTTTTACAATCGAAAGCGCCGACATAGCGACTTTGGTGGCATCGACTTAGAGGCCTTTGAGTTGGCCTCAATTTGGGGCTCGAAGCTGTCCAACATCCCCGGGGCACTCCACTTCAGCTGGATCGACTGACGCCAACCGTGCAACCGTGGTGGTTCGGGGGTAAACTTTAAATCCGTCACAATTTTGGTCAAATGCTCCTTTCGGAACAGCGAAACGATGAATCAACGGGAAGTGGTCTCTCTATCTGGTCGACTAGAGAGTGAAGGTATGGGGTTTCTCGTATATGAGACGGCGAAGGCGTACGCAAATGCTTATGCCAAGCTCATGTCCCCCTTAGGGCTTACGAGATCCCAAGCTCGGGCGCTTGCATGCGTAACAAGGTTTCCGGGAATTACGCAGGTTGATCTCGGAGAGTATCTGGGCGTTGGTCGAATGGCCACTAGCGGGCTTTTGGATCGTATGGAATCAAAAGACCTCATCACTCGCGCAGCAGACCCCAGCGATCTCAGGGTCAAGCGTGTCTTTCTCACCAAAGCGGCTAAAAAACTCCTCCCTGATGTTGAGACAATCGCGAATGTGCTCTACAAGCGCAGCACAGCTTCGATCAGCGGCAAGGATCTCCGGATGACGAAAGAAGTACTCGGAATGATCAAGGCGAATTTGGAGCAGTTGCTCAGCGAGGAGTCGTTGACTGAGTGAGCTCAGTTCTCAGGAACGGCTTAGCACAGCCTTTGGGTGAAGAATCCGCGTGCTGTCTGATGTTCTTACAACTAGCCGAATTCCAGGGAAGGACGGTGGGGTACTCAGTTGCTCAGCGCCGGTAAGAATCCAGAACCAGCTTGCCAATCCTGAGCGTCAGCCAAGTCGGTGCGGATTATTGCTGTCCGAAGACTGGTGGATCCACCACTTCACTTATTAGGTGTTTGGTTAGAGCGCGATAGTAAGTCGCGCACCCGTCAAGGGGAGCAAGCCGGGTGCGCTACCTTGATAGCGAAGAGCTCTGGTGTTCTCTTCTGCTAGTCAAAGCGGTAAGTAAGCATACGTATCATTTGAAGGGTTGGCAAGATTGTGCTCTCCAGCCGCTGCTTTGTGCTTCATCTCGAGAGGAGGATTAGCAACCTGTTTTCAGCTCTGGGGGCATAGAAACCTCTGCTTGCGTTGTCTGCGGAGTAGTATGATTCTGGGCTTAGAGCAGGACTTCTGACAGCCAGTTTCCGGTCGCTCCCTTATCTGTCCATGTCGCCAATCTTCTTTCGGTGACATTGTCTGAATGTTAGGCTATGTAAGCACAAGTACAAAATGGGCCTATGACGGATTCTGGTATGACTTCTGATGTAGATTCGACACACAGCACCGAACTGCTTGACGCACTCATTGTGGGCGCTGGTTTTAATGGCGTCTATCAACTCTTCCGGCTGCGTGAGGAAGGGTTTTCCGTACGAGTCTTCGATGCAGGAGCTGAGCTGGGCGGCATCTGGTATTGGAACTGTTACCCTGGGGCGCGGGTAGATTCCCACGTTCCGAATTACGAGTTTTCCATTCCGGAGGTCTGGGACAGCTGGAACTGGACGGAGCGGTTCCCTTCCGGTGTGGAGCTCAGGGAATATTTCAAACACGTGGACCGAAAGCTGGATATCAGCCGCGATGTCCGGTTCAACACTCGGGTTACGGAAGCCATTTACGATGAAACCGAAGGTAACTGGCTAGTTCGCACCGCTGACGATCATGAGGTGCGAACCAGGTTTCTTTTGCCCTGCCTGGGGTTTGCGGCCCAGGCCTACGTTCCTGATTTTCCCGGTCTGGATAGCTTCAAAGGCCCCTGTCACCACACGGCCCGTTGGCCGCAGGCGGGCGTTGACCTGGAAGGTGTGCGCGTGGGGGTTATTGGTACCGGAGCGAGCGGCGTGCAGGTGGCTCAGGAGTCCGGTCGCGTTGCGACGCACACCACGGTCTTCCAGCGCACACCCATGCTTGCGCTCCCGATGCAGCAGAGACATCTGACCCCCGAGGAGCAGGCGGTCATGAAGTGCGACTATGCGGACATCTTTCAACAACGTAACAATGGACGAAGCTCGTTCTACGATCTGATACCGGATCCGCGATCAGCCATGGAGGTGTCCGAGGAAGAGCGCCTGGCGATATTCGAGGCCGCGTGGGAAAAGGGCGGATTCCACTTCTGGACCGGTACGTTCGCAGACATACTGACGAACGAGGAGTCCAATCTGGAAGCTTACAAGTTCTGGCGCGATAAGACGCGGGCCCGATTGACTGATCGCGAGTTGGCGGAAAAGCTGGCGCCGATGGAACCGCCACACCCCTTCGGGAGCAAACGGCCCTCGCTGGAGCAAGGTTACTACGAGCTTTTCAATCAAGACAACGTGAGCCTCGTTGATTTGAGAGCGGAGGCGATCGAGGAGATTACCGAGAGCGGTGTCCGAACAGCTGCTCAAGTCTATGAGATAGATGTTCTGGTGATCGCGACCGGTTTTGATGCCGGTACCGGTGGATTCGGGCGTATCGACATCCGGGGGCGTGGTGGTGCTTCACTCGGTGACTACTGGTCGGATGGTGTGAAGACTCACATTGGGTACGGCGTGCCCGGCTTCCCCAATATGCTTGCGCTCTATGGTCCGCAAAGTCCCACCGCGTTCTGCAATGGGCCAACCTGTGCGGAGGTACAAGGCGAGTGGGTCGTCAATTGCCTCGAGTATATGCGGGGTAAGGGCCTCCATTCGATCGAAGCTACAGAGGAGGCGGCTCAAGCCTGGACTGCCCATATGGAAGTCGTGGCGGGGGAAACCCTGCTCTCACGGGCGGACTCCTGGTACATGGGCGCCAATATTCCTGGCAAACACCGGCAGTTGTTGTTCTACCCGGGAGTACGGAATTACCTAGACTATTGTGAATCCTGCGCAAATGAGGGTTACAGTGGATTTTCGTTAAGCTGAAAGTTTGCAACGATCAGATTGTGGCCGGAGTATCTATCGCGAATACAATCACGGAATCCAGCCTATTTCTGGCTCAGGCCTTCGTCACGCTGGAAAACTGGGGATCGCTGGAGTAAATCGAAGGCAAGCAGATTAGACATGCCCCTACTGGCAGGGTATTGCCTTCATGTTCATCGAGCTGCTGATGCTAGCACACGGACATCGTGTAAACGTGACCAGCCATACCCATTGGAGTATGGCTGGTTTTTCTGGAGTGAAAGGACTGAAAAAAGAGGCGTGTGTGAGTCCCCACGATCAGAGTCAGTCGGTCGGCATCCGCCATGACTCCTGTCCCGCGGGCAGGTTGAACAGCTTGGCGACGTTGTCGCGCATGATGGCCTGACGCTCGGCCTCGGTGAGGCTTGCCGCGTGCTCGGCCAACAGGGCCTGAGAATCGGGCCAGGTGGAATCTGTGTGCGGGAAGTCGTTGGCCCAGATCAACTGCTGCGGATCGAGCAGTTCTTTTACTTTAAACGCCACCCAGTCGTCCTGAAAGGTCGCCCACACGTTCGAGCGTATGTACTCGCTCGGGAGCTTGGACAGGCCAGGCAGGATGCCGTCAGGGACGTTAAATTTAGCGGCGTGATCCATCCGGTACATGAAATGCGGCAGCCAGCCGGCATCTGCCTCGGCACATACCATCTTGAGTTTCGGATGTCGTTCGAAAACGCCGCCCAGCACCATGACACCGACAACATCTTGAACTGCGCGAATGATCCTGAGAAAACTGTTTAGCGCATGGCCGCGCTGTGACTTGAAAACGGATGCCAGACTGCCTTCCTGTGAAGTCAGAATGTGGAAGCAGACCGGCAATTCAAGATCCGTCGCGCACTCCCAAAGAGCATCGTAGTCCGGGTGATCGTAGTCCTCATAAACCGGGTTGCCGGGCATCATCATGCCCACCATGCCCATCTCCTTTGCGCGGCGAAAGTCCTCGATGGCGCTGTCCACGTCGACTATGGCTGTTTGCGCCAGTCCGAACAGCCGCCCGTTGCCATCCCCGCAAAATGTCTGCAACCAGCGGTTGTACGCTTGCATACACGCAGACTTGTACTCCGTATCGGGATGGGTGCACAGAACCATTCCGACGGTGGCGTAGATTATCTCTGCGGCTATACCGTCCCGTATCTGGTCTGGCATTCGGACCTTTCCGTTCCAACCGCTCTCCCGCGTGTCCTCGAAGCGAATCGTGCTGGCCCGCCGCGATCGCTCTTCGATGCTGTATCCGGCACCATCAGCGAGCGCTAGAGGGACCGTCATGTCCAGATCCTTGATTTTGAATACGTGGCGGCCGTTATCTTCCTCCACGATGTGTGGTGCGACGTCGCGGTATTTGGGCTCGATGAAATCGGTATAGCAGTTAGGCGGTTCTGTGACATGTGAATCAGCAGAAATAGCACCAGCGGGGATCATCATGCAATCCTCTTGTGTTAACGAGATTTGGAGTGGCATTCTATGAAATTGTCCGTATGCGTACAAACTGCTCTGAATGATCCGAAAGATCTCGCTGAATTGAAAAGAATCATTGGGCAGCAAGCGGATGTATTCATCCAGAACCTGCGCCCCGGTGTCGTCGACAAGCTCGGGTTGGGTGCAGCAGAGATGTTGGAGGCACATCCCGATCTGATCTACTGCAATGTCGGTGCTTACGGTGACAAAGGTTCGTGGGCGGGAATTTCAGGTCTGCCTGTTGCGGCGAGCGCAGACGGGAAAGGGCGGAGTGGTTGACGTGTCTCTCCTGGACACGGCACTCGGTTTCATGTCGCTGGCGCTGAGTGCCGCTGCTCTTACCGGAAATTCTCAGGGGCGCCACGGACTCAGTGGGCCTATGTGATATCAGTTTGCATTGAGTGCCTGCTCCCCTGTCAATGGCTGCCAGTGCTTCCAGGCACTATCGAAACGGCCGGATATTCTCGCTTCGAGTCACAACACAGGGTGAAGTGGCTGGTCGATCACGTCAGAACCTGCTCATGGCAGTTCATTGAATGGAACCTGTTTGTCCAGTCGGGGCTCCTGAGGCAGTCCCAGCACGCGTTCCGCGATGATATTTGCCATGATTTCGTCCGTGCCGCCTGCTACCCGCATTCCGGGTGAACTCATGAATGCCAGCGCAAACCGTTCGTAGTCGTCGCCGAACGCCGGGTCCCAGATCGCGCCGGAAGTCTCCAACATGTCCAGCGCAAAGCTTGCCATGTCCTGAGCCTTCGGTGCGGAAACGAGTTTTCCGATCGAATTCTCGGGTCCTGGTGTTTCTCCTCTCGACCAGGACGTCATCGTACGGTACCGGGTGTATTTGAGCCCGGCCTCCTGCGTGTACCAGTCTGCGAGCTTCGAGCGCACCATCCTGTTGTTGATTGCGGGCTTGTCTTCTATGTTTACGCGCTGCGCCAGATCCAGCAAAGCCTCTACATCGGCACCGCGACCAAGGCTGATACCGCCGATAGCGGCGCGCTCGTTCATCAGGGTGGTCAACGCAACCTTCCACCCGTGATTCACTTCTCCGAGACGCTGCGTATCTGGTATGCGCACATCGGTGAAATACACCTCGTTGAAGCCGGACTGACCGGAAATCTGCTTGATTGGTCGCACATGCACACCTTGTGCGTGCATGTCCACGATGAAGTAGGTCAGGCCCTTATGCTTGGGTTGTGATGGATCAGTGCGTACTATAAGCATGCCGAGATCGGAGTAGTGGGCCCCGGACGTCCAGATCTTCTGCCCGTTTACTATCCAGTCGTCTCCGTCACGTTCTGCGCGCGTGCGCATGGCAGCGAGGTCGGAGCCGCCGGCCGGTTCGCTGAACAGTTGGCACCAGATATCATCTCCGCGTGCGATACGCGGAAGAAAGCTCGATTTCTGGTCATCGGATCCCCACGCCATGATCGTCGGTCCGGCCATGCCGATCCCGATCAGAAAAAGCGGTTGCGGTGAGGGGAAGCTGGCCTCCTCTGCGTTCCAGATCGCCTGCAGCATCGGAGACAGGTCCTGGCCTCCAAATTCTTCCGGCCACGACAGGCATGCCCAACCCGCTTCGAACTTCCGTCGTTGCCATGTTCTGGCAGCGTCTATGAGAGATTGCGACCGCAGATCTTCTTCTTTCGGTGCGTTTGCCGTCAGCCATTCCCGGGCCGTGGCCCTGAATGCTGCTTCTTCCGGTGAATCATCGAAATCCATCGACTGGTTTCCCCCTAGATGTTTGCGAGTTGCACGCGCGATACCGTAACCGGCGATCAGCATGGAAAAACCCGATGCATGCCCCTTTGTCTGCCCTGGAAGCATTGTTTACATTGCTGAAATGCGCGCTTCGCACAGAAATAGTCAGCCTGCGTACAATGCGGAATACATAGTCGGAGCACCAGCGATCGGGCTCGGCTGGCGACGCCTCCTTCAGGGCTCGAACTCGCAGCGGGCCTGAGACAGCACCACATTACCCGTCTGTGTGACGGCCTGCACGATCGCTTCGCCGTCACTGGTGCGCCAGATGCGTGTAACGATGTCGTCCCCGAAGAAAACCTGATCGGCAAAGCGGCCAGACATCGACTTGAATCTGGCGGGATCACTGCCGCATAGCGTGTGCAACAAAGCGCGCCCGACGAAACCGTAGGTGCACAGCCCGTGCATGAAGGCGTCTGGATAACCAGCCTGTCTGGCGAATTCGGGGTCAATGTGCAAAGCGACGCGATCTCCCGACAGGCGGTAGAGTGCACCCTGATCAGGCCGGGTGCGGTATTCGATCACGTGATCGGGCTCTCGATCGGGCGGTACGTTGAGTGCCGAAGTGGAAGGGCCTCTTTCCCCGCGGAATCCGCCCCCTCCGATGAAGAACAATGTGGAGTGCGTCTTGAAGAGCGGACCATCGGCATCGTGTGCCGTGCACTCGGCACCGATCACCGCTGCCTTGCCTTCCCCCTTGTCCCAGATTTCGGATAGACGTCCGGTGAGAGTGACTTCCGCATTGGCCGGCAAGGGACGGTAGAGCTCGATCGCCTGCTCGCCGTGCAGCATGCGCTGTATGGGCAGCTCAATGTGCTTGCCCACACATCCCATCGCCCACATGCTGGGGATCACTGCCCAGGTCGGCAGTACTTTCGGTCCTTTGCCTTCGTAAAGAAACTCGAGCTCATCAGCCGGTTGAGCGCCTACGCCCAGCGCATACAGCATAGTGTCTCTATCCGTCCACGATCGCGTCGTTTCGCCGAACTCAGTCCCGACCAGATCGGGTGAAATGGGTGCTGCTGACATGATGTTCTCCCGAAAGTGATGCGCAAATAGTAATGGTGTATACAATGACGAGCAAGAACTGGATCAGCGGTAAGGCGTAGGTAAGGCGAATGAAGGTATTGGAATTTCTGCAGGGGACATGGGCTGAGGATGGAGAGTGGACATTCGAGCTGGGGCGTGAACTCCATGGTGCATTCGGTGGCGCAAACGGGGGCGTCGTGGGTGCGACCTGTGTTGCCGCCGCACGCTCTCTGGCTCCGGACAGAGTGCCGGCAGGTCTGGACGTGCGGTTCATAAGGGGTCTCACCGAGGGGGCCGCACGTGTCGTCCCGGTGATGTTGCATGGCGGCCGCACTCTGTCAGTGGTCAGCGTCGACATATTCGACAGCCGGGACAAGCTGTGCACGCGCGCAACGGTGAGCCTTGCGAACCCTGACGCGCTGGAGCCGTTCGACCACGAGGGATTCTCAGGCGACCCATCGGGTTGGGTGGCACATGGGGAGGGTAAGCCCTGGGCCAGGCCCACCGGAGGCGTGGAGGTCCCTCTGATCGATACCTTCGCGCCTATGCTGGTGGGGAATGACGAGCGCGGTTACGCGACAGCGGTGAAAGTGCTCTGGGATGAAGAGGGCACCTGCGCGGAGGCCGCCTGCATCGCAGCGGACATATCCGTGGGTCCGCCGGTCGGTGCCGTGGTGCGCGGTAAGCCGATCCCCATTCCCAATCCCGATCTGAGCCTGCGCTTCTGTGCCGAGCCCGCGTTGCCCGGGACGATGATTTCCGCTTGTCGGCTGGAACGTGTGTCACGCGGCATCGCATCCACTCGGATCGAGGTCTGGGCCGCCAGCGAACTGATTGCGGTCGGGGTGTCGACCACCACGTTGTTGGCCGGCGCCTGGCCGGACGCCAGAAAACCTAAAACCTGAGGGATCCCGGAGAGACTGTTTCAGAAGGTCCCCATGCCGCCTTCTGCCGGGATGATCGCGCCGTTGATCATTCTGGATTCGTCGGTGGCGAGAAACAGGGCAATCTGCGCGATGTCGATGGGATCGCCGACACCGAACGGATAGCGTTTGCGGGTGCGCTCGACCACTGAATCCTCGTTACCGGCTTCGAACCGAGTGGACACCCGGTTGCTCAGCACGAATCCCGGTCAGATGGCGTTGACGCGTACACCCTGGCGTGAATAGCTGGCAGCCATAGACCGGGTCAGAGAAATGACCCCGCCCTTAGCGGCGGAATAGATGTGTGTCTGCACGCCTTGCAGCGCCGCCAGCGAAGACATGTTGATCACGGCGCCACCGCCCGCCTCGATGATCGCAGGAATCGCGTGGCGGCTGAGCAGCAACGTGCCCTTGAGATCCAGGGAGATGGTGAAGTCCCAGACGGATAGATCGACGTCGGTAACCGGCCGGTCCTCGGCGATCGAGCCACCGGCACAGTTGTAGAGAACATCCAGTCGGTCGAACTTCGAGAGTGTGGCGGCGACGGCGTGGGCTGCCTGATCGTCCTCCGTCACGTCCGTTTGCACGAAGAGTGCCTGGCCGCCGGCTTCCTGAATCTGAAGCTCCGTGCGGCGGCCGAGATCCGGATTGAGATCCGCAACCACGACCTTCGCACCCTCCTGGGCAAACAACTCCGCCGCCGCTTTGCCTATCCCGTCTCCCGCGCCCGAGATCAGTGCTACTCGGTTGTCGAGTCTACTCATTTCCTGCGTCCTCCTCCCGGCAGGCTGTTCAAGGTGCCGGGTTGCATATTATGTGGGATGACCTCGCAGCAACCATCACACTTCGAATCGATATCCGTCACCGTCGCGAGTAATGTGGCCTCCGGTTGGCGAGGCAAAGTGGGTACCCAGCACCAGTGTGTCCTTGCCTCCGAAACGCTTCATGAAATCGATCCGCGAGCTTTGCGCGATTTCCGATTGCACGTCCGCAATATCCAGCCAGGAGGGATGGGCAAACTGAACGGGATGGTGAAAGAGGTCGCCTGTCACGATCGCTCTAGCACCTCCGGATTCGATCAGTACGCTTACGTGTCCCGGAGTGTGTCCTGGCGTGGGTACGAGCCGAACTTCGGGCGTGACCACGTGATCGGAGTCTACCAACGTGACGAGATCGGATTCGATGATCGGCAGAATCGAGTCCTGCTTGGCATCCGCGCCAAACGGATCGTCCTCATCTTTCCAGTAGTCCCACTCATCGCGCCCGAAGAGGTATCTGGCATGCGGAAAGGTAGGAACCCAGGCGTCATCAACGCGTATTGTGTTCCATCCGACGTGGTCGACATGCAGATGCGTGCACAACACCACATCGACAGCTTCTCTGGGAACGCCGACCTTGATCAGATCACTGAGGAACTCGCTCTGTCGCATGTTCCATTCCGGCATTGCGCGCGGTTTATCGTCACCGATGCAGGTATCCACCAGTATGGTGGCGCCCTCCGATCGAATCACGAACGTATGTATGCTCAACGGTGCCGTGCCGTCCTTGTTCAGAAAGTGCGGTGCAAGCCAGCTGCGCAGGGGATCCAGATTTTCCGCCGTGGCGTCCGGCAGCAGCAACGTGAGATCGATGTCCTGCAGAACGTCCACTACGCGGGTGACCGTGACGTTGCCGATTTTCCAGGTTTCCATTTCGAACGTTTCCCCTTTCACACCTTTCAGCCTCGGCCCGAGAGCAGCGACTTTTCGGGTGTCAGCATCTTTATCGAGAGGCGTCCTTATTGCACAATTGGATATAGTAAGCAAGATTACAAAAAAATACGCCAGGTAGCGTGGGGCCGGGCGGCTGCGGAAGGAGTAAGCGATGTTCAGTTTCAGTGACGAGCAGGAACAGTACCGGGATGCCGTGAGAAGATGGGTGCTGGATAACTCCTCGCTGGAGGACGTGCGCCGCTGCATGTCAACGGATCGAGGGTACGAGCCCGAGGTTTGGCGCTCGCTCTGCGAGGGAATGGGATTACCCGGCGTGCATGTGCCGGAGGAGTACGGCGGACAGGGATTCGGTCTGGTCGAGCTGGCCATCGCGCTCGAGGAGATGGGTAGTGGATTGCTGTGCTCGCCGTTTTTCGGCTCGTCAGTGCTGACTTCTACGGCCATACTGGAGTCTGGGTCCGCGGAAATGAAGGAGCAACTGCTGCCTGATCTCGCCAGCGGAAAAGCGTTGGGCGCCTTGGCAGTGTCGGAACGAGGCGGGTTGTGGTCAGCGGATGATGTGACAACGACCGTTCGCAGACAGAAGGGGCGGTTGGAGGTAAGCGGCGAGAAGCGCTACGTGATCGATGGTCTGATAGCGGACTTCATCGTGGTGATTGCCCGGGAAGAAGGTACATCGGGAGAACAGGGGATCCGCTTCCTAGTCGTCGAGGCAGGTGCCGAGGGTGTTAAGTGTTCACCGATGCAATCGATAGACGAAACACGAAAACTGTCGGTCGTCAGTTTCGATCGTGTCAGTGCGCTGCCGCTCAGTGACGAGGAAGGATTCGGCGCGCTGAGGAAGACCTTCGACGTGGCCAGCATTGCGCTCGCCAACGAGATGGTGGGTGGCGCGTCGAAGCTGCTGGATAGCGCGGTCGACTACGCGAATCTCAGGGTTCAGTTCGGGCGGGTGATCGGCTCGTTTCAGGCCATCAAACACAAATGCGCGGATGTGCTGCTCAGGGTGGAACTGGCGAAATCTGCAGCGTACGGCGCGGCGGGCTCGACGGCTCTCGACGATGATGAGTTGTCGACGAATGCATCCCTTGCGAAGGCGCTTGCGTCAGAGGCCTTCCTCGAGGCGGCTGCACAAACCATCCAGATCCACGGTGGCATCGGGTTTACCTGGGAAAACGATACGCATCTCTACTTCAAACGTGCGAAGAGCGGCGAATCTCTGTTGGGGCAACCACATGAGCATCGCGAGCGCTTTCTTCGCTATGGACACCTGCGATGACGGACGGAGCAAATAATATGAAAGACATGGATGAAGCATCGCTGCGCGCAGAGGTACGCGATTGGCTTGCAGAACACTGGAAACCGGATCTCGGATTGCTGGAATGGCGGAGCATGCTGGTGGACTCCGGCTGGGGTTGCCCGGGATGGCCGAAAGAGTGGTTCGGCCGGGGATTGCCAGTGCCACTGGCCAATGCGGTTACCGAAGAGATCCGAAGTGCGGGCGCGGTTGGTGTTGCGCAGTCGGGAGTTCGGATGCTTGCGGCGGCAACCATCATGGAACATGGGACAGATGAGCAGAAAACGCGCTTTCTGAGGCCCATACTCACCGGTGAGGACACATGGTGTCAGTTGTTCAGTGAGCCTGGCAGCGGATCCGATCTCGCCGGGCTCACGACTCGAGCCGACCGGAAGGGTGATCATTGGGTGGTGAACGGGCAGAAGGTCTGGACCACGAGTGCGCATCATGCTCGCTACGGTATGTTGCTGGCGCGAACCGACTGGGACGTGCCGAAGCACAGGGGATTGACGTTCTTTCTCATCGATATTGAGCAGCCAGGCGTGGATGTTCGCCCGCTGCGGCAGATGAACGGGCACGCATCGTTCAACGAAGTGTTTTTCACCGAGGCGCATGTGCCTGCGGATCGCATGCTGGGCAAGTTGAACGGCGGCTGGCCCGTCGCCATAACGACGCTGGCCAACGAGCGCCGAGCAGCGGACGGGATGCGTAACTGGGGGCGCGGAGAGAAGGGCGAGGGCAGGGCTTTTGCGGAACTCGCAGAGGAGATCAGAACGGTAAATGAGCCGTACAAGTGGTATCCGCAGCGGGCGGGTCGGGTTGACCTGATTGTGGAGCGTGCCCGCGCAACGGGCGCGGACCACGATCCGGTCGTTCGCCAGGAAATTGCAAAGGCTCTAATGCTGGAGCAGGCAAGTCAGTGGACGTCGCGGCGAGCCCGGGAGGCGCAGGCACTTGGGCGGGCGCCCGGGCCAGAGGGCTCGCTGGGGAAACTCGCTGCGAGTCACGTTGCGCGTGCAGCGGCGCGCGCGCATACGCTCGTATCCGGGGCCGACTCGAGTCTGACCGGAACCGATGGGCCGATGGATGGGCTGATTGCCGAGATCCTGTTGTCGGTACCGGCGATATCCATTGCAGGAGGGACGGACGAAATTCAGCACAACATCATCTCCGAAAGGGTGCTGGGCATGCCCAAAGAGCCGCGTGCTGATATCGACGTACCGTTCAGGGAGGTACCGAGAAACTGAGAGCACAGCTTCCTTCGGCGAATGGTACTGCCTATTCGATTAGAGACCGAGATCGGGCACGCCGGATTTGATCGACTGACCGCCATCGACGACGTAGGCCGCTCCGGTAACGTACTCGGCTTCGGGGCTCGCGAGGAAGCAGACTACGCTGGCGATGTCGTCCGGGCGTCCGAGGCGCCCGAGTGGAACCCGCTGTCCGATGGAGATACGCGCTTCCGGATCCCTGAGAAACGCCCGCTGGACGGCAGGTGTTTCGATCAGGCCGGGACACACGCAGTTGACTCGCACGCCGTGCGGCGCGCCCTCCAACGCCGCCGCGCGGGTCAGATTGACGACAGCGGCTTTCGCCGCGTTGTAAGCTGACATTCCGTCGTCACCACCCAGCCCCGAAATGGAAGCGGTGTTGATGATTGCACCCGATCCCTGCTCGAGCATCACCTGAAAGGCGGCTCGGATGCCGAAGAAGACGGCATCCTGGGTGATGCGGATGGTGCGTTGCCAGTCCTCGTCTGCAAGCCGGCGAATGCGGCCAGCGCGTGCCCAGAAAGCGTTGTTGACGACCACGTCGAGGCGTCCGAACTCCCGTTGCGCCGTTTCGACCATGGCCTTGCAGTTCGCTGATACCCCCACATCGAGCGCCATGAACTTCACGCCATCGAGCTCGGCAGCGAGGGCCTGGCCCCTGTCCTGGTCTATGTCGGCAATCAGGACTTTCGCACCCTCTGAAGCAAACCTTCGAGTGATGGCTTCTCCAATACCGGAGGCGCCGCCCGTGACGACGGTTCCGAAGTCGCTCAAGCGTACTGACGACATGGGGTTTGCCTCCTCATGAATCGATCCTCTCCAAGAGATCAAGCACCCCCACGCAGCAGGCGGCCAGGCAGGGCATCGGTGGCTTCACCGTCGCGGTAGGTAACCTGCCCGCTGACGATCGTCGCGAGATAACCATCGGCGCGCTGCTCGAGGCGCGGCCCGCGCAGTGGCAGGTCGTGCACCACCTCGGGCGCTCGCACACGCAGATTGTCGAAGTCGATGACGTTCAGATCAGCTTTCATACCTGGCGCGATGCGACCCCGGTCGTCAAGCCCTACCGCGAGCGCAGTATCCAGCGTCTGGCTCCTTACCAGAAGAGGCAGCTCGACACGTTCGCCGCGCGTGCGGTCCCGACCCCAGTGGCTGAGCAGGGAGGTCGTGAAGCTGGCATCGCAGATGGTGCCCACATGTGCGCCTCCATCGCCCAGGCCCATGACGGTGTTCTCATGCAGGATCATCTCGCGGCAACAATCGAGATTCCCTTCAGCGTAGTTCGCGAATGGCGTGTAGAACAGCTTTGTGCCATCGCCTTCGAGCAGCCGATCATAGACGTGGCTCCAGACCTCTTCCCCAGCTGCCTGTGCCCTTGCGAAGGTACTGTCCTCGGGACCTGGTTCGTAGTTGGGGGGATCGCCCAACTCGAACAGGTGCTTGCCGCCGGCCATGGACTTGAACAGACGCGCAAAACCGGGCGTTGGCTCCTCTGCCAGTATGCGCTGCTTGCGCCCCGAATCGCGCAGAGCCTCCAGGCGCTCCGGCAGCGGCAGCTTGGACACTTCCTCGTATGCGGGTCTGGTGGAAAAAGGATTCAGAGTCGTAATGTTGCCCATGAGGATGCCGATAGCTCGAGGTGCCACCTGGCCGCGCATTTCCAGATGGTTCGAATTGGCGAGCTCGAGCCGGGTGAGAATCTTGCGCCAACCATGGGGATTGATGCCCTGGGCAAGAGAAATGGACATTGGGCGACCGCTGGTTTCCACCATCGCTTCCAGCATGGAAAACTCATCGTCGAAGTCGTCGAAGTCGGAGATCATCTCGATCACTCCGCGGCGCGCGGCCCTCAGCCCCTCCGCGATGCCCAGCAACTCGTTCATCTCGGCTTTCAGAGAAGGCGTCGGCTCTCCCCTGCTGCTGCGGTGATTCAGCGTTCTCGAGCTGGAAAAACCGAGGGCACCAGCCTCGATTGCGGCAGTCGTGATGCGCTTCATCTCCTCTATGTCATCGGCCGTTGCAGCCTCGCGGTTTGCCCCCCGTTCTCCCATGACGTACACACGCATTGCGGCATGGGGCAGTTGGGTGCCGATGTCCATGTCGAATTGTCGGGCATCCAGAAAGTTCAGGTACTCTGGAAAGGATTCCCACTCCCAAGTCAGACCCTCGTGGAGAGCCGCGCCCGGGATATCCTCCACACCCTCCATGAGTTCGATCAGGCGGGCGTGGTCGGTGGGGCGGCACGGTGCGAATCCCACGCCGCAATTGCCCATGACAGCGGTAGTAACGCCGTGATGACTGGAAGGGGACAGGCGGTTCGCCCAGGTCGCCTGGCCGTCATAGTGGGTGTGGATGTCCACGAACCCGGGAGTGACGATGGCGCCGTCGGCATTGATCGTCTGCGAAGCGGATTTCCCGACTTTTCCTACCTGCTGGATAACTCCGTCGGTGATGGCGATGTCTGCATCGGCCGCAGGGGCACCGGTGCCGTCATAGACGGTCGCGCCGGTGATCACTAGATCATGTTTGGACATGGTGAGATTCTCCCATGCTGGTTTCTGTGTTGTCCGTTGTTTCCCTCAGTTCAGTACCCTCAGCGGCACGCTGGATTGACCTTGCGCGACGAGCCGGGATGTCGGAGATGGCAGTCATGGCTTCTGACCGTCTGGCGGCCACCCCTCCACACCATCTTCAAGGGGCACGCGCAGGCTCTGCAGTAGTTGCGAAAACAGAGACCAGTTGCCAATGGCGATAACCAGTTCGACGCGCTCCGCCTCCGTTCCTATATGCTTGCAGCACTCATCCCAGGTTGCGTCCTGAATGAAGCCGTGCTCCAGGCAATCGTCCACTGCCTGTAACACCGCACAATCAGCTGCGCTCAGATTGGCAGCGTTCTGCCAGTCGCGCACGGCCAACAGATCATCCTCGGGGATTTCCATGCCGCGGGCGACACGCCAGTGTTGAGTCCACTCGTACTCCGATCCGGTAACCCAGCCGATACGCATGATGATGAGTTCGCGTAGCCTGCCGTCCAGCACGTTGTCGTCGAACAGCAGTGTCGTCAGTGTCCTGGCGATCTCCCTGGCAACTGGTTGATTGTGGAGCAGAACCCTGAAAACCGAGAGTTCTGCGAACTGTGGACTCAATCCTTCCGCCTCAGCGCGGCGTCGGGACTCCTCAAGGGATAAAAGGGGTATACGGGAATCGCTCATTTCATTGCCTCCTCTATGACCACCCGTCCGGTCTGAAATTCTTGTCCGCTACCAGCGCATACCAGTGCATCGTCGGAATGCCACATTGTACTTTGTAATCTTGCTTACTACATGGCATTGTGCCATAAATAATCGGCGTTGCTCGACTAGCTGCGAACCAGCACCACACCGCACGCTGACCACATGGTAACCATACGCAAGGAGCTCCCAACATGATCCCAGCTGGAATCATCTCCGCCGACGGGCATGTCTGCGAACCACCAAATACCTATGTCGATTTCATTGATCCCGCGTATCGGGATCGTGCGCCGCGCATCGTGGAGCAGCCGGACGGGACGGAAGCATTCGTGGTCGACGGCATGAAGAAGCCGGTCGGGCTGGGGTTCATCGATGGCGCCGGATTCGGTGTGCGCGAGCGCCTGGATCGCGCTAAACGCATCCGCTTTTCGGATATACGGGAGGGCGCCTATGGTGGTGCCGCCAGGCTGCCTTTCATGGACGAGGATGGGCTTGCAGCCGAGATTATCTACGCTTCCGTTGGAATGGGGCTGTGCATGCACAAGGATCCGCTGTACAAGGATGCCTGCATGCAGGCCTACAATCGTTGGCTGCAGGCAATGTGCAGCGAAGCGCCGGAGCGGATCTTCGGGCTCGCGCAGACAGCAGTTTTGAGCGTCGACGAGGCCATCGAAGACTTCCGCCGCGCTCGTGAGATGGGCATGGTCGGGATGATGATGCCCGGCGATCCGATCCACGAAGATTACGACCATCCGGACTACGATCCGCTCTGGGAGTGCGCTGTGGATCTCGATCTGCCGATTTGCTTTCACATACTCACATCGCGGGCCGGTAGCCTTCACAGCAAACCCCGTGGGCATGCGATGAACAACTTCCTCGGCATCATCCGGGCGGTGCAGGATATCGTGGGCCTTATGGTGCTCGGTGGCGTTTTCGAACGGCATCCTGGATTGAAGCTGGTCGTTGCGGAAAGTGACGTTGGCTGGCTGCCTCACTACATGTATCGGATGGACCATGCCGCCAAGATCAATGCGGAAGACGGCATCATAAAGGGGCTGTCCAAGCTTCCGAGTGAGTACGTACGCAGCAACGTCTGGGCGACGTTTCAGGATGATGTAACAGCCTTTCAATCGCTCTATATGATTGACCATGAGCACCTGCTGTGGGCGAGTGATTTTCCACACACGGATTCCACCTGGCCACGCTCGCGGCAACTGATCGATGAACAGTCCGGGCACCTCGACGAAATGCAGAAGCAGGCCATCTTCCGTGACAACACGGCGCGGCTGTTCAATCTGCCGGCGGAAGACGCATCCTGGAGGATGGAAGAAGCCTAAGCCTGACGGGGATTGGGGACCGCGATCCCAGGCGCAGCGGACATATACCGAAGAGAGAGCAATGGAAGTCGGATTGCAGATGATTTTTGCATCATACGGCTGGCGTGATATCGATGACGGCCAGGTGTATGCGGAGGAGATCGAGCTGGCGCGGAACGCCGAGCGCCTTAACTTCGATGTAATCTGGCCGGTGGAGCATCACTTCTTCGATTACTCCTTCTGCCCGGACAACCTCGAGTTGCTGTCTTATCTGGCCGGGGTAACGGATCGCATACATCTGGGCACCGCTGCCATCATCCTTCCGTGGAACGATCCTCTGCGAGTCGTGGAAAAAGTGTCGATGCTCGACCACCTGTCGGGGGGAAGGGTACGTCTGGGGTTGGGCCGCGGGCTTTCCAGGCGCGAGTTCGAGCCCTTCCGGGGGATCGAGCTGGCCGAGACCAGAGACCGCTTCGATGAGGCCTCGGTGATGGTGGTGGAGGCGCTGGAATCGGGTTTTGTCGAGGGGGATGGCCCCTACTATCCAACGCCCCGGACAGAGATTCGTCCTCGACCGAGCAGGAGCTTCAAAAACCGGACCTACGCTGTGTCCAACTCCGATGACTCGGTGGATGCCTGCGCTCGCATTGGCGGGCGCATGATCATGTTCGCGGAAACGGACTGGCGCAATCGGATGCCCAGCATCGAGCGGCACCGCGCTCAGTTCCGCGAGTTGCAGGATTGTGAGGCACCGCCTCCGTTAATCGCAGACTTCACCTATTGCCATGAAGATCCGGATTTTGCCCGGGAACGCAGCGAAGAATACCTCGCAAGTTATCTGGCGAGCATCCTGGAGCACTACGAGCTCATGGGTGATCACCTGGCGCAGACCAAAGGTTACGAACGTTACGGAAAGCAGGCCGAGACGCTACGGGAGATCGGGTTTGACAAATACGTGGAGGGATTTCTCGCTTCGAACGCGTACGGCACACCGGATCAGATCATTGAGATGCTGCGGGCGCGCTACGACATCGTGGGTTCGTTCGACATGGCAACATGCTTCCGTTTCGGAGGGATACCCTTCGAGGATGCGAAAGCGTCGATGGACCTGTTCGGGAATACCGTGCTGGAAGAAGTCAGGAACTGGGCTTGATGTTCCAGAGGGCCTCTGAGCTTTCCTGAAAGAATCAGAGGTTCGCTGGCTCACTGATTCAGCAGCGGTCTGACCTCCTCACTGAATCGCCGCAGTTGCTCTGACCTGTCCTCCAGCGGCCCGGTCAGATCCAGCACCACCTGCGTTACCCCGACTTCTCGAAAACGACCGATGCTTTCGGCGACATCTTCCGGTCGACCGAGCGCTGCATAGCGTCTGGCCGGTTCGCTGAAGTCCATGGCATAGCGACGGCTCAGATGCGCAGTCGCGTGTCCATGGGCTTCTTCGAAGCTGTCATCGATCCGAACGAACAGCATGTGGGCGAACGTGAAATCTTCGAGATCTCGGCCGGCCTGAGCTGCTGACTCTCTGATCTGCTCAGCGGACTGACGATAGCGGTTGTGATCGATCGCGTAGGAAATGTATCCGTCCGCCAGTCGCCCCGCCCGTTGCAATGCTGCTACAGAGCGACCACCGCACCAGATGGGAGGGCCTCCTTCCCGGGCGGGCCGCGGCAGCATCTGGACATTCTGGAGTGGGAAGTACCTGCCTTCTCGCGTCACGGAGTCGCCCGTCCAGAGTGATTTGAGCACTTCTATACCTTCTGTCAGGCGGGCACCACGACTGCTCACGTCTACACCGCAGGCGGCGTACTCATTGGGGAACTCTCCTCCCACTCCCACCCCGAGGACAAGTCGCCCACCCGAGACGAGATCAAGCGTACCAACCTGCTTTGCCACGGCTGTCGGGTGGCGTAAAGGCAGGAGGTACACGCAGGTTCCAAGAGTCAGCGAAGACGTGTACGCGGCGGCGAGCGTAAGCTGAATCAATGGATCGAGAATCGGAACGGGGAAAGCGACATGGTCGCCGACCCAGAGAGACTCGAAACCCAGTTCTTCGGCTTCGAGAACCGTTGCCTGTGCTCTGACGGGATCCGGGAATCCGCTCATGACGCCGAACTCGATAGTTCCGTCTGGTTTCTCCATTCAGAAGTCCTGTCTCTTCAATTCCAGTTGACCAGAGGTTAACATGAGAAACGTATGCATGCTTACTAGACGTGCATGCTACTACTGGGCCCAAGCAGAGATCACGAGGACCTGAGAGGGAATAGGGAGGGGACATAGATGTATCACCCGGCGCTGACAACCAGCATGTGTAAGACCCTGTCCATTGACTATCCGGTGCTGCAGGCCGGCATGGGTTTTGTTGCACGTGGTGAACTGGCGGCTGCTGTATCGGGCGCCGGAGGGTTGGGCACCCTCGGCGCCGCGACGATGCCCGCATCGGAACTCCGTGACGAAATCGCGCTGATTCAGCGCAAGACGGACAAACCGTTCGCGGTGGACTTGTTGTTTGCCAAAGGCAGGGGAGGAAACTCTGCGCAGCCCTTCACGGACGATGTGCAGGAAGCTTTGGAGGTCGTGTTCGAAACGAGGGTTCCGATTCTGGTCAGCGGTCTGGGAAATCCCGAGCCGATCATACCGCGCTGCAGGGATGCGGGCATGACCGTGCTCAGCCTCACGGGTAATACGAAGAACGCAAAGCGGCTTGCAGAGAGCGGCGTGGATGCTGTCATTGCGCAGGGATACGACGGCGGTGGTCATACAGGCCGAGTCGGAGGAATGGCGCTTCTACCGGCGGTTCTTGACGCCGTAGATATTCCCGTCCTGTATGCCGGAGGCGTTGGTGACGGTCGGGGCCTGGCGGCGACCGTCGTTATGGGAGGAGAGGGTGTCTGGTGTGGCACGCGCTTCATCGCGACGCCAGAGGCCTGGGGTCACGACAACTATAAGGGTGCTGTTGTGGAGATCGACGACGAGGGCACGACCCGCACGCGATGTTTTTCTGGCAAGCCGTGCAGAATGTATGAAAACAAGACTACGAAAGCGTGGGAGAGTCAGGAACTCGAATCCGCAATCGAGCCCTTTCCGCTGCAGATGCGCAATGTGGCAAAGTGGCTCGGTAAAGATCCTTACATGGCGGGTAGACGTGATGGCGAAGTGGACATCGGAGCCTGCGCGATGGGGCAGAGTGCGGCCGTCATCGACGCGGTGACACCCGCCGCGGATGTGGTGCTGCAGATCATGGAAGAGGCCACGCGGGCGCTCGAGCGGGTATCCGTATGACCGGAAGCGCTCCACGCGGGCCTCTTGACGGGGTCAGGGTCATCGAGATGGCCGGCATCGGTCCAGGTCCCATGTGCGCGATGTTGCTCGCGGACCTGGGCGCCGAAGTGATTCGTGTCGATCGACCGGTCGCCGCGGATCTCGGTTTGCCACGGGCAGCCGGATCCGATTTGTTGACACGAGGACGACGATCGGTCGCGATCGATCTCAAATCTGCTGAAGGGATAGACATTGTCCTTCGTATGACCGAGCAGGCGGATGCGCTGCTGGAGGGTTTTCGCCCGGGGGTCATGGAGCGCCTCGGCCTCGGACCTTCAGTGTGCCATCGGACAAACCCCCGGCTGGTGTATGGTCGCATGACGGGCTGGGGGCAGGACGGTCCGCTGGCGTCTGCAGCGGGGCACGACATCAACTACATTGCGCTCACTGGCGCGCTGCATGCGATAGGCAGAGAGGGGCAGGCGCCGTTGCACCCGCTGAACCTCGTTGGTGATTTCGGTGGCGGTGCGCTCTATCTCGCTTTCGGAATTCTTGCGGGCATCATCGAGGCCAGAGCATCCGGTTCCGGACAGGTGGTCGATTGCGCGATGACCGATGGCGCTGCTTCGCTGATGACGATGTTCTACGGGATGTTTGCGGGCGGGCGTTGGCAGGAAGAACGCGGGACCAACGCCATCGATACAGGATCGCACTTCTACAACGTATATGAAACGAAAGACGGAAAGTACGTATCCATTGGCTCGATAGAGCCGAAGTTCTATGCCGAGCTGATCGAAAAACTGGGGTTGTCGGGTGAAGATCTGCCTGCCCAGCATGATGCGAGCAGCTGGCCCGCCATGAAGGACAGATTCCAGTCAGTCTTCCGTACGAAGACGCGCGATGAATGGTGCAATGTGATGGAAGGCAGCGATGTTTGCTTTGCCCCTGTTCTATCTCTGGAGGAGAGCATGCGCCATCCGCACAATGTGGCGAGAGGTACGTTCGTTGACATGGATGGTGTTACCCAGCCTGGTCCTGCACCTCGATTCAGCCGCACGCCAGGGAAACTCGATCGTCCACCCTCGGTTCCCGGTCTGCACTCCGAGGCAATTCTGGGAGACTGGGGATTCGATGCGGCGGAAATCGCCGCGCTGACGGCCGATGGTGTCGTCGTGCAGGCGCAAAAAGAATAACGGGAATCAGCATGAGCGAATCAGAGAAATCCAATAAGGTGTCCGTGGGCATTGGTGACGATTACGTCGCCACAGTTGAATTTGACAATGGTGAATTCAACTTTTTCGATATGGACATGCTGATCAGCCTGGCCGAGACATTCGAGGCGCTTGATCAGGAGGCAAATTGTCGGGCCATCGTGCTGTGCTCGTCCGGAAAGGCGTTTTGCGCAGGCGCTGATTTTCGGGGTGGGAGCCAGGGTGCACGCCCGCAGGGACTGCAGTCGCAGGGCGCCGAGGGAGGCGTCAGCGGCCATCTCTACGATCAGGCGGTGCGGCTGTTCGCAACAAAGAAGCCGATCGTCACCGCGGTGCACGGCGCTGCGGTTGGTGGCGGTCTCGGACTCGCTCTGGTGGGCGATCTCAGGGTTGGCTGCCGGGAGTCACGTTTCGCCGCCAATTTCACGCAGCTTGGCATTCATCCCGGTTTCGGCCTTTCATTCACGCTACCCCGCATCGTCGGACAACAGGCAGCTTACGATCTGTTCTACACGGGCCGACGGGTTCGGGGGGACGAAGCGCTGGAAATCGGATTGCTCGATCAGATGGTGCCTCAGGAGGAGGTGAGACCAGTAGCAATTGAGCGGGCCGCGGCGATTGCGGGCGCTGCACCGCTGGCGGTCATGTCCGTGCGTGAAACGCTTCGCGGTCAATTCGCTAAGGAGGTTCGGGCAGCGACCGACCGGGAACTCGCGGAGCAGAACTGGCTGATGAAGACGAATGATGCGAGAGAGGGTGTAACGGCGGTGGCTGAACGCAGGTCGGGGCGCTTTACCGGTACCTGATATCGTGGTTGCGCATTCAGAGGGACCCCCGGTCCTTCCAGCGGACTGGCGATAGGCTGATTATTAATTGAGGAACTCTCATGGATTACGACGACATCATCTACGAAAAGAGTGCTGGTACGGCTGTCATCACGATCAACCGGCCTTCCGTCTACAATGCATTTCGCCCGAAAACGGTTATTGAGCTCCTCAATGCTTTTCAGGATGCGGGATGGGATCGTGATATCGGTTGTATCGTGCTCACCGGCACGGGAGACAAGGCGTTCTGCACCGGTGGAGATCAATCCGATCATGAGGGAGGTTACGGCGATGGTAGCGTGCGAGGCACCATCGGCATGCCGGTTGAAGAGCTGCATAGCGTAATTCGCGATGTCCCGAAGCCGGTGATCGCGAAAGTGAGAGGCTATGCGATCGGAGGTGGCAACGTGCTGGCAACCCTCTGCGACATGACTATCGCCAGCGAGACTGCGGTATTCGGACAGGTGGGACCTAAGATGGGGTCTGTGGATCCGGGTTTCGGTACGGCGTATCTCGCAAGGATTGTCGGCGAGAAGAAGGCGCGCGAGATCTGGTATCTGTGCCGTCGATATTCCGCAGCAGAGGCGCTCGAGATGGGGCTCGTCAACGCGGTGGTTCCGGACGACCAACTGGATTCGGAGGTCGATGCCTGGGCTGCTGAAATAAACGAACGCAGCCCTACGGCCATTGCGATCGCGAAACGTTCGTTCAATCTCGATACGGAGTCCATTCGCGGCATCGGCGCAATGGGCATGCAAGCTCTCAAGCTCTACTACGACACCGATGAATCGAAGGAAGGTGTGCGGGCTCTCAACGAAAAACGCCCGCCGCAGTTCCGTAAGTTCATGACCTGATGAACTTCGCGTTCTCAGCCGACCAGCATTCCATCGCCGACGTTGCGCGCCGCTTTGCTGCGGAGCAACTCGCGCCCTTCTATGCCGAACGTGAGCGGGAGGGCCGTATTGCGCCGGAGATCGTCTGCCGGATGGGCGAGCTCGGGCTGATCGGCGCGGAGTTGCCGGCCCGCTATGGCGGGCTTGGGATCAGCGGAGTGAGTGCCGGCGTGATCATTGAGGAGATTGCCTATGCGGACATCAATGTCGCATACGTGCAACTTCTTGCTTCCCTGAACGGAGCGATGCTGGCCGCCCACGCTTCAGAAGAGGCGGCATCGGAGTTCATCCCGCGTATGTGCGCGGGCGAGTGCATCATGGCGCTCGCGCTCACAGAGCCGGGTGGCGGTTCCGATGCCGCGCACCTCATCACCCGCGCCCGTAAGCGGGGAGGCGACTATCTGATAAGCGGAGAAAAGACCTCTATCTCCATGGCGGAGCAGGCTGATCATGCGTTGCTGTTTGCCCGCACCAATCCGGATGTCAAAGGTGCCGGAGGCGTGACCGCCTTCATCGTGCCGTTGGACACGCCCGGAGTTGTGCGCTCCACGATATCGGACGTCGGATCCAGTGCCGTGGGGCGGGGCTCGATCTTTCTGGAAGATGTTGTGGTCCCGGCGAGGTATCGGGTAGGGGCAGAAGGGCAGGGATTCCGCCAGGTGATGCAGGGCTTCGACTACAGCCGCGCGCTGATCGGCCTGCAGTGTCTTGCCCCGGCACGGGCATCCGTGGTGGAGACCTGGGACTACATTGCCGAACGCCGGGCTTTTGGCCATCCCCTTGCGCGGTATCAGGGTGTCACCGAACCGCTGGCTGAAGCCGAGACCCAGCTCGAGGCGGCGCGCCTGCTGTGCTTCAAGACGCTCTGGATGCGCGACGAAGAACTGTCACACACCCGAGAGGCGGCGATGTGCAAATGGTGGGCACCGAAAACAGCCTTTGAGGCCATTCATCAGTGTCTGCTGTTGCATGGTCACGGTGGTTACTCGCGTGACCTGCCGCACCAGCAGCGATTGCGCGACGTGCTGGGGCTGCAGATCGGCGACGGTACTCAGCAGATTCAGAAGATGATCATCGCCCGTGAGAAAGTCGGCCGTATCGCCGTGCCATATTGAACCATTCCTCGCAGACCAGCTTCAGGATCTGATCATGAGCGGACTTCCCGTAGAGTATGAGACAACTGAGCGCGTTACCGTGCTGAGTATGAACCGGCCCGACAAGTTCAACTGCATCTCTAACAGCTTGCTGGCGGGTCTTGCGCAGGGACTGGAGAAGGCCGAAGCCGACGACAACGTTCGCGCGATTCTGTTGCGCGCCAACGGACCGCATTTCTGCACTGGAGCGGACCTGGACGAAGTTCGCTCACACAGCCGAACAGAATCGGCGCTTCACGAGTTCATCGGTGAGGGGCATGCGGTGATGCGTCGCCTCGAGCAGTCTGACCTTCCGGTAATCGCAGCGGTCCGAGGGTACTGCCTGGCAGGTGGCCTCGAGCTTGCGATGTGCGCCGACGTGGTGATTGCGGCTGATGATGCACGTCTGGGGTGTCAGCACGTCCGCTACGGCCTCGTACCGGGATGGGGTGGCACCCAGCGTCTGCCGCGGCTGGTCGGTCTGCGGCGGGCACTGGATCTGATGTATTCCGGCCGCTGGCTCGAGGCCCGAGAAGCATTTGATTGGGGGCTGGTGAATCGCGTTGTCGATACCTCAGAGCTCGAGAGCGAGGCGTTGGCGTACGCGAGTGAGCTGTCCAATCGCAATCCCGAGGGCATCGCGGCGATGAAGCGCCTTGCCCGCGAGGGCCTCGAACGGCCCCTGGACGATGCACTGGTCCGGGAACAGAAGGTTGCAGTGCCGGCGTTGCGTAGCGATAACGTTGCCGAGGGATTGCGGGCATTTCGCGAGCGACGCGAGCCGAAATTCAAATGAGCTGTTAACGGTCGGCTCACGGCTTTCCGGATTGCGCGGGCCAGCGCCGGTGCTATGGCTCTTCGCCGTGCATATTTGATCGGTGGTTCCCTAGGCTGATCCATCGCGAGGCACATGAACTGTGTCTCCTCACGCGAGGGTTTCGGGCAAATGAGACTATCCCGGGTTGAATGTGACGATGGCGGTCCCGAAAAGGCGGGTTTCTTCCTTCTGGTTCCGCGCGGTGAGGTCCAGTTCCACCTGCTGTCGTTCCTCATCGATGTCCGTAACCACCGCCGTCAGCAGCAGAGGCTCGTCGGCCAGCATGGGCGCGCGAAATACAGTATCGATGGACGAGATTCTGGCCGATGGTGCCCACTCGTGGATCATGCTGGTCAGGAAACCAACGCCCATAACACCAGGGACCAGCGCCCCCGGAAGACCTTCCTGTCGCGCCCGTTCATGATCCTGAAAACGCGCCGCCTGCCATCCGACGGCGTCTGCGAAGGATCGGACGTTGGAGAGAGAGGTGTCTGCACCCGGACTCCTGACTTCGGCGCCGAATTCCACATCGGCCAGAGTTCTGACGGTCATGATTTTGGCTTCTCTCGAATGACAATTCTGGAATCCAGCGTGGCCAGATGCGTGTCGTCGGGGCTGTACAGGTCCGTACGGACCACGATGAATACCATACGGCCCGATCGCCCCTTCTTGTCGTAGATTTCGTGCAGGTGAGTGCGTCCGACCATCTGCTGTGATGCACGCACCGGTGCATGCATGACCAGTGACTTGCCTCCGTCCATCGGGATACCTCCCAGCTTCGGAAATTCGACGGGAAGCATGCGCCTTGGCGTGATGCCGCCGAGCACTGCGGGAGAGGCCTGAAAATCAGGGTGCTGTGGATCGATGAATTCCGGCCGGCGTTCGCCGCACGCGGATCCTATTGCGATGATCCGGGCTGGTTCGAGGCACAATTCCATCTCGTCGAAATCGATGTTGACGAACTGCTTGCGAAGGGTTTCCGTAGTTATGAGGTCAGGCTCAGACACGTAGCAACCTTCCTGGCGTTGCACCGCTGTATTCGTTGTTCTCGAGAACGATTGCACCACCAACCAGCGTGTGGGAGATGCCCCGGGCAACCTGTTTCAACCGTTTGGCGCCTGTCGGCAGGTCGTGAACGACTTCCGGCATCTCCGCACCCACCTCATCCGGATCGAAGACTACGACATCACCGGCCATGCCGGTGCGCAGCAGGCCCCGGTCATGAAATCCCCACAGCGTGGCCGTTTCGTAGGTGATTTGGCGAACGGCTTCTTCGAGCGAAAGCGCCTCCTTTTCACGAACCCAGTGACTCAAGAGGTGTGTCTGCAGGGAGCTGTCCATGATCTGTGCGACATGAGCGCCCGAATCGGAGAAGGTTACTACCGATCTGGGATGGCGAATCATCTCCAGCACATGATCCTGATTCTCGTTGGCGAGTGGCTGTCTGAAAAATATATTCAGTTCGTTCTCGAGCGCCATGTCGATCATGAGTTCCACCGGATGAACGCCGCGCTGTTCGGCAAGCTCCGCCATTGACGGGTCGTCGTAAGCAAGGTCCTGCATCGGGAACACCCACTTCCAGTTCGGTGGGCGGGGCTCTGCGCCAACGATCTTCGGGCCCGTGTACTCCCTTGATGCGACTTCGACCAGCTTCGTCTTGAGTTCGGGATCGCGCATCATCGCGATCTGCTCGTCGAGAGGGCGCGAGCGGAGTTCACTCCATACTTCCCAGTTGTCGAAAGGCGTGTGAGTTTCGAAGGACAGCAGCGTATTGAGACTTCGCGTGTGAACCTGTGCGGCCATACGGCCACCCATGCTCGCGGTCTCGTCGAGCAGATCGAAATATGGACGCCAGTAGTCCGGTGCCGCCCGCGAGCTGAACATGCCCCAGGTCTGGGTGACCCCCGATTCCACCGCGAGATCGCGCAGTCTCTCGTGGTACTCCCGCAGCCGCTCCGGATCACGGCCGGGCGACTCACCGGCGATCTCGAAAACGCCCTTTCCGGTTTCGCCGATCGCGTTGACGATCGCGCGCACTTCCTCCCACTCGGCGATTCTGCTGGCGACAGGTCGATCGTCCGCCGTGATGTGATTGTTGGTGCGGGATGTAGAAAAGCCTACCGCACCCGCACGAACGGCTTCCGCCGCGAGCTTTGCCATGGTTGCGATCTCGTCCGAAGAGGCCGCCTCGGAGAAGGCTCGATCGCCCATGACGTAGGTACGCAGCGCGGAGTGTCCGACATAGCCGGCGTAGTTGATGCCTTTCGGTACGGCATCGACCGCATCCAGAAATTCAGGAAAGCTCTCCCAGGTCCAGTCGACTCCCGCAAGCATCGCATCACGGGAGAGATCCTCCGCCCGTTCCAGATTGCGGAAAACGTAATCGGCATCCTCCTTACTGCACGGAGCAAGAGTGAAGCCGCAGTTGCCCATCACGGCTGTGGTCACGCCGTGATAGCAGGAACACGATCCGATGGGGTCCCAGAACACCTGCGCGTCCATGTGAGTGTGCCCGTCGACGAACCCTGGAGCGACGACCTGCCCCTGCGCGTCAATGGTGCGGGACGCGCGTTTACCCTGCAGACGGCCAATTGCTGCAATCTTGCCGTCTTTGAGTCCGACATCGGCTCGATATCGTGCGCCACCTGAACCATCGATCACAACGCCGTCGGTTATGAGAATGTCGTACATGGCGAAAATCTGCTCTCTTGTGTGGTGCTCTATAGTAAGGTTGCGTACATTCGGGTGCAATCGTTAGCGCTTGCACATTTATCGTGTTGAACAGTCGGCTGGAGGGAAGACGGATGAATAGTGAGTTAGACAAACCGCTGATTGCCATCACCCCGGGAGATCCTTGTGGTATCGGGCCGGAGGTGGTCGCGAAGGCATTGGCGGAGAGCGCTCCGCATGAGGTCTGCCGGCCCGTCGTTATTGGCAGTTGTGCAGCGCTGGACTCGGGTATCGAGGTTGCGGGCGTCGATCTCAGCACGCGGAAGATAAAGAATCTGCATGAGGCGGGCCTGGATCCCGCCCGAATTGATGTTCTGGATGAGGGTGTGCTGAACCCTGATTCGATTACACCGGGCCGGGTCAGTGCGGAGTGCGGACGGGCCAATGGGCTGTGGATCGCTCAGGCGGCGGATCTGGCGGTCAAAGGCGAGGTTGCCGCGAGTGTGATGGCGCCGGTCAACGGTGAGGCGATCGGTGCTGCAGGCATGGCTGGCGAGATACTAGGAACCAAGCTGTCTGAGCGTTTTCTGACGCTGTTGTCAGGACCATTGCGCGTAGTGCACGTATACGACCACGTGCCTCTCGAGGACGTCTGCCGGATGGTCGATGAGCAGGCAGTGTATCTGACCATCGTGAAGACCTGCGAGGCGATTGCTGGATGGGGTTTGGAACAACCGCGTATCGGCGTTGCCGGTATCAATCCTCATGCGCATGGACGTCAGGAGAAAGAGGCTATCGAGCCTGCCGTCCTGAGGGCTCAGGCAGAGGGCGTCAGAGTTGAAGGGCCGATTGCGCCCGATACCGTTTTCCGCAGAGGAATCGAGGGTCGCTACGATGTGGTGATTGCAATATTCCATGACCAGGGGCACATTGCCGTCAAGACTTGGGGATTCGATGGCAACTGCGCACTCTTTCTCGGCGCGCCATATCTCTTTCTGTCGGTTGGGCACGGGACGGCGTTCGATATCGTCGGCAAAGGAATAGCCAACCACCAGATGATCCTGTCGGCGATCCTGCAGGCGGCCAGCCTGGCCGCAGGAAGGGGGTTTCTCTGACGGAATTCGTCCGAAGACTTCGTTCTAGTTCCGGACGGACTGGAGCGAGCGAGGGTAGACGCATATACTAAGTACACTTACATAAGCCAGGAGTTTGCAATTGGTCGAAGGTGAGGAGCGGATGCCCAGCCCGCATGGTGAGGCAATCGGGTTGGAGGTCGTTAAGCAGGAAGAGAATTATGCGCTCGTTAAGGTTGCCTACAGCGAAAACCTCGTAGGTGATCCGGAGTCAGGTGTTGTTCACGGGGGTGTTCTTACCACCATGCTCGATAATGCTTCCGGGATGGCTGTGCATTCCGGGCCGTCCCCGGATGAGGAGACGGCGATCGCCACCCTGGATCTGAGAATCGATTATCTGCGGGGTGCGGTTCCTCAGAAGACGATACATGCGGAGGCAAACTGTTATAAGCGTACGAAGAACATCGTGTTCGTTCGCGGTCTTGCGTATGAAGACGATCGCGACGATCCGGTCGCCACCTCTGTGGCGACCTTCATGATGGGTACTCCCAACAAGCGGAGAGAATCATGAAGGTGATCAGTGCACTTCAGGACAGAGATCCGGCGACGAGACTCCAGTCGTTAGCGGACTCAATCCCGTACGCGAGATTTCTCGGTATTGCCGCAGCCGAAGAAGCCGGTGTGGTGACCACCCGGCTTCCCTTCAGGGAACCGCTCGTGGGAAATCGCAACCTGCCTGCTGTTCACGGTGGCGTGCTGGGTGCCTTTCTCGAGCTCACCAGTGTGATTCAACTGCTGCATGAAGGTGCTTATGCGCACCTGCCCAAGACTGTCGACATCAGTTTTCAGTATCTGAGATCCGCGGGACCACGCGACATGTACGGTCGCGCGCACATCACGCGGCGCGGCCGCAGAGTAGCCAGCGTCCGGGCGGAGATGTGGCAGCAGGATCCCGAGAAACTGACGACGTTGGCGTATGGACACTTTCTGCTGACACCCGTTTGATCCAGTCAACGGCGTGCAGACTGATAACCGTGGGAGAGGACAGATGAAATTCGACATAATGGTTGGCAACCTGACTTGGAATGACAGCGCAAAGCTGGCCCGTCGCCTCGAGGAAGCGGGATTTTCGGGGATGCTATTCACCGAAGCCGGTCAGGTCCCCTGGATGATGATTTCGGCAGCCGCGTCTGCTGCGCGAACGCTCGATTTCAGCACCGGTATTGCCGTCGCTTTTCCGCGGAGTCCGATGATCTCGGCTCAGGTCGCCTGGGAGATGGCCCAGAACACGGAAGGGCGATTCCGCCTGGGACTCGGCAGTCAGGTCAAGGGGCACGTCGTGCGCCGGTACTCTGCGGTGTATGACAAACCTGCGAAGCAGATGCGCGATTACGTCAACGCTGTTCGTGCGTGTCTGAGGGCGTTCAGAGGTGAAGAAAAGCTCTTTCACGAAGGGCCCTACTACAATCTGAGCTACTTGCCGAGACAGTGGGCACCGCCGCGGCACGATTTCGAAGACGTTAAGGTTGATATCTCCGCAGTCGGACCGCTCATGTGTCAGGTGGCCGGAGAGCTTGCGGACGGTGTACACGTTCACCCCATGCACTCCGTCTCCTACATTCATAACCGGTTGCTACCCAATATCCGCAACGGAGCGGAACGCGCCGGACGTTCAGACGCGGACGTGGATCTCACCGTTCCAGTATTCGCAATTCCGGGAGACACCGCCGAGGAGCGGGAAGCGCTGTTGCAGCGAACGAAAATTCAGCTGGCCTTCTATGGCTCAACACCGAATTATGCGTTTCAGTTCGACGACCTGGGCTATACGGGTACCACGGCGAAGCTCGGCAAGCTGATGAAGGAAGGCGACCTCGGTGGTGTATCGGCGGTGATTACTGACGAGATGATCGAGCACTTTGCCGTTATCGCACGGTGGGATGATCTGGCTGACAAGCTCATGGAACGCTACGGCTCCGTAGCCTCCCGAGTTGTCATGTATCTGGCGAGCGAGTCGATTCACCGGGATCCCGCCTCGTTGTCGAAGTGGGGTGAGGTCGCTCGAGCAGTCAGCGCTGACTGAAGCACCAAAGACCTGATCACCGATTGAACTGGAGGGATTCGTCAATGAGCACTCTGCAGCCACTCGAAAGCGCCAGGCTGGAGCCCCTCGGCGAAGCGGAAATGAGCCCTGAGCAGCTCGAGATGATTGCGCCGCTTCGGGAGCAGTATGGATTCGTGTTCAACGTACTGAAGACGCTGATGCACAACATGCCGCTGCTGAAGGCCTGGAATCCTCTGGCTGGACATATAATGAGCGCCTCCAGCCTAACACCCCGGCAGAGGGAACTCATGATATTGCGGGTGGGGTGGCAGAGGCACTGCGAGTACGAGTGGGGCCAGCACGTGCTCATGAGTCAGGCTGCCGGCCTCACAGCAGAGGATCGCGATCGTGTACGTGAAGGGGCCGATGCCGAAGGTTGGGGCGCGGAGGAGCGAGCCTTGATCTCCGCTACGGACGAGTTGCTGCGGGACACCATGCTGAGCGAAGCGGTGTGGTCGGAACTCAAGGCCCACTTTTCCGAGCAGCAGATCATGGACGCTATCTTCACCGTCGGGCAGTACAACATGCTGGCGATGGCGCTGAACAGCCTGGGCGTGCAGCGGGAAGACGGGGTCCCCGGCTTTTGATTTCGGAACTTGAGAGATAGAGCTGGAGACCTGATATGACCCTGTTTGAAGGACGCTCAATCATCGTCACTGGTGCTGCCAGTGGCATAGGACGGGCCATTGCTGAATACCTCTCCCTGCGGGGCGCCGTGGTCGGGATATTCGATCTCAACGGTGAAGGTGCGAAGAATGCGGCCCGAGGGATCGGGGATCTGGGTGGGAAGGCGCTGGGCTACCATCTGGATATCACGAACTACCAGAGTGTCTGCGATACTGTAGAGGCTTTCCAGAACGAAGCGGGGCCTCTGTACGGTCTGGTCAACAATGCGGGTTGGGATGAGGCAAAGAACTTCATTGATACTGAGCCGGACTTCTGGCGAAAGGTCATCGACGTAAATCTCTACGGGCCGATGAACATGACGCATGTCGCGTGCCGACAGATGGCGGAACACGGGCAGGGGCGGGTCGTTAGCATTGCCTCGGATGCCGGCCGCGTAGGATCTTCCGGGGAGGCGGTCTACTCTGCGGCAAAAGGCGGGACTATTGCTCTGATGAAAACGCTGGCGCGCGAATTCGCTCGCCAGGGAATTACCTTCAATTCTGTATGCCCCGGACCGACGGACACACCCCTGCTGGCTGCTTTCGATGCATCCAGCGGTGGTCGGCTTGCTCCGGCACTCGAGCGATCGGTTCCCATGCGCCGTCTGGCCCAACCGTCTGACTTTCCGCAGGTGGTCGCCATGTTTCTGGATCCGGCCAGCAGCTACGTTACCGGGCAGACCATCAGCGTTTCCGGCGGCCTCTCCATGCACGGCTAGCCGCGGCTGCTACCCGATTCGATATGCGGCCGCCAGTCGAGTTGTACCTGTGTAACTTATTGGTTATTGGGGCGTCATGGCGGCGATGGGACACCCGATACCCTGATGTTGGACACACTCTCTACCTGTAAGTACACTTATTATTTGGTTCGGGTTAACAGTCACCGTTCATGCGGCTTTTCGAGTACATGAGCGGTAGAAAGGAGGACGAGCAATGAGTGAAGCCGAAGCCGCAGAGTTTGATCCTGCAGAAGCCATAATGGACCTGAGGGACAGTATGCTCAGCAGGGATCCGAAAACGATACCGCTTGACGAGATTGATCTTGCGCAGCCCGCGTTGTTTGAGGCAGATGCATTCTGGCCTTTCCTGGATCGTCTGCGGGTAGAGGATCCGGTTCACTACTGTAAGGAATCGCAGTTCGGTCCATTTTGGTCTGTAACGAAATTCAACGACATTATGGAAGTGGAAGGGGATCCGGACGTCTACTCGTCGGCCGAAGGGATCAGTATTGCGCCCGTGAATGTGGGGACTCTTCCGGTTGAGATGTTCATCGCCATGGATGAGCCCAAGCACGGAGAACAGCGCAAGACGGTTCAGGGCGTAGTGGCACCGAGGAACCTTGCTGAACTCGAACCGCTCATAAAGGAGCGGGTTGCCACTATTCTCGATTCGTTGCCAGTGGGTGAGACCTTCAACTGGGTAGACAGGGTTTCGATTGAGCTGACTACGCAGATGCTGGCGACGTTGTTCGACTTTCCATTTGAGGATCGTCGAAAACTGACGTTCTGGTCTGATGTCGCGACGACGCAACCCGGTCCCGATGGTCTTGTGAAGTCGGTGGAAGAACGGCGGGATGTGTTGCTGGAATGTCTGGCAACGTTTACCGAGTTGTGGAATGAGCGCGTTAATGAACCTCCGCGTGGTGATCTGATTTCCATGCTCGCTCACGGCGAGGCAACCAGACACATGCAACCTTATGAGTTTCTGGGCAATCTGATGCTGTTGATCATCGGCGGTAATGATACGACCAGGAACTCCATTTCCGGCGGTGTACTGGCGTTGAACCAGAATCCCGCGGAATACGACAAACTTCGCCGGAATCCCGGCCTGATCACGAACATGGTACCGGAGATCATCCGCTGGCAGACGCCTCTGACGTCCATGCGGAGAACCGTTACGAAAGACACGGAGCTGCGGGGCAAGAAACTCAGAAAGGGAGACAAGGTCGTGATGTGGTACGTATCAGGTAACCGGGATGAAGAGGTTATCGATCGGCCGTATGAGTTCATCATTGACCGTGAGCGTCCTCGTCACCATCTCTCTTTCGGTTTCGGCATCCATCGCTGCATGGGCAATCGGCTCGCGGAGATGCAATTGCGTCTGCTCTGGGAAGGCATCATGGAGCGATTCGAGATGGTGGAGGTTGTGGGTGAGCCCGAACGCAGCTTCTCGACGCTGATTAAGGGATTCACGAAGCTTCCGGTGCGAGTACATCCGAAGAAGGCAGCTTGAGGCGGGGCGGAAAGCCAGCGCGAACTGAAAGGCCTCGGGTGGTCTGCAGCAGGACGGGAATGCATGAGCGGACGGTTGGACGGCAAAGTAGCTCTTATCACTGGTGCGGCTCGTGGGATGGGCGCAAGTGAAGCGCGACTGTTTGCCGACGAAGGGGCGAGAGTCGTACTGTCGGACATTCTCGAAGATCCACTCGAGGCGCTTGAATCGGAGCTCATCGACCGTGGTTGTGAGGTGCTGGCGCAGCACCACGATGTCACTGACGAAGCATCCTGGGTGCAGATTGTGCAAGCCGCAGAAACGAAGTTCGGCCGGTTGGACGTGCTGGTAAACAACGCGGGCGTTCTTGACACGGCCGGAGTGGAGGCGTCTTCTCTCGAAGAGTGGGAACGGGTAATCGCCGTAAACCAGACTGGTGTCTGGCTGGGGATGAAGGTTGCGATACCTGCGTTACGCCGCAGTGGGGGCGGCTCCATCGTGAACAAGAGCTCGATCTATGGCATCGTCGGCAGCGGTGGATCGGCGGCGTACCATGCAAGCAAGGGCGCGGTGAGATTGCTCACGAAAACCGCCGCGCTCGAGTATGCTTCGGATGGCATTCGGGTTAACTCGGTTCATCCTGGGTACGTGAATACGCCGATGATCGGACATGCGCTTCCGGAAGCCAATGTTTCGATGCTTGAGCTCATTGGGGAACAAGTGCCTTTGGGCCGCCTGGCCGAGCCTGAGGACATTGCCCGGGGGGTACTCTACCTCGCCAGCGACGAGTCCTCTTATGTTACGGGTAGCGAGCTCGTGATCGACGGCGGTGTGACCGCCGGCTGAGATCAGACGCTTGGATCGGATCAGGCTAGGTCTGGTGCACCTGAACGGGTAAATTCGTGTAGCCCCTGATCAGATTGGACAGAGTTCTTACCGGCTCACCCACAACCTCGATCATGCGGAAACGCTTCATGATCTCCTCCCAGAGCACACGCAGTTGAAGCTCGGCGACCCGGTTTCCCATGCAGCGATGGATGCCGAAACCAAAAGCAAGATGTTGACGTGCGTTGGGTCGATCGATTACGAGCCGATCGGCTGCCTTGAATTCTGACTCGTCGCGATTTCCTGATACGTACCACATAGCCACCCGATCACCCTTGCGTATTATCTGACCGTTGAGTTCCACGTCCTGTGTGGCGGTTCTCCGCATGTAGGCGAGGGGCGTCTGCCAGCGGATGATTTCGGGAACCATGCCGGGAATCAGAGACGGATTCCGTCGAAGCTTGTCGTACTGGTCTGGGAATCTGTTCAGGGCCAGAACGCCTCCCGAGATGGAGTTCCGGGTCGTATCGTTACCCCCAACGATGAGGAGGATCAGATTGCCCAGAAACTCCATGTCAGACATATCTCTGGTTGCTGCGTCATGAGCGAGCATTGACAGCAGATCGTTTCCCGCTGACCGTGAACTGCGTTCTTCCCTCAACGCCTTGAAGTAGCTGAGACACTCGAACAACTCCTGGGTGCGTTGGACGTGTGAGTCGACGAGGCCTGCTTTGATGGGTGATGTGGCAACGTCCGACCAGCGGGTGAGTTTCCGACGCTCGTCAAATGGGAAATCGAACAGCGTGGCAAGCATCTGAGTGGTGAGCTCAATGGACACACGTTCCACCCAATTGAACGTTTCTCCGATTGGCAGACCTTCAAGGATATCGATAACACGCTGTCGAATGGTTGGTTCGAGGTTGGCCAGGTTTCTTGGGGCTGCGACCGGCGCCACGGCCCTTCGCTGCTCATTGTGTTTCGGCTGATCCATCGCGATGAACATCGGTAAGGATTCTTCTGGCAGCAGGTCGTCGAGACCGATCGTCGGTTCCGATGAGAATCTCTCGTGGTCCGTATCCACGGCCTTGATGAGGTCGTACGAGGTGACCGACCAGAAAGGACCGGAGATGCTGTGCTCGTGGAAATGTACTGGTTTCTCTTTGCGCAGCCTTTCGAAGTACGGCCAGAGAGTGTCATTTCGATACAGGTCCCAGTGCGCAACGTCGATTTCTTCCAGCGGGATAGAGTGGGCGTGGTCTCGCGCTTCCAAGAGCCGATCATCGTGTTGTTCGAGCATCGGGTGGAACCTCTTCGGGCAGAGTTGTATTGTAGCTTACAAAAGGGCAATTCTACTGTCGAGCACTGCGGTCTACGGGAAATCAGATTGGCTCTGCCGCCGCGACAGCTGGGGAAGCTCTATAGAGGGTTCGCGCGAGCCTAAAGGTAGTTGGGTTATCCGGAGATGCAGATGCAGAACTACGATTTCAATCCGTATGATGAACAGTTGCAGCTGTCTCCGTTCTCCGTCTATGGCAAGCTGCGGGAGGAATCTCCCGTGTACTACAACGAGCGGCGCGGTTTCTGGGTTGTATCCCGATATGCGGATGTGAAATTCGCCTTCAAGAACCACCAGCTCTTCTCCTCAGCTCATGGGGTGACCCTGGCATATGACGACGACGGAAGAGCTGCCGATTCATCGCTAGCCAACACCAATGTTCTGATCACCGCGGATGAGCCGCAGCACAAGCGGTTGCGTGATCTGGTCCAGAAAGCCTTTACTTCCCGCCGCATCTTGTTACTCGAGCCCAGGCTGCGCGCGCTGGCCGGCGAATTGCTAGACGAGATTACCGCTGATGGGGCGTGTGACTATGCCCGCGATTTTGCCGGGGTGTTCCCCGCCACGGTGATCTGCGAGCTGCTCGGTTGCGACCGGGAATACAGGGTGCTGTTCAAGCGCACGGCAGACGATCTGGTCAGAAATGCGGAAGCCCCGCTGACGGAGACCTTGAAACGAAACGGGGAGATGCTGGAGGTCGTGAGCATGCATGTAGAAGCGCGCAGGCAGCAACCGGAGGATGATCTGATCAGCGCGCTCCTTGACGCCAGAATCGAAGGCGAATCTCTGAGCGATGCGGATCTGTACGGCTTTATCTTCCTGTTGCTGATAGCCGGTACGGAGACGACGACGAACCTGCTCACGAATGCCATGGTCGTTCTGCATGAGCAGCCGTCTCTTCGCGCGTCTTTGATTGAAGATCCGGATCTTATTCCAGGGGCGATAGAGGAGTTCCTCCGGCTTGAATCTCCAGTGCAGGGATTGACACGGGTGACGACAGCGCCGGTTGTGATTGGTGGCGTTGAGATTCCAGAGGGGGCAAGAGTGCTGCTGCTGATCGGGGCGGCGAACCGGGACCAGAGAAGGTTCGAGGTGCCTGATTGCATCGAGCTGTCGCGACAACAGCGGGACCATCTGGCTTTCGGTTACGGCGTGCACTTCTGTCTCGGGGCCAATCTTGCGCGACTGGAAGCGAAAGTGGGGCTGGAAGAGACGCTTCGCCGAATGCCAAACTTCTCTGTACAACGGGAAGCGGCGGAGCGCCTGGTCTCCGGTCCGATTCGAGGCTTCAGTTCACTTCCCGTTTCGTTCTGAGTGTCGGTTGAAATTCTTCCCGCTCTTCAACAGATGCTGATCAGCTGAGCTCAAACCTTGCGCAATCTTCGCCGGGACGAATGACGATCGACTCGCCGACCAGCATTTCGCCGGAGAGAGCGGCCGCGGTATCGGGATCATCATTGCGAGCTACGATTCGTTTTCCATCTGCCGAACGGGCAAACACCGGCACGCTTGTCGGCCCGGTATCACGGTCGTGTCTGACCGTGTAACCCTCGACCACTGCAGTTCCACCGGCCTCGCGAGCTGGAACCACCTCCAGCGCTTCGGCGTCGATTCGCGCCTGCTCGGCGCTCAGATCTGGCGATTGCCATCGCTCGGGAGGGATTCCTGACCACAACCCCACGGAATGCTTGGTGATGTACCAGCCAAGGCCTGTCGTGAGCCCGATTTTCTCCGGCTCGCTTCTGCATCGGCGGACCATCTCGGCAATGGAGTGGCTCACGTAGTTGTTCCCGGGCCCGCCGAAATAGGGCAAACCGCCCGTGATCGTAAAGCCGCGCGCATCATCCGGTTCGAGGTCGAAGGCGTCGATCGCCGCTTCGACGGCCGCAGGGAAACAGGAGTAAAAGTCCAGGAACGCCACATCGTCTATACCGATGTTGGCTGCTCCAAGCGCGGCTTTGCCGGCAGCACGAATGCCATCGGATCGGTACAGGGCAGGCCGCTGCGCCGGGAAGTAGATATCGTTGCAATCGGCGCTCGCCCAGCTGAACACACGACGATCCTTGGAAACGCCAAGGCTGTCAGCCAGTTCGGCAGAGACGATGATGAAGGCGGCGGCCATATCCACTGTCAGGATGCTGTTCAGGAGCTTGGTATAAGGCTCATTGATCAATCGGTTGGACGTTGTGACTTCGGATAGGTCCGATGGTTGGCGCTCAATAGGAAACCAGGCATGTTCAGGATGCCGAGCAGCTTCCGCGGTGAAGGGGGCCATGAGACCACCGAGCCATTCACGCTGTTCGCTCAAGGTTCGTCCCTTCCGATAAGCCATGGCGGACTCGAAGATGGGGTACACCTCAGGAGGAAAATGCAGCCCGGCGGCATTCTCAACGTCACTCAGACCGGGTCGGTCGTCACCCAGCGAATCGTCGGTCCCGGATGCGGCACCGGCCTCGGGCCACCGTTCTGCCTGTCTTGCCCGCACAGCGGATTTGCCTGCCTCGGCACCTACTATCAGTACGGCATCAGCCTGACCGTCGACGATTTGCGCACCCAGTTTCCCAACCAGATATTGGGGCGTATTGCCTCCAACCGGGCAGCTTATACGTCTGCCGGCAGGTAGGCCGCTCGCGTCTGCGATCCGATGTGCTGGATTGTCACGACCGAGGAGCAGAATCCCGGGAACTGCTACCGTATCGATCCTGGACGCAATATCAACGCCCGAATCTTTGCAGGCTGCGCGCACCGCTTCGGCTGCAATGTCTATAGGGTCCACTATGTCGCTGCCACGGTGTGTCACCTCGCCGATACCGATGATCACGGGGGTTCTTGGGTCTGGGTTCATTTATTTGCCTGAGTAATTGATGGTTTCTGCCGGCTGACCACCATCCGGCATGCTTTCCGGGCAACAGCTTGTTTCGGAGGAGTCAGCCGTTCGGAGCCAGGGAAAGGTGGATGCCGTACTCTCCTTCGAATTCGTTTCCGAGAATGAGTAGCGCCTTATCGGCTTCATCCAGGCTCAGAGTGTGAGTGTGCATCAGTTCCAGCGGGTAACGACGGGACTCGATGATTCTGATTGCTGCCTCGTAGGAATCGTAGTCGACAGCCAGGGCCCCCAGAATGGTAAGTTCCTTCATCAGCACGCGGTTGCTGTCGAATTCGGGCACCTTGCCGTATTTGGCTCCAGCCAGAACTATGGTCCCTCCGCTCGCCGCCAGCTCGATGGAGTCTATTACCGGCTGGGTGGCGCCGCTTGTCACCTCCACCACCACCTGGGCCATCTGTCCGTTCGTGATGTCCTGCACCGCGTCCTTGAGATTCTCGGTTTCGACATCGATGGCCAGATCGGCACCGAACTGGCGAGCCAGCTCGAGCTTTGGCGCGTCTGCACTTAGCCCGGTAACGATAATCTGTGATGCACCCGCCTCGCGAGCGGCGACGACCGACGCAAGACCGCGCTGTCCGCACCCCAGAATCACGACGCAGTCTCCGATCCCGGTTCCCGGGAGTCTGTGAGCCCAACGAACGCCAGCGCCAAGAGGATTGAACATCACCGCCAACTCGGCCGGCAGCTCACTGTCGACCCTGTGCACGAGCGAGTGAGGATCGAGATACATGAGTTCCGAGTGCCCGCCCCATAGTGCAGGTGCCTCGGAGACATCGCGGTAACCGTAGGCATGGATCATCGATCCGGATGCCCTGCAGAGATTGTATTTACCGTTGATGCAGAAACGACAGAAACCGCAGGGCAACATGGTTTCCACGGCCACCCTGTCACCGACGCTTACGTTCCAGCGACGTGCCGCAACCTCGCCGATCTCCTCGATGATCCCCACCGGCTCGTGACCTGGTATGACGGTCTTCGGATAGCCGTTTTTGTATTGTGACCAATCGCTGCCACATACTCCGGACTGCTCGACTCTCAGCAGTCCCTCCTCGGGCCCGATACTCGGCACTGAGAACTCCTGCATCTCGTACTCACGGATGCCGGTCTGAACTACTGCTTTAGAGCTCATATCAATTCATCCCTCTGGTTTCCGTTTGACGATTCGATAGACGGTCGATCCGGAGGCGACAGATTCGCCTCCTTCGGTAACGATGTCGACGATCGAGTTGATCAGCGTGCCATCCCCCCCGACGGCACGTGCCTTTACTCTCACGTCGCGATCGACTACGGGAGCAAAGGTCTGAAGCTTGGTATTGACAGTGGATCCGAACAGCGTGCGATCGCCGAGTTTGTTTGTCATCCAGGCTGCGAGTGAACCTGCGTGATCTACAGCCGAGAGTAGTGCTCCACCGGCCAACATGCCCTCTTCGCCGCGTGCCTGTCCTGATCCGGGCAGAAGAAACTCAGCAAATCCGTCTCCGCCGCGTATGAACGTCCAACCGAGTTGAGCCATGTAAGGCATGCGCCCGTCCATTTGTTCGAGCAGCGAAACGTTTTGATCCACTGTGTCCTGCGCCAGATGAGGAATGCTGCCAATACCCACAGCTGGCCTTAGCGGCGGGGCCTGGTCTGCGGGATCCTGATCGGGGAGGGAATTCGGCTTGGTTCCCGGAGCAACGTGGGAGATGTGGTTGCTGACTGCCAGAAGTTTTCCGTCCCCATTCTGCGCTTCCACCCGTGAGTAGACGATTTCTTTCCCGCGCCTCAGAACCTGAGCTTCGCCGAAGATGTCCTCGCCGAGCGCACCCGCTATGTAGCTGACATCACAGGAGAGCGTTCGCGCGAAATCGCTTTCCGCAACACCAGTCGAGTAGGCTGCCAGGCATCCTGCTGCATCGAGCGTTGCGGCGATCGCGCCCCCGTGCAGCGCGGTCGCTGCGGTAGTGTTGTCCTCGCTGTAGGGCAGCCGGATCCTGACGTTACCGCTGCTGGCACTTTCGAGGCGCCATCCCACACCTGACCAGAAAGGCGATTCGCCGACGCGAGCAGCCAACGCCTCTGAAGGATCCGGGGTCATCCGTCACCCGCCGCGTGCATCAAACACTTCGCGGGCGATCGCCATCCCTTCGACTGCCACGGGAAAGCCGCCATAGATCGCCATGTGCATGATGATCTCACTCACTTCCGATTTCGACAGGCCGTTGTCCAAAGCACGGCCTATGTGCAGCCTCAACTCATTCGGCCTGTGAAGGGCGCAGAGGGCCGCCACCGTGATGAGGCTACGGTCACGCTCGGATAGTCCCGGCCGCGACCAGACACCCTCCGGCAGTACAGTATCGATGATGAACTTACCCCAGTCGTCCCGGATTTCCTCCGGTGCCGGCAACTGATCGGTGAACGCACGTGCCAGCCGCAACTTTTCCTCTTCCTGCATGATTTACCCTATTGAGCTGAATTCAATATGAATAGTATACAATTGTACGCAGGCTTATCATTAAATGAATGGCGTCCGGATGCAGAATAGAACATGGCAGGTAGGTGAGGGGATAGCGATCCACGGCCTGGAGTGGGGAGCAGAGGGCCCGCTCGTGCTGTTGCTTCACGCGAACGGTCTGTGCGCTGCGACCTGGACGCCGGTTGCACGCCGCCTTGCCGAAAAGTACAGGGTTTTTGCTCTGGATTTTCGCGGCCACGGTGCGTCGTCGAAACCTGCAGCTCCCGAGGCTTATCAATGGTCGCATTTCGTGGCAGACACCACAGAGGTGTGTCGTCAGATTCTTGTCGAGTGTGATCAGCAGCGGTTCGAGCTTGCTGCGGGGAGTTCGCTGGGCGGAATCATCGCGGCAGCGCTGGCCTCGATGCAGCAGGCTTTGTTTCAGCGGATAGTGATGCTCGATCCACCTGTCTGGCCGAGCGAAGCAGTGCCGCGCAGAATGGGCGAAGATCCGCGACCGGCAGGGGCTGGGCAGAATGACATCGCGGTTCAGGCGAGGAAAAGACGTAGCGTCTGGCCGTCCCGGGCGATCGTCGAACAGGCTTACCGGAAGAAGCCGATGTTTGCCCAGTGGGACGAAAGTGCGTTTCAGGGATATCTGGAGGAGGGATTCCATGACCGGGAGGATGGGCAGGTAGCCCTGTCCTGCCCACCGGAGGTGGAAGCAAGCATTTTCGAATTCACCGGATCAATCAACATCTTCGAGCGAGCCGATTCTGTTACGGCGCCTGTGAATCTCGTTCGCGCCGCGAATGGTTACTTCCCGATCAAGCTCTACGAGCATCTGGCGCGTTGCTTTCCGCACTGTGAGCTCAGCGAACTCGCTGGTGGTCATCTTCTGCCCGTGGAGGTTCCTCAGATAACTGCGGAGCTGCTGCTCAGCGCGGACTGATTCAGATCGAAGGGAGGTTGGTCTGATTCAGATTCGGAGCTTGTACACGGTCAGGATTTCTTGGGATCCCTGATCGTGACCGTGCCTTGCGCGAGTGCGGCGGTTCTGCCCTCGTTACCGATCTCGATGCGAACGACTGCCTGCGTGCGGGTCAGGACGAGAATCTCCGCGGTGGCGGTTACCACTCCCTGCGAAACAGGCGCCGTGAGATTGATCTTGAACTCCGTGGTTGCCGCCCATTGTCCTGGCTTCATGGCCGGGTAGCACACGCATCCCAGCATATGATCGCAAAATGCCGAGAGCACACCGCCATGCATATTCCCGAAAGGCGTCAACAGATCCTCGCGGACATCCAGTTCCCCGGTCATTCGGCCGGGTGAAGCGTCGGTGATGCGAAATCCGAGAAAGCCGTGCAGCCCGCCTGCTTCGCCAAGGTTCTCCATGAATCGTTTCGCCACAGCTTCATCGAAAGGCAGATCAGCGCTCATTGTTGTTCTCCTGTGATCGTGGTTTGTCTGGTGTCAGGCAGGGGGAATCAGGCAGGAGTGGATGGACTCATCTCCTTCGATTTCGCGTGCCAGTGTTCGGATGGCGGTTTCGGCGTCCTGAAGATCGAAATCGTGGGTGTGCATCCGCTCAACCGGCACTCTGCCGGATTCCAGAAGGCGAATAGCGCTTCGGTATCCCGAGGATGTGACGCCGATTGCTCCGCGTACGTTGATCTCTTTCAGCACTACGAGATCAGACACGAAATTGTCCACCTGTTTGAAGCCTTTGACACCTGCCAGCACGATGGTGCCGCCGGCGCGTACCATCTCCAATGCGTCGACGACCGGCTGCGTGGCGTATGCGCTCACATCGACCACGACATCAGCACCGCGACCGCCGGTGATTTCATTCACTCTGCCGACCGCGTCCTCGTTGTCCACGTCGATCGTGTGATCTGCGCCAAAGGTGCGGGCAATCTCCAGCTTCTTTGCATCCGCAGCCAGTCCGGTGACTATGATCGTACCGGCACCGACCTCGCGACATGCCAGCACGCTCGCAAGGCCGCGCTGACCTGGGCCGAGGATGACCACGGTATCACCAGGTTGAGTCTGCGGGATCTCAGTCGCCCAGCGAAATCCCGCACCCAGAGGATTGAAGATCACGGCTAGACTTGCTGGTAGCTCGTCGCTCATCCTATGCACGACCGAATTCGGATGCAGGTACATGTACTGAGAGTACCCTCCCCACAATCCCGGTGTTTCGCTGACCGGTATGTAGGAGTAGATCTTGCGGTTGTCGCAAAGGTGATAGTTGCCACCGAAGCAAGTCGGACAATGCCGGCATGACAACATGGTTTCCACGGCGACCCGATCACCCACATCCACACCCCACCTGGCCGCCGCTCGATCCCCGATGCGGGCGATCCGGCCAAGCGGTTCGTGGCCCGGGATAACACCCATGGGGACATTCAGCGCACCGTCGAACTGTTCGTAGTCGCTACCGCAGATACCGCAGGCTTCCAGCCTGAGAATGGCACTGTCTTCGTCGATATCGGGGATCACGATTTCCCGTGGCTCGAGAAGGCGAATTCCTGTCTGCACCATGGCAAAAGACTTCGCTGGAAGTGTGCTCACGAATACTCTCCTTTGATCTGGCGACTAGGCGGCGATTTCCATTCGAACGTCCATGTGTTTCACGCCGCCGACGAAAGCGGAGCGCAGACGCTCGGCATCTTCGTGAACCAGTTCGATGTGCCGAAGCCGCTTCAGGATGCTCTTGAAAACCGCACGCAGCTCGCTTCGCGCCAGATGGGCGCCGAGACAGAGGTGCTCGCCGATACCAAATCCGAGGTGCTGGTTGGGGGAACGCTCGATGTTGAAGGTCATGGGATCATCGAACACTGTCTCGTCCCGATTAGCGGACGGGTAGAAGAGCGTCAGGTGTTCGCCTGCCTTGATGTCGACTCCGTGTAAGGTAACGTCCTCACTCGGTGTGCGGCAGAAGTGGATCACAGGGCTGGTCCAGCGCACGATCTCTTCCACCATCGGATTCAGAAGCTCCGTGTTTTTGCTTGCCTTCTCTAGTTGATCTGGATTCTGGATGAGCGCCAGCATCCCTCCTGTCGTCGCGTTTCTGGTGGTTTCGTTTCCCGCGGCAATCAGCAGAAAAAGATAGGACAGCAGCTCGGTGGGTGGCAGGTACTCTCCGTCGATCCTGGCATTGGCCAGCACGGTGGTTAAATCATCCTGCGGGCGGGCGCGGCGCTCTTCGACGAAATCGTTGCAGTAGGCGAAGACCTCTCCGATTGCTTTTTGGGCGAGCTCACGGCCGCTCGTGCCGTCCTCGCGTCTGAACTCCGGATCGTTAGCGCCTACGATTTCATTGGTCCAGCGGAAGAACTGAGCGCGGTCTGCCTGAGGAAGTCCCATGAGCTCCGCGATCACCGCCAGCGGGAGGATCGCGGAAACGCCGGTTACGAAATCCAGTTCACGTTCTCCGGCAATTTCGTCCAGTATCTCGTCCGCGATCTTATCGAGCCTGGCCTGGTCCTCGTTCAGACGACGCTTGGTGAAGTAGGCGCTGGTCAGCTTGCGGTAAATACGATGGTCCGGCGGATCCATATTGAGGAGGGTGCGCACGGTGGTGAGTGCGTCCTGGTCGGCCTGCGGCTGAACGGAGAGCAGCGGCGCATTGAGAAAGCGCGCGGGCTTCTTTGAGATCTCTACGATGTCTTCATAGCGCGTGACCGCGTAGAAGGGTACCAGCTTCGGGTGCTCGCAGTAGGCTATGGGGGCGTTTTTGCGCAGCTCCGCCCAATGTTCGTGTGGATACCCGTGCTCCTGGTAGTAGTCGGGATCGATGATTTCGATGGGAGCGGTTGGTCTATTCATTGTGTTTTGTCCTCGCAGCTCTTTGACTGCCACGCTTCTTCAGCTGCCGGTTTCAGTCTTCGATGGTGATAGCCAGTCTGGGGCACAACTGCGATGCCTCTTCCAGCTTGAAACGCAACGACTCCTCCGGTTCCTCGATCAGGATGATGAGTTCGTCATCATCTGTGAGTTTGAAGACCTCCGGGCAGGCATCGACGCAGAGCGCGTTAGCCTCACAGAGGTCGTAGTCAACGATCACTTTCATTCCTTCGATCTCATCTTTTAAGGGTTAAGTCGGTGTGGCTACGGCCATCGTCCCGCCATCTGAAGAGCTGATATCACATATTTGTTTTGTACTCTCGCATATATGTGTTACAAAGAAAAGCAGTAGCGCGGGGGCGCTCGCTCATGGGCACGCAAGTCACACAAGTCACACAAGTAAGGGAAGGGTCGTGAAAGAACCTTCACCCAATGTGGTGAAATCAGCGGCGCGGGTACTCGAGATTTTCGAGATGTTCGATGAACTGCGTCGACCGGTTACGATCAACGAGGTCGCGGCGCATCTCGGCTACCCCCATTCGAGTAGTGCTGCGTTATTGAAGAGCCTGGACAACCTCGGGTACCTCGAGTACGAGCCTGATCAAAAGACGTTCTTTCCGAGTGTACGGATTTCGATGCTCGGTCATTGGGTTGAGAACGAAAGCCTGCCGGTCAGGGCGGTGCAGCGGATCATGCAGGACCTTCTGGAGTCAACCGGTTGCACGGTCATCACGGCGATTCGGGCGGGTCTTTACTGTCAATACATCAAGGTGATGCAGGGCACCGCAGCCATACGCTACCACGTGAATAGCGGCACGCGCCGACTGCTTCATGAATCCACTCTGGGACGGATTCTGATCGCGCAGATGGACCGCGATCAGGGGCGTGATCTGTTTATGCAGAGCATCCGGCGCTCAGATCTGATGCTACCGGCCGATGCGGTGGATGAGCTGTCCGGAGAGATCAGCAGGATCCGGCAGCAGGGATTTGCCTGCAACACGGGCCTGATCGTACCGAATGCCACTTTGCTCGGCGTACCGTTGACGTTCGATCGCCGGGGTCGACCGGTAGCGATCGGGATTGCTGCGCCGAGCGATCAGATCGTGCCGAGGCTCGATGAGTTTGTGAAACAGCTGAGAAATCATACGGCTGATTTCGATCGATCTGAGGTTGGGCAGGAAAATCTGGCCTGATTCGGTTTGTGAAGTTGACGACGGCGTTTAGCGGCTGACGATATTCGCCGTAACGCGAGCATTGGGGATAAGCACTGAGGAGATTGTAGATGGACTATCCAGTTATTTCGGCAGATTCCCACATCACCGAGGCACCTAATACTTACTCGGACTACATCGACAAGCGCTGGAAGGATCGCGCGCCTCGCGTGGAGAACATGGGCGAGCGGGGAGATGTGTTCGTCATAGATGGAATGGATCGTCCGATCGCGCTCGGTCTGGTAGCTGCAGCGGGGAAGGATGCGGAAGCTCTCACCGAGGCCGGCGTTCGATTCGAGGATCTGCACAAGGGCGGCTGGGATCCGGACGCGCGCATGGCCGATCAAGATCGAGACGGTGTTGCAGCTGAGATCATCTACCCGACAGTCGGCATGATGCTGTGCAACCACGCTGACTTTGAATACAAGGATGCCTGTTTCCAAGCATACAACCGCTGGATTGCCGAATACTGCGGTGCACACCCGACCCGGCTTCTGGGATGCGGGCAAACAGCAGTGACCAGCCCGGAGAAGACTGTTACGGATTTCCATGCGATTGCGGATCTCGGCCTGCGCGGTGTGATGATGTCGGGCAATCCGGCGGAAGAGGATTTTGATTCGGAAATCTACAACCCTGTCTGGGAAGCCGCCATCGAGCTCGATCTGCCGTTGTCGTTCCATATCCTGACCACGCGAGGGCAGAGCCAGTTCCGCGGGCCGAGAATCAACAGTTTCCTTTCCATCATTCGCGGCAATCAGGACATCATGGGCACGCTGATCTTCGGCGGGGTGTTCGAGCGGTACCCGGAGCTCAAGGTTGCCTGTGTGGAAGCGGATGCGGGCTGGGTGCCGCACTACATGTATCGGATGGATCACGCTTACAAAAGACACCGTGCCTGGTTAGCGCCCGGTGTAACCCTGTCGAAACTTCCCAGCGAGTATTTCGCCGAGCATATCTACCTGACTTTTCAGGACGATTGGGTTGCGTTCAAGTCGGCAGACCAGATGAACTGGCACAGACTGATGTGGGCCAATGACTTTCCGCACTCGGACTCGACCTGGCCCTGGTCTCAGGAGATGCTGGCCGAGCATTCGGCAGCGCTCGACGCCGAACAGAAGCGCTCAATTCTGTGTGACAACGTGGCCGGTCTTTACAACATCGATGTTACGGCGCTTGAAGCCGCAGCCTGAGCAATCCTGAATCGGAGGAGGAACGATGCATTTTGGACTCAGTTCTGAGCAAACCATGCTCCAGGAAATGGTTTCCAGGTTTCTGGCAGCGAACTTTGATCTGGAGGCGCTGAAGGGTTTGCTCGGCAAGCCCTGCCCCGTGGAGTTGTGGGGTCAGTTTGCGGAGCTCGGCGCTACCGGCATCCTGGTGCCTGAGCAGTGGGGCGGTTCCGAGCTGTCGCTGCTGGACGCTGTCGTTGTGGCCGAAGCTGTGGGTCGGACAGCGGCGCCTATTCCCTATCTCGGCAACGTATTCGTGGCTCCCACGGTCCTGGCGCTGGCCGGCTCAGACGAAGACAAAGACCAGCACCTACCATCCATCGCCGCGGGCGAACATCGATTCGGCGTTGATCTTTCGGGGTGGGTGGGAAAAAGGCTGGGTGAGCCGCTGAGCATCGATGGCGGCAGGATTGCCGGACAGACGGGAATGGTGGTCGACGGCGACGATGCCACCCATTTTCTCGTGGCAGTAGGTGATTGCGAGCTGGCAATCATCGACAGGGATGCACCGGGTCTCACCGTCGAGTCGCTGATCAACGTTGACAAGACCAGGACGTTCTCGGTGTTGAGTCTGGACAATGTCGAAGCACGCACACTGGATGTGGAGGGCGACAGGGAGACGGTGCTTGCGGCGGCTCGAACGGCTCTGGCAGCCGACAGTTTTGGCGCTGCCGCCCATATGTTCGAAACGGCCCGACAGTATTCGCTCGATCGGTATCAGTTCGAACGGCCGATCGGTTCTTTTCAGGGGATTAAGCACCAGCTGGCGCAGATGATCACGGAACTGGAACCCTGCCGTTCGCTGCTCTGGTATACGGCGCATACGCACTCGGAGAGCCCCGATGAGTTCCCACTGCACGCTGCACATCTCAATTCGCACGTCAGCGAGATCGCCAAGTACCTGGCACGCACCAGCATCGAGATTCACGGCGGCATGGGGTACACAGAGCTTCTGGGCCTTCACTTATGGTTCAAGCGCATCGAGACGAATCGGCAGCTTCTGGGTGGCCCGGAGCTGACGCGCGAACACGCGGCGTCGCTGCAGGGCTGGACAGCAGAGTCAGGCTTGTCGGCATCCACCAACTAGGAGAACGTGATGGATCTGAACTACGATGCGAAGTACGACCAGTTTCGAGCAGAAGTGCGGGAATTCTGTGAGAACAACGCGTATGTCGACGATTCCGCGGGAATGCCGGGCATCAGCCAGCGCCCGAGTGCTGCGCGCCTGGAGTGGCAAGCCAAGCTGATAGAGCACGGCTATGCCGCGCGGACGATACCGAAAGAATACGGCGGTTACGGCGCAAAGCCGGACATCATCGAGAGCCGGATCATTCAGGAAGAGTTCATTGCTGCGGGATTGCCGCCGGGAATGGCGAGCCAGGGGATTTCCATGCTCGTGCCGACGTTGCTGGAAGTGGGTACCGAGGAGCAGCGGCTGAAGTACATAGAACCGACGATCAAGGGTGAGATGATCTGGTGTCAAGGGTACTCGGAGCCGGGTGCGGGAAGCGATCTTGCGAGCCTCCGGACGAAGGCAGAGGTCGATGGAGACGAATTCGTCATCAACGGGCAGAAGATCTGGACCAGTACTGCGCACATCTCAGACATGTGTTTCATCCTCGTTCGGACAGAACCCGATGCCGCCAAGCACCATGGAATCAGCTACCTGCTGATGCCCATGGATGTTCCGGGGATTGAAGTGCGGCCGCTCGTGACCATGACCGGTGATGCGACCTTCAACGAAGTATTTCTGACGGACGTTCGGATACCGGTAACCAACATCGTGGGATCCCGGGGCGAAGGCTGGCGGGTTGCGAATGTTACGCTCAAATACGAACGGGGAATGCTCGGAAATCCCGGTCAGGGACAGTCGGCAATCAAATCGCTCGAGGAATTGATGCTCGAGGAACGCATAGGCGGAGTGCGCGCGATGGACATGCCGTTTTACAGGGACCGACTGATGAAGCTGCAGGCCCGGACGCTCGCGAACAAATACCACGGCATGAGATTGTTATCGAAGTCCATCAACAGAGAGCCACTGGGTGTGGAGGAGTTGCTCGTCAAGCTCTCGGCAACGGAACTGTCGCATGACATCTACTCGCTGGGAGTGGATGTGCTCGGAGAGCTGGGCACCCTCTATGACGGGTCTCCCCATCAGCGGGAAAGGGACTGGCAGAAGAGTTTTCTCAGTTGTTTTACCGGAATCATCGGTGGGGGATCAGCGAATATTCAGAAAAACATCATCAGCGAAAGAGGCCTCGGAATGCCCCGGGAGCCGCTGGTTGCATACGGTGATGGAGGGTGGTCGATGATTAGGAGAGAAGGCAAGTGATCGGTATTTGGTTGCTGCTCTCAGCCGTGAAACACGAGCAGGTCAGGAGCTGAACTGATGGATTGGAGTGAGAAGGCTGCAATCGTCGGCATCGGCGAAACCGAATACGTCAAGGGAACACAGAGAACGGCGGTGGACATGATGCTGGCGGCCGCACGAGACGCCCTGGAAGATGCAGGGCTCACGCCTCGAGATGTCGATGGCATGGTCCCGCCACCGGTAATCACTACTTCAGAAGAGCTGGCGGCGAATCTGGGAATACCCATCCTGCGCTTCGCCTCTACCGTGCACATGGGCGGAGCGAGCCCTACAGCGGCGATTCAGAATGCATCTATCGCAATCGCCGCGGGCATCGCCGAAACGGTGCTCATCGTGCTTGGGTGGAATGGGTACTCGGCGTTGCGCCGAAAGCCTGGGCAACCGAAAAGCAGGCCAATGGGCATCTCTGCCATGGGCGCCACGATGAAAGACTTCTACATCCCGTTCGGAGTAATGCTACCGGTACAGATGTACGCCTGGCTTGCCACCCGGCACAAGCAGCTATTTGAAGTTCCTGATGAAGCAACAGGTGAAGTGGCGGTCGCATGCAGGTCTCATGCGCAGCTCAACGATCAGGCGTTCATGCACGAGCGGCCGCTGAGCATGGAAGAGTATCTGGGCAGCCGCATGGTGTCCGAGCCGTTCAGGCTGAACGACTGCTGCCTGGAAACTGATGGTGCCTGTGCGATCGTGCTGACTTCGGCTGAGCGGGCAAAGGATCTTCCTCACGATCCCGTTTACGTGATGGCCGCGGCGGAAGGTCACCCCTATCCGGCTGACGACATACCCTCCAGAGAGGATCCGTTCAGGATCGGCTTGAGCTATGCAGCGCCGCGGGCCTTTGAGATGGCGGGTATCAAGCCGACGGATGTCGACTTCCTGCAGGTCTATGACTGCTTTACTTATGTGGTACTGCTGCAGCTCGAGGCCATGGGGTACGCCGAGCAGGGCAGCGTCTATGACTTCGTCAAGGATGGGCAGATACAACTCGGCGGTAAGTTCCCGCTGAACACCCATGGCGGGCTGCTGAGCGAAGGTCATGTGTGGGGGTTGAACCACACTGTGGAGGCGACCCGGCAACTTCGACGGGAAGCGGGTGCACGGCAGGTTGAAGGCGCGGAGATCGGCCTGGTTACCGGTTGGGGAGATCTCGGCGACGGCAGCATAGCGATATTGAGGAGATAACCATGTCAGACTGGCCGATCCCGAACCCTATCGATCCGATCAACGCTGAGTTCTGGCAGGTGTGTCAGGAAGGCGTGCTCAGGGTGCAGCGGTGCACTTCATGCGGGAAGTTCCGGCACCTGCCGCGCTACATGTGCGCCGAATGCGGTTCTACAGAGTACGAGTGGGCGCCGGTCACGCAACAGGGCACGCTGTATTCCTGGACCGTCACTCACCAGGTATTTCACACGCAATTCGCGGTGCCTTTCGTGGCGGCGGTAGTGGAGTTTCCCGAAGGAGTGCGGCTCATGAGCCATCTGGTGGATGCCGAACCCGGCCAACTCGAGATCGGACTGCCGGTGCGGGTTGATTTCCATCGGGTGTCTGACGACTTTCAGACACCTGTCTTTCGATTGGGCTCGGACTAGACTGAATCAGTAGACGCTTGAGGGGGGATGTATGGCTTGGAACTACGGCGATATTTACGAGGCTATCAGCGATGTCAGCACAGAGGAGGATCCGGCGCTGATTCATGCGGGGCCTGGCGGAACTGAAGGTATTGTCATCTCCTGGCCGGAGTTCGACAGAAGAACGAACAGCCTTGCGGGTTATCTGCAGAAAGCGGGGCTGCGACCCGATTCCAAGGTGGCGCACTACATGCGGAACTGTCCGGCGTACGTCGAGACCATGGTGGCATCGTTCAAAGGCAGGTTCGTGCACGTGAACGTGAACTATCGATACCTGGACGATGAGCTCTTCTACATTCTGGATAATTCCGATGCTGAAGCCGTTGTCTTCGGAGCAGAGTTCAGAGCACATGTCGAAGCATTGAGAGACAGGCTTCCCGGTGTGAAGGCGTGGATTGAAGTGGCACCGTACTTTGAGGATGACCGGAGTTGCGCGCCGTTCGCTGCCGACTTTGAAACTATCGCCATGGAGGGAGATGGCGAACGGGTGGATGCCGATCGTCGAGGAGATGATCTGATGTTCATCTACACCGGTGGCACGACCGGTATGCCGAAAGGCGTGATGTGGGAGCATGAGGCGATCTGGAAGGCGGGTGGAGCAGGTGCCTCTCTGCTTGCTGAAGGAAAAGTGGGGCCGCCTGAATCTGTGACCGAGCATTCAGAGAGAATTGCCGCTGCGCCGATGCGGGGACGGGCGCTTGCTGCCTGTCCGCTCATGCACGGAACGGCCATGCTCACTTCCATCAACACGCTTTCTCAGGGTGGCTGTATCGTCACCGTGCCGGAGACCAGCCTCGATTCGGATGCGTTGTGGAAGACCGTCGGGCGCTATCGCGTCAACTCCATGGCCATTGTCGGCGATGCTTTCGCCAAGCCCATGCTGCGTGCCCTCGATGAGAACCCGGATAGCTATGACATATCGTCCATGCTGGGGATGGTCAGCTCAGGCGTGATGTGGTCTCCGGAAGTCAAGCAGGGTCTGCTCAAGCACAATCCCAACATGGTGCTCATGGACTCCTTTGGGGCATCTGAGGCTGTGGGATTCGGTGCGTCCAGAACGACGATCAATGAAACCTCCGGTACCGCCAAATTCAAGATCGGCGATTCCTGCAAGGTGTTTACGGAAGACTTTCGAGAAGTCAAGCCCGGCAGTGGTGAGCCGGGGTTCATCGCGCGAAGTGGCCCGATCCCTCTGGGCTATTATAAGGACGAAGCAAAGACGGCCAGCACTTTCCCGGTCATCGATGGCATACGCTATTCCGTTCCGGGAGACTGGTGCACGGTGGAGTCGGATGGAACTCTGACGCTGCTCGGTCGCGGATCTGTGTGCATCAACAGCGGCGGTGAAAAAATCTATCCGGAGGAGATAGAAGAGGTGCTGAAGCAGCATGAGAGCGTGGAGGACGCGCTGGTGGTCGGTATTCCTGACGAGCGCTGGGGACAGGCGGTCACCGGTGTGGTCATCATCGCCCCTGGTTCCGAGCTGGACGAAGAAGCGCTGCGCGCTCACGTCAAGGAGCATCTTGCAGCCTATAAAGCCCCGAAGCGGGTACTCTCTGCGGACGTGCCGCTTCGTGCGCCAAACGGCAAAGCGGACTACAAGGGTGTAGCCAGCTTCGCAGTCGAAGCGCTGGGTTAGAGGTAGCGGTGCGCACTGTTGGACTCGGCATCGCCTACGATGAGCTTAGCGTTGGCGAAAAATTCCGCACGCTGTCCCGTACGATCACCGAGACGGACCTCGTAAACTTCATCAACACCACCGGAATGGTCGAGGTTCTGTTCACGGATGAGCTCTATGCAAGCGAGCATGCTCCGCAAGGCGGACGGCTGGTGCCGGGCGCCCTGGTTTACGCGGTGGCGGAGGGGTTGCTTGTGCAGGCGATCCTCCAACGCACGGGGCTGGCATTTCTCAGCATGAATTTCGAGGTGCTTGGTCCGACGTTTGTGGGAGATACCATCCACGTCGAAGTAGAGGTGCTGGAGGCCCGACCTACCAGCAAATCAGATGATCGGGGTGTGGTCAGAACCCGCAACGACATTGTCAATCAGAGAGGTGATGTGGTTATCACCTACTCACCGATCAGGCTGGCGGCGAGCAGCAGGTTACGCGACGCCGAAAGCTGACGAACAGCGCGTTGAGCGGAATACAGATGAGCGTGAACTACCGATCCGTGTTCCATTCGGATCTCTTCAGCGGTTGCAGAGTCATGATAACCGGGGGCGGCTCTGGAATCGGTCGGTGCGTCGCCCATGAGTTGGCGTCGCTGGGTGCCGAGGTCCTGCTGGCTGGCCGGACTCGGGCAAAGCTCGAAGCGGTGGTGAGCGAGATCCGAGCAGATGGTGGCTCCGCGCGAAGCGGCATCTGCGATGTTCGAGATGAAGAGGCGGTGGAGGAGATCGTGGCGGAGTTTGCTGCCGAAGGGGCGATTCACGCGCTTGTCAACTGCGCTGGCGGTCAGTTTCCCGCTCTTCTTTCCGAGATGTCCACAAAAGGCTTCGATGCGGTGATCCGGAACAACCTGATCGCGACGTTCACGGTTTCCCGGGCGGTCTTTGATGCATGCATGCGTGACAACGGCGGGGCGATCGTCAATATCACAGCGGATACCCCCGGCGGTATGCCGCTCATGGGCCATACGGGCGCCGCGCGCGCCGGTGTTGAAAATCTGACGGCGACTGCCGCGCTCGAATGGGCGAGGCACGGTATCCGTGTCAACGCGGTTGCTCCCGGATACGTTATAAGCAGCGGTTTCGATACCTATTCAGATGAACGCATGATAAACGCGTTCAGCTCTTTCGGAGAGTGCACCCCGTTGGGCCGGCTAGGGACGGAGTCCGAAGTCAGCGCTGCGGTTGTCTTTCTCTTGAGCCCGGCAGCTTCATTCATCGACGGACAAGTCCTCCGCGTGGACGGGGGATTCGGATTGAAAACACGGACGCCTATGCTGGCGCTGGAGGTGGCGAATTCATACCCGGCATTCGAAGGATTCCACCGTTCCGTGCTGCCGGGAGTGCTTGCTGAAGAGGATGATGACTGAAGCATGAACCTGCCCTGATATTCAGGACTGACGGCCTGCCGTCTAGGACGAGCGAATCGTTCCACGCCGTGGCAGCAGCAGGTTCGTCATTCCCCTCGAAACACGGGTGCGCGTTTCTCCATGAATGCCCGTGGCCCTTCGACAGCGTCCCTGGTGCGCATGATGCGCGCCGAAACTTCGTTCTCTATCGGAAAGGCGGCTTCGAGCTCCAGACCGCTGGTCCTGATGACAGCCTCCTTGCAGGCGGCTACGGCCAGCGGACCGTTCTCGGCGATACGGCTGGCCACCTGCTGAGCGCGTTCCGCAAGCTGATCAGCTGGCACGATCTCATTGATGAGGCCGATGCGCAGTGCCTCAGCTGCCGGCATCCGGTCGCCAATGAGAAGAATCTCCATCGCTTTGCAGTAGGGAACCTGGCGTGCCAGGCGAACCAGGGAGCCACCTCCTGGAACGATGCCGCGAGCCACTTCGGTCAAACCGAATTCTGCCGTGGGGGCGGCGATGCGGATGTCGGTTGCCTGGAGAATCTCCGTGCCTCCGGCCAACGCAAAGCCGTTCACGGCAGCCACTACCGGCTTGTACAGCTCGAAGTCGCGCAGGAGGGCGGTCTGCATCAGCGAGCGGTTTTTGACGAGCGCTTCGTCGTACTCATCTTCCGCCTCCCGGGCTCTGGAGAACAGGGGAATCAGCAGCCCCAGGTCAGCCCCTGCGCAGAACGCTTTGTCTCCTGCTCCTGTAAGCACCGCGACGCGACTGTCCGTGTCCTCTTTGAAATCAGCCCAGGCCTGTGCCATCTCTACGATCATCCGCGGGCTCAGAGCGTTCCGACGCTCCGGGCGGTTCATGGTGAGATAGGCGACGCCGTCACGTTTCTCGTAAATCAGATGATTCATCCCGATACTCCTACCTAATTGTTTGCTGCGCTCACCGTTGAAGTCAGCCCAGATTGGCCCGCCATTGCTCTGGCTGTTCAAGTCAGCGCGAAACCCTTATACCCGGTGCTTGCCTCTTTTTCGCAGTGTTCCCGGTAGGCGGGTGCGCCGCCCGCATAGACCTGGAAAACACGATCCTGTCGGGTAGCCACGTTCGTGTTGACGCCAGAGATCCATGAGTCCACCTTCATGAAAGGAGACTCGGCTCCCACGGCGACGACTTCCTCGGTCCACTCGCGCTCCGAGTCCGCCCTGGGCTCGACATGCGTCAGACCGTTTCGGTGCATGTGATCGATCAGAGCGGTTACCCATTCGACATTCTGCTCGATGCAGCGCGGAATGTTGCACAAGGTTGCGGCGTTGTGCGGCCCGACCAGCGTGAACATATTTGGAAACCCGACGCTCTGTATGCCGAGATACGTCAATGGCCCGTTCGACCACTTGTCTTTGAGTTTGAGGCCATCCACACCGGTGATGTCGATGCGATTCAGCGAGCCGGTAACAGGATCGAAGCCGGTCGCGTAGATGATGTAGTCGAATTCCAGGAGAGCATCAGTGGTGCGAATGCCGTCAGGAGTGATCTCTTCTATGGGCGTCTCCCTCAGATCGACCAGTTGCACGTTGTCGCGGTTGTAGACCTCGTAGTAGTCGGTCTCCAGGGGAACACGTTTCGTACCAAAACCGTGGTCCTTCGGGATGAGCTTCTCCGCGAGTTCCGGATCCTTGACACGGGACCGGATCTTGTCAGCGATGAATTCCGTTCTGAACCGATTGGCCTCCTGGTTCATCTGCGTATCAAAAAAGCTACCTACCCATATGCCGAAGCCGGGCTCGTTGTAAAGCTTTTCGAAGAAAGCGGTCCTTTCTTCCTCAGTGACTTCGTATACGCTTCGGGGATCCGGTGAGTGGAGAAAGCACCCGTGGGTTTCCTTGCATCTCGCGAAGATTTCCGGGTAGGTGGCCTTGATCTCTTTCTGCTCTTCGGCAGTGATTGGACGGTTGTTCAGCGGTGCGCACCAGTTCGGATTGCGCTGGAACACAGTGAGGTGTTCTGCCATGTGAGCCATTTCCTGAATGACCTGAACGCCGGTTGCACCAGTGCCGATCACGGCGACACGCTTCCCCGAAAAATCGGGTGACTCTTTGGGCCAGAGGGCCGTGTGCCAGGAACCTCCTTTGAAACTATCCATCCCTTTGTAGTTGGGCATCGTGGGCGCGGACAGTGGTCCGACCGCCGTAATCAGGTACTGTGCAGTTGCTTCCACGCCAGTTTCGATCTTCACCTTCCAACGACCGTGCTCCTGTTCGTAGGAAGCAGAGCTGACCTTGCTGTTGAACTCTATGTCCTTTTTCAGGTCCAGTTTGTCCGCAACAAAGTTGAGATACCTTTCGGTTTCGGGTTGGCGGGCGAAATGCTCGCTCCACTCCCACTCATCCAGGATTTCCTGGGAAAACGAGTATCCATAGCTGTAACTTTCGGAATCGAACTTGCAGCCCGGGTAGCGATTCCAGTACCAGGTGCCGCCCACGCCGGAGCCGGTTTCGAAAATTTTCGCGGACAAGCCTAGCTCGCGGAGTTTGTGCAGCTGATACAAACCCGACATGCCTGCGCCAATGATTATCGCGTCATACTGCTGCTCGGAATTCCGAGTATTCACATCGTAATCCTCTGTTGGATTCGTATTACCCCGATTTTGTATCGGGCCCGCAAGAACACATCCTCAGTCTTTCCTCAGTCTCCAAGCCTGCTCTTGCATACCTCTGGATTTTACCCGAATAGTACATATGCGTACAATTGAGGCTTGCTTGATGGACAGATGCAAGAACTTAGGCTCAGGGAGGCAGCGGCTTGCCCTGACCGAGGAGCCAAACGACTGTGATCTACCATCCTTACGGGGTGTTCGACAACAGCCCGAAAGAGTACAAGACGATTCAGGCGCTGCCGCTGGCAGCGGCCATGGGCGCGGAAGTCACCGGTGTAAATCTGGCTGAGATCTCTGAGGAGACGTTCGCCGAATTACGAGATGCGCTTTATCGACACAAGATGGTCTTTTTCCGTAATCAGGATATCTCACATGCAGGCCACGAGGCGCTCACGGGACGTTTCGGCGCGTTTGGTAAGGATGCCTACACGGAAGGAGTAGAGGGGTATGAGCACGTCCAGCCGGTGATCAGGGAGGCGGACGATCCGGTGGCCATCATCTTTGGGTCCGGCTGGCATTTCGACTCGCCTTTCCTACCGGATCCGCCGGTGATTACGATCCTGCGCGGTGTCGAGACGCCGCCGTACGGCGGCGACACCATGTGGGCGAATGCGGCACTGGGTTACTCCCTCCTGTCAGACACGATGAAGGAGATGCTGGAACCGCTCAAGGTACATATGTCCATTCAGCGTTTCATGATCGAAATTCAGAAGGCCCGACTGAGTTCGGATGGGGGAGATCTGAAGACCTCGGTGAATGAGTCACCGGACCCCGAGCTCGCGAAGCAGAAACTCATTGGCGCCGTGCACCCGATTGTGCGCACACATCCGGTCACCGGGGAAAAGGCGCTCTTTTGCGATCGGACGTACACGACGGGCATTCAAGGTATGCATCAGGATGAGTCACAGCCCATACTCGACTATCTCGCATCTCATCTTACCCAGCCGGCCCTGACCTGCAGGCTGCGTTGGGAACCGCAGACCGTTGCTATCTGGGACAATCGGTTGTGCGTGCATCAGGCGTTCAATGACCATGACGGGTTCCGCAGGGAGATGTACCGGACGATAGTTTCTGGCAGCGATGCGTGAAGACTGTTCGAATGACGGTGGGGGTTGGGAAGAAATGGTGAAGAGGATTCCACTGGAAGACGGTTACATGGTGCTCCCGGAGGAAGGGAGTGTGCGTCTGCTGGGCTCATACAGCCCGGCAGCGGACGTCACTTTTTTCCCGGTGCGCAAACGTTGTCCGATAACTGAGCAGCCTGTGGAAACGGTTGAGCTGTCAACGGAAGGACTGCTCTACTCCTGGTCGTATGTCTACATGCCGAGGATGGGCAGCATGGAAACGGATCCAGGCGGCGGCTACGGCGTCGGACAGGTGGATCTTCCGGAAGGCGTGCGGGTTCAGACGCCGATCGATGGAGGTGAAGGTGACTTCGAGATCGGGATGCCGATGCGCCTGGAGGCCGACGTGATATCGGTGGACGATGACGGCACGGAGTACTGCGGATTCAAATTTGTTCCCGCGGGCGTGCCGGTGGGGGACGTCTAGCCGTGAACCGTGACGTTTACGTGGTAGGCGTAGGAATGCACCCGTTTACGAAAGACCATGTGCCGCTGCGGGACATGTACTTCACCGCTGGCGTCTCGGCGTTGGAAGACGCAGGTCTGCGCTTTCGCGATGTAGGCGGTATCTATAACGGATACATCGGCGGTGGAATGATGGAGGGTGTCGGCTATGCGAAGGATCTCGGCCTGAGCGGAGCGCCCGTCGTGCATGTGGAGAATGCTTCAGCCACGGGATCTTCCGCGTTTCGCGAGGCGGTATGGGCCGTCTCCGGCGGTGCGGCGGATGTGTCGATGGCAATTGGCTTCGACGACATGGCGCGGATGGGTGTGGCAAGACGAAAACCGGCACCCGGCACGAAAAAAGGGCTGCCTCCATTCGACAACGTGATGCTGCCGGCGGGCTTCTTCGCCATGTGGGCTGTGCGCCGCATGCACGAGATGGGTACCACTGTGGAGACCTATGCAGCCATCGCGGCCAAGAACTGGAATCATGCTCGGCACAATCCCATGGCCCAGCGACGGGCAGATCACGAGATAACGGTGGAAGAAGTGCTTGCCGCACCCACCGTAGCCTATCCACACACGGCCATGATGGCCTGTGCCAGCGGCGCGGGTGCTGCGTGCGCCATCGTGGCGACGGAGGAATGGGCAAGAAAGCTTGCGAACGGTCGGCCGATGGTGAAGGTGCTGGCGTCTCAGCTGCAGTCGGAAGTGTATTCTGAAGGGCACGTTTTTCTGGGTGCCGTTGTGGGACCCCCGCAGTCGACCCAGCGGACGGCGAACCTAGCCTATGAGGAGGCGGGCATCGGGCCGGAGGATCTCAGTCTGGTACACGTTCATGATGCTTTTCCCATCGAAGAATTGATGTATTACGAATTGCTGGGGATCTGCCCGGAAGGAGAGGGGGACCGGCTGGTGCATGATGGTGACACTGCGATAGGCGGGCGTATTCCTTTCTCCACTGACGGCGGGCTCATTGCCCGCGGGCATCCCGGGGGGCCAACGGGGATCGCTCAGGTCTGGGATGCCACACGGCAGCTCAGAGGCGAACAGGGAAAAAACCAGGTCGATGAAGCGCGAAACGCGCTGGTGCACATGATGGGCGCCGGATCCGTCTGCGCCATTCACATCCTGCAGAGGACCTAGAGGAGGTTTGAGTGAACAAAGAAGTGGAAGCGTTCAAAGAGCTGCTCGCCGCGAATCTCGGTGATCGGAGCGGGACGCGCAGCATTGAGGAGATGCGTGCAGGCTATGAATCGCTGGGAAGCGCCTTTCCTACGGGTGACGACTGGCAATCGGAAACAGTGACAGCCGACGGTGTTCCCTGTGAGCTCAGTCACACCGGTGATCCCGGCCCACAGATCGTCATGTACCTGCACGGTGGGGGCTACGTGATCGGCTCGCTGATCACGCATCGCCCCCTTGTTGCGAACATAGCCCGGGCTTCAGACTGCCGTGTTCTGGCGGTGGATTACAGATTAGCGCCCGAACACCCGTTTCCAGCAGCCGTTGAAGACGCATCGAAGGCTTACCGGTGGCTGCTGGACCAGGGGCACAAGCCGGAGGAAGTGGTGATCGCAGGGGATAGCGCAGGGGGTGGTCTCACGGTTGCGACTTTGCTGAAGCTCAAATCCGACGGCGTAGCCTTACCGGCCGCTGGGATCTGTCTCAGTCCGTGGGTGGATATGGAAGCGCTCGGCGCGAGCATGGATGAGAAGGCCGGTGAAGATCCGATGGTCGAACGGGAAGGATTGCTTGGCATGGCATCTACGTACCTGAACGGTGCCGATGCGAAAGATCCCCTGGCAGCGCCCATATACGGCGATCTTGCGGGATTGCCACCGCTGCTGGTGCAGGTTGGCACCGCAGAGACGCTGCTCGATGATGCGCGTCGGCTCGCTGTGCGGGCCATCGAGTGCGGGGTCAACGTGGACTACGAAGAGTGGCAGGACATGATCCACGTGTTTCAGCACTTTGCTCCGATGCTGTCAGATGGTTTGCGGGCGATTGACAGGATTGGAACCTTTGTACGGCGTCGTACGACGTCTGCCAGCGGAGGTTGAGTCGCGTACGGCAGACATTGGCAGATCAGTCGGTGTCTGGCGTCTTCATCTCACGAGTCCGGCAACCGGTTCAGACGTCCATGGGCCCGAGCGGTCTTGGCCAGCGCTCCATCGTTTCCCTGAGGGACTGGCCGATCTCGGCGGGGCTCCAGGGGTCTCCGGAGGGATCTTTCTCGGCGAGAACGTCGACCTGCCAGGAGAGCAGGGAAACACGGTTTCCTCCCACGCAGAACTGTCGACCGGTCACGTCTGCTGCTTCATCGGAGCTTAACCACGCGACGACCGGTGACACGCGGTCGGGCGAAAACCGGTCAGCGGACTCCTGGGGCAGCAGGTCTTCCGTCATGCGTGACCAGGCCGCAGGCGCGAGAACGTTAACGGTGATGCCGTACTTGATTCCCTCGCGGGCCAGACAGCGCATGAATCCAGCAATGCCGGCTTTGGCAGCACCGTAGTTGGTCTGCCCGAAGTTTCCAATCAGACCTGCGGTGGAACTCGTCACCACTATGCGCCCACCATCTCCCTGCTCGAGCATCTGGTCATACGCTGCCTTCGCAACCCGGTAGGTACCGTTGAGATGCACATCCACCACGGGATTCCAGAGATCGGGTGTCATGTTCTTGAAGGACTTGTCCCGAAGAATGCCGGCATTGCAGATACAGATGTCCAGCCGTCCGAAGGCATCTACCGCGGTGGCAATCATCTGCTCTGCATCGCTGGTGACGGAGCCGTAGTCTGCAACGGCGTCTCCGCCCGCCTGGCGTATCTCTTCCACGACGGCGTCCGCCATTCGTGAACCTTCTCCGGTTCCGTCCACCGCGCCCCCCAGGTCGTTGACTACCACGCGCGCGCCTTCTTCTGCCAAAAGCAACGCGTGGCTTCGACCCAGACCGCCACCCGCACCGGTGATCAGCGCGACCTTCCCTTCAAGCAAGCCCATTGTTCATCCTCCTGTTTCCAGGTTTTTCGTGGTCAATTCCCTAAGATGGTAAGTGTACATACAAAATGGCGCTTGCGTCGACCATCGAATCAGGGTGGCAGCAGGGCGAAACATTTCTGGGAGTTGAAGATCCAGGTGTCCAGATAATCGATGATCTCGGCACTCCGATCTTCGAAAGCACCTGCCAGACAGATCCAGTTCTTGAACTCCTGGCTGCCGGCCTCCTCGACAGCATCGTTGCTCAGGCTCTCCCAGAGATTGTGCCGGGATGCCTGCAGTTCCCTCAATCGCTGCCTGTCGAAACTCCTGTCCGGATACAGCCAATGATGTTTGGCTGTCAGGAACGCGTGGGACCATCCGGATGACGCCATTACGACGTATCGTCCTTCCTTCTCGTCGAGCACGGAACGCAGAGCACGACCCAGCGCGAAACAGGAGCGAGGCGTCGGGCCGGCCGGTGCAGGCGTGTCCAGATAGGGATCCCGTTCTGATTCGGGTCTGGTATCGAACAGTTGAGCCATTCCGCCCCGCGTGTGGATGACGCCGGTGCCATAGCAGTTTACGGCTATCGGAATGATCGGATAGTTCCAACCGCTCTTCTGCCAATCCAGAAACACCATCGCGTTGGCGAACGCGTGGGTGAGCGTTTTCTGATTCAGAAACCGGTAAGAGTAGGCAACCGGACAATCCAGCGAGATGATGCCGTGGGCGAGATCCCTGGCCAGCATGCCATTGCCGGGTACCTCGTACGTGTAATCGGTCGGTTGGTTCCAGATATTGGCACTGCTGCCCAGAGCGCCCAGCATGGCGAAGGGCGCGGACTCGTAGCCATCTATGCAGTACACGTTGAAGGGCGGGATTATGTCTTCCTTGAAGTTCTCGTACTGATCGTCCCCGAAGATGATCACGGCATCGGGCCGGAACTCGTCGATGGTTTCGCGGATGACGCGAAACGCCTCGCGATGACGCTGCTGATGTTCTTTCGCATGCTCCAGTTCGTTTGCCCATTGTTGCTGCATGCCTTTCGGCCATGCTTCGGGCCTTTTTGCCTCGTCGGGAATCAGGTGACTGTTGAGAACCAGACGCAGCAGGTTGGCGTAGCTCGAAGGTTCACCGAGCAAGGGTGGGTAGTGAGTGATGCCGACACCGAGAATTTCTGCCATTGCGTATACCTGCTCTTGGTTTCAGGGGAGCGCGAGGAAGGTGCGCGCTGCTTCGTGCCGAACGGAGTCGGGCCGGGCGGGAGCTGACGACTCGATGAAGCCGGCCGGGTTGGTATCCATGATTGGGTATGGGTAGTCGGTGCCGCAGAACACGTGCCCGGGCGCGAAGGAATCTGCCAGGTAGCTCATGTATCCGGCGTCGTATACCAGGTTGTCGTAATAAAATCCGGCTGCGTACTGTGCGGGAGTTTTCTTCAGTGATCCGCCGAATCCCCCTGTCAACCTGGCACCCTGTGCCAGCCGATGCACCAGCGGAATAATGGCACCGCCTCCATGGCTGAAACCCAATCTCAAGCCTGGATATCGCTCCGGCACACCCGCCCGGATGAGGGAGACGGCGGATAACGCGGTATCCAGCGGGAAGGCCGCAAAGGGCACCAGATCCGGCTGGTTCTTCAGGCGTTCCGCACCGACCGGATGAAGAGCGTGCATGAAGATTGCGAGACCCAGCCGTTCGGCTTCCGCGAAGAACCCGTCAAACTGCGCCTCACCAAGCAGAACGCCATTGATGTTGCTGCCGATCTCGATGCCCGAAAACCCGGCCGCAGCTACGCGGCTTAACTCTTCGGTGGCGAGGTCCGGATCCTGCATCGGCACGATGGCCAGCCCGGAGAACCGGGTCGGACTGTGCACGATCATCTCGGCGATGCTCTCATTCATCCAACGACACATGTCGAGCCCCGCGGATGGAGCAAACCAGTAGGACAGGAGTTCAGGCATGGGGCTCAACACCTGGCGTGACACGCCGGTTTCATCCATGTCGCGGATACGCACATTCGCGTCCCAGGATCGGTGGTCGATCTCCCGAAATGCAGAGCCTGCGATCATCACCGTAGCCTTGTTATTCTCGTTGTGGCGCATGCAGGGCCAGCGGGCTTCGGCGCCCTGTTCGGGCCCTTCAGGAAACGACTTCGGGACGAAGTGGCAGTGAACGTCAATCAGCTCTGCAGTCACTGTTCCTCCGGGATTCGCACGGTGAGACCATCAAGCGCCTCGGTGTAATTTATCTGGCAACTGAGCCGGCTGTTCGATTGTGGATTAACGGCGAAACTCAGCATGGCTGCCTCGGTCTCGCCGGGTATTCCCGTCGCCTTGATCCACTGCGGCTCCACGTAGACGTGGCAGGTCGCACAGCTGAGCGTACCACCGCATTCGGCAACGATGCCGGGGACTGCGTTACTCGTGGCCAGGCGCATGATGCTGAGCCCCGTTTCTGCTTCCACGATGTAGCTCCTGCCGTCAGGAGCTAAGTAGGTAACCTTCCCCATCAGAGCATGGTGGATCCGCCGTTGACGCTGATCACCTGGCCAGTGACGAACGAAGCCTGTTCGCTCGCAAGGTACGCCGTCATGGAGGCGACCTCATCACACTCGGCAGCTCTACCCATCGGTATGACCTCTGTGAACTTCTGGATGAGAGGATGTCCCCGCTCAGTTGCGGCTTTCACCGCAGGTGTCGCGACCATGCACGGAGCAATCGTGTTTATGGTGACACCGGACTGAGCGAACTCACGAGCGAGCCCGGTGGTGAGGCCATGGACTCCGCCTTTAGCCGCGTTGTATCCGGCATGGTCCCAGAGTCCGTTGCGTACGGAATCGGCGCCGATGTTGACGATCCTTCCGTAGTGTCTGTCTATCATATGGGGAAGCACGGCGTGGCAGGCCCAGATAGCCGTCCAGAGATTGCGGTTCAGCGTTTCTCGCAGGGACTCGCTGTCGTGCTCGAGAAAAGGGCGGATGACGCCGCCTCCAGCGTTGTTGATCAGGATATCGACGCTCCCCAGCGCGGATATTGTTTCGGCAACCATGCTTCGAACTCGGGATTCTTCACTCAGATCCCCGACCACGCTCAGTCCATCCAGTTCCTTCGCCAGTTCGACGACTTCATCACCGTTCAGATCGCCAAGCATCAGTCGGGCCCCTTCGCTGTGGAGGAGCCTGGCAATGGCCATGCCGATCGGCGAGGCAGCGCCGGTGATGATGGCGTTGCGGCCTTCCAGATCTTTCATACGGTTGCTCCCAGCTCCCAGCTCCCAGCTACTAGATGATGATGCTGACCTTTCCCTGCTCGTTGATGTCTTCCGTATCCAGAAAGGAGGTTTTCTGCCTGATGCGAATGGCACCGTCGCTCAGACACATTTCGTAGATGTGATGCCCGAGATAAGTCTCGGTGGTTCCTCCCTTGCTGCGATAGGTCACGAAGTTGGAGGTCACTTTGAATGCCTGGTCGTCACCGCCCAGGAGCCGGACATTACTGATCATGTGACGGCAGAGAGATTTGGGATACTCGACGTGTGCCGTTTTTTTTCCGAGCCGTTTGACCCGCTCGGTCAGACGGAACCAATCATCGGCCACGTAGAAAAGGGTAGTTGCGGGATCCGCATCGTCTCCGGATCCTGCGGGTGGAACCCAATAAGAAGCGCCCTCTTCGAACAGATTGAGCCATTCATCGAGATTCCAGCTATCCAGCAACGCAGCTTCCTCGTAGAGGAATTCTTCGACCTGGAGTCGGTCTACGGAGAGGGGCATCAGTCGTCCTCCGATATGCGGCGGTTCCACTCCCGCCAGAAAGTGCGCATCTGCGCTTCATCGTTGGCCGCAGGTGACTCCTCTGTCATGCCCTTTGAAATGTCATTCCATCCCACTGCTTTCAGGTTCTTGTAGCCCTGCTGGCAGAGACGAAGCGCCTCGCAGTCGTCCGGGGTCGCGAAACCACCAGGGCCAAGAAACTCGAGAAAGTTGTAGAGCCGTCTTTCGCGCATTGCTTTGGATTCATCGACGGGTGCCAGAGTCCATGCTTTCACCTTCTGCCTGTCGGGACCGTCCGGGTAGAACGTCCGGAAAGTGATTGCCATGATGTTGTTGATGACAAGGTTCGGAAAAATCACCATGTTGAAATTGTTGTAGGCGATTCGTTCAGCACGCTCCTTACCGAATCGCTGCTCAAGGCGTTCCCTTATTTCCGCGCACTCCGCTGCACCTTCGTTACCCCAGGCGGCAACAGGTTTGGCGATCGGCCTTCCCCACGGCGCGCCGTACTCGATGACGGCATGGCCGTTTCCGAGGTCACGTGGGGCCGAAACGTTGGTCAGGCTTTCTCCGAGTTGGCCTCCCGCGGCGGCGACATAGTCGAAATAGGTGGCGTGAGTTGGAAGGCCGTGATACCCGTCGAAGCTGTTTTCTGCGAGGAGTTTCCAGTTCGCCTGGAAACCGTACTCCTGAATCCCGCCGACGATCTCCATCCCCACTTCCGAATGGTCTACGGTCAGGTCTATATACTCGACGGCGTCGGCCAGGTAAGTAACCAGATCGATGGCGTCGGCATCGTAGTTGACGAAGTAGAGTCCGCGATACTGATCCAGTCGGGCGACGGGCGCCAGATCGTGTATGCCGCTCGGCGCAGCGCTGCTGTACCTGTCTCCCTCAGGTCGCTGAACCAGCTTGCCCTGCAGGTCGAAAGTCCAGGCGTGATACAGGCACCGGAACAACTTTTCACTTCCCAGTTTTTCTCTGCAAACCATAGCTCCCCGGTGCGGACAGGTATTGAAAAAGGCACGGGCCTCGCCGTCTGTGCCGCGGACGAAAATCAACTCACGCCCGCCCACATCGCGCGTCAGGAAATCTCCGATTTCCGGGATCTCGGACTCATGACCCAGGTAAAGCCAGCACTTATCGAAGATCAGATCCTGCTCCTGCCGCAGAATGTCTGAGGAAATAAATGTGCGCCGGTTAACCATGAATGTGCCGTGCTCGCGATTTTCCACGACCAGAGGCTCATCAATTGTCTTCTCGAGATTCTGTATTGGGATAGTCGACATCCTGCCTCCCGAAGATGTTGTCGATACGTGTCCAGTATAGAGTCTGCGTAAGTATGCTTACAATCATCGCGCCGCCTGGCCGTACCTGAAGATGATTCGCCCTGGTTTAGCTGGCGTGCCCGTTTCGCAGCAGACGGCCGGGTAGTTCTCGTTGCGGATCCAGCATGTCTTCCTTCCGCTCCCTCAGCAGAGTGCCATTGACGATGACTGCCTCGATTCCGTTGCCGTGACTGTGGTCAACTCAGCTCTATTCCGTACCACTCGGCAACGTTGTCATGGCATATCCAGTCGCGTTCTTCATCCGTGAGGTGTGTGGTCTGCTGGGTCAGAACCTCCTGCGATCTCGGCCAGGTGGAGTCGCTGTGGGGAAAATCGCTGGCCCACATGAGCCGGCGGATGTTAACCATGTCCTTGCACTGAAAGGCAACGTAGTCGTCCTGAAAAGTCAGCGCGATATTCTCCCTGAAGTATTCGCTGGGGCTGCGCTCCAGCGGCGGTGCCTTCATCCAATAGCGGTGATACTCGTACGCGTGATCCATTCGGTACATATAGTGGGGAACCCAGCCGGCGTCAGCTTCGGCGCAGACGAGTTTCAGCTTCGGATATCGATCGAAGACACCGGAATAGATGAAGAGCCCCATCACGTCCTGGCAACTGCGGATTATCTGAAGAAAGGCGTTGATACGAGGGCCTCTGGTCGGCTCGAGCCCGCCCGTTCGCGATGTGAGGATATGAAACGACAACGGCATGTCGAGATCGATGGCAGCCTCCCATAGAGGATCGAATCGCGGGTCGTCGTAGTCGAACTCTGTTCCGGGTTCTCCAGGCATCATCACGCCTACGAATCCGCGCTTCTTCATATCCTCCAGGTCCTGCACCGCGGTCTCCACGCTCGTGACGGCAGTCTGCCCGAGACCGTAAGCTCGTCCTTCTGCACCTTCGCAGAACCCTTCCAGCCAGCGGTTGTATGCCATCATGCAGGCCTGTTTGTAGTCGGTATCGGGGTGATTGCAGAGGACCATCCCGACGGTAGGGTAGATGATCTCTGCGGCGATCCCGTCTCGGTCCTGGTCCGCCGCACGGGTCGCCGGATTCCAGCCGCTGTTGTGCAGATCCTCGAACTTGACTCCTTCTGCTTTGATGTCCTTCGGGTCCAGACCGGCGGCGGCGACTAGACCCAGGGGCACTGGAGCTGGCATTCCGTCTATGACGAAGACGTCCCCCAGTTGATCCATCTCGGTGATATGGGGTGCCTGGTCGCGGTATCTGCTTTCGATGTGAGCGGTATAGCAATCCGGCGGTTCGGTGATATGCGAGTCCGCGGAGATGATAGGTTTCGGCATGATGCCCTCCTGCTAAGCTGATCCAGAGAATGTCAGCATACATACAATACGGCAGAGGGCGATGGACTGCAAAGGCGCGCGGACGAGTCCGCAGCAGCAGGCGCCAGACCCGCTTCGAGCGAAGCGGGCTTCAGTTCGGGAAAGCTAGAACGCGATAACCTGACGCGCGACGTCCCCGGTTTTGAGCGTTTCCATGCCCTCGTTGATGTCGGACAGGGAGATCTGCCGGGAAATCAGAGGATCCAGCTTGAGCTTCCCTGAGAGATAGAAGTCCACGTATCGCGGCATGTCGATCCGGAAGCGGTTGGATCCCATCATCGAGCCCTGCAGTTTCTTCTCCTGCAGAAGGTCCATGCCGAACACCTCAATGGGCTGATCAGCGGGGACCATTCCGATGACCGTTGCCGTTCCGCCCGTTGCGAGCATTTGCCAAGCCTGTTCGCACGTCTGCTTCAAGCCGATGGCTTCGAACGAGTAGTCGACACCGCCTCCTGTCAGTGCCTTCACCTGCTCAACAGCATCACCATGACTGGCATCCACAGTGTCCGTCGCGCCAAATTTTCTGGCCAGCTCGAGCTTGGTATCGATCCTGTCGACGGCGATGATGCGGCCAGCACCGGCGATGGCGGCACCGTTTATCGCGCTTAGACCCACGCCTCCGCAGCCGATGACGGCAACGGTGGATCCGGCCTCCACATCCGCCGTACGAAGCGCCGCGCCAGCGCCGGTTGTGACGCCGCAGCCGATGAGGGCAGCTCGATCCAGTGGCATGTCCTCACGGATTTTGACCACTGCGTTCTCGTGCACCAGCATTTCCTCTGCGAAGGAGGACAGATGAGCGAACTGAGCGACGGGTTCACCGTTGATCGACAACCTCGACCCTTCGCCGGACTTCCTTGCGGTTTCCCGGCCGCCGCAACGATTTGGGAATCCGGAGAGGCAGTGATTGCAGTGCCCGCAGAACACTGACAGACAGGTGATCACATGGTCTCCAGGCTTCACGTACTCTACCTCGGAGCCGACTTCCTCGACGATTCCGGCGGATTCATGGCCCAGAACGGCGGGCGTACGGAAAGGGAAGATGCCTTCGACGAAATGCAGATCACTGTGACAGATGCCAGCGTAAGACGTGCGAACTCTTATTTCTCTTGCCTTTGGAGCGTCGAGCTCTACGTCCTCTATCGTCATAGGTGTGTTGGGTCCGTGGAATATTGCTGCCTTCATCCTGGCTCTCCCTGTGTTCTGCTGAGTTTTTGAATCCGTTTGTGCGTGTGAGAATCAACCAAGCACGCAACGACCGTTCTTGATGACCTTCAGATCACGTTCCTTGACGCTGCACTCGAAAGAAACGACGTCGCCGTCCTGCCAGGCGTCCACAACGATTGTCTCACCCGGTATGACCGGCGCGGAGAAGCGGACGTCGAAATTGCGGATACGCGTGGCGTCGTAGTCGCAGAGGTTCTGAATTATTGCCCTGCAGGTCGTGCCATAGGTACAGAGCCCATGCAGGATGGGCTGGTCGAATCCTGCTTTTTTTGCGATCTGGGGATCCGCGTGCAGCGGGTTGCGATCACCGTTCAGTCTGTAAAGCAGCGCCTGTCCCGGCAGGGTCTCTGCTTCGAAGCGCGCGTCTGGCGCCCGTTGAGGGATCGGGTGAGGTTGAAAGCCGCCTTCGGATGGGCCGCCAAATCCGCCATCGCCTCGCGCGAACAGCGAGCTGCCAAGCGTGCACAAGGGCTCACCCGTCTCTTTCAGACGAACGCGCGTTTCCGTATAGACGACGGCGCCTTTGTCTTTACCCTTGTCCACGGCGGCTGTGATCTCCGAGTCGTGCACAATCGTAGCGGCAGCTGGCAACGGCCTGTGCAGCTCGATACGTTGCTCGCCATGCAGGACCATGAGGAAATTGATACCCGCGCCGGCGATAAGCCTCTGGCCCGTCGCGATCACGACGCCCATGGTTGGAACCGTCTGGATGTTTTCCGATTTCAGATCCTTTTCATAGACGAAGGGCAGTTCCCGCTCATCCATGGGATCGCGGCCGAATCCGACGCCGAGCGCGTACAGCATGGCGTCACGGTCGTCATAACTCGATTCGATTCCCTCGCTCTTGAGCGACATGATTTTTTCGTAGTCGATTGGCATCGATGGATCCTCTGCTCTGCTGCCGGATGTCTGCTAACTGGATTCAGAAACTGCGGATGACCCGGTTTGCTCCTGCGCGCGTAACTGGTTCTTGCTAGTCGACGCTGGGAAGCAGGTCATTCATTCGGTCGCTGACCTCCAGATACTCCTCGACCATATCCCGGACCACGTCACGGGCTCCGCGTACCTCGTTCAACCGACCGACGATCTGGCCGGCCGGTACGAACATCAGATCTCTCGATTCTTCCGGGTATCGCCGCATTCGCGCGATGGCCTTGCCGATGGCCATCATCTGCATGGGTGCGCCCAGCGACTTAGGGTTGTTGTCGCTATCCCATGCGTCCGTCCAGTCGTTTTTGAGCATTCGAACGGGCTTGCCGGTCACGCTCGAGGAACGGACGGTATCGCCGCTGCCCGCCGCCAGCAGCAGCTCTTTCTCAATGGGAGTCGTCGCGGCCTCCGCCACGGTCAGCCAGAGAGAGCCGCACCAGACCCCTTGCGCGCCCAGCGAGAGCGCTGCGTACATCTGCCGCCCGGAACCAACACCCCCGGCGGCGATCACGGGTACATCGCCGGCTACATCGACCACTTCCGGCCAGAGCACCATGCTGCCGATATCACCTGTATGGCCACCACCTTCGCCCCCCTGGGCGATAATGAAATCGAGGCCTGCCTCCACGTGCCGCTTCGCATGCCGCGGTGAACCGCACAGTGCGCCAACCATCCGGCCGGAGTCCTGAATCTGCTTGATGATCTCGGGTGGAGGCGTACCCAGCGCATTGGCGATCAGCTTGACATTGTCGTGCTCCAGGGCAATGTCGACGAGGGGGGCTGATGTGGCCTCGGTCATGGTCAGGCGGTCGTTTGGTGCGCCGGCGTCCGGAAGTGCAGGCACTCCGTGCGAGTCGAGCAGCGCGTCGGCGAATTCGCGATGCTCATTCGGTATGGCGGCGCTGATCATCGCGCGGAGCTTTTCCGGATCCTTCTCTTCCTGCCCCGCATACTTGTTCGGGATAATGACATCCACACCGTACGGCTTGCCGTCGACATGCTCATCGATCCATTCCAGCTCGACCTTCAACTGCTCGGGCTTGAAGCCAACTGCACCCAGCACGCCGAATCCGCCCGCATTCGTCACGGCGGCAACGACATCACGGCAGTGAGTGAACGCAAAGATCGGAAATTCTATTCCCAGGCGTCGGCAAAGATCTGTCTGCACTATTTCCTCCCAGTCAGGCTAATTCGAAATCGTTCAGCTCCGGCTCCGCCATGGCCGAGCGGAATCGGCTCATCGTCCAGGGCCATACCGCCGGGATTCCGCGATCGTCGAGATACCAGCTGTTGCAGCCGGAAACCCACACGGTGTTCTTGGTGGCTTCTACCCTGTCCTTCTCGAAGCGTTCTGCCGCTTCGTGAGTCGCGGAAATTTCCCGACACCCGCTGTTTCGGACTTGATCCACGAGTTTCAGAAAATAATCGATCTGTATGTCTGCAACGTCGATCAGGGAGAAGTTGCCGACCGGCCCGTTGGGGCCGTTCAGCATGGCCAGGTTCGGGAATCCGGGCACAGAGACGGAGAGGTAGGCTGTCGGGCGTTCAGCCCATGCATCCTCCAGCTTCAGTCCGTTCCGGCCGGTAACTTCGATGGGGCGCATGAACTGATCGACCTTGAAACCGGTTGCCAGGACCAGAACATCCAGTTCGTGCAGCCGGCCGTTGGAAGTGACGATGCCGGTCGGTTCGATGCGCTCTATCGGATCGGTAATGAGCTCGGCATTGGGGTGCTGGATGGCATCGTAGTAGTTGTCGGACATTATGAGCCGCTTGCAGGCGGCGGAGTATCCCGGTCTCAGCTTTTCCCGAAGCTCGGGATCTTTGATCTTTTCCTCCAGGTTTGCCAGCGTGATCGCTTGAATGGTTGCCAGCGCATCCGGGTTCTCCCCGACCACGGCGGACGAGAAGCCACCCTCGAAGGTCTCCGATTGCGTGGCACGCAGCTCGCGCATGGCAGATGGATTTCCCCGGAAGTGACGTTTCTCCTCTTCCGTATAAGGCGGATTTTCTCTTGGCAGGATCCATTGGGCCGTGCGCTGGAATTGCGTCAGGTGGGAAACCTTTTCCGCGATGTCGCCAACGATCTGTATGGCGCTGGAGCCGGTGCCGATGATGCCCACCCGCTTACCCTCGAGCGGGATTGAGTGATCCCACCGAGCGGTGTGGAACATGTGACCCGCAAACGAATCGAGCCCGAGGATTTCCGGATAGTATGGATGGTGCAGAACGCCGGACGCTGCGATGATGAAGTTCGCAGTGTCACGAAGGCCGTTTCTGCACTCCAGTTTCCATTGGCCGTCGACACAATCGAGCCGGGATACCTCGGCGCCGAAATTGACCTTCTCGACGATGCCATACTTGTCGGCCACGTTCTGAAAGTACGCCAGAATTTCTCCGCCCGGGGAGCAGGCGTGGGACCAGTCCGGGTTCAGCTCGAAATCGTAGCTGTACAGGTGGGAGGGCACATCGCAAGCAATCCCCGGGTAGGTGTTTTCGCGCCATGTGCCGCCGAGACTTTCCGCCTTCTCGTAGATTGAATAATTGTCGTAACCTGAGTTCTTGAGCTTGATGGCGCTGAGGATCCCCGCCATGCCACCGCCGATGATTGCGAAGCGAAGATTATTGCTCATGGAGTTTGCACTCCCTGCGTCCTTCGCGACAGAGTTCACAATACGACCTGCCTTTTGAGGTTTTTGTTGTGGTCAGATCAATTACGTACACTACGCTTGACATAAAGTAAGTATGCTTATCAGTATAAGGGTAAGATAGTGGTTAAATCAAAGCTCAGCCGCTAATTAGCGCAGATAAGGTTGGATTGGTTGATTCATCGATTCGTCCGATCTAGATGGCTCACAAGGGGAGGGACTGATGACCGAACAATCGGACCGTTACCAGAATCTGGTTCGAGAAGACGCGGTGCATGGCAGTGCTTACTTTGACCCGGAGATTTTCCGCGACGAGTTGCGCAAGATCTTCTGCCAGGAGTGGGTTTACATCGGACACAACAGCGAAGTGCCGAACGTAGGGGACTTCAGGCGTAAGACGATGGGGACCCAGCCGGTCATTCTCTGTCGAGACGATGGCGGAAACGTTCAGGTTCTGTTCAACCGATGCCGACACCGGGCAGCGAGCGTGTGTCAGATCGAGCGCGGGACGGCCACGCAGTTCCGCTGCGAGTATCACGGCTGGGTTTACGCTCTGAATGGTGACCTTACTCATGTTCCTTATTCAGATGCCTACGGAAGTCTGGACACCTCGGGACTGGGTCTTACGAAGCCGACGCATGTCGCGTCCTATCGCGGATTCGTTTTTGCATCGCTGAGCGAGAACCCTCGCAGCCTCGAGGAAAGATTAGGTCGACCCGCAATGGATCAGATTGATCTGTTCTGTGATCTCTCGCCGGATGGTGAGATCGAGGTTCAGGCTGGTGCTGCTCTGTTGGCCTACAATGGCAACTGGAAGCTCCAGATGGAAAACTCCATCGACGGCTATCATCCCAACTTCACACATCAGTCGTTCTTTCAATCAATCGCTCGCAACACCGGCGCCAGAGTGACGCTTTTCGACGGTGGATCGGCCGCGCAGTGCCGGGCTCTCGGACTCGGCCACACGCATCTGGATTATCGCCCCGTGAACCTCGCACCTGAGAACGTGCGAGCACGGGTGGACGCGTTGAAAAGTACCAGTTGGGGTAAGAAGTACTATTCAGACATGGTGAGCAGCTATGGAGAATCCCGGGCGGAGGAGGTGATCGCGGCTGGCGGCACCCATATGAATATCTTCCCGAATCTGGTTGTACTGGGGCAACAGGTGAGAACCATACGCCCGCTCACGCCGGAAAGGACAGAAGTCGAACTGGCGTTCGCGCTGCTTAAAGGCGTGCCGGAGGAGTTGAACACCGTTCGCCTGCGCCAGTACGAGCAGTTCTACAGCCCGCAAGGCGGAGGAATTCATGATGACATCGAGATGTTCAACCGGGTGGGGGAAGGACTTCGCTGTCAGGTCGATCCCTGGTTGCTGTTTCAAAGAGGCTTTCACAGGGAGGAGCGTCTGGAAGACGGGACGATTGCCGGCCAGGTAACTGACGAGGTCTCTCAGCGCGCTATGTGGCGGCATTGGCTTGAGGTTATGTGCACAGATGATTGAGTCGATCGTGGACCGTATCTGCGCCTTTCTCTATCTCGAAGCTCGGCTGATGGACGAAAACAGGTATCTCGACTGGCTGGATCTGTTCGCGGAGAGCTGCGAATACTGGATCCCATCGAACGAGGATGATATCGACCCCACTCGGCAGGTGTCGATCCTCTACGGGGATCGCACCATGTTGGAAAATCACGTACAGCGGCTTTCCGAAGGTAATGCGTTCGCCCAGTCGCCGCCGTCGCGCATGCGAAGAATCGTCGGCAATGTGGAAGTGGCGCCACGAGAAGGTGGCTGGTCCGCGGAAGCCAACTTTCTGGTGATTGAAATCCGAAAGCACCAGCAACGTCTGCATGGTGGTCGCAGCTGCTATGAGTTGATCGAAGAGGGCGGCTCTTTTCGAATAACGAGTAAGAAAGTGCTTCTTGTCGGGATTGATGAGCATCAGGAGAACGTGACTTTTCTGCTGTGAGTTTTTCTCCGAAGCGTTGGGCCGGCATTTAGGCAAGTACTGCGACGAGTTTTCCACGCACGTTATTTGTAGTAGTCGCGATCTGATCTGACACATTGATTGAAAAAAGAGGGTTACCAGTTTTGATAAAGGTGCAAACAAGTAATCAAAACTAGAGAGGTAACCCTCGTGTTGCATACTAACGAACGAATCATCAAGCATAAACTCGGATTGTTGAGCCTGGCGGAAGAGCTCGGCAACGTCTCCAAAGCTTGCCAGGTCATGGGGCTGTCCCGAGTCACCTTCTATCGATACAAATCAGCAGTCGAGGATGGTGGGGTCGATGCACTGCTCGAAAAGGACAGGCGTAAACCCAATCTGAAGAATCGGACGGATCAGGCGGCCGAAGAAGCGGATGAAGAAGATCGTCGAAGAGCTCTGTGGTATGGACGTGAGTTCCTCTCAGGTCTCTCGGGCTGCAGCCGAACTCGATGAACTGCTCGATGCCTGGCGAACTCGTCAGCTGGGCCGCTATCGATACCTGATCCTGGATGCCCAGTACGAGAAGGTCCGCCAGGGTGGTCAGGTTCTGGATGCAGCAGCGCTCATTACCTGCGGTGTGGGTTCGGACGACCAACCTGCGGGAGCGGTTGAATGAGGAGATACGTCGTCGTACCCGCGTCGCCAGGCTGTTCCCGAATGAAGCGTCGTGCTTGCGACTGGTGACGGCTATCGTGATGGAGGTCGCAGAAGATTGGCAGGCCGTAGACAAGCGCTATCTGTCTTTCGATGATTAACAAGTCTTCAGGGGATAACTGAAATTACAGAAGAAGTGTTGCCTAATCGTTCACCCTGGTAGGATTTTCACAACTTTTGACCCTACCTATATCCTACCAGTCGACCAGAAAGAGGAATCCACAAGCCATTCGATGACACTTAACCGACTGATTCAAAAAGTGAGCTACCCGACACATAGGTAACACTTAATACCGGAGACATGGGTTACACATTGAGGCATTTGGGGGGACCCCAAATGCCGTGGAAGGAGTGTAACCAGATGGATGAACGTCTTAAGTTCGTTGCGCGGCTGTTGGATGGCGAGAAGATGGCTGTGGTTTGTCGGGAGTTCGGGATCTCGCGGAAGACCGGCTACAAGATCTTTAATCGCTACAAAGCCTCTGGCCTGGATGGTCTGAAGGACCGGAGCAGGCGATCCTATCGACATGCCAACCAGCTGCCGTTTCAGGTAGAACGGAAGATCCTGGCCATTAAGAAAGCGCACCCAACCTGGGGTGCACCCAAGATCCGGGAGAAGCTGATCCACGCCTATCCCGAGATCAAACCACCAGCGAAGAGCACCGTGCATGCAGTGCTCGATCGACATGGTCTGGTCAAACGCCGTAAGCGCAGGCGCTACAAGGCCCAGGGCACCGAGCTCGGCGATGTGCAGACACCGAACGGTCTGTGGTGCGCGGATTACAAAGGTGAGTTCATGCTGGGCAACCATAAGTACTGTTACCCACTCACCATCAGTGACTACAGCTCCCGTTATCTGCTCGCTTGTGAGGGTCTGGAGTCCACTAAAGAGCCCTTTGCCTTCGCGGTGTTCGAGTAGACCTTCAAGGAGTACGGACTACCGAGCGCTATACGGACGGACAATGGGTTGCCCTTCGCCTCACCCAATGCGCTGTTTGGCTTGAGCCGACTGTCTGTCTGGTGGTTGCGCCTGGGCATCGGCATCGAACGCATCAAGCCGGGCCATCCAGAGCAGAACGGTCGTCATGAGCGGATGCACCTGACGCTGAAGAAAGAGGCGACCTAACCTGCGTCGTTCAACTTCCTGCAGCAGCAAGCTCGGTTCGATGACTTCATCGAGGAGTACAACAATGACCGGCCTCACCAGGCGCTAGCGATGAAATATCCGGCTGAGCTGTATACACCTTCGGCTCGGATCTATGAGCCGCCAGGAGAGCCTGAGTATCCGTTCCATGATCGGTCCGTGAAGGTCACTCAATGCGGGAGGATCTGCATCGGCAGGCGGAAGATCAATCTCAGTCGAGTTTTTGCAGGAGAAACCGTGGGGATCCGAGAGGTGGCCGACAAGATCTGGCTTGTCAGCTTCCTGGAGTATGATCTAGGGTTCTTTGATCAGGATGAGGGACGGGTCGAACCCGCCTCGAATCCGTTTATACCGAAAGTGTTACCTATGTCTTCGGTATAAAGCGTTACCTATGTAGTCGGTACGGACCTAGGGATTATTGGTCGGGACGGCAGGATTTGAACCTGCGACCACTTGACCCCCAGTCAAGTGCGCTACCAGACTGCGCTACGCCCCGAGCGGATGCGGATGTTACCCGAATTGGCGGCTGAATTGACCCCGCCTGAACGCGATTTTTCGTATCTGAATAAAGTCCCTGTACCTCAATATCTTAGTGGATGTTCCAGCCGTACCCCGCTAGCTCGCTGCCTCGGGCCTTGGCCGGGAAGCCGGTACGATTTCTATCTCGTCGTCCTTCATCGGCGCTCGGGTGTTCCGCCGCGCCAGCGCCGCCTCGATATAGGGTGCGAGTGCTTCCTGCTTCTGCAGCTCCCGTTCTTCGCGACCCTCGGCGAAGTCTTCGAGCACTTCGCTGCTGAACAGTTCGAGACTTTCGCAGATGTGCTCGTGCCGGTTGTTCCCGCCCTGCTGCAGGAAAATCACCTGGTCCACGCCCACGTCGGCGAAGCCCTGCATGTGTTCGCGGAATTCTGCGGGGGTGCCGATCCCGGGTGATCGGGTCATGCTGCGGTTCGGGTTCGCTTCGCCGCCGCCATAGGCGGTATCGGTGACGTTTTCTCCCGCGGCTCTGGCGGCTTTGCGCGCCTGGTATTTTTCCCAGAGTTCGCTGCGTCCAGGTCGCACGTCGTCGGTGACCAATGCGCCGATGGCGTATTCGAAGAAGCGGAATCCGTCTTCGCCCCGGCGAGCGGCTTCCTCGTGATTCTCGTGAAGGGAAAAGGCGGAGACCATGGCGATATTTGCGTTCACCGTGTGCCCGAGGGGCACGCATTCTTCCGAGCGGATGGTGTCGTAATAGATGGTGCTCCAGGTGCTGGCTTCCTCCGGGTCGAGAAAGCTGAACGCCAGCACACCGAGACCGTTCTGGGCGGCGACTTTGATGGTGTCGCGATTCGTGCACGCCATCCACATCGGCGGATGGGGTTTCTGGACCGGCTTGGGCAGAACATTGCGGCAGGGCAGTGACCAGTCTTCGCAGCTGTAGCCGGGATAGGGTTCCATCACCATCATGTCGGCAATCTCCCTGGAGGCCTCCAGGGACATGGCGCGTTTGCGCTTGGCTTCGATGCCGAATCCGCCGAGTTCCAGTCGCGTTGCGCCTTCACCAATGCCGAGCTGAGCACGTCCATGGGAGATCAGGTCCAGCATGCCGACCGCTTCGGCCGTTCGCGCCGGATGGTTGTAGTTGGAGATCACCTGGCGGATGCCGAAGCCGATCTTGATCCGTTCGGTCCGGGCGGCGATTGCCGACAGGAAGACTTCGCTGGCTGAGCAGTGCGAGTATTCCTCGAGGAAGTGGTGCTCCACCGACCAGGCGTAGTCGATGCCCAGCTTGTCGCCGAGCACGCACTGCTCGATGGCCTCGTCCACCAGTCGCTGCTCGCTGTCCGCATCCCAGGGCTTTGGTAGCTGCAGTTCGTATAGCATGCCGAAACGCATGAATTTCTCCTGATTGAATCCTTGATAAAAATATTAAATATCAGAGGGTTAGGCGGGTTTTTTGAACTATTGGCGAGACTTCTTGACCGCCCGATCCCGACGATTCTCCTCTCCTTTTTTCAGCAGCATCTCCCGATCTTCTGCTCGGATCTCCATGTACGCCTCGCGCCAGTCATCCCCCTCCCAGCTGAAGGGTGTCTGCACTGTGGTACGTGCTGCCTCCGCAGACTCGAACATATCCAGCGCCTGCAGAAGAATTGAACGCTGCATGTCCCGATCCCAGGGCACGCCGCAAGGATTGCCGAGGGGGAAATCGGAGAACAGGAAACGAGGCACCCCACAGTGTTCGACGATATCCTTACCGGAGCCAAGAACGACGGTTGGAATGCCTGCGTCTTCGAGCACGCGTGCGACCAGACTCACGGTCTGGTGGCAGACGGGTCACAACGGGACGAGGAGGGCGATATCGATTTCATCCTCCTGGCAGAGCGCGAGAATCTCCGGCCCGTCCTCCGTCAGGGTTTCGCGATGACTGTAGGAGGTGGGTGCACAGTAGAAGCGGGGCGAGATGGATCCGAGTCGTTCCTCCTTTACCGCCTGCTCGAGCTGCAGGATAGGGAAGTAAGACTCACGATCCTCCAGATGGGTCGCCTTTTTGTCCCAGGAGAGGTCGTTGGCATAGAGCCTTTCCGGCGGTGGCGCGGTGGAACCGGTGTCGACCGTGCGAGGATCCTGGCTCGTTCTGGCGTAGGTTGCCGAGGTGGTGATGATTCCGAGGCGAGACTCGGACAGGGGCTTTGCGAGTGGTGTGAAAGGCACTTCGTCGAACGTTGCCCAGCGATAGGCATTGTCGAATCCCTGCGCCTCATAGTAGAGGCGGCTTTTCTCCATGTAGGCGACGGGTTCGGCCATGGTTCCTGCTTCCTATATGCGTGAGGCGGTGATCCAGAGATCGGACCGCGCCCAGCTCTGTTCAAAATCCGCATCCACGTCCGGATCGGACCTGTCCTGTGCTGCCAGGGCCTGCTTTAGGCCGAACAGCGACCAGCCGTTGTGCGGATGGTCGGACAGTTCTTCCCGGTACACGGATTCAGCCTGTTCATACTCCTCGGCTTCCAGCAGGGCAGCACCCAGCCAGTGGCGTGCGGCGAATGGCAGGGGCTCCGGTTCGTCGTAGCCCATCAGGTCTTCCGTCTCCGCTGCTTTCTCGAACGCGGCAATGGCGGCTTCCAGCTCATCCTCCTCGCGGAGGATCTCGCCTGCCAGGATATAGGCCGTGGTGCCGATCACCTGACTGGCAGGGTGGAAGCGGAAGCGCGCATCCGTCGTTTCGGCGTATTCGGCAACCTGTTTCTGCAGTGTCTTTGCGCGTTTCAGATCGCCTTCGCGGAGGCTGGCGTAGCCCTGAGCGAAGTCCCAGAGCGCGGCGGCCACTTCGTCTTCGGGGCGATCGTCATTGGCAAGGATTTCATCGAAGCGACCGAAGCGCAGCAGGGTGAGCACCTCATACATCGAGTTTCCTGTGATCTTCCGGTAGTCCTTGCCGGCCTGAGTGGCCGGTGCACCCTGACCGTCATAGGAGGCGGCAAAAAGCAGCATGTGCAGATTGTGTGAGGCGCCGTAGGAGAAACCCTGCGACTCGGAAGCTTTCAGATCCGAATGCCAGGCTTCGGTATTGGCTTCCACGGAGCGTCCCCACATCCCAACCTCGTTCCAGGTGTGCGAGGGCATGTGTTGAATATGGCTGGCCGCCTTGATCGTATCGCCCAGGTACTCGGCGCAAGCCAGACCCCATTCCGGGTGCTGGCTGGATTCTGTGGCATGAATGTAAAGGTGGCAGGCGCCGGGATGGCGGATGTCGTCATCGAGCACGCCAAGCAGCACCTGGTGCAGATGCTTGAGGTCCGGGTCGTTCACGTCCCGGTAGCCGCGCCGGTCTTCGAGCATGAACAGTGCGACGGCGTAAACGACGGCCACCTCATGGTTATCCGGATACTTCGCGTAAACCTCCGCCATTTCCGCGGCGAAGGCTTCATCCACCGGTCGGCGATTATCCGGATCGTAGTCGGCCGGATAGCGGACAATGGCTGCCTGGATCAGATCCCGCTCCAGGTCGCTGGCACCGTCGGTCAGTTCTGCGGCTCTGCTGATCGCGGCATGTGCGTAGGGGGCGTTCTCCGCCGTCATGCCGCCGTTCAGAAACGATCCGAGTAAAAACGCTTCGCCCCAGTAGCACATGGCGCAATCCGGATCGGCGCGACGTGCGGTCGCCATGGACCGGGCGCCTTCGTTCATGTTGTAGGCCCAGCGCAGTTGCATGCCCTGATCAAACAGCGCCTGGGCTTCTGTGTTGTCGGTGCTGATGGGCCAGTTGCTGTCCCCGAGCGCCTGCGGAATGAGCTCGATCGTTGGCAGCTTTTCCTCGCCGGCAAGTTGCGACGCCGTGCCGCCAGGGCTGCAGGCGGCGCTGAGCATGACGACAGCGAGCCACAGAACTGAATACATGATCCGGACCATCTGATCCTCCAGCATGAAAGCAACCGAAGCTAACGTTTGCCGGAGTGGGGTGCAACTAGGTGTGGGAGGGGGGCTCGGAGGCCGTAGCGATGGGGAAGCTGAGCGTGACTTTGAGGCCGGGCTGGTTATCGGTCAAAGTAATGGCTGCCTGGTGAACGGTGGCGATCGCCGATACCAGCGACAGACCCAGACCGCTGCCGATCGTGCTGCGGCTCCCTTCCGTACGATAGAAACGCTCGAGCACGCGGTGCCGTTCTTCCTCCGGTATACCGGGGCCTGAATCAGCGACGCTGAGAGAAACCGTTGCCTCTTTCCGCAGGGCTGACACGCGTATCTGGCCGCCTGCCGGACAGAACTTGATGGCGTTGTCGAGCAGATTGGTGAGGGCCTGAAACAGCAGATCCCGGTCCGCTTCGATGGGTGTGTCGTCGAGGATGTCGAGGCTGAGTTCGATTCCCGCGTCCTCAGCCACCACCTGGTAGAGCTCGGCGGCATCTTCGATCAGCTCCCGCAGGGTCAGCGTGGTGAAGCTCGGTTCGTAGCCACCGGCTTCCATGCGGGTGATGCGCAGCAGTGCGGAAAAAGTGGTGAGCAACTGATCTGCATCGGCGATGGACTTTTCAACTTCTTCGCGACGCACGCCTTCTGATAAAGCGTCGTCCTGGAGGCCTTCCAGCCTGTGACGCAGCCGCGTCAACGGCGTGCGCAGGTCGTGGGCAATATTGTCGGAGACATGACGGATTCCATCCATGAGGCGTTGAATCTCGTCCAGCATTGCGTTCAGATTGGTCGCGAGCTGGTCGAAATCGTCGGCAGTGCCGCGGGTGGGCACGCGCCGGTCGAGGTTGCCGGCCATGATCTCCTGACTGGTGCTGTTGATGTCCTCCAGTCGCCGCAGGGTGGTGCGACTCAGCATCACGCCGCCGATCAACGCCAGAGCGGCGGTGATGGCGAGCCCCCACAGCAGGGCGCGGACGATGAGGCTCTGAGTGGTCTGCAGTCCCCGCACGTCCCGCCCCACGAGGAGTCTGAAGTTGCCGGTGAGTTCGAAAACCCGGGCCCGGGCCGTCAGCTCGGCCAGTTCGCCTTCGGGGTCCTGCAATGGGAAATCGAGCCAGCCGTCTTCGGATGGTTTTTCCTTGGGCCATCCCGCCAGGTTTCCGGCCAGAGGCCGGAAGGTTGGCCAGACGACGAGATAGAGCGCCGAGCTGCCCTCGTTGCGCTCCACCCGATCGTTGATGGTCTGCACCAGACCGTTGAGGCCGCGCTGCCGGTATTGCTCTGCCAGTCCCTGAATTTCCGCTTCGATGGTGGTGTCCACCTGTTCGGCCATGAACGCCACCGTGGACCAGTAAATGAAACCGAGCAGCATGGAGGCCGAGCCGGCGAACAGAATCATGTAGAGCAATGCGAGCCGGAAGGTGGAGGAGCGGAGCAGCTCAGCCGGGCGCATCGATCATGTATCCGGCGCCGCGGATGGTCTGAATGAGCGGTGTGTCGAAGCCTTTGTCGATCTTCGAGCGGAGCCGGCTCACATGCACGTCGATCACGTTGGTCTGAGGGTCGAAGTTATAGTCCCACACCTTCTCGAGCAGCATGGTGCGGGTGACCACCTGGCCGGCGTGACGCATGAGGTATTCCAGGAGTCGGAACTCCCGGGGCTGCAGATCGATTTCCGTGCCGTTGCGGATGGCGGTGCGGGCGAGCAGGTTGAGTTCCAGATCCGCCACCTTCAACAGCGTCTCCGGCTCGTGCAGGGTGGTGGAACGACGTGCCAGTGCCTCGATGCGGGCCATGAGTTCGCTGAAGGCGAAAGGTTTGGTGAGGTAATCGTCGCCTCCGGCTCGGAGTCCTTCCACCCGATTGTCCACTTCTCCGAGCGCCGAGAGGATCAGCACCGGTGTGGCGATGTCTGCTCCGCGCACGCTCTTGATCAGGGTCAGGCCGTCCAGCTCCGGCAGCATCCGGTCGACGATCATCACATCGTAGGATTCGGTTGTCGCAAGCAGGAGCCCCGTCGCTCCATCCGTCGCCTCGTCCACCGTATGACCCTGCTCCGTGAGGCCCTTCACAACGAAGGACAGCACTTCCGGATCGTCTTCTATCACCAGTATGCGCATCGCGGGATTGACCCTAGCAGAGTTGGCGAGTTCCCAGGCCAAGATTACACATCGTTAATTTTCCGGAAAGCCCCTGGCAATGGGCGATTCCCATACTGCAGGGTCAATTCAAACCATTCAGCGGTTTTATTTGGACTGGAGGCTGAAATCATGAGCGAAAATCCGACTAAAACGAGAAATACACTGGTCGCCGCTGCCGTGGTAGCTGCACTCACAGCGGGTGCAGTTGGCAGTCAGGCGATCGCCATCCCCGGCAACGACGAGACGGCCAATACAACCTCGGTGACCGAAGCGGTTGAGCAGCACGCTTTCACGCTGGGTCCGGCGAGCTTTTCGGACCTGGTGAAGGCGGTGAAGCCCGCGGTGGTCAACATTTCGATCTCCGGTCGCGCCCAGATCCGTCAGGGCTTCAAAGACCCGCAGTTTCGTGGCTTCGAAGGCTCGCCATTCGATGAATTCTTCCGCGAGTATTTCGGCAACCGGAGTCAATTCGACGGCCAATCGCAGCGTGGTCCGGCCCCTGAATTCCGAGCCGTTGGTTCTGGCTTCATCATTTCCCAGGACGGCTACGTGGTGACTAACAATCACGTGATCGAGCGCGCCGATGAAATCGACGTGGTGCTCCAGGACGGCACACGCTACAGCGCCGTGGTGCAGGGCCGGGATCCGAAAACCGATCTGGCCCTGCTGAAGGTGGAAGCCGATGAAGACCTGCCCTACGTGGAACTCGGCTCCTCCCAGGCAGCGGAAGTCGGCGACTGGGTGCTGGCGGTGGGTAATCCGTTTGGTCTTGGCGGCACGGTTACTGCCGGCATCATCTCCGCCCGCGGCCGCGACATTCAGGCCGGTCCCTTTGACGACTTTCTGCAGATTGATGCGCCGATCAATCGCGGCAACTCCGGTGGTCCGTTGTTCGACGCCAGCGGCCGGGTGATCGGCATCAACACGGCCATCTATTCCCCCAGCGGTGGCAGCGTCGGTATCGGCTTTGCCATCCCGTCCGAGATGGCGGGCGACATTATCGACCAGCTCAAGGTGGCGGGCGTGGTTGAGCGCGGCTGGCTGGGTGTCGAATTTCAGGCGGTTAATGAGGCAGTAGCCGCCAGTCTGGGCATGGATGAAGCGCACGGCGCCCTGGTGGCTGGTGTGGTCGCGGACGGGCCGGCCGAGAAAGCCGGTATGCAGGTCGGCGATGTGATCCTCAGCATGGACGGTGAACGGCTGGACGACCCGAAAGATCTGCCCCGACTGGTTGCGGGTACGCGTGCGGGCGAACGGGTGAACCTGGAAGTGCTGCGCAACGGCAAAACCCGCAATCTGAAGGTGAAGATCGGGCAGAGCGAAGCCGAACAGCAATTGGCGGCGGCACCGGCAGCAGCCGAGGAACCAGCCCGGCTTGGTGTGCGCCTCTCCAGACTCACCCCGGAGATCCGGGAGCGCTATCGGATCGAAGGGGACGGTGTACTGATCACGGACGTGGAACGTGGCAGCCCGGCGGCGCGGGCCGGAATACGACCCGGTCAGGTGATCACCATGGTCGGCCAGCAATCCGTTGATTCCCCGAACGATGTGGCGGATGCCGTGGAAGAGGCGGCCGCAGCCGGCCGACCCTCTGTGCTGCTCATGCTGGAGCAACGCGGTGCGAAGCAGTTTGTGGCGGTGGAGCTCGCCGCCTGATGTGAAGTTTCTCTCTCCTGATCCCTCGTGATCCCCCCCGACCCTCGTAAGAGGGTTTGAGGCCGCTTCGACTCCCCGGAGCGGCCTCTTTTTTTGCCTGTGTGTTCCGGGTTGGCTCCGTTCAGGGTCCATTCATTGGCCCTATAATATCGTGCGGACGGGCTGAGATATCCGGACGGAAAGGTCCGGACGGAAAGGTCCGGACGGAAAGGTCCGGACGGAAAGGTCCGCACGGAGATGTCTGCACGGAAAGAACCATGACCCAACTGATCAAAACCTGCCTGATCGCCTGTGTGGCCGGGTTGGCGCTCATGAGCGCATTTGACGCTTTCGCTTCATCGGCTGAGCGTCGTGAGGCGGAGGCCGAGCAGGTCCGATTGGATCAGGCCTGTGCGGATGCGCGCGAACGTGTCCTGTCGGTGGAGCGGGCCCAACTCGTGGAAGAGTGTGTGACGGAGAAATTTCCCCGTGACAACCGCGAGGACTGTGAACGATTTTATGCCGATCATGGCGCCGCCGCTGGTGGCCGGGCTCCCCTTTATATGGACCTGCCGGACTGTGTAGCCGCGCATGCTTATCGGCAGAACCGCTGAACAGGCGATTGCCGCAGTCAGCTGGCTTTTTTACGCACAGCGACAGGCGTTAACGAACCGTAATGTGGCGAGGACGAGACGGGCGCTACCATTAGCGCATGGGGGCGAAACGACCGCTGCTGCTTGCGCTTCTGATTTCCGTGATCGGCCACATGGCGTTCGCCCTCCTGTTTCCGGTTCCGGACACTGAGCGTCGGGTTACGCGGTTTGATCTGGAACTGATTCCAGAGGCACCGAGATCTTCCCCGGAAACGACAGCGTGGCGGCCACCTGAGCATCCGTCTGAGCGCCCGTCTGAGGCAAAGATCGAGCCGGCTGCGCAGACGCCGGAACCACCTGTATCACCCCCCGTCGAACAATCGTCTTCAGCGGCCGTCAATGCTGAGCTGGCAGATACGACTCCCGAGGACGATGAAAAACCCGCCGCCGTGCTGAACCTCAGTCGTCCCGCAGACTGGGATCAGATCGTCAACGAGATCACGGCACCCGCCACCGGGCTTGCCTTCAATCCCGCCCTTGGCGGGGCAGTCCGGGAGCGAATCCTGGCGCGGCGTCGCAGTGAGCACGTTGCGAGCCGACGGGCCGCTATCTACGGAGTGGCGGATCAGGACTACACGCGTACGGGCGTGCTGGGTCAGGAACTGAAGATGAAAGGTGGCTGCGTGACCTTGCGGGAAGACAAAGGTGTGGAGGAGGGGCTGCGCTGGTGGGTGGGTCAGTGCACGGAAACCCGGCAGAACCCGTTCACACTGCCGCCGCTGGAGTACGACGCGCTGGGGCGCGCCGTCATCGAGTGAGCCGTCTCAGCTGCCTTTGAATTCCGGTTTCCGCTTCTCCAGGAAAGAGGCCATGCCTTCCTTGAAGTCTTCCGAAGCGAACAGCGGCAGGAGCTGCAGATATACGTGGTGCACGTGCTCGTCGAAGTTTTCCGTCATACCCATGCGCATCATTCGCTTTGCCGCCTGCACGGCAAGCGGCGCGTTTGTGGCCATCTCCGCGGCCAGTCCGCGTGCCTTGCCGGCGACTTCGTCCGGTTCCACCACATGGGCAACCAGACCCAGCTCTTTGCATTCATCCGCCATGAGCGTACGTCCGGTGAAGATCAGCTCCGACGCCTTCTCCCAACCGAGCAGGCGCGGCAGAATCCAGGTGCCCCCGGATTCGGGCACGATGCCGCGGGCGGTGAAGGCAGCGGCGAGCTTCGCTTCGCTAGACATCACGCGCACGTCGCAGCCGAGCGCCAGATCCATCCCATAGCCGGCGGCGGAGCCATTCAGAGCGCAGATGGTCGGGGTATCCATGGCGTGTAGCACGTTGGGCGGCGCGTTCCTGAGATCGAATCCTGCTTTGCGGTTGCTCTTCTTGCTGCCGCCCAGGCTCGAGGTTCCGGCTTTCAGATCCAGGCCTGCACAGAAGAACTTGCCCGTGCCCGTGATCACAACCGCGCGCACGTCGGGGTCGTTGTCGGCTTCCAGCACGCTCTCCGAGAATTCCTCGAGCATCAGACCACTGATGGTGTTGCGCTGCTCGGGGCGATTGAAGGTGATGGTGGCGATGTGATCGCTCACCTCATAGATCATGTCCTGATCAGACATCGTTGATTCTCCTGTCGATTGATTCTCTTTCGTGGAGCGCCTCAGGCACCCTCGGGCATTTTCTCTTCTGAAGTTTCGTAGCCGGCTTCTTCAGGAATGCAGAGCCAGGTGCCGTCGTCCCGCTTGTCCATCCAGGGCAACACCATCACAGGAGTGCTTTCTGCCGCAGCAGCAAGGGCTTCGGCAACGGTGGCTGAAGTGCCCAGTTTTTCCACGTTTCTGAGGGTGGGGAAGATCACCGTCCGCGTGCCGGCTTTGGCATCCGCGATGGCCGCATCGGGTGTGATCCATACTGAGTCGACAGACTCGTGGCCGTCATGCACGGCCAGGTGATCGGCGGGGGCTGCCGCCAGAAAGAAATGGGTGTCGAACCGCTTCGGCATCATCTCAGGGGTCACCCAGTGTGCAAAGTGCACGAGGGTGTCGCAGGCCAGGCGCAGCTTTTCCTGTTCGAGAAACTCGAGAATGGTCAGTTCGCCTTTATGCAGTTTGTCCCGGTAGGGTTCGAGACCGGCCAGACGTTCGCCGCTGATCAGCGCCTCGCCGCCTTCCGGTCGGGCCAGCAGCACGCCGCACTCCTCGAACGCTTCGCGAATGGAGGCGACCTGAATGGCCTTCATATCCGCCGTTTCCATGGCGCCGTCGAGCCGGGCATCGAGTGCCGGATCGAAATCAGCCTCGTCTGCCTTACCGCCCGGAAAAACCAGCGCCCCGGACGCAAAATCGATCTGATGATGGCGAACGACCATGAATACCTCGAGGCCATCGGGACCGTCCCGAAGCATCAGAATGGTGGCGGAAGGTACGGCGGGCGCGGGTTCTGGCATGTGTGTCCCCGGTTTGAGCGCGTTCTAGCGACCCGCTACTTCGCTGATGAAAGTATCGAGCGTGGCGATCTTCTGATCTTTCGGGCCCAGCGTGAAATCGGGCACGATCAGTTCGTCCACACCTGCCGCTTCGTAGTCGGCGACGATTTCCTTCACTTCGGCAGGCGTGCCGATGATGGCGGCCTGTTGCAGGTCGGCGTTGCGCATCTTCTCGAGGATGGCGTTGTCTTCGCTCATGAACAGCAGAGCGACCGCCGTCCGCTTGATCGTCTTCGGATCCCGGCCGATGTCGGCGCAGTGCGCATCGAGAATGGCCATCTTGTGGCGCAGGGTTTCCACGGTGCCCCAGACGTTCCATTCATCCGCATATTTTGCGGTGATCTTCAGCGTCACTTTCTCGCCGCCGCCTCCGATCAGGAGGGGCAGCGGTGATTGAACGGGTTTGGGTTCCAGAGACGCATCATCGAGCTGGTAAAATTCGCCGTTGAAGTTGCTTTTCTGTTCGGAAAACAGGGACCTGATCACCTGGCAGGCTTCATCGAGCCGTTTCAGACGTTCCGGAACGGTGTAGAAGGGGATGCCGTACTGCTGGTGCTCGTTTTCCTGCCAGCCGCTGCCGATGCCGAGCACGACACGACCGTCGGTGATGTGGTCGAGGGTGGCGGCCATCTTGGCCAGCACGGCCGGGTGTCGATAGGTGTTGCCCGTGACCAGTGTGCCCAGGCGCAACCGCGGTACCCGGGCGCCGAGGGCGGCCAGAGTGATCCAGGCTTCCGGCCAGGGTGCGGAGGTATCTTCCGCATTCGGCATGAAGTGATCGGCATACCAGAGCCCATCCCAGCCGCTGGCTTCCACGTGTGTGGCCAGCTCGAGCACGTCATTGAATGGCTGGCTTGGCGCCGGCCAGAAGCTGAATCGCATGGTATCCCCCGGAGAATGCGGCTTTCCGGGCCATGTTCGCTTATGCCGGTTGCTATGGCAAACTCGCGGCAAGAGGGAGGGATTGAATGACCATGCTTGCGACGGAACGGTTGCGACTGCGGCCGCTCGTCAATGCAGACGTACCCGCGTTGCATCGTTTCTATAATGACCCCGAAGTGCGCCGCTATCTCTGGGACAACCAGGAGGTCAGTACCGAACAGGTGCAGGACATCGTGGTGCAGAGCCAGGCCTGTTTCGATGAGTTCGGGGCCGGCTTCTTCGCCATAGAAATGCTTGATGCGCCGGGCGAAATCACCGGCTTCTGCGGTTACCGACGCTTCGAGGGTTCCGATCAGCCGGAGCTGCTGTATGGCATCCTGCCAGAGTTCTGGGGCCAGGGGTTCGTGACCGAAGCAGCCCGGGCGGTCCTCAACTACGGTTTCGAACGCTGCGAGATGCCGTCCGTCATCGCCGCAACGGATACCCCCAACCAGGCCTCCGTGCGGGTGCTGCAGCGGCTCGGACTGTTTTTCAAGGAACGCCGTGAGTATCACGGTCTGGATACCGTCTTCTACGGGCTCAGCCGGGACGAATTTGCCGGGTGAACGTCCGGCTCATGACCATCGATTTCCATCTCGGCGGATGCCGATCTCTGAAGGAGAAGCGGCAGCGGCTGAAAGGCCTGCGCGAACGATTCGGCAAAGCCCCCAACGTGGCCGTCTGCGAGAGTGATTATCAGGATGCTCATCAGCGGGCCCAGTGGTCGTTCATCGCCACGGCGGCGAACGGTGCTGTGGCGGAAAAATCCCTGGCTGAAATCCTGCAGAACATCGAAATTTCCGTGGATGCGGAGCTGGTCCGGGTGGAACAGGAAACTCTGTTGCCCTGAGACTTTGCCGGCAGACTGCTAGACTTCGTTCATGGGATCTTTACTCGTCGTCATTGCCGTAACCGCCCTTGTGGTGGTCTGGGTTCGCGGCACCCGGAAAAACCGGCTGCAGTGGCTTTCCAGGCTCGATCTGCCTGGTGCCTGGGAGCGGGAAGGAGAACCGGGCCGATTGGAGCTCAGCGGCAGCCTTGATCAGGGCCGTTTCCGGATCAGCGATGGGCAAGGCAAGGCGGATCGCACTGGCAACTGGTGTCTGGAGGGCAACACCCTGATCTTCACGGACGAATCCGGCACCCGATCCGAATGCGAGCTGCGCCTGTTTCAGGAAGGGAAAATCGGGATTGACGGGCCGACGCTCGAGCGCCGCGTCTATCAGAAAGTACCGAGCAACGTGGTGCCGCTGCGGGGCCGGGGATAGGGCGACCGTCAGTCGTCGTAGGTTCGGCGGCCTTTCACGTCCGGGTGCCGGCGAGGCGCAATTTCCTCTGCCACCCGCTCCGGATCCCGCCTGTCTCTGCTGGTCTTGCGTCTGTCTTTCGGCCCGTCTCTACGTTCTTTCTCCGGATGGGCTTCCTGATAGTTCTCAGAGGCTTCGGCAGCGGTATTTTCGGGCATCGGAACGGTCATAGGAGCAAGGCATATCGATCTCGGAAACGTGCTGAGATTTTAGCATATTGCCAGCCCGCAATGTGGTATCCGAAGTGTCCCGGCCGTTCGCCATTCTCTTCCCGTTGGGTACAATGCGCCCCCATTTTTGAGGGTGGTCAAGCCGATCTCCATGCAAACGCTACTTGCCGATGTGACGGAACTCGTTCGCCGGGTTCTGAGGATCCTGCCGGGTGCCGACGGGCCGAACTGGGCCGAGGTGCCGGCGGCCGTGTGGCGGGAAGGTCAGTTCGGCGGCACGCTGGTGGCGCACCCGGACATCGATCGGATCGGGCTTGCCGATCTGCTCCACGTGGACGATCAGAAAGCGTCGCTGATCCTCAACACCCGCCAGTTTCTGGCCGGTGCGCCTGCCAACAACGCGCTGCTCTGGGGGGCCAGGGGAACGGGCAAGTCTTCGCTCATCCATGCGCTGCTGGATGAGTACTTCGAGCAGGGGCTGCGCCTGGTGGAAGTGGACAAGGCGTCCCTGGCCCGATTGCCGGAGATTGCCATGGCTCTGCGCGAACATCCCTATCGGTTCCTGGTGTTCTGTGACGATCTGTCGTTCGAGGCGGATGATCCGTCCTACAAGGCGCTGAAAAGTGCGCTGGAGGGCTCGATCTTCCGTTCGGCCGACAATCTGATCATCTACGCCACTTCGAATCGCCGGCATCTGCTGCCGGAATATATGACCGACAACGAACAGGCGACGTTCCGGGACGGCGAGTTGCATCAGTCGGAGGCGGTTGAGGAGAAAATCTCGCTGTCCGACCGATTCGGTCTCTGGTTGTCGTTCTATCCCTTCCGCCAGGATGCCTACCTGGCCGTCGCCGAACACTGGGTGACCAGCTTCGCCGAGAAGACCGGCGTGGATGCCGCATGGTCGGAGGAGGCGAGGGCGGAGGCGCTGCGCTGGGCCCTCGCGCGCGGCGTGCGCAGTGGCCGCACGGCCCAGCACTTCGCCCGGCATTGGGTGGGGAGTAGAGCCCTCAGCGGATAAAGAGCCCTCAGCGGCTAAACAAAGAGCCCTCAGCGGATAAAGAGCCCTCAGCGGATAAAGAGCCCTCAGAGACAACGAAAAAAAAGAACAGCCGCCGGACTGGTGGCCACAACAACGGATCATTTAACAAGGAGAGATGATGAGTCATTCACGAAAACTGATTGCGGGCCTGCTCGCGCTCGGCGCAGCATTTTATTCACTGGCGGCTGCCGCAGATGTGCTTCACCTGGCCAGCGGGGATCGACTGTCAGGCGAAATCGACAGCATCGCAGGCGGCAAGGTGATTCTGAAAACGGAATTTGCCGGCACCATCGCAGTGAAGCTCGAAACCGTGAAACACATGGAGAGTGAGAAGACTTTTGAGATCCGCACCGACGCTGGTCGCCAGAAAGGCCAGTTTGCCGTGACGTCCGATGCCCAGCAGTTCCGTACGGATGGCGGTGAGATCGCCGATCTCGATCTGACTACGCTACGGAGTGCCGGAGAAAACAACCTGGGCATTTCCAGCTTTGCTTCCGAGTGGACCAACCGTTTCGATGCGGGCATCACCGCATCCAGCGGCAACACCGAAACCAGTTCGCAGAACTATCTATTGGAGTCGGTGCTGCAACAGGAACGGGGCGACCACAATCTGAACATCAACTTCACGACCCAGGAAGACGACGATGTGAAGACCAAGGAAGAGCTGCTGGCCGGCTACCGCTACCGCCGCTTCATCGGCGAGCGCTGGTACGGTCTCGGCAACATCGGCTATCAGCAGAACGAGTTCAAAGGCATCGACGAACGCTGGACGCTCGGTCTTGGTGGCGGTTATCAGTTCTGGGATAACAGTACTGGCGCGCTCTCCACGGATCTTTCGGCCAACTATGTGATGGAGACTCTGGACGGCGTGGAAGACGAGAATCCTGCTCTGCGCTGGGGCCTGAACTACAACCGCTTCTTCCTGGCCAAGAAAGGCGAGTTCTTCTACAACCAGAACGTGCTGTTCATCTTTGGCGACGCGGAAAACACGGTCTACAACGGCTCCACGGGTGTGCGTTTCCACCTCAGCGAGATGCTGACAGCGAACTTCCGGGTCGATATTTCCAGCGAGACAGATCCGGCGCCGGACCGTGAAAAAACGGATGTTACCTATGTGATCGGTATCGGTCTGGTCCTCTGATCGGCCGCTGATTGCCGCGATCTGGAAGAGTCCGCCCCGGCGCTTGACGGCCCCAGGGCGGATTCATAGAATGCGCGGCTTCCTGACACGTCCCCTTCGTCTAGAGGCCTAGGACTCCAGGTTTTCATCCTGGCAACAGGGGTTCGACTCCCCTAGGGGACGCCATTTGCACTTTTCCCAGAGTTTCCAGTAGCGTCCAAGCAGGTCCACACCGGACCGAAATACGAAGCAAAAACAAATAGTTACGGGCGATTTTGTTGTCCGAGAGCTTCCCTCGCGATACACTGCAAGCCAGCGTTTATTGGTACAAGGAGTGGTACAAAACTCCAGACGTCAGTTCGACGTCCCCCTGCCGGAAACGCCTTCGTCAGTAGATTCGAGGAGGGTCATGTGGCCCGTTCGGACGCGCTCAATTTGCTCACTGCTCGCACCTGCGAGGCAGCCGTTCCCGGTGATGTGCTTCGAGACGGCGGGGGCTTGTTTCTCGAGGTCACTCCGGCCGGAAAAAAGTTCTGGCGTTTCCGCTACACCCGGCCGAACTCCTCCCAACTTCCTGCAGCTAAACGACGCAATCGCCTCTCACTCGGCGAGTATCCCAATCCTGTCTCGCTCGCAGATGCCAGAGCACTCAGAGATGGCTACCGATCCGAACTGAAGTCCGGGATCGATCCAGCGAAGAAACGGCGAGACGATGCCGCAAGGAAGGCGCTCGCGCAGGAAAATTCTCTCCGTGCCGTCGCCGAAATCTGGTTCGGCAAGCAAGGCTGGAGCGAGACTCACCTTGCCGAGTGGCGGCGAACGCTGAAACGCAACGTATTCGACCAGGTGGTCGAGCGAAAGCCGCTTGGTGATTGGCCGATCGGCGACATCAAGATCCGCCATGTGATGGAAGTGCTGCAGCGGATGGAGGATGTGGGGCTGATCGAGACGCTACACCGCTGTCGCCAGAAACTCGTGCACATCTTCAATCGAGCGATGGTGCTCGAGCTGCGGACCGATAATCCAGTTATCCCCCTGACCAAGGAGTACAAGCCGCGCAGACGGAACGTTCCTGGACTCGTTGCGCTCCCCTGGCAGCTAGTGGGACAGTTTCAGCGAGATGTCGATGGGTCGGACGCACAGCCACTGACCAAGCTGGCGATGAAGTTCATGCTGCTAACGGTACAGCGAAGCACTGAGATGCGCGGCGCCCGGTGGGAAGAGATCGACTGGAGGCGTTCCCTATGGACGCTCCCTGCTGATCGGATGAAGGGGAATCCCAGTGCTCGAGAGGATCACCTGGTGCCGCTGTCCCTCCAGGCAACGCAGGTGCTGCAGGATATCCACGCGCTCGGACTGTCGAATGAGTACATCTTTCCAGTACAGCAGAGTGCGAGGGCCAAGCACCCCCATATGAGCGAGAACACGCTGCAAAAGTTCTCTGATGAGCTCGGCTACAAGGGAAAGATGCACGTGCACGGACTCAGAAAAACGTTCTCCACGCGTATGAATGAGCTGAGGCATGTCTTCAACAGCAGGACAGAGACGGATGCGATCGAGATGTGCCTGGATCATTTTGAGCGCGACCCGATACGGGGAACCTACAACCAAGCTGAACACACAGCCATTCGCGCAGAGATCATGCAGACGTGGGCTGACGAGCTGGAGAGGGAAAGAGCCGCAGATGTGGTGCATGTTCTCGACACAAAGGGCTCAACCCGACAGGTTTCTGCTAGTTAGGTTGCGGGAAACCACAGGTTACGCATGGCCCTTCAGAGGCCTAGTAAACGACCACAGGTCGTTATCTGGGCTGGCCCTGTGCGGGAGATGATGTTTGTTCGCCACGAAAGGAGGGATCGCGATGAGCGATTATGAACCGCTCGCGCCTGCAATCGAGACTTGGCTCGACAAACCGCGTTGTGATCTCCCAATACGGTTGAGTGACCGAGTAACCAGGGCTTTCATTGTCCCGTGGGACAGCTTGACGTCCGAGCAGCGTCTCAGCGTCGCCGAACAGTGGGACGTTCAGCATGATCCGACCCAAGAGGATATCCGCAACTATTGGTTTGAGTTCTACAACCGTCTTGGCGAACTCGATGAGAAGATCTCTCAGGTAGATGCGATGCCAACCCCAACCGCGAGTGATTTCGTTCTGAAAGAAGAGCATTTGGAAAAACTACGTCAAGAGCGCCAGGAGATGGAAGCCGAACTCGTCAAGCCGGCGGAAGAAACCCCCGCGCAGCGCAAACAACGGCTCGAAAGTTGGTATCGGCAGGAGAAATTGAAAGGGAAGTGGGGGGCTCTTGACCTTTCCCCCAAGAAGGTAACCGTTTCCTATCGGACTTTTCCCGTAAGATTGACCCGAGGGAGGTCCATAGATGAAGCGCAAGCGCTACACAGAGGAACAGATCATCCGGCTGCTCAAAGAGCATGAAGCTGGAGTGACGATCGAAGAGCTGGCCCGCAAACACGGCGTGGCGAAGAGCTCGCTGCAACGCTGGAAGTCGAAGTACGGCGGCATGGAAGTGTCTGAAGCACGTCGGCTGAAGGAACTCGAGACTGAGAACGCTAGACTGAAAAAGCTGCTGGCGGAGACGATGCTGGAGAAGACGGCCATCGAGGCAGCACTCCAAAAAAAGTGGTGAAGCCGACGGCCAAGCGCGAGTTGGTCGGATATCTGCAGTCAGACTTCCGTTTCAGCCTGCGCCGAGCATGTCGGCTTGCTGGTATCAGCCGCAAGGCGATGGCCTACCGTCCGATAGATCGTAGAGATCACGCGCTCAGATCCCGCTTGAAGCAGCTGGGCGAGCAGTACCCGAGGTACGGCTACCTGATGCTGCACGCGATGCTGAAGCATGAAGGCCTGGTGGTGAACCGGAAGCGAACCTACCGGTTGTACACGGAACTCGGCATGCAGGTTCGGACCCGGCGTCGGAAGAAGTTGATCCGTCCGCGTGTTCCGATGGCGGTGCCAACGACCGTCAACGAACGCTGGTCGCTGGACTTTGTTCACGATCAGCTCAGCTGCGGTCGACGGATCCGTATCCTGAACATTGTCGATGACTACTCACGCGCCTGCGTGGGCCAGTTGGTGGATACCTCGATCTCAGGTCAACGGATGGTTCGCTATCTCGACGAACTGCAGGAGAGCCGAGGATTGCCGGATCGGATCGTATTGGATAACGGTCCAGAGATGACGAGCAAAGCCATGTTCTTCTGGAGCCGGGAGAATGAGGTGAAGCTGGAGTTCATTCAACCAGGGAAGCCAACACAGAATGCCTTCGTGGAAAGCTTTAATGGCCGATTCCGTGACTACTGCCTAAATCAGCACTGGTTTAGGGATCTCGCTGAAGCCAGGCAGATCATCGATGCATGGAGAACACACTACAATGAAGTCAAACCACATAGTTCACTCGGCTACACGCCGCCCGCTCGCTTTGAAAAGCGGGCGGCTTAGCCCAAGTGTCCGATAGAAACTGGTTACCCTGCAGGGGAAAGGTCAAGTGGTAGTCAAAGGAATCGGCCACAGCTAGAGAAGGCCTTGAAAGCGCTCGACCCGGGTGATGTTTTGGTGGTCTGGAAGCTGGACAGGTTAGGGCGTTCACTATCCCACTTAATCGAGATTGTGGGCGACCTGGGTGATCGGAAAGTCGGGTTTTCGTCCCTTTCAGAGTCCATCGATACGACCTCCGCAGGTGGCAAGCTCATCTTTCATGTCATGGGCGCTTTGGCGGAGTTCGAGCGTGCTCTGATTGTCGAGCGCACAAAGGCTGGGATGGCGGCTGCCAAGGCTCGCGGTAAGCATTTGGGAAGGAAGAGGAAGCTGAACCACGATCAGCTCAAACACGCTCAGGCACTCGTCGGCGAAGGCAGGCCAAGGGCTGAGGTAGCGAGACTGCTGAACGTGAATCCATCGACTCTCTACAGGCGGCTAATGGAGCTAGAAACATCTGAGGGTGCTTAGGAATACCTCTCGACGGACACTCTCCTGATAGGCTAACGGCATGTCCAAATACACCTACATAACTCATTCAACGCTGACTTGCCCGAAGTGTGGACAAATCAAAAAGGAGGAAATGCCCACAGACGCCTGCCAGTTCTACTACGAATGCGGAGGCTGCCACGAACTCCTACGACCATTGTCCGGTGACTGCTGCGTATTTTGCTCTTACGGTGACGTGAAGTGCCCGCCTATCCAAATCGGGGATGGCTGCTGCTAGCGCGTCCAGGGAAGGGGAATACGGTGCTTCACGATGACCAGCACAACAAAGAGCAGGATTTCGTCGATAACGAAAAACAATCCATCAATACCGCCAAGAATCCAGACGAATATCTGTACCACGCTAACCCACATGAAGTCGTAAAGCTGATCCCTACAAATCGTGCAGAGTGGCATGCCCAGCCAACGCACTGGCGTCTGCATGAAACAGAACAGGCATCGAGTCATCGGTTCGAAAGTTACTCAGACTGATCTTGCGGTTTCTCGATCGCCGCAAAGACGGTCGAGCTGCCGTCCTCATGTATCTGCAGCACTTCGTAGGGCGTGAATCGATTACCCGACTCCATACCCGGACTACCAACAGGCATTCCTGGAACGGCAAGTCCAACTGCATCATCGGGTGGATCAGAGAGGAATTGCTTGATGAATTTGGCGGGTATGTGCCCTTCGAAATAGTGCCCGCTCTCTGAAATCGCTGTATGACAGGATTGATGCTCAGGGGCGATGTTATACCGCACCTTGGTTGAGCCCATATGGATTCGATCCTGCACCGAGATACTGAACTCCTGGGGATCTAGATGATCGATCCACTTCACGCAGCATGTACAGGAGGGGCTTTTGTAGACTTCGAGATGCATAGTAAGGCCCTTGCCGGTAGGCGTGCGGCTGGCCGGTGCATCACAGGCAGTGAGTCCGAGCGAAAGGAAAGCTGCTCCCGCAAGACCGCTAAGTAACCTGCTGAAAGTAGATGGTTGCATAATCGGTACCCCGAGCTTTCGGCTGTTAAGTGAAGTCTGCAGCCTGTGCCTAACAGACAGGTCAAGCGTTGCAGTGCACACAGTCGGGTACCTGTGCGCGGTCTGGAAGCTCCACATCGCGAGGCCCCTCCAAAAAACTTGTTACTCGTACATGGATTGCCGCGCTTGACCTGTATGTAGGTAACAGGTCTTAGGGTTCCAAGCTGAATTTACTTGCGAATTTAGCGGCGGAATGAGCCTCCATGGATGTTGTAAGAACTTGGTCAAGTTTCCTATTAGTGCTCGGGCTGGTGTGGGCACCCTTCGGAGTCGCAAGTGCTACACCCGAAGAAAATGCACTGAATGAAGTCGAGCTGACTTTGGAAGCGGCGACCCAGCTGGCGCTCAGAGACAATCCGGATCTCGCGGAGATGCAGTCCCGATACGAGGCCGTGGCGGCGATACCTTCACAGGTGGGTACGCGGCCGGATCCGGTGTTGAGTGTCAACGCACTGAATTTCCCGACCGACACCTTCGATTTTGGCCAGGAGGCCATGACCCAGGTGCAGCTCGGGCTCTCTCAGAAGTTGCCTTTTCCCGGAAAACTTTCGCTTAGAGAGGAGGCGGCAAAATATGAAGCGGATGCGGTTCTGCATTCCGTGGGAGAAACGCGCCTAAGGTTGGTTCGCGATGTGCGCTCTTTGTGGTGGACACTGTTCTACCTCGACCGAGCTCTCGAAACCGTAGACCGAAACCAGAACCTCCTGCGCCAGTTCGTGCAGATTGCGAAAACCAAATACGAAGTTGGCGACGGGTTGCAGCAGGATGTCCTACTCGCCCAGCTCGAGCTTTCCAAGTTGCTGGAACAGTCGATCAATCTCGCAGGGGCTCGCCGAAACGAATCGGCAAAACTGAACCGTCTTATGAACCAATCAACTGACGTGGTACTCGTCTTACCTGCCAGCGTAAGCAGGGAACTCCCCAAAGTGGCGCCAGAAACCGAGCTCTTTCGTAGAGGCGAGGTAAACAGACCAACTTTGAGTCAACAACGCAGCCGGATTCAGGCAGCTCAGTCCAGGGTGAAACTCGCGAAAAAAGACTACTACCCGGACTTCACACTTGGCGCCGCGTATGGAATCAGATCAGGGGAAAACCCGGGTGGCATGGGAGACCGCTCTGATCTTTTCTCGGTGCGCCTGAGTGTGAATTTGCCGATTTATCAGGGTCGGAAGCGCGCCCAGGCGGTAGATCAGCGCGAAAGTGAGCTTGCCGGTGCAAGGTATGCATTGGCGGACGAGATCAACGCGATGCGTTCAGAAATCTCTCAAGCGCAAGCGGTCTTCATTCAGGCGCGCGACCAACTGAAGTTGTTTGAAACGGGCATTCTCCCGCAATCCCGCCAGACCGTGGAATCCATGTTGGCTGGTTATCAGGTCAGCGAGGTTGATTTTCTGAATCTGGTGAGGAGCCAGATAACCCTATACAACTACGAGACCCTCTATTGGCGGTCTCTCTCAGCAGCCAATCAGGCGCTCGCTCGAATGCAGGCCGCGGTTGGTGGGGAGGATATCGGTGAATAGTCGGCAGTATTTGGTCATCGCAGCAACCGTTCTTGTTGCGCTTGGTGTTGGAGTCGGTGCCGGTTTGTGGCTCGCGGGTCCCTCTAGTAACGCACCTGTGCCTACGGGAAGTAAGTCGGGTGAAGCCCGCGAGCCACTCTTTTATCGAAATCCTATGAATCCCACTGTTACTTCCCCGGTCCCGGCGAAGGATTCCATGGGTATGGACTACATTCCGGTCTATGCCGAAGACATGGAGGGGGACTCGGCGATCAAAGGTACCGTCAGTATCGATCCCGTAGTGACACAAAACATAGGTGTGCGCACAGCGATTGCCGAAGAGACGTCGCTCAGTCGAGTCATCCGAACGGTGGGAAGAATTGATTACGCAGAACCCCTCATCACACGCCTACACCCGAAAACCGCTGGGTGGATAGAGACGATGTTTGTCGACACAACGGGCGAGCCTGTTCAAACGGATACGATGCTGCTCTCAATCTACGCACCTCGGCTCGTCTCCAGTCAGGAGGAGTATGTGCTCGCATTGAAGAACCTTGAACAGCTCAAGGAAAGCCCTTTTGAAGATGTGCGGACGGGAGCCGAAGAGCTCGTTGAGAGCTCGCGAGCACGATTGGAACTGCTCGATGTCCCGGCGCATCAGATTGAAGAACTGGAAGAATCGAAAAAACCGCAGAAGTTCTTGCACATTCACTCGCCGAAGCCAGGAATTGTCATGCGTGTGGGTGCACGCCCTGGTCAGCACGTGACGCCCAACACAGAGCTCTACATGATTGCCGATCTGTCCGAGGTCTGGGCCTATGCGGATATCTTTGAGTATGAGCTGCCCTGGGTGAACGTCGGTGACGAGGTGGAGATTTCTCTGAGCTCCGTTCCTGGCAGGGTTTTTCGGGGCGAACTTGACTACATCTATCCGTACGCGCAAGCCAATACCCGAACTGTGAAAGTTCGTCTGGCATTCAAGAATCCGGATCTTCTTCTGAAGCCGGAGATGTTCGCGGAAGTAGTTATTCGTGCGGCTCGACAGGATCAGGTTGTTGTTGTGCCGTCGGAGGCTGTGGTGCGATCAGGTACCCGAGATCAGGTTTTTGTGGTTCGAGAACCTGGAAAGTTTGAGCCGCGGGAGGTTGAACTCGGTCTCGAGTCAGAAGGAAAAGTTTCCGTGATCAGCGGTGTCGAGGCCGGCGAGACGATCGTGACTTCTGCGCTGTTTCTGATCGACTCCGAGTCTAAACTCCGAGAGGCTGCCGCCAAGATGATGGAGACCTCCTCCAGCGAAGCCGAAACCCATGACATGGAGGCTATGGAGGGCATGGAAGGTGCGCACGACATGCACGACATGCAGGACATGGAAGAACAAACAGGGTCGGGCGAAAATGGCATCGCCGACACTCATGCCGGGCATCAGGGCCACGATCGATGATCGAATCCATTATAGATGGGGCCCTGAAGGATCGGTTCATGATCCTGATTGCGACTGCCCTTATAGCGGCGGCTGGAGTGTGGGCCTATACCACAGCCCCGCTCGACGCGATCCCCGACCTGTCCGATGTGCAGGTGATTGTCTTTACGGAGTATCCAGGACAAGCACCGCAGGTTGTAGAGGATCAGGTTACTTACCCGCTTACTACCGCGATGCTAGCAGTTCCGAAAGCCCAGGTTGTTCGGGGCTATTCCTTCTTCGGACTGTCCTTTGTCTACATCATTTTCGAAGACGGGACCGACATGTACTGGGCCCGTTCGCGGGTGCTCGAGGCGTTGAACTATGTCAGCGGGCGTCTCCCGGCTGGCACAAATCCGGCCCTCGGGCCTGATGCGACGGGCGTTGGCTGGATTTACGAATATGCGTTGGTCGACAGATCCGGGAAGCACGATCTTTCCGAACTACGTTCGCTTCAAGACTGGTACTTGCGGTATCCGTTGCAGACGGTTGACGGTGTATCCGAAGTCGCGTCCGTTGGCGGCTTCGTCAAGCAGTATCAGGTAGAGGTAGATCCCAACACACTAATGGCCTACGGGATACCACTCAGTAAGGTCAAGATGGCGATTCAGCGTTCGAACAATGATGTGGGCGGACGGCTTGTCGAGATCTCGGAGACTGAGTACATGATCCGAGGGTTGGGCTACGTAGCCTCAATTGAAGACCTGAAAGTTATTCCTCTAGCGGCGGATGAATCTGGCACACCGATACGCCTGCAAGACGTTGCGCGTATTCAAATCGGGCCCGAATTACGGCGCGGACTGGTCGACCTCAATGGCGAAGGGGAAGTCGCCGGGGGCGTCGTGATCATGCGCTTCGGGGAGAACGCGCTAGCAACTATCCGCGGAGTCAGAGAGAAGCTCGAGGAACTGAAAACGGGTTTACCGGAAGGAGTCGAGATCGTGTCGGTTTACGACCGTGGTGATCTGATTGAGCGGGCGGTGGCGAGCCTCAACGTGTCGCTTGCCCAGGAGATCGTCATCGTAAGCCTGGTGGTTATCGCGTTTCTCCTGCACGTACGTTCTGCCTTAGTTGCAATTATCACCCTCCCGCTGGGGATTCTGATGGCTTTCATCATTATGCGCTGGCAAGGACTGAACGCGAACATCATGTCACTGGGTGGGATTGCGATCACCATCGGTACGATGGTTGATGGTGCCATAGTTATGGTAGAGAACGCTCACAAACACCTGGCCGACGCCGAACAGAAAAAGGGGGTGGGGCTAACCTCCCCAGAGCGCTGGGAGGCGATCCGCGAGTCATCAAGGGAAGTTGGTCCAGCACTGTTTTTTTCATTGCTGGTTATCACAGTAGCCTTCCTGCCGATATTCTCGATGCAGGCGCAGGAGGGCCGGCTATTTCGTCCGCTCGCATTTACGGCAACTTACGCTATGGCCTCAGCAGCGATTCTAGCTATCACCCTAGTCCCGGTGATGATGGGATATCTGATTCGGGGCAGAGTGATTCCAGAGGAGCGGAATCCGCTTAACAGAGCCCTGCACTGGTTACACGCGCCTGTTCTCGCCGTGGCCATGCGGTGGCGGTGGCTCACTTTGGTCGGGGCTGTGCTGCTTCTGGCGGTGACGTATGTGCCCATGTCGAGACTGGGTAGTGAGTTCATGCCGCCCCTCGACGAGGGGGACATTTTGTATATGCCGACGACGTTTCCCGGCATATCAATAACCAAGGCAAAAGAACTGCTGCAGCAGACTGACCGAATACTCGCCGGTTTCCCGGAGGTTCATCACGTGTTTGGCAAGGTGGGTCGGGCGGAGTCCGCGACGGATCCTGCCCCTCTATCGATGCTCGAGACCACCATCCGATTGAAGCCCAAGGATGAATGGCCTGATCCGGGGAAGACCACCAAAGAGCTCATGGACGAAATGGATAAGGCGATGGTGTTTCCTGGGGTAGCCAATGCCTGGACAATGCCAATCAAGACGCGAATTGACATGCTTTCGACGGGTATCAAGACCCCCATCGGAATCAAAGTGTCCGGGCCGGATCTCAACGAGTTGCAGAGGATCTCGCAGGATATCGAGCTCGCTATGAAAACGATTCCAGAAACGCTGTCTGCATTCGGTGATCGGGCTGTAGGGGGTTACTACCTCGATTTTGACATCAAACGAGAGGAAGCATCCCGGTACGGTTTAACGGTCGCGGACGTTCAGGACGTCATACAGAGTGCCGTTGGCGGTATGAACGTGACCGAGACTGTAGAAGGATTGGAACGTTATCCGGTGAACCTCCGGTATCCAAGGGAACTCAGGGATAACCTGGATGCGCTCAGACGCGTTCTCATTCCCACACCAACCGGTGTGCAGATTCCATTGGAGGCGGTTGCGGATATCGAACGGAGAAGAGGGCCGCCTGTCATCAAGAGTGAGGATGCACGCCCGAACGCTTGGATTTATGTCGACATTACGACATCGGACATCGGTGGATTCGTCGCAGAGGCAAAGAAGGTTGTCGCAGATCAGGTAGACATACCTGCTGGATACACGTTGGTTTGGTCCGGACAGTTTGAGTACATGGAGCGAGCTGAGGCGCGTCTGAAAATTCTTGTGCCTGCCACGCTGCTTATCATTTTTCTGCTCTTATATCTGAACTTCCGCAACGCCACCGAGCCACTGATCGTGATGATCTCTATACCGTTCGGGCTCGTCGGCGGTATCTGGCTGATCTACAGCCTGGATTACAACATGTCGGTTACTGTGGCAGTCGGGTTCATTGCACTCGCCGGTATGGCGGCCGAAATCGGTGTTCTGGTTCTCAGCTTCATAGATGGTGAGATAGGGCGATTACGAAACGAACATCCGGGCCGATTGAGTACGGCGCAGATCAGACAAGCTGCGCAATCTGCGACTTCGCTTCGTGTTCGCCCAGTGGTTATGACTGCGGTATCCACGATGGCGGGGCTCGTACCCATTATGCTCAGCTCAGGAACCGGTTCAGACGTCACGCATCGCATCGCGGCACCCATGCTCGGTGGAATGTTGACGGTGCTAATCCTCAATCTCGTGGTGCTTCCTGTCATATACAGCTTGGTCCTACAGTTGCAGGAATGGCTGCGGGAAAGATCACAAGATTCGAGCTCCGTTGCTGAGATTGATCCCCGCACCTGATAGTCACTCTCAGCTTTTCCAAGAGTTTTTCCCATCAATTCCTTGACCTGTACGGAGGTGACAGGTCTTACCTTGATTGCGAAATCCAGAAGGAGGTCCAGTCATGAAGTATCGAACCGCATGGACGTTAGCTGCTGTGCTCCTTGTTTCAGTCGGATCTGCTCAAGCAGCAGAGGAGGCGGAAATGAATCCCGTTGATCCTGCCGCTAGTGCGGTTTCAGTTGATGGTGAGTGCGAAGAACAAGGCTACACGCATGATCATCGCCGACAGAAGGGGTTGCCATCCGGCGGTCCTCGGTGCGTTCCCGAGGAAGATGTGGAGAGTGAATCCGAGAAAGATGGTCACGATCACCGAAAGCAACATAAACAACAGTGAGATTGAGGAGATTCGAATGTCGAATATTTCATTCGGCCGCGGGTTGATATTTGTGCTGCTCGCAGCCGCCGCAGGACCACTCGCAGCGGAGGAAAGCGAAGACCGTATAGAGGCGCTGGAGGAAAAGGCGGCGGTTATGGCTGCTGAATTGGAAGCCTTGCAACAAGAGTTACAGAGCGCGCAGCAAACCAGGGAAATGAAAGATGAGGCGGCACTGCGAAAGGACGTCGATGAGGCTCTTGCCGTCGCGCAGATGGCAGATAGGGCCTCGCGGGAGTGGAAGGAAAGCGCGGGTGTGACACATCTGGCCGGGTACGCATCGGCAGACTATATCGATCCTGAGGGTGAATCGGGCTACTTCACCGCGAATTTCAATCCCATGTTTCACTACATGTATCGAGATTTTGTTGTGTGGGAATCGGAGCTGGCGATCGAGGTTGATGAAAACGGTGAAACCGAAATTGAGCTCGAGTACAGCACCGTAGATATTTTCCTCAATGATTCGATGGTGTTGCTGGCGGGCAAATTCCTGAGCCCTCTGGGGCAGTTCCGTCAGAACCTGCATCCTTCGTGGATCAACAAGCTGCCTTCAGCGCCGGTCGGTTTCGGTCATGACGGGGCGGCTCCTGAGGCAGAGATTGGGCTGCAGCTCCGCGGTGGAATTCGCATCGGAGATGCCGGCCGTTTCGGGTACGCCGCGTATGTCGGCAACGGACCTAAGCTCGAGGCTGAAGAAGGGGAAATCCACGGTATCGAAACAAGCGGTTACGCCGGTAACGGAGATGGTGAGAATGTTTTTGGGGGCCGAGTCTCGTTCGTTCCTCTTCCGAGGCTCGAGTTCGGACTTTCAGGTGCAATTGGAAAGGCCGGGATCACCGAGAACGACGGAGAAGACGTTGACGACGATCCGACGAGGGATTACGACGCCTTTGGTGTGGATGCCTCCTATCAGGTCGGAAACCTCGATCTGCGCGGCGAATATATACACCAGAAAATCGCAGATGAGGCAATGAGCGTGATTCCTGAAGGCGGCAAATGGAAGTCCTGGTATGCGCAAGGCGCTTACAAGTTTGGCGGCGCGAAGTGGGAAGCCGTAGTCCGCTACGGCGACTTCTCGAGCCCGCATTCGAGCCAGGAGCAGGAGCAGATAGCGATCGGTATCAATCACCTGATTGCACCACATGCAATTCTTAAGGTCGGCTATGAATTCAATGATGGCGTGTCTGGTGAGTCTACCGATGCTGACCGATTGCTGTTCCAGATTGCCTACGGTTTCTAAGGAGAAGATGTGGAATCCATCATGAGAAAAGTCAATTGTTTGCAGGTCGTTGCTGGGGCGCTTCTGGTTGCATCGGCAACCTGGATGCTTTCGGTGCCTCAGGTGCAGGCCGCCGAAGCGCAGTCGGAGCCGGCAACCGGCGAGGATCCGATGCAGTTCGCACGTGGCGCCAAGTCCTGGTCGGAAAACTGCGGGATGTGTCACAACATACGCGATCCGAAAGAGCTCCGAGATGATCAGTGGCGCGCCGCCGTAGCGCATATGCGGGTGCGGGCGAACCTAACGGGCCAGGAAACCAGAGATGTGCTGGCATTCCTGCAGGAGAGCAACTGACATGCGGCTGATCATGCTGTCGGTAGTTCTTCTGGCGGCAGGAAACGTGGGCGCCGATGAGCTCGCGCGTGGCAAGGCGGTCTATGAACAAACCTGCATCGCCTGCCACGGAGCCAAGGGAAAGAGCTCCATACCAGGAGTAGTTAATCTAACGCAGAAGGGCGGACCGCTCATGAAGTCTGACGAAGAACTATTCAGCAGTATAAGAGATGGCCTACAGAGGCCCGGTGCGACTATGACTATGCCGCCGAAAGGCGGTAACCCAAACCTGATGGATCAAGACATCGGTGCCGTGCTTCAGTTCTTGCGACAGGAGTTTCAGCCATAGTCTGGCTGGGTAAGGGCTGATGAGTAGGCACCCTAAATCGATTGACACTGAGTTCTGGCGATCGGCTCCAGGAATTGCCGCGATCGCGTTTCTCGTAGGCGTGCTCTACTTCCTGCTGACGGAACACCGAGCGCATTTCATTCAAGCGCTGCCTTGGCTCATATTCCTGTTGTGTCCGTTGATGCATGTGTTTATGCACAGGGGGCATACCACATCCCGGGAGGACCGGGACACGGGGGAGTAGATGATGCATGACGGACCCGGGTATGGCCTTTGGTCTCTCGTCCTACTGAACTCGGCGGTGCTCATCCTCTTTGCGTTTAGCTTCACAAAGCCGGTCACCAAGCGCGACTGGCGAAGCCTAGGCGTTTTTTCGGCGTTCATATTGGCGCTGTTCACTGAAATGTATGGATTCCCGCTGACGATCTATCTGCTGTCGGGTTGGTTGCACAGTCGATACCCGCAAGTAGATCTGCTGAGCCATGATAGTGGGCATCTTTGGAACACGCTGCTTGGTTGGGAAATCAATCCGCATTTGGACCCTCTGCATCTCCTGAGTAACGTGTTGATCATCGGTGGGTTGTTGTTGCTTGCCGCCGCCTGGCGGGTGCTGCACAAAGCTCAGAAGAACCGGGCACTTGCGGTAGAGGGAGTGTACGCACGTATCAGACACCCTCAATACGTGGGATTTCTAATGATCATGTTCGGCTATCTGGTGCAATGGCCGACGATTCCAACATTGATGATGTTCCCAATCCTCGCCTTCTTTTATGTCCGTCTTGCTAGGCGCGAGGAGAAGGACGCGATCGAAGAATTCGGTGCTTCCTACACTCAGTACATGGCAATAACGCCTGGTTTCATTCCAGTCTCTGGGCGGGGTGCTCGGTGGAACCGTCTAAACGGAGGTTAGTGTGCGTGTTAAGGAAGTTGAGCGAATAACCGGCGTACCTTCACACACTATCCGTTACTACTCGCGTCTAGGTCTTCTGGCACCGCAGCGTAATCTGACTAATCAATACCGCGAGTTCGACACTACTGATATCGACCGACTTCTGTTTATCCGTCAGGCGAAGGCTCTCGGGTTCGGGTTACAAGAAATTGAGCTGATCCTGCGCAGCGCCGATGAGGGTGTAGCCTCGACAGAAGTTAGGGGGATTCTGCTCAAAAGATCCGAAGAAATTCATGTTTCACTCATACGCTTGGAGGCTCTGCGGAACGAGATTGAAATAGCACTCGATAACTGGACGCCATTGCAAGGCGAGCAGATGGAAACCGAAGTTCTCAGAGATATGGTCTCGGCGTTCGCGCGAATCAGCGAATCACGTTGCACCGGAGAACCGGGCGAGGCAATACGAGAGGCTGTTTATCGTAGGCGCAGCGTCTCGAGAAATCAGGCGGAAGAGTGATCCTTCTTGCCTACCGAAATCTGCTGCTGGAGCCCGCGCGCACAGCTTTGACGGCAATGGCGATTGCGTCGGTGGTAGCAGTGATCCTGCTGCTGGAAGGTTTCTATGCCGGTTTGCTCTCGCAGCTCAGGAATACGGCTTTGAATCGCCAGGCGGATCTCATAGTTGTGCAGGCTGGTGTCTCCAGCATGACCACAGCTCGGTCGATCCTTCCCCAGTTTGCCCGACGGGAAATCGAAGCCATCGATGGTGTAGCGGCTGCGTATCCACTCACCGGTCTCTCTGCTATCTACGAACAGGATAGTGCGCGCACAGCGGTATTTCTTCTTGTCTATGACGACCACGGTGGGCCGACCAACATCGTGGAAGGTGAGGCAACGACGGAGCCCCGCAGCGTTGTGATAGATCGTGCATTGTCAGAAATGTATGGCCTGGAAGTCGGCAGTTCGTTCGTGCTCACGGACTTCGAATTTCGTGTTTCTGGCATATCGAGCGGTACCGCGGCGCTTTTTGCACCATTCGTTTTTATTCGCTTTGATGATCTCATTGATTACTACCTCGAATCCGATACGGCTGCGGATATCACCACCTTTCCTCTCGTCAGTTTTCTCCTCGTGAAGCTCGATAAGGATATGGATCCCGGCGAGATAGCGGCGCTCATAGAGCGTGAGGTTTCGGAAGCGGACGTAATGCACCCAAAGTCGCTGGCTGACGCTGATGAGAATTTGGGTCGCGTCCTGTTTGGCCCGGCGATGAAGCTGCTTATTGGCGTGAGCTACACGATAGGCACCTTAGTGATTGGCATCATCGCGTTTGCCGCTGTTAACTCACGCCGTCGTGAACTGGGCATTCTGAAGGCTCTCGGATTCTCGAACGGTTTTCTACAGAGTAGTGTCTTACTTGAAAGCCTGGCGTTGGTTCTCATATCACTGCCTATAGGTGGAATCCTGGCCTATACCAGTTCGCTGGTCATTGAGTCGATAGCACCGCTCTACCTTGTTTCGTTAAACGAATTAGTGCCTCTGCTTCGGACATCGATTGCCTGCATGGTGCTTGCGGTGATCGGATCGCTGTTGCCGATTCGTGTCATTCGGAACGTTGAACCAGCTACCGTGTTTGGTACTTGACCATGTGGCGTTGGACTCTGAAAAGCCTGGTCAGCGCAGCACTGAAACTGATTTCCAGTATGGCGGCTCTCGCCTGCGCTTTACTCCTCGCAATGCTGTTCGAAGCGATATTCGCCGGTGAGGCCAGGCAGGTTGTGGCATACCTCGACAATGCCGACGCGGACGTCTGGGTTATGCAGAAGGGAGTAAAAAACATGCACATGGCGACTTCCTACTTGCCGGACTGGAAGATCGCGGCGGTGAAAGAGGTAGAAGGAGTCGTTTCTGTCGAGCCGATTCTGTACCTGAATACGGTTATCAACACGGGTGACAAGATCTGGTTTTCCTATGTCGTAGGTCTTCCGCAGGACAGTTCCAAGGCCGGGCCCTGGTTAATGGCTGCTGGGCGAGCTCAACCGATGGCCGGTGAAGTGATCGTGCCGGCTGTTTTCCGGGAAATTGCCGACGTAGAACTCGGCGACAACGTATTCATTGCTGATACACCATTTACGGTTGCCGGTTTCGCCAAAGGCACCTTCTCGATGGCCAACACAATCATATTCGTGACCAAAACCGACTTGGAAGACCTCATGACTAGTCTCGACATCGTGAGCTTCATCCTCGTTGAAGCGGCACCGTCAACTGATCCAGATGTGCTTGCCAGGAGAATAGAGGACGACGTTGGCGACATCAGCGCGTTGCCCGCGAAGAAGTTTATTTCCAACGACCGGGAGCTAGTGATGCAGATGGGCGTCGAGACGATAGCGCTCATGACGTTGATTGGGGGGATGCTCGCAGTCCTTTTATTGGGATTCACCATCTACACGCAGATTGCAGGCCTGTCTTCGGAGCTGGCTGTTATCAAAGCGCTCGGTGCTTCCAACGCGTCGCTCTACGTTAGCGTCACAGTGCAGTCCATGCTCGTAATTTTCCCCGCGATGTTGCTTGCGCTCGTTCTTGCCTTGTTACTTGCTCAAGTCATGCCGCTGGTCCTGCCTCAAGTGACGCTGAGTGTGACGATCCAATCAGTATGGAAAGTCGGTCTCATCGGCATGATTGTGGGGACCGTTTCCGCGCTCATAGCGGCACGTCAGATTGCCGTCATAGATCCCGTACTGGCTTTCAGTCGTTGAAGGAGGATGTGTCGCGATGACGAAGTCAGTTCTAAAAGGTGAGCACCTTACTAAGCGTTTTGGTTCGGGCAACACCGAAGTGTGCGCGGTTGATGATGTTTCGATCAGCATCGCGCAGGGGGAGCTTGTATTAATTATGGGGCCTTCTGGCTCCGGCAAGACAACGCTTGTCTCCATGCTGGGCGCATTGCTGCGACCTACATCCGGAAGGGTGGTGATCGATGGTCTGGACGTCACCGCAATTAGCGAATCTATGCTTCCTCGGGTCCGTGCGCAAAAAATCGGATTCATCTTCCAGGCCTTCAATTTGCTCGAAGCGCTAACCGTTGAAGAGAACATCTTGTTTCCCTCTCGTTTGGTCAAGGGGGATGCAGCTACTGTACGAAGACGGGCAGATGAGCTGATGGACCGGCTGAACATCGCGCACCGGCGGACCGCGCTACCACGTACGCTTTCTGGAGGTGAACAGCAGCGTGTCGCCATTGCTAGATCATTGATAAATGCACCGTCCGTTGTTCTCGCCGATGAGCCCACCGGCAATTTGGACTCAGCCAATGGACAGGAAGTCTTGATGACGCTTCACGACGCGGTCAGGGATGACGATCGGTCAGTGATACTGGTTTCGCATGATCCGAGGGTAGAGGACGTCGCGGATCGGGTCCTTTGGCTCGAAGACGGTGAGTTTCGCGATCGTCGGACGGAAAGACACGGTTGGGCTCGCGATCCAGTCTGCGGTATGAAAGTAGACGAGTGGGCGGCAGAGTTCTCTCTATTGCACCAAGACAGACGCTTCTTTTTCTGCTCGAACCGCTGCCTGGAGCGCTTCGAAACAAATCCGGATCAGTATCTCCAGCGGGCAGAGATGTGAGAGTGAGGCTGCTAACGATGTGTCTGGCGAGTTTTCTGCTAGCGGCTGAAGCCGTGGCGTCCGAGCTGGGAGCGGATGCGAGTGGGCAGGCCATCGTAGTGGAAAGCCTCCGTCGCGATGAAGGGTTTGAAGACGCAGTTGTTGAAGTCACGATGATTCTGAAAAACGAGCAAGGTCGGGAACGACATCGTCGACTCACCTGGAGCACGTTGGAAGTTGGGGAGCAAGCGCAAGGTGACCGCTCTCTCGTAGTTTTTCGTGAGCCGAAGGACATCGCGGGAACAGGGTTCCTCAGTCATACCTATGTGGCCCAGAGCGATGAGCAATGGCTGTACTTGCCGTCGCTCAAGAGAGTCAAGCGCATAGCCTCAGCGAACAAATCGAGCCCGTTCGTCGGTAGCGAGTTTGCTTATGAGGATCTTTTGTCTATCGAAGAAGAAAAATTCGATCATGATCGACTCGAGGATGAGTCTTGCGGTGAGCACGAGTGTTTTGTACTGGAGCGTCAACCACTCGATCCTAACTCGGGTTATACACGACAAACGGTTTGGCTGGATAAGGCGGAACTCCGAATGGTTAAAGTCGAATTCCATGATAGAAAAGGCCGACAGGTTAAAACGCTGGTCCTTGAAGACTATAGGCAATATCTAGGGCGACATTGGCGAGCGCACCGTTTGACGATGGAGAACCACCAGTCTCGGAAGATCACCGTGCTGGAATTCCAGGACTATCGGTTTCGTACGGGTCTTGACGAAAATGATTTCGAACCGTGGGCGCTACGTAGACTACGGTGACCGGAGCGCTGGTACTCGCTGTCGTAAACCTAATCGACAATATAGCAGGTGGTCACGCAGCCCGTTCCGGCGGATTCATTGGCCAGTAACGCCTCATGATCAGAAAAGTAAACGATGTCGACCAGCCAATGAGCACAAGACCATTCAAGGCCTCAATGCCGCTCATGACTCTCAGGTGATCAACGGGAAAGACTTCACCCAACCCCAGAGAGGTGTACATCACGATGGAGTAATAGAAATAGTCCATCGGCGTATCGCCCGGGGCACCCAGCAATTCACCTACTTCCAGAGTGTGCTCTAGGAGTGCGTAGGCGGCTGCATAGAGGGCTACTTCAATCAGATGGGCGATAAATACTCCGGAAACGGCCATAAGCGTAGGCGCATACGTGTCTGGAGCACAGCGGCAGAGGAGTCTGGACGTGTTCCTAAGCATCCAGAAGTGGATGAAGATTGTCGCGAGTACCAGGACTAGGCTCAGAGACATTGCATACACCATGATTGGACTCCAGATTGGTTGGCTGGTGGTGGGAACGGCACACAATTGTCGGCCGTTTTCCGTTCTAAAACAGGGTGTTATGGACGTTGCGGGGGCTATGAGTTAGGTGGAACTCCTGATAGTATGAAATGCAGGTGCGGATCAGTATTCAATGTAGGTATAACCTCGAAAGTGTGATGAACCTACTGAGGAAGAGAAGAAGTCGACGTTCAACCATGTGGGCAATGATGTTCTCATGGGTTGTGCTCGTTGCTGCGCCTTGCGGAATGGCTTCCGTACCTGTGGTAGACGAAGCGGAGCAAACAGCTGTCGAGGCGGTAGAAGCGTCTCACGAGCACTGTATGTCGCTACCGATGAGTGCTGGTGATGCCACGCCAGAGACCAGTCAGTGCTGCGATCCGACGTTGGCAATCAAACCGAGTGAACTCAAGGTGCCCAGTATCGAGTTTGCGTTCGTTGTTGCGTCTATTGCTTCAATCGCTTCGGCATCCGAGCCCAATACACTATTCCGCTATGCCCAGGACTTTGCTCCACCAGATAAACCTGTCCCAGTCTATCTCTCTACGCTGAGAATACGGATCTAGACGACTCTCCTTTGCTTCACCGCCAATGGCGGCATCGGGTTCGGCGTGCCCGAACCCTTGTATCGATTGCAAGGAGAGAACGATGAACTACACAATAAATACCCACGAGCGCGGCTCGCTGCATGTCGCTGAGTTGGCTCGCAGTGCCGGCGTAACACCTGCAACGGTTCGTTACTATGCGCGCATAGACTTGTTGAGCCCTAGTCGAGAACCTGAGAACGGATATCGCCGTTTCTCTATGGATGACTTGCATCGTGTTCGGTTCATCCGGCGAGCCCAGGGATTGGGTCTAACAATTGGCGATATCAAGTCAATCTTTGAAACGGTGAACCATGGCGATGTGCCGTGTCATCAGGTCAAGGAACTGGTCGAAAGCCGATTGCATAGCGTTCGAGATCGGATTGTCGAACTGCAGGCTACCGAGGCGCGCATCACTGGAGCCATGCAAGCTTGGAGACAGATGTTGGACGAAGCGCCGACCAACGATGAGATTTGTCCGTTGATCGAGCGCCTGGATTTCGAAGATCAGGAGTCCTCAGTTTAGCGCGGGTTCAGCAGCTTAGCGCGGGTTCAGCAGCCGAAGCCGATCATGCGGTCGCCCCCTACGAACGGATCTAGGGGGCTTCTGCTGAACGCCCGCAACAAAAATCAAAGATCCCGAATTCGGCCAGTCTGCTGCGCAAGTCGCATTGCTTCGTTTTCTTCGAGAGATACAAGTGATTCAATAAGGTCCCGGGTTTCCGGGATTTCTACCCGACCTAGCAGATACCGATACAATGCCAAGGATTGATTGTGGAGATCGAACACAGCTTGTCGGATTTGATCGAAATCGAGATTTTCGAACGACCCATCGCAGGCAGGATGCGGTTCGATTGGCTTGTGTGAAAGGTAGTCCAGTACCCAGGTATTCAATGCCTTCGGATCGGCTTTCTGGCTAAACCCCGCAATGGCTCGCGCAATCTTTTCCTCATGATCCGCCATATAGCTCAGCAGCCACTGTATATGCTGCTCTTCCGCAGTACTCGCGCAATGCGAGAGGCACTTTTCCAATCGTTGATGGAGCGCGCGCGTCCAGTCGACGAGGTCACCAAACGTCTCAACGTGCATAACGTTCTCCTGTTTCTGAGAGGAAGAGGTACTCTAAAACTTGGTAGTTAGGTGCAGGTCAAAGGGGAACTTCGTCGTGCCGCCAGAGCTCGAAAGCGACACCTTTCCTAGTCATAAGGCACTCCGTCGTAGGCGCAATGCATTGGTAATGACCGAAACAGAACTGGCACTCATTGCGAGAGCCGCGATCATAGGGCTAAGTAGGACGCCGAACAGTGGGTAAAGCACACCTGCTGCCACTGGAACGCCGGAAGCATTGTAGATGAAGGCGAAAAACAAGTTTTGCTTGATGTTACGCATGGTGGCACGGCTGAGGGCTCGGGCTCGCGCAATTCCCCTGAGATCGCCCTTCACCAGCGTCACGCCGGCACTTTCCATGGCGATATCCGTGCCCGTACCCATGGCGATTCCTACATGAGCCTTTGCCAACGCTGGAGCATCATTGATCCCATCACCGGCCATTGCGACTATCTCTCCGGCCGCCTGCCGGCTCACGATCTCCGATACTTTGTCTTCCGGCAAGACTTCGGCAACTACGTGATCTATGTTCAGCTTTCGTGCAACTGCTTCAGCGGTAAGTTTGCTGTCGCCAGTGAGCATCACTACTTGAATACCCTCATCGTGGAGAATGCTCACCGCTTCGGCGGTGCTTTCCTTTATGGGATCCGCTACACCGACGATTCCCGCTAGCTCTCCATCGATGGCTACATACATGATCGTCTGGCCATCACGTCGATGGGCATCTGATTCTTCTGCTAGATGGTCTATTGCGACACCGAGGTCGTCCATCAACGCCTGATTTCCGAGCCCCACGTTGCTACCCTTGATGTTGCCGGTAATACCTTTTCCGGTGACGGACTGGAAATTCTCCACAGGTATCGCCGGTACGTTACGTGCTTCTGCTGCATCGATAATGGCCCCTGCCAGCGGGTGTTCACTGCCTGCTTCAAGACTTGCCGTGTAGCTGAGTAGCAATTGCTCATCGATGTCGGTGATAGCCGGCTGTAGGGTAACCAGTTCTGGACGCCCTTCGGTGAGCGTGCCGGTTTTGTCAACGACCAGCGTATCGACCTTTCGCATGGTTTCGATGGCTTCGGCGTTTCTGAACAGTATCCCCATGGCTGCACCACGCCCTGTCGCAACCATGATCGACATGGGTGTGGCCAGTCCTAGCGCGCAGGGGCATGCGATGATCAGTACTGCAACTGCATTCAGCAAACCATAGGTATAGCGTGGTTCGGGGCCAAAACTGGCCCATGCGATGAACGTCAGGACGGCGACGGCGATTACTGCCGGTACGAAGTAGCCGGCGACAACGTCTGCGAGTTTTTGGATCGGTGCCCGACTGCGTTGCGCCTCGGCGACCATTGCGACGATTCTTGACAGCAAGGTGTCCGCGCCAACCTTCTGGGCCTCCATCACCAGCGAACCAGTGCCGTTTATCGTCGCGCCAACGACCTTGGCTCCCGGATCCTTTTCGACCGGTATGGGTTCGCCAGTCACCATGGATTCGTCGACCGAGCTGGCGCCTTCCAGCACAACACCGTCAACGGGTATTTTTTCACCGGGTCTCACCCTGAGTCGGTCGCCAACCTGAACGTGCTCGAGGGGTATATCCTCTTCGCCTTCTTCGGTGATTCGCCTGGCGGTCTTGGCGGCCATGCCAAGTAGCTGTCTGATGGCTGAGCTGGTAGCGCTTCGTGCTCGTAACTCCAATACTTGACCAAGAAGTATGAGGGTTACGATGACAGCAGCTGCCTCGAAATAGACGCCAACTTCGCCGTCTTCGTTTCGGAAAGAGGTGGGGAACCACTCTGGGAACAGAGCTGCAATAACGGAATAGAGGTAGGCTACGCTGACGCCCAGGCCGATTAGCGTGAACATGTTGAGATTCAAAGTCCGAATGGATTGAATCCCGCGCACGTAGAACGGCCATGCTGACCATAGGCATATCGGGGTGGCGAGTAACAGTTCCAGGTAGATGCGAACATCTGGTGACAACACCTGTGAAACTGGTGCGCCAGGCAACAAGTCTCCCATCGCCAGAAAAACCACCGGAATGGTTAGGACGGCAGCGAACCAGAAACGTCGAGACATGTCTTCGAGTTCTGGGTTGGCTTCCTCTACGTAGTCAATTGACATCGGCTCGAGTGCCATACCACAGATCGGACAGCTGCCGGACTCGTCTCTCACGATTTCGGGGTGCATTGGGCAAGTCCATTGAGTCGTGCTGATCGGCGGCGGCAAGAGCGGTTCCAAGGCCATACCGCATTTTGGACAGTCACCCGGACCAGTGTTGTCTACCTCCGGATGCATTGGGCAGGTGTGGGCGAGCAGCGTAGTGTTTGAAGTCTGACTCATAGAGGGATTTTCTGATGAACCTGGCGTCTCCAGCCTAAAACCTGTGTGTTAGATACATGTCAACCTTACTTATCTGGCTTGACCTGTACGCTGGATACAACTCTTAAGATCCTATTTCCCAACGAAACGGGAAATAGATGAAATGAATGTCGTAAAAGGAATAACGGTCCTATGCATCCTGTCAATCGCAGGACCTGCGCTTGCTCAGACGTCAGATCCGGCAGCTGATTTGCGAGATGCGCACGCCGCCTCCTCAGCACAAGCTCGAGAAGCCACTGTGGTAAATGAGGCGCGAATGAGTCAGTTGGTCGAATCGATGCGAACCGAGATGGAGTTGCTTGCTGAAACTGAGAGTCCTGAACAACGCAAACGCCTGATGAGCTCTCACCGCGGTCATCTTCATGAGATGCTGATGCTTCTGAGGCGGACTGGCGGGCTGAGCATATCCCAGCTGATGCAGGAACACCTTCTAGCTCAAGGGGAGTCTCACACTCAGGATGCCGAAACGACGCTGGATGAACGTTTTGAGTCGTTGGCAATGCGTGTAGATATGATGCAGATGACCCTGGAGGCTATGTTTGACCATATGACGATGCGGTGGGGGCCGCAATGATCAGCCCGGGCCAACTGTTGCGGAGAGAGCGTGTTGCTGAGGTCATTGCGCTGATAGTAGGCGACTATCCTACTGATTCAGATTTTCGATAGCTTTTCGTCGAGGTTAGATGTGTTGAAGGGTATCGGGATTGCGTTTGGGCTCCTCGCTGTGGGATCGATCGGTTTTAGTTACTCTGGGGTTTACGACGTCAGTGCTCGGGTTCCTCACAGCGTCGTGACTGAGTGGTTGCTGTCGAATACCTCCCATAATTCGGTGAAGAGTCGGGCTAAACAGGTTGTGGTTCCCGACCTAACTAGTGAGGAGCTGATTCTGATTGGTGCGGGTGATTTCGACGCGATGTGCGTCGGTTGTCACGGTGCGCCTGGAGTTGAAAGCTCGGCGCTGGGCAAGGGGCTTAGTCCACCTGCACCCGACCTTACGGACTCGGCAGCACACATGTCTGCGTCGGAGTTATTCTGGGTAACGAAGAACGGAATCCGAATGACGGGAATGCCAGCATGGGGGGTAAGTCACAATGATCTGGAGTTGTGGCCTCTGGTTGCTTTCATGCTGGAGCTTCCAGATCTAACCGAGCCTGAGTACCAGGAGTTGCTTGCAAGCGGGCGGCACATGAGTCATCACACGCAATCTTCGAACATTTCCGATGATAATTCCCACTCGGACACATCTCCTGATGAAGACAAACAGGCTGACGATCACGATTCACACGATCATGAGCACTGACTACGGCACCAAGATACGGAGAGTTCCAGCAGGGTATTTGTGCCTCATAGTGCTGATGACGGTCAATATGGCTGGCTGCGATGGCGTGAAAGGTAGCTCGCCCCCGTATGCAGTAGATGGAAGCCAATTGCCCAGCCTCGACTCGCACCTTGGTGGCGGGATCGTCATGAGTTGGGTTGAACCCGATGGTGATGGGCATCGTCTGCGTTTTGCGTCCTACGATGAAAGTGTCTGGAGTGAACCAAATACCGTATCTAGTGGCGCTGATTGGTTCGTGAATTGGGCTGACTTTCCTTCTGTCCGAATCATCGACGAGCAGTTCTGGGTGGCACATTGGTTGGTCAAGCATAGGTGGAGTGCCTACGCCTACGACATTTTCGTTTCAGTTTCGAGAGATGCTGGCCGTTCCTGGTCTGAACCTATTCAACCGCATGCAGATGGCACACCAACTGAACATGGTTTTGTCAGCATATTTCCGCTCGAGAACGAGGCTGGGCTCATCTGGCTGGATGGTCGTGAAACGCAGAAGAACACATCCGGTGACCGGATCGTCGGTATGACGCTGAGGAGCGCCGAACTGACTCGAAATGGCGAGATAAGTGAATCATTGGTTGATCCTTTGGTGTGTGACTGTTGCCAGACAGACGTCGCAGTCTCATCAGATGTGCCGATTCTGGTATATCGTGACCGTAGCCAGCAGGAGGTGCGAGATATCACTCTGACCCGATACGTCGACAAACGATGGCAGGTTGGAGGGCCCATCGCCGAAGACAACTGGCAGGTGTTCGGCTGCCCCGTTAACGGACCGACCGTAGATGCATCGGGGAATCAGGTCGGGGTGGCCTGGTACACACAGGGATCTGGATCACCACGGGTTCAGTTTGCTCGATCTACGGATGGCGGTCATTCATTCGGCGATCCCATCGTGATAGATCCGGACAACCCTTTAGGTAGGGTGGATGTCGCGATAAATCAATCGGGCTGTGCAGTCGTAAGTTGGATCGGGCGGGGGGATTCAAACACCGCTGAACTCCGCTACAGGTACATTGGGTCCGATGACCAGCTCTCTGAGGCACACACGCTAGCGGCCATTTCGGCATCTCGACCCAGTGGATTTCCCCGGATGGCCAGATACGAAAGCGGAATTGTCATCGCCTGGACAGATATTAGAGAGCAGACGAGCCAAGTGAAAACAGCGGAACTCGAGTTCGCCTGTTCCGAGGTTGTCGCTGGCGCATGAAATCCGGAAGCGACCGGGGTCCGCTGGGACCTGAGCATGCCTATACTCCTGCACTTGGGTATCATTGGCTAACGCCATTTTACGATAGTACAGTCGCGCTCTTAACCCGAGAAAGTACCTGGCGGCATCGCCTTATTGAGGATGTTGATCCTATGGACGGTGACCGAATACTTGATGTCGGTTGCGGCACCGGTACGCTTGCTGTCCAGCTGAAACTTGCAGCGCCCGAGGCTTTGATTGTGGGTATAGATCCCGATCAGGTGGTTCTATCCAGGGCGAACGAGAGAGCCTCCAAACACGGTTTGGACATCCAGTGGCGACAGGGATTTCTTAGTCCAGACTCTGTAGCAGATCTCGGGTCGTTCACGAAAGTTGTTTCCAGCCTTGTTTTGCATCAGACACCTCTGGATGAAAAGCGGAACATACTTAGCTGCATGCATGCGGTGCTCCGAGATTCAGGTGCTCTCCACATTGCTGACTATGGGATCCAAAAAACTCGTTTAATGCGGACGCTGTTCCGATGCAGTGTGCAGTTCGTGGACGGCGTGGACGATACGCAGCCGAATGCTGATGGGGTGCTGCCCAAGCTGATGCATGCTGCGGGTTTCGTAGACATTCGCGAGATTAGTGTGGTTCCGACATTGACGGGATCCATTACTCTCTACAGAGCGAGGAAGTGAGCGGCGTGTTTCGAGCGATATTGATCTAGCTGAAGCCCCGAATCTCGATTGTTACGAGGGAACTGTAACGTTCCCCAATGAGACCTTCCTCCCCGGAATCGGTTAACCCAGTTGTTGATTACGCGGTAGCTCTCAAGAGTGGACGTATTGTTCGAACGCACGATCTGACCAGGTTCGACCCAGAGCGGAAGTTCCTAACCCGCACAACAGGACAGTTTTGTAACGTCCTTGTCGAACGTTTGAGACGCCAACTTCAAGCCTTCAACCGTTGTTAGATAGGGGAAGATCATGTCGGCCAATGCCGAGTAAGTCATCCCTTGGGCGATCGCGATTGCAGCAGTCTGGATACTGTCTGCACCATCAGGTGCCAGAATGTGTGCGCCCAACAACCTACCAGAGTCAGCGTCCGCCACGAGCTTGATGAGTCCACGGGTATCCCTGGCAGCAAGAGCGCGCGGTACGTGGGATAGATCAAGAACAGATGTCTTCACCGTGATGCCTTCGGCGACCGCTTGCTTCTCTGTCTGGCCCACAGTGGCTATTTGCGGGTCGGTAAACACGACTGCGGGCATGGCGTGGTTGTCATAGGCGAGACTATCGTCGACGAAGGCGTTCTTCGCGGCTAACTTTGCGCCATAGGCGGCCATGTAGACGAACTGGTCCTGGCCGGTAACGTCTCCAGCTGCGTATATATCAGGGCGCGTCGTGCGCATTTGACGATCGACTTCGATGCCGCCCAGCTTATTGAAGGTGACGCCGAGCGCCTCAAGACCCAATCCTTCGACATTGGGCTTGCGGCCAGTGGCAACCAAGAGGTGTTCCGCTTCGATAATCTCGTTCTTTCCATCTCTGCGGATCGATAGCTCCAAACCCGCCGATCCTGTTGCGATGTGTTCGTAGGCAAGGCTATCGAGCACCGTGATGCCTTCTTGCTCGAAATATTGGCTAAGTGCTGTGCTGATCTCCGGCTCCCCGTCCGAGAGCAGATGGGAACGCGTTACGATCGTTACGTCCGTACCGATGCGAGAGAACATCTGCGCGAGCTCGCAGCCGATATAGCCGCCGCCGATGACAATCAACGATTGGGGAGGCGCTTCGAGCTCTAACGCTGTTGTACTGGTGAGGTAAGGCACGTCTGCAATACCGTCGATGTCTGGTAATGCAGAAGATGCGCCAGTAGCCACGATGATCTTGTCTGCTGTGATCAGTCGGTCATCAACCCTTACACCGTTTTTTTCGAGGTGGGCTTTGCCTTCGATGTAAGCCACCTGGTCATAGGCACCGAGCAGGTCTTCGTATTTGGCTTCTCGCAAGCTGTCTACGAGGGCTTGTTTTTGCGTGATTAGCGCTTGCCAGTCGTAAAGCTCTGCGGCACCTTCAATGCCATCGAAGCGGCTGGCGCTTCGTGCGTGATGGATCGCTTCGGCTGCACGAATCATGGCTTTTGACGGCACGCAGCCGACATTGACGCAGGTACCGCCGATCGTGCCGTGTCCGATGAGCACGACGCGTGCTCCGGCTTCAGCTGCGGTAATCGCTGCCGAAAAACCGGCCGAGCCTGCACCGATAACGGCAACATCAAACGAGTTCGTTAGTGGCTCAGATGCACAACAATCATCCAGCTGCTTGGCTTCACTCATGATCTATTCGCCCTCGATGAGACTGGCGGGATAGCCAACGTCCGTGGACGCGGCGGCAATGTTCTCAACCCTGACGATCGCGGGGTCAAATATCGCCGTTGCTGTCTTGGCATCAAAATCGACGCTCACGTCCTTAACACCCTCCACGCGAGCCATGGCCTTCTTGACGGTAAATGGGCATGCCGCGCAGGTCATGTTCTCAATCGCGAAAACACTGGTTTGCGCTTCGGTTACGTTTTCGGAGGCCACGGCTTCAGGGGCATCTGCCCATATCGTGGTCGAATTCAAAGCCGCAGCCGCGCCGAGGCCAATCAGAACCACTGCGGTTAGGAATGAAAACAGTTTCTTCATGAGAGATCTCCTAGTAAAAAAGTGGTGCCCAAAAGTCAATCGTAAGCGCAAGGGCGACGAGCACAGTCGCAATCCAAAGTGCGCTTTTCGTTACGCGGCTAGAGGTTGGGGTTTCGCAAAGAGAGCCGTCTTCGCAAACGACCTTGGGCTTTCGATAGACGTGCCAGAAGCCGAAGCCAAGAAAGCCGAGCGTGACGACGGCGAAAAGCGGTTTGTAGGGTTCAAGCATGGCGAGATTGCCGATCCAGGCACCACTAGCGCCGAGCGTGACCAGCACAAGCGGCAATACGCAGCAAGACGAGGCAAGTACCGCCCCAATCATACTGCCAGCTGCAGCGAAACGGCTCTTGTCTTTGGGCTCTTCTGTTTGTTTTAACTCCGTCACTACGTCACTCATCTTTCTATTTCGGATAGACACCCCTGTAGCCACTACAAGTTCCGTTAACTGTGGCATTAATTCGACAGATGTCCGACAAAGCTCCTTTCATTGAACTCCGACGAAACATTGGTCTTGCCAAAAACGGCCATTACGCTACTGTAGACCCTGTAGTCACTACAGGGTCAAGAGAAAAATGAATGCGAGCAAAAAAACTGTGACACGCGGTGTTTTGGCTAAGCTGAGCGGCGTCCACGCCGAGACGATTCGGTACTACGAGAAAATTAGCTTACTGCCGGAACCGGAACGTAGCGCAGGTGGCACCCGTATTTATGAGGAGCTCCACCAACAGCGGCTTTACTTCATCCGTCGGTGCCGGGAAATGGGCTTTACGCTTGAAGAAATCCGCGAACTCCTGGCGCTCGTTGATCGCGAGGAAGTATCTTGCGAGCGTGTGCAGCACATCGCACAGCAACAAGTGGCCAGTATCCACGCCAAGATCCGTGATCTGCAGCGCATGCAAGGCACGCTGCGAGATCTCGTTAAACAGTGTTCAGGTGCTGACGTCCCGGAGTGTCCGATCATTGAATCTCTGCTCGAAATATAGCGCTTGCACCTGTAGCTGCTACAGGGTCTAGAGTATTCGTATCTGTTTGTGTTGAGTGGCCAATTTGAAGACCCTTCTGCAAATCGCAGCATCTGTTGCAATACTGATGTTTGCGCTAGTCGCGCAGGCCGAGCGTGCTGAACAAGCGATGCTCAAGGTCACCATTGCCGTCGACGGCATGATGAAGAGCAAAAGCGGTGCGACGTGAATGAGCTGACCGAATTCGGTCGAAGCCGCTCTGTCAGAGCTGCCAGGAATCAAGAACATCAAGGTCGACCTATCGGCCGATGAATTCACTGTCGATTACGCCCCAAGCGTTGTGACGCCTGATGCGATGCTCGAGACTATCAAAGAAAACACGGGCTTTCGGCCGTCACTGACGCAGAGCCGTGTGAGCCTACCCGCCGCAGAAATCCAAGGCGAACTCCCTCCGTTGATCCAGGCAGCGCTTGATGAAGCACGCTTTTCAGGCAAGCGGGTATTCATCGACTTTTTTGCTGAGTGGTGTGGTGCGTGCCGTACCATGGACAAAACCACCTTTGCTGATGCATCCGTGAAGCAGGTGCTTGCGACCGACTACGTGTTCGTCAAAGTTGATACTGATGAACACCCGAATGTGGGCAAGCATTTTGATGTGGTCGGTTTGCCAACGGTATTGGCTTTGGGCAAAGCAGGTGACATCGTCTACAAGCACACCGGGCCGTTGAAAGCTGAACCGCTTCTCCAGGCTTTAGAAAGGCTTGAAGCTGAATTGTAGCGGGGCTGCTATTGGCCGAACCAAGCCGTTCTAGCGTGAGGTCTGCTTTCTGAAAGCGGTCATTTTGTGCGCCTGCGTCATTCCGGCTTCCCTGATAGGCTGTCGGCATGTCCGAAGACACCTACATATGGAGTTGACCCGCTTTCGTGGATACCTAACCTTTACCGAAGGAGGTATCTACTATGCCCCGATCTCACAACCCCTATCCACCGGAGTTCCGCCAGCAAATGGTGGACCTGGTGCGAGCAGGCAGAACGCCAGAGGAACTGGCCAGAGAATTTGAACCGACTGCGGAGTCGATCCGTAACTGGGTCAAACGTGCCGACCTGGATGCAGGTAGTCGAACCGACGGCCTGACGTCTGATGAGCGGGAAGAACTATCCCGGCTCAGACGTGAGAACCGCCAGCTGAAGCAGGAACGAGAGATCCTCTCAAAGGCCGCGGCCTGGTTCGCTCAGGAGACCGGCACGATACCGAAGAAGTCTTCCGGTTCGTGAAAGCAAATCAGGCCCGCTATCCCGTGCGCACGATGTGCCGTGTGCTGAAGGTCTCTACCAGCGGCTTCTATGCCTGGCGTGGACGCCCGTTGTCGAATCGGTATCTGTCCGATCTGGCGCTGAAGGTGAAGATCCGTGCGATCCATGACCGTTCGCGCGGGACCTATGGACGGCCTCGGATGCATGCCGAGCTGAAGGCAGACGGACATAGAGTCTCCGGTAAGCGCATCGCCCGCCTGATGCGGGAGGAAGGGCTGGCAGGCGCCAGTCGTCGACGCTTTACGGTTACCACTCGCAGGCGCAAGGATGCTCGGCCAGCGCCGGATCTAGTGACTAGAAACTTTAAAGCTCAGACACCGGACGAGCTCTGGGTGGCCGATATCACCTATGTGCCAACCTGGGCAGGCTTCATCTATCTGGCCATCGTGCTGGATGCCTGTTCTCGTAGAGTGGTGGGTTGGTCGATGGAGACGCACCTCAGAACAGAGCTGGTGTTGCAGGCCTTGAACATGGCGCTCAGCCAACGCCGACCGAACTCCGTGATCCATCACAGCGATCAAGGCACGCAGTACACGTCGATCGCCTTTGGCCTTCGTTGCCGGGAGATGAATGTGCAGCCGTCGATGGGCTCCGTCGGTGATGCCTACGACAACGCCATGGCAGAGAGCTTCTTCGCCACGCTGGAGTGCGAGTTGCTGGATCGAAGACGGTTCAAATCCCAGGCCGAAGCTCGGATGGCCATCTTCGAGTTCATCGAAGGCTGGTACAACCCGCAGCGTCGTCACTCAGCGCTCGGATACTTGTCACCTATCAACTATGAGAGGAGGATCAATGTCCAAGACGCGGCTTGAGTCCCAAGCCACAAACTATCCGCGGAAGCGGGTCAACTCCACATATCTCACTCAACTCTGACTTGCCCAAAGTGCGGCCACGTTGAGAAAGAGGAAATGCCCACGGACGCATGCCAGTTTTACTACGACTGCAAAGGATGTGGGGAAGTTCTGCGACCACTATCCGGTGACTGCTGCGTTTTCTGCTCTTTCGGTGACGTGAAGTGTCCGCCTATCCAACTTGGAGATAGTTGCTGTTAGACATCCGTACGCCGGCGAGCTGGGCGACGAGGAAGATGTGAATAGAAAACCCCGCCGAAACGGCGGTATCACACTGCCACCTGTACTCCGGAATCCACCGCCTATCAGGTCGAAACAAATCCACCAGATATGGATCACATCCCTATCGACTCGTCTTACCAACAACGGCTCCTGTGCTGGCAGAATCTCCAGCCATGGCATCAAACACCGGCAATTCAGATCCGTTTGTAGGCTTCATCGGCAAGCAGGTGATACTGCGCCATATGCGTCTGGTCATCGAACGAACCGAAGTACAGAAAGGACAGGTCCACTTCTTCGCCCGCCGTCAGAGCGGCTCAGGCTGCTGGCTGCAACTTCACCAGGTGCTGAACGGCCTGGTCGACGATGGACCGCAAGAGGACATTGCCGTCAGTTAGGTGCCGACTCCCTTTGCCTGCGGGTTCGCAAGCTAAACCGAGCACTTTGTGCGCTCGCACATTTTGACCGCGTTCGACCCTCTCCGGTCAATCGCGACTAGGATGGGCCAATGTCGACTCTAGATAGAGCATTGCGCAACAGCAGTTGCTCCAGTTCATCTGTGTAGTAGCTAACGGCGGAGCCCAAACCACCGGCGGCTAGAGTTGAGAAAGCACATGTAGGTACCTCCGAATTTGCATTCCAAGATCCGCTCTTCCGGCACGATTTGGAGTCGTGTAATCGCTCCCAGATACAGTACCAGACCAACGACCACGCTCAGTTGACCCAGAAAGAACCCCCAGCCCATCAGTGCGATCAACATAGACAGATACATTGGGTTTCTACTGTAGGCATAGATGCCTGTTGCCACGAGGGCCGTTGTGTTGTTCGGATCAAGGGGATTCATTGTCGTCTGATGTCTTCGAAACGTTGCTAATGCGGTGAGAAGTACGGCTGCGGCAACGATACCCGAGAAGGAAGCTAAGGCGATTCTTAGCTCCAGGGGCATGAAAGCCTCATGTGGGATCGTCTCAGCACACGCATACATCACTCCCGCGCTAACCATGACGATCACCAGAGGCGGGATCTTGAGTTCTAGTTGGGTCAAAAAATGCTTCGCTATCAGACGAGGTGAGCCATACCTGGGAGACCGTGACATGTAGGTGGCAAACGCATCACCATATTGTTTCTTCATCCATGGCTCTTCGAGAAAAGGCGCTGCAATATAGAGACACGCCCATATTCCGAGAAGCGTAGTCACCATCCATGAGTTGATCAGCAAAGCCCAGCCGATCATTCCGACAAGCGTAATCATGTAGATCGGGTTTCTGCTGAATCGATATGGCCCCTCTGTCTTCAGTCCGTCCCTGTTACCAAATGCGTTTCCCCAACCGAGAAAATTGGTCCAACGCAACGCAATTCCGAATCCGACTAGAAGCAGGCAAGCTCCGACGAGATATCGCCACAGCGGTTGCAAAGGGTCGAATGCAACGATCGACAGCGCGACCAACGCGACGAAAAACACCCGAAACAAAGAGCGGAAAACTCGACGTTGCCAGGAAGTCGGTTTCGGCGGTGGCCAAAACTCGAAACCTGGGTTGGCATATATTTGGGTCGACAAAATCAAAACTATCGTCATAGCCAATAGTGCGATTCCGAACAATAGTTGATGCATACGACGCGCGATCCGTTGGTATGAGGGCATCATATTACATATGAACAGGTATTCAAATGTATGTTTGCTTAAGTGTCTCCTTAGGGTGTGTGAGCTGCGACACAATTCATTGGGAATTGGCGAATCACCGGTTGACTTCGTTGAAACTAAAAGACAACATTTGAATATGTGTTCAGATCTATTTCTATGAAAGCAGCGAAGATCGAGAAGATTGGATCGGAAGAGGATATCGCTCAACTGGCCGATATGTTCAAGCTGATGGGCGACGCTAGCCGGTTGCGGATAATCGTAACCTGCTTGCGTGAACCGATTAGTGTCGGTGATATCGCCGCCCTACTCGATCTTTCACCATCATTAGTTAGTCACCACTTGCGGCTGTTACGCGCCGCCCGCGTATTGAAAGCCGAGCGGCGTGGCAAACAGATGTTTTACTCTGCGTCAGACGCGCATATTGAGTGTGTGATCACTGACATGATGGCGCATGTCGGGGAGCCCCTGGACATAGAGGAATCTGATTAATGCCTGGGTGTACTGATTGTTCCTCTAATCAGGCAGGCGAGGGCCTTGAGGACCCTCGGTTTCGTATGGTGCTTTGGGTCGCGCTCATAGCGAACTTCGCGATGTTCGTTGTTGAAATCATAGCCAGCCATCTGAGTGATTCGATGTCGCTGCAAGCAGATGCATTGGATTTCTTCGGCGATTCGGCGAACTACGCAATCAGCCTCTTTGTGGTTGGAATGGCGCTCGCGGTGAGAGCAAGAGCATCGCTCTTCAAGGGTGCGACAATGGCTCTCTTTGGCACATGGGTCGTTGGCAGCGCCCTCTACCGAGCTGTCGTTGGAAGTTCGCCGGAACCGATAACCATGGGCGCGATAGCCATCGTGGCATTGGCGGTCAACGTGGGCGTGGCCGCGCTCCTCTTTCGCTATCGGAATGGTGACAGCAATCGGCAGTCGATATGGCTTTGCAGCCGCAACGATGCCATCGGCAATGTTGCGGTTATGCTGGCGGCGGCGGGTGTCTTCGCGAGCAGCTCGCGATGGCCGGACTTGTTCGTTGCTGCGGTTATAGCTGGACTTAACATCAGCGCAGCAGTTCACGTGGTTCAATTGGCGCGTAGTGAGCTGCAATCGGAAGAAGAAGACTGTGAACCGCACCCACGAGCGCCAACACAGGCTGGGTTAAATTAGCACCATGCGATCACTTGTCTGCAAACTAGCCATACTGTCCATTCTCTTAGTCAGCGTAGAGGGTGCGGCGGATGTTGTGGTGAATGGAGTGCCGCACGGTAATCCGGCTGGTCATCTGCAGGAATTCGGGCATTCGCTGGAGGCTCACAGCGATGAATCATCCAATGCCGTGTCTGACGACGAGCATTGCGAACATTGCTGCCACGGAAACTGTTCTAGTGTTTCGCAATCCGAGCTGACGACGATGGCGGCAGAGCCTCACGGAACAACGCAGACTCTCTACGTCGACCAGTTACGGTCTCTCTTTCTCTCTCCCCCTACACCTCCACCCGACGCGCACACTTTTTCCTGAGACTGAAACAGCACGAGTAAATCTCGTGCCCGTTTGCCCCTCTCGAAGGGAGAAGAATTGTGCGAATAAAAGGATTGCTGGGCACGACGTGCCTATGCGTAGGTTTGTTTGGTGGCCATATCGCCGCCGCGGAACAATTGACACTCGGTGATGCTGCCAACAGGACTCTAACTCAGAACCCATTTCTCAACGTTTACAAGTTACAGGACGAGGCGCTCAACGCGCGTCGTGAAACAGCCTCACTTAGGCCCCCGCTGGAGTTTGGCATCGAAGTTGAAAACTTTGCGGGATCGGGTGTCACGCAAGGGTTCGATGAAGCGGAGATCACAGTATCCCTCTCATCCGTGATTGAGCTTGGTTCAAAGCGTTCGGCTCGAATAGCGTTGATGGACTCTAAAGCGGGCAAGTTGCGAGCTGAGTTGCAGTCCGGCGCGCTTGACGTGCTCGGTGGTATGACCTCGCAGTTCATCACCGCACTCGCGCTGAGAGAGCAGCTATCTTTGGCTCAAGAATCCTCAGCACTTGCCAGCAGAACCTCTCTGACGGTACAGCAGCGAGTCGAAGCCGGTGTGGCAGCCGATGCAGAATTGTTGCGTTCCCAGGCTCTGGAATCCCAAGCGAAGATCGCTGCGGAGAGAGTTTCGCATCAGCTTGATGTTGCCATCGTCGGGCTAGGGGTGTTTTGGGGCAGTCGAGAGCGAACTCCCTATGACGTTGAAGGGGATTTATTCCACTTCGGACAAGACAAAACCTTCCCTGAGCTATGGGAGTTAGTCGCGTCGAGCCCCGCCGTTCGTGTGTTCGCCAGTGAGGAGCGATTAAAGGACGCGGAAATCCAACTTGCTGAAAGTAGAAGCCGACTGGATATCAGATGGTCTCTTGGGGTGCGGCGTTTAGAAGGGATTGATGAAAACGCCTTGGTTGGATCGCTTCAGATCCCTCTGTTTTCCGGTCGCAGGAACCGCGGCGAACTCGCAGCGTTTCGTTCTGAGCGAGCCGAGATTGAAGTTAGGCGTGAGCAATCATTGAACGTGCTCTACGCCCGGCTCTATGACGCCTATGCGACTCGTGCACAGAGCATAGCAGCCGTGCAAACACTGGCTGATGAGACCATTCCAGCTTTAACGAGTGCGTTGAAGGAGACTCAATCAGCATACGACGCGGGGCTATATAGCTACCTCGAACTCATTGCCGCACAACGCGCACTCATCGACGCGAAACAGACACACATAGCAACTGCAGCCAATGCACTGCAGGCAGCGGTAGTCATCGAACAGTTGACCGGTATTCCTCTGCAACCGGGTACGGATGCGGGTCACACATTGCAGGAAACACTCAGATGAAACTCAAACAGATCGCAGCATTGGTTCTGACTATTTCGCTTGGTTTTGGCGATCACGTGCGGGCCGACGAAGACGAACATGAAGAGCGCGGTGAAGGTGAGCCGGTCACGAGCATCTCCCCAGAGACTGCGAGTGATCACGGCATCACGACGAGCGAAGCTGGCCCCGCGACCCTGCACCGTACTGCCAAAACGTACGGCCGTGTGGTCGTGCCTTCCAATCAGATCAGTCATATACGTGCGCGCTTTAACGGTCTAATTACAGATGTGGCTGTCGACGTCGGAGATCGGGTCACGGCGGGTGAACTTCTTGCGACCATAGAAGCCAATGCGTCATTGAAGCGGTATCTGATAAAGGCGCCGATAGGTGGATTGGTTACGCAGCGGCACGCGAACGCAGGCGAGTTCGCCGATGATCAGGCCTTGCTGACCCTAGTCGATACATCAACGCTGTGGGTGGAATTGCGAGTATTCGAAGGGCAGCTGAACGACGTCCGAACGGGCCAACCGGTCCTGATATCAAGTGCGACCCAGAAAGCCACTTCCGACATCGAAACCATATTGCCCAGTATGGATGAACACCCATTCATGGTGGCCAGGGCACACATCGACAACACGGCGGGCGTATGGAGCCCGGGGATGTTTGTTGAAGGGGATGTGGTCGTCGAAGAAGTTGAAGTTCCATTGTCGGTGCTCTCCAGCGGCTTGCAGAACATGAGTGGCGAGCTCGGCGTGTTCGTGACGGACGGTCAGCAATACGAATTTAGGCCCGTTGTTGTTGGGCGTTCAGACGGACGAGTTTCTGAGGTCCTGCGCGGTTTGGAGCAAGGCGCTCGTTATGTGGCCGGGAACAGTTTCCTTGTCAAATCGGACATAGAGAAGTCCAGCGTCGAAGACGAACACTGAAGGAGTTTGTCGTGATCGAATTGATACTCAGAAGCGCGATTGAAAGGCGCTATCTGTACATTTTGCTGGTACTGGTTGTAATTGGGCTGGGGGTGTGGAGTTATAGGGAGCTTCCTATCGATGCTGTTCCGGACATCACCAACATTCAGGTGCAGATCAACACTGAAGCGCCTGGATATTCACCACTGGAAACAGAGCAGCGCATAACATACCCGGTTGAAACCGCTCTCGCCGGATTGCCGAACCTCGTATATACACGCTCGTTGTCTCGATACGGTCTCTCTCAGGTTACTGCGGTCTTCGAAGAGGGTACCGATCTCTACTTTGCAAGAACGCTAATCAACGAACGGTTGGGTGCGATCAGTAGCGTATTGCCAGGAGGTCTGGAGCCCGAGCTGGGGCCGATCTCGACGGGTCTCGGCGAGATATACATGTACACCGTTTCCGCTGAGCCGGGCGCAGTGGACGATATGGGGCGACCTTATGACGCGGTGGCATTGCGGGAAATACAAGACTGGATTATCAAGCCCCAGCTGTCCTTAGTCCCTGGCGTAATTGAAGTTAACTCAATCGGTGGATACGACAAGCAGTATCACGTTACACCGTTCCCGGAAAAGCTGATTGCCCACGGACTCAGCATCAGCAGCGTTACAGAAGCGCTCAAGCGCAATAACAACAACCGCGGTGCGGGTTTTGTCGAAGACGGGGGGCAGCAGATTCTCATTCGTTCGCAAGGTCAGCTCGCTTCTATTCAGGATATCGAGCAGGTTGTGATTGCTACTCCGCACGGAAACCCAATCAAGGTATCCGATGTCGCGGTTGTTTCCATCGGTAAGGAGCTCCGCACTGGAGCGGCAACACGAGATGGGATTGAGACAGTCTTGGGGACCGCGATGATGCTGGTGGGGAAGAATTCTCGCACGGTCGCGGAAGACGTTGCAGAAAGGCTGGATGCGGTAAGAGCGACGTTGCCCTCCGGTGTGATTGCCGAAGCGGTATATACCCGTACCAGCCTGGTCGACAAAACCATTGCCACTGTACGCACGAATCTACTCGAAGGTGCGCTGCTGGTTATCGTTGTGCTCATGGTATTGCTGGGAAACTGGCGCGCGGCGCTGATCACAGCCGCGGTGATTCCACTAGCAATGTTGGCGACCATGTTCGGCATGGTGCGAACTGGCATATCGGCCAATCTCATGAGTTTAGGTGCGCTGGATTTCGGCCTCATCGTTGACGGAGCTGTGATCATCGTCGAGAACGCCACGCGTCGTCTGGCCATGGCACAACAGTCGCAAGGTGGGTTGTTGCCGCTTCGAGAGAGGCTGGACGTTGTTTATGACGCGACTAGGGAAGTCATTAAGCCAAGCCTTTTCGGTGTTGCCATCATCACTATGGTCTACATTCCGATATTCGCGCTTACTGGCATCGAAGGGAAAATGTTTCACCCGATGGCGGCAACCGTAGTCATGGCGCTTGTGTCTGCCATGCTGTTTTCCCTGACCATCGTGCCTGCAGCAGTTGCGCTTTTCATGAACGGACCTGTTGCAGAGCGCGAGAGTCCCGTCATTCAACTCATGAAGGCGGCCTATGAGCCAGTGCTCAAAAAAGTTCTTACGCTTCGGTGGATTGTCGTTCCCGGAGCTGTGGCGCTGATCGCTTCAGCCGGGTGGCTGGCGACTACGCTGGGATCTGAATTTATCCCTCAGCTCGACGAAGGCGATCTCACGATACAAGCAATCCGGATACCGGGCACTGGATTGGATCGATCTGTAGAAATGCAGAAGAAGGTTGAGGAGGCGATCAGCTCCTTTCCTGAAGTAAAAACGGCGTTTGCGCGAATTGGGACGCCGGAAGTAGCGACGGACCCAATGCCACCGAACATCGCCGACGGCTTCGTCATCCTGAAGGAACGCGAAAGCTGGCCTGATCCTCAGAAGTCCAAACACGAACTGGTAGAGAGCATGGAGGAAGTGCTGAGCGAAGTTCCTGGCAACAACTATGAATTCACGCAGCCGATTCAGATGCGATTCAATGAGCTGATCTCAGGAGTTCGGGCAGACTTGGGCGTAAAAGTTTTCGGGGACAATCTGGATGAACTAAATCGGATTGGTGCTGAAGTCTTAGCTGTACTGCAATCAACTCCGGGCGCGGCGGATGCTCGCGCAGAGCAGCTCACTGGGCTGCCGATGATGACTGTAGTCCCCAAGAGAGTCGCGCTAGCGCGCTACGGCTTAACGGTCGAAGAAATGCAGGACATGGTTGCAGCGAGTTTCGGAGGAGAAGAGGTCGGGCTAATCTACGAAGGTGACCGAAGATTCAAACTAGCCGTTCGACTGCCTGAAGAGCTGCGCCAAGATCTCGATCGCATTGGAAGTCTTCCGCTAACTCTCCCGAATGGCGGCTATGTGCCGCTTTCCGAAGTGGCAGAGCCCGTGTTGGCGCCCGCACCGAATCAAATCAGCCGAGAAAACGGCAAACGACGAATTGTAGTGACCGCGAACGTACGTGATCGCGATCTGGGATCGTTTGTTGCCGAGGTGCAGGATCGTATAGCCGCAGACGTCTCATTGCCACCAGGCTACTGGCTGGGCTATGGCGGCACATTTGAACAGCTTGAGTCGGCCTCACGGAGGCTGTCAATAGTCGTGCCAATTACTATGCTGATCATCCTGGCATTGCTCTTGATGGCTGTAGGAAACATCAAGGATATGATCATCATATTTTCTGGTGTTCCACTCGCGCTAACTGGTGGTGTCTACGCGCTTTGGCTCAGAGACATGCCATTTTCTATCTCAGCTGGTGTTGGATTCATCGCACTCTCCGGAATCGCGGTCCTTAATGGACTGGTCATGGTTTCGTTCATACGAGACATCTGGCGAGATCACGTCGATCTGGTTGACGCGGTTATTCGTGGTGCCCTGGTTCGTTTACGTCCTGTTCTTATGACTGCGTTGGTCGCAAGTTTGGGGTTCGTTCCTATGGCGCTCAACACGGGAACAGGTGCAGAAGTACAGCGGCCATTGGCCACTGTAGTGATAGGCGGAATTATCTCCTCCACGATTCTTACTCTTGTTGTGTTGCCGGTGCTGTTCCAGTGGTCGAACAAAGCGAAACAGGTGAGTAGATGAGAGTCATGCTTTTTGTTTTGCCAGCCCGAACCAGGACCAGGCGTGGATTGTGCGATGCGGGAAGACTTCTCTTAAGCAGACCTTTCGAATGCCAACCGATATGTTTAGGTTTTTGACTGTAGTTGGCCGAATCAGAAGGAACTACGCAGGTCGAATGGCTTAGTTCCCTAAAGAGGATGTATTTGTACGATGAAACTAGTGGTACAAGGCGTGGTACAAAGCAACCAGACAGCTAACATATATCATTATAAATCAATAGATTAGATGTTATTTAGGGTGTCCCTAGGGGACGCCAGTAAAAAGAAAAAGGCTCGCACTCTCTGTTTGAAGAGGGCGGGCCTTTTTTGTGGGCGATGACTTCTCTGAGTTCGTTGATCAGCTCCGCGGGTTCGCCGGTGCAAACTAGACATCATCCCAGTACGGTTGATCCGTCACACGATCTTTCATGAAATCCACGAAGGCGCGTACTTTCGGTGCCAGGAACTGCTTCTGCGGATAAACCAGGTAAATCGAAACTTCCAGCGTGGTGTAGCTTGTGAGTAGCGGGCGCAGCGTGCCTTCCTGAATATCGCGTCCGACCACGAAGGTGGGCATGCGAGCAACACCCGCCCCGTTCAGCAATGCAGCTCGCAGCGCGAGACTGTTGTTCATCCGCATCGATCCGCTGACCCGTGCAAGAAGGGGCTTCTGTCCCGGTGCCTGGAAATGCCACTCGTGGGCAGATGACTGGTACTGGTAGGTGAGCACGTTGTGCTTCTCGAGGTCATCGGGATGACGCGGTGTGCCATAGCGTTCGAGATACGCCGGTGAAGCAACAATCGCGTGCCGGCAGGGGCCAACGCGGCGTGCGATCAGGGAAGAATCCGGTAGTTCGGAGATCCGGATGGAGACGTCGAAGCCGCCCTCAATGACGTCTACCTTGCGATCATCGAGATTCATGTCGATCGAGAGTTCAGGGTGTTTCTCGAGAAACTCCGGTACGGCCGGCGCGACGTGCATCACTCCGAAGGACATCGGGGCATTCACCCGCAGTGTGCCCCGAGGCTCGCCCTGCAGTTGCGAAACTTCCAACTCCGCATCCTCGATTTCCTGCAGTGCGTGTCTGCTCCGCTCGTAGAACGACCTGCCGACCTCCGTCAGGCTCAGGCGTCGGGTCGTGCGATTCAGCAGACGTGCGCCCAGACGATGCTCCAGTCGACTCACGTATTTACTGACCACCCCTTTCGACAGAGACAGGCGTTCAGCAGCGGCTGTAAAGCTGCCGCTCTCCACCACCTGTGCGAACACGGCTATGTCGGTCAGTGAGTCCATTGCCCATCAATTAGATCATATATGTGAACAATAATATTCCATATGCCACGATTATCAACTTCGAGAAGATCAGTATGGTGGCCGTCCGTTTGAAATGTGGTGTTCGAGTGATGCGGATCGTGATTTTCGGAGCAGCCGGAACCGTGGGCCGGCGGATCGTGGATGAGGCGCTGTCGCGTGGTCAGGCGGTGACGGCCGTGGTGCGGAACCGGGCCCGCTCACACGCATTTCCAGCCGGTGTGGTCGTGCAGATCGGGGATGCGAGCAATGTGGATGACGTCACCGCGCTCAGCGGGGGCCAGGACGTGGTGATCAGCGCGACGCGATCGGCCACGAGCAATGTGGCTGAAGTGGTCGCCACGACCAGGGCGCTCATGGACGGTCTGGCCGTTTCCGGCGCTCGACTGCTGATCGTCGGCGGGGCTGCCAGTCTGGTTGTGCCTGGCAGCAACGGTCGAACGGTTCTGGACGACGCCCGCTATCTGGCGCCGGCCTTCCGTTCCGTGGGTGAGGCGAGCCGAGCGCAGTATCTCGCCTGTCTCTCAGAAACCCGTGTGGATTGGGTATATCTCAGCCCGCCCGCACAACTTGAACCCGGCGAACGCACCGGCCAGTACCGCCTCGGACTGGAGCAGCTCCTGATCGACTCCGAAGGCCATTCGCGGATCTCGATCGAAGACCTGGCCGTGGTGCTGCTCGACGAAGCCATGAGACCCAGATACCACCAGTGCCGATTTACCGCGGCGTACTAGACGCGGCGTACCAGAAAAGTACTCAGCAATTCAGGAGGATCGCAATGAAACCCCTGCTTCCGTTAGTGGCCATCACATGGATGGTCTTCTCTACGTCCGCCATCGGCGCCGAACGCGTGGTTGGTGACAGTCCCTGGGGGCCGGACGATGAAATCGGCCGTCTTAATCTGATCTCGGAGAAATCGCGCAACGAAATCCTGTCCCGTATCTCCGGTGGGAAAGCCTACGATCTGTCAGTGGAGTATTTCATCGGTATGCCGAGCTGGCAGGCAGCCGGAGATCCACACTATCGAATCTGGATGACGCACACGCCCCACGGCACGGTGCTCGACGATCCTCTTGGTGTCGGCGCCACCATGAATGAACACGTCAGCTACACGGGTGCCGCGGTTTCGATGTACACGCACATGGGCACACACATCGACGCCCTCGTTCACTTCGGCCTGAACGGAAAGATCTGGAACGGCTTCAGTGCTGAAGAGCATCTCGGTGACAGGGGCTGGCAGATCGCCGGCGCCGAAAACATCCCGCCTCTGGTTGCCCGTGGTGTGTTGATCGATGTGGCCGCCGCCAAAGGGCGTGAAATGTTGCCTGATGGCTATCGCGTTACCAGGAACGATCTTGTCGAGGCGCTGGATAAGCAGGGGACGCAGCTACGGGAGGGCGATGTGGTGCTCATCCGCACCGGTCGCATGCAGGTGTACGAAGACGCGGCTTCCTACATGGACAATCCCCCTGGCCTCGGTATGGCGGCTGCCCGTTTCCTTGTCGAGGAAGGCGGCGCGATGGTGGTCGGAGCGGACAACCTGAGTTTTGAAGCATTTCCTTCCGAACTGAAGACGGACTATGTGCCCGTGCATACCTATCTGCTTGCGGAGCAGGGCGCGCCGATCATTGAACTCGTCTATCTGGAGGCCCTCGCTCGCGATCGAGTTTACGAGTTCGCCTTTGTCGGCGGCTCATTGAAGCTGCGCGGCTCAGACGCGGCGCCGATCCGCCCAATTGCCTTCCCCATCCGATGAGGCGGGCTCCCAGATGCACCACCGATATGAATCGAGGGAGCGAACGATGAGCAATGCCACTCCTATCCCGAATTCCCCGACAAGCCGATCGAGAATTGCGCTGCTGGCCTTGCTTGGCGCCGGCCTGCTGCTGGCCGTGACGACCAATCTGGCTAAGGTCGCCGGCGATCAGGGCATCAAGCCGCTGGCCTATCTCACCTGGTCGCTCGTGGCTGCATCGCTGATTCTGTTGACGGTCTCCTTGATCCGTGGCCGGACCGTACCGATGAATCAACGTGCGGTGGAGTACTACGTTGTCGCCGCATTGCTCACGGTTGCCGGTTCGAATCTGATCTTTTTCAGCGCGGTCGGCCATCTTGGCGTCAGCTTCATTGCGCTGATGTTTTCGTTGCCACCGTTACTTACCTACGCGGGTGCGTTGGCGCTTCGCATGGAAACACTCTGCCGATGGCGCGCCGGCGGCGTGGCACTGGCGCTCGTCGGAACCCTGTATCTGGTCTTCGAGCAGTGGACGCTGCCGGAGAGTGATCCAGTCTGGATAGCGATTACCCTGTCAGGACCGGTGATCCTTTCCGCGGGGAATCTCTACCGTTCCCGGCGCTGGCCGCCGGGTGCGAGTGCTGAATCGCTGGCGCCGGGCATGCTGGTGGGCGCAATTGGCCTCCTTGTGCTGTTTGCCGGCGTGACGGGTTCGCCGTTGGCATTGCCCGCAGAATCCGCCGGTGCTGTGGCTCTGGTCATCGGCCAGGGCGTGATTTTTGCGGGCCAGTTTTTTCTGCTCTTTCTGCTGCAGAAGGAAGGAGGGCCTGTATTCCTGAGCCTGATGGGCGGTGTCAGCGCCGTTTTTGCCGTACCGATTGCTCTGTGGCTGCTCGCTGAACCCATGCTTCCTGCGTTCCTGCCGAGCGCCGGACTGATCGCGGCGGGAATCACCAGTATGCTGCTTGGTGTGAAAGCCTGTCAGCAGGAAACCCACTTCTCTCGCCCGGAGGAAACATCATGAAACACGCGAACCCGATTAACGTCCAGTTCATCGATCATGTTGTGATCCGAGCCAACGATCTCGAGACCATGGTCGAATTTTACTCTGAGGTGCTCGGTTGCCGCCTCGAACGGGGGCCGGGATCGATGGGACTGGTGCAACTCAGAGCCGGACGGTCGCTGATCGATCTGGTCGATGTAAATGGTCCGCTCGGCCGGCAACGTGGCGGGCCGCCCCAGTCCGAAGCGCCCACTATGGATCATCTGGCACTCCAGGTGCGGCCGTGGATGCCTGAAGCGATCCAGGCCCATCTCAGGAGCATGGGTGTCGACCCGGGAGAGGTCGTGGAGCGATATGGTGCCGCGGGCACTGGGCCATCGCTGTACATCAGTGATCCTGAAGGTAACCACATTGAGCTCAAAGGGGCTTAGCACGCCCGGCGACCCGGTTTCGGCCTGCCGCCTGCCGGTCACCGGGATTGGATTCACCTCCGCCCCGTGACACTATCCTGACCTGGTGATTTGGAGCATTGCGGGGGGAGCAATATGGCACTTCAGGATCTGACACCGGTGAACGATCAGCTTGCGGACATCATCGTGCGCGCTGACGAGCCCTGGATTGAAACCGAGCCCGGAAAAGCGTGGATCAAGGTGCTCTGGGCCGGGCCCGAAACCGGCCGCTGGGTGGCGCTGTTCAAATGGGCCAAGGGCTATGTGGCGGCGCCACACAAACACCTGTCTGACGCCCACACCTATATCCTTTCCGGCAAGCTGAAAGTTCGTGACGGCGAACTCAACGCCGGAGACTACGACTACGAACCGAACGGCGTTCTGCACGGCGCGACCGAAGCGCTCGAGGACACCGTCTATCTCTTTGTCTGCGAAGGCCCGGTGCTCTTCTTCGATGATGAAGGGCTGACCAGTTACCTCGGCTGGGAGGAGCTGACGCGCATGCGTGATGCAGCCAAAGCGGGTGGGGATACGGGGATGAACGTGTCTGCCACCGCGGCCAGCTGATCGGTCCATCGAACGATGAGCGAACAGGAATCCAGGCCCCGGGACTTCGTGCTGAATCAGACCATGTTGCGGATCAAGGATCCCGGCAGGTCGGTGCCCTTTTATGAAAACGTGCTCGGTATGACGTTGCTGGAGAAGTTCGATTTTCCGGAAATGGAATTCTCGCTGTACTTCATGGGTTACCCCGCCGGGCCCGTTCCCGAAGACCGCGCAGAACGGGCAAAGTGGATCTTCGATCAGCCTGCCTTACTCGAACTGACCCACAACTACGGCACCGAGAACGATGAGGGATTTGCCTACCATGATGGGAATCAGGAGCCGCGTGGGTTCGGGCATATCGGCATCTCCGTTCCCGACGTTTATGCCGCCTGCGAGCGATTCGAGACGCTTGACGTGGAGTTCGTGAAGCGTCCGGATGACGGCAACATGAAAGGGCTCGCCTTCGTCAAAGACCCGGACGGTTACTGGATCGAGATCCTCTCGAGCCGTGGTTTGAGAGACCTGATTCTAGGCGCGGAGTAGCTGCTGAGTGACAGCTTGCCGGCGAGGAAGCCTCAGAGCGATTCATCGAGGAACGCCAGCACCCTCGCCCAGGCATCCTCGCTGGCTTCGTGGTTGTAACGTTCTTCGCTGTCGAATGACTGAAAGGCGTGCCCGGCGTTGTCGTAGCGGTGGAACACATGGGGCACCCCGGCGGCAGCCAGGGCGGCTTCGTAGTCATCCACGTCTTCCGGCGTGGGATTCCTGTCGTTGTTACCGAAGAAGCCGGCGACCGGACACGGGATCTGATCAGCAAGCTCGATGGCCGGTGGCGTGCCCGGGCCCATCGGCCTTTTGATTCGTCCTCCATAAAATACCACGCAGGCTTTCAGCTGCGGATTGTGTGCTGCACCCAGCCAGGCGACCCGGCCGCCCCAGCAGTGCCCGACGATGCCGATCCGGTCTGCATTCACGCTGTCCTGGGCTGCCAGATGATCAAACGCTGCCTGGAGGTCGAGCTTCGTCCAGTCGTCTCGAAAGCCATCCCGTTTCACCAGGATGTCGTCGGATTTCGGCCACCAGTGAAATATGAACGGCACGGCAACGGCGTAGCCATTCTCGGCATAGCGCTCTGCGGTTTTCAGGGTGAAGGTGTCGTTTTCTATGCCGGTGTGGCCAACGGGAATGTGCTGCGCGAGCACAATGCCCGGGTGCGGACCGTCCCCGTCCGGCAGATACATGAAGATCTCCATGGGACTGCCCTTTACGGTCACGGTGTCAATTCGATCTTTCATCCCGATCTTCCATTTCAATGTTCCAGCGAGTCCGGGTCTCGAATCATGGACGCCAGTCGTTGAGCACGCCCACCATGCGCCCGATGTCGCTTTCCACCACCACGGTTGCGCCCGGCCGGCGCTTACCTTCGATGGGCACGCTGACTGCGCGTACGACGCGGGCACTGCCCTGCACCTGGGTGCCGTCGGACAGGGTTGCCGTAAAGTGCCGCACGGACTGACCGTAGGGGTCGATCTCCATCGCCACCACCGCTCGGGTCTTATCATCCTGCAACACATAGCCCCAGGCGCCTCCGGCATGACGGGTGGTCATCAATCCCCGTTCCGCGCCCTGGACGAACAGATAGGTGAATGCCGGTGCAAAACTGGGTCGCTCACCGCTCTGTTCATGCCACTTGCCGGGCAGATCGAATTCGAACTCTGCGCCCTCGATCGAGAGCGTGCCGCGTACCCGGCCCATCACCTCAATGCGGCCGGTTCGGACGTTGATGGGTGTGTGTTCGGCTATGAATGAAGCGTTGATTTCAGCCGGAATTCCGCCAGAACCAGGTTCTGGTTCGGCCAGTGGATGCAACAGGCCGCTGGCCTGGAGGCGCCCCGTCATGTTTTCGCTGTAGCGGTCGCGGCCCGCCAGTCTTGCGGAGGAACTGCCGGCTACTTCGAATGCTGCGTCGGGCTCAGCCACCGGCGTGATCGTATCCGTCGTCAGCGTCACGGTCTCGTCCACCAGGCTGTACTGGCGCCCATCGATGTAGGCATAGAACCATAACGTGCCGCGATTCTGCCCGGGGAAGCGGGCGATTCGAACGTTGAAGGTGGTCGCGGCATCCTCTGCGTGCCCGGTCATGGCCACGGATTCCGCATAGTGGCGCTCGGCGCCGTATCCGATTGTTGCTGTGAGCAGGGCGCCAAGCAGGCAACTGATGGTCTTCATCTTATTCCTGAATACGTGCATATTCTGAATTCAACGACCGGGAACTGACATTATGCTGCGTGTACTTTCTTGTTTCATACTGCTCGTCTGTGTGGCTGGTGGATCGGCTGCGGAGACTCTGCTGGCTGAGCTGGAGTCGGACAGCGTACCCGGGCCGGTGGAATTTGCCGTTGTGGCACCGGATGGGTACCAGACTATGAAGGATCTGCCGGTGGTGCTCAATCTGCACGGAGGTGGTGGCAGCCGGCAGCGGCTGATCGATCAGGCGCCGTTCTGGGAAGCGCTATGGCAGCGTGGCGCCATCCCGCCTGCCATTGTGGTCATGCCCTCGGTGGCTGCTCGCGGCTTCTACATGAACTATCGCGACGGCAGCGAGCGCTGGGAAGATTTCGTGGTCGAAGCCCTGCTCAACCATATCCGCGAAGCCTATCCGGTCAGCCGCGAACCCGAGCGCACGTTCATCACCGGTGTCTCCATGGGCGGAATGGGGGCGCTTCGGATCGCCTTTCGTTATCCGCAACGATTCGGCGCGGTGGCTGCCCTGGAGCCGGGCATCGAGCCGATACTGGCGTTCGCGGATATGCAGCCCAAGCATCGCTTCTGGCGCAGCGATGAACTCCTGCAGAGAGCGTATGGAAAGCCGGTGGATCCGGAGTTCTGGGCGGCCAGTAATCCGGCCACGATGGCGGTGCGGGATGCAGACAGACTGCGTGCATCCGGATTGCAGATCTACTTCGAAGCAGGGGATGCGGATCAGTTCTGGTTGTATGAAGGCGCCGAATTTCTGCACCGCACCCTCTGGGATCTGAGAATCCGGCATGAATATCATCTGGTGCGGGGCGCGGATCACGTCGGGCCCTCCATGGCCGAGCGGCTGGATGAAGCGGTGCGTTTTCTCTTCCGCAGCGATAACCCCTGGCCGGAGTCGCGTCGAATGCGGATGGTGGATGGCATGCTGGGCCCACTGAAAGCGCGCATCGATGGCACCGACCACTACAACGAATCACCATGAGCCGGGATGCCGGCGCTGAGGTAGAGCGCTTGCATCCGGATGACTGGCAGCGCCTGCGAACCCTGCGGCTGCGCTCGATCGCCGATGCGCCGGATGCGTTTGCCAGTACGCTGGCGGAGATCGAGGCGCTCGGAGAATCCGACTGGCGGCAGCAACTGATCACGCTCGCCACCTATACTGCCGTTGTTGCGGACGCGGATATGGGAATTGCTCGTGGTGTGCCGGATGCAGCGAACCCGGATCACGCCTGGCTGGTCTCCATGTGGGTGGCGCCGGAGGCACGGGGAACCGGAACGGGTGAACGACTGATTCAGGCCGTCGTTGCCTGGGCATCCGAGGCGGGCTATGCGCGACTGCTATTGGATGTGGCGGATTCGAACCAGGCGGCAGGCAGGCTCTACGAGCGGATGGGTTTCAGACGGACGGGCGAGACGGGCCGTCTGCCTCCGCCACGCGAACACGTGACTGAGCATCAGCGAGCAAAGGAACTTCAACCGCTCTGACTTTCCCGGCAATGCCGGCGATACCGACAATGCCGGCAATAACGGAGAGCCCCGATCGATCGGAGCTAGCTAGCCAGCGACACGGCCACCTCTGCGGGGTTGAAGCGCTCTTCCGCCAGTTGATCCGCGACCCGATGGGTGGGTGTACTGTCGGTCTCCGCTCGCCGGAAAATTTCTGTCAGCGTGTCGCCAATCCGTTCGATATGGGCGTGCATGTCAGCCCGGCTCTGGCCCTGCTGTTGATGGGCGATATCGATGATGCCACCGGCGTTCAGTACATAGTCCGGCGTATACAACACGCCACGCTTGTGCAGGAGTGTGCCGTGCGCGGCGGTGGCCAGTTGATTGTTTGCCGCTCCGGCGATAACAGGTGCCCGCAGCCGGTTGATTGTCTGATCGTTGATCACCGCGCCCATGGCACAGGGACTGAATACGTCCACATCCACGCCGTAGATCTCTTCCACAGCCACGGCCCGGGCACCGAGACGCTCAACCGCGCGACGCACGTTGGCTTCGTATACGTCGGCCACGAACAGCGTTGCGCCCGCTTTGTGGAGCCGTTCTGCGAGATGGAAGCCAACATTTCCCACGCCCTGAATCGCCACTCGAAGCCCTTCCAGACTGCCGATCTCAGGGCCGTTGCCGAGCCTGTGGGTGACGGCGGATTTCAGGCCGACAAAGGTGCCGTAGGCCGTGGACGGGGAGGGGTCACCGCCATTGGGTGCGTCATCTGCCACGCCGGCTGCCCAGCGTGTGCGACTGCCCATGAGGCGCATGTCGGCCACGCTGGTGCCCGAGTCTTCCGCAGTGATATAGCGGCCTTCGAAACTGTTGATGAAATCGGCCATCGCGAGCAGCAGTTCGCGGCTCTTGTCTCTGCGTGGATCGCCGATGATGACCGCTTTGCCACCGCCGAGCGGTAAGTCCGCCAGAGCAGACTTGTAGGTCATGCCCCGGGAAAGCCGCAGGGCATCGGTCATCGCTTCCGCACCGCTGGCATAGGGCCACATGCGGCAACCCCCCAGGGCGGGACCACGACTGGTGTTGTGCACGGCAATGATGGCGCGCAGGCCGGTATGCGGGTCGTGGCGCGCCACAACCCGTTCGTGTCCATCGAATTCCGGATGTTTCCGGTAGTCAGCCATCCGCCTGCCTTCCCTGGGGGTGAATTTCGGGGATTCTAGGCGGGTAGGGGGGTAATTCTTATGCGAAAATGTGGCGTTGACCGCAATAATGGGTATAAAATATACCTTCAAACCAGATATTATGAATTATTCATAATCCCCTGCCGAGGGACGCTTCATGTCACTGGATGCCACCGACGCGCACATTCTCAATCTGCTGCAGCAGGATGCGGGCCTGTCGGTCTCCGAAATCGCCGAACGGGTGAATCTGTCGCAGCCGCCCTGCTGGCGCCGGATCAGAAAACTTGAGAAGGGCGGATACATCGATCGCCGGGTCGCCCTGCTGAATCGGAAGAAGCTCGGTTTGAACGTGGTGGTTTATGCGGAAGTGAAACTGACCGCCAATGGACGTCAGGCGGTAGGGGCGTTCGAGGACAAGATCCGTTCGTTTCCTGAGGTGACCGAGTGTTACGTGATGCTCGGACAGAGCGATTTTCTACTCCGGATCGTCGCCAGGGACGTGGATGGCTACGAGCATTTTTTCCGCAACCATCTTTCTCAACTGCCCGGCGTGCAGGACATCACTTCATCGGTGGCTTTGAGCGAAGTGAAGTACAGCACGGAACTCCCCATCGAACTGTCCGCCTGAAACTACCCCATCGGATAGATCACCACCGGGGATAGATCACGACGTCGATCCGACGGTTCCGTTTCCGTCCTTCTTCCGTTTCATTGTTTGCCACCGGCCGGCTCTCGCCGTATCCGAGGGCAGTCAGATTGCCGGGTGAAACCGGTGAGTTTTCCAGCAGATAGGTCTGTACGGATTCTGCCCGCTTCTGGGACAGGGTCAGATTCGCCGCATCCGAGCCGAACGCGTCCGTATGACCTTCCACCACCACGTTGCTGTCCGGGAACTGGTTGATGGCCCGCTGCAGGGCACTGAGCAGCACCTGGTGTTCGGGTTTCAGCTCAGCCTTACCGAAATCGAAGTTGAGCCCGACCATGCGCAGGATGATGCTGTCTCCCTTGCGCAGGACGAGGGCTTCGTTTTCGGTGAACAGCGCCTCCACCTGCGCTAGCCGTTCCCGCTGCCGCTCCTGGCGAGCGACCAGTTTGGACAATCGCTCCATGGACGCGGTTTCCTGAATCAGGGTATCCAGTTGAATCTGCCGATCGTCCAGGGTCGATTGCAGGGATTCATTCTCCGAGATCATCTGCACGATCTGTTCCCGGATTTCGGTCACCGCTTCCTCTTCTCCGGTGTCGAAATGGGCGGGAATATCGAACAGATCGGCCAAAGTGGTGATGGATGCCTCCCACTCCAGCAGGATGTCCTCCACGGTGAGGTCGTCGGATCGAATCGCGTCTTCGAGTCCGGCGACGTAGATCGCGTGCAGCGCATTGTGCTTGGCTTCTCGCGCCAGATTCCTGGGCTCGTCCGTATCGTAGCGATTGGTTTCCAGAATCTCTGCCGCCTGTTCGAGCAGTTCGGTTGCGCGCTCATAAGATCTGGGCGCATAGCGGGGCGCTTTCACATCCCGGGCCTTCTCCAGCAGATCGCGGGTTTCGTTCAGATAGTTGGCCTTGATCGCGATGAGCTCCGCGTTGCGGAACTCTGTTTCTGCTTTGGTGCCTTCCGCCTGGGCGCGTTCGAGTCGGCCTTTTTCCAGCCGGACGGTGGCGTCGTTGAAGGTGATTTCCGCTTCCCGCCAGACATCGGCGGCATACCGCTCGGCGTTGGCGCTCTCAGCGTCTTCTCTCGCGCGCAATGTCGAGCCGAAGGTGGTGGCCGCCAGTCCGGCCTGCTCGGCTGCTTCGCGAAAGGCTTCCGCGGCGCGGTCGAGATCGCGCCGGATGGTGTCGATGTTGCCACCCCGTTCGAGCGTATCCTCGGCCTTCCGATAATTCTCCGCGCCCTGGGCATAGTTCGTTGGTGAGAGCAGGGCGGCTCTGTTGTCGTTCGCGGCACTGAGTGCTTCGTTGGCCGATTGAAAGAGCGACGTTCTCAGCTCGGCGAGCACTTCCGACTCTTCTGCGCCGAGATCAAACGCTGTGGTCAGCAGCAAGAGCAGGGTCAGTAGAATTGAAGTACGCATAGATGTTTTCCGTGTGGTGATCTGAGTATTTTGAGTGGGCCGGCTCAGCGTCAGGCGCCGAACAAGGGCACACCGGACAGGTATTCGTGGAAAAAGGCAACCACGGCCGTCAGGGCGGCGCCAATGGCAATCAGCACGATGTCTTTCGATACGGCCACGGGTTCCGGTCGTTCCCACTCGCCATCCCGAGCGCTGATGGTGAATATGGCGACCACGCCCCAGAGGGCGAGACCGCCGAACAGAATCACGGAGCGGCTGTCGCCGTTTGCCAGCAGGTGGGCGCTGGCCCAGACGATGACGCCGGTGAGCATGGGATGACGGATGTGGCGTTTGAGATTCGTGGGTGCGTTGGCGGCGCCCATGAGCATGAAGGCGATCGCCACCAGAATGAACATGATGGTCTGCATGCCGGCCAGCGGCGGCGTGTACCAGTATTCGGGCATTGCCGAACGCCAGCCGAACACCATCAGCAGGATGGCGATCACCAGATCCAGTGCGAACAGACCTTTGTAGGGGCCTTCGCCGAGTTTTCCGATGAGGCCCTGGCGCGCTCCGGGCATCACGGATGGAAACAGGTGTACGGCGATCCAAAGCAGCACCCCGGCAGTCAGCATGATCATGATTTCTCTCCGTATCCCATTTGACCCGGATACTAACACCGCTGATCGTGCGGCGGTTCGGGTTCGGGTTCGGGTTCGGGTTCGGGTTCCGGTTGTGGTCCTGTGCGTTCAGTCTGCGAGATTGAACGCGGACCAGTCTGCACGGTTCATCCTCCGGGCGACGGCTTCGAACAGCCGTGCGACACCCGCCGGGTCGGTATAAAACAGCAGCGATGCGCGGCTGTCGTTCGGATGCTTCATGGCGGTCAGATGGCCGATATCCATATAGGATCTGGTGTACCGTCGCACCGTTTCCAGAGGTGCGCCGCTCTGCCGTGCAATCTCGCTCGCCGTGATGCCGGCGCCGGAGAGGGACGCCTGCTGGATCACGATGGCCATCTTGATACCGCGAATACGAAGCCCGCTGTCCATGTGATCGGCGTAGGCCTGCAGAACGTCGATCAATGCGTCGTAAGTTGCACGGTTGAATGGGCGCAGACCGGCGTGTGGGGTCTCAGACGGTGGTCCGATCGCGGCCAGCCGTTGAGCCAGGCGGCGGGCGACCAGTTGATGCGTGACCGGGTCCGCCATCTGATAGCGAACCACCCGGTCGTCTTCCGAATCTGAATAGCTGTGCAGCCTGCCGCGTTCCACCTGCCGGCTGAAGTGACGGCGGATGTTCTCCGGCGGCGCGCCGGTGACTTTCTGGACTTCGCTGACGCTGATCCCCGCACCATCCAGACTGGCTTTCTGAATGAGCAGTGCCGTCTGAATGCCGCGGAAACGTATCTGCGCACCGAACTCGTCGATGAAGGCATCGAGCACAGCGAGCAGTTTGTCGTAGAGGGATCCGGTCAAAGCCACCTCGCCCCGGGTTTCGCATCCGTGCGTAAGCGGAATATACACCCAATCTGGGGGGATGGTTGCGTCTGCGCGACACGAGGCAGCATGATTCGCGGATTGCAGTCATGGTGCCTTCACATGCTCATACTCACACGCCGGATCGGAGAAAAACTCATGATTGGCGACGACGTTTCCGTCACCATTCTTGGCGTGAAGGGTAATCAGGTTCGTATCGGCGTACATGCGCCGGAAGAGGTGGCCATCCATCGGGAAGAGATCTACGACCGGGTGCGTGAGGAAACCGAGGTCCGGGCAGTTGAGGGAGCCGTTGGCGGCAGGTAGGGGGCTGATACCGCCCGCCGTCTTGCCTGAAGCTTCTGATCAGCCGATTTCCAGATAGTCCTCGGCGCGCCGCTCGGCCACCTGGCCGACGATGGCCGCATCCGCTACCCCCGCTTCAATCAGCATCTGTACGAGTTTGGGTGCTTCGTCTGCGTCCAGCGCGAACAGCAGCCCGCCATTTGTCTGCGGATCGAAAAACAGTGATTGGTCCGTGCGCGTGAACGCACCACGCCAGGTCAGATGGGGTTGCGCCAGTGCTTCGTTGCTTTCGTTGGAACCGGTGCTCATGCCGCGGTCGTACATGGCCCGGGCACCGCTGAGCACCGGCACCCCATCCCGTTCCAGGCGAATGAGCACGTCGGCGCCTTTGGCCATCTCCAGCGCGTGGCCAGCCAGCCCGAATCCGGTGACGTCCGTGGCCGCGTGAATAGAGAAGTCACCGGCGACTTCCGCCGCGCGACGGTTCAGTGTTTCAAGGGTGTTCAGGCAGGCGGCGAAGTCGGCATCGTTCACCCAGCCTTTCAGGTTCGCGTTCAGCAGCACGCCGCTGCCGATGGCTTTCGTCAGCACCAGCGCATCGCCCACGCGGGCCGCGGCATTGGTCCAGACGCGGTCCGGATGCACGAGCCCGGTGACGGCCAGACCGAATTTGGGTTCCGGGTCTTCCACCGTATGCCCGCCGGCGAGGACCGCGCCGGCCTCGGCAATCTTCTGCTGGGCCCCCCGGATGATACCGGCCAGGGTCTCGGTGGGCAGCTTTTTGGCCGGGAACGCCACCAGATTCACACAGGTGATCGGACGGCCGCCCATGGCATAAACATCACTGATGGCATTGGCGGCCGCCACCCGGCCGAATGTTTCCGGATCGTCGGTGGGCGGCGTGATGAAGTCCGCGGTCACCACGATCGCTTCACTTTCTGACAGGCAATAGACCCCCGCATCGTCGCTGGTGTCGTACCCGACGATGAGATTTGGATCCGTGCCAACCGGCAGCGTCTCAAGCAGCGCGTTCAACTCGACCGAGCTGACCTTCGCAGCTCAACCGCAGGTTCGGGACAGTCCTGTCAGTGTGTTCTTTCTGCCAAACAAAATCGGTTTCCGTTTCAGGTTGCCCCACCCACAGGGGTGAGGAAGGCGGAGTATAGGCCTTAACCCGGTTGCCCTGAACAGCCGAACTCGAGTCAGAGCCTGGCAGGAATTGAGGTATAGTGAGCGGCGCTTCCCCCCCGAAAGACGCTTGAGGATCGAGAAAAACGGATGTCCCGTTCGTTCACTTCAATAAGTACCCTGACCGAAGTCGTTGGCCGTACCCTCGAGGCCTACCAGGTTGATTCGAAAGCTCTGTTCGAGTCACTGGGCCTGCCGCCGGAACCCTTCAGAAACCCGGATGCCCGAATCAGCAAGGAGTCGATGGAGGAGATCTGGCTGGAGGCAGAACGCCGCACCCGGAATCCCTGCATCGGTTTCGAAGTCGGCCTGAACTTTCACACCAGCAATCTGCATGCGGTGGGCTATGCCTGGCTGGCAAGTGCCACCCTGCGCGAGGCCATCGAGCGGCTGGTGCGCTATCAACGGCTCCTGTCCACCGCCGCGGAGATGGAAATCCACGAGGACGAGGACGGCTTTCATCTGCAGATCGACCCGTCTCCCGGCATCGACTTCGGGGACGATGCGGCATTCACCGGCGTCGTTTCCATGGCCCGCGACCTCAGCCATCCCGAGTTGAAGCCGCTTAATGTGCAGATGATGCGGCCGGAACCCCCCTGTGCCGCGAAGCTGGCCGAGTATTTCGGTTGTCCGGTGGAATACAACGCGGCCATCGATCAGCTGACGTTCAGCGTGGCGAGTGTGGATGAACAACTCGCCCGGCATAACCCGGCGCTTGCCCAGGCAAGCGAAGAGGTGGCGCGTGAATATCTGGCCAACATGGACAAGAAGGACGTGGTGGCCCGGGCCCGGGTGGCCATCATCGATCATCTGCCGGACGGGGAGCCGTCACGCCGGGAAGTCGCCGGTGAACTGGCGATGAGCGAACGGACGCTGGCCCGGCGATTGTCCGATCGGGACTACACGTTCTCGTCACTGGTTGATGAGGTGAGAGGCCAGCTCGCGAAGGAGTACCTGCGGCAGTCCCGTTTTTCCGTCACGGATGTGGCTTTCCTGCTCGGCTTCTCGGATCAGAGCAACTTTGCCCGGGCCTTCAAGCGCTGGACAGACCAGTCACCCACAGATTTCCGTTCCCAGGCACTCAGCTGAGTGGCGCTCAGGCGAGCTGGCTCACCAGGGCGAAAATCAGAAGCGTGAGCACGACGAGGGGCCATTCGCTGACTTCGAAATGATTTCTTAGCTTTTTCATGTCGCCCACTTTACGAGTGAGCGACGCCGGACACCGGTCTCTGAAGACCTGATGACATGCCCGGGCGACCAATCCTGAAACAGGACAATTGAGGGAACTATGCGCGTTAACCTTATGATAAATATAGTATTTTTTGTCGTTTCTTCGCTGGTTCTGGCGGCCTGTTCGTCCACCCCGAAACCCTTCACTCCCACACTGATCACGAAACCGGGCAACGGTAAGCTGTTCGTCTACTGGCCGGGTCAGCGGTGGGGGGAGAAGTCGGGTCGAGCGCCGGAGATCCAGCTCGACGGGGTGCCGATGGGGCTGTTGACCTACAAGCGCTATATAGAGATGGAGCTGGCGCCCGGGACCTATGAACTGAAGATGACGGGTGACAGTGACGAATCCAACTGGGACGGTCCGGAGCGCGCATTCCCGGCCAAAGTGGTTGCCGGTGAAAATCTCTACGTTCGCCTGATGGTGAAATACGACCAGGACACCAATCGGCTGGGGCAGGGTGCGCTCGGCTACGTGGTGAACTTCCTGCCTCGGGCGGAGGGCCAGGCATTGCTCGAGATGGATGGCCTGAAGAAGGTCAACCCCTGATCGGTTTCAGATGTCGAGCTCGCCGAGGGATACATAGCCTTCCGCGTCGAGCCGCCTGATCTCTTCCGGCGCAAACGGAACGGTTTTCACGAAGGCGGGAATGTCTTCCGGCGCCACTTCGTTCTCCTTCATCCAGGTCTCACACATCCTGACTTCGATCAGACGGTAGGCGGACAGTCGGGCGGCCTGATCCACGAGCGGACGATTGCCCGCATACCCGGTGCTCGTAAAAGGGACGGCTTCGCTGCCGTGCAGAATCACCACCACCGGATCCGTCATGGGCAGGCCCTCGTCCAGCTGGTCTTCCAGGGTGGACATGAGCGCAACCAGATCTTCCTGTCCGTTCGGCGAGATTGCCAGGTAAGCGCGGGGATCGCCGTGCGCGGCTCCGGCGAGCAGCAGCAGAACCATCGCGAGGGTGGCTGGGAGGTTCGATCTCATCCATCGATCTTAACGTATACTCACCAGCCCTTGAATTCCGGGCTCGGAACCGGTCAGTAGCGAGGTTTTTTTGGCGCGACCGCTGCATTTTTACCTGGTTGGCACCGGCACATGGTTTCTGGCGTACGGCATCCAGAGCGTCATGTTCGCCTGGCTGGTGACGATGGTGCTTCACGAATCACCGGAGCGGGTCGGCTTTGCCCAGATGGCGCTGCTCCTGCCCGGTACGCTGCTCATACTCATCGGTGGCAGCTATGCGGATCGTTTCGGGGGCCGCAGGGTGGTGATGCTGGCACAGACCTTCGCCGTCTTGGCCTCCGGCTATCTGATCTTCGTCGTGGGCAGTGATCGGCTGACCTATCCGCTCATTGTCGCCTACGCGATTCTGATGGGGCTTGCGCAGGCTTTCGCCACGCCTGCCCGGGATGGTCTGCTGAATACGGTGGCAGAGGGGCGATTGCAGCGGACGGTGATGCTCACCAGCATCATGCAGTTCGGACTGCAGATGGTCGGTTTTCTCGTGGCCTCCCTGTCGGACCGCCTCGGGCCGGAAATGATCATCGGCACCCAGATGCTGGCATTGCTGATCGGTGTCTTCGGATTCGCCAGGATTCGGATCGATACGGACGCCGCCGTCGCGGCACCTCCGCGGCTGTTCCGATCCGTGGTGGAAGGCGCCAGAACCGTATTCAGTTCAGCATCGATGCGCATGGTGATGATTCAGAACGTGGCCATGGCCATGTTCTTCATGGGCTCCTACATCGTCACCATGCCCATCCTGGTGCGGGAAATATTTTCGGGCAGCGCCCAGGACCTCGCCTTCATGAACGGCGCCAATTCACTCGGTCTGGTGACCACCATCGTTCTGCTGCTTCGTCTCGGCGACGTCCAGCGCCAGGGTCGGGCATTGCTGCTCGCACAGGGGCTGGGCTCCGTCGTTCTGGCAGGCGCGGCGGTTGCGCCGAGTTTTCTGCTCTGGGTGCTGGCACTCTTTATCTGGGGCGTCTGCGGTGGCGCGGCCATGACCATGTCCCGGACGATCATGCAGGAGCAGGCGCCGGATGCGCAGCGTGGCCGGGTGATGAGTTTCTACTCTTTTTCCTTCATGGGTGCCGGCCCGGTGGGCGCGCTGGTCTGTGGCTACCTCGTTGAAATGTTTGGGCCGCAGATGGCCCTGATGATTGCCGCCGGCAGCATGCTGGCCGTGATCCTGGTCGTGGGGACCGCCTCGGGTCTGTGGCGCCTGGAAGGTCACACTCATCAGCGGCTGGATGAGGCCTCGGATGGCGTTTGAACTGGCGACCGACATCGGCGGCACATTTACGGATGTGGTGCTCAGAAGCGGCGGGACACAGACCGCCATCAAAGTGCTGACCACCTATGACGACCCGGCTATCGGCGTCATGCAGGGCGTCGATAATGTCATCGCCCAGGCAGGCATGGCGGCTGAGGATTGCCGGGTCATGCTGCACGGGACCACGCTCGCGACCAACGCGCTGATTGAACGGCGCGGCGCCGTGACGGCACTGTTTACCACCGAAGGGCATCGGGACTCGGTGGAAATGGCGCTGGAGAACCGGTTCGAGCAATACGATGTGAACATCGATCGGCCGGCGCCGCTGGTGCCGCGCCCGCTCAGATTACCCGTCAGCGAGCGTCTGGATGCCAGCGGGGAGGTGCTGAAAGCCTTCGACCCCGAGAGCGTACTGCGTGCCATACCGAAGTTGCAGGCGGCCAATGTGCGCAGCGTTGCCGTCGGGCTTCTGCATGCTTACGCCAACGGCGAGCACGAGCATCGGGTGGCCGAGGTCCTCCGGAAAAATCTGCCCGGACTTTCCATCAGTCTTTCCTCGGAGGTGTGTCCGGAGATCCGGGAATACGAACGCCTCTCGACGACGTGCGCCAATGCCTATGTGAAGCCGGTGATGGATGCCTATCTGGAGAGTCTGGCCCGGAAATTCCGGGATCGTGGCTTTGACTGCCCCATCCTGCTGATGACCTCGGGAGGAGGGCTGACAAGCCTGGCCACGGCGCGGGAATTCCCCATCCGTCTGGTTGAATCCGGACCGGCGGGTGGGGCCATTCTTGCGGGAGAGGTTGCGAAAGCCGGTGGCTATGGCGAAACCCTTTCCTTCGATATGGGGGGAACGACGGCAAAGCTCTGTGTGATCGATGATGGCCAGCCGCTCCTCAGTCGTTCCTTCGAAGTGGATCGCAGCTATCGTTTCAAAAAAGGCAGTGGCCTGCCTGTGCGTATCCCGGTGATCGAAATGGTGGAGATCGGTGCGGGTGGCGGGTCCATTGCCTGGGTGGACAGTCTCGGTCGCCTGCAGGTGGGCCCGGAGAGCGCGGGTTCCGAACCCGGTCCGGTCTGCTATGGCCTGGGAGGTACCCGGCCGGCGGTAACGGACGCGGATCTGTTGCTGGGCAAACTGGATGCTGCCGGTTTCGCCGGTGGGCGGATGACGCTGGACGTACCCGCTGCAACGGCGGCGATTCAGGCACAGATCGCCGCACCGCTGTCTGAGGAGATGGATCCGGTGCAGGCGGCGTTCGGTGTCAGCGAAGTGGTGAACGAGAACATGGCAGCTGCCGCCCGGGCGCACCTGAGTGAGTGGGGCCGGGGCACAGCCGGGCGCACCCTCATTGCCTTCGGTGGCGCTGCGCCACTCCATGCCTGCACGCTGGCCAGCAAGCTGAAAATCGATCGGGTGGTGGTGCCGGTCAATGCCGGTGTGGGGTCGGCGGTGGGTTTTCTGCTGGCGCCAATCGGCTTTGAAGTGGTTCGCAGCCACTACATGACCCTGGAGGCCCTCGATCAGCCGGCCATTGCGAAACTGATGACCGAGATGCAGGCAGAAGCCCGCGATGTGATCGGGTCGCTCGTGCCCGACGACGCCCTGCAGGTGCTGCGGCGGGCGTTCATGCGCTATCAGGGGCAGGGCTACGAAATTGCTGTCGATCTCGACCAGGACATCGAACACCTCTCCCGGGCAACCCTCACAGAGCGTTTCGAAGAAAATTATCGGGCCTTGTATGGCCGTACCATTCCGGGTCTGTCGGTGGAGATTCTCAGCTGGACGTTGAGCCTGGTCGCCTCCAATCGGGCGGCCGGCTTGCCGGTTGAGCGCACGGAACCGGTTCGCACCCTGGATCCGGAGACGCTGACGACCTTTTTCGATCCGGTGGCCGGCGAGGCGACGGAAGCGGGCTGTTTCGATCGGGAAGCATTGCAGCCGGGTGACTGCGTGTCGGGTCCCGCGTTGATTCGAGAGGCCCAGACCACCGTGGTGGTCGCCGCAGGCTTCACCGCCTGTGTGGGGGATCGGGGATCACTGGTGCTCGAGCGGAGGGTGGACGCAGGATGAAGGGTGCAGTCGGCCGGTTGAACCGGCAGCTGATCTGGGATCGGTTGCTGGCCATTGTCGAAGAGCAGGCGCAGACCCTGATGCGTACCGCCTTCTCGACAGTGGTGCGGGAAGCCGGCGATCTTTCTGCCGGTGTTTTCAGTGTGGAAGGCGACATGCTCGCTCAGGCGGTCACCGGCACCCCGGGTCACGTGAATGCCATGGCGGCTTCCGTGGGCAAGTTTCTGCGGGTTCACCCCCTGGAGACGCTGGTCGATGGCGATGTGCTGGTAACCAACGACCCGTGGGATGGCACCGGCCATCTCAATGACTTCACGGTCGTGACCCCGATATTCCGCCAGGGCGTTTGCCGGGCGCTGTTCGCCAGCACCAGCCATATTGCCGACGTTGGCGGTCGTGGATTCGGGCCGGATGCCAATGATCTGTTCGAGGAAGGCATCCGCATTCCGATCTGCCCGTTGTTCCGGGCCGGTCGTCGGGATGAAACCCTCATGGCCCTCATCAAGGCAAACGTTCGTGATCCTGTTACCGCCGAGGGGGATCTGCATTCTCTGACGGCCTGCAACGAACTGGGCGGCCGGGCCCTGAACGAGATGCTCGATGATTTCGGGGTGGATGATCTGTCGGAAGTGGCGGCGTTCATCATCGAAACTTCCCGGGTGGCGATGGCCCGGGAGATCGCCGCGCTGCCCGATGGCACCTATCGCCATGAAATGCTGATCGATGGCTATCGGGAACCTGTGCTGCTCAAAGTGCTGCTTAGCATTTCAGGGGAGCGCCTCACCGTGGACTTTGCGGGGAGTTCGCCCCGTTCGGACGTCGGTATCAACGTGCCGCTGCCTTATACCCAGGCCTATGCATCCTTTGGCGTTCGCTGCATCGTCGGTAATCAGGTGCCGAATAACGCCGGCTCTCTGGCTGCGGTCACCGTGACGGCCCCGGAGGGTTCGATCCTGAATGCGCCGCCACCCAGCGCGGTCTCGGCCCGGCATTCGGTCGGGCAGATGCTGCCGGATGTGGTGCTCGGCGCACTGGCTCAGGTGGTGCCGGATCAGGTGCCGGCAGAAGGGGCCTCGTGCATCTGGAATCCGGTGTTTCTGAACGCTCCGACCACCGCTGCCGGCAATGCCCAGGCTGTGCCATTTGTCAGCAATCCGATCTTCAACGGCGGTACCGGCGCCCGCGCGGGCAAAGACGGCCTGTCCACGACCGCGTTTCCGTCCGGTGTACGAACCACGTCGACGGAAATCAACGAAGCCACCACGCCCCTCGTTATCTGGCGTAAGGAATATCGGCAGGACTCGGGCGGACCGGGCGAGAAACGGGGCGGGCTCGGTCAGACCATCGAGATAGGCCATCGGCAGGGCGCCGCGTTCGTGATCTCCAGAATGTTCGACCGCATCGGCCATCCCGCGCGAGGCCGTCAGGGCGGAGGGCAGGGCATGCCCGGCTCAGTCAGACTCCATGACGGCACGGCGTTTGCGGGTAAAGGCCGGGATCTGGTGCCTTCCGGGGCGACCCTGATTCTGGAAACACCAGGCGGGGGCGGTATTGGCCCCGCGGTCGCCAGAAGCCGGCAGGCAGTGGCGGGTGATCTGGCGGCGGGCCTGATTTCCCGGGAAGCGGCTGAAAAGGACTATGGATTCACGGACCCGCCGGAGGAGGATGCTGATTGAGGACCATCCAGAGGCCATCCAGAGGCCATCCGGAGGCATTGAGGCGGCGAGGGCAATCGGGAGTTGCGTTTCCGCGTCGATTCTGGAAAATAGCGCTCCCTTCGAAGCGGGTATAGCTCAGCTGGTAGAGCGCGACCTTGCCAAGGTCGAGGCCACGAGTTCGAACCTCGTTACCCGCTCCATTTTCTTCGAGGATTTCAATCACTTACTTCTCTGCGAAGTTCGTGGTGCTACCGGTTCTGTCAGGGTGTGCCCGATTCTCAGCTGCGCGGCGCGAATGCCCGGCAGAAGGATGGGCTTAGGTCAGTGCTGATTCGAGCTTTGCCTAATCGCCCTGGCTGCGTCCTTCGAAGTTCCGGGATTTACCCGGTCTTAGTGCTTGCCACGGCAGGCAAGCTGCAGCTGCTCCAACAGATTTCGTGCAGGGCGCTTTCCGCCCCGACCAGATCCATAACCAACAACAAAAGCTTCCAGCTGTGGTCGAGTGATGTAGGGTGAACGCCTCATGAACCTTTCCAGGTCTTTGCGCTTTCTTGTTTCGCTGCGTGTACGCCGCGCTTTCTCAAGATCGATCAGCCAAACGCGATCATTCTCACCAGGTTGAATCAGCACATGCGATCCGCCTATTGAGCCATGGACCCATCCAGCGCGGTGGAAGACGCCAACCATGCGACCCAGTTCATTCAGAACCCCGTTCACGCGCGCATCGGGATAGCGCTTCCAGTAGCTCGGCAAGTCCATTGCCTCGGAAATGTCTTGCAACACTAACTCAGTAACCCCGTCCACCCTGCGGAAAGCCAGGACATTCGGCACATTCAGACCCAGAATTCTGAATGCGCTAAGCGCATGAAACTCGCGCTCAAACGTAGGCGTCGAACGCCACAGGCGAAATGCCGGTCTGCAGTTGTATTCATGCTGGGTCTTAACGTAGACCGTTTGGTCAACGAATCCCCAGGGTTCCGCAAAGGTGCGGTAAACCATACTGATGCCACGGTCGTTTCGATGTTGCGGTGGCTTGACAAGTTTTCTCATCTCAAATATCGGCACGCTTCAAAAGATACAGGCGCCACATTGACAGCTTTGGCCAGACGTCAAAGTGATCCACGACAACGAAGCCGGCTTGCTTAAACTCCATTTCAACCTCGCCCCGACTACGACAAATCTGGTAGCCGAAACCTGACTGCGGTATGACAGGTCGCTTACGGCTGCGACGCCAGGACCCCAGATTGCCGTCAACCCAGAGAGAAACTGCAACGTACTCACGAGTGACACGATGCAGTTCCCTCAGCACTTGTTTACGATCTTCCGGAATCGATAGGTGATGCATGAGTCGCATGCACGCAACAAAATCTACGGTCTCATCCGGCAGGTCGACCGCAAACGCTGACATTTGCTCGAGGCGAGCGGGCAGGGTCTCACTCAGACGATTGGCTTGAGCAATCTGCAACATCCCGTCACTGATGTCTCCTGCAATCAGGCTGGCAACTCCGGCGTTCTCGAACGCGGGCCAGAAAAGTCCGGCACCGCAGGGTAGATCCAGCGCAACCAATTCTGGACCTGCGAGCTTCAGCGCTTTGCCTAGCACCGCAGTCCAGCGCCAGGTGGTCAACCGGTTACTCGAGGAGCTGTGATGATACGGATTGGATAAGTCCGCTTCGAAACCCGCGCATGTGCCTGAACTGGTCAAGGAGTCCTGATTCATCTGTACTTTCCGGCTCGTAATGATTAGAGGGCGCGAGTCGGATAAATCAATCGCCACGGGCGCATGAAACTGGCGTCACCGTCGAAGCTCTGACCCGTAAGCAGCGGGTGGCTGAGAGTTCGCCGCAACGTTGGAAGTCGAAGTGCGTTGGCATGGAGGTGTCCGAGGCACGGCGGTTGAAGGAGTTCGCCGCACAGCCTCGACATACTGGAAAATATAGCAAAAACAATGAATTGCCGGGTGCAGTGGGCTGTCCTGCTTCTGGCAGTATTTGCCGTTACTACTTAGACGGATACCGGAGCGGAAGACGCTGCCTGGGCGCTGAGCGCCCGGTGGATCAGACCTCTGGAACCTTCAGGAGATACAGGCGCCACATCGCGATGCGTGGCCAGACGTCATATTGATTAACAATGGTAAGCCCAACCTGTTCAAACTCTGCTTCGACTTCTGCACGAGCACGGCATACGCGGCCTCCATATCCGGATCGATCACCGGCTGGCCGGCTGCGTTGCATTTTTCTCCTGCTTCTGAAGTTGCCGTCAACCCAGAGTGACAGGGCGATGTGCTGCCGGGTGACTTTGCACAAATCTTCAAGTAGCGCAATGCGATCACCCGCGTTGGCGAGGTGGTGAAAGAAACGCAAACAGGCGGTGAAGTCCACAGATTTTTCCGGCAGGGACAGATCGAATGCGGACATGTACTCGAGCCTGGATGGGTAGTTTTCCTTCAATCGATTCCCGGCCGCCACCTGCAGCATGTTTTCGCTCGCGTCGAATGCCCACAGTGTCTCTATGCCGTTGTCCTGAAACGCCGACCAGAATCGTCCTGTGCCGCAGGGAATATCCATTGCTGTCACGGGAGCGCCGGAGTCTCTGATTGCCTGTCCCAGCAGCTGGATTTCGCGATACGAAGTCAATCGATTGCGCAGAGACTTCCGATGATGAACATCATAGTTGGCCGCGCGACCGCGCTGGTAAGGGTCGACATTGTGCATGTTGTTGCAGATTCCTTTTGGCGATCAACATGATGGGCAAGTGAGCCGATGCTCAACCGCTCACCGGGGATCCAGTGGCTCAATTCAGCTTGTCTGATCAGACGGGACGAGTTCCAGGTAGTTCTGTTTTCTTCGGGACTACTCGCTCCGAAGGAGATATCTACCATGCCCCGATCCTACAATCCCCATTTTTCCGGAAGTTAGCCAGCAGATGGTGGACCTGGTGCGAGCAGCGTCCTTGAACCTCAGCCGTCCGTGACCCGGCGTCCGACGCCGTCGCGGGCGTCTTCCGGATGGTCCTTCATTGGCAGACCCACATCGGATTCCCGCCGGGCTTCGGTGCGACGATCGTCGTAGTGCTGGTATTTGCAGCGGCAACCGGCCGGATTGCTGCAATCGCTGAGCGGCAGCATGGGCGCATCGTCTGCCAGAAAGCGGACGTCTTTCAGTTTCCGCGCGGCATCGCAGGTGCTGAATTCATCCGGATGTATGGACACGCCGTGGAAGATCTTGCGTGCGGTGCGAATGGGCGTTTTACCGCGGCCGGTTGCTGCACGGGTGGACCTGCTGCCGGTCTTTACACCCGCCTTCGAACCGGTTTTGTCACCAGTCTTCCCGCCTTTGCCCCGTTTCCTGAGCCCGAACATGTTTACTCCCTTTCCCTGGGCTATCTGTCTGGAACCTTTCTGAACCCTTTCTGAGCCTTTTCAGAACCCTTTTAGAACCCTTTCAGAACCCCTGCTCCAGCGACAGTAGTCTGTCGTTAACCTGTCTTCAGCCTGTCTTTGTCTCGCCCCTCAGACGCCCCTATTTTCGGTGGATTCAGGCCACTGTGTAAATAATCCGAATGGCCTAGTCGGTGATATTACACACAACCGGTGGCAACCGAGTGACAAGAACCGGACAGAAGGCGAACTTTCCCGCGGTTCTCGGCTATTGTGTCGCCCCATGCGACCGGATCCGAAACCGCCCCTGCCCGCCGGGCGGGCTCTGCACATCGTCATATGGGCCTATGCGGGCTTTCACCTGCTGATCGCAGTCATGATGCCGCTGGTGGCTCATGAGGCCCACTACGCGCTCTACAGTCGCCACCTGGCGCTGAGCTATCTGGACCATCCACCCCTGGCCGCCTGGCTCCAGGCCCCCATGGTGTGGCTGTCCGGCAGCGATGTCGCGCTCCGGCTGCTGCCGATCGGTCTCTCCGTGGTCGCTCAATACCTGCTGGCGGTGCTGAGCCGGCGACTCTATCCGGCGGGATCGCCCTGGCTGCCCGTGATTTCCGTGCTGATGCTTCAAGGGGCCGTCGTCTTCCACGGCAGTATGACGCTCTCCCCGGATGCACCGCTGTTGCCGCTCGCTCTGGGCATCGTGATCGTCATGCTGAGTCTGCGTGCAGAGCTGGCTGGAGAGGGAAGGAAGGGCGCATCTGCCGACGGCTCACTGAGCAACTGGTTTGTGCTCGGTGTGCTGATCGGGTTGGCCGGTCTTGCCAAGTACACGGCGGTGACGTTGCCGCTGTCGGTGCTCTGCATCGTCGTCGCCCTGCGAGGCTTCCGGGGTCTGATGCTGCCCGGTCTCTGGCTTGCGGGCGCGGTGGCGGTCGTTCTGATCAGCCCGGTACTTTTCTGGAACTGGCAATACGACTGGGCAACCGTCCGTTTCCACACCGACTATCAGTTCGAGGATATCGATCGCTGGTCGCTGACGAACTTTCTTCTGAGCAGCGCCGGTCAGCTCGGCTACTACTCGCCGGTGGTGACCATCGGCGGCATTGCCGCCTTGATCAGCAGCTGGCGATCGAGCCCGGTCCAGTGGCGTTCCGGCTATTTCGCCGGACCGGAAGGCGTGGTCGCACTGTTCGTTCTGCCGGTGCTCGGGTTGTATCTCATGACGGCGCTGGAAAGCAGAGCGTCACCGCACTGGTCGATGCTCGGCTGGCTGTTACTGATACCGGTCGCAGCTTCCTGGCTGCAGTCCGGCTGGCGCCGGTCGCGTGCGATCCGCTGGCTGACGGGGATATCGGCAACCAGTTCGATCGTTGTGAGCGTGGCCCTGCTGATGCTCATCCTGCCGCTCGGCAGCTGGCCCGACTTCCGCCATCCCGCCCGTATCGTCACCGGCTGGCAGGACGCCACGATGCGCGGTGTGTCGCTCCTCGACCAACTCCCGAACCCGGGCTTCGACACTGAACCCGTTCTGCTTGCCCGTAACTGGCATCATGCCGGTCTGTTCGAGTGGTACGCGGGGGACGTGCCGCTGAAGAACCTTTTCCACGACCTGAATCCCAGCAATTTCAGGAACGGATTGTCTGATGCGGGCACCTGGGGCGTGCTCATCTATCCCTATGATGACCCCGAGCCGCGCATGGAGGATCTGACCAGGGATTTCGACTGCAATCCCATCGATTCGATGCGGGCAAGCCACGGTGGCAGTCTGGTGCAGGTCTTCCATTTCTATGCCTGCTACTCGAGGCTGCCGGGATCACCGGTGGCTGGCGCCCGCCGGGCTCCGAAACCCGCACCGACACCGAACTGAAGCCGTGCATCAGATCGGTTGGTCAGTCCGCGCGGGAACTGTATATTCCGGTTTGTTCCAAAGGGGAGGTCCTTGATGCATTCGGTGATGATAGTTCTGCTGGGAATCGCCGGCATGGTGTTCGGCTGGTTCGTTTACTCCAGGTTCATCGCCGAAAAAATATTTCAGCTCGATCCGAATTTTCAGACCCCGGCCCACGAGTTCAACGACGGCGTGGATTTCGTCCCGACCAACCGCTATGTGCTCTGGGGCCACCACTTCACTTCGGTCGCGGGTGCCGCCCCCATCGTCGGGCCGGCGATTGCCGTTTACTGGGGTTGGGTGCCGGCGGTGCTCTGGGTGATTTTCGGCACCATCTTCTTCGCCGGCGTGCATGACTCGGGGGCGCTCTGGGCCAGTGCCCGGCATCAGGGTAAATCCATCGGCGCGCTGTCCGAGACCGTGATCGGCAAGCGCACCCGGGCGCTGTTCATGGTGGTGATTTTTCTGCTGCTGCTGATGGTGAACTCGGTATTCGGCGTGGTGATTGCCAACTCTTTCGTGGGCACACCGGGCGCGGTATTCCCCGCCTGGGCCGCCATCGTCGTGGCGCTCATTATCGGCCAGCTCGTGCACCGCAGATTCAATCTCATCGCCCTCGGCCTGGGCGGGGTGGTGGTGCTCTATCTCACCGTTTACGCGGGCAGTCAGATGCCCCTCGTACTGCCGGAAATGTTCGGTCTCAGTCAGGAGGCCAACTGGATCGTCATTCTGTTCCTGTACGCGGCCATCGCCAGCATGCTGCCGGTGTGGGTGCTGCTGCAGCCGCGGGACTTCATCAACGGCATGCAACTGCTTGTCGGACTGGTGCTGCTTTACGGCGCCGTGTTTCTGTTCATGCCGGACATCACGGCGCCGGCCTTCAATGACCGCGTAGGTGAGTCCGGACCCTCCATCATTCCGCTGCTGTTCGTCACCATCGCCTGTGGAGCGGTTTCGGGCTTCCATGGCATCGTGGCGTCGGGCACCAGCTCCAAGCAGCTGGACAAGGAGACCGATGCCCGCTTTGTCGGCTACCTGGGTGCGGTCGGGGAAGGTTCCCTGGCATTGATCACCATCGTCACGGTCAGCGGCATCGCGCTGGCGGCGACCCCGGAAGCCTGGTACGGGATTTACGATGAGTTCGGATCCGCCGGTGCCGGCTCTTTCATCACTGGCGGCGCCAACCTGATCAGTGGTGGCTGGGGGATACCGGCGGAAGTCGCGCAGACGCTGCTGGCCACCATGGTCGTGCTCTTTGCCGGCACCACGATGGACTCCGGCGTGCGCCTGCAGCGCTACATCATCCAGGAGTGGGGCGAGATCTATGGCATTGATGCACTGAAGAAAGGGGCGCTGGCCACGCTGGTGGCGGTGGGTGCCTGCCTGCTGCTCGCCTTCGGTGCGGGCGGGGCATCCGGAACCGGTGGTCTCATCATCTGGCCGCTGTTCGGCTCCACTAACCAGATCCTCGCCGGTCTCACCCTGCTGGTGATCTCGGTGATGCTGATCAAGATGGGCCGGCCTTCCTACTACACGCTGCTGCCGATGGTGTTCGTGCTGATCATGTCGTTCCTGGCCGGATGCGTGACCCTGTTGCAGTTCTTCAAGGCGGGCAATTATCTGCTGGTGACCCTGGATCTCATTGTGCTGGTGACCAGTCTGCTGGTGATACTGGAGGCGGGTGGTGTGATTGCTGCCTATAAGAAGGGCGGTGACAGCATTAAGAAAGTATCCTAAGTGATTGAATTTAATAGATTCATAAACGTTAACCTAGAATCTGCTTGAAAGGTGAGAATCAGGCGCGTTAAATTAGGGTCGCTTCTGGGGGGAAGCGTTAGCGCGGATGTTCTGATTCAACTTTACCGACAGAGCAATCCGCGCTTTTTCTTTTTCTGCTCCCGGAAACTTCCCGGTACGGATCACCACCTGACGCTTCAAGCAACCCTGCAAGCAGCCCGTCAAGCGGGAGGGAGCCCATGCGCGTTGTCGTAATCGGTGCAGGACTCGCCGGCGTCAGTGCCGCTTACTATCTGCACAAGGCGGGCGCTGAGGTGACCGTGCTCGAACGCCAGCCTGCCCCGGCCAGAGAAACCAGTCACGCCAATGGCGCCATGCTCACGCCGAGTCTGGCGGATCCCTGGAACAGTCCCGGCGTGTTCGGCGCACTCATGAGGCACCTTGGCCGCAGTGATGCCCCCATGCTGTTGCGGTTGTCTCAGTTGCCACGGCTGCCACGCTGGGGCTTCGCCTTTCTCAAGCATTCGAGTCGCCCTCGCTTCGAGGCGAGCTATCTGGCCAACGCGCGCCTTGCTCGACATTCACAGGCACTACTGGCCGATCTACTGGCAGAGACCGGCATCGACATCGAGTTTTCGACCGGCGGTGTGCTCAAGGTATTTGAAGACGACGCCGCGCTCGAGTCGGCCATTGCCGTCGCACATTGGTTGAAGCAGGCCAGTATCCGGCACGAGGCACTCACGGCGGATGAACTGGTCCGCCTGGAACCCGCGCTCAAACCCGGCGGCGAACGTCTGGTCGGGGCCGTTCTCTATCCGGATGATCAGGTGGGTAACGCCAGGCTCTACTGCGAGCGCCTGGTCGCCTGGCTGGCCGACCGGGGTGTCACCTTTCATTTCAGCGAACAGGTGACCGGCTTCGAGGTGCGCGGTGGCACCCTTCGATCCGTGCAGAGTGCCCGGGGTGCACATTCCGGCGATGCTTTCGTGCTCGCGGCCGGCAGTTACAGCACGGGACTGGCCCGGCAACTGAAACTGCGTATCCCGGTGGTTCCGGCCAAAGGCTATTCCATTACGATCGAGGATCCAGCCGTGCAGCCCATGCATCCGGTGGTGGACGATACGCTGCATGCAGCGGTGGTGCCTCTGGGTGGCCGGCTCCGGGTGGCCGGAACCGCCGAGTTCGCAGGGTTCGACACCCGCCTGACGGAGGCGCGGATCGCAAACCTGAAAGGCCTGCTCCACCGCATATATCCGCAACTGGAGCTCGAGGGTGTTGAACTCAACCCCTGGGCAGGTCTGCGTCCCATGGCCGCAGACGGGCGCCCGTTGCTCGGTCAGACCGGCCCGGACAACCTGTATCTCAACACCGGACACGGTGCCCTTGGCTGGACACATGCGAATGCGTCTGGGCAACTCGTGGCGGGCCTGGTGCATGGTCTGAAACCGTCGGAAGACATCGCTCCGTTTCTGGCCTCCAGAATCTGAGTCCACGCTCTGGCAGAAGAAACGGAAGAAGCACGAATATGGCGGCAGCAGCACACGAACAATGGTCTTCGAGATTCGGCTTTCTCATGGCCGCCATCGGGTTCGCGGTGGGGCTCGGCAACATCTGGCGTTTCCCCTATGTGCTGGGCGAGAACGGCGGTGGCGCCTTCATCCTGATCTACCTTTTCTGTGTCTTCTGCATCGGTGCGCCGATTCTGATCGGTGAGATCATGATTGGCCGCCGTGGCCACATGAGTCCGATCGTGGCGATGCGAACGGTGGCTGAAGCGGAGGGGCGAAGCAGTGCCTGGCGCTGGGCGGGCGCCATCAATCTGATGACGGCGTATCTGGTCGCGGTGGTTTACTGCGTGGTGATCGGCTGGGTGCTCAACTACCTGCTGGTCGCGATCACGGGCGGATTCCAGGAGGCCAGCGGCGCGGCGTCCGCCGCTCGCTTCGAGGCAATGATGAGCGACGTCGGCGGCATGATCTTCTGGACGCTGGTCGGCCTGCTGCTCACAGGCGTGATCATCTATGCCGGCGTGCAGAAAGGTATCGAGCGGGCCGTGCGCTTTCTGATGCCTACGCTGTTCCTGTTGCTGGTCGGATTGGCGGTCTACAACCTGTTTGCCGGTGGTTTTGGCGCGGCGGCGGACTATCTTTTCTCAGCCGACTTCTCGAAGGTCGGTCCGGCAACCCTGCTTGCCGCCATCGGTCAGGCGTTCTTTTCGGTGGGCGTGGCCATGGCCGGCATGATGACCTTTGGTGCTTATCTGCCGAAGGATGTGTCCATACCGAAAAGCGTGCTGATCATTGTGACGGCAGACACCCTGGTGGCGCTGGTGGCTGGACTGGTGATTTTCCCCGCCGTCTTCAAGTTCGGCCTCGATCCGGCGGGAGGAGCCGGACTGGTCTTCCAGACCCTGCCGGTCGCTTTCGCGCAGATGCCCGGCGGCGCCGTCATTGCCGTACTCTTCTTCGTCCTGCTCACGGTTGGCGGCATCACGTCCCTGGTCGGGCTTGTCGAACCCGTGGTCTCCTGGCTCGAAGAACATCGGGGCTTCTCGCGCCACCGGAGCACCTTCACCGTCATGGCCAGTATCGCCGTGCTGAGCGTTGTGAGCGTACTCTCCTACAACCTGATCTCCCACTGGCAGTTCTTCGGGAAAGATCTGAATGGCGCGCTCGACTACCTTTCCAACCAGATGCTGCTGCCCCTGGGTGGCTTCCTGCTGGCGCTGTTCGTCGGCTGGTCGGTCAGCCGACGGACATCGGAGGAGGAGTTGAACATGGCCAGTGCCACGGCGTTCAGCCTCTGGCACTTTGCCATCCGCTATCTGGTGCCGCCGGCCGTGCTGCTCATCCTGATCACCGGCCTGGCGAGTTGACCCGGCCTGGGTGCGGGTCCGATTTCGCGGTTAACCGTTAAGCCGGGATACGCACCGGCAGTTCCCGGATGCCATGGATGAAGCTCGACTTCAGGTAGACGGGATCGCCCACCACTTCGATATTCGGAAACCGCTGCATGATCTCTTCCCAGAGGATGCGCAACTGCATTTCGCCCAGCCGGTTGCCCAGGCAGCGATGAATGCCGAAGCCGAAGGAGAGATGCTTGCGGGCATCTTCCCGGTCGATGCGGAACGTATTCGGATCTTCGAATGCCTCCTCGTCCCGGTTGCCCGAGATGTACCACATGCAGACTTTGTCGTGCTTGGCGATCTGCTGACCGCGGATCTCCGTGTCCACCAGCGCGGTTCGACACATGTGCGCCACCGGTGACTGCCAGCGGATGATCTCGGAGATCATGTTCGGAATGACGCCTGGATCCTGTCTGAGTTTCTCGTACTCGCCGGGATTCTGATTCAGTGCCAGCACGCCGCCGGTGATGGAGTTTCTGGTGGTGTCGTTGCCACCGACGATCAGCAGGAGGATATTGCCCAGGTACTCGTTCGGAGGCATGTTTCTGGTGGATTCGCCATGCACCAGCATGGAGATGAGGTCGCCGCCGGGTTCCGTCTGCTTGGCCCGTTCTTTCCAGACCTCGTCGAAGTACTGCCAGCAGTTCCACAGCTCCTGAAATCCCTGCTCCGGGGTCTCGAACACTTCCGGGTTCGAGATGTTCTCAACCGTATCCGACCAGTAAATGAGTTTGTCCCGATCTTCCTCAGGTACGCCGAAGAGGGTGGAGAGCATGCGACCGGTGAGATCCTTGGACACCAGGTCCACCCAGTTGAAGGTTTCGTTGCGGGGCAGATTGTCCAGAATTTCCTGTGCCCGTTGCCGGATCAGCGGCTCGAAATCCGCCAGATGGCGCGGCGCGAACATGGGCGCCACGACCTTACGCTGCTCATCGTGCTTCGGCTGGTCTTCCATGATGAACATGGGCAGGTGGAACGTCGGGTCCGGTTCTTCATCGATCACCACCTGACCACCGAGACGGATGCCGCCCATACGGGAGTCGGAAGAAAAGATCTCGTGGTTGGTGTCCACGTATTTGATGTCGTCGTATCGGGTGATGTTCCAGTACGGTCCGAACTGACTCTCTTCCGTGAGGCTGACCGGTGCCTCGGCACGCAGGCGCTCGAAATAGGGCCAGAATGCATCCGCCTCAAACAATGCCGGATGCGCCGGATTCAGTTTGTTCAGCGGGAGGGAGCGGGGGTCCGCATGCACATCGATCTGCCATTCACTCCAGATCTCCGCATTGGTTCTGCTCAGTCGCTCCCTGGCGGTTTCTTCACCGGGATCCTGGTTTCCTGTTTCGGTTGCATCGGACATTGGATTCTCCTTGCGGACGTTCGAATTCGGTATCGTTCAGTATAACCGGTATAGTCATTTTCTCAGGTGCCGGCAGGCGCTTCGGACGTTCACAGAGGAAAGGATGCTGAAGCTGGATGACGACAAGGACGTGGAGCGGTTTCTCGCCCCTTACCGGATAGACTCGCCGGGCAAGGTGTCGCTCTCGGATTACGATCCAGGGGATACCGATTCCCTGCCCGAAGACTACAAGGCCGAGTCAAAAGCGTTGCTGGAGCACTCCGTCGACTGGATGGCCGAACAGCAGCCGAAGCTCGCGGCGGAAAACAATCAGGCGCTGCTGCTGATCTTCCAGGGCCGGGATGCGGCCGGCAAGGACAGCATGATCCGCAAGGTGATGAGCGGACTGAACCCTCAGGGCTGCCATGTGACCTCGTTCAAACACCCGAGTGACGAAGCGCTGGATCATGATTACCTGTGGCGCTACCACCAGGCGGTGCCCGGGAGCGGCGAGATCGGCATCTTCAATCGCTCCCACTATGAAGAGGTGCTCATCGTGCGCGTGCATCGCCATATTCTCGATGCCCAGGGACTGCCGCCTGAACTGGTCACGCGCCGGATCTGGAAGGAGCGCTTCGAGGACATTAATCACTTCGAGCGCTATCTCACCCGGAACGGGGTGCATATCCTGAAGTTCTATCTGAATATCTCCGCGGACGAGCAGCGGGAACGGTTTCTGGAACGTCTGGAGCACCCGGAGAAGCACTGGAAGTTCTCCCAGGCAGACATCGATGAGCGTGCCTACTGGGAAGACTACACAGTGGCCTATGAGGAAGCGATCGGTGCAACCGCCTGCAAACATGCCCCCTGGTATGTGGTGCCGGCAGACCACAAGTGGTATGCCAGGCTGGTGGTGGCGACGGCAGTGGCGAGCAAACTCCGGGAGATGAATCCCCGCTACCCGAAGATCAACGCGACCCAGGCCAAGGCGTTGGAGGCGGCGCGAACGTCGCTGAAAAAGTCGCAGACCTAATCTGTTCTGACCTGTCCGTCCGTCCGTCGGCCCGTCCGTCGATAAGATTCGGCCGCCTGTCGGCTGGTCGTCTGAAACCTCCGGATTATGCGGAATTCCTTGCAATTTGTTCCGGCCTGGCCTTGCAAAGCACGGAGCCAGGCGTACAATCCGCGCCCATGAAACGACCCGCCATGCAAATTCATACCCAGATCGGCCGCCCGGCGCCGGTGCAGCATCTGCTGCCCGTGTCCTTTGGCACCGATTGCGACGCCGTACCAACGGCGTAACGTTTGCATCGCTTCCCGGTGTAAACGCCGGGAGCAACACCAGACCTACTTCAACAGTCAGCAGTGTTCCCTCCGGCGTCCAACGGGATGTTTCGTATTTTTGTTTTATCCGGAGATGACGACATGGAATATATAGTTGCTGCTCTCGCAATGCTGCTCGCGGTCGGTTATGCCGTCTTCATCGCAGTGAATGTGGAAAAGGGCAAAAGCTGGGCTCTGGACATCGCCCAGGCGATCTCCATGCTCGACCCGCAGACAGTGAACTACGAGCTGCGTGCCCGTGCGATGGAGACAGAGCCGGAAGCACCGGAGCCCCAGACAGACCCTCTGCCTGAAGCCACCGACCGACTCGCTGCCTGATCAGGCAGCCAGCGCCATCAGCTCACGGCCGAGTAGAACGGCTATGAGCGTTGCGAGCAGGAAAGCGCCGCACGTGCAGGCGAGCAGTCGTCTGTAGGTGCGGTGCAGTTTGCGCTGCACGCCATGATGGTGATTGAGCACAGGCAGAATCTGCCCGTAGACATCGGCCTTGGTGAGCGCTCTGAGTTTCCGGTCTGTGATTGCCTCGGTGGCTGCCCGGGCCAACTGCTGGGCGGTTGATTTTCGCTCCAGCGCCAGCCGGTCCTCTCTGGAAGACATCTTCCCATCTCTTCTTGTGTCCCACCCCCGATCGTAGCAAGCGGGCGGTGCGGAAAAAGTCCGAGCGCCGAGAACCGAGAAGCAGTTCTCGTTCGGCGGCCGCGATCAGATGGCGGTATCGACGAGAATCTCGATCAATGCCGCGCCGATCCAGGTGAGCGGCGGGATGATCAGATAGATGGCCAGCCGGCCGATCACGGTGGTGTCGAAGGGCCATTCCGGTGCCGCGATCACCTCGCGCCGGTAAGTGAGGAGTGGTTCCAGCTTTGCATAGTCAGGCGGCTCGGCGTCGAGCAGAGGGGTGAGTGCGCCTGTTGCCTGTGCGAGTGCGGCCCGCTTGGCGCTCATGATGCGCCTGTGAATGGGAATGACGGGTAGCAGAAAGATGAGCACCATGGGAGCAATGGTCGCGACCAGACCCGGAACGAAGGAAATCCAGCTGCTTTCGGAGTCGATGATCAGCAGCGGAAAAGCGGCCTGGGCCCCGACCAGCGCCAGGGTGGAGCTCACCGCCACGCTACCGAAAGGGGTCAGAACCCGGGTATCCAGGATGCTGAACTCGACGCTTCCGGCCAGGCGTTTGAACACGAACGCATTTTCCACCAGGGAGGCGATAGTGGCCGTCATGGTGATCCAGACAGCCGCGGTGATGATCAGGGTGAGAAGGGTTTCCGGCTGGGACAGCGACTGTCCCAGACCGGTCTCGCCGAGGATCAGAAGATTGTGCAGGATGCCCGCGACCAGCCCGGCTGCGACGTAGGCGATCTGTCGACCGCGCGGTCTGCTCAGGATATTTTCCGTGCTGGTGGAAATCTGGTCTGGAAGAGACGGAAAACACGGCCGCAGCTGATCCAGGGCCACCAGCGACCGCTGCATGATCAGATGATGCGCGGGAATCATGTAAGCCGACAGAGTGGCGAAGAACAGCACCACTTCCAGATCGATGGCAACGGGCCGGGTATCCGCTGCGGTGGCCGCCAGCACCAGGTAAGGGGTCAGGATCGATACGAAGATCAGCCCGCCGGTGAGCCAGCGCCCGCGGCGAACAGGCAGCACCAGCTTGAGCAGCCAGAAACTGGTGCGCGAGGGCGTGATCTCGAGGGTGGCATCCATGGGTGGCTGCCGGCTAATCCTCTTCGTTGGACTCGCAGACGGCGTACAGGTTGATCAGCTTTTCCCTTGCTTCCTCGAATTCATCCTCGCTGAGCGCTTCTTCTTCCAGCGCCCGTTTCAGGTCGATCAGTTGCTGGCCGAGTGAAACGTTGGCGAGACGAACGTTCGACACGTCCCCATTCCAGCAACCGGAGAGGGTTGTGCACAATACAATGAGGCTGACCGCGGTCAGCGAGGGGATCCTGATCATCGAATTTCCTTATTGGCTTGCTGCGGGCGAAGGCTACCCTCTCCGGGCGTCTGTGCGAAGGGCTGCCGCGGCGCCCGGTGGCAAGTTTTACGGCACCTTTGTAAAGTCGGCCTGACACAGACGCGTTGCGTGTGGCGCGACCAGAGCAGGAGACCCCGGACTGTGGGAGACGAGATCGAGCGCCGCTACTTCGACGCGGAGGATTTCAGCGAGTTCCGAAAGTGCCTCGATGAAGAAACGGCGCTGCTGACGAAGCAGTTCAGGGCGGGAGAGTTCAGCGACCGGGGCGACGTGGCGGGGTTTGAACTGGAAGCCTGGCTGGTGGACGAACAGGGCGATCCGCTGCCGGATAACGAGCGTTTCCTTCAGGTCCTGAACAACCCACTGGCGGTGCCGGAACTGGCTGCATTCAACGTGGAGTTGAATGGCAGCCCCTCGGCACTGACCGGCCGGGTCTTCTCCCGGTTGTATGATGAACTCTCCGCCACCTGGGACGCCTGCCAGCAAGCAGCGCAGAGCACCGGCTGTCATCTGGTGACGATTGGCATACTGCCGACGGTCAGCGAGAAGATGCTCACCTCCGAATACATGTCGAGCATGGTCCGCTATCAGTCCCTGAACGACCGGATCATGGCGTTGCGTGACGGCAAACCGCTGCAGCTCCGGATCGATGGCGAGGCCGAGCTCACCGCTACCCACCACGATGTGATGCTGGAAGCTGCGGCCACTTCCTTTCAGATACACCTGCAGTGCAAGCCGGAGCGATCGGTGCGGGATTTCAATGCCTCGGTGATCGCGTCAGCCCCTATGGTCGCCGCCAGTGCCAACTCACCTTTTCTGTTCGGTCGTACGCTCTGGGACGAGACCCGTATCCCGCTCTTCGAGCAGGCCGTGCATGTGGGCGACCGTTATCCCTCCCGGGTGAGTTTCGGATCCGGTTACGTTCAGGAATCGCTGCTCGAAGTGTTTGCGGAAAACCAGTCCGAACACCTCATTCTCATACCGGCGGTTCAGGAGTCTCCGCCGAGCAAATTCGCCCATGTGCGTTTTCACAATGGCACCCTGTGGCGCTGGAATCGGCCGTTGATCGGTTTCGACTTCGATGGTCAGGTGCACCTGCGTATCGAGCATCGTGTGGTGCCCGCAGGTCCGACCATCAGAGACTGCATCGCCAATGCGGCCTTTTACTTCGGGCTGGTGCGAGGGTTCGGGCTGTCGGCGTCGGCACCGGAATCGGAAATACCCTTCGAGATTGCGCGAAGCAATTTTTATACGGCGGCGCGATACGGCTTGAACGCCCGCCCGGTATGGCCACGAGGGGGCAAACTCACAGAAGTGAGCATGCGGACGTTGATTCTCTCTGAGCTGCTGCCCATGGCCCGCCGGGGCCTGGAGTCGGAGGGCATTCCCGCATCGGAGGTCGACGAATACCTGAACGTGATCGCGGATCGGGTGGATTCAGGCCAGAATGGTGCCGCCTGGCAGCGGCGCTGGGTGCATCTGCACGGAGAGGATCTGCACCAGCTCGTGCAGGAATACCGCACGCTGCAGGATACCGGCGAACCTGTACACACCTGGAAGCTTTAGTTCATGCCACTTCGAACTCACACCCAACTGCCGCTCGGGCTGTTGGATTGCGATGCCACCGAACTGCACGACCACCTGGGCGGGCCGACGCTCATTCAGCTGAAAGGCGAGGCACAACCGGCCCTGTTCGTGTCTGTCCTTCTGCACGGTAACGAGACCAGCGGCTGGGATGGCGTACGCCGCTACCTGGCAGAAACCCCGCATCTGCCGAGAGACCTGACGCTCTTTATCGGCAACACCGAGGCCGCTCGCGCCCGCATGCGTGCGCTGCCGACACAGGCGGACTTCAACCGGATCTGGCGGAACGCGGAAGGGCCGGGTGGCGCGCTGGCGGCAGCGGTGGAGTCGGCGATCGCCGATCAGAGGTTCATCGCCTCCATCGATCTGCACAACAATACCGGCCACAATCCCTACTATTCGGTGGTGACGGACCTGGAACCGCAGAATCTCAATCTGGCCTATCTGTTTTCCGACAAGGCGGTGTACGTGGAGGAACCGGATACCGTATTGACCCGGATATTCAGCGGGCGCTGCCCGGCGGTGGCGCTGGAAGTCGGCCCGGTGGGCGATCCGAGATGCGCCGATCGTGTTTACGACTTCGTGCAGCGCTGTATGGATCTGGAGGCGATCCCGGAAGGGCAAACGGATCAGTTCAGTCTGTTCCGGACCCGGGTTCGCGTGCACGTGCCCGACGAGGTGAGCTTCTGCTTCGAAGGGGACGCAGATTCAGAAGACCCTGCGCCGCTGGTGCTCACCGGTGGCGTGGAAGCCGTGAACTTTCACGTTCTGGATCGGGGCACCGTGTTTGGCACCAGCGAGCTTCCGGTGGACCGGGTGTTCAAGGTGCTCGATGTGGATCATCAGGATGTGACCGGGGACTACTTCGAACAGGACGGTGACGCGATCCTGCTGAAAGCCGACGTGGTGCCGGCGATGTATACGACGGATCCCTACGTGATCCGTCAGGATTGTCTGTGCTACTTCATGGAACGCATGGTGATCTGAGGCGTCGTCCGTTGCGTGTTGATTCGCGTCGATTGGCATTGATTCACATTGTGCACATCGACAACAGCCGAGTGCGGCCTCAGATGCAGCGGCCGCCATCCACTTCCAGCGCCACCCCGGTGATCATGCCGGCCTCATCGGAACACAGGAAGCAGGCGGCTGCAGCGATGTCTGCCGGTGTGGAAAAACGGCCCAGGGGAATGGTGGAGAGAAAGCGGTTGCGGTTTTCCTCCGTATCGCCGCCCATGAACGTGCTGAGCAGGGGTGTTTCGCCGGCGACCGGGTTGATGGCGTTCACCCGGATGTTGTCCGCCGCCAGTTCCACGGCCATGGACCGGGTGGCGGTGATCACCCAGCCTTTTGAGGCGTTGTACCAGGTGAGTCCCGGGCGCGGGCTTACGCCGGCGGTGGAGGCGATGTTCAGGATCACGCCACCGCCACGTTCGCGCATACCGGGCACAAATGCCCGGGTGGTGTGATAGATCGAGCGGACGTTCACGTTCAACAGGCGTTCGAAGTCATCCGGCGTAACGTCCGTGAGGGACGCCGGGGTGAGACCGATGCCTGCATTGTTGACGAGAACGTCCACCGGATCCGCCAGGGCAGCCAGGGCAAGATCGACGCTCGCTGCCTCAGCGACATTCATTTCGATGAAACGCCCGCCGATCCGGGCCGCATGTGCGGCACCCCCTTCCGTGTTGATATCGGCCACGACAACCCGGGCGCCTTCCGCCGCGAAGCGGCTGGCAATTCCGGCACCGAACCCTGAGGCGGCGCCGGTGATCAGGACGGTTTTTCCGACGATGCCTTTCATTCGGCGCTGCCTTTCATTCGGCGCTGCCTTTCATCCACCTATTTTCCGGCTGGTGATCAGCTCATAAGCAGACATGGCCATCACTTTGGCGGAATCGATCATGTCCTGGATACCCACGTATTCGTCCACCTGATGAGCCAGGTCAAGGATACCCGGACCGTAGGCAATGCAGTCTTTCAGCCGGCCGATCCGATCGATGTGCTTCTGATCGTAGGTGCCCGGTGAAACCACGAACTGGGCGGGGGTCTCGAGCACCTGACCGATCGCCCGGGCGACGTGCGCCACCACCGGCGCATGCTCATCGGTCATGGTCGGCACCACTTCGAAAAGGTCCCGGAGGTGATAGTTGAACGATTCCCGGGAAATCTTCAGCCGATCCAGAATGCTGCGCACTTCGGCTTTCACATCCTCCAGCGACTCTTCGATCAGGAAGCGGCGGTCGATGATCATCCTGCAGGACTCTGCCACCAGGGGCGCGGGCAGGCCGTCGCTGCCTTCTTTCAATCCGCCGTGCAGGGAGTTGATGTTGAGCGTGGACTGCTTCGCGCCCTCAGGCACCACCGGCATGTGTGTGCGTTTCTGAGCCAGCAGCGGAAACAGTTCTTCTTCGAAAGCGCTCAGCACGGCACTCATGTGGCGTATGGCGGAATCGCCGAGGAACGGCATGGAACCGTGCGCGATACGGCCGTGTGTTTCGATTTCAGCCCACCAGACGCCGCGATGGCCGAGACAGACGCGATCTTTGTTCAATGGCTCCGGGATGATCACGTGATCCACCCGGGGTGCGCTGAAATAGCCCAGTTCACAAAGATGGGCGACGCCGCCGTAGCCACCGGATTCCTCGTCGGCAGTGCCGGAGATTTCCAGGCTGCCAGGGAGGTCGGGAACGAGTTCCAGCAGCGCTTCGACCGCGATCACGGACGCTGCCAGTCCGCCCTTCATGTCGCAGGTGCCGCGGCCGTAAATACGATCGCCGACGATTTCCGCCGCAAAGGGGTCGTGGGTCCAGCCGATACCCGGCTCCACCACATCTATGTGTGAATTGAAGTGCACGGTGGGGCCGGGCCTGTCCCCATCCCAGCGTCCCACCACATTTGTCCGCGGGTAGCGATCCGAGTCGCCGACCGTTCCCTCCGCCCGGATGTGCTCGACGGCGAATCCCCGGCTGGCAAGGCGTTCACCGAGAAAGCGGGTGCAGTCCTCGTAGTATTCACCGGGCGGATTGGTGGTGGGTATTCGGATCAGTGCCTGGGTGAGGTCGATCAGATCGGCCCGCTTGTCGTCGATACGATCGCTGAGTGTGGTGAGCGTCAGACTCATGTCCGGGTGTCCTCAGTGTCTGTCGCCGCCGCGTGCACGCCCTGGGCGATGGCGCGCGTCACTGTGTTGGCCGCCGTGGTGCCCAGACTCAGCAGCGAGAGGGTTTCACGATCCAGGTCTTTCTCCCCGGTGGACAGCACGAACAGCAGATCACCATCGCCCGGCGTGTGCACCGGATAGAGTGCCCGGGGAAAACCATCGTGGGCCATCACCGCAATCTGCTTGGCTTCCACCTTGCTGATCCGGGCGTCGGTGATCACCACGCCGATGGTGGTGTTCATTCCGGCGGTGGAGTGTCCGGCCTTGGTGACGACGGTTTCCGCGTCTGCGGGCCAGGATGCCGGTAAACCGAGGCCGCCGAATTCGCTTTCCCGCTCGAAGGGTGCCGCCCAGTAGTGGGGCGTGCTGCCGATACGAGGTGAGCCGGCGGCGTTGACCGCCATCACCGCCAGCACGGTGGCGCCACAGGGCAGGGTTTCGCTGGCGATACCGAGTCCGCCGGGTGTGGTCGCCGTGGTGGCCCCAAAGCCCGCGCCCACACGCCCGGTCCGGAGATGGCGATCCGCGGTGTCTGTTGCCTGGAAACCCAGTTCCCGATACGGCGGGTATCGGCCCCAGTCCTTGTCGCCGCCATTGTTGAGATCAAAGAGTATGGCAGCGGGGACGATCGGCACCCGCTTGGGCGGAACCGGGAAGCCCCGACCCGCTTCCGCGAGCCAGGCCTGGGCGCCGCTGGCGGCGTCCAGGCCGAAAGCCGAACCGCCGGATAGCACAATGGCATCAACTTTTTCGATCAGCTGCTGGGGATTGAGCAGGTCGGTTTCCCGGGTGCCGGGCGAACCGCCCACGACGTGAGCACTGGCGATCGCCGGACTGTCGGGCAGAATGACGGTGGTGCCGGTGCGAACGGCGTCATCCACCGCGTGGCCGATAGACAGTCCGGCGATGGGTATCCGGCCGGATTGTGTTCCCTGCGTGCCAGGCACCCCGGTCAGGCTGCCGGCCGTTCGGTCCCGACGATGGAAACCCTTTCGCCATAGCGGCTGTGCGGATAGTAGTCCCAGACAGCATGGTGCTGGGTGCAGCGGTTGTCCCAGAGCACCAGCGTATTCGGCTCCCAGGTCACCCGGCAGGTGAGTCTGGGGGTGGTGGCGATGAAGTCGGTGAGCCCGTCCAGCAGCATGTCGCTCTCCCAGCGCCGCATCCCCTTGATCCGAGTCGTGAACCCGGAATTCACATAAAGCAGCTTGCGGCCGGTTTCCGGGTGGGTAACGATCACCGGATGCTCGTGGCTCGGATAGGACTGGGCGTCCGGTGGCGGCACTTTGTAGCCGCCAAGGTAGGGTCGGGCGCCATCGTGGATGGCGGTGAGACCGTCCAGCAGGTCTTTCATGGTGTCTGACAGCATCTCGTAAGCCAGATACATGTCGGCATACAGTGTGTCCCCACCGCCCACCTCGGGGGTTTCCTTCATGTAGAGCATGGAGCCCAGCGGCGGGATTTCGTCGCAGGTGACATCCGTGTGCCAGGTGTCGCCGGCGGTGTAGGCGGACTTGGCCGTCGTCTTGACGGTCAGAATCTCCGGATCGCCGCCGTAGCTGTGCTGCATGGGATGGACGTGCAGGCTGCCGAACCGTCGTCCGAAGGCCTTGTGCTGTTCGCGGTCCAGATGCTGATCCCTGAACACGAGGACCTTCCAGTCCAGCCAGGCCTGATAAACGGCGCTGAATTCGTCGTTGCCGAGCGGCTGGCTGAGATCGATCCCCTTGATTTCCGCGCCGATGTGCGGTGTCAGGGTGGTGATGTCCAGGATGTCGTTGGTTGTTGCCTCACTCATGGCTCTCTCTCCTCTGGTAGGGTCCCCTTCATTAGCCATAAGATACCAGGGTAACAGGGGGTGGAGCCAAAAATGCCATCGGATCAGAAAGATCAGATGTTGCCGGCGTTTCTGCTGGCGGATACGGACGGTTCTGAGGTGAGCTTTCCATCGGGTCGGCCGGCGATCGTCTGTTTTGTGAAAGACGACTGCCCCACCTGTCACGTTGTCATGCCCGTGCTCGATGCGCTGCATCAGGCGTTCGGTGCGCGCATCGATTTCTTCGTTGCCGGTCAGACCGCACAAGGGAACCGGGCGCTGACAGAAACCTTCGCACCGGGTTTTCCCCTCCTTGATGACGCCAGCCTGAAGGTATCGTTTGCCTACGACATCGACACCGTTCCGAGTCTGTTTCTGGCGGATGCTTCGGGTGCGCTCAGCCACAGCCTGGTCGGGTTCGTTCGCGAAGAATGGCAGGCGCTGGCGGATCGGCTGGAAGAGGGCGCCGCTCTGGACCTGGACTGGTCCGCATTGCCCGAATGGCGTCCCGGCTGCGGCTCGCTGTCCGTCGACCCGCTGATTGCCGATCGTCTGCGTGCGGAATCCGAGAATTCTCCGCTCAGGGCCCGCAAGATCGAGATTGCCCCGGCGGATGACGAATTCGAATTCATGTTCGATCAGGGTTTCTCCGATGGTCTGCCGCTGGTGCCGCCCACGCCCGAACGCGTTCTGCGCATGCTCTCTGGTACCCGTCGGGACCCGCAGGAAGTGCTGGGGGTGATGCCGCCCAACCTGGGCGATGTGACCGTGGAGAAAGCGGCGATCAATGCGGTGATGGCCGGTTGTCGGCCGGAATACCTGCCGGTGATTCTGACCGCCATCGAGGCGCTGCTGACGGAGGCCTACAACATCCACGGCGTCATGGCGACGACCATGGGTGCCAGTCCGGTGATGGTGGTGAACGGACCGATTCGGGAACGGATCGGAATGAACATGAAACTCGGCGCGCTGGGGCAGGGCAATCGGGCCAATGCCACCATCGGCCGTGCGGTTCGCCTGGCTGTCCGCAACATCGGCGGCGCGCGTCCCGGGGGCACCGAGCGGTCGACCCTGGGCAATCCGATGAAGTTCACCATGTGTTTTGCCGAGCATGAGGAACGCAACCCCTGGGAGCCCCTGCATGTGGAGCGGGGTTTCGAGGCGGAAGATTCCGTGGTGACGCTGTTCACCATGACCAGCGGACCCACGTTGATCGTGGATCAGGATTCCCGGAAAGCGAGCCAGCTGGCAGGCAGCTTCGGCCTTTCGCTCGAGGCGGCATTTCATCCGAAAGCACACTTCGCCACCGACGTGCTGCTGGTCGTCTGCCCGGAGCACGTGGATACGCTGATCAGGGACGGCTACAGCAAGGCGGACGTGCGGGACCGCATTCAGGCGGTTACCGCCCGGCCGCTGGAAGAACTTGTGGAGAACGAAGTCTCCGCCGTAGGATTCAAGCAGGCAGCGTTCGAGGCCATGGCGCCGGAAGCCAGATCCCGGGTGCTGCCGAAATTCAAGACGCCGGACGACATTCATATGGTGGTGGCCGGCTCTGACGCCGGAAAGTTTTCCGGTGCGTTTCATGGCTGGGCAACCGGCGAGATCGGCTCCATTCCGGTGTCGAAAAAGATTGAGGAGGCGTGATGACGACCATTCTGGACCCGACGGACGAACGGGTGCCGGTAGCGCGGCAACTGTCACCAAGGACCGGGGAGATCAGCGGCAGCGTGGCTCTGCTCGATATCTCCAAACCGCGCGGTAACGTGCTGCTGGATCGGCTGGAGGCGCTGCTTTCGGAACGCCTGCCGGCCATTCAGATCCAACGCTATGCGAAACCGACGTTCACCAAGCCGGCACCCGATGCGCTGCGCGCGCAGATTTTCGAAGAGAACGATTTTCTGATTGAAGCCCTGGCTGACTGAGGCTCCTGTACCACGTGCAGTCTGCATGACACGGTATGGTTCGAGATTCAGGGTAAGCCGGCAGTTTCACTGGCATCGACAGAATTCAGGGATGCGGCCCAGACCCAGGCCGACGCACTCGGGCTCTCTGATGCGGCCTGTGTGTTCGTCGCGCATCCGATTCAGGATGCGACGGATGAAGAGATGCAGGCCAAGGCGGATGCGGTCATCGATGAGGTGATTGCCGCGTTGACCTGATGCGCACCGGGCGCGTGATCTAGAGGGCGACGATCGTCTTGCCGAAGTTACGACCGGCAAACAGATCACAGAAGGCCCGGGCGACGGACTCGATCCCGTCGAGCCGGTACTCGGGCGCGGTGAGTTTGCCTTCTGCCAGCCAGCGGGCCAGTTGCGCCCGCGCCTGGGGGTATTCGTCCGCCCGGGTATGAGTCAGAAATCCGGCCATGCTCGCCTGCCGGGTGACCAGTTGAAACAGATTGCGCGGTCCGGGTTGCTCATTGCCATAGGTCGATACGGCACCGCAGAGCACGATTCGACCGCCTTCGTTGAGCTGGTCGATCACCGTTTCCAGAATGGGACCGCCGACATTATCGAAGTAGACGTCGATCCCGTCCGGGCAGGCAGAGGCGAGCCCGGCTGCCAGATCGCTTTGCCGATCCACCGCTGCATCGTAGCCGAGTGCGCTGATGAGCTTCCGGGACTTGTCAGCGCCGCTGGCGATACCCACCGCCCGCGCCCCCATGATCTGCGCGATCTGGCCGGCAACAGAACCCACGGCACCGGCTGCGGCACTGACCAGAACGGTTTCACCCGGCTGCGGTCGGCCGATGTCTCTAAGGCCGAAATAGGCTGAAAGTCCGGTGTCGCCGAGCAGCCCCAGATAGGCGGCCGGTTCGGCCTCCAGCGGTTCCGGCAGGCGGATCAGGAAGTCGGTCGCGTCGGTGATGCTGTATTCCTGCCAGGCGAGGCGGGCCATGAGCAGGGTGCCGGCTGTGAACTCCGGGTGCCGGGAATCCATGACTTCACCCAGAACAAGCCCCATAACCGGCGCGCCGAGCGCCATGGCGGGCAGCACCTCATCGCCGCTGCCTGCATCCATCCAGTTTCGAAAACCTGCGTCCAGCGAGATGAAGTGATTTTTGAGCAGCAGTTCGCCTTCTTTCAGATCGGCGAGCGTTTCGCTGCTGAGACTGAAATCTTCTTCAACCGGGACCCCGGACGGGCGGCGTGCCAGGACGATACTGCGATTGACTGTGGACATGATCCGGATCCTGATCTGGTCAGCGGAGCAGGTAGGCCGCGCCGGCCGCATTGAGGGTGTTGTCTGTTTCGTTGCCACCAACGTCGGTCCCGGCAGACTGTTCGGCGGGCGCGGCAATCGCGAGGGTGTCGCCGGAAAAGCCGAGAGCGCTGCCAAAGGCATCACCTGCATCGGTATTGGATGCTTTGACGTAGCCGCTCTGGTTCCAGTCGCCGCTATTGTCGCGCTCGAAGAGGTATACGGCGCCGGAATCCACGGCGTTTTCGTTGCTGTCGCCGCCGTTGATGCCGATTGCATCGGCGCGTTCACCCGGCGCGCCAACGATCAGCAGGTCACCCGCCAGGGCGACCTGAGTGCCGAATGCGTCATTGAGGCCAACTACGTCGGCCTTCAGCATGGCTTCCTCGGTCCAGGTGCCCGTGTCATCCCGGACGAACAGGTAAACGGCTCCGGCGCCGTTGGCACCGGTGTCTTCGCCCGGTGCACCGACCGCGAGACGGTTTCCATCCAGGGCGACCGCTGCACCGAAGTAGTGATCCTGCCCCGGATTCGAGGCCTTCACGTAGGCCGATTGCTGCCAGGTATCACCGTCGTCGGTGTGGAACAGGTAGACGGCGCCGGACCGGGGGGCGCTGGTGTCGCTCTGGTCGCCATCGATGCCCGCGCTGCCGCCATTTTCCTGCCAGGCGGCGATGGCGATGGTATTGCCGGAAAGGGCGAGGGCGTTGCCGAACTGGTTGTCGGTGCCAATCGATGAGTTGGAGGCCTTCAGGTAGGTGGTTTGACCGAAGCCGGCGCCATTCGATTCGAAGAGATAGGCTGCGCCCGCGTTGATCAGGCTGTTATCGCTGCCGTCCCCATTCACGCCGGTGGCATTGCTGGCTTCGAAGGGTGCCCCGACAAGAACACGATCTTCCGACAGGGCGATGGCCGTGCCGAATCGATCCTGGTCATCAGCGTTGCCTGCCTTCAGATAGGCGATCTGCTCCGTTGTGCCGGCCAGATCTGGATCGAACAGGTAGACGGCGCCCACCGTGCTGCCACTGTTGTCCGCCGGGTCGCCGGTCAGACTCTGTTCACCCGGGGCACCGATTGCCAGCAGGTCCCGGGCGGCGGCCACGCTGGCACCGAAACGGTCGCCAGCGTCGGCATTGCCTGATTTCAGATAGTGGGCCGGATCCCAGGTGCCGCCCATCCGCGTGTATAGATAGGCCGCGCCCACGGCGTTGCCGCTGTTGTCTGCCTGATTGCCATCCACGCCGGTGCTGAGACTCTGCTCGTCCGGTGCGCCGACAAGGAGTGTGTCTCCGCTCAGCGCGAGGCTGGTGCCGAACGCATCACCGGCATTCGTATTGCTGGATTTGATATACGCCGATTGGGCCAGGATATTGAACGGGGCTCGGCTTACATCGATCCGATAGGCACGGGTGCTGGTGTCATCCTCGGCGGTCACCACCGCCTCCAGCGCGGTGGCGTCCGTGCCGATGGTCAGCGGAACCGGTTCACTCGGTATGCCGAAATCGATTGGTTGCCCGTTCAGGCTCAGGCCGTCTGCCTGCGGATCGACGGGTGTGGCCAGCACACGGGTAGAAGCCGCCAGGTAACCGAATGCGGCATCGTAGTTCAGTTGATCCGGATCGAAGGGTTGGACCAGCGTGCCGGCGCTGAGCGCGAGTGAGGAAAGTCGCGCGTCCGAACCCGGTACCGGTCGATTGATCGCCACCGTGTAGGTTCTGCGTGTGCCATCCTCGGCGGTGACGATCACCTCCACATCGGTCGTCCCGACCCCCAGCGGAATCGCGCTGCTGGCAGTGCCGGAAGCGACGGCAGCGCCGTTGATCGTGAGCCGCGCACGGCTGCTGGTGGTGAATGCGGTGACCCGGGTCTCGGTGGTGCCGCCCGATACGCTCGCCTGGTAGTTGAGGGTGCCGCTCGCGAAGGCGGGGTCGAGCAGGGCGTTTGCGACCAGCAGGGAGGTGAGATTGGCATTGCTGCCTGGCTGGTCGTCATCGCCGCCACCGCCACCACCGCAGGCGCCGAGGGCGCTCAGGGATAGGAGCATGACGGTGATCAGCAGAATGGGTCTGTACCCGTACATGGCCTGCCCCGAAACTCAGTAGACAGGTAACGTTACGACAGTTGGTCCGATCTACCAAATTGTCCAGAGGCGCCTCCCGGTAAGCGGCGACGCGGATCAGGCTCCCGGATTTACTCTGCCTTCGAAGACGGTTGCCAGCACTGGAATGTCGCGAATCCGTTCTGCCGGGACGGTCAGCGGGTCTTCGGCGAGCACTGTGAAATCCGCGCACTTGCCGGCGCGGATGCTGCCGATGTCACTTTCCCGGCCGAGAATCCGGGCCGCATTCAGGGTGATGGCGGCCAGGGCCTGTTCCGGGCTGAGGCATTCTTCCGGGCACATCACAGCGCCTTCGCAGTTGATCCGATTGGCGGCCACCCAGGCGCTGTTCAGGGGCTGGGCGGGAGCCATGGTGAAGTCCGAATGAATGGCCGTGCAGATACCGGCATCGAAACAGGATCTCAGTCGAGCCATCTGACTGGCCCGCTCATAGCCGATGCCCTGTTCGGCGTACACATGACTGAGCTCATGCAGGTAATACACGTTGGCAGACACCCGGGCACCCAGAGCCGCCACTCGCTGCACCTGTTCCGGGGTGGAAAAACCGAAGTGCTCGAACGTCCAGCCGTGATTGAATCTGGGCCGTTCCCACTGCAGTTTCTCCAGCACATCGAGCCCGAGCTCGAGACCCAGATCTCCCGTCACGTGCAGATGGATGCGGTAACCGGCATGCCAGTAGACGCGGGCAGCAGCCTCCAGCGTTTCCGGTGTCATCATCCATTCGCCCTGATGACCGTCGATGTAGCCCGGTTCGCCCACCTGGGCCAGCTGCGAGAAGAAGGCGCCGTCGGCAAACAGTTTCACGCGGTTATCGAACCGCAGCCGGTGACTGTTGCCGGCGGGTAGGGTTTCCACGAAGGCCAGGATCTCCTCATGGGAACGGAAACGGCGCAGCAGACTCAGCGCGGTGGGAATCATCTCCATCCTGAACGGCACATCGTCCTGGTCCAGCACCGCCCGGGTGGTCTCCAGTTCCATGTCGAAATCAAAAATACCAACGGCCATATCACCCACGGTGGTGTGGCCACCCTGGCTGACCACCGCCCGCAGCCGCTCGAGTCCGAGCCGGTAACGCTCGGGGTGCATCAGAAAGGGGTTCAGGCGGTTGATGGCAAATCCGAGGCCGTTCTCGAAGAAGTGCCCGCTGGCGAGGTCAATCTGCGGCCGCTTGCCCACCGCGCCCGCGTCGATTTCGAGCCATTTCAATGCGCCATCACCCATATACAGCTCATGGAACGAGCGGTGCCAGATCACGATCGGACGTTCCTGGCTGACGGCATTGATCCGCTCCCTGGACATCGGCCCATGCCAGAGCGGGTGAAAACCCCAGACAATCAACGGTTCGTTCGCCGGGTGGTGGGCGTTCAGCTGCCTCAGGCGCTCGTCGAAACCCGCTGCGTCCGTGGTGGCCGGCACATCCTCCCAGGGGAGTTGCCAGGGCAGGGCGGTGATGAAGGCCATGGGCAGGATCATGGCGGCCATGGTCGGGTGCAGGTGTGGATCGATGAAGCCCGGGGTGAGCACCGCATCTGCGAACCGGTCATCGATCTCATGAGGATGTGCATCGAGCCAGGGCGCCATGCTCTGTTCGCTGCCGACTTCCACGATGCGACCTGCGCGCACCAGCACCGCATCCGCCCGCGGCTGGCTGGGATTCATGGTGATGATCGAGCGGGCTTTGAAGAGCGTGAGCATGACACTGCCATCCGGGAATCGAGCGTCATTGTAATCGTTGCGGCCCGATCAGTGTCCGGGATGCAGCCATCGCAAAGTTGCAACCGCATCCGCCGCACAGGATGATGAGCGGGATGTTGAGTGATGAAAGAGGCTTCGGCGCATGGATAGCTTTGAGAAGGTCGGTTACCTCTGCCTGGGTGTGGTTGCCCTCTGTTATGTGGTGGCCATATTCCTGGGTATGGTGGCGGCGTTCCCCTTCGGCCTGATCGGACTGGTGGCCATTGTCGGCGTCGGCGCACTGCTCATTAAGGTCCTCAAGGAGCGGTTGAACAACGCGGAGGACGATCACTATTCGAAGACGGTGGACAAATGATCATTACGACCCAGGACGAACTGGCGGACTATCGAATCACTAAGACATTGGGTCTGGTGCGCGGGAACACGATTCGTGCCCGGCACGTGGGCAAAGACATCATCGCCGGATTACGCAGCATTGTCGGCGGTGAAATCGGTGAATACACCAAGATGCTCGCTGAGTCCCGGGAGCAGGCCCTGGACCGGATGGCGGAAGAAGCACGGAAGCTGGGTGCGGATGCCATCGTCTGCCTGCGATTCAGCACTTCTCCCGTCATGCAGGGAGCGGCAGAGCTCCTGGCATATGGCACGGCCGTGAAGATCGAATCCCGGCCGACCACGGGAAGTGAGGCATGAGCTACCCGAATCTGGCGTTGACACCGGCTTCCCCGTCTATCGGGGCTTTCGTCGAAAACATCGATCTCAGCCAGCCACTGGATAAGGCCGTGCTCAGCGATCTCGTCCGGGCCCATGCGGACTATGGTGTGCTGTTCTTTCGCGATCAGCAGCTCACACCAGACCAGCATGTCGCCCTGGCGGAGCAGTTCGGCGAGATCAACGTGAACCGCTTCTTCAAGGCGATGGCCACGCATCCTCAGATCGCCGAAGTGCGCAAAGAGCCTGAGCAGACGCTCAACATCGGTGGTGGCTGGCATACGGACCACAGTTACGATCAGATTCCGGCGCTCGGCTCGATGCTTTATGCCCGGGAGATACCGCCGATTGGCGGCGATACGATGTTTGCCAGCATGTACGCGGCCTATTCGGCACTCTCCGATGGGATGAAGGAGATGCTCGAAGGCCTGAATGCCGTGCATTCATCGCGGCACGTATTCGGCGCATCGTCGAACTATTCCCAGGAGGGAAGTGATCGGCTGGGGAACAGCGACGCCGCGACTCAGGATGCGGTGCATCCCGTGGTTCTCACCCATCCCCGTTCCGGGAAAAAGGCGCTGTATGTGAATCCGGCTTTCACCGTTTGCTTTGACGGCTGGACCGCGCAGGAGAGCGAGCCGGTGCTCAGCTATCTCTACGAGCACGCATCACGACCCGAATTCGCCTGCCGATTTCAGTGGGCGCCTGGCTCTCTGGCATTCTGGGACAACCGCTGCACCTGGCATTTCGCGGTGAATGACTATCAGGGCGCGCGGCGCCTGTTGCACAGGATCACCCTGGAAGGGGAACCGCTGGTGGATGCAACGGTTCGGGAACTCGCCCAGAGTGGATGATAAGCAGATCATCGCCTACGCGGACCCCTGGTCGGTTACCGCGGGCGATACGCTGGACATCATGGTCAGTTGCCACAGCTCCGGACAGTATTCGGCGCAACTGGTGGAACTGATCTGTGGCGACAGCCGGCCCCACGGTACCGGCTTCGACGAGCGGCCGCTCCCGTCAACGTTCAACGGTGTGCACACCGGTCGCTTTCAGCCGTTGAATCCAGGCAGTTATGCGGTGTTACCCGATCTGCCGACCCTGCAGAAAGTGAGTCTCTGTCTGTTTGTCTATCCCACCCTGCTGGCGCGGGACCGGCAGCCGCTGGCCTATGGCGATGGGCTGGTGCTCGACATTCGAAAGGGTCGGCTCAGCGCGGGGCTGGATGATGAGTCGTTGACGCTGCAGGCGCCCATGTCTCTGCACCGCTGGCACCAGGTGCTGGTCAGTTACGACAGCGGCAGCGGCCGGCTGTCGCTGGCTCAGCGGCGCTTCGGTCTGGGGGCCGGCGAGCGGCACGGCAGCTGGCAGCAGGAGGCGGTGACGGTGGGCCAACGGCCCCTGGCAGCATGTGACTGGTTGCTGGCGGCGGCCCTCCAGGACGGTGTGCTGAGCGCGGGCTTCAATGGCCGTCTGGAAGCGCCCAGGCTGGTAGCCGATCAACTGTCCACAGACGTTGCCGAGTCCATCCTCGAGTCCCAGGCAGTCACCCACATGGCCCTGCTGGGTGCCTGGGATTTTTCTCAGGGCATACACACCGAGCAGATTGTCGATGTGTCACCCGCCAGTCGTCACGGCTGGACCATGCAGATGCCCACCCGGGCCGTTAAGGGCATCCGCTGGAATGGCACCACCCAGAAGTGGCTGGATGATCCCGCGCAGTACGCGGCGATCCATTTTCACGAAGATGATCTGGTGGATGCGGGCTGGACGCCGGATTATTCCTGGAACATACCGCAGGATCTGCCGTCCGGCGTCTACGCCGTGAAGCTCGCGCTGGGCGGTTCGGTGGATTACGTGCCTTTCTTTGTCAGGCCGGCGAGCCGAAGTAAACGCAAAGACGTGGCCTACCTCGCGTCAACGGCCACCTATCTGGCCTATGCCAACCAGCGACTCGGGTTTTCCGGTGGCATCTTCGGCGATAACAAGCCGAAGAACGCCGAGGATGCGTATCTGTTGAAGCATCCGGAAGTCGGCTATTCCCTCTACGAATATCACGCGGATGGTTCCGGCGTGCATTTCTCCTCCCGTCTCCGGCCGGTGTTGAACATGAAACCCAGGACCGTTACCTGGTCATTCAATGCCGATACGAACATCACCAACTGGCTGCATGGGATCGAGCAGCCTTTCGATGTGATCACCGATGAAGATCTGCACCGGGAAGGGGCCGAGTTGCTCGAAGGGTATCGGGTGGTCATTTCCGGCACCCACCCCGAGTACTACTCCACACAGATGCTCGATGCCCTCGATCTGTGGCTCGACCACGGTGGTCGGCTGATGTACATGGGCGGCAATGGATTCTACTGGCGGATCGCTTACTGCCCGGACAACCCGGGCATCATTGAGGTCCGCCGGGCGGAGGATGGCACCCGGGCCTGGATTGCCGAACCGGGCGAGTATTACCACCAGTTCACGGGCGAGTACGGTGGACTCTGGCGCCGGCTGGGTCGCCCTCCGAATCAACTGGTGGGCGTGGGTTTTGCGGCGCAGGGATTCGATGGCGGCACCTACTACCGACTGCAGCCGGGCGCCCTGGACGATCGTGTCGGTTTCATCATGCAGGGGGTCACGGCCGCTGATGTGATCGGTGACTACGGGACGCAGGGCGGTGGTGCGGCCGGAGAGGAAATCGATCGCTTCGACGAGTCGCTGGGTTCACCCCCGCATGCGATATGCATTGCCGCCAGTGAAAATCATCGACCCGGGATGCTGAGGGTCAAAGAAGAAGTGCATATGTCTCAACTGGCGCTGCAGGGGCCGAAAGTACGGGCGGACATGGTGTTCTTCGAGACGCCCTCCGGCGGCGCCGTATTCAGCACCGGTTCGATCTCTTATGCGGGCGCCCTGGCACACAACGATTTCGATAACGACATTGCCCGGATCACGGGCAATGTGCTGAAGCGCTTTCTGGACGAAACGCCCTTCCACTATCCGGGCGACTGAGCCTCAGAGGGACGCGCAGATATGCCCGCCGTCCACCACCACGACTGACCCATTCATGTATTTGGATGCATCGGAGGCGAGCAGCAGAATGGGCCCATCCAGGTCGTCGAACTCGCCGTAGCGACGCAGCGGAATACCCTTCATGAATTCCGGCGACTGTTCGCTTTCGAGCAGCACCCGACTGACATCCGTGAGGATGTAGCCCGGCGCCAGTGCGTTCACCCGAACGCCGTAGCGAGGGGCCTCCAGGGCCAGCACTTCGGTCATACGGGTGAGACCGCCTTTGGAGACAGCGTAAGGGAACTGGCCCTTGATGGTGCGGGTGTCGGTGATCGAGGAAACGTTGACGATATTGCCGCCACCGAGTTCGTTGGCAATCACCCGCTCCGTGAAGCGTTTGCTCATCAGCCAGGCGCTCTTCAGATTGGTGTCGATCACCGAATCCCAGTCGTCATCATCGATCATCATGTAGGTTTTGGCGCCGGCTTCGATGCCGGCGTTGTTGATCAGCACGTGTACGGGGCCAAGTGCGCCCTCGGCCGCTTCGAAGAATTCACTGATGCTGTCGCTGTCGGTCACGTCCAGGCGTGCGCCGAATGCCTGTCCGCCTCCGGCGTTGATCTCGTCCACCCGGGACTGGATTTTCTCCGTCCGACGTGCCCCCAGACTGACCTTGCCACCGGCCGCGGAAAGCACGCCTGCGAAATGGTGGCCGAAGCCGGAGGAAGCACCGGTGATGGCGATGTGTTTGCCTTCAAGGCTGAATGGATTCACTGAGCAGGCCCCTGCAGTTTGTGTTGCGGGGCATCCTAGCGAGTCTGGCAGAGGCAGGCCAGTCGCGATGGCCGACTAGCGGGGAGCGTCAGCCATGAAGTGTCTTCGGAACGTGCGACAGGTCAGTCGGGCGCGCACTCGAGACCATTCGGGAGAACACCACCTGGCGATTCCTGCCAGTGGTCTTGGCCGCGTAGAGCGCGTCATCTGCCGCTTTAAAGAGTGTGGTCATGTCGTAGCCGACCCGGCTATCCGCCACCCCGCAGCTGACAGACATCTCGATGATCTTGTCGTCCCAGAACATCGGGCGGGAAGCGATCCGTTTCAGGATGCGTACACCGAGCTTCTCTGCTTCCTCTTCATTCAGATCGGGCAGCAGCACGGCGAACTCTTCACCGCCGAGCCGGCAGACCAGGTCTGTTTTCCGGACACTTTCCTTCATCTGCTCGGTGATGAACTGCAGAGCGGCATCACCGGTGGCGTGACCATAGGTGTCGTTCAACTGCTTGAAGTAGTCCGCGTCGATCACCAGCAGGGAGAGCACGGCATCTGCGTCTCGCGCTTCCGCGAGCATGATATCGGCGGACTCGAAAAACGAGCGACGATTGATCAGCCCGGTGAGTTCGTCGGTATGAGCGAGTTCTTTCAACCGTGCGTGGGCATCACTGAGCTGCAGCGCCATTCGAGAGGTTGTGTAGCAGACCGGGATGGAGACGACGATCGGCACGATAAAGGCCGTTAGGAAGGCGTTTTCCTTGCCGAAAGCGACATCGCCCAGCCATAGATAGACGAGCAGGAGCATGAGTTCGGTGACGATCACCGAAAGACCGGCCACGGCGCCGATGAAAATCCACATCTGCCGCTTGTTTCTGATACGAATCCGCATCCCGCACTTTTCCCTGTGCCAAAACGCCATGCAACCGTTCCTGGTTGCTGTTGCTGTTGCTATAGGTACGCTTCGGGCGATGGTGCGATATTCTTGAACCGCGATTCGTGCGGTGAATCACAAGCGTCGTGCATCCGGGGGTGAAACTGCAGAGCCACGAGCCATTATGAGAACTGTCTTCTTCGATCTGGACGGCACACTGACGGACCCAAAGCCCGGAATCGTGCGCTCCATACAGCATGCCCTGGGCCGTCTTGACCGGCCGGTGCCGGCGGAAGCAGACCTGCTCTGGTGCATCGGACCACCATTGCGCGCCGCCTTTGCCGAACTGCTCGGCGGGGAAGCAGAAGTGGACCTGGCCGTGCAGTACTACCGGGACCGGTTTGGCGACGTGGGACTGTACGAGAACGAGCTCTATCCGGGGATCACCCGTTTACTTGAGGATCTGCAGGACGCTGGCTGGGCGCTGCATGTGGCCACCAGCAAACCGCGGGTCTATGCACGGCGGATCATCGAGCACTTCGGGCTGCACGGATATTTCGGAGAAGTGTTCGGTGCCGAACTCTCGGGCGAGCGCTCAGACAAATCGGAACTGCTGGCGCACGCGCTCGAGGAATCCGGTGCAACGGCGCCGGTTTCCGTCATGGTCGGCGATCGCTCGCACGACATGGTGGGTGCCGTGAACAACGGTCTGACAGGTGTCGGCGTGTTGTATGGCTATGGAAGTCGGGAAGAGCTCGTCCGGGCCGGTGCCCGGACGATCGTTGCGCGCGTCGATGAGTTGAGGCGCGTGCTCGACGCGCTGGAGTGAATCAGGCGAGCATGCCGCCCAGTACACCGGCCATGGCGGCCAGGGAAACGCTGCCCAGCAGCCAGCGTACGGTGCTGGAGCGATCCCACCACCAGTTTTCGACTTCGTTCAGTCCCTGGGGCAATACGTGCGTATCCATTTTTCTCTCCTGCCTCTGTCCTTGAGCCGCCGGGGACCCTGGCATGTCCCGTGCCGGGTCCTGGAAACTGATTCGCGGCGCAATCCTTCTGGTTTCGTCTCAATGAATCTTTCAACGCCTCCTAAGATAGCGCGTCAATCTCCACAAAAATCCCAGGAAAACGGGAAGAAACTGCAGGAAAAAGGGAACGGGAATCGGTTGATAGGCATATAAGTTGCCTGAAAGAGCGGTTCAGCCGTGCTCTTCGGCTGCAATAGCCGCCTGGACGGCGGGGCGTTGGAGCATCCGGCGTTCATGGTCGTGGATTTTCGGATAGCTGGCCGAATCCAGCCGATGGATCGGAAGCCATTGGGTGATGGTGAACAGATAGGGGTCGGCGATGGAGTACTCGCTACCCGCCGCCCAGGGCCCGGCAAAGAGCGTTTCCTCGATCAACTGAAAGCAGTCGGCAACGACTTCCGGGGCTTTGCGCTTCATCTCGGCGATGGCGGCAGGATCATCCGCCCAGCGCTCGCCGCGGCGAATGTGGGCGTGGGCCACATGCACCGTCGAACACAGGTAAGCGGTGAAGGCCTGCATCCGCGCAAACTCGAACGGGTCGTCCAGCGGAGCGAGTCGGGCTTCGGGGCAGGATTGGGCGATGAAAGCCAGAATGGCCGGCGTCTCCGTGAGCAGCCCCCGATCGGTTTGCAGGGCGGGAACACGCTGCTTCGGATTCACCTGCCGATAGGTTTCGCTGCGCTGCTCGGCGGTTGCGAAGTCCACGAGTCGTAATTCGAATTCGACCCCGGCTTCTCTGAGCGCGATATGCGAGGCCCGAGCGCAGGAGCCCGGTGCGTAAAACAGTGTCAACATAGTGTCCGCCTCTGAAACGCGCTTGGGAGCAGGGATTGTGACCCAGACGAGCAGAAGTCTCCAAGCGCCTAGGCCTGCGACTCACAACGTGAGTCGCGTCGGTGCGATTGGAAGACAGCTGACTCAGCAAAAAAAAGTTGGTCGGAGTGAGAGGATTTGAACCTCCGGCCCCTACGTCCCGAACGTAGTGCTCTACCAAGCTGAGCTACACTCCGATTGCTTCGATGGACCGGCGCGGCTGACGGGATTTGGCGGCGCCCGGGGTCGCGTATTGTACGCGAGGCGCTGAAGAGCACAACATCGGCAGGCGGTCGGCCGGACGTCGTCGGAAGCCGGCGCTAGATCAGGATCCGCTCCCGGTTATACAGCCAGATGGTGAGCCGGATCATCAGTGCGGCGGCCAGGCTGGTCATGGCCATGGAGATGCCGACATGCAGAAAATTCAGCGCGTCGCCCGTGATCAACTGGTTGATCAGCATGGACTGGCTGAGAGAGGGCACCATCATCAGCACGGCGGACGGCTCGATGCTCATCATCTGCGTCACGATCAGCGGCAAAGTCGGCACCAGGATGACGACGGTGAGATACGTCTGCGCTTCCTTGTAGCTCTTGGCGTAGGACGCCACGGCCGTCAGCACCGACGCGCCGAGCACCATGAGCGGCGTGGAGACGAAAAAGATCGCCGCGCTCATGGCAACGTCCAGTTGCAGTGACATGCCGATCTTGTGGAGGGGCGCGAACGGTATCGAGATGGCGAAGCTGATGAGGAACAACGCCAGAGATATGGCGCTGAAAATCGCTGCCGCCAGGGTTTTACCGAGCACGAGTTCCGCGCGGGAAACCGGCTGGCAGAGCAAGGGTTCCAGAGAGCCATGCTCCCGCTCTCCCGCGGTGGCATCGATGGCCAGATAGAAGCCGCCCATGAACACCACCAGGATGAGCAGATAAGGCAGGGTGGCGAGTACGGTCAGGGCACGGGCGGCAGGTGAGGCGGTATCCATCTCCTGCACCACGATCGGATTGGCAATGCTCGGGTCAACGCCCCGGAGTTGAAGGCGCAGCACGCCGATGGTGCGGGCGTAGGTGCTCACCAAGCCCCGAATCGCGGAAAAGTTTCTGCGCGAGGCCCCGATCTGGGAGCTGTCGTGCCACAGCGTAACCGGCACCATCAGGCCCTGAGTAAACCGGGCCTCGTAATCTTTGGGTATGGCGAGGATCAGGTCGTGCTGCCGCTCCACCACAGCCGTTCGTGGGTCATCGGTTTCGATGAAGGTGATGTCCGTATTGCTGGATGCCAGGAAGTCGATCAGATCAGGCGCGTACTCCGCGCCGGTGATGCTCACCTCTGCGGGTTCGCTCGATTCACCGAGTGCCGTATTCAGCACGAACGACATCAGCCCGATGAAGAGCGCGGGTCCGAGCACCGCCAGGGAAAAAGAGGAAAGGATGGTCCGTCGGTCGCGAAGGTTATCGCGGCATTCCTTGAGGAGCACGGTTTTGAAGCCGCTCATTCCACCACCCCTGCCATCCGGATGAAGGCGTCTTCCAGATCTGCTTCACCGCTTGCGCGAACGAGTTCGTCCAGGGTGCCCTGGAAGCGGACCTCACCGCTGCCGATTACGATCACATCATCACAGAGGTTGGCCACCTCCTGCATGATATGACTGGAGAAGAGCACGCAGCGTCCCTGTCTTTTGAGACTCAGGATGATCTCTCTCAGTGCCCGGGTGGCCATCACGTCCAGACCATTGGTCGGCTCATCGAGAATGAGGTTCTGAGGGTTGTGGACCACGGCGCGAGCCAGTGCCACCTTGATGCGCTGACCCTGGGAAAAGCCGTCCACCTTGCGGTCGATGAATTCGCCCATCTCGAGTTCGTCGGTCAGTTCGTCGATACGCGCCGTCAGCGAGTCCCGCTTGATGCCGTGCAGCTCGCCGAAGTAGGCAATGTTCTCCCGGGCGGTCAGCCGGGTGTACAGCCCGGTGGCGTGGGGCAGCACACCCATGGATCTCAGCACCGCATTCCGGTCGGTGCCGACTTCATGACCGCCCACGTAAGCCTTGCCACCATCTGCTGAGAGAATGGTGGAAAGGATTCTCAGACAGGTGGATTTGCCGGCGCCGTTCGGACCGAGCAGGGCGGTCACCCGGCCGTCCTGAGCCTGGAAGGAAACGTCCCGGACTGCCTGGACGGCACCGAAGGACTTCACCAGCCCGTCCACCTGGATCACGGTGTTTCCTCCCGGGTCCGATCCGGGCGGCTATCGTCACCCGCTGTGGTTGCAACGCTGGTGGATACGGGGCCCATCAGGTTGAGGAAAAAGGAGGGGTGGGTGAGCCGATCGACGCAGTCGGCTGCCAGCTCATCCAGGCTGCCGCTATCGATGAACTCGGCGGCCAGCCGCGGAAAGCAGCCGCGGCCGATCACGCCATGGCCCTGGCCGCCACCGATCAGATGCAGGCTGTGCGGCAGGGTAGCGTCCACCATGGCGCCGTACTCCGGGGGCGTGATGGGGTCTTCTTCGCCGGACAGAATCAGCGTTGGTACCTCAACGTCCAGGGGGCTGCGCAGATCCTCGTCCAGAGGTCCTGCCGGCCAGGATTCACAGATCGTCACGAGGGACCGCGCCTGCTGGGGGCCGATATAGGTCTTTTCCAGGGCATCCTCATCCAGTGGGCCGAAGAAGGGGGCATCTTCCGTACAGACCACGGCGTTGTGCATACCGAACCGGATCGCGCCGGTGAGTTCTTTTTCAATGCGTAGCGCATTGGAGGCGAGTGGTACGTAGTTATCGTTCGCGCTTGCCTCATCGATGATGAGCGGAATCAGCCGGATGGTTTCCGGTGCGTAGCTCAACATGCGCAGGGTGATCAGCAGATGGTTGCGGGTCACCTCGATCGGTGTGGCGATGCCGGTGACCGGGTGCGCCACCGTCACGCTCACAGGCGACTCCCGCAGGCGCTGATCGAGCCGTTTGAGAGCTGCCTCCGGATCCGGGAAGCGATCGGCACAGGCCGGATCTGATTCGCACCGCTCAAACAGGCGGGCCAACGTGCGCTGGGCGTTGACTGCAGCGTTAGGACCCAGTGGTACTTCCGGTGGGGCAACCCCGTCGATGATGAGGGTTCGCACGGACGAGGGATATCGTCGGGTGTAGTGCTGAGCAACCCGGGTGCCGTAGGAAACCCCATAGACGTTCAGTGTTTCATAGCCGAGCGCTGTCCGGGCGGCTTCGAGATCCTGCACGGCGACGCTGGTGGTGTAGTAGCGAGGGTCGCCGGGCAGGGCTTCGAGGCAGGCGCGGGTCGCTTCGCGGACACTCTCCTCGCTCTCGTCCATGCCCGCTTCCTCGAGATGGACGCAATCCAGCGGGTTGGATTGGCCGGTGCCCCGTTGATCCAGAATCAGAATATCCCGTTCACGGCGGATGGAAGAGAAGGTCGCGGCCAGATCGGCGTACATGTCGATGGAAGAACCGCCGGGACCACCGTTGATCACGGTCAGCGCATCCGGTCTCGGGGTGGGGCTGAGGGCCGGGACTACAACGACGCGAAGGTCGATGGAGCGTCCTTCCGGTTGATCGGGGTTTTCCGGACGAGTGAGCCAGCCACAACGGGCCTCGACAGAGGCAATTCCGGTGCTGCCTGCCAGGGTGCAGCGTTCCAGTTCAATGGCGAGTGCAGGGTGGGAGAACGCAATAAGCAGACAGGCGCAGGCGGTGAGCGTGCGAGCGCAGATCATGTGCGGGCTCAGTTCAGACGGGCCGTGGCAAAGTGGGCGAGAGATTCGAGGGCATCCCGATACCGGTTGGCCGGCAGCGCCTCCAGGGCGTTCACCGCGGTCTCACTCTGTTGCTGCGCGGCAGCCTTGGTGTAGTCGAGGGCGCCTGTGCTGCGCACGATCCGGAGCACCTCCGGCAGGGCGTCCCGACTGCGTGCGGAGATGCATTCTCCGAGCAGCGCTCGCTCTCCGTCATTGCCGAGCGCCAGGGCGTTGATGAGCGGCAGCGTGAGTTTGCCCTCAGCCAGATCGTCGCCCACGTTCTTGCCCATGGACTCGGCTTCCCCGGCGTAGTCCAGCCAGTCGTCCACCAGTTGATAGGCGAGACCGAAGCGCTCACCGAACTGTCTGAGATTCTGCTGAATACGGTTGTCCTGGGAGGCAAGCACGGCGGCGGTGTGGGTCGACGCTTCGAACAGCAGTGCCGTCTTGCAGCGGATCACTTCCATGTACTGAGCTTCGCTGATCTGACAGTTGCCGACGTTCGCCAGCTGCATCACCTCGCCTTCGGCGATGGTATTGGTGGCATCCGACAGGATGGCCATGATGTCCATCTGACCGAGATCGACCATCAACTGGAAAGCACGGGAATAGAGAAAATCTCCCACCAGGACGCTTGGCGCGTTGCCCCAGGTCGAATTGGCCGTGGCCCGGCCCCGACGCAGAACGGAATGGTCCACCACATCGTCATGCAGGAGCGTGGCTGTGTGCAGAAACTCGATGATGGCGGCGAGCTTCACGTGCGCCGAATCCGTATACCCGCAGCATCGGGCTGCGAGCAGCACGAGCAGCGGCCGCAGGCGTTTGCCGCCGGACTCCACGATGTACTGGCCGATCTCCTCCACCAGATCCACATCCGAAGTGAGTTGTCGAGGGATCAGCTGGTTAACAGCAGTAAAGTCGTCTGCGACCAGGTCGTATACGGTTTCCAGGGCAAGCAGGGGCAATTCCGACTCTGGTTGCGCCTCATCTGTTGCTACGATGGCAATCTCTGCGGGCATCTCGGCTGGCATCTGGTTCCAAGGCCAATGGGTCAGGGCGCTATTGTGCACGTTTATGGGCCAATTTTCGGCCTTTTTATCGCCGTGGCAGCCGCCGTGGACTGGCTGGATGACGCCCTGGCGGGCGGATATGACAGTCGTTGTAATCCGCTCCATAAGCCCCTAAAATAGCGCGCCTTTCGCGGCACCCCTATACGTCGGCAGGGCTGAAAGCCACGTAATCCGGGCGTTTCAGGACTTTTTAGGTGTCCGCCCCTGTTAAGGAGTAGAGATATGTTCGCGGTGTTTTCCAGCGGTGGCAAACAACATCGGGTCACCGAAGGTGAGGTGATCAAGTTGGAACGACTCACTGCCGAGCCCGGTGAAGAGGTCGTGTTCGACAAAGTGCTCATCGTTGCCAATGGTGATGATGTCACGGTCGGCCAGCCTTATGTGGATGGTGGCAAGGTCACCGCTGAAGTGATCGGCCATGATCGACACAAGAAAATCCGGATCATCAAGTTCAAGCGACGCAAGGACTACATGCGTCGTCAGGGTCACCGTCAATGGTTCACCCAGTTGAAGATCACCGGTATCAGCGGTTAGGAGATAAGTACAGATGGCACATAAAAAAGCCGGCGGCTCTACCCGTAATGGCCGCGATTCAGAATCCAAACGCCTTGGCGTGAAGAAATACGGTGGCGAGCTTGTCGCGGCCGGTAATATTCTCGTCCGCCAGCGCGGTACCCAGTTCCACCCCGGCCCGAATGTGGGTTGTGGGAAGGACCACACCCTGTTCGCGAAAGCAGACGGGCAGGTGCGGTTCCTGACCCGGGGCAGGCAGAACCGGAAGTTCGTGACCGTCGAGCCGGTCTCGAGCTGAAAGAAACCCCGCGGCCAGCGGGGTTTTTTTTACCCTCCAGAAGAAAGCTGACCTCTCAGTCATGCAGTTCATCGATGAAGCCACCATCCGCGTGGAAGCGGGAAAGGGCGGTCAGGGCTGCCTGAGTTTCCGTCGTGAGAAATACATCGCCAAGGGTGGACCGGATGGCGGTGACGGCGGTGATGGCGGGGCCATCATTCTCGTCGGCGACACCGCGCTCAACACACTGATCGATTTCCGCTATCAGCCGCTTTACCGCGCCGCCAACGGTCAGCCGGGCAGCGGTCGGAACAAAACGGGCGCGAAAGGCGAAGACCGGCGGGTGAAGGTGCCCGTGGGCACGTCCGTGGTGGACGAAGAAACCCTTGAAACCATCGGCGACGTGGTGCGGCACGGCCAGGAACTGGTGGTGGCAGAGGGCGGCCGGCACGGGATCGGCAACGCCCATTTCAAATCCAGCACCAACCGGGCGCCGAGGCGGACCACGCCGGGAGAAGCGGGGGAACATCGGGTGTTGCGCCTGCAGCTGAAGCTGCTGGCGGACGTGGGATTGCTTGGATTACCCAATGCAGGCAAGTCGACGCTGGTGAGCACCATTTCCGCGGCACGACCCAAGGTGGCGGACTATCCCTTCACCACCCTGGTGCCGAGTCTCGGCGTGGTCGGCGCCGGATCCGATTCGAGCTTTGTGGTGGCCGATATCCCCGGCATTATCGAGGGTGCGGCGGAAGGGGCAGGCCTGGGCGCGCAGTTCCTGCGTCATCTGTCGCGCACCCGGGTACTTCTGCATCTGGTGGATGCCGCACCTGTGGATGGGAGCGATCCACTCACCAATTCACAGACAGTCGCCTCAGAGGTGCTGGAGTACAGTGAGGCGCTGGCGGAACGGCCGATCTGGCTGGTGCTGAACAAAACGGATCTCCTCGATGAGGCATCCCTGCAGGCGCTGGAGTCCGAATTTCGCGAGGCCTTCCCAGGGGAGGAGATCTACAGCATTTCAGCCGCCACCGGGGCCGGGCTGGAGCGGCTGGTGAATGCCCTGCAGCAGTATGTCGCCGGGATGCGGGAACGGCTGGCCAATGACGAAGAGTACGCTGAGGCACAGGCGGCGCTGGAAGAACGGATCAACGACGACGTGCTGGCCAGTGCATTGAATGTGCGTCCGCAACGGAAGACGCCGGGCGAGGCGGCCCTGGATACGGGTGCCGCCTCAGATGACGTGGACGACGATGACGGGGATGACGGGGACGGTCCGGAAGTGGTGTACGTGCATGATTGAAGAGGCCACCGTCCGCGGAGAGCTCGCCGGCGCCGGCACCGTGGTCATCAAAGTCGGCAGCGCACTGCTCACGGATCCGGAACAGGGCCTGGCCGTTGATCTTCTGGAGGCGCTGGGCGAGGAGATCGTCCACCTGCAGGAGGCCGGCAGACGCGTGCTGCTGGTGAGCAGCGGTGCCGTGGTGGAAGGCGTTTCGCGCCTCAAGCTGAAGACCCGCCCGGAGACGGTCCACGAACTGCAGGCTGCCGCTGCCGTGGGCCAGATGGGACTGGTGCAGGCCTATGAGCGGGCGTTCGCCCGGCATGGCCGACATGCAGCCGTCGTGCTGCTGACCCACGATGATCTGGCCAACCGGCAGCGCTATCTCAATGCACGCGCCACCCTGACCACGCTGCTGGACTTCGGTGCCGTGCCGGTGATCAACGAGAATGATTCGGTCGCCACGGATGAAATCCGGTTCGGCGACAACGATACGCTGGCGGCCATGGTGACCAACCTGCTGCAGGCGGATCTGCTGATTCTGCTGACCGACATCGATGGACTCCATGAGTCGGACCCGCGAGCGGATCCGGATGCCCAGCGGATCGGATTTGCAGATGCGTCCGATACCCGTCTCGATGCCATGGTCGGTGGCTCAGGGGCGCTCGGTCGTGGCGGTATGATCACCAAACTGAAAGCCGCCCGGCTTGCCGCCCGGTCCGGGGCGCATACGGTGATCACCAACGGTGCCGATCCCAGTGTGCTCAAGCGGATTCTGGCGGGTGAACCCACCGGTACCCTGCTGGCGGCCGGCGTCTCTCCACTGGATGCGCGCAAACGCTGGATTGCCGGACAGCAGCGGCTGAAAGGACGGCTGACGCTCGATGCCGGCGCGGTTACCGCACTTCGGGAGCGCGGTGTGAGTCTGTTGCCCGTGGGGGTGACCGCGGTCAGCGGTGAGTTCTCCCGGGGTGAACTGGTGGCCTGTGAAGACTCCGAAGGCCGTCTGATGGCTCAGGGGCTGTCAAACTATTCCAGTGCCGAAACCCTTCGGATGCTGGGCGCCAGCAGCGATGTGATCGGCGAGCGGCTGGGTTACAGCCTGGAGCCGGAACTCATCCATCGAGACAACCTGGTCGTGCTGAATTGACGTCTTTCACGCGCGCAGGTGAACGCGCCAGGCAGGCCCGGGAGGGTCGATGGATTGGAAGCGTGACGCCCGGCCGCCGGATGCGGCCGGGAAAGAGACGGTCAGGCGCCGAGGGCTTTGACCTTGGCGTGCAGGCGGGACTTGTGACGGGCCGCCTTGTTCTTGTGCATGATGCCTTTGCTGACCATGCTGTCGATCACCGGCACGGCAGTGGCCAGCGCTGCGGAGGCGTCGGACTGGTTGCCGGACTCGATCGCTGCGTCGACTCGCTTGATGTAGGTGCGAACCATGGAGCGCTGGCTGGCGTTGTGGCGACGTCGGCCTTCTGCCTGACGGGCGCGCTTACGGGCTTGTGGGCTGTTTGCCAAGGATTTTTCCTCAGGTGTGGGATTTTCGAGGCGCGGAATATGCCGTTGGGACATATCTGTGTCAACCCCGGTGCCGGGTCAGGGTAGTGGCAGGATTGGCTTCAGAACCACCAGAACACGCCGGAAAACAGGATGTTGCCGTCCAGGGCAGCGTCGTTGCCGCCATGACGATGCTGTCCCGGATCAGCGGTTTTGTCCGGGATGTGGTGCTCTCGAACTTCTTCGGCGCCGGTGCGATCGCCGATGCTTTTTTCGTTGCCTTCCGGATTCCGAACTTTTTCCGGCGCCTGTTCGCCGAAGGCGCGTTCAACCAGGCCTTTGTGCCGGTGCTCGCCCGCTATCGGGACGGCGACCGGGAGGAACTGATCACCTTCATCCGGGTGATGACCGGCAATCTGGCCCTGACCATGCTGGTGGTGGTGGGTCTTGGCATTCTGATCGCGCCCGGGTTGATCATGGTGTTTGCACCCGGCTTCCGGGACCAGCCTGAGCAGTTCGCGCTGGCGCGGGACATGGTGCGGATCACCTTCCCGTACCTCGGCTTCATCTCCATGACGGCGTTTGCCGGCGCCATTCTGAATAGCCACCACAAATATGCGGTCCCGGCGTTCACGCCGGTGCTGCTGAACCTGTCGCTCATCGGCTCGATTTTCTTTGCTGCCGGCTATTTCAGCCAGCCGGTATTCGCGCTGGCCTGGGGGGTGGTGTTTGCCGGCCTCGCTCAGTTCCTGTTCCAGTTCCCGGCCCTCAAGTCTCTGGGGCTGGTCGTCATGCCGCGGGTCTCGACCAGCCACGAAGGTGTCCGAAGGGTCGGCGGGCTGCTGTTGCCCGCGATCTTTGCGGCATCCGTCAACCAGATCAATGCTCTGATCGACACCATGCTGGCATCGACCCTCATGACCGGCAGCATCTCCTGGCTCTACTACTCGGATCGACTGCTGGAACTGCCCATCGGTCTGGTTGCGGTGGCGCTCGGCACCGTGCTGCTGCCGAATCTGTCCCGACTGGACAGCGAGGAAAACCTCAGTGGATTTCGGGAGACACTCGACTGGGGCTTGCGCGTGGGTGGTTTCTTCGCATTGCCGGCCGCCGCCGCACTTTATGTGCTGGCGCTGCCGCTGATCAGCAGCATATTCATGCACGGCGCTCTGACTGAGCTCGATGCCCGGATGGCGGCGCTCTCGCTGCAGGCGTTCGCGGCAGGGCTGGTGCCCCTGGTGGCGGTGAAAGTGCTGGCGCCCGCTTATTTTGCGCAGGAGGATACGGCCACGCCGTTCCGCATCGGTGTCGTGGCGGTGATCGTCAACGTGGCGCTGAACCTGTTGCTGTACCGCATCATGGGGCATGTGGGGCTGGCCCTGGCCACTTCGGCTGCGGCGATGGTGAATGCCTTTCTGCTCTGGCGCGGCCTTCACCAGACCGGCCGCTGCCGGCCCAGTCGCCAGTCGGCGTTGATGCTGGGCCGGTGTTCCGTGGCAACGGTGTGCATGGTGCTCACCCTGCTGTGGGTTGCACCGGACGGCGCCGACTGGCTGGAAACCACCGTCCTCGACCGGGCGCTCTGGCTGGTTGGCAGCGTGGCAGCAGGTATCGCCGCTTATCTCGCCGGCATATGGCTGCTCGGCGGGCGCATCTCTCATCTCCTGCATCGGGCATAGGCCGTATACTCACGCCATGGAAATCATTCACGGTATCTACAGTCTGAAACCCGAACACCGGGGCTGCGTGCTGACCATCGGCAATTTCGATGGCGTGCACCACGGCCACCGGATGCTCCTGGATCATCTGTTTGCCAAATCGAAGGAACTGGGCGTGCCGAGCATGCTGCTCACGTTCGAACCCCAGCCGCGCGAATACTTCGCCGGTGAAAAAGTACCGGCCCGGTTGACCCGCTTCCGGGAGAAAATCACGCTGCTCTGCGAGACGGAACTGGATCGAGTGCTCTGCGTGCCGTTCAACGAAGCCATGCGCAACACGACGGCGGACTGGGTGATCGACGAGTTGCTGACCGAACGGCTGGGAATCCGCTACATCGTCGTCGGTGACGACTTTCGCTTCGGCAAGGATCAGCAGGGAGATTACGAGGCGCTCAAGGCCGCCGGGGATCGCCTGGGCTTTGGCGTGAGTCATATGGGCACCCTGACTTTCGAACACGAGCGGGTGAGCAGCAGCCGCATTCGGGAAGTGCTGGCAGAGGGGGATTTTGCCCTCGCGGAACAACTGCTTGGGCACCCGTACTTCATCATGGGTCGGGTCGTCTACGGTCGTCAGCTCGGGCGACAGTTGGGCGCGCCGACCGCCAACATTCGCCTGCAAAGATACCGGGCCGCGCTGGAAGGCGTATATGCGGTGCGGGTGGAAGGGCTGGACAGAGAGTATGACGGGGTCGCCAATATCGGGGTCCGGCCGACGGTGGATGGCAAGGAGCCGCTGCTGGAGGTGCACCTGTTCGATTTCAGCGGCGATCTCTACGGCAAGCTGCTGAGCGTGCGCTTTGTGGAGAAAATCCGGGACGAGCAGACATTCGATGGACTCGATGCACTGAAGGCCCGGATCCATCAGGACATGGAGGATGCGCGAGCGCTGCTCGCGGATGGTGCGTCCACATGAATCTGCCCGAAACCGCTAATCGATTCTGGTATCGCTGGCTCGGTGTCTCTGCCCTGGTGGTGGCGGCGGATCAACTCACCAAGTGGTATGTCGCCCAGACGCTTGCCCACGGCGAGCGCGTCGAGGTTCTGCCCATATTCAGCTGGGTTCGCTGGCACAACGACGGCGCAGCATTTTCCTTTCTGGCCGGCAGCGGCGGCTGGCAGCGCTGGCTGTTCGTCGGCCTGGCGGCGGCGTTCACGGTGTTCATCGTTTATGAGCTCAGAAAGCTGCCGGCAGGCGACCGGTTGATGGGGCTGATCTACGGGCTCATCCTTGGTGGCGCGTTGGGCAACGGCATCGACCGGCTGTGGCACGGCTATGTGGTGGACTTCATCCGCTTTCACTACGAGCGCTGGGGATTTCCGGCATTCAACGTGGCGGACATTGCGCTGTTCATCGGCGCCAGCCTCTGGATCCTGCTCCTGTTCATGGAGTTTGTCCGGGAGCGACGGGAACGGCGGGAACGACAGAAGAAGGCGGCTTCGGGATGAGCAATCTGATCAGTGGTTCCAGCGATCGGGCCATTCAGATGGGCGACCGGGTGCGCCTGCACTTCGCGCTGCATCTGGAAACGGGCGAAGAGATCGACTCCACCCGGCGCGGCGATCCGGCGATGTTCACCGTGGGCGATGGCAATCTTCTGCCGGGTTTTGAAGCGGTGATCATCGGCATGCGGGCCGGAGACGATGCGCAGCTCCTGATCGAAGCGGAAGACGCCTTCGGCTTGCATCGTCAAGAAAACGTCCAGAAACTTCGGCGCGACCGCTTTGGCGCAGATCTGACCCTGGAGAAAGGGCTGATGGTGTCTTTTTCGGGTCCGGGTGGGGAATTGCCCGGAGTTGTGCGCGAAGTCATGGAAGAGCACGTGGAAGTCGACTTCAATCATCCATTGGCTGGCCGACGTATCCTCTTCGATGTGTCGATCATTGACGTGCGGGCGCCTTAAGCTGCGCGTTGAGCCACTAAGTTCTTAAATTACAGATAGTTAGGAAGTATTGGTGATGTCGAAGCGCACAGGTGGATTTACGCTGATCGAACTCATGGTCGCGGTGGCCATTCTGGCCCTGCTGTCGGCCATCGCCATTCCCGTCTACACCCGCTATTCGGACCGGACCTACCGCTCCGAAGCCATGGCCGACCTCCTGGATTGCGCGCAGGCACTGGAACGGCGGGCAAGCCAGACGTTCGATTATCTCGGTGCCGCCGTCGGGGGCGCCGACGATGGTGCCCTCGATCCCGCCGTCTGCCAGCCGCAATCCACCACCCGCTACGACATCACCATCGTTGGTGGTGCGGCGAACTTTGCCCTCACCGCCACGCCTATCGATGACGTGGATGATGGCCGAATGGTCACCTACAACTCAAACGGCCAGCGCGGCTGGGATGAGAATGACAACGGCGCCATTGATGCAGGCGAAAACGACTGGGAAGAATAGGGCCGAGGCGCGTTCCTGACCTGCCCGGAACGCCACAATTCGCCCGCGGTTGATCCCGGATGACCACTCATCCGGTCAAATTCCGCCACTCATCGGTCCTGCCTGTCCTTTCCCCGTCAGGCACCTAAACTCTTCGCTGGCATAAAATTCAGCCGAGAGTAGTTTGTTAAGTAAGTTTTCTAATAAGCGGTCCCTCTCCGGATTCACCATTATCGAGCTCCTGGTGGCCATGGCCGTGGCGGCCGTGCTGCTGGGTCTGGCGCTGCCGGCGTTCGACACCTTCATCGAACAGCGGAACATGGCCTCCCGGGTCAACGCTTTCATCGCAGCAACCAATCTGGCCCGCAGTGAAGCGATCAATCGAGGCGGCGACGTGAGTATCCAGGCCGTCAATGCGGGCGATAACGGCAACGAATGGGGCCCGGGATTCTGTGTGGTCGTCGGGACGCCGGGCAACTGCCCTAACGATCCAAACGTCCTTATCCGACAGTTTGACGACGCCGGGGCTGCCACCATGAATGGGCTCGGCAGCCTGAACGGCGTGGGCACCCTCACGTTCAATGGTCGCGGACTCATGACCCTGGGCGCACCGGGCACCATCGAGATCTGTGAAGCCGGTGTCGCGCGTGGGCGCGAAGTCGCCGTAAACACCATCGGTCGGGCTGCCAGTGCCGAACTGGCCTGTCCGTAATTTTCCGTTACAGGAGCATCGGGAACGGATCATGAAGCATCGAATTCAATCATCCAGAAAGCAGCGGGGCCTCTCCATGATCGAGCTGCTCGTTGCGGTTCTGGTGCTCGCCATCGGTGTGCTCGGCATCACCGCGCTCCAGATGGTCAGCCTGCAGAACAACCGTGGCGCATTGTTCCGTGCCGAAGCCGTGCAGCTTGCCTACGACATGATGGACCGGATCCGGGCGAACCCGGAAGGTGCGGTGCCGGGTGCAGCCTATAACGGCCTCGCCATCGCCGACGCGCCGCCCGGTGCAGCGAACTGTCTGGCAGGCAACTGTTCCCAGGCCCAGATGGTCACTTTCGACCAGTCTGTGTGGAAGTGCTCGCTCGGTAATTTCAACGCCAATGCCCAGTGTGCGGCCTTCCGCGCTGCGGGCGTGCTGCCGCCGGAAGACGATCAGCCCGGACTGCCGGAGGGCGATGGATCCATCGTCGTCGATGGGGCGGGGGTGGTCACCATCACTGTGATCTGGACAGAGCCCGACGGGCAGGTCGGCACGGTCACCATCGACAGCCAGGGCTGATCGGGAAGTTGACAGGAAGTACAAGCGCAATGACCTATCGAAACAGACAATCCGGTTTTTCACTGCTCGAAATGCTGCTGGCCATGGCCCTCGGCCTCATCGTGGTCACGGGTATCGTGCAGTTGTTCATCGGCAACTCCCAGAGCGCCAACATCATCAATGGCCAGGCCCGGTTGCAGGAAAACGCCCGCTTCGCGTTCGAGTTCATGTCGTCGGCCGCGCGCCGGGCCGGCTATTTCGGATGCATCCGGGATGATGAGACCCGAGTCTGGGGACTGACCGGTAGTCCGGCTCAGCTGCCCGAGTACAACGTGGATCAATCCGTTGGGGGCTTCAATGCCAATGGGGATGGCACCTGGACACCGTCGACCCTGAATCTGCCAGGGGGCACACCGGGCAATACGAACGCCGGCAATGGCATCGACGTAGCCAGCATCGACCCGAATTCAGACATCGTCGTCTTCCGGAATCTGCGCCAGCCCACCCGGCATCTCACCGCCATTGCCCAGCCGCTGGACGATGTGGTGATCAGCGCTCCCGGTGGTAATCCGGGCTTTGGAACAGACGACATCGTGATGATCGCCGATTGCGAGCAGTCCGCCGTGTTCAGAGTCACCAATGTGACCCCGGCCGGTGCGGATGAGGTGTCGCTGCAGAATGACCCCAACACCGGCGGCGCCAGTGCGTTTTTCCAGAATGCCGCGCTGGTGACGCCACCGGCAGGTCCTCAGGTGAACTTCACCAAGTCTTTTCTCGGCCGTTCCTACGGCACCGATACGGTGGTGGGCGCCGTGGAATCCACCTATTTCTTCGTGGCCGACAGTCTCCGCGACAACAACGTGGGCGATACCCCGCTTTCGCTCTGGCAGAAAGTTGGCCCCGATGCGCCGGTGGAGCTGATCCAGGGTGTTCAGAATATGCAGATCCTCTACGGCGTGGATACGACCCTCGCCGACGACATAGCGAACCCGAATCAGTACATGGTCGCCGCGGCCGTGCCGGACCCCCGGCAGGTGGTGTCTATCCGCGTCACCTTGACGGTGGACTCCATCGATCAGGTGACCGACGACGGTGACACCCTGACCCGAACGTTCTCGAAGACCATTCTGGTTCGCAACGCGAATCCGCAGTTGTAAGGCAGTCAAGATGCGTAAACCTTTCAATCAGAAATCGAATACCGGCGTGGCGCTGTTCATCAGCCTGGTGCTGCTGCTGGTGCTGACCATCCTCGGCGTTTCCGTGGTGCAGACCACGTCGCTCGAGATCCGGATGGCCCGTAACGAGCATGACAACCTGCTCGCTTTCGAAGCGGCTGAGTCCGCCCTTCGGGATGCTGAAGCGGCACTCGAAGTCACCACCTCCACTTTTGCCTACAACAATGGCGGCGCCGGTGGGCTCTGGGATACTCCGGATGTGGATGACGGCAATCGCTGGGAAGACGACACCATCTGGACCGATGGGCGCACCGTTGAGGCGCCGACTGGGGTCAGTTCGGTGGCAAGTCAGCCGCAGCCCCGCTACATGATTGAGCACATCGCTACCGTCCAGCGCGATGAGAACGCCTACCAGCAGGACAATCAATATAACGCTGCCGGATCTTCCGACAGTGTCGACGTATTTCGCGTGACCGCACTCGGATTCGGGGGCAGCCCCAATTCACGTGCGATGTTGCAGACGACCTTCGGTCGGATTCTCGACTGACTGGCCATGCGCGAAGGAGGAGTAAAGATGTACCACCTGATTACGAAACGGCTTGCGATTGCGCTGACCCTGGCTCTGCTGCCCGGCGTATCCCATGCACTGCTGGTTGCCAACGGCATGGGCGATGAAGTTCGCTCGCACGGGGCGCCGACAGATAACTCGGTCGATCTGCTGCCCAGATTCACGGTAATCGTACCGAATGGGCCGGTAATGTATTCGGCGGCGGTGATCGGCGGTGATGCGGTCGTCAACGTATCCGTGGATGGCGGCAACCGGCTCGTCATAGACCCGATCAACGGAACCGAAGGCTCCGCAGACATCGAGGTGCGCGCGCAGGATGGTGACAACACGGTCTCCAACTTCTTCCAGATTCATGTCGAGAACGACACGCCGACCCTCAATCCTCTGCCGGTGATCGTGCAGAACGAAGGCGACGCCATCAGCTTCACCGCCAGTGCCTCAGATCCGGATGCCCCTGGCGATACGCTGACATACAGCCTTGGCGGCGGCGCTCCGGCCGGCGCTTCCATCGATTCGAACTCCGGTCTGTTCTCCTGGACCACAGGTGAGATGGATGACGGCGCTTACGCGATCAACATCATCGTCACAGATGCTCTGGGCGAAACAGATGATGCGGATGTGGACATCACCCTGAATGAGGTGAACGAACCGCCCGTGCTCGGCGTGATCGGTGCTCAGTCCCTTGCGGAAGGCAGCGCGCTCAGCTTCACGGCGTCTGCGACAGACCCGGATTCTCCGGCGAACACCCTGACTTTCAGCCTGGATGCGAACCCGACTTCCGCGACCATCGACGCCAATACGGGTCTGTTTGACTGGACGCCGTCGGAAGCCGATGGCCCGGGCAGCTTCAACCTGACCGTTCGGGTGAGCGATGGTGCGCTGGACGATTCTGAAACGATTACGGTCACGGTTACAGAGGACAATCAGGCCCCCGTACTGGCGGCGATTGGCGATCAGATCGTCAATGAAGAGACGTTGCTCTCCTTCACGGCCACCGCGACGGATGGCGATCTTCCGGCCAACACTCTGACGTATTCCCTGGATGCCGGTGCACCGGCGGGAGCCTCGATCACGGCCGGTGGCGCATTCACCTGGACGCCTGCCGAGGCCGACGGCCCCGGTACCTTCCCCGTCACCATCCGAGTGACGGACGATGGGGCGCCGACAGCAGATGCCTCGGAGACCATCAACATCACGGTCAACGAGATCAACGATCCGCCCGTCCTGACAGGCGACGTGATCGATCTGCCGATGAACGAAGACGACAGCGTGGCCTTCGTGGAGGTGCTTGCCGAGTTTGATGATCCGGATCTGGGCGATACCCCTCCGGATACCCTGACGGTATTTCTCCTGCCGGGTCACGATGCCGGTCTGATTGACGTTCAACTGAGCGGTTCAGGTGTGAACGTGACGCCGGAGCCTCATCAGTTCGGCTCCACCACCGTGACGGTGGGCGTGGAAGATGGTGCCGGGGTTCAGGTGACGGATACCTTCGACGTTACCGTCGCCAGCGTCAACGATCCGGTAACGGTTGCCGGTGGCCTTGCCAACGTGGTGGCACCTGAGGATATCGGCAGCGTTGATGTCTCGCTGGTGGGTGCGTTTGCGGATGATGACCTCGCCAACGGCGGTGAGATGCATACGGTGACGGTCTCGAGTTCTGATCCTGCCCTTATCGATGCGACCAACGCACCGCTGGCCGATCTCGCCGGCACTATCAACTTCGCCGTCACGCCGGACATGAACGGCCCGGCGACGATCACGGTGACTGCCGAGGATGACGAGGGCAGTCAGGTGTCCACATCCTTTGCGGTGACGATTACGCCGGAGACCGACGCGCCCTTCGTGGACAATCCGATCTCCGACATGAACTTCATGGAAGACCCGGGCCTGCAGGTGACGAGTCTGGTCGGCGTGTTCGACGACGTGGATATCCCCAACGGCGATGTGTTGACGTATACGGTTTCCACGGACAACCCGACGCTGATTCCCTCTGCCTGGGTGGCGGGCAACGCGCTCAATCTGGACATCGGCCCGAACCAGAACGGTACCGCAACCGTGACCGTGGTTGCGGAAGACAGTACCAATCAGACGGTCAGCGATGATTTCATCGTCACCGTGACAGCCGTCAATGACGATCCGACGCAGGTGACGCCATTGTTCAACGTCAATGCGGCGGAAGACGATCCGACGACGTTCACCTGGGATCTGGCCACCGTCTTCGACGATGTGGATATTCTCACGAACGGCGACGTGCTGACCTTCGGCATGAACAATTCGAATCCGGCATTGTTCGATGTCTCCGACATCACGGGTTCGGTGATCAGCTTCCATCTGGCGCCCGACCAGAACGGTAACGCCACCATCAGCGTGCAGGCCACTGACTCTGCTGGTGCGACGGTATCGGATTCCTTCGATTTCATCATCGCCGGGGTGAACGACTTCCCGGTCGCCAGTGACGATACCCTTGGTCCGTTCAATGAAGATCCCGGCACCATCGTGATTCCAGTGCTGAATAACGACTATCTGGCGGAAGGGCCCACCACGATCAACAGCGCGGGCTCGGGTGGCTTCAGTGAAGGCACGCCGACCATCGTTCTGGATCCCTATGACGATCCGATTTCGGACCCCAATGGCACCGTGGTGATCGTGGGTGATGAGATCGAGTACACGCCGAAAGACGACTTCTTCGGTGTGGACGAGTTCTATTACACGATCATCGACTCCAATGGCGATGTGTCCGCACCTGCGCGGGTGGAAATCACAATCATGGAAGTCAACGACCCGCCGATCGGCACCCAGCAGCGTACCTACTCGATCTATGAGAACGAAACGCTGATCGTGGATACCAGTGATGGGGTGTTCAACGGCTACTACGACGTGGATGGCGCACTGCTGGATACCAATGGGGATCCGGTAGGTTCACCCATCGCCGCCGTACTCACGGTACCGCCGCCCATGGGCAGTATCTCCTTCGACAGCAGCACAGGTGCATTCGATTTCACGCCGCCCATCAACTTCACCGGAGAGATTTCCTTCTTTTACCGGCTCTTTGATGGCATCGACTTCAGCACCGGTACGGAATATGAAGTACGCGTCGTGATCAATTCCACGCCTTCCGCGCCGCCTCCGCCGGCACCGGGTACCGTGGCAATCACCTACGACATCTCCAACATCCCGCTGGAGCAGACGAACAGCGTTTCGCCCAACGTGATGGTGGTGCTGGATGACTCCGGTTCCATGGACTGGAATATGGTGGTCGATGGCACCGACCCGGACGGGAAAGTGGTGCTGGATAATCGTGAGGCACGCAACAGCGGTAGTGATTCCACCGCCTACGTATATCTGTGGAATCTGCCGACCAACCAGTACGGTTACAACAACAGCAACGGTCGTATTCTGCCGACGGAAGAAGGCCTGGATGACGACAACAACACCGATAACAACCACTACGGTGTCTGGCGCGCCCGAAACTATAAGTACAACTCGCTGTACTACAACCCCAACGTCCAGTATCGGCCCTGGGTTGGTCATGACGTGAACAACAACGACTTCACGGATGCGTACATAAACTTTGCGTCCAACACCTCGGCGATCCGGCTCGAGCCCCGGGATCCGACCAATACCTTCGACATCCTTGCGCCGCACAGCTATGACTCCACGAATGTGCCGCAGTGGGATTCGAACGGCGGCCGGGAAACCATCGGCGACAGTCCGCAGCAGGTCGTCTACATCCCGCGTTACTACACAACGACGGCGGAGCCGCCTCTCGAGTGGAACGATCCGCACACGCTGGTTGAGATCAGGCCCGGCAACGCGCCGTTCCCGGCTGCAAACGGTCGGGAAGACTGCGCGGCCGATGGCAATCCGGCAACCTGTTCCTACGAAGAGGAAATCCAGAACTTCGCCAACTGGTTCCAGTACTACCGCTCCCGGGAATATGTCACCAAGGCCTCGCTTGGCCAGGTGATTGCCGAGGTGCAGGACATCCGTCTGGGTCTGGAGACGCTCAACGGCTCCGAGCGAGAGCCGATTCGGGATATGAACGAGCTGTATACCGAAGGCAACAAGAAACGGTTCCTGGACGATCTGTATGACACCAACTCTTCCGGCGGCACGCCGCTGCGTGACGCGCTGCGGGATACCGGTGAGATCTTCGCCTGTAACAGTGGGTCCTGTCCGATTCTGCCGGCACCGGATGGTATGTGTCAGCAGAACTTCGCATTGCTGTTCTCCGACGGTTACTGGAATGGTGCGGCCGGTGTGAGCGGTAATCAGGACAGCAATTCGGGCAACGACTTCGATGGCGGCCGTTATGCCGATAACAGAAGCGGCACCCTCGCGGACACGGCCATGTACTACTACAAGACCGACCTGCATCCTGCGCTCGATGATGAAGTACCGCTTTCCAGCGCCGATCTGCTCGGTGCGCCCAGCGGGACCTTCGGTGCCGGCAACAACACCATGCACCAGCACATGAAGACCTACACGGTGGCCTTCGGCGTGGACGGATCGATCGATCCGACCACGATTCCCGTGGACCCGACGGTACCCTTCACCTGGTCCAATCCGTTCTCCGGTGCGCCGCAGAAGATCGATGACATGATGCATGCCGCCCTCAACGGTCGTGGACGCTTCCTCAGCGCGAGTGATTCGGTGGCGCTGCAGTCTTCTTTCGAAGAGGCATTCCTGGAATTCAGCCAGGCCTCCTCATCGACTTCGGCGGCCGCGTTCAACTCCACCTCTCTGCGGGACGGCACGTTGCTCTACAGGGGTTTCTTCGATCTGCGGGAAAACACCGGTGAGTTGACGGCCACCATCGTCAACAACGATGGCTCACTGGCGCCCATGCCGACCTGGCGGGCTTCGGAGATGCTGAATCCGGCGAACCAGCTGCCGAACAACCGGACGCTGGTGACCTCCGACAATCTGACCGGTGACGGCCAGCCGTTCCGGCATCCGGATCTGACGCCGGATCAGCAGATCATGATGAGCTTCGACGAAGTGGAATGGGTGCGTGGTGAGCGCAGCCAGGAAGCGGGGAATGGCGGCCTGCTGCGCGACCGACCGACCAGCAACGGTCTGCTGGGCGACATCGTCAACTCGAGTCCGGTTTTCGTCGGGGCTCCCGGCGCGATCAATCGTGACCAGGCGCCGTATCCGGTGGACGATCTTTACAGCGAGTTCGCAGCCGCACAGTACCTCCGTCAACCCATCGTTTATGTGGGCGCGAATGACGGCATCCTGCACGGCTTCGATGCTCAGACCGGTCTGGAACTTTTCGGTTACCTGCCGAACAAGAACATGGACACGAGTCAGATCTATCACAACGACCTGGAAGACGTGACCTCTCCGTTCTATCAGCACAAGTACTACGTGGATCTGACGCCGAGCATCAATGATGTGTACATGCGTCCGAGCCGTGCGGTAACCGGCAAGGAATGGGTGACCCTGCTCCTTGGCGGGCTGGGTGCCGGGGGTAAGGGCTACTTTGCGCTCAACGTGACGGAGCCTGATTCGCGCTTTACCTCTGAAGCGAATGCATCCGCGGCCGTGCTCTGGGAGTTCACGGATGAGGATGATACCTATCCCATCGATTGCCCCGGACAGTCCGAGTCTGCCTGTCCAGGCGCCTACCTCGGTGGGGGCGGCATGCTGGATCCTGCAGGTCGACCGATTAAAGACCTGGGTGTGTCCATGAGTCAGCCGACGATTACCATGAGCAACGTGTCTGACGGGGGCTCTCCGGCCACTCAGAAGTGGGTCGCCGTGATGGGTAACGGACTCAACTCGACGGCCGGTATCGCGAAACTCTTCGTACTGTTCGTCAACGATGGTGTTGACGGATGGGATCCGGGTGATGTCGTGAAGATCGACACCGGTATCGGTGTGGCGCCTGTGCCGCTGCCACAGGCCGGTTATCCCAACGGTCTCGGTACGCCAACGGCTGTCGATGTGGATCTCAACGGTACGGTCGACTGGGTGTATGCCGGTGACCGTCTCGGCAACCTCTATCGCTTTGATCTGTCGGATGCGGATCCGGATAACTGGACGTCGACCCGTCTGTTCACTGCCAGCTATACGGATGGCGGGACCACGACGGTGCAGCCGATCCTGTCCAAGCCGACGGTATCCAAGCATCCGACGGAGGACGGCTTCCTTGTGACGTTCGGTACGGGTAGCCATATTGCCCGGGAAGACGCCAACAGCCGTGACATCCAGTCCATCTACACGATCTGGGATCGGGGTGAAGTCAATCCGGCTACGGCACAGCCCAACTCCAAATCACTGCGACTGGTCGAGCAGGAGCTCAGCAATGCGGTGGATGATTCAGTCAGCCCGGCGCAAACCCGCCGGATCCTGACCAGTAATCAGGTTGACTACATTTCCGAGAGCGGAACGCCGGGCACCTATGGCTGGTACATCGATCTGGATGTCCTCCGGGCTTCCACGACCACGTCGGGCGCGCCGAACCCGGATACCTCAGGTCTGGCACCGCCGGATCCGCAGTTCCCGGGCGAAAAAGCCATTCGCAACATGATCTATCGGGATGGCACCATCATCGCAGCGACCGTGCTGCCGAGTGTGGGTGTGACCAGCTGCTTCGGATCACGGCCAGGCTCCATCCTGCTGTTTGATGTGCTGACAGGGGGTAACCCGGTACAGGCGCTCGTTGACTTCAACAACGATGGCTACGTGGATGACGGCGATCTGATCACCGTTGGCGGCGAAGACTATGCGGCAGGTATCCTGTTTGATCAGGATGCGTTGGATGGCTCCCTGGTGGATCCCTCCATCCTCGGTGGCGAAGGCGATACCGACTTCCTGTTCATCAGTGGCGGTAATGAGACCACGTCCTACCGGATTCTGGATGTCAACGACAACCGCACCGGTCGGCTTTCCTGGCAGGAACTGGATTGATTAGGAGATGAATATGCTGAAGTTCAAAGCACTCTGGTTCGGTCTGCTGCTGCTTCTGGCCGGCGCAGCGCATGCGGCGGAAACGATCGCAGAGCTGGCTCCGGAAATGGAAGTGGAAGGCACCATCGAAGACCTGGATTTCGGTGCAAACACGATGGTCTTCCAGGGATTGCTCTACCACATGGCCCCGGACCTCGTGGTCGAGATCCGGGGTGGACCGGGTGCCTTCACCATGCTGAGCAAGGGGATGAAGGCTACCGTCGTCTACCGTGTGATCTCTGCTTCAGAGCGGCATGCGGTGAGCATCGTGCAGCTGCCGGATAACGTCGTCATCGAAGAGGTCTAGACCGGCACGCCTACCGTCGTCAGCAGGCCAGTGGCTCGCCATTGGCCTGTTCGTCGATCCCATCACCATCGGCGTCCACGGAAGGGACGGTACGGCCCTGGATGTTGACGATCAGTACTTTACCGTAGCGTGGGTCGCCACTGGCGGGACAGTAGTGGAAGCTGCCGTTCTGCCAGTTCGTGTAGCCCGCGGACCGGAAGGTGAGGTGATTGCGTCTGCGGAACGCGCGCCAGTGAAGTTGCTCCCCTTCATCCAGTTGCGGCAGGTAGCCGAGCACCGGCTCTGATGCCTGCCGGTTACCATCCCGATTGCGATCTTCGAAGACCATGATCCCGCTCTGCCATTCCGGGCGGTTGGTACAGGTCTCTGCCACAGCCGGGCAGAGGGTGACCCAGCGGCCACCGTTCACCGCCGAATGGCGGGCGAAACGGATGATGCCCACCAGATCGTTTACCCGGCTGGTGGCATGCATTCTGGCAATGAGGTCCGCGAACGCGGGGTAAGCCAGGCCGGCCAGCACGGCCGCAATCGCAAGCGCGATGAGCAACTCCACCAGGGTGAATGCCCGGAGTTCCGGCCGATTGAAGGTCCGCGATAACACCCATGCAAGACTAAGCGCGCGGTATGCCGGGGCCGAGGGTCGTCGACCCGCTGCCAGGTAAGAGATTCCAGTGTTCGGATGCCGGGATATCGCCCGACTGCAGAAGACGGCTATTCGAGGTCGAGTTTCTGCAGACGGTAACGGAGGGCCCGGAAGGTGATGCCGAGTTTTTTGGCGGCCGCCGTCTTGTTCCAGCGAGTGGACTCGAGAGCTTCCGTGATGAGCTTCTTCTCCATCGCTTCCAGAAAGTCTTCCAGGGATTGGCCAGGCGCCAGGGCGACGGTGGCGAACTGATCATCCGTGTCCGCTTCCGCCACGGCGTCCGTCGTCATCCGGTCAGGCTTGCTGCCTTCACCGGCATCCGCCGGCGCCGCCGCAATCCCCGACGCCTGTTCGGCGGCCGGACCAATCTGCAGATCGTCGGGTGCGATGCAATTGCCCTCACAGAGTGTGAAAGCCCGTTCAAGCACGTTTTCGAGTTCCCGGACATTGCCCGGGAAGGCATAGGCTTCGAGCGCCGCGAGCGCCTCCGCTGACAGCGCGGGCTTCTCGCTCCCGTACTCCCTGGCCAGGCGGTCGAGAATCTGCTCGGCCAGAAGTGCGATGTCTGACGGCCGTTCCCTGAGGCTCGGCATCGGCAGTTCGATCACGTTCAATCGATAGTAAAGGTCCTGGCGAAAACGGCCTTCATTCACTTCGCCGGCCAGGTCCTTGTGGGTCGCTGAGAGAATGCGTACGTCTGTTTGTCGTTCTTCGGCCGATCCAACCGGGCGCACGCTCTTTTCCTGAATTGCGCGCAGCAGTTTCACCTGCATGGACAGAGGCAGATCGGCCACCTCATCCAGAAACAGGGTGCCGCCGGTGGCCGCCTCGAACAGGCCGGCCTTGTCGGCCACCGCGCCGGTGAAGCTGCCTTTCAGGTGCCCGAAGAATTCGCTCTCCATGAGTTCGCTGGGAATGGCGCCACAGTTCACAGGCACGAAGGGTCCGTCGGCGCGCGGGCCCTGCTCGTGAATGAGCCGGGCGGCGACTTCCTTACCGGAACCGGATTCGCCGCTCACGTAGATGGGCGCCTGGCTTCTGGCCAGTTTGCCGATCTGCGCGCGGAGCAGCTGCATGGGTTCAGATTCACCGATCAGCCGGGTAGTGCCGGATCCGGTGTCACTCATGGGCCTGACTTTCAGTGCGGTATCCACCAGGCTGCGCAACTGCTCGAGATCCACGGGCTTCTGAACGAAATCGAAGGCCCCGGCTTTGAGGGCGCTGATGGCGGTGTCCATGCTGCCGAAGGCCGTGATCACGGCCACCGGCAGTCCCGGCTTCAACTCGGCGATATGGTTGACCAGTTCGAGCCCATTGCCATCCGGCAGATGCATGTCGGTCAGGCAGAGATCGAAGTCGTTGTCGTCGAGCAGAGCCCGGGCAGCCGCCAGATCCGCTGCCACCGAGGTGTCGATGGCCATCCGGCCCAGGGTGATTTCCAGCAGTTCCCGGATGTCCGGCTCGTCGTCGACGATCAGTGCGTGTTTGCGTACGGCTTCCATCAGGCGGTTATCCGGTCCGGGTGAGCGAATGAGATCCTGAAGCAGGTGCCGTCGTCAGACTGTGGCAGATAGTTCAGCCGGGCCTGATTGGCTTCGCAGAGTTCCCGGGCGATGTAGAGCCCGAGGCCGGTGCCGGAAGCTTCCGTGGTGTAGAAGGGTTCGAAGAGTTTGGGCAGCTTGTCTTCCGGCACGCCCGGACCCTGATCGATCACGTTCAGGTAGGGGCGTTCCGTACGCGGATCCACGCCGCCTTCCAGACGCACGTAAGGATCCTTCCCGGCTTCCAGGCTGTAGCGGATGCCGTTTTCCACCAGGGCGGTGAGCGCCTGTTCCAGCTGACTTTTATCGACCCGCACTTCCGTGTCCCTCGGTTCCACGTCGATCTCGATGATTGCGTCTTCGACTGACTCAATGAATCCGGTCCTGAATTCATCCAGAAAATCACTAAGGGTCAGTCTAACCGGCGTTGGCGGCCGGCGCCGTGACAGCTCCAGCACATTTTCTATGACGCTGTTCATTCGCTGACAATGACTGTGGATGATGTCGGTCAGGCGGGCGTCTGCCTGGTCCAGATTCTGTGACTCACTTAACAGTTGAGCGGCGTGGCTGACGGCGCCGAGCGGATTTCGGATCTCGTGGGCAATGCTGGCGGACAGCCGGCCCAGGGCCGCCAGTTTGAGTTGCTGGGCCTGCTGCTGAATCTCACCCGTATCTTCGAGAAAGATGGTGACGTCGCCCTCCGGCTCGTCTGTCCGCACTGCAGAAAAGGCGACCCGAACTTCCGGCGTGTCCTGACGGATGTGGAAAGGCGAGATCCGCAGGTGGGTATCCGTACGCCAGTCGACCAGGTGGTGGAGCAGGGCGTCCGGCAGGTGGGTGGCGCCTTCTTCCTGCATCTGGCCCATCAGGGCGAGAGCAGACTGGTTGGCCATCCGGATCTGGTTCTCGTGATCGACCAGCACGATGCCCGTCCGCATACGCTGAATGATCTGGCGATTGACCCGTTCCAGGTCTGCCAGTTCGGCGGCCTGGGTGAGCGCGCGGATATCGTTCAGCCGCACCCGTTTCGAAATACGCTGAATCGACAGTGCGGCGGTGAAATAGAGCGCGCCGAGAATGCCTGCCTGGAAATAGTCGTCGTGCAGGTGCGGCACCGACAGGGAGATATAGAACTCCGCATACAGTACGGCGATGGTGGCCACGGCGGGTAACAGGTTGGCCAGCCGTCCGGTCACGAGAATCGAGCCGATTGCCACCGAAACAAGTACCAGCACGCCGATTCCGCTGGATACGCCACCGGAAAAGAAGGTCAACGCTGTGAGCACCAGGATGTCGAACAGCACCAGGGCCAGGGCGGGCAGGTCGCTCTTGTACAGACGGGCAGGCAGAAACTGCAGAGCAACCGCGGAAAACAGATTGATCAGCGTGTACAGGCCGGTGATCAGGTAGAAGATACCCATGTCCAGCTGACCGAAGCGGGTGCCGATCAGCGTTTGCGAGGCAGCGGCGAGCAGTCCGAGACCGACCAGGACCCGGTAGTAGTTGTAGACCCGAAGCAGGCCGATGCTGAGGTCGAGACGACGGCGTTCTACCTCGTCGAGAATCTCAGCGCGGTAGGTGATCACGGTGCTTCGTCCGGGTGCTATGCGTCAAACGGGTCCGTTCCCTCCGGCTGATCGATCATGATCGGCGGCGGTACTTTCGGCCGGTCGAGGAGGCCGAAGGTGATCAGGTTGGTCCAGGAGCGGTCCCGGTTTCTGATCTGATCTTTGAGGACCAGGGCGCCGTTCTTGTCGAACGCATGGTAGTCGGGAAAGTTCATGGACAGCACGCGCAGTGCGTCGTTCGCGGCATCTTCGAGACCGAGCCGGTAGTTGGCCTCGATCATGACCGCCAGCGCGTCGGCGGCCACCTCGGATCGGGAATAGGTCTCCACCACGTAGCGGGCCCGATTGCTGGCTGCAGCGTAGGCGCGACGTCGCATGTAGTAATCGGCCACGTACAACTCCGCGCTGGCGATGAGATCGCGAAGATAGAGCATGCGCTGGCGTGAATCCGGGACGTACTGGCTGGACGGGTAACGGGCGAGCAGGGTGGCGAAATCGGCATAGGCATCCCGAGCGGAAGTCACGTCCCGTTTCGCCGGATCCGAGGCGAATATCCGGTCCATCAGTCCCTTGTTCTTGCTGTAGGCCGAAAGCCCTTTCAGATAGTAGGCATAGTCGATGTGCGGGTTGCTCGGATGCAGCCGGATGAATCGATCCGCGGCGGTTCGAGCGGACTCGTAGGCGGCCGCCATGTAGTGGGCATAGATGATTTCCAGCTGTGCCTGTTCCGCGTAGCGTCCAAATGGAAACCGCGCTTCCAGGCGCTGCAGCGATTCGATGGCAACCGAGTAATTGCCGGACCGGAGACTGCGCTGTGCATTCCGATAGAGGATCTGCTCAGTGGTGTTCAGATCTTCCTGTTCAAAATCCTTCTTCTTGTCTTTGCCGAAGAATGGAATGGCTGAACAGGCAGACGTGGTGAGCAGCACCAGGACAGCGAATATCGCCGTGGCGATGCGGGGGGTAGTCCTGACGGTGGCCGAGCGGGTGATCAATACAACCTCGATCCCATGGGCGTGGAAAAAGTTTCGCTAATTTAACGATTTAGCGTACCGTTGCAACTTCGATCCCGCCACCGTTAGACGACTTGGACGCTGCTGACCGACTGATACGCAACGCTGAAGTGCCTCCGGAGCTTGCCGGGGAGCGGGCTGACAAGGTGGCTGCCATCCTGTTCGACGAGTTTTCCCGCGCCCTCCTGACGCGCTGGATGGGTGAGGGTGCGCTGACGGTGGATGGCGCGGTGGTCAAACCGAAAACCCGGCTCATCGGCGGTGAATGCCTGGCACTGGACGCCCAGGCGGAAGCAGGGGAGGACTGGGCCAGCGGACAGCCGGTGGACTTCGAGGTTCTCTACGAAGACGAAGATCTGCTGGTGGTGGATAAACCCGCCGGTGTGGTCGTTCACCCGGGCGCCGGGAATCCGGACGGAACCCTGGTCAACGGGCTGATCGAGCATCGAAGCGCCCTGGCACGCCTGCCACGGGCGGGCATCATTCACCGTCTGGACAAGGACACCAGTGGTCTTCTGGTGGTCGCCGCCTCTCTATCGGCTCATACGCGTCTGGTCCGGGCGCTCCAGGCCCGGGACATCGAGCGGCGCTATCTGGCGATCAGCGAAGGCCGCATGGTTGCCGGACGGGACATCGACGCCCCCATTGGCCGGGATCCGCGCAATCGGACCCGCCAGGCGGTCCGGGAAGAGGGCAAACCGGCGCTGACACGAGTCCGGGTGCAGGAACGGTATCGGACGCACACACTGATCGAAGCGCAACTGTCCACCGGTCGCACCCATCAGATCCGGGTTCATCTCTCCAGCGTCGGCTATCCGCTCGTGGGCGACCGCCGCTACGGTGCCCGTGGCCGGCTACCGCCGGGTGCGGACGCTGAACTGATCGATCAGCTTCGGGCGTTCCCGCGCCAGGCCCTGCATGCCTGGATGCTCGGTCTGAATCACCCGGCATCCGGAGAACCCATGGAGTTCGTCTCCCCACTGCCGGCGGATCTGACCGGCCTCATCGAAGCCCTGCGCACGGACCAGGAGGCACATGGCGGTGACGGCTGAGTCCATCAACTGGGTGGAAGCACAATGGCCTTATGCAGACCGGTTGCGGGTGCTGACCACGACCCGCGCCGGCGGTGTGAGTGAAGGGCCCTGCAGCGGATTCAATCTGGCCGGCCATGTGGGTGACAACCCTGATCATGTGGCCGCAAACCGGGAGATCCTTGCCCGCCACCTGGGCCATCTGCCCATTCAATGGCTCGACCAGGTACATGGCACCCGGGTGGTGGAAGCGGGTGGGGAATCGCTGCCCGAGGCGGATGCGGTCTGGACGACGACACGGGGTCAGGTGCTGGCCGTGCTCACCGCCGACTGTCTGCCGGTGGTGCTTGCCGATCGCGCCGGAACGAACATCGCGGTCGCCCACGGGGGCTGGCGCGGACTGATCAACGGCATTCTCGCCGCCACGGTGACGGCAATGCCCACCCGGCCCGAGGTCGCCTGGCTCGGCCCTGCAATCGGCGCCGATGTCTACGAAGTGGGAGACGAAGTGCTCGACCAGGTGGCAGCCGAAGGGCCTCAGTTCGAACAGGCCCTGCGCCGTGGGCCACTACCGGGCAAAGGCTATCTCGATCTTGCCGGACTGGCCCGATTGCAGCTGGTGAGCCAGGGTATTCAGAACGTATACGACGCCGGACTTTCCACCTGGGATACCGGGCACTTTTATTCCTACCGTCGTGAGGGCCAGACCGGAAGAATGGCGACCCTGGCCTGGCTGAGATAGACCATTCAGGCAGCTACGCAGTAGAGCGCCACGTTCTCCTGAGCCTCGCTGATCCGCTGCTGCCGCTCATCCTCCGGCATGACCGAATAGTTGCCGTCGGCATCCTTCACGCGGATCCGGCTCTTCACCGTCAGACGGGACAGAATGTCACGGGACTGCTGGCAGTTGTCGGCCTTGATCTGGGCGATTTCCTCCTGACGGGCACGCTCGGCCTCACGCAGGCCTTCCAGCATCTTCTCCTGCTCCGCGGACAGCGGCGCCCCCGTTGCCGTAGTGACCGGATCTGAGGCCGAGGCCTGGGTTGGGCTTGGGGCTGTGGCAGGGGCAGAGGGTTTGCGCGCCGCGCGGGTGGTGCCGCCGGTGGTCACGATCGCTTCAGCCTCCTTGTCCCGAGGCTTCTGTTGCGTGAAGTTGACGACGCCATCCTCATCGACCCACCGGTAGATTTCGTCCGCCACCGTGGGCAGGCTGGCAAGCGCCAGCAACGTGGCCGCGCCCAGCGTGATTATCGATCGAGAGGTTTTCATGATCCGTGCGTTCCCTGTTGTCGGTCAGAATGACCGGCCCGATCGGCCGTGTCCTCAATACGGACATTGTAGCCCTTCGGCAAACGCCGTCAGAGGGGCAGTTGGGGCAGATATTGTTACCTGATTCTCACTTTCGTTGACATGTCGGGTGCGAACCCCAAGAATACCCGCCTTTTCGGTGGCGACAAGGCCAAAACTCCCAGAAATCAATCAGTTAGAGTCTGGTTGAGCGGATGCCCGAAAGGGCGGCTCCTGGAAGCGGAAACGCGGCGCAGATCGAAAAGTAAATTTACTGATCCAAGCGAGCGGACGATACCGTGGCAACTGACCAGCGAGACGACTCAGCCGAACAGCAGATTTCCGGCGGCGAGATGCTCATCCGGGCTCTGCAGGATGCAGGCGCGGAATACATCTTCGGCTATCCCGGCGGTTCTGCACTGCATATCTACGACGCCATCTTCAAGCAGCAGAAAATCGAGCACATCCTGGTGCGGCACGAGCAGGCTGCCACCCACATGGCCGATGCCTATGCCCGGGTAACGGGTAAGCCGGGCGTCGTGCTGGTGACCTCCGGCCCCGGTGCGACCAACGCGGTGACCGGCATCGCCACCGCCTACATGGATTCCATCCCCATGGTGGTGATCTCCGGTCAGGTACCGAACAACGTGATCGGCACAGACGCTTTCCAGGAAACGGATATGGTGGGCGTCTCACGGCCGGTGGTGAAGCACAGCTTCATCGTCAAAAAGCCGGAAGACATCCCGGGCATCGTCTGGAAAGCCTTCCACATAGCCTCTACCGGACGTCCGGGCCCGGTTGTGATCGACGTGCCGAAGGACACCACGGACCCGGATGTGCTGGCGACCTACCGCTACCCGAAGCAGATGAAACTGCGCTCCTACAATCCGGCGGTGAAAGGCAACGGCCGGCAGATCCGGAAGGCAGCGGCGGCGCTGGTGAAGGCCAAACGGCCCGTCATCTATGCCGGTGGCGGGGTGATCATCGGTGACGGATCGGAAGCGCTCACCCGGCTCGCGAAGCTGCTCAACTATCCGGTCACCAACACGCTCATGGGGCTGGGCTGCTTTCCGGGAGATGACGACCAGTTCATCGGCATGCTCGGCATGCATGGCACGTTCGAAGCCAACATGACCATGCACCATGCGGACGTGATTCTCGCCGCGGGTGCGCGTTTTGACGATCGGGTGACTAACAATCCCGGGAAGTTCTGTCCGGATGCAACCATCATCCATATCGACGTGGACCCGGCTTCGATCTCCAAGATCATCGAAGCGCAGATTCCCATCGTCGGCCAGGTTGCCAGCGTTCTCGAAGATCTGACCACGGCCGTGGAAAGCCTCCAGGCGGGCGACGCCACCCTGCCGGACAGCCAGGCTCTGGACGAGTGGTGGGAACGAATCAACGTCTGGCGAGCGAGTCATGGTCTCGATCACCACATGGCCATGGAGCCGGACAAGCCAATTCTTCCCCAGCAGGCCATCCAGTCCCTGTATCGGGCGACCGGCGGCGATGCGTTCGTGACCTCCGATGTGGGACAGCATCAGATGTTCGCTGCCCAGTACTACAAGTTTGCCAAGCCCCGACGCTGGGTCAATTCCGGCGGCCTGGGCACCATGGGTTTCGGCCTGCCTGCGGCCATGGGCGTGCAGTTTGCCTTTCCCGAGGCCACCGTTGCCTGTGTGACGGGCGAAGGCAGCTTCATGATGAACATGCAGGAACTCTCCACCTGTCTGCAGTATGGCCTGCCGATCAAGATCATCGCCCTGAACAATCAGGCGCTGGGAATGGTGAAGCAGTGGCAGGACATGCAGTACGGGGGCCGTCATTCACAGAGCACGTACAGTGATTCTCTGCCGGATTTCAAAACCCTGGTCGAAGCCTTCGGCCATGTCGGCTTCAAGGTGGAAAATGGCGCCGAGCTGGATTCCGTGATGGATGAGGCGTTCAGCCCGGCCTTGAAGAACCGACTGGTGTTCGTGGATGTGTGGGTGGATCCGCACGAACACGTTTATCCTATGGCGATCAAGGGTGGGTCCATGCAGGACATGTACCTGTCCAAGATCACGTCCAGCATCCAGGGAGACTACATGTAATGCGCCATATCATTGCGGTACTCCTGGAGAACGAACCCGGCGCGCTGTCCAGAGTGGTCGGGTTGTTCGCGCAGCGAAACTACAACATCGAATCGTTGACCGTGGCCCCCACGGAAGACGCCACATTGTCTCGGCTGACCCTCACCACCGCCGGGGACGACAGCAAGATCGAACAGATCATGAAGCACCTGTACAAGGTGGTGGAAGTGGTGAAAGTGGTGGATCTTTCCGAAGCCGATCATGTGGAGCGTGAACTGATGCTCGTGAAGATCCGCGCGGAAGGGGAGGCCAGAGACGAAGTCAAGCGGACGGCAGACATCTTCCGTGGACAGATCGTCGATGTTTCCCCGAACGGCTACACCGTGCAGCTATCCGGGCCGAGTGACAAACTCGATGCATTCATTCGTGCGATCGGCAAGCTGGCCATTCTGGAAGTGGCCCGCACCGGGGTGTCCGGAATCGGGCGCGGCGAAAAAATCCTCAGCGTGTAGTCAAGCACGCCACCTTACGAACCTGCAGACAATCAGCATTCAAGAGATAGGACTCACCATGCAAGTGTATTACGACAAAGACGCCGACCTTTCCCTGATCCAGAAGATGAACGTTCTGGTCGTCGGCTACGGCTCCCAGGGTCACGCCCATGCGAACAATCTGCGTGATTCCGGCGTGAACAACATTGCCATTGGTCTGCGGCAGGGCTCGGAATCCTGGCGCAAGGCGGAGAATGCCGGCTTCACCGTGAAAGAAGTGGCCGAAGGGGCTGCCGATGCGGATCTCATCATGGTGCTGACGCCGGATGAGCATCAGCAGGCGCTCTATCGGGATCAGATCCTGCCGAACGCGAAAGAGGGCGCGACCCTGTGTTTTGCCCATGGCTTCAACATCCACTTCGGCCTGATCGAGCCCCGGGCGGATCTGGACGTGATCATGATCGCCCCCAAGGGACCGGGCCACACCGTCCGTTCCGAATACGTGGCCGGAGGTGGTGTGCCGAGTCTGATCGCCGTCTTCCAGGATGCCACGGGACAGGCCAAGTCCACGGCGCTGTCTTATGCCTCCGCGAATGGCGGTGGCCGTGCCGGCATCATCGAGACCACCTTCCGCGAAGAGACGGAAACAGACCTGTTCGGTGAGCAGGCCGTACTCTGCGGCGGCGCTGCAGCGCTGGTGCAGGCGGGTTTCGAAACCCTGGTGGAAGCAGGCTACGCGCCGGAAATGGCCTACTTCGAGTGCCTGCATGAGCTGAAGCTCATCGTCGACTTCTTCTACGAAGGCGGCATCACCAACATGTGGTACACGGTTTCCAATACGGCGGAATACGGTGGTCTGACCCGCGGTCCGCGGGTGGTTACCGAGGAAACCAAAAAGGAGATGAAGAAGATCCTGGAGGAGATCCAGACCGGTCGCTTCGCCAAGGAATTCGTTGCCGAATACCAGGCAGGCGCACCGTCCATCAAGGCCATGCGCCGCATCAGTCAGGGCCATAAGATCGAAGAGGTGGGTGAAGGTCTGCGTGCTATGATGCCGTGGATTCAGGAAAACCGGCTGGTCGACAAAGACAAGAACTGATTGTCGGTTGACCGGAGCGGTCAGGGAGAGTCATGAGCCAGGACCGTAGCAGAGACCCAAACAGTGATCGGAAGCTGAAGGCCGTGCCCTTGGATAGCGAGGGTGCGGACGCTGACGAGGTGTCCGACGGGTTTGAGGATCCTGGTCCCGGAGGCATAGCCGCCGAAGCAGACGAGGAAGCCACCACGCGCCGCCGCGGCATCTACCTGCTACCCAATCTGATCACCACCGGCGCGCTTTTTGCCGGGTTCTTCGCCATCGTCGCCGGTATGAACGGCGATTTCGTGGCCGCGGCCGCTGCAGTACTGGTTGCCGGTCTGCTCGATACCGCAGATGGCCGGGTTGCCCGCTGGACCCGGACGGAAAGCCAGTTCGGGGCCGAATACGACTCCCTGTCCGACATGGTGGCCTTCGGCGTCGCGCCTGCCCTGGTCGCCTTCTCCTGGGGGCTGGACAGCCTCGGTCAGGCGGGTTGGGTTGCCACGTTCATCTACATGGCCTGCGCCGCATTGCGGCTCGCCCGCTTCAACACGAAAGGCGACAACAAGACCTTCACCGGACTGGCGAGTCCCGCCGCTGCCGCCATCATCGCCTGTATGGTCTGGACCTGGACGGACTTCGGACTCGGCGTGCCATCTGCGGCTGCCGCGATCAGCCTGGGCTTTGTCGTGGTCTGTGTGGCCCTTCTGATGGTGTCCAACTTCATCTATTTTTCGCCCAAGGTATTGGAACTCAAGGGCAAAGTACCCTTCATAACCCTGGTTGCCGCAGTTCTGGTCTTCGCCGTGCTGGCTCTGGATCCCCCCCGCGTTCTGCTTCTGATTGCCGTGGTCTATGCGGCCTCCGGCCCGGTCCAGCATTTCTGGCGACGGGCTCGTAAGCGGCGTCGACGCGCTGCCCGGTGAACTCCGTGGGCGGTATCCGGTCAGAGTGGGTACCCGAGTAAACTGCAGCAGCAGATGAGGAGGCCTGAATGCTCATCAAAAAACCTGATTCCATTCGACCCTCCGAAATCACCTCGGAGCAGCACTTCCGGAACCGACGATCGTTCATCCGGCAACTAGGCCTTGGCGCCGGTGCGCTTGCGCTCCCGACGGGATTGAGCGCGCTCCTGCCAGGTGCTGCCCACGCCGCTGGGGATACCGCCGCCCTGCCTTCGGAGGCAGAGCCGATGACGCCGGAAGAGATCGTTACCAGCTTCAACAACTACTACGAGTTCGGCACGGACAAGGGCGATCCCTTCCGCCATGCCCATCGGATGACCACGTCGCCGTGGAAGGTTACGGTGAGCGGCGAAGCGGAAGTCACCGGCGAGTTCGACTATGAGGATCTGATCCGGGGTTTGACGCCCCAGGAGCGCGTGTACAGATTCCGCTGCGTGGAAGCCTGGTCCATGATCGTGCCCTGGCTGGGCATCCCGCTGAAAGACATACTCGCCCCGTTGAAGCCCACCTCCCAGGCCAAGTATGTGGAATTCAAAACCCTGTACCGGCCGAGCGAGATGCCCGGCCAGAAAGCGGTATTTTCCAGCATCGACTGGCCTTATGTGGAAGGCCTGCGCATGGATGAAGCCATGCACCCGCTGACCCTGATGGCCACCGGTGTTTATGGCAAGGACCTGCCGAACCAGAACGGCGCGCCCTGGCGCCTGATCGTGCCCTGGAAGTACGGCTTCAAGAGCGTGAAATCCATCGTCAGTATCCGTTTCACGCGAACGGCTCCGAAGAACACCTGGCAGCTGACTAATGCCCGGGAATACGGTTTTTACGCCAACGTGAATCCGGAGGTTTCCCATCCGCGCTGGAGCCAGGCCCGGGAGCGGCGACTGCCCAGCACGCTGCTGGATCAGAACTGGAGGCCCACGCTGCCGTTCAATGGCTATGGGGAGGCGGTCGCTTCCCTGTACAGCGGCATGGATCTGTCCCGCTATTACTGATTCCCGTTTGAAGGTCGGGCTTTTTGTCCTGCTCTCATTGCCGCTGGTGATGCTGGGCATCGACATCAGCGCGGAGCTGGTGGAACCGGGCAGTCGTCTGGGCGCAGACCCGATCAGGGCCGTGGTTACCTACCTGGGTGAATGGGGCCTGTGGATGCTGCTCGGTGGGCTGGCCATATCAACGGGCCGGCGTACGTTTTCCGCACCCAGGCTGATGCGCTTCCGGCGTATGGTGGGACTCTTTGCGTTCACCTACCTCTGCCTGCACTTCCTGGCCTACCTGGGACTGCTTGCCGGGTTCGACTGGGGACAGATCGTGGAAGATCTGACCGATCGCCCGTACATCACCGTGGGTTTCCTGGGGCTCGCGCTCCTCGTGCCCCTTGCCGTCACCTCCACCAACCGCTGGCGTGCCCGGCTGGGTCGAACCTGGGTGAGGCTGCACCGGGTGGTTTATGCGGCGGCGGCCCTGGGCCTGTTGCACCTCTTCTGGCTGACGAAGGACGGCTACGGCGAAAGCGTGCTCTTTCTGAGCATTTTTGTTCTGCTCATGCTCGAGCGGTTCATCCGAGGGCGGCGATCCGGGCGGCGCTCGCCTCAGCCAGATCTGTGAGGCAGCGCTCGCTGTCTTCCCAGCCGATACAGGCATCGGTAATGCTCTGCCCGTAGGTGAGACCATCGGGGTTCGATATTTTCTGGTTGCCTTCGATCAGATTGCTTTCGACCATGACGCCGAAGATGCGGTGTTCGCCATCGCGGAGTTGACCGCAGATGTCGGCACAGACCTTGATCTGCTTGCGATGATCCTTCTCGCTGTTGGCGTGGCTCATGTCGATCATCACGCGCGGTTTCTGACCCGCCTGTTCCAGCAATCGGGCGGCGTAGTGCACGGAGGGATTGTCGTAATTGGGCTTGCCGCCGCCACCGCGCAGAATCACATGGCAGTCCTCGTTGCCTGATGTGGAGAAGATGGCGGAGTGTCCTTCCTTGGTCACGGAAAGGAAGATGTGCGGGTTTGCGGCGCTGCCGATGGCATCCACGGCCACCTGAATAGAGCCGTCCGTGCTGTTTTTGAAACCGATGGGGCAGGAGAGGCCCGAGGCCAGCTGACGGTGGATCTGACTCTCCGTGGTCCGGGCGCCAATCGCGCCCCATGAAACCAGGTCGCCGAGATACTGCGGTGTGATGGGATCCAGATATTCGGTGCCGGTCCCAAGACCGCGCTCGGCGATGTCGCGAAGCAGCCCCCGGGCGACACGCAGACCATGGTTGATGTCGAAGGAATTGTTCAGGTTCGGGTCGTTGATCAGGCCTTTCCAGCCCACAGTGGTCCGCGGCTTCTCGAAGTAGACGCGCATGAGAATGTGCAGCTGATCCTTGAGATCGCCAGCCAGCCCGGCCAGCCGATCGGCATATTCCAGCGCGGCCGCAGGATCGTGGATGGAGCAGGGCCCGATGATCACGAGCAGCCGCGGATCCTCGCCGGACAGCATCTGACTGATGGCCTGCCGGTTGGAGAAGACCAGTTCGGAGACCTCGTCGCTGATGGGAATTTCCGACAACAGGTCTCTGGGTGCAACCACCTCTTCCATGCCGGTGATGCGGGTGTCGTCTGTCAGATACTTCATCGTCAGGGCGTCATTTCTCGGGGGGCGCTAAGTGTACAATGAATAACCATGAGCGAACGGGTCGGAAACAGTCGAGCACGGAAAGACGCCATCCTGCGGCAGATGGGGGTGGACGTCTGGCTGCCCCGGACCGGACCTCGGACCGGACCTCGGACCGGACGGAGTGAGACAGGCATCGGAGTACCGCCAACAGGGAGCAGCCTGGGTCCGTCGCCCGTGACGCAAACAGCTGTGACGCAAGCAGCAGTGACGCAAGCGCCTGTGACCAAAGCACCTGTGCCGGAGGCACGGGCGACGGAGTCGCGTCCGCCTCGGTCCCAGGCAGCGGCAGAACCCGTCGCCCCATTCAGTGTTTCCTGTCTGAGTAAGGGCGCTGTCCTGATGCTGGTGGAACTGCCCCGTTCGAAAGCCGCCAGGCGCTTCGCGCTGGATGTGCTGGCCGCAAGCAGTGGCCAGTTTGGCGGTGACACATCACAACTCGCATTCGACTGGCCCCAACCCGGGGTGGACAATCATTCAGAATCGGCTCAGAAAGCCCTGGGGGCGTTCGTCGCCAAACAGATGAGCGATCAGACACCGGCACTGGTGCTCGTGGGCCGGGAAGTGGCGGACCGTCTGGCACGGGTGCCCGATGACTGCATTCTGATGGCGCCCCTGGCGGAACTCATGGTGGACGGCGCGAAGAAGCGCGCGCTCTGGGCGGAACTCGAAGGTCGTCGATGAACATACGTCCCATGTTTGCCGATGATCTGGATGCGGTGCTGGCCAACGAGTTCACGGGCTATGACTTTCCCTGGACCCGGGGCGTGTTCAAGGACTGCCTCAAAGTCGGCAATCAATGCTGGGTGCTCGAACGGAGTGATGAGATCGTCGGTCATGCGATTGTCACCATTGGTGCCGGGGAAGCTCATCTGCTCAATGTCTGTATCCGCGGCAACGAGCAGGGCGCGGGCCTCGGCCGGGCGCTGGTCATGCACGCCCTCGAAAAGGCCTACCAGGCCGGTGCGGACGCACTGTTCCTGGAAGTGCGTCCTTCCAACCATATTGCCGCCAGGCTCTACGATTCCATCGGTTTCACCGAAGTGGGTCTGCGCAAGGACTACTACCCGGCGCCGGTCGGGCACGAGGATGCCCGGGTGCTGGTGCTCGATCTGGAAGGTTTTTTCGCCACCCGTAACGCATCGCGGCGCTAGCGTGATGGCGCTGCTATCAGGTAAACCTGAATCAATTGCAGGCGCCTTAGGTATAATCGCGCGCTTTTCTCACGATCAGAGGTATTCATGGCTGCCAGTCCGGCGGTATTCGGGCGCGAAGTAGGCGCCCGGCGAACGTTCGCCATCATTTCTCACCCGGATGCGGGTAAGACGACGATGACGGAAAAGCTGCTGTTGTTCGGCAACGCCATCCAGCTTGCCGGTACGGTCAAGTCACGAAAATCCGATCGCCACGCCACCTCCGACTGGATGACGATGGAGCAGGAGCGAGGCATCTCGGTGACCACGTCCGTGATGCAGTTTCCCTATGCGGACGCCATGGTGAATCTGCTCGATACCCCGGGTCACGAGGACTTTTCCGAGGACACCTACCGGACGCTGACTGCCGTGGACTCCGCGCTGATGGTGATCGACGGTGCCCGCGGTGTTGAGCCGCGAACCATCAAGCTGATGGAAGTGTGCCGTTTACGGGATACCCCGATCCTGACTTTCATCAACAAGCTGGACCGGGAGATCCGGGATCCCATTGAAGTGCTCGATGAGATCGAAGACATCCTGCAGATTCAGTGCGCGCCGATGAACTGGCCCATCGGCATGGGCAGATATTTCAAGGGGGTCTACGATCTCTATGGCGATCGGATTGTCTGCTACGAGCAGGGACACGGTCATCACATCCACCCCTATGCAGTGATCGAAGGTCTCGAGAGCGAAGCAGCCCGGGTCTGCCTGGGTGATGAGTACGATGACTTCGTGGAAGAGATCGAACTGGTGCGGGGGGCGAGCCACACATTCGACCAGGAAGATTTTCTGGGTGCGACGCTCACGCCGGTCTATTTCGGCACTGCTCTCGGCAACTTCGGCGTGCGTGAACTCCTCGACGGTTTCGTCGCTGCGGCCCCGCCGCCCCAGCCGCGCGCGACTGAAAGCAGAGTGGTCGAACCCACCGATGAAAAGTTTTCCGGATTCGTTTTCAAGATTCAGGCGAACATGGATCCGAAGCACCGGGACAGAATCGCCTTTCTCAGGGTCTGTTCCGGTACCTATGAACACGGCATGCGGATGCGCCATGTCCGGTTGGCGAAACAGGTGAAGGTGACGGACGCGGTCACCTTCATGGCCGGCGACCGGGTACAGGCGACGGAAGCCTTTCCGGGCGACATCATCGGTCTGCACAATCACGGCACCATCCAGATCGGCGATGTATTCACCGAAGGCGAAGACCTCCACTTCAAGGGGATCCCCAATTTCGCGCCCGAGCTCTTCCGTCGTGTGCGGGTCAAAGACCCGCTCAAAACCAAACAGCTGGAAAAAGGCCTCGACCAGCTGGCGGAAGAGGGCGCCAGCCAGATCTTCAAGCCATTCACCCGCAATGATCTGATTGTCGGCGCGGTGGGCGTGCTGCAGTTCGATCTGGTCGCCTACCGGCTCAGGGATGAGTATCGGGCCGACTGTGTCTATGAGGATGCCAACATCTTCACTGCCCGTTGGGTGACCTGTGAAGACGAGAAGATGCTCGAAGAATTCAAGCGCAAGCATGAAGAGCAGCTGGCTCTGGATGGTGGTGGCTATCTGACCTATCTGGCCCCGACCCGGGCGAATCTGTCGCTGGTGGAAGATCGCTGGCCCGAAATCAGCTTCTCGAAAACCCGGGAGCACTGATGCGGGAGCAGGCGCTGCTCGGTCTGTCCGCCCTGGCGGATGATGAAGGCACCACCTTCATGGCGGCCGCGCTGGCTGTGAATGACTGCATCAGCGAGCAGTTCGACCGGGCCGGAACCCTGCGCGCTCTCGATGCGCTGACCGAACGCTACGACGACCGGCGCACGCCCTGGTCCTTTCTGCAGGAAGAAGGGTTCGGCGGTCGATCACCGGTGGATGTGGTGCAGGGCAGTCGGATCGATACCCTTCTGGAAACCCGCGCGGGTTTGCCCATCGCCCTGGCGGCCCTGATCGCCCATGTGGCGGAAGTGTCCGGTCAGACCGCCTGTGGCATCAATTTTCCGGGTCACTTCCTTGTTCAGGTCGGACAGGCGCTGGTCGATCCCTTTCAGATGGTGACGCGCAGTGAGGCGGACTGTCTGTCTTCGCTGCCCGAGGACGCGAGATCCGGCAATCCCTTTGCCCGGGCCCGACCGTCCGACATCCTCCTGCGGATGTTCAACAACCTCAAATACCACTTCGTCTCGCGAGCGGAATATCACCGGGCATTGGAAATGGTCGACTGTCAGCAGCAGATCCTGCCGGGCAGCTCGACCTTGTATTTTGAGCAGGGCGAGTACTGGTTGCGGCTGGGTTCCGTTGACGGCGCGCGCTCGGCGTTTGCTCAGGCTGTGGCGCTGGGTGGTCAGGATGATGCGGTGGCTGCCATGGCGGAACGCCGGCTCTCGGAGCTGGGAGACCGGCAGGACACCCTGCACTGACGCATCTTCGGACCGCAGCCACCGGGCGGATGCGGCGCTCCGAATTCAGTCGTCCGTCATATCCGGCCAGGGATTTTCCAGATCCAGGCGGACAGGCTGCCCGAAGCCGGGGATGCGGATCTCTTTTTTGCTGATCGTCAGATCCGCCCCTTCAACCACGCCCTGGCCGAAGCGGTAGATGGCCTTGGTTTCCGGATCGTCGGCTATCTCGTCATAGGCCATCGCCTGCTCGTTCACGGCTTCGTTCCGCCGCCGCCACTCGAGCAGCTTCTCTTTCCCCCAGCGTCGCTCCAGCATCTGTTCCGTGAACCCGGGAGAAAGGATCAGGCCGGTGGCGTTGTTGCCGCCAAAGCCTTTGGAATTGATGAACGCCGCATCCAGCTGGTCAGACTCCAGAGCCTGGTGTGCAATCGGGAGGTTCAGATGCTCGTGGTGTACGTCGTCGGCGATGTGGTCGATGGTGGAGATGCCGGGCAGCAGGCCATGCGCCCAGGTGCCGAGCACGGCTGCCAGCTGATCACCGCCGGCCGGTGCCATGGAATGGCCGACATAGGCTTTGATGGCGGCCACCGGCAGGGATTCGATGCCGTTGATCCGGGCGAGTTCGTTCAGAATGTGAGACTCGGTGACCCGGTTCTGCGGCGTACCGGTGCCGTGGGCCTGCATGTGAGTGCGGCGCTTGAGACCCTCCTCACCAAGAATGGCCTTCGCCAGACCCATGGCTTTACCGACGGTCAGATAGTTGCCGATGCCCGGGCCCGGAATGGATTTTTTGAAGCCGTCGGCGTTCACGAAAACGCCGGGTACGGAACCGAGCACCCGGGCGCCGAGTTCCATGGCCAGCTCGTCGTCCATGATCATGGTGTAGACGGCACTTTCTGCCACGGTGAAACCGCCGTTGGAGGAAAACGGCCGGCAGGCCCGGCTGTAATCCGGTGTCTCGCTGTTGTCCAGACTCATGATCTGCTCGTCTTCCATGAGGGCACCCATGGTCCGATAGCCTTCGATCACTTCCGGGACGATGGGTGCTTCAGCATTACCCACCAGCACCACCCGTTTGCGGCCTGAAACGATTTCTTCGCAGCCGGCCCGCACGTTGTAGAGGAAGGTGGCGCAGGCACCGATGATGCCGGCGGCACCGCCGGCGCTGCCGAGTACATAGGCATTGACGAAATCGCCGGGCATTTCGTTCAAACCCAGCGGAACGTTCTTCGAGGTGGGCCGGCGGCCGAGCAGGGGGTTCTGAAAGACGCCGCCATAGCCATCGTTGTCCAGTTGCCCCATGGCAGAACCGGAATAGACGGCGAACTGATCCGGCGGAACCAGCTGCTTCAGATGATCGATGTCCAGTCCCGTGGAGCGCACGGTATCGGAAGCGCCGAAGATGGTGAGCTGCAATCCCCGCGGATGATTTCTGGACTGGTAGCGGTCACCGGGGTTGAAACCGGTTGGAATCTGGCCGGCGCTGCTGACCCGTGAGCTCCGATTGTCCGGGAGCAGGACGTCGAGCCGATCGGGTACCGTGATCCGAACCTCGGATTCATTCACCACATCCACTTCCCAGTCCGTCGGCACTGTCTCGGGCAGGTAGCGCCTGCTCATGACGAACGTGAATGGGGTCTGGTCTTCCGCGTGGTGCAGGCGTGCGGCCCGATGCACATAGACCCGGTCCGGATCGAACAGCTCGATGCGTCGGATCAGCGTGTGCTCTCGAATGTGTGCGCGGACGTCCTCCTGAGCCGGGTCCTCAAGTCCCATGAGGGTGGCAAGACTCTGGTAGGTGCGTGCCTGAAGGCGCTGGTCGAGGGCGTCGACCACCATCCGCCGGTAGGCATGGTGAAAAGAGACCCGGCCGGCCGGGTTAATACCGCCGAGACCGACAATGACAGGCAGACGTTTCATGCGTTTGGTTCGCGTGACAGGGCAATGGCGGTTGCTTCGCCACCGCCGATACAGAGCGCGGCGATGCCGCGCTTGAGGTCCATTCTCTGCATGGCGTGGGCGAGGGTGACGATGAGCCTGGCGCCGGTGGAGCCGATCGGGTGGCCCTGGGCACAGGCGCCGCCATAGACGTTGACCCGTTCCGGATCGAGTTTCAGTTCCGAGATCGCGAGCATGGTCACCATGGCGAATGCTTCATTGATCTCGAACAGGTCCACATCGTCCGCCGTCCAGCCTATCTTTTCCATGAGTCCGGAAATGGCGCCGACGGGCGCGATGGTGAACTCGCTCGGGTGCTGGGAATGGGTCGAGTGACCGATGATACGGGCCATGGGTGTGGCGCCATTCAACGCTGCTTCCCCGCAGAGAACGAGGGCTGAGGCACCGTCTGAGATGGAACTGGAATTGGCGGCGGTGATGGTGCCGTCCGCCTTGAAGGCCGGTCGCAGGCCCGGAATCTTTTCCGGTCGGGCCCGGCCGGGCTGCTCATCATCGCCGATCCTGTTGCCGGCCACTTCGATGGCCGCGATCTCATCGTTCAACTCGCCACTGGCGATGGCGGCCCGGGCCCGCTCGAGCGACTGGATGGCATAGGCATCCATGGCTTCCCGGGTGAGCTGATATTCATCCGCCGTAGACTGTGCGAACGCGCCCATGGCGCCGCCGGTCTCCGCGTCTTCGAGTCCATCGGTGAACATGCTGTCGAACATCTGACCGTGTCCCATCCGCTGCCCGGCCCGGGCTTTGGTGAGCAGATAGGGTGCGTTGGTCATACTTTCCATGCCTCCGCTGACCACGACTTCCGCGCTGCCTGCCTTGATCAGGTCGTGCGCCAGCATGGTGGCTTTCATTCCGGAACCACAGACCTTGTTGACGGTGAGGGCATGAACGCTGTCGGGCAGGCCCGCGGTGCGCATGGCCTGGCGGGCGGGTGCCTGCTTGAGACCGGCGCTGATCACGTTCCCCATGATCACTTCGTTGACCGAGTCCCCCGTCCGGCCGGCGCCGGCCAGTGCGGCATTGATTGCATGGGCTCCGAGGTCAGGCGCGCTCAGGCTGCTGAGGGCTCCCTGGAAGGAGCCGATAGGCGTCCGGGCAGCGCCCAGAACGTAGACGTTGTCACTCACCGGCAGGGTCTCATCTGTTGAACTTTCAGCGGGCCATTCTAACCGCCGGCGGCTCGCTGTGTCAGGCCCGAGTCCCGCGCCGGCAGGCGCCGGTTCTCTCCAATCGAGAACGCTGTCTCATCAACGCTCGAGCAGGCGGGGAATCAGCTCGACGAAGTTGCAGGGGCGGGTATTGATATCGAGCTGGGGGCGGAGAATCTTCTCCCAGCCGGTTCGGACCGCATTGCCGGAACCCGGCAGGGCGAAGATCAGAGTGGCATTCGCCAGGCCGCCAACACAGCGGGATTGAATGGTGGACGCGCCGATTTCCTCATAGGAGACCTGTCTGAACAGCTCGCCGAATCCATCGATGGTCTTATCGAACAGCGGCGCCAGCGCCTCCGGCGTGCTGTCCCGGCCGGTGAACCCGGTTCCGCCGGTGGTGACCACGACCTGAACCTCCGAATCCGCGATCCAGGCCGAGACCGCCGCCCGGACCTGATACACGTCATCCCGGACCAGCTTGCGGTCGGCAAGGGTATGCCCGTCTTCACTGATGAACTCGGCGAGCAGGGCGCCGGACGTGTCTTCGGTCAACGTTCTGCTGTCGGAAATGGTGAGTACGGCGCAATTGAGAGCTGTCATGGCGAGTTTTATTCCGATATTTTGTTTATTTATCCGAGACTTAGCGTGAGCTTCTGACTGGTTTCTGGCCGCTTCTGCATTGCCTTCGTAGAGGCAAGTGGCTAGAGTACCGGCGAATTTTAACCCGTAGTCTTGCCAGTGGATAAGCAGCTTCAAGAAGGGGACAGGCTCTACCTGATCGCAGAGAGTCTGGCCAAGGATTTTTCCCTCTTTCCGAGTACGGCAAGTGACGAACTGCTGCCGGGCTGTCTGGGCAAGCAGGAAATCTACCGGCGGGTGGAGCATCTCGGCCGCCTGGACGTCGATTCCTACATCGAAGCAGTGGTCGCGGCAGCGGAAGACCCCGGCCGGACCCCGGCGCCGGAAGTGATCCGCCAGCTCGGTCGGGTGAGCGATGAAGTGGCCGATGGCTCTTTCTATGCGGCGGTGGTGGAGATGGACTTCGCCGGTGAACCGCGGGACGTGGGGTTCATCGCCCAGGACCGTTCCTATCGGAACGGCGAGTGGGGGCCGGCACATCACCGCCGGGCAGCCGATCGGATGCGTCAGTATTCCCGGCGCGCAATTCCCATCGTCACGCTCATGGACACCCCCGGCGCCGATGCCAAAGAAGAAGCGAATCGGGATAACCAGGCGCACAGCATCTCGCGCCTGATTGCCGAAGCGAGCAACGTGGACGTACCGAACGTGGGGATCGTCTACGGGCTCGGCTACTCCGGTGGTGCGATTCCACTGGCAGCCAGCAACATGATCCTGGCACTGCGGGACAGCGTCTTCAGCACCATCCAGCCGAAGTCTCTGGCGAGCATCGCCAGGCGTCTGAATCTCTCCTGGCAGGAATGTGCGAAGTACGTCGGTCTGGGCGCGTACGAACTCTACGAGCAGGGCAACATCGACGGGGTGATCGACTATTCGCCGTCGGACAATGACGTTGCCAACCTGCGTTCAGCCATCGTTGCCGGGATTTCCCGGGTGGAGATGAGCTGTCAGGAATTCGTCGCCAACAACCCCTATATCATCGAGCACTACCGGCAGAGCCTGCAGCGGTTTCTGAATCCCTCCGAGAACCTGCAGCGAGTGCAGACGAGTGCGGCGCTCAAGACGTCCCGCAATCCGACCGAATATCTGAATGTCTTCGGGGTCGCCTTCCGATACCTGCGCTATCTGAAGGTGCGGCAGCGGATCAAGGCGACGACAACTTCCCAGTACGGGCGACTCTCCACTCAGGAGTTGCCCAAGGGCGAGCTCGACAAGCGCGCCGAACTGGAGCGCCGGCAGACGTTTCTCAAGTGGCTTCAGGATCCCGATCGGGTGGTCTACGACGATGCACTCTCGAAAGCCTGGAAGAACTACAACGAGAAGAAACAGGCCGTCCACGACGAACGCGGGCGGATCGCGCAACTGCTGTTCGGTGAGCCGAAGAAGAACTACGAGGAAGCGCGGGCAACGCTGCTGTCGAGCGTTGGCACCTTCCTCTACAACCGCTGGAAGGCGGAAGCGGTCGGCAATCTGCGCGCCCTGAAGGAATACCTGGCCCACCCGGAAGACATCCGCCAGATTCTGCAGCTCAGCGATATCGTCGACCCGCGGCTCCTGCTCGACGCCATCCATGGGTCGGACCTGCGCTCCGTGCTGCGCGAGAATTTTTCTCACGAAGGCAGAAAACTGCTTTCCGACACCGGAGATTCCGGTGACAAGTCTGATCAGTACCTGCGTACGCAGTTGACCGCCGAGCTGAACCTGGCGATCACCGGGGCCAGCCTCACAGGCGCGGGCGAAGGGTCGCTCAGCGCCAATCGTGCGCAGCTGGCCAGCAGTTTCAGCGGCCTGATCCATCCTGCCGCGTCTGCACGACCGGTGGTGGCTTTCAGCGACATGACCGTGCTCGACGTGCTGGTGGAGGATGAACTCAGAATCGATTTCATCCGCGAGTGTGAAAGCCTGCTGCTGTTCGATTCGGTATATGACCAGATCATCGCGAACCTGGACGGTATCGCCGAGGAGGCTCAGGCCACCCAGGCGTTGTCGAAAACCTCCCTGGCAGATCTGCTGCAGAGCACCATGTCGTTTGCCGCCAGCGGGGTCACGCTTGGCGGGGCTGATCTGGAAGGTGAGTCTGCCAGCGTGCGCGAAACCGTGCTCCTCGAGCAGATGACCAACTGGTATCTGCGGGTGCAGCGGATGTCCAAGAATACGGACTTCTTCCGTGCCGTGGAGGAGTGGAAGAAGGTCGCCTTCCCTCATCTCTCGGATGCGCTGTTCGTCGTGGTTACCCATCTGTTCGAATCCCTGCTGCTTTCCTACATCCAGTCCGAACGGGAAGGGAAGAACTATCAGGGGCGTATCGCACCCAAAAACATTGGCCGGCGCAAAGATTTCTGGAACCGGCTGAACATGGCCTACCGGGATCTCCGGATGCAGAACGTGCTCCGGGATATCAAGAATCAGAGGCAGACGGGCTACCAGAAGTTCATCGACCGCTACGTCCGGGATTTTGAAGAACACTATTCCGATCTCCTGAGCTCTGATCCGCGCAGCTTTCCCGGTTTCCGGATGTCTATCGAACAGGCGCTGGCGAAGAACAATCCGCCCTGCGGCATGATCGCCGGTGTGGGCGACTTCGATGTGGGCGACCGTCAGATCCGCGCCGGCATTCTGGTTTCCAACGTGGACTTCCAGGCGGGTTCGTTCGATATGGCCAGTGCCGAGAAGTTCTGCAAGCTGCTCGTGGAATGCGCCGAGCAGCACCTGCCCGTGATCTGCTTCATCTCCTCCGGGGGTATGCAGACCAAGGAAGGTGCGGGTGCGCTCTTCTCCATGGCAGCCGTCAATGATCGCGTGACCCGGTTTGTTCGCGACCACGATCTGCCGGTGATCGTCTTCGGCTACGGCGACTGCACCGGCGGTGCACAGGCGAGTTTCGTCACGCACCCACTGGTGCAGACCTACTATTTCTCCGGGACCGCCATGCCGTTCGCGGGTCAGCTGGTGGTGCCGTCCAATCTGCCGCTGAATTCGATTCTTTCCAACTATCTTTCCCAGGATCCCGGTGCCATGCAGGGGCTGGTGAAACATCCGTTCCATCCGGAACTGGACGAGCGCCTTCGAGAGATCGATCCGGACATTCCGCTGGCCCAGGAGTCCGTGGAAGACGTGGTCTCCAGAGTCATGTCCGGGGTGCTCAGCCAGGAACGCCCGGTGGTCCTGGCCCATCGGCCTCGCTACACCGATGCCGATCTGATCCGGCCCATCACGAAGACGCTGATTCACGCCCGCGGGTGTACGGCGGTGAAACTGATCCGTATCGCTCAGAAACGCGGTATTCAGGTGGTGCTCGTGCAGTCGGATCCGGATATGGAGTCTGTGTCTGTCGACATGTTGCGAGAGACGGATCAGCTCGTCTGCATCGGCGGCAATACGCCGGACGAAAGCTATCTGAATGCCATGAGCGTGCTCCGGGTCGCGGAGCTCGAAGGTGTGGATTCACTGCACCCGGGCATCGGCTTTCTTTCTGAGAACTCGGGCTTTGCCGAACTGATCCGCAGCCACGGCATCAATTTCATCGGTCCGCCGGTTTCCAGCATGGAAACCATGGGTAACAAGTCCAATGCCATCAACACCGCGCTGCGTCTGAACGTGCCTGTGGTGCCGGGTAGCCACGGTATTCTCACGGACGTGGACAGCGCCGCCCGGGTGGCCGAAGACATCGGCTATCCGGTGCTGATCAAAGCCGTGCACGGTGGTGGCGGCAAGGGCATCCAGGTGGTGGAGCAGGCGGATGAGTTCCACGAGCTGTTTCAGCGTGTGACGGTCGAAGCACGAGCGGCTTTCGGCAATGGCGACGTATACCTCGAGAAATACGTGACCGCGCTCCGGCATATTGAAGTGCAGCTGCTGCGGGATACGCACGGAAACACAAAAGTACTGGGACTGCGGGATTGCAGCGTGCAGCGGGACAAGCAGAAAGTATTCGAGGAATCGGATTCCACCACGCTGCCCGACGCCCTGCGGGAATCCGTGTTCCGGCATACGGCGGCGCTGGCGGACGAAGTCGGCTACGTGGGTGCGGGAACGGTGGAGTTCATCTACGACGTGGCCAACGAAGCCGTTTACTTCATGGAGATGAACACCCGGTTGCAGGTGGAGCATCCGGTCACAGAATGGGTTTCCGGCATCGACATCGTTGCCGAGCAGTTCCGGATCGCTTCCGGTGAGTCCATCGCACATCTGGAGCCCGCGCAGAACGGCTATGCCATCGAGGCCCGGGTGAACGCCGAGCGCGTACAGGCCAATGCGGACGGCGCATTGAGTTTCCGCCCCCATCCGGGACAGGTAATGGCCTGCGACTTCCCGGAAGAGGAAGGGGTGGAGATCATTGCCACGGTGAGCGAAGGCAAATTCGTCTCACCCTTCTACGACAGCATGGTGGCGCAGGTGATCGTGCATGCGGCAGACCGGAATGCAGCGGTAGCGAAGCTGATGGCCTATCTGGATCGGATCACCATTCAGGGAATCAGCACCAACATTCCGTTGCTGAAACGCGTGCTCGCCGACGATGTGTTCAACCAGGGGGTCTACGATACAGGCTACCTGCCGGAGTTCCTTGCCCGCACGGATACGGAAAGCCTGATTGCCGAGATTGATGCTTCCGCAGGCGAAGTCAGCGGTGGCATCGATATGGAGGCCATCCGGATCGAAGACAGCGATGAGTTGAAGGTGCTGTCCCCGGCGACAGCCATTTTCTACACCACGCCCACGCCAACGGAACCGGAATATGTGACCGTTGGGGCCAGAGTCCGGGTTACGGATACCATCGGCCAGCTCGAAGCGATGAAGATTTTCACGCCGCTGAAGCTGGAGGACTTCAACTCCGAGGCGTTGCTCTACGACCCGGAGCGGGAGTACGAAGTGACCCGCATCAATATGGCGACCGGTCAGCAGGTGACTCAGGGTGATCTGCTCTTCGTGGTCAAACCTGTCTGACGCAGTTCCTTCAGGATCTGGTGGCTGACGCCGCCGGATCCTTCACGTATCTTCCGTGCACTACCTGTCTGGAGAGAGTGCCGTGTACGTGAAGCTGATCTGTGTGGCCGCCCTGCTGCTGTCGATAACCGCACTTGCGGATACCTACCAGGCGCCGACCCTGAACCCGGATGAAGATGCGGACCGCCTCGGTGCGATCAACCCGGACGCGCCGCTGTTCTGGGGGGCTGCAGACAAAGTGGTCGGTTTCAGGAACATGGAGCAACTCAGTCCGACCCGAAAGATCGCCGCGTCACCGGAACCCCTGCCGCTCCCGTCGAACCTGCAGGCACTCGGTGGTCTGCGCATCACTCACGGTGACGAGCAGATGACCCTCGATGAATACCTCGAGGCGCATCACACCGCCGGTTTTCTGGTCATCCGGGACGGTGAAATCCTCTATGAATACTATGGGCTCGGCAATACGGCGGACAGTCGCTGGGTGTCGTATTCCGTTGCCAAGTCGGTGGTCGCCATGCTGATCGGGGCGGCGATTCAGGACGGTTACATCGCCGGTGTGGACGAAAGGGTCACGGACTACCTGCCGCGGCTTGCCGGTTCGCCTTATGAAGAAACGACCATCAGAAACCTCCTGCAGATGGCATCCGGGGTGGAGTGGAACGAAGACTATGCAGACCCTGAATCGGATGTGGCATCCGCAAGCTGGGAGACCATCGAGCTGTACGATTTCCTGAAGGTCAAAGCCCGGGTCGCAGCGCCCGGCGAGCGGTTCAATTACAACACGGCAGAAACGAATCTGGCGGGCACTCTGCTCCGAGCGGCGATTGGCAACAATCTGTCCACCTATCTCGAAGACAGGATCTGGTCGCCATTCGGGATGGAAGCGGACGCGTACTGGCAGCTGACTGAGCCCGCCGGGGGAGAGTTCGGTGGCTGCTGTATCAATGCGACGCTCAGAGACTATGGCCGGATCGGACTGTTTGCGCTGGCCGACGGCGTCCTTCCGGATGGCCGCCGGGTGCTGCCGGAAGGCTGGATGGCAGCGTCCACAGCGCCGTCGAAGGGGTATCCGGGCTACGGATATTTCTGGTGGTTGAATCCGGACGGCACCTACAGTGCTTCGGGGATTTTCGGGCAGGGTATCTATGTGGCGCCTGAGCAGAATCTGGTGATCGCCGTGCACAGTGCCTGGGAGCATGCGGGGCGGAATGAGGATTTCGATCGCCTGGACAGCGTCTACCGGGCGATCACCGGGCACTTCAAGTAACTCATCGATCCATCAACAGTCAGGCACCAGCGACTCAATGAGCAACCCGGACGCCAACAAACAGAACGCCCAGGCGTTCTACGATCTCATGTTCAACCAGAACCGTCCCCGCGAGGCCGTGGAGCGCTATGTTGGCGCCGGATACATTCAGCACAACCCGGAAGTCGGCGACGGCAAAGAAGCCTTTATCGAGTACTTCGAACGGATGGCCGCCGACTATCCGGGCAAACGGGTGACTTTCAAGCGTGTGATTGCGGAAGGTGACCTGGTCGTGCTGCACTGTCACCAGACATGGCCGGGAGACCATGACTATGCCGGGATCGACATCTTCCGCTTCGATGCCGCCGGCAGAGTCATCGAGCACTGGGACGTGCTGCAGGTCATCCCGGCGTCGTCGAGAAACGACAACGGCATGTTTTAGACGCGGGCAACCCGTGACGCTGGTGCCGCGTGTTCAGTATTCGACCTGGCTGCATCGCGGGGCAGCGTCAGATGCAGCACAAACGCACCGATGACTCCCGAGGCCAGTGATGCGATCAGGATGCCGACCTTGGCCTGATTGATGAACATCTCATTGGTGTACGCCAGTTCACTGATGAAGATCGACATGGTGAAGCCGATACCGGCAAGACAGCCGGCGCCCAGCAGCATGGGCAGGGTGACGCCGTTCAGTTCTATGTCGGCAATTTTCATCACCGCCCAGCTGGCGAACAGAATGCCGACCGGCTTGCCGAGCACCAGGCCGACCATCACACCCAGACTCACCTCGGACGGAAAGCCCTGCAATGTCTCCGCATCGAACGCCACCCCGGCGCTGAACAGAGCAAACAACGGCAGGATCAGGAAGGATTGAAACGGGTGCAGTCGGTGTTCCAGGGCAATGGCAGGCGGGATCGCATCCTCAACCACCAGGTTCAGGCGGGAGAGCTTGTTGCGCCGGTTGGAATCGTGAATCAGGGCTTCCAGGGAATTGTCTTTGCCGTCGATCTCGCCGAGCAGGGACCGGGTGGTCCGGATGAAGCTGGCGGGATCGATTGCCGGTCGCACTGGAATGACCATTGCCACCATGACGCCGGCGATGGTGGCGTGCACGCCGGAACCGAGTACGCCGAGCCAGACGATGGTCGCGAGGGTGGAATAGACCCAGGTGGCTCGCACGCCGGCCCGGTTGAGCACGACCATGAGCACCAGGGGAACGATGGATAAGGTCAGGGTGGCGACATCCAGGTCGGGTGTGTAGAAGATGGCGATGGCGGCCACGGCAATGAGGTCGTCGGCGATGGCCAGGGCAGTGAGAAAGACCTTCAGCCCCAGGGGCACCCGTTTGCCGAACATGGCGAGCACACCGAGGGCAAAGGCGATGTCGGTGGCCATGGGAATGCCCCAGCCGCTGATAGAACCGCTGCCCAGATTCACACCCACGTAAAAGAGCGCGGGCACCACGGCCCCGCCGACCGCAGCGACCACCGGCAGCATGGCCTTGTCGACGGAGGAAAGCTCGCCGACCACGATTTCCCGTTTGATTTCCAGACCGACGACGAAGAAGAAGATGGCCATCAGGCCATCCTTGATCCAGTGCGACAGCGTCAGCTTGAATTCGGCATCTCCGAAACGGACGCCCAGGTAGGTGTGCGATATGTCGTAGTAAGCCTGCCCCCAGGGCGAGTTCGCCCAGATCAGAGCAATCGCCGTGGCGAAGATGAGTATGAAGGCGCCGGATACCTGGGAGTGCAGGAACCGGTTGAACATGTTCTGTCCGGAAACTTCTGTGGCCATGGGCCTGGTGCTACCTCACTGAATCGAAGGGATGAACAGTGCAGATAGTATCAAGTCGCGGATCGGTCCGGCGTGAATCACAGGGTGCCCCAGACACCCTTCAGCACACAGACACCGCCGATCAGAAGAATCACCTGCCCGCTGATGCGCCGGAAGCCATCGTCGCTGACGCGGTGCAGCAGCAACGTGCCGATCCGGGTGCCCAGTACGGCGGTGGCGATGGCCGCCACATAGACCCAGGAAGCCACGGAATCGGTGACGCCGATGATGAGCCCGTAGTAGACGAGCTTCAGCAGATGACCGGCGGCCTGGGTGAAGGCCTTGGTGGCAATGATTTCGAAGCGGTTGAGCCGGGCATTCAGATAAAAGATGTCGAGCAGTGCACCGGAGGCGCCGGCGAACAGTTGCGCGGCGGTCACCACTACACCGGAGAGGGCTGCGGTGGGCAGGTGGGTTACGTCCAGGCCCCGGAGATGGGGTACCAGCCGGGCCAGGAACGGCATGATGCCGACGAGAATCAGAACGAGATTCGCATCCGGCACCAATGCCAGCGCCGTGAATCCAGCGACGGTGAGTGCGGCCCCGCACGCGTAGGCCGGCAGAATCCGCCATTGCACATGCTGGCGCAGGAACCAGCTGCGTGAACCGTTGGCCATGGCCTGGACCGCGCCATGGAGCATCATGGCGGCACCCACGGAGAGGGTCGACACCAGGATGGCCATGAGAATCATGCCGCCCGCCATCCCGAGTACGCCGGACAGGATGCTGGTGGCCAGCACAGCGGTGATGATGACGATTTCGAGCACGGTTACCTCCGGGGCGGTGAGTCTACGGGGGTTATGACATGAAGAAAGCGAATAGTTGGAATATGATTCCTTCTTTCCTGGAAAGTATTGGGTGGGCGATTGCTGGAAAACCTGGAAACGCTGGTGACCCTGTCGAAGACGGGCACCATGATGGAAACGGCAACGGTAATGAAAGTGTCTCAGTCAGCCGTCAGCAAGCGGATCGCCGCGCTGGAGCGCTACTACGACCGGACGCTGATCGAGCGCCACGGCCGTCGGGTGGTGCTCACCCATCACGGCACCACGCTGGTGGAGAAGGTCACGCCGCTGATCAGCGAGCTCAGGGATGTGTTCCTGACCGACAACGCCCTGCGGAAGGGGAAGATCATTCTCGGGGTATCGGAGGCCATTCTCTGCAGCTGGGGGCCGCGGCTGTTCGCGGATGTCCGGGCTCGGATGCCGGAGGTCGAGTTCGAGTTTCATGCGCAACGCTCACCGGTGGTCCTCGACCGATTGCGTTCCGGTGAGTACATGGTCGGCATCTGCACCGGAAGCTCCGATGCGGAAAGCGATCTGCAGAGCGAGGTGATTCGCCGTGAACCCATGGTGATCCTGCCCTCGGGCCTGTCCGGATTGAACTATGAGATCGGTGATTCCCTCGATGTGATCACCATCGAATCCCGATCCGGCGCCTGGCAGTCCATCGAGGACGACATGGGCCGGCTGCATCTCAATAGGACCGCGTCGCTGGAATCTTTCTTTGCGGTGGCTCAGATGGCCCAGGCCGGGTTCGGACATGGTCTGGTGCCTGCCGGCGTGGCGCGCACGCTCGGGGTCAGACCTGGCCAGTGGATCGACCTGACGGAAGCCGGTCTGACCCGGCCTGTGCGGTTCGTCGCCAGGAAATCGATGTTCTCCCAGCCGCTTGTGCAGAACTTCTACGTCGCGGTGGCGGAGAAAGCGGCAGAGGTCTGAGGACCTGTGCCGGTCAGCCAGCCACAGAGGATGTCCACCCAGGCCGGCTCATCGTTCAGGCAGGGAATCAGCTGAAAAGACTCGCCCCCGGCACTCAGAAAGGTTTCCCGGCCGGCCATGCCGATCTCTTCCAGGGTTTCCAGGTTGTCCGCCACGAATGCCGGGCAGGCCACCGCCAGTCGGCGTACACCGCGCTCAGGCAATTCGGCGAGCACCTGGTCCGTATAGGGCTCGAGCCAGGGCAGCCGGCCGAGCCTTGACTGATAGCTCACCGACCAGCGTTCCGGCGGAATGTCGAGTCGTTGCGCCAGATGTCTCGAGGTGACCCGCGCCTGATGGCGATAGCAGGTCGCATGAGCGACCGATGGAACTTCGCAGCAGTCCGGACTGGCCAGGCAGTGACTGCCGGTAGGATCCGAGCGGGTCAGATGCCGTTCGGGCAGACCGTGATAGGAAAGCAGCAGATGATCCCAGGTTTCCGGAAGATGCCGCCGGATGACGGTTGCCTGCACATCCAGATAGTCCGCATCGTCGAAAAATGGCGGTATCACCTCCAGTGGAACGCTGTCGGGTAGCACGGCTGCGACCGCTTCGATGGTGGTCTGCCGGGTGGAGTCGGCGTGCTGTGGATAGAGACAGAGGAGTTTCACGCAGTCCACGCCCCGGTCCAGCAGACGCTGGACGGCCTGGCCGATGCCTGGTGTGCCGTAGCGCATGGCAAGCTCGCAGGGCTCGGCGCCGAGCCTCGTCTGCATCGAAGTATGCAGGCTGCGGCTGTAGTGCAGCAGGGGCGATCCAGTCTCCGGACCGGCCGCGTCCCAGATCTTCCCATAGGCTTCGGCCGAGCGTTTTGGCCGGAACGGCAGGATGAAGGCGCCCACCAGCAGTTGGCGGAATGGGGAAGGCAGATCGATCACATAGGGGTCGGTCAGAAATTCCTTCAGATACGCGCGTACGTCGCGCACGCCGGTGGAGGCGGGCGTGCCGAGGTTTACGATCAGGAAGCCGTTGCTCATCTTCGGGCAGGCACCATTCAGTGGCGGTCAGTAGCGTCCAGTTCAGCCACAGCCCGGGTATTCCCGTCAGGGCGCGGTGGAGCCGTTGTTGTGGATCGGGGAGTTGGGATAGTATCCGCGCTCCTTTTCGAAGTCATGCCGTCATTTTCCCCCGGATCGGAGTCGTGTTTTGAAGGATCGCAGTACTGTAATCATAGACTACGATGCGGGAAATCTGAGGAGTGTTCAGCGGGCCTGTGCGGAAGTGGGGCTGGCAGCGGAGATCAGTGCGGATCCAGCCCGTGTACGCCAGGCGCAGCGGGTTATTTTCCCGGGCGTCGGTGCGGCGGGCAGCGCCATGCGCAGCCTCACCCGGGAAGGCATGGATCAGGCGCTCCGGGATGTGATCGGCGCTGGTGTGCCCGTGCTGGGCATCTGTCTCGGCCTGCAGATCTCTTTCGATCATTCCGAGGAAGACGACCAGAAGACCCTCGGCCTGTTGCCCGGCCGGGTGCAGCGATTCCGATTCGATCGACCGGATCTGAAGATTCCCCATATGGGCTGGAACGAGGTGCGGGTGGTGAAGCCGCATCCGGTACTCGCGGGGATCGAACCCGGCGATGAATTTTATTACGTGCATGGCTACTACCCGGTACCCGCCGATCCGGCGCTGGTCTACGCCCGTACGGAATACGAAACGGAATTCGCCTGCGCCGTGGGCAGAGCCAACTACTTCGCCACCCAATTTCATCCGGAAAAGAGCGGCCGGGTCGGACTTCGACTGCTGGCGGCATTTTCGAACTGGGACGGAACATGCTGAGCAAACGACTGATTGCCTGTCTGGATGTGCGTGACGGCAAACTGGCCAAAAGCGTCAAGTTCGTGGATACAAAGGACATCGGCGACCCGGTGGAGAAGGCCAGAGAGTACTACCTCGATGGGCTCGACGAACTCGTCTTCTACGACATCACCGCTTCCAGCGACAAGCGCAACATCATGCTCGACGTTGTCGAGGCCGTGGCGGAGCAGGTGTTCATTCCGCTGTCCGTCGGCGGTGGTATCCGGTCCGTCGCGGACGCCACGGATCTGCGCCTGGCCGGGGCCGAGAAAATCAATGTGAACTCAGCGGCGGTGAAACGCCCGGAACTCATCAGCGAGTGCGCGGAGGCGGTGGGATCCCAGAACATCGTTCTGTCCATGGACATCAGGGCGGTTCCGGTGAGCGCCGAATGTCCCTCGGGCTATGAGATCGTCATCAACGGCGGGCGCACGCCGGTGGGTCTGGATGCACTGGCCTGGGCAACGCGTGGTGAAGCCCTGGGGGCCGGTGAACTGGTGGTGAACGCCATCGACGCAGATGGCACCCGCGCGGGTTACGAGCTGAAGCTCACGCGCATGATTGCCGAAGCGGTGCGAATACCGGTGATCGCATCCGGCGGGGCGGGCGAACCCCATCATCTGGCCGAAGCGCTCACCGAAGGCAAGGCCGATGCGGCACTGGTTGCGTCCATGGTCCACTATGGTGACTACACCTGCAGTGCGCTGAAGACTTATCTGCACGAGCAGGGCGTGAAGATGCGCATGTCCTGGTAATTCCTGGAGCCTGATTCGATGAAAGCCATTCTGGTTGAAGACGGAAAACTGATCTGGGCCGAGGCCGATTCCGGATCGGTCGGTGTGGGCGAAGTCCGCATACGGGTCGCCGCCACGGCGGTGAATCGGGCGGACCTCGTTCAGCGCACGGGGGGTTATCCGCCACCGCCCGGGGCAAGTCCGATACTGGGACTGGAATGCTCCGGCGAGGTGCTGGAGGTGGGTGAAGGCGTCTCGCGCGTCAGGGTGGGCGACGAAGTTTGTGCGCTGCTTGCCGGCGGTGGCTATGCAGAGGAAGTGGTGGTGCCCGCCGGGCAGGTGCTGCCGATCCCATCCGGTCTCGACATGACCGAGGCAGCCGCGATACCGGAAGTCTTCGCCACCGCCTATCTCAATCTCTTCATGGAAGCAGGCACGCGTCTTGGTGAGACCGTGCTGCTGCACGCGGGCGCCAGCGGCGTCGGTACCGCAGCCATCCAACTCTGTCGAGCCCGGGGCAATCCGTGCTTTGTCACCGCCGGGAACCCTGAAAAAATCGAACGTTGCATCGGGCTTGGCGCAGACGGTGGCTGGAACCGGCACGACGGGGATTTTGTGCCGCCGGTGAAGACCTGGGCGCCCGATGGGGTGGATGTGATTCTGGATCCGGTGGGTGCCGGATATCTGCCGGCTAATCTGAGTGTGCTCGGACTGGATGGCCGACTGGTGATCATCGGCCTGATGGGCGGCGCGGAGGCCAGCGTCAACCTGGGCCTGATGATGGTGAAACGTCAGCGCATCATCGGTTCCACCCTGCGTGCCCGGTCCGTTGCGGCCAAGTCGGCGGTGATGGATGCGCTGGCTGCGGAGGTCTGGCCCCAGATCGACAGTGGCGCGGTCAAGCCGATCGTAGAGACCGTGTTGCCCATCGAAGCGGCTGAAGAGGCACATGCTCTGGTGGCCGCGGATCAGACTTTCGGCAAAGTGGTGCTGCGGGTCAGCGGCTGAATTTCAGCGCAGATCCGGCCTCACCCCGGATCTGTCTCTCTCCGGATCTGTCTCTCTCCGGATCTGTCTCACTCCAGATCTGTCTCACTCCAGATCTGTCTCACTCCAGATCGGACAGTCCATCCTGCTGTTCTGCCAGAACGGCGAGTGCGGTTCTGGCGTCCTCTGCCTTCAGCTTTTCCTTGTCGACGACCTCGGCCGGCGCCTTGGCGACGAAGTTCTCATTGCCCAGCTTCTTCTCGATTCTTTCCAGGTCCTTCTGCAGCCGATCGATTTCCTTCTGCAGACGGGCACGCTCGGCGCCCACATCGATGAGGCCCGCCAGGGGCACCATGACCTTGAGTTCGCCAACGAGGGCCAAGGCGTTCGGTGGCGGCGTTGCGCCAGCGTCCAGCCAGTCGATCGCCGTGACTTTGGCGAGCCGTTTCAGCAGGGTCGCGTTCACTTCGGATAAGCGGCGATCGCTGTCGTCGCCGCCCTGCAGCAGCACGCTGATTTCCTGGCCTGGTTTGATGTTGGCCTCGCCACGGATGTTCCGGATTCCTTCGATCACGCCTTTCAGCCAGTCGACGGCGGCATCTGCTTCGCTGTCCTGGGGGTACTCGTCAGACTCAGGGAATGGCTGCTGCATGATGGTCACGCCCTGGTTTCCGAGCAGCGGAGCCACTTCACGCCAGATCGACTCGGTGATGAAGGGCATGATCGGATGTGCGGCTCTCAGCAGACACTCCAGGGTGCTGAGCAGGGTCTGGCGTGTGCCGCGCAGTTCCGCATCGGATGCGTCCTCGTCCCAGAGGAGAGGCTTGGTCAGCTCCAGGTACCAGTCACAGTACTCGTGCCAGGCGAATTCATAGATCGTGTTCGCATACATATCGAACCGATAGGTTTCGATGGCCCGCTCCGCATCTGCCAGCATGGTGCGGGTTCTGGAGCGTATCCATCGATCGGCGAGACTGACGCTGGACTCGCCTTCCAGGTCCGCTTCGGCACAGTTCATCAGCACGTACCGGGCTGCGTTCCAGAGTTTGTTACAGAAATTCCGGTAGCCTTCGATTCGAGCCAGGTCGAACCGCACGTCCCGGCCCGTGCTTGCCAGCGCACAATAGGTGAATCGCAGCGCGTCGGTGCCGTAGGAAGGAATGCCGTCGGGGAAATCCCGCCGGGTCTGCTTTTCAATCTTTCCCGCCATCTGCGGCTGGGTGAGGTTGCTGGTCCGTTTCCCGATCAGGTCGTCCAGGCTGATGCCATCGATCAGATCCAGGGGGTCCAGCCCATTGCCCCGGGTCTTGGACATTTTCTGACCTTCAGCATCCCGCACCAGGCCGTGAATGTAGACCTTCTCGAAGGGAATCTGACCGGTGAATTTCAACGTCATCATGATCATCCGGGCAACCCAGAAGAAAATGATGTCGTGGCCGGTGACCAGCACGTCGGTGGGATGAAACTGTGAGAGCTCCTCTGTTTCCTCCGGCCAGCCCAGTGTGCCGAAGGTCCAGAGCGCAGAGGAGAACCAGGTTTCCAGCACGTCTTCGTCCTGACGAAGGGTGACGTCCGCGCCGAGACCGTTTTTCTCCCTGGCTTCTGCTTCGTTGCGACCCACGTAGACATTGCCCGCGTCGTCGTACCAGGCAGGAATCTGATGCCCCCACCATTGCTGACGGGAGATGCACCAGTCCTGAATGTTGCGCATCCAGGAGAAATAGACATTCTCGTATTGCTTGGGAATGAACTGGATATCGCCGTTTTCCACGGCCGCGATGGCCGGCTCGGCCAGTGGTTGAATTTTTACGAACCACTGATCCGTAAGCAGGGGTTCGATCACCGCATCGGACCGGTCACCACGGGGCACCATCAGTTTGTGCGGCTCGATCTTCTCGAGCAGGCCCAGTGCCTCCAGGTCGGCAACCACCTTTTCCCGGGCCTCGAAGCGGTCGAGTCCGCGATAGGGTTCGGGCGCGTTGTCGTTGATGCTCGCATCCGGCGCCATGATGTTGATCAGATCCAGCTGGTGCCGGGATCCCATCTCGTTGTCATTGAAATCATGGGCGGGCGTAATCTTGACACATCCGGTGCCGAACTCCCGGTCCACATAATCATCGGCGATCACCGGGATCTGCCGTCCAACCAGGGGCAGGGTGACGGTCGCGCCGATCAGTGACTGGTAGCGTTCGTCGTCCGGATGTACGGCCACCGCCGTATCCCCGAGCATGGTTTCCGGACGGGTGGTGGCAACCACCAGGTAGTCTTTCCCATCCGCAGTCGTTTTCCCGTCGCTCAACGGGTAACGGAAGTGCCAGAGCTTGCCGTCTTCTTCGCTGTTTTCCACTTCCAGGTCGGATATGGCGGTGCCGAGGGCTGGATCCCAGTTGACCAGGCGCTGGCCGCGATAGATGAGGCCTTCGTCATGCAGTTGTACGAAGACTTCCAGCACCGCACGGGAGAATCCTTCATCGAGGGTGAAGCGCTCGCGGGACCAGTCGAGGGACGAGCCCATGCGACGGAGTTGCTGGGAGATGTTGCCACCGGATTCCTGCTTCCAGTCCCAGACCCGTTCCACGAACGCATCGCGACCGATCCCGTGGCGCGTCTGGCCGTCCGTGTTGAGTTGTCGCTCGACCAGCATCTGGGTGGAGATACCGGCATGGTCTGTGCCCATCTGCCAGAGGGTGCGATCCCCTTTCATACGGTGGTAGCGGATCAGGGCATCCATCAGCGTGTGCTGAAAAGCGTGGCCCATGTGCAGGCTGCCGGTGACATTGGGCGGAGGAATCACGATGCAGTAGGGGGTGCCGTTCCCTTCCGGGGCGAAATAGCCGGCGTTTTCCCACTCATCGTAGAGGGATTGCTCAATGCTGTGCGGATCGAAACTGCTGTCCATTGGCTCAGGTCTTCTCAATAACGAGCGGTCTGCTCAGTGGTCGGGATTGTCTTTCCGGAAGTACTTTCGGGACTTGTTCATCGAGGCGCTTGATCAGGCCGGTTCATCCGGCCGCGGCCGGGGTCCGTTCAGCAGTTCATTTTCCATCTCGGCGCGTCTGGCTTCCACCAGCGCCCGGATTTTCTCTTCGATGGTCGCCTCGGCCGTCTGCAGCAGCACGGTATGCAGCTCGTCCATGCGGGCCTTGACCGTTTCCTTCAGCCACTCCGTCAGGGTCTCGTCGATGCGCACACGCAGGGCGGCGTTCAGATCGTCGGTATCCTCCGGCGTCCAGTCGTTCCGGTGTGCTTCGATCGCCCCACGAGCTTCCGTGAGGATGTCTGAGGCGGAGGACTTCCACCGGTCTCCCAGCAGCGTATCGAACAGATCTTCGCTGAGATACCGGTCCTTTGACTCTGCCGTCGGGGGCGTGGAGCCCGGCCGCGCACGTCGCCCACCACCAAGCGCCGGTGTGGCGGAGAGCAGGGAGTCGGAGTCGTCGAGGGTATAGGCGCCTTCCACCATGTCGTCCAGCAACGGCACATCCGGAGGCTGTCTGACCGCGGCACGTCTGCCTTCTTCCGCTTCGTCGAGCAGTTCCTTGATGGATTCCAGGTCGCCGAGCAGTTCATCCGGATCATTATTTTCGGCGTCGGGTTTCTGGTCGTCGGATTTTTTCATGGCGCTGCGCTTTCCCAGTCTTCCATCTTGTGATCGTACAGTGGATAGCCGCGGTGGCGATAGAAGCGATAGCGTTCCCGCCCCTGATCACGGGTTTCTCCGACCACCACCTCCATCACCCGCTGAAAACGGGTGAAGAAATCGGGTACCTCGGTGGAGAGATTCACCAGCACGCCGTCATAGTGCGGCGGCTCCTGCCAGGAGACCAGCACCTGAGCATCTTTCTCGCCGGTGCTGCCCTGCAGGCAATGGGGGACGAATCGTTTGTCCGGGTAGTGCCAGAGCAGTTCGTCCACCTCTCTCGCCGTGGGTTCGTCGGCCGCGTGCAATACCACCCGTTCTGCGGATTTTCCGGACAGCGCACGGGTGGCCAGCCGGCACGCAAAGCGGTGCTGGGCGGCCAGGTGCACATCCTGCAGTATGTAGAAGTCGATCCTGGTCACGGCCCGCCCGATCAGGCCTGGTCGATCAGATAGCGGAAGAGCATCCCCACGGGTCTGCCGGTTGCGCCATTCTGGGGTCCGCGTGGAAATGCCGTACCGGCGATATCCAGGTGCGCCCAGCGCATCTCCCCGGCAAAGCGGGAAAGGAAGCAGGCTGCGGTGACGGACCCGGCGCCACCCGTGCCGATGTTGGCCATATCGGCGAACTGACTTTTCAGCGAGGGCTGATACTCGTCCCACAGCGGCATCCGCCAGCCCCGATCGCCGCTGTACTCGCCGGCCTGAATCAGCGCATCCCCCAGTTCGTCGTCATTGGCATAGACCGCCGTGGCGTGGGCGCCGAGCGCGACGATGCAGGCACCGGTGAGGGTGGCTACGTCGATTACTGCCTTGGGCTTGAAGCGCTCGGAGTAGGTGATCGCATCGCAGAGCACCAGGCGGCCCTCCGCATCGGTGTTCAGAATTTCCACCGTTTTGCCGGAAGCGGTTGTGACGATGTCACCGGGGCGGGTGGCATTGCCACTCGGCATGTTTTCGGCGGCGGCGACGATGGTGACCAGATTGATCGGCAAACGCGCTTCGATGGCGGCGCGTGTTGCGCCCATCACCGTTGCCGCCCCACACATGTCCCACTTCATCTCGTGCATGTTCGCTGATGGCTTGATGCTGATGCCGCCGGTATCGAACGTGATGCCCTTGCCGATCAGCACCACGGGTTCCGTGCTGGCCTTTTTGGCCCCGTTGTAGCGAATGATGATCATCTTGCCCGGGGTGCTGCTGCCCTGGGTGACCGCCATGAAGGCGCCCATGCCCAGTTCGGCCATTTTCTTTTCATCGAGTGCCGAGACGCTGACGTTCGGTTTGCGGGACAACTTCCGGGCTTCCTTCAGCAGGAAGCTCGGGTTGCAGATATTCGGAGGCTGATTGCCCAGATCGCGCGCCCAGTCGAGACCGGCCAGGGCTGCCTGACCGTGTCTGACCGCTCTGGCGACATTGGCGCGGCTGCGCTGGTCTGCATGCAACGCCACCGTCTTCAGGGAGGCGGCAGCCTCGGGTGAGCTCTTGTAGAGATTGAAAGAGTAGAAGGTGTCGTTCAGCGCTCCGATGCTGGCCATGGTCTTCCAGTAGGGATCCTGTCCTTTGACCCCCACACCGTTCAGCGCCCAGAGTGCGCTCTTAGCCTTGGCTGAAGACAGTGCTTTCGCCGCTGCCTTTACCGCTTTGTTGAAATCGCTGGTGCTGACGGTACCCTTCAGGCCGCCAACAACGAGCATGCGCTTGATCGGGCTGCTGTTGCCGAGGCTGACGAGCTGTGTGTTCCCCGCCTTATCATCGAAATCGGCGACGGCGGCGTTGAAAAAGCGCCCGGCACCCTGCTGGCTGGCGACACGTTTGCATTGGCCGAAGGCGGCGATCAGACAATCGGTTCTGGACTCCGCCAGGGTGCTGGTAGTGGTCGAATACTTCATAATCGCGCCGATGAGCCTCTGGGACGTATTAGTTGGCGCGCAATTCTAGGCGAAATGACACCTCTTAGCGAAACCACGAACTCGATCCCGGATGACGGCTTGGGCCGGCCATGGCGGTAGCCGCCCGTTACATCAATCGGGAGCTTCTGCTCGTGCTGGTGTCGGTCACCGCCGTGCTGCTGGCGGTGACGATCGGCGGCCGTTTCATCAGCTATCTGCAGGACGCCGCACTGGGCAAATATGCAGCGGACAGCATTTTCAAAATTCTCTATCTGCGGTTGCCGGGCTTTCTGCAGCTGCTGATTCCGTTCGCCTGGTCTCTGGCATTGCTGCTCACCCTGGGCCGACTGCATGCGGAAAGCGAATTCGTGGTGCTGCGCGGTGGTGGGGTAGGGCCGGGGCGCCTGCTGCGCTGGCTGACGCTGCCCGCGCTTTCGATCACCGCAGTCGTGGCCTGCTTCAGCCTCTATCTGGCACCGGCGTTCGATCACCAGCTCACCGAGTTCCTGGATCAGCAGGCGGCGGATGCGGAATTCAGCCTGGTGACGCCAGGGGTGTTCCATCTCTACTACCGCGGGCAGCGGGTCACCTACGCGGATGCGATCAGCGCGGCCGGAGATTCTCTGGAGGGTGTTTTTCTGGCCGAGCTGAGCAGCGATTCGGCGCCGATGACCGTGCGGGCCGAGTCCGGCGGTCAGCGTGTGGACGAGGTGACGGGCACGCGCTACCTGGTGCTCACCAACGGCCACCGTTATCTGGGCGAAGCGGGCAGCTCTGACTACCAGGTGGTCTCCTTCGGCCGTCTGCAGCAGCGTCTGGAAGAAGGCCGTCGACAACGGGCGCCGGGGATCGAGACAGTCGAGACGAAGGAACTGCTCGAACGGGGAGATCCGGAAGCCCTGGCCGAGCTGCACTTCCGGCTCGCACTGCCGCTGGTGGTGCTGATCGGCGGTCTGGTGTCCGTGGGTGTGGCCAGGACGAAACCGCGGGACGGACGCTTTGCCAGACTGGTGCCTGGACTGGGGCTGTTCGTCGCCTACTACGCCGCCATCGTGTTCAATCGCAACGCGATCAGCGATGGGCAGCTGCCAGCGGTACTGGGCTTCTGGCTGGTGCACGGCGCCTTTCTGGTGACCGGTGTGGTTCTGCTGCGCACCTCCAACCATCCGGCCAGAGCCTGATGCGGCTGCTCCGGATGGATGCCTACATCGGCAAAGCCGTGCTGTTGTCGATCGGCGTGGTGCTGCTCGCCTTCCTCGGACTCATGAGTCTGTTTGCCATGCTCGAAGAGCTGCGCGAGGACGACGCCAGCTATCTGGTGAGCGAGATGCTCGTCTACGTGGTGCTGACCATCCCACGGCGGATCTATGAAGTCCTTCCTTATGTGGTCTTCCTGGGTGCACTCATCGGTCTCGGCAGTCTGGCGTCCCGCTCCGAGATCGTCATCTTCCGCACTGCGGGTGTTTCGCCGGGCAGAATCTATTTCGGGGTGGCCTGGCCGGCGGTGCTGATCTTTCTGCTGGGCTTCGCCCTTGGCGAGTGGGTGGCGCCCCAGGGAGAGGAGCGGGCGGAGGTCTTCAAGGCAGAGGCCATGAGCGAGAGAGCCGCAAGGCATTCCACCCGCGGCTACTGGTACCGCGAAGGGCTCATGAACATGCGGACAGGCAGCATTGGTCAGCGGGGTGAACTTCTGGATGTGTCGCAGTTCTGGTATGACGGGCAGAACCGGCTGGTGCGCACGGTGACGGCGGACTGGGCCGAGTATCGGCCGGGCAATGACCCGCACTGGGTCCTGCACCAGGTGGAAGAAACCCGCATCGGTGAGCGGGAAAACACCACTAGAAAGATCCCGGCGCTGCGCTGGGATGGTCAGGTGGATCCCCGTCTCCTGACCGTTCGCGTGCTGGTGGAGCCACGCAAGCTCTCGCTCGAGGATCTTTACCGGCAGATTGAATACATGGAGCGGGAAGGCCTCAACACCAGCGTCTACGAGCTGGCCTTCTGGAGCAAGATTCTCCAGCCGTTCTCCGTGCTCGGCCTGGCGCTGCTGGCCCTCGGTTTCATTCTGGGGCCGCTGCGCGAGGTGGGGATGGGGGTTCGACTGTCTGTGGGTGTGTTCGCCGGCCTTGGCTTCAAGTACCTGCAGGATCTGTTCGCCCCCATGAGCATGGTGTACGACCTGGCCGCGCCGGTCGCGGTCGCACTGCCGATCATCGCCTGCTGGGGACTGGGTGCCTGGGGCCTGAGGCGTTTACGCTGACCGGGATTTTGGCGTGAACAGCACCCGGCTGTCAGAGATCAGATCCGGCCAGCCCCGCTTCTGGGCATCGATCAGAATCCAGATATAGCCCAGACCGAATGCCGCGAAACTGATCAGCGCACCGAAATAACGCAGCAGGGCCTGACTGACCGTCATCTGGTAACCACTGCCGGTGACGATAGAGAGCCGCCAGGCAAGCATACCGAGGGTCTGACCGCGGAAGATCCAGAAGTAAGCAAAGAAAGCGAAGGATTCCAGGAGCAGCAGGCCCAGCACGTTGCGCCCGGCCACCGGGGTGTTGGTCAGCACCACCATCAGGGTGATGCTGCTGATGAGAATCGCCGCAATCAGCAAGGCGTCGTACACCATGGCCGCCAGTCGCCGGAACAGTCCGGCTGGCAGCGGCATCTCGGTGTTTTCTTCGACAGCCATCAGTTGTGGTGAATGCCCGGGCCCGATCTAGAAACTCGCGACCTTGTTGCTGAGCTTTACGGGCCGGCCGCAGAACTCTTCGGACACCATGGCGCGGAGCGTATCCGCATCTTCCGTGGTCGCCAGCGTCCGCCGGCCGTCGTCGGTCAGCGCACTGACGAAACCGATGGTCTCGGCCTCGCCCGTATACATGACCGTGTAGCTCTCCACCACCGCATCGCCATCGTGCACTTCCAGAGCGTCTTTCAGCGGAATTTCGTCCACTTCCGCCTGCACATCCTGATGCTGGAAGGGCTTCGACGGCGGGGTGGCAGAGTAAATGCCGAAGGCATGTTTCGTGAGGTAGCCCCCATTGGCGGTGATCAGGCCTTTTGCATCCCGGTCCGCGCGCAGAAGCTCGGCCATCCGGGCGATCGAGTGCATCACGTAATTGTTCAGCGGCCCACCGGCAAAAGTGAGCCCCCCAGTGACCGTGAGCGGTCTGCCGAGATCCAGTCCGATCTCTCGGGCGCCGATCTGAACGGCGGAAGGGAAGCAGCTGTAGACGTCTACGTGGTCGAGGTCAGCGACGCTCAGACCACTGAGCGCCAGGGCGCGCTGGCCGGCAATCCGGATGGCGGGGGATTCGTGGAAGGCGCTCCGATTGACCAGGTTGTAGGCATCGTGGGCATCGGTGCCGGCCCAGGGATAGATCCATTTGTCTTCCGGGATGCCCAGGGCACGGGCCTTGCTGGCAGAACAGAGGATGAGGGCGGCACCCTGATCCACGTTGTTGTTCGAGTTCATCAGTTTCGGGTAGGGGAAAGATACCGGTCGGTTGCTGCTCGATCGGGTGCGGATTTCCTCCGCCGTCTTCGCGTCTTTCAGCCAGGCGTGGGGATTGGTCGAGGCGACTCGGGAAAACCCTGCCCAGAGCTCGGACACACGGCGTATGTGGTCTTCCAGCGATTCGCCCAGATGATAGCGGAGGGCATTTTCGAACATGGGATAGCACTGAATGGGTGCCGTCAGCCCGATGGCACGCTCGATATCGCTCACCATGGGTATGTCTTCGCCAATCATCGTATCCGGCGTGCCGTCGGCCGGTTGCCAGGCAAGATCCTCGCGTAGATTCAGACCCGCCCGTCGCGCCTTCGCCTGGGTGCTGCCGCATTCGGCGCCGGTGATCAGAATGATGTCGTGGCGCCCGGACTGAATGTCCAGGGCGGACTGGTTGACCGTGGTCTGGACAAAATTACCACCGAACTGGGACAGGCAGGTTTCCGCCTGGGCGCAGCCGAGGGTCTCGGCGATCACCTTGCCGGGATTTTTGTAGGGCCAGATACCGCGAACCACCCGGACACTGCCGGCCCCGGTAAGGAGCGCCGTGGAACCGGCGTCTTCGGCGGCCGCCTGCAGAGCGTCCAGCATCAGCTCGAGAGGTTCCCGGGATGCCTGCGGATCTACCGGGCGTTGCTCGTTCTGGGCAATGCCCACCAGTACGGGTGTTTCACTCATTGATAGTTCCGCTCATCAGGAGATTGTGTGGTAGCTGGGGCGGGAGTCGAACCCGCACTTGGTTGCCCAAACTGGATTTTGAATCCAGCGCGTCTACCAATTTCGCCACCCAGCCAGGGATGGGCTTTCTATCACATCTCTCTGCTGGCCTGCCAGTTGTGAGCACTTGCAGGTCCGCCCTAATTGGCCTGCCGCCTTTCAGCGCTGACCGACTTTGAATACAATCCGGGCCGCACTTCAGCATCAGGATGGCCGGTAAAGCCATGTCCTCCAGAACCCCCACAACCACGTCCCGGGAAAAGACCCCGGCCGGACCGCCCAGGTACCAGCGTGCGGACTTTCACTATGACCTGCCCGAGGCGCTGATCGCCCAGCATCCGGCGGCAGCGCGGGATGCCAGCCGGTTGCTGGTGCTGGAAGGCGATGCACGGCGCGATCTGCTGTTTTCCCAATTGCCTGTACTGCTGAGGCCCGACGACCTGCTGGTGGTCAACGACACCCGGGTGCTGAAGGCCCGGCTCGAAGCCAGGAAAGATACCGGCGGGCAGGCGGAGCTCCTGCTGGAACGGGTGCTGGATGGAAAGACGGCGTTGTGTCAGGTCAGGGTCAGCAAAGCGCTGAAAGCCGGTCGAACGCTCATGGTCGGCCCCCATCGGCTGGAAGTCCTGGGCCGGGATGGTCAGTTTTACCAGCTGCGGTTCGATGCGCCGGTGCTGGCGGTGCTTGAGGCGCATGGCAGCGTGCCCCTGCCGCCTTACATCGGGCGGGACCAGGAGACCGGCCCGGATGCCGTGGATGAGGAACGGTACCAGACGATCTGGAGTACCCACCCAGGCGCGGTAGCCGCGCCAACCGCGGGCTTGCACTTCACCGAGGCGTTGCTTGCCGAACTGGCAGCCTCCGGGGTGCGTCGGGTGCCGCTGACCCTCCACGTCGGTGCCGGCACCTTCCAGCCTGTGCGGGTGAAAGATCTGGACGAACATCAGATGCACACCGAGCGCTACCACATCGACGAAGCCTGCATTCAGGCCATCGATGCGACCCGGGCCGCCGGTGGACGGGTGGTGGCGGTCGGAACCACGGCGGTGCGAGCGCTGGAATCCGCGGCGTCCGACGATGGCCGCTTACGCCCCGGCAGTGGCGAGACTGCGCTGTTCATTACCCCGGGCTACCGGTTCAAGGTGGTGGATGCGCTGATCACCAATTTCCACCTGCCGGAATCCACGCTGCTCATGCTGGTGACCGCGTTCGCCGGTTTCGAGCCCGTCATGGCGGCCTATCAACACGCGGTGGCCGCCCGCTACCGTTTTTTCAGCTATGGAGACGCCATGTTCCTGAGTCGTCGCGACAGCCGGCACCCTGACAGAGGTGACCGGTGAGTTTCGAAGTACTGACCACAGAAGGCGAAGCCCGTCGCGGACGCCTCACCACGGCCCACGGTGAGGTCGAAACCCCGGTATTCATGCCTTGCGGCACGTATGGGACGGTCAAAGCCATGACCCCGGAAGGCCTGGAGCGGGTCGGCACACAGATTCTGCTCGGGAACACCTTCCACCTGATGCTCCGGCCTGGCGATCGGGCCATCCGCGATCTGGGGGGGCTGCATCGCTTCATGCAGTGGCCGGGGCCGATTCTCACGGACAGCGGCGGGTTTCAGGTCTTCAGCCTTGGTGAACTCAGGAAGATCACCGAGGAAGGCGTCGTTTTCAGATCGCCGATCAATGGGGATCGGGTGGAACTCACGCCGGAATCCAGCATGCGGGTGCAGCAGAACCTGGGCTCGGACGTGGTGATGATCTTTGACGAGTGCACGCCGTATCCGGCGACGCCGGAGGAAGCGCGTCATTCCATGGAACTGTCCCTGCGCTGGGCAGCCCGATCCCGCTCGGCCTTCGATGCGGGCTGTGAACACGCGCACCCGGCACGGGCGCCGCTGCTGTTCGGCATTGTTCAGGGTGGCATGTACGGGGATCTGCGGCGTGAGAGCCTTTCCGGACTGCTCGACATCGGTTTCGACGGCTACGCCATCGGTGGCCTGTCCGTGGGTGAGCCGAAGGCGGAAATGGATCAGGTGCTGGTCGACCTGCTGCCGCAGATGCCCACGGACCGGGCCCGCTACCTCATGGGGGTGGGGACGCCGGAAGATCTGATCCGCGGTGTGTCGCTGGGTGTGGATATGTTTGATTGCGTGATGCCGACGCGAAATGCCCGGAACGGCCATGCGTTCACGTCCACGGGCGTGGTCCGCATCCGCAACGCGGTGCACAAAGCGGATCCGGCACCACTGGATGCGGCCTGCACCTGTTATACCTGCACCAACTTTTCCCGCGCCTATCTCCATCACCTGGAGCGCTGTGGGGAAATGCTCGGTGCCATGCTCATGACCGAACACAATCTGCACTTCTACCACGGGCTCATGGCTCGTTTGCGCGCCTCTATTGAAACGGGTACATTTCGCACCCTCATCGAGACCCTCAGAAACGACTGGAATTCCCCGTAAATGAACCTTTTCGAGACTGCCGCACACGCGGCTGAAGCTGGTGGACCACCGGCAGATGCCGGGCTCATCAATCTGCTGTTTCTGGGCGGCTTCGTCCTTATTTTCTACTTCCTGCTCTGGCGCCCGCAAAGCAAGCGCCGCAAGGAGCACCAGGCACTGATGACCGGCCTCGAGAAGGGTGATGAGGTGGTCACTGCTGGCGGGATAGTGGGGCAGGTGAACAAGGTCGAGGACGATTTCGTCAAGATCCAGGTCGCCGACAACATGGAACTTCGGGTCCAGAAGTCGGCCATCGGCGCGACACTGCCCAAGGGCACCCTGAAGTCCCTGGACGAGTCCTGATCACGTTATGGCAACCGGTCGTGGCGCCTCAACAGGGGGTAGTGGGCTGTTAGGCGTATCGCGCCAGCCCGTCCGTCCCCCGAATACTTCCTCCGTCTGGCGCTATCTCCTGATCGCGGTCATCGTCGGCTTTGGCGCCATCTATGCGGCGCCGAACCTGTTTCAGCCGGACAGCGCTCTGCAGATCAAACTGGTCAGCAACATCGGCTCGGATGATGCCGGCCTGGGCGGTGTTAATCAGGCCCTCGTCGACCGGTCGGTGTCGTTGCTGCGGGCTGAAGGCATTCAGGTCATCGGGTCCGAGATCGATGGGGAAAGCGCCATCATCCGCCTGTCGGACGACGACGAGCAGTTGCATGGCCAGGCCATCCTCCGGGAAGCGCTCAACAGCGTGGGCGGTGCGCAGTTCGTCGTGGCGCTGACAAGAGCTTCCACTACACCGATGTGGCTGCAGGACCTGGGCGGCACGCCCATGTCTCTTGGCCTCGATCTGTCCGGCGGCGTGCACTTCCTGCTGGAGGTGGACATGAACAAGTTCCTCGGCGATCGCATGGTCTCAAACCAGGAAGCCATTCGTGATCTGCTGGTGGAGGCGCGCATCCGCTACGCGTCGAGTCAGTGGCTGGATGGCAGCACGCTCAGAATTCCATTTCAGAATGAATCGGGAAGAGAAACCGCCGCGTCACTCATCAATGAGCAGTTCGATGAGTTCGAGGTGGCAAGTCGGGATGTGGGTGGCAAGCCGGGGCTGATCCTTACCGTCACCGAGGAAAAAGTCCGTGAACTCGAAGATCTGGCTATCCAGCAGAACCTCCAGAGTCTGCGCAGTCGGGTGAACGAACTGGGTGTGTCAGAGCCCCTCGTGCAGCGCCTCGGCCGGGCGAGAATCGTCGTCGATATGCCCGGTGTGCAGGACCCCGCACGGGTCAAGGATATCCTCAACAAGTTCGCCAACCTTGAATTCAGGCTGGTGGCACAACAGAACGCACGTCCTTCGCAGACCGAGCGCTACACCTACGAAGGCGCACCGGTGATTCTGGAGAAAGCGAACATCGTCACCGGTAATCAGGTGAACAACGCGGTTCAGGAATACGACCCGGAAAGTGGCCAGCCTCAGGTGAGCATCAATCTGGACAACGACGGCGGCCGGGCCATGAACGAGGCCACCAAGGACAACGTCGGCAACTCCATGGCCATCATCTTCAAAGAACTGAAAGTGCAGATGCGCGAAGAAATGGTGGATGGCGAACCGGCGCTGGTGCCGTTTACGACCGAGGAAAAGCGCGTCATCAACGTGGCGACGATCCAGTCGGCGCTGGGCTTCCGGTTCCGTATCACCGGTCTCGACCTCCAGGAGGCGCGTGATCTGGCCCTGCTGCTCCGGGCTGGCGCCCTGGCCGCGCCGATGTACATCGTCGAGGAACGTACGGTGGGGGCGAGTCTGGGTGAGGACAATATTCAGGCGGGTAAGAACTCCATGCTGATCGGCTTCGCGCTGGTGCTCGTCTTCATGCTTTTCTACTACCGGCTGTTCGGCCTGGCGGCAAACATCGCCCTGATCGCGAATCTGGTGCTCCTGGTTGCCATCATGTCCGTACTCGGTGCCACGCTGACGTTGCCGGGTATTGCCGGCATCGTGCTCACGGTCGGCATGGCCGTGGACGCCAACGTACTGATATTTTCGCGGATCCGTGAAGAGCTCAAGGAGCGTTCGCCTCAGGCCGCCATACAGGCCGGCTTCGATCGGGCCACCCTCACCATTCTGGATGCCAACATCACCACCTTCTTTGTCGCCATCATTCTGCTGTCCATCGGCAGCGGACCGGTGAAAGGGTTTGCGATCACACTCGCCATCGGCATCGTCACCTCCATGTTCACCGCCATCATGGGCACCCGGGCCCTGGTGAATCTCATGTACGGCGGCCGGACGCTCACGAGGCTGGCGATATGAACCTCCCAACCATTGATTTCATGGGCAAGCGCATGATCGCTGCGGTGGTGTCCACCGTGCTGGTGATCGGTTCGCTTGGCGGTCTGGCCGTCAAGGGTCTGAATCTGGGGCTAGACTTCACCGGCGGCACCCTGGTGGAGGTCGAATTCGTCGAGCCCGTGGACCCGGAGCAGATTCGCGGCATTCTGGATGCTGCCGGCTATGAAAATGGCACCGTTCAGTACTTCGGCACCGAGCAGGATCTGCTCATCCGGATGCCGCCCCAGGCCAGCATCGATCAAGCCAATCTGGGCGACAACATCGTCACCACATTGCGTGAGCTGTTCCCGGCGGTGGAACTGCGCCAGTCGAATTTTGTCGGTCCTGCGGTGGGCGAAGAACTGACCGAAGATGCGGGGCTTGCGCTTCTGGCCGCGCTGATCATGATCATGCTCTACATTCTGTTCCGCTTCACCAAACAGTTTTCCGTCGGTGCGGTGGCCGCGCTCGTGCACGACGTGGTGATCACCCTGGGCATCTTCGCCATCATGCAGTGGACGTTCGATCTCTCAGTGCTCGCTGCGATACTGGCGGTGATCGGCTACTCGCTCAACGACACCATCGTTGTTTCCGACCGGATACGGGAAAACTTCCGCGCTATCCGCAAGGGTACCGCGGTGGACATCATCAACCAGTCTCTGAATCAGACGCTGGGACGCACGCTGGTCACCTCTTTGACCACTCTGTTCGTGCTGCTGGCGCTTCTGTTCGCCGGCGGAGAAGGCATCCGCGGCTTTTCCGCGGCGCTGACCATTGGTGTGGTCGTGGGCACCTACTCATCCGTGTTCGTGGCAGCGAACGTGCTCCTGGCGCTCAATATTCAGCGGGAGGATCTGCTGGTGCCGGAGAAGGAGACGCGCGAGCAGGATATGCCGTAGGGGTGGTACTGCTGTTTCCGCGGATCTGACTGGCCGGATAAGGTGTCTGACAGCGCCGCAGAATGCGAAAGCATCGCAGCGATTTCAGGCACTCCCGCTCGGGCGCTCCGCGCCGGACGCGCTCAGTTGGCGAGGTTGCCTGCCTAATGGCTTCGCCATCAGGCAGTCAACTCACCGCCTTCGGCCTCGCTCTCACGTTTCTGAAATCGCTGCGATGCTTTCGCATTCTGCTGCAGTATCACAAGCTGAGCCGTGGAGCGGCTCCGGAGCGACTAATCCTTCGTACTGGTGCTGGTACGGATGGCCTGGATCATCAGCTTGAAGAGTTTCGGGTTGGCGGCGACCACATCGCCGCTTTCCATGAAACCGTCGCCGCCGGAGAGATCGCCGACGAAGCCGCCTGCTTCCCGCACCAGGAGCACGCCGGCGGCGATATCCCAGGGTTGCAGGCCGAATTCCCAGAATCCGTCGGAGCGGCCGGCGGCCACATAGGCCAGATCGAGGGCTGCTGAACCCAGACGCCGAACGGCCCGGCATTTGCCGGTGAAGTACTTGAGCTGAGCCATGTACCTGTCCAGGTCCGCCTCGATGGAGCCGGGTGGAATGCCGGTGCCGAGCAGGGCGTCTTCCAGACGATGGATGGGATTGACCCGGATCCGCTTGCCGTTCAGTTGTGCCCCATGGCCACGGGAGGCGACGAATTCGTCGTTCTTCAGAGGATCGTAGATCACGCCATGCTCGATGTGCTTGCCGCGCATAACGGCAATGGAGATGGCGTAGTGGGGAATTCCCTGCAGGTAGTTGGTGGTGCCGTCCAGCGGGTCGATGATCCAGGTGTATTCGGAGCCGTTCGAAGCAGAGATCGAGTTGCCGTGCTCCTCGCCGGTGATGGCGTGGTCCGGGTAGGCCTTGTGCAGGGCGTCGATGAGCACGGCTTCCGTGTCTTTATCCACCCGCGAGACATAGTCGTTGCGCGCTTTCTTCTCAACCGCCAGTGCTTCCAGATTATCAAGCGCCTGGAGCATGATGGTGCTCGCCGTTCTGGCTGCCCGAAGCGCCGTATTAGCCATTGGTTGCATGTGGGACCCGCCTTACAATCGCGGCGGTATCCTAAACGAAAACGGGCGGAAAAAACGCCGCCCGGCAGAGAGAATTCGCTTGTCCGACTCCGATCAGTTTCACAATCACCTGCACAACGTTCGGGTGGTGCTCGTCGAACCCAGCCACCCGGGCAATATTGGCGGCGCAGCCCGGGCCATGAAAACCATGGGGCTGACGGATCTGGCGTTGGTCAATCCCGGCCGTTATCCGGATCCACAGGCTCAGTGGCGGGCGGCTGGCGCTCAGGATGTGCTCGAAGCCTGCCAGGTTTTCGATTCCGTGGAAGCCGCGATTGCCGATGCTCAGTGGGTGGTGGGCACCAGCACTCGCGTCCGGCGGATCCCCTGGCCATTGATGAAGGCCGAAGAGGCGGTTGCCGCGATCGTTGAACGCCATGGTACGCAGAAGGTCGCCATTCTCTTCGGCCGCGAAACCAGCGGTCTCACCAACGACGAGTTGCAGAAGTGCCACTGCCATCTGGTGATTCCTGCGAATCCGGACTATTCCTCATTGAATCTCGCCATGGCCGTGCAGGTGGTCTGCTACGAGCTCTATCGGCAGCTCGAAGCCGGTCCGCTGGATTCCGATCAATGGGACCGGTCACCGGCAACCTCGGCACAACTCGAGGGACTCATCGAGCACTTCGAACGGGTGCTGGTGGAGTCGGAATTTCTCGATCCGGCCAACCCGGGCCAGACCATGACCCGCCTGCGCAGATTGCTGACCCGGGTCACGCCGGATGAAACCGAAGTGCAGATGCTGCGGGGCGTGCTCAAGCAGCTTGCCGGATTCCGGGAAAAGTAGACCAGTTTAGTCGGGTATTGCATACTCGACGGATGCGTCTGACCACAAAAGGCCGCTACGCCGTCACTGCCATGCTCGATATCGCCCTGCACCGACAGCACGGGCCGATCAGCGTGGTCGACATTGCCGAACGGCAAGGCATTTCCGCCGCCTACCTGGAACAGCTTCTGGCAAAGCTGAAAAAAGCCGGGTTGCTGCAGTCCGTGCGCGGGCCCGGGGGTGGCTATCAGGCGGGAAGGGCGCTGGATGAGATCAGCATGTCTCACATCATCAACGCCGTGGGCGATGGGGTGGACGCCACCCGCTGCCACGGTTCCGGTGATTGCCAGGATGGCCACATGTGCCTGACCCACGACCTCTGGACGGACCTGTCCGGCGAAATCGACAGCTTCCTGACCGGAATCTCTCTGGCTGATCTGGTGGATCGTAAGGAAGTTCAGGGCGTTGCGAACCGGCAGGATCAGCAACTGATTCACGCGCGGCACCTGTAACAGACAGGTGCCGCAGGAGTAGAAGTACAGACCGTGTCCGAAGCCCAGACCGAACAGATTTCCAGTACGGCCGCAGGCCAGAAACACCCAGCCGGCAAGGCCGTCTATCTGGATTATGCCGCCACCACGCCGGTGGATCCGCGTGTGGCACAGAAGATGAGCGCCTGTCTGCTGGTGGAAGGGAACTTCGGAAATCCGGCGTCCCGTTCCCACGTCTTCGGCTGGGAAGCGGAAGAGGCCGTGGAACATGCCCGCACCCAGGTGGCGGCGGTCCTCAACGCCGATCCGCGAGAGATCGTCTGGACATCAGGGGCGACCGAGTCCGACAACCTTGCACTCAAAGGCGTGGCCGATGGGGCCGAGCGCCGCCACATCATCACCAGTGCGATCGAGCACAAGGCGGTGCTGGATACCTGCGAATACCTGGCCGGTAAAGGCTTCCGGGTAACGTACCTGAAGCCGGGCAGCGATGGCATCGTGCGACCGGAACAGGTTGCCGACGCTCTCGACGATGACACCCTGATCGTCTCCATCATGCATGCCAACAACGAAACCGGCGTGGTCAATGATGTGGCTGCCATCGGTGCCGTATGCCGGGCGCAAGGGGTGCTGATGCATACCGATGCCGCCCAGAGTTTCGGCAAGCTGCCCCTCGATGTTTCCACCATGCCCATCGATATGATTTCCATTTCCGGGCACAAGATATATGGCCCGAAAGGGGTAGGCGCGCTCTATGTGCGCCGGGAACCCCCCGTCCATCTCACGCCACTCATTCATGGCGGTGGGCATGAACGAGGCATGCGATCGGGCACCCTGGCGACCCATCAGATTGTCGGACTCGGTGAGGCCGCCGCGATCATGATGCGGGAGCGGGAGAACGAGCACGCACGCCTGCTGGCATTGCGGCAACGGCTCTGGAGTCACCTCAAGCAGGTGCCGGGCACGGTTCTGAACGGCAGTGAGGACGACCGGCTCCCCGGGCTGATCAATGTGGGCTTCAAGGGCGTGGATGGGGAGACCTTGCTCATGGCGCTGGACGATGTGGCAGTTTCCAGTGGGTCCGCCTGCACGTCCGCCAGTGTGGAGCCGAGTTACGTGCTCAGAGCGCTCGGCATCGACGACGCGCTGGCCCATGCGTCCCTGCGTTTCACCGTTGGCCGGTTCACCACCGAAGCGGAAGTGGACTACGCGGCCGGGCGGCTTGCGGAGGTGGTCACGCGCCTGCGGGCTGCGTCTTAGGTGTTTTTTCAACACACCTAGTGATTTTCTAACACACCTAGTCGGCGCGCGCTAAACGCGTATAATACGCGCCCGCTGACAGGCGCGTTTCCCTGATATATCAATAACATAGCTTTAAGAAGATAGCCTTAAAGCGCTATGCTGGGATTGACGGAACCGGCGGTAAGGTTAACGAAAGTTAACTGGGCGGCCGGTCAGGGGCACGGGACAATCACGGGTAATGGTGACAGGGTGTTGGTTTGTCTGAAGGATCGACGCTTACTGTTCTCGTGCTCCGCGCGCACACACTCACTATCTGATCGGAGAACTCCATGGGGGTTGAGCGTACGCTTTCCATCGTCAAACCCGACGCTGTAGCAAGAAATATCATCGGCGAGATCTACTCCCGATTCGAAAAAAACGGCCTGACCATCGTTGCTGCAAAAATGATGCGACTGACCGAGGAACAGGCCAAGGGCTTTTACGCCGAGCACGATGGCAAACCGTTTTACGGCGATCTGGTTGCCTACATGACGTCGGGCCCGGTGGTTGTGCAGGTGCTGGAAGGCGACAATGCCATCGCCAGAAACCGTGAGCTGATGGGAGCGACCAATCCCGCAGAAGCAGCGGCAGGCACCATTCGCGCGGACTTCGCGGAGTCTGTGGAAGCAAATGCGGTACACGGCTCCGACTCACCGGCTTCGGCAGAGCGTGAAATCGGCTACTTCTTCGAGGCTGGGGAGATCTGCCCCCGGGGCTGATTGATATGACTCCGGCCAGGACCAATCTGTTTGACCTGACCCGGTCAGGGATGGAGTCATTCACCGCTCAGGTGGATGACAAACCCTACCGTACTCATCAGATCATGAAGTGGGCCTATCATCAGCGTCAGCTGGATTTCGACGGCATGACCAACCTGTCGAAGGCCTATCGGTCCTGGCTTGCCGAGCATGCCGAGTTCAAACCACCGGAGGTGGTTGCCCGCTACGATTCCGTGGACGGCACGGTGAAGTGGGTCGTGCGGGTGGCCAACGGCAACTGCGTGGAGACCGTGCTGATCCCGGACAAGGGGCGCAACACGCTCTGCGTTTCCTCCCAGGTTGGCTGCATGCTGGACTGCACCTTCTGCTCGACCGGCAAACAGGGCTTCAACGGCAATCTGACGACTGCTGAAATCATCGGTCAGGTCTGGCTCGCCAATCACATGCTGGCCGATCGGGGTGAGTCGGTCACCAACGTGGTGCTGATGGGCATGGGTGAGCCGCTGCTCAATTTCGATGCGGTGCTGGCGGCGACGGAGCTGATGATGGATGACCTGGCCTTCGGGATATCCAAGCGGCGGGTGACGATCAGCACGGCGGGCGTCGTACCCGGCATTTACGAACTGGCCAAGGTGACCGACGTCTCTCTGGCGATCTCGCTGCATGCGCCCACCAATGAACTCCGGGACAAGCTGGTTCCCTTGAACCGCAAATATCCCATCGAGGCGCTGCTCGATGCCTGCCGGCACTATGTGGATGGCCTCGGCGATCGCCGTTCGCTGACCATGGAATACACCCTGATGAAGGGTGTGAATGACCAGCCTGTCCACGCCCGGGCCCTGGCCGAGCTCCTCCAGGACGTGCGCTGCAAGATCAATCTGATACCCTTCAACCCATTCCCGGCCTCCGGGTTCGAGCGACCGGAAGCCGATTCAGTAAGAGCGTTTCAGACCTATCTGATGAATCAGGGCTACGCGACCATGCTGCGCACGACGCGTGGCGAAGACATCGCGGCGGCCTGCGGCCAGCTTGTGGGTGAAGTCGAGGATCGAACCCGGCGGCAGGCGCGCTACCTCGCACGAGTGAAAGCTGGTGAAACAACAACAACAATGACCGAGGAGGCAGTATGAATCAGTGGGCCATCGTTTTTCTGCTGGCAGTACTGATTTTGCCCGGTGGCTGCGTGACGGAGTCCACCGGGGGACTGCCCGACCCGGCGCCGGCGGCCAACCGGGTAAATGCCCAGCTGGATCTGGCTCGAGGTTATCTGGAGCAGGGCAACATGGAACGCGCGCGCACCTCGCTCAACAGAGCGCTGGATATCGACGACCGCTCCGTGGAAGCCCACGTGCTCCTGGCTGTGCTGAATGCGGCCGAGAGCGAGTGGGGTCTGGCGGAAGAGCATTTCAAAACCGCCTTGTCCATTGATCCGAAAGATGCCATGGCGCTCAACAACTACGGCTCTTTCCTGTTCTCCCGCGGTCGCTACGAGGAAGCCGTCCACTATCTCACCATTCTGGTGCGGGATACGGATTACCGGGCCCGCAGCCAGGCCTACGAAAACCTGGGCCTGGCGCAGCTGAAGGTGAACGAGAGAGACGCGGCCAGGGACTCTTTCAGCCGGGCACTGCAGCTCAATTTTTCCCAGCCCCTGTCCAGCCTCGAACTTTCTCAGCTCGCCTACGACGACGGTGACATCGCAGGTGCTGCCGCCTACTACGATAGTTTCCGTTCGCTGGCCCAGCAGAGCGCCCGGTCTCTGTGCCTGGGCATGAAGATCGCGCAGGCCCAGCGGGACCCGGACCGCATGGCCAGCTACGCACTGGCGTTGAACAACCTGTTTCCCGACTCTCCGGAGGCCACTGAATGTGTGGTCCCTCGCTGATCAGCGGGTGCTGAATCGTGTCCGATACCCCTGAGACCGGCCCAGGCGCCGATCTGAAAACCACCCGGGAAGACATGGAAGTCAGCACCCGGGAAGTGGCCGATGCGCTGAATCTGCCGGTCAATGTCATCGAGGCACTGGAAGCGGATGATTACGAACGTCTGCCGCCCACCGTGTTCACACGCGGCTACCTTCGCTCCTACGCCCGGTTGCTGGAACTGTCACCCGAGTCACTGCTGGCCCGTTATCCGGAAGTGACGGAAGAAACCGATGCCATCACCGGTGAACTGCCCGTCGCCAACGCGCCTGTCGGCACCCCGACCCGAACGCTCGGGATCGCCGCGGTGGCCGGCGCCGTCCTGATCGCGTTGCTCGTCTGGCTGCTGGGTGACAATGAGCCGGCAGAGCCGGAAAACGCTGTTGCAGCGGAAACCGTTACCGCGGACTCCGCTGCAGCTGAAGAGCAGGCAGCAATGCAAACACCCGGGCAGACGCTCCCTGACCCAACGCGGACGGACGATCTCCCGGAAGCCGAGCCATCCACCGTCGATTCGTCCGTTCAGTCCGTTCCGGCCAGCGCGGACGATCCGGTCGAGCCGCCCGCAACGGGTGAGCGCCTGGTCGCCACGCCCGATGAGCCGGTTTCTTCCCGGGCATCCGCACCGGACCCGGCCGTCGCCGATGCAGGGCAGCCATCCGCCCCTGAATCGATACCGGAATCCATGCCCGACAGTAGCGGCGACGCAGATGAGGCTTCATCGAGCGCGGCGGTGTCGACGTCTGAGACCTCGGCCGTGCCGGGCGTCCGGACGCGTCGAATTACCGAGTTCGGCGACGACCAGCTCACCTTTGTGTTCAGCGAAGACTGCTGGCTGGAAGTGAAATCCGTTGACGGCGATAACCTGTACAGCGATCTGAACCGCACCGGACAGACGCTGATCCTCACCGGTCGGGCACCGTTTCGGATATTGCTCGGCTATGCGCCTGGCGTTTCGCTGAGCTTCAATGACGAACCGGTGCCGCTGGCGCGTTACTCGCGTAACAACGTGGCCAACCTGGTCCTGGGAGAGTAGCGATGGTGCAGGCGATCCGGGGCATGCGCGATGTGCTGCCAGACGAAGGCCGGCGCTGGCGGGCAGTGGAGGAAGTGCTCGAGTCCGTGCTGCTGAGCTACGCCTATGAGGAAGTTCATCTGCCGCTGATGGAGTTTACCGAGCTGTTCAGCCGTGGTGTGGGCGAAGCCACGGACATCGTCGAGAAAGAGATGTACTCGCTGCTCGATCGGGATGGCGACAGTCTCACCCTGCGTCCCGAAGGCACTGCGGGGTGTGTCCGCGTCCTGCAGCAGCATGGTCTGCTGTTCAATCAGACACAGCGGGTGTTCTATCGGGGCCCCATGTTCCGCTACGAGCGTCCGCAGAAGGGGCGTTATCGGCAGTTCTATCAGATGGGGGCCGAGGCCTTCGGAATGGCGGGACCGGATGTGGATGCGGAACTTCTGGCGTTGACGGCTGCGTTCTGGAAAGCGCTCGGCATCGAAGACAGGGTGCGTCTGGAGATCAATACGTTGGGGTCTTCGGAAAGCCGGGCACTGTACCGCTCGGCGCTGGTCGACTATCTCACCGGGTTCGAGGCAGACCTGGACGAGGACAGCCGTCGCCGGCTCGCCACCAATCCCCTGCGGATTCTGGATTCCAAAGTCGAAAAAACCCGGTCTCTGCTCGAGGGGGCGCCGGTGCTGAGCGACTTCATGGACGAGGCAGGCACAGCCCACTTCGAAGGCCTCAAAGCGACGCTGGACAGTCTCGGAATCCCCTATACCGTCAATCCACAGCTGGTCAGAGGCCTCGACTACTACAACCTTACGGTTTTCGAGTGGATGACCGATGACCTCGGTTCCCAGGGCACGATCTGCGGCGGCGGCCGCTACGATGGCCTGGTCGAGCAACTCGGAGGCAGATCCACGCCGGGCGCGGGGTTCGCGCTGGGCCTGGAACGGGTGCTGCTGCTCCATGAGCAGCGCAATCTGCCCACCCGGTCTGCCGCGGATGTTTACATCGCCGTCATGTCGCCGGCGGAGCAGGTCTACGCGCTGCAACTGGCCGACCGCTTGCGCCAGGCCGTGCCAGAACTCAGAATTCGCGTCCACGCGGGTGGCGGCAAGCTGAAAAACCAGCTGAAGAAGGCGGATCAATGCGGTGCTGCCTGGGCAGCCATTATCGGTGCCGACGAAGCGGCGGCACAGAACATTACGCTCAAAATGCTTGCTACCGGCGAACAGGCCACGCTCGGCATCGCCGAAGCGGTGGAGCGCCTGAGCACCGGCGAGCCATAGCCAGAGATCAACACAGGAGGTTTGGGTGTCAGACTATCTGACCGATGAAGAGCAGCTCGATAAGCTGAGAAAGTGGTGGGAAGAGAACGGCCTGATGCTGGTGGGTGCCGTCGTGGTAGCCGTAGCGGGTGTGATCGGCTGGAACTGGTACGGACAACGGCAGTCCGAGACGGTGGCAGGGTCGTCCGATCTCTACGTCGACTACCTCCGCGCACAGGGAACGGAACGTGAAACCATAGCCGGCACCCTGGCAGACGAGTATCCGGATTCCGTCTATCGTGCCTTCATCTTCCTCCGGGAGGCCGAAACAGAAGCGGCCAACGAAAATCCGGAAGCGGCGCTCGTCGCGCTCAATGAAGCGCTGTCGCTGGTGGATGATGACAAGCTGGCGGATGTTATTCGGATCAGGATTGCCCGCCTCGAGCAGGAGCTGGACCGCTCCGAAGCGGCACTGGCGATGCTGGGACAGGTGCGCAGCATCGGCCAGCGCGCCTACGTGCAGGAACTCAAAGGCGATATCCACATGGCGCGAGGCGAACGGGCGCTTGCTCATGAAGCCTACAGCGCGGCGCTGGAGGAAGCCGGCGGAGAAACAGCGCGCCCACTGCTGAAGCTCAAGGTTGCAGACACGGCTGATGCGAATGAGGCGTAATCTCGCTTTTGCCAGTGCCTGTCTGCTGCTGTTTTCCGGCTGCAGCTGGTTCTCCTGGTTGCCCTGGGTGGACGGGGACAAGAAAAAAGACAACGAGGAACTCAAGCCGGCCAAGCTCACCAAATACGACCCCGAGATCAACATCAACCGGCTCTGGAAGGCGGGTGTGGGGAAAGGGCTCGGTCGCAAGTACCTCCGCATGCGGCCCGCCATCATTGCAGATCAGATCTTCGCCGCAGACGGATACGGTCGAATCGAGGCTTTTGATCGGTTCAGCGGCAAACGTACCTGGCGTACCCAGCTGGACGCGGCGTCCGGCGGTTTCCTGAGCGGATTCGACGTGCTCGACCGGACCGATCCATCCTTCGTCAGCGGCGGTGTGGGCGCGGGTGGCGGCAAGATCTTCATCGGTACCACGAACGGTGAGTTGCTCGCACTTTCCGCCACCGACGGCGAGATCGCCTGGCGTCAGGAAGTGGATGGTGAGGTGCTGAGCCCTGCGGTCACCGGTGAGGGTCTGGTATTCGTGCAGACCATCGACGGCAGCCTGATGGCATTGGAACTCGAAACCGGGGACGTTCGCTGGGAAATAGACAACCAGGTGCCCATCCTCACCCTGCGAGGCACCGCAACTCCAGTCTACGAGGCAGGCGTTGTCTATGCAGGCTTTGCCAGCGGTGCCGTGGTGGCAGTGCGTGCAGAAAATGGTGAGCCCGTCTGGAGCCACCTGGTCATGCTGCCGGAGGGGCGCTCCGAGCTGGAACGGATGGTCGATGTGGACTCAACGCCGCTGCTGGATGGTCCCATGGTCTATGCCGTCGCCTATCAGGGCAATCTGCGTGGCGTGCGTCGTCAGGATGGCAATCCACTCTGGGAGCTGCCGATGTCCAGCTACCTCGATCTCGATACGGGGTACGGACACGTTTACGTGGTGGACGAGAATGACAGCATCATCGCCGTGGATACACGGACAGCGGAAGAGTCCTGGCGGCAGGATGCGCTGGCCCGTCGCAAGCTCTCCTCGCCGGTGGCGTTCAGCAACTATCTGGCGGTGACGGACAGCGACGGCTATCTGCACATCCTGGCACAAAGCGACGGACGGCTGTTGGGACGACGTAAGCTGGATGGCAAGGGCGTGCGTTCGCGCATGGTCTATGCCGACGGGACTCTCTATGCCTTCGGCAATTCCGGCAGCCTGCAGGCGCTGGAAATCACCGTCCGCTGATCATGAGTCGCATGCCCATTCTGGCGCTGGTTGGCCGGCCGAATGTGGGCAAATCAACTTTATTCAATCGCCTGACCCGGCGTCGGGATGCGCTGGTCGCCGACGTGCCTGGCCTGACCCGGGACCGACGCTACGGCAAGGCAAGTATCGATGAGCTGACGTTCACGCTGGTGGATACCGGTGGTCTGCTCGGCGAGCCGGGCGGTATTACCACAGCGCTGGAAGCCCAGGCGGATCAGGCGCTGGCGGAAGCAGACGGGGTGCTGTTTCTGGTTGATGCCAGAGACGGGCTGACGGCCCTCGATGAAGACATCGCAGACAGGATCCGTCGCCTTGGGAAGTCCTGCCTGCTGGTGGTGAACAAGATGGACGGGGCGAACGAAGGCGAGGCGCTGGCCGAATTCGCCATCCTCGGCTTCGAACACACCGCCTTTGTCTCCGCAGCCCACGGACGCGGCATGACTGAGTTGCGACGCTGGCTCGTTGAGCAGGGTTGGGATCAGGAAGCAGCCGTCCCGAGCGAAATCGAGCTGGCGGACCCGGATGATGATCGCATCCGGGTTGCCATCATCGGCCGGCCGAACGTGGGCAAGTCCACACTCACCAACCGTATTCTCGGTGAAGAGCGCCAGGTGGTGTTCGACGCACCGGGCACCACCCGGGATGCCATTGCCATTCCGTTCGAACGGGCGGGGGGCAGATATGTGCTCATCGATACCGCCGGCGTGCGGCGCAAGGGCAAAGTAGAGGGGGTCGCCGAGAAGTTTTCGGTGGTGAAATCTCTCCAGGCCATGGACGAGGCCCACGTGGTGATCCTGGTTCTGGATGGCAGCGAAGGCATTGTCGATCAGGATCTGCAGTTGCTGCGGATCGCGGCGGAATCCGGTAACGGTGTGCTGGTGGCAGTCAACAAATGGGATGGCCTCAGTCGGGATGTGAAAGCCCAGGTGGATAACACCCTGGATCGCAAGCTCGGTTTTGCACCCTGGATTCCCGTCACCCATATCTCTGCGCTGCATGGAAGCGGGGTTGGGGGATTGCTGGATGCGGTTACCGAAATTTACGAGGCTGGCCGGTTTGATGTGGGCACCACGCTGCTGACCCGATTGCTGACCAATATGGTGGCCACCCACGCGCCTCCCTCGGTGCGGGGGCGGCAGATCAAGTTGCGCTTCGCGCACAAAGCCGGTGAACATCCGCCGAGAATCGCCATCCACGGCAATCAGACCCGATCGCTACCTGCGAGTTACGTGCGCTATCTGGAAAACGGGTTTCGGGAGGCGCTGGGGCTGATCGGCAGCCCGGTCGTTCTTGAACTCAAGACGTCAGACAATCCTTACGCGGGCAGAAAGAACGAACTGACCCGGCGCCAGCAGCAGCGGCGCAAGCGCGTCATCAAACACCGGAAGAAGTAGGCGGCAGTCCAGACGGTTTCAAGGGTCCGTGGGCTGCACTTTGAACAGTTCCATGACCATGACCGGATCCACCCGATTGCCGTTCATGCTCACGGACCAGTGCAGATGAGCGCCGGTCACCCGGCCCGTTGCGCCTACCAGACCCAGCACCTCATTGCGGTCCACCGTCTGCCCCTCGGTCACGTCAATCCGGCTCAGATGACACATCATGCTGATGAGCCCCTGTCCGTGATCCACGAATACCGTATTGCCATTGAAGTAGAAGTCGCCGGTCAGGGTGACGACCCCGGGAGCGGGGTTCAGGATCGGCGTGCCTTCGACGACGGCGATATCCAGTCCTGAGTGTGGAGAACGGGGTTGGCCGTTCAGCACCCGACGCCGTCCGAACGAACTCGATAGCGGGCCATCCACCGGCTGCACGAATGGCAGGGGAGATCGGGCCGGCTCGCTGAACAGACGGTACTGTGCCCGCATCCGCGCGCTTTCGTCCCGGATCCTGGCCAGGTCTTCTTCCAGCGGGTTGACCATGCGCTTGTTTTCGATGGTCAGGTGCTGCTCTGTATAGGTTTTGTCGCTGACCGTGAACTGCCGCCATTCGTGGCTGCCATCGGCGTGTTCCACCCGCAGTTTGTGTGTGCCCGGCTCGGCGTTCAGGTGAATGCCGACGATGGCGACCTGTCCATGGATGAGCACCGGCTGATCCCGGTAGCGGACACTGACGGCATCCTCCGGCAGCGGATGCAGATAGAGTCCGCCGGGTACGGCTTCCACCGCCGGGAAGGCGCCGGGGCAGAAGAGAAGGGTGGCGAAGGCGAGTAAGTGTCTCAGCATATCCGGCAGGGTCCTCTACGCTTCATCCAGATCGGGCGCAGCGAGGGGTGGGGTGGCGTCCACCTCGTTGACGGTGAGTTTCAGACTGCCGTCGGCGAGCAATGCCTGAATGACGTCGCCTGGTTGGGTATCGGTGACGGTGGTCAGAGGCCGCCTTCTGCCATCGGTACCCGGATCGGCGTGCGTGAGGACGGCGTAGCCGCGACTCAGGGTGTTCAGGGGGCTCACCGCGGTCAGCGCCCGTGCCGCACTGGCCAGGGCCCGTTGTCGGACATCTGACTGAACCTTCTGTGCACCCGCCAGTTTTTCGGTAAGTGCGGTCAGCCGCTGGCCGTGTTCGGCAATCTGCCGGGCGGGTGCGAGCAGGCCGAGCGCGCGGCGGGCACTATCCAGTCGGTTCCGGTGCGCGTTGCGACCGCTGATCCCGGCGCGGCTCAGTCTCTGTTCCAGTTCGTCCACCTGCATCATCTTCTGGGCAATCTGCGATGCCGGATCCAGCAGCCGGGCATCCAGGGTGCTCACCGACTGATCGAGGTAGCGGATCTCCTGTCTGATCGCCCGGAGCAGGCGGCCTTCGAGCCCGGTTACGTCGGTCAGCAGATCCGTCCGGGTCGGGGTAATCAGTTCTGCGGCGGCAGACGGGGTCGGCGCCCGCGCATCGGCCACGAAATCCGTCATGGCGAAATCCGTCTGATGGCCGATGGCAGACACCACCGGGTGCGGGCAGGCGGCCACCGCCCGTGCCACGTTTTCCAGATTGAACGACCACAGGTCTTCGAGAGAACCGCCGCCCCGGGTGAGCAGGACCACGTCCGTCGGGAACTCGGCGGCGCGTTCGAGGGCACGGATGAGCTGCGCTTCCGCGCCGTCGCCCTGGACCGCGCTCGGAATCAGAGTGACAGCAAGCCCGGGAAAACGGCGTTCGATGACGTGCAGCACGTCCCGAAGCGCTGCCCCGGAAGGGCTGGAGATGATGGTCAGGTGACCCGGGTGTTCAGGCAGTGGGCGTTTGCGGGCCTCGGAGAAGAGGCCTTCGGCGTCCAGTTTAGCTTTCAGGGCGTCGTAGGCTGCACGCAGAGCGCCTTCTCCGGCGGCTTCGAGCCTGTCGACGATGAGCTGGAAGTCGCCGCGCGGTTCATAGAGGCTCACCCGCCCGGTCAGCCGGACCTGCAGCCCATCCTGGACATTCAGCCGGACCGCCCGGTTGCGACCGGCGAACATGGCGCAGCGAATCTGTGCGCCCTGGTCTTTCAGCGTGAAGTACCAGTGGCCGGAGCCCGGCCGGCGGAAATTCGACAGTTCTCCCTCCACGCTGACGTCGCCGAGGTGCGCTTCGATGAGGACTCTGGCCTGTCGGGCGAGCTGGCTGACGCTCAGCACAGCCTGGGAGAGGTCGCTGCCGGGGGAGGGGACTGAAGACATGGGGTGATTTTACCCGAGATCGTGGTCCCGTCTGCTGCAGAGAACCGATTTTTGCCCCGCTGGATTGCAACCGGCGGTACTGCATCGGTAAAATGCCGGTTTTGCGGAGTCCCAAATGTTGCGTATCGCAGATGACGCGCTCACTTTCGACGACGTTCTCCTCCTCCCGGCCTATTCCAACGTTCTGCCCTCAGAAGTCTCTCTCGAGACCCGGCTGACCCGAGACATTCGCCTGAACATCCCGGTAATGTCTTCGGCCATGGATACGGTGACCGAGGCGCGCTTGGCCATAGCCCTGGCGCAGGAAGGTGGGATCGGAATCGTCCACAAGAACATGACCATCGATGCTCAGGCCCGGGAAGTGCGGGCGGTGAAGAAGCACGAGAGCGGCATCATCCGGGATCCGATCACGATCCGGCCGGACGAGACCGTGGCCAAGCTGATCGAGTTGACCCTGGAGCACAGGATTTCCGGGGTGCCGGTCGTGGAAGGCGATGCCCTGGTCGGTATTGTCACGGGCCGTGACGTGCGCTTCGAGCGACGCATGGACGCCCTCGTCCGGGACGTGATGACGCCGAAAGAACAACTGGTCACCGCCGGCGAAGAAGCGGACTTCGACGAGATCACGAGTCTGCTGCACGAGCACAGAATCGAAAAAGTGCTGCTGGTGAACGACAAGTTCGAGCTGCGCGGTATGGTCACCGTGAAGGACATCAACAAGGCCCAGGCCTATCCCATTTCCTGTAAGGACAACCACGGCCAGCTTCGGGTCGGTGCGAGCGTAGGCACGAGTCCGGATACCGACGATCGAGTCGCGGCCCTGGTCGAGGCCGGTGTGGATGTGCTGGTCGTGGACACCGCGCATGGTCACAGTCAGAAGGTCCTCGACCGGATCAGCTGGATCAAGCAGCGCTATCCGGCCCTGAATGTGATCGGTGGCAATGTGGCCACTGCTGACGGCGCCAGAGCCCTGCTGTCCGCCGGGGTGGATGCGGTCAAGGTCGGCATCGGACCCGGCTCCATCTGCACCACCCGTGTAGTGACGGGCATCGGGGTGCCGCAGATCACGGCAGTCTCCCGCGCGGCTGAAGTCGCCGCCAAGGAGGGCGTGCCCGTCATCGCCGACGGCGGGGTGCGTTACTCCGGGGACATTGCCAAAGCCATCAGCGCCGGCGCCAACGTGGTGATGCTCGGCAGCCTGCTGGCAGGGACCGATGAAGCCCCCGGAGAGGTGGAGCTCTATCAGGGCCGAACCTACAAGTCCTATCGAGGCATGGGCTCCCTGGGCGCCATGTCCGAGTCGAACGGCTCCTCGGACCGGTACTTCCAGGAAGCGGAAGGCGATCACCGCAAACTGGTTCCGGAAGGGGTGGAAGGTCGTGTGGCCTATCGTGGACCGGTTGGTCCCATCGTCCATCAATTGATGGGTGGATTGCGGGCGTCCATGGGCTATACGGGCTGTGAAGACGTGGAGGCGCTCAAGACCCGATCCGAATTCGTCCGGGTCAGTGCGGCCAGCATGTCTGAATCACACGTGCATGATGTTTCCATCACCAAGGAAGCACCGAACTACCCACTGAGCTGACAGGATCTCAGGAACGGTTCTCTCAATCGGATCTTCAACCGGCTTTGAACAGATGGCAGTAAACATTCACGATCAGCGTCTGCTGATCGTCGACTTTGGTTCTCAATATACTCAGCTCATCGCCCGCCGCGTTCGCGAGTCCGGCGTGTACTGCGAGATCCATCCGTATGACGCCCCCGCGGACTTCATCGCGGAATTCGCCCCGCGCGGCGTGATTCTCTCCGGTGGACCGGAAACGGTCACCGTGGACGATACCCCGCGCATTCCGGAGGCGGTGTTCGATCTCGGCGTTCCCGTCCTGGGCATCTGCTATGGCATGCAGGCCATGGCGCAACAGCTTGGCGGCGAGGTGCAGGGTTCCCAGGTGCACGAATTCGGCCACGCGGTCATCGATGTGCTGGAGAGCGACAGCTTCCTTGCGCCGGTGAACGACGGCGCGGGTGGAGCGTTACCCGTCTGGATGAGTCATGGCGACAAGGTCGTCACCCTGCCGCCGGGGTTCACGCGGGTCGCGGCCACGGAATCCGCGCCTATCGCGGCCATGGAATGGTCCGAGCGTCGTCTCTATGGTGTGCAGTTTCATCCGGAGGTGACCCATACCCGCCAGGGCGAGGAGATCCTCGGCTACTTCGCGCGGCAGATCTGTGGCTGTGAAGGGCTCTGGACAGCCGCCAACATCGTCGAGGATGCCATCGCTCAGGTGCGGGAAACTGTGGGCTCGGACAAGGTGGTGCTCGGGCTTTCCGGCGGTGTGGATTCGAGCGTGGTTGCGGCGCTGCTGTCCCGGGCCATTGGTGACCAGCTCACCTGTGTATTCGTCGATAATGGCCTCCTGCGTAAAAATGAGCGGGAAGAAGTGGAAGCGGCTTTCGCGCCCTCCAATGCGCTGAGCCTCAATCTGGTCACCGTCGCTGCGGAAGACGAATTCCTGAACAAGCTCGCAGGGATCGATGAGCCGGAGGCGAAGCGGAAGTCGATCGGGAATACCTTCATAGACGTATTCGATCGGGAGGCGCACCGGATCGAGGACGTTTCCTGGCTGGCTCAGGGCACCATCTATCCGGATGTGATCGAATCTGCCGCAAGCAAACACGGCAAGGCGCATGTCATCAAATCCCACCACAACGTTGGCGGTCTGCCGGAACGCATGCACCTGAAGCTGGTGGAACCGCTGCGTGAACTGTTCAAAGACGAAGTGCGCAATATCGGTCTGCATCTCGGTCTGCCGAAATCACTCATCTTCCGGCACCCGTTTCCCGGACCGGGACTCGGCGTTCGCATTCTCGGCGAGGTCAGCAAAGAAAAGGCGGACGTGTTGCGCGAGGCGGATGCCATCTTCATCGAAGAACTTCGCGCCGCCGATCTCTACGACCGGGTCAGCCAGGCGTTCGCCGTTTACCTGCCGGTAAAATCCGTTGGTGTGGTTGGTGACGCCCGGCGTTACGCCGACGTGATTGCACTGCGAGCGGTGGAGACGATTGATTTCATGACGGCACGCTGGGCCCATCTTCCTTATGAGTTCATCGAACGGGTGTCGAACAGGATCATCAACGAGATCACCGGCGTGTCCCGGGTGGTCTACGACGTGTCCAGCAAGCCGCCAGCAACCATCGAGTGGGAATGACGTCGGCCGGCCTCGGTTTGGATCACGAATACTGGATGGGTGAGGCCCTCACCATGGCCGATGAGGCGGAGCGCCTCGGAGAAGTGCCCGTGGGCGCCGTGCTGGTCGGTCCCGATGGTGAACTGGCCCGTGGCTGCAATCGGCCCATTGCCACGCATGATCCGACGGCTCATGCGGAGATAAATGTGCTGCGCGAGGCCGGTGCCCGTCTCGGCAACTACCGGCTGGCCGGCACCACCCTGTATGTGACTGTGGAACCCTGCACCATGTGTGCCGGTGCCCTGATCCATGCCCGGGTCGGGACCGTGGTATTCGGCGCTCGCGAGCCGAAGGGCGGGGCACTGGTCAGCCGTAGCCTTGGAAATGGTGTGGGTATTCTGGATGGGCTCAATCACAAACTCGACGTCGTGGAAGGCGTGCTGGCGGATGTCTGCGCGGACAGGCTCAGCCGTTTTTTTGATGCCCGACGGGCCGGAACAAATAGCGATGATGGAAGCTGATAGCCAATGGACGTATTGATTCTTCAAGGGCAACCGGCCTGTTCGAAATTCAGCCTCGACAAACGCCGCGACCAGATGGGTCCAGTGGCCGGCGGCCTCGACGGACTCTATGCCGAGTTCGTGCACCTGCTCTGCCTGTCTGCCCCACTTACCCCGGCGGAGCAGGAACGGGCGCAGGCGCTTCTGCGCTATGGTCCCCAGGCGGGTTTGCCTGAAAAGGCCGGTCGCGAAGTGGGAGTGGTGGTGCCGCGTCTCGGTACGATTTCACCGTGGTCGAGCAAGGCGACGGACATTTTTTCCATCTGTGGCCTGAACAAAGTGCTCAGGGTCGAGCGCGGCGTGCGCTGGTTTGTGGAAGGGAATGCCGATGTGCCGGTCGTACTGGCTCATGTCCACGACCGGATGACTGAGCGGGTGATTACCGATGGAGAGTTCGATTCGGTATTCGACACCCTCGCACCACAGCCGCTCGCCACTGTCGGCGTGCTGGCGGGTGGTCGTGCGTCTCTCGACCAGGCTAACGCAGCGCTCGGGCTGGCCCTCTCCGACGATGAGATCGACTATCTCGTGGCCGCTTATCTGGCGCTCGACCGGGATCCCACCGATGTGGAGCTGATGATGTTCGCCCAGGCGAACTCGGAGCACTGCCGGCACAAGATATTCAATGCGGATTGGGAAATCGACGGTGTGTCGGTGACCCGCAGTCTGTTCGCGATGATCCGCAATACCCATGCCCATATCAACGGGGAAGGGGTGCTATCCGCTTATGCGGACAATGCAGCGGTGATCGAAGGGCCGACCATACCGAAGTTTCTGCTCGATCCGGATACCCATCGGTATACCTACGTGGCAGAGCCCGTGCACGTGCTGATGAAGGTTGAGACCCACAATCACCCGACGGCCATCGCCCCTTACGCCGGTGCGGCAACCGGCTCAGGGGGTGAAATACGGGATGAAGGCGCCGTCGGACGGGGCTCCAAGCCGAAAGCCGGCCTCACCGGTTTCACCACTTCCCATCTCAATGTGCCCGGTTTCGCTCAGCCCTGGGAGCGTTCCACGGGCAAGCCTGAGCGGATGGTGGATGCGCTGACCATCATGCTCGAAGGTCCCATCGGCGCGGCGGGATTCAACAACGAATACGGCCGACCGGCGCTGAACGGCTATTTCCGAACCTTCGAGATGGCGGCTGACACAGCAGCTGCCGGCACTGAGAAAGTCTGGGGCTACCATAAGCCGGTGATGATAGCCGGCGGCGTGGGTACGGTTCGTGACGGGCACGTGCACGCAGAAAGTTTTTCGCCGGGCACGCGACTTGTCGTGCTGGGTGGTCCAGCGATGCTGATCGGTCTGGGTGGCGGTGCCGCGTCCAGTATGTCCAGCGGCGAGAGTTCCTCCGATCTGGATTTCGCGTCCGTGCAACGCGATAACGCGGAGATGGAACGGCGTTGCCAGGAAGTGATCGATGCCTGCGCGGCCATGGGCGCGGGTAATCCGGTGCTGCTCATTCACGACGTGGGTGCGGGGGGACTGTCGAACGCGCTGCCGGAGCTGGTGAAGGACGCCGGTATGGGCGGTCGCATTGACCTCCGGGCGGTACCCAGTGCGGATCCGGGCATGACGCCGCTGGAAATCTGGTGCAATGAAGCCCAGGAACGCTATGTGCTGGGCATTCGTGAAGATCGCCTCTCAGCGTTCGAAGCGATCTGTGCCAGGGAGCGCTGTCCCTACGCCGTGGTGGGAGAGGCGACCGATGAGGCCCATCTGGAAGTGCGGGATCCGCAGTTCGACAATGCGCCGGTGGATCTGCCGCTGTCCGTGCTGTTCGGAAAGCCGCCGAAGATGACACGTCGGTTTCGAACCCAGGCGATCGCCGGTTCGAAGTTTGACACCCAGGGGATCGATCTGGCGGATGCCATCGATCGGGTATTGCGTTTCCCGGCGGTGGCCAGCAAACAGTTTCTCATCACCATTGGCGATCGGAGTATTACCGGCCTGGTGGCCAGGGAGCAGATGGTCGGACCCCATCAGGTCCCGGTGGCCGATCTGGCGGTCACCCTCGCCGGCTACCAGACCTATGAAGGCGAAGCCTTCGCCATGGGGGAGCGCTCGCCGCTGGCCACGCTCAACCCTGCCGCCTCCGCGCGAATGGCGGTCGGCGAGTCGCTGACCAATCTGGCGGCGGCGGCCATCCCCGAGCTTCGTCGAGTCGTCCTGAGCGCCAACTGGATGGCGGCGACGGGAGAGAATGCGGAAGAACAGGCGCTGTACGAGGGCGTGCGCGCGGTGGGCATGGAGCTCTGTCCGGCGCTGGGGATTGCGATTCCGGTGGGCAAAGACAGTCTGTCCATGCGCACGCGCTGGGAAGACAAGGAAGTGGTATCGCCGCTGACATTGATCGTTTCCGCCTTCGCGCCGGTATCCGATACCCGCCGCACGCTGACGCCGGTGATCGGCACTGAAGCGGATACACGGCTGCTGTTGCTGGATCTCGGTGCCGGCCGGAATCGGTTGGGAGCCAGCTGTCTGGCGCAGGTTTACGGGCAGCTGGGCGAACAAGCACCGGATCTGGATGATCCGGAAGGCTTTGTCCGCTTTTTCAATGCGGTTCAGACCCTGCAGAGCGAGGGTCTTCTGCTGGCCTATCATGACCGCTCCGATGGCGGCGTGCTGGTGACTCTGCTCGAGATGGCGTTTGCCGGACGCAAAGGCCTCGACATCGTCTGCGCGGATGAAGACCTCCTCAGCGAACTGTTTGCCGAAGAACTCGGCGCGGTGATCGAAGTGCGGGCAGCCGATCTGGACAGGGTGCGGCGCCTGCTCGAGGGTATCCCGCATCGGCTGGTCGGCCAGCCGAGACAGGATGAGGCCGTGGTTATCGAGCACAATGGAGACAAGGTGTTCGAAGCACAGCGAGGGGCGCTGCAGCAACGCTGGGCGGAACTCAGCTACCGCATGCAGCGGCTGAGAGACAATCCGGATTGCGCGGACCAGGAGTTTGAACAGATTCTCGCCGATGATCCCGGGTTCTCCAGTAATCTCAGTTTCGACCCGGCGGCGCCGTTCAGTATCGGTACGGCACGGCCGGCCATCGCCGTGCTTCGGGAGCAGGGGGTGAACGGTCAGATCGAGATGGCGGCCGCTTTCGAACGGGCCGGTTTTCAGCCGGTGGACGTGCACATGAGTGATCTGGTGGATGGCCGGGCCGAACTGGCCGACTTCCCGGCCCTGGCCGCCTGTGGCGGTTTTTCCTACGGCGACGTGCTCGGCGGCGGGGGTGGCTGGGCCAAGAGCATTCTTTTTCACGACGCGGTCCAGACCGCGTTCGCCCGCTATTTCCAGGCGGATCGTCTGGTGCTGGGGGTGTGCAACGGTTGCCAGATGCTTGCCCATCTATCGGATCTGATCCCGGGTGCGGATGACTGGCCGCACTTCGTCCGCAACGCATCCGAGCAGTTCGAAGGACGCACGGTGCTCGTGAGAATCAACGAGGTGGCTTCTCCCTGGCTGGATGGCATGTCAGGCAGTGTGCTGCCCGTGGCCGTGGCCCACGGAGAAGGCCGGGCGGAGTTCCTCGACGCGGCATCCGTGGCCAGATTCCGTGAGTCCGGGCAGGTCGCCGCCCAGTATGTGGACAATCATCACCAGCCGACGGAGCGTTATCCGGCGAACCCGAATGGCGCGGCAAACGGACTGGCCGGTGTGCTCGGCGCGGACGGCCGGGTGCTTGCTATGATGCCTCATCCCGAACGGGTGTTCCGGGTCTGGCAGAATGCCTGGCGTGACCCGGCCTGGGGAGACGAAGATGGTCCCTGGTTGCGGCTGTTCCGCAATGCCCGGCAGGCGCTCTGAATTCAGAGAACCCCAATTGAGCAGGTAAGTAACATGGGGGAAGTGACATGCGGATAGGGATCAACGGAACGGGTCTGGTGCAGTCGGCGTCTGTCCCGCGCGTGATCGATGATGCACGGACCGCCGCGGCGGACGGCTTTGCCAGTTACTGGCTCGCCGAGCATCCGACCGGTGGGTTTGATGCGCTGACGGTGCTGACCGCGGTCGGTATTGCAGTCCCGGACCTGGAACTGGGTACGGCCATCGTCCCGACCTACCCCCGTCACCCGATGGTACTGGCCGGGCAGGCGGCCACGGCTGCTGATGCGATCGGTGGCAGATTGACACTTGGCGTGGGTCTTTCCCACCAGGTGATGATGGCTCAACTCGGGATCGGCTTCGAGAAACCGATCAGGCACCTGCGGGAATTCCTTTCGATTCTGATGCCGCTGCTCAGAGAAGGGCAGGTGGCTTACCGAGGCGAGACCCTTGCCTGCGAAGCCACGATGTTCAAACAGCCATCCCAGACCGTACCCGTACTGGTGGCGGCGCTCGGACCGCAGGCACTTGCGGTGGCCGGTCGTCTCGCGGACGGCACCACGCTCGCCTGGGTGGGTCCCAGAACGGTTCGCGAGCATATTGCGCCGGGCATTCAGGCGGCCGCGGAATCGAGTGGTCGTGCCCGGCCGCGCATCGTTGCCACATTGCCCGTCTGTGTGACTGACGCGGAGTCGACCGTCAGGGCTCGAATCGGAGAAACCCTGGGCATGTACGGGAAGCTTCCGTCTTATCGGGCCATGTTTGAGCGGGAAGGGGTGGATGGACCGGCGGAGCTCGCCATCGTCGGTTCGTCGGCGCAGGTGATTGACCGCATCAACGCCCTGGGCGACGCCGGTGTCACGGATTTCGCCGCCTCGGAGTTCGCCCTGAATGCAGACGACCGGGAGGCCACCCGGGCGCTGTTGAAGTCGCTTCTGTAGCCGGCTGGATGCCTAACGGAACGTGGCGGGATCCCGCTGGACCAGGATGTCCTGACTGCGCACCGGAAACACGCCGCTCGGACGATCCGCAAAGTAGTGTTCGAGCGTGTGCCGAATCACGGGAAATGCCAGCTTGTCCCAGGGAATGTCCTGCTCGGCGTAGAGCGCAACCTCGAGAGACTCGAAACCGGGGGAGAATTCCGGCGCCGTCATTTCTGCCCGGTAGAAGAGGTAGATCTGCGAGATGTGGGGCAGGCTGAAGATCGTGTAGAGGTCCAGGTTCGATACCACGGCATTGGTTTCTTCCAGTGTTTCCCGGGTCGCACCGGCCGTGATGGTTTCGTTGTTTTCGAGAAATCCAGCCGGCAGTGTCCAGTACCCGTCCCTTGGTTTGTTCGCCCGCTTGCACAGCAGCACCTGGTCTTCCCAGACGGGCAGGCATCCTGTGACGATTCGCGGGTTGATGTAGTGGACGGCATCGCAGGCAAGGCAGACGAAGCGCTCCCGGTTGTCACCCGCAGGCACCTTGCTGCTGATTTCGCCACCACAGTCGCTGCAGAACTTCATAGCCATCCCGTTGAAAAGAGAAAGGGTGAGTTTACCTCGCCTGGACGGGCCGTTAACCGGTACCGTGACTCGTTCTGGCGAACGGCGGTGCGGGGATCAGGTCTCAGCGGCGCGGAAACGGCACCACGTTGTCCAGCATCGAAGCGCCAGGCACGGCATCCTGCTCCGCGGGGGTCACGAAAGAAGCATGCAGATCGGCCAGCGACCGGCACATCATTTCGGAAATCCGAATCGTGGCTGCCAGTGGTGTCGGCGCACGGCGTCGCTCCAGATCCACACGGAACTGCAGACCTTTCAGGCGGCGACGGGAATCCTCGCTGCTGGCTGTGGCGATGACGGCGTTCGTAAGGGAACGACGCAACGTCTCGAGTCCTTCCGGATCGTTGCGAGCCATATCCACCAGCACTTCAAACGCTGGTAGTCGGGTAGTCATATAAACCCTAGCTTGTTGCTCGCTGATTTTGTTGTGTAGTAGTCGTTTTCTTGGTGTTGTTGTGGGGGCCCCTTTGGCTACTATGCCTAAACTGCCGGGGCTGTCGTTAACGCGACATGTAATGAACATGTAGCTGTCTGATTGACGGCGCTGTGTCCGCGGGGCGATCTCGCGGGAACGTTTTCAGGCAATTGGACAGGTAAAGGAAAGGAGAAAGGCGTGCTGCTGCAACTGGATGATCGACGGGTACGTGCGGAGAGCGAACAATACTGGGTGGCCGACAATGCCATGGTCATGGGCTCCGTGCTGCTCAAGCAGGGCGCCAGTATCTGGTTCAATGCCGTGCTCCGGGGAGACAACGACCTAATCACCGTGGGGGAATATTCCAATATTCAGGACGGTTCCGTGCTGCATACCGACCCTGGCGCACCGCTGCTCATCGGTTCCCACGTCACCGTGGGGCACAAGGTGATGCTGCACGGCTGCCAGATCGGCGACAACTCGCTGATCGGAATCAATTCTGTGGTGCTGAACAATGCGAAGATCGGCAGAAACTGCCTGATCGGTGCCAATGCGCTGATCACCGAGGGTAAGGAAATTCCCGATAACTCCATGGTCATGGGGGCGCCGGGGAAGGTCGTGAAGACGTTGAGTGATGAACAGGTGGCTGGCCTCAAGATGAGTGCAACTCACTACTGGGAGAATGCCCAGCGCTTCATGAAAGGTCTTGCGGTTCAGGATAAGGCGGATCCGGTCTGATGAGTGTTTCCTTGGGAACGGCAGGGACACCGGGCGCCACCCGGGTGATGATGCTGGGCGCCGGAGAACTGGGCAAGGAAGTGGTGATCGAGCTGCAGAGGCTCGGGGTGGAAGTGATCGCCGTGGATCGTTATGAAAATGCGCCGGCCATGCAGGTGGCACATCGCAGCCACGTGATCGACATGCTGGATCCGGATGCGCTGGCCGCGGTGATCGCCGCGGAAGCACCGGACCTGGTGGTGCCGGAAATCGAGGCCATTGCCACCGACAAACTCGTCGAGCTGGAGGCCGCCGGCCAGACGGTCATTCCCACCGCCCGCGCCGCTCAGCTGACCATGAACCGGGAAGGCATCCGCCGACTGGCGGCGGAAGAGCTTGGCGTGCTCACCTCACCGTATCGTTTTGCCGGAACCGAAGCCGAGTTCGCGCAGGCCGTTGCCGAGATCGGTACACCTTGCGTGGTGAAACCTGTCATGAGCTCGTCCGGCAAGGGCCAGTCCACCGTTCGTGGACAAGCGGATGCGGAGGCAGCCTGGGCGTATGCCCAGACCGGCGGCCGGGGAGGCGCAGGCAGGGTGATTGTCGAAGGTTTTGTGGATTTCGACTATGAAATCACGCTGCTGACAGTCCAGCACAGAGACGGGGTGTCGTTCTGTGACCCGATCGGTCACCGTCAGGAGCGGGGTGACTACCGTGAGTCCTGGCAACCACAGCCGATGAGTCCGGTGGCGCTGGAGAAAGCCCGCGAGGTCGCTGCCGAAGTGACAGGCGCGCTCGGCGGATTCGGCATCTTCGGCGTGGAGTACTTCATCAAAGGGGACGAGGTCTATTTTTCCGAAGTCAGTCCCAGACCGCATGACACCGGTATGGTCACGCTGATCAGTCAGGATCTTTCCGAGTTCGCACTGCACGCCCGGGCCGTTCTCGGCCTGCCGGTACCGAACATCGCCCAACGGGGCCCCGCTGCGTCCGCCGTGCTGCTGGTGGAAGGCGATTCGGCCGACGTGCGCTTTGCCGGCCTCGAGAAGGCGCTCGCGGAAGAAAATACCCAGATACGCCTGTTCGGCAAACCGGAGGTGCGCGGAGAGCGGCGGCTCGGGGTGGCGCTGGCACTGGCGGATAGCATCGAGGCGGCCGTGGAACGGGCCAGGCGATCGGCCGCCGCCATTGAACCGCATTTCGGGTGATGACGGGCAGGGCGCAGCTTGGCAAGCTCCCGGCGGGCGTCTATAGTGCGCGGTGTGAACATTCAGCCCACATCCCGCGACCTCCGCACGGCCCTGCCGGCCCGTGCCACCCGACTGCTGCTACTGCTGCCGGTCTAGCCGGCGTATATTATTGAACAGGGTCTTACGACCCACCCGAAACCCCAAATTTCTGAAGAGCCACCAGGCTCTCGCAGAGACAGTGACTGAGCATTTCTCGGCGCTGTCGAACCGCATTGCGTATCGCGGAGTAACGACATGAGCGAGCAAGTACAAGCAGGACGAGCGGCCAACCGGATGCCGTTCCAGAAGTATCGGGCCTTCGAACCGATCGCCCTGACCGACCGGCAGTGGCCCTCCCGGGTCATCAGCGAACCGCCACGGTGGTGCAGCGTCGATCTCAGAGATGGCAACCAGGCCCTGATCGACCCCATGAACGTGGACGAGAAACTCGCCATGTGGGATCTGCTGCTGGAGATCGGCTTTGCCGAAATCGAGGTGGGTTTCCCGGCGGCCTCCCAACCGGATTTCGACTTCATCCGCCGGATCATCGACGAAGACAGGATCCCGGACGGGGTATCCATCCAGATACTCTGTCAGGCCCGGGAAGAACTCATCGAACGCAGTGTGGAAGCCCTGCAGGGCGCGCCTTCGGTGATCTTTCATCTTTATAACTCCACGTCTGAACTGCAGCGGCGCGTGGTCTTCGGGATGGATCAGCAGGGCATCATCGACCTGGCCGTCAATGGCACCAGAATGGTGAGGGAGGGGCTGAAACGCCTGGATTCGAACATCACCTTTGAGTATTCGCCGGAAAGCTTCACCGGCACGGAACTCGATTTTGCAGTGGAAATTTCCGCCGCGGTTGCAGACACCTGGGGGGCAACGGAAGAAGCGCCCATCATCATCAATCTGCCGTCTACGGTGGAGATGGCGACACCGAACATCTATGCAGATCAGGTGGAGTGGTTCTGCCGGCATTTTCCGGGCCGGGACCGGATCGTTGTCAGTCTGCACACGCACAACGACCGGGGCACCGGCGTGGCAGCGACGGAACTCGGGCTGATGGCGGGTGCCCAGCGAGTGGAGGGGACTCTGTTCGGGAACGGTGAGCGCACGGGTAACTGTGATGTGGTCACCATGGCGATGAACCTATTCAGCCAGGGGGTGGATCCGCAGCTCGACTTCACCGAGATGCCGAAGATTCGGGAAACGGTGGAGGCGATCAACAAGCTCGCAGTGCCGGAGCGGCATCCCTACGCAGGCGACCTGGTTTTCACCGCGTTTTCCGGCTCGCATCAGGACGCGATCAAGAAAGGCATGTCCAAGGTGGATCGCGATCACTGGGAAGTGCCGTATCTGCCCATCGATCCGGAAGATGTGGGTTCGTCGTACAAAGAAGCCGTACGGGTGAACAGCCAGTCCGGAAAGGGAGGCGTTGGCTTTATTCTGGAGGAGCACCACGGAATCTCCGTACCTCGCGATATGCTGGTGGAGTTTTCCGGCCTGGTTCAGCAACTGACGGAACAGCTGGATCGCGAAGTGAAATCCGATGAGATCCTCGAATCCTTCCTGAAGGAGTACGTCGTCGAATCAGGCCCTTACCGGCTGCAGGATTACGATCTGTTGTCCGGCAGGGAGAGCGACCAGCGCTGTGTGGCTCGAGTGGTGGTCTCCGAGCAACTGGTGACCATCGACGGAGAGGGCAGTGGTCCCATCGAGGCCTTCGTGAACGGGCTTGTTGAGACCCTGAATGAACCGCTCAACATCGTCGACTATCGCGAGCACGCGCTGGATACGGGTAAGGATGCGCAGGCGATCTGTCTGCTGGCCATTGATGATGACGGTCAGCGTTGTCATGGCGCCGGGCTGTCGCGGAACACCATCACTGCGTCGCTGATGGCCGTCATCTCCGCCATGAACCGGCGCTGGAAAGCCTGATCAGAGTCTGACGTCGGACTGAGAGGCGCGCGCTAAGAAGCGCGCGCGATCTTCAGAGTCTTGATTACGTTGTCTTTGATCTGGCGGGTTTCGATCAGATAGTCGTCCAGCCGGATGCACAGGTTGTTCTCCGGGATGGCCTCAAGATACTCGAGCACCAGACCATTCAGCGTCTTCGGCCCGGTGGTGGGCAGATCCCAGTCCAGCGCCCGGTTGATGTCTCTGAGCACGGCCATGCCGTCAATCAGGAAGGCTCCGTCATCGGTGGGGCTGATCTCCGGCAGGCTGGCTGCAAAATCCGTGGTGAACTCACCGACGATTTCTTCCAGGATGTCTTCCAGGGTGACGATGCCGTCGATGTCTCCATACTCATCGACTACCAGCGCGATCCGTTTGCGCTCCTTTTTGAAGTTGATGAGCTGGGTGTGCAGTGGGGTACCTTCCGGTACGTAGTACGGCTCGTCGGTGAGCTGCATGAGGTCCGAGCGGGTCAATGGCTCCGCGGTGCTCGTTTTCGGCAGGTGTTTGCCCAGTCGGCGCAGATGCAGGACGCCGATGATGTTGTTGATGTTCTCTTTGTAGACCGGTAGCCGCGTATGCTGACTGGCGCCAAGCAGATTGATGGTGTCGCCGATGTCGTCGTCGATGTCCACTGCCACGATCTCGCTGCGCGGTACCATGATGTCATTGACGGTCACTTTCTCCAGATCCAGCACGCCGAGCAGCATGTTCTGACCCTGGTCGTGCATGCTCAGACCTTCGTTGACCACGGTTCGCAGCTCTTCCGGCGACAGGCTGTCTTCGTCCTCGCCATGGCGTGGCAGGAAGGGTTTCACCAGGGCGTTGGCGATGGTGTTGATGAACCAGACGATCGGATAGAAGATGCGCAGTAGCGGTTCGAGTACGTACCCGGCTGTGAAAGCGATGGGTTCCGGACGATGAGCCGCCACGGTTTTCGGCGCGACTTCAGCGAAGATCAGGAAGTAGATGGTGAGCAGTACAGGGGCAACGACCACACCCGCATCACCAAAGAGTCTGATCCCGATCACGGTACCCAGGCTGGCGGCCATGAAGTTGACCAGGTTGTTTCCCAGCAGAATAACGCCCAGCAACCGGTCGGGCCGCCGCAACAGCCGGTTGGCGATCCGGGCGCCGCTGTGTTTCTCCTTGACCAGATGGCGCAGACGATAGCGATTCAGGCCGATCATGGCGGTTTCCGAACTGGAAAAGAACGCCGATAGGATGGTCAGCAGCACGATGAGTGCGAGCAGCAGGTAGTCGGGCAGGTCGGACATCAGCCTTGCAGCAGCACCTCGATGACGAACTTGCTGCCCAGGTAGCCGAGCAGCAGCAGGCTGAAGGCGATCAGGGTCCAGCGCACGGCCGTTGTACCGCGCCAGCCAAGCAGCCGGTGGCCGGCGAGGAGTGCGGCATAAAGTACCCAACTGGCCAGTGACAGCACTGTGTGGTGCACGACACGCTGTTCAAACATGTCGTCCAGAAAAACGAACCCGGTCCCGATTGCCAGTGTCAGCGCGATGATGCCCGTCCACAGCAGACCGAACAGCAGGCTCTCCATGGTCTGCAGCGGTGGCAGCAGCTTGAGGAATTTGAGCGTCTGCTTGGCTTTCAATCGATGCTCGAGCACCGCCAGCAGGACGGACTGGCAGGCGGCCATGAACAGAATGCTGTAGGCGACGATTGAGATCATGATGTGCCAGATCAGCGGATCCGAAAGGCTGGCCGTTGGCAGAATGGGGACGGCGGGGGCGGTCAGTGCCAGCAGGGCGCCAGCGGCAGCCAGAGGCTGCACCAGCACCAGCAGGTTGCGCAAGGGCAGCAGGAAACTGGCAGTGAGCACGAACACCAGCATGATCCAGGAAACCAGGCTGATCGAGGTGGCGAGCCCCAGGTTCAGATAGCCGCTGCTCCAGATGATCTGCTGATTGCTGAAGCCATGCAGAAGCGCACCACAGGTGGAGAGCAGAATGACTGCCTGGCTGCTGTCTCCTCGAGCGCTGACATCTGAGCGGAGCGCCGGGTTCTGCGCATTCTGCCGGTAGCGTCGAGCCTGCAGCAGTGAGCCGGTGAGATAAGTAGCGGCGGCCATTGTGGAAGTGACCGCGGCGAGCGTGGATACCATCGCGCGAGTTTGGCACAACACCCTGCGCATCCCAAGGCCGCAGTGCCAGGCGCTCAGGGGGTGTGTCAGGCGGGGTCCGGTCCAGCTGTCGCACTCCGGTTGCCGCAAAGGATTCCGGTTCCCGTTATAATGCCGCGCTTCGAGATCACCCAGCCTTGAGGATATCCGTGTTTGAGAGTCTTTCCGATCGCCTGAGCGAAACCCTGCGGGGACTTTCCGGTAAGTCGAAGCTTTCCGAAGAAAACATCAGCGATGCGTTGCGCGATGTGCGCATGGCGCTGCTCGAAGCAGACGTTGCCCTGGACGTGGTGAAGACATTCACCGACCGGGTGCGTGCGGGAGCCGTCGGCCAGGACGTATCCAGCGCGCTGAATCCAGGCGAGGCCTTCATCAAGATCGTTCACGACGAGCTGGTGCGGGTGATGGGCGATGCCAACGATGGGCTGAACCTTGCAACCAAACCACCCGCCATCGTGCTCATGGCCGGCCTGCAGGGTGCGGGTAAGACAACCACGGTGGGCAAACTTGCGAGGCTCTTGAAGGAGCGCGAACGGAAGAAAGTGGCCGTGGTCAGCGCGGACGTTTATCGTCCCGCCGCCATCGCTCAGCTGGAGACGCTGGCCGGTGAGGTCGGCGCCCACTTCATCGCCTCCACCGCAGAAGAAAAGCCGCTGGATATTGCCGCGCGTGCGGTGGAAGAAGCGAAAACTCAGTTTGCCGACGTGCTGCTGGTGGACACCGCCGGCCGGCTCGCCATCGATGAAGAGATGATGGCCGAGATCCGCGGCCTGCAGGCGGCCCTGAACCCCATCGAGACCCTGTTCGTGGTGGATGCCATGACAGGCCAGGACGCCGCCAATACGGCCAAGGCGTTCAACGATGCACTCAGCCTGACCGGCGTGGTGCTGGCCAAGGCGGATGGCGATGCCCGCGGTGGTGCCGCACTGTCTGTGCGGACGATCACCGGCAAGCCGATCAAGTTCATCGGCATGGGGGAGGGGACCGACGCCCTCGAACCTTTCCACCCGGACCGGCTTGCTTCCCGTATTCTCGGTATGGGCGACATGCTCACCCTGATCGAGGAAGCCGAGCGCAAGGTCGACAAGAAAAAGGCCGCCCGACTCGCCAAGAAAATCCAGCGCGGTAACAAGTTCGACCTGGAAGACTTCCGTGATCAGCTTGCGCAGATGTCCAACATGGGCGGCATCACCAGCATGCTGGACAAAATGCCGGGGATGAATCAGCTACCCCAGAACGTGCAGTCCCAGGTCAATGACAGCGCCTTCACCCAGATGGCCGTCATCATCGATTCCATGACCCCGCACGAACGTCGGTTCCCGGACGTGATCAACGGCTCCCGGAAGAAGCGGATCGCCGCCGGCAGCGGCACCCAGATCACCGATGTCAATCGACTGCTGAAGCAGCACAAGCAGATGCAGAAGATGATGAAGAAGGTCACCCGGAAAGGGGGCATGCAGAAGATGATGCGGGGCATCCAGGGCATGAAGCCACCCTCGGGACCAGGGTTCCCGCGCTAGCTGTTCCTCTGTCGCGATTTGGGGATACGTGCGCCCGGGACTGGTCCGAGGGAACAGCCGGCCGTGTGCTGCCTGAGTGCTTTAAGGGGCAGTCGGGGCACAGGGATGTGCCCCGCCTGAGCGCCCATGGATGGGGGGCGAGGCGCGAAGCGCCGCCCTAGCGTCCCCGTAAGTACTCAGGCAGCACACGGCCGGCTGTTCCATGAATACCTGGAATCCGGGCATCCGCTGATCCGCAATCCACCAGAGCCACCGAATAACGGCGTCGGAGAGCTGTTTTCAGCCCCTCGAGCCCCCTTGCAACCCCCCGGGGAATCATTACAATACCGCGCCTTCCGAACTCAACCAAAACTACCGAGAAACCAGATGGTTACGATCCGCCTAGCCCGCCATGGCTCCAAAAAGAATCCTTTCTACCACGTCACCGTGGCGGACCGGACCGCCAGCCGGGACGGCCGTTTCATCGAGCGCCTGGGCTTTTACAACCCGGTAGCCAAAGGTCAGTCGGAGCAACTGCGTCTGGATCTGGAGCGGGTCGACTACTGGCTGGGTGTGGGCGCGCAGCCGTCCGATGTGGTCAAGAACCTGATCAAGCAGGCGCGCAAGCACGCGGGCGCTGAAGCTCCTGCGGGAGTTACTCCCGCGGCAGAAGCCGCTACCGCCTGAGTACGGACATGGTCGTGGTGGGCCGGATTCAGGGTCCCTACGGCATAAAGGGCTGGGTGCACGTCGCATCGTTCACAGACCCTAAAGAGAACATTCGAAGCTACAGTCCCTGGCGACTTGGCAGACAGCCCGATACGGCTGACTGGCGGGCAGCAGAGGTCGAGAATATCCGGCCGCACAAACAGGGCTATGTGGCGAAGCTGCGCGGAATTGATGACCGCAACGGTGCGGATGCAGCGAAAGGGCTCCTGATCGGCGTGCCGGAGGCCAGTCTGCCGAAGCCGGACAGCGGCGAGTACTACTGGCGGGATCTGATCGGTGCCGAGGTGCTGAATGCAGACGGCGCCATCCTCGGCAGGGTGGCGAGCCTGATCGAAACCGGTGCCCATGACGTGCTGGTGATTGAGGCGACGGACGGATCGGCCGACCGTGCGGATAACACGTCAGATACCTCAGATACGCCGGAGGTTGATGACATCCTGATTCCCTTCCATCCGAACTATGTGCTGGGGGTGGATCAGACAGCCCGACAGATCCGCGTGGACTGGCAGACAGCGGAGACGGAGTGAACATGTGGTTCGGCGTGATCTCCATCATGACGGAGATGATCGCCACGGCGAGCCGCACCGGTGTGTTCGGCAGGGCCATCGAGCAGGACATCGTCTCGCTGGATCTGTTTGATCCCCGGAACCATACGTCGGATCGGCACCAGACGGTGGATGACCGGCCATACGGCGGCGGGCCGGGCATGGTGATGATGGTGGCGCCGCTGCTGGCGGCCATTGCCGAGGCCAGAGCGGTTGCGGCGGCTCGAAGTATCGAGGCGCCGCTGATCTATCTCTCTCCGCAGGGAGAGCGGTTGGATCAGCAAATGGTCAAAAAATATGCCGAATTGCCCGGGCTCATTCTGTTGAGCGGGCGCTATGAAGGCATTGATGAGCGGGTCGTCGATGCGGTGGATCAGATGGTATCCATCGGTGACTACGTGCTCAGTGGCGGCGAGCTGCCGGCCATGGTGATGATGGACGCCATTGCGCGTCATCTGCCCGGAACGCTTGGTAATTCGGCGTCCGTGGTGGCGGAATCTCACCTTGATGGTTTGCTCGATTACCCGCACTATACGCGCCCTGAAATGGCCGGGTCGCGGCCGGTGCCCGAGGTGTTGACCAGCGGGGACCATGGGGCGATCAAGCGCTGGCGATTGAAGCAGGCGCTGCGTTCGACCTGGCTGGCCAGACCCGATCTGCTGACCGGGCGGCCACTCGAAAGAATTGAGCGTGAACTGCTGGCGGAGTTGTTCGAAGAAGGACTCGCGTCGGCAGAGATCTGAACAGGCATTTTTGAATGTTCAACAATGAAACTGATTAATCGGGATGATTCCCGGAGAGACTGAGGAAGAGTCGTGCGCAGAAACAAGATCATCGAAGCGTTGGAAAACGAGCAACAGAAGGCGGACATTCCCCAGTTCGGACCCGGTGATACCGTCGTGGTGCAGGTGAAGGTGCGTGAAGGCAATCGAGAGCGCCTGCAGGCCTTTGAGGGCGTGGTGATCGGCCGACGTAACCGCGGGCTCAATTCCGCGTTCACGGTCCGCAAGATCTCTCATGGCGTGGGTGTGGAGCGTACTTTTCAGGCGCACAGCCCGCTCATCGCCAGCATTGAGGTGAAGCGCCGGGGCGATGTTCGCCAGGCCAAGCTGTACTACCTGCGCGAACTTTCCGGACGGGCTGCACGGATCAAGGAAAAGGTCTGATCCACCCGCTGGGAACCACATCTGCCAATACTGACCGGCCCCAATAAGGGGCCGGTTCTGTATTCGGGGTTCGCAAATGCCTGGATGAGTCCCTGTGTAAGTACGCCCAAGGGGAGGGGGAACCAGCTTACTAGGTCCTGTTGGGACCAGGGAGGGAGAGAGAGTCAACCTAGTAAGCTGGTCGGCAGCAGCAGTCGCTGCTGCTAGATACTCGGCAGAGAGACGAAACCGCGTATCATGCCTCGGGCAGAAGACCAGGGGGACAACTGGTGCGTGGGTGTCGTGGACACCGAGCGTTCTTTTACCCTTCGACAGTTTGAGTAATGCAGTCAGCGTGCCAACTTCGCCGTCCTCTTTAAAGTGCTTAAAAAACATGCAGTTAGAGCGGATTTGTCGGCGATATTACATCCGATGCACAAGCGACCATACGGGTCAGAAACTGCCTCAACCGGTGGCATGGGGGCTGTGGGTGTGCCGCAGGTGGGCAAATGAGCGTCCCTGAAAGCCCTGGTCGAGCCGATCCGTTGATCGATGAATATCTGGACGGGATCTGGCTCGAGAGGGGGCTCTCCGAGCATACGCTGGCAGCCTACCGGCGGGATCTTCGCCAGCTTTCCGCCGCGTTGGGAAAACGGGGCCGGTCTCTTGCCGATGCCTCTGAAGCGGATCTCGGCAGTGTGGTCGCCGAACGTTTCGAATCCGGCTACAAAGCCCGCTCTTCGGCGCGCTGGCTATCCTGCATCAAAGGCTTTTACCGGCATCTGACCGCCAACGGTCGCCTGCCGGCGGATCCTGCGGCGCATCTGGAAGCGCCCAAGCTCGGCCGGCCCTTGCCCGGGACCCTGTCCGAAGCAGAAGTGGAGCGATTGCTTGCCGCCCCGGATCTGGGGACGCCCCTGGGCCTGCGGGATCGGGCCATGCTCGAACTGCTCTATGCGTCCGGGCTGCGGATTTCCGAACTCGTGTCTCTCACCACCTCCTCGGTCAACCTGCAGCAGGGCGTTGTACGGGTGGTTGGAAAGGGGGTCAAGGAACGCCTGGTGCCGATGGGGGTTGCCGCTCAGGAAGCCCTGGTCCGTTTCGTTGCCGACGGTCGGCCTGCGCTGCTCGGAGAACGGACAACGGACGTGATCTTCCCGAGCAACCGCGCCAGGGCCATGACCCGGCAAACCTTCTGGTATGCGGTAAAACGGTACGCTGCTATCGCCGGTATCGCCCGGGAAATCTCTCCCCACACACTCCGTCACGCCTTCGCCACTCATCTGCTCAATCATGGCGCGGATCTGAGGGCGGTGCAGATGATGCTTGGCCATGCAGACTTGAGCACCACGCAGATCTATACTCACGTCGCCCAGGCCAGACTGAAAGATCTACACAGAACGCATCACCCGCGTGGGTAGAATGCGACCTTTTATGACCAATTCGCTATTTTGTTGCCCTCTTGTTTAAAAGCCGAACTGGTTCATGAACGAGTCAGGCGCCACGTGGTCGAATGGGAGCAGCGTTAAGGAACCGTCCATGATATCCCCGATTTTTCTGAAACTTCTGAAGCGAACTCTGCTGGCTGCGTGCCTGGCAGTCTTCAGTATGGCCGGCGCGGCGGCTGAAACCGATGGTCAGGCACTGGTGGCCAAGCTCAAGTCTCTGCGACCGGATATTCCCATCGAGCGGGTGAGTCCTTCGCCTCTGCCGGGCATCTACCAGCTGGAACTTGCCGGGGGCACCGTTTTCTACGGCACCGAAGATGGGCGTTACCTGTTTGCCGGTGATCTGTATGAGCTCGGGGATGAGGACCTGATTAATCTGGCCGAACAGGGTCGGATCGAGAAGCGCCAGGCGCTGCTGGCGACCGTGGATACGGACGACATGATCATTTTCCCGCCCAGTGGTCAGCGTAACGCGGTGATCAGCGTGTTTACCGATGTGGATTGCGGCTACTGCCAGAAACTGCATCAGGAAGTACCGAGGCTCAATGAAATGGGCGTCGAAGTTCGCTATCTGGCTTATCCCCGTGCCGGTGTGGGCTCACGGTCCTTTCAGAAAATCGTCTCCGCCTGGTGCGCGGATGATCAGAAGACCGCAATCACTGCACTGAAGTCGGGGCAGACCATTCCGGACGCTGAATGCAGCAATCCTGTGGCAGCCCAGTACGAGCTGGGTCAGGAACTGGGTGTGTCCGGCACGCCGGCGATCGTGCTCGAAGACGGCCGGCTGCTGCCGGGGTACATGCCTGCCGATCAGCTGGCCGAAGCTATAGGCATCTAGCCTCCCGGCCCCTAAAATGCGCCTCCCTGCCACGTCATGGAGGCGTCATTGTCTGCTTCATCTCCCCTGAGGATCGGAATCTGCGGTCTGGGCACGGTTGCCCAGGGTCTGCTGGATCTACTCAAACAGAACGCCGCGCACATTGAGCGTCAGGCCGGTCGGTCGATCGAGGTCGTGCGGGTTGCCAGCCGCAGTGCAAAACCGGAAGTAGACCTGCTGGGTGCGGAATTTTCCACGGATCTGTCGTCGGTCACCGATGATGGCTCGCTGGATGTGATCGTCGAGCTGATCGGCGGCGAGGGCATCGCCGGAGATCTGATCCGTGGCGAGCTCGCGAAAGGTCGGGCGGTGGTGACTGCAAACAAGGCCATCCTCGCCGCCAGCGGTGATGAGCTGTTCGAGCTGGTCGACGCCCATGGCGGTCTGCTCGCGTTCGAAGCGGCTGTGGCGGGCGCCATCCCCATCATCGGTGCGGTAACACGCGCCCTGTCCGGGAATCAGATCAACTGGCTCGCCGGTATCATCAACGGCACCTCCAACTACATTCTCACCGCCATGGCAGAGAAGGCGACCACCTTCGAGGCGGCGCTCGCGGATGCCCAGGCGCTCGGTTACGCGGAAGCAGACCCCACTTTCGACGTGGAAGGCATCGATGCGGCGCACAAGCTCACCGTGCTCGGTGCGCTGGCCTTCGGGATCGGCTGCCGGTTCGAAGCGGTGTTCACCGAAGGGATATCCGGAATCACGGTTGAAGACATCGAATACGCCCGTCAGCTCGGCTATCGGATCAAACATCTGGGTATTGCCCGGAAAACCCCGGAAGGGGTGGAGATGCGGGTGCATCCCACGCTCATTCCAGCCGCTCAGCTGCTGGCCAGCGTCGACGGTGTGATGAATGCGGTGGTTGTGAACGGCAATGCGGCGGGAGATACCCTGTACTATGGTGCCGGCGCTGGCGCGCTGCCGACCGCATCTGCGGTGATGGCGGATCTGATTGATATCGCCCGGGGACATCGGCCCGATCTGCCCGTCATGCTGGACGCCGAGGCCGTGCACCTGCAGGGGATCGAACAGGCGACCAGCGGATATTACCTGCGGATTCCCTCACTGGATAAACCCGGCGTATTCGCCAAGGTGGCCACGCTGCTGAGCGAACAGGAAATCTCCATCGAAGCGGCGATTCAGAAGGAGCAGGCCGTGCACGATGAATCGGAGGATGCCTGGGTGCCCATCATCATTCTTACCCAGCCGGTTCGTGAATCCATCATGCTCCAGGCGCTCGAAGCCGTGCAGCAACTGCCGGAAGTGGTCGGTGAGATCCACCGCATCCGGGTCGAGCACCTCAGTGAGGACTGATTAATCGACGAGGGCGGACAGACGATGACAGAAGAGGCGGCACCGGCGATTGTCACTCGGCACGTCCCCGAGGGAGCGCTGACCGATCCCCCCGGAGACCTGCCGCCGCTGCTGGAGCGGATCTATCTGAGTCGCGGTCTGACCAGCGGTCGGGATCTCGATCGAAACCTTACGGCCCTCGCCCGGCCCGGTGCATTGCCGGAAATAGACAAGGCTGCAGGCCGGCTGGCCCGTTCAGTGATGTCCGGTGAGCACATCCTGATTGTCGGTGACTTCGATGCGGATGGTGCGACGTCCGTGGCCCTTGGTGTCTCACTGCTCAAAGCCATGGGGGCAGGCACCGTCTCTTATCTGGTGCCGAACCGGTTCGAATTCGGCTACGGGCTTTCCCCGGAAATCGTAGATCTTGCCCTGGCTGAGAAACCCGCCGTGATCGTCACGGTGGATAACGGCACCTCGAGCATCGACGGCGTGGCTCGGGCCAACGCGGCCGGGGTCGATGTGATCGTGACCGATCACCATCTGCCGGGCAAAGCACTCCCGGAAACTTATGCGCTCGTGAACCCGACCCTCACCGGCAGCACCTTCGAAAGTCCGGCCATGGCCGGTGTGGGCGTGATCTACTACGTGCTCGGTGCCGTACGGGCGGCACTCAAGGAAGCGGGATGGTTTGAGACCCGGCAGCTGCCGAATCTGGCGGACTGGCTGGATCTGGTTGCCGTGGGCACGGTGGCGGATGTGGTGCCCCTGGATCGCAACAACCGGGTGCTGGTCAGTCAGGGCATTCGCCGGATTCGTGGTGGCCGGGCCCGGCCCGGCATCGTCGCGCTCTGTGAGATCGCCGGCCGGCGCGCGGAGCGGCTTTCTGCCCAGGATCTCGGCTTTGCCATCGGCCCCCGGCTCAATGCGGCGGGCCGCTTGGACGACATGAGCCTCGGCATTCAGTGTCTCCTGGCGGACAATCTGGTCGAAGCCAGAGATCTGGCCACCGCACTGGATGAACTGAACCGGGCACGCCGGGCGCTGGAACAGGAAATGGTCCAGGACGCGGAATTGATCGTGGCAGGTCACGATCAGTCGGTGACCGGACGCGCCGGGGTGGCCGTCTATGACCCGAGCTGGCATCAGGGGGTGGTGGGAATCGTTGCCGGACGGCTGAAAGATAAAATCCACCGGCCGGTCATCGCCTTCGCGGAAGCAGGGGGGGCGGCGCCGGATGAGTTGAAAGGTTCGGCCCGATCTCTGCCTGGCCTGCACATCCGGGATGTGCTGGACCATGTGGCCAGCCGTTATCCGGGCCTCATTCTCCGTTTCGGCGGCCATGCCATGGCAGCCGGATTGTCCATCAAACGCGTCCACTACCCGCGGTTCGAGAAGATCTTCGATGAACTGGTCGCAGAGCATCTCCCGGACGAGGCGCGCTCCCCGGTGCTCGAGTCGGATGGGGAGCTGACGCCCGAAGAGATGACCCTGGATATGGCGCAGCTGCTGGCGGAGGCCGGGCCCTGGGGACAGCAGTTCCCGGAACCCCTGTTTCATGGCGAATTCGAACTGGTCAGCCAGCGGGTGGTCGGAGAGCATCACCTGAAGATGGTCCTCAAGCAGGGCGAACGGCTGTTCGATGCCATAGCCTTCCGCCAGCCGCCACTGGCAGATACCAGCCGGGTGCTGGTCGCCTATCGACTGGAAGCCAATGAGTACCGGGATCGGGTGACCCTGCAACTCATGGTGCAGCATCTCGACCGGCTTTCCTGAGGGCCATCCGGTCCCGACACCGACGGATACCGGCGGGGCGCGGTTCAGGCCGTGACTTGGGTCAGGCCCTGACATGGCATACACTTGCGCGCTTTTTACGGGAAGCTCGATAGTCGCATGGCCGAGATAACTTCAATCCGCGATCAGATCAAAGACCTCAGTGCGCGCGACGTTGCGCTCAGGGGGTATCTTTGACTTCGAAAATAAGCAACATCGTTTAGAAGAGGTCGACCTCGAACTCGCGGATCCGAACGTCTGGGACGATCAGGACCGGGCTCAGGCGCTGAACAGGGAACGCTCCCAGCTGGAAGCGATCGTTGGCCTGCTCACCACATTGGCCGAAAATCTGAACGATGCCGCCGAACTGGCGGAGCTTGCGGCGGAGGAAGACGATTCGGCGGCGCTCGACGAGGTGAGCGCCGATCTCGATGCACTGGAAAAGGATCTGGCCCGGCTTGAATTCCGCCGGATGTTCCAGGGTGAGATGGACCCGATGAACGCCTACGTGGAAATACAGGCGGGCTCCGGCGGCACGGAAGCGCAGGATTGGGCGGAAATGCTGTTGCGCATGTATCTGCGCTGGGGTGAGAAGCGGGGATTCCAGACGGAAGTCACGGAAGCGTCTCCGGGGGAAGTGGCAGGTATCAAGAGCGCCATGCTGCAGATCAGTGGGGATCATGCCTTCGGCTGGTTGAGAACTGAAACCGGCGTTCACCGACTTGTCAGAAAGTCACCGTTCGACTCCGGTAACCGACGCCATACCTCGTTCGCATCCGTATTCGTATCGCCGGAAATCGAGGACGATATCGAAATCGATATCAACCCGGCAGACGTTCGTGTGGATACGTATCGCGCAAGCGGCGCCGGGGGGCAGCATGTGAACCGGACCGACTCCGCCGTACGACTGACCCACCTGCCGACCAATACGGTGGTTCAGTGTCAGAGTGAACGGTCTCAGCATCAGAATAAAGACAAGGCCTACAAGCAACTCCGGGCCAAGCTCTATGAACTCGAGATGTTGAAGCGACGGGCCGAGCAGCAGGTGATCGAAGACAACAAGGCGGACATCGGCTGGGGCAGCCAGATTCGAAGCTACGTTCTCGATCAGTCCCGGGTGAAGGATCTGCGCACCCAGGTGGAAAGAACCGATCCGAACAACGTTCTGGACGGAGATATCGACGATCTCATCGAGGCAAGCCTGAAGGCGGGGCTTTGATCCTGATGGCGACAATCCCGGAGCGCCACGTTAACCATTTGAAACGCTGAAGGAACCACGCGAGACAACATGACCGACGACAACGACATCATCGCCAACCGGCGGGACAAAGCCGGAAAATGGCTGACAGCGACCGGCGGTGTCTATCCCAATGCGTTCCGGCGTGACGCCCATGCGGCAGACCTGCACACACTGGCGGCAGATAAAGACAAAGAGACGCTCGAGGCCGAGGCGATTTCCGCGGCTGTCTGCGGTCGGGTCATGCTCCGACGGGTGATGGGAAAAGCGAGCTTCATCACGCTCCAGGACGTCTCCGGTCAGATTCAGTGCTACATCCGCAAAAACGACGTGGGCGACGAGGCCTACGCGGCCTTCAACGACCTCTGGGATCTGGGTGATATCGTCGCCGTCAGCGGCACGCTGATGCGCACCAACAAAGGTGAGCTCACCGTACATGCGGATCAGATCGAGCTGCTCAATAAAACGCTGCAGCCACCGCCTGAGAAATATCATGGGCTGACGGATACGGAAACCAAGTATCGGCAGCGCTATGTGGACCTGATGATGAGCGAGGAATCGCGCCGGGTCTTCCAGATCCGTTCGGGCATCGTCGCGGCGATCCGTGAGTTTTTTCTGGATCAGGATTTCATGGAAGTGGAAACACCCATGATGCACGTGATCCCGGGTGGCGCCACCGCGAAACCCTTTGTCACCCATCACAACGCGCTGGATCTCGAACTCTATCTGCGGGTGGCGCCGGAGCTCTTCCTGAAGCGTCTGGTGGTGGGCGGCTTCGAGCGGGTGTTCGAGATCAACCGGAATTTCCGGAATGAGGGTCTGTCGACCCGACACAATCCTGAGTTCACGATGCTCGAGTTTTACTGGGCCTATCATGATTACGAAGACCTGATCGAGCTGACCGATAAACTGCTGGCTCATATCGCACAGCGGGTGGCAGGCGGCGGGCCGGTGACCTGGCAGGGTGTGGAACTGGACTTCAGCCAGCCATCCGCGCGGATGACCATGGCGGAATCCGTCGTGCGTTATACGGAACTGTCCGAAGCCCAGGTCAACGACGAGGCCGCACTCAGCGCATTACTCCAGCGCCTGAATGTGTCGGTGGATGATGACTGGGGCTGGGGCAAGCGTCTCGAAGCGGCTTTTGAAGCGCAGGTCGAAGAACGGCTCGAGCAACCGACCTATATCACCCAGTACCCCACAGAAATTTCGCCGCTGTCCCGGCGGAACGACGACAATCCGCTGGTCACTGACCGTTTCGAACTCTTCATCGGCGGTCGGGAGATCGCCAACGGATTCTCCGAGCTGAACGATCCGGTTGATCAGGCAGAACGCTTTCAGAAACAGGTGGAAGCCAGAGATCAGGGCGACGCGGAAGCCATGGGCTACGACGCGGACTACATCCGGGCCCTGGAGTACGGACTGCCGCCGACGGCAGGAGAGGGCCTTGGAATCGATCGGCTGGTGATGCTTTTCGCCGATGCCGCGTCGATCCGCGATGTGCTGCTGTTCCCGCTCATGCGTCCGACCTCGAGCACCTCCCAGACCGTGGGTAGGGGCGATGACTGAAGACCGGCTCAAGCTGGAGGCTTCCTGGAAAGCCGCCCTCCGGCAGGAGTTCGAACAACCCTATATGCAGAACCTGCGTGCGTTTCTGGCGACGGAAATGCGATCGGGAAAAATGATCTTTCCGCCAGGCGCCGAAATGTTCGCCGCCCTCGACGCCACGCCGCTGGATCAGGTGAAGGTGGTGATTATCGGCCAGGACCCATACCACGGTCCCGGTCAGGCCCACGGACTCTGTTTTTCTGTGCGGCAGGGCGTCCCGATCCCGCCGTCCCTGGTCAATGTCTTCAAGGAAATCATGGCCGAGTATCCGGATGAGCCGCGCCGCTTCGACGGCCAGCACGGCTGTCTGGAACCCTGGGCGAAGCAGGGCGTGCTGCTGCTGAATGCGGTGCTGAGCGTGGAGCGGGGGAGGGCCGGATCCCACCAGGGCCGCGGCTGGGAGACCTTCACAGATGCCATCGTCGCCCGGCTGAACGAAACCTGCGAACAGCTGGTGTTTCTCCTCTGGGGCAGCTACGCCCAGAAGAAAGGTGCCCAGGTGGACCGGCAACGGCACCTGGTGCTCAGTTCGCCCCATCCCTCGCCGTTGTCGGCGCATCGGGGCTTTTTCGGTTGCAACCATTTCCGCGAGGCAAACGCCTATCTGGTGCACAATGGTCGTGAACCCATCGACTGGTTCAACGTCGCCTGACATCCGATAGACTGACTTCAACACGCACAGGGAGGGATCAATCAGTGCCTGCAAGCAATTCCGGAAAGCTCGCCGTTCGTACCGAAGGGCACACGGCAGTGATCACGATAAACAATCCACCGGCCAATACGTGGGATGAAGAGAGCCTGGCCGCGCTGGAGGCGCTGATCGGTGACTGCAACGCGGACAAGGAGATCTATGCGCTGGTCATTACCGGCGAGGGAGAGAAGTTTTTCTCGGCCGGTGCTGATCTGAACCTCTTTGCCTCGGGAGACAAAGCGGTTGCTGCGCAGATGTCCGATCTCTTCGGCCGGGCGTTCGAAACCCTGTCGCAATTCCGCGGCGTGAGTATCGCGGCCATCAACGGCTTCGCCATGGGGGGTGGCCTGGAGTGTGCGCTGGCCTGCGATATTCGAATCGTTGAATCACAGAGCAAACTGGCGCTGCCGGAAGCCACGGTCGGACTGCTGCCCTGCGGTGGCGGGACGCAGAATCTTGCCTGGCTGGTCGGCGAAGGCTGGGCCAAGCGGATGATCCTCTGTGGGGAGCGAATCGACGCAGCCACCGCCGAGAAGATCGGCCTGGCCGAAGAAGTGGTCGGCAGCGGAGAAGCCCTCGAGCGGGCGCTGGCGCTTGCGGAAGGCGTTGGCCGTCAGAGTCCGCCGGCGGTTGCGGCCTGCAAAACGCTGATTCAGGAAGCCCGCAGTGGCAATATCAATGCGGCCTATGCGGTGGAGCGGGCAGCGTTCGTCGATCTGTTTGATACGGCGGATCAGGCGGAAGGCGTGAATGCCTTTCTTCAGAAGCGCCCCCCGCAGTGGGTGAATGGGTAGCCGGGTTCTCAGGGAGGCGTGGTCGTGACGAGCGATCTGGTCAAATTTTTCGAACATGCAAGCCCGGGCGGGCGGATCGTCGCTGAAGCGCGTCTGGACGCTCAGGCAACACTCAATGCCCTCAGTCTCGAGATGATCGATCTGCTTTCGCCTGCGCTCGTGCGCTGGGCGGAAGACGATCGGGTGGTGGCCGTACTGCTCACCGGTGCCGGGGAACGGGCATTCAGCGCCGGGGGCGACATTCAGGCGCTGTATCGGGCGATGCAGGTGAATCATGAAGCCGGTGAGCGCGTCGATGAGTATCCCTACGAGTTTTTCGAGCGGGAATACCGTCTCGATTACCGGCTGCACACCTATCCGAAGCCACTGGTCTCTTTTGGCCACGGTGTGATCATGGGGGGCGGACTCGGCATCTTCCGGGCCGCCGATATCCGGCTGGTCACCGAGAACGTGCGGATCGCCATGCCGGAGGTGACCATCGGACTGTTCCCGGACGCGGGTGGCACCTGGTTGCTGAAAAACATGCCCGAGCACCAGGCGCTGTTCATCGGCATGACCGGTGCGCATCTGAACGGCGGGGATGCGATCCTCACCGGAATCGGCACCCACGCGGTGGCCCGCGCCGAACTCGACTCGCTGGCCGAAGCAATCGTCAGTTTGACCTTCAGCGGCGATCGAGCCGCTGATCTCGAGATGATCTCGGCATGGCTGGCAGAACAGCCGGCGCCCGGGTTGCCCGCCGCCGAACTGGTGGCGGTCAGCGAAACGCTCAATGCGGACGGTGGTTTCCTGGACGCGGCGAATGCCGTGCGCGGCATGGCCGGAGCGTCGGCCTGGGTGGACAAAGCCATCGCATCCATGGCGCGAGGCTGCCCGACGACGGTGGGCATTGTGGTCGAACAGGTCCGACGGGCGCGATCGATCAGCCTGGCGGACAGTTTCCGGATGGAGATGACCATTGGCACCCACTGTGCGGACAATCATGATTTCAGTGAAGGGGTGCGGGCGCTGCTGATCGAGAAAGACAACCAACCGGACTGGCAGTTCGGAGATCTCGATTCCCTGCCGGCAGGCTACGTGCTCGACCACTTCGAGGAACCCTGGGGTCGAAATCCCCTGTTTGATCTGGAGGCGAACATATGACCCGTATCGGTTTCATCGGGCTCGGTAACATGGGTGGCCACATGGCCCGGAATCTGGCGGCTGCAGAGTCAGAGGATTTCGAGCTGACGGTGTTCGATGTGGCGGCGGCGCTCATGGAGAGCGTCCCGGGAGCCCGTTCGAGCGCATCCGTTGCCGAACTGGCGGCAGCGCAGGATATTGTCATCACCATGTTGCCGGCGGGCCAGCACGTCCGGGACGTCTATCTGGGCCCGGAAGGCGAGCCTGATGCAGGCGTACTGGCCAATGTGGCAGAGGGCACACTGCTCATCGACTGCTCGACCATCGATCCGGACAGCGCAAAGACCGTGGCGGCCGCTGCCCGCGAGCGGGGCCTGGAAATGATCGATGCGCCGGTATCCGGCGGCACGGCGGGGGCGGAAGCGGGTACGCTGACCTTCATTGTGGGGGGTGCCGCAGCGGCACTGGATCGCGCTCGACCGCTGCTCGAAATCATGGGCGCCAACGTGTTTCATGCCGGTGATTCCGGCGCGGGGCAGATCGCCAAGATCTGCAACAACATGCTGCTGGCCATTCATATGGCGGGAACGGCAGAGGCACTGGCGCTCGGGGTCGAGAACGGTCTGGATCCCGAAGTGCTCTCCGAAGTGATGAAACAATCTTCCGGCGGCAACTGGTCACTGAACGTCTACAACCCTTTCCCGGGCGTGATGGAGGGCGTGCCGGCATCGAGAGGTTATGAAGGCGGTTTCCTCACCGACCTGATGAGCAAAGATCTGGGCCTGGCCATGGACACCGCGGCAGGTTCGAGAAGTTCCGTGCCCATGGGATCTCTCGCGCAGAACCTGTATCGAATCCACGCCCAGCAGAATGACGCAGGTCGACTCGACTTCTCCAGCATCCAACTGCTGTACCGGCCGATACTGAAAGACGGCTGAGCCGTACGCGCCTTTTCACGATCGGCGCTTCAGCCGGCTACAGGGCTGAGTGTTCGCTCGCCAATCCGGTAGGCCGTTTCCGCCGGTTGCCGAACCACGGCGAGGCAGCGGGGTGGTTGGCACATCAGGACGCTGCCCACCTCTGTGCCGTCCGATGTCTCGACCGGGCTGCCTGGCGGGATCGCCGTCCCGGCGCCGCTCAATTGCAGCAGGCGTCTTTTCACCTGGCCCCGGTGCTGGGCTCGGGCAACGACCTCCTGGCCGAGATAGCAGCCCTTATCGAAGTCCACGGCACCCGCTTCCACCAGGCCGATCATCTGCGGCAGGTAGGCGTCCGTGCTGTCAGGCCCGATCAGCACCACGCCATGTGAAATGCAGTGGCCATACCAGTCGGCTGCGTCAATCGGACGGTACTCGGCGGCCAGTTTGTCGAGTTCTTCCGCACTGGTGATCCATCGTGCGCTCGGCACCCCGTCGGCATCGACAGTTCCAATGGCAAGGTGATCGGCTTCCGGTTCGATCAGCTCGGTTTTCGAGAAGGCGAGATAGCGGGCCATGAATTCGCGGACCGGATCGACGAGTGCCGCGTGGATCAGCCAGTCGAGCCGATCCGAACCGCGCACCTGACACCAGCCGGTGGCCACCACCCGGCCTTTGAGACTGGTCAGCGCGGCCAGACGGGGGGCGCCATCGAGCAGCTGTTCGAGATCGATGGTGAGATAACCCTGCAGGAAATTCAGGACATCCGGCCCCTGGAAGCACACCGGCTGCAGTGCATCGATCAGCGCGGCACCCGGGTGCCCGGAATCCGCCGTGGTGGTTGATGCCGCCGTTTGCCTGTCGGCGGCCAATGTCTGCCAGCGCTCGATGAGCATTGCCGGTCCCCGAATTACATCTCCTGCAGGCATACTACCCACAAAGATCCAGGAGTTTCCATGAGCGAGCCGCAACCCTCTGCCGTCCAACGCCTTGAACGGGCCCGCTGGCGTTCCCGCCGGGGCTTACTGGAGCTCGAGCTGCTTCTGCGGCCCTTCGTTGAAGGTGGGTTCGAAGCGCTTTCAGAGCCGCTCAAACAGGATTACGAGCGGCTCCTCGACTATGACGACATGGATGCGCATGAGTGGCTCCTCGGGCGTGCCGATCCACCGCCGGAGCTGGAGGCGCTGGTGGCGGAAATCCGTGCCTTTCTCAAGCTTTCCTGAGCACGTCGAACGATGGGCGCGCGCAGGCTCGGGGTCGTGTTGGAGGCAGGGCTGCTGCTCGCCTGCGCGAGCTACTGGTTCGGTAATACGGGCCTGGGGCTGGCCGTTCTCTGGTTGGCGGTTCCAGGCCGATGGCAGGCCGAGGCGGTTCCGGCAGGCGCTATCGACGGTTTACGCCCGATCTGGTTGAGTCAGCGCCGGATTCTGGCGCGTGGCGCCCACGGTCGGCGGATCGCGTTCTATGCCGATGAGATGGGTGCGTCCGAGTGGGCGGCCCTCAGACGCCGCTGCCTGAACGATCAACTGGCGACAGGTCGCAGAACGTCGATCTGATCCCCGTATCCCGGAAACAGGAGCGTATCGGCCGTACTGGCCTTCTGCTCCGGATGATCCAGATTGAAATGCAGGCCCCGACTTTCCTGCCGGGCGAGGGCGCAGCGAACGATCAGTTCTGCGACGGTGATCAGGTTGCGCAGCTCGATCAGGTCGTTGCTCACCCGGTAGTGGCTGTAGTACTCGTTGATTTCGGCCTTCAGCAGCTCGATGCGACGCTGCGCCCTTTGCAGGCGCTTGTCCGTGCGAACGATGCCCACGTAGTCCCACATGAACCGCCGCAGTTCATCCCAGTTATGAGCGATGATCACCTCTTCATCCGAGTCGGTGACCTGGCTTTCGTCCCAGTGCGGGATTTCCGCTTCCACCCGGGCGTCATCGAGATGGGTCAGAATGTCTCTGGCTGCTGCTTCACCGAACACCAGACACTCCAGCAGGCTGTTGCTGGCGAGCCGGTTGGCGCCATGTAAACCCGTGCAGCTGACTTCGCCGATGGCGTACAGGCCGGGTACATCCGTAGCCCCGTTTGCATCCACCAGTACTCCGCCGCAGGTGTAGTGCGCGGCCGGGACCACCGGGATGGGATCTTTCGTGATATCGATGCCGAATTCCGCACAGCGGGCGGCGATGGTCGGGAAGTGAGTACGGATGAAGCCCGCCGGCCGGTGCGAAATATCCAGGTAGACGCAGTCGGCACCCAGCCGTTTCATCTCATGGTCTATGGCCCGTGCCACCACGTCCCTTGGCGCCAGCTCGCCCCGTTCATCGAAACGGTCCATGAACCGTTCGCCATCCGGCAGACGGAGCACGCCACCTTCGCCTCTGACCGCTTCGGAGATCAGAAATGACTTGGCATGCGGGTGAAAGAGGCAGGTGGGATGGAACTGATTGAATTCCATGTTCGCCACCCGGCATCCGGCCCGCCAGGCCATGGCAATGCCGTCACCGGTGGAACTGTCCGGATTGGAGGTATAAAGATAGACCTTGCTCGCGCCACCGGTTGCGAGCACCACGAATCGGGCCTGGAACACCTCCACATGGCCGCTGGTCCGGTTGAGCACATAGGCGCCGGCACATCGATTCGGGAAGCGGCCGAATTTGTTCAGATTGATCAGATCGATGGCGACCCGATCGTTCACCAGATCGATGTTCGGATGATCCAGCACCTGAGCTGTCAGTGTCTCGGTGATGGCTTTGCCCGTGGCATCGGCTACATGAAGGATCCGGCGCACGGAGTGACCGCCTTCCCGGGTGAGATGAAATTCGTTGTCGGTGGCGTCGAAATTCACACCCCAGCGGCCAAGCTGCGCGATTGCACGTGGCCCACCGCGGACGGTCTGGGTAACGATCTCCTCGTCGCAGAGCCCGGCACCGGCGATCAATGTATCGCTGACGTGCGCTTCGACGCTGTCTTCCGGATCGATCACAGAGGCGACACCGCCCTGTGCCCAGTGGGAGGAGGCGGACTCCAGCCCGCCCTTGCAGAGCACGGTGACCCGGGCGTGATCGGCCAGGTGCAGGGCGGCGGAGAGGCCGGCTGCCCCACCGCCAATCACGAGTACGTCCGTTGAAAACCGTTGGGTCACTGTCTCAGGCCTGTCTGCACATAAATTTCACCCGTAGCGGAACATCTTCGCTGTTCGGGGTCAAACTTCAGGCGCATCAGAAGTCCTGTAGCCCGCGCCCTTCCGGCGTCAATCAGAGGTTCCGATAGTATAAATGCCTGACAGCCGTCAGAATATCCATCCGTTTGAGCCACCAGAGCGCCCACGCTTGGCCAAAGATACAGACAAAGAACTTGTCAGGCGCGTCCAGAAGGGAGACCGGCGGGCGTTCGATCTGCTGTTCTCGCGTTATCAGCACAAGATTCTGAATCTGGTTGGCCGTTACCTCCGGGATCCCCAGGATGTGGAGGACGTTACTCAGGAGGCCTTCATCAAGGCCTTCCGGGCGCTGCCCCGGTTTCGCGGTGACAGCGCCTTCTACACCTGGCTGTATCGGATCGCCATCAACACGGCCAAAAACCACCTGGTGGCGCGGAGTCGTCGACCGCCGGGTACTGACGTGGATGTGGAAGACGCTCAGTTCATGGACGGGGCGGACCTGCTCCGGGAAGGCGAGAGTCCGGAATCCGCACTGTCCCGGGATGAGCTTTCCCAGGCCATCGATGAAGCCATCGGCAGCTTGCCCGACGATCTGAGATCGGCGGTAACTCTGAGAGAATTCGACGGTCTAAGCTACGAGCAGATAGCTGAGATCATGGACTGCCCGGTAGGCACCGTGCGATCGAGAATCTTCCGGGCCAGGGAGAGCATCGATCAGCACATCGCCCCGCTGATCACCCGGCGGGAGGCCGGAAACGCCTGAAGCAGGCGCAATGGATAGGTGGGTGACAGGTAGCGGGTAAAAAAGGCGGGTGAAAAAGGCGGGTGAAAAAGGCGGGTGAAAAGAGCGGACGAAAAGTGGTTGCTGATAAATGGTGACTGATAAGTGAATGAAACAGACAAACGAACAGATGAGAACCAGATAACCATGTCTGAAAAGCTGAAGGAATCATTGTCGGCCGTCATCGACGGCGAAGCGGACGAGTTCGAATTGCGGCGGGTTCTCGATGAGATGCATCGGGATGACGTACTCGCCGGCAGCTGGGAGCGATACCATGTGATCGGTGCCGCCCTGAGAGGCGAACGCGCGAGTGTGAGTCTGGCCATGCGGGAGCGGGTCTGGGCAGAACTCCAGGCGGATCCGGATGCGGCACCGGCTCAGGATGGCAATCTCGAGATCGTGACGGGCGAACCGCCGATAACCGCGTCACCCCGGCGGCGATGGTTGCCGTTTGCGGTTGCCGCAACGGTGGCCCTGACCGTGGTCGTCGGATTCATCGGCTACTCGGGCACAGGGCCGGCGACGCCTGCGCCCGTCGTGGCTGACGTGGCCGAGCCGCTGCCTGCCGAACAGCAGTCGCTGTACGAGACGGTTGCACTGTCCCGCGAGATAACGGATCTGGATCAGATGCGTACCGATGCCTACATGGTCCGTCATTATCAGCAGATCGGGATGGATCGCCCTGGTCTCGGCTTTGCCAGAATGGTCGCCTACGAGCGGGATTGACGATGCGGGCTCTGCTAGTTCTGTTCCTGCTGATCTCCACACCGTCGCTGGCGGCGGAAGGCGAACCGAGAACCTGGCTCGCGCAAATGAACGAAGCGTTCAACACGGTCAGCTATGACGGTGTGTTCACTTTCTTCAGTGGCTCGGAGCTGGCTACTCTGCGCATCGTTCACATGGTGATCGACGGCGTCCAGCATGAACGGCTGCTGCACCAGAATGGCGCACCGAGAGAAATCGTCCGTCGTGGCGAGGAAGTGGTCTGCATTCTGATGCCTGGTGATGACCTGTTGCGGCTGGAAGCGAGTGTCCCTTCAGGTCCGTTTGCCCGTTCCTTCGTGCGTCGTTACGACAGTATTTCCAACTATTACGGGCTGCGTTTTTTCGGTGAAGACCGGGTGGCGGATCGCGCTGCCGTGCGTCTGGCTGTCCTGCCTCGTGACAACGACCGGTTCGGCTATCGGCTCTGGCTGGATGCGGAAACCCGGTTGCTGCTGAAGTCGGAGCTGATCGATGCGGAAGGCAATCCGCTGGAAATATTTCAGTTCAGCTCCATCGTGATCGGCGGGGATGTGGATCCTGATGCCCTGCAGCCGTCGGCGGCGCGTGAGCAGGCAAAAGTGAGCAATTTCACCCTGGATTCCCAGCCCTCTGTCCCGGTGATCGAGGAGAGTCGCTGGCAGGCAGGCTGGCTGCCGGATGGTTTCACGCTGTCCAGTGCGCACAACCGGCGGACGATGGGCGAAGACAAGTTGATCAACACCATGATGTACTCCGACGGACTGGCTGCGTTTTCGGTGTTCATCGAGGATATGCCGCCGGCCGGCGCAGCGGATATGGTGTCCAGGAACGGCGCCACGGTGGCGGTCACACACCTCACCGAAGGTCCGGAGGATAACCCCCACCTGATCACGCTGGTTGGCGAATTGCCCACCAACACTGCCGAGCGCATCGCCCGGGCCATCCGGTACCAATGAGCGGGCGCCTGCTGTCTCGCCCCGGCGTGGTTCGCGAGGTCACCGGTGGATGCGCAACTGTCGATCTCGGCGTACCATGCGGCGGTTGCAGCCAGGCAGGTTGTGGCGCACGACAGACTGCACGACACATACAGCTGTCGGCGTCCGACCTCGTGCCGGGAGATCGTGTGCAATTGTCGCTGCCCGTCCGGTCACTCACCCGCGCAAGTCTGGCTGTATTTGGGCCGCCCCTGTTCTGGCTCGTGCTGGCCGGCGTAGTGCTGGCGATCTATCCGGAACGGTGGGCTGCCGCGACGGCGTTTGGCCCGGTGCTGTTCGGGTGCGGTATGGTGGGCGCTCTGGCGCTGGGCGGCTGGCTGGGAAGACGGATTGGCCGGACGCTGGCGCTCAACCAGGTGCGCGTGGCTTCGGCTGGCCCGGGAAACACGCCGGTGACGCCACTCGAACCGAGTTATGGTCCCTAAATCAGGTAGTAGTATGAAAAGAGCTTTTCCAATGTTGGCCGGGGTTATTGCCGTGATGATGGCGCTGGGCGCCTCCACCGCACAGGCCCGGGATCTGCCGGACTTTACCCGGCTCGTGGAAGCGAATGCGGCAGCGGTGGTGAACATCAGCACCGTCCGACGGCCGGAGGAGCGCAGTGCCGACAGACCGCGCAGTCGTAATGAGGAACTGGACGAGTTTTTCCGGCGCTTTTTCCCGCCGGATCAGGGCGGGGATGGAAACTACCGGCGCCCCCGTTCACTGGGTTCCGGTTTCGTGCTCGACGATGGATATATCCTGACCAACAATCACGTGGTGGAAGGCGCCGATGAAATTCTCGTGCGCTTCTCGGACCGGCGCGAAATGAACGCGGAACTCGTTGGCGCTGACCCCCGGTCTGACCTGGCCGTGCTGAAAGTGGACGAAGACGATCTGACCCGGGTAACCCTCGGCGATTCGGATGACCTCAAAGTCGGTGAGTGGGTGCTGGCCATCGGCTCGCCATTCGGTTTCGACTATTCGGTGACCGCCGGGATCGTCAGTGCAAAAGGCCGCTCTCTGCCGACTGAGCTGAATGAGAACTACGTGCCCTATCTGCAGACGGACGTGGCGATCAATCCGGGGAACTCCGGTGGCCCGCTGTTCAATCTCGATGGTGAGGTGATCGGCATCAACTCGCAGATCTACTCCAACTCGGGTGGTTTCATGGGCGTCTCCTTTGCGATACCCATCAACGTTGCGATGGAAGTGGTGGCGCAGTTGAAGGAATCCGGGAAGGTTTCCCGGGGCTGGCTGGGCGTCATGATTCAGGACGTGGACAAAAATCTGGCAGAAGCCCTTGGACTGGACCGGCCACGAGGGGCGCTCATTTCCCGGGTGCTCGAAGGCAGTCCGGCCGAAGCCGGCGGTATCCTGGAACAGGACATCATTACCGCCATCAAAGGCCATGAGATCGACTTCTCGTCCGAGCTGCCTCATTTCGTCGGCCGGATCCGCGCCGGCAGCGAGGCCCGGGTGTCCGTCATCCGTGAGGGCAAAGAACAGGAGATCACGCTCACCATCGGTGAGGCGCCGGACCGAGGGGAGCCGGTGGTGGGAACCATCAACGGCAGTGAAAGCGGCTTGCCGCGCCTGGGTCTGACGGTGGAACCGGTGCCGGATCCGGTACTCGAGCGTCTCAGCATCAGCGGGGGCGTGCGGGTGACCGATGCGGTGGGCAGCGCGGCCGAAAGTGGCCTCAGGCCCGGCGACATCATCACCAAGCTCGACAATCAGGCGGTGACCGATACGGCGAGTTTCGCCGAAATCGCCGATGATCTGGAACCGGGCAGATCGGTGGCCGTTCTGGTCATACGCGGCCAGAGTCCGCTGTTCCTTGCGCTTCGCGTACCCGATTAGTCGGAATTGAGCAGCTCGTCCCGGCCCTCGTCCGTGTGCGTCCCGGCCCTCGCCGTGTGCGTCCCGGCCCTCGCCGGGACGGGCTGGATAGGCTAAACTCGCGCGCCGTCCCCCCACTGACAAACCCCTCGTGCCTGCACCGGAACGAATCAGAAACTTTTCCATCATCGCCCACATCGATCACGGCAAGTCGACCCTGGCCGATCGGCTGATACAACTCTGTGGTGGTCTGACCGAGCGGGAGATGGAAGCCCAGGTGCTCGACTCCATGGATCTGGAGCGGGAGCGGGGCATTACCATCAAAGCCCAGAGTGTCACCCTGGAATACGTCGCCGCCGATGGCGAAACCTATCAGCTGAATTTCATCGATACGCCGGGACACGTGGATTTCAGTTATGAGGTGTCCCGGTCACTGGCCGCCTGCGAAGGCGCGCTGCTGGTAGTGGACGCCGCCCAGGGTGTGGAAGCACAGTCTGTGGCCAACTGTTATACGGCGATCGAGCAGGGGCTCGAAGTCCTGCCTGTGCTGAACAAGATCGATCTGCCCCAGGCAGAACCGGAAAAAGTGGCGGCGGAGATCGAAGACATCATCGGCCTGGACACATCTGATGTGATCAGCATCAGTGCCAAGACCGGAGAAGGGGTGCCCGATCTGCTGGAGCGGCTGGTCCGCGATGTTCCGGCGCCGGAAGCCGACCGGGAAGCGCCCCTCCAGGCGCTGATCATCGATTCCTGGTTCGATAACTACCTGGGCATCGTCTCGCTGGTTCGGGTGGTGGATGGTGCAATCGCAAAAGGGGACAAGATTCTGATCAAGTCCCTGGGCAAAACCCAGGTGGTGGACGAGGTAGGCTGCTTCACGCCGAAGCGTACCCGGCAGGATGCGCTTCTTGCCGGTGAAGTGGGCTATGTGGTGGCCGGAATCAAGGACATCCACGGTGCGCCGGTGGGGGATACCATCGTGCTGGCCAAATCGCCTGATGTGGCGGCGTTGCCCGGATTTGCCCGGGTGAAACCCCAGGTTTTCGCCGGATTGTTCCCCGTCAACTCTGAAGACTTCGAAAGTTTCCGTGAGGCGCTGGAAAAACTCACCCTGAATGATGCGTCGTTGTTCTATGAGCCCGAATCCTCCGATGCATTGGGATTCGGTTTCCGCTGCGGGTTCCTCGGCATGCTGCACATGGAAATCATCCAGGAGCGGCTGGAGCGGGAGTACGACCTCGATCTGATCACCTCTGCGCCAACGGTGGTCTACGAGGTGGTTGCCGGAGACGGCACCGTGCTGCAGGTGGACAATCCTTCCCGGCTGCCGCCGGATTTTTCCGAGATGCGCGAGCCCATTGCCGAAGTCAGTATTCTCGTTCCCCAGGACTATGTGGGTAACGTGATGAGCCTCTGTGTTGAGCGTCGTGGCGTACAGAAGAATATGCAGTATTCATCCGGCCAGGTTTCCATGCACTGGGAGATGCCGATGAACGAAGTGGTCATGGACTTCTTCGACCGGCTCAAATCTGTCAGCCGGGGCTTTGCCTCTCTGGACTACAATTTCACCCGCTTCGAACCGGCAAATCTGGTCAAACTGGATATCCTCATCAATGGCGAACGGGTCGATGCGCTGGCGATGATCGTGCACCGGGACCAGGCGCAGTCCAGAGGTCGCCTGCTGGCCGAAAAAATGAAGGAACTGATTCCCCGGCAGATGTTCGACGTCGCGATCCAGGCCGCCATCGGCGGCCAGATCATCGCCCGACAGACGGTCAAGGCTTTGCGCAAGAACGTGACGGCGAAGTGCTACGGCGGTGATGTCACCCGCAAGAAGAAGCTGCTTGAGAAGCAGAAAGCGGGTAAGAAGCGAATGAAGCAGGTGGGTAAGGTGGAGATTCCCCAGGAAGCCTTCCTTGCCGCGTTGAAAGTGGAGCGTTGAATACCTCGCGTATTCGATAAGGAGTAGCAGTGGACGTCGACATGCCTCTTGTCCTGAGCTGGGCGGTGCTGATCACCGGCGGTATCTGGGCGGTTGATGCGTGGCTCCTGAAGCCGCGCCGGTTGTCTGCCGCCGAGGCACTCACGGCCAGTGGCAGCACCGAAACAGCGGTCAGCGAAGCGGTTCGGGAACCCGTCGTCGTGGAATATGCCCGCTCGTTCTTTCCTGTGCTGGTCCTGGTCCTCGTGCTGCGCAGCTTCCTGGCCGAGCCCTATCAGATTCCTTCGGAGTCCATGGTACCGACCCTGGCGGTGGGCGACTTCGTTCTAGTCAATAAATATGCCTACGGAGTCCGGCTGCCGGTCATCGGCACCAAGGTATTTGATGTGGGACTGCCTGAACGGGGCGACATCATGGTCTTCATCCCGCCCCACGATCCCCGCTACTTCATCAAGCGGGTGATCGGCATACCCGGGGACGTGATCCGCTATGAAAACAAGGCGCTTTACATTAATGGCGAGCGGGCCGAATACGAGTTTATTGCTCAGTTTGAGGAACGTACCCCATTCGGATTCATCCCGATCAGGGAATATACGGAGACCTTCGATGGCCGCCCGCATCAGATCTATCGATATCAGATCAGCGAGCAGCCGCAGGAGTGGACGGTTCCGGAAGACTCTTACTTCATGATGGGTGACAATCGGGGTAAGAGCGATGACAGCCGCCGCTGGGGCTTTGCCCATGAGTCCGAGATTGTCGGAAAAGCGGTTGCCATCTGGGTTCACAAAGACCCCGGCTTCAACTTGCCGACATTTTCCCGGAATCGATGGTTCTAGCACTGACAAAAACGTCCGAATGGGCGAACGATGCTGATGGACAGGTCACAGAACGGACAGGACTTGAAAATGCGTACGGTAAGGAAACAGAGCGGAGCAACGATGCTCGGTGTACTGGTTGGGTTGAGCGCGCTGGTTGCCGTGCTCACGCTCGTGCTGAAGCTGGGACCGCACTACCTCGACTTTCAGACGATGAAATCCATATTCAACGCACTGCCTGCCTCACAGGTGCACACCATGTCGAAAACCGATATCTACGATGCGTTGAAGAAACGGTTCAAGGTGAACAGTCTCAGAGACTTCGATGTGAAAGACATCGTTTCCATCGAACGGCAGAAAACGGGCACTGTGGTGTCCGTAGCCTACGAACGGCGCGAAAACATCGTTGCCAACGTGGACGCTGTCCTGTCGTTCAGTGAGCAGTACCAGTTCAAATAGAGACCAGGATCTGCAGCGGCTTCAGCGCCGCCTGGACTATCAGTTCAACGACCCGAGCCTGCTGAAACTCGCACTGACCCACAAGAGTCATTCCCGCCAGCACAACGAACGGCTCGAATTTCTCGGCGATGCCGTACTCGGCTACGCCATTGCCGAATCTCTCTACAATGACCAGCCCGATGTAGCAGAAGATGCACTGACCATCATGCGGGCAGAACTCGTGCGCAAAGAAACCCTGGCTGCAGTGGCGCTGGGTCTGGGGCTGGGTGAATACCTCAGTCTGGGCTCCGGGGAACGGAAAAGTGGCGGACGGCAGCGGGCATCCATCCTCGCGGATGCCCTGGAGGCTATCATTGGTGCAGTGAATCTGGATGGTGGCGTGGATCAGGCGCGCGCGCTCGTGCTCAGGCTCTTTGCCGGGCGCCTTACCGAGGCCGGCGCGCGAGGCGCCAGCAAAGATCCGAAAACAAGGCTCCAGGAGCTGCTGCAGGGCAGGTCCCTGGCGCTTCCGGTTTATGAAGTGGTGGCGACTCTGGGATCTGATCATGAACGGACATTCACAGTGACCTGTCAGGTAGAAGATCTGGACCTGACGACCCGTGGCAACGGTGCCAGCCGCCGAGCGGCGGAGAAGAAGGCAGCGGCGGCCATGATCGCCGCGGTGGAGCAGACGTGACCGATTCGCAGGCAGCCATGCAGTGTGGTTACGTTGCTCTGGTCGGGCGCCCGAATGTGGGCAAGTCCACGCTGCTCAACCATGTGCTGCGTCAGAAACTGGCCATCACCTCGAGAAAACCCCAGACAACGCGTCACGTCATGCTCGGTGTGGACACCGAGGACAGCAGACAGGCGGTGTATGTGGACACCCCTGGTATTCACGATCATGCCGATCGCGAGATGAACCGCATCATGGTGCGTTCTGCCACTTCGGTGCTGACGGACGTTGACCTGGTTGTCATGGTGCTGGACCAGGATCAGTGGACTGAGGCGGATGAACTGGTGCTCGGTCATATCAGGCGCAGTGGCACCCGGGCGCTTGCGGTGATCAACAAAGTGGATCTCCTCAAACCGAAAGAGCGTCTTCTGCCCGTGATCGAACGCCTGGATGGCTATGGGCTGTTCGACGCCATCATTCCGGTTTCCGCACTGAAAGGCAGCGGGCTGGACATGCTGCGTGAAGAGGTTTTTTCCCGCCTGCCGGAGCAACCGCATATGTTCCCGGCCGATCAGGTGACCGATCAGACAGAGAGATCCATCGCGGCGGAAATCATCCGGGAAAAGCTGATGCGCCGGATGGGAGATGAAATCCCCCATCGGACCACGGTGGTGATCGAGCAGTTCAAAGTGGAAGACGGCAAAGTGGACATCGCCGCGGACATTTATGTGGAGCGTGCGGGTCAGAAGCGGATCATCATCGGCAAAGGCGGGGAGAAGCTGAAGATGATCGGTCAGGAGGCACGCAAGGATATCGAAGCGCTCGTTGGCATGCCGGTCATGCTCAGGCTCTGGATAAAGGTCAAACCGGGCTGGACCAACAGCCCGGCAGCACTGAAGAGAATGGGGTATGAATAGTGCCTCCCGGGAACACAGGGCATATCGCACATATGGGGCACCGCACCAGGGTCACTGATCAGCCGGGGATCGTGATGCACACCCGTCCCTATCGGGAGTCCAGTCTGCTGATCAGCCTGCTGACACTCGATCACGGGCTTGTGACTCTGGTTGCCCGAGGTGTGCGTGGCAGCCAGCGCGGTAGGGCTCTGCAGCCGTTTACGGAGCTCCGGCTCGGTTGGAGCGGACGCAGTTCTCTCGGCACCCTGACGGGATTCGAGGTGGAAAAACAGCATTGGTTCCAGGGCAATGCGCTGGCCAGCGCCTTCTACCTGACAGAGTTGATCACCCGGCTTCTGGACGAACGGGAACCGCATGCCCGACTGTTCGCCGGTGTTCGCTGGGCCTTCGAAGAGATGGATCAGGGGCCTTCCTTCGTCTTACGCAGCTTCGAAAAACTGCTCCTGGAAGAACTCGGCTACGGCCTCGACTTTGCGCAGGACGTCGATGGTAATCGCCTGCAACCGGGACGATATTACCGGTTGGTGCCGGATCAGGGATTTTCGCTGCTGCCTGAAGCTGACCCAGGCGACAACGGCGTGGAAGGTGGGCTGTTGATCCATATGGGTAAGGGTGACTTTTCAGATGTCAGGGTTCGGCGTGCAGCGAAAACCATCTTCGCCCATTCCCTCAGAGGTCATCTCGGCCCCCGGCCACTCCTCAGCCGTCAACTGCTCTTCGGGCACGGCTGATGGGACGAGCACGAATGCCCAGGACGCTGACACTGGCGATCCAATCCGTCGGTGACGACGGTTATGGGCTCGGGTCTTATCAGAAAGCGGATTCCCACGTCGAGCGCGCTGTTCGGATCAAGAACGGGCTGGCTGGAGAAGTGGTGACCGCCCGAATGTTGAAAAGGCGCCAGGGCGAATGGTTCGGAGAAGCAACAGAGATTGATCAGCCGGTGGAGGATCGGCGTGTGGCGCCCTGTGCGTTCTTTCCGCGTTGTGGCGGTTGTGCCGTTCAGCACATGGACTACGAGGCACAACTGGCACTGAAACAGTCCGGCCTGTCTTCCGCCCTGAGTGAGCAGGGTGTGCAGCCCGAGCGGTTTCTGGCACCGGTTCACGGTCCGCGGTTCAACTATCGCACCAAGGCCCGATTGGGCGTTCGTGTGGTCGGCGACGAAGTACTGGTTGGATTCCGGGAAACCTTCGGCAATCGGGTGGGGCGAATGACGGCCTGTCTGACATTGACCGAAGCGCTTTCGGCGCTCATCCCGCCATTGAAAACACTGATTGCCGATCTTTCCATTCCGGCTGCAATTCCTCAGGTGGAAGTGGCAGCAGGGGAGTGGGAGGCCGCGGTGATTCTGCGCCATCTGGACACGCTCAGTACCACAGACCTGGACAAACTCGCTCGATTCGGCGCCCGCCACAGTGTCCGGGTTTATACCCAGAGTGGTGGTTATGAGACCGTAGCACCGGCTTCTCCCGGAGCGGAGAAGCCCTACCTGAGCTACGGGAATCCCGACTACGGTCTGCATTTTCTCTTTGCCCCCACCGACTTTACCCAGGTGAATCTGCAGATGAATCTCAAACTCGTGCGGGGGGCGATCACCGGACTCAACGCGCCGGCTGGTGCGCGGGTGCTGGATCTGTTCTGTGGTATCGGAAACTTTTCTCTACCACTTGCGGCTTCGGGACTGCAGGTGCGTGGCCTGGAAGCGGCCGCACCGGCGATTGAGCGCGCGTGGCTGAACGCACAGCACAACGGTCTCACCGGGCGGTGTGAGTTTGCGGTGCAGGATCTGTATGATGCCGACTGCCTGAATCCGGGGCAGGCCGACTATCTGGTGCTCGATCCACCACGCTCCGGCGCTGGACCCAACCTGTCGTCCTGGCTGCAGACCACGGGCGCGTCGCGAGTGGCCTACATAAGCTGCTCGCCAGGTTCGTTCGCAATGGATGCTGCGGTACTGAAGCAAGCGGGATATATGCTGGAACAGGTAGGAATTTACGACATGTTCCCGAACACGGCGCACGTGGAAACACTGGGGATCTTTTCGAAGACATGGTGAAGGCCAGCGAAAGCATTCCACGCCTCGAAGGCGGGGCGATAGATCTGGCGGCCTGGTGTGCCGGTCTCAGCGATGATGTGGCGGGTGAAACGCTCGATCAGGCACTGGCGCTCGTTGCCACACTCACGCCCCGCAGCGAAGAGTTTCTGGAAAAAGGTCTGGAACTCGCAAACCTCGTGCTCTGCCTGAATATGGATGCAGCCTCGGTGGCAGCCGCGCTCCTCTACCGTCCTGTGCGCACCGGCTCTCTGGCAGTGGAAACGATCAGGACGTCCATCGCCGGCCCGAAGGGCGAGGAAGTGGCCGATCTGGTTCAGTCCGTCGTGCGGATGGCGGATACCAGCCTGCTGGAGATGTCCAATTCCAGAATGCAGACCAGTGAATCGCGGGACCAGATTGAGAACATCAAACGGATGCTGGTTTCCATGGTCGATGATGCCCGCGTCGCCGTGCTCAAACTGGCGGAGCGTGTGATTGCGCTCAGAGCGGCAAAAACGAGCGCTACCGAAAGGCAGCGTCGAATTGCCCAGGAGGCACACCAGGTGTTTGCGCCGCTGGCGAACCGCCTGGGTGTCTGGCAGATCAAATGGGAACTGGAGGATCTGTCGCTGCGTTACCTGGCGCCGGATATCTACAAGACCATTGCGGGCCAGCTCGACGGCCGCCGGGCCGAGCGGGAGAAAGAAATACAGGACATCGTCGCGACCATGGAGGCGAGGCTTGCGGAAAAGCAGATAGACGCAACCGTCTTCGGCCGTGCCAAGCACCTGTTCTCGATCTGGCGGAAGATGCGCTCCAAGAACGTGGGTCTGGACGAGGTTTACGATGTCCGGGCGATTCGGGTCGTGGTGCCGGACATCGGTCAGTGCTATTCCGCCCTCGGCGTCATTCACACCGAGTGGCAGCACATTCCGAGCGAATTCGATGACTATATCGCTGTGCCCAAGGAAAACGGCTACCGCTCCATACATACCGCAGTGAGTTGGAGCGATGGAAAGACGCTCGAGGTGCAGATCCGGACGCCGGAGATGCATGAGGAGGCGGAACTGGGTGTGTGCGCGCACTGGGCTTACAAGGATGGCGGCAGCGAAGACGAATCTTTCGCCCGGAAAATGGATTGGATGCGCCAGGTGGTCGAGTGGCAGGAAGAAACAGAGGAGCATCTCCTGCAGCAACAGATCGGCCTGGAACTGGGCAACAGAGCACGGGAAGAGCGGATATTCGTCTACACGCCCAAAGGTCACGTCCTCGATCTCACCACTGGCGCAACCGCGCTGGATTTTGCTTATCGCGTGCACACGGAAGTCGGCCATCGCTGTCGGGGGGCGCGTGTGGATGGCCGGTCCATCGCCCTGAATCAGCCCCTGGAAAGCGGCCAGCGCGTGGAGATACTGACTGCGGATACGGGTGGCCCCTGCCGGGCCTGGCTGCATCACCACCTCGAGTGCTTTCGTACCGCCCGGGCCAGAGAAAAAATCAGCGACTGGTTTCATGACCGGCCTGATGAGGAGAATCTGCAGGCAGGGCGCGCGCTGCTCGAGCAGTCGTTTGCACGACTCTGTCTGCCGGTTCCTGCAAATGCGGCAGTTGCGGCAGGTGGCGAACGCCTGGGTTATGCAGGAGAGGATGACTGCCTCACTGCGCTCGGCAGAGGAGATTGTCAGATCCTGGATCTGCTGTCCGAGCTGCTGCCAGGTGATCCGGCTCAGTCGCTGTCGGCCGGTGTTATGCCGACAGAGGTGCAGATGACTCAGATGAGTCTGATCGACGAAGTCACCGCACCGGAAGCACCCCAGTGCAGCTACCACGTTGAAATGCTGGCCGATGACCGGTCCGGCCTGCTGATGGATATCACGACTTTCCTCGGTTCACAGGGAATCATGCTCATTTCCAATGCCGGTCGGGTGATTCCGCACACGGGGGAAGCCCTGATCACCATCGAAGTTCAACTGGACAGTCTCCTGGACCTGCACAGATTACTCGATGCACTCGAAATGATTCCCGCGGTGAGGGCCGCCAAGCTGCTTGAACGTCGCGGTGCCGGCCGACGCTGAGAAAATACATACCAATCACACAGACTCGATAGGAGCGAATACCAATGAAGATCATCCTGCTCGGCCCGCCGGGTGCCGGAAAAGGCACTCAGGCGCAATTCATCTGTCAGGCTTTCGACATACCGCAGATTTCCACGGGTGACATGCTGCGTGCAGCTGTCAGTGCGGGCAGCGAATTAGGAAAGCGGGTGAAGGCGGTCATGGATTCCGGCGCGCTGGTCAGCGACGAGATCATCATCGATCTGGTGAAAGAACGGATTACTCAGGACGATTGTCGCAACGGTTTCCTGTTCGACGGTTTTCCGAGAACGATTGTTCAGGCAGAAGCGCTGGTGACGGCCGGTGTGGACGTTGAGGTCGTGCTTGAGATAACTGTGCCGGATGAGGAGATCATCAGGCGTATGAGCGGGCGCCGCGTACACCCCGGTTCCGGTCGAACCTACCATGTGCAGTACAACCCGCCACGTGAAGAGGGCGTAGACGATGAGACGGGCGAGGCGCTGATTCAGCGTGAAGACGACAAGGAAGAGACCGTTCGGGAGCGCCTTTCGGTGTATCGTGAACAGACGCAACCACTGATCGGTTACTACAGCGAAAAAGCAGAGGGTGACAAACTGCGCTACGTAACTGTGAACGGGCTCGGAAAAGTGGAAGAAATACAGCAGGAGATTGTTGCAACACTGCAAAACTAGTGATGTTTTTTTGTCTCTATTTGCATATCATTCGCACGATTTTCGCTGCTTTACGTTTTCTCCCCAGAAACATGAGCGCGGTTCGAAGATCACTGGCCGGGCGTTTACTTGCGACAAGCAAACAAACGGGCAGAGGAAAAGGAAAACTACGCTAACTGAAATAGCCGAGGAGATTCTTGATGCCGAGAGCTAAGACTGCAGCTAAAAAGAAAGCTGCCAAAAAAGCACCCGCCAAGAAGAAAGCGACCGCCAAGAAGGCAACCGCAAAGAGAAAGACCACAGCGAAACGAAAAGTAGCCGCTAAGAAACGCCCGGCAGCCAAGAAAAAGGCTGTAGCGAAGAAAAAGGCGGTAGCGAAGAAGAAAACGGCGAAGAAAAAAACCGTAGCCAAGCGCAAGCCGGCTGCGAAGAAGAAGGCCGCTGCCAAGAAGCGTCCAGCCGCGAAAAAGCCAGCTGCTAAAAAGAAAGCAGCCAAGAAAAAGACCGTCGCCAAAAAGCGGCCGGCGAAAAAGAAAGTCGCTGCGAAGAAACGGCCCGCTAAAAAGAAGACGGCTGCCAAAAAGCGTCCAGCAGCGAAAAAAACCGCTGCGAAAAAGACCGCTGCCAAGAAAAAGGTCGCAACCAGAAAAACGGCGACCAGAAAAAAGGCTGCGCCCAAAAAGCGGGCAACCGCCAAAAAGCGTGCGCCTGCCAAGAAGCGGGGCACGGTCGCCCGACGGCCTGCCAAGCGCAGGTAGTAACTGCTCGCTGCACCGGGCAACCCCTGGTTTCCCGGCGCATCGAGAAAGAGATACCTGGTCTGTGGGTCTCCACCGGCCAGGTATCTGATTTATCGCATTCTCACCTCGAGACTGTCCGTCTGTCAGTGCATCAGGCCGTAGAAGGGCAGCACTTCGACCATCGATCCCGCCGGCACATCATGTGCTTCTTTTGGAATCCGGATGAGGCAGTTGGCGCCATGAAAGGTCGCCAGCCGATTTGAACTCTGATCGCCGGTTACTTCGACGCGGGCACTGCCACCTTCCAGACTCAATATCCCCCGCTGATATTCCTCCCGGCCCGGATTGTGCTTGAGGGTCGTAGCCAGTGTGGCCGATTGCAGCAACGGGGGCTGTGGATGCGTGCCGGCGAGTTTGAAAATGAGTGGCCTGGCGATAAGCAGGAAGGTCACGATGGTTGAAACCGGGTTTCCGGGCAGCCCGAGAAAGGGCACTGTCTTCACGTGACCGAAGGCGAGGGGTTTGCCGGGTTTCAGGTTCATACGCCAGAGTGTCAGTGCACCCAGGGCGTCCACCACTTCCTTCACGTAATCCGCATCGCCCACCGAGACGCCTCCCGACGTGAGCAGCAGATCATTTGAGCGAGCGGCCTCTGACAGCGCCTGTTCAATGGCAGTGGGCTCATCCGGGAGTATGCCGAGGTTGGTCACTTCCGCGGGCAGATGCTCGAGGAGCGCTGCGATCGCGAAACGGTTCGAGTCGAAGATCTGTCCGCTGTGCAGATCGCTGCCGGGTTCCACCAGTTCGTCGCCGGTCGAGAACACGGCAACTCGCGGCAGTCTGAAGGTGTTGATGGCGTGCACGCCACAGGCAGCGATCCAGCCCAGATCCATCGGATTCAACAGCTGGCCGCGTCTGGCGATGAGATCGCCCTGCCGCACGTCGTGGCCGACGGCGCGGATATTAGCGCCGGCCTCAGGCACGTCGATCAACGTAATCCGGTGATCGCCCGGTTGTGTGTTTTCCTGAATGACGACCGTATCCGCGCTGTCGGGAACGGCCGCACCGGTGGTGATCCGGATACATTGACCCTCATCCAGGCTGCCCTGAAACGGATGTCCGGCCAGACTCTCGCCCACCAGTTCGAGGGCTGCGCCCGGGGCGAGTCCGGCATGTCTGCAGGCATAGCCGTCCATTGCCGAACTGTGAAATGGCGGCAGGCTGACGGGTGCGGCCACATCCTCCGCGGCTACCCTGCGGTTGAGTGCGTGCACAGAAACCCTGTCCTGCTGTGTGACGGGTGAAACCTGGTCGAGGATTCGACGCAGTGCTTCCGAGAGATCTACGGCTTGGATAACATACCTCGATGAACAATCTGCTGGCGATCGAAACCTCAGGCGCCGTCTGCTCCGTTGGCCTCAGTGTGGATGGTAACCGCTTCATTCGCTCGGAGCATGTGGAGAAGAAACACAATGAGCGTCTGTTGCCGATGCTCGAACAGCTCCTGGAAGAAGCAGGCCTGGACCGTCCTGCCTTCCTGGAGGCCATTGATACGGTGGCCTTTGGTCGTGGTCCCGGGTCGTTTACCGGGGTGCGCATCGCTGCTGCGGCCGCGCAGGCCATAGCGCTGGCAGCGTCTGCCGACATCGTCCGGGTCTCTTCCTCGGAGGCGCTTGCGCATGCCGCCTTGGCGCACCTGGAAGACATCCCTGGCGTAGTCAGCGCCATTCGCTCGCGACGGGATCTCTATTATCTGGCGGCTTATGCCCGGGCGGAGTCCGGGGTCGCGCTGCGTGAAGAGAACGTGCTCTGTGACTCACCAGCACAGATTCCGGACACCCCGTCGTCCTGGCCCCTGGTCGGGGAACGACCGGACTGGTGGACGGGTCGTTCCGCGGATTCGCCGCGGGCCGATGCCGGTACTCTCATCGAAGTGGCCGTCCGGATGCTCGGCAGCCATGAATCCGTGCCGGTGGAGGCCGGTCTGCCGGAGTACTTCAGCGGAGATTCTCCCTGGCGCAAATCCGGCTGACACGGGGATGGCAGTAAGCGCTCCTTCGATGCTCAGCATCGTCTGTACCGGCGATGACGAGCAGTTGCTCAATGATCTGCTGGGCCCGTTCCGGTCCATCCGGCCGCCTGAACGTGGCTTCTTTCTGTCTTTTGACGATGACGTGCTTCGCTTGTGCCGGGCCGGTGACGGCAAAGGCATCTGTGTCATGCCGGAGGATATAGCGCGGCGGCTGACTGGACAGTTTCTGCTGGGTAAGGCCTGTGGGCTGCCCGCCGAAGGTCTGAAGATCCTCGACGCCACCGGTGGGCTTGGTGTGGATGCCATGGCGCTTGCCCGAAAAGGTGCTCGGATCGATGTGGTTGAGCGGGTACCCATGATCTGGGCCCTCCTGAAGGACCTCGGCCGCAGATTGAATGTGAGCCGGGCGCGTATCAGGCTCGCCGACAGTGCCTCGGTACTGGCGGACGATCCGATCTACGACGTGATTTATCTGGATCCCATGTTTCCGCAGCGGCGAAAGAAGGCTTTGCCGGGTAAGCGCATGCAGTACCTGGGTGCGCTGCTGGAACAACCGGTTCCGGACGGGGATGGGGTGGATGCCGAGTTGCTCAGGCTGGCTCAATCCCGCGCTCAGGGGAGGGTGGTGCTGAAACGGCGCTTGAAGGACCCGACGATCGGGGCGCCGGACTGGACGCTGAAAGGGAAGTCCGTGCGTTATGACGTGTTCAGGGGGCGGGCCTGAGCGGGATGTCGATCAGCCTTCCCGGAGTATGGCGTAACGGAATTCCGGGCTGATCACGGCCTGAGCGGCTTTCAATACATCATCCACGATGGCGGTGTGGGTGAGCGTGCCGTCTTCCAGTTCGCTCACCAGGCCATCGGCGATCAGTTTGTCGACGAACAGATCGAACAGTCTGGCATCAAAAAATTCCGGCGCGTTCAGGCCGTAGATGCGGCTCATCTTCTGGGCGATTTTCCGACTGTCATCCTGCAGGGTTTCGCGGCTGCGTTTATTGCCGGACTCGGCGCTGTTTGCCAGCTGGGCGATGACGATGTACAGCCGCTCCAGGGTCGGTTGGATGATGGTGGACAGGAGTTCCAGGCGGTGCTGATTGGAATCACCCGCAGGTGGCGCCAGGTAGCCTCCCGTGGGGTGCAGTTCCAGCAGGCCGAGATTCACCATATGGGTCAACCAGCGGTCCGTCGCAGAGGGCTCCACCCGGCAGTAGAGTTCCTCGGCGATGTAGGGAAACACCGTGTCGACCATGGTGGTCAGCGCCAGCTTGTTCAGCGGCCGGCGGCGGAGGTGCACGAGACAGGCAATGAGCGCCGGGAGTGCCAGGGTGTGGGCAACATTGTTACGGTACCAGGTCATCAGCACCGCGTTGAAGGGGTCGTGACAGAGAATGTCGCCGAACTCGTGGTGCTCGCGCCGGATCATGCCGAGCTGTTCCACATAGCGCACCACCTCAGCGCCGCTCATGCCCGTGACGGTGAAATCATGCCGGGCCGAATCCGCCCGGAGCAGGGAGAGGTAGCAGTCGATCTGTTCGATGAGTCTGATTTCGTCGACCGCGAAGCGGGGTGTGGAGAGCGTGACCAGCGCGATCAGGTTCACCGGATTGATGGAGGCCGCCTCATTGATCCGCAGCATGACTTCGTGGCCGAGTGCGAAAGGCGGATTCTCCTGGCCATCGGTGAGCCAGTCGTCCACAACGACCGGCTCGCCGAAGTTCACATCCACCTTGCCGAAGTTATCGCGAATGAGTCGCAGGCTTCTGAAAATGTCACCGACGCTTTCGCGCTTCTTCTCCGTACCCCGCAGCTCGTCCAGGTAGCTGGATGCCTCGATGAGTTTTTCATAGCCGAAGTAGACGGGCACCAGTGCAAGGGGCCGGGGCACACCTCGCTCGTGGCAGTCGAGCGTCATCTTGATGAGACCGAATTTGGCCGGCAGCAGCCGGCCGGTCCGGGAGCGTCCCCCTTCGGGGAAAAACTCCACGCAGTGGCCGCGCCGATACACCTGATAGAGATATTCGGAAAAGACGGCGGAGTAGATCGGGTCGTCCCGGAACTGCCGGCGCATGAAAAAGGCGCCACCGCGCCTGAGAATGCTGCCGACGACGGGCATGTCGAGATTATCCCCGGCAGCAATATGAGGAATCATCAGCCCCCGGTAGAACAGGAGATATGAAAGCAACAGGTAGTCGATGTGACTCCGGTGGGAGGGCACGTAGACCACGGTGTGGCTTTCGGCCACCTGTTGCAGGCGCGGCATTCCGTGGACTTCCACGCCGTCGTATATCTCCTGCCAGAACCAGGTCAGGAGCCGGGACAGGACGCGGATGGTCGGGAAGGACATGTTCGACGCGATGCTCTGCACGGCCTTCCGCGCCCGCCGCTCGGCCTGCGCGGGTTTGAGGTCGGAAGCTTCGATGGCGGTTCTCACCGCCCGGCTGGCCAGAATCTGATCCGCGAGCGTACGCTGGTGAGAAAAATCGGGCCCGAGGGTGGCCACCCGCTGGTTCCTGAGGCGAACCCGGAGAAGTCGGGCCGCGCGGCGGACGACCCGATTGTCTTCCGTTCTCGCCAGCTCCCGCAACGGAATCGGCGTGCCGTAGGACACCACGATGTGCTTGCGGCTGAAAAGCAGATTCGCCAGCCGTTTGAGCCTGGAAGTCACCGCCCAGTTTTCGGACATCATCGCCCGCCACAAAGAGCCTTCCTTCTGTGGCGCCCGTCCCCAGAAGACGGCGACGGGCAACAGCGACACATCACATTCCTCGTCCACATTTCCGAGGATACGGACCATCCGTTCCGAGTAGGTCTGCATGGTGTCTTTGCGGAACCAGCCACCGGCGGATCGGTTCAGGAAGAAAAAACGACGATCTTCGGCATGTCCGGAGTATTCGATGGGTTCAAGAGGGCCGGGCATCTCCAGGCGCTCACAGACCAGATCGACGACGATCAGATCGGAGAGCGACCGGGAGTCCATGACGTATATGAACCGGTGTGCATCCGGCGTTTGGGAGCCTTCGGCGGAGAGTTGCAGTTCTGCTTCGGTGCCGGCGAGTTGTGGTTTTGCCAGCCAGCCGATGATCCTGCGGCTGATCCGGTAACCAAGGGCTTTCAGCTTACGCATGCATCATCACTGACCAGTGAATCAGGCTCAGTTGTTGCGCCCGCGGAACAGATCTTCCAGCTTGCCCGGGTTTTCGCCAGCGCCTGGAATGATGATGTCCACTTCCCAGATTTCGTCGTACTTGCGTTGTGTCAGGATATCCGCACCGCTTTTGTCGCGAACCACCGATGGGCGCAGGAAGATGAGCAGATTGCGTTTGGTGTTGGATTTCGATTCGCTGCGGAACAGCCAGCCGACTGCGGGTATGTTGCCGAGGAAAGGGACCTTGCTGTCGTTGATGGTCACATCGTCCTGGATCAGGCCGCCCAGGATGATGGTCTGCTGATCGTCCGCCAGCACGGATGTCTGGATGGTGCGTTTCGACGTCACCACGTCTGAGAAACCGGCGCTTCCAATCGGTGCCTCCGGCACGATGTTGGTGATTTCCTGGTCGACTTCCAGACGGACCGTCTCGCCATCGTGCACATGGGGGGTGACGGTCAACTGCAGGCCCACGTCTTCACGCTGAATGGTGGTGAATGGATTCTCGGAACCGTCTCCACTGGTGCTGAAAGAGCCCGTACGGAACGGAACCTCGTTACCCACCACGATCTTCGCTTCCTCGTTGTCCAGGGTCAGGATACTGGGGGTTGAGAGCAGGTTGGCATTCGAGTTCGTCTGCAGAGCCTGGATGGTGGCAGCGAAGGTGATCCCATCCATGTCGATCTGAGCCACACCCAGTGTCGGCTCGTCCAGGCTGACCAGCCCGGTGAGCAGATCCACCGTACCTTCGTCATCCGTCGCTCCGGCGATCAGACTCTGAATCGCGCCCGTGAGCGGGCTTGTGATGAGCGGTACGCTGGAATTCGGGCTGCCGCTCTGGTCCACGGCGGCAAAGTCCACACCCAGGTCCCGGGTGTCTGTCATGGAAACCTCGACCACGGCCGCTTCGATCAGGACCTGAGCCCGACGCACATCGAGCTTCTTGATGATTTCTTCGATCTCAGTAATCCGGCTGCGGTCTGCACGGACGACGATGGCGTTGAGAGACTCGTCTGCCTGAATCTGTGTGTCCTCGGCGCCATCTTCATCGGACCCACCGGAGAGAATGCCGTTCAGCACTTCGGTAATTGCCGGCGCGTCGCCATAGCTGAGGTAGAAAACCCGGGTTGAGCCGGTGTTTGTCGCCGGTTGATCCAGCTTGGCGATGATCTTCAGGAGTTCGGCCACGGGCCGGGATTTACCGCGCACCACCAGTGAGTTGTTGCGCTCGTTGGCGACGATGTTGATCTGCTGAGGTCCGGTGGCTCCCTGGCCGATCTGGTCTGGAGCGACCCGCTCGAGCATGGCCACCACGGTACCGACCCAGGTGTGTTCCAGCTGCACGAGCACGATTTCGTCTTCATCAGCCACATCGATCTCTTCGATGATGGCCATGAGGCGCCGGATGTTGTTCGCATGGTCGCTGATGATGACGATGTTCGGTTCGGCCACGGCGGCCAGGTGTCCGTACTGGGCCATCAGAGGCCTCAGGATTTTCACCAGTTCCGCTGAATCCACGTTCTGGGCAGCGATCACCCGGGTCACCAGTTCTTCAGGTGCCATCTCGCCCAAGGCGCCATCCGGGCCAGGGGTCTGCTTGCCCTGGGCATTGGGCGTGATACGAATCACATCACCCGATGGCATCGCGATGAAGTTGTGAACCCGCAGCACGGAGAGGAACAGAGCGTAAACCGCATCCTGATTCATGGAGGTGGAGGAGATGACGGTCACATTGCCCTTCACCCTGGGATCGACAACGAAGGTCTTGCCGGTGATGGCGGCCACCTGAGCGACGAATTCCTTCAGATCCGCATTCTTGATGTTGATCTTCCAGGTCTGGTTGCCATTGCCTGGCGTGGCACTGTATGCGGGCACGGCGGCCAGACTGCTCAGCAGCAGGGCGGTCAGGAGCGCCGTCAGCGGCCAGTGACGCCAGTGCGCGCGCCCGTCATTCTCGGATATATTCATTGCTTAAGTGAGGCGGTGACAAAAAACCGCCGGGTTCCCCGCTGTACTTCGATCCGGGCAGAGCCTTCGGCCAGGATGTTATCAAGCTGATGCCGATCCTGTTGGATGTTTCCAACCGGCTGGCCGTTTACGGACAATACTACGTCGCCGGGCTGGAGCCCCGTCTGGCTCAGATAGGGTGAACTGGCCGCGGCACCATCCAACCGGTAGCCCTGGGCATCCCCCTGGCTGACCGGAGTGATTCCGATTTCCTTCAATGTGCCTTCCGGATCCGCGTCGATCCGTTCCCGGTAGCTGGCCACATAATCCCGCGGCGTTTCCGGCATTTCTGCCGGCGCTGCCAGGGACTCCGTGGCTTCGTCGGCTGCAAGGTCGGAGCGGCTGGTCTGCATTGCCACTGGCGCGCTGGAGGTGGCCTCCTCGAAACGCAGGATTTCTCTATTGCCTGCCCGGCGGAGCACGATGTGGTCAGCATGGACTTCCAGCAGCTCTGCGTTTCCGGGCACTTTTTCGCCGACCACAAAGAGCAGGCCGGCTTTGTTCTTCTGGGCGACGATGGCGGCGGAATCCGAAGCTTCATCCGCGACAAACACGCCGAGCAGTTCCAGAGGCAGTCGGGTCTCCACTGCGGGGAGGCCGGTATCCACCACCGATTCGCCTGCCTCACCGAACAGGTTGCGGTTGAGGATGGCGTTGATGCTGACGGCCGACCGGGTATCCGGCGATCTCGTGGTCTGACGGGCAGCCGCGGCCGTCGCACCCGCCTGTTCCGGCGGTGCAATGAAAAACAGTACGGTATTGGCGAGCGTGAACGCGATGCCCATGATGATGATCCATCGGGCAGGCTCCACCAGCTTACCGGCTATTTCGCTCAGTCCCACGCGCTCTTTCAGTCCTCTTGATACGCCTCAGTGCTCTCTGGCTGCTCGCGAGTTTCCGCTTGCAGGCAGGGTCGTCGGATGCAGGGTTTCCGATCAGATTCGATTGTCCACTTAAGTCCCTGAAAAATATAGGACAGGAATCTCCAAAAATTCTAAAAAACCTGTTCCTCGACCTCCAGCACCACAGCGTGATCCGGGTCACCGCCTGGCCAGGGTTGTCCAAGCATGACTGTCAGGTATTTGGTCACGCCGATCCGGGCAAAGCCGTTGTCCGCCAATGCCGCATGCAACAGCGGGATTGTCTCGCCTGTGGCGTAAGCCACTGCCTCCGGTCCGGGACCCAGATCGGCCGTCATCGGTGGCAGCGCGGAATTATGCACATTGCCTGACAAACGATACCGGATCGGGCCACCATCCCAGGTGAGACGGCCGCCCAGTGCCTTTAGAGACCGCCCTTCGAGCTGCAGGTTCACCGCCAGTACGTCGAATCCGCCACTGAGCTCGATGTGGTAGGGCGCCAGCCATCGATTGACGAACCCGCCTTCGACCGACCCGCTGATGGATCCGTCGGCGCTTGAGAAGCCGGTTTCCAGCTGACCGTCGAGGTCGACGCCTGCGCCGGCCAGCTGGACATCATAGCCAATCCGACCTTTCAGAAATGTGACAGGGCGTACCTGCCAGCTGAGCATTCCGGTGGCGGTGCCCTGGATGATCAGCTCCGCATTGCCTGACCAGAGCGTTCCCTGAGGACGCAGAAGCGTCGCCTGGCTGTCATCCGGCACGATCCACTGGATCACGCCGGCGGGAATCCGAACCACGATCAGGATCATAAAGACGAGAACGCCAACGGGGATTGCTTTACGCATTGATGAGCAGCCGATCCAGTATGCCTTCATACATACGGGCGAGGAGGGCCAGGTCGTCGATCCGGACGTGTTCATCCACGGAATGGATGGTTGCATTGACCGGCCCGAGTTCGATGATCTCGGTGCCCAGCCGGGCGATGAAGCGGCCGTCTGATGTTCCGCCGCCGGTGGAGGCTTCCGGTGTGAACGGCTGGTGATCGCGCACACTCTGGCTGACCGCTTCAATGAGCGCGTCTGAAGCGGTCTGAAAAGGTTCGCCGGACAGCGCCCAGTCGATCTCGTAGTCGATATCCTGCTGATCGAACAGGCGTGTGACCTGCTGGATCAGTCCGTCTGCGGTCTGTTCGGTGCAGAAGCGGAAGTTGAAGCGTGCCTCCAGGGTGCCGGGGATCACGTTGCTGGCGCCGGTCCCGCTGTTGATGTTGGAGATCTGGAAGCTGGTGGGCGGGAAGGCATCATTACCCGGGTCCCAGGTGGTCCCGGTGAGGGCGCTCAATCCCGCCAGGGCGGCGTGGATGGGATTGGACGCCTGATCCGGATAGGCCACATGGCCCTGCACGCCATGGACGGTGAGCGTGCCGTTCAGCGAGCCGCGTCTGCCGATACGGATCACATCGCCGACGGCCGTTTTCGATGAGGGTTCACCGACGATACAGAAGTCGGGTTTGATGCCCTGAGCCTCGAGCCAGTCCACCACTTTGACCGTGCCGTGTTCCGCGTCGCCTTCCTCATCACTTGTGATCAGATAGGCGATGGTGCCGCTGTGTTGCGGATGGGCAGACGTGAATCGTTCCGTCGCCGTCAGCATGGCGGCGAGGGAGCCTTTCATGTCGGCGCTGCCCCGGCCGTACAGGCAGCCGTCGGCGACGGTGGGCGTGAACGGATCGTAGCGCCAGTCCGACACCGGGCCGGTGGGGACCACGTCCGTATGGCCGGCGAGCACCAGCATGGGGGCGCCTGTGCCCCGGACAGCCCAGAGGTTCGTAACGTCTGCGGAAGGCAGCTGGGTGAGCGTGAATCCCTGCGCTTCGAGACGTTCGCCGATCAACGCCTGACAGCCGGCATCCTGGGGGGTGATGCTGGGTCGTTCGATCAGCTGCGAGGCGAGTTCGACGATCGGGTTCACGGCAGCGGCCGGTTCATCTGCCACGTCAGTTGTGCGCGTGCAGTTGCTCGTTCAGTGCGATGGCCTTCCGATTGGTGCGGCATTCAATCCGGCCGTTGGTGCCGTTCTGGATGAACAGCAGGTCGGAAGCGCCCGCCAGCTCCCGGGCCTTCACCTGCCGGACCATGTCACCGTTCTCGTCCAGCAGCACGATCGGTGTGCCAGCGGTGATATAGACGCCGGCGGCGATGGTACAACGATCACCGAGTGGAATGCCGGTTCCGGCGTTGGCGCCGATCAGGCAGTGTTCGCCGATGCTGATGACGATCTCGCCACCGCCAGAGAGGGTGCCCATCGTACTCGAGGAACCCCCCAGGTCGCTGTGCGCACCGACGGTCACACCCTGGCTGATGCGGCCTTCGATCATGCCCTGACCCAGAGTGCCTGAATTGAAGTTCACCTGACCTTCGTGCATGACCGTGGTGCCTTCACCCAGGTGGGCGCCGAGTCTGACCCTGCTGGCGTCCGCAATCCGCACGCCGCTGGGAATCACGTAGTTGGTCATCTTCGGAAACTTGTCCACGGAAAAAATTTCCAGCGGTCGCCCGGCCGCCCGGGCGGCGGTGATTGCCTGGGGCGCTTCCGCCGCGGCGATGGGACCCTCGCTGGTCCAGGCCACGTTCGGCAGGTGCGCGAAGATGTTGTCCAGGTTCTGGCTGTTCGGCAACGCCAGCCGGTGCGAAAGCAGATGCAGCTTCAGGTACGCCTCCGGCACGGAATTGATGGGGCCGTCTTCATCGAGACGGACCGCCGTCAGTGGTGCATCGGTTGCCAGGAGCGGACGAAGTGCCTCCGCCTGGGCGGCACCGGCCTGATCGATAAAATCGGCCACAGCCTCTGTACTGACGCTATGGGTGCCGGATTCGAACCGTTCGCGGATCAGTGCCGCCAGTGCCGGCTCCGGTTCCTTCAGGGGCAGTGGGAAGTAGCAGTCCAGTGGCTGGTCATTGGTATCAGTCCGGGACTGGCCGATGGCGAAGGCAAAGAGATTACTCATATTAATCGTGAAACAGGTTGACTGGGCGGGTTGAACAGAAGAGGCGCGGCCTCGCAGGCGGCTACGCTACCACATTCAGCCGTGTCGGGCCGCCTGCCAGCGAACGAGTCGCTCCGCTGCATCGATGCAGTCGGCCAGTGGTGCCACCCAGGCCACACGGACGTATCCGCGGCCCGGGTTCTCGCCGTGCGCCGTTCTGCTCAGAAAGGAGCCGGGTAACACGGTGATGTTCTCTTCCCGGAACAGGTCGAGGGTGAACGCCTGATCGTCCTCCCCGGTATCCAGCCAGTGGTAAAAGCCACCGTCCGGTCGGTTCAGTTCGAATGCGCGTTCGAGGATGGGACTGAGCACGGCGAATTTCTCCCGATACAGGGCGCGGTTTTCGGCAGCGTGTGCGTCGTCGGACCAGGCCAGCGCGCTCGCTCTCTGCACGTGCGCCGGCAGTGCGCAGCCTTCGTAGGTCCGGTACTGAAAGTAGTCGGCCAGGATCTGTGCGTCTCCGGCCACAAAGCCGGATCGGAGTCCGGGCAGGTTGGAGCGTTTCGAGAGACTGTGAAAGACCACGCAGCGGGCGAAGTCCTCCCGGCCGAGGCTGTCGGCGGCCTGAAGCAGGCCGATCGGCGGCGCATTTTCGTCCGGATATATTTCTGAATAGCATTCGTCCGCCGCAATGACGAAGTCGTATCTGTCTGCCTGCTCGATCAGCCAGGTGAGTGTGGGCAGGTCCAGGCTCACACCCGTGGGGTTTCCCGGCGAGCAGAGATAGAGCAGTTCGCAGCGGTCCCAGACGGCCGCCGGCACCGACCGGTAGTCCGGCAGGAAGCCGTGTTCCCGGCTGGTGTTGAGAAAGTAGGGTTCCCCGCCGGCCAGATGTATGGCGCCTTCGTAGATCTGATAAAACGGGTTGGGCAGCAGGCCGAGGGGCTGGGCTTTTCTGCCCATCACCGCCTGCGCGAATGAGAACAGGGCTTCGCGGGTGCCGGAGACCGGCAACACCTGGGTGGCCGGGTCCACCCTGGCCTGAAAGCGGCTGCCCAGCCAGTCGGCAATGGCCTGACGCAGAACCTCGGAGCCCCTGGTGGCCGGATAGGTTGCCAGGTCGCTGGCGAGCGCGTCCGGCTGGCAAAGAGCCTCCACGATGAACGGGGGCGGGGCGTGTTTCGGCTCACCGATGGACAGCGCCACGTGGGCGTGGTCCGGATTGCCCGTGGTGCCGGCTTTCAGCGTATTCATCCGCTCGAACGGATAGGCCTGAAGTCTCTCGAGAAGGGGATTCACCCCAGTTCCTGGGCGATCTGTGCGTCCATGCCCTGGCGGATGGCATTGGTCAGAAGATAGGCGCGTTCCTCGCTGGAGGCACCCTCCGGCGCAGCCGCATCACGAATGGTGAAGACGTCTTCCACCCGCTCGCCCAGGGTGGCGATCCGGGCAGCAATCAGGTCCAGGCCGAGATCGGCGAACAGCACGCCGACGCCCGCCAGCAGGCCCGGGCGATCGGCGGCAATCAGCATAAGCTCGTAGCAGCGATCATCCTCCGTCGGCGTCAGCGTGACTTCCGTCGGCGTCGGCAACTGCTTCAGCTGACGGGACAGGCGCCGTTTCTGTGGTTGCAGCATCAGCTCCGGGTCGGACAGCGTTTTCGTGAGCGAGTCGACCATTCGTGCGCGCTCCGCCGAGCGTCGTCCCGGCGGACGGCCTGATTCATCGAGAACGATGAAGGAGTTCATGCACCAGCCGTTGTCAGCGGTGTGGATGGTGGCGTCATGCACCGACAGACCGAGTTGATTCAGCGCGCTCACCGTATTGGCGAACAGACGCTCCCGGTCGCGGCTGATGATGCAGATTTCCGTCGCGCCTTCTTCCGAGACCTGTCCGCGCCGCTCGAGGACCTGTACCAGCGGTCCATCCTGGCCCTGGTGTTCGGCAACCGCGGCGGTGACATCGGCCACCTGACGGGGTGTGTGCCGGAGGAAGAAATCGTCGCTGCCGGATGCCCAGATGGTGAGGACCAGTTCCTCCGGCAGGCCGCGTTTCAGGAGCTTGTCCAGCGCACTTTCCCGGCAGGCTTGAATCGTGGCCTGCTTGTCCACCGGTGATTCGAGCCCGCGACGCAGCGCTTTTCGTGTTTCGCTGTAGAGCTGACGCAGCAGGGTAGCCCGCCAGTTGTTCCAGAGCGTCGGGTTGGTGGCGTTGATGTCGGCCACGGTGAGCGCATAAAGATAGTCGAGCCGACGTTCGGACTTTACTTCTGACGCGAATTCCAGAATCACGTCCGGATCGTAGATGTCCTTGCGCTGCGCAACGCTCGACATGAGCAGATGACGTTTGACAAGCCATTCAACGAGTTGCGTGTCATCGTCTGTCAGATTATGGCGTCGACAGAAGGCCACGGCGTCCACGGCGCCGAGCTCCGAATGATCTCCACCCCGACCTTTGCCCATGTCGTGGTAAAGGCCCGCGATGTAGAGCAGCTCCACCTTCGGCAGGTTGCGGACGCAATGAGAAGCCACCGGGTAATGCTCTTCGCTGGACCGGTAGTGGAAGCGCCGCATGTTCCGGATCACCATCATGGTGTGGGCATCGACGGTGTATATGTGAAAGAGGTCATGCTGCATCTGGCCGATGATCTGACCGAACTCCGGCAGGTATCGGCCGAGCACGCCGTAGCGGCGCATGCGGGTGAGCTGTGAGACCAGGGTATAAGGAGCCTTAAGAAGTTCCATGAACAGGCGCGTGTTGTTCGGATCTTCGCGGAATTCATCGTCGATCAGATGCAGATGCTCCCGGAAGGCGCGGATCGTGTCCGCGCGCACGCCGGAAATGTCACGCCGGTTGGCCATGATCACGAAGATTTCGAGCAGCGCGCTCGGTGTTTCCGCGAGCACCTGGTCGTGCACGATCTCGATGTAATTGTTGCGTATCTGAAAGCGCTCGTTGATCGGTTCGATCACCAGCTTCTCGCCCTGACGCAGAATCGACTCGTCGAAGTACTGCAGGACGATATCGTTCACCTCTCGAAGCGCCAGAACATGCTGGTAGTAGAGGCCCATGAAGCGCTCAACGCCGAGTCGCGCATCCGTATCGGCAAAACCGAGACGCTCAGCGAGGCCTCGCTGGTACTCGAACTGCAGACGGTCCTCTTTGCGTCCCGCCAGCAGGTGCAGGCCGTAGCGCACCCACCAGAGAAAACGGCGGCCGTCGTCCAGCCAGACCCGTTCCTGGGCACTGAGTGCGCCCATCCGTTCCAGGTCCCTGGGATCGTCCGTGCCGAAGTGGCGCTGGAAAATCCACATTGCCGTCTGCAGATCGCGCAAGCCGCCGGGTGAGGACTTCAGATTGGGTTCGAGGCCGTACTCCACATTGTCGTACTGGGCATGGCGTCCTTCCTGCTCGTCGCGCTTGGCCTTGAAAAAGCGATCCGAAGGCCAGAGACGTTTCGAGGCCATGATTCTGTCGAGTCTGGCCTTCAGCTTTTCGGAACCGGTCAGAAAGCGTCGCTCATACATCGCGGTGGCGACGGTGATGTCTTTGTGTGCCTCCACCTTGCAATCCGCAAGTCGGCGAACGCTGTGGCCGATTTCCAGGTTCAGATCGTAGAGCAGGTGCAGGAAGGCGCGAACCTCTTCCCGCCAGGCGGTCGGTCGTCTGGCGAGGATCAGCAGGTCCACGTCCGAGTGAGGAAACTGTTCGCCGCGTCCGTATCCACCCACCGCAAAAAGCGCCAGCTCCCCGGCGGCTTTCTCCGGAATACAGGCATCCCAGGCTTCGCGGATGAGATCATCGAAGAAAGCGGTTCGTTCCGTGATCAGTTCGTCGATGTTGTGCCTGGACCAGTAGCGGTCGGCCAGTGCCTCGTCTTTGCTGGCTAGGCTGGCCCGAAGCCGTTCGGCCAGTTCGCCTGGTCCGTTGCCAAAGCGGTAGGCGCCGGCGGATTCCTCGGCAGTATCGACGGTATCACTCATCCGGCGAACCGGGTTTCATCGGGGCGACGGGTCAGCACTTCAACGCCCGTGGCGGTCACCAGAAGCGTGTGCTCCCATTGGGCGGAGAGTTTGTGGTCCTTGGTCACCACCGTCCACTGATCGGGCAGGATCTTCACGTGTCGTTTGCCGGCGTTGATCATCGGTTCGATGGTGAAGGTCATGCCTTCTTCCAGCGCCATGCCCGTGTTCGGCCGGCCGTAGTGGACGACCTGGGGTTCGTCGTGGAAGGTCCGGCCGATACCATGACCACAGAATTCCCGCACCACGCTGAAGTGATTGGCCTCGGCGTGGGTCTGGATGGCATGTCCGATGTCGCCGAGTCGGGCGCCGGGCCGGACAACGTCGATGCCCTTGTACAGACACTCCTGGGTGACCCGTACCAGGCGTTCGGCCAGCACGCTGGGCTTGCCGGCAAAGAACATCTTCGAGGTATCTCCGTGGAAACCGTCCTTGATCACGGTGACATCGATGTTGAGTGCATCCCCGTTCTTGAGCTTCTTCTTTTCGGACGGGATGCCGTGGCAGACCACATGATTGACCGACGTGCAGATGGACTTCGGAAAAGGGGGCGTGCCTGGACCGTTGCTGTAATTCAGAGGCGCCGGAATGCAGTCGAGCTCCTCCGTGATCATCCTGTGGCAGATGTCGTTGAGTTCGCCGGTGGAGATTCCCGGGCGAACGTGCTCGCCGATCATCTCCAGCACGCTGGCAGCGAGCCTGCCGGCTTCGCGCATCTTTGCGATCTCGTCTTCGCTCGTTAACCGGGCGACCATAGTTGTCCTCGCTGGGTCCTGTTGGGCGGGGCAGTGACTGAGCAGGCGGGCCCAGGCAGTTGCGTAAAAGGCGCAGTATGGTATAAAGCCCGCCGCCTCGGGGCAATGCAGCCGAAAGGATGCCTGTTTCAGGGCAATATTAACTTAAACACCCACACCGCCTTTTAGAGGTGCTTCCAAGGGTGCCGGCGGACTGGTAACAGTCCAGTACCGGTTCGAAGTACACACGGTGGTGCGAGAATTAACCCGGAGAAAAATCAATGGATATCAGCATGCGCGACATGCTGGCCGCAGGCGTGCACTTCGGCCATCAGACCCGTTTCTGGAACCCCAAGATGGCACCGTTCATCTTCGGATCCCGCAATAAAATTCACATTATCAACCTGGAAAAGACCCTGCCGGCGTTCAATGGTGCGCTGAAGGAGCTCCGTAACCAGGGCAGCCGCAAACACAAGGTGCTGTTCGTGGGCACCAAGCGGGCCGCGGCGAAAGTGGTCAAGGAGCAGGCAAGCCGGGTTGGCATGCCCTATGTCGACCAGCGCTGGCTGGGTGGCATGCTCACCAATTACAAGACGATCCGTCAGTCCATCCGCCGCCTTCAGGAGCTGGAAACCCAGTCCACGGATGGCACCTTCGAGATGCTGACCAAGCGTGAGGCGCTCCAGCGTTCGCGTCTGATGGAGAAACTCGAGCGCAGTCTGGGTGGCATCAAGGACATGGGCGGTCTGCCGGATGCACTGTTCGTGGTGGACGTCATGCACGAGCATATCGCCGTTTCCGAAGCCAACAAGCTCGGTATTCCCGTCTTCGGCGTGGTCGACACCAACAGCGACCCGGAAGGCATCGACTACATCATTCCAGGCAACGATGACGCGATCCGGGCCATTCGCCTGTACGTCACCGCCGTCGCCGATGCGATTGCAGAAGGTCAGCTGAACGCTGCCGGCGACGTCCGTCCGGACGAATTCGTGGAAGTGGAGGAAGCGCCGGCAGCCAAAGCAGAACCAGCGGCTCCGGCAGCGCCAGCGGCCACTGCCGCGCCAGCGGATGCCCCGGCACAGACGGAGGCCCCAGAGGCGGCGGCTGCTGAAGCTCCGTCAGCGCCTGCCGAAGAGCCCGCCACGGATACCGAGAAGAAGGAGTCCTAGTCATGGCAATCACCGCAACAATGGTCAAGGAGCTCCGCGAGCGCACGGGCCTTGGCATGATGGATTGCAAAAAGGCGCTCACCGAAGCCGGTGGCGACATGGAGGCGGCCATCGAGGCGCTGCGCAAGTCGAGCGCATTGAAGGCGGCCAAGAAGTCGGGTCGGACGACGGCCGATGGACTGCTCGGTATCAAGGTGGCCGAGGACGGTAAGAAAGGCACCGTCGTGGAAGTGAATATCGAAACGGATTTCGCTGCCAAGAACGAAAAGTTCATCGCCTACGTGAATGACGTGCTGAATGCGGCCTTCGAGGCAGGTGCGAACGATGTCGCTTCCATCATGGTGGGTGACCTCGCAGCCCAGCGGGAAGCGCTGGTGCAGGAGATCGGCGAGAACATCACGGTCCGTCGTGCTGCCACCCTGGAAGCAGCAGACGGTTTCGTCACCAGCTACGTGCACTCGGACAACCGGAAAGCGGTACTGGTCGAGCTCGACAAAGCAGACGAAGCACTGGGCCGGGATCTGGCCATGCACATCACCGCCATCAATCCGATGGTCGTGACCTCGGCTGAAGTGCCGGAAGACGCCCTGGCCAAGGAGCGTGAGATCTTCACCGCTCAGGCGGCCGATTCCGGTAAGCCGGCAGACATCGTCGAGAAGATGGTGGAAGGTCGGGTCCGCAAGTTCCTGGCCGAGGTCAGCCTGGTCGATCAGCCCTTCGTCAAGGATGGCAACGTCAAAGTCAGCCAGCTCCTCAAGGACAAGGGCAACGCCTGCCGGCGCTTCGTCCGCTTTGAAGTGGGCGAGGGCATCGAGGTGGAGGAGCAGGACTTCGCCGCCGAGGTGGCCGCACAGGTTCAGGGCGCAGACTAGCCCTTGCGCCGGGTACTGCTGAAGCTTTCCGGAGAAGCGCTGGCCCCCGGGCCGGAAGCCGGCGGCTTCGGCATTGACCCGGATATTCTGGATGAAATGGCCACCGAGATCGGTGGTCTCATCGAAGCCGGCGGCCAGCTCGCCGTGGTGCTCGGTGGTGGCAACCTGTTTCGCGGCGCGGCCCTCCAGGCCGCGGGCATGGACAGGGTCACCGGAGACCACATGGGCATGCTGGCCACCATCATGAACGGTCTGGCCTTCCGTGATCTGCTGCTGCGCCGCGGGATCGGCGCGGTACTTTTTTCCGCACTGCCGGTGCCCGGCGTGGCGACGGGATTTTCCCGGGATGCCGCAGTCGCTGCGCTGGATGCCGGGCAGGTCACCATCTTTGCCGGCGGCACCGGCAATCCCTTCTTCACCACCGACACGGCCGCCTGCTTGCGCGCCATCGAAGTCGACGCGGACGCGGTTCTGAAGGCCACCAAGGTGGATGGTGTGTACAGCGCAGATCCCTTCAAAGACCCGGATGCGACCCGTTTCGAGTCACTGAGCTACGATGAAACCCTTGAACGGCAGCTGGGTGTGATGGACCTCACAGCGATCTGTCTCTGCCGCGATCATGATATGCCGGTGGTGGTCTTCGATATGCGTGCAAAGGGCGCATTGACCGCGATCATCAACGGTGACAAGGTTGGCACCCGAATCGTCGCGAGCTGATTGGATCAGCTGCGAGGCGATGGACTCCCACACCTCATCCCGACTGGACAGAAGGTGAGCCGCAGGACAGGCGCTCTAAGAAATGATCAATGAAATACAACAGGATGCGGACGAGCGCATGAGCAAGTCCATGGAAGTGCTCGGCAGTCACTTCGCCCGCATCCGTACCGGCCGTGCCAATCCAGGCCTGCTCGACGGCATCGAAGTCGAGTACTACGGCAATACCACGCCATTGAACCAGGTTGCATCCATTACGGTGGAAGACGCGAGAACGCTGGTGATTTCCCCCTGGGAAAAACACATGATCCCGGATCTCGAGAAGGCGATTCTGAAGAGCGATCTGGGCATTACCCCAGCCTCCACCAGCGAGCTCATCCGGGTGCCGCTGCCGGCACTGACTGAAGAGAATCGCAAGGATCTGGCCCGGCAGGCAAAGCAGGAGGCGGAGAATGCCCGGATCGCCATCCGCAACATACGCCGTGACGCCATTGCCGACATCCGTGAACTGGTGAAGGAAAAGGAAGCTGCCGAGGATGAGGCGCATCGGGCGGAAGATGCCATCCAGAAGCTCACCGACCGGCACGTGGCCGAGGTGGATGCAGCCCTGGCGGCGAAAGAAGCGGATCTGATGGAAGTCTGAACGGCCTTCGGGAACAACAGGGAATGTCAGAAGTCAGTGTCAGTCTAGCCAACGCTCAAGGTGCCCGGGAGACCCAGCGGCCCCTGGAAGCGGTTCGCACGCCTGCAGAAGATACCGGTGACCGGGATGTGCCCACACACGTGGCGATCATCATGGACGGCAACCATCGCTGGGCGAAGGGCCGTCGACTGCCGGGTGCTGCCGGCCACAGGGCAGGTGCCCGCCGGGTTCGACCGGTGGCCGAGGCCTGCGCCGATCTGGGCGTACGCTGTCTGACCCTCTTTGCCTTCTCCACGGAGAACTGGGGACGTCCGCGTCGGGAAGTGAGCCTGCTCATGGATCTGATGCGCAATGTTCTCAAGAACGACATCGACGAACTGAACGAGCGGGAAGTGCAGCTCAGAATCATCGGTGATCGCAGCCGCTTCGATACGGATCTCCAGGATCTCATGGCGGAAGCGGAAGCACACACTGTCCACAATCAGCGGATGCAGCTGAACATCGCGGCGAACTTCGGCGGTCGCTGGGACATCACGGAGGCGGCGAGGGCGCTGGCCAGGGATGTGAAGGCGGGCAAGGTCGATCCGGAAGCCATCGACGAGTCCACTTTCGGCACCTACCTCTCCCTCGGGGATCTGACGCCCCCCGATCTCTGTATCCGGACTGGCGGCGATCACCGGATCAGTAATTTCCTGCTCTGGGATCTTGCCTACACGGAATTGTATTTCACCGATGCGTTCTGGCCGGACTTCGACGAAGAGAGCCTCGAGAGCGCCATCTCCCTTTACCTAGAGCGTCAGCGTCGGTTCGGCCGGCGCTGACTGATCGCAGATGCTCAGATCCCGGATCATCACGGGGTTGGTGCTGGCCTTCTCGGCCCTCATTGCCATCTATCTGCTGCCGATCCCGGCATTTTCGGTGTTCTTCTGGCTGGTGGGCGTGGTCGCGGCCTACGAATACGCCGGACTCGCCGGCATCGAACGACGCCTCATCCGCTTTGCCTACGCCGGCATTTTCACCGGGCTGGTGATCGCCACCCATTTCGAACCCGCGCTCAGAGTACCCGGACTGTTCGCCAGTGCGGTCATCTGGGCCGGTGCCCTGGTCTGCGTATTCACCTATCCCGGCAGCGGCGCCGCGATTCGACCCTGGGTGACCGGCGTGCTCGGGATTTTCATCAGTTGGGGATCCTGGATCGCACTGGTGGTGATCCGGGAAGCGCCTGGCGGTTCCAACTGGCTGTTGTGGATGATTCTGGTGGTTGCCTTCGCCGACATTGGCGCTTACTTCAGTGGCCGGCGGTTCGGCCGGCGCAAGCTGGCCGCGGAAGTGAGCCCAGGGAAGACGTGGGAAGGACTCTGGGGCGGAATGCTCGCTTCCAGTCTGATCTGCGGTGGCATTCTGGTGGCCATGGGACGCTTCAACGCGGGCTGGATCTTCATCATGATTCTGCTGGTGACGGTCTCGGTCGTTGGCGATCTGTTCGAAAGTGTCCTGAAACGGGAGCGGGGCGTGAAAGATTCCGGTGTCATTCTGCCCGGCCACGGCGGTGCGCTGGACCGGATCGACTCGGCGCTGGCCGTGCTGCCTTACTTCGCTCTGATCCTTATTTATGCCGGTCTCGCGAGTCGGTCTGTCTGACCCGTCTGTCTGACCAAATAGCGCCCCTCGGCCGGTCAAGATCGGCTATCATGCGCCCCCAACACGCATTCAGCCTGCTTGGATCCCCTTATCTGGTATGCCAGCCGGTCCGCTCTGGCGGGGTGCGGATTAAATTATGTTAATGGCGCCCTGGTAGCGGGTTCGGGCATCCTGAAACCTGGAACGATCCGTAGTACGCAGCCAACGGCCCACAGAACTGAGAGCGCATGGAATTTCTTCAGTACCCTCTGGCCCTGATCGTCATGCTCGGCGGCCTGATTACCTTCCACGAGCTGGGGCACTATGTGGCTGCCCGGGCATCCGGCGTGCGGATTCTGCGCTTTTCCATCGGCTTCGGCCGACCGCTGTGGAGCCGGGTCGACAGCCACGGAACGGAATGGGTCGTCACGGCGATCCCACTCGGCGGCTTCGTCCGCATGCTGGGCGAACAGGAACCGGGCGAGGTGCCGCTGGCGGTACCCCTCAAGCCGGAGGATAAGGACTACTCTCAGCTGTCGGTCGGCTGGCATCTGATCATCTCCGCGGCCGGGCCGGCGGCAAACTTCCTGCTGACCATCATCATCTACTGGGCGTTGTTCATTGCCGGCACACCGGCCATAGCTCCCATGCTGGGCAACGTCGATCCGGATTCGGCCCTCGGTCAGGCAGGTCTCACACGCTATTCGGAAATCGTGGGGATCGATGGGGTCCGCACCCAGGGCTGGCAACAGGTGAACCTGGCCCTGGCGGATCGGCTGGGCGAGAGCGGCACCATTGTCGTTGAAGCGCGGCAACCGGGTGCCACGACGGAGCACTTCGATATTCCGATCACGGACTGGCACCAGGGCGAAAAAGATCCCAATCTGCTGGCCTCTCTGGGATTCACCGCGGCCGCACCGGCGCTGGTGGGTGAGGTTCTGCCGGGCGGAGCGGGAGAGCGGGATGGCCTGGCCGCCTGGGATCTGATCACCGCAGTGGACGGCGAACCGATCGAGAGCTGGGGGCAGTGGGTCGGCGTGATCCAGAGTGCGCCGGATCAGCTGCTCGAGGTGGAACTCATGCGCCGCGGACAGCCCCTCGTGCTCCAGATCGTGCCGAACGCGCGGGAAACGGAAGAGGGCGCCACCATCGGCTATCTCGGGGTTGCCGGACACTTCTACGAAGAGCGCTATGGGCCGATTGCCGCCATACCTGCCGCACTTACCGAGACCTGGGAGAAGACCCTGTTCACCCTGGGTGTGCTGAAAAAGATGGTCATGGGCGCGGTGTCCGTGGAGAACCTGTCCGGTCCGATCATGATCGCCAAGGTCGCTGGCGATTCGGCCAGTGCGGGCTGGCAGTATTTCCTGGGTCTGGCGGCGTTGCTGTCCATCTCCCTGGGCGTGCTGAATCTGTTGCCTATTCCCATCCTGGACGGCGGGCATATTCTGTTCAGCCTGATTGAACTCTTTCGCGGTAAACCGGTGCCGGAAAAGGTGCAGATCATGGCGACCCAGGTTGGACTCGTGCTGGTCGGCGGATTGATGATCATCGCGTTGTACAACGACCTGACCCGACTGATCTGAGAGCGCTGTGAAGTATATGCACCGAACTATCCTGTCCGCATTCCTGTTCGCCGCAGCCGTACTGGCGGTCAAGCCCGTGCACGCTGCCGAAGCTTTCGTGGTGGAAGACATCCGGCTCCAGGGGCTCCAGCGCGTCTCTGCCGGTACCGTGTTCAACCAGCTGCCGGTCAACGTGGGCGACGTGCTCGACAGCATCGGCATACGGGAGCTGATCCGCTCGTTGTTCCGCTCCGGATTCTTCAATGACATCCGCATGGCCCGGGATGGCGGTGTTCTGGTGGTCACGCTGGTCGAGCGACCGGCCATCGAGAGCATCGAGATCGACGGCAACAAAGCCATTCCCACAGAAGCGCTGCTCGATGGTCTCGGACAGCAGGGTTTGCGGGAGGGTGAAATCTTCAAGCAGGCGACGCTGGAGCGGGTCGGTCTCGAACTCGAACGGCAGTACGTCGCCCAGGGCCGTTATGGGGCGGCCATTGATACGAACGTGGAAGAACTCCCCAGGAACAGGGTAGCCATCAGTATCGATATCGAAGAAGGCAAAACCTCCGGAATCCGCCACATCAATGTGGTGGGTGCGACCGTGTTCGAAGAGGAATTGCTGCTCGATGAACTGGAACTGAAGCACCCGAGCCTGCTTTCATTTTATAAGAACGACGACAAGTACTCCCGGGAGAAACTCTCCGGCGACCTGGAAAAACTCGAGGCTTACTACAAGGATCGCGGATACGTTGAGTTCGCCATCACCTCAACCCAGGTGAGCATTACACCGAAGCGTGACCAGGTGTACATCACGCTCAACGTGGAAGAAGGTGAAAAGTTCACGGTCAACGAAGTGAACCTGATCGGTGAGTTGAACGATGTCCGCAAGGAGGATCTGGAGCGCCTCCTGATCGTCTCGCCGGGCCAGACTTTCTCCCAGGCCAGGGTTACGGCCACCGAAGAGCGGCTCACCAATGCGCTCGGCAATTCAGGCTACACCTTTGCCTCGGCCACCGGCGTACCCAGAGTCCAGGACGATGGCACAGTGGACGTGGAGTTCTTTGTTGACGCCGGAAAGCGGGCCTATGTGCGGCGGATCTCGTTCACCGGCAACAAAGTGACCAGAGACGAGGTGATGCGCCGGGAAATGCGCCAGATGGAAGGGGGCTGGGCATCCACCTCGCAGATTGAACTGTCCAAGGTGCGGCTGGAGCGGCTCGGCTACTTCAAGGGTGTGAACGTCGAGACCCCTGAGGTCGCCGGCACCGATGATCAGGTGGATGTGGAGTTCGTGCTCGAGGAACAACCGTCGGGCAGTATTTCGGCGACGCTGGGTTATGCCCAGGGCTGGGGCCTGACGCTCGGTGCCAACTATTCCGAGAACAACGTGCTCGGCACCGGCAACAGCCTGACGATCGGCGCGTCCTACTCCGAGTATCAGAAGGCGGTGAACTTCAATTACTTCAATCCGTACTTCACGCTGGATGGCATCAGCCGCGGATTCAATATCTTCCTGCGTAATCTGGATTATGACGCCCGCAATATCGCCAGCTTCTCCACCGATGCCATGGGCGCGGGAATCAATTTCGGTTTTCCCATCGGCGAAACCCAGCGGATCAACTTCGGTGCACTGGTCGAGTACACCGACATCACCGAAGGGGCGTACCCCGCGCAGGAGATCAGCGCCTATCTCGCGGTGAACGGCAACAAGTCACTCAACTACAAATTCAATCTGGGCTGGCGTTCGTCAACTCTGAACCGGGGCGTTTTCCCTACCCGCGGACGCTCCCAGAATCTGTCGGCGGAAATCGCCATCCCGGGCAGTGACCTGCAGTTCTACAAGATTCTCTACGACGGTCAGGTGTACTTCCCGATCACCCGCTCCTGGACGCTCAGACTCCGAACCGAACTGGGTTATGGCGATGGCTACGGTTCTACGGAGCTGGTGCCGTTCTTCGAGCATTTCTACGCCGGCGGTTTCGGCTCGGTGCGGGGATTCAAGACCTCGACTCTGGGCCCACGGACCACGCCGCCGGTCGAAGATGCGGACGGAAACCCGATACCGCCCGGATTCTTCCGGCCTGAAGGCGACCCCTACGGCGGTAATCTGCTGGTCGAAGCAGGGGCCGAGATCATTTTTCCCATGCCTTTCATCAAGGATGGCCGACAGTTCCGACCGGTGCTGTTCCTAGACGCAGGTAACGTCTTTCAGACCGAGTGCTTCGATTTCAGCGTCAACTGTTTCGGATTCGATATCGACGAATTCCGCTACTCCGTCGGCGCATCGCTCACCTGGCTGGCAGGTCTGGGGCCCATGACCTTCAGCTACGGCTTCGTATTCAACGACTCCGAGATCGATCGGGTCGAACAATTTCAGTTTGAATTGGGGCGAACGTTCTGATGTAGAATGCGCCCCGCTAAGAGACCTGGCAGTTTTGCCTTCTCCGGTTTAACGACAAGTCAGGCAATCCAGTCCAGGAATTTAAGAGGAGACTCGTGTGTATAAGAAGTTGACGATCATGTTTCTGCTGCTGTTTGCGGCTGGTTCCGCCGCGGCAGAGCTGAAGATCGCAGTGCTGGACACCCAGCGCGCGCTCATCGAGAGTGAAGAGGCCCAGACGCTCCTGGCCCAGGCCCAGCAGGAACTGCAGGCAGAGCAGGATCAGCTCCAGGCGCTGAACGATGAAATCGTTGCACTCAATGAACAGCTGCAGAAAGACGGCGAGGTGATGAGCCCTGCCGAGCAGCGTCGCCTGCAGAAGGATATCGAAGACAAGCAGATCGACCTGCAGTTTCTCGGTAACAAGCTGCAGAAAGAGGTGAACGATCGCCGTCAGGAGCTGCTGCAGCAGATGGTGCCGAAGATCGACGTCGTCCTGAAGGATCTGATCGAGCTGGAAGGCTACGACATGATCATGGAGCGGGGCAGCCTCCGTTACGTGAATTCCAAGCACGATATCACCCGCCGGGTTACTGAAAAGCTCAACGAGAAGCAGTAGCCCCCATGACCAGGCAGAGCGGTTCGTTCTCTTTGGGCGAGCTCGCGGAGCTGGTTGGCGCCGAGGTCTCTGGCGATCCTGCCCGGATCATCAGAGGCGTTGGCAGTCTTGCGAGCGCCAGTGAGGCGCAGATCAGCCACCTTTCGAGCGCCACCTACCGGTCGCAACTCGAGACCACCCGGGCAGGGGCCGTCATCCTCTCAGAGGAAGATGCCGAGCGCTGGCCGGGGGATGCGCTGGTGGTCGGAAATCCCTATCTCGCCTTTGCGCGCATTACCCAGAAGTTCGAAGTGCTTCCCGAGCTCCACAAGGGTGTGCACGAGAGTGCCCGGGTCGCAGACTCTGCTGTCATCGATGATCAGGCCTCGGTAGGCGCGGGTGCGGTGATCGGCGCGCGCACGACCCTGGGTCCAGGCGTGAAAGTTCACCCGGGCGCGGTGATCGGTGAGGACTGCACCCTGGCCGCAGATGTGGTGATCATGCCCAATGCGGTCATCTACGCGGACGTACGGCTCGGCGCACGAACCATCATTCACAGCGGCGCCATCATCGGTGGTGATGGATTCGGCTTCACGCCGGATGAAAAAGGCGCCCTCGTGCCCATTGCCCAGCTTGGTGGTGTGACCATCGGTGCGGATGTCAGCGTGGGCGCGGCTTCGACCATAGACCGGGGTGCCCTGGATGACACCGTGGTGGAAGATGGCGTAAAGATCGACAACCAGGTTCAGATCGGCCACAACTCGCACATCGGCGCACACACGGTTATCTGTGGTTGCGTGGGCATCGCAGGCAGCTCGAAAATCGGTCGGCACGTGGTGCTGGCGGGCGGTGCGGGTGTTGGCGGCGACCATCCGGTAGAGATCTGCGATCAGGTCGTGCTCAGTGCGACGACGGTGGCGACCTCGAGCATCACCGAACCTGGCATTTACTCGGGTGGGGTGTTACATAGTCCCACCAGACAGTGGAAGCGGAATGCCCTGCGCCTGCTCAAACTCGACGAACTTTTCCGTCGCGTTGCCCGCCTTGAGCGCGAATCAGGCGGAAGCAGATAGAAGACGGGCTGCACGTAGAGCAGCCCGGACGCAAGTCAGCCCCCATCCGCATCCTGTATTACATCGGCAATCACGGCACGCATGAAAGACATCAACGAACTCTTTGAATATCTTCCGCATCGATACCCCTTTCTTCTCGTTGATCGTGTCACCGATCTGACGCTGGGTGAGCATATCCGTGGCTTCAAGAACGTCACCATCAATGAACCTTTCTTCAATGGCCACTTCCCCGGGCATCCGGTCATGCCCGGGGTTCTGATCATCGAAGCCATGGCGCAGCTTTCCGGTGTGCTCGCCTTCGAGACCAAGAATCTCCGTCCCTCAGAAGGCTATACCTACTATCTGGCCGGCACCGACAGGTCACGGTTCAAGCGGCCGGTGGTGCCAGGCGACCAGCTGGTGATGACCAGCAGGATCATGGCCGACAAGCGCGGAGTCATGAAGTTCGAGTGTGCGGCGTTCGTAGAAGACGAAGTGGCCTGTAAGTCCGAGATCACCGTCATGGAGCGGAAGCTCTGACCGTGAGCAGTCGCATAGACCCTCGTGCCATCATCGATCCCGGAGCGCGGATCGGCGACAACGTGGAAATCGGCCCCTGGTCCATCATCGGGAACGATGTGGAAATCGGTGACGATTGCTCGATCGCCTCCCACGTGGTGGTCAGAGGTCCCACGACCATGGGGCCGCGCAACAGGATCTATCAGTTTTCCACCATCGGCGAAGATACGCCGGCACTGGCCTATGGCGGCGAGGCGACCCGTCTGCTGATTGGCGCCGATAATGTGTTCCGCGAAGGGGTGACTATTCATCGGGGCATGGTCCAGGACGAAGGGCAGACGGTGATCGGCGATCGCTGTCTTCTGATGGCCTATGTGCACGTGGGTCATGACTGCGTGCTCGGCAACGATGTGATCATGGCCAACAACGCAGCGGTTTCCGGACATTGCAAAGTCGGCGACTTCGCGAATTTCGGTGGTTATGCCGGGGTGCCGCAGTATCGGAATGTGGGTGCCTATTCCCATATCGCCGGGATGAGCCTGGTGCTGAAAGATGTGCCTGCCTACATGACGGTGATGGGCAATCCTGCGTCCGCGATCGGCCTGAACATTGAAGGCATGCGTCGTCGGGACTATTCGAAGGAATTGATTCAGGCCCTGAAGGACGCGCACAAGACAGTTTATCGTTCGGGACTGACGGTCAAAGAAGCCTGTGCGGCGCTCGAAGCACCTGCCGCTTCCCATCCCGAGGTTGCTCTGTTCCTGGCCTCGATTCAGGACTCCCGCTGGGGCATCGTCCGTCCGCGACGACAGTCCGCATCAAGCGACTGAACCATGATCATCGGCATTCTGGCCGGCGAGCCTTCCGGAGATCGACTGGGAGCTGGCCTCATGCGGGCCATGCGCAGTCGCCAGCCGGACGTGCGCTTCGTGGGTATCGGTGGCCCATTGATGCTGGCCGAAGGTCTGGAGTGCCTGGTGCCCATGGAGCGGCTGGCGGTGAATGGCTTCATCGAACCGGTGAAACGGCTACCGGATCTGATTCGCATTCTGCGGACCCTGCTTGACCGCTATCGCAGGGAACCGCCGCGGGCCTTCATCGGTGTGGATTTCAATGTCTTCAACTTTCTCCTCGAGCGATTGCTCAAACGGCGGGGTGTGGCGACAGCGCACTATGTGAGCCCCTCTGTTTACGCCTGGCGCCGTGGCCGGGTGCGGCGGATCGCGCGTTCGACGGACCTGCTCCTGACGCTGTATCCCTTCGAGCCGGCCTTTTATGCGGACTCGACCGTACAGGCCGTATTCGTCGGCCACCCGCTGGCGGATGAGATTGATCCCGGGATGAGTGGGACCAGTCATCGCGCCGCGGCAAGAGACGAGCTTGGACTTGCGGAAGCGGGTACTGTGGTCGCGGTTCTCCCGGGCAGCCGATCTTCCGAGGTGAAGCTCATGGCACCTGGTTTTCTGGGAGCCTGCGAGAAAATTGCTGCTGAGCTCGGTCAGGTGCAGTTCGTCGTGCCGTGCCTGCGTCCAGTCATTCGCGAAGCGATGGAGAGGCTGCTGACGGCGCACCCCGGCTTGCCGATGACGCTTTACGATGGCAATGCCCGATCGGCGCTCACGGCCTGCGATGCAGCGCTGGTCAAATCGGGCACCAGCACGCTGGAAGCCATGCTGCTGCATCGGCCCATGGTGGTGAGCTACCGGCTGGGTGAATGGACCTACAAGGTGGTGAGCCGCCTGTTGCGAACGCCCTATGTGGCGCTGCCGAATATCCTCGCCGGTGAAGCGCTGGTCCCGGAATTGCTGCAACACGAGGCGACGCCGGAGGCGCTGGCAGAAAATCTGCTCGCCGAGCTTTACAGGGCAGAGCGAGACGAGGAGTATTTAGCCAGATTCGAAGCGCTGCATGCGTCGCTTCGCCAGGGGGCGAACGGGCGTGCGGCGGATGCAATACTCGATTGGCTGCAGCCTGAACGCCGCTCAAGCGAAGGGACACCGGGCCAGGGATCTGATTAGCAAGCTGGAACAACCATTGCTGCTCTTTGCACAACTGCCGGAGCCGGCGCTACCCGCGGGTGTGGACGAAGTCGGCCGCGGACCGCTCGCCGGGCCCGTGGTTGCCGCGGCCGTGGTGCTCAGCGATGGTGGACCACAAGGTCTCAGGGACTCGAAGAAGCTGACCGCCAGGCGGCGCGAAGCTCTGGCCGAAGAGATCAGAAACAGCGCCCTCTGCTGGAGCCTCGGCCGCGCCGAAGTGGAAGAGATCGACCGATTGAACATACTCCGCGCCTCACATCTTGCCATGCAGCGGGCCGTTGCCGGCCTGGCTCTGCCACCCGAACTGATCCTGGTGGACGGTAATCTGCTGCCCAGTTTCCCGATCCCGGCGGTCGCCGTGGTGAAAGGCGACGACCGGGTACCGACCATCAGTGCGGCCTCCATCCTGGCCAAGGTTGCCCGGGACGAAGAGATGATCGCGCTGGCGGACCGACACCCCGGCTATGGGTTTGAACGGCACAAGGGCTATGGCACCGCGGCGCATCTCGAAGCGTTGCGAACCCTGGGCCCAACCCCCCACCATCGCCGTTCCTTCGCGCCGGTCCGCCGCGCGCTGGAGACGCCTGTGGCACGGCCGCGTACCGCCGCGAGTTCGGAGGCTTTATCGTGGTGAGTCCGGGCTTCGTCCATCTCCGGGTGCACAGCGAGTACTCCCTGGCGGACAGCATCATCAAGGTGAAACCTCTGGCCAGCAGCACGGCTGCCAGGGAGATGGGCGCTGTTGCGATCACGGACCGGGCCAATCTGTTCGGTCTCATCAAGTTCTACGGCGCCTGCCTGAACCAGGGGGTCAAGCCGCTGGTGGGGGTGGATCTGACTTACACCTCTTCCCTCAGTACCCAGGGTGTGCCGGACGTCTGCCGGGTAGGGCTCCTCGCCATGAACGACACCGGCTACAGAAATCTCCTGAAGCTGGTCTCGGCGGCGTATACGGACAGCGAACAGCGCGGCCAGAACAGCCGGGAGCAGATCTTCGAACATGCCGAAGGGCTGCTGGTGCTCTGCGGCGCCCGTGAAGGTGAAGTGGGCCGGGCACTGTTGAAAGGCGAGCGGGATGAGGCCCGGCGCCTTGCCCGGGAGTGGATGGACGTTTTCGACGACCGCTTCTATCTCGAACTGGTCCGCACCGGTCGCAGCGACGAAGCCCGGCACGTGCCTCTGGCCGTGAGTCTGGCTGCCGAGCTCGAATTGCCGGTGGTGGCAACCAATGATGTCTGTTTTCTGGACGCGGATGACTACGAAGCGCACGAGACCCGGGTCTGCATCGCCGATGGCCGTGTGCTGGACGACCCCCGGCGCGAGCGCCGCTACAGCAATCAGCAGTATCTGAAGACTCCGGCGGAAATGGCCGAACGCTTCGCCGACCTGCCGGAAGCGCTGGCGAATACCGTGGAGATTGCCAGACGCTGCAATGTGCAGATCCGGCTCGGCGAGTACTTCCTGCCCAATTATCCCGTGCCTGAAGGCGTCTCTCTGGAGGCGTTTCTGGAGCAGTGCGCAAGGGAAGGGCTCAAAAAGCGGCTGGCGCGGCTGGAGTCCTACGGCGAACTGCACCACCCGATCTCCGAATACGAAGAGCGTCTCGCCTACGAACTCGGCGTGATCAATCAGATGGGCTTCCCCGGCTACTTCCTGATCGTCATGGAGTTCATCGGCTGGGCGAAAGAAAATCAGATCCCGGTGGGGCCGGGTCGGGGTTCCGGTGCCGGGAGTCTGGTTGCCTATGCCCTGGAAATCACCGATCTGGATCCGCTTCGCTACGATCTGCTCTTCGAGCGCTTCCTGAATCCGGAGCGGGTATCCATGCCTGACTTCGACATCGATTTCTGCATGGAAGGCCGGGACAAGGTGATTGCCCATGTCTCCGAGCGCTATGGCCAGGCATCGGTGAGCCAGATCATCACGTTCGGCACCATGGCTGCGAAGGCCGTGGTGCGTGATGTGGCCCGGGTGCAGGGCAAACCCTATGGCCTGGCGGATAAGCTCTCGAAGCTGATTCCCTTCGACGTGGGCATGACGCTGACCAAGGCGGTGGAGGAGTCCGCCGAGTTGCGCGAGTTCATTGCCGGCAACGAGGAAGTGGGCGAGATCATGGACATGGCCTACGCTCTGGAAGGTATTGTCCGGGGAGTGGGCAAGCATGCCGGCGGCGTGGTGATCGCGCCTTCCGCGCTGACGGATTTCGTGCCCCTGTACGTGGATGATCAGAGCGGCGGTCTGGTCTCGCAGTTCGACAAGGACGACGTGGAATCCGCTGGTCTCGTGAAGTTCGACTTCCTGGGCCTGAAAACCCTGACCATCATCGACTGGGCCGTCAAGGCGGTGAACGAATCCCGGGCGGCAAACGGGGAGGCGCCCCTGGATATCGAGCGCATTGCACTCGATGACCCGGAAACCTTCTCGCTGCTGCAGGACGCCGAAACCACCGCCATCTTCCAGCTCGAATCCCGGGGCATGAAAGACCTGATCAAGCGTCTGAAACCGGACAACATCGACGACATCATTGCGTTGGTGGCACTGTTCCGGCCAGGTCCGCTGCAGTCCGGTGCCGTCGACGACTACATCAACCGCAAGCACGGCCGGGAGCCTGTGGCCATTCCCCATCCGAGCACGGCAGCGGCCCTGAAGGGCACCTACGGAGTGATGCTCTATCAGGAGCAGGTGATGCAGATCGCACAGGATATGGCCGGGTTCAGCCTCGGTGGTGCCGATCTGCTGCGTCGCGCCATGGGCAAGAAAAAGCCCGAAGAGATGGCCAAGGTACGGGAGCAGTTCGTTAAGGGCTCAACCGACCGGCAGGTGGAACAGAAGATCGTCGATGGCATCTTCGATGACATGGAGAAATTCTCCGGCTACGCCTTCAACAAGTCCCACAGCGCCACCTACGCCATCGTCTCGTTTCAGACGGCCTGGCTGAAGCGGCATTATCCGGCGGAGTTCATGGCGGCGACGCTTTCCGCCGATATGCAGAACACCGACAAGGTGGTGACGCTGGTGGATGAGGTTCGTCGGATGGGCGTGACGCTGACGCCACCCAGTGTGAATGCCAGCCAGTTCCGCTTCACCGCCAGAGAAGGGGGGGTGATCTACGGACTGGGCGCGGTCCGTGGGGTGGGCGAAGGTCCGGTGGCCGCACTCGTTGCCAGCCGCGAAGCGGATGGGCCCTTCGAGAATCTGACCGATTTCTGCCTGCGGGTGGATGCCCGCAAGGCGAACAAGCGGGTGCTTGAAGCTCTGATCCGCTCTGGTGCCATGGATGAGTTCGCGACACCGGAGGAAGACCTGGACACGGTGCGGGCCCGCCTTCTCGCAGAACTGGCCGATGCCATGCAGGGGGCGGAACAGGTTGCGCAGAACGCGGCAGCCGGTATGGCGGACATGTTTGGTGGGCTCGCCGAGGAAGCGAGTGTGAAACCACGGGCCGTGGCCCCGCTGGAAAAACGGGAACGGCTGGAGTTCGAAAAGGACTCACTCGGCCTGTATCTCACCGGACATCCCATCGAAGAGTATCTGGACGAGCTTCAGCAGTTCTGCAGTGCGCGGCTTGCCCGTCTGAAGGCCGAACGCAGGAAGCAGTACATCGCCGGCCTGGTCGTGGCGCAGCGGAACATGAAGAGCCGTCGTGGCGGTTCGATCGCCTTTCTGACGATGGATGACCGGAGCGGTCGGCTGGAAGCCGTCCTCTATCCGGACAAATTCGAAGCGGCCCAGCAGAAACTCGGCAAGGATCGGGTGCTGGTCCTGGAAGGGGAAGTTCAGGAAGACGACTACACCGGCGCGCTCAAGATGGAAGTGGAGTCGGTGCTGACCATGGAGGAAGCCCGCCGGCGTTTTTCCCGCGGCCTGACCATCCGTCTCTGCCAGGAGTCCATGTCGGTGGACGTGGTCAACCGTCTGCGCAGCAGCCTGGAGCCACATCGCCAGGCCGAAGCGGGCTGTCAGGTGGCGGTGGTCTGTCGGGAGGTGCGCAGTGATGGCCTGGCAGCGGAAGGCAAGGTGGTGTTGGGCCCGGACTGGCGGGTCAATCCCACTGACGATCTTCTGAAGATGCTCAGAACGGAGTTCGGTGATGAGCAGGTGGCGCTCAGCTATCCGGGGCTGCAGGCCGGGCAGGGCAGATAGTGGACCCGGTCTCGAACGCTTGTGACGAGCTGTTCGAACGTCATTCCCCTCCCGGCTCCAGCTCGGGCCGATTCCTCGTTGCCTGCTCCGGGGGCATGGATTCCACTGTGCTGCTGCATGCGGTTGTCCGTTCGGCCAGCAGACGTGATGCGCTCGAGCGGGTGGTGGCCCTGCACATTGATCACGGTCTGGATCCGGACAGCGGTCGCTGGCGGGCGCACTGTGCTGCCCTGGCGGACGAATTCGGGATAGCGCTCGAAGCCCGTGCGCTCCAGCTTTCACCGGGCAGCAATCTGGAAGCCCGGGCCAGGGCGGCCAGGTATGCGGTATTCGAGTCCCTGCTCGCGGAAAGCGACGTCCTGCTGCTGGCCCATCATGAAAACGATCAACTCGAGTCCCAGCTTCTGCACCTCTTTCAGGGTCGTGGGTTGTATGGCATGCCACAGCGCCGGGCGTTGGGCGCCGGATACCTGGAGCGGCCACTGCTGGCATTGCCGCGGAGCGCCCTGGCGGGCTATGCAGGGCGTGAGGGACTGAACTGGATTGAGGACCCTTCGAACGCGGACGAGCGCCTGGACCGGAACTACCTGCGGCGGCGGCTGCTGCCGGCGCTGTCGGGTCGGTTTCAGGGTCTGGCGCAACGGATCGGCCGGGTGGCCGGTCATCTGACGGATACGGCGGCTGCCATGGATGAGTTGGCAGGGCTGGATCGTGTGCCGCTACCCCTGGCCGCATTCGACGGTTTGAGCCAGCCGGCCAGGCTCGCCCTGCTGCGGCGCTGGCTGACCCGGCATGCGGGCAGCGGTGGCGTTTCCCGCGCCGCGTTGACGGAATTCCTGCATCAGCTCGATGCGGGTAACGACCGCCAGCCCTCTCTGGACCTGGTGGATGGCCGTCTGGTCCGTTTCCAACGGGCGTTGCACATCGCCCCCGAGCCCCCCGAGCTGGCCGCGAGCTATCCATTGGGCCTCCCCGGCACCTTGCGATTACCCCATGGCACGCTGACCGTTTCTGTCCGTTCGGGTTCCGGCGCGGGTCCGGCCGGTTGCGGGCCGGTAGGCATCCTGGTTCTGCCGCCGCTCAGCGTCAGTTTCGCCGGCGAAGGCGATCGCCTGAGATCCGGTGGGCATGACCGGGCGGTCCGCGATCTGATGCGGGAGGCCGGAATTCCGCCCTGGCAGCGTGAAACATTGCCACTGCTCACGGATACCCTGGGCATTGCGGCGATTCCGGGCGTGGCCGTGCGCGATGAAGTGGTTGGAAACCGGGAACCGGTCTCCATCAACGTCGCATGGAAGACCGAAGTGCGTTGAGTCGATAGAACTAGTTTGCTATCTTGCCCTCCCATCTTGCGCACGCCTTCGGCCCTCCTTTTTCGGCGTGCGTCACTTGGCAAGATGGCGTTTTGCAGTAAATGACCCGATACATTTTCGTCACAGGCGGTGTCGTTTCTTCCCTCGGGAAAGGCGTCATCACCTCCTCTCTTGCGGCCGTGCTGGAAGCGCGCGAGCTCAAGGTCAACATCCTGAAAATGGATCCCTACATCAATGTGGATCCGGGCACCATGAGCCCGTTCCAGCACGGTGAGGTGTTCGTGACCGTGGATGGTGCTGAGACCGATCTGGATCTCGGCAACTATGAGCGCTACTCCAGCGCCATCATGACCAAGGACAACAATTTCACCACCGGCCAGATCTACGAAGAAGTGATCCGGCGGGAACGGCGTGGCGATTATCTGGGCGCCACCGTCCAGGTGATTCCGCATATAACCAACGAGATCAAGCGGCGGATCAAAGCGGCGGGCGTTGGCCACGACGTGCTGATCGTCGAAACCGGCGGCACCGTCGGTGATATTGAGTCACAGCCTTTCCTGGAAGCCATACGGCAACTCCGGCTGGAGGAGGGCAGTGACTCGGCGGTGATCATTCACCTGGTGCTCGTGCCCTATGTGCCTTCCGCCGGTGAGATCAAAACCAAACCGACGCAGCACTCGGTGAAGGAGCTGCGCAGTATCGGCCTGCAGCCGGACATCCTCGTCTGCCGTTCCGAAAAGCCGCTGGCGAAATCCGCCCGGAGCAAGATCGCGCTGTTCACCAACGTGGAAGAGCGAGCGGTGGTCTCCTTCCCGGATCTGCAGACCATTAATCAGGCTCCCGGCGCCATGCATGCTCAAGGGGTGGATGAGATCGTGGTCGATCGTCTGCACCTGGACTGTCCGGCACCGGATCTGTCCAGCTGGCAGGCCGTGGTGGATGCGGAACTGCATCCGGACAACGAAACCCGGATCGCCATCGTCGGCAAATATCTGGATCTGCTCGATGCCTACAAGTCGCTGGTCGAGGCGGTCTCTCATGCCGGCATCCAGACCCGCACCAAGGTGGTGATCGACTATATCGATGCCCAGGAACTGGAAGACGACGGCACCGATCGGCTTGCCGATGTGCATGCCATTCTGGTGCCGGGCGGCTTCGGGGCCAGAGGGTTCGAAGGGAAGATTCTCGCTGCCGGGTACGCCCGGCAGCACAAGGTGCCCTATCTGGGTATCTGCTATGGATTGCATGCCGCATTCATCGATTTCGCCCGGAACGTTGCGGGCCTGCCGGGCGCCAATTCAACCGAGATCGACGCCCAGACGCCGGATCCGGTGATCGCCCTGATCACGGAATGGACCGACCGGGACGGACGCACGGAAACCCGCAGCGAAGCGGACGACCTCGGCGGTTCCATGCGTCTCGGCGAGCAGAAGTGTCTCCTCAACCAGGGCAGCCTGGCGGCCAGACTCTATGATTCCACTTTCGCCGCGGAGCGGCACCGGCATCGCTGGGAAGTGAATAACACTTACGTGGAAGGGTTCGAAGAGCAGGGCATGGTGATTTCCGGCCGCTCCGAGGACGGCAGGCTGGTGGAGATGATCGAACTGGAAGACCATCCCTGGTTCGTCGCCTGTCAGTTCCACCCGGAATTCACTTCGTCGCCGAGGGCCGGGCACCCGCTCTTCACCGGCTTTATCGAAGCCGCGCTGGCGCACCGCAATCAATCGAAAGACAACGCCTCAGAGGGAGACCAGGGGAAGGGCGTCGAATCGTCTGCGTTGAAAGACGGTACGTCGAGCTGATCCACACCATGCAACTCACACAATTTACCGTCGGCAATCAGGCGCCGCTGTTCCTCATTGCCGGTCCCTGCGTCGTGGAAACGGAAACGCTGGCGGTGGATACCGCCGGTGAGCTGAAGCGGATGACACAAGCCCTTGGCATACCCTTCATCTTCAAGAGTTCGTTCGACAAGGCCAATCGCTCCTCGCATGAGTCGTTGCGCGGGCCCGGGCTCGAGGAAGGGCTCAGGGTGCTCGAGGCTGTGAAGCAGCAGGTGGGCGTACCGGTGCTCACGGACGTCCATGAGGATACGCCGTTGAACGAGGTCGCCAGCGTGGTGGACGTTCTGCAGACTCCCGCGTTCCTCTGCCGGCAGACCAACTACATCATCAGCGTCTGCGAGCAGGGGCTGCCGGTGAACATCAAGAAAGGCCAGTTCCTGGCGCCTCAGGACATGGCCAACGTGGTGGCCAAGGCTCGAAGCACGGGCAATGAGCAGATCATGGTCTGTGAGCGGGGCGCCAGCTTCGGCTACAACAACCTGGTTTCCGACATGCGGGGTCTGGCCATCATGCGGCAGACCGGCTGTCCCGTGGTGTTTGATGCCACCCACTCGGTGCAGATGCCGGGCGGGCTCGGCACCAGTTCCGGCGGCCAGAGAGAAATGGTGCCGGTGCTTGCCCGGGCCGCTGTGGCCGCGGGGGTCGCCGGCCTGTTCATGGAGACCCACCCGGATCCGGAGAAGGCACATTCGGACGGACCGAACAGCTGGCCGCTGGATCGCATGGCGGAACTGCTCGAGCAGTTGAAGGCGCTGGATACCGTTGCGAAGTCGAGGCCCTATCTGGAGGATGAGTGGCTTGCCGGCGGTTGAGCAGAAGTTAATTGGAAGGTGCGCGATCTAGCATGACAAAAATAGTAGAAGTCCACGCCCGGGAAGTACTCGATTCCCGAGGCAATCCGACCATCGAAGCGGATGTGCTGACAGACACGGGGGCCATGGGGCATGCCTGCGCGCCGTCCGGTGCGTCAACCGGCTCCCGGGAGGCGCTGGAACTGCGCGATGGCGACCAGAGCCGCTATCTGGGCAAAGGGGTGCTGGATGCCGTCAGAAACGTCAATGAGTCCATCGCCCCGGCCATGATAGATCTGGACCCGGCCGATCAGCGGGCACTGGATGCCCGGCTCATCGAACTGGATGGCACAGAGAATAAGTCGGCGCTGGGCGCCAACGCCATGCTGGCCGTTTCCCTGGCGGCGGCCAAGGCGGCTTCCGCTGCCAGTGGTCAGCCCCTGTTCCGGCACATCAATACGCTCATGGGTGGCGTGGACATGCGGATGCCGGTGCCCATGATGAACATCCTCAATGGCGGTGAGCACGCGGACAACAACGTCGATATTCAGGAATTCATGATTCAACCGGTGTCCATGGGCAGCTTCGCGGAAGCGTTGCGCTGTGGCGCGGAAGTTTTCCATGCCCTGAAATCCGTGCTCGGCAGTCAGGGCCTGTCGACGGCGGTCGGGGACGAAGGTGGTTTCGCCCCCAATCTGGCGTCAAATGCGGAAGCCCTCGCCATGATCGCCGATGCGGTCAAAAAGGCCGGTTACGAACTTGGCTCCGACGTCACCCTGGCGCTGGACTGCGCGGCCTCTGAATTCTACAGCGAAGGTGCCTACCGGCTCACGGGAGAAGGTGTGACGTACTCGAGCACCCAGTTTGTCGGCTACCTGGCAGATCTGTGCGATGCCTATCCCATCCTTTCCATCGAGGACGGCATGGATGAGAACGACTGGGAGGGCTGGAAGCAGCTCACCGATCGGATTGGCGACCGGATTCAACTCGTCGGTGACGATCTCTTTGTGACCAACACCAACATCCTGGCGGACGGCATCGAGCGTGGCGTGGCCAATTCCATCCTGATCAAACTGAATCAGATCGGCACCCTGTCCGAGACCCTGGATGCGATCGTGATGGCGCAGGATGCGGGCTACACGGCGGTGATTTCCCATCGCTCCGGAGAAACGGAAGACACCACCATTGCAGACCTGGCGGTAGCTACCGGGGCCGGACAGATCAAGACCGGCAGCCTCTGTCGCTCCGATCGGGTCGCCAAATACAATCGTCTGCTTCGCATCGAGGAAGCCCTGGCCGGCTCTGCCCGTTACAAGGGTCGGGCGGAATTCGACGGTCTCGGCGCGGCCTCGTTCTGACCATGCTGGCGCGCGCCCTCATCGCCATACTGCTGTGCTCGGGCCTCTACCTGCAGTACAAGTACTGGTTTTCCGATGTGGGCTACTTCCAGGACGAAGCACTGGGAGCCGAGGTTCAGAAACAGACCCAGCGCCTGGCCGCGGCGGAAGAGCGCAACCGCATTCTGGCCGCCGAAGTGCGTGCCCAGAAGCATGGCCTGGCGGCCGTGGAAGCCCGGGCTCGATCGGACCTGGGCATGATCAAGGAAGGTGAAACCTTCTATCTGGTCGATGCCGAGTCCCGCTGATCGACGCGATGACAGCGCGTTGGCCCAGAAGTAACCCGGAACAGCCGGTTCCGGCAATGCTGAAAGTTCACCCGGAAGATTTTCTGGTCGTCGAGCGTCCTGGTATCGAGCCGGCCGGGGAAGGCGAGCACCTGCTCCTGGAAATAGAAAAAACGGGCCTTGGCACCCCTGAACTCGCTCGGATGCTGGCCGATCTCCACGGTATGGACCATGTGGATGTGGGCTACGCCGGGATGAAAGACAAGCGGGCGGTGACCCGTCAGTGGTTCAGCCTGCGAGGGGTGTCGGAACTGGACGATGCAATCGACACCCTGGATGGGGTGCGGGTGCTGCAGCAGACGCGGCACCGGCAGAAACTCCGTCGCGGCGAGCTGCTGGGGAACGATTTCCGCATCCGCCTGCGTTCTGTCGATCCGGAGGCAGGCCGTCATGCGGCCCGCGCGCTGGCAGAGCATGGCGCACCGAACTATTTCGGTGAGCAACGATTCGGCTGGGACAATCTCGAGAAAGCGACCAGCTGGCTCGCCGAACGGCGGCGCAGGCGGATCCCCAGGTTCAAACAGGGGCTCTATCTGTCCGTGCTGCGCAGTTTCCTGTTCAATTGCGTGCTCGCTCATCGAATCGAGGCGGGCAACTGGAATCGGGTCATGGACGGTGACTGTCCGGATGCCCGGGGTAACCCGACCGGTCCGCTGTGGGGGAGAGGGCGCAGCCCGACGGATGCGCTGGCCGCGGTGCTGGAAGAAGCGGCGCTGGCGCCTCATCAGGCCATTCTGGAAGGTCTGGAGCATGCCGGTCTCAAACAGGCCCGCCGCAGTTTCGTAGTGCAGCCCGAAAATTTCAGCTGCACGGATCAGGACGACGGTATCGAGCTTGGTTTTTCACTGGCGCCCGGTGAATATGCCACCAGCCTGCTGATGGACCGCTTCGCCCTGGAAACGCCGGGTGGCCGTTCGACGAACGGGCAGGGACAGGCACCGGAAACAGCACAGGCAGCGGGAGGTGACGGATGAACGACCGGTTCGACCTGGTCGGGATTGGCATGACGTCGCAGCGTACGCGTAATCGCCTGGTTGAACGGCTGCGCGATAAAGGCATCCGCCATGAAGCCGTGCTCGCTTCCGTGGCGTCTGTGCCCCGGCACATATTCATCGACGAGGCGCTCGCGCACCGGGCCTATGAAGACACGGCCCTGCCGATCGGCCAGGGACAGACCATCTCCCAGCCGTTCGTGGTGGCACTGATGACGCAGGCCCTGCTCGATGTACCCCGGAAGCGGGTGCTGGAAGTGGGGACCGGCAGCGGTTACCAGACGGCCATTCTGGCCAGCCTCATGGGGCGCAGTGGTCTGATCGACAAGCTCTATTCCATCGAACGGCTGGACGGGCTCATCGAACGGGCCCGGGAACGCCTGGATGCCATGGGGCGTTACCCTATCCGTTTCAGATATGGCGATGGTTATCAGGGCTGGCCGGAAGTGGGACCGTTCGACGGTATTCTGGTGACGGCAGCGCCACCGGCGGTGCCGGAGGCTCTCATCGAGCAACTGGCCGTGGGCGGACGCCTGGTGGTGCCGGTGGGGGGGGAGTCAGCGCAATCGCTGATGGTTTACGACCGCAGGGAGGACGGGATCGTTTCCGAGACCGTCGATCAGGTGCGTTTCGTTCCCCTGGTCAAGGGTGTGGGCTAGGCTGAAGCTCGCCGGATCTGATCAGCGCTCCAGCAACTCGCGTTTGTCCGGCTTGCCATCCCAATCCTCTGCGTCTGCCGGCGGATCCTGTTTTTCCGTGATGTTGGGCCAGATCTCGGACAGTTCCTGATTGAGTTCGAGGAAGTCTTCCTGGCCCTCTGGTAACTCGTCTTCGGAGAAGATGGCGTCCACCGGACACTCCGGCTCACAGAGCGCGCAGTCAATACACTCGTCAGGGTGGATGACCAGCATGTTGGGACCTTCATAGAAGCAGTCGACCGGACAGACTTCCACACAGTCCGTGTGTTTGCACTTGATGCAGTTCTCGCCAACAACGAAGGTCATGTGTGATTCCCGGATCGCAAAAGCGGCATATTCTAACCGTTCTCGGCTGGCTGTCGAATCGCCGAAAGGCATCATCGCGCGTCTGTCCCCGGCTGTCCGGGCCATCGTATCAGCCGGAATCCGTCGCCCTGTCTTTGAGCGTGTAGAGTGCGTCGAGCGCCTCCCGGGGCGACATCGCATCCGGATCCAGGGCATCGAGGGCATCCAGCAGGGCGCGCTGCTCCGGGCTCAGTGTGGACGTGGTGGCCGGGCTGAGATTGAACAGGTCCTTCTGCACGGGATCGTTGCCGGCCTGGGATTGCTCCAGGGCCTGCAGACGTTCCCGGGCGCTGCTGAGCACCGCATCTGGAATACCGGCCAGCCGCGCTACCTGAATGCCATAGCTCTGACTCGCGGGTCCCGGTTGCACGCTGTGCAGGAAAACGATGCTGCCCTCGTGTTCCGTGGCTGCCAGATGTACGTTGTCCGTGGCGGGGAGTTCTTCGGCCAGGGTGGTCAACTCGAAGTAGTGGGTGGCGAACAGGGTGAACGCCCGGGTCTTCCGGGCCAGATATTCGGCGGTGGCCCAGGCCAGTGCCAGCCCGTCGTAGGTGCTGGTGCCGCGTCCGATTTCGTCGAGCAGCACCAGGGATGACTCGCTGGCGTTGTGCAGGATATTGGCGGTTTCCGTCATCTCGACCATGAAGGTGGAGCGGCCGCCGGTCAGATCGTCGCTGGCGCCGATCCGGGTGAAAATCCGGTCGATCGGGCCGATCCGGGCCTCGCTCGCCGGCACGAAGGCGCCGGTGCAGCCGAGCAGAGCGATCAGAGCCACCTGACGCATGTAGGTGGACTTACCGCCCATGTTCGGACCGGTGATGATGCACATCCGACGCTTGTCGGAGAATTCCAGGTCGTTGGGGACGAAGGGTGCTTCGGACAGCGCCTTCACCACCGGATGCCAGCCTTCCCGGATCTCGATCCCAGGCTCATCGGTGAGCACCGGCGGGGCCAGGTCCAGACTCACGGCGCGCTCGGCAAAGGTGGCCAGCACGTCCAGTTCTGCGGCGGCGGCAGCGGCGCGGCGAAGCCCGCCCAGTTCCCCGCAGAGTTCGGCGACCAGGCCCTGAAACAGAGATTTCTCCAGGGCCAGGGCCTTCGATTGGGCGGTGAGCGCCTTATCTTCGAAGGTCTTCAGTTCCGGCGTGATGTAGCGCTCGGCGTTTTTGAGCGTCTGCCGGCGCACGTACTCGGGCGGGATTCGGGACTCATCGACGCCGCGGGTGGTTTCGATGTAATAGCCGTGTACCCGGTTGAAGCCGACCTTGAGCGTGGAGATACCCGTTCTCTGCCGCTCGCTCTGTTCGAGCTCCGCCAGCCAGGCGGCCGAGTTCTCCGTCAGGTTTTTCAGTTCGTCGAGTTCGGGATCGAAGCCGCTGCGAATGGCGCCCCCCTCGCGGATGGTGGCGGGTGGCGCATCCACCAGTGCACTGGCAAGACGTGCCCGGAGCGCCGTGAAGGACGGCAGGTCGGCGCTGAGCCGCCGGGCGGCGGGATCGGCTTCCGGTAACCCGTTCACCAGCCCGGGCAGGGACTCCAGGGCACTGCGCAACCGCCCCAGATCCCGGGGGCTGGCGCTGCCGAGTGCGATGCGTGAAACCACCCGCTCCATATCGCCGACTGTCTTGAGCTGGCTGCGGAGATGCTCGTACTCCACCCCGATCAGCGCGGTGACGCAGGCCTGCCGTTCACTGATCAGCGCCCGATTCCGGCTCGGAGCGTTCAGCCAGCGTCTCAACAGGCGCGCGCCCATGGGCGTGCTGGTGGTGTTGAACAGGGCAAACAGCGTGGCGTCTTCCTGGCCGTCCAGGCGCCGGTCGATCTCCAGGTTCCGCCGGGAGTGTGCATCCAGCACAATGGTTTCGTCATTGCTCAGCAGTTTCAACTGGTCGATATAGGCCAGGTCCTGGCACTGGGTGAGCTTGGCGTACTCGAGCACGGCCGCGGTGGTGCCGATCACGGGGGAATCTTCGGCCAGACCGAATCCGGTCAGATCCCGGGTGCCGAAGTGCCGGGTCAACTGGGTGAAGCCCAGGGTCGGATCGAAGGCCAGGGCATCCAGGCGTCTGGCCGCGACGCCGAGTTCCGGCAGATCGGCCCGGTGCAGGACTTCGGTGGGCTGAATCCTCGCCACTTCGGCGCTGAGTGTCTCCGCATCTGCCAGACAGGCGGCCTGAAGCGCGCCGGTGGAGAGATTCAGCCAGGCCAGAGCATAACCTTCGCCGACCGGATCGATGCCCATCAGCAGGCTCTCGCTGCTGCCATCGGTGAGTGCTTCGTCCGTGAGCGTGCCGGGTGTGACGATGCGAACCACCTGCCGCTCCACGGGGCCCTTGCTGGTGGCTGGATCGCCGATCTGCTCGCAGATCGCGACGGTCACGCCCAGATCGACGAGGCGGGCAAGATAGCCATCCACCGAGTGGAAAGGTACGCCGCACATGGGGATGGGTTCGCCGGCGGACTGGCCGCGGGTGGTGAGGGTGATGTCCAGCAGGTCGGCGGCACGTTCTGCGTCGGCGTAGAAGAGTTCGTAGAAATCACCCATCCGGTAGAACAGCAGTTCTTCGGGATGCTCTGCCTTGATGCGGAGAAACTGCTGCATCATGGGCGTGTGCGCGGGTGTCTGGGCGTCGGACCGGGTGTTCATATCATGGCAAGGAGATGTTCCCGGGAATGTTGCAGGCTTACCCCGGCCAGAGCAAGTGTGAGCGATCGGCCCATGGGACTGTGCGAGCGGCGCTCTGGTGGTATTGCCAAGACTACTGAATGGATATACAGTGATCCTGACTCGGGAATACCTACGCCGGTTCACGGCGAACCTCGAGTCCTGAGAACCTGAGAACCTGAGACCTAAGGAGGTGTCAGTATGAGTAATTCACTCGCTAGGACTCAACGTAAGACTCAACCCAATACAATCCAGCTCCCGGAACAGGCCACCAGCAAGCAGGCCAACAGAAAGAAGGATACGGAAAAGAGAATGGCACAATCCAAGACCGAAACCCCTGCAAAAGCGAAAGCAGAACAGAAAGCCGAACATGAAAAGGACCGGGCCCTTACCGCGGCACTGGCCCAGATAGAAAGACAGTTCGGCAAGGGTTCCATGATGCGCCTCGGCGACAAGGAACAGGTTGCCATTCCCGCGATTTCCACGGGGTCGCTGGGTCTGGATATCGCGCTCGGAATCGGTGGCCTGCCCAAGGGCCGGGTGGTCGAGATCTACGGGCCGGAATCTTCCGGTAAAACCACGCTCACCCTGCAGGTGATTGCGGAAGCGCAGAAGGCCGGCGGCACCTGTGCCTTCATCGACGCGGAACACGCGCTGGATCCGATCTACGCGCAATCCCTCGGTGTGGATACCGACGACCTCCTGGTCTCCCAGCCGGATACCGGCGAACAGGCCCTGGAGATCTGCGACATGGTCGTGCGCTCCGGTGCGGTGGACGTCGTGGTGGTGGATTCGGTGGCGGCCCTGACGCCGCGCGCAGAGATCGAAGGGGAGATGGGCGACTCCCACGTGGGTCTGCAGGCCCGTCTCATGAGCCAGGCGCTCAGAAAGATGACGGGTAACATCAAGCAGTCGAATACCCTGGTGATCTTCATCAACCAGATCCGTATGAAAATCGGCGTCATGTTCGGGTCGCCGGAAACCACCACCGGTGGTAACGCGCTCAAATTCTACAGCTCTGTCCGACTCGACATCCGTCGCATCGGCGCCGTGAAGGAAGGCGACGAGGTGACGGGGAATGAGACCCGGGTCAAGGTGGTGAAGAACAAGGTGGCGCCGCCATTCCGGCAGACGGAATTTCAGATTCTGTACGGGCAGGGCATCAATCGCATGGGCGAGATTCTGGAACTGGGTGTGCAACAGGGGATCGTCGAGAAGTCGGGTGCCTGGTATGCCTACAAATCAGACCGGATCGGCCAGGGGCGGAAGAACGCGGCTGATTATCTGTCCGAGCACCCGGAGATCCGCACAGAGATCGAAGCTCAGATCCGTGAGCAACTGCTGCCTGACAAATCCAGTCAGGACGAGGTGGTCATTCCGGAACCTGAGCAGGATTCCCTGTCCTGATCTCGCGCTGATGGTTGGCCGTACTTCTGAGCAGCCTGCGGATACGGAATCCGCAGGCCTGTTCGACCACACCCCAGCCCAGACCATGGGACAGGAACAGGAACAGGAACAGGAACAGGAACAGCAACAGCAACAGCAACAGGAAACGGAACAGCGAGAACTCGCCTACCGGGCAGCACTGGACTCCGCCGTTCGCAGTCTGGGGCAGAGAGAGCACGGTCGTCAGGAGTTGGAGCGTAAACTCCGAAGCAAGGGGCACGACGCTGAACTGATCGAGCGGGTGATGGACTACCTGCTCGAACACGATCTGCAATCAGATGCCCGCTTCACGGAAGGGCTCATTCGCAGCCGCATACAGCGCGGTTACGGCCCCATGAAAATCCGCCAGGAACTGGCAACCAAAGGGGTTGGCGATCAGGCGCTGGAGGGTCAGCTGACCGAGCCTTCTGAGTTCTGGGAATCCGTTGCTGCGGACAGCCTGGCCAGAAAATTCGGTCGCCCTCCGGAGAGCCGCGACGAATGGGGCAAACAGGCCCGGTTTCTCGCTCGCAGAGGGTTCCCCTCGGACGTCATCTACCGGGTGCTCGGTGCGCAAACCGGTTAAGACCGGCTCCCTCTCCCGCATCCGCCTCGTCTTCCACTTAGTCTTCCACTGGGACTTCGATTTTGGCTCCGATTTCGGCTTAGATTTCGGTCAGGCGCACGCCCAAAGCCGCTGAAATCCGTCCGGTGCTCCCGTATACTGGCGCGCTTTTTTCCGTTAGCCACTTTCAATAGCCACTTTGATCAGCCACTTCCCCTGGTGACGGGCCCTGGCAGCGGGTCGCCGAAGCAGGTGAAACACCCGGAAGACCGGAACGATGAATACCGCAGAGCTCAGAGCCGCCTATCTTGCCTTCTTCGAGGAGCGGGGCCACCAGGTCGTGCCGTCCAGCACGCTGGTGCCTGCGAATGACCCGACCCTGTTGTTCACCAACGCGGGCATGGTGCAGTTCAAGGACGCGCTGCTCGGCCGGGAAGATCTGGGCTTCAATCGGGCAACCTCCGCGCAGCGATGCGTGCGTGCCGGCGGCAAGCATAACGACCTGGAAAACGTCGGCTACACGGCCCGTCATCACACGTTCTTCGAAATGATGGGCAACTTCAGCTTTGGCGGTTACTTCAAGGAAGAGACCATCAGCTGGGCCTGGGAGTTCGTCACGGATGTGCTGAAGCTGCCGGTGGAGAAGATCTGGGTCACCGTGCACCCGACCGACGACGAGTCACGTCAGCTCTGGGAGGAGAAGATCGGCCTGCCCCGGGAACGGGTGATCGATATCGAAGACAATTTCTGGGCCATGGGTGATACGGGGCCCTGCGGTCCCTGCACGGAACTGTTCTTCGATCATGGTCCCGAGGTGGAAGGGGGCCCGCCTGGTTCGCCGGAAGAAGATGGCGACCGGTATATCGAGTTCTGGAACCTGGTGTTCCCGCAGTACGACCGCGCGCCGGATGGCGAGCTTTCGCCGTTACCGCAACCGGGGGTGGATACCGGACTCGGCCTGGAGCGGATGGCCGCCATCCTCCAGGGCGTGCACAGCAACTACGAAATCGATCTGTTCCGGAACCTGATTCGAGCCGCCGGACAAATGGCCGGATTCAACGACGAAAAGGCCATGCTCCAGAACGCGTCGCTGCGGGTGATTGCCGATCATATCCGCTCTGCCGCGTTTCTGATCGCAGACGGCGTGATCCCCGGCAATGAAGATCGTAACTACGTGCTGCGACGGATCATCCGACGTGGTCTGCGCCATGGCTATAAGCTGGATATCACCGAGCCGTTCTTTCACAAGCTGGTGGCGCCTCTGATTGATGAGATGGGCGAGGCTTATCCCATCCTCATAGAACACAAAGACGAGATCGTGCAGGTTCTGGCCCGGGAGGAAGCGCGCTTCGCCGAGACCCTGAACCAGGGCATGGAACTTCTGAATGGCACCATCGGTGCACTGGATGGCAAGGAGATTCCTGGCGATGTGGTCTTCCAGCTGTACGATACCTTCGGCTTCCCGGTCGATCTGACTGCGGATGTGGCGCGGGAGCGTGGGCTTGCAGTGGACATGGCAGGTTTCGAGGCCGCCATGGAGGCACAGCGCGCACGAGGTCGTGCTGCGGCAAAGTTTGATGCCAGGCTCGGCCAGCGCATTCATACGGATGGCAAGGTGGATTTCACCGGCTACACGGAAACAGTCGGTGAATCCGAAGTGACGGGTCTGTTCGATCCGGACGGCGCGGTACTTGCCGAACTCTCTGCAGGTGAGGCCGGGGTCGTGGTGCTCGATCGAACGCCGTTCTATGCGGAGTCCGGTGGTCAGGTGGGTGATACGGGTCTGATCGAGTGCGATGCCGGCCGCTTCAAAGTGACGGATACCCAGATTGCCGGCGATCAGTTTCTGCACATCGGCGAGTTGCTTGAAGGCGCACTGACCACTGGCATGACGGTCCGAACTGCCATCGATGCAGAACGCCGGCGATTGATCAAACTCAATCACTCCGCGACGCATCTGATGCATGCGGCGCTTCGACGCGTGCTGGGCAGCCATGTTCAGCAGAAGGGCTCTCTGGTCGCGCCGGATCGTTTGCGCTTCGATTTTTCTCACCCGGCACCGGTCAGCATGGCTGAACTCAAGGCGGTGGAAGCCATGGTGAACGAACAGGTTCAGGCGAATTCCCCGGTGGAAGTGGCTGAGATGAGCTACGACGATGCCATCGAGAAAGGCGCGATGGCGCTTTTCGGGGAAAAGTACGGCAATGAAGTCCGGGTGCTTTCCATGGGTGATGACTATTCGGTGGAACTCTGTGGCGGCACCCATGTGGATCGGACCGGCGACATCGGTCTTTTTCGAATCACCGGCGAAACCGGTATCGCCGCCGGTGTGCGTCGCATCGAGGCCGTGACGGGGCCTGGCGCGCTGGAGTGGACGCTGGCCGCCGATGATGCCCTCAACCGCGTTGTCGAGCTTGTGAAAGCCAGCCGCACTGATGCGGTCGAGAAGGTCGGCGCACTGCTCGACGAGAACAAGCGATTGGGCCGGGAACTGGCTCGGGCTCAGGAGAAGCTGGCCGCCAGCCAGGGGTCAGACCTGGCGGATCAGGCCGTGGATGTTTCCGGCATCAGCGTGCTGGCCGCACAAGTGGAAGGGGACAGCAAAGCCCTGATGCAGACGCTGGATACGTTGAAATCCAAGCTCGGCAGCACGGCGATCGTGCTCGGGCACGTGGCTGACGGTAAGGTCAGCCTGATCGCCGGGGTGAGTAAAGACCTCACAGATCGCCTGGCCGCGCCGGATCTGATCGGCGTGGTGGGTGCTCAGGTGGGCGCGAAAGGCGGCGGCCGGCCAGACATGGCGCGAGCGGGTGGTGGAGACAAGCCGGATGCCCTGGCTGATGCCCTGGCCGCTGTACCCGGCTGGGTGCGCGAGCACCTGAACGGCTGAATCAGGATGGCAGTGATCGTTCAGAAATATGGCGGCACCAGCGTCGGCAGCGTGGAGCGGATCCAGGCTGTGGCGGCGCGGGTGCAGGGGTGTCGCGCTCGCGGCGAGCAGGTGCTGATCGTGGTATCCGCCATGAGCGGAGAAACCAACCGTCTGGAAAGCCTTGGCCGCAGCATGTCGGCGAGGCCGCCGGCCAGGGAAATGGATGTGCTGCTCTCATCTGGAGAACAGGTAACCATCGCGCTGCTGGCAATGGCCCTCCAGGACCTCGGTATTCCGGCGAAATCCTATCTGGGTGATCAGGTCTGTATTCGCACCGATGGCAACTTCGGACGTGCTCGGATCGAAGAAATCGACACCTCGGCACTGCAAGCCGACCTCGATGCCGGTATCACACCGGTCATTGCGGGCTTCCAGGGCGTGGACGCCCAGGGCAATCTGAATACCCTGGGCAGAGGTGGCTCGGACACCACGGCGGTCGCGATCGCGGCCGCGTTGGGCGTGGATGAGTGTCACATCTGCACCGATGTGGACGGGGTGTATACCGCGGATCCGCGTATTGTCGATGACGCCCGCCGTCTGGAACTCATAACCTTCGAAGAGATGCTGGAACTGGCGTCTCTGGGCTCGAAAGTCCTTCATCCCCGGTCCGTGGAGTTCGCGGGCAAGTACCGGGTCCCGCTGCGAGTAAAATCGAGTTTCGAGGAGGGGCAGGGCACGTTGATCACCGTTGAGAAGACGAATATGGAACAACCCATCGTTTCCGGCATCGCCTACGCGCGCGACGAAGCCAAGATAACCATGTCCGGCGTGCCGGACATCCCGGGGATCGCCTCCAGAATTCTGGGCCCTGTGGGACGTGCGCCCATCGAGGTGGACATGATCGTCCAGAACACGGGCGCTGACGGCCTCACCGACTTCACCTTCACGGTAAAGCGGGGCGACTACGATCGAGCGCTCGAGCTCCTCACGGAAGTGCAGAAGGGCATCGGGGCCCGCGAACTCGCCGGTGACAACAAGATCGCAAAGGTGTCTGTGGTCGGGGTGGGCATGCGCTCTCACGCCGGCGTGGCCACCCGTATGTTCGATGCCCTGGCGGCTGAGAACATCAATATCCTCATGATCTCTACCTCGGAGATCAAGATTTCCGTCGTCGTCGCCGAACGCTATCTGGAACTGGCCGTACGCTGCATTCACGATGAGTTTGATCTGGGGCAGGCGGCGGTGGCCGAGGAGGCATCCGCCTGATTCGGCCACATATGCTGGCCATATGATTGATTTGCGGTACACTTGCCGCGCTCACGGAGAGGTGGCCGAGTGGCTGAAGGCGCGCCCCTGCTAAGGGCGTATAGGTAACCCCTATCGAGGGTTCGAATCCCTCCCTCTCCGCCATCCAAAACGAGAAACGGACCCATCGGGTCCGTTTCTCGTTTTGCTTCGATTTCGGGTGAGACAACGTCGTCGCCTGCGACGACGGCCCCGAAGGGGTGAGTTTTCCGCCAGCGCGGAAAGCGAATAATCCCTCCCTCTCCGCCATTCAGGCGCTGGCATCCTCAAGTATGAAATCCGCACCCCGCTCACCGATCATGATGGTCGGCGCGTTGGTATTGCCGGAGATCATCCGTGGCATGACCGATGCATCGACGACCCGGAGCCCCTCCGTCCCATGCACTTTGAGCCTGTGATCGACCACCGCGGTACTGGCAGATGGACCCATGATGCAGGTGCTTATTGGGTGGTATGTGGTATTCGCGATTCGGCGCAGGTGCTCGAGCAGGGCCTCATCATCGCAGGGCCATCCATCGATTGGAGATTCGATCATGGCCGACAAGGCTCTGGTCCTGGTGAGCGCCCGCACATAGTGCGCGCCTGCCAGAGCTTCAGCGACATCGTGATCCGTGGACAGGTAGTTCGGACGGATCGCGGGGTGTTGGCGGAAGTCGGAAGACTTTATGTTGATTTCGCCCCGGCTGGTGGGCCGGCATGGGCTGAAGTTGATGCAGGCGCCGGAAAATCGGTCCACGTTTTTCAATCCAGCCGCGGTGAAGGTCGCAGGTACGAAATACAGTTGGATGTTGGGGCGGGTGAGCGCCTCATCGGTCCGGATGAACGCCCCGCCGTGGTTGATGCTCAACGACAGGGGGCCGCGACGCGTGAGCAGGTATCTGGCGCCCGCCAACAGCTTCCCGAACGGGGAATGAAGCTCGTCGTTTAACGTGGGTTGTGTGGAGCGGAACTGGTAGGAGAAGTACAGGTGATCCTGCAGATTCTGTCCGACCGCCGGCAATGCCCGGACGACAGGGATGTCGTGCGCTTTCAACAGCGCCTCGGGCCCCACGCCTGACAGCTGGAGCAGTTGGGGAGAATTGATGGCGCCAGCGGCGACGATGACTTCCCGCTTTGCGTTGACGGTGTGTTGCTTGCCGTGCCGGTCGTATTCGACACCACAGGCGCGGTTGCCCTCGAACAGGATTCTGCTTGCGTGGGCATAGGTGATCAGGGTGAGATTGCTGCGCTTGAGTGCTGGCGCGAGAAAAGCTCTGGCGGTTGTGCAGCGTACGCCCTTGCGGGTGGTGATCTGGTAGTCGCCCACGCCTTCCTGTGTCCGGCCGTTGAAATCGCTGTTGTATGGCAGGCCGTATTCTTCGCAGGCCTTGTAGAATGTCCGGGTGGCAGGGTGTGGCGTGAAACTGGAGACGTTCATCGGCCCCCGGGTGCTGTGATACTCGTTCTCTCCAAGGTCGTTGTTTTCGGAGCGCAGGAAGTAGGGCAGCACATCTTTATAGGCCCAACCCGGATTTCCGGCAGCTTCCCAGTCATCGTAGTCCTCGGCCTGTCCCCGAATGTAGACCATGGCATTGATCGAATGAGAGCCGCCGACAATTTTCCCGCGGGGCCAGTAGTTGGCACGGCCGGCAATGCCCGGATCCGGGTCGGTTTCGTATTTCCAGTTGACCCGATGATCCCAGTGGATGAGTCCGTACCCGATCGGTACCCGGACCCAGAAGCGTCGGTCGCTACCGCCCGCTTCCAGCACCAGCACGGTGTATCTGCCGCTGGCGGTCAGGCGTTCAGCGAGCACGCACGCGGCTGAGCCGGCGCCCACGATCACGTAGTCGTATGTTTGAGTATTCATGGTTGACGGTGAGTTCCCCTGTACAGGCGACGGTCTGCCGTCACGCGAGCGCGTCAGGTGCCGATCTCGCCCTCTCGACGCAACAGACTGAGTCGATTGAGTATAAAAATCCGCAGATATTGGCTAAAGATGCAGGAAAGTTATCATTGGCTTTATATAATAACAAACTAAGAGAATTGTAGAGATCAGAAACAGATCCGCATATATTTGTTTTCATGGATTTCCACGATGGAGTATGTGTGTGCTCAGGCCTGCCGATCGCGAGGTGTCTCCGGGGCTGATTCCGGAGCTGGCAGGGCGTGGAAGAGATCGGGAAAAGGATTGGAAAAGGACTGGATAAGGAGGGGAGATGAGTAGATTGCTGAACAAACTGAAGAGGGCGATTCCCGGTATTACGGTGACGAGCCTGCTGGGTGTCGGGACGTTCGCGTACGCAGACGACGATCGGGTCTATTATTCTCCGCCCACCGCGACCGACTACCCAACAGAGGTGCTCTGGGGGGATACGCATCTGCATACGTCGTTATCGGTGGATTCTTCCGCGAGAGGAAATGCCCGGCTGACACCGGACATGGCCTACCGGTTCGCAAAAGGCCGTTCGGTGCGGGCGAATAATGGAGAGGAGTACAAGCTCAGTCGGCCGCTGGACTTTCTCGTGATCGCCGATCACGCCGTCAACCTGGGCGTGTTCCCCCGGGTCCTCGAGCAGGACCCTCTGGTGATGAATACCGACGTCGGCAGGCAGTGGTACGAGCACTGGAAGGAGTACGGCTGGTCGGCGAACGACGCGCTGAACGCCGATACCTTCGAGGAGTGGAAGGCCGCGGTGGATCGGATTACGGTCAGTTCTCAGGAGCCCGAAGCCTTTTTCTGGTGGGCCTGGCTCGATCAGTATGTGGGTGACCCTGCCGTTCGGCGTTCGGTCTGGAACGAAGTCTGTCACAAGGCGGACGAATACAACGAGCCCGGCGTGTTTACCGCATTCATCGGTTTCGAATGGACGCCGGCCGAGGCGGACGACAGAGCGCCGAATCTGCACAGGAACGTTCTGTTCAAAGGGGATTCCAGCAGTGCCTGTCAGGTGCTGCCTTTTTCGACCCAGGACAGCCAGAACGTAGAGGATCTGTGGGCGTATCTGGCCGACTATGAAGCCAAAACCGGTGATTCCGTGCTGGCCATCCCGCACAACGGTAACCAGACCAGGGGCAATCTGTTCGGCCCGACTGACTATTTCGACGAACCGCTTGATATGGACTATCTGAAAGCCCGGCGTCGATGGGAACCCCTGGTGGAAGTCACACAGATCAAAGGAGACTCCGAAACGCACCCGCTGATTTCACCCACGGATGAGTTTGCCGATTTTGAGCGCTGGCCGCCGGTCCGTCCGCACTCTGCCGAACTGGCCCAGTACGAGTATGCGCGTGCCGGGTTGAAGTGGGGGCTCGACTACCAGGCGGATACCGGCGTCAATCCATACAAGTTCGGCATGATTGGCAGTACGGATTCGCACACGGGCATGGTTGCCGTGGCTGAAGATAATTTCGGTGGAAACTATGCGCTGATAGAGCCTTCGCCGTACCGCGCCATCGGAACCTGGTGGTTTTCCGCATCCGGTCTGGCTGCGGTCTGGGCGACCGGCAATACGCGCGCGGAGATTTTCGAGGCCATGCAGCGGCGCGAAACCTACGGCACGACAGGCCCGCGTATCTCGCTGAGGGTCTTCGCCGGATGGGACTTCGAGGAAGACGACGCGACGAGTTCCCGGTTTGTCGATATCGGCTATCGCGAAGGTGTGCCGATGGGCGGAGACCTGGTGGCGGCGCCTGAAGGGCGTGCGCCTCGGTTCATGATACGGGCGGTCAAGGACGAGGCGGGTGCGAACCTGGACCGTGTGCAGGTGATCAAAGGCTGGCGGGATAGGGCTGGCGAGCTCCATGAAAAAATCTACGACGTCGCGCTTTCCGATGGCAGAGAGGCCCGTCCCGGAGAGCGTCCGGTTCCGGTCGGCAATACGGTAGACGTGGAGACCGCAACCTATCAGAACACCATCGGCGATCCTGAACTGGCCGTCGTCTGGGAGGATCCGGATTTCAACGCCGATGAGCTGGCGTTCTACTACGTGCGGGTTCTGGAAATCCCGACGCCGCGCTGGACCACATACGACGCGGCCTACTACGGCACGCTCGAGATTCTGCCGAAGCGTGCGAAACGGACGGTTCAGGAGCGGGCCTATGGATCACCCATCTGGTATACGCCGTAGAGGGGCTTTCAGGCGGTCAGGCTGGCCAGACGCTCAATGAACCAGAATGCGGCAACGCAGCCGACGCCGTAGCCGCATGCGAGTTGAGCCGGGAATCCGTCAGCGTACCGGGAATAGCGGCCGGCCAGCTTCCGGATGACGTGATAAGTCAGAAGGCTTGCGGCAACGAAGGTCAGCTGGCCGATTTCAACGCCGATATTGAAAAACAGCAGGCCCTGCACGCGCTCCTGATCGGGCAGACCAATCTCGGAGAGTACGGAGGCGAAGCCGAAGCCGTGCAGAAGGCCGAACAGGGCGGATATGGTTGCAGGGTACTGCCAGGTCAGCGTGTTGCGCCGGTTGCGAGTGATCTCCAATGCCAGGAACAGCACGCTCAGGGCGATACTGGTTTCCACCCATCCGATGTTGAGTCTGACGAGTTGGAAGGTCGCCAGAGACAGGGTGATCGAATGTGCGATGGTGAATCCTGTCACCATCCAGAGGATCCGTTTCCCGGTCCGGGCAATCCACACCACACACAGCAGAAACAGCAGGTGGTCGTAGCCTATGAGAATGTGCTCTATGCCGAGCACCAGATATTGAAAGGCGACGCTCTGTCGTGCGGTGTCTGCGGGGTGAATCCAGGTCTGCTCGTGCGCAGGCAGGGTCAGCGTCTGCTGGTTACCGTCTGATTGAATGATGCGGACCACAGCGGGCAGCGGCGTGAGAAACCCCGGATACTGCAGATGCAGGGTGGCGCCTTCGATCGAGGCCGCACACTGGTAGCGGTAGATCCGTTTCGGCCCGGCAGGCGTCTGGTTCGGCGTACAGAAATCCGGCAGGCCGGGTGTCACGAGTGCGTATTCACTTCGTCCTGCCGGGGGTTTGATGCGGACGACGAGGCTCGAATCAGCCAGCGTTCTCACTTCGACATACAAAGGCCGGAAGTCGTCCGCGTGACTGGACGCCGCCAGCAGCGACAGCAGCGACAGCACCGAGAGTACCGAGAGTACCGACAGGGAGAGGGCGCTCGGCAGCCGGCATTTCCGCAAAGGTTCAGTCCGCATTGGCGGGAGGCGCCTGGATGTCGACGACGATCCGGTACCTGCTGCGTGCAGCCTGGTACAGATCCTGGCGCGCTTCGAATCTTCGTTCCGCCATGATGTCCTGGCCTATTCGTTTTTCCAGGCTGGTGAGTGGTGGGAGAAACGACTGGGTGTGTTCAGAAAGAAGCACGAGATGCCAGCCGTGATCGGATCTCCATGGACCTTGCCAGGTGGCAGGTGCCGGTTCGGCGGCAAAGACAAGATCGGCAAAGCCGCTGCCGAAGTGTGCAGCGATTTCCCTGTGGTCGGATTCCACATAGTTCCGGTGAAACAGGAAGTGGTCGCCATAGGCAGGCCCTTTGAACGCCGGAATCCGTTCGTCATCGAGCTTTTTTTTCAGGCGCTGTGCCTGCGCGTGAGCTGCGCCATCCTGAGTGCGACTTTCGGCGAGAAATACATGGGTGAAGCTCACCTGTTCGGGCTCCTGGTACTCGTCTCTGTTTGCTTCGTACCAGGCGAGCATTTCTGTTTGCGGGATCTGTGAGGTTTCTTCCGCGAAGGCGTCCGCGATGTATTCCAGCTGTGAGACCAGCCTCTTTCTGAGAAAGGCGTCTTCCTGTTCCAGTCCCATGGCTCTTGCTTCGCGCACAAGCACTTCTTCCCGGATGTACTGTTCGATGAGTTGGTCCCGCTGCTCGGGATTCATGGAATTCAGGTATGCGGGTACGTCGGCAAGGGAAATAGCGGGTACTGAAGCTACCAGCATCGGCAGCAGGGTGGCGGGCGTTACCTCGATGGTGTCCTCGCTCACCTCGGGCTGTGTGCCGAACAGCACATACAGCACCAGGCCGACGATCAGAAAGTGAGCCAGTGGGTCTCGAAAAATCCGCTTTGTCATGGATGTTCTGCCGGTCCGCACCGGTTCCGTATTGCTAGTCGTCACCGATTTTCCGGCGTTCCTTGAGGCAAAGCTGACGGTGCAATCTTGAACCAGGGATGCAGTTCGAAGCAAGAGCTACCGTCATAAACCAATAAAAGAGGATTTATGAATTATTCCATTGTGGTTGATTTAGATTGTCGAATAACAGAATATAACTGGGCAAATGGGAGATGAGTCAATATCAACGGATTGTCATAAACGGATTGTCGTAAAGGCAGTCTGATCTGTTCCTGGGGGGATCGGTCAAATGGGGAGTGTGAGTGCGCACATCGGGCATTCCAGCCGCCATTGGCCGACTCGGCCGTAAATTGGAGGTTTGTAATGCACAGATTGATCCCGCTTTTCGAAGCGTCCGCGTTTCGGTTTTCAACGAAACTTTCTCTGTCGGCTCTGCTGATTCTGCTGTTTCCGTTCGGAGCTTCGGCTGAGGAGACCTTGACCGAAGGTGCTGACAACTCTGAAGCGTCTTCGAAACAGGCCATAGAGGAAATCGTTGTTACCGCCAGGAAGCGGGAAGAAGCCCTGCAGGGGCTGGCCGGATCCGCTGCAGCGCTGAGTGAAGGTTTCATCGAAGACATCGGAGGGATAGAGGATCTGCGCCAGCTGACCGACCGGCTTGTCGGGATGACCATCACCGAAGGCCAGCTTCCTGAAGTGTCCGAGCCCAGCATCCGTGGTGCAGGCCAGGCGCGGAATCGCATGTCCGTATCGGCGAGCGGGGTATATCGCAATGGCGCCTACATCGCAGGCAAAGGACTCTTCGGGCGGAACTTTTCCCGTATGGATTCGTACGATCTGCGCCAGGTGGAAGTGTATCGCGGCCCTCAGGGAGCGCTGTACGGGCGTAACGCCTTAGGTGGCGCCATACATCTCATCTCGCAGGAACCCGTGGACCGATTCGAGTCAATTTTCGGGGTCACAGCCGGTGAAAACGATATGTTTGGCTATGAAGCAATCGTCAACCTGCCCATCACCGACACTCTGGCTACCCGACTCAGCTACGTCGGAGAGAATGTGGACGATGGTTTCTACTCGGACATCAATGGCGATCCTGTCGATACCAGTGAGTACGAACACGTGCGCGGCTCCATAAAGTTCGAACCGGAGAAATGGCGCGTGCTCTACATGTACGACTACATGGACAATGAGGACACGCCGCTCATCGGGATCAATCCGCGGGAACCGGTGCGTGCCTTGAACGACTACGACGACTTTCAGACGCTGATCAACACGACGCATCGCAACTACCATCGCGTGCACAATCATAATCTTCAGGTTTCTTATGATTTCAGCGCGGGCACCCTGCATCTGACCAGCAACTACCGCGATCGCGAAGGCGGCTGGACGCGGGATATTGACCACGACGACAACACGGTCTTCCTGGCTACCCGGGAGGTTTCAAACCTCAATCACACCACAGAGGAGATGGTGTTCCAGGAGATCCGCTTTGACAGCGCAGGCGCTGACAATCTGCTCTGGTCCATCGGTGCGGATTACTATTCGGCGGATACCACCGAAGAGGTCGATCAGTACAACCCGGCACTCGAGGCCAATACGCTGGCGCGGTTCGACGATCCCACGGGCACGACTTATGAATCCAGTATGGCCATCGATCAGGATTCCTGGTCTGCCTTCGGCATGCTGGAGTACCGGTTCGACACGATGCCGCTGACCCTGTCCGGCGAGCTCCGCTATGCCCGCGATGAGGTGGATGGGACGGTGGAGATTTACCAACCCTATCAGGGCTGCGCGAGGACGCTGGGCCTGCCGCCCTGCACCTACGTGGACGATGACAGAAGCTATGAAAACCTGCCCTGGACGGTGACAGCGAAGTGGCGCTTCGAAAATCTGCCTGAGGTTCTGTCCAACGCCATGGTCTACGGTCGAATCGGTTCGTCTTACCGTAACGGCGGCCTGAATCTCTCAGCCGGTCTGCCATCCAATGCCTATGCCGTGAAGCCGATATATAACGAGGAAACGGCGATCGTGTACGAAGTGGGCGTCAAGAGCGCCTGGTTCGAAGATCGTGTGCTGCTGAATGCCTCGCTCTACAGCACGGATTACGAAGACTTTCTGAACACGACCACAAATGGCTGTCCGGATCTGTGCCCATATCTCGACCCGGAAGATTTCCAGCCGCTTGGCTACAACCCGGACGGCAGCCGGATCGAAGAGAACGAAGATGGCGAGCCAGGACAGCCGTCCGGCACTGCCTACTTCATCGATAACATTGGCGAAGTGTCGATGTGGGGCTACGAGATCGAGTTGTCTGCTTTCACCGCCGTCGGTCGAGGCAGCCTCAATACCTTCCTGGGTTACTCGCGCCAGCTCGGTGAAGTTGACTCGATTCGCGACGATGTCTCACCGGCTAATCTGGAGCTCGAAGGTGTGCGGTTGAACCATATGCGTCCACACAACTGGAGCGCTGCCGCCCGGTTCCGATATCCACTCGCTTCCGCTGGCGTCCTGGCCAACATCAATTTCATCACCACGCTGACCTGGGTCAGAGAAGAGGGCGGTTATCAGACGTTGCCGGAAGTCGGAATTCCGGCCCGGAAGCTCGATGATTTCTCCCGGTTCGATGCACGCATCGGTCTGGATAGCGAACGCTGGTCGCTGATTCTTCAGGGCAGCAATATCACAGACGAAGAGTACATTCTGGACGAAACCGCGGCGGGTGTTGTGAGAATCAACGACCCCAGTTACTACTCGCTGCAGTTCTATCTCCGGTTCTGATTGAGCCGGGGAAGTGGTGGGGCATGGCGCTGCAGGCGTTACAGGCGTTACAGCGGCCGCAGAGCATTTATGGAAAAGGCCCGTTTACTGGTACTACGGCTTTGCGGCGCTTGCCTTCGGCATCAAGAACAACGCCTTCAGCTATCTGCTGCTGATCTATGCGAACCAGGTGCTTGGTATTCCGGGCTATGTAGCCGCCTGGGCGCTCGCGATCGCGATTCTATGGGATGCGGTATCGGACCTGCTGCTCGGGCATCTATCCGACAAGACCCGCTCCGCACTCGGCCGCCGTCACCCGTATATGTACGTGTCCCTGGTTATCCTGCCTCTGTCGTTTTTTGCACTGTTCAATCCTGTCATCGAGGTCGACCAGGGCAGTGCGGTGGTTTTTCTGGTGGTGGTGATGCTCCTGATCAGAACAGGGACCACGCTGTTCGAAATGCCCTCCATCGCGCTGTTGCCGGAACTGGAGAAAGATTACGACCGGCGGAACAGCTGGCTGGCGCTCCGTCATGCAATCGGCTGGTACGGCGGAACGGGCATCCATGCGATCAACTTCGCGTTCTGGGTCGGCGCCTATGGCCTGGCATCGCAGACCGGATACGCCCTGTACGGCCTCTATGGGGCGCTCGCCATGACCGTCGTGATCCTGGTGTCCACGCTGGGAACACAACGGGCGGCCATGTCGATGAGTCAACCGGCAGAGCCGTTCCGGTGGTCGGTGATCGTGCAGGAAATCAGGCAGATCTACACGTCGCTCAATAACCGCAATTTCGGGGCAATATTTTTCTACAGCATCCTCATCGGCGTGGCGATCGGACTCAGCAATGCCCTCTATCTGTACAGCACGACGTACTTTTTTGCGTTTACGGGCGATCAGATTGCACTGACAGCCGTCTCTTCCATGATTGCCCCGACGGTTGCCTATTTTGCGGCGCCACGCGCCGGCCGCCTGTTCGGTAAAAAGAAAGCGGCGATTTATGCGTTTCTTCTGAATCTGGTGCTGTATCCGGTTCCCTACGTACTCGTTCTGAAAGGCTACTGGCCGCCACTCGGCGGCACCGCTTCTTTCGTACTGTTCACCGCGTTCATTGTTCTTGAAGTGGCCTGTTATGTGGTTGGGTCCATTCTTCTGGATTCGATGATGGCAGACGTTGTTGAAGACAGCGAAGTGGTCACCAATCGCCGATCGGAAGGCCTGTTCTACGCTGCCAGAGGATTCGCGGGAAAGGCCATTTCCGCAGGAGGGATAGTCGGGGCGGGCACCATCGTCTCCCTGGTTGGTTTTGATTCGATTACGGATGTGAGCATGGTGACAGACGAAGTTCGCCATCGCCTGGCCGTGCTGTTTCTTCCGACCTACTGCGGGATCTCTCTGCTTGCTCTGTTGATGGTAGCCATGTACCGCATCGACCGGGAAGTACATAACACCAACGTGGCGCGACTTTCTGAAAGGTAGTCGCCGTATTCGCCCTTGAATCGAAAAACTGTTCAAAAACGTTTCAGTCTGAATGGAGAAATTGCATGAAACTGGCTAGAGCCGATAGTTACGTTATCAAGACCGATCCGCCCAATATGGGAGGATTTCTGTGGTTCTTTGTCAGGCTGGAGACAGACGACGGCATCGTGGGCTGGGGCGAAACGGCGATACTCAGCTGTTTGCAGGGCCTGGAAGACGGCTACGAAGCCTTAGTCACCGGTATCTTCGATACTTTTCTGCGCGGTAAGGATCCTATGAACCGGGAGGCGCTGTTTTCACTGATGTACAACGGCCTGACCGCTCAGCATTCGGATTATCTGACATTGGGTGTGATCAGTGCCTTTGATATCGCACTCTGGGATATCTGCGGGAAGCACCTTGGCGCGCCGGTGTACGATCTGCTTGGTGGCAAGCATCGTGATCGTTTAAGAACCTATACCTATATCTATGATGATGCGACTGATGGAAATCTCATAGATGCCACTCACGACTGGACCAGAAATCCGGAAGGCCTGGCGCGTTCCGCCAGGCGTATCGTGGATGAAGGTTTTACGGCGCTCAAATTCGACCCGTTGCGTCAGGCCTGGCGGGGGCGTCTGCCGGTGCCGCCCTGGGATGTTTCGCTGGAAGAATTCGAGCATGCTGAGAAAGCTGTCGCGGCGATCCGCGACGCGGTGGGCAATCGGGCAGACATCTGCATCGGCACGCACGGACAGATCACGCCGATGAGCGCGATCCGTCTGGCCAAGCGGCTCGAACCGTATGATCCGATCTGGTTGGAAGAACCCTGTCCTCCGGAAAACTTCTCAGAAATGGCAAAGATCGCCCGAAGCACTTCCATACCGGTGGCAACGGGTGAAAGGCTGGTTACTGTGCACGAATTCCACAAAGCCTTCGAAGCCGGTGCCTGTGCCATTGCCCAGCCTGATCTGGGGAGTTGCGGTGGCATTACCGCCTTCAAGAAGATTGCCGCGCTTGCGGAGGCAAACTACGTGCAGATGGCGCCGCATGTCTGGGGTGGCCCGATCATTACGGCTGCCTCTGTCCAGGTCGCCTCGACGATTCCGAACTTCCTGATTCTGGAAAGTATCAACAAGTCTCGAGGATTTTTTGATGAAATCGTCAAGGAGCCATTCGACTGGCAGGAAGGATATCTGATTCCCTCTGAGAGACCGGGTATCGGTATCGAACTGGATGAGAACAAGCTGGAAAACTATCGGGGAAAGATAACGGACATATTCCCCCGGACGTGACCGGTGGCAGACAGGGCGCTGGTTGACAGGATTGTCAGCAATCAACGACCATTCGCCCATGCGGGCGGACCAGCACAGAACACTCGGGCGATGACCAGATCGGCGGATCCCGCACGCAGGGAAGAAGTGTTGTCCGCCGTCGCAAGCGTCATGCAGGTGAATGGCGTACATGCAACCCGTCTCCAGGACATAGGCGATCGCCTCGGTATCGCCTACACCACGCTCTACCACTATTTCACCGATCGAGACCATCTGCTCGAGGAAGTGTTGTTGTGGACGCTGGAAAAGCGTCGTGAATGCCTCCAGCAGGCCACTGGCAGTTCCGCGCTCGATGTGCTGCTGGACTTCGCTGCCCGGGATATCGCGACAGGATGGGAGCACAAGGTGGCGATGCCGTTTCTTGCCGGATTGCCGAGCAAGAACCGCATCAGGATCACCGAGAGTCGGGCTCAGCTTCTGAGATCACTCGTCGATCTGATTGAGCGCGGAATCAGTGAAGGGTCGATTCGAAATTGTCATTCATTGACCATTGCCAATCTGGTTCTCAACTGTCTGGAGCGGTTCGTATCCTTTGATGAATGGCTGGCATCGTCCGCCAAGTCCAAAAGCCGGAAACGGGTTACCGCTGAAGTGGTGGAAGTACTGCAGCGCGGCATCCTGGCCTCTGGCGTTCCCGTCCCGGAACCCGCTTTCACCGCGTTGGATGGTGCCACCCTGGCAGGGGAGCAGCCGGGGGTCGCTCCGGAGTTCAACGCCTACGAGCGGGTGATGCGATCGGCCACCCGGGCCTTCAATCGATGGGGCGCTTCGGCATCCATTCCCCGGATGGCCAAAGAAGTCGGAGTGTCGAAGTCCGTTTTCTACAACTATGCGATCGACAAGCGGGATCTGCTCAACCAGTGTTATCTGCGAGGCGTTCGGGTGATCGAACTGAGTCATCGCATCGCGACGCTGGTTGCCGGCGATCCAGTTGAAGAAATACTGATTCACCGGAACAACCTGTTCGCGTTTCATGGGAGCGAAGCGGGTCCATTCGCCGCGCTCAACGCCATCGGTTATCTGCATCCTGCACAGACGCGCGTACTCCAGGCTAGAAATGCCGCCGTTCGAAGCCTTTCCGAAAATCGTCTGATCAGAGGCGCTGAAACCGGATTGATGCGTGAAAATCTCGACCCGCAGATCACGCAGGCACTGTTCGGGCAGGTCCTGTATGGCCTGTCCTCATGGCATGAGGATTCTTATCCGCTCACCGTCATGGAGGTTGCGAAAGAGAGCGAGCAACTGCTGATGAAAGGGCTGCAGCCTTAGTGTCCAGTTCCGGCGGCTGATACGCCAGCTGGCATCACCTGATTCCCTGACGCCGCCTTCCTTCCAACTCCATTCCAGGCTACTTTCCCCTCAGGAACAGAAGGGGATCTCATGGCCAAGCACACACCCGGCATCACCCGCCGCGATTTTCTCAACGGTACCCGGATCGGCCTCGGCGCCGCCCTCACAGGCAGCCTGGCTGCCCCCTGGACGGAAGCTTTCGGTTCCGCCAGCCCGGACTGGCGGCTTCCGGACGACTACTACCCGCCCGCTGCATCCGGACTGCGCGGATCACATCCGGGGTCCTGGGAAACCATGCATGCCCGGGTGGCCGGAACCACCTGGAAAGGCCGTGACACCGGAGAACACTACGACCTGGTGGTGGTCGGGGCGGGGATCAGTGGTCTGACCGCGGCGTATCTGTACCGCAAAGCCCATCCGGATGCGCGGGTGCTGGTGCTCGACAACCACGACGATTTCGGCGGCCACGCCAAGCGCAATGAGTTTCAGGTGGGTGGACAGACGAGGATCGCCTATGGCGGTACCGAATCCATCGATACGCCATCCGCCTATGCCGATGTTTCAAGAGGGCTGCTGGCAGAGATCGGCGTTCATACGGAACGTTTCTACGATTACTACGACCAGTCACTCTATGAGCATCTCGGCCTCGACTACGCCATTGCCTTCGATGAAGAGCACTTCGGGCAGCGCCAACTGGTCCGTGGCTATGGCAGTCGGCCTTGGCGTGAATTTGCCGAAGCCGCGCCGCTGAACGACCGGGCCCGGGCGGATCTGGTGCGCCTGTTCACCGAGGAACGGGATTATCTGCCGGGGATGACGAACGATGAAAAGCGGGCATACCTCAGCCGGATCAGCTATCTGGAGTTTCTGAAGAAGCACGCTGAGGTGGACGATCAGATTCTGGAAATCTACCGGCGCTGGGGAATGAGTTTCTGGTGCGTGGGCATGGACGAAGTACCGGCCCTGGCGGTGCAGGCTTATGGCGACGGTGGCGGGATTCCCGGGCTCACGCATACGGTGGCGAGGGAAGGGTACCGGGGCAGCGAGCCCTATATCTTTCACTTTCCCGATGGCAATGCCTCGGTCGCGCGACTGCTGGTGCGGGCCCTCCTGCCTGAAGCTGTTCCGGGAAACAGTATGGAGGATGTCGTCACTAGCACAGTCGACTACGGGCGTCTCGACCGTCGGGACAGCGAAGTTCGAATCCGGTTGAACAGCACGGTGGTGGAAGCGGTGCATGCCGCGGATGCCAAAACCGTGGCGATCACCTTCGTTCGGGACGGACAGCCCTACCGCGTGCGTGCCGATCGCTGTGTGATGGCCTGTTATAACTCCGCGATCCCGTATCTGTGTCCGGACCTCCCGGCATCTCAGCGTGAGGCGCTTGCCTATAATGTGAAGATCCCGCTCACCTATACCAAGGTCGCGATTCGGAACTGGCAGGCCTTTGCCGATCTGGGGATCGGTTATGTGTTCTATACGAATGACTTTTACAAGCAGGTTGAACTGGATTATCCCGTCTCTCTCGGCGACTACGCCTTCGGCGCCCGGCCGGAAGATCCCATGGTGCTGCACATGTGTTATGTGCCGCACTTCCAGGACATCCAGGGCCCGGAGCAATGGCGGGCAGGGCGTCGCACCCTGCTGACCACTCCGTTCGAGACCTTTGAGCACCACGTTCGTGACCAGCTCGACCAGGCGCTTCGGCAGGGTGGATTTGATGCGGACAGGGATATTGCGGGTATCACGGTCAATCGCTGGGCCCACGGCTATTCCTACAGCCCTGATCTGCTCTGGGAACCGGAATGGGCATCCGAAGAAGCCACGCCCTGGGTCCAGGGCCGGCAGCCGTTTGGTCGAATCAGCATTGCCAATTCGGATGCGAATGCCAGTGCAGATACCAATACGGCCATCGCGCAGGCCTATCGGGCGGTGGAAGAGATCCTGAAAATCTAGCGGCTGGTCCGGGCCGTTGTCGACTCGAGCAGAGTCAGACCGTTTGCGGAAAACTCTAGGGACAGGGATTCCAGATATCGGTTCAGAGGGGCATATTCGGTTGCCGTCCGGGCTCCTTCCGCGCTCAGATCCGTCTGCCAGCGGGTATCCAGGTTTATGGCGGAAGCTTCCGAGGCGCGCTGGTATTCGGCCTTCACCGTTCCTCGATGATCCGCTTCGCCATAACGGAGCTGGTCGGGCTCATAATCGAGGCCGAGTAGAGGCATCAATCGCTGGAGCGTCTGACCCGGCTGGCTGGCCAGATCGTGATAGGTCACATAGCTGGTGCGCTTGCCCGCCCGGGAGAGCAGTTCGGTTGCCTCCTGATTACGGATGAGCCACTTGCGCAGATAGAGCTCGTGGGTCGGACAGGTCAGCAGGCGGAATGCCTGGCTGAGGGCGACGCGACTGTGCTGTATGCGCTGACGGCGAACTTTCTTTGCGTTGTCATACCGAAGTGTCCAGTAACGCAGGAGCGCACGTGGATCTCGGATCAGGTGGACAGGATAGACATCCAGGTCAGGATTCCGAAGCAGAGATGCACACCAGGCCACGCGTTTGGAGTTGTCCACCAGGGTGGTCAGCGTGGGAGTTTCCGTTCGGGCTCTGGTCAGCACCTCGGCGTGCCAGCGTTCCACCGGGAGTTTGTCCAATGCCTGGAAAAGGGGATCTTCGGCGTAGCTCGAGATGACGTTGCCACTGCCCTGGCGATCCCGGTTGGTGAGCTTGTCGTAATTGTGCAGTTCGCCGATGGATAGACAGTCCGAATGAGCGCCCAGAAGCTGAGACAGCAGATGAGAACCGGAATGTGGCAATGCCATGATGGCAATGACGCGCGTTCGGGTCATAGGGCGGCTTCCCGCTCGCAGGACGAGATCATGCGCCGGAACTTGAGCGGATGATAGAACTTGCATCCCTTGGCGGTGTATCGGCCGAGGCGCAGCGGATCTGTTCCGTCAGGGTTGGATCCCGGATCGGTGGTCACGCCGAATCGATATCCGGCGGCACGTGTCTGTTCGATGATCTGGTCATCGTAAGCACCGTAAGGGTATGCAATCGAGAGCACCCGTTCACCCAGAAGCGTCTCCAGACCGGCCATGGACTGCGCAAGCTCTTCTTTCTGCCGGGCGTCGGACATTTCCGTGAGCCGTTTGTGATGGAGCAGATGAGAGCCGAACTCGATACCTGCAGCAGCCATCTCCCGTAACTCCTGCTCGTTCATCATGTCTGCCGGTGTCTGTTCCGTTGCACCGGGCCAGGTCACGCCCGTACGGCCGAGATCTTCCAGGATCGGGTAGATGACGGCACTGACCCTGTGCTTCTGCAGGATTGGAAAGGCATGGCTGTAATTGTTCCGATAGCCATCGTCCAGGGTGATGATGATCCGCTTATGCGCCTTGGTGGTGGGCGTAATCAGGTCGCGAAAGGTCACGAACTCGTAGCCCCTGAGTTTCAGCCACTCGATCTGCCGGTCGAACTGCCGGGGGGTGACGTACATGCCCCGGATCTTCGCCCCGTCCGGTGGTGGCGCGATGTGGTGATACATCAGAATCAGCGGGAAGGTCATTGCGTGGTTCCAGTGTGCATCAGCTTCCTGATCGAATTCAGATGCGCATGCAGCGGATAGGGCGATTCGTCAGCCGCTTCTGCTGCCTGACAGTAGCCGTCAATGAATTCCAGCCAGTGATCGTCCCGGGTCAGAAAGTCAGCATCGAGTTTGTGTGAAAAGAAGTAAGCCAGCCGGCGGATCCGTAGTCGGATCGACAGGGGGCGGCGGAGAAACCGACAGTCCGTGATATCGATGAGGCTGTAGCGGTCGTCACCTGCCAGCAGGATATTGCCCATGTGCAGCGAGCGGAAATCAATTCCCCGGTCATGGAGTCCGGCGACAAAGCCCGCCGCACCCGGGAGATTCAGGTCGGGTTTCAATGCTCTGAGGGACTGGCCGGGAAGTGCCTCGTAGCAGATGAAGCAGGTGCGGTCAGATCCGATGGTGCCCCAGCCGCGCACGAGAGGGGCCGCAACCCCCCGTGCCCGCAGTCGATCTGCATTCAGCCGGAAGCGCCTGTTATAGGGATTGTAGGTGGCCGATGAAAACCAGTGATCCGGATACCAGAACTTGATGATCAGATCGCATCCATTGGTCTCGTTGACCGCGATCACCTTAGGCGCGCCGGACCGTTTTTTTGCCTCCAGGACTTCACCGGCGCTGCTCAGTCTGTGAAGAGCGTCGGCGGGTAGCCGGACGCCGGCAGACAGAAAGGGTTGGAATACGGGTGTTTCCGCCACGATCCCGGTCGCTCAACCGGACTTGGCGTAGTCCACGGTCAGCCAGCGGTCCGGACGGACGGTCACCCGCACCGACTCGCCTGCCGCATTGGCATCGGCGTAGCCCTTACCCATTTCTTCGCCCATGTAGCGTGTAGCCAGATGCAGGGTGTCGCCTTCGCCCTGGGGTGCGATCGCGGTAACCGTTCCCTCTACGGAAACATAAGCATAAGGCAGGGCTTCCTGCTGGGCGACCAGGGTCACCTTGAGCCCTTCGCTCAACAGCCGGCCTTTTCTGGAATTCGGCCCCGTCAGGATCCAGATGTCGCCGCCGGGTTCGTAGTCGTACCAGATCGGCGCGGTCAACGGCGCGCCATCGGTTGGAATTGCCAGCACGCCAACGTGGAGGTCTGCCAGAAAGGTCTCTCTTTCTGTCTGCGTCATTCGGGTATCGGCCATGCCGTTCTCCTTTTAATTTTCGGGCGACCGATCACTGGCGTTCCATGGCACGTGTCTTATCTTCCGGGCCGGAATGCTAGCACAAGGATCATGGGCCGGAAGCAGCGTTCAATCCTTGTTGAGCAGCTCGTATTTCTTCAGGTAGCCGCGTAACTGATGGTAAGTGACCTCAAGCAGGTCCGCGGCTTTGCGCTGATTGTGTTTCGCTGCCACCAGTGCCTGTTCAATGAGTTCGATCTCGTAGTTCTGCACGGTCTGTTTGAGGTCGATGGGAAAATTCGCGGTTGGGCTCGCATCCGCGTCCGTAGCAGCGGGTGCGCCATCGTCCTCGGCCGCTGGCTCATCAGAGTCTGTCAGACGGTATGGCGATTCAAAGGGGTCGAACAGAATCTCCTCCACCGGTGTGTCTTCCTCGTGTCGATACACGCAGCGTTCCACCACGTTCTTCAGTTCCCGGACATTACCCGGCCAGGGATAATTCTGGAGCTTCTCCCTCGCCTCGGGAGAAAAGCCGGGAAACAGTTCCCGCTCCAGTTCCTGGGCCATGCTGACGGCGAAGTGCTCGGCCAGGACCACGATGTCATCTTCCCGCTTACGCAACGGTGGCAGGGTAATGACATCGAATGCCAGGCGGTCGAGCAGATCGTGTCGGAATTTTCCCCGGGCGGCGAGTGAGGGAAGGTCTTCGTTGGTCGCCGCGACCAGCCGGACATCACAATACAGCGTGCGGTTTCCGCCGACCCGTTCGTATTCACCGTACTCGATGACCCTGAGCAGTTTCTCCTGGACCAGCGCCGAGGTGGTGGCAAGCTCGTCGAGAAACAGGGTGCCGCCATGGGCGCGTTCGAAGCGCCCTTTATGGGCCTTGGTGGCGCCGGTGAAGGCGCCGGCTTCGTGGCCAAAAAGTTCCGTTTCGAGGAGAGAGTCGCTGATAGCCGCGCAGTTCATCTTCACGTACTCACCTTCCCAGCGGTTGGACAGGAAGTGCAGGCGGGCGGCGATGAGTTCTTTGCCCGTCCCCCGTTCGCCGACGATCAGAACCGGCTTTTCCAGTGGCGCGACCTGGGACACTTCCTCCAGAATTTTCAGGAAGGCGGGCGATTCTCCGAGCAGGCGCTCAGGTTCCGTAGGCATCCTGACAATATTCCTTCCGTTGGCAGCCGCAGGAATTTTAGCCAAGTAGTGGTGAGATTTACTATGAGCAGATCAGGCCGATTCCGCCCCCAAAAATAACCTCAATAAAAACAACGAGATACAAATGAAGATTTGTTGGCACGGAACCTGTATTAACTCAGTCAACGAGCGGCAACCTCCGGGTTATCCCCTCGACAAATGGCAAATACGGAGCTAAATCGACAAATGAGCATCTTTACTCGCATGTCAGACATCATCAACTCCAACATCAATTCCCTCCTCGACAAGGCGGAAGATCCGGAGAAGATGGTCAGACTCATCATTCAGGAGATGGAGGAGGCGCTGGTAGAGGTCCGCTCTACTTCGGCTCGAGCCATCGCGGATAAAAAAGAACTGGCGCGACGCCAGGAGTTCCTGGCCAATGAGGCCGCCGAATGGGAACGCAAGGCGGAAGTCGCCATCGGTCGAGGTCGTGACGATCTGGCCAAAGGGGCCATTGCCGAACGCAACAAGGCGCAGGAAACTTCAGAGGCCCTGGGCAGGGATCTGGATATCATCGATCAGTCACTGGCCAAGCTGAACGAAGACGTTGGTGTGCTTCAGGCGAAGATCAAAGACGCCAAAGCCCGCCGGAACGCCATCGTGATGCGTGGCAAGACGGCACAGACCAGACTCGGTGTGAAGCGACAGTTGAACGACCACAATATCGATGACGCCATGCAGCGCTTCGAGAATTACGAGCGCAAGATGGATGACCTGGAAGGTCAGATTGAAGCGTATGATATGGGTCAGAGGACGCTGGCTGACGAGATTTCCGAACTCGAAACGGACGACGCGATTGACGCCGATCTGGCTGAACTCAAGTCCCGGATGAAGGGCGAAAGCGGTCCGGCGCCGGTTTCCAGCGACAAGTCGGCCAACGATCAGTCAGCTAACGGGTAGGGTAGTAAGGAGGATAAATGGACGGCTGGATGGTCGCCTTTTTTGTGCCCGTCGTCATCTTCCTGACGATCGTGGCGCCGGTATGGATCTTCATGCACTACCGAAGCAAACAACGTGCTCAGGGTGCGCTTTCGGATGACGAGCGCCTGGAACTGGAGACGCTTGCTGCACATGCCGAACGGATGATGGATCGGATCGACACGCTCGAAGCCATTCTGGATGCGGAAACGCCCGGCTGGCGCAAGCGGATGCAGGCGGAGTAACAACGGATGACGGACGGGTCAGCACGACGCAGCGGCAACAGCCGATCGGGCAGTTCCGGTAACAGCAGGCAGAAGGGCAGCGGCGAACTGCAACAGGCAGTCGAACGCTTCGAAGAGGCCGTTCAGGATCTTGTCGGTTCAGCCACTTCCGAGCTCAGCGATCGCGCAACGAGCTTTCTGAACGAAACCACGAGCAAACTGGAGCGCGAGCTCGGTGGCAGCGGCGAATATGAATCCGGCGATGCCGCTGCCCGCATGGCGGCGAGACGGCGAGCGCGGGCGCGGGCGCGATCCGAGCGGGTCATGGAACGCAGCCCCCGGCTCGAGCGGGATGACGACAATGCCAAGATCGTCGGTGTCTGCGCGGGTATCGCCAATTACTACGGCGTGGAAGCCTGGGTGGTGCGCTGCATTGCGGTCACCGGTCTGCTGTTTTTCGGCAGTATCGTTTTCCCTGCCTACTGGATCATGTACTTCGTGATGGATGATCCGAAAACACCCGCCAAGCCGGGTAAGAAACGACGTCGGTCGCCGTACCGCCGGCGTTCGGTGAACGATCTGGAAGGAGACGATATGGCTGCCCGAGGCCGGAACAGTGACCTCAGCCCGAGGCGCAACCTGCGCAACGTTCAGGCCGATCTCCAGGAAGTCGAACTCCGGCTGCGGCGGATGGAAACCCACGTAACCTCAGGGCAATACGAGCTGCAGCGTGAACTGCACAAGATCGAATCTGATGATTCGCCGAAAAGCCGGCCGGCATCAGCATAAGGAACAGCAATGGACGTATTCACCTTTGTCATCGTTGTGGTCATCATCGGCTGTGGTACCGGTGTTCTGACCGAGTACTTCAAGACCAAACGGAAAACTTCGGAATCCGGCGGAGACGAGGATCTCATCACTGAACTGGAGAGCCTGCGATCCCGTGTGGAAGTCCTGGAAGCCATCGTGACGGACGAAAAATATCACCTCACGAAAGAGATCGATCAGCTCGAACGCCGCGCCTGATCACCCCGCATTATCTGAGTCTTCGCGATCTGAGGGTTCGCGAACGAACTGTTCGCGACTGATCCGATCCGGATAGTCTGTGAACAATCCCCATGCCCCGGCGCTCAGCAGCCGTTCCGCTTCGTTCAGATCATTCACCGTGTAGATCAGCGCCCGGAGACCGGCGGCGTTGATTGCGTCGAGCCTTCTGTTGTCAGCCACTTTTCTGCCGAGATTGATATAGCCGCTGCCGAAATCTGCCGCGATCCTCAATGCGTCCGATTTCCAGCGGCCGAACAGGGGCGCGACCGGGTAGTCCTCTCTGAGCGATCTGAATCTGTGCAGCGCCTCGTGATCGAAGCTGGAGATGAGAATAGACCGTGCACCGGGTGCGGGCAGCCACTCGGCGAGCACGGCGGCGGTGCCGGCGCCTTTCAACTCGATATTCAGACCGACCTGTTCCGGCAGTACGGCCAGCACTTCGCCGAGGGTTGGAATCTGTGCGCCGCCACCGGCGTCCAGTTCACGCAGCGTGCTGAAGTCGGTCTGTGCAACTTCGCCGCTGCCATTCGTGGTGCGCTCCAGGGTCGGGTCATGTATCACCACCAGTTCACGGTCGCCCAGTTCACGTCCGGCAAGGTGCACGTCCAGTTCGACGGCCTGAACGCCCAGTTCCACCGCCCGGCGAAAGCCGGGCAGGGTGTTTTCAGGAAGGAGACCGGCTGCCCCGCGATGGCCGATCACGACCGGGGCCTGGCCGAAGCTGTCTATGAGGTCGTCTCTGCAGCCGTCTATCGTGTTGTCCATGTGATTCATGTGATCCACCTCGCCGCCCGTCGCTATCTGGCGACCGGCCCACTACAATACCGGCGATCATGAGTTACCAGGTTCTTGCGCGCAAATTTAGACCCGGCACCTTCGCCGGACTGGTCGGTCAGGACCATGTGGTACGGGCATTGACCCATGCCCTGGACCACGACCGGCTTCACCATGCCTATCTGTTTACCGGGACCCGGGGGGTGGGGAAAACCACGATCGCCCGTGTGCTGGCCAAGTGTCTGAATTGTGAGCAGGGCGTGTCATCGACTCCCTGTGGTGAGTGTTCCATCTGCCAGGAGGTCAACGAGAACCGGTTCGTGGATCTCATCGAGGTGGATGCCGCCTCCAGAACCCGGGTCGACGATACCCGGGAGTTGCTGGAAAACGCCCAGTATCTGCCCACCCGCGGCCGCTACAAGGTATACCTCATCGACGAGGTGCACATGCTCTCGGCATCCAGCTTCAACGCGCTGCTGAAGACGCTGGAAGAGCCGCCGGAGCATGTGAAATTCCTGCTGGCGACCACCGATCCGAAGAAGGTGCCGGTGACTGTCCTGTCCCGCTGCCTGCAGTTCCAGCTCAAGAACATTTCTGCGGAGCGCACGGCCGGCTATCTTCGCGAAATACTCGATGCGGAAGGTGTGAGTTTCGAGAGCGAGGCACTGGAAGTGATCGGCAAGGCCGCCCGCGGCAGCATGCGGGATGCGCTTTCCATTACCGATCAGGCGATCGGGTTCGGTCAGGGTGAGCTGACACAGGCGGCTGTGGTAGAGATGCTCGGCCTGGTCGGGCGTGACGAAGTCGGCAGTCTCATCGATGCGCTGGTGGGCGGACGGGCGGACAATGTGCTGGCCGTGGTGGCCGAACTGGCCGATCGAGCGGTGGATTTCGAAACGCTGCTGGAAGAGCTTCTGGCGGCGCTTCATCAGATGGCGGTCTGCCATGCAACCGGGACAGCACCACAGCCGCCGTTTGATCCGGAAACCGTGCAGCTTCTCTACCAGATCGGTCTGATGGGGTACCGGGATCTGGGCATCACGCCGGATCCCAGGAGCGGAGTGGAAATGACCCTGCTGCGCATGCTGACGTTCGCACCGGACGACAAGGGCACCCAGGTGCGACCGATCGGCGCGGATACCAGCCCACCGGCCGCTGAAAGTACGACGCTGAAGGACGACGGGGGTGAAGCTCCGGCGATACCCAGGGCTCGGTCGCGGCCGCCGGATGGGCCGGCCGCCCGGACGGACCCGGTTGAATTGCCATCACGGTCGGCGGACCCTGGTGACGGTCCGGAACAGACGCCGCCGCAACCCCGTCAGCCCCGTCGCATCGAAGCATCGAGTCCCTGGCACGATCTGCTCGATACGCTGGACCTGGGCGGTGTGTCCAGAATGATCGCCGAGCATTCCATCGCTGCCGAGTTATCCGCTGAAAAGGTGCATCTGATCCTCGATCCGGCCCACGACACGCTGCTCGGAGAGGCGCAGATCCGCATGATTCAGCGCGCGCTGGACAATCACTTCGGACGATCGATCAGCTTCCATATCGAGACCGGCGAAGTCGACGTGGAAACCCCCGCCGATAGACGTGCTCGGCTCGCGGCGGAGCGCCAGGCGGACGCCACGCAGATGCTCGAGCACAGTGACCAGGTAAAAAACCTGCTGAGTGAGTTCGGTGGCCGTCTGGATGAGGTGCAGCCTCTGGATGAGGTGCAGCCGCTGGATGGGGCGGAGCCGGACAGCAGACAATCAGGCGGCGCAGGCCGGTCAGGTCTCGGTCAATGACGCAACAGACAGAAAGACATCAGATAACAAGACAACAGATAGCAAGAGGCATCCAGCGATGAAAGGCATCGGCGATCTCATGAAACAGGCGCAGCAGGTGCAGGAGCGCATGCAGGAGATGCAGGAGGAGATGGCGCGACTGGAGGTGACCGGCGAAAGCGGCGCCGGCATGGTCAAGGTGGTGATGAACGGACGCCATGAGGTTCGTCGCGTGAACATTGACGATGATCTCCTGAAAGAAGACAAGGTCATGCTGGAAGACCTGATTGCCGCGGCCTGCAACGATGCCGCCCATAAGGTGGAGAGTGCCCAGCAGGACAAGATGTCCGGCCTGGCTACCGGATTTGGCCTGCCCATGGGAAAAATGCCGTTTTGAGTGGACGCCGCTGATGGGCATCAGCCCGCTGATCGATAGCCTGATCGAGGCGTTCCAGATCCTGCCCGGCGTGGGCTCGAAAGGTGCGCAGAGGATGGTGTTGCATCTTCTGCAGCACAACCGGGAAGGAGGCAAGCGCCTGGCTGAGGTAATGGCCGAGGCAATGGACGGTGTCGGACGCTGTGAGCAGTGCCGTAATTTTTCGGAGCAGCCGATCTGCCGGTTCTGCGCGGATGAGCGGCGGGAAAACACCACGCTCTGCGTACTCGAATCGCCGGCCGACATTCTCGCCATTGAACAGGCGGGCGGCTACCGGGGGCGCTATTTCGTTCTGCACGGCCATCTCTCACCCATCGACGGCATCGGCCCGGAACAGCTGGGGATGGACGTGCTCAGCAGAAGAGTGGCAGCACTCAATCCGGAAGAGGTCATTCTGGCAACCAATCTGACGGTGGAGGGTGAGGCGACGGCGCACTATATTCACGACCTGCTTCGAGACAATGTAGGGATGATCAGTCGAATCGCGCACGGTGTCCCCCTCGGCGGGGAGTTGGAATTCATTGATGGCGGCACGATCGTTCATGCCATGCAGGGGCGTCGCAATTTCTCCTGAGTGGATCACAACGAATGAAGCCCTCGAGCAGGCAGTCGCGTCATGGAACGACGTGCTGGGTCTGGATACGGAGTTTCAGAGGACGAGCACGTTCTTCCCTCTACCCGGGCTCTATCAGGTGGTAAGTGGCGATTCGATCTTTCTGATCGATCCGCTTCAGATCAGCGAGTGGCAGCCACTGGTGGACGTGCTGGAAGATCCGGATCGCGTGATTGTCATGCATGCCTGTGGTGAAGACCTGGAACTCATGCTGCACCACCTGGGCGCAAGGCCGGGCCGGATTTTCGATACCCAGCTCGCTCATGCATTCGTTTCCACGGATTTCGCACTCTCCTATACCAATCTCGTGCTCACTCATATCGGTGCGGAAATGGGCAAGGCGCAAACGCGCAGCGACTGGCGGAAGCGACCGCTGACAGACGCCCAGGTGCACTATGCGTGCGAAGACGTGGCCCATCTGCTGGAGCTGCATGAGCGTCTGTCGGAACGATTGCAGACCCTCGGCCGGTGGACGTGGTTCGAAGAATCCATGATCGATCAGGGGCGTTTCGAGCCCTCTGATCCGGAGCGTTACTATCTGGGCATGCGCAAGGCCTGGCGCCTGAAGGGCGAGCAGGTGGCGGTGCTCCAGCGGCTATCCAGCTGGCGGGAGCGGGTGGCCATGCGTGAGGATGTGCCCCGGAATCGGGTGGTATGGGATGAACATCTGGTGACCTTTGCCGAACGCAGGGAGCTCAGTGAGAAACTGATCTGGGAACTGCTGCCGAAGCCCGTGGCGCGCAGGTACGGCAAAGACATTCTGGCCGAACATCAGGCCGGCAGGCAGTCAGAGCCACTTCCCCGGATGGCCCCGCCGCTCACCCAGCGTCAGGGCGAAATCTCCAAATCACTGCGGGAGATCGCCCGGACAGAGGCCCAGGCGCTCGGAATGTCTCAGGAACTGCTGGCGCGGAAGCGGGATGTGGAGAGCTGTATCCGCCACTATCTACAGACCGGCGAGCTCTCCAGCGAGTACTCAGGCTGGCGGGAACCGCTGCTGGGTGATCGCTTTCGCGATATTCTGGCCGCTCTCGGTTGAGGAGCTCGATGTTGTGACTGCATCCAAACGACTGGTCAAGGTCTACAAGACCAAGCGTAAAGCGGACATGTATCTTTACGTGGACTTCGCGGAGGATCTCGATCGGGTTCCGGAAACTCTGCTCGAGCAGTTCGGGGTGCCTGAACTCGCGCTGTCCCTGTCGCTGACGGTTGGGAAAAAACTTGCCCGGGCCGAGGCAGCGGACGTGCTCGAGGCCATTGCCGAAACCGGCTACTTTCTGCAGATGCCGCCCCTCGACGGCGGGGTGGATGCGGCGATCGAACGGTCCCGGAAGTCCTGACGTGTCCTTCTGGGAAGAGAAAACACTGGCTGAGATGAGCCCCGAGGAGTGGGAGTCGCTCTGCGATGGCTGTGCCCGCTGCTGCATGATCAAGCTCGAAGACGAAGATGACGGAACCGTCTATCACACCGGTCTGGTCTGCCAACTGCTGGACATCGACAAGTGTCGCTGCAGCCGATACCCGAAGCGCCATGAACTGGTGCCGGATTGCATGGAATTCAGTGCAGATCTGGCCGGCACGTTGCGCTGGCTGCCGGCGAGCTGCGCCTATCGCCGCCTCGCAGAAGGCAAAGGCCTGAGCTGGTGGCATCCGCTGGTGTCCGGTTCCAGAGAGTCCGTGCACGAAGCCGGTATCAGCGTCCGTGATCGGGTGATTCCGGTGCAGATGGTCCACGAGGACGAATTCGAGGCGCACATCGTGGATTGGGTCGAAACATGAACTACGACATTGCCTGGCTGGTGATCGTGGCGGCAGGACTGCTCGGCAGCGCTTTCCTTTTTCTGCTGACTCGGGGGATTGGCTCACCCGGGCTGCGCTGGATGGTGCGGGTGTTACCGCTCATGCTCATGGTGGTGCCGGCACCGGTGCCGGGCTACGCGGGTCAACTCGCGCCGGCATTCGTGGTGTTGATCTTCGAGAGTCTTTTTCAGAGAGCAGGGGCACCGGGTACGGCAGCCGGCATCCTGCTCGCAACGGCACTGATCGGGCTGGCCCTGGGCCTCATTCTGGGCAGGGTGGTCGGTACGGGGCGTGATGGGGCGCCTGATCCGGCTCGGGAAAAACCGAATCCTGATTCGGCAAAACCCGCGTAAGATGCTGATATATAAAGAACTGTTCTCGCCGGTCGCACGGCGAAAATCCCACTACATGGTCGAAGTTCCCGTATCGGCATGGGTCTCCGGCAGGTAGAAAGGCGATGGGGTCCAACAACGATGCGGACGCTGGCGCCTTCGCCCTGTCTTGTTAGGACGGAGGGGCTCTATTAAAGTACGGCGCTTTGGCCGGATTCAGGCCTGCCTGAATCCAAATCCAACTTACTCCTTGTTTTTTGTTTTTATTATTTTCAAAAGAACCATTCGGGACACTGCATGATATTTGACAGCACTGATTCTTATATTTCGACCGATGAGCTGAGCATGGCAGTGGACGCTGCGGTCAAACTGGAGCGGCCTCTGCTGGTCAAAGGCGAACCGGGAACCGGCAAGACCATGCTGGCGGAAGAAGTGGCCGCACACCTGCGCATGCCGCTGATCCAGTGGCACATCAAGTCCACCACCAAGGCAATGAACGGCCTGTACGAATACGATGCGGTTTCCCGCCTGCGTGACTCCCAGCTCGGGGACGAGCGGGTGAAAGACATCAAGAACTACATCAAGAAAGGCAAGCTCTGGGAGGCCTTCGAGGCGGAAGAGCGGGTGGTTCTGCTGATCGACGAGATCGACAAAGCGGATATCGAGTTTCCGAACGATCTGCTCCAGGAACTGGACCGGATGGAGTTCTACGTTTACGAACTGGGTGAGACCATCAAGGCAAAGCAGCGGCCGGTCGTGATCATCACCTCCAACAACGAGAAGGAATTGCCGGATGCATTCCTGCGTCGTTGCTTCTTCCACTACATCAACTTCCCCGACCGGGACACCATGCAGCAGATCGTTGAAGTGCATCACCCGGAAGTGAAGCAGGATCTGGTCAAAGAGGCGATGGAGATTTTTTTCGACGTCCGCAAAGTGCCGGGCCTGAAGAAGAAGCCTTCGACTTCGGAGCTCATTGACTGGTTGAAGCTCCTGATGGCGGACGACATTCCCGACGAAATTCTCACCAATCGGGATACGTCAAAGGCCATTCCGCCGTTGTACGGCGCCCTGGTGAAAAACGAGCAAGACGTGCATCTTCTCGAGCGGCTGGCCTTCATGAACCGGCGCGACAGCCGGGGTTGATTTCGGATCGACCATCTGAATGTCTGGTAGTGCCACTATTGCTCGGAGCGTAGCCAATGCTGATTAACTTTTTTCTGACGCTGAGAAAGTACAAGGTTCCCGTCACGATCCGGGAACTGATGGATCTGATCACGGCGCTGCAGCATCGGGTGGTCTATGCCAACGTGGATGACTTCTATCTGCTCTCCCGCACCTGCCTGGTGAAGGATGAGAAGAACTACGACAAGTTCGACCGCGCCTTTGCCGCCTACTTCAAGGGGCTGGAAGATCTTCATGGTCTTCTGGAGTCGCTGATTCCGGATGAATGGTTGCGCCGTGAGTTCGAGAAATCGCTGACCCCGGAGGATCTGGAAAAGATCGAGTCTCTGGGCGGACTGGAAAAGCTCATCGAGGCCTTTCAGAAAGCCAAGGAAGAAGCCGAGAAGGCGGAAGCCGAGCAGGGCAAGGAAGGCGAAGAAGGGGAAGAAGGCGATGCGGACCGGGAAGGCCGGAGCGGTCCGAACGGTGAAGGCAAAGGCAAGAAGAAAAAGGCCAAAAAAGTCTGGGATCAACGCCAGTACAAGAATCTGGATGACTCGGTGGAAATCGGCACCCGCAACATCAAACTGGCGCTGCGCCGGTTGAGAAAGTTTGCCCGTACCGGCGTCGATGAAGAACTGGATCTCGACGATACCATCCGGTCCACGGCCCACAATGGCGGCATGCTGGACATCAAGATGCGTCCGGAACGCAAGAACACGGTCAAGGTGCTGCTGCTGCTGGACATTGGCGGTTCCATGGATTCGCACGTGAAGGTCTGCGAGGAACTGTTCTCGGCGACCCGCACCGAGTTCAAGCATCTCGAGAGCTTTTATTTCCACAACTTCATCTACGAGTCCGTCTGGAAGGACAACAAGCGTCGGATGAACGAGCGGATCCCGACCTGGGAAGTGCTCAACAAGTATGGGCCGGACTACAAGGTCGTCTTCGTGGGTGACGCGACCATGGCGCCCTACGAGATAACGCATGCCGGTGGCAGCGTCGAACACTGGAATGAGGAACCGGGCAGTCTCTGGATGGAGCGGTTTTCCGCGTTCTACGAGCGGCTGGTCTGGATCAATCCGACCCCTCAGGAAACCTGGGAATACTCATCCTCCGTGTCCATGATTCAGAACATGGTGGATGGTCAGATGTTTCCGTTGACCATCCGTGGCCTGGAAGAAGGCATGACGGCGCTCTCCAAGTAGCGCCTGACACAGGCGAACGGTCGGATCCTGACACCTTTCGATCGTAAGGATCCGACCGGCCCGCCCACCCGGGACTCACTCCGTGCGGGCTACCGGCGGATGAGTCAGCTCGGGCCGAAGCCCGGAGCACACCGATAGAATCCCTACTTTAGAACTTACCTCCGGGCTGTGTGTATATACGGAGTAATCGGATTTAGGCGGCGATGTGAGCGATTCTTCAACAGAAAAGAGCCCGCCGGCCCCGGATGCTGCCGGCACCGGGAATCGGTCGCTGAACCTGACCTTCCCACCGGAACTGCCGATCACCGAGCACGCGGAAGAAATCCGCGAGCTGCTCAAGGCGCATCAGGTGATCGTCGTGGCGGGAGAAACGGGGTCCGGTAAAACGACTCAGTTGCCGAAGATCGCTCTGGCCGCCGGCCTGGGTGAGGCACGCATGATCGCTCATACCCAGCCGAGACGCTTGGCAGCCCGGGCTGTCGCTTCCCGGATTGCTGAAGAGATGGGGGTGCCCCTCGGCGAGGAAGTGGGCTACGCCGTGCGCTTCACCGATCAGGTGAGCGACAACACGCGTGTGAAGCTGTTGACGGACGGCTTGCTGCTTACGGAAATCCGTCGTGACAAACTGCTGAAACGCTACGATTGCGTGATCGTCGACGAGGCGCACGAGCGCAGTCTGAACATTGATTTTCTGCTCGGCTATCTGAAAGGCGTGCTGGTCAGACGCCCTGACCTCAAGCTGATCATCACCAGCGCGACCATCGACGTGGATGCCTTTTCCGCACACTTTTCGGATGCCCCTGTCGTCGAGGTGGGCGGGCGCACCTATCCGGTTTCCGTTCGGTATCTGGATGATGAAGCGGCTGCCCGGCCGTTCGACGAGCAGTTGCTGGCGGTGGTGGCAGAGATTGAGACCGGCCCGCAGTCCCGCGCCCGGGACATCCTGGCTTTTCTGCCGGGTGAGCGGGAAATCCTGGAGGCGGCGCAGGTACTGCGCCGGGAAGTGGGTGAGCGTCTCGAAGTGCTGCCACTGTATGCCCGTCTTTCAAGTGCCGACCAGCAACGGATTTTCCGGCCCGGCAAACGGCGCCGGATCGTCCTTGCCACCAACGTGGCGGAGACGTCGCTGACGGTGCCCAATATCGGCTATGTGATCGACCCGGGCGTCGCCCGGATCAGCCGTTACTCGTTTCGCTCCAAGCTCCAGCGGCTGCCGGTGGAGCCGGTGTCCCAGGCCAGTGCCAACCAGCGGGCAGGCCGCTGCGGCCGGGTCGCGCCCGGCGTCTGTTTCAGACTCTATACTGAGGCGGATTACCTGGGTCGGCCGGAGTACACGGACCCGGAGATCAAGCGTACCAACCTGGCCAGCGTGGTGCTGTCCATGCGGGCTTTCGGTCTCGGCGACCCGGCCCGCTTTCCATTTCTCGAACCCCCCGACCCGAGAATGATCCGGGATGCCGAGAAGCTGCTCGACGAACTTGGCGCTCTGGCCGGGAATACGCTCACGGATGTGGGCCGGAATATGGCACGCCTGCCGGTCGATCCGCGCCTGGCGCGCATGCTGGTCGCCGCGGACGGGACCCGGGCATTGACCGAGGTGCTCATCATCACGTCGGCCATGGCGGTATCCGATCCCCGGGAGCGGCCGGTGGAAAAGCAGGGCTCCGCAGATCGCGCCCACGAGCAATGGCTCGATGAGCGATCGGACTTTCTGAGCTATCTCAATCTCTGGTCCTGGTTCGAGGCGCAGCGGGATCGACTGAGCCGATCTCAACTGCGCCGGGCGATGAGTCGAAATTTTCTGTCCAACAACCGGATGCGCGAGTGGCTGGCCCTGCACCGGCAACTGCTGCTGGCGGTCAAAGGTCTTGGTTTCCGGCTGAACAGGGAACCCGCCGACTATGCGAGCGTGCATCGGGCGCTGCTTGCCGGCTCGCTCAGTCTGATCGGCACCCATGATGAGCGCGGCGAGTACCTGGGACCAAGGAACATGAAATTCCGCATCTTCCCCGGTTCGGTGCTGGCGGATAAGCGTCCGGCCTGGGTGATGGCCGGCGAGATCGTCGAGACCCGCCGGGTGTATGCGCGGGGGGTTGCTCAGGTGGAGGCCCGCTGGATCGAGGAGGCAGCCGGACATCTCCTCAAGCGTCGGTATACAGAACCGCACTGGAGCCTGAGCCGGGGCGAGGCCCAGGCACTGGAGACGGTCAGTCTCTATGGCCTGGTCCTGGCAGATAAGCGGCGTGTGAGCCTGCGCCGTGTGGATCGGGCGGAGGCGAGAAAACGCTTTCTGCTCGACGGTCTTGTGCGTGGCGCCATTAAACGGCCACCGGAGTTTCTCTCGCACAATCTCGAACTGGTCGCCGAAATCCGGGATGAGGAAGAAAAAGGTCGGCGCCGGGACCTGCTCGCCGCGGAAGCGGACATTGCGGATCGCTACGACGCGCTGATACCGGAGAAGGTCCTGTCGGCCCGGGATCTGGACCGCTGGCTCAGAAAGGCTGCGGACGGGGAAACGGCCGGACTCTTTTTCGATCGCCAGCAACTCTCCGGTGCCGGTCAGTCCGGATTCACCGAAAAGGATTTTCCGGCGGAACTGATCATGCGAGGCAAGGCGTTTCCGCTCCGTTACCGTTTTGCACCCGGTGATCCGGACGATGGCGTATCGGTGGAAGTACCGGTCAGTCTGGTGGATGCGGTGATTGTGCAGGTATTGAACTGGAGTGTGCCGGGGATGTTTGCCGGTGTGTGCGAACAGTGGCTCCGGTCTCTGGAAAAATCCAAGCGGCGACGACTGACACCGATTCCGGACGCGGTGCAGGCCATCATGCCGATCCTCAGCCAACCCAGCATCTACCGTCAGGGCCGACTGGAGGTGAGCCTGGCGGATGCGATTCAACACGAGTTCGGATTGCACATTGCCGCCGAAGACTGGCACCCGGAGCGGATAGAACCGCAGTGGCGGGTCAACGTGAAAGTCATGAGCGGCGAAGGCGAATTGTTGGCGGAAAGTAGAGACTTCGAGGCGCTGAAAACGCGATTTGCCGCAGAGGCGGCGGCGCGGATGCATGAAGGATTGAAGACCCAGGCGGAAGATAAGGGGCTCATCGAGTTTCCGGACCAGGCGCCTGTGGGCAGCGTAGTAATCGGCGCCACCGGCTCGGAAGTCGTTGCCTACCCGGCGCTTGCCGACGAGGGCGATTCCGTCGCCCTGCGGCACATGCCCGATCCCGGCGCCCAGGCGCGCGCCAATCAGGCGGGCTACGCACGTCTGGCCTTGTTGAAACTCGGCCAGACGGCCCGCTATCTGAAAAAACAGATTGCCGCGGACAAAGCGCTCGGACTGCTCTATGCCCCGCTCGGCGGTGCTGAACAGTTCCGGGATGAATTGCTCAAGGCCTGTGCCTGGGCCTGCTTCTTCGAGGGAGAGCGTCTGCCTGAGGACGCCAGCGCCTTTACCCGGATTCTGAACGAACGCCGTGGCGAACTGGCCGATACGCTGGCCCGTATGCAGGGGGACCTTCGCCGGATTCTGGAGGCGCGACAGACACTGGTCCGCATGCTGGACGAGGCGACGTCGCCGGCGTTTGCGGATGCGGTGGATGATATTCGGGCGCAACTTGAAAACCTGGTCCCCGCCGACGTGCTCACCAGAACCCCGGCCAGCCGTCTGGCAGACATCCCACGCTATCTGGAGGCGGCGGCCTATCGGCTGGCCAATCTGCAGGGCAAGGTGAGCAGGGACCAGCAACTGATCGGAGAACTGTCGGGCTTCCAGACACGGATCGAGCGCCTCAAAGGAGAAATGGGCGAGACCGTCCAGTGGCAGCAGTTGAGATATATGCTGGAAGAGTGTCGGGTGGGTCTGTTCGCTGAGCGACTGGGCGTAAAGGAAAAGGCCTCGCCGAAGCGCCTGAATCGGTCTCTCGAAGCGCTGGAGCGGGAATTCGGTCTCCTTTAAGCTGCAGGAACGGTTGGCAGGGGGAACAGACGGCATCCGTCTGAACCTATTTGCCGGGAGAGGGTCATAACCCCGGAGCGCCTGACGCTGTTCAGAAGTCGGTCAGGTGTCTCTGATTCAAAGCCAGTACGGCCCGGGACGGGGCTGTGTCGGGAAACGAGAGGAGATTTCCAAGCAATGACCATTCTGAACGAGAAGATGAAGCCCATTACCGCTGCCGTTGGTACGGCATTCGTTGCATCGCTGGCTAGCGCCGGTGTTGCCAATGCGGACAACCCGTTTGCTGCTGAGGCCCTGGAAGCGGGCTACGACCAGCTTGCCCAGGCAGATGCCGAAGGCAAGTGTGGAGAAGGCAAATGCGGCGAAGGTAAATGCGGCGAAGCCAAGGACGAAGGTGAAGGCAAGTGCGGTGAGTCCAAGGACGAGGGCGAAGGCAAGTGCGGCGAAGGCAAGTGCGGTGAGTCCAAGGACGAGGGCGAAGGCAAGTGCGGCGAAGGCAAATGCGGAGAGTCCAAGGACGAGGGCGAAGGCAAGTGTGGAGGCGCTGCCTGAGTCGAGGCCTCAATTGAGCTGTCCGTCTGGTTGATCCGTCGACCGGGACAGCGCTTTGGCGCCGGTACGTCAGACGTTAAAACGTGATCCAGCAGTCTTTCCAGGGCGTTGGTCTCGGGCTTCGCCGGGCGCTCATGCCCGAGTTGCTCGAGGCCGCTCACGAGAAGCTGGATTTTCTCGAGCTCGCGCCTGAGAACTGGATAGGTGTCGGTGGTCGATTCGGTCGGCAGTTCCGGCAGCTGGCGGAACGTTTTCCGCTGGTCTGTCATGGTCTGTCGCTGTCCATCGGCAGTCCGGCGCCCCTCGATCGGCGTTTTCTCGCCGATCTCAAAAAATTCCTGGCTGACTACGACATCCGCTGCTACTCGGAACACCTGAGCTACTGCAGTGACGACAAAGGGCACCTCTACGATCTGATGCCCATCCCCTTCACCGAAGAAGCCGTGCATTACGTGGCTGGCCGGGTGCGGGAAGTACAGGACATACTGGAACGACGGCTGGTCCTGGAGCATGTCTCCTACTACACCGCCCCCGGCCAGGAACTCACAGAACTGGAATTCATCAACGGAGTGCTCGCCGAAGCAGACTGCGATCTGCTGCTGGATGTGAATAACATCTATGTGAACGGCATCAACTTCGGATACGACCCCTATGATTTTCTGGAAAATATCGACGGCACGCGTATTGCCTACCTGCACATTGCCGGCCACTACGTGGAAGCAGAAGACCTGCGCGTGGACACCCACGGCAGTGCAGTGATCGAACCGGTCTGGGCGCTGCTGAAGTCTGCCTATGAGCGTTGGGGGGTAGCACCAACATTGCTCGAGCGGGATTTCAATTTTCCGCCGCTCCCTGAGTTGCTCGAGGAAGTGGACAGAATCCGACACCTGCAGACGGTACCCGGCAGTGTCGCGACCGGGTAGCAATCTACCCGATTTCCGGGCAACTCAACTGGCGTTTGCCGCCCACATCCGGAACCCTGATCTGAACGACAGGCCTGCCGACGTGGAAGCACGACGGATGAAAATCTATCTCGACCTCTTCTACAACAATATAGAAGGGTTTCTCGCATCGGGATTTCCAGTCACAAAGAAGGTGCTGGGCGATGTGCGCTGGCATGGACTGGTTCGGGAGTTCGTGCATCTGCATCCGAGTGAATCGCCATACTTTCTGGAGATCAGTCAGGAGTTTCTGACTTTTCTGTCCGTCCGGGTAAACGAAGCAGACCCTCTGCCGGAATTTCTCCTGGAGCTGGCCCACTACGAGTGGGTGGAACTGGCGCTTGGGGTCAGCGAACTGGAGATCCCGGAGCAGGGTTTTGATCGGGAGGCAGACCTGCTGGAAGGGCCGTTGCTGCTTTCACCCCTGATCTGGTGCCTGGCCTATCGCTGGCCCGTGCATCGGATCGGGCCCGGGCGGATTCCGGAAACGCTTCCCGATGAACCCAGCCATCTCATCGTTCATCGACGCCGTGATGACACGGTGGGCTTCATGGAAGTGAACGCGGTGACGCTGAAGCTGGTCGAACTGCTTGAATCAGGCCTCGAGACCCGTGCGGCACTTGCCCGACTGGCGGACGAACTGCCTCAGGTGCGCTCAAAGGTCGTTTACGAACAGGGTCTTGCAACGCTCGGCCGGCTGCGCGACGCTGAAATCGTCTTAGGGGTTGCAGAAGACGTCGCAACAGATGCGCCCGGAATATAGTCTGAACCGAACTCACGCCGTCTCCAGGCCTCGCAGCCGTGGGGCTGTGGCGGGGTTTGTGCTGGCCAGGTTGCCGGCCAAGTTGCTGGCCAAATTGCTGGTGATGCTGCTGGCGGGCGCCGGTATGCCCATACAGGCCCAGGACGCCCGCACGCTGGCTGATGAGGACCCGGCTGAACTACCCGATGCGTCCAGCGTCCTGGCGCGACCGGACAAGGATCCTGATCCCTGGATCGGCATGAATCGGTCGTTGTGGCAGTTCAACGATGGACTCGACCGGCTGATTCTGCGTCCCATCGCCAGGGGATACCGGGCCATTACCCCGGATCTGGCGGAAGAGGGCATTTCGAACTTTTTCGACAACCTTCAGGTGCCCGGTACCGCGCTCAATCAGCTTCTCCAGGGCAAGCCCGGAACCATGTTCAGCGATGTGGGCCGCTTTGCAGTCAACTCCACGTTCGGGGTGCTCGGCCTGTTCGATGTGGCGACCCAGGCCGGGTTGCCTCAGCACGAGGAAGATTTCGGACAGACGCTGGCTGTCTGGGGAGTGCCGCAAGGGCCTTACTTCATGATCCCTATCCGTGGTCCCTCCACGGTCACCCACGCGGGCGGCATGTTCGTGGATGCACTGACGAATCCGATTGCCTACATAGAGAATGTCCGGGTCCGGAACGTGACCTACGGGCTGTATTTCCTCGATCTTCGCAAACGGTTATTGACCGCAGAGGTTCTGATATCCGGAGATGAATACCTGTTCATTCGGGATGCGTTCCTGCAACGGCGGAATTTCCTGATTCGCGATGGTGAGTTTGAAGAGGATCCCTTTATGGATTTTGATGATTTCGATGACTTTTAGAACAACATTCAGGCTGTCCCGGTGAAGTTGATATTGAAAATGGAACGGAGTAGGGTGCGCGTCCCATCGATGTGGCGAAAGTGTACTGTCGAATGGGCCTCGTCGTTGTAGATCCGGATGAGAAGGCGTCGGACACGCTCTGCCAGCAACTGGCTCATCTCAATCTGGATTCATTGCCCGCCGTGAGCGAAAAAGTCGCGCAGGAACTCTGCGACCATACCCTGCCTGAGCTGATGATCTGCTCACGAATGGACTGGGCGCAGAACCTTGCCCGTGAGAACAGGCGTTTACCCGTTGTGCTCGCCACCCCTGAGAAACTGGATCGCGCATCCCTGCTGGACGCCCTGCGTGGCGGATTGGCGGATGTCTGGCAGTTGCCGGTGGGCGACGACTTCGCCAAGGCGAGAATCGAAGAGATTCTCGAACAGTCCCGACAGGGCGCAGCACAGGCTGAAGCACGTCTGCACGAACACGTGGAGGAACTGCAGCGGGATCAGCGGGCCGGTCGATATATTCAGATGGGCATGTTGCCGCCGAATCCCATGGGGATCGACCGCTACCGGCTTCAGCATCGGATCATGCCGTCCCTGATCCTGTCCGGCGATTTTGTCGACTACTTCCGTATCACAGACCGTTACTTCGCCCTGTACATCGCTGACGTATCGGGCCACGGTGCCTCTTCCGCGTTTGTCACCGTGCTGCTCAAGAACTTCTCCCGCCGCCTTCGACGCGAATATCGTCCCAGCATGATCGCAGAGCCTGGAGAAATTCTTTCCTGGATTAACCGGGAACTCCTGGATCAGAAGATCGACAAACACGTGGCCATGATGCTCGCGGTCGTTGACCTGGAAACAGATACCCTGCGACTGGTTAATGGCGGCCACTTCCCGCCAGCCATTCTGGTGCATGGGGAGGAGGCGGGTTTTATCGAACAGCGCGGCCGGCCGGTGGGTCTGTTCGAAGAGGTCAGTTACGAGGCCACCAGCCTCAGTTTCGCCGCCGGTGACAAGCTGGTACTGTTTTCCGACGGTGTGCTGGATGCCATGGAAGACATGGATCTGGACGCCAAAGAGGCTCGACTTCTGGCGGCCGCCCCCGCAAAGGGCATGGATGAGATCTGGGAAAAGCTGAAGCTCACCAGCGGTGCCTCCCGGGATGATATGACCTGCCTGACACTGGTGCGGGAGAACTGAGTCGAAATGACTGGAAGAATTCTGGTTGCCTCTCACGACGGGGTATACGTCATCGTGTTCGAGGGGGACGTGCGTCTGACTCTGTGCACGACCGTGGACGAATATCTGGAGAAGATGTTCCAGGACGAGAATTTCCGCTCAGTGATCGTCGACCTGTCCGCCACCGAGAACATTGACTCCACTTCCCTCGGGCTCCTGGCCAAACTTTCCATTCAGGCGGATAAGCGTTTTTCCTATCGTCCTGCGCTGATCAGCACCCGACGGGACATCACTCGAATTCTGCTCTCGATGGGGTTCGATGAGGTGTTCGACCTGGTGGAAGAGCCGCTGGAGCACAAGGAACAGCTGGCCGAGTTGCCGGAACTGCCGGGCAGCGAAGCAGGTGTCCGGCAACGGGTGCTCGACGCCCATCGCACCCTGATGTCCATGAACGACACCAATCGGGATACCTTCCACGATCTGGTTGCCGCCCTCGAAGCCGATGAGGTTCCACCGCCACGCCGGGCCGCTTTGTAAGGCCGCGTCAGCCGGTTGCCTCGTCCCTGGCCCGCCGCTTGGCTTCTATGAATCGCGCGTGGCTGACGTAGAGCAGTTCTGAGATCCTGCGGATGGTGTGTTCCTCGAATCGATCGATCGTCATATCCGAATAGGCCAGACGCCAGAGGTGGGTGACCAGTTCGAAGCGTTGCTGCTCGTCGAATGCTTCGACCAGCGTCCGGGTGAAGGCGTGCATACCCACACTTTCTTCATGGCGATCGTGGGACTCGGTGATGATGGCTTCCACTTCGTCGTCGGTGAGACCGAATTGCCGGATCAGGGCGGTTCGAATCGTCTCAAGTTCCGCCTCGGCGATGTCGTGATCCGCCCAGGCGACCTCCAGAAGCAGGGTGGCTGCGGACAGGGCGATTAGGTGTTCGTTCACGCCTTCATCCGCGTCGCGCTGACCCGTCAGTCGATCCAGCAGTTTCGAGATCATCAGGCGGCCCTCGCGACGATCTGATCCAGGGCCTCGTCCACCAGCGAGAGATCATTGGCCGCCAGGCGCCTGTGATCGGAAAGCAGGCGGCGGAAGTGGCGGGCCCCGGGCATCCCGGCAAACAACCCCAGACAGTGTCGGGTCATGTCGTGCAGCCGGGTTCCCTGATCCAGTTCATCGCGCATGTAGTCCATGTAGCCCTGCATCACGTCGAGGGCGGAGACCGGCGTTTCGCCGAGGTGGGCGACCGCCAGCTCATTCATGAACAGCGGTTGCTGATAGGCCTGGCGCCCGATCATCACGCCATCGACCCGCTTCAGGTGCGCAGAGCTGGACGCGAGATCGGTGATCCCGCCATTCAGAATGACGGTGAGCTCGGGATATCGCGCCTTGATCCGGTACACCCGGTCGTACTGCAGAGGCGGCACCTGACGATTCTGGGCCGGTGAGAGCCCGTTCAGCAGGGCCTTCCTGGCATGCAGGTAGAGCGTCCGGCACCCGGCATCGGCGACTGCGCCGACGAATGCTTCCAGGGCCGCCTGATCGTCCAACTCATCGACACCGAGGCGGCACTTCACGGTGATCGGAACCGAGGTGGCAGCGGACATGGCGGCCACCAGCCCGGCAACCAGCATCGGCTCTTTCATGAGGCAGGCTCCGAACGCGCCGCGTTGTACGCGTGGAGAAGGGCAGCCCACATTGATATTCACCTCATCATATCCCCGATCTTCCGCCAGCTTTGCACACTCGGCCATCGGCCCCGGTTCGCTGCCGCCGAGCTGAATGACCACCGGGTGCTCGTCCGGGTGGTAGCGCAGGAGCCGTTCCTGGGGGCCGTAAAGGAGTGCCCCGGTGGTAATCATTTCGGTGAACAGGCGAACCCGGCGGCTCGTCAGCCTGAGGAGATAACGACAGTGACGATCGGTCCAGGCCATCATGGGCGCAACGGATATGTCTGCTGGGTGACTCAATACTTGCCTTATTCGGAGGCTGACCGTTCTGAAGAGGGTGGCATTCTACCTATCCAGCGTCCCCGTACGAAGTGGGCCCTGGTCCAGCCGCTCAGATCCGGTTGTCTGTCGGACACGATGGATGGGAGTCGGACGCCCAGCCCTTGTGCGGATTTGCCGCTGTCGCTTGGAATGCTCTTTAAGTTATTGAAATATAACGAAATAGATAAAAATGGAGGCCATGTCACGATCGATCCATACTGCTCCATATTTCTCTCCATTTTTCCTTCATTTTGGTTGATCGTTTCTGTATAGTCACCCTCCAACCGGCTGATTTTACTGAATCTAATTGGATTCAGGGCCGGTTGAGCCGGGTTGCGATTTCGCAGCCTGGTGAAAGAAAACCCCAGAGGTTCCGACAGATGATGCTGAAACAAAGAACAATAAAGCGACCGGTTCACGCCATCGGTATTGGCGTGCACTCCGGAGAAAAAGTCCGTATGACATTACGCCCTGCCGGGGAGAATACGGGAATCGTCTTTGTCCGCTCGGACCGGGGCAACGCGGCCATTCGTGCGCGCGCGAGCCATGTGAGCGATACCACGCTGGCGACCAGCATTGCTGAGAACGGTGTGCAGATAGCGACGGTTGAGCATCTGATGTCGGCGCTCTGGGGTCTTTCGATCGACAACCTGATCGTTGAACTGAACAACGAAGAAGTCCCGATCATGGACGGCAGCGCCGCCCCCTTTGTCTACCTGATCAACTCCGTTGGAATCGTCGAGCAGGAAGCCCCGAAGGAATTCATCCGGATCACACGGCCACTGACGGTGACTCAGGGTGATGCCACTGCAACACTGGAACCGTTCAGTGGTTTCGAGGTGGATTACACCTTCGTCGCCGATCATCCGGTGTATAACCGCTATCCCAAGCAGGCGAAGCTGAACTTCTCTGAAACCTCCTATGTGGAAGAAGTGAGCCGGGCCCGTTCGTTCGGACTGGTGGATGAGCTCGAACAGGCGCAGGGAATTCAGCGGTGCATGGGCTCCAGTCTCGAAAACGCGGTAGGCATCGATGAGTACCAGATCCTCAATGAAGACGGCCTGCGTTATCAGGACGAGTTTGTTAAGCACAAACTCCTCGATGTGATCGGCGATCTCTACCTGCTGGGCCGGCCGCTGGTTGGCCGCTTCCATGGCTACAAGTCCGGCCACGCGCTCAACAACAAGCTGGCCCGGGCGCTGCTCCGTTGTGAAGACGCCTTTGAGGTGGTCAACGTTGGTCGGGAAGACTACAACGAAGAGATGCCGATCCTGGCACCGGCGACGCTCTACAACTAGCGCTTCGCTGCAGCGGAGGCCGGCGCCGATCAGAGTCCCTGATCGCTGCCGGCTTCTTCGAACATCTTGATCAGGAAGCCGCGAATGGCTTCTTCCGCCTCGTCTTTCGGCATCAGCTTCTGAGCTTCCATGACCGCCGCCATATCCTTCAGCGACCGCTTGCCGTCGATCAGGGACATGATGAAGGCATGGATTCTCGTGGCCATGGCCTGATTCTGAAATGAGGTCAGGGCGGGTACCGGGCTTCTGCCTTTCGCCAGCCAATCCGGCAGGCTCTGCTGCCGTGCCGCCGGTGCAGCCTCGGCCACTTTCCCGGCGGTGAAGGTCAGGATGCGCTCCCGGCGCCCGTGCCGGCTCTCGGGGCAATCCAGGTAGGGCTGTTCGGATTCATCCACTGTCCCCACGTTGAAGCCGGCGGCGGCCGCCAGTTCCACCAGTTCATCCAGATTTATGTTGCCGGCCGGGTCCGGTCGCTGATAAGCCAGGGACCCCTGGAACAGCCAGCGCCCTCCGGGCCGCAGTGACCGATTGACGAGGCTGAGCAGGGCAGTGGTGTCTGCATCGATCACATCCAGCAGCCAGGGTGTGACGACCAGATCAAAACTCCCGGCCTGGAAAGGGGGGCGCATCACGTCCGCGAGCACCACTTCGAAACCATCGGCCGCCACGGCAGGCGCTTCCAGCGTTCTCTCCATCGCGCTGTGGCTGCCGCTATCCGGCGCCAGTGGAAATTCCACAAGGCTGACTGATTCACCATCGGCCAGTTTCCTGGTCAACGTGGTCAGGTAAGGGTTGAGCTCGACAGCTACGGTCAAGGCGGGGCGGGTGGTCTGATGCAGATCGAAGGCCAGGCGGCCGGCGCCCGCACCCAGTACCAGGCAGGTCTCGTGGGCAGAACCATCAAGCGCCGCAGTCAGTGCGCTAAGCGCCGCCTCGTTTTCCTTGGTGCCCCATACCCAGTCCCGGAATACGTTGGCTTCATAGGCCATCAATCCCATCTGGCCGGGCAGACGGGTCTTCAGTGCCAGGTAGGTGGTGAGATCCGTACTGCCGGCAAGGCCGAGATCGGCCAGCAGATGCTTGAGTGCCCGGTGCTGGGCTGCGTAGCCGTCGGCCAGAGTCTGCAAACGGACGGTTGCCGCTTCGCTGTTCGTACTCTGCAGTGCCGCTCGGGCGGACCGCTGGCGTTGCTCCAGATCCTTCAGTGCCATCTGCCAGCGGTTTTTCCACTCGAACCGGGTCGCCTTCGGATCGGCCACCAGCCACGGCACGTCCGTGTGAACGGGATAGTCCACCTGGCAGGCGGGGCAATTCATATCATCGCCAAGCGGCTGATCGCAGCGCGGGCAGGCGAGACGTTCCAGTAGATGGGGTGAAAAACTGTGCGGCATCCTGTCCGCCATTGTAGAGCGATGCGGGGTGCTACCCCAGTCCCCGGCGGTCACTGTTTTCAGGTAGACCGCCAGGGCGTTTCTGTCAGGGTCGTCGCCTAGATGGTGCCGGCGACGATGGGCTCGAAGGCCGTGTACAGATCCTGCTGCGCAGCGACCGGATTGTTGCCGAAGATCTCGGCGTAGCGGTCGTGCTCATCGTGCAGAGCCATGTAGTTCAACAGGATCATCTGCACCAGGTAGTTCACGTTGTTCGCGGCAGGTGTGCCGCTGGTCTCCACGGAGCCGTCCGGCCGCATGAAGCCGAGCTGTTGATGCCTGGCCTGTTCTTCCGGCGTGGCGCCGAGCGGGGTCGGCCGACCATTCGGATTGTAGACCAGGAAGAACGGCGCCGCGGTGGAGGAGTTGTCGCTCGTCCATTCGCCTTTGCCGCGTCCATCCGCGCTGTTATCGATCATGCCGTTCGAGGACAGGCTGCCGTCCGACATGACATAGAGCATCAGTGGCAGGCCGAGACGGTGCGCGTATTCGAGGCAGGCACCCATGCATTCACCGGCACGGAAGTCTTTGACCTCGCCTTCCGCCCGGCGGCCGCCGTGATAGTCGTAGCCGCCCATCTCGATGGTGCCCGCACCGGCAAAGCCGTTGATCACCATCTTCATGACCGAAGCCGTCTTCTCGTATTCGCGGCCGTCCCGGTCACCAGCGAGGAACTCGGCGGAGCTGAAGATTCCGGCTGCGCCCACGATGTCGGGGTCCGCGGCGGGGTTGATCTGGTCAGGGTTACCGTAGTTTTCCGCCAGCTGGGCTGTTTTCACGTAGCCGCAGCGGACCAGATCCTGAACGATCGCATCGGTGGTGATCGCGCCCTGACCGGTATTCATGCTGTTCAGTTTCTGATCGGAGATACGGTAGATGGATTCCATCACCGCCACCGCGTCTGCCTGGGTCAATCCGAGACTGGTCAGATCACCCACATCGACGAGACCGGTCACGTCGCTGGAACGGTCGACCTTGGTAGGCCGGATGGTCAGATCGATGAGATCCGTCGGCGCCATGGAGTTACCGCCTGAATCGGAGTTCTCACTGCCGATCAGTGTCAGCAATGCGCCGTCCGCACCCTTGAAGATCTCGTTGTCGTCTTCATCCAGGGCGATACCGGCCCGGGCAATCCCGTACATCGGATTGTGCGGATTGTTACCGGTGTCGTTGTCCGAACGAGCCGGGATCACCGCGCCATTGGTATTCGCCATGGCTTCCGGCGACATCCGCGTCTCCATGCCCCGCAGAAAAGCGCTGTCCGCATGAAAGGCGAGCCCCAGACGCTGATCGATGTTGTCGTTGGTCTGGGTATCCGGGTTGACGATCGGGGGCACCATATCCGCGGGCAGACCCTGGCGTTCATAACCCTGAGTGGAGAGAAAATCGAGCTGGCCACCCTGCTGGCCGACCAGCACGTTGGAACCCGCCTGATTCGATCCACCCGCGAGGTCGAAGCAGATGAAGGGAATTTTACCGGCGCCCTGGGTGGCGATGCCGCAATTTGCGACCATGGCCGCCACGTCCGGTGACAGTGCCTGGGCCTTGTTGCCGATGGTCATGCTGCTGGTACCGAGCAGACCGGCACCACCCATGATGAAACCCTGACCCAGAAACTCCCGGCGCGTGCGCGGACGCGGGTGGTCCGGGTGGAAGAGGGGATCGTCGTAATTGCGCTTTCTTCGTCTGATCATGATCGTTTCCTCTTACTGGACCAGCATGGCTGCGCTGCCGAGGGTGGCGGCGCAGGTGCCTTTCATGATGGCGATGGTGTCACCGGGACCGCTGATGAGTGTGTCCAGGAGATCATTGAGTTCCGTTTCCACGTCTGCGTCTGAAGGCTGCGTCGGCAGATTCAATCCCACCATTCGGGCGATCAGGGGATCGGTGACCAGGGTGCGGTCATTGAATGCCGAGCCCTTGGTGGATCCCCAGGGGAAGCCCGGCCAGAAGTCTGCGCGTGCGGTGCTGTCATCGACCAGGGTCGAGCAGTACTCGAACGCGAGCTGAGCAACACCCATCTGCTGAGAGGAGATGAAGCCGGCAATTTTCGGCTGCACGGGCATGGCCTGATACACCTGGTTATAGATCGTCTGCACACTCGAGTTCGAGACCGGAATGCCGGTCACCTTGGACATGGTGGCATTGATCTCCGCGAAGTCCCGGATGCCGCTCGGGGGATCCTGGTCTGCAGGGTCCACGTCGGGAGGCGGTGGCAGTGCTTCGGGGAATGGTTCCACGTAGGCCACCGCGTTATCCGAGGTGCCGAGCAGTTCGAAGGTCAGGAAGAACTCGTCGAGATCCGGACCACGCTCGAGCGGCACCACGGTGCCGAGGCGGGACAGTCGCTGCAGACCTTCGGCCGCGTAGTCCACATCGTTCAGGGTCAGGTCGAGATTGGCATAGGCCTGACCAACCCCCACTTCGCGACCATTCATACCGAGTCTCATGCCCTGCAGAGGCACATCGCCGATGGTCACGCCGGCATCATCGAGGACGACGAAGAACGGCGCGTTGAACAGATAGGCGTAGGAGTCGTACTGGCTGACCTCGAACACGACATAGGATGTGGGGATGCCCGTGTGCGCTTCCACGTTGAAGAGCAGGTAGTAGCGTTCGCCCACGCCGACTTCGAAGTTCTCGAGCACCTGGTCAGGGGCCAGGACCCGGTTGTGGATGGCCAGCAGGCGCACCGTGCCGGCCCACCGGTTCTGATTGTCTACTTCGCTGCCGACGGCAAAGGCATAGGTTTCGTCCCAGACGTCGAGCAGATCGGGCGGCGTGGTATCCACCACGTCGATCAGTTCGCCGTTGACGAAAATCTGACGGCCGTTGATGGGGTCGTAGTTCAGCACCACATGTTGCAGTGAGGCCTGCAGCACCTCGTCCGCGGACGGGGTCGAGAGCTGAGAGCCGCCGGCTTCCGAAGGATCGTTCCGCACAAAGGTGTCGTAGTCGTACAGGGTCTGACCGAGCATGAAGTTCCGGGAATTGCCGTCTCCCGCGTAGCTGAGAATCCGGGCCGGGCCATCCTGCGTCACGTTGGCGGGTGCGGCCCAGATCTCCAGAGCAAACTCGCCGGTTGCCGTGATCAGGTCGTAAAGCTTGGCGCTGGCCGTGGTGGAGCCCTGAGCCTTGCCGTCCACGAACTGCACGCCCCAGCCACCGACCCAGCTGTAGTCGCCGGAAAGGGTGAGGTTCAGAGAAGGTTCCACACCGGAGGTATCGTAGGCCTGGTTGCCGGAACCGGTTTTGAATTCGTACAGGGCGATCAGGTTCCGCTCATGACGTCCGCCGGAGGCGGCAACGATGCCGTTCGGAAGGCCGAGCGCCATGCTGGTCACGAGATCGGAGTCGATCACGGTGACGGGAATGGCACCTGCCAGGTCGCTGATCGCATCTTCCATATCCTGGGCGTCGGAAGCGCAGTTCGACCAGCAGTTGTGCGATTCCTGACGAAGGCGTACCACGAACCGGGAGTTGGCCGGGTTGTCCAGATCGATCTTTGAAATCGCCGCGTCCCAGGCGACGTCCACGTCCGAACTTGCGAAGTAAGGCGATTGCGGCACCGCTGAAGAGTCCGAATGACACTGAGCACAATAGGTCTCGAGCAGGGGATGCAGGGTGTTGGTGAATTCGGCCGGCGGATCTGCCGGGAAGTTACGGCTGTCGCCAGGTGCCTGCAGCACGGCAGGCGCGACGAGCTCAATCTCCTTACCGGCGCCACCGAAAGCATCACCCGCCCAGTTTTCGATATAGGACTGGATGATGTCTGCACAGGCGTTGTCGTCTGCGAGCCAGCAGTTGTGACCGCCCCGGACCTTGGCAACCATCACCGAGTCACCCGGATCGGCGAGATTGACGATGGTGTTGGCTGCGTCATAGGCCAGATTCACATCGTCGGCGCGGACGAAACGGGGGTTCTGGGATTCGTTGTGACAGGAACCGCAGCGGTTGTTCGGCACCAGGTTGTCCCAGACTGCCAGTTTGAAAGCCTGCACGTCCTCGGTTGCCGGAGGCGGGCCGTTGTAGTTGGAAACGTTCGGCGTGGCCGTATTCGCGGTCTGTACCACCGGTGCGCCGCTGCCGCTTCCGCAGGCGGAAAGGACCAGGGCGGCGGTGATGGCTGCCAGCGTGAATCGAATGTTCTTGAGAGTAATCATGCGCATGTCCTCCGCCTATTGGCCTCTGCAGTACAGAGCAGATTCAGCGTAGACCTGCTTCAGGTTGTAGCCGCTGGACCGGAACGACGAGACCATGTCGTCGATCTGGCTGCGATCGGCAGTGTCTTCCACAGCATGCAGGCAGACGTTTTCGAACACTTTTTCCACCTGGCATTGGGCAAAGGCATCGCTTGAAGCCAGTTCCCAGCCCATGGTCTTGGCACCGTTGCCCGATGCAGGCAGGGAGGTGTCCCAGCCGAGCAGGGCGTTCTGGCCTTCGCGCCAGTAGTTCAACCAGGAATCGTCCGTGGTGATGTAGCCGTGTTCAAAGTTGCTGTCGTTGTTGAAGTACTTGGAGGTCGGCGCGCTGTCGTCGTAAACGAGCTGACCGTTCACCCCTTCCGGATCGGCCTCCGGATCGTAGGCGAAATCATAGTAGGCGTAGGCGCCGGCAAGCGGATCCATGCCGGTATGACAGCCGATACAGTTGTTCAGGAAGATCCGGCTGTCGCCGCCTGGACTGCGGGAAACGTCCTGTCGGATCCGATCCGGTACCAGCGTGATGTCTTTCACCTGCTCGAGATCGTTGCAGAGATGATTCAGCAGCGTGAAGCGGAACATGGCCCGGTTGGTGCCATCAATGAAGAAAGCCCTGGCGGCTGCACGGGTTGTCATGACGCCAGCGGTAGCGGCTGCAGGCACGCCGGTGAGCGAGGATTGCGTGGTGCAGTCGAATTCAGCCGGGTCACTCATATCGGTGCCGCGGCGTTCCATTTCTTCGTAGTGTGCGTTTGAGGAGCGGGAGTAGGGGGGGAGCGAGTTGTCTGTGCCGACGCAGAGGACGTCATCCCGGAGGATGCCGCGGAAGTCCATCTCTTCGCGGACCATGCCGATGATGGTGGCGGTGTAGTCGTTCAGGGGGACAAACACGCTCTGATCCCGATTCGTCCAGGGCGCGGCAAAATTCTTCAGGGTGACGTTGTAGAACTCCGGCGCGTCCGTGGCCATCAGCGCAGCGGCCAGATCGTCCGCCGAGTTGTTGTTGTCGAGCAGATCGGCCATTTCCGCGAGCGTGGTCTCGTCAGGGGGTACGCCGGCGATCCTGTCGTGGATTTTCTTTGCCTGATCGCGGTAATCGGCCCATGCAGGCAATGCAGTCAGCGACAACAGCATGGTCGCAAACGTAACTATGGCGCTCAGCCGGTATCGGCGGCGCGCGACTTTCCATGACCTCATTGAACACGCTCCTCGCTCGTGTTTTGCGGGAACTTCTCGATCTTCAAGAGTTCACACGCATGCCACAGCCTTCGCCGCTCCTTGGCTTCCAGGCAGATTGGAGAAGGTTCTTCTAAAGAGGGCGGTAAGACTGTGACCCGGTTCACGGCGAGGGTGATTTACCGTTTGTCGGGTGGATTGACGACTTCGGCGATGGAGGAACGGGGCAGCGGGCCGCTGTGCGCCAGGTCACGTTTGCACTGGGGGGCTTGTGAAAGAATCGTGAGGACTCAGACGTACGCTTGAGGCGATCGCGGTGCCCCGTTACAACTCATTTTCATTGGCTGCCAGCCTGCTGGTATTCCTGACCGTCCTGCAGGGTTGCGGAGGCGGCTCGGAAAGCACTCAGCTTGGCGGAACTTCCAGCGCCGATCCGGTGGTGGTCGATTTCCCGATCGTCTATGTGAAGCGAGCCGTTCTCTTTGACGAGGACGATGGCGAGCTGGTGACCAGCAACGTCCGCGAACCACAGGCTTTTTTTCCCGGCGCGGAATTGATGTTCCGGGACCGGGCCTCACCCAGCGCCTCGGAAGTATCTCTGACGGCGGGCATCTTTCCGGATGACGTGGACGGAAACCCGCCGCTCTACGACGTGAAAGACATCAGCGCTTCCTTCGACGGCCTGCGGCTCGTCTTTGCCATGCGCGCCCCGGAAGACCCGGATCTGGATGACGACGAACAGCCCACCTGGAATATCTGGATGTTCGATCGTGAGACCGGCGAGGTTCGCCGGGTAATCGATTCCGACATCACCGCGGAAGCCGGTCAGGATGTGGCGCCCAGATTTCTCCCGGACGATCGGATCATCTTCTCTTCCACCCGGCAACGCCGCTCCAAGGCCGTGCTGCTCGATGAGGGGAAACCGCAGTTCTCCGCTTTCGATGAGGATCGGGATGAGGAGGCGCTGCTGCTTCACGTCATGAACGATGACGGCACAGACATTCAGCAGATTTCGTTCAACCAGAGTTCAGATCTTGATCCGGCAGTCCTCGGGGATGGCCGGGTCGTGTTCAGCCGCTGGGACAACGTCAATAACATCAACCGGATCAGTCTCTATTCCATCAACCCGGACGGGTCGAATCAGCAGCTGCTGTATGGCGTGCACAGCCACGACACCGGACCCGATGGAGACACCGTCGAGTTCATGAAGCCCCGGGAATTGCCCGATGGCCGGCTGATGGCGCTTCTTCGTCCGCCCGCTGATCAGGCCCGCGGCACGACCATTCCGGTGATCATCGATACGGCGACCTTCGTCGAGAACGATCAGCCCACCTTCGACAACGCGGGACTGCTTGGTCCGGCCCAGGAATTTCTGATCGAAGAAGTGCTTTCCCTGGACGAAGATGAACCCAACCTGGCCGGGCGCTACACCAGTTTCTGGCCCCTGTTCGATGGCACCAACCGGATGGTGGCGGCCTGGAGTCAGTGTCGTCTGGTGGACGAGATTACCGATCCGGACGAGCCCGTCATCGCGCCCTGCACCGATGAATATCTCAACGATCCCAATTTCGTGGAAGCGGACCCGCTCTACGGCATCTGGATGTTCGATGCGGATGAAGAAACGCAGTTGCCCATCGTTACTGCGGAGGAAGGCGAGGTTTATTCGGAAGTCGTGGTGATGGAAGCCCGCACGCTGCCGCCGGTGATACTGGATGGCGTGGCGGGAATCGACCTCGACGCGGATCTGGTGGCCGAGTCCGTGGGCATGGTGCATATCCGCAACATCTATGACTTCGATGGCAGCAGCGTGGTGAACAATGCCGCACTGGCAGATCCGGCCGTCGCCATGGCGGACGATCGCCCGGCCCGCTTCGTTCGTATTACGAAGGCAGTGTCGATGCCCGACGACGATCTGGTGGATCTGGATGGCACCGCATTCGGGCGCTCCCAGGCACAGCTCATGCGTGACATTCTGGGATACGCACCCATCGAGCCGGATGGTTCCGTGGCACTGAAAGTGCCGGCGAACGTGGCTTTCTGGCTGGAGATTCTGGATGCGAACGGGCGCCGCGTCGCCGGCTTCCCGCGTCATCAGAACTGGCTGCAGGTTCGGCCCGGCGAAACGCTCGAGTGCAACGGCTGCCATCTGCCGACCAGTGAGGTACCCCATGGCCGGCTGCTCGCGGAAGCACCGTCCTCGAATCCGGGCGCACCGGTGGACGGCTCACCGTTCCCGAATACCGAACCCGCGCTGTTTGCGAACGCGGGTGAGACCATGGCCGAGGTGTGGACTCGCATCAATGGCGTACGCACGCCTACCGTGAACCTGTCATACGACGACGACTGGACGGACGAAGCCGTACGCGCGAAGGATGCGTCGTTTGTTTACAGCTATACATCGCTTGCAACCACGCCGCCGGTGGATGTGGGTTGCGTCGGACTCTGGACGTCGCTCTGCCGGATCACCATCAACTACGAGACGCACATTCATCCGCTGTGGAACGTAGACCGTCCTGTGCTCGATGGCATGGGCGTCGAAATTGCGAACAATCGCTGCACCAGCTGTCATGCCGAGGTGGATGACATGCTCATGCCCATGGTGCCGGCGGCGCAGCTGGACCTGTCCGACGGGGTATCCGATCAGGAAGCCGACCACTTCAAGAGCTATCGCGAACTGCTGTTCAACGACAATCAGCAGATACTCGACGTGGATGGCAACGTGGTCGATCAGCTGGTGCAGGACACGGATGACAACGGCAATCCGCTGTTTGTACTCGATGCCAACGGCGATCAGGTCCTCGATCTGGATGGCAATCCTATTCCCGTACTCGTACCTATCGGTGTCTCGCCCTCGCTGAATGTGGCCGGCGCCAACTTCAGTCCACGCTTTTTCGACCGGTTTGCGCCTGGAAACACCCACGAAGGCCGATTGACCGACGCAGAGTTGAAGTTGGTCTCAGAATGGATCGACATCGGCGGGCAGTATTACAACAACCCGTTTGACGTTCCGCAGTGACGCGGAAAGCCGCAAAAGGATTTTCGGCATGTTAAGGATTCAACGCACAGCGACCGTTCTGGCTGGCCTTCTGGTCAGCCTGCTGCTGTGCGCTCAGGCGTCCGCCGTCCCGAACCCGTTCAGCAGGTACCAGCCCGACGTGGTGGTCTCCGATCCGTACATCGAGATGCATACGGGTCCGGGTCGAGGGTATCCGGTGCATTACGTCGCCGGTCAGGGCGACAGGGTGACCCTGCTCAAACGGAAAACCGACTGGTTCAAGGTGCGGCTCCCCCGTGGCAGTTTCGACACCAAGGAAGGCTGGGTGCATGTCAGCCAGCTCGAACATACCCTGGATCTGGACGGCAATCCGCTGATCGTGCCGAAAACCGGAATGGAGGCCTTCTCGAGCAGACGCTGGGAAGTCGGCCTTGGTGGCGGCGCCATCGATGGCGCAGCAACGATCAATGGATATCTGGCATTCAACCTGAATCCCCATGTGGGTGTGCAGGGCGAAGCCGCTCAGATCCTCGGTGACTACTCCGACGGTTACATGGGCTCGGTCTCAGTCTTCCTCCGTCCCTTTCCGCGTTCGAGGATCTCGCCTTTTTTCAATATCGGTACCGGTTACATCCACATTGAACCCCAGACAACCATCGTTCAGGCGAATGACCTGGACGACGAAATCGTGCATGCCGGCCTCGGCGCCGATGTGTACGTCAGCAGGAAATTCATGCTCCGCATGGAGTACCGACGGCACACCGTCCTGACCAGTCGTGACGACAACGAAGAGTTAGACCAATGGAAAGCAGGATTCAGCATATTTTTCTAGCGATCGAAAGGACCTGTGCGCTGGCCGGCGTACTGTTCCTTGGCCTGGTACTGAGCGTGCCGGCTGCGGCCGCGACCAATCCGGACGAACTGGAACTGGAGCCGCTGGTGGTTCGGGAACCGGAGCGTCGGGAAGTGAAGATAGACCGGATCGATACGGAGAACTTCGAGTTCGGCGTGCACGCTGGAATCATGAACGTGCAGGATTTCGGTTCCGACATCACCACGAGCTTTCGAGCCGCCTATCACGTCACCGAGGGCTTTTTCATCGAAGGCCAGTACGGCACCACCACCCTGGGCGAGACCAGCTTCGAACGGCTGTCCGGCGGGGCTAGTCTGCTCACCGACGAACAGCGGGACATGCGCTTTTACAACATATCCCTGGGTTACAACCTGTTTCCGGGTGAATCCTTCGTCGGTCGCCGCTGGGCCTTCAAAGGCGGACTGTATCTGATCGGCGGGGTCGGCAGCACCGATTTCGCGGGTGACGAACGGTTCACCATCAATGCGGGTCTCGGCTATCGACTCGCGGCCACCGACTGGCTGGCCCTGCACGTGACCGTGCGCGATCACATGTTCGATTCGGATCTGCTCGGCAGTGACGATACCTACCACAACATCGAGTTCACCGGCGGTCTGTCGCTGTTTTTCTAGCGGCAGGGAAGGAGTATTCATGAAGAACACTGTGTCAAAACTGCTCGCCATCGTCCTGGTGGCCGGTGCCCTCGGCGGCTGCGGCGCCACAGAGCTGAAGCCCTGGGTCAGCCCCTATGAGCGGAACAATCTGGCGGACCCGATCATGAGCTTCAATCGGGCACCCGTATCCGGGGCATACATGCATCACGTGCATCAGGCCCGGGAAGGGGCGCGCGGAGCGGAAGGTGGCGGCGGAGGCGGTTGTGGTTGTAACTGATCGTCCCGTGACCGGCACCAGGCGCCCACGGCGGATCACGCCGCTCGGCGCCTTTGGCCGGGCCCTGTCATTCGCCCTCGGCTTTGCCGGGGTGGTGCTCAGTGCACCGGTTGATGCGGCCATCCTGCCGGAGGATCGCAGTGATGTGATGTACCACGGCTACGAGGGAGGTGGCCTCAAGGTCGACGGTCCATCCGTGCTCGTGCGCAAGGCCTACAAGGACAAGTTCTCTTTCTGGGGCAATTACTATGTGGATATGATCTCGTCCGCGTCGATTGACGTGGTCACCACTGCCAGCCCCTATACGGAGGAGCGTAAGGAATACAGCCTGGGTGTGGATTACCTGCACGGTAAAACCAACATGGGCGCTTCCTACACTAATTCCGAAGAAAGCGATTACAGCGCCAATGCCGCTCGCTTCAGCATCAATCACGACTTCTTCGGTGACCTGACCAACGTCGGCATCACCTATGCCCGCGGCTGGAACGAGGTTCGTCGCAATGGTGACGATCTCTTTATGGAGGATGCCAAGACTCAGAGCTATCGGCTCGATATCTCTCAGATTCTGACCAAGAACTTCATCGTCAACATGAACTATGAAGGGGTGACGGACGAGGGCTTTCTGAACAACCCCTACCGTCAGGTCCGCTATCTGGATCCGGGTGCTGCGCGCGGCTACAGCTATGAGGCGGAACTCTATCCACGCACCCGGACGTCGAGCGCATTCGCGCTCCGGGGCATGTATTACCTGCCGTACCGGGCCAGCCTGAAGGGTGAATTCAGATCCTATAACGATACCTGGGGGATTAAAGGCTGGAACGCGGAGGTGGGGTACGTGCATCCGCTGACCGACAAACTGGTGATTGAAGCGTCCTACCGCTACTACAGCCAGACCAAGGCGGACTTCTACGAAGACCTGTTTCCCTATTCAGAATCGCAGAACTTCCGGGCGCGGGACAAAGAACTCGCCACCTACTTCAATCACACGATCAGTGCGGGTGTGAGCTATGAGTTCAATCTGGGCTGGGGCTTTCTCAAGCGCGGTGAGGTATCGCTGCTGGTGGACTACATGATGTTCGACTACGAGGACTTCCGTGATCTGCGGGTCACCGATGTGCCGCCGGGAGAGGAACCCATGTACAGTCTGCAGGCGACGGTGGTCCGGGCCTTTATCTCGTTCTTCTACTAGGGGGCAGCTAAGGGGCAGACCGGGCGTGTTTGCGGGGTGGTCAGCCCGTATAATGCGCGCCCATGACCATCCGTACCCGAATTGCACCTTCTCCCACCGGTGACCCGCACGTCGGCACCGCCTATATGGCCCTGTTCAACTGGGTCTTTGCCCGCAGTCAGGGCGGCGAGTTCATTCTCCGGATCGAGGATACGGACGTGGCCCGCAGCACGCCGGAATCCGAGCAGATGATTCTGGACTCGCTGAAGTGGCTGTCCATCGACTGGGACGAGGGTCCGGACGTGGGCGGTCCCCACGGTCCCTACCGGCAGAGCGCCAGAAAACACCTCTATCAGGAGCATGCCCAGACGCTCCTGGAAAACGGCCATGCCTTTCACTGCTTCTGCACGGCCGAACGGCTGGATGAGATGCGTGCCGCGCAGCGGGCCGCAGGCGAGAATCCGCGCTACGACGGCCACTGTCTGGGTCTCAGCCCCGAAGACGTCCACGCCCGGCTCGGAGCGGGTGAAGCGCACGTGATCCGAATGCGGATTCCTGATGAGGGCGTGTGCACGTTCGAGGATGCGCTGCGTGGCGAGATAGAGATTCCCTATGCCCAGGTGGACATGCAGGTGCTGGTGAAAGCCGATGGCTTTCCGACCTACCACCTGGCGGTAGTCGTGGATGACCACCTGATGAACATCACCCATATCCTCCGGGGCGAGGAATGGATCAACTCGGTGCCCAAGCACCTTCTGCTTTACCAGTACTTCGGCTGGGAACCGCCCGTGCTCTGTCACCTGCCGCTGCTGCGCAATCCGGACAAGAGCAAGCTGTCGAAGCGCAAGCACCCGACCAGCGTCAACTACTACCGGAAGATCGGCATCCTGCCGGAGGCGCTCACCAACTATCTGGGGATGATGGGCTGGTCCATGCCGGATGAGCGGGAGATCTTCTCTGCGAAGGAGATGGCCGACGATTTCGAACTGAACCGGATTCACCTTGGCGGCCCGGTTTTCGACATGGACAAACTGTCCTGGTTGAACGGACAGTATCTGCGCGACCTGTCGGCGGATGCGTTCATGGACCAGATTCAGGACTGGGCGCTGAACCGGGAGAACCTGGCCCGGCTCGTGCCGCTGCTCCAGGAACGGACAGAGAAATTCTCCGATCTGATCGGTCAGGTGGATTACCTGCTGGGGGATCGGCCACCGCTTACCGCTGAACACTTCGACGCCGGCAGGGCAGACCGGGAAACCCAGGTGCTTATCCTGGATCACGTCAGTCGGGAACTCGATGCGCTGCGGGCGTGGGAGCGGGATACGCTGTTCCAGACCTGCCAGGATCTGGCCGGCCATCTGGATCTGAAAATCCGGGATTTCCTGTTTCCGCTGTTCATCGCCATTTCCGGACGGACGGTCTCATTACCGTTGTTCGATTCGATGATGTTCCTCGGGCCGGACATCACCCGAATCCGGATCCGGGAGGCATTGGGCGTGCTTGGGGTGTCGAAGAAACAGGCCAAGCGGTTGGAACGGGCGTACCGGGATTATCAGGCAGTCCGGTCCGGCTGACCGGCAGCGGAGGCGGGTATGGAGCTGGAATTCTACGGTGCCGCCGGCCATGTGACAGGGTCCTGCCACATCCTGAGGGTTGGCGGACGAACCGTGCTACTGGATTGCGGCATGATCCAGGGCGGTGACCGGGAAGAAGCAAAGAACGCCGATCCCTTTCCCTTCGATGCGGCCACCATCGACGCGGTGGTGTTGAGCCATGCGCACATCGATCACTCCGGTCGTCTGCCTCTGCTGGTGAAACGGGGCTTCAAAGGCGCCATTCACACCCAGAACGCCACGATGGCCCTCATCGGCATTCTGCTGGCGGATTGCGCCGGACTCGAAGAGAGCCGGGTCAGGCGCCAGAACCGCCGTCGAAGGGAAAGAAACGAACCGCTGCTCGAACCACTGTACAACCAGGATGATGTGGATCAGACACTGACCCAGGTGCAGGGTCATGGTTATGACGAACGCCACGAGGTTGTCCCGGGTATCGGCGTTCGCTTCCACGACGCCGGCCATATCATGGGCTCAGGGGTCGTGGAGTTGACCCTGGAAGAAGGGGGCAGACAGCGCACGCTGGTCTTCAGCGGGGATCTGGGCCAGTACGACTCGCCCATCCTGCGGGACCCGCAGACGCCCCGGAACGCGGATCAGGTGATCATGGAATCCACCTACGGCGACCGCAATCATCGGGACCGGGAGGCGAGCCTCGAGGAAATGGGCCAGCTGTTTCTGGATGCCTGGGAGGAGGGCGGTAACGTGCTCATTCCGGCCTTTGCCGTCGGCCGCAGTCAGGAAGTGCTCTATCAACTCGGCAAGCACTACGAGGCCTGGGGGATCGGCCGCTGGCACATCTTCCTGGACAGCCCTCTGGGCATCGAGGCGAGTGAGATCTACTGGGAATTCGACAACCTGTTCGATGCGGAAGCGAGGCGCATTTTCCGGGAAGAGGTGGTGATGCCGAAGCTGCCGAACCTGCATTTTACCCGTTCAGCGGATGAGTCCCGGGTGATCAATCGCCTGCGGAGCGGCGCCATCGTCATCGCCGGCAGCGGCATGTGCAACGGGGGGCGGATCCTCCATCATTTCCGGCACAACATCGAGCGCCGGGAAACGCACATTCTGTTCACGGGTTATCAGCCGCCGGGTACCCTGGGCCGTCGGATTATCGATGGCGCTCAAACGGTTCGAATCTACAAGGAAACGTACCGGGTCCGGGCGCAGACCCATACCATCGGCGGTATGTCGGCCCATGGCGATCAGGCGGATCTGCTGCGCTGGTACAAAGGCATGGCCGGGCATCCGCCGGTGCATCTGGTGCACGGAGACCCGGATGCGGCTGAGGTGCTGAAAGGGAAACTGGCGGAGGCCGGTGCGGATGCGGCCGTTGCGGCTGCCGGTCAGGTCATTACGCTCTGACGCGCGACTCTGTCCGCACGGCGCCGCTGTTAGGGGTTCGCGACGAACTGCAGGACGAAAGTCACGGGGACTGCCTTGCTGATGCTGGGCAGGCCGGCGACTTCACGCAGCGCTTCAACGCCTTCCGCCAGTCCGACCGCGCCTGCATTCACCACCAGTGGCTTCAGCGTCGCGACCAGCACCCGGTCTGCGGCGATTCGACTGATCAGCAGTTCCGCGGTCAGAGGCAGTCTGGATTCACCGAGATTGAGCACGATTTCCGTGGTCAGCACCTGGCTGGTGGTGACGGCGAGTTGCTGAAGCCGGGCGATATCGAGACGGGCGTCCACCGTGGCGGTGGGAAAGAGATCGGTCTGAAAGAGCATTTCCCGCATGCGTTCATCCCGGACGGGGATCAGGGTGTCCACGCTGGCCAGTTGTACGACGATCCTGGCATGACCGTCACTGCCCACCGAGCCGGAAAGCTCGGAGAAGGTATGAACTTCAGCAACATCCATTGCTTTGGTGCTGACAAAGGCCAGCTGTGAACCGGCGTTGTCCAGCACCCAGTCGGCCTGTGCCGGCAGGGCCAGGATCAGAAATACAGCAGCGAGTAATCGGCTCATCATCGTGGTCTCCTCATGCGCGGGCAGAGCTTATCCGTTGTCTGGTGCGGCATCCACTGTGTTACCGGTGGATCGTATTTGTGATCACAAATATTTGCGGTATGGTGCCGGATATCCACCTGAGGGACCGAACATGGCGGACATTGAAGCAGTCACCGAGAGGGCGACGCCCGGCGCGGACGCCGGCACGCCCAGGGTCGTCGTCTATGAGGAGATCTATCGTCGTCTGTTCAACGATCTGATCACCGGCCAGCTGGAGCCCGGGCGGACACTCACGGTCCGGGGGCTGGCCCGGGCGCTGGATGTGAGTCCGATGCCGGTTCGGGAAGCGGTCAAACGACTGGTGGCCCAGGGGGCACTGGTCGTTACCGATACCCGTCGGATCAGCGTGGCCAGCATGTCCCCCGAGCGTGTGGACGAGATCATCCTTGGCCGCACGCTCCTGGAGCCGGAACTGGCGGCATGCGCGCTGCCGCATATGAGCGATCGCGATCTGGCTGAGGCGCGTGCCTGGGATGATGCGCTGAACCAGGCCATCGCCACGGGGGATGCGGGTGCCTACGGCCGCACCAACTGGGGATTCCACTCGTTTATCTACCAGCACGCGAGGCTGCCAACGCTGTACGGACTCGTGGAATCTCTGTGGTTGCAGATCGGACCCTTCATGCGTCAGATCGCCGGCCGCTACGGCACCGCGCAATTGGACGATCAACATGAGGTGGCCCTCCAGGCCATTGCCGAAGGGGACGAAAGGCGTCTGCGCGAAGCCATACGCCAGGACATTCTCGATGGCGCGGAACTGGTTCGGGCTGGCGTTCTGCCGGGATCACGGCCTTAGGCGCGTTCGTTTGCTTGCGGGTTCAGGAATTTTGTGATCTCATTTTATGATCTCGCGTCGCCATACCGGCGGCGGCTCAGGAGGGTTGGCATGACGCGTCGTCTCGCAGATCGGGCAGCAGCCCGTCTGATCACCGGTCTGTTTTCAGGCCTGCTCTCAGGTCTGGGCATTCTGCTCATCAGCGCCTGCGCGCCTGAGGCGCCTCAGGGCACAGAGAATTCAGACCAGGCGCAGGTGACAGCCGACCACGTTTTCCTCGACGGTCGGTTCTACCTGGCAGATCGAGGGCAGTCATTCGCCGAGGCGATGGCCGTTCGCGGCAGAGAAATCCTGGCGGTGGGCAGTTCGTCGGATATGCGGCGATTTGCGGATGAGACGACGCAGATTCACCAGCTGGATGGGCGATTGGTGCTGCCCGGCCTGCATGACGCACACATTCATCCCGCTGGCCTCATCCGCTACGACAACTGCAATCTGGACAGTCAGGCCATGGATCTCGCGGAACTTGCAGGGTTCGTCACCGCGTGCCTGGACAGGCTCGACGTCACGCCGGGCAGCTGGCTGGCCGTGGCGCAATGGAATTTTTCAGAAAACAACCGGCCGAGCGGTGATATCCGGACGCTGCGTCAGGCCCTCGATCTGGCCTCGACTGAACACCCGGTATTCCTGATGGGTAACGACGGCCATCACTATGCGACCAACAGTCAGGGTCTGTCCCGAGCGATCAATCGAAGCGGTGAGCAGGTGGGTCTCAGCGCCGCAACGCTGAAGAGCGACTTCCGCGATCTGGTGCCCTTTGTGGGCGTCGATCAGTCGGGAGAGCCCAATGGCGCAGTGAATGAGGGTGTCTACAAGGTGCTGGGTGCCCCCTGGATCATCGGTGGCGACGTGCCAGCCCTCATCCCCCATGTCGGCCAGATACCCGCCCGCCTGAATGCGCTGGGAATCACCTCGATTCTGGATGCGGCCTACACCGAGGCCACGGAGCCGCTATATGCAGCCCTGATCGATGCCGGACCCGTGAACCTGCGCATCCACCTGGCTCAGCTGCATGCACCGGAAGACTATATGGACGGGTCCGGAGCACTGGATATGGCAAGCTTGCTGGCGGAGGCCGCACGTATCCGTAATCAGTATGCAAACGTGCCGGAGGTGGATGCGAACCGGTTGAAGTACTTCGTGGATGGCGTTCTCGAGGGAGACATCCTGGCCGATCCCATCACGCTGCCTAATGCAGCGCAACTGAACGATTACCATCGACCGCGTTTTCATGTCGATGCCGAAGCGGGCGAGGTCAGCCTGCTTGGCTACGAGCAGGGGGCTGAAGCCGGCAACGGGGTGCTCAGCTTTCCCCCGTCGATCACCCGTGACTTCGTTGCTGCCGCCGATGCCGCGGGTTTCGCCGTACATATGCATGCCATCGGCGACCGGGCTGTACGAACGGCAATAGATGCGGTGGAAGCGGTGACGGCCCCGGATGTCGTCACCAACCCGCACAGCATGGCGCATCTGCAACTCGTCTCGGAAGCGGACGTGGCCCGTCTCGGGGCACTGAAAATTCCACTGGCATTCACCTATGCCTGGGCCGTTCGTGCCTATGAATACGATCTCACGGTGATTCCATTCGTGGAAAGACTTGCCGGCCTGGATGAACTCTACGCTGACCATTACTACTACAGGCAGGCCTATCCGGCGGCGGATGTGCTTGCGGCAGGCGGCATACCCGCAGCCGGTTCGGACGCGCCGGTGGATACGGACGACCCGCGCCCCTTTGTGAATATCATGGCGGCAGTTTTCAGAGATTTCGGCGAAGGCCCTTTGAATGCCAGCCAGGGTCTGCAGATTCTGGATGCGATCGATGCCTACACGATCAACGGCGCCAGACTGCTCAATCAGGAGGCGCTGACCGGATCTCTCGAGCCAGGCAAGCGTGCCGACTTCATCATTCTGGATCGGGACATCGTCGAGCTGTCCGAAGCCGGCGATGCGATGGCCATTGGTGAGACGCAGGTTGTTGAAACCTGGTTCGATGGCCGCGTCGCCTATCGTCGCGCTCAATCGGGGCAGGATTTGAAATTACAGATGTCAGACGGGATGTAACCGAAAAAATGGCGAAAAGAACAACGAGCGAATGGCAGGCGCTGGATGCGGCCACCCACCTGCACCCCTTCACGGATCTGACGGACCATGCCGCCAGGGGCGGCCGGATCGTCTCCCGGGGCGAGCACATCTACATCTACGACAGCGAGGGCAACCAGATCCTGGATGGCATGTCGGGGCTCTGGTGCACGAATCTGGGTTACAGCCAGCCCGGCATCACCGCGGCGATCACTGAGCAACTGGAGGCGCTGCCGTACTACAACAGTTTCTTCAAGTGCACCAACGAGGCGGCCATTGAGTTGGCCGGCTTGTTGAGAGAGGTCACGCCGGCCCAGTTCAATCACTTCTTTTTTACCAACTCGGGCTCGGAAGCGAACGACACCAACATCCGCCTGGTGCACCGCTACTTCGATCTGCTCGACAAGCCGGAAAAGAAGATCATCATCTCCCGCAAAAATGCCTATCACGGCAGTACGGTTGCCGCGGCCTCCCTTGGCGGTATGGAAGAGATGCACAAGCAGTTCACCGGGCTCACCTATGTGGAGCATGTGGACGAGCCATACTGGTTCAAAGCGGACCCTGGCCTGACGCCGGACGAGTTCGGCCGGACTGCCGCACAGACGCTGGCAGACCGCATCGATGCGCTGGGTGCTGAAAAAGTCGCCGCCTTCATTGCCGAGCCGGTTCAGGGTGCTGGCGGGGTGGTGATCCCGCCGGACAGCTACTGGCCGGAGATCGAAAAGATCTGCCGTGAACGGGATGTGCTCATCATCAGCGATGAGGTCATCTGCGGTTTCGGCCGAACGGGTGCCTGGTTCGGATGTGAAACCTTCGGCTTCGAGCCCGATCTGATGACTTTCGCCAAGGCGGTGACCAATGGCTACCAACCGCTCGGGGGCGTGGCGGTGTCTGACAGACTGACCGATGTGCTGCTGAGTGGTGGTGGAGAATTCGCCCACGGGTTCACCTATTCCGGTCACCCGGTTTGCGCTGCCGCCGGTGTTGCAACCCTGGAGATTTACCGGGAACAGGGGGTGATTGAGCAGAGTGCGGGCGAACTTGCACCCCATCTTGCCCAGCGCTGGGGGAGCCTTGCCGATCACCCGATTGTCGGGGAAGTGCGCACCCGGGGTGCGCTGGCGGCCCTGGAACTCGTCCGTGACAAGCCGTCCCGGACCCGACTCGCACCGGATGCGGAGGGCGCGCAGTTCTGCCGCGATGCGGCGGTGGGCAATGGCCTCATGGTCCGCGCCGTGGGCGATGCCATCATCAGTGCACCGCCATTGATCATGAAAGCCGAAGAGGTGGATCTGCTGGTGGATCGAGTGCGTGCTGCGCTGGATGCGACGGCCCGGCACTACGGCATAAACACCCACTGAGTGGACGTCCACAAGCGCACAGGACCGTACGGGAGGCACAGGTGAGCGACGCCGAGGTGAACCGGTTACCCTGGCACGAATGGTTCAAGTTCACCGTCTACATCCTGCTTGCGGTGAACGTGCTGCTGTTCTTCGATGACGAGTGGGATGCTTCCGGGCACCTGTTCGGTGCGTCAGTCCCCCTTGCGGAAATCATCACCGCCTTCGCGGCCAGCATCGATACCCTGGCCTGGGTCATTCTGCTGCTGCTCTTCGAACTCGAGACCTATCAGATTCCCGACGAGAAGCTGAATCCCCCTCTGTCCACGGGAATCCGCACACTGCGCGCGGTCTGCTATGGGTTCATCGTCTATGCCTTCTACGGCTATGCCTCGAGGCTGGTCGGCCTGTACGGCTACGAATTTGTGAGCCCGGGTTCGCTACCGGCGCTGTGCACGCTGGAGGATTACTCGATGTTGCTCACGCTGGATGAGTATGAACTGCTGGGGCCTGAAAACTGCGGGGCGATAGAGACGACTGGCGGCCTGTTTCATCTGGCGGGTGCTGCCATACTCGCCGAGGTCGCTGTCTGGCAGGATACGGTTCGTCTGGGTTGGGTGGATGTGATCAATTCCGGCACCTGGTTGCTGGTTGTGGCGTTGCTCGAACTGGACGTGCGGCTCCAGGTGCGGGGAGTGCTGGAAGGCGCCTGGCTGGCTTTCAGTCAGTACGCCAAGTATCTGCTCTACGGCATTCTCTTCCTGGCCGCGCTGTACTGGGGGGTGGAGGGAGAATTTCTGGATTTCTGGGATGCCTTCCTCTGGCTCGTGGCCTTTGTCTTCATCGAGATGAACGTCTTCGAATGGCGGGAGGAGCTTCAGGAGGCCCAGGCGGTGCCGTCGAACAGAGATGGCGATTAGCTGCCCGCGCCTGCCGGAGTTCAGAAGCGATCGAGCAGGGAATAGTAGAGCATGCCGGCCACGAGCCCGGGCCAGCGCAGCAGTCGGCCACCCGGGAAGGGCAGGTGCTTGAGATTGGCGAACAGATCGAACCGTTCCGCCTGACCGGCGATGGCTTGTGCCACCAGCTTGCCACCCATGTTCGCCATGGCGATGCCGTGACCGGAATAACCCTGAGCATAATAGATGTGTGGCGAGAGGCGTCCGAAGTGGGGCATGCGTCGCAGGGTGATGGCGAGGGTGCCCCCCCAGCCGAAATCGATTTTCACATCTTCCAGATCCGGATAAACCGCCAGCATGTGCTTTCTGACAAAGGCACGGATGTCCCGGGGAAATCGGGTGCTGTAGTTCTCGCCGCCCCCGAAGATCAATCGATGGTCGGGTGAGTTGTGGAAGTAGTTCACCACGAACCGGGTATCCACGACGGCCACGTTGTCCCGGTTGATCTGTCCGGCTCTCGCCTCACCCAGTGGTTCCGTGGCCAGAACGAAGTTGTTGATCGGCATCTGGTAGGCCTCGAACAACCGGCCGAGATCGCCCAGATAGCCGTTGCAGGCGAGAATCAGAAACTTCGCGCTCACCTCACCGGAGGCAGTGCGTACGTGAATGCCATTGCCGTCTTCGCGGTAGGACTGGGCCCGGGATCCCTCGTATACGCGAACGCCCAGCTCTGTCGCAGCCCGCGCCTGGCCCAGCGCCAGGTTCAATGGATGAAGATGACCGGCCCGATGGTCGAGATAGCCACCGTAGAAGGTGTCGACGCCCAGCATGTCGCGCACCTCTTCCGCGCTGACGTGTCGATGGTCGGTGTAACCGTAGCGCCGCTCCAGATGATCGGCGTAGTCGTACAGCTCCTGGGCGTAGCGCGCTTTGTGCGCCACAGTGAGTTCACCGTCGCTGAGATCGCAGTCGATACCGAAACGTTGAATGCGTGCACGGACCAGATCGTTCGCGTCACAGGCGATCTGCCAGAGTTTCTCGGCGATATCATCGCCAAGCCAGCTTTCCAGCTCATCCTGATCCTTGCGCTGGCCCATGCCGAGCACGCCACCGTTGCGGCCGGAGGCACCGGCGCCGACCTTGTGAGCTTCCAGGACTGCTACTGAATAACCTTTGTCCGCCAGTTCGATCGCGGCGGATATACCGGTGTAGCCAGCGCCGATGACGCAGATATCGGCCTCGATGTGCTCATTCAGCCCGGGATAGTCAGTCAGCTCTTTCGCGGTGTGGTAGTACCAGGATTCGTCGTAGCCGATGCCCGGGTCACCGCCTGGGCGTTTTCTGCCGCTCAAAGTTCTGCGCCCAGATAGCGACGCTCCCAGGGCGAAACTTCGCTCTGGAAGTCATTCAGCTCGTCGCGCTTGACGGCGGAGAAAACGTCGATGAAAGATTCGCCGAGCATTTCTCCGAGTGCGGTGCTGGCGTTCAGCCTGTCCAGCGCCTGGCCGAGATCCCGTGGCAGATCCGCCGTCATTTCATAGGCATCCGAATCGACGGCGGCGGCCGGTTCGATGGCTTCCTGTATGCCGAGCAGACCGCAGGCGAGGGTGGCGGCCACGCACAGGTAGGGGTTGGCATCCGCACCGGCCACCCGGTTTTCCACCCGTCCGTTTGCATCCTTGTCGAAGGGCACCCTGAGTCCGGTGGTGCGATTGTCATACCCCCAGGCCAGATTGATCGGCGCCGAAGAGTCCGGACGAAAACGCTTGTAGCTGTTCACGTTCGGTGCAATCAGAGCGAAGGCATCTGGAAGGTAGTGGGCCAGACCCCCGATGAAGTGGCGCAGCGCCGCTCCGGCAACCCCGTTTTCCAGGGCAAAGACGTTTTCGCCATCCCGGTAAGCGCTCACATGCAGATGCAGGCCACTGCCTGCCTGATCGGACAGGGGTTTGGCCATGAAGCTGGCATTGAAACCTTCCGCCTCTGCGCAGGCTTTCACCACGCGCTTAAGCAGAAACAGCTGGTCCGCACGGTCGAGTGCGGGTCCGTGTGCCAGATTGAGTTCAACCTGAGCCGGGCCCATCTCGTGGACGATGCCGGAGAGGGCAAGACCGGTCTCCGCGCAACAGCTTTCCAGGCGGTCAATGAACGCGGTGTACTTCCCCAGCGCGTCGATACTGAAGGCCTCGCCACCCTGCTCGAGGCGACCGTGCGCACCTACGGCGGGCTCGAACGGCGCGTGCGTGGTGAGCGGGTTCAGGAGGAAAAACTCGACTTCCGGGGCGATGACGGGTGAAAGCCCGAGGTCCGCATAAGCATCCAGCACGCGAAGCAGCAGGTTGCGCGGGTCGAAGGGTACGGGTGTGCCATCTTTGCCAACGGTACCCACCAGCACCTGAGCACGATTCGTGCCTTTCCAGGGTACGGACCGCAGCGTGTTCCAGTCTGGTGCCAGGAGTACGTCGGAATCCGTCGGGTTGTACGCCGACATGGCGTCCACATAGTGCCCGGTCAAGCTCTGAAAGAAGATGGCACCGGGCATGTGGGGTGGGTTTTCCGGGTCGAAATCGGCGCCATCGATCACTTTGCCACGTGGGATGCCGTTCAGGTCAGGCAGGATCAGCTCGAGCCGCTCCGGCAACTCTGAGGGGGTAGCAGGTTTGCTCATTAGGTGTCTGAAAGTCGTGCTTGAGCGTCACTGTACACACTGACCGACGCATCGCCAACGCGAAGGTATTGATGGTCTGAATGATCGCTGTAAACTCGCCCCCGGCTGCATCGGATCACGCCCGGCGACCGGACTCGAAGCGAATCGAGGCATAGGGCATCAGCAGCCACACTCTATGGGGTGCCGGGTACTCGACAACCCGTCGGCACAATCCTTGCGTTCACACTACTGCAACAGAGATTCGGCGATCATTCGCTGGATGAACGGGAACGTCTGTGAATTCAGCGTTCCGAGGAAGACGACGGCTAAATTACGGAAAAATGACGGACAAAAAGGAGTCTCATGAACTTTGAACTGAAGCCACTTCCCTACGACCAGGATGCCCTGGCCCCTTTTCTGGGGGCGGAAACCCTGCGGGTACACCACCAGAAGCATCACGCGGGTTATCTCGCAAAACTCGATCAGGCGCTCACCGGTGCCGATCGGGACAAGTCACTGGTAGACATCGTACGGAGCAGCGAAGGGCAGGTGTTCAATCTGGCCGCCCAGGTGTGGAATCACGACTTTTACTGGGACAGCCTGACGCCGGCATCGACCGCCATCACCGATGAGCGGTTCAGCCAGCTCATCGCCGACGCTTTTGGTGATCAGGCCGGCCTCGAACAGGCGCTGGCCACGGCTGCCAAAGGGCTGTTTGGTTCCGGTTGGACCTGGCTCGCGCTGGATGAAGGAACCGGTTCTCTCGTTGTGGAGCAGACGTCGAATGCGGGCACGCCGTTGACGGACGGACGGGTTCCGCTGCTCACGCTGGATGTCTGGGAGCATGCCTACTACCTCGACTACAAGAACGATCGTGGTGCTTATGTGGACGAGTTCATCAATGGCTATGTCAACTGGACGTTCGCTGAGTCCAACCTGCAGTCGGCGCTTGCCCGCCTGGCGTCCTGACCCGGTCCTGAAGGCGTCCGCCGGAGCGATCTTGTAAAACTTACAACCCGGTCTGCAACTCCTGCAGATTCGGGGTTCGAGTATCGCGCTGATCGGCCGTCGAGTAGAAGGCGCTGAACCGGCCTGACCGGTTCAGCGCCTGTCCGGATCCGGAGCGTCGGTTCCGGCACGGTTCCTGCGTAGTTCTTTCGTACCGTCTGAAACGAAAGGAGAAGCATGCAGTCACCGGCCACCTGTTCCCACACCCATCTGGTCGCTGTGATTGATCTCGACGATCAGTCAGAGGCATCGATCAGCGCGAATCCCGTGATCGAGCAGGCCCGGCGGATTGTCCGCCGCACCCGCAGTGCGCTGACGTTGATCTGTTTTCAATCCCCGCCGTCGCTGCTGTCCAACCTGCAGTCGCTCGTTTCCGGCGCGGATCCGGCCGGGCCCCAGCTGCCGGTTCGTCAGGCCCTGTCTGAGCTGGCGAGGCAGATCGAAGAAGAAGAGGGGGTGGGCGTGCGCTGCGAAGGGCTGCAGGTGCCGTTTGATCCGGCAGTGCTGGAGGACTGGCTGCGTGCTTCCCCAGCGGATCTGTTGCTGCTGCCTAAGCCGGAACAGGGCAGTACGGCGACCACCACCACCTATGGTCTGTCGCAGTTTATCCGTCAGACCGGTATGCCGGTCTGGTTTGTCGAGCGGGGACTGAGGCCTCAACACGGGGTGGTTGCCGCGGTGTCGGAAGGTGCACGGACGGCCTCCGATGAATTGCGCGCCCTCGATTATGAGGTCGTGGATACTGCCCGGGGTATCGGCAGCCTCTTCAGCGCCCGGTTTCACCTCGTGCAGGCGGTTCAGGCCGGTATTGATGACAGATCACGGGCGCTCGAATCCTTCGCCCGGGCAACCGGGGTTGCTGAGCACGCTGGCGAGATCGTGGCTAAGGAAGGGGGGGTCTCTTCCGTCCTGGCCAGCAGCGCCGAGACGCTGCAGGCCGGCCTGATCGTGATGGGCGCAAGCGGGAAGTCGCGCTGGGATGCGCTGGTCCATGGTGGCGAAGTCGAGTCGACGCTGACCCGGGCACCCTGCGATGTGCTGTATGTGAAGATGGGCGCAAAAACCCAGGCGCGGCCTCAGGCGCTGCTGTCACACTCTGTTCTGGAATCGCAACCGCAACCGAATGAGGTGGATCTGTTCGTTCATCCGAGGCGTCACTACGCGACCCCGCTGGTGGTGCTTCGGGATGAGCAGCGTTCGTGGCAGAGCAAGGTGCTGATTCTCGAAGCCTGGGAAGAGGAACTCGAGAATGAAGCCGTGCACGAGGGCAAAATGCCGCAACAGGTGTACGAAACCACTTTCGATCCCGATGAGCTCAAGCTTGTACGCCAGGCGCTGGTGCGGCTGGGTGCGAGAAGCAGCGACCTGGCCGCCTGATCGAGGGTGGTGCCAAACCATGACCTGAGCGTGATCCGCCACCGCGCTTGCTTTGCCGGTGCCGCTGATAGATAAAGATCTTCCCGCGCCAGGGAATGGCGCAACTGGATCCCGCATGAAACCCATCGCTCTGATTCTCGACGATGACGCCGGGCACGGCGCTGCGCTGGCGGACGCCGTCGCCGCCGAGGGCTTCGCAGTGGTGCGTCACAGCACTCTGGCCGGCGTCCGTGAGACGCTGGATGAGCAGCCCATCGCCATCGCTTTTCTGACGCTGCATTGCAGTGATGGTACCGGCGTCGACCTGCTCGCACATCCTGCGGTGGCAACAGCGAACGAGATTATCCTGATGAACGCGCTGGACGAGCCCGACCTGGTCAACCGGGGAATCGCACAGGGGGCAACCTACTTCTTTCATAAACCGTTCGACCCGGTATTCATCCGTTCTCTACTGACCGACCTGCTCGCGGAAATGTCGGATGGATACGCCGATGGTGAGCCGAATGCCACCATCGACCAGTTCGGTCTTCTCCGCGGCGGCTCGTCAGCCATGCGCAAGCTCTATCGAACCATGCGTAAGGTGGCTGCCACCGAAACCAGCGTGTTGCTGATCGGTGAGTCCGGTACGGGCAAGGAACTGGTGGCCCGGTCACTGCACCTGTTCAGTGATCGCGCGGAGTCGGAGTTCGTTGCGATGAACTGTGCAGCGATTCCCAAGGAACTGTTCGAGAGTGAGTTGTTCGGCCACGAGAAAGGCGCATTCAGCGGCGCTGTCCGCAGGCATGAGGGCTATTTCGAGCGTGCCCACGGGGGCACGTTGTTCCTGGACGAGGTCACCGAAATGCCCATCGAGTTGCAGGCCAAACTGCTGCGGGTGCTGGAACTGTCTCAGTATCGGCGGGTGGGTGGCGAGACGGATCAGTACAGCGATGCACGGATCATTGCCGCCACCAACCGGGAGCCGGAGGAAGCGATAGAGCAGGGGCTGCTCCGTGAGGATCTGTACTTCCGGATCGCCAGGTTCCCTCTGCGCCTGCCACCGCTCAGAGCCCGCGGAGAAGACATTCGTGGTCTTGCCGGTTTCTTCCTCAATGAACTGAACAAGACCAACGATTCCGCCATCGGTATTTCGGAAGCGGCCCTCAGCCGGCTCGAAAGCTATGCCTGGCCGGGCAACGTGCGCGAATTGCAGAGCACGCTGGAAAGAGCCTTCATTCTCGCCAATGAATCCATCGAGCCTGAACATCTCAGGAATCTTGAAGAGACTGAATCCGCGCCGGGCGACTATATCCGGGTCGCTGCTACGGCGACCGTGGAAGAAGCCGAGAAGAAGCTGATCATGGCTGCGCTGGAAACTTACGAAGGTGATAAGCAGCAGGCGGCGGACTCCCTTGGGATCTCACTGAAAACGCTCTACAACCGCCTGAACGAATACGCTGCAGACGAGCCGCCTGAGGCCTAGTGCGGGTTCTACTCCGACTCAGTGCGGTGGATGGTGTTTCATTCGATCGCAGTCGCGCGCATCGCCTGGGGCGGGCGCACGGCGGAGCGGTACTTGCATGCCAATAGCCTCATGACAAAAAATTCAGACGAAGCACCGGAAGACGCACAGGATGCCATCGAGGCGCCGCTGGAGGGGCAGGTCGGTCGTCTGATGGAGCCGTTTCAGAGCTTCATTACCTCTCAGTCCGGCTCAGGCTGGCTCCTGCTTGGGGCCACGGCGCTGGCGCTGCTGTTCGCGAATTCCCCCTGGGGGCCCGTTTACTTCGAAGCCAGAGAAGTGTCTTTCGGCCTGGCTGTTTCCGATTCCGTCTTCGCGCTTTCCCTCGAGCACTGGGTCAACGATGGACTGATGGCCGTGTTCTTTCTCCTCCTCGGCTTGGAACTGAAAAGAGAGTTCCTGGTGGGCCAGTTGAGCAGGCCCGGGCAGGCGGGTGCGGTGCTGGCGGCCGCCATCGGTGGGATGCTGGTGCCGGCTGGCCTGTTTCTGGCGGTTGTCAGCGATGCATCGATCCGGCAGGCCTGGGCGGTTCCCATGGCCACCGACACCGCCTTTGCTTTGATGATCCTCGTCTTTCTCCGTGAGCGTGTGCCACTGGCCGCCCGGGCCTTTCTGGTCGGCCTTGCCATCGTCGACGACCTCGGCGCAATCACGGTGATCGCACTGTTCTATACGGAAAATCTGCAGATCGAGCAGCTTCCGGTCACCGCTCTGATCGTGGCCATCCTGGCGCTGCTGAATCTGAGCGGGGTGCGCAGAGGCTGGCTCTATGTGCTCACCGGCGTGGCACTCTGGGCATCATTTCTGGCGGTGGGTTTTCACGGGACCCTGGCGGGTGTGGTGGTGGCCATGTTCGCACCGGTCAAACCGGCCATCGGCCGGGATCGATTCGCGCGGGAAGTCAGTCAGAAACTTTCCGGCTTCCGGGCGAAGCACGACCCGGAGGCAGACACCATTCTCGAAGCACCCGAACAGCACGCATCCGCCCAGCGTCTGCTGGATGCAGCGCGCGATGCCACGGTACCCCTCAAGCGCTGGGAGCAACTGCTCGAGAAGCCGGTGAGTTTCGTGGTGATGCCCGTCTTTGCCTTCGTGAATGCCGGCGTGGTGATTGACGCTCAGGCCGTTTCCCGAGCCTGGCAGAGCGAACTGAGTGCCGGAATTCTGCTCGGGCTCCTGCTGGGCAAGCCCCTCGGTATTCTGGCCGGCGTGGCGGTAGGGCGGGTGACTGGCCTGGCCACGCCTCCCGCGGCACTGACGAACTGGCATCTTCTGGGGCTTGGTCTACTCGGCGGGATCGGCTTTACCATGGCTCTGTTCATCGCATCGCTCAGCTTCGGCGGCGGCGCGCTGCTCGATGTGGCCAAGCAGGCCATCATGGCCACGTCTCTGGTTGCCGGTGTCTCAGGCTATCTGGTGCTCCGCTTCAGTCCGGAGCGCCGGTAAGACGCCCCGTATCAATTCAGGATCAACTCAGGAGGAGTCAACGTGCACGAGGCCCTGGAGAGTCTTTCCTGGTGGCACCGGACACCGGCAGAAGCGGTGGCGCGATACGCCCCTTTGGTGGGTGAGGTGGACGCGGATGTGGTGATCATCGGCGCAGGGTTCACCGGTCTGTGGACCGCTTACTATCTCAGCAGGGTACAGCCGGACATTTCCATCTGCCTGCTCGAAGCGCAGTTCGCCGGATACGGCGCCTCCGGTCGGAACGGCGGCTGGTGCGTGGGCGCCATGGCCGGTGACGACCGGATGCACGACAGCAGGCAACAAGGCGGCGCACTGGCCATGCATCGGGCCATGCAGGCCAGCGTGGACGAGATCGGCCGGGTTGCCGAGAGGCATGAGTTCGATTGTCACTATGCGAAAGGAGGCACCATCTACCCGGCGGTGACCTCGATTCAACTGAAGCGCCTGGCGGCGCGGGAGGCCGCTGCCCGGAAAATCGGGCTCGGTGAGGAGGACGTGTCGCTGCTCGGTGTGTCGGGGGCATCGGCACATCTGAATATTCCGGGCCTCAAGGGCGGTTTGTATACCCCGCACTGTGCAGCCATCCATCCGTATCGGCTGGTGGTGGGGCTTCAGAAGGTATTGCGCGAGGCCGGCGTGCAGATCTATGAAGACAGTCCGGTGACGGCGATCGAAGGCAGACGAGCCCGGACAGCGAACGGGGTGGCGCAAGGGCGCATCATCGTGCGTGCGACGGAAGCCTATACGGATTCGATTGCGGGGCAGACGCGACAGATTGTGCCACTGTACAACTACATGGTCGTCACCGAACCGCTGGACCCTGCCGTCTGGGCGGAGATCGGCCTGGAGAAGCGACAGACGTTCGAGGATGCCCGGGCAATGATCTACTACGGCCAACGTACCGTGGACGATCGGATCGCCATCGGCGGGCTGTCTGCTCCGTATCGATACGGCTCCAGAGTCGACCCGCGATTCGAGGTTTCCCACCCATCGCACCAGCGCCTGCGGGCGCTGTTGACCGAGCTGTTTCCGATGCTCGGAGAACAACCGCCCATCGCTCATCAGTGGGGCGGCGTGCTGGGGGCACCAAGAGACTTTTATCCCTCCGTGGGCTACGACCGGGAAGCCGGGTTCGCCTGGGCGGGCGGCTATGTGGGCGAAGGGGTTGCTGCTGCCAATCTGGCGGGGCAGACACTGGCCGACCTGCTGTTGGAGCGGGAATCCGAACGCACGGGCCTGCCCTGGGTAAATCATCGATCCCGTCGCTGGGAGCCGGAGCCACTGCGCTGGCTCGGGGCCAATGCTGTTTCCGCGCTGCTTGCCTTCCAGGACTGGGTCGACCTGAGAAAATGAGCCGTCGGCATGCGGACGGCGACGATCCGGCCGGTTGACACGATAGAACCTGCGACCTAGTATCTCGCGCCTTCTGCCCGTCCTGGCGTTCGCCAGGGCAATCTGTGGGGCCATAGCTCAGCTGGGAGAGCGCTACAATGGCATTGTAGAGGTCGACGGTTCGATCCCGTCTGGCTCCACCATAATCCCTTCTGGACGATGAGATTTACGCGGGTCTTCTGAAATCCGCCTGAGATGCTCATGGAAAACACATTCTGGACCGCGTTGATCACCAGTGTGACGGCGGCTTCCGTCACCACGCTTGGTATCTACGTCATCCGGCACTTCGAAGACTGGGGAAGACGGAATACCGCCTACTTCATGAGTTTTGCGGCAGGTGTGCTTATCTCGGCCTCGTTCCTTCACCTATGGTGCTGCACGAGTTCCCGGAAGGCATCATTACCTACCTGCTGTTGATTCGAGCTGGATTCAGAGAACGGACGGCGCTGATGATCGCTTTTCTGGCAGCAGCGCTCAGCACGCCATTAGGCATGCTCGTTTCCTATCCTCTGATCAGTCAGATAGACAGGCCCATGCTGGGCGCGCTCCTTTCGCTGTCCGCGGGTGCACTTGTCTACGTGGGCGCCACACACCTGTTGCCGCAGGCTGAGCAGGAGAATAAGAAATACAGCTTAGTGGCCCTTGGGGGTGGCGTTCTGGTAGCGATGACGATCGTACTCACCGGACGCCGATTCAGGGAACGACAGGCGCAGGCGGCTCGATGCCCATGACCTCTACTTCCGGATCGGCAGTCTTGATCATTTGCTCGTATTTCCCCACCTCATCGTTTGGCACGTCGGCCATGACCAGGAGCTTTCCTTGCTCGATTGCCGCTTCGAATTCACTCAAACGTGAGCTGGGAAAGGCCGCGCCTGCCAAACCGGTAAGAAATCCGCCGACGCCGGCTCCGAAAAGGCTGATCAACAATACAGCGCCTCCGCCAATCGCCACCCCACTGGGCGGGAAGGCCAGCGCCACGAGCCCGGCCAGAAGTCCGGTGGCGCCGCCGAATGCCACCCCCCTTTCGTAGGCAGGTAGGAAGTCATCGGCTTCCGGGCCGGCGTCCGGCAGATCGTCCAGCTCTATGCCATGTTTTGCGACGACATATATGTGTTTCTCTGGTATTTCGTTGGCTTTCAGGTCGTTCACGACCTGGCGCGTATGTTCGAGATCCGGCGAGAGAAAGCAGAGTCGTTTCATTGTTTGGCGTCTCCCTCGCCTATACGGCGATTACATTTGTTACGAACAGCCACCCGACAACCAGCAGTGCAACGATGGTCCCGCTGACAATCAGGGCGTTTCTCAAGGCAGCTCCTTCTTTTCTCATGTCCGTCACCTCGAATTCATACAGAGGTACTTTTTAGGAGCAGACCGGATTCTCCGCAATAGGGGGAACCCTCCATGCCTCTCTTCCGCCCGGTGTTTTCCACTCCGAGATGGCCTACGATCTCCGCACCGCCATTCCCCATAACTGATCGGAGTTGAGATGCGTCGAAGGTTTCTGGACGGCCTGATTCTGGTTGCCCTGCTGCTGTTATCAGGCTGTTCCCGCGATGTCACCCTGTCCACGGTGCTGGAAGCACCTGAAGGTCTGCGGCCCGGTGATGGTGTCTACCTGGAAACCCGGGAGGTGGGGTCCGTGGACGAAGTTGAGGTCGCTGAACAGGTGCCCGGCTATGTGATCGAGTTCAGTCTCGAGCCAGCCCTTGCACCCCTGGTGCAGAACAATGCGGTCGCCTATGTGCCGGTGGAAGGTCCGCCGATGCTTGTGATTCTGAACCCGTCGGAGACGGCGGAACCGGTCGCTTCAGGCGGCCGGCTCAAAGGCCTGACACCGCTGGAACTGGCAATCTGGCAGGTGAGCGATGCGGTAGGCCGTGCCTCCAGCCTGATGGACGTTATGACTGATCGGATCGAAAGCTACTTCGAAAGCGAAGACTGGCATCAGACCCGAGCGGACATAGACGAAGAAATTGCCGGTCTGGCGGCGAGCAGTCGATCGACCGCAGAGCGGGTCGTTACCGAGTTGGAGGGACTGATCGAGTCGGCCACGGAAACAGCGGCGGATACCTCGAACGAGCTGGGCGGGGACATTGCCAGGATCGAGAAAGAAATCGACAGACTGGCAGCTGAGGGCCACAGCGAGCTTGCGGACTCGTTGCGCCGGCTGCTGGAAAGAATTGACGCCCTCTCTGTCCTTGAAGACGCCCGGGAGTACTCGGACGTTGAGACCTGAACCAGATCGGTTGGCGCGACCGTATCGAAGGCTTACAGGGCTGACGGTTCTGCTCCTTCTGGGTATCCAGGCGTCTTTTGCCCATGCCGAGGAGAATGCGCCGCTCGCCGGCTGGCGCGATGTGATCGAGCAGACGCCGCTGTGGGAGAGTCAGGGCGTATACGCCAATCTCACCACCATCCGCCGCTGGGTACTGACCGGCCAGAGCTTCTGCGAACAGGCCGATCGGCACATTCTCTATGACCACCGCATGCGCTTCCTCGGCTATCTGACGGATGCCGGAACGCGGGACGAGAATCAGCGTGCGCTCAACACCCAACGCCAGCGTCTCGCCGGGGAGCAGAAGGTGATCGGCTGGGTGTCTGGCGACGAGCGTCATGCGGGCTATCCGTTTGCACTCAGTTGCGATCACCCGGATGCCTTTCTGCCGCGGCTGGTGGCTCGCTATACGGGCGAGGAGGCTTCCGCCCGACTGTGGGGCACCTGGGATGGTCTGAGGGTCGGCAGCGAAACAGATCCGGTTTCCCTGCACACGGCCATTCGAGCGGTGTTCGATCAACGTCAGGCCGAAGGACGGATCGATCTGCCCGAGCGCACGCTTGCGGTGCTGGCGGGCAAGGTCATCATCGAAAGTGGCGGCGTTCGGGAGGCACGTTCCACAGCCGGTGCCGTCGGCATCATGCAGTTGACGGCGGTGGCTATGGACGATTGTCGCCTCGACGAGCGTTTTCGCCTGCACCGGCTTGCCCAGATCGATTGCGCGCTCTATCTGCTGCAGCAGAATCATCGCAATCTGGCGCCGGTATTTGCGGAGGTGTTCGGCGCGTTGCCGGAACCGAAAGCCGACAAGCTGTATCAGATGTTGCTGGTGCAGGCCTACCACACCGGCGTTGGTCGGGTGACGGCGCTGCTTGCGGATGAATCCCTGAACGAACCGGCTCGCTACTTCGCAAATCATGCCGACCGTTTTACGGCGGGTGACATGGCCCTCGGCATGATTTTTCACAACCTCGGCCGCGAAGCCCTGGGATTTGCCACGCTGTATTACGTGGCCGATGTCTCGATAGCGACGGCGGAAGCCTGCACAAAGGTCGATGATCTGCCGGGGTGCAGTAACCCGGGATGATGGTTGCGGGCGTAGGGCCCGCCCTGTGCCTGAAGGGCTGCCCAGGGGAGGGCATGACACAGGGCGGGAGAGGGCTCAGCATAAGACGACAGGTCCGGTGCGGGACAGGATGGTTTCAGATCCGGAAAATTCAAGGTCCGGCTACTGTTCGATGTAGCGATAGACGCGTTGTGTGCGCAGTGCGCCCTGCTTCCAGTAGAGGAGGTCCATGGACTTCTCGATGCGCTCCAGCACCAGCACATCGCCTTCCGGCAGAGGCCAGGGCGGTTCGTCCACATAGCCGAAGGGGCCGTGATCCCGGGCAACGGTATGCCAGGATTCGAGCTGCGGGAGCACGCCGGAGAGGGCGGTGGCTTCCTCAGATCCTGCAAGGTGGAGCCAGGTGCCCGCTCGACAGAGTGCGAGCGACGGGGCGCCTTCGTTTCGTGCTCTGATCTGGAAAACTTCGTCCCAGGCACCATCGCCATCGATGTCCAGCACCTGACTGGCGGGGGCCAGCATCGGTCGCAGTTCGTAGCGGTTCAGGTCGAGGCCACAGGCGCCCAGGGTCTCGATCGCCTCTGCCATAGCCAGGTGTCCCGGGACCGGGTTGGTGTCAGGCGGAGGGTTCACGGCAGTGTGCTGTGGCCAGGTGAGACAGGCTTCGAAGTCCAGATAGTTCATCCGGGCACGCTCGCCGGGGGCCAGATCAGCGAGACCATAGTCGATCGCCCGCAACCAGCCTCGTCCGGCATCCGCAGGCGGGGGCTCGAGCCGTGGCTGGTCCGCGCTGGTGTTCGGTTTGAAACCACCGGTGCCGATCAGCCCTTCGGAAAATGCGAACAGGCGCAGGGCCTGTGCAGCGTTCACATCACCGTTGTTCGGACCGGTGTTGGCAGCGTTTCTGAAGTGCCAGCCTTCGATATCCCGTGGGTTCGGTGGACCGTGATGGGGCGGGGTGATTGCAGAAAGATCCACCGCATCCGGCCCATCGTGTTCGAACACACGTATGTGCCAGCCGAACGGGCCCGGCAGCAGTGCGAAGACCCAGCCGTTGGGCAGGGCCTGGTGCCACGTCCTGTCGCCATAGACCTCGCCTTCGAGGCTGAATGCCGCCCGTTCGGCGGTGGGCGAGCAGGGCAGTTCGGGAAGTGCCCCGGGGGCGGGAACCGTGGAGGCAGCCCGGGCAATGCCGGTCAGGCACATGAGGCAGACGAAAATGACCGTGGGGCTTGGTTGCTTCAACGGTCGGGTCGGAGCGGTTCGACGGTGGGCGCAACCATCGGCTCGCCGGCCTGCTTGGCTTCCAGCCGCCGTCGCTGTCGCTCATCCCGTTCGGCGAGCACGGCCGTCTGCCGATCGAGCGTGTCGAGCTCCCAGGCATGCAGGGCCGCAGGGTCCAGGGTGCCGCAGGTGTCCGCCATCACGCAGTAGCTGCGTGCTTCAAAGGGATCGTCGTCGGAATAGCACACCTGTCCAGCCGGGCAACTGCCGGGCGTGCAGTCGAAGGCGCCGGAACAGGTGTTCGGAGATAACCGGGTGCCGTCCGGGCAGGTGAGTTTCCAGCGGGAAAGACACCGGTGTGCGCAGTCGTGGGACGCGGTGAAGCCGCTGCCTTGGATCTGGCAGGTTGTGCCTGCCGGTTGCCCGCAGCCCGTCACCGCGATACACAGGACCAGAACCAGGACGAGCGCCAGGCCCGGTATCAGGCGTTCTCTCGGCAGGATCCGTGCACTTTCTGGAAAAATCTGGCGCATCCAGAGCATCCTGCCGGATCCCGGGGGTGACGTACAGCCTCTCATGGGGCGTGAAGCCGGCGGACCATCGACGAACAGAAAATTGTCATATCTCCGTTCATCGGATGGCCTATATTGGTCCCTCGCGCGGTTGATCGAGAAGGAGATAGAAGGAGGTGGCAGGCATGTTTGAGAAACGCAAAGACAACGCCCATTCGGAGCCGGACGTTGGTTCTGGCAGTGGGTCGGGCGCCAGCTGGTCGCCCTCTGAAACGTTCAACACGAGGAATGCAGCGGTGATTGGAGCAACGGTAAAAGTCAAAGGCGAGGTCAGCGGGGACGAAAATCTGCTGATCGAAGGCAACGTGGTGGGCTCGGTGGCACTCAAGGGTCACGATCTCACCATCGGCCAACAGGGCATCGTGGAAGCGGACCTCACCGCCAAAACGATCAAAGTCGAAGGCCAGGTGACCGGTGATATCCGCGGTGAGGAAAAAGTGATCATCACCCAGACCGGCAAAGTGCGTGGCAACATCACGGCGCCGCGGGTGACGCTGGAAGACGGTGCCAAGTTCAAAGGCGCCATCGATATGGACCCGGGTGTGGAGAAGCCGGCGGCTGCCGCACCAAAACGGACCGCGACCGCCCAGACAGCAACCGCCCCGAATGGGACCGGTGACGGAAAGGAAAGCAAAACCAGCGGATGAGCAGAATGCTCCGAAGTCGTCGGGTTCCGGACCCGGCTTCCAGCAGACGTTCCCGGCCGGAGACCGTTACCAGCCGGTTGCTGCCCCTGTTGCTGGAACAGATCGAATCACGGGAACGGATACAGGTGCTGGATCTGGGCAGCGGTGCCCAGAGCACGCTGAACTTCTTCGCCGGACGAAATGCAGCCATTCATTTTGTGGACCTCTTTTCCTGCGACCTCGTCCTGAACCCGCCGGAGGAACTGAGCACGGCAGAGGCCTGCACGCAACTGGTTCAGTATCTGAGACTTCCGGACGATCTCACATTCGATGTGTGCATGTTCTGGGATGCCTTGCACTATCTGTCGCTCAGCGCGCTCGAGGGACTGAGCCGGGCGCTGGCACCGCATCTGGGGCCGCGCAGCCTCGGCTATGGCTTCGGCTCCCTGCACAGTGGTGCCCGGGCGGGAGAACCGGGCTGGCAGCCGGAAAACGTGGGGTGTCGTTATGGGATCGAAGATGGGTCTCACCTGAGGCTGGCCAGCGTCGAGCGGGAAGGCCGCTACCATGCGCACACCCAGCAGCAACTGGACGAGTATTTCCCTGCACTCTCCATTCAGAAAGCCACCCTCCTGCAGGAAGGGCGGTTGGAATTGCTGTTTGCGAGAGACTGAACGCGCTCGATCTTTCAATCGAGTGGGGACGGTTCCCAGACGCTGGAATAACATGTCCATACATCCACACAATTGCGAGGCGAAGCTGCGAGTGAGAGTATCCGCGCCTGCTGAATTCGGAGAGCGTTGTTGAGTTCCGGCCGATCATCCATGGTTGTTGCTGAAGTACGGCACGAAGTTAGAGATACGATCCTGATCACCGAGATGGTCGGCAGGGCGGGTATCAACGTGCTCATGGATCATGTGCGCAGCCATTATGAGGTGTGGGCCGAGCACAACCGGCTGATTTACGATGTCAGTGAGTGGAACGTCGATTCACTCACCAGCGATGGACTTCGGCAACTGCCCGATTCCTTCAGAGCGCTGATCGCAACCCGTCAGAGGAGTTGTGTCGCGCTGGTGATCGCGCCGCACCTGGAAGATCTGGCGAAGATCCTCGTGGCCATTTATGAATCCGAAGGACTGCCCGTGGCTATGAACTACTTCTTTACCCGCGAGGCTGCTGAAGCCTGGCTCCTCGACTGTTCCTGCTGATCAGCTGTATCGCGCTTCGAATCCTTCTGTCTTCTTGTCGCCGACCGCCGCCAGGCTCGCTTCCAGATCCTGGAGGTAGACGTCGATCACGCCTTCGTGGAAGGGGGAAAGCATCAGATGCAGCGCCGGGGGTTTCGTGGTCAGGCTGGTAAACCAGCCTTTCCTGTACATTTCGCGATAGACGGAAAAGACATCCGCTGAGGGATGCGTGAAGGCGACGATGCCGAGTTGCGGGTCGCCGAGGACGTCGAAACCGAGTGATCGCACACCGGCTTCCACCGCTTCTCTGGCGGTGGTCACCTGCCGGTGCTTTTCCCGATAGCCCGATACGCCCAGATAGTTCATTACTGCCCAGGCGGCCGAGATGGCCCCGCCGGGACGGGTACCCGCCAGGGTCGGAGTGATCATCCGCCCACCGGGCCAGTCATTGCAGTCGAAGATCATGTGCTGATGCAGCGCTTCGTCTCTGAACAGAACCGTGGATGCCCCTTTGGCACAGTAGCCGTACTTGTGCAGGTCGGCGCTCATGGAGCAGACGCCTGGCAGTTCAAAGTCGAAAGGCGGAATGTCTGCGCCGTTCATACGAACGAACGGGGCGATATAGCCGCCGACACAGGCATCCACATGCAGCCACAGCGCTCTGTCGACGGCCATCTCGCTGAGGGCGCCGATGGGATCGATCAGGCCGTACGGGAAGCTCGGTGCGGAACCGACCAGCATGATGGTGTGATCGTCCGCCGCCTCGGCCATGGACGGCACATCCGCAAGCAGATCCGGGCCCACCGGAATCCGCCGCACTTCGATGTCCATGAGTCTGGCGGCCTTGTCGAAAGCGGGATGGGCGGAATACGGCGCAACCAGGTTCGCCGGACCCGTGAGACCCTTTTCATTGCGGGCGTAATCCCGGGCGGCCTTCACCGCCATGGTGATGGAGTCGGTACCACCGGACGTGATAGTGCCGCGTGCATCCTCAGAACCGTGCAGCAGTGAAAGGCCCATGCGGACCACTTCGTCCTCCATCTGCTTCAGACTCGGGAAGGCCAGTGGTCCCAGTCCGTTCTCGGACATATACAGGGTGTAAGCCTCTTTCTGGACGGCAGCAACATCCTCTCCGGCGTTGAAAACGTAAACGGCCGTTTTGCCGTCCCGCCACTTGGCGTCATCGCCACCGCGCGCCACCATCTCCGCTTTCAGCGACGGCCAGTCCCGGCCTTCTGTCGGCATTTCCTGCATGTCGTCTCTCCACACTGTTCAGCCGTCTTTCATACAGGCTGGGGTTGACGAGTGCAATCCACGGAGCGTGTCGTGGTGAATCAGGTTACGCTTGCCTGGTTTCTCAAATCGGGAGGAGAACAATGATCTGGAGTTGACCCGCTTTCGTGGATACCTAACCTTTACCGAAGGAGGTATCTACTATGCCCCGATCTCACAACCCCTATCCACCGGAGTTCCGCCAGCAAATGGTGGACCTGGTGCGAGCAGGCAGAACGCCAGAGGAACTGGCCAGAGAATTTGAACCGACTGCGGAGTCGATCCGTAACTGGGTCAAACGTGCCGACCTGGATGCAGGTAGTCGAACCGACGGCCTGACGTCTGATGAGCGGGAAGAACTATCCCGGCTCAGACGTGAGAACCGCCAGCTGAAGCAGGAACGAGAGATCCTCTCAAAGGCCGCGGCCTGGTTCGCTCAGGAGACCGGCACGATACCGAAGAAGTCTTCCGGTTCGTGAAAGCAAATCAGGCCCGCTATCCCGTGCGCACGATGTGCCGTGTGCTGAAGGTCTCTACCAGCGGCTTCTATGCCTGGCGTGGACGCCCGTTGTCGAATCGGTATCTGTCCGATCTGGCGCTGAAGGTGAAGATCCGTGCGATCCATGACCGTTCGCGCGGGACCTATGGACGGCCTCGGATGCATGCCGAGCTGAAGGCAGACGGACATAGAGTCTCCGGTAAGCGCATCGCCCGCCTGATGCGGGAGGAAGGGCTGGCAGGCGCCAGTCGTCGACGCTTTACGGTTACCACTCGCAGGCGCAAGGATGCTCGGCCAGCGCCGGATCTAGTGACTAGAAACTTTAAAGCTCAGACACCGGACGAGCTCTGGGTGGCCGATATCACCTATGTGCCAACCTGGGCAGGCTTCATCTATCTGGCCATCGTGCTGGATGCCTGTTCTCGTAGAGTGGTGGGTTGGTCGATGGAGACGCACCTCAGAACAGAGCTGGTGTTGCAGGCCTTGAACATGGCGCTCAGCCAACGCCGACCGAACTCCGTGATCCATCACAGCGATCAAGGCACGCAGTACACGTCGATCGCCTTTGGCCTTCGTTGCCGGGAGATGAATGTGCAGCCGTCGATGGGCTCCGTCGGTGATGCCTACGACAACGCCATGGCAGAGAGCTTCTTCGCCACGCTGGAGTGCGAGTTGCTGGATCGAAGACGGTTCAAATCCCAGGCCGAAGCTCGGATGGCCATCTTCGAGTTCATCGAAGGCTGGTACAACCCGCAGCGTCGTCACTCAGCGCTCGGATACTTGTCACCTATCAACTATGAGAGGAGGATCAATGTCCAAGACGCGGCTTGAGTCCCAAGCCACAAACTATCCGCGGAAGCGGGTCAACTCCAATCGATCTGCTGGCGCTCGACTGGCTGGCCATTCTGATTGCCACGGTGGCGGCTTTTGTTCTGGGTGGGCTCTGGTACGGACCGTTGTTCGGTCGTGCCTGGATGGAGGCGCTCGGAAAGACGGAAGACGACATAGAGCCGTCACCAGCGCCGTTCGTCATCAGTTTCTTTACCGCCGCGCTTACCTGTGTGGTGGTTGCGGCGCTCATGCTGGCGCTGGGCATCGGTAGCGTGGTCGGCGGCGCCGTATTCGGGCTGATCGTGGGTATCGGATTTATCGCCACCGCCATGGCGTCGGACACCGCTTTCTGCGGGTGGGGCATGCGCCTGTTTCTGATACAGGCGGGCTATCGCGTGACCTACAGCGTTCTGATGGGCGCCATCATCGGCGCGTTCTGACAGATAAGCGATCAGGTATCTGCCGCCTGCATTTTCGCGAACAACCGCGCCCGATCACGTTCGAAGCGCCGGCCGGCGAAGAAGAACAGGGGAATGGCCGTGAGCGAGATAACGGTGAACCAGAGGAGGGCGGAAGTGTACGGCGCTTCACTGCCCCGAGCGATCAGCCAGTCCACATAGACGCCTGCCGCGCTGACGCCGATGGCGACGCCGGCCATATTGAGTAGCAGGATGTACAAGGCAACCACCGTTGCGCGAATCTGGGGCGGGACCAGCTCCTGTACGGTGGAGAAGGTTGGTCCATAGAAGCAGCCGAGTTGGAAGAAGCCGACGAATACGCCCAGCCAGAACCAGATGGTATCCGGCGGTACCAGCCGATAGGCGATATTGACGGGCGCCAGAAGGAGCAGGATCCAGAATAGAAACATGGGTCTGCCCATGCCCGTCTTTCTGAGAAACCAGTCACCACCCAGGCCACCGAACAGGTTACCGAGAATGCCGGCAACGATGCCGATCCAGCCGGTGATCTGAGCGATCTCTGCCCGCTCGAATCCCCGCTCTTCCACATACCAGAGCTGGTCGAAGGTGGCCGCACCCAGGATGAAATGGAAGGCAACACCTCCGCTGATGGTCATGAGCAGGGCGGGCGACGTGCGCAGCGCATCGATCAGTGTGCGGGCAATCACCCGGATGGATTGCTTCTCCGTGTCGGTTCCGGGTGTTGCGGCCAGATGCTTCCGGGGTGTTTCGGGCATGAACCACATGACCAGAGCGAACAGCACGCCGATGCCGCCGAGCAGGTAGAAACAGTTTCGCCAGCCGATGGCCGGGCCCAGATAGCCCACGACCAGCAGACTGGCGCCGACGCCGATGGGTACGCCCATGTAATAGAAACCGGAAGCGAAGCCGAGTCGATGGGAGGGAAACCGATCGGCCAGCAGCGACATGGAAGTGGGCGTCATGATGGATTCGCCGACGCCGATGAACATCCTCGGGATCGCCAGGCTCACGAATCCCCGGGCGGCGCCGGACAGGGCGGTGAGCGCACTCCAGGCAGCCAGGCCGCAGCTGATCAGTCGGGTACGGTTAGTGGTGTCTGCCAGCACGCCCATGAACAGGCCGGCGGTGGAGTAAAAGAAAAGAAAGAAGAGCCCGGTCAACAGGCCGAACTGAGTGTTGGTGAGGCCGAGATCGGGCACGATGAAGTTGGCGAAGCTGGCCAGCAGTTGCCGGTCCACGAAATTCATCACGTTCAACAACGTCAGAAATGTCAGAAACGCGTAGCTGCCGGCACCGACCCGATGATCGTCGTTCATCTACCCTCCCCGTAGAAACAAACAGAAGTACGCATCTCACTGTCAGACAGAGGTGCGGACCCGAAGTGGTCGAGCATATAGAGAGGGGGAGGTGGAAACCAGGGAGCCGGGCCGGTGTCAGAGCCAGTGAATCTGTTCCAGTAAAACCAGTTCGCAGGCGCCGTTGCCGGTATCCGTTCTGGATCGGGAGGAGCGCCAGCGCCAACCGTCGCTGGCGCTGATGTCGACAAGCTGACCAACGATGCGGATTCGGTCGTCTTCGTCCACGTCCTTGAGCTGTTGGGCAACTGCTTCGTTAGCGGGAACCATGTGCATGTTGGCGCTGGAGGAGGAGATCTCTTTCCGGGGGATAGGAAAGCTGTCTACCCGCCACCGGTACCAGCGACCCGACTGGCTCACATCGATCTGTTCCGCTATCGCATCCTCCATCATCCGGTCCCAGCCGAGCGCCAGGTCACGGGGGGAGAGTTCGGATTCCCGTCCGGATCTGTAGTCCTTCACGGACAGCACCCGGGCTTCCAGATCGAATGGTTCCGGGTTCGTGAAGGTGTAGTCCGGATAGCTGAACGAACCATCAGGCAGGGTCACCGTCTCCAGGTTTTCCTGTGAGGTGAACCACCAGATGGCGGTGAGCGCAGCAGCGATTAGGAGGTAATGCTTCATGATCTGAAGGGCCAGCTTCATTTCATGATGACGCCTCGATCAGTAAATTCTGAGATCGTCGTAACAGATTTCGGCTCGACTGAGCCTCACAGGCTGTATCCGGGCACAGATTCAGAACGTGAGGCGCACGCCTATGGCTGCGGTTCTGGCCTTGTTGGGACGGGCGCCATAGGGCTGACGCCCCATGATGTCTTTTTCGTCGGTGAGATTCTCCAGCCGGGCGAACGCATCGAAGCGCTCGGTGAATGCCCAGGCAGCACCTAGATCCAGCGTCAGAGAATCATCTGTTTTTTCGAAGGCACCACAGGCCGGGCGGGTGCATACGGCATCGATGTAGTTGGCGGACAGGTCCGCGCTGAAACTCGAGATCAGGATTCCGATGCGGAGCAGAAACTGCTGTTCGGGAATGTATGGAATCGGATCGCCTTTGCTCACGTCGCCCCAGTATTCCGTGTCCGCGATGTTCGTATCAAACTCGCTGTCGGTCCAGGTCCAGGTGAAGTCGACGGGCACCTGGAAGGTCCGGTTGCCGGCCAGATCGATACCGGCCCGAACCTCCAGTCCGCGGATGGTCGCGGCGTCGCCGTTGAAAGCATCTCCGATTTCACAATCGCTGCCGGAGGACGCGGTGCACACGCCGAGCAGGTTCTCGAAGTCGGTGAGGAAGGCGATGGCTTCTGCATGCCAGCGCGCATGGGTGTAGCGAAGGCCGAGTTCGTAGTTGATCGATTCCTCTTCCTGCACGTCCGGCGCGTTGGGTGGGGCGGAAAATCCTTTGTGGATCCCGCCGAGCAGGGACAGTCCGTCGTTGACCGAATACAGAATGCCGATGCCCGGCAGCCACACGCTGGTGCTATTTTCCCGGGTATCACGGACATTGCTCGAATCCCGTGCCGAGGGGTCATCCGTATTGCCGGGCCGGGTTTCGTAGCGGATGCGGCTCTGGTCGATATCCTCGAAGCGCAGCCCCGGTGCAACTGTCCAGCGTCCGAACTCGATCCGGTCATAAATATGCAGGGCCCAGGCCTCTGCGTTCTGGATCCGGTTGCCCGCATTGCCGAGCAGGCCCGGATCGTCCAGAACGAGCGCGCCATCGACCTGAGTGTAGGTGCTGTTTCGCTGCAGACGGTCTTCCTCGTCTTCGTGATAGCGAATGCCGAACTCAATCTCGTGTGTGGTTGTGCCGATGGTCGTCAGCCAGTGTCCGCCCAGTTGAATGCCCCGGGCGTAGTACTCACGAGCGTTGGAGCGGATCTGAATGGCTCCAGCTGCAGAGTCCGCACCCTGCAGGATGGCATTGAGGGCCGCAGCGGTGGCGCCGCCCGAGTCCTGTCCTGTGTTGACGGCCTGGATGACGTTCGACCAGCTGTTGCTGGAAAACGCTTCGGCGTTGTCGCTGCCGTCGTAGTCGATGCCTTCGGTTTTGAACCAGTCCCGCTCGTGCTCATTGTTGTAGGCGGTGGCGGTCAGCGTCAGGTTGTCGCTCGCATCGAATTGATAGGTCAATACCTGTTGCTGGTGCTCGGTATTGATCTGGTCGAGGCTGGAGACGCCGTATCGACGCCAGGCATCTCCCGCAAAATCCGTATCGGTCAGTCCCAGATAGCTCTGATCGGACGTCTGGTCTGCGTACTGAAGCTTGAGCATGACGGCGTGCCGGGCGTCCGTGGGTGCATAGGAGAGCTTCAGCGTGTAGTCCTCGATATCGAGGCCGGTATTGGTGTCGCTGCGATCTATGTCCTGGTAGCCGTCCGATTGCCACTGGTGGGTTTCACCCATGAATCCGAATCCAGACTCCGTCCGTGTTCCCCAGTGTGCGTGCAGTCGATAGGTTTCATCTTCTCCTGCCTCGGCGAACAGACCGCCCCGGGACTGCTCCGGGATGGGTGTTGAGATCATGTTGAACGCCCCGCCGATGGTGTAGGGCCCCTGGGTGATGGCGGCGGGGCCTTTCAGTACCTCCATGGCATACATACGACCGACCGTGGGGAAGTAGTAGGCGGCGGGTGCGGAGTAGGGCGCTGGCGCGATCAGGATGTTGTCTTCGAGCAGGGTGATCCGACCGGAGCGCTCGGTGGGCACGCCGCGGATGCCGATGTTCGGCCGGAGCCCGTAGCCGTCTTCAATCTGCAGAGAAACCCCGGGTGCCTGGCGCAGAATCCGCTGCACATCCGTGTACTCAAACTTTTCCAGGTCCTCAGGGCCGATGAACTCGGCTGAACCGGTGATCTGTCCTGCCTGAACGCGATCGCCGACGATGGTGATTTCTTCGATGAGCGGATACTGGATAGCGTCGTCGTCCGGATGGGCCATGCCTGGCAGGGCGGCGACTGCCAGAAGGGTTGGTAGCGACAGCTTCATGCGGGTTTCTCTTCGAGGCGTGAGCAGAGAACCGGGATTCTACATAATAACGAGAATCATTCGCAATTTAATTCGTGGGCTACACGTGCGGCAGCACCTTGCGGCCGACCTGCTCTATCACATCGAATCGGGTGTCGAAGTTGGGCAGGATCATGACCTGATTGAGGCCATCTGCAGCCAGACGCTGCAGGCGCTCGATCAACTCGTCTGCGGTACCGATCATGGCCGAGGCGCTCAGGACGTCCGGGGTGAGAAACCGTTCCTCCTCCGGCAGTACCCAGCAGTTGTGTCCCGCGTGGATCCGCTGATGGAGCCGCTCCTCGGGCACCGTTGCCAGCATGGCGCAATAGTCCTCCCAGATGCCGGAAAGATGCCCGGGTGGCTGATGGCCGAAGTTGCGATGCTGATCGTAGGCATAGTGCACGGCCGCCATGGCCATGGCGCCGCATTGTGATTTCACACGGTCCGAATCGGCAGCCTCGTCATCCTCCAGCACCACCATGGTGGTGAGGGCCGTGGTGTAGAAGTTTTCACCGGGAGACAGTGCCCGCTCCGCATCCCGGGCCCCGGCCTCCACCATATGCCAGGTACTCCTCATGGACGAGTCGCGGGCGGCGCCCACCACGGCGCCGTCTCCATAGCGGCCGGCCAGGGCCAGGCTCTTCGGTCCGAAACCGGATACGTACAGCGGTATGGGATCACGGAAATTAACGAAACCCTTGTCCGGCATGATGTGGCGGATGGGCCGGGTTGCGCCGTCCGACTCGAATTCCGCCTCTTCCCCCTTCAACAGAGGGGCGATGGTTTTGAGGTAGGTTTCGAATTCCCTGATCCGTTGGGGCGGTAATCCCATGACTCGTCGGGCCGTGTTCCCGGCGCCAACGCCGAAAAAGGTCCGGCCCGGTGCCAGCGCATTGATCGTCGCGATCCCCGCGGCGTTCACCGGTGCGGGGCGGGTACCGCTCACCGCAACGCCGGTGCCGAGCCGGATCCGACTGGTTCGGGTGGCGGCCAGCGCCAGGGTTGCGTAGCAGTCTGACCAGAGCATCTGTGAATCTGCCAGCCAGGCGTGGCTGAACCCCAGTTCCTCGGCGTGCACCACGTAGTCGATGTCGCCGACATGAGATGCCATACAGATGCCAAGATCCATGTTCTTCTCCCTCTGAAATCGATCGATGCCCAACAGCTTCGCATGGGCTTAGAATCGGCACCAGTGAACGGCAAGAAGAAGTGAACATGTTCGAACCGGTAGGAAAGTGGCACCGCGAATGCCAGGACGACTGGCAGGGGGACGGCCTGGCATGCCGGTCCAGGTTGAAGGCCTCGGGGTGGCTGAGACGCGTGCTGGTGCTTGTGGCCGTGCTCATTCCCACCGGCGCGCTGGCCGAGCAGGCGCCTGTGGCTTCGGATACGGACGGTGCTGCCGAGATCGAACTGGACGTGGATCGGGATCCGCTGAGTCGGGATACGCCTCGTGGCACGGTGGAAGGCTTCCTGAAGTCGATCGATGAAAACGAACCGACCCGGGCTGCTGAGTATCTTGATCTCAGAAACCTGCCTTCCCGGATTACCGAGTACACGCCGGAACAGCTGGCTGCCGGCCTCTCGATCGTGCTGGAACGCGGCGTCTGGTTTGATCTCGAGCAGCTCAGCCAGAGCGAAGAAGGGCATTCGGGCGATGGACTGCCGAGCTATCGTGATCTTCTGGTGGAGCTGCCGACGCCCGAGAAAACGATCCGCGTGCTGCTGCAACGGGTGCCGGATGGAAAGGGGGGCAGGGTCTGGAAGTTTTCGAATGCCACGCTTGCCGAACTGGACGTGCTCTACGAGTCCTATCGCTACAACGCGTTTGTGGAGTGGCTGGCACAGAAGCTTCCGGACGTTTCTTTTCTCACCATAGAACTCTTCAAATGGGTCGCCACATTACTGGCTGTGCTGGTCGCGGCGCCCTTCGTGCTGCTGTTCGGCTGGCTGGCTGCCCGGGCGCTGGTTGCCGAGGATCGACCCCTGCATGCCAATGTCCGTCGTTTCCTGATGGGACCCGTCTCGTCCGTGGTGCTTATCCTCATTGCAGATCGGGTACTTCACAATCTGGGCATCGGACTCACAGCGCAGAAAATCACAAGTTCCTACACGCTCATCACGGCTGTCACCATCTGGCTGCTCTGGCAGGCGGTGAATCTGTTCCGGGAAGGATACGGTCAGCGATTGGCGAGCCTCGGGCGGGGATCGAGCATCGCGCTCCTGCGGCCACTGGCGAATGCCATGAAGCTGATCTTTCTGCTCCTGGGCGTGCTCGTCTGGCTGGATAACCTGGGCTTTCAGATTACCGCTGTGCTCACCGGACTGGGTATCGGCGGTGTGGCTGTTGCGCTCGTGTTGCAGAAGCCGCTGGAAGACGTGTTCGGCGCCATCACGCTCTATACCCAGCAACCCATAAAGATCGGTGATTTCGGGCGTTTTGGCATGGTCACCGGTACCGTCGAAGAAATCAGCCTGCGCACCACCCGGATCCGTACGCTCGCCAATACCCTGGTGTCGATCCCGAACATGCGCATGGCGGGCGAACCCATCGAGAATCTCAGCGCCCGGGAGAAGTTTCTGTATTCCCCCGTGCTGCGCCTGCAGGGCGATGCTTCAGGGTCTGATCTGAGTGCCCTGCTGGAACAGATCAGAGAAGCGCTGCAGAGCCACGAAAAAGTGCGGCCCGAAAGCCAGCGTGTCCGGTTTACGGCCATCACGCTGGCCGGGTTCGACGTATCGGTGTTCGCCTATATCGATGCCCAGGACTGGGCCGACTACCTGGCCGTGGCGGAGGCGCTCAACCTGACGGTGCTCGAGCTGATCTCCGCCTCACCGTTGTCGCTCTCGAGTCAAGGCGCGGTTTTGAGCACCTCGTTGGAATAAGCGCTTTCGTTGCCTTCCTGATCCAAGGCCGTCATCGCGACGTAGTAGTCGCCGGAGGCCAGTGACAGCGTGTGGTTGGTTACAGCCGGATTGTTCAGTTCCACCATTCCGGCGTAGTCCCGGCTGCTGGTGCCGTAGTAGATCCGATAGCCCGCCAGATCTGTGAGGGGGGTGCCGTCGACGTTTTCTGCCGGGGCTACCCAGTTCAGCGCGACGCTGGACAGTGTGCTCACCGTAATCATCTCAACCACGTTGCCCCCTGGCCCGGCGCAGTTCAGGGTGAAGGTAGTGCTGCTGTCTATGTCACCGATGAACTCATTACCCGCGGTGCTCTTCGCGCCGGACCAGCCCCCACTTGCGGAACAGGTTTCGGCGCTGGTCGTGGACCAGCTCAAGGTGACGCCGCCACCCTGATCGATCAGATCGTCCGAGCTGGACAGGTTCAGGGTGGGCGCATCGACCGAAACGGACAATGTGGCCGAAGCGCTGTCGCTGCCGCCCTCGCCGGTGCAGGACAGGGTGTAGGTGCTGGTTGCATCCGGGGCAACCGTCACGCTGCCGGAGACGTCTCGCGACCCGGACCAGGCGCCGGTTGCGCTACAGCCCGTGGCGTTGCTCGCCGACCAGCTCAGGGTGGTGGAGGCGCCGGCATCGATCTGGCTGCTTGCCAGGCTGAGGGAGACGCTGGGCGGATCAACCGGCGTCGGGGTGACCGTGATGGTGACGGTGTCATTCGCGCTGCCGCCCTCGCCGCTGCAGTTCAGCGTGTACGTGCTCGTGCTCGTCAGCGCACCGGTGCTGGCGCTGCCGGATGTGTTGCGACTGCCGGACCAGGCGCCAGAGGCGGTGCAGGCGTCTGCATTGGCGCTCGACCAGCTCAGATTGACGCTGTCGCCCTCGTCAATACTGGTTCTGGAGGCATTCAAGGTGACGCTCGGTTCTGCCGGTTGGCTCACCTGCACGTTCACACTGTCACTGCGCGTGCCGCCGGGGCCGGAACAGGTCAGGGTGAAGGTGCTGGATGAGGTAAGGCTGCCTGTGGACGCGTTGCCGATCAGTGCTCGAGCACCACTCCAGGCACCTGAAGCGGTGCAGCTGGTTGCGTTGGTGCTGGACCAGTTCAGGGTGGTTGCGGAACCGCTCAGAACGCTGGATGCGGCGCTGGTCAGGCTCACGGTTGGGGCCGGTTCCGGTTGTACGACGGCGATGGATTGGCTGGCGCTGGTCGCGCCACCCGGGCCCGTGCAGTTCAATACGAAGGTCACGTCGCTGTTCAGCGGTCCCACATTCTGAGTACCGTTCACCGACCGGGAACCACCCCAGGCGCCGCTGGCCGAGCAGGACGAGGCATTGCTCGTGCTCCAGGAGAGCCGAACGATATCACCGGCATTCACCGTGCTTCGGTCGGAGCTGAAGCTGATAGTCGGAGCGGGTACCGGTTCCGGTTCGGGATCCGGGACGGGTGCCGGTTCCGGCTCCGGCTCGGGTACAGGATCCGGTGTGGGTTCAGGAACCGGCGCAGGATCGGGTACGGGATCCGGTGTGGGATCCGGTGTGGGATCGGGTACAGGATCCGGGTCTGGTTCGGGCAGGGGCGCGGGTGCCGGCGTCTGCACGGCGATGAATAGGTGTTCGGTCACCACACCTCCGCGGCCTGCGCAACTGAGGGCGAACTCCGTACCGGTGGTCAGTGCGCCCGTTTGCGCCGAGCCGCTGGTCGCCTGGTCGCCGGTCCAACCGCCGCTGGCCTGGCAATGCTCCGCGTCGCTGGTCGCCCAGCTGAGGCGGGTCGAAGCGCCGCTTTCGACAATCACCTGATCCGCGGCAAACGAGATGCGTGGTGCGGCCACCTGTTCGGTCTGGCGGGCCACCAGCGGTTCCAGTGCGACCGGATCAGCCTGGGCGATGTCTCCCGACAGGCTGTTGATGGCGGCCAGATTGGCCGCGTTGGCGATGCCATCGAGCTGGCCACGCGCCGTGTTTGGCGTGGCTTGTTCCAGCGCCATGGCGAATTCGAGCAGGGCGGACTCTTCCGTGACCAGGAACACGCCGATCCGATCAGCGGTCTGATCAATCAGCGACTGTGGCGGTGCCAGGCCGGTAACGCTGCCGGGTGCGCCAGGAAGCACCGTCTGCATGGCGTTGTCGAGTCGATCGACGGCATTTTCATCGTCCACCATCAGGCTGCCAGCGACCACCTCCAGACCAATGGCTGTGGCGTTGGCCGCCAGGGTGAGAGCGACCGTGGGTGTTGTCTCAGCCCCGGTTCCGTCCAGGGCGCCGGTGGCGAGATCGCAGGCAAGGTGATCCAGCACCTCATCGGTGCTCAGTGGGCTGGCGCTGGCAGACAGGTCAGCGGCGGTGCGGCGAATGAGCTCTCCCAGGGCCTCGTTGCCCATGAGCACGGTGGTGATGTTCCCTTCATCGATCGATTCGCCCATGGGATCCTGAATCATATCCCGAGCCCAGCCGAGATTGATCGTGCCTTCAATGAGGTCCCAGGCAGTGTCGAGGTTGTCCGGGTTCAGCTCACCCAGGCATTGGGCCGTCTTCACGGCCAGGGTGGTATAGGGCGAGACATTCAAGGTGACCGGGCCGGATTCGAAGGCGACGCTGAGCATCTCGAAGTCCGCCGGCCGGCTGGTGACAAGGTCGGTTCCGCCGCTGACCCGTACGGTGACAGGCAGGCGCGTTCCATCCGGAATCTCCAGCGTGTAGTTGGCGGTCTCGTCGCTGGTCCCTTCGAAAACGCGTTCACCCGCTGAATCTTCGACCAGGATAGTGGCGCCGACAATCGGACCATCGCCAACACTGCCGGTCAGCACCAGGTCTTCGCTTTCGGTCACGCTTTGTTTACTGCTGCCTGAGCAGGCGGCAAGCATGAAAACGAGTGCGCACAGGCAACTATTGCGAACGCCCCACGTCCCTTTGGGGGTTCGTCCCTCTCTCTTTTGTCCCACTACGTCTCTCCGCTCTGTAAGCCAAAAACAACGGCGGGGTGGGTGGGTATTCACCGGGCCGCATAGCGTTAGAACGGGATCAAGTATCTGGAAAGGGCGGATTCATTCCCGTGAGGGAATCGACAAAATGGCGGGCTTTGTAAGCGGGTTCTGAAAATGTGCGTTTGCGCACAATCGGCGGTGGGATGCCGCGCAGGGGAGAATTCCGCACCGCAGGCCCGCCGGGGTGGAACTTCAGGTGGTTTCGGAAGTCCATTGCTGTGGTTAACATACGCTCCCCTGACGACTCTCACCGATATGCGAATGGACGGGGACAGCTGCAGCTACAGCAATACAGCTGCAAAATAAAGGTAGGACTGGGCATGCCCGCCGACACGAACGGGTCCCGGGATCCGCACACAGACAGGGGATTAGGATGAAACCGATATATGCATTTGCCGCCGGAATCGCGGCCTTCATTGCCGTGCTTGCCGTCGTGGGATCAACGGAGATCAGCGCCGAGGAAGACGCGGCGCCGGCCCAACTGCCGGAGGAGCAGGCTGAGGACGCAGATCGTTATGCGGAACTGGTGGAGGTGGACGGCTCGTTCAGTGAAACCTTCGTGATGCCGGGGGTCAATTTCGGTGACTTTGACAAGGTGTATTTCTGGGAAGCGCAATTCGAGTACCGGGATGTAGGGCCAGCGAGTAAGACGCGCTCCACCATGCTGCATACGCACAAGCGCGAATTCGGTATCAGCGAAGAGGATCGCCAGAAATTCGAGGAGATCGTCGCCGAGGCATTCCACAAGGAAATCTCCCGGGCCAAACAGTTCACCGTCGTCGACAGCATCGATGATATCGATTCCGCCACCCTGATCCTGCGGGGTGCATTGCTCGATGTCATCTCTCAGGTGCCGCCTGAGATGATCGGGCGTTCAGACGTCTACCTGTCCAGTGTGGGGGCGGCGACTTTTGCCATGGAGTTCATCGATGCACGGACCGGTGGCGTGGTGGCGCTGGTGGCCGAACGTCGTGCCATAGAAACGCTGAATTCCCGGTCCGGCATGGCGGGCATTCCGGCGAATTCCGCCTCGGTGATGGGCGATATCCGACGCTGGTCCGGCGATCTGGCGCGCCGGTTGCGATCGCGCCTCGATAAGGCAATCAAAGAAGGAAAAACCGCCTGAGTGCCCAACGAGTGCTGGCGGTTGCGGTGCTGGCGATGATCGCCACGAGTTCCGCAACAGCCGAGGAGCAGGAACGCCTGGCGGAGAGCCGGGCGCTTGCCGGTGCATTCGGCGCCGAACTGAAGGGCGCGCTGACCCGTGCGATTGACTCTGCCGGGGTTGTGGCAGCGATTGATGTCTGCCGCACCCGGGCGCCGGAAATAGCCGCACGGTTGTCGAGGGAATCGGGTGCCCGGGTCTCCCGAACCAGCACAGGCTTCAGGAATCCACAGAACCTGCCCGAGCCCTGGCAGGTGGCCGCACTTGCCGGCTTCGCGGAAACGATGACGACAGCAGATTCTGCTGTACTGCCCGAGCATTTCGAACTCGACGACCAGGGTGGCGCACGCTATCTGAAAGCCATTGCGACAGCACCGCTGTGTCTCACCTGCCATGGTGAAACACTCGCACCGGCGGTGGTTGAACAGCTGGCCGAGGACTATCCTTTTGACCGTGCAACCGGCTACCGGCTGGGTGAACTCCGCGGTGCTTTCAGCGTGGTCTGGCCCGCGCCCTGACCGCCGGCGTCGGCTGCTCAGTCGGGCAGGCCGAGTACACGTTTCGCTATGATGTTGCGCTGAATTTCGTTTGAGCCACTGTAGATAGACGCTGCCCGGGTTGAGAGAAAGGTTCTCGTCCATTCTCTGGAGGGTTCGTCGAAGGCATCTCCGGTCCAGCCGTAGCCTTGCGTGCCGCGCAGCTGACACATCAGATCAGCCGTCGCCTGCTGTAACTCCGTGCCATACATCTTGAATATCGAGGTTGCCGGGCCGGGGGTGCTGCCGTCTTCCGACTCCTGCACCGTCCGACGTTGGGTGAGGCGGAAAGCGGCGCGATTCATGTTCAACTCGATGACGCTGGCCCGGAAAGCCGGGTCAGCGATCTTTCCGTCGGCTGTTGTGCCCCGGTATTCCCGGGCCACGGACTGCAGAGAACCGGGCGGCTCCATTCTCCGGCCGCCCACCAGAGACGACATGCCCGAGCGTTCGTGCTGCAGCAAACGTTTACCAACCGTCCAGCCTTTGTTGATCTCACCGACCAGGTCTACTTTCTGGGCGATGGCATTGTCGAAGAACGTCTCGCAGAAAGGGCTGTTCCCACTGATCAGCCGGATGGGTTTTACGCTCACACCCGGCTGGTCCATGGTCAGCAGCACGAAACTGATGCCCTCATGCTTCGGCGCGTCGGGGTCCGTCCGCACCAGGCAGAACATCCAGTCGGCAAATTGTGCCCCGGAGGTCCAGATTTTCTGGCCGTTGATCACGAAGTGGTCACCCTGGTCTTCCGCCCGCGTTCGCAGGCTGGCGAGATCGGATCCGGCGCCCGGCTCCGAATAGCCCTGACACCAGGCAAGTTCGCCACGGGCGATGGCGGGTAGATGGCGCGCTTTCTGGTCATCGGTACCCAGTTCGAGCAGGGTTGGCCCGATCATGCTCGTACCCATGCCGGCGAGAGGTGGACGGGCGTCCAGCCGACGCATTTCCTCGACGAGCACGACGAACGCTTCCGTCGTCAATCCGGCGCCGCCGTACTCCGTTGGCCAGGTGGGTACCGTCCAGCCCTTTTCGGCCATGCGTTCCAACCACAGTCGAACGTCCGGATCCTGGATCTCGATCTTCGTGCTGCCGGTGGGTATCTGACCATCGCCACGGGCACCCGCCGGGCAGTTCTCTTCAAGCCAGGATCGGGTTTCTTCCCGAAATTGCGCAAGGCCCATCTCTCATCCCCCAATGAGTCAGTTGATGGTTCATCATAACGCAAGAATCCGCTCCTTCGCGGGACGTGTGTTCCCCCGACCTATCTGGTTATAGTGAAGCGGTTCGGAGAGTTCACTGGAGGGAGCATGCGCGACGAACATCCACTGGTCGCCGCCTACCGGGCTTTTTCGCCCACGTCCGAGAAGCTGAGCAAACGTGCCCAGACCGTTTTTCCAGGTGGAGACACCCGGTCGAGCGCGCACTACGGGCCCTATCCACTGGTCGTGCAGGAAGCCAGCGGCTGCCGTATCACGGACGTGGATGGCAACGAACTGCTCGATTTCATGAATAACTTTACTTCCCTCATCCACGGCCACGCGCATCCGGATGTGGTGGCTGCCATTCAGACGCAGGCGCCAAAAGGTTCTGCCTATGCGGCGCCCAGCCTCACACAGGTGGAACTCGCGGAGCTGCTCGTAGCGCGCATTCCCGCTCTGGAGCAATTGCGATTCACAAGTTCCGGAACCGAAGGCACGCTGATGGCATTGCGCTGCGCCCGGGCCGCCACCGGCCGCCAGAAAGTGATGAAGATGGAAGGCGGATATCACGGCAGCTACGAGCAGGCCGAGGTCTCTCTCGTGCCGGTGCCGGATCGGCGCGGGGATGTCAGATCGCCTGCTTCGCTTGCTGTGGACGGCAGCTTCGCCGACAGCGTGCTGGAAGACACGATCATCTGCCCGTACAACGAGCCGGCGCACGCCAAGGCGCTGATTGAACAGCATGGGGCTGAACTGGCGGCCGTGATCGTCGAACCCGTGCTCGGATCCATGGGTATGGTGCCGGCAACTGGAGAATTTCTCGCGGCGTTGCGGGAGGCCACGGAAGCACATGGCATTGTGCTCATATTCGATGAGGTGATTACGCTGCGGCTCGATGCGGGCGGCGCCCAGGCCCTGCACGGGATCCAACCGGACCTGACCTGCATGGGGAAAATCATCGGTGGCGGCCTGCCGATCGGAGCGGTGGGTGGCAAGGCGTCGTTGATGGCGCTGTTCAGTCCGGACCAGGAAAACCCGGTCATGCATGCAAGCACGTTCAGTGGCAATGCGCTGACCATGGCGGCTGGTCTTGCGGCCATGCGTGCCTACGATTCCGCAGCGATCGCCAGAATCAACGCCCTGGGCGAGCGTCTGCGCCGGGGCTGCAATGAGGCTTTTCTGCAAAGCGGCATCCGGGGCCAGGCGACCGGTACCGGCTCCCTTGCCAATCTGCATTTTACCGATGATCCGATCAACAACGCCCGGGACAATATCGACGGGCTGTCTGGGAGTGGACACATCGGCCGGCTTCTCCACCTGGCCATGCTGCGCCGGGGCGTGATGTCCGCCAGCCGCCTCATGTACTGTGTGAGCACGGCGATGACCGAGGCAGAGGTGGATACGGCGGTTGCGGCGCTGAACGAATCCCTTCGCGAATTGCGACCCTATGTGGAGGCCGAGAGACCGGCGCTGCTGGCGGGTGGAGCCGTCGCTTGAGCGACACGCAGAAGTCCCCGGAGGCGGGGGAAACATCGACGCATTTTGCGCCCGGCTACCGGAACTACGCGCTTGCCATTCTCTTTCTCGGCTACGTGGTCAATTTCGTCGACCGGTCGATCCTCGCCATTCTGCTGGAACCCATCAAGCAGGAACTGATGCTGAACGATACCCAGCTCGGCCTCCTGGGTGGTCTTGCGTTTGCGCTGTTCTACACCACGCTTGGCATTCCCATCGCGGCGCTCGCCGATCGCTGGAGTCGGGTGAAGATTCTCTCGATCGCCATGGTGATCTGGTCGGGTATGACCGCCTTGTGCGGCTTTGCACAGAGCTTCTGGATGCTGCTCCTGACCCGGATCGGCGTCGGCGTGGGAGAGGCGGGCGCCAGCCCACCCAGTCACTCACTGATCTCCGACTACTTTCCGATCGAAACCCGGGCGACGGCGCTATCGATCTATGCACTGGGGATTCCATTCGGATCCATGATCGGCAACTTCGTCGGCGGCTGGGGGGCGGACGCTCTGGGATGGCGCCATACGTTCGTGCTCGTTGGCGTGCCGGGCGTTCTCATTGCCCTGATCATCTGGCTGACGCTGCGTGAACCTCCCCGCGGCATGGCAGATAAGCATCTGGTGAAGCGCGATGAGCCGGCGCCTGGTGTAAAGGAAGTGATTGCGCGGCTCTGGCAGCGAGTGGCGTTTCGGCACATCGCTTTTGCCGCGGGTCTGCATGCCTTCGTCGGCTACGGTGCGGGAACCTGGAATGCGCCGTTCCTGATCCGCAGTCACGAGATGCCGATCACCGAAGTGGGTTCCTGGCTGGCTCTGATCAGCGGCATCGGTGCGATCGGTACCTTTCTCGGCGGTTATCTCTCCGACAAGCTGGCGGACCGGTTCGATGACCGTCGCTGGTACATGTGGGTACCGGGCTGGTCCACCATCATCATGGTGCCGTTCCAGTTCGTCGCTTACCTGTACGGGGGTATCTGGGCGGTGATTCCGTCGCTCATGGCGGTGTCGATTCTGGGCGGCATGTATCTGGGGCCATCCTTCGCGATGACCCAGGCGCTTGTAAGCCTGCGGATGCGCGCGGTGGCGTCCGCGATTCTGCTGTTCATGCTGAACATCATCGGGATGGGTATGGGGCCGTACCTGGTGGGCGTGGCCAGTGATCTGCTTTCGGCAGATATGGGCGTGCACTCTCTGCGCTACGCGCTCTGTCTGGCGGTACTGGTCAATGTCTGGGCAGCTTGTCACTATTTCATCGGCGCGCGATCCCTGCGCGGCGACCTGGAATATGTGGAATCCGGACAGGAAGCGGCGGGGCAGGGAGCACCGCCAGGGCAGGACTGACCGCTGATCCTGGATCAGCGCATCAATGCAGTGAAAGGTTACGGGGCCACGGCTCGAACAAACGTATCCAGAGCGGTGTCCGACGTTTCTCGACCTTGCGTCTCCCGATCATGACCCGGATCAGCGGCCACGGAACGTTCATGGATTTCGGCCCGTTCGATCCTGAAGCCGTCGAGTGCCGCACAGATCTCCGCTGCCGCGGGTAGCAGATCCGGATCCTGTGGCCCACCCAGGCCGTGCTGGATGTTCTCCGGATCGTGGCCGAGATAGAAAAAAGTACCGCCGGGTGCAACCGCCTGCACCAGCCGGGGCAGCCAGCGGGCCCGCTCGAGGGGGTCGGTATGAAGATAAAGGATCACGACCAGGTCCCAGGCCTGCACCCCAAGCGGGTCGCTGGATACATCGGCAACCTGCCAGTCCAGCGTCAATCCGCGGCGCCGGGCAATCTGCCGGCCTTTGTCGATCGCCACCTCGGAGAAATCCACCGCGGTGACCTGCCAACCCTGTTCCGCAAGCCAGAGCCCGTTTCTGCCCTCACCACAGGCGGCGTCCAGGGCGCGGCCCGGTGGCAGTCCTTTACACTCTCGGGCCAGCAGCGCATTGGGTCCGGCAGACCAGACCAGATCACTGGCCGCGTACCGTTCGTTCCAGCGGGCTCGCTTTTTGTCCATGGCAGTTGCCCCTCCTGATGCAAACCAGTCTAGGCGTAGTCGATCCAGGGGGACAACACCGGATGAGTGGCGGTAGCTTGCGCGGGCGTCCGGTAAAACAGGCCGACGGCAGCAGCAGCGGCGCGCTATCCTGAACGGATTCGATTCCTAGATAACCGGGCCAGCGGAGAACCTGCATGAGCAACAGAATCATCGATCTGTCGATCTTTCTCGAAAACGATGTAATCTCGGATCCGCCGGGCATGAAGCCGGAAATCACGTATTTCAATCACCAGGACACCCCTGAGCAGGTCACCGCATTCTTCCCGGGTCTCGAACCCGACGACCTGCCCGATGGAGAAGGGTGGGCGGTGGAACGGGTGAAACTGTCCACCCACAACGGCACACACCTCGATGCCCCGTATCATTTCCATTCCACCATGAATGAGCAGACAACGGGAGAAGAACGGACGATCACCATCGACGAGGTCCCCCTCGAATGGTGTTTCAATCCAGGGGTGAAGCTCGATTTCCGGCACTTTGAGGATGGCTGCGTGGTCAGCGCCGAAGATGTGGCGGCAGAACTGGCACGCATTGACTACGCACTCAAACCACTCGACATCGTGCTGGTAAATACGGCCGCGGGCGCGGCCTATGGTCGGGATGATTATGTGCACACGGGTTGTGGTATGGGCTATGACGCCACCATGTATCTGCTGGAGCAGGGAGTGCGGGTGACCGGCACGGATGCCTGGTCCTGGGATGCGCCGTTCTCCCACACCGCGAAGAAGTATGCCGAGACAAAGGATGCCAGCCTGATCTGGGAGGGCCACAAGGCGGGCCGTCACATCGGCTACTGTCACCTGGAAAAACTGCACAACCTGGAATCCGTCCCGGCGCATGGCTTTCAGGTTGCCTGTTTTCCCATGAAGATTCGCGGTGCATCCGCCGGCTGGACCCGGGCAGTGGCCATCATGAACGAAGCAGAAGGAATTCAGCGCTGAACACCCGGTACGTCATCGGCCTGCTCGGCCTGCTGGCGGCGGTCGGGTACTTCAGCTATCAGGCCTGGCGCATCGAAGCCGTGTTCAAATCCGAGCCGGCCGGGGCTGTCGTTCGCATTGACGGTCGCGGTATCGGTCTCACCCCGTTGAGGACGGATCTGGCACCCGGGCGTCACCGGATTACCCTTGAGCACAGCCATTACCGGCCGGCGGTGATCGATCTGTCGCTCGAGCGGGGGGACCGCGTAGAACGTCAGGTGCTGTTACAGCGTGGGACCGGACGACTGGCATTGCTGTCCAACCCGATCGGTGCCTGGGTCGAACTCGATGGGGTGCGTCAGGCAGGGGTCACTCCCATGGAGGTGCTGACCATTTCCGGCCCGGTCCAGATCCGCATGGGACTGCCCGAACGCCGGGTGCAGGCGCATGGGGTGATCGTGCTGGCCGACGATCTGGTGAGCGCCAATCTGTCGCTGGACATGGATCCTCATGGATCGCTGGCGGAGTGGGAGTACGTGGCCCGGGCGGGTACGGCCGGCGAGTACTGGTTCGGTGACGATCCCGCGCGGCTGTGTGAATTTGCCAACCTGGCAGACCGATCCACGAAAGCGGTCTATCGGGACTGGGCGGTGATCGATTGCGACGACGGCTTTGGTCGTCTGGCGCCAATCGGGCAGTTTCCCGCCAATCCATTCGGCGTGCATGATGTGCATGGCAACGTCTCTGAATGGGTACTTGAATGCGGAATGCCTGAATACCGCTATGCGGATGAGGACGGCACCCTGGTGATGAAGGGGCAGAGCTGTAATACCCACGGGGTGCGTGGTGGATCCTGGGACAGCCAGGCGGAAGCGCTTCGCTCCCGCAGGCGAGGATACGCCCGACATCGAGGTGATGACCGGGGGATCCGGGTTCTAAAGGAGTTGTAGAGATAGTAACCGTAACCTATTGATATATGGTTGTTAGTTATGGCGAAGGATCGCGAAACAGGCGACCGACGGGTCTCGCTGCTGATCGAACTGAAGGACCGTCCCGGTGCCCTGGTCAGCACCCTGAATCTGTTTTCTGCCGCCGGCGTGAACCTCACTCACATTGAATCCCGACCCGCACGGGGCGATCGCTTCGATTTCTTCGTGGATTGCGAAGGGGACCGGGACGATCCGGCCATCCGTCGTGTGCTGGACGAGTTGGCGCATGAGGATGTTGGGCTGCTGCTGCTCGACCGCCAGACGGTCCCCTGGTTTCCTCGCCACGTGAGCGAACTGGACAGGATTGCCACCCATACGCTGGACGCCGGTGTGGCGCTGGCGGCAGACCATCCCGGCTTCCAGGATCCGGACTACCGGGCCAGTCGGGCCAGAATTGATCAGTATGCGCGGCGCTACTCACATGGACAGGAGCTGCCTCGCATCGACTACACCGATCAGGAGCAGGCAACCTGGCGGACGGTTTATGAGGCTCTGCGGCCGCTGCACGAGCAGCATGCCTGCAGTGTCTATCGGCGGATCGTCAGAGCGCTGGAGGCGGACTGCGGATTCGGCCCGGATGCCATACCACAGGCGCGCATCGTCAGTGATTTTCTGAGTGAAAGAACAGGTTTCAGAATCCATCCGGTGCCCGGTCTGCTGGCTTCACGGGACTTTCTGGCCGGGCTCGCCTTCCGGGTGTTTTTTTCCACCCAGTACGTCAGGCACCACAGCCGTCCCCTGTACACGCCGGAACCCGATGTCTGTCACGAACTGATCGGCCATGCACCCATGTTCGCGGATGCGGCCTTCGCCGATTTCTCCCAGGAGATCGGTCTCGCGAGCCTGGGGGCGTCAGATCAAGACATTGAACGCCTCGCCCGGTGCTACTGGTACTCGGTTGAATTCGGTCTGTTACGGGAAGACGGGCGGCTTAAAGCATACGGTGCCGGATTGTTGTCGAGTATCGGCGAGCTTGCCTATGCCTGTGGCGGCGAGCCGCAGGACGAGGCGCCGCGAGAAGCCCCGCAACGTTTCGACTGGGATCCGCAGCGGGCGGCAGATCGCCCCTTTCCGATTACCGAATATCAGAATGTCTACTTTGTCGCCGAGTCGTTGCAGGATGCCAAGCAGCGGATGCAGTCCTTCTGTCAGGCGCTGCCCCGTCCGTTCTATGCCCGCTACAACGCCACCACCTGCAGGATATGGGTGGACCGGGCCGTACGCCGCGAGCGTTAGGCGGGCAGCACCCGACTCTGCTTGATGGCCTTCAGACTGAAGCTCGATTCCACATGTTGCACGCCGGGAAATTTGAGTATCCGCTCCATGCACAGGGCGGAGAAGTGGTCGATGTTTCGGGCCACCACTTTCATCAGGTAGTCGTGGGAACCACTCATGGCGTGGCACTCGATGATGTGGGGCTCGTCAGCCACGTGGGCATGGAACGACTCGGTGGCGGAGTCCGGCTGTCGTTCCATGGTGACCTGTACGAACGCGGTGACTTCCAGGCCGAGCTGTCGCTGGTCGACAATGGCGGCATAACCGGCGATGGCACCGCTGTCCTCGAGTTGTCTGACCCGCCGGAAGGTGGGTGATTCGGACAGGCCGATCTGTTCGGCCAGCGCCACATTCGACATCCGGCCATCCTGCTGAAGCAGGGTGAGGATCCTGCGTTCTGTCTGGTCCATGGCGTGCGCTCCGGAGCGGAAGAAATAGAAAGAATATTCCAATTATCACAATAAATGAAGATGAAAGCGCCTATATTTAGACCTGAAGTGGAGGAAAAGAAGAAAACCGCTTCATCATCAGCTCTATAGTGGGTGGGCATGAATCCATAAAGGAGACGCTGTGGTGAAGGACAATCCGATGGGCCTGGATGGCTTTGAATTCGTGGAGTTCAGTGCCCGGGAACCGGGCCTTCTGGAACCGGTTTTCGAAACCCTCGGCTTCCGCCGGGTGGCGATGCACCGGTCCAAGAACGTCGCGCTCTGGCGTCAGGGCGGCATCAACTTCGTGATCAACTACGAGCCGAAAAGTCTTGCCGTCTACCATGCAGAGGAACATGGGCCTTCCGCCTGCGGTCTGGCGTTCCGGGTCCGGGACGCGCACCAGGCTTACGACCGGGCGCTGACCCTCGGCGCTCAGCCGCTGGAGATTCCAACCGGGCCGATGGAACTGCGTCTGCCCGCCATCCGCGGCATCGGCGGCGCACCGTTGTATCTCATCGATCGCTACGGTGAAGGAACCAGCATTTACGACATCGACTTCAATTTCCTCGAAGGGGTCGAACGGCACCCACGCGGCGTAGGACTGACGGAGATCGATCATCTGACCCACAACGTCTATCGGGGCCGCATGGATTACTGGGCCGATTTCTATGAGCGCTACTTCTCTTTCGAGGAAGTCCGGCACTTCGACATCAAGGGCCAGGAAACCGGGCTGGTCTCCCGGGCGATGACCGCGCCGGACGGCAGGATCCGGATCCCGCTGAACGAGGAAGCGCGGGGCAGGGCCGACGGCCAGATCGAAGAGTTTCTGCTGGAATACAACGGCGAAGGCATCCAGCACATCGCACTCGCCTGTGATGATCTTCCGGCCACCGTGGACGCCCTGGCCGGCCGTGGGGTGCCATTCATGACCCCGCCGCCACAGACCTACTATGAGATGCTCGATTCCCGACTGCCGGGGCATGGGCTGGATACCCGGTCACTTGCAGCGCGAGGCATTCTGCTGGACGGCAGCACGGACGGTGGCGATGTGCGCCTGCTGCTGCAGATCTTTTCGGAGACCATGATCGGGCCGATCTTCTTCGAGTTCATCGAACGCCGTCGGGACGAGGGCTTTGGAGAGGGAAACTTTCAGGCGCTGTTCGAATCCATGGAGCGTGATCAGCTCCGTCGCGGTGTGATTCACAACGCGGAGGAGAGTGCGGCATGAGCCTGTCAGGCGTACACCACGTCGCTTACCGATGCCGGGATGCGAAACGTACGGTGGCGTTCTACCGGAAGTATCTCGGTATGAACTTCAAGCTCGCCATCGCGGAGGACAAAGTGCCTTCCACCGGCGAAGACGACCCCTATATGCACGTCTTTCTCGATGCCGGTGGCGGGAATGTGCTGGCATTCTTCGAGTTGCCGAATTCGCCGGCCATGGACCGTGACCGGAATACGCCGGAGTGGGTTCAGCATATTGCCTTCAAGGTGGATGAGGCGGATGAACTGTTAGCGACTCAGGCAAGGCTGGAGTCTGCGGGAATCGACGTCACCGGTCCGGTGGATCATGGCATTTTTGATTCCATCTACTTCTTCGATCCGGATGGGCACCGGCTCGAACTGGCCTGCGACAAAGCGTCTGCGGCGGATCTGGCCCGGCTGCAATCGGTGGCCGACGAAATGCTCGATGAGTGGAGCCGGACCAAGCGCGCACCCAGGCACGCCGCCTGGCTGCACGAAGGTTGAGTCCGTCGACCTGCCAGGCCGCGCGGGTAGTCTCAGCCGCCTGACAGTGCGTGCAGGATCACTACTTCCCGGGCGCCCGCCAGTGGTTGTTCGATGTTCCGCGTTCGCTCACCGCCCACGAAAAAAATGATGTGCGGACGCATCTCATCCTGTTCGTTGATCATTCTGAAACGGATGCCCGGGTACTGACGATCCAGGTCATGAAGCAGCTCGTTCAGCGTTTCTCCTGCAGCATCCACCCGATCTGCCTGGTCGGTATAGGACAGGAGGGGTTGTGGGATGGTGACGATCATCGAGTGATGGTCGCCACTTCCACTGAATAGATTTCCGGCAGATGGGCGGCCAGGGGCTGCCAGTGCTCGCCTTCGTCCGCACTCCCCCAGATCTCACCGGAGGTGGTGCCGAAATAGACCCCGGCAGGGGTTTGCGCGTCCACGGTCATGCACTGCCGCTTCACGGTAAACCAGCCGCGCTCCGGGAGTCCGTGGTTCTGCCGTTCCCAGCTCTGCCCGCCGTCCCGACTGGTGAAGACCGCCGGACGGCCATCCGGGCTCGTACGGGGCCACACATCGGTGCCGTCCATGGGAAACACCCAGCAACGCTCGGTGTCCCGAGGATGCACGCCCATGACGAAGCCGATGTCTCCCACGTCCGCCGGCATGTTTCGGCCGATCCGGTCCCAGGTGGTTTCCGGACGTTTCAGCCGGTAAATGCCGCAATGGTTCTGCTGATAGAGGAGGTCCGGGTCGGCGGGGTGGTACTGGACGCAATGCGGGTCGTGTTGCGGGCCGGCTTCCGCCCAGGCCAGATCGCCGTAATCGAGTTCCATGGTGTCTGCTTCCGGATCGCCAGTGGCGGTGGCCATGCCCCGGTTCAGCGAATGCCAGCTTTCACCGCCATCCAGGGTCTCATAGACGCCACCGCCGGAGAGGGCCAGATACAGGTGTCGGGCATCCCTTGGGTCAACCAGAATGGAGTGCAGCACGGGGCCGTCCGGCGTACCGGCCTGCGGGTCTTCGGTTCTCGCCTCGTAGTCCGGATGATCGTTGAAGCCGCGCACGCTCTGCCAGGTGAGACCCGCATCCTCACTGCGCCAGAGTGCCTGAGGAGAGCTGCCCGCCCACCAGACGCCCGGTTCACTCCCATGCCCCGGGGTGAGCCAGAACGTGTGGCTGATCACCCGGGGTTTCTCGCCGGGGCCCGCTTTGTCGAAGGCGGGAGGACGTCTGGCTTCCGACCAGGACCGACCACCGTCTTCAGAGCGGAAGATGGTCGGACCCAGATGCCCCGTTCGCGCTGCGGCCAGCAGGGTACGGCCATCCCGGGGATCGAGCACCGCGTGATTGATGATGTGGCCGAGAAAGACCGGATCGAACAGGCGCCAGCTGGACCGATCAGCTGCAGGCTGCAGGAAAAAGAGTCCCTTACGGGTGGCTGTGATGAGTGTGAGCCCGGAATCGAGCTCGACGCCGGTGAGTCCGTTCGCCGCCATCTGATGCCTCCTGTCTCTCCGGTTGCCAGTTTCCGCCCGGGCGGCACTACTTTGCAACCGGGACAACCTGACCGGCCAGGGTCAGGTGATCGATGATGGCCGCGGGAGGACACGTTAGAATGCGCGCCATCGTGATTCAGGGACCCATAGACGATGTTCTCAGTACCTCGCCTGTTCTTCATTCTGGCCTTGCTGCAGTGGCCGGTGGCCGCCCTTGCCGCCACCGACTTCGTGATCATGAAGAACGGGGATCGGATTACGGGTGAAGTCGAGAAAATCTGGAACGAAGAGGTCTTCATCGAACCGGAATACGGCGACACCTATGCCATCGAGCTCGAGTACGTGGCCTATATCCATACGGACGAAGAGTTCGAGGTGGAGTTCCTCCGCGGACGCCGCACGGAAACCGTTCTCGGCCGGCTGGATCTGGGTGACGACGGTCAACCGGTGGTGATCGTCGATGATGGCGCGGCCACCTATCCGCTCCGTGATGTGGACAACATGCTGGAAGTGGAAGACTTTTTTGACTGGGAGGTGCGCAGCGACATCAGCGTGAATGTCGCATCGGGTAATACGAACACCACCAGTGGTCGATTCTACGCAATGGGCACCATCAAACTCGGCGAACACAAGCACAAGCTGGAGCTGACCAGAGACGGCGCAAGCACAGAGGGCGATGTCACCAAGGATCAGTCCGAGGTTTACTACGAAGATCTCTGGACCTTCCGGGACGACTGGTTCATGCGTGGCTCGGTCACCTGGACCCAGGACCCCATTCGAGACCTGGACAGCCGGAGTGAGTTCTATCTGGGTCCGGGTTTTCACTTCTGGGATGACTCGAAGCGCACGCTGAACATCTCCGTCGGTCCGAACCTGCTGGTGGAGAACATCGGCGGCGATGAGGATGAATCCGTATCCGTTCAGACCGTGTTCCGCTATGAGCAGTATTTTCTCGACGACGATCTGGTGCTGTTCCAGGAAACAGACGTTCAGCGGGTTGTCTCCGGCCGGGAAAACAAAATTCTCAACACGAGCACCGGTTTTCGGTGGGAGCTGCCGCGGGATATTTACATGAACATTCAGGTGGACTTCGACTACGAATCCAATCCGGCGGATGGCCGGCAGAAAGAGGATGTGACTTATCTGGTCGGGGTTGGAATGGAGCTGGATTGATCCGTCGGCGCGAGACACACTGTTTCCGGAACGGCGAAACATCGGGTATGCAAGGGGGGTGATATGAAATCCAGAATCTGCGAAATGCTGGGCTGTGAGTTTCCACTGTTCGCATTCAGTCATTGTCGGGACGTGGTCGCGGAAGTGAGTAAAGCCGGCGGGTTCGGCGTCCTTGGCGCGGTGGGCCATACGCCGGAGTCTCTGGAAATCGATCTGTCCTGGATCGATGAGCAGGTGGAGGGTAAGCCCTACGGCGTGGATCTGATCGTGCCGACCAGCATCGCCGACAAGGAAGGTACGCTGACGCCGGAAGATCTCGAGGCCCGGATACCGCCCGAACACAAAGCGCATGTGGAACGCATCCTGGCGGAGAACGGTATCGATACCGCCGGTCTCTGGGACCGTAAACCGTCTCCGGACACCGGTGATGCCATGCGTGAAAAAGGGGCAAGCCGGCAACTGGCCGTGGCGCTGAATCACCCGATCCGAATGGTCGTCAACGCCCTGGGCGTGCCGCCCGCCTTCATGATGGCGGCGGCGCGGGAGAAAGGCATCGTGGTTGGTGCGCTGACCGGTTCCAGAGAGCATGCGGTCAAGCACGTGGAGGCAGGGGTGGACGTGCTGGTGGTATCCGGCACCGAGGCTGGTGGTCATTGCGGCGAGATATCCACCCTGGTGGTGGTGCCGGAGGTGCTCGACACCATCGCCGAAATGAACGCGGACACGCTGGTGCTCGCCGCGGGCGGAATCGTCACCGGCCGGCAGATGGCGGCGTGCATGGCCATGGGCGCGGCAGGCGCCTGGACGGGTTCGGTCTGGTTGACCACGGCGGAGGCGGAAACGGCGCCCGCCGTCAAAGAGAAGATGCTTGCGGCCACGTCACGGCAGACCGTGCGCTCGCGCAGCCGCACGGGGAAATATACCCGTCAGTTGCGTTCACCCTGGACCGATGCCTGGCAGGGAAAGGACGCGCCGGAACCTCTACCTATGCCACTCCAGGGGCTGATCTCCGGCCCGGCGTTGTCCCGGATCGACAAACTGGCGGAAGCGGGAGATCCGAACGCGAAACGCCTGGCCACTTACTGGGTGGGGCAGGGCGTTGGTCTCATGAATTCGCCCGTCAGCGCCAGAAGCGTGGTGTACGACTTCATGGCCGAGTTTGCCCAGTCCTGCGAACGCCTGGGTCAGGCCCTGGAGGACTGAACCCGATCCGAGCCCGGGACCGGCTCGATCAGCGATTGCCGAAGGGCGGTGGGCGCCAGTTACCTGCCGCTCGTCGCTCATAGGTCCACGCTCATCTGTTTTGTGAACCCTGCACTCAAGAAACGCGTCGCCCGTCCGACTTGAACGGGCATCCCCCTGGTTTGGGAAGGTTATTTCTTGTGTCAAAGGAGTTGACAATATGAACAAGCAACGCGGTTTCACCCTGATGGAGATGATCGGCGTCATGGCGGTGATCGCCATCCTGGTCTCCGTCGCCACGCCCATGATCTTCGATGCCATCCGCAATGCCAGAGTCACAGCTTTCGTGGAAGACGTGAACATGGTCAAAGGCGCGGTCGCCCAGTATTACGAAGATACCGGTGACTTCCCGACCCATATCCCGTCGGATAACCGGGATCGGAACAAGCGTCTGATGAAGAATGACGCCAGTTCGCCGGTAGATGGCTGGGACGGCCCCTACATGGAAAAGGATCTGGGTAATCCCTTCACGGAAGGCGCGTATGCCGCCGTTCTGGTGAGTTCAAATGCCAACTATCAGTTCGATCTGGATGGCGATGGCACGGCGGATACGACCAACGTCGCCCTCATCCGGGTTGATCAGGTCACGGACGAGGAAGCGAAGGCCATCAGCGATATTTTCGACAACGATGGCAGCGTAGAGTCCGGCGACGATGCCTGGAATGCCGGTGGCAGGGTTAAGCGCTATGGCGTGAACAGTGATCACGCGCACTCCCTTCTGATCTACATCAGCAAAGTCTAAGCCCGCCGATATGCCGTCTGAAGCGACGATCATGGACGATCGTGGCCAGGTTGAGAGCACCGAAACCCCAGCCAAGCCGCTGGGCCAGCGGTTGCTCGACCAGGGCCTGATCGACGAGCAGCAGCTGGACCTGGCGCTGCGGGAGCAGAAGCGTCAGCGCCGTAAACTTGGCGAAGTCCTCATCGATCTCGGTTTCGTTGCCCCTGGGGTGATCACCGATGCGCTGGCGACCGAGGCCAAGACCCAGGTCGTCGACGTGCTCGGCGCCGACATCGACCCGGAAGTGATGGCCCTTGTCGATTACGACACTGCCCGGCGGCATCGGGTGGTGCCGCTCGAGAAAGACGGTAACACCCTGACCATTGCCCTGGCGGATGCCTTCGATGTGGTCGCCATCGACAAGATCGAAAAATCCACCGGACTCCTGGTCCGGGTGGTAACGGCGGCAGAGTCCGACATCCTCGAAGCCCTGGCGCTGCACTTCGCGCAGGGTCAGAGCATCAACCAGACCATCGATCGCATCATGCGCGATGGTGTGGATACGGAAGCGGGTGACGAGGATCTGTCCGAAGGCTCGCCCATGATCCGTCTGGTGGATCAGATTCTCTCTCTGGGTATCAAGCAGAAAGCCACGGACATCCACGTGGAACCGGATGACAGAATCCTGCGGATCAGACTCCGTGTGGATGGTGTGCTGCACCAGGAGGTGCTGGTTCCCAAACCGATACAACCGGCGCTGATCGCACGCATCAAGCTGCTGGCCGGTCTGGATATCACCGAAAAGCGCTCGCCTCAGGACGGCCGCATCCGTTTTGCGACCGGTCAGACGGAGGTGGATCTGCGAGTCTCCACGCTGCCGACCAATCATGGCGAAAGTGTGGTGCTGCGGATTCTGAACACCGACGCCGTAACCCTGTCGCTCGAATACCTCGGGTTCAGCAGTGATGATCGGGATCGCTTCGGCGCCATCATGCAACGGCCGTACGGCATGGTTCTGGTCACCGGACCGACCGGCAGCGGTAAGACCACCACGCTGTACACAGCGCTGTCGCAGGTGGATGCCGCCGCCCGCAGCGTCTTCACGCTGGAAGATCCCATCGAATATGCCATGGGCAATATCCGTCAGACGCAGATCCGCCCGGAAGTGGGCATGGACTTCGCCAGCGGCCTTCGAGCACTGCTCCGTCAGGATCCGGATGTGATCCTGGTGGGTGAGATCCGGGACAGAGAAACCGCACAGCTCGCTACGCGGGCGGCCCTGACCGGCCACCTGGTCCTGTCCACATTGCATACCAACACGGCCGTCGGCGTTATCCCACGGTTGATCGACATGGGCGTGGAACGCTATCTCCTGCCCGCGGCGCTCTCCGCCGTCATCGGCCAGCGATTGATTCGCCGTATCTGCGAACGCTGCAAGGAACCCGTCGCTGACCCCGAGGCAGAGTTTGCCAAGTTCGGTCTCGAACACCTGCTCGGCAGCTACGACGGCCCGCTCCAGTTGTTCAAAGGCGCCGGCTGCGATGCCTGCAGGAACATGGGCTACAAGGGCCGGCAGGCGATCTACGAGGTGATGGTCATCGACGAGACCTTCCATCAGGCGATTGTGGACGAAGCATCGACCACCGAACTGGAACAGATCGCCCGGAAGGGTGGTATGAAGACGATGCTGGAAGACGGCGTGGGTAAGGCACTCAATGGCCTGACGACCATCGAAGAGGTGCTCCGCATCGTGCGGTGAATGGAACCATGCCCGAGTATTCCTATCACGCCGTCGATGCCAGTGGCCATGCCACCCGGGGGGTCATGGCGGCTGACAATGAACTGGCGCTCGAGCGCCGGTTGCGGGAGGTCGGCTACTGGCTCATCACGGCCAGCAGCGGCAGCCGGAAGCATGCAGCCGCGTCCGGCAAAGTCTCGCGGGCTGAGCTCATCGAGTTTCTGTACGGCATGTCCTCATTACTGGCGGCCGGTGTGACGGCGGCGGATGCCTTCCGCGCCATGGTGGAGGAAACCGAAAATGAGCACTTCCGGGTGGTGCTGGAAGACATCGAACTCAATCTGAATGCCGGTTCCACCATCCACGATGCCATGTCCAAATATCCCGGGATCTTCAATACCCAGAGCCGCCATCTGATCAACGCCGGTGAATTCAGCGGCAACCTGGCTGTCGCATTCCGCGATCTGGCCGAACACCTGGAGTGGACGCAGAAACTTCTGGCAGACGTGAAACAGGCGACGATCTATCCGGCGATGATTCTCGCCGGCGTGGCGGGGCTGATCGTGCTGATGGTGACCTTCGTGGTGCCCCGTTTCGCGACCATTTTCGAAGACCTGAGTCTGGATCTGCCACTGCTCACCCGTGCTGTGATCCTGATCGGTGAGTGGGCCCAGAATTACGGCTGGATACTCGCGCTGGTCCTGATCGCGGCAGCGTTCGGTGCCCGATTTGCCTATCGGAACGTGGACGATGCCACACTGTTCTTCGACGGTCTCCTCCTGCGCGTGCCTGTGTTCGGTCCGATCAATCGCATGCTTGTGCTGTCCCGATTTGCTCACAACCTGTCGCTCATGATCGCCGCTGGTGTGCCCATTCTCCAGGCCCTGGAATTGTGCCGGGGTGTGGTGGACAACCGGGTGATGGAGGAAGCGGTGGTGGCTGCCGAGTATGCCGTCAGAGATGGCTTGAAGGTGAGTCAGGCGCTGCGGGCCCACCAGATCGTATCGCCCATGGTGTTGAGAATGATCATCGTGGGAGAGGAAACCGGGCGGCTGGATGAGGCGCTCGGACACGCAGCACGCCGTTTCGATGAAGAAATACCGCGCCGGATCCAGGCCGCATTCGGCGTGCTGGAGCCGGCCATCATGCTGACCCTGATCGGCATCGTCGGGTTGATCGGTGGCGCGGTCTTTCTGCCCATGTTCAGCCTCATGTCAGGACTGAGTCACTGATGGCCGCCTCGAACTGCACCAGGCGTCAGGCCCAGCAGGGTTTCACCATCTTGGAACTGATCGGCGCCATGGCGATCATCGCGATCCTGGCGGCGGTGCTGGCGCCGAGCGTGACCGATGGCATTGATCGCGCCTACGCGGCACAGGAGGAGGGCAACGTCCGCTCCCTCATGAACGCGCTGGAACAGCATGTGCTGCAGAACAAACAGATTCCTCGGGAAACCGTTGCGGACTGGACGGCGGCGATCGCTGCCTACGCGGACCTCGGGGGGGATGACGTGGCGTTCAATCCTCGTGGCTACCAGCGTCGCCTGTATGTTGACCCGCAGTTCTTCTCCAGTTCCGAGGCTGTGTTTCCCGGGTATACCCAGACTGCCGGGCTGACGAGCCGGCCTTACTCACCACGCCTCATGCTGGTTTCGGATCTGACCCGCAACGCACCGAATCCGCCGAGAACGGCCGCCGATTTCTCTGCGATCTGGGATCAGACCGCTGGAGCGGTCGTGCTGGAAGGTACGAAGGTGAAGGTGGAACGGCTCAACCTTGCCGGCCACTTTCATCGCCTGCTGCTGATCAACAGTCACAGCCAGCAGCCGGCGTACGCTCTGGAAAGCGGCAGCAGTATTCCGGTACCTGCCGCGTTTTCCGGCGTGGACGGGACCCTGACCCGTTATGTGCTGACCAGTTCCAGACTGTCCGTATTCTTTTCGCCGTATCCATCTGGAAGTTCCAACACGAGCACGCTCATCGCTGAAGACATGGCCGTGCACTACACCACCGATGGCAGCACCTGGTTCTGGGAGCGATCATGAGCAATACCCGCTTCGGAATCGAATGGATCTACGGTGAGTTTCTGATTTCCCGGTTCGCCGGAGGCAGGAGTGTGGAGCAGTGGAGCGCTCCCTATCCGGTAACGGATCTGGCCTCGCTCAGCCGTGCCATGTTCGATGCCAGTGAGCACATCGATCTCCCCCGGGGCGGTGATGTGGCCATCGCCTATGAGGACGATCTGCATACCCATGAATTTCTGGAAGTGCCGCCGGTGGGCAAGCGGGATCTGGAAAAACACCTGGCGTTGCGGGTCGAACAGAGCAAGCCATTCGACGATGAAGCCGCCTGGTGCTATCACCCGGCCAAGCCGGGGCAGAAGATGGAAGGGGTGCTGCTGCACCTGATGCCGCAGCGGGTGGTCGAGGCGGTGATCCGGATCTGCGGTGAGTACTACCTGACACCGAAACGACTGGTGCCGCTGACCGAGATCATTTCGGAGCATGTGCCCAAGCTCGAGGCGGACAAGCAGGACGTTCTGCTGATGATCGCGCTGTTTGCCGAGCGGGTGCAGCTGGTGGTTGCCTATGGCGACGGTGAAGTGCTCTTTGTTCGCGAGCTGCAGTATTCCTGGCAGAACGACAACATCGACCGCCTTGTGGTGGACGTGAATCGGACCATCGGCTACGTCAAGCAACGCATCAGCCTGCGCCCGGATCAGGCCTGGGTGATGGGCGCCTACGCAGAGGTGGTTATCGACGCTTTTGAGCGTGATCTGGATTGTCCGGTCAGCGTGGATGAAACCGCCACCGGCACGGATTTCTGGATGGCCGAGGTGGCCGGCTTGTCACAACGGCTCGACAGTAATTTCGTTCCCCGGCTTGCCCGCCGCGCGGTCAGCCGGAAGAGTCTGATGCGGGCCGCAGTGCTGACCGGATTCAGTCTGTTCGGCGCTGCCGCGGTCATGGGTGCCCTGGTCCAGTGGCTGATTACCACCAAGGCGCTGGACGCGGAGACCATCCGCTCAGACATCGTCAACCTGGAACAGGACATCCTGCACCTGGAAGAGGAACTCCGGGCATTCGATCTTGAACAGCTTCGACTGAACCAGCTCACGGCGGATGCGTTCAATCTGCCGGCGCTCTTTCTCAGTCATCTGGGCGAGATCGTGCCGGATGGCCTGGTGCTGCTGAATGCCAATGTGGTTCGCGAGGATACACACTGGACCATTGAGCTGACCGGCAGCACCGAACTGCCTTTCGATCTTGCGCCCGCGGAGTTCGAATTGCTCGAATCCCGGTTGAAGCAGCCGCCATGGAACGCACAGATCACACAAAGCTGGCGCCATGGCTGGATGGAACAGTTGAAGAGTGGTGGTGCTGCCATGGATGGTGCTGTCGGTTTCCGGCTGACGGGGACGCTCAGATGATTGCCGAAGAACTGGAACTGATTCCCACCGGGGAGCCCGAACGGCGTCAGTCACCACGACCGGAACCGCCACCGCCCGGCACCGTTCCGCGGATGCGTCAGCTTGTCGACTGGCAGGCTGAACAGATCGAGTCGAGCGTTCTGGGTTGGGTTTTCTATGCCCTGGTATCGGCTGCGTGCATTGCCTTCATCTACTGGAACATGACCAGCCGGTTCGAAACCTTCGATGCTACCTATGCACTCATCAGCGAACGCGCGGCGCTCGAGCGGGAGTACGAAGCGCTCACCGAGCATTACTCCAGGGACGAACTCAGAAAACTGCTCGATGAGATTTCGTCGGCGGAAACGAGCATTTTCAGTGACTACGCCAGTCTTGCCAGCTGGCTGTCGGCACAGGCAGAGGCCGCAAGGCGGCAGGATCTGCTCTTGACCTATGTGATGCACGAGACCGTAGCCGCACAGATCAGAGACGTCGGGGAGGTGCCGATCACATTGAGTATCCGACCCCGCCCGGGGGCGAACGACAACACGTACCAGCGGGTGCTGAATCTGCTGGGAGAGATTGTGGGCACCCGCTGGCATCTCGAGATCATCGATGCAGCCGTCGTTTCAGACGGGCAGTCGATTCAGAGCTTCGACACCACCGTGCATGTCTGGGTGGACGCAATTCCCGGAGGCAGCCGATGATCCGAAAACTCTTCAACAATCGGCTGTTCATCATCGGGCTGGCCCTCTGCAGCGGGTTGCTGATCGTGCGTTCAGTCGCCACACCGTTCCTGAGTACACCGGATTTCGGCGATGTGGAAGCACCCGAGTATTTCCCGGAAGAGGACGGCCCGGCCGTGCTCGAGGTGGTTGCAACCGTACCTGCCGGCAGTCAGGCGAACAGCACCGATGAAGACCGGATGTGGCGGGCAGAGCAGTCCGTTCTGTCCGGCCGCTTGACCTGGAACGAAGTACCACGGCGGGATCCATTCAGCGGTGTCAGCGCTGCGTCCATCGCCAGTACCGTGGCCGCGCCGTCGTACCAGGTGCCGCCGCAAGCGGAGGTTCCTCGACTCGATGCGCTGGTGGCGGGCCCGGACTCACTGTTTGCGGTCCTGAATGATCAGATTGTCCGGGAAGGCGATCTGCTCGGTCCGTACAGGATCGTACGGATCGCTCCGGATGGCGTGCGTATCGCTTCCAGGTCGGCGAGTCACTGGCTGGCTGTCGCCGATATGGCGGTCTGGCGTCCGGTTGAGAACGAAGACGAAGACGTGCCTGGCGGCATGGCTGATCTGGCCGGACCGATACACAGCCCCGAGCCTGGCGGCTGAATGATGAAGCACACCTGAAAGGATGTAGGTGACGATGAGAAACAAGCATACGACAACATTGAGCAGTGTCAGGCGGCTGTGTGGCCTCGGCGTGCTCCTGGCGGTGGTGACGGGGTGTTCGAATACCACAGCCGTCCCACCCGAGCGTGAGCCACCACCGGCAACGGTCACAGCACCGGCACAGGCGTCATTGCCGGTTGCCGACCGGATTGCCTGGCCCCAGACCCGCCCGATTGTACCCGAGCAGGCCAGTGAACCTCTGTTCACTTTCGCTGCCGACAACCTGCCCCTGAAGCGGGCGCTCGAACTGTTCGGCGAAGCATATGCGCTTAATCTGGTGGTGGATGAGGCGGTTGACGGTGTGGTTAACGTGGATTTCGCCAATCTGCCATTCGCCGAGGCCATGTCCGCGCTGCTCGACAGCAGGGGCTACTACTTCGACCGGCAGGGCAGCCTGATTCGTGTGAAGTCCACGGAGACACGTACGTTCACCATCGACTACATCCGCCTGGTCCGTAGTGGCTCGGGCAGCAGTTCGGCCCAGGTCAGCTCCGGCGTGGACAGTGCCAGTTCCGGCGGTAGCAGCAGTTCAGGGGGCAGTGGCTCGGACAACACCGCCGGAGCCATGACCATCGAGCAGGTGGACAAAGTGGACTTCTGGGACGAGGTTGAGATGCAACTCGCACAGATCGTCTCCGAGTCCGGTCGGCTGGTGGTGAATCGTCTGGCCGGCATGATCCAGATTACCGATCAGCATCGACGTGTGGAGGAAGTTGACCGGTTCGTTACCCAGCTCAATCAGTCCATCTACCGGCAGGTGGACATCGACGTGAAGATCGTGCAGGTGGTGCTCAGAGAGGATTACGCGCTCGGCGTGGACTGGTCACGACTGGTTTCGAATACCCGCACCGGCAGCAACTGGGACTTTAACATCAACAATACGGTGAACAGTCCTGCCGGCGGATTTGCGCCGCTGTCCAATGCCGTGAATCTGGTGTTTTCCGATATCGGTTCTGATGGCGCAAACAATCTGACCGCCGTCATCACGGCCCTCGAAGAGCAGGGCGATGTGGAGGTGGTGTCGCAACCCAGAATCAGGACGCTGAACAATCAATCGGCCTTGATCAAGGTCGGCACAGACAGGACGTTTTTCCGTCGTGAGCAGCTGACCGACAGTACCTCTGCCGGATCTCAGGTGTTCTCGACTGATGTGCCTCAGGTGGTCACCGAAGGGGTGGTGCTCGCGATCACGCCACAGATCTCCCTTGATGGCTGGATCACCATGGATGTGTCGCCGGTGGTGACGAGAGTGTCCAGCGTCAGTGAAGTGAAGGACGACACCGGCAACGTGGTGTCGTCTGCACCCAATCTGGATGTGAGCCAGTCTTCGTCGCTGGTGCGCACGAAGAGCGGCAACACCATCGTGATCGGCGGGCTCATCCAGGACATCAGCAGCGATACGGACCGGGGCGTCCTCGGACTGGCCAGCGTGCCGGGGCTTGGTGGTCTGTTCAAAGGCCAGTACAAGGCCAAGCAACGGACCGAGCTGGTCATGTTCGTCACCCCACGCCTGATCGGTCAGCCGGATGTGCCGGATAGTTCCCATGTTACTCAGAGCGCACTGAACAGAGGAGGTTCCTGATGCCCTCGACCAGATTCACAAGACAGATCACGGCCCTGATGGCCGGCGTTCTGCTGAGCCTCAACCTGTCTGCACAAACGACGGCAGTCGATGAGGCGATCGCCGAAGCGACCAGCGCCCTGCATGAGTCCGACTATGCCAGCGCCATTTCCAGACTGGAAACCATGGAGGCCGGCACGCGCTGGGAGGTGCCGTTCTGGCTGGGCACCGCCTACCTGCTGGACGGTCAGCTCGAAAATGCGGAACTGATGCTCGACGATGCGCTGGCGATGCAATCCGAAGTGGCGGAGATCTGGGTGCAGCGGGCGGTCGTGGCCCAGCAGCGCCAGCAACCCCAGGTGGCTCTGCAACTGCTGGCGGTTGCGGCTCAGGTGGACGAACACTATGCCCTGACCTATCTGAATGTAGGCATCGCCTACGAAAGCCTGGGCGACAGCCAGAACGCCCGGGGCGCTTATGGACGGTTCCTCAAACTGTCCGCGGCCGGGGATGCGACCAGCAGAGTCCGTCGCCTGCGCAGAGACGTGCTGGGCCGGATCGCCGCGACAGGAAGCTGACCCAACCAGCGGAAAAAGCGCGCGCCACAATTCCCTATCGCTGATTCGATTGTCGTACACTGCCCGGAATCAATTCCGGGGAGAACTTCATGTTGAATTTCATCGGGCGCGCTGCCCGCGCAATCCTGCTCTGCACCCTTGTTGCTGCACCTGTGGCGAGCCTGGCGGAAGAGGGTGGTGCGGTGTTTGAGCTCAGAACCTACACCACCCACGAAGGCCGCCTGCCGGCGCTGGAAGCCCGATTCAGAGATCACACCATGGCACTGTTCGAAAAGCATGGTATGCGCAACATCGGATACTGGATTCCCGTTGACCGACCCAACACCCTGATCTACATCATTGCCCATGAAAGTGCGGCGGCGATTCCTGAGAACTGGAAGGCATTTGCCACCGATCCGGCATGGCAGCAGGTCGCCGAGGCCTCTCAGAAAGACGGGCCGATTCTTGTGGAAGGCGGTATCGTCAGCCAGTTCATGTCTGCCACGGACTACTCGCCTATCCAGTAATATCAGTATCGACGGGTGAGACGGGCGAATAGTATCCAGCAGATATGGCCAGGCGGGCGTGGCTCCCTCGCGGTCTGATCCGTTATGGTCTGTGTGTCCTGACTGACGCGTTATACCTTACGCGTTGTACCTTACGCGTTGTACCGTACGCGGTATACCTTGCGCGTCGTGCTTTGCGCGCAGCAACGAAGTGAACTGGAGAGAATTTTATGGGTATTGAAGTCGGAGGCCTGGGCGGCCTCATCATCCTCATCCTGGACGTGTACGCCATCTTCAAGATCGTCGGCAGCAGCGCCAGTACCGGTGCGAAGGTCGGCTGGACGGTCCTCGTGCTGCTGCTGCCACTGCTCGGGGTGATCATCTGGTTTCTGTTCGGCCCGAAGAGCAGTTGATCGGGCATGCCTGATTCCGGCAAGGAAGCGCACGCCAGACTGCAGGCCGAACCGCACAAAGAAACCCCGTATGCGGCCGCCATCGGTATGCATCTGACCGAACTTCCGGATGGTACCCCGGCCATGCGTCTGCCGTACTCCCGGAACCTGATCGGCGATCCGGATACGGGCGTTCTCCACGGCGGCGTCATCACGGCCCTGCTGGATCAGACGGCAGGCATGGTGGCGCGACCGGAGGAGCCCGGCAGCGAGGCGACCGCCATCGCCACGCTCGATCTCCGGATCGATTATATGGGGCCTGCCACGCCGGGTATCGATCTCTGGGCGGTGGGCGAGTGCTACAAGCGCACGAAGAACATCGCCTTCATCCGCGCCTGGGCGTTTCATGAGACCAAAGAAGATCCGGTCGCAACCTGTGTGGCTGCATTCATGATGGGCACGCCGAATACACCGAGACCGCCCTTATGAAGATCCTGAGTGAGTTGCGTGAAAGCGGCCAGGCCGGGGACATGGCCGCGGTGGTTCGTGCCGTGCCGTTTGCCAGTTTCCTCGATGTGGAGGTCCAGCAGCAGGGGAATGAGGTGATCACCGTGTTGCCCTTCCGGGAGGAACTGATCGGGAATCAGACGCTGCCGGCCATCCATGGTGGCGCGATCGGGGCCTTTCTGGAACTGACTGCCGTCCTGCAGTTGCTCTACGAAACCGCCTGCGAACGGATTCCGAAAACGGTGGATGTGAATTTCGACTATCTGCGTTCAGGACGCGCTATGACCACCTATGGACGGGCCATCGTCAACCGTCAGGGGCGTCGGGTGGCCAATGTGCGCTCGGAGATCTGGCAGGAGGGGCGAGACAGGCCTATCGCGCTGTCACAGGGCCATTATCTGCTCTCGCCACTCTGACCGGGTACCCGCTCAGACGTCGCCGTCGGACGCCAATCGGCTGATCTCCGCATCGCTGTAACCCACTTCCCTGAGCACCTCGTTTCTGTGCTCGGCCACCTCCGGTCCGGGCCAGTCGGTAAATCCCGGCGTGCGGCCGAGTTTCGGCAGGATGGCCGGGATCGCCAGCTGTTTGTCACCCACGCTGACCTCCTCGAACATACCGCGCGCCTGGTACTGGGGATCCTTCATCATATCGGCGACGTCATAAATCAGTCCGACGGGCACGTCCGCCGTCTCGAGGGCGGTAACCACTTCTTGAGAGGTGAGGGCGGCCGTCCACTCGGCGATGGCCTGATCCAGCATCTCCTGTTGCACAACCCGGCCGGCGTTGTCCGCCAGGGCGGGATCCCCAGCCAGGTCATCCCGTCCCATTGCCTGCATCAGCCGTACGAAGATGGAGTCGCCGTTGCCGCCGATCACCACGTACTTGCCATCGCTGCAGGGATAGGTGTTGGTTGGCACGATGCCGGTAATGGTGGTGCCTGAGGCACCTCGAATCTCGCCGGCGCCCGAGTATTCGGGCACCACGCCTTCCATCAGGTTGAACATGGATTCATAGAGCGCAACGTCCACCACCTGCCCCTGATCGGCCTGTCGTCGTTCGATCAGCGCCAGCAGAATGCCGAGTGCCGCGTGCAGTCCGGAGACCGTATCCCCGGTACTCAGGTTCGGTCGCACAGGCGCTTCACCCGGAAAACCGTTCACATGACGGAAGCCGCTGAAGCCTTCGGTGACCGAAGCGAATCCCGGCTTCCTGGCATAAGGCCCGGTCTGTCCATAGCCGGAGATTCGGGCATAGATGAGCGTTGGATTGCTGTCGGTGAATTCATCCGGTCCGAGCCCCCACTTTTCCATGGTGCCGGGTTTGAAGTTTTCGATGACCACATCGGCGGTGTTCATCAGACGCTTGACCACGCCACGACCCGCCTCACTGCGCAGATTTGCGGTTACGGATTTCTTGTTCCGCGCCAGCGAGCGCCACCAGTAGGAAGTGCCGTCATCATCGAGCAGGCGCCAGGTTCGGATGGGATCTCCTGTGACCGGCGGTTCCACCTTGATGACTTCGGCTCCGAAATAGCCGAGCAGGGTGCCGGCGAAGGGACCGGCCAGCAACTGGCCAACCTCCACCACGCGGATTCCGTCTAATGGCCGGGTACGACTCAATGTCTGCTCCTTTGCTGTCTGTTGTGGTTACTGATTGCTGGTGGTTGTCGATAGATGGACTGTCAGTTCACCGGTTGCTGCGGTAGCTTGAATCCGTGACGGCCAGCGTCGCGGAATTCTACACGGCCAGGGAGAGCGCTGCTCATGATTGAGATTTATCACGCACCACACACCCGGGGCATCCGCCCCATCTGGGCCTGTGAGGAACTCGGACTCGAGTACCGGGTGATTCCGGTGGAATTCTCACCGGCCTACCTCGGCAGTGACGAGTGGCGGCGCATGAACCCGGTGGGCAAGGTGCCGGTGCTCGTCGACGGCGCGCTGACCATGTTCGAGTCCGGTGCCATGGTCCAGTATCTGCTCGACCGCTACGGTGCCGCCCGGCCGGAATTGCAGCCGACGCCCGGATCGCCCGAACACGCGCACTATCTGCAATGGAGCTGGTTTGCGGAATCCACCTTCGCCCGGCCGCTCGGAGAGATCGTCAATCATGGTCGGGTGTTTCCGGAAACTCCGGATCCGGCAGCGATCGAAGAAATGCGGCAACGGGCCTGGCGCTGTGTTGCGGCGCTGGAACAGGCACTGACCGGGCGTGCCTGGATTCTTGGCGACTGCTTCACGGCCGCGGACATCATGCTCGGCTATTCGCTGAAGCTGCACGTCGATCTGGCACCGGGCGAATTGCCCGGGGAAGTGGCCCGATACTGGGCGGCGGTCAGCACCCGGGAAGCGTTCCAGATTGCGGTGCGCGCCTGATCGGCGGGACGCTCAGTCTGACGCGGGAATGATGCCTTCCTTCCGCAGAGCGTCGATGTCTGTGGCGCTGTAGCCCGCTTCCGCCAGCACCTCTTCCGTATGCTCACCGAGACCGGGCGAGCTTCGGTGCAGGCCTGCCGGGGTGCCTTTGAACTGTCCCTGGGGCCTGGGCTGGCGCATGCGCCCGGCCAGTGGATGGTCGAATTCCTGCAGCGCGCCCATGGCCACCACCTGAGGGTCGGTGATCACGTCAGCCTGGCTGTTGAGTTCGGCAAAGGGTACGTCGTTCGCCTCCAGCCGCTCGAGGATCTCTGCCGTGCTGAATCGGCTATAGGCCTCATTCAGCAGGCCGTTCAATGCGTCGGCGTTTGCGCGCCGATCTGCCGCGCTGTCGAAGCGCTCATCGCCCCAGAGTTCGTCCAGCCCCAGCGCTTTGAAGACACCGCGCCACTCGGCGGCCTTTACCGGCATCACGGCCACATAGCCGTCGGCCGTCCGGCGAACGAAACTGGAGTAGTCGAGCACCGGCACCGGGCCGCTGTCGTCATCCAGAAGGCTGTAGTTGAACATGCCGTCCGGCCAGATGAAGTTGAGCGCGGCGTCGAGCATGGTGAGTTCCACCTGCTGGCCTTTGCCTGTCCGTTCCCGGGCAAACAGGGCCGCACACACGACCTGGGCTGCGTTCACGGACGTGACCTTGTCGCAGATCAGCGTATTCACCATCTGCGGTTTTCCATCATTGCCCCCCGCCTGAAGGGCGGCAATGCCGGAGATGGCCTGAACCACCGCGTCGTAAACGCGGCGTTTGGCATAGGGTCCTTCGCTACCGACGCCGTTGACGGAGACATAGACGAGCCGGGGATTCTTTTCCGCCAGGTGCTCGTAGCCGAGACCGAGGCGGTCCATCACCCCAGGGCGGAAATTTTCGATGACCACGTCCGCATCGACGATCAGTCGTTCCAGTGCCTCACGACCTCTGGCGCTCCGGGCGTCGATCACCAGCGAGCGCTTGTTCCGGTTCATCATGGCGAAGGAGGCCCCGACCCCGTTTCGTGACGGCTGTCCACGACGCATCACGTCCCCCTCGGCGGGTTCGATTTTGATGACGTCCGCCCCCTGATCGCCGAGGATTGCCGTGCCGATGGGCCCTGAATAGATGGAGGTGAAGTCGATGATCCGCACCCCGGCGAGGGGGCCGCCGGCGTTCGTTATTGTCCTGTCTGACATGATCCTCCCCCGATCTGCCTGATGTGCTGAGCAGCCTGAGCGATTTCCCTTTAAATTGCCATCAGGCTGCGGCGGCCGTGATCTCCTGCAACAGATAGTCGATGCGGGCCTGCAAGGCATCGCGCATGTCCTCCGTGAACGCCTCGCCCAGTTCGCTGCTGATCACATCCTGAACGCTGCGCATGAGGCTCTCATACATATGCGCTTTCACGCCGTAGGATCGATGACTGGCGGTTTCGAACTCGATGTAACTCGCCAGTTCATCTTCGCCGGGCTCCATGATCAGCAGCAGCACCTGATCCATCATGCGACCGAGCATATGCTCGTCCATGTGGTCCATGAGGGCGCGGGAGTCTGTGCAGCGTTCGAAGTATCGAGTGAAGATGGCCGGTGTGATATCGCCGGCTTTTTCTGCCACCAGTTCCATGGCGGCGAGAATCTGAGCGGTCTGTTGTTCATTGGTCATGGTCGATTCCCGGTCTCGTTGATTGGGCAGGTGCCGAGGTATGCTCCTGGGCAGAATCCTATTATCCACGAGTCGGTTGCGGTCGGCGAATGTCGAACGCTACATGAAAATATTTCTGTTAAACCTGCATAACTATATGAAATTAAAGACAATAATAATTCTGATCCTTTTCTCCGTGCTACTTGGTACGACCGGCCGTTCGGCGATTGCCCGGTCGCCACTGGCGTCGCCGGCAGACCTGCAGGACCTGGTGTCCCGGGTGCAGCCGGCACGACTGGAAACGGACGTGACCCGGCTGGTCGGCTTCGGCACCCGGCATACGCTCAGCGAGACCGCATCGGACGTGCGCGGCATTGGCGCCGCCCGGCGCTGGATCGAAGCCGAATTCAACGCCATCTCGGATGACTGCGGCGGCTGCCTGAAGGTGTTCACCCTGAGCGACGTGGTGCAGGGCCGCCGTATCCCTGAGCCGACCGAGGTAGTGAATGTGCTGGCCGTACTGCCTGGTACCGTATCGCCCGGGCGGTATGTGGTCATGAGCGGTGATATCGACTCCCGGGTCAGCGATCCGCTGGATTACACCTCCGACTCACCGGGCGCCAATGACAATGCCAGCGGCATGGCCGGGGTGATCGAAGCGGCCCGTATACTCACCGCCCACCAGTTTCCCGCCTCGATCATTTTTGTCGGACTGTCCGGAGAAGAACAGGGGCTCTACGGTGGCAGAATCATGGCCGAGCACGCACGGGCACAGGGCTGGCATCTGCAGGCAGTTCTCAACAACGACATGATCGGCAACATCCAGGGCGTGAACGGCGTGATCGATAACAGCACAGCACGGGTCTTCTCCGAAGGAACCCGCGCAGTAGAGACGGCGGAGGAGGCCCGCTTACGTCGTTTCACCGGTGGCGAGGTGGATTCCGCTTCCCGGAATCTGGCCCGCTTCATCGACACGCTGGCCGACGACTACCTGCCGAATCTGGATGTGATGATGATTTATCGGCTGGATCGATTCGGGCGCGGCGGACACCACCGGCCATTCAATGATCTCGGTTTTCCCGCGGTGCGGATCATGGAGACCAACGAGAACTACAACCGGCAGCACCAGGATATTCGAACAGAAAACGGGATTGCTTATGGGGACGTGATCTCCGGTGTGGATTTTGACTATGCGGCCAGGCTGACCGCATTGAACGTGGTGTCGCTTGCTGCCATGGCCAGCGCGCCTGCGCCGCCGGCGGATGTAGGCATCGAGGGCGCCGTGCAGCCGAACACCCGGCTGCACTGGTCCGCATCCGAAGGTGCCATCGGCTACCGCGTCCACTGGCGGCTCACCACGTCACCGGTCTGGACCCATGCCCGGGCGGTTGGGAACGTGACGGAGGCCGAACTCGAAAATCTGGTGATCGATAACTATCTGTTCGGTGTGTCGGCCATATCCGCATCCGGGTTCGAGTCGCCCGTGGTGTTTCCGGGCCCGGCGGGTGCCATGTCGCCAGACCGCGCCAGCGAATAGCCCCGGCACCTTGCGCATCGCCAGCTACAACGTTCAGAACCTCTTCAGCCCGGCCGATGCGATGCGGCAGCCTGGCGCAGTGGCCAAGTCCGCGAAAGCCCTCAAAGCGCTGGCAGGCACGTTGTCCACATTGCGGGCGGATGCGGTGCTGCTCCAGGAAGTTTCTTCCTCTGAGGCGCTGACGCGGCTCAACGGGGCGCTGGCAATGCCTTATCCGTTTGCCGAACTGGTGGTGGGCAACAGCGAGCGGGGCATTCATCTGGCAGTGCTCAGCCGCGAGCCGTTCTCACTGACCTCGCATCGTCATCTGTTGCTGAAGGATGCATCCGGCACGCCGCTCGAGGAGTTCGCCTGTGAATCGGCAGCCGCACTGAATTCGCCGACGCCAATCCGCATCCAGCGCGATCTGCTCCAGGTGGAACTGGATCTCGCCGATCAGGGTACGCTGACACTGTTCAACGTGCATCTGAAGTCCAAGACGAATCCCGCCTGGCGACGGCTGCCGGCGGATGATGTGCGTGCTGCCGAAGTGCGTCAGGTGACCTCACTGGTGGGCGACTACCTGAACAGACATCCGGATCGACCCGTGTTGCTCGGCGGGGATTTCAATGACCTGAGATCCAGCGACTGTCTGCGGCCGATCTTCGAGCTGCCGTTGGCAGACCCCATGGGCGAGCACCTGGCGACAACGGGGGGTAACCCGTCCACCTACTGGCCGAAGCGGAGGATGCGCCTGGACTTCCTGCTGCTTTCCACTGCAGCGGAAGACGCCCTGGTACCGGACAGTGCTCGCATTCATGCCAGCCAGCAGGCGAAACGAGCGTCCGATCACTACCCGATCAGCGTCGATCTGGATTTTGCCCGCGGTTGCGCCGGCTAAGCCGGGCGGAACGCCGCCCGATCATCCAATGGCCAGAGCGACCGATTGCAGCGCTGTCGGGGAAATACCTCGATGTGATGAGTGGTGAGTCCCGGCGGATCCGCCGTGATGATGGCGCTGGCCAGATCCTGAAAACCGGCCCGGAAATGGTTGCTCGATTTGAGCGCGACGTAACGATAGCGATGCACGTCCATGCCGAGCGCCAGAAAGGGCTCGGGATCGAATGTCTGAGATCGGCGGCTGGCAACGATGATCTCAACGCCGGACTCCGCGGGTTGCAGTCTGGCCATCGGTCCCAGATTCAGGGGCGCGCCCCGAAACATGGACTGCAGTGTGATTCGGCCGTCGTGCAGTGCTTTCACATAAACGGTGAGTTCGATCGGTTCGCCGTGCAAGTCATCCGTTTTGCCGCCCAGCCTGACCTTGAGGGTCTGGCCGACTCCGGCGGCGTGCGCCGCTGCTGCGACCTCCGGGTCCACGATGAAGCCAAAGCAGGCCTGCGTCAGGTTCGCGTCCAGCATGGCGCGCAGCAGATGAGTGCCGTCTCCCGGCGCTCCGCCCCCGCAGTTGTCTGATGTTTCGTGGATGACGATGGGCCCGGTGGTGGTATCCCAGGGCAGACGCTCCGCTTCTCTCACAGCTTCTCCCACCGCTTCATCGGCACTCAGGCTGTTCGGTTCGAACAGCGCCCGGTCCTGCCAGAGGTCCGAAGCCAGTGACTGACCAATACGCTGGGCCTGTTCGCGGTCGCCTTCCGTGGTCACAACGACATAAGTACCCACATGCGCAACGTCCGTGTAGGGAAAACCGTGAAACCAGCTCACGTCGATCACGCCGGCTTCCGACTCCGCCGCGAGCATTTCCTCCAGGCGCGATTTGCCCGGATCTATGAACGTGGTGGTGGTTGGCAGCAGCATGGGCAGGTGGGTTACCACGCTGGTTGGTCGGATACCTTCATTCACCATCCGCGCCACCAGTTCGACCGCCTCGGCAGCGCGCTCGTGAAGATCGATGTGCGGATAGTGGTGACAGGCGAATGTGCCGTCGAGCAGGTCGACCATCCGTTGAGTGATGTTACCGTGCAGATCGAAAGAGGCCGCGATGGGGAGTTCCTCGCCCACCAGATCGCGTATCCCGCTGATGAGGTCGGTTTCCATGTCCTCGATGCCATCGACAACGCCTGCCCCATGCAGGCAGAGCACGAGGCCGTCGATGGGCAGGCTGGCGGCAAGTTGGTCGAGAATCTCGGTCCTGAACGCCTGATAGACCCCGTGATCGATGGTGCCGGAGGGCTGGGCTGAGACGAACATCAGCGGCACGGGTTCCACCCCGAGGCGTTCGCAGGCACTGACCGCGCCGCCCAGGTCCGACTCCTGGCCGAGGGTGTCGAGGATTCTGGAGCCATGGAGTTCGTAAAAATCCGCGCGGGTGGTGGGGGCCTGACAGTAGGTGTTGGTTTCGTGAGAGATGCCGGCAATGGCAATGCGCACTATTCGGTCTCCAGGGTCGCGATGATGGCGTCCAGATGCTCAATCTGTTTTTCCCGCCAGTGGGTTTCCCGGGCCCGCTCCGATTCGTCGGCGGCCTCGAGGCCTTCGAGTTCCGCCTGGAGTTCGCTGCGTTTGCTGCGCAACCGCTCCAGCCGAACGGCTACTTCCGCTTTATCGAACATGAGAGATTCAGCGTGATCGTCTTCGGCGGCATCCTGCGCCGTTCGGTCCAGAGGCGGGTGGACCGGCTTGTCCGGGTCCACCGGTCGCTGATTCATGAAGCTTGGTGAAACGATCTCCACGCCGTCCTCGTGCAGGCTGTCGAGCATGCGGCCGCGCAGTTCCGAGCGTTTCGTGACAAGGTTGGTCACGTCTTCCAGAAAACCGTAAACCCGGTAGCCGATGGCGTGATCGCCGAGTTCCGTGATCTGCACAAACGGGTCCGACAGCTCTGCATTGGTGGCTGCCTGCTTCAGCAGTTCACGTACGCGCCGCCGATGGATGTCATAGCCGAGAGACACTTCCGCGGAGATGAGGGTGCCGGAAGTTCGCACCACCCGGACCGGGTGATTCATTACAAACAGGTTCGGCAGGGTGACAAGATCCCGGTCCTCGCTCTGGATCTCGGTGTGCAGCAGGCCCTTCTGGGTCACTCGTCCGAAATTGTCCCCCACCCGGATGAAATCACCGGGATGAAAGCCTCCGACGGCGCGCAGCATGAGACCGGCCATGGCATTGCTGACGAAGGTGGTGGAGGAGAGCGCGATCACGGCGGTGAGGACCAGGCCGAACAGACTCAGCAACTGGCCTGTGGTCGCGCTGTCGAGCGGCATTGCCAGCACCAGCGCCACATTGGCGATGAGTACCACCGCGATGGTGATCAGCTGGCGGACGATGCGGGTTGCCGGTTCGTCCGGGATGGCTCGCCGGATTGCCAGCAGCACCACCGTCGCGACCACAAACGTGGCAGCGATGGGAAGCAACCACTGTTCGAGTAACGCCAGCCAATCCATTCGGGCATTGTACATGCTCAGGCTCAGATGACGCCGTTGCTTCTGAGAGCGGAAATCTGCCCTTCGTCGTAGCCCAGGGCGGCGAGAATGGATGCCGTATGCTGTCCGTGAGCGGGTGCCTCGAAATCGATTCGTGCAGGTTCACGGGTGAACTTCAGCGGTGTACCCAGGTGCACTTTGCCCGTGGTGTCCTCGATGTGCATTTCCCGGTGGCGGGTCTGAGGCAGATCCAAACCCGTTCGCAGGTCGTTCACCGGCGCGAAGCAGACGTCCAGTCCGGCAAAAAAGTCCACCCACTCGGCCTGTGTTCTGGTGCGGAAGGTCTGTTCGAGAAACTCGACCACCGGCCGCTGTTCCGGACCGGGCGGCCGCTCACAGAGTTCGATCAGATCCGGACGACCGAGTGCATTGAGCGCGTTGGTTGCGAATTTGATTTCTGATCCGCCGAGGGTCACGTGGGCGCCCTCTGCGGTCTCGTAGATCCGGTAGAAGGCATTGCCGCCCCATATCCGTTCTTCGTTCGGCACGGGTGGACGTCCATCCGCGAATACAGCACCCATGCTGTTCGGCATGCAGGCGAGGATGGAGTCCATCATCGCCACATCCAGATAGTCTCCTTCGCCGCTCTGTTCCCGTCGCAACAAGGCCATGAGAATGCCGGATAAGGTGAGTGTGGCGGCCAGCATATCGCCCGAAGGCATGCCCGGCATGGCTGGGCGACCCTCAGCATCCACATTGTTGGAGAGGAGTCCGCACATGGCCTCCACCGCCAGGTCGTGGGCGGGATCGCCGGCCAGCGGTCCGGACTGGCCGTATGCCGAGATCGAGGCATAAACGATATCCGGTTTCACCGCCCGGACGGCGTCGTAGTCCACGCCGAGGCGTTTCGCCACACCCGGGCGGAATGATTCGACGATCACGTCGGCAGTGGCGGCGAGCGCCATGAAGACATCCAGACCTTCCGGTGACTTGAGATTGAGCGTCAGGCTTTCTTTGCCCCGGTGCGTACAGCTGAAGTACACCGTCTCCTCACCGCGTCGCTGGCCGATCTGCCGGTTCGGTTCGCCGCCGTTCAGGTTCTCGATCTTGATCACCCGGGCCCCGTGATCGCTCATTATCTGAGTGACGGTCGGTCCGGGCAGGAACAGAGAGAGGTCCAGACACGTGATGCCGGTCAGTTTCATGGTGCTATCCAGTAATCCACTTTGCTGGTTAATATACTTCCTTGATCCGGCGGGGGACCCGCTGGAGTGGGCATCAGTAATTAGGGGAATTTATGCGTCGTTGTCTGAAGGTAGTCTTATCCATTGCTGCGCTTGGCGTGGCTGCGCTTGTCAGTGCTGCCGAATACACCGCGCCGCGTGGACCGGATGGTGTGCATCCGGATCTGAACGGCATCTGGCAGGTTATGAACGAGGCGAACTACGACCTGGAGTTGCATATGGCCCGGTCCGCGCTCCAGGAGCGGGAAGGCCCCCATGGCCCGCTACCGACGAAGAACGTGCTGGCCATGGGTGCAGTGGGGTCGGTGCCGCCCGGGATGGGTGTCATCAAGGGGGGCGGTTCCATTCCCTACAAGCCCGAAGCACTGGAGAAGAAGAAAGCCAACCAGGCCAATTGGGCCGAACTCGACCCGGAAGTGAAGTGCTATATGCCTGGGGTGCCGAGAGCGACCTACATGCCGCAGCCGTTCCAGATCTTCCAGGGTGCCGAAGACATTTTCATCGCCTATCAGTGGGCGGGCGCGGTGCGCGATATCTACATGGACGACCCGGGGCCGCCCCAGGTGGATTCCTGGATGGGGCAGTCCGTGGGCCGCTGGGAAGGAGATACGCTGGTGGTTGAGGCAACCGGATTCCATGGCCAGGCATGGCTGGACCGGGCGGGTAATCACACCAGCTGGAAGCTGAAAGTTACCGAGCGATACACGCCCATGAGTCCCTATCACCTGCACTATGAGGCGACCATCGAGGATCCGGAGACCTTCACCGAGCCCTGGACCATCGAAATGCCGCTGTATCGCCGGATGGAGGCGGACATTCAGCTGATGGACTTCAAATGCATCGAGTTTGTCGAGGAACTGCTGTACGGCGAATTCCGGCGACAGCCGCTCGATTAGCCGCTTCAGGCGAGGGAACCGCTCGACAGCACTCAGATTCAGGGGAGAGAGAGCATGATCGAACCAGACAGCACCTTTACGCGTTGGGGCGCACGGACCGTGGGGATCCTGATTCTCGTGATCGGTACGGGATATTTTTCGCTGGCACATGCCAGTGAGGGTGATGATCGACCGGATTTCACGGGGACCTACGACACGGCCACCATCACGCCGCTGCAGCGACCGGAAGAATATGGCAACGAGCTGATCCTCACACCCGAGCTTGCGGAAGCGGCCGCCAGACAGCTGGCGGCCTATAAAGCCGCCCAGAATCAGGACAGCGACCCGAACCGGGAGGCGCCACCGGAGGGGGGCGATGGTTCGACCGGGGCGGCGGGCAATGTGGGGGGCTACAACACCTTCTGGATAGACAACGGTGAAACGGCCATCCGGATAGACGGCCAGTATCGAACCTCCATTATCACCACACCAGCGGATGGTCGCCGGCCGGAAATGACGCCCGAGGCCAGGAAGCGTGCTGCCGCCCGGCGGGCGTTCTACCGGGAAAACCGGGGCGAAGCCTGGTGGATGGACCTGGATGGACCGGGACCCTACGATGGCCCGGAAAGCAGAACGTTGTCTGATCGATGTCTGCTCGGGTTCGGTTCTACCGGTGGTCCGCCCATGCTGCCGACGCTGTACAACAACCATAAACGTATCGTTCAGACACCTGACCATGTGATGATTCTGGTGGAGATGGTGCACGACGCCCGGGTGATCCGGATGAACAGTGAACATGCGCCGTCGGATGTGCGGCGGTGGCTCGGGGACTCAATCGGCTGGTGGGAAGGGGATACCCTGGTGGTGGACACCACCAACTTCACCGATCGGCCGGCGCTGTCCATGGCGACCAGGGACCTGCACGTGGTCGAACGGTTTCGTTACGCGGACGACGGGACCCTGATCTACAGTTTCACCGTGGAAGACCCGAATGTATGGTCGGAACCCTGGGGCGGTGAATATCCGTGGCCGGCGTCCGACGACCGGGTGTACGAATATGCCTGTCACGAAGGGAATTACGCCATGGAGGGTATCCTGAAAGGGGCCCGGATCCTGGAAGCGGACCGACGGGCTGCCGAGTCTGGTGAGGCCGGGGATGTCAGTAGCGGCGGCGGACACTAAGTTGTGTGAGCTGGCAGGTATTCCGTATAAATTATTGAAACAATTAGATAAATCAGTTAAGAACTGGATAAGAGAACTGGATAGGAAATGAGACAAGTGAACACGTTCAAGCAGTATCTGACGTCGACAACGGCCGTTCGCGCCGGTGCCATCGGCATTGCCATGGCGGCGCTCGCCGGTGCGACCCCGACCCTCGCACACCACGCTTTCGGGGCTGAGTTCGATCCGAACCGGCCACTGGTGTTGCGCGGACCGGTCGTCCGGGTGGAGTGGGTGAATCCGCACACCTGGATTCACATGGAAGTCACCACTGAAGATGGCGACACGGAAGTCTGGATGGTGGAGGGCGGTACTCCGAACACGCTCCTGCGCAACGGTCTGACCCGGGAATCACTGACTCCGGGTACGGAGATCGTAGTGGATGGCTATCAGAGTAAGGATCGGTCCAATCGGGCAAATGGCCGGGATGTGACCTTCACGGACGGCCGGAAGATCTTCATGGGCTCCTCGGGCACCGGTGCGCCTCGGGATGGCCGCGATCCTCGAGAGCCACCCAGGAACTGATTCCGCGGCCTTCGCAGCAGTGGCCTGGATCGCGTTGACGCTGGTGCTCTCCGGGGCGGTGGGCGGGGTGCAGGCCGCCGAGCCCGCACCGGCGGCTTTTGCACCGGTGTACGCACTTCTGCAGACCCACTGCGGTGCCTGCCATGTGCAGGGGGTGGCTGATGGGCCCTGGAGTCTGAACACCCCACCCTCGACTGAACGGTTTCCGGTCTGTCTCGACCTGCCGGCTGCTGCTGCCCTGGAATGCGCGACCTATCACGAACTGGTCGACTCCCCCGGGCCGGGTATTCCAGCCTGGATCCGGCCGGCCGAGGCCGGCGCCAGCGAACCGTACGTCCAGGCCTGCGATCCTGAGGCGAGCTTTCATATCGGCCATTCACTGCCGGAAAAACTGTCGGATGAGGCCTGTGGCCGATTTCTCCGCTGGATCGAAGCGGGCGCGCCCTCAGGCGCGTCTTATTGACCGCGTTTTGACCGCGTTTTGACCGTGCTTCAGGGCGTCTCCCGCGCCGTTCGCGCAAGATTCTCATCGATCTTCGCCTTTCGGTCGTCCATGGTCTGGCGGCTGACCGTCTCCCGCCGGAGCCGATGCAGACTGCTTTGTACATCGGTACGAACGGCCGTTGTTGTGTCGACGGGAAGCTCGGGTTGCAGAACGGCTCTCGGGTTTCCAAGCGCATCGCGACCCGGTTTCGGCGTCAGCTGCTGACGGGCGATGGCGGCGTCATTGGCGGTCGAAAGGTCCTTCAGACTCGATTCGACAATGCGCGAACGCAACTGAGCTGAGTCCGCTGCGTATGCGGTCCGGGCAGACAGGCTGTCGGCCAGGCCACCAGTTGCCCCGAGACACAGTGAAAGCAGTGCGGCCAGGCGCAGGCTGGACAGATCGGATTTCATCCCTGCATCCTCCGCCTGCGGATCCAATGGGTCAAGACACGCCTACTGATACGCCGGAACCGTTGATTACGCGCGCTTGTGCTCGCCCGATCCTGACGCGAAACTAGCGGTGAATGGGAACCGGTTGAATAGGGGAACGAACATGGCTGAACCAGCATTACCGGCTGGCTGGCAGGTACGGCGGCTTGCGCCGGCGCTGGGCGCGGAAATTACAGGCGCAGACTTGAGAGATCAGAGCGACGCAGCTATCGAGGCCCTGAAAGGGCTGCTTCGGGAGCATCTGGTCATCTTTTTCCCCGACCAGTCCCTGACGGTAGACGAGCATGTGGCTCTTGGCCGCTGCTTCGGTGAACTGGAGGGGCACCCGCATCTGAAGAATCCCTACACGCCCCATACAGAGATGTTCGAACTGGCGGCAACCCAGGGTGGGGTGGCCGATGAATGGCATACCGATATCACCTTCCGGGACGATCCGGCCCTGATGAGTGTGCTGCATATGGTGAAGTGTCCGGAGACCGGTGGCGATACCATGTGGTCGAGCCTGTATCAGGCCTACGAGGAGTTGTCCGCGCCCATGCAGAGTCTGTGCGATGGCCTCACCGCGCTGCATGATGCGCTGCCGCACAACCGCCCGGATCAGATGGCCATACACCCGGTGGTGCGCGTGCATCCGGAGACCGGCAGGAAAGCACTCTACGTGAACGAGCATTTCACCCGCCGCATCGTCGAGATGAATGCCTACGAGAGTGATGCGCTGCTGTCGCACCTGACCCGCTGGGTGAGCAATCCACGGTTCACCGTGCGTTACCGCTGGCAGAAGGATACCTTCGCTTTCTGGGACAACCGCTGTACCCAGCATTTCGTGCTCAACGACTTCGAAGGAGAACGGGTGATCCAGCGGGTGACCATCATGGGCGATAAGCCCGTGGGCGGTGAACCTCGCTGGGAACCGTTCGTGCGTCCCGGGCGCCTGTCCGCCACTTCGCGTCATGACAGGCAGCTCTATCAGTTTCTGAAGTCTCAGGCGGAGGCTTCCTGATCCACGATCCGATGGTACGGGTACCCGGGTTTCTGCGTATACCATCGGCTGTGAACGAGTGGTAAATGACCTGCTTGTGCGGGTCGCATTTGCTTGATATCCCGCTACAATCCGCTGTTCTATTTTTAACAGACTGCGCGACAGCGTATTCAAATCCAAGTGAGCGGGGCGCCGCTCGAGACAGAGTTCAGGAGTTTTTCATGGCGAAGATTACCTTCATCACCCACGACGGCCAGGAGCATGTCGTAGACGCTGCCAATGACGCCTCGGTCATGAACGCAGCAATCGACAACCTGGTGCCGGGCATTGACGCGGACTGTGGCGGTGAGTGCTCGTGTGCAACCTGCCACGTGGTGGTGGATGATGCCTGGTGGGATAAAGTCGGCGCACCAAGCGACCGGGAAGAGTCCATGCTGGATCTGAATCCGGAGCGGGAAGCGCATTCCCGACTGTCCTGCCAGATTCCGGTCACTGATGTGTTGGACGGCCTGGTAGTCAACGTCCCCGAATTTCAGATGTAAAAGTCGTCCGCGCTCATAGCGTGGTGCGATGGGAGAGAATCATGAGCGAAGCGATCGACTTCGGTGCAACCACCGACGCAATTGAACAGGCCCGGCAGGATGCCTACAGCACACCACTCGACAAACTCGACGTGGCTCAGGGGGAACTGTTCGAACACGACCTGATCTGGCCGTACTTCGAACGGCTGCGGGCGGAAGCCCCCGTGCATTACTGCGCGGAACCAGCGATTGCCAACGGCCCGTACTGGTCCGTATCCAGTTATGACCTGATCAAGGAAGTGGATACCAATAACGAGGTTTTCTCCTCTGAACCGACCATCGTGATCGATGATCCGGACGAGGATTTCGTTTTGCCCATGTTCATTGCCATGGACCCGCCTCAGCATGACGAACAGCGCAAGGTTGTCTCGCCGGTGGTGGGGCCCCGGAACCTGGCGGCGCTGGAACCCGTCATCCGTCAGCGGGTCTGTGAGATTCTGGACTCGCTCCCGGTGGGCGAAACCTTCAACTGGGTGGATCGGGTGTCCATCGAACTGACCACGCAGATGCTCGCGACCCTGTTTGATTTCCCCTGGGAAGAACGGCGCAAGCTCACCCGCTGGTCGGATGTAACCACGGCAGATGAGAACTCCGGGCTGATCGAGTCCGAAGAGCAGCGCCGGGCCGAGATGTTCGAGTGTCTCGAGTATTTCACCGGCCTGTGGCACGAGCGGGCCAGGCAGAAAGAGCCGGGCAACGATCTGATCTCACTGCTGGCTCACGGCGAGGCCACCCGGGACCTGGTGAACAGGCCGATGGAGTTCCTGGGCAACCTCGTGCTGCTGATCGTTGGGGGCAACGACACAACCCGGAACTCTCTCTCCGGTGGGCTTCTGGCGCTCAATCAGTTTCCGGATCAGTTTGCGAAGCTGAAAGCAGACCCGGGTCTGATTCCGAACATGGTCTCCGAGATCATCCGCTGGCAGACGCCACTTGCTCACATGCGCCGAACGGCGACGCAGGACACGGTGCTCGGCGGGCAGCAGATCAAAGAAGGCGATCGCGTGGTGATGTGGTACGTCTCGGGCAACCGGGATGAATCCATGTTCGAGAATGCCAACGATTTCATCATCGATCGGGAAAACGCGCGCAAACACATCGCCTTCGGTTTCGGCCTGCACCGCTGCATGGGTAACCGGGTGGCGGAGATGCAACTGCGCATCGCCTGGGATGAGATCCTGAATCGCTTCGACAAGGTAGAGGTGGTCGGCGAGCCGGTGCGCGTGCGCTCCAGTTTCGTGAAGGGTTATCTGGAACTTCCGGTTCAGCTCACAGCCAAATAGACGACGGCGAAAAATCAAACAGTAATCGGTGGGGCGCACAGGCGCTCCTTCAGTATTTCAATAGAGGACAGCATGGAAAACACCAATAAGTTCTATATCAACGGCGAATGGGTGGCCCCTTCCACCAGCGACACGCTGGAAGTGATCAATCCGGCGACCGAAGAAGCCATCGCCAGCATTGCCATGGGTGGCAAAGAGGATGTGGACAAGGCCGTCGCGGCTGCCAAGGCTGCGTTCGCATCTTTTTCACAGACCACCGTCGAAGAGCGCTCGGCGCTGCTCGGTCGGATCATCGAATGCTACAAGGCGCGCATGGGTGATATCGCTGCTGCGGTCTCTCAGGAAATGGGTGCGCCCATTGGTCTGGCAACGGCTGCCCAGGCACCTGCCGGTCTCGGTCATCTGATGTATGCACTGAATGCACTCTCAAACTTCCCCTGGGAAGAGGACGCGGGTACCGCGAAAATCGTGCGTGAGCCCATCGGTGTCTGTGGTCTGATCACGCCCTGGAACTGGCCGCTGAACCAGATTGCCGCCAAGGTCGGGCCGGCCATTGCTGCCGGCTGCACCATGGTGTTGAAACCCTCCGAAATTGCACCGCTGAACGCCATCATCTTTACGGAGATCATGGATGAAGCCGGCGTTCCGCCAGGGGTGTTCAATCTCGTGCATGGGGATGGTCCGAACGTTGGTGTTGTCATGTCAGCGCACCCGGACATCGACATGATGTCGTTCACCGGTTCCACCCGTGCCGGCATCTCTGTCGCGCAGGAAGCGGCGAACACGGTCAAGCGCGTGGCTCAGGAACTCGGCGGCAAGTCGCCGAACGTGATTCTCGACGATGCCACCCTCCCGGAGGTGATCGCCCGGGATACCTTTGGTGTATGCATGAATACAGGGCAGTCCTGCAATGCTCCGACCCGTATGCTGGTGCCGGCAAGCCGCATGGAAGAAGCAGCGGCCATCGCCAAGGCGACGGCTGAGCAGATCAAGGTGGGTGATCCCACGGATCAGGAAACTCAGATCGGTCCGCTGGTTTCCGAGACTCAGTTCAACAAGGTGCAGGCACTCATTCAGAAGGGAATCGATGAAGGCGCCACACTGCAGACGGGCGGCGTTGGGCGTCCGGACGGACTGAATCGTGGTTACTTCGTCAAGCCGACCATCTTCTCTGACGTCAGCAACGACATGAGCATCGCTCAGGAAGAGATTTTCGGTCCGGTGCTTTCGCTCATTCCCTATGCGGATGAAGAAGAAGCGGTGGAGATCGCCAACGATACGGTCTACGGGCTGGCGGCCTATGTTTCCAGTGGCGATCTGGAGCATGCAGCCAATATCGGCCGGAAGATCCGCGCGGGCAACGTGCATCTGAACGGCGCCGGTGTTGATCCGGGAGCACCGTTCGGCGGCTACAAGCAGTCGGGTAATGGCCGCGAGTTCAGCAAGTGGGGTCTGGAGGAGTTCCTCGAGACCAAGGCGCTGCTCGGTTATAACGCGGCTGGCTGATCCGGCTCAGATACGCCCTTTGACCCACGTCACTTTCGCCACTGATACGTTCAGCTGTAGCGACCCGCGCGACGTTGCTGTTGCGCGGGTCGGCTACCGGCATCTACTGGCAGCCGGCATTACCTGGCTTGCCGTCTTCCTGTTCAGTGGCTGTTCCCAACCCGCGGAGCCGACCTCGTCGGTTCCCGCCGCCGATGAACCCATGGTTGCGGATTTCGCCATCACCGGCGCGCGTATATTCACCTCCGACCCGACGTATCCCTGGGCAGAAGCCGTTGCCGTTTCCGGTGACAGGATCCTGGCCGTGGGATCGAATGCGGACATTCAGCCGTTGATCGGCGAGGGCACCGAACGCCTTGAAGCGCCAGGTGGGATGGTGGTGCCTGGTTTTATCGATGCCCACGTGCACTTCCTGGATGGTGGATTCTCGCTGGCATCGGTACAGCTCAGGGATGCGGCGACTCCGGAAGCGTTTGCCAGGCGTATCGGCGAATATGCCGGGACCCTGGCCGAAGGAGAGTGGATCACCAATGGCGACTGGGATCATGAGAACTGGGGGGGCGAATTACCCCGTAAGGAATGGATCGACGCCCTGACGCCCGATAATCCGGTGCTCGTCAACCGGCTGGACGGGCACATGGTTCTGGCGAACTCGAAGGCGCTGAGCCTGGCCGGTGTGACAGCCGATACCGAAGACGTTGCGGGCGGTGAAATCGTCCGGGACGAGGCGGGCAATCCAACCGGTGTGCTCAAAGACAATGCAATGGGGCTCGTCTACCCCGTCATGCCGGAGCCGAGCGAAGAGCAACTCGACCGGGCGCTGGCAGCGATCAGCGCCCACGTTGCCGCACAGGGTGTGACCTCGGTGCACGATATGGCGGGCTGGCAGAGTCTGGCCACGTACCGGCGGGCGAGGGCGTCCGGAGATCTGACCACCCGGGTTTATTCAGTGGTGCCATTGCGGGACTGGGAGCGTCTGGCGGATGAAGTCGCCCGCGTGGGGCGAGGCGACGAGTGGCTCCGGATCGGCGGACTGAAGGGCTTCATGGATGGTTCCCTGGGTTCTCACACCGCCGCGTTCTTCGAGCCGTTTACCGATACCCCTGGAGACCGCGGGTTCTTTATCAACGAACTCGCCGACATGGAGCGCTGGATTCAGGGCGCGGATGCGGCGGACCTTCAGATCATGGTTCACGCAATTGGCGATCGGGCGATCGCCGCACTGCTCGACATGTATGCACAGACGATCTCCGTGAATGGCGAGAAGGATCGACGTTTGCGAATCGAGCACGCGCAGCATATCGATCCGGCTGATTTCGCCCGCTTTGCCGAACTCGACGTGATCGCCAGTATGCAGCCCTATCATGCGATCGATGATGGGCGCTGGGCGGAAAAGGTGATTGGCGCGGAAAGAGCGAAGACCACCTATGCCTTCAACCGGCTGCTCGAGTCAGGCGCGGCGGTGGCATTCGGCAGTGATCTCATGGTGGCACCCCCCATGCCGCTGCTCGGTATCTATGGCGCGGTCACCCGGCGGACGCTGGATGGCGCCCACCCGGACGGCTGGGTGCCTGAAGAAAAGATCTCTGTGGAAGCCGCATTGCTTGCGTACACCCGGACGGCGGCCCACGCGTCGTTTGAAGAAGGCCTCAAGGGCAGTATCGAAAAAGGCCGGCTCGCTGATCTGGTGGTGCTGGATCAGGATCTGACCGCAATCCCACCGGCCGCGATTCGGGATGCCCGGGTCCTGCGAACGATCATCGGCGGCAGAACCGTCTATAAGGCCCAGGAAGAATCCCCGGACGCCTGAGTCCTCAGCCGGCACGTCCCATTTCCCGACAGCATTGAACCACCGGTTGCTGCCAGGCACCGGCCAGCCGGTTTCTGCCACAGGCACGAAGCCGGATGAAGCGACGCCAGGGCTGCGTCAATCCGGTGGTGGTGCGGCGGATATCCCCGGCTGTCTTCGTGGACTCTGTGTTCATCGACCCGCCTCCCGTCATTGGTGTTGCCACTTTAGCGGTTACCTACTGACAACTGTCTGTCAGTAGGCCCTGAAAGAATGGGGATATATGAGGGTATTACTGACAACGCTATGTCGGTAGAGAAACGGTTTTCGCGCCGAAAGCGATAAAAGCCTGGATATGCCGATGCTAGACTCCTGTCAGTGCAACTTATCGAGGTAGGGCCATGCGGCCAGCCGACAGACTGTTTCAGATCGTGCTCCTGCTGGGGCGAGGGCGCGTGGTGACGGCAAAAACCCTTGCCGAGCGTCTGGAGGTCTCCGAACGCACCATCTACCGGGATATTCAGGATCTGGCCGCTTCCGGCGTACCCATCGAAGGGGAAGCCTGCGTAGGCTACGTGCTGCGCCGCGGATATCAGATCCCGCCGCTGATGTTCAATGAGGAAGAACTGCAGGCCCTCGTGTTCGGTGCGGATGTGGCGAGGAGTTGGGGGGATTCGGAAATGGCGAAAGCCGCAGACAGCATTCTCGCCAAGGTGGATGCGGTGCTCCCGGAGCGCCTTCGTCCCGCCCTCGAGTCCCACCGGCTCGTGGTGCCGGATACGAGCATGAACGCACGGACCACGGAACTGCTCGGTGAAGTCCGCGATGGGATCAACCGCCGGGTGCGGATATTCCTGGACTATCGGGATGCCTCGGAACAGGGCACCGAGCGGATTGTCTGGCCGCTGACCCTGCTTTACTGGGGCAAAACCTGGACGCTGGGGGGCTGGTGCGAGTTGCGTCAGGCCTTCCGCAGCTTCCGGATTGACCGGATCAGCACCTTGAACGTACTCAACTCGACCTTTCCGGACGAGCAGGGCAAGCGGCTGGAGGATTATCTCCTGTGTGCCGGGCGGGACGGGTAAAGACGCTGAACGTACTGATACTGTTTGCGACGCGCCAGGGACAGACGGCGAAAATTGCCGCCCGACTCGGTGAACATCTGGAGCGCTCCGGGGTGTCGGTGCGCTGCATCGATGCGAGCACCGCGCAAGGCATCGATCTCGACGCATTCGATCTGCTCGTCTTCGGCGCTTCCATGCATGCCGGTGGCCTGGAGCGGGAGCTGACCGACTTCATCAAAGCCAATGCCGACACCATTGCGACCCGTCCGAGAAGCTTCTTTCTGGTTCTGCTGAGTGCAGCGACGAAGGATCCGTTGCTGAGAGCTGAATCGCTGGCCGATGCCCGACAGAAAATGCTCGACCAGCTCACGGTCACCTTCGACGACACTGAAATGATTGCCGGCGCGCTGCGTTACTCGAAATACGCCCTGCCGGTGAAGTGGCTCATGCGTCGCATCGCCGAAAAAGCCGGCGAGGACACGGATACGACCCGGGACTACGAATACACCGACTGGTTCCAGGTGGAACGGTACGCGCAACGGCTGCCGAATCTGGTGTCATCGAAGTAGAGGACACCGGCGGGTGAAGTCGCGCAAGCGCAGGACCCGCTAGGCCACACGAACGTCGTCGGTCTTGTCTCGAATGAACAGGGGCTCGATGCCGAACGCCTCTGCGTCCGCGTGCATCTCGTCATCGCCGGGTAATTCCACACCTTCCTGTGCCGCCGCATAGATCGCCGGCAACAGCGTCGCGTCGCTGGTGGTGTTCAGGAACAGCCCCGGCCGTCCCAGCACATAGCCCACCGCCCGTTTGAGTGCACCCGGATCCTCCAGCGGCATGTACCAGGAGAAGCGGCGGCCTGGATCATCGTCTGTCCAGCGCCGGCGGGCGACGGCCTTTATGGTCTGGATCGCCACCTGCCTGGCTTCGCAGTCCGCGATCAGCGCTTCCAGATCCGCGCGGTACTGCTCATTCTGCCGCATGGAAAAGTTATATGGCACGAGCACCGATGCGAAGTCATACGCCTTCAGGCTCCTGCGGTGCATCTGGGGTGCATAAGTGCCATGTCCGGTCACCCCGATGAATTTCACCAGGCCTTCGCTGCGTGCCTGGTCGAGTGCGGCGACAGCGCCATCGTCCGCCATGGCCGCCTGCCAGCCTGCCTGATCGGTCAGGTTGTGCAGTTGAATCAGGTCGATCTGATCCACGCCGAGCCGGGTAAGGGATTCCTCGAGCTGACGACGGGCACCGGCGGCGGATCGTTCAGCCGTTTTGCTGGCCAGAAAATAGTCCTGTGAGTGATCGGACAGGAAGGGGGCGAGTCGTAACTCCGCTTCGCCGTAGCTGCGCGCCACATCGATGTGATTGATGCCGGTGGCCCGCATCATGGCCAGCACATCGTCGGCCTTCTCCTGACGCATACCGCCCAGGGTCGCCGCGCCGAAAATCAGGCGGGTTGAATCGTGACCCGTCGCACCGAATGGAATCTTTTCGAGTTCCTGGGGAATCGTTGCCATGATCTCTCGCTGACTGGCTCTGCAGCAGACAGCGTACCTTGGTCCGTCTTTCTTTTCACCGTAGACTGAAAGCATCGATTGGGGACCAGGGGGTCGGATGAGCAGGGGCATCGGCACGCGGGACGCGGCCATCGTCGGCATTCACGAGTACGCTGACCGGGACGTGGAAGGGCGGGTCAGCCCCTTGCAGATCAAGGCCGCCTCCGCTGCCAGGGCGCTGGCGGATGCGGGTCTCAACTGGTCGGATGTGGATGCCATCTACGATGCCGGTGAAGGCGGTGGCATGGGCGGGCTGACGATCGCCGAGTATTTCGGGCTGAAGCCCAACGTGATCGACACCACCAATGTGGGCGGGAGTTCCTACGAGTATCACGCTGCCCACGCGAAGCGTGACATCGCGGCGGGGAAGGCCCGGGTCGCACTGCTCACTTACGGCTCCACCGCGCACAGCGATATGCAGCGAATTGGCGCGGGTGGCAGAGCGGGCGGTGTACATCCGGCGGATAACATGGAGGCGTTCACCGGCATGACGCTGATCGCCAACTACGCCATGGTCGCCAGACGGCATATGTTCGAGTACGGCACCACCCCCGAGCAACTGGCGGAGATCGCCGTAACCACCCGTTATCACGCCATGCGCAATCCGGACGCGGTCCGGGCGATGGAAGATCTCGAATTCCTCGACATCCGGGAAACCACGATCGAGGATGTGGTGAATTCCCGGATGATCGCCGATCCGCTGCACCTGCTGGAATGCTGCATGATCTCTGATGGCGGTGGTGCCATGGTGATAGCGGCACCCGAGGTGGCAAGGGATTGTGCGAAGTCACCGGTATGGATTCTGGGTGCCGGGGAGGCCACGAGATATCCGGAGAATGGCGGCGACATGACCACCAGTGCCGCAATCCAATCCGGGCCTCAGGCTTTCGGGGAGGCCGGCATCAGCCCCGGCGAGATAGATATCGCCATGATCTACGACTCCTTCAGCATCACGGTGCTCGCCCTGCTGGAAGACCTGGGCTTCTGCGCCAAGGGCGAAGGCGGTGCCTGGGTGGCGGGCGGCCGTCTGCGGTTCGACCAGTCAGGCGGCCCGGCGCTGAATACGGATGGCGGCGGGCTCTCATCCAACCATCCCGGCATGCGGGGTCTATTCCTGTTGATCGAAGCGGCCCGCCAGTTGCGCGGCGAATCGACCGCTCAGGTGGCTGATGCGAAACTGGCCGTGGCCCATGGGAATGGCGGCATGCTGGGCACCCGGCATTGTGCCGGTACGGTCATTCTCGGGAGGGATTGAAATGAACGATCAGATGCCGACACGGCCGCTACCCCGGACGGACGAGCTCGATACCGCCGAGTTCTGGCGCAAGACCAGAGATAAGGTGCTCGGCTATCAGCACTGCGATGACTGCGGCAGTATCGTCTTTTATCCGAGAGCGCACTGTACGGGCTGCACCGGATCGAATCTCACCTGGCAGGCGGCCAGCGGAGAGGGCACGATCTACGCATTCAGCGTCATCCGTCAAAGCTATCACCCGTTCTTCCGCACCCAGGTGCCCTATGCGGTTGCCTGGGTGGATCTCGATGAAGGGCCGCGCATGCTTTCGAACATTACCGGCGTCGAGGATCCCGGGGCGCTCGAGATCGGCCAGCGCGTGCGGGTCAGCTGGGAAGCGCACGAAACATTGAACATTCCGTTGTTCGAACCGATCTGAGTCCAGGTATCAGGCCCAGGCGTAGACTGTTTCCGGTATGAACGGCACATCGGTGTCGTCGGGCCGGGCGCCGGCTGCGGTGAGCATGCCGTGAACCTGGCCCCGATGATGCGTGCCGTGGTTGAACAGTTGCACCACCAGCGCCCAGCGCGGCCGTCTCACCTCCGCCTGAATGGCGCCCGAGTACCATCGAAGTTCACCCATGAGGTCCTGTTCGTTCACTGTCCGGGCCCAGTCGACGATCTGCGTATCCGTGTTCAGCCGATCATTGCGGAGGCTGGTCCAGTCGGCGTGCTGGCCGGTGGAGCCGGGTATCCCGGGTGCCTGTGGCGCCGGGGTTCCAGCCAGTCGATGCATCCAGATCTGGTCTCCCCAGAGCAGGTGATTCAGGGTTTCATGGATGGAACCGAAGAACGCGCCCCGGTTTTCCCGGCGCGCCTCGTCGCTGAGCGTATCCGCGGCCTGAAACAGATTCCCGTTCTGCCACCGGGTGTAGGCGGCCATGAGACGGACGTATTCAGGGCTGATCACTGAGCGTTGTCAGTTTGCGGTCGGCAGATCGACCTTGGCGGTGCCGAAAACCCGGGTCTCGCCTTTCTCATTGGTTACGGTGAGATCCACTTCCACCCGACCGGCATCCTCGTCGATGTCGGTCACCACCCCATTGATGTGATAGGTCTGATCGACGATCACCGGTGCCCGGAAAATGGTATCCACTTCGATGATCTTCGCAGGGGGCGCCCAGCGGTGAATCATTGCGCACAGAAAGCCCTGGCTCATGATGCCCGGCACCAGCGCCCCCGGCAGACCTTCCTTGCGGGCGGCTTCGTGATCGGTGAATCGAGGTCCACGCCAACCCGCGGCTTCGGTGAAGCGAATGACGTTGTCGAGGGTCGTGTCCGGATCGAATACGGGCAGGTCTTCGCCGAATTCGACGTCGGTGACGATCTGCACGGTCATGCTTGTTCTCCGCTGGGCTTCTCCCGGATCACCACCCGGGTATCTGCGTTGGCAAGATGGGTACCGGCCTCGTCATAGAGCGCCATCCGAACCACGAGAAAGATCATGCGGCCTGAGCGACCGGTTTTCGTGTAGATATCGTGCATATGGGTCCTGCTGCTTTTCGGACCTGGACGAATCGGGGCGAAAGCCTCCACAGCCTTCCCAGCATCCATGCCGAGTCCCGGCATCTCCGGGAAATCTTCCGGCAGGCCGCGACCGCGCTGCAGGCTCGACGCGAAGGTGGGCGGGGCCTGGAAGTCCGGGTCCTCAGGGTCCGTATAGATCGGAGCCACCTCGCCGCAGGCCGTGGCGTACTCGGCCATGGCGTCGGCTCTGATCTCGAAACTTTTTTCTTCGAACTGTACGCCGATCCACTCGTCGCGCAGGGCGTCGATATCCAGTGCGCTCATACCGCCTCCCGGAAGGTGACGGCTTCGAATTCTCCCGCTTTCAGTGCTTCGACGAGTTGTTGCTCTGAATGGATGGGCGAAGGGAATTTGGTTGCACAGCGCCCCACGTGACTGACGATGTGCGCATCGCTGCCGCCGATACCCAGATAGCCCAGTTCGGTCGCCATGTCCTGAGCGATCTGGTCTTCGTTGTCCCGGCTGCCGCCATTGTAGATTTCGACGATCTGCACGCCTTCGGGCACGCCGTGTTCTTCCAGATGCGCGCTCATGCCCACCCGGGCCCGGCCTGGATGGCAGGGTACCGCCACTGCGTCGTGTGCCGCGCAGGCTTCGATGACACGGGCCAGGGGCAGGTGGATATCGCCGAAATCGAACGCTGCCATGAGCGGTTTGGTGACGCCGAAAACCAGTACGTGACCGTACTCGGTTTCCACCTCAGCACCCTTTAAGATAGTTATTCCGAACTCATCGGCGAGGCCGGAGTAATCGGATTCCAGATCGAACTGACGGTGCTCGGTGAGCACGAATCCGTCGATGGGAAGTTCCCGGGTGCGAATCCACTGGCAGTAGTTTTCGACCTTGGCCCGGCCGTCGTCGGACTTGATGGAGTGTGTGTGCAGATCAAGTATCACAATGCTGACTTGCGTGAGCCCGTGCGCGGGCGAAGCCGAGCAGTTTATCAGGCCCTCTGAAGTGCCGCGAGTAACCTACATCGGCCCCGATGGACGCCAGGACAGCATCGATCTGGCGGTGGGAGATTCCCTGCTGGATGGGGCGCTGGACAACAATATCCCCGGGATCATCGGCCAGTGTGGCGGTGGCTGCACCTGCATCACCTGCCACTGTTACGTCGATTCACCCTGGTTTGAGCAGTTGCCGTCCCCCCATCCGGACGAAGCGGCGCTGCTGCCCTTCGCCGAGTGTCTGGCCACGGACAGCCGCCTGGCCTGCCAGATCCGCATGACCGAGGCTCTGGATGGCATTCGAGTCCGTTTGCCCCAGCGCCAGCTGCCGGAAAAAGAGCGCCAGCTGCCGGAAAAAGAACGCCAGCTGCCGGAAAGAGAGGAGGATGCCTGATGTCTGAACTGCCTGCCTGGGATCTGCCGGATCCCTTTGTGCTCGAAGTCGTTGCCGGGCCCGAGACCATCGACTCCTACGGACATGTGAACAACACCGTATACCTGGGATGGCTGGAAGCCTGTGCCTGGGCGCACTCGGCCGCACTCGGTTTTGACGAGTCGACGTGCATCGAGATGCAGCGGGGAATGGCGGTGCGCACTCTGAATCTGGACTATCTGGCCGCCTGCTACGAGGGTGACGAGATTCTGGTGGCGAACTGGGTGATTGCCAACGACGGGAAGCTTCGGGCAACCCGCCGCTTTCAGCTGATCAACCGCACCCGGGGGCAGGTGGCCATGCGAGGCGAAGTGCTCTACGTCTGCATGAATCTGAGTTCAGGTAGACCGGTGCGGATGCCGGCGGAATTTCTGAAGGCATACCATCCGGACACCCGGTTACCGGACGACTGGAATCGTTCGTAAGCGCTTTCTGTCAGAAGGCAAGCTGTCAGAAGGCGGGCTGTCAGAAGGCGAGTGCCTGTGCTGAGTACGAGGCGAGCAGGGCCAGTCCCAGGGCCGCCATGATCAGCAACTTCGTGTTGCGGTCCATTTCCGCTTCCCCCAATCCAATAAAAGCAGAAGGAAGCTGTACTATACGCCGAGCTGTCAGGATGGCTGTCGTTGGTACGTAAGCCTATGAATATCAGAAGGTTACAGCGACTAGTTGCAAAGGCCAGTTAAATAGGCCAGTTAAGGTAGAAGTGGCTAGTTGCCCACCCGTTTCAGCTTGATCACACCCTGGTTGAGGGAGCCGGAGCGGAAACCGGTCAGGTTCATGGCCACGAACTTATAGCCGCACTGGCGGATGCGCTGCTCGATCTCTGCGGCCAGTGTCAGCGCTCGGGGCATCTCATCCTCGACAAGTTCGAGGCGGGCGATCTCTTCGTGGTGTCGGACTCTGAACTGGCTGAAACCCAGCTCCGCCAGGACGTTTTCTGCCCGTTCCACCTGCTCGAGTCGTTCCTCCGTGATGTAGCTGCCATAGGGAAAACGGCTGGAGAGGCAGGCTGCCTGTGGTTTGGCGGCGTTGTCGAGGCCCAGATGGTCGGCCAGAGCGCGGATATCGGCCTTGGTGAATCCTGCCGTCACCAGGGGAGACGCCACGTTGTGATTGTCGGCCGCGATTAAACCGGGCCGGTGATCGCCCAGGTCGTCACAGTTGGTTCCGTTCAGCACCTTGGCGCCATCGAGTTCCCGGGAGATCTCGTCGAGCGCATCGTACAGCGATGTCTTGCAGTGGAAGCAGCGATCCACCGGATTCGCGCGGTAGTCGGCTTTTGTGAGTTCGTCGGTGACGATCACCCGGTGCGGCATGTTCCATTTCTCTGCGAGCTCTGTGGTGAGCGCCAGGTCGCTGCGTTTCAGACTTCTGGACCCGGAGGTGACCGCCAGCGCCCGGGGTCCGAGAACCTGGCCTGCCACATAGGCGACCAGGGAGCTGTCCACACCACCGGAGAAGGCGACGATGACCCGCGCATGCTCGGCGATGGCGGATTTCAGCAATTCGTACTTGTTCTGCAGTTCAGCGTTCATGTCTGTTGCTCTTGGAGACGGTTCAATCCCCGTTCAAAGTCCGTTGATCATGTTTGCCAGAAAGCCGGCGCCGAATCCATTATCGATGTTTACCACGCTCACTCCGCTGGCGCAGCTGTTCAGCATGCCCAGCAGGGCGGTGATGCCGGAAAACGAGGCGCCATAGCCGACGCTCGTTGGTACCGCGATGACCGGTTTGTCGACCAGGCCGCCGACGACCGACGGCAGGGCGCCTTCCATCCCGGCGACCACGATCACCACTTTCGCGGAGCGGATTTCCTCGGTTCGGGCGAGAAGTCGATGCACACCGGCCACCCCCACATCGTTAATCCGCAACACCGGAGAGCCAAAAAACTCGGCTGTCAGGGCGGCTTCCTCTGCCACGGGAATATCGCTGGTCCCGGCCGTAACAACGGCCACTGTCGTGGCCTTTTCAGCGACGGGCAGACGGATGCTCGTGATCAGCCGGGCCTCCGGATGGAATACGGCGTCCGGTGCAACGGCCTGAACCGCGGCGAAGGCTTCTGCGCTGGTGCGGGTGACCAGCACATTCTGAACCGGATCCTGGCCGCCTTCTCCCTGCATGGCGGCGACCAGATCGGCGATCTGAGCGGGCGTTTTGAATTCACCGTAGATCACCTCGTGATTCCCCGTTCTCCGGGATCGATCCGTGTCCACCGTACTGTGCCCCAGATCCTGAAAGAAGCCCGCCGTGATGGCGGCTTCCGTGGCGGACTGGTCGAGCGCTCCGGCTCGATAGGCTTCCAGAATTTCGCTCAGCTTCATGCGTCACCGGGCCGGTTTGTGTCGAGCAGGGTGCTGACTTCGTCGTTGAGCCGTCGACTCATGGCGAGATAGTCGACGCCGGTTTCGAGGGCCAGTCGGGCGACGTCATCATGCTCGATTTTCCAGCGCTTCGTCCCATCCGGCTGGGCGACGACTTTAACGGACACCTCGCCCGCGCTGGTCTGAAGCATTAGCGTCTCCCGCGGCAGCATCCGTTTGCTGACTTCCATCACTCGAACGCCGATCGTGGTGGAAGCCGTCAGCAGCTGCTGCTGCAGGGCGTCTGTGCGTTCGGGTGCGCAGAGCACTGAAACTTTCAGGGCGGGCCGGCCTTTCTTCATGATGATGGGCGTCAGGTAGACGTCTTTCGCGCCGCTGGCAAGCAGCTGCTCCATCAGCGGTTGGAAGGCCTCTGCGGGCATGTCGTCGATGTTGCAGTGAATTTCGTGGTTGAGCGCCGTTTCCAGATTATGACTTTCGGGTGCCAGAGTGCCGAGCATCACCCGCAGGACGTTTGGAATCTCGAAGTCTTTCTGTCCGATCCCGTAACCCACGGTGTTTGCCTCGAAGCCGACAGGGGCGGCGAAGGTCTGCACCACTTCCTTGAGGATGGCGGCGCCGGTCGGCGTGGTGGCTTCCTGATCGATCCCATCGTATCGGCAGGGCACCCCGGTGAGAATTTCAGCGGTTGCCGGTGCAGGGACGGGCATCAGGCCGTGTGCGCAGCGGACCATGCCGCCGCCGAGTTCCAGAGTCTTGCAGAACACATGGTCGACGTTCAGCGCGTCGAAGCACAGGGCGGCGGCGACGATATCGACGATGGAGTCGGTGGCGCCCACTTCGTGAAAGTGAACCTGGTTGATCGGCTTGTCATGAATCTTCGCCTCGGCTTCGGCTACGTGCCGGAAGATCGATTCGGCGAGTGCAGTGACCGGTTCCGGATAGTGCGCTGCCCGGATGATCTTTTCGATGTCGGAAAGATGGCGATGATGGCCCGGCGACCCGGTCAGCCGGACGGTGGCACGGGTCCCTGAAATGCCCTGTTTTTCTCCCGGGCAGATCTCCAGGTCGAATTCGTCCGCCATTGGCAGCCGGTTGAGTTCGGCCTGCAGCCAGTCGGCGTCAATGCCCAGGTCGAGCATGGCGCCAATGTGCATGTCGCCGGAGATGCCGCTGAAGCAATCATAAACGAGCGTATTCGGCGCCATCCGGGGTCAGGCCAGCATCCGATGGGTTGGCGCACACCAGCCGGCAATATCCAGCCCGTGGGTACAGGCGGAAGCACAGGGCTCACCGGAACAGCTGAGGCATGCTTCGGCGCTGCCTTCGAGTGCGGCATATTCGGTGCGCGCGAATTCAACGTCCTCGTAATCCACGGCATACATCCGGGTTCGGAGCACGTCAGCAATCGGCACCCCGTACGGGCAGGCACCGGAACAATCGTTACAGGCCTGGCGACAGTAAGCGGTGCCGTTCAGCGCGGCGTACTGGCGCAGGAGCGTCAGGTCGGTGGCGCTGACCTGGCCGGTTCCGGAAGCGCCAAGATACTCGTCGATCTGTTCGATGCCGGTCATGGAGACAATCAGGCCATCCACATCCTGGTTCGACAACGTCCAGCGGAATGCGGCCTGGGCGAAGGTCGCGCCGTCGGTTTCGTAGGGGCGCATGTCGTTCAGCCGGGCACCCATCAGGGTCTTCATGGCGATCACGCCCATGTTTTTCTGTTTTGCCCGAGCAATGGCCGCGGGCAGCCCGACCTGTGTCGCCCGGGTGTTGAAACCACGTGTCAGGGATTCATAGAACGCGGGATCCTGGCCGAAGTTGAAGGAGACGAGCAGCACGTCGACGAGGTCGTGTTCTACGGCGTGATCGATCACGTCCACCAGTCTTCCAGCGTGACCGGACAGTCCCGAGAAACGGATCTTGCCCTGACGCCGGGCCAGCTCGACGAACTCGTGCCATTCCGGATTGTCGAGGCGAGCGGTTTCATTCACCGCATGATTGAAGAATACGTCCACATAGTCTGTCTGCAGACGCTGGAGGCTGCCCTCCAGAGTGCGCATGATGCTGTGACGATCATCATCCGGCCACACCTTGGTCTTGGTCACCAGGATGACGTCGTCCCGGCGACCTTTGAGTGCCCGGCCCATGACGGTTTCCGACTGGCCCCCGGTATAGCTGTCGGCCGTATCGAAGTAGTTCACTCCCCGGTCCAGCGCATGCCGAACCAGATCTTCACTACCCGTTCTGAGGCGGCTGGAACCGAAAGAAATATCGGAGATGGGCAGCCCGGTCCGGCCCAGTGTGCCGTAGCTGCGAATCCGTGCGCCGTCAGCTTCCGCCGGGGCCGGCTGTTGTGGGCTGGATTCAGCTGCCACCAGCCCACTGCCAGCCGCAGAAAGCCCTGCGCCCGTTGCTTTCAGAAACCCGCGCCGATTGAGGCCGTCAGACATGGGATGCTCCTCCTCTCAGGGAATTAGAGTAACCTTCCCATGGGGAAGTTACGAGGATTGAGACCCGATGATTCGCCCACGGTTCCTGATGCTGGCCGCGCTTGCGCTGGCGGCCCTTACCGCGCCAACCACCGCGGTGCTGGCGGCGGAAGACGACCCGCTCTTTACCGACCATACGCTGATGAAAATCAGGATCGAAGGACCGTTGCGGGCGCTTTCACGAGACCGGGCGGAGGAGGGGGAACGTCGCCCTGGGACTCTCACCTATACGGATCAGGACGGACAGACCGTCAGCCTGGACGTCGACCTGCAGCCTCGCGGCCAGTCCCGACGTGACCGTGATGTCTGTACCTTCCCGCCGTTGTGGGTGAACTTCAAAAAGAAGGCCGTCAAAGACACGCTGTTCGCCGGGCAGAACAAGGTGAAAATGGTCACCTACTGCCGTTCCCCGGAGCGCTTTCAGGACTACATCGTCAAGGAGTATCTGGTCTACCGCATTTTCAACCTCCTGAGCGACGCCAGCTTCCGCGTCCGTCTGCTGGAAGTCAGCTTCGAGGAAGCGGATTCGAATGCCAGGCCGATTGTTCGCTACGGCTTCTTTATCGAGCACAAGAAACGCCTGGCCAGACGTCTCGATCTGCAGGTTCAGGAGCCGCCGGAACAGATCCCACGGGCCACTCTGGCACCGGCTCAGGCGGCGATTGCCGAACTCTTCCAGTTTATGGTGAGCAATACGGATTTCTCCTTTGTGGCGCCGCCGGTGAACGACACCTGCTGCCACAACGCGGTGCTGTTCGGTGAGGATGATCGGGCGCCTCCGGTCTACCTGCCCATCCCCTATGACTTCGACCGAACCGGGCTGGTTAATCCGCCCAACGGCGAGCCAGCTGTCGAACTGGGCCAGCGCTCATTCCGGCAGCGTGTGTACCGCGGGTTCTGCCGGTCGCCCGAGTATCTGGAAACCGCCATCGCCAGAACCGTCGATGCCCGGGAAGCGATCGAGAATCTGATTCGGAATGAAGCGGCGCTCAGTGAGCGGGCAAAGGAGGGCGCCTTGAAATATCTGGCAGGCTACTACGATGTGGTGAACGATCCCGATCGTCGTGCGCGGGCGCTCAAATGCCGGGTGCCGAACTGAGCCAGTTGTGGAGTATGGCTGCGGTACGTGGGTGGCTGAGGTAACCCAGAGCGTCGTGGGGTGCCGAGCGGCCGTACCGCTGTGCCAGATTGTAGATGTGATAATCCTGAATCCGGCTGATGTGGCGTTCCGACAGCATGGCTTTGAAGTCATTGGCGACGGTTTCGTCATGACAGACCGGGTCGTCTTCCGCCGCCAGATTGAACCAGTTGATCAACAGGTTCGGAAATCCGGCTGGCTGCCCCCCCAGCCGCCGTCGGACGTCGTCGTCTGCCAGGGGAGAACCGAGCGTGACCCAGCTGTGCACCCGCTGTTCGCTGGTCAGGGCGGCCTGGCTCACATCCCAGAAGGCATCGTAGGCGAGCACCGTGCCGATGCAGTGGGAGATCACCATGATGTGTTCGTTGCCCTGCAGGGCGCTTATCAACGGCTTGCTCAGACGCTCGCGCAATGCTCTGGCGAGTGATTCGTCCTGCCAGTAGGCGCTGAGCTCCGGATAGAAGTGCGCCAGCCGCTTATTGGCAAGGCCCAAGGCCCGGCTGAGCGGCACGCCGAGATCGGCCAGAAACTCCCCTAGTGGAGACTGGCCGGGCACCGCTTCGTAGCCGGCGCGCCGGAAATCCTTGCTGCGGAGACTTTTCAGGACATCGAGTGCGTTTCTGCGGTCGGCACGGTCCAGCACCGGATCGAATTTCTCGTGATCGGGATCCAGTGATCCGATCAGATCGCCGAAATAGACGAGTTCCACACGGACGCCCGTCAGCGAGGCGTCGTGGTCCCGATTGAGGCCGTGTTCGAGTGTTTCCTGCCAGTCACTTTGCAGGCTGTCTGCATCCGGCTGGGTGCCACGACCGTGGATCAGGATGAGTGTTCGATCCGTGGCGGTCACGGTGTTTCCCCACCGGTCTCGTCCGGTTGATCGTTGCCCGGTCGGTATACGGTGAGCGTGCCGGGCAATCGGTTGGCGCCGCTTCCCTTAACGCTGGCGCCCTCATCGGCGATGATCAGTACCCCCTCGTCGGTCATGCTGATGCCTTCCGGTTGTCGGTGCATGGTCGCATCAAGCCGCGCTGCAGCCAATGGTCTGCCGTCTTCACTGACTTCCAGCAACATGTTCTGCTTACCGGCGAGGATTAGATAGTGGCCCGTTGGGGTGGTGGTGATCGCAGTCGGCTGGAACTTCTCCGGTCGCCGCATACCCATGCTTTCAAACAGGGGGTCGAACGCGCTGCGCTTGATGCGGATGGCAGGCTCATCCGACCATTGTTCCGCACCTGGCTCCCAGCGATGAAAATGCAGCGCCATTTTTCCTTTCGGCCGATTTTTGCAGGCGGCCAGAAGCGCCTTGCCATCCACTGATCGGGTCAGACCTTCTACTTCGCAATCCAGGCCGTCCGTAAAGGTTTCATAGGGCACGACGGCATCCGCCGCCCCCCGCTGGAATGCATAAAGCCGGCCGCTGCTGGTGGTGAGATACAGCCGATCGTTCAGCCAGGCGATGCCCTCGAAATCCGCTTCCGGCATCCCCTGCAGGCCGAAGCGGCGGGTGATCCGTCCGGCCTGATGGTCGATCTGGTAGACGATACCCTGCTCGTCTTCATGAGCGTGGAGTTGCGCCTGGTCATCCAGGGCCAGGCCTGAAATTTCCGTGAGGTCCACTGGCAGCCCGAACTGGATCGACCGGGCTGAATGGTAGCGGTGGCCGGCGATACTGAATACGGAGAGGCGATCGGAACTGGTGTTCGGATCAGATCCCGGCTGGCCGCAGGCAGGCGACGCGAGTGCCGCCATGATCAGGAGCATGGGAACCAGGCAGCGGTTTGCGAGGGTTTCACGTCTGCAGTATTGCCCGTTCAATCGTCGTCGTTTCCGTGGTCCCGTCCGGTGAGGAAGGCGTAGAAAGGCGTGTTCAGATTCCTGCCGTAGTCCAGCCGCCAGAGCATCAGCGTGGCGTAGACGAAACCGAACGAGATCAGGGCCGAGACTCCGATCGCCGCGATACCGGCGCCCAGTCCGATCGTAATCGCGGAAAAAATATACAGGGTGTGCGAAGGGTCTGTCAGCGTAAAACGGAACCGCACGGCAGCGACGATGCCGGCCAAACTGAAGGCGAGGGGAATGCTGTTTTCAACGATGTTGGCAATGCCCGCCACGATGATGGGCAGGATGAGCATGGTCTGGGCGAACGAGCGGTCCACCTGATTGTCCCGGGTCGTGATGAAGTAAACCCAGGAGATGGGCACCATCAGGGCAGTCGCGCCGACGATGGCGATGGCGAGGCTGGGTGCCGTGGTCTTGGTGAATGCGGTGGAGCTGATGATCTCCATCTGCTCAAAGGTATTGGCGCCCCGGTGCACCATTTCCGCGATGCCGCCGACGGGCATATAGGGTTCGATACCCGGGAAGGCCCAGACCACGCCATGAAACAGACCGTAGATCAGCAGGTAGTAGGCGCTGATCACGAGCAGCGGTGCGGTGACCCGACTGGATTTTCTCATGGAGTCGATCCCCTATGCGCGATTGATCATTTCCCGGCCGGCCAGCGTTCCAGCACCCGATCCCTTCTCTCGAGTATCGCCTGAATCTGGCGACTGTCCAGATATTCCCCAAGCGTTGCGTTGAGCGTCTGCTCGTCGAGACCGCTGAGTTTTCCGGCGACCGGTGCGGTCAGGGTGATCGTCTGGTCTGTCAGGTAGCGGGGCAATCGGGTCTGTCTCGGAAATGCCTTGTTCTGCCCGGTCAGGTAGATGAGCCAGGTAGCGCGATCATAGATCAGATTGCTGCCGTTACGGTCTTCCTGGCCCATGAGCGCATCGAGAACGAGTAGCAGATCGAAGTCGCTGCCACCGGCGCAATAGTTCGGTCGATAGACGTTGCCCGTAACCCGGGCAAATTCGGACAGGGTCCCGGCCGGAATCACCTCCACCACGCCTGCGCGGCCGGCCTGTTCAACGAACAGAACAGGCGCCACCAGTCCGAACCCGAGCAGCTGGTCCAGGGCGAACGCGGCCATGCGGGCGGATTGTTCCCGGCGACTGTCTTTGTGCCAGACGGCCTCGAGGCGACGACCGTTGGCCTGGAAGGGCGTCGTTTCGTCCGGCATCAGCGTGAGGTCCGCCAGCGCTGTCCTGACGTTCTCGAGCCATGAGGATTCGAGAGTGGAACGCACATCGACGGCGGGACGCCCGCGTTGGGCGACCAGTTTGCCATCGGCCCCCAGTGTCAGCGTGCGCATCTCGGGCCCATCGAAGATCGCGGCGCTCGGCCGGCCTCTGTAGTAATCGGCATACATGCCGGTGTCGGCAAGGACGGCGCGATCTCCAAAACGGGTCTGGATGATCCGTGGATTGGTCGGGGTATGCCCCATGACGACCCGCTCGAGACCGCGGGCCGAAAGCACCGCTTCGAACCGGGGCTGTTCGATCAGGGCGTGACAGGCGGCGGTTCCCCGATACCAGGCAGGTCCGACGGAATCGAATTGAAGGCCACCGCGCAGGGCCATGAAGTCCGCCGGCAACGTCCGGCCATCTACCGGTTCTGCGGTCAGCAGATCCTGTGCAGGTGACAGCACGCCGGTATCCACCAGTCTTCGGCCACTGTTGAGCAGCGACCACAACTCATTCCGGGCGTTCTCATTGTAGGCGGGGATCGATGCCTCGACGAACCGGTCGGAGAGACCGCCGTGTACGAAGGCAATGCCGTCCAGGACCAGAATCTGAGGTTTCTGAAGCAGCCAGCTGCCGTATTCCCCATCCGGAGCGAAGGCGGCGCGGTGTGCAAAGTATCCGAGTGGGAACGCCTGTGAATCTGCGTCTTCGCGTTCAGTCGGGTCTTCATCGACTGCGAACGCGGCGTATTCGGCATCTGATACATAGCGCAGATCACCGGTCATGTTCATCAGCTCGTGATTGCCGAGCACGAGATGAACGGCGCCACCGGCTTCCGCTGCCTGAGTTTCCAGCTTCATGAGCAGATCCATCACCGCTCGGGAGTCCGGGCCCCGATCCAGCAGATCGCCGAGGCTGATCAGTCGGGTCCGGCCGCCTGTCCAGTTGCCCGATGGATCAATGAGGGTGAGCGCGCCCAGCAGCACACGCAGTTCCCGTGCGCCACCGTGCACGTCGGCGAACACGACGATTCGATCTTCCGCCGTGCCTGACAGTGGAGACCCGGCGCCACCATCCTCTCCGTACGCGGCCGTGCTGCACAGGCCGGCAGAGAGCAGGAGGAAAACGCAGCGCTTCACGATGTGGATGGCTCGGGTCATCTGCGCTCAGTGTACCCCCGGCGGACGTCAGGCTACACTCCATCGTCGGACTACGTGGGAGCGAGTGATGAGTGAAGCAACGACCAGTCAGGATGCCGTTCAGGGGGAGGGAGCGCCCACCGTTCTCTATGAAAAAGCCGGCGAACGTATCGCCCGGATCACGTTGAACCGGCCGGAAGTCGCGAACGCCCAGAACTACGAAATGCTTTATGCGCTGAATGATGCCTTCGATCGTGCCGTCGCCGACGACGATGTCCGCGTCATCGTGCTGGCGGCAAACGGCAGACATTTTTCGTCCGGCCACGATCTGGCTGGCGGTCAGTTCGACCTTCAGGCCAATGCCATCAGTCAGTGGGGTGGCTATTCGGCGCCGGGTATGGAAGGACACTGGGCGTGTGAGGAGGAAGTGTATTTCGGCCTCTGCTGGCGCTGGCGCAATATTCCCAAAGTGCTGATAGCAGAGGTGCAGGGCAAGGTGATCGCCGGCGGACTGATGCTGGTCTGGCCCTGCGATCTGGTGGTGGCGGCGGAGGACGCGACCTTCTCTGATCCTGTCGTGGCGTTTGGCGCCAATGGCGTGGAGTACTTCGGCCATCCCTGGGAGCTCGGGGTGCGCAAGGCCAAAGAGATGCTGTTCACCGGCCGGGCCATCACCGCCAAAGTCGCCCGGGAAATGGGCATGGTCAATCGGGTAGTACCGGCGGAGAAGCTCACCGAGGAAACCATGGCGCTGGCGGAAGAGGTTGCCGTTCAGCCGATGATGGGCCTCAAAACAGCCAAAGAGTCGGTTAACCAGATGCAGGATGAGCAGGGTTTCTACAACGCCCTGCGCAGCGCCATGTCGCTGCAGCAATTGGCTCATGCCCAGAACTACATCGTTCACAAGATGGCCGTGGACCCGGAAGGCATGCAGATCATCAAAGGGCTGGGCAAGAAACCGCCGCTCGATCAGTAGCAGGAGAAATCTGAAGTGAGTCGGGATCTATTCAATCTGACCGGTCGGGTCGCCATCGTTACCGGCGGCAGCCGGGGAATCGGCCGGGCGGTGTCACTGGCCTTTGCTCGCGCAGGCGCCAGCGTGGTCATTGCCAGCCGTAAGCTGGAGAACTGCGAGGAACTGGCAGCGGAAATCGAAGCAGACTCCGGAGCAGCCGCACTCGCCGTGCAGTACCACGCAGGTGACTGGGAGGCGAACGAACGACTGCTGGCGCTCACCGAGGAGCGTTTCGGGCGGCTCGATGTGCTGATGAACAATGCGGGCATGTCGCCCCTGTACGACAAGCTCTCGAACGTCTCCGAATCGTTGTATGACAAGGTGCTGGATGTGAACCTGAAAGGCCCCTTCAGGCTCTCCGCACTTGCCGGCGAGAAGATGGCCGCTGCCGATGGCGGCTCGATCATCAATGTGAGCAGTATTGCCGCCGTTCGTCCCACCCCGAATGAACTGCCTTACGGAATGGCCAAGGCCGGTCTGCATGCATTGACGCTGGGTCTGGCCCGGGAATATGCACCGCAGGTCCGGGTGAACTGCATCATGCCCGGGCCTTTTCTCACGGATATCAGCAAAGCCTGGGATATGGAGGCATTCGAAGCCAATGCCAGGGCAAACATTCCCCTCGCGCGGGGCGGCCAGGCGGAAGAGGTGGTGGGGGCGGCACTGTACTTCGCCTCCGATGCTTCCAGCTACACCACGGGCGCTATCCTGAAAATCGACGGGGGCACGGTTTTCCAGCCAGCCTGAGGAAGTGGCTCAGGCGAGCAGTTCCCGTCCGATGATCATCTTCATCACCTGATTGGTCCCTTCCAGGATCTGGTGTACGCGCAGATCTCTCAGCAAGCGCTCGATCGGATAGTCCATCAGGTAGCCATACCCGCCGTGCAGCTGCAGGGCGTCGTTGGCCACTCGAAAACCAGCGTCTGTGGCCTGCAGTTTGGCCATGGCGGCGAAGCGGGTCTTATCCGCACTGCCGTCGGTCACCTTCAAGGCGGCGATTCTGACGAGCGCCCGAGCGGCTTCCAGTTCCGTCGCCATTTCTGCCAGCATGAACTGGGTGTTCTGAAACTGTGCGATGGCCTGACCGAACTGCTTTCGTTCTTTGACGTAGCCGATCGCCTCATCCAGGCAGCGTTGAGCCCCACCAAGGGAACAGGCACCGATATTCAGCCGTCCACCATCGAGACCGGCCATGGCGATTTTGAAGCCGTCGCCTTCCTTACCAACGAGATTCTCAACCGGTACCCGGGCATCATCGAAGGTAACCATCGCGGTTGGTTGTGAATGCCAGCCGAGTTTTCTTTCGTTTGCACCAAACCCGACACCCGGCGTGTCTTTTTCCACCACCAGGCAACTGATCCCGGCGTGGCCTTCGGCACCCGTGCGGACCATACAGACGTAAATTTCGTTCTCCCCGGCACCCGAGATGAAAGCCTTGCTGCCGTTGAGCACGTAGTGATCACCGTCCCGGACCGCGCGGGTCTTCAAGGCGGCAGCGTCGGAACCGGCGGAGGGTTCCGTCAGGCAGTAGCTTGCCATCTTTTCCAGGGTGGTGAGCTCCGGCAGGAAGCGTTTGCCGAGCGCCTCATCGCCGAAGTGGGCGATCATCCAGGTTGCCATATTGTGGATGGAAATCAGCGCGGAGGTGGACGGGCAGCCGTAGGCCATGGATTCCATGATCAGGGCGGCTTCCAGGCGGCCGAGGCCGATCCCCCCCGCCGATTCATCCAGATAGATGGCGCCGAAGCCCAGTTCGCCGGCCTTGCGAATGGTCTCCCGCGGGTAGATGTGCTCTTCATCCCATTTGGCCGCATTGGGAGAGATCTCATCTGCCGTAAAGCGGTCGGCCACATCGATGATGGCCGTCTGTTCCTCGGTGAGTCGGTAGTCCACGCGCTACTGCATCGTCGGGATGACGAAGCTCTGATCGCTCACATCGCCTTCCGGCCAGCGCTGAGTCACCGTCTTGATCTTGGTATAGAAACGAACGCCCTCGGTGCCGTGCTGATTGGCGTCGCCGAAAGCCGAGCGTTTCCAGCCACCAAAGGTGTGATAGGCAACGGGTACGGGGATCGGCACGTTGATGCCCACCATACCCACGTTCACCTGCTGGGCGAATTCCCGTGCCGCCTTGCCGTTCCGGGTGAATATGGCTACGCCATTACCGTACTGATGCCGGGAGGGCAGGGACACCGCCTCTTCCATGGAATCCGTGCGCAGGATCTGCATGACCGGACCGAAGATCTCGTCCTTGTAGGACTGCATGTCCGGGGTGACTCGGTCGAACAGCGTGGGACCGATATAAAAGCCGTTCTCATATCCCTGCAGGCTGAAGTCACGGCCATCCACAACCAGTTCGGCACCTTCGTTAACGCCCATCTCGATGTAATCGACGATCCGTTGTCGGTGTGCGGCGGTGACCACCGGCCCATAGTGGGCCTTTTCGTCGGTGGAGATCCCCACCTGCATGTTCTCGATCTCCGGCAGCAGTCGTTCGATCAGTTGCTCTGCGGTTCCGTCGCCGACGGCGACGGTTACGGGCAGCGCCATGCAGCGCTCGCCGGCAGAACCATAGGCGGCCCCGACGATGTCTTTTACCGCCTGATCGAAGTCGGCATCCGGCAGCACGATGCCGTGGTTCTTGGCGCCGCCCATTGCCTGTACCCGTTTGCCGCTGGCCGTGCCTCTGGCGTACACGTACTGGGCAATATCCGATGAGCCGACAAAGCTCACCGCCTTGATATCAGAATGGTCGAGGATGGCGTCCACCGCTTCCTTATCGCCGTTCACCACGCTGAGGATTCCGTCCGGGGCACCCGCTTCCGACATCAGTTCGGCCAGACGCATCGGCACCCCCGGATCCTTCTCTGATGGTTTGAGAATGAAGGCATTGCCGCAGGCAATTGCCGGGCCGAACATCCACATGGGGATCATGGCGGGAAAGTTGAACGGTGTGATGCCGGCGACCACGCCCAATGGCTGGCGCATGGAAAACACATCGATGCCTGGACCCGCACCTTCCGTGTACTCGCCTTTGAGCAGGTGCGGGATGCCACAGGCGAATTCGATCACCTCGAGTCCCCGTTGCAGATCGCCGTGGGAATCAGCTATGACTTTGCCATGCTCTTCTGACAGCAACCGCGCCAGGTTGTCCGCGTCCGCCTCAAGCAGAGATTTGAACCGGAACATCATCCGGGCTCGACGCTGTGGATTCACGCCCGCCCACTCGGCCTGCGCGGCGACTGCGGCGGCGACGGCCTCATTGATCTCCGGGACGCCGGCCAGTGCGACCTGAGTCTTCACCTCTCCGGTGGACGGATTGAATACATCGGCGCTACGGCCAGATTTGCCAGACACGCGCGTGCCGTTGATGAAGTGACCGTACTGATCCATCGACTGAGCTTCCCAGGGAATTTGGCGTATTCTAACGGCTCCCAGGGCAAGGTAAAACTGTAACGGTGTTCAAAAAAATGTCAGACGATCGCTTCCCATCCATGCTCGCCGTACTGCTGCTGGCCATGGTCGGTGCGGGGTGTTCGGCCGCCGCGGACGAGCGGATAAAAGAAGAGCGTGAAATAGAAAGTTTTCAGATAGTTAAGACCTCTATCTCAGGCCGTATCGAGTTGAGACAAAGCGACGAGGTGGGCCTGGAGATCGAAGCGGAGGCGGATACCCTGGCACGGATCGTCACCGAGGTGACGGACGGCGTGCTGCGCATCTACGAAGAAAATGGCGCAGGCTGGTGGCGGCGCTCGGGCCCCATCCGGATTCGCATCCACTACACCACCCTGGCGGGTCTCGACATGTCCGGTAGCGCGGATGTGGAAACGGATGAAATCCGCGGGACAGACTTCGAGGTGACCATCGCCGGTAGTTCGAATATCGACATTCCAGCGCTGTCGGTAGAGACGCTGAACGTCCGGGTGAGCGGCAGTGGGGACCTGGAGGTGGACGAACTGGTGGCGGACGCCGTGGAACTTCAGGTCAGCGGCTCCGGTGACCTGGAACTGGCTGGCAAGACCGAGGCACTGACAGTTTCGGTCAGCGGTAGTGGCAATGTGGAGGGTGAGCAGTTATCGGCGCAGGAGGCAGAGGTGACCGTGCGCGGTTCAGGCGACGTGGAGGTCAGGGCTGTGGAAGCCCTGGAGGTGCGTATCTCCGGTTCCGGAAACGTGGACTATTGGGGGGATCCGGACCTGACGAGCCGGATCAGCGGCTCGGGAGACTTGAACCGGCGCTGAGGCTCCGGCTGTCGGTCAGGCCAGCCGTGTCTTGGCGGCATCCGGCGCCGGCAGATCGGGCATGGTGACCGGTGCGCCGCCGTCGACTTCGCAGCCGAGGCGAGTGGTTTCCCGATAGGGATTCTCAAGATACGGCTCGCTGACGATGATCTTGCCGTCTTCCAGGCCACCAAAGCAGAGATTGTCCGGGGGCTGGATCGTGAGCGCGCCGCTTTCCCTCTCATTCACCCGATTATCATCCGCCCAGCCGACCGGGCTGACCAGCAGCAGAACGGTGGTGACGGCGAGGAAAGAGGGTGCGAACGGTGTGCGAAGGATAGACAAGACTCGAGCCCAACTAAATGTGGGCGCGAGTCTATGGTCTGAACGTCACAGTTTTATGACAGGTCCGCGCCGCGTTCAGGAATCCCGGCTCTGAATGCCCTGGATGGCGCCTTCCACCATCTTATGGATGGCTTTCAGGGTCAGCTGGCCTGGATCGGCAAGGTGGGGATAGGAGGCGATGCCCAGAGCCTCGGTTTTCGGATAGCTGAACATCACTTCGATGGCCTTGCCCAGTTCCACACCGGTAGGACCATTCGGCACGGTCAGCGGGTGTCCGGATACCTCAGCAGGGTCCAGCACGTCCAGATCCACGTGCACATAGACGATGTCTGTCTTCTCGGTGAGCTGGCGCATCTGGACGTGAAGATTCTCCGAGAGGGTGCGTACGTCTTCGGTGCTGATCTGGGGGATCTGATCCCGATCGATTCGTTCCTGCTCCAGGGGGTCCGTATCCCGCACACTCACCATCACGATGTTTTCCTTGGGCAGGGGCTCATCCAGTCCGGCCTGCTGGCGCAGGCGGGTGAGACCATCGCCGGCTGCGATGGCGACGGGCATGCCGCCGAGCATCCCTGAGAGCGTGGTTTCCGGCGTGTTGTAATCGCCATGGGCGTCTATCCAGATCAGGCCGACCCGGGCAGGGGGCGTGGCCGAGTGACGCAAACCGCCAAGCATCCCGAGCAGGGATTCGCAGTTGTTGTAAAAGCCCATGTTGATCAGACCATCCGCCCGGTTCGCGGCGGTCATGTCCGACAGATGGCCGCTTGCCAGACCGAACAGATTCCATTGACCGTACTGTTTCAGGTCCTCCTCGGTCAGGGCCACGGTCTGCTCCCGGACCACACTGCCCCCGGCTGCTTCAATCACCTGATCCAGACCGCCCTCAGTCATGGCAACGGCATCGTCCCCGTGCAGTGGTCCGGCCCGGTCGCCGGCATAGGGATTGATGACCACGGCAATGGGTACCGCTGCAGAAGCGGGGTCTTCGGCGCAGGCAAAGGGGGTGATTGCGAGGCTGGCAATCAGACCGGCAAAGAGGGCGGAACGGGGCGATTTCATAGTTCTGATCCTGGTTCGTAAATTCAGTTGCGATCGGGCTATTCTAGCGCCCCTTTTTGCTTTGGAGCGGGATCATGTTGCTCTGTCTGGATGTTGGCAACAGCCAGATCTATTGCGGTGTCTACCGCGACGATGAACTGTGGGTGCAATTCCGACGCACTTCCACCATGCGCAGCTCGTCGGATGAACTGGGCGTGTTCATGCGCAGTGCGCTTCGCGAGAACGGCGTCGAGCCGGAGATGATCACCGATATCGTGATCTGTTCCGTGGTCCCGGATATGCTGTATTCGCTCCGTTCCTGCTGTCAGAAGTACTTTTCGCTGGATCCGCTGGTGATGCGGCCGGGCATCAAGACCGGACTCAAGATCGCCTACAAAGATCCCAAGGAAGTGGGGGCCGATCGGATAGCCGATGCCATGGGCGCGATCAAGCTCTATCCGGATCGTAATCTCATCGTCGTCGACTTCGGCACCGCCACCACTGTTTGTGCCATCTCCCGGGATCGCGTTTTTCTCGGCGGCAATATCATTCCCGGGGTGCGTCTGGCGATGGACGCGCTGGAGGAAAAGACCGCTCAGTTGCCGACCGTGGAAATCCTGCCGGTGAAGTCGGCCATCGGCCGCAGCACGGTGGAGAGCATTCAGAACGGGCTCTACTGGAGCAATGTGGGCATGGTCAAGGAACTGGTGAGCCGGATGACGGCGGAAGCCTTTCCCGACGAGAAACCTTTCGTGATCGGCACCGGCGGATTCGCGCACCTGTTCGACAACCAGGGCATCTTCGACGCCGTGGTGCCGGATCTCATTCTGGAGGGTCTTAGAGAGGCCGTCCGCCTCAACACGGATCGCTGAAGCGGCGTCAGGATCGGTCAGGCGTTATTCCCGACAGCGGCCTGGGGTTCTTCCTCTATCGTCGCAATCCGATAGCCCGTATAGCCATAGGTGGCGGCGACGAACGGATTCACGAGATTGAAGAAGCAGAACGGCAGGTAGGCCAGGGTGGGCACGCCCAGCGTCGCCGCCATGTATGCGCCGCAGGTATTCCAGGGCACCAGCGCTGAGGTAATGGTGCCGCCGTCTTCCAGCGTTCTTGCCAGGTTCTTTGCGTGCAGACCCCGTTCACGGTAAGCGTCGGCAAACATGCGCCCGGGAATGACGATGGCAATATACTGATCCGCCGCCAGCACGTTCACGCCGAAACTGGTGGCCAGGGTGGTGGAGATCAGCGCTCCAACGCTCTTTGCATAGCTCACAAGCGCGTGCACCAGGCGCTCCAGAATGCCTGCTTTCTCCAGCGCCGCACCGAAACACATGGCGGTGAGAATCAGCCAGACGGTGGTCAGCATGGAGCTCATGCCGCCGCGGGAGAGCAGACTGTCCAGGTTTTCGTTGCCGGTATCCGCCGTGTAGCCGTCGAAGAGAACCGTCCACAGCGCCTTCGCAGTTGCCAGACCCTGTCCGAGTTCCGGGTCGGAGACCAGTCCGGCGATGGCCTGGCGCTGAAAGATGAGCGCGGTGATCAGGCCCACCAGAACGCCGGCCAGGATCGAGGCGATTGCCGGCACCTTTTTCGCCGCCATCCAGACCACGACGACCACCGGGATGAGCATCAGGACGTTGATCTCGAAATTCGCCGTCAGCGCCGTCAGCGTTTCTTCCAGGCCACTGTCATCACCCTGGCCGCTGTAGTAGAAGCCGATCACCGTGAAGCCGATGAGGGCGATGATGAAACTGGGCGCGGTGGTCCAGGTCATGTAGCGGATGTGCGTGAAGATATCGATGCCGGTGACGGCGGGTGCCAGGTTGGTGGTATCGGACAGCGGCGACATCTTGTCGCCGAAGTAGGCGCCGGAAATGATGGCGCCGGCTGTGATTTCCACGGATATACCCATGCCGGCGGCGACGCCGATCAGACCGATGCCCAGTGTGCCGGCCACGGTCCAGGAACTGCCGATGGACAGTGCGGTGATGGCGCAAAGGAGGCAGCTGGCTGGATAGAAAATCGCCGGATCCAGCAGCAGCAGGCCGTAGTAGATCATGGTGGGCACGGTACCGGAGAGCATCCACATGCCGATCAGACTGCCGACGGAAAAGAGGATCATGATCGCCGGGAGGGCGGTGCTGATGCCGCCAACGATGTTCTCTTCGATGACTTTCCAGCTGTGCCCGTTCCTGATGCCGACAACCGTGGCGAGCACGGTGCCGATCACGAGCGCAATCTGATTGGCGCCGCTTGAGGAATCCGATCCGAAGATGAGAACGGACAGCGCCAGCAGCAGAACCGTTAATCCGATCGTCAGGGCAACATCCAGGCCGCTGGCCGGCCGGGTCTCTGCGGGAGTGGGTGTCGGTTCGCTTGTTTGATCAGTCATAGGGTGTCGTGTTCTGTCTGTCTGAAGATTCTACAGGCCGGAGCATAGGTGTCCCGAACGAGCCGGTCGAACATGCCTTGCGGGTCTCGCGGGCCTGCTCGGCCCGCCGCCAGCGCCGTAATGGGCCGGCCGGTGTGATCCAGTTCCGCTTGGACGGTGAAAATACTCGAGGTGGGGTCGTCATCGTAGCCATAGCGGAGATCGTTGACCGTGAGTCTGCTGCCGGTCTCTGTGGTTTCCATGTCGTAGCGTGCCCAGCCCATGGCGAACCAGTCGAAGACGCGGCCTTCCCGGCTGGCCTGAAAGGGGGCGACCATCGCCCGGTCACTGAGACGGGGTGCTGTTCGCCACTCGATTTCACAGGGTGCCCAGGTGGAATAGAAACCGACGCGGTCCTCGCTGGCCGTGCGGGCGACGACGCGACGGAGATGCACCTGCAGCAGGGTGGGGAACGCCGCCAGCTCCGTCGGCGTTATCCCGATGTCTGCCAGTTGAGCACGGGCGACGGCTTCGGTCTTAACACCCTGACGCCAGCCGTAGAGCAGATACGTTGAGGAGAGCACCAGCGTGAGCGCGGCGATGACGCTGGCGGACCGGCTGGATCGAAACACCGGCAGCCAGGCGAGCAGCAACCCCAGACCGAGTAATCCGGTATAGAGGGGGTCGATGATCGGCATGGCGTTGATGGCAAATCTGGCATTGGAGAACGGCAGCAGCAATTGCGTGCCGTAGGTTGTGAACAGATCCAGCAGCGGATGAGAGAGCAGGGCGAGGGTGATCACCCATATCCACATCTGCAGAGGGCCGGCGTCCTCCCGGCGCCGGCTTTCCCGATACCAGATCAGCCAGCCAAGCGCAGGACCGACCACGGGGGCAAAGAACAGTGAGTGAGTGATGCCGCGATGACTGACGAGCTGGTCTACGAAGTCGCCATTCAGGGAGAAGAACACGTCCACATCCGGAAACGCACCGGCCAGCGCACCATAGGCTGCGGCTCGGCAACCCAGGGCACGATGCCCAATCGTCTGGCCGACCACGGCGCCCAGAGCCGCCTGCGAGAAAGGATCCATTCGGGCGCCAAAAACTGAAGTGGCTCGATTCTAAGCGCGACGGCGCGCTTTCCCAACCTTATCTGACTGATCCAAGGTCAGATTCCGGTTGCCTGAGCTGACCGCTTCTGGTCGGTGCCGGTCCGGTCGGCGGGTTTGACTAACCGCAGGTGGCCCTGAACAATCGAACGCAGCGAATGAATTCTGGAAGCTGATGTTGAGCTGGATTCTCCATATGACGGCCATCGGCACGCTGGCGCTCGTGTTCGTCGTCAGCGTGAGCCACAAACTCAGAGACTACCCGCGCTTCCGTGCCTCATTGGCCGCCTATCAACTCTTCCCGGACAGCCTGCTCGGCATCTTCGCGCCATTGGTGATCCTGCTCGAACTGGCAGCGATCGTTGCCATTCTCCTGCCCACCGGCCCCGGCGTTTCCATCGCCTTCGGTCTGCTCCTGATATACACCCTGGCGCTGACCATCAATCTGTTACGGGGTAATACCGCCATCGATTGTGGCTGCGGTGACCTGCCCACCCCGATCAGTGGCTGGCTTCTGCTCCGAAACGGGGCGCTGTTGATTCTGGCATTGCCCGTGGAACCGGAAGGCGGCCCCCCGGATCTGCTGCACTGGGCGCTGGTGGGCGCGCTGGTGGCCCTGTTGATGATCTTTTACCTCACCTTCGAGCAGCTTCTGGCGAATCACCCCAGGCTGAGCGAAGACCAGGGACGGACGTGACCGGCCTGCTGATCGCCCATGGGGCGCTGTGGCTGCTGATGATCTGCCTGGTCGTGCTGCTCGTGGTGCTATCCAGGCAGATCGGCGCCCTTCATCAGCGGGTGGCACCGGCCGGTGCCCTGGCTGTGAATGCCATTGTTGAAGTCGGGCAGCCGGCACCTCGGGTGCAGGTGACGACCTTGAAGGGCAGGGCGGTGGAAGCCGGTCCAGGTCGGGATGGCAACAGCCAGTTGCTTCTGTTCGTGGCCCCGGATTGCCCGATCAGCCGTTCGCTGGTGCCCGTACTGGGCACGCTGTCTGCCAGCGAGCCCTGGCTGAATATTCTGCTCGTAAGCGATGGTGAAGACCGGGCGGTGCACGAGACATTCGCAGCCAGCAAGGGGCTGGCGGCGCTCGATTATGTGCTCTCGGAAGCACTGGGCCGCGCCTATGGGGTGAGTAAGCTGCCCTATGCGGTGCTTATTGACGAATCCGGCCGGATCGCAGCGTTCGGGATCGTGAATTCCAGAGAACACCTCGAGAGTCTGTTCGAGGCCAAGGAAACGGGCGTCGCGTCCATACAGGCCTTCATGGCCGCCAGTGAACAGTTCGGGAAACCGCCGGTTTCCGCTTAAGGCGCGATTGACCTGCAGCTCAACTGAGCGGCAATGCGGTAGTGGATTTGATCCGCTCCATGGCAAACGATGATGACACGTCGTGCAGGGGCACCACGGAAATGAGTTTCTTATAGACCCGGTCGTAGTCGGCGATGTCCTTCACCACGATTTTCAGCATGTAGTCGGTGTCGCCGCTCATGCGATAGAACTCGACGACCTCGGGGATTGCCGCGACGCCATCACTGAATTTTTTCAGCCACTGGTCGCTGTGCTCGTTGGTCCGGATACCGACAAACACCGTCACGTCCAGCGAGAGCTTATCCTGGCTCAGTAGAGCGACCCGTTTGCGGATCACCCCACGCTCCTCCAGCCGGCGCACGCGCCGCCAGCAGGCGTTGGCGGAAAGTCCCACCTGATCGGCAATCTCCGCGTTCGACAGGCTCGCATCTTCCTGAAGAAGGGTAAGAATGCGCAGATCCAGTCGATCGAGTGTCTCCATATGCAAAATATACACATTCAGTTAGAAAATAGCGGGAAATGTTCCCAAAAATAGCGCGCTGTCCTCCGTCAATTGAGTAATTCTGCCAGCGTTACTGCAATAAAGTGGTCCTGGCGATTGGCACGTCGGTCGTGCGAGTCCCCTGAATCTGATTGTTCATTTATACAGACGAGGTGATGGGATGAGCCTGATGGTGGCCCCGTTTTTCGACCCTGACAGCAACGCTTATGCCTACGTTCTGGTAGAACCCTGCAGTCGCACCTGTGCGGTGATCGACCCGGTGCTGGACTATGATCCGGACACCCGCACCACCCGCACAGACCGGGCCGACGAAATCGTCAGCTTCGTGAAGGCCAACGAGCTGATCGTGGAGTGGCTGCTCGAAACCCATGTGCATGCGGATCATCTTTCGGCGACCCGTTACCTGAAATCCCGGTTTCTATGCGCTCAGAGCGGGATCGGGGCGGGCATTCGCGAAGTTCGGGCCTTGATCGACCCGGACGCACCGGATCCGGAGGATAGCTTCGATCGCCTGTTCGAAGAGGGTGATCGGATTTCGCTGGGCCATGCCAGTGGACGGGTGATGGCCACCCCCGGTCACACGCCGGCCTGCATCAGCTACCGTTTCGAGGATCTGGTCTTCGTGGGCGATGCGCTGTTCATGCCGGATTTCGGCTCAGGTCGCTGTGACTTCCCGGGGGGTGACGCCCGGCAGCTTTATCAGTCTGTGCACAGGCTCTTGAGCCTGCCCGATACAACCCGACTGTTTACCGGTCACGACTATGGACCGGGTGGGCGCGCCGTGGCGTACCTCAGCACGGTCGGCGAACAGCGTACGAACAACATTCATTTGGGCGCCGGTGCCGACGAGCGGACCTTCGTTGCTATGCGCCAGGCCCGGGACGCAGAACTCGAGCCACCGGCATTGCTGGATGTGGCCGTGGCCTTTAACCTCTCGGCTGGGCAGGACGGGCTCGATTCCGCTGCTGCTGCTGCCTGAACCCGGAGGAAGACTGAAATGAACGAACGAATCGGCCGTCAGTTGACAGGCTGTGTGCTGACGTTGACGCTGATGCTGGTGTCAGCGGTCACCCTCGCGGCTGAAGTGGAGGGTGAAGTGGAGGCTGAAGAAGTCCGCTACAGCAGGTACCTGAGTCAGGTGTCGGAGAACGTGGTGCTCGCGGGCGAACTCGATCTGCAGACGCTGCAGGCCTCGCATGACGGTGGCATCCGCATCATCGATCTGCGCACGCCGGCAGAGGGCTCGTCCGAAGAGGCGATCGATGCCGACGTGCTCGGGATGGAGTATGCCAATATCCCCGTGTCCTCGGCGGTAGTCGATCCGGCTCATGTGGCCGCCCTGCGTGCTGAACTGGCGTCGGCGGCGCCGGACGAACTGGTTGTCGTGCACTGCCGGACCGGTAATCGCGCGGGCCTGCTCTGGGGGGCTGCGCAACTGGAAGCTGGCGTCCCCTTGGAACAGGTACAGGCGGAAGTATCGGGCGTCGTGACCGCGCCGCCGATCGCAGAAGGTCTGGAAGCCTACGCCAAGACGCTGGATGCCGGACTCTAGCCGGGCGCTTGTACCCGGCGGCAACCTGGGGCTCATTCTCAGCGCCATTGCCATCGGTCCTCTGATTCTGCTCGGCAATCCGGCCGTGGCCCTGCTCGTGGCCGGGACAATCGCGCTGGCGCTGGACCGCATTCCGGTCCCCAGTGCCAGTATCCTGAGCAAATACTGTCTGCAGACCGCCATTGTCCTGCTCGGCTTCAAACTCAATCTGCAGACGGTCTGGCAGCTCTCGGCAACCTACACCTGGGGGGTGGCACTGTTCGTGATCGGCACCCTGGGGGTTGGCTTCCTGTTCGCCCGGCTGCTCCGGGCCGAGCGGATTCCCGCCGCATTGATTGTTTCCGGTACGGCCATCTGTGGCGGAACCACCATCGCCACCCTGAGCCCGGTGATCGGCGCCCGGCCGCATGAAACCGCGGTGACCCTGAGCCTGGTCTTCCTGCTCAACGTGGTCGCACTGTTCGCCTTTCCCATCATCGGCAGCTGGCTCGAGCTCTCCCAGCTGGAGTTCGGGCTCTGGTCGGCGCTGGCCATTCATGACACGAGCAGCGTGGTTGCGACCGCGGCGATTTATGGCGACGAAGCGGCGGAAGTGGCCACCACCATCAAGCTCGGCCGCACCCTGTGGCTCATTCCGCTCGTGCTGCTGGCCAGCGTCGTCGTCTCGAGCCGGGCCGAACCGGGCGCCCCCCGGGTCCGGGTGCCGGGCTTCATTGTGGCCTTCGTCGCGGCGGCCTCGGTGGGAACCTTCATCGATCTGCCCGATCTCGTCACCACCGGCGCCAGCACGCTGTCCAAGGCGCTGCTGGTTTGTGCGCTCTTCCTCGTCGGTTGCGAATTGACGAGGGCAACCCTGAAAGAGATTCGAGGCAAGACGTTCTGGCTCGGCGTCGGACTCTGGCTCACGGCGGCGCCACTGACGCTGCTGGCCATTCTCTACTTTCACTGAGAGGGGTTCCGGCACTCGGATTTATAGCGCATTGCTGCATATGCATAGAGAAAATCGATTCTTCACGGAACCCGCCCGTTTGCCCATGATGCCTGCATGAGCAAACTGGCTTCTCTCGACAAACTGAGCGTCTTCGCCCTTCTGGTGTTCACCGGCTACCTGTTGCTGCCGCTCTTTTCCTGATCTCTCCAGGCCTCGTCCGCCAGACCGGATGACGCCCCGGTTCGCCCCCCGATTTGTAATGACGCGCTGCCGATTCCGGCAGACCGTTCACTGAGTTGCGAAAGCGCTTGACACCCCAGGGCTTCGGTCCTAAAAAAGTCGCCATCAGGTCAGGGACGTATCTGATCAGAGGGTGGGGACCTAGTGGCATCATCGAAGCGCGCAGTGGACGACGGGACCGAGGACCAGACCGAGGACGAGCTCGATCCTGAGGCCGTAGCCGACGATCAGGAAATCGGCGAAGACGAGGAGATCGAAGACCTCGACGACGAACTCGATGATGATCTCGATGACGAGACCGCCAGCGAACTGAAGGCTGTGGACGAGGCGTTGAGTCAGAAGGAACAGAACGCGAAATCGCTGGCGATTCGGCGCGCCCTGGAAGAACGGGCGGAAGAGAAACGCCTCCACGATGACCTGGACTATCTCGACGACTGAGACCGCTATCGCAACGGCCAGCCGACCCACCATCATCGTTGTCACCGACCCCATGTGTTCCTGGTGCTGGGGTATGTCTGCGGCGGTGGAAACTGCCGCCCATCAGCTCGCCGACGAGGTCGATTTCGATCTTGCCCTCGGCGGCATCAATCTTCACGCGACCCAGCCCATCGGCGAATTCGGCCGACGCCATCTCATGAAACTGTGGGAAGAAGTGAACGCCACCACCGGCCAGCCGTTCGGCTTCAAACTGCCGGACGCGTTCGTGTACAACTCGCGCCTGCCTTGTATTGCGGTGGAGGCCCTGCGTCGCAGATCGGGTCGTCCACCCTTCGGGTTCCTGCATCGCATGCAGCAGTGTCTGTTCGAAGAGGGTCGGAACATCAGCCGTGGGGACGTGCTGGACTGGGTGGCTCGGGAATTCGACTGGGGCCCGGGTGAGCTTCTGGCCCAACTCGAGGATCAGGAGCTGATCCAGCGTGCGCAGGCGCAGTTCGACGGCGCCCGTCGCTATGGCACCAATGCGCTGCCGAACGTACTGATCGAACAGTCAGGCGAACGGCGACTGCTGTTCGGCGGTTACGCTGACTCGGAGATGATCGTCAGCCTGGTCAGACAGGCGATGTAGGTGATGTGGGCGATGCTCAGAACTGACTGGCGATGGCCGGTCGGAAACGGTCCATGTCCACCAGAAAGGCATCATGACCCTGCCGGGAGTCCATGCGCCGGAAGTCAACGCTCCTGACGTAATCCTTCAGGCCAATGGCCAGCTCTTCCTGTTGTTCCACGGGAAACAGGAAATCCGTTTCCACCCCGATGACCAGTGCCCGGTCGAGTGCAACTCTGGAGAGTCCATTGCGGAGGCTGCCACCATGGTCGGTTGCATCGAACAGATCCATGGCTCTGGAGAGATAGAGGTAGCAGTTCGGATCGAAGGTGCCGATGAATTTCCTGGCGTGGGCCTCCAGATAGGATTCCACCTCGAAATCGATGCCGAACGGGCCCTCATGATCATCCGCCGTCCGCTCCCGACCGAAACGCTCTGTCCATTCCTCGGCACTGCGATAGGAGATCATGCCGAGCTTTCTCGCCAGACGCATGCCGTTGGTCGGTCCGGCGTCGAATTCATACTGACCGTTGTGCCAGCCCGGATCGGTTCGAATCATTTCCCGCTGCAGAGAACGAACGGCGATGGAGAATGGCAGACTCCGGGCAGCGGAAGAGATGGCGATCAGACCGTCTGCCCGACCCGGGAACAAAAGACAGAAGGCCAGGGCCGTCATGCCTCCCATCGAGGCGCCGACCACCGTATGCACTTTGTCGATACCCAGATGATCGAGCAGGAGATCACCGCCCGCCGCCACGTCTTCCAGGCAGAGAACGGGAAAGTCCAGCCGGTAGTGCCGGCCCGTGTCCGGATTGATGCTGGCCGGACCGGTGGAACCGAAGCAACTGCCCAGGGAGTTGATACAGATGACGAAGTATCGATTGGTATCGATGGGCTTGTCCGGGCCCACCATATCCTCCCACCAGCCGGAACTGGGATCGTCGATACAGCTGGCCACGTGGGCGGACGGCGAGAGGCCGGTGAATATCAGCACGGCATTCGATGCCCGGGCATCGAGCTCGCCCCAGGTTTCATAGGCGAACGTCGGTGCCGTGATGGCACCGCGACGCATCCTGAATACACCTTCGTGCTGATAGTGCTTGAGGGCGGACATCAGCTCTCCGATAGTCTCCGCAAGGGCCCGAGGGGGTGGGGAGTCTAGCAATTACGGGGCGCTGCGGCACATCGTGTGCGGGTGCCGGGTCACACGGTGTCGCTCAACAACCTGTCATCGCCTGGCAACATGTCATAATGCGCCGTGGCAGATTCACTTCATCCCATTCAGTTCATCGACGGTGAAACCGGCCAGCTCTGCGCGGAGCAGGTCTACGGCGCAGCCTGGATCCGCTGGCTCTACGGCACCCGGCTCGGGCGCCTGATCTCTGCCTTTGTGGCGCTGCCCCCATTCAGTCGGATCTATGGCTGGTTTCAGGACCGGCCGGGATCCCGGAAGAAGATCGAGCCGTTCATCGAACAGTTCCAGATCCGGATGGCGGATTTTCTGCCCGAGGAGGGCGCCAGTGCGGATGTGCCGTATTCCACCTTCAATGCATTTTTCACCCGTCGGGTAAACGAAGGCGCACGACCGTTCGTTCAGGCAGGGGAATTTCCGGCACCCTGCGATGCACGCTATTTTGCCTACGAGGCGTTGAACGGGTCGGTCACCGTACCGGTGAAAGGTGCGCTTTTTGAAGCGACTGCGCTGCTCGGCGCCAGTGAATGGACGGACTGCTTCACCGATGGCCCGGGATTCATCGCCCGCCTGTGCCCGGTGGACTATCACCGCTTCCACTATCCGGACGACGGTCGGGTGCTGGCGACCTGGCGGATCCCAGGCGCGCTGCATTCCGTGAATCCCTGGGCGCTGGCGGAACGGGCCGACATTTTCATGATCAATGAGCGGCAGGTCTCCATTCTGGAGACAGAGCAGTTCGGCAGGCTGGCCTATGTGGAGGTGGGTGCCACCTGCGTTGGCAGGATCGTGCAGACCCATTTCGGTGAGCACTTTGCCCGTGGCGAGGAAAAGGGCATGTTTCTATTCGGTGGCTCCACGGTGATCGTGATTGGCGAGCGGGGCCGCTGGCGGGTGGAGGCGGATCTTGTCGAGCGCACGGAACGCGGTCTGGAGACTTATCTGAAGATGGGCGCGCGTCTGGGCGATGTGTCCCCGGACGGCACCCGTTAGCCCGAACGGGCTATATCCGCCCGGCTGGATGGCCGCTAGCTTCAATCCGCACGATGGGTCCATCGATCAGAGGAAAGGTGATGACAGAAGAAACGCTCACTGAGGAGATGCTCGAAGGGTATGAGCTCGACCGTGAGCCGTACCCCGATCTCAGAACCATGGACCCGTCGGAGTTGAAGGACGGTGATGTGCTTATGCTGGCCGGCTACGGCTGGTCCCAGGTCAGTCAGCATATCCGATTGCCGGTGTCCTGGTTGATTCGGGTGCTGGATGGCGGGTCATATTCCCACGCCACCATCGTGTCCGTCAGGGACGGTGAGCCGCTGGCCTGGAACCATGGTGGCGAAGCCCTCGAGTTGAACCCCGGGCCTCTGGATGCTGCGCTCAGGCATCATCTGTGGTGCCACGTCTACCGGATGTGCAAGCACGGTGAACATGTGGGTTCGAACCGATACCCGCCGGAGCCGATCGTGAGCGCCCTGGAAGCGCACCGGGGAGACAGGTACGACATCGGTCTGCTGGTGCTGGCCGGGATCGTCGCCGTGATCAGCCGGATGCCGCAGAACCCGAGGCTGCGGGCCTACGCCCGGATTGGCCTGATCATGCTCGTCCGGGCGCTCGAGTGGTATATCGAGCACAAGGATGTGCGCGGCGGCATGCTGATCTGCTGTGCCGTGCCCGGACTCGCTTACTGGCAGGCACTCAACCAGACGCCCAACGACTATGCCCTGCAGGCGGATCTGGAACGGCATCAGGTGGGCGACGGGGACGAGGAATGGCAGGCACAGGTCATGAAGATCCGTGATCTGCTCACGCAGATCTGGCCGGATGCACCGGAACAGATCAGCACTTATGAGAAGACGCTGGCGGCCAATGCGGATTGGGTGGACATCGGCAGCAACCGCCTGCCGGTGAATTTCGTCTCGCCCATGGATCTGGAAACCAGTCATACGCTGGAACGGGTCGGCCGTCTGGTGATCCCGAAAGACTGAAACCCGGGCGGGCTGTCCGTCAGTCGCGGTAACCGGCGAGGCGGATGCCTTCTTCGAATTTTTCCAGGTAAGCGGGCAGAATGGATGCCGAGATCCTCTGGAAGCCGGCCAGTGAGAAGTCCGGCTGGACCCGACGGAGTTCCTGCAATGCCGCTTCTGCCTCCTCCTGTGAACCCGCCAGAGCCGCCGCCGCGCTGAGGATCGCCCAGGCGATCGTGTTGCCTTCATCCTGGTCCACCGCCCGGTGCAGAAAGTGGCAGGCTTCATCCAGCCGGCCGGCACCGAAGTGACACACACCGATCGAGGCCAGCATCACGTTCAGGGCGGCATCTCTGGGAGAGAGGGCGATGGCCTGCTTGAGCAGTTCGATGCCGCCGTCCGGGTCCCCCTGCATTCCTACCAGCTGGCCGAGAAAGCTGTATGCCCGCGCCGAGGACGGGTTTCGCTTTGTGGCAAGACGCAGTTGATCAATGGCCCCCTGGACGTCACCGCGCAACATGTGCGCGGTGCCATCGGCGATCAGGCTGTAGGGATCCTCAGGGGCCAGAGCGATACAGATGGCGGCGTGCTCGGACACGCCCGTGGCACTTCCGAATGGGTCCGTCGTCCATTGATAAGCCAGCTGGTAATAGTTGCCGAGGGTCATGGCGTAGGCGCCGATCAGATTGTTGGCGTCCAGTTCCAGGGATCGGGCGGCCAGCGCCATGCCCCGTTTGACCTCTGCCTTGCCCCGTTTCAGAACGTTCGCCAGTCCGCCCATGGCAAGTTGCCAGGCGTCGACGCTGGTCGGCTGAAAAGTCTGGGCCAGCTGCATCTGTGAGCGGACCACTTCAGGATGAATTTCTGCGGTGATGGATTTCGCCAGTTCGTCCTGAATGGTGAAGATGTCGCCTCTGGGGCCATCGAACGTCTCCGCCCACATATGACTGTTGTCCCGGGCATCGATCAGCTGGGCTGTCACCCGGACGGTGTCGCTGCTGTGGCGGACGCTGCCTTCCACCACGTACGCAGCGCCCAGCTCCTGGCCGATCTGGCGGACGTCCAGGGCCTGATTTCGATAGGTGAAACTCGATTGCCGGGCGATGACGGGAAACCACTGCCAGCGCGACAGGCGGGTGATGATTTCCTCCACCAGCCCATCGGCGAAATAGGTTTCTTCCGGATCGGCGCTGAAGACTGCAAAGGGCAGCACGGCGATGGCGTTGAGCGTCGTCGGTTCCGGCGGGTTGATGTGACTGTGCGCCACCATGGCCGCTTCGGTCCGGTTGCTGACATTCAGCACCCGATAGATCGCGGCCATATGAACTTTGACCGTGCTGGCTGAAATATCCAGCAGTCCGGCGATGTCGGCGTTGGTCAATCCTTTCGCCGCCAGCTCGAGAATCTCCCGCTGGCGGTTGGTTAAGGCGGCAGCCTCGGTCACATGGTTTCTCCGACCAGATCCGGCAAGACTAACAATTCAGGGATAGGAAGCCAGTCACATAGCTGCCGGCCACGGACTGCCCTGGTAGCAGGCGAACGCCATCCTGGCCAAGCTCGCGCAGATTCAGGCCGTGGTGATGTCAGACGATGGTCTGGTTCCTGCTGAGACGGAGGATCGGTGAGTTTGGCGGAAGAGGTAGGAGTCGAACCCACCAAGCACGTACTCGCACTTCAACGGCTTTGAAGGCCGCGCGCCCCACCGGAGACGATGCTCTTCCGTGCGGAAATATAGCATTCCAGAATGGGAAGGGCAGTGTGGCCGGCAGGATGTCGGGCGGTGAGGAATTTCAGTCGAGCAGCTTTTCCAGCGCTTCGGCCATCATGGGCTTGCCGAAGTAATAGCCCTGAAGCAGGTCGGCGCCCATGTCCTGAAGCAGGCCGGCTGTCTGTTCGTTTTCCACGCCTTCTGCCACTACCTTCATTTCAAAGGCGTGGGCGAGGTCGATGATCGCCTTGACGATGTTCTGGTCCCTCGGGTGGGAGAGGATGTCGGAAACGAAGGAACGGTCGACTTTCAGTTTGTCCACCGGCATTTCGCGAAACGATGCCAGGGATGAATAACCGGTCCCGAAATCATCCAGTGCAATCTGCACGCCCAGCTCCCGCAGCTGATGAAGAACCTGTTTCGTGCCTTCCGGATCTTCGATCATGGCATCTTCTGTAATCTCGATGGTGAGCCGTTGCGCCGGAAAATCGAACAGGGAAAGCGCATCACTCACGTTGGGCACGAGGCCCGGATCGAGCAGGAGCAGGGGAGAGAGATTGACGGCGACCGAAGGGGCGTTCGGCCAGGCCGCGCTCTGAGCCAGTGAGGACTTCAGGGTGAACCAGGTCAGGTTGCTCAGAATGGCGCTGTGTTCCAGGAACGGGATGAACTCGCCGGGCGCCCGCACACCGTCCGGATGATGCCAGCGCATGAGCGCCTCCACGCCGATGATATTCCGGAAACCGGCGTGTACCAGCGGCTGGTAGTACATGACGAACTCACCGCGCTCGAAGGCGAGCTCAATTTCTCTCGGCCTGCGCACGTTGGTACAGGCCAGCTCATTGGAGTGGTCACGGATGACGTAGGGCCGGTTCTGAGCGCGGGCTTCGACCAGCGCGGATTCCGCGATCTGCAGCCGCTGCCGGTTGTTGCTGCTTCTGGGCTCGACAGGCGGGACGAACGCGGTATGGACGCTGGCCTTGAATTCCTCGTCGACGATGGGGATGGGCGCATCGAACAGCCGGGCGAGTTTGGCGCCTGCCAGTTCGATTTGCACGGGTTCGCTGAGATCGTTGAGCAGGATGCAGTACTTATTCGGCTGCACCTTGATCAGCTCGTCCCCCTCGCGCGCGAACTGAGCGATCCGCTCCGCGAATTCGTCGAGAAAGATTTCGAGGGAGGCCTGGCCGAGTGCAGCGAACACCTCGTTGTGGTTTTCGATTTCGACCAGGGCGAGGGTGGTACCGTTCATCGCCGGCTCAGAGGAAAAATTCGTCCGGGTGAATCCCGTGACTGCCCGGTTCGAGTTCCCGGCTGATCCAGAGGTCGGTCTTCATGCCGTCCCCCGTGCCGTACTTGGCGAGATCGATCACCGTCAGCTTTTCCTTCCGCTTTCCGTCCGGGTCCAGCACCACGACGATCTTCGGGCGCAGCCGTCTGACGGCGTTCTGTTGCACGATCACGCCGATTTCCCCGGAATTGAGCTGGACAACCGATCCGGTGGGGAAGACCCCCACGGCCTGCACGAACTGCTCGACCAGGGCGGCCTGGAACAGTTCGTCCTTGGCGTCCGACAACTCCTGCATGGCCTCGAAGGTGGAACGGGGCGCGGCATGAGGCCGTTCCGTGATCATCGCATCGTAGCTGTCCACCAGTCCGGCGATGCGCCCGAACAGGGGAATATCCTGGCCGGACAATCCTCTCGGATACCCGGATCCATTGTGGCGTTCGTGGTGGGATGCGACCATCTGAAGAATGTCATCGGGAATATCGCCGCTCTTTTTCAACAGTTTCACACCGGCGGCCACATGCTGCCTGATCATTGAAACACCCTGATCATCCAGGGGCGCGGAGGATCGGGCCAGGCTGTCGTCCACGCTGGTCATGCCCACGTCCAAAAGCGCGGCGCCGAGCGCCAGACGCTCCAGTTGCCTGCGCTCGAGACCCACGTGCTTGCCGAGAATGGCGGACCAGACCGACACCGCCAGACTGTGTGCGTAGAGATATTCCCCTTTGCTTTTCAGGCGGATCAGAACGGCGGCTGCCTCGCTGTTCCGAAGCACACTTTTGATCAGCGGACTGATCGCAGACTTCACCACCTTGATGTCGACGTGATCGCCGGTACGGATCTGATTGAAGACCCGCTCCATGGTGTCGCTGGCGCTGCTCAGGTCCACCTCGACCCGGCGCAGTTCGTTTTTGATGCTGCTGGTGCTTTCCGGGACCGGCGTCCGGGCTCTCGGCGCCCGGCGGGGTTTGATCTTCGATCGGTTGAATCGGCGGGGATCTACATAGACATAGGCGCAGTGCTGAGCCACGTAGTCCACGTCATCCTGGCTGTGGACGAAAAAGCCCTGCACGGCGAATGGGGATTCCAGCCACGGACGGTCGAGGGCCGCCACGTACATGCCGGGGGACAAACTGGATACCGGGACCTCCAGCAGCGATCCATGCTCTGGTAACTGAACGTTCACCGGGAGAGAGTAGCGTCAGGCGTTCCGTGGGGTCTGGACCTGAGTCACAGATTTCAGGCCAGCAGATTGCCCAATTGTAAAAAGAATCTGTGCGGAAGCATCTGAGCGAAAAACTCTGAGCAAGGCCGTGAATCGCAGCCGCGGACAGCGGCACCGAGGTCAGCGCCAGAAACCGACGGTGATCTGGATGGAGGTGTTGAGGGTTCCGGTCCGGTTTTCGAAGCGAAGTTCGTGGTACTGGCGATCAATCCCCGCTTCGATCGTGCAGACAATTTCGGCTTCTCCACGGCCCTGCAGGGCGGAGAGACGGGTCTGATCGAACCGGCCGCGAAATTCGCACTCCCTGGCCAGGGCGGCGAGTCCCTGGATACCGAACTCCCAGCTGGTTTCCTTCGGATCGGGCCGAAAACTCAGAATCAGCGTGCCCGGGCCGATCACGTCCTCGTGGCAATACACGGTTTCCGGGCCGATCAGCAGGTGAGCGCAGGAGAACACTTCGGTGGGTGGCGGTGCCGCAGACGGTTGCCGGTCACCACAACCGGCAAGCACGAAGGCCATCAGCAGCAGGGTAAGACGCCAACCCACTCAGAGATCCAGACTGCCGATGATTCTGCGGACCTGCTCATCCCGGCGGGTGAAACCCGAGCGATCAAAATATTCCAGCACTTCGATGGCGACATTGCGGCCGATGCCCGAGGCATCCCGGTACTGGCGGACGGTAAACGGCCCCTCTGCATCCAGGGTCCGGGCGATGTCGGCCATCGCCTTCAGGTGTTCGGGCAGGTAGTAGCGGGTATCACTGATCCGGATGAGGATTTTCTTGGCCACCAGCGGGTGCAGGTGTCTGGCCAGATCACCCACGCCCAGGCGGAACTGCTTTGCCATGTCACCCAGGCTCGGCGGTTGCGGTTGACCGAGCAGGGGATGGATCCGGTCGAACCAGGCCTGTTCCGCATCGGAGAGTACAACGGCGTGCGCCGCTGGCAGATACCGTCCGGCGCTGGTTTCGAGTTTGCCATCGGCGACGAGTTCGGCCAGCAGCACGGGGAGAAAGGTCGGACCGGCATCGGAACGCAGCTCGCTCTGTTTCAGCCCCTGCAGGGTGGAATCCGTCTGGTGTCGATCGGCGATGTCCTGGAGCAGCCTCTCCCGCCAATGCACCCAGCAGGATTGGGCGATGGCATGGTTGGCCCGAATGACCGCGTCGGCGCTGGAGACGAGTTCCTGCACCTCCCGTTCGCCGAGTCCCCAGTTGCGCGCAAATCTGTCCAGAGACAGGGCACCGATCTGCAGATGGGCCTGGAGCGCCGTGGCCGGATCCGTGGCTCGATCGGCAGCCAGTTGCTGCAGACGGATGGCGGATCGACGCCGACCGTCGGCGGGCGCCGTTGAGACGACGTCGCCGCCACCCAGGGTTCGATCCAGTCCCTGATCCCGGATGATGAGGCGGTCGTGCCGTCGGAGAAGCAGTGGCTCGTCGGTGACGATTTCGGCCAGCCGGGTTTCGCCGGGGGACAACCGTTCATTGGACAGCAGGGCGATATGGCCGGTGGTGTGGGTGGTCGCATGGTAGAGGTGCACGGGCAGCCAGTGCCGCACGGGTCTCGGAAAGTCAGCCAGGACCTGAATGTTAATCGAGAACTCGTCCGTTGCCGTGGGATTGCTTGTCAGCCACTGGCCGCGGGCAACCTGATCGACGTTGACGCCGGAGAGGTTGATGGCCGCGCGGTCTCCGGTGGTGGCGCTGTCGGCCTGTGCATCCTGGGCCCGCAGGCTCTTGACTCGAACCTCTGTTGCGGAGGGAAAAAGCATCAGGGCGTCATCGCTCCTGACTTCGCCCTCATGGACGGTTCCAGTCACGACCACCCCGGCGCCGCTGATGGTGAAGGCCCGATCGATGGGCATGCGGAACTCGCCGCTGACAACCGGACGCCGAGGCTGATCCGCTGCCCGCAGCAGGCGTTCTTTCAGCTGTTCAATGCCCTGACTGGTTGGAGCCGCAGTCTCCACGATCGCAGCGTCTGCCAGACAGCTGTCGCGGAGCAGGGCGCGTGTGGCCGACCGGGCCGCATCCAGTTGCTCATCAGACACACGATCACATTTGGTGAGCGCGACGGTGCCCTGGTTGACGCCGATCAGCTCGAGTATCTGCAGATGCTCCCGGCTCTGCGGCATAGGCCCGTCATCTGCGGCGATCACCAGCAGTGCATGCTGATCGGCAGACACACCCGCGACCATGTTGTGGATGAAACGATGATGACCCGGCACATCCACGAATCCGAGGGTTGTGTCGCCTGCCTTGAGATAGGCGAAGCCGAGATCGATCGTCAGTCCGCGTCGTTTTTCCTCCTCGAGCCGGTCCGTATTCACCCCGGTCAACGCCTGGACCAGTGAAGTCTTGCCATGATCGACATGGCCGGCGAGGGTGATGATCATGGGATGGTGACAGCCGAAAGGTTGTCGAGCAGTGCATCGAGTCGCTCGGCGCCGCGCATGTCGAGCCAGAGCTGGCCTTCCCGAAGGCGTCCGACCACGGGCACGGGCAAACGACGCAGGGATACCGCCAGGGATCGAACCTGGCTTTCCTGTGTGTGGTTCACTGTCACGGCGATGCTCGGCAGGCGACGATCGGGCAGTGAGCCACTGCCGATCTGACACTCGCTCTGCGTCACGTCGATGCTGAAATCTGTCAGCTTGCCCGCCAGCGTTTCCTGCAGCCGTTCAGCCCGCTCTCTCAATGCGTCGAGGGGCGTCGTCAGGGTGCGCAGCAACGGCAGGGCCTCCGCCAGCGTCTCCGGATCGTCGTAGAGCTTCAGCGTCTGCTCGAGGAAAGCCAGGGTCAGCTTGTCTGGCCGGAGGGCCCGCTTCATCGGATTGTTCTTCAGCTCGGCGATCAGGTCGGCGCTACCGACCACGATGCCGGCCTGGGTGGCGCCGAGCAGTTTGTCGCCACTGAAGCTGACCAGATCGGCCCCCTGCGCAAGCACCTCCTGAGGCATGGGTTCGTGCGGCAGGCCGTAGCGGGTCAGGTCCACCAGGGTGCCACTGCCGAGGTCCACAGCCAGAGGCAAATCATGGGTGTGGGCCAGTTCGGCGAGTTCCGCCAGACTCACTTCCTTGGTGAAACCTTCTATGTGGTAATTGCTCGGGTGCACCTTGAGCAGTAGCCCCGTGTGCGCATCGATCGCGGCAGCAAAATCCTTCCGATGGGTGCGGTTGGTGGTGCCCACTTCGATCAGATCGCAGCCGGAGCGGGTCATGATGTCGGGCAACCGGAAGCTGCCGCCGATCTCGATCAGCTCGCCCCGGGAGACCGGCACGCCTTTACCCAGCGCCAGGGAATTGAGAATGAGCATGAGGGCGGCGGCGCCGTTGTTCACCACGGTTGCCGCTTCAGCACCTGTGAGCAGGGTCAGCCTCTCCTCGACGAACGCCTCACGATCGCCGCGCCGGCCCGTGTCCAGGTCGTATTCCAGGTTCATCGCCTGTGTAACAAGCGGTTCGACGGCGCGATAAACCTCTGGTGAAAGCAGGGCGCGGCCAAGATTGGTGTGGATGATGGTGCCGGTGAGATTGAATACCGGGGTATAGGAACGGTGCCCCAACTGGTCCACTACGGCCTGGGCATAGCCTGGTGCCGTGCCGGCCCAGACCGGTGCCTCACCTGCCTCGCGCCAGTTGCTCTGGAGTTCACGCAGGGTTGCCTTGACCCTGGGTTCGCCGTAGCGCGCCAGCACAGTTTCCAGGGCCGCGTCATTGAGCAGCCGGTCGATGCCGGGCAGATCCCGCAATGACGTGGCCATCAGATCACTTCCAGGCTGTCTGCGTCCGGCAGGGCGGGAAGTTCGGCGGCCGGTGTCTGCTGATACCAGTAGGCGACCGACGCGATATCGTCCTGCAGGGGCAGATACCGGCGCCCACTCCGCCAGCCGAGCGCCTGCATGGTCACCTTCAGGCGTTTCTGGAATCGGATGGGGTCCGGGATGTGCCAGCGATACATGCCGAAGCGTTGCTGGGAGCCGAATCGGCCGGTGGGCTCGATGATCTGGTGCAGGCCCGCGTATGCCGTTGAGAACCGCTCGTAGCCGTCCTCCCGGTGCTTCCCCAGAAAGCAGTAGGCCCCGCAGAAATAATCCTCGGTGCCGGTGCCGCAGATGGTGGGGTAGTCATCGTCGTCATCAATGTAGAACTTGGCTTCCCCTTCGCCCCACCAGCCACGATTGTTCGAACCCCAGGCCATGTAGGTACCCACATAGTGCCCGGCGCCGTCCACATCGAGCAGGGTATGGACCTCGCCGTAGGGCAGGGGATTCACGCGTCTGAAGTGGGCGTGGAAATAGCCACGGTCGGCTTCCACGTCGGTGAGCGCATAGTTGATCTGGTAGTAGAGGGTGACTTCCTCTTCCGAGAGGTTTTCCAGCGTGAGCCTGGCCCGTCGACGGAACGGCATCTCCCAGTAGCTGTTGAAGCCGTTTTTGGGGTTCACGCAGATGGCCTGTGAATTCAGGGGATCGTATTCGCACCAGCCCATGCCGAAGAAGTCGGCCAGAGGGCAAAGAATGGAGGGCGCCCCGGCATCGTCCCACCAGGCCCGCAGGATCTGTTTGCGCCAGTCGCCGGTAGGCGTCAGCCAGATCTGCTGGATGGCGCCAGCGCCATCGATGTTCGCCAGTTCGAAGGTCTCTCCGGGCGCGATGCGAACGGATGGGGAGATCTTCCAGCCGTTGCCCAGATCCCGAGCCGCGTCTTTGCCCGTGCCGTCCGTTGCACCCGCGCCACCGCCCGCTGTGCCGTCGAAATTCTCCGGACTGATGGATCGACTCCGGGCAGCCGACATCCGGGCCAGATTGCCCAGATGGGTGCCGAGACCATTGAATTCAGACATGCCGCGCTCCCCGGATCGCATAACGGGAGTGTAGCGAAAACGCCCCCGGGAGAGAGAGGAGGCGTGGGTACGCCTCCGCAGGGCTGATCAGCGCTTGTCGACCGGGACGTAATCCCGCTTGGTGGCGCCCCGATAGAGCTGCCGCGGACGGCCGATCTTGTAGGGACCGCTGATCATCTCGTTCCAGTGTGCGATCCAGCCCGGTGTGCGTCCGGTGGCGAAGATCACGGTGAACATCTCGGTGGGAATACCGATGGCCTTGAGAATGATGCCGGAGTAGAAATCCACATTCGGATAGAGCTTCTTCTCGACGAAGTAGTCATCTTCGAGGGCGATCTTCTCCAGACGCTGAGCCATCTTCAGGATGGGATCGTCTTCCACGCCCAGTTCGGCCAGCACTTCGTGACACGTCTGCTGCATCACCTTGGCCCGGGGGTCATAGTTCTTATACACCCGGTGGCCGAAGCCCATGATCCGGAAAGGATCGTCCTTGTCCTTGGCCTTCTTCACATACTTGTCGATGTTTTTCTCATCGCCGATCTCGGCCAGCATGTTCAGCACAGCCTCGTTGGCGCCACCGTGGGCAGGGCCCCAGAGGGCGGCGATACCCGCTGCGATACAGGCGAAGGGATTGGCGCCTGTGGAGCCGGCCAGACGGACCGTAGAGGTGGAGGCGTTCTGCTCATGGTCCGCATGCAGCAGGAAGATCCGGTCCATCGCCTTGGCGATCACCGGATTGACTTCATACTCGGCACAGGGGGTGGCGAACATCATGTGCAGGAAATTTTCCGCGTAGTCGAGGTCATTCCGCGGGTACATGAATGGTTGGCCCTGGGCGTATTTGTAGCTCATGGCGGCCAGGGTCGGCATTTTCGCGATCAGCCGGTGGGCGGTGACCACCCGGTGATGGAAGTCGTCGATGTCGAGTGAGTCGTGATAGAAGGCGGAAAGGGCGCCCGTGACACCACACATGATGGCCATCGGGTGGGCGTCCCGGCGGAAGCCCCGGAACAGCTGCACCAGCTGTTCGTGCACCATGGTGTGGTGCTTGATGGTGTTCACGAACCGGCTCTTTTCTTCCCTGCTCGGCAGGTCGCCGTTCAGCAGGAGATAGCACAGCTCCAGATGGTCGGATTGCTCCGCGAGTTGCTCGATCGGATAGCCACGATGCAGGAGAACGCCGGCGCCGCCGTCGATATAGGTGATTTCAGACTCACAGGAAGCCGTGGAGACGAAACCCGGGTCGTGGGTGAAATAGCCCTGGGATGTGAGCTTGCCCACATCGATGACGTCCGGGCCCTCGGTGCCACTCAGCACCGGCAGGTCGATCGTCTTGCCATCGATTGTCAGTTGGGCGCTCTTGCCCGTGGAATCTGTCATGTGTCCTCCCGCAAGGATGAAATTCAATCCGCTCGAAACCCCGCATACCTTTTGTTCTGGGTGCCGGATCCTGTCCGGGGCACCTTGTTTTCAGGTCTTGCGTCATTCTGGTCCGCACCGGAGGCGGATGCTTCGAGCTGGTGATAAGGGTCTTCAGAAGCACGGGAGCGTATAAACGGCGGTCACGGTTGTCAATTGAGGGGATCCCATCAAGGTGAGAAGCCCGCAACACCTGTACATACCGCGTGGTGAGGGCTTAAAATTGGTCGACTGCCTGATTTGCAGCGCCTGTCGAGCGCTGCTACGAGTCGGAACGTTTCAAATTCCGGGCATCTTCACGGATGCCTGCGGGACACCCGGCGGCTGTCACGCCGAATTGACGCCTTTCTGTTGAGGATCCGCAAGGTCGCAAGGTCGCAATGTCGCAAGACCGCAAGGTGTTCAGGTATTGCCACGGATCTCCGTGCAGAAAGATCACGAGTACAGCGAATAGAATGAGTACAATGAAAAACAAAGAAAGGCCGGTATTCATATCGGTATCTCCCTTCACTTTCGCCTTTCCGTTTCCGGCGCTCGCTTCCATTGCGCACCGGATCACGGGCGTGTTGCTGTTTCTGGGGATCGGCTATCTGCTCTGGCTGTTGAGCCTGGCCCTGGAATCTGAAGCCGGTTTCGCCCAGGCCCAGTCCATACTGGATGCGCCCTTTGCCAAGCTGGTGCTCTGGGGCGTGTTGAGCATGCTGATCTTCCACATCCTGGCCGGTGTGAAGCATCTGTTCCTGGATTTCCACATCGGTGACACGATGGAGGCCGCCACCTTCTCAGCGTATACGGTGGTTGCCCTGACCGTGGTGCTCGCCATCGTGACAGGAGTCTGGATATGGTAACGAACGTAACGAGTCTCACCCGCAGCGGCCTGTCCGATTTCCTCATTCAGCGCGTCTCGGCAGTACTGCTGACGCTGTATACCTTCTGCATAGTCGGTTTCTTCCTGGCCAATCCGGACCTGGATCACGCGACCCTGAAAGCCTATTTCGCCTCCACACCCATGCTGATGTTCAACACCGTCATGGTGCTGTCGACCGCGGCCCATGCCTGGATCGGTATGTGGACGGTCGGCACGGACTATATCCGCGAGCACTACTTCGGCAGACACCACACGTTTTTCCGCATGGTCTGGCAAAGCGGCGTCATGGTCGTTCTTTTCGTCTACGTGGTGTGGGCGCTGCAGTTGTTCTGGAGCCTGTAGTCACCTGTCGAGCAGGTCACACAGGTTACATTGAAGGAGAAAAGTTAAGTGGCGAACATTCGCAGAATGGATTTTGACGGAGTGATCATTGGCGGCGGCGGCGCCGGCATGCGCGCCTCCCTGCAACTGGCCCAGTCGGGCCTGAGAACGGCGGTCATCACCAAAGTCTTCCCGACCCGATCACACACCGTTTCCGCTCAGGGCGGCATCACCTGTGCGATCGCCAGCGATGACCCCGATGATGACTGGCGCTGGCACATGTACGACACCGTCAAGGGGTCAGATTACATCGGCGACCAGAATGCCATCGAGTACATGTGCAGCGAGGGCCCCCAGGCGGTCTTCGAACTCGAGCACATGGGACTGCCTTTTTCCCGGACGGAATCCGGCCGTATCTATCAGCGGCCGTTTGGCGGTCAGTCCAAGAACTACGGTGAGGGGGGGCAGGCGGCCCGGACCTGTGCCGCTGCAGACCGGACCGGACATACGCTGCTGCACACCCTTTATCAGGCCAATCTGCGCGCCAATACGACCTTCCTGAACGAATGGTTCGCCGTGGATCTGGTGAAAAACCAGGATGGGGCCGTGGTCGGGCTCATTGCCATCGACGTGGAATCCGGCGAAACGGTGTACATCCACTCGAAAGCCACCGTACTGGCCACCGGCGGAGCCGGGCGGATCTATGCCAGCACCACCAATGCCCATATGTGCACGGGTGACGGCTCGGGGATGGCGCTCAGGGCCGGTTTCCCTATCCAGGACGCGGAAATGTGGCAGTTTCACCCCACCGGCATTCACGGTGCCGGTGTGCTCGTCACCGAAGGCTGCCGGGGCGAAGGCGGATACCTGATCAACAAGGATGGCGAGCGCTTCATGGAGCGCTATGCGCCCACAGCGAAAGACCTGGCCGGCCGGGATGTGGTCGCCCGCTCCATGATTCTGGAGCTGCTGGAAGGGCGGGGCGCCGGACCGGAAGGCGATCACGTCTTCCTCAAGCTCGATCATCTGGGCGAGGAAGTGTTGAACACTCGTCTGCCGGGAATCCTGGAACTGTCCCGGACCTTTGCCCACGTGGATCCGGTGAAAGATCCGATTCCCGTGGTGCCGACCTGCCATTACATGATGGGTGGCATCCCCACCGGTGTTTCCGGCCAGGCCATCGCGCAGGATGGCGAAGGCAACGATGTGCTGATCGACGGGCTGTACGCTGCCGGCGAAGCAGCCTGCGTATCCGTGCATGGGGCCAACCGGCTCGGCGGCAACAGCCTGCTGGATCTGGTCGTCTTCGGTCGCGCGGCCGGCCTGCATATCGAGCAGGTGATGCGTCAGGGCGTGTCCTATCGCGAAGCGAGTGAGTCCGATCTCGAGCAGGCGATGGCGCGGCTCGCCCGCTGGAACGAATCCAGCGGCGGCGAGAGTGTCTCGGATCTGAAGAAAGAGCTGCAGACCGTCATGCAGGAGAGCTTCGGTGTATTCCGCACAGAAGAGCACATGAAGACGGGTATTCAGAAGCTCGCCGACCTCCGGGAGCGGATCGGCAACGCCCATCTGGCGGATAAGAGCGAAGTCTTCAACACCGCCCGGATGGAGGCGCTGGAGCTGGATAATCTGCTGGAAGTCGCCGAATGCACGGCCATCGCCGCGGAAGAGCGCAAGGAAAGCCGGGGTGCTCATGCCCGGGACGACTACCAGGTGCGCGACGACGAGAACTGGCTCTGCCACAGCATGTACTTCCCCGGCGAAAAGCGGGTGGGTAAACGGGCCGTCAATTTCAGCCCGGAAACCGTGCCGACCTTCGAGCCGAAAGAACGAAAATACTAAAATTCAGGAATGGATCAGACGAATGCAGGTTAGCGTATACCGATATAACCCGGATGTGGACGAAGTCCCTATGCTGCGCGATATGAGCATCGATCTGCCGGAAGGCAAAGATCTGATGGTGCTCGATGTGCTGGAGCTTCTGAAAGCGCAGGATCCGTCCCTGTCCTACCGCCGTTCATGCCGGGAAGGCGTTTGCGGTTCGGACGGCATCAACATGAATGGTCGCAATGGTCTGGCCTGTATGACGCCAGTCTCCGAAGTGGCGAAGCGGGGCAAACTGGTGCTGCGGCCGCTGCCGGGCCTGCCCGTGGTGCGGGATCTGGTGGTGGATATGACCCAGTTCTATCAGCAGTACGAAAAGATCACGCCCTATCTGATCAACCATAAGCCGCCGCCCGCCCAGGAGCGCTTGCAGTCTCCAGAGGAGCGGGAAGAGCTCGACGGTCTCTACGAATGTATCCTCTGTGCCTGCTGTTCCACCGCCTGTCCGTCGTTCTGGTGGAACCCGGACAAGTTCATCGGGCCCGCGGGGCTGTTGCAGGCTTACCGGTTCATCGCCGATAGCCGGGATACGGCGACTGCCGAGCGGCTGGCGGATCTGGACGATCCCTTCAGCGTGTTCCGCTGCCGGGGCATCATGAACTGCGTCAGTGTCTGTCCGAAAGGGCTGAACCCGACCCGGGCAATCGGCAAGATCCGGACTTTGCTGCTCCAGCAGGGCACCTGAGCCGGGTGGACGCACGTCCGTCGTCGCTGAGAGAGCCGCCTGCGCTGAAAGTATTGCGAAAGGCGGCCGATAGGTCTGGAATGAACTGCTGCGAACCTGCCTGGACCTCCCCGGGTAACCCAAGTTAATCGACCACCTGGCGCTGAGCCCAGGCAAGAGTACGGATATGGCCGAATCATTCCTCGAACGGATGCAGAAAAGTTCCCACATGGCGGGGAACAACGTCGCCTATATCGAATCCCTGTATGAGGCCTTTCTCGAGGATCCGAACAGCGTGGGCGCCGAATGGCGCGAGTACTTCGAAAAACTGCCCACCGTGGCGGGCGCGGTTAAATCCGACGTTCCCCATTCGACCGTCATTCAGCATTTCGAGCGCCTCGGCCGGAACCGACTGAAAGCACGCCCTGAACGGGAAAGCACCCTGGTTCAGAACGCCCACGAGCAGAAGCAGATGCGCGTGCAGGATCTGGTTGCCGCCTACCGGCACCGTGGGCACAAGAAAGCAAACATCGACCCGCTCGGGCTGATGGAGCGGCCGCCGACCCCCATCCTCGACCTGGCCTATCATCATCTCACCCCAGCGGACCTGGAAGACACTTATCACACCGGCACCTTCCACTATGGCGCCGGTGCCGCGAAGCTTTCCGACCTCGTCAACGCATTGGAACAGACCTACTCGAGTTCGATCGGTTTCGAGTACATGCACATTGTCGATTCCCGCGAACAGCTCTGGGTGCAGCAGCGGATCGAGAGCGTTCGGGCCCACCCGGTGTTTTCGAATGCGCAGAAGCTGACGATTCTGGAGCGCCTGACGGCGGCGGAGGGGTTGGAGAAATACCTGCATGGCCGTTATCCGGGCACCAAGCGGTTCGGTCTGGAAGGCGGCGAGAGTTTCATCCCCATGCTGCACGAACTGCTGCAGCGGCTGGGGTCCCACGGCGTGATCGAAACCGTGATCGGCATGGCCCACCGTGGCAGGCTGAACGTGCTGGTGAACATCCTGGGGAAAGACCCCCTGGACCTGTTCGACGAGTTCGACGGCAAGATGCCGGAAGTGGATGCGGAAGAGACGGGTGATGTGAAATATCACCAGGGCTTCTCCACCAACGTGATGACGCCTGGCGGAGAGATGCATCTGGCCCTGGCGTTCAACCCATCACATCTTGAGATTGTGGCGCCGGTTGTGGAAGGTTCTGTCCGGGCCCGTCAGGATCGTCGGGAGGACCTGAACGGCGATCTCGTGGTGCCCATCAACGTTCACGGTGATGCGGCCTTCGCTGGCCAGGGCGTGGTGATGGAGACATTTCAGATGTCTCAGACCCGGGGCTACCGGACCGGCGGCACCATCCATGTGATCATCAACAATCAGGTGGGTTTCACCACCAACCGGCAGGATGACGCCCGATCCACCGAATACTGCACCGAAGTCGCCAAAATGGTGCAGGCACCGATCTTTCATGTGAACGCGGACGATCCGGAGGCTGTGATCTTCGTGACGCAACTGGCCGCCGACTACCGCATGGAGTTCAAAAAGGATGTGGTGATCGATCTGGTCTGCTATCGCCGGCGGGGACACAACGAAGCGGAAGAGCCCATGAAGACTCAGCCGCTGATGTACAAGAAGATCCGTTCGTTGCCGACCACCCGGGCGATCTACGTGGATCGGCTTGTCAGCGAAGGGTCGGTAACCACCAGTCAGGCCGACGACATGGTGGAAACGTATCGGCAGGCGCTGGACAACGGCGGTCACGTGGCACTTTCACTGGTGCACGAGCCGGATACCAGCCTGTTCGTGAACTGGGACGACTTCATCGGCCATGACTGGTCGACACCCGCAGATACCACCGTGCCGCTGGAACAACTGCGCGCCATTGCCGCCCGGCTGGAGGAGATGCCAGAAGGTTTCGTGCTGCAGCGGCAGGTGAAGAAGATCATTGAGGATCGGCACAAAATGGCGGCAGGCGCCATGCCGATCAACTGGGGTTTTGCCGAAGTCATGGCCTACGCCACGATGCTGGACGAAGGCCACGGGGTGCGACTGACCGGACAGGATGTCGGGGTCGGCACCTTCTCGCACCGCCATGCCTGTCTGTACAACCAGAAGGATGGTGAGCGGCATGTGCCGCTGCAGACCCTGTCCGAAACCGGGACGTTCGAGATATACGACTCTCTGCTCTCGGAGGAAGCGGTACTCGCCTTTGAGTACGGCTATTCCACGACCGCCCCCAAGACGCTGGTGATCTGGGAAGCCCAGTTTGGTGACTTCGCCAATGGCGCCCAGGTGGTGATCGACCAGTTCATCTCCTCCGGCGCCATCAAATGGTTGCGTCTGTGCGGCCTGACCATGCTGTTGCCACACGGGTATGAAGGCGCTGGCCCGGAACATTCCTCCGCCCGTCTCGAGCGCTATCTGCAGCTCTGTGCACAGCACAATATGCAGGTCTGTATCCCGACGACCCCGGCGCAGGTCTATCACATGCTCCGGCGTCAGGCGATTCGCCCCGCACGCATCCCGCTGGTGGCGCTCACGCCGAAAAGCCTGCTGCGGCACAAGCTGGCGGTTTCCACCCTGGAGGATCTGGCCGAAGGCTCGTTCGAGACGGTGCTGCCGGAGATTGACGAACTCGATCCGGACAAGGTGGATCGGCTGATCCTCTGCAGTGGCAAGGTCTACTACGATCTGCTCGAGCGACGACGTGAGGCTGAGCGTGAGAACATTGCCATTGTCCGCATGGAGCAGCTCTACCCGTTCCCGGAAGAACGCCTGGAGGAGGTGATTGCGCCGTATACCAACCTGAAGGACGTGGTCTGGTGCCAGGAAGAGCCCATGAACCAGGGGGCCTGGTATTCGAGTCAGCACCACATGCGCCGGGTGATACTGAAGCATGATGACTCTCTCTACCTGGCCTATGCCGGACGAGACCCCTTTGCCGCACCAGCGGGCGGATTTGCCGGTGCACACACCTTGAGGCAGCAGCGCCTCGTGGAAGACGCTTTGTTCGGCTGAATCAAACGGCCATATTAAAAAAAATCGACGCAACGTGACGCGGCCAAAGACGCGACCAAAAGACGCGACCAAAAGACGCAACTAAAAGACGCAACCAATAGACGCAACATAGAGATCAGGTAGAAAGGATCAGCAAGAATGGACATCAAAGCGCCCACCTTTCCGGAATCAATCAGCGAGGGGACCGTAGCCGTCTGGCACAAACGGCCTGGCGAGGCCGTCTCCCGTGATGACCTTCTGGTGGACATTGAGACGGACAAGGTAGTCCTGGAAGTGGTGGCCCCGGCCAACGGCGCCCTGACGGAGATCCTGAAGGACGAAGGCGAAGTCGTCGAGAGCGAGGCACTCATCGCCCGCTTCGAAGCGGGTGAGGTGGAACTGCCGAGCGCGCCGCCGGAGCCGGTTGCGGCGGAAGAAGCAGGTGCCGCGGATGCGGTCAGTGCCAGTCCCGCCGCCCGGAAGCTGGCGGATGAGCAAGGCATCGACATGCAGACCCTGGCCGGCACCGGAAAAGACGGCAGAATCACGAAAGATGATGTGGCGCGAGCCGTTGCCGGACAGGCTGACACGGCGCCGGCTGCTGCCTCCGCCGAATCCGCCGGAGATGCCCCTCGAGCCCCGGCAGACGAGCCTGTTGAAAGTGCCGGTGAGCGTGTCGAGCGCCGGGTGCCCATGACCCGACTGCGGGCAAGCATCGCGAAGCGTCTGGTGGAAGCCCAGCAGAACGCGGCCATGCTCACCACCTTCAACGAGGTGGACATGCAGCCGATCATGACCATGCGCAAACGCTATCAGGAAGAATTCCAGGCTCGCCATAACGGCACCCGACTCGGTTTCATGTCGTTTTTCGTGCGTGCAGCGGTGGAATCGCTGAAGCGGTTCCCCGCAGTGAATGCCTCCATTGATGGTGATGAGATCATCTATCACGGCTACTACGACATCGGCGTGGCCGTGAGCACGGACCGGGGACTCGTCGTGCCGGTGGTGCGGGATGCGGATGCACTCTCGCTGGCCCAGATCGAAGATCAGATCAATGAATACGGTCTGAAAGCGCGGGACAACAAGCTCTCCCTTGATGACATGGCGGGCGGCACCTTCACGATTTCCAACGGTGGCGTGTTCGGTTCGCTGCTGTCCACGCCCATCCTGAATCCGCCCCAGACGGCCATTCTCGGCATGCACAAGATCCAGGAGCGACCCATGGTGGTGGATGGGGAGATTGTAGTACGGCCGATGATGTATCTTGCGCTGTCCTATGATCACCGTCTCATCGACGGCCAGGAGGCCGTTCGCTATCTGGTGACGATCAAAGGGATGATCGAGGATCCCGCACGCATTCTGCTCGAACTGTAAAGTCATGGAGTGAATGCTGAACAGGCCGGATCTCCCGATCCGGCCAGCGCTGCGGCTATCGGAAACAACGAAATATCGAGCAGAGGCTCAATTCAGATGAGTGATTCTTACGACGTCATTGTCATTGGTGCCGGACCAGCGGGTTATCACGCTGCCATACGCACCGCGCAACTCGGACTCTCAACCGCCTGTATCGACAAGAGCCTGGGCAAGGATGGGAAACCGTCCTACGGCGGAACCTGTCTGAACTGGGGTTGTATTCCATCCAAGGCGTTGCTGGATACCTCCCACAAATACGAGGATGCCAGGGAGCACTTCGGCGCTGTCGGGGTTGGCGTGGAAGGCGTCAGTATCGATGTTCCGAAAATGATCGCCCATAAAGACGAGGTGGTGAGCAAGCTCACCGGGGGCGTTGCCGGACTTTTCAAAGCCAATGGGGTCACCGACCTGCCCGGCACCGGCAAACTGCTTGCCGGCCGACAGGTGGAGTATACGAACCACGACGGCGAAACCCGCACCCTGGAAGCGAAGCACGTCATTCTCGCTCCGGGTTCCGTTCCGGTGGATATTCCGCCGGCCCCGGTGGATGGTGAATTGATCGTTGATTCCACCGGTGCGCTGGAACTGCAGAGCGTACCCGGCCGACTCGGCGTGATCGGCGCCGGCGTCATCGGGCTTGAACTCGGCAGTGTCTGGAACCGGCTCGGATCCGAGGTCGTGGTGCTCGAGGCCCTGGACGAATTTCTGCCCATGGCGGACCAGCGGATCGCGCGGGATTCCCTGAAAATTCTCAAAGGCCAGGGTCTGGATGTGCGTCTCGGCACCCGGGTGATGGGCGCGGAAGTCGCCGACGGCGCGGTAAACGTCAGCTTCCAGGACAAGGATGGCGATCACAGCATCACGGTGGACAAGCTGATCGTCGCTGTCGGACGCCGGCCCTATACCGAAGGGCTTCTGGCGCCGGATGCCGGGGTGAATCTGGACGAGCGGGGCTTCCTGTTCGTCAATGATCGATGTGAAACGGATGCGCCGGGCGTTTACGCCGTCGGTGACGTGGTCCGGGGGCCCATGCTGGCGCACAAGGGCATGGAAGAAGGGGTCATGGTGGCGGAGCGGATCGCTGGTCAGAAGCCGCTGGTGAACTACGATACGGTGCCCAGCGTGATCTACACCCACCCGGAAATCGCCTGGGTCGGCAAGACGGAACAGGAACTCAAAGCGTCCGGAGAAGCATATAATGTGGGCAGCTTCCCGTTTGGCGTCAGTGGCCGGGCCCTGGCTGCCAACGACGCGGAAGGCATGGTGAAGATCCTGGCGGATGCCGAGACGGATCGGATCCTCGGCGTGCACATTCTCGGGCCCCAGGCCTCGGAACTCGTCGCTCAGGCCGTAATCGCCATGGAATTCGACGCCTGCGCCGAAGACCTGGGTTTGATCATGTTCGCGCATCCCACGCTGTCCGAAGCGGTGCACGAAGCTGCCCTGGGTGTCGCCGGGCACGCGATTCACATGGTGAATCGCAAGAAAAAGTCGTAAGGCGACCTGAGAACACAAGACCAATCGTACTGACAGGAAAATCATGAACCTACACGAGTACCAGGCCAAAGGCCTGTTTCAGGAATACGGCTTGCCCGTTTCCGAAGGGTATGCAGTGGATACGGCGGACGAAGCCGTGGCTGCGGCGGAAAAGATCGGCGGTAACCGCTGGGTGGTGAAAGTGCAGGTGCACGCAGGCGGCCGAGGCAAGGCCGGCGGCGTCAAGCTGGCAGACAGTACGGATGAAGTGCGGGCCTTTGCCGAGCAGTGGATCGGCAAAAACCTGGTCACCATTCAGACGGACGAGCATGGCCAGCCGGTCAGCAAGATCTATGTGGAAAGCTGCACGGACATCGAGACGGAGTTGTATCTGGGCGCGGTGATCGATCGCGGCAGTCGCCGGATCGTCTTCATGGCGTCCACCGAAGGGGGCGTGGAAATCGAGCAGGTGGCAGAGGAAACACCGGAGAAGATTCTCCGGGCAAGTATCGATCCCGCCGTGGGCCCACAGCCCTTCCAGGGCCGGGAACTGGCCTTCAAGCTCGGTTTGAAAGGGCCTCAGATCAGACAATTCACCAATCTTTTCATGGGGTTGGCTAAGCTTTTTGAGGATCTGGATTGCGCGCTGCTCGAAATCAATCCGCTGGTGGTCACCACGGATGGGGACGTGCATTGCCTGGATGCCAAGGTGAATATCGATGGCAACGCGCTGTATCGTCAGGCGAAGGTCGCCGCCCTGCATGACCCGTCTCAGGAAGACGCGCGGGAAGCACAGGCCGCTGAATACAACCTCAACTACGTCGCTCTCGACGGCAACATCGGCTGCATGGTCAATGGTGCCGGTCTCGCTATGGGCACCATGGACCTGGTGAAGCTGCATGGCGGTAATCCGGCGAACTTCCTGGATGTGGGTGGGGGCGCCACCAAGGAGGCGGTCTCCGAAGCCTTCAAAATCATCCTCTCCGATGAAAACGTGCAGGCCGTGCTGATCAACATTTTCGGTGGCATCGTCAGCTGCGCCATCATCGCGGAAGGCATCATCGGCGCGGTGGAAGAGGTCGGCGTCGAGGTGCCGGTCGTTGTCCGGTTCGAAGGCAACAATGCCGCACTCGGCCGGGAAACACTCGATAAGAGCGGGCTCAACATCATTGCTGCAGAGAGCCTCACCGACGCCGCCGAAAAGGCCGTGGCTGCTGCTGGAGGTAAAGCATGAGCGTACTCATCGACAAGAACACCAAAGTCATCTGTCAGGGCTTCACCGGCGGGCAGGGCACTCTGCACAGCGAGCAGGCCATCGCCTACGGCACCCAACTGGTTGGCGGCGTGACGCCGGGCAAGGGTGGGACCACACATCTGGACCGACCCGTTTTCGATACGGTGCGCGAGGCGGTCGACACCACCGGTGCCACCGCATCCGTGATCTACGTGCCCGCACCTTTCTGCCAGGACTCCATTCTCGAAGCCGTGGATGCGGGTATCGAACTGGTGGTCTGCATCACCGAAGGGATTCCGACGCTGGATATGCTCAAGGTCAAGGCCAAGATCGACAGCGTGGGCGTGCGCCTGATCGGGCCGAACTGTCCCGGCGTGATCACACCGGGCGAATGCAAGATCGGCATCATGCCGGGTGAAATCCATCTGCCCGGTAAGGTCGGCATCGTCTCCCGTTCCGGCACGCTCACCTACGAGGCGGTCAAGCAGACCACGGACAAAGGCTACGGCCAGTCCACCTGTGTGGGCATCGGTGGGGATCCCATTCCGGGCAGCCATTTCATCGATATCCTGACCCTGTTCCAGGATGACCCGGCCACGGAGGCCATCGTCATGGTCGGTGAGATCGGTGGCACCGCCGAAGAGGAAGCGGCCGAATTCATCCAGTCGAACGTGACCAAACCCGTGGTCGGCTACATCGCCGGCGTGACAGCGCCCGCGGGTAAACGGATGGGCCATGCAGGTGCCATCATCGCCGGTGGTAAAGGCACGGCGGAGGACAAGTTTGCCGCGCTCGAGTCGGCCGGCGTACGCACGGTGAAAAGCCTGGCGGACATCGGCGAGGCGCTGGCCGAGGTGACCGGCTGGAGCTGATCTGGCTGGGTTGAGCGCTCAGACCCCGGCGTTTGAGCGTCTTCCCCTTGAAATTCGGCCCATCGGCCTTATAAAGCGCCCTGAATTCATTTGAAATCAGGGCGCTTTTCCATGGCCGAACCTGCCACTTCTGAAACCTACGGCTTCCAGACCGAAGCCAAGCAGCTGTTGCAGCTGATGATTCACTCTCTGTACTCGAACAGGGAGATCTTCCTTCGCGAGCTCATCTCCAACGCTTCAGACGCCATTGATAAGCTTCGCCTCGAATCCATTGCCAGACCGGAACTCGTACCCACTGGCGACTTCGCCATTCGCGTCAGCTTCGATGCCGAAGCCGGCACCCTGACCGTCACCGACAACGGCATCGGTATGACCCGGGAGCAGGTGATCGAGCATCTGGGCACCATCGCCAAGTCCGGCACCGCTGAATTTCTCAGCCAGCTCACCGGCGACCAGCAGAAGGACTCCAACCTGATTGGTCAGTTTGGCGTTGGTTTCTACAGCGCCTTCATCGTCGCCGACGAGGTTGAGGTGCGGACCCGTTCGGCCCTGGATGGGGCGGGTGAGACGGGGACGGGTACCCGCTGGCTATCCAGGGGTGAAGATGCTTTCAGTGTGGAAGACGCAGAAGATCTGCCCGTTGGCACCAGCGTCACCCTGCATCTGAAAGAGGATGCGAAGGAATTCGCCGACAACTTCCGGCTGCGCAACATCGTCAGCCGCTATTCGGATCACATCGGCGTGCCGGTGGAGATGGAGAAGGTCTCCTACCCGGACGAATCCGATTCGGAAGACGAGGCGAAAGCCGATCAAGCGCCGGAATTCGAAGCGGTCAATTCCGCCAAGGCGCTCTGGACCCGCTCCAGATCCGATGTGGAAGAAGAGGAATACAAAGAGTTCTACAAGCACGTGTCCCATGATTTCCAGGACCCGCTGTCCTGGAGTCACAACAAGGTGGAAGGCAAGCTCGAATACACGAGCCTGCTTTACGTGCCGCGCGCTGCGCCCTTCGATCTCTGGAACCGGGAAGCCCCCCGAGGACTCAAGCTCTACGTGCAGCGGGTCTTCATCATGGATGAGGCTGATCAGTTTCTACCGCTGTACCTGCGATTCATCAAAGGTGTGGTCGATTCCAATGATCTGCCCCTGAACGTATCCCGGGAAATTCTCCAGCAGGACGATCGGGTCACCAGTATCCGAAATGCGCTCACCAAACGCGCGCTGAACATGCTCGAATCCCTGGCCAGCAAATCCCCCGAGGACTACCAGACCTTCATCAATGAGTTCGGAGAAGTACTCAAGGAAGGCGCCGGCGAAGACTTCGCCAACCGGGAAGCGGTTCTGAAGCTGCTCCGCTTTGCGACCACCACGGATTCCGATGAGGAAAAACATGTGGCGCTCAGCGACTACGTGGATCGGATGGTGGACGGTCAGGACAAGATCTACTACCTGGTTGCCGAGTCTCCGGAGGCCGCCAAATCGAGTCCACATCTCGAGGTATTCAAACAGAAAGGCATCGAGGTGGTGCTGCTGTTCGATCGCATCGATGAGTGGATGATGTCGAACGTGCAGGAATTCGATGGCAAGCCGTTCGCCGATGTGATGCGCGGCGACCTGGATCTGCCGGGTGAGACCTCCGACGAGGAAAAAGACGATCCGGAAACAAGCGCTCTCACCGAACGGATCAAGGGCGTTCTGGCGGAACTGGTGGAAGACGTCCGCCCGTCGCAGCGTCTCACCGATTCACCTGCCTGCCTGGTGCTCGGAGCCCACGATCCCGGCGCACAGATGCGGCGGATTCTCGAAGCAACGGGTCAGAGCATGCCGGAGTCCAAACCGGTCTTCGAGTACAACGCCGGGCATCCACTGCTCGAGCGTCTGGATCAGGAAGCAGACGAAGATCGATTCCGGGATCTGGTGCTGATCCTGTTCGATCAGGCGAGCCTGGCGGATGGGTCGGCGCCGAAAGACTCGGCCGCTTACGTGACCCGTCTGAATCAGTTGCTGCTGGCGTTGCTGAAAGACTGACCGCGGGCTCGGCTCCGGGCGAGGATTGCCGGACGCCGGTATGCAAGGCGTCCCGCCATCAGTAGCATGGGCCGATGCGATCCAGACTCAAAGTGAACGAGACAGGCGGGCGGCTGATGTATCTGATCGTCCTGCCGTTGCTGCTTGCTGCCGGCGGGCCGGCAAATGCTGCGGATGTGGAAGGGGCCGTGGACCCACTGGGTCTCAGCCGCGTGCCCCATTCCTGGATTGTTGCCTACGAGCGCGACGATGCATTGCTGCCCCGGGAATATGCATTGGGACGGGTGGACAAGACACGACGCAATGTACGGGTGGAACACGAAGTTCGCGCCGCCGCCACCAGAGAGTGGGCAACCTACGAGATGCCGTCCGGCACACAGCCGGACGATGTGATCGAACACTACCTTGCCGTCCTCGACACGGAGCCGTTGTTCAGCTGTCGCGGTCGCGATTGTGGACGAAGCAACCTCTGGGCCAATGAAATCTTCAAGCGCGCCACCCTCTACGGCCCGGATGCGAATCAGTTCTACTTCGCCGGAGAAAAGGCCGGTGCCCTGGTCGCCCTTTACGTCATAGAAAGGGGTAACAAGCGGGTCTATGCACACATCGAAGTGCTTCGACCGGAAGAGCAGGTGGCCGTCGGCCGCAACAGCCAGGTGCTCGATCGCCTGGCCGGGGATGGCAGGGTGCTGGTGGACGGGGTCACGCCGGACCAGCTGGGTAATCTGAATGACGCCGCGATCGAACGGCTCGAGACGCTGGCCGAAGGGCTCAATGTATTCTCCGCCCAGACTGTTTACGTCGTCTGCCATCTCTATGGATCCGAATCTGCCGCCCTGCTGATCGAACGATCCCAGACCTGCGCGGCATCGGCGATTGAACGGCTGACGCGGGATGGCGGGCCTGAACTGGTTCCCTTCGGCGCCGGGCCGTTGCTGCCGCGAGTCGGCATGAGTGCCCGTATCGAACTGGTTCTGCCGCATCGACTGTCGCACTGACGGTGACCACGGTCGGGGCCCTCATCAACGAAGCTGCGGAGGCGTTGGCCGACGCCGGCGTGGTGTTCGGCCAGGGGACCGACAGCGCCTGGGATGAGGCGACGGCCCTCGTGCTCAGCATCACCGGACTGGCCGATGATCGGGAAAATCTCGGCCAGGAGATCGCCGCGTCCGAAGAGGACACCATCCGGTCACTCCTGGCTCGCCGGATCGATGAACGGGTACCGCTGGCCTACCTGTTGGGTCGGTGGTGGTTTGCCGGACTCGAATTTCTCATCCGGCCGGGGGTGGTCGTGCCGCGCTCGCCCATCGGCGAGTTGCTTCTGGCAGAAATGTCGCCGTGGCTGACCGCGGCCCCGCAACGGGTTCTCGATCTGTGCACCGGTTCCGGTTGTATCGGCATCACCGCCGCCCACGTCTGGCCGGATGCCCGGGTGGATCTGGTGGAACTGGATCCCGCCACGGCGACACTCGCGCAGGAAAACGTCTCTCTCCACGGTCTCGATGAGCGCGTCCGCGTTCACGAAGGCAGCCTGTACCAGCCATTGCCTGCCGGGGCCCGCTACGATCTCATTCTCGCCAATCCCCCCTATGTGGATGATGCGGACATGCGCGCGCTGCCGGCGGAATTCCGGCATGAACCCGCACTGGGCCTGGCCGGCGGCGCGGACGGACTCGGGCTCGCCCGACAGATCATCGATCAGCGGGGGGAGCGGCTCACCGCGCAGGGTGTGCTGGTCTGCGAGGTGGGCATGAGCGCCGCGGCGCTGACCCGGGCGTATCCTGGGCTGCCGTTCATCTGGCCTGAATTCGAAGCGGGCGGAGAGGGGGTGTGCATCCTTCTGGCGTCTGAAATGAACGGGTAACTATTTGACCTGATACGACATTTCAGCATACTGCCGCGTCACCAGCAGTTACGGATCTCCTCGTGGCCGGCAACACTTTCGGGCAGGCATTCACAGTCACCACTTTCGGCGAAAGCCACGGCCCGGCCCTGGGCGCAATCGTCGATGGCTGTCCGCCGGGACTCCAACTCAGTGAGGCCGACCTGCAGGGCGACCTGGACCGCCGCCGTCCTGGTCAGTCGAAGTACACGACCCAGCGTAAAGAGCCTGATCAGGTTCGTATCCTGTCAGGCGTTTTCGAAGGCGTGACCACCGGTACGTCCATCGGCCTCGCCATTGAGAACCTGGATCAGAAGAGCAAGGACTACGGCGATATCAAGGATCTGTTCCGTCCCGCCCATGCGGATTACACCTACGATGCCAAATACGGCATTCGTGATTATCGAGGGGGTGGCCGAGCGTCGGCCAGAGAAACCGCCATGCGGGTGGCCGCAGGCGCGATCGCCAAAAAATACCTGGCCGGGCAGGGCATCACCATTCGGGGCTATCTCTCCGCCGTGGGTCCGATCCGGATTGCGGCCAGAGACCTGGCCGCCGTGGAGACCAATGACTTCTTCTGCCCTGATCCGGCCCGAGTGGACGAAATCGCCGCCCTTATCGATCAGCTTCGCCGGGAGGGGGATTCCATCGGTGCGGAGGTCAGCGTCCAGGCATCCGGCATGCCCGCCGGGCTCGGCGAGCCCGTATTCGGCAAGCTGGATGCGGATCTCGCCGCCGGACTGATGAGCATCAACGCGGTGAAAGGCGTCGCCATCGGCGACGGCTTCGACGTGGTCGGCCAGCGGGGCACCGAACATCGGGACGAGATACGCTCGGAAGGCTTCCTGAGCAATCACGCCGGTGGCGTTCTGGGGGGAATTTCCTCGGGCCAGGATCTGCTGGCCAGAATCGCGCTCAAACCCACCTCCAGTCTGACCACGCCGGGGCGAACGGTCGACAGGCAGGGGGCCGAAGTCGAGGTGGTCACCAAGGGGCGTCACGATCCCTGCGTGGGCATCCGGGCGGTACCCATAGCCGAGGCCATGCTGGCGCTGGTGCTGATGGACCATCTGCTCCGGTCGCGGGGACAGATCACCCCGGCGGACCGTCCCGGCAGCTGATCAGTCCCCGAAACGTTCCAGAATCCGCATGAATGCCTCTGCGGCATTGGACCGGCTGCGGGCCGGGTTGGTCACACAGCCGAGGGTTCGATGCTGGGGCGGGGCATCGGTTTCCAGCGGAACGAGATCGTCGGTCAGCATCGAACGGGGCAGCAGACTCCAGCCGAGCCCCGTACCCGCGAGGATGCTGATGGTCTCCAGGTAGTTGGTCGACATCGGCGCGCTGATGGCGATCTGCCGGGCTTCGAACAGCTCCGCCACAATCCGCCCGGTATAGGTGGCGAGTCCGGGGAGGATGGCGGGATATGCTGCCAATTCGGTCAGCGTGAGCCGTTTCCGGGTCGCCAGCGGGTGATCCCGGGCAACGATGAAGGTGAGGGGATCATCCCAGAGCGGCAGGTAGGCCAGATCCCCGGCGCCTTGCGGGTCCAGGGTCACCACGGCCAGTTCGCTGTCACCCCGCCGGACCAGATCATGGGCCGCTTCGGAATCCTCAAAGCGCATATCCAACTGCACATCGGTGTAGCGGTCGTTGAATGTCTTCAGGATCGGTGCCAGCCGGTGCAGGCCGACGTGGTGGGAGGTGGCCAGATGCAGGGGCCCGGAAACCTGATCGGTCAGATTATCCAGCAGACGCCGGGTGTCGGCGATTTCCGCCAGCAGCGACCGGGCCCGTGGCAGGAGTACCCGGCCACCCTGAGTGAGTTCCACTCGCCGGCCGATCCGGTCGAAGAGCAGGGTGGCCAGATTTTCCTCCAGCCGTTTGATGCGCTTGGTGACAGCGGGCTGAGACAGGTGAAGGCGCTCTGCAGCCCGGGAGAAGGAGCGGGCTTCCGCGACCGCGAGAAAGGTCTCCAGGTCTGTCGAATCCATTGTTTATCTTCCTGTTTTTGCGGCGGCTTGCACGCCTGCTGCCAATCTCCAGCGGGTTCTGGCGGCGTCTTATGAGATTCCAATATGGAATCATATAGATAAATACAATGAATTTGTTTTATTAGAGAGGCGGGCCTAACATGCCGTCCCTCATAGATTGATCGGGAACTACGCCTGTGGCCGGGAAAACCCTGTACGACAAAGTCTGGGATGCTCATGTTGTGGGCACTCGGGATGATGGTCGGACCATGCTCTATATCGACCAGCAGTTGCTGCATGAGGTGACCTCGCCTCAGGCATTCGAAGGTCTTTCGCTGGCCGGACGGCAACCCTGGCGGGTGGATGCGAACCTGGCCACTCCGGACCACAACGTGCCCACCGAAAACCGGGAGGCCGGCATCGAGGGGATTACCGATCTGATTGCCCGGGAACAGGTGGAAGCCCTGGACACCAACTGCCGTCGTTTCGGGATCACTCAGTTCGATATCCTGGATACGCGCCAGGGCATCGTCCATGTGGTGGGCCCGGAACAGGGGGCTACCCTGCCGGGAATGACCATCGTCTGTGGCGACTCCCATACCTCGACCCACGGCGCCTTTGCCGCATTGGCCCAGGGTATCGGCACGTCCGACGTGGAACATGTGCTGGCGACTCAGTGCCTGGTGCAGGACAAGGCAAAAAACTTCAGCGTACAGGCCAACGGACAGCTGCCGGAGGGTGTATCGGCCAAGGACCTGGTGCTGGCCGTGATTGGCCGGATCGGCACCGCAGGGGCCACGGGCCACACCATAGAGTTTCGGGGTGAGGCGGTCCGCGGGCTGTCCATGGAAGGGCGAATGACGGTCTGCAACATGGCGATCGAAGGCGGAGCCCGGGCCGGCATGGTGGCTGTCGACGACAAGACGCTGGACTATGTGCGCGGTCGCCCCTACACCCCGACCGGCGACCAGTGGGACCAGGCTGAAGCTTACTGGCGGACGCTCGTCAGCGACACTGATGCGGTGTTCGATCAGGAACTGAGACTCGATGCATCCACCCTGGTCCCGCAAGTGAGTTGGGGCACCTCGCCGGAAATGGTGCTTGGCGTGGACGCAGCGGTGCCGAACCCGGCGAATGCGGAAGACGAGACCCAGGCAGACAGCATTCAGCGGGCGTTGAACTACATGGGACTGAATGCGGACCAGCCGATCACGGACATCCGATTGAATCGGATATTCATCGGCTCCTGCACGAACTCCCGGATCGAAGATCTGCGGGCCGCCGCCGCGGTGGCCAGGGGACGCAAGGTTGCCGGCAACATCACTCAGGCCATGGTCGTGCCGGGCTCCGGTCTGGTGAAGGCTCAGGCCGAAGCAGAAGGCCTGGCCCAGATCTTCGTGGATGCGGGCTTTGAGTGGCGGGCGGCCGGTTGTTCCATGTGTCTGGCCATGAACCCGGACAAACTGCAGCCCGGCGAACACTGCGCGTCGACCTCGAACCGGAATTTCGAAGGCCGTCAGGGGCACGGTGGCCGGACCCACCTGGTCAGCCCTGCCATGGCCGCGGCCGCCGCGGTAACCGGCCATTTCGTTGATGTGAGGGAACTGCTATGAAGGCATTTACGTTGGAAACAGGCTCGGTACTGCCTCTGGATCGGGTCAATGTGGACACGGACCAGATCATCCCCAAACAGTTTCTGAAATCCATCCGCCGCACCGGGTTTGGTGACAATCTGTTTGACGGTTGGCGCTATCTGGATGAAGGCGACATGGGCATGACGCCCAATGAACGGCAGATCAATCGGGACTTCATCCTGAACGACCCGCGCTACCAGGGCGCCAGGTTCCTGCTGGCACGGGAGAATTTCGGTTGCGGATCCAGCCGTGAGCACGCGGTCTGGGCCCTGATGGAGTACGGCTTCCGGGCGGTCATCGCACCCAGCTTCGCGGACATATTTCATAGTAACTGCTATAAGAATGGTCTGTTACCGATTGTTTTAGAAGAAAAAATAGTAGATGAGCTGTTCGAGATCTGTAGCGGAGAAGCCGCGGCTTCCATCAGCCTGGATCTGGCAGCGGAGACCATTGAACTGCCCGATGGACGAAAGATCGGGTTCGCGGTGGATGGCACCCGGAAAAACGCACTGATCAACGGGCTTGACGACATTGGTCTCACACTCGCGCATCAGTCTGACATAGAGGCGTTCGAGGCCCGTCATCGGGCTCAGATGCCCTGGTTGTTCGGACGCCTGGCAGGAGGTGACGGACAATGAGCGCGCAGACACATAAGATCCTCACGCTGCCGGGAGACGGTATCGGTCCGGACGTGGTCAGAGTGGCGGTTGCCGTGCTGGAACGGGCTGCCGATCTGCACGACCTTTCACTTACTCTCGACGAGGCACTGGTCGGCGGTCGTGCCATCGACGAAACCGGGTCACCACTGCCGGCAGAAACCCTTGAAAAGGCGAAAGACAGCCGGGCGGTCCTGCTCGGTGCGGTCGGTGGTCCCAAATGGGACGATCTGCCTACCCTGGAGCGGCCGGAGCGTGGCCTGCTGGGTTTGCGGGCGGGACTCGAGCTCTTCGCCAATCTGCGACCCGCCATTCTGTTCGGCCCACTCGCCGATGCGTCGTCCCTCAAGCCGGAACTCGTGGCCGATCTGGACATTCTCATCGTCCGGGAACTGACCGGTGGCATCTATTTCGGAGAGCCCCGGGGGGTGGAGGTCGTGAACAACGAGCGTCGCGGCTTCAACACCTATGTTTACAGTGAGCATGAAATCGACCGGATCGCCCGGGTGGCGTTCGATCTGGCCCGGAAGCGGGGCGGCCGGCTCTGCTCGGTGGATAAGGCGAACGTGCTGGAAGTCACCCAGCTCTGGCGGGAAGTCGTCAACCAGGTGGCCAAAGACTACCCGGACGTCACCCTCAGCCATATGTATGTGGACAATGCAGGCATGCAGCTGGTGCGGGCACCCAAGCAGTTCGACGTGATGGTGACCGGCAATATGTTCGGTGACATTCTTTCTGATGTGGCCGCCATGCTGACCGGTTCCCTGGGCATGCTGCCGTCTGCCTCCCTGGCTGCGGATGGCAGCGGCCTGTATGAACCCGTGCACGGTTCTGCGCCGGATATCGCCGGCCAGAACCTGGCCAATCCGCTCGCCACCATTCTTTCGGTGGCCATGATGTGCCGGTACAGCCTGGATGCCCCTGCCGCGGCGGATGCCATCGAGGCTGCCGTGAACCAGGTTCTCGCAGAAGGCTACCGGACGGCGGACATAATGCCGGAGGGCGCGGAGGACGGAACTCAGCGTGTGGGGACCGTAGAGATGGGTGACGCTGTTCTGGCCGCCCTGGGCACCTAGGAGATCGAAGTCATGAGCGAAGGATTCGACATCGCCATTGCTGGTGCCACAGGCGCCGTTGGCGAGGCGCTGGTGGAGATACTGGAGGAACGGAACTTCCCCGTCCGCACGCTGCATCTGCTGGCCAGCGAACGCTCGGAAGGTAAGCGCATTCAATTTCGGGGCAGCTCGATCATGGTCAAACGCCTTGATCAGTTTGATTTTTCCCAGGCCCAGATCGGACTGTTCTCCGCCGGTGGAGATCTTTCCCGGGAATTCGCGCCGAAGGCGGCGGCGGCGGGCTGTGTGGTGATCGACAATACCTCACAGTTCCGCTACGACGACGACGTGCCGCTGGTCGTGCCCGAAGTGAACGCTTCGGCGCTGGCGGAATTCCGGAATCGCAACATCATCGCCAACCCGAACTGTTCCACGATCCAGATGGTGGTGGCGCTCAAACCCCTGCATGATGCGGCAGGGATCGAGCGGATCAACGTCGCCACCTATCAGGCGGTATCCGGCGCAGGAACGGCGGGGATCCGCGAACTGGCCGGTCAGACCGCCGATCTCCTCAACACCCGTCCCATTGAGCCGAAGGTGATGCCGGTGCAGATCGCCTTCAACGCGATCCCGCATATCGACAATTTTCAGGACAATGGCTATACCAAAGAAGAGATGAAGATGGTCTGGGAGACCCAGAAAATTCTGGATCCAGCCATCCTGGTGAACCCCACCTGTGTTCGTATCCCGGTGTTTTACGGGCACTCTGAAGCGGTTCACATCGAGACCCGCCGCAAACTCACCGCCGCGGAAGCCCGCGCTCTGCTCTCTGAGGCGCCGGGCATCAGCCTGATGGATGAGGCGGAAGCGGGTGGCTATCCCACCGCGGTGGGGCAGGCAGCGGGGACGGATCCGGTCTTCGTGGGGCGTATCCGAGAAGATCTGTCTCACCCGCAAGGTCTTGATCTGTGGGTAGTTTCAGACAATGTCCGAAAAGGCGCGGCCCTCAACAGTGTGCAGATCGCCGAACAGTTGATTCCCTTGCTCGCCTGAGGTCCCGTCGGATTAATGAAAAAATATGACAGTTCATGGCTTTCAGGGCTGTCATTGTGCCAAAAAGAACTGCCATAATTGGTACTTACTGCAATATTTGGTCTGATCTTCTAGGTTAACGTTCGCCTACGGAACTGGATTTTCCACGGGAACAGACCGCAGATGTTGAGAAACTTGCACAGGACGGCAGTGGCACTATCGCTGGTCGGGTTTTCTTCTGTTGGGGAGGGAAGCCTTTATTCTCCGGACCTCGGTACCTTCGAGGTATCCCGGGGTAGGTTCCGACGCCTGTTCAAAACTAATGACGTATTGAGAGGGGGCACCTATGTATAGGTTCTTGCTCAGCCGGTTGCGTACGCGCGGTCGCGCCAGCGCAATGATTCTTAGCTTTCTGGCGGTGGCCATCGCGCCGCAGAGCTGGGGTCTGGGACTCGGTGAGATAGAACTTGATTCCGCGTTGAACCAGGAGTTCAAGGCAACGATCGAGTTGTATGATGCCGCCGATATGGAGCCGGGAGAGATTCTGGTTGCACTCGGATCCACTGAAGACTTCGAACGGGTTGGCGTGGAAAGATTCTTCTTCCTCACCGGCCTCGATTTTCAGGTAGGCGTGGCGCCGAACGGCGACCCGCTGATCGAAGTCACTTCCTCACGGCCCATTACCGAGCCGTATCTTAACTTTCTTGTCGAAGTGCTCTGGCCCAACGGCCGGTTGCTGAAGGAGTACACCGTACTCCTGGATCCGCCCACCTTCAGTGAGGCAGCCGCCCCGGCTGTTCAGGCACCCGCCCAGAATCGGACCGCCGGTAACACCGGCCGGGTTCAACGGGTGGAACCGGCCCAGGGTTCCGGGACCCGCGTTCAGATGGCACCGCGCGACAACGTCGCCAGCCAGCCATCGCCGCTGGACCAGGGACGCTCAGGCGACGAGTACGGCATGACCGACCGCTCAGACACGCTCTGGTCGATCGCCTCCCGGTCCCGTCCGTCCAGTTCGGTGAATGTGCAGCAGACCATGCTGGCCATCGTCGAGATGAATCCGGAAGCCTTCATCAACGGCAACATCAACCTGCTGAAGGCGGGTTATGTGTTGAAACTGCCGAACGAAGCTCAGGCGAGTGCCCGCACCGCGGCACAGGCACTGGGAGAGGTGGCCAGGCACGACGAGGAATGGCGTGCCTATACTCGGGGAGAACCCCTCGGCGAGATGATTGCCGACCGCAACCAGGCCCCACAGCGCAGCACCACCGACCAGACCTCGGATCTGCGCAGCCCGGTTGATGCAAGCGCCGGTACGACTGCTGCCAGCGCTGCACAGGCCAGCGACGGTGAGCTGCGGATCGTCGCCGAAGACGGCGACAGCACCACCGGCGTGGGCGGTGATGCCGGCACCCTGGCCGCTGCCCTGGAAGAGACCGACAAGCTCGGTCTGCAGGTGGAAGAACTGACCTACGCACTGGAGCACGAGAAGCAGATCGCCAGCGATGAGATCGCCATTCGTGAACGGCAGATCGAAGTCAAAGATCAGCAGATTGCCGAGCTTCAGGCCCAACTGGCCGCTGCACAGGCTGCGGCGCAACAGGCGCCTGCCGGTCCGGGCACAGATCCCGAAGCCCAGGAACCCACTCCCCAGACTCAAAACCAGAGCACCCAAGCCAATGCCGCGCCCTGGTGGCAATCACCCATGGTGATGTACGGCGGTGCAGGTGTTCTGGTTTTGCTTCTGGTCGGCGGCATGATCGCGCAACGCAAGCGTCGCGCCGCGGAGGAAGAAAACGATTACTTCGACGCCGAGGCGGCGTTTGCGGATGAAGAGCGGACCGAGCCTGCCATGGGCAGCTTCGATGATGAAGCAGACAGTCCGGACGAAGATGATTTCGATAGCGCTGCCGGTGAAGCGGTAATCGAGGAAGAAGCGGAAGAAGAGATCCAGGGCTCGCAGACAAGCGATGTGATCGGCGAGGCCGATATCTATATTGCCTACGGTCGCTATGCTCAGGCCATTGGTCTGCTGCTGGGCGTGCTGGAGGACGAGCCGGAGCGCAACGACATCCGCCTGAAGCTGCTCGAGGTGTATGCGGAGTCCGGCGATCGCGCCGCCTTCGATGAGCACATGACTTCGCTGATCGAGTACTGCGACGACGAGGAAGCCCTGCTGACCGCCCGGGAACTGGAAAATCAGTTCGGCGAGGAAGCCATCACCCTCGATGACATGATGGCGGATGAGGCGGGCGGCAACGCGGATACCACAGACGCTGCTGCGGCAGTCGATACCGGTGCCGACGAATTGTCGAACCTGGACCTCGATGCCGAAGAAAGCATGGTTCAGGCAGCGGATACGGCGGAAATCGCAGCCGATGCCGTAGATGACGCACAAGACAACGGCACGTTGGATTTCGAACTCGAACTGGATGAGCTCGACGAAACCGCCGCCGACGCTGAAACGCACGAAGACACGGACAGTACGGAGGATACGGAAACGACCCGAGGCGCCGGTGACCAGCTCGGTGGCGATCTCGGTATGGATTTCGATCCTGAGGCAGCAGACGGCGACGAACCCGAAGAGGATCCGGGCATAGAGTTCGACACCTCGGATCTGGATTTGAACCGTGACGAGCCCGTGGTATCCGCGGACAGTGGCTTTGCGGAAACCGAAGAGCTCACCATCGATGCCGATCTGGAAAAGGCGGCGGTCAGTATCAGTGAAGAAGCGGCGGATGCGTCGGCTGACGAAGCGTCACTCGACGAACTGGATCTGGAAACCGCGGTGGCCGCTGACGATGAGTTCGACTTCGAGGACGAAGGCGACAGTGCCAATACCAAGCTGGACCTGGCCCGTGCCTATATCGATATGGGGGACGCGGACGGCGCCCGGGACATCCTCAAAGAAGTGATGGACGAAGGCAACTCGGACCAGCAGCAGAAAGCTCAGTCCATGCTGGAGTCTCTCTAGCATCGTGTGATGCGCATCGCCCTGGGTATCGAATACGACGGCGGTGCCTTCAACGGTTTTCAGTTCCAGACCCACGCGCCCTCCGTGCAGGGCGCCCTCCAGGATGCACTCTCTCAGGTTGCTGCGGCACCGGTCACCCTGACCGCCGCCGGCCGCACGGATACGGGCGTGCACGCCACTTATCAGGTTGCCGCCTTCGATGCGCCCGTTCACCGGCCACCGGATGCCTGGGTTCGTGGTACGAACGCGTTATCCCCGGACGGTGTTGCCGTGCTCTGGGCACAACCGGTTGCGGAAGACTTCCATCCCCGATTTCAGGCCACGGCCCGGCGCTATATGTATCTGTTCTATGACCTGGAACGGGTCTCGCCGTTGTTGACCGGCCGGGTGACCTTTTCCCGGACGCTGGCGGACGCGGCCATGCACAAAGCGGCACAGACCCTGGTCGGGGAGCAGGATTTCAGTGGCTTCCGGGCGGCCGGATGTCAGTCGAAAACGCCCATGCGGGCCGTGCAGCAGGTGAGTGTGAGCCGTCACGGTCCCTATGTGGTCCTGGACATCACCGCCAATGCCTTCCTGCTGCACATGGTACGGAATATCGCCGGTTCCCTGTGGCAGGTGGGACTGGGTCGCCAGAAGCCGGAATGGATACGCGAGTTACTGATCGGACGGGATCGATCACAGGCCGCGCCCACGGCCCCGCCGGATGGCCTTTATCTGGTGGACGTGCGCTATCCGGGACAGAATCTGCCGGGCGGTCGCCCGCCGGCGCTGCTCCGGGCACTGGGTGGGCTGGATCGATTTTAGATCCACAGACGGGGCCAACGCTGGAGTGGAATGCGATTTGATTCCCTGAGGCCAGCCGCTAGACTACGCCGCTTTCCCGCACCAGCACCTGATCGTGACCGAGCGAACCCGCACCAGGATCAAAATCTGCGGCATCACCCGCAAGGTGGACGCGCAGGTGCTGCTGGACGCCGGAGTGGACGCCATGGGGCTGAACTTCTCACCCCGGAGCCCCCGTTGTGTGACACCTGCCGACGCTTCACAGCTTGCTGACGCTGTGGCTGACAAGCTCTGCGTTGTCGGTCTGTTTCTGGATCATGCCGCGGAAGACGTGCGTCGTGTTCTGGGCGAGGTCCGGTTGGATATGCTGCAGTTTCACGGCAGCGAGCCGAACGACTTCTGCGCCAGCTTCGGCCTTCCGTTCATGAAGGTACATCGGGTTCGTGCCGCCGTGCAGGCCGCCGAACTGCAACGGACCTATCCGGATGCCGCCTGGCACCTGCTTGATGCCTATGTATCCGGCGTGCCGGGAGGAACCGGCCGGCGGTTCGACTGGGAGAACTGGCCGGACCATGGCGAACAGGGCCTTCGGCTGGGCCTGGCAGGTGGGTTGACGGAAGCCAATGTGGCTGAAGCCGTGCGCCGTCTGCGGCCCGACGCGGTGGATGTGGCCGGTGGGGTGGAAGGCGCGACGAAAGGCGAAAAAGACGCGGCCAGGGTGAGGGCCTTCGTGTCCGCGGTGCGGGCGGAAGATGCAACGCTGCCCAGCGACACGCCTTCACCGGGATAGCGGGACAGCAGGGAATCAGAGGAAACGAACGTGGACGGAGCGAACAGATACGATCAGCCTTCGGACGGGCATTTCGGCGAGCACGGCGGCCGGTTTGTCGCCGAAACGCTCATGCACGCGCTGGAAGAGCTGACCGAGCTTTATGACTCGATGGTCAGTGATCCGGCCTTCATTGAAGAGCTGAGGGAGGACCTGCATAACTACGTGGGCCGACCGACTCCGCTGTACCACGCCGAGCGACTGACGGCCGAACTCGGGGGCGCGGAGATCTTCCTGAAGCGGGAAGATCTGAACCATACCGGTGCGCACAAGGTGAACAACACCATCGGACAGGCGCTGCTGGCCAAACGGATGGGGAAACCCAGGGTGATCGCGGAAACCGGTGCAGGTCAGCACGGAGTGGCCACGGCAACAGTCGCCGCCCGGCTCGGTCTCGAGTGTCAGGTTTACATGGGGGCGGAGGACGTCAAACGGCAGAGCCTCAACGTCTATCGGATGAAGCTTCTGGGTGCCGAAGTGATTCCGGTGCATTCCGGCTCGAAGACGCTGAAAGACGCCATGAACGAAGCGATGCGGGATTGGGTGACCAACGTGGACAACACCCACTACATCATCGGGACCGTTGCCGGTCCCGATCCCTATCCCCGTCTGGTCCGGGATTTTCAGTCGGTGATCGGCAAGGAGACCCGCAGTCAGTGTCTGGAACGGATCGGCCGGCTCCCGGATGTTCTGGTCGCCTGTGTTGGCGGCGGTTCCAATGCCATCGGCCTGTTCCATCCGTTCATCGATGACACCCAGGTGCGTCTGGTGGGCGTGGAGGCGGCCGGTGACGGCATTGAAACCGGTCGCCATGCCGCCCCTCTGACGGCCGGAAAGGTCGGTGTGCTGCACGGCAACCGGACTTATCTGATGCAGGATGAGGATGGTCAGATCATCGAGACCCATTCCATTTCTGCCGGTCTCGACTACCCGGGGGTAGGGCCTGAGCATTCCTTCCTCAAAGACATCAATCGGGCGGAGTACGACGCAGTCACGGACGAGGAGGCCATGACCGCATTCAGGCTTCTGAACAGCACGGAAGGCATCATGCCGGCGCTGGAGTCCAGCCATGCCCTGGCCTGGGTGGTCAGAAATGCGGCTGAACTCGGCCCCGAGCAGACGGTCGTCGTCAACCTTTCCGGACGGGGCGACAAGGACATCCTGACGGTTGCCGAAATTGATGGGATCAAAATATGAGCCGGCTCGGTGGCTGTTTCGAAGCGCTCAAGTCGGATGGCCGGACCGCGCTGACCACCTTCATCACGGCTGGTGACCCGACCCACGGCGCGACGGTTCCCGCGCTGCATGCGCTGGTCGCCGGTGGTGCAGACATTCTCGAACTCGGTATCCCGTTTTCCGACCCGGAAGCGGAAGGTCCGGCGATCCAGGCATCCTCCGAGCGGGGGCTGAAAAACGGCACCACCCTGGCGATCTGCCTGGACATGGTGCGTGAATTCCGGACCCGGGATCAGAACACGCCCATCGTCCTCATGGGCTATCTGAATTCAGTTCTGGCCATGGGGGAATCTGCCTTTGCCGATGCGGCGGCCCAGGCCGGTGTGGACGGCCTGATCATGGTCAATCTGCCGCCGGAAGAGGCGGACGTGTTACGGCCGCTGCTTCGGGAACGGGGCATCGATCTCATCTTTCTGATCGCGCCCACCACAACGGCCGAACGCCTGCAGAAGATCGTCGCCGCCGGTTCCGGTTTTCTCTACTACGTCTCTCTGAAGGGCATCACCGGGGCGAACCATCTGGATGTTGCCGCCGTCGCAGAGCGGGTGTCCGCCATTCGCGCAGTGACCGATCTGCCCGTGCAGGTAGGCTTCGGCATCAAGGACGGCCCGACAGCCCGGGCGGTGGGCGCCTATGCGGACGGTACGGTCGTCGGCAGCGCCCTGGTGAATACCATGGCTGAACATACGGACCCGGAAGCCCGTGAAACGGCCCTTCGCGATCAGGTGGCGGCACTCCGTCACGCGCTGGATGGCTGAGCCGGCAACCCTCGATCAGTGGCTCGAATTCATTTCGAGCGTGCATCCGAAAGACGTGGCGCTCGGTCTGGACCGGGTGGCTGCGGTGGCGACGGCACTCGGCGTGAGCCGACCCGCACCCTGCGTGGTGACCATCGCCGGTACCAATGGCAAAGGCTCCACCACCGCCGTCCTCGAGGCGGTGCTCCAGGCCGCCGGACTGCGTACCGGCGCAACCTACTCACCACATCTCAATCGCTTCAATGAACGGATCCGGATCACGGGGCGGGAAGCCACGGACGAAGAGATCTGTGCTGCCTTCAGGGCCGTGGACGCCGAGCGAAGCGACACGCCGCTCACTTACTTCGAATACTCGGCGCTGGCCGCGCTCTATCTGTTCTGTCAGGCGAACGTGGAGGTGGCGCTGCTGGAGGTCGGACTCGGCGGACGCCTCGATGCCTTCAATCTGGTGGACGCGGACGTGGCCATCGTCACCAGTATCGGCCTCGATCATGAGGATTATCTCGGCAGCGATCTCGAGGGCATCGGTCGCGAAAAAGCGGGCATATTCCGTCACAAGCGGCCGGTCGTACTCGGCGCTGTCACGGAATCGGTGCACCAGGCAGCAGCGGAGCAGCAGTGCATTTCCCATCGGCTCGGGGTGGAATTCGATGTGGCGCGAAAGGGCGCGCACTGGGATTACATCGATGCCGATGCGCACTTCAATCTGGAAAACCTGCCGGTGGGCGCACTTGCGCCGGTCAACTGCGCCCTGGCGCTCACCGGCGCCCGCCTGGCCCTGGCGCACCTGAACCGATCTGCGGATCCCGCCGTTCTGGCTGGCGCCCTGACAGAGGTGCAGACCAACACAGGGCGAGGTGCACGTCTGAAAGGGCGGATGGAGGCATTCACGCTGGAGAGCGTACCCGTCATGCTGGACGTGGCGCACAATCCGGCAGCCGCCGGATTCCTCGCCGCCGAACTCCGCACCCGGTGGCCGGAACGCCGCTATGTGGCCGTATACGGCGCTCTGCAGGATAAGGATGTGCAGGGCGTCACCCAGGCGCTGGATGGGCTGGTCAGCCACTGGCTGCTCGTACCCAGTTTCGGCTGGCGCGGGCAGACGTCGGAAGCGCTGGCGGTGGAGGTCGGGGAGATGACCGAGGCCAGCGCCTGCGAAACGATGGACCAGGCGCTGGCCCGGGCATTGTCGTTAACGGCGCCCGGGAATGGTATTCTCGTCTTTGGATCATTCTCTGCGGTGGAGCAGGCCAGAGAGTTGTTGATTGACCCCCGCCAGCCATCAATCAGTCCGGTTGGTAGTCCGGCCGACAATAGCGGCTATCCAGCCAATAACAGAGGTGGCTGACGGCGTGGCTGGCAGTTCAGGCAATCGCACCCGACGTAACGCGTCCCGCAACAGTGCGGCCGATGCGGCACCGGGGGATGAGCAGACCCGTTATCGAGTCACCGGCAGTCTGTTTCTGCTCGCGATTGCCGTGATTCTGTTCCCCATGCTGTTTGATGGCGCAGGGCTTGCGCCGCTTGAAATACAGGCCTTGAACGTACCCAGGGAAGTCCCCGATGTGCCCGACCGGGCGGATAGAGCACCTGCCAGCGATCTCGTCGACAGAGCCGATGCGCTGCGGGCGACGGTGGACGCCGAAGGATTTCAGGTCGAGGCGGAAGGAACGCGCATGGGCGAGCCCGTACTCAGCGAGCCGGATCCCTCCACCCGGGTCTGGGCCGTGCAGGTGGCAAGTTTCGGCGAGGAGGAAAACGCCTTGAAGCTGAGAGACCGATTGCGCTCCGACGAGCAGGCAGCGTTCATCTCAACCGTCCGGCAGGGAGAAGAAACCCTGCGCAGGGTCGCCGTGGGTCCGCTGCTTGATCGTGCTGAGGCCGATGGACTGCGGGAGGAACTGGCCGTCTCCCTCGGACTCGACGACGTTCGCGTCGTTGCCTTTTCCAACTGAAGGTCAGCCGGGAAACACCATGGCCAGCGCAGACATCGTCATCCTCATCATGATTCTACTGTCTTCGGTGATCGGGCTGGCTCGAGGCCTGTTCAAGGAACTGATATCGCTCGTGGTGTGGTTCGCGGCGGTGATGCTGGCGCTGTATTTTTCGTCTGCCATGGGGAATGCCCTCAGTGGCCAGATCGCCGATGAATCCATACGGATGGTGGTCGGATTCTTCATTATTTTCCTTGCTACTCTGATCGTTGGCGGTATCGTGCAGGTGCTTGTGAAGCAGCTGATCAGTTCCACCGGGCTGACCGGTACGGACCGCTTTCTCGGCTTTCTGTTCGGCAGCGCCCGGGGCGTGCTGATCTGCATCGTCGCGTTGATCGCGTTGAAGTCGTTTGAGATCGAAGCGGACTGGTGGCAGAACTCAGAGATCATTCCGGAGCTTCTGGCGTTCGAACAGGACGTACTGGAGTTGATGGGTAAGGCGCGGGATGTGGTCGTGGATGTGACCACGGAAGTCAGCGAAGACGTCTAGCCGGAACGGCCGGGACGTGTACAGGTAGGACAACGGCATGTGTGGCATCGTCGGAATCGTCGGACAGCAGAACGTCAACCAGCAGCTCTATGATGCGCTGACCGTTCTCCAGCATAGAGGCCAGGATGCAGCGGGGATCGTCACCAGCGACGGCGCCAAGCTCCATCTGCGCAAAGGCAATGGTCTGGTACGGGATGTCTTTCAGCAGCAGCATATGCAGCGGCTGATGGGTACTCAGGGGATCGGCCATGTGCGCTATCCCACGGCCGGTTCCAGCAGTTCGGCGCAGGCACAGCCGATGTATGTGAATTCTCCCTATGGGATCGTGCTGGCCCACAACGGCAACCTCACCAACACCGAGACCCTGCAGGCGGATCTGTTCCGCGAAGACATGCGGCATGTCAACACGGACAGCGATTCCGAAGTGCTGCTGAATGTTTTCGCCCACGAACTGCAGATCCAGCGGGCGCATACGCCTGAACCGGACCATGTCTTCGCCGCGGTGGAAGGGGTGCATCGCCGTTGCCGGGGTGCCTACGCAGCGGTCGCCATGATCATCGGCTGCGGGGTGGTCGCATTCCGGGATCGCTTCGGGATCCGTCCTCTGGTGTTCGGCAAGCGCGAGAGCGAGCGTGGCGTGGAGTACATGGTCGCCTCCGAATCTGTCGCCCTCGACATTCTCGGCTTCGATCTGATTCGCGATGTGGCGCCCGGCGAGGCCGTGTTCATCTCCAATCAGGGTGAACTGCACACCAGGGTGTGCGCGGAAGAAACCATGCTCGCCCCCTGTGTATTCGAGTATGTGTATCTGGCCCGGCCGGATTCGGTCATGGACAAGGTCTCGGTCTACAAGTCGCGGCTCAGGATGGGTGACCATCTGGCCGAGCGGATCATGGAGCGGTTTCCAGGCCGGGACCATGATATCGATGTGGTGATCCCGATCCCGGATACCGGCCGTACGGCCGCACTGCCGCTCGCGCACGAACTCAACGTGAAATACCGCGAAGGGTTTATCAAGAACCGCTACATCGGCCGGACGTTCATCATGCCGGGGCAGAGCGAACGGAAGAAGTCCGTGCGGGCGAAGCTGAATGCCGTGGAACTGGAATTCAAGGGCAAGAACGTCCTCCTCGTGGATGACTCCATCGTCCGGGGCACTACGATCAGTCAGATCATCCAGCTGGCCAGGGAAGCGGGTGCCCGGAAGGTCTATGTCGCCAGTGCCGCGCCGGCGATCCGGTACCCCAACGTCTACGGTATCGACATGCCGACACCGAACGAGTTCGTTGCCTTCAACCGCACCGAAGAGCAGGTGGGGGCGGATATCGGCGCAGACATGCTCATCTATCAGCAGATCAAGGATCTGGTGGTCAGCGCCCGGGAAGGTAATCCGGCAATCGAGCGATTCGAATGCTCCGTTTTCGACGGCCAATACGTGACGGGAGACATAGACGAAGCCTATTTGGACCGTCTATCGTTGCATCGCAGCGACAAAATGAAACAACGACGTGACGCCGACCACAACGCCGATCAGACGGTCATCGAGCTACACAACCACGCTTGACACCAAAGCCACCCTGAGTGCTCTCGTGAGCGCTCTGAATGACGTGCTTCTTGGCAAGGACCAGCAGGTCCGGCTGGCACTTGCCTGTCTGCTTGCCCGCGGGCATCTGCTGATCGAAGACCTGCCCGGGATGGGCAAAACCCTGCTGTCCCATGCGCTGGCCAAGGTGCTTGGTCTGTCCTACAACCGGATCCAGTTCACCTCCGACGTACTGCCTGCCGACGTCATCGGCACCTCGATCTTCGATCGTGACAACGCTGAATTCAGATTCATCGAAGGGCCGCTGTTCGCCCAGGTGGTGCTGGCCGACGAAATCAACCGGGCGACACCGAAAAGCCAGAGCGCGCTCCTAGAGGCCATGGAAGAGCGTCAGGTCACCGTAGAAGGTGAGACGCGGCCGTTACCGGAGCCGTTTTTCGTCATTGCGACTCAGAACCCGTCCACTCAGGCCGGGACCTTTCCATTGCCCGAATCCCAGCTCGACCGTTTTCTCATGCGTATCGAACTCGGTTATCCGGATCCGGATGCGGAACGGGAACTGCTGAAAGGGGGCGACCGCCGACAGAACCTGGCGATGATCGAACCGGTCATTGATCTGGAGACCCTCGCTGAACTGCAGGCGCAGGTGGACGAGATCAAGGTGAGCGATCCGCTCATCGAATACATTCAGCGCCTGGTCGGCTACTCCCGCCGCGGATCTGATTTCGCGTTCGGGCTCTCGCCCCGCGGCAGCCTGGCACTGCTGCAGAGCGCCAAAGCCTGGGCGCTGCTGCAGGATCGGACCCATGTGGTTCCGGAAGACGTGCAGGCCGTGCTGCCCGGGGTGGTGGAGCACCGGCTGCGTGAGGCTGCCGATTATACCGGGCATGGTGGCGGCGCCCTGGCCCAGAAACTCCTCACCAGTGTGGACGTCGTCGGCTGAGCGTTCCCGGGAACACCAGCTGACCGAAACAGACATGGCCGATCTCCCGCTGACCGGCAATCCCGCGACCACCGATGCTGGCAATCACAATCCCGGCAGAGAGCTCTTCATCGGCAAGCGCTTCAGCCGCTGGCTCGACCGGCGCATACCGCCGAAAGACCGGATCACGCTTTCCCAGAAGAACGTCTTCATCTTTCCGACCAGAACGGGATTTGTTTTCGGCGCGTTGATCGCCTTGTTGATTCTTGGTGCGATCAACTATCAGGCAAGCCTGGTCTATGGCGTTGCCTTTCTGCTCGGCAGTCTGTTTCTCGTCACGATTCTCTATACGTTCCGGAATCTTTCCGGTCTGACGCTGGAGCTGTCCGGCGCGCGGCCGGGCTTTGTCGGCGAGGATGTGGAGATTTCGATCCGGGTCACCCGTCCGGAAGGCAGGGTGCGTGAGGGCATTCAGCTCGGCTGGCCGGAAGGCATCATGCGCTGGGCGGAAATCTCAGATCAGGCATCCGATGTGGTGAAGCTCTACGTGCGGGCGCCTGCCAGAGGCTACTTCGATCCCGGCCGGTTGCTCGTGGAAACCTATTTCCCCCTCGGTCTGCTGAGGGCCTGGACATGGGTCGATCTGGATGTGCGCGCACTTGTTTATCCCAAGCCGATCTTCGGCGATTACCCACGCGCTGTGACGGGACATCGGGACGAGGGCCAGCTCATTGATCCGCTCGGCAGCGACGACTTCAACGACATCAAGGCCTATCGTCCCGGCGATCCCATCCGCAACATCATCTGGCGTTCCTATGCCCGTTCCGACGACCTGATGGTGAAGGAGTATGCGAGCTATGTTGAGCCTCGACTCTGGCTGTCTCTGGAAAGTGTGGAAGGGGATCTGGAGGAGAAGATCAGTCGGCTGACAGGCCTCGCGCTCAAGGCCACCCGTGAGGAGCGGGAGTTCGGCATGGACCTCGGCAGCGCGAGAATTCCACCTGCCACAGGTGAGGCTCATCTGGAACAGGCATTAAAGGAACTGGCACTCCATGGCCTTCGCTGAACCGGCACCCGCATCCCTGGGCCGACCGACTATCCCCACCGGCCAGACCGCCATCGGCGTGGCGCACCAGATTCCGCGCAATACGCTGGCGTTGCTGATGGTCGCGCAGGTTGCGGTCATTGCCCCCTATCTGCAGCAGCTTTCCATCTGGATCATCGCCGTCGGACTGTTCTGCGGCATGTGGCGTACCAATGTTTATCTGGGCCGTTGGGACTATCCGAAACGCTGGCTCAAAGCGGTGCTGGTGATTGCCTGTCTGGGCGCCGTAGCCATCAGCGGCGTTGGCGCGTTCTCGCTGGAGGCCATGGCATCCGTGCTGATTGCCATGTTCGCGTTGAAGCTGATCGAGATGAAAAGCCGGCGGGATGCCTACGTGGTGATCTTTCTGGGCTACTTCGCCATGGCGATTCAGTTTCTGTTCGATCAGCAGCTGAGCCTCGCGCTCTATCAACTCTGTGCCTTTATCCTCGTGACGGCGGCCATGGTCAGCCTGAACCAGTTGCAGGTGGCGGCACGGCCGCTACCTTCGTTGAAACTGGCCAGCGTGCTCGTGCTGCAGGCGGTGCCGCTGACCCTCGTCATGTTTCTGCTCTTTCCCCGGATGGCACCGCTGTGGACGGTGCCGTTGCCCGGATCTTCCAGTACCGGTTTATCGGATATGGTGAAACCCGGCGACATCGCCAATCTGACCCAATCCGACGAACTCGCTTTCCGGGTTGTGGTGGATGGGCCGATGCCGGCGCCGAGTCAGCGCTACTGGCGGGGACTGGTTTTCTCGGATTTCGAAGACGGCGGCTGGCGAGCGAGGAATCGCCGTCCTGCCCGGGATTATCCCATGGCCGGGACGGCCGACCTGCACTATGAAGTGTTGCTGGAGCCCACCATGCAGACCTGGCTCTATGCGCTCGACCACTCCACCTCGGAACACAGCAACGTCTACCTCACTCAGGACGGCCGGCTGGAAAGTGAAGACCCCATCATGAGCGTATTCCGTTACCGGGCCGTACAGCATCGCTCACCGCCACGGACTGACCCGCTCAGTGAGTCGGTTCGCCTCCGTGAAACCACCATAGATCCGGCGGCCAATCCGCGTCTGCAGGCCCTCGGTCCGGCCCTGCTGGCTGAACACGGCAGCCCCATGGCCATGACCAGAGCCATCCTGACCCACATCCGAGAGAATGCCTTCCACTATACGTTGAGCCCGCCGCTGTACCCCGGTCCGCACGGCTTCGACGAGTTCTGGTTTGATGGACAGGCGGGTTTCTGCGAGCACTATGCCAGTGCGTACGTGTATCTGATGCGCGCTGCCGGGATACCGGCCCGGGTGGTCGGGGGCTACCTGGGCGGGGAGATCAATGACGTTTCCGGCCATCTGATCGTGCGCCAGTATGATGCCCACGCCTGGGCCGAGTTCTACGATCCGGAACTCGGCTGGTTCCGGGTGGACCCGACCGGGGCCGTGGCGCCGGATCGGGTTGAGTTGGGATTGACCGCGGCACTTTCTTCCGACGATCTGGCCAGTCTGCCGCTGCTGTCCAGCGCCCGAATCGGCGATTGGGATCTGGCAGCCGGCGTACTGCGCTGGATGGACTCCATCGAGCACAGATGGAATCTCTGGGTGGTGGGGTACGACAGTAATGTGCAGTACCGATTCCTCGGCGATCTGCTGGGGAAGGTGACGGCCGCCCGGATCGGAATGGCCATTCTCATCTTTGGCGGTATCGGCCTGGGTCTGGTCGCCACCTTCATTTTCTGGGATCGCCGGCCCGTGCACCGCCATCCGGTGGAACGGGCGTTCAGAAACTTCAGCAACGCGATGGCCGGCTACGGATACCGCAGGCGTCCTGAAGAGTCGCCGGTGGCATTTGTGCAGCGGGTGGCGGATGAGATCGGTCTTGCCGAGGCACAGATCGGTCCCGTCATCGCCGAACTGGATACGCTTCTGTACAATCCCGGCGTCGCCTCCGGTAGCCGGGAAGTCAGGGCGCTGCGCAGTCAGCTGCGTCGGCTGCAGTTCCGGTTTGCGTTCGGGGCGGCCAGATGAGGCGCAACAACCCGGAATGCATCGTTGACCCAACGCCTGAAAAGAACGCCCTGTGTGGGCATCTGTTCGACCACCTACGGCGACCTGGTCTGCCGTGGCTGCAAGCGCTTCGCCCACGAAATTGATCAATGGAACAGCTTTGCGGCGGACCAGCGCGGGCTGGTCTGGGAGCGTTTGTTCAAGCTCCGGGAAGGCGCCTTTCTTGCCCATGCGGACGTGTCGGACCCGGAACAGGTACGGGTCCGTGCAAAGGGCTTTCGCGTTGCCGATCTGGATACACTGACCCCGATCAACATCGCCTATGAGGTGGTGCGTCGGGCCGGACGGGAATCAGAGTTCAGCCAGCTTGGCATCACCCCGCATCGCCCGGCGGAAACGGCCAGTGCGCTTTACGAACGGATAGAGCAGGAACTCTACGCCCGCAGTCTTGCCCAGTATGAGCACGATTTCCACGTGAGCGCGCAATGAGCGCGCAATGAGCGGTCCCGAGCTGGCATCGCGAACGGCGAATCGGGAAGACGCGCTGGGGCGGCTGCTCGAGTTTCTGGGTACCCGCACCCCATCGGCCTGGTTTGCCCAGGCGCCGGAACATCTGGATGCGCTGCTGATCGATCACGCCAACTGCGAAAAAAAGGCGGCGGGCACGGCACTCTCGCTGCTGTACCGCTACGTGGACAAGCCGGATCTCCTCATGACGCTTTCCCGGCTGGCCCGTGAAGAGCTGCGGCACTTCGAGCAGGTCCACGCCTTTCTCGAGCGTCGCAAGATCGCCTATGTGCACCTGTCGCCCAGCCGCTACGCCGGCGGATTGAAATCGCTCGTCAGAAATGAGGAGCCAGGCCGGCTGGTGGATACCCTCGTCATGGGGGCCGTGGTGGAAGCGCGCAGCTGCGAGCGCTTTCTGGGCCTGATTAGCGTCCTGCCGGAAGAACTGGCCAGGTTCTACGAAAAACTGCTGGATTCAGAAGCCCGTCATTTCGAACAGTATCTGGCGCTCGCCCGGCGCTATGGAGAGGGCGACATCGAGGGTGTGGTGGAAACCATGCTTGCGAAAGACGCATCGCTGATCAGCGCACCGGACGACAGATTCCGGTTTCACAGTGGTCCGCTGAGCCTGGATTGAGCGGTCGGATTGGCCGGTTGCAGCACGGTCAGCCGAGCAGTGGCAGGCACTCGATCGAAGGTTCCGCATCCGGTCCGGACTGCCTGGCGATCCAGGCACATCGTTCCCAGGCTCCCAGCACATAGCGGTTGCCCCAGGGGTGCTGATGCCGTCCCGGACGATGGGTGTGACCGTGAATCATCCGCCGGGCGCCGGCTTCCGTCGCGACCCGATCCACCTCCCGGATCGCCACATCCATGATGTTTTCCGCTTTGTTGGCGTTCGTTTCCTGGCTTTGCGCGCGCAGATCCCGGGCCAGTGCCCGGCGGGCCTCCAGGGGCTGCCTGAGCACGTCCTGTTGCCAGGCTTCTGAGCGGAGGAGTGCGCGCACGCCCTGATACGCTTCATCGTCGATGCAGAAGCCATCTCCATGGCTGAGCAGGGTGCCATCCGCTTCCAGGTGCGGGTCGTCGATCAGTTCGATGCCCGTTTCGTCAGCCAGGGCCTGGCCGAACAGAAAGTCACGATTTCCGTGCATGAGGGTGACCCGGCAGTGCGCGGTGGTGTCCGTCAGCACCGCCTTGAGTGCCGTCGCCAGCGGCCCGTCGTCATCGTCGCCGACCCACACCTCGGTGATGTCACCCAGCAGATGGATGGATTCAGCCAGCCCGGACTCCCGCGCCAGCAGCGCGGCGAAGGTGCGGAACGCCGGAGTGTCCGGTGACTCCAGATGCAGATCGGACAGAAAGAGACGCATCTGATTCGGCATCAGCGGCGCTCGGGAATGTCCAGCAGATGTGCGGCAGCGGCGAAGGTATTCTGCAGCATGGCGATCCGGGTCATGGGCCCGACTCCGCCGGGCACCGGCGTGATCCAGCCGGCCCGTTCACTGGCTTCGTCGAACATCACGTCGCCGTGCAGCTTGCCGTGCTCATCCCGGGTGATGCCCACATCAATCACGATGGCGCCGGGTTTGATCCAGTCGCCGGGCACCAGCCCGGGTTTGCCGACGGCGGAGACCAGAATATCGGCGCGCCGGACGCAGGCCTCCGTATCCCTCGAAAATTTGTGGGCTGTGGTGACCGTGCAGCCGGCCAGCAGCAGTTCAAGCCCCATGGGGCGGCCAACATGGTTGGAGGCGCCGATCACCGTTGCGTCCAGACCTCGAATGGGGACTTCCGTATGGGCGAGCAGCTGCATGATGCCCATGGGCGTACAGGAGCGGATGGAAGGCCGGCGCAGGGCAAGACGCCCGATGTTGTAGGGATGGAATCCGTCCACGTCTTTCAGTGGGTCAATCCGGTCGATGATCCGATCTTCATCGATGTGGTCGGGGAGGGGAGACTGGACCAGGATGCCGTCGATGCTGGTGTCGGCATTGAGGGCTTCCACCCGTTCTTCCAGGTCCTGCTGTGTGATGTTGGCGGACAGGTGCTGAAAGTTCGAATGAAAACCCACTTCCTCACAATCCCGACGCTTGCCCTTCACGTAAATCTCCGAAGCCGGATCATTGCCCACCAGAATGACGGCCAGACCCGGCGGGCGCTCGCCGGAAGCAATACGCCTGTCCACATCAGCTTTGAGTGTGGCGCGGGCAGCCTTGGCAATGGCTTTGCCGTCAAGAATCTTCGCGGTCATCGTGACTCCAGCAGAGGTGGGTTTCCGGCAGGGAGGCGCATTCTACAACGGCCGGACTGGGTGGCACAGAGAGCGTTCGGAAGACGGGCAGGGCGGCCGAAACCGGGGTTCCCCAGGCGCGTTGACGCTCCGCGGAGGCGCCAGTATCATCGCGCCGCCGTGCGGGGTATAGCGCAGTCTGGTAGCGCGCCTGCTTTGGGAGCAGGATGTCGGGAGTTCGAATCTCTCTACCCCGACCATATTGATCATCTTGAGCGCGCTGGCCGTATGCCCGAAGGACGACCGGATTTCTCGAGATGCACTGTCGAGCAGAACGGCCAGGCGACTGCTTCACAGTACGATTGACCCGTAGTTTCGCAGGGCGGAACTACCAAGCAACCGCGAAGCGGTTGCCGGGCGCCCGTAGCTCAACTGGATAGAGCATCGGCCTTCTAAGCCGGCGGTTGAAGGTTCGAGTCCTTCCGGGCGTGCCAATGGCAATTCGGTATCGTGCGTGCGCACGCACGCGTGTACGATAGCGGATGTCTCAGTGGTGGACGTAGCTCAGTTGGTAGAGCTCCGGGTTGTGATCCCGGTGGTCGCGGGTTCGAGCCCCGTCGTCCACCCCACTTTTCTTTCCTGATCGATACCCCCTGATCGATACTCCCTAATCGATATTGAACCCGCGATAACCGTCCGCAACGATGGCATCGCATTGCTGCCGGTACGCCCCCACACCCGCGACATATGGCATGAATATCCGCGGTTTACCCGGAATATTCGCCCCCAGATACCAGGAGTTGCAGCTTTCAGCAGTGAGCAGGGTGCCGTCGGCCACCTCGAACACGTGTCGCACCCAGGACTCCTCGGCCGCGCTGCTCGGTTCGATGGTGCGGGCACCGGTCTGATCCAGGTAGTTGATGCAATCGCTGATCCAGTCCACGTGCTGCTCGATGGAGACCAGCATGTTGCTCAGCACGGAAGGGCTGCCCGGGCCGGTGACCGTGAAGAGATTCGGGAAGCCGCTCATCTGCAGGCCCAGATAGGTCCTGGGCCCGTGGGTCCAATGGTCGGCCAGGCGATGCCCATCGCGGCCGCGTATGTCCATCTTCAGCAGTGCGCCCGTCATGGCATCAAAGCCCGTGGCGTAGACCAGCACGTCGAACTCATAACTGCCCTGTGCGGTCTGCACGCCCGCCGGCGTGATCCGTTCGATGCCGCCACGACGCAGATCGACCAGGGTGACGTTGTCCCGATTGAAGGTCTCGTAGTAGCCGATGTCGATCACCGGTCGTTTGCAGCCATACGGATAGTTGCGGGGCATCAATCCCTCGGCCGTCTCCGGATCCTTCACCACCCGGCGTACCTGTTCCCGATACATGTCGCAGGCCATTTCATTGGCCTGTTCGGAAAGGGCCAGATCGGCGTAGCGACGGATCGCTTCGAATCCTTCCCGTTCCAGAGCCTCTGCCCGTTCCTCCGGGGTGGTTTCGAGAATGGATTCAGTCGGTTCCGGATAGCTGCCGAGACCACCGAGCCCGCGGCTGTATTCGCTGACGCCGATCTGCGCCAGGCGCTGGGCGGCGCGAACTTCGCGGTACTGAGATTTGATCCGTTGCCGGTATTCGGGCGGTAACGGCGCGTTGTTTGCCGGCAGATTGTAGTTGGGCGTGCGTTGCAGCACCGTCAGGTGTTCGGCCTCCCGGGCGATCACGGGGATGGACTGCACGCCGGATGAGCCGGTGCCGATGATGCCAACCCGCTTGCCGCTCAGGTCGACGCCTTCCGCCGGCCAGTGACCGGTGTGGTAGACGGCACCGCGGAAGGACGCCTGCCCATCGATCTCCGGCGTGTTCGGGACCGACAGACAGCCCGTGGCCATGATGCAGAAGCGGGCGTGGTACTCGCGACCGGTATCGGTGCTGATCCGCCACAGAGTCTCCGCCTCGACATACTCGGCGCCGATCACCCGGGTGTCGAAATCGATGTGTTCACGCAGATCGAAACGGTCGGCGACGTGATTGGCGTAGCGCAGGATTTCCGGCTGGGCAGCCATGATCTCGGTCCATTCCCACGTCTGCTGCAGTTCCTCCGAAAAGGAGAACGAGTACTCCATGCTGGTGATGTCGCAGCGGGCGCCCGGGTAGCGGTTCCAGTACCAGGTGCCGCCAACGTCGCTGCCGGCTTCGATCACCCGCAGCTTCAGTCCGCTCCGGCGCAGCTTCCAGATCGCATACATCCCGGCAAACCCGGCGCCGACCACCACCACATCCAGCGTCTGGGTATCCTCTACTGCGCTCATTCCCTCTCCCGATTCAGCTAAAGGGCCCGATATTAGCGTTGCCGGGCGTTCCTTGTAAGTTGCCAGCCAGGCGTTAAAATGCGCCGCTTGCCCGATCCGCACTCAGCCGTCCAGAATCCGGCCGGCCATTTCCTAACAGCCTGAACCATTAGAATTAGAACATGCAGATCTCCATAGAAACGACCAGCGGCCTCGAGCGGCGCCTGACCATCTCCGTGCCCTCAGAGACCTTTGAAGAACAGATCACCAACCGTCTCGGTCAGGCCGCCGGTCAGGTCCGCCTGCCTGGCTTCCGACCGGGCAAAGTGCCCATGCGCGAGGTTCGCCGCCGATTCGGTCCGGCGGTTCGTGCCGAAGTGGCCGGGGAACTCATGCAATCGAGCTTCGTCGAAGCCGTGCAGCAGGAAGACCTGTCACCGGCCGGTTCGCCGAGCCTGGAAGTGGTGAAGATGGATCCAGGCATCGATTTCGAGTTCACGGCAACCTTCGAAGTCTTTCCGGTGGTGGAGCTCTCCGATCTGGGCAAGGTCACGGTCAAACGTCCTGAGGCAGAGATCACCGACGATGATCTGGCAGAGATGATCGAGCGGCTCCAGGAGCAGCGCAAAGAGTGGACCCGGGTGGAGCGGGGTGCTCAGGAAGGCGACAAAGTCACGCTGGATTTCGTCGGCAGGATCGATGACGAGGCCTTCGATGGCGGGACGGGCGAAGATGCCTCCTTCGAAGTCGGCGCCGGCCAGATGATCGAGGATTTCGATCAGGGCGTACGCGGCCTGGCCGAAGGCGATACGGGCGAATTTGCCGCCACCTTCCCGGACGACTACAACAGCGAAGACCTGCAGGGTAAAACGGCCACCTTTTCCGTCACCATCAAATCGGTGGAGGAGCCCACGGTACCCGAGCTCAATGACGAGTTCTTCAAGACGTTCGGCGTCGAAGAGGGTGGTCTGGAGGCGTTTCACGCGGAAGTCCGTTCCAACATGCAGCGGGAGCTGGATGCGGCGATCAGCAATCAGCTCAAAAGCCAGGTCATGGACGAACTGCACCGGCTGCACAGCGTGCAGTTGCCTCAGGCCATGATCAGCCAGGAAATCCAGAACCAGAAGCAGCAGATGCTGCAGCAGTTTCAGATGTATGGTCAGGGTGGCCAGGCCCCCGACATCGACCTGCCGGACGACTTATTCACCGAGCAGGCCGAGAAGCGGGTCTCCGTGGGGCTTATAGTCAACGAAATTGTCACAAAAGGCGAGCTGTCAGCGGATGAGGCGCGCGTAAACGCCCGGATCGAGGAGATGGCCGCGGGATATGCGGATCCGGCCCAGGTTGTGAGCTACTACAACAGTAATCCGGAACAAAGGCAGCAGATCGAGATGGCGGTCTTGGAAGATCAGGTCGTCGACCATATATTGGAACAAGCTGCGGTCGAGATTGTCTCTACAAACTATCAGGATGCACTGACGGGTGCTGCCATAGCGCCAGAACCCGTGGAAGAGGCTGAACCTGAGGAAGATACGGAAGGGGTCGCCACCGAATCGGACGACAAGTCCTGATCAGCAGCACGCACATACAGAATTGGAGCCGACGTAAGATGAGCCAGTCAGACAACTTCAATACGCCGATCACCAACCTGGGCCTGGTGCCCATGGTGGTCGAGCAGTCGGCCCGTGGTGAGCGTGCCTACGACATCTATTCCATGCTGCTCAAGGAGCGCATTGTCTTCATGGTGGGTCCGGTAGAAGACAATGTGGCCAACCTGGTGGTGGCCCAATTGCTCTATCTGGAGTCGGAAAACCCAGATAAAGACATCCATCTTTACATTAATTCTCCCGGTGGCAGCGTCACCGCAGGCATGGCGATTTACGACACCATGCAGTTCATCCGTTCGGACGTCAGCACCATGTGCATCGGCCAGGCGGCCAGCATGGGCTCGTTTCTGCTCGCCGCCGGGGCGCCCGGCAAGCGGTACTGCCTGCCGAACTCCCGAATGATGATCCATCAGCCCTCCGGCGGCTCCCGTGGGGTTGCCTCCGACATTGAGATCCAGGCCAAGGAAATCCTGCTCATGCGGGAGCGCCTGAATCAGATGCTGGCCGACCATACCGGACAACCGGTGGAGCGGATCGCCGAGGATACCGACCGTGATTTCTGGATGAGTCCGGAAGAGGCCGCTGAATACGGGTTGATCGATACGGTTCAGATGCCCCGTAAACCGCTGGCGAAAGCGGTCGGCGAATAGCGCAGTCAGGTTGTCAGAGCACCCACATCCAGCCCCGCGATCTGGCTGGATGCGTGCCTTTGCACCTCACAGTCGGGGCACACACACCTCACAGGTGAGGCACATCCGCCGTCATTCAAGGGCTTGCAATATGGTGGATGAGAAAGCAAGGTAGCGACATCGGGATCTGCGCACCCTGCGTGTACAGGTCTGTGATATGTCGGGTTATATGTCGCGGTCGATCAGATGAAGGATCGCGCGATGTATCAGGAGACTCCCCCCCGGGAAGCAAACTAGCAAAACAATGAGGCGAATCTATGTCAGACGAAAGCGGTAAGGGAGACGACTCAGGCAAGCTCTTATACTGCTCTTTCTGCGGCAAGAGCCAGCACGAAGTGCGCAAGCTCATTGCCGGTCCGTCTGTATTCATCTGCGACGAGTGCGTCGAACTGTGTAACGACATCATCCGTGAGGAGGTGTCCGAGGGCGGGCAGACCAAGCAGAACGACCGCCTGCCAGTGCCTCAGGAAATCAAAGACATTCTTGATGAGTATGTGATCGGTCAGGATCATGCCAAGAAAGTGCTCTCCGTGGCTGTGTACAACCACTACAAGCGGTTGAACTACACCGGCAAGAAAGACGAAGTCGAACTCTCCAAGTCCAACATCCTGCTCATCGGCCCGACCGGTAGCGGTAAGACGCTGCTGGCCGAGACCCTGGCCCGGTTGCTGGACGTGCCGTTCACCATCGCCGATGCCACCACCCTGACCGAAGCCGGCTATGTGGGTGAAGACGTCGAGAACATCATTCAGAAGCTGCTGCAGAAGTGCGACTACGATGTGGAAAGAGCCCAGGTGGGCATCGTCTATATCGATGAAATCGACAAGATTTCCCGGAAGTCGGACAACCCGTCGATCACGCGGGATGTATCCGGCGAAGGGGTTCAGCAGGCCCTGTTGAAGCTGATCGAAGGCACGGTTGCCTCTGTACCGCCCCAGGGCGGCCGCAAGCATCCGCAGCAGGAATTTCTGCAGGTGGATACCTCGAACATTCTGTTCATCTGCGGTGGCGCGTTTGCAGGCCTGGACAAGGTCATCATGGATCGTTCGGAGAAATCCGGCATCGGCTTCGGCGCCCAGGTGAAGGGTGACGAGGATAAGAAGTCCATCGGTGAAACCCTGCGTCGAGTGGAGCCGGAAGATCTCATCCACTACGGTCTGATTCCCGAATTCGTCGGTCGTCTGCCGGTGGTCGCCACGCTCGAGGAACTGGATGCCGAAGCGCTGGTCCGAATTCTTACCGAGCCGAAAAACTCGCTCACCAAGCAGTACACCAAGCTGTTCGAAATGGAAGGTGTGGAAGTGGATTTCCGCGAGGACGCGCTCCGTGCCGTGGCTCAGAAGGCCATGGAGCGGAAGACGGGTGCCCGGGGCCTGCGTTCCATCCTGGAAGCGGTGCTGCTCGACACCATGTATGACCTGCCTTCCACCGATTCTGTGACGAAAGTCGTAATCGACGAGAGTGTCATCAAGGGTGAGAGCGACCCGATGCTCATGTACGAGAACGTCGACAAAGCACAGGCCTCTCCACAGGAATAAACTACCTGTAATCGGTCGGACTACCTGCCAGTCCGCGGCTCCAGAACGCCGCGGCAACTCGCCCGGCCGTTCAGTTTCGCGCCGCGGCTGGTTAGTTTCGCGCCGCGGCTAGTTAGTTTCGCGCCGCGGCGCTTCAGCCGCACCCCGGTGTGGGCCACGGACGCGACGAACGCGACAGACTTTAGTCCGTTCACATGCGTCAGGACAATGGAGTAAGTAGCATCAATCAGGTTCCCGTACTTCCGTTAAGAGACATGGTGGTCTATCCCCATGGTGTGCATCCGTTGTTTGTCGGTACCGAGAGTTCCATACGGGCCCTGGATGCGGCGATGGCAGACGACAAGCAGATCCTGCTGGTCGCCAAGCGCGACGCAGAAGTCGACACGCCGGTCATCGACGATCTCTTCAACGTGGGCACCGTGGCCACGGTGCTGCAGTTGCTGAAGCTGCCCGACGGCACCGTCAAGGTGCTCGTCGAAGGCGGACAGCGTGCGTATCTGCGGGCCCTCGAACAGGTTCCGGAGGGCGACTATCTCCTGGCGGAAGTGGAGGCCATCGAAGAACCGGTGGCAGAAGCACGGGAAGCCGAAGCGCTGGTGCGAACGGTGATGAACCAGTTCGAACAGTATGTGAAGTCGAGTAAGAAGGTACCTCAGGAAGTGCTTTCCAGCCTTTCTTCAATCGACGACCCTGCGCGTCTGGTCGACACCATCGCGGCACAGATTTCGCTCAAGATCGAAGAGAAGCAGGAAATTCTCGAAAGCTTCGTCCTCAAAGAACGGATAGATGCCTTACTCGGCCTGATGGATGCGGAGATGGACGTTTCTCAGATGGAGAAGCGGATCCGCGGCCGGGTCAAGAAGCAGATGGAGAAAAGCCAGCGGGAGTACTACCTGAATGAGCAGATGAAGGCCATTCAGAAAGAACTCGGCGATCTGGAAGAAACGCCCAACGAAATCGAAGAAATAGAGGCGAAGATCGAAGAAAGCGGCATGAGCAAGGAGGCGCGGGAAAAGGCGACCTCCGAGTTGAACAAGCTCAAACTCATGTCGCCGATGAGTGCCGAAGCGACCGTGGTACGCAGTTTCCTCGACTGGGTGATCAGTATTCCCTGGAAGAAGAAAAGCCGTGTTCGCAAAGATCTGGCTGCCGCACAGGCGATTCTCGATGAAGACCACTACGGTCTCGAAGAGGTCAAAGACCGGATCATCGAATACCTGGCCGTGCAGTCACGTGTCAAGAAAATGAAAGGCCCCGTGCTCTGTCTTGTCGGGCCGCCAGGGGTGGGTAAAACCTCGCTGGGTGAGAGCATTGCCCGGGCCACGAACCGTGAGTTTATCCGCATGGCCCTGGGCGGCGTTCGGGACGAAGCGGAAATACGCGGTCACCGGCGCACCTACATCGGCTCCATGCCGGGCAAAATCCTGCAGAAAATGTCCAAGGCAGGCGTTAAGAACCCGCTCTTCCTGCTGGATGAAGTCGACAAGATGGGCATGGACGTACGCGGAGACCCTGCCAGCGCACTGCTCGAGGTGCTGGACCCGGAACAGAACAACACCTTCAACGATCACTATCTCGAGGTGGACTACGACCTGTCCGACGTATTCTTCATCTGCACCTCCAACTCCATGAACATCCCGGCGCCTCTGCTGGATAGAATGGAAGTGATCCGCCTTCCGGGCTACACGGAAGGTGAGAAACTCAACATCGCCAGAAAGTATCTGTTGCCGAAGCAGACGGAATCAAACGGCCTGGCTCCGAACCAGTTGAAAGTCGATGACGCCGGACTGCTCCATCTCATCCGTTACTACACCAAGGAAGCGGGTGTTCGTGGCCTCGAGCGCGAGATCTCCAAACTGGCTCGAAAGGTCGTCAAGGAACAGGCCTTCGCGAAAGGCGAAGGCAAGGTTAAAAGCAAAGACAGGTCGAAGGCCGTAGTAGAGATCGGCGAGGACGATATCGAACACTACAACGGCGTTCGAAAATATACCTATGGCCTGGCGGAAGAAGAAAACCACGTCGGCATTGTTACGGGTCTCGCCTGGACCCAGGTGGGCGGCGAGTTGCTCAATATCGAGGCGGTTGCCGTGCCAGGAAAAGGCCGGCAGACCAAGACCGGTTCACTGGGCGATGTGATGCAGGAATCCATCCAGGCGGCCCTGACATTCGTGCGCAGCCGATCGGAAATGCTCGGTATCCCGAAAGATTTTCATGAAAAATGGGATCTGCATATTCACGTCCCGGAAGGGGCTACCCCCAAGGACGGACCGTCTGCCGGCATCGGAATGTGCACCGCCATCATCTCTGTTCTGACCGGAATTCCCGTGCGTGCGGATGTTGCGATGACGGGCGAGATCACCCTTCGCGGCCAGGTCCTGCCGATCGGCGGACTCAAGGAAAAACTCCTGGCGGCGCAGCGCGGCGGGATCAAGAACGTGATCATTCCGGCGGAAAACGAGAGGGATCTCAAGGAAATACCTGACAATGTCAAAGAGAACCTCACCATCTATCCGTTGAAATGGATGGACGACGTACTGGAGATCGCCCTCGAACGACTGCCGGAACCTAAGATCGTCAGCAAGGCGGAATCCGGTTCCAAGAGTGAGAATCCGGCCATCGGGGAGGGTACCGAAGAGGTGACCCAGGTGGGCAAATCTCCCGCAGGTTCGGAAGGGGAATTACCGATCAGCCCGCATTAAATGCGGGCTGCGACGCTGTTTTCTCCTTGTCCGCAAGCTTGCAGCCCCTCTGGGGTGTTGGTATAAAAACCCGCGAGCCTTCGGGCTGGTACGGAATAACAACGATAAAATCCGGCAACCCGGAACTTCATCATCACAGAGGGGCTGAATGTGAACAAAACTGAACTGATCGATCGAATCGCGGACTCCGCAGATATCTCCAAGGCCGCTGCTGGCAGAGCTCTGGATGCGGCAATTGATGCGATCACTGATTCTCTTAAGCAGGCTGATCCAGTTTCGCTGGTAGGCTTCGGCACTTTCACCGTGAGGGATCGTGCAGCACGAACCGGACGCAATCCGCAAACGGGTGCACCGATTGAGATTGCTGCTGCCAAGGTACCGGCATTTAAACCAGGCAAAGCGCTCAAGGACGCCCTGAACTAAACGCTTTACCCCCGATAACTTGCTCAAAAGGCGCTTAACTGCGCCTTTTTTTCTGCGCCTTTGATCCGCGCTTTCGTTTCACCAATAACTCGCGACTCGACCTCAGGAACCCCGATGCTTCAGAAACTAAGAGATCAGACCCAGAGCTTTGCTTTCAAGGTTCTCGTAGGAGCGATCATATTCGTTCTCGCCATCTTCGGATTCGGCGCATTCAACCTGTTTCTGACGACGGATCCGAGTGTGGCCAGCGTGAACGGCGAAGACATTACCCAGACTGCGCTCACGGTAGAGGCGGAACGGGAGCGACGCCGACTCGCCGCCCAGTTCGGCGAGAACTTCGATCCAAACATGATCGACCCTGCCATGCTGCAGAATTCGGTGATCAACCAGCTCATCAGCCGAATACTGCTTTCCCAGGCAGCGGAAGAACTTGGCGTCGGTGCGAGTGACAAGCAGATCAACGAGATTGTGACAAGCAACCCGAATTTTCTGATTGACGGCGCGTTCGAGGAGAATACCTACCGCCGGGTTGTGAACATGCTGGGCTACACGCCAACGGAATTTCTTTCCCTGACCGCGGATCTGATCGGCGTGGAACAACTTCGCAACGGCATCATCGAAACCGCGTTCAGCACGGAATGGGAATTGCGCGAGCACGCACGCATTCTGAGTCAGCGAAGGGATATCGCTTATCTGGCCTTCTCTGAAACGGATTTCCTCGATCAGGCAGACGTCAGCGAGGATGATGTGCGGGTCCGTTACGAAGAAAATCTGCTCGACTACATGACGGAAGAGTCGGTGGATGTCGCCTTCGTGGAACTCACCCTGGATGCCTTGCTCGACGATCCGGCCATCGAGATCAGCGAAGACGATGTGATTGCGGGCTATGAACGGGAGAAGGCCGCTTCTCTCGGCGATGAGCAGAGGGACAGCCGACATATTCTCCTGCAGATCACTGATGAACGCTCGCCGGAACAGGCGGTTGCCGAACTCGAATCCCTGCGTGCCAGAATCGAAGCGGGTGAAAGTTTCGCCGAACTCGCTGCCGAGTATTCAGAAGATCCGGGTTCGAAGGCCGCGGGTGGCGATCTGGGGCCCGTCAGCCGGGGACTGTTTGCACCCGAGTTCGAAGAAGCCCTGTGGGCACTTGAGGTCGGCCAGCTTTCAGATCCGGTTCAGACCGACTTCGGCGTTCACCTGATCGAGCTGAAGGAAGTCATCGCGACCGAATTCCCCTCCCTCGAAGAGATGCGTGCGGAGATCACCGAAGGCCTCAAACGGGCGGAAGCCGAACGGGTCTTCATCGACCGGGTTCGGGAGCTCGATAACCTGGCGTTCGAACAGCCGGAAAGTCTCGACGGCATCAGTTCAGCGCTCGGTCTGGAGATTCAGACCGCCAACGCCGTCACCCAGACATCCGGTTCGGGCATTTTCGGCAATGTGACGCTGAGAGAGAGTCTGTTCACTTCCGAGGTTCTGGATCAGGGTTTCAACACCCCGGCCGTCGAGTATCTGGAAAACCGGGCCGTGGTCTCCCGGGTCATGATGCGGCATGAACCGGAGACGATTCCGTTCGAGCAGGTGGCAGAGGACATCCGTGCGGAAATCGCCGGAGAGCAGGCCCGTCTCGCGCTGGAAAACGCCCATGCGGATGCACTGGCACGGGTGCAATCGGAAGAGAATGTCTCGGTGATTGCAAACGACCTGGGGCTCGCCTGGCAGACCCGGGAACTCGCCCGGCGCAACGAAATCGGTGTGCCTTCGGAAGTGCTGAGCGCGGCCTTTGAATTACCGCGACCCAGCGCGGGGAAGCAGGTCGGCAGCGCCCAGGGTGTGGATGGTACGCGCTACGTGATCACCATGACGCGGGTTGAGGATGGTGATCTCTCCACCATGACAGAGGCGGAAATTCAGGGCATTCGTCAGTTTCTGGCAACCAGGACCCAGACCATGGATTTCGACAGCTACTATCAGGCGCTGGAGCAGGATGCCTCCATCAGCCGGCCGACGTTCTAAGCCCGCGCAGACACCGGACGGACGGTTCAGTCCGTTCCGGTGGAGGCATTGATGTAGAGCAGCAGCGTCTGACCCGGCTGCAGATAATCCTTAGCGTTCAGCTTGTTCCAGCCGATGATGTCGTTCACCCGGACATTGAACTTGCTGGCGATGCGGGCCAGGGAATCCCCTTGCCGCACACCGTAGCGAACCTTGCGGATCTGCGCTTCCCGGCTGGCGCTGACCGCCATCGGTGAGGCGGAACTACCCGGCAGGGTGAGTTTCTGTCCGACTCTGAGATAGTCCTTGGGGCCAACGTGATTGGTCTTCATCAATCGGTTGATTGGAATATCGTGGGCGCGGCTGATGGTCCACAGCGAGTCACCATTCTGAACCACGTAGGTGGTGCCCTGATTACGGCTGGTGATGCTGTTCGACAGGGCCGCCGGTGTTTTCGGAATCAGCAGGGAGTCGCCTGCAGTGATCCGGGCGTTGCGGAGTCCGTTGGCCTGTTTGAGGCTGGCGATGTCCGTGCGGTGTCGCGCGGCGAGCTGACTCAAGGTATCGCCGGGGCGCACCGTCACCCGCAGCCACTCGACCCGCTGCTCAGAGGGGACGGAGGCAATCCGGGCTGCCGCTGTCTGGGCGAGGGGGCTGGGCAGAATCAGGTGATGTGGTCCGTTCGGTGGCGTCGACCATTGATTGAGCGCCGGATTCCAGAGATAAAGCGTTTCCACATCGATCTCCGTGACCCGGCTGATGACACTCAGGTCCATCTGGCTGCCGGTGCTGACCACCTGAAAAGGAATATCCGGGCTGATGGGCGGCAGCGTTACGTTCAGTGATTCGGGGTTCTCGACCAGTTCAGCCAGTGCCAGCAGCCGGGGCACGTAGGCGCTGGTTTCCCGGGGCAGCTTCAGTTCGAAGAAGCCAGCACCGTCCTCGGCTCTGCGTTTGGCCCGATTGACGTTGCCTTCACCGGCGTTGTAGCCGGCCAGGGCGAGATACCAGTCGTCGAAGCGCTTGTACAGATACTCCAGATAGTCCAGGGCGGCGTCGGTCGCTGCCACCGGATCTCGACGACCTTCATACCACCAGTTTCGTTCCAGGCCGAAGCGCTTTGCGGTGGCGGGTATGAACTGCCAGAGGCCTGCCGCGCCACCATGGGAGAAGGCGTAGGGATCGAGGGCGCTCTCAACGATGGGCAGCAGGGCAAGCTCACTTGGCAGGCCTCGAGCTTCCACCTGTGCGTGAATATAGGCGAGATGACGTCCCAGGCGATCGCGCATGTTGTACAGATAGGTCGGGTGCCGCTTCAGCCAGCGCAGTTCCTGTTGAACCCGCTTCTGATCGGTGTATCGGTCGAGCTGGAAACCCTCCACCATGTCCGCCCAGAGGCTCGGTTCCGGCAGATGGACGCCGGGGGCGATCAGATCACCTTCCGCATAGGGTATGACGGGTTCAGGCGCGATCGTGGCGGCAGCCACGCCGGTATCAACCGGTTCCGGCAGGGCAGTGGGCACCGTGGTCTGGCAGCCGAGCAGCAGCAACAGCGCGGCGCAGGAGGCCACCACAAGCCGATGAGTACGGGTGCTTGCGGACATCAGAAGGTGCCGTCAGAATGGATCAGGTACTTTGCGTTATGTCTTTGCACTTGGCAACTTCCTCCCTAGATCGTCTCGCTGCCTGGTTCGCTTCCAGTTCCGGACACCGGCTCCTCAGCGAGCAGGCGCCCGTCATCAGCGAGTGCGCCCGGCGTTTCCACGGGGATACTCTGCTCTGGGCAGGTTGCCATACGGATCTTACCGATACCGTGCGCGGGTGCATGATTCGAAACCGTTTCTGGCTCGAGACCTGTCAGTTCACTACCGACGCCTCTGAGACGCCCGAAACCTCAGAAGTTTCGGCGCCGCCAGCCCAGGTCAGCATCGGAACGGAAGAGGAATCCGGACGTTTCAGGGCCGATCTCGACGAATTACCCCTGCGCAACAACAGTCTGGATGCGCTGGTGCTCCATCACGTTCTGGAGACCGCACAGGACCCCAGGCGGGCGATGCGCGAAGTGGCCAGAGCCCTGGCCCCGGGTGGGCGCCTCCTGATTGTCGCCTTCAATCCCTGGAGCCTGTGGGGCCTGCGGGGGGCTTACGCAAGATTCTTCAAGGATAGTTTCAGCGGCCTGCGCTTCGTGAGTCCTGGTCGCCTCCAGGACTGGCTCGCCGTCCTCGGCTTCGAGCTCCAGCAGGACGTTAAATACCTTGCGTATGAGCTGCCGTTTTCCACCCGGAACAAGGACGCCGGCATCTGGCGCAAGCTGCGCGGACTGTGCGCCGATCGCCGGATACCGGTTGGGGGCGTGTATGTGATTTCGGCCGTGAAGCAGGCCAGCGCCGTCCGGCCGGACTGGTCCAGAACGACGGTTGCCGGTCGCAAATTCGCACCTGCTGCGTACCCGAAACTGTCGAATGGTTCTGCGCGTTCCGCGCGGATCAGCCGGTTTCCGGATGCCATGCAGCCCCCTTCAGGCATCAATGAGGACGGAGTTCAGGACCCTGGTTGAGATTTATACAGACGGTGCATGCAGAGGAAACCCGGGACCCGGTGGCTGGGCCGCCTATCTGCGCTACGGCGATGCCGACAAACTGATCAAAGGCGCCGAGCCGGAGACCACGAACAACCGGATGGAACTGATGGCGGCCATACAGGGCCTGGCGGCGTTAACCCGGGGCAGTCAGGTGACCCTCACCACGGATTCCCAGTACGTTCGGCAGGGCATCACCGGCTGGGTGGCGAAATGGAAGAAAAACGGCTGGAAGACGGCTGCCAGAAAGCCGGTCAAGAATCAGGATCTCTGGGAGGAACTCGACCGGCTCACCGCTCTGCACGATGTGGAGTGGCATTGGGTGAAAGGACACAGCGGCCACACCGAAAACGAACTGGTGGATCAGGCCGCCAATGATGCGATTGATGAAATGCAGGGGAACCGATAGCCGTGCGGCAGGTTGTCCTCGATACTGAAACCACGGGTCTGGAAACCGCTCAGGGTCACCGGATCATCGAAATTGGCGGCGTGGAGCTGGTGAATCGCCGTTATACGGGCCGGCAGCTGCACAAGTACATCAACCCCGAACGCGAGATCGATGACGGTGCGTTCGACGTGCACGGTATCAGTTCAGAGTTTCTGGCGGACAAGCCGAAGTTCGCCGAAATCGCCGACGAGATCATCGAGTTCCTGAGTGGCGCCGAACTGATCATCCACAACGCGCCTTTCGATGTCGCATTCCTGGATCATGAGCTTGCCCGCCTGTCCGGCCGGCGCGCTCGCATCGCGGATATCTGCACCGTCACCGATTCCCTGGCCCTGGCCAGACATAAGCATCCGGGTCAGAAGAACAGCCTGGACGCACTCTGCCGCCGCTATCAGGTGGACAATTCAGCGCGCACCCTGCACGGCGCACTCCTGGACGCCGAGATCCTCGCAGACGTTTTTCTGCTGATGACAGGCGGGCAAACGGCGCTGTTTGCAGGTGAAGGAGATGAGGCAGACCGTCGTGGGGAAGCGGATGCGACCCTTGAATTAGACGCAGATCGACCCGCGTTGAAAGTGATTCCGGCCAGCGTGGAAGAAGCCAGCGCCCACGAGGGCTTACTCGATATCCTGGACGGCAGGTCCGAGTCAGGCGCCGTCTGGCGCCGATTGGAACAGGCCTGATCGGTTCCGCACCTGTCGCGCTTTATCTCAGGAATTTCAGGAACCCACTTCCTGAAAGTCCCGATACTAGAAGAAGTACATCACACAGAACCAGCCCGTGAGACCCATGGTCACCGTATAAGGCAGCGCCATCATCACCATGCGTCCGTATGAAAGCCGTACCAGCGGTGCCAGGGAAGAGGTCAGCAGGAACAGAAACGCAGCCTGACCATTCGGCGTTGCGACACTGGGTATATTCGTGCCCGTGTTGATCGCAATGGCCAGGGTGTTCATGTGTTCACGATCGATCTGGCCTCGGTTGAAGGCATCCGTGACTTCGTTGATATAGACGGTGGCGACGAACACGTTGTCGCTGATTGCCGACAGCAGGCCATTCGCGATGTACATGACACCGGGTTGATCGGATACATCCAGCGACAGGACGTAGTTGATGACCGGGGCAAACAGATGCTGGTCTTCGATCACGCCGACGATGCCGAAGAAGACGACCAGCAGTGCGGTGAAGGGCAGTGCTTCTTCGAAAGCCCGTCCCAGTTGATGTTCTTCCACAACGCCGTTCAGCGCGGTCTGTATGACGATCACCATGAGACCGATGAGCCCCACTTCCGCCCAGTGGAAGGCGAGGGCCACCACCAGAACCAGCGCCGCCAGCGCCTGGATCACGAGACGGGCCCGATCCAGATCGGTCCGGTTCCGGGTTTCTTCCTCGTCGAACTCCGTCAGGATCAGCCGGACGGGTTCGGGGGGCGTGGCGCCATAGCCGAAGCGTTTGATCTGCTCGAGCAGCAGGCAGGTGGTGAGACCGACGGCGAATACCGGCATGGTCACCGGTGCCATCCGGGTGAAGAACTCGATGAATTCCCAACCCACCTGATTGGCGATCAGCAGGTTCTGAGGCTCGCCAACCGTGGTACAGACGCCGCCGAGTGCCGTGCCGACAGCGCCGTGCATGAGCAGATTACGCAGGAACGCCCGAAACTCCTCCAGATCTTCACGGTGCAATTCACCGATACTTTCATCCTCGGAGTGCTCGTGTTCGTCGGAGAACTGCTTGCCGGAGGCCACCTTGTGGTAGACGGAATAGAAGCCGAGGGCGACGCTGATGATCACAGCGGTGACCGTCAGCGCATCGAGAAACGCTGAAAGCACCGCGGATACCGCACAAAAAAGAAGGGATATCAGCGACTTAGAGCGTATTCCAAGAATTATTTTGGTAAAGGTGAAGAGCAGAAGCTCTTTCATGAAGAAGATGCCGGCGACCATGAACATCAGCAGCAGAATCACCGGGAAATTGTTGAACACCTCTGCTCGAATGGTGTCCGGCGAGGTCATGCCGATCACCACCGCTTCGATGGCGAGCAGCCCGCCTGGCTGCAGCGGATAGCAGCGAAGTGCCATCGCCAGGGTGAAGATGAATTCGAGCACCAGGACCCAGCCGGCAACGAAAGGCGAGATCAGATACAGAATTGGATTGATCAGCAGGAAACACAGGATGAGTCCCTTGTACCAGTCCGGTGCAGGGCCGAGAAAATTGTGCCAGAAAGACGCCGTCTTGATCGGTGCGCTCATGATGTTGCCGAACGGCGTCGGCGTGTCCCTCCTTAGTCGACCGTGGAATTCAGGCTCGCCAAAGATAATCGAGCCGTCCTGAGGAGTCCACATCGACCGGCCCCAAGCCGGCTCGAGGTGGAGACGTTGCGTGCAGGGGCCTCCGCCACCCACAATATGTCCACGGCCGATCTCTCATCGATCAGATACCCGGCAGGCGTAAGCATCCGGTGCAGGCAGACCTGTAAAGACAGATCCGGCAGAACAACCATCAGCCAGACAGATAAGAAAGGAAAGACAGACGCAATGTGGCCAAGCGATCCTGATGACTTCGAAACACTCGTCCAGCCCCCGGAAGGTGCCTCCCGGGACGACGCCTGGTTCTTCGTGCGCATGCCGCAGGGTTTTGTCTGCGTTTCCGAGCAGGGTGCGCCACGGCCTGTCACCGGCGATGAACTGCGCTGGATGGACATCGAGGTCTCCTTCGAACACTACCTGGGACAGCATCGCGGTCGGCCGATCTACGTCATGCAGGCGAGTGGGTCCGTACCGGAAGGGTATGCGGTAGCGGGTTTGCGCGACTGGCTCGGGCGTGTGGAACAGTCGATCTTCTATCTTGCCGGGCGCGCCCACCAGATCATTGACTGGCACAATGAGCATCAGTTCTGTGGCCGCTGTGGAACCGCCATGGACGACCACGCAAAAGACCGGGCCAAGCAATGCCCGAACTGCTCGCTGATCAACTATCCCAAGCTGGCGCCGAGCATCATCGTGCTGATCACGCGAGGCGATCAGATGCTGCTGGCGCGGAATGCCAACTGGCCGAACGGCATGTTCAGCACCCTGGCCGGCTTTGTGGAGCCTGGCGAATCCATCGAACAGACCGTGCATCGGGAAGTGCTGGAAGAGGTGGGTCTGAAGGTCGGCAACCTGAAGTACTTCGGTTCCCAGAGCTGGCCGTTCCCCAATTCACTCATGCTCGGCTTTCACGCCGAGTACCTGAGTGGAGAGATCGTCTGTCAGGACGAAGAGATCGCTGAAGCGAACTGGTTCGGCGTGGACGACCTGCCGAACATGCCGCCTGGAACCGCCATCTCCCGCTGGCTGATCGATGAGTTCATCACGACGGTCAAAGGGCCGTCGGCCTGAGCGCGTCTGCCGGTTATTCCACCGGCGTATCCGGCAGACTTTCCGACTGAAACATCGACATCAGGGTGAACGCCCACATCAGATAGCCATCCGAGCGGAAGCGTCCTTCCATGAAGGCGGTAAAGGCATCGGCCTGGCCGGACAGCAGCGCCCAAGCGGTATCCACGTCTTCGAAAAAGAAGGTCGCATCCGGTCTCTGAATGTCTGCGTCCTGAAAGCAGATTCTGCCTTCCGCAACTTTGAACTGGAGCCGTTCGTCCGCGATCGCCAGCCGGATGACCGCATCCATACCGACGCTGGCCGGCGGAAAGAAGGTGTTTTCGAGATGAGACTGGAGTGCACGCAATGCCATGTGCGGAATCTCACATGGCCATCCGCTGGAATCAAGGCGGGTATGGGGTGCGCGGGGCGGCTCCGTGCAACGCAGATGTAAATTTTCCGCCTCTCAAGTAGAGTAGCCGGCCTGCTCATATCCGGTGGCTTCACTTGGACTATCTCTTCGACTATCTGCTCTTTTTCGCCCAGGCCGCGACGGTCGTGGTCGCCATACTCCTCATTCTTTCCGCCATGGCCTCGATGGGCATGAAGCGACAGCAGCAGGGCAGTCCCGGCCACCTCGAGATCAGAAAACTCAACGATCGGCTGAACCATCTGAAAGACAGTCTGCGCCAGGCGGTACTGCCCGAGGCGCAGTTCAAGAAGCTGCATAAGCAGGACCAGAAAAAAGAGAAAGCCGAGCTCAAACAGCAGGCCAGATCCGCCAAGAACGCGGAGCGCCTCGAGCCTGATGAGCAGGCGCGGTCCCGGGTATTCGTTCTCCACTTCGAAGGTGACATTCAGGCCTCGAAAGTGGATCACCTGCGCACGGAAGTGACTGCGGTGTTGACGCTGGCGGAACCCTCGGACGAGGTGGTCGTCTGTCTGGAAAGTCCCGGTGGGGCTGTGCATGGCTATGGCCTGGCGGCCTCCCAGCTCGACCGCATCAGAGCCCACGGCATCCCGCTGGTGGTTGCGGTGGACAAGGTGGCTGCCAGCGGCGGCTACCTGATGGCTGCGGTGGCGGACCGTATTCTCGCCGCGCCGTTCGCCGTGATCGGCTCCATCGGCGTGCTGGCTCAGATTCCCAACGTGCACCGGCTGCTCAAAAAGCATGATGTGGACGTGGAGCTGCTCACCGCCGGCAAATACAAGCGCACGCTGACCGTGCTGGGTGAAAACACGGACGAAGGCCGGCAGAAGTTCGTGGAGGAACTGGAAGACATTCACGCGCTTTTTCAGGAGTATGTGAGCAGCCGACGCCCCTCACTGAATATGGCGGAAGTGGCCACCGGCGAAGTCTGGTACGGAGATCGGGCGATCGCCAGGCATCTGGTCGACGAGCTTTCCACCAGCGATGAGTATCTCGCCCGAGCCTGTGAAGCGCGGGATGTGTATGAAGTGCGCTGGGTGGTACACCGGAAACCCATAGAACGGTTGATGGCCCAGGCCGAGATGAGTCTTGGTCGACTGGTAGACCGGATCACCAGCGTCGGCCATCGCTGAACCTTTACTCGGAATCACCAAAGGAGATCCATCCATGGCTACGTTTCGTGCCCTGCTGGTAGAAAAAACAGACAACGGATTTGAACGGAGCCTGGTGGAACGGGACACCAACGACCTGCCGGACGGTGATCTCCTCATCGACGTGCGTTATTCGTCGTTGAACTACAAAGACGGTTTGTCCGCCACCGGGAATCCGGGCGTTACCCGCAAGTTTCCCCATACGCCCGGAATTGATGCCGCTGGCGTGGTCCTGGAAAGCGCGGACGCGAACTTCAAACCGGGCGATGAGGTGATTGCCATCGGTTTTGATCTGGGTATGAACACGCCGGGTGGATTCGCCGAGCGGATACGGATACCGGCCGGCTGGGCCGTGCACAAACCGGATGGTCTCAGTCTTGAGCAGAGCATGATTCTTGGCACCGCGGGCTTCACCGCGGCTCTGTGCGTGCACAAGCTCGAAGCCGGTGGGATGACGCCGGAATCCGGTCCGGTCCTTGTCACCGGGGCCACGGGTGGAGTTGGTTCCGTGGCGGTGATGCTGCTCGCTAAACTCGGTTACACGGTCACCGCTGTCACCGGCAAGGCCAGCCAGCACGATTTCCTGCGCGATATCGGCGCCACGGAGATTATCGATCGGGCGGCTGCCCGTGCGGGCGCTGACCGTCCCCTGGGTGCGGAAACCTGGGGCGGCGTGGTCGATACCGTAGGGGGTGAGATTCTTTTCAACGCGGTGAAGTCGCTCAAATACGGCTGCAGCCTGGCGGCGTGCGGTCTGGTGGATTCTCCGGAGATCCCGGCCACCGTACTGCCTTTCATTCTGCGACACGTGAATCTGCTCGGTGTGGATTCCGTGCAGTTGCCGCTCGATCAGAAACAGGAAATCTGGACCAAACTGGCCGGACCCTGGCAGCTCCCGGCACTCGAATCTCTGAAAGCGCCTCTCACACTCGATACCATCTCCCCGGCGCTCGATCGAATCCTGGCCGGTGAGATGGTCGGCCGCGGCGTGCTCGCCCACGGCTGACATCGGTGGGCGCGGAGGCGGGCTAATCCCTCCGCAGTCGCGCTGAGATGGCGATCGGGCTCGGATAGCGGAAGATGACCAGATAGGAAGATACCAGCAGGGTGATTACGGTCGCGCCCTGCACCACGTGCGCGGCTTCAACCGAGAGCAGCCCGGCGCCGATGGCCACGTAGGAAACCAGCAGCGAGAACTCGCTCATCTGCCCCATGCGATAGCCCACCTCCCAACCCAGCGCGACCGGCTCTCCCTGCATGCGCAACGCCAGCGCGAACGTCGGCGGTTTCAGTGCGATGAGCGCCGCGGCCAGGAACAGGGTCGGCAGCAGCACCTCCATCAGCAGCACCACATTGATCTCCGCGCCGACGGTGAAGAAAAACAACACCAGGAAGAAATCCCGCAGCGGTCTGAGGGCGTCGGCGATGTACTGGGAAATGGGGCTGGTGGCGAGCGAGACGCCGGCAACGAAAGCGCCGATTTCGAAGGAAAGCCCGAAGTACGAGGCGATACTGGCCAGACCCAGGCACCATCCCAGCGCCAGCAGAAAGATGAACTCATTGAAGGCATCAAAACGGGTGATCAGCGGCAGCAGAACCAGACGCACGCCGAATATGGCCACCAGCGTCAGTACGGGAAGCGCGAGGAGGGCGGTGCCCAGTGATTGAGCGGTATCCGTCCAGCTGCCGCCATAACTCGCCAGCAGGATCAGCCCGAGGATGGCGATCAGATCCTGAATGAGCAGGAGAGAGACCACAATCTCCCCCACATGCCGATGGTGGAGCACGGTGGTCGGCAGCAGCTTGATGCCCAGAATGGTGCTGGAAAAGGTGCAGGCCATACCGGTGATCAGGGCGGCGGTATTGCCGAACCCGAAGGCGATCATCACGGTATAGCCAATGGCGAAGAATACGAGGGTCGTCAGCGCGGCGGCCAGCGAGCCCTTTCCAGCCATGTTCCGGAGTTTGGACGGTGGCAGATCGAGCCCGACCAGAAACAGCAGGAATATGATTCCGATCTCGGCGATTTCCGAAAGCAGGTCGGGGTCGGAAACCAGTTTCAGTCCGTGTGGTCCGAGGACCGCGCCAACAATGATATAGGCGACGAGCAGGGGCTGGCGGGTATAAAGGGCAGCCGAAGCGACCAGGGCCGCGCCGGCAAAGATCAGAAAGAAAGACTCGATGACACCTGTGCTATGCACCTCTCCTGACTCTTCGGTATGCCGGTTCCGGATGAATGACCGAAGCTTGGTAGTAATCGCTGTAGGGTGCAAGGGGCGTGTTGCCATCAATGCCGCCTTCGGCATCATTGACAGCAGCTGGCAGCGTCCGGCCCTCAGGCATCTGGAAGGTGTCGAAGCCGCAACGCTTCATGTAGTGAATCAGATCCGGATGCACATCGCCGACCGCCCGCAGTTCACCCGTGTAGCCATAGCGTGTGCGCAGAAGCACAGCCAGAGACAATCCCCGCCCATCGCTGAAAGCCGGGAAGTGGATGGCAATCACCGGCGCACTCGTCTGTGCCACGTCCGGTTCATCGGCCGAATCCAGGAGCAGGCCTTCTCCGCTGCCGGGCGTCCAGTCCGCCAGCGGTGTCAGGGTGAGACCGCCGCTCGCTGTCGCACCGTTGGCAATGCCGGCGGACTCGACAATCCTGCCATCGCGATCAAGCAGTGCCATAGATGCGCGCCTTGAAGGGTTCGATCCCCGTCCGCTGCAAGCAGCCGAGGAAGGTTTCGTTTTCCTCCCTCAGGGCCACATAGGTACTCAGAATTTCCTGGATGATGTTCACCACCTGGTCTCGAGGAACGGATGGTCCGACGATCTGGCCCAGGCTTGCCGGTCGGTCACCATGGCCGGAGTGGCCGCCGAGAGAAATCTGGTAGAACTCATGGCCTTTTTTGTCGACGCCCAGAATACCGATGTGTCCCACGTGATGGTGGCCGCAGGCGTTCATGCAGCCGGAAATGTTCAGATCGAGGGGGCCGAGATCGTGCTGGTAATCCAGATCCGCAAGGGCAGTCTGGATGGCTTCGGCCACGGGGATGGACTTGGCGTTCGCCAGTGAGCAGAAGTCACCCCCGGGGCAACAGACGATATCGGAAATGAGCCCGGCGTTTGCCGCACCCAGTTGCATCTCCAGCGCACGCTTGTACAACGCCAGCAGCGCAGCCTGCGGGACGTCGGGCAGCACGAAATTCTGCTCGTGGCTGATTCTGATTTCGCCAAAGCCGAATTCGTCGGCCCAGTCCGCCACCGCATCCATCTGCACATCCGAGACGTCACCCGGCGGTACCCCCGTGGACTTGGTGGACAGGGTCACCGCCGCATATCCCGGCACCCGATGCGCCGTCACGTTCTGTTCCACCCACCGGCTGAAGAGCGGATCCGCCAGACGCTGACCAGCCAGATCGGCCGGATCCGTTTCGGGGTAGTCGAGGGGCTGGAAGTGGGACTGCATCCGCTCGATTTCTTCCGGGGTCAGCGTATTCGGTCCGTCTTTCAGGTGTTGCCACTCGTCTTCGACCCGGGTCCTGAACCCATCGGCCGTCATCGCCCGGACCAGAATCTTGATCCGCGCCCTGTATTTGTTATCCCGCCGACCATAGCGGTTGTAGACCCGCATGATGGCTTCGAGGTAGGTGAGCAGGTGTTCGACGGGGAGTCCGGTGTGGATGGTCTCACCGAGGACGGGCGTTCGGCCGAGGCCACCCCCGACCATCACGTCGAAGCGGGTCTCACCATTTTCCCGATGCACCTTCAGGCCGATATCGTGCACGGCGGTTGCGGCCCGGTCCTGACGCGCGCCGGTGATGGCGATCTTGAATTTGCGTGGCAGCCAGTCGAACTCCGGGTGCGAGGTCGACCACTGTCGGATCAACTCACAGAACGGACGGGGATCGACCCATTCATCCGCCGCCACCCCTGCGAACTCGTCTGTGGTGACGTTGCGGATGCAGCTGCCGCTGGTCTGGATCGCGTGCATATCCACCTCCGCCAGCGCGGCCAGAATATCCGGAACTTCTTCCAGCAGCGGCCAGTTGAATTGAACGTTCTGCCGGGTGGAAAGGTGGCCGTAGCCACGGTCGAAGTGCCGGGCAATATGGGCGAGCTGTCTCAGTTGCCGTGAGTCGAGCGTGCCGTAAGGCACGGCAACCCGCAGCATGGGCGCGAGACGCTGCACGTACAGTCCGTTGCGCAGGCGCAGCTGCAGGAATTCGTCTTCTGCCAGTTCCCCGGCCAGGTAGCGCTCAGTCTGGGCGCGGTAGTGGGCAACCCGCTCGTTGACGAACTGCCTGTCGAAACCGTCGTATCGGTACATCTGCCTGCAGGCGCTCTCTACGCCACTTTCGAAAGACCCGGAAAGTACCATCGGCCTGAAAAGGGACGAAGTAACCCTTCGGCCTATGCTTAGAACGGAGCCCGGGGCGTGCAGTGACCGGATGCGGCCGCGATAATTGTGTTGAATCAGCGGCTTAGGTAGACTCCGCGCCAACGGAAACCACCCAAAGTACAGTCATGAGCGAAGCACATTCCGAACCGGGTACCGAGCCGGGCCTGAGCCGCATCGAAGCCGAGCGCGAGGACGATCAGCGCACCGATGCCAAGGCCATCCTGGTGATCTTCTGTACCGCCATCGCCATGGCCGTACACTTCATTTCCGGCTGGACTTTCTGAGCCGGCAGAACTGATCGACCGGCCTTACTGGAAGTTTGGCCTGGAGGATTAGCCTAGAGATTTGGCCGCAGCAGTGTTTCTGCCCGCGCATCCGTGATTCCTTTTCTTCTGGCGTAATCTGCCAACTGGTCTGCGCCGATTTTTCCGAGTCCGAAATACCGGCTTTCAGGATGCGCCAGGTACCAGCCTGAAACGCTGGCCGCCGGCAGCATGGCGAAGTGTTCGGTCAGGCTGATACCGGTGGCATCCGTGGCATCCAGGAGTTCGAACAGCGTTGTCTTTTCGCTGTGTTCCGGACAGGCCGGGTAACCGGGCGCCGGTCGGATGCCCTGATAGGCCTCCTTGATCAGGCTGGCGTTGTCCAGATTCTCCCCGGCCGCATATCCCCAGTGTTGCGTGCGCACCAGCCGGTGCATGTATTCGGCGAAGGCTTCGGCGAGCCGGTCTGCCAGTGCCTTCGCCATGATGCTCGAGTAGGGATCGTTCTCGTAGTCGGCCAGGATGTCGTCGAGTCCGAGACCGGCGGTGACGGCAAAGGCGCCGATATGGTCGGCGACGGGGGCAGGACCGATAAAGTCCGCCAGCGAATAGTGTGGCTTCCCATCCGGCTTTTCCGCCTGCTGGCGCAGAAAGTGCAGCCGGGTCAGTTCCTCGGTTCGAGCTTCGTCGGTGTAGAGGACCACATCCTCTTCGTCCCCGGCGCGATTGGCAGGCCAGATACCGAACACGCCCCTGGCCTGGAGGCGTCCGTCACTGATCAGGTGGTCGAGCATTTCCCGGGCATCCTTGAACAGGCTGCGAGCCGTTTCGCCGACAACCTCGTCCTCGAGAATGCGCGGGTATTTACCGGCGAGTTCCCAGGTCATGAAAAACGGGGTCCAGTCGATGTACGGGATCAACTCAGTCAGCGGAACATCGATGGCCGTCACGCCCGTCTTCCTGGGTGTGGGCGGCACGTAGTCTGCCCAGGACAGTTCGGGCGAACGCGCCCGGGCTTCTTCCAGCGGCAAGAGCACCCGCCGGTCGGCCCGTTTGCTGGTTCGTTCCCGGATGGTTTCATACTCTGTCCGGGTCTCGGAAATGAAGCCTGCCCGGAGCTCATCCGAAATCAGGCTGGTTGCCACGCGCACGCTGCGCGATGCATCCGCTACATAAACCGTCGGTGCATTGCGGTAGGCGGGTTCGATTTTCACGGCCGTATGCGCCTTGGAGGTGGTGGCGCCGCCGATCAACAGAGGAATGTCCAGCTCACGGCGCTGCAGTTCGCCCGCCACATTCACCATTTCATCGAGAGAGGGGGTGATCAGACCGGAAAGGCCGATCAGGTCTGCCTGCTCCTGAATCGCCGTATCAAGAATCGTCTCCATCGGCACCATCACGCCGAGATCCACCACGTCATAGTTGTTGCACTGCAGGACCACGCCGACGATGTTCTTGCCGATGTCGTGCACATCACCTTTCACCGTGGCCATGACGATCTTGCCCTTGCTCTGGGCGCCTTCGCCTTTCTCTTCCTCGATATACGGCACCAGATGGGCGACCGCCTGTTTCATCACCCGAGCGCTTTTGACTACCTGAGGCAGGAACATCTTGCCTTCACCAAAAAGGTCGCCAACCACGTTCATGCCATCCATGAGTGGACCTTCGATCACTTCGATCGGACGGGTTGCGGCCAGCCTGGCTTCTTCCGTGTCATCCAGAATGTAGTCGGTGATGCCGTGCACGAGGGCATGACTGAGCCGGTCATTGACCGGATTTTCCCGCCAGCTTAAGTCTTCCGCCTGGGCTTTCGCACCCTGACCGGCATAGGAATCGGCAACTTCCAGCAGCCGCTCGGTCGCATCCGCCCGGCGATTCAGCACCAGGTCTTCCACCCGCTCGCGAATGTCTTCCGGCAGATCTGCGAGGATGCCGAGCTGACCGGCGTTGACGATGCCCATGCTGAGCCCGGCCTGAATGGCGTGGTAGAGGAACACCGTGTGGATCGCTTCCCGGATGCCATTGTTGCCGCGGAAAGAGAAGGAGACGTTCGATACGCCCCCGGAGGTTGAGGCGTGGGGCAGATTGTCAGAGATCCAGCGGCAGGCGTCGATGAAGTCCACGGCGTAGTTGGCATGCTCCTCGATGCCGGTACCGATGGCGAAGATATTCGGATCGAAGATGATGTCTTCCGGTGGAAAACCGACTTCCTCGATCAGCAGCCGATAGGAGCGCTCGGTGATTTCCTTCTTGCGGGCCAGGGTGTCGGCCTGCCCCTGCTCATCGAAGGCCATTACCACCACTGCTGCGCCGTACTGGCGGCAGAGTCTGGCCTGAGCGAGAAAGGGTTCCTCGCCTTCCTTCAGGCTGATCGAGTTGACGACGGATTTGCCCTGAGTGCAGCGCAGGCCGGCTTCCAGGATTTCCCACTTGCTGGAATCGAGCATGATGGGCACCCGGGCGATATCCGGTTCCGCGGCAAGCAGATTCAGATAGGTGACCATGGCCGCCTCGGAATCGAGCATGCCTTCGTCCATGTTGATATCGATGATCTGGGCGCCATTCGCCACCTGCTGCCGGGCCACCTTGAGGGCGGCGTCGTAGTCACCTTCGAGAATCAGGCGGGCAAAGCGGGCGGAGCCGGTCACATTGGTGCGCTCGCCCACATTGATGAACAGCGCATCGTCACCTGCCACGAAAGGCTCGAGTCCGGCCAGTCGCAGGTGTGGCGCGATCGACGGCCTCCGGCGTGGAGCGACGGTCTGAAGACGATCCCGGATCGCCTCGATGTGTGCCGGCGTGGTGCCGCAGCAGCCGCCAACGATATTGACGAGGCCGCTATCCGCATACTCGCCGAGCGTGGCCGCCATCTTTTCCGGCGTTTCATCATAGCCACCAAATTCGTTCGGCAGCCCGGCATTGGGGTGGACGCTGGTGCGCGTATCCGCGATCCGGGAAAGCTCGTCCACATAGGGTCGCAGCTGGTCTGCACCCAATGCGCAGTTGAGCCCGACGGAAAGGGGGCGGGCATGAGCGACCGAGTACCAGAAAGCCGCACAGGTCTGGCCGGACAGGGTCCGGCCGCTGGCATCCGTGATCGTGCCCGAAATCATCATCGGGACCTTCCGGCCCAACCGGTTCTCCAGCTCGAGCACCGCGTAAATCGCCGCCTTGGCATTCAGGGTGTCGAAGATGGTCTCGATCAGAATCAGGTCCGCGCCACCCTCGAGGAGGTTTTCCGCGGCTTCGCCATAGTCCTCTGCCAGTTCGGCGAAACGGATGTTGCGGAATCCCGGATCGTTGACATCCGGCGAGAGGCTCGTCGTCCGGTTGGTGGGACCCAGTACGCCGGCAACGTATCTCGGTTGGGCCTCGGTGCTGTATTCGTCGGCGACGGCGCGTGCGATTCGGGCCGCCGCCCGATTCATTTCGGCGACGGCCGGTTCGAGTCCGTAATCCGCCTGAGCAACCTGAGTCGCGGTGAAGGAGTTGGTCTTGATGATGTCCGCACCTGCCTTAAGGTAGCGGGCATGGGCATCACGAATCACATCAGGTGCGGTCAGGCAGAGCATATCGTGATTGCCCTGCACCGGATGACTGTGGTCGGCGAAACGGCTACCCCGGAAATCAGCTTCCGTCAGATGCAGGGATTGGAGGAGGCTGCCGTATGCGCCATCCAGGATCAGGATGCGCTTATTCAGATCGGCGTTGAGTCGATCCAGGTTCGGTCGGTTGGTATCGGACATACGGGCTTCTGCCAGACTTCAGCAAGAAGCACCGAAGTCTAGGTGGCTCTCAAATGAGTGCAATTGAAGTTCCTCGGCATCGTCATGAGGCCGATTCATACAGAATGCCTGGAACTTGCCAGGCAGGGGCCCCATAAAGTAAATTCCCGACTAATTTACTAGGGTATACCCGGACACACTGATGATCGAGATTTCTGCCAGCGCTCAGGCCTACCTGGGCGATCTGCTGGCCAAGCAGGAGGATGAGAACGTCAGCATCCGTGTTTTCGTCGCGCAGCCCGGTACGCCGCAGGCTGAGACGTGTATCGCCTACTGCCGTCCTGGTGAGGAGCAGGAAGGGGATCTGCCCGTGGCTTACGACGGTTTCACTGCCTTTTTTGAAGAGCGCAGCGTGCCTTATCTCGAAAACGCGGTGGTGGACTATCAGGAAGATCAGATGGGCGGTCAGCTCACCATCAAGGCACCCAACGCCCGGGTGCCCCAGGTCGGAGCGGATGCGCCACTCGAAGATCGAATCAACTACGTGCTCTACAACGAAATAAACCCGGGTCTGGCGGCCCATGGCGGCATGGTAACCCTGGTGGAAATCGTCGAGGACAATGTCGCCGTACTCCAGTTCGGTGGTGGTTGTCAGGGCTGTGCAGCGGTGGACATCACGCTCAAGAACAGCGTCGAACGCTCACTGCTGGACCAGGTCCCGGAGCTGACGGCGATCCGCGATGCGACGGATCACAGTCTTGCGGAAAACGCCTACTACCGATAGACGGTCAATCGGCTCACTCAGGCAACCGCTGCGGCATCCAGCCGTGCTTTGAGGGTCGGGCCGATCTCTTCCGCCAGTTCGCGAAGCAGGCTTTCTGTGGTTTCCCAGTCTATGCATGCATCCGTTACGGAGACCCCGTAGCGCATGGCCGTCCGGTCGGCATTCAACGACTGATTACCCTCAGCCAGGTTGCTTTCGATCATCAACCCCATGATCGACGAATTGCCGCCCCTGATCTGTCGGGCAACCTCACGGGCGACCATGGGCTGTCTGTTGTGGTCCTTGTTTGAATTGGCATGGCTGCAGTCAACCATGATGTTCTGCTTGAGGCCGGCGGCGGCCAGTTCCGTTTCGCAGCGCTTGATGCTCACTTCATCATAGTTCGGACCGTTGCTGCCGCCGCGCAGAACGATGTGAGCATTCAGATTGCCACCCGTCTGCAGAACGGCCACCTGTCCGTCCGGGTTGATACCGAGAAAACGGTGTGGCGAAGCTACGGACTGCAGGGCGTTCAATGCCACCGCCAGGCCGCCGTCGGTTCCGTTTTTGAAGCCCACGGCGCTCGACAGCCCGGAAGCCATTTCCCTATGGGTCTGGGACTCTGTGGTCCTGGCACCGATGGCAGACCAGCTGATCAGATCCTGCAGGTACTGGGGCGTGATCGGATCCAGCGCTTCCGTGGACAGTGGCAGACCGAGCGCGGCGATATCCAGGAGGAGTTTGCGGGCGATGTGGAGACCTTCGGCGACTTCGAAGGTGTCGTCCAGGTGCGGGTCGTTGATCAGTCCCTTCCAGCCCACGGTGGTCCGCGGTTTCTCGAAATAGGCGCGCATGACGATGAGAAGATCGTCCTCGAGCGTCCGGGCGAGCGCCGCAAGACGCTGCGCATAGTCCATGGCGCCGTCCACATCGTGGATGGAGCAGGGACCCACGACCACCAGTAATCTCGGGTCCCGGCGGGCGAGAATGTCGGCCACCGCTGACCTGGATCGCGACACCATCTGCTCGGCCGATGCCGGCAATGGATGTGCTGCTTTCAGTTCAGCCGGCGGGATCAGAACCTGCTGGGCTCGAATGTTGAGATTGTCTGTCTGGGTCATGGTCTGCTCCTGCTTACCGTTCGTTCTGTTCCTGATCGGTGGCGGGGCATAAAAAAACCCCGTTGGCGCTGCCTGACGGGGTTCCTGTCGAAGGCAGCGTGCACTGCCTTCCTGATGAGAGGGCAGAGCTACTCGCTAAAAAAGTAGTAGCCGGCCCACCAGGCACACCGAGCGCGGGCGCTCGTTGCCTGAGGAAGATGGCTGCTGCCTGTCATCTGAATATCCATAAGTCGCGGATAGTACGCCTGGTGGCCAGGAAATCAACTCCTGTGGGCGTCTGCGGCTTCAGGGCCCGACCTCCACCAGCTTCGGCAGTGCAGTGAAATACAGTCCCAGTCGAACGGGCTGATCGAACAGAGCGCCGGCAAGGGCGCCGTATCTTTCCAGCTGAGGTCGATAGCGATTGCGCTCAATTCGGATGAAATCCGCTTCGCTGACCCCTGGGTGGGGGATGGCGGTCTTGAAGTCCACCACCCAGCGTTCGCCGGATTCCGGATCGGTAAAGGTCCGATCGATGACAAGATTCTGCACGCCGCCATCCACCACGCCGGTGAGCGCAAACTCGGAATGGGCCTCCGGCCCGGGTGCCAGCAGCCACCGGCCTTCCGGGTCGGTCAGCACTGCCGACATCTGGTCCGCCGTCACCGACACCACCCGCGCCACGTCCTCCTCACTCAGTTCATGTTCCCTGGCCATGGCCTCCCACCGTGCCCGGTTTTGACTCAGGTAGTCGGCCGGATCTTCCGGCAGTTCGCGTTCCGCCAGTTGCTCCAGCGCGCCGTGCACGACGATACCGAGCACGACTTCCATTCGGGCTTCGAGCGGATCCTGAGGTTCCGGTTCTGCGGCTGTGGCCAGTGCGGTCAACGGACTGGCTGCCGGGGGTTGCCAGTGGTAGCCATTGATCAGCCGCCTGAAGGGTACGGGTTCGTCCTCATCCGGGTCCGATGATTCAAAGAAGTCCGGTTGCACCGGAACAGTGTCGTCCAGGGACTGACTGACAACCAACTCGCCCGTCTCAGCCGCTTCCAGCTGAGACCACAGCAGTGACAGCATGGTCGTTTCCGCCGGCTTGTCAGCCCCCGGTTCGGATGCAAACAGCGTCAGTGTCTGTTTCGCCCGGGTGCAGGCGACGTAGAACAACCGCTGCCGCTCATGCCGCTCGCGATAACGGTTTTCCCGTTTCAGCCATTCAAAAGGACCATCGTCCTCCTGTACGCCCATCAGCAGCCCTTCCGGAAGAGCCCGCCAGAGCAGCAGCTCGCTCTCATCCGAACGTGTTGTGCGTTCGAGAAACGGCACCAGCACATGATCGAACTCCAGACCTTTGGCCTTATGCACCGTGAGAATTTCAAGCCGGGATTCGGTCAGATCGGAGGCAAAAAGACTCTGCCCGGCCTGGCGCAGGGCCGTCAGCGTCAGGGCATCCGGTCCCGCAAGGTCGAGCAGGGCAAGCAGACGGCCGGCATGGGTCAGCGCAGCCGGATCCGCATACGCATCCGCGCCACCGAGTTTCAACCAGGTGGTTTCCACCACGGATCTTGTCGGCAGTTCGTGGACCATGGCCGGATTGTCCGGCCAGTTACCGGCCAGCCGTGCCAGTCGTTCCCGAGCATCGTCACTCAGCGCTGACTGCACGTCATTGGCCCGGAATGCACGCAGAAACGCCGGGAAATCTTCCATGTCCGCCAACTGCTGCAGATCCGCGATTTTCAAGCCGACGAAGGGCGCCCGCATGAGACTCATCCAGCTCAGGCGGTCATAGGGGTCTGCCATCGCGCCGATCAGAGAGAGGAGATCGGACACCACAGGTCGATTCAGCAGTGGGTCTATGTCGTTGGCCTGCCAGTTGATGCCCTGTGCGCGAAGTGCCCGGATCAGTTCGGTCAGCTGGCTGCGGCTGCGGACCAGCAGCGCGATGCTGCCTTCAGGCTCCGCAAGCAGAGTTTCAATCCGGCTGACGATGTCGGCAATCTGGGTTTGTGCGGTTTCACTCCGGATCAACTGCACCGCGTCAGGAACACCGGTCTCCCGGGTGGGTGTGGCAGGCCGGTAGCCGATCTGCCCCAGCACCGGATCCTCCCGGTCCCCCATGATCCGCGCGAACGCATGGTTGGCCCATCGCACCAGCGGTGCATCGGCTCGAAAGTTGCTCGTCAGCACTACGGTATCCAGTTCTATGTCGGCGATGCCCTCATTCCAGGCCCGATAGAACAATCCCACGTCCGCGTCCCGAAACCGGTAAATCGACTGCATCGGATCACCGACGGCGAAGAACGTATTGCCATCTCCCGGGCCCCAGCCATTGAGCATTTTTTCGAACAGCTGGAACTGGGAGACAGAGGTGTCCTGGAATTCATCCACCAGCACATGGTTGATCCGGTAATCGAGCGACAAGGCCAGTTCGCTCGGCGCGTTCGGTTCACCCAGCGCCGCTCGGGCATTCAGGATCAGGGTCGTGAAGTCGGTTTCCCCGGCCTCGCCGAACACCCGCTCCAGCTCCGCATTCGCCAGGGCCAGGTTGATGCCGACCGTCACCAGCCGGCGCACGGCGGCATCGCTCAACTGCTCATCCGGCAGGTAGCGCAGGTTTGCGGTGAGCTGTTCGAGGCCGAGGTCAGCCAGTTCGCCAAGCAGCGCTTTGACCTCGGCTTTTTCCTCAGGAAAATCCGGCGTGAATCCAACGTTTTTGTTGACCTGTTTGCGCAGCTTGCCCTGTGCGGTGGTGAGGAATTCCCCCGCCAGCCGGTAACGTGCCGTGCGCGTTTCGAGCGGCCGGGCAAGCTCGGCGCCCGCATGATCGATCAGCCGATCGAGCTGATCCATGCCTGCCGGCCCCACGGCGGCGGCAAAACGTTCAATGACCGCATCATTCAGCGCCTCCAGCCCGCGCCGGAGCACGGTGACGACCTGGTCCGGATCAGATCGGTGCGTGGCCACCATGCTGGCCACCACGTCCAGCCATTGATCCCGCTTGCTGAGCATGGTGCTGACGAGCCGCTCGGCTTTCGCTGCATCGTTGTCACACTGTCGCAGAAAGTCGGCAATCTCCTCGGTCAATGGTCCGCCGTCGTAGAGCTTCAGCAGGAGCTGGCTGGCTGCTCTGGCGTAGTGATGTTCGGCATTCTCGGTCAGATTCAGCGTGGGATTCAGGGCCGCCGCGATGGGCAGGCCGCGGGTCAGCGAAAGCGCCAGGCTGTCGATGGTCTGAATCTTCAGCCGGGCAGGGTAGCGGGTCAGCTGCCAACCCAGGGCTTCACTGCGGGCCAATGCCCGGGCCGCGCTGGTCGAGCCGGTCGGATCCGCACTGGCGTGCCTCAGTGCGGCGAGCACCCGGGAGGCCATCTCGCTGGCGGCTTTCCGGGTGAAGGTGATGGCCAGTATCTCTTCCGGCCGTTCAACCACGGCGAGCAATTTGAGATAGCGCTCCACCAGCAGTGTGGTTTTACCGGAGCCGGCCGGTGCCTGAACGATCACCGAGCGATGGATGTCCGTGGCACGTTCCCGTTCAGACTGATCCGGTGCAATCATCCGCGGCTGTCCTCAGCGGACGCCGGACCTGCTTCATGATCCGCAGCCGCTATCCGGCACAGGGACTGCAGATGGCAGAGCTGACAGGCCCTCGAATCATAGGGTGTCACTGCGGCAAAACCGGTGCTGATTTCTTCGGTCAGCGTATCGATCTGATTCTGCCATCGTCTGCGCTGTGCCTCCCAACTGCCGCCTGCGGGTGCTTCCAGGGACGCCTGATCCAGATCCAGCTCGGATATCCCTTTCAGACGCGGTCGCGTTTCATCGATTTCCGCATAGAGCACGCCTTTGACCGAAGCATCGGTCAGGGCATAGAGCGGCAACTGCGGATCCAGCAATCGATCCTGCGTCAGCCGATTGCCGATCCGCCCGGTCTTGTAGTCAATGACCAGGTGCGCTTCGCCGATCCGGTCGATGCGATCGATCCGTAGATTCAGGCCGATCCCACCGAACTCGGCCGTGATGCCGAGTTCGAGGTGTTCGATCGCCACATCGTCCCGGCTCGACTCGAGCCGGTTCCAGGCATCCAGCAGCAGCACAAGCCGCTCGCGTTCCCGATTTCGAAACGGAACCGGGAATCGGCCGTAGTGTCTGGCGAGTGCCTGATCAGCCGCCTGACCGAACTGCACCTCCGTGAGCATGGCGGGCGTCTGTCCGTCGCGGGCCGCATTCTCATACAGACGATGCAGGGTCTCATGGATCAGAATGCCCCGATCCAGCGCATCCGGCAGGCCGCGGGGCTGGCGGACCTCCTGCAGACCGAGCCGGTGAATGGCATAGCCACGAAACGGGCAGGTCGCCTGATCACGAATCCGGGTAGTCCCGCCCCGATGGCGGCCCGGGGGCAGGGGCAGTCCCAGGCGGTCATCGATTGCTTCGAGCTGATCGTGTCTGTGCACGAAAGCAGGATGCGGACGGTGTTCCTCGAATCGCTCGAGCCGGGGCAGATGCCCGATGAGCGGACTGGGCCGGCATTCCGTTTCATCCTGGTGCCGGGCGTGGCTGACGATCAGATGATCTGTGCTGCGCGTCCATTGCTCGAGCCGGCTGCCGGCAAACTCGGCCTCCTGCTCAGGCGTGGTCCGGGGCAGCTGGTGTTTTTTCAACAGACGTATGGGCACGAAGGGATTCGGGGCAGGCAGCCTGGGCCAGCTCTGGTCATCGAGGCCGAGCACCCAGAGATGGGTGAAATCCAGTCCGGTGCTTTCCAGGTAACCCATGATCTGGACCGGTGCCGGTGGCCGTTCCGGCGCAAAGGTGATGCTGCTGAGGAACTGATCGATCTGCTCGAGGGCGCTCCGTGCACTCAGACTGCGCTCGTCTGCCCAATGAGCCAGCGCAGCGAGACGCTTGTCGATTTCCTGGAACGCCTGAAACTGATTGCTGCCCGCACCCTGGCCCGTCCAGCCAGCCAGGGTCAGAACCGCGCGAAACGCATGGATCCAGGCAGCCAGTGGTTGCTCTGTGCCGTGCAGTGTCCGCACGCTGGTCAGCAACTCCGGTCCCAGCTCCGGGAGATCCATCTGCCGAACGAGTTCATACAGCGATAGCGTCGGCGCGATCTGGACCGGTAGCGCGGGTATGCGCGGCAGGTTGAGATAGGGGCTGTTCAGACAGACCCGGGTCCGCTCCACCCCAAGGCGGTCGAAACACAGGGCCAGCCAGTCTCTGGCCGGTTGCCAGATCGGCTGAGTCCGGAGCGGCGTGCCACCGCCGATATCGATGAGGCCCTGGGTACCGGTCGCCAGCATGGGATCGAGTTCGGCGGTGAACTGACGCAGTACAGCGCCATACCGGTTACCCAGATCCGGGACGATGACGCCGATCCGGGCCCGATCTGAGCGCGCCTCCAGCAAACGACGCGTCCACCGGCTGACGGCAGCAAGTTCCTCCTCCGGGGTATCGAAACTCATCTGCTGTGCGGAAGTCCCACGCCCGGATGGTTCCATGGGCGCCAGGTACGTCACCGTACCCGTCTGCCGTTGGAGCCAGTCCGTAACCGTGGCCGGCACCTGCTCGAAAGCAAGACAACTGATCAGCGGCTCGTTGCTTCTGAGTTGGGGAACGGTCGCGAGTTCCGCCCGGGTGATGGCATGAAGGTTTTCCAGCCGGCGCTTCAGCCGGTCGCTCCATTCGGCGAACGTCAGTCCGTTCTCCGTGGCACCGAATGTGGTGGATTCGATGGGAATGCCCCACTGCTGGCAGAGCGCCCACGCTTCCCGGGCCAGCGGCACGAGTTCCGTCGCACCGGCAGGCGCCGTCGCTCGAAACAGGGCGTACTCCGCTTCTGCGCCGATCAGGACGGGCAGATCCGGGTCATGTCTCCGCAATGCGCCATAGAGAATGCCCAGATACCCACCGATGGTCTGCACCCGGGGCGTGGGCCAGGCGCTTCGGCCTGCCGCCAGTTGGGCGTCATTGAAGCCCCGAATCAGATTGCGCCGCAGCCGTTCGGTCGTGGTCAGGACCAGCGAGCGTTGGACGGCGGATTCGAGTTCCGGATGAAGATGAACGAATGCTTGGGGCACGGCGTGATTCTACTCGACAATGACCTGTTCCTTCCGCCCGGGCGGGAAATTTCGGGCCTGAATCCCATGTCCAACTCCGCGCCGTTATGCCGTAAACTTCGCTCCCATCGAATCGACCGGTTGGAAAAACCCCATGTGGTATCTCATTGAAGACTTTTTCGAGCAAAGCCTCCTCATGAAGGCCGTCATCGGTTGGGGGTGGCTGTCTATCCTGATCATGCTGGCCTCCATCGTCTTCCAGTAGGTCGAGGGCCAGGATTTCATGTGGCTCTCGTCTCTGAGCACCGAGCAGCGCGAAGCGCTGATGGGGCTCGCACACAATGTGGTCGTCTCGGATGGCCTGCTCGATCCGAACGAAGAAGGCATGCTGGATGAATTCAAGCGGGAAATGGAGCTCACCCAGGTGGATGTGGAGTACCTGGAGCTGTCCGGTATCGAGCAGATCTTCACAACCCGCAAGAGTCGGGTGATCGCGCTGGTGAATCTGCTCAGGCTCGGCTATGCCGATGGGGCATTTGAGATTGAAGAAGAATGCCTGCTGCGGGAAGTATGCAAAGCCTTCCAGTTACCGGACGATGAATTCCTGCTGCTCGAGAACTGGGTCCGGCGCTTGATCGCCCTCGAAGACGAAGCCAGAACGCTGATCGGCGACTGACTGTCCCGTCAGACGGGATCGCAGAGATCGCCTTCCAGCGCCGCCAGTTGATCCTCGATCGCCGCCTTGTCGAACTGCAGTTCAGATTGCGTCCGGAAACGGATCCCGCAACGGAATCCCGACTCCAATGCCAGGCAGTTGTGCACCACGCCGATGATCCTTTCCAGTTGCGTGGTGCCGAGCTTCAGGGTCAGAAAAACGACCTGTTCCCGCGGCAGGGGCGTGTGCAGATGGATGGCCGCGCCGAAACGGTTGAAGTCGAGCACGTCCACCGTGAGACGACTGAAACTGCCCTTGCAGCGCACGAAGGCCGAAATCTGCCGACCCTGCAGACGGGGCAGCACACGCCGTTCCTCGGCCTGGTCCAGCGTCCCGGCAAGGTTTTCCGACAGGATGTTTCGTTCGAGCGACATACATCCAGCCTAGGGCAGATAGTTTCCCCGTCTCGTGAACCAGTTCGCAGATTTACCTTTTCGCACCTAAAGGTTCAGCGGTTGCCGCCAATGGGCCGGCTGCCTCCCGGCGCCGATGCCTCGGACGTTGTGGTCAGGGGGCCTTTTTCAGCAGTACCCTTTTGGCTTCATTCAACTGCTGGGCGAGATAAGTTGAGCCGCCCCGGTCGGGGTGGACCTTCTGCATGAGTCGCCGGTGGGCTTCGATGATCTCGTCCCGGCTGGGTTTGGGGCCTAAGCCGAGTATTTCCCGGGCTTCATCCCGGCTCATGCTCGAACTGCCGCCATGGTCCCTGTTGCCGCCATTGCCCGCCGCACCCTTGCGCCCGAATTGCTGGTAGGCACCGAACAGGCTCTTGAATATGGGCAGGTAGCGGATGAGAGACACGCCCCGACGCAGAAAGGGGAGGAGGGCGGCCCCGACGGCGGCAATCCAGTGCATGCGACCGGTGGCGGCGAGAATCACGAGGCCGACGATCAGGCTGATTGCCGCCAGGGTAATCACCGTCGACGATGTGGAAGGGCGTTTCGCCAGCCACAGCAGACGCATGAGGACCACAAAGCCCACCGTTGCGAGTATGGATGCCAGCAGGATGACCACGTGTTGGTCGACCTCCCCATTTGAAACGGGTCTGCCCCCGTGCATACGGGTGCCGCGAACGACTGGTCTCACTGCGCTTCGGGCGGAGATCAGCCGCATTGACCGGATTTGGTGAGGCCTTATGATGCCATGGAACGGCAGAGCAGGTGTCCGGGTGGATAACGCCGAAATTCAGCGCTGGCTGGAGCAACTCAGAGTGGAACACAGGGATCTGGATGAAGTGATCGTGCACCTGATCGAATCACGGCACCACGATCTCATGCGCGTTCAGCGCCTGAAAAAACGGAAGCTCAAACTGAAAGACATGATTGCACGGCTCGAAAGCGAGCTGATCCCGGATCTGGATGCCTGAATCCGCATCCATCGAGGAACAGCCGGTGAGCGTGCTCACCATCGCCATCAGTTCCAGTGCGCTGTTCGATCTGAATGAGAGCAACCGGGTATACGAAGAGGAAGGCCTCGAAGCCTATCGGCGCTATCAGATCGCCCATGAGGACAAGGTTCTCGAGCGCGGCGAGGCATTCAACTTTGTTGATAAATTCCTTAATATCAATAAGTTACTGCATAAACATCGAGTAGAAGTCATATTGCTCTCGAGAAACTCTGCGGACACCGGGCTTCGAATTTTCAACTCCATCGCCGCCCACGAACTGGAAATCACCCGAGCCGCCTTCTGCGGTGGGGAAAGTCCTTACCGCTACATCCACGCGTTCGGTGGCAGCCTGTTTCTGTCTACTCAGGCAGACGACGTGACCCACGCACTGAAACACGGGGTGGCGGCCGCCACACTGCTCGGTGGCAGAAGCGGAACCGATGCCAGAGCATCCGGCTCCGAAGAGTTGCGGCTCGCTTTCGACGGCGACTCTGTGCTGTTTTCCGACGAGGCGGAGCAGGTCTACCAGCAGAAGGGGCTGGATGCGTTTGCGGAAACAGAGCGTGCTCAGGCGTCGGATCCACTCGAAGGCGGACCTTTCAAGGAATTCCTCCGTTCTCTGCATGCTCTGCAACGGGAATTTCCCGAGAACGAGTGTCCGATCAGAACCGCGCTGGTCACGGCCCGCAGTGCCCCGGCCCACGAACGGGTGATCCGAACCCTGCGGGCGTGGGATGTGCGGCTGGATGAGTCGCTGTTTCTCGGCGGGATGGAGAAAACAGAATTTCTGCGCGCCTTCGGCGCGGACGTCTTCTTCGACGATCAGACCCAGCATGTGGAGCGGGCAAGTCCCCACATGCCTTCCGGGCATGTGCCACATGGGGTCATCAACGAAATTTCCTGAGTCACCCTGTGGACGGTTCAGGCAGATTCTTCCGGTCCTGTGGCTCTACCGGCGAGTCAGCCGCTGAGCGACTCCGCACAGATCTCGATGCGGCTGGACATACTGCGGATCCGCACACTCCGGTTGCCTTCGCCCACCCGATACCGGAGCGTCCGTCCCGGCGAATAACCCTGTCGCTCCGCTTCGACACCAAAGCAGTTCTCGATCCTGCCCCCGAACGACTGGGCATCCAGATCCAGATCCGCATCGTGATCAAGCGTGATGGATATCCGGCCGCTGGTGGTCGAAATATCGTAGCGTCCATTAGCCGCAAGACCGCCTTCCAGGGTGATGCGACCGCTGGTGGTACCCAGTCGAGCACGGTCGAGCATGCCGGCGTTCACATCGATACCGCCACTGACCGAGCCAGCATCCAGTTCGCCGCGCACGTCGCTGGCTTCAATGTCGCCACTGACGCTCTTCAGGGTCAGCACCGCGACCTGCTCGTGACCGCTCACCGTCACGGATCCGCTGACCGTTTCCGCCTCGAGCTCGCTGCTGAACACGTCGCTTCGGATACGGCCGGAAACCGAGGACAGCCACTGTCGTCCGGTGACACCTTCGGTCCGGATGGACGCGCTGACCGTTCGCACGTCCAGGCTGCTGCCCGCCGGAACACGGATCTCGAGTTCGCTGCTGTCGCTGCGACCGTTCTTCGGATAGATCACCTCGATCCTGGTGTAGGAGCCCTCGACTGCGAATTCCAGTCGTTCCACCCCTCGGCCGAGCGTCCCGGTGATGGCGATCTCATCACGTTCCCAGCCGCTCACGGATACTCTGCCGGAGACATTGATCACCTCGACATGCCCCTCCGGTAACGCATCCTGTCGTTCATCGACGGCGGTGGCGGCAACAGCGGGCGGGCTCGCCAGCAGCAGGCCAAGGAGTATTGTCCACATCCCATTCCGCTGACGGCGATCCTGCATCCATCCGGAGAGCTGGGTTAAAACCTGGCGCCGACAATGGGCGTGATGGATGAGCGCGTTCATAAGAGAATCTCCTGATTCGAATTCATAACCAGCGTCTGCATGCTGCTGAGTCGGGTGAGCTGATCGGCATACATGGCAACCAGCAGCTGCCGATCGAGACCACCTGCAGGATTTCCCGCCAGTACCGCGTCAATCTCGTCCAGCGCCTGGTTGATGGTCCGCAGGTTCTCGGTGACCACTGTCCTGGCATCCGGCGGCAGCCGTTCCAGGCCCGCTTCGATGTCGGCCACCATGGTCCGTCTGGCTTCCAGCAAACCGACTTCCTCCACCAGACTCACGGGCTGAGTGGCAGTCCCCGCCTGCACCGGATACCCGGCTATGGATGTATCCGGTGGGGTTTCCACCGCTTCGCGTCCCAGCGAGTAACCAACGAATACCGCCAGCATCAGGCTCGCAGCCAGGGCCACCGAGGTCTGCCAGCGACCGGTATGGGCGACCTCCGATCCGGCTGGCTCGGCCGCTGCCGCCGGATGCGGTTCGTCCGCCGGATCGGCGAGCTGGCTTTCAATGTCCGGCCACAGGTCCCGGCCGGGCGCAATGGCCTGAGGCAGCCGGCCGACCTGATCGAGCAGCCTCTGCTCGTCTGTACGCATGTTCGTCATCTGCTGCTCCCAAGGCGCGCCTGTAAGCGGCGCCTGGCTTGATGAAAGTGGGCTTTGCTGGTGCCAACGGCCATATCCAGCATGCTGGCCGCTTCTTCGTGGGGATATCCATAAACGCCCACCAGCACGAAGACGGCCCGTCCGCGCTCGGGCAGTTCTGATATCGCCCGCTCCAGGTCGATGTCGGCGCCGGTCACGGAGGAGGGTCCAGCAGGTTCTTCTTCGTCGACCTCCACGTCGTGCCGGGCTTCTTTCCGGAAATGACCACGCACCTCGTTGACGGCGATCCGGTGCAGCCAGGTACTCAGGGCACTGTCACCCCGGAAGCGGGACAGGTTCCGCCAGGCCTGGAGATAGGTCTGCTGCACACAGTCTTCTGCCAGACTCGGGTTGGCCGTCATCCGCAGGCAGAGTCCGTACACGGGCCCCACCGTCTGCCGGTAGAGTCGTTCAAAGGCCCGCTGGTCACCCTTTCTGGCACCCTCGAGCAGTTGGTTCAGCGTCTCCTGCGCCTGGCGAGGATCGGCAGCGACCATCGCCGCGTTCGTGGTGCCTGGTGGGGTGGAAGGGATTGAACTGTCCGTCATTGCCAGCAACATACCCCTTCGATGCAGAGGGGTCGAAAAGGGTTTAGTGGTCGCCGAAAACCCGAGATGTTTTTCGATATTGAATAAAAAATCCCGAAGACTGTACTATCCGTTATAAGCGTCCGGCTGTTGTCCGAATCAGGTTCCTATAACAAGTCGAAGCCGGATCTGTATCGGCCAGATTCCATCAAACAGCAGACAGACTATCAGGCGCACAGCCAGGCGAGGATTCAGGATGAAACTTCAGCAGCTACGCTATATCTGGGAGGTGGCACACCACGACCTCAATGTCTCGGCCACGGCCCAGAGCCTCTTTACCTCCCAACCGGGTATCAGCAAGCAGATTCGCCTGCTCGAAGACGAACTTGGGGTGGAGATCTTCGCCCGCAGCGGCAAGCATCTCACGCACGTGACCCAGGTGGGAGAGACCATCATCGAGATGGCCGGACAGATTCTCCGGGAAGCGGAGACGATCAAACAGATCGCTCAGGAATACAGTGATGAGAAAGAGGGCAGTCTTTCCATCGCCACCACTCACACCCAGGCGCGTTACGCGCTGCCGCCGGTGATCGGTGAGTTTCGGACCAGCTATCCCGAAGTCACTCTGCACATGAACCAGGGCACCCCGGCACAGATCGCCGAACTCGCAGCCACAGGGCAGGTCGATTTTGCCATCGCCACGGAAGGGCTCGATCTGTTCAGTGATCTGGTGATGATGCCCTGCTACCGGTGGAACCGGGCGCTGGTGGTGACGAAGGATCATCCCCTGGCCGCGCGAGCGGCCGAGGCGCTCACAATCGAAGACATTGCGGCCGAGCCCATCGTGACTTACGTGTTCGGCTTCACGGGCCGGTCCCGTCTGGACGATGCCTTCAAGCGTTCGGGTCTGACCCCGAACGTGGTCTTCACGGCGACGGATACGGATGTCATCAAAACCTATGTCCGCCTGGGACTGGGCGTGGGCATCATCGCGACCATGGCACTCGATCCGAGCGTGGATGATGATCTGGTCGCTTTGCCGGCGGATCATCTGTTTGAATCCAGCATCACCCACATCGGCTTCCGGCGCGGCACGTTTCTGCGTCGCTACATGTACGATTTCATCCACTGGTTTGCCCCTCACCTGGACAAGGAAACGGTGGACGCGGCCGTCGCCTGCAGCACGCGCGCGCAACGGGAAGCATTATTCGCGGAGACGGAACTGCCCGTTCGCTGATCGCTTCGGGTAAGCTTCGCGCTTTCCAATTTACCGGGAGCCTTAAGAGCGTGAACGTACTCTGTCTCGATCTGGAAGGGGTGCTGATACCGGAGGTCTGGCTGGCCGTAGCCGAAGAGACCGGCATCGAAGCACTGACCAGAACCACCCGCGATATTCCCGTTTACGACGATCTCATGCAGATGCGTCTGAGCGTGCTGGCGGAAAATGATCTGCCGCTGTCAATGATTCAGCAGGTGATAGACAGGCTCGAACCGCTGCCCGGCGCCAGGGCGTTCATGGATTGGGCCCGACCCCGTTTCCAGGTTGCCATCATCTCCGACACCTTCTATGAGTTCGGCATGCCCTTCATGGCCAAGCTCGGCTGGCCGACCCTGCTCTGCCACAAGCTGGTGGTGGAGGAGGACCGGATCACCGGTTACACCATCCGCCAACCCGACCCCAAACGCTGTTCCGTACGCGCCTTCCGTGATCTCAAGTACCGGATTCTCGCGGCGGGCGATTCCTACAACGATATTTCCATGCTGGAAGAAGCGGATGCGGGCTTTTTCTTCAGAGCCCCTGACAATGTCCGGGCGGAATTTCCCCAGTATGCGGCGGCCGAGGACTACGAACAGCTCCAGTCCCTGCTCGAGACCGCCGACGCCGCACTCAAAGCCTGAGCACTCTGAGGTCGGGATCCGTTTCGCTGCGGTCCCACAGATAGTCGAACCGTTCGGCCAGTCGTTCCGCCTGAACCGGATCGAAGGCATTGGCCATGGCCTGATATTCCCGGTGGTCGGGGAGCAGGAAGTAACCACGTTCGTCCGCCAGCACGAAACTGGCGCGGTCCGTGGCGAGTTCCCCCGGAACCTTTCTGATCTCCACCTTGCTGTCCAGGCGCCGGGCCAGTTCCAGTAACTGATGGCCGCGACTGACGATGCTGCCGGAGGCGTGGATGAGGATCAGCAGGCGGGCAGGGGGGCCATGCCGGACGAATGCAGAGAGCGCTTCGGTCACATCGGTGCGGTCGAACAGCGCATGATCCAGCTCCTGGCTGTAGATTCGCACCGTTCTCGAAGGATGTGCCAGCAGGCTGAGTAATCCATCCGCACTCTCCGACTCGCCATCGAACTGACGGAACTCGGCGGTTTCCGCTTCGGGCGGCGCGGGCTCCTGACGGATCTCGACGGCGGGCACATCGGGCTGAGCGACAAACGGAATCGGCAGTTCGAGCGCCATGGCCCGATGCCGAATGCCTGCTTCATCGAATTCACCCCCTTCCGGAAGAAAGCCCGCTTTCCGGTAGAAATCGACCACCGGCATTTGTGCGTGCAGGGTGACCCGATGGAAGCCAAGTTCGGCCGCCTGGGCCACAGCCGCATCCAGAATCTCCCGGCCGATGCCCTGACCGCGATAATCGCGCAGAACAGCCATTCGACCGATCCTGCCGCTCGGCAACAGCCGACCACAGCCCACCCGCTGACCCGCTTCGTTGATGGCCATGAAATGGTGGGCAACGTCGTCTTCACCGTCCCACTCGATTTCCTTCGGCACCCCCTGTTCCTCTATGAATACGGTGCCGCGAATGGCCTGAAGGGCCTCCTTGTGGGTCTTCCAGTCAACGGGGAGTACGTGCACGTCCATCAGCGTCAGCCTGCCGATGCGAGTGTTTCAGCCAGCCCGAGATAAGTCGCCGGCGTAAGTGACTCGAGTTCTGCCCGGGCCGCGTCCGGAATGTCGAGACCGTTCAGCACCTCGCGATACAGTGCCTCGTCCATCTGCTGACCGCGGGTGAGCTTCTTCAACTGTTCGTAGGGTTCCGCTGCGCCATAACGTCGCATGACGGTCTGTACAGCTTCTGCCAGCACTTCCCATCGGTCGAGCAGATCGGCAGTGATCACAGATTCGTTCACCTCGAGTCTGGAGAGGCCTTTCAGCGTCGACTCGTACGCCACCAGGCAGTATCCGAGCGCGGCCCCCATATTACGAAGCACCGTGGAATCGGACAGATCCCTCTGCCAGCGTGAGACCGGCAGCTTGCCGGCCATATGGTCGAGCAGGGCATTGGCCAGTCCCAGATTGCCTTCGGAATTTTCGAAGTCGATCGGATTCACCTTGTGGGGCATGGTCGAGGAACCGGTCTCACCTTCCACCTTCCGCTGTTTGAAGTAGTCGATGGAGATGTAACTCCAGATATCCCGGTCGAAATCGAGAACGATCTGGTTGAAGCGCATGAACGCGTGAAACCATTCCGCCACATAGTCGTGGGGCTCGATCTGGGTGGTGAACGGGTTGTGGGTGAGACCGAGCTGTTCGACAAAGCCCTGTGAGACCACAGGCCAATCCGTTTCCGGGTAGGCGGAAACATGCGCGTTGTAGTTCCCCACGGCGCCGTTGATCTTGCCCAGAGCGTCCAGACGCTCGATGGCGCTCGCCTGTCGCCGCAGCCGTTCCCGTACATTCGCCATTTCCTTGCCGAGTGTAGTGGGCGATGCGGGCTGCCCGTGGGTCCGGGAGAGCATCGGCAGCCCCGCATGGGTTCCGGCGAGTGCGGCCACGGCCGATATCAGCCGGTTCATCACCGGCATCAGCACCGCGCGGGCACGAACCAGCATCAGTGCGTGAGACAAGTTGTTAATATCCTCGGACGTGCAGGCGAAGTGAACGAACTCCAGATGCGGAGCAAGCCCGTCGATCGCCGAAATCTTTTCCTTAACAAAATACTCGACAGCTTTCACGTCGTGATTGGTCGTCCGCTCCAGCGCCTTGATGGATGCGGCATCATCCACGGAAAACGATTCGTAGATGGCCGTGACGGCCGCCTGCTGAGCGTCATTCAGCGCAGGCAGTTCATGGATACTGTCTGTCGCCGCCAGCGTCATGAACCAGCGGCATTCCACCTCGACCCGGGCATGCATCAGTCCGAACTCGCTCAAGGCCGCGGCCAGCGGTTCCACTTTGCTGCGATAGCGGCCATCGAGGGCGGTGACGGCGAGTAGGGGATCGAGACTCATGGTCGGGTGGTTCCTTGCTGGTTAAGAGTAGTTAAGCGGGTTTGAGCGCTTCAGTGCACGGTGGATTGTAAGATGGTATTCAATGCCTCCATGGACCGGAGCAGTTGCTTGCGTTTCAACACCAGATGCCAGCGCCGGCCGCCGAGTTGCTGCCAGAGCCAGGCAAATCGTACGCCGCCCAGCAACAGAGCACGAATGCCATCGGCCGTGCTTTCCTGCTGGAGCAGATCAGGATTACCCGTCACCTGAATACGCTTACCCAGCGTGCTGATCGATGCCTGGTAGGCCTGGGCGAATTCGGCATCAGTCGGGTCCCGGGGCAGTTCGTCGAGGGCCTTGCCGAGGCGTTGGATCACCGGCGGAGACCGTTTGAGGAGACCGGCCAGTTCGATCAACTGCAGGCCATAGCGAAGCGCTTCCGGATTTTCCGGCTTGCCCTGGAGGGCGGCCACCGTGGTCTTCACGCCGCTCCTGAAATCACTGATGCGTGGAAACACGTCGCGCAGCTGTTCCGCATGCTGACTGGTGATGGCACGCTTGACCGCGGTAACGGCAGCCTGGTCCACAGGCCGGCCCTGTGCCGTGGCATGAACCAGATCGGCTGTCAGCACCACACCGGCGAGGGCTAGAGACTGATAATCGGTGAGATCGTCCATGGGAATTTCCGTCATGCCGCGTCCGTGACCGGCAACGCGGTGGTGGCCGCGGTTCTGATCGATCCGGGCGAGCGCGATTCGATGATCCCCCCACCCAGACAGATATCGCCCTGATAGAAACAGGCGTACTGGCCCGGGGTGATGGCCCGTTGTGGTTGCAGAAAGTGTACGCCCAGTTGCCCATCTGCCCGGGCAAAAATCCGGCAGGGCTGATCGGCCTGCCGATAGCGGATCTTGGCTGCGGCCTCCAGCGGCAGGTCCGGTGCGGGCACCAGCCAGTTCATCTCGCTCACGGCCAGCCAGTCTCCATTCAGATCGGCGACATTCTGTGTGACCACCAGGGTGTTGCTCGCCCGTACCTTGTCTGCCACGAACCAGGGGGCTTCCGAACGCCCCTTCAGACCGCCGATGCCCAGTCCCTGACGCTGGCCAATGGTGTAGTAGGCAAGGCCCCGATGGCGACCGATGAGCTGCCCGTTCGGATCCCGCATGTCACCTTCCCTGGCGGGGAGGTATCCGGCCAGAAAGTCATCGAACCGTCGCTCTCCGATAAAGCAGATACCGGTGCTGTCTTTCTTGCGGTGGTTGAAAAATCCTGCCTTCGCGGCAATCGCCCGGACGTCGGACTTATCCATGTCGCCGAGGGGGAAAAGGCAACGGGCGAGCTTCTCCATGGGCACGGCCTGGAGGAAGTAGGACTGATCTTTGCCGGCATCACACCCTTTTTTGAGCACCGGTCGGCCGCTCGGGCCTGGTTCGACCCGGGCGTAGTGGCCGGTTGCAATCAGATCGGCGCCCAGGGTTTCGGCGTAAGCCATGAACTGTTTGAACTTGATCTCCCGGTTGCAGAGCACGTCCGGATTCGGCGTGCGGCCAGCGGCATATTCCTTCAGGAATGCCTCGAATACGTTGTCCCAGTATTCGGCCGCAAAATTGGCCGTATGCAGGTCAATGCCCAGGGTGTGGCACACCTGGTCCGCATCGAGCAGGTCGGTGGCGGCCGTGCAGTACTCGGTGCCATCATCTTCATTCCAGTTCTTCATGAACAACCCGAGCACGCGGTAGCCCTGTTCCTTGAGCAGCAGGGCGGCCACGGAGGAATCGACGCCGCCGGACATGCCGACCACCACGGTGGTCTTTGCCGGATCTGGGGACAGGTCGTTCATGAAGCTATTTTACATGGGTGGCGGCTGGCCTGCCTGGCGCGGATAATCCCTCCGACGGACCATGCAAACCACCGGGAAATCGACTTGAGCACAGATGAACAGGGGCCTTTGAGCCATCTCAACGGAATAGGCGAAGCCAACATGGTGGACGTGTCCGGAAAACGGGAAACACGTCGGGTGGCCGTCGCATCCGCCCGGATCGCCATGGCTTCGGAAACCCTGGCTGAGATCATCGTGCAGGGCATGCCGAAAGGCGACGTGCTGGCGGTGGCCCGGGTGGCCGGCATCCAGGCTGCCAAGCGCTGTGCGGATCTGATTCCGCTGTGTCATCCGCTGGCGCTATCGAAAGTGCAGGTGGATTTCGATACCGAAGGCGATGACCGTCTGCTCATCAGAACGGCCGTCACCGTGACGGGCAAAACCGGTGTTGAGATGGAAGCACTGACGGCCGCCAGCGTGACCGCATTGACGGTCTATGACATGTGCAAGGCAATGGACAAAGGCATGGTGATCGAATCCGTGCAACTGGAAGAAAAGACCGGTGGCAAAAGCGGCGACTGGCGGAGGGAGAACGGATGAGTCATGCACCCACCAGAATCCTGTTCTTCGCCGCGCTCCGGGACGCGACCCGGACCGATGCGCTGAGCCTGGATCTGGATACTCCGATCCCGCTGAGCGGCCTGCTGGAGCGGCTCGCCGAGGAACTGCCGCCTGCAGCGATGGCCGAACTGACGGCCGAGAACGTGCGTGTCGCCGTCAATCAGACGTTTCTGACCGGCCCCAGCCTCATTCAGCCTGGCGATGAGGTGGCTTTCCTGCCACCGCTCACCGGTGGCTGAGCTCAGAAGGAGACGACGGTGACAGACTGCAGGAAGGAAATTCGGATCTCCGAGGCGGATTTCGACCCGGGTGCCGAACTGTCTGCGCTGTATCGTCGCGCGGGCGGCTCACTCGGTGCGGTTGCCACATTCATTGGTCTGGTCCGAGATCAGTTCGAGGGTGAGCGGGTCAGGACACTTCATCTCGAGCACTATCCGGGGATGACCGAGAAGAGTATCGACGCCATCATCGAGCAGGCCGTCGAGCGCTGGCCTCTACTCGACGTGCTGGTCGTGCACCGAGTGGGCGCCCTCGATGCCCGGGCCCAGATCGTCTATGTGCAGGTTGGTTCAGCGCACCGGGACGCGGCGTTTGCGGCCGCTGAGTTCATCATGGACTACCTCAAGACAGAGGCCGTGTTCTGGAAACGGGAATCCGGGGAAGGCGCTGAGCGCTGGGTGGAATCTACGGCAGAAGACCGGCAAAGACGCGCCGCCTGGGCGGATCCAGCCGCCCGGGAATGAGCTTCCGGGTGTAACCGCCCCGGATTGAAGTCAGACTGTGTGGATCCCTGAATCGACAACGATTCAGGCATCGACTCAATTCGACCGGCTGGCCTTCAGCCCCTGATGTTCCTCGCTCTGTACGAGCGCCGGTGGTGCGGGTTCGTCGACGGTGACCGACAGCACTTCCGAGGTCGCAGAGGTGCCATTGGTATGCACCTCCAGCGCTTCGTCTTCGCTGTGTTCAACCGGCAGCCCTTCATCGGACGCTGATTGAATATTGGTCGCCTGCAAACCCTTTGGCCCTTCGATGATGTCGAATGCCACCGGTTGACCTGCCTTCAGGGTCTTGTACCCATCCATCTGAATAGCGGAGTAGTGCGCGAAGAGATCGTCACCTCCACCTTCAGGCAGGATGAACCCGTACCCCTTGGCATTGTTGAACCACTTTACCGTTCCTATCGCCATGGCAAACCGCCCTCCTAAAGCAGTACGAACTAGCCAGGCTCTGCAGTATCGATCCGATCTGGATCAGATTGACGCCGGTTTGACGCGATGTACGCAAACTTGTTTTCAGTGAGTACGAACCGGGTCGAGGCACTGAAGACTTCTTTTTTTATAGCCGTTTTACGACTGTTTTCTGGTGTTTGCGTACGCGCCGGTTGGCGAAATTCCCCGTTACTGCCCCCTAGCACCGGACTCTCTTACCATTTGCGGACCGAGTCAAGGTTGAATTGGGCGCGTATTGAGCCGTAAATGATGGGCGGATGGCAGATATTCCGACAGCCGGATACCTGCCTTGCAAATTTGAATCGCGACCCCAGATAGGATGAGTGGTCGGGTATCATTGAGAAATGACGAGCAGTAACTACCACCGCGAATTGCCCTCGGGCCCCAGCATCGCGGGCTGGATCCGGCAGATGGGCTCTGGGATCAGAGCCTCTGACGACGACGAGGAATCGGACCGGGAAGGCGGGTTGGCGACAGCCACCGCAAAGCCCAAGCTCAAGCGGCCGCCCATGTACAAGGTGTTGCTGCTGAACGACGACTACACCCCGATGGAATTCGTCGTGCACGTGCTGGAAATTTTCTTCGGCATGGATCGGGAAAAAGCCACCCAGATCATGCTGACGGTGCATACTCAGGGGGCGGCGGTGGTCGGCATCTTCCCGCGGGACATTGCGGAGACGAAGTCTGAACAGGTCAACCAGTACGCCCAGGAAAACCAGCATCCGCTCGTTTCCACTATTGAGATGACGGATTGAGATGACAGATTGAGACAGCGAATTGAGCAGGATCAGGGACCAGATTAAGGAAGTAAGTAGCAGACATGCTGAGTAAAGATCTCGAAGTCACGTTGAACGAAGCCTTCCGCACTGCGAAGAGCAAACGCCACGAGTTCATGACCGTCGAGCACCTGCTGCTGGCATTGCTGGACAATGCGGTGGCCATGGATGTGCTCGAAAAGGTGGGCGCCGAGGTGGACCGGTTGCGCAAAGACCTGATCGAGCACATCGACGCCACCACGCCGCTCATCCCGGCAGGCGATGTGGACAGAGACACCCAGCCGACCCTGGGCTTCCAGCGGGTACTGCAGCGGGCGGTCTTTCACGTGCAGTCCTCCAACAAGAAAGAGGTCACCGGCGGCAACGTGCTGGTTGCCATTTTCAGTGAGCAGGAAAGCCAGGCCGTCTACTTCCTGAAACAGCAGAACATCGCCCGCATCGACGTGGTGAATTACATCGCTCATGGCATCTCCAAAATTCCAGGCGCCGAAGGCGAGCCGGAAGGCGGCAGCGGCGTGGAAGGGGATGAGGAACTCGGCGAAGGCCAGCAGCAGAGTGCCCTGGAGTCCTTTGCCAGTAATCTGAACGAGCAGGCAAAGGCCGGCAGAATCGATCCGCTGGTCGGCCGCGATCAGGAACTGGAGCGAGTGATCCAGGTGCTCTGTCGGCGCCGTAAGAACAACCCCCTGCTGGTGGGTGAATCCGGTGTGGGCAAAACTGCCATCGCCGAAGGTCTGGCCAAGCGCATCGTCGATGGTGAAGTACCGGAGGTGGTGGGCGATAGCACCATCTACGCACTGGACATGGGTGCGCTTCTGGCCGGCACCAAGTATCGGGGCGACTTCGAGAAACGCTTCAAGATGGTGCTGGCGGAACTCAAGAAGGATGAAGGCTCCATCCTGTTCATCGATGAGATTCATACCATCATCGGTGCCGGTGCCGCCTCCGGTGGCGTGATGGATGCGTCGAACCTGTTGAAGCCTCTGCTGACCTCCGGCGAGATCCGCTGCATGGGTTCCACCACCTACAGCGAATACCGGGGCATCTTCGATAAAGATCGGGCGCTCTCCCGACGTTTCCAGAAGATCGATATCACTGAGCCTGACGTCAATGATACCTATCAGATTCTCAAGGGATTGAAGTCGCGCTTCGAAGATCACTATCACCTGCGCTACACCGACAAAGCGCTGCGCGCCGCTGCCGAACTGGCCGATCGATACATCACCGACCGCTTCCAGCCAGACAAGGCAATCGATGTGATCGACGAAGCCGGTGCCGCCCAGCAACTGGTCGCACCCAGCAAACGGAAAAAGAGCATCGGCGCTACGGACGTGGAACAGGTGGTGGCCAAGATCGCCCGTATTCCTTCCAACCAGGTCACCACCTCGGACAAGGTGGCACTGAAGGATCTGGATCAGAAACTGAAGATGGTGGTGTTCGGTCAGGACGAAGCCATCGACTCTCTGGCCAGCGCCATCAAACTCTCCCGTGCCGGCCTCAAGTCCGGCGAGAAGCCGATCGGTTCCTTCCTCTTTGCCGGCCCGACGGGCGTCGGGAAGACGGAAGTCTGCCGGCAACTGGCCAACATCATGGGGGTGGAACTGCTGCGTTACGACATGTCCGAATACATGGAGCGGCATACGGTATCGCGCCTGATTGGCGCACCACCCGGATACGTCGGCTTCGATCAGGGCGGTCTGCTGACAGAGGCGGTTACCAAACATCCACACAGCGTGGTGCTGCTCGATGAGATCGAAAAGGCCCACCCGGAAGTCTTCAATCTGCTGCTGCAGGTGATGGATCACGGCACGTTGACCGACAACAACGGCCGCAAGGCAGACTTCCGCAACGTTGTGCTGGTGATGACCACCAACGCCGGTGCTCAGGAAATCAGTCGTTCCAGCATCGGCTTCGCGGAGCAGGATCACTCCACCGACGGGATGGAAGCGATCAAAAAGATGTTCACCCCGGAGTTCAGAAACCGTATCGATGCCATCGTGCAGTTCCACTCGCTGGGCACGGACGTGATCAAGACGGTGGTCGACAAGTTCCTCACGGAACTCCAAGCCCAGCTCGACGACAAGAAAGTCACCCTGGAAGTGGACGAAGAAGCGCGCGAATGGCTGGCCCGGGAAGGCTACGACGAAAAGATGGGCGCCCGACCCATGCAGCGACTCATCCAGGAGAAGATCAAACGTCAGCTCGCAGAAGACGTGCTGTTCGGCAATCTCTCGAAAGGCGGGGGTACCGTTTACGTCACCGTGGAAAACGGCGATCTGAACGTATCTACCGAATCACCGGAAGATGCAAAAGAAGAGGATGCGGTGGTCTGATCTGTCGGCGGTTCCCCCTGTGACCGGGACCGTTCGAGATGCTCGCCGCTGACCGGCATGCTGCCTGAGGGCAGCCTGTCGGCGAAGCGGGCAATTTGAGACTACTTGCGGAAAGTGATGCGACCTTTGGAGAGGTCGTAGGGTGTAAGTTCCACCTTCACCTTGTCGCCGGTGAGAATCCGGATGTAGTTTTTGCGCATTTTTCCGGAGATGTGAGCGGTCACGACGTGGCCGTTATCCAGTTCCACCCGGAACATGGTGTTCGGCAGGGTGTCGATCACCGTACCTTCCATCTCGATCTGTTCTTCTTTAGCCATGGGCTCCCGTCGGGATATTCAAGCGAGCGGCATTCTGCCCGATGGTTCGAGGAAGTGCAAAGCCGCATTTTCTCTGGCTTCCCGGGATTCTCCTCTCAGCTCAGCAGTGTCCAGCGACCATCCAGGAAGAGTTCCACCGGCCGGTAGTCGATCTTGTAGCGCATCTTGCGGGATTCCCGGATCCAGTAGCCGAGATAAAGATGGGGAACATCCGCCCGTTTGGCGAGTTCAATCTGCTGCAGGATCGACCAGGTACCGAGGCTTCGCCCGGCCAGATCCGGATCGAAGAAGGTGTAGATGGCGGACAGTCCGGCCACCTGCTGATCGGTGACCGCCACCGCGATCAGCTCATCGTCCAGGTACGAACAGAGGAATACGCTGTTCGACCATTGGGAGAGCAGAAAGGAGCGGAACTGATCCTCGCTCGGCGGATACATGTCTCCGTCCCGGTGCCGGCCGAAAATATAGCGGGCGTAGAGGTCGTAGTAGCGGCGATTGAAGATGGCCGGCTCCACCTGCACGCTGATATCGCTGTTTCTGTTCAGGATCCGGCGCTGACTTCGCCGGGGGGTGAATGCGTCAATGGGAATCCGGCTCGGCACGCAGGCCTGGCAGTTCTGACAGTGGGGCCGGTAGAGGTGACCGCCACTGCGACGGAACCCGTGTTCGGTGAGTCCCTGATACAGGGGTGGATGGATGGTATCCCGTGGGTCGAGAAACAGGGTCCGTGCCTCCTTACCCGGCAGATAGCTGCAGGGATGGGCCGGGGTCAGATAAAACTGACGTTTGCCGAGTTCTTCTTTCAATCCCGTTCCTTCATGTCCGTCCCTTCACGGCTGGACCTGCCCGGTCTCCCGCGCCGCAGATCGAACCCAATCGCCCGGTGGGACGGGGTCCAGTTGCCATGGCCCCGGGTGCGTGGGCTGGTGGGCGTTCTGTTCCACCTGCTCGATGAACTGCTCCCGGGAGACGTCCACAGCCCCCATCCGGGTGAGGTGGGGGTTGGCGATCTGGCAATCAATGAGCCAGAAATCCCAGCGTTCGAGTTGTCGCGCGAGATGACAGAGCGCGACCTTGCTGGCGTCTGCCACCCGACTGAACATGGATTCACCAAAGAACATGCGCCCCAGTGAAACGCCATACAGACCACCCACCAGCGTTCTGATGCCGTCCTGGTGCTGCCAGACTTCGATGGAATGGGCGAGACCACGCTCATGGAGATCGGTATATGCAGCCATCATGTCCGGCGTAATCCAGGTGCCCGCGGCGGCCTCGCCGGTCTGATCGGACCGTTCGGCAGCACAGCCGGCGATCACGGCCGGAAAATCCCGGTCTGCCGTGACTTCGAAGCCACCGTTTCTGAGCCGCTTGGCCAGGGACCGGCTGATATGAATATCGGTCGGAACGATGACGGCGCGGGGGTTGGGACACCACCAGAGAATGGGACTGCGGTCATTATCGAACCAGGGAAAGATGCCGCGCCGATAGGCCATGGTGAGCCATTCGGCGTCCAGTTGCCCGCCGACGGCGAGCAGGCCGTTCGGATCCTCCAGGGCCCGGTCGACCGGGGGAAAATCGGGTTGCGCTCGGGACAGCAGGTTCATGATCATTTGAACCGGTCAGGCACCATTCAGCTAGGCTGCCGCACCATGGCGCCGGAGAATGTCACGGAATGGTTCGCTATGCCGATGCTGCGCGATCAGCCCCAGGAGCGTCTGACCGTCATTGCCCTGGGCATTGAGGTCACGGCCAAGCGCGATGAAGCGGTCGATGAAACGCTGGAAATCTTCGGGGCGCATGCTCCGATAGGCATTCAGCAGGGCGCTGTAATCACCGCTGCGTTCGTCGCCCATGGGTGACTTGGCGAGAAACTCTTCGATTCGCTCGTCGTCCCATTCCTCGTCGACGACTTTCTTTTTATCCGGTCGCATGGGCCTGGTGATTTCTCCGATAAATGAGGTGCCGACGGCTGATGATACTCCGTGCCCGGGAACCGCGCATCTCAGCTCACCTCGAACAGGCGAATCATCAGCAAGATGCGCTAACAGATTGAAAATGATGGAAATTTGTGACGTCTATCACGATTGGTTACACTCGGCGTCGAATTCAGTGGAGATCCCCCCCGTGTCCACACCTGCCTCTGTACCTGTCCGGGAAATCGGCCTGGTTGGCCTGGCGGCTGCAGCCCTCTATTCGCTGCTCGCCATTGTGTCCTATTCCCCCATGGACCCGTCGTTCACCTACAGTGGTGGGGGCGGCGAGGTTCATAATCTGGTCGGCCGAAGCGGCGCATGGTTCGCCGACGTCATGCTCTACCTGTTTGGCGTGGTTGCCTATCTGGTGCCTCTGGCGCTCATCATCATCGGCTACCGACTCGTCCGCGGCGCCCTGGAGCCGGTTTCCTGGCCCGTTGTCAGCATTCGCGGACTCGGCTGGCTGAGTCTCATCATCTGCGCCTGCGTGCTCACTCAGGTGCACTTCACCATGGCCATGGACATGCCCGCCGGTGTAGGCGGGGTGCTCGGCGAGTGGCTGGCGGTGATTGGTGAGCCCGTATTCGGCTGGGTGGGTCTGACGCTGCTGTGCCTCGCCGGCCTGCTGATCGGCGCCCAGGCTGCCGCCGGTTTCTCCTGGCTGGACGTGGCGGAAGTTACCGGCTGCTGGCTTCACGTCACTGCCCGGACCGTGTTGAACTTCATCGACCGCCGGGTGGATATGTGGAAGGCCCGAAAGAGCGCCCGGGTGGTGGCTCAGGAACATGTCGCCTCCCGCAAGCTGGCGCGGAAGAAATCCGAATCCAAGGCCGCCGAGCGCAGCGTGCCGAAGATCGCCACGGTGGAAAAACCGAAGGCCAAACCCAAGGCCCGGCAGCAGAAACTGTTCGATCTGAAGACCTCCTCGGAACTCCCCGATCTCGAGCTTCTCGACGAAAAGTCCGACGATGAAGAGGTGGGCTATTCGGAAGCCTCCCTGGAGGCCATGTCCCGTCTTCTGGAGCTGAAGCTGGCCGACTTCAATATCGAAGCGCAGGTCGAGTCCGTACTGCCCGGTCCTGTGGTGACCCGCTTCGAGATTCAACCCGCCGCAGGGGTGAAGGTGCAGCGCATCAGCGCCCTGGCGAAGGATCTGGCCCGGTCCCTGGCCGTGATCAGTGTGCGTATCGTAGAGGTGATTCCGGGTAAATCCGTGGTGGGGATAGAGATCCCGAACGAGAATCGGGAAACCGTCCGCTTGAAGGAGATTCTGGCGGACCCGGTTTTCCAGGATTCCAAGTCGCCGCTCACTCTGGCGCTGGGCAAGGACATCATGGGCGAACCCCAGGTGGCAGACGTGGCGCGTATGCCTCACCTGCTGGTGGCGGGCACCACCGGTTCCGGTAAGTCCGTGGGTGTGAACGCCATGCTGCTTTCCATACTCTGCAAGTCCACGCCGGAAGAAGTGCGCCTGATTCTGGTCGACCCGAAAATGCTGGAGTTGTCCGTCTACGAAGGCGTGCCCCATCTGCTGGCACCAGTGGTCACCGACATGAAGGAAGCAGCCCAGGCCCTCAACTGGTGCGTGGCCGAGATGGAGCGTCGCTACAAGCTGATGGCTTCCCTGGGCGTGCGGAATCTGGCGGGATTCAATCGCCAGGTGGGTGAGGCGGAGAAGTCCGGCGGTATTCAGGATCCTCTGTGGAACGAGGAAATGGACGGCGATCCGCCCATGCTCGAGAAACTGCCGACCATCGTGGTGGTGATCGACGAGTTCGCCGACATGATGATGATCGTCGGCAAAAAAGTGGAGCAGTTGATCGCAAGGATCGCCCAGAAAGCGCGTGCCGCCGGCATCCACCTGATTCTTGCCACCCAGCGGCCGTCCGTTGACGTGATCACCGGCCTGATCAAAGCCAATATTCCTACCCGGATCAGCTTCCAGGTGTCTTCCAAGGTGGATTCCCGGACCATTCTCGATCAGGGCGGAGCCGAACAGTTGCTCGGACACGGCGACATGCTCTACCTGCCGCCGGGATCCGGGGTGCCCACCCGGGTGCACGGTGCCTTTGTCTCGGATGAAGAAGTGCACCGGATTGTCGAAGACTGGAAGCAACGGGCGGCACCGAACTATCGTGAAGACGTGCTCACCGGCGGCGAGGAAGAACCGTTCGTGGCCATTGATACGGGCGATGGGTCGGAAGAAAGTGACCCCCTGTATGACGAAGCGGTGCAGTTCGTGCTCGACAGCCGGAGAGCGTCGATCTCCTCGGTTCAGCGCAAGCTCAGGATCGGCTACAACCGGGCTGCCCGACTGATCGAAACCATGGAGGCCGCCGGTGTGGTCAGCGAGATGGGTACCAATGGCAGCCGCGAAGTGCTGGTGCCGAAGCGGGATTGAGATGACCACTCACCTCATGGCCATCGCTTTGATCCTGAGCACGCTCTGCAGCGGCGTGGCCATTGCTTCAACGGCGGTGGAAACAAGCATCGCCGAAGTAGCGGGCGACGTACGCGGCAGCACAACCGATACACTGGATCTGCCGGCTCAGGATGCCGCCGCGCTCACCGCCCGACTCAACGGTCTCGAGCGCTTCGCCGCCAGCTTCATCCAGGCCATCGCCGGCAATCGGGGGCAGGTGCTGGAACAATCCACCGGATACGTGCTCCTGGACCGGCCAAACTTCAAATGGGTGGTGGATGACCCCTATCCTCAGGTGATCGTCACAGAGGGCGATACGCTGAAGGTTTACGATCCGGATCTCGAACAGCTCACCATTCGGCCCCTTGCCGAGGCGCTCACGGACACGCCGATCTCGTTGCTGACCAGCGCTCAGGTGAATCTCGGTGAAAAGTTCCGGATCATCCGACTGCCGATCGAGGAAGAGGGGATCGACAGCTATGTGGTTTCGCCACGGGGTGAAGAAACCCTGTTCGCGGAAATCCGCCTCACATTCTCCCCGGCAGGTCTCGATTCCCTCGGAATCGTCGATCACCTCGGTCAGTACACGGAAATCCGCTTCCAGGCCGATCCGGACCGGGTGATACAATCCGCCGACTTTGCGCTGGATGTCCCACCGGAAACCGATGTCATCGGCGGATGATGCTCTCGAAAACTCGGCCCCGTTAGCCGATCGGATGCGTCCGAAAACCCTGACCGGCTTTGTCGGTCAGCAGCATCTGCTCGCGCCCGGAAAACCGCTGGCCCGGGCCGCGGACGAAGGCCGTCTGCATTCCATGATTCTCTGGGGTCCGCCCGGTACGGGTAAAACCACCCTGGCGCGACTGCTCGCATCCGCTTCCGACGCGCACTGGATCAGTCTGTCCGCCGTGTTGTCCGGCGTGAAGGACGTGCGCGCGGCCGTCGCCGAAGCGGAAGCCGTTCAGGGGCTAGGCGAGCATACGGTGCTGTTCGTGGACGAAGTGCATCGGTTCAACAAAGCACAACAGGATGCCTTTCTGCCTCATGTGGAGAAGGGCACCGTCACCTTCATCGGCGCAACCACGGAAAATCCCTCCTTCGAAGTCAATGCGGCGCTGCTCTCCCGGGCCCGGGTGTACGTGCTCCGTTCCCTGCAGGCGGACGACCTGAGAACACTGGTAGACCGGGCCTGTGCCGATGAACTGCGCATCGATATCGAGCCGGAGGCGTGCGCGCTGCTCTGCGACCTGGCGGATGGGGATGCACGGCGTTGCCTGAACCTGCTCGAAGTCGCCGCCCAGCTTGCCGACGGCGCGATCGACGAACGAACGGTCAGTGAGGCCGCCGGCAGTCGGTATCGACGTTTCGACAAAGGAGGCGACGCCTTCTACGACCAGATTTCCGCCCTGCACAAAGCCGTCCGGGGCAGTGCGCCGGATCCTGCCCTCTACTGGCTCTGCCGGATGCTCGATGGCGGCTGTGATCCTCTCTATATCGCCCGTCGGCTCGTTCGCATGGCCAGCGAAGACATCGGTAACGCGGATCCACGGGGCCTGCAGATCGCCATGGCAGCCTGGGATGCCTATGATCGGCTGGGTTCGCCCGAGGGAGAGCTGGCCCTGGCTCAGGCTGTGCTGTATCTGGCCAGCGTCCCGAAGAGTAATGCAGCCTACAAAGCATTTGGCGCGGCCATGGCGCACGTGAAGGAGAGTGGCTCCCAGCCCGTACCGCTGCATCTGCGCAATGCACCCACCCGTTTGATGAAAGAACTCGGGCACGGCGATGGTTATCGCTACGCCCACGACGAAGCCCAGGCGTATGCCGCTGGCGAGTCCTACTGGCCGGAAGATATGGCGCCAGCCAGCTATTACGAGCCCGCCGCACAGGGGCTGGAAGTCAAAATCCGGGACAGACTGGCTCGCCTGCGGCAACTGGACCAGCGCGCCGATGCGCAGCGCGGCAAAAACAGCACAGGCAACAAAAGCAGCAGGGAAAGGGACGATGGTTGAAGGGTTGCTCTGGGTCGCCCTCGGTGGAGCAGGCGGGGCCTCCGCCCGTTTTCTTCTGAGCACCGTCTTTTTCGTGCCGGGACAGTTCCCCTGGCCGACCTTAGTCATTAACATCGCCGGCTCGCTGGGCATCGGCCTGTTGTGGGGCCTCTACGGGCAGCATGGCTGGTTCGAAGCCTGGGGCCGCTACCTGCTGGTGGTCGGCTTCCTTGGTGGATTCACGACCTTTTCGGCATTTTCGCTGGAAACGGTGGGACTTGTGGAAGGCGGACGGCTGACGGCGGCAACCTGTTATGTGCTGGCCAGTCTGCTCGGTTGCATGCTGGCAGCCTGGGCCGGGCAACGCCTGGCCACTGGCTGACGGTAGACTGGCAGACGGCCGTCAGCAGACAGATTCGCCAGACACTTCACTAACGAGAGATTCAGGAAAGTTCGATGTTGGACAGCAAGGTGCTTCGCGCCGACCCCGAGGCGGTTCGGGCGAAGCTCAAGGTCAAAGGGTTCGACTTCGACGTCGACCGTTTCGAAGCGCTCGAGGCAGAGCGTCGTGTGCTGCAGACGGAAACCGAGCAGTTGCAGAGCGAGCGCAACGCCAAGTCCCGGTCCATCGGTCAGGCCAAGGCGGCTGGCGAAGACATCGAACCGCTGAAAGCGGAAGTCGGTGACCTGGGCGTTCGCCTCGATGCTGCCAAAGGCCGGTTCGACGCTCTGCAGGAAGATCTGCAGACCTTTCTCCAGGGCATTCCGAATCTCCCGGACGATTCGGTGCCGGTCGGGAAGGATGAGACGGACAACGTGGAAGTGGATCGCTGGGGGGAACCGCCGTCATTCAACTTTGAACCCAAAGATCACGTCGACCTGACCGACAACGGCGCTCTCGACTTCGAGGTGGCGGCAAAGATCACCGGCAGCCGGTTTGTCGTCATGCGCGGCAATCTGGTCCGGCTGCACCGGGCGCTGACGCAGTTCATGATCGACACGCACATCACCGAGCACGGCTACGAAGAAGTGTATGTGCCGTATATCGTCAACGAGGACTCGCTGTACGGCACCGGCCAGCTCCCGAAGTTCGCCGAGGACCAGTTTCATATCGACAGTGCGTCCGATTTCTATCTGGCTCCGACTGCGGAAGTCCCGGTGACTAACATTTACCGCGATCAGATCATCGACGCGGACCGGCTGCCGTTGAAGCACGTCTGTCACACGCCCTGCTTCCGCAGCGAGGCCGGCAGCTATGGACGGGATACCCGGGGCATGATCCGCCAGCATCAGTTCGAGAAGGTGGAACTGGTGCACATCGTCCGGCCGGAAGATTCCTGGCAGGCGCTTGAGTCGCTGACAGAGGCGGCGCGGGTGATTCTGCGCAAGCTGGAGCTGCCGTTCCGAACGGTCGTTCTCTGTGGCGGCGACCTGGGTTTCTCCGCGGCCAAGACCTATGACCTCGAGGTGTGGCTGCCCGGGCAGAACCAGTATCGAGAAATCTCGTCATGCTCCAACATGCTCGATTTCCAGGCGCGGCGGATGCAGGCCCGCTACCGCAATCCGGAAACCGGCAAGCCGGAGCTGGTGCATACGCTGAATGGCTCCGGCCTCGCCGTCGGCCGCACTCTGGTCGCCGTACTGGAGAACTACCAGGACGGTGACGGCAATGTGCACGTGCCGGATGTGCTGAAGCCCTACATGGGCGGACTCGACGTGCTCGAGCTCGCCTGACCGGCCCACGTCTGCCCATGGACTATCTACCCCTTTTTTTCCGGCTGCAGGGACAGCCGGTGCTCGTGGTTGGCGGCGGGGAAGTGGCGGCCCGGAAGATCAGTCTGTTGTGCCGGGCAGGGGCGTCGGTCCGCATCGTTTCGCCGAGGTTGTCCGATGAGACCCGGGCACTGGTCGCCGAGCACGCCCTCGAAACCGACGTTCGGGCGTACCGCTCAACCGACGTGGCAGGCATGCGGCTGGTGGTGAGCGCCACCGACGACGGGCAGGTGAATGCCGGCGTTTACGAAGACTGTCTTGCGGCCGGCGTACCGATCAACAGCGTTGATCAACCGGCACTGTCCAACGTGATATTTCCGGGCATCGTCGACCGCTCTCCGGTTCTGGTGGCCATCTCCACAGGCGGCGCCTCGCCCACCATGGCGCGGGTGGTACGTGGCTGGCTGGAAGCACGACTGCCTGCCCGGCTCGGAGCCCTGGCGGCGTTTGTCCGGGACCGACGCGATCGGGTGAAATCTGCCGTTCCGACCATCGCCGGTCGCCAGCGGCTCTGGCAGAGGGTGGTGGAAGGGCCTGTTGCTGAAGCCGTCTATCGGGGAGATGCGCAGACCGCCGAGGCAAGGTTCGAGGCGGCGCTCAAGGTTCAGAAAACGGGCTGGGTGGCCATCGTTGGTGCCGGCCCGGGTGACCCGGAACTCCTCACGCTCAAAGCCTTGCGGCTCATTCAATCCGCCGACGTGATTCTCTACGACAATCTGGTCAACCGGCAGATCCTCGACTACGCCCGGCGGGACGCGGCGCAGGTGTACGTCGGAAAGAAATGGCGGGCACCCAGCACCCGGCAGGAAGCCATCAATGAACTGATGCGGGACGAGGCAATGGCCGGCAAGGCCGTCGTCCGCTTAAAAGGCGGCGACCCGTTCATCTTCGGCCGGGGTGGCGAAGAAGTGGAAACGCTGATGGCGGCGGGGGTGGAAGTGGTCGCCGTGCCGGGGATCACCGCTGCCTCCGGCTCGGCAAGCTATGCCGGCATCCCCCTGACCTACCGAGAAGTCTCACAGTCCGTCCGTTTCGTCACCGGACACAGAGCCGAAAACCGGATCAATTTGGACTGGCCAGAACTGGCGCACGCCGGACAGACGGTGGTCCTGTACATGGGGTTGTCCGGTATCGAAGAAATATTCGCATCGCTCATAGAACATGGGCGATCGCCGGACACCCCAGCCGCGTTGGTGGAAAAGGCCACTTATCCTGAACAGCGGGTCGTCGTGGGCACACTTACCGATCTGGCCGGCAAGGTCCGGGACGCCGGGGTAAGAGGCCCGACCACGATCATCGTCGGCGAGGTCGTCGCTCACCGGATGACGGGCTGAGGTTCAGCCACTCTTTGGGCACAGGCGCGACGATGTAGCAGCCGCATCAGCGCCAGGTGATGGCATCATCACCATGTGATGATGGGTTGATGAGCTGCCGCGAGCGAAACGAACGTCGCGTAGTCGATTGACTGGACCCCTGCCTCGAGAGAGGTTCCCGGTGGCAGGTCGTCGGCCAGGACCAGTAGAGGGCGATCCACATCCTCGACCGTCAGGCGAGCCGCCACGGGCCCGAGCAACAGAATGGCATCCTGTTCGACGGCTACCGTCATACAGGCTGCGAGTGCCCGTTCGCTGTTAACGAGGTGCAGGCAGGCCATCAGTCGCAGAGCACCATGTCCTGCCGGGCCAGCAGCTCGGCCTGTTCTGCGGCGGACAGTACCTGCACGTCGATGAGCAGGTCTTCAGGCGTCAGCCCGGCTGCGTGCAGCGCGTCCCCGCACACATAAACAGCACCGATACCGTAATCCGGCAGTGAACACACGGCCTCGCACATCTCGTCTGTCAGCTCGCTGCTCAGCAACTGCCGTACGCCGGATTCCCGGAAGAGGAGGGCAACCTGCTGATCAAAGACCCCGGCCACCAGTACCGCATCCAGTGCTTCCCCGGCTTCGCGGCCCGGTGGATGTCGATGCAGGGAGAGAAGGCGCTTGCTCATCTGTCACCAGCGAAGGTGATGAGTCGGTCGGCTTCAACCAGCGCACCGATGTACTGACCCAGCCCGACCACTTCGAAGCCCTGCCGGACTCGACCCGAAGACGCCGGCGCCGATTCATCCAGCAGCTCCCGGCGGGCGGCGGCGCCGATGCAGACGGCGAGAGGAATCGCGTGTTCAGCCGCCAGCTGCTGCCATCGTTCACCGTCAGTCTGTTCCCGGTCCGCAGCCTGAATGCCATCCTGGTAAAAGAACACCAGGGAGATCTCGTGCCCGGCCTTAACGGCGGCTTCAGCAAAGCGGTTTGCATGGGGATCAGAGGCGGAGTGGACGGCAAGCACGAACTTCATGCGCGAATTCTAGGCGGCAGGTGATCCTGGCGAAACCGGAGAATACCGGCCAGGATTGTGCGGGTGTCGATTAATGTGACAGCCAGATGACTCGATTTACCGAAATGTGTCGGAAAATTTTACATTCGTTGTGCGGGATGTAAGTAAACTCATAAGAATCAGTACATTAGAACGCACCTCAAATGGGTACGAATCCTGCTTTAATACCTCAGTAAGTTCCGAGGGAGCCTGTGTGTACGAATATCCCAGCTTCGTGCAATGGCGCTTTAAGAAAGTGAATAAGGATTGGTTCTCCAATGATTAGACAGACACTCATGGGTCTCGCGTTCCTGAGCTTTGCAAGTGGCGCCAATGCGCTGCTGATCGATTTCACCTCCGATGTCTGGTCCGGGGTGGAAGCCTCAGGTTCCTCACACACCGAAAACATCGCCGGCGTCGGTGACGTCACCCTGAGGGCATACGGCTGGGATGCCGACCTGACCTTCAACGATCTCGACAGTGGTGGCTGCAGCGCAGGTGCCGGTGCTGGTGCAGGGCTGGGTTGTGTCGGTGACGGGATCGGTATCGGCGACGATGAGATCACCCGGTACAGCGAGGTTCTGCGAGTTACATTCTCTTCGCCCATTGAGGTCATGGACGTTTTTCTCCTTGATCTGTTCAGCAGCGAACCGGAGTACGCAGGCGTTGCGACCTACGGCAGCAGCGGTGCGGCCTCCTACACAGTCGGTGGCAGCGCGGACATCGGTGGTTTCGTGATGACGGGCATCACAGGCAGCGGCGTTACCGAACTGCTGTTCTGGGCCCAGGGCAGACATAGCGACTATTCGCTGGCCGGCATCGAAGTGGCCGCCGTACCGCTCCCAGGTGCGCTGGTATTGTTTCTGTCCGGTCTGGCCGGCTTCGGCTTCTTCCGCAAGCGGCAGACGGCTACCGCCTGATCTGCGGTCTACACGCGGATAAGAAAACGGGAGCTTGATGCTCCCGTTTTTCGTTAACCGGTATTCGTTGTAATTTTCGTCAGATGGCGGAGGGGGTGGGATTCGAACCCACGGTGAGTTTTACCCCACGCTGGTTTTCAAGTGCGAATTTGGACACCTATGCACCACATCTACACCAATAAATACAAAGACTTAGCTAGTGTGCAATGGTGTGAAAAATGGCGTCTGGGGCAGGGTGGTGCACCACTATTGCACCAACCAGTTTGAAATAGAAACTCAGCCTTTCGCGGTGCTCGCTTCACTATCCTTGAGGCGTGAATTAACAAATCAATTCACCGAAAACACGCAAATGAAAAACCAGTGCTGGCTTTGCTGATCTGGCTAGATCACTTATACATCTTATTTACGACAGTTTTTTGTACAAACATGCTAGTCTCGAACTGTTTCCCTGGGGAGAGAGAAATATGCGTTTAGTAGTTCTTTCCTGCCTGTGCGGCACGCTTATGACGACTGGTTTGGTATCAGCCTCAGCCAGCGCGACGGTTATTAGGTGGGATGATGCTGTCATCGATGGCGTTTCCTATACAACTTTTCTTGATTCCGAGTCTGGCCATACGTGGCTCACTTTCGAAAACGACTACTCCGCCTACCACGATGTGCACCCTTTAGACTTTGGGGATGCGCTTACTGGCACTGGTTACAGTCTAGCCTCAACCTCTGAAATAGTAGAACTCTTTGAGACGAATATCGGCCTTCAAGAGATGGCTGAAAACGCCGAACACTATAGCCAAGTCTTCTCTGGCCAAAGTATTGGTGACTACTTCTTCGAGGAGGTATTTGGCTCGTATCTTCGTCCCATCGAAAATTATCCAAACCATATTTTTTGGAGCGGTTACAGCCTTCAGATTATTCTAGACTCGACGTTGTTCGGGCGGCCGTACACGCAAGGGTTTGTAGAATCCAACATTGTTCAATCTGCAACGTTCTGGGACTATGGCCCGACTCCAATGATTCGGTCCGACGTTGCCGCTGTCCCTCTCCCTGGTGCCGTCTGGCTGTTTCTGACTGGCTTGGGTTTGCTCGGTATTAGGGCAAAATCCCACAGCCGAAGCCTGCCTGACGAGCACGAAACCCTTTCTGTCTAGATTGGTTCGAACTCGGTCAGAATGTGCAGTCGCAAAAAATGTCCACTTTATCAGAACTAGCGGAAAGTCTAGTCTGCTTCCACCAGTTCCATCCCACAAGTCAGGCGCTCTGCTGCTCTAGTGTCAGGCCCCGCACGAATGCTGCGAAGATTAGATCGGCAGGTTGCTCTGTAAGATTCGCTTCGCGCTAGTCCAGAAGGAGTTTCAAAGACTCTGCACCAAGTGGTCCGCTATCCCGCCAGCGCTGTTGAACTGCTTCTATGTCTCCATCCATCGCATCACATCCCACGACCAGTGTAAATCTGCGACACCTGCCCGGAAGCCGCGATACGAGGCTGAAGTGGTGCGAAGGCAGGGAGAGAACGGTTACTTCAGGCTTTGCTGGTACGCTGACTGAGACTTAACATTGCCGGGTCTTACGGGGTCACTGCTATGCGGGCTATCCTCTTAATCCTTCTTCTCATCAGTGGTCAGAGCGAGGCTGATCCGATAACCGTTGGTCCAGGCAAGATGTCCTGCGGACAGATGCTCCAGATCGGAGAGCGCCCAGACTACGAGGTCTCTGAAGAACTGAAGGAATTTGGCCTTGATGATAGCTTTAAAAATCTGTCAAAGGCCGTTGTGTTTGCCGCCAGGATGATCCCGTTTTCATGGGTACAGGGGTATGTCAGTGCTCAGAGTCAGCACATCCAACTGGCTGAGACTGACGGCGCTGCGGTGATGAAATACCTTGAAAACTACTGCGAAGAAAACCCACTCGATTCCCTCAGAGATGCAACGGACAGTCTGGTGGCAGAACTCGCTGAGCGTGCCGACTAGATAGGTGCTTTCTTCAGAACTAGCGAAACGCTTCGTCCGCTTTTGTCAGTTCAGGTAGCGCGCCCTACAAATCCCCCTTCACCCGGGTTAGCTGGCCGCGTTCTCATGTTCTCTTTGTTACACCCAGTCATACCGCCGCAATGGATGCATGTACTTGGTTGCCGTAAAGCGTACCCGAGTCGAAGGATTGCTCGTCCATTTGAATGGGGCTTTGGAACCACTCTTTGCAGTTTTGGCACCGAATTTCTATAGCCATTGCTCAAAATACCGCTACACCTGCCCGAAACTCGAGAAATGAGGCTGGAGTGGTGTGACTACCCGGAGAGACGGTCGTTGCAGCTACAAAAATCAGCCTATGATCCGTTGTCACCGAGACTAGTCGTGCCCCACTTCAGATACAAAACGAAGAACGGATCTGTTATGTGGAGAACCTGTTCTGCACTCTGCCAATCTAGTACCGGAGTAGATGACTCGTCTGTGGCGGTTATCTCTGGCAGCTTTTCCAATACTCGAGTCACTTCGTGCGCTTGGGGAATGTTGTCGGCCGGTATGTCTCGGACCGAAGATCGGAGGGTTTCGTAGTGTATTCGGTCCATCCATGACTGGAGGTTTGCCAACGCAATCACTGTCACCTCGTAAATGTCAGCATGCCAACCATCTTTCAGTCTACGAGGAATCCTGTCAGTTCGTTGCCGAGGACCTCTTGCCAGTTTTTCGTAGATTACTTTTCCTGCACCTTCGGCGACCCTAGCAAACGAGTCCGGAGTCGTCGACCTCACACCCTGAGCCACAGCCATCTGTCGGCAGAAATGCGCTCGCGGCGTTCGGAATCGTTCTACCGTTCTTGATCGGCCATGATGTTGAACGCAACCCAGCCCTGTTTCTTGCAGTAGTCGAGTAAACGGGAAAGGGTGGTTTCAAATCGGTAGCGGGAAGCTAGCGACCATGACCGGGCTTTCGATTGGTCTTTCAGTTTCTGGTCGATTAGATCCCAGGTCAGGTTTTGCAGTACCACATCGCCAAAGCAGTGTTTTCACAGCCACTTCAGCCGGTTCTTCCTGTCCTTCTTGGCGCTGCTCTTCAGTTCCCGGCCCTTGGGGGGCTTGTAGGCGTCTGGATCTAGGGCCCGCATAATGCGGCTTTTGGCGGAGGGGGTGGGATTCGAACCCACGGTGAGTTTTACCCCACGCTGGTTTTCAAGGCCTACGGCGCGCGTAGCCCACCCCCGCCTAACTTAGGAAAACCCCATTGTATTCAATCGGATAACGGGTAAACAACGTTGCACGACGCTGTGCGTTGTTGGTCGAAAATGGGCGGAGTTGGGGCGTCTGGGTTTGAAAAGTGGGGGTAAATCGAAAACGGCGGTCTGCAAAACCGGCGATTGTGGAGAGATCTGCTGAACTCACGTACAGCAAGACTTTGTGTAGTGGAGTTGACCCGCTTCCGCGGATAGTTTGTGGCTTGGGACTCAAGCCGCGTCTTGGACATTGATCCTCCTCTCATAGTTGATAGGTGACAAGTATCCGAGCGCTGAGTGACGACGCTGCGGGTTGTACCAGCCTTCGATGAACTCGAAGATGGCCATCCGAGCTTCGGCCTGGGATTTGAACCGTCTTCGATCCAGCAACTCGCACTCCAGCGTGGCGAAGAAGCTCTCTGCCATGGCGTTGTCGTAGGCATCACCGACGGAGCCCATCGACGGCTGCACATTCATCTCCCGGCAACGAAGGCCAAAGGCGATCGACGTGTACTGCGTGCCTTGATCGCTGTGATGGATCACGGAGTTCGGTCGGCGTTGGCTGAGCGCCATGTTCAAGGCCTGCAACACCAGCTCTGTTCTGAGGTGCGTCTCCATCGACCAACCCACCACTCTACGAGAACAGGCATCCAGCACGATGGCCAGATAGATGAAGCCTGCCCAGGTTGGCACATAGGTGATATCGGCCACCCAGAGCTCGTCCGGTGTCTGAGCTTTAAAGTTTCTAGTCACTAGATCCGGCGCTGGCCGAGCATCCTTGCGCCTGCGAGTGGTAACCGTAAAGCGTCGACGACTGGCGCCTGCCAGCCCTTCCTCCCGCATCAGGCGGGCGATGCGCTTACCGGAGACTCTATGTCCGTCTGCCTTCAGCTCGGCATGCATCCGAGGCCGTCCATAGGTCCCGCGCGAACGGTCATGGATCGCACGGATCTTCACCTTCAGCGCCAGATCGGACAGATACCGATTCGACAACGGGCGTCCACGCCAGGCATAGAAGCCGCTGGTAGAGACCTTCAGCACACGGCACATCGTGCGCACGGGATAGCGGGCCTGATTTGCTTTCACGAACCGGAAGACTTCTTCGGTATCGTGCCGGTCTCCTGAGCGAACCAGGCCGCGGCCTTTGAGAGGATCTCTCGTTCCTGCTTCAGCTGGCGGTTCTCACGTCTGAGCCGGGATAGTTCTTCCCGCTCATCAGACGTCAGGCCGTCGGTTCGACTACCTGCATCCAGGTCGGCACGTTTGACCCAGTTACGGATCGACTCCGCAGTCGGTTCAAATTCTCTGGCCAGTTCCTCTGGCGTTCTGCCTGCTCGCACCAGGTCCACCATTTGCTGGCGGAACTCCGGTGGATAGGGGTTGTGAGATCGGGGCATAGTAGATACCTCCTTCGGTAAAGGTTAGGTATCCACGAAAGCGGGTCAACTCCAGTAGTATTTCTGGAGGGCTGATCGCGGAGATGGGAATGGCCGCCCAGAAGAGCGTTATCGATGAAGATGCGCTCAACATCTACACAGACGGTTCTATGCTTCCGAGCCCAAGGGCTGGAGGAATCGGCATAAGATTCGTAACCGTCAATGAGGAGGGGGACGAAGTGGTCGAAGACCTAGAGCTGCCTGGATATGCTGGCGCAACGAGCAACCAAATGGAACTGCGAGCCTGCATCGTCGCCCTTGAGGACGCGAGAAAGTACGGGCGAGCAAAGGGATATCAAAAGACGATCATCTACACTGACTCTCAATACGTTCGCGACAACTTCCCTCGGGCTCGTTTCGAGTGGCAGAACCACGGATGGCTGAACAAGCACGGCAAGCCGGTTGAGAATGCCGATGATTGGAAACTGTTGCTCCGCGAGATCGACCGTCTGGACAGCCGCGTGGAGTTCAAGTGGGTAAAAGGCCACTCCAAAAACGTTCACAACAAAGCAGTCGACAAGATAGCTAAGCGATCTGCAAAGAACCCTCTGAACAGTCCGCTCAAGCCTGTGGGTGTTAGACGCAAGTCAACGGAGCAATACTCCAAGCGAGGCAGCGTTGAAATGCTCGGGCAGGAAATGGCCGTCAAGATAGTAACGGCGGAGTGGATGAAGCCGCAGCAGCTGCACAAGTACCGATATGAGGTGTTGTCCGAAGAAAGCCCGTACCGCGGCCTCATGGACTTCATATACTCTGAGTGTTACATGCGGGAAGGGCATCACTATCTGGTTACGGTCAATGAGGATCAGAAGAATCCGCGCGTCCTAGAAGTCGTTGAGGAACTAGATAGAGGTTAGCGCCCGCCTCTCCAGGCTGCCCCACCACTTATCCGTCGAGGTCGCGGCTCAGGCAGGTGGCGCGCCTTGATACTGCAGCAGCGATGGGTGATGGTCTGTGGGAGATTGGCCCGGCCGGATGAGGGTCCGTTAACGACCCTATACAGTCATCGTAGGTTGCTGCCCACAAAGCTATAAACAGAGAAAATGAAATCACGCAGCCTTCGGCCCGATTTTCGCTCTGATACCCAGTAGACCTAGGCCTGTCAGGAAGAGCCAGACGGCACCGGGAAGCGGGACAGCAGCAACGTCGGAGCGAATCATGGGAGTCAAATTGCCGTTCCAGAACTGCCAATTCCGAACAACGTCGACTTCTAGAGTCCCTTGAACGTTGAACTGGTACAGACCCTGTGTATCAACAAAAAGGTTGTAGCCGAGCCAGACATACAACTCTTCCGAACTAGGATATTGGAAGGGATGGAGACCTGAGCCATATCCGAATAGATTGAAGCCGTCGCTGTGGCCATAGAAGACTTGGCTATAGAATTCGGGGGCGTCCCCCATTTCTTGAAGGCCGATGTTGGTTTCGAAGAGTCCTTGTATTTCAGAGCTAGAGGCTAGGCTATAACCAGTCCCAGTCAGCGATTGTTCGAACTCGACAGGGTTCAGATGATGATAAGCAGAGTACTCATTGTCGAATGTGAGCCAAGTATAGCCCGTCTCGGAATCGAGGAAGGTGGTATATGCTATGCCATCAATGACGGCATCTTCCCATCGGACGATGGTCGCGTGTGCTGAAGATGCTAGCAATATTGCCAGGCAAGTGATGCACCTCATATCTATCCCTTCCTCATCGCAGCCCTTTAAACCGTAGCAGCGGCAAGTAAATTTGTGAAGTAAATAGTATGTATGTGTTGTCGGCAAGGGCTGGCCGTTAAAGTCCTGTTATGGCCAAACTAAGACATTTCAATTACACAACTGATCGTCTGCTTCTTGGCACCAATGACACGACCGCGTCTTCGAAACAAACACTGACAACTAGCGCGGCCAGCACGCGCTGCTGAAACGCCTAGGGGGAGAGCCCGGCCTCTCGGCCAAGCTGCGGCGGGACGTTTCAGCACCAATCCTCTCGGAGCTTCTTTGCCGCCGCGCCCTCTTTTAAGTCCTCGTCACAGTCGTCAGCTCGTCCATGTCACTGAAGCGCGGCGTTGCGACTGCGATTGCTGACATTGGACCGCCGCTCATCGAGCCGGTCACGACGTGCAGCCGCACGTAGCGTTGGTCCACTTCTCGCGCTTCTACTTCAATGGCGCGCTGGATGTTGTCGTTGTCGGAAGCATCTGCCGCCAAGACGGTCTGCGAGTGCGTCTCTGCGGACGCGAAGTCACTCACCGTGTCCTTCTGGACGGTGATGGTCACCGTCTCATTGGCGATGTCGCCGAGCAGGACGAGAAAAGTAACGTCGTGGTAGTGACTCAGGTCGATGCCGTCGGAAGTGCCCGGTGCCGAACTGGTAACGGTCGCCGGGTCGATGGTCGCGACCACGTGCTGAGGTACGTTTTGCATAGCTCAATCCCTCCGGTTATGCGGCGATTGTCACGGCCCAGGAATTCTGGGTGGTCGCGTCGCGCTGCGTGATTTTGTCCATGAACTTGGGTGAGCCATCCACGCGTTGGATGGCGCGGATGGCCATTGCATCGAAGTCGAAGAACAGGTGCGCCGAAGTCTGGATGCTCATGCCCGCGCGAATGCCGAGGATGTAGCTCTGTAGATCCACGAAGATGACGTCACCGACCGCGCTCGCCGCATTGCCGACGTCGGAGACGATCACCGGCCGTCCGAGCAGACGGTAGGTGCCGTCGCCTACCAGATCGAAAACGGGCTTCTTCGGCTGCATCTCCACTGTCCGGAGATTGGGCTTCTGTGCGGTGAAGCCGCCCGTCTCGGAGGTCCACTGTGTGGTCAGACCGCCCAGACCACCCGTTCTGGAGCTGGGATTCATATGCGGCTGCATCCGAGAGCAGTTCATTGCTGACCGCCACCAGGGTGCCGGCCAACACTCTTACAGATCACATTCAGCGAACTCATATCGAAGCTGGCGACTACGTCGTGAGGATTCTGAATGTCAGCGACACCGGCGGCGATGCCATCTATCTCGAACTGCAGATACTAGAAGGACTCCGTATACCCCAATGGGGGCAAATTTGGGTTTGAATTTTGAAAACAGAAGTTTACTGCGGATCGCCGATCGGCGTTAACCTTTTGTTTTTAATGGATAAATGGCGGAGGGGGTGGGATTCGAACCCACGGTGAGTTTTACCCCACGCTGGTTTTCAAGACCAGTGCTTTCGACCACTCAGCCACCCCTCCGGTAGTTGATGCGAAGCGCGCGCATTGTAGCACCGTCATCCTTTTCTTTAAGCTGTTTAAGTTTTCGACAGGCACTGATTCGAAAACAGTAAAAACTGTCGAAATTCTTGTCACCCCGCAGACTTTTTGATCGGTAACTGCTTGTTATTTAATGTTTTTTACCCTGGCACGAAACTGGCTACAGAAAGCTATAGAAATAAGAACAGCCATAGATTGGTTGCAGGTTAGAGCAGCATTTCAACGAGGGGATCAGTAATGCGTAGTTGGCTCATCAGATTTTCGATCGTGTGCTTCACCTTCTGTGTTGGCACAACCGTCCATGCCGCCATGATTGAACTCGACTTCGAAGAAGCGGTGTTCAATCACGGTACCGTTGTCGATAACGAATACGCTAGCGCTTACGGCGTCAGTATTTTCGGCACCAACTACCGCCGCAATGGCTACGGGGACAATGAATCGGCTGCCGTGATCTTCGATACGAGCCGGAACAGGACCAGGGATCCTGACCTGGAAGCGCCGTTCTATCACGTCGACTCCGGGGCTGCGTTGAACCCGGGCAACGTTCTGATTATTCACGAGCGGCCGCGAAGCTGCGATGCACGCCATCAAACCTGCAGACGCCCGGACGACGAAGGGCAACAGATCGCCGGCGGCTTCGAGTTCGCATTCGATGATCCGGTCACCGTCCTCAGTCTGGATTACTTTGATATCGAGGCCAATGAGAACAACAACCGCAGAGGCAGCGAGGTCCGATTCTTTGACGCGGCCGGTGACCGCATCGGTGGCAATTTCTTTGCGCCGAATGCCGGTGGCGACAATGGCTGGGCAACCCTGGATTTTCAGATTGCCGGCGTGTCCTCCATGTGGGTCGGCCTGAGAGGCTCCGGGGCCATCGATCGTCTCGCATTCGAATCGAGTGCGGTGCCCGTTCCGCCGGCCTTCGCCCTGTTCCTGTCGGCGCTGGCCGGTCTGTACGGATTCAGAAAGCGACAGACTCCGGCTACCGCCTGAACACCCCAATCACTGCCAAAACGCCGCGCAATCGCGCGGCGTTTTTCGTTATCCAACCCGCTATAGTTGCTCCGCGCTGAGAGGATTGGATGTGGCTGTATTCAAAATCACCCGGAGAACGCTGCTTGCCGCCGCCGCAGGGGGCACGGTAGCCATTGGGGGGGCCGGACTGTGGCTCGGCGTCTCCAGGATTCAGGGAGAACGGTTTCGTCGCCCGGCCGGGCGGGATGGGTTTTCTCCAAACGTCTATCTGGGCGTGTTAGCCAACAATCAGGTGCATATCTGGGTGACCCGATCCGAGATGGGGCAGGGCGTGAGCACCGCCTTACCGATGTTGATCGCCGAGGAACTCGACGCGGACTGGGCCGAAGTGACCCTGCACCAGGCACAGGCGGGCGGCGGACAGGATTTTGGCCGGCTATTCACCGCCGCCAGTTCCAGTATCGCGTCGCTGTACATCGAATTACGACGTGCGGGCGCACTGGCCAGAGACATGCTGGTTGCCGCGGCGGCTGATCGCTGGCAGGTCGCTGCGAGCGACTGCAGCACGGACTCCGGTTTCGTGATCTGCGGTGAGCGGCGCATGCCTTATGGGGACCTGGTTGAGACTGCGGCACAGCAATGGGTGCCCATCAGACCGGATCTCAAGCGCGATGAAGATTTCACCTTGATCGGTCGTTCGCCGGCCCGTCTCGATACCCCGGCAAAGGTCACCGGTGACGCAATCTACGGTGCAGACGTGATCCTGCCCGGCATGCGCCGGGCCGTGCTGGTGCGACCGCCGCACAAAGGCCGGACGGTGGCCCGGCTGGACGACGCGGCCGCGAAAAGGCACCCGCAGGTGGTGGATGTGTTCGAGACCGAACACGGCATCGCCATCGTCGCTGAAACCACACACGCCGCCCTGCAGGCACGGGCCGACCTGAACGTGGACTGGTCTGAGTCAGTAGCAGCCAACCACTCATCCGCCTCCTTTTCCGCGGCACTCGATACGGCGTCCGAGTCCGCAACAATCGGAGCGGTGGTGGGTGACGGGCAGCCGAGCGGCGAGACGATTCTCGAAGCAACCTATCGCGCGCCGTTCCTGGCACACGCCTGTATGGAACCGATGAACTGCACCGTGGCCATTCAGGATGGCCACTGCACGCTCTGGGTCGGCACTCAGGCGCCGGAAGGGGCGCGCATCACCGCCGCTCAGATCACCGGCCTGCCCACCGACAGGGTGACGGTCAACGTGCTGCAACTGGGTGGCGGCTTCGGGCGCAGGACCGGGCAGGACTTCGTTGCGGAAGCGGTAGAAATTGCCCGTCGTCTGGATTCACCCGTGCAACTCCTCTGGACCCGGGAGGACGACATCGCTCACGGCGCCTATCGCGACGCAGCAACGATTCAAATGCGCGCGGCAGAGGCGGCCGGTGGACTGGCCCTGTCGGCCAGAATGGCAACGGCGAGAACAGGATCAGAGTTTTCCGAGCCTGGGATCGGGCCGGTCATGGGCTGGGATAATCTGGCGTACCGCCTGACCGGCCTCGACGTCCGCTGGGCCGGCGTGTCCACGCCCCTGGAAACCACGATCTGGCGATCCGTAGGCTATTCATACAACATCTTTGCCGTGGAGAGTTTCATCGATGAGCTCGCCGAAGCGCAGGGAAGTGATGGGCTTACCCTCCGCCGCAGCCTGCTTCCAGAAAACACCGCCCTCAGTCGCTGTCTTGAACAGGTGGTCGTCGACGCCGGCTGGGCAGCAGGAACGGACCGGGCGCTGGGGCTCGCAACCTACGACTTCGGCAGCACCTCCGTCGCGCTGATCGCGGAGGTTGCAGGAACACCTGCGGACTGGCGCGTGAGTCATGTCTGGTGCGTGGTGGAGTGCGGCACTGTTGTGCACGCGGACGCGGCGGCGGCCCAGATCGAAGGCGGGATCGTTTTCGGGCTTTCCGCCGCCCTTTACGAGTCAGTCGAATTGGAGGAGGGGGCAGTGCAATCCCGGAACTTTGCCGACTACCGGCTCGCCCGCATGTCCGATACGCCCCGGATCAACGTACGCTTCCTGCCGAGCCAGCGTTATCCCAGTGGCCTGGGCGAAGCCAGCACACCGGCCGTTGCACCGGCGATCGCAAACGCGCTGTATCGGCTGACGGGTGAACGGCACCGGAAGCTGCCCTTTAAGCCATCCCCGCAGCACGCTTGAAGCTGGATCTTTGCAGGCGAGCGGGCAGGGAGCTCAGTCTCTGTAGCCGTGCGGATGTTTTGACTGCCAGCGCCAGACGTCTTCACACATCCGCTTGAGGTCGAACTCCGCCCGCCAGCCAAGCTCACGTTCGGCTTTGGTCGGATCCGCATAGGATACGGCGGCGTCGCCGGCGCGGCGTTCTACCACTTCATAGGGAATGTCCTTGCCGCTGGCCTCAGAGAAGGCTTCGATCATCTCCAGAACCGAGTAACCCCGTCCGGTCCCGAGATTGTGAACGTGCACGCCGGCGTGCTCTGTCAGATATTCCAGCGCTTTCAGGTGACCGCGTACCAGGTCGGTCACGTGGATGTAGTCCCGAATGCCAGTGCCGTCCGGGGTCGGATAGTCATCTCCGAAAACATTGACATGGGAACGCAGTCCCACCGCCACCTGACTCACGAACGGGACCAGATTATTCGGGATGCCATCCGGGTCTTCGCCGATTTCTCCCGAGGCATGGGCGCCGACCGGATTGAAATAGCGAAGGAGTGATATACGCCACGCCGGATCCGATTCCGCAACATCGCTGAGCATCTCTTCGATATGCAGCTTCGTCCTTCCGTAAGGATTGATCGCACCTGTTCCGGAAGCTTCATTGATGGGCATCTCCTCCGGCATGCCATAGACGGTTGCAGAAGAACTGAAGACCAGCGTACGACAACCGGCATCCGACATGGCTTCGACCAGACGCAGTGTGCCCAGTACATTGTTGTCGTAATAGCTGGACGGCCTGGAGACAGACTCACCAACCGCCTTCAGTCCGCCAAAGTGCAGAACTGCCGCCACATCGTGCTGGGTGAAAATCTCCGCCAGAATCTCAGGATCACGCAGGTCGCCTTCCTGGAACGTCAGTGTTTTCTGTGTGATTCGCTCAACCGCATCGAGACTTTTCCGGGAACTGTTACAGAGGTTATCCAGGACGATCACCTGATAGCCGGTCTGCAGCAATTCCACACACATATGGCTGCCGATATAACCGGCGCCACCGGTAACGAGTACTGTGCTCATGGGGTTCCTGGTTGGATTCCGTGCTTTTCCAGCAGATTGTAGAGGGTCGGTCGCGAAACGCCGAGCAGACGAGCCGCCTGCGAGATGTTACCGCCACTGTGTCTGAGTGCCCGGTCGATGGCCTGCCGTTCCGCATCCGCCCGCACGGTCTTGAGGTTGAGCGCCAGCTCCCCATCCGTGTTCCTCTCCGCCAGCTCCAGATCTTCAGGCGCAATCTGGCGGCCCTCACAGAGTATGGCAGCGCGCTTGATGCGGTTCTGAAGCTCTCGAATATTTCCCGGCCAGGCATGCGTTCGGATTGCGTCGGACGCTTCTGTGCTGAGATGAACGCGACCTTCCGTTTCGTTGTTGAGCAGGTGGGTGGCAATCAGTACCGCGTCGTCACCCCGTTCGCGCAACGATGGCAGGGTGAGGCTGATTTCACTCAGGCGATAGTAGAGGTCTTCGCGAAAGCGCCCATCGCCGATCATCTCCTTCAGATCATTGTGGGTGGCAGCGACGACCCGCACATCGGCCTGAATGGTGTCTGTTCCGCCCACGCGTTCGAAGGTCCGCTCCTGAAGGAAACGGAGGATTTTTGCCTGCAGCGACATGGGCATATCACCGATCTCATCCAGAAACAGGGTGCCGCCATTGGCCGCTTCGATCCGCCCGGTTTTACGGGCATTAGCGCCGGTGAACGCACCCCGCTCATGGCCAAAGAGTTCGTTCTCCAGCAGTGTTTCCGGAATGGCCGCACAATTGATGGCAACGAACGGAAGCTCGCTGCGTTGGCTGAGCCGATGCAGATTGCTGGCAATCACTTCCTTGCCGGTACCCGTTTCACCGAGAATCATCACGTTGATGTCGGTGGGCGCAACCCGCTCCACCTGTCGGCAGAGTTCGAGCATGCTGTCATGGGCCGTCAGCAGACCGGCGAGGGGTGTTGCCGGTGCCTGACGACTCAGTTGCCGGTTCTCCTCCTCGAGCTGCCAGAGCTTGAAAGCTCTTTCGACCACGAAACGAAGCGTTTCGGCCTCAATCGGCTTCTGATAGAAGTCGTCTGCCCCGTGCGCAACGGCCGCCATAGCCACTTCCTGCTCCTCTCTGCCGGTGATGACGATGACCTTGCTCGCAGGCAGGAGATGCTGAATCAGCGACAGACAATCGAGTCCGGCAGTGGTGCCGCCAGGATCTGGCGGCAGGCCCAGATCGAGCGTGATCACCTGGGGTTCTTCCTTACGCAGAATCTTCTCTGCTTCGCGCAGATTGCCGGCGACGTGCACGTCCATGCCTTCCACGCACCAGCGCATCTGCTTCTGCAGCCCGGGATCGTCTTCGATGATGAGCAGGCGATGGGGCATCATCCCGTCGTTTCCTCTGACGGAAAACGAAGGGTAAAGCGGGTGCCTTCACCCGGCGCGCTGCCAACCAGCAGATCCCCGCCCATTTCTCTCGCAAATTCCCGGACCTGAAAGACGCCAACCCCCATGCCGTTCACGCCCTTCGTTGATTCGAAAGGTGTGAAGAGTCTTTGTGCAATGAAGTCTGAATCCATGCCGATGCCGGTGTCCTCAACCAGGATGTCCAGCCAGTCCGATCCAGTCTCCACAGCGATAGAAATCCGGTCTTCAGCCTGACAGGCGTCTACAGCGTTCTGCACCAGATGGAGCAGCGCATTCGTCAGTTTATGCGGATCGACGTAAATGGTTGCGTTGGAAATGTAGTGATCGAGTATGGGCGCCGGTTCTGCACGAGCAAAGGATGCAACCACATCCGGAAGAATCTCCGACAGGTGTACGGATCGACGAGCATCGCTGCTGCCTTCACCTCGGATCTCGTGGAGCAGGCGATCAAGCCGGTCGACCGCATTCGCAACGGTGTCCAGCATGTCGTCGACGAACTGCGGGTTCTGCTTGTGTCGGTCCGCATTATCGAGGATCAGCGACAGCTGTGCCGACGTGGTCTTGAGATCGTGGACGAGAAAGGTCGTCAGTCGATGCATGGCTTCGAACTGGCGGGCATCGGCCAGCGACTGATCCGCGTATCGCAAAGCCAGAAACCCGGTTATCTGGCGCGCGGTCAGGCGTACGATCTCCCGATCCTCGTCACTCAGGCGCAAGGGGGAGAGCGGTGCGGCAATGCCAACCACGCCGAACGGCTTGCCGAAGGACACCAGGGGTACGAGGAAGCGCAGTCCGGGCTGAGCACGCAGAGATTGGAAAGACGCCGGTTGGGAGACGGGGGCCGGATCAAGAGTCAGATCGATGATATCGTCGTCAATCCCCTGTTCGAGAGTCAGGGCAACTTCCGCGGGGAGCGGGCTGGACCAGTCGGCATGCAGTGATGCCGTCTCTGCGTAGGTGCCGTCCCGATTCAGCCAGAGTGCACCGCCTGGTGCGTGGAACACGGCGGTCAACGCACGGATGGCCTGCTGTTCAAGGGTGAAGTCCGGATCTGATTCCGTCAGCTGATCGGTCACCCGATTCCAGTGCGCCCGATAGTCGTACCGATCGGGCAGCAGATGGCGACCTATGAAGCGCTGGGCCCAGGCCTGAGTCCTCGCCGAGCCGGCGAAGACGAACACCAGCGTAACAGTCAGGACCACAAAGAACTCCAGGGCTGCCAGACCGTAGTTTTCATCCGCCAGACCAATCAGATAGGCAAACACCGCGGCGGCCAGCAAAGCCAGACTCCCGGCGATCAGAACCGCGCTGCCGAAAATGAACTCGCGAGACAGGTTCAGTCGGAGCGGATTGTCCGCATTCCGCAATGACGCCACGATGAGAAAAGGCACCGGTATGGACGCAATCGCCGGTTTCAGATTGCTGAGCACTGGATCTGAACTACCAATCAACAGCGTGGTGAAACTGAAGGCGAAGCCGAAGCCGAAGTAGGCACCCAGTCCAATGATCAGATAGCGCATACGGGACCGCAGATCTGCGCGAGTATTGCGCAGAACCTGCTCCATGATCACGAATGCCCCGAAGCAGAGCATCAGATGTGCACCGGCCAGCCATCGAATGCCATCCTGAAGGGCCGGTTCGAGATAGAGCCTGCCGGCGATCTGCACCACGAATGCAAGCGCCGTTATCCCGATCACAATCGACAGCCGGCGCATATCACCCGCGAATGCACGGTCTCTGTCGACACCGAGCGCGCGCAACAACAGAACGAGCCAACCACCTGCCAGGGCGGTCTCCAGAATGCCCGGTGCCCGGGTCGCCGGGAAGACAATGGAGGCTGCCATGTAACCGGTGAAAACCAGGGCAGCAATCAGGAGGGCGCGCCCGGTCACCCGTTTGCGGAAAGTGTAGAGAGAGAATATGAGCAATACGGCGCTCGCCACCCCACCGATGGTGTTGCTCAGCACCCAGACGACGTTGAGAGAGGTCAAGGCGTGCGGCCTCTTTGGCCCCTCTGTAGCGCCGCTGGTTCGACCTCATCGCCTGGGAGGTTGCCGTGGACTGCGTGCTTCATCTGGCTCCGGTGGCTCCGGTTCGTTTGCGACAGAAAACTGCCTAAGTGCAGACCGTCTCGAAGAAGTGCCGGATTTGGCAGTTTTCTCTCAGCATTGGTCGTACTATGAACGGGAAACGATGGCGCTTCTGTTTGACTATTACCTGATTATGTAGCTTTTCTGATGATCGGATATCTCGTGCAAACCCCTACGTTACAAGACCTTACAGACCACTCCGGCATCATTCTTTAGTATTCCGTACAGCCCAATGGAAGAGCGCCCCAGCCACATGAGCACGATCGAAAAAGCCGCCGCAAAGTTAGCGACGCGGGGGAAGTCTGCTCTTCAGTCAGGACTGACTTCTTCACTCGCAAACGCTGCCCAACGGGATTCGGAGGCAGACCCATCCACCTTCGTCCCGCCCAAACCTACGATCATGCAGGGCAAGGCTCAGGGGTTCCTGGATGCCAGCAAACACTTCTGTGACATTGACCTCACCGGTCTGACCGCAAAGGGATATCTCACCCCCGGCGAAGGGCGCAGTCAACTCGCCCAGGAAATGCGCCGGATTAAGCGGCCCCTGCTGCTGAACATTCAGAAAGAGGCAGCGAATCCATCCGGCGCACCACCTGCCAATCTGATCATGCTCACGAGTTCCGTACCCGGAGAAGGTAAAACCTTTCTCTCCATCAATCTGGCCATCAGCCTGGCGGCCGAACTCGACAAGCGGGTTCTGCTCGTGGATGCAGACGTGAGCAAAGGCGGGATCACGGAGCAACTGGGCATTCAGGTGGAGCGGGGACTTTCGGATCTGCTTTATGAAACCAATTACATCGGGGAAGACGCGGTGCTGACCTCAAACATCGAACGTCTCTCCATTCTGCCGGCCGGGGGCAACACGGATCAGGTGGATGAGCTTTATGCCAGCGAACTGATGGGCACCATCACCCGGGAACTCGCCCTTGCGGATCCGGACCGGATTGTTGTGTTTGATGCGCCACCCCTGCTCGCAACCACGGAAGCCGCCGTGCTGGCGCGCCACATGGGGCAGGTCGTGCTCATCGTGGAGGCAAACAAGACGCCCCAGGACGCGGTCGCTCACTCAGTGGCTCAGCTCGAGGGCTGTGCTAACGTGAGCATGATCCTGAACAAGACCAGTCAGCGTGACTCCGGTGCGTATGGCTACGGGTATGGATATGCCCAGGGCAAGCGTCGGCCGGCTGGAGCCAGCCAGCGCAGCGACGCCAAAGACAATGACAACGTAGCAGAGCTCGAGCGGGAGCTGAACTAGCCGTGTACGAAGAACATTTCGGACTATCCGCCAAACCCTTCCAGCTTTCGCCGGACGCTGCCTTTTTCTTTCCCAGTAAAGAACACAAACGGGCCCTGTCGTTTCTCGAATACGGCCTCGAGCAGGCAGATGGTTTCATTGTCATCACCGGTGACGTAGGAACCGGCAAGACCACCATCGTTCAAACCCTGCTGTCCACACTCGATCCGGCAGACATGATGGTCGCCAACCTGGTCACCACTCAGCTCCAGGAAGACGACCTGATGCATCTGGTGGCCGCCAATTTCGGGCTCCGGGTGAATGCGAACAGCAAGGCGCTGCTGATCCGCGATCTGGAGCGCCTGTTCGTGCAGCAGGCACAACAGAATCGACGCGTGCTGCTGATCGTCGACGAAGCGCAGAATCTGCCCCAGCGTTCGGTTGAAGAACTGCGCATGCTGTCCAATTTCCAGATGAACGGTCGACCGCTGGTACAGATATTCCTGCTCGGCCAGGAAGAGTTCCGCACAACGTTGCTGTCTGAGGGATTCGAACAACTCAGGCAACGGGTCATCGCCACCTATCATCTGAATCCGCTGGATGAGCAGGAAACGAGAACCTACATCGAGCATCGCCTCACCTGCGCCGGCTACCAGAACCGCCCGGTGATCACCGAAGACGCTTTTCAGGCGATCTACCAGGCGTCAGAAGGTGTCCCTCGTCGCATCAACAACCTCTGCGACCGGATTCTGCTGTTTGCCTTTCTCGAAGACATCGAGAAGATCGATACAGCAGTGGTGGAGTCCGTTTCCCAGGAACTCGGTGGCGAGTTCTGGTCCGGCAACCCTGAACCGACAGCCGTGGGCGAACCTGTTCAGGAAGTGTTCAACACCCCGGGCCAGCCCCTGGAGACCATGGCTCGCGTCATGTTCGACAAGGCCAACGTGCAGCAGCGCATCGGCTCACTGGAGCGCGCGCTGGATTCACTAGGCAGCGGGTTGAAGAAAGAGGTGGCTGAAGTACGCGAGGAAGTTTCCTACGTGCGGCTGTTGCTGGAAGATGTGCTCCATGAACTGAGAAAAAACTCAGGCGAAGCGGCGGACATCGATCCGGAAGCGGAGATCAGCTTTCCCTACAAACAGGGTTCATCGGAAATCCCTTGATTTGAAGGGTGCCTCGGTGGGGCTGTCGACGCTGCTGCCGGCACGGCTTTCCTGTGGGTCTGCGGAAAGACGAATCAACTCGGCCGTGGCGTCCTCCACAAACCCTGCGACCACATGGATGACTTCCTTCTCGCGTTCGACGATGCCTTTCACTTTCAGCAGTTGTCCCTGCAACAGCCCGGCTCGAAAACGTTCCTGAACCGATGTCCAGACCACCACGTTCACATTGCCTGTCTCATCCTCCAGCGTGACGAACATGACCCCGGACGCCGAGCCCGGACGCTGCCGGCCGGTGACGATGCCGGCCACCTGAACCATTCTGCCGTGCCGATAACTTTCCAGGTCCAGGGCGGTTCGAGTTTTCGCGAAAGCCGGATGCTGACGCAACAGGGCCATGGGGTGCGGGCCCAGAGTGAGGCTGGCATAGCGATAATCGTCCATCATGTCGTCGGCGATGCCGGGGGCGGGCAGCTCGATCGCGCCAGGGGCCGAATCAATCCCGTAGCGCCCCTCTGAATCAGCGACGGCTGCAGGCTCGATGACCGAAGTTTCTTCCAGCGGCTGTTCTTCCAGCGGAAGGGGCTTATGCAGCGCGGCCACCTCCCAATGGGATTGATAGCGATGCCCGATCAGATTTCTGAGCGCACCGGCTCTGGCCAGAAAACGAAGTTCCCGGGTATTCAGTGCCGCCCTTCGCATCAGATCTTCCGGACTCCGGAAAGGCCGGACCGCCTCGATCCGCCGACCGGCCTCTTCCGGGAGGCCTTTCACCATGCGCAGACCCAGCCGAAGGGCAGGGCGGCTGATCAGACGTTCAGCGGGCTCGGCTATCTCAGGACTCAGCCGGTGGTCCCAACCGCTTTCCTGAACATCCAGCGGCTCAATCTGCAGACCATGCCGTCTGGCATCCTGCACGAGTTGCGAGGGCGAGTAGAAGCCCATGGGCAGACTGTTCAGGAGCCCACAGTAGAACGAGGCCGGCTCATGCCGTTTCAACCAGGAAGAAACGTAGACCAGGAGGGCGAAGCTCGCCGCATGTGATTCGGGAAAGCCATATTCCCCAAAACCCTGAATCTGCCGGAAAACCCGCTCCGCAAAGTCCTGATCGTGACCCCGCGCCAGCATGCCATCGATCAGTTTCTGCTCGAAGTGCGCCAGACCGCCACGCCGCTTCCAGGCGGCCATGGCCCGGCGCAACTGATCGGCTTCGCCACCGCTGAAGCCGGCCGCCACCATGGCCAGTTCAATCACCTGCTCCTGAAAGATGGGCACACCCAATGTTCGTTCCAGCACCCTGCGTACCCCTTCACTGGGATAGGTGACGTCTTCGATCCCCTGACGACGACGCAGATAGGGGTGCACCATGTCGCCCTGGATCGGGCCCGGCCGGACAATGGCCACTTCGATCACCAGGTCATAGAACTGCTGCGGTTTCAGCCGTGGCAGCATGGATATCTGAGCCCGGGACTCCACCTGAAAGACACCCACGCTGTCGCCTTTCTGCAGCATCTTGTAGGTTTCCGGGTCTTCCGCCGGGATGGTTGCCACCCGAAGATCCGTGCCCCGGTGGGCATTCAACACCTCGAGCGCCTTGCGAATGGCTGTGAGCATGCCGAGGCCGAGCACGTCCACCTTCAGCAGTCCCAGGGCTTCCAGATCGTCCTTATCCCACTGAATGACCGTACGGTCCGCCATGGCGGCATTCTCAACCGGCACCAGTTGGGCCAGCGGCCCCCGGGAGATGACAAAACCGCCCACGTGCTGGGAAAGATGGCGGGGGAAACCGAGCACTTCGTTCACCAGGGTCAGGAACTGCACCACCACCTGGCTTTTCGGGTTGAGGCCTGCATTCTCGAGACGGGCTTCCAGTTCGGCGGGCTTATCCCACCAGGACAGAGACTTTGCCAGCAGGTCCACCAGATCCAGGTCCATACCGAGCGCCTTGCCCACATCCCGGACAGCGCTCTTCGGCCGGTAGGTGATCAGAGTGGCGGCCAGGGCGGCCCGTTCCCGGCTGTAGCGCCGGTAAATGTACTGAATGACCTCTTCACGACGCTCGTGTTCGAAATCCACATCGATGTCCGGCGGCTCATCCCGCTCCTTGGAGACGAAACGTTCGAACAGGAGGTGCATGCGGGAAGGATCCACCTCCGTAATGTGCAGGCAATAACAGACCGCGGAGTTGGCCGCCGAGCCCCGGCCCTGACAGAGGATGCCCTGACTGCGGGCGAACTGAACGATGTCCTGCACCGTGAGGAAGTAGTGTTCGAATCTGAGCTCGGCAATCAGGGCCAGTTCCTCGTTCACCAGAGCGAGGGTGTCTTCCGGAATGCCATCCGGCCAGCGTTCGGCAGCGCCGGCAAGCGTGAGCTGTTTGAGATACTCACGGGACGTCAGATGCGGCGGCACCAGGTCTTCCGGATACTCGTAGCGGAGCTCGTCCATACTGAAGGTGCAGCGTTCGGCAATGTGCACCGATTCATCCAGCATTTCCGGTGGATAGAGGGTTGCCAGTGTTTCGATCGGACGCAGGTGGCGCTCCGCATTGGCGAAACCCCGGCTCCCCAGTTCAGCCACCGTGGTTTTAAGACGAACCGCCGTGAGCACGTCCTGCAGCGGCTGACGGACGGGCGTGTGGGCATGCACCTCGTTGGCGGCCACCACCGGCAGTTCCAGACGCATGGAGACGGTCAGGGCATTGGCCGTCTTATCCAGATCCACCTCCTCGAGAAAGAGCTCCAGGGCTATCCAGAGTTCGGGCAGCCGGGCGGCGAGCGCCTCTCCCTGACTGATCAGGGTGCCGATATCCGTCAGTGCCGGCACCCAGAGTCCGAAACAGCCATCCACCCCCCAGTTCAGATCTTCCAGGCTCATGTGGTATTCGCCCTTGGGCGAGCGGCGCCGAAGCTTGCTGATCAAGCCGGCCAACTGGCCGTAAGCTGTTCGATCCGGTGCCAGCAGCACCAGGTGAATGCCTTCTTCGAGATAAAATTCGGCCCCGACGATAAGCTGGATCTCGTGAGCCTTGGCCGCCAGATGAGCCTTGGCGAGCCCGGCGAAGGAGCAATCGTCGGTGATGGCGATGGCCCGGTAACCGAGCTTCGCCGCCTCTTCTACCAGTTCTTCCGGATGCGACGCGCCACGCAGAAAGCTGTAGTTACTGAGGACGTGGAGTTCAGCGAAAGGCTGCCTGCCGGGCGAACGCCCGACAGACAGCAGGGCAGCCTCCCCAGGCTGATCAACCGAAGTAGCCATGCAGAAACCATTGGTTGCGGGCATCCACAAAGGCCCAGCAGCGGGCACCGTTTTCGAGACTCGCCACGTAGTAATCGCGACCGATGGCGCCCTGCCACCAGGCAGTATGAATACGCTCCGGGCCTTTGAGCAGGGTCAGCGTGTTCGGATTCGCAGGGTGAGGGGGATCGAACAACCAGAGCGGCCGGGCACTTGCACAGCCTTCTGACGCACTGACCGTTGCCAGGTTGCGGCCACTGCGAGGCGTGCGCTTCGGGTTCGGTCTGACTGTCTGCCAGGCAGCTTCCGGAGCGTGCTGATCAACGCTGTCGATCCGGCTGCAGGCGTCACGGCCGAGCCGGGCATGGAGTTGATCGATCAGGTCGTTGGCATCGGTTTGTGACATGCCACCATCCCCGGGCAGCAGCTTGAATAACGCCCGGCTGCCACCGAGCCAGGGCACGAGCCGGACCGCTTCGAGACGGACGTTCAGAATGTCGTCCGGCAGTTCCACCTGCTCGAGCTTGAGCCGGATGATCTTCATGAAGGCATCCCGCCGCTGCTGCGCCCGGGCAAAGGAGACGGGGAACACCACGCTGTCTTCTTCCGTGTGGGTGGAGAATGACCAGATGAGCTGTTCTGCGCCGAGCTGATGCCCGACGAGCCACAACTCGAGCTCGACCAGAAGACGCTCCATGGGTGCGTTGCCCGCCTGGGAATGCAGGCTTTCCTTGTCTTTTACCGGCTCCAGCAGGTGCAGGGCCTGATCGAACTGAGCGGCGGGTTCGATGAAAGTTCTTGGGTCCGGTATGCGGCCGGTCAGGCGAGCAAGGTAGTCGACCATCTCCGGGCCAAAGCGCCTGCCGAGTTCCAGATCCGGTAGAGGGATGAGAGCACCCAGGGTTTTAAAGCCCATGTTGGCGAGCCGCTCCAGATGCTTCGCTGTCGGCAGTCGGGCATGGGCAAGCGGCACCGACGCCAGACGTTTGCGACCTGCCGTAGCCAGCACAAGTGCCGCCCCGGGCGTGCTCGCAAGGGCCGTGCGGACTTCGTGGCCGAACTCAGCACATAGAGCTTCCGCTTCGGCCTTGAGAGCCTCGGGATCCAAGCCGAAGACAGACAGGCTGCTGCCGATCTCCAGAACCACCGCATCGGGAGCTTCCAGACTGACCTGGGCACTGAACCGGTACAACGCATCTGCCAGAAAGCGCAGGCGCTTTTCTTCCCGGGCGATCTCCCGCTCGTGGTGCACGAGGCGACTCTCAATGCTGTGTGCCGTGGCCAGGGTTGCGCCAGGCTGAATGCCTGCCGCTTCAGCCCGGTCGTTAACAAGCAGCACACGGTTGTCTTCCAGCAGTACGGTGGGCCGGTCTCTCGAGGTTCCGTTCAGAACATCTGTCTGAGACCAGACCTCGAGGCCGAGCCGGGGGAACTGCAGCGCCAGCCAGAGCATGTCAGTGGGTAACGTGGTGCTCTGCGCCCGGACGGCCGGAATGGTCCGAACGCAGAGTAGGCAGCATGCCGGATGCTTTACGCACGATGGGGGCTTCCGCCGAGCGCCATTGGCGCCACAGAGAGAGCTGCTCACGAATTTCCGCCGGTCGCCGACCTTCCTCAAGGCTGAGAGAAAGATCCGGCACCGGCCAGCCACCCCGACGTTTGCAGAGACTGACGTTAAGGCGGCTTTCACCGCTGCGGCGAACGGCAACACGCAGTTCGGCCATGGAATTCTCCGCCAGCGCTTTTTCCGGTCGGATGAGACAGCTCAGCGTGCCACCCTGACGGGCGGCAAGCTGCAGACGCTGGGTATCTTTCGTTTTCAGCTCGCGCTCGTCCAACCAGGCAAGGGCCGCGCTGCAGGTGCCGGATTGAGTGGCCCGTTCCAGAGCCCAGAGCGCGTCTTTATGCCGCTTCGGGTGAATGAGCAGGATCTTGTCGATATCGACGCCAGCGGCCTTCAAGGCCGGCGCATAAGGGATGAAGGGCGGATTCACCCAGGCAATCCAGCGTGACTGCTGACTCAGGGTCTTCAATGCCGGCAGCAGCAGCTTCAGCTCGCCCAGTCCGGAGGAGGGGAGCATGAACTCACAGAGCCCGGCCTTCGGCCAGCCATTGCCGGGCAGATGACGGTCGAGGACCTCGAAGCCGGTGGCAGTGGTTTCTATCTCCCGCGGCAGAGCACCTGCTTTCCAGAGCGCCGGGTGCTTGAGCAGTTCGGCAGTTGGTTGTGGCTTTTTCTGCTCATCTGCATTTCGTTCTGCATTTTGTTCATCCCTTGCGTCCCTTGCATCTGCATCCCTTGCATCCCGCATGCCTACACTCCGCTGACTACTGTATTTATGTACAGGGGTCGATCAGAGTACCTGTATGAACATACAGTATCAAGGAAATATTAGGGGGTATAGATAAATCCTGCGAAAAAAACACAGGTCTCGCGGGCACCTAGTCAAAGGCCCACTGTATGGACCGATCTTGCCGAGTAGTTAGAACGTATCTAGTTTGACCATTGAATTGGCATCCGCGTGCCCACTGACCATACAGCTGAGACATTCGTTCTTGGGTCCTATGCTGAATCGTGCTATCGGAGAATATGAATGCCTTTGGTCGGCAACCAAACTCAGTAAACATAGGATCGTAGTATCCACCTTCTCTACCGTGGTGGGATGCAATGAAATAATCGATACGAGGCAGCCAGTCCCGAAGCCTGTGGTTGTCTATCAGAAGTTGTTGCCAACCAGTACGCTCGATGTCACCCGGCAGCAGAAAAGTACACCCTTGAATGTCGAGAACAACTACGAGACTAATGTTATTGGTATCGTCGACTCCGATAGGGTGATTATTCCAAAACAATTCGTAGCTAGTCCCTGGAATATCGAAACCGTCACCATCATCAACGCCATGCACATAAGCGCTCATCATTTCGAGAAGCACTTGCATAGACGGTGAGATCTCTCCTGATTGTTGAAGCTTCAATCGCCTCAGTTCGGCACTAGAAATGCTCGGGTTTCTCGTTAGCATCCTGATGTTTAGCGAAGACGCCAGGTTTGCCAGGTCCGAGATGTGATCTTCGTCGTAATTCAGTATGAACAACTGCTCGACGCTGGTATGTCCACGTCCAGCAAGAATCGCTGAGGGACGAATCAAAGGGTCTGTTTTGTGACCGCAGTCAAACAACATCAGGTTTCTAGGTGCTCTGTGATCTTCCAGAATCACACACGAGCCGTGTCCGACATCCAAAACCTCAAATATCATCTGAACTCCTGTACTTATTCTAAGGGTTAGGAGGGATAGCCAGCGCAGATGCCCGGATAGGCTCAAGCATGATGGTCAGGTTGCATATACTCTCGAAAAAGGATTTTCGCGTAGTTACGCCCGTAGAAACCAAGTAGCACCCTGCTCAATACAATCAGTAGAGAGTAAGGAACTAGCAAGGCGGTGCTGACGGTGATTGCCATCTGGGAAGGTACGGCAAAGTGAAAAAAGGTAATGTTAAAAAGACATAAGGCAGTACCTATAACTGATCCACCAACAAGGTTTCTTATGGCCCCGTATTCGATGTTATGCCGATGAAGAGCTTCATTACCTTTCATCCTGCTTCGAACAAGAGCTAGGACCTCTACTATTCGAGCTCTGGATGCATGCTCATCTGCATCCTCCTCTTCGGGCGTTGGTAGGTTGAGGCCAAACATCTTGTGTACCCGATCACTGAATAGCTGTTTGTAATCCTCACTGTAGCGACCATCTTCGTGCATAAGATAGTCCGTGGTCGGCATTTGGGATTCGTCCCTAAAGAATCGGTTTTCGAATAGGTTCTTCCCAACAAAACGCCCGAGTTCAGAAAAGTAGTAGAGACACACGGCAGATATTGTCAGATTGGAGAAAACAATCGCACCTTCTACGTCTCCAACAAGTGCAGCGAATTCTGGACTGACAAAAAAGTGATTGAAAACAGCGATCGGTAGGACAATCGTAACGAGTGCAGGGGCGTATCGAGCTCGTAGTTCGTACTGATCAGGCACGTTAACTATTTCGTTGTGTAGTTATAGTGCGACGACCCGCGTCAATCTCTACGACAACATTCCCAAAGTGTTTTGTAGAGTAGACGCGTTTCCTTGCCAGATTGCTGTAGTAGTCATAATCGTACGAGTGTCCGTAGTGATCGGAAATCACGACGTAATCTGGTTCTATATGACGGAAAACATCTTTCTCAATGTTCTCGCTACTTCCGTGGTGCGGTGCCAAGAATACGTCAGCCTTCAACGCCTCAGGTCCCCAGTACTCCAATATGTCCGACCAGGACTCTTTGGTTGCGTCTCCGCCAAGGAGCAACCTGATGCCCAAGTGCTCCAGCGAGAGTACGTAACTACAGTGGTTGTAGTTTCCGGTTTCGTTTGCCTTGACGACCATCGCCCGAGACGGTCCCAGAACCGTGACTCGGTCTTCCTTCCAAAACTCCCTGGGGTTGTCTCCTTGATAGATGTGTAGTGTTTTGGGGTTTTCATCGCATTCTCTCATTCGCTGGTAGCACTGCCAGTCATCCGCGTCGTAACCGCCGAGATGCATTTTGGTCTCTTCTGCAGTCTTGTTGTTATCGGTATCCCAGAAATTGAGGATAGTGCGGCTGTCAGCAAGATCCTTTATACCGGACATATGATCCATGTCGGGGTGCGTCAGAACGAAGCGAAAGACATGTTCATTGGGATAATTGAAGTCTAGAAATTCGATGGGATCTTGCAGCGGGTTGTCCGTTTCAACTCTTGAGTTGTCGATGTCCACAACTGTTAGCCGGCCGCTAGGGAAGCGTGCGATGACACAGTTTCCCTTACCTACGTTTAGAAAGTGCACTTTGAGCATTTTCGAACCGATGCAACCAACCAGCCGCCCGATATTCTGTCAATGGGAGAGATCCCACAAGTGACATATTAGACACTTGGCATCAGTCTACAATCTGCTGAAAGTCGGCGACATCGAGAGCGGAGGGATCAGCTTCACCTCCATCGCCAACGCAATTCGCTTCCTTACCAATCAGTACCAGGCCGGTAGCTAACACATGCCGCCGCTCAGTCCTTCCAGCTTCCAGATACTGTCCGTTCTCAAACTTACTCTCCGGACTGAGGTGGTACTGAGCTAGCACTTCAGCATATGTCTTGAGATGCTCCGATTCGACACACTCACCAGAGACGCGATCAAATACCCCCGTGAGAGCTTTGGCCGGATCGCGGCCAAATGGTGCAGTAGGCTTGGGAGTAGAGAGTTTTATTGGGCGTCCACGACCAACCTTAACAACCAACTCGCCATTCGTACTGGGTAAAAATACACCAGTCCGAGGGGTGTAATTCAGCAGGAAGCCAAAGGGCCTGATTTGCTCAGAGTATTGCCTTCCTTCATTCCACTTCTTCATCCAACTCAGAAGGTTTGGGCTGGACGCACTGTACCGCTGAGTTGCCGGTTGGTTCAGTGAGGGATGCCAGTCGATCGGAACCTGATCAGGATGCCCGTCAATCTCAGACTGGATTATGTTAAGCCACAGGTCGTGCTGCCAACGTTTAACGCCGAGATCCCCGAGCGGCACTTTCGGTACTGGTAGTGCAGCGGGCGCTTCATCCTCCGTATACGCCTCGATCAGGTGCCCCAAACCGTGTGTGGAGTTGACCCGCTTTCGTGGATACCTAACCTTTACCGAAGGAGGTATCTACTATGCCCCGATCTCACAACCCCTATCCACCGGAGTTCCGCCAGCAAATGGTGGACCTGGTGCGAGCAGGCAGAACGCCAGAGGAACTGGCCAGAGAATTTGAACCGACTGCGGAGTCGATCCGTAACTGGGTCAAACGTGCCGACCTGGATGCAGGTAGTCGAACCGACGGCCTGACGTCTGATGAGCGGGAAGAACTATCCCGGCTCAGACGTGAGAACCGCCAGCTGAAGCAGGAACGAGAGATCCTCTCAAAGGCCGCGGCCTGGTTCGCTCAGGAGACCGGCACGATACCGAAGAAGTCTTCCGGTTCGTGAAAGCAAATCAGGCCCGCTATCCCGTGCGCACGATGTGCCGTGTGCTGAAGGTCTCTACCAGCGGCTTCTATGCCTGGCGTGGACGCCCGTTGTCGAATCGGTATCTGTCCGATCTGGCGCTGAAGGTGAAGATCCGTGCGATCCATGACCGTTCGCGCGGGACCTATGGACGGCCTCGGATGCATGCCGAGCTGAAGGCAGACGGACATAGAGTCTCCGGTAAGCGCATCGCCCGCCTGATGCGGGAGGAAGGGCTGGCAGGCGCCAGTCGTCGACGCTTTACGGTTACCACTCGCAGGCGCAAGGATGCTCGGCCAGCGCCGGATCTAGTGACTAGAAACTTTAAAGCTCAGACACCGGACGAGCTCTGGGTGGCCGATATCACCTATGTGCCAACCTGGGCAGGCTTCATCTATCTGGCCATCGTGCTGGATGCCTGTTCTCGTAGAGTGGTGGGTTGGTCGATGGAGACGCACCTCAGAACAGAGCTGGTGTTGCAGGCCTTGAACATGGCGCTCAGCCAACGCCGACCGAACTCCGTGATCCATCACAGCGATCAAGGCACGCAGTACACGTCGATCGCCTTTGGCCTTCGTTGCCGGGAGATGAATGTGCAGCCGTCGATGGGCTCCGTCGGTGATGCCTACGACAACGCCATGGCAGAGAGCTTCTTCGCCACGCTGGAGTGCGAGTTGCTGGATCGAAGACGGTTCAAATCCCAGGCCGAAGCTCGGATGGCCATCTTCGAGTTCATCGAAGGCTGGTACAACCCGCAGCGTCGTCACTCAGCGCTCGGATACTTGTCACCTATCAACTATGAGAGGAGGATCAATGTCCAAGACGCGGCTTGAGTCCCAAGCCACAAACTATCCGCGGAAGCGGGTCAACTCCAGTGCGGAGCCTTTCCGGAGGATCGGTTTCCCGAACTGGTCGAGGTTGAAGAGAGCATAGCGTTTTGAGGAAATCGCGAAACAGTAGAGCGGCTCAAGCTTCCTAGAGCGGATATCGTAGTTTTCGCTTTCCATCTGGAGAATAGAGCCGGGTTTCTGGTACGGATTGAGCGGCTTAAACCAATCAATAACCTTCCGAGTCTTTTTTCGGAAGTTTCTTCGAGACATGCCGGTCGGACGTGCTATCGCCAGAGAATCCGTGTCACAGAAAGCCCAATCAAGTCCCAGGTCCAATGTCCTTTTCTCGGCCAATCCCAACATCAGTCGTGCCGCACCGGTGATCAGGACACCAAGAAGCGGATGAAAGTACTTCCCAGGTTCCTCAATGGCTTTCGAGCCAATAAGAACCTCCTCAGAACTGGGCCCGTAAACCGATAGCTCTTCCGATTTAGGTGCATCATCACGATTTACTTCGATGAATATCCCATAGCTGGTGGAGTTCGCGATGATCTTCAGCGTCCTTTCGATGGAATCACCACGGCTTTTTGCTTCATCTCGCAAGTCAATCAACCGAGTGAAGAGATCGTCCTTTTGGGGATCAATTTCATAATCAGTACGACCCATGATCTGGATGGGCTGTAGGTCCTGCTGAATTTGGCCTGGTTCAAAAGTGATCGCCTGCTCTATCTGTGGTGTCCTACCAGTCAGGAGTTTGGATACCAAGCAATCCGCCAACGTGTACCACAGCGAGTAGTCGGAGGAGAGAATATTGAGGCCGATGGTGTTGACCTTGCCATCGTACTTCGCTCGAACGGGTAGTACGTCTCGATCGGGCTTTATTCGGACGAGCGTTGTTAGCCGACGCCACGTTTCAGGGTCACGCAGATCTGACGCTTTAGCGGTGTTCAGGAATCTCTGCGTTTTCTTGGTAGATTCAAAGTGCCTTAGACCTTTCGCAACGAGGAATCGATCTAGTCCCATGAGGGCGTTGACGGTGGGATACATCGACTTGAAATCACAGTAGATGACTTCTCGTATTACTCGACGATTTCGGACCTCCGCACGACCGCCGTAGTATGCGCAGAGAATCTCGCCAAACCTCTCTCGCGAGAAAGTCGGATCACAGCCGAGAAACGGAATAATTCCCATTTGTGCCAGATACGCTTTACCGATGCTGGCTTCGCTCAACAATCGGTCGCAAGGCTGGTCTAGACCATGCTCAGCGTAGCGATTGGTCAACGCTCGATAGCACTCCCAGGTGGTCTGAACGTCCGCTCTCGCGTAGTCGAGGTAGTCTTCGGTGATGGAACTGACCTTTCCCCCAAGAAGGTAACCGTTTCCTATCGGACTTTTCCCGTAAGATTGACCCGAGGGAGGTCCATAGATGAAGCGCAAGCGCTACACAGAGGAACAGATCATCCGGCTGCTCAAAGAGCATGAAGCTGGAGTGACGATCGAAGAGCTGGCCCGCAAACACGGCGTGGCGAAGAGCTCGCTGCAACGCTGGAAGTCGAAGTACGGCGGCATGGAAGTGTCTGAAGCACGTCGGCTGAAGGAACTCGAGACTGAGAACGCTAGACTGAAAAAGCTGCTGGCGGAGACGATGCTGGAGAAGACGGCCATCGAGGCAGCACTCCAAAAAAAGTGGTGAAGCCGACGGCCAAGCGCGAGTTGGTCGGATATCTGCAGTCAGACTTCCGTTTCAGCCTGCGCCGAGCATGTCGGCTTGCTGGTATCAGCCGCAAGGCGATGGCCTACCGTCCGATAGATCGTAGAGATCACGCGCTCAGATCCCGCTTGAAGCAGCTGGGCGAGCAGTACCCGAGGTACGGCTACCTGATGCTGCACGCGATGCTGAAGCATGAAGGCCTGGTGGTGAACCGGAAGCGAACCTACCGGTTGTACACGGAACTCGGCATGCAGGTTCGGACCCGGCGTCGGAAGAAGTTGATCCGTCCGCGTGTTCCGATGGCGGTGCCAACGACCGTCAACGAACGCTGGTCGCTGGACTTTGTTCACGATCAGCTCAACTGCGGTCGACGGATCCGTATCCTGAACATTGTCGATGACTACTCACGCGCCTGCGTGGGCCAGTTGGTGGATACCTCGATCTCAGGTCAACGGATGGTTCGCTATCTCGACGAACTGCAGGAGAGCCGAGGATTGCCGGATCGGATCGTATTGGATAACGGTCCAGAGATGACGAGCAAAGCCATGTTCTTCTGGAGCCGGGAGAATGAGGTGAAGCTGGAGTTCATTCAACCAGGGAAGCCAACACAGAATGCCTTCGTGGAAAGCTTTAATGGCCGATTCCGTGACTACTGCCTAAATCAGCACTGGTTTAGGGATCTCGCTGAAGCCAGGCAGATCATCGATGCATGGAGAACACACTACAATGAAGTCAAACCACATAGTTCACTCGGCTACACGCCGCCCGCTCGCTTTGAAAAGCGGGCGGCTTAGCCCAAGTGTCCGATAGAAACTGGTTACCCTGCAGGGGAAAGGTCATTCCCAAATCCTTTCGGTTCGACTTCGGTGTGTTCGACGAAGCCCACAAGACTGCGGGTCGTAACAGGACGACGTTCAGTTTCGCGCTTACAGACGACCACCTACCAATACGAAAGCGGCTCTTTCTTACAGCTACGCCAAGACATTATGACGTTCACAAGCGCGACAAAGATGGTGATGCGAAACTCGTTTACTCAATGGACTCCGAGGAATCTTACGGTCCGCGTGGATACACACTGACATTCGCTGAGGCAGCGAAACGGCAAGTAATCTGTGATTACAGGGTCGTGATCTCTGTAGTCACAGACGAAATGCTAGACGAAGAACAGAGACGCGCAGGAGAGGTCGTCGTCCGAGGCGACGTTGTTCGAGCTCAACAGGTAGCCAACCAGATTGCGTTGCGCGAAGCGGTTGTGCGCTACGATGTTCGGAAGATTTTCAGCTTTCATCGCAACGTTGCGTCTGCCAAATCTTTTGTTGCTGAGGGTGGTGAAGGCATCCAAACGGAGTTAGCAGACTTCCAGGCGCTTCATGTGAATGGTGCCATGCTGACGGCTGCAAGAGATGAGCTGATACATGAGTTCCGGAAAGCAGATCGCGCAATCATCACCAACGCACGGTGCCTTACGGAGGGCGTCGACGTACCTGCGGTCGACATGGTCGCGTTCATGTCGCCAAAAAGATCGAAAGTCGACATCGTCCAAGCCACCGGCCGTGCAATGCGTAGATCGAGAGGTAAGACTTGTGGCTATGTCATGTTGCCTCTGTACCTAGAGCAGGCAAGGGGCGAATCCGTTGAGGAGGCACTTAGCAGAACGAATTTCGTTGAGATATGGAATGTGCTCTCTGCGATGCAGGATCAGGATGAAGAGCTGGCGGAGACCATCAGAAAGATGCGCGAAGACCGAGGCCGGGGTAAGGGATTCGATGATTCCGCGCTTCGAGAGCGGGTAACCGTCCTTGGTCCGGAGATATCTCTACATCAACTCAGGTCTGGAATCACTCTCAGGTTGCTGGAACGGCTCAGCCCGTCTTGGGACGAGTTCTACGGCCAACTAGACACGTTCAAAGAGGCTCACGGCCATTGCAATGTGCCACAAAGATACTCGGCAAATCCTGGACTCGGTAGCTGGGTCAGCAATCAAAGAAGCCTCTACTCGAAAAACCAACTCAGCGCGATACGCATCGCCCGACTCAACGATCTCGGTTTCGTATGGGACGTGAGACTCGCGAGTTGGGAGGAAATGTTCTCTGCTTTGCAGCGCTTTCGAGAACTAGAGGGACATTGCAACGTCCCGAACAAGTACCCCGACAATCCGAGATTGGGGCATTGGGTATCAGATCAGAGAAAAAAGCGGAGCCTAGGAACGCTCACTGACGATCAGTGTAGCCGACTGGAGCATATAGGATTTAGTTGGAACTTGAAGCAGGCGTATTGGGAGAGCATGTACGTAGAGGCTGTTAAATACTTCAACGTCCATGGACATTTGGATGTGCCGCAGAGATACCCAGAAAACCCTACATTTGGAGCGTGGGTTAACACTCAAAGGAAGCTATACAGAAAGGGGTTGTTGGACTCTGTTCGAAAAAACAGGCTATCTCAGATTGGTTTTGTCTGGGAACCACTGGATGCAGCCTGGGACACTATGTTCTCAGCGCTCCACACCTATCAGAAGAAGCATGGACACACCGACGTACCTCAAAAAGATGCAGAGCATCGTGCACTCGGAATTTGGGTTTCTGAGCAGAGGAAGGCACACCACCGAAATCGTCTTGGCGAAGAGCGAACAGAGCGACTGTGCTCTATAGGTTTCTCATTCGATCCTAAGTCCGATCTCTGGGAGGAAATGTATCAAGCACTGCTGAATTTTCAGAAAATACATGGCCACTGTAGAGTCCCTTTTGAATACGATGATAATCCCGGTTTGTCGCGTTGGGTTCGAAGTCAACGAGAGCGATTTGTGGATGGCTCTCTTAGTGACGACCGGGTTGAGAAGCTCAGTAAATTGGACTTCACATGGAATACCAAGGATGCAGCGTGGGAAGAGACTTTCGAGGCGTTGGTTGAGTTCGCAAAGATTAATGGCCACTGCAATGCGTCTGCACAGTCCGCTACACCTCGCTTGGTGCAATGGGTGGGGCAGCAGAGAACGAGATACAGACTGAAGAAGCTTCCCCCGGAGCGGGTACGAAAGCTCGAATCAATAGGCTTTGTTTGGAGCGTAAAAGAAGCCGCCTGGGAAGAACGCTTCTCTGAGCTAGAGAAGTTCCATAAGAGGTATGGGCACGTTCGTGTTTCTCGAAGTGCACGACCGGCACTAAATCGATGGCTATTGACTCAGAAGTCAGCTGTGTCCAGAGGTGCATTGGATGCATCACGTTTGGAGAGGCTAGCGAAGTTGGGAGTTGAGTGGGCTATTCACTCTTAGCAACTCTTTTTTTTACCCGGATTTATCTATACCCCCAAGGAAATATTAGGGCATAGATAAATCCCGCTATAAACGCCTGATTGAGTGTGCTGTGCAGGTTGAAAGCAGTCAGTGATTGCAAGTGCAACAGACAACCAGGCCAGATCAACTGGGAACAGGTTTCAGCCGTCAGACACCGAATTACCACGCCCGATAGCGTAATGGCGAAAGCCGATTGAATTCAGATAATCCGTGTCGTAGAGGTTACGCCCGTCGAATACGACCGGTGTCTTGAGCGCATCTTTGATGGCATCGAAATCCGGGCTCATGAATTCGTTCCATTCCGTCACCACGATCAGCGCATCAGAACCCGGCAGGGTATCCTCGCGCACCTCGCAGAACGTCAGACCTCGGCTCTCGCCCTCGCCATTCCCGCCGTAGATGCGCCGCGCTTCATCCATCGCTACCGGGTCATAGGCCTTCACCGTCGCGCCTGCGGCAAGCAGCGCATCGATGATCGTCCGGCTGGGTGCCTCGCGCATGTCGTCGGTATTCGGTTTGAAGGCAAGGCCCCAGAGCGCGAAAGATCTGCCGGCGAGATCGCCGTCAAAGTGGGCGGAGAGCTTGTCGAACAGAACCCGCTTCTGACGGTCATTCACCGCATCCACGCTGCTGATGAGATCGGCGCGGAACCCATGTTCATCGGCGATGTTGATCAGTGCCTTCACATCCTTCGGAAAGCAGGAGCCGCCATAGCCGGTGCCGGGATAAATGAAGCTGTAGCCGATTCGGGGATCTGAGCCGATGCCGACCCGCACGGATTCGATGTCTGCACCCACCCGGTCGGCCAGGTTGGCCATTTCGTTCATCAGGCTGATCTTGGTCGCCAGCATCACGTTGGCCGCATACTTGGTGAGTTCTGCACTGCGCACGTCCATGTGGACGATCTTGTCATGGTTGCGATTGAAGGGCGCATACAGGGTCGACAGGGTGCGGGCGCTGACTGCGTCATCGGTGCCGATGACGATCCGATCCGGCTTCATGAAGTCCGCCACTGCCGCGCCTTCCTTCAGAAATTCCGGGTTGGAAACCACATCGAAAGTCAGCTCGGAGTTCCGTCCTGCGAGCGTTTCGGCGATAGCCTCGCGCACCTTGTCGGCAGTGCCGACCGGCACCGTCGACTTGTTCACCACAACCTTATGCGAGTTCATGTGCGTGCCGATCGTGCGCGCCACTTCGAGCACGTAACGCAGATCCGCGGAACCATCCTCATCCGGGGGTGTTCCGACCGCGATGAAGATCACTTCCCCATGCTGCACGCCTTCATTCGCATCCGTGGTGAAGGTCAGTCGCTTCGCATCCACATTCCGCCGCACCATGTCTTCAAGACCAGGTTCGAAGATCGGCACTTCACCCTGTTTCAGCGACGCCACCTTGGCCGCGTCCACATCCACGCAAAGCACATCGTTACCCCGTTCGGCAAAACAGGTACCGGTGACGAGACCGACATAGCCGGTTCCGAATAACGTAACTCTCACAGAACTTCCTTTTAAATGACTGCTTCGATCACAAACGGCCCGGGGGTCGCCAGGGACTCCGCCAGGGCGTCGTTGAATGCACCTGCGTCGGTCACCTGCCGGGCAGGTACGCCCATGCCCCGGGCCAGGTCCACCCAGTTGATGTCCGGCTTGTCCAGATCCAGCATGCTCATGGCCTTGGGCCCCGGATTGTGCGCACCGACTCGCATGAATTCCACCTGCAGAATGGCGTATTTGCGGTTGGCAAAGACGATGGTAGTCACATCCAGGCCTTCCCGGGCCATGGTCCAGAGCGCCTGCACGGTATACATGCCGCTGCCGTCTGCCTGCAATCCGATTACCCGGCGATCGGGACAGGCAACCGCCGCGCCGACGGCCAGAGGCAATCCCATGCCGATGGCACCCCCGGTCAGATCCAGCCAGTCGTGGGGCGCACTGGTGGCGGTGAGCGGTGGAATCGCGAACCCGGAGGTGGCCGCCTCGTTCACCAGAATCGCGTCTTCCGGCATCAGGGCGGCCAGAGAACGGGCAATGCTGCCCGGGTCCAGCGCCCCATCCGGCAGACTCGGACGGTTCAGTTCGGTCAGCGCCGGTCTGAGGCCGCCAGCGCCAATCGCTTCGACCACCGCCTCCAATGCGGCCTCCGCATTTTCCTCAGGGCCTGCCAGCGTATGCACCTCGCAACCTTCCGGCGTCAGTTTGCTGGCTCGTCCCGGGTAGGCGAAGAAACTCACCGGTGCTTTGCTGCCCACGAGAATGAGATGACGGCTTCCACGAAGTACTTCTTCGGCCTCTTCGGCGAAGTAGGGGAGCCGTTCGAGATCGACCCGCCCGGCACCGCGCGGCACCCGGCTGATGAAGGTATCTCCGAGAAACCGGGCATTCGTGTGCCGGGCGATCCGGCTGACCAGTTGCAGTGCCCGCTCAGACACTCCAGGACCGTTCAGAAGCAAGGTGCAGGGCGCACCGGAACGCAATGCATCGACCACGGTGTTGACGGCTTCATCGGCCACCTCGGTGCGCTCGGCCAGCGGCAGTGGATCAGCCACCGTACCGCCCGGATTCCAGGCAGTGTCGGCCGGCAGTATCAGCGTCGCGATCTGTCCCGGGGGCGCCATGGCGGCCTGCACCGCACTGGCCGCGTCGCCGGCAACGGTTTCCGCAGATTCCGAGAGGTGAATCCAGCCCGAAACCGGGCTCGCAAACCCCTGTATATCGGACGTAAGTGGCGCATCCAGTGCCCGATGATAGGTGGCATGTTCACCCACCACATTGATGATGGGGGTGTTGGCCCGCCGGGCATTGTGCAGGTTGGCCAGGCCGTTCGCGAGTCCGGGGCCAAGATGGAGCAGCGTGCAGGCCGGCTTTCCGGCCATCCGGCCATAGCCATCGGCGGCACCGGTAACCACCCCTTCGAAGAGACCCAGAACAGCGCGCATGCCGGGCTCTTCATCGAGGGCGGCGACGAAGTGCATTTCGGACGTTCCGGGGTTGGTGAAGCATACGTCCACACCCGCCCTGACAAAGGTGGATAGCAGGCTCTGGGCGCCCGTCCTCGTCTCGCTCATCCGTCTGTGCTCCAGATCTTCTTCAAAACCTCCCCAGGCCGGGAAAGTGTAGGAGTCCGCCTTCGGACAAGGCAATGAGACGGGTGTAAGTGTCTCTTGGCTGCTGAAACCCGGAGCGGGCAGGGTGGTGCAGTTGCATCCGTCAGCGGTTTCAGTACGCTCCCGGCATCTTCCGCAAGAAATCTCCGCATGAACTACGACTTCGACCTCTTCGTTATCGGGGCCGGTTCCGGTGGCGTGCGTGCCGCGCGAATGTCAGCCACCTACGGCGGCCGGGTCGCCGTCGCCGAGGACCGTTACCTCGGCGGCACCTGCGTCAATGTCGGCTGTGTGCCTAAAAAACTCTTCGTCTACGGCTCACACTTTGCCGAGGAGTTCGAAGATGCTGCGGCTTACGGCTGGGACGTCACAGCCAGCCCCCTCGACTGGGATCGGTTGCGGGACAACAAAACGAAAGAAATCGAGCGCTTGAACGGCATCTACGCCGGCCTGCTGGACAATGCCGGGGTCACCCGGATCTGGGGGACGGCGACCCTGCTCGACCCGCACACGGTGGCGGTGGGCGACGAAACCTTCACCGCCGAGAACATCCTGATCGCCACCGGCAGCTGGCCGGTCGCGCCGGAATTTCCCGGTGCCGAGCATACGATCACCTCGAACGAGGCATTTTATCTGGACAAACTGCCCGGGCGCGCACTGGTGCTGGGCGGCGGCTACATTGCCGTCGAGTTTGCCGGCATTTTCAATGGACTCGGCGTCCACACGGACCTCGTCTATCGGGGGCCCCTGTTCCTGCGGGGCTTCGATGAAGGCGTGCGCGAGTTCGTAAACGATGAGCTGGAAGAAAAGGGCATCAAGCTCCATTTCAATGCCAATATCGAGCGGATCGACCTGGATGGCGAGGAGCGCGTGATCACGCTCACCAACGGACACGAGCTGAGAACCGACCTCGTCATGACGGCGATCGGCCGCTACCCGAAGACACAGGGCCTGGGCCTGGAGGCGGCCGGGGTGGAACTGGGTGATTTCGGCAAGATCCTGGTGGATGACGAATTCCAGACGTCCGTGCCGAACATTTACGCCATCGGTGATGTGATCGACCGGATGCAGCTCACCCCGGTGGCTATCGCCGAGGGCATGTGCATCGCCAATAATCTCTTCACCACGAATCCGAAACGACGGATGAATTACGACAACATCGCCACGGCCGTCTTCTGTCAGCCGAATATCGGCACCGTCGGCCCCACCGAACAGCAGGCAAGGGAACGCTATCCGGAGCTGAAGGTTTACGAGTCCACATTCCGGCCCATGAAACACACGCTCACCGGCCGATCTGAACGAACCATGATGAAGCTTCTGGTGAATGGCGCGGACGACAAGGTGGTGGGCGCCCACATGGTCGGGCCGGATGCCGGCGAAATCATCCAGGGCCTGGCCGTGGCCATCACGGCGGGTGCCACCAAGGCAGATTTCGACGCCACCGTCGGCATTCATCCAACGGCCGCAGAAGAATTCGTCACCATGCGCGAACCCCGCGGCAACTGAACAGGAGCAGGAGAAAACCAATGAGCCCCCACCTTCATGCCATGATCGCTCGTGTGAGCGCGTGTTTGCTCCTTCTCACCGGATGCGCAGGCACCGGTGTAGAGGCGGAAGACGACTCAGGCGAACGTCCGCAGAACGTCATTCTCTTTCTCGGCGACGGAATGGGCGTAAGCACCGTAACAGCCGCCCGGATTCTGGCCGGACAGCAGGCCGGCAAACTGGGTGAAGAGCACGAACTGCCGTTCGAATCCTTTCCCAACGTGGCACTGGTGAAGACCTACAACACCGACAGCCAGGTGGCGGACAGCGCCGGCACCATGTCAGCCATCATGACCGGCGAAAAGACGCGTATCGGCATGCTGGGCGTCAAGGCCTCGGTCACCCAGAATGACTGTGCGGCAGGGCTGGAAAATGAGCTGCCGACCCTGTTGGAAGATGCAGAAGACAGAGGACATCCCACCGGCATCATCTCCACCGCGCGCATCACCCATGCGACACCGGCTGCCACCTACGGACACACCACCAACCGGGGCTGGGAAGCAGACTCGGTACTGCCGCCAACCGCGGTGGAAGCCGGCTGCATTGACCTGGCACGACAGATGGTTGAGTTCGACCATGGTGATGGAATCGAGGTGATTCTGGGCGGTGGTCGTGCCGCCTTTCTGCCTGCGGGAGCGGTCGATCCGGAATACGGAAAACCGGTAGGCATGCGTGGCGATGAACGTAATCTGATCGAGGAGTGGGTGGCGGATGCCGACGGTCGTCACTACGTCTGGAATTCCGAGCGCTTCAACGCTGTGCCCGAAGCAGGACAGGTGCTCGGTCTGTTCGAACCCTCACACATGCAATATGAAGCCGACCGTAACGCCTCGGCCGACGGTGAGCCGAGTATCGCCGAGATGACCCGGTTTGCCATCGAACGCCTGCAGGCGGAATCCGAAGCGTCCGGCAAAGGATTCTTTCTGATGGTGGAGGGTGGCCGGATCGATCATGGCCACCATGCCGGCAACGCCTATCGATCGCTCACAGACGCGGTGGCCATGTCGGAAGCCGTCCAGGTAGCCATGGACCTGACACGGGAAGCCGACACCCTGATTCTGGTGACGGCCGATCACAGCCACACACTCACGATCAGCGGATACCCGCGCCGTGGCAATCCGATTCTCGGCACGGTCGAGTCAGGTATCGCGGAAGCATCGAAAGATGCTGAGGGACGCCCCTACACGACACTCGGCTATGCCAATGGTCCCGGATACCAGGAAGAGGTACCGGATCTCAGCGAAGTGGATACTCAGGACAAGGATTATCTTCAGCTCGCAACGATTCCCATGTCATCGGAAACACACGGCGGCGAAGATGTGGCCGCGTATGCGCGAGGGCCCAATGCCGATACACTGCGGGGCGTGATCGAACAGAATGAGATCTACAACGTGCTGCGAGGCGCGCTCTTTCCGGAATAAAAACCAATAACAGGACAGCGGACCGCCTATGCAGGTATTTGAATCCTTCATCGAGTTTCTGGACGGCTATCTCGGCAGTGCCGTTTACTTTCCCTTCCTGCTGCTCGGTGTCGGCGTGTTCTTCACCCTGTATCTGGGCTTTCCGCAGATCCGATATTTCAAGCATGCCTGGGGCGTGCTCCGCGGCAAACACACCACCGGTGATGAGCCCGGCGATACCTCTCACTTCCAGGCGCTTTCAACCGCACTGTCCGGCACCGTAGGCACCGGTAACATTGGCGGCGTGGCGTTCGCCATCTACCTGGGTGGTCCAGCGGCCCTGTTCTGGATGTGGATGACGGCGTTCGTCGGCATGACCACCAAGTTCGTCGAAGTCACCGTCTCTCACAAATACCGGGTGAAAGACGAGGAAGGGCGCATGGCCGGCGGCCCCATGTACTACATGGAGCGCGGGCTCAACATGAAGTGACTGGCGGTCTTTTTTGCGGTCGCGCTGATGGTGAGCTCCTTCGGTTCGGGCAATCTGCCTCAATCCAACAACATGGCCTCCGGCCTGGAAGCCTCTTTCGGCATTCCGCCCTGGGCATCCGGCCTCGTCCTGTCTGTGCTGCTCGGCGCCGTGATCATCGGCGGCATCCGTCGCATCGCCCTGGTCGCCGCCAGCATTGTGCCGCTGATGGGCATCTTTTACGCGCTCGGTGCTCTGGCAGTGGCATTCAGCAATGCGGATCAGATCCTGCCGTCTTTCGCGGCCATTTTCGCCGATGCCTTCACCGGGTCCGCGGCCTCCGGCGGATTCCTGGGCGCCACGTTCGCCTATGCATTCAACCGCGGCGTCAACCGTGGATTGTTCTCGAACGAAGCCGGTCAGGGTTCGGCGCCCATTGCTCACGCGGCTGCGCGCACCAAGGAGCCGGTTTCCGAGGGCATGGTGTCCATTCTGGAACCCTTCATCGACACGCTGCTGATCTGCACTCTGACCGGTCTGGTCATACTCTCGTCCGGGGTGTGGACTCAGAAATTCGAAACCGAGTTCACGCCATTCGACATGGAAGTGGTGAGCGGTTTCTACACGGAAGAAAACCCGCAGCACACCGCAGAACTGTTTGCCCATCTCGATATCCTCCCACCCGCCGACGACCCGGTGCAGCCCTATACAGGCCCGGTCGCCGTCGTATCCGGTGCTCTGGCCGCGGGTCCTTATACAGTCATTCACAATCGCTCCATCGCCGAAGCGGTGCAGGTGACAAGAGATGGGGAGCCCTTCACCGGCGAAATCACCTTCGCTGATGGCCTGGCCACGGACGACTCGCTCACGTTCTCCGGTCGTTCCCTCCTGCACTCCGTGCCCCTGACGGCCAAAGCCTTCGAACAGAGCTTCCTCGGCACCTACGGCCAGTACGCCGTGACGGTGGGCCTGGTGCTGTTCGCGTTTTCCACGGCGCTGGCCTGGTCGTACTACGGTGATCGGGCAGTGACTTACCTGTTCGGACTGAAGTGGGTGATGCTCTATCGGGTGGTGTATGTGGTCGGCTTCTTCTCGGCGACGATTGCCGACACCTCACTGATCTGGCTTATCTCCGCGGTCACCCTGGCACTGATGAGCATTCCGAACCTGATCGGCATCATGCTGATGCGCAAGGAAATGAAGTCCCTCACCGTGGATTACTGGACCAGGGTCAAGGAGAGGGAACAAAACTGATCCGGATTCGATATAGTCGAAATCCAACGGCGAACTAGGGAGGGCCAGTCATGCCATTCAGGGTGACTTTCGATCTGGACGACAAAGACCTGCGCTACTTCCGCGCCAGCATGAAGCAGGCCCGGAGCGCGGCGGCCAAGCTCAGCGACGACAAGGTGATATCCAGCGCCCGAAGCCTGGTGCAGGAGATCAAGAAAGCCAAGGTGCCGATGTTCGTTGCCGTCCGGGTCGCGAAGTTGACGGCCCTCATCAACATGGTGGAAGACGAAGACTGGGCACTGGCCGACAGCGAACGCAAAAACGTGCTGTCGGCGTTAGCCTACTTTGCCGATCCGAACGACATGATCCCGGACAGCATCCCCGTGCTTGGCTTCATCGATGACGCGATCATGATTGAGCTGCTCACCACTGAGCTGCGTCCGGAAATCGATGCGTACAGCGATTTCTGCCGGTACCGCAAAGAGGCGAAGACGCTGAAAGGCAAAAACGTCAGCCAGGAGGCGTTTCTGGCGGCCAAGCGCAAGGCCCTGCAAGGTCGCATGCGCCGCCGTCGCGCCAGCGCACAAGGCCCGAGCGGGCGCACCCGGGTTCGACTGTTTTAGTTCTACCTGTCCAGGTCGAACGGGCTCTCTACCTGACGAATCCTGACAGTCCCATGCACGGCTCACAGATGGCATAGCTGTCGGCCGGATCGTTCAGCATCTCCAGAAAACGCTCGGCCTCCGCCAGCACCGAAGCGATCCTGGTCCGGCCCAGCGGCAGCCACTCACTCTCTATCCCGCCCAACGAGCTCATCAGGATTTCTCTGGGGCTCAGTTCCGGACGGATGCGTTTGATGCGATATCCCTCATCCAGCCCCGCCAGTTCAGCCGCTCTGGCAATGGCGTCCTGGAGATCCCCCAGTTCATCCACCAGGCCGAGTTCCTGAGCCGTGCTGCCGGTCCACACCCGGCCCTGAGCGACCTCATTCACCGCGTCCGGCGCCATGTCCCGGCCCCGGGCGACCAGGTTCACGAACTGCTCATAGGTCTCCTCGGTGCTCAATTGAAGAATTCTCGCCATATCGGCCGACAGGCCCGAGAACGGATCCAGGGCTCGAGACAGGGGAGTGGTCTCTATGCCGTCGGAATGCACCCCGAGTTCGTTCAGCGCCCGCTCAAACGTCGGGACGATCCCGAACACACCGATGGAACCGGTGATGGTGGTCGGGCGGGCGTAGATCTGATCCGCTGTGGCGGAAATCCAGTAACCGCCGGACGCGGCGACGTTCCCCATGGAAGCGACCACCGGCTTGCCGGTGAGCTGCAGCAGTTCAAGCTCCTGGCGGATGATCTCGGAGGCGAACGAACTCCCGCCGGGACTGTTCACCCGGAGCACCAGCGCGGCCACGTCCTCGTCCTTCCGGGTCCGACGGATCAGATTGGAAAGCGTATCTGCTGCAATCGCCCCCCGACTCTGGCGACCCATCATGATCGGACCCTCCGCGGTAATCACAGCCACCGCTTTGCCCCGGCCGGGATTGGCCGGATTCGACTGCAGATAGTCCTCGAAGCCGATGCGGAGAAATTCTCCATCAGCGGCGTAGCCCACCTCACTGGCGACCCGGGCACGCACCTCATCCAGATTCAGCAGTTCGTCCACCAGATGATGCTCCAGCGCCACCGTCGCCAGATCGCCCATGGCTTCCAGCTGTGCCGGCAGGGCATGGGTAAATCGATCCAGCAGCGGGCCATCCAGATTCCGGTTTTCGAGCAGCCGGGTGCGATAGGCGGCCCAAAGCTCGTCCACCAGGGTCTGGTTAGCCTGCCGGGCTTCATCGGACATGTCCGTGCGGGTGTATGGCTCCACGAATTCCTTGTACTTACCGGCCTTGAAGACATGAATATCTACATTCAATTTATCCAATAAACCTTTGAAATATAGATTGTTTCCCCCATACCCCGGCAGAAGGAGCTGACCCATGGGGTGCATGTACAACGCATCGGCATAACTCGCCAGCAGATACTGGGATTGACCAAAGCCGGCGCCATAGGCAACCACCTCTTTGCCTTGTGCCTGAAAGGCGCGCACCGCTTCGCCGATGACCATGGCCTGGCCGGCACTGACACCAATGAGTTCGTCCAGATCCAGCACGGCCATATGGATCCGATCGTCGGTAGCCGCCCGCCTCAACGCCGCCGTGATATCCCCGAGCTCCACCTCGCCAGGTGCGTTCGGCGCAAAAAAGTCGGCAATCGGGTCTACCTGGGCGCGCTGATCGACGAGGACGCCGCGCGGATTCACGAGCAGGGCGGAATCCTGGGGCGTCACAGGCGTATCGTCGGCAAACAGGGCGATGATCAGCGCAAACAGCAGAAGTAGAAAAATCGCATTGAGCGTGAATGTGCGCGCTCGCGTCAGACCCCGGCCCAAACGGCCGAAGAACTCTCTGATGCCACCCGTTGCAATGGAATCGGTCATGCTCGCTACCTTAATCCTGTACTTCCCGTGTAAAGTCCCGCCCATGTTGCCTTTTACGCTTCCAGGCACCGTATGGGGTGCGATGACTATAACCCGGCCCACAACCCTGTGGCGGGTGCGGATGCCCATTTCCCGCTCTGATATGTCCGGGGTCGAGCCCGGATGAGTCAGCCGCTCTGGCGCTGGCCGGCGCTCTGTGAGGCCGTGGGTGTGACACCGGTGGACGGGCCCGATGTGACCGGCATCAGCATCGACTCGCGCACGGTCCGACCCGGTGATCTCTTCATTGCTCTGACCGGCGATCCCGGGCCCCGGTTCAATGCGAGCCAGCGCTCTGATCGGGATGGTCACGATTTCATCTCCGCGGCTCTGGCCGCGGGCGCAGTCGGCGTCCTGTCTCACGATGCAGAAAGCCGGAATTGTCCGGAACTCAAGGTCTCGGACACGCTCGACGGCCTCTGGGATCTTGGCCGCTCGGCACGCGCAAGGCTCCACTGTCCGGTGGTGGCCATCACCGGCAGCAGCGGTAAGACCACCACCAAGACCTTTCTGGCCGCCGCCCTGAACGCGTTTGCCACGGCAGGGAGCCTGAATAACCATCTCGGCGTGCCGCTGTCGCTGGCCAGATCACCGGCCGATGCCTCTGCGGCGGTATTCGAGGTGGGGACCAATCATCCCGGCGAGATCGGCCCCCTGTCGGAACTGATTGCGCCAACGGTGAGCGTACTCCTGAACGTGCATCAGGCCCATCTGGAGAACTTCTCCAACCAGGATGAACTGAGGAAGGAAAAGCTCAGCATAATCAATGGACTGGGCAAGGATTGTCATTTTGTAGTTGAAGATAAAGTCCGCCTGGAAAGCCTGCGCGAGGACCTGAACCGCTTGTCATTTGGCCGCTCTGATGGTGCCGATGTGCAACTCCTCGAGGTCGCCGGATTGACCGCCCGGTATCGGCTGCCCGATGGGAGCAAGCGGAGAGAGGTTACAGCCCGGATTCCGGGTGGCGGCGAGCATCGTGCCTTGTCACTGGCCGCCGTTCTGGCTGTCTTCAACGCGCTGGATCGGGCCCCCGACGCCGCCCTGAAACTGCCCGATGATCTGGTTCCCGGCGGCCGGGGCGACCGAACCGAGACCGCCGGCATCATCGTCATCGACGACAGCTACAACGCCAACCCGGACAGCATGGCGGCCAGCTTGAAATCATTCGCCACGGAGCCGGGGCGGCGGATCGCAGTCCTTGGCGAGATGCTGGAACTGGGGGACGGCTCGGCGGCCGCTCACCTGGGCCTCGCCCCCCTGTGTGAAGACCTGGATGCGCTCTATCTGGTGGGCGAGGGCATGCGACCACTGGCGGAACTGCTTGGGGATTCGGCACACTGGCAGGCAAGCGCCGATGCATCGCTGGAGACGGCGCTGATCAATCGGTTGCAGCCGGGCGATCGCCTTCTGATCAAGGGCTCGAACCGGGTCTTCTGGGCAAACGGTTTTACGGCCGGACTGCGCGCCCACCTCACGTCCTGATTACAAAGCCATGCACCTCCGCCTGTGTCAGAGAGGCGGTTTCCTGACAGAAAATGATTCAATTGAAAGGGCCCCCAGAGCCCTGGGTAACGTCATTGATGGACTGTCAGAAGGGAAGACATGGCTAACAAGCAACTCGAGGGGCGAATCTTCAATCGTGAAGGCACCAACTATCTGGTCCTTGCCGGTAACGACTGGAATTCCAGCACGGTCAAAGTAAAAACGGTGGACGCCAGACGCACGGTATTCGACATGCCCTTGAAGGTCGTGCTGCGACACATGGGCAACGAACGAGCCACCCGCTGATCTTCCCGGGTCTGTACCCACCGGATGCTCAGCGGCCGTAGTGGCAGACCGTAGTGGCAGGCAATGCAGGTTCTACAGATCTGATCGTCCCATCGCTCGTGTTCGGGACGATGGCCCGGGCCAGTACCGATCCCAGCCTCCGGAAAGCCATGTTCAGCTATGCGCTGAAACAGGGCATCCGAGCCTTCGATACAGCGCCGCTGTATGAATTCGGAGACACTGAGACCCAGTTGGGTGAGGTGCTGACGCAAGCCGACATCGCGCTGGAGGCACCCGTTCAGGTCTATTCGAAGGTCGGCCTGAGCTGGCGGGAAGACAGCGCCGGACCCGTTCACTTCGAGACCACCGCGCCGGACGGCAGCAGGAGAGTCATCCGCCGCGATTCCCGCCCCGGGTCGATCCGGCAGGATGTGGAAGACAGCCTCACCCGGCTCCGTCGCGATCGCCTGGATCTTGCCCAGGTGCATTTCCGGGACACCCACACGCCAATTCCAGAGACCATGCAGGGCCTGCGTGCGCTCAGAGAAGCAGGCCTGGTGAAGGAGATCGGCGTCTCCAATTTCACACTCAGCGAGGTACAGGAGGCCGCAGCTGCGCTGGCCCCGGTCCCACTGGCCGCTGTTCAGATTCGTCTGAATCTGCTGCAACGGGGCCCCTTGGGAGACGGGGGCCTGGTTGACTGGTGCCGGTCTCAAGGCATCAAAGTGCTCGCGTATTCTCCGCTGGCGGAAGGGCGCCTGGCTCGGGTTCCCGACCAGCATCCGGAATCCCAAGGGAAGCGGCGCGACCGCTTAACAGCCGGCTTGGCTGAGTTCTCGACCCTCGTCAGCGAAGCAGATGTTTCCATGGCCGCGGTCGCCGCCGCCTGGCTGACGAATCAGAGCGGTGTCAGCGGTGTTGTGGCCGGGGCATCGACCCCCGAACAACTGGACAGCCTGATTCATTCGAGCGAAATATCCACCGACCTGATCCGCGAAGCAGCCGCGCTGTTCGATGAGATTCAACTGCAGGATGTCTGGGAAGGGCCTGTCTGGCAGCGTAAGCTGCGCGGTTTGAAACGCCGGATACTGGGTGGATGACACACGCAACCAGAGATTCTGATGGACAGTTGACCCTGTGGGCGGCGTTGCTCGCCGCGGTGTCGATCACCTTCTTCGTCTCCTGGCCGGCAATGCTCGATCTCGGCGACAAGTGGATCAACAACGAAGCCTACAGTCACGGATTCGTGCTGCTGTTCGTCGCGATTTTCCTTGGTCTCCAGCGGTTGCCCACGATTCCGCCAACGGCGACACCGTCCCGATGGTTCCTGCCAATTCTCACGGCTTCGCTGCTGTTCATTCTGGTCGCCCGACTTTCCGAGCTCCATGTGGTCGCTCAGTACGGTCTGATGGGTGTATTGGGTGCGATGGTCCTCGGGCTCTGGGGTTGGCGGGGCGTGCAGGCGCTTTTCATCCCGTTGCTGCTTCTGTTTCTCGCCGTTCCCATGCCTGGCTATCTCGAGGTGAATCTGACCGCCGAGCTGAAACTCATCTCGTCGAAGGTTGGCGCCGGACTGCTCCAGCAGATCGGCGTACCCGTTTTCAGCGAGGGTAATATCATCGACCTGGGCAGCTACCGCCTCCAGGTCGCCGATGCCTGCTCCGGTCTGAACTACATGATTCCGCTGATTGCGATCGGTGTGATGGTTGCCGGTTTTCTGAACACCACGATCTGGCGGCGGGTCACCGTCGTCCTGCTGACAATACCGCTCACCGTGGCGATGAACATCGTACGCATCGCAGTGGCCGGACTCCTTGTGAAGTACGTGGGGCCGGAAACTGCCGAAGGCTTCATCCACGATTTCGAAGGCTGGATGGTCTTCGTCGCGAGCCTCGGTCTCTTCCTCCCAATGGTCGCACTCGTGCTTCGAATCGGGCCCGGTCCCAGCACGCTGAAAGAGGCGTTCGTCGTCGATTTCAGCCTGCCTTCGCTGGCACAGTTCTCCTTGTCCACCAAAGCACGGCGAAACCTGTATATCGGCCTGACTAGCATGGTTCTGGCCCTGGCGGTCGTGCTCTTTCTGCAGGAAAAACAGAAAACGATTCCCCAGCGCGTGCCGTTCGAGGTGTTTCCGAAACTGTTGGGGCAGTGGACGGGCAGCCTGGGCGTCCTGGATGACCAGACGATTGATTCGCTCAAGCTCACCGACTATGTCTGGGGCAGTTATCAATCCGCCGCCCACACCGCGCCTGTCGATCTGCTCAGCACCTGGTACGCGGTGCAGACCGACGGGGCCACGCCCCACTCACCGAATATCTGCCTGCCAGGCGCTGGCTGGGAAATCACGACGCTCCAACGCACCAGCGTCCACCTCGAAAACGGCCTGGAAGTGCCGCTGAATCGGGCGCTGTTGGAACGCCAGGGAGAACGGATGCTGGCGTACTACTGGTTCCAGCAGCGCGGTCGGCTGTTCGCGAACGAATTCGCCATGAAGTGGTACATCATTCAGGACTCGGTGATGATGAATCGGTCCGACGGCGGCATGGTCCGACTCACCACCCGGCTCGACGGCACAGCGGCGGACGGGGATGCCCGCCTGCAGGCATTCATGACCGAGATCTGGCCCATCCTGCCTCGTTATCTTCCCGAATAGAGGCGCGAGCGGAACGCCGGGCAAAAAAAACCCGACCTACTCCGGAAAGCTGGTCGGGCTCAGTCGTCAGACGGGATTCGCCCGTCCTGATCGTCGCTCGATTCTGGGGGGAGGGGAGAGAGCGACGATGGTCCAAGTAGACGACAATCCTCTGGTCGATACCGGGAACTGGTTCCCGTTTTACGTGACTTTTGGCCGTGTCGAGGCATACTCGGGGCCAGGACAACCACCTGGAAACCACCAGCCATGATCGTCGACGCCCTCGGGCGCCGTTTCCGCAACCTTCGAGTCAGCCTGACGGCTGCCTGCAACTATGCCTGCACCTATTGCGTGCCGGATGGCAAACGGCTGCAGGCGGCAACCCATGAGCTCGAAGCCGAGGAGATGAGTCGGGCGGTGAAACTGCTGATGGATGCGGCCGGCATCGACCGGCTCCGGATCACAGGTGGCGAACCCATGCTGACGCCGAAATTCGATCGGTTTCTGCCGGAAGTGATGAAACTCGGCTTGAACGACGTATCCGTCACCACCAACGGTCAGTTCGTCCTGCGCAAGCTCGACACGCTCCTGGATTCCGGCCTCAAACGGATCAACGTCAGCCTGGATACGCTGGATGCAGACCGATTCCGCAGCATCGCCCGATCCGGAGATCTTGCAACCGTCCTCGGTGGGCTCACGGCACTCAAGGATGCGGGTCTGAAGATCAAGGTGAACATGGTGCCGATGCGGACGGCCAATGCCGACCAGATCCTGCCCATGCTCGACTATTGCCTCGAAAACGGCTTTGAGCTCCGCTACATCGAGCTCATGCAGATGGGCCATCTGAATGCCAGTCTGGCATTTCAGCGCGATTTCATCGGTATGGCGGACATTCTCGAGGCGATCGGCGAGCGCTATGAATTCTCCCGCACGGATGCACCTTACGATTCCACCGCCGTGCGCTACGAGATCCCGGGAACCGGCACTTTCGGGATCATCGCCAATGAATCCGAGCCGTTCTGTGCCGCCTGCACGCGCCTGCGGCTCTCCTCGAACGGGCATCTGTACGGCTGCCTTTCGTCCGCCGCTTCTCATGACATGAAGCCCGTGCTGGCGCTCCCGGAGCATCAGGCCCTGGCTGGTCTGCAATCCATTCTGATGCGGGCGCTGGGTGACAAGCAGCGCACGACCTTCACGGGGGAAGTGACCGTGATGAAGTTCATCGGCGGCTGAATCAGCTTCTCATCCACACGATGAGTGCCATCAACACCCTGTTTGATGAACTCTCTGCGCTGGCAGAGGAACGCAAACTGCCGCCGGTGCAGAACTGGCATCCGGATCGGACCGGCAGCATCGATATCCGCATCGCCCGGGACGGCACCTGGTATCACGAAGGAGATCCCATTCTCCGACAGCCCCTGGTCAACCTGTTTGCAACAATCCTGCGCAAGGACCCGGACGGTTACTGTCTTGTCACGCCCGCTGAGAAACTCCTGATCGACGTGGAGGACGTGCCGTTTCAAGCCGTCGATGTGGAAGTGAAAGGCGAGGGAATGGCGCAGCAACTGCTGTTCTCGACCAACGTGGGTGACATCGTGCTGGCCGACGAGGCGCACCCGGTTACGGTTGAGGGAGATCCTGAGCAGCCGAGACCTTACCTCGAGGTCAGACACGGCTTGCGGGCGCTCATCGGCCGGAGTGTGTACTACCGGCTGGTTGATCTGGCCGAGGAAGACGAGCACGGCTGGTGGCTGAGCAGCTGTGGTGCCCGCTTCAGGCTGGGCTGAGCCAGCCTGAAGTCGTCGGGACCGGAGCGTCTGCCTACATATTCGGGTAGTTGGGCCCGCCGGTGCCTTCCGGTACCACCCAGTTGATGTTCTGCGCCGGATCCTTGATATCGCAGGTCTTGCAGTGCACGCAGTTCTGGGCATTGATGGCGAAGGTAGGCTGACCATTCTCCTCCACCACTTCGTAGACACCCGCCGGGCAGTAACGCTGGGCAGGTTCGTCGTACAGGGGCAGATTCTGACTGATCGGGATGGAAGGGTCTGCCAGCTGCAGGTGGCAGGGCTGATCTTCCTCATGGTTGGTGTTGGACAGGAAAACGCTGGAAAGCTTGTCAAAAGACAGCTTGCCGTCCGGTTTCGGATAGTCGGGCTTCTTGGAACTGGCGGCCGGTTTCAGTGTGGCGTAATCCGGGGTCGGATCTTTCAGCGTGAACGGCAGTTTTCCGCCCGTCATCTGATCCACGAAGATAAAGGCAGAACCGGGCAGGGTGCCGAACTTATGGATCGCCTGCTGGGAATTCTTCGCGGCTGACAATTCATCGAACAGCCAGGAGTCTTCGAACTTCTTCCGGAAGCTGTCCAGCGCCTTACCGCCTTCTGAGCCGCTTTCCGGATCGCCTGCCAGGGCCTCGGCAACCGCTTCCGCCGCCAACATGCCGGACTTCATGGCCGTGTGACTGCCTTTGATCTTGGTCATGTTCAGGAATCCGGCGTCGTCGCCGATCAACAAGCCGCCAGGGACGGTAAGCTCCGGCAGGGCAGCCAGGCCGCCTTTGACGATGGCACGGGCGCCATACGAGACCCGGGTGCCGCCTTCGAGCACGTCGGCAATCAGCGGGTGATGTTTGAAGCGCTGAAATTCATCGAACGGGCTGATGTGGGGATTCGAATAGGAAAGATCCACGATCAGCCCAAGCGACACCTGATTGTTTTCCAGGTGGTAGAGGTAGGAGCCGGTGAAGAGGCCGCCGAAGTGATTGCCCGGCCAGCCCATGGTGTGCAGAACCTTGCCAGGCACGTGATTCTCCGGATCGACGTCCCAGAGTTCCTTGAAGCCGATGGCGTAGTGCTGGGTGCCCGAATTGGCATTCAGATCGAACTTCTCGATCAATTGTTTGCCGAGATGGCCGCGACAGCCCTCCGCAAAGATCGTGTATTTGGCCCGGAGTTCATAGCCCGGCGCGTAGGTGGGCTTGCGCTCACCCTCGCGGGATATCCCCATATCCCCGGTAGTCACGCCGCAAACGGCGCCATCTGAGTCATAGAGGACCTCTGAGGCCGCAAAACCGGGGAATACGTTCACCCCCATGTTCTCGGCCTGCTCACCGAGCCAGCGGCAGAGGTTGCCCAGGCTGGTGGCGTAATTACCATGGTTATGGGTGGCACTCGGGACCGCCATGGCCGGCATCTTGATCCGATTGGTGCCGTTCGGCAGGTAGTACACCTCATCCACGGTCACCGGATTCGTGAGCGGCGCACCCATTTCCTGCCAGTTCGGAAACAATTCGTTGAGGGCCCGGGGTTCCACCACTGCACCCGAAAGGATATGCGCACCGATCTCAGAACCTTTCTCCACCAGGCAGACGGAGATTTCCCTGCCCGTCTGCTCGGCGATCTGCATGAAACGACAGGCCGAAGCCAGGCCGCCGGGGCCACCACCGACGATGACCACGTCGAATTCCATCGATTCTCTTTCTACTGCGTCTTCAGCCACTTGGGTCTCCAGTTCTTCTTGGCAGGTTCCTGTCCGGCAGGTTCTCGGCAGGCCGATCAGCACGGCGCCGACACAAGCAAGACAAACGAATTGGTGCGCCGCATTATAAAGTATCCCGGCCCGGCATGCCCCACAAGGCGCTGTAGAAGGCCTCCGGGGATCTCTGGGGATCTCCGGGGACACTGAAACGCTGTGAAAAGTCGTAGAAAGTGTTGGAATAGCCGGTCAGCCGGCATATGCATGCCGGCGAGCCTTGACCCTCATCCGGGGGCAAGGGAGAATACGCCGCCTTTTTCGGCGCATAACGCTAATCCACTTTAGATTTCTGACCGCTTGAGGTCAGGGTTTGCCATCGGAGACTTCATGAAAGTACTGGTTCCGGTAAAGCGTGTTGTGGACTACAACGTCAAGATCCGGGTCAAGCCGGACAACTCTGGCGTAGACCTCAGCAACGTGAAAATGTCTGTTAACCCCTTCTGCGAGATTGCCATCGAGGAGGCCGTCCGTCTCAAGGAAGCGGGCACCGCCACCGAGGTGGTCGCCGTCACTGTCGGCAGCGCCGCCAGCCAGGAGCAATTGCGCACCTGTCTCGCCCTGGGCGCTGATCGGGCCGTGCTGATCGAGACCGATGCCGACGCGCAGCCACTGGGTATCGCCAAAGCGCTGAAAGCACTGCAGGAAAAAGAAGGCGCGGAGCTCGTGATCTTCGGCAAGCAGTCCATCGACGGTGACAACAGCCAGACCGGGCAGATGTTTGCCGCGCTCACCGGCATGGCTCAAGGCACCTTCGCCTCTGAGATCAAGATCGCCGACGGCAAAATGGACGTCACCCGCGAAATCGATGGCGGTCTGCAGACGGTCAGCCTGAACCTGCCGGCCGTGGTCACCACGGACCTGCGTCTCAACGAGCCACGCTACGCGTCACTGCCCAACATCATGAAAGCCAAGAAAAAGCCGTTGGACGTGGTCACCCCGGATGAGTTGGGCGTGGATCTCACCCCGACGGTGGAAGTGCTGTCTGTCGAACCGCCGGCCGAGCGTGAGGCGGGTATCAAGGTCGAGAGCGTAGAAGAGCTCGTCGACAAGCTGAAGAACGAAGCAAAGGTGATTTCATGAGCATTCTCGTTGTAGCCGATCACGACAACGCTGAGCTGAAGCCGGCCACCCTGGTGGTGGTAGCGGCAGCCCAGGCCATTGGTGGCGACATCGACCTGCTGGTGGCCGGCGAAGGCTGTGGCGCCGTTGCCGAAGCTGCAAGCAAGGTGGCTGGTGTGGCCAAGGTGCTCTGCGCCGACAACGCTGCCTATGCCCACCAACTGGCGGAAAACGTCGCTGCGCTGGTGGCGGAGCTCGGTACGAACTACAGCCACATTCTCACCGCCCACACCACCGTCGGTAAGAACTTCCTGCCTCGCGTGGCGGCGCTGCTCGATGTGGCACAGATCTCCGACATCCAGGGCGTGGAGAGCGCGGACACCTTCAAGCGTCCGATCTACGCGGGTAACGCAATCGCCACCGTAAAATCCAACGACGCCATCAAGGTGATCTCCGTGCGCGGCACGGCCTTTGACGGGGTTGCGGCGGAAGGCGGATCTGCGTCGGTAGAGGCGGTCGCCAGCGTACACGACGCGGGTGTTTCCAGCTTTGTCGGTGAAGAAATTGCAAAATCCGAGCGGCCTGAGCTGACCGCAGCCAGCGTGATCGTCTCCGGCGGCCGCGGCATGGGCAGCGGTGAAAACTTCGCCCTGCTGGATGGCATCGCGGACAAGCTGGGAGCGGCCATCGGCGCTTCGCGCGCCGCAGTGGATGCGGGCTTCGTGCCGAACGACATGCAGGTCGGTCAGACCGGCAAGATCGTCGCTCCCGATCTGTACATCGCCGTCGGTATCTCCGGCGCCATTCAGCATCTGGCTGGCATGAAAGACAGCAAGGTGATCGTGGCGATCAACAAAGACGAAGACGCGCCCATCTTCCAGGTTGCCGATTACGGCCTGGTTGCGGACCTATTCACCGCGTTGCCGGAACTCGAAGCTGCCCTCTGAGGCAGCTTCTTCGCTTCAACGGACGGAACGCAAAAAGACAGGAGTCATTAAGTGGCAGTTTACGAACTGAACAACGGGCAGCTGCTCCGGGTTGCCCGCAGCATCAATGGAAAGCTGGAACAGGAATACTTCAGCCTCATCGGGCTGAACAAGACCAAGCAGGCACAGGTCCGTCGCGACGCGAAAGCGCTGGACAAGAAGTGGGCGGAAGCTCAGGAAAAGGCACGCAACAAGCGGGTTCGCGAAGCGGCCACGGACAAGAAGCATTCCACCGGCGTGCGGGGCATCAATCTGGTGCGCCGGCCGTCGCCGGCATTTCGTGTGCAGGTGCAGACGAACGGCAAATCCCATGTCCGGGAGTTTTCGGTGAAGCGGCTCGGGGCGGAAAAAGCCTGGCGGGAAGCGACTAAATTCCTGGCGGAGTGCCGCGGCTACAAGTCGGCACCCAAGGCCTGGAAAGACCGGATGCCGAAGGTCAAAGGCGTCAAGTAAGACGACCTCAATGAGAGCCCGTCCGGGCTCTCATTCATTTCTCATCTCAGGAAAACCGCCTGGCCGTATACCAGGTGACGGGCTGTGCGTGGTTGTGTACCTCGCTCGCCACATCAAGCACCAGGGCAAACAGGGCCATTCGAATCAGCACCCCGTTGTCGGTCTGTCTGAAGATGGCCAGATTGGGATTCTGGAAGAGGTCGTCATCCAGCTCACGGGCTTCCGAACGGGAGTCCCGGGGCAGGGGATGCATGATCACGGTGTTCGGCTCACAGTGCTCGGTGTAGATCTCGTTGTTGAGGCGGAACAGACCCCGATAGCGGTCCGCGTCCTCCTGGGTGGGGAAGCGTTCTTCCTGAGTCCGGGTCACGTAGAGAATGTCCGCGTTGTGAATACCCGTCTCGAGCTGGTCGTATTCCTCCACCTCGTGATTCCGGGCCCGCAGTTCCCGGGTGATGCCCTCAGGTACGCCCAGGCCCGCCGGTGAGACCAGTTTGTAGTGCACGTTGTCGTACAGACTCAGCAGCTTACACAGCGAATGCACGGCCCGGCCGTACTTGAGGTCACCCACCAGGGCGATGCGCAAGCCATCGATCCCCTTACCCCGGCTCTCCATCTCGCTCTGAATGGTGTAGAGATCGAGCAGGGCCTGGCTGGGGTGTTCGTTCGGACCATCGCCACCGTTGATCACCGGTACCCGGCTGGCAGCGGCGAATTCCGCCACGGAACCCGCTTCCGGATGACGCATCACGATCACGTCACTGTATCCGGACATCACCCGAGCGGTGTCGTAGAGCGATTCGCCCTTGGCGAGGGAAGAGGCCTTGACCTCCGTGGTCTCGCGCACGTCGCCGCCGAGCAGGTTGAACGCGCAGCCGAAGGAAATCCTCGTTCGCGTGCTCGGCTCGAAAAACATGCTGGAGAGAATGGCGCCCTGCAGCACCCGGGTGATTCTGGCTCGGTCGGCGTAGATGCGCATATCGTCTGCGACCGCGAAGACCTTGTCGATGTCGGCTCGATCAAACTGGTCGACGGATAAAATGTGACTACCAACGAAATCCAAACGACTGCCCCGAACTGAGTTCAGGGGATTCTACTAGACGTTGGCGCCAGATGAAGACACACATTGGAAAGACAGAGCGGGAATGAGGGGAGGCGGTGAGCAGGAGCGCGTTCAGATGAAGTCGCCGAGTGCTTCCACCGAGGCAGGAATGCGCGGATCTCCGGACAGCCGCAGGCTGGAAATATCTCCAATCAGGCCCGCCGCCCTGAATGACGCAACCGCCCCATCCGGGTCGCCGGCTGCCGCCAGCAGGTAACCACGCTCCACCTGAAACTCGAATGATGCCCAGCCGTGCTCCGTGAACTCGGTGATGTCTGCCAGGGCTTCGGCTCGCCAGCGCTCGTAAGCATCGGCGTCGCCCGCACCATCCAGCGCGATCAGCAGATGGCTCAACAGCTTGAGTCGGAAAGGCGGGTACGTGTGCTGGAATTCCGCCAGCAGGGTCGATAATTCGGTGGTGGCCGGCAGATGCTCGCCGCGTCCCACCTGGGCGATGGCTTCCCAGGCACGTGCCATGAGCTCGACTTTGTGCGGCATTTCCGTCTGGTCATCCCAGTAATTCAGCACGCTGGTGAAGCGCATGGCGCCGGGCGCCAGAGTCTGGTGTTCCAGAGCGGCCAGATAGACTCGCTCATCCTGAGGCGCCAGTCGGGCAGCCGTCGCAAGATGGGTCTCCGCCCGGGCCAGGTCCTGGCGTTTCACCGCCAGTTGCCAGCGCAGCAGGTGGGCGCCAATCACATCATCGGTCATGAGATCAGCCAGGTGAGCGGCGTCGTCCCAGTCGCCGGCCTGCAGGGCCAGCTGGGCAGACATCGTGAGCATGGCGCGATCGGCCAGAGCGCGGGCCGCGAGAATGTCGCGCGCTTCCGTGTAGCGGCCGAGTTCGATCAGGGTGTTCAGATAGTTGTGGGTGACCGCCGGGTGCTGGGGGTCCAGGGCGAAAGCTGCTTCGTAGTGTTTGAACGCTTCGCTCAGATTGCCCAGCGCCATCACCGCGTTCCCTCGCCACATATGCGCCATCGAATGGTTGGGATTCAGGCGCACGGCCTCACTGAGTGCGGCCTCCGCCCCGGCATAGTCTTCCTGCTTCTGCAGCAGGATGCCTCGCGAGGCGTAGGCATCCGCCGATCCCGGATCCAGCATCAGGGCCCGTTCGATCAGCGGCTCGGCCAGCGCGATGGCGGACGTGGCATTCCGATCATCGTAGTTGGCCTGCAGAAGATAGGCGTCCGCCAGACCACTGTAAGCCTGGGACATTCCCGGATCTGCATCGATTGCCTGCTGAAAATAAGTGACGGCCCGCTCTAGGCCTTCGGGAGTGCGCTCGTGCCAGTGGTGGCGGCCGAGCAGGTAGAGATCGAGCGCATCGATATCCGCCGTCGCCCGGGCCACGTGCAGGGGGGCACTGAGGGTGAGACCCAGCGTGCCGGCAACGGACGCGACTATTTCGTCCTGCATGGCATAGAAACTGGATTCGGGGCCCTCGAACGTATCGGCCCAGAGATGATCCCCGGTGCTGACTTCCACCAGTTGCACGGACATCCGGAATCCTTCCGCGGTCCGACGCACGGTGCCGGTGAGCAGGGCATCCACGTCCAGCAGCGTCCCGATCTGTTTCGGATCCGTCTCCAGTCGCTCCGCGAAGGCGGCTGTGCGGGACGTTACGCGGAGCGCCGGCAGGCCAACCAGGGTGTTCATGATTTCCTCGGCCACCCCGGACCCCAGGTGATGGTCTGCCTGGGCTGCCGCGAAAGGCAGTACGGCTATTCGGGTGGGGGCGTCGGGCTGGGCAGCAAACCAGAGCGCCAGCGCGCCGGTAATCGTGAGTACCGCGGTCGCGGCCAGGGCGATGAAGCGCCGCCGATAGGTGGGTGCCTCGGGCAACGACGGAGAAACGAGCAGTCGATAGCCTTTCTTGGGCACGGTTTGAATGAATTGGGGATCGCTGGCTTTGTCGCCGAGGGCGGCACGCAGTTCGGAGATGCAGCGGGTCAGAACTTCTTCGCCCACCACGCGGCCGGCCCAGACCGTTTCCATCAAAGCCTGCCGGCTCACCACCTCACCTGCGTGGGCGATGAGCATCTGCAGCACGGCCATGACCTTTGGTTCGAGATGAATGTCTTCACCATCGACCTGGAGACTGTTCTCCTCAGGTCGAATCAGCACACCGCCGAGTTGCACCTCTGATGCCATAGCCATGCCGATTCCTATCCCTTCTCCGCTCAATTTTGGAGCCTCCATTCCAGAATTCGTTCCTTGAGTTCCCCGGTTGTCGCCGAGACTGCGTTCAGACTGAACCCGCGCAGATTCGCAGGTACAAAACACCGTACTACTCGCATTACGTACCGCATTACGTCCTGCGCTACGTCCTGTATTACGGAGAAGACCCGGAAAAATTACGTATTTTCAGGCGGCTCACACCCTACAGATGCACTGTAGCCGCATTTGGTTGCGATTCGAGTCAGAAATCCACTCGCGAGCGGCGGAATCAGAAATTCTAAGAAATTCCTCAGCTTTTTTCCCGATCATCACCCCTTCCTCTGATCGTTGAGCTGGATCCTGGCCGGTAAGCGCACGTTCATCAGCAAAGTTCTCTAAAGCCCTCCGGCTTCCGTCAGGTCTCCATGCCGCCGCAATTCCACTCTGTGCCCTCGAGATCACCGGCAACGGTGGCGCTGACCGGCCAGGAGAGAGGTTATGAGCGCAGTTACAGGCAGAGACCCGATATCGAACGATCCAGACAGAACAGGCACAGCGGCATTGCGGTGGATCCCGGTGCTGATTGTCGCCTTTTGGAGTCAGACCGCCGCCGCCACGGTGCTCACGATGCCGTTGGAATGGCGGACCATGACGCTGGAGAAAGGACTCCATCGCCTTAAAGAGCAGTTTCTTGACTTGTCGATCCGGCAGGACACGGAATTCGTGGGGGCCATATTACGTACCTCGGATGGGGCTTATGAGTTCACCCAGGGCCGGGGGCAGCCGGGTCAGAGTAAAGTCTCATTTCGAATTCGGCGGCCTGCCGAGACTGAGATCATCGGTCTCTGGCATACCCACGGTGACCACGGGCCGTCCCGCGCGATCTTTTCCCCCACGGATGCAGAACTGGTGCGGAAAACGGGATTGCCGTTCTACCTCATCACGCCAGACGGGGAAATCCGCGTCCTGCGACCCGATCACGTCGAAGGGGGCCGTACGAGAATCCGGATCCAGGGCACGATGGCACGCCTGCCGCGTGGCAGCCATCCGGGAGAACGGGTGGTCGGCCGCACGTCGAACCGCCAGGCGCCCCAGGGGTGTTCGGATGTGATCGAGGTCTGATTCCACGCTGTGACACCCTTTTCAGGTCCCGAATCCGGCTAAAGACTGCTTCTAGGCGGTCACAGGCAACTGATATCATGGGGTCCACCGAGTAATCCGACGGTCGACCCCCTCAAATGAGCGAACTGAGCGAATCCGCAGAAGCCGTCCTGGCGAGTCCCGGCGAAACCGCGGCGGAAATCGCCCATTTACTGCCATTCGCCTTCGCCAAACGCTTCGGCGTGGTGATCACCCACAGCAATGATGTGCTGGAAGAGGCGGACCGGGTACTGGTTGCCTGCAAATCCCAACCGAGCCTGACCACCCTGGCGGAACTGAAACGCTTCGCCCGCCGGCCGCTGCAGCTGAAAATGGTCGGTGAGGAAGAATTCGACGAATTACTAAGCAGCACCTATTCCAGAGACGCCTCCGAAGCCAGACAGATGGTGGAGGACATGGGCGACGAGATGGATCTGGCGAGTCTGGCCGATTCCGTCCCGGAAACCGAAGACCTGCTGGAGAAGGAAGACGATGCCCCCATCATCCGCCTGATCAATGCCCTGCTGGCGGAAGCCATTCGGGAAGGGGCCTCGGACATCCACATCGAGACCTTCGAACGGGAACTGGTGGTCCGCTTCCGGGTCGACGGCGTGATGCGCGAGGTGGTCAAACCCAAACGCCAGCTGGCGCCGCTGCTGGTCTCCCGTATCAAGGTCATGGCCCGGCTCGATATCGCGGAAAAGCGGATTCCTCAGGATGGCCGGATATCACTCAGGGTCGGCGGACGGGAAGTGGACGTGCGGGTCTCCACCATGCCGGCCAGCAATGGCGAGCGGGTGGTGCTGCGATTGCTCGACAAACAGGCCGGCAGGCTGACCCTGCCCAATCTCGGCATGCTGAACGAAGATCTGGAGCGGATCCGCAAGGTGGTGCACAAGCCGCACGGGATCTTCCTGGTCACCGGCCCGACCGGTTCCGGTAAAACCACTACCCTGTATGCGTCCCTCGCCGAGCTCTCCGCCCGGACCATCAACATACTGACCGTGGAAGACCCCATCGAGTACAACCTGCCCGGAATCGGGCAGACTCAGGTGAACACCAAGGCCGACATGACCTTCGCCCGGGGCCTTCGCGCGATTCTTCGCCAGGATCCGGACGTGGTGATGGTGGGGGAGATCCGGGATCTGGAAACCGCCGAGATCGCCGTTCAGGCGAGTCTGACCGGTCACCTGGTGATGTCCACCCTGCACACCAATACCGCCGTCGGCGCAGTGACCCGGCTGATCGATATGGGCGTGGAGCCTTTCCTTCTATCGTCCTCGCTGGTCGGTATGCTGGCCCAGCGACTGGTGCGCGTGCTCTGCCCGGACTGCAAGACCTCGCGCCCGGCCAACGCTTCCGAGGCCGCCTTTCTCAACCAGACCACCGCCACGGTGTTCGAAGCGAACGGTTGCGAGGCCTGTCAGAACACGGGCTATCGTGGCCGCACGGGCATTTATGAACTGGTGGTGGTGGACGACACTCTGCGGCAGCTGATTCACGACCGGGCCTCCGAACAGGCACTCACCGGCTATGTGCGGCGCAGCGCGCCCAGCATTCGTGACGATGCGGTGGCGAAGATCCTCAAAGGCATGACCACCGTGCAGGAAGTGCTCAAAGTGACGCTCGAGGAGTAGTCGCCTCACCAGAGCAGAACACAGCATGGCTGCATACGAATACATCGCGCTGGACGCGCGGGGCAAACAGAAAAAAGGCGTTCTGGAAGCGGACAGCGTGCGCCAGATCCGTCAGCTGTTGCGCGACCAGGGACTGGTGCCGCTGGAAGTGGATACCGCCCGGGAGCAACAGGCCACGCCCGGTTTCTCCCTGGCCAATTTCCGTCGCCGGCTCGGCGCCCTGGACCGGGTGCTGTTCACCCGCCAGCTCGCCACGCTGATTGCCGCCGGACTCCCCATCGAAGAAGCGCTGCAGGCCATCGCCCAGCAGACCGAGAAACAGAGCATGCGTTCCCTGGTGATGGCCATTCGCAGCAAACTGCTGGAAGGTCACTCCCTGGCCGCCAGCCTGTCGGACTATCCAGGCAGCTTTTCTCATCTGTATCGCTCCACCATTGCCGCAGGCGAGCAATCGGGCTTTCTCGATAAGGTGCTGGAGAATCTGGCGTCCTATGAGGAACGGCAGTTCGAGTCCAGCCGGGACGTGGAAATGGCCATGCTGTATCCCATTCTGCTCACGCTGTTCGCCTTCGGCATCGTCGGCGCCTTGATGGTGTATGTGGTGCCGGACATGATCGGCGTGCTGGAGAACATGGGCCAGGAGCTGCCGCTCTCCACCCGGATTCTGATCAGCATGTCGGAGTTCACCCAGTCTTACTGGTGGCTGATGCTGGCAGTGGTCGCGGCTGTGGTATTCGGCGTCCGTTTCCTGCTCCAGCAACCGGGCGCCCGGCTGGCCTGGGACAGACAGAAGCTCAGCCTGCCCATGATCTCCCGGATCACCCGTTCCGCCAATGCCGCCCGCTATGCCAACACCCTCTCAATTCTCACCAGCAGTGGCGTCCCACTGGTGGAAGCAATGAACATTGCCGCCGAAGTCGTGTCGAACCAGTGGCTGAAGCGCCGGCTGGCGGATGCCACACAGCGGGTCAGTGAGGGTTCCAGCCTCCGCGCCGCGCTGGAGAGCGTGGGCTACTTTCCACCCATGCTGCTGCACATGGTGGCGAGCGGCGAGTCCAGCGGCGAGCTGGATGCCATGCTCGACAAAGTGGCGATTTATCAGCAGACGGAGGTGGAACGGATCGTGACGACGCTCGTGCGCCTGTTCGAGCCTGCCATGCTGGTTGTGATGGCCGTACTTGTCATGTTCATCGTCATGGCTATTCTGCTGCCCATACTGACCATGAACCAGCTCGTCTGAGCGAATGCTGAGCCAGGCGATCTGTCTGAATCCGATCTGCTTGAAACATAGTCATAGAGTTATAGAGAGAAACAAATGAGTGTCGTAAGACGTACAGGGCACCCGGTCCAACCCCGAAGACAGCGTGGTTTTACCCTGATCGAAATTCTGGTGGTGGTGGTCATCGTCGGCATCCTCGGCGCCATCATCGTGCCGAACCTGCTCGGCCGGCCCGATCAGGCCCGAGTCACCGCCGCAGAGAGCGACATCCGTTCCCTGGCCGTGGCCCTGGATATGTACCGGCTCGACAATTTCGTCTATCCCTCTACGGAGCAGGGACTCGAGGCGCTGGTCAGCAAGCCCGCCGGATTCCCTGAACCGAAGAACTACTCTCCGGACGGCTACCTGAAATCGGTGCCCACGGACCCCTGGGGTTCGCCCTATATCTACGAGCGAACGAGCGATGCATTCAGTCTGTTCTCGCTCGGTGCCGACGGCACGGAAGGCGGCGACGAACTGAATGCCGACATCCACTACGACGACCTGTAGGCGGTTGCGCCGGCCTCTGCCAGGCTGAGCGGATCATCATGTCAGCCTCCCGTACATCAGGCTTTTCTCTGCTGGAGATCCTGGTGGTGCTCACGATTCTGGCGGTACTGACCGGCACCGTCATGCTCAGTTTCACCGGCGCCGAATCGGAACAGGCGCTCAAGGGCGCTGCCGAGCGCATGGCCATGCGCATCGAACTCGCCCGGCAGCATTCGCTGACCCGCAATCGGGAGTGGGGCATCTACGTGGAGGAAGCCGCCTACCGGTTCGCAGAGTTCGATCCGGAACAGGCGGTCTGGATGGAGAAGTCACAGCGCCCCTTCAACGAGAACGATCTGCCGGAACTGGTGCGCCTGAGCCTCGACCTGGAGGAATACGACAGTCTGCCCTTCGAGGAAGCGGACGAACTGCCGCAGATCCTCATCTTTTCCAGCGGTGAAATCACGCCGTTCACGCTTCTGCTGGAACCGGAGTGGGAAACCAATCCCTGGATTGTCACGAGCGATGGTCTGGCGCGCGTGGAAGTCAGCCGGGCAGAGGGCCGGTTTTGAGCACCTTGCGGGGCTTCACCCTGATCGAGGTGCTGGTGGCACTGCTCGTCTTTTCCATTCTCGGATTTGCAGTGTCGAGCCGGGTAGGGGACGTGGCCAATCAGACCTTCACCATCGAACGGCGAACCGTCGCGCATTGGGTGACAGACAACCACCTGGCCAGGCTCAAGATTGCCGCCCGGGCCAGCAACGAGGTCCTGCCAACAGGTCGGACCACGGAGCGGGTATTCATGGGAGACCGGGAGTGGCGGCTCGAAGTGGCGGTGGAAGACACCAGCCATCCCTGGTTGCGCCGGGTGGAGGTGGAAACCTTCGAAGTGATAGACGATCGACCAGTGGGTCCGATTGACCAGATGGTCGCGTTCGTAGGGCGGTACTGATGAAGCATCGAACCACGCCGCCTGGCTTTACCCTGGTCGAAGTACTGATCGTGCTCGGCATCTTCGGCATCATCGGCATGGTCAGCGCCCAGATCGTCAGCCGCACACTGGATAACAATCGGGTTCTGACCGAACGGGGGACCCGACTCGCCGAGGTGCAGCGGTCCATGCAGATCCTGCAGCGGGATCTGCTGCAGATCTCGCCTCGCGGCATCCGCGACCAGCTTGGTGATCCCCTCGAGCCTCTCATGATCGGCGCGGACGGGATGATCGAGTTCACCCGCTTCGGCTGGCGGAATCCTCTGGGCCGTTCCCGTTCGGAGTTACAGCGGGTTGGCTACATCGTGCAGGACGACACGCTCTATCGCGCCTACTGGATGGTCCTCGACCGGGCGCCGGACTCGGAGCCGAACCTTCAGGAGATGCTGGAGGGCGTCGAGCAGGCAGAGTTTTTCGCACTGGATCGATCCGGCAATGAACACAGTTTCTGGCCCCCCGCCGGTGACTTCAGAAACGATCCCAGCCTGCAGATCGCCGCGATCATTCTGCGCATCGACGCGGCGCCTTTTGGCGTGGTGGAACGGGTGTGGCCTGTTCCGAATCCGGATGAGACCGTGATAACGGGATCAACCGGTTCCGGCAATGGCGCAGGCACGGAAGACGGTTCATCGGAACTGGACGAAGCCGTGGAAACACCAGCCGGAGCGGAGGTGTGATGACCAGGCACCGCTCGCTCCGGGCCCGACAGCAGGGTGTGGTGCTGCTGTCCGTGCTGCTCATTCTTGCGCTCCTGACCGCGCTCGTCTATCAGCTCATCGGCCGGCAATCTCTGGTGGTGGCGCAGGCCCGTCAGACCTTCGCCGGCGATCAGGCCCTGCAGTACGCACTGGGTGCCGAAGACTTCGCCCGGCAGATTCTCCGTCAGGAGTGGATGGAAACCGGGGCGGTGGACAATCTCACAGAGATCTGGGCCCAGCCGATACCGCCCCTCGACGTGGACGAGGGGTTTCTCGAGATCCAGGTCCGTGATCTGAACGCCTGCTTCAACCTGAATGCGGTGGCATCCACCGCGACCGCTCAGCAGGCCGGACGCATCAACCTGAGCCGGTTCAAGACCCTGCTGAGAAACCTCAACCTGCCTGAAACCGTGGCTGATGTGTGGCTCGACTGGATCGATCCAGATCAGGAAGTAAACGGTTTCGGCGCGGAAGACAGTGAATACCTGCTGGGCGATTTCGCCCACCGGACCGGCGATCAGCTGTCCAGCCACGTGAGCGAGCTCAGAATGCTCCGGGATATGGACGCCGAGCTGTATGCGGTCATCGAACCCTACCTCTGTGTGCTGCCCACGGATCAACTCCGGATCAATGTGAATACGGCCGATCCACAGGTGATCGCCGCGCTGAATCCGACCCTCTCTGCGGCGCAGATAGAGGGCATCGCGCTCAGCGAGCGCACCTATACGGATGTGAATCAGGTCACAGCCGATATTCCCGAACTTGCGGCTGTCACCGACGCATTCGGCGTGGCGAGCGAATTTTTTGAGATACAGATCCGCGCCCAGGTTGATGACAGCCTCGTTGAGCTCGCCTCGACACTGCATCGTAATCCGAATGATGGCACTATCACGCTGCTGACCCGGGACTTCGGTAAAGCCTTCCGTTCGAAGTTTCTCGATGAACTGACTGGATCTGAAGAGTAAGCCCCCCAAATGCCCACACTGTTCATCAGGCTGCAATCACTCGTCTATCACGACGAGGACGGGAAAGATCTATCCTGTGACTGGTTGATCCTGGAAAATGACGCCTCTGTCCGCGCCAGCGGTGTAACGGACTATCGCGGCCTTTCCGAACTCATTGACCCCTCGGCTGAATGGTTGCAGAACCCGAACAATCTAGTGGTGATGGTGCCGGCGGAACATGTGCTGGCACTGTCCACCGAGGTGCCTGGCCGCAGCGTTGGCCATATCCGCCGGGCGCTGCCCTTCGTGGTGGAAGAATACGTGGCGGCCGACATCGAACAGATGCATCTGGCTCACGGTCCGATCAAACGCGGCGCACCGGTGCGGGTGAATCTGATCGATCAGAGCTATGTGGATGACTGGGTGGCCTGCTTCGAGGAACTCGGCCTGAAGCCCGGCTTCATGGTCTCCGATGCCGAGCTGCTGCCGGTGCACGAGCAGGGCGCGACCATCCTGTTGGAACCGGAAACGGTCCTCATCCGCACCGACAATCAGGCGGCCAGCATCGACCGGGACAATCTGGGCGTCGCCCTCGAATCGCTGACCGTGGACCTGATCGACGTGGTGAACGGCGAGCTGGATGGCCTGATCGCCGGCCAGCTGGACACGGGCATCGATATCCGCGCCGGCGACGACTCGGAACCACCGCTCGTCTATCTGGCCCGGCGCTGGCGCCAGCTCCCGGACGTGGTCAACCTGTTACAGGGACGGTACACGCCGGCCCGGCCACCCACACAGAACGTCTATCGCTGGCGCAGCGTCGCATCGCTGGCGGGCATCTGGCTGCTGCTGGGTCTGATCGGCATGGCGGCACAAGGCATCTGGTCAGGCGTGCGGGCAAACGATCTGAGCGAGCAGAGCGTGGCGCTCTATAAAGACATCTTTCCCGGCGAAACCCGGGTGAATGCGGCCAACGTCCTGCGGCTGACCCGCACCAAACTCGGACAGAGTGCCGGGGAGGGCGGTGCCGCCTTCACCGCCTATCTGGGGCATCTTGCCCAGGGCATGGATCGGAGCGTCAGCATCTGGAGTCTCACCTACTCCGAGACGCGCAATGAACTGGCCGCCGACCTGCAGTTGTCCAACTACGATGCGCTGGAACAGTTCAAGCAGCGCCTGAACCGACTGGGCGTGGACGTGGAAATCACTTCCGCGGAACAGCAGGACAGCGGTGTGCGCGCCCGAGTGCGGTTGCAGAACGGCGGAGGTGAGGCATGAGTCTCTTCTACCAGATGACACAGCGGGTGCAGGGAACCGGGGCCTGGCGGTGGTATGCGGGCCGGGAAGCCCACGAACGTCCCATCATCGCGGGGCTCGTCTGCCTGATCCTGGCTTCCCTGTTCTGGCTTGCGATCTGGAAGCCGATCAGCGACTGGCGGGTGCTCGAAGCCAATCGCTACCAGAATGCCCAGAGTACGTGGGAGTGGATGCAGGCCAATGAGGCGAACGTACGCAGCCGGGCCCGTCAGAGCGCCAGCACGCCGGACAGCGAACGATCGCTGATGCCACTGGTGACCCGGGAAGCCAACGCCCAGGGAATCCGTCTGAACCGTCTGCAGCCGGAATCTGATGGTGCCGTCAGCGTCGTGCTGCAGGCCCAACCTTTCAACACGGTTGTCCAATGGCTTGACCGTCTACGCCAGGCCCACAGCATCGAAGTGCAGCGCATTTCGATCGACGCGGAAGGCCAGCCGGGCCTGGTGAATGCTCAAATCAGATTGATTTGAGTTCAAATCAGATTGATTTGACCCCAATTCCGAAAGAATTGAGTACTGGTCCGATTCTGATTTGAGCTCGAGCTGCCGCTGACCGTCGGAATCCGCCCACTCATACCCTCAAAATCCGCCGTTTATCGGCGCTTTATGACACAGTTGGCATTTCCGATAACCACCCAATCAACGTTTTAGACCGGCCGCCCTCATAAACTGCAGTGCATAGGGACTTGACGGATATGAGGGCACGATGGGGCCAGACAGAATTCCCCAGAACGTATTCACAGCCATGCACCACAAGGCAACGGGCGAATTGCTCCACCTGATGGACGGGCTGTATCTGAATATTGAGGACGGACTCTTCGAGTTCGCCTACCGGCACGAGGAGAACGAAGACCGGCAGCGCGCCTGCTTCGATCTGATGCGGGAACTCCGTTACCGCCGCTCGAATCTGATCCAGTCGTTCGCAAAGCGCATGCAGCGCGGGCTCGATCACTGGATGGAAGACAAGACCGAATTCGATACCGAATACGACGTGCACCTGGACCAGCTGGCTCAGAGCATGTCCGAGAAGTGCTCGAATCACTTCCAGTACCTGCTCGGTCAGATCACCGAGCGCACCGCGATGGCCTCCGGTCGGGACAGCCGGGATGTGAAGATCCCGATCAGTCCTTATCAGGTGGCCTACAACTTCCTCTCCAGCTGCCGCTCGCTGGATCTCGACAACGAGTCCATCGACATCGTCCAGAACCTGTTCGAACGGTTCGTGCTCGATCGCCTCGGCAACATCTACGGTGACTGCAATCGTCGCCTGGAAGAAGCCGGCTTCGATCTGACGGCGAGGGAAGAAGAGATGGTGGTTTACAGCGCCTGAGGCGATCGCCCGGTCTGGTGAAAATCAGATCGGCAGAGTCCTAAGTCTTATCCGTCTTATCCCTCTTGTCTGAGGGTCCACCGGCGCTGCCCGCTTCCGGATTGATTCTGTCGCCCATCGTATCCAGGGTGCGGTTCAATTCTCCACCGGCTTTGCTGATCCAGGGGTTGGATTGCACCTCGCTCATCACTTTCTCTTTGATGGGATGGATCAGATCATCCGACGTACCCGCGTGACGCCGATAGCCGAACAGGTTGATCCAGACCTCCGTCCGCCGACCGAATCGAAGCAGATCGCGAAAGTAACGGTAGGGATCATCCCCCCCGGCAACCAATCCCATCACCGCGGCGATGATGGATAGTGGACTCAGAAGCACGTCTCTCAGGCCATCTGCCGCCAGTTTGAACTGGAAGACGAACACATCGAGCACGAGTCGCAGCCGGGACTTATCCCGATGTTCACCGTCTGAGAATTCGGACGCTTGCCGTCTTGGGTCCGGGTCTTCCATAACCCGGAGTTTACCCTCATTCAATCAACCGTGGCGGCGATCCCAGCGTCGCTCCAGACGGTTGCCTTTGCGATCGAGGTGACGGTCGGCCCGCGCACCTTTCCGATCGAGGCGGTTGTCGATCCGGTCACCCCGGCGATCCAGATGACTGGCGAGGGCGTCCCTGCCGTTGCGATCCGCCTAATTGGATCTGCGGTCCAGGCGATGGTCTATCCGGTCGCCTTTGTGGTCCAGGCGGTGTTCGATCCGATCACCCTTTCGATCCATCTTATGATCGATTCGATTGCCGGCGTCCGCATATACAACGTTAGATATCAATGAGATAGCCCCGATAGCAAGGATCTGCTTGAACATTGTTTCGACCTCTTTTTCCGTACGTTCAGATAAGACAACGGATGAGGCTGAGATTGGTTGACAGCAGATACTCTATTTCAGCAAACGGGGCCTAGCTGAGTTCCAGGGCAGGAAAGGGGGTTTCACCACCATGCTCGCCCAGTGCTTTGTGGCCAAGCGACTCCGGCGTGCGGGCCAGCAGGGCATCCACCAGCGCCCGGGCCAGTTGCCGATCCGTGAACAGCGGCACGCCGCTGTCGATGGCCATGCGCCTGATCATGTAGCCGTCCGGCCGGCCCTGCTGGTCGTACTCGCGGGGTACGTTGATCACCAGATCGATGCTGCCATCTTCAAACAGACGATAGAGATCTCGCTGCTCGTGTTCGCCTTTGCCCACGATCGTGCACCCGATATCCAGGGTACCCAGCATCTCCGCCGTCCCGCTGGTGGCATACAGCTCGAGTCCTAGGCGGTCGCGGATGGCCCGCGCTTCCTCGGCAAACCAGTACTTATCCTCCATCGGGCCGAGAGAGAGCAGCACACCCCGTTTCGGGAACTTGAAACCGGTGGCCATCAGACCCTGCAGAAGCGCCTCATGCAGATCAGCGCCAATGCAGCCCACTTCCCCCGTGCTCGCCATTTCAACGCCCAGCAACGGGTCCGCACCATTGAGACGGGAAAAGGAAAACATCGGCACTTTCACACCCACATAATCCAGATCCAGGGCATTGGTGGTCACATCGCTCGTCACCCCGAGCATCCGACGCATGGCCTCTTCGGCGAAGTTGGTGCCGGTTACCTTGGAAACAAAGGGCAGGCTGCGGGACGCACGAAGATTGCATTCGATCACCTTCACACTCTGGTGCTTGGCCAGAAACTGCATATTGAAGCTGCCCGTGATGTCGAGTGCCCGGGCAACGGCAGCGGCGATCTGTTTCACCCGGCGAATGGTCGCGATGTAGAGGGTCTGAGGCGGCAGCACGAGGGTTGCATCGCCACTGTGCACGCCGGCGTCTTCCACATGCTCGCTGATGGCATGCAGCACGAGCTCGCCGTGATCGGCCACCGCATCGATCTCGATTTCCCGCGCATGGGTTTCGAATTTGGAGACCACCACCGGATAATCGGACGACACCTCCTTGGCCCGTTCCAGAATCCGCCGCAGCTCATTCACTTCGTGGGCCACCTGCATGGCCGCACCGGAAAGCACATAACTCGGACGAACGAGTACCGGGAAACCACCCAGCTTCTGCACCGTCGTCTCAACCTCATCCATGTCGGTGACATGAAACCAGGCGGGCTGATCAATCTGCAGCTGGTCGAGGAGGGCGCTGAACTTGCTGCGGTCTTCCGCGCGGTCGATGTTCTCCGGATGGGTACCGAGAATCTTCACACCGGCCTGGTGCAACCGAAGTGCCAGGTTGTTGGGGATCTGCCCGCCCATGTTGACCACCACGCCTTCCGGCTGTTCGCGGTCGTAGATATCGAGCACCGATTCCAGACTGATTTCATCGAAAATCAGTTTGTCGCAGACATCGTAGTCCGTACTCACAGTCTCCGGGTTGTAGTTGACCATGATGGTCTCGTAACCGAGGTCACTGGCCGCTTCCGCCGCATTAACCGCACACCAGTCGAATTCGACCGATGACCCGATCCGGTAAGGGCCAGAGCCGAGCACCATGATCTTCCTGTTGGTGCTGGGCGGCACATCGTCGGCAATCGCCGAGTATGTGCCGTAGAGATAGTTCGTTTCCGCCGGAAACTCGGCGGCCATGGTGTCGATCTGAGCGAAGTGGGGGAGGATGCCCTGCTCGAGGCGGGCGGCCCGGACCTGTTCCAGCGGCTGATCGATGAGCTTGCCGATACCGCGATCGGAAAAACCGAGACGCTTGGCTTCGGTCAGCAGGTCCGGCGCCAGCGGTTCCTGTGCCGAGGCGATCTGCTTTCGCATGCGGACAATGCGCTCGAGCGCGGCGAGAAACCAGCGGTCAATCTTCGTTTCATTGTGGATCTCGGCAATCGTCGTGCCCGCTGCAATCGCATGGGCGATCGCGAAAATCCTGGTTGGCGTGGGCGTCCGGTAATCGCGATTCTCGGTATGAAAAGCATCCGGATCCAGGCCATCCACACCGATGTCGAGCATCCGCAGTGCCTTCTGAATCACTTCCGGAAAAGAGCGGCCGATGGCCATCACTTCGCCCACGCTCTTCATCTCGCTGCCGATTTCCATGGAGGCCCCATGGAACTTGTTCAGATCCCAGCGCGGCACTTTGCAGACCAGATAGTCGAGCGCGGGTTCGAAGAAGGCGGAGGTTTTGCGGGTGATACCGTTCGGAATTTCCGGCAGGGTGTAGCCGAGGCCGATCTTGGCGGCAACGTAGGCCAGGGGATAGCCGGTGGCCTTGGAGGCGAGGGCACTGGACCGGGACAGGCGGGCGTTTACCTCGATCACCCGGTAGTCGCGGCTCTGCGGATCCAGCGCATACTGGATGTTGCACTCACCCACCACACCCAGGTGCCGGACGGTCCGGATGGCCAGGCTTCTGAGCAGCTGATACTCGGCATCGTCCAGAGTCTGGGACGGTGCCACCACGATGGATTCACCGGTGTGGATGCCGAGCGGGTCGAAGTTTTCCATGTTGCAGACCGTGATGCAGTTGTCCCGAGCATCCCGGACCACTTCGTATTCGATCTCTTTCCAGCCACGCAGGCATTCTTCGACCAGCACCTGGGGCATGCCCCCCGCAAACGCGCGCATCAGCGCGTCCTCGAGTTCCGCCTCGGTCTCGACGATGCCACTGCCTTTACCACCCAGCGCAAAAGCGCCCCGGAACATCACCGGCAGGCCGATTTCACGCGCGGCTTTCCGGGCCTCATCGATATTGTTGCAGGCGTAGCTGAGCGCGGTCTTCACCTCGATTTCGTCGAGACGATCTTTGAACAGTTGCCGGTCTTCGGTATCGAGGATGGCTTCCACCGGGGTACCAAGAACACGGACGTTGTGCTTATCGAGCGTACCGGCTTCGAACAGGGCCACACCGCAATTCAGCGCGGTCTGACCGCCAAAACTCAACAGAATGGCGTCCACCTTCTCTTTGATGATCACCTGTTCGACATTTTCAGGCGTCACCGCCAGAAGATAGACCTTATCCGCCAGATCTTCGCTGGTCTGAATCGTCGCGATATTCGGATTGAGCAGCACCGTGGCGATGCCTTCCTCTTTCAGCGCCTTGATCGCCTGGGAGCCGGAATAGTCGAACTCACCAGCCTGGCCAATCTGCAGGGCACCAGAGCCAAGGACGAGTACGCGGTTCGGTTTGCGCGGCAGGAAATTACCAATCATCCGTTCAGCTCCTATGCATAACTCAGCTGGCTCGAGCGAACCATCTCGAGGAAGTCGTCGAAGAGGTAGGCCGTGTCTTCGGGGCCGGGGCGTGCTTCCGGGTGGAATTGCACGCCTCGATAAGGGCCGCTGCGTGACCGGATGCCTTCATTCGTGCCATCGTTGATGTTCACGAACCAGGGCTCCCAGTCATCCGGCAGAGATTCGTCCTGCACGGCATAACCGTGGTTCTGACTGGTGATGTGACAACGCCGGGTAAGCAGATCCTGAACCGGCTGATTCACACCACGATGTCCGTAAGGGAGCTTGTAGGTCGACGCACCGGCAGCGAGCGCAAGAATCTGATTACCCAGACAGATGCCCATCACCGGGATGCGGCGCGGATGATTCAGGTACCAGCGGATCTGATCAACGAGCGGCATCAAGTTGGACGGGTCACCGGGGCCATTGCCGATCAGGACCCCATCGACTTTTTCCGCATAGGATATGAGATCTGCATGCCAGGGAACCCGCAGAACCGATGCCTTGCGACTGGTCAGCGAACGGACGATGTTGTCTTTGGCACCGATGTCGACCAGCAGGATCCTGGTAACCCCGTCGCCGTGCAGGGTTTCCACCTTCGGCGCCACCAGTTGGAAGACCTCATCCTCCATCTGCACGGAGGCCGCTTGCACACGGGCCTCGGTCAGCCCCAGTTCCGTTGGAAACAGCCAACCCCGCATCGTGCCGTGCTCGCGCAGACGACGGGTGAGCGTGCGGGTGTCGATGCCGGTGACCGCGGGAACGTGCTCGGACTGGAGCCATTCTCCCAGAGACCGGTCTGCTGTGTGGTGGCTGTAATCGTCCGCGTAGTTCTGAACGACCAGACCCTGCACCTGGATCGCTGATGCCTCGAACGGCTCGTCGATGCGCGAGCGCTTGCCGGGTACGCCGTAGTTGCCGATCAGCGGATAGGTGCAGACCAGTATCTGGCCCCGGTAGGAAGGGTCAGTCAACGTCTCAACGTAGCCCGCCATAGCCGTGTTGAACACGACTTCGCCGGTAACCGGTGCCTGTGCACCGAAATTGACACCGTGCATGGTGGTGCCGTCTTCCAAGACCAGAGTGGTATCCATGGGGTTCCTGCGGATGGGTGGTCAGCATCCATGATCCGCTGACAGCGTGTAGGATTCAGTAGGGGAGATGTGGGCGTTTTTGAGCGTTCAGACAACCGACTTGCGCCAGAACGCAACGGCGGACAGAGGTGGGTAAGCCGACAAGTTCAGCGGGCGCCTTCACCAATCAGAACCACTTCCACGGTCTGCAGCATGATGATCATGTCCAGCAGCAGGGAATGATTCTTGAGGTAGTAGAGATCGTACTGGAGCTTTTCCTTCGCATCGTCCACCGAGGCGCCATACGGATAGCACAACTGCGCCCAACCCGTGATGCCGGGCTTCACGCGGTGCCGCTGGCTGTAGAAAGGGATCTTCTCTTTGAGTTCGTCAATGAATACCGGCTGTTCCGGACGTGGGCCGACGAAGCTCATGTCGCCTTTGAGCACATTGAACAGTTGCGGGAACTCATCGAGCCGCGTCTTGCGAATAAACTCGCCGATCCGGGTGATTCTCGGATCATTACGGGCCGTCCATCCGGCCGCCGTTTCACCTTGGCTCATGTCCATGCTGCGGAACTTGAGCACATCGAAGAGCTTCTCATCACGGCCGAGCCGACGCTGCCGGTACAGCACAGGCTGATTGGGCGCCTCCAGCTTGATGGCGATGGCAGTAAGCAGCATCACCGGCCAGGCGATGAGCAACAACAGCAGGCTGGCCAGCCAGTCAAAGACCTGCTTTGACCCGGCACGCAGGGCGGTCATGTTGAAGCCATCCGAGAACACCAGCCAGGAAGGGCGCAGGAGATCCACGTCCACCTTGCAGGCTTCACGCTCAATGAATTGCTGCACGTCACAGACGTTGATCCCGGTGAGGCGGCATTCCATGAGCTCTTCCAGGGGCAGGCCACCACCGCCAGGCTGATTACGCCGACGCTCATCCATGGCGACGACGATCTCATCGATACCGTTTTCGCGGCAGAACTCGGCCAGGGGCAGATCCGTGCTCAGAATCGTCGCGCCGTATTCACTGATCTGGTCATTGGCGCTGCCGGCGTCCAGGAACCCCCGCAGGACGAAAGCGCGCTGATCCACTCGCCGTCGCATGCGCGAGGCTATCTTTAAAGCTCTATACCCGATACCGAGCACAACTACATGTTTTTTAAAGGTATTTTCATCAAGAATCGAGAAGACAATCAGCCGGAAGACTGCCAGCAGGATGAAGGCTTCAATGGCTGCGAAGAGCAGCACCCCGGGACCGGGATCGATCGCGGGAAGCAGTATGGACAGAACGGCCATGACCGCCGTGCCGAGCAGAAAAAGCGCCACAGCCGTCCGGAGCGACATGCCGGTCATGCCTTCGCGCACACGTGCATCGTAGACGCCCATGGAGACCATGGCGGCAACGAGCACCATGGAAAGCGTGGCCGCAGGAAGCAGGAAATCGACAAAAGCCGGGAATGCACCAAAACGCGTGAAATAGCCCAGATAGGCCGCCACAACGATCAGCAGACCTTCCGCCACGGATAGCACCAGCAAGGGCGTGTGGATGTAGTGCCTGAGGATGCGGATATGGGGCACTGGCTGAAGGACTTCCCGAATGAGCGTAGGCGGGTATTTTCCTAGTTTTCAGACGGTTAGTTGTCAGGAAATTGCTGACTCGACTCGATGCCATCGGGCGCAACAGCGGTTCGCGCCAGGAGAACCAGATATTGTTATGAATTTGAAATGATGATAACGTCATTTGAAATACATATTGATTGAAATACCCATGCGCTATACTCATCGTCAGCAGCGCGAGATTTTCCACTTCCTGTTTCTGGAGCGCCTGCTCAAGATCGCTGATCCACGCCTCTTTGTACTGAAAGGGGGTGTCAATCTGCGCTTTTTTTTCGCCAGTCCCAGGTATTCAGAAGACATGGATCTGGATGTTCTGGCGGGATCGGTGGCCACACTAAAAAAGAACGGTTATCGAATTCTCGAAGATCCGGCTTTCACGCGTTCACTTGCGAAATATGAAGTTGACCAACTGATCGTCAACGATCCCAGCAAAGCGAAGCAGACCCAGACGACTCAGCGATTTCGTGCCCAACTGGTAAACATGGCTGGGGAGAGCTACCCAACAAAAGTCGAGTTCTCGCGAAGGGGAAGTGTTGAGACGTTTTCATCCGATCCAATTGACCCTTCTATTGCCCGTGAATACCAGAGATTAGCCTATGAGTGCCAACATTATCCCGGCGCTGCAGCGGCCACACAGAAGATCAGGGCTCTGGCAAACAGACCAGAGCGACAGGTCCGGGATGTGTTCGACCTGTACGTCCTCTGGTTGGGAGGTCATGCCCTCCCAGAAGCTCTGGGAGGGCTTCCGGTCGAAGAGCGTGAACGGGCAGAAAGCAGCCTGTTGTCGTTCGAGTACAGGGACTATGAAGGTCAGGTGCTCGAATTCCTGGAGCCTGAGGCCCGTTCAGATTTTGAGGGAGACTCTCGTTGGAATGAGATCTGTGAGCGGGTGCTGAATCTACTCGTTGGTATGAAACAATGAGCGAAGTGACGTTCCTGCAATCACACCCCATCTTCACGACGCGGCAGTTCGCCACCCATTGCGGGCGACCAGTTACATCAGCATCCCACTCGCTGACCAGAAAGGCGAAGGCTGGGACCGTCATTCGATTGACTCGCGGCGTCTGGGCACAGCCCGGGCATCCCAATTTCACGCCCAGTTCTGCAACGCTCTACCTGCTAGGCAACGAGCAGGGCTACATATCTTTCCTCACTGCGATGCATCGACATGGACTTCTCTCCCAGATTCCCGGCTCGATCCAGATAGCGACAACCGGACATACACGCCGTTTAGCGACAGAGTATGGACGCTACGAGTTTCTACATCTCAAACCGTCCATGATGAGAGACGGTATCGTGTTTTCGGACACTGAGCCTGCATACCCGATTGCATGTGCTGAGAAGGCTCTGTTGGATACGTTGTATGTATCGACTCGAAAAGGACGGAGATTCTCGAGCCTGCCGGAGCTTGAACTGGAAGCTATCTGTCCGGAGCGCTTTTATCTGTTACTCAACAGCCAGGTAAACGCGAAATCGATAGCGGAAGCGATAAGGAAACGAGTAGCGGGGCTGGGACTGTACGAGGGTGATTAGTTGCAATGGTGAAGATGCATAAATTTAACATAATATAGATCACCCCCCGCCACGGCCGACGCCTGAGCAGGGGCGGGAGCACCCGCTAACCCGACCGCCAGCGCCAGCGGTAGCGCCAGCATGGCCACCTTGTCAGCCATCTGGCGCCATACCGATTTAGCCTTTTCACTATGTTCGCGATCCTCAGAGAGCCGAGCCAGCCAAAACGCTTTCTTTCCAACGTCGCCAGGCCAGGCGATCTCACATAGGTCGATGCAGTTCTCGCTACCGATGCCGGACATACCGCGCCGCCATTGCGAAACCCGCTGTCGGCTGACTCCTAGCTCCTGAGATAACCGGTAGTCCGATACTGGCCGCCGGGTATCGGATAGGGCGAAAGCCACGGCATCCAGCAACTGCAACGTTGCATTGTCTTCAGTCATTTTCTGTTCTCCAAGAGTGGTTTGTTTATATCACCAGTCACCTTTCCATCGAAATGTGATGAGAGGACTTGACGTTTCAGATAGTGATGATTTACCTTCACATTCGCTCTCCAAGAGCGAACCCTCGGCAGGGTGGCCCCGGTAGCGATACCGGGGCCGATTCTCACCCCGCCGAGCTGAACGAAGACTAAACCGCTAGCCGAGGTTTCGTATGTCATCTGTAAGCGAAGACTCCATCGAATTCCCCAACGGGCTGACCGCAGCCATTGAAGACGGGGATTTCACCATCAAAGAACCCGCGCCGGAGCGGGGTATCGCCCTGATCAATGAGCCGGAGTTGAGCCGGTTAGATCTTTCGATGGCCGTTGAGGCCATGAATTTCTATCTGAGGCAGAAAGAAACCTATCTGACGGGCGCAGAGAAGGGGGCCATGGAATCCGCCCGGCGGCATATCCGCGCTCGCGAGCTGATCCTGTTTTCCGAGGAGCTGGGTGGGTGAGCCGCTACCACGTCCATGGGAACGCATTCATGCCGGGCAACCGGCTGCTCTGGCTGTTTGATTTCACGCTGACGCTTGAAGCCACGGACGATGCCTCCGCCCAAGCCCGCGCCTTCGAAATTTTCAGCGAGTGCGACGTTGATATTTCTGAAATCGAAGAGGCCCCCGATGATGCGTAGATATCCGATCCTGACCGAATTCGCTCTGGCCCTGTTCCTGTTCGTGGGCTGCCTGCTGATCGCACCGGCACTGCTCGCCCAGGAAGCCTGCCCAGAAAACCATGCCTGCCTGAGCTGGGTGGCCCCGTCTGAGAACGTAGACGGCTCCGAGCTGACCGACCTGGCCGGCTTCAATCTGTACTGGGGTACGGCGTCGGGCGACTACAGCGACAGCCTGTTAGCCATCGAGCCGGATCTAACAAGTGGGCAGTTCGCGATCTCACCCGGTCCGCTGGACCTGGCTCCACTGCTGACCGGGCCGGTCGATCTCTATTTCGCGATGACCGCATATGACAGCGAAGGCAACGAGTCGGCGTACTCAAACGAAGTGCTCAAATCGGTGGTGTTCGTGGACAACGTGCCACCCGCGCCGCCGGCGATGTTTGAGATTCAGCTACCGATCCGGCTGCCAGTGCCGGGCGGGGAGCTGCGCAGCCAATGATGAGCCCAAGAGATATCGTGAATCGGCTCCATGAGCACCTCCCAGAAAAAGGCCGGTCCGAAGTATCTAACTCGCTGATCGTGCTTCTAGCGTTCTTCGCTGCGGACACTGGCGACGAAGACGTCATCGACAGCCTGCTCTCTGATCTGAAGATCGACTATGACGAGCTTGGGATCGACGTGGTGGAAGACCTATGAGCTACAACCGCCGATCCAAGAAACAACACATCCAACGCCGGCAGCCGCGCGCAGCGGCGCGCAAGCCGGTCCCATACGACAAAGCCCCGGAAAAGAGGGCGTCGTCAACCCGCCGAAGGAAGGACTGAAGCGATGACTGATGCCATCTACTGACGCCGCTGCAGAATTCACCCGACAGTTCGGCGGGCCGGCACCCTGTCCGCCGGATCGGACCCGGTTTGCGCGTGAGTGCGACTACTTGGCAGCCATCCAGGGCTATCTGAGCCAGGAATTCAAAGACCACATCCTGCCGAGCCGGGAATTTTTGGAGCGAACCCTCTTTTTCTATGACCGGGGAGGGCTCGCAGGGTGAGCGCCGCTTACGCATTGAAGCGAGGCGGCGCGGATGTCGATGACCTGGTGTGGGCGAAGCCGATTGTGGCCGCGTTCGGCCAGGCATCGGATGAGGTCGCCCGCGAGTGGCTGACCCGGAAGAAAACGAATCGCAAAGCCGGTAACGAATGGCTCCGCGACGCGCACCGGATTCTGACCGGCCAGCCCCGGATCATCCGATCCCTTCACAACCTCGACGATATCGAAACCAAGGCGCACTGGTGCGCCGATCAGTGCGGCACCCTGGCAACGGACGTCCAGGTCGATGCCTTCACCCTGGCGCATGGACTCCCGAAGGTAGAAGGCGATTCAGGCGGCCCCAGGATCGCCCGAGCGCAGGACTGGCAGTACTGGCGGCGGATACTCCGGCGCGAGGTCGGCCGGCATCGAGATCAACTCATGCGCCATCTGGGGCGCGTTCACAAGCGCCGGCAGGTCTACTGCGCGGATTCGGTGGTCCGCTGGCACCAGCAACGGCAGGCGGCGAATCTGGCGCTGCTCGAAAAGCTCGAGGCGGTCAGCGATACCGGCGGCGTGGTCAACATGGCGGATATCTATCGGGCCAGCCTCGCCAATCCAGCGCTACGCCGCTCCGAACTGCTGGCCCGGATTCGAGGGTTCGAGCGCTGGGCGGAGCGGGAAGGGCATATGGCCACCTTCGTGACCCTGACCGCTCCGAGCAAGTACCACTGCCGGCACTCCGTCAGCGGCGATCCGATCCCGAACTGGAACGGCAACACGCCGGCCGAAGTGCAGGACTACCTGAACGGGGTCTGGAAGAAGATACGCACGGCGCTGAGCCGGCCCAGCACCCGCAAGCCGCTGAAGCGTGAGCGGGTGCCGATCTACGGGCTCCGGGTGGCCGAACCCCATCACGATGGGACGCCACACTGGCATTTCCTGCTGTTCCACCGGGTAGAGCACCGGCAGACCTTGCGTCGCGTGTTCCGCTACTACGCGCTGGCCGAAGATGGCGACGAGCCTGGAGCCCATCGCTACCGGGTGAAATTCAAAGACATTGACCCGGACAAGGGGTCAGCGACCGGCTACGTAATCAAGTACGTGGCGAAGTCGATTGACGGCTACGGCGTCGGGGAAGACCTGCACGGCGGCGAAGCGGAAGCCGCGGCGGATCGGATTGTCGCCTGGGCGCGGACCTGGGGCATACGCCAGTTCCAGCAGATCGGCGGCCCGGCCGTGGGTGTGTGGCGCGAGTACTGGCGGATCGGCCCGGACGAACTCACCAGCGTGGTGCCACCCCACCACCTGCCCTGGCTGGCCGTCAGCGTAGAGAAGCGCTGGGATCATTTTATGGAGTACATGGGCGGGTCGGTGCCCGGTCGCGATCAGCCGTCCGTGCTCGGCCGCCGTCCGCTGGTGGACCCAGAGACCGGGGAAATGACCCACTACAGAACCCGCTATGGCGATGAGATACCGGCTTGCTGCCGGCCGGTGGAAGGGGTGCTCCGGGAGGGTGTGCTACTCGAAACCCGCTGGCACGACTGGACGATTCGCCCGGTCGCCGCGCCCATAGGCGCGGAATCTTCTGCCGGCGGCGAGCCGCCGGCCCTTGGACTCGTGTCAGTAACTGTACGCGAAGCGTCCCAGACGGGGCCGCCTGGATGAATCACGACGATCTGACCCGGCTGCTCAATGGGGTACATGAGGATTTGAGCACCGAGGCCGAGCAAAGAATCGCTTCTCTACCCGCTTTCGTCAGACCGAAAGCGCAGCCCGTGGTGGATAAGTTACTTAAGGCGCTGACGGTCCACCGGGCGCTTCTGCTCGAAATGGCAGAAAAACTGGATCGCGCCGTCACCCAACTCGACAAGGACACCGAGACGCTATGTCAAAAGAACCCATCGGCCGATTGACCTGCCCGCACTGCGGGAACCCGGAAGCCGTCATTCTGCGCCAGCAGAAAGGCGGTCTGCTCTACTACAAATGTTATGGCGGTCCGAAAGGCGATTGCGGCACGGTCCAGCCCTACGGGCCGGCCGGCCAGGCGTTCATCCGCGTCCACCTGGACGATAGTCCAGCCGAGCGGGAGCCGGAATTCACCCCGGCCCCCAGCCCTAACGACCCGGAGCCGGCACCCCGTAAGCCGGCAGCGGCGGTCACTGAACCCGATCCAGGGCCGCAAGAAGACGGCTTCGATCTCCTCGGCGCAGTCGCGCGATTTTTTAAGGACTAGAACCCCATGGCGGAACCCGAACCCAACTCAGACATGCCCGACCTGGACGAACTTCTCCAGCAGGAGGAGGAGCTGACCCGCGAGGGCGTGTACATCGGAAAAGATGACCCGGACCCGGAGCCCGGCCCGCAGCCGCAGAATCGAGAGACGGCCGAAGCCATGGCGCAGATTGTCTACGTCAGTTTCACGTTGCTCGCGAAAGTGCGCGGCCCCCATTGGGCGATTGAGGAAGACGACGCGCGCGACGCCGGCATTGCCTATGGCGCGGTAGTCGATAAGTACTTCCCTGACATCGAGATCGGGCCGGAGCTGGCCGCGTTGATGATCACGGCCGGCTTATTCGGTCCGAGGATTGCCGTGGACCGGGCAACGGCGGCCGCTGCAGAAGCGGAGTCGGAGCCCGACCTGGACACCCCCGAAGAAACGCAGACGGAGACGCCGGATGCCGGGGCGGAGTGATGATCGGTTGCCGGCCCAACACATTCTGCTGACCGGCGGCACCGGCTCCGGCAAAACGACCTGGGTTAAGAACTGTCGCGAGATCGCCAACGCTCCCCGGGTGCTGCTCTGGGATCCGGATCGGAGCCATCGAGCCCGGCATTTCTCCAATCGCCGGGCCTATCTGAAGCACGTCCGCGCCGCACTCGCGAGTGGTCTGAAGGTCCGCGCCGCCTACGTGCCACCGGGAGATTCAACTGAGGAAGAATTCCATTGGTGGTGTTCGGTGGTCTGGGCGGCCTGCTGCGCCAGTCGGCCGATGGTCGCCATCGTCGAGGAGCTGCACGAAGTGACCAACGCCGGGAAGGCGCGTGGCATGTGGAAAACGTTGCTAAATCGCAGTCGGAAATATGGCGTTCAGATCGTCGCCATCTCCCAGCGGCCGCAGGAGATCGATAAAACAACGCTGACCCAATGCAGCACCAAAGTGACCGGCATTTTGGATCGAGATGCGGACCGCGTAGTGATGGCGAAAGAGCTGTCCGTCAGCCCGGATCGGATCTTCAATCTCCGTTCCACCGGCAAGCCGGAATTGCGCTATCTGGTACTCCGACCGGGTGACGTCGCAAAAGAGCAAAAAATCAACCCGGTCCGACCCGGTAAATTCTCACTTTCTTAGCTTTTAGCTATTGACAGGCAACCCGGTCATAGGGCGAGCCTATAGGCATGCGTATCCCGCAAACATTTTGGTGGACGCTCGCAGCCGGTGTGTTGGCCGGCGTGATCGTTGACCGAATCCGCGCAAGCAACCAATAGGAGCAATCCATGCCTTCCTTCAAGACCATCGTGAAAAACACGCTTCCGGTCCTGGGCGTTTTGATGCTGATCAACAGCGTCGATGCACTGGAGCCGATTGCGGATCTGGTGAACGGCAAAAAGAGCTTTTTCTAAGCCGGCCGCTCACGGACTTTTCCCCCCACAAGCTAACCTCCTGGAGCACTTAGCGACATGAAAACGACCCGCGCAATGCCCGCCTTCAATGGCGTGGCCGAGGGCGCTACGGCGACCCTCAACATGCCGATTGGCCTGACTTATCACAGCCTGCTTCTGACCCGAGGCGGGACCGCGTTCACCAATGCGCACATTGCGGAGGTTCGCCTGAAGGGCAACGGCCGCGAGCTGATGGTGATGAGTGGCGCCGAACTCGATTCGATCAACCAATTCGACGGCCACGCGGCCGCTGGTGCGGCGCTGACCCGGATCGACTTTGAACGGCCGAATCTGCTGACCCGACAGGGCCGGGAGCTGACCGCCATCGGCACGGGCTCGCCGGCAGATCGAGCCAGCAATCCGACGCCGCTTTCCACCCTGCAACTGGAAGTGGACATTGCCGGCTCAACGGCTCCGACGCTTTCAGCGAAGGCGCTGCAATCCGGTCCCTCTCCGCTGGGCGCGCTGAAAAAGCGCCGCCGGTTTAACTACAGCGTAGCCGGTGCCGGTGACTATGAGATCTCTGATCTTCCGAAAGGCGATCTGATCGACAAGATCTTCATTTTCCACACAGGCAACGTCACGGGCGTCAAGCTGGACCGGAACAACTTCCGGGCCTTCGATCGGTCTGATGCGGAAAACGACCTGATCCAGACCGATGGCGTGCGGGTGCCGCAGACGAATCTGTTTGTGATCGACCCGAGTGAGTCTGGCAACGGCGGCGAAGCGCTGGTCACTGACGGCGTGAGCGATTTCCGGCTGATCGTCACCACCAGTGGTGCCGATACCCTGGGCGTGATGGTGGATTACCTCGGCGGGCTGCAGGGCAACTAACCGGGAGAATTCCATGGACGAGGTTCCAATCACGGGCATCCAGGTCTCCACGGGTGGCGGGCTGGGCTGGCTGGATGGTCTCAAGGATCGTGTATTCGGGGTGGCAGATGCGTACCTGGCTCGCGAGTTTCCCGAGCAACTGACGCACTCCGGCGCGAATGAAGAAGTTCGCGATACCGAAGTCGATGCCGAGCTGCCCGGCTTCCTGAGCAATGACAACCTGGTGCGGGGTGCGCTCATCCTGGCCGCCATCGCGGCGGTTGTCATTGTGGTGAAGAAAGCCTGATGCCGCTCTTTCTGGGATTGGTCGGGCTGGGTGCTGCCGCCGGAATTTTTCGTCTTGCCGATGAAACGGGCGACGCGGTGAAAAGCGCCGTCCCGCTCATCGTCATCGCGGGCGGCGTGTTTCTGGTGGCTAAATCGCAAAAGTGGATCTGACATGCCGCTCGCTGGACTTGCACTCCCTGCACTCGAAAGCCTGACCGGCGGCGGCGCGCTTGATCAGGGCAGTTCTGCCGGTCCAGCGATCTCCGGCGATCAGCAGTTTGGCGGCATTCATTTCGGCCCGGACCCGACTCAGCAACTGCTGACGCTGGGCATTGGCGCGGCCGTTGTCGTCGGCTTGTTTTTCGTACTGAAGGGGAAATAGCGTGGCATTTGGCGGCGGCTTTTTTGGTAGCGGCGAAAGCAACACCGAGTCCCTGACTCAAGGCGCGGAGACGGGCCAGCAAGTCGAGGATCAGGGCCAGGCGTTTTCCGTTTCCAACATCGAGACGGGCAAAAAATCGAACATCGAGATCAACGCCACCACGACGGACTTTGGCGCGGTGGGCGGTTCCCTGGAACTGGTGGATAACGTTTTCGAGGGTGCCGTGGGTGTGGTGGATGATTCGATCCGGGCCAGTGGCGAGGCCACGGAGCGAGCGATCAACTCAAGCGATGATGCCCGGCGCGATGCGCTGGAATTCGGAGCTGGCGCGCTTGTCGAAGTCGCATCGGCACAGGCGGATGCGTTCGATGCGTCGCGGCAACTGGTGTCCGAAAGTCAGGAGCAGGCGTTCACGTTCGGGGCAGGGGCCTTTGAGGCTGCTATCGATGAGAGCCGAGCGGCCAGGGAAGATGCATTCGACGTAGTGAGCGACAACACCCAATCGGCCGTGAGCGCTATCGGTGATTTCTCGGCGGCCGCGATTGATGGTTTTTTGTCGGCGTCGAAGTCCGAAAGCGCGCAGCTATCGGACAACGTGATCGGCCTGGCGAAAATCGGCCTGGTGGTATTTGGCCTGGTGGCGGCGGCGGGGGTGTTGCGATGAGCCCCAAAGCACAAGCCTGGCTCTTGGCCGGCATCTTTGCGTATGCGGTCTGGGCTTCTCGGCCGGGCGGCGGCATTCCGCCTCTACTGCGCCGGCCGGAGGATGTGGACGTGACGCCACCCGAGCCAGAGGAGCCGGGTTTTTTCGAGCGAATCGTGGAGTTTTTTGAATGACTGCCATGCGGAAATTCTCGCGCACCCTGGCCGCCAATGAATCGGTGGTGATCAACGTTTCAAAGGCGACGGCCGTGCAATGCACGTCCGCGACGGCGCTTTTTGACATCAAGCCCGACGATCAGAACCCGGTGGAGCTCGCGAACGGGCTAGGCGTTCGCTATGAGCTGACCGAAGCCTTTGACACCCTGAGAATTGTCAATCGGTCCACCCCGCAGACGGTGGAGCTGTACATCGGCAACGGCGACGTGGTGGATAACCGTCTATCGGCGTCCGGCACCTTGTCAACCCGGACCCTGGCCGCGCAATCGGCGAACTATGGCAGTGTTTCGGTCGGCGTCGCCGCCACCTTGGTACTGGCTGCGAACACCGGCCGCTCGAACATTCTGCTACAGAACCTCGGCACGGGTGTTATCTACGTAGGCACGGACAACGCGGTGACGGTGGCAAACGGCATAGAGGTCCAGGTCGGCGGCGCGATCACGTTGGCCACTGATGAGGCGATCTACGCCATTTCGACGATTGCGGCGACCGATGTTCGCTATCTGGAGGAGGTCGCGTGAGTGTGCGAATGATTCAACAGGCGGGTAGGGCGCTCCGGGCATCGCTGCTCTTTTTGCTGATTGCGCCGGCGGCGGATGCCGCGTGGATTTCTGGACTGAGGGATCACGACCATAGCGGTCCTGGTGACGGCGGATTGCCGGCTGTATTTGGCTCGGTCACTGGCCCGTATTTCATCACAGAGGGGTCGGCCTACATTTTCGACACCTGCACGATAGGCACTGACTGCGACCTGCGCCTAGTGTTCACGGCCAACAATGCCGGCGGGACAATGATGCAGTTGTCATTCAGCGATGCGCTCGGCTATACCCGCTTGTGGAGCCAGGGCCACGGGCACGAACTGCGCCTATCGGCCGAGAATGTCAGCGGCCAGACTGAAAACATGCTGGTCCTAGACCCGGACGGCGGCGCGACCGGCGCCGAAACCTTTGGCGATTCGTTTCCCATAAAAGCCTGCACAATCCGTTGGAGTTTTTCGGGGGGGTTGTCCACGCTCGCCAGCAAAAACTGCTCGATAACCGACGATACCGGCACGGGAAATTTCACCATCGACTTTGATTCCGGCTTGTTCGGATCGACGCCGACGTGCGTGTGCATGAATGACAGCCAAGGGTTTTGCCAAGGGCGCGGCATTCAAAATTCAACCAGTTGGCAAATCAGTATGCGCGACACGTCTGCGACGCTCGCGGATTCTGGCGGCCAGGCGCTTTGCTTTGGAGATCAATAGACCATGAACACGACACAACGTCGCCAGCGCCGTCATGCGGCCAGGAAAGCCAAAGCCACGGCCAGGGCAGGGGGCGGCCAGCCTGACTACCGCGAGCTGTCCTGGAACGAGCTACGCGCCTATGCGGCCGCGCATGGCGTGAGCACCCACCGACGCACCAAGGCGCAGATCCTCGCCGATCTGCTCTGATCCGGTGCGTGAGCTGTATGTCGTTGCCGGTTTGGTGGGTCTTGGCCTGGCACTGTACGCGCGGCCTGCGAAGGCGTTTGTCAAAGCGGGTGTTGAACTGGACGGGCTCAAGCCGGAGATGGTCCCGGCGGTTGAAGCGGCCAACGAAGTCGCGCACCAACTGACTGGCGAGCCGACGACGATCACCAGCGGCCTGGACGGCGAACACAAAGACGGCTCACTGCACCCCGAGGGATTGGCCGTGGACGTGCGCCGGGTCGATCGGGTGGTGGATCAGTTTGGCCGGGTTCACTTTCCCGACCTGGCGCAAGCCATCGAGCAGACCAACGCGATCCGGGCCGAGCTGGGCGACGACTATGACGTAATTTTAGAGGCCACCCATGTCCATATTGAGTTTGATCCATCTTTCGCTTAACCCCGGCGAGTGGTGGCGGTTTGTGGCGTTCTGAGCATGGAAACGGCATTGACAGAGGCGCTGGCATCGTCGCCGGTTGCAGTTGCCGTCATCATCGTCGTCAAGATGATGCTGGCCCACATGCGCGAGACCAACAAAGAAACCCACGGACTGTTGCGGGAGATCCGCGACACATTGAGAGGTAGCCATGGCAACCAAAGGCAGGACGGCCACGGGCCGATTTAAGAAAGGCAGCCGGGCGGCGAAGATCGCCGGCCGCAAAGGCGGCAACAAAGCCGCGCGTAAAAAGAGCAAGCGGAGACGCAGATGAAATTCTTTCGACGATTCTCACGGGCCATTCAGATGGGCACCATGCTGCTGGTCTGGTTCGAGGATGCGGCCGCCGATGGGGTGATCACCCATGAGGAGATTATCGAGGGCGTCGGCTCTCTGATCGACGCGGCCGGACTTGCCGATGATCTGAAAATCGAGGTCGATCCCGGCCAGATCGGGTAGCCTCAGCCAGCGCCGCGCGCGCTTCGTTCAACTCTCGCCATAGCGCCTCATTGGTGCGCCGGGTGTAGTAGTAGCCCTGATCAATGGCGTCCGGGTAGTAGCCGACCTGGCGTGGCGAAAAGAGCCGCTTACCTTTGAACCCCCAGCCTTGCCAGCCGGGGTGCAGAATAAGCCCGAGAATCTTATGCCGGATCAGATCGGCCGGCCCGGCCGGCACTCGGCCCCGGCGCACCCAGCGCAGCACGGTAGCTTCTGAGACGTGACAGGCGGCCGCGACGGTGGCCACGGACGCCTGCGCGTGTTCCGGGCCATCGTCGATCCAGATCCAGCCAGACGGCCGCACCCGTCGAATATCCATGCCACCATGCTCCGCAAGCGTCTCTCTTGGGCTCATTTTTGTGCGCTGGTTACGGTAGCGGAGTGACGTCGGTTTATCGCGCCGGATCTGGGCCGATCCGCGTGACGAAGGTCTCAGTATGGGCAGTCGTTCTCGCCCCAGGGTCGGATGCCGTGTTGGTGGTTCTGTGCGACCGCGTAAGCCGTGTTGGTGAAGGTCAGGGCCTGCCAGCCGAGCTGTGCCCATTCAGGCGCGTCATAGCGCTGCAGGGTCCAGGTAATACCGGCGTGGAGCCCGGCAGCGGCCAGGCCCCAGGCGATGGCCTCAGTTTTTGAGGGCTGCTCGCCAATGATGCTGGACGTCAACGGATCGGCTTCCATGAAGCACGGATCGCCAGCCGGCCCGTTGACGGTCTGAGCCACGTCGATGGCGTGTAGTGTCTGCCAGGCGATCTCCTGGTGGGTGGTGGTGCAGCCGCCCGTGAACAACATGCACAGGGGCAGGAGGACGATCAGCGCGGCTTGGGGTAAGGTTCTGAGGGCGTTTCGGCGTCGGCGTCGGAATTTCTTCGATTTAACATAATATAGATTATGCGCATATTAGATGAGCGCAGAATTGCGGTCAGGTTGCGCCATCGCCTCTGATCACGCTCGGCAACAGCCTCAGCAGGATTTTCAGATCCAGCCACAGAGACCACTCATCGATGTATTTGAGATCCAATGCCAGCCACTGATCAAACGACAGCCTGCTTCGACCGGATACTTCTCTCAGACACGCCAGCCCAGGACGCACACTGAAGCGTTTGCGCTGCACACCCAGGCTGAACTTCTCCACGTCACGCAACGACATCGGTCTCGGGCCCACCAGACTCATGTGTCCGAGCAACACGTTCAACAGTTGCGGCAACTCGTCGATGCTGCTGCGACGGATAAATTTGCCCACACGGGTAATTCTCGGATCGTTCTTCATCTTGAAGATCGGCCCCTCGGCCTCGTTTAAATGCTCGATTTCAGCCATACGCGCCTCAGCATCCTGGTACATACTGCGGAATTTGATCATCCTGAAAATGCGTTTGTTGAGCCCGACACGTTCCTGACGGAAAAATACAGGACCACGGGAATCTAGTTTGATCAGCAGACCGACGAGCACAAAGAACGGCATGAGAACTACCAATGTTGGGATGGTCAGCAACAGATCCATGATCCGTTTTGCGATCTGCTTTCCTTCCTCGTGATGTACCGGATCGAAGTTAAGAATCGGCGTATCACCGACGGTTTCTAGGCTGACGGTGCTTTCCGGCATGTCGTAAAAATCGGCCAGGAATTTGATGCTGATGCCCTGCTCCGCGCAGACATCAAAGACGACCTCCAGATTGCTGATCATGCGCCTGGGCAGGCAAACAACGACCTCATCGACCACCTGATGACTGATCAGTTCATCAATGCGATCCGGAGTCCCGAATACTTCAATGCCATCGATCTCTTTACCTGTGTGTTTCGGATCGGGATCGAGCAATCCCATGAAATCGATCCCCCACTCCGATTTTTCCTTGTAGATCCGCATGAGCTGCCGGGCTCGATTTCCACTACCAATTACTATTACTTTCAAATAGTTATCGGAGTTTTCTGTGCGGACACTGAAGTACCACCAAGCGAGTAACAGCCTGTTTGTTGTGAGACCGATCACGATGAAAAGCCCCGTGACCGCCAGACTGTAGCGACTCACCTCGTCGAATTTTGCGAAGTAAGCCACCGCGAGCATGCCAATCACAACGATGGTGGCGAAGCGGCCGGCGAAGATGACCGTGCTGAACAGAGATTGCCTATACAGAGCCGGCACGTGCCCAATTGCAGCAGCGATGGCGAACAGGAAGACGAAAGGGAGAAGTTGAAGGTGGTAGATAATACCGTGCAGATCAGTATACCCAAGCCCCCAAAGAACCAACTGAGTGAAAGAATACGCTAGGCCGGCTATCAGCACATCCTGAGTCTGTAACAACCGTTTAAGATGGTTCTGCTTTGAAATGCGCATGCGATATCAACGCGTACGCGGAGCCTGAATACCTCTCAGAATCACAATATCTACTTCTCGCATTCTCTATCCAGCAATGGCGCTAGAGAAAAAACTTTTGTAGAGCGCGTTAATGCTCTCAAAGGACTCAGGACGCAACAAGTCGAGGTCAATCTCTTCCCCACGCAGATGCTCGATGAACAAGACCAATTCCACAACATCCAGCGACGATAATAGGCCCTCCCCTATAATCTGCTGCTCGTCCTCAAGTTCAAATGAACCATCGAGTGCGGCCCGCTCGACAATCCACGCTCGGAGTTGATTTCTAAGGTCAACTTCATTCATAACCGGAAACCTCAATAGCCGAAAATGTCAGGAAGCGGTTCAACCACCGCTCTAGAGAACAGGTGCGTCTTTTAGGAAACCATTTTCCACAAAAAACTTGACGAGCTTTTTGGAGGATTCCTCCCTAAACCGCCGACATATCGGATCTTTCAGAGCCATCTGTCTTAGTTCATAACTATTTTCTAACCCAGCGTCACGGTAGACGGAGGGGTTGTAGAAATCAGTCCAAGAAGAGGCGAAATACTCGGCTAGCCAACTCTGAAATCGTTCTAATTCTTCTCCGCTCCACCTGCTCGTATGCTGATTGAACAGCTCGACTGCCCAGGCTCGACCAAAGGCTAGGTGTCGCGCTTCATCCTTATGGTGATAGGCGTTAATGTCCCTGACAAGCGGATTTATCCTTTCATCAGACTGCATTTTAAGATTGTAAACATCCCCCAGCTCTTCGACGATCAGCACTCTACAGTAAAAGACGATGTCCTCTTCACCTGCGGCGTAATCGCGTGTAACTACAAGCTTTTTTTCGGGATATATCTTCCCGAGATACTTTTGGCAATAGGTATTGAACATCACCATATGCCGGTTTTCTTCATCGATGAAGTGGTGCAGATAATCAGTAATTGGGCCAACTGTATCTTTGCGATACAACCGATCGGCCATTCCTGTGACAACGGGTTTCTCGCCTAGCAACACAAAACTGAAAAGGTTGCCGATTTCATAAAAACTCAGAACCTTACGTTGAGTCTCATCCAGGTTGTCCCAGATATCTGTCCCATAGAGCGATATTAACTCGGGACTCATGTAGTACTCAGATGCAGGATCAAGTTTCTCTGGCCAATCAAATACAGTGTACGGGTTCCACGCCCGTTCCACGGACATCTGCCCTAGTCTCTCTGATAGATCTGATGCCGTTTGACGCATTACACGGAGTCCAGTTTTTGAGTTTGCGCAGTATACAGTTACCACATGAAGAGTATGTCAATCCCAGTCTCGCGGCTTTTAGCGCAATGTAAGCACTTGTTTACTCGAACAAATGCATTAGTGCCTGTCTGTCCACCTTGCCATTGGGTGTTTTCGGTAGTTCACTTAGATCGTGCCACCGCCTTGGGTACATATAGCCCGGCAGCTTGCCCTGCATTTCCTTCTGTACCAACGTCATTTCCGCACCTCGGGCCAGAACCACTGCGGCACAGATTGCCTTGTCTTCGAGAGTTGGTGCGTCCCGAAAAACAACAGCGACTTCCTCGACCGTCGGCAATCGACGTAGTGCGGATTCAATCTCACCTAACTCTATGCGATTACCCATGTACTTTATCTGGTGGTCCTTCCTTCCAATGTAGAGAAAATCGCCTTCTTCATTTATCTTCCCTACATCCCCAGTCAAATAGATAGGGTCAGAGAATAGTTCGTGACTAGGATTCTGAATGAACGCGCGTTCAGTCTTCTCAGGAGAATTTAGGTACCCATATGATACTGATGCTCCACGAACAGCGATCTCTCCAACTGCCCCCGGCTCTGTACGCAGAATTCCATCCTCATCGCGTACGAACACCTGCATGTTTCTACGTGCTTTACCAATCGGAATAGCCTCGGTTTCCGGACCAGGAATATCCGCAATTACATGATAAGTGCAGTCCACCGTTATCTCTGTCGGACCGTACATATTGGTAAATTGCGCCTTTGGAACAGCGAGCATGAACTCCCGGACCACGTCTGGAGGCAGCACTTCGCCAGCTGCAATAATGTGGCGCAGATCAGGGAAAGTACCTGACTTAATTCGCCTAGATCTCAAGAGAAGGCTCAGCACGCTAGGAACGCAAAAGAATACGCTGATCCTGTTTTTCTGAAGCCATGGAATAAGTGCGGTAATGATTTGATTGAGTTCGTCATGAACAAGGTGTAACTCCGCGCCACTCGACATTGCGGTGTATATGTCAAACGTTGAGTTATCGAAATACAGAGGCGCGTGGTTCGCAACGCGGTCCTCCTTTTGAATTGAAAATGTGTCAACACACCAAGCTATGTAGTCGATGATCATTCCATGACTAATCATCACGCCTTTGGGTGTTCCGGTAGAACCAGAAGTGAAGAGCGCGTACGCAATGTCTGTGGAAATGTTCTTGTATTCAACAGCCCCCGTATCACTAGCGTCGAGTTCACTTAAGTTCAAAACTTCAACGGGTAAATCGCACCCTATTCTTTTGAAATCATCGAAGGAATTGTCATCCACGAGTACATGGGAAGCTCCTGTAGCCACGATGATTTCTTTAATTCTTGCTTCCGGAGAGCTCACATCCAGTGGTACATACGCGCAATCAGCTTTTAGCGCACTGAACATTGCAATAAGCGAATTTATGCCCTTGGACATAAAAATAGGTATGAAGCTTCTAGGACCGATTCCAGAACGCAAAAATGCCTTAGCGTAACTGTTTGTCTCCGAATCTAGCTGCTGGTAGCTAATAGATTCGCCTCTACACGTGATCGCTGTATCTGTGGGATACGATTGCGCGGAACGTTCGAGATAGTTTTGCACTAGGAAAACTGGAGTAGAGTGCATAGAACTCGAAGTCATGGTGATACCTTTGTCAATTTTGTCCAAAGAGTCTCCAGAGAAGATTTTCCAACGCTGGAATAGACTCGCGATGCGAGCTCATATCTTCTGCGGTCTACCATCCGATTGGCATGTAGCCTAGAAACGGATTGTTTCCTCAGTTCGTCTACCCGCGGAATCCTTCTCCTGGTGAACTCACGAATTTTCGCGAAGACGACACCGCCTCTGGATAGGCACTCAGCGAGCACCTGCACATCCTCAAATGCCATCGCAGCACCTTGAGATAAAGTTGGAGGCATAGCGTGGGCTGCGTCGCCTATGAGAACGCACTTTCCGTTCTGCCAGGTAGGACTATCAACGGACCAAAAAGTACTACGTACAATGGACGTCGCTGAATCCAGTTCAGCTAGCACATCTAGTACAGGCCTTGGAAAATGGCTAAACGTGTTTCTAATTGTTGATACAGGATCTTCACCCTCAACAAGTGCGGCGTTTGATATCGGTCCCGCCCCGCAATAAACCTCATTATTCGGCAGCGGGTAAAGCAGTATCGTCACACCATTGCCAAAATAGTGCTGTGATCGATCAACAGTTTCTGGACAGGTCGTAACAAATCGATATCCGGTATAAGAGTTTTGCCGTTCAGCTACCGAATTATCGAATAGGTTTCGTCGAATGTCCGATTTTGAGCCATCCGCTCCAACCACAAGATCAAATGTCTCGGTGGATCCATCATCGAACTCTACCTCGCCACACGCTGCATTCGAGACAGATCTCAAACTAGTTTGATAGCGCGGAGAATTGCCCAGTGAGTTTCGAAGGATATCGAGCAAGACAGAATGACGGATCGAAACGAATGGAGTTCCGCGGCCGCAGTCGTTACAGGAAATGCTATAGAGGGCTTCACCGAGTTCGTCGAACATCATAATCGAATCTGTAACTCTTCCTTTCTCCCGTACCTGCTCGCCGAAACCAAGCTTGTCTAGTGACATCATTGCGTTAGCCGTCAAGAGAACGCCTGCACCTCTGAAGTCGACCGATGGAAGTCGCTTCTCCAGCAGGCAGACTTCGACCCCGCCTCGTTCGAATACAGATGCCAAAGCAGAACCAGAGAGTCCAGCACCTACGATCAAGACCCGCTTCAATTCCGGGAAACGAGTTACCACTGGGCAACCCTCCTACTTGGTCTATACGAATCGGTGACGTCCATTCTCATTCCCGGCGCTTCTCCAGCGTTCTATACGCAGGGGAACAGCACCCAGGTGATATTCACGTGATGCTGGCTATTTGTACTCAATTATCATCCCTCTGTTTCCCCGAAGCAGATCCAAAAGGTAGTTGATCTGACCAGAGAACTCCGGAAATCTCACTAGAGTGAATGACACTGCAAGAAGTACTTTCTTTCTGACGGGACCGTCTATTCGAATGAAGAGTCGGAAGCACTGCAAAGGATAAACAAGCAGCACAAGAAGCCCTGCCGCACCGAAAACAAACGAGCAGGCTACGGTTAGGAGCATAGGAACAAAAACCCATAGCCAAGCTTGAGCCACCTGCCATACCCAGAAATGCTCTTCTTCTCGGCCATGCAAATGTGCCCCTAGCGCATAGGCGTATCCACTCCTTTTCATACGGCGCCACCACTGGCTGAATTTCGTCATGTGCGCATCATGTAATGTCATCAACTGATCTAACGCATGCAGTTCCCAACCGTTTCTACGTAACCTCAAACTCAGTTCAGGTTCCTCTCCCGCGATCAAAAAATCCCTATAACCATCTACGCTTTCAAACGCTTCGAAACGGATTAGAACGTCGCCACCGAACGAATCAACAGGCCCAGGAGTTTTGCGCCATTCATAATCACAAAGCTCGTTGTATATTGATGAGTCTGGAAAGCGCTCACGTCGTTGGCCGCAAACCGCAGCCACACGGGGATTTTGATCTAGATAATTCGCGGCAATACCGATCCAATCGGCAGCAACTTCACAATCACCATCAACAAACTGAATGTACTTGGGTGTTCCATTCAGAGTGAGTAGCTTTTGAACACCTGCATTTCTCGCTCTGGCAGCGGTGAAGGGAACGTTGACATCCAACTCGACAATCTCCGCCCCCTGACTTTCGGCCTCCGCAATGGAATCATCAGCAGATCCTGAGTCAACGTAGACGAGCAAGCGGCCTTGTGCCTTCAACGAATTCAAGCAACGCTTTAGCCGCTCTCCTTCGTTCCGACCTATAACCACTACGGCCACTGACCCTTCCTGCTTACTCAGCGTCGACTCAGTCAATGCCTGGCCTCCAGTTCATCCATTGTCACCAGTCTCATATTGCGTGACTTTGCTTGTTCGATTAGAGCCCGTGTCAGCGCAAGCATATATTTCCGCTTGTGTGGCTCGGGGTGATGGCAGTGCATCAGTACTACGGGATGCCCGGAACATACGATTCTTTCAGCCATTTCCTTCGGATCCGGATGATGTTCATCCGTATCTTTTGCATCGAAAGACCACCAGTGAACTCTATTCCCACGAGCCCACAGCATAAACATCGTGACGAGCGTAACCTTTCCGAAGGGTGGTCGATATGCAGCGGCATCTGGCAGCCACTTCTCGAGTGTTTCAATACCTCGCGCGGCATCTTCTACTTCTACCCACGGTGGAACCTTCCAAGGATGGAGATGATTGTGACTATGGCTACCAAGCTGATGCCCTGATTGCCCCAACCGAGAGACTACTTCAGGACACAATTCTGCCCTAAAACCAACGAGGTAAAATGTCGCACGCACTTCGAGATCATCTAATAAGTCGAGCAATGCAACACTGGTTAGATCGTCCGGTCCATCATCATACGTCAGCGCAATCTGTCCGCTTTTCTGACGCCACTGGGATACTTGATACCAGCGGAACAACCAAGGCACCACATAGTTGACACCCAACAGTAGGATGACCGCCGCAACGATTACCAACAAGGCTACTATGGCCACATTTCAGACCACTCAGATGTGTGTGGGGAGCGGCACTTCCTTCAAGGAGCTTCGTGCCAGGTCATTATATTTGTTCATTGTACGAGCTCTTCCGAGCACTAGAGACTCGAGTTCATATCGTCGGAAGAATTTCAGATAATTTGGGTCTTCATACCGACTCTCCCCTGATAATGCCGCCTGCACAAAACCCACCAGAATTCCAATCCCGCTTACTATGAACGGACGCTCAAACATCCTGTAGAAGGTTATCGCAAGTACATAGTACAGACGCGAACCCATAAAATATTTGCCCCTACCATATCGCTTCCTGCCTTCCCAAAAACTAACTTCACTGGAACCCATTCGACGCAAGTGCACAATCTGGAGTTCTTCTTCATTCAGAGCTGCAGGTACCCAACCATGCATTCGACACATGTGACCATCTATTCCATCCCAACTGACCTGTCGGACAAAACCGCCAATGCTCCTAAAACAATCTACTCTGTAAAACTTTGCCGGCCCGACCGCGTTGTCATCACGCAATCGTTCTTCGACCAACTTATCCCCATAACGCAGAAACAGCTTTCCTGACAAATTGCCAAGCTGTGGATCAGCTTCGAATTTTTCCATCAGCCTTTCGAAATAATTTGGGCCAAACTCAAGATCCCCATCCAATTTACAGACATAGTCATAGTCGTCGAGATCGATGGAATCTAGCCCTGTGTAGAAAGCGTCAACCACGCCAGGGCCAACTGAACGTCTACCGCGATCTTCTCTTCTTATAACTTGCAGAAATTCATATTTTTCCTGTGCACGCGCAAGGATCTCAGGCGTTTCATCTGTCGACCCATCATCAACAACCAACCACTTCGTGGGCGGCACGGATTGAGCGCCTATGCTATCAATCGTCTTTTGGAGATAGTCGGCCTCGTCGCGACACGGTGTTATCAAAACATAACGTCTCATGGTCGAATTTCCTCCGATGACTTTGCGACAAAATTTGAATCAACGAAGATTTGAATCTCTTCTGATATTCCCTCTCGAGCAGGCGTCCTGGGTTTCGGCTTGAATTTCGGCAAAGCCCTTAATCCGGATTGCAGTTCTTTCAAAGTTTCAAAAGCGAGCACATGGCCTAACTCGGAAAATTTTTGCGCTGTCAGTGCTTGGTGGTCATCAACGAGCTCACCATGCAACTTTCGCCTAGGCATCACCAGCATTGGCTTTTCGGCTTTCAGTGCTGCGCTTATCGAGCCGATTCCTGCATGGCTAATCAGCGCATGTGATTCAGACAACGCCTGCATGTACTCAGAATGACTCAGGAAGTCGGTATACTCGAGGCTATCGGGCAGATAACTCCCACTACCTATCTGCGCGAAAACTGACTGATCAAACATCCCAAGCTTGTTCGCCTTATCAATCAACCTCACCATCCGATCAAAAGGCAGTGCGCTTCCTACAGTGAGAAAAATCAAATTAGCTCACCGCGGTAAATAGCTTTCGGATACTTGCGTTCAAGAGCCGGCCATTGAACGAAGAACAGATCCGCAAAGTTGATCACCAATCTTCCACTTAATGAGATTTCATGTATCTGCGAGATACTATCTATCCATACAAGCTTGGCACCGAAGAGCTTTGCAACTAAACCAAAGAGGGCTAACGGCATGGATCCAGTAGTGACGACGAGGCTGGGCCTTTCCTTTACCAGGATTTTGAAAGACCGATAAATGACACCCACTACTCGAGAGAGTTGATTTCGATTGCACTCCCCCACGATATAGTGACGATTTGCTGATGGCGCATTTTTGAGATCGAGCGTTGAGACACAAATGCTAGGCTCTTGCTGAGCCCACCGCGGATCGACACTCAGTAAAGCAGTAAGTTCGGCCATGTGCCCCCCGGATGACGCCCCGATACACAGCTTAAGAGCCGGTGAGCGCTTCATAGGAAACTTCTTGCGCAGAACTTTTCCGAGTATGAATCGAGCACTCTTCGATCAACCGCTTACTCTCCTCGAGATGATGCCTGCTCGATGCACCAAAGACGATTGACTCAATAGACTCAAATCCACAAACGTAGTCTATGGCTTCCTTCGCGGGAATTGCTCCTGACGCGAAGATTGACATCGCCATCGGTCTACATCGGACCGAATTAAGGGTCTGTTCGTAGCCCTCAATGCCTCCCGACATACGAAACCCGACTTTGTTGATATTCGCACATACTATCGGGTTATCGATTCCGACCGAATGAAGCGTGGAAACGAGCTTTGGAAGATTCATCGTGATGAAACCTGCCTCAGCATCATATCTGTCGCGAACATAGTCATGGAAGATCCTAAAAGCTTCATCTATTCCGAGGCCCAGCAACAGATCGGTGACGACATTCTGAATAAAGATCACCGGCGTCCTGAGACCCTTGAACATCTTCATCTCAGCATCGATCAGAAGTTGCCCTATAGCTTCCAGATCTGCTTGTGCGACTGCCATCCCGCCTTTCACCAGGGATCCAAGGCGCCCCTCATCGGGGAGAAATGAACTTAATGCCCCAAGCATTCCAAGTTCTGTTACCGCGTTCGCATACTTGTGAGCGTAAGGCATGCATGGATAGAACTGAAAACCGTCATAGCGTTCAGGATTGGCTCGTATATGGTCACAAACTTCCTGCACACGATCATGGGTCGTGCACATAAATGTTCGAATTCCTAACTCATATGCCTGGTCAAGTACCGAGATGATCGCATTGGTATCCTGGAAGCGAATCAGTTGTGAAGCCGCTTTTGCCTCTGACATGTGATTAACACCAAAAAACTGGTTGTCACCCAATACAATTCTATCCATCACTGTCATGAACTCTCTTGCTCCAGTCGCTGCGTCATCCGCCGCCATAGTGAACGTGTTGCTGAGCCAGAAGCCATGTTGTCAGACGAACCGCCAGAATAGTTCTGGATCAAATTGACTACCCGGTCGGTTTCGAACGCTGAAGCAAACGAATTAGTGCCATCTTCTCTTCCCAAATCTGCGCTCTCTACAAAATAGTCAATCTGACGAGAGTATTCCTCTCCCCTAAGGTAGAAACAGATAGGATCTGCAAGCTCAGTGATGTTGAAAGCGGACCATCCCTTGACGCACCCCTGATTGTTCTCAACCTCTTTGCTGAGATACACAAGACATTCCTGTCGATCAACGGTCATCGAACCATTTTCACCCCAAACAGTCAGCTTCGTCGTCATTTTTCGGTAGCTCTCGTCGCTCCAGTTCACGCTCAACTGGCCAGAAGTGTGATCACCGATTTTTAGCGATGCATATACCTCATCATCTACATTCTTTGAGAATATTTTTCGCTGAATCACACCGTCCACATTCCTGATCGGGCCAACAAGAAAGTGCACAAGGTCAATAGCATGGCAGGCATAGTCATATAACGCACCACCGCCCTCATCGCTGCGCGAACGCCATGTCATCCCCTGAGGCTTCGTCACAACCGGACCATAAGCTTCAGCTCTAACATGATGAACAGCACCCAGCATACCGGACGCGATCAACCTAGCAGCCTTCTCAAAAGTTGAGACAAAACGATAGTGATAGCCAACCTGGGTGGTCAGGTTTTTGGCCGCCGCAAGTTGAATGAGCTCTTCACCTTCATCAGCGCGAAGAACAAATGGTTTTTCGCAGAACACCGCTAATCCACTTTCCAATGCCTTCCTCACTAGAGGAGCATGCGATTTCGTCGGCGTAGCCACGAAAACAGCGTCAAGATTCTCGCGATCGAGCATCAATTCGAAATCGTTGTATGTCTTGATCCCGGAGTATTTCTGCAGATTTTGCGTCAGGTAGGAAAGCCCGTCACATGCTGCGGCCAGTTCTACTTCCGGGTGCGCACCGAGAATTGCCAGATGGGAGATACCCATCTTTCCGAGGCCTACTATTGCAACCTTCATCAACTCCGTTTGTCCTGCTTGAAACTACCAGTATTGAGCTGCTCTCTTTGTGGGACGAGAGTGCGAATGAAACGAGCGTAGCGTTAGCCACGCGGAGAGATGATAGTTCTTCCGGCCCTGAGAGCTATTTCAGGTATGTAAGTCAGTTGCTTCTAGCATAAATCTAAAGCAGCGAGATTTCTGTGCTCAACCACAACTATCGCGCAACTAATCGGCCTTCAGTACACGGGGCCTTCGAATTGTACACGGCAATCCTCCGAGGACTTTGAACGCCTGAAGTTCTTCTGCAAAGTCCTAACAGACGAGCACATGAGCGGCCACTAAACTCTATCAACGATCCTGGTTATGCCTTCTAGCAGCGTACAAAAAATGACAGTCACCCGCCTGCCCATCCCACAATACGACACAGCTCCTCAACAGGAGCGGTTTGCACGCATTGTCGAATTCCCCATCAAACGAGGGCGCAGAACGTGACTGCTAGATTGCATGATATCGATCGAGCAAAAGGCTTTGCTATTTTCCTAGTAGTCCTAGGACACATCGTGGCCGGTGACTTGCCAGAAGGGAACGAATGGTTCGGCCACGTAATTGCCGTCATCTACAGCTTTCATATGCCGTTCTTTATGTACCTCTCCGGGTTTGTGATGATGTACACATTCAAAGGAACACAGACTCCACGTGCGTATCGTGAATATGTCTCAGGGAAGTTTAAGCGACTGGCGCCGGGTTTTTTCGTTTTCGCCCTCGTAATTCTTTCGGGCAAGCTAATCGTCAGCCGATATCTTCATGTAGACAATATGCCTGACGGACTTGCAGAGGGTCTAATTTCAATTTTGTTAACCCCTGGATTGAGTGCCGCTAAGTCGCTCTGGTTTATCTATGTGCTCTTTCTTTTCTACGCCATCTTCCCAGTTCTGCTATTCGTCTTCCGGATGCAAACAGTTCCTATCGTCATAGTCGGCCTTCTCATTCACTTTCTACCAGCAACGCCTTATCTGATGTTGGATGGCGTATTCGAGTATCTGGTGTATTTCTCCATCGGCATTTTTATAGCCAGTCACTACCAGTTCGCGATGACGTTAATGGATCGCTACCGAATTTGGGCTCTCGTTACCTTCCTACTCTCCTTTTCCTTACTCACCTTCGATATATCTATGCAGATCGCAAAGCTGTTTATCGGGCTCGCGTCAATTCCCGCACTACACGCACTTATGCGCTGGGGATGGATCTCAAATTCATCCACTCTCTTAAACTGGGGGCTGTTGTCGTATGCAATCTATCTTATGAACACTATCGCGATCGGATTCGTAAAGGGTGTGACGCTCTACTATACGACTTGGGATGGAGTAAATTTTCTGTGGATCGCACCACTGTTACTGCTTGCTGGCCTGTACGGCCCCATTGTAGTCAAACTCTACGTGCTTCCCTGGATAAAGCCGCTCGATCGGATTACCAGTTGAACAGCGCCTTCGACCAACAATCACCACCGGTAGCCATTGCAAGCAGGAACTGCGACAACAGTGACTAGTAGGCCCCAAGTGAGTGTCCTGATGCCTGCCTACAATTCTGAACCATTCGTCAGAGAAGCAGTAGCAAGCATTCTGGCTCAAACTCTTTCGTCATTTGAGCTCATAGTCATCGACGATGGATCGACGGACCAAACGTGTAAGATTCTGGAAGAATTAGCCCAGACTGATCCTCGAGTTATTGTGTACTCAAGACCAAATCAAGGAGTCGTTTCGACCAGAAATGAACTGCTGGCACTCGCAAGAGCGGAACTGATTGCTTGGGTCGATTCGGACGACACATGTGAATCCAATAGATTGCAATTGCAAGCTGAGTGCTTCACTGGCAATCCATCTCTGGTGAGCGTCGGATCGAGCTTACTTTATGTTGATCCAAAAGGCCGTCCACTGTGGGTTCAGACCTTCCCAGAGCGCTTGACTATTGATCGCCATCTCCAGTCCCCGCAAACAGATACGCCTTTCGGTGCAAGCATGATGCGTACGCAGGCGGTTCGCGACGTGGGCGGATTTCGAGAGCCGTTTCCTATTGGCGAAGACTTCGACTTGCTGCTTCGCCTTATTGAAATCGGAGAAATATGGAACCTTAAAGAGACGCTCTACCACTATCGTCAACACCCCCACAGCATAACTTCAGCAGGGCAACTGGGAAGCGATTGGCTCCAATACTACACCTTGATTCACGAACTAGCATTGGATCGAAGGCATACCGGTAGCGATAGCTTACAAAGAGGAGAGCAGATACCAGCAATTGAAAAGGCTGTGGAGAACCACCGTATTGAACTCTCTGATTCGATACAACATGCAATATGGGCCAGGCAAGCAAAACTTCATGGCTTTTTTCGATCTGCTGTGATCCATGCTTGGATCTCGATTTGTCAGTCGCCTTTTTCGGCAATTGGTTGGCGAGCGATGGCACGCGTTTTATTGCGTCATTCATAGTGAGTCAACGTACCCTAGGGCCTGAGGTCTACAAGAGGGCCGTTATCGAGTTAGGCGGCTATGCGCTCAGCCAACTGATACGCCTCATTAGCAATTTGATCCTAACTAGACTTCTTTTCCCAGAGGCCTTTGGCATCGCTGCGCTTGTTTCGATTTTCATCCTGGGTCTGGTAATGCTCTCGGATGCTGGGTTCGAACAGAGCATCGTGCAAAATGAGGATGGAGAGTCCTCTACTTATCTCAATACTGCTTGGACGATGGGGATAATAAGAGGGTTTGTACTCTTCTTGATCGCCTGCGCAATTTCTCTTCCCATGTCCTCACTCTATGGGGAACCAATTCTTGCTCAGCTGATTCCTTTTGCGGCGCTATCGCTGATACTAAACGGCTTAGCATCAACGAGCCTATACGTTGCACGAAGACGTCTCGATGTTCTGCCGCTCGTTCAAATCGAACTATCAGCCCAGATTTCGGCCTTGATCGTTGTTCTTGTTTGGGTGTCGTACTATCCAACAGTTTGGGCACTGGTCTTCTCAGGCTTGGTGCACTCATTCATTAGAATGATCGCTAGCCACAGATTGACCTATGGCACACGAAACCAAATTCATCTAGATCCGATTGCGGCAAGAAAAATATATGATTTTGGCAAATGGATCTTCGGTTCATCCGCTCTATCGTTTCTATCTCGACAGACGGATAGACTGCTCATTGGAGGCTTCGTAGGGCCTGCAACCCTCGGAATCTACTCGATCGCTGTCTTTATTGGTGAGGCTGCGAGCACAGCTGTAGCTAGAATTACAAGCGGCATTCTTTTTCCCGTCCTGAGCAGTGTAGCCAGAGACACACCATCGAGTCTGGGCAATACGTTTTACTCCGCACGTCTCAAGACGGATCTACTAGGGCTTCTTCCCATCGGGGCCCTCACCGTAGTTGCGCCTCTTGTGATCCAGGTTCTCTACGATGATCGTTATCTTGCAGCCGGTTGGATGCTTCAACTGCTCTGTATGAAGGTTGCGCTATCAATTCTGGTTGAAACAATTCAGAACTGTCTTTTTTCCATGGGGCAGACAAAACAGGGATTCATCCAGAACGTGATTCGCTCAATCACTCTAGTAGTTGGTATACCGGCAGGATGGCTAATTGCTGATCTAGAGGGGCTGATACTGGGGGTCGTGCTATCTGAAGTCCCAGTTTGCATATACGTGTGGATCGTATTTTACCGCACACAATTGCTCAGAGTCACAAGAGAATTACTATCCTTCGCGATCTATGGGATAGGACTAGCACTTGGATTAATTGTTGAGATGATGGCTCGCATGCTTTTTCAATGATGACTAACTCGTGTAGCGAGCTAGATATTCGCGCCATCAACCTAGAAATGATCTTTCTTCCGCTACCGTCCGCAATAGGTATGGAGAATACCTGCTAACTTCTTCGCTTCAGCTATCGAACTATGCATCTCTAGGACTACTTCACGCCCGTGTTTGCCCATTTCGAACAACTGTTTAACCGGGGTATCTAACAGTTTATTAATGGCATCAGCGAGTTCATCTACATTCCCTGCGTTTACAAGCCATCCGTTTTCGCTATCGATGACCAACTCGCTAATTCCGGCTATACGAGTACAAACTACCGGTCGCGCCATCGCCAGTGCTTCCATAATGACAACGGGCAACCCTTCGCTGAAGCTCGGTAACACCATACCCCTACTAGCAAGGAGTTCTTGGCGCACCAAATTATTGTCCATCCAGCCGGCCAATGTGACATGTTCCGTTAAGCCTAGATCGGAAATCTGCTCTTGAATCAGCTCACGCATCGGCCCATCACCAATGAGCAGCATATGAAAACTCACCCCTTTGTCCAAAAGTCGTTGTAGTGCTTCTAGCAGAATCACATGTCCCTTCGGAGGGCCCAGACGGCCTATCATCACCAATCGCGAAACATCCGGTACAGGGACAACATTTTGAGAGATGAATTCATCATCGACCCCACAGCGGATTACATGAACTTTCTTCCAATGCTCAGGTTTGGTCCAACGGTACGTTTGGCTTTTGGCAAAGTCTGAAATCGCAGTAACAAATTCTGCTTCTTCTACTTTTTGAGGTAGATGCAGGAACTCCGGACAATCCCACTCAAGCGGACCATGGATCATGAAGCTATAAGTAGGGCCTCCCAGCTTCCGAATAAACATCGCAACAGTCGTCGCATTGGTACCGAAGTGCGCATGTATATGTGAAATGCCTTTTTGCCCGGTGTACCGGACCAGCACGCATGCCTCAACAAGGTACGCAAAATGCTTAATCACTCCTGATTGAGACCGAGCTCCGAGTCTCATCGTTGTCCAAATGGCCCTCATCATCTCTTTGGGCCGTTTTAGAGCAATCACAAAAACGCTGCCCAACAGATTCATGATGCCTTGTTCGAGTACGGCAAACGTGAGCTGCAACTCCAACTGGTCCTCAGGGGTATCAAGCGCATCAGTAGATCTTCGAATTGTTAGGCGCTCTACCTCTATACCTGCCCGCTCCAAACCGCCAATCTCCCGACGTATAAACGTGTGGGTTGGTGCTGGATAGATATTGCAGAGATATGCGATTTTCATCTCAATTTTCCGTAAGGATTACATGGGGTGAGCAATGCCATTGGGCTACCTACCGCTTAGGGCATTACTGCGTAATCGAAATTTTCCAAAACCTGGCGTATGTAGTTGGACGCTCAATACATCCCAATGAAGTCAATATCAAGGAACTCAAAGAGCGTGCGGCCCATGTCCATCCATATTCGTGAGGTGAAGTCCTTGAGCTATCTCATCGAATGGTTCCAACAATTTCCGCAAAGCGGGAGAAGTTACGAATAGACGTCGCTTAGGAAGAATCACATAGCCATTATCTGAAAAACCGTTTACCCAAGCAGGATGTGCCTGATTAGAAACAACCAGATCAACCCCAATCTCCTCCAAGTACTGCGTACAAGCATGTACGACTTCACCGGCGTGCATTGGGTCCGAGAAGCAATCAACAATCGAACCCACATACAGATCACCGAACCGCGCATCGGAGCACATCTGTGTATGCATGACCAGGGCCCAGCCTATGGATTCCTGGTTTTTCTCAACTTTTAGACGCACTACAGGGGGCCATTTTGAGTCGGGCGCCAGACGATTCATTGAATCGGAATCGCGCACTGCGATGACATCGTATTGACCTTTGCATCTCTGCCAGAGTTCATCGGCCCAGTGTTCAAACTTCAAGAATTTGCGCGCGATCGCACCGAATCGTTTCCGAGACCTAAGCCGCTTCGCGAATCTGAAGATAGAGAAGAGCAGATAAGCAACCCCCGAAAAAGCCGCGATATCCGAGATCGTACGCATAGCCTTAGTTCTGCGAAGATATGCATTTAGGCGCAGAAATCGATATGGCTTTAACACTAGCAAACAGAATGGAGTTTCGTAGGCTGGCCACCCCATTTTTTCCAGCATCTTAACCAGTGGCTGGTCGCTTCCTCCGTGTCCCCAGCTAAATACAGCCGGATACAACTTTGTCATTTCGCGCATCAGGCGAATAGCCAATGTAGCGAAGTGCGGGTCTATGTTTCCTTCAGAGACAGGTCCTTGCCAGTCGGTAACAGTTTGCGTTTCACCTCGAATGAGCCACTCTTGAGGCTTGAGGACAAACCCGCCACGAACAAAGCCTTTCTCATCAACGGCGACATAATGTTCCCTCCAGACCTTTCCACCGGGCTGTCCAGACAGCCAATCAGATTCAGGTTCAAGGTATACCCCCCAATTCGAGCCGCCATCATTCATGCGCCTGTTGAAATCTCTAGCAGCTATACGAAATTCTTCAGTATGCAATACAACACGAATGGTCATTCGTTAGGACCTATGGTTTTGATTAGGTACCAGATCAGCGATCCCTAGATTCTCGAACTCCGACATCAGCTAGCGCCAGAACCTGAAGCCGAGCCAAAAATGATGTCAGATGCCATCTCTTCGGCTGAGTGTGGAATAAAGCGTTCGCTTGCATTCCCGTGGCAATTAGTCACTTCGCCAACAAAGCAGTTTTCACCATCAGAATACAGATCGATTCGGACAAATCCGAACGGCTTGCTTAGCAAATCTGCCAGCATGAGCATCTGCTCCAGGTTTTTTGGACGTTGTACTAGTCCATTGGATCTCGGGTACGCAAGCGAGAATGGCAATTCGTTCCAATTTCGATCGAAAAACTTGCGAGTGTGATCCAGATGGCGATCCAGATCGAGTTGAATGAGCTTCGCTTGGCCCTGATAACAAAAGAACTTGTAGTCAGTGACGTTTAGATCATTGAAGATGATAGGTTCAACGATTACTTTCGGATGAAGTGTTCTATAGTTCCGCTCGCGCGTATTTTTGTAGTGAGACTCGACGAACCAGCGATCAATTTTTTCGAAATCTATATCGGCTTCGTCAGACCGCAATATTACCTCACCTGACATGTGAGTTGGCTTGATACAGCACGTTTTCGGGTATTGATAGGATTTCGCCTCGGCCGATGATTTGAGCACGGCTATCGTCGGGACATTGAATTCGTCTCCCGCAACCGCCTTAACAAACATTTTGACGTACTCTTTGTCGCTCACAAATACACGAAGTGGATCGACAATCTGCTCAGAGGATTTTATTTGGAAAAGATAATCATTGAATAGCAGCTTTCCGCTCGGAAGACGCCTATGAAACCAACAAAACTCAAAGAGGGCTATCGCACGATCGATCAGATCAATTCTAGGCAATAGCCTAAGTATCATCCGATGTAGGTTTTTAAGGGGCATCTTTACTGTTCTCTTGCTCAGACCATTCTGCCTCTTCTATGTTTGCTAAGCCTGTCGAAATTGTTATTCGCTTGCATGCGACTGACGCCCGGACAGCACCCATCAAAAGCCCTGTTGAAAGCAGCCAGATAGACTCCCGATAGCCCGTATGCGTCGCAGCCATACATCAACGCGACGTCACTTCAGCAGCGATCTCATGAATACGGCCGTGATTGGCTCAAGAAACACAGGTGAACACCGTGCGCGAGTTAGACTTCAAAAGCACCTATGAGCAAAGCGAGTTGGCCAAGGTGCAATTGAAGCGAATTAGATAAGTAGAGTGATCTAACGTACCGCTCCTACGGATGAATAGTCGGGAATCGTGTTGCCGTCCCATGCAACCTGAGAATTCCCGCCCCCGTTTGAGAAGCCCGCTGGAGTCGGGAAGCTACCCGAACCGCTTTCGGCATTGTATGTACTATTAGATACCGTTCCGCTGTTAGTCACTGATTGCGGCGTACCATCAACATAACTGGTTACAGTTATAGAACCCGGATTGTACACATCAAGGTTGTCGAACACCGCATTAGAGAGGTTTGCCATAGACGAGTTAGTCGGAGAGCCGATGTTGTCAATCTTCACGTCACCCCTGGCCCAGGTGTCTTTGATCCATACATCTTCACAACCATCATGAAATCTAAACGCATGGTTGGATTCCCCCGTAGGATTCGAAACCGAGTCAACTATCACCAATCGAAGCATCGACTGAAAACGGACAAGTGAAGGATTTGAGTCCCCAGAGAAAAGCACATTGCCAACAAACCAGTCATCATGCCTGTTTGGGGCAGCTGAGTTCAAAACAAACCACAGCCATGTGTCACCAGACCCGCCGCCAGTCTTTTCTAAGGTTGAGTTGATGAAGGCAACACGATCATTTCCGCCAGAGCCAATGTAGTTGAAATCAGGATAGGTGGTGGTCAGGTGGAAATCATCGAATAGCAAATCTGAGCCGGCAGTAATGTTGATCCGCCCATTAACGTTCCCGCCAGTCCACCTGATCCGAGATTGCGGGCCTCCAGTGATATCAAGATCTCCCGCTATTGTGTAAGAATTTCCTACAACAATATCAATGTCGCTGGCGGAGATCTGAACATTCCCAGAAAACGAAGAGCTAACATTGATTTTCGTGCCGCTGATACCAGCCTGTGTGTTGAATTCGGATGCCGAGGATACAGAGACTTCTCTAGTGGTCACAGGATCAGCTGGCGAATTGTATAAGAAGTGAGGGGTGCGGCCGTTTAGGATCGCAAGAATTCTCTCCTGGTTGGCTCCTCGAGCATCCGGGCAAGCCCCGTCCAAGCAAGGGGGCATCGGTGTAGCAGAATATGTGAACGCGCTAAACGTGAGAAATAGAACTGTGGAAAGGACGCTCATTGCGCGATGACAAAAACGATGACGAAACTGCATGACTTTTGAGTCTCCGTAATTTTGCCCGCATAAATGGGGCGTAGGGTCTCAGCATTAGGCGGTGAAGGCTCGAATCAGATTAGCGAACCGGAGCCACCTGTCCCGTCTGAGGCCAACTCTCTCAATTCACCCTACCTTAGCTATCGGCGCCGCAGATTTTCGTGATGCGAATCACCACTCAAATCTACTGATTTACTATCCGAGAATGCTAGCACGCTTCGTTATTCAAAATGAGGTGGCGTAAGGCTGGAATTGGGTGCCCAGCGCAAAAAGGCACAATGTCCCGATTTGACAGCAAAACTGCCTTCAAATATGCCCTTTTACCTGAACGAACGTAACTCGGTCATCCAACCGAATCGACCGTCACTTTCTGAAGCAATTCCTCAGACAAACTCAGTTTAGATTCGTTCCTGAAAAAAAGTCTTCCCCATACTTCCAGCATGAGTAATCTAACTCTTAGATCAGCACCCGCAACATCAAGCATTTGCTGCAAAGGTCGTTCAGCCAACTTAAAGTGTTCCGCTACGAAGCCGCCCCTGAAAATGCTATCCGGACAACGCATGCGTTCATATGCATTAACTGGAAACCCAGCTTTCTTGCGTTGACTCAGTACGCGAGGGATATATCGATCTGCTACCTTGCGCAAAATCCACTTATCACGAAGGAAAGGGTGGGCTCGATCCAACGATGTCGGCGATGGTCTAATCTTCAAGTTGTATGGCAAACTCACGGCCATTTGTACAAGAGCGTTGTCAAGATATGGAAACCGAGCTTCTATACTTGCTGCCATACCCAGCGCATCATTCCGGTGGAGTAAACTTCGAAGGTGATAGCCAAGCCACTCAAGCGAACTATGTTCCCGCGAAGGTAATCCGAGCCCTACCTCACTAACACGCTTCTCAATTGCCAGCTGATCTAACGATCTTTCAAAGTTCTGCTGGATCTCTTGCACTTGAAGATGGTGCCCTGGAACCACAGGCCAAAGCCCTTTACCGAGCTTCGGAACTCGGTGAATAAGGTTTCGCAACTTCTCTAGTCCATTTCCATATCTTCGACTCAGGTTGTCGTATGGAATACCTCTATAGCCCAGAAAACATTCATCTGAACCTTCGCCGGAAAGCACTGCTTTAACCCCGCGATCCCTAACCAGCTTCGATACAAGAAGAAAAGGAATCGAGTTAGGATGGTAGGAGATCGGATACTCGTAGTGCCATATCGCATCCGGAAGGTGTTCGATGAAATCGCGATCTGTAACATCAATCGTGACCATATCGAGACCTAAGTGCTTCGACAGTGCATCTGCAGCATCAAACTCGCTCAACGGACCTTCGACGTTCGCATGAAAAATGGCGAGGTGAGGATGAAAACGAGTCGCCATAGCCATTATCAAGGATGAATCGAGACCTCCGCTACAGAAGGCTCCTACCGCCGCGTCTGATATCAGATGCTTTTTGACGCTCGCTAAAAGCAATTCTTCTAAACGGTCAATTGCCTCATTGTTGTTCAACTGCCTCATGCGTTGACAGTCGTCCGCCTGCCAAAAATCCTGTAGTCGGAAGAAGTTCCGTGCCACTCCTACATTGTTGATACCGAATTCAAGAATCGTCCCGGGCGCTAGTATCGAGACGCCGGCGTAAAAGGATCTATCACGTGTCGGGCCGCCGAATCCTGCAAGATAAGCCGACAAAACATGAGGGTCGGGAACCAACTGAACCCAAGGGCGAATGGCTTTAGCCTCCGACGCAAATGCGATGATAGAGTCATCTTCGTAAACCGAAAGAGGTTTGATTCCAAATCGATCTCGGCCGAGGATCAATCTGCCTACCTGACTATCCCAGAGTCCAAAAGCGAACATTCCCTCCAGTCGCGGGAGCAGTTCATCCAGACCAATGTGGATGATGCCCTTTAGAAGTACCTCGGTATCACAATCACTCGTAAAACTGACACCATCCGCTTCCAGTTCTGTGCGAATTTCTCGGAAATTGTAGATCTCGCCGTTATAGACCAGCGTGTAGCGCCCTGTCTCATCCTGAAAGGGTTGATGTCCACGCTCAGAAAGATCAAGCAGGGAAAGGCGTGTGTGCGCTAGACCAATTCCTGAATCGCAGTAAGTTCCAGAACTATCTGGTCCCCGATGTCCGAGAATTCGTAGCGATTCATTGAGTCGAGCGCTATCAGGGTTAGTTACCCGGTCTTTAAAAAGAACGCCGAAGATCCCGCACATACTCTAGATAAAACCTGCTCAGTTAAGACAACAGTAGCTTTCCCACTGTGAATAGAGAGACCAGGCCCATATCTCCATACAAAGGTCTGTCTCCAACAAAGACGCTCCCAAAAGCACAGCTCGACAGGAAGCGCCGCGGCTAGGGCAATTATCGCCACACTCGTCCATGTCTCAGAAACCATTCTGAACATGACGCAGGTCCCGAAGGCACTCAGCTGGCTTAAGGGCGACAGATCATCAAGGCTCGATACCTACCGCACAGCTTCTTCAGCCGAGTTATTAGCTGTAGCCTAGCTGAAGAAGCAATCAGCCTATCACCCTCGGTCTATTCAAACCGTTAATAGTTTGCAGAAACAGGCATCGCCGCCGACTTGATAATCTCTGCGACCTCCCCTGCGATGATTTCATACCCCTTCACATTAGGGTGTCCATCGTTTTCCGGATAGATCATCTGCTCACGAACCCCCTCCTGAAGAGGCTCGAAAAGGTCTTGATAAGCAATCCCATTTTGCTCAAACACTTCGACTATTCGGGCCAGCACCAAGTCTTCAGAACTCAGAAGTGCGTCATACGATGATCCCGCCAAATCAATAGCCTGCTCCTGTACAAGATCACGGTATACGCTTTCTTTTGTCGGAATCAGAATTACGAGCAGCTCTATATCTGCTTGTTCGCAAAGACGCGATATTTCTAGGAGCGCCCACAGACTAAGTTCCAGCCCTTCACGAACTTTTGAATCTGAAAGGTTGATGGCTGGCCAACGCGTTTCTGGGGATAAATAGGTAACTCCTCCAGGCACCTGCACTTCGATAAGGCCTGAATTCAGAGCCTTGGCTTCCAATCGACGAACCGGATTTGCGAGGATGGACTGCGTAACCAGTCGGTACAAGATGCTTTTTTGTGCTAACCAGGCACGAATATTGGCGAATCTTTTACCGGCCGCTGGATCAATGCTAATCAGATCACTTGGCGCCACAGTTTCGCCACTGTCACCTCCTCTCAAATGCTTCCAGTACTCATTGCTATACACCAGATTATAGGAATCCATAAGATCATTGCCGACAAAAAAGCCTAGAACGACCTTTTTTGGATTCATAGGTATTGCTAGCTCCTTCAGCAAATACAGATAGTGAATCGGCCCATATCCACCAAGCGCCATGTTATACACCTTCTCGTCGAGTTTTCGCTCAAGCTGACGAGGCCAAGAACCATTATGCGAAGCTGCGACTCCGTAGGTCATGGAGTCACCGATGGCGACGATAGGAGCTTCTTTTGCTACTCGCGAATTACGAAACCCCAACATGTCGTGACCTGCGGAATTAGCTCTAATTCGATGATTCAGTGCAGAATGAACCTCCATCTCCGGGAGTAGAAAGTCCACGGGGTCCAGGAAGAGGCGTGCGGCACCTTCCGCCAACACAACTGCAATTATTGTAGCTATCGCAATCAGTAGAATATTGACTATTTTAGACACCAGCGCTTTTCCCTGCCGTTGATACACCTGCTCTGTCTACGGACCTCTGAGCGGTGGTCCGTTGTCGCGCGGGCACTCCTCGAAGACTCGAATGCGACGACCGAAGTGCAGTAGCCCCCATCAACGCCCCCGCAAGAAATACAGGGAGGCAATTCCACCACCCGTTTACCAATAGATCTACCATTCGAATGGATATACAACCAATCACAGCACCCACCAGTATCATCGCTGCTTCGGTTCTGTAGTGCTTGGCCCTCCTCCAGCATACGACTGCCGGCACAGCCATAAACATGTAAGCGAGCAACGTACCTGCGAGGCCACTCATTCCAGTGTTTATGACCCACCAGGCATCGAGACCTGCCTCTCCACCATCTCCATAAAAGGTGCCGGCACCAGGTATACGGGAGAAGTGGCCCCAGCCAAACCAAAGGCGGTCACCCAGGTTTCCGAGCACAAAGTCTTCTTCTATGAAGCGCCCGTTCAGAGATCGAGCTCGTTCCGCATCATACTGAGCGGCAAAATCCACCACCAACTCGCGAGGAAATATGTCGGCCATGCGGAGAGCAGGATAAATACAGCAAAAAAGAGCAAGTGACGCTGCCGCCAATAGAATTCTTTGTGGCCGAAGTATCCGCACGATGGTAGACATCACAATCCCAGTTACACATCCTCCAACGTTTAGCGTTCCGAGAAGACCAATCAAAATCATGGGAGATTTTTTTCTAAAACCAAAGATCGGACTCCCGTCTCCAGCTCTGCCTAGGCCTACAGCCAAAACCAAACACACAGCCATAAAAGTCCCAAGGGCATGTCCGCTTTCCATGAACACCCTTGGCATAGTTAGTCCCCAACGAAAAGCAGTTATCACCTCTACGCCATAGATGTAGTAACTGAATTGGAAGATTCTGAACGGAATAGCCATGACGTGTTCAATAACGATCATGAAAAAATAGACTAAACCTGCGGCGACCACGATTCGTATGAGCACGCTTAAATCGTCAATACTCCGGAACATCGTACGGCCTATCAAATACGGAAGAGCCAGCGTGAGCACATCAGACAACGCCTGCCCGAACCACCAACGTATACTGAGTCCGCTCTGTATTGCTCCATCGTTCACAAGGGGATTAGGGTTGATCGCAAGCGTACCTAGACCGCACAAGACTAGTGGAAGCATTAGTAATTCAAGGCCGAATCCAGGTTTCGAAGCAATAAAGGTCTTTCGATGAACAAACAGCATGCCGATGAGTACCGCAAGGTACGTGACACGCTCTTTGTCGATTAACAGGCCAGGCGCCGAAAACAACAAGCCTTCCGGCAGAAAACAAGAACCAGCAACTACCGCGATTGCTACGCCTTTGGCTCGCGAGTAACGTTTAATCAGCACAATCGCCAAAGGGAAAAATAACAAGTAGGCAATTAGAGCACGTGGATCACTCATTCCGTATCCAATGAGCGCCAGGAAAACCCCCTGCAGCACTCCATTCGATCAGCGATCTATGACAGTGTTCTATAAAAGGCAGCGCAGCGTGGAGTCCGATCACTCAAAATTCCGGCGTTTACGGGATAGAAAACGCCCGCCACCTATTCCGTCCTTAGTAGAACTACCACATAAATACCCAAGTACAGAAAGCCTAGGCAAACTCAAAATAGCCCTCGCAATCCTGGACCAACGATTTCCAGCAGGGTCATGGCCAGCAAAACAACGATAAGCAATCCTGCGCCAGCTACAAACAGTGCTGTAGAATCCCTGAGTAGCACGTCGTCCCCATGGGTTGATTGCAACCCGATTGTTCCAATCACACTCAATCCTGAAAATTGTTCCAATGAAGATGCTGAATCAATAACGGGGCGTAGTTGCCCAATGCCGTAAGCCACCGCCACTCCAGCCCCCGTACTGAACACCAGAAGCGCAAGCAACAACAGTTCACGTTGCGGCGCGACAGGATCGAAGTCTGCACGTGGCGGATCGATAACTCGGAACTCCACCTCTTCCGCTTCCAACACTTCACGACTTAGTTTTTCTCTCTCCAGACTATCTAATAGAGATTGATACCGTGAATGCACCACATCATAGTCACGATTCAGTCTAGCCAGTTCGGCTTCTACCTCTGGCATCTCGTTGATCAATCCTTGAAGTTCTGATACCCGCTTTTGTCGCTGCACCACCACCGCACGCAGTGCTTGTACCTCTGATTCAGCTTCATTCCTGGAAATCTGCAAAGCTTGAAATACAGGATTGCTAATCGATCCCAATCGATCACCACCTGCCGCTTCGCGCCTATCCCACTGGTCACGGAGAATCTCAAGAGTCTCGACCAGAGCTGAAACGTCAGGATGCTGATCCGTATATCTCAACTTCAGATCTTGTAGGCGACGCTCGGTATCGAGTATCCGTGCTTCGAGGCTATTAGGATCTAGTTCGCCAGAAGCGGTTACCCTGGGGGACTCACCGCGAAGCTGGCTTTCGATACTGTTCAAGCGTGACTCAGCAAGTTCGAACTCCTGTCGGGCTTGATCTAGTTCCTCTCTGGCGATCTGCATACTCTGGAAGTAGCCGCCCTGTAAACTCGGCAGTCGATCATAATTTTCGCGATTGAACTGAGCCAGTGCCGCTTCGGCGGCTTGAAGCCGAGATTCATATTCACTCAGCTGACTCTTCAAGAACTGCCCCGCTGTCCTAGAACTCGATCTTTTCGCGCCGAGAGTATCTTCGACGAAGATATCCAACAATTTACTAACAACTGCAATTGCAGTCTCACGATCATTGTGTTGATAGCGTATCAAGTAGGTGTCATCCACTCGCCTTGCATTCCAAGGTGACGGGTTTAGCTCAGCGCTACTTACAATCTGAATACGCGCCGAAAGTGTCGTGATTGCCGCCAATTGCTGGTCTTGAGTATCTGCGCCATCTATGAGTCCAGTCTCTCTAGCTACTCTTAAGAGCAGAGGTGTTCCCAACAACGCCTGACGTACGAATCTGAGCTGATCCTCAACGTCAGTTTCGACAATCTGATCATCTAGAAGCAGTCTAAGCTGCGACGTTGTATCTACATAAACGCGAGCAGTTGCTTCGTATACGTCCTGTTGCACGAAAACCATGAGTACACCCAGGGCTCCTACCGACCATCCGACTAGCAATCCAATCCAGCGATGTCGCCAGATCATTCTCGACAGGCGACGAATTTCCAGCAGTATGTCATCCATAAAATAGCCCCTTCACTACATACCTGAATCTGGTGGAAAAAGATTTTCACTAAGGACAAATTGAGCAGTTGCTTCTGCCGCCACTTCTTGCCCGTGATCGTTCCAGTGATCATCTCCCCCCTTCAGGAACAGCGAAGCACCTCCCTTAGCACGAAATTCATCCATGAGGTTGAGACAATGCAATCTCTGCCTCGTGCAGATTGCAAACAACTCATCGGTTAGCCGATCTGGCAAATAATTCGGGTACTCGGCTATATCGATTTTCCCCGAAGCATGATCCCCGCCCACTACGTCAATCGGATGCGGTATCAAGAGAAATGCTATGGGTATCTCTTGTGAGTCTGCTTGAAACTTTATCGCAGACATAACCGCCTCCATCAGTTGGATTTTGTATTGCGCAGATTCGCTGTCCGGTGTTAGCGCAATATCCGCAGAATACGGATCCGACCTGAGTTCGTGTACCAGATTGTTCCCTAGCAGCACGAATTCTTCATACTCTTGTACGTGTTGACGCAACGCATCCGGAATTCCATCCTCGCGGACAGTTTCTTCACTCAACGATTTATATAAAAGGTCTCGAATATTGCGAAGGGCTTTCCTTAACAATAGTTCACGCTCCGCTAACGTTGCCTGGAACTCGATGGTTGGATCAAAAGAAAATGGATTAAGCACCAGTTCATGGTCGCTGCCTAAGCGGAACAACTTATTACGAACCAGATCGCCAAAGTCATTGCCAGAGAAGATGGAAATGATCAGCAAATCGGGTTGCATAAGCGCCAGTTCGTCTGATATCCGAAGCAGTATTTGGTCGGGCCCATAGCCTGCAACCCCGGCATTGATCACTTCCGTACTCGCATATCCAGCTGAGACTAGACTTGCTTCAAGTTTTTTTGGATACGTGTTCTCTAAGGTAGAAAACTCCGCATGTACAAAAGAATCGCCATATATGACTATCCGCGGATTGCCGGGCGGATCTCTGAATTCCTCTCCTCGAAAACCGTTTTGATTTATGTTGTATACATGCCGCTCCCCCCCGTTTTCCGGGAGATGCATGTATTCGCTCCGGGCACCTGGCTTGAACTTGTACAGATAGTCTGAATCCAGCTCATATATCGATACCAAACGAGGGGACAAGAAAACCCCAAGTGCAACTTCTACGATTGCGAGGCCAAAAAACAGCGAAACATATCCTGCTAGCGCCGAAGCTCTTATCGTCGCCGGCAAAAAGACCGCACCGATTGCACTGAGGCCAATTACGAATACGCTTGCTTGAAAAAAACCGAACCCTGGCCCGCCTCCAATTAGATAGTCATCCGAAAGAGCCCACAAAGTGAGCCCGAGCCCTATGGCTAACAGTGCCACGCGCACTACTGCAGATATGCGTTGTTCAATCACGTCAAAAGCCATATAGATCCGGCGCTAGGATGCGAAGTATAGCTTCTGAGGCGCTTTACTCTGTATTGAATATGAGTGCCTATTTGTCAGCCCGATGTGACTGGTAAAAACGCAAAATGGCTGGGGTGCCCTTACATCTACTGCACAACAACTCTGAGTGTATTCGTACCTGCCTCGGTTGAATTGCCAGTAACATAGGTCAAATGAGTACATTTGAATTTCGAGACAAGACTGTAGTTATCACCGGAGCAGGAAAGGGTCTTGGCTATGCTCTGTCCGAAGCGTTCGCCCAGAAGAATGCTCAAGTCATCGCAATCTCCCGCTCGATAGAATCTTTAGAGCCACTATCCGCAAAACATCAGGGTAGATTGATATGTCATGCACTCGACGTCACTGACCATCTGACACTGCAGCATGTGATAGACGAGACTGTGGAAAGAACTGGCGGTATCGACGTTCTCTTCAACAATGCTGCCGTCTACCCAAAGGTCAACTTCCTAGACGAAAATATAACAGACTGGCTAACTGCGACCATGATCAATCTTGGCGGGCCAGCTATCTGCTGCAAGGCAGTCCTTCCTCATATGATAGAAAGCGGGTACGGGAGAATCTATAACATAGGCAGCTGGGCTGATCTCGACCCTGCGCCTCGTAGTTCAGCTTACGCGGCGTCCAAGGGCGGACTGCATGCACTAACGAAATCCATAGCTAAAGACATTGCGCACCTCAATCTGGATATCGAAGTCCATGAGTGGATACCAGGTCACCTAAACACACAAATGAGCGACTTCACTGGAATAGATCCGGCACAGTCCGCCCAGTGGGCAATACAGATGGTCCAATCAAACGCTTCCAGCAAAAACACTATCTTTGAGAACGACAAAGAATGGTTTCCGCCCAAAGGACTCAGAAGCAGAATCAAGGACAGACTCTTTTTCTGGCGGTAGTAGTCAAGCAGGCTATCGTTTCAACTCTGATCGATTACCTCAGCGATTTTGTTCCCAATCCTTAGCGCGCTCGCGGCAATTGTTAAACTCGGGTTCGTGCCACCGCTTGTCGGCATGATTGACCCATCAGCGATGTATAGATTGCCAATTCCATGACATCGACCATATTCATCTACAACACTGGATTCTGGGTTCAATCCAGCTCGGCAGGTCCCACAGGCGTGGCCAAAATTGAGCGTCACATCCCTGTTTACAACGATGCTATAGACTCCTGCCAGTCGTTCTTTCAGCAATCGTCTCATAGTGTAGACTCGATTACGGAGTTCATCCGAAATATTGTATTTGACTTGAAATCCAGACGGTTGGTTCGAATCTGCTAGCACCCTGTTATGCGTGTACGGCAGATCCTCGATAATCGTACTGAATATGCTTGCTTCGCTGAACATCTTGGAACCGAGATACGCTGGCACTCTTAGGAACTGTCTGAGCAATCCCATCCTTCTAAATGGGCCACTATCAAAAGCGTGATGCAGGAAAGTCAATATCTCCGCATAACCTGCCGTTAAACCCATCGACTGGAACTCTCCCAGCCTCACCCCATCAACCTCGTAGAAATCACGCAAAGCAATTGTCCTGTTGGGGCCACTTCTATTTGCTTTTGCTCTAGGCCATACCGCGACAAAATCGGATGCGTGAAACATCAGATTTCTGCCGACGACGTCATTCTCATTCGCCACCCCATTAGGCCAAAGGTCGCTTTTTGAACTCAGCAGCAGCGCTGGTGTGGCAAGTGCTCCAGCCGCAAGCACGAATACTTTTGCCTTCACCTTCCGCTCAACACTGCCCTGTTGCATTAATATATGCGTGACGCGTTGGCTGTCTGCTTCAATCTTTATCGCCTGAGTCTTCTCCACAAAACTCAGTTGCCCAGTCTTAGCCGCCGGCTTAATCAACCGATTTGCTGCACTTCCTTTGCAATCACTGATACAAATCGTCCCAGCACACTCGGTACAACCAGATTCATACCCAATCGCATTATGCAGCCGGTATGGGTTCAATCCCGCTTCTTTGAACTTTGTAAAAAAATATCGATCGCGAGCATCCATCGCTGGCGGATTATGCAGTGAATAATTGGCGCTGAGCATTCTCGGATCTTTCGTCCCGCACACCGAAAACAGTTGTTCTGCCTTCAAGTAATAGGGTTCTAAATCCTCATAACTAAAAGGCCAACCCGCTTTGCCGCCATCGGGTAGGTTTCGCTCATGGAAATCCATCGGTTCGAGTCGACTTAGTGCCGCCGCGTAGAGCGATGTTGAGCCACCAAATCCACAGCCCAAGGCCGGCCATATCTGGCTGGCCTTGTTGTCAATCTCAGTAGCCAGTCTAGTAGGCCAATACCCGTGCCGTAGACGGGCGTCTGGATTCTCCGAAGAAGATACAGTGCCGGACTTATCCTGTTCCAGAGACGCAAAGCCTTTTTCGACAATGAGAACGTTGAACCCGCGATGTGCCAGTTCGTAGGCAACCGCACCGCCGCCCATACCAGCACCGACGATGACAACATCCCACTGACCAACGGCCGCTTCTTCTATGGTCAATTCGGCGCTCAAGGTCTACTCAGCAGATAGGATCGTAAACAGGCAATTCTGCGATAGCCGATTATGTTTTGACTATGAACCAAGTCCAGGTATCCCACTACGGGTTTTGCTTCGACTCTCTTCCCCTTGTACTTTTATGAGGTAGTGCCAAAAGGCTTTGATGAAGGCTAGGTGACAAGACCAGTTGAAGAATCCGTATTGCGTGACGGTGTTTTTAAACGACCGCACGTAGTGCACGAAGTGACGTCGCACAGCCCCCTTGCCCGCATGACGTCCAATGCATGTCAGCCGGTTGCGGGTATCGTGATACACAATGTATGGAGATATACGTCCAGTGGTGTGGCTACCAATATGCACGGCTGTCGCATTCCCAACCGCAAAATACTTCCAACCTGCGTCTCTCAGTCGTAGACACAAGTCATAGTCTTCCCAACAAGTGCCGAAGGACTCATCAAACAATCCAGATTGCACCAACGCTTTTGCTCGAAACATCAACGCAACACAAGGAATGAATTCACACACAGCCACAGGCCAACTATTTTTGTCGTATGCCTCTCCTACGTGGTGGTGCACGTGCTTGGTTCTTTCACGATCTAGCGATGCCGTATAGAACTGGACGACCCTCTCTTCTCCTGGATCCAATAACAGCGGACCGAATGCGCAGCCTTCCGGATTAGATTCTGCAGTAGCTACAAGGTTTGAAATGGTGTCCGGACTCAAGGTGGCATCATTGCCAATCAAGTGAATATAGACTGCCCCCAACTCAAGCGCTTTCTCTAGCCCTCGATTCGCGCCACCTGAAAACCCCTGATTGTGTGGATTCTGAACAAGTGATACTTCTGGAAAATCTCGTTCGAGTTCCGTTCCCACCGGAGGTATTGACCCATTGTCTACTAGGACTACCTGGAGGTTCGGATAGTCATTTGCAAAAACAGAGCGCAAACAACCTCTAGTTAACTCTGTGTCATTCCAAGTAAGTACTACTGCAACGACAAGCGGCGGCATCACAGCTTCAGACCTCCGTGATTGATCTGTGTTGGCATTCACCAGTAGTATTCTGCGATTCTGTCCCAAGCCGCCTCTTCCGACCAGCCAACCACCTGAGCTTTGTCAGTATTGTGTCGGTCTATTGGTTCAGAAAAGTCCTTCTGAGTGGCGAGCTTCAGATTGCAAGCAGCGCCGGTGCGCCTTCGCATTTCTATTGCAAACCGACCAGCGAACTCTCCCTGGCTTTCGACGTATCCGCTGGGATTTATGTGCATCGTCAACTCATCGCCTGCACAAATATCCTCAACAAATTGCACATACATTTTTGCAAGTAAATCCACATGTATATTGTCCCGAATGTAGTCTGGCGTATTCACAACAGCTGCATTTCCTTCTATCCAGCATCTTGCAAGGTAAGCAGTAAAACGTGGCTCTTCGAAAGGACCGAATGGGTTTGGCACGACAAATTTTCCTAGCTTCACGTCGCGCAAACGTAAAAAATACTCAAACACCCTATAAGTGAGTTCCTTCGAAAGGCCATACGGAGAAAATGCCTGCCCATCACCTGAGCCTCGCCCTTCTCCGCCTTCGAACACTGAACCGGTCAAAACTAGCGCCTTGCAGCCACAGCCACTCAAGACATCGCACACCTCGTTAATGCGGTGCGAATTTGATTCGATCGCCCTTCCAACATTGAAATCCAAGCTCCGATAATCGCCGACATCGGCCCCATGGTGGCAAACAACATCAACCCGGTTGGAGTGAATGAACTCGAGAAACCGGCCGTCACCAAAACTGCACTCCCAGATCGGAACTGCGTGTTGCACTACCTGATCAACTCTTGTTCCTGAGAGTCCTGAATAATTTCGCTTAGCTTGCTGGAATGTTGCAAACACCTCATGTCCTGCAGTTGCTAGTTCGCAAGCAAACCACATTCCAGTAAATGAGCTGCCGCCGGTAAACAATATCTTCATCGTTTTAGCGGTTCAGGCAGCGTGGTAACTAGGGTCAAAATCAGGCCAGGATGCATCCTTTTCTGATATTACGGTCGGTTCAATCGGCCAATCGATCGCAAATTCAGGATCGTTCCAGCGCAAACCCCGTTCCGCTTCAGGCGCGTAGAACTCGTCCACAAAATACAGGGCTTCAGCATCATCTGTCAGAGTCAAGAAACTGTGTGCGAAACCCTTGGGGACATAGAGCATCGTTCGATTGTCAGCGCTAAGTTCGATACCAAAGTGCTGTTTGTAGGTGTCCGATTCCGGTCTGAGATCGACAATCACATCATAGAAGGCGCCTTTTATGCAGCGGACCAGCTTCGTTTCCTGATGTGGCGCGATCTGGAAATGCATGCCACGCAAGGTCCCACGATGAGCTGTTAAAGAGTTGTTGACCTGAACGAAATCACTGACCAAACCAGCCTCGGAAAATTCGTTCGAGCAGTAAAGCCGTGCAAAGAAACCTCGATCATCGCCGAATTTTTCCAGGCGAATCACATATGCGTCCGATAGAGGGCTGGGTTCAATTTGCATAATCTGGCCTCATCACTGAAGAGTCACTGAATACCGAATATGGTTTCATTCGGGTTTTACTGCTAGGAAAGACACGGAACCTGCCATTTGAATATCTCGCTCAATCAAGTTGATTTTGCGCTTTCCTATCACGCTGCGGGCGAGGTTAGATAATCGCGTGAAACTCCACTCCGCTGATTCCAATGCGGCTCTACAGAATAAGCGCCAAGGCAGGCCGATGGGACCACGAAAACCCCAGTTAGAAATAGAATTCGGATATTTCCAATCGGGCCAAAGTTGTTTCACTTGAAATCCTGCAACCTTCAGGACGTACAGCAGACCAGCATGACTCATATGATGAAAGCTGGCCCTGTCATGAAACCCATACATGAAGGCCGCGGACCCTATGAACGTACCCCCGGGCTTCAGTACTCGAAAAACCTCGTTAGCAAAGGTTATCGGCGATACCACATGTTCCAGCACAGCCATCGAGGCACAGAAATCCATTGAACTGTCCGGAAATGGCAGGTTGTGTCCATCCGCGAGAAGATTCGGCCCTTTTCCTCGGATATCAACATCGATTCCGACGTAACGATAATCCCGTTCGTTCATCCAGCTTTCGCACTGCCGTTCACCGCAGCCGATTTCAAGTAGCCACCTGCCCTGGCCTTCTTCAGGAATCAGACCTGCGAGGTACTGATCGAGATGGTACGGAAGACCTTCCTTCGGCACTTTCTCCGGATATTCAATTCGAACGCTGTCGAGATCGTCCCATGGTTCATACCACGGGATGTCCATCTTCAGGCGATCAGGGGGACGTTGCAGATCGGGCACGCCTCCCTTTAGTGGATATCTAAAAGTGCCACTTTCGTTTACCAGGTCATCCTTTAAGTGAACCAGGTGTTCACCAGTAGCTGGGCATCTCAGCACAGAGAGCAGTTCATCAAGCTCTAGCGATTGTCTGGTCCTCTCTGACATCTTCAGATTCAGGCTGCAATCAGATTCATGCGGTTCGTCAGCGTTTTTAATCGAACGTATTTGTCACCCTCGAAATCAGACTTATCAAACCCATGCTGCAGCATTTTCTCGTGCAGTTCTTTCATTCCCGATTCCAGGTTGTACTCGAGGCGGAAATCCGGGAGTACTTCTCCCAGCATGTCGAAGTTCACTCGATAGTTGCGCGGATCGGCCCCTACCTCTCCGGTGTAGGTGATTTCTGCACCAGGAATGAGCTTCCTGACCTGATCGCCAACGTCCCGGACCTGATAGTTTTCACTATTCCCGCCTACATTGATGGCTTTGTTGTGAACAGCGTTTCGCGGGGCGTTCATGAAGGCTATAGACGCACGGGCGATGTCGCGACAATGAATGAGCGGACGCCAAGGGGAACCGTCGCTCATGATTCGAATTTCGTTGTAAGCAAGCGCGCTGCCAAGCAGGTTGTTGACAACAAGGTCGATGCGCAACATCTTGCTGAAACCATATGCTGTCGCATTTCGCATGAACACTGGCGAAAAGTCGCTATCGGCCAGATCCGAGATCAATTTCTCAGATTCGATTTTCGACGTCGCGTATGGCGTTATCGGATTGAGCGGGTCTCCTTCCGCAAGGTCAAGCCGCTCACCTTTCCCGTAGACTGAACAGCTCCCATAGAAAATATACCGCCCTACCCCTGCCTGCTTGGCCAATTTCGCTATATGAACCGATGCATCACGATTTATGCTGTAGGTTATCTGTGGGTCCAGATCCCCCATCGGGTCATTGGAAATCGCAGCCAATTGCATGACGCAATCATGGCCTTCGAGATCCTGAGCAGTAATCTGACGAGTGTCTTTGACCAACTCATGATCTGGTTTCACGCAAGGTTCAAATTCACAGCCCTCAAAGAGTCCCAGGTCGCATCCAGTCACCGTATGGCCTTCCTGTTTCAGAAGTTCAACGAGATGAGCGCCGATATATCCTTTGTGACCGGTAACAAATACTTTCATTTTAACTGTCCATCCCTTCTTCTTTTTCCGCTACCCAGGGCGCATTACCGCTGTTCCACAAACCATCCAGGTATTCCAAGTCTCTTAGCGTATCCATGCATTGCCAGAACCCGGCATGTCTGAAGATGCTGAGTTCTCCGTCTTGTGCCAGGCGTACCAGTGGCTGCTGCTCCAGCACACAACTCTCTTCGGCGCTTAAGTACTCGGTGAATCGCCGCCTGAAGAAAAAGTATCCGGCATTAATCCATGCACTATGGAGGTCTGGCTTCTCCGCGAACTCGACCACCTTCTCACCGTCCAATTTCAACTCGCCGAATCTCGAAGGGGGGTTCGCTCCTAGCACCGTGCCTATCTGCTTATGCGCCAGATGAAATGCAAATTCTTCCGCCAGATTGGCGTCAGTAAGCCCATCTCCGTATGTAACGGCAAAGTGTTCTGAGTCCCCGAGGTATTTCGATGTAGCTTGGGCAATGCGGCTACCCGTCATATTCAGTTCGCCTGTAAAAGCGAGCGTCACATCCCAGTTACGAGTTTCATCAACCGAATGAACAACCAATTCATTGCTCTGCAGATTAACGGTGAAGTCAGAATTCAATGATGAATAGTTGAGAAAATATGACTTCACCACCTCGGCTTTATACCCGAGGCAGAGTACAAAACGCCGAAAGCCATGCGCCGAATAGGTGTTCATCAGGTGCCACAGGATAGGCCGATTGCCTATAGGGACCATTGGCTTTGGCCTGGAGCCAGTCTCCTCTTTTAATCTCGTGCCCAAGCCCCCACAGAGGATAAAAACGGGCACATCGGCTATGTCGGTCATTTGAATATGTTTCCTATACAGAGCTGTAACGAATCAGATTGAATGATGTCGATGCCTTCAACGTTTGATACTGCTTTTGATCGAATACAGCGCAGGGTAAGGGTTTCACATTCGTACGCCCGCACAACGTTGTGCACCAGATGTAATCAGCCGGTCCCGGATATTCAGGAAGAGGAGAATTAATCTCCTGCTGGCTTCAGCCATTCGCAACCCGGTGATCCAAACACGACGCGCACAAGAAAGATTCCAATTGAACCCATCAGTCGAGTTCAAACTGATCCTTGTAGTCCAGCATCAACGACGGATCCTGATCATCTTTCCTGAGTACACAGTTTCCGACGACCAGCATATCCATCTCGGTCCCCATGAAGCATTTAAAGGCATCGGTTGGAGTACAGACGATCGGTTCTCCACGCACATTGAACGACGTATTGACCACCACCGGGACACCGGTGAGTTCGCCAACTCCTTTAATCACAGCGTGATATCGCGGGTTCGTTTCCTCGTGCACAGTCTGTATTCGGGCTGAATAGTCCACGTGGGTTATCGCAGGGATCGATGACCGAACCACGTTGAGTTTCTCGATCCCGAAGAGAGCCTGCTCCTCTTCCGACATCGGTTTTCTATGGCAATCCTTAACGTCCTTCACCAGGAGCATGTAAGGGCTGTCACCGCTGAAATCGAACCAGTTCCCAACATCTTCCCGTATGACAGAAGGCGCGAATGGACGGAAACTTTCACGATACTTGATCTTCAGATTGATCTGCTTTTGCGCGGAGATCGAAGTGGCGTTACCAAGGATCGAGCGGCCACCCAAAGCACGCGGACCGAATTCCATGCGACCCTGCATCCAGCCAACGACCTTGTCATCCGCAATCGCTTGCGCACATGTGCTGATCATCTCTTCTTCGGATACTACGGAATAGTTGGCTCCTGCAGCGCGGAGCTCGCTTTCAATTTCTTCGGTAGAGTATTCCGGGCCGAGATAGCTCCCGGACATCGCATCCAGCTTGTCGTTGTGGACCGTACGTTCCTTACCAAGGTGGTGATGATGCGTGACCAGCGCAGCACCAAGCGCTCCGCCAGCATCACCACTTGCAGGCTGAACCCAGAGGTTCTTGAATCGGCCCTCTTTCTCAACTTTTCCATTCGCGACGCAATTCAATGCAACGCCGCCAGCAAGACAAAGGTTTTCGCAATCGTACTCATCAGCAAGAGAGCCAACGATTCTGAGCACAATGTCTTCAGTCACCTGCTGGATGGATGCTGCAACATCCATATGGAACTGGGTCAGTTCACCTTCGGCTGGTCTCGCCGGCGCCCCAAAAACATCGGCGAACTTATCGTTGGTCATGGTGAGACCGGTACAGTAATCGAAATAGTCCTGATTCAGCCAGAACGAACCGTCTTCCTTGACATCCACCAGATGCTGATAGATCAGATCCACGTACTTTGGCTCGCCATATGGCGCAAGACCCATCAGCTTGTATTCACCGGAATTCACCCTGAACCCGGTGTAGTAGGTGAACGCCGAGTACAGAAGGCCAAGGGAATGGGGGAAATGCAGTTCCTTCTGGACTTCCAGTTTCTTGCCGGAACCAAATGCAACAGAAGTTGTGGCCCACTCCCCGACGCCGTCCATTGTCAGCACAACAGCTTCTTCAAACGGAGAGGGATAGAACGCTGATGCTGCGTGGCTCAGATGATGTTCAGAGAAGAGTAACTTTTCGTCCCAGTCAGTTTCACTGGAATATTCCTCGAACTCCTTCGTCAGAAGATTCTTCTGGAAGAGTTTCTCGCGCAACCAGACAGGAACCGCCAGATTGAACGACCTGAAGCCCTTTGGCGCAAACGCGAGATACGTCTCCAGCAATCTCTCGAACTTGAGGAAGGGCTTGTCATAGAAAGCCACATGGTCCACATCGTTCAACGTACAGCCCGCTTCCTGCAGACAGTATTCGATTGCATGCTTCGGGAAGCTGCTGTCGTGTTTCTTTCTGGTGAAACGCTCCTCCTGTGCGGCTGCCACTATGTCTCCATCACGCAACAGTGCTGCTGCGCTGTCGTGGTAGAACGCTGAAACTCCAAGAACGTACATTCGCAGTCAGACCTCGACTAAAAGAGCGTGTAGATAAAGGGTGCTACGGCAGAACCTTGTGTGAGCACAATCAGCCCGCCGAACAACGCCAGCACCAGCAAAATCGGCGCCAGCCAGAATTTTTTTCGCACACGCATGAATTTCCAAAGTTCACCCAGAAACGCCATAGGTTATTCCTCAGGACTAAAATTGATCTTTAAGACTTTCCGGCGTCGGGCCGGGAGGGGTACGCTCAATCCAGTAACTGCTTTTGTCTGTGCCCTTTTTGAGACCAAGCAAGTCTTTCCCGGAAAGGCGGAGAATCAACCCAATTGGTACCACAGACACAGCGTAAACCAGGAACATGACAATCGGCGTGACAATCCGGCCAAGCAAAACTCCCAGTTTCGTCCACACCACGTTCAGTGGGTGCAGAACGGAAGGGAAAATGAGGCCAGCTAAAACAAGCGCGGTTCCTGGTATCAGGAACCAGAGGTAGAGGGCCGAATCAGATATGTACTGATACACACCGATCGCCGCAAGAATGCCTCCAACGATTAATCCGAAGCTACGATCACTGCCCGGCTCAATCGAGTCGTCGTGGACGATCGTTTCATGTGTGGCCATCTGGGGTCTCAAACGGTTATGAGAAAAGCAGAGTACGTTGCGACCAACCGCACCCTCAAGCGTGAGTTTGTAGATAATCAGTAAGTTCCAACTACATCTAGCTACAGCATCACGCTATTGAGCTATTGAATGGCACCATCTGATCGAGCGCTGCGATTTTGCCCATCTAAGCAACTAGCCACGCCCCTTCAACATCAGTACACTCGTCGCTTTCACAGCGCTGATTCTGAGGGGGATTGTAGTGCGCAGAACTTTCGGTAAGAGCCGCGACGAGGGTGACGAAGAGCAGATCAACCTCACGCCTATGCTGGACGTGGTCTTCATCATGCTCATTTTCTTCATCGTGACTGCCACTTTCGTTAAAGAAGTCGGTCTGGATGTCAATCAGCCTGACGAAGACAAGCCCAAAACTGTCGATCCGAACAAGAAATCCATCGTCGTACGGATTACCAACCGTGATCGCATCATTATCGCCCAACGGGATGTTGACTGGCGTTCGGTCCGGGCGAATATTGAACGTTTGCACGCGGAAAATCCCGAGGCGCCGGTGGTTATTCAGCCCCATCCGGAAAGCCGCACGGAAACGATGATCCATATCTTCGACTCGGCGCGTCAGGCGGGGGTCTTCAACGTTTCTCTGGCGCAATAGCTGTACCGCTCAAATCTATGGGCCGGGATTCCGGCCTTATAGAGAACTAAACCACCCAGATTGTTTCCCGCCCAGATTCTCCCTCAGCGATTGCCTCAAGCAATCAGCCACGAAGCCAATGAGAGCAGCTAACCATCTTGACTAGGATCACTCGCGAAACTGTTGGACTGAGCATGTTTCTGTTTCTTTTGTCCTGTAGCGACGGGGGTGGAAGCGACGGAAGCGGAAACAACACGGTTCAAGCTCCCCCAACGTCCGCACCCGCACCAACACCCACGCTGACAGGGGTGTTTATTGATGCGCCTGTGGCGGGCTTATCCTTCTCAACGGATTCGACGACTGGTGTCACCAATCAGGACGGCGAGTTCAGTTACCAGCAGAACGAAATCGTACGTTTCGAGTTTGGGGGCCTGCTACTTGGGAGCGCAACTGGTCAAAGCGTCCTCACCCCGCTTGACCTTTTATCCGAGCAGCAACTGTTGCAAGCAGAACTGATGAGCTTCCTTCAGTCACTGGATGCAGACAATGATCATTCCAACGGCATCGAATTGTCCTCGTTTAGTGAGGAACAACTTCGACAATACATCGCCGAGCAGCCAGCGCTCGATACTTTCGAAGAGATCTTCAACAGATCCGATTACAACAGCTTGGCAGGTCGGTTAACGAACAGGTCGGAGTGGATTGATTCCTCGACAGCACTATCGAACTTCGAAGCAGAGATCGACCCTCTGGTTGAACAGGGGCTCTACGAAAGACCCAGTGCACCTTCTCCGTCTCCGTCTCCCGTAACCTCTGAAGCTTGTCCGTCACAACCTCGGCTCGACCTCTATGACATCGCGGGCGGGCCATTCAATGATTGCGGAACGCAAACATCCAGTCGCATCCCCACGCCCACCACAACCATACATGGCTTTGGTGGGGAATTTGCCGGAGACCCTGGCGGGATGCACTTCCAAACAGTTTGCGTAATCCCAGGCTGGGATTCCGGGGTGTCCTACGCTTACCCGGATTTCCCTGATATTGACGTCAACGCCGTCGACCAGATTTATTTCAACTCAGCAAACGACGTCGGTGTAATTACCTTCACGGGAACCAGAGTGCATTGGACGGACGTGCAGAATGGCGCGAGCCAAGGTTATGTCTGCGGTCCAGACGCCGAAGACATTGAGTACAACGGCGAATGTGTCTGCCCCTGACATCCATCTACGCCGTTACCCTTTCTGTTTCACCAATAGACAAGCAGCTTAAACCCAGACGATCTCCCGGGAAGCCGCGACAGCGTTAAGAATTCGTGTTTCCAGTTTAGCAGTTGACCTTGATCGCCATGTTCCCAGGCGGGTGCCGGTTCTCGTACATCAACTGATGGGCGTCACCTACCTGGTCGAACTCGAAGACCTCTGACAGCGCCGGATCCACATCACCGGCCGCGATCATCTCGTTGAATGCCGCGCACTCTTCCGCATTGGCAAAGTGAGAACCCTGCAGGCGCTTCTGACGCATCCAAAGGTATCTGAGATCGACGTCCGCGTTATAACCGGTGGTACCAGCACAGATCGTCACCATGCCGCCGTTATCGCACATCAGCATCGAGGTCGGTATTGTGCTCTGGCCAGGGTGCTCCAGAACGATCTTCGGACCCTGACGACTGCCGAGAACTTCGGTCCAGCGCTTGCGGAACGCATTGGCGCCCTTCATCCACTGCGCCATCGCTTGGTCATCATTGATATCCGGGAGCCGTCCCCAGTGGTTGAACGCCGGATCACTCCGGTTGATTACGCCATGGGCACCAAGTGCCATGCAGTAATCGATCTTGTCGTCGGATGAAACCACCGCAATCGGTATCCCTCCCCGCGCTTTTACGATCTGGATCGCCATGCATCCCAGACCACCCGTACCGCCCCAGATCAGCACCGGGTCACCTTCCCGAACCACGTGCGGTTCCCACCGCAGCAGCTGTCGATAGGCAGTGGCGCCGACAAGCATATAGGCGGCAGCTTGCTCCCAGCTTAGATGGGCAGGTTTTGGGTGACATTGATACTCATCGACGAGCGTGAACTGGGCGAAGGAACCCCAGTTCGCTTCGTATCCCCAGATGCGCGCACTCTCGGACATGATCGGGTCCACACCAGACTGAATATCTTCCGCTTGTGTGTCCCACATCCCACAGGAAAGAACCACCTGGTCACCAACCTTCACGTCGGTAACGCCCTCACCCACAGCCCAGACGATTCCAGACGCATCCGAGCCTCCAATGTGGAAGTCCTCTTTGGCGCCTTCCCGCTTCTGGCGAGTGGCGATGACATCCACAGGACTCCCCAGCGAGGCCCAGATATTGTTGTAGTTCACGCCGGCTGCCATTACCCAGACCAGGACCTGACCCGGTCCGGCTGCCGGTACGTCGACCACCTCGCGACTGAACGCCTGTATCGGTTCCCCGAAACGCTCAGGACGAATGGTGCTGGCATACATTCGGGCAGGAACATGGTTGGCTGGAGGCATTTCTCCCAGCTCATAGAGATCTTTCTGCTGCTGGCATTCCGATGCCGGCATCTGTTCTGCGGGCTGCATTCCGTGCTTTCTCCCTGTTGCGATCGGTACTTCGTCTGGATAGCCAGGCATCACTTCGAAAAACGCTGCTGGTCACCCAGACCTCTGATCTATTGGAATTCAGCGTAAGTTAAACCCCATAAGAAACCTACAATCTGTTGTCCCCAGGTTGTAATCCGTTAAAACCTCCGCGATCTACAATCGGCATAATGCGCATCACGAACCCTGGATGATTGAGAGCTATGCCTGACGCCCCTATTGAGGCTAACGACAACGATATTGCTATTATCGGTATGTCCATTCGCGTGCCCGACGCGAACACACCCGAAGAGTTCTGGCACAACCTGGCGCGCGGTCATGAATCCGTTCGCGAGTACAGCGAAGCAGAACTTCTCGAACGCGGCGTCAGTCGAAGTACGCTGGCGAATCCCAACTATGTACGTGCAGGCATACCGTTACAGGGAATCGACCACTTTGACCCGGACTTCTTCGGTTTCAGCCAGAAAGAAGCCGGAATCATCGACCCGCAGCATCGGCACTTCTACGAGGCGTCCTGGGAAGCAATCGAGCGCGCCGGCCATCCGCCAGCGGAATTCGACGGTGCCATTGGTGTGTTTGCCGGATGTGGCATGGGCGCATATTTCGTCTACAACCTGCTGACCAATCCGGAACTTCTCGACAGCGTAGGCACCTTCCTGCTCCGGCATACCGGTAACGACAAAGACTTTCTTTCCACCAGAGTTTCGTACCTGTTCGACCTCAAGGGGCCCAGCGTCAATGTTCAGACCGCCTGTTCCACCTCGCTGGTGGCAACCCATATGGCGGTACAGAGCCTGCTATCAGGAGAGTGCGATCTGGCGCTTGCAGGCGGGTCAACGATCGAGGTGCCACACAATGTTGGCTATGTTTACAAGGAAGGCGAAGTACTGTCGCCGGATGGACATTGCCGGCCCTTCGACCATCGCTCCAAAGGCACGGTCTTCGGGAGCGGTGCAGGTGTGGTCGTCCTCAGACGGCTCAGCGAAGCGCTCGAAGACGGCGATCACATTCATGCAGTGATCAAAGGCAGTGCAGTCAATAACGACGGCTCGTCCAAAGTCGGTTACCTCGCTCCCAGTGTGGAAGGCCAGTCAGCAGCCATCGCAGAAGCGCTTGCCGTTGCGGACATAACAGCAGACTCCATTGGCTATGTGGAATGCCACGGCACGGCAACCCCTGTGGGCGATCCCATTGAGATTGCCGCGTTGACGAATGCGTTCCGGGAATCCACCAATGAATCCGGCTTCTGCAGGATCGGCTCGGTAAAGTCCAACATCGGGCATCTGGACACTGCAGCAGGGGTCGCCAGTCTGATAAAAGCCACAATGGCGCTCGAGAACAGACAGATTCCGCCGTCTCTAAACTATGAAGCTCCGAATCCGAACATCGAATTCGAGGGGGGGCCTTTTGAAGTCGCCCAGGAACTGAGCGACTGGCATTCCGACAGTGTGCCTCGACGGGCTGCGGTAAACTCGCTCGGGGTGGGTGGTACCAATGCCTTCGTTGTGCTCGAAGAGCCACCCTCTGCCAACCCCTCCCCGATTGCCTCGTCGGCATCCGGGCCGCAGTTCATCGTGCTTTCTGCAAGGAATCGACGCGCACTGGATGACGGCACCGAACGTTTCCATGACTGGCTGCGTTCAAATCCTCAGGCCAACCTCGCCGACATCGCCTTCACGCTCGCCAAGGGAAGAAAGGCCTTCGAACACAGGAGGATATTCGCCTGTGATTCCGTTGAAGATGCCATCAGTGTGCTGGACAACAGCGATCCCCGGCGCATATTCAACATCTCCGACGAGGTGCGTAATCCGCGAATCGTTTTCATGTTTCCAGGAGGCGGTGCCCAGTACTTTCAGATGGGGGCAGACCTCTATAGGACAGAACCCATTTTCCGGAAGCACATCGATCATGGGCTGCAAACGCTTGAATCGAGCCATGGCGTCGATCTTTCCCCGATATTTCATGCCGAGGCGCAGGATCGCGATAGAGTAACCGACCTGCTCGACCATCCCTCCAACCAGCTCCCGTTGACCTTCATGGTCGAGTACGCACTTACACAGGTCTGGAAGCACTACGGAGTCCAGCCGGATCTGCTGATCGGCCACAGCATGGGCGAGAATACGGCCGCCTGTGTTGCGGGTGTCACGAGTTTCGAAGACGCCCTTGGCATCCTTCTGCTTCGCGGGCAGCTGGTAGAACAGGCACCACCAGGGGGTGTACTGAGCGTTCCGATGCCTGCTGACGACCTGTTGCCTTACCTCGGTGAGAAACTCGATCTGGCTTCCGCGAACAGCCCGCAAATATCGGTTGCCTCAGGAACATCTGAAGACCTTGATGACCTTGCCGCCCGACTGGCCCAGGATGGTATCGACTCACAGCGCGTGAAGGTCGGGGTCGCCGCCCACTCACGGCTGTTTGACGGCATTCTCGAAAATTTTGGCGATCATATCCGGTCGCTGAAGTTATCGCCGCCGAACATTCCCATTATTTCCAATCGTTCCGGAACGCCGCTGACGAACGAGCAGGCCATGGATCCAGCCTACTGGATGGAACATTTGCGCCACACCGTGCACTTCGGAGACGGCATCGACTATCTCGCGAAGGCAGACGACCTGATTTTCCTCGAGGTTGGACCAGGCAACATGCTGGGCTCGTTCGCGAGGCAGAATGGGGGCGTATCTGCCCAACGCGTCGTTGCATCGATGAGGCATCCGAACGAAGAAACACCCGACTCCGTATACCTTCGCGGTGCGATGGGTCGCCTGCATGCACTGGGTGCGGAACTGGACGTGGAAGGCCTCTGGCCGGAGCGTAAGATCACCCCCCTGCCCACCTATCCCTTTCAGCATGCCAGTTACTGGTTCGAACCAGGGAGTGGTGGCGTTCAGGAGCAGGAAGACCGGCTCAAACCAATGCGGATCGAAGAGGAGAATCGGTGGTTCTTCGAGCCACGCTGGGTTCAGCAAGGCATCCTCGACAGCGATGAAGCACCCCATCGGTGGCTCGCCCTGCATGGCAACGACCCGATATCCTCCAAAGCGATCGAGCTCCTCCGCGGCGCCGGACACGAAGTGATCGAGGTGCATGACGGAGATGTATTCGCCCAGCATGATGATCACACCTATTCGATTGCGCCCGAGGCCGGTGGTGATGGCTACCAGCAGTTGCTGGAGAACCTTCGGGACCAGAATCGACTGCCCGATCGGATCCTGCACACCTGGTTACTCACCTTCGATCAATCCCATCGACCGGGCTCGACCTTCTTCCACCGGATCCAGAACCAGGGTTTTTATTCCCTATTCTATCTCGCACGGGCATTTGGCAAGGCTGGTCTCGATGATCACGAATGTCACTGGATCGTCGCGGCCAATGGAGCCCAGGCCACCGACGGGCATGGCGCCGCCTACCCCACAAAAGCAACCGCTCTTGGCCCGTGCCGCGTCATACCGAGAGAATTTCCCGGTTTCAGCTGCGCCTTTATCGATCTGGATGTACTCGAGAACGACCGAGAGAGTGCCGAAGCGGCAACTCGTTCGCTATTGGCCGATCTCCTTGGCCCGGAAACGACCCGTACCATTGCCTGGCGAGGCGATGTCCGCTGGCAGCACCACGTAAGACCCAGAAAGGCGCCGGGAGAGAACGCACCTCTGCTCAAAGATTCAGGCGTTTATCTGATCACCGGCGGCCTTGGCGGCATCGCCACCGCACTGGCGCAGCACCTGGCATCCAGCTATGGCGCCCGACTCCTGCTCACCGGCCGAACCCCACTTCCACCCGCGGAAGCCTGGGATGAGTGGTTACAACACCACCCGGCAACTGATCCGATCAGCGGCTCCATCCTCAAGATTCGGCACCTCGAGGGACTGGGTGCGCAGGTGCTCTATCACGCTGCAGATGTCACCGTCGCGGAACAGGTTCAGGAGGCGGTTGCCTCGGCGGAGGCGGCCTTCGGCACGATAGACGGTGTTTTTCATGCCGCCGGGACGATCCGCGATAGCCTGATTCAGCTGAAAACGACGGCTGAGATCGAGGAAGTATTTTCCACCAAACTCTACGGCACGCTGGTCCTCGACGAACTCTTTCGAGAGCGTCCGATAGATTTCATGGTGTTGTTCGGCTCTACAAGTACGTTTATCGCACCACAGGGTCAGGCCGACTACGTCGCTGCCAACAGCTTTCTCAACACCTTTGCCGAATCGAAACGATCGCATCGTCCGTACCCCATAGTCGCGCTCAACTGGGGCATCTGGTCCGATGTGGGCCTTGTCGCTCCGGAATCAACCGGGCAGACGAGTCCCCAGCCCGGACATCGAATGCTGAGAGAAGGCACGGATGAAATCCATGAAGTGACCTTTGCATTCAGCGCCCAGTCAGACTGGGTAATCGACGAACACCGGCTCAAGACCGGTGACGCGCTGCTGCCTGGTACGGGGTACTTCGAACTGATTCAGAACGCCGTTGAGCAGTCCTTTGAGCGGGACGGTTTCCGGGTCGAGAACCTTGTTTTCCAATCAGGACTGTTCATCGACAACGCCAGCACCCGTCACGTCAAGGTAAGAATGAAGCACGCCAAACGGGGCTGGCAAACCGAGATCTTCGGCCAGCACGGCTCTGACTGGGAACTGTGCGCCACGGCGCTCGTTGTTGCAACGGAACGCGAACGGGCGGCCCCTCTGGATCTGGCCGCCATCACCGAAAGGTGCAATCGCTCTGAGCAATCAGCGGCCGGTGGCGGTTTTCTGCGCACCCGTCAGGAAGACCATCTGAATTTCGGGCCGCGCTGGCGAGTACTCAAAACACTCCGCTTCGGAGATCAGGAGGCTCTCGCACGCATCGAGTTGCCCGAACAGTTTCACGGTGATCTGAATACGCACCGCATTCATCCGGCCATGCTGGACATCGGGACGGGCTGTGCGATGGATCTGATTCCCGGCTATGCCGCCCAGGAGATCGCCGAGTATCTCTGGGTGCCTTTCTCCTATCGTGCGTTTACCGCCTACGCACCCTTCGAATCAAGCATGAACTGCTGGATCCGGTATGTTGGTGAGAGCGACGCTGATCAGTTTGCAGCGTTTGACGTAACGCTGACCAACCCAGCCGGCGAAATCCTTGCTGAGGTTGAGCAGCTGACGCTGAACAAACTCATCGGGGATTTCAGTCGAGGTCACGACACCAATCCTGAAAACACGGCGCCCGAACAGGCAGCGAATCTGTCACAGGGCGAAGCGGCTCTTCAGCACAACCTCTCGCAGGGAATCACTGTCCAACAGGGACTAAACGCGCTGGAGCAGACTTTGTGTCAGGGTATGTCCGCTCAGATCGTGGTGAGTTCGCTGGACGTACAGGCGTTGGAAAATCAGGCAGCCGCCATCGCAGAATCTGCTACCGCCCGGGCAACAGCGACGTTTGAACGGCCGGAACTGGACAACGAGTTCGAAGCGCCAAGAGACGAAATCGAAAGAACACTGGCCGAACTCTGGGCCAAATTGCTTGGCGTGGATGGGGTCGGGATCCACGACAGCTTCTTCGACCTGGGTGGACATTCTCTGGTCGCTGTTCGGCTCTTCAACGAGATCGCCGACAAATTCGGAACAGACCTTCCCATGTCAGTCCTGATGCAGTCGCCCACCATCAACGATCTGGCAAAACTGATCCGTGGTGCCGAGTACGACGAATCGGCAGACGGCAATGCAGTTCCCGCTAACGCAGCGAAGGGCCCCGAATTCACCTACGTTGTTTCGATGAACACAGGGCCTGTGGGCGGCGAGACCCCGTTGTTCATGGTTGCCGGTATGTTCGGCAATGTTCTTAACTTGAGCCATCTGGCGCTGCTGCTTGGTGAAGACCGCCCCTTTTATGCGCTCCAGGCGCGAGGCCTCTTTGGCGACATGGAACCACACGAATCGTTCGAGGATATGGCCACGGCCTATATCGACGAGATCCGGCAGGTGCAGCCATCCGGCCCCTACCTGTTGGGTGGTTTCTCCGGGGGGGGACTGATCGCGTATGAGATCGCGAGACGCCTGATCGATGCGGGAGAAAGGGTGCTTCCGATCATCATGCTGGACACCCCAGTCCGTGATCAGGTCATACTTTCATTGAGAGATCGTCTGACGATGGCCTATCAGGATTTCAAACGCACAGGTCCCAAGTATCTGCTCGAGAAGCTCAGGGAACGCAGCGAATGGCAGAAGACGGCTCGGGCACGGGCGCAGCGGGCGGAAGCCGAAAGTGAGATGGCCGAAGCCAATTTCCGGTCTGAAACCGTCGGCAATGCATTCCTGCGCGCGCTGAGAAAATACGAGGTGCCGGAGGTCGACGTGGACGTCTGCCTTTTCCGGCCGAAGCAGCACATCAAGTATCACCTGAGCGGCGGCCGACTCATGGACGAACACCGGGAATACCTGGCGGAGGACAATGGATGGTCGCCATATGTACGCCATCTCGAAGTCAATATCGTCCCTGGCGACCATGACAGCATGGTCCTTGAGCCCAACGTCCGGGTGCTGGTGGGTGGTATCAAATCGGCATTGCGGAACATGGAATCAGAGATGGACGATGCGCTGCAGGTCTCCGCTGGCTAGATGGACAACACCAGACCAACAACCGCGGCGGTGACGCTGGTGACCGCCATGCCGGATATCAATGTCTTCGGCGCGACGGCCAGCACCTCTTCCCGCCTTTCGGGCACCAGTGTCTGCAGCCCACCGAGCATGATGCCCAGGCTCCCGAAGTTGGCGAAACCGCATAGCGCATAGGTCATGATCAGCGAGCTGCGCTCGGAGAGTGTGCCGGCGGGGAGCGCCGCCATCTGCAGGTAAGCCACCAGTTCGTTGAGAATGAGCTTGGACCCCAGAAGTGCGCCTGACTGCTGGGCTTCCGACCAGGGAATTCCGATGAGCCAGGCCACCGGCGAGAACACCCAGCCCATCATCCGTTCGAGCGTCAGCGGCCCCTCTCCGAATACGACGATCGATAGCATCTGATTGACCAGTGCGACCAGGCTGACCAGAACCAGGACCATGGCCCCCACGTTTACCGCCAGCCGGAGACCATCCGTCGTTCCCCGGGTGATCGCATCCATGTTGCTTGAATAGTGGAGACCATCAGCCACGGCCTCAGGTGCAATCGTGTCCGTCTCCGGGATCATTACCCGGGACAGATACACGGCGCCGATCACATTGATCACCGACGCGGTGAGAATATGGCCCAGGGCGCCGGGAATCACATCGCCCAGTACGCTGGCGTAAAGGACCATGATGGACCCGGCAACCGTGGACATGCCGCAGGTCATCAGGGTGAAGAGTTCCGAACGGCTCAGGCTCGACAGATAGGCGCGTACCACCAGCGGCGTCTCCACCATGCCCAGAAACACACTGGATGCGGCGGCGGTGCCCACCGCGCCGCTCAGCCCCATCACCTTGCGCAGCGCCAGCCCCAACCCGCGCACGATCATTGGCAACACCCCCCAGTACCAGAAGAGTGCGACCAGAACGCTGAACACGATGATCTGCGGCAGCACCCGGAAAGCAAAGAGATACAGCGCCGATTCCGCGGTGACCTCGAATGGCGCAGTACCGCCGCTCAGATAGCCGAAGATGAAGCCTGCGCCCGTGACGGTTGCCTGCTCCACGGCATGGACAACGCCATTCAGCATCAGAAGCCCGTCCCGGACCAGCGGCACTTTGAGAAGTACCAGCGCGAGAACGAACTGGAGGGCAAGCCCCACCAGCACCGCTCGCCAATCCACATCCGCGCGCTTTTCGCTCAGAAGCCACGCTGCCGAGATCAGAACGACAATACCCAGCAATGCCTGCACTCAGACCTCCTGATTCCGGATCAAGGGATGACCACCAGGCTCAGCACATAAGGACCAGAGAACAGAAACCAGCATTCAGCACTCTCCATGACAGCGTTCGGCGCGTGATCGCCCATATATCGGAAGGAGATACGCCCTTTCGACTCATCCACCCGCAGTTCCGCCTCGTGAAAACCGATGAACTTTCCCACCAGCGGGAAAGTCGCCTTGTAGACGGCTTCTTTGGCGGAAAACAGCAGGCCCGCATATTTCGCTTCCCGGGTACTGAGCCATTGACGCTCCGGCGGCCTGAACAGCTTACCGTGCAGGTGCTCGCCGACCCGATCCGCCAGTTCGATATCGATTCCCACGGACTTCACCGCCTCCTGCCGTGCCACACAGGCTGCGGCACAGGCATCCGCGTGGGTGAGGCTCCCCACCGTCCCCTGCGGCCATAGAGGCTCCCGTTGGGACCCTCTGAGTATGGGACCAGGGGCATGGCCCAGTTCGGACATGGCCGAACGGGCCAGGACGCGTGCGGTTGCAAACTCGCGACGTCTGGACTCGACAGCCTTCTCGATGAGTTTTTCTTCGTCCGGGAACAACCCATCCTGATAATCCGAAATCCCGCCCACCAGAACGGTCAGGCCTTCCCGAATCGGAATGACACGGTCCAGCGCCGCCTGCAGTTCGTCGATGTCATCGATCAATGTTTTCGGTCACCCGGGAGATTCAACCTGACTGTGCAGCCAATTGTCGTTCAGCAGCCTTCCCGATACCATCCTCTGCCATGGGGACAGGAAACGTGATTTTTCTGAATGGTTCTTCCAGCGCCGGTAAGACCACGCTGGCCATCACGCTGCAGCAACTGCTGGAGGAACCCTATCAGCACATCGCTCTGGATCAGTTCAGGGACGGGATGCCGGGGCGCTATCGGGGTCTGAACTCGCCGGAAGACACGCCCGGTGCCAGTGGCCTGAATATCGTGCCCCAGGCCAGGGAAGGTGAACTGCTCACTCATATCCAGTTCGGCGAGCACGGCGAGCAGGTGTTGTGCGGGATGCGCCGGGCAATCGCGGCGTTCGCAAAAGCGGGCAACAACGTGATCATCGACGATCTGCTCTTCAAGCCCGACTACCTGGAAGACTACGCCGAAGCATTGAAGGGTATCCCTGCCTGGCTGATCGGCGTGCGCTGCAGCCTCGAGGTGGTCAATGCCAGGGAGAGCCTGCGATCCGGGCGTTTCCCGGGCACGGCCACCTCTCACTTCCATGAAGTGCACGCCCACAACCGGGGCTATGACCTGGAGGTGGACACCAGCAGCGCCGCTCCGAAGGCCTGTGCCCTGGCGATCATCGATCGCCTGAAGTCTCCGCCGTCCGTTCTGGCCACGATCGAATAGATGGACGCGAAACCTGATTTGTGCAGGTTTGTTGCGTGAGCAATCTGATCCTTGCCGGGAAGCTGATCGGGCTCCTCATTCTCACGGCAGGCGCAGGCTACTACCTCTACACCGGCGTGAAAGTATTTCGAATGGAACGGATAGATTTCGAGCCGACGCCCTACACCGGATCGAAACACGCGGAGGCCGCACTCGATCGAATGCTGCAGGTGGCCGAACCTGCGGAATGGGAACTCCCGGGCAGCGGCAGGCAGAGCGCTTTCTACCGACCGTCCACGTCCGGCGCGATGGTCATCCTGCTGCATGGCTCTCCAGGCAGTGGCGCCGGCATGCACTACATGGTGAAAGGACTCGCCGACCGGGGTGTCGGATCGCTCGTCATCGATCTGCCCGGATATGGCGCCAGCGAAGGACAGCGCTCCTGGCAAACCCACTATGATCACAGTGTGATGCGCGGCATCGACTTTCTGGAACAGCAGCCTGAGGTGGACGGGACGAGAATCAGTCTGCTGGGCTATTCACAGGGCGCTTGCATAGCCAGCCGGGTCACCGCCACAGACGACCGGGTTTCTCGGCTGATGATCATGGCCGGCTACACAAACCTTTACGATCAGCTGAACCACCAGTTCCGCTGGCGCCTGCCCGGCATTGGGCTGTTCGCCGTCGCGGCCGCGAAGGCGGCCGGGGTGGACTTCGAACTCATGGACAGCGTCGCAGCGCTGTCACAAGTCCGACACAAACCAGTGCTGGTCATTTCCGGTGCTAAGGATCAGATTATACCGATCGAAATGGCCGAAACGCTGGCAGCAACCTCCAACCATGGCGCGTTGTGGCGTGTTGAAGGCGCCGGCCACATCGATCTTCCAGAAGTGGCCGGACCCGCCCTTTACGAACGGATCGCCCATTTCGCGAATATTGAAGCCGATCAGGGAGTGCTGAACAGTGGCAGAAGCAGTGGCAGCGATGAATTCAACCATTGAAGAAACTGTAAAGGGCGTGATTACCGCGCTGGATATCCTGGACACCACTCGAATCGGCGCGGAGACGGATCTCTTCGACGCCGGCATGACCTCCCACGCCAGCGTCAAGCTCATGCTGGCCCTGGAGGACGAATTCGATCTCGAATTTCCGGATGAGATGCTCCAACGGGAATTCTTCAGCACGGTCGGTCGCATCAGCGACTGCGTTGCCCAGATCACTCAGGCCGGATAAGTCACCCATGACCGAGGCAGCTGAAGCACTCCAGCCAGAGAGTCCGCTGCAGCGAGGCCTCGAAGTGGCAGCAATCGCCGCCCGCCACGCTGACGATGTGGATGCCCGGGCCCGCTTCCCCGAAGAAGCGATCACCGCCGCCAGACAGGCAAATCTCCTCAGCGCCGGTTTTCCCGAAAACGAACAGAACGCCTGCGACGTACAACTCCAGGCAGCCATCTGTTTCGAGATCGCCAGAGTCTGCAATTCCAGCGCCATGGTCCTGGCCATGCATTACATTCAGATGGACAGCCTGGTGGCGCACCATACGGGCGATGCCGGTATGGCGAATTACCTGCAGAGACTGGTCGCTGAACAACGCCTGATCGCTTCTGCGACCTCTGAAGTTGGCGTGGACGGCGACCTGCGACGAAGTATCGCAGCCGTTGAGTGGTCGCACGATCGATTCTCCCTCACCAAACTCGCCACAACGATTTCTTACGGTCAGCATGCGGACGACTTTCTCATCACAGCACGGGCAGCGGAGGATGCCGCTGACTCCGATCAGCGACTCGTTCTCGCACTGGGCCCGGATACCGACCTGGCGCCTGCCGGCAGCTGGGACACCCTTGGCATGCGAGGCACCGTCAGTCCCGGTGGCACTCTTTCCGCAACCGGCGAGTCCTGGCAGGTGCTGGATACCCCCTTCGGCGAGATCGCAGCCATCAGCATGGTGCCGGTCTCCCATCTGCTCTGGTCGGCCTGCTGGCTCGGCAATGCCAGAAGCGCCATCGACAGAGCCCGGGCCGTGGTGCAGAAGAAGGGCCGGAAAGCACCGGAAGCAGCCCGACCGGCGGCGGAGCGGCTGGCAACGGGCTACGCCCGCTATGAACAACTGCGCGCCCAGCATCAGTCCGACCTGAGGCATTACTCAGCGCTCATGGATCATTCCGATCGGCAGCCACTGCTCAGTGTGAAGGAATCGATCCGCTTCAATAATCTGAAGCTAGACGTGTCCGAAGGTGTGGTGGATATCGTTCAACAGGCCATTCAGACCGCAGGCATCGCCGCGTACCGCAACGATTCGGAATACAGCCTGGGGCGCCACTTGAGAGACGCCCTCTCCGCCTCTCTGATGATCAACAACGACCGTATCCGAGCAGCCAACGCGGATATGCAGCTCGTGTTCAAGGATCGATGAGTAGCATGTGCGATACGGGATATGACTGGGAAACCTACACAGCTGAGCTCGTAAACGCCGGGCTCTGGTTGCCTACCGGTGTTCCCGGCGTCTACGGGCGCAATGCTGAATTCGAGGCGGTTGTTACCGCCTTCGAGCAGTTGATCACCCGGGCGGCTGAACAACAGGGCGCGGAATCCGTCTTCTTTCCACCCATCATGAGCCGGGCGACCCTCACCACCACCGGCTACATGCAGTCATTTCCTTCTCTGTGCGGGTCCATTCACAGCTTCAGCGGCAGCGATCGCGAGCATGCGGACCTGATTGCGTCAGTGGAGGCCCACGGCGACTGGAGTCCACACCTCGAACAGACCGATGTCACTCTGGTCCCCGCCGCCTGCTACCCGCTCTACCCGACCCTAGGTGGCAGCACGCTCGAGTCCGGACGTCTGTTCGACCTGTCGTCGTACGTGTTTCGACACGAGCCATCTCCGGACCCGGCCCGGATGCAGACTTTCCGCCAGAAAGAGAACGTCAAACTGGGCACCCCGGCAGAGGTCGCCGCCTGGCGCGATCAGCAAATGGAAAACGGCATGGCACTTTTCGAGACGCTGACGCTGCCGGTGAAACTGGAAGTGGCCAACGATCCGTTTTTCGGCAGAGGGGGCCGGATGCTCGCGAAAAACCAGTCCGCCGCGAAGCTCAAGTTCGAGATCACCACTCAGATCTTTCCCGACAAACCCGCCACTGCCATCGCCTCGTTCAACTACCACGAGGACAAATTTGGTGAGGCATTTGCCATCCACACGTCCGATGGCAACTTCGCCCATACGGCATGCCTCGGCTTCGGACTCGAGCGGGTTACGTTAGCGCTGTTCAAAGCCTTTGGTCTGGACTCCGCTGCCTGGCCTCAGCACGTGAGAGCGACTCTGGGTCTCTGATGACTGCGGTCCGAGTGCTCGGTATTCAGTCGGACGCCTATGAACGGCATGGACTGCACGACCCGGAAATGCCGTGGCAGGAAACCAACTGCTATGTCGATGTCTGGATCGAGCTGATTCATGCTTTCAGGTTTCCGGTAGAGCCTGCGCTGGGTTTCACCCTGAACACGGATTTCGAGCAGGATCAGTGGACGTTCTTCAAACCGGCCTTCCAGCACCTTGAGCGACTGTATGGATTCAGAATCGAAGAACTGGCGCTCTGGCGCACCCTCCCCGAACACTGTCGAACCCAGGTGTCGAACGGCAGTCTGCCTCTGCTGGAGGTCGACTCGTTTTACCTGCCCGACACCGCTGCCACCGACTATCGACAGAACCATGTAAAAACCACCATCGGGATCAACGAAATCGATCCTGATGAAGGTCTTCTCGGCTACTTCCACAACGCCGGCTATCACACCCTGGACGGCGCCGACTTCGACGGGCTCTTCCGCCTCAACAGGTCCAACCCGGAGGATTTCCTGCAGCCGTACTGCGAAGTCGTCAAGACCGGTCGCCTGAAAAGCGCTGAGATCGACCCGCGCCTGGTGCTTGACCTTCTCCAGGAACACCTGGGATCAAGACCGGAAACGAATCCGTTTCACCGCTATCAGTCCGTCTTCGATGACCACCTTCAATGGGTCACGGACATGGCAAGCTACCACGCCTATGTGTTCGCCACGCTTCGCCAGTGCGGGGCCGCTTTCGATCTTGCATCACGACATCTGCTCTGGCTCGAACAGGCGAAGACCGCTTCGAACGACGGAGTCTGGCGAGGGGCGGCCGACGAGTTCTCCACGATCTCCGCTGGCTGCAAGACCATGCTTCTGAAACTCGCCCGGGTGGCCAACGGAAGATCTCCTCGAGATCTTGCCGCCATGCTGGAACCCATGGGACAGGCCTGGGAGGCAGGTTTTGAACATATCGCCGAGGCCCTGGCTGCCAGCAGATGATTCAGGCGCTCTTCAACGACGACGAGCAGCTTCTGCAGCAGGGATGGGAACTGGCCATGAGCGCCACCGGTACAGCGCAACCAGACACCCTGGACCAGCTTGAGTGGCATGCGGCAACCGTACCCGGCACCGCCGCAGAAGTGCTTCTATCGAAGGATCCCCTGGGCGAACCACCTGATCTGGACGCCATCGAGTGCTGGTACCGATGCAGGTTCACCGCAGAACCGGGAGCGGGGCTGTTCGTCTTCGACGGTCTGGCAACCCTGGCTGACGTCTGGCTGAATGGCCAGCTGCTGCTGTCGTCCGACAACATGTTCATCCCGAGAACGGCCGACATCGAGCTTCTGTCCGAGAACGAGCTTCTGATCCGATTTCGAAGCCTGGATGAAGCGCTTTCTCTTAAACGATCCCGGGCAAAATGGCGGACGCCGTTCGTTTCCCATCGCAATCTGCGCTTCATTCGCACCACCCTCCTCGGCCGGATGCCCGGTATCTGTCCCCGGATCCCCCCGGTGGGTCCCTGGCTGCCGATTCGTCTGCTGCGCACCAATCGGCCGGTGCTTGAATCGCATCGGATCACCCCGCGTCTGACCGCAGACGGAAAGGGCGAGGTCGATATCCATCTGATTCTGCGAGGAGCCTGTGAAACCATCGAATCTGCGGAAGTCTTGCTTGACGATCAGTTTGGCGCTCTGGAGCTGAAGACTGACGGCGACCGAACGGAGCTGACCGGCCGGGTGACCATCGAAGACCCGGAACTCTGGTGGCCTCACACCCATGGCGCCGCTCATCGCTATCCGCTCAGCATCCGGATTCAGTTTTCCGGTTCCGGAATCGAGATGCCACTACCGGCGGTCGGCTTCAGAGCCCTGCGCCTCACCGACAATCTGGAAAATTTTGAGATAGCCGTTAACGGGCAACCCGTCCACTGTCGAGGCGCCTGCTGGATGCCGATGGATCTGATCAGCCTCCGCACGGACATTCAGGCATTGCGCGAGGTCCTCATCCGATGCCGCGAGGCCGGCATGAACATGTTGCGGGTAAGCGGCACTACGATCTACGAGTCGGACGAGTTTTATGAGCTCTGCGATGAACTGGGCATCCTCGTCTGGCAGGACTTCATGTTCGCGCGGATGGACTATCCCACAGAGGACGCCGACTTCCGCTCGAGCATCGAAACCGAAGCGGATTCGTTTCTTGACCGTGTGGGTTACCGGCCGAGCCTCGCCGTACTCTGCGGCGGCAGTGAAATCCAGCAGCAGGCTGCCATGTTGGGACTACCCGGCCATACGGCGGACGACGACTGGTTCGACAATCTGTTGCCGGCCCTCTGTAACGAGCGTCGGCCGGACACCATCTACTGCCCGCATTCGCCCACAGGCGGCGACATGCCTTTTCATTCCGCTCAGGGGATCTCTCACTACTTCGCCATCGGCGCCTATGAGCAGGCGCTGACTTTCGCCGAGTTGGAACCACCCAGATTCGCCAGCGAATGCCTGACCTTCTCCATCCCCCCTCCCCAGGCAGAGGTGACGCTGCTGACAGCGACGGAATCCGGCCCGGACTGGTCCCGCTATGAAGCGCGCACGCCCAGAGACAGCGGTGCGGATTGGAGCTTCGCCGATACCAGCGATCACTATCTTGAATCGCTTTTCTCTGTCGATGCACGGGAACTGAGAGCGAGATATCCGGCGCTCTATCTCGCGGCGACGGGCATAGCAGTCGGCGAAGTCATGGGCCGGACGCTCTCTGCCTGGCGGCGGAACGAGCGCACGACGGGCGCACTCGTTCTGACCCTCAATGACCTCGAGGAAGGTGCCGGCTGGGGAATCCTGGACCATCATGGTCGGCCTAAGGCACCCTACTATTTCCTCAAACGCACCTGGCAGCCGGTTTCGCTCTGGTTCCGCGATCGCGGCACTAACGGCCTTTGGCTCGGACTGCACAACGATCATCCAAACCCGCTCACCGGCCGGCTGAAGATCGAACTGGGCAGGCTGGATGGTCGTTACCTTGAAGAGAATTCCCTGGAAGTCTCGGTTGCACCCGGCAGCAGAGCAGAATGGTCCGTGGACGCCCTGCTCGGTGGATTCGTGGACGCGAACTGGGCTTACCGGTTCGGTCCGCAAACCTATGAGATCGCCATAGCTACCTTCACCAGTGAATCCGGTCAGGATCCGGTAACGGAGTATTTTCTCCTGAAAGAGACAATGCTCGACCCCGAGCAGCCGAATCCAGCAGAAATTCAGGTGCTCGACGAGGTTGGAACCGGCGAACACCACCTGCACCTCAGCACTGATCATTTCATCGATTACCTGATGCTCGACTTTCCCGACGCCACGGTTTCCGACAACTACTTTCCGCTTATGCCCGGCAGAGAACGCGCCGTGCGTATAACTCCTTCAACCGGTTCGACAACGGAAGGACTGATCACCGCTTTCAACGGACGGGTTTCGACACCCGTCACCCTGGGCAGCACCCCACGGTGATGGCAGGCACCCGGCCATCGTCTGCAGAAGACGCCGAGTCCGGTTGGCTCAACACCCCCGCCGGACAGGCATTCTGCTGGTACCACCCGCCACAGGGATTGCCCCGACAGGCGGCCGTCCTGCTCTGCGATCCGCTCGGAAGCGATCGGATGAACCTGCACCTCGCCTATCGCTACCTGGCTCTGGCGTTGAGTGAACGGGGCTATCCGGTGCTGCGCCTCGACTACCCCGGCACCTGCGACGCCGAAGGCTCACCCAGAGATCCGGATCGGCTCACAGCCATGCTGCAGGCGCTCCACGCAGGTGCGGATTTCCTCAGTGCACGCGCAGGGACATCAACATTGATTCTGTTCGGCGCACGCTTCGGCGGCACAGTGGCCGAGCGTTTTGCCCGGGAGCGCCCGTCCGTCAGCCACCTTGTGCTCTGGGGCGCATATCCGACCGGTCGGCAGTTCTTACGAACGGAAACCACATTCGACCGCATGATGGCGTCGAACCCGGAAGGCAGACAGCCATCTCACTGGGAGGAAGGCGACAGGGAAGCCGCAGGATTTCTGTATACAAGAGAAACCGCTGAATCGGTCAGCGCGCTCAGAATGGAATCCGTTCAACGGGATGTTCAGGCACTCGTCTTCGACTGGGACGATGCCGGTGACGGTGCAACGATCGTTGAACGACTCGGCGGCGATGCGGGCCAGGTGACCCATGCCGGTCTTCCGGACCCGGGTTCCGCCAGCCTGCGTCGCCAACGGGTTCCCACCGCACTGATCGAGCACGCGGGAAGCTGGCTCGATACCCGGATTCAGCGAGCGGCGCCTGAGGCCACAGCCGAGGAATCGCCTTCGCTGGCTCGGGAAGTGATCATGGATACCGGTGCGGCCAGATCAGTGCGGGAGCAATGCCTGCACGTCGGCAGGGAAGCGGATCTGTTCGGGATTCTGACCACACCGGCCGAGTCGGACTCGGCTGAACCCACCACGGCCATCCTCCTGGTGAACGGGGGCAACAATCATCGTCCGGGCATCAACCGGAACTATACGGAATGGGCACGTGCCTGGGCCAAGGAAGGGTTTGCCGTCCTGCGCATGGACATCCGCGGCCTGGGCGACAGCCCGCCGTTAAAGAACACCGACCTCAATCGCCTCTACATGAAGCGAACGGTGAACGACGTGGAGCAAGCCGTCGAGTGGCTGAAAACAACGGGTGGGTACGAACGGATCGTACTCTGTGGATACTGTGCCGGTGCCTATCAGGCATTGCATCTGGCTCGACGCGTCCCGGAAATCGATGCGCTGCTGTTGGTCGAGCTGTTGCGCTACTACGCCTGGGAACCGTTGCAGAATGCAGAAAGGGACTGGCAGGCCAGATTGATGCGTTACTGGGCTCGCCTGCATCCCATGTGGCTGTTGGATCGTGGACGGATCGGCCGCTGGCTTGCCGACCTCACCCGGCGGGGTGTACGGACGCTCGTCGTCTATCGTCACGATGAGCGCATGCTGACGCGCTTCGAATCGGAAGTGGAGAAAAGCCTGGCGGATTTGAATGCGTCAGACAGATTCGAACTCGCCCGGTTGTCCAGCTCGAATCACATCCTCTCTCCCCTGTTTGCCCAGGAAGAACTTTCCGGGGTTCTGAAGGATTTTCTCAACGCTGGCACCCGGATCCAGCCTTCCGGTTGACAGTCGACCGGCAACCTCGTTTGATCAAGCGATGAATCACGATGATCTAGAAACGTTCCAGAAGCTGATTGACGCCGCCAGCAATATCGTCTTCTTCACAGGCGCGGGAATCAGCACCGAGTCCGGCATCCCCGATTTCCGCAGCCAGGGCACTGGTATCTGGGAGAAGATGAAGCCCATCTACTTCGAAGAATTTCTCAAGAACGAGGATGCGCGTAGAGAACAGTGGCGACGTAAGTTTTCCGGCGAGATGAATTTTACAGGTGCCGACCCGAACAAAGGTCACCTGGCCATCGCCAGGCTGGTCGAGATGGGCAAGTGCGCGGGCGTCATCACTCAGAATGTGGACAACCTGCACCAGAATTCAGGGATCCCCGACGAGCAGGTGATAGAGCTCCACGGCAATTCAAGTTATGCAAAGTGCCTCAGCTGCGAGATGCGCTACGAGCTCGCGGATCTGAAGCAACAGTTCGAACTGCAGGATCGTATCGATCCCTGCTCACGCTGCGGGGGCATCATCAAATCCGCAACCATCTCCTTTGGCCAGGCCATGCCGGAGGACGCCATGCGCCGGGCGCAGGTCATGACGGAACGATGCGATCTGATGATCGCCACCGGCTCTACCCTCATCGTCTATCCGGCTGCCGGATTTCCGGAGTATGCGAAACAGCTGGGCGCCAAACTCGCCATTCTCAACCGGGAGGAAACGCCACTGGACAGAATTGCAGACGTGGTCCATCACGGTGAGATCGGGCCCACGCTTTCCTATCTCGCAGGGATCAACTGACCGGGATTGCTGCTCAGCGGGTGGCTGTCAGCAACCGGTCCGCAAACCGCTCGATGTCCTTCAATCCCCGGCACACATCCACCCGCAGACAATGCGCCGCATATCGCCGCATGTCCGAATCACCTTCTCCCCAGCGATCCCGGGTTTCCGGATTCAACCAGAACACCTGTTTCACTCGCTGGCTCAGGTGCTTGAGCACCTCTACCCTGGGGTCATAGTAGTTGCCCCGGGCATCACCCAGGAAAATCAGCGTGCTTCGATGATCCAGGTCCTGATGCACCAGTTCCCGGAAATCCAGCAATGCCCTGCCATAGTCGGTCGCCCCCTTGCCCCAGTCGAACATCGCCTCCTCCACCGCGCGCGCCTGGGCGTGCGCCCGGAACTGCTCTGTGATCTCCCCGCAGCGGTTTGAAAACGCAAAGGCGCGCACCTGGGGCAGAACCTCCGTGAGGCCATGCAGGAACAGCAGGAGAAACCGGGCAATGCTCGCCACGGAATTACTCACGTCACAGACAATGTAAACACTCGACTTCTCTATCCGCTTCGTCCGCCACCTGAGATTGAACAGGGCACCGTCGTAAGCAACATTCTCACGAAGCGTGTGTTTCAGATCGAGCACACCGCGCTGTGCTTTCTTCCGACGACGGCGGTGCTGCTGAGCCAGCCGGTCGGCCAGTTTGGCGACGACCCGGTCTACTTCCCCGTAGTAGTCCGGTTGCAACTGATCCAGATTGCTCCTCAGCGCCGCCTCCAGCAGCGTGCGCTTACCCGATGCGTCCACCGTGAGGGCGTATTGACCATCCACGTACTCGCGCACCTGGGCCTGTATGTATTGCCGGAGATAGCGCAGTGCGGCCAGATGATCGGCGGGCAGGGATTCAGCACCGGTGATCAATCGTTCCAAATCCTCCACACCGAGCGTGCGGGCGATGGCGCTGACGTAGCGGGACTTGTCACGCAGGGTCTGCATCCCATCCAGGTCCAGGCGCTCCGCTTCTGATTGAACCCGCCAGACGACCGCGTCGAGTTCGCCTTTGAGGATGGCGCGAATGACGCTGGTAAGCGTCCCGTTATTAGTCATCGCAACGCTTTCCAGCAATGCATCCGGCTCCACCGACCGCAACAGGGCGCGCTTCGCCGGTTCCTGGAACGCCAGTTGATGAAAAAATCGCTGGAAACACTCGGCAAATTGCGCCTTCTCATCCACGCTCTTTGCCAGCGTGAGGGCCAGTGCGTTCTCCAGCAGTATCGGATCCGCAATACCCACGTGCTGCACCACCTGGTATCCATCGAGGGTTTCGGCCGGGGAAACCGGCAGTTCGGCGCTCCGAAGCGCGTGCACGAATCGGGTGAGCGTGATCTCGAATCCGGCGCTGGCGCTCACAGTTCCCTCATTTCGCCGCTTGTGGCCACCCCGGCGAATTGCGAGGATGGCCGCGCTGACCCGAGGGCCTTCGAAGCTGCTGTGACATTCAAGATTTCCGCTCTGATCGCTCTCTCCCTGGCGATGCTCGTTGCCCTGTCGATTCAGATACCCCTTCTCTCTGACTCGGAACTCGGCATGACACTCAGAAATGCCACACATGCACTGCTGTTCGGTCTGCTCGCCTTCGGCTGGCTGACGCTGTTTCAGCCCGCCGGTGCAATAGCGGGCAGTCGGCTACCAGCATCGCTTCTGGCATTGCTCCTGCTCGCCCTTAGCGCCGAGCTGCTGGAAGCCATAGTGTACAACGGCTTTTCACTCGTCGATCTCTCCGGGAACCTGCTCGGTGTGCTGCTGGGTTTTGCCGTCTGGAAACTCATCGTCCGGCCATCAGATCGGCAGCCCCGGCGCGGGCCGTACGTTCTCCTGGCGGCACTGATTCTGATGGCAACCGTGGTGGCACCCGTTTCGCTCTCACTCAATCGTGTGATCCAACAGGCGCGCTGGTTTCCCGTGCTGCTCGACGGGGGGATGTCGTCCGCCAACCCCCGAATAACCCCACTCCGGTCAGGTCCCGATATAGAGACAACCTGGCTGGACGATGGGCTGCATCTACGCCTCGTGGGTGGCGGAATCCCGGGGATCGCATTGACCGGTTTCGAGCCCGACTGGACCGGCCACGACTGCCTGATGCTCGACGTGGAAAATCCATCATCGACCCGTTTCCGATTCGAGATGCACCTGCGGGATCAGACAGGCTCCGCCCACTGGGACGACCGCTTCAATTTCGAACAGATGCTTGAACCAGGTGAACGCGCACAATTCCAGGTGCCGCTGACCGAGATCGAGAACGCCCCCAAAGGGCGCCAGCTGGACACTGGCCGGATGGCCGTGATCGCCATTTACAGCGGCGCTGCGCACTCTGATTCGATTATTCTGCACAGCATCACGCTCAAGTAATTCGCGCCAGAACGTTGAAATGAAAATTCCGGAATCCGTCGATCATCTGATCCACATCATCGAGGCGTTGCTGCAGCAGCCTGTCGCGGCTGGCGATGTGGTATTCGACTATCTGCCCGGCGGCTACAGCAACGAGAATTTCAGGTTCGACTATCTGGGATCCACCTATGTTCTCCGAGTCACGAATCGATCCCGCCCGTTTGTGGACCGCGCCCTGGAGCGGGACTTTTATCGCCAGCCGGTAGCCGGGATCACCACACCCGAACTCGTCGCTTACGACACCGGGACCGGACATATGCTCACGCGCTTCGAACCCGGCGAACTGCTGGCGGATTCGCCACCCGGTCTGGAGGCCATTGCCAGCTACCTGAAGCCATTTCACGAGGCCCTGCCAGGAAGCACCCGCGCTTACGATCCCCTGTTTCTGGCCCGGACCTATCTCAGCGCAGACTCCGTACCCGGATACGTGGCACGAATCGCAGAACGCACCTGGCAGCCGGCGTTCATCACCACCTGCCACAACGACCTGAACCCCTGGAACATCATCCAGTCAGAGCCCGGTCGCTGGGTGACCCTGGATTGGGAATGGTACGGCCGCAATGACCCTCTGTTTGATCTGATCACCCTGCATGAAGGTCTGACCGTGGCGGACGGCTCGTTTGACGAGAACTCACTCGCCCGTCTGATATCGCTCTGGACCCAGGATCCGGTCACGGAATCACGACTCGAGCAATGCCTCAGCGCATTCTGGCTCCGTGAGTTCGCCTGGGCCTGGTCTGAGCGGTCCCATGGCAACGAGCGGGAAGAGATCCAGGTGCAGATCGACACCGCCGCCGATCGACTGGCGGCATTCTCAGACTGACATCCCGGGCAACAGATTATCCAGGGCGGCATGCGCACAGTCCGTTCTGTCATCGCCCCGTCCTTCGACGATCGCATAGGCATGAGGACCTTCGTCGAGCAGAAAAAGATAGCGCTGAAAGAGTCGCGCCCGATCCGTCGGATTCTCCCGAAGGGGATCCGGCTGCCAGGGCAGATCCGGCCGCGTCAGCAGATAAGCACGGGGTGAGCGGTTCATCTCCAATTGGATCAGCTCCCCGGGCAACGGGCCGAACTTCTCCTCCCACCAGACCCGAATCACCAGCAGATCCGTATCGCACACCACCAAGCCATCCGCTTCTCCCGCCGTTTCGGCAATGGCCTCCGCCTCCGCCGCCACCTGCAGCCGTGCGATTTCAAGCAGATCGTCTGCATCGTAATGATCACGACCCTGGAGATAGGATCGGGCCACCTCAGGGACCAGCCGCCCGCCATAGCGCTTCGCCAGCACCTCGGCCAGCGTGGTTTTGCCTGAAGACTCCGGGCCCGTCAGGCAGAGGATTCGACAGGACGCGTTGGCCCCATCGATTGCTTCATCATCGTCAGCTGCCATGCCCGCCAGCCCATGATTGCCATACCAAGGTAAACGCCATATAGAACGGCGTAGAAGTGGATACCCTTCACGTAATAGATGGCTGTTGCAATCACATCCACCAGCAGCCAGACGATCCAGTTTTCAATGTACTTGCGGGCCGTCATCCACATGGCGGCGAAACTCATGCAGGTGGTGGCGCTGTCCCAGTAGGGAAAGTCCGCATCGGTCCGGGTATCGAAGAACCAGCCCATCGCCGCGATTGCGACTGCCGTGATGCCCGCCAGAATCCAGCCGGTCTGTCCGGGTGTCCGTGTCACCGGCAGCACGTCTGCCGTCGATCGCACGCCCCCATACAGCCAGTAATACCAGCCGTAAGCATTCATCAGCACGTAGTAGCCGGACAGCAGCACGTCCGCATAGAGCTTCGCTTCGACGAACACGGCCACCGAAACCACCGAATAGACGAGCCCGATCGGAAACGTCCAGACATTCTGCCGGATCAGCAACCACACACAGAGGAGTCCGGAGACGAGGCCGGTGAATTCCAGCCAGGCCATCGCCGCCAGTGTCTGCCAGAGGATCGAAAACAGTTCGGTCAAAAAGATACGCTCGCGCCCGCACCGGGCATGTCAGGATCGCCGTACCTTAACGGCTTTCCCGGCAAGCGCCAAAAGATCCGTTGATGTGGGTCAGGCGGGTACGGCGGCCTCGGTAGCTGCCTCCAGACGGTCGAAGCCTTCCCCCGGCCGCAGGATTTCATACTCAAGCTCAAACGGCACCAGGTCATCCGGCGACAACCCCAGCCGATCCATCAACTCTTCAGATACAGGCACGAATACGTTCATGTGCGCATTAGAGCGCACCGGACTGCACGAGCCTCGCATGAAAAATGGAACCTTGAGCCGTTTTGATGGAGAAACCCTGGAGTGGGACATCCGTCTTATCGCATCCCCGCGCCAAGTCTCGTTTTTCAGGCTACAATCCGCGCCAACCCCAGGAGGTAAGTGGCTGATGGCAAAGACAATTGCGATCGTAGAGGATGACCCGGATCAGCGTGCCAACTACACGGATGCGATCACCAAGAAAGGCTACCAGGTTTCCGCCTATGGCAGCCGGGAAGAGGCGCTGGAGGGCATCGACGAATCCCTGCCTGACCTGGTCATTCTGGACATCATTCTCGGTGAGGAAGTGGACGGTGGTTTCCAGCTCTGTCGCGATCTCCTCACCCGAGCGCCGAGCCTCCCGGTGATCTTCCTGACGGAGCGGATCGACGAGATCGACAAGATCTCCGGCCTGCGGCTCGGGGCCTGGGACTACCTGCCCAAACCGATCAGCCTGGACTACCTGGCCGAACGCATCTCCAGCCTGCTCAGAATCAACGAGTTCCGGGAGGAACAGGATCAGGCGGAATCACCCACCGCCAAGAAAATCGGCGATCTGACGCTGGATCAGGATGCCCTGCTCGCCTCCTGGAAAGGTGAGCGGATCGATCTGTCCGGCACTGAATTCAGAATGCTGGCCAAGCTCGTCCGCCAGCCGGGCCATGCTGTCTCCTACGAGACGTTGATGAACGCCACCATGCAATCTCTGGTGACCAACAACACCATCAACACGCACATGCGCAACATCCGCAAGAAGTTCGAAAAGCTCGATCCGGATTTCTCCGCCATCAAGAGCGAATATGGATTCGGCTACCGCTGGTCCGACTGAGCCGACGACGCGCACACTGACGTGAAGCTCTTCAGCGCCATTCGCGGTCCCCGGCTCGGCACCAAGCTGATGCTGCTGGGTCTGACCCTGCTCATCGTGCCGCTGTTCGGCTACCGGCAGCTGGTCGAGATGGAGCGGCTGCTCATCCAGGGGCAGTCCCATGCCCAGCTTCTCACCGCGGAAGGCATTTCCACCCTCTTCAATGGCCGGGAAGATCTCTTCAACGATCTGCCGGTGACCATCGAGGATTTCGAGTCCCTTTATGCGCATCCGCTGCAGAACCCGGTGCGGCTGGATGGCGACAGATCGGACTGGGGTGATGAACTCAAAGATCAGCTGATCCCCTTCGGCACGGACAATCCGGCAGCGGACGGAAACTTCGAACTGCTCCTGGGCGAGCGCGGCGGTCAGCTGCACGTCTACATGGAAATTCGGGACGCGGATGCGATCTTCAGAGATCCGGAGTATCTGCGCCTGGATAACGCCGACCATGTCCGGCTCGACTTCATCCGGGCCGATGGTGAGGATGGCCGGATCAATATCACCTTCCCGGGCGAAGGCGTCACCACCGCCTATGCCATGGACGCCGACTGGCGTTTTGCCGCCGACGGCAATCCACTGTCCACGGTACAGGGTTATCTGCAGCCGGTAGAGGGCGGCTATCAGATCGAATTCCGCCTGCCGCTGGCCCTGCTCGGCTCTTCCCGCTACTTCGGGATCAGTTTCGTGGATGTGGATGATCCCGATACCAGAGCCGTCGTCCGCACCACACAGACCCTGCCGACTGCGGGCAAGGAAAGCTTCAACCTGGTCCTGCTGCGCTCGCCCGAACTGCTGAACATCATCCAGGGTCTCGGCTACTCCGGCGCTCGAATTCTGGTGATCGATGCCCAACGGCGGGTCCGGGCGGAAACGGGCACGAGCCTGGTGGTGACCGCAAACGAGGAGACCGACGGCCGCTTCCGCCTGTTCCGCGATCTCTTCAACCAGGTGCGGCCGGCCATTCATTTCCTGACCACATTCGAGGAATACGAACCGCCCCAGGGCATCGGCCCGACCCCGGACAATGTGGCGGACGAAGCGATTGCCAGTTCCCTGGCCGGTGATCCCATCACCATCCGCCGCAGCCTCTCGGAGACAGATGAAGTGATTCTGGCCGCCCATCCTATCGTGTCCACCGATTCGGTGATCGGCACCGTGGTGGTGGAGCAGAATATCGACGACATCCTCTCCTTCCAGCGTTCGGCGCTCGAGCAGGTGGTGTTCCTGTCCATCGCCAGCCTGCTCATCGTCTTCATTGCCCTGGTGGCCTTCGCCGGACGCCTTGCCTGGCGTATCCGCAATCTGCGCCGGGAGGCCTCACAAGCCATCGACGAATACGGCCGCCTGCGCACCAGTTTCCTGGAGTCCGAGATGACGGCCGGCGATGAGATCGGCGATCTCGCCCGGAGTGTTTCGAACATGCTGTCCAAACTGCATCAGCACAACACCTTCCTCGAAAACATGCCGAGAACGCTGCGCCACGAGATCAACAACCCGCTCAACACCCTGGCTACCTCCCTGCACAATCTGGCGGAAGAAAATCCGGATGTGCGGGACAGCAAATATCTGGACAGCGCCAGACGCGGTGTCACCCGGATCGGCTCCATCGTTCAGAACCTGGCGGATGCGGCCAACCTGGAAGATTCCCTTGAAGCGGAAGACATGGAAGTGATCGATCTGGACCAGCTGCTGCAGAGCTATGTGGCCAACTGCAGCGTTGCGCATCCGGAGTCCGAATTCGTCTACCGGGGTCCCGGACGGCCGGTGCTCGCCTCGGTCTCGGACTTCCGTATCGAGCAACTGCTGGACAAGATCGTCGACAACGCCATCGACTTCCATCGCAGCGACAGTCCGATCCGCGTACAGCTCGACGCCAACCGGGGTGCCTGTCAGATCACTGTGGCCAATCGAGGTCCGACCCTGCCGGATCAGTCCGAGGGCTCCCTGTTCGACTCCATGGTCAGCCATCGCGGCCCGCAGAATCGCCTGCACTTCGGGCTCGGACTTTACGTGGTTCGGATCATTGCCGAGGCCCATGGTGGCCTCGTCCGCGCCATGAACCTGGCCGATGGATCCGGCGTCGCAATCATGGTGCAGTTGCCGAGAGTGGAGTCAGGCGCCTCCTCCGGGCAGGAGCGAATTCTGACGGAGAGTCGCACGACTGCTGCCGCCGGCAGATAACGTCCGGTCAGGCAGGCCTCATCGAGCATCCTGTCTTTCGGTTATCCACAGTCAAAATTCTTCGCCAACGGGGCATAATGCGCGGCTTCCCGACCGCCTGGCGCCTGAATCAGAAAAAGCATGAGTACGAGCATGAAACCAGCCATCCAACCCGTCCGCGATTACTTCATGAACCTGCAGGACGAGATCGTCGGCGCGCTGGAAGCGCTCGATGGTGAAACCCGGTTCAGAAAGGAGGAAGTTCCCGGCGAGAACGGCGCGTTGAGCCGTCCCAGAGTCCTGGAGGCCGGTGTTCGGATCGACAAGGCTGCCGTGCAGTTCACACACAGCGTGGGCGCCTCGCTGCCACCGGCGGCCACGGAGCGTAACCCGCACCTGGCCGGGCACGGGTTCGAAGCCACGGCCATTTCACTGATCGTCCATCCGACGAATCCCTACGTGCCCACCACCCACGCCAACCTGCGTTTTTTCTTCGTGGATGCGGACGAGCCGGTCTGGTACTTCGGCGGCGGCTTCGACCTGACGCCGTACTACGGCTTCGAAGAAGACTGCGTGCACTGGCACAATCAGGCGAAGGCGGCGGCCGGGCCGCATTACCAGGCCATGAAAGCGGCTTGCGACGAATATTTCTATCTGGGCCATCGTCAGGAATGCCGGGGGATCGGCGGCCTGTTCTTCGATGACTGGACGGAGGGTGGATTCGAGGCCGCGTTCGCCTTCACCCGCTCGATCGGCGATCACTTCCTGCCGGCCTACCGGCCGATTTTCGAGGCGCGGATGGACACAGACTACGGCGAGCGGGAGCGGGACTGGCAGCTCTACCGGCGCGGCCGCTATGCCGAGTTCAATCTGGCCATCGACCGGGGCACCAAGTATGGCATCCAGAGCGGCCGACGGATCGAGTCCGTGCTCGCTTCACTGCCGCCGCTGGTTGTATGGAAGTACGACTACCACCCGGAGCCGGGGACACCGGAAGCCGCGCTGCTGACGGATTTTCTGCCGCCGAAAGACTGGGTGTAGAAAAAACGGGCGTAGAAAACCGAATGTAGTCAGCGCGCCTTCGTATAGGTGGAGGTCAGCGACACCCCGTCACTGGCATTCAAAGCGCCCCGCTTCACCAGGTATTCCACCGCGGCCATGGTCGAACGTGCGGCCGCCGGATACAGATACTCCGGGGTATCCCGATACATCAGCGGCACCATGTCGCCGATCACGCCCACGCCGTCTTCCACGCACTGCATGATCTGCGCCTCCCGCTCCTTGCGGTGCTCGATGAAGGCCCGCACGTGCTCGTGCGGCTCCGTAATCGCCGGCCCGTGAGTCGGCCAGTAGATCCGATCATCGCGCTCCAGCAGCAACTCGAGACTTACCATATATGCCATCATGTCGCCGTCCGGCGGCGAGATGATGCTGGTAGACCAGCCCATCACGTGATCGCCGGTAAACAGCGCCCGGGATTCGCGCAGGGCAAAGCACATGTGATTGGAGGTGTGGCCAGGCGTGTACACGCACTCCACCGACCAGTTGCCGCCTTCCAGAACATCACCATGAGTGACGAGCTCATCCGGTTTGAACTCCATGTCGCCGCCTTCTTCCACCGGCACGCCTTCTTCGAGCTTGCCGGCGCCGTGGGGGCCGAAGGCATAGGTCGGCGCATCGGTGTGATCTTTGAGCAGCGCGCAACCCGGGGAGTGATCCATATGGGTGTGGGTCACCAGCACGTGAGTGATCGTCTCCCCTTCCACTGCATCCACAATTGCCTGGATGTGCGCCGGATCCGCGGGGCCCGGGTCGATCACCGCCACATTGCCGGTCCCGAGGATATAGGTGCCGGTGCCGTAGTGGGTAAAGGGGCTCGGATTGTTCGCGATCACCCGGCGAATGCCCGGCTCCACGGTTTCCACCGCACCATATTCGAACTCGAGCTCCCGTTTGAAAGGAATCTTCACACCCACTGTCGTGCCCCTGAAAAAGCCTGAAATTGAGAAACAATGAAGGGTTGAGCTTAGCCGATCAGCCAGATCAGTCCCAGCGCTACAAGCAGCGATGCGCCGAGCAGAAACCACTGGAGTTTACCCAGCAGCGAACGTTCCTCGATCATGGACGGCACGTCCTTGAAGACCAGGTTCACCTGACCGATGCGCAGCACGTCGCCATCCACCAGTTCCGCATTCTGGATCTGGTGGCCGTTCACCCGGGTGCCGTTGGTGGCCATCAGGTTGGTGATGGTGGTGGTTTCCGGTCGCACGACAATCTCGGCGTGTCGGGAAGACACTGTCGGGTCCCGGATCACCACGTCGCAATCCTCGTCACGGCCGATGGTGGTTGCGCCAATCCGGGTCCGGAAGGTGTAACCGCTCACCGGTTCACTGACGCCAAGCAGAAAGGCACCGGTCTCGCTTACCTCGGGCATCACGAGCGGCATATCGTTATTGGCGTCCGCGAGCGCGAATTCGGTGGTCTCGTATCCCGCTTGCGGCGCCTCCTTGATCAGGGCCACCTGAGTCACGCTCTCCGCCTGTCGCACCGGCGTCAGATCCTGGCCTTTGCCTACCAGTTGAAAGCGCAGATTGTCGAAGCTCACCTCATCGCCATGGAACAGCCGGCAGCCACCGGACAGCCGCTCACCGTTCACGTAGGTGCCATTGGCCGAGCGCAGGTCCTGAACCCAGACCACCCCGTTGTTCAGCATGAACCGGGCGTGCTTGCGGGAGATGTGATCGTCGAGCAGCAGAATCTCGTTCTCGTCGCTCCGACCCGCGTCCAGGGTGCCCGTCACTTTGTAGACGGACTCGTCCCGGTCCGCATGCAGCCACCATTCGTCCGCCTGGGGCGGACCCTGCAGCTCCGCGCTGATGAGCAGTTCGCTGGAACCCACCTGCAACCGGTCACCTGCCACCAGATCCACCGGTTCCGCCCAGTCGGCGCCATTCACGATCAGGCTCGCTTCGCCCAGGGGGAAGACCCGCGCGCCCCGGTCCGTAGGTTCGAGCCGCAGATGAAAATCGAGCACGTCCTCGCCGGCGATCATCAGATCGTTGTCGAGCTGACGGCCGATGGTGGTGCTCTCGGTGAGCGGGATCCGCTCTTCGTCTAGAGTTATAAATATTTTAATATCAGAGGCTTGCGGCATTATTGTTATCTTGTTTCCAGGTAGCCCTGAGCGCCCGCCACTCGCTCACATCCGGTGTGACGGTGAGGGCCAGTTCCAGATACTGACGCGCTTCTTCCACCATCCCCACCGCATAGGCTTCTTCGGCGACAGCAGCCAGCCGCTCCGCCGCCGCCTGCAGCAGCGCCGCACCCTGCGGATTGCCGGGATCCAGCCGCTCCACTTCACGAAGTACCGCCACCGCATTCTCGGGCTGAGGGGCGGTGATGAAGCCCTGGGCCAGGAGGAGCTGCGCCCGCTCCAGGCCGGTCTGCACATCCGCAAGCCTGGCAACCTCCAGATCCAGCCGGCCCTGCACCTCGGCGATGGAGTCCGGGTTCAGACCCACCGCCCCGGCCCGATCCAGCAGCGCCTGAACGGATTGAATATCGCTCGCCGCAATCAGTTGACTGGACCGGCTGACGATCTGCGACTCCACTTCATTGAGCCCCTGCATCGCCACCACGTTGTCCGGGTCTGCCGCCAGCACCCGATGATAAACCTCAGCCGCGTTCTCTCCCGGCGGGTTAATCAGGGTGCCCGCCGCACGCAGCTCACCGGCCTGCTGCAGCATGTTGCCGATCTCCTCCTGCAGCGTGGTTGCCTGGCGGATGCTGTCCCGCACGTCATCGAGAATGGGCAGCCCCGCATTGGCGGCACTGGCCCGGTCCAGCAACGTCAGCGCATTGTCGAGTTCGCCCGCGGCAGCGGACTCCATCGCCAGGCCTGCATAGTGGGTGGCGATGGTATCGAGTTCCGCCATGGCCACCGGGTGGCCCGGTGCGAGGCGCAACACTTCCCGATAGGACTGGATCGCGGACGTTGCCGAAGGAATGTCTGAAATACCGTGACTGCGCAGCAACGCCTGGGTACTGCTGAGCAGGACTTCCGCCCGTCGCCGGTCGGCGAGCGCAACGTTCAGACTCGCCAGTTCCGGATCACCCGGAAACGCGGACTCGAGTTCGGCCAGCTTGGTTTCCGCCTGACTGAGATCGCTCTGCGCCAGCGCGGCGCTGAATGACTGACGCCACTGACTTTCCAGCCCGGCGATCGCCGAGATCGCACCCGCATGGTCCGGATCCACATCCAGCACCCGGCGGTAGGCGGCCACTACCGCCGCCAGGCCCTGATTCGGATCCTGGTGCAGAGACTGGGCATTGTTCCAGACCTCCTGGGCCATGGGATCTTCGATCACCCCGGCGAAGGTGAGCACCCGCACGGACCAGCTCGGCTGCTCGAGGATGACATAGGTGATCCCGGCGCCGATGCTGACGATTACGAGCAGCGACAGCAGCGCCCGCAACCGGCGTCGACGCCGGCGTCGATCGGAATTGCGGTCCTTGCGACTGGGATCCCGAGCCGTGGTGAGCAGATCGCTCCCCACCGCCCGCACCTCCTGCGTGCTGACGGCCTGAGCGCGGATGGTGGCATTGGGCAGTTCCGCTTCCGTCTGCACCGCATCCAGCGCCGCAATCAGCTCGCCGCCATTCTGAAAACGCTGATCCGGACGCTTGGCCAGACAGTTATCGATCACCGGCTGAAACGCCTTCAGATAATTCGGCAGCCGGGGCACTGGTTCCTGGAGGTGTTTGATCCCGACGCTCACGGCGGAATCCGCTTTGAACGGCACATCCCCCGTGAGCATCTTGAACAGCACCACACCCAGACTGTAGATGTCCGAGCGGCCGTCCAGTTCCCGTCCGCTCGCCTGTTCGGGCGACATGTACTGCGGCGTACCCACCACGGTGCCGGCCTGAGTGAGCGTGGCATCCGAATCGGCGATCTGAGCGATTCCGAAGTCCGTCAGGACCGCACTGCCATCCTCCCGGAACAGAATGTTCTCCGGCTTGATGTCCCGGTGCACGAACCCTTTGCCATGCGCATAGTCGAGCGCCCGGCACATGTCCTTCACCACCTTCACCAGTTCCGAGAGCCGCATGCCCCGTTCCAGTGCCTGGTTCAGATCACCGCCACGCAGGTATTCCATCACCAGAAACAACGAGCCTTCATGGGTGCCCACGTCGTAGACCTGGACGATATTCGGATGGGTCAGTCGCGCGTTGATCCGGGACTCACGAATGAATCGCTCACGGAACCGGGTATCCTGAGTAAAGTCGCCACTCACCACTTTGAGCGCCACCAGCCGGCCGAATTTCCGCTGCACGGCCAGATAAACCCGAGCCATGCCGCCGCGACCCAGTTCCTTCTGCACCTGGAAACCGGGAATGCTGATGAACGTCTGCTGCACCACGGAGGACATCAGCCACCCTCCAGGCTGAGGGAGAGCACGTCGCCTTCGATCAACCGGCCGAGAACCACCCGGCCATCGACGATGATCTCAAGACCATCCAGACGGGCCGCCAGGCCGCGTCCATGGGCCAATCCGTTCACACAGTCGTCTGCCTCGAACATCCAGGGCGCGCCTTCGATTTCCAGCTGACAACGCATGGAAGCCTCCAGCGGTCGGGTGGTCTGGAGTTCGCCCCGCGTCCACGCCTGCAGCTCCAGGCTGCCTTCCGGACTCTGCTTCACCACATAGCCATGCATCTTGTCTTCGGCAAACTGGCCGCGATAGATGGTGCCGTCCCGGGAGCGGAACACGCCGAGTCCTGAACGTACGTCCCGTTCGAACATGCCTTCGTAACGATTGTCGTTGGGAATGGACACAAGCACGCCATAGCCGGACTTCATGCCGTCCACAAAAGTGCCTTCGAATGTCCTGCCATCCGGCCAGGCGAAGAAGCCGCGACCATTGGGCACCCCTTCCTGGAATTCGCCGGTGTACACCTCACCCGTGTGCCAGTTGAAGGTGCCTTCGCCCGTACGCTGGTCGGCCACGAAGGTGCCGGTATAAACATCTTCGTTGGCCCAGGTGAAGGTGCCCGCCCCGTGCATCTGATTGTCCCGGAATTCACCCTCGTAGCGATTGCCATTCGGCCAGGTCAGCGTGCCCTGGCCCTCGCGACGGTCTTCGACAAAGGTGCCGGTGTAGGAGCGGCCGTCCGGCCAGGTGTAGGTGCCCTGGCCATGCATGCGATTCTGCAGAAACTCGCCTTCATACCGGCGCTCGTCCGCCCACACGTAGACGCCCTGACCTGTGCGGAAGCCATCGACGACGGTGCCTTTGTAGTAGTCGCCGTTATCCAGGGTGAATTCCCGCTCCGCCGCCAGCGTGTGCGAACCGACGGCGAGCGCCAGCACGGCGATCAGCAGCATCGACGCATGCTGTCGCAGTCGAAGGCCCGGCCTTATCCCGGCACGAACAAAGCGAGCAGGCACGGGCAGGCCGGGCCCGCTGGGACGGCCGTGCCGGTCGGTTCGCTCGGTGGTTCGTTGCTGCAGTCGACGCAACTTCAGTAGACTCCAGGCTCTTTCGCCTAAGTTAATCATATTGAATCACTTTTTGTTTTTTTCTTCCTGCGTTGCAATCGGCGCGGTGAGCGGTTTTCTGGGCGGTCTTCTCGGTATCGGCGGCGGTGTGGTGATCGTACCGGCCCTCATTGTCCTTTTTGACCTGGCGGGACTGTTCGGCCCCCACGAGGCCACCGCCATCGCGGTGGCCACATCTCTGGCCTGTATCGTTTTTACGTCCATTTCCGCCGCATCCGCTCAAATTCGCGCAAAGATGGTGGATTGGGACATCGTGAAACGCTGGGCGTTCTTTCTGGTGATAGGCAGTTTTCTATCCGGATCCCTCGCCGCGCAGCTGCCGACCCTGCTGTTCCGGGGGTTTATCGGTCTTTTTCTGCTGTTCGTGGCCTTCGTCATGCTCACCAGCTGGAAGCCCTCCGCGCACAGAACCAGACCCAGGCCGTTACTTTCCGCGCTGCTCGGCACAGGCGGCGGTCTGGTTTCCGGGATTGCCGGCATCGGCGGCGGCAACGTGATCGTGCCAACGCTCATCTACTTCAACACCCCCGTGCACCGTGCGACTGCCACCTCCTCCACCCTGGGCGTGCCTATCGCCCTGGCGGGTGCGCTGGGCTACATCATTTCCGGCTGGGGCCAGGAAGCCGCCGACTGGATGCTCGGCTGGGTGTATCTGCCCGCATTCGCCGCGATCATGGGCGCGGCAATGGTGCTGGCACCGGTGGGTGTGAAGGTCGCGCATCGGGTGGCGCCATTGCCGTTGCGGCGGGCGTTTGGGGTTCTGTTGGTGTTTGTTTCTGCTCGAATGCTTTATTCGGCTGTTAGTTTTTGAGGTGGATTGGAGAGGGTGTTTCGGCGGCTGTGCGAGGACTCTTTTTCGGGTGCTCCGCTTGCCCCTTCGGGGTGCCCTCGACTTCGCGCGTCGGCCTTTCGCTTCGCGAATCGGCCACTTGCTCCGCTCGGCTGCGCTCCACACCCGAAAAAGAGTCCTCACACATCCACCTGAGCGCGCTCGACAGCCTCGCTCTAACAGGGCGGGGTTGGTGGCAGGGTAACCAGGATTCGATGGCATAGCTCAGCGTCGGCCGTGCACAAGACAGTTCCACGTGGATCATTGCCGAACATCGAGTGCCCGCCGGGAGCGCGAAACCGGAATTGCGGAGTGTCAGGAATCAATCCAAGCACGCTTAGCGTTGCGTTGGGGGTTGCAAAACGGGCTCGGGAGCGCAGCCGAGCGGAGTGCGTGGCCGATTCGCGGAGCGAAAGGCCGACGCGCGAAGTCGAGGGCACCCCGAAGGGGCAAGCGGGACGCCCGTTTTGCGACCCCCAACGCAGCGCGAAACACCCTTCCGCCTGATCCCCAACTCTTTGAACCCCCAGAACCGAGGGGCCGTCCCCGCGTATTCCGGATGTCTAAGATTCCCAGGGTCTAAGAAAGATGCCTCAACTGAATCGCATCCGAATTGAACTCAGCCAGCACGTCCGAAATCACCACCACCTTGTCGCCGGCAACAAATCCTTCCCGTTCCTTGAGAATCGCCAGGGCCCGCTGCAGGGTTTTCTCCGGTTGTGAGCTGAACTCCATCCGATGCGGCACCACCGCCCGGTTGATGGTCAGCCTGCGCCGGGTCTGAGAGTGATTGGTGAAGGCATAGATCGGCACCGTACTCGGCCGCGCGTTGGTCACAAGGTCCGCTGTGATGCCTCGCCGGGTGATGACCACGATGCCCTTGGCCTGGATGTCCTCGGCCAGCGACACCGCATTGATCGCGATGTGCTGCTTGTCTGTATCCGGCACCAGATCCTTCTCATAGCCGAGGCCGGGCCAGGCCTCTGAATGACGGGCAATGGAATCGAGTTGCTCCACGCAGCGGACCGGATACTTGCCGATACTCGTCTCGCCGGACAGCATGACCGCGTCCGTGCCTTCGTAGATGGCATTGGCCACGTCGGTGACTTCCGCCCGGGTGGGGATCGGATTTTCGATCATGGACTCCAGCATGTGCGTTGCCACCACGCAGCGTTTGCCGCCCTGAAGCGCGGCATGCACGATCCGCCGTTGAATGTTGGGCAGGTCGGCGATGTTGGTTTCAATGCCGAGATCGCCCCGGGCCACCATCACGCCATCTGCCTGCTCGACGATGCCATGGATGTTGGAGACCCCTTCCTGATCTTCGATCTTGGCGACCACTTTCACGTTCTTTGCTTTCGCACCCATGAACTCGCGCAACTCGACGATGTCGTCCGGCTTGCGAACGAACGACAACGCGATGAAATCCACGTCGTTGTCGAGGCCCCATTGAATGTCGCGACGGTCCTTCTGGGTGATCGCCGGCAGATTGACCCGCACACCCGGCAGATTCACATGCCGTCGGCCACCCAGGGTGCCGCCATCGAGCACCTTGCACACCAGCCGGTCGTCGCCCTGCTTCTCCAGCACTTCGAAGTTGATGAGGCCGTTGTCCACCGTGAGCCGGTTGCCCACCTCCAGCACATCCACCAGATCCTGGTAGTTGATATGGATCGAACTGGATTCCACGTCGCCGGGCAGCACACTGACCGTGACCACATCGCCACTTTTCAGGTCCATGGGCTCAGCGATGTCACCGGTGCGGATTTCCGGGCCCTGGGTGTCGAGCAGAATGGCCACGGGGTAGCTCAGCTTACGGTTCAGCGTGCGGATCCAGTTGACGATCTGCTGCGCGCTCTCGTGGTCGGCATGGGACATATTGAGACGCACCACGTTCATGCCGGCCAGGGCCAGCTTTTCCAGCATCTCGAAGCTGGCGGTGGCGGGGCCGATGGTGCAGATGATCTTGGTGCGCCGGACGCTCTTTTCGGTGCTCACGTTTCCTGCTGTCTTATCTGATTGCCTGGGGGGGCGGACGTCCCATCCATCCGGACGGGATCACTGGAACTGCGGAGTCTAGGCAAGCCGGACTCGGCCTGCCAGAAGTTTTCCAGATGTGCCGGCACATCCGCCGCCGCCACGTTCACCGGTCGCCAGTGTTTCGGAAAGAAACGCTGGAAGGCCGGACGGGCAAAACGGTCATCGATGAGCAGCAACACGCCCCGATCCGCCGGGCTGCGCAGCAACCGGCCCGCCATCTGCAACACCCGGGTCATCGCCGGCTGCTGATAGGCCACCGTGTCCCCCCCGCCCGCGCCGAGATCCGCATCGAAATGCACCCGCATCTCTTCTTTCTGCCGGCTCACGGGCGGCAGCCCGACACCCACGCAGATCACGCCGGCAAGCGGCGCATGACTGAAATCCACCGATTCGGCGAACAGGCCGCCCAGCACGATGAGGCCGACCCGGGTCGGCCCGTCCGCCTGAAAGCCCTCGAGGAATTCAGCCCGGGCCTCTGCCGCCATCCCCGGTGTCTGCACCAGGAGTCCGTTGCCGAGTTCGGTGACCAGCACCTCGGACAGTTGCTGTACGTATTCGAAGGACGGCAGCGCGACCAGGTAGTTGCCCGGTCTGGCTGCCACCGTGTTCAACACCAGATTCTTCAGCCCGGGCAGCGAGGCTGCCCGTTGCCGGTAGTACACCGGCAGATCGGTAACCACCAGGGCGGCCAGTTGATCCGGGGCAAAGGGACTTTCGACTCGTTCCGCCGGCGCCTGCGCCTGGCCGTGCAGGCGCTGATAGAGGTCGAGGGGCGTCATGGTGCCCGAGAAGCGGACATGTGGACCATAGCCGGCCAGCACGGATTCGAGGTAGGGCGCCGCATCGAGACAGGCCAGCCGGAGCCGCACGCTCTTCCTCGTGCGACCGCGATCGGTCACCTGGGCCAGATAGCGGAATTCCGGGGCGAGCGTCGCGGAATCATTCGCGGGATCCTCACGCTCACCACGCTCACCACGCTCACCACACTCACTACCCTCGCCCTCTGCCTGTGCCTGTGCCTGGCCCGAACGTCCACGGCACCAGTTCTGCGCCCGTACCCAACGGGACAGATCGAACAGCAGCCGGCGGCTCAACGGCCAGGCGCTGAGATCGATCTCGGTTGCGGCCAGCGCTTCCAGGGCCTGCTCGGCCGCTCGGAGCAGTTTCTCCGGCGTCCCGATCACCACTTCCCCGCCCGGGTTTCGATCCCGGGGTTGAGCTGCGACAAGTTCCCGCCGGATCTCCATCAGGACCCGGTCCGTCCGCTTCAGCCGGCGGAGAATCTCGGCCGGCGGAGATTCCGCGATCGCCGCTTTCACGTCTTCCCGACTCAGTGTCAGAGAGAGCATGTCTCTGGTGCGTTCGGCAAGCTGGTGCGACTCATCGATCAGAAGGCCAAGCGCTGCGTCATCCTGGAATCGCTGCAGACGCACGACCGGATCGAGCAGATAGTTGTAGTCGCCGATGATCAGATCCGCATGAACGGCCACATCCAATGACAACTCGAAGGGACAGACCTGATGGGATTCCGCCACACCGCGCATTGTTTCCCGATCCAGCGTCGCCTGCTCGAGTGCGTCCACAACGGCACCCTGAATCCGGTCGTAGTAGCCAACCGAATACGGACAGCGGGTATCACAGGGCATGCCTTCAACCAGGCAGGCCTTTTCCTTGGCCACCAGATCCACCACCCGGATTCCAGCGGTGTGCGGTGGCGTCTCGCCGATATCCGACGCCGCCTTCATCGCCGCCAGCGCACCGGTGCCGCGACTGGTGAGATAAAACAGCCGTTGCACATGACCAGCAGCCAGCGCCTTCAATGCGGGATAGAGCACGCCCATGGTCTTACCACTGCCGGTGGGCGCCTCCAGCAGCAGGTGCTCGCCGTCCCGGAAGGCCTGATAGACCCGCCCGGCCAACGCCCGCTGGTGGGCTCTGAAACCGCCGTACGGGAACCCCCGGGCATCGAGCCAGCGGTTCCGCCGGGCCTGGTAGGTCCGCTCTGCGGCGAGCCAGCGACCGTAGACCTCGAGCGTCTGCGCGAGATAGTCGCTCAGCCACTCCGCCGAGCGTTGCTCGGTGAACGACGATCGCGCCGTCATTTGCCGATTCTCATCCGTCAGCGCGTCATCGGCCTGAGCCTCATCCGGATGACAGTAGAGCAGGCGCACGGCCCACGCTTCCCGCTCGGGATGCAGCCGTGCGAGCAATGCCGCGTAGAGTCGAGCCTGAGCCCAGTGGGCAGACCCGACCGCCTGCTCGGCCTCGGCCGGATCTGCCCGGGTCGTTTTGATTTCTTCGACCAGGGGCACTTCCGCCGTCAGGTCACAACCATCCAGGCGGCCGCTCAGAGAGACCTCCACCTCGCCGACGCTGAATTCACCGCTGACGACCACCTCCCGCTGGTAGCCGTCACCCCGGTTCTGCTGGACCCGACGTTGGGTTGCGATCCCCTCCTCCCCGGTCACACGCCCGCCGAGCGACGGATACAGATCGCCACGCCGGTGCACGAACTCGGCCAGGGTTTTGACCGGGACGTTGATCAGCATGCTTTGAACTTCAGAACCCGCGCCGGCAATCCGAGTTGCGCCAGCGTGCTCAGCCAGACCCGCTGGCCGGGCTGCAGCTGATCCGTCGGTCCTTTCACCTCCACAAACTCGAAGTTGCCCGGCCCGTAAACCACCGTGAGGTCCGGAAAACCGTTCCGGGTTCTGTACGGCCAGCGGATCACGTGTTCCGCCAGCGCCAGCAAGGCAGTTTCCGGCACATAACTCAGCAGTGTCTGTAGCACGGTGGCATCGAAATGCCGCCAGGAAACCATCCGGTTGGCGACTCCGACTTTCTCCTCGAAGGTATCTGCCAGTGCCTGCTTCAAAGCACCGGGCTCAGACAGGACTGCCGTACGTTCAGCGATGGCCCGGCCACGGGCTTCGGCGAAGTCCGGCCAGAACAGATCCAATGGACCCGACTGAAAGGGATTGGTGAATGCCCCGGGCACCGGCGCGAATATCTGCTCCCAATAGGCGAGGCCGGCCAGGCTCCTCGGCAGGGCGTTCTCGAGATGGAACGCAAAACCTCCGGTGGCTCCGAGCAGCTCTGCCGCATGGGCTTCGATCCGCTCGACCGGCTGCCCGAGCGGCACCACGGTGACGGTTTCCGCTCCGCGTCTCGCCCGTTTGCCGAACCGCCTGGCGAAATCCACCTCCTCGGCGCAGCGCGGCGTCCGGGCGATGCGCGCCACCAGGTCCCGGCAACCGTCGTCATCCTCGAGCTTCTTCAGAATTCTCGCCCGCCGCTCTCTCGCCGGATGCATCCGGGAACGGCCATAACAATCAAGCGCACGATCGAATGCACCTGCCCGTTCAAACTGCTGCCCGAGCCGATTGAGGGTTCGATCCCGTTGCCGCTGCTCCTGTCGATTCCCGGCGTCGACGTTCAGGGCCTGCAACAGCCACACGTCCAGGCCCTCGGCTTCGCTCAACCGATGACAGAGGCGATCCAGGCGGCGCAGGTGCCGGTACCGATCCAGTGCCTGTCGATCAGGAAACAGACGGGCCGTGCGCTGCAGCGGATAGTCCTCGAACCGCATGAGCCCCAGGTCCTGGAGCACGAAGGTACTGGTGTCCTGATGGTCATCCCCGAAAAATAGCAGCTGAATCAGCCGGACCAGGCGGCGCCTGCGGAGATTCAGCCAGGTGTAACGCCGGGCAAGGACGCGACGGATCCGCGCATCCTCATGACGGCCGAGACACTCGGCAATCCACTCGTCTTTCTTCATGCCGCGCACCGTCGGGAATGCAGCTTTCCGCTCCGCCTGGGTCAGCAGACCAAGCAGGGTTTCCGCTGGCGCTTCGGCGTTTACGACCACCAGGCCGTTGGCTTCCAGTTCTGTCACCGCCGTTGAAAGCGCTGGGATCTCCTGATAGTTCAGTTTGTCGAGTCGAATCCAGGGCCCTTTCCGGCCGAGCAGCCGGGCATACAGTCGCTGAGCATCGGCGCCGGCGCTCAGGAAGGCATGCACGTAGCCCAGTTCCTCACCGGTCAGGATGTCTTCATAGAAGTCCTGGACGTGGGCAAACAGGTGCCGGAGGTTGGCAGCGTAGTAGTCCGGCGGCGGCGGTTGTTGTGGCTTGAGCTTGAACACCCTGAATGATGCCGGTTGCATGGCTGGAGAGCGGTGATTATAAAATCCTCTGTATGCATGTACAGTACCCCCGTCCGCCGTCCCTGGAGACAATCCCCACGACATGACCACGCCCTACCCCTATTGCGTTGCCACCACCGTGGCGGAAGAAGCCCTCAAGGTGCTGCTGGAAGCCAGCGGCGAAGGCAAGTATCGGGACACCCATCCCTGGCTGGCCGCCCTCGATATGCTGGACTCGGCCCGGGAAGCGGACCAGGCGTTGCCCGTGCTGTTCGCCAGCGGTACGCCGGCGGCTTATTCATACTGGGGATACGTGACCGATCTGGCGGTGGTGGAGCTGCACCGGGCAACCTGGGAGACAGTGCTTTCGTTCACCCCGCTGCAACCGGTGAATCCGATCTGGGAGGCGCTGGATTCCGTACTGCTGAAGCCCACAGCCGAACAACTCGACCGGGAGGTGCGCGAAGGCATCCATCAGCATCGCTATCCGGTGACCACCGGCGAGATCCACCCCTACGCCATCTGCGAAACACCGGCATTCATCGGCCAGGGTGGTCCGGGCGGTCTGGAAGCGTAGGTTCTGATTGCAGGGTGAGGCGTCACGGCACCGGCTGGTGCGTGACGCGATGGGGTCAGGCGGTCTTGAAGGTATCCGTTGCGAAGTCTTCGTCGTGCTCCTCATGGGGAGAAGCACTGGCAGGTTCACCGTGGATCCGTAACCAGACCTCTTTGCGGTGCACGGCCGACTTCTTGGGTGCATCAATCCCGAGATGCACTTGGCTCCCGCGAATCTTGAGCACTTTGAGCTCAATCTCATTGTCGATCATGATCGATTCGCCGGCACGCCGGGTTAACACCAGCATTAAGTTGTCCTCGCAATCCGTTTCTGCCGCCCAATTTACTTGGCTCCCCAAACCCGTTCTGTGAAGTTCATATGCCTTCTTGACACTGACCCGGAACGATTCGAAGTGAAATGAGACCAACCGCACACTTTTCCGGTGCACGGGCACGAGGGGCCGAGTGCTACTCGGCGGCTTTGCTGGACGGCTTGGACGGAACGTCGTCGGCGACGTCGGGACCGGTCTGAGTTTCGGTCTCAGTTTCCGACTGAGCGTCGGTTTCAGCCGGCGCGTCCAGGTCCACCGTGATGCCCTGCTCGTCCTGCTCACTCCGGGTCAGGCGGGCCGGGGCTGCCTCCCCGGCTTCGGAGGCTTCGATCACGGACTTCGGCAACGGCTTTTTGACGTGCGCACCCAGCTCGCGGAACTGTTCCACCTGCCGAACCAGATTGCCCTTTCCAGAGCTGATCTTGCCGACGGCGGATTGATAAGTCTTCTCCACGGTATTGAGCTGGGTACCGAGGCGCTCCATGTCTTCCACCAGCCCGCGGAGCTTGTCGTACAGCGCGCCGGCCCGCCGGGCGATTTCCTGGGCGTTGTGGTTCTGTTTTTCGGCCCGCCAGACGTTGTGAATGATCCTCAGCGTCATCATCAGCGTGGTGGGACTGACGATCACGATCCGCTTCTCGAATGCGTCCGTGAACAGCCTGTGGTCCTCTTCCACGGCCAGGGTGAAAGCGGACTCGATGGGCACGAACATGAGCACGAAGTCGAGCGAGCGGACATCCTCCAGATGGGCATAGTCCTGATCCGCCAGCCGTTTCACATGGGCCCTGAGACTGGTCAGATGCTGCTTGAGGAAAACCTCGCGCTGGCCGGGATCTTCGGTGGAGAGCGCCTGCTCGTAGGCCGTCAGCGACACCTTGGCATCGATCACCACGTCCTTGTCTTCCGGCAGTCGGATGAGCACATCCGGCCGCTTCAGATCGCCGGAGGCCGAGCGCCGCGTTTCCTGCAGGAAGTACTCTGAGCCGGCCCTGAGTCCGGACTGCTCCAGCACCCGTTCCAGCACCAGTTCGCCCCAGTTCCCCTGCAGTTTGCTGTCACCCTTGAGCGCCTTGGTGAGGTTTTCTGCCTCCTGGTTGATCTTCTCGGAGGCCGTCTGCAGGTTTTTCACTTCCGTGAGCAACGACGCGCGGTCTTTGCTTTCCGTGTGGTAAACCTCTTCCACCCGCTTCCGGAAATCGACGATCTGCTCTCTGAACGGCGAGAGCACCGTGGAGAGCTTCTCCTGGTGGGCCTGCCCCTGACGTTCGAAGATCCGGTTGGCGAGGAGCTCGAATTCCTGCTTGAGCGCCTCGCTCGATTCCCGGAACAGTGCTTCCTTTTCCTCGAACGCCTTCCGGGATTCATCCAGACGCGCCTCGAGCCCCGCCTGCTTCGCCTGATAGTCGGCCACCTGGCGGGTCTTTTCTTCGAGTTCCGCCCGGGCCGTATCATGGGCCTTCGTCAGAGCATCCAGCTGTCCTTCGAGACGGGTGAACTCCCGGGCCCGGATCTCCATGCGCTCCTCGATCAGGCGTGCATCCTGGGCCCGTTTTTCCGCGTCCTGGGACAGTCCGGTTTCAAAGGCATGGCGGGCTTTCTGATTGGAATGTCTGAGCCAGGCGAGGCTCGCGATCAGCGCCCCGATGAGCGCGGCGACCGCCAGCGGCCAGTATGTGGACGCCACTGCCACCATGGCATCGATGAGCGTCTGGAGGGAACTTGGATCCGGGGACTGCATGGATGCCTAGTATGCGCTTTTCGGCGGCGCGGGCCTACATTGACGGCCCGCAAAGCGGGCCTGGATAACGCAGACCTGGACAAAGCGCGTCTGGATAGCGGACGTTTCGAACCGCGCCCACCGACCGGCTCAGTAGCCCGTCTTCTCCCGGGCTGCTTCCTGAGTCCCCCTTGCCGCGGCGAGTTCCCTGGCCGCACCGGCCATGAGCCAGCCCCCGTCCGTGCCCAGGGTGACCATGTTCACGCCCATGCTCAGGTATTTCTGGGCATACTCGAGACTCGAGGTGTGAATGCCGGAAGCCACGCCATGTTTTCTGCAGGCATCCAGAATGTCCTGCACCACGGCGGCGTGCTTCGGATCATCGTTGTCGCCTCTAGGCGCCAGACCGATGGCCAGCGCCAGATCGGACGGACCGATGTAGGCCCCGTCCACGCCCGGCGTGGAGAGGATCTCGTCCAGATTCCGGATGCCATCCTCGGTTTCGATCATCACCATGCAGGCAACCTGATCATTGATCTCGGCGGCGTAGCCCTTGCCGCCGTACAGCGCGCCGCGGATCGGGCCGAACGACCGATTGCCCCGCGGCGGGTAACGACAGGCCTCCGCAGCCCTGAGCGCTTCTTCCCGGTTGTTCACCATCGGCACCACCACGCCCATCGCACCGGCATCCAGCGCCTTCATGATCTCGTAGGGCTCGTTCCAGGGCACCCGTACCAGGGGCGTGCTGTCGCCATTGCTGATCGCCGGCAGCATGTAGGTGAGATCGGTGTAGTCGATCAGGCCATGCTGCAGATCCACGAGCACCCAGTCGAATCCGAGCCGTCCGAGCGACTCGGCACTGTAGGCGTTTGCCATGGATAACCAGGCGCCAATGGTCTGCCCGCCTTCCCGCCAGGTTTTGAGTGTGGTGTTCTCGCGCATGTGTCCTCTCTCAGATCGAATATCGGGCGCGAAGATAACACAGCAAGCTGACACTCCTCCCTCGACCGTGCGAGAATCTCCCGCCTCCCGCTGCGGATACAGCCGCACGGATTCAATCATCAGGAGAGTGACGACCGATGCTGAAGAGAACCCTCATGGCCGGACTGGCCACCGTGCTTGCCAGCTTTGCCTCAATCGCAAGCGCAGACCTCACCGAAGCGCTGGAAGCGGCCATGGCGTCCGACACCCGCAGCGATGCGGAAGTGGCACGGGACGCCAACCGCAAACCCATCGAAACCCTGACCTTCTTCGGCCTGGAAGAAGACATGCGGGTGCTGGAACTGCTGCCGGGCGGCGGCTGGTACACCAAGCTGCTGGCGCCCGTTCTGGAAGAGAACGGCCAGCTCTACGTGAGCATCGGCACCACCAATGTCGGCAAGCTGATCGAGGACGGCACGATCTCCGGCGCCGAAGTGGTGGAAGCAGAAGGTGAATTCAAGCGCAGCGAAACCACCCGTCGCTTCTACATCGATGGACTGTCCATGGATGTAGACGATCTCGACATGGTCCTCACCTTCCGCAACATGCACAACTTCACCGACGAAGGTCGCCGGGATCTGAATGCGGCAGCCTTCAAGGCACTCAAGTCCGGCGGCATCTACGGTGTGGTCGATCACACCCGTCGCCACATGCAGGGCGACTACAGTGAAGTATGGCGGCGTATGGATCCGGTGCAGATGATCAAGGAGATCGAAGCGGCCGGGTTCGAATTCGTCGACTATTCAGACCTGCACTACCGCCCGGACGACACACTCGAGTACGAAGTGGGTCGCCGCTCGGTGACCGGCAATACGGACCGCTTCACGCTGAAGTTCCGCAAACCCTGATCCGGTCTACCCCACTCTGAACCTGCCCGGGTGAGCGCGGCCCGCTCTCGAGCCGCCTCACCCGACCGGGCACCCCGTCATTTCCGTCTGCCTGGACTCGGCAACCCTCGCCGAAGCCGCCCCCTGACAGCCATATCGAGCGCTTTATCCCACTTCAGTCGATGTCATACAATTGTCATACTGGTGTGGTAGAGGCGCCGCGCACGGCTGGCTAATCTGCTCTCCACAGTGATTAACCGGTGCGCTTCCCCCGAATACACGCACCACCGAGGAGGGTTTGTTATGACGAGATTGATGAACACCACTGCAATGGCGCTCTTTGCCGCAGCGGCCCTGGCCGGATGCGCATCCAGCGAACCGGCGCAGACGGCAGACAGTGCGACGCACTACTGGCAATCCACCGCTTCCACCAGGCAATACAACGCCGACCATGAGAGTTGTGAGCAGAAAACCGAGGTGAATGCAGACGGCGAACTCGATGCCAACAGCGCCTCGTTCGACGCCTATCGCGACTGCATGATCGAGCAAGGTTACACGCTCCGCACCTACTGACACCCGTAGTAGGCATCGATCAGCCGGGTGGCGCGGGTCTTCGGACCCTCGTCATCCCGCATCTGGTTCATCACGTAGGCAAACGCGGTGCCGGATGCGGGGTCGGCAAAGCCCGTACTGCCACCCGCCCCGGAGTGGCCCCAGGCTTCAGCATTGGGCCCGAACATGCCATTGGTGTTGAGAATGACCCCGGCGCCCCGCCGGATCGGATGCCCCAGCACCAGATCCTCCGACAGCCCGACCCGCTCCTCCGTCAAGGCAGTCAGGGTTTCAGCTGACAGCAGCGAAGATTCCGACGGCAGGACCCCGGCGTATATGCCAGCCACCCCCCGCGCCGATCCATGTCCATTCGACGCAGCGATTTCCGCCCGTTGCCAGGGTTCACTCGACGCATCCTGATAAGGCCGGATCACAGGATTCTGCAACGCTACCGCGTGCAGAGGACCTGGCCGCCCGGGCGATTCTGCCGTGTTGGCCAGGCGAACGCGGGCCCGGTTGGGGCCGATCAGCGGGGCGACCCGGGCAATTTCCGGTGCCGTCAGACCGATATGAAAATCTGCCGCCAACGGCTCGCAGAGTCTTTCCGCCAGCCGCCGGGATAACGTCTGATCAGCCAGGCGGCGGATCAGTTCTCCCGGCAGATATCCCCAGGTCACCGCGTGATATCCGGATGCCGTTCCAGGCGTCCAGAACGGCGTCTGTCTTTCCAGGCGGGCGATCATCTCCGGCCAGTCGTACAGATCGGCCACGGACAGCACGTCATCGACGCCACAGAGGCCACCCCGATGCGCCAGCAGATCACCAATGCTCAACGATGCATTCTGCCCCGCCCGTAACGCCGGCCAGCACTCGCGCACAGGGGTTTCGTAATCGACGAGACCCTCATCGATGAGCGTTGCGAAAGCGATCGCCGCTGGGCCTTTGCCGGTGGAATACACGTTCACCAGCGTTTCGGCCGTCCAGGGTTCGGTGGCCGCGAGATCCCGGTGCCCGCCCCAGAGATCCACAACCCGCTCACCATTGCGGAAAATGCAGACGGCAGCGCCCACCTCCAGCCCGGCTTCAAAATTCTCAGCGAACGCGTTGCGCACTGGCTCGAAACCCTCGGCCGTATGACCCCTGACCAGCTCGGACATGCTTGTAAAACCCTGGAATGGACGGTCAGACTAGCGACAGGCTCCGGCCATGACCACCGATCTGCCGGTTCGGAGGAAAATCGGGCGTCGATTTTGAGGCATCACCGTCATAAACGCTGTCACATTCGCCCGGAGAATTATGACACTTGTCACATTTGCGTCGCCAACGCGACGTGTTGACTGTCATGCAGATCCATCGAACGGGGAACCTGACACCTGAGCGTCATATTAATGTCATATTTTTGTCACAAAATGCGCTGGACTCGGCCTGGCCCCGCAGGGCATTCGAGCATCGCTGAACGACTGATTTCTGCAACATCCGGAGAACCCTGTATGAACCTTCCGCGCAATCATAGGCAGTGGCCGGGCACCCTGATGCTCATCACCCTGCTGATCCTGCTGGCCCCGACCGGGATTCGTGCCGAGGAAGACGCAGCCACGATCGCCGCACTCAAGGCTCAGCTCGCAGAGTTGTCCGCGCGTCTGGACGCACTCGAATCCAGAGAGAAGATACGGATCGAAACTTACGAGGCGCCGGTGACCGTGTCCCCGGCCCCAGCGGCGATGTCCGACTGGACTGACCGGATCCGGTGGAAAGGCGATTTCCGCTACCGTCATGAGTCCATCGACGCCGAGTTCGCCGACGACAAACGTCACCGCAACCGTATTCGTGCCCGGCCAGCCATGGCCGTGGCGGTGAATGACGTTGTGGACGTCGCCTTCGGTCTCTCCACCGGCGGTGATGCCCCCACTTCGGCCAACCAGACCCTGGGCGACGGGTTTTCCAGCAAGGAGATTCGAGTCGATCTTGCCTACTTTGACTGGGAAACCGGTCTGGATGGCCTGAGCATTCTCGCCGGCAAGTACCGGAATCCGCTGCACCGGGCCGGGGGCAACGGCCTGCTCTGGGACTCTGACGTTCGACCGGAAGGCTTCCTGGCCCACTTCAACCGGGGTGGCTTCCGCGCGAACGCCCTGGTCAACTGGGTTTCCGAATCTTCAGGCGCCGACAACATGGCGTTTGGCGGCCAGGTCGACTGGTCCACCCCGGTGGGAGAGAACAACAGACTCCTGATCGGTGCCGGGTATTACGATCTGAGCAGCGTTGAAGGTCGAGAAGTGCCCTTCGATGGCGATCCCCGTGGCAACAGCGTGGACGCCCTGAATCGATATCTGTACGGCTATCAGGACCTGGAGCTGTTCGGCGAGTTCCAGTTCAACGTTGGCAACTCACCCACCACGGTCTTCTTCAACTACATAGAAAACCTGGATGCGCCGGAATTCGACCAGGGTTGGGCCATCGGTGGCACGATGAACTTCATGCACGGTCATCGACCCTGGAAACTGGGGTACGTCTACCAGGACCTGGAAGCAGACGCGGCCTTCGCCATGTTCACCGACTCAGACTTCATCGGCGGCGGTACCGACGGCAAGGGCCACATAATCCGTGGCAGCTACAACCTGACCAGCAGCGTCAGTCTCGGCGGCACCCTGCTAATCAACGAACGGGGTCAGGATCAGAATGGGGTCAGCGAGGACTTCAACCGCATCATGCTGGATGTGATGTTCAGGTATTGAGCCTCGCTCGGCTATCAGGCGCTCACTGCTCTGGGATGAGCGCCTGGATTTTCCGCCAGTCCACCCCTTTGAAGTTCTGCCGCGCTGGTGCGTTGGCGCCGTCCTGAACCACCAGAATGCCTTCCGGGTAGCCCGGCAGCGGAGCGGAGGTGACCGCAAGACCATCGGTTTCCTCCGTGCCATCGATGCCCGTCTCCGGCGCTGCCTCGAGGCGGAATTTCAGGAGCTGTTCGCCACCGGGAATCCGGTAGACCAGATAGGTGTTGTCGCCCTGGCTGGAGGCGACCAGCAAGCGCTCGCCAGGGTTTGTGCCGGCCGGGTGGTAGATGTCCAGACCTTCCACATCCATCACCAGATTCCTGCCGTCCACCGACGCGATCAGCCGCCGTGTTCCGCTCTGCACAGCAAAGGCCCAGATGCCCCGCTCTTCCTCGCCCACGTAGAGCGTGCCATCCACCGGATCGTAGACACAGCCTTCCGTTTGGCCGGCCAGCTGAAACGAGCGACGCAAGCTGAGCTGCAGACCATCACCGATCACCCAGTGCTCGACCCTGCCTTCCTTGTCACCCACGAATACGGACGGCTCGGGCGTCCGGCCCATGCACAGACCGTATGGATCCGTCATATCCAGGGGTTGCCGGGCAACCAGCGCCATATGGTCGCCGCTCACATCCACGGTATATAAGTCCAGGCTGATCTCCGTGCGGTTGCTGGCTGCCGCGAGAAAGCGGTCGCCATCCAGAGACAGGGCATCCACATTGTTGACCCGGCCACTGGCAAGAAACGCCCGCTCGGACCCGCTGAGGTCATACAGCGCCAGTCCGGCGCGCTTATTCGTGCCCAGCAGCCGATTGGCCGTCGCGCCCACCAGGATAGCCGGGTCATCCGCCGCATCTCCGTCGTTGGCGACCGGATCCGTTTCGAAGTCCGGCGCCACCGCAGCCACCTGCACCGGAGAGGTGCTGGTGCACCCAGGCACCAGCACGATCAGGAGCGCCACCAGTCGCGCGCGGAAGCCGTCCCGCAGAGCCAATGGGCCGCTCATCGGAACGGGGTGTATCTGACGCCCAGGGAATAGGTCTGACCGTATTCCTCGTACTGAGCGTTGTAACGCGGGCTGCCGAAGTCCGCGTAGAACGGCTCATCGGTCAGGTTCGTGGCCGTGAATGCCAGCTGCCACTGGTCCGTGATGCGCCATTTGGCGGATAGATCGACCTGGGTGTGCTCATCCTGGTAGACGTCGAAGTTCTCGTCCTCCAGGTCCTCGAAACCCTGCAGCGCCACATCACGATAGGTGGCCGCCAGCCGGAGACTGAGGAAGCGGTTTTCCCAGCCGACCGCCCCATTCACGACCCATTCCGGCGTACGCGGCAGCATGCCTTTCCCTTCGCGGCCGGGGTACGTGGCCTCCGTGTCCACGTAGGTGCCATTGGCAGAAAGATACCAGCCGTTTTCGAACTGCTTCACCGCCGCCAGTTCGATTCCGAAGAGCTGGGCACTGTCGCCGTTGATCGGCTGAATCACTTCCGCATCATCCACCGGACCACCGACCAGACCTTCCAGATCGATCTGATCCGCCACATCGGCGATCACGATGAAGTTGTCGATGTCTTTGTAGAAGATACCGGCAGACAGCATGCTCACACCGCCCGGGTACCATTCCACACCGAGATCCAGGTTGGTTGACTCAACGGGATCCAGTTCCGGATTGCCGATTTCGGCGGTCAGTTCCGTCTCGCCGTCATCTTCTTCCAGCTCGATCTCACCGCCTGGCGACAACTCCGAGAAGTTGGGCCGGGCCAGCGTCATGGTGGCACTGCCACGAACAACCAGATTCCCGGTTTCCCAGCGTACGTTCAGGCTCGGCAGCCAGTTATCGTATTGCTTCTCGAACGGCGCCGGCACCAGTGCGGCATCGCCCCCACCGGTCACGTCGTCCACCACCAGTCGGGTGCCAAGGGCGTCGAAGTCCGTGTCTTCATAGCGGACGCCATAGAGAACCCGCCAGCCCCCATGCTCGAAAGTGCTCATGAGGTAGGCCGCGGTCACGTCCTCGTTCAACTCGTAGTTGCTCACATTCGACTCGATCAGGCTGTCTTCCTCGTCGAACTCCAGGTCTGCGAAGTTCTGCTCGAAGTAGCGGCGCAGGCCCGAAGCACTGATGCCCGGACCGAAGCGGCCGATGCCGTATCGTGGTGCCGGCGTGGCAAACGGGGTGAGGGACGAGCCGTTCGGATCTCCGTAAACGCCCACATCCGCATCATAGGTTTTCTCACGGGTGCGGTAGCTGAGGCCAAACTTGATGTCGCCGTTGTAGCCCCCGAGAAACAGATCACGGGTTACGTTGAATTTGAGGTTGTGGGACCGGTCTTCCGCATCGCCATCCAGATGTTCGAACTCATCGAGTTCGTAACTGGCCGCCTCGTAGACGGCTTCTTCTCCGAACAACTCCGGAATCTGACCGATGTCGGTGTAGCCGATCTGGAGGTCTTCGGCCACGAACGTCGTATCAAGGCGGTCCGGCTCCCGCTCACGGCTGTAAGAGTAGCCATAGCTGTAATCGACCCGCCAGACCTCGAAGTCGTTCTCGCCACCAATCATGGTGGAGAGGATGTCCTGCTCTTCGAGACGGTCCTTCATGGCCTTCTCCACCGTTGCCCCTTCCCAGCTGGCGCTGTGATCACTGCCGGAGGTGGCTTCGCCATCGTCGAAGGTATAGGTGTTGCCGGTCCGGTATTCCTGGTCGCTGAATTCTGAATACAGACTACGCCAGTAATAGTTGCCTCGATCCGCGTGGTAGTCGAAGTTGAGCGCGGCACCCAATCGTTCACGATTCACGGAATAGCTGCGCTGCTCTATTTCTTCCGCGCCTCGGAACACCTGGCCACCCACGGTTTCCAGATCATCCGGCCAACCGCCACCCGTTTCGATGTTGTCGCTGCCGAAGTCACGATCAAACCAGGAGATGGCCGCAGCCACACCCAGATTGTCACTGCCACCGCCGATATCGAACAGGTTGGTCCAGGAGGCGGCCAGCTTGGGGCTGGTCTCGTCCACGAGTTCATTAAAACTCCCCTCTGCACTCAGTGAGAGGGAACGATCACCTCGATCATAGGCGGACAGCGCGCGCACATTGACGTTGCCGCCGATGGCGCTCAGGTCCATGTCCGGGGTGAAGGTCTTGGTGATCTCCAGTCCTTCCAGGAGGTCGGACGGAATGACATCAAGCGCCACGGAACGGGCGCCGGAGTCGGGGGAAGGCACCAGCATGCCGTTGATGGTCGTCGTATTCAGGTTCGGATCCATCCCGCGAATACCGATGTACCGGCCCTCACCCTGGTCCCGCTCGAGGAAGACGCCGGGAACCCGCTGCACGGCTTCTGCCACGTTCAGATCCGGAAGCGCGCCGATGTCGTCCGCTGAGACGACGCTGGTCAGGGTGTCTGCAGCTCGCTGCTGATTGAGGGCACTCGCCGTGCCGGAACGATAACCCTGAACGATGATCTCCTCGGTGATACCCCCCATGGAGATCTCCAGGTTTTCGGTCTGTCCTTCGCTGATCGTCACCTGCTGGGTGCTGGCAACGGCGCCCAGATAACTGACCGTCATCTCATAAGCGCCGGCCGGAATCTGGCCGAAGGAAAACCGGCCGTCTCTGGCGGTGGTGACGGTACGGTCGATCTCAGCGATCCGGACCACTGCACCTTCGAGATTTGTGGCGACTTCGCCAGTCACGACCCGGCCCTGCAGTCGTCCGTCTGCAAAGGCGGTGGTGGTTAAAAACAGAAGCGTTGCTCCCGTCATCAAGACGGAAATTCGGCCCGACATAGCGCTCTCCAACTGGCAGGTTGCGAAAAGCGCGGACTCTATGCACAAATTATGACCGTCAGGTTTCGAATCGCCTGAGGGTGTTAAAAATTCAAGAAACTGTCATCTATCAGGCGAGCCGTGACCCGGGGACGCGATCCCGCTCGATTTCGACCTTCAGACCGCCATCGACGTGTAATGCGGGGTCTGGCGGTCTACTATGCGCACTGCGCCCAGGTGTTGGAACTGGTAGACAAGCTGGATTTAGGTTCCAGTGCACAAGTTGCGTGCGAGTTCGACTCTCGCCCTGGGCACCAAATATCCCCCTAAACAGAGGACTTCGACTCTAGAAAACCCCTGTTTTCATTGACGAAAATATCATTGAATGAGAAAGAATAACAACCGATAATTCCGTACAGATTCCGTATACGGAAAAATCTATGTCCAAGCGAATCGACAAGGATGAGTACGAGGCCGAGCAGGGACGAGTGAAGAAAGCCGACGAGTTCAGTAACAAACTGGCTCGATTCAAGGGCGAAAACCCAAAACTCTATCCGCGGTACGAGGTTCTCTATCACGACAACGGCCGCTGCCGGACGACGAATGACAAGGCTCAAGCACTACTGTGGGCGACGAGGCATCAGGCCGGCGCGAGTGTTTTCGACGTTCATAACGAACATCGGTGTATCTGGAAACGCTGACCTTGCGCATCGACACCATCAAAGGCCGTGCCGCCCTACCCACTCGAAGGGAGCCGCACTGGCTCCGAATCAGTGAAGGTTGTTACCTCGGCTACCGGCGAACCGAGAACGGCACAGAGAGCTTCATAGCGCGTTTCAGGGGTGCTGACGGCAAGCAGAACTATCGCCGTCTCGGTGACGTTGCTGCCCTTCCCTACGACAAGGCTCTGAAACAGGCCAGAGATTGGTGGGACCAGTGCAACGCTGGCGTCATCAAGGCTGGCAGCGTCGAGGAAGCCTGCCGCCTATACGTTGACGACCGGCGAGTGCAGAAAGGCGAGAAAACGGCCGTGGATGCTGAGAAGCGATTCAAGGCGCTGGTGTATGGCACCACGTTCGGCGATAAGAAGCTCGATGAGCTTCAGCCCCAGGACGTGCTGAACTGGCGTAACAGGCTCGCCAAGCAGTCCACCCCTGCCCACACCAACCGCAATCTGAAGACGCTGAAAGCGGCGCTGAACTTCGCCCACCGGACGAACATAGTGGCCTCGAACGATGCCTGGTGCCACGTAGAACAGGTTTCTGGTGCCACGGAATCCAGAGACGTTTACCTGTCGGTTCAACAACGCCGCGACCTGATCAACGCTTCCGATCCGGACCTGGCGAATTTTCTCCGGGGATTGCTGTTTACCGGCGCCCGCCCCCAGGAGCTCGCCAACGCCAAGATCTCCGACCTGGATACCCGAACCGGCACCTTGCGGCTGGTCTACTTCAAGGGCAAGACGGCAGACGGCAAAGAACGCTTCTTCCCCCTCTCCGCCAAGGCGCTGCTGTTCTTCAGGAGCATGGTTGGCGACCGCATCGGCAACCAGCCCCTGATGACCTGGCAAGGCGAAACCTGGTACTCAGATCGCGGCCACGGACGCTGGGTGCGACTGATCAAACAGGCGAGAACGAAGGCTAAAGTGCACCCGGAAACCGTGACTTACACCATGCGGCACTGCTGTATTGCGGACTGGCTGACCGGCGGGATCGACGTGGGCACCGTGGCCAAGCTGGCCGGCACCTCCATCGACTACATCGACAAGAACTACCACAAGTACATCCGCAGCCGGGTAGAGGATCGCTTGGCGGAGATTGAGACGCTGTGACGATATGAAGGAATTTCACGAACATGAGCCCGGCGAGCTGCTCGAGCGGCTCAAGTCTGACCAAGATCAGGCGACAGTGTGGACATTTCTCATCTCTGAGATTCGCGTCGAGCTGCAATTGTTCGAACAGAACGGAAAAGTCGAGCACATCTGGCGGGCATGGCGTACCGCTCGCGCGATGGGTGAGCTGCCGATTGAGGTTTACGAGCTGCTCTCTCCGTACATTGACCTACTGGCCTATGATGACAGCAAGCGCACCGGAAGCGCAGCGGATGCGGTAAATCGCAACTACAAGCTGTTGAACTACTACCACGAAGTTCAACGATGGAAAGACGGAGTCGAAGGCGCCGCCACATCTTGGAAAGAATGCTACAAAAGAGTCGCCGACCGATTTAACACTTCGCAGGAATCAGTCAAACAAATGGTCCTTGAGCACGAAGGCCGAGGCCAGAGAGGGAAACGCAAAAAAAGGTAGCGAAAAAAAAATTTCACTACCTGCGATCTACGTCTATTGAATAGGCATCCGTTCTACACCAAAACGGACGGAATGTGATGTCTGACTCACCTGCCCCAACGCGGGAATACCTCATCCCGATCAAAGAGTACGCCGACAAAATCGGCATCCACTACCACACCGCACGCAAGCTCAAACAGGAAGGCAAGCTCCGGACAGTCAAGGTCGGCGCGAAAGATTTTGTGCCTGTTGAAGAAGCTGAGCGGATCGCTAGGGAAGGCACGGGATGAGCAAACGCCGCGACTTCCATGACGGAAGTGCGGCGCGGGATTGCTTCAAAGCTGACACTGAGATTGTAGTCCCTTCCCCCGCTTCTGAACAAATCAAGCGCGGCCGCAGCGAAGTGACGACCAGGGTCTGGATGTACCAGATCACCGGCCACCGCCTCGCAATCTACGTTTCCGACGAACCATTGACTGCCACTGAGGCCATGACCCGTTTATGCAGCCGCTTCGGTGAGCGTGTCATATGCGTTCGACCAGCCGCAGGAGCAACTATCAATGGATGAAAAGTTGACCCGCGAGCTCATCCTCCAGTCCCTGGCAAACGCTGAATGCGAGCCTTCCGAAGCTGAGCTCGAGAAAACTGCACGCACTCTCGGTGAGACGGTCTCCGGAGTAGAGTCGGAAGTGCACCGTCGTCGCGAGGAGAATTCACTGTTCGAGCAACTCGCCGAACTTCCACCTCTCCAGTACGACCGAGTGCGCAAGGCTACCGCCGACTCTCTCTGTTGCAGCGTAGCCACCCTGGATAAAGAAGTCAGCCACCGCCGCGGCCCAACGGTGTCGGATGACGACGAGGCTGTGGTTGAGCACCTGGAGCCATGGCCTGACAGCGTCAACGGCACAGATCTCGCGGAGAAATTGCTTTCGACCATGCATCGACATGTATCGATGCCGGAGCATGCAAAGATCGCTCTCGTGACCTGGGTGATGGCAGCGTACGTCATCAACTGGTTTCGAGTGTTCCCCAAGGTGTTGCTTACCAGTCCTCAGAAGAGATGCGGAAAGTCGACCACCCTGGAGGTGATCGAGTCGATGCTCCCGCGTGCGCTACTGACAGCTGGATCGAGTCCAGCCGCTCTGTTTCGCAGCATCGAGCTGTGGCAGCCGTCTCTCCTACTGGATGAGGTGGATCGCTGGCCACAGGACGCGGATGGCATCGTCCAGGTGGTGAACTGCGGTCACACGCGGCGCACCGCTTTTGTGCTCCGGACCACCGGCGACGACCATCTACCGCACCGCTTCGCCTGCTGGTGTCCCATGGTGCTTGCTGGCATCGGAAAGCCGGACGGAACGATTGTCGATCGAAGCATCGTGATCGAGATGCGCCGGAAGCTCCCTGGAGAGAACCTGGAGCGGTTACCGCCAGACCTGTACGAATCGATGGCGGAAATCCGGCGCATGCTCACCCGTTGGGCGTTGGATGCTGGCCCGACGATCCAAAGCGCCGACCCCATCCACCTCCCGATAAGTAACGATCGGGCGGTAGACAACTGTTCCACCCTGATGGCTGTGGCGGCGGTGATTGGCCCTGAGTGGTGCAATCGAACGCGAACCGCGCTGCTCGAGCTGCACGGCGAAGATATCGCCGACGAGGAAGAGGACGCCAGCCTGATGCTGCTGGCAGACATTCGCGAGTTCTTCGACAGGAAAGGAAATAGGCGGGTCTTCTCTGAAGACCTGGTTAAGCACCTTGTCTCGCTCGAGGGTAGGCCTTGGAGCGAATGGCGCCGAGGATTGCCCATCTCCCAGAACGGTCTCGCACGATTGCTGAAACCGTACCGAAAAGCGAATGGGGCAGCTTTAAGGGCGAGCAACCAGCGGTTGGGGGATCGACAAGCAAAGGGGTACAGAGCGGAAGACTTTGCGGACGCGTTCGAACGCTACCTCCCTCCACCTCAATCACCATCCTCGTCTGCTGGGATACCCCCTATTGATCCGTCCCATCGTCCCACGCCAGCAAACACGGGGGCTGTCGCCGATTCACAACCCGTCCCAGCAGTAATACCGGGACACTTTGAAAACGACCCGAAACCCAGGCGACATGCGGCATGGGACACCGGGACGGATGAAACCGGGTACTCACCGGCAAGAGAGAGTACAGGAGGCGACGACCATGACTTCGAGATGTTCTGAACCGACCAGGCGCGAGATCTCTTCAGCGATCTCACTAGTGCTGGACGCAGCGGAAACGACGGGCGTGCCATACACCCAAGCTCTGGGTTTCTTCGCGGCACTCGACTGGGCGCTGATCCTGACCGGCGAGTTGACTGACCACCAGGTACAGCACTCTCTCAAGCATGGTTCAGCTGACCCGGTGGTTCGCAGAGCAACATGACTACGGCGGTGCTGCTGATCTCTCGGCACCAATCCAACTTTAGGAGTAGACGAAAATGAGCGACAACATCTCAGCTATCGCCAACACGTTCGCCCAGTTCGGGCAGCAATTGGCCGATCGGATGCTGGCAGCCGTGCAGGACGAAAACCCGGAGCTGGCGGAGCTGGTCGCGTTGACCGTGACCGAACTCGGCGAGGAGCTGACGGTGGCGGTGATGTTTCCAGCCGGCGGTGAGCCACGGATCGAGCTGCTCGCGATGAATGACTACGGACACGTACGCCGCATTTCCACGATCCCACTCCGGGCGAAGGCCGATGACTGAAAGACACCGGGAAGCACTGACGAAGCGGGAGTTGGAGAAGCAACTCCGGGACACCGGCATGCCGAAGTCTCTGGCGGTGAAGCGAGTGTCCAACATGAGCCAGGCCCGGCGGTGGCAGGCCCTCAGCTGGCGGCGTCGCCTGCGCGTGGCCCTGAGCACATGAACGACCTGGAGCAGCGAATCGAAGCGACAGTAAACCTTCTCAAAGGGGCGGCAGAACGTGCCGGAATGATCGTCACCGCCGATCTGCGAGTCTCTGAAGTCGATGCAGCTCAGCTCATTGGTTACTCCGCAAGGACGCTTGCTAATCTCCGGCAGTTCTCGAACGGGCCAGACTTCTATCGGCGCACAGCCGGTGGCAAAGGGCGTGTCTCCTATCGCTTGCAGGATCTCGGCCGATGGATCGAGGAAACTCGAAACCTGCACACCGATGAGGTGGAGTTTCTTACTCGTGAATCGCCCTCAACTGCACGTAAGCCCTCATAACGCCCTCGATCATTGGCTGCCGCGAGAGCCAGACTTTGACTTTCTCAACGCACAATGGGGTGCAACATGAACGAAGAAGAAGTCAGGGCGCTGAACCAGTCGCTTCAGGAAATCTCCGATAAGCTGAGAGCCCGAGCATCGAGAGATGTGGAGACCGAGCAGCTCATCTCCGAATTTGGTGGCCGGCTCCAGGCCGCAGAGCAACTCGTCGCAACGCTGCAGTCCGGTGGCGGAATTGGATTCAGCGCCTTTGGCGGACCGTCCATTGGATCTGAAGCCTTGAAGGCGCTGGGTGACGACGCTTCATTCCTGGGGGCTTCCCAGGCCGCAGAGCGGAATCAGAAGATCGGTGCGATGGCGGCTCGAGTGAACCTGGAGATGAGCCTCAAGGCCGCACTGACGAACGATCCCGGCGACTACGGATCCAGCGATGGCTCCTACATACCAAGCCAACCCGAGCGCGGTGGCTTCGTCGGCCCGGCTCTCCGTCCACTGCGACTTCTGGACGTGCTTCCCAGCCGACCGACCAGCAGCGATGCGGTGGAGTTCATCCAGCTCACGTTCACCGGCGACGCCTCCGAACAGGCCTACGAAGGCGATGAGAAGGCAGAACTCGATGCCGATGGCACTCTGGCCCGAGCAGAGATTGTGACGATCGCCGGCTGGCTTCCGGCATCCAAGCAGGTTCTCTCTGATCATGGAGCACTGCAGGGACAGATCGACAGCGTTCTGCGGCACAAATGTCTATCCCGGCTCGAGAATCGTATCGTCAACGGCACAGGCGGTGCGGGGAAAATCGACGGGTTAATCAATCAGGGGACGGCGTTTGTCGAGTCAATCGGTACCACTCCGGCCGATATCGTGGGGGAAGCGCTGGTCACTCTGGCCGACTATGGCTACCAGCCGGGGCTGATCGCGATGAATCCTCTCGACTGGTTCGAGATCCAGATCACCCGGACGACAACGGATGAGGAATACATGTTCGGCAGCCCGACGATGCCGGTACCGCCGGCGCTCTGGAATACGCCGATCGTCAGATCCTCGAGCGTGCCGCGGGGTACGGTGCTGGTAATCGACGCGAGTTACACGACGGTACTGGACCGTGAGCAGATCAGCGTGATGGTGTCGAATAGCCATGAGGACTACTTCACCCGCAACCTCGTAGCGATCCTGGGAGAGCTGAGAGCCGGCCTTGAGGTGTTGGATCCGAGCGCGGTCTACATCTGCGATATAAGCGCATCCAGCGGAGCGTAGCGATTGGGAAAGGTCTCCGGGTGCGGGGGGGCTAATGGGAAAGTCTAGAAAATTCGAAAACGGACACCTGACGCCCCCCGCATTCGGAGATTTTTTTCCTGCCAGAAATTTTCCGCCAACGGAGGTTTCTGTACAAAAACTCGAATTTCAGGATTCATGGCCAGACCTCCGCATAAGCCCACCGCCCCGAAGCGTCGCCAGGTAGCGATCGCGGCCGCCGCTGGGTGGTCCCATGCCGAGATTGCCCAGGCCCTCGGGATCAGCCGCACCACTCTGCTCAGGCACTACCGAGCCGAGCTCCGGGAAGCGGCTGCAATGAAGCGCATGGACGTTCTGATTGCAATGCACAAGGCAGCCGTCGGCGGCAACGTAGCGGCGATGAAGGCCTACCTCGCTGCAGGCGCTACGGACTCGGCACCAGCGCCTGCGCCCCGGGGGAAGAAGGAACAGGCCAGCCTCGATGCTCAGAACGCGGCGAGCGGTACAGACTGGGAGGATCTCCTGCCGGGGGGGATCGACGGGCCGAAGCTTCACTGACGAACTGGCTTACTCCCTGTTAGAAGGAGGTGCTATCGAAACAGGGGGGTCAGCAAGCGGAATGTCTCTGCGTTTCGGCGTACGAAGCGTCGTGGTGACTCCATCAACGTGCTCTGCCAGATCATCACCGACATGCTGTCCCATAGGGTCTAGCACAACATCAACACCTTCTCGGCGTGCCAGCTTAGCAGCAGGTACGAAGTCGGCGTCACCCGAGATCAACACCACCCGTTGAATCAGCTTTTTGTATGCCAGGCTCGCGATGTCCAACCCAATTTTCATGTCCACGCCTTTCTGTGTGACGTGGTAGCGAATATCATCAGCGCTCAGATCTGAGGCGCTTATCGTTCCGGCGAGGAGTTGCTTCAGTTGTTTTGGACGGCGTGGCACCCAGGACCCCACATTCGAAAGCGTCCCCCGACGTAGCGCTACAGAACGACGTTTAACGAGCTCTTTGTGCAGATCAGTTCGGAACTGATAAGAATCACTTTTGGATAAGTCTTCCTGCTGTTTCGAGATCGGATTGAAGACCTTCTTCGAAAGGGGAGGACAGTCATAGACGAGAATTCGGTATAGCTCTTCACCTTTGTCTCGGTCTACGTGCGCTATGCAATGCTTCCAAAGATCTTCAGCCACCCGCGCAGCGTCGTCTCGAGCTAACACATCTCCAGGGTTCAGAACACCTTTCAGATGAGATCTCCTGCGACGAATGTAGAAGTCACAGTCGACCAGTACAGCAACTCGCAATTCGAACACCTCCTCGCGATGGGTGGTGCAGATACAAAAAGCCCCAGGGTTCGGCCTCGCCATAATTTGCGACGAGACTTACTGCCGGGGGCGTATTAGGGGATGGATGATAGTGCGTAACAATTAGTGATGACAATACCTATCTGTATATATTTGTGACATACCGCAAGTCATCTAGGAAAGCGGCCTGCGAGGAGACCTGAGGAAACAGGCCGCTGTGGGGCTGACGCTACGAGCTCTCCTCCTGATCGCGCGCATGCGCCTGACTCTCGAGAAGCGAGCAGTAGAAGCGTTCATGTGCGAGGGCATTACGGAGCCCCCGGAGCGTCCAGAGGTGGCTGATGAGGTAATCATCCGGGCCTGTGGAGCCAACGAACCACTCGTAGCCCTGGAGCTCCTGGATGCACTCAGCCTCCGACAGCTCTGCGCACTCTGATTCGAAGTACTCGAGCAGCGCCACGGAGTCCATGTTCACTAGCTGGCGGTGATCGGGCTCCATATCGATCACCACATCGGCCACATGATTCAGCGCTCCCTTCGCGGTGCTCAGGATGACCTGCATTCCGGTGATCTGCTCCGTGTCGTAGGTGATGGGTTCACCGCCGTCTCGTGGATCCACGACGAGCTGCTCCAGGACGGCCAGCGTGTTCACCGCGTTGTAGACAGTTTGCTGCAGCCGCTCGTAGTGGCTCAGGCCGAGATCGGTCTCGATGAGGGCATTCTGTGAATTCATGTCAGCTCTCCCATGGTCTCCAGGACCTGGGCCTGCTGCGCTTCGGACAGGCCCAGGAACAGCGATCTGAATTCATCGGGTGAGAGCAGGGTATCTCTCCGACTCGATGCCTCAGACATGGCCATGTGGCCCAGATCCGTCACGGCCGCCCTGAGGTGGGAGATGATGTAGATCTCGCCCCACTTGGCCTTCGCATCCGGTGGGAAGTCATCCAGAGAGCTGATCGCCAGCGCCCTGGCTTGCGCGTACTCCTGCAGCAGGGCCAGCACGGCCTCGATCCGTAGGGACGTGGTTTCGGGGTCGCCCGGTTCGACGAGTGGGTATTCAGGGTGGTTTGGCATGGTTTTCTCCCAGTTTGGCGTTCCGTACACGTTCCGTACGCGAGCTGGAGCGCCCATTTTTACTGGGATATTCAGTGCCCGCCCTGGGCACCAACGACTTCCCTCGTCAGAGTTCGCTGTCACGGGACGACAGCGCTTCCTGCAGCTGCAGCGTCAAACCAATCCCATCCTTGGTCAGTCGGTAGCCACCATCGCTCTGCGCTTCGGCAAGCGATGCCTTCGCGAGCTCTTCCAACCCCGCACGTACCGCACACTCTGTTATCGCACCCTGAGACATCTCCAGTACTGCATCCTCACTGAGGGTATGGGTGTCCGCCATGGCATAGGCGCCCAGCATCATGTGGGCGTTCTCGGATAGTTCAGACATTACTCAAATATATTCTCTATCTTTTTGTCTTATAGGACTTAATCAAGAGCTGCGTACAGCAGGGCTCGCAACTTTCTGGCGTCGTCCAGACCCGTCGCCGGCAACACCTGGGTCATATAGGTGAATACCAGATCCTCAACCGGATCCACGAAGTACACGGTGTGGTACGCACCCCCCCAGGAAAATTCCCCAATGCTTCCTGGTTGCCCGCTTTGACCGACATCGAGCGTGACCGAAAAACCCAGGCCGAAGCCGGCGCCGGCCCTGAATGGAATCTCATCGGCGAGATGATTGGTCGTCATCAGCGCGACCGTATTGCGGCTGAGCAGCCGTACGCCATCCAGGGTCCCACCCGCTGCCAGCATCTGCAGAAAACGGCCATAGTCCCGCACCGTGGAGAGCAGACCGGCCCCACCCGAATAGCTCAGTCGCGGACCGTCCACATAGGCACCCTGCCCGGCCATGGAACTGCCTTCCTGTGTTCTGACCAGCTCGCCGTCCGGACCAACACCGTAGACGACCGCGAGCCGGTCCTGCTTTGCTGCCGGCAGATAGAAGTGGGTGTCGACCATGTCCAGCGGTTCGAACAGGCGCGTCTTGAGAAACGCATCCAGTGACTGGCCACTGACGACCTCGATGACCGCGCCGAGCACGTCCGTGTTGTAGCCATAAACGAAAGCAGCGCCTGGCTGAGCTTCCATGGGCAACGCGGCCATGCGCCGGATGGTTTCCCGGACCGGTTCCTCGAAGTGGGCGAAATACCAGCCTTGTATCCCAGCCGCCTGCCAGGCTTCTGCCGCGATCCCCCCGCCATAGCCGATGCCGGCGGTATGGGTGAGCAGATCACGGAGGGTGATGGCCCGTTCGGCCGGCACCACGTCATACCCACCGGTTTCATTCCCGATGGCCACCGTTGTTTCCTGCCATTCCGGCAGGTATTTGCCGACCGGATCGCCGATCAGCAGCCTGCCCTCCTCCTGCAGCATGAGGATCGCAACGCTCACCACTGCCTTAGTCTGCGAAGCAATCCGGAATATGGTGTCCGGCTGCATCGGAATCCGGGCTTCCCGGTCCTGATAACCCACCGCATCATGCAGAACGACACGACCATCCCTGACGATCTGAATGGCAGCGCCGGGAATGCGACCCTCGGCAACATAGGATTCGAGCAATGCGTTGATGCGGGCAAGACGCTCAGCGGAAAAGCCTGCCCGCTCGGGCGCGATCGTGGGCAGCTCCGCGGCCAGAACGTTGGTCGACAGGCTGCCGCTCAACCAGAATACGGCAAACAAGGCCGTTAACAGGCCAGCTTTGCGTGACACTGAGCTCAATTCCCTTCCCGGAACGCGAGAGGCGAACGATATCAGATCATGCTGGTCCGCTCTCTGTTTTTCCGTCGTTTTGCGCTGTTTCTGAAAACATTCTGCTATGCTGCGCCGGTCTGCCCGGGTGGTGAAACTGGTAGACACAAGGGACTTAAGCAATTTGAGCACGCGGCCGGGAAACCACTGCGTGAATGGAGTCAAATTCGGGGAAACCTCTCGGGCAACCGGTGGCAATCCCGAGCTAAGCCCGCGCAGCTCGCGGACGTCTGTCACGCGACCCTGCCGGGAAAGTGTAGAGACTTAACGGCTCCCGCCTACGTCTGAACGGTTGGGTTCGATGCGTGCCTTCGGATACGGCGAAGAGAAAGTCCAGACCACAAACGGATTCTGCGAATGTATCCGGCAGCGAAAGCTGTAGCTGGTATGAAAATCCCTCGGAGGCAACTCCGTGCCGGTTCGATTCCGGCCCCGGGCACCAATCAGCACCGACGAATCAACGACAAACGAATCAATGACAACAGAATCGTCATCAGAATCAATGTCACCAGCAAGGACAACAGCATGTCATTCCGCGCCTTCGCCATAGACCTGGACGGCACCCTCCTGGTGGGAGAGGAATGTCCTGAAGAGAATATTCGCGCGCTCCGGAAAGCCCACGAAGCAGGGTTTCAGGTGATGATCGCTACTGCCCGCTGGGTGCAGATGGCACAGCGCGTCGAGGCGCAGATCGGCATCGAAGGCCTGGTCATCGCCTGCTCCGGTGCCCAGGTGTACGACCCCCACACGGGCACGGATGTCTTCGACGAGCGCCTGCCGGAGGACTTCGTTCGCGAGCTCTATCAGATCTGTGATGCGAATCGCTGCGTCGCCACGGTCACAGTCAGTGACGAAGTGCTCCTGAAGCTCGATGGCGAGCCGGACCATGCACAGGTGCCGGATGAGATGCGCTGGGTGACCCAACTGACCGGTGCCGCTGATTCACTGCCCCGGGTCGCGGTGATTCAGGGCAGTGCGACCAGCCAGCGTATCCGGGACGAGCTGACAGACAGATATGCGGATCAGGTGCTGTTCCTGAACAGCATCGGGCCCACCGGTAAGACCCTGCTCACGCTTACCTCTGCCCGGGCAAGTAAAGGCGATGCACTAAATGCCGCCTGCAGGCATCTCGGCATCACCACCGATCAGGTGGTTGCCTTCGGCGACTCGGAAAACGACATCGAAATGTTCAGGGCTGCGGGTGCTGCCGTCGCCATGGGCCAGGCGGACGAACACACCAAAGCCGAAGCGACCCATCAGACCGGTCGCAATGACGAGGCGGGCGTCGCCCAGGCCGTTTACCGGATTCTCGAAACCGGCTCGCCCTGAGCCGATCCATTCGAAATGCCGATTTTGAAAATTTCTGAGTGGAGCCAATGGAAACACTGATTCTCAAGGTGGCCGACGGCCACAGCATGCATTACTACCGCTGGCTGCCGGAAGGCGATCCGGTGGCGAGCGTCCAGATTGCGCATGGTATGGGCGAACACGCTGCCCGCTACGATTGGACCGCCCGTCATCTCACCGGCGCGGGTTTTGCCGTCTACGCGCAGGACCATCGAGGGCACGGCGCTTCCTCAACGCCGGAATCCTATGGTGACATGGGCGAAGACGGCTGGAATCGAACGATCGGCGATGCGGCGGAACTCACCCAGCTCATCAAGGCGAATCACCCGGGACTCCCCCATGCCCTGATCGGTCACAGCATGGGCGCCATGCTCTCCCAGCAGTATCTTTACCGTTTCGGCAGGGAGTTGGACGCAGCAGTGTTGTCCGGCTCCCCGGGCCTCGGCGGCCCTTTCCAGCTCTGGCTGTCCCACACCATCGCCCGGTTCGAAGCCTGGCGGCACGGCGCGGACGGACAGTCCGACCTGCTGCAGAATCTGCTGTTCGGTAAATCAAACGAGCCCTTCGACGGACCGGATGCCACCGGCTTCGAATGGCTTTCCCGGGATCCTGCCCAGGTGAAGCGCTATGTGGACGATCCGGCCTGTGGTTTCGTACTGAGAGCGGGTTCGGTGGCCAACCTGATGGCGGGGGCCAGAGAGGCTCGCCGGAAGTCATTCATCGCCGGTATCCCCCGCGATTTGCCCGTCTATGTGTTTTCCGGCCAGGCAGACCCGGTGCACGGCGAAGAACAGGGCTTGAACCGGCTGCTGGAACGCTACCGCGCACAGATCAATCAGGTGGACGACCGGATCTACCCAGACGGCCGTCACGAAATGCTCAATGAGACCAATCGGGACGAGGTGGTCGCCGACCTCATCGCCTGGCTCAGGCAGGCACTGCTCTAGCGTCCTGAGTCTCTTCGGGCGGCTGCCAATCCGGGTGGGCCGCCTCGTCACCATACGCTCCCACTTTGAGATGCACGGCATTCAGGGCGTCGTATATCTGCTTCGTCGCCGCCGGCACCTCCGTCCCTTCCGGAAAGTGGATGGGATCCAGAATGTGTGCGCCGACCGGCCCGGGGAAGATCTCCCGCGACCCTTTCGGTCGAAGCTTTTTGAGCCCGGTCAGGAAGACGGGCACCACCGGCACTTTTTTCTCCAGCGCCAGCAGTGATACACCGTGTTTGAACTTGGCCATGCTGCGGCTGGTTGAGCGGGTCCCTTCCGGGAATATGATCAGATTGGCGCCCTTATCCAGCAACCACTTCGGATAGTCCAGCGCCTTCGAGCCGCCACCGCGCTGAATGGGGAACGAGCCCATAGCCATGGACTGATACCAGGGCTGCATCACCAGTTCCTTGCGCCCCTTTACGAACCAGCGATCGGCCGCGGCGCCTGAGTAGATGTTGAGACGGATGCGCTGGGGCAGAGCGCAGTTCAGCACCAGGGCATCCATATGGCTGGTGTGGTTGGCGACCACGATGCACGGCCCCTTGATCTGCTTGAACTTCTCCCGACCGGTGATCGTGAAGGGCTTGCAGTAGGGATACACCCACTGGCCGTAGGCATGGTGACGCCAGGCCAGCCGGCCGAGTTTGGCCCACCACCTGATCTGCCATTCATGGGGGCCGACCGTTCCGGCTTCCGTGGCGATCAGCCGCGCGAACAGTTCCTGGTCGATGGTGGGCAGGATTTCCGTCTCGCCCGTGGTTCCGAACTCCTGGGCAAGGGTTGCCCGGTACGCTTTGAAATTATCCGGCGCATCGAAGATGGTGATCTGATCCCAGTCTCCGAGCATGTGGTAGCTCTCGATGACCCTGGCTTCCCAGCGGCTGAGCGCCTCCTCCACCTCCCGCACCCGCGCCGGATCCTCTTTGATGGCTTTGAAGCCATCCGAGTGGTAGCGCATCAGCATCACATACTTGGGCATGATCAGTTCCCGCTCGGCACTTTCCCCTGCAGCATATCCACGAAGGCGGCAATTTCCATCGCCGGATAGGTCGTGACTTTGATGGTGCCACGAGAACCGAGCTCCATGGAGATGCGCGACATCACTTCGTTGGTCGGCGCATCGATGATGTTGACGAAGTCATAGCCACCAAGCACGGCGAACTGACTGACCACCTTCGCGCCCATGGATTCCACTTCCTTGTTGACTTCCTTCAGGCGTTCCGGGCGCTCTTTCAGCGTCTTGCGGCCTTCATCCGTCAACGTGCTCATCATGATATAGGTTGCCATCTACTCCCCCTCCGATTGGCGTGCCCTGAGACTGGCAGTGTACCCGGCAGCGGATGGCTTACCACCATTGTGAGCATCTTCAGGACCGCTTAGGATGCAGGGATCGTCAGTTTCCGGGGAGTGCGGGGAATGCGAGAAGAAGAATGAAGGCCGCCGTCTATGCAGGGCCAGGTGACATTGGTATCAGGGAGCAGCAACGCCCGGAGCCCGGACCCGGCTGGGTGCGTATCGGCGTCTCCGTTGGTGGAATCTGCGGTTCCGATCTGCATATCTACCACGCTGCACTCGGCGATCCGACCGGAATGCAACCCGGCCATGAGGTGGCAGGCTACATTGACGCCGTCGGAGACGGGGTCTCGCTTGTCACCGGCACACATGTCGCGGTGGAACCTATTCTCGGCTGTGGCGGCTGTCACCAGTGTGACGTAGGCAAAGCCAACGTCTGCCCGGACGTGCGCCTGTTTGGTATCGCACTGCCGGGTGGTCTCGCGGAATACGTCTGCGTGCCGGCGACGCTCGTGCACCCCTTGCCCGCAGATCTCGACACCGGGGCGGCCGGGCTCTGTGAACCTATGGCGGTCTGTGTGCGGGGTGCCCGCGTCGGCAAGATCAAACTCGGCGACCGCGTGGCCATTATCGGAGCCGGCACCATCGGCCTGCTCTCGATCCTCACCGCGAGGGATGCCGGTGCGTCAGAGGTTCTGATCACCGCCCGCCATCCTCACCAGCAGGCACTGGCCCGGGCCCTGGGGGCAGATCGGGTCTACGCCAATGCCGACGCTCTGCTGGCCGATGTGGGCGATCAGCACGTGGACGTGGTGGTCGAAACCGTCGGGGGTGAAACCGAGACCCTGGCCGAGTCCGTCCACGTGGCTCGAACCGGCGGCCGGATCTCACTGCTTGGTGTGTTCACCGGCGATCCGAAGCTGCCCGGGATGCCTTTCTTTTCCAAAGAGCTGACGCTGGCCGCTTCGAACTGCTACAGCCGGGAAGCGGATCAGGGCGATTTCGCGCTCGGAACCCGTCTGGCAGCAAAGCACGCCACGCTGATCGAGCCGCTGGTGACCCATACGTTCGGATTGGATCAGATTGCGGAAGCCTTTGCGCTGGCGGACGACAAGTCCAATCGGTCCATCAAGGTGCACATCCGCCCGGGGACTTGAAACACCCGGCCGCGCCCCAGGGGCGATCAGCGCTCGAGCACGTATTCACCCGGTGCAGGGCCAAGTGCGGGGAATGACTTGTTGCCCAGTTTCTTTCTGGCCTTCACTGCGTCGCCACCCTGCTCGCTCAGCCAGTTGATCCAGTGCAGGGTCCAGGAACCCTCATGCAGGCTCGCCGATTGCAGTGCCTGATCCGGATCCTCCGGCAGGTCGTCCGTCACCCGGTATTTGAGGTGCTGATTGTCGATCCGACTGGAGATCGTCTGCGTGTGGTTCTGGTTGGTGAGCACGAACAGCACGTCGCCGCCGAACAGTTGCGTGCTGCGGTAGCATGCCTTCCAGGGGGTGATGTGATCGGTCGATCCGGCCATGACGTAGACGGGATAGTCGATTTTGGAGAGATCCACCCGCTTTCCGAGCACCCGCTGTTCGTTCCTGGCGAGCTTGTTTTTCTGACCGAGATCGATGAAGTCACACTGCATCTCAGCCGGCACCCGGGTGTAGTCCATGGACCAGAACAGCAGCGGATGCTTCAGCGGGTCTTCGCCGAGCAGGTAGTTGCTGCGGAAGAAACTCATCACATTCTCTTCGACCCGGAGCATGGCGAACATTTCGAAAACATTGCGCTCGGTGAACACGCCGCGTGCCCGCACCGCCGCTTTCTGGGCTTCCACGGACCGCTGTGTGGTGAACAGGCCGAACTCACTTTCGCCCGGACGCGAGTCGAGCACGTTGACGAACAGACTGAGCGTTTCCACCCACTCATCGCCCCGCGCTTTCAAAACACCCGCAGCCGCGGCCGCAACCAGTCCGCCTGCGCAGAGGCCCATCAAGTGCACTTTCCTGCGCCGGTTGATCTGCTGGATCACGCGGATCGCATCGATCACGCCGTCGGCGTAGGTATCAATGTTCCAGTCACTCTGCTCCGGGGTCGGATTTCGCCAGCTGATGGCGAACACCGGCACACCGGCTTCCAGCAGACGCCTGAAGAGGCTTCGGTCCGGGGTCAGATCACCGAGGTAAAATCGGTTCACCTGTGAGAACACATACAGGAGGGGCACTTTAGACACCGTCTCGGTCAGCGGCCGGTACTGAATCAGCTCAAAGAGCTCGTTCCGGAATACCACGGCGCCTTCGCTTGCCGCCACATCCTTACCGACTTCGAAGGCGTGGCGGTCGGCGACTGCCGGATAGCCGTGATTGTTCTGCAGATCGTCGAAGAAGTTCTTCATGCCCTGGACGAGACTGGCGCCCTGTGTTTCCCGCACCTTCCTGAGAGCCTCAGGGTTGCCGACCAGCGTATTCACCGGCGCCATCACATCCTTGGTGGCGTTCAGCACGAACCGGGCGCGATCCCGATCCAGCCCCTCTAGTCCGGATTCCTCGAGCCAGCGATCCATCGACCGGCTCCAGGCATCGTAAGACTGCCGCAGGCGTCGGAAGACGCCATTTTCTTCCCAGGCCGGATCCGCAAAACGTGGGTCCGGCGCGGCACGAACCGCGTCCGGCTCGTTCTGAACCACCGCCTCATCATCCGCGTCATCATTGCGCATCCAGATCTCGACCAGCGTTTCGGCCAGTTCGGTCTGCGCATTCAGAAAGGCACGGGGTTGATCCGCCGCCTCTTCCAGAATCCGGCTCCAGGCTTCCAGAAAGGATTGCCCGTCGACGCCGAAACCGGGCACGACTGCGGCAGCTTCCGTCTGCTCAGCCGCCCGTTCCGCCATCTGTTCAGGGGTCAGCTCCGTGGACTGAGCGGACGGGCGTGTTGATGAATCCGACATGGTTCCCTCGGTCGGTGGGTGCTCCAGATACTAAAAAACCGGCAGTACTCGTGAGAGCAGCCGGTTTTTTGGTCGGCACGACCCGACGCTGATGCGCCGGGTGTTGCCTGCAAGCGTCTTCAGGCGGCTTCTTTGGAAACCACTTCTTCAGCCTGCTCTTCGAAAGTGCCACGAACCAGAGAGCCGGTCTGCTCTACCGCTTCACGGACGAGTTCGCCGCGAGCGCGGACGTCAGCCTGTACGCCTTCCCAGAGATTCTGGCCGTACTCACGCTGCAGCTCAACGAAAGAGCTCACATCGCTGACTTCAGGCAGCTTGGCTACGTAGTTCTGGTTCAGTTCCAGGTACTTTTTGAAGTTATCGGCAGACAGCTCAACGAACTTCGCCATGGTGTCATTGTTCAGTTCGAACAGTTGACGGCCCAGCTTGCCTGCATTCTCGAATCCATTTTCCAGTACGCTCATGAGGGGTCTCCTATTGGCACGTATGTGTGTTGCTTTCGAGCCCTGAACTTCCGGGCTCCACAAAATCAATCAGTTTCAGATCAGCTTGAGAACGGTATATATGAGCTGCTCTGTTGCGATGCACAACGGAATTGTGCACCACAACATTGTGCAGTGCAACTAAAAAACCCGAATATTTCTATCTGATTGTTTTAATGGCATTTTTTATCTTTTTCAGGCTGCTTTCGGGTGCGTTCCCGCATCCGGATCCGCGCCGACATCTTCCCTGGAAGGCGTTTCCGGCGCACTCGACTGTTGCGTCGCCGCAGACACCCTCGGCAGATCGTAGAGCGCCTGAAGTGCCTCGAATTCCGCCAGCAGGTCCTCCCTGAGCAGATCCCCATCCGGCAACGCCCTGGCACAGCCGGTGACGGCGAAGTAAAGGTTGCCGTCATAGCTCTGAACGGTCACGTTCACGGCCTGGCCGTGCGCGGGAATCGACACCGGATAGTGGGTCAGCACCTTCGCACCCGCCAGATAGAGGGTCAGATTCGGGCCAGGCACATTCGAGACCACCACGTTGCAGGGGGGGCGAATACCCGGAAGGTTCGCCGCCCGGGTCATCTCCATCATCAGGGCTCCGCCACTGAGCGCTGCCGGCAATCCGGGCAGCGCAATCTCTGCGTCGTAGCTCCCGGCCACGTCCTGGGTGAATCCTTTCGCCGTCCTGGCGGATTGAGCAACCGTCTGCAGCCGTTCGCCGGCATCGGATGTATCCGTGCCCATGCTGACCATCATCATGGTCACCTGGTTGTTTGGATTGGTGTCGCCCGGCTGGCGAAGCGAAACCGGACAACCCGCCACCAGGGAAGGTTTCGGAAGCTCTCCCGTGCGCTCCAAATAACGACGCAAACCACCGCCGACGACGGCCAGGAACACGTCATTCACCTTGGTCTGGGTGATCCTGGCGATATTTTTAACGGCATCCAGCGGCAGTTCGCCGGTGAGATAGACGCGCTCTTTCTCAACCGCGCGATTGAACCGGGTTGCCGGTGCGGGCGTACTCAGCGCCCCGAAGCCCTTGCTCGGATCGAAGGCGCGACGGAACAGCCGTGCGGACGTTTCCATGGCCTTGAATGCGGCCAGCGGCTGCTTGGCCTGATACCTGGCATAGTTCTCCGCAGCGCCGCTGAGCAGTTGGGCAAAATTCTGGTCATCATTGCGGGTGAAGAACCCTTCCGGCGCAGCTTCCACCTCCCGCGGTTCGGCGGTGACATCCATCAACGTGGCAATCATCGCCTGGCCTGCCATACCGTCCAGGCAGGCATGGTGACAGCGGTTGTAGGTGGCGACGCGTCCGCCTTCCAGGCCGGTAAGCACCCAGATATCCCACAACGGCCGGCTACGGTCGAGGCGCTCCGCATGCAGGCCCGCTATCGCGGCTTCCATGGCAGCCCGATCACCGGGACTCGCTACTTCGAGCTGGCGCACGTGGTTGTGAATGGAAAAATCGCGGTCTTTGACCCAGACCGGATGGTCCAGGTTGAATGGCACGAAACGTACCTTGTTCGTGAAGTAAGGCACCAGATGGATCCGATCCATCATCAGCGCCTTCAGATTTTCGACGTACTGCGCCTCGTTGATGCCTTCCGGCAGTTCGAGGATCTGTACTGAGGCTATATGTTGCGGGCTCCGGGCGGTTTCGTTGTATAGAAATCCAGCATCCAATGCGCCGAGTTTATACACCTTGGTCTCCTTCTCATCTCTGAGTTGTGGTGCTCATCAGGAAAATGCCGCTCAATATCGGTGAGCAAACCGCGTGCCAGCCCTTCGGTCGCCGCTAACACGTTGAATCAAAATCACTTTTTTGAAAATTCCAGCCGCAGCCCGCCTCTCTGTGAGCCTCCGAGTGGTGCATGTCCTGCCTCGAAAGCGCCATTTTGGTGCAGTGCGATATCCAGATGGGCGCGCATTGTAGTCATCGGCGGTGACAAATCAATGATTCCGAGAAGTATGTTTTCCAGGAAGCAGCGCCCCCTCAGGCCGTTCCCGTTCACGGAAGCGGCCATCGGATACAGGCGCCGAATCCATATTGCAGCGCAGCAAATAGCGGTTGACCGACTGAAACTTCTCCGTAACACTCCGGCACGTCTGTTTGGGAGTTGCGTGTGTACGAAGCTCTGGAAATACCGGAAGACGGGCCTGCCGGCCCGAGATTCCTGGATTCCGCGACCGAGTTGCCGCGGGTCATGCTCGAGATGACATCGCTGGCCTACAGCTGGCCGCTCCTCGCCCGCTCACCAAGAGGCGACGGTCACACCGTTCTCACCCTCCCCGGCTTCACGGCCGGTGATCAGTCCACCCTCCTGCTGCGTCAGATGCTCCGCCGTCTCAACTACGATGCACTGCCGTGGGAGCTTGGCCAGAACACGGGCAGTGTGGAAATCCAGGAGCAACTGCGCGGTCGCTTTGAAGCAGTGCTGGACGCGGCCGGCGGCACGGTTTCCATCGTCGGTCAGAGCCTGGGCGGCGTATTCGCCAGGATCCTGGCACATGAGTATCCGGATCGGGTGCGTCAGGTGATCACACTCGGCAGCCCGTTTGCGTCGAATGGTCCCGATAACGTCAATTCCATGGTCAGCCGCCTCTTTCAGAATCTATCCGGCATGACCGAAGAAGAAATGCGCGATCAGATGCTGGAGTTTCCAGCCGCTGCACCGCCGGTTCCGAGTACGGCGATCTATTCACGATCGGATGGCGTGGTGCACTGGACGACGTGCCTCGAATACGAAGGCCATCAGGCGGAGAATGTGGAGGTGGTGGGCAGCCACTCGGGCATGGGGTTCAATCCCCTGGTGCTCAACGTGATCGCCGACCGTCTTGCCCAGCCTGAAGGCCAATGGCGCCCCTTCAAACGACACGGTTGCCGCACCCTGTGGTATCCCAAACCGGCCCAGCCGGATGCATTCACCGACGGAAGGCTTGCATGAGAGAGTTCAAAAAGTATCCGAACCGCCGACTGTACGACCTCGAAGAGAGCCAGTACGTCACCGTCGACGATGTGCGCAAATTCATCCTCAAGGGTGAGAGCATCCATGTCACTGACAGCAAAGACGCCACAGACATCACCCGTCAGATTCTGCTGCAGATCCTCTCGGAACAGGAGGCGGAAGGCCACGAGCCGGTGCTGACCAATCGGGTGATCGAACAGGTGATCCGCTTCTACGGCGATAACGTGGGCAGCGTGGTCTCCCGCTATATCGAGCAGAGTATCCTCACTTTTCTCGAGCATCAGGACCAGCTGCGCCGGCGGATGAAAGAGATGAACGACCTGAACCCCTTCAACTTCATGGCAAAGGCCATGGAGCGGACGTTCACCGAACCAAAGCGCAATACCGCACCCGGCAACAAGGAAGACGCCTCCTGAGCAGGCGTTCGCCTGCCCTGCCCCCCAGCCGTTCCCGCGTCCGTCGCAGCCGCTAGCGGTGGAATGCCGCCAGCGTCCTGGCGACCAGCCGGTAAACGGCCGCATTGAAGCCGAGCCCCACATGGGAACCCTGCACCACATGGTGGGTGACATTCGGATTGAGATCATCCACACAGGCCTGCCAGGCCACCACCCCATCCGTTTTCGAATATAAGGCCGTGATCGGCGTGGTGATGGGCGTCTTCTGACGCTCACGGAGCAGGCTGGAAATCTGAGCCGGGGTCAGACCGGTTTGCGCGGTCACCATCCTGCCGATACTGGTCCCGCCGACACCACCACGCACCGGGCTGCCCAGGGTTACCACCGTGCGGATCAGATCAGGACGTTCCCGGGCAATTTCCCGCGACAGCGTTCCGCCCCGGCTCCACCCGACCAGGCTCGGTCGCTCACCCGTCCGCGCCTGCCAGGCCTCGAGACGCTCGATCAGCGCGGGCAGGTAGGCCATCATCGGCCCTCGATTCAGCCCCATCTCCCAGGGGGCCACGGCATAACCAAGACTGCCCAGAAAGCGACGCAGCAGCCAGGTGGACGCATCGTCCGCCATGAATCCGGGCAGCACCATCACCGGACCGGTGCCCCTCGGCACCGTCATTCGCAACATGGGCAACTGCAGCATGAGGGCCGAAATCTCGGCGCCGACCCGCCCTTCCAACAGGCTGTGCCAGCCGGGGGGTGGCGCAATCTCGTCGTTGCTCATCTGTCTCCCTTTCTGCTGATCCTGCTGATCCCGCTGATCCCGCTGATCCCGCCGACATTGATGATCCTGCCGCTGCTTCGAGCGGTGCGCCTGTACGCGCGCAAAGCGCCAACTGACCCGGATTGACCGGACGCTGGCTTGCCGGGCAGCGTTCTGTCCCGGGCAATCCGTACTCTATTCACCGTGGCAAACGTGAGGAGTGGCAGCAATGCCCACAGGCACCGTGACAATCATGCTGATCATACTGGGCTGCTGGAACCTTTTCCTGCACCGGAAGTTGACGCTGGAAAGCCTGAAACGGCGGGAACTGGCCGTCGCCTTCCGACAGTTTGCGATCGAACGCAGAGCGCCACCCCCGATGGTCGGCGACTGAGTCCCCTCCGCGGGCTGGGAGCACCCTCTATCCCCTGAGTTCTCTCCCTCAGACGCTCTCAGCCCGCGTCTTTATCCCACCGGACTGGTTCACCGGTGTGATTCAGCCGGCGCGCACTCGCGCTTTCCCCCCAACATGGCTAAAATGCGCGGCCTTCCGACCCTCCCTGATCCGATCAGGCACCGAGGCGTCGTCGCCCAGGCTGAGTGGCAGAGTGGTTATGCAGCGGACTGCAACTCCGTGTACGCCGGTTCGATTCCGACCTCAGCCTCCAACAAATTCAAAGACTTACGCTGATTCCCAAGCGCCGAATACATAGCTTGTCACACTTTTGGCACAGTTGGAATCAGCGTGGTAGACTTTTGCTCACTGTTGATCAGTGAGGCTTCACGTGGAACTCGATGAGTTCATCTCTGAGACCCTCAGCCAGATCTCCGCTGGTATAGAAAAAACGAACGCCAACGGAAAGCTGAAGGAGTCAATTGCCAACGTCGGCATCGACAGATCCATCAACGGTATCGAAGCGAGCAGCGGCGGTAACACCCTGGTGGTCCGTTTCGACGTCGCCATCACAACCGAGAGCTCAGAAAAAGGCGGTGCGAAGCTCAACGTGGCAGGTATCGGTGGGTTTGGTGGGACTACCAGTGCTCAGAACCAGGTCGCCAGCCGCGTCCAATTCGACATCCCTCTTTGGCTGCGAGCATTTCGAGTATCAGTCGAAAAATCAGTTCAGGTAGATCGTGGCGACGATTAGAGAGCGCAACGGCCGATACACAGCCATGGTTCGCAAGGCGGGCCACCCTACCCTTACTCAAACCTTCACCAGCCGCCGGAAAGCCGAGCAGTGGGCTGCAGGCAAAGAAGCCCTGATCGAAGAAGGCCAGGCCTTCGACACCCCCACCAAGTACACGCTCGCGGATGCCGTAGACCGCTATCTCGAAGATCCGGACCGCCACCTGACCAAGTACCAGAAGACCGTCCTGAAGTGGTGGAAGGAAGATGCCCGGAACCGACAGGGAGTGTTACTCGGTAGGAAGCGCCTGGTGAACCTTCGCCGATCAGACTTCATCGATGCCCGGGACCAGCTCCGGCAGATCGAATCCCGCCATGGCGCCCTTCTCTCTCCAGCCACTGTGAACCGCCGTATGAGCGCCGTGAGCGCCGTTTTGACCGATGCCCAGCACTGGGACTGGATCAAAGAGAACGTGGCCCGAATCCGGCGCCTGCCCGGCGAGGCAGAACGTGATCGTCTACTGACGCCAGCAGAGCAGAAGAGGCTCCTGAAGGCCTGTAAGGCGTCCAGCGAGCCGCACATGTATGCCTTCGCAGTGTGCGCCATGCTGAGTGGCGCTCGCGCTGGCGAGCTCGTAGGGCTGCGCTGGAAGGATGTAGACCTCGAGCGTGGTGTGGCCAGACTCCTGAATACGAAGAATGGCACTTCCCGGCCGGTCCCGATCCGGGGTCATGCACTCGAGCTGCTGACTGAGATGAAAGCCGCGGAGAAAGTAACAGACATCAGCGGCGGCGATTTCGTGTTCAAGAACGCCACTGGCTACGCACCGTTTTACTATCGCAAGGCTTGGGCAGAAATCAGAAAGGAGGCCAATCTGCCGGATGTCCGGTTCCATGATCTGCGCCACCTGGCTGCATCGCATCTGGCGATGGCCGGCGCCACCCAGCGCGAACTCATGGAAGTGCTCGGGCACAAGTCTGCCGCAATGACCAAGCGCTACAGCCACTTTTTTGACTCTCATGTTGCTGACCTGGGCGATCGGCTGAATGACAGGCTGTTCGGTGACCCGAATGACTGAGAGGCTCCGGTGCACTCTGAAGGCAATACTGCAAGATCACCCGCCTGAGGTAGCAAGCTCATATGCGAAGGGTGTGTCAAATCTGCGCGATGCGCTATGGAACGAAAAATCAGGCGTGGAGTACAAAGGCGACCCGAAGGAAGTCAGTAAATTGCTTTCGACGATCACACATGACATTGAACGGCTGCAGGCCAGAATCGAGTCTTTGCCCGAATTGCCCCAGCAGCTACTGAGACTGCTCTGGGAGAACCACCAGAAGCTCAACTATGGCGACCTCGAGGGTGCACTGGAGACACTGCACAAGATTTCGAAACTAAGGGCTGCAGACTATTGGGTACCTCGCAAAGGACTGACACGAAACTATGCTCGCGACGATTTGCTGTGCTTGGCGGCGGACTTTTACTCAGACCAGTTCGGAACTGCGGCAACCGCATGGATAGATGAGGTCACAGGCAAAGGCTCAGAGTTTTGCGAGATCGCAAATGCCATTCTTGAGGACTGTGGCCTACCCTCCATCAGCGCCAAACAACTGAACAGAATCCTGGGAGATGAGGCAACCAGGGACAGGAATTCGCCAAGAACCTACGATTGATGTCCCTAAATTCGGCGACAACAATCCGCTAGATTCATCCCCGCTCTCTCGAAATCATTCAACGGAGACAGCGGAAAACCAACCTCGGACTTTCCGCACTCCTCGAACAACGGAGATTTGCGGAATGGATGACATCTGCACACTGCCACACTTCGTGGCGAACCATCCCAACATCGCCAGCGAGAACCAGATTCGCTGGTGGATTTATCAGCGCGAACTGAACGGCATCGAACGCTTCGGCGCCATCGTCAAGAAGGGCCGGCGTTGGTATGTGAATGTGCCGAAGCTGCGCGAGTGGATCCTCGCTGGGGATGAGGCTGCCTAAATGAAAAACCGGCCCGAAGGCCGGTTGGGTATGATCGATCAGGCGGGGACCTGTATTGAATCATACCACCGTGCCGAACTCACACAAGACGACCAACACCACATCAACACATGGGTGTACGCGCTCTCAGGAGGCTATCAGGGCACTTTCGGTAGTCCGAATGGGCTTACGCTTGATCAAGCTGAAAAACGACTGATTCAGCGCTTCCCTGACGCTCAAATTGAATATCTGCGACCAGTGCGGAGTAGTGATCAATGAGCTTTGTTGAAGATGCTGCATGTCGACTCAGCCAGGAGCGCCAAACCCGCGTCGAAAACCTGAAGTGGTTGATCGCTCACTTTGAACAACAAGCGAATCCACCTTTCGGCCGCCTCCGAAATATCCAGGAATGGAAAAAACAGCTGAAAGCGATGGAGGCCCGCTATGAGCGGGAATCTGATTGATGACGGCGCGATACCCCCAGGTGAGTACAAGTTGGCCTACTGCGACTACCGGACAGCCATGGCATTCGGCCAGGATCGGGTGGTCGTGCGTTTCAAGGTCATCGAACCAGCAAAACACTTCGGCCATGAACTCGAGCGCTGGTATCGCGTTAAACGAATCCGCAGTAAGCCGAAGAAATATGGTCGATTTGACGTGGGACGCCGATCAGATCTCTATCGAGAGTGGACCCAACTCTTCGGAGAACCGCTCAGAGGCGACCGTATTTCCTACTCGAAACTCAAGCATCACGTGGTCATCGCCAACGTGCGGACCGTCGTGCTGGACAAGGAGCAGAAGGAGCTTTCGGAAGAGATGCAGTACAGCGTCATCGATGAGTTGGTGCGGCTGGAGACCTGACCTTCTCTTACCTTACCTAACCCTACCCTACCTTACCCACCCAACCCTTACCCGCCCCGGTAGCCATGCGAGAAAAGGCACGTCCTGTGTGGGTTTAAAGAAAGTGGGATGGCAAAAAGTTCGGGTTTTGAATGAACCGGTGACCCGAATACACCAACTGCAACGACCGGCCCTGGCTGGCGTGAGGAATTTCCCCACGTCAGTCAGGGTTCAAGCCATGCGAGGGTGACGGCCATGGTAACGCTTAGTCACAAACGTTACGTGATTGTGTGCATCGGGTGCGACCTGCTCGCGATCGCAACACGTAGCGACAAGTTGACATGCTCAACAGCCTGTCGAGTACGGGCGCATCGAAGCGGGAAGGCTTCTGATCTGAGGGGCATGGCTGTCGAGCACAAAGTACATCCAGCAATGATCCAACAAGCGAAGGCGATAAACCGACTCCAGCCGGACCTGATGGAGCTCGTGCACAACGGGAAACTGACCATTGAGGATGCACAGCCGCTAATGGTGACAGCACTCTTCGAACTCATCTCAAACCTACAGGAGAACTACCCATGTTGACTGAACTAGAACTCAAACCATTCGAGGCGGATCTAGAGTTTCCGGACGCAAACAAGTCGCCCGCCGTAAGCGATCTTTCTGGGAGGCACATCCAGCAAGTGATGTACATGGACATCTATCAAAGCGACGGCCTCGTTGGTGACCCGAGAACAGGGATCCGAATTACCGAGCCACGCCCGGGACTGAGTACACAGCCCCATGGTGCCGGTATCCGCATTCTCTACGACCGCGAGCAGACTACTGGAGCTGAAGCCAGGGAGCTGATACTCGCGTTCGCGAAGTTCTACAAGAAACGACTGAAGGGGAAGAAGTGATGTCCGATCGAAAGCTAAAGTTTTGGGTCAATGAGCTACTCAACCATATCGCTCAGGACTCCGTGGAGACGGAAGACCAGATCGAGCTCATCCGGGCAGCGGCGCGGCACCTGACTACCGAGGCGGCGGCCATGGAAGTGGTGCAGGCCACGAAGGAAGCCGCGTGAACGTCCAAGCCCATCGAGCGACGAAGATCCTCGAACTGCGCGGCGCGATCGGTCTCGAGGTCTCTGCGGTTGATCTGGTGCGTGACCTGGAAGCCGCCAGGGGTGCGCCCGTGCTGCTCCGGATCGATTCTGGCGGCGGTGACATAGACACCGCTGTAGCCGTCTCTGAGGCTCTCCTGGCGTATCCAGGCGAGACCCGGGCGTATGTCATTCGCGCTTTCAGTGCGGCCGCTGTCATCGCCCTGCACTGCGCTCATCGGACCATGGCGGCGGATGGCTTGCTGATGATGCATAAGGCCAGGTGCGCCTCGGTCGGCACCGCCAACGATCATTCCCGGATAGCGGCCGACCTGGTGGACAAGGATCGGTATCTCGAGAGGAAGGTTTCCGCAGCTGCAGGCCTCCCCGAGAGCCTTTTCTCTGAAATCGACAGCCAGGTACTGGATGCCAGGCAGTGTATGGAGCTCGGCATTGCTCACGAGCTCGGGCCGGCCTCGAATCGAACGCCATGGCCATGCCGTGAAGTCACGCCAGGAATCTCTGCCCGCGAGGCCCTGGAGCTCCTGGATCGGTCTCGACAGCGATTCGACACATCGAAGGCCGAAGCCAGGGCCGCTGAACTGAAGCTGGCCGAAGCACAGAGTCCGAGCTATGCAGCGCTGATCGAGCAGTCTCGACGGCCGTCTGAGATCGACGACAACATACCTCTCGAAGAGCTGGAGAGCATGCTCGATGGCTTGAACGAGGTTAATCGTCGCCGGCGAGAGGTGTTGGACCGGGCGGTGCTCCAGGCCGAGCTCTGCGCCCGGGCCTTCGAAGAACGGATCCAGTCCCCTTATGCCGAACCACTCTCGTGGAGCTGTGGCGCCTGTGGCATTCGAAACTTTCACCCACCCGGGGAAGGCTCAGTGCCGACCCCCTGCTTCTCATGCGGAGAAGCAATCCCCAAAAACCAAGGAGACCTGAAATGAGTATCCAAGCATTGATTAAACGGGCCGAAGCGGCCCATGCCGGAAAAACGTCTGAGGCCGAATGCGAAGTCCTGACCCGAGAACTCGAACAGGAGATCAAGCAGATGATGGATCGCGCTGCTGACCTTCGCTATGACGAGCACGGCGAACCCGCGCCAGGGCGAGCGGCGGTGCTGGCGACCAATGATCCGAAGGCGGTGGTGGCGGCCGATCAACAGATAGCTGAGCTCGAAGCGACCGCGGAGCTGTTGTCCCCCCACCTCGATCGGGTGCGGAAGGCAATCCCGAAAGCCCGCGTCGCCGAATCTGACGGCAAGGCCAGGGACGCTTGCAAGCGTCTGGGACCTGCCCTGGCCACCCTTGAGAAGGCAAACACTGCCCGGGCCGCCGCTCGAGCAGAGGTTGAGAACATCCGCAGCCAGCTGCTCGCAGCTCGCCGGGTTGCGAAAGAAGGTGGGATCGATGTCCCGGGGCTGACTGAGAAAGAGCATGATCGGCTATGCCAAGCGCTGGGCATGCCAACCGGTAACTCCGTGGAAGCCGAGAATGCCCGCGTTACTCAACGCATGAACGCCAGGCAGCTGGTCGAGGGCTGGAAGCCCCCGGAGAAACCCAAGCGGAAGGCCCTGGGCTGGTAGCGCATCACCAGGGGTTTTAGTCGTTCAGTCACCCCGGGGTCAGAAAGCAACCACGACAGCCAGCAGGGCACACTGACTCTCATCAGCCCGTGGCCGGCAGGCGAAAGCGGGCCGAGATTGGTTTCACGTTGCCATCTCGGCCCGCCGGTAGCCTTACAGGCGGTCTCCAGGTTCTCCTGGAAGGGTCCTAAATGGGTACCGCGCACCGCCTTCTTTCGCAGATTTTGATGATGAAAAACATTGTTGCCGTTTCCGAGGTGAACCTATGACCGAGTATCTAAACACCGAAGCCGTCGCCAGGCTGTTCGAGATCACTCCGCGCCGTGTGCGGGGCCTGGCAGCGGAGGGAATCCTGCCGAAGGCTGGCAGAGGAAAGTACGAACTGGTGCCTGTGGTGCAGGCATACACCCGCTATCTGAAGAACAACGTAACCCAGAATGGGACGGACCTGGCATCGGCACGGACACGTACCGAACTGGCTCGCGCAGAGAAGCTTGAAACAGAGCTGGCGGTGTACAAGCGAGAGTACGCGCCGATCTCGATCATTGAAGAGATCCTCTCGAAGACTTCCAGTGCAGCGGCAAAGCGGCTCGATGCCATTCCCTCGCGTTTGAAACAGAAAGCGCCTGAACTGAAGTCCAGGCACATCATGGCGATCAAGGCCGAGCTGGCCGCGGCCCGTAACCAGATAGCGGGTTTGCAGCTGCGTGTGGGCAAGGGTGGTGAGATCAATGTTTCAACTAAACAGAGATGAGGAGCGCTGAGATGCCGCACGAAACACTGGAAGAACGATCGGAGATCAAATACGGACCTGACGGCCTGGCGGTGGTGAATTTCACTTCAGTCGCGGACGCCTGGGAAGTCGTGCCGCGGGAATTGCTCAAGGAGCCTGAGTATCCGACCTGGGTTCGCGATGAGTTCAGCGTGGAGGACTTCTTCAGAAATTTGTCACCAGAGAAGTTCCGACATTCACGCCCAACAGGGCCATTGGCCGATCCGTATCGCTATTGCTTCCCGCTACAGATCGTCGGCGATTGCCTGGAGCCGATTCTCCATCATGGCGATCAATGCCAGTTCGATATGGGGCGGCCGGCGAAGGATGGGGATATCGTCTTTGTCCTGCAATCCGAGGAGCGGCATCGGGAGTTTCTCGCCGCACCGGGGGCCAAGCAGTTTGAGGCGGACTTCGGCTTTCGCGTCAGCCCGGTCATGGTGAAGTTTTTGATCAGTGTCGGGAATGAGTACTTCCTGGTGCACAAAGACGGCGCGCTCGAGCTCGCCGAAGATACAATCGTTGGTGTCCTTTGCTCAGTGGAGCGGGACGGAGAAGAGGTCTACAGGAGATAGCTATGGCAGGTTCAGTTGGTGGTTTCGTTGCGTCGGGTCTGGGTCTTCTGGCTGCGGGAGGCGGCTTGTCCGCCGCTGGGGTCATTGTTGCTGTGGGCTGGGCGCCACCTGGCCGGATGGTGATTGGCCGGAACCTATGCGACGCACATTTCCAGACCTGAAGACAATCACGGTACTATTGCTTTTGACGTCCGTTGGTATCACGTGGCCCACTAACTCAGAGAAAGGTTCATCAAGATGGGGAGCACACACCGGGAAAGATCAAAGCAAATCGTGGACTTTCTGCAGGATGCTGAAGGGTTTACTGATGCGGATTTCCAACGGCTGTCAGGGTATTCCAGTGATGACATGATGAGTGCTCTTGCGTATGCGGTAGGAAACCGTAGCGATGAACAGGTCGCAAGAGTACGGATGTTCGCCGAGTTGAAACAACAGCAACTCCAAGCGGCGCAGCAACAAAAGATTGCCGTCATGTCAGGTCTGTTCGGAATTCTAGGTGCGCTTGCTGGGGTCATCCTCGGCTCATATCTGTAGCGATAGAATCGCCGGCGTAGCAGCAACGATTTCGAGTTGGTGAGATAGCTCATCGAAAGGGGGGCGAGCTTTATGGTTTCAGATATTTTGAATTCGATTCGTGCAGTGCTGTATGAGCGCGCCTCAAACCCGCTTTATGGGTCTTTCGTGGCCTCCTGGTTGGTGTGGAACTACAAGCTAGTGCTGACCTTGTTTTCTTCTTTACCGCTTCAGACGAAGTTTTCAACTATTGATCACCTGTACGCCAGTCAGTGCGAAGGGTGGTTGTATCTGCTTGTGTTCCCGGTTGGAACTAGCCTGCTCTACATTTTCGCGCTGCCGCATATAGCTAGGCCAGTTTACAAGTACCATCGCGACGAGCACCGTAAACTTATGGAAATCAAGCAGGCAACCGATGATGAGATACCTCTCACCAAAGCTCAATCTAGAGAACTGCGCCGGTCTGTTTTTGAACTGCAGTTGGACCATGAGAAGGTCGTCGAGCATAAGGATGCGGAACTGCAAGCCTCGCGTGAGTCCGCAGAATTAGCCCAGTCCGAATTGGCGGATAATGAAGATCGTTTGGAAGACGCCCGGAAGGAAGCTGATAGATGGAGGGCTGACTTCGAAACGCTGCAAAATGATCTGGGTACCCTTCCACTCTTCTCGAGCGACGAGAATGAAATAAGAGCGATCCTTGAAGGGCGAAGGTTTCGGCTAATCTATAACCCTGGTGCGCCGAAGGGTAAGAAGATTACTTTCAAACCAACGGGTGATATCGGAGAAGGGTACAACCAAAACGAGGCTCAATGGCGAACGAAATCTGGCTTTCTGGAGATCCTGAAACCAGACGGATCCGTGCACAGCCGATTTCGCTATGTGCCTGACCACAAATTGTTCCTTTCGACAGATGACAGTGAACTACCAAACACAGCGGGGCAATCCATAGTTCCGGCGGATGATCAGGATGGTCTCGGGTAGTTAGGAGGGTATGAAGCCCAAGTCGAAAAAAGTCGCCGAAGCTCTGCCCGTCTCTCCGGGCAGTCACACCACTTCCGACTCGTATCGCGGCTTCCGGGCAGGTGTCGCCCGATTAGGGTGCCTCAGTCGGCCTGGGGCAACTGTGCGACTTTGCCCGCTGTTTCTGTGCGCTCGTGTACCTCCCACTCCAGAGCATTCATGACACAGTTCAGGACCAGGTGAAAGCCCATTGAGTCGCCATCTCCGGGGCAGTCATCGTAGGTGGTCGCCCGATCTACGATGGCGAGCACGTTGGCGCAGTTCTCCAGGGTGTCTGAGGGCAGGTTGCCGATCAGTGGGTTGTGGTTTCTATCCCTGTTCATGATTCGCTCTCCAGTGTCTCCAGAACTTCGGCCTTCTGAGATTCGGACAGGCCAAGGAACATTGCCTTGAATTCCTCGGGCGACAGCGCCGAAGCCTTCAGATTGGCGACTTCCCGTTCAGGCATGGCCATGTGGCCCAGATCCGTCACGGCCGCCCGGAGGTGGGAGATCACGTAGATCTCGCCCCACTTGGCCTTCGCATCCGGTGGAAAGTCATCCAGGGTGCTGATCGCGAGAGCTCTGGCCTGTGCGTATTCCTGCAGCAGAGCCAGCACGGCCTCGATTCGCAGATAGGTAGTTTCCGGGTCACCCGGTTCAACGAGCGGGTATTCAGGTTGGTTTGGCATGGTTGGTTCCCTCGATTTGTCACACTTTTGGCACAGTTTTCAGCAAAAGCGGGCTGAAACTGGCCGCAATCGGCAACAAAGGAAATCAACGAAATCAGTGAGTTAGTGGTGGTGAGTGCTGTTGATTCTAGGCATGAACCAACTGCAACTCCGTGTACGCCGGTTCGATTCCGACCTCAGCCTCCACTAAATCCAATACCCGGCTCTTCGGCTCTTCCCACTGGTGGAGGCCGCACCGGATTCAGTGGAACACCACCGTTTTACTTCCGTTGAGAAAGACTCTGTGTTCGGCCTGATAACGTACGGCTTTGGCCAGCACGAGCCGCTCTATGTCCCGGCCAACCGCCGCGAGCGCCTTGGTCGACATCCGATGGTCTACGCGCTCCACCCCCTGCTCGATAATGGGGCCCTCATCGAGATTTGAAGTGACATAGTGGGCCGTCGCGCCGATCAGCTTCACGCCGTGATCCTGTGCCTGCTGATAGGGTCGAGCCCCTTTGAAGCTGGGCAGGAAGGAATGATGGATGTTGATCACCCGGCCGGAGAGTCGGTCGCAGATTTCTGGCGAAAGAATCTGCATGTATCTGGCCAGAACGACGAAATCGATTTCACGACGCTCTATTTCCTCTAGAAGCAGTTGTTCTTCGCGGTGCTTGTTCTCAGGCGTGATCGGTCGGTGCATGAACTCAATGTGATTCGCTTCCGCGAGCTGCGCTGTCACCTCATGGTTCGAAACCACCAGTTCGATATCAATGGGCAACTCATCGTTGTTCACACGGTAGATCAGATCGACCAGACAGTGATCCAGACGGGAAACCATCACAAGCACTCGAGAGCGACGGTCGCAGGGCCAGAACTGCCCCTGCATCTGGTGTTGAGCCGCGACTTCGGAAAAAGCCGCATCGAGATCTTCCTGCACCGCGTCGCTGGAGAAGTGGACGCGCATGAAAAACCGTTTGCTCTGAGAGTCTGAAAACTGATCGCTATCCAGAATGTCGCAGTCGTGCTTGAACAGCCACTGAGAAATCACATGGACCAGCCCGAGCTTATCCGGGCAGGAGATCGTGAGTATGTATTCCGCCAATTGGTCCTTCAGTCCGATGTCATATAAAACACCAATTTTAGGTGATGCATCGGACGACTGCTGTCAGGAGATTGAAATGAGCCGCCCCTTCGGCCGCCGTCAATCCTCCACCGCCGGGAGGAATTCATACTCAACCCGATGGTTACGCGCTGCCGTCTCGTTCCAGACCCCGGCACTGATGCCGACTTCCTCCACACCTGGTTCAGGCTCGACACCCGGCTCAGGGAAGGCATAGCGTCTGGTAGAGGCAAACCGATCGTTGGCAATCAACTCTATACGCACGCCGTCGGCATTCTCCGGGCGGCTGTCGATGAACTCAGCGAATGCCTCTGTCTGGCGTTCGGCAAGAAAGCTCGATCCATCCAGGGGATGACCGATGATCCCGCAGGCTTCCACCGGCGTGTCCGGACTGGCGGGCATCAGCGTCCCGAGCCGATCGGCGGTCAGACAGAACTCGCCCAGGTGGGAAGTCAGCCGGACCACACCGCGAAAATTCAATTCGCGCAGATGCTCGAGGAGGGTCTGCAGTTGGGCCAGGCGCACGCTGTCGAAGGCGGGTTGATCGAACCCATGGCTGGCCGCTTCGCTGAGCGACCAGGCAAGTCCGGCAAGGTGGGTCGCCTCGGTTTCGTTCCGCTCCTGGTTCATGTCCACGAGCAGGCCGCTGGTGACGGATTCCGCGGCCTGCAGACGTTCGTCCAGCGTCCGATCCAGGGTTTCGACCCGGGCCAGGGCCGCATCCCGCTCCCGTGCGGTATTCAGATAGAGTCCGCCGAGCACGAGGGCCGCCACCAGTAAGAGCAGCACCAGCAGGGTCACCGTCCGCTGCGAGTAGGTGCGCACCTCGATGTCCTGGTCGTCATCGTCGGCCTGCTCGGCAAGTATCTCCTTGGCCACCTGGCGGGCGAAATTGCGGTTGCCGCGAAGGATGTCGGCTCGGAGCGCCAGATGTTGATCGTCGAGAATCCGTTTGACGATGGCCTGGAGAGAGATGCCGGCCACCTCATCATTCGTGCGCCGGTCCACTTCGTAGGCCGGCTCGGCACCGGCGGGCGCTTCGCCGTCAGGCGAGCGACGGTCCGTGACCAGTCCGAGTTCTTCCAGCATCTCGAACAGCACGCCCGGTTGCACCTGTTTGGGCAGCACGCCCACCGCGCCCAGTGCCCGGGCCTGACTGAGATAGACCTCACCCGCCCGGGTCGTGTACATCATCACCGGCAGGGTCGCCGTACGCGGGTTCTTCTTGATCGCCGCCACCGCCTCGAGGCCGTCCATGCCGGGCATGTGGTGATCCATGAACACCACATCCACGGTTTCCCGGTCGAGAAACTCCAGCGCCTCTTCACCGGATTCGGCGAATTCCACGGCCAGCTCGTGCTCTTCGAGCAGTTTCTTCAGTGCCACTCGGGCCAGCTTCGAGTCGTCGACAACGAGCGCTCGCTTGAACGCCATATTACTTTCCCGGTCAGGCAGTTGGATCAACGATAGGCTATCACGGTGTCAGGTCTGCGAATCACCGCATATTCCGCAACTCGACCACCTGCGGCCCGCCATCGTCGGGCGTCAGGAGGTCTGGCTGCCAGCGCCCTGCTGGGTCAGGCCATGACGCAGTGTGGGCCAGGCAGCCTGGATGTAGAGCACCATGGAGATGAGCGTCATCGCCGCGGCCACATACAGGAGCACGTAGCCGGTGATTACCCAGGGCCGGCTCAGATCCGGCGGATTGGCGAGCAGCACCACGATGGCCACCATCTGAAAAGTGGTCTTGGCCCGGGCGAACCAGGTGACGGCGATCACGCCGCGCCGGTTCATCTCCGCCATCCACTCTCTGAGGGCGCTGATCACGATTTCCCGGCCGATGATCACCAGCGCCGGCAGGGTGAGCCAGAGGGATCCGTGGTGGCCGATCAGAATCGTCAGCGCCGCGACAACGATGAGCTTGTCTGCCACCGGATCGAGAAAGGCGCCAAACGGGGTGGTCTGGTTCAGCCGCCGCGCCAGATAGCCATCCAGCCAGTCCGTGAATGCCGCCAGACCGAACAGCACGGCAGCCACCAGATAGGTCTCGTAGCCGGGCAGTACATACACCAGCACGAAGATGGGAATAAGGAGGATCCGTGCCAGGGTCAGGAGGTTGGGGAGGTTCATCGGCCGCATTGTACAGACTCATCGGGCATGCCGTCAGCGCCGCCCGTCGCGGATGGTCTCAGCCGTGCAGCGCCGCATAGATGTCGTCGGCAAGCTTCTGGCTGATTCCCGGCACCTTCGCCAGTTCCTCCCGGCTTGCTCCGCGAATCGCCTTGACGCCGCCGAAGTGGGTGAGCAGTTCCCGTCGCCGTTTGGGGCCGACGCCGGCGATGTCATTCAGCTCAGAGTGACGTCGCTGTTTCTGGCGGCGTTGCCGGTGGCCGGTGATGGCAAAGCGATGGGCTTCGTCACGGATGTGCTGGAGCAGGTGCATGGCATCCCCCTGTGGGGGTAACAGAACCTCGGTCTCCGGGGTGAAATAGTGTTCCAGATCCGGCCTGCGGGCCGGGCCCTTGGCAATCCCGAGCAGGGCCACGTCATCCACCTGCAGTTCGCCCAGAACCTGTTGCGCGCGCGCGAGTTGGCCTTTGCCGCCATCGATCACCAGCACGTCAGGCAACTGGCCTTCGCCCTGCTTCAATCGGGTATAGCGGCGTCGGAGCGCCTGTTCCATGGCGCCATAGTCATCGCCGGCCTGGACCCCTTCGATGTTGAAGCGCCGATAGTCGGATTTGAGCGGTCCATTGGCATCGAACACCACGCAACTGGCCACCGTCGCCTCACCCATGGTGTGGCTGATATCGAAGCACTCCAGCCGCTCGGGCACATCGTCCAGCGAAAGTACTTCCTGCAATGCGACCATGCGGGCGTAGACATTCCGTTTATCCGCGATATAGGCGTTCAGGCTGTGCTCGGCGTTCTCGATCGCCAGATTCAACCAGCGCGCCCGCTGAGTGCGGACCTGATGCACCACTTCAACTCTGCGGCCGGCTTTTTCGGTGAGGGCCTCGGCAAGAATGCCGCTGTCCGCCGGCGCCATGGCCAGAATCACCGCTTTCGGCAGATCCCGTTCCCGACCTGCGAAGTAATACTGGGCGAGAAAGGCGGAGAGCAGTTCATCGTCCGGCAGACCGAGTTCATTCTTCGGAAACCAGGTCCGGTTGCCCAGCATCCGGCCACCACGCACGAACAGGCCCTGCACACAGTTGACGCCCGCATTGCCGGCAAGCGCGAACACGTCCACATCACCATCCGCCGCATGAACGTACTGCTGCTCTTGAATCCTGCGCAGGTGGGTAATCTGATCCCGGTACTTGGCCGCCCGTTCGAAATCGAGAGTCGAGGAAGCTTCTTCCATCCGCCGCTTGAAGTGATCGAGCACATCGTTGCTCTTCCCTTCCAGAAACATCACCGCCAGTTCAACGTCTTCCTGGTATTGCTCAGGCTCCACCAGGCCCACACAGGGACCGCTGCAACGTTCGATCTGATACTGCAGACAGGGCCGCGAACGGTTCTTGAAGAAGGTGTCTTCACAGTGACGCAGACGAAACAGCTTCTGCAGAATGTTCAGACTGTCCCGGACCGCACCCGCCGAGGGGAACGGACCGAAGTAGCGCCCGGTCCGGCGCTTGGCGCCACGATGAAACGTCAGCCGGGGAAAATCCGCGTGGTCTGTCAGATAGATGAAGGGATAGGACTTATCGTCCCGCAGGACGATGTTGTAAGGCGGCCGGTCTTCCTTGATCAGGCTCTGTTCAAGCAGGAGGGCTTCCGTCTCGCTGTGGGTGACGGTCACCCGGATGTCTTCGATCCGATTAACCAGCGCCATGGTTTTAGCGGTGAGCCCGGACGCCCGGAAGTAGCTGCTGACCCGGTTTTTCAGGTTGCGCGCCTTACCCACGTAGAGCACGGCCCCGGATGCATCCAGCATCCGGTACACGCCCGGCTTGTTCGGCAGGGTCTTCAGATAGGCTTCGTGATCAAACTTCGACATCGCTGGCACGGCTGAACATCAGCCTCCGGTGCATTCAACCGTGCATAGTGCGGCGCCACGCCGGCCGGATCAACCAACCCCGGAAAGGCTCCTGACAGGACGCGGGCGGTCAGTGCCCGAGCAGCCGCCGGACGGTGGCCATCACATCATTCAGCATGGCCTCGGTGAGCCGACCGGTATTGGTGTTCAGCCGGCTGGGATGATAGGTATCGAGCAGATACAGGTTCCGAGCGAGCTCCGTGTGCCGGCCATGGGCAAACGCCGGCAGACGGCTGCGGGATAGATGGAAGGCGGCGCCCTGCTCGCCAGAACTGGAAGTCAGGGTCTTCAGAACCGCATTATGGGCCAGCCCACCAAGACAAAGGATCACACGGGCTCTCCGCGGCTGGCGCCCGTAAAGGGCGGCAAGCTCCTCCCTCAGGTAGGACGCGCAACGGTTGATCTCATCGGCCACCGGCCGATTCTCCGGCGGCAGGCACTTCACCGCGTTCGTGATCCGCACCCCGGTGAGTGTAGCGTCTGCGGCCTGCGCCGAACTCGAAAAGCCCGCCCTGTTCAGGGCCCGGAACAGAAAATCCCCGCTCGAATCACCGGTAAACGGGCGGCCCGTGCGATTGGCTCCATGCATCCCCGGGGCCAGACCAACCACCAGCAGCCGCGCCGATCCCGGCCCCCAGGCCGCAACCGGGGCGGCGTGGTAATCCGGCCGGGCTGCTCGAATTTCCCGGCGCAGCGCCACGAGCCGCGGGCAGCGTTCGCATGACTCAAGCGGACCGGAGTCGTATTCCGCCATTCACCACTCCATACCGCACCGCCATCAGCGTGAGTTCCACATCACTGCCCACGTTCAGCTTTTCGAAAATCCGGTAGCGATAACTGTTCACTGTTTTCGGCGACAGGTGCAGATTACTGGAGATTTCTTTGACTCTCTGGCAGTTCACCACCATCAGCATGATCTGCATTTCCCGACTCGACAGTTGTCCGAACGGATCTTCGCTGACCTCTTCGAAACTGGTGACCGCCAGTTGCTGCGCGATTTCGCCGGACAGATAGCGTTTGCCGAGGAATACCCGTTTGATGGCCTTCACGAGTTCTTCTGCACTCACCGTCTTGGTGAGATACCCGGACGCTCCGGCTTTCAGAGCCTGCAGCGGATAAGGACTTTCTTCGAAGCCCGTCAGCATCACCACCCGCATACCGCTGTCCCGTTGGGTGATGCGTCGGGTGGCTTCCAGGCCACCAATGCCGGGCATGCAGATGTCCATGAGTATGACGTTCGGCGAAAGATCTCTCGCCAGCGCGACGGCCTCTTCGCCGGTCCTCGCCTCGCCCACCACTTTGATCTCCTGGGCATCCCGAAGCATCTTGTGCAGGCCGATCCGGAACAGTTTGTGATCATCCGCAATGAGTAGTCTGATCATCTCTTCCCCCTATACGATTCCCTGTTCTTCAAGCGGATCCAGACGGATCCTCTGACCGTACTGCAGCCGGAGTACTGCCCGGTCAATCCCTACATGTGTACCGGCTTGTCGGACACACTAGAACGGGGGTTGGCGAAGAACAATGCGCGTGGGACGATCACGCAGGGACTTTCAGGAAACTTCCATTATGCGATATCGGCCTGATATCGCTTTCTGGTGTCGGGCGCTGGGGGACGGCCAGGCGCCGGATTCCGGCGCTAAGCGCCGGTAAAAGCCTGCAGACCGGTCTGGGCCCGGCCCAGAATCAACGCATGGATGTCGTGGGTGCCTTCGTAGGTGTTCACCGTTTCCAGATTCATCACATGCCGGATCACGTGGAACTCGTCAGAGATGCCGTTGCCGCCGTGCATGTCACGCGCCATGCGGGCAATGTCCAGCGCCTTGCCGCAGTTGTTGCGCTTCATCATCGAGATATTCTCGTTCGCCAGCTTGTTCTCATCGAGCAGGCGACCCATGCGCAGACAACCCTGCAGACCAAGCGTGATTTCTGTCTGCATATCGGCCAGTTTCTTCTGGATGAGCTGATTCGCCGCCAGCGGACGGCCGAACTGCTGGCGTTCCAGGGTATAGGTTCGGGCCGCATGCCAGCAGAATTCCGCCGCGCCCATGGCACCCCAGGCGATGCCGTAGCGCGCCCGGTTCAGGCAGCCGAACGGACCGGACAGCCCGCGCACGTTCGGCAGCAGGTTCTCCTCCGGCACAAACACGTCTTCCAGCACGATTTCTCCGGTGATGGAGGCCCGCAGGCTCATCTTCCCTTCGATCTTGGGTGTCGAGAAACCCTTAAACTCCCGTTCCACCACAAAGCCGCGGATATCACCATCGAGCTTTGCCCAGACCACGGCCAGGTCGGCGATGGGAGAATTGGTGATCCACATCTTGGCGCCGTTCAGCACGAACCCGTCATCAACTTTTCTGGCCGTGGTGATCATGCTGCCCGGATCAGAGCCATGGTCGGGTTCGGTGAGGCCAAAGCAGCCCACCCACTCGCCGGTGGCGAGCTTCGGCAGGTATTTCTCACGCTGTGCTTCGTTGCCGTAGGCATGGATCGGATGCATCACCAGAGACGACTGCACGCTCATGGCGCTGCGGTAACCCGAGTCCACCCGTTCCACTTCCCGTGCCATAACGCCGTAGGCGGTGTAGTTCACCTCGGAGCAACCGTATTTGGCCGGCAGCGTGGCACCGAGCAGGCCCAGTTCACCCATCTCGTTCATGATTTCCCGATCGAATTTCTCCTCCCGGTTCGCCATCAGCACCCGGGACATCAGTTTGTCCTGCGCATAGTCACGGGTGGTGTCGCGGATCATGCGCTCTTCTTCGCTGAGCTGATCGTCCAGCAGAAACGGGTCTTCCCAGTTGAATGCCTGCGGGGTGTTGCTCATGGCCGGTTCCAGATACTCAAAGAGGCGCCAAGGCTAATGGAGCGGCCCGGAGGACGCAATTGCCGACTTGGATGACCGCATCCGCCCGCCGGGTCGCTATACTGCGGCGCTCCGGTACAGCACGAGAGCAGCCAAATGGCCCTGGATCCAGAAACCCTCAACCAGTTCATCACCACCCTGGAGCGGTTCGTCGCCGAGCGTCTGATCCCCCTCGAGGCCCAGGTTTCCGAGGAAGACCGGATTCCTGCAGAGGTGATCGCCGAGATGAAAGAAATCGGCCTGTTCGGCATGACGATCCCTGAGGCCTATGGCGGTCTCGGCCTTTCCACGGAAGAAGAGTGTCGGGTAGTCAAGGTGCTCGGTAGAACATCGCCCGCATTTCGCTCCGTATTCGGCACCAACAACGGCATCGGCAGCCAGGGGCTGGTGATGGACGGCACCGAGGCACAGAAGGCCCACTACCTGCCGAAGATGGCCACCGGCGAGATCATCGGCTCTTTCGCGCTCACGGAACCGGATGTGGGTTCAGACTCCGGTGCAGTAAAGACAAGCGCCGTTGCCGACGGGGATGATTTCGTCCTGAACGGCACCAAGCGGTTCATCACCAACGCACCGGAAGCCCAGCTGTTTACCGTATTCGCCAGAACCAACCCGGATGAAGCCGGCGCCAGAGGCGTTTCCGCCTTTCTGGTCGATGCCAGCCTGCCGGGCATCAGCCTGGGCCCGAACAACCGGAAAATGGGCCAGCAGGGCGCCCATGTCTGTGATGTCATTTTCGACGACTGCCGCGTACCCGAAAGCGCCATCATCGGCGGCCCGGACAATCTGAACAAAGGGTTCACCACAGCCATGAAAACCCTGGACCGGGGCCGGCTGCACATCAGCGCCCTGGCCGTTGGCTGCGCGAACCGGTTGATCGAAGAAAGCGTCGCCTTCGCCACCGAGCGAACCCAGTTCGGACAACGGATCGCCGATTTTCAGCTCATCCAGGCCATGCTGGCCGACAGCAAGGCGGAAACCTACGCGGCCGAATGCATGGTGATCGATGCTGCCAGAAGGCGGGATGCCGGCGAGCGGATCACCACCCTGGCTTCCTGCACCAAGCTCTTTGCCACGGAAATGGTTGGCAGGGTCGCCGACCGGGCTGTGCAGATTCACGGCGGCGCCGGCTATATGGAGGAATATCCTGTGGCCCGGTTCTACCGGGACGTGCGCCTGTTCAGAATTTACGAAGGCACGAGCCAGATACAGCAGACCGTGATCGCCAAGGGACTGATCCGCGAACTGGGCTAGCCGCCCGGAAGGACCCGGCTAGAGGCCGAGCGGTAGAAACAGGCTGAAAGACGTGCCCTGCCCGGCAGCCGTGCGCACGTCGATGTTACCGCCGAGTTCACTGACAAGGCGGTGCACAATATGCAGACCAAGCCCGGCATGGTCCCCACCCTTACTCGACTCCTTCGGATCCGCGAGCTGCTCCAGCACTGCGCGGGGCAGCCCGGGGCCCGTGTCCGTCACGTAGACTTCAACGCCTTCCCTGCCTTCCCGGAACACGCCGGTATCCGTGCCGATGGTTACCCCCTCTCCGCCTGCCGCTTCTATGGCATTGCGCACCAGATTGTTGAGAATCTGCGCCAGCCGCTGTTCGTCAGAACGGACAATCACCGCACCGGGACGGATCATCAGATCCAGATTCACATCATGATCGGCGGCGTAGCCCAGATGCAGTTCCTGCACCCGCCGGGCCAGATCATTGACGTCAAACTCATCCAGCAGCACCTGGGTATCATCATCACCCTCCCCAACCGGCGATAACTCCCGCGCACGCTGAATGATCTCCGTCGCCCGGGCCAGCTCCGTGCCGATCATGTCCAGTTGCTCCGCCGCGGACGCATCGTGCTGCAGGCGCATCTGCAGGATGTGGAGGTAGTTCTGCACCACGCTCAGCGGGTTGTTGGCTTCATGCACCAGCTCCCGCAGGCGCTTTTCTTCCCGTTGCCGATAAGTTCTGAGCGCGCTGTGCTCATCACCCGTCGAGCCGAAGGCCGCCAGATTCTGGGCCAGTGCCTGGAGATACAGATCGAGGGCGAACTCGTAGTCCACATCCTCATCTGCCGCCATCAGCAGTGCGCCGATGCGCTCGCCATCGAACAGGATGGGCAGGCACTGGGCTTCATTGCAGCCCATGCGGCGGAGCAGCTGCCGATCGCCGACCGAAAGATCGGAACGATCCGAAACCGTCTGCACCTCACCCGTGCGAAGCGCCTCGGCCACCAGACTGGTCGAAGAATCCAGGGCGATTTCCACGTCGTCCGCCGTGGAGGACTGAAAGTAACCGGTCCGGGACTCGAGCAGCAGCAGGGGCACCTGATGAAAGAGACTGCGAGTGATGAAGGCATGCGCGGTCTGCACTGCAGGCACATCTTCCGCTGTCCCGAGCAACGCGGTGAGCATGGCGACCTGCTGCTGAACCCAGAGTCGATTCGACCAGTCAGCTTCCGGTTCCGCCGCAAGCGCCAGGGTACGGACCAGCTCAGCGCAACGCCCTGCCGCCCATTCCACCAGCTCCGGGAAATGGCCGGCGTCGATATCCAGCAATGAATGGGCAAGTTGAGCGGCTTCGTATTCGTCCAGGACTTCGAACGCATCCACAACGCCGAAGATTCGGATGAGCAGACTGGCGTCCTGCAGGAGTTCAGCGCGAACGCCGCGAAATGCGGCCAGCTCCACCAGATCCGGATCCTGTGGCAGGCTGACGCCGGAAGTCGCCAGGAGAACGCGCCAGCGCACGGTCTCAGCGTCCTCCACGCCCAGCTGCTCAGCCAGAATTTCCGCCAGAAACGCCGACCGAAGCACCGACTGCCACTGGTCAAGGCCGAGTCGAGCGCTACCGGCAACGGGCAATACCGCCCAGGCCTGGGCTTGCGCGAGGCTCAGAATTTCATCCTGATGGAGGGCGGCGATGGCACGCTTCAGCGCCTCGGGTTGTGCCGGGCAATCGGCCAGATTCAACCACCGGCCGAGCAGGTCTGCGTCCGCGCTCAGAATCCGGACGAAAGCATCCACCGACAAAGGCTGTCGGTGCGCGGCTTCCAGATAGCGAAAGATTACCGCCTCGGGGGTCACCCCCAGATCTCCTCTAACCGGCATAGAACCGTGGTTAGTGTCAGCCGGTTCCCCTGGCCAGTTCCTGCGGCCCTACCGACAGATATTCGCGGCCGGTCATCGATCGCGTCCAATTGTTCATTCTAGAAGGCTGACAGTCTGCAGCCAGCGCCAACATGTAAGCCCTTGTCCGGCAGCAGCACTTATTTTTTCTTCTTAATACTCAAATGCTTACAAGGTCTTTGGCGAAAAAACGCCAAGTAGACGGACAAGCCTTGCGGTGACTGACCACTTTAGGCAAAACTGCGCCGTTTCAAAAGGGTTCCAATCCCGTGCGATTCGTCTCTTTCAACGTCAACGGCATCCGCGCCCGTCAGCATCAGCTCGCAGCGGTCACAGCGCAACATGCGCCAGACATTCTCGCCCTTCAGGAAACCAAGGTGGTGGATGACGACTTTCCGTTGTCCATGCTGGAAGAACTCGGCTATCCCCACGTGGCCTACTACGGCCAGAAAGGACACTACGGGGTCGCGCTCGCCTCCCGCGCGCCGCTGACCGCCGTTCAGCTCGGGTTCCCCTGGCGGGAGGACGATCAGCAACGTCGCTTCATCGGCGCCGACGTCAACTTCGGCGACCGGATCGTGCACGTGATCAACGGCTACTTTCCCCAGGGCGAAAAACGGGATCACCCGACCAAGTTCCCCAACAAAGCCGAGTTCTACGCGGACGTGCTCCGCTACTGTGAGGAACGACTGAACCCGGATAGTCCGGTGATCATCGCCGGTGACATGAACGTGGCGCCCGCCGATACGGATATCGGCATCGGCGAAGACAATCGCAAACGCTGGTTGAGAACCGGCAAAGCGAGCTTTCTTCCGGAGGAACGGGCCTGGCTCGAGCGTCTGCTGGACTGGGGTGTGACGGATGCCTTTCAGCAGCCCGATGAAGACGCACAACGCCGCTACAGCTGGTTCGACTACCGCAGTCGGGGGTTCGAGCGGGAGCCCAGACGGGGCTTGAGGATCGACCTGATCCTGGCGAGCCGCGGCCTGGCCGGGTCGATCACTGACTCAGGCATCGACTATGAAATCAGGGGCAGCGAACGGCCATCAGACCACTGTCCGATCTGGACCGAGTTCAGTCTGTAAACGCTGTATCTCCGCCCGGAAGGATTCCGCGGCCGATCGGGCACCGGCGGCGGCATCGTCTGCATTCGCGTAGAGAACGGCACGGGACGTGTTGATCACCAGCCCTTCGCCCCGTGCATCCGCACCCTCCCGAAGCACAGCAGCCAGATCGCCTCCCTGGGCGCCAATACCCGGGACCAGCAACGGCATGTCGCCAACTGCTTCGCGAATGCGGCCCAGCTCCTCCGGATAGGTTGCACCGGCCACCAGCATCACGTTTCCGGACTCGTTCCAATCCGCTGCTGTCCGGGCAACCCGCAGATAGAGGGGGGATTGTTCGTCCGGGTACTGCTGCAACCAGGCACTGTCCGGATTGCTGGTACGGCAGAGCACGATCACGCCTCTACCCTCATAGTCGAGGAAGGGCCGGATACTCTCACTGCCGAGATAAGGATTCACCGTGACTGCATCGGCATCGTATCGCTCGAAAGCTTCCCGGGCATACAGCTTCGCGGTATCGCCGATGTCGTTCCGTTTGGCATCGAGAATCACCGGCACGCCGGGGTGTGCCCGATGAATGTGGGCAATCAGGGCTTCGAGCTCGTTTTCGAGCCCGAGCGCGGCAAAATAGGCGATCTGGGGCTTGAAAGCACAGACCAGGTCCGCGGTGGCATCGACGATATCCCGGCAGAAATCGAGCATTCCATCCTCGATTCTATTGGCACCATCACGGTATTGCGCCGGTAATCGATTAAGATCAGGATCAAGACCAACACAGAGCAGACTTGCACGCGCTCGCCAGCCGTGCCGGATCTGATCGATGAAAGGGGGTCGCTGGACGGGGGATTGCTCGCTCACGGCGGGAATTATACCGCAATACGTCGTCTCTAAGTGCCGCGTACAGGCAGTTGCGCCCTGAGAACTGGAGCAGAAATTTTTAATATTTCAGATTAAATACACAACGTATCTTTCTGTTTTATAACAATAAATATTTATGAACATCCGACTCACATCGCAGTGGCACGATTCTGGCTTCCTGTCTTCACAATGGATTCGCATGGATGATTTCCGCGCTTCAGTCGAGGCCGGTTCCAGTGCGACACGCATCAGGGAGGTAGCATGAGCTCTGATAACATCGTAGAACTTTCTGCCGCGCGGGCGGCAAGCAGCCAGGACAAGCGGCTGCATCCCAGACTCGAGAGCGACGACCGTCTGTTTACGCAGGTCGTCCTTTCCGCGGACAGCCCGGACCTCGTCGGCACCACGCTGTCCTGCACGGCCGTCAATCTGTCTGTGGGCGGTATTCAGTTCCGAACCAGTGCGGCGGTCCCCACCGGCTCTCTGCTTGATCTCTGGGTGGATGTATCCAGTCGGCCCGGCAAGTTCTTTCTGGCCGGAGAGGTCCGCTGGAATCGCCCCACGGGCGAAACGAATGCCAAGGGCAAGGAAGAGTTTCTGATTGGCGTGCAGCTGAAGTCGGGCGCTGCCACCGATATCATGGATTGGCGCGACTTCCACGCGAACGCCTACGTCCGCTGACCCCTCCCCCGATATCCGTCCGCCCAGCCGCGCCGATAACCAGACCACAGAACCAACTCCAACCCTGCCCGACCGGGTAGCGCTCAAGATCTCCATCAATCTGTGACAGGCATCACCCTCTGAGCCAGCAGTCGGTCGCGGCTCGGATGATCCACCCGTGATGTAATTCGGTCGAACCAACGAAGGAATCGTCGGGCGGTGAGCCAACCCAAAGTCGTACCTCTGAGCACGGCGTCCAGCAAGACGTCCGAAGCGGCGTCTAAGAAGACGCCCATGCCGCCGATTCTTCACACGATGCGGCAGCACTCCCGCAAGCAGCTGAAAAAGCTGGTTGAGGGGCTGTTCAACAACGTGGATGACGCCCTGTTCGAAATGGCCGACCGTTCCCGGAGCGACGCCGATCAACACCTGTACTTCGAATCCATGCGCGAGCTCCGCCTCCAGCGGGAACAGATCGCCAAGGCGTTCGCTCAGGTCTACAGCCAGGGCTTCGAAGCCGCCTTCGCGCCGGAGCAGTCCGACGAGGAGAGCGAACCGGATTACGACGAGCTCGGCATGGTCGAAAACGACCAGCTGGAAATGTCCGTCGCGATCGCCGGAATCACCTCCAAGATCACATCCCAGTACTCACTGCTGATCATGCAGCTCACCCGCCGCATGGACCACCTGGCCGATGAGAACGTGGAAATCAGCGAACGCAGCAATCCGATGGGGCCCGAGCGCCTGAGTCAGGCGTTCGTCGATGCCCTGGAATGCGCCGATCTCGACATCAAGGTCCGGATCATCCTCCTCAAGCTGTATGAGCGTTTCGTCATGGAACGGCTTTCGGGTTTCTACACGGAAGCCAACCAGATGCTCGCAGATGCGGGTGTGCTGCCCGATCTGAAGAACGTGATGCGGCGCGAGCGGCAGCCGGAGACACCCCCGGCTCCCCCTTCGCAATCTCCGGGATCTGCACCCACCGACAGCAGCCTGCACCCCACATCCAGCTACGGCGGTTCCGGTCAGAACGATGGCCACGGCGGGAACGTGGACCAGGGTTTCCGGATCATCCAGGAATTGCTCGCCGCAAGCCGCGGCACCGGCTCCGGAGGCGCAGGCAGTGCTGGCGGTGCTGGCGGTGCTGGCGGTGCTGGCGGTGCTGGCAGCGTGCCTCATGGCACGCCGCTGAGCACGTCTGATGTGCTCAGCGCCCTGGGCAATGCCCAGCAGCTCCAGGGTGATGCGATCGACCTCGAAGCCGTACCGGAAGTCATGGATCTGCGTCAGGTCGTCATCACTCATGCGCCGCAAGGCGTGAGCAGTGATGCACATCTGGCCCAGGCAGACGACGATGTGGTGAATTTCGTCGGCATGCTGTTCGACTACATTCTCAACGATCGAAATCTGGCGATCCCGATGAAAGCGCTCATCGGTCGCCTGCAGTTGCCGATTGTCCGTCTGGCCATCATCGATCGTTCCTTCTTCGGCAAGTCCAGCCACCCGGCCCGGCAGTTGCTGAACGAACTGTCCTCCGCCGGCATCGGCTGGAGCAGTACCAGAGAACTCAAGCGGGACGCGTTGTACAACAAAGTCGAATCCGTGGTCCTGCGCGTGATGAACGGCTTCTCCGACGACCCGGGTCTGTTCGACGAGTTGCTGGCCGACCTGCGCAACTTCGTAAAGAGCGACAGCAGGAAACGGGATCAGGTCGAGCAGCGGGTCAAGGACAACGAGACCGGCCGAGCGAAGACCATCAGCGCCAAACAGGCGGTTCAGACGCTGATCAACCAGAAGGCCAGCGGCATGCGCCTGCCGGCAGAAGTGGGTCGCTTCGTCAGCGATACCTGGTCAAAAGTGCTTGTCTACACCTGCGTAAAACATGGCGACCGATCCGGCGAATGGCAATCCAAGGCCCATACGCTGGACGATCTGCTCTGGTGCCTGCAGCCCCTCGACACTCTGGACGATATGAACCTCCGGGACGAAAAGGTGCCTCCGCTGGTTGAAGCCCTGCGCGAAGGCATGAGTGAGATTCAGCTGCCCGAGTCAGAGGTCGAGAAGCGGATTCAGGAAATCGAGAGCCATCTCACCAACATCCGCTCAAATGACCGGGCTTATCTGGAAGAAGATGAGCCGGCGCCGGAAGACGATGCGTTCGAGGTGATGGACGAGATCATCCTGACCCTGCCGGGCGAACAGATCGATGTGCCCACGGATGTGGAAGTGGAACCTGCCTACATGGAGCAGGTGGGCAAACTACGCGAAGGCAGCTGGGTGGAAATCACTCAACCAAGTGGCGAGCTGGTCCGCTGTAAACTCTCCACCATCATCGAGCCCGGCGGACGCTATATCTTCGTCAACCGCCGTGGCATGAAGGTCGCCGAGCGAAGCCGGCGCGGGCTGGCTGTCGAGCTGAAGCGGAAAACGCTCAACATTCTGGAAGAATCCCAGGTGTTCGACCGCGCACTCCAGGCAGTGATCGGCAACCTGCGACAGATGCACCGCGCGGACAACAGCTGACCGGCTTCAGCGGCCGATCGGGCCGTTAATCCCGTTTGCCCGCGTGCACCGCCATCCGGGCGATCATCTCCGGCGAATCGATCAATCGCTCCACCGTTTCCACAATGGCCTGCGTCTGAGCATCCACTTCCAGATTGACGGCTGCACCCTGCGCCACCCGACCGAGTGAGGTGCGTTCGATGGTCTCCGGGATCAGGCTGACACTGATTTCCTGGGCCGTTCTATCGATACTGGCGATGGTCAGGCTGGCACCATCCAGAGCGACAAAGCCTTTGTGGTTCAGGTACTTCATCCACTCATCAGGCACGCTGAAGTGCACGGTTCGCAGATTGTCTGCCTGCTCAATACGGGCAACCTGGACAGTGGCCGCCACATGCCCGGACAGGATATGACCGCCAACCTCATCTCCCACTCTGAACGAACGTTCCACGTTCACCCGATCGCCAACCTCGAGCCCGGCCAGGTTGGTGAGGTCCAGCGTTTCCTGGATCACGTCGAAGGTGAGTATCCCGCCCGGTTCTTCCCCCGTCACCGTGAGACAGGTGCCGTTGACGGCGACCGACGCACCGAGTTCCGCCCCACTGGCGAGATCCCCCAGTGAGATCGCCAGACGGCGCAGGTTGACCGCCTCCTCGATCCGTACGACGGGACAGTATCCTTGGACGATGCCGGTGAACAATGCAGATTCCTAACGGGTGATCGGGTGTACGCGCATCCTAACGAAAAAGCCCCTGACAGGCAGGGGCTTTCGTTTCGACAGGAAGCTGATCAGTGCGGAATCAGATAGCCGCGTCCAACTGCTCCAGGCGCTGGGTTTCACGATCGATATACGTGATCCACTGCTGGCAGACCCGCTGGTTGCTCTCGTCTTCCTTCTTCCTCGATTCATTGCGGCAGGCAACGAAAGACTGTCGTGCTCTATTCAGATTGGCGACCACACTCTGGTCCTTGTTGAATTCACACATGCCTTTCACGATATAGACCTGCTGGCTGGAACGCAGACCGCCTTTATCCAGCGCGTTCGCAGAAGCTTCAACGCAGGCTTCGAATTTGTCTACGTCCAGATAAAGCTGGGCGAGCCGTTCATAGATCCTGCCGTCATCGGACAATTCACCGGCTTCCTCGAACACGGGAATGGCCTTGTCCGGCTCCTGCGCCAGTTGCCAGGCGGAGCCGAGTCCCTGCAGGTTCTTGGCGCTTCGCTCGATCAATTCCTCTTCGAAGCCCGCAGACAGCACCATGGCGGCCCGGTACGGCACCTGTTCCTGCATCAGCAGTCCGGCGAAATTCATCAGGTCACGTTCCCGATCCAGGAAGCCGGCCGTGTAGGCACCCTGCATGGCCCAGACCTGTTCTTTCTCATTGCCCTGCTGACCATGGATACCCGCCAGGCGGATCCAGTAGTCGCGTTTCGGGAAGTCGCGTACGAGTATCTCCAGGATTTCCAGAACTTTCGGCCAGTTTTCTTTCTCATAGTAGAGATAGTTGAGCAATGCCCACCAGTTCTCCTTGACCGTCAGATCCCGCTCCTGGGCGATGCGGATGCCGGTCTCGATCTGATCGATCGCGGCATCGAAGTTCTTCATCTGATAGTAGACCTGGCCCATGAAGATGTGCGGATCCGCACCGGGATTCGACGCTTTGCCGATCCAGGTTTCCATGTAGTCCAGGGCATCCTGGTAGCGTTCGGCAACGAAGGAGAGCTGGGCCAGGGTGTACAGGGTTGTGGTCTCCAGCCCCTGGGGGATGTCTTCCCCCTGCGCGACGACCTTTTCGTAGGCGTCAAGGGCGGCATCGTAGTCCTCACGCGAGAAATAGATGAAGCCCAGCATGTTGTACACCTGACCGACCTCGTTACCGTTCAGGTTCCGGGACCGTTCGAGCATCCGATTGAGCACGGCTTCCGCCCCGGCCCAGTCTTTTGCATCGATGAACTCCTGAGCTTCACCGAGGCGCTTGAACGTGGACTCGCTCATCGTCGGCACACGGCGCGTCTTCTGCTTTTCTTCCTCTGCCTCCGCCGCAGCGGCCTGAAACCCGGTCATTCCGAACTCTGCCGCGAACGGCATGCCCAGAAGGAGCGTGGCAGCCATCATCAGCGTGGAGGCCAGTGTGGAGAGATTCCTGATCATTGTGGTCATACTGCTATCCCTCCCCTCAATCGGCCAGTTCAAAGGTGATCCGGTTGCGGACACCGGCTACATCAATGGCCTCGCCATCGACGACCTTCGGCTTGTACTTGAATTTCAATGCCGCGTTGATGGCAGCCCGATCGAAGATGCCCGGCGGTGATGCCTCGATCACCACAGGATTCGCCACCGCACCGGTTTTGGTAACGATGAATTCCAGCAGTACGTAGCCCTCGATACCGCGCGTCTGTGCGCGTCGTGGATAGACGGGTGCCACCTTCACGATGGGGAGATATTCTCCATCGGAGCTGAAGCCCCCTACACCGCCGACGTTCAGGTCGACGTTCACATCCACTGCACCGATGTCCACACCCTGGGAGACCGCGCTGTTGTCGAAGTCGGGCTTCGGCATGTCAGGCGGCGGCTCATCCGGTGGCGGTGGCTTCGGTGGCTTACGTTTCTTGATCTCGATGTCCTGATCTTCATTCAGGCGAACAATATCAACGATCTTGCCATCGAAGGCGTCGGTGAATGGGTTCCGGTCGCTCTTGATCACCGACTGCATGATCATGAAGAGCACAAAGGTGGTGACGAGACCGAGCGCCACACCGAATGCATATCTAATCGCCATGCCTCTACCTCCTAGGTATCTGTCGCAATCGCGACTTCCGTCAGGCCGGCGGCCCGCGCCGCAGCCAGTACGGCCATCAGCTTCTCGGATTTCGCGCCTCTATCCGCTTGGACAACGAGTCCCCCTTTCGGGTTCTCCGAATGCAAACGCTCTATGTGCGCGCGAACGGCCGTCGGGTCCACCTTCTGTTTGTCGATCCAGATGTCACCGTTTTCACCAATTGCCACCAGCACACTCACCGTGGGCTTCTGCACCGCGGTCAGCGCTTCGGGCCGGATCACCTCGATACCCGCCTGTTTGATGAACGTGGCGGTCACGATGAAAAAGATCAACATGATGAACACCACGTCCAGCATGGGCGTCAGGTTGATATCGGATTCATCGTCCGAGCGCGAGAAATTGCGTTGTTGACGAGCCATGAGCCCTCCTTCAGTGGTCGAAGGTCAGATGATCTTCGAACAGCCCCACTTCTGTGTCTACCTTTCGCTTAAGCAAGGTACTTCCCAGAACACCGGACAGTGAGGCGATCATGCCCGACATGGTCGGAATGGTCGCCTGGGACACGCCAGACGCCATGGACCGAGCGTTACCGCCCATGGTCGCCATGGCATCGAATACCGTGATCATACCGGTCACCGTACCAAGCAGACCCAGCAGCGGACACAACATCACGCAGGTCTGGATCAGTGGCAGGCTACCGGTAATACGGTCAGCGGCATTGGAGATCAGCCCCTCGCGAATCGCGTGGGCTGACCAGGAGCGGCGCTCAGAGCGCCTTTCCCATTTCTCCGTCGCTTCACGGATCACAACCTTATGCTCGGCACGGAAGTACCAGAACCGCTCGAAGATGAGCGTCCACATCAGGAAGGTAACGGCGGCAATGAGATAGAGCACGTTGCCACCCAGTTCGATGAACTGAATGATCGCTAAGTAAGCATCATAGAACATCGTTCAAATTACCCCAGTGCCTGGCCTGATTTCTCCGCATGCTCGGCGATGATGCCCGCGCTCTGCTCTTCGATCACATGGATCAGCGAGCGGCTCTGCGAGGCAACGATCGAGTGCAGCAGGGTGGTCGGTATCGCAACAACCAGACCCAGCACCGTGGTGACCAGAGCCTGAGAGATACCGCCTGCCATGGTCTTCGGATCACCTGCTCCGAACAGCGTAATCGCCTGGAACGTTGTGATCATACCGATAACCGTACCGAGCAGACCCAGCAGTGGCGCAACAACGGAGATCACCTGAATGAGCGTGATATTCCTTGTTATCTTAGGCTGCTCACCCAGCATGGCCTCGCCAAGTTTGAGCTCCAGGGTCTCCACGTCCACATCTTTGTTGTCGTCGTAGACCTTCAGTACGCGTCCGAGCGGGTTGTCTTCGCTGGCGGTATCGGACTTCCGTTGCGAGGAAACCTTGGCGCCCATCAGAGACAGCGTGATCATGCGCTCGACGGCCAGAAGCACGCCGATGATGCCCACGAGGATGATGACGGAACCGGGTGTTCCACCCTGGCCGTCACAGAAGGGAAGCCAGCACTCGCCCTTGGAGATACCGCCGAATGGCGTGCCGATCCGGTCACCCCAGGTGGCCGCCTGAATCAGCAGCGCGAGCAGGGAGCCGCGGGTCGGATCGATACCGAACTCAACCACTTCTCCTGCGGAAGCTTCCTGAATGTCTGCGGCCGTGCCGACAAAACGAGCAGAAGGCTGGCGCGCCAGTTCGACCATGTCGCCTGCGTCGCCCGGCTCGAAGTTCACATATTCGCCATTGGCAACCAGCGCGTAGGAGCCGACCCGAACGATGTCGGTATCCACGGTTTCACCGTTGAGCATGGTCACCGTGCCCGGGAAGCGAACCACTTTGCCCGACTCGGTCATTTCACGCTGCAGTTCAAACCACAGTGTTTCCATCTCTTCGATGGTCGCGAGCTGAGACGAGGTGCCCATCTTGGCAGCGAACTCTCCCAGCCACTCACCACGACCCGGGTACTGGGCGGTAATGATAGAGCCTTCGAACAGACCGCGCGTATCACCCGCAACCTGCTGAAGAACACCGAACAGCTCCTTCAGTGAGCCGAGGCGCCGGTCCAGCTGCTCCTGCAGATCGCCAATGCGCAGTTCGTTCTCATCGAAAGCCGTTTCCAGCCGGTCTGAACGCTGTTCTTCACGACGGCGTTCCGCTTCTGCTTCCTGCAGAAGTCGGGCCTGATTGGCCTTATCCTGCGCGAATTGCTGTTCGCGCTGGGTGTGGGCTCGGGATTCGACCACCCGGCGCTCCCGGACGTTGTCCAGCAGCTCTTCCAGGGAATCAGCCTGATTGACCTCAAGATCGTCTGCCGGTGTCGGCTCGGCGGCTTCTGCTGCCTCCTGAGCCGATACCGCACCCGCAAAAGCCAGCAGCATCCCGATCAGGGCGCCTTTGAAAGTAAGTAACAGCCTGTTGTCGATCATTTTGATACTTCTCATTGTGCATTCTCCGGACCGGAGACGGGCAGACTCAGCAGATCGTAGGACATCTGCTGCCGGGCCATGCGGATACCGTTCTGAACCGGGGTCTTGAAGACATCGTCCACCTGCTCCCAGGCACCTGCCTCGGCGTTGTAGCGTCCGGTTTCCTCACCATCGGGGGTCTGGTACATGAGGGAAACACGGCCAACCTGCAGCACGTCAACCTTACGGTCTGTGCCCGCGAGGCTGATCGTATCCGGGTAGGCGGAGATGGTCCGGCCATACTCGTTCTCGATCTGGTAGGCCCGGAGGATCTGGGAGAGCTTCTCACTCACCGCCACGTCCGCCCGGTCCATCATCTCACGAAGGGTGTTGAGACGATTTTCCCGCTCGGATGTGAGGAACGGCAGGTCCAGCGAAACGAACTGCTCCAGACCGTCGATCATGCGCATCATCAGCGGCGTGATCTGCCGCTCGATAACCGTCACCTCATCGATGGAAGCAGACAGTTGCGTCATCTCAGCTTCCTGATTGGCGATCTGCTTCTCGAGCTGCCGGTTATAAACCCTCAACCCCTGGATCTCTTTGAGAACCGTTTTGTACTCGGCGAGCAATTGACGGGTCTCCTCCGTCAGTGCATCGATTTTCGACTGAGACTGTCGAGCCTGTGTATTCAGCTCGTCCGCTACCGCGAAAATATCATTCAACGTTGCAGCCGAGGCAGTGCCAGCAAGCACCGCAGACACTGCAAACAGCAGTGTCGCTACAAACCTGTTCCGTTGTTTCTTCATACGACTTCCTACGGGATTGATTAGTTCTGTCAGATTAGCTTGCAGGAGTTGCACATCGAGGTGGTCCTCACGAATTGCAGCCTTTATCCGCACCCTTCTTTTGTGTTTTCAGCTGTTGTGTTTTCAGCTGTGTTTTCAGCTTTTGCTGTTTCGGCTTCGCTCTTGTTATTGCTTTCGCTCTTTTTGCTTCGGCTTTTCTGGCTTTCGCTTTTCTGGCTTTCGCTTTTCTGGCTTCTGCTTTTTTGGCTTTCGCTTTTTCTGGCGCTCGCTCTCGTTCGAGTTCCGTCAGCAAACGACAACACCGCAAGCGGGTCGCATTCACGTTTCGCGTGCAGACACAAACGCGCCGCACTCCGTACTGAACGGAAAACTCAAATTTTTATGCGTCTTCCCCGAATAACAAAGCCGTCAAACTGCCAGTTCTGATACCAGTACTGATTCCAGTTCTTATACCAGTATTGACTGATCGCGGTTTTGCATTCCCTCGCGGGGTCAACATCTGCGGGATTCGAGGAAGCAGGATTGAAATCCCGATTCCTGTTTTTGAATGCCCCGCCCCTTAGTTAGTGGGTCGAAGGATCAACAAACGACTCTTGGAAGTCAAGCGTGACCCTCCGCCGCGTGCCAGTTATTCCGGGCCTTTCCGGGCAGCGCGCCGATAACGTGGCAGACCGGACCCAAGACGTTCCATATCAGCACGCGTTCAGCCCAGATGCCGTCCAAAATGCTCCAGCGTCCGCGACAGCGCGAGTTCTGCGGCAGCCTGGTCGTAGCTGGCCCGATGATCACAGTTGAATCCATGGTCGGCGGCATACACGAAAACATCCACGTCCGGCTGGGCGGCACGCACCTTGTCCACGTCGGACAACGGGATGTGCGCATCCAGCTCACCGAAGTGCATCATCACCGGACATCTGGCGGTGCGGTCCAGTTCTCCGGCCACGCCGCCACCATAATAAGCAGAGGCCGCTGTCACCCCATCGAGTTCACAGGCACTCAGCCAGGTCAGAAGCCCGCCGAAACAGTAACCGACCACACCGACTTTGCCATGCACGGATGCCTGTTCGATGGTTGCCTGGATATCCTGCAGCGCCAGGTCCCGGTCGAGCTTCTGAAAGGCGATCTCGATGCCCGCACCCATATCCGCTTCTTCATAGCCAAGCTCGATATCCCGCTCCACCCGATCGAAGATCTGCGGGGCAACGGCGTAGTATCCGGCACCGGCGTAACCGTCCACGACGTCGCGGATGTGCGCATTCACCCCGAAAATTTCCTGGATGACGACGACCGCCCCCTTGGGTTCGCCTGCCGGTGCTGCCGCATAGGCACCCAGCGCAAAACCATCCTGTGAGCGGATCTGAATCTTTTCTCCCATCTTAAACTCCTCTAATGGATCTCAACTTCGACGACGCACGATAGCCGTTTACACCGAGCGGTCAATCCGCGGACAGACCCTGAGCCTCAAAGACAGCGCTCCGGGCCGTCACAAAGCCGCCATCCGCGCAGATTTACTGTCACAAAACTGTAACAATCAATCCTCACAATGCCGCCGTCGCTGACATGAGTGGGTCCCGGCAACGGAAAAGCGTCAGAAATTCGAAGAATGGCCTGTCACACAACCTTAATTCGCGAAGATCTCCGTCATGCACCTGTCACATTCTTCCGGTGTAATTTTCAAAGGCCATGAACTTCAGCAATCAGAGAGTTTCACACCCGAGACGATGAGTACCAACACCATTCTGCTCGTAGAAGACGAACCCGATATCCGGGATATGCTCAACTTTGCCCTCTCGAGAGGCGGCTACCAGGTATGGGAGGCGGAAACTGCGGAAGATGCCCTGCATAAACTGGATGGCCTGTTACCCAGCCTGGTCATCATAGACTGGATGTTGCCGGGCATGAGTGGTGTCGACCTGGCACGACGGCTGAGACGCGACGAACATACCGGGCAGTTACCCATCATCATGCTCACGGCCCGGGGTGAAGAATCAGACAAACTGAAGAGTTTCGAGTCCGGCGTCGATGACTACATCGTCAAACCGTTCTCGCCGCGCGAACTCATCGCCCGCGTGAAAGCTCTCCTCCGCCGCTCCGGCACTCCGGAAGACGGTATTCTGGAAGCCGGGCCGATCAGCATGAACCTCGCCGCACATCAGGTGAGCGTGCAGGGAGAAGTGGTGAAGATGGGGCCCACCGAGTTCCGGCTTCTGGAACTGTTCATGAACCATCCCGACCGTGCCTTCGACCGCTCCCAGCTCCTCGACAGAGTCTGGGGTCGCAGCGTTTATGTGGAAGAGCGGACGGTGGATGTGCATGTGCTGCGACTGCGCAAGGCGCTTCGGCCATTCGACGTGCATACGGCCATCCAGACCGTACGTGGCGTCGGATATCGGTTCACGGCACCCCAGTGACGATCAGCCGTCAGGAAATACTGCTTGGCAGCGGTCTCCTGATACTGGCTGTCCTGCTCGGCTGGGTCACAGGCGCACTCGGCTGGACGCTATTTGTTGCCGCGCTGATCTGGATCATCGCCCAGCACCGGCAGCGGGCTCAGTTGATCCGCTGGGCCAGACGGCCGCTGAGCCGACCCACCAATGAGATGGAGCCCTGGCAGCTGCTTGCCTATCAGCTCTACCGGGCGGTCGGCCGGGCCCGACAACGACACCGAGCCACAGTCACCCAGTTCAGAACCCTGCGGTCGATCACCGACGCCCTCCCGGACGCAGCCATCATCGTCGACGCCAGCGGCAACATCGAAAACCTGAACAATGCCGCCCAGGCCATGCTCCGGCTGACCCCGCGCGACATCGGCAATCAACTCGGCTCGCTGGTGCGGGAGCCGGAATTCAATGCACTGATCAAAGGTCAGATCGATGGCGACCTCGCTGAGTTTTCCAGCCCCTTCAACGAGGATGTCCGCCTTGAATCCCGCCGCATAGAAATGGGCGCGGAAGGGGCCATGATCCTGGTCCGCGACGTGACCGAACTGAATCGCCTGCTCAGCATGCGCCAGGACTTCATCGCCAATGTCTCCCACGAGCTGCGCACACCGCTCACGGTCATCGTCGGATACATCGAGACCCTGATGAATGAGGATCTCGACCCGCAGACCAGCCACGAACTGGTGGCAAAGCTGCTCTCCCCCACCACCCGTATGCGGGCCCTTGTGGACGACCTTCTGCTGCTCACCCGGCTGGAAGCGAGCCCGAATCCCGCCTCGGACGAACTCGTGTCCGTGGACATGGGCGTCATCCTGAATGCCATCTCTGCAGACGCTCGAATGCTCAGCGGTGGACGCCATCAGGTGGAAGTGGAAGCCAGCAGCCACAGCCATGTGCTCGGCATCGACAGCGAACTGCACAGCGCCTGCCTGAACCTGGTCACCAACGCCGTCCGCTACAGCCCGGATGGCGGCCGCATCCGTATCGAATGGCGCGCCACGGAAGGCGGCGTGATGTTCGCAGTTTCGGATGAAGGCATGGGCATACCAAAAGAGCATCTTTCGCGGATCACGGAACGTTTCTACCGCGTGGATCTCGCACAATCACGCGTCCGCGGCGGTACCGGGCTCGGTCTCGCCATCGTCAAACACGTCCTGAAGCGGCACAACGCCGAACTTCAAGTCACCAGTGAACTCGGCCGAGGAAGCACCTTTTTCTGTGTCTTTCCGCAGTCACAGATCGCCGAGTCACCTCACCACTAGGAGGATCCATGAGATTCCTGAAACTTTTCGCACCCCTTCTGCTGCCTGCCAGCGCTACGCTGCTGTTCGTCGGCGCGGCGGATTCCCGGGCTGCCGAGAACGAATTGCCTGAGTACGAGCGCGTCAGCGGCATCTCCGGCAATCTCTCGAGCACCGGTTCCGATACCCTGGCCAATCTGATGACGCTATGGACTGAGGCTTTCAAGAAGGCCTACCCGAACGTCAACATTCAGGTCCAGGCAGCCGGCTCCTCCACTGCCCCGCCAGCCCTGACCGAAGGCACCTCCAATTTCGGGCCCATGAGCCGGCGGATGAAAGACAAGGAGATCGAATCTTTCGAAGCCAGACACGGCTACAAGCCGACGGAGGTTCGCGTTGCCGTGGACGCTCTGGCGGTTTATGTGCACAAGGACAACCCGATCGAGTCCCTGAGCATTCCGCAGGTGGACGCCATCTTCTCGGTCACCCGCCGGTGTGGCGCAACCGCCGACATCAACAACTGGGGCCAGACCGGACTCAGCGGTGGCTGGGCCGACCGCCCGACCCAGCTCTATGGCCGGAATTCCGTCTCCGGAACCTACGGCTATTTCAAACAGGTGGCCCTGTGCTCAGGTGATTTCAAAAACACGGTGAATGAACAGCCAGGCTCTGCAAGCGTCGTGCAGGCCGTCGCCTCTTCCCTGAACGGCGTCGGCTACTCGGGCATCGGCTACATCACGTCCGGAGTGAAGGCAGTAGCGATTTCGGAAGAAGCGGGTGCGGAGGCGATTCCGGCTACCGCGGAACAGGTGGCATCCGGTGACTACCCGTTGGCCCGTTACCTGTACCTGTATGTAAACAAGAGACCCAACACGCCATTACCGCCGCTCGAGCAGGAATTTCTGAAGCTCGTCCTGTCCAAAGATGGTCAAGAAATTGTAGCAAAAGACGGATATATTCCTGTTTCCGCACGTATCGCCGGACGAGAGCTCAAGAAACTGCAATGAGCCGGCGGAACACTACCGAGCCACGACAGCTCAGACAGAGCGGATACCACAGGAGTGAAGATGGAAGCTAAGGCTGAGTTGCATGCTCTGCCTGGGCGTCGGCGCTGGGTGAATACCATCACCCAGCAGGTCGTCGCACTGGGAGGCGGTGCGGTGATCGTGGCAATCGCGCTCATCTTCTTCTACCTGCTCTGGGTGGTGATGCCCATATTCCAGGCTGCAGAGATCGAAACCGGTTCGGTTTACGAACTCGATACCACTGCGCCCGTATTCCTCGACGTGAACGAGAGCGATGAGATCGGCCTCGCCCTCGACGCCACCGGCGAAGCGCGCTTCTGGAATCTGGCAGACGGGGCCATTCTCCACCGGCAATCCCTGGAGACGCCCGTTCAGACCGTCAAGGCAATCTACCCCCGCTCCGCCGCCTATGCCGTGCTCTCGGAAGCGGGTGAGCTGAATATGTTCGAAGCCCGCTATCCGATCTCTTTCGATGGCGATGATCGCTCGATCGGCTCGGAACTCGACTACCTCTTCGGTGATGAATGGCTGGACATTGGCGCGGTCGGCGATTTCGACGTGCACCTGGCCAACAACACGCTCAGCATCGCCTATCTCGATGGCCCAATCCTTACCCTGGATCGTTACCGGGACGCGGAGCCGGGATTCGACCTGGATTTTCCACGTTCCCGGGAAATCGAACTGGATCGAAGCTACGACAGAGTCGTGTTCGGGCCCAGGGCGCAATGGCTTTACCTGCTGGCCGACTCCGGCGATGTGGCGATTTACGAAATCACCCGTTCCGGCCGGCTGAATCCACTGCATCAGCGTCAACTCGTTCCGGCAAACACCACGCTGACTGCGCTGGAGCCCCTGCTGGGCAGGTATTCGCTCATCGCCGCTGATGATCAGCAACAACTCACCCAGTGGTTCGTGGTTCGCGGCGAGTTCGGTCTGACACTGGAACCGGTCCGTCAATTTCAGATTGACGCAGAAACACAACGCCTGATTCCGGAGCCTCGCCGCAAGGGCTTTGCCGCCATCGACACCGATGGCCAGGCGCACCTGCTGTACCCCACATCAGAACGGGTGCTCACCTCTCATCCCGTCCGTCAGGTATCCGGGCCCACCGTCATATCGCCCCGCTCGGATATCATGCTGCTCGCCCAGGAAGACGGCACCATCGCCAGCTATCACCTGGAGAACGAGCACCCGGACATCTCCATGAGCGCGCTCTGGTCCAAAGTCTGGTACGAGGGTTATCGTGAGCCTGTTTACAGCTGGCAGTCATCGTCTGCAGACAACGACTTCGAAGCCAAGTTCTCGCTCACTCCGCTGCTGTTCGGCACACTGAAGGCAGCCTTCTACGCCATGCTGTTCGCGGTCCCCATCGCCATCATGGGAGCGCTGTACACGGCCTATTTCATGGCCCCCGTCATGCGCCGCATCGTCAAACCCGGTATCGAAATCATGGCGGCGCTGCCAACGGTGATTCTCGGCTTTCTCGCCGGTCTGTGGCTGGCGCCACTGCTCGAAGCGAACCTGGCCGCCGTGATCACGATCATGCTGGCGCTCCCCGCTGCCATCGTCCTGCTTTCACTCGCCTGGCAGTGGCTGCCCGATCCGATCCGCCAGCGTATGGATGGCTGGTATGGTCTGATCATCGTGCCCGTCATCCTGCTGGCGATCTTAAGCGCCTTCAGCCTGGGGCCGACCCTGGAGAATACGTTCTTCGGGGGCGATTCCCGGAACTGGTTCCTGACGGTGATGGGCCTGGATTACGACCAGCGGAACGCACTGGTGATCGGTCTTGCCATGGGGCTGGCGGTGATCCCCGTCATTTTCTCCATCGCCGAAGATGCGATTTACGGTGTTCCCACCCATCTGGTGAACGGTTCCCTGGCGCTGGGTGCCACGCGCTGGCAAACGCTCATCCGGGTCGTCATTCTCACCGCCAGCCCGGGCATATTCTCCGCCGTGATGATCGGTCTCGGCCGGGCGGTGGGCGAAACCATGATCGTGCTCATGGCCACCGGCAACACACCTGTGATGGACATGAACATCTTCCAGGGCATGCGGACGTTCGCCGCGAACATTGCGGTGGAATTGCCGGAGTCTGAAGTCAACAGTTCCCACTACCGCATCCTGTTCCTCACCGCCCTGGTCCTGTTCATGATCACCTTCGTATTCAACACCGTGGCGGAAGTTGTCAGACAGCGACTGCGTAACCGGTACGGGAGTCTCTGATCATGCTGCATACAGAGAAATCAAGCGTCCGCACCTGGCTCTCCTCCGGAGAACTCTGGATCTGGATGAACGCAGCCGCCGTCGGCATCAGCATTGCCGCCGTGGGCGGGTTGCTCGCGCTGATCGCCGTGCGCGGCCTGGCCCACTTCTGGCCGGCAGACATCGCCGAAATTCAGTATCTCACTGCGAACGGTCAACCGGCCGTCGCCGTCGGTGAGATGATCGAGTCGGAAAGTCTGATTCTGACGCAGTACAGGGATTCGACCGGCGACGCCACAGAGTTTCCGGAAGCACAGGAAACCGTTCATCGCTGGCTGGTTAAGACCGGTAACCGGCGTCAGGACCCACCCGACTTCGAATGGCTGTACGAGCACCGGATGGAAGAAATTTCCTACCCGACGTCACTGGCGGTCTTTGAACGGATGGAATGGGGTAACGCCTACGGCAACCTCCAGACCGTGCTCGAAAATGGCGAGATCGTGGCCAGCGATGACGAAGTCTGGCCGGCGTTTCGGGCGCGATTGGCTCGGGTCAACCAGTTGAGAGAGCGCATCGCGGAGATCGAGCGCGGTGAATTCAACACCATCAACTACGAACTGGAAAAGCTGCGACTCGATCGCAGACGGCTGGTATTGAATGAGGCGCTCAATGACGCGGACCGGTCTGAACGCGAAGCCGAATTCAGCGCGGCTGAGGAAGCGCTGAAGGAGCGCTACCGGGTGGCGGAAACCGAACTCCGGTCATTGATCGAAGAACGGGCCCGCGACAGCATCGAGGTAACGATCTCCACCGGCGCGACGCTCCGGATGGATCTGGCGGAAGTGGTGCGCGCCTGGCAGCCGAATCAGATGTCGGTCCTGGACAAACTCGGTCACTACGGCACGAGCGTCTGGCTCTTCCTCACCGAAGATCCAAGGGAAGCGAACACCGAAGGCGGCATCTTCCCGGCCATTTTCGGTACCGTGCTCATGGTGCTCCTGATGAGCGTCCTGGTCACCCCGCTGGGCGTCATCGCCGCCGTGTATCTTCGGGAGTACGCCAAGCAGGGACCGTTCGTCCGACTCATCCGAATTGCCGTGAACAACCTGGCGGGTGTGCCTTCCATCGTCTACGGGGTGTTCGGTCTCGGCTTTTTCGTCTACTTCATCGGCGGCAATCTGGACCAGCTCTTCTTTGAGGCCGCACTACCGGCGCCCACCTTCGGCACACCGGGTCTGGTCTGGGCTTCCCTGACGCTGGCCCTGCTGACTGTTCCGGTTGTCGTGGTTTCCACGGAAGAAGGCCTGACGAGAATTCCCCGGTCCATCCGGGAAGGCAGCATGGCGCTGGGTGCAACCAAGGCAGAAACGCTGTTCAAGGTGGTGCTCCCCATCGCCAGCCCATCCATTCTGACCGGCATCATCCTGGCAGTGGCCCGAGCCGCGGGCGAAGTCGCGCCACTGATGCTCGTCGGCGTGGTGAAGCTCGCACCCACCTTGCCACTGGATGGCAACTTCCCATTCCTGCACCTCGAGCGGAAATTCATGCACCTCGGATTTCACATCTACGATGTGGGTTTCCAGAGTCCGAACGTGGACGCGGCCAGGCCTCTGGTCTATGCCACCGCCCTCTTCCTGGTGCTCATCATCATTGCCCTCAATCTGACGGCCATTATGCTTCGCACCCGTCTGGAGAACAGATACCGTGGCATCGAAAGTTGATTCATTTCCTGAACAAACAGACCAGATCATGACTGAAGAAAGCAAAACAGCGGACAAACCGGACAGCGAAGGCATACTGGGGATTCCCACCCCAGGGATCGATCGAGTCGCCGAAGAGAACGCCCGGGAACCAGGTCCCACGAGCCTGCTCGTGGACAAGCTGTGCCTGTTTTACGGAGATCAGCAGGCGCTGACCGATATCGACATGGAGATCCCGGAGAAGGAGGTGACCGCCTTTATCGGCCCTTCAGGCTGTGGCAAGTCCACGTTGTTGCGATGCTTCAATCGAATGAACGATCTGATCGATGGTGTCCGCACCACCGGTCACGTGAATCTCGATGGGCACGACATCTTTGCCCCGGAAGTGAATGTGGCTCAACTGCGGCGTCGGGTCGGCATGGTGTTCCAGCGTCCAAATCCGTTCCCGAAGTCCATCTACGAGAATGTCGCCTACGGACTCAGAATTCAGGGCGCACCACCCAAGGCGGAGATGGACGAAATCGTTGAGTGGGCGCTGCGGAGTGCAGCGCTCTGGGACGAGGTAAAAGATCGGCTGAAAGAGTCCGCCCTGGGCCTCTCAGGTGGTCAGCAGCAGCGTCTGGTGATCGCACGGGCCGTTGCCGTGAAGCCGTCGGTTCTGCTGCTCGATGAACCCGCCTCCGCTCTGGACCCCATTTCAACGCTCAAGATCGAAGAACTGATCCATCAGCTGAAATCCGAGTACACGATCGTGATCGTCACGCACAATATGCAGCAAGCTGCTAGAGTATCGGATAACACAGCCTTTCTTTATCTCGGCGAGCTGATCGAATTCGGACGAACGCAGCAGGTTTTCACCAACCCGCAGAAAGAACAGACCGAAGACTACATTACCGGCAGATACGGCTAGGTGACAGGACAGACAGCATTACATTGCGGACAACGCAGCCATGAATAGACATATTTCAGAGCAGTACGATGTGGAACTCGACAGCGCCAGAAGCCTGCTCCTTGAAATGGGCGGACTGGTGGAGCAGCAACTCCAGCAGGCCTGTCAGGCGCTTTACAGCCACGATCTCGAACTCGCCGATAAAGTGCGCAGCGGCGACGCTAAGATCAACCAGTTTGAAGTAGACATCGACGACCTTTGTGCCCAGATCATCGCCAGGCGGCAACCGGCCGCCACAGATCTGCGCACCCTGATCAGCGTCATGAAGGCGAGCACGGATCTCGAGCGGATTGGTGACGAAGCGGAACGGGTCGCCAAGATGGCACAGAAGGTCGCCAATCTGGAACAGCCGGCAGATCACTACGGCAATATTCGGGAAATGGCCTCAAGAGTGCACAGCATGCTTGCCGAGGCACTCGACGCGTTCGCCAGACTGAGCGCCCAGAGCGCCCTCAACGTCATCGAATCGGATGAGGCCGTCGACGATGCCTATGACGACATCGTCAAATCCATTGGCTCGACAATGAGATCGGATCCGGACAGCATCGAACAGTCGCTGACAATACTCTGGGTGGCCAGAGCGCTGGAGCGGTGCGGCGACCACGCCAAGAATCTTTCCGAGTACGTGGTCTATCTGGTCAAAGGCACCGACGTGCGTCATTCAGACGCCGCCGCCGCCGTTTCCGACAACTGAGGGCTCAGCGCAGCATCTTCTCACCGCCTGCCGCTGGGCAATTGGTTCAGGTGATGCCCGCCGTCCATGATCAGCGTCTCGCCGGTGATCACATCCGCGCCGCAGATAAAGTAAAGAATGCCTTCCGCAACCGTATCCGGTGTGGTGGTGAGTTGCAGCGGCGTAGATGATTCCAGATAGGCCTTGGTCGCCGCGTAGCGGTCACCGCCCATCCCGGCCTCCAGCCAGTCCCCCTGGATGAAGCCGGGGCAGACCGTATTCAAGCGGATCTCTGGCCCGAGCACCCGGGCCAGAGAAAGCCCCATGGTGATCAGTGCCCCTTTCGACGCCGCGTAGGCGATGGAACTGCCCACCCCCATCACCCCGGCAATAGATGCCACATTGACGATGGCGCCGCGGCCGCCCTTGCGCATGGCCGGCTCCACCGCACGCACCATCTGGTAGGGGCCCACCGTGTTAACCGCGTAGATGCTCTGGAAATCCTGATCGGTGAGCCCATCCAGATCGTTGTGTTCACAGAACTTGGTGGTGCCGGCATTGTTGACCAGCGCATCAATGCGCCCCCAGCGATCCAGCGCCGTCTGTGCCAGACGACGGCAATCGTCATCCACCGAAACATCCGCCTGCACCACTTCGGTTTCCACCCCGAACGCTTCGCAAGCCTGACTGGTTGCCTGAGCGCCCTCCGCATTGCTGGCGTAGTTGATCACCACGTTGGCACCCCGCTCAGCCAACTGACGGGCACAGGCGGCACCCACACCGGACGAAGAACCTGTAACGATCGCCACCCCACCTTGCATATCCATCGATCACCCCTGAAGTTGTTGAACCCCTTACGCTAACAAAGCCTCGCGCTGACCGGAAAGCCCATTTACTATCGCCGCTCGACGTCACATCGCGAAAGCAACAGGAGTAAAGATCACATGAGCGGTACGGAGATCCAGGCAGTACTCTGGGATTTCGGTGGTGTGCTCACCACCAGTCCATTCGAGGCCTTCAACCGTTTTGAAGCCGAACGGGGCCTGCCCAGGGATTTCATCCGCTCCATCAATGCGACCAATCCGGAAACGAACGCCTGGGCCCGATTCGAGGCGAGCGCCATCTCCCTGGAGGAATTCGACACGGCCTTCGCCGAGGAAGCCGCTGCCAGGGGACATGAGGTGACAGGGAGTGAGGTGATTGCACTTCTGTCTGGCAACGTTCGTCCGCGTATGGTGGAGATGCTCAAGCACTGCAAGGCCCACTTCGCGGTCGCCTGTATCACCAACAACGTGAAGTCCGGTCAGGGGCCGGGAATGGCCAGAGACGCCGAGCGCGCCAACGCCGTGCAATCGGTGATGTCACTTTTTGATCTGGTGGTGGAATCCAGCGTCGAAGGTATCCGCAAGCCCGATCCGGCCATTTACGAGCTCACCTGCGAGCGTCTTGGCGTGCAGCCGGAGCGGGCCGTATTTCTGGACGATCTCGGCATCAACCTGAAGCCCGCCCGGGCCCTCGGCATGCAGACCATCAAAGTACTGGATGAAAATCAGGCCATCGAAGCACTCTACGATGTGACGGGCCTGGCACGGAGCGTCTGACCGGCGCCCTGACAAGCCTGGGCACACATCATCCCCCTTCCAGGCGAAGCATGAAAAAGACTTCCGAATCAGGAGCAATCGGCTCCAGATAGGCATCCTGATGAATCTGCCCATCGATCGCGATGGCGCTTCTGGCGAGCGCATCCTCCGTGCCCGGGAACCGATCTTCCAGGGCAAGGAGCAGCTCTCTGACGTTGGCAGCCGCGATGTTCAACTCGCGCACGCCGTTTGTCACCGACAGCAGGTGATCCGGAAAGACGACGCGAGCCATATCGATAACCTCAGGCGACAACCTCAGACGCTTACCTCAGATGCTTACTTCAGGCGCTGTCCAATGCCGCCAGTACATTCGGCGGCGACAGCGGCAGATCGTTGACCCGCACGCCGGTGGCATCCCGAACGGCGTTGGCGGCAACCGCCAGCGGTGCGCACAGAGGGGTTTCACCCACACCGCGCACCCCGTACGGATGGCTCGGGTTTGGCACTTCAATGATCTGGGTATCGATCATCGGCATGTCGGAAGCCACGGGAATCCGATAGTCGAGAAATCCCGGATTCTCCAGCACACCATTGGCGTCGAAGACGTACTCTTCGTTCAGCGCCCAGCCGAGCCCCTGAACCGCACCACCCTGCATCTGTCCTTCCACGTAGGACGGATGGATGGCTTTGCCCGCGTCCTGAATCGCCGTATAGCTCAACACGTCCACCTTGCCCGTTTCAGCGTCCACCTTCAGATCACCGAAGTTCACGGAGAACCCGGCGCCGGCGCCGCGGGCATTGAGCGACGCCCGGCCGAGAATGGGGCCGCCGGTTCGAGCCGCATTCTTCATGATCTCGGCCAGCGACAGGGGCTTGAGTTCCGCATTCACCCCGGGAACCGGGATGGCCTGCCCGTCTTCCCAGGCGACCTGATCCTCATCCACGCCCCAGGTTGCTGCAGCCCGTGCCTTGCATTGTGCAATCACGTCTTCACAGGCCTGGATCACTGCCATACCCGTGGCAAAGGTGGTGCGGGAACCACCGGTGACCGCACTGAAGCCGCTGGCCTCCGTATCCCCTACCAGGACACGTATTTTCTCATAAGGCACCCCCAGGGTTTCTGCCGCCATCAGCGCCATGGATGCCCGGGAGCCGCCGATATCCGGATTGCCCTCGATGATCTGGACCGAGCCATCTTCGTTCAGATGCACTTCCGCACTGGATTCCATGCCGGCATTGAACCAGAAGCCGACGGCCACACCGCGGCCGGCACCTTCCGGCACGGGCTGAGTGTAATTCGGGTGCGATTTTGCCGCTTCCAGACAGGCTTTCAGGCCGATGGCCGGGTACTTCGGTCCATAAGCAGCCTGGGTACCCTCCTCCGCCGCATTCTTGAGCCGGAGATCGATCGGGTCCATGCCCAGTTGACGCGCCAGCTCGTCCAGGGCGGATTCCATGGCGTGCGCCGCCTGAGGCGCCCCGGGCGCCCGGTAGGCAGCCACTTTGGGCTTGTTGACCAGTACATCGAAGCCTTCGATCTTGAAATTTTCCAGATCGTAAGGCGCAAAAACACACATGGCCCCGGGGCCCATGGGTGCGCCTTCAAAGGCGCCTGCCTCATAGGCCAGCCAGGCGGTGGCCGCCGTGATGGTGCCGTCCTTTCTGGCACCGAGCTTTATCCGGCAGTGGGTGCCGGCGGCGGGACCGGACGCTCTGAAAACCTCTTCCCGACTCATCACCATTTTCACCGGTCGCCGCGCGTGCCGGGACAGGAGCACGGCCAGCGGTTCGAGATAGATCACCGTTTTACCGCCGAAGCCGCCGCCGATTTCGGAGGCGATGAACTTGAGGTCCGCCACACTCATATCCAGCACGCTGGCCGTCTGGCTGCGCATGGAGAAATGCCCCTGGGTGCAGGTCCAGACCGTGGCCTGGCCCGCCTGGTTCACTGTAGCGGTGCAGGCGTGTGGTTCGATGTAGCCCTGGTGCACCATCGGAATTCGATATTCGCCTTCCACGGTGACGTCCGACTGCTCGAACCCTTCCTCCACATTTCCCCTTGCCAGGGTCATGACCGCAGCAATATTGCTTGGTTTTTCAGCAGGTTCTGGAAGGTTTTTCGTAAAACACTTCTCATTGACGAGCGGTGCATCCGGCGCCATCGCCGCATCCAGATCGAGCACCGGTGGGAGCACTTCATAGTCCACCTCGATGGCCTCGAGCGCTGCATCGGCGAGGGCCGCGGAAGTGGCGGCAACGGCCGCTACCGCATGACCGTGATACAGCACCTTGTCTCTGGCCATGATGTTCTTGGCCACATCGGCCACGTCACCACCGCCTTCGCCGCCGATGTCGCCATGCCGGGCGCCTGGAAAATCAGCGCCGGAAATGGCCGCGTAAACACCCGGCATGGCCAGGGCTCTGCTCACGTCCACCCGCTTGATCCGGGCGTGGGCATGGGGGCTGCGCAGGACGCGCCCGTAGATCATGTTCGGCAGGTTGAGGTCGGCACCGAACTGGGCTCGTCCTGTTACCTTGTCCACGCCATCCGGACGCACCGGGCGGCTGCCGATGTATTTGAAATCCTTTGCTTCTGCCATGGTCTGTTCCTCTCGTCGATCAGGCTTCGTGAGCCAGGGTCGTGGCTGCGTCCTGCACGGCACGGACAATCTTGTCGTAACCCGTACAGCGGCAGAGATTGCCCGCCAGCCAGTAGCGGATCGTTTCCTCATCCGGCTCCGGGTGTTTATCGAGCAGCGCCTTGGTGGCGACGATATAGCCTGGTGTGCAGATACCGCACTGCAGGGCTGCATGTTCGAGGAACTTCTCCTGAATCGGATGCAGCCCATCTTCCGTGGCGATGCCTTCGATGGTGGTGATCTCCGCGCCTTCGGTTTCCGCGGCCAGCACCAGACAGGCGCAGACCAGACGGCCATTCAGAAGCACGCTGCAGGCGCCACAATCGCCCGTGGAGCAGCCTTCCTTGGTACCGGTTCGATCCAGTTCCTCGCGCAGCACATCCACCAGGGTCTGCTCCGGCGCCGCCAGAAACTCCACCGGATCGCCATTGATGGAGGTCGTTACGTGTATTTTGCTCATATGCCCTGTTCCTTCCTCAACTTCTCGCGGCAGCCCGGTCACGGGCAATAGCACCGGCTCGCCGGCATAGCACGCTGATGATTTTTTTCCGGTATTCGGCGGTGCCCCGCTTATCGGAGATTGGCGAAGCGGCCTCGGCGCAGGCCGCACCCGCGGCGGCCAGGGCTGCATCATCCACCTTGCTGCCGATCAGTGCGTCGGCAGCGGCAGGCACCAGCAATGCAGTAGGTGCAACCGCGCCAATGCCCACACGGGCAGCCGTGCAGATGCCATCGGCATCCAGGTCGAGGCGAACGCCGCAACCGGCCACGGCAATATCCATTTCGGTGCGGGGAATAAAACGCAGATAGGCATCCCCCGTGCCTGGACCCGGGTTCGGCACTTTCAATCCAAGCAGCACTTCGTCCTCTGCCAGGGCGTTACGGCCAACGCCGGTCACGAAGTCTTCCACCGCCAACTCCCGCTCTCCGCCCGCACCGGCGATGACACAAACGGCGCCATTCGCAATCAACGCAGGAATGCTGTCACCCGCCGGTGAAGCATTGCAGAGGTTGCCGCCCACACTCGCGCGGCCTTGAATCTGAGTGGAGCCGATCAGATCGGCTGCTTCGGTGAGGCCAGGAAACAACGCGGTCAGGTCCGCATTCTCATTCAGCACCGCGCTCGGAATCGCTGCACCGATGTAGGTCTCCTCAGGGCCGATCTCCAGGGCATTGGCTTCCGGGAGTGCTTTGATATCCACCAGCGTGCGTGCCGCCCGGTTGACGGTGCGCAGTTGCACGAGCACGTCGGTACCGCCGGCCATGATCTGCGCCGGGGTGCCCGCCCGGGTCAACTCGGCGAGTGTTTCAGTGGTTTCACGAACGGACTTAGGCGCCACATAGGCGAATGAACCCATGCCTCCTCCCTTCTAACTGATATGACTATTAAATGACTATGAAATGACTATGAACGACTGATTTGCCCTGAAAGACCCGCTGACTGGCCGGGCAGGATCTCTCTGGAATCTAACACGAACACCTCCGATGGGGGAATGACCGGGGATTCGATTGAAGCGCCCTTGCTATACTGGGCCGGAGCACAGAACTGGTCCGGAGCACGATTCAATTCATGAGCCAAAGCACAGAGGCAGCAACGATTCAGTTCGAAAGTCATCTGCAGCACGTGAGCGAGCAATGGCAGTCAGCACTGGCCAGTGCCGGATTCGATGCGGCCATCGTCACGGCAGGTGAGCCGGTCAACTACTTCCTCGATGATCAAGCGCCGCCGCAGAAGGTCAACCCGCACTTCCTGCAGTGGTGCCCCGACCCTACCGCTATCGGCAGCGCTCTGTTGATCCGTCCCGGTCAGCGGCCCTGTCTCTATTTCCTCCGCCCGGACGACTACTGGCATCAGCCGCCGGAAGTGCCGGTCTGGGCGGAATCCTTCGAGGTGCAGACATTTTCGGAACGAGGCCCCCTGCTCGAGGCGGTGCGACAGGACGCATTCCGGGCTGGCAACCACGTCGCACTCATTGGCGAGGCGGGGCGGGATGCGCTCGACACGCTCGGCGACGAAGATGTGAATCCGCACACCCTGCTCGACCCGCTGCACTTTTCCCGGGCGGGTAAAACCGCCTTCGAACTCGCCGCCATGCGGGCGGCAACCAGGAAGGCCGTTCGCGGTCACCTGGCTGCCCGGGACGCCTTCTTTGCCGGCGCCAGCGAGTTTGGTATCAATCTGGCTTACCTTGGCGCCTGTGGCCAGCTCCCCGCTCAACTCCCCTATCAGAACATCGTCGCCCTGAACGAACACGCCGGCGTACTCCACTATCAGCACTATGACGCTGCCGCACCGTCCACCCGTCACAGTTTTCTGATTGATGCCGGTGGCAGTGAGCACGGCTATGCCAGCGACATCACCCGGACTTACGCTGCCGGGTCCGGGCGCTTCGCAGAACTCATCGAGCGTCTCCACGACGCTCAGCGCGCGCTCATCGACACCATGGCATCCGGCACGCCCTATCTCGACCTGCACGTCGACATGCACAGACGCCTGGCCGGAATTCTCAGCGAATCACAACTGCTCACCTGCTCCGCGGACGAAGCCTTCGAAACCGGATTGACGGAAACTTTCCTGCCCCACGGACTCGGGCATCTGATCGGCCTGCAGACCCATGATGTAGGCGGGCAGCAGAGCAGTCCGGCAGGCGGTCAGACACCACCGCCTGAAAACTATCCGGCGCTGCGCCTCACCCGGACGCTCGACGAGCGGATGCCGGTGACCATCGAGCCCGGCCTCTACTTCATTCCCCAGCTGCTTGACGCAGCGCGCAAAGAAAGCGGCGGCCGGCATCTGAATGAGACGCTGATCAATGCCCTTCTGCCCTGCGGGGGGATTCGCATCGAAGACAACGTCTACCTGGAAGACGGCAGGCTGGTGAACATGACCCGCGAGGCCTTTGCCGAACTGGGTTGAGCCGCCCAGCACGCCTGCCAATCGTATCGAGGATCCGACCTGATGGCCGAATTGACCGTTGAACGCCTGTTTTCAAATCCACCGCTCACCGGCACGCTGCCGAGCGATGTGAAATTTTCTCCAGATGGGCGCTGTGTCGCCTACCTGAAACCGGCCGCCGACGATCGGGAAAGACTCGACCTCTGGCGCCTGGTCATCGATACCGGCCGGCACGAGCTCTGGATCGATGCCAGCGCCATCGTTGATCCGGATGAAATCCTCACCGATGCCGAAAAAGCACAACGGGAACGGAAACGTCTGTTCGCCACCGGCATCACCCACTACGACTTCAGCCCGGATGGCGACCAGCTGCTGATTCCGGCAGGAGGACGCGGTTACCTGTACGACATCGCCACCGCCCGGCTGGATTGCTTTACCCCGGCCGGTACCCGGCAGACGGACTTCACCTTCTCGCCTGGCGGGCGCTACATCTCTTATGTACGCGATGGCGACCTCTACTGTTACGAGCGCGAAAGCGGCACAGAAGTGGCTGTGACCAGCGACGGCGGGGGACTGATTGCCAACGGCATTGCAGATTTCATCGCCCAGGAAGAAATGCACCGTTTTTCCGGCCACTGGTGGTCGGCGGATGAGTCCGCCATTGCATTCACCCGGACCGACGAGTCGCCCATCGCTGTGAGCCAGCGCTATGAAATCGATGCAGACACCATCAACGTGATCGAGCAGCGTTATCCCTATGCGGGGGCAACCAACGCGGACGTTTCTCTGCTGGTTTACGAACTCGACGGCGGCGGCCTGACCGACATCGACTACCGCCATGCTCCGGACGACTACCTGGCCAGAGTCGGCTGGTCCGGCGAACGGCTGGCCGTGCAGTGTCAGAGCCGGGACCAGAAACGCCTGTACCTCGACTTTCACACACCCGGTTCGCCCGGTCGCTCCACCGTCATTACAGAGCGGGCAGACACCTGGATCAATCTGCACGACAACTTCACCCCGGTGGACGCCGACCGGTTTCTCTGGACATCGGAGCGGGAGGGCAACGCTCAACTGTATCTCTACAGTAATGGAGAACCGACCCGGCTGACGGACGGCACCGGGCGTGTGGAAAAGGTGCTGCAGGCGGATTCAAGCCGGGTGATCTTCTCGGGCTGGGCGGAGGATGCAACCGAACAGCACACCTTCAGCATTTCACTGGAGGGCGGCAACCTCACGCGATTGACGCCGCAACCCGGCTGGCACGATGTCAGCGCGAATTCAGACGGCACACGCCTGATCGACCGCTTCACCAGCCTCGACGAACCCGGCAGCGTGAATCTGATCAACCCGGTCGCCGGGACCAGCGAGCCGCTGCTCGGCCAGGTGACGGCCCATCCATATGCAGAGTTTCTCGACAGCCATGTCACGCCCCGACTCGGCACGCTCAGTGCGGAGGATGGTCAGACCCTCCACTACCGACTGACCCAGCCACAGACAGTGCAGGGTCGGCATCCACTCGTGGTCTACGTTTACGGCGGGCCGGGCGTGAACCGGGTCAGAAACGAGTGGGCACCGCTGCTGCTGCAACTGTTCGCCGCGCGCGGCTTCGGCGTACTGGAGCTGGACAACCGGGGTTCTGCCAGTCGCGGGCCGGCGTTCGAAGCCCCCATCCACCAGCACATGGGTGAGGCGGAAGTGCGCGACCAGTTGATCGGCGCACGCTTCGTCCAGTCGCTGGACTGGGTGGACCCGGAGCGGATCGGCGTGTTCGGGCACAGCTACGGCGGGTTCATGACACTCATGTGCCTGGCCAAAGCACCGGAAATATTCAAAGCCGGCGTTTCCGTTGCACCGGTCTCTGCCTGGGAGTTGTACGACACACACTACACCGAGCGCTATCTGGGCACCCCACAGGCCAATCCGGAGGCGTATGCGAGAAGTGCCGTATTCCCCTATCTCGACAACCTGCAGGGCAAACTGCTGATCATGCACGGCATGGCGGACGACAACGTGCTTTTCACCCACACCACCCGGCTCATCAAAGCATTGCAGTCCCGCTGCTTTCCGTTCGAGATGATGGCGTATCCGGGCTCTAAACATGCGCTCCAGGAACGGTCGGTGTCCATTCACCGCTTCAATATGATTCTCGATTTCTTTGCGCGGAGCCTGTAGATGAGCAGCATCAGCATTCGAGCGGCCAACCGTTCAGACCTGGACCATCTGGTGGCGTTTCAGCGGGCCATGGCAGCGGAAACGGAAGACAAAGGTCTGGATCCCGACCGCCTGCGGGCCGGTATCACCTACCTGATCGACCACCCGGAAGAAGGCTTTTATCTGATCGCGGAACGGGACGGCGTGCGCGCCGGTTCGCTCATGGTGACCTTCGAATGGAGTGACTGGCGAAACGGTCGCTTCTGGTGGATCCAGAGTGTCTATGTGGATGCCGCACACCGTCGTCAGGGCGTGTATTCGGCGCTCCATGCGGCCATCAGGGAGAAGGCCGTTGCGGACCCTCAGGGCTGTGGCATCCGTCTGTATGTGGAACTGGAAAACGTGAACGCGCAGGCGACCTACCAGGCGCTCGGTATGGCGGAAACCTACTACCGGCTGTATGAGGAAACGTTCTGAGCGTCAGCTTGCGCGCTCGAACAGCGCATGGAAGTTCCGGCTGGTCTGCGCGGCCAGCGCTTCAAATGACACACCCCGGAGTTCGGCGAGAAATCTGGCCGTATCCACCACGTAGGCCGGCGCGTTCGGCTTACCCCGATGCGGCACCGGCGCAAGCCAGGGCGCATCCGTTTCCACGAGCAGACGTTCTTCCGGCACCTGACGGGCGACTTCCCGGACATTTTCGCCGTTTCTGAAGGTCACGATGCCGGAGATGGAGATGTAGTAGCCGAGTGCCAGAGCCTCGGAGGCCATCTCCCAGGATTCCGTAAAGCAGTGCAGCACGCCCCGCACATTCGGGAACTGGCGGATCAGCGCCAGGGTGTCCGCCTGAGCCGCTCGGGTGTGCACCACAACCGGTAGCTGGTGTTTGTCGGCCAATGCCAGTTGATGCTCGAAGCTCTCCCGTTGCCGGGCTCTGCCGGCGTCCGCTTCGGTCTGAAAGTAGTCGAGTCCCGTCTCCCCGACAGCCACCACCCGGGGATGATCCAATGCCGGCTCTATCCAGTCGACGGCGCCGTCCGCGGCCTCCGGATGCTGGCCGACGCTGGCCCAGACATCGGGTTCCTGCTCGGCCAGTGCCAGCACCTCATGGATGTGCTCGCAATCGACGCCGATGCAGAGCTGGGTGCTCACTCCGGCTTCCCGGGCTTCACGAATCCGCAGTCCGGGGTCTTCCAGATAATTCAGATGGCAGTGGGAATCGACCAGCAAGATGCCGGCTACATGGTGTGGGTGTGGCGATCGGACTGCAGTGCGCCCGCCAGATAGGTCTCGATCTTGTTCCGGGCTACGTCGTCCTGGTCATTGAACTGAACGCCAATACCGGCCGCCTTGGTACCCCCCGCACCTTTTGGCGTCACCCAGACGACCTTACCGGCCACGGGCAGCTTCTCAGGCTCGTCCATCAGCGACAGGAGCATGAAGACCTCGTCGCCGATCTCGTATTCTTTCTTGGTGGGAATGAAAAGGCCGCCGTTCTGAATAAAAGGCATATAGGCAGCATAGAGCACCGCCTTATCCTTGATCGCAAGGGAGAGAATGCCGTTTCTCGCTCCGCGTTTTGCTGCCATGGAATGTCCTTTTTACCGCAAAGGGCCTCAACTGATCGGATCGGCCATCTGGCCCACCCCGCCGCTCACCCTATCAATACGAACGGCAGTTGGCAGTTTCGACCGGCACCCCAAGAGTGTCAATGGTACCGGTGTGATCTCGCTCACATTTCGCCGCAGATCGGGCCGTCTCATCCGGTCAGCCGGGACTTACCGCACCCTGCCAGCGTACCGCCAGACGCTCGTACAGGAGCCGCTGATTGGCGCTGTTGGTGGTCAGCAGCTGGCGCCGGACACTCATCAGCTCATCTGCGAATTCCGCCAGGCGCTCGGGATCAGACACCTGAAGGCCTTCGATCCGTCCCTTCCCACCCAGGAGCGCGCCACAATGCCGGTACCAGCCGGAGGTCAGCCGATCGACATCCCAGCTCAGCAGATCGGCAACCGCCTGTGAGGCTGATGAAGCGCCGCTGGTGGTGGCGCCACTCATCGAAGACAGGAGCGGGCCGAGCGGTGGCTCTTCCTGTTCCAGGGCCTGATGCACGGACAGTGGCGCATCTCCGCACTCGAACAGTTTGTCGGCCAGTGCGGCGTCCGGCCAGCGATCATTCAGCCAGCGCCGCGCCGCCTCGAGATCACGACCGATCGGCACCGACTGACAGCGGCTGACGATGGTCGGCAGCAGACGGCCTGGTCGGGCAGTGGCCAGCAACAGGTAGGTATCCGGCGGCGGCTCTTCCAGCGTCTTCAGGAGGGCGTTGGCCGCACTCGGATTCATGAGCTCCGCGGACTCGATCACCACCACTTTCGCGGCAGCCATCTGCCGGGTGCCGACCGCGAAGGCAGCCACGTCCCGGATGTCATCCACCTTGATCACCGACCCCTCCGGCGCCACCCATTTCAGGTCCGGGTGGGCCAGCGCCCGGGCAGTCTCCAGGTCCTGGCGGCCGAGCAGGTGGAGGGCGATCTGGTCCGCCAGCGCCACTTCACCCCAGCCCTCGCCGGCACGAATGAGCAATGCATGCGGCATTCGGCCATTTTCATGCAGTTCCAGCACGCGTTCGAAAGGCGCCGCCAGCCAGGGCAGCGCGCTCATTCGGCGTCCACGAATTCGTTGATCAGCCTGCGGATGCTTGCCTGGACAGCATCCAGCGGGACAGATGCATCCACCACACGTATGCGTGGTTCCTCATCCGCCCGCGCCAGATAAGCTGCCCGGACCCGCTCATGGAACTGTTCCGCTTCCTGCTCCAGGCGATCGTGGGCACGATCACTGATGCGCTGATAGCCGATTTCCGGGGTTACATCCAGATACAGGGTCAGATCCGGACGCAGATCCGCCTGCACCAGCGTTTCCAGCGCTTCGATCTGTGCCACCGGCAAACCCCGGCCGCCGCCCTGATAGGCATAGGTGGCATCGGTGAAACGATCGCAGACCACCCACTGGCCCGCGGCGAGCGCGGGTTTGATCACTGCCTCGAGATGTTGGGCCCGGGCCGCGAAAATCAGCAGCAACTCGGTCAGACCGTGCACGGGCTCATCGCGAACGCCAAGAAACAGGTCGCGGATCTGCTCCGCCAATGGGGTTCCTCCCGGCTCTCTGGTGGTGACGACGGAATGGCCTCGTGCCTCGACCAGTTCCACGACCAGGGCCAGGTTCGTGGATTTGCCCACCCCTTCCCCACCTTCCAGGGTAATGAAACGCCCGCTCATTGAAGCTGATACCGGCGCACGGCGGCCTGATGCTCTTCCAGGCTCACCGAGAACTGACTCGAGCCATCTCCCCGGCTCACGAAGTAGAGGAATTCCCCCGGTGCCGGGTGCATGGCCGCTTCCAGCGACCGGCGCCCCACAAGCGCAATGGGCGTGGGCGGCAGTCCGTGACGGGTGTAGGTGTTGTAAGGCGTGTCCTCACGCAGATGGCGTCGGGTGAGATCGCCGTCGAAGTCTGCGCCCACGCCGTAGATGACGCTGGGATCCGTTTGCAGACGCATGCCCCGCCGCAGCCGGCTGACGAACACCTGGGCGATGTTGGCCCGATCCGCCTCCCGTCCCGTTTCCTTTTCGATGAGCGAGGCGACAATCAGAGCCTCATAAGGCGAGTCATAGGGAAGTCCGGCATCACGCGTCTCCCAGGCAGCCGCCAGTTCCATTTCCAGCTTGCGATACGCCCGACGCAGGATGTCCGCATCGCTGGTACCCCGCTCGAAGTGGTAGGTGTCCGGGAAAAAAAGACCTTCGCCATGCCCTTCCGAGAGGCCCAGCACGCCAAGCACTGTGGATTCGTCGGCGCCGGTCAGAACATGTTCCAGTTCCGGATGCACGGACAGTGTGGCCAGGGCCTGGGCCAGCGTCCAGCCTTCGATGAGCTTCACCTGATAGCGGACCACCTCACCGGCCAGCAGCCGGTCGAGCAGATCGCCCGGCCGGTCGCCGACTTTCAGCCAGTATTCTCCCGCCTGAACCTTGCGCGCCGAACCATCCAGTCGGGCCAGCACGGAGAAGAGCCCGGCGCCATCCAGCAGGGCGTCCTGTTCCAGCTGACGTGCAAACGCAGAGAAGGACTGACCAGGGGCGAGCACCACTTTCACATCTGCGGTAACCGGGAGTGGCTGATCCTGCCAGGCCTTCACATACAGACCCAGCCCGGCCACAACCAGGACGGCGGCGAGAAGTCCGGCGACGATGATCTTGAGGGGCGTACTCACGCGACCATTGTAGAGTAATCGATCGGCCAGGCCGGACGAATCAGACCTTGGAGAAGATCACAGTGCCGTTCGTGCCACCGAAACCGAAGCTGTTGGACAGAGCGGCACGGACCGGCGTGTTCCGAGCCGTATTCGGCACATAGTCGAGATCACAGCCCTCACCCGGATTGTCCAGATTGATGGTCGGTGCAATGGCATCGTTGGCAACGCTCAGGATCGAGAAGATGCCTTCCACCGCACCGGCGGCACCCAGCAGATGGCCGATCATGGACTTGGACGAACTCACGGCAACCTTGGTATCGGACCCGAACACCTGCTTGATCGCCAGCGTTTCCGCCACGTCCCCCAGGGGGGTGGAGGTGCCATGTGCATTCACGTAGTCCACGTCTTCCGGATTCATACCCGCATCCTTCAGAGCGTTGCGCATGGCAGCGACCGCCCCGGCTCCGTCTTCCGCCGGACTGGTGATGTGGAACGCATCGCCGCTCATTCCGAACCCGGAAACTTCGCAGTAAATCTTCGCACCACGCGCCTTGGCCCGCTCGTACTCCTCGAGGACGAGCACGCCGGCACCATCGCCGAGCAGAAATCCGTCACGGTCCGCATCCCAGGGCCGGCTTGCCTGCTCGGGCGCGTCGTTGCGGGTGGAAAGGGCTTTCATGGAAGCAAACGCAGCCATGGTGATAGGTGAGGCAGCCTGTTCCGCACCGCCTACGACCATCACATCTGCATCGCCGTACTGAATCATCCGTGCGCCGACACCGATATTGTGAGTGCCGGTGGTGCAGGCCGTTACGATGGCGATATTCGGCCCCCTGAAGCCGAACCGGATAGACAGGTTGCCGGAGATCATATTGATCACACTGCTGGGCACGAAGAAAGGCGAAACCCGTCGCGGGCCGCTTTTCAGGAGGACGGAATGGGTATGTTCAATCGTGTTGATCCCACCGATACCGGAGCCGATGGCCACACCGATCCGATCCGCATCTTCCGGATCGTCGTCGAGACCTGCATCTCGCACCGCGTCAATTCCGGCGGCCATTCCGTACTGGATGAAGGTATCCAGGCGTCTGGCTTCCTTCCTGTCCATATAATCGGTGACATCGAAATCTTTCACGGACGCACAGATCTTGACGCTGTAGTCCTCGACATCGAAAAACTCGATGAGGTTTGCACCGCTCTTCCCGGCCAGGGAATTCTCCCAGGCGCTTTCCACCGTGTTACCGATGGGCGAGATGAGACCCATGCCGGTCACAACCACTCTTCTTCTGCTCATGGTTCCTTTACCCCGCTCAAAGACACCCCGCTCAAAGACCTGCCGCACCCGATGAATGCCGGCGGCCGGTGTCCGGTTTGTCGGACCCAAACGCAAGAAGCCGCTCCACTGTTACGCAGATGCGGCTTCCAGTCACTGATACCGTGATGAGGTTCGGGCTTACTGGTGGGCCAGAATGTAGCCGATGGCCTCTTTGACAGTGGTGATCTTCTCGGCTTCCTCGTCCGGAATTTCCGTCTCGAATTCCTCTTCGAGGGCCATCACAAGCTCTACCGTATCGAGAGAGTCAGCGCCCAGGTCTTCGACAAAGGATGCTTCGTCTTTGACCTCTTCTTCCTTGACGCCAAGTTGCTCGCAAATCAGTTTCTTAACACGTTCTTCTACACTGCTCATTACGCAGGGATCTCCCAATCTGGTTCCTGGGGTGCAGGGCGACGCGCATTCTATAGTCGGCCCATACCCAATTCAAGTTGACGCTAATGTTGACAATACGGGCTTTCACCCTGACCGCATCGGCGTGTCGTGTGGCTCGTCATCAAAGCCGTTTACCGTTCCCGCGACGGGAATCCCCTGCGCAGGATCGGCGAAATCCATCCTTCAGCCCATGTACAGGCCGCCATTCACATGCAGCGTCTCACCGGTGATGTAGGCTGCTTTGTCACTGCTGAGAAACGCGACCGCATTGGCCACATCATCCGCCTGGCCGAGGGTGCCAAGCGGAATCCGACTGGACATCAGCGCCACCTGATTCTCGTCCAGTTCAGCTGTCATATCCGTTTCAATGAACCCGGGCGCCACGGCGTTGACCGTGATGCCGCGAGAGCCGACTTCCTGTGCCAGCGAGCGGGTGAAACCTTCGACACCCGATTTGCTGGCAACATAGTTGCTCTGCCCCGGATTACCCATTCGCGCAACAACCGAGCTCACGTTAACTATGCGTCCGAAGCGGGCCTTCATCATGCCACGGAGCACCGGCTTGACCATCCGGTAGAGCCCGTTGAGATTCGTATTGACCACCGACAGCCACTCTTCCGGTTTCATCCGCATCAGCAGATTGTCGCCCGTGATGCCTGCGTTGTTGACCAGAATCAGCGGCATCCGATTCTGGTCTGCCAGGGCCGCATAAAAAGCTTCTACCGACTCGTCGTCGTCGATCCGAACCGCCATGCCCGTGCCCCGATCACCCAGCATCTCGGAGATGGCAGCAGCACCAGATTCACTGGTTGCGGTACCCACCACAAAATATTCCCCGGACAGCGCCTGTGCGATGGCCGCGCCAATGCCACGACTCGCTCCGGTAACCAGCGCGACCTTGGTTTCTGTTGTCATTCCTGCCTGCTCCAGGGTTCGTCTGCTGGTCCGACGTGGCGACTAAAGCGCCGCCTCGAATGCTTCCGGTGACTCGATGTTGTGGACGGGCATCCGGCGATCAATCCGCTTGATGAGCCCGGCCAGCACCTTGCCAGCCCCGCACTCCACGAACTGATCCGCACCCGCATCGATCATCGCCTGCATGCACCGGGTCCATTGCACCGGTCGGGCAATCTGCTCCAGCAGCTTTTCGCGCAAATCGGCAATGTCAGTGGCCACGGCGGCGTCCACATTGTGGACAACCGGGATGTCCGGCATTTTCAGATCCACGCTGTCCAGTGCCTCGGCGAATCCGGCCTTGGCCGGGGCCATCAGTTCGCAGTGAAAGGGCCCGCTCACCTGGAGAGGTACCGTCTTCCGGGCACCTGCTTCGTTACAGGCCTCCACAGCGGCAGCCACTGCCTCGGCGGAACCCGCGATCACCACCTGGCTGGGCGCATTGTAGTTCGCCGGACTGACCACACCTTCAACCTGCGCACAGCAGTCGGCAACCACGTCGTCGTCAAGTCCGAGGATGGCCGCCATGGCCCCTTCCCCTTCCGGCACAGCTTCCTGCATGAGTTTGCCGCGGGTATGAACCAGGGAAACCCCTTCAGCGAAGGTCAGCGACCCGGCACATACGAGCGCCGAGTACTCGCCCAGGCTATGCCCGGCGAGGATGTCCGGCAGGCTTCCGTTCCGGGCCTGCCAGGCCCGCCACAGCGCGGTACTGGCGGTGAGCAGCACCGGCTGGGTGATTTCCGTCTGATTGAGCCGTTCCTGAGGCCCCTGGGATACCAGATGCCACATATCCAGACCAAGCACATCGCCGGCCTCGGTAAACGTTTCCCGTATCACCGCGTGCTGCTCGGCTAAATCGCCAAGCATGCCGACTGTCTGTGAACCCTGACCGGGGAATACGAAGCCGAGACTCATGCAAACCTCCCTGATGGAACTGATCGATCGTCTGATCCGGCGTTAGAACGTGAATGTACCCGCAATTTCGCCAACACACACCAACAAGCCGTCCGCAAGCGAGGGGCTCCCTCGCCCGTGAGGACGCGTTCTGTTGAGAATGGACCACGCACGAACGGCGCGGTCGACTGGCTGGCGGATACGCTGTTTCGGGAAATGTGCAGAGATCCCGAATGAATCCACTGCTTCAGTCGACGACCTTCTGTCCCTTGTAGTAGCCATCGACGCTCACGTGATGGCGGCGATGGGTTTCGCCCGTCATCGGCTCGATGGACAGAGCGGGCTTGGCGAGGGCGTCGTGAGAACGACGCTTGCCACGCCTGGCTCGAGTTACTTTGCTTTTCTGGACTGCCATGTGGCCTCCGTAGTCGTGCTTGGCTGGCTGACCAGCTTCCGCTTACCGTTTGTCTTGTTCTTTGCAGATATCCCCGGGGATATCCAGTCTACTTTTCATTCTTCATGCCGGCTGTCCAGCTTCAGATCGGCGAGCACACTGAAAGGATTGTCATCCTCGTCCTCATCAGTTTCCGAGTGCTCGAGCCCGTCATCAGACGCCGGATAGGCAAGCTCGGGGGCCCGTTCACAGGGCTCACTCGTGCAGAGTCTTTCCGGCAGATTGAGCAGGATCTCATCCTCCACAATCTGCGCCACCGTCACTTCACCGCCACCAGCGACCAGCACATCATCAGCGAGCGACCCATCGCCTTCCCGTTGCCCGTCCTCTATGAGGACATCGGCGATCGCTTCCGTTTCGGCGATCACACAGGCAAACGTCAGCTTCAGCGGATGGACCAACACCTCGGCGCAGCCATTGCAATGCAATACGATCCTGCCATCGAGTTCGCCTTCCACACGGCTGAACCCCCTGGCATCGACGTTGAATCGAAGCGTTACGTCAAATCCCTGATCTGTCTCAGCAACGGCGTCTGCATCGGCATCCTCCGTTGCTTCGACCAGTTGCCTGAGTCTGGGCAATGCTGCCAGGCCCACATGCCTGCTCAACCCTGCCTGCTGCCTCGCCAGGTCCCGATATAACAGGGCTTCCTGAGGGCGGGTATTCATAGCGGGCGCAATCATAGGTACCCTTCCTGCGCCTGTAAAGGGCATTATGCGCCCGGTCCTGACAGGTCGAAATCGCCTTAACTTGCTATTTTTAAAGACTTTTTCATAAAAAATAGCCTCTACCCAAGGATGCCGCTCAGTCTGATGAAGCTCGTTCTCGCCTCCACATCCAGATATCGCAAATCCCTCCTCGAGCGCCTGGGCCTGCCCTTTGAGACCATGGCGCCGGACGTGGATGAAACGCCCCTGCCTCAGGAGGCCCCGGAAATGCTGGTGTCACGACTGTCGAAAGCCAAGGCCCAGGCGGTGGCCGGCAAGCTCACCGAGGCGCTGGTGATCGGCTCCGATCAGCTCGTTGCCGTGGATGGAGATGTGCTGGGTAAACCGGGTACTGAAGAGAAGGCCCGTGCACAGCTTGCCCGGCTTTCGGGCCGGGAGGTCACATTTCTGACCGGGCTGTGCCTGGCTCCCGCCGGTTCCGCCCAAGGTTCCCCTCAGGATGACGCCGTCGTGCCGGCGGAATTCGAACTGATCGAAACACCCGTCCGTTTCCGTGCACTCAGTGCCGCCCAGATCGCCGACTACGTCGCCCGGGAACAGCCCCTGGACTGCGCCGGTGCCTTCAAGTCGGAAGGGTTGGGAATTGCGCTGTTCGAGCGTATCGGCGGAGACGACCCGAATGCACTGATCGGCCTGCCGCTCATCGCCCTGTGCGGCATGCTGGAACGGGCCGGACTACCCGTGCTTGGCGCTCGTACCGACTGACCCCTCCTTCCCCGGACGCGCCAGATGCGACCAGGCGCGCTCGAAGTCCTCGGGTACCGGAGCCTCGAACGCGAACGCTCCGGGCAACACAACTTTCTCCGCGTGCAGACACAGCCGGGTGACATTCAAGGCCTTGTCGCTGGCCAGTTCCGCATCGCGGCCATACTTTTCATCTCCCAGGATCCCATGACCGGCGTGCAGACAATGCACGCGGAGCTGATGGGTTCGACCGGTGTGCAGATTCGCCTGCAGCAGCGTGGCGGTATCCGCACGCCCCAGCACTTCGAAACTGGTCAGGCTCTGTTTGCCCTCCTCACTCACCCTGACCCGGCGCTCACCGCTGGCCGTAACGTATTTGTGCAGCGGGGCGTCGATCCGATCGAGACCCGCCGGCCAGACACCCCGGACGATCAGGCGGTATACCTTGACCAGGGCGCCGGCCCGGATCTGCTCGTGCAGGGCGCGCAAAGTGGAACGGCGTTTCGAGATGAGCAGACAGCCGGACGTTTCCCGGTCGAGTCGATGCACCAGTTCCAGCGATCCCTGGGGCCGCAACCGCCGCAGCCCCTCGATGACGCCAAAACTCACTCCGCTGCCACCATGCACGGCAATCCCCGCGGGCTTGTTCAGCACGATCAGCCGATCGTCCTCGTGCAGGATCGCCGCTTCCAGCCGCGCCAGCTGCCGGGAACCCATGAACGCCTCCGTCACCGGCGGCCGGGTGCTGACCGGTGGGACCCTCAGCTTGTCCCCCGCACTGAGCTTGGTGGTCGGTTTCACGCGGCCGCCATTCACCCGTACTTCCCCTTTGCGGATCATTTTGTAGATCCGGCTTTTGGGAATGTCTTTGAGTATTCTGGTGAGATAGTTGTCAACTCTCTGGCCAGACGCCTCCTCGTCGATCTCGACGATTCGGGGGCCGGTTCTCACCATCGCTGCGGATGGGTCACTTTTCACGGGTTTGTTTTCACTGGATCTGTTTTCGCGGGATCAGTCTCACGGAAATATGCGGACCTGTGGATAACCTGGAATTCTGTCCGTTCTTCAGGCGTTTGAAGGACTTACCTGCGGCTGTTAAGCTGCCACCGGCCGGTGAGCGGATTGTCTCAAGGAACCGTGGTCACTCTGATACGTGATCACATGGAATCAAAGACCATCCAGCCCGGCCAGAACGCTTGAACGGTATCAGCCTGACTGTATTAAACAGATATTCAGACCCGGATACTGAGTTAACAGCCTGGCAACAGTCGACAACTGGTCGACTACTTCCAGCAACTGTATCCGTAACCGTAACAGTACGTAACAGTAACAGAAACGATAAACAGACAATTGCGAGTCGCCAGTTGAAGCTGGCGCCAGGGTCGTTCCCCGCAAGGATCTCTCAGTCGCAAGGCGCCGACGGTACGGCGACCGATCACGCTCATCCAGGATCGGAACCAATCACGTACCAGCTACCGGAGTGCTTGCATCGGCAGAATCCTGCATCGGGATCGGCACGGCGGACTCGAACGAGAAGCTTGTCGATAGTAGAGAGAATTGAGCGCAGACATCTGTGACCGCCACCTGCTGGCGAGCGCGTTTGAATGCGAACGGCTGTGTGACGACAGCTGTATGAGAACAACGGTGTGAGAACAATTGGACCAGGGGACCTTCACCGGTCACCTGATCCCGGTCAGTCAACGGCGGTAGACCAGGCGCTCAGCGCTCAGAAACATCGCTGAATCAGTCAGGCCTCCAACCTTTGACGACTTCCCTTGCAGGAGGTCCTCTCAGGAAAACAGGAGCTGAGCCTGAACCGGACAGCCAAGCACGGCAACCCGGTTGAATGCGACCGGTTAGCCGAACAGCAAGCCGGGGCAACTGGCCTGAATTCCGGAAACCCCGGCGTTCCGGACACACGTTTTTTTCGACTCTCCCTTCGACGACCTCCTCCGTTCGATCCTCTGATCAGGCTGTGCGCCTCGCCTTCCCGCCACGCTTGGCGGCTATTCCCGCCCCCGGTGGCGGCAAATAAGGATCAAAAAATGAAAAGAATGCTCATCAACGCCTCTCAGGCCGAAGAGGTCCGGGTCGCATTGGTCGATGGCCAGAAGCTTTACGACCTCGATCTCGAGAACGCCGGCCACGAACAGAAGAAGGCCAGCATTTTCAAAGCCCGGATCACCCGGGTGGAACCCAGCCTGGAAGCCGCATTCGTCGACTTCGGCGCCGATCGCCACGGCTTCCTGCCACTGAAGGAAATCTCCCGCCAGTACTTCCAGAAAAAGCCCTCCGAAGGCGGACGCCTGAACATTGCCGAGCTGATCAGCGAAGGCCAGGAAATGGTTGTGCAGGTGGATAAGGAAGAGCGTGGCAACAAAGGCGCCGCCCTCACCACCTTCATCAGCCTGGCTGGTCGCTACATGGTTCTGATGCCCAACAACCCCCGCGCGGGCGGCATCTCCCGGCGCATCGAGGGCGAAGACCGGGATCAGCTCAGAGAGGCCATGAGCAAACTCGAAATTCCACAAGGCATGGGCGTGATCATCCGCACCGCCGGAATCGGCCGCAGCAGTGAGGAGTTGCAGTGGGATCTGGACTACCTGCTCCAGCTCTGGGAAGCGATTGCCCAGGCCGATCAGCAGGAAAAGGCGCCGAAGCTCCTTTACCAGGAGAACAGCGTCATTCTTCGCGCCATCCGGGACAACCTGCGCAAAGACATCGGTGAGGTGCTCATCGACGGTGCCGACGCCTTCGAGGAAGCCAAGACCTTCATCGATCAGGTGATGCCCAACTACCAGGACAAGGTGAAGTTCTACGACGACCAGATCCCGCTGTTCAGTCGTTATCAGATCGAGTCCCAGATCGAGACCGCATTCCAGCACACGGTGAAACTTCCTTCCGGCGGCAGCATCGTCATCGACCCGACGGAAGCACTGGTCTCCATCGACATCAACTCGGCTCGGGCCACCAAGGGTGCGGATATCGAAGAAACCGCGCTCAACACCAACCTGGAGGCAGCCGAAGAAATCGCGCGTCAACTCAGGCTCCGGGATGTGGGCGGCCTGATCGTCATCGATTTCATCGACATGACGTCCGTCAAGAACCAGCGGGCGGTGGAAAACAAAATGCGGGAGGCGCTCGAAGCAGATCGCGCCCGCGTGCAGGTCGGGCGGATCTCCCGATTCGGCCTGATGGAAATGTCCCGGCAGCGTCTGCGACCTTCCCTGGAAGAACTGACCACCGAAATCTGCCCTCGCTGTAATGGCCAGGGTCGAATCCGGGATACCCGATCCCTGGCTCTGACCATCCTCCGGGTCATGGAAGAAGAAAGCCTCAAAGAGCGGAGTTCCACCGTTCGGGCCATGGTGCCACTCAACATCGCCTCCTTCCTGCTCAATGAAAAACGTCAGGATGTGGCAGAGATCGAACGCCGCACCCGCACACACGTCGTGATCGTCCCGAACGTCAATCTGGAGACGCCTCATTTCGAGATCCAGCGGTTGCGGGAAGATCATATAACTGAAGAAGGCGACATACCGAGCTATGAGTTGACCGAAAGCCTGCAGGCACCGGAAGAAGTCGTTGCCCCTGCAAAGCCGGCGGCGCCCGCCCAGGCGGCAGCCGTTCAACCCATTCGCCAGACCGCACCCCGGCCAACCCCTCCAGAACAGAAAAGCGAGGCCCCGGTCAGTGAGCCACCCGCCAGCAGGCAGGAAAAGCAGCCTCAGGGTGGTCAGGATGAGCCAGCGAAGACAGGACTGTTCAGCCGCATCGTCAAATCCCTGTTCAGCGAAGAGCCGGCTATCGAGGAAGCACCCGAACCGGCCGTCGATGGGAACAAACGCCAGGGCGACAGCAACAAGCGCCGAGACGGCGGACGCCGCAACGAAAACCGGCAGAAGGACGATCGCAAAGACAACCGTCAGCAGAAAGACGGTCGACGCAATGATCGAGGCGAAGCGCGCAAAGCGGGAGATCGGAACAGGAACGACAAATCGAATCGCAATCGATCGGAAAGCGGCGAGCAGACCGATCGCCAGGAAAAGTCCGGACGGAGTTCCAGATCGAACGGAAATCGGGATCGATCCAGAGATCAGGACAACCGCCAGGACAACCGCGGAAACGACCAGCGCGATACGCGCAAGGCCGACCGGGACAACCGTCAGGAAGGTTCGGAAAACGAAGCGAAGGACAACCGTCGCAGACGGGACGAAAAGCGCGACCAGGGCCGCAACGATGATGCGGGCAAGCGTGAATCCCGCCCACCGAAGAACGCCCGGAAACCCGAAAGCGATGCGCCTGCTGCAGCGAAACCCGCAGCAGCCGTGTCCGCTGAAGTCGCTGCCGCGCGCAAACCAAGCGAAGAGACACTGGCCAACAGCAAACGACGCCCCCGCCGGGACCGGAGCGCAATCGAACAGGCGTCCCAAACCGAGAAGAAACCGGCCCCGAAACCGGCCGCCAGGACTGAGACTGGTCCGAAGGCGGAATCTGACTCAGCCGGCAGCCCGGCGTCGGCAAACGCAGAACCCGCCAGCACAACCTCCGGAGAGAAGGCGGGCGGCAAAGCGCCCAAGGCACGAACATCCGCGCCCACAGAGGCTGTGGAATCTTCCGGCGGGCGCGCGGCGAACGACCCGAGAAACCGCAACCGGGCAGCGAAGGCAAGCCCCGCCCCAGCCGCCGCGGCAGACGCCCCAACCCCCGAAACAGCGGGTGGGGTAGATAAAGCGCCCGCGGCGGATAAAGCGCCTGCGGCTACTAAAGAGTCCGCGGCTGATAAAAAGTCCGCCGCCAACAATGCGCCCACAGCTACGGAAAAACCCGCAGCGGATGCAAAGCCCGCAGCGGATGCAAAGCCCGCAGCGGATGCCAAGTCCAAATCAGAGAAGCAACCCGCAGCCGGCGCAGAAACCAAAGCCGCAAAGGAACAGCCCGCGGAGCAACCTTCGGACCCCGCCGTTCGGGCTTCCAATGATCCACGGGAAGTACGGCGTCGCGAACGGCAGGCTCAGCTGCAGAAGGATGGGGTGATTCCCAAGTAGCGGGTCTCAGTCCGAGATCAGGTCCGGCTCCCTCTGGAGCCGGATTCCGAAGCGTGCGGCAACTGCATTCTGAATCTGTGCCGCAACGTCGAGCACCTCGGTCGCAGGTCGCCGGCCCGGATTCGTCAACACCAGCGGTTGGCGCTCCCACACCCGAACCGGCGCATCCGGTGCCGCCCAGTCCGGCCGATCGCCGCTCCTGTTCATACAGCGTTCGATGAGCTGGGCAGCCGCAAGCTTGACCCCGGCCAAATCCGGATAGTGCTTCAGATCGGCGTGACGGCTCGCCAGTGCCTCGAACGTTTCGGCTGAAATCACCGGGTTCTTGAAGAAGCTGCCCACATTGGGAATCTTTTTCGGGTCCGGCAGTTTGCGGCGTCGGACACGGATAACGGCTTCCGCCACATGCACGGGATCCGCTGTTTCACGCCGACCCATTCGTGCAAGCTCTTCCGCAATGTCCGGATAGCTGGCGTTTACCGAAGGCGTTTGGTCCAGACGCAGCGTGAGCGCCAGAACCACGAACTTGTCCGACGCGCCCTTCATCAGGCTGGTCCGGTAGCCGAACGCCATCTCTTCCCGGTCTACGGATTGCACAATCCCGGTGGCCAGATCCAGCACTTCGGCGGCAACGAATCGTTCGGCGAGTTCCACTCCGTACGCTCCGATATTCTGCACCGGCGCGGCCCCGACACAGCCGGGGATCAGGGCCAGATTCTCCAGACCACAGAGCCCGTGGCCGAGCGTCCAGCGAACCAGTTCATGCCAGTTTTCCCCGGCCCCGGCCCGCACATGAACCCCGTCCGCCCCTAACTTCGCCTGGATGCCCCGGATTCGCATCAGGCATAGAGGTGTGGCGATCTCCTCGGCCAGGATCACATTGCTGCCGGCGCCGAGCACGCGCGGCAGCCAGCCTGCCGCCTGGCCCGTCCGCCAGACATCGAGCATTGCCTCGGCACTTTCGATGCGATGCAACGCACGGGCCTGAGCCGGCACACCCAGGCAATTGAAGTCAGCCAGCGGAGTCACGCGATGGTCCTGAAGGTCAGATTGATGCGCTCACCCACCGGACGCGTCGTCCTGGGCAGCGCATGCCGACAGCGACCATCGAACAGCAGCAGTGAGCCGTGTTCGAGCATCAGTTGACGGTTTTGGGTGGCGTGCTGGTCCCGGAGCAGAAATTTCCGGGCCGCGCCCAGAGAAACCGAAGCGATCAGAACGGCCAGTCCCTGCTCGTCATCCCGATGCCAACCCATGCAGTCCGCCCCACTGCGGTAACGGTTCAGCAGCAGAAAGTTCGGTGTCTGGTCCAACGCCTCGGCGACGCGCCTGCGAAGTTCTGCCAGGGCATCCGGCCAGCCTTGCCCCCGATGTGAGCGTCCCGAATACCGGTAGTCGAGCCCGGGATCACCAAACCAGGCGATCAGCCTGGGTACCACCTGTTGCCGACCGAACAGATTGATGCTTTCCGTCTGCCAGGACACATCCGTCTGCAGCCACTGATATAACTCACCCGCTTCCGCTGGCTCGAGGAAGTCCGGCCGGTAACAGCTCATGGGCCAAACAGTGCTCTGACCCGGTCCAGATCGTCCTGCGTGTCTATGCCGCCCGGAACCGCTTCGCAGGCTTCCAGAACCAGCATTTCCAGACCGCTCTCCAGCAGCCTCAATTGCTCGAGTTTCTCCAGCGCTTCGAGTCTGCCTTCCGGCAGGCCGACAAACCGTTCAAGCGCCCAGCGCCGGTAGCCGTAAACGCCGATGTGTCGCCACCACTGACCGTCGGCTGGGAGCGGGCCTTCCGCAACGTCGAACAGCCCGCGCCCATAGGGAACGGGAGCGCGGGAAAAATACAGAGCCCGCTGATCGGCCGCTCGCACCACCTTGACCAGATTAGGGTCCAGCAATGATTCGAAGGTATCCACGGGCTCACAGAGCGTTGCGCTTGCCACGGATGCCTGATCGTTGAGCACCTGCGCCAGCTGTTCGAGCACGGCAGCGGGAATCTGCGGCTCATCACCCTGAACATTGAGCACGATTTCGTCCTCCGGCCAGTTTCGGGCCCTGACCACCTCCATCACCCGGTCTGAGCCGGAGGCATGATCCGACCGGGTCATCTGTGCCTCGAAACCCGCGGTTTCTACCGCGGCGAGGACGCGCTCGTCATCCGTGGCCACCACGACTTCCCGGGCAGTCGATTTCGACGCCGCCTCGGCCACCCGCACCACCATCGGTTTGCCCTGTATGTCCGCCAGCGGCTTTCCGGGCAGTCGCTCGGAACCATACCGGGCGGGAATCACGATACAGAAACTCACTCGGCCCGGATCCCATGCATGTCGAGTACGGCGCGAAGCCTGTCCGCACCGGGCGTGCCGTCCGCATCCGTGACCTCGGAATCAATCTCCAGATAGTAGAGATTCTTCGGCAACCCGCTGAGCAACCGCAGCTTGGTTGCATCTTTTTCCGTACAGACCACCGGCCAGTCGTTTTCGAAAATCACCTCATCACCATTGAAGACATGATGATCGGGGTAGGCTGTCGGCAACGGGTTCAGACCGAGTTCCTTCAGCGTCAGCACGAACCGGCCCGGGTTCCCTATGCCGGCCACCGCGTTGACGTTTTCGTATCGTCGAGCAAAGGCCTCGGCGGATATCGGCGAAGGCTCAGGGTTCAGCGGAACGAATCTGACCGGCAGGACGCTGAGGAGAGATTCACCGTCCCAGACGCCCGAGTGGCGGCCGCTGCTCACCACCCAGTCCACTTCTTCCAGGCGCGATGGAAGTTCCCGCAATGGGCCGGCCGGCAGCAGCCGCCCGTTTCCGAGACCTCGATGACCGTCGAGCACGGCGATTTCCACATCCCGAGCCAGGGCATAGTGCTGCAACCCATCATCGGCGATAACCAGGTCACAGTCGGCATGCTCGAGCAGATGTTTGACCGCGCGCACACGATCCTGACAGACCACCACGGGCAATCCGGTGCGGGCCGCGAGCAGGGGCGGCTCATCGCCGACGTCATCCGCACTGCTCTGAGCGGTAACACTCACCGGATTCTTTGTCTCGGAACCGCCATGCCCCCGTGAAACGATACCCGGTCTGAAGCCCATCTCGCGCAATGTCCCCGCCAGCCAGATCACGAACGGGGTTTTACCCGTGCCGCCTGCTGTGATGTTCCCCACCACGATGACGGGAACATCCGCCCGCCAGGGTGTTTTCCGGCCTGTCAGATATTTGAGTCGCCGCCGTCTCGCGACTGTGCCGTACAGCCAGCTGAGCGGCGCGAGCAGGCCGAGCCAGGCAGACCGCTCATACCAGGCGTTCGCCAGCGGCGAAAACCGGCGCTCGATGGCTGGCAGTCGGCTGTGACCCGACGGCCGCAGCGCAGGTGCCTCCAGCCCCGCCGTCACCCCGCCCTCCGAGGCAACCACCTCTTCGAACTGGGCATTGTAGAGTTCGGCATAGGCACCGTTCGCCTTCAGAAGTTCGGCATGCGGCCCTCGTTCGATGATGCGGCCGTTCTCCATCACCAGGATCACATCGGCATTTTCGATGGTCGAAAGGCGGTGGGCGATCACCAGGGTCGTGCGCCCTTTCATCACCGCTTCCAGCGCCGCCTGTATGTGTTTTTCGGAGCTGGTATCCAGCGCCGAGGTTGCTTCATCCAGAATGAGTATCGGCGCGTCCTTCAGCAGTGCCCGGGCAATCGCCACCCGCTGTCGCTGGCCACCGGAGAGCAGTACGCCGTCGTCACCCACCAGGGTATCCAGTCCTTCCGGCATGTCCTTCAGAAAGGTATCCGCATGGGCACGCCGAACCGCATCGTCGATGAGCGAGGGATCCACATCAGCCAGCGCGCCGTAGGCGATGTTGTTTTTGAGCGAACCATTGAAGAGCGTGACCTGCTGGGTTACCAGCGCGATCTGACGACGCAGTGACGGCAACGAATAACTGGAAACCGGTTCTCCGTCGATCAGAATGTTACCGCTGTCCGGTTCATAGAAGCGCGGAATAAGACTCGCCAGGGTGGACTTACCGCTACCCGATTTACCCACCAGCGCGACGGTCTGTCCGGGCTCGATGACCAGATTCACGTTCTCCAGCACCTGTCCGACGCTGCTGTCGTAGCCGAAGCAGACATCCTCGAATTCAATCCGGCCCTGCACCTTGTCGACATCCAGATCGCCGGTATCCGTTTCGCGGTCCTCATCGAGCTGCCCGAATACGTCTTCTGCCGCCGCCAGCCCACGCTGCAGCTTCGCATTCACTTCGGAGAGCTTCTTCAGGGGCCTGGCAAGCATGCCCGCCAGACCGAGGATGGTGACGATCTCTCCTGTGCTGAGGTCACCGCCAATGCCGGGTTGGAACAGCACGGCAATGAGTATGGCCAATGCCACCACGACCAGGAGCTGGATGAACTGGGTGCTGACCACCTTGGTGGCCGTCATCTTCAGGTTCTGGCGCCGGTTGTAGTTGCTGGATTTCACGAACCGGTCCCGCTCATAGCGCTGACCACCGAAAATTCGGACTTCCCGATAGCCGGATACCGCTTCCGAAGCCACATGCGTCACATCACCCATGGAGTTCTGTATGCGCTTGCTGATGCGACGGAAGCGTTTACTCGCCCAGGTGACGATGAGCGCTACCAGAGGAGCGGTCGCGGCGAAAATGAGCGTGAGTTTCCAGCTCATGTAGAACATGGCGCCGAGATAGACGATCAGTTTGCCGCCGTCCTGGACAATGGTCTTGAGCGCATCCGTACCCGCGGTGCGCAGCTGCGCCACGTTATAGGTGATCCGGGAAACCAGGTGGCCCTGAGTACTGGCGTCGAAGTACGCACTGGGCAGAAAAAGGAGCTGCTCGAACAGCTGACAGCGGATGTTGTGCACCACCGTGAATGAAATCCGGCTGAGCAGGATCTCACCAATGATCTCTCCCAGTGCGCGGGCCAGCGCGGCAACGAGCATGATCAACGGAATCGACATGGCTGTTTCAGGCCAGCTGTCGATCAGATCGCCGAACATCTTGGCAAAGTACGCTTCGGCGCTGCTGCCCACCAGATAGCCGAGGACCGCCAGCACGAAGATCAGCCAGTGCGGCTTTACGTAACCGAGCAGGCGGGAGTAGATGGCCCAGTCACCAGGTTTTTCCTGGTCCGTGGGGGTCTCTTCGGCAGGCGTTTCGCTCACTCTTCCGTCGGCTGTTGCGTGGTGATGCTGATTCGCGTCAACCCGACCTTACCGGCCGCATCCATCGCCCGTACCACGCTCTGATGCGCTGCATTGGCATCTGCCGTAATGATCAGACGGGAGCCGCCGTTCCCTTCCGCTTCCACCGCTTTCTCCAGGGCCCGTACGAGCGTGAGCAGTTCGTTGTTGACCAGAAGACGGTCGTTGACGGCATATTCGCCCAGACGATCGACGGTGACTTCGATGATCTCCTCTTCGATTTCCTGCAACTCGCCCGCTGCCTCCGGAAGATCGATCTTCAGCTGCGTCTCTCGAATGAACGTCGTGGAAACCATGAAGAAAATCAGCAGCAGGAAGACAACATCGATCAGCGGCGTGAGTTCCACGTTCGCTTCGTGCCGGCCTCGTCTCGAAAATTTCACAGTCTCGGCTCGTCCGCCCGATCCCCCTGCAGGATATCCACGAGCTTACCGGCTTCCTGTTCCATGGTCACAACCAGTTCATCGATGCGGCGCAGGAAAAAGCGATGAAAGATGAGCGCTGGAATCGCCACGGAGAGCCCCGCAGCCGTCGTAATCAGCGCCTGTGAGATGCCGCCGGCCAGCACGTTCGCGTTGCCTGCCCCTTCCAGCATCAGCGCCGTGAAGACCTTGATCATGCCCACCACAGTACCGAGCAGCCCCAGCAACGGTGAGATCGATGCGATGATGCCGAGCGACGTCAGATAACGCTCCATGTCATGGCTGACCTGGCTTGCGGCTTCTTCCATGGCCTCTTTCATCACATCCCGGCCACGCTTGGCATTGGAAACCCCGGCTGCCAGCACCTGACCCAGCGGACTCGAAGTGCGCAGCTCACGGAGCTTCTGAGTATCCAGATCCTCCGTCTTTACCGCACTCCAGATCTGGGCAACCAGGTTCTTCGGTACGATCCTCGATCGTTGCAGCGTCCACAGACGCTCCACGCAGATCGCGGCTGCCACGATGCTGCACAGCAGGATGGGCACCATCAGCCAACCGCCGGACTGAACGATCTCAAGCACCGATCACCTCCATTACGCCCGACACTTCGAGCAACCTCTTCCGTACCACCATCGAAATATCCTGTTTCGTCTCAATCTGATTCATCCCATCATCATGACGGGTTCGGTTCATCCGGCTTTAACCAGGAACAGCCGCGGACTCTAACCCTGAGCAGCCGCGGGCGCTTACCATAAGCAGCCGCGGGCGCTTACCATGAGCAGCCCCTGGCGCTGATCGGCCAGCGGGAATATACCGCATCCTCATCATGCACCCAGTAGGCGTCGTGCAGGTTGACCGTCGGGTCGCAGTGCGGCGTGATAAAGCGCTGAATGCTGCCCAGAGTTGGCTGCTGGCTGCCTTCCGCGAGCAGCAGCACGCCATGTTCATCGCCGAAGAAGCGAAACCGGCTGTCCGCCAGGTCCAGCGGCTCCGGGTTGACGCTATCCGAGGCGAACACCTTGAAACCACCATCCACGGTGACGGCTCGCTCCCCCATCGGCTGACTGATGGCCGTCGTGGCAACGGTGAGCGTGACTTCAAAATCGTCGAACAGCTCACTGTCCTCACCACCGATCAAACGGTATTCCTGATCCATGAAAATGTAGCTGCCCACCTGAAGGTCGGTGACAACATCCACATCGCAATCAATATTGAACGTGCCGGTGCCACAGCCGGTGACCACTTCACAGGGAAACCCTGCATCCGCCAGCGTCTCCACGCGACCGGCAACCGTCTCCCAGAGCGCAAGCGAGCGATCCCTGCGGGCAGCAAATCCTTCCACATGCATGAGGTGGCCGGCGTAGTGCTGCACGCCCCGGAACACCATGTTATCCGACGCACTGATCCGCTCCGCCAGCACCAGCGCCTCTTCATCCGAGCGGGTCCCGGTACGACCGAGTTCCACATCGAGATCCACGAGCACGCCTATCCTGTCGTCAGATTCAAGCGCCCGGGCAAGCACATCGAAGCCGGCAAGGCTGTCCACCACCACATCGATCTGCGCCTGCCGACTGAGCGCCACAAGCACCTCGGCCTTGTCGGGCGAAAGAATGGCCGACGTCAGCAGAACTTTGTCGATCCCCCCATTCACCAGCACGAAGGCTTCGGATACTTTCGCCGCGCAAATGCCTACCGCGCCCGCTGCCATCTGTCGCCGGGCAATCTCCGGACACTTGTGTGTCTTCGCGTGCGGTCGAAAGCCTTTCCCCTTGTCTTTGAGAAAGGCGGCCATTTTCTCGACGTTCCGCATCAGTCCCGCCTCATCGAGCAGCAGTACGGGCGTTGGCAGGGCGGCTATCGGAACTGCCGGTTCGAGGTTGGATGGCGTGGTCGGCCGAGCCAGCAGCTCAGCCATGACGACGTCGTAACCCGGATTGCTCATTGATCGTACTTGAGCTGATAAAAGTAATTGGTGGCTTCCACGAAGCCGGCGACGGAACCGCAGTCGAAACGTCGGCCGTCGAATCGGTAGGCGATCACACAGCCCTTCTGCGCCTGGGTGAGCAGCGCATCGGTGATCTGCAGCTCACCGTTTTTTCCCGGCTCAGTGTTCTCGATGATTTCGAAGATATCCGGCGTGAGGATGTAGCGGCCGATGATGGCCAGATTGCTTGGTGCGGTGCCCTCAGGGGGCTTTTCCACCATGTCCGTCACCCGGATCAGATTCTCGGACAGCGGCTCTCCGACGATAACGCCGTACTTGTGCGCCTGATCTTCGGGCACCTCTTCAACGGCAACGATGCTGCATCTGAACTGCTTGTAGAGCCCCACCATCTGCTCCAGCACACCGGGCCCCTTGCCATCATCAGCACCCAGGCAGAGATCGTCCGCCAGCACCACGCCGAATGGTTCGTCGCCGAGTACCGTGCGCCCTTTCAGAATCGCATCACCAAGTCCGCGCATGTGCACCTGACGGGTATAGGAGAACGTGCAGCGTTCGATCAGCTCCCGGATTCCCGCCAGCTGCTGCTCTTTGCCGGTTCCGGCAATCTGATGCTCCAGTTCGTAGCTCATGTCGAAGTGGTCTTCGATGGCCCGCTTACCGCGACCGGTGACGAAGCCGATATCCGTCAGTCCGGCATGGAAGGCCTCCTCCACACCGTACTGAACCAGCGGCTTGTCGAGGATGGGGAGCACCTCCTTCGGCATGGCCTTGGTAGCCGGGAGAAAACGGGTACCGTAACCGGCGACGGGGAACAGACATTTACTGATCATGGGGCTCTTACTACCTGTGTTGCCAATACTGACGTCTCGAACCGACGGCCGACCGCAGGTTCAATCCTTGACGCAATCTTACTGAATAGCGCTATCTTACTGAATTTCAGGGGATTTGGTGAACATGCAAGTGCTCTGGCACCGCTGCAGTTCGCAATTTGAACACTTTTAGGGAGGGGTAGGAACAGCCGGCCGGCGCTCAGTTCAGGCAGCCGGCGGAATTGATCAGTGCGGTGCCGGGCGGGATTCGCTGCTGAATGGCTCTCCGTCCGCCAGGAACGCCTTCAACTGGGCGCAGATCGCCAGGCCTGCCTGGGTTTCCGCCGCTGAACGATCGGGCAATCGGCGCATCTTCTTCGCAATGCGCCGAGCGGCCCGCAGGTGCGGATTGATCGCAACCCGCCGGGTCTGTACCCGGTTATTCGTGCCGGAACGGGCCGTACCGGCGTTCTCAGTCACAGCCTGCTCAGCGGAACCGGCAGACACCGAAAAGAGAGACAACTGCTGGGATCTCTTTTCGGATCCTCCTCTTTGGGATCCTCCTCTTTGGGATCCTCCTCTTTGGGATCCTCCTCTTTGGGATCCCTTTTGAACGATTGGCTGATTCTTCATCATAGTGACACCGATCCTATCAACTACTGTATATTTATACAATAGTTCTGCTCAGGCGCCGATCAGACGCTCGTGAACGTGAACGAATCCCCATCCAGACCCACGCTGATCCGGCTGCCCGGCGGAAAATCGCCGGCCAGGATTCTCTGCGCCAGCGGGTTCTCGATCCGCTTCTGGATCACCCGCTTGAGCGGCCGCGCCCCGTAGACCGGGTCGTAGCCCTCTTCCACGAGTGCGGCCACCGCCTCCTCGCTGAGCTCGATGCCAATCTCCTGATCCGCGAGTCGTGCCCGCAGCACATCGAACTGAATCGCTGCGATTTTCGCCATGTGTTCCTTCGCCAGCGGATGGAACACCACCGTATCGTCGATCCGGTTGATGAATTCCGGCCGGAAGTGCTGCTGCACTTCGCTCATGACCGTCGCCTTGATCCGGTCTTCCTGACCATTCTCGGTGAGAGACTGGATTGCCTGTGAACCGATATTGGAAGTCATCACCAGGACCGTGTTCCGGAAATCGACTGTTCTGCCATGCCCATCCGTCAGCCGCCCGTCATCGAGCACCTGCAACAGGATGTTGAACACATCGGGGTGCGCCTTCTCGATCTCGTCCAGCAGAATGAGCGAGTAGGGACGGCGTCGGACTTTCTCCGTCAGGTAGCCGCCTTCTTCATAGCCCACATATCCGGGTGGTGCACCGATCAACCGGGCAACCGAGTGCTTCTCCATGAACTCGGACATATCCACCCGCAACATCGCCTCTTCGGAGTCGAAGAGCACTTCCGCCAGCGCCTTACAGAGTTCGGTTTTACCCACTCCGGTGGGACCGAGAAACATGAACGAACCATTGGGCTTGTTCGGATCCGAGAGCCCTGCCCGGGATCGACGCACCGCGTCCGCCACCGTGGTGACTGCCTCATCCTGGCCGATCACCCGTGCGTGCAGCTGGTCTTCGAGCTGCAGGAGTTTCTCCCGTTCCCCTTCGAGCAGTTTCGAGATCGGAATACCCGTCCACTTGCTCACCACTTCGCCCACCTCTTCTTCGGTGACGCTGTTGCGGAGCAACTGCCGTGGTGCAGCCTCACCATTCTGGCTGGCGGCTTCGAGCTGCTTTTCGAGTTCCGGGATCTTTCCGTACTGGAGTTCCGACATACGGGTCAGATCACCTGCCCGGCGTGCCGCCTCGAACTCACCGCGCGCCGCATCCAGATCTTCTTTGAGCTCCTGAGCCCCCCGAAGCGTGGCTTTCTCCGCCTGCCAGATCTCATCGAGATCGGCGTACTCCTTTTCCAGGTTGTCGATGGACTCCCGGAGGTCAGCCAGCCTTTTCTTGCTCGCATCGTCCGATTCCTGCTTGAGCGCTTCGGCTTCCATCTTCAGCTGGATCAGTCGCCGTTCGAGCTTGTCCATGGCCTCGGGCTTGGAATCCATTTCCATACGGATTCGGCTCGCCGCTTCGTCGATCAGGTCGATGGCCTTGTCGGGCAACTGCCGGTCAGTGATGTAGCGATGGGAAAGACGGGCCGCGGCAACAATGGCCGGGTCCGTGATGTCGACGGCATGGTGCAGTTCATAGCGTTCCTTCAGACCACGCAGAATGGCTATCGCGTCTTCCACGCTCGGCTCGTCCACCTGCACCTTCTGGAAGCGTCGCTCCAGGGCCGCATCTTTTTCAATGTACTGTCGATACTCGTCGAGCGTGGTCGCACCAACGCAATGGAGTTCTCCACGCGCCAGGGCAGGCTTGAGCATGTTGCCCGCATCCATGGCGCCTTCCGCCTTACCCGCACCCACCATGGTGTGCAGTTCGTCGATAAAGAGAATGAAGTTGCCTTCCTGCTTCGAGAGTTCATTGAGCACTGCTTTCAGGCGTTCTTCGAACTCACCGCGGAACTTTGCGCCCGCGATGAGCGCGCCCATATCCAGGGCCAGGATACGTTTGTGCTTGAGCCCTTCCGGCACCTCGCCGTTCAATATCCGCTGTGCGAGACCTTCGACGATGGCCGTCTTTCCCACACCCGGTTCCCCGATCAGCACCGGATTATTCTTTGTACGGCGTTGCAGCACCTGCACGGTCCGCCGGATTTCATCGTCCCGGCCGATTACCGGGTCGAGCTTGCCCTGCTCCGCCCGTTCGGTCAGATCCACCGTATATTTGGCAAGCGCCTCGCGGCTGTCTTCGGCATTCGGATCATCCACGGTATCTCCGTCTCTCGACATCCTGATGGCCTCCTGAAGAGATTCAATATTCGCGCCGCTGGCTCTGAGCATCCTGCCCACTCGATCATCTTCGAACATGGCCAGCAGCACCTGTTCTGAAGAGAGATAGCTGTCGCCCGCCTTCTGGGCACCACGGTCGGCCAGATTAAAGACACGCACGAAGTCGGCAGATGGGGCGATCTCGCCCGTTGGCGCGCTGAGCGCCGCCAATCCGTCGAGGCCGTCTTCCACCGCACCTTTGAGGTTTGCCATATCCGCACCAGCACTGGTGAGGAGCGCGGCAATGCCGCCTGGTTTCTGTTCCAGCATCACAGCAAACAGATGCAGCGGCTCGAGCGCTGTGTGATCCCTGCCAATGGCAAGGGATTGCGCGTCACCGATAGCTTCCTGCAGGCGGCTGGTCATCTTGTCCGGTCGCATGGCTTTCTCACTTAAATAAGGACAGTTGCTACAATGTGGTCAATACCCGAGAATTCAAGCAGTTCGGCCGGTCTTCTCCGGATACGGACATCTACGTATTAGCCTGTTTGTGAGAAAAAGCGTCCAGACCGCTTGATGGAGAGAAGAGAGCATCCTCGCATCCAGCTCCCGCTGCTGGTGGAGCTGACCCATCCCGGAATCGGGCGGCGTAACTGCGTGGCCCGGGATATCTCCGAGGGCGGCGTCTTTGTACAGATCGACGTGCAGGCAGAAGCCCCCAGTATCCGGACCGGCGCCACGGTCAGGCTGACCCTGCGGAATCCGAATACCATCGACACACAGCCCACGCCCACGGTGGAGATGGAGGTTCGGCGGGTCGAGGACGCCGGGTTCGGTCTGGCCTTCAAGAACCGCACCAGCCGCCATCTCTGGGAAAGCGTCGAACGCCTGCGTGACGAACTCGCCGTCGGCCGCGACTATTTCCAGCTGCATGTTGCAGCGCTGATCATGAAGGACACCGGTCGTCTGCTGGTCGTGCAGCAGAACGGCAAATGGACGTTTCCCGGCACCTACCTGGTGGTGGGAGATGACTGGCGGAGTGCGCTCAGCCGTCTGCTGGTCGACCGTTTCTCGCTCCGGATCAACGAACAGGACCTGGAAGTGCTCACCATCGAAACGGAATCTTCCGAAGCGATGCCGGAAGCGGCGGTTGCCAAAGTGTTCACCATCGCCCGGGCGGACGCCTCAGCATTTTCGTTCGAGGCCGGAGAACGCTACAAGGACAGCCGCTGGCTGCAGAACCCGCGCATGATCGACGAACTCACCTTTGCCGATGAACTGACCCGACAGCAGGCGCGCGCGGCGTTCCGCTGGATGTCGGACCAGCAAGTCAACAACGGGTGATCGCCTGCGATTTTAATACCAGCACCTCAGCAGCGCTGATCGTGCTGCGACCGAACCGGTCCTGGACCTGGCAGGCCAACCTCTATTTCGTGGGCTCTCTCATGATCGTCTCACTGATCGTTGCAGCCGTATTCACGGCTCGGGGCTTCTGGGTGATCCTGCCTTTTACCGTACTGGAGATGTCTGTACTCACCGGCTGCCTGTATTACTGCGTTCGCCGCACGCACACGACCGAAGTCCTGCGCCTGAACCGGGAGGAACTGATCTTCGAACGCGGCATCCGGACACCCAGCCAGCGCTTTTCTTTCGAACGCTACTTCGCCCGATTTTTCGTCGAACCGGCCCGGCATCCCTGGTACCGGAAGAAGATCGAGCTGAAGTGCCGCGGTGAGGCGCTGGAAGTGGGCCAGTTCCTCAATGACGATGAAAAAGATCAGCTGGTTCGGGAACTGCGCCACATCATTCATCGGCTCGACAGTCAGTAGCCGAACCAACGCTGTCTCCACGGCAGAGCGAAGCCCCGGGCCGGTGCCAGTAAGCGCCTGCCGTCGCCCGGTGCCCCATCACGCTGTCCGGGACAGCGCTGTGCCACGTGAGCGCCCCGGAGCGACCGGTTATCCGGATTCGGGCACCGGCATATCGAGCCAATACCTCCGGATGAGGATGACCGTAGCGACTGCGTCGGTCGGTGCTGATCAACACGGTGTCCGGCATGAATCCCTGGACGAACCCGGGCGAAGACGACGTTCGGCTGCCATGGTGGGGCGCCATCAGCAGATTCACCGGCTGTTTCGGCAGTCGGCGTTCGACCCGCCGGGAGATATCACCGGCAAGCAGAGCCGATCGCCGCCCGTTGGTGATCAGCAGCACACAGGATCTGTCGTTGTCGCTGCCCCGCCAGTCGGGCTCAGGGTGCAGAAACTGAAATTTCACACCGTCCCATTGCCAGGTCGTGTCCCGGGTGCAGGGTATCGCGCTCGTCGAGCCCGTCGACTCTCCCGACAGTGGAAACGACGAATAGACTTCCTCCGGCTGCAGTTGCGCAAGCACGGCCCGGGAACCGCCGGCATGATCCACGTCATCATGACTGATCACCAGCGTGTTCAGCTCTCCGTTACCCAGTTGCCTGAAACTCGGCACCACCACAGCATCTCCGAGATCGAAGCCCGATGCGTAGCGAGGCCCGGCATCAAAGATCAGCCGGTGCTGACGGGTATCGATGAGGAGGGCCGAGCCTTGCCCCACATCCAGCGCAGTAATTCGGAATTCGTTGACGAGCGGCATGCGGACATCCGGCAGCAGCAGAGCCCACCACAGCCCCACCGACAGCAGGCGCACCGGCCAGGATGGCCGCTGCCATAAGATAAACAGCACCAGCAGCATCAAACACCAGGCGCCCGGACCGCCCACCGACACCGGCGTCGTCGGTACGCTGGCAGCCGTGGTGACCAGATACATCACCAGATCGAGTGACGCCTCTGCCACCGTCAACAGGCCATCCGCCAGGCCGGGTGCCGGAAGATGGAACAAGGCGGCAATCAGCAGCAGAGGCAGCACGAGCAGCGTCACCAGCGGCACCACCAGCGCATTGATCAACGGACTCTGCAGCGGAATACCGCCCTGGAACGCGGCAAGCAATGGGCTCAGAGCAAACATGAGCACGATCTGCACCTGCGCGAAGACGATCAGAACCGATCCCATGCGTCTGGCCGGCGACACCGGGCCGGGCGGATCGTGAACCAGCGCCGGTTCAAACCAGGCAACCAGAGCCAGAACGGCTGCGAAAGACAACCAGAATCCCTGCTGATGGACAACCAGCGGATTCACCAGCAGCAGGAACGCCATAACAAACAGAACCACGCTCAGGCCGCGTATCGCTCTGCCGGAACATACCAGCAGCAGCACCAGCGCACTCATCAACCAGGCGCGCAGCGCCGGCACGCCCATCCCGCTCAGCCACACGTAGGCGCCGCTACCCGTGAGGGCGACCAGTCCCGCCAGGCGTCGGGCACCCAGCCAGAGCATCCCAGGTGTGGACAGACGGGCCAGAAGCCTGCCAAGCAGGAACAGGCATCCACTCACCATGCCCACATGCAGCCCGGAAACAACAAGCAGATGCACCGTCCCGCTGTCTCTGAGGTGCCGCCACTCGGCCTGACTGAGCCCGGTGTCATCACCCGTCATCAGGGCGAGCATGATGCCCGCATGATCGGATCGTCGCCCTTCAAGCCAGCGCCGCAATGAATCGCGGACCCGGCTGCGAAGATCGACCCGGATGGGCGCCGCCTGCAGACGTCGGCCTTTTCTGACGTACCCGGTACCGGCAAGACGTTCACCGAGCAGCCAGCGCTCATAGTCGAAACCACCTGGATTATGGTTTCCCCAGGGCGGCCGCAGCCGGGCTTCCACCGCCCAGCGCTCTCCTCTGCCCAGATCCGGCGGGTCATACCAGCTGAGTCGAACCCGATAAGTGCCCGCTGACAGACAGTCATCGGCCGCGGAAACATCCACGGCGCCCTGAAATCGGGCCACCCACCGATGCCGACCATCACCCATCGGCGTCAGTACGGGCCTGTCGAGGACAGTCAGTTCAACCCGGCGGATCCCCTCATCCGCACACAGCGGCAGTCGCTGCGCCAGCACGGCGGAAATCTGCCAGCAGCCGTAACAGAACCCGAACAGCAGACAGAGGGTAACCGGTATCCCCGGCATCGGAAGCCCCGTCACTCTCCCCAGGACCATCGCCAGCGACCCGAGACAGACCAGCGGCCAACCGAAGGCCAGTCCGTCCGGGAGCGCCAGGAGCCCCACTCCGCAACCCGCGGCGACAAGCGGGCCGAACAGGCTGGTCGAAAAAAGACTACCAGGCAGTGTCAACCGTCATGACCGGCTGGAGGGTTCGAGTGCATAATCCGCACATGCCGCGAAATATCCTCAGAAGATATCTGCCGAGCCCCCGGGAAGTCAGCGAGAATCCCGCTCTGCGTCCTGTGGGCAAGTGGCTGAAGAATCCCGAGATCTGGCACATGCACCGCCGCTCAATCGCCGGAGCGACCTTCATCGGTCTTTTCTGTGCGTTCGTCCCGATCCCTTTTCAGATGCTGCTTGCGGCGGTGCTCGCCATCGTCGCCCGCTGCAATCTGCCTCTATCCGTGGCGCTGGTCTGGATCAGCAACCCGGTCACCATTGGCCCGATGTTCTATTTCGCCTATCGGCTTGGTGCCTGGCTGCTCAATATGGAAGTGTCGGTCAGCAGTATTGAACTCAGCTTCCGGTGGCTGATGGACAATCTGGACGATATCGGCTACCCGCTGATTTTCGGCTCGCTGCTGTGCGGTTGGGTGGCCGGAGTGACTGGGTTCGTTCTGGTCCGGGTCAGCTGGCGCCTGCACGTGATCAGCCGCTGGCAGGAACGGCGCGCTATCCGTGCAGCCCGTCGATCGGGTTCATGAGCGCCGCTCTCCGGGCCGGCAACCAGGCGGATAGCAGGCAAAGCACGCCGGACAGCCCGGCGATGATCCAGAGATCCGAGCCAAGCACCAGAACCGGCACTTCCACGAAGTAGGTTCCGTCCAGCAGTCCGAATCCGAACCAATCCTTCATCCAGCTGACGATGTCCGTGATCCGGTACGCCACCAGCACACCGAGCAGCAGCCCGGCAAGGATGCCGATCCCCGAGATCAGCACGCCCTGAAACAGGAACGTCAGGCGAATGGTACCCGCCTCGGCCCCCATGGTTCGGAGGATGGCGATATCAGACTGTTTATCGGCGACCACCATCATCTGACCGGAGACGATATTGAAGGTGGCCACCGCCACCACCATCAGCAGGATCAGAAACATCATCAGTTTCTCCAGACGCACGGCCTGGAACAGCTCGCCATAGCTTTCAGTCCAGCTTTCCACAACAAGTCCCGGCACCTCGTTTGCTATGCGCCGGGCAATCGACTCTGCCAGCATGGGGTCCGTAAGAACGAGACGAACACCCGAACGACCGACCGTCGCCAGGTCTCCCACCGCAAGTGCCGAACGGTCGATCACCACCAGTGAGTAGTCGAGTTCGGCACCGAGTTCGAAGGTGCCGGTCAGGTGGTAGGGCTGGATCTGCGGTCGCAGCCCGCTGACGGTCGGCTCGGAGATCACCAGCGCAATCGTGTCGCCCGGGAACAGTCCCAGTCGGGCGGCCAGCGGTGCGCCCATGACGATGCCCCGCCCTGCCCCGGACAGATCGCCGAGCGTCCCCTCCAGCATGCTGCTGGCGACCGACGCCAGCGCTCCGTCATCTTCCGGGTCAATACCATAGATGGCCACCGGGTTGACCGCGCCACTCCTGGTCAGCATCCCGGCACCGAGGAAAAACTCGTAGGCGTTCACCACCTCGTCGAACTCGAGCACCTTTCTCACCTGAGCATCCGGAAGCGACACGCCTTCGAGCAGGATGTGCGGGACGGTGCCGAGAATCCGGGTCTTCAGCTCACGATCGAAACCATTCATGACGGAAACGACCACGGTGAGCACCAGCACCCCGAGCGCGAGTCCGAGCAGGGACACCCAGGTGATGAAAGCGGCAAACTGCCTGCGGCGCGTTTTCAGGTAGCGAATCGCGAGCGACCACGCGACCGAGCGGCTCACACGATTGCTCCGTCCACCAGCTTGAGGATCCGGTTCACGCCATCCAGCATCCCTTCATCATGGGTGACGATGACGAAGCCGATGCCGCGCTCATCCGACAGTTCACACATGAGCGCGAAAACCTGCTCTGCGTTCTCTCGATCCAGATTTCCCGTGGGTTCATCCGCGAGCACCACGGCCGGAGAGGCCACCAGCGCCCGGGCGACCGCCACCCGTTGCCGCTCCCCGCCGGACAGCGCATGTGGCCGGTGGCTCAACCGTCCACCGAGGCCGACCCGGCCGAGCAGGTCGGCGGCGGCTTTTCTGGCCACCGACGCGGATGCCCCACCGAGTCGCAACGGCATCGCAACGTTTTCCTCGGCACTGAACTCCGGCAACAGATGGTGGAACTGATAGACGAAACCCATATGCGCGTTGCGGATGGCAGCCCGGCCCGCCGCATCCGCCGCAGTCAGGTTTTTGCCCGCCACCCAGACAGCGCCGGCGTCCGGTTCGTCCAGACCCGCCAGAAGATGAAGCAGCGTACTCTTGCCGGAACCGGACCGACCGATGATGGCAACCCGTTCGCCCGCGTCGACGGAGAAGTCGACGCCGTCCAGGACAACGATTTCATCGTGCCCCTGCCGATAGCCTTTGCAGAGCCCTTCAGCACGCAGAACCTCACTCATGGGCCAGCACCTCCGACGGTTTCAATCGCACAGCCCGCCAGGCGGGATACAGGGTGCTCAGCATGCTGAGCACGAGCGCGGTTACGCTGATGCCGGCGAGATCCGACAGCCGAACTTCCACCGGGAGATAGTTCACGAAGTACTGACTCATCAGATCCACGGCCAGGCTGTCGGTGAGCCAGAGGTAGAAGCCGGGTAACAGCATCGACACCAGCACGCCCGCCAGCACGCCTGCCGCGATGCCGATCAGACCCAGCGTCGTTCCCAGCAGCAGAAAGGCCCCCACCACCGTGCGACTGTCACTGCCCAGGGTTCGGAGGATCGCCACATCGCTCTTGCGCTGATCGACCACCATCACGAGCGTGGAGACCAGGTTGAAGGCGGCGACCCCGACCAGAAAGGAGAGCAGGACGAACATGGTCGTTTTCTGAACGCCGATCGCGTGATAAAGATTTCCGTGAGATCGCATCCAGCTGCGTGGAAATAGGTTCCGGTCAGCCAGGGCCGTCATGCCCTGAGCCGCCACGGTCTCCGCACTGAACAGATCGGCGAGCCGGACCTGATAGCCATGCACACGCTCACCCAGTCGGAGCAGCCGGCGGGCATCTGCTTCATGCACGTAGACCGCTCTGGCATCGATTTCGGAGCGGGATCGGACGATGCCGCGTATGAGGAACCGCTTCTGACGCGGAAACAATCCGGCCGGCGTGACCGTCGCACTCGGCAGCACGATCGCCACCTTATCGCCGATGCCCACACCCAGCGTCTTAGCCACGCCCGCCCCGACGAACATTTCGAAGGCGCCGGCCTGCAAAGCTGTGACATCCGCATCAAGATACTCATAGAGATCGGAAACCTGGTCGTACTGATCGCCGATCCCGGTGATGAGCACCCCGGTGACCCGGTCGCTCACCGCCGCCAGACCCGCCTGCTGTACCAGTGGCACCGCGCCTTCCACCCCGGGCATGGCGGCCAGGATGCTGAGCGTCCCAGGGTCGGACGGCATGGGCTCCCGGCCGTAGAAGGTGAGATGAGGCAGCATGCCGAAGACGCGCTCTTTCAGTTCCCGTTCCATACCGTTGATCACGGAAACCACGATCACCAGAACGGCCACGGACAGCGCCAGGCCTGCGACCGCTACGAAACTGATGAAGGAAATAGCGCTTCGGCGAGTGAGCGCATAGCGGGCGCCCAGCTCGAGCGAGACGGGACGACTCATGACTCCAGGAAAGACGGCGCCCGGCGCCGCTCAGTCGTCCGCACGATAGTAGAGAGTGCGCGGGGTCGACCGGTCGGTCGTCTCGGTCGTCTCACAGAGATCCGGATTGCCGCCGCAGATTTCGCAGGAAACGCCCATTCCGAGCGCTTTCATGCCACCACAGGTGCCGCTGATCGGCTTGCGACCGAAGAGCACACCAATGGCCATGCCGGCAACCAGCAGCAGCATGATGACAAAGGCGAGGAGCAGCGTGGTCATCCGTCCTGCGCCTTAGTATCTCGTAATGGATCTCGAGTTTGATCCAGTTTCATATCCAGATATTCCTGCATGGCCGGAGTATACCGTTCTTCGAAGCCATTAGCGCCACGTATGACGAACAACGCTGCCAGCCCGCGGGATTCGGCCAGGGCGAATCCCTCATCCTGGCCCAGCACGTTGAGGGCCGTGGCGAGGCCGTCCGCCCACATGGCAGACGGATGCAGGACGGTTACAGACGCCAGATCATGCTGCACCGGCTCGCCAGTGCGGGGATCGAGCGTATGGGAGTACCGCCTGCCTTCGAGATCCTGGAAATTCCGATAATCCCCGGATGTGGCGACCGCCATGGATTCCAGCGGAATCACCCTCTGTACGCCACCCACGGTACCGGGATCCGGCACCTCCACGCCTATTCGCCAGGGCCGCCCGGACGGGCTCAGACCCTCGCCCAGGACCTCGCCGCCAATGTCCACCAGAAAGTCCGTGCAGGCCTGCCGCCGAAGCACCTGGCTGACGCGGTCCACACCATGACCTTTCGCGATGGCGGAAAGATCCACCTGGAACGGCGCCCGGCGTCGAATCGCCTGTGCATCGGGATCGACCTCCAGGCGCTCGTGGCCGATGCGGCCAAGCAGGTCGAGAATCACCTGGTCGGATGGACGATTGTCGATTCGCCCATCTGGACCGAACCCCCACAGGTCCACCAGTTCCGACACCGTCACATCGAAGGCACCGGACGACCAGCGGGAAATCTCCCCGGCGGCCGCGATGACCGTCAGCAGTTCATTCGATACCGGCACCCACTCATCCACCGTATGCGTATTGAACCGCATGAGCTCCGAATCGTTCTGATAGGTGGACATCTGCCCGTTCACCTGTGCCAGCTCAGCTTCCAGCCGTTGCTGCAGTTCCGGGGCGCTTCGAGATGGGCAGAGCGCGGTAACCCGGAAGTAGGTTCCCATGGTCGCGCCTTCGAAACGGTCGTAGGCGGGGGTGGGTTCACACCCCGACAGCAGAAGGGTGGCCGCCATGAACAGCACGCCAATTCGCATTTCCAAGACACCACCACGCATAGATCTACTGGAGACAACGTTCCGGGTCGCGCAGAATACCGGCGATGGCATCCCTCTTACTACTCCGACACGGCCAGATCGACGCGAACAGAAAAGGCCTCTGGCACGGCTCCACCAACAGCGCCCTCACCTGGCGTGGCAGACGGCAGGCAAAAAAGACCGCCCGTCACATTGCCACCACCCACCCGGGACTGGCGGCGGTTTACACCAGCCCCCTCGATCGCTGCCTGGATACCGCGAAAGCCGTGCAGGCGGAGCTCAACCTGGAACCAACCCCCGTGCCGGACCTGGTCGAGTACGCAATCGGTGACTGGGAAGGACTGGCCTTTGATTTCCTGGCGGAACAGCATGACTTTTTCCATCGGACCCGCGGAAACCCGGATTTTTCCCCACCCGGCGGGGAGTCGTTGAATTCAGTGTCGGCCAGGATCGTTGCCGCGCTGCGATCGATACACGACAGACATGATGCCGGGGAGCAGGTGCTTGTGGTTGGCCATGGGGCAGCGCTTGCGGTGGCATTGGGGACCATCCTGAACAACGATCCGCGCTGCTGGGTGGAATATCCGGTTGCCAACTGCAGCCTCACCGAACTGATGCTTTCGCCCGCGCCCTACGTTAACTTCTTCAATTCCACACAACATCTTTAGCCGGCCTGCCCGCGCAGGCGCCTGGGAGGGAGAGACATGCCTGAATACTGCCTGGTCGACAAAAAAGACCACGTGATGACCGTGACGCTGAACCGGCCCGATCGACTCAATGCCCTGCATCCACCTGCCAATGCGGAACTTGGTGAGATTTTCGACGAGTTTGCCGCAGACGATGATCTCTGGGTGGCTGTCATTACCGGTAGCGGCCGCGGCTTCAGTGCCGGGAATGATCTGCGCTACCAGGCCGAGGGTGGCGAGCGGGTTCCGATGCCGCGGGGATTTGCCGGTCTCACATCCCGCTTCGATCTCACCAAGCCCGTGATCGCCGCGGTAAACGGCGTGGCCATGGGCGGTGGCTTTGAAATTGCCCTGGCCTGCGACCTGATCATCGCCTCGGACAAGGCCACGTTCGCCCTACCGGAACCGAAAGTCGGGCTGGCCGCACTGGCGGGCGGTCTGAATCGACTGCCACGTCAGATCGGCGCCAAGCGTGCCCTGGGCATGATTCTGACCGGCCGGCATGTGAGCGCGGCGGAAGGCAAGGAACTCGGCTTCGTCAACGACGTGGTCCCCCATGACCAGTTGATGGAAGCGACTCAGGGCTGGGTGGATCAGATCACGGCCTGTGCGCCGCTATCCATCCGGGCCAGCAAGGACGTGGTGTACCAGTCGCTGTCCATGGGCTCTCTGGAAGAATCCATGGCCGCTCAGTACGACTCGGTCCGGACGATGCTGAAGAGCGAGGACTTTGTGGAAGGTCCGAAAGCGTTTGCGGAGAAACGGGCACCCAACTGGCAGGGGCGCTGAGCGCGCTCCGTCAGGTATTACTCCGCCGCGGAAGCTGCCAGCGCGAGACCGAGCGCATCCGCCACCACGGCCACTGCGAGACAGACATCGTTCAGAGTTTCATCCTCACCGCGCAGACTCATCTCGGCGATGATCTCGCTGCGGGGGATCACCACGTGCAGCAGGTCTGGTGTGGTGGCGAACTGTTCCGGGTATTTTCGAGTTACAGGGTGACTCATCTGTATTCGACCGTTTGCGTGCATTCATCCGTACTGAATCAGGATCCATGCCAGAAACACGAAAAACGCTCTATCCCGTTGTTATATATGCATTTATTCTCATTTTTCAGGCACTTTCGACAGCCGTTGGCCACCCGCCGCGAATCCCATATCTCCGCCGATAGGCAGAATTTGGCGGGAAGTGCCGCAATCGGCCAACAACCCTGGGCGATAGCCTGACGGAGTCGACAAAGCTATAAAGTGGTGATCAACCCGCAAGGACGTAAGACATTGACCCTGACCACTGGATACAAGGCGCTGCTCGAAGCGGCCGAAGCCGAAATCGAAACCCTGACCACCGAGGAGGCGGCCGCCCTGCTCGAGGACGACAACGTACAGTTCGTTGACATACGAGATGTGCGCGAATTGCAGCGGGAAGGCAAAGTACCGGGCGCATTCCATGCCACACGAGGCATGCTCGAGTTCTGGATCGACCCGGAAAGCCCCTACTACAAAGATATCTTCGGCTCAGGAAAGCGTTTTGTTTTCTACTGTCAGAGCGGTTGGCGCTCTGCGTTGGCGACCCAGACGGTGCAGAAAATGGGGCTCCCCAACGTCTGTCACATCGGCGGTGGTTTCCGGGGGTGGGTGGATGCAGGCCAACCGGTGGAAACCGTCGAAAAGCGCTGAGCGCACGGCAAGGTTGTCCTCGCCGGGATATCGCGAGTCAGCCTGCCTCTGGCGGCCGACTCAATCCCGGAGCGCACCATACCGGGAAAACACCTGATAGAACGTTTCTCTGGCGTTGTCGGTAATCAGCAGGCCATGGGCCATGGCGATCTGGGAAAATGGCTTTGCCAGGGCCCAGTGGTAGAACCGGCTGAGACTCTCTTCATCCTTCAGCAGCAGCAGACGCTGTAAGCGCGACGTGCCCGTCTGCCGCCAGGTCCCGTTCAGGCGATGGGCGAGCCTCGCCCGTCGACTGTCTGCCTGCTGGAGATTGAACATCAGATCCGCCAGCAACAGCGTTTCACTGGCATCGTGATAGGCACACAGTTCCACCAGACCGTCGCGCAGATGAACCGGCAGCACTTCCAGGCCCGGTTCGATCGTCTGCAGATCGGTAACCGGCCGGCTGCGATCGCCGAACCGTTCCATGAGTCCGCCATCCGCTTCCGGAACCAGAAGTCCGGCGTCGGGATACGCATCCAGCACTCTGCCCGCAAACCGGGTGTGAAAACGATTCGGCACGATGATGCGCCGCACCTCACCCAGTCCGGCGAGGGCCTCCCGGGTCCCCTCATCCAGCGATACCGGTGAGTAGAGGGTCAGTCCGTCGCTCTGATTCCTTATGACCGCCATCCGAACCGGCAGCGTCAGGCTGCCACCGTAAGACAGTTCGCGCTCGGCGCTCCAGCACTGCGTGCCGATACGCTGCAACCGGGCGCCATCCACAGCGAGCACCTCCGGACGCTGCCGCGCCATCCATCGGGTCATAGCCCGGAACGCCAGGCTCACGATGGACGCTGCAAACCTTCGAGCCGGCCGATACTCTTTTGATAGTCACCGAGAGAGTCGTACCGCAGCGCGCAGACAAGCCTCTCCACGCCCATCTCCAGGTAGCGCTCGAGCAGTGCAGCGCTACCGTCCGGATCCTCCAGCGGCAGGGGCGTCATCAGCGTGATCGGCCCGCGCGTCACACCGGCGCGCTCTGCCAGCCGCTCGAATTCGCCAATATCACGGGCCAGTCGGTCCGGGTCCGCACCCATGGGCATCCATCCGGCACGGTGCCGCAGCGCCCGCTTCAGAGCATGTGGCGCGCGGCCACCAATGTAGAGCGGCGGAGGGCTGGGATTCGGTCGGAACAGAAACGTCTGACCGTTGGCTTCCGCCAGGTCGTCGCCGCGGGCAAAACAATCGTTAATGAAGTGCAGAATCTCGTCAGAAACGCGACCGCGCTGATGACGGTCGATACCGAGTGCACGAAACTCCGGATCCATCCAGCCGATGCCGACGCCCAGCAGCAGCCGCTCACCGGACAGCTCCTGAAGGCTTGCAATCTGTTTGGCGGTGGGAAGCGCCGGGCGATAAGGCAGGATCAGGACGCCGGTGCCCAGACGAATCGAACGGGTGGCGCCGGCAAGCACGGACAGCGTGATCAGTGGTTCCAGATATCGTCCGCCACTCCCTTGTGCATCATCCGGTGGAATGGCGATGTGGTCCGTCACCCAGACGGATTCCATACCGGCCGCTTCCGCGGCCTGAGCCGCCGCGACGACCAGCTCCGGAGAGGATTGCGCCCCCATGTTGCGAAGGGTGACGCCAATCTTCATCAGGCCTCCAGGAAGCCCCGCTCGCGCAGATAAAGCAGGATCTGTTCCGCCGCAGCCTCCGGCGTCACATCCACCGTCTGCACCACCACCTCGGCGTTCACCGGTGCCTCGTATTCCTGCTCCACGCCCGTGAAATTCGCGATCTCACCGGCCCTGGCTTTCCTGTACAGGCCCTTGGGATCCCGGTCCTCGCAGACCTCCAGCGGCGTATCCACAAAGACCTCGATGAACTCTCCGTCTTCGAGCAGATCGCGCACCATTCGGCGTTCGCTGGCAAACGGGGAGATGAACGAGGCGATGGTGATCAGTCCGGCGTCCACCATCAGCCTGGAAACTTCTCCTACCCGGCGAATGTTCTCCACCCGGTCTGCTTCGGTAAAGCCGATGTCCCGGTTCAGTCCGTGGCGCACGTTGTCGCCATCGAGCACGTAGGTGTGGCGGTGTTCGTCGTGCAGTCTGGCTTCGAGCAGGTTCGCGATGGTCGACTTACCGGAGCCTGACAGGCCGGTGAACCAGATCACACAGGGCTTCTGATGCTTCAACTCGCTGCGCCGCGCCTTGTCGACGGTCAGCGCCTGCCAGTGCACGTTGTCTGCCCGGCGGAGCGAAAAGTCGGTGAGCCCCACACCCACCGTCGTCATGCTCTGACGATCGATGAGGATGAAACTGCCAAGGGTCCGGTTTTCCTGATAGGGATCGAAGGCGATGCGGCCGGACAGGCTGAGATTGCCCACCCCGACTTCGTTCAGCTCGAGGGATTTGGCCGGCAACTGTTCCAGCGTGTTCACATTGATCTTGTGCTTCAGATCCGTGACCACACAGGGCACCGTGCGGGTCCCGGATTTCAGATAGTACTGACGTCCGGGAAACAGAGGCGCGTCCTGCATCCAGAGCAGGTGGACGGCAAACTGATCCGACACCTGACAGGGCGCTTGTGCTGCTGCGATCACATCACCGCGGCTGATGTCGATCTCATCGGCGAGCACAAGGGTCACGGCCTCTCCCGGCCCGGCAATGTCCCGGTCGCCATCGTAAGTGACGATGCGGGCAATCTCGCTGGTCTGGCCTGAGGGCAGCACCCGGATAGAATCACCCGGTCGGACCGTACCACCGGCGATGGTGCCGCTGAACCCGCGGAAATCCAGATCCGGCCGGTTCACCCACTGCACGGGCATGCGGAATGGCTGACGCTCCAGGTCGGAATCCACCTCCACCGTCTCCAGGTGGCCGAGCAGCGTCGGCCCCTCATACCAGGGGGTTTGCTCGCTGGGGCCGGTGACGTTGTCGCCGGTCAGCGCTGAAACCGGAATGGCGGTGATGTTCAGACCACCGAGTTCGGCGGCAAACGCCCGATAGTCTTCGACGATGCCGTTGAACACGGCCTCGTCAAAATCGACCAGATCCATTTTATTGACCGCCAGCACCACTTCTCTGATCCCGAACAACGAGACGATGTAGCTGTGCCGCTTGGTCTGGGTGAGTACCCCTTTGCGGGCATCCACCAGGATCACGGCCAGTTCGGCATTGGATGCGCCGGTGGCCATGTTGCGCGTGTACTGCTCGTGTCCGGGCGTGTCCGCGACCACGAACTTCCGCTTGTCCGTGGCAAAGAACCGGTAGGCCACATCGATGGTGATGCCCTGCTCCCGCTCCGCGGCAAGCCCGTCCACCAGCAGTGCCAGGTCGATGTTCTCACCCTGGGTGCCCTGCTTGCGGCTGTCCGCCTCCAGGGCATCCAGCTGATCTTCGAAAATCAGTTTGGAGTCGTAGAGCAGGCGTCCGATGAGCGTGCTTTTGCCATCATCCACACTGCCGCAGGTCAGAAAGCGCAGTTCGGTCTTGCGGGCCTGCTCGGCAAGGTAGGTTTCGATTGCAGCCTGTGATTCGCTCTGCTGAGACATCAGAAGTAGCCCTCCTGCTTCTTCTTCTCCATAGAGGCGGACTCGTCATGATCGATCGCTCTGCCCTGTCGCTCTGACGTCCGGGCGACCAGCATTTCCTCGATGATGGCGGTCAGGCTGTCCGCACTGGACTCGATCGCCCCGGTCAGCGGATAACAACCCAGCGTTCGGAAGCGCACCAGACGCTCCTCCGGCTGCTCCCCGTCTTTCAGCGGCATCCGGTCGTCGTCCACCATGATCAGCATGCCATCACGCTCCACCACCGGACGGGTCTTGGCGTAATAGAGCGGCACGATGGGAATATCTTCCTGATGGATGTACTGCCAGATATCGAGCTCCGTCCAGTTCGACAGCGGAAAGACCCGCATGGATTCGCCTTTGCGGACCCGGCCGTTGTACAGCTGCCAGAGCTCCGGACGCTGATTCTTCGGATCCCAGCGATGTTGCGCACTGCGGAAGGAAAACACCCGCTCCTTGGCTCGTGATTTCTCTTCGTCACGCCGCGCCCCGCCGAAGGCAGCATCGAATCCGTACTTATCCAGGGCCTGCTTCAGACCCTGGGTTTTCATGACGTCCGTATGTACCGAGGAGCCGTGGCTGAAGGGCCCGACTCCGTCTGCGACCCCCTCCTGGTTGATGTGCACGATCAGATCGATGCCCAGTTCCGCCGCACGCTGATCCCTGAACTCGACCATTTCCCGGAACTTCCAGGTGGTGTCCACATGCAGGAGGGGAAAGGGTGGCTTGGATGGGTGAAAGGCCTTCATGGCCAGATGCAGCATCACCGACGAATCCTTGCCGATGGAATACAGCATGACCGGGTTTTCGGCCTCGGCCATCACTTCACGCATGATATGAATACTTTCGGCTTCAAGCCGTTGCAGGTGGGTCAGGTGGCGGGTCACCGCTTGCGGGTCCTATCTGGTTACAGCGGGCGCAATTAGACTGCATGGAGCGATCCGCCTCAACGATCTTCTTGTTAATACGATATACCCCTGGGTACACTCCCGGCCGTTCAGGCGGCGGCACAGTGGCAGTTGAGTGTGAAGAATGGCGCTATATCAGGTCGGTGGTCAGGTCACAGGACAGGCGCGTTGGCCAACCCAGCCATATCTGCATTTCACTTCAAATAAAAGCTATAACACTCTGTAATATAAGGAAATAATGCCAGCCATCATCTATGCCCTCGCCTTCACCGGCGGCTTCGTGATCATGTCCCTCGAGCTCCTTGGTGGCCGGGTGCTGGCCCCCTACTTCGGCTCCAGCATTTACGTCTGGGGCAGCATCATCACCGTATTCATGCTTTCTCTGGCACTCGGCTACCTGTTCGGAGGCAAGCTCTCTCTGCATCGACCCTCGCTCACCCGCTTCGGCGTCATCTTCGCCGTTGCCGCCGTGCTGCTCTATCCGCTCGTCTACTCCGCCGAGCCTGCCATGGTCTTCATCTTCGAACGGGTGGAAGACCCCCGCTATGGATCACTGCTCGCGGCAAGCCTGCTGTTCATCCTGCCCACGATCATCATGGGTATGATCTCCCCGTACTCCGTGCGTCTGCTGGTGGCTTCCACCCATGAGTCCGGTCAGGTCGCCGGACGGCTGTACTTCGTGTCCACCATGGGCAGTGCGCTGGGTACCCTGGCAACCTCGTTCTATTTCGTGCTCTGGTGGGAGATGAACACGATCCTCACCATGCTGGCACTCGCCCTGCTGGCCATGTCGGTCATCGCGATCAGCGCCGGCCGGCTGACCGGGCCCCGGAACGAAACTGCCCCGCAACCGTCCAATCCGCAGTGAATGCATTCAAGATAAGCCGACCGAGCACCATGCCCTATTCGCAAACATCGCAATCTTCGCAAACCGCCTGCCCTCAGCCGATCCGCTGGCTGCTGATCGCCCTGTTCATCCTGCCGCTTGCCCATTCAGCGGACGCCCAGATCATCCACCGCGAACGTTCGCTGTACAGCACGATCCTGGTGGACCAGCGCGGCAGCACCCTCTGCCTGCAGTTCTCTGTACGCAAGGACCAGCGCAATCAGACCTGCCTGGATCGCAACGCGCCGAAGAAAATGGTCTTCCCCTACGCAAAAATGATGATGCTGAGTCTGCTCATGATGCCGGAACCGGAGCGGATCCTGGTCGTCGGCCTGGGCGGCGGCACCCTGCCGGTGGCATTGAACGAGCTCTATCCCGACGCGCAGATCGATGCTGTGGAAATCGACCCGGCGGTGAAAACCGTGGCCGAAACCTATTTCGGCTTCCGGGAGAATGAGCAACTGCAGGTTGCCCTCAAAGACGCCCGCGTCTTCACCAAACGGGCCCTGGCCGCCGGCACCACCTACGATCTGATCATGCTGGATGCGTTCAATGGCGACTACATTCCAGAGCACCTGATGACCCGGGAATACCTCGAAGAAACCCGCCGTCTACTGACCGAGGACGGTGTGGTGGCGGCCAACACGTTCGCCATCAGTCGTCTCTACGATCACGAGTCCACCACCTATCAGGCGGTGTTCGGCACTTTCTACAACGTGCGCTCCCGGATATCCGCGAACCGGGTGATTCTCGCCACCCGCACCGGTGAACTGCCGGATTTCGAGACGCTGACCGCGACCGGCCGCATTCTCGGACCACGTCTGGCCCCCTACGATGTGCGGGTAAATGAATTCCTGCCGGGCTTCAGCACCGAGGCGGACTGGGATCAGACGGCGCGCGTACTCACGGATCAGTACGCGCCCGCCAACCTGCTCAGCAACCAGTAACGGTTGTGGTCTGAGCCTCCTCAGGCCTTCTGCTGCCAGTACTCGTCTTTCAGCAACCGCTTGTAGAGCTTGCCGGTTGGATGCCGTGGCAGCTCTTCTCTGAAGTCCACCGTGCGCGGACACTTCACGTGGGAAAGCTTGGAGCGACAGTAGTCCATCAGCTCGATGGCCAGTTCCGGTGTCGCATCGGCCATGTCCTTCGGCTGCACCACGGCCTTCACCTCTTCCCCGAATTCCTCGTTCGGCACACCGAATACAGCCACGTCCATAACCTTGTCATGCGTGATGAGCACGTTCTCCGCCTCCTGCGGATAGATGTTCACACCACCGGAGATGATCATGAAGTGCTTGCGATCGGTGAGATACAGGTAGCCGTCTTCGTCGAGATAGCCCACGTCTCCCAGGGTCGACCAGCCTTTCGGGTGCCGGGAGCCCGCTGTTTTCTCATCGTCCTTGTAGTATTCGAATTCGCCGCCACCACTCATGTAGATGGTGCCTGATTCACCGACAGGCACTTCTTCGCCCTCGTCGTTGCAGATATGCACCTCGCAGTTCAGCGGCCGTCCCACAGAACCCTTGTGCGCCAGCCACTCTTCTGAGTTCAACTGGACGAAGCCATTCCCCTCGGTACCCGCGTAGTACTCATGAATCACCGGCCCCCACCATTCGATCATCTGCTCCTTGACCGGAATGGGGCACGGTGCCGCCGCATGAATGGCGCAGCTCAGCGATGAAACGTCGTAGGAAAGACGGACCTCATCCGGCAGCTTCAGCATGCGGACGAACATGGTCGGCACCCACTGGCTGTGCGTCACCTGATAGTTCTGAATGTACTCTAGGGCACGTTCCGCTTCGAAATGCTCCATCACCACCACATGCACACCAAAGCGGATCAGTCCCATGGTGAAAGTTAGGGGCGCGGCATGATAAAGCGGCGCCGGGGAAAGATAGACGGAATGCTCGTCGGCCCCGTACAGCACCTGCATCAGATTGATCTCTTCGCCTTCGCCGTAGCCGCCCTCCGGCAATGGTTTTTTGATGCCCTTCGGATAGCCCGTCGTGCCGGACGAATAGAGCATGGACTGGCCTTCCGCCTGATCCGCAATGGGTGTGACGGGCATGGCGTCGATGGCGTCTTCCCAGGAATCGAAGCCATCGGTGGTGCCATCGATCATGAAGCGGGCGGTCACATTCGGCATCCGGCTCACCAGCGGTTCCACCACGGCCTTCCGTTCATGGGAAGTGATGAACACCCTGGCCTCGCAGTTGTTGACGATATATTCCACTTCCTCCTGCTGCAGGCGCCAGCTGATGGCGGTGTAGTACAGACCGGCACGTTGTGCCGCCCAGCAGATCTGAAGGAAGCGCTTGTGGTTCTCGAGCAGGATGGCGATGTGATCACCCCGCTCCAGCCCCAGCGACCGGAACAGGTGCGCGGCCTGATTCGCAGCGGCCTCCAGTTCGGCAAAGGTGACCTGCTCTCCGGTCTCTGCCATGGTGTAGGCGATCTTGTCAGGTGTTTTCTCGGCAACGATTCCCGGATGCATAATCAGGACTCTCCCGCCTGATCCCGCTCATCGAGTTTCAGCGATGCGGAGTTCATGCAGAAACGCAGCCCCGTCGGCTGCGGCCCATCGGGAAATACGTGGCCCAGGTGTGCCTCGCACTTTGCGCAGAGCACTTCCACCCGCTCCATCATCATGCTGTTGTCCACCTGCGTGGCAACGGCCCCTTCTTCCACCGGCGCATAAAAACTCGGCCAGCCTGAACCGGAATCGTATTTGGTCTCGGAATCGAAGAGTTCTGCCCCACATCCGCGGCATCGATAGGTTCCCGGCGTCTTGGTATCCCAGTATTCACCGGTGAAGGCCCGTTCCGTCGCGGCCTCACGCATTATGGCGTACTCCTCGGGCGTCATCTCCTGCCGCCATTCATCGTCGGTTTTGTTCACTTTAGCCATTGGCAGTCTCACGTCTTCGGTCAGTTTAGTTACAGTATCCGCTCGTCAGCGCCCTGATCGGGCCGGGTTACGGCGCGTACGGGTGCTGCTAAGATGCTCGCCCGCTCGGCCCGGCAGGCATTCACGGAGGATGCCTGGCCTGCGAGCGAAACAGAAAATATTAGTACGAGCGCGAGAGCAATGGAAACCAAGAACACCGACACCGCCATCACCCACCTGCACGGCACCGACGCCGATGCGGGCGCGGCGGCACCGGGACAGTTCAGAAAATCGAGCAAACTGGACGATGTCTGCTATGACATTCGTGGCCCCGTGCTCTCGGAAGCTCATCGCCTGGAAGAGGAAGGCCACCGGGTCTACAAGCTCAATATCGGCAATCCGGCACCCTGGGGTTTCGAAGCGCCGGAAGAAATACTCCGCGATGTGATCCACAACCTGCCCCAATCCCAGGGCTACTGCGAATCCAAGGGGCTGTACAGCGCCCGCAAGGCCATCATGCAGTACTGCCAGCAGATCCGTATTCCCGATGTGGAGATCGAAGATATCTACATCGGCAACGGGGTTTCCGAGCTGGTGGTAATGGGCATGCAGGGGCTGCTCGAGGACGGCGACGAGGTGCTGATTCCAGCGCCGGACTATCCGCTCTGGACTGCTGCCACCCATCTCTGTGGCGGCCGGGCCATCCACTACCGGTGCGACGAGAGTGCCGGCTGGGTGCCGGATGTGGACGACCTGCGGGCCAGAGTCACGCCTCGCACGAAAGCCATGGTGATCATCAACCCGAATAATCCCACCGGCGCCGTTTACCCGAAACAGGTCCTCCTGGACATGCTCGAAGTCGCCCGGGAAAACGATCTGGTGGTCTTCGCCGACGAGATCTACGACAAAATTCTCTACGAGGACGCCGAGCACGTTCCGGTCGGTTCCCTGGCCGACGATCTGCTGATCCTCAGCCTGAACGGCCTGTCGAAGACCTACCGGGTCGCGGGTTTCCGGACCGGCTGGATGGTAGTAAGTGGCGCCAAGCACCGGGCTCGGGACTACGTTGAAGGGCTCGATATTCTCGCCTCGATGCGGTTGTGCCCGAATGTTCCGACTCAGCACGCGATTCAGACCGCTCTGGGTGGGTACCAGAGCATCTTCGAGTACCTGCAACCGGGTGGCCGTCTTCGGGATCAACGGGACTATGCCTGGCAAAGACTGAATGCCATGGAAGGGGTCAGCTGCGTGAAACCGCAAGGCGCCCTCTACCTCTTCCCGAAGCTCGATGTGGACCGGTTCAACATCACGAGCGATGAGCAGTTCGCCCTCGATCTGCTGCGCCAGGAAAAAGTCCTCATCGTCCAGGGCAGTGGCTTCAACTGGCCCGCGCCCGATCACTTTCGCGTGGTATTTCTGCCCCGGCTGGAAGACCTGAAAGAGTCTCTGGACCGGATCGAGCGTTTTCTGGGCGACTACGTCCAGTAGCGCCCGACCTGGCGGGCCCGGATTCGAGCCATGACAGACATCAACATCGATGACTTCTTCAAGGATGCGGCCCGGACGCTGGCGGCCCTGTACGGTGTGTTTCCGCGACGGCATGCGATCTTCGTGGACGATATCTATCAGACCGAGGAGCCGGACGAGTTCGGCCTGCACAGTACGCGCTACCAGGCCTGCTTCGGCACCCTGCTCTGGCTCGGCGAGGAAGGATACCTCCGCTTTGAAGACACCATACGCGATGAAGCCATCGACCAGGCTGTACTGACCGCCCGCACATTCACCCTGCTCTCATCGCCCGTCCAGTCAGTCATCCGACACGAAGACGCCAACCTCCCCGACCTGGTCCGGCTCGAGCACGCAACGCATATCTATCAGATCAAAACCGCCCTCAAGGACCGCTCTTCCATGGAATTGCGCCGGGCCATGATCGCGCTGATGAGCAGGATGGAGCGCCAGCCGGACTGAGCCCGTGAAACGGCCTCAGTCGAACCCGAAGCGATAGATTTTCAGCCCCCGGTCCGGGAACTGCTCGGGAAAGTCCTCCGACGCGGGCAGCGTCTCGATCAGCCGGGCCTGCGGGCACCAGCGCGCCATCTGCCCGGGAAGAAAGTCGGTGTTCAGAAACGGTGAGTTTAGACAGGCAATCACCGTGGCGTTGGCGGCAGTGAATTCCGGCAAGCGCTTGAGAATCTGACCGTACTGTTTTTCCGCATTGAAACTGCCACGCTGATTGGTCGGCGGATCGATGATGACGATGTCGTACGGGCCACACTCCCGGATCTTCCGCCAGCTCTTGAACAGATTGTGCCCCAGCAGGCTCACCTTGCGGAGATCCTGCTCATTGAGCAGGTGGTTTTTCCGTCCCCAGTCGAGGGCCGGTTTACTCATGTCATTGTTGACCACACGCCTGGCACCACCAGCCAGTGCCGCAACGGAAAATGCACAGGTGAAGGAAAAGAGATTGAGCACACTTTTGTCCCGGGCGGCTTCTCTCAACCAGGTACGGGTCGGCGCCATGTCGAGAAACAGGCCCACGTTCTGATTTCTGAGCGGCGCAACGAGGTACGCCAGGCCCGCTTCGTGAACCACCAGTTCCTCAGGCACACGCCCGCGAACCACCGCCGCCCGTGTGCCTCGGCCCTGTCGCTGCTGCACCGCAACGCCGGTCACCCCCTCCAGCGTTTCCATCAGAATCTCCGCAAGGCGCCGCGCCCGGCCGACCTCCTCGCCGAAACAACCCACCAGCAGCACGCTGCCGAAACGATCGACCACGAGATCTTCCAGCCCGGGATAAGCATGACCGCGACCATGAAACAGCCGACGCGCGCTGTCCGAATCCGTTCGCCAGCGTGCCTGGCAGGACTCGAGCACCGTATCCAGTTGCTCGTTTTCGCTGGTCTCACTCATGATTGCTCAACCGATAAAGGAGCGCGTCTTCGTAACCCGTGATCACTTCGATCAGACCGGACCAGGTGGCATCCAGATCAGGGTCATCCGTATCCATCAGCAGCGGGCGTCCGTCCAGCGAACCCAGCTTGGTCCGTGTGCCCACCACCCAAAGAGACGATCGGCCAATCCGGCTGAGAAACTGCGCGGTCAGCTGCTGATTGCCGCGACCAATCAGAAAGCCCTGGCCCCGGCTGAAGCTGAGCACCAGACGGGCGCCGGTTAAATTCGCTTCCAGCCAGGCCGCCGTCACATCCAGGGCGACAATCCGGCCTGCCTGCCAGACATCGAAACCGAGCAGGCTCCCTTCGAAACCGAGAGCCGCTTTGATGGCCGCCAGTGTACTGCCGGGGCCGAGCACGACCGGATCGGTTTCATCCGCCAGCCGCTCCACGACTTCCGCAACGATTTCATTCACCGCCAGCGGCTCGCTTTCCACACCCCGTTCCTTGGTGTGCTGCAGATAACCACCCGGTTCCGGGACCATGAGCTCACCAAAGTATCGCGGCCGGATCTCTCCCGACCGGATGGCGGTCTCGTCCAGATCCCGAACCTCCCGGGCAACCAGGCTGACCAGCCCGCCGTCCACCAGCGCATCCAGCAACGCCCCCGCCCGCTCCGGTGTGGTGGCAAACACGCCGGAATGCATCTTCACACCCGCAGGGATGCCGAGGACGGGCAATGACTGACCGAGCACCTCGAGCAGGTCTCGAGCCGTTCCGTCACCGCCGGCAAAAACGATCAGGTCCACCCCGGCGGATTGCAGCGTTTGAACAGCCTGCCGGGTATCCGCCGGCGTCGGTTCGCCGGACGCCGACCCCGCCACCTCGAATTCGAGTCCCCGCGCTGCCAGCACATCTTCTCCCATGCTGCCGGCCCAGGTCAGCCAGCGAATCGCACCGGCCCGCTGCGCGGCGGCGAGCGCCCGGCCCGCACGTTCTGCCCCGCGGGGCCTGCCGCCTCTGGCGAGCGCCTGCTTCTGAACTTCAGCACCATCGCTGCCTTTCAATGCAACCGCACCACCGAGCCCGGCGACCGGGTTGATCAGAAAGCCGAATTTCAACGGCGTCATGTCAGCCCAGATCCTCTTCCACAAGCGTGTGCACGCGCTCTGCGATCGCCAGGGACGCCGTCAATCCCGGGCTTTCGATACCAAGCAGATTCACAAGACCGTAGAGACCGTGGACTTCGGCGCCATCCAGCCGGAAGTCGGCAGCCGCATCGTCGGGTGCGGAGATTTTCGGCCGTACGCCGACGTATCCGGGCTGAAGCCGCGCATCCTCGAGGCCGGGAAAATACCGCCGGATTGCCTCGGCAAAAGCCGGCAGCCGATCGGCATCGAATTCGTAGTCCACCTCGTCACACCACTGCACATCCGGACCGAACTTCACCTGCCCGGCCAGATCCACCGTGACATGGACACCGAGCCCACCACGCTCCGCCACGGGATACACCAACCGCGAAAACGGTGGTTTGCCGGAATAGGTGAAGTAATGACCCCGGGCATAGTAGGCAGCAGGCGCCTGGGGGTGGATCTGACCGGCCAGTCCCGGGGCCTCCAGACCCGCACTGTTGATCACCACCCGGCAACTCAACAGGTCGTCCGCCACACGAACAGCGGGCCGGCCGGCATGTTCCTCCAGCCCCTGCACTCGAGTACCGAACGCGATCATCCCACCGCTGGCTTCCAGTCGTCCCTGGAGGCTCAACATGTAGCTGTGGCTGTCGATGATGCCCGTCGTGGGTGAGAGCAACGCACTCACACCGCGAACATTCGGCTCCAGCGCATTCAACGACCGTTGATCGAGCCAGCTGAGTTCACCGGCGCCATTGCGGATCGATTGCTGCCGGTAACCTTCGAGCGTTTCCGTCTGATCGTCTGTTACCGCCACGATGATTTTGCCGCAGCGGGCATGAGGCACCGAGAAGCGCTCGCAGTATGCGTACAGCCTCTGCTTGCCTTCCACACACAGCCGCGCCTTCTCAGAGCCGGTGGGATAATAGATGCCGGCGTGGATCACTTCCGAGTTGCGGCTGCTCGTCTGCGAGCCGATCAACTCATGCTGTTCCAGCACCAGCACATCACGACCGGCTTCAGCCAGCCGGGCTGCACAGGCAAGGCCCACAACGCCGGCACCAATCACGACACAATCGAGGGATTCAGCCAAGGTAAGACTCCATGGAGGCGATCAGTCCATCCCCCAGGCCCGCCTTCAGCCCGCCATCCGCCAGACTCGCCCGCAGTGCGCCGACATCCGTCCGTTGTATCCGGGTGTCCGCCAGAGTGATCGATAACGGCACCTCGACGTGCAACCTGAGGATCTCGCGGAACAGAAAAGCCTGTTCCTTTTCAGCCAGCAGCCTTGCCGCCATCTTGCTGCCCGGTTTGATGCCCGCTTCGATCCAGGCAGACGCCGCGTCGTAGACGGATTCGAGACTGCCGAACCGGGAAATCAGCGCGCCTGCCGCCTTTGGCCCGACGCCCCGTATCCCGGGAATGTTGTCCACGCTGTCGCCGACGAAAGCCTGAAAGTCCGGAAAGAGCCCGGGTTCAAAACCGAATTCCGCCGTGAAGGCATCCGGGCCGCGTCTCGAGCCGTCTTTCGGATCGTGAAGGCACACCTTGTCCGTAAGCAACTGTTGCAGGTCCTTGTCACGGCTGATCACCACCACCGGACGTCGACTCTTCGCCGCCAGGGTGGCGATGAAGTCATCCGCTTCGTACTGCAGATCGGCCAGCACAGGAACGCCGAGTCGGATCGTCAGCTCCCGGGCACGGGCCAGCTGATAGGCAATGTTCTCATCGGCCGGCGGCCGATTGGCCTTGTAGTCGGGGTAGCGATCGTTTCGCCAGCAACTGTTCAGGCTTTCGTCGAACGCCGCCACGCAGAAACGAACCGGACCATCGACCCCGGTATCACCCGCACCGCTGAGGAGGTTGATCAGGTAGTTCAGGTAACCGCGCACCCCGTTGACCGAACGCCCTTCGCCATCTCTGAACACATCCGGCATCCCGTACAGGGCACGAAAGAACAACAGGGTGGCGTCCAGCAGAAAGAGCCGATCCCGGTCGCCCTGCACAGCCTGCCTGCTCATGCGGCTCGTCATGCGGCTCTGCGGTCGAGTCTGCGTTCCGCTCCTTTCCCTTTCCCTTTCCCTGAACCCACACCCAGCACCACCTGCCGATATTGCCTGAGCTGCGCTTCCAGTTCTGCCGCCCGGGGGGAGACCGGCTCTGCCGCCATCCTGTCGGCCAGGGCACGCACTTCGCCGGCAAACGCCGTCGTCACCTCGGACTGATCCGTTCTGTCTGCCCGGTCCAGGTCATCCACGCTGACCCGGAAGAGCACGCCTGCGGCGTCCGCCAGTCGCGCTTCCAGCGCCTGCACGGGTAATTCCACCCGGAAAAAAGCGGCCTGCGCCGCATCTGCTCTCGGCGGCGGCTGATACCAGTAACCATAGTCCCGCAGGCGCCGTCGCCGCGGACCGGCGATACACCAGTGTGCAAGCTCGTGCAGCGCGCTGGCCGGATAGTCCCGGGTATAGCGGATGATCCCAGGTCGACCGGCCGAGCCGGGTTCGTAGAGGGGTTCTTCGGCACCGCCGATCACCCGTGCACCATAGCGGCGCCCCAGCGTTCGATTGAAGCAGCCGGCAATCTGCACATCGCTCAAGGCCCGTCCGGCACTCATCGTCCTTCCTCGCAGGGATGCGCCCGGAGCATCTCGTAGTAGTCGCTCGACAGAAACGGCCGCCCGGCCAACAGATGATCCAGGTAGGTCCGGGGCGGCAGCAGGCCGGGTTGACGTACCGCGGGGTTGGCAAAATAGGTCCAGGTGGTGATCACTACGTCACTGGCCGGCTGGAGGGCGGTCCCGTCGCTAATTTCTGCTTCAAGTACTGCTTCGGAAGGCAGGTGGGCCGCCTGGACGCGCACCTGAATCACTTCCCGGCTGTAGTTGACGGGCGTGGATTCGAACCGGTCCATCCGGTCGATTTCAGCCGCACTTTCCAGCCAGTAGAGAACGCCCTCCACCACCTGTCCTGGCGCCGGCTGCACGTTCGCGTGCCCCGTGCCGGCATGTTTCTTCGATGTCTTGTCGAACACCAGAGCGAAGTTCTCGAGCCGGGCGCCGGCTGCATGATCGAATCGGAGCCCCCGTTCCCGGACCCGGTCCGGATTCATGTTCGAGCCATACGCGAAATAGCGAGCCACCACCGTCGGAATCAACCCTTGCGGATCCAGTAGTGGAAGACGTCTTCCACCTGCCGTTCACCAAGCAGCTCGTGCCCCATGAAGCGGCAGAAATTGGTGAAATCCCGGCCGGTGCTGGGGTCCGTCGCCTGGATGTGCAGCACGCTGCCGGAGTGCATTTCCCGTACCCGGTTGCGAACCAGCATCAATGGCTCAGGGCACAGCAGGCCCGTTGCATCCAGGCTGTCGTCGGATTGAATTTCTGGCTCGCTCATCTGGGCCGCGATGGTAGCTCAAATCCCCGCACACCGCCTCTCAGACCCCGGCTTGACTTGGTTGGGAGGCAATTCCACACTCGAACCGATTGCACGTTTTGCGGTCACATTGAGTGAACGGATGAGCCGGGGGCGGATCACCATCAGCGGTATCAATAGCAGCCAGATTAATAGCAGCAGTATCAAACACAGCAGCATCAACCAGATCCTTGCCGTCGCACTGCTCACCGGCGCGCTGTCCAGCGTTGCCGGTCTCTGTGCGGCAGCAGAAGGGGTGTCCGACGGGGTAACGGGCGACGCGACGGCAAACGCGACGGCAAACAGCACCGGGGAGATCGTCACCGAGCCTGACTTTGCCTCCGTGTCAGAGGGTGAGACCGAGCCTCAGTCGTCGGAGAATCCTTTCAGCCAGGCCGCAAACGCACCAGCGGCCGCCATGGCCCTGCCCAATCGGCGGGATGAGTCCGGCAGCAGTATCGAAGATATCCTCGAAGAGCTGGACCCGGATCTGGCCCAGATCGAAGCCCAGATCGAAGCCGGCGAGTACGAAATTCCCAAATACTGGCTCAGCCAGAAGATCAGCGAAATCGAGGACTCGAGCCACCGGTTCGACCCGGCGCTCGTCCGCCCGATCACCCTGCTTGGAGACATCCAGGTCCAGGAAGGGGATTACGTCGCGGCGCTGGACAACTACGGTCGGGCCGTGCACCTGGAGCGGGTGAATTCCGGGCTGGTGTCCGCCGGACAGCTCGAGATCGTCTACCGGGAAGCCGAGGTCTACCGGACCCTGGGTGACTTCGAGACGGCCAATGAACGGGAAGAGTACGCCTATCACGTGCTGCAACGGGCCTACGATCCCTACAGCGAAGATCTCCTGCCCGGGCTCTTCCACCTGGCCGAATGGTACGAGCAGACTCACAACATCTTTGCCGCCCGGCACCTCTACCAGCGGGCAACCGATGTGATGGTGGCCAACGGTAAGGGCCAGTCCATGGAAGCCATTCCGGCCTGGAGCGGGGTCGCCCGGACCTATCGACTGGAACGGTTCCCGCCCATCTATATCGATTCCGGTCAGTCCTCGCCCTACGCCGCACACGGGCTGGAAGCCTCCTACGGTCCGGTGACCATCAACAACTTCCCGGCAGGCGAGCGGGCGCTGCAGACCATCATCCAGATCCACCGGGCGCACAACTCGCCCATCCCCGTGATTGCCCAGGCCATACTCGATCTGGCCGACTGGCACCTGCTGTTCGAAAAAACCCGGGACGCATACCCGCTCTACCAGATTGCTTATGAGCTGATGGAAGGCGTTGAGGACTTTCCGGTGCAGGACTTCTTCGCTGAGCCGAAGCTGATCCACTATCCGGCCCCCCTCGACCCCAGTGCCCCGCAGATGCCGGAGCAAACGGCAGAAGGGCTGGTCACCGTCCAGTTCGATGTGACGGAACGGGGAGCGGCCAGACGGTTGACCACCCTCGACTCCGTTCCCGAAGGGATGATGGAATTCCGGGTGCGCAAGAGCATTCGCGCAGCCCGCTTCCGGCCCGCACTGTTGAACGGCGAGCCGCAGATCACCATGGGATACGTCTACACCCACAACTTCGTCTACTACCCCCAGGTTGCCATCGTGGAAACCACTGAAGAGACGGACCCATGAACCGTACAGCCCCTGTTCAGCTTGAGCCCGCTAGACTCCGACCCGGGCCAGCGACATCTGGTCCGGAATCGCACGTCCCGGAAGCGCAAGGGAGCTGACCGAATGACTGTTCTGACAACCACGAAACGCTATCCGGGCAGGTGCCTGAACCGGACAGGGCCGCTGCTGTTGCTCGGTGCGGCGCTGGCACTCGCCGGCTGTTCTTCCAGCAGCAGTTCGCCGCCCCCGAGCTCGCCAAGCATGCCATCACCGAGTCTGCCCTCTCCAAGCAGTTCTCCAAGCAGTTCCCCGAGCAGCTCACCGTCATCACCGAGCTCCGGTTCTCCCTCCTCTTCCTCGGGATCGTCCGGGCAGAGCGGCTCGAGCTCCAGCTCCTCCGGTGGTTCGAGCGGCTCGTCCAGCAGTAGCGGCATGCCGAGCACCGTGCCCGGGATGCCCATGCCCGGCGGAATACCCGGTATGCCGGGCAGTTCCACGCCCGGCCAGGATTCGGGTCAGCAATCCGGTCAACCGTCCGGTCAGAATGATGGCCAGAATGGTCAGAGTCCCGGCGATTCATCCGGCAGCGCATCTGGTGACGCTGACGGCACCCTGGACCAGCCAACCTGGGATCCGGCCTCTGGCGGTGCGCCCGGGAGTGCCTCCACCCTGCCCAGCGGCGGGATGCCCGGACAGTCAGGCGGCCAGCCGGGTGCTGAAGGGGCGGACGAATCCTGGGAAACCGGTGTGCCCGGCGGCAGCGAAGGTGGCTGGGAAACCAGCAATCAGCTACCCACCGGCAACGCCAATATACCGCCCATGCCCTCGGAGCAGGGTCTGCCGCCGGGCCAGGGTGGCAGTGGCACAGCGGGCAGCGACGGCGAACTTGATGCCGCCCTGGAGGATTTCGATGGCGAGATCCTGGCCGAACGGGAAGTCATCCAGGCACGGAGCAATGAGCGGGCAGGTGAAGGTGGTACGCCAGGCACCCTGCCGAGCGCCGGTTCCACGGGCGCTCAGAGCAGCACTGACGGGGTCCCCGGGGATCCAGGCGGCGCCCAGCAGCCCACGGGCGGCTACGAACCCCGCGGCATGCCCAGCCAGAATTCACCCCAGCGGGCACCGCCGGCAACGGCAGGCAATGTGCCTGAAGACATTCCCGATGCCCGGGATGACGACATCATCGCCCGTCAGCTTCGCGAGGCGGCCATGAATGAATCCGATCCGGAGCTGCGGGAGAAGCTCTGGGAAGAATATCGGCGTTACAAAGGCGCCTGACGATTGCGGGTCAAATGCAGGTAACCTGAGATCACGATGCAGAGAGTTAACCTCCACATTTCCAGCTCACAGCGCCCGGCCGCGGTGTCTGCGCCTGCATTCATGAAGCTGGCACTGGTTTCACTGCTCACCCTGCTGGCCGGTTGCGTCAGCGAGACGGTGCGGATCGTGGATATGACGCCGCCGGAACAGATCGAGGGCGTACAGGCGGAATCCGAGCTGCTGGACATCGGAATCGCCATTTTCGATCCCAATGTGCCGGAGGACTACGACGAACAGGTCAAGCTGCTCATTCAACCGGACATCCGTCGCGCCGAAGCCAACTACATGCCCTACTTTGCCAAGAATCTGCTGCAGAGCACGGGCAACTGGGGCGCAGTGCGGGTGGTTCCCAGGCCCACCCACGCGGTGGATGTGAGTATCACCGGCAGGATCCTGCACTCCGACGGCGAGAGCATGGATGTGGAAATCAGTGTCGAAGACGCCACCGGACAGACATGGTTCACCCGGGAGTACAACGCGCTGGCCAGCAAGTACGCCTACGACGACGGGATTCCACCCGGTATCGACCCGTTCCAGACCATCTACAAGAATCTGGCTGATGATCTGCTCGACTACCGTATGACGCTCTCCAGCGAACAGATTCAGGCAATCCGCGCCACGGCGGAAATGAAGTTCGCCCAGGACTTCGCGCCGGATGCGTTCTCAGATCACATCGGTGAGACGGAAGATGGCGAGTTCGTTCTGCGCCGGCTGCCATCCGAGGAAGATCCCATGCTCGGTCGCGTCCGCCGTGTGCGCGAGCGTGAATATCTGTTCATCGACACTCTGGACGAGTACTACGAGAATTTTCAACGCGACATGTATCCGGCCTACCAGAGCTGGCGCAAGGCGACCTATGACGAAGCCATCGCTTATAAGGAACTGAAAGCCCAGTCCACGGCGCGGGCCATTGGCGGTGCGGTCGCCATCGCCGGCGGCATCGCTGCCATGAGCGAAAGCAGCAACGCCTACGTGGACACCAGCGGGATCGTCAGCATCATGAGCGGCGCCATGCTGCTGAAAACGGCCATCGCCAAGCGAGACGAAGCCCAGATGCATGCTCAGGTGCTGGAAGAGGTGGGTATTGCCGCGGAGGCGGAAATCATGCCCCACACCATCGATCTGGAAAATCAGACCGTACGGCTATCCGGTAACGTGGACGAGCAGTATGAAGAGCTCCGCGGTATTCTTCGCCGCCTCTATTTTGCCGACCTGGGTCTGGAAGACCCGAACGCGCCGGCAGATGAGGCAACCGCGGCAGACGAATTCGAGGCCGAGCAGCCTTGAGCAGGGTGCTCGAGCCCAGACAATAAGAACCACCGGCTTCTCTAAATGAGCGAAGAAGAATTCAGCCCGATCCGACCCAAATCGGTTCCGCTGAGTCATGTTGATACAACCAGCGACTCGGCGCCCGCCAGGGCGCCCCGCCCCGCCATGCCCTGGCTGCAGATCGGACTGGGCATCCTCGTCGTGGCCCTGCTCGCCGTGGTCTTTTTCGTTGTGCCCGATTTCATCGAACCGCCGGTGGTTACGACCCACCGCACCGATCCACCCGTAACCGGCAACCCGCCGCAGGCGGGCGACACCACCACCGCTGCCGATCAGGATGCGTCTCTCCCCCCCTTCCAGGCATTGCTCAGAGAACAGACCCGGGAAAAGGCCCAGGAAGAACTGGCCCGGTTCGTGGAACTGCAGATGCAACTGGAAGAGACCATGCAGGTGGGACAATGGGGGCAGGCGGAACTCGACCAGGCTAAGACACTGGCCACCGAAGGCGACGAACACTTTCTGGCCGAAGCGTTCGAAGCGTCGCTGGCCAGCTACAAGGCGGCCTCCGATACGCTGGCCACACTGATCACCACAGGCACGGACATTCTCTCCGAGGCGCTGGTTCGTGGAAATGATGCGCTCGATGCACGGGACCAGGACCTGGCGATCGCCAGCTTCGAACAGGCACTGACCATTGATCCGGAGAATGGCGATGCCCAGACCGGCCTGGCCCGGGCCAACCTGCTACCCGAAGTGATCGATCTGATGCGCGAAGCCAAAAACCAGGAACTGGCCGGGGACTTCCGCGCCGCACTCCAGACATACGAGCGGGTTCAGGCCCTGGATTCCAGAACCCACGGCCTGACAGCCGCCATGGCCGTCGCCAGAAACGGCGTGTCGGACATGCGGTTTCGCGAACACCTCTCCGACGGCTTCAAGGCCATGGATGCGGAGCAGTTCGAATCCGCCAGAGCCTCGTTCAATGCCGCGCTGAAGGTTAAACCCGGCGATGCCGTGGCCCTGGGCGGCCTGGAACAGGTCTCGGAACGGAAAGATCTCGCCACCATCAGATCACTGCGTGCCAGTGCGGAAGGGTTCGAGGCAGCCGAAGACTGGCGGCGTGCCGTGGAGGACTATGAAAAGGTGCTGGCGCTGGACGGTAATATCCAGTTCGCCAAGAGCGGCAAAGCCCGCGCCCTGGCTCAGGAACGCACGAGCATCACCCTCGGCAACATCATCGCCTCACCCGACAAGCTCTCGTCCACAAAACTCTACGGTCAGGCCGGCGACATCCTGAAACAAGCCAGGACGCTGACACCCAAGGGTCCGAAACTCACGGCCCAGATCTCCCGGGTCGAAGATCTGCTGGCCACCTACGGCACGCCCGTACCGGTGACCTTCCGTTCGGACAATCAGACCGAAATCACGCTCTCCACCGTTGGCCGGCTGGGCACCTTCTCGGAGAAGGAGCTGACGCTGCGCCCGGGCGCCTACACGGTGGTCGGCAGCAGGGATGGCTGCAGGGACGTCCGCGAAAGCATTCTGGTCCGTCCGGAAATGCAGCCGGTGGACATACGCTGCGAAGAGACCTTCTGAAGTGACGGACCCCAACGAAACCGTCGCCCGGCGCGACGAGGACGGTGGCGATGACGCCGTTATTCGCCCGGTGGGCTACCAGCCCCGGGAAGAGGTCAGAGAAACCGGGTTCCGACTCAGCCGGGCTCAGGTCATCACCATTGCCATTCTCATCCCGGCGGTGCTGGCCGTCTGGTTTCTGTTCACGGCCAAATCCGTTCGCCTCACTTTCGACCCTGAAGTGGAAGACGTGAGCGTCAGCGGCGGACCGAGCCTCACCCTGGGCGGCATTTATCTGCTGCGCCAGGGCGAGTATCAGGTCCAGGCGAGCGCGCCCGGATATTACGACCTGGATGCCAGCCTCAGCGTCGGCGAACAGCGCAATCAGTTGCACCATTTCCAACTCTCCAAGCTGCCCGGTCTGGTTACCTTCGAAACCGAACCATCCGGAGCGGAAGTCGCCATCGACGGCATCATCAGCGGCACCACCCCGACGACGGCGCTGGAAGTCCCCGCCGGCAGCCGGCAGATCACCTTCAGCGCGCCCCGCTATCAGCCCCTCGCGCTGGTGGTGGACATCGCCGGTAAGCATGAGCCGCAAACGGTCCGTGGCAGCCTGACGCCGAACTGGGCCGAGGTAACCCTGGCCACTGAACCCGCCGGCGCCACCATCTTCCTGGACGAAGAACCCACCGGCGCACTCACCCCGGCGACCATCGAGGCGCTGGCCGGCGAACACGAAATCCGGGTGAAGCTGGCCGGCCACCGGGAACATCGGCAGCGCATCCTGGTGGCGGCGGAAGAGAAAATCACTCTCCCCGTCTTCACGCTGCAGCAGGCCGACGGACTGATCAACGTGAGCACCCGTCCTGCTGGTGCCGGCATCACCCTGAACGGGGTTTTCCAGGGCGAGTCGCCCCTGGAACTCGAGGTCAGATCCGGCGCCAGCTACCGCATTCAGGTTTTCAAAGCCGGTTTCCAATCCGCCCAGCGCACCATCAGCCTGGGCTCCGGTGAAGAGCGCGACCTGGCAATCAATCTCTCCCGGCAGATGGGTGACGTGCAGGTGACTGTAGAGCCGCCGGAGGCGGAGATCTTCATCAACGGCCAGCGCCGCGGCACCGCGAGCACCACTCTCACCCTGCCGACCGTGGCCCACGATCTTTCCGTTCGACTGCCCGGCTACGCAGGCTATGAGTCGAGCATCACGCCGAAGTCCGGTCTGGTTCAGGAAGTGAAAGTCCGTCTGTTGACGCTCGAGGAAGCCCGCCTTGCCGCACTGAAACCCCGGGTGCAGACCAAAGTGGGTCAGGAACTGGTGCTGGTGAAACCGGAGCCTTTCACCATGGGTGCATCGAGGCGTCAGCCGGGCCGACGGGCCAACGAAACCCTGCGCGAAGTCCAGATGCAGCGCTTTTTCTATATCGGCACCCAGGAAGTCACCAACGCGCAGTTCATGGCCTGGGCCAGCGGTCACGTCTCCGGCGAGTTTGAAGATCAGGAGCTTGGTAAAGCAGACCAGCCCGTCGTCAACGTCAGCTGGCAGGACGCAGCCCACTACTGCAACTGGCTGTCGGACCAGGAAAAACTGCCCCGTTTCTACCTCACCGCCGGTGGTCAGATCACCGGCATCAACGCCCAGGCTACCGGTTATCGTCTGCCGACAGAGGCGGAATGGGCGTACAGCGTGCGTCAGGTGGCGGTGGATGGGCCCCTGAGATTCCCCTGGGGCAGTAACCTGCCGCCGCCAGACCGGCACGGCAACTATGCCGATCGTTCAGCCGCGCATCTGGTCGGCCGCATCATATTCGGCTACAACGACAACTACATCGCCGCGGCCCCGGTGGGCACCTACGAAGCCAACCTGCTCGGCCTCTATGACCTGTCCGGCAACGTTGCCGAATGGGTGAACGACTTTTACGAGATCCCCGGGGCGGACGCCGTGGTGGACCCGCTCGGGCCTGATACGGGAGAGTACCGGGTGATTCGCGGCTCGAGCTGGATGCATGGCACCATCACCGACCTGCGCATCTCTTTCCGCGACTATGGCCTGGAGGGCCGTCAGGATCTCGGCTTCCGCATCGCCCGGTTTGCGGAACCCAATTGACCGGGCGCTGTCCGTCGGGATAGAACAAAAAATGACGTCGGATCGGGAAAACGAACAGAAATGACCAGCAACCGCGTACTGACATCTGGCCTGCTCCTGCTGCTGGGCGGCGCAGGCGCGGGCCTCTGGAGCTACTCGAGCGCACTCGCCGCCGCCGAAGCCGAGTCGAGCGCCGAAACCGAAACGCAGACACAGACGGAGAGCGCGGACAGCGAGGGCGATTCCGACACCTCGAGTACCGAGGTGTTCATTCCCACCGAAGAAATCTCCGAAGACTTCGCCGTCTCGTTCCCAGTGGATATCTGAGCATGACAACAACCGAGAATTAAATGGCCAACGCTTCCTCGAACTCCCTCAAGAGCCAGCTGCCTTTCGAGCTGGTATATCAGGTGGTGGCGCTGGTCGTCGCCATCATCCTCGTGCATCTGGTCTACATCACCGTGATCCGACCGAACGCCGACGCCATTCTGGCCGCTCAGGCCGAGCAGGTGGCCCAGGGCGAAGACTACGTTCAGGATCGCAGCCTCTACGTTGTGCTCAAGGACTTCGAACAGGAAACCTGTTTCATCCTGATGATCTGGGCCATGGCGATCATGGGCTACAAAGGCCGGGATGCGCTCAGGGAACGGGCCCTGCTCTCGGAAGACCTGGTCTCCGTCAGCGAAGGCATGAGTATCCTGCCGGAGGACACCCGTGAGTACACCCGGGGCATTCAGGCGCTGCCGGCAGACGTGCAGAACTATCTTCTGCCCCGGGCGCTGATGTCGGCCCTGCAGCGGTTCGCCTCCACCCGCAACGTGCAGGACGTCTCCGAGGCGATCAAGAGCGTCTGCGAATCGGAATCGGACCGACTCGACAGCGAACTCTCCATGGTTCGCTATATCGCCTGGGCTATCCCGTCGATCGGCTTCATCGGCACGGTGCGCGGCATCGGTGAGGCACTGGGCCAGGCCTACAAGGCGGTGGAAGGCGATATCGCCGGGGTCACCGCCAGTCTGGGGGTGGCCTTCAATTCCACCTTCACCGCCCTGGTGATCAGCATCGTGCTCATGTTCCTCATGCATCAACTCCAGCTCATCCAGGAACGACTGGTGCTGGATTCGCAATCCTATTGTGATCAGCGACTGCTCAGACACCTGCAGGTCCGCACCCAATGACAGCCATTCTCGAGTTCAACGATCTGGAGTTGACGGTGCACGGCGGTTCCGGGACCCGCTATCAGTCACCGGCCATTGCCATCGTCCGGGAAGAAGAACTCCTCTTCGGCGAACAGGCATTGCGTCTGGCGAGAATTCACCCCCAGCAGGCCAATCAGCAGTATCTGAACCGGATGAACGGTGACCCGCTGCCAACGCCGATCCGGAAGGCTGCCAACCATGCGGACCTGGTCTACCTGCATCTGAAAGCGTTCGCCGACCAGATTACCGATGACGCGGTGCTCGCAGTGCCCGGCACCCTGACGGGTGACCAGCTCGGCATCCTGCTGGGCATCTGCCAGGAAGCCGGCATCAACGTGAGCGGCTTCGTCAACTCGGCGGTGGCGGCCACCAGCACCACGGCCACGCCGGACCAGGTCACCTACCTGGACGTCTTTCTTCAGCACATGCTGCTGAGTGACATCCGAATCAACGCGGAGGTCCGGCATGAGCGTTCCTTCGAAGTGCGCGATTGCGGTTTCACCAACCTCGTCGATGGCTGGATGAATTTGATTGCCGACCGTTTTGTTCAGGAGACCCGCTTCGACCCTCTGCACACGGCTGCCTCCGAACAGCAACTCTACAATCAGGTGTATGACTGGGTGCTCGGGGCGCACGGGCGCACGGAAGTCGCCTTTCAGGTGACACACGACGATCAGCAACGCCGTGTGGAGGTCCCCCGCAGTCAACTCGAACAGAAGGCGGCGCAACGGATAGACCGGCTCATCGACGCCCTGCCCGCCCGCCAGCCGCTGGTGCTGAGCGGCCGGGCCAGCCGTATTCCCGGCCTGACCAGCCACCTGCAGCGCTCGGGATTCGAGCTGATCCAACTCGCCGCCGATGCGGTGGCCGCCGGCTGCAATCAGCACATGAGTCTCGTTAGAACCGTCGATACGGAGCTGAGGCTGGTCAATCGACTGCCGAACAACCGCGGTGTGCTGAACAACCCACCCGTCGATCAGCCGGCGCCGACCCACCTGCTCAAAGCCCATATCGCTCACCCGCTCGCCGGTGCCGGCTTACCCGCCATCGAGCAACGGGAAGGCGGCCTCTACCTGCAGCCGGCCGCGGGCCTGACCTTGAATGATGCCGCCCTGACCGTCGAAACACGACTCGAACTCGGCGATGTCATCGGCACCTCCGAAGGCAGTTTCACGGCGATCCGTCTGGAGCCCTGAGTTTCATGGCACGGCGCCAGACCAATGTATTTTCCCTGTCGTTTCTGGACGTGATGTCCTGCGGCTTCGGTGCGGTGGTGCTGATCTTTCTGATCATCAATCATGCCTCCCAGGAACAGGCCGAGGTCATCAATCAGGATCTGCTTTCGGAGATCAGACTGCTCGATTACCAGGTGCAGAACGGCGAGCGTGATCTTGTGGAACTCAAGGAAGAGCTGGAAGCCCTCCTCACCGCGGTATCCGATTCGGACGACCAGCTCAACAGCACCAAAACCCAGCTCGACGAGAGGACCGAGGACCTGGCCGAACTGGAGGAAGTTTCCCTGGCCCGGATCGAAAGCCTCGAACAGTTGAAGAGCGATGTGGAATCGCGGGAAGAAGAACTCAAGCGCCTGAAGGCCATCGAAGCAGAAGGCGACGGCAGTCAGATCCGCACCTTCACCGGCGACGGTGACCGACAGTACCTGACCGGCCTGAAAGTCGGTGGGAAGAACATTCTGATCGCGCTGGATACCTCCGCCAGCATGCTGGACGACGACATCGTCAACGTGCTGCGGCGACGGAATATGTCCGACGATCGGAAACTGAAGGCCCCGAAGTGGCAGCGGGCGATCCGCACCGTGGAATGGCTGTCCGCGCAGATGCCCCTGGACGCCAGCTTTCAGATCTACGGATTCAATGAAAGCACCGAATCTTTTCTGGAACCAACCCACGGCGAATGGATCGAACTGGGTGAGGGTCGGGAACTGGATGACACACTGGAAGTGCTGAAAGAAACCATACCGGGTGGAGGAACCAGCCTGGAAAATCTTGCACTCGCCATGTCTGAGCTGCAGCCACCGCCGGACAATGTTTATCTGGTGACGGATTCCCTGCCCACCATGGGGACCCGTCCGCCACGAGGCACCACCATCACCGGCCGGGCCCGGCTGGATCTGTTTCAGGATGCCCTGCGTCGTATTCCCGCCCAGGTGCCGATCAACGTGATCATGTTCCCCATGGAGGGAGATCCGATGGCCGCCGCCGCATTCTGGAATCTGGCCCGCACCTCCGGTGGTTCTTTCCTCTCCCCCTCCAGGGACTGGCCGTAATGAAGAAAAAACAGCGACGGGGCATCGAAGAGTTCAGCGTTTCCTTTCTGGACGTCATCTGTTGCGGCTTCGGCGCCATCATCCTGCTGCTCATGATCACCAAGACGGTGGAGCCGATCATCCTCGAGCAGTCACAGGTGAATCTGGAAGGTGTGGTGGAAGACCGGGAAGATGCGCTGTTCGAGATCCGGGGCCAGGTTCGGGAACTGAAACGCCAGGTCACCGATTCCCGGGATCAGCTCGACGACAACCTGCTGGAGCTGGCCGCACTGGAACGGGAACTCACCGACATCCTCGGCAAGTACAACACCACCATCACCCTGGAGACGGAAGCGGAATCGGCGACAACGGAACTGGCCGCCGCCAAGCAGACGCTCACGGACGAGATGCAGCGCCTGCTCGGCGCCGACTTCCAGCGCAGCACGGAACTCGTGGGCGGTATCGCCGTAGACAGCGAATACATCATTTTCGTCATCGACACCTCCGGTTCCATGTTCAACGCCGCCTGGTCACAGGTGCTGGCCAAGGTGGAGGAAACCCTGGCCATCTACCCCCAGGTGAAGGGCATTCAGGTGATGAACGACATGGGCGACTACATGTTTTCCCGCTACGCGGGGGAATGGATTCCCGACTCTCCCAGCCGTCGCCGGGGCATCATCCAGCGCCTGCAGAACTGGAATCCCTTTTCCAATTCGAGCCCGGTGGAAGGCATTCAGGTGGCCGTGAACACCTACTACGATCCGGACAAGCTGATCAGCATCTACGTGTTCGGCGATGATTTCACCGGTAACTCCATCGAATCCGTCGTGGACCAGGTGGACCGGGTCAACCGGATCGGAACGGATGGCAAGAAGATGGTCCGCATTCATGCGGTGGCCTTCCCTGTCTATCTCCAGCGGCCAAATGCGCGTGTCTATCGGTTCGCCGCGCTGATGCGGGAACTCGCCTATCGCAACGACGGGACCTTTGTGGGTCTGTCCGAATTCCAGTAGCCTTCAGGGTATGGGGGATACGACGATATACGCAGTGTCGGACAATCGGGAAAGGACTCTCCGTGCGCTCTGCAGGCTCATCACTGGAAGCGGCAGAAGCTTTCTCGGCGCTGCCCTGCTCGTCGTCCTGTCCGGCTGCCTGGCCACCGAGGTGGCTGTCGACGACCAGACCGAATTCCCCGTCCCCCTGGTGCCCAAGATCCCTCTGAACATGGGCGTGCACCTGCCTCCGGAACTGCTCGATTTCGTGCACAGGGAAGATCTGGGTGACGACGGCACATTCACCATCGACATCAGCGATGCGCAGCCCACCGTCTTCACCAATCTCTTCACCGGCATGTTCGAACAGGTGACCCTGATCGACGATCCGAGTCAGCCCGCCGCAAATGTGGCCGGCACCATCGTACCGCGCATCAAGGAGCTGCAGTTTTCCACGCCGCAGCAGACGCGCACCGACTATTTCGAAGTCTGGCTCCGCTACACCTTCGAGTTGTACGACCGCGACGGCACCCGTCTTGGCGACTGGGATCTCACGGCGTACGGCAAGGCCAACACGCAGAATTACGGTCTGAACACCACTCCACCCACGCTTCGCGCGGCCGCCCTCCAGGCCTGCCGTGATGCCATGGCCTTTTTCACCATATCCTTCGTCCGTGAGTCCGTGGTTCAGCCCTGGCTGAGCGCAGAACTGGCCGCCGGGCGGCGACCTGCCACAGCCGCCGCAGCCCGCACCGCGCACACGGCTCCAACCCTGTCGGGAGGCCCCTGATGCTGTCCATCACACCAAAATATCGGCGGGCAATCGATCGGCGCACACGCTATCGGCCGATCTGCCGGCTGGGGCTGATACTGACGGTGGTTCTGCCGGGACTGGGCGGCTGCGTCACCGCCACGGTGCAACAGGTCCGTGAAGCCTCGACGGGGATCAACGATACCGAGGCCATCGTGGTGCTTGGGCGGAAAGATCGGCCCAGCTCGGATGAAACCGAGATGAACTTCGTGCGCTGCGTCGGTGCCCGGATGGGTAAAGGCGGTGAAGGCATGAACGTGATCAACGAGGCCGAGTTCCGGGACGCGGTCTTTCCGTGGTTCGAGCCAAGGACCGCACCGGCCAGAACCGGCGATCTACCGGAAATCATCGCCACGCCGGTGGTTGCCGAACGTCTGCGGGAACTCGGTTTGCGCTATCTGGTCTGGATTGATGGTTCGACGGTGCGCACCGACTCCGCCGGCTCAATGACCTGCAGCGTTACCGCCACCGGGGGTGGCTGCTTCGGATTCCTGACCTGGGAAAACGATTCCTCCTACGAGGCAACCGTGTGGGACGTGCAGAACGGCCATGCCGTGGGTCGCGTCAGTTCCGATGCCATCGGCACCAGCTACATTCCCGCCGTGGTTGTGCCTGTGCCGCTGATCGCCCGGGTGCAGAATTCCGCCTGCGCCAGCCTGTCCAAACAGCTGAAGACCTTTCTGCTGAACGGCTGACCGTTTCGGCCCCGATCTCAGCGGGGTCGGATCTCCACCACCTCACCGACAAAGTGCCGGGGTTCCGTGGCATACCATTCGTGGAGTTCCACGTGGTGTTTCTTGCGCGCGGCATCGCAGAGTTCGTAGAAGGTCGGTCGCCCCGGGTCGGTGATGATGATCCGCTCCACGCCATTCTTGATGGCCCGGTTGATCATCTGATTCAGTGACTTCACCAGAGAATCCCAGAAGCAGATGTCTGAGCCGACGATCACGTCGAACTTGCCGAGATCCGAGCCCTTCAGCGACTCCAGGCGCCGTGTCATCGGCGCGACGGACACGTCATTGAGTTCCGCCAGCACGTCCAGAAAGGGAAACACTTCCTTGTCGATGTCGAGTCCGGTGACTTTGGCCTTGAACTGCTTGGCGCAGAAGACAGAGCCCGGCCCCCAGCCGCAGCCCACCTCGAGCACACTGGATTTCTTCTTCAGCGGATGGTGCTGCAGATAGTCCATCAGCAGAAAACTGGCATTCCAGGTCTTATGGCCATGAACGGATGGCTGATAGGCCTTCTTCAACCGCCGGATCAGACGATGCTTGGCTTCCAGGAGATAGATCCCGTAGGCCTGGTACATGTGCTCTTCGGGCATCGGTTGCAATTTCGGCATGGACGTCAACTTACCTTGAGGCTTGCGAAAGGCCCGCAGTGTAAGGGCTCCAGCGCTTACCCGCTACGGCAAATTGCAATACCCGACTGTTTTACTCTGGTATTAACCGGGTCCGAGCAGGTACAATTCCAGCCTCCAAATTCAGCTGGGAATACCAGTGGCAGTAGAAGACCTGGTCGGCGCGGAATACAGCGCCGGCTTCATATCAGAAGTGGAAGCAGACACCATTCCTGCGGGCCTCGACGAGTCCGTGGTCCGCTTTATCTCGGGCAGAAAGTCAGAGCCCGAATGGTTGACCGAATGGCGCCTCGAGGCATTCAGACTCTGGCAGGAAATGACCCCGCCGGTCTGGGCCCATGTTCACTTTCCCGAGATCGACTTCCAGGACATCTCCTATTACAGCGCCCCCAAGCAACCGGGCACCGGTCCCACCTCCCTGGACGAGGTTGATCCGGAGCTTCTGCGCACCTATGAAAAGCTCGGCATTCCCCTGCACGAACAGGAAATGCTGGCGGGCGTGGAACGGAAAACGCCGGTGGCGGTGGATGCGGTATTCGACAGCGTTTCGATCACCACCACGTTCAAGGATAAGCTGGCAGAGGCCGGCGTCATCTTCTGCCCTATTTCCGAAGCCGTGCAGGAACACCCGGAACTGGTGAAGAAATATCTGGGTTCGGTGGTGCCGAAGCGTGACAACTTCTATGCAACCCTGAACTCCGCCGTTTTTTCCGACGGTTCGTTCGTCTACGTTCCGCCCGGCGTGCGCTGCCCGATGGAACTCTCCACCTACTTCCGCATCAACGCCCAGAACACGGGCCAGTTCGAGCGGACGCTGATCATTGCCGACAAGGGCGCTTACGTGAGTTATCTGGAAGGCTGCACTGCGCCCATGCGCGACGAAAACCAGCTCCACGCGGCGGTGGTTGAACTGGTCGCCATGGAAGACGCGGAGATCAAATACTCCACCGTGCAGAACTGGTATCCAGGCGACAAGGACGGCAAAGGCGGGATATACAACTTCGTCACCAAACGCGGCGCCTGCCTCGGCGACCGCTCGAAAATCTCCTGGACCCAGGTGGAAACCGGTTCGGCGATCACGTGGAAATATCCGAGTGTTGTGCTTCGCGGCGCAGACAGCGTCGGCGAGTTCTACTCCGTTGCCCTGACCAACAATTACCAGCAGGCGGATACAGGCACCAAGATGATTCATCTCGGGCCGAATACGCGCAGCACGATCATCGCCAAAGGCATCAGCGCCGGACGCAGTCAGTCGAGCTATCGGGGCCTGGTCCGGATCACTCCGACAGCCGCCGGCGCAAGGAACTACACCCAGTGTGACTCGCTGCTGATCGGCCCCGAATGCGGTGCGCACACCTTCCCCTACATCGAAAACCGCAACCCGAACAGCATCGTCGAACACGAGGCGACTACCTCCAAGGTGAGCGACGATCAGCTGTTCCTCTGTCAGCAGCGGGGCATCGATGTGGAGAAGGCGGTCAGCATGATCGTCAACGGCTTCTGCAAAGACGTTTTCCGTGAACTGCCGATGGAGTTCGCGGTGGAAGCCGGCAAGCTGCTCGAGGTCAGCCTGGAAGGGGCCGTCGGATGAGTCTTCTGGAAGTGAAAGACCTGCATGTGCGGGTGGCCGACAAGCTCATCCTCAAGGGTCTCAACCTGACCCTCGAAGCGGGTTCCGTGCATGCCATCATGGGGCCGAACGGCTCCGGCAAGAGCACCCTGGCGGCGGTGATTGCCGGCAAGCCGGGTTATGAAATCGAATCCGGCGAGATCTACTATCGCGGCAAGCTTCTGAACGACGTGGAACCGGAAGTCCGCGCCCAGCAGGGCGTATTCCTGGCGTTTCAGTACCCGGTGGAAATCCCAGGTGTAAGCAACATGGAGTTTCTGAAAGCTTCCATCGACAACCTGGCGGCGGCACGCGGTGAAGAAGCCCCGAATACCGTCGAGTTCATGCGCCGGGTCCGTGCGGTTGCCGCCGACCTGGACCTGAATCCGGATTTTCTGAAGCGCGGTGTGAACGAAGGCTTCTCCGGCGGCGAGAAAAAGCGCAATGAGATTCTGCAACTGCTGCTGCTGGATCCCGCCCTCGCCGTGCTGGACGAAACCGACTCCGGTCTGGACATCGATGCGTTGCAGGTCGTCTCGAAAGGGGTGAATGCCTACCGCGATGCAGACAACGGCGTGCTGCTGATCACCCACTACCAGCGATTGCTCGAGCACATCGTGCCCGACAGAGTGCATGTGCTGGCGGATGGAGCCATCGTTCGATCCGGTGGCAGAGAACTGGCGCTCGAACTCGAAGAGAAGGGCTACGCATGGCTGACCGACTGACAGCCACCGACCGTATCCGGGCACTGCCCGCGGCCGGATCATCGCGTGCGGATGCCACCCACCTGCTCGACCGGGCATGCGCCAGCGCGGGCACGGAACTGTTCCGTGAATTCTGGAAATACACGCCCACGGCCGAATTCATCGACGGGCTGGGTGGTTGCCCGGTCAACCGGCCGGAAATTTCCGGCCTGGATCAGCCGGGCATCACCGTCCGAACCCTGAGCGATTCGAGCACCGAACTGCAGACTGCGCAGGATGCATCCAGCGCTGGCCGGTATCCGCTTGCGGATCTGGCTCTGCTGCTGACCGGCGACCTGCTCGTGATCGACGTTGCCGATACGCTCGGAGAGCCGCTGGAGATCCGCTACGGTGAGGGGCTTTGCACGCCCGTGCTGCTGCGCCTGGCCGCCGGGGCTCGCGCAGAACTCGTGGAGCGGGCAGAGACGACCGGTTTTCTGAACCACAGTCTGTACGTTCATCTGGGTGCGGACGCGCACCTCGAGCACGCCTTCGCGGCAACCTCGACGGACCATTCGCACTGGGCGATGACCCAGGTTCAGCAATCGGCCAGAAGCCGGTATCAGCGCCAGCAGTACATGACCGGCGCCCGCCGCCGCCGCAGCGAAACTCAGATTCTGCTGAATGAGCCGGAAGCCAGCGCTGAGATCACCGGCGCTTACGTGATCGAAGGCGGTAGCCATCTCGATCAGCAGCTCATCCTCGAGCATCGGGCAGCCGATACGAAAAGCCGGCAGCGCTTTCATGGAATCGGTGCCGGCAAAGGCACCGCCGTCTTCAATGGTCGCATCCACATCCATCCCGGCGCACCTCGTGCAGATGCGGCACTGTCGAACCGGAATCTCTCCCTGCACCCGGATGCGGTGATCAATACCAAACCGGAACTGGAGATATACACGGACGACGTTCGCTGCGCCCACGGTGCGACGGTCGGCCAGATTTCGGAAGACAGCCTGTTCTTCCTCCGCTCACGGGGACTGCCCGCTGCCGAAGCGAAACGCATGCTCTGCCGTGCGTTCATCAACGAATGCATCGAAGGGGCACTGGCTGAAGAAGCGGAACAGGCGCTCCTCGGCGACTGGACGCGCAGCCCATGAACCGACGGGATTTCCCTATTCTGGACGAGTCGGTGAACGGCAATCCGCTCGTTTATCTGGACAATGCGGCCACCACCCAGAAGCCCACCAGCGTGCTGCACGCGATGGATACCTATTACCGGACGATCAATGCCAACGTCCACAGAGCGGCGCACGGACTTGCGGACGAAGCGACCCGTGCCTATGAGGCCGCCAGGGACAGTGCACGGCGGTTCATCAATGCCGCGCACCGGGAAGAAGTGATATTCACTTCCGGCACCACCGCCAGCATCAACCTGCTGGCGGCAACGCTCAGAGAGCGGGTCAGCCCCGGTGCGAAAATTCTCATCACGGAACTCGAACACCACTCGAACATCGTTCCCTGGCAGATGCTGGCCGCCGCAACCGGCGCTGAACTGATCGCCGCACGCGTGCTGGATAACGGCGATATCGATCAGGACGATTTCCGGGCGAAGCTCGCAGACAAACCGGTGCTTACCGCGTTCGGTCACGTGTCAAACGCGCTCGGCAGCGTGCACCCGATCGCCGATATGATCCAGGCGGCAAAACAGGCAGGCGCCATCACGGTGATCGATGGTGCCCAGGCACTCGCTCATCTGCCCGTGGACGTACAGGCGCTGGACTGCGACTTCTACGCCGGTTCCGCGCACAAGATGTATGGACCAACGGGCACCGGACTGCTCTACGGCCGACGGGAGCTGCTCGAAGCCCTGCCCCCCTGGCAGGGCGGCGGCGAAATGATCGAACGTGTGAGTCTGACCGAAGCCAGCTACAACGTTCTGCCGTACAAATTCGAAGCGGGCACGCCCAACATCGCCGGCGTGATCGGCTTCGGCGCGGCGTTCGAATTTCTGGATGCGCTTTCCTGGGACCGGATCCGCAGCCACGAGCGCAATCTGCTCGATCTCACCCTGCGCGAGCTCAGGCAGATGCCGGAAGTCCGGCTGGTGGGAGAGCCCGAAGAGCGTGTGGGCGCCATTTCTTTCGTGGTGGAAGGCAGCCATCCGCACGATATCGGCACGCTCCTGGATCAGCAGGGGGTTGCCGTGCGCACCGGCCACCATTGCGCCATGCCGCTCATGGAGCGGCTTGGCGTACCGGGAACCGTTCGCGCATCTTTCAGTCTGTATAATTCCGAAGAGGATGTAGATCAGTTTGTGAGCGCGCTCAGAAAATCGCTCACCTTCATCTGATCCAAAATCAGGAGCCGAATATGACAGTCACTTCCTATGATCCGAGCCAGGACGCGATCGCCGTCACCGATGCGGCACGCGCCCATATCGCCGGCCAGATTTCCCGCTCCGGTCATCGCTTCCTGCGTCTGGGGGTCAAGGAGAGCGGCTGCAACGGCTTCATGTATACCCTGGACTATATCGACGGACCGGAAGCCGACGACGAACGCTTTCACTTCGAAGACATTGATGTGTACGTGCACCAGGAAGATCTGCCACTGATCGCCGGCACCGAGATCGACTTCGAAGTGGAAGGTCTGAACGCCAGTCTGAAGTTCAAAAACGCTCGCGCCCAGAGCTACTGCGGCTGCGGCGAAAGCTTCTCGATCAAAGACGACTGAGCACAGAGGCTTGGAACGACGTCTGATATCGACGACCCGCGAGTGCACCGGACGCCTGGTGCCGACCGGTGATCCCGTCACGATCCCGGGGAACACGTTCGTCACGCTGACCCAGAGTCTGGGCGGCACCTACACCGTCATCTTCAATGGCAACATGGCCCGTATCGACAGCGAAGATGCGGACGTGCTCGGCTTCGAACCGGAACGCCTGGACTTTGCAGAACCTGCGGATGGCCGGATCAGCGAAACACAGGTCAACGAAGCCCTTGCCTCGGTGTTCGACCCGGAAATTCCGGTGAACGTGGTCGATCTCGGCCTCATCTACGAGGTGCAGATCGATCAATCGACCGGCAACGTCGCCGTGTTGATGACCCTCACCGCACCCGGCTGCGGCATGGGCGACGTGCTGGTGGCGGACGTGAAACGCCGCGTCGCCCAGGTGCCCTTCGTGCGCGCGGTCAGCGTGGACCTCGTCTTCGACCCGCCATGGTCGAGAGAAATGATGAGCGAAGAAGCGCAGCTGGAACTCGGCCTGTTCTGATCATGTCTGCGTCTGATCTCCAGGAAATCCGGGAGTCGTTCGAATTCTTCGACGACTGGGAAGACAAGTACCGCTTCATCATCGATCTGGGCAAAGGCCTGCCCCAGCTGCCGGACAGCGAAAAGCGGGAGGAGAATCTGGTACGGGGTTGCCAGAGCCAGGTCTGGCTGACCGCCGATGTGGACGCCGAAGATCATCTGCACCTCCACATGGACAGCGACGCCCACATTGTCCGGGGATTGATCGCCATCGTGCTTGCTGCCTACGACGGACAGCCACGCACGGCGGTTGCCGAATACGACATCGAGTCCCTGTTCGCGGACCTGGATCTTCTCAAGCACCTGAGCCCCACCCGCGGGAATGGTCTGAAGGCGATGATCGGCCGCATCCGCGAACTGGCCATCGACTGACCCACTCGCCAGTGTGAACCGGTTCACACTCTGATCGCAGCGGCCGGTCCGGGCTTCGAAGTTGCGACCTGAAATACGGTTTTCCGCTGCCGCACCGAGACAATAGCCACCGAGAGATGAGGACTTACGCAGTTTCCGGAACGGATGCCGAGCTGTGGCCAATGGACTGCTGACGGACTAAAGGCATGGCAGAAGCGTTACGGACTGAGAAAGCGTCGGATGATCGTTCCAACGCCATTTTCACCACTTATCTGAAGAACCCGAGCGAGATCGGCGAGGCGCTGAAAACGCTACGGAACCAGCGTGTGGGCCTCAAGCTCACCTTCGAAAACGAAACGACGATTCACACCGCCAGGATTCTGGACGTGCTCGGAGACGAGTTCCTCATCGAGGATCTGCAGCCCCGTTCCGGCCTGAAGCTGATGGGGGCGCGACGGCGTTTTGCGTTCTCCGGACGGGCGAACGGACTCTACCTCTACAGCGAGGGCAACCAGGTGCGCCTGATCGATGAAGATCGTGGGGTGCCCTACTTCAGGATTCCGCTGCCGTCCAACGCGCTGTTTCAGCAGCGTCGCCGGGCAGCACGATTCGAAGTGCCGCTGCGGACCGACACCCATCCCGCCACGGTGACGCTCACCCGAAAGGTGGCCACCGATCGGGATCACGACAACGCCCTGCAGGGCCGTATGCTCGATATTTCCGCCGGTGGCTGTCGTATCGCCGTGCCCGGCCCTGTGCACCCTCGCCTGGCGTCCGGCGAGGTGCTGGATTCGGTCTGCATCAGCATCCCGAACGTCTACGACCTCACCATGCAGGCGGTCATACGCCACGCGAGCTACAACAAGCTCACCCGCAAGGTGATCTGCGGGATGGAGTTCACCGGCATGCATGTGACCGACCGGCGCCGGCTCGAACAGTTCATCCAGTCACTGGCCCAGTCCGCAGACCGACAGTAGGACCGGCTACCGGTGCGGCCCCAGGGCTGCCCGGTATCGCTGCCAGTCGTCCAGCTCGTCGACATCGTAGATCACGGGCAACAGCTTCACCGTCGCCCGGGCCGCTTCCGCCCGGTCCCGGGCACGCAGCAGCACACCAGCATCCCCCCAGTGGGACTCGGCGAAGATCTCCGGCACCGGTCGAGACAGACCGATCAGACCATAGCCCCCGTCTTCTGCAGGACCGAACACCACATCGTGGTCATGGAGCGCCTGAAACGCTGATTCCACGTAAGCTGCATCGATCTCCGGACAATCACTACCGACGAGCACGCAGCGACCGTATGATTCGAGCGCTGTTTCCATACAGCTCTGCATGCGCGCGCCCAGATCGCCCGGATGTTGCTCATGCAGGGTGAAGGCGCCGGGTTGCAGCCATCCGGGGAGTGACTGTGCCAGCGTCGTCAACCAGACCTGCACCTGGTAGTCCCCGCCTCCCACCGTCCGATCGAGCAGGCCCCGCAACAGTTCTTCATGCGCGGCCAGGGCACCTGCATCGCCGAGGGCGGCGGCCAGGCGCTGTTTGACCTGGCCGAGTTGTGGCGTTCTGGCAAACACACAAAGACAGTTCTGAGCGCTCATAGACTCGTGATCATGGGTCAGTGTCGGCTGGGTAGTATTTCTGCGCCAGGTGCTCGGCCGACGCCCCCAGCCAGTAGCGGAGTCGGAAACGCCACATCGACAGCACCGTTTTTCCCCAGCCATCTCGATGCCAGCGGCGTGCAGACGTCCGGATGGTCAGATCCGGGCACTTCGGCCGACACAGCCTCCGCAAACGACGGCTGAGTTCAACGTCTTCCATCAAGGCCTGCTCAGGAATCCCTCCGACCGCAACGAGCAGGCGCCGATGCACGAACAGGCCCTGATCCCCGGTGCAGATCCCGGTCACCCGGGATCGCAGGTTCATCATGCCCGCAACCAGACGCATGCGGGGATCATCCGCATCGAAACAGATATCGAATCGCCCCCAGTCGATCCCGTCCTGCATGCAGAGCCAGCGCACCCCCTCAGGATCCGGTTGAGAATCGGCATGGAGCAGCCACAGACAGGCGCCTCGGGCCGCCTGGTAACCGGCATTGAGCTGCACCCCGCGACTGGCTTCGGTCCGTATCAGCCGCGCACCCTGCGCTTCCGCAACCGCCGCCGAACGGTCCCGACTGCCCCCATCGATCACGATCATCTCGATGGCAAGATCGGACTCAGCAATCACAGAGGAAAGCAGACGCAGCAGACGTTCGAGCGGCGCCGCGTCATCGCGTACAGGGATGAGAATGCTGAGCTGCGGACGGCGCTCAACACAGCGCGTGTTCAGAGCAGGAGACCCTTCTGATCAGTCGTTAATGTCGTTGGCCCCTGTGCCTCGGTCAGATGACGTCGCAGGCCCGGGTGGTCACGTATTCACCGCGAACCGCGTCGTACACCCGGACGCTCCGGCAGTCTATGGCGCCATCAGCCGGTGTTTCGAAGGACTGGGCAGTGCTGCCTCCCGAATCCTGTGGGCAGCTCGCGTCCGCCGGATCCGGGCAGAGGTTCGGGTTGTCCTGTGCTTCACCCACTCCGGTGCACAGGGTAGCCAGCTCACCAGCCACACAGAAACAGGCACAGTCACTCCAGGATGCCGAAGAGACCAGGCTCAGCAGCAAGGCTGCCAGCAGGTATGGCAGAACACTGACTGATCGTCCCGGGCTTTGTGAACGTTGCGAACTTTGTGGAATCTGCAGGCTTTGCATTTCTGAACCCCCCAGTTCATTCAAGCCCGATCATCCTGCGCCTCGGTGTTCGCCAGCGCAAGGGAGTGGATGTGGGCGAAGATCACCAGGGGCTGCGAGACCTTGGCTACTTCGCGCCTAATCCATATTTAGCGTATATATTTCAATGAGTTATGGGCTATTAATGAAATTAGCAGGAAGTTGTGCGCTCCTTTATCGGCTGCCCGAGTGTGCGCTGTGTCACAAATAACTTAGAACTCGGTCACAGTTTCACAATAGGAATCCGGACGCCATTGGCCGACAGTCTCATCCGGGACACGAATCGTTAATGCTCCGGAGAGACCGCATGAGAGTCTGCAGATCAGCGCTCGCTCTCTGCCTGATGGCAGGACTGGGTGCCGCACACGCCGCCGACAACAAAGCCGGCAACACAGTCGCCACCTGGACAGATGCCGATGGGACAACGCACTACGGTGATGCTCAGTTTGCCCCGGCAACCGCCACCGAAGTGATTGTGGCGCCAGCCAATGCCATGGAGGCGCCCACCAGCGCGCCCAGCAGCAGACGGTCCGGCGGCCCGGTGTGGACGGTGATCGACCAGCCCCCGAAACAGAACAAGGTCGGCTGGCGCTCAAAGAGCGAAGGTCCGAAAAACGGACCCATTTCACCCTCCCATCGCTAGGCGCTAGCGAAATCCTCGAGCACGGACTGGTAAGCAAAGCACCGCTCGAGCACCCCCAGGTCTGAATCGCTCACACCGATCGCGTCCAGTTTTTCCCGCCAGTCCGCCGTTGCTGCCAGCACCTCGTCAGCGATGGACCGGGCGCGCTTCTCCGGCAGGCCCATTCGATGCCGGGCGGCTTCCAGGTTGTCCCGGCTCGGCGTGCTGCCGAACTCACCCAGTGCTATGGCGTGGGAACCCTGCAGCCCGGTGTTCGGCACGATGTCGTAGCCGGGCGTCAGCTCATACTCGGCAGACCCTGCTTTCTTGAAGAACGCATGATTGCGCAGATGGTCGTCCGTGTTGCCGATGGCCACGTTGAACAGCATGCGTCGGAAGATGGCGGCAGGCAGCCCGCCGGTGTGACCGCCGATCCGTTTTGCCAGCTGATTGATGCCGGGATAGGACATGGCCGATTCGTCGAACTGGGTGATGTCGAACTTGTTGATCAGACTCGCAACCGATATCAGATGGTGCTGCCCGCCTTCGTCCTGGTCGAAACGCGCCACCAGCACCACAGGCCCGCGCGCCGTTTCGGTGAGTTGCACATCCGGCACTTCGATACCCGCAGCCCGAGCCATCTGCATGGTCCCGAATTCCACTTTGCACATGTCCACCAGATCGCTTTCCCGATTGAACTTGGCGATCCAGCTTCGGGCCTCATGATCGATGAGTGTTTTCGGCCGCGCACCCCCCAGGCCGCTACCATGAAAGAAGAAGGGTTCCAGGCTCTGATCCACCTCCCGACCGGCCTCGATGTCATCCGCGATTTTCTGCAGATGAACCAGATTTTCGAACGGCCGCTTTGGCGTGGGCTTCGGTGTATCCCGGATTTCCGCTGTAAAATGCAGGGCGCCGACCCCTTCCCCGGAAGCCGCAAGGAGGAACTCCACATCCGTGACCGGTGGCGGTTTCCGCGTCTTGGTGAGCTGGCGCCGCCCCCACTCATCCGGTCCGGCATCGATCAGCACGCCGAAAACACCCGGCGTCTCCCGGGTCCGGGGATTCTCATGCACGTCTGCCGTAAGCGGCAGATTCACCGGATCCAGTGGAAAGGCGTCTGCCCGCTCGATAAAGGCCCGGGCATATTTGAAACGACCGCGTTGTTCATCCACCAGCAACTGACCGGCGAGCACCTTCTCGCCTTCACCCAGATCCACATGCACGAAGAGCTTTTCAGCCATCAGATTTCCCACTCCTCGTCGTCGCCGGCCACGCGGCGAGTCGAGCCCGCCCGGCGTCGGGTGGCGCTTCTGGCCAGGGCTTCGCCAAGGGTATCGCTGCCCGGGGCCAGCACCCGATCCATGGCCGTGGGCATGCCATACACATCCAGTAGTGAGAGATAGGCCCCCACGGTGATCCGCGGGCTGCCCGCTTCCACCTTTTTGATGGAACTTTCGGAGAGCCCGGCCTTTTCGGCCGTCTGCTGCTGAGACCAGTTTCGCCGCAGCCGGGCTTCTTTGAGCCGCTGGCCCAGGTGCGTCAGGCTACCCAGGGCGGCATCACTGAGCACGCTATAGGATTTGGAGGGTCTTGGCATAAAACACCATAAAGAAGATCTATAGATTCATATAAAACCACACATTCAAGAGCCTCGTATATAGCACTCTTCGAATAACCCAGGGTTTCATATAAAGCCATTGTAGAGGTCGCCTTGGACCAATCCGTGCGTCAGCCGGCATTTCGGGCGATGATTCGCAAACAGTAAGTCCGCGGTTCGATTCTGAATTCCGGCACCAGAATTCAGACCATCTCAATGATAGTGTTCACTAACCGATGTATGGTCTGGGTAACGCTGAGGGTAACAAGTCACTGCCTTTTCATCGGCTCTTGATCCACGGTGGTTTGCTTTGGGCCACCGCAACAATCCCAACTTCCCGCGATAGAAACCCAATGTAACGAGCGTCCGTTAACGACCCTCTACAGCCGTTCGCCTTAGCCCAGTAACATCGTGCAATGCCTGAGTTAAGAATAGAGAGAATTGATGCCAGCCGGTGGGAAGACGAGATCGATCGCGTTTTCAAGTCCGCTTACCGGACAGAAGCCGAGTTGTTGGGTGTAGACAGCTTCCCTCCGCTTGAGCGCAGCAAGGCCGATCTATCTGTCTGTGGAAATACGTTCGTTGGCTACCTCAGCAACGGATCGCTGCTTGGCGTGTTGGAAATAGAGCCCGTATCTGCCACGCAACATGTCATTGCTTCATTAGCCGTGGCTCCGAGGAGCTTCCGACAAGGAGTTGGAAAGTCGTTAGTCCGATATGCCCTCGACAAAAGCAAAGGCCGTATCAGCGTGACCACAGGAGCCAGGAACGAACCAGCGATTGGGCTCTACAGCGCTCTTGGGTTCGAATTGACCAGACGATTCAAGACGCCGAATGGAATCGAAATGGTTGAGTTTTCAACTGGCTGAACAGACCGTCGGGCGTCCGCTCCTGGCCGGAAGCTGCCTCTTGCACTGCACAATGAGGGGCCGTTGACGACCCGAAGCGGTCATTGGAGACTTAGACTAAAGAATCCAGTTTAATCGCAACTGGGTTTTCCGCGATTCGAGGTGGGTTCCCTAAAGATGCCATTTCGGCTGATATTGTTGCCCGTACTATTGATGGCAGGTTGTACATCGCCTGCCACAATAAGTAGTGATAGCGTTGAATTGCGCATTCTTTTTAGCCTCCAGTATCTTCCGGGAGAGTCTCCGTCTACCCACCCCCTTGAGAATACATATTCAATTGAAATAGACGGGGAAACGCTATTTCATCAGACAATGATAGATCGAACTGCGGGTCATTCTCCGACTCCCGAGCCTGCGTTCGATTTGGCTTCTGGAGACCATCGCGTAGAGATCACCCTCCAAGAAATGGGAGTTTCGGAAACACTAGACCTGCTGGTCCTCCAAGACACCGTGTTAAACGTCTATTTTCTAGACGGGAGACTTCAAGTTAAAGAAATCACGCCAGGCCTTGTTCGCCCAATCGAGTGACAGGCTGGTATTGGCCGAATCCAGACACCTAAATTCGGTAACATCAGCTGATGAATCGACCGCCGATCACCGCCGCCGCTGTAAAGTCGCTCCGAGAAGAGACGGGTTTCAACATGATGGATTGCAAGCGTGCTCTTCAGGATGCGAACGGAGATTATGAAGAAGCTAAGCGCCGACTGATGAAACCGCCGGCTGAGCCTGACGAGCCGATTCCTTAACCTGTCGAATGACCGAAATTGGCCGAGAACTGACTCCCGCTCACTGGGTAGCTAGGATCAGATCGGCTCCGGTGATGGGGAGACGAATTGAACTGGCTACTATTCGCGGTCTACTTGTTTTGTGGAGCAGTGATCTGCATTGCAATCTTCTTGACGTGGCTCCTCGGCTCGCGAGGAAAACCTCCAACGAGCTTGCCTCAGCATAGTTTTCTCACGGACTTGGTTGCTCTTAGCTCTGTCGCCACGGCAGCACTGATAGGATTTGATCTTCTGATACATCACCGGGGACTGATGTACGTTTTTACCTACCAATCGGCTCCGGTCTTTCTGTCGTGTACGGTGATCGCTGGCATCAACGCGATTAGACGGAAGCGCTTTAGAACCAGATGCGGAAACACACAGCAGCGCCTGCTCAACTAGCACTATGACAACGAAGGTCCATAGGTGGCCGGAATCAGAAGTATCCCGGTGATGTCTGCTTTCTGAAAGCGGTCGTTTTGTGCAGTTGCATCAATCCGGTCGTCTCCGACCCTCTGCCGTCGTTCGTGAATACCTGATTCCGGTGTGTAGAATCTCGCGTAGCAGTTATGAGAACTGATGGGCGAAACTGACATTAGACGAGGTTCCTGTGGCGTACTCGTCCGTGACGGACGGATTTTGCTCGGGCGGCGGAGTCCCTCAGCCCGCAGCCATCACGGCCAGTGGGACGCTATCGGCGGTCATCGCCAACCGGGAGAGACGGACGAACAGACGATGGTTCGGGAACTGCGCGAGGAACTGGGAGTTATCCCGACAACGTACAAAAGCGTTGGCGTTCTCGCCGAGCAATTCGCTGGAGCGCAATACCGTCTCCGCTTTTTCTCGGTGTGTGAGTGGGACGGCACGCCGACGAATTGCTCTCATGAGCACGTGGAGATCGCGTGGTTCGCGCCCTCAGAAATCTTGAATCTCGACCTCACTTCGCTTTCGCTGGTCCCTATCCTTTCTAAGATCGCTTCGGGCTGAACGCTGGTGTTGGCGCTGGGGCAGGCGAGTGGCGGCTTTTGGCCGAAAGCGGGCGCCCTAGAGCCAACTACATAGCTCCTACTCGCTCAATTACTACTCATCCGAACAACTCGAAGTAGTTCTTGTGCTTCGGCTTTACAGCATTTGAGTTAGGTATCGGATCACAGACTCTCCTCAGCAAAGCATCATCAAACGGAGTGATGCTTGTCGCCTGAGCGATGTATGTTGGCTCATCGAACAACTTCAAGCGGCGATACAAAACGAAACTCTTGTGCGTCAAATACGGGTGATCCCCTGCATACAAGATGCACGAATCATCGTTGTATCGCGGTGTGGGCGGGGGATCTTGCCAAGATACGATGCTCGCGGCTAGGAGGCAGTTGCCGTGCCCCGGATCGAAAGGTTCTGTCACGGCCACCCACAAGTGGCGGTTTTGCAAGTCTCGATACGGATAGAGGAATCCTGTTCCCTTCGCACAAGGCATCTTGAGAAACGCCAGCCGAATCTAGCGAAGGGCGGAAATATCTTGGCCTAAGCTCTGCGCTTGTTCGTCTGGAACCCCAAGCCCTCGAAACACTGCCTCGTATGACAGCGGTGTGGATGTTCCTTGCCCTGGGTCAGTGTACTCTGGCAAGTCGTGTGTGTAGTCGATAATCCGCTTTTCGTTCATACGGCCGAACTGACCCCAAACTTCCTCAAGTACGTCTAGATTCTCTTGAGACAGCTCGTCCAAGTCTGTCAGCTCCACTTGCTTGATCAGCTTTACGCCCACACCGAGAGGAGCCTCTACCCACTCAGACCAATCCCCTTCCCTGGCTTTTACATGGTCACCTTTTACGAGATTGTAGATCGATGACGGAATTGGGCCATTTTCAAGACAAGCGAAAGAATCGTATGTGATTGGATGACCAGTGGCTCTCATACTCTCGCGATCTGCGAGATAGACGAGTTTCATCAGCTTCACACGACCAATCGGATTGCGTCCGTTCTTGATGGAAAAGAACGCGATCACTTGCTTCGCAACATCTGGGTCAATCACTCGATATGGCCTGATTCGTGAAATTTGGACTGAGTGCGGATTCTAACGACGGACACCACTTGAAATGGTGACCGGAATTGTAAATCTCAAGCTCTTCTGAGACAACAAAGCAACTTATTTTCCTTTATAGAGTGAGAGAGTGCAGCCTACGCTGCGGCTTCAAGAAGAGGGCATCGGCGCCAAAGAGGTGGTACAGGCGCTCCGTCCGTGTTGTGCGAATCTGACGTGAGTTCACATTGAAAGAAACTGATCCCCATCAGCAGCCCAACCATCAATTTCTCTAGAAGCTTCTGACCAGTAATCATGCAGCGCTGGGATAAGCGCTTTGTTCACCCAAGGGAGATCCAGTGCTTCGAGAACATCATACTGAGGAACCGGAACAACTGACCCGAAAGCAACGTCATAGAACACATGAGAAGAAATAAAGCTGGCGATCTTTACGAGCTGTTTTAGAGCCTCATCAACCTCATTGTAGGTAGCTTGTGGAATAGGTGTTGCACCAGGAGTCACACGCTCAGCATGCGCAAATTTTCTGCTCGCCAGCTCACTCACGTTCTTGATCGCTGGATGCTGAAGCCCACCTTTCAAATTGTCCACAACGGCGCCATCTATTCGTTGCAGTTTCTTTCTACTGTCTATGGACACCCCTGCCAGCTTGTCAAAGGCTTCATGCATGAGTTCAGAAGTACCAGAAGCTTTCGGGCCTTCGGTGTCTACCCATCCCACCAAAGGAAGCTCCCCTCGTCTCCGTTGCTCAAGGCGCTCTTCCTCGACCTTCTGGTAGTCGTAGGGAATCCCATCGTGACAGACGTAGCACTCTCTAGTAATCAGCTCTGGGCGTTTCTCAAGCTCTCGAACAACGTGCCAGAGCGAATCCGCACGACTATCTTTGTCTACCAGCTTTCTCACAGAAAGCGTGACCATGCTGGCATATCCCTCGGATATAAGGTCCCACATCGCTCCATTGACTCGGTGTTCCTTGTCTAGCCTAAGCGCCTCGTTGAGTGTACGGAAGACTGCCGTATGCCACGCGATGCGATAAATCTGCTTGCTAACCGAGGATTCTGACTCGCCGTGGAGATACTCAAGGCACTTCGCCCTAAACTGCCGGTGGGTTAGGTACCGCTTTTCCGGACACCTTAGAATAGGCCCATAAGGGCAAGGGAGGTGTCAGATGTCGAGAAGGAAGTACACAGACGAGTACAAACGCGAGGCGGTCGAGCTTACCCGGCTACCCGGTGCGACAGTAACCGCTGTTGCGAGGGACCTGGGGATCAATGCCCATATGCTGGGTAAGTGGCGCACAGCCATCGAGAAGCATGGTCAGGAGGCGTTTCCGGGCCAGGGTCACGCCCGGGATGAAGAGATCATGCAGCTCAAGCGCGAGCTCGCTCGGGTGAAGAAGGAACGGGATTTTTTAAAAGAAGCGGCAGCGTTTTTCGCCAGAGAACAGAAGTAAAGTTCCGGATGATAGAGCGTTGCCGCGACGCATTCCCCGTCCGCATGATGTGTGAGCGTCTCGGTGTTTCCCCGAGCGGCTACTATGAGTGGCGGGGCCGACCTCTGAGTGAGCGCACTTTAGCCAACCGGAAGCTGCTGAAGCGTATTCGGGAACTGCATGAAGGCAGCGAAGGTGTCCTGGGCCGCAGACGTATTCACGACGATCTGCTGGACGAAGGCGTTGAAGCCGGCGTCAATCGAGTGGGCAGACTGATGAAGAAGGCCGAACTGTACGGCATTCCGCAGCGCCGGAGCTGGCGAAAGAAGCCCAGTGCACCTCGACCATCAGCAGTGCGGAACCACCTGGATCGCAACTTCGAAGCCAGCAGTTCGAACAGCAAGTGGGTAACCGATATCACCTATGTTCGAACGGCAGAGGACTGGCTGTACCTCTGTGTTGTCATTGATTTGCATGCTCGACAGGTGGTTGGTTGGTCAATGAGTGCTGTTCAGGATCGCCAGCTGGTGCTGCAGGCTGTCTTAATGGCGCTCTGGCAGAGGCAGGATCGATCAACCATTGTGTTGCATTCGGATCGCGGCACGCAGTTCACCAGTGATGAATACCAGCGTTTTCTCAAAGGTCACAACCTGACCTGCAGCATGAGTGCCGTAGGCAGCTGCGCAGACAATGCACTCGTCGAAGGGTTCTTCGGGATGCTGAAGCGAGAACGAGTAAATCGGCGGCGTTATCGAACACGAGCAGAAGCTAGAGCGGATATCTTTGATTACATCGAGTGCTTCTACAATCCGAGGATGCGTTCTAGACTGAAACGAGAACAGAGCAAGAAGATCACGCTAAACGAAACTGTCCGGGGAAGCGGTACCTAACCCGGTACTCTCGAAGTGAACCGTGACGCACTTCCGGCACGTCACATTCTTCGATCGTGTATTTGTACCTCTCTGATGAATCCATTAGTGGTTAACAAAACACCTTCTGCTTTTTCCGAGAATACTCTGGTACTTCAGCAACTGCGTTGATTTGTTATCGTAGTTCTTTAAGGTTGATTCAGTACGCATACCGATCCACTTGCCAAGGCCAAAGTGGTCAGAAACGGGATTTTCGCCAGATTCGCCTGCTCTTGGACCGGGTGCTTAGCGCCGTTTCTACGGAACCAGCCAGTTGATGCTCTGAATCCGAGAATCACATATGGGATCAGCCCCCGCACGAAATAGCTGTGCTTGAACATCTCCGCACCGAAACTCGGACCATGCGATTCGATGGCGCTACGCAGCCCAAAGAGCATCCCTGCCGTGATACTGGCGGAAACTACGCTAGCGGCGAGCAGTAGGTAGCCGAAAAGCTCCATGTGTGTCCAGAAATCTAGGTGACGGAAACAGTCTAATCTCTTTTTAACTGTGGGCTATGAGAGTCCCTTCTCGGCACAAACCAGTCGCTCAAAGTTCTTTGATCATTGTTCTGTTCACATCGACTTGAGCGAAACCACAGCTCATATATAACTTCGCTGCCTGATGATTGAACCCGGCTGTGTATATCCTAGCTGACCGCATTCCCTTGGCGATCAATCGACGAAAGCCTTCGCCAATAACCGCCTTGCTTACTCCGGTACCACGGAAATCTGGATGTGTTCCAAAGGGTTCGAATGACCCAATCTGAGACACCGGGTCGCACCATGCAATCGTATAGCTTGCGAACGAACCGTCTCTGGAAACTGCAACGATATCCAGGTCAGAATCGAATACCTGATCAATGGCTCGGACACTTAGATATTGATCGATGTTGAAGCCGGCCGCTGGTGCCCAAGCTGCGGAGTGCAACGTAACTCGCCTCTCGAATTCATGCTCTTCCACACGACGCACCACGAAGAAATCCGGAGTATCAGGTATCTGCACTTCGTGAAGGTCACAGGTCAGGATGGGCTCAAAATGCTGTGTTACGGAAAATCCCGCTCGATCAAGAAGCCCCCGGCGCACTTGATCCGATTCAAGTACAGACGTGGTTAAAAACCGCTTGTCTGAGGAGGCATGATGAGAGGGCGGAGTCCTTATAGCGTCAGCCCATTCATCCATCGATTTCAGATCGATATGAAAGGGGTAGCTAGATGGAAACAACGTGCGGCGTGCCTCGACCCATTCGAGCACTTCGGAGAGGATTTCTCTATAGTCCTTCATGCCACTACGAACATCGAACTTCAGTGTGTCCGGGGGTTGGAACCAAGCATATGCAGCTAAGCCAACATGGTCCTTCCAAAGCCTAATGTTGTCTTTAGGCGCACAGCCTGGAAACTGCCACGCAACATCGCTTGTCATTAGATAAGTATGACCGACTGCGCGCTGCGCCGCGTTGTTGGCGATCAAAGACAAGAAATCTTCGAAATCTTCGCGGCAGAATTGTCGAGCATCCATCAACGCATGATAACGCAAGTCTCGAATGTCTCTTGTCCGCTGGAAATGGACCTTTCACGGCCTGGCACCTTGGTGACCCATCCACTAGTCTGCCATCAATGCTTACTGAAATGCTGACACTGCAAGGGACCGTGATTGAGGGCGCACGGCTGGGTGGGAAACTGGGATTTCCAACAGCGAACATCGACGCATCAGAGTTTGAGGTCGATAACGGCGTGTACTTGGTGCGAATCGAGTTGGAGGGTGAAGTGCATGACGGGATCGCCAATCTGGGTCGACGTCCTACGATCGGCACCAGCGAGCGTCTATTGGAAGTCCACCTTTTCGATTTTGACCGAGAATTGTACGGCTCACGTCTCAAGGTGAGGCTGACCACGAGGCTACGAGGTGAAATGAAATTCGAGTCCGTGGAGGCGATGGCAAGGCAAGTGAAATTGGATATCGAAAAAGCTAGGACAATGCTTCGTTAGAGGTCCTCTGTTGGCCAGAACCGGCCTCTTGCAGTGCAACTATGATCAGTCTCGTCTCGATAGAACAACTTCGCGACATGGCTTATAACGATTCGGAAGCCGCCGAAATGCATTGCGCGCCATGGCGGCTACCGAGATTGAGGTAGTCGGAGCTAACAGAATTCAGGGGGTGATTGATGCGTAAGGCGCTATTTCGCTTGAAGTGCGGGTCAATATGCAACAACTCAATCTGACTTCCAGGGCAGCGGGGGCTGATGTGACTAGCGGATCCTCCGCACCAGATGCCTATGTCCACCACGACGGGATCTGGCGATCTCACCTGGCAGGATCGTGATGAAACCCAAGCCCACACACCTCGGACCCGAGTACGGGGCGCAATTTCAGGATCCGGCGATGGCGGCGAGCTATCGCAAACGGCCTCCATACCCACGGGAACTGATCGATCTGATCCTGGAGCGAACCCCCCTCCCCGGCCAGGCGCGCGTGCTGGAACTCGGTGCCGGCGCCGGTGATATCGCTGTGCCCTTATCCAAGCACGTGAAAAAGGTGGATGCGGTGGAGCCATCGGAGGCCATGCGCCGGTTGGCGATCCCAGGATCAGACAGTGAGCGCCTCCGTTGGCATCCGCAGAGTGCGGAGACGTATTCTTACGGCGCCGTTTACGATCTCGTGATCTGTGCCCAGAGTCTCGCCTGGCTCGACTGGAAAATCGTCTTTCCGAAACTGGTTGGGGCGCTCGATCCGGAAGGCTGGCTGATCATCGTCAACCAGAGCGCACTGACCGGTTTCCCCTGGGAGAGGGATCTCGACCGGATCATCGCCCGCTATTCCACCAATCAGGACTACCAGCCGTACGATCTCATCGAAGAACTGCAGAGCCGTGGCCTGTTCGAGCTGCGCGGCCGGAAATCCACCTGGCCCGAGCCCTTCTCTCAATCCGTGGCCGACTACCTGGACTCGATTCATGCCCGCAACGGATTCTCCCGCGACCGGATGACCCCAGCAGCGGCCTCCGCTTTTGATGCAGAAGTGTGCAACCTGATTCTCGCCCATCACCCCGACGGGCAGATCGAAGGTCGGAATCAGGCGCACATCCAGTGGGGAAAACCGCGTCTACCCCGTGATTGAATCACCCCCCTGATCGAGCGACACTCATTGGCTCAACGAGGAGGGATCGGACATGTGCGACGAGAATACGGTCGAAGAAAGCGAGCGCTACCTGAAAGCCCGACGGCAGAATGGCCTGAGCAGGCGCCAGTTCGGGGCTTTCACAACTGCCGCAGCGCTGACAACAGCCGCTGGCATGGTGGTGCCCCGGGCGGCAAACGCTGCGGATGTGACGGAGTCCGAGGTGATGGTGACCACGCCCGACGGAGAAACGGACGCCTATTTCGTGCATCCCGCCAGCGGTTCACATCCCGCCGTGATCGTCTGGCCGGACATTCTCGGCCTGCGCCCTGCCTATCGCATGATGGGTAAACGCCTGGCCGAGTCAGGCTACGCCGTGCTGGTTGTAAATCCCTACTACCGGATGGCGAAGGCGCCGGTGACCGAACCTGGCGAGAGTTTTCAGGATGAAAGCACGCGGGCGAAGGTGATGCCGATGGCCCGGTCACTCACGCCGGACACCAACGTGACTGACGCAAAGGCATTCGTCACCTGGCTGGACGCACAGGCGGCGGTGGACACCGATCGGCCGATCGGCACCACCGGTTACTGCATGGGTGGGCCGATGACCATGCGCACGGCCGCCGCCGTCCCGAATCGTATTGGCGCAGGCGCGTCGTTCCACGGCGGACGCCTGGCGACAGATGCACCGGACAGCCCGCATCTGCTGGTGCCGTCCATGAATGCCAGCTTCCTGTTTGCCATCGCAGAGAACGATGACGAGCGGGAGCCGGAAGCAAAGACCATCCTGCGGGAGAGCTTTGACGCGGCCGGTCTCGATGCGGAGATCGAAGTCTACGAGGGCGCCATGCACGGCTGGTGCGCGCTGGACTCACGCGTGTACAACGAAGCTCAGGCCGAACGGGCCTGGTCTCGACTGCTGGTGCTGTTCGAGACCGCCCTCGCCTGACAGGCACACGACCACGCCACGCACCGTCCTCAGCTTCTGGAATACAGGTCGCTGATGGGTGTGTAGATAGTGATCCGACGGATATAGATCCAGTGGGAGGCAACGCCAATCAGCACGAAGAAGTGGAAGAGTTCGTGATTTCTGATCAGTCCCGGTACAAGGTCCGGCAGATCGGACACATCCAGCAATGCCCCGACCGTGTATGCCAGCGCGCCGAGCACAATGGGGATCAACGGCTCGAATCCCACCACGCGATGCAGCGCATACGCCGTGAAAATGCCCGTCCATCCCAGCACCAGATAAAACGCCAGCGACAACCACTCCGGCACGATGCCGAAAAACGCGATCTTCAGGAGCATGCCCGCAGCAGCGGCTGTCCAGATTGCAACCAGGACTCCCCATCGCATCCAGCCTTTGAACTGAATGACGTGGACGGGCGTGTAGGTCGCGGCGATGAGAAAAAAGATCGCGGCATGGTCCAGTCGCACCAGAACGGCACGGGCATCCGATTCGCGCGCCGCCAGGTGCATCAGCCCGCTTGCCAACAGCGTGAGCACCACCCCGGCGACATAGATCAGCAGAGCGGCGACTCGCAGCCTGTTTCCCTGCCCCCGCTGGATCAGACCCACACCCAGTATGGCAAAGGCTAAGGATCCGAACAGGTGTGTGAGCGAAGAGACCGGGTCCTGTATTCCGAGATACGACGTAGGATCGATACGACTGTCCTTCCGTGGGACTTCACCACGAAACCGAAGCACGGGTTCGGAGAAGTAATGACCCCGCTATTCTAAGCGATTCAGACGCGGCATTGCTGCGCCAAGCAGGAGGCTCTGCAAGAAAACTATGGATATGAGTTTCGACTGGGCACTGGCAATGCGCCACATGCTCGAGCTGTTCCTGGCCTACATGCTGGCCATTCCCATCGCCTGGGATCGGGAAACACGCGCTCGAACCGCCGGACTACGGACTTTCCCGCTGGTCGCCGTCGCAGCCTGCGCCTACATGCTCGTTGGCTATCAGGTACTCGAATCCACGGATGCGGAAGCTCGGGTTATCCAGGGATTGATGACGGGCATGGGGTTCATCGGCGGCGGGGCTATCCTGAAACAGGGCGGTACGGTGAAAGGTACTGCGACCGCAGCCAGTCTCTGGGCCACCGGCGCCATCGGATTGGCAGTTGCCTCGCACAGATTCGAAATTGCCCTGCTGGTGAGCATCGTCACCTTTCTGACGTTGCGCTTTCTGAAACCGGCTACGGCAAGTCAGGACGAGGACGTCTCGGAGGACTGATACGCCAGCCCATCATTGCCGGCTGAAGTAGATGTCTCCGTAGAAACTCTCCGCTGCGCTTCCCGTGTTGTCCGTATCCGTCATGATCGCGACGGCGACAACGTGCCCGATATTGCTGCCAAAGTGGCGACGGACGTCCGCCAGCACATTCCGCTTCTCTTCGTGCCAGACGCCCGTTGCATCCTGCCCGTCCCGCAACGACACCATGACCACATTTCTCTTCGCAAAGGCGTTCGGCCAGGTTGAACCTTTGCCGGCGTTGCGGCTCCACACATAGTTGATGGATCGGGTCTGCCAGAAAAACAGGCCACCGTCGAAGACCACATAGAGGCGCACAGGATAGTCATCCCCATCCCGGGCGGATTCGTCCCGCGCTGGCAGCCGGTTGCCGACCTTCCATCGCCAGTTGAGGAACGGATATTCCTCGAGATCAACGCGCTGCTGTTTGACCAGTCCGGAAGCGGAAGACTGGCTGCGCGCCGCCAGTACGCTCCCATCCTCGTTCTGTTCGATGGTGTATCGGGTTTCTCCCGAAAACGCCTTTTCATCCCAGCCATCGAGATCGCCCTGAGAGAAGTATCCCAGGTAGATCTGCTCTGATGGGCTCGCCGCGCTACCGGCAGACGCGTAAGCGATGAGCACAAGAACAATCGGATATCTGATCGCGGCAAGGATTGCAGACATGCGCTCTAATTCACCGCCCTGTTTTGTTCAGTTGCTGTGCTGCAGTTCAGAACGGCTCAGATTCTTCGATGGATCTTCTGAGAAAACCCGGCAGGTAGCGCTTGACCCGCCGGATCACGGCCTCGAGCCTCGGGCTGGCCTGCCGTATCCGGCGAACCCGTTCTTTCGCAGCAGGATTCACCCTGACGATCAGGCCTACGCCGAGCAAAATCAAGACCGCCCCGAGCGGGATCGGCAGCGGAAGGATGACAAAACCGACGCCGACCAGGCAGATGGCCAGCAGGTGGGCCGACAGATTGACGATCAGAACACCAGGGATTCCAGATTAGCCTGGGATCAAACCATGTTTTCATTGCGGTCGGATGAAGTGGGCAGAAGCAGTTGGCGAAGGCATTTATCGCCAACCCTGTACAACCTACCCTATCCAACCAACCCTATCCGAATTAGAGCAATTGGCGCCCCGGGCAGGAGTCCAAGCCGCACCCCGAAGGCCAGTAAAAATGCGGGTTTCAGGCTGATTCAGGTTCTGTACGTTGCTTCCGTACGGTAAAACGCCGAGCGAGAGGACGCGGTAAGTCCCCTCCTCGGCTCACCATACCGACAACGGAGGTGCCGAAATGGCTACCAGGGATTCTATCCAACTCTCTCGCGCTCTGTTCGAGCGTCTTTCCAACGCGGGCTGGGTGTACATCACCCGTCTCGGCAATCCATATCTCGATCTGGGCCCGATCTGGGTTCCGGTTGAAGTGCAGGAGGTGAAGCATGGCTGAGCAACCTGATTACGCACTCGTCGAACCGGGCGACCCTGAAACCACCTACCTGCGGATCGAGGCCGTGCTGGCCCTGTTGCAGGAATACGTACAGGCCAGAGTTCTCGCGATCAGCACCCTGGATGACTTCCCGCCGGATGCGAAAGCGAAATGGGGTGAGATCTACGTGATCTCCCATCTCCGAGCGGCCGTGACGGATCTGGGCCGTATGGCCATGTCTGAGACGTCGAGCCGGATTGATACCTTACTCTCGCCTGATGAATTCAGATCGCTGTTCCTGGGCCTGTCCGAAGCGCAGAAGTCTCAGATCCTGGAGACCATGGAGGACCTGACATGAGTTCGTTCGACGCCGTGAGCGAAACACCCAATCCCGCGATCACCTACACGGTGACGGATCAGACCTGGAATGTGCAGATCCCGGTGACACCGCCGGTCTACCTGCTCGAGCTCGTCAAGCAGCAGCTCGCGATCCTGAGGGCTGAGGGCCACGAGAACCTCGTCGTCACCGCCTACGAGTGCCTCCTGGAGGAACAAATCAACGAGCGCCGCGAGGGCTTTCCTGAGGCAGTTGAGGCTGAGCGGGCCTGGCTGGCCATGGATCCCGTGGATCAGGTCAGCTGGTGCCGGGAGCAGTTCCTGGCCGCACAGCTTCAGACGGCCGCCTGGGCAGATGAGCGAGGTGTGGAAATGAGGAGAGCTGCATCATGAGCAACCTGGAAAGTAAATTCATCGAATCCGATCCCGATCTAAATCAGTACGAGCAGCTTCAGACGACCATCTACAACGCGGTGAACACGATCGCCGTCCTGGAAAAGCTCGTCGAGGATCCACCAGACGGCGGTGAACACATCACCTTCGACCTGGAGCAGTACACGGGCCTGCAGACCATTCTGGCCGGAGCCAAGGCGGCACTGAACCACGTGGCGGACATGGTGATTGATATGGAGCCTAAGCACCGCCAGCTGGAGAACTTGGACTCGGTAGCACAGCTCGAACACTTCGAATCAGAATGCTCGGAGCTGTCCGAGGCTGAGTGCATCCAGGAACTCCGGGGCTACGAGTACTTCGTCGGATCCACAGGACCGGATGATTACCTCGTCAGCCACCTGTGGTCGCTCAGGGGGCTACGGAATGCCGTCGCGCATGAGAGGCTGTACTGCGCACTCATCGAGAGGCAGTTGCTTGCACGAGAGTGGGACGAAGGCTTACAGCCGCCACAGGCCGGTTGAGGCACTATCTCAACCCCTCTCTTCCAGGCCCCTTCGGGGGCCTTATAGTATGCCGCCAAGCCAGCGATGGGCATTCTCTGGATAGTTAACTGCTGGTGATCTTTGCTCCAACAGATAGGAGCTGACCTACCAGCGTCGCTACCACCTCTGCCCCAGCATTATCTACACCCTGCCCTACGACTCTGCGAACTCTCTTGATCAGTGGTTCTTTGCGACGTCCCGGCACTATTGAACTAGGTACGTAGCCCAGCACCGTCAAACCTTTCAGAGTAAGAACGACGTTTTCATAGTTGTCATTCAGAGTTACGTTTCCCCACCTGAGGAAATCCTCGCTCTCCAGCCATTCCATGGTGTAAGAGAAGAGACGACTGTATGCGGCTTCCTTCGATCCAGGGCCATAGTCGCATGTATTCTCTAGCACGAATCGTAGACCCTCAATTGTTAGGGGCTCGGGGAAGTGATCATAGAGTTTCTGAAAGACGGCGAGAGCAAGGAAATTGAATGCCTGAACGTTTTCGGGGGTATCACTGCTCACATCAAGTGCCACTCAATGGATTCATGCTCATTATGGCCGATCAGCGAGGTCTATCGAACTGATGAAATTCAACTATCGAAACAGCGCGAGAACTCACGCAGCAAACGCGAGGACACTCCTTGATGCTGAGCTTTCGCTCGAGTCACCCAGGTATGCGGCTCTCGAGCTCCGAATGGCATTGGAAAGCCTGGTTTACGAGAGGGCAACGAAATACTTGGGTGAACTGCACGGTGCTTCTTACAAATCCTGGCAGCCAGCGAAGGTATTCGCCGAAATGCTTGAAGTGGATCCGGACGTGCCACAAGGAACCGCTACCATCGCATTCGGCCTGGAGGAGAAATACGGTGAACCCGCAGAGCCCACACATGCGATGGTTGAGAACTCTATCTCCACGAAAGATCTCAATCGTCACTACCACGCCCTCGGCAGTTTCCTCCATTCTCCAACGATTGCGCAGTTGGATTCGGGGGGTGTTATGGGAGTAGATGTCGTTGCATCTAGGTGTAGAGAAGCTCTGGCAGTTGTAGAAAAGGTCTTGGAATCGACGGCGTTTAACGTCGATTTTCGGATAACAAAGAACTGGGACTGCAAACGCTGTAGCCACACAAACTCAGCTCGCGTGCTCCGCATGCAACCCGGGGACGAGCGAGTCGTAAAGTGCACGGAGTGTGGGTCACCGCATAACTTGGAATGTATTCAAGAAGACCTCTGGTCTATTCAGCCGATGTACTATCAAGGAGTCCCTTGTCCCTCAGAAGATTGCGACCATCAAACTCCAATCTGGGAAGATCAGAGCCACCACAACTCAACTTTCAGTTGCGGCGCTTGCGGAACTGAGATTCGGCTTGTGTTGGGGGTGCAGTTGGCAAACAAAACAGATCATTCTTGAAGCTCAAACACCACGTTCCCAAGCCCCGACGACCCGTCCGCCCGGGTGTATCGAAAGAACTGATGTCCGATCACGCCTTCCGACGCCCATGCACCGGGCCAGGGGCGGGCATCCCCGAAGCTGATCAGGATGTCTCGACCGCCGTTACCCCCGTACGAACAACCACCTACATGGCATCTGCTGCCAAAGGCACCTCGTGCGCTCGGGAAGCCCTCCTCGCCATACATCAGACCGGTGTCTGACGCGTTGATGTAGCCAATCATCACGTCATTCTCATCGTAGGTTACACCGTCCCATGTGAGGCTGAACGAAACGAATGAGACGCCGAGGCTTTGACCTTCCGTGAGAGACGCAAGCGCAAAAGATCCACTCGCCTCTGTTCCGTTCAAGTCGCCCGATACAGCGGTTACCGTAAAGCTGTAAGTGGCCGCCCAGACAGGAGAGGACAGCAATATCAATACGATGAATGCCACCAATGCTTTCATAATAGGCGCTCCTTTCTTGATGAATCCTTGCTGGTCATCGCTTCACCGTGTCGTTGGCCCGTCCACTTATGCCTCAGGTTCATGGCGATTAGTCCTCCGCGTGCCGCTCACCATAGAGCAGATTTCGAGCTTCCCTGCTACGAGAAGCCGGAAGACCCGGCACTGACCAGCCGAAGAACTTCCAGTGCAGGTACTCGCTCATCTCAGGCGTGCCTGGCTCAGGCACGGTTCGATCCCGTAGAAAACTCTCCACCCAGGGCTTGACCCTCTGATCGAGGCGCACCCTCTTCCGCTTCGTCCTGATCGTCGGCACACCTACCTACCTGGCGGCCGGCCTGGACGATCACGAAGTGGTTCAATGTCCAGATTCAACTGCTTCAGCGCTGCCAACATCTGGGATCGGGCATCCCGTTCCGCGGCCAGCAACGGATGCGGCTTGGATTGATCAAATCGATCCTTGATCAACTCGCCATCGTCGTCGATGCGCTTACGGCAATTCACCGCCCTGTCGAATGCTTCCATGGACGTCTGCAGGAGGAGCTTCCCGGCATCGTCAGTGATGTCGTACTCATCCCGGATCCGTCTCCACCAGCGTCTGGCGTCCGTAGACAGGTGCTTTGGCGGATTGTGGTTAATTTTTTTCAAGGGAATTCTTTATTTCATGCGTCTGGCGGGTTACCCCCGCCCCCTTTCAGGTCCACGAGGGGTACGGCCCCCCCCCCGGGGGGGTGCCTGTGGGCCAGAATTCCTCCCACACGGCCTTTGCGACCAGAAAGGTACCCCAACTACTTATCGTAGACGGGGATCTTCGGTCGAGCGGTTTCACCTGCTCGTTGATAACCGGGGGGCAGCTCACCTGCAGCGACACGTCTGTTCCGCTCGGCCTGACCAGCTTCGTGGGCAGCCTGTCGATTGAGCCCGAAGTCGGTGAACATCCCATCGAGAGTCTGCATCAGTGGATCCGACGCAGAGAATTGCATCACGGAGAACGCATTGGCGCCGAGACGAAGCACCAGATGCACTTGTCGGTCCTCTCGGACGAGAGCTGCCTCAACGTTGACTGTCATACCCTTGGTGCCTCGCGGCTTCAGCCTCGGCTCTCTGCCGATCAATTGATCGAACGTCGCCTGAACCATCGGACTGAGAGCGGAGTTGACGCTGATAACTACATCCTCTGCTTTGGCTTCCATCCCTAGACCCTCTGCTTGTTGATCGGTCATGTTCATCGCCCTGTGTACAGAAGCTGGAGCCGCTCAATCGGTGATTGCTTCGGCATGAGGAGTGTTGGCGACGCTTGCTGGTTGGGATACATGGAATCCAATGCTGCGCGCTTCTGAAAGCCATTGGCAGTACGTGAGGCAGAAGCCGGCCCATCGCGGCGAGGATCGTAGTGCTGTCGCTGTATGTCTTTGAGCAAGTTTCCGCTTTCGGCAACGAGTCGCGGTTTCTTGCCCGCCTTCTGGCCAGCGCCTTTTCTCAGGGGAATCTTCATCTTCCTGAGCTGTTGCTGCTCGTCATATCTGCGAGCCTTCTCGGCCATCGTGAGCAGCACCGGATCACTCGTGGCGTAGATGTCCTCGTTGGAATATCCCTGCTTGCCGAGGTACTTAGCCAATGCGGCCCGGTCGAGGTCCGGCATGGCTTCCTTCAGCTTCTGATCCTGAGTCAGGAGATTCGCGTGCGCCTTGGCGTTGCTTTGCTGCTGAAGCCTGCTGTGGAAGTACTGCACGCCCTTCTGAAGGGACTGGCGCCTTACCTTCAGTTCTTGCTCTGCGACCTGAATCTTCGGTGCGAGCGCTTCCGCCTGCTCTGGATCCGACTTCGCCAGCTGTTCAGCTAACACTTTTACACGAGCAAGCGCCTCCAGATCTGACTGGAACCTCTGCCCTTCCGACTGGATTACCGAGATTAGCTCAACGTCTTGGTTACTCCAGAGACCGGAAACATCATCCGGATCGACCGCAGGGGGTACCGGTTGCTTCTCCTCTCTGAGATCCACCTGCGGTACGGGTTGCCTCTCGACATCGGCCGCTTCCTCCTCCGCGATAGATTCCAGCGTTTCAGCAATCGTTGAGGTGGCCCGGCCTTTCTTGCCGGTCTCACTCTCGGTGGCCTCTCCCTCTCCGTTGTAGAAACTGTCGAGTTGATCGGTCTCCATCTCTCGAAACTCGGATCGAGCTTCCGCTTCGGGGGATGGACGACTGTTGGTGATCGCCGTTGGCTGATCTTCCAGGTGGTTTAGAACGTCACCGATACCGTTGGCACCTTCTATGGGTTCAACGTCAGTTGCCGCTTGGTTCATTCTGATTTGCTCCTGTGAGCTGTTGGGTTAGTTGGCCATCGGTCATCAAACTTCGAGAGAGCAAGGAAGGCAGAACCGCGAAAGCTTGGCCCTGCGCCTCCTGAATGAAGGCCTCGATGGCTTTTCGGTGTGGATATGCTTGCTTGGTGATCTCGGGTAGCTCGTGCCACTGTCGAGCGAGATCCTTCGCACTGAGTCTGAGCTTCCCAGTCGATCGGTTTGTCGCAGCCTTGATCATCTGCGTCAGACGGGTTTCCAGAGCCGCATTGCGTCTGGCTCCCGGCTTTAGCCTGGATAATGCAGCGGCCGCACTCCCCTCATCTCCCAGCGTCTCAGCGATAAACTTGGCCGCTGATCCCTCATAAGACCCGATCGCTTTAGCAATCGACTCAGCTTCCGGAAGGCGCTTGGCACCCGCGTTGTCCCGCTCAACCGCATTTCGAAGAATCGCCTGCGCATCAGGGGCCGCAGTTGGGTTCTCGAGAATCGACACGAATGCGGGTTGCTTCTCAGCCAGGTTGCGAACGGTGACCCCGAACTTCCGTTCTTCCAAGGCCTTCAGTAGCGTGCGCTGCGTCTTCTCACTGAATGCTGTGGGGTCTCTGGAAAGCTGGAGCACCGCCCGTTCCGTGAGATCCGCGGTGGCTGGATCCTTGTCTGAGATGTCCTTGATGAGCGACACCATCGCCCCTCTCGGGACCGTTGCCAGGGCTTCAGATACCAGCGGTAGATTCTGACCGCTTGCGCGGCGTCCCATGCTTCCGAGTACCGCACCTGCAGCGATACTGAAGGCGAGCTTGTTGAACGAGCTCTCTGCCGCATCTAGGATGGAATCAGGCCCACCCGGAGTCGCGGACTTAAGTGTCTGTATCAAGGCAGCTCCGGTGACGCCGGCCGCCGTCAGTTTCAGCGTGGCTTTCGAAGGCGATCCACCCAACACACTACGAGCCAGCTCCAGAGAACCGCTCGCCCCGAGTTGAGCTCCGGCACTCAGCGCGGCTGCTTGAACAGGATCCTGGTCCTGAAGGATCGCGAGTGCAGCGCCTTCCAGTCCGGTTTCGAGGGATCGTCCAGCGCCTCTAGCCAACCGCTTGACCACATCGGATTTGACGACGTTATCGAGTGCCATGCGTGCGCCGGGTGTCTTCGTGTTCGACACCAGTTTGTTCACGGCCGTGTCAGCGAGGTCATCGAACACACCGCCACCTCTGGCCGTTGCCGCTCCGAGAGGCTGTCCCATGGGTCCGAATGCACCCTGAGGCCGAACAAGTGGCGCCCGCCCAGCCATGAGTGTGGCTGCGTCTCCGAGGAGCCCTCCAGCACCGGAGGCAATCGGGTTGTCTTGAGAAATCTGCGCTCTGTTCGCCAACGCTGTCTCGAGCTCGGAACTCCTCCCAGAGATACTACCAAGCAGAGCATCAGCGTGAGCTAGCACTTCACGACCCCGGGGAAGGCCTAGGACGCCGTCCTTCGGAATACCTTGCATCCGTTGGCCGATTGCTGCTCGGCCAAGGTTCGCTACGCCTACTCCGGCCCGTGCAATCTGCTCAGGAATCGCCAGGGTGTTATCCACCAATCGCTCAGCCATGCCGCCGGTCAGCGCGGTCATAGCGCCAGGGCCATCTTGCTCGAGATGGACGAGTTTAAAGCGCCTCTTCTTCGGTGATGCGTTCTCGCTCCTCTCGCTTCGTTTCGTAGGCACATCGCGCAGGGTGTATGGGATCTTCCCGTCAGCCATCGTTGTCGATCCGCACGCGACGACCGTTGAAAATGATTTCGTCGCCGAACTTGATCTCACCGGACTCCAAGGCAGCTTCAATGTCGTCTTCACTCATGAAGAATCGCCTCTTCGACCCATTTCTGCTCTTGATCTGCTTGATACGCATGCGAATCTCGTCCCGAACCTCCAACGGCAACTCCGTATTCTGAGAAGCCAACTCCAGCCTCTCGAGCAGAACCAGGCGGTTGACATCCGGCGCGTTGTTCGGCGACAGCGCAGTTTCCATCATCCGCTTGAACTTCGTATCCGTAGGATTGAGGCCATAGGCTTTGACGACATCGAGACCTGATAGGGTGGAGAGCTGTTTGAATCTCTGTTGCTTCGCCGCGAGTTCTCCGGAGTCCGGATCCACAAGGCCGATTGCAGATTGGACTTGAGCCCTGGCATCTGCGGCAAAGCCAGGCCTAGTCAGCAGTTTGCTCTCGATCTCATCGATGATCTCGGCAGCCTCCAGATCGCGGCCGACCTGGGCGAGAAAATCCTGTTTCTTGAGCAGCGATTCTCGCTCCCGATCGTCGTGCTCCTCGGAAAGTTCATCTTCTCTGGCTTTGAGCTCAATCTGCGCTCGCATGATTTCAAGCATCGACTGATTGAGACCGAGCTGCGCTGCCATTCCGCTGCTACCCCGGTCTGCCAGAGAGAACACCTCATCTTCTGTCAGCGGCCTACCGATTCGGTTTTCGATCGACTCGAATGTACCCTCCAACCCTCGAGCAGGACGTTTCTCCCCCATGCCTAGCAGACCACCGATGAGTGGGACAGCAGCATGGGGGGCACCCTGGACGAGCGATCGGAGGTAGCGTGCCTGTTCTGCGGAGATGCGCGGCTGCATGCTTTGTCCAAATCCAGCTGTGCCAGGTGCTCCCACCTCACCGCTCTGTGCCCGCTGAGGAGATCCCAGGCTAGTGACGAGCTCATCCAAACCACTGCGCATCGATGCCGTCTGAGTGATTCGGTCTCGAAGGAGGTTGAGCTCCGCGCTGGATCGTTCCCGGTCCAGTCGGCTTTCATCCATACCAGCTTTGATGTGAGGTGCCGCAAGTAAACCGACCAGTGGGTTGAATCCAGCCAGCGCTGTCAGGCCTGCACCCTGGACAACAGGATTCGAGATAATCTTTTTGGCCCCTTCCAGCAGCCTGATCGGGCCTGGTCGTTTTTCCCTGATGATTACTGGGGGTTCAGCCATGAGATGCTTCCGAAATGCGTTGCGAACATTCTGAGGGGGCTTTTTCGCAGTTCGTTACCGGTAACGCATTTTTTTCTACTTCTCGATATATCCAGCGGTGAATCAGGTTCGCTATCGCTTCTTCCAGCGCAGGATCATGCTCCGTGGCACGGATATCGAGATACCCACGGCGAACTCCTTCCTCGATCGCCTCCTCCTCGATCGCGACTTTCAGTATCCGCAGCCCGGCTTTCTTCCGATCGCGGTACCGACGCTGTTTTTCAGCGTTGTTCATTCCCCTCTCGTCGCTGGAGCTCTTTCCACAACGGCGCGGAGAGATGGTGGTCTCCTACCAAATCGAGGAGAAGATTGAGTTGTTCATCACTCAAAGTTCGAATTGCGTTCTCATCAGGGGATCGAAGTTCCTCCAGCCGTCGCTGACGCAGTAGGTCCAACTGCTTCTCCTGCTGCTCGGCACGGCGGTTCTCGAGGCGGAGCAAAACGTCTAGGTAGCAACTCTGTAGCCCGCGGAGAGCAGCCGAGGGTGCTCGCCATATTTGTGAAAACACTGACTCACGAGACCCATCGTTCATGAGTTGATCACCTCGTCCTGAATTTCCTTTGGAATCGACAACATCTTGCGCCACTCTTCCAATTCGGCCACCAGCACCGACTCTGCACCAGTTCGATGGAGATCGCGGACGACAGAAACCATGGCGCACCAAACGGCGAAGTTGGGCCGATCCCAACCCTTCAGTCCAAGGTGGACGATCCGAGGTGCTACCTGGAGATAGACCCCCCGGCCGGGTTCAGGAACGCGCCCGGGATCCAGTGGCAGTGGGTCATTCGGATTGAACTTATCGCTTTTCATGCTGCCTTCTTCCTGTTCGAGACCACCTCCATCGCCGAGGCCTCGGTGTTGAGTTGCCTGGCCACCTCTCGGATCAGCTCGATCTGGTCCTCAGTCTCCACGGAATCCTGAGCGATGTGGTTGAGCAGTTCGTTGATCCGCAACTTCAGTTTTCGATCAGACATGGATTTTCTCCTTTCATGGATCTGCGTGAATTCGTGAGTTCTTGCACGTGGATTCACGAAACTCACGAGCAGGACTCACGCAACGTGTCGCACCCGCGTGCGTGAGTTCTGCAGGGGGGTATGGGGGGATATATACAGACGCAGGAAAACTCACGCAGATTTCTCCTCTGGCTGGCTCAGAACGAGCCGTTTGCGTGAGTTCCTGTTGTCGGTTTTGTAACTCTCTTCGACCAGTGTCTTGTCGACTAGGCACTTCGCGAGGGCTGCCCGGAAGGCTGTTTTTCCTTCCCTGGTATCCGGGAATCGGTTTTTCAGATCGGGACAAAAGTCGGCCAGCGTGACGTACACGTTGCCCGCACCGTTCAGGTTGGCGGGAACCGTCCGGCCCATATCTCCCATCCTGGCGACGTACTCGCGAACGGCTGCCGAGTCGTGCTCTGCTGCCTGCTTTCTCAATTCATGGTCGGTTGCAGGGTCGGTGTAGTGCGGCACAAGCACCGGACCGTCCCACCTCAGATCGAGCGCTGGCTCCATCCGAGGGCCGAGGTTCGCTTTCTCGTGGACCAGCTGCAGCTGCCCCTCCTGGTCCGTGAGCAACGCCAGGCGGCTCCTGACGGAGTTGTGCCAGGCGGTGGAGCCGGAGTAGGAGTTCCCGTGGCTGCCGTGCCGAGCCGCCAGCTTGTCGATGTGAGCGAGCAGCAATACCGCGGCGTCGTTCTCGCGTGCGATCTGGGTGCGCAGCTCTCGGATGAAGAATCGGGTCTGCCGGCGCGAATTCTCGTCCGCGTCGAAGGCGTCCGAAGCGTTGTCGATAATGACCAGCGTCACGCCTTCCGCTGCCTTCGCAAGTTCCCTGAAGGCGTTCGTCATTACCATCCGCCGTACGCCTTGGTCACTCACCTCCACCGCCAGCGCAGCATCGACCTCGCTGGCGTCGATCACCGCCAGGCGCTCGAGCACGCGGGATCTATTGAGGTTGTAAACCCTTAGGATTCGCTGCAGGCGGAAGGCGATTACGTTGCGATCATCCTCAAGGGAGACGAAGAGCACTCTGGCCCGTTTCACGCGGAGGCCTCCCCAGTCCTCACCGGCAGCGACGTGGGCAGCAATCACGAGGGCCAGGAGCGTTTTGCCTGCACCACCGTGAGATCCAAAGAGCGTTACTTCTCGGAGCGGAAGGATGTGCTCGACCAAGCACTTCGGTGTCGCGAGCTCACAATCGATAAGCTGCTCCAGGTTGACCGGCTGGAGAGGGCTGGTCGGCCGAGCCTCGGCTTGTTTGATATCGATGTACTTTCGAACTGCCTCCGGACCCATAGCTCTGACAGCATCGTCGATGTCTTTCGCTTCGCCTGGAGGGAGAATCATGGCCGGTCTCCTATGAGGAGCGGCCGCCTTCCGACATCCACCTCAAACTGGTCCACGATTCGCTCCAACCTCGACTTTCCGAACGCCACCGCCGCGCAGGCTGAGCCTTCGTAGGCGAGAAACACCAGTGAGACGGCATCGGCCCAGCCCTCTACGACAAATGCTGGAGCTTTCGGATCGAGCTCGTTCCCGAGCATCAGGTAGCCGGTGGAGCCATCCTCGGCCGTCATCCTGCCGAAGGTGACCTTGACGCCTTGCGGATTGATCGCTTGGACTGCGATCACCGGCCCGGTGCCGTGGGCCCGGATCGGCACAAGCAGGCAGGACTGCGGTCCATCCCATCTGGAGGACTTCACCCCGTCGGCCACCTTGCAGCCGTGCGGTTGCTTGAATCCTTTGCAGGTGACGTAGCCCTGCGCGATCACCTTCGCCGGCTCGTAAGTGCCTCGCATCCAGAGCTTCCGGCCATGGGTGCGCATGCCCTGGCTGCTGGGCTGTGTGAGCGGCTGTCTGGGCGATCTTCTTAAGGTGGGGAGCTGGGCTCCGGAGCTCTCCCAGCCATGCTCCCTGGCGATGTGCACCAGCGTAGCGATGGTGATCTCACCGCCGCGGAGCGAGCGCCACACCGCCAGAGCGTCGGTAGGTTTGTAACTGTCGGCCGTCTGGCTCCAGGCATCCCAGAGTTCGAAACCGGCATCACCGAACTCTGCCTTGATGGCCATGCCGACCCTGAGCCACACCTCCCGGTCCAGCGAAGGAACGAACGAGAGCATGGTCCCGACGTCCTCCAGGTGCAGCGATCGGCGGTCTATCGCGCTCATCGCACACCCTCCAGCTTTTCGAGAATCTCCTCTCGGACGACTTCTTCCTGATTCACGACCTGGCGGTGTATCTTGGTATCGATTCTCTCTTCGATGGCATCGGTCAGGATCCGGGCAAGCAAGTCCGGTGGGATCGCTTCCGCCTGGCAGGTCTGGCCGGAAAATTTCCTTCGATCGGTGGGTTTTGGCGGTGCCGTGGGAAGACTGAGCTCTTCGACCTGGTCAGGAACTACGGCAAGGCGGCAAAAGTCGGTTTCACCGCCGAAGGAATGCGCAAAGGCCGTGATATCCTCAGCCAGGCTTGAGAAGATGTGCACCCCACTCGGGTCGTGGTCGCCAATGTGAAGTACTTCGACCCAGCCCATGGAGGCCATCTCCGCGGCCATCTGATGCTTGCTGGTGACGCTGTCGAAGCCACCGCTGGAGAGCACTGGGATACCGTAGGGAGTGGCAACGCGCTGAAGCTGAGGCACCATACCGGCTGCTTCGCACCAGACCATGAGGCGCTTCTCCTGTCCCTCCTGTCGATCCAGCTGAAACTCATCCGCGAAGTGTTCAACCGTCAACCAGAAGTCTTCGACACCACTGAGGCTCGAAGGCTGTCGGAACGTGAAGCCGTCGTCGCGAATGTCCTGGAAGCGGAGAATCTTGGCTCTCCTGGCTTTGTTCGCGATCTCACACAGCCTTTTGTAGTCGCTTTCAGTCTTTCCGATGACTTCTTTCGCGACCAGGCGGTAAAACACTTGCCGCAGCGTCAGAGGCAACTGTTCGGCGTACTCGTCCAGAACTCCTTGGATCGCATCGATGAGCGCCAGGCTCTTCGCCTGTGGCTTCCAGTTTCGGAGGAATCCTCGCGGCCGGCTCATGGCTGAGCCTCAACACGTTGGATTGCATGATAGGCAGTAGGTATAATGCAGGAGTCGGTTCCCATCGACATCCTGTCTGATCGATCACCTACCGCCCTCGAAAGGGGGCGGTGTTCGATCATTCCGCAGCACTCTCCTTTTCGCACTCTTCGGCTTCCAAGAGCTCAATCCACTCCTGCTCCGCTTCAGTGCTGATACGACGAGCTCTACCTACTTTGAACGTCCGTAGCCGGCCGGCGGCGATCTCTTTGTAAACCGAGGGATGGGAGAGCCCGTTGCGGGCCGCAATTTCACGAACGGTAAACGCACTGCGAGAAATATCGTCCCTGTTCGTTTCCGTCTGAGCAGCAGAATCAATCATTTGCGCTCGCTTCCGTCTGATAGACACGGCTGCCAGAATAAGGACGCCTACCTCACCGGTCGTGTGTCAGAAAAGGGCAAGAATCCCGAAGATTATTCAATCTGCGACTGGACCATCACGTCGATTTGCTTCACTCCGACAATTTCTGACCGCTTTAGGAATGGTTTCACGACTCGAACAATCCAGGTATGAAATCCCTTTTTCGCCTGTTCCTCATTCCTGGTGAGCTTTGTAGTTCTACCCGTCCACTCAGACCAGATCGGGACAGCAGCCCGCACAAATCGTTGAAGATTGCCGTCCGGAATAGCGCTATTGAATACCCAGGTTGCCAAGTCTTCCTCCTGGATTCTCGCGATAGCCTGCACGGTAGGGACAAGTTCTGGCGGGAACTCGCCTGGCAACCGACGAGTAGAGGCTTTGAGCAACCGGCAAAAACGGAGATTCGGAAGATCTGGCAGCTTCGATGGATCATGCCCCGCTGCTGACCCGAGGATAGTGCGATAGAGAAGAGCCCGCTCTTCGGTGGTGAGCGCACCGAGATTCTCCAACAACCTCTCTGGCCATTCTTTGCGAGCTGCCGTGACCACCTTGTCGATACTTCGGCGGGCTGACTTCTCAGTGGTCAAATTGCTTCCGGCTCTATATCTCAACCACCTATCGCGTTGCTCTATCAGCTCTACTTTCAGCTGCTGCCGGCGTTCTTCCGAAGGAGGGCGGCGTCCCCTTCGGACGAGAGAGTTGAGCTCATCAACTGCGGCATCTGATGTTTCAATTTGACGTTCAGTCACCGCTGATGAACCTGCGATCGCACCTGTATAGACTCTCCCGCTTCTTCCCACTCCTAAACCGTCTCCATACCCTTCAGCTGATCATCGACATGGCCCTTCACGAATTTCTTGTAGTACTGATCAAGCATGGTGATTGAGGTGCCGCCCATCGTCGCTACGTTCGCAGCCACGATCCCATTGTTCAGCCAGTCGGTGAGCGTCCAGTGCCGAAAGTGATAGGCGGACAGCCTTTCATCGAAGCCGTGCTTGCGCCGGATCTTCCGCACCTGAGGCTCCCATGCCGGATTGGGTTTCTTGCCGGGCTTGCCGGTATACCACCCTGCTCCGCTCGAGCGCGTCATCAGAGGCGCCTTGGGCAGCTTGTCCGCGGCCATGCGCTTGAAGAACTCGAAGGCGGCATCGTTTGCCAGCGAGAAGTCCCGGGATCGCAGTTTGCTACCACCGCCCTTCCTGGTCCGGAAAATCAGCTTCCTGGAAAACAGATCGAGATCTTCAACCTTCGCCTGGGCGAGCTCCTGAGGCCGCGCACCGGTGTAGGAAATGGCGGTGAGGAAATCTTTCAGATCAGCCGGGCACTTCTCGAGGAACGCTCTACGCTCTGCCACTGACCAGTAGAAATCGAGTTCATTGCGGGATTCGCCGTCCGCGACGGAGACATGCTTCCAGGCATCCGCTGATGCCACCTCCCTGCGCCGGTACGCCAGATTCAGTGCAGCCTTGAGCGTCGTCAGGTTCCGCTTGGCATTCTGCGGTGTGGTCTTCACCAGGAGATCGTTGCGCCACTTCTCCACCGCCCGGAGACTGAGCTTGTCGAGCTTGATCTTGGCGAACGGAGTGTCATAGACGTGGGCCTTGAATCGCTTCTCCGCGTCGATCGCATTGCCTTCGCTAACTTCGACACGGCGGTTGTCCACATATTCCCGGCAGGCTTCCTCCACCGTGCCGGTACGCATGACACCCACATCACACTGCTCGAACCATTCCTCCGCTCGCCGGCGAGCATCTGTGAAAGATTCGATAGCAGCCAGTGTCCCGAGCTTCTGATATCGGAACTTCCGATCCTCGGTGGTGTAACGCGCTATCCAGGTCTCTGAGCCGTTCTCGGTCTTCCTGTAGCCAACGTGCCGGCCCACATCGATGTGACGCCAGTACGGCTCCCTGCGGGGCTGCAGCTTGGCTCTCTCGCCCTTCAGATGGATCTTGAAATCCCGCTGTCTGGTGGCCATTTTTCTCCGTACGGTACCGTGTACGGTAATTATGGTAGTTTACGTAGGTTTCCACGTATAGCCGGAAAACAGTAAAAATGCGGCTTGCGGGGGGATTTGGTTTACTGTAATTTCCAGCAATGTACGTAAGTGGCGCCCCGGGCAGGAATCGAACCTGCAACCTGCCGCTTAGGAGGCGGCCGCGCTATCCAGTTGTGCCACCGGGGCGAAGAAAGAACGCTAACCTCTCGATCGAGATGCGTCCAGCTTGATCAGGTGCCGACGCGATACCGCACCTTTAACACGAGTTGCTCTCCGAGCGGATCTTCCCAGGCGGTCTGAAACATCCGCTGGAAACTCTGTTCCGTGGTCTCGTCGTAGCCGTTCTTGGTGTACACCAGGAACACATCCGACAACGGCGCGATCTGCCAGCGATAGCGGAGCTGGAAGTTCATGCTGGAGATGCTGAAATCGTCGGACTCATCCGTGGGCTTGTCGACGTCCTCCAGATCGCCCGGCGTCTCGGGAATCTCGTAGAACTTATCTTCGAATGCCTTGATGCCAACCCACTGCAGTTTCAATCTGAGTTCCTGGCGGGCACTCAGGAAGAAGTCCATCTTCAGTTCCGGCTTCCATTCTTCGGCATCGAACGCGGTCATGTAGCGGTCTTCTGAATGCAGCAGCCAGCCGTCCCGGACCTGATATTTGGTGCCCACCTGCAGATTCAGCCGGTCGATGGGGCGCCAACTCACCCCGAGGCCGCTTTCGAGCCGCTGCCCATCCACGCCGTCACCTTCCCACTTGGTGAACGCCCAGCCGCTGAACTGTTTGGCTTTATCCGTCTTGTAGCCAACCTCCAGGGAGGGTCGGTCATTGATCCGGAACGTTCCGTTGTCGTAGCTGTTACGGTCGTCGTAACGCGCGGGGAAATATCTCAGACCCACTTCAACCTCGTGCAGGTTGTTGAGGGTGAACTCGCCTTCACCGCCCAGCCCGCTCCGGATGGCATAACCATCGAGATTCTCTTCGTAGCGAACGAACGTCTCGATCTTGAAGTCGCGAAAACGCTCGAAACCGGACTTGATCCACTCGGTGCCGATCCGGCCACCGTTAACGTCGTTGCGGCGCAGGAAGCCGGCGTCATTCAGATCGAGTCCGCGATCGAAGTAGGTGTAGTCCAGCTTGTACTTCATCCCCTGGCGTGGGGCGTATTCCACATCCACAAAACCGCCAGACCCCGTGCCTTCTGACGCCAGGTCCGAGTACAGGAACTGCCCATCCACCTTCCAGGCGCCGGACCCCGACAGATAGTGATAGTCGATGCCGGATGTGGCGGCGTCTTCATCCGGATGGGTGGTGAAGGTACCCATGGCACCGAGCGCACGATACGCGCCGCCATGGTTGTTCTCGTAGAGCACGCGGGCGACCGCATAGTTCCGGCCGTAGGTTTCGTAGTCTTCGCCTTCATTCGTCTCGAGTGTGGTGTCCTGTTCCGCGGCGGCCATGATGCCGTAGCGGACACCGCCCACCTGACCGGTCACCTTGCCGGCGCCATACAACTCCGTCGGCCGTGCTGCCTCCTCATCGGGAATGTCATCTTCGTCGTCTTCCGGAATCGTCGGGCTGCTGCCAATCCGTCGGGTGTTGAGCAGGGTCACCGGCTCCCAGCTGCGGGTGCGTGGAGTGGCCTCGAAGATCTCCCGACCCTCCAGAAAGAACAGACGCTTCTCGGGAAAGAACGTTTCGAACGCGCTCAGATTCACGATCACCTCGTCCGCCTCCACGGTACCGAAGTCAGGATTCACCGTGGCGGTGAGCTGGGTGTTGGTGGACGGCCGCCAGAAAACGTCGAAGCCCGCCTTCGCGTCCGCTTCTTCGGCAATCATGTCACTGGTGCCGGATGCGTAGGGAAACAGACTCCACTGCTGACGGGGATTTACATTGGCGAGTTCCAGGGACTGGAAGGAACTCATGAATTTCGGCTGGGACGGCGGCAGCGCCGGCCAGGCCCAGCGCTCATCCAGGTGCGCCACTACCCGGGCACTGTAGAAGCCCATTTTCCGACGCCCGTCTGATTCCTGCTTCGGCATGGTCATCTGCGACCAGGGCACGAAGAACTCGGCCGACCAGCCCCGATCCGTCTCGGCCGTGGCCCCCCACCAGGCACCATCCCAATTCGACGAGTACTGCCGCTCCGGCAACGTGGTGCCATCCATCTGGCTGTCGCCCAGCGCGAGTGTCATCCAGTAGGCGTAGCGTGCCGACCCGGAGGTGTCGAGGGTGAACGACACATAGTCGCGCTTCACGCCTCTGGCATCTCGAGAAGACAGGCGGCGCACCAGCGTGTCTGCCGGTTGTTCCATATCGAAGGAGACGTAGACCCCCTTTTCCGTATAGAAAAGCCGTACTTCGGTGTCGTATTTCGGGGTGATCAGGGTGTCCGGTTCGGTGACCTTCAGCTGACGGATCGCCATGGCATGCTGCCAGGCCCTTTCCTCCAGCCGCCCGTCTATCTTCACACCCGCCTGCTCGTGGTCCCAGTGCTGAAGGACGAGGGGTTCGTCTGCGTCTATGTCCACCGCGACGTCCACCGGGATGGGCGCCATCGGCGGAGGCACCGCCTGCGCTTGCGGCTGAACGGACTCAGCCTGTGCCGCCAGCGCCGCCGCAATCACATTCGCCTCGTTGCTCACCAACAGGAACGGGCTCGCCCAGTCCAGGGCTGTCTGATCCCGATTCAGTTCGTGCAGGCGGTAGTCCTTCGGGGGTTCGGTGATGAGCTTGTGTTCGTTTTCCCGCTCTTCGCGCACGGGCACATTGAATCCCGGAATGTCCGCCGGCTCGGAGGCAGGCATGCTGAAAGGCCCCCGGTCTGACTCGAACCGGTTCGCGTTCGCTGTTTCGTCCAGATCATATTCGCCGTCCGGATAGGCAACGGTGCCTGACTCAGACAGCGAGGAATAGTCCGCGGCCAGTACCCAGGCGTTGTCGAAACCGCTGCGCACCGCTTCGTCACGAATGTGCTCGGCGATCTCCTGGTTCAGATACGGGCCGGCCAGCACCCGATACCAGCGACCGGAATCGACCTCGGCCTCCGACACGCTGAACGATTCCGACAGCCGTTCGCCAGCCAGGTCGCGCGCGGTCTCGGCACTTTCGACGCTCCGATAGCTGCCGACAGATATCCAGTACTCGTCTGCGGCGTGCAGAGACCCTGCCAGCAGCGCGATAAGCAGGCCAAGACCAGTCACGAGCGGTCGACGGCGCATGAACTCCCCAATGGTTGGTGTGCGAAGAAAAGCGCGGGATTTTAACAGGTTAGCTCAGGAAGTGAACATGATCATGATGCCCGCCGCCACCGCGGAGCCGATCACACCGGCCACATTCGGGCCCATGGCATGCATGAGCAGATAGTTATGTGGATTAGCCTCGAGTCCAACCCGATTGGCCACCCGGGCCGCCATGGGCACCGCTGAAACACCGGCGGCCCCGATCAACGGGTTGATGGGGGTGGAGGAAAGCCGGTTCATCAGTTTGGCCATGAGCACACCGCTGGCCGTGCCGATGGCAAAGGCCACCATGCCGAGCAGCAGGATGCCCAGGGTGCTTGATTGCAGAAACTGATCCGCGCTCAGCTTCGAGCCAACCGCCAGGCCGAGAAAGATCGTCACGATGTTGATGAGCGCGTTCTGGGTCGTATTCGACAGGCGATCCACCACGCCGCATTCCTTCATCAGATTGCCGAAGCAGAACATGCCAAGCAGCGGCGCTGCCGAGGGCAGCAGCAATGCCACGAGCAGCAGCAGCAGAAGCGGGAATAGAATTCTCTCGGTCTTCGATACCTCACGGAGCTGCACCATCACGATCTTTCGCTCGGCCTCAGTGGTCAGGGCCTTCATGATCGGTGGCTGAATCAGTGGCACCAGCGCCATATAGGAATAGGCTGCCACCGCAATGGCGCCGAGCAGATCCGGTGCGAGCAGACCGGCAACGTAGATAGCGGTGGGACCATCCGCCCCACCGATGATGCCGATGGCAGCAGCTTCCCGAATGCTGAAATCAAAGAGCCCGGCCGCGGTCAGACCCAGTGCACCGAGCAGCGTGGCAAAGATGCCGAACTGGGCCGCCGCCCCCAGAAACAGGGTTTTCGGGTTCGCGAGCAACGGCCCGAAATCCGTCATCGCCCCAACACCCATGAAGATGATCAGCGGGAATGCGCCGGTCTCGATGCCCACCATATAGATGAGATGCAGCAGACCATCGCCCGTGGCGATCTCCACCCCGGGGATGTTGCTCAGAATGCCGCCGAAGCCAATGGTGACGAGCAGCAGCGGCTCGAACTTCCGGACGATGGCCAGATAGAGCAGCAACAGGCCCACGGCAATCATGGCCGCCTGACCAAGACTCAGCTGATAGAGACCGGAGCCTCGCCAGATTTCTTCGATGAGCTCCAAGCGTCAGCCGATGCTGATCAGGGAATCGCCAACGGCAACGGCATCCCCTTCCTGCACGTGAATGGCCGTCACCGAACCATCCCGGGACGCAGCCACTTCCGTTTCCATTTTCATGGCTTCCACGACCAGCACGGGCTGGCCGGCGCTCACCCTGTCACCCAGGCCCACCAGCACCTTGACCACCGTGCCCGCCAACGCGGCCGACACCGCTTCACCCTCACCCGCCGCCGGGGCAGAAGCCGCAGGCTGAATGCCTTCGAGCTGACCGCTCTCCGCCACTTCCACGGTGAAGGCTTTGCCGTTCACCCGCACATCGTAAACGCCCGCCGTTTGTACGGCAGCTTTAGCCGGGGCCGTTCGCGCAGCCGCGGCAGGTTTTGGTTCATTGCCGGGGGCCGGTTCGAAGGCATCCGGATTGTTCCGATTTTCGAGGAATTTCAGCGCGGTCTGCGCAAACAGAGCATAGGTGAGCACATCGTCCACCGGCTCGTCGCAGAGGTCGATGGCCTTCTCCGCTGCAATCTTTTCGAGTTCAGCGGTCAGTGATTCCATCTCATCATCCAGCACGTCCGCCGGCCGCCCGGTGATGGCCGCGTCCCCGTTCAGCACCTGCTTCTGAAGCGCCGTGTTGAGCGGCGCCGGCGCGGCACCGTACTCACCCTTGAGCACGCCAGCCGTTTCCTTGGTGATGTTCCTGTAGCGTTCGCCGGTCAGGACATTGATCACTGACTGAGTGCCAACGATCTGCGAGGTGGGGGTGACCAGCGGGATCATGCCCAGGTCTTCCCGGACTTTCGGAATCTCCTCCAGCACCGCGTCCAGTTTGTCTGTGGCGTTCTGCTCGCGAAGCTGGTTCTCCAGGTTGGTGAGCATCCCACCCGGCACCTGGGCCACCAGGATGCGGGAATCCACGCCTCTGAGCGCCCCTTCGAACTTTGCGTACTTCTTGCGCACCTCCCGGAAGTACGCCGCGATCTCCTCGAGCAGACGGATATCGAGTCCCGTCGACCGGTCGGTGTCTTCCAGAATGGCGACCAGTGACTCCGTCGCCGAGTGGCCATAGGTCATGCTCATGGAGCTGACCGCTGTATCCACGTTGTCGATCCCGGCTTCGATGGCTTTCAGATAGGTTGCCGTCGACATGCCCGTGGTGGCATGGCACTGCATGTGCACCGGCATGCTGGTCTCGGCCTTCAGCCGGCTGACCAGTTCGTAGGCCACATACGGCTTCAGCAGACCGGCCATGTCCTTGATGCAGATCGAGTGGGCGCCCATGTCCTCGATCTCCTTGGCGAGATCGAGCCAGAGATCCATGGTATGCACTGGGGAGACGGTATAGGAAATGGTGCCCTGGGCATGCTTGCCCACCTCGATGGTGGCCGCAATGGCTGTCTTCAGATTCCGGGTGTCATTCATGGCATCGAAGATCCGGAACACGTCAACGCCGTTGGTGGCCGCCCGCTCGACGAACTTTCTCACCACGTCGTCTGCGTAGTGTCGATAGCCGAGGATATTCTGACCACGGAACAGCATCTGCTGAGGCGTGTTCGGCATCGCGGCCTTCAACAGCCGGATGCGCTCCCAGGGATCCTCGCCCAGGTACCGGATGCAGGCATCGAACGTCGCCCCACCCCAGGATTCCATGGACCAGAATCCCACCTGATCCAGCTTGCCCGCGATGGGCAGCATGTCTTCGATACGCATACGGGTGGCCAGCAGGCTCTGATGCGCGTCTCTCAAGACCAGCTCGGTGATCCCGAGCGGTTTCGCTTCATTCATTCAATCTCTCACTCGGAATGTCTCACTCGAAATGTCTCACTCGGAATGCTTGCGCCGATGCAGCGTGACCGCAGCGGTGATGGCGGCGACCTCTTCTGCCGTCGGCCCCTCCGACGCAGCCACAGGGGCGGGTTCGAATCTTCGAACCAGAGCAGACATCCCCGTGGTGGCGAACACCAGCACCGTCAGGAACACGAACACCGTGCCCATGCCTGCCAGCATCAATTCCAGTCCCTGTTCCAGAAGTTCGCCTTCCACGATCAACCGATTCCACGCTTACTTTGTGTACCAGGCGAAAGTACACCGCTTCGTTCCACGAACCAAGGGATTCTCCGGCATCTCTACTCCCGACTGCGCATGGCCAGCCAGCCACCCAGAATCACGCCCCCACCGCCGACCCAGGTGAAGACATCGGGTTGTTCGTTCCAGAACAGATAGCCGGCCAGAGATATCCAGATCAGCGCCGTGTATTCAAACGGTGCAATCACCGCCGCGTTGGCGTGTCGGTAGGCCATGGCCACCAGCAGATGGGCACCGGCACCACAACAACCGGCAATCGCGAACAGCAGCCAGTCCGTTCCGGCGGGCGCCGTCCACTCGCCAATGGTCAGCAGACCGGCCAGGAGTGCGCTGATAGGAACGGTGTAGAAAGTGAGCACGCCCGCCGGCACCTCACCGGCGAGGCGCCGGTTGCTGATGGACAGCAGGGCCCAGCAGAGCGCGGAACCAAACACAGCCAGTGCCGCTGGCGGCAGTGAAAGCGAGTCCGGGCGCAACACCACCACCACACCGGCGAATGCCACGCCGATACCGAGCCACTGATGCAGACCGACCCGTTCCCCGAGCAACGGGCGGGAGAGCAGAACGATGAGCACCGGTCCGATGTAGCTGAGCAACAGCGCCGTCACGATCGGCACGTGCGCCAGGGCGTAGAAGAAGCCGAAATTGGCGCCCGCGGTGAGAAAACCCCGGTAAAGCTGCCAACCCCAGCGCGGGGTTGCCAGAGACTTAAGGCCGGACTGGTAGTGGCAGATGAGCAACACGGCGGGCAGCGCGAACAACGACCGCAGCAAGACGATCTGGGGTGTGTCGAACCCGCCGGTGAGGGCCTTCACCGAGATATCGATACCGGCAGCGGTGAACATGCCCAACGACATCAGGCTCACACCCATGAGAATACGCTGTGGTTCGGCTGACATCGGCTGGCATGCGGGATAACGGGCGCGCATTATGCACGATAGATGGACCTTCTCACCGACCCAGACATCCAACTGCGCACCACGGTGTTTGCGACCCTGCTCGTGGTGATCCTGGCCGCCGAGTTTCTCGCACCCAGAAGACGCCTGAAGCTGCCCCGGCCGGCCCGCTGGCTGCCGAATCTCGCTGTGGGTGCGCTGAACATCCTGATCCTGCGGCTGGCCTTTCCGATGCTGGGCATCGGTCTCGCCTACCTGGCCGTCGAGTCGGGCTGGGGACTGTTCGGACAGTTGAACCTGCCGTTTGCGGTCAGCTTCGTCTGTTCTCTGCTGGCACTGGATCTGCTCATCTGGACCCAGCACTGGCTCTTCCATCGAGTGCCCTGGCTCTGGCGGCTGCACCGCATGCATCACACGGACCCGGACTTCGACGTCACCACCGCCGTCCGCTTTCACCCCATCGAAGCGGTCCTTTCCATGGGGATCAAATCCCTCGCGATAGTCTTGCTGGGTATAGAGCCACTCGCCTTTCTCACTTTTGAAATCATTCTAAGCAGCACCTCGCTGTTCAATCATGGCAACCTGAAGCTGCCGAGCAGACTGGACGCGGCGCTCCGCTGGGTGATCGTGACGCCAGACATGCACCGGGTGCACCACTCCATCATCCACCAGGAACAGAACAGCAATTTCGGCTTCAACCTGCCCTGGTGGGACCGTCTGTTCGGCACTTACCGCGACCAGCCCGCACTGGGTCACAGCCGGATGCAGATCGGCACCGGCACTTTCATGAACCCGGCGGATCAGTTTCTGGCAAAGTTGCTGTTCCAACCTTTCAAGACACCACCGGTACCACAACAGGAATGAATACCCCCATCCACCGTCCGCTTATCCAAGCGCTCATTCAATCGCTCATACTCGCGATCCTGCCGTTCGGCGCTGCCGCCGCGGATACCTCAGGCGCCGCGGTACCGAAAATTCTCGATATGGAGGCACGCGCCGACCTGATCGACCAGTGGCTGGAAGACCGGGTGCAGACAGTGCTGCCCGAGCTCATGCATCGCGAGAACATCGACCTCTGGCTGATCATCGGCCGCGAGTACAACGAAGATCCTGTGCTGCGAACCCTGCTGCCATCCACCTGGCTTTCGGCACGCAGGCGGACCATGCTGCTCATTCATGATCCGGGCAACGAGCAGCCGCTCGAAACCCTGGCCGTGGCACGCTACAGCGTCGGCAGCGCATTCAAACAGGCCTGGGATCCGGAACAGCAACCCGACCAGTGGCGGCGACTGGCGGAGCTGATCATTGAACGGAATCCCAGTCGGATCGGGGTCAATATGTCTGCGGACTTTGCGCTGGCCGATGGGCTTGTGAAGACGGAGCATGATCTGCTGCTCGCCGCACTACCCGCAGAATTCCAGTCGCGCGTGGTATCCGCCGAGCGGCTCGCCATCGGCTGGCTGGAAACCCGCACCCCGGCAGAGATGATCGTCTACCAGCAGATCTGCGCGATCGCCCATCAGATCATTGCCGAAGGACTGTCGGAAGCCGTGATACAACCGGGCGTCACAGACGTATCAGACGTGCAGTGGTGGTATCGGGAACGGGTCCGCGAACTCAAGCTGACGAGCTGGTTCCATCCCTCTGTTTCCATTCAGCGGGCGAACGCCTCGGACGCCAGACCGACCGTCATCCAGCCAGGCGATCTGCTGCACGTTGACTTCGGCATCACGTACCTTCGCCTGAATACGGATACCCAGCAACACGCCTACGTGCTGAAAGCCGGTGAAACCGAAGCACCCGCCCTGCTCCGCGATGCACTGGCAACCGGCAACCGCCTGCAGGACATCCTGGCCGGGAATTTCGTCACCGGTCGAACCGGCAACGAGATCCTCGAGGCCACCCGTGAGCAGGCCGTCCGTGAAGGCATCACGCCCTCGATCTACACCCATCCCATCGGCTATCACGGTCATGCCGCCGGCCCGACCATCGGCCTCTGGGATCAGCAGGGCGGCGTGCCCGGCAAAGGGGACTATCCCCTCTATCCGAACACTGCCTTCTCCATAGAACTCGCCGCCATCTTAGAGCCACCGGGCTGGGCGTCGGAGATGCGGATCAAACTGGAGGAAGATGCATTCTTCGATGGCGAGTCGGTTCGCTATATCGACGGTCGTCAGACAGAGCTGCACCTGATTCCCCGGCAGTAGAGACCCGTGTCGGGCGCCCTGCATGACAACGAGCTGTCAATCAGCGCCGATCTGGTCCGGAGTCTGATCGCCAGTCAGTTTCCGGACTACGCGGCCCTGCCGATTACCCCGCTCGGCGCCACAGGCTCCACCAACAGACTGTTCCGGCTCGGCGACGAACGCCTCGTCCGCCTGCCCAGACAGCCGGAAAGCGGCAGGGGCATCAGCAAAGAGCGCTTGTGGGTGCCCAGGCTCGCCTCCCACCTGCCCGTGGCAGTACCGGAGATCATCGGCATCGGCGAACCGGAAGCCGGCTATCCGGAATCCTGGTCCATCACCCGCTGGCTGCCGGGTGAACTGCCGCCGGTCTGGCAGCCCGGACAGCCGGATGATCCGGCGCGCGCCCGTCTGGCGGAAGAACTGGCTGAGTTCGTTCAGGCATTGCAGCGCATCGAAATCCCCGAAGCGGCGAAGGCCGACCCCGCGCTACGTTCGTATCGCGGCCGACCGCTGGGCGAGTACGACCGGCACTTTCAACGCACCGTCGAGGAATGCCGGTCCATCGGCGGGATGGACCTGGACTTTGCAGCCGCCCGGACCATCTGGTCCCAGGCCCTCGAGCTACCCGGCTCGGCAGATGAAAGCTGGTATCACAGCGACCTCGTGGCGGAAAACCTGCTGGTACAGGGCAGCAGCATGACAGCCGTGCTGGACTTCGGCGGACTCGCCATCGGCGACCCGGCCATCGACCTGCATGGTGCCTGGGAACTGTTCGATCCAGCCGCCCGGACCCTGTTTCGCAGGGCCATGAACGTGGATGACATCCAGTGGCTTCGGGGCCGCGCCTGGGCGCTGGCCATTGCGTTCGGCGCCCTGTCTTACTACTGGCACACCATGCCAAGCCGGCGCCGCGATCGGCTGGCCATGGTCCGTGCCGTCCTGGCGGACGCCGAGCAGGACTGAGCGTCCACTATCGCGAGCTGACCAAGCTGCTATTCTGTCGGCTCGAACGTTTGGAGTTTTGTCATGTCGATCTGGATCGCCAAGCTGCTCGGCCCCGTCATTCTGATTCTCGCCCTGTCGATGATCTTGCGACCGGCAGCACTCCTCGCGCTTTCCCGCGAATTCATCAGCAACAAACCGCTCATTCTGATCTCCGGCGTACTCGCCACGGTCACCGGCCTCGCCATCGTCAACGTGCACAACGTCTGGTACTGGGGCTGGCCGGTGATCATCACCCTGTTCGGCTGGGCACTCCTGATCGGCGGCAGCATCCGGATCCTGTCACCGGATCTGGCCTCAGACATCGGTGGTCGAATGCTTGAGCGAGACAATCTGGTGCGCTGGATTGGTGTCGCCTGGGCCGCTTTCGGCCTCTATCTGAGTGTTGAGGGTTACTTCGGCGGGATCTGAACTGGCGTCCACGGGACAGGAACACCTGCTCTTCCAGCCGCGCGCCGGCAGGCCGTATATTTAGAGACATCTGTCGTGCTTCGAGGACGTTTCTGAATGGAAACTCTCATCTGGGTCGGGATCGCCGTCTGCATCTCCCAGTCCGCCATGTTTTCCGGACTCAATCTCGCATTCTTCAGTATCTCCAAGCTGCAACTGGAACTGGAGATGTCGAAGGGGAATCCCCAGGCCTTTCCGATCGCACGATTGCGGGAAGACTCAAACTTTCTGCTGGCGACCATTCTCTGGGGCAACGTGGGCGTGAACGTGCTGCTCACGCTCCTGTCCGGCTCGGTTCTCGCCGGAGTGAGCGCTTTTCTGTTCTCCACCTTCGTCATCACCATCGTCGGCGAAATCATCCCGCAAGCGTACCTCTCCCGAAACGCCATGCGGGCCGCCGCGCTGCTGGCTCCGATGATCAGACTGTATCAGGTGCTGCTATTCCCGCTCGCAAAACCCACCGCCCTGATCCTGAACGGCTGGCTCGGAAAAGAGGCCATTCACTACATCCAGGAAGACGATCTGGTTTCTCTGCTCACGCTGCAGATGGAAAAGGAGGACGAGACGCGCATGAGCCCAATCGAAAGCCGGGGCATGATCAACGTCGCCCGACTCGACAGCGCGATGCTCTCCGAGCTAGGCAGCGCACTCGATCCGACGAGTGTTCTGGCAGTTGAAACGGCGAACGGCGAGTTCGCGCTGCCGGCACCGCGCACGGATGCGTACCAGCGGATGCTCGAGAAGATTCTCCAGGCGCCGTTCAAATGGGTGGTGTTGACCGACCGGCTGGGTACGCCGCGCTCGAGCCTGAATACCGAAGCGTTCCTGAAGGCTACCGTCCAGCACCAGGACGTCCGATTGGAAGACTATTGCAGGGAACCGCTGGTATTCGATCAGGACTGTTCCATCGTGGACGCCATACGCACCCACCAGGACCTGCAACTTACGCACAATCCCGGTGCCGAGCGGATTTACCTGCTCTGGACGGAAAACGAGCAGTCAAAGCGCCTCATCAGCAACGTCGACCTCATAGAGAGACTGGCCGCCGGCATCACATACACGGTCTAACCCGGAAAACGTCATCCGCTCCCGGCCGATTGAGTGTAAGGTCGGGACAACAGACAACGCTCGAGGAGAGCACTTGAATGGCTGTTTCCGATCACGCCAACCTTGAACAGTTCATGGAAGGTATCAAACGACGCAACCCCGGAGAAATCGAGTTTCACCAGGCGGTCTATGAAGTCGCTGCCAATGTCTTCGACTACATCGCAGACAAGGAGATATACCATGAAGCACAGATTCTTCGCCGGATTGCCGAACCTGACCGCATTGTCTCATTCCGGGTCTGCTGGGAGGATGACGAAAACAACATCCGCGTTAATCGTGGGTATCGGGTTCAGAACAGCAACGCGATTGGACCTTACAAGGGCGGCCTGCGCTTCCACCCGTCCGTCAATCAGAGCATCCTGAAATTCCTGGCCTTCGAGCAGACCTTCAAGAACAGCCTGACCGGCCTCCCCATGGGCGGCGGCAAAGGCGGCTCGGACTTCGATCCAAAGGGGAAGTCCGCCAATGAGGTCATGCGCTTCTGTCAGTCCTTCATGATCGAACTCCACCATCACGTGGGCGAGGATATCGATGTCCCGGCCGGTGACATAGGGGTAGGTGCGCGTGAGATCGGCTATCTGTTCGGTCAGTGGAAGCGGCTGACAAACCGCTTCACCGGTGTATTGACGGGTAAGGGGCGCGAGTACGGCGGCAGCCCGATTCGGGCCGAGGCCACGGGTTACGGCACCGTATATATGTTGCAGGACATGCTGAAACAGGCGGGAAAGGATATCGAGGGTAAGTCCTGCCTGGTCTCCGGCTCAGGCAACGTTGCCACCTATGCGATTGAGAAGATCAATGATCTCGGCGGCAAGGTGGTGACTTTCTCGGATTCCAGCGGTTTCGTCCATGATCCCCACGGCGTCGACGATGAACGACTTGCCTATCTGATGGACCTCAAGAACCGTAAGCGCGGTCGCGTTGACGAGTACGCCAGAGAATTCGGCGTCGAGTTCTACGAAGGGAAACGTCCCTGGGATGTGCCTGCGGATCTGGCACTGCCGTGCGCGACTCAGAATGAGATCAGTGAGGACAACGCCAGAAAGCTGATCGAAAACGGCATCGAGGCTGTTTCAGAAGGGGCCAACATGCCGACGGAGCAGAACGGCATCCATCACTTCACCGCCGCGAAAATTCTGTTTGCACCCAGCAAAGCCGCCAACGCCGGCGGCGTGGCCATTTCCGGATTGGAAATGAGCCAGAACAGCGCCCGCATCACCTGGGAAGAAGCAGAACTGCAGAAGTTGCTGCGAAACATCATGTCCGACATCCACGAGCGTTGTGTGGAGTACGGGAAGAACGGCGATGGCTATATCGACTATGTGCGCGGCGCAAACATCGCAGGATTCCTCAAAGTGGCGGATGCCATGATCGCCTACGGAGTCGTCTGAACCGCATCGATTGAAGATTCAGCCTGTATCTCTCCGGTACAGACCCTGGATGGAATGGCGCACCCGGTAGGATTCGAACCTACGACCCCCGGTTTCGTAGACCGGTGCTCTAATCCAGCTGAGCTACGGGTGCTGGAAGGCGCGCTATTATCTGGATCGCACCGGGGTCCGTCAAGGAAACGCGTTTCCCCGCCCTTCCCGTACCGCTACAATGCCCGGATGAGCGAAAACAACCCCCAACAGACTGAAAATTCACAGGAAATCCCGCGCTACGAGACCGATGAGTTCGCGGATAAGCGCTTTCGTGGCTGGCGCCTGATCGGCGCGATCGTGGCCGTGGTGATGGTGCTGGCGCTGGTGGCCTTCCTGGTCGACTGGGCCGTGATCGGCCCGCTGGAAGGGCGGGCGTACTGATTGGCGCCTTCAGGCCAGGGCGGTTAGCTCGGCAAATTGCGCCTCATTGAGCGGCGCGCCCATATAGAAGCCCTGCCCCACGTCACAACCCGCCTCTGCCAGATAGAGGAACGTCTCAGCATCCTCCACGCCGTCGGCGATCACCGTCTTCTCGAATCGGTGGGCCAGATCGATGATGGCGGCCGTCATCTGCCGGTCCTGCTCGTCTTCCACCAGATTGGTGATGAAGGATCTGTCGATCTTGATCTGATCGACCGGCAGATCCCTGAGCTTCTCCAGTGATGCATTGCCTCGACCGAATTCGTCCATCACCACGGACACCCCGAGGTCGTGCAGTTCTTCCAGGGCGCCAAGGGTATGCTGATCGTCGAATTTCGATTCACGCACTTCCAGCGACAGCCGTCCTTCCGGCACGCCCCAGATACTGATTTCCGAGCGCAGGGCGTTGAAGAATTCCGGATGCTGCAGCACCCGACCATCGACGCCGATGGCAATGGGCACCTGGGTGTTGAAACTGTCCATTTCACGGATGGCACGCCGCAGGCTGTATAAGGTCAGATCCCAGAGACGGGCTTCGTTCAACACCGGCATGAAGTCCTGAGGCGGGATGATCTGGCCGCCTTTGCGCCAGCGCACAATCGCTTCCGCGCCGACGAGTTCGCCATCTTCCAGCCGGTATTTCGGCTGATAGTCGAGGGTGATCTCGTGATCAGTCAGGGCCTTGTCGAGTTCGTGGTTGGTCTGCCAGTCGCGCTGCATCCGGGCGAAAGCTTCTTCGGTTGAGATCTCGAAGCAGACGTCTTTTTCCACCGCGCGGCTCAAAGCCGCTTCGGCAAAGCGATACAGATCATCCACGCTGATGCCGTCCAGCCGCTGCCGCCCGCCGTAGTAGACGAGTCCGGCCCGAACGTCCAGGTGCGCCAGGCTGTCGGCAACGCTCAGCGGCTCCTCGAAGGCGCGCTCGATCTTCAGGCCGGCAAGCAGCACATGGTTGTCGTCCATCAGATGATCGAACACCACACAGACCTTGTCTGTGCTCAGCGCCAGGAACTGGTCTGTCTCCCGCAACGAGCTTTCCACCCGCTCCTGGAAAGTCTTCTGAGCCGCCGTCGCCGCTGCCAATCCGAGCTTGCCGGATAACTCACTGAGATTTCTCAGGCTCACCACGGCAAATGCCGCATTGCCTGAGGTGCGTTCGATCAGCGCACCCAGATCCGGGGTCGCCTGCTCAGCGGTGTTGATGGAATCAGACATCAGAGGAAATACTTGGCCGGGTCGATACCGAAGGCGTTCTTCGGCAGTTCCTTGGTGATCCACCAGCTCAGAGTGGTGTTCTCCTCCGCTTCCTGACTGGCGAGGTCAACCACCACCAGGTGGCTGCGCGGTTGTTTGTCGGCATCCAGCAGCAGGATGATTTTGGGTTTCAGGCGTCGACTGCCATGTTGCGCCACCACCACACCCACCTCACCGGTGTTGAGCTCGACGATCGCACCCACAGGAAACACACCGATGGCCTGAATGAAATGATCGACGATCTCCCGCTGATAGAGCACGTCCGACTGCTTCTGCAGTTCCTGAACGGCACCATAGCTGGACTTCGCTTCCGCATACGGCCGCTCGCTGATCATCGCATCATAGCTGTCGACCACTGCCGCGATCCGGCCCCAGAGTGGAATTTCCGTACCACCCAGTCCTTCGGGATAGCCGGAGCCGTCGAACCGCTCGTGATGCGAACGCACCGCCAGCAGCACCTTGGTGTTTTTCACCTCGTTTTCTTCGAGGAGCTTCATGCCTTCGTCCACATGGCTTTTCAACAGCGCCCACTGTTCCGGTGACGGCGCCGATGACTGCACCAGCAGTTCCGGCGGCAGATTCACCTTGCCGATGTCCAGCAGAGAACAGGCCAGTGCAATGGAGTCGATATCCGGCGGCGGGAATCCCAGCTGACGGGCGAGAATGGCCCCCCAGACCGCGTTCGAAATCGCATGGGAAAAGGTGTAGTCATCCAGCGCCCGCATTCTGAGCAGCGCCGCCATGGCGGACTTGTTTCGCATCACGCTGGCGACGAGCGGGTTGATGGCCTGCTCGATCTCGTCGATGTCAAAACCACCCGTAGCCTGGAGTTTGCCAACACAGCCGCGCATCACATCCACGGCATCTTCGAGAGAGGTCTTGGCTGGTTCCAGTTCCTTGCCGAGCTCCACACTGTCCTGGTAGACGCGGGGTTTGCGCGGCTGAATGCGGGTGACGTTACTGGCCTTGGGCTCGTCCGGCGTCTTGCGGACTTTGGAGATCACCTGCAGTTTCACATCGGTGAGGCTCGAGTCGTACCGGCGTGGATCCACATACACATAGATGCACTCCCGGGCGAGACGTTCGATGCCTTGCCGGGAGCGCAGATAGAACCCCTGCACCGGGTAATCCGTCTCTTCCCAGTCTTTGTCGAGCTGGGCGACGTACATCCCGATCGTCAGGTTGTCGATCGATGTTTTCTTGAGCCCTGCCAGGCTCGCTTCAGCTTCCATGCGAGATCCGGAGTGGTTGCCAATCCCCGGCAAGTCTAGGGATTTCGGGCGTCTCGCACTGTTAAGTACTTCCCAGGCAGGTGCAGAGGCACCCGTGCACACAGCCTTTAATGCCATTTATTTGACAATATGAGCCCTCTTTTGGGGCAGGGAATGATCCGGTTGCCACCGAACAAACTGCGCCTGCACTCTGGCCCGCGTTACCGCGCGTCGATCCGTTGCGAGCGCTGATGGAACAAAGGTATTTTGTCGCCTGAACAAACCGGGATTTTGGAGGAGGACGAGATGAATTCCATGCGCGGCGCTGCGTTGACCACTCTGTTGCTGGTGCTGGCCGGGATCGCAGCGGCAGGCTTTCTGACCTGGTTTTTCTATTGCCCCTGCGAACGCAGCCCGGGCGGCTATCTGCTCGGTGAGGAGGCGTCCGAACCGGTCACAGACTGGACCTTCGCCAACGACATGAACACCGTGCCCTTGTGCCAGATCGAGGTGGACGCCGGTCTGCTGCCCCACTCCATCAATCTGAACTGCATGGCCGATAACGGCGAGCTCTATCTCAGTTGTGCCAGTTGCGATGGCAAACGCTGGTCGACGGCCGCGCTGGCAAACCCGAACGCCCGACTCCGGGCGGCCGGCATCGTCTATCCCGTAACGCTGACCCGGGTGACCGATCCGGACACCCTGGACCGCGCCTGGGTGGCCCGGGCCGCGAAACGTGGACGGCCCACGGACACTCCGCGGCAGGACGGCTGGTGGTCGTTCCGGGTCGTCTCCCGCTGATCAGGCCTCGTTCAACTCGTACCACAACCGGTGCAGCACGCCTTCCACCCGGACGGGCGCGCCGTTCACGACCCGTGGCTTGTACTTGAAACGCAGCACGGCGTTGAGTGCTGATCGATCGAAGATCGCCGAGGACGACTCCAGCACTCGTGGGTCACGGACGGCGCCGGTTTCATCCACGGTGAATTCCAGCAGCACATAGCCTTCCAGACCTCTGGTCTGGGCCCGATTCGGATAAACCGGCGAGACCTTGACGATGGGAAGCATGTCGCCATCGGGCAAGCTGACGCCACTGGGCCCACCGGGCGGGTCCGTAACCGGGGGAGTAAAATCAAAAGGCATCTGACCGCCATCGTTTTCGAACTCAATTTTGTGCTTTATCCGCTCAGGTGGCGGTACCACTGGCGGCGGTGGCTGCCGCTCGGGCTCCGGCCGTATCGCGATCTCTTCGAGCAATCGCACGACCGTCATGGTCGGTGCGGGTGATACCGGATCCGGAACATCACCTTCGTGGCGGATCAGATCCTGCATGATCCAGAAAAGCGTCAGGGTGGTGGCTCCGGCAATCAGCACCGAGGCGGAATATCGGGACAAAGGGCGGGTATGACTCCTCATAAGGCGTCTCCTTGAACTCAGTTTGGAAAGGAAGTGCGGGCCGGTACGGCAGGTCAGGGTGGATCAGGATCCGAGCTGGAGGGCTCATCCCGGGTAACATTGTCACCGAGCTGAATGGGTGGCTCCGCCAGCCGAACGGGAAGTTCCGGCCCCGGTCCGTTGACGGCAGTACCTACGATGCGCACACGGTCTGAGAGTGGCGGAGCAGCTGGCACGACCTGCAGGGTCCAGACCAGCGCCAGCCCGGCCAACGCACCCAGCGAAGACCAGTAGAGGCCGCGGCTGTCCACCTGTTGATCCCGATAGGAGGAGAACCGTCGGAATCGATCCAGCACGGATCCACCGCTCGCCCGAACGGTACCGGCGGCGGGGGCTGTCTCGCCAGTCGCTGCCTCGAATACGCCGCGCAGATAGGTCTGCTCGCTGCGGATGAGATAAGCAGCCAGGTCGTCGCAGCTTTCTTCGATCGCTGTTTCCAGGAGACCGGGTATCAGCCGGCACCAGGGCAGCCACCAGAACTGCAACACCAGCAGCCTGGCCAGGAGCAGCCACACGTCATCCCGGCGGGACACATGCACCAGTTCGTGGGCGAGCACCGCCCGCAGGGTGTCCGGCTGCCAGTCAGTGTGGCCGGCGGAGAACACGATCAGCTTCCCGCCGAGGGAAGAAGAGCAGGTGCTGCTGCCGCTGCGAACCGAAACCGGCGCCGTGACTCCGGCAGCCGGCGCGAGAATACGGACCGTGTTGCCGATGATGCCGGTTCCAGCCACCGGCAATCCGGACAGTCGACGACGTGCTTTGAAAACCAGCACCAGCTGGATGACCACCAGCATCAGTCCGGACAACAGCAGAAACAGACTGAGGCGGTCCACGATGTTCGTGCTGATCAGCGGCAGAGTGAATCCCGGCACCCCGATTTCCAGGTGGAGGCCCGCAAGCAGGCAGACGATCGGTACCCCGGCCGAGAGCACGACCAGCCCGATGATCAGCAGTCTTTTCGAGGCGGGACGGTCGCGAAACAACGCCGAAGCCAGACCAACAACAAGCAGACTGCTGACCAGAAGCGCTATCGGCAACGGAAGGCTCACCGTTGGCTGTCCTGTTTGATCCGGTCAAGCTCCGCCTCTATCTCGGCAATCTCGGCGTCGCTGAGCCTCCCACCCGACTTGCCGAGCAGGTTCACCACCGCTGCACCCACCGAGCCACCGAAGAAGGTATCCACCAGTCGGCCGAGTGCAGACTCGGAGGCCTGAGGCTTGGCAACCACCGGCAGATAGACGTAGCGCGGCCCATCCTGCCGGTAGCGGACGTGTCCCTTATCCAGCAGCTTCTTCAGCAGCGCCCGCACCGTGCTGTAGCTCGGTGCGCCCGGTATGCCGGACTGCACCTCCGCGGCCGTCGCCTCTTCCCGCGCATACAGCACGTCCATGATCTGCCGTTCACGACGGGTCAGATCGGGCGGATCCTGTCTGCTGCGTGGCATCGCTTCCGGCCTCTGCGAAGTGCTACTTTTTTAGCACGATGCTAATAAAATAGCACTCACGTGCCGCAAGGCAACCCCGACGGCGCGATTTCTTAGATCAGTTGTCTATAAACGCCCGCAGCTAAATGCGCGCAGCGCTGGAAGCGCGCCGCTCAATGCACTTTGTTCTGCTCGAACCACTTCACCATCGCCACCTGCTCCGGCGACAACTGGCCGGAAGGCACGTGTTCGTGCATCCAGCGGATGAAAGGCATCGACGCCGCGCCCACCAGTCGCTGGTTGCGTTTCACGATGATGGCGCTCTTCCCGGAAGGCTTCTTGATCTCTTCGACTGCGTACATGTTTCTCTCTTAAGGTCCCCATGCTGACGGGTTGCCAGCACACATCGCCATTGTGCGTCGGCGCGCGGAGGGCATGCGTGATCTGAGTCTTAATCTGGCGACGGAATCATCCTGATCCGACAATCCTTTTCACTTCGGGTACCACGTCCCGGAACAGACGCTCCAGAGACGGGCTCATCTGCTCCGCACTCATCCCCGGCGGCACCGCCATGCTCACGAGATCGGTAATGCCGAAGGCGCGAATGAAGCTGACAAGCTCATCAACGCAATGTGCCACGTCGCCGACAATCCACGTCTGGGGAACCGGTTCGCCCCGCTCACCGAGGCCTTCCCCGCTCTCTTCGAAGAAACGTTGATACAGCGCCATCCGGTAACGTTCAGCCGCGCGCACCGCCTGCCAGTCGTTTTCCCGGTCATCGGTCACCAGCACGCTGCGAATGATGCCGACCCGGTAGCTCTGCGGGTTCCGGCCGGTCCGCTTCAGTTCCGCCACCCAGGGGTCGTACGACCGGGCCTTCAACCCCTGCGGCAGAAAATGCGCATCGTATTGCGCCGCCCGCATCGCGCCCGCTTCCGACATCGCCGCCACATAAAGCGGCGGCCCGCCGTCCTGGACATAGCCCGGCGTGATCTGCACATCCTCAAACCGGTACCGCCGACCCGAATAGCTGAACCGCTCGCCGGTGAAGCAGGCTTTGAGCACCTCGATGCCCTCGTTCATCAGCGACACCCGCCGGGACACCGGAAATCCGAAGCCACGAAACTCGTGCGGCGCGTAGCCCATCCCCAGGCCCAGTTCCACCCGGCCGCCGGACAGGTTGTCCAGCACCGCCAGGTCTTCCGCCAGCCGGATCGGATGATTGAACGGCATCAGGCAGATGTCGGTGCCGAACCGGATGTTCGAGGTGATGCTGGCCATGGCGCCGGCCACCGGCACCCAACTCGGCAGATAGCCGTCTTCCACGAAATGGTGTTCGGTGAACCAGGCGAGGTCCGCGCCGAGCTGATCGAGCCAGCGCACCTGATCGAGAACTTCCGCGTACAGACGCTGGTCTGTCCGGCCGGAGTCCGGTGGATTTCGAAAGTCGTAGGCAACGCCGATTCTGAGCGGTTGCATCTCTCCTCCCCGATGGATGCCACAGTGAACGCAGAGCATTCATCCTGGTGAACCTCTGATCAAGCCCCGTTTGTACAGCGGGCCCCTGGCAATGGGGGCACAGGAACAGTCCTGTGCCCCAGTCACTAAACTTGACGTGCCGGAGTCACCCGGATTCAATGTCATGCTGCACTGCACGAACGGATTACCCAATGACCACCGAAGACCTTACGACCTGGCAGGAACAGGTCGAAAAGGAGCTTCGCGGCAAGCCGCTGGAAGCCCTTTACTGGACCTCGCCTGAAGGCATCGAAATCAAGCCGCTCTATACGGCCGCCGACCTGGAAGCGACCGAGCAGACCGGCAGCCTGCCCGGAATGGCGCCTTACATGCGTGGCCCGCGCGCCTCCATGTATGCCAATCGGCCCTGGACCATCCGTCAGTACGCAGGCTTCTCCACCGCTGAGGAATCGAACCGCTTCTACCGCGACAACCTGGCCGCCGGCCAGAAAGGTCTTTCCGTCGCTTTCGATCTCGCCACCCACCGTGGCTATGACTCGGACAATCCGCTGGTCGCCCAGGACGTGGGCATGGCCGGGGTGGCCATCGATACGGTCGAAGACATGAAGATCCTCTTCGACGGCATCCCGCTCGATCAGATGTCCGTGTCCATGACCATGAACGGTGCTGTACTGCCCGTGCTGGCCAACTACATCGTTGCGGGCGAAGAACAGGGTGTATCCCAGGCAGACCTGTCCGGCACCATTCAGAACGACATCCTGAAGGAGTTCATGGTCCGCAACACCTATATCTATCCGCCGGCAGCCAGCATGCGGGTGGTTTCAGACATCATCGGCCACACGGCCGAGCACATGCCCCGGTTCAACTCGATCTCCATTTCCGGCTACCACATGCAGGAAGCGGGAGCGAACTGCGTGCAGGAACTGGCCTTCACCATTGCCGACGGTGTCGAGTATGTGCGCGCCGCCATCAACGCCGGTCAGTCCGTGGACAAGTTCGCACCGCGGTTGTCGTTCTTCTTCTGCATCGGCATGAACTTCTTCATGGAGATCGCCAAGCTGCGGGCCGCCCGCATCCTCTGGCACGAAGTGATGCAGCAGTTCGACCCGCAGAATCCCGCGTCGGCCATGCTCCGCACCCACTGCCAGACCTCCGGTGTGTCACTGCAGGAGCAGGATCCGTACAACAACGTGGTACGCACCACCATCGAAGCCATGGCGGCCGTACTTGGCGGCACCCAGAGCCTGCACACCAATGCCTTCGACGAAGCCATCGCGCTGCCCACGCCCTTCTCGGCCCGGATTGCCCGCAACACCCAGTCGATTATTGCTGAAGAATCCCAGATCACCCGGGTGGTGGATCCATTGGGCGGCTCCTACTACATCGAAAGCCTCACCCACTCCATGGTGGTGGAAGCGCGGAAACTGATCGGCGAGATCGAGAACGTGGGCGGCATGACCCGTGCGCTCGACGACGGCATCCCCATGCGCTACATCGAGGAGTCGGCGGCCAGACGCCAGGCGCGCATAGAACGGGGCGAGGATGTGATCATCGGTGTGAACAAATATCCGGTGGAAGATGACGTGGAAGTGGACGCTCTCGACATCGATAACTCGAAGGTGTTGAAGAACCAGGTGCAGCGGCTGCGGGAAATCAAGGAGAAGCGGGACACCACCGCCGTACAGAGTGCGCTGGAAGCGCTCACCGCGGCAACGGACGAACCATCCAGCAACCTGCTGGCACTGGCCGTGGAAGCCGCCCGCCATCGCGCCACCGTTGGCGAGATTTCTGAAGCACTGGCCAGCCGCTGGAACCGTCACCGCACCGTCGCCCCCATCCGCAAGGGCGTTTTCGAGGATGCCTACGGCGACGACCCCAAATTCGCCAGCGTGCAGGAAGAGATCAAACTGTTCACCGAGCTGGAAGGCCAGGCGCCCAGCATTTTCGTGGTGAAGATCGGCCAGGACGGTCACGACCGGGGTGCGAAGGCAATCTCCAATGCGTTCGGCGATACCGGTTTCGACGTCACCCTTTCGGAACTTTTCATGAGTCCGGAAGATGCCGCCCGACAGGCGGCAGAGCTCGGCGTGCACGTGGTGGGTGTCTCCACCCTCGCCGGTGCGCACCGCACCATCGTCCCCGAGCTGATGGCAGCATTGAAAGCCAATGGCAGAGAAGACGTGACCGTGGTCGTCGGCGGGGTCATTCCGCGGCGCGACTACGAATTCCTCTACGACTGCGGTGTGGCCGGCATTTTCGGACCCGGCACCAATATCCTGGATGCGGCCAGCTCAATTCTTAAACTCATCCCCGGAAAGAACAGGTAACTATCTGAAATGATTGGAAAATTGAATCACATCGCTATCGTTGTACCCGATCTCGCCGCGGCAGCCGAACTGTACCGGACGGGCTTTGGCGCGGATGTGTCCGATCCCCTCGATCTCCCCGACCAGGGTGTTACCACGGTGTTCGTGAATCTGCCGAACACCAAGATCGAACTGCTGCATCCACTGGGCGAAGGCTCGCCGGTGGAGAAATTCCTCGCCAACAATCCGAAAGGCGGCATGCACCACGTGTGCTATGAGGTCACCGACCTCAACGACGCCATTGAAAAGCTCAGTGCCGATGGGATGACCGTGCTCGGCGACGGCAAGCCCAGTATCGGCGCCCACGGCCTGCCCGTGGTGTTCCTGCATCCCAAAGATGCACTGGGTACACTGGTGGAACTGGAAGAAGTCGCCTGAGCGGACGTTCAGCCGCCAGCCCGATCGTGGATAACTGATCCGGGGCCAACCGGTCCCATCGGTGAACTCGGGGATTCGAGGGGAATCTATGTCTTCACAGGCGGCCAAGCCGTATTCGTCTGTTTATCGCTGGTATGCCCTGGTGCTGCTGGTGGTGGTCTACGTCTTCAACTTCATCGACCGCTCCATCCTGGGCATCCTGGTTCAGCCCATCAAGGAAGATCTGCAGGTCAGCGACACCGCCATGGGTTTCCTCGGCGGCATCGCATTCGCCATCTTCTACACCTTCATGGGCATCCCCATCGCCCGGCTTGCCGACAAAGGCTCCCGGGTCAACGTCCTCACCGTCTCGCTCGTGCTCTGGAGCGGCGCCACCGCCCTGTGCGGCATGGCTCAGAATTTCTTTCATCTGCTGGCTGCCCGGATCGGCGTGGCCGTGGGAGAAGCCGGCGGCAGCCCGCCCTCCCACTCCATGATTTCCGATATGTTTCCCCCGGAACGCCGGGCAACGGCACTCGCCATCTACGCGCTCGGAATTCCCATCGGCACCATGCTCGGAAATCTTGGCGGCGGCTGGATCAATGAAGCCTTTGACTGGCGGACGGCGTTTCTGGTCGTCGGCTTGCCGGGCGTCGCCCTGGCGTTCGTGCTTCGTCTGACGCTCCGGGAACCGCCACGAGGCGGTGCTGAAAACGTGCAACCCTCCGAGGAGGAAGCACCGCCGGTCATGGAAGTGTTCCGCTACCTGTGGGCGCGGCGTTCGTTCAAGTTCCTGACTCTCGGCGGCGCGCTGCACGCCTTTGTCGGCTATGGCGTCAGTTACTGGATCCCGGCCATGTTTGCCCGCAGCCACGGGCTTGGCACCGGAGAGATGGGCATCGCCCTGTTCTACCTCGGCTTCGCGTCCATCGCCGGGACCTTTCTCGGCGGCTATCTGGGCGACCGTTTCGGTAAACGGGACGAGCGCTGGTACGTCTGGCTGCCCGGAATCGCGACCATGGTGAGTCTGCCGTTCTCCGCCTTTGTTTATCTCTGGGGCGAGCCATACCAGGCGCTGTGGGTGCTCTCGGTCTCCTATTTCCTCGGCGCCTACTACCTCGGCCCCACCTTTTCCATGGTGCAGGGCATGGTGGGACTGCGCATGCGGGCGCTGGCGGCCAGCCTCTCGCTGTTCATTCTGAACATCATCGGGCTCGGACTCGGGCCCCAGTTCACGGGCATCACCTCGGATGTGCTGAACGCCTTCACGGACCTCGGTGCCGATTCTCTGCGCTGGGCACTGGTGATCAGCCTGGTCTTCAATCTGGTTTCGGCGCTGCTCTATCTCGCTGCCGGTAGAACGCTGAAAGAAGACCTGGAAGCAGGTCGGCAGATGGCCTGACAATCGATTCGATGGCGGATCGGTGCCACGCGGGGACGCCGGATCAGGTAGAATGCGCCAACTTCGCAGCACCGTCTCTACCCCGCCCCTGAATGTCTCCAGCGTTTCTCATAGTTCCTTCGGCTGAGCCGTCGGGCACGTCACCGCTTTGCGTGCGCGCGGCATTCTGCAGGATCGCCCTGGCCGGTCTGATCCTGCTTTCGGCTGTCTGGAATACGGCCGCCCATGCCGGCGAAGCGCGCCCCTATGCAGATCAGCAGACACAGGCAGTTCAACTGGCCCGGGCAGGCAATACGGATGAAGCCCTCAGAAGACTCCAGGCACTGATCGCCGCTTATCCAGACGAACCGACGCTCCGCTACGACACGATCGTCGTCCGGTTCTGGGCAGGCGATTTCGAAGGCGTGGTTCGAAATGCCACCGGCCTGAATCCAGCCACGGTGCCCACCTACGTGGCCTCGGCGATGGCGCGCTCGGCGCGCAACCTGAATGATCTGGAACTCGCCAGCGAGTGGTATCGGTCGGCACTGTCGGCCAACCCGACGTCCCAGGATCTCTACCTCGGCCTCGCCATGACGCTGGCAGAGGCCGGTGCGCACCGGGAAGCGCGCGATCTGCTGAACGCACTGCCTGAGCCCGTGCAGACAGAGACCCAGGTTCAGCTCGCCTCCGGTTACCTGCACCGGCGTGACAGCGCCTTTGTCCCGGCCCTGAATGACTATGAAGCCGTGCTCGCGAACGACCCGACCAACGTGGAGGCGCTGCAGGGCAAAATCGCAGCACTCACCGGTCTGCTGCTGCCGGAACAGGCACTCGACATCGCCTATGCCCATCCAGGCATCATCACGGAAGCTGAACTGCAGCGACTGGAAGCCGACGCGCTGGCGGTCAATCTCCGCAATGCGCTCTGGGCACCGGATAAACGTTACCCGTTCCCGGATGTCAGACGAGCGCTCAGTCGGATCGAAACACGACTGCACCAGACCGATCCGGACAGTCGCTTAGGACTGAGACTGCGTCAGGACCGGGTGGTTGCCCTGCATGCCATGAACCGCTGGCCTGAAGCCGTCCAGGATTACGAAGCGCTCATCGAGCAGAGCGTGCTGCCCGCAGCCTACGTTCAGCATGCGGTGGGGCAGGCCTATCTGAATCTCGAACAACCCGAACGCGCCGAAGCCGTGCTGCGCCAGGCACTCGATCAGGTGCCCGGTGACGTGGAAATTCAGATCACGCTGTTCTATGCGCTGATCGAGCAGGAGCGCTACCAGGATGCCATCGATCTGATCGACCAGCTGGCCGAATCGCTTGAACCGGTGAAACGTGTCTCGGATGAAACGCCCGGTCAGCCCAGCCGGTCGTACACCACCGTGGTCGTCATTGCCGCCATGGCCCGCGCCTATGCGGATCAGCTACCGGAGGCCACCGAACGCCTCGAAGCGATCCTGGAGACCGCACCCGGCAATCGCCAGGCACTGATCGGACTGGCCAGCGTTTACCGCTGGCGAGGATGGCCTGACCGGGCGGCGCCCCTCTACCGTCAGGCCTATCTTCCAGAGCCGTCCGACAACTTCGAAGCCGAATACGGGCTCGCCTTTACGGAGCTGGATCGACAGGACTACGAAACCGTCCGCACTGCCATGCGCCGGCTCTCACCGCCGTATCTGACTTATTTCAGTTTCGATGATCTGCACAGCACCTGGTCCCGCCATTTCCGCAGCCAGATTCTCTTCGACGCCCGATTCGGCCGTTCCAGCGGCGATACCTTCGGCAGCAAACAGTACGACGCCAGCTTCTGGTGGTTCACCTATCCGTGGCGTCTGAATTACCGGGCCTATGTTCGCACCGCAGACAGCTGGGCTGAGTTCGAGGACGGAGATCATGCCCGCCGGCGGATCGCCGGCGGCGTTGAGTATCGTCAGGACCGCTGGCGGCTGGTAGGAGAGCTGTCCGGCGACCGGTTCGATCTGGACACACCCGGTGCCCGGGTCCAGGCGGACTTCCGTGCCTCCGACCGCTGGCTGCTCGGCGCCGAGGCGGATTTTGCCGCCTATGCCACCCCGCTTCGTGCCGATCGGGCAGGGATCCACAGCGATCGCTACAGCGCCCGGGCCCGCTATCGACGCAGCGAATGGTGGGAACTGGGCGGCCAGGTAGCCTACCAGCCACTCGACGATGGCAACGACGTGACCAGCGCGGACCTGTTCGGCAGCTACCGGCTGATCAACGGCTACACCTACAAACTCGATCTCTACGGAAACACCGGAATCACCACCAGCACGCTGGATGATCCGGTCTATTTCAGTCCCGAGCGCGGCTTTGCACTCAGCGGCGGCCTGCGCAACACCTGGCGTCAGTTCAGACGTTACGACCATCAACTCGTGCACAGATTGAGCGCCGACGTCGGCTTTTATGACCAGCAGGGTTTCGGCAGCGCGCCGACCTGGACCCTGGACTATGAGATCGAATGGCAGCTGTCCGATCGACTCTCGCTCAGAGGCGGGGCGCAACTGAACCAGCGGGTCTATGACGGCGACGAAGAAGACGCCTGGTATTTCCGCATCGGGGTGGAGGGCTTTCTTTGAGACAGCTCCGACGCCCGGCAAACGCCGTTCTGCTGCTGATGCTCTCAGCCTGCTTCGGCAGCAGCGCAACGGCCAGCACCCCTGGACTGATAACCGTCGGCTACCACGAAGTCCGGGACACGCTGGCGAACTACTATGACCCGGATCAGTACGCGGTCAGCACGGAACATCTTGCCGGCCACTTTCAGTGGCTGAGAGATCAGAACTACGCCGTGGTCAGCATCGATGAGATCCTCGCGGCCCGGCGGGGAGAGATCGTACTGCCCGAACGAAGCGTGCTGCTCACGTTCGATGACGGTTTCCGGAGTGTTTACACCCATGTTTTCCCGCTGCTGAAACTGTTCGGCTATCACGCCGTCGTCAGTCCGGTGACCGGCTGGATCGAATCGGACGTGCGCATTCCCTACAACACCCAGTCACTGACCGCAGAGGATTTCCTGACCTGGAAGCAGATGAAGGAGATGGCGGATTCCGGACTGGTGGAAATCGCCTCCCATTCCCACGATCTGCATCGCGGCATCATCGGTAACCCGCAGGGGAACGAGCAGCCGGCTGCGACAACTCATGCGCTGATCGATGGCGTCTACGAGGATACAGGCGCCTATGAATCGAGAGTGCGCGCCGACCTGACCACCAGCGCCAGGCTGATCGAAGAGAAGATCGGCCAGGCCCCTCGGGTGATGACCTGGCCCTACGGCGCCTGGAACGCAGTCAGCCGTCAGCTGGCGGCTGATCTGGGCATGACCATTTCGCTCACCCTGGATGAACCGGCATCCGCCATGGACGATGGGGTGATCGGACGGCACATGCCGGTCTCCAACCCGGGTGTCGAACGTTTTGCCGGGCTTTTCAGCAGCACGCGGGCATTCACGCCGTTGCGGGCCGCCCAGGTGGATCTGGATTACGTCTACGATCCGGACCCGGATCGCCAGGAAGCAAATCTCGGCCTGCTGCTCGACCGGGTGAAGGCGATGGGCATCAATACCGTGTTCCTGCAGGCCTTTGCCGACCCGGACGGTGACGGTGCAGCAGATGCCGTCTATTTTCCGAACCGGCACCTGCCCATGCGATCCGATCTCTTCAATCGGGCCGCCTGGCAGCTCCGGACCAGGTCCAATGTCAGCGTCTATGCCTGGATGCCCATCATGGCGTTCAGTCCTCCGGAGGCCCCCGCCGACTGGCAGGTGCTCGAACGCCACACCGGTGCACCGGACAGCCAGGCAGAACCGCGCCTGTCCATCTTCGTGCCTGCGGCCCGGCAGCTGATCCTGGAGGTGTACGAGGATCTGGCCCGTCACGCGGACTTCGCGGGCCTTCACTTTCACGATGATGGTCGTCTGAATGAGTTCGAAGATGCCAACCCAGCCGCACTCCATGCCTATGAAGCCGCCATCGGCCGCCCGGTGGATGCACAAGCGCTCGCCGATCAGAAGCTGGCGGCGGACTGGGCGGAATTCAAGTCCGACGCCCTGATCCGATTCACCCGGGCACTGGCGGAACAGACCGCCCGCTGGCACCCGGAACTCAAAACTTCCCGCAACCTGTTCGCCACCGCACTTCTGCTCGAAGGCGCAGAGACGTTCCTGGCGCAGGACTTCCGGCAGTATCTCCTCAACTATGACCACGTAGCGCTGATGGCCATGCCGCGCTTCGAAGGCTACCGGAACGAAAGAAAGTTCTACCGGAACCTGATCGATGCGGTTGCGGCCGAACCGGACGGTCTCACCAGCACCACCTTTCAACTGCAGGCGAAGGACTGGCAAAAGCAGCGCTGGCTTTCCGGGCGATCTCTGTACCGGACCATGAAATACCTGAAATCCAGGGGCGTGCTGAATCTGGCCTATTACCCGGACGACTTCATCGAGGGCAAACCCTCACTCAAGCAGCTCAGTCGTGGACTGTCTCTGCGCGAGCGGATCGACGCAGGTGACACATGAGCCTGGAAGCCCTCTTCTACTCGCTGCTGAACTTCACGTTCTACTATCCGCTGTTCATGTCGATCGTCTGGATGACGGCCTCCATCTACTACTACTTCTATCGGGAAAAGGAAGCAGACACCAAACCGGAGCATCCACCCGAATACGATGAATGGCCGGCGATCACCTATCTGGTGCCCTGCCACAATGAAAGCGCCAACGTGGTGGAGACCATCCAGTCCCTGCTCGGCCAGGAATATCCGGATTTCGAGATCATCGCCATCAACGATGCCAGCACGGACAACACCGGCGAGTTGCTGGACGGGCTGGCAGCAAAGCACCCGGAGTTGCGCGTCATCCACTTTGCCAGTAATCAGGGCAAAGCCATGGGCCTGCGCATCGGCAGTCTTGCCGCCAACAACGAGATTCTGGTCTGTCTGGACGGTGATGCCCTGCTCGCGCCCCACTCTTCCAAGTGGATCGCCCACCACTTCATCGACAGTGCCCGGGTGGGTGCGGTCACTGGCAATCCGCGGGTTCGCAATCGAACCACGCTGCTCGCCCGCATCCAGGTGGGCGAGTTTTCCTCGATCATCGGGCTGCTGAAACGGGCGCAGCGTATCTACGGCCGGGTGTTTACCGTCTCCGGTGTGGTGAGTGCATTCCGCAAATCCGCCGTTCACCAGTCCGACTACTGGGGTCTGGACGTGATGACGGAAGACATCGACATCAGTTGGCGGCTGCAGCTCAATCACTGGGACATCCGCTACGAACCCAACGCCCTGTGCTGGATTCTCATGCCGGAGACCTTCAAGGGACTCTGGCGGCAGCGGCTGCGCTGGGCCCAGGGTGGACTCGAGGTGCTGAGCAACCACTTCAGACACCTCCTGCACTGGCGTTCCCGGCGCATGTGGATCGTCGCTGTGGAGCTGATGGTGAGCACCATCTGGGCCTACACCATGGCGCTCGTGTTCATGCTCTGGCTAGCGGGTCAGTTTTTCGCCCTGCCCGCCCCTTTCAACGCCGCAACCATCCTGCCCGGCTGGAGCGGTCTGTTACTCGGCACCACCTGTCTGGCCCAGTTCGCCGTGAGCCTGGTGATCGACAGCCGTTACGAAACACGTCTGGGCCGGACCTATTACTGGATCGTCTGGTACCCCATGGTCTATTGGATCATTCAGGTGGTGACTTCCGTCATGGCGCTGCCGAGAGCCCTCTTCCGTGGCAAGGGTAAACGGGCTATCTGGGTGTCGCCGGACCGCGGGGTGCGCGGAGACGCCGAGCCGGCCGAGGAGACCGCCCATGGTTAAAGAACTGGGTAATGTGATCATCAACGCCAGAAATGTGGTGAGCCGGCGGATTCGCAATCGCGACCGCATCCTCACCACCGCCATGTGGTTGCTGTACGCCTACCTGTGGTTGCCGCTGATCAGTCTGGGGGCATGGTATCTGGGGGTGCAGTTTGCCTACGGCCTGGTGATTCGTGCCGGCGGCACCGACCCGCTCATATCCCTGCTGCTGAGCTTTCTGCTGATCCTGCTGGGCACGGCCCTGGTCGTCATTCTCTGGTCCTGGATCCAGCGGGCCCGGTTTGCGAAAAACGAACGCCGGGTATCCTCACCCGCCCTGGCACCCGCAGCGGAACAGGAATTCTGGCACATCTCCGCGGCAGAGCACGACCGGCTCCGATCCGGCCGACGGCTGGTCGTGGCCCTTGACGAAACAGGCAAGTTGACGGGTATTGAAGGCTGATGACGGGTCCGGCCGGTTGCCGGGAGACCTACCCAAGATCCGGTAAAATCTGTAAGCTTCGCGCCCTCAATGGTGACCCTTTCCGGTCCCCTCGCAACGACAGGTTGTAAACTCCGCCAGGCCCGGAAGGGAGCAACGGTAGCAACTGACTCGTGTGCCGAGGTGTGGCTGGTCAGGGTTGCCACCCGGAGAGGTGTCCGAGCGGTCGAAGGAGCACGCCTGGAAAGTGTGTATACGGCAACGTATCGAGGGTTCGAATCCCTCCCTCTCCGCCATCCAGATCGAGAAGCGGACCCATCGGGTCCGTTTCTCGTTTTGCATTGCTGTAAGGGCGTGTGCCGCAGAGAACCCTCCGGGTTCGAGCCGAATCCGAATAACCCCGCCCGCTCGCTCGTTTCATGGCTCGGTGTACGGCTCGTTCCTTGGCTCGTTCCTTGGCTCGTTCTATTGGAAGGCCTCCTCCCCAAAAATCCGCCGCCCTGAATTCTCACCCCAGCCCGGTCACCAGCGTCCGACTGGGAGATTCACCGAACACTTCCCGATAGTAAGAGGCGAATCGTCCCGTATGCGGTATCCCGCAGATCGATGCTGCGTCACTCACCTTCGCGATCCGGCCGCTGACCAGCAGCAACCTTGCCTGATGCAACCGGTAACGCATGAGGTAGCGCTCGATCGACATGCCGGTTGCATTGCGGAACACGTACTGTAGTGAGCGTTCGCTGAGATCCACCAGGTCGCACAGGCCGGTGATCGTCACCTGGCTCCCATACTCGGCGTGAAGGTAGTCCATGATCCGATGCACGATCGACCAGTGCCGGTCCCGCCGGACCCCGTAGGTTCTGCCGGTGGGATTCACGCTGCGCAGCACCGTCAGCGCCACTTCCTCTTCCAACTGGTCATTGGTCAGATGACCAAACGTGCTGCCGCGGGCAATCAGCGTCAGCTTCCTGGCCAGCGCGCTATGTGCGGAGAAGGGCATCCCGTGTGAACCGTCTTCCCCGGGGAGCTCATACTGATGGCGATCCGCCAGCCGGTTCATCAGGCCCCTGTCGACCGCCGCATTGCACCACCTGGACGCTCCCTTGAGACGTGCGACGACGCCGTTGTCTCCGCTTACCCAGGCCAGGTTCGACCGTGTCAGCTGCACGCCGAGGATAGAGCCCTCGCCGGACAACCCCAGCGCGATCGAAAACCGTGGGTAGGGGTTACCCACCCTGATAAAGACATCCGAGCGATAGGCCACATCGCGGACTTCCAGCTTCGGCGTACTGATCCTGTAGACGTCCGCTTCGAGCACCTCAGCGCTCGTCTGCAGATACTGGATCGGGGCAACCTGAAAGGTACCCGCCATTGAATCAACGGAGTCGATCTCGAAATGATCGACGGCTCTCTTATCATCCATGTGATCCCTTGTCGTCCCTGGCCCGCATGATCTTTTCGCCGGATAGATTTTAGCCCCAGACCCACTCCGGCCGCATCTTCTGTTGCGGAATTCGGATATCCCGATTGCCGTAGCTACACCAGTTTTATGTAATCTAGTTCAGAGGGAACCATCCCAAGAGGACGGCGTTTTCATCGGCTTGAAACCATGGACGGCCATGATTTCAGCAAATACCCGCGCTCAACAGGCGCCAATGCACCGTGCACATTCGGGAACGACAAAGGAGAAAGTACATGAAAGAGAGATTGAGGTTTCTGGCCGCTATTCTGGCCCTGAGCCTCGCCGTTCCGGCGATGGCGGACGATCCACCGAACATCCTGCTGATCATTTCGGACGACACGGGCTACGGTGACCTGGGGCCATACGGGGGTGGCGAAGGCCGCGGCATGCAGACCCCGAACATCGATCGGCTCGCCAACGAGGGCATGACCTTCTTCTCCTTTTACGCGCAACCCAGTTGTACGCCGGGCCGGGCCGCCATGCAGACCGGCCGCATCCCGAACCGCAGCGGTATGACCACCGTGGCCTTCCAGGGCCAGGGCGGCGGTCTGCCCGAAGCCGAGTGGACGCTGGCGTCGGTGCTGAAGAAAGCCGGTTACGACACCTACTTCACCGGCAAATGGCACCTGGGTGAAGACGATTACGCGTTACCCAACGCACAGGGCTACGACGTGATGAAGTACGCCGGCCTGTATCACCTGAATGCGTACACCTACGCAGACCCGACCTGGTTCCCGGACATGGACCCGGAGCTTCGTGAGATGTTCCAGACAGTCACCAAAGGAGCGCTGTCCGGTAAGGCCGGAGAGAAGGCCACGGAAGACTTTGCCGTCAATGGTCAGTACGTCGACGAACCCGGCAGGAACGTGACGCTGCACGGCGTCGAGTATCCCAACGGCGTGGTGGGCATTCCCTACTTCGATGGCTACGTCCAGGAAGCCGCGCTCGAGTTCCTCGAAGACGCCGCTGAGTCGGACAACCCGTTCTTCATCAACGTCAACTTCATGAAGGTGCACCAGCCGAACCTGCCGCACCCTGATTTCGAGCATAAGTCGCTGTCGAAGTCCAAGTACGCGGACTCGGTTCATGAACTGGACGCACGTATCGGCGCCATCATGGACAAGCTGCGTGAACTGAACCTGGACGACAACACTCTGGTGTTCTATACCACGGACAACGGCGCCTGGCAGGACGTGTATCCCGACGCAGGCTACACCCCGTTCCGCGGCACCAAGGGCACGGTGCGGGAAGGCGGCAACCGCGTTCCGGCCATCGCCTGGATGCCCGGCAGGATTGCCACCAATGCCAAGAACCACGATATCGTGGGCGGCCTCGACCTGATGGCGACCTTTGCCGCCCTGGCTGACGTGGATCTGCCGAAGAAGGATCGCGCCGGCAAGCCGATCATCTTCGACAGCCACGACATGTCGCCCGTCCTGTTCGGCACGGGTAAGTCCGAGCGCAAGTCCTGGTTCTACTTTACGGAAAATGAACTGACTCCCGGCGCCGCCCGGGTGGGCAACTACAAGGCCGTATTCAACCTCCGCGGCGACAACGGCCAGGCCACCGGCGGCCTGGCCGTGGATTCCAACCTGGGTTGGAAGGGGCCGGACAAATACGCAGCCACTGTGCCTCAGGTCTTCGATCTCTGGGCAGACCCGCAGGAGCGCTACGATCTGTTCATGAACAACTTTACCGAACGGACTTGGACGCTGGTCACCATCAACGAGGCCATCAAGGAAAAGATGAAGACCTATGTTCAGTACCCGCCCCGCAAGCTTCAGAGCGAGACGTACACCGGCCCGATCACGCTGAGCCAGTATCAGCGCCTGGAGTCTGTCCGCAAGCACTTGAAGGAGAATGGATTCAACCTTCCAATGCCGACGGGCAACTGAGGCAGCGTTCCAACGGCATCGCGTGCCGATCGGTAGGCGATAACCACAAACGGCCTCCGGCGCTCCGCGCCGGGGGCCTGCTTTTCCGCGGGACGATCCTGACGTCCCGACTATCTCCAGGAGCGACGACGGATGCGTAAACAGATGCATAGAGAGATGCGCAAACACCTGATCGGACTGTTCGCCATAGTGGCGTCACTGACAACGGCGGGCTCGGTCCTTGCCGAAGACCCCCTGCCGTCCTGGCATGACGGGGCCACCAAATCGACGATCCTGTCGTTTGTCGCAAAGGTGACCGACAAAAACTCACCGAACTATGTGCCTGAATCCGAGCGCATCGCCACTTTCGACAACGACGGCACGCTCTGGCCGGAGTACCCGATGTACACCCAGGTGCTGTTCGCCTTCGACAGAATCAAGGCCCTCGCGCCTGAGCATCCGGAGTGGAAGACGGAACAGCCCTTCAAAGCCCTCCTGGAAGGCGACATGAAAACGGTGGGCGCCTCGGGCATGGAAGGCCTGATGAAGATCGTGATCGCTTCACACTCAGGAATGAGCGCCGAAGCATTCGCCGAGGAGGCCGGTGACTGGCTGCGTACGACCAATCACCCTAAAACCGGGCAGCCATATGCCGAAACGCTGTATCAGCCGCAACTGGAACTGCTGGACTATCTGCGGGCGAATGGCTTCAAGACGTTTATCGTCTCCGGGGGCGGGATCGCCTTCATGCGCCCGGTATCGGACGCGGCCTATGGCATTCCACCCTACCAGGTGGTTGGTTCGAGCGTGGTTTCCGAGTACGAAGACGCCAGCAGCGGCGGCCCCCGGATTGTCCGAAAGCCGAAAATCGGCTTCGTCGACGACAAAGCCGGCAAGCCGGTGGGCATCTACGAACACATCGGCATGCGGCCGATTCTCGCGTTCGGCAACTCGGATTCCGACATGCAGATGATCGAGTACACGACCGCTGGCGAAGGCAGTCGGCTCGGCCTCTATGTGCATCACACCGACGCCGATCGGGAGTTTGCCTATGATCGCGAGAGCCATGTGGGTACCCTTGACCGGGCCCTCGATCTGGCGAACGATAACGGCTGGGTGATCGTGGACATGAAACGGGACTGGCAGACGGTATTTCCCCAGTTCGATTGACTCTGGTTATCACCTACTGGTTGTTGGGTACCAAGTACAAGACAAGACAAGAGAAAAGAGGAAGGGATTCAGAGATGTTGATGAAGAGAGCTATCAGAACCGGCACCGCCTGGTTCGCCGTGATCGGCGTGGCGTTGGCACTGGTCTCCGGCGCAAGCTGGGCGAAGGACAAACCGCCGGAAGTAGACTCGAACGGCCTGCACCTGGTGCACAACTCCGACCTGCGACTGGTCTACCAGCTGCCCGACTCAACTCTGAGTGACTACAGCAAGGTAATACTGATCGATGCCTACGTCGCTTTCCGCAAGAACTGGTTGCGCGATCGCCGATCGGAAAGCATCAATCCGCTGGCGGTGAGCAAGAAGGACATGGAAACCCTGAAAGAGCGGGTGGCCAAGGAATTCCATGAGGCGTTCAGCAAGGAGCTCGAGAAAAAGGGCTATGCCGTGGTGGATAAGACGGAAACCGGACCCGATGTTCTCATCGTCCGCCCCGCCATCATCAATCTGGACATATCGGCACCGGACGTGGGTATGACCGAGGTCGGGCGCAGCTCGTACTTCGTCAGTTCTGCGGGGCAGATGACGCTCTATGCGGAGCTGTACGATTCGCACACCTCGCAGATGATCGGTAAGGTCATCGATCCGGAAGCCGATCGCATGTGGGAGTCCACCGGTATACGAGCGAACCGGGTGACCAACAAAGAGGCCGAGGACCATATCGTGAAAGCCTGGGCGGATGCGCTGGCCGGCCACCTGCATGAGGCGTCGAAGTAGCCTGATTGTCAAACGGCGGTCGGCGTGTCCAGATTCGCCGACCGTCTGCGCGGTGGAGTGAGTCTGCAAGATATTCCAGCGAGTCGACGCCCACCGCCGACTCAACTGGAGTATGAGCATGACCCCAACTATTCACCTCTCCCGGCGGTTCCTCCGGTCGTTGTACCCTGCCCTGTTGCTCGCAACCACGTCGGTTGCGGCTGGAACGGCAGCGGCAAACGCACCCGGAACCGGTACGGAATCAAAGCCTCCGGCACCTGTTCCAGCCGCTCAGCCGGCACCACAGCCGGCAACCGCTGAACCCGATCCGCCTGCGAGCCACTCATCCACCGATACGGACGAACTGATCGCTCACACGGATTCGAGGCTGGCGGCCCTCTCCGCACAGATGGGCGAGCTGAAAAAGATGCTGGCCGCCCAGCAGAAAACACTCAGTGATCAGCAGGATCTGATCACGGCCCAGGCAGAGCAGATCGAAGCCCAGAAAGTCGCCCTGTCGGGCTTCAACGCCCAGCTCAGTCAGATTCAGCAGACCGCAAAAGACACCCTCCAGGCAGGCGATTCCCAGCTCGACCAACGGCTGGACTACCTGGAGCAGAAGGTCAGCGAGCAGCCGGACGATCCTCTGGCCGCGATGGCGGATACCACCTTCCCCGGATCCTGGCGTCTGCCCGGCACCAACGCCGCCATGCGCATCGGCGGTTACGTGAAGATGAATATCATCAACAGCTTCGACCCGCTCGTGACTCGAGACCGGTTCATCGTCGGCACCATCCCGCCGGATGGGACCAACCTCGACAACGCCGAAGAAGGGGCGTCACTGACGGCTCAGCAATCCAGAGTGAATCTGGACCTTCGCGACCACACCGACTACGGCATGCTGCGCGCCTTCGTCGAAGGAGACTTCGCAGGCGACGGGGAGACGTTCCGGATGCGGCACGCATACGGTCAGTTCAGTTCTCTGCTGGCAGGAAAAACCTGGTCCACCCTGGTGGATGTGAACACCAAGCCCGAAGAAATCGATTTCGAGGGCATCAACGGCATGATCAACGTCCGTCAGCCCCAGCTGCGCTTCTTTCCGAGCATCGGCAAGAATCTGAACCTGCGCCTCGGCCTCGAGGATCCTTCACCGGACGTGAGTGGCGGCACCGGTTCTTCCAGCGGTATCTGGGATCTCATTGCCAGCCTGGACTGGACCGACACGGAACTGGTCAAAGGCACTTTTCTGCAGAACTGGTCCATGCGAACGGGCCTGATCGGACGGCAGATCAGAGCAAGGGGGATAACAGACGACACCAAGTCCACCTTAGGCTGGGGCCTGACCTTCAGCGGCCAGATTCCGATCAAACGCTGGAACGAAAACGACAAAGTGCTCTGGCAGATCACCGCCGGAGAAGGCATTGGCCGCTATATCAACGATCTCGGCACCGTCGGTGGCCAGGATGCCATATTCGCGCCGGACGGCTCCCTGGATGCCTTGCCCGTCTTTGCCGGCTACCTTTCTGTGCAGCATTGGTGGAGCCCACGCTGGCGATCCAATGCGACGTTCAGTTGGGTGGATGTTGATCCATACGACTATCAGAACACGGCGGAATACCTGGCCCGATTCGGTTCACCGTATGAGCGCACCCTGCGGGCGTCGGCCAACGTTCTGTTCACGCCAGTGCGGCGGCTGGAGATTGGCGCGGAAATGCTCTGGGGCGAGAGACGCAACGGCGATGGGACCAAGGGGGATGCTTCGCAGATCCAGGTTTCCGCGCGTTACCTGTACTGACGACCGGCTTGGGGCAGCAGAGGCGGTCCGCTGTCGATTCCAGTCTGATCCGCCTACACTGCGCGCATGCGACAGGACCTCCGCCCCTACCCGATCAAGCGTCTGCATCGCGCCATCGAGCGCGCCTATGTGGATCATTTCATCGCCCCGCAGTTGGACGCGCTCGGCAACCACTATCAGATCATGAAGCCCTGGCATCTCAAGGTGCACGGGGCGAACATCCGGATCGGTCAGAGCCCCCATATCATCACAGCCAGAGACCGTCGGGTCACACTCACAACCTGGCACTACAAGGACGACGCCGGCCACATCGACATCGGCGATTACTGCCTCCTCTGCCCGGGGGTACGGCTGGACTCCGCCATCAGCATCAAAGTGGGCAGCAACACCATGTTCGCCTCGTCCGCCTATGTGACGGACGCGGACTGGCACGATATTTACGACCGCTCCCGCCCGATCGGCAATCGGGCACCCGTGGTGCTCGGCGACAACGTCTGGGTCGGCGACAGCGCCATTGTCTGCAAAGGGGTGAGCATCGGGGAGAACAGTGTGATCGGTGCCGGCGCGGTGGTGGCCAGTGACATACCGGCAAACGTGATCGCAGCCGGCAATCCGGCTCGCATCATCAGGGAACTGGACCCTGAAAAAGCGCTCGCCCGACGGGAAGATCTGCTCCGCGACGGTCCGGCACTGGACAGGCAGATCGACGACCTGGACCGCTATCTGCTTTCTTCAAACAGCTGGTTGCGCTGGCTGCGAAGCCTGGTGAATCCTCAGCGGGACGATTGAAGCATCTACTGTCGCGGCAGACGCATCAGCGGCATCTGATCGTCCACGTCCGACCGGAAGGGATTGATGTCGATGCCGCCACGGCGCAGAAAGCGACCGGCAATGGACAGCTGATCCGGTTTGCAGGTCGCCTGAATGTCCATGAATATCTGCTCCACCGTCGCTTCGTGGAACGCCTGGTGATTGCGGAATGAAACCAGGTAAGCGAGCAGAGACCCGCGAATGATGGGCCGACCCAGGTAACGGATCACAATGGTGGCAAAGTCCGGCTGCCCGGTTACCGGGCAGAGGCTGCGGAACAGATTGGTGTGCACGGTTTCTTTCACCACCCGCTCTTCCCCTTCTTCCAGGGCAAGCAGTTCCGGTGCCCGGTCATAGGTATCGAGCTTCACATCCAGACCATCCAGACAGATGCCCGGCGCCTGACTGACGATTTCCGGCACCTGCGGCAAGTCGATCAGTTCCAGCATAACGGGCGCACGGAATGCCAGCCCGAGATCCGAATTCAGGGTGTTCAACAACTCGGCCCGATTCGCAAAACGCGTCTGGGCCAGGGAGCCGAGATAGAGCTTCAGAGATTTGCTCTCAACGATGCAGGGCGAACTGGCTGGCACTTTGACGCGCATGGCGCTGACTTCGGGTTTACCCCGCTCGCCAAGCCAGGTGAGTTCATAGCACATCCACACGTCTTCGCCCTGAAATGGCAGGTTGTCCGGATCAACGCCGATTTCCGTGCGTGCAGACCCACGCTCGATGGAATGCAGGAGCGACGGCGTGTAGGTGTCGATGTACTCGGATTGCTTACCGAGGGGGTTTTCCAGGCTCATACGGACGTTCTCGATCTCTCGAGCTACTGCCTCTCTTCAATCTGTGAACAGGTCAATCTGTGAACAGGTCAATCTGTGAAAAAGGTCAATCTGTGAATCAGGTTCCGGTCCTGACGTGCTTGCCTGCATGTCGTCAGCACCGTGGATACAGAGTGTCCCATCTCCGTAGAGAGCAATTCACCGCAGCCACGACGGGAAGTCAATATTGGGCCGACGAGCGGCAAGGAGGCTGGCCTGAGCGGCACCGTCAATCAGGTGCGTGCCGGTAAACAGGGTATAAAAGCAATTATTTTTACAGACTAATCCAGGCCGCCGCAGGATGCGTGTCTTCCAGAAAACGGTTAACGTGGTTCGCGCCTCCTCCGGCCGAGACTCGAAATCCAGAATAATCAGAAGAACAAAGTCTGAAAATGCTTGAATCTTTTCAATCACTTGCAACAACATTCTCAAGTCTTGCCTGGGGCCCATGGCTGCTTGTCCTGTTACTTGGCGGGGGCTTCTTTTTCCTGATCTACACCCGCTTCGCACCCTTCCGGCACCTGCCTCACGCCTGGGCCCTGTTGCGAGGCAGATACGACGACGAGAACGCACCCGGACAGATCACCCACTTTCAGGCCCTGTCTTCCGCCCTGGCGGGCACCATCGGTATGGGCAACATCGCCGGGGTGGCCCTCGCCATCACCATTGGCGGACCGGGGGCGATCTTCTGGATGTGGATGACGGCCATTCTCGGCATCGCCACCAAATTCTTCACCTGTTCTCTGGCTGTGATGTATCGCGGCAGGGATGATGCCGGGGACCTGCAGGGCGGGCCCATGTATGTGATCCGCGAGGCACTGCATCCGCGCCTCAGATTTCTCGCCTACTGGTTCGCCTTCTTTGGCCTCATCGGTTCTCTGCCCGCTTTGCAGGCAAATCAGCTGACCCAGGTGCTGCGGGACCTCCTCTTCACCGACGGCAATCTGGTTCCGGCCGGTACGGAGCCATTCACTTTCAATCTGGTCACCGGCCTGGTCATCACAGTGCTCACGGCGAGCGTGATTTTCGGCGGCCTGAGCCGCATCGCCAGAGTGGCGAGCCGACTGGTACCTGCGATGTCGGTCGTCTATCTCGGCACCACAGCCCTGATCCTTGCCCTGAACATCGAAGCACTGCCCGGCGTCATCGGTCTCATCGTCAGCGATGCGTTCACCGGCGAAGCGGTCGGCGGCGGCGCTCTGCTCACGGTGATTCTCTACGGCGTGCAGCGGGGCGCGTTCTCGAACGAAGCCGGACTCGGCACGGAGTCGCTCGCACATGGCGCCGCCAAAACGAAGGAACCCATACGCGAAGGACTGGTTGCCATGCTCGGACCCATCGTGGACACACTGCTGATCTGCACCGCCACCGCATCGCTCATTCTGATTTCCGGCGTCTGGCAGGACGGCAGCGGGATCTCCGGTGTTTCTCTCACCGCGGCGGCCTTTGAATCGCTGCTTGGCACACCCGGCCTGATTGCGCTGTATACCTGTGCAATCTGCTTCGCCATCACCACCATCCTCACCTACTCCTTCTATGGCACCCAGTGCTCGAGTTTTCTGTTTGGCACCCGATCACAGAACGCCTATCGCTGGGTATATGTGAGCTTCATCGTCGTTGCCAGCGTCGTTTCACTGAATGCTGCGATCAGCATCATCGACGGCGCCTACGCCATGATGGCCATTCCGACCATGACCTCCGCTCTGCTTCTGGCACCCAGGGTGAAGGCCGCTGCACAGGACTATTTCCAGCGCCTCGACAGCGCCGGATCAGCCGAAAGCACGTCGGATTGAGGGCCCGTGACAAAGCCGTGACGGTTGCCTAGAGTGGCGCAGTCTCAAAACGTTCAACCCCTATGACACAGTCCAGCACCGTGCCGATGACAACCGCGTATCAGCCGCCTGGGGGCGTGTACGACGAGTTTGTCTCCGAGGGGTCCGTGCGCCCGCACTGGCAGTTCATGGACGCGGTGGTCAACGACCCGGACAGCCGTTGGGCAGAGACCCAGGACGCCAGCATTCGCCGACTGCTGAACGAGAGTGCAGTCACCTACTTTGCGGATGGCAGCCGACGGCCCTGGCAACTCGATGGGCTGCCGTTCATTCTCGATCCCAACGAATGGCCAGCACTCGAAGCGGGCCTCATCCAGCGGGCGCGTCTGCTGAACCAGATCGTTGCCGATTTCTATGGCCCGACCTCGCTGTTGCAGGACACCCTGCCCCAGTCTCTGGCGTTCGCAAATTCAAATTACCTGCTGCCGAGCATCGGCTACCAGGCACCGGAAGACGCCTACCTGAGTCTGCTGTCCTTCGATCTCGGTCGCTCGCCGGATGGCCAGTGGCGGGTGCTGGCGAACCGCACCGAGGCCCCTTCCGGACTCGGCTATGCACTCGAAAACCGGATGATCATGTCCCGGTCGGTGCCGGATCTTTTCGAGCGGGGCAGCATCGCCCGACTGGCCCGCTTCTTCCGCAGTTACAGCGCGGGCATGCAGCAGGTGGCACGCCGGGTCGGTACCCGGGATGGGCTGTCGGTCATTCTGTCGGCCGGCCCTGAACAGTCCACCTACTTCGAGCAGACTTTCCTCGGTCGATACCTCGGTTTTCCCATTGTCGAAGGCGCCGACATCACGGTTCAGCGGGGGCAGGTCTACCTGAAAACGCTGGAGGGACTGAAACCGATCAATCTGATCATGCGGCAGATTGAATCCGCGGACACCGACCCGATGGAACTGGACGCTCAGTCCATGCTGGGGACACCCGGACTGCTCCGGGCGGCGAGCGAAGGCTCGGTGATGATCGCCAATGCCATCGGCAGCGGCGTGGTCGAGAACGACGCCATCATGAGCTTCCTGCCCGGACTCTCGGAACTGCTGCTGGGTGAAACGCTGACGCTGCCGAGTCTGGCCACCTGGTGGTGCGGTCAGGCGGATGCCCTCGAGCATGTGCTGCACAACATGCCTTCACTGGTGATCCGAAATGCCTTCGAACGGAAACCGTTGCTGGCGACCAGCGTGCATGGCTACCTGGCGGCGGATGTGGACACCGATTCACCGGCGGCACTGGCAGAGCAGATCCGTGCCATGCCCTACGCCTATGTCGGCCGCGAACCCATCGCGCTATCCACCGTACCCTGCTGGCACCCGGACGGACACTGGGAAGCGGCCCCCATGACCCTGCGGATGTATGTGGCAGCGACGGACGATGGCTATCAGGTGATGCCGGGGGGCCTGGTGCGGGTTGCCACCAGTCAGGGGGACGTGAGCAAAGACGTCTGGTTACCACGCCTCAGGGGGGACAAATCCACCCGCCTGCCCGCCACCGTGCTGCCGACGAGACGGAGCGACCGGGACCTGCCAAGCCGTACGGCCGATCACCTTTTCTGGCTCGGCCGCTACCTCGAGCGTACGGAAGGCGCCGTACGGCTGTATCGATCGCTGTTCCGCTACATTGCCGGGGAGGGTGACGTCTCCGACCAGCCTGTCGCCCTGGATATTCTCACCCGCCTGCTCTCATCCATGGACTACCTGTCCGTTCACCGGGCACGTCGAGCCGCCAGCGCAGGACGGATCGCCGTGGAACAGGAACTCTGGAACATCCTGTTCGATCCGGAGAGTGAAGACGGCCTGGCCACCGTTCTGGCCAACGTGAGCCGCACTGCCGAGCATATCCGTGAACGGCTGTCCCGGGATGCCTGGCGCCTGTTCGAAAGTCTGCGCCAGGCACCGCAACTGCGCTGGCGCGTGCATACGGCCGCCGACGTGGTGCACCTGCTCGACGACCTGATCGAAAAACTCTCTGCCGTGAACGGCCAGGTCCAGGAAAACATGACGCGGGGCTACGGCTGGCGTCTGCTCGAAGCGGGCCGACGTCTGGAGCGCTCACAGTTTCTGGTTCGTGTGATCCGCGAGCTCTGCACCCGCGAGCCCCAGGCGGACGGCACCCTGGCGCTGCTGCTCGACCTCTGCGACAGCACCCTGACCCACCGTTCCCGATATCAGTCGAATCCGACCCTGACCACCGTGCTCGACCTGATGCTCACCGATGATTCCAATCCCCGCGGTCTGATCTTCCAGATCGCGTCGCTGCAGCACCATCTGTCCACCATGCCAAGGCGGGAAGTCGAGCAGGATCTGAGCCCCGCGCAACGATTGCTGCTGGCAACACACACGGACCTGTCGCTGGCGGATCTCGAAAAACTGGCCAACGTTCTGAGCAAGACAGGCCTGCGCACGCACCTGAATCGACTTCTGAAACGTACCGAAGAGAATCTGTCGGAGTTGCAGGCGGTGTTGACCGAAACCTACTTCGATCCAGCCATCGTTCATCACTGAGTGTTCAGACCGTGGAATACCAGGTAAAGCACGTTACTCAATACACCTACGAACACCCGGTCGGCAGTTCCTATCAGTCATTGCATCTCACGCCGAGAGCGTTCGATCGCCAGGAAGTGCACCACGCCAGCATCCATGTAACACCGGAACCGCTCAATCTGGATGCGAGAACGGATTTCTGGGGAAACCCGGTCACCGACCTCTTCATCCGGGATCTTCATGCGGTTCTGACCATCACCGCCGAGTCCCGGGTGGTGGTGAGCGCCAATGAAGGCGTCCTGCTCGACCTGAGCCCGTCCTGGGAACAGGCAGCGGCGGTGGCGCGGCAGGCAGCGAGCGAAGATGCACGGGAAGCCGGACGCTTCTGTTTCCCCTCCCCGCATATCGTCTTCGATGGTGCCCGGAACTACATCCAGCCGCTGCTCAGTCCCGGGAAGCCCCTACTGCGTCTTGCCCGGGAGCTGACCGAGCAGATCTACAATGATTTCGAATACCGGGGCGGCGTTACGGACGTGTATACGCCAATCCCGGAGGTGCTCGGCTCACGCGCAGGTGTCTGTCAGGATTTCGCCCACCTGGGCATCGCCTGCCTGAGGGCATGTGGTGTGCCCGCTCGTTACGTCAGCGGCTACCTGCTCACACAACCACCGGAAGGTCAGCCGAGGCTGACGGGGGCTGATGCATCCCATGCCTGGTTCTCGGTCTGGTGCCCTGAGTTCGGCTGGGTGGATTTCGATCCGACCAACAACATTCAGGCCCAGACGGAACACATCACGCTGGGTTGGGGACGGGACTACAGCGACGTGAGCCCAACCCGGGGACACATTCACGGCGGTGGCAGCCAGCACCTGACCGTGGCCGTGGATGTGATACCCGTCTGACCACCCGAGGAGTGCACATGCCAGTTCTGACAGACGAACAGATCGCCAGCAAGCCGGCGACCGCACACACCATTGCAGAAAACGAGCGTTTGCGTGCCCGGCTGCCGTTCGACGACGTGCGCAGTTTTGAAAACGCCCGACGGGGTTTCATCGCCACGCTGGATCCGCTGACCATCCCTCGCACTGACGGCAGACGTCCAGCCTACGACCTCAGCCAGGCCCTCGCCTTTCTCGATGGCGATTGTCCGGATACGGTCAATCCGAGCCTGTGGCGACAGGCTCAGTTGAACGGCCTGCACAACGGTCTGTTCGAGGTGACGGACGGCATCTATCAGGTGCGCTCCTTCGATATCGCCAACATGACGCTCATTCGCGGCGAGACGGGCTGGGTGATTATCGATCCCCTCACCAGCGCAGAGTCGGCAGCGGCCGCGCTGGCACTGGCCAACGAACACCTGGGTGAACGGCCGGTCACCGCGGTCGTGCATACCCACTCCCATGCGGACCACTTCGCCGGTGTGCTCGGCGTGATCAGTGCGGAAGACGCCGCTTCCGGGCGGGTTCCCGTCGTCGCCCCGGAGCACTTCGTGGATGAGGCCCTGGCCGAGAACGTGCTGGCGGGAAACGCCATGGGACGCCGTGCGACCTACATGTACGGCAATCTGCTGGAACCCTCGACCACCGGGTTCATCACCACGGGCCTGGGAGCAGCGCTCTCCATGGGCAGTACGGGTTTTGTGGTTCCAAACGACAGTGTCTGTGAAACCGGTGAACAGCGGGAACTGGACGGCATCACGTTTGAATTCCAGATGACGCCCGGCACCGAGGCACCGGCGGAATTCGTGTTCTACCTGCCGCAGTTCAAAGCCCTGTGCATGTCGGAAATCACCTCTCACCACCTGCACAACGTCTACACCCTGCGTGGGGCGCAGGTGCGTGACGCACTCGCCTGGAGCGAACAGATCAACGAGTCCATCGACCGCTACGGCGACCGGCTCGAGATTCAGTTTGCAAGCCATCACTGGCCGATCTGGGGACGTGAGGAAGCCTGCGAGTATCTGCGTTCTCAGCGGGATCTGTACAAATACATTCACGATCAGGTTCTGCGCCTCGCCAATCAGGGCTTCAATCCGGAAGAAATCGCCGAGCAGATTCAACTGCCGGAAACGCTGGACAGAAACTGGTCCAACCGCGGCTACTACGGCACCGTGCATCACAACGCCAAGGCGGTGTACGTGAAGTACCTGGGTTTCTTCGATGGCAATCCGGCCAACATCCGGAAGCATCCACCTGGTGCCGCGGGCGAACGCTACGTGAAGTTCATGGGCGGTGCGGACGCGGTGGTCGAAAAGGCCCGGTCCTCCTTCGATGAAGGCGACTATCGCTGGGTGGCGGAAGTACTCAACCACGTGATCCTCTCGGACCCGGAGCATGCTGCTGCCCGGGCCCTGCTCGCTGACGCCCTGGAGCAGCTCGGCTATCAGGCGGAATCCGCCGTCTGGCGGAACTTCTACCTGTGCGGCGCCCTCGAGTTGCGCCAGCCGCAGGAGTCGGACAGCACTTATGCTCCGAGCCCTGGCATGGCGCTTGGCATTCCGCTGCCCAATATATTCCGGGCGATGGCCGTACGCCTGAACGGAGAACGGGCCAGCGGTGTGAACCTGGCAATCAATCTCACCTTCACGGATCTGAACGAGCGCTGGCTGCTCAGCATCGAAAACGGCGTTCTGCATGGATTTCCGAACCGCAGCGCAGAGGCACCAACGGCAACGCTGACGCTCTCCTCCATCGACTTCAAAGCGCTGATGGTGGGCATCACCGATGGGATGACGCTGATCAATGACGGCAAGCTGACGGTGGACGGTGACGCAACGGCCCTGCTCCAGCTGTCAGCGCTGTTCGATCAGTTTCTGCGTCGCTACCCCATCGTCACGCCGCGCACGATGCCGGCCTGAACGTCAGAACAGCAGAAAAGAAAAGGCGATCGTCAGACCGGCTGCGCTGATGAGGCAGCGCAGCAGCGGGTTTCTGATCCTGCCGATACCCTGCAGATATCCCTGCAGACCGGCGATCACCAGCCAGAGGCCGAGGCCCGCACGTGTCACGCCGACGAGAATCTCCAGCAGACTCCCTTCGAGCAGCAGGCTGGTGTCCAGCACGAAGATGAAGGGGATGAAGTAAATGATGCTGCCGAGCTTCATGGCCGCCAGGCCAGTGCGGATCGGATTGGCGCCGGCGATGCTCGCCGCCGCAAAAGCGCCCAGGGCCACTGGCGGGGTAATGAACGACAGCATGCCCCAGTAGAGGATGAACAGGTGCACGCCGATGGCATCCAGGCCACCTGCCACCAGCGCCGGCGCGAGAATCACCGCCAGAAAAATGTAAGCCGCCGTGACCGTCATGCCGATCCCGAGCACAAAACTGGTCAGGGCGCCCATGCCCAGAAGCAGCCAGGTGCTGTCACCGGCAATGAACAGCAGATCGTTCACCAGCGTTCCGGAAAGCCCGGTCACCGACAACGCGCCCACGATCAGTCCCACGCCGGCAAGAATCGCCAGCAGTTCCACCAGCAACCGGCCGGTAGCGACCAGGAACTCGGTCAACTCAGCGAGTTTCCAGCGGTGGGCTGGAGTGAGCTGATTGAGCACCAGCAGCGCCGCCGTGGCGAAGTACGGCGCCACCGCCTCCCGCTGCATGACGAGCAGCAGAAAGATGAGCAAGGCAAATGCGCCGAGATAGTGCCAGCCGTCTTTCAGAACCTGACTCACCCGAGGCAGTTCCGCCCGGTCTACGCCCGTCAGGCCATCCCGCGCGGCTGTGGCATCGATCTGCACGAACAACCCACCAAAATACAGGCAGGCCGGCAACGCCGCCGCGAGCGCAATCTGGTAATAGGGAATCTCCAGAAAGGTGGCCATCACGAACGCGGTCGAGCCCATGATCGGCGGTAACAGCACACCGCCCGTGGAGGCACAAGCCTCTACCCCACCGGCGGTTTCCGCCGGTACGCCGACCTTCTTCATTGCCGGAATGGTGAGCTGACCCGTAGTCAGCACATTGGTGACCACGCTGCCGCTCATGGAGCCCATCAGCCCGCTGGAAAAGATCGCCACCTTGGCCGGTCCGCCACGCACATGGCCAAGCAGGGCAAACGCCAGGTCGAGAAAGAAGGCACCTCCACCCGTGTGCTGCAGCGTGATCCCGAACAGCAGAAATCCGATCACCAGATTGGCGAAGGCCCGGAACGGCAGGCCGAAAATACTTTCGATGCTGAGGGCGTGGTAGACGGCAGTCTCTTCCAGACTCGATGGCAGCCCGGACAGCGGCCCGGGCAGGTACTCGGTGACCATGGGCAGCACCGAGAAGATTGCAGCGATCAGAAAGAGCGACCAGCCCGCCGCCCGCCGCACGGCTTCGAGCAACAGTACCCAGAGCACAATCGAGAGATAGGTGGCCGTCTCCGGAGCACCGAATTCCCAACCTTCATCGAGAATGCGCTCGGCCTGACCGAAGAAATAGACACAGACCAGAAAAACACCCAGCGCAAGCAGTTCGTCCAGCCCTTTGAGCCGCCGGTCGTTCAGAAAGACCAGCGGCAGCAGCAATCCGACCAGTGCGAAGAAATAGTGGGTTTCCAGACTGATCAGGTCGCCGAGCAACTGACTGTTGCCGAACATCCGCAGCATGTCCATGGCGAGAAACAGGGACAATACCGCCGCCGTCGCGGTGAGCACGTTGGTGACGGGTTCAGCGGCTGCCTCTGCTGGCGCCCGTTCGCTCACGCGCGCAACATCCTGGTCGATATCACCCGACTACTCCCAGATCGGATCGAAACCGGCCGCGATCAGCGCTTCTTTACGCCGTATCATCCAGGCCGACCGGAACGCATCTCCCTCGAGATCACTGTCGGCCATGCCGGCCCAGGCAGCGGCCAGCACGGCCTGCCGTTCGAGCAGTGAATCGTTGTGGGCCTGATCTTCGTCGCGCCAGACCCCGAGTTCCCGGTACACGGCCACCGCGCCCTCGTGATACGGCACCACCCATTGGAAAATCTGCCGGTCCAACGCCCAGCCGATGCTGCCGGGATCCGCATCCTTGTAGTCGTCGTAGTGGGTATGCAGCGCCCGAACAAGCGCGCTGACGATCGCCGGATCGCTCCTGTCGAGCCCGGTCAGCAGCGGATAGGGATAGGTGCCTCCCTCATGGGGCGCGGCTTCACTGATACCGGCGCCTCGCGTTCCGACATGGGGCATGAAATAGGGCCCCATCCGCCGGATCCCCGCCCAGCAGGCTTCGTCGTCATGGGGGGCCGCCGGCCAGAAAATGCCCCTGGGCGATGCTTCCAGTCTGCGGGTGGGTCCGGAAACGGTGGTGGCAAAGGCGGCGTCCACCTGATTGTTCAGGATGCCGTCCCACATGGCCTGATAGCCGGGAAACTCGATTCTTTCCACATCCGACCAGCCGATGCCGCCACAGGCAAGGAGCGCCTCCGTGCCCACGTTGAGGGAAGGTGCGCCGCGCACATAGGGCACCCGCTTACCTTTCAGATCCGCATACGTCTGTATGCCGAGATCAGCCGCCACCGCCAGAGCCTGATTGCTGTCGCCGTTGGACGTCATCACCAGCCGGAGCGGCAGCGGCCCCCAGTTCGGCGCGGCAAACTGGAAGACGCCTTCCGACGCGAAGAAGGTAGCCACGCCGTTCGCCGAAAACTGTACCCGCCCTTTGACGAGGGGCAGCAGGCGGGATACGTCATTCTTGCCGGGCAGGATTCGCAGGTTCACGCCATAGCGATCCTTCAGCATCTTGGCGATGGCCACCGCCTGACTGTTGCCCGTGGTGCCGAGGTTGTAGGCCGACCAGGCCATGGAACGTGGCAGCTCCGCCGCGCTGGCGGTCGTGCTGCCGCTCAATACTGGCAGGAGCGCCAACATCGACAGCAGCGCCGGCACCCAGCCGTGCTGGATGCCGTTCAGACTCCGCCGCAGCCGCCGTCCGACGCCCATGCGCCCATCAAAGTTCTCAGACAAGTGGGATGACCCGATCAGGAAGTCCCCTGATTCTAGGCGAGCGGCACGGACGGGGAAAGCGAACCGGGTGTCAGGCGGTAATGTGGCGCTGGGTAAACCGCTCCATGCCGACCTTCTCAATCAGGTCGAGCTGAGTTTCCAGCCAGTCCACATGCTCCTCCTCGGAACAGAGGATCTTCGTGAACAGGGCCCGGCTGCCATAGTCATCCGCCTTTTCACAGAAATCGATGGATTCCCGAAGATCAGGCAACGCGGCCATCTCCAGCTTCAGATCGCATTCGAAGATCTCCTTCACGTTCTGACCGATGAACAGTTTGCCGATGTCCTGCAGGTTGGGCAGCCCGTCGAGAAACAGGATGCGTTCGATCAGCTCGTCCGCGTGCTTCATTTCGTCGATGGACTCATGCTCTTCCTTCTCCGCCAGCTCGCCCAGGCCCCAGTCCTTCAGCATCTTGGCGTGCAGGAAATACTGATTGATGGCCGTGAGCTCATTGCGGAGCGCCCGGTTCAGGTGGGCGATGATTTCGCTGTCATTCGGCTGCATGAAGGCTCCAGGTTGGGGGTACGTTGTAAGCGGAAATTTGCCTCATCCGCGCGCTCATGGCAAGGAAAATATCCATAAGTTATTGAAATACAAATAAAAATACCTATCAGCGGCAAATGGGCAGCAGTCGCAGATAACAGTATGAACTATTTGCCATCGAGAACGATTTGCATTTAAATATGGCCCATCATGTACGTATGCCTCTGCAAAGCAGTCACCGACGACGAGATCCGCGATCATGTGGAAGACGGTGCCGTGCACGTCTCGCACCTCGCCGACCGATGCGGATTGGGCACCGGTTGCGGCCGCTGCCAGGAAACGGCTCAGGAACTGATCGACGAGCACCTGGCCAGCAACCTCTCCTACGCAGCAGCCTGACTCCACCACTGTCGTCTGTCGAGATAACTGACGCCGCGATCCGTGGCGCTTGCTCGCCAGCCACTTCCCACATACCTTAGTCCGGACTATCCAGCCGTATCGCGGAGCAACCGGCATGGCACAAGCAGCGCCCGGGTTCGAGAAACATCCCGACTACCAGGTAGAGATCAAGCCCACGGATGACCACATCCGCATCCTCTTCGGCGATCACTGCCTGGCGGACAGCCGTCGGCCACTCATGGTCACGGAAAGCAGACACCATCCGGTCTGGTATCTGCCGCTGGCGGATCTGGATGCACAGGTCATCGAGCCGACGGACCATTCAACCTTCTGCCCTTTCAAAGGCCACGCCAGCTACTGGACCGTGACCGTGGCGGATTCCACGCTGGAGAACAGCGTATGGGCCTACCAGGATCCCTATCGGGAATGCGAGCCGCTGAAAGACCATGTGGGCTTCTACATGGATCGGTTCACCCTAGAGGTGAACGGCGTGCGCCAGGATGATCCGGGTCCGGGATGGTCCGAATGAGTGAGCCCATCGACTATATCCAGCGGACGAAGGACCAGTACGATGCGCTGGGTTATCCCGCTTACCGCTGGGTGGTCAATGAAACACCGCCCCCATTCACCCCACTGGCGAAACCGCTGACCGAGTCCAGGGTCGCACTGGTCGCCTCGGGTGGCATCTATCAGCTGGGGCAAACGGCCTTTCACTTCAAAGACGATACGAGCTTTCGGGCCATTGACGTCGCGGTATCGCCAGACAGCCTCAGGGTCTCTCACTTCGCCTACGACACCACCGACGCCAAGGCGGACGTGAACGTGGTGTTTCCCTACCAGACCCTGAAGGATCTGGCACGGCTGGGCCGAATCGGCAGTCTCGCCAGGCGCGCGTATACATTCATGGGCGGGATCTATTCCGCCCGCAAGGTCAGAGCGTTGCTGGCCCCTGCGATGGCGGAGCAATTGATTCGGGACGAAGTGGATGTGGCCATCATGGTGCCTGCCTGACCCGTCTGCCATCAGTCCGTTGGACTGATCGCCAGAGAGGTGGAATCCAGGGGGATTCCAACCATCTCCATGTCCGCTGCCCGATCCATCACCGCAGCGGTCAATCCGCCGCGGGCCGTGTTTCTGGATTTTCCGCTGGGACACACCGCCGGGCGCGCACACGATAAGGCCGGGCAACGGAAGATCATGATCGACACGCTGAGCGCGCTGGATTCAACTCAGCAGCCCGGCACCATTCGCGACCTGCCCTATCGCTGGCAGGACACCGACGACTGGAAAGATTCGGTGATGCGACCCGACGGACAGGGCGCGCACAACGACAGCCGCACGCCACGGGATGAGACGCCTCAGTACCAGCTGGCAGCAGATCGCGATGCGGTGCAGGCCGAAGATCAGTGTCCCGGCTGCTTCTTTCCGGAACACTGCGGATAGCCCGTCGCCGATCAACCCTTGAAGCCGGCCTCCGAGAACGGCAGGGAGCGAACGCGCTCCCCCATGGCCGCGAAAACCGCATTGCCCACCGCCGGCGCCAGCGGCGGTAATGCCGGCTCACCCAGTCCGGTTGGATCGTAATCACTCTGAATGAAATGCACGTCCACAATCGGTGCCTGGGGCATTCTGAGCACGGGATAGTCGTCGAAGTTGGATTGCTCGATGCGTCCTGCTTCCATGGTGATCTTCTGCCCAAGCATCGTGGACAACCCGTCCAGCACGGAGCCCTCCACCTGGGAAAGGGCCCCGCTCATATTGATGATGGGGCCCACGTCGACGGCCACCGTCACCCGATCGACAATGATCTGCTTGTCTGCCGTCACCCGCACTTCCGCCAGCTCGGCCACGTGGGCGGCATGACAGAAGTAAAACGAAAATCCCTGCCCCCGGCCTTCCGGCATGGGTTTGCCCCAGTTGCCCTTCTCAGCCGCAAGCCTGATCACGTCCGCTGCGCGTCCCGTATTCAGGGAACGTATATTGCCTTCCTCGAACCAGCGCGGCTCACCGAGAATCTCCAGCAGAAATTCCACGTAGTCCCGCCCGGCTGCCACTGCCACCTCATTGAGAAAGCTCTGAACCACAAACGCGTTCACGTTGGAGCCTGGCGCACGCCAGGGGCCACAGGGGGTACCGATCTCCAGCAGGGACGTTGAAGCGTAGGCGTTGTCGATGTTCTCCATCGGGAATTCCGTATCCCGGAACCAGCTGCCCATGGTGGGCTGTCCGCCATGGGACATGCCGATGAATCGGTGTTCGAATCCCACCAGGCTGCCAGCGTCATCTACCGCCGCTTTCACTTTCTGGAAGCCGCCAACCCGGAAGAAGTCATGATGCATGTTGTCTTCCCGGCTCCAGGTGAGTTTCACAGGGGCGCCCACGTGCCTGGAAATCGCCGTCGCCTCACAGACGTACTCGCTGTAGACCCGGCGGCCGAAGCTGCCACCCAGCCGCATCTGGTGGGCGGTGATGTTCGCCTCGTCGATACCGAACAGCTTGCTGGCCGCGGTGATATTCCTGCCCGGGGCCTGCGTGGGAAGCCAGAGCTCCAGGGAATCCGGCTCACCCTCCGTGCCGTGGCGATAGTGGGCCGTGCAGTTCATGGGTTCCAGGCAGAGATGGGTGACGAAGGCATAGTCGTAAAATGCTTCAAAGGTCTGGTGCCCGGGATCTGAAAACGCGGCATTCACGTCCCCTTTGTCCAGCGTGACCGTCTCTCCCCGGACGTCCTTCAACGCCCGGGCCTTGTTCGTGAGCCCAGTCCAGCTGTCCTTGGATGCCTCCGACTCATCCCACTGCACATTGAGAGATTTTCGCGCATTGAAAACCGCCCAGGTGCTTGTGCCGACGATGGCAACGCCGTCGAGGAGTTCCTCCACGTTGCCGTTTCCTTCCACCAGAAACGCATCCAGCACGCCGGGCAGGCGCTTCACCTCCGCCAGATTGGCGCTCACCACCTTGCCGCCGATGGCGGGGCATTTCTGATACGCGGCATAGAGCATGCCGTCCACCCGGGTATCTATGCCGAACAGCGCCATGCCCGTGGTAATCGACAGATTGTCCACGCCGGATACCGAAGTGCCGATGATTCGATAATCTTCCCGCTCCCGGAACTCGAAACTGCCCGGGTCCGGGACTGCCTGCTTGGCCGCCAGGGAGGCAAGCTGGCCGAAGGTCATGTAGCGGCCGGAGGTGTGCACCACCTTGCTGTCCGCCGTGTCCAGCTCTTCCCGTGGCACCTCCATCACCAGCGAGCCCGCCCCGATGAACATCTCCCGCGCGGATGCCCCCATCTCCCGCATGGCATCGAAGTTGCGCGGAATGCTGGTGGAACCGCCGGCCCCCTGTCGGCCGAAGGTGGATTCGTCCACCGGCGACTGCAGGACTTCCACATCTTCCCAGGCCGCGCCCAGTTCCTCGGCAATGATCATGGGTAGCGCGGTCTTTATGCCCTGCCCCATCTCCGGATTGGCGGAATAGATGGTGATCTTTCCATCGCTGCTCACCCGGATGTACGCATTGAGTTCCCCGGTGACCACGAGATCCTGCACCGCTTCCTCGGCAAGCGCCCGTTCCGCGCCCATCTGGCCGATGAGAAATCCCCCACCCATGAGGGAGGTGACTTTGAGCATCGAACGTCGACTGAGATTAGTTACCCCGCTCATGCTTTCACCTCCACAGCCGCATTCACATAATCCGCTGTCTTGAAGGAAGCCGCCGTGTGAATGGCTTTGCGGACGCGGTTGTAAGTACCGCAACGACAGAAGTTCCCGGCCATGGCCGCGTCGATCTCTTCATCCGTCGGATTCGGAGATCGTTCGAGCAACGCGGCAGCAGACATGATCTGACCGGCCTGACAGTAGCCACACTGGGCCACGTCTTCGCTGATCCAGGCCTGCTGCAGGGGATGCAGACGGGTACCGTCGGCCAGCCCCTCGATCGTTCGCACTTCCGCACCGGCTGCTCCACTGACCGGCATCATGCAGGATCGGATCGGCGCGCCGTTGAGGTGTACGGTGCAGGCACCGCATTGGGCGATCCCGCAGCCGAATTTCGTACCGATCAGCCCAAGCACATCCCTGAGCACCCAGAGCAGCGGCATCTCTGCCGGCACGTCCACCTCATGGCGCTCACCATTCACTGTCAGTTCAATCAACGAACTCTCCTCATTGCCAAGTTTCCGGACCGGCCGGACGTTCTGAATACGCCCATCAGCTTAGAAGCAATCGGTCTCCTCAGCGCGTTGTTTTACCACACACAGGCTGCAATCATCCGATCGTCTGACGATTTGAGGAAAACCACCATGAGCGACCTGCCTGAGAACCTGCCGAACTGGATCGCCGAGCACATCAAACTGTATCGGGAGGATCCGGAGAAGGCGCATATGTGGGATTCGAGCATGGCCGGCGGAAAAGGCATTCTGCCGACGCTGCTGCTGACCACCACCGGCCGGAAGTCCGGTGCCCCCCGGCCCCTGCCCCTGATCTACAAGAAGGTCGGCGATAACTACGTGATCATCGCATCCAAGGGTGGTGCGCCAGCGCATCCGCTGTGGTATCTGAACCTGGAAGCGAACCCTGAATGCGAAGTGCAGGCCGGCACGCACATCACCCGGGCAACCGCGCGGGTAGCCGAAGGCGCGGAACGGGAAGACCTCTGGCGCCAGCTGGCGGAAGTGTATCCACCTTATCTTGACTACCAGAAGTATGCCGGTGACCGGGAAATTCCGGTGGTGGTGCTGGAACCGACGGGGTAGCAGACGCGTGCCTGGCTGAACCGTCGGGTCAGTCCCGGGTTCGATCGGCTAACCCGCCGTTAATCGCTCCGCCAGCGCCTTGAATGCCGGGCTGCGTTTGTTCGCCAGAATCTCGATGGCCGTGCGGCCATCCGGCCCGGCAATGTCACCGCGGGCCCCGTGCCGGGCGAGCAACTCGACATGTTCCCGATCACTGCCTTTTTTCAACAGGTAGTGCAGGGCCGTCATGCCGGTGCTGTCCACATAATCCGGATCCGCCACCGCTTCGAGCGGCGCGCCGCGCTCGAGCAGCAGGTGCAGCATGGCCAGATCGTCTCGATAGGCAGCCGCCCAGAGGCAATGTTCCGGCGTCGCGCCGGCATCGAGCAACCACCGGGCAAGGGAGAGATTGCGGCCCCGGGCGACCGCGTACCACAGCGGAGTGGCTTCCCAGGTGCCTTCGCTGAAGGCCGGGCCATTGATCTGGAGACCGAGCGCGATCAGGTGCTCGGCGAGCTCAATGCCGTGCTCCGCCGCCAGTTCGGGATGGTCCGGCAGACAGATGCTGGCTGTCAGGTGCAGCCAGTTCCGACCGCGACCATCCCGGTGCCCCAGGAGCCTGGGGCGCTGGGCCAGGCCCTCCGTGACGGCAGCCACGTCGAACCGGCGAACCGCAGCGCTAAGACTCGTTTTCGAGACCATTTTCTGAGCATACGCCCTTGAGGGCGGCCGGCACATTCCCCAGAATCGCTCCTCCTGTATCCAGACAACCCAACACCGAGGAATCTCATGCCAGCCCTTCTGCCCGACGTCGATCCGGACGGCCTGCTCGAATACTCCGTCGTCTACACCGACCGCGCCCTCAACCACATGTCCGTATCCTTCCAGCAGACCATGCGGGACCTGTCCGATACGTTGAAAGCCGTCTACAACGCCGAGAGTGCCATCATCGTGCCCGGCAGCGGCACCTTCGGCATGGAAGCAGTGGCCCGCCAGTTCGCCACGGACAGAAAAACCCTCGTTATCCGTAACGGCTGGTTCAGTTATCGCTGGACACAGATTTTCGAAATGGGCCGTATTCCCGCCGAGAGCACGGTGCTCAAGGCTCGTCAGGCCGGCAATGAGCCCACCTCCCCTTTCGCCCCTCCGCCCGTCGAGGAGGTGGTCAGCCGCATTGAAGCAGAACATCCGGATCTGGTTTTCGCCCCCCATGTGGAGACCTCATCCGGGATGATCCTGCCGGATGACTACATCAGATCCGTAGCCGATGCCGTGCATGCACAGGGAGGCCTGTTCGTACTCGACTGCATCGCATCCGGTACCGTCTGGGTGGATATGAAAGCGCTCGGCGTGGATATTCTTGTCAGCGCTCCACAGAAAGGCTGGTCCGGGTCCCCCTGCTGTGGTCTGGTCATGCTCTCCCAGGACGCTCGAGAACGCATCGAAGGTACCGTGAGTTCGAGCTTCGCCTGTGATCTGAAGAAGTGGCTCGAAATCATGGAAGCCTACGAAGGCGGTGGTCACGCCTATCATGCCACCATGCCGACGGACGGGCTGCGTGTCCTGAGAGACGTCATGGCCGAGACGAAGGAGATCGGATTCGACGTGTTGAAATCGGCACAACTGGAACTGGGCACCCGGATTCGCGCCCTGCTTTCCGATCGGGGCCTTCAGAGCGTGGCCGCTCCCGGTTTCGAAGCGCCAGGCGTGGTGGTGGTGTACACGACCGATGATGACCTGAAGACCGGGCGGAAATTTCTCGACCACGGCGTGCAGATCGCGGCTGGTGTGCCCCTCCAGTGTGACGAGCCAGCGGACTTCAGAACGTTCCGGATCGGGCTGTTCGGCCTCGATAAGCTCACGGATGTGGATCAGGCGGTTGCCCGGTTCGAAACAGCGCTGGATTCGGTGGGACTCTGACACTGAGCGTGGCTGGTGAATCTCGCCGCCAACTGGTGGGATTCGCCGGCACATCAGCTATAGGTATTCTTCAAAAACTTCGTATCTTATTGTTTTATATAAATTATTATTCCCGGCCCGAAGGTTGCATATCTAACAGGAACGCAGAAATCAGGAACGTTTCATGTCGCGCAGCACCCACAGCCTGGCCGTTGGCTACATCCTCTGGATCTTCGGTTTTCTCGGCGCTCACCGCTTCTACTACGGTAAACCCGTCAGTGGCACCATCTACTTCTTCACCCTCGGCCTGTTCTTCATCGGTTGGATCGTCGACCTCTTTCTGATGCCGAAACTTGAGGCGGAGGCCGATGCGGTGTTCACGTCCGGAGACATCAACTACACCATCGCCTGGATTCTGCTCACCTTCCTCGGCTTTTTCGGCATCCACCGTTTCTATATGGGGAAATGGGGCACCGGGCTCATCTACCTGTTCACCTGCGGCTTCTTCCTGATCGGCGTGATCTATGACTACTGGACGCTGAATGATCAGATCTCCCAGGAGAACACCCGGGACTACGACTACGCCTACTGACCAACGTCAGTCGTCTCCCAGCAGGTTCGCGAACAGTTCGGCGCGAACCTGCTCCGAATGATCCAGCACGGCACGGATCTCATCGGCGTTGAACCCCAGTTCTTCGAGCACGGCCGCGGTGTCGGCAGACAGCGCGGGCGGCGCCTTGACCGCAGGCGCAGGCGTCTCCGAGAAGTCGATCAACGGTCCGATGGTTCGGATCGAACCTGCGATCGGTATGTCCATTTCCGTCACATAGCCATTGTCCAGGTTCTGGGCGTCACTGAGCACTTCGGCATGTCCGCGCACCCGCTCCCAGATGATCTCCGGCTCGCTGTAAAGAAAGGTCTCCAGTTCCTCGAGGGTTTTCGAGCCGATCGTCTCGGCCATCAACGCGCGTATGTGCTCAACCCCATCCAGGGCACCGGATAATCCCAGCCGTTTAGCCGGAGTGTTCCAGGCATCGAGCAGCAGCACTTCCGGCCGTTCCATGTAGATCCAGAACGCATCCCAGGCTTCGTTGGTCTTGGCGGTCACGAACAGAATGTGGTGCCCGTCCGCCGTCTCATAGACGCCGTACTGAGACTTGATGTTCGGGTGATGTGGCCCATCCCGGGTCAGCGGCGCCTCCGCCAGCGCCGAATGCTGCAGTTCCCACATCTGCAGCCAGAGTTGGCCGCCGAGGGATGAGGTCTCCACGATCTGGCCACGGCCGGTGCGGTTCCGGGCGACCAGGGCCGTCATGCACCCGAGCGCCAGTTGCATCGCCCCTGCATGATCGGCCACAGCCGCGCCAGGCAACATGGGCATCTCTCCCGCACGGCCGGTCAGGCTGACCAGACCGCCGCGGGCCTGGGCAGCGCCGTCCAGCATGGCCTTGTCCGCGTCAACTCCACGTGGGCCAAAGCCATTGGCATGCCCCACCACCAGGCGGGGATACTGCTCCGTGAGGGTCCGGGCATCGAGCCCCATGCGTGCCAGGGCCGCGCCCCGATAGTTGGTGATGAATACATCGGCCTCGGCGAGCAATCCGTGCATGGCTTTGCGGCCCAATTCGGAATGCACGTCGAGCACAACGGAACGTTTGCCTTTGTTCATGGCGATGAACTGCGCGCCGGGGACTTCGTCGGGCAGCACGCTACCCACCCCCCTGCCGTAGCGGCTGGCGTCGCCGAATGGCGGCTCCACCTTGAACACTTCCGCACCCATGTTGGCGAAGTGCAGCCCTGCGGCGGGCCCCTGAATGGCGATAGCGAGTTCCACTACCCTGAGTCCCGCAAGTGGTCCGTCCATGGGCATCCTCCTCTCCCGAACAGGCGAACAGTGTACATTCTCACTTTCGCCGAGGTGTCACCAGCCTGCAGTTGCGAGTCCGGACTCTACGATAGTGCGCGGAACGCAACCTTGTGAATTCAGGCTATCCGACGCTTTCGTACAGGGAATCGGACTGCAGAAGGCATACGAAGACGCGGAGTGGGAGAAGATCAGACAGGCCGCTTATCAGTTGCAGGCAGGTCGTATCGTCGGCCCCATGGTTCACGATGCCAGGGTAGCAGCCATCTATCAGCCCAGAATCGCCTGACCGGCGAGACCGTCCACGTAGATCCGGTCACCGGTGACGTAGCTGTTTTTGTCGGATACCAGGTAACAGACCACGTTCGCCACGTCTTCCGGCTGGCAGACGTGACCGAAGGGCGACGTCGCGTCGATCTCCCGCAGATCCTGCACCCCACGGGTCGCCTTGACCAGACGACGCCCCATCTCGGTATCCACCACGCCGGGCGCGACGATGTTCACCCGGATGTTGTTGCGCAGTTCTTCTTTCGCCAGTCCCAGCGCCAGGGCCTCGATGCCCGCTTTACCAACGTTGTAGGGTGCGCCGAAGGCGCTGAAGTTCCGGGTAGCGGCGGAAGAAATCATGATGATGTCGCCGCGGCCCCGGGCGCGCATGTGCGGGATCACCTCCCGGGACGCATAGAAGGAGCCGAAGGTATGGGTACGCACCACCCGCTCGAACTCGGCGGGATCCGTGTCTGCAACGGCCAGTCCACGGCTGGCGATCCCCGCGTTGTTGACCAGGATGTCGATGCCACCGAAATCCGCTGCCACCTGAGTGACCATGGCCGCCACCGCCTCGAAGTCATCCACCGGCGCCTGACAGGCGATGGCCCGTCGGCCGAGGCCTTCTATCTCGGCGACCGTCTCCCGGGCACTCGCTTCGTCGCCCCGATAGTTGACCGCGATATCCGCGCCTGCTTCTGCAAGCCCCAGGGCGATACCCTTACCGATTCCCCGATTGCCACCCGTGACGAGTGCGACGCGACCTTGCAAAGACATTGAAAACTCCAGACAGTGATTCGATCGCTCATGATAGCGCGGTCCGGCGAACAGGATCGTTCCCAACGCCACACAGATCCTGCGCACCACTGGAGAAATCAGCCATGCAACTGAACGAACTGTTTACCATACGAATCACCCTCGGCGAGTCCTCTGTGATCGGCAAAGGTCCTGGCGGCCTCCGGGTCATCGCGGAAGTGGCAGACGGACGTTTCGAAGGTCCCCGACTGCGGGGAAAGGTGCTCACACCAGGCGCCGACTGGGTGGTGCTCGATGCACCCTATGGCGAAGTGGACGTCCGCCTGAATCTGCTCTGTGACGATGGCGCCCGGATTTACATGCACTACACCGGCGTGCTGGAACAGAACGAAGCGGCCACCGCAGCTCTGACCGGCGATGGAGAAACGAACTTCGGTGATCACTATTTCGTCACCCAGCCGCGATTCGAATGTGGCCACGACGGATACGAATGGCTGAACCGAACGGTGGCCATCGCCGAGGGTCGTCTGATCGCCGGGGATGTGGAATATCGGGTTTTCGAGTGTCAGCCGGGGTAGCACGACCCGACTGAAGGACTGGCAGGATGGACGCCGTCCGCCCTACTGCTGATATTTGTCGTGGATGGCCTGAGTTTCGCGTTCTACGGCGGTCCGTATCTCCGCCATTTCCGCTTGAAACGATCGCATCATCTCGAGCCGCTCCGCATCGCTGCCTGCGCTGCCCATCTTTTCGCCGAACGTAGCATTCATCGCATTGACCTTGCGCACGAACTCTTCCGAGACCGCTTTGATCTCCGCATTCATCCGTTCATGGCGTTCGGCCTGGCTGAGCGTGCTCGCAGCCTCGGCAACCGGTTCCGAGGGCGCAACCACCACGGGTGCCGGCGTTTGTGTGGTTGTCGCAGGTGTTGTTCGTGATCGTGTTGACGACGGCGACGGTGGTTGGCCGACCACCGCATCCTTCGGCAGCGGGGATGCCTGCTCAGTCACTCCTTGTGCTGGCCGGCCCGAGGTCTGTGCCGGAACCGATACCGGCGGGGTGGGATCCGGGGTCGCAACCACAGTCGTGGAAACGGGTTCTGATGACCGGTCTGTCACCGGTTTTGCGGCCGGTGCTGCGGCCGGTGCGGGAGCCGGTTCTGATCCGGTAACCGCCGGTGGCGCGGCGAGCACGCGGAGCGATCGGCCATCCAGATCATCCTCCGCCAGCAGGATCAGATTCTGCTCGAAACGGGCCACTTCGGGGCTGTGACAATCGTAATCGTCTTTCATCCGCACCAGGCCCTGCAGCACCAGCCGTCGCGCCTTATTGAGGAAGGGCGAGTCGCTGTCCGGCGCGCCTGCGTAGGACCCCACCCGTTCCAGCAAGCCCAAGAATTCCGGATTGACGGTATAGGTGGCCTCGTAGGTCTCTCCGGGTTGATAGTCCGTGCTGCCATCGAAGTTGATGGTTTCAATGTCCGGCGTGGTGTGCACAAAGGTCCGGGTGGTGGCGCCGGATTTGAGACACTGCCGGCCCCAGGCGGCAAAGGCATACATGTACTTGTTTGCCGCACCGACGATGAGCCCGTTGTCGGCCTCTATGAGGCCCGAGAACAACTGCGTAATCGGGTTGTCGGTCATGTTGAATTGAGCCATCTGGCCGCTGAGTATCTCATTCACTTCCGCCCGATTGAGCTGATCCATTTCCAGAATCTGATCACCCCGGCCATTGTAAATGGCATTCAGATATCGACCGCCCGGCAACTCACAGAACGGCCCATCGCTGCACGCAGGCCCGAGGTGATTGGCGTTCAGATAATCGAGGTGAGCCTGGGCCCGCTCGCTGAGGTGCTGATCGAGCAGCTTCAGGTAACCGTCGTCATTGCCGAATGCAGAAGCCTGAATCGGACGGAACTGAAAAGACATCCGATCCCAGGGTGTCTCATCCCCTTCGCTGTAGCTGGATACGCTGGCAGTCAGGGCATCACCGCAATACTCATTGACCACCTGTCTTGCCCGTTCACCGAGCACTTGCGCATAGTTCCCGCCGAACGCCTTGTTTCTATCCTCACTGGCGACTCGATAGTAGGCATCCATCCGCCGGTTCATGCACCAGTTGGGCTGAGCTGGATAGAGCGTGAGATCATCACTCTGGTACAGCGGCTTGCGGGTGCTGGCGAAAGTCTCCGCATCAGCGGCAGTATCCAGTTCCATGGCAGCCAGTTGTTCGTGCAGCGGGTCAGTGAACTTGACCCACTCAATGCCCCATTCCCGTTCGAATCCCGAGGGCGATGGAACGGAAAGGTACATCTCCTCGCTGTGACCTTTCTCGTCTGCTTCGGCACAGAATTTCTTGATCATCTTCAACTGGGTACTACCCTGATTGATCACCAGCGTGAATGATCCCCAGAGGGCATAGCCGTCCCGGCTCGAATCACAACTCTCGTTCGGCCGTTCGCTGCCGAGTTCGTACCAGTGTCCGGAGATCGTATGGTGGGAAACCCGGGGTGGTGAGGCCCCTTCCAGCATGTGACGCTGGACGCGGGTTCCGCTCAGATGTGCTTCCAGGTATTTGCCGTAAACCGCCTCGAAGCGTCCTTCGTCGAAACGCACCAGGGCATGGTGATAGCCCGCATCCGCCGGCAGATAGCCCTTGGCAAGGGTGTCGTTGATGAAGTCGTGGCGCCAGCGGACGTTCCGGCTGGCCCAGCCGTCCGCACGATGCATCTCGAACTGGTAGATCTGAGGGGGTTTCGACAGGTTGCTCGGCGCCTGCACCTGAATGATCTCCACATCCGGGCACTGGGCCTGTACGTGCGGCGCGGAATCCCGGGCGTAGTCGACCACTCGAGGCAGCATCTGCGTCAGATCGGCATGCCCCATGAATCCCAGTTCAATCCCAACCCGTTCCGCACAGGCGCCGGACCAATGGACCGACCAGGTTTCCTGAGTGGGTCCATAGCCGGTCCTGATCGCCGCATCCGGCAGGAACACGGCCGCCCGTACAGGACCGGGGATCAGAAGAACAGCAAAACAGAGGAGAACGCGCGCACACATCAGATCGGCTCCAACAAACAACTGAAAAGCCGCAGCACCTGTGCGCTGAAGGCGATGTTTTCGGCTAGCCACCGAAGGCGACGATTTCGGCTACCCGCCGAAATCGTCGAGCAGGATATTCTCGGGCTCCACGCCCAGGTCTTCGAGCATCTGCAGCACAGCGGCTACCATGGGAGGCGGGCCGCAGAGGTAGTACTCACAGTCTTCAGGCGCCGGATGGTCCTTCAGGTAGTTGTCGAACACCACCTGATGAATGAAGCCGATATGGCCGTCGAAGTTGTCTTCCGGCAGTGGATCCGAAAGGGCCACATGCCATTCGAAGTTCTCAAACTGCTCGGCAAGATCATCGAACTCCTCGGTGTAGAACATCTCGCGCAGAGAGCGGGCGCCGTACCAGTAACTCATCTTGGTCTGGCGATTATTTCGCTTCAGTTCGTCGAAGATCTGCGACCTGAGCGGCGCCATGCCGGCACCACCACCGATCCAGATCTTCTCCGCCGGCGTATCTTTCACGAAGAAATCGCCGTAAGGGCCGAATACGGTGAGCTTGTCGCCGGGTTTCAGATTGAAAACATAGGACGACATCTTGCCCGCCGGCACGTCCATGCCAGGCGGCGGGGAAGCCACCCGGATGTTGAACTTCAGTATCCCCTTCTCTTCCGGATAGTTGGCCATGGAGTAGGCACGAATGGTGGTTTCGTCCACCTTGGAGAAGTTGTCCCAGACGTTGAAGCGGTCCCAGTCCTCGTGGTACTCCTCTTCCACGTCGATCTCCCTGTACTGCATCTCGTACGGGGGTATTTCCAGTTGCACGTATCCGCCGGCACGGAAGGCAACGTCTGCGCCTTCCGGCAGCTTCAGATTCAGTTCCTTGATGAAGGTCGCCACGTTCGGGTTCGAAGTCACCTCGCATTCCCAGCGCTGCACGCCGATGGCGTCTTCCGGGATCTGGATCTTCATGTCCTGCTTCACCGCCACCTGGCAGGACAACCGCCAGTCGTCCCGGATCTCACCGCGGGTGAAGTGACCTTCCTCGGTAGACAGGATGGAACCACCACCATCGGTCACCCGGCACCGGCACTGTGCGCAGGTGCCTCCGCCGCCACAGGCGCTGGCCAGGAAGATGCCTTTTTCGGCCAGGGTGCCGAGCAGCTTCCCGCCCGCAGGCACGACGATCGCCTTGTCCGGATCGTCATTGATTTCAATGGTCACATCACCCGTGCTCACCAGTTTGGATCGGGCGAACAGAATCACCATGACCAGAAACAGCACGGTGGCCGTAAACATGCCGACCCCGAGAATGATCGTGATATCCACTTAGCAACGCTCCTTAGATGTCGATGCCGCCGAAGGACATGAAGCAGAGGCTCATGAGCCCGACCGAGATGAAGGTGATACCGAGACCCCGGAGTCCTTCAGGCACATCCGAGTACTTCAGCTTCTCGCGCACGCCCGCCAGGGCCGTGATCGCAAGGGCCCAGCCGACGCCGGCGCCCAGGCCGAACACGGTGGACTCTGCGAAGGTGTAATCCCGTTCCGCCATCCACAGACTGGCGCCGAGAATGGCGCAATTCACTGTGATGAGTGGCAGGAAGACGCCCAGCGCGTTGTAGAGCACGGGCACGAAACGGTCCAGGAACATCTCCAGGATCTGCACCATGGCTGCGATCACGCCGATATAGGACAGGAAGCTCAGGAAGCTCAGGTCCACATCCGGCAGCCCGGCCCAGGCCAGGGCACCGTCCTTCAACAGATAGTTGTAGATCAGGTTGTTGACCGGCACGGTGATGGCCAGCACCACCACCACGGCAACACCGAGCCCGAAGGCCGTGCTGATCTTCTTGGAGATCGCGATGAAGGTGCACATGCCCAGGAAGAAGGCCAGTGCCATGTTCTCCACGAACACGGCGGTAACGAAGATGCCGAGATAGTGCTCGAGCATTACATGGCCTCCTTGAAGTGTGCGTCCGGCGTGATTTCATACTCCGGCTCTTCCACCTGTTCCGGCTTCCAGGAGCGGATGGCCCAGATGAACAGGCCAATGAGGAAGAAGGCGCTCGGTGAGAGCAGCATCATGCCGTTCGGGTTATACCAGCCGCCTTCCGTCACCTTCGGCAGCAACTCGAATCCGAGCAGCGTGCCGGATCCCAGCGGTTCCCGGATCAGCGCCACGCCGATGAGAATCACCGAGTAGCCGAGTGCGTTGCCGAATCCATCCAGCGCCGACAGCCAGGGGCCGTTCTGCATGGCGAAGGCTTCTGCCCGGCCCATAACGATACAGTTGGTGATGATCAGACCCACGAATACAGACAGGCTCTTGGAAATATCGTAGGCCACGGCCTGCAGCACCTGATCCACCACGATCACCAGAGAGGCGATGATCGTCATCTGCACGATGATGCGGATGTTGGTCGGCACCCGATTGCGGACGATGGACACTGCGATGTTCGACATGGTGGTCACGAAGATCACCGCCGCGCACATCACCAGCGTGGTCGACATGTTGATGGTTACCGCCAGCGCCGAGCAGATGCCGAGCACCTGCAGGGCAATGGGGTTGTTGTTGAAGATCGGATCGACCAGAACTTCTTTCTGCGTACTCATGAACAGTCAGCCTGTGTTTTTCAGGTTTGCCAGCACGGGCCCGAAGCCGTGCTCGCCGGTCCAGAATCGGACCAGGTTTTCAACGCCTCTGGTGGTGAGCGTGGCGCCGGAAAGCGCGTCCACCTCATGGGAGGCCGCTTCTGATCCCGCCGCGGAACGGGTCTTCACCAGTTTTACACTCGGGTCGCCCGATTCGTCGAAGGCCACCACACCCGGCCACAGGGCCTTCCAGTTCGGGTTGTCCACTTCACCGCCGAGACCGGGCGTTTCCTTGTGGAAGTAGAAGCCGAGGCCGGCAATGGTCTCGAGATCGCCCTCAAAGGCGAGATAACCCAGCAGTGTGCCCCAGAGCCCGTAGCCTCGAACCGGGATCACCACTTTGTCCAGTTCACCCTCCGTGCGCTTGAGGTAAACCAGCGAGATATTTTCTCGGCGCTTGATGGTGGCAATGTCCTGATCATTCGTCAGCTGCTGGGACTGCGACGGATCTTTCGCCGCTTTGATCGGGTCGTAGGCATTCACGTCCACGCCGTCCACGAACTCACCCGTATCCAGGTTCACCGCGCGGACTTCGAACTCGGCGAAGATCTCATCGACACCGCGACCATCCGCATCGACCACGGCATCTGAAGGCAACAGCCCTGCCGCCCGGAGAATATTCTGCTTCTGGTCCAGTTCCTGGTTGGCAAGGCGCATGGGCTTCAGCACGACTGCGGCGGTTGAAACCACCACAGAGCAGACCAGGCAGATCGCGATGGCCACGAACAGAACGTTCTTCAGGCCGTCCTTGTCGAAACCGGGATCGTCGTTGTGTTCAGACACGAGCCAGCCTCCGTTTGATATTGGATTGCACCACGAAGTAATCGACCAGCGGCGCAAACAGGTTGCCGAACAGGATCGCCAGCATCATGCCTTCCGGAAATGCCGGGTTGACCACCCGGATCAAAATGCACATGAAGCCGATGAGAATACCGTAGATGAGCCGTCCCCGATTGGTCATCGCCGCCGAGACGGGATCCGTGGCCATGAAAACCGCACCGAAAGCGAAGCCGCCCATGACCAGGTGCCACTCCGGCGGAACAGCGAACATGGGATTGCTGTCCGAGCCGATCAGATTGAACAGGGCGGTACCGACGAACAGGCCAATCACACAGCCGAGGATGATCCGCCAGGAAGCGATCCGGCTCGCCATCAGAATCACCGCGGCGACTGCGATGGCCAGCGTGGAGGTTTCACCCATCGAGCCGGGAATGTTGCCGATGAAGGCATCCCAGAATTCATAGCCGTAGCCTTCGCCGAGCACGGCGGTGCCGAGCGATGTGGCTGCGGTGAAGCCATCCACGGCCACCCATACGGAATCGCCGGACATCTGAGCGGGATAGGCAAAGTACAGGAAGGCCCGGCCGGTGAGCGCCGGGTTCAGGAAGTTTTTGCCTGTCCCACCGAACACCTCTTTACCGATCACCACCCCGAAGATGATGCCGAGTGCCGCCATCCACAGCGGGGTACCCGGCGGCAGAGTCAGGGTGAACAGAATGCTCGTCACGAAAAAGCCTTCGTTCACCTCGTGACCGCGCTTGGCGGCAAACCAGATCTCAAAGGCGATGCCTGCACCGAAGACGACCACATAGAGCGGCAGGAAGTAGGCCAGCCCATGCACGATATTGTCCCAGGCGTTGCTCGCGTCGTAGCCGATCAGCACGTCGAGAAAAACAGCCCGCCAGTTGTCGGCACTCGTCATACCGAGCGCGGCCATTGCCTCGTTCGCCTGCAGGCCGACGAAATAAGCGCCCACCAGTCCGGGAATGAAGGCACACATCCAGACTGTCATCATGATCCGCTTGAGATCGAGACCGTCGCGGACGTGCGATGCCCGATGGGTGACGTGGCCGGGTGTGTAGAGTGCTGTGTCGATCGCTTCGAATGCCGGATACAACGATTCCAGCTTGCCGCCCTTCTCAAAGTGCGGTGCGATCTTGTCCATCATTGAGCGGATGCTCACCTCAGCCCTCCTTCTCAATGGTGTCGAGCACGGCGCGCAGCACCGGCCCGTATTCGTACTTGGCCGGGCACGCATAGGTGCACAGCGCGATGTCATCTTCGTCCAGTTCGAGACATCCGAGGGCGATGGCCGAATCCAGATCACCGACCAGCAGCGCTCGAAGGAGCTGTGTCGGCAGAATATCCAGGGGCATGACTTCCTCGTAAGTACCGATGGGCACCATGCCGCGCTGGCTGCCATTGGTGGTGGTGGAGAAGGCGATATTCTTCTCTCCCAGCCACTTGGACAGATATATGGGGAACACAGAGTGCTTTTTGAGCCCCGGCGTCAGGTAGCCGATCAGCCGCCGTTCCTTGTCTTCCGGCAGCACGGACACCTGCTGATGGTAGCGTCCGAGGAAGGCCGTGGGAGATTGAGCACTTCGGCCGGACAACACGGAACCTGAGATCACCCGGTTATCACCGCCATCCAGTTCGCCGGCGGTCAGTTCGTCCAGGTTCGCGCCGAGCACGGTGCGCAGCAGGCGGGGTCTTTCAACGCCTGGACCACCGAGAGCGACCACCCGGGTGCTGTTCAGTTTGCCGGTGGCAAACAGATAACCGATGGCCATCACATCCTGGTAGTTCAGATACCACACCGTCTTGGTGTCGCTCACCGGATCGATGAAATGAATATGGGTGCCCGGCAGGCCGGCCGGGTGAATGCCGCTGAATTCATGGACCTGGGCACGGCCACCCGGGATGTCGCTGCCTTCGGCTTTGCAGACGTGGACCGGGCCATCCGTCAGCTTCGCCAGCACATCGAGCCCGGTGTTGAACGAATTGGGGGCCTGGGCGATCACCACCGCCGGATCACCTGCCAGGGGGTTGGTGTCCATCGCCGTGACAAAGATCGAATGCGGCTTCGAGCCGATGGCCGGCACCTTGGCAAACGGCCGTGTGCGCAGCGCCGTCCAGAGGCCGGTGCTGACCAGCGTATCGGTGATCTGCTCGGCACTGAGCGAGTCGATCTCAGCCGGTTCCGTCACCTGGATTTCCGCTTCCGCCCCGGTGTCCACTTCGATGACCACGGACAGAAGTGCCCGCTTGGCGCCCCGATTGATGCTGCTGATCCGGCCTTTGGCCGGCGCGGTGAACACCACACCATCGTTCTTCTTGTCTGAGAAGAGCGGCTGGCCGAAGCTCACCTCATCCCCTTCATGGACCAGCATGGTGGGTTTCATGCCGGGATAGTCTTCTCCGAGTATCGCCACCGAACGCACGGCACGAGCGTCCTCGACCAGCGCTTCCGGAACACCGGAAATCGGCAGGTCGAGGCCTTTCTTGATTCTTATCATGATGAGCTTTTGATCGCTTTCAATTGATCGATTTATGGACCCGATTTACGGATCCGTTCTACCCCCGCGTCGATCTGAAGCGCACGAAAGCAGACAAACGCCAAACGCGTGCAGGCCTTTTCGGGAGAAATCGGCCTCGCACGATCAGCGAGAAAATGGCACTAGAGGTTTCGTCGGCGGGAACGCTTGCGTACCTCGGCAGGCCACGCGAATTATAGTGTCGTGCCCTGCCCTTGCCAACGTCTACCGGCGGTTTTCACGGTTGTGGGCCTCAGGTTTCCCTCAGAAGCCCTGCTTGATCACGTCATTTGGAATCAGCGGGTAAGAAATGCCCGCCACCTTCTGCACGACCCGCACCACCTGACAGGCATAACCGAACTCATTGTCGTACCAGACGTACAGCACGATCTGCTTGCCCTTAACGATAGTGGCCCCACCATCGACGATGCAGGCATGCCGGTTGCCGACGAAGTCACTCGACACCACTTCCGGAGACGTGGTGAAGTCTATCTGCCGCTGCATCTTCGAGTGCATCGAGGCATCGCGCAGGTAGTCGTTGACCTCTTCGAGACTGGTTTCCCGATCCAGCGTGAGGTTGAGGATTGCCAGGGAAACGTCCGGCGTGGGGACCCGGATCGCATTCCCCGTCAGCTTGCCATCCAGTTCGGGAAGCAGCTTGACTACAGCAGAAGAAGCGCCGGTTTCCGTGATCACCATGTTCATCGGCGCGCCGCGGCCGCGACGGTTCTTCTTGTGATAGTTGTCGATCAGGTTCTGGTCCGGCGTATACGCGTGCACCGTTTCCATGTGGCCAGTGCTGATCCCGAACTCGTCGTTTACCGCCTTCAGCACCGGCACGATGGCGTTGGTGGTGCAGGAAGCCGCGGCAATGATGGAATCGCTGGGCTCGATGTCGCCGGAGTTGATCCCGGAAACGATGTTCTTGATCGAACCCTTTCCAGGCGCGGTCAGAATGACCTTGGCGGCCCCCTTGCTCTTCAGGTGCTCACCGAGACCGGCTTCGTCCCGCCAGGCGCCCGTATTGTCGATCACTACCGCATTCTCGATACCGTAGGCGGTGTAATCCACCTCGGCCGGAGAGTTAGCGTAGATGATCTTGATCACGTTGCCGTTGGCGATGATGCACTGATTTTCTTCGTCGATACGAAGCGTGCCCTGGAAGCTGCCATGCACCGAATCCCGGCGCAGCAGCGACGCCCGTTTGACCAGATCGTCCTCTTTCCCGGCACGCACGACGATCGCCCGCAGCCGCAGCTGATGACCACTACCCGTCTTTTCCACCAGCAGCCGTGCCAGCAGCCGACCGATCCGACCAAAACCGTACAGCACCACGTCCTGAGGCTGTTCCAGCGGCGGCACATGCCGGCCGATCACCTCGGCGCATTCCCGTTCGCAGAACTCCAGGGGCGTGGTCTCTCCCGCCTCGGACTCTTCCATGAACTTGCTGGCGAGCTTGCCCACATCGATGTGAGACGGGCCCAGATCCAGTTGCGAAAGCGCCTCCAGAATCGGATAGCTCTCGAATTCGGACAGCTCGTTTTCAGCAAGCTGACGCACATAGCGATGGGTCTTCATGATCTGGATCACGCTCTGGTTGTACAGGGCGCGTCCATAGCAGTAAGAAACCACGTTACGGCGGTACAGACGGCCGATGATGGGAATCATCGCCTCCGCCAGGGCTTCACGTTCTTTCCAGTCGGGGAAGTAGTCGTCGAGACTCGGTAGGGCCACAGCCAGTCCTCAGGGGTTTGAGGGCGCGTATTATGTGAATTTGGGTTGTGCGGGGCAACATCTAGCGTGCAATGAGATGCATGCTGATGTAAGGACGTCCTTCAGAGCCAGGACCTGAGCCTTGCACTGACCATCGACTCGGCCGCAGCGTGTGAGAACACAAAGGTGTTTTCCAAACGTGAGAGCGAGGCCGAAGGCGCGGATTTGACTCGCGTAGCGAGGCAAGATCCGCAACTGAGGGTAGCGCGGAGCGCCCGAGCGGGAGTGCAAGAAAACACCTTTGTGTTCTCCCACGCTGCTACTGAATTCAGGTGTCAGCGGAAGCTCTGGTTGATGGACTGCAGGACTTCGTTGCCGGGGCAGAGGTCCGCGACATCCAGCTCATTGAGCGGGCGATCCACGGTGTCGAGGACTTCGTGGCAATCGGAGGCATCCGGATCCACATAGAGGAGCCCGGTAACCACCTCACCTTCCGCCTGGTGCGTCTGCACGTAGTTCAAGGCTTTGACCCGATCGTGCACGTCGAAGCCTTCGTCGAGCTTGTGCAGACGCAGGGTGGAACCGTCGGGCATCTGTACGGATTCGGACGTGCCCGGATCGTAGTCCACGGTGATCTCATCATGGGGCAGGAAGTAATCGGAGACGGTGACCGTCTCGGAATGATCACGCACGTAGTCGTAGCTCTTGGTGGAGCCGTTGTGATTGTTGAAGGCCACGCAGGGGGAGATCACATCAATGAATGCGAAACCCTTGTGCATCAGGCCGGCCTTGATCAGGGGCACCAGCTGTCGCTTGTCGCCGGAGAAACTTCGCGCCACGAAGCTGGCGCCGATCTGCAGGGCCAGGGAGACCACATCGATGGGCTCGTAGAGATTCGGCAGCCCCTTCTTCGAGGTGGAACCTTTGTCATTGGTGGCGGAGAACTGGCCCTTGGTCAGGCCGTAGGTGCCGTTGTTGTCCACCATATAAAGCATGTTGATCCGGCGGCGGACGATGTGCGCGAACTGGCCCAGACCGATGGAGGCAGTGTCGCCATCGCCGGAAACGCCGATGCAGTAGAGCTCACGGTTCGCCAGGTTGGCGCCGGTGGCGACGGACGGCATCCGGCCGTGCACGGAGTTGAAGCCATGAGACTTGGAAAGAAAGTAACTCGGCGTCTTCGAAGAGCAGCCGATTCCGGAGATCTTAGCGAATTTGTGGGGCGGCAGGGACAGCTCGGCACAGGCCTGGACGATGGCGGCAGAAACTGAGTCATGGCCACAACCCGCACACAGGGTGGACACCGGTCCTTCGTAATCCCGACGGGTCAGGCCAATCTCATTGACCGGCAGTTTCGGGTGATGAACTCTGGGCTTGGTAATGAAGGTCATGACTTCACCTCGGTCAGCCGCGGCAGTTGCTGGGCTGTGAAATATTCGGATACCTGGGACTGGATCGTATCCGCGGAAATGGACAGCCCGGCAAAATAACGCACGGAGATCAGCTTGGCCGGATCCAGGTCGCCTTCCGTCACCAGCAGGGTCTTCATCTGACCATCCCGGTTCTGATCCACCACAAAGACGAAATCGTGCTGTTCGATGAACTCGTACACCTCGCTGCCGAAGGGGAAGCCGCGCACCCGCAGCCTGTCCAGATGAATGCCTTCTTCCGCCAGCAGATCCATGGCTTCCTGCATGGGCAGTGCCGATGTGCCGTAGTAGAGAATGCCCGCACGCTGGCCACTGCTGTGAATTTCCGCCTTCGGCACCAGGGTCGCGGCCGTCTGCCACTTCAGCAGCAACCGCTCCATATTCTGCTCATAGGCCTCGGGGGATTCGGTGTAGGCCGCATATTCGTCACGGGACGTGCCCCGGGTGAAAAACGCCCCTTTCTCCGGATGCGTGCCTGGATAGGTGCGATAGCCGATGCCATCGCCGTCCACATCCAGGTAGCGGCCGAATCGCTCCACCTTCTCAAGATCGTCTGCGTCCAGCACCTTGCCGCGATCGTAGGCCCGGTTGTCGTCCCATTCGAGGGGATCGGACAGGTTGTCGTTCATACCGAGTTCCAGATCCGTCATCAGGATGATGGGTGTCTGCAGCCGGTCGGCCAGATCGAGGGCATCTGCTGTGAAGTCGAAGCATTCCTTGGGCGTGGACGGGAACAGCAGCACATGCTTGGTATCCCCGTGGGAGGCATAGGCGGATGAAATCAGATCACCCTGCTGGGTTCGGGTCGGCATGCCGGTGGATGGGCCGGAACGCTGCACGTCAATCAGCACGGCGGGAATTTCGGCGAAATAGGCCAGGCCCAGAAACTCGGTCATCAGGGAGACGCCGGGACCGCTGGTGGCGGTGAACGAACGGGCACCATTCCAGCCCGCACCGATCACCACGCCGATGGCGGACAGTTCATCTTCCGCCTGGACGATGGCGAAGCGCCGGTGCCCGGTCTCCGGGTCGACCCGCAGTTTATTGGCATGCTGTTCGAAAGCTTCCGCCACCGAGGTGGACGGCGTGATCGGATACCAGGCACAGACCGTAGCGCCGCCGTAGATGGCGCCCAGCCCACAGGCCGTATTGCCATCCATCATGACCTTGTCGCCATTGCCGTCCATTCGCTTCACCTGGTGATCGAGCGGACAGGACAGATACTGCTGTGCGTAATCGCGGCCGATCTCCAGTGCCTGGATATTCGGCGCGATGAGCGCATCTTTGCCTTTGTACTGTGTGGCCACCATGCCGGTGATCACATCGAACTCGATGTTCAGCAGTGCCGCGAGCGCACCCAGATAAGTGACGTTCTTGAACAGTCCGCGCTGCTTGATATCCGTAAATACCGGCAACAGCAGATCGGTCAACGGGATCCCGATTTCGGTGATGTCATCCCGCCTCAGATTCGCGGCCAGAGGCTTGGTGTTGTCATAAACAAGGTAGCCCCCGGGCTTCACACTGGCCACATCCTCGACGAAGGTTTCCGCATTCATGGCCACCATGATGTCCACCCCGCCCTCGCGGCGACCGAGATAGCCCTTCTCGCTCACCCGGACCTCGAACCAGGTGGGCAGCCCCTGGATGTTGGAAGGGAAGATATTGCGGGTCGCCACAGGCAGGCCCATGCGGAACAGGGCTTTGGCAAACATGCCGTTGGCCGAGGCGGATCCGGATCCGTTCACGTTGGCAAACCGGATCACGAAGTCGTTGTATGTGGTCATTCTGCGTAGGAACCGAGTTGGGGGATATGAAATACGGACTTCTGCATGTCCCAGGCGTTGGTCGGGCAGCGTTCGGCGCACAAGCCACAGTGCACGCACACATCCTCGTCCTTCACCATGACTCTGCCTGTGTTCAGGGTTTCGGACACATACAGATCCTGCTCCATGTTGGCCGCGGGAGCCGTGAGCTGGGTGCGCAGCACGTCTTCTTCCGCGTTGTCGACAAATGTGATGCAGTCCATGGGGCAGATATCCACGCAGGCATCGCACTCAATACAGAGCTTCTCGGCAAACACGGTCTGCACATCGCAGTTCAGGCAGCGCTGCGCTTCTCTCTCGCCCAGAGCCTCATCGAATCCCAGCTCCACCTCCACCATTCGATCTGAGAGGGCCTTCTTGAGTTCCACATGCGGCACCAGATAACGCGCCGCCGGATCATGCTCGCTGTCGTAGCTCCACTCGTGGACACCCATTTTCTGAGAGATCAGATTGACGCCTTCCGGTGGACGATCTGCCTTCAGGTCCTTTCCCTGACAGAACAGATGAATGGAGATCGCCGCTTTGTGGGCGTGGGCAGAGGCCCAGATGATGTTTTCCGGACCCAGCGCGGCGTCACCCCCGAAAAATATTTTCGGGTTGTCGGACTGCAGCGTGTCTTCATCGAGCACCGGGCAGTCCCACTTGTCGAATTCGATACCCACGTCCCGCTCGATCCAGGGGCAGTGATTTTCCTGACCGATCGCCATGAGGATATGGTCGCACTCCATGAACACATCCGGCTCGCCGCTCGGTACGTACTTGAGCCGTCCGTTTTCCTCCACCGGCTCCACGCATTCGAAGAGCACGCCTTTGAGCTTGCCGTTCTCGTGCACGAACTCTTTCGGCGGCCGGTTGTTGATGATGGGAATGCCTTCCGCCATGGCATCTTCTTTTTCCCACTCCGAGGCTTTCATCACCTCGAAGGCGGAACGCACGACGACGGTGACGGACTCGGCGCCCATCCGCTTGGCCGTCCGACAGCAGTCCATGGCCGTATTACCGCCGCCCATGACGATGACCTTGCCTTCGATCTTCGTTGTGTGGCCGAACGCCACGGAAGACAGCCAGTCGATGCCGATGGAAACATGCGCATCCGTCTCTTCGCGACCGGGCAGGTCCAGATCGCGTCCGCGTGGCGCGCCGGTGCCGACGAAGATCGCATCGAAGTCTTCCTCGAGGAAAGTCTTCATGCTGGTGATCTCATGATCGAAGTGCGTGACCACGCCCATATCGAGAATCCGATCCACCTCTTCCTCGAGCACCTCGATGGGCAGGCGGAACGAAGGAATCTGGGAGCGCATCATGCCGCCACCCGCCGGATCCTTCTCGAACAGATGCACCTCGTAGCCATGGGGCAGCAGATCCCGCGCCACCGCGAGAGAGGCCGGGCCCGCACCAATCAGCGCGACCTTCTTGCCGTTCTTCTGGCTGGGCACTTTCGGCATGTAGGCCGCCACATCATCCTTATGATCCGCGGCGACGCGCTTCAGCCGGCAGATGGCCACCGGCTTCTCTTCCGTGCGCACCCGCCGGCATGCCGGCTCACAGGGGCGATCGCAGGTTCTGCCGAGAATCCCCGGGAAAACATTCGAATCCCAGTTCAACATGTAGGCTTCGGTATACCGCTTCTGCGCGATCAGCCGGATGTACTCCGGGACCGGGGTATGGGCCGGGCAGGCCCACTGGCAGTCGACGACCTTGTGGAAGTAATTCGGATCGAAAATATTGGTGGCTTTCATTCGACGTCTTTCAGGTGAAAATTGCTGCCGGTCGGGAGAATTTGCGACGGACGTGCGCCCATGGCGCGCGTGAAAACCCATCGGAAGAACCCGATGAGTCCATTTCTGGCCACTTTGGCCACTATCTCTCCTCTAGACCTACTTCAGGACCTACTTCGGACCTACATATAGGGACTCTCCGGCCCCTCAAAGGCGTAACCACATGACTTTAACGCGCTTTTCAGGGCCTGCCAACAGCGCCAGCCAGCGATCCTCCGAGCCTGCTCAGCACATCCATCCCCAGAATTCCGTCCGCGCTGCGAGGCAGATCGGCAAATCCGAGCACGGCGAAATCCTCCAGCACCAACGCCCCCACACGCAGCTCCCGGACCCGGTACACGGGCAATTCGACCACCCCATTGGCCGTCTGCACCCGGATGCCCCGATCGACCACCACCGCCCCCAGCGACTGAAGCCGTGACTCGGACAGACCGCTCATGGTCGCGCCCGTATCGATGAGGAAGCGGAACTCGCCCCCCCGGCTGGCACCCTGAACGGTCGCCGCGGTATACATGGCGCCCGCTTCCCGCTCCACAGGGAGAGCCGTGCCGGCGAGCTCAATCTCTCCGAGCAGCGCGTCGATCTCGCTCTGGGTGACGCCGACCAGACCCGTTTCCCGCGCTACCCGCTCGGCGGCCTCCACTTCGCCACGCCGCAGCAGCCAGCGGGCAAGCTTCAGACGATGACCATCGTAGCCGGGTTCCTCGCGCACCAGATATTCAAAGTAGGCTACCAGGCCGGGCAGATCGTCCGCGTTGATCAGTTGTTGCTCGCGCGCATTGATGAGCAGATTGAGCCGCTGTCTGGCCCGGGCGGCGGTGGCTGGTGAAGGCGGATAGCGCAAAATCTCCATCAGTGGCGCAAGCGCAAGTTCCACCTCGCCGGTCATCTGGCGCAGGTCGGAAAGGAGAAACAGCGCCCGGCTGTGCCGCTCACTGGTCTCGTCATGCGGCCCCTCGAGATAGACGGCGAGCACCGCCAGCGCCTCATGGGGACGACCGTCACGCAGCAGATCCCCGGCCCGGGCGATCAGGTCGACGCCATCGTCCCGATCATAAGAACCATCAGAAGACGCGTCAGACGCTGTGGAAGGGCGCGTTCCAGGCCCGTATGCCAGGTCAGTGGGAATGTCGGCCACGCTGGCGACGGGTGGCGGAGATCCGGATACCGTCATCCCGCTCTGCCCGGCCAGATAGGCCGCAACCAGGGAAGCCAGCCAGGCGATGATGATGGCAGTTCGTTTCACGGGCGCTAGAATACCAGCCCCTTTGACACGACCAACCCCAGTTCATGTCCGACGATCATGACCGTCCGGCCGGCGACGCCGTCTCGCCGTCGGCAACCTATTCTCCATTCACACCGCCGGCCACACCCGGCGCTGGCCAGCGAATCAGCTGGCGTGGACTGCACGGCAGTGCGGCGGCCATCGCCGTGGCCGCCGCGACGCGCACCCGACAGAACCTGACGCTGATCGTCGCACCGGACCCGGGAGCGGCCCGACGCTGGGTGAACGAGTTGTCATTCGCGGCAACGGATCTGGAAACCCTCTACTTCCCGGACTGGGAAACCCTGGCCTACGATGCTTTTTCGCCCCATGAGGACATCACCTCCGAACGCCTGCACACGTTGTACCGGCTGCCTCGTCAGGCCACCGGTGCGCGGCATCTGGTGATCACCCTGCAGACCCTCCTGGCGCGGCTGCCGCCCCGTTCCTATGTGGAGGGATTCAGCATGGAACTGGCGGTGGGTGCCAGATTCGAGATGCACCAGGAAAGGCGCGCACTGGAAGCAGCCGGTTATCTGGCAGTGGAGACGGTAACCGGTCGTGGCGAGTACGCAGTGCGCGGTGCTCTGATGGACATTTTTCCCATGGGCAGCGAGGCCCCGCTGCGGATCGATCTCCTGGACGACGAGATCGAAAGCCTGCGCACCTTCGACCCGGACACCCAGCGCACCATCGACCGGATCGAGCATTTCGAGTTGCTGCCGGCCAAGGAGTTCCCCCTCGATGGCCCGGCCATTTCGAGATTCCGGGACAACTGGCACAACACCTTCAACGTGGACGTGCGGCGCTGCAGCGTTTATCAGGATGTCAGTCAGGGTATCGCGCCGAATGGCGTCGAGTACTACCTGCCCCTGTTTTTCGAAAGCCTGACGGATCTTTTCGACTATCTGCCGGAAAATGCCCTGCTGGTGGCGGACGCGGATCTGATCGAAGGCGCCCGCAGCCATCTCACCGAGATCGGCAATCGCTACGAGAACCTCCGCCACGATGTGGAAAGGCCCATTCTGCCGCCGGCCGACCTCTACCTCCGGGAGGAGGAACTCGGCGCCGGATTGAAACAGCTGGCAGTGGTGGATCTGGCCAGGTCCGGCAAGCACGGCTTCGACTTCGCCAGCCGAAGCCTCCCGGACCTGACCGCAAAACCCCGGGCCAAAGACCCCGCCGAAGCACTCAGGCACTTTCTCGCACAGACCAGCGCCCCGGTACTGTTCATCGCCGACACTGCCGGACGGCGGGAAGTTTTCCACGAGTATCTGAACCGGGCCGACCTGCGGCCGGTGGAAGTGGCGGACCTGTCCGCCTTTCAATCATCCGATACGGCGCGCGGCCTCGCCATCGCGCCGCTCGAGCAGGGCCTCTGGCTGGACGATCTCATCATCGTCACGGAAAACCAGGTGTTCGGCCATCAGGTGGCGGAGCGCAAAGCGCGAGCCGCCCGGGTGCTGGACCCGGAACAGATCATCCGGAACCTCACGGAACTGCATACGGGCGAACCCGTCGTGCATATCGAGCACGGCATCGGTCGCTATATGGGCCTGACCACACTGGAAATCGATGGCAGTCCGAATGAGTTTCTCACCCTCACCTATGCGGACGACGCAAAACTCTACGTCCCGGTCACTTCTCTGCATCTGATCAGTCGCTACTCCGGTGCAGACACCGAGCACGCGCCTCTGCATCGGCTCGGCTCGGATCAGTGGGAAAAAGCGAAGCGGCGCGCCCAGGAAAAGGTTTTCGATGTGGCGGCAGAACTCCTGAATATCTACGCCCGCCGGGAGACGGCCGCCCGCTTCGCGTTCACCGATCCGAATGACGACTATCAGCGCTTCTCGGATCAGTTCCCGTTCGAGGTGACACCCGACCAGCAGAAGGCCATCGAAGAGGTGGTCGCCGACCTATGCTCCACCCGCTCTACCGATCGCCTCATCTGCGGCGACGTGGGCTTCGGCAAAACGGAAGTCGCCATGCGGGCCGCTTTCCTCGCCGTCGCAAGCGGCAAGCAGGTGGCGGTACTGGTACCCACCACGCTACTCGCCCAGCAGCACTTCGATTCCTTCCGCGATCGGTTCGCCGACTGGCCGGTGCAGATCGAGGCGGTTTCCCGTATGCGTTCGGACGGAGAAGTCGCAGCCATCGGCGATCGTCTTGCCAGCGGGAAGACAGACATCGTCATCGGTACTCACAAGTTGCTCAACCCGGCCATCCGCTTCAAGGATCTGGGCCTGATTGTCATCGACGAGGAACATCGCTTCGGCGTCCGCCAGAAGGAACGGCTGCGTTCGCTCCGGGCGGAAGTGGACGTGCTGACTCTGACGGCGACGCCCATACCGCGCACGCTCAACATGGCGATGAACGGTATCCGCGACCTGTCCATCATCGCCACACCGCCAGCCAAGCGGCTGTCCATCAATACATTCGTGCAGGAAAAGCGCTCACATGTAATCAGGGAAGCCATCACCCGGGAACTGATGCGGGGTGGACAGGTGTTCTATCTTCACAACGAAGTACGGACCATCGACCAGACCGCCCATGAACTGGCAGAGATGCTGCCCGAGGCCCGGATCGGCGTTGGTCACGGGCAGATGCCCAAGCGCGACCTGGAACAGGTGATGAACGACTTTTATCACCGGCAGCTGAATCTGCTGGTCTGCACCACCATCATCGAAACCGGCATCGATATTCCGAACGCCAACACCATCATCATCGAACGCGCAGACAAGTTCGGTCTCGCCCAGCTGCACCAGCTCCGCGGCCGAGTCGGCCGGTCCGCCAGGCAGGCCTATGCCTACCTGCTCACGCCGCACCCCAAGGCCATGACCAGGGATGCGCTGAAGCGTCTCGATGCCATCGAAGCAGCCGGCGAACTGGGCGTGGGGTTCACCCTCGCCACCCACGACATGGAGATCCGCGGTGCAGGCGAGTTGCTCGGGGAAGATCAATCCGGTCAGATCGAGTCCATCGGTTTTTCGCTGTACATGGACATGCTGGACCGGGCCGTAAAAGCCATCCAGGACGGTAAGACTCCCAACCTGGACGCGCCGCTGGAGCCCATCAGCCAGGAGGTGAATCTGCATACCTCCACGCTCATTCCGGAGGATTACCTGCCCGACATTCATGGCCGGCTGATCCTCTACAAGAGGATCGCCAATGCTTCGAGCGCCGAGGAGCTGGATGATCTGTATGCGGAGTTCGTGGACCGGTTCGGACTGCCGCCGGATCCGCTGAAACACCTGTTCAAGGTCACGGCCCTGAAACTGCAGGCGCAGCCCCTTGGCATCACCCGGCTGGATCTGGGCCCCAATGGTGGCCGGCTGGAGTTTTCCGGCGAAACAGACGTGGACCCCATCACCATTATCCGTCTCGTCCAGGCAGAACCGAATACCTATCGCCTGGAGGGCGGCACCACGCTCCGGGTTACCCGCAAGCTCGAAGATTTCGATCAGAGGATCGAGTACGCTAACGCCCTCCTCGACCGCCTCGACGTAACGGATAAGGAAGCCAACCGGGCCACCGCATGATGCTTCAGAAGATCAGGACCCGCGCGCTGTACCTGGCCCTGAGAGCTGGTGCCCTGCTCGTATTGCCGGCGGTTGTGATGCCGGTCAGTGCCGAGACGGCCACGGCGACGCCGGCCGAGCTCGAAGCCTTTCTGAACGAGCGCTATTACGAGGTCGAATTCTTCGTTTTCGAGCGGACGGCCGTGCTCGATTTCGCCACCGAGGAGATACTTACTCTGGACCGCCCCCGGGCACTGCCGCGGGCAATCCGCACCCAGAGGCTGGCGCCGGAGGCCCTCTGGAACGGTCCGCTGAATACGCTCACCAGAGCCTGTCTGACGTTCCCCACGCTGACCTACGAGATGCAGCCGGCAGAGTCGGATACCCTCGAAGTCTCTGCCCTTACGGCAGATACAGGTACAGAGACAGGGATTGAGGCAGAGACCAGTGCACAGGCGGAGACAGAGCGCGGGCCAGCGGCCGCCGTCCCGACACCGGCCATCATGCCCACCCTGGCGCCCAACCCCCAGCTCGATTTTCTCGCCCACATGGCCGAGTTCGAACGACGCCTCGAGGCCGACAGCCAGCACTGGCAACCGGCAGAAAATTTCCGCCTGCAACGGGCCGCCAACCGGATCGAAAGGCGGGGTTATGGCCGGATACTTTTTCATGGCCGCTGGCTGGAGGCTGTCCCGCCGAGAGAGACACCATCATCCATCCTGGTGGAGGGCGGGCAGCGCCTCAATCCGCCCCTGCCCGGCCATGAACTGATCGGCAGCGTGGGGGTGACGCTCGGACGATACCTGCACTTCAAGGCCGATCTCTTTTTCCATGGACCCGGCCTCGGGCTGTCGCCGGCCGGTGCCGCCATGAATGCGACGGGAGACAGTCTGCTGGTTGCTTCCGCAACTGACACCGGCAGCCAGGGATATATGCAGCTATCGGAAAGCCGGCGCATGCGCTCCGAGGAACTCCATTATCTGGATCACCCGAAGCTCGGCCTGGTGGTGCGGATCGATCCGGTCAGCTTTCCGCCGGCGCTGCTTTCCGAGCTAGAGGCCCTGAAAGCCCTCGAGGAAAGCACGGACTAGGCGAGCGGCTTTCGCCATGGCGTTGGCCGACGCCCGGTGGATGTCTTCCATGTCGATCACCTGAGTCGCGAGACCGGCCGCCGGATTCACCACCATGGCCAGGGAAGCCAGCGGCAGATCGATCTCCCGGGCCAGCACCGCTTCCGGCATTCCCGTCATGCCAACGATGGCACACCCGTCCCGGGCCATTCGCTGAATCTCCGCAGCGGTTTCGAGCCTTGGCCCCTGGGTCACCCCCATCACGCCACCATCGAGCACGGCCGTCCCGGCAGCGGCCGCCGCTTCGAGGAGATGCGCCCGGAGCCGGCCATCGTAAGGTTCGGTGAAATCAATGTGCCGGACATCGTCATCCGAATTGAACGACTGAACCCGTCCCCAGGTGTAGTCGATGAGCTGATCCGGCAGGATCAGGGCTTCGGTCACCGCGCTGGCACTGATGCCGCCGACCGTATTCAGGGCGATCACGACCTCGGCGCCCGCGTCCGCCAGCAGCCGGATGTTCGCCCGGTAGTTCACCGCATGGGGCGCATAGCGGTGCGGCACGCCGTGTCGGGGAAGCGCGAACACCTCATGACCCGCATATTCCCCGCGCTGCAGGGGTGCGGCGGCATCGCCGAAATCCGTCGCCCGGTCGCCGACCGCCTGCCAGCCCAGATCCCAGTCCGGATGGCCGGCCAGCACGCCGGAGCCCACGAACAAACCTACCTTTGCCAACTTATCCCTCTCCTTCCAGAGATTCATCCAGCGCATAGATCTCCGGGAGGTTGCGCCAGTAGCCTTCGAAGTCCATGCCCCAGCCGAACACATACCTGTCCGGACAGGGTAAGGCCGCGAATATCTCCCGACTGCCCGCCCCCTTCTCCAGCAGCACCGTCGAGGTGACCGCCCGTGCCCCCTGCTCGAGGCACCAGGCTTCGAGCGCGGCGAGGGTCAGCCCTTCATCGAGGATATCGTCCACCAGCAGCACATGCCGGCCTTCCAGGTCCGCCTGCGGACGGGCGTGCCAGGTAAGCTCGCCGCCACGCGTCGCTCCGTGGTATCGGCCGACGTGCACATAAGACAGCGTGAGCGGAATCTGCATGCGTTGCATCAAAGCCGCGGTGAACGGCAGGCCACCGTTCAACACACACAGCAGCAGCGGGTTCTCCTCGGCGAGCGCCACCGTCAGGCGGACCGCCAGCCGGTCGATCGCGGCGGTGACTTCCGCCGCCGTGTACACGCGTTCGGCACTCTGCCGTACGCGTTCCAGGCGCTCCGGTGTGATCACGATCCAGCCGGATTCGGCGTCGATGCCGGTTCCTGCTCGGGCTCCGGCTCCGTCTCAGGCTCGGCAGGGAGATGCACGGTTCGCGTCGGGAAGGCAATCTCAGCGCCGTGACCTTCGATGATGGCCGCGATTTTCAGCAGCACGTCCTGTTTGATCTCGTGGTATTCGGCCCAGACGGTCGTGCGGGTGAACGTATAGATGAAGAAGTCGAGGGAAGACGGGCCGAACGCATCGAAGTTCACCATCAGCGTCTTATCGTGGTCGATCGCTTCGTGGTTTTCGAGCATTCCCTTCACATCACGCAGAATGTCCTCCAGCACGCCCACGTCATCGTAGCGCACGCCGATGGTTTCCTTGATCCGCCGATTGGTCATCCGCGAAGGGTTCTCTACCGAGATGGAGGCAAAGGTGGCATTCGGCACGTAAAGCGGCCGGGCATCGAATGTTCGTATCCGGGTCAGTCGCCAGCCGATCTCCTCAACCGTGCCCTCGATGGACTGGTCGGGTGAGCGGATCCAGTCCCCCACGGAAAACGGCCGATCGAGAAAGACCATCATCGCGCCGAAAAAATTGGCGAGCAGATCCCGGGCGGCGAAGCCCACGGCAATACCGCCGACGCCGCCAAAGGCGAGCACGCCGGAAATGCTGAAGCCCAGTGTCTGCATGGCCATCAGCACGGCGGTGATGATGACGCTGGCTCGCAGCAGCTTTCCCACCGCGGTGGCCGTGGTTGGATCGTAGCTGCCTTCGGCGACGTGCTTCTCCACGAAGCTGATGAAACGCACGGCGAACCAGGCCAGCAGCGCGATGATGCCCACTTCCCGCATGGCACCCACGTGTTCGAAGATCTCTGCCCGGACCGCCTCGCCACCGGTCGATTCTGCCGCCCAGCTGATTCCGACCAGCCAGATCGCCCAGGCCAGCGGCTTGCGCGCCGCATCCAGCAGCGCGTCGTCGTAGAGGTTCTGGGTCTTCTCCAGTTGCCTGGCGAGGCGGAGCATGAAGTGGCGGACCAGCCAGTGAATGATGGCGGTCGCCAGTACGACGGTAAATACCTGTCCTACCCAGGCATTCTCACCCAGGTATTCCCTCAAGAATTCCAGCATGTGTTCGGCAGTCTCTAAAAGTACTTGGTCAGTTCGAGCTCGATGTAGTCATCTCTGGCCACGGATGCCCCCTTGTTCGCGGGATCAAGCGGGTTGTCCGGATCGAGATCCGAAGCGCCCGCGAACGCCCTGCCTTCGAGCAGCAGCAGCCAAGTCTCGCCCAAGCGTCGGCTCGCTTCCAGTGTGAATATGGTCTCCCGGTACTCGTGATCCCAGGTCAGACCGATCAGCGCCTGGGTATCGCTGAGATCGTTCAGCGCCCAGCGGGTGGCGAGCGCGATATCGTGCTCGAAGAAGGTATCGAAGGCCTCGTCACCCCGCTCGTCGTAGAGATACTCCACGACCAGGCCGAGATCCGCCCGGGTTCCGAAGGCGCCGACCAGGGTTCGTTCGAAACCCGCATTAAAGGCATAGAAGGCATCCGGGAAGTTGGTCCGGTAGATGGATTCCAGCTTGAATGCCCAGTCCCCGTAGATGGCCTGTGCGTCCAGGCCGGTCTGATTGATCACCGGATAATGTGGTCGCAACAGCAACTCGCCGTCCGGCTCGGTTACCGCTGAATAAAGCGGTGCCCGGGAGGTACCATTGAACTGATAGAGCCCGAATTCGAACGCGCCCAGGTGATGGGACCAGCGGATGGCCCCGTCAATCCGATTGTCCCCGGCACCGGATTCATAGGTGGCCTCGTCATTGTCGATAGGCAGGTAAAAACGCGGTCGCCCATCCGGTCCGGGAAACGTGCGCTCGCGAAACCCGGTGAGCAGGTGAAAATCCAGAATACCCCAGTCCCGGACCAGCGAAAGGTGCGCCATGGGCTGGCCGAGCTTGTCTTCGCCGTCGACATTCTCGACCAGGTCGGTCTGATTGATGATGTCCACGAGATGGTTGAACTCGGTCACCCCCCAGAACACCTGTTTCACCCCGAGATGCAGATCCCAGTCATTTCCCACCAGGCTCCAGAAGCCTTCCCGGAGGTCGAAATGCGTACGTTCGTCGTCCTCCGCGTCGTAGCGATAGAACGGACTGAACGTGAAGCTCTGACGCTCGTTGTCCCAGGCCCGGTAGTAGTCCGCTCTGATCGACACCGAGGGGTGAAAATCGGACTGGCCATCGAGACCTTCCTCGAAGAACGCCCGCGCCTGAGCGCCGATATCCACATCCAGCATCTGAACCACGTCGTTGTCCTGCACGGCAGCCGGCCTGATGACTTCCGCAGGACGCACCGGCGGCTGATCGTTGGCCCGGCGCTGGGGGTTCTCCGCTCGGACGGGCGCCGGCACCACGTGGGCCAGTTGCTCTTCAGGCTCGGGCCCGGTGCTCTGCTCTGCCGCGGCGGCTTCCACATCCAGCAGCCGCCAGTATTTCAACTGGCGACCATCGGCGATGCGGCGCACCCTGCTCGCTTCCGTTTCGGTGAGCGGCGCCGTCACCACCCGGTGAATGACGGAGCCCGTGCTGTTGGTGCCCGGCAGCACCGTCACCTCCACATTCAGCAGAACGGTCATGCGCCCGGCCCAGTTCTCCGCATTGGTGGTGTTCTGGAAACTGCCGAAAACCAGCCGATCGTCTCCATGCCCCTGGCCCGCGACAAGCAGCAGGCCGACAAACGCCAGTATGCCGGGCATCCCGGCCGCGAAAGGGTTCATCTCGCTCTGAGCAGACTGTTGGTGGAAAAGTCCCGATCGGCGTCGAGCCCGGTACCAAACTGGTAGTCGCGCCAGACCAGCTCTGTGGTTTTGCCCGTCTGGCCATTGCTCATGAGCATGCGTCCCGGTTTCCAGAAGCGCTCCTCATAGAGCTGGTAGTCGCTGACCTCGAGCGTTTTCAGGGGCCGGTTCTGCCGGTCGAAGTACTGTATGTGCCGGATCTGCAGCTCAGCCGCATCCACGGTCACCACCTGCCGGGCGTAGCCGGAATATTCGTCCGTCGGCACCCGCTCCACGATCAGGTTCAGACCTTCGTCCCCGATCCGGGTTTCGAGCATCCGGTAGCTGTACTTTTCCACCTCCTGCAGCGCCATGTCTTCGTAGGCGAATTCACTGGAGAGAAACGGGCCGGATTTGTTTTTGCTGGCGATCCGCTTCACCCGCTTCAGGGCCGGCAGATACATCCACTGATCGTCCGCTTCGGTCTTGTGCGCATAGCTCAACAGTGCCGTACCGCGAATCGACTTGGGAGTATCGAAAACGACCAGCAGGCGATCGCCGTCATCCGGCATTTCGAGCTGGCGGATCGACAGGCTGCGAGTGGAGGAACGATTCGCCCCCGTGTTCAGCGTCATCTCCAGATCCACCTGGAGATCCTGATAGCCGGACGCACGCCGATCCGCTTCTTCGAAAATCGCGCGACCCGCCGCCTCCGGACTGAGTCCGTCAATGGAAAACCGGCCTTCGCTCTGGGGGGCGGCGTGGGCACTTAAAATGGCCGGGCCTGAGATCAGACTCAGGCAGAGCGAGGCAATCAGATAAAACTTCAACAACCGATTCCTGCAGCCTTTGCGCGGCCGATAGTATGCAACGGTGCTGGGGTGTGCAAACCGGAAGACACTGTATATACTGCCAGCCTACTGTATATGCAGACAGCGACTGCAAGTTAGGCGATCTTTCTACAGGCCACATCAGGTCTGTGTCGCAAACGTCTGATTTATTTCAGACAGATTTTCCGGCTGGAGTGGATATGGAAAACCTCACCTCTCGACAGGCCCAGGTGCTTGATCTGATCAAGCAGTACATTGCGGACACCGGCTATCCGCCGACCCGTGCGGACATTGCCGGGGAACTCGGTTTCAAATCCCCCAATGCGGCGGAAGAGCATCTGAAAGCACTGGCTCGCAAGGGCGCCATCGAGATGATCCCAGGCACCTCCCGTGGCATTCGTCTGCCGGATGATGGCGGTTTGCCCATCATCGGCCGGGTGGCAGCGGGCAGCCCGATTCTGGCAACGGAACACATAGAGGACCGGGTCGAGTTACCCGCCGGTTTCTTTCAGCCACGGGCCGACTATCTGCTGCGCGTTCACGGCGACAGCATGAAGAACGTGGGCATTCTGGATGGCGACCTGCTGGCGGTTCACAAGACGCCAGAAGCTGCAAACGGGCAGATCGTGGTTGCGAGAATTGATGATGAGGTGACGGTGAAGCGCTTTCAGCGCACCCGGGCCCGCTCGAAAGTGCTGCTGCTGCCGGAGAACGACGACTACGATCCGATCGAGGTCGATCTCAAAGAACAGCCATTTCAGATTGAAGGATTGTCCGTCGGCGTTATCCGCCAGGCGGTCTGATCAGTGAATCACCGGGGAAGATGGGGCTGATTCCAGCTCCAGCTCCTCCGCATCCATTTCCATGGTCTCGCCGCCGAGGTAGTCCGTGGCCGCGTCGATCATGGCTTCCGCCACGCCAACCAGATCACCGCCCAGCATATCTCTGACTTCAGGCGAAAAACTGATTCGCACCAACGGCTCACTTAAGCGGGCCGTGGATCCGTGCCGGGCTTTCCGCCGGGCATTCAGCGCTTGCGAGGCGGATTTGCGGTCCGTTACCGACAGATCGTCGCTCTCTGATTCGGCGCCCGCTTCGGCGTCCATCGCCACGGACTCCTGCACTTCGAGCTGTTCCGCTGCGTCGTCGTCTGCTTCCCGCAGAACGATGTCACCGTTTTCCAGTTGCGTGATTTCCAGAAAAATACTCATTTCACCTCGTGGTTGCTGGCCGGTCAGGGGCCTGCCAGACCATTATGCCCTATTGAGCAAATCTGGCTGGCGACGCTAGTCGACGGACGGCTGCTTCTTGGACACCGCCTCATTCTCCGGGGCGGACTTTTTGTTCGGGGCTGACTTTTTCTTTGCCGTCGCCTTTTTCTTTGTCGCCGCTTTCTTCTGGGGCTTTTTCGGCTTTTTGGGCGGCGGTTTGGCTTCTTCTACCCAGCGGCCGTCCACGTAGAACGCTTTCCAGCCGGTCGCTTTACCCTCCACCTCGGACTGGACGTACTGTTCCTTGGTCTTGCGGCTGTAGCGCACCACCGCCGGCAATCCGTCAGGATCTTCTACCGGCGCATCGAGCAGATATTTGAACTTCGGATCCAGCTCGTTGGCATGGGGCTTTATCTCACTGATCAGCGGTGCCCGGGTTTCCCGATTCCTGGGAAACTGGCTGGCGGCAAGAAAGATACCGGAGGCGCCATCCCGCAGCAGATAGTAATCGTCCACCTTCTCGCATCGAAGTTCCTGCATGGGAATCGGATCAGCCTTAGGCGGTGCCGGTTCGCCATTGCGCAGGAGCTTCCGGGTGTTTTTGCAATCCTCGCTGGTACAGCCGAAATATTTGCCGAAACGACCTGACTTCAGCTGCATGTCGGCGCCGCACTTGTCGCATTCGATCACCGGGCCGTCATAACCCTTGATGCGGAAGCTGCCTTTCTCCACTGCGAATCCTTCGCAGTCCGGATTGTTGCCACAAACGTGCAGCTTGCGCTCTTCGTCTATCAGATAGCTGTCCATGGGCGTCTGGCAGATCGGACACTTCCACTTCGACCGGAGCAGCCTGGATTCGCCCTCGTCGTCCGCTTCAACATCCACCACCTCATCCCCGGGGATCAGGTTCATGGTGTTGGTGCAGCGCTCTTTGGGCGGCAGTGCATAGCCGGAACAGCCGAGGAACACCCCCGTGCTGCCCGTGCGGACCTGCATGTGGCGACCGCACTTGTCGCAGACCACGTCCGTGTCCGTCGGCTCATTCGGCCGCATGCCGCCTTCAGACTGCTGGGCGACTTCCAGCTTGCCGGAGAAATCGCCATAAAATTCGTTGAGCACACCCTGCCACTCGGCGGCACCGTCGGCGATCTCGTCGAGCTCACCTTCCATCTGGGCGGTGAACCCGTAGTCGAGCAGATTCTCAAACTGTTCGACCAGCCGCTCGGTAACCAGTTCACCGATCCGTTCCGCGTGGAAACGCTTGTTTGTCAGCGTGACATAGCCCCGATCCTGGATCGTGGAGATGATGGCCGCATACGTGGACGGACGACCAATACCCCGCTTTTCCAGTTCCCGTACCAGGCTCGCCTCGCCGTAGCGCGGCGGTGGCTTGGTGAAGTGCTGCACCCCTTCCGTGTCGATGAGCTCGAGCACTTCGCCGACCTGATAGTCGGGCAGCGACGTATCCTCATCCTTCCGGGACATGGGCGGCAGTACGGCTGTATAACCGTCAAACTGCATGATCCGACCACGGATCTTCAGCTCGAACTCCCCCGCCTCCACCAGCACGGTGGTGGAAAGATATTCGGCAGGCACCATCTGACAGGCAACGAACTGGCGCCAGATCAGGTCGTAGAGCCGGACCGCATCGTCATCCACACCGGTGAGAAACTCGGATACGGTGCCCACATTCGAAGGCCGGATGGCTTCATGCGCCTCCTGGGCATCCTTCTTTGCCGCATACACATTTGCTGTGTCCGGCAGATATTTATCGCCATGCTTCTCACCAATGTATTCACGACAGGCGGCGACCGCCTCGGAAGACAGATTGGTGGAATCCGTTCTCATGTAGGTGATGTAGCCGGCCTCATACAGACGCTGAGCCATGGTCATCGTCTTCTTCACTGAGAATCCGAGCCGGGTACTCGCCGCCTGCTGCAGGGTCGAAGTGATAAACGGCGCGCTCGGCTTGCTCCGGGTGGGCCGGTCTTCCCTGGATCTGACCGTGAACGCCCGATCTCTCAATCGCGCCAGTGCCGCGTCGGTTACTTCACCGTTGTCCGGTCGGAAGCTCTCCTCACCATCCTTGATCAGCTGAAAACGTAATGGACCATCAGCGCCCGAGCGCTGCAGGTCGGCAAATACCTCCCAGTACTCTTCCGGGATGAACGCCCGGATTTCCCGTTCGCGCTCCACCACCAGACGAACGGCGACGGATTGCACGCGGCCGGCAGACAATCCTCTGGCCACCTTGGCCCAGAGCAGCGGTGAGAGTTCGAAGCCGACAACGCGATCGAGGAACCGGCGCGCCTGCTGGGCGTACACCTGATTCATGTCCAGTTCGCCCGGCGCTTCAAAGGCTTCCTGGATCGCTTTCCGGGTGATTTCGTTGAATACCACCCGGCGATATCGGGATGGATCACCGCCGATGGTCTCCCTCAGGTGCCAGGCGATGGCTTCCCCTTCCCGGTCCAGGTCCGTGGCCAGATAGATGGCGTCGGCATTTTCAGCGAGCTTCGACAGTTCGCTGACGACTTTTTCTTTGCCGGGCAGGATCTCGTAGGTGGCTTCCCAGTTTCTGTCCGGATCAATGCCCATGCGCCGGACGAGTTGCTTGCGCGCTCGCTCCTTTTTATAGGCTTCCCGCTTGGCCGGTGCCAGTTTCCGGGTTTTCGCAGCTTCTGCGGCACGGGCTTTCGGGTCGGAGGCTTTGCCACCAACCGGCAGATCCCGGATATGCCCAACGCTGGACTTAACGATGTAGTCGTTCCCCAGGTACTTGTTTATGGTCTTGGCTTTCGCCGGGGACTCGACGATGACGAGGGAGCGGGCCATAGGCCTCCCGAGTTGAATTCGGCGCCGTTATAAGGGTTCCCAGAAAGGCCTGTCAAGAATCGTCGCTGCTTCGTGTCGCTTCAATTTCCCGATCCAGGCTACCCAGGGCATCGGCAAACGCCCGCATTTCCTTAGCCAGGCCAGGCACATGGGCCTCCGTACTGCCGGGTTTTTCCAGCCAGTAAGCCAGCACCATCCGGCCACTCAGCTCGAGAGCAGCCACATCGTCCGGCAGGGCTGAGAGGAGCGAACCGGCCCGGGACAGCACATCGTTCTGAAACGCCCGCCCCGCCCCTGTCGGGCGCTGATCGTATTGCCAATCCGGCAGGGGATCCGGAGCCGCGTCAGCCGCCTTGCGCACCAGCCGCCAATCCGGCAGATACTTGAGCTTGCGCGCCAGCGGCAGCGCGTAGCTCGCGCACTCGAGCACTGGATCCCGCAACCTGCCACCAGCGCTCACCCGATCCTCCGGGGCCGGATCCGGCTTCGGAATTCGGCGCATTTCCACAATCAGCCCTTCGCTGCGAGCCCGGCTGCGCATGGCCGACAGGCGCTTATCCTTTTTGCTCGGAATCAGCCACAGAACGGGGCCGAATGCGACCACCAGCACCAGTAGGATGAGGAGCCAGGTCATAGTTGATTCCGTTTCAGGGACAGGTGTATCGTCGCCGCAATCAGGATGGAGACGCAACATGCCCGGCACCTACCAACGGATAATGCTGGCGGTGGATCTGACCGAAGAATCCAATCGCGTCGCCGAACGCGCCCAGGCGCTTGCCGCCGCCTATGGCGCCGAACTCCATGTGGTCCATGTGATCGAACCGCTGAGCCTCGCCTACGGCGGCGACATCCCCATGGACCTCTCCTCCGTACAGGAACAGATTCACGATCAGGCCAAATCTCATCTGGCTGAATTTTCAGCCAGCCTGGACGTCCCGCCGGAGCGTCAGTACCTGATTTTCGGGCGCCCGGAGACTGAGATCCAGCGAGCGGCGGAAGCCAAGGGTGCGGATGTGATCGTGGTCGGCAGCCATGGTCGACACGGCCTCGCCCTGCTGCTCGGCTCCACCGCAAATGGGGTGCTGCATGGTGCCACCTGCGACGTGCTGGCCGTTCGGGTTGGTGAAGCCGACATCGAGGAAGCGCCGGAAGGCGATAGCAGCTGACCATGATTTTGAGCCCTCGATGCAGTACCCGAGGTGCAGGCGGATTCTCGAACCGGCGCTGGCTCCCATCCACCGCCGCGGTCTGTCTGATGATCATCTGCCAGATACTCAGCACACCCACCCAGGCAATTTCTCTTTACGAGCAGCGGGCGGCCTACAAAAACGCCCTCGACCACCTGACCGCCGGTCGGATGGACGCCTTCAATCAGGCCAGCCAGCGACTGAAGGACTACCCCCTCCATCCCTACCTGGAATACTACGAACTGCAGAGCCAGCTCTCTTCCGCGGACGCCGATACCGTGATGTCGTTCCGGAGCCGGTATGCCGATCTGCCCGTCGCCGAAATCGTCTACTATCGATGGATGAAGCGGCTGGGCCAGCAGCGCCGCTGGCAGACGTTTCTCACCTACTACGAGCCCGCAAGTGATGCAGAGCTGAAGTGCTACCACCTTCGGGCATTGCTCGGCACCGGCAGCGAAAAAGCGGCGATGAAACAGGTCGGCGAACTCTGGCTGGTGGCGAACTCCCAGCCCAAAGCCTGTGATCCACTGTTCGAAACCTGGATTGATCGCGGCCATCTCACCGAGTCGATGGTCTGGGAACGCCTCGGACTCGCCCTGGATGCGAACAACCGGACCCTGGCCCGCTACCTGCAAAGATTCTTCGAGAGTCCGAACGTCAAACCCTGGGCCCAGAGTTACTACAATGTGCATGTCTCACCGACGGCGCTGAGTCAGACCTCCCGATTCAGCACCGACACCCGCTACTCCCGGGAAGTGATCGCACACGGTCTGACCCGGCTCGCGCGCAGAGACCCGGCCGCCGCCTCCAGAGCCTGGTTGAGCTATCAGGACAGCCACGATTTCTCGGCTGCAGCCGTCTTCGAGGTCGAGTCCGCACTGCTCATCGGCCATGCCCGGGAAGGCAGTTTCCCTCCCCACGAACCTCTGGCCGCAGGCATGCCGCTGGAGGATCTGGCGCTGGCGGCACTGAGTCAGCAGAGCTGGGCCGACCTCGGGTACTGGGTCGAGCAGCTGCCCGAGGAAACCCGGGCCGATCGCCGCTGGCAGTACTGGCTGGCCCGGTCGCTGAATGAAACCACCATGTCCTCCGAACGCGCCAGACTCACGTTCGCCGCGCTTGCAGGCAATCGGGACTACTACGGATTCCTCGCTGCCGAACAACTCGGTCAACCCATTCGCCTGAACGACCGGCCTGCGCCGGCCAGCGCCTTTGAGATCAATCAGCTGAACAACGTGCCCGGTGTGCGTCGAGCCACAGAACTGTTTGCGGTGGGAGATCGGGTCAACGCAAGACGGGAGTGGTACCGGGTTCTGCCGAGCCTCAACGAACGCCAGAAGGCCATCGCCGCAAAACTGGCGACGCAGATCGGCTGGACGCCACAGGCCATCCGCACGGCCAATGCCGCCGGTTTGCGGGACGCCCTCGAACTCCGTTTTCCCGAGCCCTATACCGACGACTTCCTGCGGGTCAGCCACGTCACCACCGTGCCGGATGACTTCCTGCTGGCGGTGGCCCGACAGGAGAGCCTGTTCGATCCCCGGGCGCGGTCATCGGCCAATGCCAGAGGCCTGATGCAGCTCATTCTTCCAACTGCAGAACGGGTCGCGCAGCGGGTCGGCATCAACGAACCGTCCACCTCCGATCTTTATGACCCGGCCCTGAACATCGAACTGGCCGGCCACCACCTGGCGGATCTGCTGGACCGCTACGACGGCAGAAGACCCCTGGCAGCGGCCGCCTACAATGCCGGCGAACACCGGGTGGATCGCTGGATCAAGGACGTTCCCGGCCAATGGATGGATGTCTGGATCGAAGGTATTCCATTCCGGGAAACCCGAAACTACGTGAAGAACGTGATGGCGTTTACCCAGGTCTACGGCCAGCGCCGGGGCACCCCTCGGCCCATGCTCGAAGCGCACGAAACCCGGCTGCCCTGACCGGCGGCAGGCCAGACGCAGCAATGATCGATATCGGCGCCAACCTGCTGCACGCCCAGTTCGATGCGGACCGCGAGGACGTCATTGATCGAGCTCGGGCAGCCGGAATCGAACGGATGCTGGTGACTGCCACGGACCTGGCGACGACAGAAGCGGCCCTGGCCTTGTGTGCCCGGGTGGAAGGCCTCTACTGCACAGCAGGCGTACATCCCCACGATGCCAGCGACGCGCCGGACGACCTGGCCGACCGGCTGCGCACCGCTGCCATCAACCCCGCGGTACGGGCGATCGGAGAAACGGGCCTCGACTTCAACCGGAACTTCTCTCCACCGGACGTGCAGCGCCGGGTATTCCAGACGCAGCTGGCGCTGGCCGCCGAGATCGGTCTGCCCGTATTCGTTCATGATCGGGACAGTGAAGGCGCCGTCTTCGATGCGCTCGAACGCCATGCCGATCGTCTGGCCGGCATGGTCGTGCACTGCTTCACCGGCACCGCGGAAGATCTCGATCGCTATCTGGCACTGGGTTGTTCCATCGGCATTACGGGCTGGGTGTGTGATCGCAAACGTGGCCAGACCCTCAGAGAACTGGTCGGCCGGATACCCCTGGACCGGCTTCTGATCGAAACCGACGCGCCATTCCTGCGTCCTCAGAATGCGCCGAAGCGCTGGCACGAACTGCACGCACCGGGCGCCAGCAGCCGTCGCAACGAGCCTGCGTTGCTGCCTTACGTGGCCGCCGGTATCGCCGAGGCCAGTGGGCGCCCGGTCGCAGACATCATTGCCGCCAGCAGCCGGAACGCGATGACGCTGTTCAGGCTGAGCTGACCGGCTCGAGCAGCCCCAGGATCGACGATGCATCAAACGGCCAGTCGAGCTCTGAAGCCGGAAGCGCGCTATCGTCTGCCAGCGCCAGCACCGGCAGGCGCTCGCCATAACGGGCCAGGAGAGCGTCATCGGTCGCCACATCCATCACCCGCACGGACTGTCCTGCCAGTTCTGGCATACTGAAGAGCAGTTCGAGCGCCTGATCACAAAGGGTGCAGTGATCGGTGCTGTAAAGGACGAGTTCCATATCCGATGCCCAGCTTGAGATTCGCAGACCCCCAGACTCTAACCCAGTATCCGCTGGAGATCTCATCGACGGCGGACTGGCAGCCGACCGGCGAGCCGGACACCTGGCAGTTCCGCCTCGATCTGGGTCCGCTGCCGGCCGGGGAGATCATCACACCGAGCCTCTCGCTGCTGGATGCGCCCGGCCACCGATTCACCTTCGCCCTGGAGGCAGACGGCGAAAGCCATGAACTCGCCCCGATACCACCCTGCAGAGACGATGAGGCACGACGGAAAACCAATGGCCGGGGCAACGGAAAGAAGGCCGGAGTGCGCACCGCCATCGACTGTTTTCACACCGACAGGAAGATTCGCGACGCCCGGTTGCGCTGCACGCTGACCACCCGCGTGCCGCCGTCCAGATATCTGCTGACGGTTTCCATCCGACCGACCGAGATCAAAGTGGACCCGGTCCAGGCGCTTCCCACCACCATTGCCAGCCCCCGACTGCCGGGTATCAGCCAGATGCTGCAGAACCCACGGATTGCCGCCCGCGTCTGCTCCCCGGTCGCGACCGCGATGGTCATGTCCGCCCACAGAAAAAGGGTGGTTACGGAGCACGTCATCGCCGACTGCCATGACCCGGTCACGGGCATGTACGGCCTCTGGCCCCTTGCCGTACGCTCTGCGGCCAGCGCCGGCCTGATTGGCGCTGTGGAACTCTTCGAAGACTGGACCCCCGCGCTCGAATGTCTGTCCGCCGGTCTGCCCCTGGTGGCCAGCATCCGTTACGGCAGCGGTGAGCTGCCGGGAACGCCCATGCCATCGACCGGCGGACATCTGGTGGTCGTCAACGGCGTCGATGGCGAGGACGTGCTCATCCATGATCCCGCCGCACCCGTCCACGGCGCCGTACGCCGTCGCTATCCGCTGGATGCGTTCAGTCGTGCCTGGTTCCGTCACCGCGGGGCTGTGTATATTCTCTGCCCATGAAATATCTGACCCGGTTCCTGCTGCTGATGATTGGCTTCGCCCTGACTACCGCCGGGCTGATGATGTGGCGGGCGATCGGTTTCTCCTTCGAAGGCATCTGGTTTGTAGACAACGGCTACCGCCCCCATGCCCTGCATCTGCTGGTGCTTGGCCTCGCCATGATCCCGCCGTCGCTCTGGGAAATTTTCGTTCTGGAGACCGAGATGCAGAACGGCGGCAACTCTTCACCTGCACCGACCGGGACCGCAGATGACTGAACCTAAAATCATGCCGGCACCCGGCCGGGTCTATCTGCGCGCCGTCAATGGCGAAGACCGCCAGGAATTCCTCAAGCTCATGCGCGCCAGCCAGCATCTGCACCACCCCTGGATATCGCCCCCGCTGACGGAAGCCACGTTCTCCGGCTACCTGAATCGCACCCGCCGGGATGATCACGAAGGTCTTCTGGTCTGCACCCGGGCGGAGGACGCGATCGCCGGGGTGATCAATATCAACAACATCGTTCGCGGCTCATTTCTATCCGCTTCCCTCGGCTACTACGCCGGCGCACCGTTCGCCGGTCAGGGCCTGATGCGCGAAGGGCTCGAACTGGTGAAAAACTACGCCTTCTTCAGCCTCGGTCTGCACAGACTGGAAGCCAACATTCAGCCGGAAAATCATCGTTCCATTGCGCTGGTGCAACAGTGCGGCTTCGAACGGGAGGGCATGTCGCCGGACTTTCTCTATATCGACGGCAAGTGGCGCGACCATGAACGCTGGACGAGCGTTCACAACAGAGCGTCCCTCCGGCCATGACCCTGCCCGCACCCTATGGCAGCTGGCCATCCGCGGTCAGCGCCCAGACCCTGATCGCAGGGGTGGTCGGACTGACCAGTCTCAAAACAGACGGCACGCACCTCTACTGGCTGGAAAGCCGCCCGGAAGAAGGCGGCCGGACCGTCCTGCTCCGCGCCGATGTCCGCGCTGATGTCCGCGACGAGCGCGATGGAATAAGTGTCGCGTCCCGTGAACTCACCCCGCCCCCGTTCAACGTTCGCAGCCGCGTGCACGAATACGGCGGCGGCGCCTGTACGGTCAGTGAGTCCGACGGCACCGTTTTCTTCGTCAACTTCGAGGATCAGAATCTTTACCGGATCAGCGGCAACGACGAAGTCACCCGGATCACCCACTCAGGCCCGGAGATCCGATTTGCGGATTTCGTCCTGGATGCAGATCGAAACCGGCTCATCAGCGTGGTGGAGCACCACCACCCGGATCGGGAACCCACAAACTTCATCGGCGCGATCGACCTGACCAGCGGTGACCTCACCACGCTCACCGAAGGGCACGACTTCTATGCCGCACCCAGACTGTCACCGGACAACGGGCGACTCGCCTTCATCGCCTGGGATCATCCGAACATGCCCTGGGATGGCACCACCCTCGAACTCGCCGAACTGAATCCAGCCGGTGATCCCACTCAGATTCACAGCATTGCCGGCGGTGCCCGGGAATCGGTGCAGCAACCGGTCTGGCAGAGCGACGAAGCCCTGCTGTTCATCAGCGATGTGAACGGCTTCTGGAACCTCTACCGCTACGACTCGAGCGGCATCTACTGCGTGCTCGAAGACGGTGCCGACTACGCCGGACCTGCCTGGGCGTTCGACGCCAGGAGCTTCCTGCTCATCGATGCTGAACACGTGATCGTCCGGCGGCAGGGGCCAGACGGCGAAGAGCTCGTTCTTGTGAACACCCGAACCACACTCGCCACCCCCCTAACGGAATCCGGCGCCAGTAGAGTGGCGTTTGCCAGCCCTGTGCGGCTCAATGGCGCAGTCTGTTATGTCGCCAGCTTCCGGGACCGGATGCCGGCCATCGAGCGGATGCCATTGTCCGGCGGAGCGCCTGCCACCATTGCCACGGCGGGCGGCCCGGCATTCAATCCCGGCGATATCGCCGTTGGCTCGCCGCTCAGCTTCCCGACCCGGGATGGCGCCGAGGCTCATGGCTTCTTCTACGAACCCACCAGCAGCGACTGGCAGGGCCCGGAAGGAGAACGTCCACCTCTGCTGGTTCTGAGTCACGGCGGCCCGACCGGTGCGACCAGCGCTTCATTGAGTCTGGCGATCCAGTACTACACCAGCCGGGGCTGGGCGGTGCTGGATGTGAACTATCGGGGCAGCAGCGGCTACGGGCGCGACTACCGGTCCGCATTGAACGGGCAGTGGGGCATTCTGGACGTCACGGACTGTGAGGATGGCGTCCGATATCTTGTCGGTGCCGGAAAGGTCGATGGCGACCGTGTGGCCATCCGCGGCGGCAGTGCAGGCGGCTATACCACCCTGGCCGCGCTGACCACCACTCAGACGTTCAGAGCCGGTGCCAGCCACTATGGCATCGGCGACCTCTCGGCTCTGGCCAGGGATACCCACAAGTTCGAGTCCCGCTACCTGGACGGCCTGTTGGGTAGCGAAGGCGCACTCGTTGAACGGTCGCCAATCAATCACCTGGATGCCTTCAACTGCCCCGTCATCTTCTTTCAGGGCAGCGACGACAAAGTGGTGCCTCCCAATCAATCTCAAGCCATGGCCAGCGCTCTGCGCAGCAAAGGCATTCCGGTGGCCTACCTCGAATTTGCGGGAGAAGGCCACGGATTTCGTGACGCCAGCAACATCATCCGATCCATCGAAGCGGAATACGCCTTCTTCTGTCGGGTATTCTCAATCACACCGGCAGACGACCTGCCGGAGTTAGACATAGACAATCAGGACAGCCTCGACCGCAAATGACCTTCGTTGCCGTACTCATGGGCGGAGCCTCCGCCGAAGCCGAAGTTTCCAGAACCTCCGCCGGAGAGGTAGCCGCCGCCCTGGACCGGGCCGGATACCGTACCGAGCGGGTGGAGCTGGACGGTCAGGCCGCTGACAGACTGCGCACTCTGGCCCCGGACGTGGTCTTCCCTGCCCTGCATGGCCCGCCCGGCGAAGATGGCACGGTGCAGGGATATCTGGAAATTCTCGGCTACAGATACGTGGGCAGTGATGTGCACGGCAGTGCGGTTGCAATGGACAAGGCGATCGCCAAGTCGGTCTTCAAACGCGCCCGCCTGCCCATTGCGGAAGATCTCCTGTTCCCCGCTGATACCGACGTGGATGACGCGGAAACAGAGATCCGGCAGACCTTTGGTGACCGGGTGGTGATCAAACCATTGAGTCAGGGTTCCGCGATCGGCGTCACCCCCATCGCGAACGGAGGCGATCTCAAGGAGGGCATGAAGGCCGCACTCGCACTCGGCGACGGCGTTCTGGTGGAACCCTACGTGCTCGGGCGGGAAATCACCGTTGGTGTGCTTGATCTGCACGGCCAGCCGCTGAAACCATTCCCCGTCATCGAGATCCGAACGGCAACGGATGAGTGGTATGACTTCAAGAACCGGTACGCGGCCGGCGGCAGTGAACACGTGATCCCGGCGCCGATGAGCGACGCACTCACGGCCCAGCTGCAGTCCATCGCGATGACGGCCCACAAGGCGCTGGGCCTGCGGGACCTTTCGCGAGCGGACTTCATCGTCACCGACGATGATGAAATCGTTCTGCTGGAGGTGAACACCCTGCCGGGGATGACGCCCACCAGCCTCTATCCGGATGGCGCGGCAGCGATCGGATTGTCGTTTGAAGAGCTGGTGGACGCCCTGGTGAAGAGCGCTCTATCCCGGACTTAGTTGCGTACTGGAAGTGAGTCTGTCCAGGCGGTAAGCCAGGAAGGGTGATCGATTTCGGTATCCCGCAGTGGGTGTGTGCGGAAATTCGTTTTCACAAACGTGAGAGCGAGGCCGAAGGCGCGGATTTGACTCGCGTAGCGAGGCAACATCCGCAACTGAGCGCGCCCGGCGCGGAGCGCCCGAGCGGGAGTGCGCTGAAAACGAATTTCCGCACACACCCACTGCTGCACTTTCAGGTATCGGTTCGCTTCCAGACCGGCCTGATTGACCGGCCTTCCAGACCGGCAACAGAACCGGGCTTACAGGTCGTAGCCCCGCTCATTGTGCTGGGTGATATCCAGGCCTTCCACCTCTTCTTCTTCTTCAACGCGGTTACCCACCAGAGCATCGGTAACTTTCAACAGCACGTAGCTGACGATGGCGGTATAAACCAGAGTGACGATGACGCCCAGAGCCTGCACGCCAAGCTGGCTGCCGATGCTGATGTCTTCCTGTCCGGCAAACACACCGAGGGCGTTGCTGGCGAATACGGCGGTCAGCAGCGTGCCGAGAATGCCGCCCACGCCGTGGACGGGAAACACGTCCAGAGAGTCGTCGATCTTCAGGGTCCGCTTCAGGTAGTTGGTCGCCATGAAACAGACCAGGCCGGCCAGGATACCGATCACCAGGGCGCCACCCGGGCCGACGAAACCGGAGGCGGGTGTGATGGTGCCGAGGCCCGCCACCATGCCGGTCACCGCGCCGAGAGCGCTGGGCTTTTCGAAACGGATCCACTCACACATCATCCAGGTGAACGCACCGGCAGCAGCCGACGTGTGGGTAACAAACATGGCCATGGCGGCATCACCGTTGGCGGCCAGTGCGGAGCCACCGTTGAACCCGAACCAGCCCACCCAGAGCATGCCTGCACCGGCAATGGTCAGCGACATGTTATGGGGCATCATGGCCTGCTCCGGAAATCCACGCCGATTACCGAGCACCAGAGCGGCAACAATGGCCGCCGTGCCTGCTGTCACGTGCACGACCGTACCGCCGGCAAAGTCCATCAGACCCAGTTGGCCCAGCCAGCCGCCTCCCCAGACCCAGTGGCAAACCGGCGCATACACCAGAATCATCCAGAGGGCGGAGAAAATCAGCACCGCGGAAAACCTCATCCGCTCGGCAAAACCACCGACGATGAGCGCCGGCGTTATGATCGCGAAGGTCATCTGAAACAGCGCGAATGCGATCTCGGGAATATCCCCGGACAACGCCCCTTCCCCGACCCCGTTCATGAACACCTTGGACAGGCCACCAATCACGCCGTAACCCTGATCATCGAACGCCAGGCTGTAGCCGACCAGAACCCAGAGCAGGGACATGAGACAGGTAAGCACGAAACACTGCATCAGCACGCTGAGCACATTCTTGCCGCGCACGAGTCCGCCGTAGAACAACGACAGGCCTGGAATGGTCATGAACAGTACGAGCGCGGTGGATGTGAGAATCCACGCGGTATTCGCGCCATCAAGCATAGGAACTCCCCTCGGACAGAACGTCTCGTTATAATTTTCGGAACCATGAAAGGTTCCATCGGAAGGTTACTTAAGATGCCTGAACCATGGAAGAGATCGGTGCATGGACCTGTCACTCGGCCCGCATTTTGCACAACTTTGGTGCGTGCAGGCGTCTGCCCGGTGACTTTCACTCCCCCGGAAACCCTCCGCCGCTGGGGTCCTGGCCCGCTTGGGCAGGAACAGAACCAATAGAGTATAGTGCGCCGCTGACAGGCAAGTGCGAATCTGAAATGGAAGCAGTAGAAACGGTCCAGCAGGAACGCGTCAGCGCGGTCACTCAGTGGCTTTCCAAACGCATTATCGGTCAGCACGTGCTGCTCGAACGGTTGATGACTGCCCTGCTCTGCGGCGGCCACCTGCTGGTGGAGGGCGCCCCCGGTCTGGCGAAGACCCGTGCCATCAAGGAACTTGCGAGCGCTGTGGATGGCGACTTTCATCGCATCCAGTTCACCCCGGATCTGTTGCCGTCAGACGTGACGGGGACCGAGATCTACCGCCCGGAAGACGGCTCTTTCAAATTCCAGCCGGGGCCGGTGTTCCACAACCTGCTGCTGGCGGATGAAGTAAACCGGGCCCCTGCCAAAGTGCAGTCGGCGCTGCTCGAAGCCATGGCCGAACACCAGGTGAGTGTCGGTCGACAGACCTTCAAACTGCCGGAACTGTTTCTGGTGATGGCCACCCAGAACCCCATCGAACAGGAAGGCACCTATCCACTGCCGGAAGCGCAACTCGACCGCTTTCTCATGCACGTGCACGTCTCCTACCCGGACGAAGCGGCGGAGTCGGAGATCCTGCATCTGGTTCGGGCCGAGACAACGGAGCGCACGACAGACGCCAAGGCACCTTACCGGCTCACCGAGGAAGACATTTTCGCGGCCCGTCAGTCGATTCTGAACATGTACATGGCCGAACCCATCGAACGCTATATCGTCGCCCTGACGATGGCCTCCCGGGAGGCCCGCGGCGAGCTCTCCAAATGGCTCGAGTTTGGTGCGAGCCCACGGGGTACGATTGCCCTCGATCAGTGCGCGCGAACGATCGCCTGGCTGGACAATCGCGACTTCGTAACCCCGGAAGATGTGCAGGCCATCGCCCATGACGTGTTCCGTCACCGGCTGATCCTGTCCTTCGACGCCGAAGCCCAGGGTGTGACCACGGACGATGTGATCGACATCCTTATCGATCAGGTGCCCGTACCCTGACAGGCGTGCAGACACAGACCGGCAGCACCGATTCGATCGTCGAACCGATCCTCAGAGGCGCCTATGTGGAGTTGAGCGACCTGCTCCGGCTGCGCTACCGACGTCTTCCTGCGCCGCCTCATACCGCTCGTGTGATGGGCAGCCAGGCTGGCAATCGACTCTCCAAACTCAGAGGCCGGGGGATCGATTTTTCCGAAGTTCGTGCATATCAGCCGGGAGACGATGTACGCACCATCGACTGGCGGGTCACCGCCCGGAAGAACAAGCCTCATACGAAGGTTTTTCGCGAAGAACGGGAACGCCGCACCCTGATCGTGGTCGATCAGACTCAGAGCATGTTTTTCGGCTCCCAGGTCAGACTGAAGTCGGTGGCCGCCGCCGAGCTCGCCGGACTGGGCGCCTGGCAGGCGCTCAATCACAGCGACCGCATCGGCGGCATGGTGATCGGCAATGAGGGATACGCGGTGCACAAGCCCTATCGCAGCGTGAAATCGGTCGCCCGTTTCCTGAATGATCTCAGCCGCCTGAATCATTCGCTGAAGCGGGGTGCTGCTCATCCGGACGGCGCACACTTTGCTGACGCGCTGTCACAGATCCTTCGCCTCGCGCACAGCAACTACCGCATCTATTTCATCAGTGATTTCCAGCCGCACATGACGAGCAGCGACCACTGGCGGGACGCCTTCCGCAGTCTGTCCCGACACAATGAGGTGGTGGCGATCCGGGTCTTCGATCCGCTCGAGGAACAGCTGCCGCCGTCGGACAGTTATACGGTGACCGACGGTGATGCCCGGCTGCAGTTTCACACCGGCAACGAGCGCTTGAGAACCCATTATCACGACCGCTTTCAGCGCACCGAAGAACGCCTGGCGGACATCTGCCGGCAGACGCTCGTGGACTACCGGACAGTGCCAACCCACCTGCCCTTCACCCGCCTGCCGGGGTGGACCTGATGCAGCCCGATCTCCTCCAGCAGCTCAAAGACATACACCTGCCGGTGGAGCCGACCTGGTGGCCACCTGCACCCGGCTGGTGGGTGCTGGCACTGATCGTCATCGGCCTGATCATCTGGGCCGCCGGCCGGTTGCGCGCCGCCTATCGACGCCGCCGACCGCTCAAACTTGCCCGCGGCTACTACGACGAGGTCTACAGCGCCTTCAGCCGGGGCGAGATCGACGGACCGGCTTATCTACAGCAGACCAACGAATTGCTGAAACGCCTCTATGTGCACGGCGTGGGCGACGATCGGGCGCGCAGCGCCAATGATGAGAACTGGCTGGCCTATCTCGATGCCCGGAGCGGCGACAATGCCTTCACTCAGGGACCGGGCAGGCAGCTCGGAAATCAGCGCTTCCAGCCCACGCCGGATGCGGATCCCGCGACCCTGCACCCACTGGTGAGCAAACTGTTCAGGAATGCCCGACCATGATCGAGTGGGTCTGGCCCTGGATGTTTGCGCTGACACCCCTGCCTCTGCTCGTCCGGTTGTTCGTCGCGCCTGTGGAACGGGCGCAGGCAGCCCTGACGGTGCCGGACCTATCGACATTCAAGTACGACGAACTCACCCAGACCGGCCGGGAAGGCCAGCGCATTCCCTGGCGCGCACTCCTGCTCTGGATGATCTGGCTGGCGCTGGTTGTCGCCATGGCGCGGCCGCAATGGACGGGCGAGCCCGTCACCCTGCCCACTTCCGGTCGCGACCTCATGCTGGCGGTGGATATTTCCGGCAGCATGGGCACGGAGGATCTGCAGCTCGGCGGACAGCTGGTCAACCGACTCACTGTGGTCAAGAACGTGGTCAGTCAGTTTGTGGATGCCCGCCAGGGCGATCGGGTCGGCCTCATTCTGTTCGGCACCAACGCCTATCTGCAGGCGCCGCTGACATTCGACCTGGAAACGGTGAATCGGCTGCTCATCGAAGCGCCGGTGGGCATCGCCGGCGGCAAGACGGCCATCGGAGATGCCATCGGACTTGCAGTGAAGCGACTCCGGCAGCGTCCCGAAGGAGATCGGGTACTCGTCCTGCTCACGGATGGCGCGAACAATGTGGGCGAGGTGGCGCCGGTCAAAGCTGCGGAACTCGCCGCTCAGGACGACATCCGGATCTATACCATCGGCGTCGGGGCCGATGAGATGCGGTTGCCGAGCCTGCTTGGCGGGGTATTCGGGGCCCGGGTGGTGAACCCGTCCGCCGAACTCGACGAGGACACCCTCACCGACATCGCCACCACCACCGGCGGCCGCTACTTCCGTGCCCAGAACACGGCCAAGCTGGTGGAAATCTACGACATCATCGACGAGATGGAGCCGATCGAGCAGGAAGCGGAAACCTATCGCCCCATCGCCGTACTCTACTTCTGGCCGATGGGAATTGCCTGGGGGCTGTTCATATTCCTCATGCTGTGTGACTGGCGGGGCTGGGGCGGTGATTGACACCATCGTGGACGGACTTGTCTTCATCCGGCCCTGGTGGCTCGCGGGTGTCCTGCCCGTGATCGCCATGGCCGTGCTCTGGGCCCGCCGCCGCATGGCGGCATCGCACTGGGAATCGAGCATCGATCCCGCACTCCTGCGCGTGCTGCTGGAACCAGGCAGCAGCGGCGGATTCAGAAAGACCGCCTGGCTGGTGGCCGGTGCTCTGGCGCTCGGCACCATCGGACTGGCCGGACCCGCCTGGCAGAAGCTGCCTCAACCGGTGGAAGAGAAACGGGACGCCCTGGTCATCGTGTTCGATCTGTCCCTGTCCATGTTCGCGCGGGATGTCCGTCCATCCCGGCTGGTCCGCGCCCGACAGAAAATCACCGATGTGCTCAGAATGCGTGCCGAAGGCTATACGGCCCTGGTTGCCTACGCCGGTGACGCACATGCGGTCGCCCCCCTCACCGATGACGTCCGCACCATCGAAAATCTGCTCGCTTCGCTGAGCCCGGAAATGATGCCCGTACTCGGCAGCAATCTGAAAAGTGCACTGGAAATCACTCAGCAACTGCTGGAGAACGCCCGGGTACCTCAGGGCCGGATCCTGCTCGTCACCGATGGGATCGATGCGCCGTCAGACGTCCGCACGCTCTGTGAGCGCAACTTCCCTCTATCAATTCTCGGGGTGGGCACTGAACGGGGTGGCACCATTCCACTGGACTTCGTCAATCAACCCGGCCAGGTCCTGCGCACAGATGCGGGAGATCCGATCACGGCCCGATTGGACACCCGTCGGCTGAGCGAAGTCGCTGAAAACTGTCATGGCACGTTCCGCCTGCTCGGTCTGGATGATTCCGACATCACCGCCCTGTTGAATACGTCATTGCCCGGCGACGAAGAAACGGAAGAAGTGGAACGGGATTTCGATACCTGGTCAGACATGGGATACCTCGCCGGACTGATCCTCCTGCCCCTGCTGCTGCTCGGCTTTCGCCGTGGCGTATTCGCCGCCCTCGCCCTGTGCCTTGTTCCCTTTCCGGCGGAGGCGAGTTTCTGGGACGATCTCTGGGCGCGCCCGGACCAGCAGGCACATCGCGCGCTCACAGAAGGCTCACCCGATGTGGCCGCCATGCTTTTCGAAGACGACAACTGGCGGGCGGTGGCTCAGTATCGTTCCGGCGATTTTGCCGGTGCCGCCAACAGCTTCGATACCCAGCAGGGCCCGGAAGCACGTTACAACCTGGGCAACGCGCTGGCTCAGGCCGGTAACTACGAAGCGGCCATCAGCGCCTACGATCAGGTGCTGGCGGCGGCGCCGGACCACGCGGACGCCCGCTTCAACCGGGAACTTGTGGCGCGTCTGCTCGAAGAGCAGCGGTCCCAGGAACAGGATTCGGAAAGCGAAGGCGACGAAGGCAGCAATCCCCAGGATCAGAATTCCAGCCAGCAACCGGATGACGCGCAGCAGCAACAGCAGCAGGGCGAAGGCGAACAGCCTGATCAGCCACCCGAACAGGATCCGAATCAGCAGCAGGAAGCAGACGCGGAAAGCTCCGACGAACCGGAAGAGACCGAAGAAGGCGACAGCAACCGGGACGAGCGTCAGGATGCAATGGAACAGTGGCTGCGCCGCGTACCGGACGATCCCGGCGGTCTCCTGCGGCGAAAATTTCAGTACGAAACCAATCAGCGTCTGCGCCGCGGCGACTATTCCAGCCGGGAGTCGGAGAAGATCTGGTGAACTGTCGACGACTGACCGCCCGGTTCCCCACCCTGCTGCCGTGTCTGCTGGCCGCATTGGTCTGCCTTCTGCCGCAGATCAGCCAGGCCTCGCTCAGAACCTTTGTGGAGCCCCGTCTGGTCGACGAGTTGGAAACCATCCGCCTGACGATTCGCAAGGAAGGCAGCAATCAGTCTGAACCGCCGGATCTGACGGTACTGGAAGCGGATTTCGAAGTGCTCGGCAGCCAGACGTCCAGCCGCATCAGCAGCATCAACGGCCGGACCATGGCATCCGTGGAGTATCAGATCAGTCTGCGGCCCCGGCGCACGGGTGAACTGACGATTCCCAGTCTGACCATCGGCGGGGAACGATCCGAGGCCATCGTCGTTCGGGTCCGTCCGCTCGACCCTGCCATCATGGACGCCATCAAACGGATGGTCTTCTTTGAAACGGAACTCAGCAGCAACCCGGTCTACGTGCAGGCAGAAACGGTTCTGACCCGGCGCCTGTTTTACTCCCAGGGCGTTCAGATCTACAGCGATCTGCCGGGTACGCCGGCGATTGAAAACGCCGTTGTCATACCGCTTGGTGAAACTCAGTCCCGATCAGTACTCCGGGACGGACGCCGCTACGGAGTGATTGAACAGCGGTTCGCTCTGTTCCCGGAGCAGAGCGGCACGCTGACCATTCCAGCCATCTCCGTCACATCCAGCGTCCGCCTGCAGAGCCAGGGCCGGGCAGGCCGTTCGGGTATTCGGGTCAGCACCGAAGACGTCGAACTGACCGTGAAACCGATTCCTGCCGGTTATCCCCCAGATGCTGCCTGGCTGCCAGCCAGAAAAGTGAGCCTCGACCAGCGCTGGTTACCCGGGCGGCCGAATGTGGATGTGGGCGACCCTTTGCAGTTCGAGATCAATATACGCGCCGAAGGTAACCGGGGCAGCGCCATACCGCCCATGCCACTGCCGCTGCCGGAAGATCAGTTCAAGATCTATCCGGAAGCGCCGAAGATGAGTGAGACCGCCGACACCGGAACGGTCATCGGCAGCCGGCAGCAGGACTTCGCCCTCATCCCGACCCGGCCGGGTCCGGTCAACGTCCCCGAACTCTCCATCACCTGGTGGAATACCGAGGCGGACCGACTGGAAAAGACCAGTATCGGAGTTGCTCCACTCAGAGTGACAGGCCAGGCCACCGCGCCTCCGCCTGCGCCCGAGCCCCCGGCAGAAACAGAGACGGCAACACCGACGGCAGAAGAACCGCTGGTCACCCAATCTGCGCCGATCCGGCCGATCCTCATCGCCGTTCTCCTGATCACCCTGCTGATCGTGCTGGCATGGCTCGGCCGTCGCTTCGCTCACACTATTCACCCACTGATCGACACCCTGTACGACCGATTTCCCGGCCTCGACCGCCGACCCGCGCGAGCCCGACGCAAGCACAGCCAGGCGCTTGTCGCCGCGGCAAGGAATCCGGACCTCACCGAATTCCGCCGGGCGCTGGTGACGTACCTGAGCAGCCTGTACGACCTACCCCCGGCATCCGCCATGGCGAAATTCCGCGAAGTTCCCGAAGCGCGGGCACTGCTCGAGCGCCTGGAGCAGGCGAGCTATGCCCCGACAGACAGGCAACCGTCCCAGGTCGATCCGGTGATGCTGACTGCACTGGCGAGGGCGGAGGCCAAACGTCTTTCCAGCGCCGATCGGCGCATCGAGCTCCCGGCGCTGTACGGCTGATTGCTTTCTGTGATTGCTTCCTCTGATGGCAATCCGGCGACTCAGGCCAGACTCTTGGTAACCACTTCGAACACGTCAGTAGATAACCCTTCCTTGCCCGCGATATCCATGAGCGCACTGCGCATCAGGTTACTGCGCTTACCCGCATAGCGGCGCCAGCGGGTCAGTGGCTTTGTCAGCGCGGCAGCCATCTGCGGATTGATCCCGTTGAGGGTGATGATCTGCTCGGCGATGTAGGCATAGCCACTGCCATCCGCCGCATGGAAGTTCCGCTGATTGGTGCCAGCAAAAACCGACAGTACGGACCGCACCTTATTGGGGTTGGTGAGCTCGAACGCCGGATGCGCCACAAGAGCTTTCAGGCGTGTCAGGTCGCACCCTGCGGCAGCGGCCTGCACCGTGAACCACTGATTGACCACCAGTGCCTCCGATTGCCAGCGCGCGTAGAACCGCGCCAGGAGATCCGCTGTGAGATCGCTGTCGGGCAGTCCGTTGACAGCCGCCTGCAGGACAGCCCGGCGATCCGTCAGGTTGTCTGCGCTGCCGTACGCTCCTTCGAGCAACATCTCCAGTTCTGCTGCGGGCAATGCCCGGGCGAGATAGGCCAGGGCCCCGTTTTTCAGGGCCCGGCGTGACATGGCATCCGCCTCCGGGGAAAAGTCCTCACCGGACTGATGTGATTCGTAGAGTTTCCGTATGGGCCCCTGGAGCGTTGTTGCCAGGGTATCGAGCAGCCGGTCGCGAGCGGCGCAGAGACCATCCACGTCGATACGCGCCACTGCCTCAAAGAGATAGTTCTCGCTCGGCACCTGCAGTTTCGCCGCCAGCAGAAACCGTTCTTCCGCATTTGCAGCGCGATGCTGCAGCAGTTCTGCAAAGAGATCGATCACCGTGCTCGATACCTCAGCGCCTTCTGCAACCCGTCCGATCTCCCGGACGAGCAGAGTCTGCAGCGCATCCCAGGCGGCAAAGCCATCCGAGTCTCGAATAGCCAGAAACGCAAGCGATGCATCCGAGCGCTCGAATTGGACTTTCACCGGTGCGGAGAAGCCCCGCAACATGCTGACTTCAGGCTCAGCGTGCAGTCCTTCGATTTCAACCGTCGCCTGAGACTCGCGGAGGTGGAGGAGCAGGGAATCGTCCCGCCGTTCGATCTCCTGAGTGCTGTTCCAGACGAGAGAATCGGTCACCAGGCTGGCGCCTTCGGAATCGAGCAGACCGAAGGCGACGGGCATGTGAAACGGACGTTTACCCGGCTGGCCCGGGGTCGCCGGACAGCTCTGGGCAAAGGTAAGCCGGAGCGTGCCGTCCAGGTAGTCGGCAGCAACCTGAAGGACAGGGGTGCCGGCCTGGTCGTACCAGCGCTGAAACTGGCCGAGGTCTGCGCCGGAGCTGTCGGCCATGGCCTTGAGAAAATCTTCGGTGGTTACCGCCTCACCATCATGTCGTTCGAAATAGAGATCCGATCCGGCCCGGAAGGCCTCAGGTCCGATCAGGGTTCGGACCATGCCGACGACTTCCGCCCCCTTCTCATAGACCGTGGGCGTGTAGAAGTTGGAAATCTCGATATAGCTGGCGGGTCGAACAGGATGCGCCAGGGGTCCGGCGTCTTCGGCGAACTGCACCGAACGAAGCAGATTCACATCTTCGATGCGCTTCACCGTCGCGGAGTTCATATCACCTGAAAACTGGGCATCCCGGTAGACGGTAAATCCTTCCTTCAGGCTCAGCTGAAACCAGTCCCGGCAGGTGACCCGATTACCGGACCAGTTGTGAAAATACTCATGCGCAATCACCGCTTCCACACGCTGATAGGCCTGATCGGTCGCGGTATCGGGTGTGGCCAGCACGCAGGAAGTATTGAATATGTTGAGCCCCTTGTTTTCCATGGCGCCCATGTTGAAATCATCCACGGCGACGATCATGTAGATATCCAGATCGTATTCCCGGCCGTAGGTTTCCTCGTCCCAGCGCATGGAACGCTTGAGGGCGTCCATGGCATAACCGCACTGGTCGATGTTGTGTGGCTCCGAGAAGATCTGCAGCTTTACTTCCCGGCCGCTCATGGTAACGAAGTGGTCTTCGATCACTGCAAGATCACCGGCCACGAGCGCGAAGAGGTAACTGGGCTTGGGATGCGGATCGTGCCATGTGACCTGGCGTCGACCGTCGTCGAGCACCACGTCCTCGATCAGGTTGCCGTTTGCGAGCAGGACCGGAAAATTCGCATCGCTGACGATACTGGTGGTGAAGACACTGAGTACGTCCGGCCGGTCCGGATAATAGGTGATGCGACGGAAGCCTTCCGCCTCACATTGGGTGCAGTACATGCTGCTCGATCTGTAAAGCCCCTCGAGCGCGGTGTTCGACTCCGGTTGGATACGAGTGACCACGCTGACTTCACAGTGCTGGGGGAGGTCGTGGATGGTCAGCCGCGCTTCATCCAGCCCATACTCATTGCTGCCGAGCAGCCGGCCATCCACAGACACAGACTCCAGCACCAGGTTTTCGCCATCGAGCACGAGCGGACGAGGTCCTGCCGAACGGGAGAGCACCATGCGATTCACAACCCGGGTTTCACCGTCACCAATATCGAAGTGCAGGTGTGTCTCTTCCAACCGGTAGTCCGGTGGCCGATAGTCGGCCAGTTGAATGGCTTCTGGCGTGCTGGTCATATCTTCTGTTCCGTTTCAGTTTTCATTCAGTTTTCATTCCGCTGCTCCACGTTTTTCAACCGAACAACCCCAACTGTTCTCCTGCGGTATCTTCGTCCTGCGGCGCACCGATACTGACGCGAACACGATAGCCGGCATGCGCACGGACATTGAAGGCGCCATTACCGAGCAGCAGGTACTGGCCCTTCATCCCTCTCAGATTGCCATGGATCGCGCCTTCATCGAGGCGCAGGGTTCGCTCCGGCGAGGCATTCACTGACAGCGGATAAGCAAATGTGTGCACGTCTGCCTCGCTCGCATCGATCACCGGCTCGACGCCCTCGGGCAGTTCCAGCCCCGAGTCCAGCAGACGCTGCCAGACGGCGGGGAGATCGAGAGGCGGCACGTCGGCCCGGAGCATTCTGCGCCAATCCGTCCGATCCGGCAGGACCTGGCCGATCATCGCCTCGGCAATACCCGCATCACGACGGGTCGCGGCCTCGAGGACCACCAATCCCTGGATTGCGCCCTGATCGAGCCAGCGACCCACTTCCCGCCCGGCTCGGGTGATGCCCACTTTGGTCCCACTCGAATTCGCGAGGTAGACCCGGTGGGGCTGCATACAGAACGACGCGCCCCACTCCGGCTCTCTACAGGTGCCCGCATCATAGTGGCATCGATCGGGACTCATCACGCAGAGATCGCAGCGGGCCAGCGTGCTGAAGCAGTCATAGCAGTAGCCACCGCCGAAACTCTTCCCGGATTCGGCACCACAGTGACGGCAGCAGACCACGCCGCTGAAGCCGATCTCGACGCCGCAACCCAGCCGGTCATTGAGTGCGATCCCGGGACCGTCCTTGAACGCAAGTTCATACTGCGCGGGCTCACCCGCCGCCCCTGCCTGGATGCCGAGCCCGGCGAGTTCGCCTTCCCGATGCTCAAGCACGGGCCGTGCTGCCAACGGCCCAGCCCAGCGCGGCGCCGGTGATGAGTCCCACCCAATGCGCGGCGTTCGCCACGAACAGTTCGAACGTCTCGGTCACACCGGTACTGAAGATCACCAGAAATATCAGCAGGCTCCAGGCGAACCCCATGTGCACCTGCCAGGCTGCATCATCCGGAGCCAGTCGATGGCGCACGAGCACATAACCAACCAGCCCGTAGCCAACCCCTGAGAGCCCGCCGAACAACGGATAACCACTGTAGAGAAACTGGCCCAGATTGCTGATGACACCAATCAGGAGCACCACCAGCGCGAACAGCTTCGAACCGTCCCGAGCTTCCACCCGCCGGCTGAACTCGGTGATCACAGCCAGATTGAATGCCAGATGAAGCACAGAAAAATGTAGAAACACCGGCGTGAACCAGCGCCAGAGTTCGCCGCTGAACAAGGCATCCCAACCACCCGCAGCCGGCAGGCGCAGGTCGGTGATGGTCAGCGCAGCCAGCACCGGATTGAGCCGGTCGCCTGCCAGAGGACCGGAAAAGGGAAAGATGCAGATGGAGAGGAGAATCAACCCGGAAAGCACCGGGTAGCGGCGTATCCAGCCCGGCACCTGCGCAAGCGTTGCCCCGAACTGCCAGTCCCTGGCGCTGCCGGGCCGTGGCTCGAGGACCAGCGTGCCGGCGCGCCAGTCCTGGTAGGCCTTGCGGACCGGATCCGCCCAGCGCTCGTCCGACAACTCCACCACCTGGCGCCCGCTTTCCGCGAAAATGCGATGCGGCACCTGTTTCTGCCACAGATAGCGGGAAAACAGAGACAGGTCCTCTTCCAGAGTGGTTTCAATAACGCGCATGAAGGTCCAGCATGACGGTAGTAATATGGGATGATAAAGCACAACAGTGCCTGAACTGGAAAACCAACTGGAAAACCAACTGAAAAGCGTACTGACCAGCAAAAGTTCGCACCACGGAATTTCCCCATGCATGCAGTAGATGAAGAAGTCATTGTCAAAGTCCGGGACTGGCTCGCGGATGGCCGGAACTGCTGGCTGGCCACCGTCATCGGCACCTGGGGTTCATCGCCCCGGCCCGTAGGCTCCCTGCTCGCCTGCGATCCGGACGGTCATCTGGTGGGCTCACTCTCCGGTGGCTGCGTCGAAGACGATCTCCTCGAGAAGCTGACAAACGGCGAACTGGCAAAAGATCGGGCGCTGTTTTTCACCTACGGCGTCAGCGATGAGGAATCGGAGAAATTCGGACTGCCCTGCGGAGGCAGTCTGCGCATCGTGATCGAACCCCTGCAACCGGACCCGGACACCAGGGCCCACATCGACAGTCTCACCTCAGCGCTCCAGGAACGACGCCACGTGCAGCGAACGGTGGATCTCAAAAATCAGGTGAAACTGACGGTCGATGCGGACGGCTACACACCCCTGGAATGGGACGAAGACACGCAACGTCTGACCCACACCTACGGTCCGCAGCAACAACTGTTCATCATCGGCGCCGGCATGGTTTCCCAGTACCTGGCCAGCATGGCACTCAACCTGGACTATGCCATCACCGTCTGCGACCCGCGCCAGCAGATGCTGGACGACTTTCCGGTGGAAGGCGTCAACCGGGTCTGCGACATGCCGGATGATGCGGTACGCGCGCTGGCGAGTGATTCGAACTCTGCCGTGGTCGCCCTCACCCATGATCCGCGCATCGACGACATGGGCCTGATGGAGGCGCTCAAGACCGAAGCTTTCTACATCGGCGCCCTCGGCTCCTCACGCACCAGCGCCAGCCGCAGGGAACGCCTGAAGGAACTGGATCTCAGCGACGCAGAACTGGAAAAACTGCATGCCCCGGTGGGCCTGCCAATCGGCAGCAAGACGCCACCGGAGATCGCCATCGCCATCCTGGCGGAGATCACCGCCGTAAAGGCCGGCGTCCGAGCTCAGGCAACCGAACGTCTAGATGCATTGAGTGCCGGCTGAATCACAGACCCGTCCTCGCGGTGGCGCGCTGATCCTCGCGGCCGGATTTGGTCGCCGCTTCGGATCTGACAAACGAACACACACACTGAAAGACGGCCGGACCCTGCTCGAAGCAACGGTGTCCCGCTACGCCGAAGTGTATGCAGATCTTTGCGTCGTTCTGCGACCGGAAGACGAATCGATTGCCAGACAGGTACGCGCCCTGCCCGGCAGCCCGGAGGTAGCCCTGTCCGTGGATGCCGAGCTTGGCATGGGCCACTCACTGGCAGCCGGTATTCGAACCATCGCCGATCACTGGCGGTGGGTATCCGTCGCCCTGGCCGATATGCCGTTCATATCGCCAACGACTCTCACTGAACTGCTCGACGTGTTCTACGCGGCCCGGGCGTCGGAGATCGTACAGCCCGTGTATCAGGGCACACCGGGACATCCGGTGACCTTCCCTGACACCTGTTTTGAGCAGATGTCCCGACTGACGGGAGATGAGGGCGCGCGGACGATCCTCAGAAATAGTGAGGGTCTCATCCGGATACCCGTCAGTGACCCCGGCGTGCTGGCAGACGTGGATACGCCCGGCGCTGCACAGCGGCTGAATTGAGGGACAGGTAACTCACTCGTTGCCACCACCCAGACGTGACGCCCAGTCGAGCTTGCTCCGGCAGGAGTCAAAGAAACTGTGTTCCATCGGGTAAATGAGTCGCAGCGGCGTTTCGTATTTGGAGATCACCACCTCATCGCCCGGATCCAGCAGCAGATCCACCTGCGAATCACAACTCACCCGCACCTCCGGGTCTTCGCTGCCCACCCGGACCCGGATTTCCGACCGGCCGCGGACCACCAGCGGACGGGAAGTCAACGTATGCGGGAACATGGGCACCACCACGATGGCATCCAGACTCGGGTGCATGATCGGTCCGCCAGCGCTCAGTGCATAAGCCGTTGAACCGGTGGGTGAGGCAATGATGAGACCATCCGAGCGCTGCTCGTAAACGAACTCATCGTCGATCCACAACGAGATCTCCATCATCCGGGCCATGCCACCCAGATGCACCACCACATCGTTGAGCGCGGGAGAATCGGCCACCTCCACCCCATCCCGCTTGATCCGGGCATGAAGAAGAAAGTGGTCTTCCTCGCGGAACCTGCCGGCCAGCACCTCGCCTAGCGCCGTGTCGATCTGTTCCGGGGCGATGTCGGCGAGAAAACCGAGTCCGCCCCGATTCACACCGACCACGGGCACACCGGAATGCGCCAGATCACGCCCCACCCCGAGCAGACTTCCATCACCGCCCACCACCACGATCAGATCCGTCCGCTCGCCAAGCTCGAGTCTCGGCGCCCGCTCATACTGATCGCGATCGCTGCGCTGGCCGTTGCCCATGATGGTGGCGGTGTCTTCCTCCACCACCACCCGAACCCCTTTCTCGAGCAGCAGACTGAGAACGGTCTCCAGTGAATCGCGAATGGTCGCGGTGCCACGGCGGCCGATCAGACCGACCGTAGAAAATGAACTTGTCATCGCCCAGATGTCCTAAGAGAAGTACTATCCCAATCATCAGCACGTTAACCTGCGTGACAGAACGGAACAATGCCGGGTTTTGAGGTTATGAACCTGCATCACCAGGCTGCAGGGCGGATTCAGAATCGCCTGCACTTCGCTATCGGAGTACGAAGACAATGAGCAGTGTTCTCACACCGAACATTCACGAGCGCTATGCCGAACTGCTGCGCGAGATATCCGTGGAACGTCCGGTAAACGATACCGACGATCTCTGGCACATGATGCGTTCGGAGGCCCACGCCAAAGCGTCGGAAGAGCCCATCCTCGGCAGCTACTTCCACGCCACCATTCTCAACCATCAGACCTTCGGATCCGCACTGAGCTTCCGGCTGGCGTCGAAACTCGACAACCCCATGCTGCCCACCATGCTGATCCGGGATGTGATCAAGGAAGCCATGGAAGACGACCCGGACATTCTGCGCGCCGCCGAGATCGACATGCTCGCCATCTTCTCCCGGGATCCGGCGTGCGAGGACCTCAGCACGCCCTTCCTGTTCTACAAAGGCTTTCATGCGCTCCAGGCACACCGCATCGCCAACTGGCTGTGGCAGAACGGCCGGCAGACGCTGGCCCAGTTTTTCCAGAGTCAGATCAGCGTCACCCTGGGTGTGGATTTCCACCCGGCCGCCAGGGTCGGTTCCGGCATCATGCTGGACCACGCCACCGGGATTGTGGTCGGCGAAACGGCGGTGATCGAAGACGATGTCTCGATTCTGCATTCGGTCACCCTGGGCGGCACGGGCAAAGCGGGCGGCGACCGGCATCCCAAGATCAGACGCGGTGTGCTGCTGGCCGCAGGCTGTAAGGTCATCGGTAACATCGAGGTTGGCGAGGGCGCCAAGGTCGGGGCCGGAAGCGTCGTGCTGGATAACGTACCCGCCCACGTCACCGTCGCCGGCGTCCCTGCCAAGATCGTCGGCCGAACGGCCGAGGCCGTGCCATCACACGACATGAATCAGAACTGGGAGGTCTGATGGCCGAGCCGAAGTGCCCGGAGTGCGGTGTGGCAGGCATGGACCACATCATCTCCCGGGAGAGCAACGAACGATCCAGAACCCGTCAGCCCTGGTTCATCGTCGTGCACTGCAACGAATGCGGACATGTCTACGGCGTGCTGACCAAGCATACGTTCAGCCAGCCCGTGACACCGAAACTGACGCTACCCACCACCTGACCGTGCGGCCTGCCACGACCGTCTGCTGACGGAGACCCTCAGGCAGGTTCGGACAGCCTGGCCTTCGCCCGTTCAATGACCTGAGCGATCACCTCCGGCTCCTGAGCGCCCGGCAGCGCATAGGCGCCGGCGAAAATGAAGCACGGCACGCCCGTGACGCCAATGGCGGAAGCCCGTTCGATCTCCCGCGTCACCGCTTCCACTCCCGCATCCGATGCGAGGTAGGCAGCAGTCGCAGCCGGGTCCATGCCGACGGACTCCGCCGCATTCACAAGCACCTGCTGATCACCCACGTCTTCACCCCGTTCGAAGTAGGCAGAGAAGAGTTGATCAGACAGCGCATGCTGCACACCGTGTTCGCGGGCGTGATGGATCAGGCGGTGGCCAGGGAAAGTGTTCGGCATGCGGCTGATCCGATCAAAGCCCATGTCGATGCCGATACGCTGCGCTTCGGATTCGATCTGAGCACGGACGGCGGACTGATCGGCACCCCGGTATCGCAGTCTGGCGAACTCCGCCCGATCCATACCTTCCGGCGGAATAGTCGGATAAAGCTGATAGGCGCGCCAGATGATGTTCACCCCGTCGCCCACACCCGTAGCCAGCGCTTCATCCAGCCGTCGCTTGCCGATGAAACACCAGGGGCAGATCAGGTCGGAGAAAATCTCAAGGTTCATGCGCAGGCTTCCTCACGCCGGGATTCTGTATCATCATCCGCGCATGTCTGAACACGATCAACCTTCCGGGCAATCGTCCGGGTACGAAAGCCCTGGCGCACCGCTCTACAGCACCCGTGGCATCATTATCGGCACCATCCTCGGCTCGCTCGCGGCCGGTGTGCTGATGATCGCGCTGAACTACCTGGCCCTCGGCAGAGCAAATCTGGCCAGGTCCGTGGGCCTCATTGGCGTCGCCATCTTCCTGGCATTCATCGGAATCACCTTCATACTGCCGCAGACGCTCGGCGTTGCTCTGATCTTCACCGTCGCTCAGGCCCTGCTCGCCTGGTTCACCACGGATCGACTGCAGGGCGCCGTGCTTGACTACCACGCGGAACACGGGCACCCGATGCACTCCAGCGTCCGGGCGGCGCTGGTGGGATTTCTGACCGGGACGACGCTGTTCTTCGTGCTGATCCTGTTGACCAGCCTGTACATGATGATGACCGGACAGGTACCGGATCTGCCTGCCCAGTTGCCCGCCGAGGCGCCAGCGGAGACGCTGTAGATCCAGGCGCGGTCGACGGTCTAAGGATCGCCGCGCAGAAGTGACTGCAGACGCCGGCTTTTCTGCTGTTCCTGACGCAACTCCGACTTCAGTTCACGGATTTCGTCCCGGCAGTCCCGGATCTGGGTGAGATAAACCTGCTGCTGTTCCGCCAGTTCCTGGCGGTACTTACTCGACACCTGCGACAGACGATCGTTGTGCTGCCGGATCAGGTTCTCCAAATTGACCTTACCCTCTTCGCCGAAGGTCTCCGTCAGACGTGCTTCCATGACTTTCTGATTGACCATCTGGCCACCGGCACCTTCGTGCCCATTTTCGATCAGGTGCATGCTGTCTGCCTCCAGCACCGCATCGATGGCGCCGGATGGCTTGAGGCCCAGCCGGTTCCGCCAGACCACCTTCTGGACCAGGGCGATGGCGCCACTGTCCGGATCCGCACTGGGCTCCCACATGTTCACGGAGTGCCAGGGAACCGGACACTGGCCACGGCAGGCGAGGCGAATCGGCCCGGCGCCGAGATCCGGGCCGAGGCCCGCATTGTCCGCCAGATAGCGGAGCGGCAGATTGAAATTGGGATTGGCCAGCCCGTCCTCATCCACCTTGAAGGTAAAGAACACCATGGCCCGCACGGACAAGGCCGAGCCAACCACGGCGAACGCGGCATGCACGACGCTGGCGGCGAACTGGCTGAGGCAGGCGCCACCCGCGATCAACGCCTCAAAATCTGAAGACGTGTACTCTGAATCGATGCCATTCAGATCGGCATCGAACAGCAATACGGCCTCCTCGTATCCATCCTGCTCTGTCACGACTTTCCGTCATCCATTGCGAAAACGCGGCACTCGCACATTGACGAGCCACCTGCAGTCAACCACCGGACTACCCGGCCACTGGCCGACACTTCCGGACACCGGAATTAAATCAGGAGAGCGACCGTCAAGCCGTGGAAAAGGTCACGAAATCAGAGAGATAAGGTTCAAATGGGAAGTGTGACACAGCGTGATGCCTGAGCTGGGCAGAGGCTCGAGCATCCCTGGCAGGGCTCAGCGCGTCATAACTCGTAGGCATCGACCCAGGTCGGGTCTGCCGCAGGGTATCCAGGATGGTCAGACGCCCACCCTGTCGGGGCATCGTCCTGCTCGAGATCGTATTCTACGGGGTCTTCCGCCGGCCACACCGGCTCGGTCATTTCTTCCAGTTCCATGGATCCGCTTCGTTTTTCACTGCGTAACGCTTGCAGATCCGGAGCTTACGCAGCGGCGATGACGACCATATGTCAGCCGATCCGATTCCCGGTTTCGAGCCGGGCGGCAATATCGCCATAGTGAAAGGCGGCCCGAAGGGGTTTGCCGTCTGGGGCAACTTCTTCGACCGTCTGTTCCGCGTAAACCATGACTTCACCCGAAAGCTGTCGGACGTCTACCACTCGATATTTCCCGTCCCCCACGGAAAATGTCCGTCCCAGAATGTCCTGCATCGTGTCCTCAATCGATATTCAAACGAATGAGCGAGGATAGAGAGAGAAGGTGACGCCGGGGTTAAGGGGTTGTAAGGAGTCTGGCCGGTGAATATGGCCAGATATTGGGAATTCCCACCACCTGACTCGCCGAATCAGGCCTTATAAATCAACAACTTAACTATGGCACAAGGGTTGCAAGGTTTAAAACGGTTGAAAGGGTCGCAAGAGACTTAGAACTAGACTTGGACCATTCCGGTAACGCTCAAGAGATTGAACTGGATGCTCAAACGCACTGCACTTGTCCTGGCCGCCATACTCTTCACCCTGCTCGGGTTAATCGGCCTGCTGATCCCCATCCTGCCGGGCTTTCTGTTCCTGATCGTGGCCGCCGTCTGCGTGTCTGCCCTTTCCCCCCGATTCGAACGACGACTCGCCCGGCATCCCGCCTGGCGGGGTTGGCGCCTGCGCTGGCGGCAGAGCCGGGGACTGCCGCTCCATCGACGCCTGCAACTGGCCTTCTGGCTGTCCGCCGAGGCGGTTATGCAGTCCCTTGGACGACGCTGAAGCCCTGACCGGTCACGGCCGGGCAAACAGGGCTTCGCAACCCGTTCCAGCGAGCAGATCGTCCACCCGGTCGCGATCTTCCCCATCGAGCCCCACGTAGGCCTGACGCAACCACTGCAGGCAACGCGCCTGATAGGGAAACGGTTTCTGCACCCAGGCTTTGCCCTCTATCTCGGTCTGCACTTCCTCTGCACCTGCATCAATCGCCGCGGCGTTCGCCAGCAGCACGGGCACATAGGTACGCCCTACTTCGGTCAGCAGCGCTTTCAGCGTGTCCGGGAGTTCGTCCCGGTCAAACCAGTCTCCCGGTTCCGGTTCCAGCCCGGACAGGTCGTCCACCACACTCGTCCAGGCATAAACCTGCGGCGCACGACGGAGCGTTTCAGCCATCGGGGTCGGGTCGAATGCCGCCAGCTGAGTGAGTTGACCGTAGATCGCGAAGTCCGCTGAACCCGGCCGACTGCCGAGCAGGAAGCCGCCGTTGGGCAGATGCGCGCGAAACAGCTCGAGAAATCGAAGGTAACTGGCCTCGATCACCGGCGCCGTGGTGTCATTGCTGCCCACCACATACAGTCTCGAGATCTGCCGTTCGGCTATGAACTTCGAGATGGGGGTGATTTCCTCGTCAGTCGCCCGGAGGTTCCGCCACCGTGGCAGGATTTCTCCGGCCCGCTCGATGTCCGGCGCGTAGTACCAGCGGTAGTGAAACATGGCTTTGGTCAGCCACTCATCTCCGTAGTCCTCGAGCAGGTAATCGACGAAGTTCAGCACCGGATCATCCGGCAGGACGGAACGGGTCGGATACTCAGCTTCCAGGCGTCGGATGATCGGTGTGGAATCCACCACGGCCTCCGGCGCGCCCGACTCATCCGGAAAGTAAAAGGTCGGGAGCAGGCCGACTTTCGGTTCCGGCATGCCCATCGATTCCGCCTGATCACCCACCAGCAGCCGGTAGGGAATTCGACGATAGCGCAGTACGGCCAGCATCTTGCGCGTGTACGGCGATCCCGGCGCGCCCTTCAGCGCCAGCGGTTGCTCTGCAAGCGGTGTCCCGGTCCTCATGGTTCTCTCCCGAATCGTTGTCCGCCGGAAAGACTAGCAGGCTGCGGAACGGGAAACAGGTCCGTTTTAGTGAATTCGCGTCCGAGCGGACTGCATCCCGCCGGAGCCAACCTCAATAAAAACTACGGAAATCATCTTAACTTGTTGATTGCAGGAAAAGTTCCTGTTACTTTCTTCGCTCGTTTTGCCCTATCGAGTCCGTGAAAACGGGCCCGGATACTAGGGGAGGGGAAAGCGAATTCAGTCCTGAACAAAAACGATAACAGGACGAACTCAAGCCGCCTTCGGGCGGCTTTTTTATGTCTGATCGCTACGGGATTCCGCCTCTGCGGCTCGAGCCAGGGCAACCCGGGTCGCCAGCGGGCCGATCAGTTCAAAGATCACCGTTGTGCCGATCACGACCGACAGAATCACGTCCCGGTACTCTGGATACCGCTCTCCTGCGAGCAGAGCCATACCGATGGGTACGCCCGCCTGGGGAAGCAGGGCCATCCCCATCCAACGGCTCACCACCGGACCCGCATGGCTCAGACGGGCACCCACCGCAGCACCCAGAACCTTGCCGGCAATCCTGGCGGCCACAAAGGCGGTCGCAACCAGGCCGATCTGCAACAGCGCCGACAGTTCGAGAGATGCACCGGCAAGCATGAAAAAGAGCACCATGAACGGCCACTCGATATTTTCGATTTCATGGAAGGGGTAGTCGTGATGGCGGGCAAGGTTGGCAATCACCATTCCCAGGGTCATGCAGGCGAGCAGATAGGAGACGTCGAGCACCAGAGCGGCGCCGCCACACACCAGAACCAGTCCCAGCGCTTCCATCAGCATCGGCTGACCCGGTTTCACCCGCCCGGTCAGATAGGCGGCCGGCAGACCGATCGCCACCCCCAGCAGGAGTGCGCCACCCAGATCCCACCCTGCTGCCTGCAACGTCCCTGCAATCTGGCTGTCCCCATTCAGCAAGGCAATGAAGGCCAGCCCCAGGCTGAACAGGATCAGCGCCCAGGCATCGTCGATGGCGACCACCGCCGCCAGCAGACGCCCGAAACGGCCATCCTTCCCGTAAACCATGAGCGTATCCAGCGTGGCGGCCGGGGCGGTGGCCGCTGCCACGCATCCGAGCAGCACCGCCGCCGCCGTCGGCACGCCGAGCAGCCACAGCGCCAGGGATACCAGCGCGGTGGTTCCCAGCGCAGCGATGATCGAGATCCACAGCACCTGGGGGCCGTCGGCCCGCAGCGCGTCCAGCCGCAGACGTCCGCCAAGCAGAAACCCCACCATCATCAGCGCCATGTCGGTGATCAGCGGGAAGCGTTCGTGGACCGACCCCGGAATCAACCCGAGCACTTCATCGCCAATCAGAATGCCGCAGCAGAGGATCAGGGTGACCCGGGGAACCATCGTCCGCCGACCGATCACGTCGGCTGCGATCCCGAGCAGAAGAAACGCACCGACGGCGAGTAGAAAATCCGCGTTGTTAGACATTCAATCCAGACGCTTCTGAAAACGGACCGTCGCCGCGGTGAGAAAAATGGCAAAGAACAGGACCAGCGGCCAGACATCCTGCCAGAGGAGTATCAGATCCGCTTCCCGCAGCACAATGCCGCGCACGATACGCAGGAAGTGCGTCAGTGGAAACAGCTCGGCAAGCCACTGCGCAGGAATCGGCATGCCTTCGAAGGGAAACATGAATCCTGACAGCAGCAACTGCGGTAGAAACGTCATGAACGTCATCTGAAACGCCTGGAACTGATTGGTCGCGAACGTTGAAATCATCAATCCGAGTGACAGGGTGGCGATGATGAACAACCCGACGCCCACGGCAAAGTCCAGCAGGCTGCCGGCGATGGGGACATCGAACAGCCAGACACCGAGCGTCATGATCACGGCAGCCTGCAGATAGCCGATCACCACGTAAGGCAGGATCTTACCCAGCATGAGTTCGAGGCCACCGATTGGTGTGGTGATGAGGAGCTCCATGTTGCCCCGCTCCCGCTCCCGGACGATGGCCACCGCCGTGAACAGCACCATGGTCAGATTCAGGATCACGCCGGTCAGACCCGGCACGATGAACACCGGCGAGCGCCGTTCAGGATTGTAGTAGACGCGAAGCTCGAAGCCGCCGGCAGTCAGCTGCGCCTGACCCGCGCGCCGGGTGAGCGGCAGCAATTGGAGAGATCTGGCGGCAGACTGCACGACCGGATCACTGCCATCGATCAGCAGCTGGGCAACGGGCCGGTCTCTGCGCTGTGCCCGACGCTCGAAGTCTGCGGGAATGAAGATGCCCACGGAGATCTGCCCCTGGGCGAGCGCCCGCTCGAGTGCCGCAACGGAATCCTGGCGCTCGATGATATCCACCACCCGGCTCGCCTGAATCTCAGCGAGCAGTTGCCGGGACCCGGAGGTGCCCGCCTCATCCACAACGGCAGCCGGCAGATGCCGGATATCGTGATTGATGGCGTAACCGAACAGCAACGTCATCACCAGCGGAATGCCGAGAATCATGGCCCGGCTCAGTTCATCCCGTCGCAGATGACGGAGTTCCTTGCCGGCTACGGCACCGATACGGCGCAGACTGTCAGCGATTAGACGCGGCATCCGGCGCCCCTGCCGTGGCCATCACGAACACATCTTCCAGATTGGCAGCGATGATCTTCAGGTTCGCATTGCTGTCGACCGGGGCAATACGTCGCTCCAGCATCGCCAATGGATCAGCCAGATCAGGACGCAACAGTGCATGCAGCCGGTTACCCAGTTGAGCCACATGCCAGACGTCATCGAGTTCGAGAATCGCCTGACGGATCGCCCGGGAAGCGTCGCTCTCCACCTGTACGACCGTTGCACCCACATTGGCCATCAGGTCATCCGGCGCGCCATCCGCCACCAGTCTGCCCTGATCGAGAATGGCCAGCCGATGGCAGCGTTCCGCCTCGTCCATGAAATGGGTCGAGACCAGAATCGTGGTGCCCTGGTCTACCATATCGAACAGATGATCCCAGAAATCCCGGCGGCTCTCCGGATCCACCGCACTGGTCGGCTCGTCCAGAAAGAGCAGTTCCGGGTCGTGCAGCGTTGCGGCGGCGAGGGCCAGACGCTGCCGCTGGCCACCACTCATGGTGCCGCTGATCTGAGCGGCCCGTTCCGTCAGCCCGAACCGGTCCAGTTGCTGTTCGATACGCTGGCTCAACGCGGTTCCACGCAGAGAATAGGCCGAGCCGAGAAAACGCAGATTCTCCAGCACGGTGAGATCTTCATACAGGGAAAAGCGCTGGGTCATGTAGCCCAGCTTGCGGCGCAGTGCTTCTGCATCCTCCGGCATCCGGTAACCGAGAACCCGGGCGGTGCCCGACGTCGGCGTCAGCAGGCCGCAGAGCATTCGAATGGTGGTGGATTTGCCGCATCCATTCGGACCGAGAAACCCATAGATGCAGGCTTTGGGTACCCTGAGATCCAGCCCATCCACGGCCTTGAGCGCACCGAAGTGCCTCGACAGATCCTGCACCTCGATGGCCGGCTCGGCGCTCTGCGGCGCACTCATCAGTCCGCCGCCAGTTGCGGAAAACGGGCTTCCGCGGGCACGCCGACCGGCAGGCTGACATGCCCGGGGAGATCGATCTCCGCCAGATAGGCCAGACGACTGCGGTCGTGCTGGGTGAGCGCATAATAAGGCGTGAAGGCGGCGTCGCTCGATATCCAGCGCACCCGGCCCTGGAAATCTTCCGGATATCCATCCACCCGGATCGCTGCGGGATCCCCGATGGAGATCCGCGTTCTCAGTGGCTCAGGGATATGCACACGGGCAAAGAGGCGTTCATCCGAGAGGAGCACGATGACGGTCTGTCCGCGTACCGGCCGTTCGCCCAGCCGGAACGGCAGGCTTTCCACCACCCCCTCAACCGGCGAGCGGACGGCCGTGCGCTGCAGATCGAGATTCAGATCCGCCACTCTGGCTTCCGCCGCCGCGTGGGCCGCCCGGGCCTGGTCGATCTGTTCGGAGCGTGTTCCTTCCAGAAGTTCGGCCAGCTGGGCTGAAGCCTCCTCTACCCGGGCGCTGGCGGTATCCACCTCCCCCTGAAGAATGTTGACCAGACTCTCCGATGCATAGTTCTTTTCGATCAGTGATTTCTGGCGGGTCAACTCGTGTTCCGCAGTCGCGAGTGCGGCCCTGGAAGCCGCCAGTTGTGCCCGGGCCTTGTCAATCTCCTGGGCACGTGGACCCGCTTCCGCCTCCTCCAGACGGGCCAATGCCAGGGCCAGTTCGGAGCGGGCCTGATCAAGCGCAATGTTCACCTTGCCCGGATCCTGCACCAGCAGCAGCCCGCCGGGTTCCACCGCATCCCCTTCCACAACATGCAGCTCAATGACCGGTTCACCGGAATCCGCCACCACGTCGATCCGATAGCGCTCAATGGTGCCTGTCGCATAATCCAGGTCATCCCGGTCACAACCGAGCAGAAAGGCGGCGAGCCCCAGGCCCATAAAGGCGCGCACCAGGACCTGCGCACTCATGCCGATTCTTCCGCGCCACGGGCGAGGAGATCGAGCACATGCTCTGCGTAGCTCTGCCCGAACGATTCATCCAGCTCGTACTGCAGCAAGGGGCCGAGCACCGGATGCGCAATGAATGGAAACAGACACATCCCGACCAGGGACAGGATCAGGTATCTGGCATCCAGATCCTGCCGGAGGTTGCCCTGATTGATTTGTTTCAGCACCCGGGCCGGCACAATGGCGGCCGCCTGGCTGGCAAACTCATCCACAAAGAGCGTGCGCAGAGGCGAATCACGGGAGATCACCTCGCGAATGAGCACCGGCGGAATCCAGGGCGCACTGGCCAGCGCGGTCATATACCGGCGTATCAGACCCGCGATGAACGCACCGGTATCATCGTCCTGGACCGATGCCTCCACCACGCCGCGCAACGTCGCCAGCGCCTCCCGGACCACCGCTTCAAGCAGCCCGGATTTATCCCTGAAGTAATAGGCGACCATTGCCGGCGTCATACCGGCGTCTTCGACGATCTCCCGAAGCCGGGTCGCCTCAGCCCCCTGAGCAGCGAAGCGTCGCGCAGCCGCCTGGATCAGAACCTGGCGGGCCTCCCCTTCCGCGAGATCAACTGCCCGGGGCCGACCAGGTGCTCGGGAACGCTGCTTTACTAGCGGCACTTTACCGGCGGCACTTTACTGACGGCACTTTACTGACGGCATGGACGCACCCTCTGAACGGATCAGAAAATATTATTTAAACATTCGTTTAATTACAATGCTTCCAGCCGGCGGTCTGCGCTAAAGTGGCGGCTTCCGGCAGACCAGGATGACGCAATGAGCGACCCTTTCACCCATCTACCGCGCACTCGACTGGCGCATCTCCCTACCCCGCTCGAAAAACTGACGAGGCTGACCGCCGACCTGGCCGGCCCCGAACTCTGGGTCAAGCGGGATGACTGCACCGGACTTGGTACCGGCGGCAACAAAACAAGAAAACTCGAGTTCCTCATCGGCCAGGCGGAGGCCGAGGGTGCAGATACCGTGATCACGTTCGGCGCGGTGCAATCGAACCATGCCAGACAGACGGCGGCAGCCTGCGCCGCCCGGGGGTTGAGCTGCCACCTGATTCTGGCCCGCAAAGTTCCCTGGCAGGACCCGAACTATGAAACGCTGGGAAATGTTCTGTTCGATCGCCTGTTCGGCGCAACGGTGCACCTGGTTGCACCGGACGAGGTGAAAACAACGCTGAAGGCGCTGCGAAAGGAACTGGACAGTCAGAACCGCACCACTTACGTGATACCCACCGGAGGCTCGAACGGCACCGGCGCACTGGGTTACGCCGCCTGTGCGCTGGAATTAATCGATCAATGCAGCAACCGGGGTTTCGAACTGACCGACGTGGTACACGCCACGGCCAGTGCCGGAACCCAGTCCGGCCTGCTCGCAGGGCTTGCACTTGCCGGCAAGCTCGGCGACATCCGGATTCACGGCATCAATGTCTCGGAAGGCGCTGCCGAGCTTCCGGCCTTCATCGAACAGATCGGCGATCTGGCGGATGAGGCACTGCGCCTGGCCGGCACCGATCTCCAACTCGATCGGGAGGCCATCATCGTTGATTCGAGCTACCTGGGCGAAGGTTACGGCCTGCCGACCGAGGCGACGTATGCAGCACTGAAACAACTCGCTTCACGGGAGGGACTGCTGCTCGATCCGGTCTATTCCGGGAAAGCCATGAGCGGATTCATCGGAAAGATCGTTGCCGGCGAGTTCAACGGCGTAGACAACCTTGTTTTTATGCATACCGGCGGAACCGCTTCCCTGCCCGTGTACGGCAACGCGATCCTCGCCTGATCCGAGTCAGTGGAAAACGTCATCCGGGCCCCGCAGCGGGCCCTCTTCTTCCCTGTGGGTGGTGAGGTCCACACCGGTGCGTTCCAGCGCAGCCTTTATGGTTTCATTCACACAGGCGGCACAGAAGCCCTCTTTGACGAGATCTTCGACGAGAAAGCCCAGCACGTCATAAACGGCCAGGGTGCCTTCATTGGTTTCATTGAACCGCCACAGCACGTCTTCCAGCGTCGACAGAGCTGCCTCGCAGCGAACATCATCGCGTTCGCGGGCAGCTTCGTCCTGCTCGGCTGTAGCCATGGGCGCACCTTCGTCGGATCCTGAGGAACGCGCATTGTACCGATGTGTCGTCGCGCCGTCCCTTCCCATGGTCCCTTCTCATGGCGTTTCGGCAGCGGGCGTTTCGCCAGCGGGCGCTTCGCCAGCGGGCACTTCCCGGATCGAGCCCCCGGATTCAGAGGCTCAGAAAAAGAAAACCCCGCCAGGGCGGGGTTCTCCAACCGGACCTCCGAAGAGGACCAATCTCAGGCGTCAGGCTCGGCGGTCGGTTCTGCTCACTTGTAGCATTCCCTTCCAGTCAGGCCGTCCTCCTGTAGCTGCTGCCGTTGTCGAACCACCTCAAGGGCGATTGGCGCAGACCGCAGCCATTGACTCAGGAGCCGTTCTTTTACGACGCCTTGCTACGTCGCTTCGAGTCAGCTGATCAACCTTCTCGAAGTCGGAATCTACCCGACTCTCAGCGTCTCTTCCGAGTCTGCCCCCCTCTCCCTTGCGGGAGCTGCCTTCTCGAAGGCGCAACTCCGAAGAATCACGCATCGTTTCAGCTGAGGAGCCGCCTGGTCGCGACTCTGTTCGCCTGCCTGGTTCAGCACGTTGGCCAACGGCTGCCGGACGTGGGTGTTTCCCTTGAGCCAGCACCGCCTGACGCTGACCCAGACCCCGGCGAGGGTCTTTATCGGCTTTCCGGTTTGAAGAGGCTCTGTCTCCAGTGTCCTTCGCTTCGTTCAACCGTGGAAACCAGTTTACCCGGCGCCGACCGGCTGACCAGTGAAACCGCCGCAAGTGTCTGTGGATATGCTGTGGTTAACGTGGGTATGACCCTGTGGACAAGCCGTGCGAGGCAGTCCCGACACAGAGGTATGAGGCCTATTCCATTGTTTTATATGGATTTATCGAACTTGCGCCATATTCAATCAGGCAAGGGAATCCCACGGAACATGGGCCGTCCTTCCGGCTCACCGGTGGTGCCCGCGTTCCTGATCTGTCTTCGGCAATCTTGATTACGGTCAATGAACCTGAGCCGGTGCCTGGCAGGCTGAAGCCAACTTATCAAGCTTACTTCAAGCAATGGAGTCCAGTTATGGCAGCTGTCATCAAGGAAAATCAATCGGAAGCCGTCCGGTCGGAAACTTACGAGACGCTGATGCAGGTCTCCTGGAACTTCGACTATCAGGGCCAGGTGGCCAAGCTCGACGATCTCTACAACCGCGCCAAAGAAAATCAGTGGAATGCGGCGGAGCTCGCCTGGGATACCCCCATCGACCCTTCAAACCCCATTATCGCGGCGGAGCACAGCCAGTACGGCCGGATGCCCTTTTTTCAGAAACTCTCCACCGAGCAGCAGCAGACGTTCATGGCCCACTCCACCGCCCAGATGCTCTCCCAGTTTCTGCATGGGGAACAGGGCGCGCTGCTGACCGCGGCGACCGTCGCGCACGGCGTTCCGGACATGAAAGCCAAATACTACGCCGCCACCCAGACCATGGATGAGGCGCGGCATGTGGAAGCCTACGACCGCTATGTGGAGAAGATCGCCATCCACTACCCCATGGTGCCCTGGCTGAAGGAGCTGATCGACGCCACGCTCAGCACCAACAACTTCTGCAAGGTGATGATCGGCATGAACATGATCGTTGAAGGCCTGGCGCTCGGGGCCTTCAACAACATGTACAAGCAGACGGAAGAGCCGCTGCTCAAATCCATCACCTTCAACGTCATGCGCGACGAGTCCAGACACGTTTCTTTCGGACACGTCTATCTGGCACCCACGGTCGCCGCCCTGCATCAGGACGAGCGGGAAGACCTGGCGCAGTTCGCTTTCGACGCAGTAGAGATTCTGGTGAAAGGGCAATCTGCGGGGACAGACGCCGGCTTCATGAAGGTGCTCGAGGTGAGCAATATCGATCCTCAGGACTTCATGGCCGGCATGCAGGAGGCAGCAGAGATGGGTATCACCCGCGCGCTGCCGCCGGGACAGATCCACTCACTCAACGATCTGATGATGCCGGCGCTGGTTCGAGCCGGTCTGGTGACAGCCCGGACCAAGGCACTCTTCGAAGGCATCGGCGTGCCGGTGAACGCGGACCTGAGTGTACTGGAGGCGATGGAGGACAGCAGGTCCGACCTCAACGTGCTGAACGCCGAGCAGGCCGCCTACTGACGGCGCCTGGCCGGTAAAACCGCAGTCAGCTGAGAAAGGAGCACGGTCAGTGCCGTTGGCGGAAATGTCAGCCACAAGCCTTCTGTCGGACTTCCCGGAACCCATGCTGGTCATTCGGGTCGACGGTACGCTCGTTTTCGGTAACGACGCAGCCTGTCGCCTGCTGGAAGTGGAAGAACCCGTCTCCGGCCTGATCACCGACTATCTGCCGGAAAAAGAACGTTCCCGTCTCGATCCGCTGGCCTGGCTGCAGCGCTGGGCGGAAACACCCGATGCGCCGGAGATGGACTTCGTGCACCTGAACGTCCGGACTGCCAGTGGCCGGGAACTGCCAGCCCGGGTTCGGGTCGGTCGACTTCGCAGCGAAGAGGAAACCCTTTATGTGGTCATGCTCCAGGACATCAGCCGCGATCAGTCCCGGCAGCAACAGACCCGTTCGGCACATCGCCTCGCAGCTCGCGTGCTGGCCATATCCGCAGACGCCATCGTCACGGTAAATCCGGACCTCAAAATAAGTTACGCGAACCCGAGCGCAGAAGCGCTGTTCGGATTCGACAGCGGTGAACTGGTCGGCGTCGACCTCGGCTCCCTCCTGCCCGAACGTTTTCGCAGCGAGCACGGTGCATATATCGCCCGGTTCGCCGGTGAATCCCAACCGGCCCGGCTCATGGGAGAACGAGCCGAAATCACAGGCCTTACCCGCGCCGGTGAGGAGGTGCCCCTCGAGGCTTCCATCACCAAGGTCACATTGGACGGTGAGGTCTACTTCAGCGCCCATCTGCGGGACCTGCGTACCCGGAAGGCAGCGGATAAGAAGCTCGCCGAAAGTCGGGCGTCTTTAACCACTGTTTTCGATCATGCCATCCAGGCCATGGCGTTGATCGACCCCGAAGGGCGCGTTCTGCAGATGAATCAGGCAGCCCGGCAACTGCTGCCTGAGGGCACAGATCCGATCGGTGCGTCCTTTGCCACCCTGCCGTTCTGGTCGGAGGATCCCGAAGCCACGGCGCAAGCCCTGCAATCCGCCATGACCACGTGCCTGACAGGCGAGCCCTATCGGATCAACACCCGGATCAGCCTGCCGGACGGCGAGACCAGGACGCTGGATTTTTCCCTGACACCGGTGCTGAACGAAGGGCGCCCTTTCGCCATCATCGCGGAAGCACGTGATCTGATCGCAACGACCCGGGTGAGCGGGAACCGCTAGTGCCGACGATCACCTATATCGAGGCCAATGGCACCGAGCACGACGTGGAAGTCCCCGTGGGCACCAGCGTCATGCAGGGCGCGGTCAACCATCTGGTGCCCGGCATCGAGGGTGATTGCGGCGGGCTCTGCGCCTGCGGCACCTGCCATGTTTACGTGCCCGACCAGTGGCAGGCGGTCTGTGGTGAGGCAGACGAACTCGAGCAGGGGATGCTGGAATTCGCCTTCGAAGTGGATGGATCGAGCCGCTTGTCGTGCCAGATCGAAGTAACGGAAGACATGGAGGGCATGCGCATACGTATGCCCGCCAGACAGTACTGACCACCGTGCCTGGCGGGAACCGCCAGAAGCCCGGACCGCTAGGGGTATCCCCGTATTCCGCCCGTCCTGGACCGCCGGCATGGTCCTGTTATGAATGCAGGAAGCAGGGTTTCGAAAATTCGGGGAGGCTGCAGATTGTGTCCCACCCGGCAACTGTGCGCTGCCAGAGATCTGTCTGATCCAGCGCTGGACGCACTGAACGAGTGCTTCGCCACGACGGCGCCCATGAACAAGGGCGACTTTCTCTACCGGACGGGAGACGCTGCCGAAGACTGGTGGGTGGTCCGCTCAGGTGTGTTCAAGACCGTCACAGTGACCCCGGATGGCGAGGAGTACGTAACCGGCTTCTACTATCCTGGCGAAATCCTCGGGCTCGATGGACCGGCAACCGGCAGTCACACCGACACCGCCGCTGCCCTCAGCGCCTCCACCGCCTGCAGCCTCAATCTCAACAAGCTGCCGGAAGTGTGGGGACTTGGTGCGGGCGCCTCCCTGTTGCGGCTGATCGCCGAGCGCGAACGCAACGAATCCATGCTTCGGATCAATCTCAGTCAGTCACGGGCCGATGCGAGGATCGCCGGTTTCCTGAAGCTTCTCATGGATCGAACAGAACGACTCGGATTCGACCCGAAAACGCTGGCCATGCCGATGAGTCGAACGGATCTGGCGAATCATCTGGGCCTGACGCTCGAATGTGTATCCCGGGTGCTGTCGAAATGGCGTAAAGCGGGCGTCATCGATACGGACCGCACCACGATGAAAATCATAGAGGCGCAGGCACTGGCGACCGCCGCTTATCACCTGGCAGCCTGATCGCAGCAGTATGGGAACCGACCATGACGCCAACCATTAGAAGCTACTTCGATCCGGACCTGGTTCGAGCTTACGATGTGAACGGTCCGCGCTACACCTCCTATCCCACCGCCAACCTCTTCGCGGAGGCGTTACCGGAAGGCGCTCTGGCGCAGGCGCTCCAGGAACTGCCTGCCAACGCGCCACTGTCGCTGTATCTGCACATCCCCTTCTGCGCCATGGTCTGCTACTACTGTGCCTGCAACAGGATCATCACCAACAATCGCAAACACGCCATCACCTATCTGGCGCGCCTCTACAGGGAAATGGCGATGGTTCAGTCGCAGTTGCCCGACGGACACACCGTCGAGCAGCTGCATTTCGGCGGCGGCACCCCGACTTACCTGACAGACGAGCAATTCACCGATGTATTCGAACATCTCGGTCGAAACTTCAATCTGCTCGGCAGCGATGAGCGGGATTTCTCCATCGAGATTGACCCCCGCACGGTGGATCCGGCCAGGGTCGCCTTCCTGACAGAGCTTGGCATCAATCGCATGAGCCTCGGCATTCAGGACTTCGATCCGGATGTGCAACTCGCCGTCAATCGTCTGCAGAGTGAAGCAGATACGGCTGCCATCATCGATGCGGCCAGGCGCAATGGCGTGAAGTCCCTCTCTGTGGATCTGATTTACGGCCTGCCACAACAGAATCTGACCCGCTTCGCACGCACGCTGGACCGGGTCATTCATCTGTCACCGGATCGGATCTCGCTGTACAGCTACGCGCATCTCCCGGAGCGGTTCAAAACACAGCGCCAGATCAGGTCGGAAGAATTGCCGAACGCTCAGACCAAGCTGCTGCTGCTGCAGCAGGCTGTGGAAACGCTGACGGCTGCCGGGTATGTCCATGTGGGCATGGATCACTTTGCCAGACCTGAGGACGAGCTGGTGCAGGCACAGCACAATGGTGGCCTGCATCGGAACTTCCAGGGTTATACCACCCATGGCCACTGCGACCTGATCGGACTTGGAATCAGCGCCATCAGCAGCGTGGGCAATCTGTACTGCCAGAACGTGAAAACCGTCGACGGGTACGTCGCTGCCATCGACGGTGGTGAACACCCGATCGAACGCGGATTGCTGCTGACTGAGGACGACCGGATGGTGCGGGCCCTGATCGGAACGCTGATGTGCCACTATGAACTGGACATTGCTGAATTCGAGCGGGAGTGGGACGTGAATCTGAGGACGGCGTTTCCTGAAGCCTGGCCCAGACTCGAATCAATGGCCGCTGACGATCTGATTCACCTGCCCGCAGACAACGATCCGGCAGCGAAGCTGATCGTGACGCCTGCAGGACGATACCTGATCAGGAATGTGGCGATGGCCTTCGACCGCTATCTGCCGCCCCAGACCACAGGGTTTTCCAAAGCCATCTGATCAGCGGGAGCGGATGAACTGGGTATCCGTAGCACCGTCCACCTCGCCCAGTTCGTAAAGCAGCGCTTCCCGGGTTGAGGCACTGCCCGCTTCCGCGCGGTAAGCCGCCACGCCGGCAACAATAAGAGCCAGCAGCACCTCTTCCTTATCGATGCCTTCGGCCGTCGCCGCTGTCACCGCCTGCTCGATGGCAGCGTTGGCATGTTTATACTTGCTCACTCTTTCTTTCCTCCTTGGATTTTAGGGCAGGGTTGTCATTGCGGGGCGGGTTCCGGGCGGCCCCGTCTTCCAGCTGGCGCTCAGTCTTCGTCGAAGTCGAGCCGGACTGCAAGCACATTGCAACCGGCATCATGCAGCACCGCATTGGCAGTGGAGCCCAGCAACAGATTGAATCCGTGCCGGCCGTGGCTGCCGATCACGATCAGGTCGGCTCCCGTACTCCGGGCCAGTTCCCGGATCTCGGCCCCCGGTGCACCGAGAATGACGTGCACGTCGGCCTTGTCGAGGCCATATTCTTCGGCCAGATTTTCGAGCTGCTTGCGGGCCTGGGTGGTCGCCTCCTCTTCGAAGGAGACCGTGCCGCTCGCAATCGGCGCCATATCCAGACCGCCATAGACGTGGGTCAGCGGCTTCACCACCGTCACCAGATGAATGCGCGCACCGGTTTTTGCCGTCACCGCCCTGGCTGCATCCAGCACGGCGCGGGATTCGCTGGAAAGGTCGACGGCAACGAGAAGGGTTTCGTAGCTCACGGCAGCTTGATCCTGTTCGGGTGATGTCGAAGGTCTGAGACTAGGCCTCGCGGGCCTGCTGCACAAATCGTGGAACTCCGCCGGTCGGTCTTCGGAAAACCCCTAGTGACAGGCAAAGTGGCCGCGAGGGTTAATCATGGTGAATCATCGAGGTATCCCTATGCTCGACATCGACACCATGCGGGAAGCACTGCTCACCCGCAGAAAGGAACTTCAGGCCCGCCAGGAGCGGGTCTCCCGCCACACCCGACATCGGGAAGATCCCCTGCCCCAGGACTTCGCGGAGCAGGCGGTGGAACTGGAGAACGGGGAGACGCTGATCGCACTGGATCACGAACTCGAGGCGGAACTGAAGAAGATCGACCAGGCGCTGGCCCGGATCGAATCCGGCACCTATCTGGTATGCGAATCCTGCGCCGAACCAATCGGCGAAGAACGCCTGCAGGCACTCCCCACCAGCACCCTGTGCATCGCCTGTGCATCGGCCCGTGCATAGAATCTGCCAGCGTGACGGATAGGCAGAACGGCTGATCATGTCTGAACCAAAGGTCAAATCGGTGATGACGCCATTCCCGTATTCCGTGGCCCTCGAAGCGCCGATCGGCCAGGCGCGGAAACTCATGCTGGACAATCACGTCCACCATCTGCCGGTTACAGAAAACGGTCGGCTTGCCGGCATCATCACCGACAGAGACATCAAGCTGCTGCTCGGCCCCGAACTGGGATCTCCGGATCCGAGAGAGCTGACCGTGGAAGATGCCTACGTCGCGCACAGCTATATCGTGGATCTGGAGACCCCGCTGGTGGACGTGCTGGCAGCCATGCTCGAACATCATCTGGGAGCTGCGCTGGTCACCGGGCACGGACGTCTCGCCGGGATTTTTACCGCCATGGATGCCTGTCGTGTACTGCACGACGATCTCATGAGTCGCTGGCACCCACCACCAGAAGCCGCCTGATGGCGGACGAATCGGAGACCCATCCATGACATTGTTCAACAAGTCATCGGTTTATCGTGCTGCGCTCTATGCATTACTGTCGGCCATGCTTCCGGCGGCGCTTTTTCAGGCTTCCCCGGCGCTGGGGGACGAGGACGAAAGGGTATACGACGGGGCGGCGCTGTACGCCATGAACTGCGCCAACTGCCATGGCACCTACGGCGAAGGGGATGGCGCGGTAACCCCGGACCTGAACGTCGTATTGCTCGACCTGCGGTATCTGGCTGCACGCAACGGCGGTGACTTTCCGGCCCAGTTCGTGCTCAAAATCATCGACGGCCGGGAGACCCGGGCTGCCCATGGCCCCTCCGGGATGCCGGTGTGGGGTGCCGAGTTTGCGAGGGGTGAAGGCACTTCTGAAGCCGCCGAGGCCCGGGTACGGATGAAGATCCAGGCCATCGTCGATTTTGTGGAATCGATTCAGATCATGGAATAGCTCGCGGCCTGCGCCGTCGCACGCTGAAGCCGGGTTATGGGCTAATCCACTGACCGGCGATCAACCGCCGGTTCATCAGGGATGCACCACCAGCACATCACAGGGTGAGCGCTCGAGAATCTTCTCTGCAGAGTTTCCAAGCAGCTTCGCACCCAGCCCCCTGCGGGCTGCGCTCCCCACCACGACCAGACCCGCCCCGGTTTTTCTGACCGTCGCTGCCACCATGTGGCCCACCTTGCCCGCAGGGCGGTGAATGCGTGTCTTGGCGATGTCATAGGGTTCGAGCAGTGCCTGAAGAAAATCACTGCTGGCCGCCACGGCTTCCCGCCGGACCTTGCGTGGATCGATCATTTCGAGATCGCTCAACACTTCCGAGTATTCGACCACCGCCACACAATGCAGCCGCCCCCCGCGGATTTCCGCGAGCTTCGATGCCGCATCCAGCACCTTGAAGTTCAACTTGCGATGTTTCGTATCTTCACTGCGCAGATCGATGGTTGCGATCACATCGTTCTCGGCTCTGGCTTGTTTCTTCCTGCGCTTACCCTTCCAGCCACCCACCAGCAGCAGCGGTCGCGGGCAGGACCGGATCAGCTCCCAGTCCAGCGGCGTATGCAGCAGCGTGCTGGTTTTGTGCACCGACTTGATCACCAGTTCCGTATCCGCGCTGTGTTTCTCCACCCAGCCGGGGATGTCGTCCGTCCAGACCACGTCGATGCTGATCGACGCTGCCGACAGACCCTCGTCGCGAATCAGGTCACGCAGCCAGACCTCTCGGGTGCGGATAATTTCTTTCTTGAGGGCCCGACGTTGGCTGGCATCGAAGACGTTGTGCTGTTCCGCCATCGCCTGCCAGACAAAAGAGGCGCATCGGACGTGCACTTCGGGCAATTTGCTCAGCAGCTTCTTCGCTTCTGCCAGTGCAGTCTGTTCATGCTTCGGTTTATCGAGAATGACCAGAACGGAAGTCGGCGTTTTCAACAGATTCTCCTAGGCGATCGGTGTTGGGTTCAGGACGCGTGGACGGTGACCACGTCACAATCGACGGCGTGAAGGATACGCTCGGAGGTATTGCCGAGCAAAACACCTCGCACCCCCTCACGGGCGTGGGTGCCCAGCACGAGCAGCGACGCCTCCGCTTCTTCCACCAGTTTAGCCAGCACGGGTGCGGTATGTCCTTCTTCGAGATGCAGATGTCGATAGCTGACGTCGGCAGCGGCCGCGAGTTCATCCGCCCGGCTTCTGGCCTCTTCTTCCACCGCCGCCTTGATCTCCCCATAACTCTTCACCGCACCCAGTTCACCGGCCCAGGGTTCGAACAGCGGATAGGCATAAACCAGGTCGAGGTCTGCGCCCATCAGATCGGCGAGTCGCCGCCCGTCCCTGAGCACGTTGCCGCTGAGCTCGGCATGACGGTCATCGAAGACATCCAGAGAACAGACCACCACGGGCTCGGTTGGCCAGGCAGCCGCTTTCACCAGCATTACCGGTACGGTGGCATGGCGCAGCAGATTCCATTCATCCGGCGTGCGCACCACACTCGCCATGCGTTGCGGGACGCTCTCCTGTTCGCTGGTGGCGCGCAGAATCAGATCTGCGCCCACGTTCTCAGCAGCATGCAGCACGGCCTCCCAGGTACGGGCATTCCACAACGTCGCCGACTCGAGATGCCTGAAGCGGCCGCGTGCCTTCTCGAGCTCGTCTTCGAGCTCCGCCTCTGCCGCCTGGAGGATGAACGTCTTGAGCCTGGCGGAATCCTCGATCGCCGAAATGCTCAGATCGGCCACGCCTTCGTAGATGACGTGCACCACGTGGACCCGGGTCCGGGCACCTGCCAGTCGGGCGGCCTTTTCCATGAGGTAGGGGACGGACAGAGCGTCGTCCACGACCACGAGGAGATTTTCCATGTCGGCATCTGCCATCACGAACTTCCCTTTCAGTGAATTGCACCTTAGCTTATGAGCTGAACTCAAAACGCCAAATCCGTATTTTCTGAACGTCCCTTCGGAATCTACGTACTGGTTGCGCAGCACGCCCGTTGCAACACTGTCACAATCAGCCGGCCGATCGAGGGACACGCCCGGAGAACCGAGGAGAACCAGAATGACTCAGAAACCAGTCTTCAAAAAGGTGCTGGTCGCCAACGACAAGCTCGACGGACTGGACCTGGCGCTGCCGAAAGCAGCAATGATCGAGCACTACAGCGGTGCCGCCATCGAGGTCGCGGAGGTGGTGTATGACACCATTGCCGAAGAGCCGGAGAGAATCCTGCCCGCGGCTCAGCGGGCGAATCTCATTGAGGGTCTGAAGGCAGCAGAACGGAAAGGTCTCAGTCGCCTGATCGAGCCGTTCGAGGCGAAAGTGGCGGATATCTCCACCCGGGTGGTGTGGGAAAAGAACGCAGCGGAAGGCATTCTGGGCGCTCTTGGAGAGGCGGATTTTCTGATCAAGCCCATCTCCCGCCATCAGGGTGTGATCGACCGGTTGCATGCGCCTCTGGACTGGGCCCTGACCCGGTCGGCACCCTGCCCTGTGATGATTTCCAAGAAAGCCTGGTCGGATCTGAATGTGGTCCTGGCGGCCCTGGATGCAGGTGACGAATCGCATCAGAACCTGAACCGGCTGATCCTGAAAACAGCGGCCGATCTGTCCCGCATTCTCGGTTGCGAGCTGCACGTGGTTTCTGCCTATCCGAGTCTTGGCCAGTCCGTGAGTGAACTGCAGGTGGCAACCGACTTCGAAGGCATCAAAGCCGACATGCGTGAGACCCGGCAGGCGTTGATCGATACCCTCGTTGCGGAACTGGACGCGCCTGTCACCCAGGTGCATCTGCTCGAAGGGCACGCCCGGGATACGATTCCCGCGCTGGCCAACGAGATGAGCGCCGTACTCACCGTGCTCGGCACCGCCGCCCGACGCGGCCTCTCACAACTGATCCTGGGCAACACAGCCGAGGCCATCATCGGCTCCCTGGAAGGCGACCTGGTCACGATTCGGGAACCCGAAGCCGGCTAGACCCGCTGCTCAGGATCGCGCGGGTTTATCCGGGCGCTGCTGTCAGCGGTCGGGCCCGTCCGCTTCCGGCTCACCGGTTGACTCAGCGATCCGGCGAATGGTTTCCATGAAGGAAACAGGCAGCGGAAATACGATGGTGGAACTCTTCTCACCAGCGATTTCCGTCAGCGTCTGCAGGTAGCGCAGCTGCATGGACTCCGGCTGCCGGGCGAGAGACTCAGCAGCTTCCACCAGCTTCTGGGCTGCCTGCGCCTCACCGTCGGCGTGAATGATCTTCGCCCGACGTTCCCGTTCCGCCTCGGCCTGCCGGGCAATGGCCCGGATCATGCTCTCATCGATGTCCACGTGCTTGATCTCCACGTTGGCCACCTTGATCCCCCACTGATCGGTCTGCTGGTCGAGGATGGTCTGCACATCCGAATTCAGCCGTTCCCGCTCGGCGAGCAGCTCGTCCAGCTCATGCTGGCCCAGCACCGAGCGCAAGGTGGTCTGCGCAAGCTGGCCGGTGGCCTCCATGTAATCTTCCACGTTGATGATGGCGCGTTCCGGATCCACCACCCGGAAGTAGAGCACCGCATTCACCTTCACCGAAACGTTATCCCGGGTGATCAGATCCTGACTGGGAATGTCGAGCACCAGCACCCGCAGATCCACCCGCACCATCTGCTGAAGGATGGGAATGATGACGATCAGGCCCGGACCCTTCACCTTGTAGAAGCGACCGAGCATGAATACGACGCCACGTTCGTATTCCCGGAGCACTTTGAAGGCACTGAACACAAGCAGCGCAACGATAGTGATGACGATCAGTGTGAAAATTTCCATGCTGTTTCTCCCTTAGCGCTCTGCGCTGTTTACGCCATTCTCCCTGGCCGTCGCCGGACTGATCGTGAGCACCAGACCATCAACGGATAACACGGTTGCTCGCGCGCCTGCGGTAACGGGCGCGGTGGTTCTGGCCTGCCAGATTTCCCCGAATGCGCGGACCCGGCCCACCTCCTCAAAATCTTCAAGCACGTCCACCTGTGCGCCGATCATGCTCTCTTTCCCGGTTCGAACCGCCGCCGCTCGGGCGCGGACGGCAGCCCCCACCGCGAACAGCGACAGACCCGCAGAGCTGACCGCGAACGCGGCAATCACCGCTACCGGTAATCTGAACTCCGCGGACTCGGTATCGAGCAGCATCACCGATCCCATGACAAAGGCAACCACGCCGGCAATGCCGAGTATCCCCATGGTCGGCGTGAACACCTCTGCAATCATCATCGCGATCCCCACGAGAATGAGGGCAAGTCCGGCGTAATTCACCGGCAGCATCTGCAATCCGTAGGCACCCAGCAGGAGACAGACGATGCCGATCACGGAAGGAAAGATCATGCCCGGATTGTAGAACTCCAGAATCAGGCCATAGATCCCGAAGATCAGCAGGCCATAGGCGATGGTCGGGTCGGTGATGAGCGCCAGAATCTCATGCTTCCAGTCCGCCTCCACCCGATAGATACCCGCCCCGGCAGTCTCGAGCGTCACCACACCTCGCTGGAGGGCAACTTCCCGGCCATCCAGGGACTCGAGCAGTTCAGGCAGGTCTTGTGCAATCAGGTCGACGATGCCGGCGGCGACGGCTTCAGAAGCTCTCACATTCGCCCCCGTGCGCACGGTCTCTTCCGCCCACTCGATATTCCGGCCTCGAAGCTCGGCGAGCCCCTGCAGATACGCCACAGCATCGTTGACCACCTTCCGGGCCATGGCATCTGAAGGCGCGGCCGCATCTTCCTCTTCCTGACCCTCTGCAGGCGTCGGCACCGACGGTGCAGGGCCGATGCTGACCGGCGTGGAAGAGCCGATATTAGTAGCCGGCGCCATGGCGGCAATGTGGCTGGCATAGGCGATGTAGGTGCCGGCACTGGCGGCCCTGGCGCCATTCGGAGACACAAAGGTGATCACCGGGAGCCCGGCGCCGAGGATCGCCTGGTTGAGTTGCCGCATGGATTTATCGAGACCGCCGGGCGTGTCCATGCGGATCACCAGCGCTTGAGCCTGGGCCGATTCTGCATCCTCAATGGAACGGATGATCAGATCCGCGGTGGCTGGTCCGAGCGGACCGTCCAGTGCCACCACCCAGACCTGAGCCCCCGGACGGGGTTCGGCAGCCATGCCCGGCAGCAGTACCAGCAGGCCAAGCAGAATGAGCCACCCTGCTGTTGTTCTGAAAGACAGCAGGCTGGTCATGGGCTTACCTATTCACAGGGAGTGGTCAGACCGACGAACATGTCGTCATAGGCCTGACGGATGATGAGGACGGCGCGATCGTCATGAAAGGTCTCTCCACCCTGAATGGCATGAGACCGGTACATGGCACCTGTCCAGATGATTTTGTCCGTCCGCTGGTCGAGGACGTCCACCTTCAGATGGGTGACAAAGCGATTGATCCGGCCTGTCTGCACCCGTTCCCCCATCAGGTCCGCTTCCAGTGGTGGCGGATTCCGGTCGATCAGATAGAACGAGTTGATCACTGCCACGTCCGCCTCTGCCGGAGCGTGCGCCTCGTCCAGCCCCTGAGCGGCCAGCGCACCTTCCGCCGCCGTCTCGATAACCCCCTCGATGAAACCAGGGACCTCCACGAAAGACAGGGTGTAGCTGGCGAAGGGCTCTGCCGCCCCGTGACAGGAATGCGGCACATACAGGTCCATCTCACCCGTGGACGCGCAACCCGCCAGACCAGCGGCCAGCATACCGATCACTGCCAGCCTTCTGCCTGCCGATGTCGACTCAGGGTCTGTTCGTCTCATGCATCGCCCACCCGCACGGTCAGCACATCACAGGGACTGCCATGCAACACGCCGTTTGCCGTGGAACCGAGCATCATGCCCGTCAGGCCGTGCCGTCCATGGGTGCCGATCACGATCAGATCCGCACCGAATGCCTTCGCCTGAGCCTTGATCTCGAGAGACGGCCGGCCGATCCGGGTAATGACCTGTTCCGGTGAAATTCCGAAGGCGGCGACCCGCTCTCGGACATTCCGGGTCGTCTCCTGGGCGATGGTTTCCTCCATGTCGCGCAGCGGCCAGGAAGCGGCGAATGAGGCGCCATCCATTCCGCTGACTCCGCCCATGAGCGGCGGGATCACGGTCACCACCTGAATATCGGCGGCGCCTCGCGGATCCAGCGCGGTCGCGCCTTCCAGGACGTCCTCCGCTTCATCCGTCGCATCCAGGGCAATCAGTATCTTCCTCATGGTCGCGCTCATGTGCCGGCGATCAACCCTTGATCCGGATCGTCAGCACATCGCACTCCGCATGGTGCAGAACGCCGTTTGCGGTAGAACCGAGCAGCAGTCCGAGACCGTGCTTGCCGTGGGATCCGAGCACGATCAGATCCACACCCTCGCTCTTCCCCGTATCCACGATCTGCGGTGCCGGCGCCCCGATGACCGCATGTACGTCTTCAGCCGCCACACCCATTTTCGCGCCCAGTGACTTCAGATGCTCCGTCGCCTGATTCTGGGCTTCACGCTCGAAGTTCACGCTGGCCTGCGTGTACGCTGCCATATCCAGTCCACCATAGACCTGGGTCAGCGGCTTCACGACCGTGATCAGCGACAGCCGGGCGCCGTGATCTTCAGCGACCCGCTTCGCTTCTTCGAGCACCTGGTTGGCTTCGTCTGACAGATCGACTGCTGCCATCACGTGCTTGTAAGCCATTTAACTTATCTCCTTGTGGGCGCGCAGCGGACATCTGGCACGCTGCACTGGTTGGATTCATATAAGGTCGCAGAGTACCTGCCCTCATCTTCTAAACTACTCGGGTCAACCCGAATCACCCCCTCGGAAAACCCTTAGATTGGCGGCTGGTACACTCTGTCACCATAGGGTCAGCATAGGTGGATATTCAAGGATGTTCGACAAGATTCTCGCCGCAATCGATCTGGACCAGGAAGCTGCAAACCTGGTGCTGGACAAAGCTCAGCAACTCAGCAAAGGAGAGTTGTGGGTCATCCATGCCGTGGAGCCTCAGTACGTTCAGTACAGTATTGATCCAACGTTCTCCGGCAGCCTGACACGAGCCATGGAAGAAGACGCGATCAGCGCCGCCAGGTCGCGGCTGGCCGAGGTGTGTTCGGGACGCAACATCGCCGAAGACCACCAGCTGGTACTGCTCGGCCATCCGGCGGATCAGATCCAGCAGGCTGCAACAGCTCACGGTGTGGATACCATCCTGATCGGCTCCCATGCCAGAACCGGGCTCGCCCGACTGCTCGGATCCACCGCGAACGCCGTGCTGCATGGTTCGCCCGTCAACGTGATGACGATCAGAGTGCCCGAATGAGCCCGGATGCAAAGACAATCGGTGAAGAGATCATCGGCGCCGAGATCGTTGCCGGCAAGGAACTGACGGAAGCTGCCGGCAGTGCCCTGGACGCCGCACAACGAAGCGCGACGATCTGGCTGCAGCAGTCCCGCTGGCTGTTTGAAGACTACGCTCAGTTTCTGCACGCGAGCGCAGCCCGGCCCGGAGATCCGGGTCCGCTGTCCCGGCTGGTGGAATCCCGCACCGACCACATCACCTCCGGATGCCATCAGATGAGCGATCTGATTCAGACCAACTGCCGGCCGGTGACAAAAATCTGGACGGATTTCGCGGGCACCGTGATGCGCGACTGGCGCTCCGGCTGAGGGCAGGGTGTCGTGACAATGAGCATCGGACGATGAGCGGCAACGCCTTGTTCGATGAGAGCTACGCCCGGGTATTCGGCGCCGGAGTGGGACTGAACGAATCCAGCATTCCATTTTTCGAAACTTTCTACCGGCACTTTCTCAAAGACCAGGTCATCGCCGATGCCTTCAGTCAGACCGACATGTCCCGACAGGTGTCCATGCTGCGCAAGTCGTTCTTTCATCTGGTAGCCTTCTATGTCAGCCATGAACCATCCGCGGAGCTCGAACGCATTGCCCTTATCCATCACAGATTGGGAATCGCCAGCAATTTCTACGATCTCTGGCTGGATGCGCTGGTGAATACCGTCGCCGAGATAGATCCGGAATTCAGCGAGACTACCGGGCTGGCCTGGCGCTGGGCTCTGACACCGGGCATTACCTATATGCGGTTGCTCAACCGACTCCCTGACGCAGACTAGAAATTTGATCGAATACCCGGCCATCGACCGCCTGCCGATTCCGTTGTTCCGGGCCGACGGGAGCGGCCGTATCACCTGGACCAACGAAGCCTGGGACTCGGCCCTCGCCGGCAAAGTGGGCGATCTCTGGTTTGCGACGTTCTCAGAATTCGATGACACGTCCGCAACCAGAGCCTGGCAGAGCTGTGTCGTGGAACAGACGCCCATCAATCTTCCCTCCCCGGCCCATGGCCGCTGCGGCGACACACTGTTTTTTGAAGTGATCGTGCAGCCTGCTCGAGTGAACGGCCAACCCGAGATCCTGGGCGCACTGGTGGATGTGACCGAACAGACGGTGGCGTTGGCGGAAACCAGCGCCATTCTCGATGCCGCGGTCGATGGGATCGTGCTCATCGACGAGTACGGCCGCATCGAAACCTTCAACCAGGCGGCAAGCGACCTGTTCGGATATCCGGCCGAAGAGGTCATCGGCAGGAGCGTAAGCATCCTGATGACGCCCAGTGACGCCGACAATCACGACGGCCACCTCCGAAAATACATCCATACCGGCGAGGCCTCCATCATCGGGGTCGGCCGGGAACTGGTGGGATTGACGGCCAGCGGCGAAAAGGTCCCCATCTACCTTGCGGTTTCAGAGATTCAGATCAGCGGACGGCGGCGGTTCGCCGGCATCGTCCGGAACCTGACGGAACAGCACGCCGCCCGGGAGGCCCTCGCCAGTCAGCGGGAAAAACTGGCACACGTGGGCAGACTCTCCACCATGGGCGAGATGACGGCCAGCATCGCGCATGAGATCAATCAGCCCCTCACCGCCATCTCCATGTATGCCCAGGCAAGTCTCAAACTGCTCGAACGGGACGGCGGCACGGAAAAGGTGAGGGACGCGCTGGAAAAGCTGAATACACAATCCCTGCGCGCCGGCGCCGTGATCGAGCGCATTCAGCGGTTCGCCAGAGCCCAGGATTCCAGCAAGGAACTGGTCGATCTGAATGACCTGCTGACTGATCTCCTCAAACTCGCGGAGAGCGATGCCCGGATGCATGACATCGAGCTCCAGCTGGATTTAGCACCGGAACCGCCACGGATCTACGCTGACCCGGTTCAGATCCAGCAGGTGATTCTGAATCTGATCCGGAATGGTATCGACGCCATGAACGAGATCGGCTGCCGGAACGGCCGCACCATCCAGATTGAGACCCGAGCGATTGGCGACACGGTTCGACTCGAAGTTCGGGATCAGGGCCCGGGGGTTGCCGAGGACCAATCCGAGCTGGTATTTACACCCTTTCACACCACAAAAAAGGAAGGCATGGGCATAGGATTATCGATCTGCCGGTCGATCATCTCAGAACACGGTGGCGAGCTGCGCTTCAGGAACAACGACCAGACCGGCGCCTGCTTCTACTTCTCACTGCCCGTCGACAATGAGTGATATCGAACCAACCGTCTTCGTCGTGGACGATGACGAACCCGTGCGTGATGCCATTGGCCTTCTGCTGGACACCGTGGATCTGCCACACGAGTGCTACGACAGCGCCAAGGCCTTCCTGGAAGGCTATGGCAGCCAGCGTACCGGCGCTCTGGTCCTCGACATCCGCATGCCCGGGATGAGCGGATTGGAGCTGCAGGACCATCTGCGCAGCCTCAACGATCCACTTCCCATCATCTTCATCACCGGCCATGGTGATATCCCCATGGCGGTGGAAGCCATGAAGAAAGGGGCCATGGACTTCATCCGGAAGCCATTCCGGGATCAGGAACTGCTCGACCGGGTTCGAGAGGCACTGAATCAGGATGCAGAGAACCGGGCGCATTACGCCAGCCTCGAAGCCGTGCGCGCCAGGGCGTCCCTCCTCACACCAAGGGAGAACGAAGTCTTCGAACGGGTCTCCGAAGGTCAGGCGAACAAAGTGGTCGCCATCGACCTGGAGATCAGCGAGCGCACCGTGGAAATCCACCGTTCTCAGGTCATGCAGAAGATGGAAGCAAAGAACCTGGCCGATCTGGTCAGGATGAAGATTCTGCTGGACCAGGCCGAACAGGCGACGGATTAGCGCCGCCGAAACCCCGCCCGGGCGCCTTCTTAGGTAAATCCGCGTATACCCTGACCCCGTAGCGCCCATTAGGGTGCGCCCATGGATGGTCAATCTGCCTCGGTCGTACATGTGGTGGACGGCGACCCGGCGGTTCGCGACAGTCTCACCACCTTTCTGGATCTCAACGGTTTCCAGGTTGAGGCCTATGCCACGGGCGCTGCCTTTCTCTCGGAACTGCTCAGAGGGCGCAGCGAAGTGAACAATTTCTGGGTTGTCTGCGAGGCCGATCTGCCCGACGGCAGCGGCATCGAACTCTATGACAAGGTCCGGGCAGCGCGGGGCAGCACGCCCTTCATTCTGCTTGTCAGCCGCCGTAACCCCGGCATCATCGAGACGGCGAAGAACGCCGGTATCGACCACATTTATCAGAAGCCCCTCGTGCACAGAAACCTGCTCACCTACATCGAAGCCGGGGTGCACTGAGGGAAATTAGGCAGCTGAAGGGATATCATCGCGCACTCGAGGGAGTGCGTGCACTGGACGTCCACGCCCCCGGCCCATTGGTGACCGGACACGTGTTCTACCGGTAACTCAACATTAAGCTCAACGTTCGTTAAGGAAGTGATGTGACGGAGGAAACCCCCTACAACTTAGAGGTAGTGCGCTGGTTCGCCGTGATGACCGTGGTCTGGGGCATCGTCGGTATGTCGGTTGGCGTGCTGATCGCCGGGCAACTGGCCTGGCCCGCGCTGAATTTTGATACCTCATGGTTGTCTTTCGGCAGGCTCCGGCCGCTGCACACCAACGCTGTGATATTCGCGTTCGGTGGTTGTGCGCTCATGGGCTCTGCGTTCTATGTAGTCCAGCGCACGTGCCGCACGCCGCTGATCTCCCACGGACTCGCCAAGGTCGTCTTCTTCGGCTGGAATCTGGTGATCCTGCTGGCCGCGATCACCCTGCCGATGGGTCTGACCACCACCAAGGAATACGCTGAGCTCGAGTGGCCCATCGACATTCTGATCGCCGTGGTCTGGGTGCTGTTCGGTGTGGTTTTCTTCGGCACCATCGCCAAGCGGAAGATCGAGCACATCTATGTGGCGAACTGGTTCTTCGGCGCGCTCATCATCGGGGTGGCCGTTCTCCACATCTTCAACAGCCTTGCTCTGCCGGTGACGCTGACCAAGAGCTACTCGGTCTACGCCGGTGCCATGGATGCCATGGTTCAGTGGTGGTACGGACACAACGCGGTGGGCTTCTTCCTGACCGCCGGCTTCCTGGGCATCATGTATTACTTCGTGCCCAAACAGGCTGGACGCCCCGTCTACTCCTACCGGCTTTCGATCGTGCATTTCTGGGCGCTGATCGCCGTATACGTCTGGGCCGGCCCTCATCATCTGCACTACACCTCACTGCCGGACTGGGCTCAGAGCCTGGCCATGGTGATGTCCCTCGTGCTTCTCGCACCCTCCTGGGGCGGGATGATCAACGGGATCATGACCCTCTCCGGGGCCTGGGACAAACTGCGCACCGACCCGATCCTCAAGTTTCTCATCGTCTCTCTGTCTTTTTACGGCATGAGCACCTTTGAAGGGCCGATGATGTCGATCAAAACCATCAATGCGCTCTCACACAACACCGACTGGACCATCGGTCACGTTCACTCCGGTGCACTGGGCTGGGTGGCCATGGTCTCCATCGGCGCCATGTACCACCTGATTCCCCTGCTCTACGGCCGCGATCAGGGTCAGATGTACTCGACCAAGCTGATCAACCTCCACTTCTGGCTGGCCACCCTGGGCACGGTGCTCTACATCGCTTCCATGTGGGTGAACGGACTGCTGCAGGGCCTGATGTGGCGGGCAACCTCCGTGGACGGCACCCTCACCTACAGCTTCGCGGAAGCGGTGGAGGCCAGTTATCCCGGCCACTACGTCCGCTTCATCGGCGGCAGCATCTTCCTCATCGGCATGCTGATCATGGCCTTCAACGTCTTCAAAACCGTACGTGGTGAGAAGCGCGATGAAGCGCCGGCACCGGCTACGCCGCTCGTCAGCCCGGAAGGAGCAAGCGCATGAAGCATGATGCCATCGAAAAAAACGTCGGCCTGCTGATGGCCTTCACCCTCGTCTGCGTCTGCGTCGGCGGCATGGTCCAGATCTTTCCGCTGATTTTTGAAGGCACGCTTTCAAAGCCCATCGACACCTTGAAACCGCTGACCGCCGTGCAGCTGGAAGGTCGGGACATCTTCATTCGCGAGGGCTGTGCTGTCTGCCACACTCAGATGGTTCGCCCGCTGCAGCACGAGACTGCCCGCTACGGCCACTATTCCGTCGCCGGGGAGGACGCGTACGAGCACCCGTTCCTCTGGGGCTCGAAGCGAACCGGACCGGATCTGGCCCGGGTGGGCGGACGCTACAGCGACGCCTGGCATGTCGCGCATCTGATGAATCCACGCAGTGTGGTCCCAGTCTCCAACATGCCGGCCTACCCCTGGCTGTTTGAAAACGTCCTCGATGGTGAGGACACAGCCGCCAAGATGAAGACTCTGCGAACGCTGGGCGTGCCCTATACGGACGCAGACATCGAAGGGGCGCAAGCCGCAGTGGCCGGCACCATGGAAGCCCAGGCCCTGATCGCATACCTCCAGAACCTGGGGCTGGACATGCGCGGCTATGGAGACACGCAATGAACACAACGCTGTTTTCCCTGATCACCGTCACCCTGGCATTCATTCTGCTCGTGACCTGGGTCTACTGGCCGTCACGCAAAAGCCGCCTGGAGGCGCTTGGCGAGATCCCGCTGGATTCAGATGCCGAGGCAGATACAGAAGCTGACACGGAGAAACCCCAATGAGTAGCGCTTGGAGCTGGTTCGTCATCATCGGCACGGTGGGCAGCCTGATCGCCCTTCTGGTTCTGCTCCTGGCGAACCGCCGGACTTCCGGTAACGATGACACCGGACACGACTACGATGGCATCAAGGAACTGGATAATCCGCTGCCCATGTGGTGGGTCGGCATGTTTGTCATCTCCATCGTCTACGCGTTCGGCTATCTCATCTACTACCCGGGTCTGGGCAACGTCGAAGGCACCGCCGGCTGGACTCAGATCGACCAGTGGCAGGAAGAGGTGGACAGGCACGAAGCCCGCTTTGCGCCCATCTACGAGCAACTTGCCGCCATGAGCCCGGAAGAGCTCGCCGCCGACCGGGTCGCCCAGCAGGTCGGCCGCAGATTGTTCATCAACAACTGCTCTACCTGTCATGGCGTGACCGCCCAGGGCGCCTTCGGTTTCCCCAACCTGACCGACGGGCATTGGATCTGGGGAGAAGGTTTCGACAAGGTGAAGCAGGCGATCCTCATGGGCCGGAACGGCATCATGCCGCCCTGGGGCGCTGCCCTGGGAGACGATGGGGTGGCGGATGTGACTCAGTACGTCCTGTCCCTCGCCGGACAGGAGCATGACGCCGAAGAGGCAGCTCGCGGTCAGACGCAATACAACACGCTCTGCGTGGCCTGCCACGGCCCGACGGGAACCGGCAACACCCTGCTCGGGGCGCCGGATCTGACCAGCAACGTCTGGCTGTACGGCGGCAGCGCCGATGAAATCGCTTTCACGATCACCAATGGTCGCAACGGCAATATGCCGTCCTTCGCCGATGTGCTCGATGAACAGAAAGCCCACATTCTGGCCGGCTACGTAACCAGCCTGAGCCAGTAGGCCGCGGCAATCATCAACCGCTCAGAAAACAGTCTCGAGGAATCAATGTGAACGGGCCCGAAGTCACGGAAGAACCGGTCAAACTCGAAGGGTTCGGGCCCAAAGATCTCTATCAGAAGCGGGAGAAGATATTCACCCGTTTCGTCGGTGGCTTTTTCCAGCGGCTGAGATTTTTCACTGGCTGGCCCCTGCTGATGGGTTACCTGCTTCTGCCCTGGATCAACTGGGGGGAACAGCAGGCGGTGCTGTTCGATCTGCCGGCGCGGCAGTTCCATATTTTCGCCCTCACCTTCTACCCACAGGATTTCTGGCTGCTCGGCTGGATGCTGATCATCTCCGCCTTCGGACTGTTCACCATCACCACACTGGTCGGCCGGCTCTGGTGCGGCTACACCTGCCCGCAGACCGTCTGGACCGCCATATTCATGTGGATTGAGCAGGTGGCCGAAGGCCCGAGACACGCTCGAATCCGTCTCGACAATGCACCCTGGACGTTCGAAAAGGTCCGCAAGCGAACGCTCAAACACAGTATGTGGCTCGTCGTCGCCGCGATCACCGGCATCACTTTCGTGGGCTATTTCACGCCCATGCGCGAACTGGTGCCTGATCTTCTGCGCTTCGAGGCGCACGGCTGGGCCGTTTTCTGGAGCTGCTTTTTTACCGCGGCCACCTATACCAATGCCGGCTGGATGCGCGAGCAGGTGTGCATATACATGTGCCCCTATGCCCGCTTCCAGTCAGCCATGTTCGACAAAGACACGCTGATCGTGTCCTACGACGAGGCGAGAGGAGAACCTCGGGGTTCCAGAAAGCGAAATCAGGCAGCCGAGCACAGCAGCCTGGGGGATTGCATCGACTGTCAGCTCTGCGTACAGGTCTGTCCGGTGGGCATCGATATCCGCGATGGCCTTCAGTACGAATGCATCGGTTGTGCACACTGTATCGATGCCTGTAATCAGGTCATGGACAAGATGGACTATGACAGAGGCCTGATCCGGTATACCACGGAGCACGAACTCTCCGGCGGGCGCACGCACTGGTTGCGGCCGCGAGCGATCGGTTACGCAGCCGTTCTGCTGATCATGATAATCGCATTCACCTACGCCATCTTCTCCCGCAATGCCTTCGAAGTGGATGTGCTGCGTGAGCGCGGCGAGCTGTCACGGGTGAACGCGGCCGGCCAGGTCGTCAATCAGTACAGTTTGAAGGTCCTCAACAAAACTCAGCGTGAGCAGACCTACGGAATCAGAGTCCTCTCCGACCTGCCCGTCAGCATCGAACGCGCCGAACAACTGAACGAGCGCCTCAACAGTCTGCCGGGTGACGTACTCGACCTGCCGCTGACGCTCTCGGTGCCTCGGGAAGCCGTCAGCCTGCCGAGCACGGCTGTCACGATCGAACTCTGCGAAGTCGACGGTACCCATTGCGCGACCGAAGACACCACTTTCTTCGGGCCACTTCAGTGAGAGAGGAAAACAGGACGATGAACTTCAGACAACGGCTCCCCGTCATCCTCCTCATCGCCATTCCAGCGGCGGCGGTGGTGATGAGTTCGATCACCGCCTACTTCGCTTATCAGGGGCCTGATCAGGAAATACAGATCGAATCCGCCCCGCTCTCGAAGACCAGCTGGCAGTCCACAGAGGAGGATTCTTGAGCATCTGCACGATCAGCGTTTCGGACATGCACTGCGCCGCCTGTGCGGGCAAGATCCGGCGTGCGCTGACCAGCCTGGACGACATACAGGCAACGCACATCAACCCGGTTCGACGCCAGGTGCTGGTGGAGCACGGTGCGTCCACCGATCCGCTGAAAATTCTCAGCACCATCGAGTCTGCCGGCTTCAGTCCCACCCTGTCCGGACTGGACGACCATGATGCACGCCAGCGGGACCTGTTGAAGCGGCTCGGTATCGCCGGGCTCGCCATGATGCAGGTGATGATGGCTGCCATCGCGCTGTACGCCGGCGCGCTGGAGGGGATCGAACCGGTCTACGAGCGCCTGCTGCAATATACGAGTCTGCTGTTCACCGTTCCCGTGGTCTGCTACTCCGCCGTTCCATTCTTCACCAGCGCAATCACGAGCGTGCAGAAAGGTGCCGGGCTCAGCATGGACGTGCCCATCGCCCTGGCCATCACCATCGCCTTCACCACCAGTCTGTTCGCGACCCTCAGTGGCCACGGCGAGGTGTACTACGACTCGGTGGTCATGTTCACCTTCCTTCTCCTCGGTGCCCGCTACATCGACAACCGCCTGCAGCACCGGTTCGAGCTCACCGGTCATCTGCTCGCCGCGCTGCCGAAAACGGCCTGGCGTCTCGAAGGCGGCGAACGACGATCCGTTGCGATCTCAGAACTTGCTCCGGGGGATGACGTCTGGATCGAGGAAGGCGCGCAGGTGCCGGTGGACGGCAACCTGACAGACGCACATGCACTTCTGGATGAGGCGGTACTCACCGGCGAATCAGACTGGGTGACGAAGCAGGAGAATGCGCGCATCTATGCGGGGACCTTGAACCGCGGTGCCGGTTTCGCCATGCAGGCCACGAGCACGGTTGATCAGTCCCGAATCGCAGACATCGCTCAACTCGCCGAACAGGCTGAGCTCCGGGACTCGGACATTATCCGACTGACCGACCGAATCGCCGGCATCTTCATCCCTGCCGTTCTCGGTCTGGCCGCGCTCACCTTCATCGGCTGGCAGTTCGTCGACCCATCGCGCGCGCTCATCGCCGCCCTGACCGTTCTGGTGGTCAGCTGCCCCTGCGCCCTGTCTCTGGCGACACCCGCCGCATTGACGGCGGCGATGACCCGACTGCGACAACTCGGGGTGGTACTCACTCGCAGCCAGACGCTTGAACGGGTGCTCGATGTGGACAGGATTTATATCGACAAGACCGGCACCCTGACAACGGATACGCCCGCAATAGAGCGGTTCGAAATTCTGACTCATGACCTCGCAGAAGCCGATTGCCTGGCCCTTGCCGCCGCACTGCAGCGCTACTCGAGCCATCCGTATGCCAGAGCTTTCCACACGCTATCCGCACTCGATCGCCCGCTGCTCAAGGAAGTGGAAGTTCTGACGGGCCAAGGCGTACGCGGGTATCTGCGGGACGGTCGCGAGGTGCGGATCGGCAGTGCGGCGTTCGCGGGCGCGAACCTGTCCGATACGGATCGGGATGATCGGGATGTTTATCTGGCGATCGATCACCAACCAGGCGCACGCTTCGTACTCACCAATCAGATCCGGCCGGATGCGATCACCTCGATCAGCAGCCTGAAGGCGCTTGGCATCGCCCCGGTGATGCTCTCCGGCGATGCAGAGCACCGCTGCAAGGAAACCGCCGGAGCGCTCGGCATCGACTATCTCGCCCGGCAGACGCCGGAGAACAAACTCGCCGCGATTCGAGCGGATCAGGCTGAAGGCAGAAACGTCATGATGCTGGGGGATGGCATCAACGACGTCCCTGTGCTCGCAGGCGCCGATGTCTCTGCCGCCGTGGTGGAAGCAAGCGACCTGGTGAAATCCAGGGCGGACGTACTTCTTCTGAGCAGTCGTCTGGCGCCTCTCGCGGCGCTGTTCCGCCTGGCCCATCGGACCCGGCGGATCACCCGGCAGAATCTGATCTGGGCGGCTGCCTACAACCTCACCGCCATACCCATCGCCGCCTTCGGCTTCATGCCCCCCTGGCTCGCCGCTCTCGGCATGGCGGCGAGTTCCACCCTGGTGATGCTGAATGCCACCCGCCTGCTGTCTTCCAGAAGTGACGAGGGGATGAAAGCCTGATGGAAATCCTGGTGGTACTGATACCTGTGTCCTTCGTGCTGATCGCTATCGCAGCGGCGATATTCGTCTGGGCAGTCAACAACGACCAGTTTGAACAACTGGACAAACACGGTTTTGATATTTTTGAGGAAGATTCGGGAGATGATTCATGAATAGTGTGTTGAACGGCTTTCTGGTGGTGTTCAACCCCAAGGCGGGCTGGGCAAAGATCGCTGGGGCCAGGCCCTCTATGGTGCAGACGCTGGCCTTGCACACCATTCCCTTCGCCCTGATCCCAGCCATCTGCTGGTATGTGGGCGTCACCACCCAGGGCTGGACCATCATGGGTGATCCGGTGAAGCTCACCGCCGAGAGTGCATTACCCATGTGCATCCTCTTCTATCTGGCCATGGTCGGTGGCGTGATCTTCCTGGGCTACATGGTTCACTGGATGGCCGCCACCTACAGCACGGAAGGAGATGTGGGCAAAGGGATCACTCTGATCAGCTACACGGCGAGCCCCTTCTTCCTCGCCGGCTTACTCGGCCTCTACCCCATTCTCTGGCTCGACGTCCTCATCGGCACGCTGGTGGCCTGCTACTGTATCTACCTGCTGTTTCTCGGCACCGGCCCCGTCATGGAAGTGCCCCCCGAGCGTTCTTTTCTCTACGCCGCCGCCGTATTTGCCGTGGCACTGGTTGCCTTCGTCGCACTGCTCGGCGCCACGGTGGTGCTCTGGGATCTGGGTCCCGCACCGGAGTACACCTACTAGCAGCGTCTTTATAAGACAGCGGGACTTGGCGAGCGCCGGGGGTTTCACTACCCTCGGCCCTTTCGCTTTCCAGGTTCTCCTTTTGAAAGCCTTGATGGGTCTGGTCCTGCTCGTGCTTGCCGTCTCACTGCTTGCCGGTGCGCTCCCGAGCGGCGGGTTCTGGTGGGATTTTCTGGCTGCACTCGGCTACTGCGCCTTCACGCTGATCGCTTTCATGGGCTGGGATTCCGAGTCACCGGTGCGCTCGACGCGACTGCATCTGCATAGAAATCTCGCCTTCCTTGCAACCGCGCTGGCAACGATGCATGCCCTTGGTTATCTGATCCTGGACGCCACCGTCATCGAGTACCTGCTGCCGACCGCACCCAACTATATGCTGCTCGGCATTCTGGCCTGGTTGCTGCTGGTCATCACCACCTGTTCCTCTCTGCCCGCCCTCCGTCAGCGCACCTATCCCGGGTTCAGCAGTTTCCGAAACTGGCATCGTGGGCTGTATCTGCTGCTGCTCGGATTGAGTGCCTGGCACGCGTTCGCCACAGAATTCAGTCTTTCCAGCATCTGGCAGGTATCCGGCCTGTCATTGCTGCTGATCGGCGCACCGCTGTTCGCTTTTCTCGGTCGCCGCACGGGCAGCGCCATGCCGGTCACCTCTGCGCCAGCCACTGACCGGCAGGCGGACCTGCACCCCGTGCTCGGGGCGTTCGGTATGCTGGCGCTCAGCGCTTCATTCGCCGGTATCAAGGCGGCACTGTGCGCAACCTGCTGATTCTCACCGTGGGTTCGTTCGTGCTGCTCGCCGCAGGATACGCCTGGCACCATTGGCAGAACGATCTCAGAGCGGAACGCCCCATGCTGCCGTTGACCTTCGCTCATCTGGACCATCAGGCCGTCAACTGTATCGCCTGCCACCACAATTTCGTGGACGATACGGGCCAGGGGCTGTGTTTCGACTGCCACAAGACCGATCCGGCGGTGAACGCACTGATGGAAGAGCAGTTCCATTCTTTGTGTCGCGACTGTCATGTGGAGAAGCAGCGTCTCGGCGAGGACGGTGGCCCGACCCGGCGCTGCATCGATTGCCATACCGCGGACGAGGCACCTTGAGAACAGCGTGCTGCGCAGCCGGCTTGTCTCGGGTTCGAAACCAGGCCAAGCTCAACGTCACCATCCGTTGAACGGCTGATGCACATGCGGGCCATGCAGATCACACGCGTCGTCTCGCTCACGGAGATCGATGAGCCGCTCACATTCGCAGAAGTGCCGACACCCGTGCCGGGTCAGGGTGAAGTTCTGCTGAAAGTCCGGGCCTGCGGCATCTGCCACACAGAGCTCGACGAGATCGAAGGGCGTACGCCGCCACCCGAGTACCCGGTGATTCCCGGCCATGAGGTGGTGGGCACCGTCGTCGCTCTGGGAGAAGGCGTTCGCGAGCACAAAATCGGCGACCGCCTGGGGGTGGGCTGGATACATCACAGCTCCGGCGCGGACGACGAGAACGTGGCGCCCGGTTTCCAGGCAACCGGGCGGGACAGAAATGGCGGCTATGCGGAATTCATGACAGTGCCCGCGGCCTATGCGATTCCGATACCGGAAGTGTTCTCAGACGAACAGGCCGCGCCCCTCCTCTGTGCCGGCGCCATCGGCTATCGGGCGTTGCGGCTCACCGGACTCACGAACGGTGAACCGCTGGGACTGACGGGATTCGGCGGTTCGGCCCACATCGTGCTGCAACTCTGCCGCCATCTGTATCCAGACAGCAGCATCTCCGTCTTCGCCCGGGACGCCAGATCGCGCAATTTTGCATCCTCACTCGGCGCGGACTGGGTCGGACACACATCGGATACCGCGCCCATTCCCCTGCAGGCCATCATCGATACCACGCCAGCCTGGACACCCGTGGTTGCGGCACTTGCAAACCTCCGCCCCGGCGGGCGACTGGTAATCAACGCCATCCGCAAGGAAGATGGCGACAAACACGCCCTGCTCGATCTCAGCTATCACGATCACCTGTGGCTCGAACGGGAAATCAAGTCGGTCGCCAATATCACTGCTCGGGACATATCCGAGTTCCTTCCTGTTGCGGCGGAAATCCCCATCCGCTCCACCGTCGAGGTCTATCCGCTCGAGCAGGCCAATGAGGCACTGATCGCTCTGAAGCGGCAGCCGGTGACGGGCGCCAAGGTTCTCCGCATCAGCGGATGCGAGGCTCGCGTCGTTCAATAGCAAACGCTATGCTCGACGCCCATCGACCACGCGACAAGGATAGGCGTCGTCTGAGCATCCCTTTCGATACGCTGGCCCTGTTCTTTTCTGCCTCGGTGGCACTCTGTGTCGCGCCCGGGCCGGATAACCTGTTTGTGCTCACACAGTCCAGCCTTTATGGCCGTCTTGCCGGCTTCGTGGTGACGCTCGGGCTCTGCACCGGTCTCATCGCACACACCACCGCCGTGGCGGTCGGGGTGGCCGCCATCTTCCAGACCTCCGAACTCGCCTTCAATCTGCTCAAGTTCATCGGCGCAGCTTATCTGCTCTACCTCGCCTGGGGTGCATTCCGGGCCGGCGGCACAGAACTGAATGCCGGCGACACACCACAGATCAGTCTGAAGCACCTGTATGGGCGGGGGGTGGTGATGAATATCACCAATCCGAAGGTCGCCATATTCTTCCTCGCCTTCCTGCCTCAGTTCGCCGTTCCCGCCAACGGCCCGATCGGGACCCAGATGATGATGCTCGGCGGCGTGTTCATCGTTGCCACCCTGCTCATCTTCGGTGCCATCGCCTGGGGTGCCGGATTCATCGGTAACTGGCTGCGCCGCTCGACCGGCGCACAGCGGCTGATGAACCGGATGGCAGGCACCATCTTCATCGCCCTGGCCATTCGTCTCGCCATCATCGAGCGCTGACGACGGATGGATCCATAGCAACCCGGCATATCATCAGCACCGGGCCTTCTTTGGCGCCGCCAGAGGGCCGCTGGTAAGATACGCGGCTTTCCAGATTTCGGGTCTTTACCAGTGAGCGCAGAACATCATCAGCTGATCGTCGTCGGCTCCGGCCCCGCCGGATACACGGCCGCGCTTTATGCGGCCCGGGCCAACCTCAAGCCGGTCCTGATCACAGGGGTGGAGGTAGGCGGCCAGCTCACCACCACGACTGAGGTGGAGAACTGGCCGGGGGGGCATGCAGACCTGCAGGGTCCGGAACTCATGATGCAGATGGCCGAACACGTGGAACGCTTCGAAGCCAGCGTGGTGAACGATTTCATCAACGCGGTGGACCTGTCCGATCGGCCCTTCACCCTGACGGGTGACTCCGCCACCTACACCTGCGATGCCCTCATCATCGCCACCGGTGCCTCGGCCATGTATCTCGGACTCCCGTCGGAAGAGGCTTTCAAAGGTCGCGGCGTATCCGCCTGCGCCACCTGTGACGGTTTCTTCTACCGCAATCAGGAAGTGGCGGTGGTGGGTGGCGGGAATACGGCGGTCGAAGAAGCCCTGTATCTCTCCAACATCTGCTCCAAGGTCTATCTCGTCCATCGGCGAGACGAGCTCAGAGCAGAGAAGATTCTTCAGGACCGTCTGTTCGCGAAGGAGAACATCGAACCGATCTGGAACCACACCCTGGCGGAAGTCCTCGGTGACGACATGGGCGTGAATGGCATGCGGGTGGTGGATAAGGAAGGCACGACCAGAGAGATCGCTCTATCCGGGGTGTTCATCGCCATCGGCCATAAGCCCAATACGGACATTTTTACCGGCCAGCTCGATATGACGGGCGGCTACATCAACATCGCCAGCGGCACTGAAGGCGGAGCGACCGCCACCAGCGTGCCCGGAGTTTTCGCGGCCGGTGACGTGGCCGATCATGTTTACCGTCAGGCCATTACCTCGGCCGGATTCGGCTGTATGGCGGCACTGGATGCAGAAAAATTTCTGGATGAAACAGCAGCCTGATCAGGACACACAACCAAAGGTTCCAGGGGAGAGAACAGATGACGACGATCACCAGCCGGGAAATCCACCTGGTCGCAAGACCGGACGGCATGCCGACACCGGAGAACTTTGCTCTGGTAGAACGGGAACTGACGCCGTCGGCAACGGACATCGTTGTCCGCAATCTCTACATGTCTGTCGACCCGGCCATGCGACCGGCGCTTTCGAACGGACAGATGCCGGTGGATGAAGCCATGTCCGGTGGCGCCATCGGCAAAGTCGTCGACGGCGGTTCGAGTGACTACCCGGTGGGGTCCTACGTGATGCATCGCGCCGGATTCCGCGAGTACCACCTCTCGGATGGTTCGGATCTCGCTCTCATCACCCCGGAGGACGAAGCCCTCACCACGCATCTGCACATTCTGGGGGGCACGGGCCTGACCGCCTACGGCGGCCTGCTCGTCACCGGCGAGCTTAAGGATGGCGAAAACGTCTTCGTATCCGCTGCCGCCGGTGCGGTGGGCTCTGTCGTCTGTCAGATCGCCAAGATCAAAGGCTGCCGGGTAGCAGGCAGCTGCGGTTCACAAGAGAAGGTGGACTATCTCAAAAACGAACTCGGCATCGACCACGCCTTCAACTACAAAACCAGCAGCATTTCACGCGAGTTGCACACCGGTCTGCCGGACGGGATTGACGTGTACTTCGAAAATGTCGGCGGCGCTCACCTCGACGCGGCCTGCGGGCAGATGCGACCGCTGGGCCGCATTCCCGTCTGCGGCATGATCTCCGCCTACAACAACAAAGGCGCGCGCTCGGAGGGGGTAACCACTCTGTCGAACATGATCTACAACCGGGTGACGATGAAAGGTTTTGTGGTCTACGAGTTCAATCACCTGCGTGAGCAGTTCCTGAACGACATGCGCAGTTGGATGCGCGAGGGCCGCATGACCTACCAGGAAACCATCATGGACGGCATCGACAATGCGCCCGCCGCGCTGATCGGCCTGCTGCAGGGTCAGAACACGGGGAAAATGCTGGTGCGACTGGCCGAAGACTGATCCGCGGGATCAGTTCTTCTTTCTGAGCCGCTGGATCAGGCTGGAAGTATCCCAGCGGCCGCCACCGTAACCCTGCACATCCGCGTAAAACTGATCCACCAGCGCGGTCAGCGGCAGACGGGCATCCAGCGTGCGACCGGTGCTTAGAGCGATGTCCAGGTCCTTCCGCATCCAGTCGACGGCGAATCCGAACTCGAACTCGCCCTTCGCCATGGTCTGATGACGGTTTTCCATCTGCCAGGATTGCGCGGCCCCTTTTGAAATCACGTCCACAACCGCCTCGATGTCCAGGTCCGCCTGCTCGGCAAAGTGCAACCCTTCCGCAAGCCCCTGCAGAACACCGGCAATGCAGATCTGGTTGACCATCTTGGTGAGCTGCCCGGATCCGGAAGGCCCCATGAGTCGCACCGACTTGGCAAAGCAATCCATCACGGGCTGCACGGCGGAAAAAGTCTTCTCATCACCGCCCACCATCACCGTGAGCTGACCATTCTCGGCCCCCGCCTGGCCGCCGGAGACCGGTGCATCGAGAAAGCCGATGCCTTTCTTTGCACAGGCTTCGTGAAGTTCACGAGCCAGGTCGGCACTGGCGGTGGTGTGATCAACCAGGATGCTTCCCTCACTCATGCTCGCCAGCACACCGGCGTCGCCATACACCACCGAGCGGACATCGTCATCATTGCCCACACAGAGGAACACCAGTTCCGCCCCCTGCGCGGCTTCCATCGGCGTCAGTGCGGCACGATGGCTGCCGGCGCCCACGGAATCATACTGTCCGAGCCACCGGCTGGCTTTGGACGCGGTCCGGTTGTATACCGTTACCGCATGGCCGGCTGCAGCCAGATGCCCCGCCATGGGATGGCCCATGACCCCGAGCCCGATGAACGCTGTTGTCTTCTTATCAGTCAATTTGCAACCTTTATCTTCTGATCAGGAATTCGCGCTGAGAAAGGCCAGCACCTCCGCTCGGGCTGACTCCCGGGCAGCGCCCTCTTTCCACTCTTCAATGAACTGCGCATCCGGTGCGAGTTCGGCTATCACCCTGGACGTGCTCTCCGGGTGGTAGAGATCCTTGCCGCAGAGCACCAGCAGGGGGGTGTGGCAATCCCGGACAAAGTCGTCGTCCACGTTGAACAGGCGCTTGTCACCGTCATACATATTGCCCCGGAAACGCTGCCAGTCCGCTTCGCTCATCGATCTGAATGAATCCTTCAGATCCACCGCCCAGCTGTCGAACATCTCATAGAATATCTCCCGGTTGTTGTCCCGGCCGATGGTCTGGAAGAGCACGGCAGAGGCCACCCGCTCCGGTGCGGCGGCAATGAGTCCGAAGGCGTAGGGTCCACCAATGCACATCCCGGCAACGTGAAAGCGATCGACCTCGAGATGGTCGAGCAGTGCCAGCTGATCGGCGGTGAAGGTATGCCAGCCGTGAGAGGCTTCTATCGGCCCTGTCGACTGCCCGGCATTGCGCTGGTCCATGGCAATCACCTGGAAATGGTCCTCCAGGTCCGCAATCGGGTTCCAGGGGGTGTTTTCCCAGAACGACACCGCGGAACGCATTCCGCCAGGTGCTATCAGCAGCACGGGAAAACCTTCGCCGTGTACCTCATAGTAGATGTCTGCGCCATCGGCTGTGCTAAAGGTGGCCACCGGGTTTCCTCCTCAATGAATCCGACCGCATGATAGCCTCACGCACGGCCACGAGTCGCCCCTCAGCGCTGAGCGACAGGCCGTCTTCACCCACCACGATGCCGAGATTCTGATACAACGCTTCAAGATCGGGCATACCGCGTCTCGCCATGAACTTCTCGTACAGCGGCACGAACACGGGCTCCGGTGCAAAGGTATCCAGATGCTCGAAGAGTTCCGCTGCCGTCCAGGTCCGCTCCGATGGCAGACAGCAGTCGGCCAGTTGCCCCAGCACGCTATCCAGCGCGGTACCGAGCGTTCGTAACCGCACATCCGCTTCGAGCGCCAGTGCCGCACCACTCCAGTACACGAGCATGCGCACGTCCCGGAAAGAACGCTCGTGCAGGCGGTCGAGGGACGGCGGGTGCTTCACCTCGCCGGCCCGGCTGAAGGCGCGATGCAGTCGAGCCCAGACCTCTTCCTCGCCATAAACACCACGGCGCGCCAGGAGCACATTCTGGTAATAGCTGGCAAAGCCTTCAGACACCCATTTCTCCCGGCCGCGCACATAGGGAAGCAGCAGGTGGGCGAACTCGTGGGTCGCCGTCCAGTCTGCGTGATAGTCCTCCACGGCGCGGTAGGGATCGACGAAGAAGCGTACGGCTTCTCCGCCGTCCCGGATCACATAACCGAAGGGGACGGGCGAACTGCCACGGCTGCGGACCGGCTGGACGATCACCTGTACGCTCGGATTCGGGAATCGGCCACCGACGCCGGCCACATCCGCCGCCGCCACTTCCAGCCACTCGAGCAGTGTCGAATGATCGAGTTTCATATCCGGACCGTCCAGGGCGGCCACCTGCAGGCGGGCGCCTTCTGTCTCCAGCGTCAACGCCGAAAACGCCCCGAATATCGCAGTGCCCGTGGCGCTTCCCGGTGACGGTTGAAGCTCGAATCGATGATCACCTCTGGCCAGCCAGGGCACCGAGATCGATCGGTCTCCCGGGTTCTGAAAGGCCAGAGCCACACGCTCGCCCGGTCGCAACTCAGGCAGCCAGAGCCATTCGCCCGGCGTAGTGACTCGGATACCGGCCGCGACGGGTGGGCTGCGGCGTCCGGATTGGGCCTTCAGCGGGTAGCGGTAACGGAGACAGCCGTTGGCGGACTCGGTTGGAATACGGCCGGAACGAGGCCGGATCACTTCACCCTCACAACCAGCCAATCCCCTGAGCGCCCGGGTGACCCCGTCGGATGCCTGCAGCATCCGACCGTCCGGAGGAAAGCGGGCCTCAACCCACACCTCCGACAGATCGTCGTTCAGGTTCAACCGATAGGAAATCTCCGCAACCGTGACTTCTGCGAACAGCACAAGCAGCAACGGTGCAAGTCGCACCCATCCCTGCCGCCGGTTACCCTGTCGCGCCATGACCACCGTTCTCTCCTGTTGCATGTTCATGGCCCTGGTGGGCTACCTCTCCTATCGCCGCACACGTGGGCAGACCGGGAGCCGGGACGGCTATTTTCTGGCTGGACATGGTCTGACCGGCACGTTCATTGCCGGTTCCCTGCTCCTCACCAATCTCTCTGCCGAGCAACTCATCGGCCTCAATGGTTCCGCCTACGCCTTCAATCTATCCAGCATGGCCTGGGAAGTCACCGCGGCGGTCGCCATCGTGATCATGGCGCTGATTCTGCTGCCCCGCTATCTCACCGGCGGCTTCACCACCCTGCCGGAATATCTGGAATCCCGCTTTGACGCGCGCGTAAGGCGGGCCACGGCAATCCTGTTTCTGCTCGGCTATGGCCTGATCACCATCCCATCGATTCTGTACTCAGGCTCGCTGGCCGTGCTGCAGTTATTCGATGTGCCCGACCTTCTGGGCCTGCCCAGGCAGGAAGCGCTGGCCCTGACACTCTGGACAATCGGCCTCATCGGCGCCGCCTATGCAATTTTCGGTGGTCTGAAGGCAGTGGCTGTATCCGACACCCTGAATGGCATAGGCCTGCTCGTCATCGGAATTCTGGTGCCCGTGCTCGGACTGATCAGACTGGGCGAAGGCAGCTTTCAGAACGGCCTGGTCATCCTGACAAGTCAGCATACAGACAAACTCAACGCCATCGGCAGCAGCACCGATCCCACCCCGTTCGGCACCCTGTTCACCGGCATGATCTTCGCCAATCTCTTCTACTGGGGTACGAATCAGTACGTCATTCAGCGCACGCTTGGGGCGGCCAGTCTGGCGGAGGGCCAGAAAGGCGTTCTGATCTCCGGATTCTTCAAGATTGCCGTGCCGTTCCTGATGATGATCCCGGGGGTGATCGCCTTTCATCTGTACGGGCCCACTCTGGTGAGCATGGATGATGCCTACCCGAGGCTTGCCGCAGACGTGCTTCCACACTGGTTGTCCGGCTTCTTTCTCGCCGTACTCCTCGGCGCCGTGCTGAGTTCCTTCAATTCTCTGCTGAACAGCGCCTCCACGCTCTTCGCCGTGGACCTGGTCGCCCCCCTGCGACCGGGCATGTCGGACACCGCACTCATCCGCACCGCCAGAATCTTCGGCACCGTGCTCGCACTCTTTTCGTTTCTGGTAGCGCCGCTGTTGCAGTATGCGCCGGAAGGCGTCTGGCAGCTGATCAGGAAATTTACCGGCTTCTACAACATCCCCATCATCGCCGTGGTGGTGATGGCGGTGCTCAGCAGCCGGAGCGGCCAGCGAGTACCCGCCGCCGGCGCATTGACAGCCATTGGCTTTCATCTGCTGGCTTATGGGACGCTCACCTTCGTCTGGGACACCGGCATCCACTTCATCCACCTGTACGCCATACTGTTCAGCCTGGAAATCGCCATCATGCTGGCATTCGTCTGGCGGGTGGGAGAATCGGCCTTCATACCCGAGGACGCACACCGGGTGGACATGACCCCCTGGCGCTGGGCCTATCCGGTGGCGGGCGGATTGCTCGCGGCGATGGTGGCCGTCTACGTGCTCTTTTCCAGCCTGGGGCTTGCCGGAACGAGCTGAGCTTCAGGCCGGATGAGAAGAGGCATAGGCCGAGAAGAGCGCCGCCACCTGGCGCGGGCCATTCAGCACCTCACGGGCGATCAGCTTCTGTTCGGCATCAATGAGCACCAGGGCGGGGATCTGCTGTATGCCGAGCGTCAGACCCAGTTCCTGGGAAACCAGCAAGCGGTCTTCATCCAGACGCTGATCCGCCGCATAGCGGGTGTAGTCCGGCATTTCCCCGCTGGGGCCGGGTAATCCGTCCGCCACCCAGTAAGGGGCGAAGTCCGTGCCGCCCACCGCATCCTCGAATGCCGGCAACACACTTCTGCAGATCGGGCATTCGGCAGACATGAACAGCAGTGCGGCCGGCCGGCCCGTAAACGTTATCGGAGCTTCAGAAATGGCCGTCAGCGACTGAGCCGGAACGATCTCACCGGGCTGAATCCCGTTCCGCGACCGCTGCATGCCGGCGGGACTCAAACGCTCGTGCAGAATCCCCACCTGCCGGGCCAGCGACAGCACCACCACGGCGAGACCGATGAGGATGATGAACTGGATCGCCACCGCGATGGTGAGCAGCATCATGGGCCTGACTCTGCGAACAGACCTTTGTAGTTTTCCCTGAGCTGATTCTTCTGCACCTTGCCCATGGCGTTGCGGGGCAGTTCCGGCAGATTGATCACCCGTTTCGGCTGTTTGAACCTGGCAATCAGGCCATCCAGGGTCCGGTCCGTCTGCGCCACATTCACCGCCTCTGACAGAGGCACCACCACCGCGACCACGGCCTCGCCGAAATCCGGATGTGGAACGCCGATCACGGCGCTTTCCACCACCTCGGGCATCTCATCGAGCAGCACTTCCACTTCCTTCGGATAGACGTTGTAGCCTCCGGAGATCACCATATCCTTTTCCCGGCCGACGATGCTGACCCGGCCGGTCTCGTCCATCACCGCCTGATCGCCGGTGATGAAGAAGCCGTCGGCGCGGAACTCTTCCGCCGTCTTCTCCGGCATCTGCCAGTAGCCTTTGAACACGTTAGGACCCTTGACTTCAATCACGCCCACCGAGCCCGCCGGAAGCACCTCACCCGATTCGGCAGCGATCCGCACCTGAACCCCGGGCAACGGAAATCCAACCGTGCCCGCCACGCGTTCACCGATCAGCGGGTTGGAGAGATTCATCATGGTTTCGCTCATGCCGTAGCGCTCGAGAATCCGATGCCCGGTGCGGGATTCGAAGGCGGCGAAAGTCTGGCTGGTCAGCGGCGCCGAGCCGCTGATGAACAGTCTCATGTGAGCGCAGAGATCGGCGGTCAGCCCGGTCTGGCCGAGCAACCGTGTGTAGAAGGTCGGCACACCCATCATCACCGTCGCCCGGGGCAGTTCCGCAAGCACCGCCTCGGCATCGAAACCCGGCAGGAAGATCATCGGAGTGGCTTTCAGCATGGCGCAATGCAGCGCAATGAACAGTCCATGCACGTGGAAGATGGGCAGTGCATGCAGGAGGACGTCATCGTCCTGCCAGCCCCAGTAGTCCACCAGCATCACACTACTGGTTGCCAGATTACCGTGCGTAAGCATGGCGCCTTTGGAGCGCCCCGTGGTGCCGGATGTGTAGAGGATGGCAGCCAGGTCATCCGCCGTCCGTACGGCGACCGGCGGTGGTTCGTCCGCCAATGCCGCAGACAATGCCCCAGACTCGAGCCGCTCGAGCAGAGAGCCCTCGCCCGCGGTGCCGAGCGACCGCACCCGGGTACCCGGCGTCTGTGCGTCCTCCTGCTTCGACGGGTTTTCGGCCAGGGTCTGGAAGCCGGATTCATCCGCCGGGTCACAGACAAAGAGCGCGGGTGTCGCATCCGCCAGGAAATAGGCGACTTCCGCGGCGGTGTATGCCGTGTTGATCGGCACGTAAACCGCGCCTGTGCGCAGACAGCCGAGATAGAGGGCCACCGCCTCCGGTGATTTTCCCGTCTGTACGAGCACCCGATCGCCAGTGGTCACGCCTTCAGCGATCAGCAGACGGGCAAAGTCCGCACTCCGGATTTCCAGTTCCCGATAGCTGATTTCCCGGCCATCGGGCAGAAACAGCGCCGTACCGTCGATCTTCTTCGAGAAGGCGTACTGCAGGAGCTGAAAGAAGTTCTCATTCATCTGTTCTTTCATCTTTTGTCTGCTCTTCCACCTGCTCTTTCACCTGCTCTTTCACGTCTGTTCCAAGAGAGCAGGCCATAAGGACTGCGGCGACCAGTTTAGGGTGACAGAAGCATGGAATCTATCGAACGGTGCGGCACTTGTGTGGTCGAAGGGGTACCCTTGACAATAAAATGAAAAAAACAGAGGCCGACCCTTTTGTATCTCTCTTTCCGCATCCGACCGTCCCGTCTGCCGGGCTTGCCCGCGAAACTGTTCTCCCTGCCCATCACCCGCCTGTGGCTGCTGACGCTGCTTACCGGATGCCTGGTCGGGTGCAACGACGCAGCACCGGGCCCTGCTGGTCCGGGTTTCAGCCGGGGCCCGACCTTCGTGATCACGGAAACCGCCGAAACCCGGGAGATCCGGGACCAGGTGGAGGCCATAGGCACTACCCGGGCCAACGAATCTGTGGTGATTGCAGCCAAGCTGACAGATACCGTCAGCCGGATAAACTTCGAAGACGGGCAACTGGTATCCGCGGGCGATGTGCTGGTGGAACTCACCAACCGCGAGCAATCGGCACTGCTCGACGAGGCCGAAGCCAATCTTCAGGATGCCCGCAACCAGGCCCGCCGCCTCGAATCCATGGCGGATGACAATCTGGTCCCCCTGTCGGACCGGGATGCCGCCCAGGCCCGGCAATCCGCCGCTCAGGCACGCTATCAATCCATCGTTGCCCGACTGGAAGACAGACTCATCCGCGCCCCCTTTTCGGGCCTGCTCGGCTTTCGTGAAGTGAGCGAGGGCACGCTGGTTACCCCCGGCAGTACGATCACCACCCTGGATGATATTTCCATCATCAAGCTCGACTTCTCGATTCCAGAAGTGCATCTGAATCTGGTGCGCCCGGGCCTGACGCTGACAGCACAGAGTTCCGCCTTCCCGGATCGTTCTTTCACGGCCACCGTGCGAACCGTCGGATCGCGGATCGACGAAAACACCAGAGCCGCCACCATCCGTGCGCATATCGACAACCCGGAGCTGCTGCTCAAGCCCGGAATGCTGCTCACGGTGCATCTCACCACCGCCACCCGGGAGGTGCTCATGGTCCCCGAAATGGCGGTGATACAGCGTGCTTCCCAGGTGTTCGTATTCACCATCGATAATGGCCGTGCCACCATGCGCCAGATTCATACCGGGGTTCGAAGCGCCGGTTGGGTGGAAGTGGAAAGCGGTCTGAACGCCGGGGAGGCCGTCATTACCGACGGCGTCATAAAGATCCGCGACGGCGCTCCGGTCACCACCGAACGGGACGCCAGCGGCGTCGGCACCCGACGGCCCGGCAACGGAATCCGCGGGCCCGGTAACGGAGGCTATTGATATGTGGCTCTCGGATGTCTCCGTCAAGCGGCCGGTCTTCGCCACGGTCATCAGCCTGATGCTGGTCGCCTTCGGCGCGCTCTCTTTCAACTACCTGCCGCTTCGCGAATACCCGGACATCAACTCTCCCACGGTATCCGTCAGCACCAGCTACATCGGCGCCTCTGCGGACGTGATCGAGACCCGGATCACCCAGGTCATCGAAGATCAGATCAGCGGAATCGAAGGCATCAAGGCCATCCGTTCCACGAGCATGGACGAGACCTCCCGGGTAAACGTCGAATTTCAGCTGGATCGCAACATCGACGAAGCCGCCAACGATGTGCGTGACCGGGTCTCCCGGGTGCTCGGCCGTCTGCCGGATGACGTGGACCCTCCCATCGTCGCCAAATCAGATTCGGACGCCCGGCCGGTGATGTATATGAACGTCTCCAGCACCGAGCTCTCGATGATGGATCTGCACGACTATGTGGAGCGCTATATCGTCGATCGGTTTGCCGTCATCCCCGGGGTATCCACGGTGGAGGCAAGCGGCGGTGCTAAACCTTCCATGCGGATCTGGCTCGATCGGCTGGCGCTGGCGGCCCGGCAACTCACCGTCACCGATATCGAAGCAGCGTTGAGGCGGGAAAACCTGGAGCTGCCCGCCGGTCGCATCGAAGGAGAGGTCAAGGAGTTCCGGGTCCGTCTCGAGCGCAGTTATCAGAGCCCGGATGATTTCCGGGCGCTGGTAATCCGGCGCGGTACCGACGGCCATCTGATCCGTCTGGGTGAAGTGGCCACCGTGGAACTTGCCCCCCGCAACACCCGGGAAACCTTCCGCTCCAACCGGCAGACTACGGTGGGGATACGGGTCTCCAAACAGTCCACCGCCAATACTCTGGAAATGCTCGAAGCGGTGAAGGCCGAGATCGTCAAAGTGCAATCCAATCTGCCCGAGCACATGGAATTGCTGCCGAGCCAGGACGACTCCCTGTTCATTCGTGAGGCGATCGATTCGGTCTATGAGACCATTGCCCTCACCACGGTGCTGGTGAGCATCGTGATTCTGGCCTTCCTCGGCACGTTCCGCACCATGCTGATTCCCGCCATCACCATTCCGGTCTGTCTGATCTCCGCCTTCATCGCGCTGGCACTGTTCGGTTTCTCCGTCAACCTGATCACTCTGCTGGCCCTGGTGCTCTGTATCGGTCTGGTGGTGGATGACGCGATCGTGGTGCTCGAAAACATCTACCGGCGAATCGAAAAAGGGGAAGACCCGCTGCTGGCCGCCTACAAGGGCGCACGCCAGGTGGCATTCGCCGTCATCGCAACCACCGCCGTGCTGGTAGCCGTGTTCACCCCGATCATATTTCTGGAAGACAATCTCGGAGTGATTTTCTCCGAACTGGCGGTCACCATCGCGGCCGCCGTGATTTTCTCCAGCGTGCTGGCGCTGACCCTGACGCCCGTGATGTGTTCGAAATTCCTTTCGGCGAAAGGCACGGTGAATCCATTCACCAAGTTCGTGCATCGGCTCTTTGCGCGCATCGAAGCGGTCTATCAGGTTCTGCTCGGGGGCTTCCTGAAGCACAGCTGGCTCGCTGTGGTGATTACCGTGGCCGTACTGGCCGGCACCAGCTGGCTGGTCGCAAATGTGCCACAGGAGTATGCGCCCAGCGAAGACCAGGGCGCATTTTACGCCCGGGTGCTGGCGCCGGAGGGCGTCGGCATCAAGCGGATGATTGAGTCCATGGACGAACTGGAACTTCCCCTGCAGGAAATGCGGGACGAGGGCCAGGTGCAGCGTGTGGTATCCCGGGTACCCGCGTTCGGCAGTACAACACCCAACACGGGCATGTTCATCGTCAGTATGGTGCCGTGGCAGGAACGGACCATGACCACTGATGATGCCCTGCAGCGCGCCATGAAAAGCTGGGAGCAGGTACCCGGTGTGCGGGCTTTCGCCTTCGTTCGCTCCGGACTCTCCCGGGGTGGTGGCGATCGGCCGGTGCAGTTCGTTCTCGGTGGGCCCAACTATGAAACGCTGGCCCAGTGGCGCGACATCGTCATGGAGCGTGCCGAGCAGCATCCCGGATTCGCCCGCGTGGACAGCGACTTCAAGGAAACACAACCTCAGGTCGTCGTGCAGGTGGACAAGAACCGGGCGGCCGATCTGGGCGTCTCGGTGGAGACCATCGGCAAAACCCTCGGCGCCATGATGAGCGAACAGCGCATCACCACCTTCGTTCAGGACGGCGAAGAGTACGACGTGATCCTGCAGGCCAGAGAAGATCAGCGGGCCGCCGCAGACGACCTGCAGAATATCTACGTTCGCTCCAGTATCAGCGGCGACCTGATCCCGCTGGCCAATCTGATCTATCTCGAGGAAACGGCCGGCGCAGCCAGCCTGAACCGCTACAACCGGCTGCGGGCCATCACCATCAGCGCCAATCTCACCCCGGGTTATGCTCTGGGCGACGCGCTCAGCTTCCTCGAGGAAGTGGTGGCGACGGAACTGCCGGAATTCGCCCAGGTCGACTACAAAGGCGAATCACTCGAATACAAGGAAGCCTCCGGCAGCCTGGTTTTCACCTTCGGCATCGCCCTGCTGATTGTATTCCTCGTGCTCGCCGCCCAGTTCGAGAGCTTCATCCACCCCCTCGTTATTCTGCTCAGCGTGCCCATGGCCCTGGCCGGTGCGCTGCTCGGTCTGTATGTGACCGGATCGACCTTGAACATCTACAGCCAGATCGGCGTGATCATGCTGATCGGGATTGCCGCGAAAAACGGGGTGCTGATCGTGGAATTCATCAATCAGCTGCGGGATGCCGGCAGGGACTTTGAAACCGCGATCAGGGAAGCCGCCGGTATTCGTCTGCGGCCCGTCATCATGACCACGATCGCCACCGTAATGGGCTCCATTCCGCTCATGCTGGCCACCGGCGCCGGGTCATCCGGTCGCAACATGCTCGGCATCGTGATTTTCTCCGGCGTCGCCCTGGCCACCCTGCTGACCCTGTTCATCGTGCCGGCATTCTACAAACTGCTGGCCAGGAACACGGGCTCACCGAGCACCATCGCGCGCCGTCTGGAATCGTTGACCACCAGCAGCGCCGAGACCCAGGACGCCTCCCTCCCCCGGTGACCCGGCACGCTATGGCCGGTCCTGTTTGGCCGGGCCATAGCGACCTCGGGGGGTGTCGATCACACTTCCGAAACTGATGGCGTTGGCCAGCAGTCGCTGGCTCGACCACCAGACCGCTCGAAAAGCCGGTGCATCGGCGAAGGCAACAATCGCGCCCTCGCCCATGGGCACCGCCAGAATCGCGGGGGTGTCACTCAGCTGTTCGGCAAAACCTTCGGGCAGGTAACCGGACCGGAGCGGAGATTCCGCATAAGCACCGGCTACGGTAAAGGGATTGTCCCAGGGCGCTTTCAGAACGGTCGTACCCCGTTTCATCATCCCGATCCGGCCGCCGCGGATGCCGAAGGCCAGCGGATGAGTCTCATCGAGTTGAACGGAAAGAATCGCGCCACCCACCTGCTGCGCGCCGTCCTTTGCGGCCATGTCGCCATAGGGAAAGCGCTTTTTCTCCGGATCTTCGAGCTTCGGATCCGGCAGCCAGCCCAGGGTCTGGGCCCAGGTCGCCGCGCGTCTGATGACGATGAGCACGCCACCCGCCTCGGTCCAGCGCTGGATAGCCAGGGACCGTTCTTCAGGAACCGCCTCGTACTCACCATCGGCGAGGATGAGATGTGTGTGGCGATTGAGCACCGCTTCGCTCAACACCTCCGGTTCCACGAGAGCAACCGGATAGCCGAGCCGGGCGTCCAGCGCATGCCAGATACTCCCGGCGGAAGAAGGATTGATGCCCCGACCGGCAAGGAGCGCGATCCGGGCCGGTTTCAGAGGTCTCAACCTCGGGCTGCCGAGATCGGGTCCACGACTGGATTGACCGGAATCCAGCCCGACCAGCGGCGCATCGCCCGCGGCCAGACGGGCCAGGAAGTCGCGTTTCCGCTCATCCATATCCGGCACGTCGGCCTCATGGATCACCACCGCACCCCGTTGAAAGCGCACCGTGTCACCATCGCTTCTGGACTCGAATGGATTCAGCGCCACCCGGGCCCGTACGCCGGCGGCCTGCAGACGGGCCAGCACCGTGGGCGCGTAGAAATCATCCCACGGCAGCACCCAGGCCGCTGCATCCCGACGCCCGCTGACCCCGTAATTCCGGTTTACGTGGCTTTCCGTGTCCAGTTTGGAGGGCACCCGCGACAGAGGACTCGCGCGAACGCCGAAGGCATGGGGCAGAGACCAGGCAGAAACGTCGTAGAAGGTCGAGTCCTCGAAATCGCGCACGTCTTCGAACAGCGTCTGCACGAGGGGCGCCTCGGCGCCCAGCACCGGGACCACCCAGGCACGGCCAGGCAGATAGCTGCCGTTCGTACCTTTCACCGTTTCAGTGATTCCGAATACGGTGAGTCCCTGCCCCTTGAGCACGGCGACCATGGCCGCCGCCCGGCTCGGATCACCACCATCGTCGAATATCCAGGCCCCTGGCAGCCCCCCGGGCACATGCTTGCGTTCCTGGTAATCGCCCCGATAGCGACGAAAATCTGCCGCCATCTCCCGGGTCCCTTCAAGGGTGGACAGCGTGGCGATCACATGATTGTGCACGGCCATGGGCAGGGTGATGCGACCCTGGTCCGTATCCCGCACCAGGCCGGCCGTGCTGGCCTGCTCGAAAAGCACGCCAACGGTGCCCTGCAGGTCCGGCCAGGTGGAGCCCTTACCAGGATAGAAATCGTCGAAGGACTCACCCTGATAGTAAAGGCGTTCTGCCCGGTCCAGCGCCCGCGCATGAAAATTGCCCAGGCGTTCAGTGAGCTGCCGGTTGCTCGTGGGAATCATCGGATTCCAGCGACTGTCTACGCCCGGCTGGAAGAAGAACGTCCGGTCGCCGCCCATCTCATGATGGTCCGTCATCACCAGGGGACGGTACTTCTGGAGCAATTGCACCCGGTTGACGGATTCGGGATGCTGCAGCAGCAGCCAATCCCGATTGAGATCGAAAAAGTAATGGTTTCCGCGCCCGCCCGGCCAGAACTCGGTGCGCTCCCGGTGTGCCGGATCCGCCACATGGACACGCCCTGCCGCATGGTTGGCCCAGGTGGAAAAGCGGCCGTAGCCATCCGGATTGAGCGAAGGGTCGATCATTACCACGGTATTCCGCAGCAGCTCCCGCACATCCTCATCGGTGCTGGCTGCCAGATACCAGGCAACGGCCATGGCCGCCTGCACACCACTGGCTTCGTTGCCATGAACGCTGTAGCCGTGCCAGGTAAAAATCGGCGCGTCCGCTTCATTCGCCAGATGCGCACGCTGCACCTCAGCCAGACGGTCGATATTCCGCACGGACGAGATCATGACGGTGATCTGCCGTCGTCCTTCATAGGTACGTCCGATCTCCACCAACTCCACTCTGGCAGAAGCTTCCGCCAGAGCTTCGAACCAGGCGACGACCAGATCGTGGCGGGCAAACTGACTGCCGATGCTGTGACCGATGACCTCTTCCGGTTTCGGCACGGACGGATCGAAAGCCGCGTCGGGATCAGCAGCCGGGAAGTAATCGGTCAACACCACCTGATCGGGTTCGGCGAATGGTCCGCTGGCCGGATCCGGACCGTCGGACGCATGCGTCCAGCCGGCAATAAGAAGCGTGAAGATCGCCGGCACGAGACGCACAGAAAATTGAGTCGAACGCATTGTTGCTCCGCTTGAGTGTGATCCAGCCATCGCGATCACGATTGACTTGACTGAAAGGGTGGTTAATTCTCATCCCGCATCCGAGCACGGTCAAACCAGAGGGGGTACGGGGCCAAGTGCAGCTACTCAGCTTCAATGCCGGAGAGGACACTTCTTTCGGCGCGATGGTCGAAGGCCGCGTCGTCGATCTGGGTCGCCACCTGCCCGAATACGACTCCCTGAGAGATCTGTTCGTGGCGAATGCCCTGGTGCGCGCCCTCGATACGGCAGCCGAGGAATCCCCCGACTACCGACTGGACAAAATACAGCTGCGCACCCCCATCACGGATGCGGCGCAACTGCTCTGCGTTTTTGACGCCGCCAGGGACGAACCCGTCAGCGTGGATCCGAAATTTCTCCGCGGCAGTCTGCGCCCTCTGCGAATCCCCGAAGGCGACGTGAAACCGGTTGCCGTGGGCGTGGCCGTGGCGGTACGGACCGTTGAGACCGGCTATGAGCCGCTCGGTTACATGCCCGTCTGCTATCTCTCCCCCGCCACCCTTGCCGCCGGACCCTGGCTGACCACGCCGGACGAACTGGGGGATGATCTCGAATTCACACTGCAGATCGAGACCGAGGAGCAGAAGGCGGAACTCGTGCTGCCCGATCCGACGGAGATTGCCCTGAACCTCGCCGCGGACCGTTCCCTGGAGACAGGCGATCTGGTCGCCCTGCTCCATTATCTGCCGGAAATCGCCGCCAGTACGGACATGACGGTAAAGGTGACGGTGGCAGAGCTCGGCACTCTGACGTGCCCGGTGGAAGCACAGCCGGACTGACGCCCAACGGTATGCATCTCCGTTCGAACAGGTAAACTGGTTCAACCAAGGGGAGAGAACAGATGAAAATCGTCAAAATCGTCGGCATTCTGCTGGCCGTCTACGTCGGCATCGTGGTGTTGTTTGAGTCGCTGCTCGGTTACTACCAGCCGGAACAGGGCAACACGCTGGTGATCACCACCACGGACTCGGACGGCAACAGAAACGACCGGGTCCTGTCTGCCATCGACGATGAAGGCACGCTCTACGTGGCAGCCAATCACTGGCCCCGGTCCTGGTACAGCGACGTAAAAGAAAATCCACAGGTGACCATCACCCGTGCTGGGGAAAGCGCCGACTATGTTGCCGTTCCCGTATCAGATGAAGTGCACGAGCGACTGCATACGGAAGTTCAGCCGATACCCTTCACCATGCGCTTCCTGATGGGATTTGCACCTCGCTACTTCGTGCGTCTTGATCCGATTCAGTCTGCCCTCGGCAGCAACTGAGTGGTCTCAACCAGCCTGCTGTCGGCCAGCGCTGCCGCACGTATCGGTGCGATTTCCTGGTAAGCCGGGTCTCTGAGCATCTCGACAAACTGACGCCGGGTCGGATAACGCACCAGGATGACCAGGTCCCAGTCCTCTGCACCAATGATCGAATGGATGGCCCGTCCCATCCAGATGGGCTCACCACCGAAACGCGAGTGAAGGGCAGCGAAACGCTGGCCGTAAACATCATAAGCCTCCCGGCCACTCAGCCCGTCGACGCCGCAGCCGGATTGCGCGACTTCCCGATAGCGCAGTAGATTGAGCATGACTACCGGCTCTTCCGGGTCTCCACCAGCCATGGCCTGCAAAGCTTCCTGGTCGAAATCTACTGCCCTCATCTCATTTCCTGTCGGATCATTGCCTCAGCCGGAAGGCCGCGTATTGATCGTCACCCGATCGATCGAACCGGTGAACTTGCTGGTTTCCAGCGTGTAATCATCCGACACGGGGGTCTCATGGTCCACGCCAACACCGGCGGTTTCGTCTGCCGAGTAGACGTTAGGTTGGGTTTTCGCGATTTTTCCGGAGCCGACCGGCTTGCCGTCGATACTCAGCGTGACCGTGCCCCCGCCTCCCTGGCCGCCGTCATAGGCAAACGCCATCTTCAGATTGGCTTTGCCGGCCGGCAGTCGTGAGGAACTCGAAATTTTGGTCTGGTCGAGTCCGAGATAGTTGTAGGCGAATATCGGAACGCCGTCTTTGACGTACAGACTGTAGCCGCCAAAGCGTCCGCCCTGGGCAACGATTACGCCGTTGGCAGCCGAACCATCCGTCTCGATTTCGGCCTCGATGGTGTACGACGTGTTCTTGGTATTGATGAAGTCGTTTTCCAGCAGACCGGCCATCCCGTCGGAGAGCGTCAGGCTCGTGCGGCCGAACATCAGATCGGGACGCCCGGCGATCTCCGGATTAGCCAGTTCGATGAACCGGTCATCGAGGGGCAGCACGTTGTACTTGCGTGCCTCGGCAAGGAAACGGTCCTGAAGTTCCGCCAGCTTTTCCGGGTGTCTGTTCGCGACGTTTTTCGACATGCTGAAGTCTTCGGCAACGTGATAGAGCTGCCAGACATCCTCTTCCAGCGCGTTGGTCGGCCGGCCCCAGGGGGTCGAATGAATTGTCCGTGCCATCCAGCCGTTGTCGTACAGCGCCCGGTTCCCGAACATCTCGAAGTACTGGACCGTGTGCCGGTCCGCCGCCGCCCCATCATCGAAACTGTAGACCATGCTGACGCCCTCGATGGGTTTCTGCGGTATACCGTCCACAATCTTCGGTTCGGGCAGACCGGTCGCTTCCAGAATCGTCGGAACGACGTCGATGACGTGGTGCCATTGCGAGCGCTGTTCGCCCTTCGATTCGATGCCATCCGGCCAGTGCACGGCCATGCCCTGGCGGGTTCCACCGTAGTCGGAGGCGACCTGCTTGGTCCAGGCAAACGGCGAATCGTAGGCGACCGCCCAACCCGCTGCCATGTGCGGGAAGGTCTCAGGGCCACCCCACTCGTCGTAGAACTGCAGCATGAAGTCCACATCGGAACCCTTGGGCTCGGCATTGAAGTACGTCATCTCATTGTAGAGACCGTTGGCAACCCCTTCCGCGCTGGTGCCGTTGTCACCGGCAATGTAAAAAATCAGCGTGTTGTCACTTTCACCGATCTCTTCGACGGCCGTCACCAGACGACCGATCTCGGTATCGGTCATGTCCACAAAGGCGGCAAACACCTCGGCCTGACGCGCAAACAGTTTCTGCTCGTTGGCACTGAGATCTTTCCAGTCCTTGATCCAGTCCGGCTTCTCCGCAAGCTTCGTTCCCTTCGGGATCACTCCGGATTCGAGCTGACGCTGATAAATTTCTTTGCGCAGCACGTCCCAGCCTTTATCGAACCGCCCCTTGTGCTTTTCGATGTAGGACTCGGGCACGTGATGCGGGGCATGCACGGCCCCCGGCGCGTAATAGACAAAGAACGGTTTATCCGGGGTCAGGGACTGCTGAAATTCGATCCACTCGATCGCCTTCGTGGTCATGTCGGTCAGAAAGTGATAGTCCGATTCCTCCGGTGTTTCGACCCGGTTCTGGTTGTGATAAACGGTCGGCGACCACTGATTGGTTTCACCGCCCATAAAGCCGTAGAACTCATCGAACCCCTGCTGATTGGGCCAGCGGGTCATCGGGCCCGACGGACTGATCTCCCAGACCGCCGTCTCGTGCCACTTGCCGAACGCCGCGGTGCTGAAACCGTTGTAACTGAGCATCTTGCCGATCGACGCCACATCGTCCGGCAGCACGCCCGTATAGCCGGGAAACGACGTTGCCAGTTCGGTGATCTTGCCCATGGCGGCGGAATGATGATTGCGGCCGGTTTTCAGGGCCTGCCGCGTGGGTGAACAAAGCGCCGTGGAGTGAAACTGATTGTAGAAAATGCCTTCGCTCGCCAGACGATCGAATGTCGGGGTCGCCACCGGGCCGCCAAAATGACTCGTGCCACCGAAGCCGAGGTCGTCCACCAGGACAATGATGACGTTGGGCGCACCCTTGGGCGCAGACACCTCGAACACCGGCGGACTCTCCATGTCACGGGCATTCACGGTGGTGATCGGCGCCCGGTAGGGCGGCTTGATCGGCAACACCTCACGATCAAGCGCCGGCGCAGGCTGGGCCAGGGCGGCACCGGATACAGCAGCCGTTACGGCCAGAGCCAGCACCCGTGCGACGGTCAGTTTCCAATCAGGCATTTCATCTCTCCTCCATCAGTATTCCGGCAGCAGACCGTTTTTCTCCGCCGGGTTCGACCTTCACCTATGATCGCGACTCGCCGGTTGCTCAGAATTCGACCTGGTACTGCTTCCCTTCCAGACAGGCGGAGAACGCATTATTGAAGTTGCCCCGTTTCTCCGTATTGGCGGCCTGGGTCTGCTCCGTCTGCTGCTGAAGCTCGGCGGAGGCTTCCTGCTGGGCCCGTTTGCTCCGATGTCGTGAGGCCACCGCACCCGCCGCAGCACCGTAGGCGGCGCCCTGACCCGCATCATCGTCAGCGATTTCGCCAACGACGGCACCCGCCGCGGCACCCCGGGCAGCACCGCGCACGCCCGACCCGTGGCGGCCGCCGGCAATTTCCTGCTGTGCCTGCTGAGCCTGCTGCTGCTGGGCTTCGGACTCGTCGGCGAGCTTGAACGGATCAACGCCGGAGTTGGTCACCGCCCATTGATAACACTCCGACTCGTCCTTCGACTGCTGGTCCGCCGCTTGTCCCGCGGACGGAAAAACCTGGACGTCCAGACTGGCGGCCAGGCTCTGTTCTTCCGCCGTCAGAGACGGGCAGAAGGCAGCGAGCATCAGGCAAGCCGTTCCCGAAAAAATCTGATATCGATTCACAACCGTCTCCTCAGAATCCGACCGAAAGGAAAAGCACAGGCCCGTGGGCTTCCGTGTCGATTTCCCGGTCGGCACTGCTGGTATCCTGCTTGACGCTCACATCGAGGTACTGATAGCCGACGCCCAGGCCGAAGTGATCGAGCGGGCGCCATTCGAGCCCGGCGGTGAAGGAGACGAGTTCTCCGTCGATGTCATCGTACTCGAGCGCAAAATAGCCGCCGGAGGCGCTCAGATACCAGCGCTCGCCGACGCGGTGACCGGCTCTCAACACAACATTGGGTAGAGGCGCGGTAATGTCGGCCGTCTCCGAGCCGCTGTCGATCACCACCGGTTGCCCACCGACCATGCCATTCAGTTCGAAGTCCAGGCCGATGCCGATCTCCGCCACATGAAACCCGAGGCCGAATCCGACATGGGTACGGTCCGTGTTCACGAAGTCCCAGGTCAGGTCGATGATGTACAGATCGAGGTCGTAGTTGGAAGACAGGCTGGCGTCCGCCGTCCATTCGATATCGCCGAAGTTCCCATCTTCGCTGGCGACGGCGTCGCCGTCGGTGGAGAACGACGAATAAACGAAGTGCAGGCCCCAACTGTCGGCGAACTGCCAGGTCACACCCGCCCAGAAGCTACTGGCATCGTCATCCATGCCCAGGTCTTCGAGGTCGAGTGAAAACTCAGGACGGTTGGGAGACGTCGACGAGAATTCGACATCCGCCGTCTGCTGCATGCCTCCGGCTTTGAACGTCCAGGTATCGCCGAAACCCGGTTTATCCGCGTAGGCCCCTGACGCCCCCAGAATGGCTCCGATCGCCAACACCGTACGATGAAACTTCATGCGGCATTCCTCTCCCTGTGTGATGCAGACCTGGCCACCGTAGGCGATCATCGAAGGGTATGGATCACCCGAACGGGGGAGATTGGTCGTTTTCCCCGGGGGCACAGCTCAGCCGCTCCATGGAGATAAGGGGCAGGTGCAGTTCATAGAGCGTGTTGAGGATACCGGCAAGCTGAGTCTGATCTCTCACCACGCCTTCCAGCCGTGTGATCGGTTGACCATCAACCGTGCACCGCCACATGGAAAGATCGCCGAATCGACCAGTCCAGGCGTCATCGAGGCTCCCCTGCACATCTATGCGATAGCGGGTGGGCGCTGAAAACGCTGCAATGTTAGACATGGAATGAATCCGTCGTGGCGTTTCCTTCAGAAGAATCCCGCATTTCGAGAAAGATGACCTCCCCCAGGAGGGGGAGGCTCGCGCATCACTGAAACGGCTTCAGCCAGAGGCGCGTGCGTGGGCCAGGATGCGGTCGGCCAGATCGGCCGCATCATGCCGGTTGCTGACGCCGAGTTTCTGATAGATGCCTTTCAGATGAGTTTTTACGGTTTCCTGTGAGACAAACAAACGCTCGGCGATTTCCTTGTTGGACAAGCGCATGGGCAGCAGTTCCAGCGTATCCAGTTCGCGATTCGTCAGGGGTTCGATGAGGTCGATACCCGATTCAGCTGGTTGAAACCTCCGGTCAGTCGACGCCTCATGCGCGTTGACGATGCGACAGGCGAATTCAAAGTGTGGTTGATCGGCAGATACCTCCTTGAGCAGCTCAATCACGGGCATGCCGGCCTCGAGGAATGGCCGCAAGACGTTGCCGTCCCGGGCAAGCGCCAGGGCATCGGACAGCAGCTTCTGCGCCACTGCCCGGCTGCCTTCGTGGTAACTCAGCAAGGCGGTTAGAAGTTGACAGTCGATCAACTGCGCGCCATGGTGATATCCGGAGGATTGAGCTTCGATACGTTCCAGCAACGTTCTCGCCCGTAAATGCGCGCCTCTGGCACTGCTCTGTACGAGTGCACGAGCCAGAGTCAATGGCGCTGCTTCCATGAGTACGAACAACTCAGCGGCTGAGACCGACATCTGCGTCGCCGCGGCCCAGGTGACGGCAACCGGCATATCGCCGCGCAACAGCGCCAGTCGAACCCGAATTGATTGGGCGATGAGTTGCCATCGTGAATCTGCGCTTTGCCGGCCGTACTCCACCAGCAGACTTGAAACACGATCCGCCTGATGTGCGTCACCAAGCAGTTCGTGGACCATAATGAGGGCGGACATGGAATCCACCGCGGCTTCCCTGGGCAGTAGAACCCTGTGTTCGACGGCTTCCGACAGATCTTCCAGGGCCCCCGTCAGATCGTTCATGTAATAGCGGGAGATCCCGGTGAGCCCCAGTATCCGGGCACGCGCTTCCACGGGCAGCGACTTCAGCCGTCCTGCATGCGCCAGAACCTGCGGGTAGCGGCCGGTAATCATCTCAGCGCTCGTCAGAGCGACGACGACCTGGGCGCGGAAACCCTCGGAGCCTCCCGGGTGGTCGAACACGGGACCCAGCGCGTCGACCGCTTCAACGTGCCTGCCACTCAAAGTCATCACCGCGCTGTACAGGAGCAATCCAAGCCCATCGGTGATGCGAGGAGTCGCCGGTAACTGCAGAAGGGAATCGGTATGCGTTAATGCACCTTCCAGATCGCCATCGATCCAGCAGAGAAACCCTCTGAATATTTCCAGATCTCTGGAAAGTTCACCGAGTTCTTCTTCCATCTCCATGCGCTCGACTACCGCAGCCACCCGGCCGGCGTCCCGACGGTCCACCGCCACCCAACCCTCCGCGACCATCAAATCCGGACGATTCCTGATCTCGCTTTCAGGCAGCAGCGCCAACCACCCTGCCACCACATGCCACAGTCCGGAATCGAACTGCTGCCGGTACTGTCGCTGAACGATACCGGCGGCATGAGCCCCGTCACCCGACCGCAGTGCATAGTCTATGGCTTCCGCCGTGAACCCATGGCCTTCGAACCATTCGCTGGCGCGCAGATACATCGGTCGAATGTCGGCTGTTTCATCGAACAGTTCGAACAGTTGTGCGCGCAACGTGTCCTGCAGCACGTGATGGAATCGGAACCACTTACCACTCGTGTCCAGAGGCACCACGAACAGCTCCTCCCGGAGAATAGTCTCAATGAACGACTGGCCTCCGGCTGGACCGTCGATTGACGGGGCACAAACGGTTTCGCAGAGTTCAGCACAGAAGCGGTCGAGCAGGCTGGCCATGCGCAGCCAGTCGCGGGTGGTGGCGGGTAGCGGCGTCAGAATTTCGTTGGCCAGATAGCCATGGACCTGGCCGTTCAGGTCACCCACTGTCTCGAGCACCCGCTCGGTATCTGTCGTTCTGCGCAGGGCGAGGCCGAAGAGTCGGACACCCGCGGGCCAGCCATCCAGAGCACGCTGGAGCTGATCAACCTGTTCCACAGCCAGCGACCGACCCGTGACCCGTTCGGCCAGCTTGGCGGACTCCTCCGCATTGAACATCAGCTCACGTGTGCGCAACTCCGCCACCTGGCCCCGGGCCCGCAGCTTCAGAAGCTGCAGAGGGGGATCTCTTCTGGCTGCGATGACGAGATGCAATGCGATGGGCGGATGCTCGAGGAGTGTGTCGATGAACTCGTGGACGGAGGATGCGGCGTCCAGGCGATGGTAGTCGTCCAGCACCACGACCACGGGCGCCAGCGATTGATCCAGATCGTTGGCAAAGGTCCGGGCCAGGCTTGACGCCGAAGGGGGCGCCTCGGAACGCAGGTTGAGAATCGTAGGCTGGAAGCGCGCTTCGTCATTCTGCTGTAACGCCGCGACGAGATATCCCACGAACTGTCTGAGATCGCCGTCGTCCTGATCCAGGGAAATCCAGGCGTGCGACCAGTCACAGGCTTCCAGCCAGCTTCTGATGGCCACGCTTTTGCCACACCCCGCGGGAGCCGCCACGAGGGTCAGCGGATAACTGCGTCCCACATCCAACTGCTCGACCACTCTGGATCGCGCCACCATATCCGGTGGCGGCGCAGGTGGGTGCAGCTTGGTTGTCAGCACCCTGATCGGGTTCGCCGGCGGGCGGGCTTGTCCGGACGAACCACGCAATCCGCTCGTTATGTGCACCTGACGGGTCACTGTTCGGGAATCTCCTGTCGCCCACGAGTGTTGAAAGGAATCCGACGAACCAGCCTTCAACCCGCCAGGATGCAATTGAGCAGGTTGCTATGTTCAAAAACTCAAATCAAGAGAAGCCCGCGCTCCGGATACCTGTTGCCGGAGCGGGCCGGCCCGATATCAGATATTGCGAGTTTCAGTGAATTCGATGGTAATCTCGGCCTCATCACCATTCTGTGTGCCGAGAACCAATGACTGAATCAGCAGCCTCGGAATCCACGGCCAGGTCCCGACTGGCACACGAGCTCAAGAGCTATTTCATCGTCAGCGCCTACCTGTTCCTGTGTTTCGGCGTCGTTCTGTTCTATGACGCCAGCACGGCAACCGGGCGACCGGCGGACGCCGTTGGGGCCTGTGCGGCGCTGATCAAAGCCCTCGTCATCGGAAAATTCATTCTCATTGGAGAACTCCTGAAGCCCGGCTCCAGGGTCAGCGCACAGACGCTCCTCCAGCGTGTTGCCTGGCGAACGCTCGGCATGCTGATCGTACTCGTCGTGCTGAAGCTGATCGAAGAGGTGGTGATCGCGGCCATTCACGGTGAGCCTGTCGGCGCAGCGCTCTCGGAATTCCTGAGCCAGCCCTGGCCCGGCCTGGTCGCACCAACGCTGTTGATGCTGCTGATCCTGATACCGCTGATGGCGGCGATCGAAATGGATCGAAGTCTCGGTGAAGGCGGCCTGCGCGATCTCCTTCTGAAACGCGCCCCCTGACGCCTATTCCAGCCACGCCATCGATCCAGCGCCGGCAAGAGTTACAGGGCACCCTGTAAAACTTACAACTCCGAAGCCGGCTCCGGCGTCATTCACCCCACGGGGCGGTTAATCCGGCCCTGGTATGTTCATTGCATCGTCATGGTTAAGCACGCCACAACTGGAGGCACCATGACTATCAAAGACGCAATGCTGAAAAAAGCCGAAGCACGCCTGAAGCAGGCCGACGCGGAAATCGATCGTATGACCGCCAGAGCCGAAGAGGCCGAGGCCGACAGCAAAATCAGGCTGAACCGGGAGCTGGCCGAACTGAAGGACCAGCAACGGGCTTTTCAGAATCGTGCCAGCGAGTTGGAAAGTGCCAGAGACGATGCGCTGGAAGACCTGAGAGAGGGATTCGAACGCGCCTGGTCAACGCTGTCCAACTCCCTCGAGCGTGCTGCCAGCCACTTCTGACCGCGACTCCAACGCAAGACGACGAACCCATCCCCGGATCCTGAGGAGCAGCGACATGTCGACTCAACACTCATCTGCACAAGCATCCGAAGACTGCTCGGCGGTCAGTTCTGCCGACAGCCTGACGCACATACTGGTGGTGGTGGAGGACGATGTCCTCAACGCCGACCGGCCAATCGAAACCACCCTGCTTTCCCGAGCCAGGATGCTGGTGGCATGCACTGGATGCACCCTGGAGCTCTTTCACGTCTGCAGCGAAAAGTCCCTCGACCAGAGTTTCTTCTGGGAGCAGGACTCGGTTACCAGACACCAGCTGGACGTGCTCGACCGAACCGCAACCCGCCTGAGTGAGCTGGCACTCGAACTGCACGACAGTGCCCACACCCGTGTGGACCATGAGGCCCGCTGGGACCGACCGGATGCGGACGCCATCATTCGCAGAGCATTCGAAACCAATGCCAGCATGGTGATGAAGACCATGGGCAACGCGGACTACGTTGTCGGTCTCAGCACCAACACCGACTGGGACCTGATTCGTCAGTCGCCCGCGAACCTGTGGCTGGTCAACGAAAACACGCCCGAAATCGAGCACATGATTACCGCGGTCGGCTATTCCACCGAAACCGCGTTTGACGCCCACGACTACGACGTGGGCACACTGTCGATGCAGCTGAGCAGACAATTGAACATAGACAACAGTCTGCTGCACACCTACTTTGCACCAGCGACGCTTGCAGCTCGAAGCGCAACGCCAACGTTATTCCCGGTCGTCCCGGCTGAGCACAAGGAGGCCCTTGCCCGCCAGCATCGCAAGGCCATTGAAGGATGGGCTGCGTATTTCCATCTCGATCCGGCGCAGATCCGGGTCAGCGAAGGACGTCCGGCGGAACGACTGCCGGAGATGGCAAACGCCATCGATGCGGGACTGATCGTGCTGGGCGCCCGCAACATGAACCGCCTGGAGCGCTTCTTCAAGCCGGTTACCGCCGAACCGGTCCATGCACGCACCGATTGCGATCTGGTGTTCGTGCGTGAGCAAGTGCCTGAAGAGCGCATACCGGCGGCCGCCAACCCGCCGGTTTTCGGACTGCCGAAGGTGGACCTGGAGCAGGCCGTTCTGGATCCGGCCCGGACATTCCACACGCCGGAAAACCTGGCCGGGCAGGATGCCCTGGCCAGTGCCACGCGGGTTCGCCTGCTGAAAATCTGGGAACAGGACGTTCGACAGGTGATGAACGAAGAGGACGAAGGGGGGCCGGTGCAGAACTCCCAGGCGGATCTGCTCGGTGCCATACGCCGGGTCAGACGCAACCTGGAAGCCCGGGACCGGGCGGTTACTCCCCCGGCGCAGCCGGAATTCAACTGACCCGCGGCCCACGCCAGCACTTCCCTGTTCACATATCCACACACCTCAACTCTGTCAGGAGCCGGAAAATGACGATCAACAACATTCTCGTGGTACTCGAAACCGATCAGAATACCTGGACGATCGAACACCCCCTCATCATCCGGGCCACTGATCTGGCCCGGAAATTCGAAGCCTCTCTGATACTGCTGAACGTCGCCTACGAAAGTTCGCTCGGCTTCGGCACGTTCGCAACCCGGGAGGAAATGGAAAGCGGACGCCTGCGGATTCTTTCCGACGCCGGCGAGCACCAGGCCCGACTGCAGGAAGCGATCGAGCAGACACACGGAATCCCCGCCACCTGTGAAACCCTCTGGGGACCGGACGCGAGCGATCGGATTCTGGCAAGAGCCGGCGCCGCCCGGGTTGATCTCATCATCAAGACAAGCGGCAACCATAACTATGTTCTCGGGCTGCTTTCGAATACGGATTGGGACCTTCTCCGCGAATCCGAGGTGCCGGTCTGGTTCGTCGCAGCGGACGGCGTAAAAACCCCGGCGTCCGGAATCATCGCCGCGGTCGATCAATCCTACACGGAAGACGACGGTGGCCAGGAGTTCCGCCTCGACGATGAGGCGTTCGAAATGGCCAAAGGTCTGTCTGACCGCTACACCTCACCCCTCTACGCGGTTCATGCATACCGTTTGCCGAGAATGCTGCCCGGGTTCGAAGGCTATGTACCAACCATGGGGGCAGCCTCCACCGCCGCGGTCACTCCGGCTGTGGACGAACAAGCCCGCAAAGAAGTCGCCAGACGGCATGGTCGGGTGATCCAGGATTTCGTCGACCAACACGGCATTCCGATCGACGACCTGGTTCTGGCCGAGGGCCCCGTGGACCACGTGCTCGCCCGGACCGCGGAGGCCAAAGGCGCTGGTCTGATCGTCATGGGATCCAGCAACAGAAGCTGGTGGGATCACCTGCTCGGTCGTGCGAATGCAGAGCCCACACTCGCCAGCGCTGCCTGTGATGTGCTGTTCGTTAAGACACCTGATGCGCTCGCCGGACAGGCGGCGGCATAGGCGGCGAACGGAAACACAGCCCATCCCGCACCCATCAAACGCCATAGGAGTCCAGGATCATGTCGGCCCATGCATATAAGACAGTCGAAATTACGGGATCCAGTCAGAAATCGATTGAAGATGCTGCCCTGACAGCCCTCCATCGCACCGGAGAGAGCCTGCACAGTCTGCGCTGGTTCGAGGTCACGGAAGTCCGCGGCCATGTGGAAGACGGCACGCTCGATCACTGGCAGGTGACGGTGAAGATCGGTTTCACACTGGATGATCCAAAGGACGCCTGAACATGTCGTCTTTCCGTCCGACCCTGTGCGTGATGCTTGGCTGCCTGGGGTTGCTGAACGCCGCTGGTTGCGAAGAACTCGGCCCGGACGCCAGGGGTGAGGTCCCCAACAGCGCCGTACAGCGCGTGGGCGTGGAGCGTGTCTGTCTGCCTTTTCTCGATGTGGCCAACGTGCAGGGCACGGGTGCAGGGCACGGGCAAAAGACACTGGTGTTCGCCCTCCGGGACGGCAGTCGATGGATCAGTCGGCTTGCAAATCCGGCGGCGAACGAACGCGCTGGCCCGGGCTGCGTGAACGAACCCGGCAAACAGAATCTGATCTTCGACAGCAACAAAGGCGAGATCTGTGCCGAGGACATGGTTCTGTTGAGCGTCCGCGTTCATCAACTGCACCGTTTCTCCGGTCGTTGCCGACTCGGTCAGTTCGACCGGCTTTGATCTCCGCCCGACCCGTCTCCGGATCCGGTTTGATCCGCAGTGACTGACACTCTCCTGTCCGCCACAGGCCTCTTCACCCTGTCTGCGGTGGGTACCATCGCGTTCGGTATCCACATCACCTTTCTGGCTGACGAAATCGCCGAGCGCACGGGCATCGGCCGTGTCATGATCGGCGCGTTGCTGCTCGGCGCCCTGACATCGGTCGCGGAAGTCGGCACCTCACTCACCGCCGCCCTGCAACAGCACGCTGAGCTGGCCACCAATAACGCGGTGGGCAGCATCGCCGCTCAAACCGCTTTTCTTGCCGTAGCGGACCTCAGCTATCGCCGCGCGAACCTGGAACATGCTGCGGCTTCGGCATCAAACCTGATGCTGAACGGCCTGCTCCTGCTGCTTCTTGGACTGCTCCTGCTTGCCGCCGTCACACCGGATATGGTCGTGGCAGGTGCCCATCCGGTCAGCGTGATTCTGCCCCTGGTCTATCTGTATGGGATGCGGCTCGTTGCCAGAAGCGGTGCTTTTCCCATGTGGGACGCACGCTGGACCCAGGAAACCCGTAAAGAGCATGCCGCGTCCGTCGACCGGTCCGGCTCTCTCGTCTGGTTGATCACACGCTTTTCGCTGGTCGCCCTGCTGCTCGTTGGCTGTGGGGCATTACTCGCAGAGACAGGCATCGCGCTGACCCGGCTGACCGGCCTGTCGGAATCCTTTGTCGGCGCACTGCTCACCGGTGTGATCAGTTCGGCGCCGGAACTGGTCACGGCCGTCACGGCTGTTCGGATCGGTGCCCTGTCACTTGCGGTCTCCAACATCATTGGCGGCAATCTCTTCGATGCGGTGATCGTGGCGTTCGCCGACTTCTTCTATCCCGGTTCGATCTACGCTGATTCCGGTAGTGGTCTGCCCGTGCTGCTGAGCGCAACGCTTCTGATGAACACGGTGCTGCTGCTCGGACTGATCCGTCGTGAACGGCACGGCATCGGCAACATCGGCCTGGAAGGTGTGCTGCTGCTGTTGCTCTACCTGGGGGTGGTTATCGGTCTGGCAGGTCCATAGAGGAAACGGCCGCCACGATGCGCTCCACATCCTCGAAGCTCACATCCAGATGGAATACCCAGCGGTTGCGGTTGATCCGGATGTTTCCGGCAGCGAATGTCTCCCGCAACCGGCCAAATACTTCTGGTGACAGATCCACGAACACCATGTTCGTGTTCGCCACTGCCGCTCCGGGAAAACGATCGTTCACGGCGGCAGCGACCATGTGTGCCTTCTCATGGTCTTCCGCCAGGCGATCGATGTTGTTCTGCAGCGCATGGATGCCCGCCGCGGCAATCACGCCTGCCTGCCGCATCCCACCGCCGACCATCTTGCGCCAGCGTCGAGCTGCCTGAATGAAAGCTGCAGGACCCACCAGCACCGAACCAACCGGCGCGCCCAGGCCTTTCGACAGACAGATCGAGATCGTATCGCAGGGCGCCGCAATGGCATCGATCGGGCCACCCGTTGCCACCGCGGCATTGAAATACCGGGCACCATCCAGATGCAGCGCCAGACCATGTCGATCGACCAGTGCCCGGGCCTCGCCAAAATAGGCTGGTCCGGTCGCCTTGCCATCCTGGGTGTTTTCCAGACAGAGCAGCCGGGTTCTCGCGAAGTGCACGTTATCCGGCTTGATCAGGCCTTCTACCGCTGCCAGATCCAGACTGCCATCCGAATCGAACGGCAGGGTCTGCGGCTGTATGCCACCGAGCGCGGCAGCACCTCCCCCTTCGAACTGATAGGTGTGGGCCGTACCGCCGGCGATGTATTCATCACCGCGTTGACAGTGGGTCAGCAGGGCAACCAGGTTGGATTGTGTACCCGAGGCCAGGAACAGGCCCGATTCTTTTCCGAGCAGGTCCGCCGCACAGGATTCCAGCGCGTTGACGGTGGGGTCTTCTCCATACACATCATCGCCCACCTCGGCGTCGTGCATCGCGCGGCGCATGGCTGGTGTGGGTCGGGTGAGCGTATCGCTCCTCAGATCAATGCAGTCACTCATCACTCATACACCAGTTCATCTCTTTTCATCGACCGGGCAGTTTACCAGCTGCGGCGGGCGGCAATGGCGTTGGCAGAGTCAAAGGTCCGTGTGCGCAGATGCATCAATCGCGCGTTCAGATTTCTGAATCGCAGCGGCTCGGCGTCTTCGAACTTGCGACCGATCACCAGATCGGAAAACGTTTCGACCCCGCCATAGCAGCCGAGGATATAGGTGGCACCCGCCAGTTTCTGATCCCGAACCTGACGCATTCCCCGCGCCAGCGTATTCCGCCAGAAGATTTCTTCCGCCTCCTCGAGCAGGCCGAGCAGTGCCTGAAGATCCGTCTCCAGAGTGGCGAACTCCCGCTCCAGAGAACTCATGCCAACTGCCTCATGCTGTTATGCTCCGCCACCATGCAGATCACTCCATTGTTGTGGGCGCAAAGGTATCGCGGTCGCCTGGCGGCCGCCGTCATCTTCCTGTGCCTGTCCGGATGCACAGACTCCGCGGAAACCATACCGGATGCCGCGGACGTCAGTGCCGTCCCGCCTGCCCGTACCGAACCGGCGACCTATGTGGGCAGCACGACCTGTGCCGATTGTCACCAGGCAGCTTACCAGCAGTGGCAGAACTCTCACCACGATCTGGCATTGCAGGTGGCTGCACCCGAAACGATGCTGGCGAACCGGGATGCAGACATCGAGGATACCCTGATCACGGCCAGCGACTCGACGCTCGAGTTCCACACTCCGGCGGATGGTCCAGCCCTTGCGCCACGCTTTACTTTCGGCATTGAACCGCTGCAGCAGTACGTCCTCGACGGCGGCAATGGCACCTGGCAGACACACCCCATCGCCTGGGACAGCCGGGCCGAAGAAGACGGCGGCCAACGCTGGTTCAATCTCCACGAAACGTCCTATCCCCCGGGTGATCCCATGCACTGGCAGGGCCGGGCAAACCGCTGGAACAGCCAATGCGCCGACTGCCATTCCACCGGCGTGGTGAAAGGTTACGATCCCGAGGACCGGAGCTATCAGACCACCTTCGAACTCGAAGACGTAAGCTGCGAAGCCTGCCATGGGCCAGGTTCTGTACATGCGGCCTCCCCAGCCTCTGAACCACTCATGACCCTGTCCGGACAATCCGAGCAGATCAACGCCTGCGCACCCTGCCACTCAAGAAGAGGACAGGTTGCGGAAGGTTTCAGACCCGACAATGAATTCCTCGATCACTACTCACCCAGTCTGATCTCTCCCGGCCTCTATTACCCGGACGGGCAGATCCTGGAGGAGGTCTATGTGTGGGGATCCTTTCTGCAGAGTCGCATGCATGTGGCGGGTGTCACCTGCAGCAATTGTCACGATCCACACAGTGCCGAGCTGAAACGACCGGGTAACGACACCTGTACGTTCTGCCATCAGGCCAGCCCGCCGGATGCTTTCGCCGCTGCCATGCCCGCCGGCAACATCCCATACGATTCCCCGGCCCATCACCTGCACCCCATGGGCAGTGAAGGGGCCCGCTGTGTCTCCTGCCACATGCCAGCCAGAACCTATATGGGTGTTGATGACCGCAGGGATCACAGCTTCCGGATTCCGAGGCCCGATCTGGCTGCCACACTCGGGGTACCCGAACCCTGCACGGTCTGTCACACGGACAGGACCCTGGAATGGGCGACGGCAACACTCGCCGAACACTTCGGCGGTCATGAGCGTGAACACTTCGGGCCTGTTTTTGCCGCAGCAGACGCCGCGGTACCCCGGACCGATGCGGAACTGGCCGCGCTGGTGACCGATGCGGCACAGCCGATCATGGTTCGCGCTTCCGCACTGGCAAGGCTCGGCGCCTACAACCGCGGCTACAGCATGGATGCGATTCGATTCGCCCGGAAGAGCGAACCCCTGCTGCGCTTCGCCGCCCCCCTGGCGGCGGCCAGTCTCTCACCGGACCGTTCCTGGCGCCTGCTGGCCCCATTGCTCGAGGACGAACTGCTTGCGGTCAGACACCAGACGGTCTCCGCCCTGCTGCCGACCCTGCGAGCCAATCCCGAATACCGACAACGCCTGGAGCCACACCTGCTCAAATGGATTGAAGACCAGTCACTGAACTACGACTATCCGGAAACCCTGACCAACGTGGCCGGCGCTTACGTCGCCCTCGGCAATCTGCCGGAAGCGGAAGCCGCACTGACCGAGGCCATCCATCTGCAGGCAAACTGGGTACCCGGGCTCGTTTCTCTGGCAGATCTGTACCGGGCAACAGGTCGTGATCCGGACGCGGGACCGCTGCTGGAAGAAGCCCTCGAACTTACTCCGGAGCAACCGGAGGTCGCCTACGCCTATGCGCTCTGGCTGTTCCGGCAAGGCCGCTCAAATGAGGGCCTGCCGTATCTGGAACAGGCCGCCAGACTCGCCCCGACACAACGGCAGTATGCATACGCCTGGGCGCTGGCGCTGAACGATTCGGGATTGAGCACACAGGCGTCGACGGTGCTTACCGGTCTGCTCGAACGCTGGCCGGATGACCCGGACCTCCTGATCGCGGCCATCACCCTGTTCCGGGATCAGGGAAGATTTTCCGAGGCGCTGCCGCTGCTCGACCGTCTGCTGCAGCAGCAACCGGGTAATCAGGAGCTGCTGCAATTCAGAGAGGCGCTGCAACGGGCAGCAGCTTCCGGCTGATTCAAGCCGGCAGTTGGAGCCCTGCCGCCTCGGCAAATGGCGCCAGCCCTTCGAGAATCCCGGGCTCCAGCGCTACGCCGCTGGCCATCTGCTGCGCCCGGGTACTCCACGCTCTACGACCCGGCATTCGAACCGGCCTATCGGGTTCATCCGGAGGCGCCTCCTCCACCATCCGCACCAGATGGGCGATCTCCCGCCCGTAGTTCGCCGGATCGGTAAATGCGGACGGATCCAGCACCTGGAGATAGACACTGTTCAATTCACTTTCCGCTCTTTTCTGTGAACGACCGTAACCCGCCAGCGCCTGGCTGAGCACTTCCGTCATCAGAGTAAGCGCGTGGCCCTTGTGCCCATGTCCCGTTCCACCCACGGGCATCACCGATCCGCCACGGGCGAGTTCGCCCGGATCGTCCGTCGGTTCCCCGGTTCGGGTTTTGATCGCCGGTTCGGGCAGACGCCGTCCCTGTCGCGCCGCCCGGGCAACCTGTCCGCCGGCCGTAATGGCCATGCTCACGTCAAACAGAATCGGCCACGGAGAATCCTCCGGATAGCCGGCTCCCGGCGCGGTCAGGGCGATGGGATTGTTGGAAAAAAGCCGCTGGCTGCCCCCAAACGGGCTGACGAACGCTTCATCCGGCGAGCTCACCATCAGCAGAACGATCATCCGCGCCTCGATTGCAGGCATCAAAGTGGCGGCGAGACAGGCCAGATGCTGGCACCGTCGGAGCGTCATGGTAAAAGCGCCGAGTTCACGGGCTCTGGGAATCGCGTGTGCCAGCGCAAGATGCATCGCCCAGTGGCCGGGCAATCCCTGTGCATCCCAGTTGGCGACCGCGGGGCGCTCCGCAAGAACGGCCGGCGCACCAGAGGTGCGGGTTTCGCCTTGCCGGATCCAGTTCAGGTTGTTCGCCACCCGGACCACGCCATGGGAACGGAAACCAAGTAATTCCGCTTCAACAAAGCCGCGCCCCACTACCTCGGCCATCTCCCGCGGCAGACCGCTGGCTGCAAAAAGTGCGACAACGAACTCGAGAAGTCGGGCATGATCAACGCGCTCGGACACTGGTCCATCCATAAAACCACCTGGATCGAGTGTCTCTCGATTGTCCTTCCCCCGCAATCTGACATAGCATCCGGGCACACCCGCTGCCTTGTGAGCTGCCCATGATGCGTTTCCTGTCCATCTATTTCCTGCCTGGCGCCGTTCTGCAATCCGTGATGATCGGCGGTGGGTACGGAACCGGGCGGGAACTGGTGGAATTTTTCACGAGGCACGGCATCGCCAACGGATTTCTCGGTCAACTGCTCGCGACTGCGCTCGTTTCCGCCATATTCGCGGTGACGCTGGCGCTGGCCGTGCGTTTCCAGGCCTACGACTATCGAAGCTTTTTCCGCCTGCTGCTCGGCCGCGCCTGGTTTCTGTTCGAGTTGCTGCTGCTGGTGCTGTTCGTGCTGGTACTGGCGGTGATGGGATCCGCGGCCGGCGGCATTCTTCAGGATGGCCTGGGTTTACCCGCACGGACGGGTGCGGTGGTGATGCTCGTGCTCGTGGTATTTCTGACATTCTTCGGCCGGGATCTGATTACCCGTGTGCTCGCTTCCTGGAGTGTGCTGCTCTATCTCGTGTTTCTGAGCTACTTTGTGGCCATCATGACCGGCCTCACAGAAACGGATGTACGCGGCAAGCTGGATTGGCAGATGGATCCGGCCTGGATGGTGAGCGGTCTTCAGTACGCGCTCTACAACGTCTCCGCAGTGCCCATCATTCTCTACGCAGCACGGGCCATCGAAACGGAAAAGCAGGCCTACACCTCCGGCGCTGTTGGCGGTGTGATCGCCATGTTTCCCGGCATTCTTTTTCATCTCAGCTTCATCGGTGCCTATCCCGGCATTCTGGACGCTGAACTGCCCGTGTACACACAGTTCGACGCACTCGGCATGCCGGTGCTCTACGCCTGCTACCTGGTTGTCCTGTTCGGCACCTTCATAGAAACCGGGGCAGGCAACATTCAGGGCTTTATCGAACGGTTGGACACCTGGTGGCAGGAGCGGCGGCCAGAACCGTTGAGCAGAATCCACCATGCCTGCATTGCCGGCGTTGCGCTCATTCTGGCGAGCGTGCTCTCGGAAGTCGGCATCGTCGATCTGATTGCGCAGGGTTACGGCAGCATCGCCTGGGGCTTTCTGATCGTCTATCTGATCCCGCTGTTCACCGTCGGCATCTACCGGCTGATCCAGGATCCGCCGGAACGCGGCACAGACCAGACGGGCACGTCTGCTTAGGGCTACTGATTATGGGGATCTGAAAAAAACACGGGCTCCCGAAGGAGCCCGTGCGCTTTTTCATTTGTCGGGCCGGCACCGTGTGGTGGCTCTCTGCTAACGCCTTGACGCCACGAGAGCCCGGTGAACCATGCCGCAACAATGAAGGTTCGAGAAATGATCTCGAAGCTAAGCGATCATTCCTCCTACCTGAAGTAAAACCACGATCACCTCCTTTACTGTTCAGCCCGACACGCAGGAAATGGTAGTTCACAGGCCGACGATTGCAAGGGATTTCAGCGGCCATTTTCTGCGCGGACCGCTCGCCTTCCCGGCATCTTTTTGGGTTAAGATCGGCGGTTCCCCTCCTGAAAACACCACCCGGATCCAGGGCGCATGGCACAGGCATTCAGCGGCATCCGCATCATCGACTTCACCCAGGTGCTCGCTGGTCCTTTCGCAACCCAGCAACTGGCTCTGCTTGGCGCCGATGTGATCAAGATCGAAGAGCGCACCAACGGCGACCAGACCCGCGGCCTTCTGAACGACACCCCCGGTTCGAATCCGAGCATGTCGCCATCATTCATGAGCTGCAATCTGGGCAAGCGCAGTCTGACGCTGGACCTCAAAGCCCCGGCGGCGAAAGAGATCGTTCACCGTCTTGTTGAGAACGCAGACGTGGTGGTCGAAAATTTCAGAGCCGGGGTAATGGACCGGCTGGGGTTTGGTTACTCAGCGCTCAGCGCGCTGAAAGAAGATCTCATCTACTGCTCGGTATCGGGCTATGGCCAGAATGGCCCGAAGGCCGGCACACCGGCCTATGACGGAGCGATACAGGCAGCCTCAGGCATGATGGCCATCACCGGCCATCCGGAAACCGGACCGACCCGGACCGGCTACATGCCGGTAGACATGGGCACGGCGTTGAATACGGCTTTCGCCATTTCCGCCGCCCTGTACCGTCGCCTTGCCACCGGCGAAGGTCAGCACATCGACGTGGCGATGATGGATACGGCCATGGTTCTGCAGACGCCCCAGGTGAGTAACTATCTGGTCAACGGCGTCACACCGGAACTGTTCGGCAACAAATCGCCCACTGGCCAGCCGACGGCAAACAGTTTCGCAACCCGTGACGGCTATCTGAACATCGTCGCCCTGAAAGAACCTCAGACGATCGCGCTGTTCAACGCGATCGAACGGCAGGACGTACTGAAGAACGAACGTCTGCAGGACGCACCAGGCAGGATGAAACACTACGACGAGGTTGCCGGGATCATCACCGCCGAGATCGCAAAGAAAACGACGGCGCAGTGGCTCGAAATTTTTGCCCGTGAGAACGTCCCCTGTGCACCGATCCGCAGCTACCCGGACGTGGTGAGCGACCCGCAGTTCGAGCACCGGCAGGCATTTATCCGTTTTGCGGATCCGGCTGAGGATGCATCGACCGTCGATCTGGTTCGAGCCGGCTACGGCACCGACCAGGATGGACCGGACACGGACCGGCCACCCCCCCGGCACGGCGAGCATACGGAGGAGATCCTGAAGGAACTCGGCTACGACATTCAGGCCATCGACCGTTTCCGGGTCGAGCAGATAATTTGACCGAACCCGTGCCCCGGCCGGAGACCCCGCGCCGGTTCTCCGATGAATTCTCCGCGCTGCTGAAGCTGGGTGCGCCCATGGTGGCCACTCAGTTTTTCATCATGGCCATGGGTTTCATCGATACGGCCATGGCCGGGCGCTATGATTCCACCCACCTGGCCGGTGTCGCACTCGGCGGATCAATACTCTGGCCCGTCTTCATGCTGACGACCGGATTCACGATGGCCATCACGCCCATCGTCGCCCAATTGCGGGGTTCAAACGCAGTCGAGCAGACCGGGGCGCAGGTACGTCAGGGTCTCTGGCTGGGCATCATCGCTTCCGGGTTGTGCATTCTGGTGGTGACCAATGCTGCACCAGTATTCGCCTTCGTGCAGGTGGATCCCGCCGCACTCGAAGTCGCCCAGAGTTATCTCGACGCCACTGCCTGGGGCCTGCCGGCAGTCCAGATCTACATTGTCCTGCGCTACACTGCCGAAGGTCTCGGCAGAACCATTCCGCCCATGCTGATCGCCGGACTGGCACTACCGGTGAATGCCGCCCTGAATTATGTGCTCATCTATGGCCACTTCGGCGCACCGGAGCTGGGTGGTGAAGGATGCGGTTGGGCCACGACTGCGGTCTGGTGGGTCGAACTCCTGCTCATTCTCGGGTTGCTGCGCCGCCCTTACTTCTCGGCCACCCGACTGCTCGAGCGCTTCGACTGGCCCGACTGGCGGATCCAGAAGAGCATTCTGAAGATCGGCGTACCCATCGGTTTGACCATATTTCTCGAGATGGCCGTGTTCTCGATCATCGGGCTGTCGATTGCCTCCCTGGGGGTGGTGGCCCTGGCAGCCAACAGCATCGCCGGCAACGTGAACTGGGCCACCTATGTGCTGCCAAGCACCCTGGGCGCCGCCGCCAGTATCCGGGTCGGCTTCTACGTCGGCGCCGGGGACTACGCCAGCGCGGCGTTTGTCGCCAGAACGGCTTTCATCGTCTCCATCGCCTATGCACTGATGGTGTCCACAGCACTGGTGCTGTTCCGCTATCAGATCGCCGGCATCTACACCCAGGACACACCCGTCCTGGAACTCGCAGCCTCGCTGATGATCTTCATCGCCATCTATCAGATCGTCGACGACTCTCTCGCAACCATCGGCGGCACCTTGCGCGGCTACAAGGACACGCGCATGCCGATGGTCTACTCCCTGTTCGGTTTCTGGTTTCTGGCGCTGCCGCTGGGCGCAGCGTTCTGCTTCGGCTGGCTCGGGATAACGCCAATGGGCGTGCCCGGCTACTGGCTGGGGATGACGTTCGGACTGACCGCCGTCGCACTGCTCACAGGCATCCGCCTGATTTCCACCAGCCGAAGCCCGGAAAGGATCGAACGGTTCGCATCAATCTGAGGTGTGGTACCGGCCGGTGGCGGCATCAGCGTCTGAGCGATCGCACGCACACCTGTACATTCTGTCCTGCAATGACCGTCTCCTGACCGCTCCAGCAGGGTCACCCGACCGGCTGCCCGCTACAGTCGGATCATCCCAGTGAATGTATTGAACCCATGTGCCAGACACAGAAACCCAAGACCCCGAAACCGGCGCCCGAGCCTGTAAACGGCGCGCTGCAGATGGCACTTTCCCTGCGGTTGAGGATATTCGCCGCGGAAACGGTGGAGCCGGCGGCCACGGAGTTTCTGAGCGAGTTCAGCGAACGCCTGGACAAGGTACGCGCCCGGCGCCATGCCGTGGATTTCGAAGCGGCCAAGGCCTGGGCCTGGTGGAAGGGCCAACGCACGGCCGAACTGGTGGAGTCGGGTCACAAAGCCCTGGCTGCGGATGCGGAAATCCAGCGATTGAAATCGGAAGCACAGGTCGAAACCATTGTATTCGATCGCTATGCCGGGCAGGCACTGAGAGAGCTCATCCGTGACCGATTCTCTGATCTCGACTTACGCATGCGGACACTTCGTAACAACCGTTTGAACGTACAGTAGTCCGCCAGGCGTCTGTCAGTCCTGAAAGTGCGGCATGACCTCGTCGATGAAGCACTGCAATGCCGCCCAGTCCACCGGCGGTCGGATCGCGATATTCAACCCCTGGACGCCAGTGCCCACATATTCGCCAATCCGATCGACAATCTGCTGTGACGATCCGGTCAGGCTGCCTTCCGGATTCACCTCCGGGCTTCTGTCGCCGGGATAGAAGCCCACGTTCACACTCGTCTCGATCTCTCCCGGGTCACGCCCGATGGCGTCGCAGGCCGATCGCACCCGTTCCAGGCGGTCCCGAACGGATCCGGGCGCCAGGTACGGCAGGTTGAATCCGTCTGCATAACGGGCGGCGAGCTGCGGCGTGCGCTGCTTGCCTCGTCCACCCACCCAGATCGGCAGCTTGCCGCGTACCGGCGCTGGTGCGCAGACGGCCCCTTCCAGCTGATAGTACTTACCATGGAACGTGGTCTGTTCGTCATTGAGCAGCGATCGGATAACCGTCAATGCCTCTTCCAGTTGATCCAGCCGTTTCCCGAGGGCCGGAAATCCGTAGCCGAACTCGCGGAACTCCGGTTCGAGCCAACCCGCACCGATGCCGATCTGGGCGCGACCGCCGGACAGATGGTCCACGGTCACTGCCGCCTTGGCCAGCACGCCCGGTGGCCGGAACAGGGCACAGAACATCAGGCAACCAACCTGAACGTTCTCCGTAAGCGCGGCGAGCGCCGACATGGCTGCCACCCCCTCGAAACAGGGATTCGTCCTGTCGACGAGGGGATTGGCATAGAAATGATCCCAGACCGACACCCAGTGAAAACCATTCTGATCCGCCGTTCGCCAGAGCTTTCTGAGCTCATCGACAGAGAGATCCTGTGGCCCCGCGTGCATGCCGATCCGGATCATGGGTTCAGCCGTCGAGTCGTTCGATGATGGTGCCCGTGCCGAGTCCGCCGCCGCAGCACATGGAAACCAGCCCATAGCGCCCACCGGTACGTTCCAGTTCGTGCAGCGCGGTGGTGATGAGACGCGCGCCGGTTGATCCCGTGGGATGACCGAGCGCAATCGCACCACCATTCGGATTCACCTTGTCCGGATCCGGTCCCAGCGCTTTCTGCCAGGCCAGCACCACGGAGGCAAAGGCTTCGTTCACTTCAAAGGTATCGATCTGATCAACGGACAGGCCCGCCTGATCGAGCACCTTCCGGGAAGCCGGGATCGGGCCTTTCAACATGGTGACCGGGTCCACGCCCACCAGCGTGGTAGCAACGATCCGGCCACGGGGCTTGAGCCCCAGCTCGTCGACCGCCTTTTTGCTGGCCATGATCACCACCGCAGCACCATCGGACACCTGTGAACTGGTTCCCGCCGTATGCAATTCCTGGCCCGGCACCGGATCGAGCCCGGCGAGCGCTTCGAGGGACGTTTCCCTGAGGCCCTCGTCCCGGCTGATCGTCCGGGTTTCACCGGTCGGTTCACCTTTCTCATTCAACACCGGTGCCTCGATCGGGGTGACTTCCCGATCGAACCGGCCTTCTTCCCAGGCCTTGATGGCATTCTGCTGGCTCTTCAGGCCGAAGGCATCGGTATCGGCCCGGGTGATCTGATATTCCTCGGCAATCATGGCCGCGCCCTGAAACTGACTGGTGGGCTGATAGTGAGACATATAGGACTCACCCATGGGCACGCCGTCTTTCATGTTCGAACCGAGGGGAACCCGACTCATCATCTCCACACCGCAGGTCATGACGATGTCTTCCATCCCGGAGGCAACCATGGCGGCGCCCATGGAGGTGGCCTGCTGGCTGGAACCGCACTGGGAGTCCACCGTGGTTGCCGCAACTTCCTCCGGCAGCCCCTTGGAAAGCCAGGCGATACGGGCGATGTTGAAAGATTGCTCGCCCACCTGCGACACACAGCCACCAATCACCTGACCGATCTTCCCGGCCGGGATGCCGCTGCGTTCAAGAGCTGCCGCCTGTACGGCACCGAGCAGATCTGCCGGAATCAGACCGGCAAGGCCTTTGCCACGCCGGCCGATCGGACTGCGAACCGCTTCTACGATATACACGTCTTCCATTTGCTGCTTCCTGCGAAAGTGATGGGAAAAATTCAGGAACGTATTGTAGCCAGATCCCAGGAAGCCGAAAATGCGCCCGTGGGAGAGAAGAATAATCATAAATACCCCGGGTCAGCGGAATGAGTGACACACAAACGGCCGGCACCGGACTGGCTCGACTGCGAGCACGGTTCGGGCCAGGGCTGATTTTTGCAGCCGCCGCCGTAGGCACCTCTCACATCGTGCAGTCGACCCGCGCGGGTGCCGGTTACGGACTCACGCTGGGCATCCTGATCCTGCTGGTCTGTGCGCTCAAGTATCCGCTCTTCCGGTTCGCCGCCGACTACGCGGCTGCCACCGGCGAAAGCCTCGTACGCGGTTATGGACGTCGTGGTCGAGTCCTCGTGCTGGTGATGTTCATCACCTCTGCCATCGAAGCGATTGCGGCCATGGCCGGGGTCAGCCTGGTCAGCGCCTCCATCGGCCAGTGGATCTTCGGCACCCGTTTGGATCCGGTGGCCGCCGCCGTGGGCCTGCTTGTGGTCACAGCACTGCTGGTGGGCATCGGTCGCTACCGGGTGATCGAATCCACCACCAGCATTCTGGTCTTGCTGTTCAGCCTGCTCACGCTCATCACCACGCTGGCCAGCCTGCCCGCCCTGTCTGAGAGTACCGTTTCCCTGTTGCCGGCTTTTCCGCTGACGAGTGAAAACTGGTCGTTCGCCATTGCCATTTCCGGCTGGATGCCCATCGGTAATACAGCCGCCATCATGCTCGCGGCGTGGATTCTGGCGAAAGGCCACGACACCGGTCGCAGCGCTTCAGACGCCCGCTTCGATTTCAACCTCGGCTATCTGGCGAGCGTCGTGCTGGCGATCTGTTTTCTGCTTATCGGCGCTGCCGTGCTGCACGGCAGCGGCGCGCAGTTACCGGGCGCGTCCGGCCCCTTCGTCACCACGTTTGTCAGTCTTTACACTCAGGTGATCGGAGGCTGGTCGAGCCTCCTGGTATCGGTGGCAGCACTGGCTGTGATGTACTCCACGCTGCTCGCCATCGTCGATGGCTTTCCACGCATGATGGGCGAATTCGGCGCGGAACTTTTTGCCGACGGCAGGGAGGCAACGGCGGAGTCACTGTATTTTCCATCTATGATTACCCTGGTCGCGGCAGCCGGCGGACTGCTCTTTTTCTTTTTCAGCGCTTTCGCCACATTCATCGACATAGTGACATTCACCGGATTCCTCGCTGCCCCCATTGTCGCCTGGGCTAACCAGCTGGTTATCCGTGGGGGAAACGTGCCGGCCGAACACCAGCCGGGAGCGGGACTCGTACGCTGGAATCAGATCTCCGTGCTGGCATTGACCCTGGCCACTCTGGGATACCTCTATCTGAGATGGATCTAGTGCCGCACCGCGCAGCTGCGCCATGCTCACTTTCCTGCTAACGTCCGTCTGACAAAGAATCCCACCACAATAACAATAACAATGGGAACCACCTTGTTTCTGACCCGATCCTCAAGGTTCCGCTTCACGGCCTTCACCCTGTTCTATTTCGCCCAGGGTGTACCGATCGGACTGCTGACCATTGCACTGCCCGCCTGGCTGGTGGCACAAGGCACGGAAACATCCGACATTGCCACCTTCGCCGCCATCACCGGCCTCCCCTGGGGGCTAAAACTGATCTCCGGGCCTTTCATGGACCGGTTCTCCTTTCCGGCGATGGGCCGACGCCGACCCTGGGTGATGGCCGCACAGGCCGGCCTGACGCTGGCCCTGTTCAGCATGGCCTGGGTGGTTCCAACGGACAATAACTGGCCGCTGATCGTGGTCGGCACAATCGTCAACACCTTCTCAGCACTGCAGGACGTGGCCGTCGACGGTATGGCCATCGATCTGCTGCCGGAAGCGGAACGGGGCCGTGGCAATGCCTTCATGGCCTTCGGCCAGGCTTCCGGCTTCTCACTGTTCGGCGCCGTCAACGGCCACCTGCTCGTGGAATACGGACTGACCGTGACAGCACTTGTTTCCACTGCGACCGTGGGCAGCATCTTCCTATTCGTCACCCTCGTTCGAGAGCGCCAGGGCGAGCGCCTGCTGCCCTGGACGGAAGGCACCGCAACCCCCAGGCCTTTCCGGGAGGCCGAATCCTTCGCCGATATCTTCAGAGGCCTTCTGAAGGTGCTGATTCTGCCCATGAGTCTGCTGCTCGTCGTCGTGGAGTTTCTGCACCGCATGTCTGCCGGCATTGCGATCACCATCTTTCCCGTCATCGCCGTCCAGGAACTGGGCTTCGCATCCGATGTATACGCCTACTGGACGGGAATCATGAGCGGCGCCAGCGCCGTCGCCGGCCTGGCGTTCGGCCCATTCATCGACCGGCACGGGATGAAACGCTATGTGATGGCCGGCCTGTTACTGTCTGTTGCAGTCTACGCCGGATTTGCCTTCGCCCAGTCCTACTGGGGCAGCGTTCCCTTCGTGCTCGCGGGACTGGTGATCAGCCAGTTGGCTTCACAACTGACCTTCGTTGCGGCAATCGCCGGGTTCATGGGCCTGTGCGCAAAAGGTGTGGGGGCGACGCAGTTTGCGGTCTACATGTCACTCGCGAACCTGGCCCGCACAGCCGGCGCGGGTGCATTCGCCTTCATCGCGGCGGAAGTCACCAGTGCTCAGACGCTCTATATCATGGCCGCACTGAATCTGGCGGCGGCCCTGTTGATGACCCGCTTCGGTATTGCCAGTCATCAACGGCGACTGGCAGCGATCGACGGCGTCCGGCATGAGGCTGCAGCAGCCTGACGGGCCCGGATGACGTCAGCGTTCGAGACGGCTGCTGAGATCGACCGCCACCAGTTCACGGGCCAGCTCGTTTGTGCCATACAGCACGTCTCCCACGACCGTGATGTCATTCAGCACCATGGCCGGTGGTTGCGCGGGTGAGGAAGGGGGCGACCCGGCACCCAGTGTGACGAGCAGCTCTGGCCCGGCTTCGGTCAGCAGGTAAACGCGACCGCTCTCCCCTTCCCGGACAAGCACCTGATCGCGCCACAAGGCCAGTCCTTCCGGGGCCAGGAGACCTTCGGCGATCACGACCGGCGGAATCTTTTCGCCGCCTGCGCCGATCTGCAGCACGGTGCCCGCTGCGCGATCGCTCACCCAGAGCCGATCACCATCTGTGAGCAGATCCGTCGGCGCCTCCAGACCGGATGCCATCTGGCTGTTGCCCAGGGCGCCATTGACCACCTTCACCTGACCCGTACCGTGCTCGGCAACGAGCAGATACTCGCCGTAGCGGATCGCGCTGACCGGCATCTGCAGATTGTCGACCCGGGCGATCGTCCGTTTACGCGCCGGGTTCCAGACCCGCACATTGGCATCCGTAAAGGAGCTGAAAATCAGGTTCTCACCATCCACGGCAACCGAGAGCACGGATCCCAGTTCTCCCACGCCCAGGATGTTGCGCTCGGTCCACAGGGTAGCACCTGACCGGTCGAACCCTCTCAACGCATGCAGATCGGCAACCAGCAGTTCTATCCCGGATTCGGTCTGTCGTGCAGTCAGTGCGCCCGGATGGGCCATGCCACCGGGCTGGAGCGCCGTCATGCTGCCATCCTCCGCCACCCGCCATACCGCACCATCCACAAAGCTCGACACGAACAGGCGGTCCTGGGCGTCGAACGCGAAATTATCCAGCCCCTGCTCGAGCACGGCGACCACCGACTGCCTGCCATCGGCGATCCGAACGACGGAACCCGCGTCCGTATCCAGCACGTGCAACACACCCTGGGAATCGAACTTCACCGCGGCGGGCACTTTGAAGCCCGTGGCCTCCACCCGCATATCGCCCGTATCCACATCGAAGCTGACCACCTGATTCTGGAACCACCTGGGTCCGTACAGGCGGCCATCGGGACCCCAGTCCATGCCGTTCAGACCGCAGCCCGGACCCAGTTCGTCCGAAATGAGTCTCGGCTCCGCAATGCCGGCAGGGTCCACTTCGAACAGTTTGTCGTCGAAGAAACACTGAGCCACGAACAGGTGTCCGTCATCGGAGAAGGTCAGCGGGTTGACACCCGGCGTGAGCGTGGCCGCCGTTATGCGCTCACCCGCGGCGGTGATCCCCGCCACTTCACCGGTGAGGATGGAGGTCCAGAAGAAATCACCATCGGCATTGAAGGCCACATCATCCGGCCCATCCACACCATCAGAGAGTCGTTCCAGCACCTCGCCGCTGTCCGGGTCGAGAACGATCAACTCGGAACCGATGACCGATGCCACGAACAGACGTCCATCCGGCGAGAAGTGCAGGCCATTTGCACCGGAGATGTTCGCCCCGCTGGCAAGCACTTCCACCTCCAGCGGAGCTGCTGGTTCTTCGCTGCAACCCGCGATCAACGCCAGCGCGAACAGGCCCATCCCGACTCTCACCTGCATTCGAATATCCCATCGCCTAAGTGTGGACGGATGCTATCACAGCCATTCTCCGCTCAAGACTGGCCGTCGCAGGGGCAAATGCCGCATCATTACGCCGCGTCATCAGGGGAATCGCCAATGCGGAAAGAACGAAGTCAGAGTGAGCTCTACACCGACCCGGAACGGGCAGATGCACTGCTGTGGTCCCGCAGAAAGTTCATGCGCAGCGGCGGATCTGCCATCGCGGCAATGAGCGCCCGGCTTGGCAGCACGATTCGCTTCGGCCGGTTTCTCCCGGCAGGCTATCTGCCCGTCGCTCTGGCCGAGCAACCGCTGGACAGCGAGGACGGACTGCTGAGAGTGCTCAATGACAGGCCGTTGAACGCGGAAACCCCCGCTCACCTGCTGAATGACCAGATCACACCTGCTGACCGCCTGTTCGTACGCAACAATGGCCTGCTGCCGACGCGCACGGACCCGGAAAACTGGCGCCTCAGCATCGGTGGCGAGTCCTGCCTGAACCCTCGCACCTTTTCCATCGACGAGCTGAAGCGGGAATTCGAAACACACACCTACCAGTTGCAGCTGGAGTGTGGCGGCAACGGTCGCTCCGAGTTCAGACCGCGAGTGCCCGGCAACCAGTGGTCTACGGGCGCCATCGGCAATCCGGAATGGACCGGTGTGCGGGTGAAAGACGTGCTGGCGGCCTGCGGGATTGCCGACAGCGCGGTCTATCTGGCTTTCAGGGGCCAGGACCGGCACCTCTCCGGCGATCCCGACAAGACGGTCATCTCCCGCGGTGTGCCCATGCACAAGGCACTGGAGGATGAGTCGCTGATCGCTTTCGCCATGAATGGTGCCGCCATTCCCGAGATGCACGGCGCGCCCCTGCGCCTGGTCTGTGGCGGCTGGCCGGGGTCTGTATCCGGAAAGTGGCTCTCCGAACTTCTGATTCGTGACCGTGTGCACGACGGGGCGAAGATGACGGGTACGTCCTATCGCGTGCCGTGCCGCCCCGTCGCACCTGGTGCCCGGGTCGCCGACGAGGATCTCTGCATCATCGAGAGCATGCCGGTCAAATCCCTGGTCACATTCCCGAAATCCGGAGTCGTCAGCAAAGCAGGCGAGATACTCACCGTGCAGGGCAAAGCCTGGGCAGGCGACCGGGCGGTCAGCTCCGTGGCGGTATCCATCGATTTCGGCCAGACCTGGCTGCCAACCCGGCTGGCGCCTGCGCCGAACCGGCTGGCCTGGCAGAGCTGGGAGGCAGCCATCACATTGCCATTGCCTGGCTACTATGAGATCTGGGCAAAGGCAACAGACGACGCAAACATCAGCCAGCCCATGCTCGTGCCCGGCTGGAACCCGAAAGGCTATCTGAACAACGCCTGCCACCGCATTGCCGTACAGGCGAGCTGATGAATTTCTCGACGCTCCGCGCAGATCGCCCCGTCGTACTGGTCCTGGTCCTGGTCCTGGGCATGTGCCTGCCGGGCTCCAGCCCTGCGTCCGCCGCCGATGCAGAAGTGGATGCCAATACCGGCCTCATCATCGCACCCGGCTGGGAAATGGCCGCCGCACACTGCGGGGGTTGCCATTCCCATGCCCTGGTAACGGCACAGCGGGGAGATGCAGACTTCTGGCGGACCACCATTCGCTGGATGCAGAAAACCCAGAATCTCTGGCAGATTCCGCCGCCGCAGGAAGCGGGCCTGCTTGCTTATCTGGCGGAAAACTACAACGAAACCGATTGGGGCAGACGGCCGCCGCTGCCCCAGTCACTGATGCCGGCTGAGGCGGTCAGTCTTCGTCAAACAGCACGTTGATACGGCGATTGAGCCGACTCTTTTTCTCGATCTTACCCACCCGCACGGGTCCGATTTCCCGGGTGTTCGCCACATGGGTACCGCCGCAGGGCTGCAGATCCACATCGCCCACACGCAGCAGTCGCACCCGGCCGGCGCCGGTGGGCGGCTGTACGGACATGGTCTTCACCAGGTCGGGTTGAGCGGCCAGTTCCTCATCGGATATCCACTCCAGTGACGTAGCCACACCGCGCTGAATGAGTTCATTGAGCGCCAGAGTGAGTGCTTCTTTGTCTACCGTGGATTCCGGCAGATCAAAGTCCAGGCGCCCTTTCTGATCGTTGAGGTTGCCACCCGTGACAGGCGCGTCGACCAGGGCGCACAACAGGTGCATGCAGGTGTGCATGCGCATGTGCCGATGTCGGCGTTCCCAGTCGATGCGGGCGAGCACCCTGTCACCGACCGCCGGTAATCGCGCCGCCTCTGCGGCGGGCAGGTGCAGGATCTCATTTCCTTCACCTTTCACCGTATCGGTTATGCCAACCACCTCGCCGGACGGCAGCACCAGTTCCCCCCGATCACCCGGCTGACCACCACCTCGAGCGTAAAAAACCGTTCGATCGAGCACCACGCCGCCCTCACCAACGGCGATGACCTCCGCTTCCGTTTCCCGCAGATAGCCGTCCTGCTCAAAAAGCCGTTCCGTCATGTCCCCCCCTGGAACTGATCCCGGGCACGCCAGAACGCAATCGCGGGAATGGCGAACAGGCTACCGGCAATGACTGCACCGATGAGCCCGCCGCCCTGAAAAATCGGCCAGAGAAACATGGCGATCGCCACCTGGCTCAGATAAAGACCGCCCAGCCACCAGACCCAGGGACGCATCTTCCAGAGTCCCCAGGCGATTCCCGCATAGACGAGGCAGTGCACGACACCGCCTGCCTTTGCCGCCCAACCGGTGAGCATGTAGCCAAACCAGACATCCTCATCCTCGGCGAGCGGTTTCAACAGCACGTCGAATGGGGTGTAGATGAAGACCATGAAAAGACTGAACAGCATGATGAGATTCAACCACCATGAACGTTTCGCCCATTCCTGTTTCAAATCGACAGCCATGATCTGTTCCTCAGCGGGAAGCGCTACTTCGTGAAGATCGGCGGGCGGCGATTTGATCCAGGTCACGAATGGGCCGCTTCGAGTATTCTAGAAATCCAATCGGGGCTCTATCATCCCCGAGATCACCCTCGAGATCATCCCCGAGACAAAGGAGAGACAGGTATGAGCGACAGCAGCTGGCAGGTCTTCGACATCAATGAAATCCGGGACGCCCTTTCCGGAGACCAGGTGCAGTACCGTGAGTTCCTCCGTGTGCCCTCGCTGTCCTGTGGTGTCTACCACCTTCCGAAAGGGGCAAATGACATGCAGACGCCCCATGACGAGGACGAGGTGTATTTCGTGCTGGACGGCAAAGCCAGTATGAAACTGGGCGAAGAATTGAAGCAGGTATCTTCCGGCGACATTCTCTACGTGAAAGCCACCGAAAATCACTCGTTCTTCGAGATCGAGGAAGACATGACCCTCCTCGTCTTTTTCGCCGCCGCAATCAGCTGACCAGTGACTCCGGCATGGTTCCTGGGCGCTACCCGTGGGAAATTTCGATTTCCTTGTCTGTAATGAACTCGAGTAAGGCAGGCTGCCCGCTTTCCGTGGCTTCAATGCCCCGCTGAATCGCCGCCCGGATCTCTGCCGGATCCGTCACCCGCTCTCCATAGCCGCCGAAGGCCTTCGCCATCTGTGCATAGTTGCCGGAAATATCCGTCGACCGATACTTCTCCGTCGCCACCTGCATGATGGGTAGTTCGATGGCCATGGAGAAATTGTTGAGCAGGATGGAAAGAATGGGGATCCGTTCCCGGACCGCGGTTTCGAAGTCCATGCCGGTGAAGCCGATGGCTGCATCGCCCCACACATTGATACAGAGCTTGTCGGGCTGAGCGAGCTTTGCGCCCATGGCGAGACCGAGCCCGTAACCGAGTTGAGTCGTCTTGCCCCAGCCGATGTAGGAAAGCGGCGTGGTGCTCGACCAGAAAGGCGTGAGCTGATCCCGGGGGCTGCCTGCATCGTGGGTGATGATCGTGTTGTCTATATCCACTGCCTGTTGCAGTTCGTGCAGTACCCGGTACGGATTCAGAGGGGTGGTGTCGCTTGTGAGTTTGGGCATCCACTCGGCCAGCCACTCCTCCCGGATCGACGCGATCCGGTCACCCACGTTTTTGCGGGCATCCGCCTCGGCTCGATCATGGCCTTCCATGGCATCGTACAGCCCCTGCAGGGCAAGTCCGGCATCGCCGATCATGGCGTACTGCGCCGGTACGTCCTTGTTCAGATCCATGGGATCCAGGGTGGCATGAATGATCGTTTTCCCTCTCGGCATGGCCACGCCAAACGCCGTCAGTGCGAAGGAACAGCCGATGCCGAGAATCACATCCGCTTCCTCGAGGAACCGTTTGACCGGCCGCGGGTTGGCCCGGCCACCACTGCCAAGGGAAAGCGGGTGCGTTTCCGGGAAGGCGCTCTTGCCTTCAAGGCTCGTGGTCACGGGAATGTTCCAGCGCTCTGCCAGTGCTTTCAGTTCCGGCCAGGCTTGGGCGTAGTGCACGCCCTGACCGGCATAGATCACGGGATTTTTCGCCGCAGCGAGCACGGCAGCCGCCTGCTCCACGTCCTGGGGGTCCGGTGCACTCCGACGGGCAGACGCGGGCTCATGTTCCCAGCCATCCGGAACCTCCTCGTTCAGCACGTCCATGGGCAGTTCCACCAGCACCGGACCCGGCCGACCATTCTTCAGTTGCGAAAAGGCTCGGCGCATGACTTCCGGCAACGCCTTACCCATGGTCAGCGGTTCGGCCCATTTGGTCACATGCTGCATGTTCAGTGTGGAATTGAAGTTCGGATAGTAGTTGGCCAGGCGGCGCGGATAGCCCGCCGGCAGAACCAGTATCGGTGCCGACTCCGAATACGCCTGAGCAACGCCGCCGAACGCGTTTTCGGCACCCGGGCCGTGCTGCATGGCGAAGACGCCGAACTTCCTGCCCGAGGACAGACGCGAGTAGGCATCCGCCATGTGCAGCCCCACTCTCTCCTGACGGACGATCACGGTCCGGATATCCGCCTCGGCACAGGTTTCTATGATGGCGTTCACCGGATAAGCGAAGAGAATTTCCACGCCTTCCTTTTTTAATGCGTGCGCGATGCCGTCGGCGACGTTCATGTGTCTTTCCCGTTCGTTTTACAGGCGGCAGTACCGCCGCTGATATCAGGCCGTATTCTGGAAGTACTGCCCGGATGTGGCTGCGGCGATGTGGTTTTCGCGAAGCTGATCGTAGTTCTGGATATCCGCGTTCACGCAGTCGAGACCGTTTTCCAGCACGTAGGCATAACTGCGCTGAAAGGCCGACATCTTCGCGGCAACCAGCGCTTCCGGATAGTAAGGGTCGAAGGCCTTTTTGTTGCTGGTGCCGAAGAAACCGCCGGAGAAGTAGCGTGCGGCTTTCATACCGATCAGCCCAATGCCCGCGTCACGCGCCTCATCGAACAGGGGACGCAGCTCCGCCATGGGCGGTGTGCCTTCCAGCATGTTCTTACCATTCCAGTCATACCAGCCACCCGGCGTAATGGCGATCATGGCGAGATCGAAGTAGCCGGTTTCGATGGCTTTCCTGAGCACGTCCTCGGCGATCTGATGAGTACTCAGTCCGTAGTAGCTCACCTTACCCGCCGCCTTCGCCTGTTCGAAGGCCTTGTACATTTCCTCGCTGCCCACCATCTCCACATTGTTGGCGGCCATCTGGTAATAGGCATCCACATGCTCCACGCCGAGCTCGGACAGACTCAGATCGAGCAGTTCGAGCCAGGCTTTGGCCGAGCGCTTCGCCAGGTCCACGGATACGGGATCACCGGGTTCCACGGCCAGGTCCGAATCCGCAAAGGACGGATTCGCCTTGGTGATGACGAAGACTTCATCCCCATGGGCCTTGAGAAAGCCTTTCAGATTCCGCTCGGCCATGTCGTAGTAGTGCGTCGTGCCCACGTCGTAAACGTTGATACCCGCTTCGAAAGCCCTATTCAGCAGACTGTCTTTACTGGTGCGCATCAGCGAGGCGCCACAGCCGAAAATCAGCCGACTCGCGTTGAAACCCGTGCGCCCCAGCGTGCGGTACTGCATTTCCGACCCGAACCCTTGCACCGCCGCCCCGGCAGACTCCCGGGCATCGGCGATTGCGGCATTCAGGTTGCCGGACCTGAGCAATGTCTGACCACCCACACCCAGGGCGGCAGCATACTGAAAGAAACGACGACGGTTGGTTCCCTGGGTCGTTTGGCCCATGATTCTCTCCCCATTGACCGGAATCACAGATTCTAGCCTTACTGACTCAGGAGCTGCCATTGTTTTCCCTGCCTGTCGAACTGTCCCCCACCCAGCAGAGTATCGGATCAACCTTCCTTTCTTTACTGGCTGTCGTCTCGATCATGGGACTGCTCAGCGCCTGCGCGCCGGCAACAGCACCGGAGATCGGGCCGGGTACGGCCGCCGGATGGCCCGCCTATGGCGCGACGCCTGGCGGCACGCACTATTCCGCCGCGAATCAGATCACCCCGGACAATGTGCAGTTCCTGGAGCAGGCCTGGGTCCATAATTCCGGCGATTTCACCGATGCGGGCCGGACGGAAGACGGCGGCCGGGTCGCCGCAACCGCATTCCAGGTCACCCCCATTCTCGTCGATCGCAAACTCTACTACTGCACGCCCTATAACCGGGTCTTCGCGCTCGACCCGGAAACCGGCGCGGAAATCTGGTCGTTCGATCCGGAAATGGATCACCAGGCGAACCCCTATCTGCCGAACTGCCGTGGCGTATCGAGCTGGACGGCGCCGGGCTGGCAGCCAGGCGATGAAACCACCTGCAGCCACCGGATCATCACCGGCACCCGTGATGCCAGGATCATTGCGCTGGACGGAAGAACCGGCGAGCCGTGCCAGGACTTCGGTGAGAACGGCGAAATCAGCATCGTGCCGGGGCTCTCCGCCCACGAATCTTTCGAGTACGGCATCACGTCCCCACCCGCTATTCTGGGCGACCTGGCGATCACCGGCGCCATGGTGCTCGACAACTACCGGGTGAAAGTGCCGTCCGGCGTGGTCCGCGCTTATGATGTTTACAGTGGCGAACTGGTCTGGGCCTGGAACCCGGTACCCGAAGGCATGGACAGGTACGAAGCGGACGGCACCTACCGCAGCGGTACCAGCAACGTCTGGTCAATCATCAGCGTGGACCCGGAGCGCAACCTGGTGTTTGTGCCAACCGGCAATACTTCCCCCGACTACTACGGCGGCCATCGGGAAGGGCTGGATGAATACTCGAGTTCGGTGGTTGCCCTGCATGGCGACACGGGGCACGTGGTCTGGCACTACCAGATGGTGCACCACGACATCTGGGACTACGACACGCCGGCGCAACCCACCCTGATGGATCTGGACGTGCGGGGTGAGCGGGTGCCCGTGGTGGTGCAGGTCACGAAGATGGGCATGACCTTCGTGCTGCATCGGGATACCGGCGAACCCGTCTACCCGGTGGAAGAACGCCCCGTTCCACAGGACCCGGTACCCGGCGAATATCTCTCCCCGACCCAGCCTTTCCCGACTCACTTTCCCCATCTGATTGCGCCCATCGACGAGGACGATGCCTGGGGCATGATGATCTGGGATAAAGCCCAATGCCGGAAGCGTATCGCCGCAATGAGAAACGAAGGGATTTACACACCCCCCTCGCTCGACGGCAGTCTGTTCTATCCCGGCAATGGCGGTGGCAACAACTGGGGATCCCCCGCCATCCACGTGAAAGATCAGACCATGTTCGTCGTTACGATCCGAACGCCGAATTTCCTGAAGCTGGTGCCACGCGAAGCCTGCAAAGCAGGCGGCAATGAAAACCAGCTCGGCACCCCCTATTGTTCAGACACCGGTTTTCTGATGTCGCCCCTCGGCGTGCCCTGCACGGAGCCGCCCTGGGCCACGGTAGACGCCATCGACCTCGTCGACGGCGAGCATCTCTGGAGCGTGCCGCTCGGCACGACGCGCGACATGGCACCTTTCCCGTTCTGGTGGATCAAGGGCGTGCCGGCCATCGGCGGTGTTTCCATCACCGATTCCGGCGTGCTGTTTGCCGCCGGCCCCATGGAACACGCCTTCCGCGCATTCGATGCAAAAACCGGTGAAGAGATCTGGCAGGCAAGGCTGCCCACCGCTGCGAACTCCACACCGATGACCTATCAGCTCGAAGAGGGTGGCAGGCAGTACGTGGTGGTTGCCGCGGGTGGTCACATGGCCGGTTTCAATCCGGCCGGGGATCATCTGGTTGCGTTCGCACTCCCGCGCTGATCATTCAACGCGGGCGGGCATCGGATCGATTCAGGAAAAACCGATCCAGCGACCGGCCGCGGCCACCACCACCCAGACGGTGATCGAGAATGCACCCACCAGCTTGAGAACCGCGGGACTCGCAGACCCGGAGGCAGCAACCCGATTGCGTACAGCAAAGGTGAAAACAAGGCCGATCAACAGGCCAACCATTTTCACCCAGAAAGAGGTGTTGAAATAACACTTCACCGCTTCGGAAAGAAACAGCGGGATGCCGGTGGCGAACATCACCACGACCGCCAGCACCAGCCATTTCTGTGCCGCAGCCGCTACATCGGCGATCGTCTGGCCACGCAGACCGACGCCCAGCATCCGGAGGTCGACCACGAGTATGGCCCCACCGAGCAGAGCCAGGCCGAGCAGGTGCACGGCCTCGATCGCCGGAAAATACCAGAGCGATTCCCGGATCGTGGCGCCAAGCCAGGTTTGCTCCAATGCATCGAAAACTTCAAACCAGTTCATGCTCGTCCCCTACACCTCATCCACGACACAACCCGCCAGGAAGATCACCCAGTCCGGTTGAGGTCGGTCGCAGTCAAACCAGTTGTAGGCGATGAAGCGACCGGTGACGATGACCACCGCCCAGCTCATCAGAGACAATGCCGCGGAACGCCGCGCAGGTGCGGGTGGTCTGGGTGCGCTGTCCCATTCCGCCTGATTGGCCATGATCTTCCGGTGCATCCACCAGGCGTTGAGTCCGGCAATGACGAGGAACACGACCTTGATACGGAACCAGAGACTCTGATACGTCCGCACGGGAATCGCGTAAAAAAGCAGCGCCCCGGTGATCACCATGATCACAAATCCGGCCACGGTCCACGGCAGCATCCGGTTTGTCATTTCAGAGACCGGCACATCCCGGAAGGCCAACCCGAGCAGGCGCAGATCAACGACGATGAGTGTGCCCGCAAACAGCATCAAGGTCAGCACATGGGTGCTCTCGATCCACGGGTACATGTAAAAAGATTCGTGAAGCGCCGTACTCCACGCATGCGTATCAAGCCATTCGGCGAAGCTGAGTAAAGACAAAATATCCCCTTAGTTCCGGCGCGCAGTATAACCGAGGTGTTCATCCGATCGAACGGTCGAAGCCACTACGATCTCAATCACCAACCGGTGGTGGCAGCCGCTGATACGCGTCGTTGTCGCGATACTCCGTGGCGGTGTCGGCAAACCCCGATGCGTGCAGGATGACGGTAACCGGCTCGCTGCCACGGTTTTCCCAGAACCAGCCATGAATACCCGGAAAAGGTGCGGTGTAGGTGCCATGGCGCGACAGGTCCCGTCCCTGTTCGAAGCTCTCCGCATAACCCGGTTCTGCCCCATCCGGCTCTGCATGGAAGTCGAAGACCACTTCACCCGTCGCCTGCCAGGAAAACACCAGTCCCGCCTTCGCGGCCAGCCGGTATTTGTATTCCACGGATTCGAACGGGCCGAGTTCGAAGGCCCTGGTCTCCTGCCGGTAGGGCATCGGCTGATCGACGAGGGCTTCCGGGCCGCTTCGCGACAACCCGGTCAGGCCAAGGGCGGCACCGGTGCCGAGCGGGTCCAGGTCATATTCCGCTGGCAGCACGAGGGTAATCAGCACCACCGCAGCGACCAGAATCGAGAGCACGGTCGCTTTCAGAAGCGTCATCAGATCAAGCCTCGGGTCAGAACATATCCGGTGAACTGCATACCCGTGAGCAGGAAGCCACAGGTCATCAGCACCCAGTTGGCGGCAAACGCCTGCCCCTCGAATCGATCGCTGTCCCGCCAGCGCAACAGCAGCAACAGCACCACGGCCAGGGCGGCAATCTGGCCCAGTTCCACACCGAGATTGAAGCTGAGCAGGTTGGTGACGAGCCCGTCATCCGTCAGGGTGAGGTCCTGGAGGCGGGTGGCGAGCCCGAGACCGTGAAACAACCCGAACACCATCACCGCGACGCGGGAATCGATTCGGAACGGCGTGCGGTCGAATCCACCCATGTTTTCGAAAGCCTTGTAGACCACCGACAGTCCGATCACGGCGTCCACCAGATAGGCATTCACCTGCCAGCCGGCCAGAACGCCTGCCAGCAGGGTGATGCTGTGACCCACCGTAAAAAGAGTGACATAAAGCACCACATCCCGCGGTCTGGCCAGAAAGAAAACCACGCCAATCAGAAACAGCACATGGTCGTAACCCGTGAACATGTGTTTCGCACCCAGATAGAGAAACGGCGCCACGGCCGGTCCGTTCAACTGCTGCACAAAGCTCGCGTTGGATTCGGAGATGTTGTGACCGAAAGCCAGCGCCGGCAGGAACAGGACTGCGACCAGACACAGCCAGCGGAGCCTCAAAGCCGGCCTATTCGTCGTGGTCGTCTTCATTCTCTGGCAGCATATAAAGCTGATGGCAGGCGACGCATACGTTGTAGAGCTGGCCGCCATAATCAAACACCTTCTGATCGTCCTGCTGCTCGGCTGCCTCAATGAGGTGCATGCCCGTTCGGCTGAGTCCCCGGGCGTATTCATTCCAGTCCTCACCCTGGGAATAACCCGGAATCTGCAGCACGTTGCCGATCTCGGCGATGGTCGCCGCCGCATTGCGCACTCCATCCCAGCCTTCCTGAGTGGTCGGCGCCAGATCTTCCACACCTTCCAGCGTGGTGATCGTGCCCGCCGAACGCCAGATCACATCTGCCAGCGGATCCAGAACCCAGTCCATGAAGTCGTGTATGTCCAGGTGGGGCTGATAGTCCGCGGTTTCTACCTGTGTTTCTTCGGAACACCCCACCGCTGCTGCGCAGAAGAGCAGAATCACCGCAAGCCGCTTCGAAATCAGAACACTCATCGATACCAGTCCCCTCGCCGGAATACATCAGATCGGCGAGCCTATCGTCATTCCCTGGCGGCTGCCAGCAACCTGGTTGAACCGAGGGTGTTTTTGACCCGGATCAAAACGCTCCGACTCACTGCCGCTAACTTATGCCGCACGCTCTATTCATCGCAGAAGGGGTTTTCATGAGTCACTACATCGAACCGGTCGACGCGGGTACGCTGAAGAAGATCGGCATCAACGTCGCCGTCCTCATCACAGTCTCGCTTTGTCTCATCGCGGTGGCGGCGGTCGTCACCTGACGGGAAGCCTGCTAGTCGTCGACGCCGTAACGCAATTCAATGGAATGCGCGTCGCCGGTTTTCGCCTGCACGCTGAACCGTTTGCTGAAGCGGTAACGCAGCAGCACGCCGCCGATTCGTGAGAATACGCCGTAGGTGTAGCGCAGATAGATGTTGCGGTTCAGGCGCACGGCCGCACCTACCTCCATGTTTCCATCCGTATCCTGGTCGACGATGATCTCTTCCAGGTTCAGGGCATCAGCCAGATTCTGTGTCACACCCGTGGCACTCAGAAGCCCCATTGAGATCGCCGCGCCGGAAACGTTTGACTGTTCGCTGCTGCTGATCTGAGAAAACGTCCGTCCGGTGATCAGCAGGGCGAGCGCATCGTCTTCGGACAGTGATGGCTGGGAGACCACTTCGGTCTCAAGATCATTGGCCGTGCCGGTAATGAGCAGGCTCACCCGATATTCCCGGTCGTCGTAGTCGACAATTCGGGTGGCCACGACATCCACGGCAGGATCATCGACAGGACCGGAAAAGGTCAGCTGCCCGCGTTCCACGATGAGTTCCTGGCCATAGGCTTCAAAACGGGCCCGGTTGAGATTGATCACACCGGTCACCGTGCGCAGCCTTCCAGGCTCTTCCTGCACCCGCAGGTTTCCGGACAGGCGACCGCTGAGCCCGAACGCTTCCAGATAAACCTCGTCTCCAAGCGTGAGCGTGACATCCGACCGCCGGACCTGCTGTGCTGTCGCCTCCTGTTGCATATCGACGATCACCTCGTCCGCGGAGGCGGTGACGGCCGACTCCGGCAGATCGGCAATCACGATGCGCGCCCGGGGAAGATGCAGACTGCCGGTGAGCGAAAGGCGTTCCGTGCCCATTTCCAGCGCGAGATCACCATCGACGGCCGCTTCATAGTCCGGCAGATCAACGAGCTCGGCGCCCTGCAGCGAGACCGATGTACTGAGTCTGGGCGCGTCGGAATTCAGCCCGACGATGTCGCCCTTGAACGAAAGCCGGCCCTCCCCGACCCCGGAAGTGCTGTTGAAGTCGATTCGTTCAGACCCTTTCATGGTTGCCTGGGCCTGCAGGTCATGGAAGTCAGAATTCAGCGCCAGCACCTGCCAGCCCGCATTCGACAGTTTGAAACTGCCATCGATCACGGGATCACGGACGGAACCGGAAACCACCGAGTTCACCGACATCAGGCCTCTGACGTTGTCGAGTTCGTAAGCCACTTCCATGGGCAGCAGACTCTGAGCCACCCAGATCCCATCCAGCTCCATGTATATGGATCCGGCAATTCCGGAGTCCAGCACCTCCTCCGCAAGGAGAACCTCCAGCGCGCCATTCAGCAGCAGTTCCTGGGTCTCCCCGGGCGGCGAGTTCAGGGTGGCCTGGAGCTGATCCCCTTTCATCGAAACCCGCGCATCCAGATCGCCGAGCCGGAGCGGCGCCAGGTCCGGGTGCTGTGCAACCAGATCGGTCAACGATACCGATGCCGAACCGTCGAGCGGCGTGAAACCGGTCAGGTCCACGGTAAGACGAACCTTGCCCAGCAGCGACACGTCGCTGTTCGGCAGGGCTGACTCGGGGACTTCCCACGTTTCGAGATCGAGTTGCAGGCCACCGCCGGGATAGTCGAGATCGGCGCAGAGTCGTCCGGGTTCCGCATCAAGCTGATCCGAACTCAGCAGCACGCAGGCCTGTTCGAATGCCACCCTGTCGGTACCGGCCGTGATTACCAGCGGTTCCAGGAGCTCGGCTCGAGCACCCAGGGCCGGATACAGGCCGGCGGCTTCAGCAAGCCGGATCTGATAGGCATCCGAGGACTGCTCGTAACCCAGACTGAGCTCAGCCTCGCCGATCTCAGACGAGACCTGCAGCCGGCCCGTGCCCGATTGCTGAGAGCCCTCGACAACGGCGCTCAGATCGCCAATCACTTCGGACGCCCAGGCGAGATCTCGAATCCCGCCCTCGGCGCGCACAGCCGGTTCCGCCATCGAGCCATCCAGGGTGGCCTGAATGTCAGCCAGACCATCCAGCCTCGGATCGATCAGATTGAGCGGAAACCCGGTCGTGGCACCGGAAAGCGACATCCGTCCGTCGAAGCCGACCCGCCCGGCGAGTTGAACGGCCGCGCGTTCGCCAATCGTTGCCGTCACCGCCATCAGATTCAGTTCGGCGTCGGTCACCACCACCCGCTCGGCCGATGCTGACAACTCGAGCCCGTCAACGCGTCCAACCAGGGTTGGTTCATCCAGACGCAGGTGGATGCCTTCGGACCAATCGAGAAACGCCGCGCTCCGCCACACGTCCACCTGCACCGGCAGATCCACCAGGCGCACATAGCTGAGATCGACCCGGTCAAATTCGATCTGCTCCAGATCACCCGCACCGGACAGGCTGAAGGCACCACTCCCCGCCGCATCCTCAACCCTGCCGGTAACGCCGAAGCGATATCGTTCAAGATCGCCTGAACCTTCGAAAGCCAGACCATTGAGTTCGGTGGCTCTATCCACGAACTCTGTCAGATCGAGTGACCGGGCGCTGATGCGTGCCCGCCATGGCAGGCCGTCGGACACCAGATCCAGCGCCCCTTCCAGCTCCGCGCCATAGGCCTCGCCGGTCACTTGCAGATCTGACCATCCGCCAGTGGTACTGAGTTGCACCGGCACCCGTTCATAGGCAAAGCGTGCCGTCAGGGCCAGATCCGCATCCGACAGATTCAATTCGGCCTGCACCCCATCCAGAACCAGGGCGTTGATGACCAGGCGTTCCAGATCAAGCGCGTCGACGCTGATATCAATGGGCAGGGACAGGACGGTTGGCTCCGCTGATTCGGATGTCGGTGTGGTGGTTATGCGCGCGCTCAGCGCCTGCACAGAAACGAGATCGACCTTCAGAAAATCAAAAGAGGACCACAGACGCGGATTCACGCAGACGTCTTCCACGTACACCTGCACCCCTTCCGCATCGAACCGAACCGTTTCCGCACAGAGTCTGGAAAGCACGGAGCCGGATACGCCGGTGACACTCAGGGCCGGCGCCAGAGCATCTTCGGCAAGCCGCACAATCAGACGATTACCCGCCGTGCTCCAGAGTGCGCCGGTCAGGATCACGCCAGCCAGCACGATGAGCGCCAGCAGCAAGCCTGTCGCGCGCACGATCACAGGTCCGGCCCCATGGAAATGTGTACGCGAAAATCACTGGTACCGTTCTGTGGAAATGCCAGATCGAGCCGGATCGGGCCCACGGGCGAGTACCAGCGAACGCCCGCACCCAGGCTCCAGGGCACATTGCTGAGAAGATCTTCCTCGCCAACATTACCGGCGTCCACGAATACCGCCCCGGACCAGCGTTCGAGGAACCGCCAGTCGCCCTCGATACTGCCCGTCAGCAGCCGGCGACCACCGATCGCCTTTCCTTCGTCATCCAGCGGACCCAGAGACTGATAGTCATAGCCCCGAACACTTCGGTCGCCCCCTGCGAAGAAACGCCAGGTCGGCGGCACCTTGTCGAAATCAGGCGTGGTCATCCAGCCCGCATCGCCCCGGATGAGCACACGCCCACGGTTGGAGAGCGGCAGGATCGTCTTGCCGGTGAGATAAACGCGGAAAAAGGAGGTATCCGACAGCACCTGCTTAGCGGCAGCGGCTGCTTCAGCGCGTATCCGCACACCCCGGGTTGGCCTTGACGGCGCATTGGCGGTCACGAAATTGATGCCCCACCCGGGTACCAGGGACGTTTTCTGACTCCAGTCCCCGTCCTGATTGAAGCGTTCAACCACCAGTTCCGCGAATGGCGTGGAACTCCAGTTCACCGTATGGAACCGGTTCTCCCGCACACCCATCTTCCAGGAAATACTCTCGATGGCATCCGAATCTTCCCGGTTCAGACCGCCATAGATCGAATACCAGTCATTCCGCGGCCGCTTACCCGGCATGCGGTAATCGATGGTGGCGTTCTGCCGCACTTTGGAGAGTTCCGTATCCAGTTCCAGGCGGTGGCCATGCCGGTTCAGACGCCGGTGAACCAGATCTGCTCGCACAACCACCCCGGTGTCTGTCCCGAACCCGGCACCGATGCCGTAACGGATGCGGCGCCCCTCTTCGAGCGTCAGCAGGACGTCGGCGACCTTGTCTTCCTGACGCGGCAGCGCGCGTACATAAACGCCACTGAAGTAATCGGCCCGTATCAGGTCGTTGTGCAGCTGGCGCAAGCGGCGTTGTTCGAACGGCGCACCTTCCTGAAATGCCACGTAACGGCGCAGCAGACGTTCATCAATGATCACGTCGCTGACCTCAAGTTCGCCGAATCGATAGCGGGGACCCGTTTCCAGCACCAGAGCGACTTCGGCCGCGTGCCTGGACCGGTCTACGCGGATCTCGCTCTCCGCAAGTTCCGCTTCAAAGAAGCCATATTCCTGGGCGGCGACGAGCAGCCGGCTCTTGAGGCTTTCATAGGCATCGTGCTGCAGCCGCCCTCCGATCTCGATCGCCGATTCTTCGATCAATCGTGTGAACACCGGCAGATCCGCGCCCGGCCCTCGAACGGCAAGCTCGCGTCCGGTGACCAGGACCGGTTCACCGGGATCGATCAAAAAGACCGCCCGCCAGCACCCATCGTCCGGCTCCTCCAGCGACGCTTCTATGTCCGGTTCGTAGTAACCGAAGGGTCTGAGCGCTGCCCGGATCGCGTCTGGCGCTCTGCCGAACTGATAGTTCACGCGCGCTGATTCCTGAGCGCAGGATTCCTCATCGAGCCGCATATGAGCGAGAACGTTGGCCTTCAGGTCATCGTCGAGACCTTCCAGACGCACGTCGGCCTGAGCGGCAGCAGTCAGCAGCCAGCCGACGCACAGGATGCGCGCAACGCCGGCCCATGGTCTGAGCCGCCTGATTTTCGTGGATACGGGCAATGGGAGATCGGGTCCTTCGAGTCAGAAACGATGATACCGCCTCTGGTGGCTCACCGGGGCCGGGCCCTGTCCGACACAGATGCCGAAGCCGATGCCGATACCTGCCGGAAACGTGACGAGGTTCGCAGTTCCGGAGCGGAGAGCGTTCTAGATTTCATCTCGCCCAACATGGAAACGAGGAAAAAGGATGTCTTCGCAAATCGAACTGGATGCAATGGAAGCGGATTTTGCAGAACTGCTGGAATCCGAGGATACGCCGCCGGAAGCATTTTACCTGGCGCTCAAGCAGGCACTGAGCCAGCTCGAACACCACAACGCCGCCGTTCAGGCCGCCTGAGCGACAGGCGAATGGCCGCCGGCCCTCAACAGGCGCTGGCGGCCTCTTCCCGAGTATAGAATGCGCCGTTCCGCACGAAGCCGGCGATCACCGAATCCTTCAGCGCCTGAATACGGCCTTCCGAATCCCGTTCAGTGACCCACTCGTCCGGCAGACAGCAGAGCAGATGCATGGTTGCCTGAGCACCATCCGGCGTTCGCGCCAGTTCCACACGTCCGGACAGTTCGTCCCGGAATGCAGGCAGAAAGCGCCGGGCACAGTTGTTTTCACTGACCCCGCCGGTGCCGGCGTAGGTCTCATTTTCTTCGCGCAATCGCTCATAGGTGTACATCGTATTTCCTCACCTCTCTGCGTGGCATGTACTGCTGCCCGATCTGGTAAACATCGAGCAGGTTTCGTACCAACACAACGTGATCTCCGATAAACCTCACGAGCACCATATAGCACCGCTTTCCATGAACACGGTCTGAATGGGCCAGACATCGTGCCGGCCGGACGGGTCAATTACTGCCGCGATGGGGGTTCTTTCGGTCATTCAGGCAGAATATGCGACATATTCGTCCATTTAGTTGCTCAATAGCAGGCACCCTCTGAACGACGGTTGCTCTCCGATATACTGTGGCTTCCAACCGGATTCGAAGGAGACATCTCTGCATGGCTACTCAGAATGAAGATCGCTCGCCGGCGTCCTCACCGTGCTATGCAGAAGAGATGCAGCGGGAGCCTTATGGTCAGGCGGAACTCCTGCAACTGCTCAACGAACTGCTGGAGTCTGAACGGGCCGGTGCCCGCGGCCTGAACGATCTGAGCAAACGCCCCTATCCGCCGGAAATGACATCGCTGATGCAGTCCCTGGCTCAGGATGAAGGGCGTTTCTGCGTGATGTTGCGCAGTCACATCAAGCGCCTCGGCGGGACGCCAAGCGACGCCACGGGTGCGTTCTACGACAAGCTGATCAACCGCGAAGGACTTGCCGCGCAGATGTCTCTCCTGGATCGCGGCCAGAGCGCGGTGGTGCGGATGCTGGCAGAGATGCTGCCGCGACTGCGCGACGACGCCCTGCATGCCGATCTCCAGGACATGCACGACGTGCACGTCGACAATATCGCGGATGCAAATCGGCAAGCCGCACCATTCATCGAAAGCAGTTCATAGCCCTGCGTGCCCGGGTACCTGACCAGCCTTCAGGGCGGGCCGGTGGGGAATCAGTATGAATACCATTGATTTCCTCTCCGTCTTCATCACGTTCTTTGCCGTTATCGATCCGATCGGGACCGTCCCGATCTTTATCGCAGTAACGAGCGGCATCGACGCGCGCAGTCAGCGGCGAATTGCGCTGATCGCGACGGCGGTGGCGGCCGCCATTCTGCTTTTCTTCGTCAGCGTCGGCGAACTCATTCTCACCGCCATGAAAGTGCCTCTGCCGGCCTTCGAAATCGCCGGTGGGATCGTGCTCTTTCTGTTCGCGCTGACCATGATCTTCGGTGAGAGCAAGCCGGAGGAGGAAATGAAGCTCGTCAATCGCGCCAAAGCCCACACTGCCGTGTTCCCCCTGGCAGTGCCATCCATTGCCAGTCCCGGTGCAATGCTGGGTGCCGTCATGTTGACCGAGAACGCCCGCTTCGGACTCGCCGAGCAGATACAGACAGCGGCAATGATTCTGGCCGTGTTACTGATCGCCTATCTGCTCATGCTGTTTGCAACCTGGATCTACCGATGGATCGGCGATGGCGGTGCCAGCGTCGTCAGTCGGATTATGGGGCTCATACTCGCGTCCATTGCGACCACATCCTGCCTCAAGGGCATCGAAGCCTATTTCGGTTTGTAGTGCCCCGCAGCCGCGTCTATACCGAAAACAGAAAACCGGGTGTCACAAACTGACCGCCTCAGACGTCTGACAGGGTGTACACCTTCGGTTTGATATTCCGAGAGAGGAGACCTTGAGATGATTCGATGGCTGATCTGGGCCCTGGTCGCGTTCTACCTGCTGACAGGTCTGTATATCGCGATTATTCCGCACGACTTCTACCTGAATGCCCCAGGCGCAAAGGAGACCGGCCCATACAACATGCACTTCATCCGCGACGTGGGGTTCGCCTTCCTCACCAGCGCCGCCGCTGTTGGCTACGGGCTCTACCACAACCTCAAACCGCTGATGGTGTTCGGAGCATTGTGGCTGCTCATCCACGGCCTGTTCCATCTCACGCTCTGGGTGCTGCACGGCATGCATTTCGATAGCGCAGCCATGGTGGACATGGTGGTCGTATCCATTCCTGCCGTGCTCATTTTCGCACTGTGTGCCCGGTTCAGGGCGTCTGAGACCTGAAGATGCATCCGAACACCCGACGCATCGCCCTCCTCATCGCAGGCGGAGTTACGGCGGCAGCCATGATCCTCGTGGTCAGTCGCAGCGGTTTGATCGCCTGGACCAGCCTGATCCTGGCTGTCGCCCTGCTCGCGAAGACCTGGTTCAAACCATCCCGGTGGGATCCGGCACTGGGGCTTGGTCTCGCAGCGGCTGCGGCAATAGCCTGGGCCGGCACCCAGTACTACGTCATCTCGACATGGGAATCCGGCGAGGTGGTCGAACTGGAGATCGATACAGAAAGCGGGCTCCATACGGCGAGAGTCTGGGTACTGGATATGGCGCCATATCCGGTTGTCTACTACGACGCGCCATCGGTGGTCGCACGGTCACTGCTTTCGGGGCGGCCGCTGCAGTTCACCCGGGCGGGAGAAACAGACGCCCGGATTCCGGAAGCAGCCCGGGTTGAATCCCTGTCCGAGCAAAGAGCAGCCCAGGTCTTCGAAGCGATGCGGGCAAAGTATGAAGAGCGCGTGGACGCGGCCGACATCTACTATCTGATGCTGGGACGATCCCGGGATCGTGTGGCCCTGGTGGTTAATCTCGTCGAAGAATAAGGCAGACTGTGGTGTTTCCCGCCAGAGGTCGCCATGTACACCCCCAGCGTATTCCAGGAAACGCACGTCCCGACCCTGCTGGAGATGATCCGGTCCGCACCGCTCGGCACCCTCATCGTTGCCAGTGCTGATGGTCTCGAGGCTAATCACCTGCCTTTCGTATACGACGGCGACGATGGAGGGCGAGGCACATTGCGCGCTCACATGCCGCTCGCCAATCCACTGAGCACGACGCTGAGTGCGTCCAGCGCCTGTCTGGTGATTTTCCATGGGCCCGAGGGGTATGTTTCCCCCTCCTGGTACGCCACGAAAAAAAAGCACGGCAAGGTCGTGCCGACCTGGAATTACGCGGTCGTTCATGTGCATGGATCGGCCCGTCTGGTCGAAGATGCGGGTTGGATCGGAGCACAGCTGGACCGGCTCACTCAGCAGGCAGAAGCGGGAAAACCGGAACCCTGGTCTGTTTCCGATGCACCGGCATCGTTCACCGGCAAGCTCATCGACGCCCTCGTCGGCATCGAGGTTTCGATCGAGCGGCTGGAAGGAAAGATCAAGGCCAGTCAGAATCAGCCGGTGGAAAATCAGGCATCCATACTGGCCGCACTGGCGGGCAGCGATACCGACTTCAGCCGTCTGATGAGAACGACGCTCGAACCCTGAACAGTCAGCTCGGAGAATTATGATGAATCGATGGCTATTGAGCATGGCGCTGCTGATTCCGGCAGGCGTTCAGGCTGCGCAATTTCATTTCGTCGCCATTGGCGACACCGCGTACAACGCCAATCGCGACTATCCGGTCTACGAGCGCCTGATCGGCGCGATCAACGATGCCGATCCGGCCTTCACCATTCATGTGGGCGACACCTGGGGCGTGAAGACCTGCACGGAGGAAAATCACCTCTGGGTGCGGGAGTGGTTCGAAAAGTACACCCATCCTGTGGTGTATACGCCCGGCGACAACGAGTGGACGGACTGCCGTGAGTCGCACGTGCTGGCCGCATACGCCCGGGTTGTCAGCGGCCGGGGGACGGAATCCGACATGGAGGTGCTCGACTCCGTGCGCGGACTGGATAACGCCATGGCCGGCGCGGGCTACGACGATACTCTCGCAAGTCTCGCAACGATTCGACGCGTGTTTTTCAGCAAAGCCGAAAGCATGGGCGGCGTGAAGATGCCCCTCACCCGCCAGCCGGATGTATCCGACTTCAACGACACGGCTGAAAACACCCGCTGGCAGAAAGACGGCGTCGTCTTTGCCACCGTGAGCGTACCCGGCAGCCAGAACGGTTTCGTCATCAACGATAAACGCCGGGCGGAAGAGGCGATCGCCCGGAACGAAGCCAACGTGGCCTGGATCAAAGACGCCTTTGCCCTCGCCACCCGGGAGGACGCCAAGGCTGTAGTGATTGCGCTGCACGCAGGCATGTTCGGTGACGGCGACGGCGGAACGTTTTCAAACAAAGAGTTGCGCGGCGGCTTCGATGGTCCGTTCTACTGGATCGCCCTGGCCATTCGAGATCTTGCCGCGGCGTTCGGCAAACCGGTCCTGCTGATCAACGGCGACTTCCATGAATTCGTGATCGACCGGCCATTCTTCGTCAGCCAGGGCGAGGTGGAACAGCCGGAATACGGCAACGTGACCCGGCTGCAGGTCTACGGCGCGCCGGAACTGCGCGCCGTTCGGGTCAACGTCGACACAAGTACCCCCTGGGTATTCAGCTTTTCCCCGCTTTACCTCGAATGAGCTGAATACCTGACGCCGGGCGCGCGGATGGTAACGTTCCGGCAAAGGTCAACGAGGGCGCAACGGCTTTGAATGACGGCAGCCGCCTTAGCACTCACCCCGGCAACTCGCTATAGTCGCCCCTCCCTGCTTTTCTGGAACACTCTTGCGCTGGCTGCTCCTCCTCGGCCTCTGGCTCTGCTATTTCTCATTCGGTGCGACCGCGGCTTCGCTCGCGCCCCTCGTGCCGCTCATTCAGGCCGAACTCGAGATCAATCATGCCGCCATGGGCAGCATCATGGGTGCCTGGCAGTTCGTCTATATCGCCGCCGCAATCCCGGCCGGCATGCTGCTCGACCGGCTCGGGGGTACCCGCGCGCTCGTCATCGGGGTCAGCTTCGTCGCGCTCTCCGCATTCGGGAGAGCCTGGGCTGACGACTACTGGAGCCTGCTGCTGGCGGTGATGCTGTTCGGCATCGGTGGCCCCATCATTTCTTCCGGCGCGCCGAAGGTGGTGACGGGCATCTTCGAGGGCAGTGGGCGTGGTCTGGCCATGGGCATCTACATGACCGGCCCTACCCTGGGCGGCATTCTCGCACTCACGCTCACTCACTCCGTGCTGCTGCCACTGTTCGATGGCAACTGGCGCTCGATTCTGAACCTCTGGGGGGTGGTGGCGGTCGGTGCAGGATGCAGTTGGTTCATCATCGCCAGCACCGCCGGTCGCGGACTCAGCGGATTCGACGAGGCGATTTCCGCCGCCGAGCGGGCAGACAGAGAGAAACCGAGCATCCGGCAACTGCTCACCGTCACCGGTGTACCGCTGGTGCTGATCATGAGCGTCGGCGTTTTTCTCATCAACCACGGGCTGAATAACTGGTTACCGGAAATGCTCCGGGAGCGGGGCATGACGGCGACGGCGGCCGGCTACTGGGCCGCGCTGCCCATGCTCATCGGCATTCTGGGTTCGCTCACCATACCCCGGCTGGCGACGCCGGAGCGGCGCTTCATGATTCTCGGCATGCTCTGCCTGGCTGCCGCCGTTTCCAGTTTCCTGCTCACCTTGAGCGGACCCGCAGTCACCACGGTGGCGCTGCTCGTTCAGGGCCTTGTTCGATCCACCCTGATGACCGTGCTGATTCTGACCCTGATGGAGCTACCGGGTATCAAACCGGAACAGGCGGGGACGGCAAGCGGGTTGTTTTTCTCCGCCGCTGAGATCGGCGGCGTGCTCGGACCACTCGGGCTCGGCTTGATCTACGACCTCACCCACGGCTTCAACGCCGGGTTATACACCCTGACTGCGGTTTCGGTGCTGATGCTGCTGGGCACGGCGAGACTGGCCCGCCTCGCCAGACCGACTAGCGCCCCTTGAACTCCGGCGGCCGCTTCTCCACAAAGGACTGAACACCTTCCCGGAAATCCTCCGACTTGAAGAGGTTCAGAATGCTCATCAGCACATGGTGGGAGTGGCTTTCGAAATCCTGGGTCAGGCCATGCCGGAACAACCGCTTCATCTCCGTGATGGCAAGCGGTGCATTGCCGGCGATCTTCTCCGTCCACTCGGTGGCAACCGCTTCCAGATCGTCCGCAGGCACCGCCTTGTTGACCAGGCCATAGCCTTCCGATGCTTCGCCGCCAAGCGGATCCCCCAGCATGGAAATCTCACAGGCCTTGGCCCAGCCCAGCAGGCGCGGCAGATACCAGGTACCGCCGCTTTCCGGAATCACCCCCATTTTCGCGAAGCCCGGCATCAGAACCGCCTTGTCAGACATCAGCCGGATGTCGCAGCCAAGCGCCAGATCGAGTCCGTAGCCGGCGGCAGGACCATTGATCACAGCGACCACCGGGGTGTCCATCCGCTGCAGCGTCACGGTGCAGATCTCCCGGGTGGAATAATGACGGGCGCCCGCCGTTGCCAGTCCTGCGCCGCCGATCCCTTCGCCCGCTGCCGCCTGCTTGAGATCCAGACCGGAACAGAACGCCCGGCCCGCACCCGTCAGCACCGCCACCCGCACGTTCTGATCGTCGTCTGCCGCCTTCAGTGCTTCATTCAGTTCCGCGAGCATGGTGCCCGTGATGGCGTTCATCGCCTCCGGGCGGTTCAGGACGATCCAACGGACACTGCCACGATCGTCGATCAGCACTTCGCTCATGGGTGATTTCCTACTTCAGCACGTATTTTTTGACGCCCTTCGGTCCCACTTCGGCACCGTAAACGTTGCCCTCGGCGTCCACGGCCACCCCTTCGGCGCCACTGGTACCGGAATTATCCTGATCCGGTTCCGGATCCGGGATGAAGGCAGTCACGAAACCGTCCCGAGCGGAGCCGATCCGGATGCCACGCTTGAAGCCCACATTGCGACGGGCATTCGACTCGGAATCCGCCGAGTAGAGCACGTCGTTTTTGTCGATGAACAGACCGCTCGGGCGACCGAAGTGATACCAGGTATCCAGGTGCTCGCCGTCCTGACTGAATATCTGCAGACGGGAATTGGCGCGGTCGGCAACGAACAGGCGACCCTCGGAGTCCATAGCGAGGCCATGGGGTTCATTCAGTTCTCCATGATCGCTGCCGGGAATACCGAATTCGCCGAGATAGTTGCCTTCGGCATCGAACTTCACGATCCGGTTGTTGACCGGTTCGCCGGGTGCCGAACCATGGCCATCGGCCACGAAGATCGTGCCGTCCGGACCGACCAGCACGTCGCATGGTTTGCGGAACGTGGTCTTGCCATCACCGCCCACGCCTTTTTCGCCCAGGGTCATCAGCAGTTCGCCTTCCGGGCTGAACTTGTAGACCACGTGCCCCCAGCCTTCCGGAATCGGCGCATAGCCGTTGCCGTCAGCGACCCAGACATTGTCGTCTGCGTCCACGAACATCCCATGAGGCCAGGCGATCAGGCCCGCACCGAAGCTGCGGATGAGATTGCCCTCCAGGTCGAACAGGAGAATCGGATCGTCGTCGCTGTCCACACAGACGTTGGCACCGCACCGTTCACCCACCCAGATGTGTTTCCCATCATTGGTCGGATAGATGGCGCTGGTGGAGCCCCACTCCCTGCCCTCAGGCAGTTTCCCCCAGCCGTCAACCGTGGTGTATGGATTCGGCGCCGAGTTCTCGGCCAGTGCAGCCGAGCAGATAAGCACAGCCGCCAGACCAGCGGCCGCACGCGATGCGGTTCGAATAAGCATGGATGATCTCCCTCATTCCAAGAAACAGCGAAGCGGGAGATTCTACACCAGCCTCAGCGGCTGCGAACGACCATCACCTCGTAACGGCCCTTCGGACCGATCAGTTGGGAACAGAAGCCGGACACCAGGCTGACCACGATGGCACCGAACACGGAACTCCAGACGCCATCCACGTGGAATCCATCCACGAACCAACCAGCCAGGTTCAGCATGGCGGCATTGAGCACCAGCAGGAACAGACCCAGGGTCAGCACGGTGACCGGCAGGGTCAGAATCACCAGGATGGGACGCACGAAGGCGTTGATCAGGCCCAGTGCGATGGCTCCCCAGATCAGCGCCCCGGTGCTGTCCGTGCTGATGCCGGGAATGAGCCAGGCCGCCACCCAGATGGCGAACGCAATGATGGCCGTGCGGAGCAGAATGCCGATCATGTTTTTCTCCCATGCGCCTCGTAGCGGGCGCCGTTTTCTGTTCTGAAAAATGCGTCCAGGGAGACCGCCTCCTGACGGAGAAAACCCTGATCCGGCAGCATACCCGCAGACACCATCTCGATCACCGCGCAGACCGAGGAGGCAGTGGTCCAGGCAATAGCACGCCACATGCGACCACCAATCTCAACAGGATAGTAAGAGCGGACGAACTCCCGCCGGTTGAGCCGCCCCTGCTGGGTGCCTTCTGCAGAAACATGCACGTGCACCACATCCTCGTCCACCGGCGGCTTGGCGTTCTTCAGAATCCGCCCGGCCAGTTCCCGGTCGTCACGCATCAGCAACTCATGGAAGAAAAAGTTCATCAGGCTGGCATGGCCGGGATAACGCATGGTCTTGTAGTCGAGATTCTCCACGCGCCCGGCATAGGTATCGCACATGGTGCCGAGCCCGCCGGAGGTGGTGAACGCTTCGAGACGTACGCCGTTCACGTGCACGGTTTCCACCCATTCCATCGGCGAAACCCATTTATGCTCACCGTCCTCGATCACTTCGCAGTCGTTCAGATACTCGTTCACCACCCCTTCCGGGGACCAGTTGAACGAGTATGCAAGGAGCCCGGTGGGATGCTGGGGCAGCGCACCAACCCGCAGCTTGATGGATCGCACCTCGTCGAACTGTTCCGCGAGATGCGCACCCACGATACCCACGAACCCGGGTGCCAGACCGCACTGCGGGGCCATCAGGCGTTCGCTCTTCTCGGCCAGTTCCAGAATGACTTCCTTGGTGGGCACGTCCTCGGTGAGATCGAAGTAGAAAATTCGGAGTTCGCAGGCGAGCCGGGCAAGGTCCTTGTTCAGGTGATAGGGCAGACAGGACAGCACCGCATCCTGATCCGCGAGCAGCGACCTGAGCCCCTCCGTATCCGCCGCCGAGGCAGTCGCCACCTTGAACGGCAGATCCCTTTCCGGCGCAGCCACGTCAATCCCAGTGACTTCGAAGCCGGTTTCCGTCAGCAGCCGTGCCGCCAGTTCGCCGACACCGCCCAGGCCGATCACGGCGACCCGCTCGATCTTTGCTTTCTTCGTCATTTAAACCTATCCCCCGTAATGCACACCTGCAATGCACACCTGTAATACAGGCCTGTACTTCAGACTTCGAAGTTGATGCCCTGTGCCAGCGGCAGTTCATCCGAGTAATTTACCGTCACCGTCTGCCGGCGCATGTAGGCTTTCCAGGCATCCGAGCCGGATTCGCGGCCACCGCCCGTCTCCTTCTCGCCACCGAAAGCGCCACCGATTTCCGCACCGGAGGGTCCGATGTTCACATTGGCGATGCCACAATCCGATCCTGCAGCGGACAGGAAGGTCTCGGATTCTTTGACGTTGTTGGTGAACACACAGGACGACAGCCCCTGGGGTACGTCATTCTGCATCGCCAGAGCATCGGCGAAATCTGAGTACTTCATGGCATAGAGAATGGGCGCGAAGGTCTCTGTGCGGACCACGTCATTCTGCGCCGGCATCTCGACGATGGCCGGACGGACGTAGTAACCGTCCGGATACTGATCTTCAAGCACGCGTTCGCCGCCGCTGACCACGCCGCCTGCTTCGGCCGCACGGACAAGCGCATTCTGCATGGCGTTGTAGGCATCCTGATCGATGAGCGGCCCAACCAGCACGCCATCCTCCAGCGGACTGCCGATGGCGAGCTTGGCGTAAACTTTCTTCAGCTGTTCGAGCAGTTCGCCATAGATGGACTCGTGAACGATGATTCGCCGGAGACTGGTGCAACGCTGGCCCGCTGTCCCCACCGCCGAGAAAACGATGGCCCGAAGCGCCAGATCCAGCTCCGCAGATTCCGTGACGATCATGGCGTTGTTGCCACCCAGTTCCAGAATGGTGCGTCCGAAACGCTCCGCCACCACAGGTGCCACTTTGCGGCCCATGGCCGTTGAACCGGTGGCCGAAATGATCGGCACCGCCTTGTGTCGGGTCAGCGCCTCGCCCACGGCTGCATCACCGATCAGCAACTGGTTGAGTCCCGCAGGCGCTTCCGGAAAGTCCGCCGCCACCTTTTCGTAGATCTTCTGCACGGCCATACCCGTGAGCGGCGTCTTCTCGGACGGCTTCCAGATCACCGGATTGCCACAGACGAAAGCGAGCGCCGCGTTCCAGGACCAGACGGCCACCGGGAAGTTGAAGGCGGTGATCACACCGCAGGTGCCCATGGGTTGCCAGAGCTCCCGCATGGCGTGTCCGGGTCGCTCAGATGGCATGGTCAGACCGTAGAGCTGCCGGGACAACCCGACGGCGAAATCGCAGATATCGATCATCTCCTGCACTTCACCCAGCCCTTCCTGAAGGATCTTGCCGCACTCGGCACTCACCAGTGCTGCCAGTGCATCCTTCCGGGCGCGCAATTCTTCACCCAGCAGACGGACGAACTCGCCGCGGCGCGGTGCCGGCACAAGCCGCCAGGCGTTGAACGCTTCGCTGGCCCTGGCCACCACGGCTTCCACATCCGTCGCCTGATGAACGGCCACCCGGCCGATCTCTGCCCCATCGATCGGAGAATTGACCGGTAAAGCACCGCCACTCAGTTCAGCTTCAGAAAGTCCGGCGCTGCCGGTGACTGCTTCATGTGCCATCTGTGTTCCTCTACTCTCTTATAGCGCTGTTACGTATTACCCGCCGCTGAACCCGGGGGCTACCAGATCCGCACCCGCTCTTCCGGCGGCAGATACAGGGCGGCGTCTTTGCCGATGTCGAATGCGTCATACCAGGCATCCACATTGCGTACCACACCATTGGCGCGATAAGGCGCTGGCGAATGAGGGTCGGCTTTCAGGCGTGAAACCAGTGCTTCTTCCCGGATCATCGAGCGCCAGAGCTGGGCATAGGCAAGGAAAAACCGCTGATCGCCCGTGAGGCCATCGATCACAGGGGCGTCTTCACCCCCCAGACTGTTGTGGTAGGCGTGATAGGCAATGTTGATGCCACCCAGATCGCCGATGTTCTCGCCCAGGGTGAAGCGACCATCGACGAAGGTACCAGGCACCGCCTCAAAGGCCGAGTACTGCTCAACCAGCCTGTCGGCGAGTGCTTCGAAGTGCGCCCGATCTTCGTCCGTCCACCAGTTCTCCTGCACGCCGGCGCCGTTCGACTTCGAGCCCTGGTCGTCGAAGCCGTGCCCCATCTCGTGTCCGATCACGGCGCCGATGGCCCCGTAGTTCACCGCCGGGTCCGCCGCCGGATTGAAAAACGGCGGCTCCAGAATTCCGGCCGGGAAGGTAATGGCGTTGAACTGCGGGTTATAAAAAGCATTCACCGTGTGCGCCGGCGAGAACCACTCATTCCGATCTGTCTGCTCGCCAAGGCGTTGAATGGCCAGAGCCTCGAAGTAGTCGCGCAAAGATCGCACGTTGCCCATCAGATCTCCCCGCTCGATCTCGACGCTGGCGAAATCCTTGAATTCGTCCGGATAGCCGATCTTGGGCAGAAAGGCCGCCAGCTTCTCCTGGGCTTTTTCCTTGGTTTCGTCGCCCATCCAGTCCAGTGCGGCCACCCGTTCACCGAGCGCCGTGCGCAGGTTTTCCACCAGATCCTGCATCATGGCCCGGGATTGGGGCGGAAAGTACCGGGCGACGTAGACCTGTCCGATCGCATCGCCAAGCCCCTGACCACCACTGACCAGGCTCACCGCCCGACGCCACCGCTCCCGCTGCGCAGGTTGACCGCGCAGCACGCTGCCATAGAACTCGAAATTGGCGTCATCGATGCTGGTTGCCAGATAGGCCGCGTTACCCACCACCAGATGGTAGGTGAGATAGGCCTGCCACACTTCGATGGGTGTCTGAGCGATCAGCGCGCTGAGGGGCGCGATGGTATCCGGGTACGCCACGTTGACGTCCTCCGGACGAAAACCGGCCCCGTCAAAGTAGCCGGCCCAGTCAAACCCGGGATGGTCTTCGATCAGGGCCGCGGACGTGCTCATGTTGTAGGTGAGATCCCGATTCCGCCGGTCAGCCCGGGGCCAGTGGATCTCGGCGATCGCCGATTCCAGCGCCAGCACCGCTTCTGCCTGCCGGGCGAGATCGTCCGCTTTCACCAGCGACAGCATCCTGCCCACATGCTTCACATACTCGGCCCGTATGGACTGAAACCGTTCAGCGTCTTCCAGGTAGTAGTCCCGCTCCGGCAGACCTAGACCGTCGGTGTAGAGTCCTGTGACGTAGCGACTGGGGTCCTTGCGGTCGATCTGAATGCCGAGCGCAAACGGTACCGTTGCATCGTGGCGTTGCGCCCAGCCGATCGCGGCCGCCAGCTCCGCCTGGGAACGAACAGACCGGATGCGGGCCAGCTCCGCGCTGATCGGCTCGAAGCCCCGCGCATCCAGGGTGGCCGTGTCCAGGAAGCTCGCGTAGTAGTCGCCGATTTTCTGTTCCAGAGAACCCGGCTCAGGTTCCGACGCCGCCAGATCCTCGATCAGCGTCTGCACCCGTTCCTGCGCCAGTTCGCGCAGCTCATAGAAGTTGCCAAACGCCGTCTTGTCTTCCGGCAGTGTGTAGCTCGAGAGCCAGGCGCCGTTGGCATAGGCGTAGAAGTCGTCGCCGGGTGACACGGCGGCGTCGATCAGACCGAGATCCACATTTTCAGTAGCGGTGACCGGGCCTGCGGACAGTCCGCTGTCGACTTCCACGGGGGCCGGCGGGGGCTCGCCTTCCTGACAGCCCGCCTGAAGGGTCAGACAGAGACATATACCCAGCAGAGAAAAGGCACGTAAGCTCTTGTATTTCAAGGTCTTGTCATGCTGAAAACAATCCTGACGCTGCACCATATACATTTCCCGGAAATGTCGGGTTGCGGATTCTACCAGCGTTGCCCGCTTAAACCCCACCAAGTATCCTGCCTCTCCCTTGTAGAACACGAGAAGAATCAGACGCCTATGAAACGGCATATCATCGAGCGGCTGGAAGCCACCAGCCAGGCAGCGGAACTGGGTGGCGGCGAGCATCGCATCCACCAGCAACACCTGAAAGGCAAGCTCACGGCCCGGGAACGGATCAGTCTGCTGCTCGATGAAGATTCCTTCGAGGAATGGGATAAGTTCGTCGAACACCGCTGCACCGAGTTCGGCATGGAAGAACAGAAGATTCCTTCCGATGGCGTGGTGACCGGTTACGGCACCATCAACGGTCGGCTGGTCTTCGTGTTCAGCCAGGACTTCACCGTATTCGGCGGCGCGCTCTCCGAGGCCAATGCGGAAAAGATCTGCAAGGTGATGGATCAGGCCATGAAGGTGGGTGCGCCCGTCATCGGCATGAACGACTCCGGTGGTGCGAGAATCCAGGAAGGGGTCGCTTCGCTTGGTGGCTACGCTGAGATCTTTCAGCGCAATGTGCTGGCCTCCGGCGTGGTGCCACAAATCAGTCTGGTGATGGGCCCCTGTGCCGGCGGGGCCGTCTACTCCCCCGCCATCACCGATTTCATATTCATGGTCGAGCACTCTTCCTACATGTTCGTCACCGGTCCGGATGTGGTGAAGACGGTGACTCACGAAGTCGTGACACCGGAAGAACTGGGCGGTGCCAGCATTCATTCCAGGAAGTCGGGCGTGGCCGATCTGGCCATGGAAAACGATGTGCAGGCCATTCTGCAGACACGCCGCTTCATGGACTTCCTGCCGGCCAACAACAAGGAGAAGCCGCCCCGCTGGCCCACGGAAGATCCGGCCACCCGGGAAGAGGCATCCCTGGACAGTCTCGTTCCCGCGGATCCCACCAAGCCCTATGACATCAAGGAAGTGATCACCAAGGTGGCCGACGAAGGCGACTTCTTCGAACTGCAGCCGGACTACGCGGCCAACATCGTGATCGGCTTCATTCGCCTGCAGGGCACCTCTGTGGGTGTGGTGGCCAATCAACCCATGTGGATGGGCGGCACGCTGGATATCGATGCATCGAAGAAAGGCGCCCGCTTCGTGCGCTTCTGCGATGCGTTCAACATTCCCATACTGACCCTGGTGGATGTGCCCGGCTTCATGCCCGGAACGGTTCAGGAGTACGGCGGCATTATCAAGAACGGCGCCAAGCTGCTCTATGCCTATGCCGAATGCACCGTGCCCAAGGTCACCCTGATCACCCGCAAGGCCTACGGTGGCGCCTACGATGTGATGGCATCGAAGCATCTGCGCGGTGATGTGAACTTCGCCTGGCCTTCTGCCGAGATTGCGGTGATGGGCGCGAAAGGCGCTGTGGAAATCATCTTCCGCAAGGACATCGGCGATGCCCAGCTGATCGAAGCACGCACCCAGGAGTACGAAGACCGATTCGCGAATCCCTTCATCGCCGCCAGCCGCGGCTATGTGGACGACGTGTTCATGCCCCGTGAAACGCGGCAGCGCATCTGCCGTTCCTTCGCCATGCTGCGCGACAAGCAGCTGGAAAACCCCTGGCGCAAGCACGGCAACATCCCACTGTAATTTTTCCGGTTCAACACATGTTTAAAAAGATACTCATCGCCAATCGGGGCGAGATCGCCTGCCGGGTCATCAAGACCGCACAAAAAATGGGCATCGGCACTGTCGCCATTTACTCCGACGCCGACGCGGAAGCACTGCACGTTCGTATGGCCGATGAAGCCGTGCACGTGGGTGGCGCCGCCTCCTCCGACTCCTACCTCCGCATCGACCGGGTGCTGGATGCCATCCGGAAAACGGGTGCTGAAGCCGTGCACCCGGGCTACGGCTTTCTTTCTGAGAATGCGGAATTTGCCGCGGCGCTGGAAGAAGCCGGCGTCGCCTTCATCGGTCCGGGTATCAAAGCCATCACCTCCATGGGCGACAAGATCGCTTCCAAGCAGCTGGCAGGCGATGCGGGCGTCAATACCATTCCCGGCTACACGGATGTGATCGAGGATGCCGACCACGCAGTGAAGATCGCTTCTGAGATCGGCTACCCGGTAATGCTGAAAGCCAGCGCCGGGGGCGGTGGTAAAGGCATGCGCGTGGTCTGGAACGACGGCGAATGCCGGGAAGGTTTCGACAGCACGCAGGCGGAAGCACGCTCCAGCTTTGGCGACGACCGGATCTTCGCCGAGAAGTTCGTGGAAGAACCCCGCCACATCGAAATCCAGGTGCTGGCCGACAAACACGGCAACGCCATCTATCTCGGAGAGCGGGAGTGCTCCATTCAACGCCGGCACCAGAAGGTGATCGAAGAAGCACCGTCACCCTTTCTGGACGAGGCCACTCGCAAAGCCATGGGCGAACAGGCAGTGGCGCTGGCACAGGCCGTGGACTACTCCTCCGCCGGCACTGTCGAGTTCATCGTTGACGCCAATCGGAACTTCTACTTCCTGGAGATGAATACCCGACTGCAGGTGGAGCACCCGGTCACGGAACTGATTACCGGCGAGGATCTGGTGGAACACATGATCCGGGTGGCGGACGGTGAAAAGCTCTCCCTCAGCCAGGACGATGTGACGTTGACCGGCTGGTCGCTGGAAGCGCGGGTTTATGCGGAAGACCCCTTCCGTAACTTCCTCCCCTCCATCGGCCGCCTGGTGCACTACCAGCCGCCGGTTGAATCCGGCACCGTCCGGGTCGACTCCGGTATCGAGGAAGGCAGTGAAGTCTCCATGTTCTACGATCCCATGATCGCCAAGCTGGTCACCTACGGGGAGACCCGCGAGGAAGCCATCGATCGGATGGGTGATGCACTGGACGCCTATTACATCCGTGGCGTGAACCACAACATCAGCTTCCTGAACGCGCTCATCGCGCACCCCCGCTTCCGGGAAGGCCGTCTGACCACCAACTTCATCGCCGAAGAGTACCCGGACGGCTTCGACGCAAGTCACGTCCCTCAGTCAGATCCGGTACTGCCCGTGGCAATGGCTGCCGTTGCGCACCGGATCATTTCTCAGCGCGGTCACCAGATCAGCGGCCAGACCCGGCGTTTCGAACTGGCAAGCCGGAACGATTGGGTGGTGGTGGCAAACGGCGAACAGGTCCCGGTGACCCTCGAGGCGGTAGCCCACGGCTTCGAGATCAGCCACGGAGATGCCGTATACCGGGTGACCACAGACTGGACCATCGGCCAGGCAGTGATGGAAGCCGAGATCAACGGCAACGCAATCACCATGCAGCTCGATCGCGTCGACGGCGGCTATCGACTGCATCATCGTGGGGCTGCCATCGACTGTCTCGTGCTCTCCCCGAACGGCGCCGCTCTGACTCAGCACATGATCGAGCGCGAGCCACCGGATCTCTCCAGGTTCCTGCTCTCCCCGATGCCGGGACTGCTCGTGCGCCTGTCTGTCAGTGAAGGCGACGAGGTGAAGACAGGCGAAGAACTCGCCGCCGTGGAAGCGATGAAGATGGAGAACAGTCTGCGCGCCACCGACAACGTGAAGATCGCCAAAATTCTGGTGTCCGAAGGCGACAGCCTGGAGGTGGATCAACCGATACTCGAGTTCGAGTAAGCGTGTACCCTGGTCCGCCCTGCCGGGGCGGGGACGGGAGATGGGGGCAGGAGATGAGGAGCGGAAGAAAAACAGGGGGAGAAGGAGAAAAATGAGGGAGAGAACAGTCTGTGAGCGGTGACACGCTCGAGACCGCCCATCCGGAATCCGAATCGTCTGCAGTAGATAGCGTTGGTAGAATGCGCATGTTCCTCTATGGGCTGGTGAATCTGCCAACCTCCATCGTCGGCCTGCCCATCGCCCTCTACATACCCGCCTTCTACTCCCAGAACCTCGGTCTTTCCCTGGCGGTGGTGGGCGCCCTGATTGCGGTCTCACGCCTCACCGATGTGGTGACCGATCCGGCGATCGGTATCGCGTCGGACCGATGGCTCACCCGCTTCGGGCGTCGCAAGCCCTGGATGGTCATCGGTATGCCCCTGAAGTTACTTTCATTGTGGATGCTGTTCGTACCCGACTCTTCGTTTGCCGTGACCCTGTGGCGCTTCCTGGGGGGTGAATCAACCAGCAACCTCTACCTGTTCGTCTGGATCAGTCTGTTGTATCTCGGATTCACACTGATGGATCTGCCTTACAAGGCCTGGGGGGCTGAGTTATCACCGGATTACGATGAACGCTCCAAGGTCACTGGCTGGCGGGAGGCATTCGGCTATGGCGGCACGCTCATGGCCCTGACGATCCCGCTGATCATGTCCATGGGTTTCGGCATGCCCGGCCCGGACAATGCGCTGCTGGCGGTGGCCGTCGTGGTGGTGGTCATGCTGCCGTTGCTCACCCTTCCGGCCCTGCTGTGGGTGCGGGAGTTACCCGTGCGTTCAACCACTCAGACTCGCGTGCACTGGCGCCGGGGACTGAAAATCGTCTGGGCTAACGGACCTTACCGGCGGCTGGTCATCAGCTTCCTGTTTCTGGTGATCGCCGTCAGCATGACCGCGTCGCTGTCTTTCTTTTTTGTCGGCTCCGTCATGGGCGAGAGTTTCGATCGCTACGCAATCTTCATTCTTGCCTACTACCTTTCGAGCAGTGCCGCGATCCCAGCCTGGCTCGCGATCTCCCGTCGCATGGGTAAACACCGGACCGTGGTGTTGGGGATTCTGTGGCTTTCCCTGTGGAGTGCGTTCATCCCGCTTCTGGGTCCTGGCGACTACTGGATATTTTTTGTCGTCATGATGCTCAAAGGCTCAGCGGTAGGCGCACTGGTCTTTCTGCCCGCATCCATGGCCGCCGATGTGGTGGACCTGGATACGCTGCGCACCGGCGAGCAACGCACTGGCCTCTACTTCTCCCTGTGGGGGATGGTGAACAAGGCCGCGGTCGCACTCGGCGTGTTCATCGCAACTAACGCCGTTGTCTGGTTCGGCTTTGACCCGTCTCTGGATGAGAATACGGCCACGGCGAAGTTGGCGCTGGCCTGCCTCTACAGCGTCATCCCCGCGGCCATGGCCTGCGTCGCCCTGCCTTTGCTCTGGAAGTATCCGCTGAGCAGAGAGCGTCAGGCACGGATGCGGGCCCACATCGAACGGCGCGATCGCCGCAGAGCGGAGAAGCATACTTCAGCAGCGGTTGCCGGAGTTTCCGACACACCCGGGCCATGATTCACGCAGCGTGAATGGCCCGGGGGGCGCGTTATTTCTTTGGCGGCCCGGCGCTGGTATAGCGGGTGCCGGGCGGATCCACTGCCCAGTCCGGAGACGCACCCCAGCCTTCCTCGAACACCAGTTCTGAGAGTGGTCGCCGGCGTACCGGCCCATGCCCACCCACCGGTTTTCCCAGGGTCACGGTGGCCGCGATCAGCGCATTGTCCGGCACCTCGAGCAGTTCGGCCAGCTCGTCATAAACGGCGCCGTGGAATCCGGTCAGCACACCGCCATAACCGAGTCCTCGCGCCGCCAGCAACAGGTTCTGAACGGCCGGATAGATGGAGGCACCTTCGAAAGTGGTGGGTTCCCGGTAGCGAACGAGGCAGGGCAGAACGAGCGCCGGGCAGGATTCGAACTGATCCACATAGTGCGCCATGGTGCGCGCCATCCGCGCCTTCGGCGAATCGGCGCTGACGCCGGAGCCCTTGTCGTAGCCATCCGCCTTCCGCTTGGACGCCCACATGTTCCGGGCCGCGCCGCCAATCAGCTTTTTGGCCGCTGCCGCCTTCGGCCCATCGGTGAGCACGAGAAACCTGAAAGGCTGTCGATTGGATCCACTCGGCGCCCGGGTGGCGGCGAACAGCATCGCTCGGAGGGCTGCGGCCGGGATGGGTTCGTCCCGATAGCGACGGATGGAACGGGTGCTGGTCAACCCTTCCAGTAAACCCACCTCATCCGCTGGCAGATCGAGCCCTGAAAGATCCTCAACCACAGTGTGTCCTCATCCTCATCCTCATCCTCATCCTCATCCTCATCATCAAAGTCGTTCTGTACCGCGCAGGCTGTGTCGCCCCGCTGCCGATCATCATCCACGATCCGGGAACCAGAATGAACCGGTGGCCGAACGCGCCAGACTCCGGGCATCTGCGATCCGGGTAGTATTGGGCCCAGGTCCTGGGCTGGAGTGTCTATCGTGAGTGAGCGCCTGAATGTTCTCGTCGTTACCGGCGGACACCCGTTCTCGGAAGCCGACTTCTTCGCCATGTTCGAATCGATGCCGGCGATTCAGGCAACCGCCGTGGCCCACCCCGAAGCCACGGATGCACTGGCGCCATCCGCCCTTGCCGCCTATGAGGCCGTACTTTTCTACGATATGGCCGGGATCCCGGGTACGGGCGTCCCCGATGGCAGCGATCCGAACGGTCAGCCGAGCCCGGCGTTCCGCGCAAATATCGAAGCCCTGCTCGAGCGTGGCGTGGGCCTGGTGCTGTTGAACCACGCCACAGTTGCCTGGCCGAACTGGCCCCTGTGGCGACAGCTCACCGGCTCATCGTTCCTGCTCCAGGCGGGCAGTCTGAACGGCAAACGGCTGCCCGGTTCCGGCTATCGCGGCGGCCACGGTCCGCATCCGAACCCAACGTTTCGAGTCGTCGCTCAGTGCGAGCACCCGGTGCTTGAAGGGCTCACCGATGGCTTCGAAATCACCGACGAGATCTACCTGAAAACCTCGGGATTCGAATCCGCCGTGCTTCCCCTTCTGCGTGGAGATTATCCATTCAAAGCCGAGCTCTTCACGCCGCCTCCCATGGCACCCGAAGCAGAACGGGCCAACTGGCAGCACCCACCCGGCAGTGATCTGCTGGTGTGGGCGAACGCCCTGGGAGCAAGTCCGATCGTGGTCTCGGAACTGGGGGACAGCCCGTCCGCATTCGGCAATGGGGATTTCAGGAAACTGCTCGAGAATGCCCTGCGGTGGACGGCAAGCCCGGCTGCCAGAGACTGGGCGACCTCAGCCTAGCGGGCGGTTCGGATCATCAGACTGTAGCGCGCACCGGTGACGGCTTCGGTAAAGGTGCCGGCCACCTCGTAGCCAAGGCGTGCGTAGAAGGATCTGTTACGCGGCGTAAACGTCTCGAGATAGGTGGCCACACCGGCATCATCGCTCTCCTCGAGTACCGGTGTGATCAGTCCCGCCCCCAGCCCCTGACTCTGAAATTCCGGCAGGACGCCGACGATGGACAGGTACCAGGCGCCCTCCTCGATCAGCGGTTCGGCGTTGGCGTCCATCTGGTGCATGATCTGTCGATAGCGTTCGAGCACGACCTCGCCGAATCGTTCGACGATGAAGGCAGCACGCCGTTGTTTCTTTTCCGCCGTGCGCTGTGCCGACAGCGGCGGCAGCCAGACGGATACGCCATGATCCGTCCCTTCAGGCAGATAGAGCCGGCCATAGGCAGCGGCCTCGAGCATGGAGAAGTCGTAGTAGGCGAGCATGGCATCCCGCGCCGAGCCAGTGCTTACCCAGCTTTCCAGCGCGGCGAAATAGGGATCCGGTTTCAGCGCCTGATAAAGTGCTTCGGCATGACGGGGATAGTGAAGTGTCATCTTAAAGCGGCGTTGAAGCGGCCTGAAGCAGCGTAGACGCCGCGCTCTCTGCCCGCGGGGTCAGGCGCCGCCCTGGGCTGCCTGCAGGCTCACCACATAGCCTCTGGACGGATCCGCCTCGCCGCGCAGAAACGCATCATAGGTGGCTGCCAGCGCGTCCAGTCCCTGTTGGGCATCCACACTGATCCAGGCCGACGAAGCGGCGAGAAAACCCTGCCAGGCTTCGGCCATCAGGGCGTTGTATTGCTCATGGCCCCACTCGGCAAGACGTTTCTGTATCTGCGTCGGCGCGAAAAACAGCTCAGGCCTGGGCCCCGGCAATCCCTGGTCTCCGGCGCCAACGGTGGCAGCGTCCCAGTGCGTAGCGCCCACTGAACAGCTGTACTTCAGAAAATCTGTCAGATGCCCGTGCACGGCTGCCCGAACCGGGCCACTGCCCGCCATGTCCACCATGACGGAGGCCTCGAGCGGCAGTTGATCGATCTCTTCATAGGTGTAGACCCGGTCGTAGCAGCCGAGGCCCTCCACAAACGCTTTGTTGCTGTCGGACGTCAAGCCGATCACCCGGCACGCATCCTGCCGGTTGCGGTGCAGCAGATGGGCCAATCCCAGCGACGTCTTGCTGGAGGCACTGGTCAGGATCACCGTGCCGGCGCCGAAGAAATCGTTGTCCACGAGGAAGTCATCGAGGAAAAACGACGTGGTGAACAACGGCCGATACAGCATCTGCTCTGCCTCCCGGTCCGGATCGTAGGCCGGATCCGCGGCCACCCGCGTGTACTGGTTGTACACCGGCGGCAACGCTGCACGGTGTTCCGCGCCGTCGATCAGGCCGCCACGGCTGACATTTTCCGGTTTGATGAGCAGATGGGTGCCCATCGGGAAATAGCCATACAGACGTTCGCCCACGGGCACCTCCGGGTGCGCCGAAGCGATCACCGCACCAAAACCCCAGACCGGTATACAGCCCCAGGGATCCTCCGCCGGGAAAAACTGCCAGTAGCCGATGCTGTCACCCGCAACCCCATAGGTGATGTTGTTTGCCGTCAGCGCAAAATGATCGATCCGGATCAGTACTTCGCCCTTCCCGGGCTCGCCGATATCCGCTTCGAAGGTACGTGTGTTTTTGAGATCCGTCCGCTCGGACTGAAAGGTAACCGTATGTGTGTTCATGGCGATCAGTGTAGCCACATTGGCCAGGGGTCGGAACCGGCTTGCCACCGGGCGATATAACGGTGCGGAGTTAGGACATAGCCATTCGTTCCTTCTCAGAAATGTCGGTGGGCATTACCTTGCGTGTCAGCAGTATCAAAGAGTCCCCGAAATGCCCTGCACCGCCCTACCGGCGTTTACCGACGCTGAACATCTGGCCAACTGGAACCAGCGCATGAGCGAACTGGATGCGCCGGGGCGGGTGCGTTGTGCGCTGGAGCATCTCCCCGGCAATCATGTGCTCACGTCTTCTTTCGGTGCCCAGGCCGCCGTCAGCCTGCATCTCCTGACCAGCGCGCAGCCGGATATTCCCGTCATCCTCCTGGATACAGGCTATCTGTTCCCGGAGACCTATGAATTCATTGATCAGCTCACCGACCGCCTGGCGCTCAACCTCAAGGTGTACCGCAGCCAGATGAGTCCCGCCTGGCAGGAAGCCCGCTTCGGTCAGCGTTGGAGCCAGGGACTCGAGGGCATCGAGCAATACAACCGCGACAATAAAGTGGAACCCATGGCGAGAGCCCTGGAAGAACTCGATGTGGGCACCTGGTTCTCCGGCCTGCGCCGTGATCAGGCCGAGTCCAGGAAGGATATCCCCTTCGTTCAGTACACCAACCGTCGCTTCAAGGTATATCCGATCGCGGATTGGACCGACAAAGACGTGTTCAACTATCTGCAGGAACACGATCTGCCTTATCACCCACTCTGGCACAAAGGCTATGTATCCATTGGCGATGTGCACACCACACGCGCGCTGCATGAGGTGGAAGATGAGTCCCAGACCCGGTTTTTCGGCCTGAAACGGGAATGCGGGCTGCATGAGGAAGATTTTCCCGAGGCAACCTCGGCAAGCTAGGCGGCCGGCTCAGGGAGCCGCACTCAGACTTTCCAGTTCCTTCTGTCGCGTTTCGGGAAAGCGTGTCAGCAGGCCGGCGGCAATCAGCGTCGCCATGGAAATCACCGGAATGTAGCGGCTCAGATCGCCTGCCTGTTGTTGCAGCATACCCAGAATGAAAAGCCCGGCGGCAGCGCCCAGCGTCTCCATGAGCACCAGCACCCCGGTCGACGTGCCTCGGTGCGAAGTGGGAAAGAGTTCGGATGACAGGGCACGGATGATTACGTTACCGCCCATCATCGTGAAAACCAGAATCGCCCAGAGAAAGGTCAGCGACCAGCCCGGACCGTTGTAGAAAAGCCAGGCGCCGATGGGAAACACCGCCAGAAAGGTGAAGCCCACGCGCCGTCTGCCGACCCTGTCCGCCAGCCGGCCCGCCACCACATTACCCCCCACACCCACTGCACCGGCGACGAGCACCATCATGGACAGCTCATAAGCCTCCCAGCCGTGATATTCGAGCACGAAATAACCGGTGAAGCTCAACACCACCACATGGCCCAGGGACGCCGTTGCCGCCAGCACCGTCATACCCAGGGCTCTGCGCGGATGGGTATTCGCGAATGCGTACAGGGGGCTGTACCAGCGTGAACGATGATCCTCTCCTCCGTCCAGCAAATCTTCCGTCTCATCGAGATGCTGCTGGAATCGGCTGGTTTCCTTGATGTGTCTGCGGAACAAGGGAAGCAGGAGCAGCGGAATCACACCCAACGCGTACAGCGAACGCCAACCGTACGGCAACACTTCGATGGCACTGAACAGGATGGCGCCTAAAGCGTGCCCGATGGCACTCACCGCCGCCAGCATCCCGATCCCCCATCCACGGGCAGACGCAGGCAATTCCTCGGCCACGATCACCACCGCAATGGCGGAAGCGGTGAGGACGAAGGTGCGGGTCACCATCTGACAGGCAACGAACTGGAAGGCGCTCTGGGAGAAAGCGGTGGCCAGGGTGCCCAGGCTCAATCCGATCATGGAGAGCAGAAAGAGCCGCCGGCGGCCGAAACGGTCGACAAAGGGAATGACGAGAAAAGCGGGTAATGCACCCAGCCGGATGAGCATCTGGAAGAAGCCGAGATCCGTCTCCGCGATCCCGAGATCTTCCCGGATGTACTTCAGGGCATTCCCGAGCAGCGAGGTATCGTAGTGCTCGAAGAGCAACGCGAATATGACGAATCCGAGCACCTTGAGCTCGGGTTCCCCCACATCACGCGGCACCCGCCCCAGCAGGTGCGGCGGGATCCACCAGGGATTGCGACCCCAGTAAGCGGGCAACCAGCGAGGCTGCGGCATGCTGAGCCTAGCCGGTCCGGATCATTGGGTTGGCATCGGTATGGTTGAATCGGCTGCCATACATGTCCAGCACCCTGAGCACCGCGTGGCTCATGTTGTCTCCGTTTATTCTGAACCTGTGGTCGAAAGACCGGGTAGTCGCGTTGCCGCCATAATCCGGCAAACGGGCGTCAGTTACCATACAAAGCGCCCCCAGAGATCCATTGCATCGCTCATGGGATCCAGCCTCAATCCCTGACGTTCAAAGTAGCCGGACAGATTCGTCAGATCGCGATGAAAGAGGGTCCAGCCATCAACGGCCTCGCCCACTTCCACCGCCTGAGGCAGGTCGATGATTCGAGGCCGACCCTGATGATAGAGCACGTTGAACGCGGACAGATCGCCATGGACGAGACCGCAATCGAGCATGATGCCGAGATCTTCAAGCAGCAGCTGGTAAGCGCGCTCCGCCTCCGTCTCGGACAGCCGAACGTGCGCGAGCATCGGCGCCGCACCCATCTCGTCGCCCAGATACTCCATCAGCACCGCATCCGGGGCGTGATCGTAGGGTTCCGGCACCGAAGCACCCGCGGCCCGGAGTAGCCTCAACGCCTCGAACTCCCGATCCACCCACATCCGCTGCGCGGTTTTTCGGCCTGTGCGGGTGCCTCTCTGTACCGCTCTGGCCATCCGCTTGTCGCGAATCCGGCGGGTGTCCGTGTAGGCGGCATTGTTCGAAAAGCCCCGGAATCGCCGATCCCGGTAAACCTTGGCCGCCACGTACGGCACGCTCAGGCTGTCCGGCCGCGCACGGCACAGGTAGACGGTCGCCTCCTTGCCGTCATTGATTCGATGCTCGACCCGGTCAACATATCTGGAGAACGTATCCTGCACCATTTTCTGCTCCAGCTCGGCAAGCATGCCGCGGGTGAAGCCACTGCCCATAAGATCAATGTCTGTATCGTCAGCCATGATTACTCCGATAAACACGCAGCAGGCCACACCGCCTGGCGCGTTGGAAATTCTGTTACGGAGAAATCCGGCCCGAATCAGTTCAGAAAGAACTCAAGCCGTGAGAAATGCGTGCGGGCTCAGACCGCTCCGCGGTTGGGTTGGATAGATGCCGTCATCTGATTTGCCTCCTGTTCTCCTCAGGGAATGTCTGAGCGTTCCGGGAACTTAGAACAAAAGTTCCGCGCGCGCCAGTTCTTCCCGCGTGTTCACATTGGTGAAGGCCCCCGGCTCCGGGACAGACACGGCCAGCACCGACAATCCCGCCAGCCAGCCGGCGACACTGCGCCCACCCTGCTCCAGATAGTCTCGAATTCCCGCTGCCGTACTGGATTCGAGCAGCATGAACAGGTGCTGCATCCGCTCGCCATCATGAGGCACAACCACATCGGCGGACTCGCCACCTTCCAGCAGGCCGTTCCGCAGACGCTCGACCAGATCGGTCGGCAGAAACGGTGCGTCGCCCGGGCAGATGAAGAGCCAGCCCTTCACCCCGTTCGTCACGGCCGACGCCGCACCCGCAAGCGGTCCGCAATCGGAGACCTGGTCTTCGAACACCGGATATCCGAACTGCCGATACTCATTCAGGTTTCTGTTGGCACTGATCTGTACGGATGACACCTGACCCTCGAGCCGGCTGAGCACATGAGCGACGAGCGGCCGGCCGGCCAGGATCTCCAGCGGCTTGTCTTTGCCGGCAAAGCGTCGACCGCCACCACCGCAGAGAACGACCGCCGTGACCGGAAACTCGGAATCAGTCAATCAGGATTTCTCCACCACCGGTCGTTCCACGGGTTGACCCGTAAAGAAGCGTTTGACGTCTGCCAGGATGTTGTACAGACAGGGCACGAGGATCAGCGTGATCACAGTGGAAAACAGAATTCCGAACGCAAGCGATACCGCCATGGGCACAACGATCTGTGCGGATTCCGATGTTTCAGTGGCGATCGGAATCAAGCCGAAGAAGGTGGTCAGCGACGTGAGCAGAATCGCCCGGAATCTGGCCTTGCCGGCGTTCACGGCCGCCCGCGCAGCATCCGCGCCTTCCGCCACGGATTTGTTCACAAAATCCACCATGATCAGGCTGTCGTTCACCACCACTCCAGCCAGTGCAACGATGCCGATGAGGGAAAGCGTGCTCACCGCGAGATCGAGCACCATGTGCCCAACCACCGCACCGATGATCCCGAAAGGAATCACGCTCATGATGATCAGCGGTTGCAGGTAGGACTTCAGCGGAATGGCCATGAGCGCGTAAATTCCGAACAGGCCGGCCATGAAGGCATAGGCCATCTTGAACATGGACGCACGCTCCTCCCGGGAGCTGCCGGAAAGTTCGTAACTCACACCCGGATACCGGGTGAGCAGCCCGGGCAGGTAGTCGCCGGTGATTTCAGCAACGATCGCCATGGGTTCCACCCGCGTCAGGTCCGCGTTTGAATCCACCGTAACCGTCCGCTGGCCATCCAGGCGTTTGATGTTGTTGTAACCACGACCGACTTCATAGTCAGCCACTGCGGAAAACGGCAGTTCCCGCCCGTCCGGCAGGCGGATCCACATACGCTCCAGATTGCCGATGGAAAACCGCTCCGAGCGTGGATAACGGACCATCACCTTCACTTCCTCGTCGCCACGCTGAATGCGCTGAGCTTCGGCACCATAAAATGCCTCACGCACCTGGCGGGCCAGGTCGGCCAGGGTGATTCCCAGCGCTTCCGCTTCCGGCTTGATGGAGAGCTTCAATTCCTCCGGACCTGCATCTGCCGAGCTTTCCACTTCGTAGAGCCCGTCATAGCCTTTCAGGTGTGCCGCCAGTTCATCCGCGGCCTGCTCCACCCGCTCGTAGTTGTTGCCTTTCAGGGCGATGGAGACAGGTGGGCCACCGCTCATGTGCATGCCGGAACTGAGTTTGAGCTCCCGGGTGCCGGCAATTTCGCCCACTCTCTCCCGCCAGCGCTGCTCCACCACCTTGGCATTGGCCGGCCGCGCCTCATCCTTGCTGAGTTCCACCTGCAGCATGCCGTTCTTGCCATTGCTGATATAGGCGAAGAGATGCTCGGCCACGTCGATATCGGTGTCGAACTCCGCTTTGAACTCTTCGTTCAGTGCTCGGAGATCCGCGTCCATCTGACTGACGATCTCGGCGATGAGCGATTCAGGCGCGCCCTCCTGCAGTTCAATGCTGGCCATGACATAAGGTTGTTCGATCTCCGGAAAAAACACGAACCTGGCAAGCCCACCGCCGATCAGCCCCCCCGTGAGGATCAGCAGACCAATGAAGAAGCCGAGGGTGGCATAGCGGTACTCGATGAGCCGCTCCAGGAACGGGCTGTACACACCCTCGATGAATCGCTTCAAGCCTCGATCCACCCGATCGGGAATCCCCGACTTACCGCCATGGGAGGATCGCATCAGTGAAAGATGGGAAGGCAGGATCAGCTTGGATTCAACCAGAGAGAAGAGCAGCGCGAAAATCACCACCCAGCCGATCGCGGCATTGAATGCGGCAGTGGGACCGGTCACGAACAGCAGCGGTATGAAGGCCATGATGGTGGTCAGCACACCGAACGTGGCCGGCACAGCCACGCGCTGTGCGCCCAGCACGATGTTCGGCAGGTTATAGCCGTGTTTCTCGGTGTACGTATAGGCGCTTTCCGCAATGATGATCGCGTCGTCCACCACGATCCCGAGCACCAGAATGAAGGCGAACAGGCTCATCATGTTGATGGTCACGCCCACCACCGGCAGCATCATGAAGGCACCCAGGAATGCCACCGGCAGACCAACGATCACCCAGGCGGCGATCTTCACGTGCAGGAACAGGCCGAGAATCAGGAACACCAGCACCGCACCCAGCAGCATGTTGCCGAGCATCATGTTCAGGTGGCCGGTGAGGTAATAGGTGCTGTCGGCCCAGTGGGTCAGTTGCACACCGTCGGGCAGGGTCGCCTGTCTGTCTGCTACGTAGGCCTTCACCGCACTGGCGATCGCAAGCTCATTTTCCTGCTCGCCGCTCGACATCACGTTGATGCCGAAGCTCCGTTCACCATCGAAGAACGAATAGCTCTCCACCTCGGCGAATGCATCCCGCACCACCGCAATATCGGCGAGCGTGACGCGCGTGCCGTCCGGGCGGGTGACCAGCACGATCTGCTCGAACTCCTCGCCTGTATAAGCCTGGCCTTTCGTCCTCAGACGGATGTCACCGGATTCGGATCGAATCGATCCACCCGGTAGATCGAGAGACCACGCCCGGATCGCTTCGGCAACTCTGCCGAGGGTCAGGTTGTACTGACGCAGTGTCTCCTCGGAGATTTCGATGGATATCTCCGAGGGCCGTGCACCCATGATCTCCGCATAGGAAACGCCGGGCAGCGCGGTGACCTCATCGAGAATCTGCTCAGCCAGAGCCTTCATCGCCCACTCGTCGAGACTGCCATGAATCTGCAGGTTGAGTGCGCCACGCCGGATCACCTGTTTGGAGATGATGGGACGCTCGGTTTCGGCCGGGAAGGTGGAGATGCCATCCACCGCGAGTTTCACTTCATCGGTGATGTCGCCGAGTTCGTAGCCTTCCTGGATTTCGATCCGCACCTGGCCGAATCCATCGGTCGCCAGGGAGCGGACTTCCTTGATGCCCTGGATGTTCTTGATCGCCTCCTCGATCTTGACCACCACACTTTCATCCACTTCCTCCGGCGCACCACCGAGGTACGGCACATTCACGGTGACCACATCGAAGCGGAACTCGGGCATGGTTTCTTTCTTGACCATGATGGCCGCCCATATCCCCATCCCGATGACGAAGAACATCAACAGGTTGGCGGCAACGTGGTTCGTCGCGAACCAGCCGATCAACCCGCGTGGGGGGTGATCCGTCGTGCTCATCGATCCGGCTCGCTGAGCCGCACCTGCATGCCGGGGAGCGGCTGATCGATAGGGGTGGTGGCATAGCGCTCGCCGTCACGGAGTCCGGCTTCCACATAGGCAAATGCTTCGTCGGTGCGGACTATGGCAACCTGCCGCGGCTGTATCTTCAGTTGTTCATCGACGATCCAGATCGTGTCGCCACGGGACAGGGCATGTCGGGGAATAGCAAACAGATTCCCCCCGGCGTTGCCGCTGATCTCAGCAGTCACGAAGGTACCCATCCGAAGCGGTTCCTTGCCGCTGCCGGCCAGGTCGTAGGGATCCTGAATCTGGGCGACCACGTAGAGGACGCGGCTCATCGCATCGAATACGCCTTCCGAGCGCACGATTTCCGCAGACCAGGAATAAGCCTCCGCACCGATGTCAGCGCGAAAGGCGACCGGCAGGCGCACGCCCTTCTCGAGACCTTTCAGATCCAGAAAGGAGAGATCCTGCTGAGAAACCGGCAACCGCACCTCGGCCCAGTCAACGGCAAAGGTTCTGGCGAGTTGACTGCCCACATTCACGTACTGGCCGATGTCTGCGATCTTTTCCCGGACCATGCCGTCATAGGGCGCACGGATCACGGTCCGATTCAGATCCTCCTGGGCCATTTCGAGCTCTGCCTCTCTTGCCTCGAGGGTGGCCAGCGCTTCCTGCAGTTGCGGTTTTCTGAGCGTGAGATCGGATGCCTGCTCGTTGCCTGCGTTCACGCTCCGGAGCCGCTTCCAGTCCTCCAGGGCGTAGCCGGCAAGCGCATTTTCCGTGGCCACCTGAGTGCGGGCCTGGGCCACACCGGCACTGGCCCGCTTGACCGCCGACTCGTAGTTTCTCGGATCTATTCGCAGCAGCACATCGCCTTTCTCGAAGAATCCTCCACTGACGTACGCCGACGCCACTTCGACGATCTGCCCTGCCACTTCCGATACCAGCGTCGTCTCCGTACGGGCGCTGACAGCTCCCTGGGTCCGGACCACGAAACGCACAGGTTCACGGGCAGCGCTCGCCACAGATACCAGCAACGAGGGAGCGGGAGCGGCGGTTTGCGCCGCCTTCGGCCGGGACTGAATCAGCAGCAGAGCGACCGCGCTCGCGATCAGGATGAAGGCGATCGGCAGAAAGATTTTGAGGGTCCTGGCCATCACCTGGCTGAGGCCTCCCGGCTGCTATCGTTTACAGTTAATTGCGGGAACTGCTGTTATCTATTTGTTTAATATGAATATTTTCATCTGTCATCTGGCTCTCCCCTTCCTGTTCACCCGGATCCTGTTCACCCGGATCCTGTTCACCCGGATCCTGCTCACCCGATCCTGCCGTGTCCCGCCCTGCCCTCTCCCTTCCAGCACCGCTCAATAGTGTGGCGGTGGAGGCTCCTCACCCTGTGGCCCGGCATCCGCCATCCCCTCACGATAGCGCTCGATCACCAGCGCCAGCATCTTTTCAAGCGCCGCAATGCGCTGCTGCTGGGCCACCAGGGCGTCATTCAGGCTGGCGATGCTGTCTTCGGAAAAGGCCTGACGGCTCTCGAGGTCATCGAGCCGCTCATGGTCTGCACGCTTACTCACGCTTTTTAAGCTCTCGTTCTTTTTGGTCCTGCGCCTAATCATAGGCTAAGCGCGTGCGTTACACTGCCTGGCTTTGCGGCCAGATTATCCGTGTCCGACTCACCACCCGAAACTCCCCCTGAAACTGCGTTTTCGCCGGTATATGCAAAACGCATCCTCCTCGTCTCACTGGTCAGCGTGGGCATGGGCTTCACGGTGCTTTTTCCGGTTCTGGCGCCCCTTGGCCGGGAAATCGGCCTGTCTGAAATTCAGATCACCACCATCATCTCCGCCTCCGGACTGATCGTCTTCCTGGCGAGCCCGATCTGGGGACGGCGCAGCGACCTGTGGGGCCGCAAGCGGGTGATGCTGATCGGCATATTCGGTGTATCTGCAGGCACGACGCTGTTCACCGCAACCCTCCTCTCCGGCATGACCGGCGTGCTCACCGGCACCGCGCTCTTCATCGCTCTGATCGTCACCCGGATGATGCACGCCACGGTGATGGCAGCCTCCATGCCGGCGGCCAATGCCTATATGGCGGATATCACAGATGCGGAAAGCCGCACCCGAGGCATGGGCGCAGCGGGCGCGGCGAACAACCTGGGTTCCATCCTCGGTCCTGCCGTTGCCGGCCTGGCCTTTATCTCTCTGCTGGCGCCACTGTGGATCATGGCCGCCGTCGCCTTTCTGAATGCGCTCTTCGTGTGGCGCTACCTGCCCGATCCCCCTCGGCACCAGCGACCCATGCAACCAAAGCGATTGAAGTACAGCGATCGCCGCATCCTGCCTTTCGTGATCGTGGGCGTGCTGATGTTTACGGGCATGGGCATGGTGCAGCAGACAATCGGCTTCCGCATGCAGGATGCCCTGTCGCTGGATGCCGCCAGTACGGCTCAGTCGGTGGGTGTGGCCATGATGCTGTCTGCGGCCTGCTCGCTGCTCGCCCAGGCCGTGATCGTGCAGCGTCTGACCATCGCGCCGTTCAACCTGCTGCGGCTGGCCATGCCACTGCTGATCATCGCCTTCGTGCTGATGGCCACCACCACCTCGCAACTGTCTCTGACGCTCGCCATGGGCGTGCTCGGGCTCGGTATGGGTCTGGCCGGTCCCGGATTCATGGCGGGCGCTTCATTGGCGGTGCCCGCGGAAGAACAGGGTGCGGTTGCCGGCGTGGCCGGCTCCTGCGGTCCGCTCGGCTTCACAATCGGCCCGCTGACCGGGGGTGCGCTCTATCAGGTCGCCCCCCAACTGCCCTATGCGCTCACCGCCGGCATGTACGCCGTGCTCTTCGTCGCCATGTTCTGGCTGGCCGGACGGGTGACTCAACACACGGATTGAACGGGTCCTGCGCTTGAAAGGCAGCCCGCCTCGCCCCCTCCTGTGATCCGATTGCCCTCCTCCCGTGACTCCGGGAGAATGGCGCGGCATTCAATTCAGGAACTGTCGAGGAAGGCACATGAAATTCGGACTCATCCCAGTGAACATCGGCGTGCAGCCGGATCAGATGGTCGGGCTTGCGCAGCTGGCGGAAAGCAGCGGCTTCGAATCCGTCTGGACCTTCGAGCACGTGATCGTGCCCGTGGACTACCAATCCAAGTATCCCTACAACGAGTCCGGCAAAATGGGCGGCCCCCCGGAGACGGTCTTCATCGATCCGATGCTCGCGCTCACCGCCATCGCGGCATCCACAAAAACCCTCAGGCTCGGCACCGGCGTGAACATTCTCTCTCAGGTGAATCCGCTCTACATGGCCAAGCAGGCCGCCAGCCTGGATTATCTGTCCGGTGGCCGGTTCATGCTCGGCGTGGGTATCGGCTGGCTGCGCGAGGAGTTCGAGGCCCTCGGTGTGCCTTTCGAGCGCCGCGGAGCGCGCTTCGATGACTATGTGGTGGCCATGAAGAAGGTCTGGTCCGGCGACGTGGTTGAGCATCAGAGTGATTTCCTGAACTGGTCCGGCTTCAAGAGCTACCCGCTGCCGGAACAGAAACCGCACCTGCCTGTGGTGATCGGCGGCGCCACCGGCAAGATCTATCAGCGGATCGCGCGGCACGGCGATGGCTGGTTCGCACCGCTCGGCGATCCGAAGGACCTGGGTCCGGCACTGGCGCAGCTGAAAGCCGCCTGCGACGAGGAAGACCGGGACTTCTCGGAAATTGAAATCTCCTGCATGTGGCCGGGAATCGGCGGCAAAGACTTCATCGGCGCGTTGGAAGAAGTCGGTGTTTCACGCGTGGTCACCCCGACCTTTGCATTCGGCGAAAATCCGGTGGAAGGCATTCAGAAGATTGCAGAAGAAGTGATCAACGGTTGATCAACCGCCCTTTCCGGCGCCTGCTCGCAGTCGGGATGGTTCTCCTCCCGACTCTGGCCAGCGGCGCACGGGCGGCAGACAATCCCCTCTACGAGCCGGTGGTCAATCCGGACACGCTCAACTACCTGCTCCATCTGCCATCGGGTTATGAGAACAGCACGGAGTCATATCCCCTGCTGTTCTTTCTGCACGGCGTCGCGCAGAAAGGGGATGGATCAATCGCTTCTCTCGAGCGGGTAGCCAGGTACGGTCCGTTCAGAACCATGCGCGAAGGCCGCTGGGATCAACGTCTGCCGCTGATCGTCATCGGCCCGCAGAGTACGGGCATTCAGCCCTGGTGGCGGGGTGACGCGGTCCGCGATCTGCTCGCCCACGTCTCGCAAACCTACCGGATCGATCCGGACCGTCGATACCTGAGCGGCATCTCCATGGGCGGTCGCGGCGTCTGGTGGCTGGCCAAGAATTTCTCGAATGAGTTCGCCGCCGTGGTGCCGGCCAGCGGCTGGGCGGGGGACGTGAGCCGATCCTGCGACGTCTTCCGCGGCATGGCCATCTGGGCATTTCATGGCAGACAGGACCCGCTGATCGGCGTCAGCGCCGGGCAGAAGCCGATCGAGGCTCTCCAATCCTGCCACCCGGCCATTGCACCGCCGCCACACATCACGTTGTTCGAGAACACCGGCCACGGTCACTGGCAGAGAATCTACGAATCGGAACACTATGATTCAAACAAGGGGGCAGACGGCGAGCTCTACTCCGACATCTATCGCTGGATGCTGACCTTCAGCCGCTAGCGCAGCCCGGGCGCTCAGCCACTCCCGGCACTGAGGTTGTCCAGAGTCGGGTAAAGTTCGTCCAGAGGCAGCGAACGGCCATTGTCCTGCACGATACGGCAGTGGTGGCGCCTGAGACCACGCGGCTCTCCCACCCCACAGGAGTGCGCGATGAGGCCGAGTTCCTTGATCATCCCCTCGGCGTAGTTCTTCACCCGCTGCGCTTTGTCCTCCGGATCCAGACCCCGTTGCAGCTTGGGATCGTGGGTGGTGATGCCGGTGGGGCAGGTGTTCCTGTTGCATTGCAGGGCCTGGATACAACCAAGCGCAAACATGAATCCCCGCGCCGACTGCACGAAATCCGCGCCGGCACAGAGCGCAAAGGCAGCTTCCGCCGGATTGATGAGTTTGCCGCTGGCGATGACCCGGATTCTGTCCTTGAGTCCGTATCGGGTCAGAATGTCCACCACCACCGGCAGGCTTTCCCGAATCGGCAGCCCCACACAATCGATCAGACTCATGGGCGCTGCACCGGTTCCACCGTCCGCACTGTCGATGGTGATGAAATCCGGCGCGCTCTCGATGCCTCGCGTGGTGATTTCCTGGCAGAGCGCGACGATCCACTCGAAATCACCGATCACACATTTGAACCCGGTCGGTTTTCCGGTGATGGTCCGGACCCTGTCAATCAGATCGAGCAGATCACTGGCATTCGCTACTTCCGGATGGCGATTGGGGCTGATGGAATCCTTGCCTGGTTCGATGAGTCTTATTTTCGCGATCTCCTCCGTGACCTTGGCCGCCGGAAGAATGCCGCCCTTGCCCGGTTTCGCGCCTTGAGACAGCTTGATCTCGAACATCCGGACCTGCTCATGAGCCGCAACTTCCTGCAGCTTCGACTCCGACAGGTCACCTTCCGCGTTACGCACCCCGTACTTCGCCGTACCAATCTGAAACACCAGGTCGGCACCACCGGCCAGATGATAGGAGGACAGTCCCCCTTCCCCCGTGTTCATCCAGATACCGGCCATCCGCGCGCCATTCGATAGCGCCGTCACTGCCGGTTCGGAGATCGCCCCGAAACTCATGGCGGAAATATTCAGAATCGAATCGGTCCGGTAAGGCTTCTCGCAATAGGGTCCGATCTCGATCTCCGCCACAGCAATGGCGTCCCGCACCATCGTCGGATAGGCCGTGTTCACAAACATGGCCGTACCGGCGGGACGGAGATCACGGGTCGAACCGAATGCAACCGTATTGTCCACCGCCTTCGCCGCGCGATAGACCCAGGAACGCTGCGCGCGGTTGAACGGCAGTTCTTCACGATCCATGGCGAAGAAATACTGCCGGAAGAACTCACCCAGGTGCTCGAACAGAAACCGGAAACGGCCGATCACCGGAAAATTCCGTCGAACCGTACTCTGGGTCTGGGTGACGTCGATGACGTACAGCACCACGATGAGGATCAGAAACGCGAGCAGGCCGAGAAAGAGAATCTCGCTGAGCAGTTCCAGCCAGTAAAAATCCATACGCGCTCCTAGAAACCAACGGAAAGGAACAGAACCGGGCCGTAGAACTCGAAATCGTAGTATTCCTGCTTGCTGTTCTTCTCTACGTCCAGTTCCACCTCTATGTACTGATAGGCGGCACCCAGACCGACGTGCTTCCAGGGTCGCCATTCAACAGCGCCCCGGGCGGAAAACAACGTCCCGTCATACTCATCGTAGTCAAGTGACAGCAATCCGAGTGTGGCTTGCAGATATACGCTGTCGCCGATCCTATACCCACCGGTCAACGAAAGATTCGGCAGCGGGGCGAGCAGGCTGGTGCTGTCGGATTCCACGTCGATCACATCACCCTCATCGCCCACACTCCCGCCGACTTCCAGCAGCATGCCCAGACTCAGATCCACGGCGTGCATACCAACTCCCACGCCCAGATGCCCATTCTCCGTCTTCAGAAAGTCCCAGGTCAGATCCGCAATGTAGAGTTCCATCTCGAAATCGGTGGTCAATCTCGCCCCCACCGTCCAATCAAGATCGTCCCAGTTGCCGCTCGTGCTCTGCACTTTGCTGCCGGTGGCGTCGAAACTCGAGTAGTTGAGCCGGAACTTCCAGCGTTCGGAAATCTGCCAGTTCAGATCCCCCCAGAAAACCTCCGTTTCATCCGAGAGCCCCAGATCGGAGAACGTGAGTTCGTCCACGGGCGCGTTCGGGCGGGTGACCGCCATGGTCGCCTTGCCGCGGTGATTCATCCCGCCAACCCCGATCGTCAGGGTGTCGCCGAAACGGGGTTTTTCCGCCAGCGCCGCTTGTGCGGCCAGCACCAGGAAGAGCGTTGTGAGCGTGCGCAACCTACGGGTCATGGGCTAGAGTACTTCTGCATTTTCAACCAATGATACGGCCATTATGGCACTGGGGAGACAGATGACCATCGCCTATAAGACCGCGCTGGAACTGGCAGCGGATATTCGAGCCGGGGAGATTTCTTCCGCAGAACTCACCGATCTCTATATCGAACGGATCGAACGCTACGACGACAAAGTGAATGCGGTGGTCGTGCGCACCTTTGACGATGCCCGGGAACGGGCCAGGGCCGCGGACGAAGCACAGGCCAGAGGTGAAAACCTCGGCCCGCTGCACGGGGTGCCGATGACCATTAAAGAGTCCTATGTCATTGCCAACACACCGGCCACCTGGGGCGTCGAAGCCTTCAGGGACAATGTTGCCAGTGAGGACGGTCTGGCCGTCAAACGCTTCCGCGCAGCCGGCGCGCACTTCCTCGGTAAGACCAACGTGCCCACGGACCTGGCCGACTTCCAGAGTTACAACCCGATCTATGGCACCACGGGCAATCCATGGGATGTGACACGCACGCCGGGCGGCTCTTCCGGTGGCAGTGCAGCGTCTCTCGCCGCCGGTTTCTGCGGTCTTGAAGCCGGTTCTGATATTGGTGGGTCGATTCGCAATCCCGCGCACTTCTGCGGCGTGTATGGACACAAACCCACCTATGGAATCATCCCGATGAGCGGCCACGAACTCGTCTCCAACATTCCGGAGGCGGATCTGGCCGTATGCGGCCCCCTGGCCCGCGGGGCGGATGACCTGCGAGTGGCGCTGGACATCATGGCCGGTCCGGCTGAGCGGGAAGCGCTGGGCTGGCAGCTGAATCTGCCCGCTGCGGATTTCGATTCACTGAAGGATCTTCGCGTCGCCGTCTGGCCGTCCGATGAAGCCGCACCGGTCGCCACGGAAGTGGCCGACCGGGTCGCACTGGTCGCCGACACCCTGGCAAAGCTCGGCGCCACCGTTTCTGACACCGCCCGCCCCGCCTTCGATGTGATCGATGCACACAAGAATTATCAGACACTGCTGAATTCGGTGATGACGGCTTCGATGACGGATGAACAGGTCGCCGAGGCGGAAGCCGCAGCGGCCGCGCTGGCGCCGGACGACAACTCGTTTGCCGCTGTCCAGATCCGTGCCAGCGTGATTCCGCATCGGGAATGGGTCCGGAGCAACACACAACGGGAAAAGCTCCGCCTGGCCTGGGCCCGCTTCTTCGAAGACTGGGACATCCTCCTCTGCCCGCAGATGGCCACCCCCGCATTTCCCCATGACCAGAGCCCGATGATCGGCCGGACCCTGACGGTGGACAACGAGGAACAGCCCTACTTCCAGCAGCTGTTCTGGGCGGGCATGATCGTCAACGCATATCTGCCGAGCACCGTCTTTCCCACCGGTCCCTCGCGGGACGGCCTGCCGATCGGCGTGCAGGCGGTCAGCGCACCTTATCGGGACTATCGATGCATAGAATTTGCGCGGCAGATTGGCGGTGAAATCGGCGGCTTTCAGCCACCACCCGGATACGACGCGCCCTGAGCCGGCCGGCCATGGACTCCGGAGGAACCGGTTCATTTTTTTTGAACTTCGTCCTAAAGAATCTCCGCCGGCGGCCGATATACGGCGCCGGCGATGCCACAGCCAACATCCTGGAAAGGCCCACAGGACGCGGGTTTTGAGACACAGTGCTCCTCCGGGAAAGGCCGCTGCTACCTATACTGGCGCTCTTTCCTCATTGGACGAGACATGGCCATGTCGAACACCGTGGATCTCATTCAGCAGGAGCTGGATGATGCCCTGGAGAAGGACCAGCTGGACCTCCCGACGCTTCCCGAAGTGGCACTGAAAATTCGCGATACGGCAACCAAACCGGACATATCGCCGAAGGAACTGGCAGGCGTGGTGGCGGAGGACCCCGCACTCGCCACCCGCTTCGTGCGCATCGCCAACTCGCCCATGTTCCGGGCGATTCGCGAGATCGACGACCTGCAACAGGCCATCGGCCGCATCGGTGTGGAATATGCCGCCAACCTGGCCGCGGGGCTCGCCATCGAAAACATGTTTCAGGCGACCTCTGAAATCGTCGACCGGAAGATGCGTGCGGTCTGGACGCATGCCTGCGAAGTGGCTGCGATCAGTGGCGTGCTCGCGAAGAGCTTCACCCGCCTGCGTCCGGACCAGGCGACCCTGGCCGGACTCATCCACACCATTGGCGTGCTTCCCATACTCACTTTCGCCGAGGAAAATCCGTCATTGATCCGGGACAGCTTTGCCCTGGATCAGATCATCGAAAGTCTGCATGGACGGATCGGCATGAAAATTCTCGAGCACTGGGAATTTTCCGATGACCTGATCATGGTGCCCGGCCACTATCTGGACTTCGACCGGCACGTGGCCGAGGCGGATTTCGTGGATCTGGTGATGGTTTCCTATCTGCAGACCCGCTTCGGCTCGCAGCACCCCCACGCGGCCGTCGACTGGTCGAACGTTCCCGCCTTCCACAATGTCGGGCTGGACCCGGAATTCGAAGACGCGGAACTCGAGGAATACCACGAAGACGTGGCCACAGCCAAAGTCCTGCTGGCTTAGCCAGGCCCGTCTGAGACCTTCCGCCTGTCGATCCGTCAGCTGCCCGTATAGGTCGGCTTTCGCTTTTCTCTGAATGCCGCCAGCGACTCTTTCGCATCGTTTCTGGCCTTCCGGGCATACGAGAGTCCGGACATCTCATAGCGTAGAGCGTCTTCCAGCGGGACCTCCACATTATGCTGGAGCACGCGCTTGGATGACCGCAGGGCCAGCGGTGGCCATTGAGCCATCTGCACCGCCACCGCCAGAGCCGTGTCGATCAGCTTGTCATGCTCCACCAGCCGGTCGAGCATTCCGATCCGGTACGCCTCTTCCGCTTCCACGGCGCGACTGGTGTAAATGATGTCTGCGGCGCGGGAATGGCCGACCACTCTGGGTAGAAAGAAACTCAATCCCGAATCCGGTGACAGATTGCGCTCGATGAACACGGATTTGAAACGGCTGTTTTCAGAACCGATCCGCATATCGCAGGATAACGACAGGCTCATGCCTGCGCCCGCAGCCACACCATTGACGGCAGCGAGCACCGGTTTGTCCAGGCGATAAACACTCATCGCCTGACGCCCCACCCAGCCGAATTCATCGAGCAGGTCGTTCTGACCCTGCTGAGCTGCCGGATCACCATCAAACCCGGTCAGATCCGCCCCGGAACAGAAACCCCGACCCGCTCCGGTGAGAATTGCGACTCTGATTTCGTCATTGGCCTGAACCTCGGCGAGCGCTTCGGTCAGCTCATCCCGCAACTCAGCCGAGAGCGCATTCAACCGATCCGGCCGATTCAACGTGATCACGGCCGTCTGATCTTCTACCCTGAACTCCGTGACTTTCCCCATCTGATCTCCCCCTCCTCCGATTATCAGGATGCCTCGGCAACAAAACCCTTCCAGCCTTTCATGTAGCCGATGAAGGCGTCACCGAGCCCTTCTGCCTGCAGATGTGCTTCGGTGACCGGTAACGATGCCACGACGAATTCCGGGTCTGCCGCCACCCTGTCCGGAAAATCATGGTGCAGGATGGCCGCCCTGCCGGCCAGGATGAAATCGCATCCCTGGTCCAGACACCAGCGCGCGGTCTGCGCCGAGTACACCTTCCCCGCCACGCCCAGGCGACAGTCGCCCCGATCCAGTTCGGTGAAATACGACAGCAGCGATCGGCCCTGCAATGCTTCCGCAACCGGTTCCTTGGCCACATCCCAAAGCGACATATCGATGTAGTCCACCGCGCCCCCACGCATGAGTGTCTGCGCCAGATCCCGGATCTCCAGCGTGTCCACCCCGAAACGCTCCGGTGACAGCCGCACGCCCAGCTGGAAGTCGCTGCGGCAACGGGCCCGGATGCCGGCGATGATATCCATAAGCGGTCGGGCCCGGTTCTCCAGACTGCCGCCGAACTCGTCGTCCCTTCGATTGATCTCCGCAGAAAGGAACTGACACAGCACATAGCCGTGGGCGCCGTGCAGCTCCACCCCATCGAAACCGGCCTGCTCTGCCCGCTCGGCCGCGGCGATGAAGTCTTCCACAAGCGCTTCAACTTCTTCTCCGGTCAAACCCCGGGCGCCAAATTCCTCGTTCACCGACGGGCACACCGGATCGCCACCAATCAGATCCCGGGGCGATCGCATTCCGGCGTGATGCAGTTGCACGGAAGAAAGGGATCCGTTCGACCGGATTGAATCGGCCAGCCCCGTAAGACCCGGCAGATGTTCGTCTCCGAATACGCCCAGTTGGCCGGGGAAACCCTGGCCCACCGCCTGGACATGGGCGGCACAGGTCATGGTCAGGCCGAAGCCACCTTCGGCGCGCATGGTCAGCCAGCGGGCTTCCGCGTCGGAAAGAACGCCGTCGGCATGACTCTGCGTGTTGGTCAGTGGCGCCAGCATGAAGCGGTTTTTCATCGCGGGGCCGCGGCTGAAACCAAGCGGCTCGAAAAGATCGGTCATCGGAACAACAACTCCAGATTCAACAGGTCGAGGATTGTAGGCGGACGTTTTCTTCAGCGCACCTGGCCGGTTCGGCACCCCAAACTAGGCGTTCCTCAATGCGTAGAGCACCCGTCCACGGGCGCAGAGCACACCCTCGTCGTTGTTCACGCTCACTTCAATGGTGCAGAGCTGCCGACCGCGCTTGATCACTGTGGCCTCGGCATCGATCCATTGCCCGTGCGACTGTCTGAGGTAGGTGACCTGCAGATCAGCCGTGCCGGCGGGCAGACTCCCCTCCTTCAATCCGGCGAACACCGCGGGAATCACCGCCATATCGATCAGCGTGGCGATCACCCCGCCGTTGACGCTGCCGCCGATCCCAGTCGGTGTATCCGCACTGATCTGCAGCCGCAGACGGGCAAAGTCCGGCCGGTACTCTTCCAGAGAGATCCCCAGATACTTGTGGAATGGCGCATCTGCAAAGTTCGCGAAATAATCCGCCGACGGGCTGCCGTCCGACATCACTGCTTCCCCTTCTTAAAGTGGTCACCTCGGCACTCGACCGGGTTCATGAACCGGCGTTCCGCTCTACGGCAAACGCCTCCTCCGGCGACATCACCAGAGCGTGACGACCCACGAAGTAGAAATATGCGATGCCGAACACGAACCAGACCAGCACACCGATCACACCCAGCCGATAGACCGGATCGCTGAGCTGGAAGGCAACGGTGATCAGGGCGACAACGATCGTCAGCCAGGCGCCGGTTTCACCCAGCGGACTCCGGTACGGCCGCTCCATGTCCGGTTGCCGCCGGCGCAACCGGATGAAGCTCAACGCCTGCATGATGTAGGAAAACATGGCGCCGAACACCGCCATGTTCAGGAGTGTGCCACCGATCACCGCTGTGCCTCGCTCCGACCCGACCAGCACCCAGACCGCCAGCATTACGCTGATCCCCAGAACGGCACCCGCCACCATCGCCACATGGGGCGTCTTCCGCTGACCATGGGTGAGAGAAAGCACTGTGGGGAAGTAGCCGGCCCGCGACAGCGAATAAATCTGCCGCCCCTCCGCAAAGATGATGGTGTGAAAAGATGCCACCAGACCGACCACGGCGATCAGTGCAAGCCACTTGGCCGCGCTCGCGCCATACAGGGCTCGAAACCCGTCCAGCAGAGGCTCGGCGGACTGACCCAGTGCGTGGGACCCCACGCCGACAATGCCGGGATTCAGGAAGAGAATCAGCAGCGCCGAAACGATGAGCGTAAGAATCCCAGCAACGATCCCACGCGGAATATCCCGTTGCGGCATCAGCGATTCTTCTGCCGCCAGCGGCAGCTGTTCAATGGCCAGAAACAGCCAGACGGCGAAGGGCAGCGCCGCCAGCGCACCCATGAATCCGAAAGGCAGCAGAGGCCCACCACCCTCGGGCAGGTGCCCACCACCGGCACCGATGTCCAGCGCCGCCCGGCTGAAATCAAAACTCGGGATTGCCGACAGCCAGAACACCACCAGGCAGGTCAGAGCCGCCACCGTGACGAAGACGGTTATCTGAAAGGAAAAAGCGACCCCGCGGATATTGAGAGAAACAAACAGCCCATAAGCCAGCACCCAGTACACGGGTAGAAACCCGACCGGGGTTTCAAATATCTGACTCAGATAGGTGGATATGAAAAAGACGATGACGGCCGGCGTCAGCACGTATTCCACATTTTCCGACAGCCCCGTCAGAAATCCGCCCCACGGCCCCATGGCGGTGCGGGCAAAGGAATAAGCGCCACCGGTGTGCGGCAGCGCAGGACTCATCTCGGCAATGGAAAACACCAGGCCGAGAAACATGACCATGATGATCATCGTGGCGATGAACATGCCACCCCAGCCACCCACCGCCAGGCCGATATTCCAGCCCGAGAAGTGGCCGGAGATCACGGCCCCCACACCGAGCGCCCACAAAGACCAGACACCAGCGTGGCGTTTCAGGCCCCGCCGTTCGAAGTAGCCGTCTACCGGTGCCTGATAGCTGACCCCACCCCCACGCTGTTCGCCCATCTATCCGCTCCTCCAACCCTTGAATCAGGTATCGGCCCGTTTGATATTGAACTCCGCCAGCACCTCGTCGGTGTGCTCGCCATGCAGCGGTGGCGGCCGGTGCAGCCCGGTAGGCGTCCGGGTGTATTTGATCGGACTGCCGACAATGGCCACCCGGGGATTGTCGCCAGGCAGATCGAACTCCGTAATCATCTCACGGGCCTGCACATGCGGATCCGCAAAGATCTCGGCCGCCGTATTCACCGGCCCACAAGGCACTTTGCCACCGAGTGCGTCCACCACTTCCTGCTTGGTGCGTTCGCGGGTCCAGGCGCTGATCTCACCTTCCACGAAAGCCTGATTCTTGCGCCTGACGAACGTGTTTCTGGTCCGTTCGTCGTCGACCAATTCCGGCCGGCCCATGATTTCACAGAGCATCTGCCAGTGCTCGGCACCGGGTGCGGCGATGGCGACGCCGCCGTCCCTGGTCGGGAACAGGCCAAAGGGCATCAGATTCGGATGATGCTGCCCCCGGGCCGGCAGCTCCTGCCGGGCGTAGCCATAGTTGGCGACCACGGTTTCCGCGAATGCCAGCATGCCGTCGTACATGCCGATGTCGCAGAACTGCCCTTCACCGGTCGCGCGCGCGTGGTGAATGCCAGCGATCACCCCCATGGCCATGAGGGTGCCGGGATAGATATCGCCTACGCTGACGCCGCTCGGGTGGCCGACGGATCCTTCCGGGCCCGTGATTCGCACATGGCCGCTCATGCTCTGAGCGACAACGTCGTAGGCCGGCCAGTTCGCATAGGGGCTTTCACCGGTTCGGGGATCGCCAAAGCCACGGATGCAGCCGTAGACGATGCCGGGATTGCGGTCCCGGATCACTTCGTAGCCGATGCCCAACCGGTCCATCACACCAACGCGCATATTCTCGACGATGGCATCCGCCTGCTCACAGAGCTTGAGCAGAATTTCTCTGTCTGCCTCGTCTTTGAAATCGAGCACGATGCTGCGCTTGTTCCGATTGATACTGGCAAAGTACCCGCCATAGTCCACGCCGGCTGCTTCCTCGGCGGTCACATTGGCGTAGTCGGGCGGTAGCGGTGCAACAGAGCGCGCCACATCCCCCTGAGGCGGCTCCACCTTGATCACGTTGGCGCCCAGATCCGCCAGCATGGCGGTGCCGAAAGGCCCGGCCAGCGCCATGGTGCAGTCGATGATGGTAACGTCCGAAAGCGGTCCGGTTCTTTCTTTAATGCTGGCTTCCCCCCTTTGTTCACCGCCTCATCTTAGCGTGGATAGGTTGCCTGTTCCGGCTTCCTCGATTTCAGGCCTTCGCAGGCACCCGGGTATCGATGACGAATTCGTGTCACAGGCCGGAGTACGGTAATCCGCCTGTAACGATGCACCGGAAGAATGGCGCCAACTCCCAGCGCAGGACGAAGGTCTATGCCCCACGACCGTCAGCTCAGACTGCCACTGGCCGTTAAGGAGCAGTTTCGATTCCTCTTCCTTGCCAAGCATGCGCTCGGTGACGGCTCACCTCATCCGGATGACGGGACCCATGCCACCTACCATCGCGAACTGCTCGAGACACTGAAGGTCCTGGGCCTGCAGGTGGAAGCGGCAAACAGCTTCGATGCACTGTTCACTCCACCGGAAGTTGATTTCGTTATCTCATTTCTGAACCGGGGCGGCTTTCAGAACAGCGAAATGCTTGCGCCGCTGTTGAGCCAGTTTCACGGAATCCCCTTCCTGGGAGGAAGCCCGATCGTGCGCGGCATCTCCGACGACAAGCACCTGATGAAGCGTGTCGCGCAATCGCTCAATATCCCTACCCCCGACTGGCAGCATCTGCCCCGGGGCGGATTTCTTGCCACAGAACCCGTTGACCGGAACGCCGCCGCATTCATCGTGAAACCCAATGCCAGCTCTGCCTCCTGGGGTATCAGGGTGACAGGCAGCTGGCACGAGGCACTCGAACACTCGGAGAGGCTGCATGCCGCCGGGCACGATGCCATCGTCGAATCCTGGATCGAAGGGTACGACCTGGCGGTGCCGGTGATTGGATCCATCACCCCCTGGTATCTACCGGTGGTGCGCTACGACTACGACGGCGGTCTGAGAACCTACGAGCAGAAACGGGATCTGGTGGGCAGTCGGGAAGACCACCAGATCGTCGAACCGAGCCGGCTCACCTGCGAACTGCTGAGGCAGTCAGACCTGCTTCTCCGCGAGATCTGGCCGTTCGATCATGGCCGTTTCGAATTTCGCGTGGATGAGCGTACGGGGCAGATCTACTTCATTGAGGTCAATCTCAACTGCAACCTCTGGAGCCACAAGACCATCGCCATCGCTGCCCGGCACCTTGGTCTGACCCATCCGGAACTGCTCGAAACCATCATCAGTCACAGCCTGCACAGACAGGCACTGCTGGAACTGCAACGCGCGCCCGAGCGTGCCGCATGAGTTCGCAAGGTCGCTACAACGCCCTGGTGCTCGCTGCGCAGCGGTCCAGGGAAGGGGATCCGCTGGCGCCTTTCTGCAACAACGGAAACAAAAATCTGATCGACGTTCATGGTCGGCCCATGGTCGCCTGGGTGCTGGAAACACTCCTCGAGGCCTCGGAAATTGATCAGGTGCTGGTTTCGATCGAAGACCCCAACCTCCTGCAAACCGCCATCGAGGGAATCAGCTCCCTCCAGAACGCACTGGATGCAGGCACACTCGTTGCCGTACCTGCGCAAGAAAATCTCTATCAGAGCGTGCTGAGCGCGCTCAGCCATGAAGGCGTTGACCGCTGCCCGGCCATCATAACCACGGCGGACAATCCGCTGCTGACGCCGGAGATGATCCGCCACTTCACCGCACAGACGGATGCGCAAGGTGCCGAGGCCGCCGTCGCCATGGTGAGCGCGCCGCTGATGAAGGCCAGATATCCGGAAGGACAGCGCCGGTTCTATGCGTTTCGGGGCGGCGAATACTCGAACTGTAACCTCTACGCGCTGACCACAGAGACCGCCCTGGACGCGGCCAGAGCTTTTGAAGGAGGCGGCCAGTTCAGAAAGAAGCTGAGCCGGATCGTCAAGGCGTTCGGCCTCGCAAGCTTCGTGCTCTATGCACTGCGAATCCGGACCCTGGCAGGATTTGGTCAGCATCTGTCCCGGCAGCTCGGAATCCGGCTCAGATTCGTGACGATGCCTTTCCCGGAAGCCTGCATCGACGTGGACAACGAGAGAACCCTCAGGATCGCCCGGGAGATCTTTCTCGAGCGGGATCGGGCATGTCGACCCATCGCTGGTACCGCCTGAAAAAAGCCTGGGCGATTTTTCCAGGGTGCCGGGTGCCGATATCCGCTGGCGTCCTCCGGGACTATTATCAGGCGGTGACCGAAGCCCGCGGTCCGCTCCGGGCCGTGGCCGACTGTCTGATCGCCGGCCTGTTTCAAGTCTGGCTGCTGTACCGCACCCCCCAGATCGCCAGACGTTATGGACTCTCGAAAACCTGGCGGAATCGATCCGCCCGGATTGCCCATCGCCGGTTCATCGACCCCAATGAGATCGCCCTGCTCGAATTGAGCACGCCGGAGGATACAGACTGGGTGATCCGCCGCTTCGAGTTTTCCGCACTCAGTCGACGGTTCAACCCGGCGGCCTGGCGGTCAGACTGCGTGCTCTCAGACAAGATGCTGTTCGCCCAACGATGTGCCCGGATGAACCTTCCCCACCCGGAAACCCTGGCGCACCTGCAACACGGCAGAGTAGACGTGTGCCGATTGCCCGGCGCTTACGAACTCGTTGCCAAACACCGGGCCGGGACCGGCGGCAGCGGCGTTCGCCTGCTGAAACCACCTCTCGAGTGCTTACAGTCCAGCCAGGCGCTCGGCCGCTGGCTGAAAGCGGCATTGCCCCGGCACGGCGCGTGGATCGTCCAGGATCGACTTGCGAATCATCCCCAGCTGATTCCGGTCACTCTGAATGCCCTCTCCACCACCCGGATCACCACCATGTTGAATGAAGACGGAGAGCCGGAAATCGTCGCCGCACTCCAGCGCTATGCGATGGACCCGCAGGCACTGGTGGACAACGCCTCCAAAGGTGGCTTCATCTCGACCATCGATCCTGAAACGGGCAGATTGAGCGCGGGGCGGCGCGGCCGTTCGAAAGGCGATGTTCACACCCGTCACGCCGTTCACCCCGTGCGTGGATCATGCATCGAAGGTCGGCAGTTACCGGACTGGCCCCGGACCAGAGGCCTGGTTCTGCAGGCTCATCGAGAAGCTTTCGCGGCGTATACGATGATCGGTTGGGATGTGGCGCTGACATCGGAGGGGCCTCTGTTGCTCGAAGGCAATGGCAAACCCAACGTGCTCCTCAATCTCCGATCCATGCAGAGTCAGCGCGAGCGTGACCGGTTCGGCGCGCTTGTTGCCCTGCATCTTTGCCTGGCCAATCCGAGTGCGAGCTGGTAAATGAACGGCTGAACCACGTCATCCACATCAGCCTTCGCGAGACCTCATGATTTACTGGATCGATCTCTTCGGGGTCGTCGTATTCGCCATCAGCGGCGCACTGGCCGCAGACCGCCGCGGCATGGATCTGTTCGGCTTCGTGGCCATCGCCCTGTTGCCGGCCATCGGTGGTGGCACCGTCCGCGACATCATTCTCGGCGTACCCGTGTTCTGGGTGCAGGACACAACCTACCTCTGGCTGATCGGTGCAGCCGCGCTCGTCACCTTCCTGGCAGCACCGCTGCTGCAACGGGTGGAACGCCTGCTGCTCTGGGCGGATGCGATCGGCCTGGCCGTGTTCTGCGTGGTCGGTGCCGCCAAAAGTTACGCGCTGACCGGTTCCCCGGCGGTGGCCGTGGTGATGGGCGTGGTCACCGCCGTGCTCGGTGGCATCATCCGGGATGTGGTCTGCAATGAGATTCCCCTCATCCTCCGCCAGGACATCTATGCCACCGCGGCGTTTGCGGGCGCGCTCGCCTATGTGGTCAGTCAGGTGCTGGGGCTTGGTCCGGAACAGAGTCTCTGGGTGGGTGCCGGAATGTGTTTCCTCATCCGTGCCTCCGCCCTGCTCTGGGGCTGGTCGCTACCGACCCGGAAGGCATTGCCGGACGACGCGCCGCCCTGAGGCTGAGCGCGGATCAGCCCGCCAGTTCCACCAGCTGAATGAGATTGCCGCAGGTATCGTCGATCACCGCCGTCCGGACCTCACCCATCTGGGCAGGCGACTGTGTGAACTCCACGCCAAGCTCGAGCAGGCGCGCATGTTCCCGTTCGAGATCGTCCACCTGGAATGAGGCCATGGGGATTCCGTCTGCTCGGAGGGCTTCACGATAGGGCGCCACGGCCGGATGTGCGGACGGCTCCAGCAGCAGCTCTGTCCCGTTTTCCTCTCCGGGAGAGGTCACGGTCAACCAGCGGTACTCACCAACGGGCAGATCCCGCTTCAACTCAAAGCCGAGCACATCCGTGTAGAACGCCAGTGCGACCTTCTGATCGTCCACGAACACGCCGGTGGTGTAGATACGCATCTGCTCAACTCCTTCGGCTCAATGTAGTTCGAGGTTAGACTAACCGCTTGTAACGCCACTCGCACGGGAATCAGAACTCATGTCCGAGGCCTTACGCGGATTGCGCGTACTGGATCTTTCCAACGGCCCTGCTGCCGGACTCGCCACCATGCACCTGGCGGATTTCGGCGCCGAGGTATTGAAAATCGAACGCGCCGAGCCGCACCCGCTCGATGCGCTCCCAGCTGCGCCCATGTGGATGCGGGGCAAGCGCACGCTTCAGCTCGACCTGGATGCCGGTGACGATCTGGACCGTTTTCATGCGCTGGCGGCAGGCGCCGACGTGCTGGTCACCAGTTGGCGAACGCGCGCGCTCGTTCGACGCGGCCTGGACTTCGAATCACTGCACCAGCGCCACCCGCATCTGAACGTCTGCCACGTCAGCGGCTTCGGCCCCACCGGACCCCTTGCCGATCTGCCGGGCTATGAGCATCTGGTCGCAGCCTGCAGCGGCCGGATGAATCTGTTTCGCGGCATCGCCGATCGATCCGGCCCGGTGTTTTCCGCCTTGCAGGTTGCCACCCACGCCACCGCCCAGACCGCCACCGCCGGCATTCTTGCTGCTTTGCTGAGTCAGGCATCCAATGGTCAGGGCCGACTGATCGAAACCAGCCTGCTGCAGGGTCTACTGCCTTACGAGCAGGGTGCGATGATCGGCAGTCAGTTCGAACAGTTCGCCCAGTTCTATCAGGTGATGTCCGGCGCCGACCAGGAACCCCCCATGCCGAGCCTTTACTATCATCCCGCCCAGGCGGGTGATGGCCGCTGGATGCAGTTCGGTAATCTCCTGCCGCACCTGTTCGACAACTTCCTGCTCGTCACGGAACTGATGGACGTGCTGGCGGATCCGGATTTCGATCCCCGGCAACTGCTGTTGCCCCCGGAAAAACACGAGGCATTCCGTGAGCGCATGCTCGAACGCATTCAGTCCCGCCCGTCGGCCGAATGGATGGAGGACTGCATCGCCAACGGCGGCGTGGTTGCCACCACCTATCAGACGACTCAGCAGGCCCTCGATGACCCGGACATCGTCGCCAATGGCCACGTGATCGACCGGCCGGACGGCGGCCGTCAGCTCGGCCCGCTGGCGCGACTGACCCGCACGCCAGCCAGTCCGGGCGCAGATGCACGGCCGGATGACGGGCTCGAACAGACCTGGGCTGCTTCGCCGCAACCGGCACCGGAAACCGACGCGCCATCTTCTCAGCCGCTGGTCGGCATTCGGGTGATCGAAATCGCCACGATCATTGCCGCCCCCCTGGCCGCTTCCTTCCTCGCCGACATGGGTGCAGACGTCACCAAGGTGGAACCCCTTTCCGGTGATCCTTATCGCGGCCTCGGCGCCGGTATCGGATCGGCACGGGTGAATGCCGGCAAGCGCAGCCTCGCCGTGGACCTCAAGAGCGAAGCCGGACGTCAGGCGGTGCTGAAACTCATCGAAAACGCCGACGTGCTGATTCACAACTATCGCCCCGGCGTACCGGAACGTCTCGGCATCGAGTACGAACAGATCATTGAGATCAACCCGGACATCGTCTATCTGCAATGCAATGGTTACGGACCGGACGGCCCCGGCGCGCAACGGCCGAGCACACACCCGATTCCCGGCGCGGCCATGGGCGGCGTGCTCTACCAGATGGGTGAGCGGGTGCCCACCGAGCTGCAGGATATTGACGGCCTCCGTCTGTGGACCCGCCGCCTCATGCGGGCCAACGAGGTGAACCCGGACCCCAACACCGCCATGGTGATCACCACCGCCACCACCCTCGGCCTTGCAACAAGACAGCGTACCGGGAAAGGCCAGAAGATCATGGTGGATATGTTCGGCGCCAATGCTCAGGCAAACCACGATGACTTTCTGACCTATCCCGGCAAAGCGGACCGTTTCATGCCGGACGAACAGCTCCTGGGGCTTTCGCCAACCTACCGGCTCTATCCCTGCGCCCAGGACAGCTGGGTGTTTCTGGCGCTGGTCACGGCCAACGACCGGACACGCTTTGTTGCGGCACTCACCGACGCCGGCCTCACGCCCCCCACCCTGGAACAGCTCGCCGCCGCCGACCACGAAACCGCGGCGCTTCTGAGCACGCTCTTCGCCGGGAAACCGGCGGCCGTCTGGCAGGAAATCCTGACTACCGCCGGTGTGGGCTGCGTTCAGGCTGATGGCCCCCTGCCGAGCAACTTCTGGCTCGAAGACACTCAGTCCCGGGCGCTGGAACTCACCGCATCCGTCGAGCATCCGGAATGGGGCGCTTACCGGCGCCACGGGCCCCTCGTCCGATTCAGTGGTGCGACACCGGATCTCGCCCCACCCCCTCTGGCGGGCCAGCACACGGATGCTGTACTGCAATCGCTCGACTACCCGCAGACCGAAATCGACCGGTTGCGCGCCGATGGCGTCATCGGCTGAAACCGACGCGCCGGAGAAAAAGTCGCAAGCCCATCAACCCGACGACCAGGCCTAGTGAGCAGACGATCCCGGACCTATACTCGCCTTCCACGAACAGTTTTGAGGGGAGAAGATGTCCGAGCGAGGTGACTGGAAAGCGGCGTTTGATACGCGATGCATGACGCCTGATGCGGCAATGGCGCTCATTGAAGCGGATGATCTGGTGTATGTGAATGTCGGCACGCCGGCCGCCGTCGCGGAACTGCTGGACGCCCGCACCCGGGAGCTCGGCAGTCTGGATATGCGCCTGCTCGGTCCTGCACTCGATCCGCTCATGAGTTCTCCCCGCGATGCAGGCGAGCGGGAGATCGAGATTTTCATCGGCGACCCTTCCCGGTCGACCCACGATGAACGGCGTTCCACCTATCTGCCGAACACCTTCATGCTGGGTATGAAAGCGTTCGATGCGGGTCGCGAAGAAGCCAGGATGCCGGACGTGAATCTGGTCACCTGCAGCGCGCCAAACTCGGCCGGATTCGTGCACTTCGGACCTGCCCAATGGCAGAAGAAGTCTTATCTCAGGCGTTGCCCGAAGAATATCGCCTTCATCGACCCTCATATGCAGCCCGTCCACGGCGACGTCTGGGCCCATGTCAGCGAGTTCACGGCCTTCGTCGAAGGCGTGCTCCCACCACCGGCAGATGTGGCCGCGATCCAGGCCCGCATTGACGCGGAAGCGCCGCCGGAGAAGCGCGAACGCCTGAAGGCGCTGTCACGGATAATTGTCCGGGAGCGTCTGGCACCGGTGGCAGACAGCTTTCATCTGCTCGATCCGGACGCACTGGAAAAGCAACTGGGAATGGTCATCGATCCCGCAGCAGAGAAGATCGCTGGCTACCTGAAGGGGCTCATCCGGGACGGAGATACCATTCAGGTGGGCATCGGTCAGCCCAGCTCGCTGATGTTTGAAGCGGGCGCCTTTGATGACGCCAACGATCTCGGCCTGCATACGGAACTCGGCTCACCCGGGCTTGCCAGGCTCTGGGAAAGAGGCGTGCTCACCAATGCCAGAAAGACCATTCATCGTGGCCGGTCCGTCGCCGTCGCCTGGTCCGGTTGCGATGCAGAGGACATGGAGCTGATTCAGGACAATCCCGCGTTCGAACTGTATGACCCCGCCTACCTGCTGAACCCGACCCTGCTCGCCCAGAACCGGCAGATGACGTCCATCAACAGTGCGATTGCCGTCGATCTGCTCGGTCAGATCGCCAGCGAAGACCGGTTCGGCGGCATGATGGTGAACGGCACCGGCGGACAGCCGGACACCCATCTGGGCGCGACGCTCTGCCCGACCGGACGGGCCGTCATCATGTTGCGTTCGACGGCGTTCGAAGGCGCGGTCTCGAAAATCGTTGCCAAACACGAAGCCGGCACGCTGGTGACCATTCCCCGCTATCTGGCAGACACGGTCATCACCGAATTCGGCATCGCCCGATTGCTCGACAAGAACCACCGGCAACGGGCCGAAGCGCTCATCAACATCGCCCACCCGGACTTCCGCGATGAACTCCGGGCCCAGGCGGAGGAGTTCTGGGGCTGACACCAGGCGGGTGACTGAGACCGATGAAAAAAATATTGAGGAGACTGGCATGGATCTGGGGGTAAAGGACAAGGTCGCGATCATCACCGGCGGCACCTATGGCATCGGCCGCGCGGCGGCTGAACGGCTGTCTGCCGAAGGCGCGCGGGTTGCGCTGGTGGCACGGACCCAGGCGGATCTGGACCAGGCCGCGGCGGAGGTCTCGGCCGCCACCGGCGGCGAGGTAATCGGCGCCGCCGCCGATGTTTCCGATGAAGCAAGCGTCCAGGCCATGGTGGCCACCGTGGTCGACCGTTGGGGACAGATCGACATTCTGGTCAACAATGCCGGCACCTCTTCCGCCACCCGCTTCGACAAAATGACCGACGAACAGGTGCTGACCGACTTCAACCTGAAAGTGATGGGCGCCATCTACTGCACACGGCACACCATCGAGCACCTCAGAAAGACCCAGGGCGCCATCTGCAACACCACCACACCGGGCGGTAAAGCCCCCGGACCCGGCAGCCAGCCCACCGCCCTTTCCCGGGCAGCGGGTATTTCCCTGACAAAAACCTGGTCGAAGGAATTTGCCGCGGACGGCGTGCGGGTCAACACGGTGTGCGTCGGGCTGCTGAAGAGCCGCCAGCACGAGCGCCGGGCGGAGGCCATGAAGGAACGGGATCCGGACGTCACCATCGACGGCCTGTACGAACGGATGGGCGCAACAGTACCCATGGGCCGGGTTGGCGAAGCCCGGGAAGCGGGTGATGTGATCGCCTTTCTCTGCTCGGGCGCGGCGAGCTACGTGACCGGCACTGCCATCAACGTGGACGGCGGCACGTCACCCGTGGTCTGAAATCCGACCGCTACCGGATGAGGTAACCGGCAACCCGCCAGGCTGATCGGCGGGACGATTCGAGCCGACCACACCTTCCGCCCGCAGCCTGGCAATTTCTTCCTCTGCCATGCCGAATTCCGCGAGCACCTCATCGGACTGCTCGCCTACCGCTGGCGCTGCCACCGGTTGCCGCTGGGTCTCCCCGGAAATCTGAAAGGGTGTCGTAAACGTTCTGTCGCAACCGGGGCGGCCGGAGTCAAAAGGAACGATCAGTCCGTTCGCGATCAGTTGCTCATCTTCCAGCACTTCGGCGTTGCGGCGGATCAACTCGTGGACAATACCGGCCCGGTCGAGCCGCTTGAGCAATTCAGCCGAATCAAAAGCCCGAATCGCCTCAGCAATCCGCTGCCGGGCTTTGAATCGATTTCTGAAGAGTGGCTTCACGGGCTGCATGTCTTCCATTTCCCGCCACTCGGGTTTCTCCAGCGCTTCTGTCAACTTGTCGAAGTCCCGGGCCAGATTCTGCACCGCGATGAAGACATGGCGGTCATCCGCCGTGGTAAAGACATTCTGCACCGGGTTCGACCAGCCTTCCCTGTCCCGGCGGGCAGCCGTGTCCACACCGCCCACCACCGCCTGCAGATTGAGCCCGTTCGCCCAGGCGCCGGTCGCGGCCAGAGAGGTGGAAACCATGCTCCCTTCTCCCGTTCGATCACGGCGGTACAGGGCCGAAACGATGCCCGCATAAAGTGTCATGGCTGTCGCGTGGTCGCCTACGCCACCGGCCGGCACGCTGGGTGGCACATCTTTCTCACGGATCATGTCGAGAATGCCCGTTCTGGCGAACCAGCCGGTCAGATCGAAAGCCCGGCGATCCGCTTCCGGCCCTTTCAGTCCGAATGCAGATATCTGCCCGAAGATGAGCCGTGGATTCACCTGCTTCAGGGTCTCCCAGGTGAGCCGGTACTTCTCCAGTTGCCCGGCACTGAAATTCACCAGAAATACATCCGCCTGCTCGATCATCTGCATCAGTACCGCACGGCCATCGTCAGTGGTGATGTCCAGGGCCAGCGACCGCTTGGTTCGATTGGTGAGCTGCCAGGACCAGTCGGATGGATGGCCGGCTGCAATGGATCGATGCCGATCTCCACTCGGTGGCTCGATCTTCACCACGTCGGCGCCGTAGTCGGCGAGGATGGTGGCCGCGCAGGGGCCTGCCAGAAACGATGCCGCATCGATTACCTTCAGATCGCCGAACAGACCGGTTTCCATCACTATTTCCCCGTTACCTTCGGCAATAGTGACCGAAAATCAGCTCGGAGAACAATACGTCACCGCCTGAATTGAGCCTGCGCAGGCCCTCTGTCATCCGGTCCGCCGCGACCGGCTGTTGGCCGGTCCGAACAGGTGCCGACCTCGCCGCTTGCCCACACTGACTGCAGTGATGGATAACCGAGGCAGACAATATGAAAGCAGCCCTGCAAGTGATTCCCCTGATCATCCTGCTCAGCCTGGGTGGTTGCGCGGGCATTGAAGATCATCACGTGAGCTACCTGCAATCCAAATGCGCGATCTACGGCTTCGAACGGGGGACCGACGCACACGCCCGGTGCTATCGGCAGGAGTCGACGCTCTGGTGGGACCAGGTGAAGGAGCGCCAGCTGTAACCCGCCCGCCAACCGCTCGCGGAAAAATGTACAGTAGTGTGATCCCGGATCGATCTCTCGTGTTCGGAGCAGGAACAAAGACGGAGTGTGTCCATGAGCGCATCGGACAAGTCAGTAACCGTGGTGATCGGCGCCACATCGAAATGGCAATCAGACGGACGTAACACGCACCTTGTGCACGGTGGCGACGTGGACGACGGCAACCTGCCGGTGGGCATGCGCTGGGGCGTTGGCGGCGCAATTTCGCAGAAGTTTGCGGCCGAAGGCCACAACGTGGTGCTGACCACGCGCCGGGCCGCCAACGCCGAACCCCTGGCGGCAGCCATTCGCTCGCAGGGTGGTGAGTGCATGATCGTGGAACTCGATCTCTCCGCCGAGGACTCGATCGACCAGGCCTTCGCCAGGATCCGGGAGACGGCCGGTGATCCGGATGTGCTGGTATATAACGCAGGCTATCTGGAAGGTCGAGATCTGCCACCGGAAAAAGAACTGCTCGAGCACATCCCCACGGAACTGTTCGACACCGCCCAGCACATCGCCAGCCGGGGTCCGTTTCTGGTCGCCAAAGCCGTTCTGCCCGCCATGCGGGAACGGGGCGCAGGCTCGTTCCTGATCTCGAACAACGCGTCTTCGCTGCGCGGCAGGAAACGGCGCACCGGTCAATCCCTGTACTACCCCAGGGTGATGATGCGCACCCTGGCCCAGGTGCTGACCGAAGAGTATTCGGAGTTCGGCGTTCATGTTGCCAACGTGGTGATCGACGGGCTCATCGACTCGCCGGGCACCCGGCTGCTGCCCATCGCTGAAACACGCCCGGAGATCGTGATGAATCCGGAGCGGATCGCGGAGGCCTTCTGGTACCTGCACAGCCAGGACCCGTCCTGCTGGACCCATGAACTGCAACTGACCCCGCACCCCACCAACCCGAGCTTCTGATGGCGGCAGCATCCACCCGACTCAAGGTGAAGGTATCTCCCGGCGCCTCCCGGGACAGGATCGTCGGCTGGCTCGACGACGCGTTGAAGCTGCAGGTTCGCGCACAGCCGGAGAAAGGCAAAGCAAACGCGGCGGTAATTTCTCTGCTTGCCGATCAGCTCCAGATATCCGCAAAGCGGATGAGCGTGGTCTCCGGCGCCGCCTCCCGCATGAAAATGATCGAAATTGACGATCTGTCCGGCACCGAACTGCGGCAAAAACTCCCCAGCCGTGCGGAAGATGCCTGAATGGATCCAGCTTGCGAACTGGTATCCGATTGGATACCATAAGCTATGACTTCTGTATCTTACGCCCAATCCCCCGCGGCCCTGCTGGCAAGCGCCAGAACCCGGGCCCGGCTGACCCTGCGGGAGCTTGCCGAGCGGGCAAAGACCTCCCACGCCACCCTTTCGGCCTATGAGAAAGGCAGAAAAGTCCCCTCCGTCACCACGTACTTCAGAATCCTCGAAGCCTGCGGCAATGCGGTGGACGTACAACTGCATCCACGCGTTCGAGAACGGGACGGTATTCCACGCGGCGAGGAGCTGGAATCCGTGCTGACCCTTGCCGCACAATTCCCGGCGAGGGCATCACGCCACCTCGATCTCCCCGCTTTCCCGCATGGATGATCTGATCGGCAAAATTCTCCAGCTGCACGAACAGCTGGCCCGACAGGACATTCCTCACGCGTTCGGCGGCGCACTCGCCCTGGCCTGGTGTACGGAACGGGCCCGGGGCACCATCGACATTGATGTGAACCTGTTGATCCCGGCCGCCGACTGGCACGATGCCCTGGCGGCATTGCCTGCCGGCGTGAAGGTGACTCAGAAAGACCGGGACCTTCTGAAGCGCGACGGTCAGGTGCGGGTCTGGTGGGACAAAACCCCCCTCGATCTGTTTCTGAACTCCACGGATTTCCACGAAGGCATTGCAACCCGCGTCCGCTGGGAAACTTTCGCCGGCCAGTCCGTACCCTTTCTCTCCTGCTTCGACCTGGCAGTGTTCAAGGCTTTCTTCAACCGGACCAAGGACTGGGCCGATCTGGAAGAAATGGCCCGTGCCGGTACCCTGGAAAAGGAACGGGTGCAGGCCACACTGATCGGTTATCTTGGCGCGGACGATGAGCGGATCTCAAAGCTGACTAACCTGAACTGATCTGGAGCGCCCCAACATGCCCAGTGCTGAACACGAAGAAATCGTCGCCATGATGAGCGGCGGCCTCGGTCTGGAAGCGTTGTCCGTGGAGGAGCAGCGCGCCGCCATGGAAGCGTCCGCAGACATGTTTCCCGTGGCTTCAGACATCAGAGTGCAGGAAGTGGATGCGGACGGCGTTCCCGCAGACTGGATCAGGGTCGGCGACCGCGAAACAAACCGCATCGTTCTCTATCTGCATGGTGGTGCCTATGTGATGGGCTCGAGAAACACCCACCGTGGTCTCGCCAGCCGCATCGCCCGGGCCGCCGATGCACAGGTGCTGCTGCCGGACTATCGGCTGGCGCCGGAACATCCGTTTCCGGCAGCCGTTGAAGATGCCACGCGCTGCTGGCAGTGGCTCCTGGCTGAAGGCCATGCACCTGAGCACATGACCATCGCCGGTGACTCTGCCGGTGGCGGCCTGGCGCTCGCCACCCTGCTCGCGCTGAAGACTACCGGCGCCCCCTTGCCGGCCTGTGCAGTGGGCATGTCACCCTGGACCGATCTGGAGGGCACGGGGCCGACGGCAGCGCCGGGGGCGGTCGATGATCCAATGCTGACACCGGATGGGTTGCGCACGAGTGGCAGCCAGTACGCCGCCGGCAATCTCGAGAACCCGCTCGCCGCACCCCTGCACGGCGACCCCGCCGACCTGCCCCCGCTCCTGCTTCAGGTGGGCACCCGGGAGATTCTTCTCTCCGACAGCACCCGCTTCGCCGACAAAGCCCGCGCCGCGGGCGTGGACGTGACGCTCGAAATCGAGGAAGGGTTGATCCACGTCTGGCAGATGTTTCCCCATGTGCCGGAGGCGGAAAGTGCGATTGCCCGCGTGGGCGCGTTTATCGGCAGACACTGCTGAAGGGTGGTAGCGGATGGGTGGTAGCTGATTGGCAGTGCTGGATCGGCACGCTGAAAAAGATGGATCGCCTCAGTTCCCTCATGACAAACTGGTAAAGTAATCGGCTGGTCCGAATTCACAGCGATTTGCTGCAGATCGCCACAGATCGCCAAAAGAGGAGAGGGAGAGCTCACATGGTCCGCATCATCGGCAACATCAAGGCAGAAGACGACTACACCCACGAACTGGGTCCGGAAGAGAACTTCAACGAGTCCGTCTACTTCAATTTCTTCGACCCTTCCCAGAATCGAGGTGGGTTCGTCCGGATCGGCAACCGGGCCAACGAGGGCTATGCGGAAATGACCGTGATCGTCTGGAATCCGGACGGTTCGGCTTTCTTCAATTACGCGAAGCCGGAGATCAGCAACAATGATGGCTGGAATGCCGGCGGCCTGACGATCGAAATACTCAAGCCCGCAGAACTGGTTCGCACCACTTACGCCGGCAAGGCGCTGTTCATGACGGACCCCCGGGCCATGGCCGACCCGAGTAAAGCTTTCAAGGAAAATCCGCGCCAGGAGATCCGGATCGATCTCGAACACAGCGCCGTTGGCCCCCTGTACGGCCACGTCGGCGAACCCGGCGACGGCAATGAGTTCGCCCGTGCCCACACCGAGCAGCACATGCGGGTAGCAGGCACGCTGACCCTCGGCGGTGATCCGATCCAGTTCTCGGGCTGGGGACTGCGGGATCACTCCTGGGGCCCGCGATACTGGCAATCCACCCCCTCCTACCGCTGGATCACCGGCAATTTCGGCGACGATCTCGGCATGATCATCACCACCAACGGCGAAGGCGTGGGCGGCGGTCTGTTTCAGGAAGGCGACGAGCTCGTAAAGATCGAACGGGCAGTGATCCAGTCAGAGCATGAGCCGGACAGCAACTACCACACCGCGCTGCGGGCGGAACTCAAGCTCGAAGATGGCCGCGAACGGGTGGTGGAAGGACGAGTGATGGGCTACATCCCATTGCGGAACCGTCGGGCCGGCAGCAACACCCAGGTCGGCGAAGGCATGACGGAATACACCCTGGACGGTGAGCGCAAGGGTTACGGACTGAGCGAATTCCTGGACCAGGTTTAAAACGCGCGTGACAACCGAGACGCCTGCTCGACCGGAAGCAGCTTTCAGCAGGGATCAGCAGCGGCAGGGCAAGGTGCCACTCAGCTCCCGTATCTATCAGGGGGTTGGCGCAATCCCGGAAGTCTTCAAGGACTTCGCGATCAAGACCTTCCTGCTCCTGTACTACAACCAGGTGCTGGGGCTGCCGGCATTCTACGTGTCGGCCGCCTTGTTCATCGCGCTGATCGTTGACGCGGTGACGGATCCTCTGGTGGGCTCGTTCTCCGACCGTTTCCGCTCCCGGCTCGGACGCCGTCATCCATTCATGTATGCCTCCGCCCTGCCACTCGGCATCACGGTCTATTTCCTGTTCGCGCCGCCGGAGATTCCAGCCGATCTGCCCAGGGAGCCGCTTCTGCTCTGCTGGCTGCTGTTCTTCGTGGTGGCCGCCCGGGTTTCCATGACCTTCTTCTACGTGCCGTGGAGTGCGATGTTCGCGGAGTTTTCCGACGACTATGAAGAGCGCAGCACGATCGTCACCTATCGCTTCTTCTTTGCCTGGGTCGGCGGTATCTGCATGACCTTCGCCGTCTATTCCTGGGTGTTTCCGTCCACCGACGCGTACCCGCTGGGACAGCTCAATCCGGACGGCTATCAGACCTTTGCCATGGTGCTGGCGATCTGCATTCCCCTGGCGGTGCTGATCACCACCCATATGACCCGGGACCAGATCCCCTTTCTGATGCAGCCCCGAGGGGAGCCGGAGGTGTTCCGGTTCGCCAACGTGCTCGAAGATCTGCGTCAGGCGCTGTCGAACCGGGACTTCCGATTGCTGTTCGCGGCGGTGCTGACCAGCTCTGTGGTGATCGGCACCAATCAGGCGTTCGAGATCTACATGCGCACCTATTTCTGGGGTCTCGACACCGGCAGTCTGCGCTGGTTGTCCTTATCGTTCACCGGTGCCCTCATCGGCTTTCTGACCGTGACCGTGCTGCAACGCCTGTTCGATAAGAAGTATCTGCTGGTCGGCTGCAGCATAGCTCTGATGGTGCAGGGCATGCTGCTGGTGAGTCTGCGTTTTCTCGACCTGTTGCCCCCAAATGGCTCCGACCTCCTGCTGGTGCTGCTGGTGCTCGACAGCATCCTGAGAGCGTATCTCGGCACCGTTGCCATCGTCATGTTCATCTCCATGGTCGCCGACACCCTGGATGTGCAGGAACTGGAAACCGGCCGACGCCAGGAAGGCGTATTCAACTCCGCCATCACGTTTTCCTCAAAAGCGACCTCCGGAATCGGTCTGCTTTTCGCCGGCGCCCTGCTTGATACGGTGATCGACTTCCCCCGCGGGACGACTGATGGCGTGGCGAACGACGTCATCATCCGGCTCGGCATCGTCGATGGATTCGTCGTGCCCCTGGCCAATGTGGTCTGGATGACGCTGGCGCTGCGATTCCGAATCACCCGGGAGCAACACGCCGAAGTGCGCCGGGCACTGGAGGATTCAAGAGCCAGGGCTTCCGAACCGTCGTGACCCTTGCCCGGCGATGATCCGGCGGCTGCGCCCGGCCACAGCTGCCCCGGCGGTCTGGTTCAGATTGCCGGCGCTTCTTTCGCCGAGTCTTCCAGTGCGTGCACGCCCGCGTTGCGGTCCTTCGCGAGCAGCACATAGACCGATGGCACCACGAACAGGGTGAACAGGGTGCCCAGTCCCAGACCGGTGAAGATCACCAGCCCCATCTGGAACCGGCTCACGGAACCGGGCCCGCTGGCAAGCAGCAGCGGCACCATGGCCATCAGCATGGCTACGGTTGTCATCAGAATGGGTCGGTAACGGGTGGCGGTCGCTTTGGCCACCGCCGCCCGTTTGTCCAGTCCTTCACTGACCTGCAGACGATTGGCGAAGTCGACGATGAGAATGCCGTTTTTTGCAATGAGACCGATCAGTGTGATGAGGCCAATCTGGGTATAGAGATTCACCGACGCAAAGCCGAGATAAATGAAAAGCATGGCCCCGGCAATAGACATGGGCACAGACACCAGAATGATCAGCGGATCCCGCCAGCTTTCGTACTGCGCCGCCAGCACCAGGTAGATGACCAGCAGCGACAGGAAGAACGTATAGAGGAGCGCGTTCCCCTGCTGTTCAAGCTGACGGGACTCACCCATATAGTCGTAACCGATGTTCTGCGGGAACGTCTCCTGGGCCGTCTGCTCCAGGAACGCCATCGCATCGCCAAGGGATACCCCCGGCGCCATCAGGCCGCTGATGGTGACGCTGTTCAACTGCTGGAACTGCGCCCGCTGGGTGGGTTCGATTTCATGTTTGAGCGACACGAAGCTGCCAAGCGGGATCAGCTCACCTTCGCCACCGCGCACGTGATAGTCCTCCAGCAGCGTTTCATCGAGCCGATAGCGGCGCGCCACCTGGGGAATCACCTCGTAGCTGCGCCCCGCCTGATTGAAACGGCTCACGTAGCCGCCCCCAAGCAGAGTGGACAGCGTGCTGCCGAACTCGTCCATGTCCACACCCAGATCTCCGGCCCGGTCGCGGTCGATCTCCAACCGGGTGAGTGGCAGCGCAATCTCGGCGGACTTCCGCAGGTAAACGAAATTGCCACTGCCATAGCCGGCACCGATCAGCTGGTCGGCCAGCTCCACCAGTTGCTCGTAGGTGGCATCTCCGGTGAGTACGAACTGCAGCGGCGTGCCCCGGGAGGCACCGGGCAGTGACGGGAATGTGAACACGGCCACCTGCACACCGGCGATCTCGTTCACCAGCTGCTGAGCCAGGGGCTGCAGTTCCATCTGGGAACGCTCCCGCTCGGCCACCGGCACGAACCGGAATCCGCCGAAGCTGCTGGCCGGTGTGCCGCCGCCGCCGAGCAGAAGGAAGCTGCGCATATATTCCGGAAAGGTCTGGAACGCATCCACCACCTTCGCCGCATGCGCCGCCGTATATTCCAGGGTGGCGGTTTCCGGTGCCGAGATCTGCACGTTCAGCACCTCACGATCTTCGGTGGGCGCCAGTTCCCGTGTGCTGCCCTGATAAAGAAAATAGATGGACGCCGTCACGGTGAGGGCGATCATCAGGGGCACCGGCAGATACCTGAGCGCATCCCGCAGCAGAAACTGGTGCACGCGCACCTGGAGCGAAAACGCAGAATCGACGAACTGCTCCAAGGCATTGCCGTGCTCCCGGTCCGGCAGGATGCGCGCGCTCAACATCGGCGCCAGGGTGAGCGCGACGATGCCGGAAATGATCACCGTGCCGGCAAGCGAATAGGCGAACTCCGTGAACAGCGATCCCGCCAGACCACCCATGAAGCCGATGGGCGCATACACGGCCACCAGGGTGGTGGTCATGGAAATGATCGGCATCACCAGTTCCCGGGCCCCGGCGAGCGCTGCATTGAATGGGGTCTTTCCTTCCGTGATATGACGATGCACGTTCTCCACCACCACGATGGCATCGTCCACCACCAGACCGATCGCCAGCAGCATCGCCAGCAGGGTGAGCAGATTGATGGAAAATCCCATCAGCAGCATCAGGAAGCCGCCGCCGACCAGCGACAATGGTACCGCCAGTGCCGGGATCACCGCCGCCTGCCAGGTGCCGAGTGAGAGAAAGATCACCAGCAGCACGATGAGCACGGCTTCGGTGAGGGTGGTGTACACCTCCGAGATGGAATCCTCGATGTAGAGACTGCCGTCGTACACCAGATTCAGCTCCATACCGGGCGGCAACTGGTTGACGATATCCGGCAGCAGCGCGTTCACCTCCGCAGACAGCGACAGCGGGTTGGCGCCCGGCGTTGGCGTCAGCGCCAGCATCACGCAGGGCTGGTGCCGGAACCAACTCTCCTGTTCTGGATTGCTGGTGGACAGCACCACGTCCGCAACGTCCTTCAGGCGGGTGACCGCAGGCCCGTCTGTGCGCAGCACCAGATTTTCGAATTCGTGCACGGTGGTCAGATTGGTGGTCGCAGACAGGTTGATCATCACGCTGTCGCCCTTGGTCTGCCCCACGGCGGACTGAACGTTCTCTTCCAGCAGTGCGCGGCGCACCTCGGAGGCGGTCATGTCCAGCGCCGTCAGCCGTACCGGGTCCAGCCAGACCCGCAGTGCCATGGTCTGGTCGCCATTGATCCCGGCCTTGGCCACGCCCGGCAATGCCTGGAGCCGCGGCACGATGCTCCGCAGGGTGTAATCCGTCATCTGCGCCGTGTTCATGCCTTCACTGGTGAGCGCCAGGTAGATCAGCGCCCAACCCTCACTCGTGGATAAGGAGATCACCGGGTCCAGCGCTTCCCGGGGCAGATTGTTCCGCTCACTGGCGATCTTGCCCTGAATCTCTGCCAGGGCGTCGTACGGATCGTAGTTGAGCGCCATATAGGCCTGGATGATGGAGACGCCCTGACGGGAGATGGAGGTGACGTAGTCGATGCCTTCCGCTTCCGAAGCCGCCCGCTGCAGAGGCTCGGTGATGAAGGATTGCACCAGGTCGGCATCAGCGCCGGGAAACGCCGTGGTCACGGTCACCAGGGCCTGCTCGGTCTTCGGATACTCGCGCACTTCCAGCGATAACAGCGATCGCACCCCGAGCAGCAGAATGAGCAGGCTGACAACGGAGGCCAGCACCGGTCGCTGAACGAAGACATCGGTGATTTTCATCGGTCCGTGACACCTTCGGGCAGCGGAATACGTTCGCCAATGACCACCGTCTGTCCTTCACGAAGCTTCAGATGCCCCGTATGCACTACGCGCTGACCGCCTTCCAGACCGCTCAGAATCTCCACCCGTTCCCCACGGGTGCGGCCGACGGTGATCGGTTTGCGATGCACCGTGAGCTGATTATCCGACTGCTCGATGGTGAAAACGGATTCGCCGTAAGCGAAAAAACTCACCGCCGTGCGAGGCAGGGTCAGCACCGGCTCGGCGCCACTCATGATCAGGTGCACGGTAGCGAACATGCCCGGCTGCAGCCGCCCATCTGTATTCTCGAGTTGCCCGCGCAGGGTGAGCGTGCGGCTGCGCACATCCACATCCGGGCTGACGACGATCAACTCACCGGTGAAAGTCTGATCGACCCACGCCGCAACGCTCACTTCCAGGGATTGCCCCGTCACCACCGAGGCGCGATGGCGTTCCGGAACCGTGAAGTCCACGTAGATGGGATCCAGACTCTGGAGCCGGACGATGGCCTCACCCGCGGCGACGATGTCGCCCAGGCTGACCTGGCGGATTCCAAGCACGCCATCGAAAGGCGCACGCAACACTTTCCGCTCCAGCACCACCTGCTGCCGATCCACCTGTGCCTGCAGACTGGCCATCTGAGACTGGGTTCGATCCAGCTGCGACTGGGAAAAAGCAGCCGATCCGCGGAGCCGGACCACCCGCTCGTTTTCGAGCTCCGCCAGGCGCAGATCGGCCTGCAGTGCTTCGAGTTGAGCCCGGTCTTCGCCCGCCTCCAGGCGCAGGAGCACGTCGCCCTGGCGAACCGGTGCACCGGATGCGAAGTTGATCTCGACCACCTTGCCCGGCACCTCCGAGGCGATGGCCACATCCTGAATGGCACTCAGATCACCGACAGCTTCGATGCGCTGCGCCCAGGTGCTCTCCTCCACGTAGGTGTCCGTCACCGTCGCCGGTGGCGGACCGCCAGACATCGCGCCAGCCTGACCGGCGTTCTGAGTATTTTTGACTGCCACCACGCCAGCGATGACCAGACCGATAACAAGGAGGGTGACTGCAAGCCTCAGGAACACGGGATTGATCCAGAAAAATAATTCCCCAGTGTCTCATAGACTGGGGTTGTTTGCGGCGCAGGCCGGAAGTCGGACCACCCATCAGACCCGTGAGAACCACGCCGACAGGCATTGGACCCGTCCGCCAACACTGCTAGCCTTGGGCCGTGCCCCCCGCTACAGAAACAGAAGTCTATGTTTCGCGCTCAGACGCGAACGATCCGCTGTCGAGTTTTTCTCGACACGGTTTCGACCTGGAGGGGCAGTTCTGGCCCTCCGTGGAGCACTACTTCCAGGCAATGAAGTTTGAAGATCCACAAGTGCAGGAAAAGGTGCGCCAGGCGGAGCACCCGGCCCGGGCCCGCCGCCTTGGCCGCAGCCGCTTTCGCAGGCTCCGCAAGGACTGGTCAAAAGTGCGCCGGGTGATCATGACGCGCGCCGTCTACACCAAATGCCGCACCCACCCGGAAGTTGCCGAACGTCTGCTCGGCACGGGCGACAGCCGGCTGTTTGAAAGCAGTCAATACGACTACTTCTGGGGATGTGGACGTGATCGTCGCGGCCACAACACCTACGGGCTGGTGCTGATGGATGTGCGGAACAAGTTGCGCGAGGAGTTGGCTGCAACAAACTGCAATCATCCGTAATCAGCGGGAGAGGTAATGCACCGACCCTTGCTGCCGATGCCGTGTTTGCGGAACAGGCTCAAGTGTGTGCGCGTACCCAGCCGACGATCTGATCCTTGCCTATGGCCCCTGCGTGTCTGGCCACCTCCTTACCGTCTCGGAACAGCATCAGAGTAGGAATGCTGCGGATACCCAGCCTTCCAGCAGCGTTCTGGGCCCGTTCGGTATCAACTTTGACGACCCGCACCCCAGGCTCGAGTTCCCCTGCTGCCGCTTCATAAGCAGGCGCCATCGTGCGGCAGGGACCACACCACCCCGCCCAGAAATCCACCAGCACCGGTATGTCGCTGCGGGCGAGCTGACGTTCGAATGCCTGTTCGTCCAGGTTCGCCGGATGCCCATCGAACAGCGGCTGATGACACTTGCCGCAAATGGGATTGTCGGCCATCCGGGTGCCCGGAACGCGATTGGCAGCGCTGCAGCCGGTGCAGACCACCTGAATGGAATCGCTCATGGTTCAGCCCCTGTCGCTGGTGTGGACTCCAGGCTGGCCAGACGGCGACGCAGCGACTCAATCTCATCGAGCATCTCCAGCGCCAGGGCCGCACCTGCCAGATTGACCCCGAGATCGACCTGCAGACGCTGCACCCGTCGTACCCGCCAGATCGAAATATGACTGAATCGCCACTCGGGCAGCGCCCGACCCGACGGCACGAGGATGCCTTCGTTGACCAGTTGCAGCAGCCATTCCGCATCTGTCGCGCAGCGGCGAGCCAGCTCAGCCAGCGTCATCGCGTTGTCGTCCTCGAGAAGTTCTGCTTCAAGAATGTCTTTACGGTTCATCGCCAACCTCTCATCCGGCTCGTACCCCGGCTCGCGGATCGAAGTCCGTTTGCTCAGCCATCTCCCGATACAGGGCCCTGACCTGCTCACTGTTCGCCGGAGGAACCACGATCTGCAGCACCATGAACAGATCACCAGGCGTCTTGCCCGCCAGACCTCGACCTTTAAGGCGCAGTTTCTGCCCACTGCGCGAGTTTTCGGGGATCGTCAGCTCAACGGCCCCGGCAGGCGTATTCACTTTCACCTTGGCCCCCAGAGCGGCCTCCCAGGGCGCAATCGGCAGATCGGCCAGCAGGTCGTGGCCATCCACTCGATAGCGGGGGTGAGGTTTGAAATCGATCTCCAGATACAGATCGCCTGCAGGCCCGTCTCCGAGCCCTGGGTCGCCCTGGCCTTTCAGCCGGATCTTCTGGCCGGCAGTCATGCCTTTCGGGATACGCACGTTGAGGGTACGGGCGCGCGTCCGCACGTGGCCTCGCTCATCGACCTCAGGAACCTGCAGGGTGATGGGCCGCGTCCTGCCCTCAATGGCATCCTCCAGATCGATCAGAATTCTGGCGTGATGATCCTCGCCCCGGGCTCGATACTGCCGCGCACCAGCGCCCTGATAGCCGCGGTCGGAAAACGCACGGCCGAACAGAGACTCGAAAAAGTCGCTGTAAGCGGCGGAGTCCGCCGATGTGAAGCCGCCACCGCTGAACTCGAATCCGGCATCCCAGTCCGGCGGCGGCCGGAAGTCCTGGCCAGACTGCCAGTTCGCGCCCAGCTGATCGTAGGCGGCGCGCTTTTCCGGATCCTTCAGCACCTCGTACGCTTCGCCGAGTTCCTTGAAACGGACCTCAGCGTCGGTTTCCTTGCTGACATCCGGGTGGTACTTGCGAGCGAGCTTACGATAGGAGCGCTTGATCTCATCCTGATCCGCGTCTCGTTCGACCTCTAGAATCTGATAGTAGTCTTTGAATTCCATTCTGTGCCCATCGAGGTGGGGAGGCGGCATGACGGAAAAAAACCAAGCGCCGCAATGTTCTAACTATATTGGTCCGCTTGCCCGATCTTTCAAGGTGGGAAGTCTCCAACCAGAGCCAGCCGTCACGAATGAACAGAACGCCGGGTGCCGTCGGACCGGTTGCCAGCACTACCCAGCAGCGACCGCTTCACTCTTATCCCGGTAATCATGCTGCGTGAAACCACTCACACCATGTCCGGCAGCCCGGCAATGGGTCTCGATGGCTGTCGATCAGAGACCCCGCTCAGAAATGCTGCAGCCTGCTCCGCACGATCACCATTAACATAGGCCGCAAGCAGCGTGTTTGCCTGCAGGTCGCGCTGGGCACGACTCCCGCCGATGCGCACAACCTCCTCCATCACCGCCTCGAAACGTTCAATCGCACTCCCCCACTGTTTCTCAGCGAATGCCTTATAGGCACCGGTGAGTGATGCGGCCGTTGTGCCTGCAGGCAGCCGGTCGGTCTCGCCGAGCTCCTGCAGTTCCGCAATGCACGCATCCAGTTGGTCAGCCTCTCCGAGTGCTGCATACACCAGTCCGATGTGGGCGTCCACGAAGACGATGGGACGATGAAACTGCTCCCGGTAGTAGTGCAACAGGGTTTCCCAGTGTTCCCGGATTCTGGGTGCTCCCGCCAGCTCCGCACGCCACAAAAACGACACGGAATCGGTGAACACGTTGATGGAGGGACTCTTCGTACTGCCCGGGAGGCAGTTCTTGCTGAAGGCCTGGAAAGCAGCGTCCTGGTCTCCCGTGATCAGCAGCAGCAACGCGTAGTGCCACCAGTTATGACAATGCAGGAGGCTGTCTCTGTCGGAATCCGCGATCCAGGCGGACATGAAACTCAGTGCCTCCTCGTCATCGCCCGATTCGAACAGCGCATGTGCCAATGTGTGTGCGCCGTGCGAGTTGCTGGGTCGGAGCTCGAGCGCCCGTTCAGCGAGCTGTCGGCCACGCGCCCACTCGCCGGTTTCGAGCAGTGCAAATGCATATACGGTCAGGAACCACCAGTCATCGCCGTAGTGTTTAACCAGGGGCTCGAGCAGTTCGAGCTGTTCCGCTTCCCGATTCCGGCGACCGCTGAAACCGATGGTGCCGAAGACGCCACAGGAAGGGTTTAAAACGAAAGCATCGCGAGGAAAATCCGCGATATGTTCACGGGTCAGTTCCATTGCTCTGCCGAGCTTGCCGCCGACCAGATTGCTGATGATCTCAACATGCTGCCGCTCCCGCCGGGACGCGCCTTCAGCCAATCGGGAAGCCGTTTCGACGGCGGCACGCGCTTCCTTTCCCCGCCCATACAGCTGGTGTTCGCGAGCCAGCGCTGCGTGCGCGAGGCCAAAGTCCGGATCAGCTTCAACCGTTCTCTCGAGTGTTTCTCCCACCTGCCCGTCCGCAGCAAGCATCCTGTCGATGGCATCGACGTAAAGGTCTCGGGCTTCTGCCGACCTGGTGCTTACCTCGAGATCGTAGCGGTCCTTCAACATCATTCACTCCTCCCGTTTTTCTGTCGCTGTTGCTGCAGATAGCCGTCTCGAGTCTGCGGTGTTTTCATCCCGAGAAGATCAGCAGCCACCTGGGTTTTCAGGATCTGTGCCGTGCCGCCACCGATGGTGAACATGCGCACATCACGATACATGCGCTCCAGCGGCTCGCTGTCGCCATAACCGCGGGCGCCGAACAGCTGCAGAGCATCGCTGACCACTTTGATGGCAGTCTCCGAGGCAAACAGCTTCGCCCTAGCCGCCATGGTCATGTCCGGGAACGGACTGCCACCAGGTCCGCGGGATCGCGCCGCCTCCTGCAACATGAGCCGGGACGCGTGAACGCCGGTATCCATGTCTGCCAGCATCCACTGCAGTCCCTGAAACTCAGCAAGCGGACGCCCGAACTGGTGCCGTTCCTTGAGATATCGGGTGGCGTGCTCAACGGCACCAGCCGCCACACCCATCGCGATGGTACCGGCGCCGACCCGCTGGCTGTTGTAGGCGTTCATGAGGTCAGCAAAACCGCGACGGAATCCGGACGGCGGCGTGAGCACAAACGCTTCATCCACCTCGAGGTCCGTAAATCGCAGTTCGGCCTCAGGAATGCCACACAGACCCATCGTCCGTTCACGCCGCACCACCTCGAAGCCGGGGGGCGTGTCGCCGTTCGCGGGATCGCAGATCACGATGAAGCCGCCGATGCCCTGCACTTCGCCCCGTTCGTCCAGCACGCGGGCAAAAATCAGATGTATTTTCGATACACCACCGCCGGTGATCCAGTGCTTGGTGCCATTGAGCACGTAGGAGGCACCCACCTTTCGCGCCGTGGTCGTCATCTCGGTGGCCGCGCTTCCGGCCTCCGGCTCGGTGATGCAGATAGCCGGTTTGTCTCCCGCCAGCACCAGGGGTGCACAGGCTTGCCGCTGCGCTTCCGTGCCGTACGCCATGATGGCGCTGATCGCACCCATGTTGGCTTCCACGGCGACGCGCCCGGAAAGCGTGCACGCTTTTGCAAGCTCCTCGATCACCAGCACCGCGTCGTAATAAGAAGCACCGGCACCGCCGTAGGATTCGGGCAGGGTCATACCCATCAGACCCGCGTCGGCCATCTCCCGCACGTTCTCCCAGCAATACTCTCTGCTGACGTCCCAGTGGCCGGCACGCTGCGCAAACCCAATGGCCAGCTCCCGTGCGATCGCCTGGTATCGCTGCCCTGCCGTACTCATCGTGTGCTCCTCGTGATTGCATTCAGTCGAACCTGGTTTCACCTGGACAGTAACCAGGGTGCAACTTCACCTCAAGTCGACAGGGCGCGGTTCGATGTGGAGGTGGACGTTTCGGAGGTTCTGGAAGGGAAAGTTCTGGGTGGTCAGATGGATGCGGCAGTGGTCACGGCATCAAGCCCACCTTCACCCGCGCTTCAGTACACGATGCTGCGGGATGAAGAGCTGGTGTTCGCCTATCCACGCGGGCGGCAGCGCGACGCATCGAAGGTTTCCGATGCGTCACTGCCGTTCCTCCATTTCACGCCCGGTATCGGCATCGGCATTCTGATCGCCGCCTACATGGAGGCGCACGGAGACCTGTTGCGCCAGGAGAGACTGGTGCTCAACAGCGTGGAAGCGATCATGCAATGCGTGAATCGAGGGATCGGCTACACGCTCCTGCCCGAACCGGATGTGCGGCACTATGCCGACGACCGCTTCGTCGAGATCAGGCGCCCGGCGACCCGACTCACCCGCCAGCTGGCCCTGGCGACTCAACCGGCTGGACCGATCGGACACCGCATGGATCTGGTCGCGGATCTGTTTTCCTGATGTCTTGCCTGAATCGGCGCCGGGAACCCCGCACTCTGTGCGTCATCCGTTTCCCGCGAATCTTCCCGCGAATCCACCGAATGCCTGACCGAAGACCGTTACCCAGCCGTTGTCGTAAGAATTCCGCAACTCCTCCGCCTTCTCTCCCAGCCGCTCCCAGTTTTCATGTGTGAGCGTCACCCGGCAACTGGTGGCGTCGAGGGGCTCAAAGCGAACGGAAACCGTGGTCGATTGTGCCGATGGCAAGCCAAGGCGCCAGGCCAGCTGGAGAAAGGCATCGGGTTCGTAAGCGAGCACCTCCCCCCAGTCCAGTTCCTCCCCCGTTTGCAGCGTTTCGTAAACACGGCCGCCAACCCGAGGCTCCACAGTGACGCGAACGCTCTTCTGACCCTTCTCGTCCATCGCGCGTGTGTGGGTGGCCATGGGCCACCACTCGCTGATCTCATCTGAAAACATCCGGAAAGCCCTGGCCGCCGTCTGGCGAACATCGATCGACTTAACGACGGGGCTGATTTCCACACCACTCATTCGTGATCCTCCTCTGCATAGTTCTTAAAGCGCACGAGTGCTTCGTCCCAGAATCCGTCGAGCCAGTCGCGCAGATCACTCAACCCGTCGGCATGAATACGATAAATGCGCGCTGTCCCTCTGGGCTCATCCCGGACGAGGTCTGCTTCCTTCAGTGCCTTCAGGTGCTGGGAAACGGCGGGCCGGCTGACGGGAAGGCCATCCGCGATCTCCGCGACGGAGCAAGGACCCCGGCGCAACCGCTCGAAGACGGCGCGCCGCGTCGGATCCGCAAGAACCTGAAGCACCTTTTCGTAAGCCATGACTTACGGTAACTGACTGCTTACCAATATGTCAAGGACTCGATCGAGTCGGGCGGGCGAAACAGCCTGAACCCACAGCAGTCATGGTGAACTGCCTATAGAATTCGAAACCAGCGCAACTATCTGGGGTCGTCGTGAGATATCTGGTCAGCGTCATTACAGGCGCAATCGGGATTGTTTTTTGCCTTTCATGCTTCGCAGCCAACGATCTCGAGGTGCAACTCAATGCGCGGAACGCGGAGTTCGAACAGGAGGTCATACAGGTTGCGCCGGGTGTCTATACCGCTGTTGGATTTGGCGTCTCACCAACCTCGATGATCGTGGGTGAAAGCGGTGTGGTGATTATCGATACCCAGATCGACGCGACCACAGCACAGGCTGTCCTGGCGGAGTTCAGAAAAATCACTGACAAGCCTGTCAGCGGCATCCTGTTGACACACGGGCACGGCGATCACACTGGCGGCGTGGGCACGCGGTAGAATCGAGCGGCACGACTAACTGACGGGAGACAATCGGTGGAACCGATACGTGTCACACACACCAGCTACTACAGCTACGAAGGCACGCTGGAATCGCCCAGGCTCACGTACACCGAACTTACGCTCGAGGATCTCGTCATGTCCGGCACGGACCGCGACCTGCACCTGGCGCTCAAGGGCTATGGTGTCGTTCCCCCGCTGGCGCTCATGAACGACGTGTTCGACCGCGGCCACAGCGGCGAGGCCTACCAATGGGAGCCGTTCCGGATTTCACAAGCCCAATACGACGAACTGGCAAGCGCGTTGATCGAGCACGCCCACGAGGGCTTCGTCATTGAAGATCGGAGCCTGTGGTCCAGCCCGGATTTCGGACACTGGTTCGCGGCGCTCAATGCGAAGATCAGGGCCACGCCTGCGTTCAAGAAACTGGCCTGGAGTGTGCAGCATTCGGTGCTCGGCATCCCGCTCGGCGAAGGCCGATGGATCGCGAGGGACCTGGCGCTCGAGGGCAGGAAGTCCGCGAGCGTCGACGGCATGCTGAACCCACTGAGTCGATTCTTCCGGGGGCTCGAGCACTGTACGCCCTATTGTTGCCGTATCGAGGCCTTCAACTTCGAGGTGGAGAACGTGCTCGAGCAGGCCGACAAGCAAGGCCGGGGCGAGGTCGCAGGCTTGCTCGACGCGGCGATCATCGATCTTCAGCAACTCGATGCGTCGATCGAGGTCTTCGACAGCGAGATGCTCAACTCGAAGATATCTCGGTCGGAGCTCGAACAGCTCCTGACACACTTCGTCACGGTTATTTCCCGGACCTAGCCCACCTCGCGCTTAAGGAGATGCTCGGTCTTGCTCGCGATGGCGACGTGATTGCCGTTGCCTGCCTCGTCATGCAGATCCGTCACGGCAATGTCTCTTCCGTTGTCCGCCGACGTGCTGTCACGGCGAGTACGCGCGCTGCGAATCGACGTAGTCCTTGATGTCCTGCATGATGTGCGCGTAGCTGCTCGGCTCCTGGTAGTAGCGGCCGTTGAAGCGGAAGAAGGGCACGGAGACGGCTCCGCGGAGCGACTTCACGATGTCCTGGGCCTGCGCGCTTCGCGCCTGCATGTGACCCGAATCGCACGATTGCATCGAAACGCCGAGCGGCCCCGCTGCGTATTCGAGCATGGTATCGACGGACCGGTACGGACTCGCCGGGAGAAAATCAGCGGGCACCGCGTGCGCGTAATACTCCCACGACACCGACTCGATTTGCGGCAGCTGTGTTTTCGCCGCCTCAATGAGCCGGCTAATGAATTGAGTAAATGTACCCGGGCTCTTTGCGGCGGCGCAGGCGGCGTAGCGTGACGCCTCCGTGGCGCGTGACACCGCATCGAGCGTCGGCCTGTCGGTCTGTCCGCTACCCACCAGGGGCGGCACGAGGCCGGGCACTTCGAGAAACCGCAGGTTCAATCGCCCCTTCGAATTCAGGTCCAGGAGTGCGTCGAGGTTCTCGTCGAGAAACAGCAGGCAGTGGTTGCAGCCCAGGGAAAAGTAGACATCCAGGGTCGCCGCCTGCGGGTTGCTCTCGAGGTTCACGAACGGCGGCGCGTCGAACGCGATCTTCGCCTCAACTTCCTCCCGGCGCTGTATTTCCTTGTACGCATCCACCGTCAGTTGCTGCTCTTTTCGCAGGGCCTTGAGCTCGGCCATTTTTCGCTGGATACGATACTTACTGCAGTTCAAATCCTGCACTTCCGCGAGTGCCTTGCGGGTGACGTTCGGGTTTGACTCGTTCTTGCTGACCTTTAAGAAGTAGGCCTCGAAACTCTGCCCGGCAAGCGTAAGCTCCTGCTGTAACACGTCCTTGTCCGGGTGCAGCGCAACGGTCGCATCCCACCAGTACGCCTGGTCCTCGGTGTAGGGCGGCAGCTCGCCATTCTCGTCCCGGTTCAGATACCGGTTGAACATGGCCATCGCACCGCAATAGGTCGTCGCCTTGTCTTCGGGCCAGCCCTTGAACGCCTCCTGTGCGCTTACGCCGGATTGAACTGCCAATGCCAGCAACGCGATTGTGATCTGCCTTTTCACGGAAGTTCCTTCTCTGGGGTTTCGAGTAATTATTCGTTATCGATCGTGTGCGGTTGACGGGCAATCATAAAGCAGCGCGTTGACGCATGGCCACCGACCCAACCGGTTAGCAAAGCTGCTGCGGCTGGAACCACCGCGATGGATTGAGGCAAACTTCGAACGCGAAATGGAGAACCTGGTGATTCCAGACAGTCGCCGAACGCCGGATCCTGGCCGCAAGGAGATGATGCCGCGAAACGCGACGTCGATGTGTCGGCGAAGATACGGGAATACGGGTCCGATGCGCTGGCCACCGAGGCCCGGCGTAGCCAGGTTCGGCAATGGGCCGAAGCGGGACACGTCGATGCGCAGCTCGGGCTCGAGCGGGCCTATTCCTCGGGCACCCACGTCGGCAAGGACACGCGCGAAGCCATACGCTGGTACCAGGCGGCCGCGGAACAGGGCAATGCGGCCGCGCAGTCGCGGCTCGCGCACCTGTTCACGGGCTATGACGACACCGCGGTTCGCAATGTGCCGATGGCGCTAGAGTGGCAGCGCGAGCTCTCGCGCTGCCACAGCGCCGCCAGCAAGCGCATCGTCGAGCGCTACACCTACGTACCCGCGAACGGCTGCGATCTCGTCGAAAGCGGCACCTTCTATTGCGATCCGAACAACAGCCGGAACGTCGATTTCGACCGCAACGTCGTCATTCGCGATGCCTGTAGCGGCGAGTTCGATCCCTAATCCCGTTCGAGTTCCTGCTCGCGCGTCAAGCCGGGGTCGACTGCCGAACGAGCACACTCCTACCGGCTTCCTTCCGCTGGCACCCGACCGGCAGTGCACTGTACGCTCATCGGCTGAGCACGATCGATCCCTACCTGGAACAAAGCGGCACCCTGAAGGGTATCGTCATTCACGCAAAAGTTTTTCCCGGCTGGGATTCTTTTGCATCACTGATCGCTCATCTGAAGTTCGTAAATGAACACCATCGGAGCATCGCCCGCGTCGCTCTGACCACAGACTCACCGCTCGGCGACGTTGCGAAAACACTGGCCGGTCATTTCGTGAGCGCCGAGATTCGAACATTCGGCTACGATCACCTGGACGCCTCGAAAGCGTGGATTCTGGGAGATCAGGCATAGCGGCCCGATGACGCCCAGCTGCCGGCGGATCTGTCTCAAAACTAGGGTATCCACCCCATAAACGACAGCCGGACGCACCACTACTCTGGAGACTGGCGAACGATCCGGTGATCTCACATGCGTATCCTGGTCTCTGTACTGCTGCTCGGCCTGTCCGGCTATGGCGGGTGCGCGGTTCAGCCTGAATCTCCGGAGTCGCTCGAGTTCATGTGGCAGATTGAACTGCCGCAGAGTGAGCAGCAGGCGCTGCTCTTCTATCACCGCCGGGACGGCGGAATCCACGTCCGGTCAGCGGGTGAAAACCAGGCCGCCACGGAAGCCATTCTCTGGCGTGGCTGGTGGCCGCTGCACCTGTACGCGCCCACCTGGCTGGATGATTCCACCCTGGCGATTGGCGGCACCTTCATCGCCGGCGTCGGGCCGACCGGCAACCGGCCGTTCGACGCAACGCTGCACTTCTCCTACGACAGCGGCGGCTGGCAGGCTCTGGAACCGGTGCTCGCCGAGCCCCCATTCGAGAAGCCCATCGAGCTGCACTGCGGCCCCCTGGCAGGGGTCGAGATCAGAAATGCAGCCGCACTGGGCATGCTTCCGCGCCATCCGGACGAGATCGAGGTGGACTACGCAAGAGATCGCCTGATCCTCCTGCACGATCCGGCTGTCTCGAGCCTCGAACCGCAGGTTCGGACTTCAGAATCCGGGTATCACCTGACATGGGTCGGCGAGGTGCCATTGCGCACATCTGCCTATGCCAGGCCGGGCACGCTCTGGATCGTGCTGCCGGCAGACGGCAGGTCGCTCAGCACGGCTGCCGGTGCGGACATGGCAGACTGCCAGTTGTGCCGGGCCGGCGTTTCACTGCAGCCGCTGCAGCGCTGGATATTCACCCCGGCGACGTCCGACCGGAAATCGGGCACCGAATCGGCGTCATCGCCCGGGCCCTGCCGGCCCGTTGGTCACTCCGGGCCCGCATAGTAGGATGCCGGTGAACAACACGGAATTGAGTGTGGGCAGTCAGATTACGGTTGTCGTCGCCGACGATCACGAGATCGTTCGCTCGGCATTGAGCGCCAGACTCGAATCCGAAGGATCGGGCGAAACCAGCTACCGGCTGGTGGGTGAAGCAAAGAACGGGCTGGAAGCCATCGCCTGCATCAAAGCCGAGCAGCCCGATCTGGTGTTCCTCGACATCTCCATGCCGCTGGCCAGTGGTCTGGAGATCATCCACGACCTGCGGCGCTGGAGCCCGCACACGAAAATCATCGCTTTCACTGGCGTCACCGCCAGTGGCCTGCTCGCCAATGTGACCGCCACCGGCGTGGACGCGCTGTTCAGCAAAGCCACCGATCTGGAACGGGTGTTCGAGAAGCTCCCGCTGATCCTGCGCGGCGGACGCTTTATCGACCCGGAGCTGGTGGAACTGATCGAAGCCGGTGCACAGCTTCCGGACCTCACCGCCCGGGAACGACAGGTGCTGAATATGGTGGTGACCGGCAAATCCAACAAGGAGATCGCCCGGCTGCTGAACATCAGCCCCAAGACCGTGGACAAGCATCGCACCAGCTTCATGCAGAAGCTGGATGTGCATTCGCTGGCCGAGCTGATGGCCCGGGCCGTGAAGGACGGACTCATTGATCCGTATTTCTAGCGCCCGCACAGCAAAGGCGGCACCGGCCTGCGCAAGGCGCACGATGGCCGCCGTGGTCAGGGTCGGGGCGGTGCTGATCGCCGTATTTGCTGCCCGGAACGCCTTCGGCCTGATCGAGAACTATGAGCCCTCAGGCTGGGACTTCGCCTTTTATACGCTGGCCATCAGCACCATCGCCTTCACCACCCTGATCGTGCTCGCCTACCGTCAATACCGCTGGCTGATCTACTCCATCTTCTCCCTGACGCTGCTGATCGATGCGGCAGCGATGGACGGCCTGCTCCGCTTCCTGGTGCAGGGCGGCGACTTCGTTCTCTGGGTGGTGCCTTTCCTCGCCCATGCCGCCGCCGCCATCACAGGCTGGATCCTGGTCGGCCTGCGCACGGAGCCGGCCTACTGGAACGGCATCGTCAGGCCTGCCGCCTTCACGCTGGCGGCAGTCACGTCCCTCTTTCCGCTCAGCATCTACTTCTGGCTGGAAAAGATCTCCCTGGTGCTGATGTGGATTCCGGTGAACGCTTCGTTCTTTCTCATGATGACGGCCCAGATCCTGCCGCCGCTGAGCTGGGACAGCGAGCAGAGGTGGCAACTCAAGGCGACCCGATTGTTTGCGGTGGCCATGGTGCTGTTCCTGGTGCTGCCTTATGTCCTCGGCGGCTTCCTGCCGCTGGATCTCTCCCAGCAGCAGATCAATGCCTTTTTCCGGGCCGCCCTGCTCGCCTTCACGCTGTTCTCGCTGATGGTGGTGGTCAGCCAGGCCACGGCCAGCATCCGGGCCCGGGAGCGGGCCGAGCGTGATGCGGCGGAGGCCGCGCGCAAGGAGGCCCTGCTGCAACTGGAGCTGGAACGCTCGGAGCGGGAATATCAGCAGGCCCTGTCGAGCGCGGTGGAGAGCCGCAGCCAGCTCGCCAGCGTCTCTCACGATCTGCGCCAGCCCATCGCCACGCTGCGAATGACCATCGCTCAGCTGCAGAAAGACGCCCATCGCAGGGGCAAGGACGACACCGCTGAGCGACTGGCTCAGGCTGTGGACTACGTCGATCATCTGGCCACGGTGTACACCGGCCAGGACGACAGCGATCTGCGCGCCCGGGAACACGATGATGCGGAAACCGGCACCGACCATTCGCAGCCTGAAACCGTTCGCGCCGAGGTGCTCGCCGCAACCATCCGGCAGATGTTCGACGCAGAGGCCGCTCACCGGAACATGGCATTCCGCACCTACGGAGAGAACCTGACTCTATCCGTGGCCCCGCTGCCGACGCTGCGGATTCTGTCTAATCTGGTGAGCAACGCCATTCAGCACTCCGGCGCCAGCCGCCTGGTGCTGGCCTTCCGCCCGCACGGGGACCGGGTCCGCTTTCAACTGACGGACAACGGTATCGGCATGACCGAGGAGAAGCTTGCGGATGTGCGCGAATGGGGGGTGAAAGGAGAAGCGTCGCTTGGTGACGGACTCGGCCTCGGCATCGTGCAGGCCCTGTGCCGGGAGCAGGGATTCGAGTGGCACATCGCCTCCCGGCCGGACTCGGGTACCAGCATCACCGTGGACATGCCCGCCGCCCTATCCTGACGAATGCGCATTAACGGCGCGAGTTAACCGAGCGGATAGACGTCCGCTGTGCGGCGGCAGCCGATGGATCGGCCTACCAGTCCCAATCGGCTTCTTCATCGTCCTCATCCGGGGCCGGAACGACCGCCGGTGGAGGCGCAACGGCTACTGGCGGGACAGAGGCTTCGCCCTGCCTGGCGCGATCGAAGGCCGCCTGATCGTCCATGCGCACGGGCATCATGGCATACCGGGCCGGGCCGACGGCGGTCTGCACCGATACGTTGAGCGTGCCGTCGGCGGCCAGTTGCGCCTGCCAGGGCCCCATCAGCGGCAGATCCGAGCCGGCGTATTCTCCCGCGCCCGTTTCACGGAGGTCCTTGAGCACCACCATCATCGGCTGAATCTGCAGAACGAACAGATGCACCCAGGGATCGAGCGCATACGCACGGCCGGCCTGGACCCGCACCCGCTTGCCGATAGAGGTGATCATCCACTCGCCGTCGATGGGTAGCGGCGACGTGGTCGGCACCGTGTTGGCCATCGGCAGAAACGCCGGGATCTGGGGCACCTGCCCCACGCCCTGGGCTGCCTGGGTCGTGACTGCGGTTCCGAGAGCTATCCCGGCACAGAGCATGAGCGCCGGAATTCTTCTTAATGCTGAGCGCATGGGGGCATCCTTCGTTAGATTGCCTGCCATTCACGCTCAGCGGCGCCGGAGATCCTATGGGGTGAAGGCCCTATTTGAAGGCAGTACGCCCCCAGTCAGCATTCGCGCGCAAAACCGCGTGAATGGGGCACTCACCCCATAGGATGGAGCCCTGGGGCAGCCTACTTTCTGCACAGTGCCCAATGAAGGTTGTCCCATGCCCGCGCTGATTCTGATCGCATTTCTCACACTGTTTTATTCCAACGCCTCTTACGCCGCCAACTGCGGCGGGCAAAACGAGGATGCCTGCCCGGCCTGGCATTTCGGCCCGCCCTGCGAACAGGGGCTGCGCAAGAACGACAGCGGTAAATGCAAACCCTGCGGCGGCGACGGCGAACGGGCCTGCCGGGTGATCGACAAAGGCAAGCAATGCGAAAGCGGCCTGACCTATCGGGCGGGCTACTGCACACGCAGAGACATCGCCTGCGGGACCCTGGGCAGCCCGCCTTGTCACTGGATGAAGCCCGGGGCGCGCTGCAGCGCCGCGAACACGGCCACCATCGACGGCATCTGTCAGCACTGCGGCCGGCCATTCGAACGGGCCTGTCCGATCCAGGAACAGGGCAACAACTGTGTTTCGGGCACCCGCTACAGCAAGGGCGTGTGCGTGCCGGATGAACCGCCCTCCGACTCGGATGCGCCGAAAACCCGCATCTACAACATGACAGACAAGCCCATCTTCGCGCAGATCGGCGACGACTGGGGCGAAAAGCAGATTCCGGCAAACGGCCACGTCAGTTTCAGTGTGCCGGAACTGCACTGCGTCGATCACTCCCAGGGCTTTGTGGATCCCGACAACGAGACCTATTTCAATGCCGACTACTTCGTGGAGGTCTCCACGGCTAACTGCCGCCAGTGGGCCTCGATCACCATCTGGCGCGATGCGGCGGCGTTCGCCCCGCACGAAGGCGAGCCGGTGGATACCCGCCATGTCGGCCGCGGCGTGATGAGCAACGCAACCTTCCGAGCGCACCTGCTCGAGCGGCGGACCGAAGCGGCACAGCCTGGCGGGCCGCTGTATGAGAAAGGTGTGCGGGCTGTGGTGATGGCGCCGGACCGGGATGCCTGGGTCGCCTACTGGGGCCCGGGCAGCATCGAGGTCGGCCGTCAGGACAGCGCACACGACTCACCAAACGGCCTGACGCCCCCGGACAGCCGCGGTGACCGACGAGTCCGGCGCCTCTACGGCGCCGGGGGCAGCCAGTGGCTGATGTGCCTGCCCGACGCCGGCGCAGGCTGTGATTCGGAAGAGCTGATCGATTATCCAATCAACGCGGTCGGCAGCTGGTGGGAATACCTGGCGGCCGAGCACATGGTGGAATTCCTGCTCATGGACGACGACGGGCTCGTGTCTAAACGCTACGGCCTCAGCGAGGCCCGCCATTACCGCCGCTATGAAAAAGTGGGCACCAACCGCTATCGGAGCGAATACGGCAACTTCTACGAGTTCACCTCCAGCACCACGGGATTCTGGGAAAGCGGCAAAACGGGCAACAAGCAGTACTTCCGCCGCACCAGCGACGTGCCGAAGATGGAAGGCATGTTCGATGGCGTCCTGGAAACCACGATCAACGGCGACAGCCGCCGCCGGCTGGTCACCTTCGTGGTGCAGGATAAGGAAAATCCTCTGAATCTGGCCACCCTGAACAAGCCGGACCGGCTGAAAGTGAAGCGCCTGGATCAGGGCGACTGGGTGGAATACAACCGCGTAGACACAAACCCGAATCTCTTCAAGAGCGACGACGGCGCCACTATCCGCTTCCATCATTCAACGCGCTACGACCGCATCGAATTCGACTGGACGAGCGTGAACGGCGCGCACCAGGAAACCTTCTACCGGATCCGCGGCCGGGGCGGCGACAAGGATTTTCTCGAAGGCGACTGGAAGGTTGCGGGCAACGCCTTCGAGATCACCCGGCACAGCAAGGACAGCATCACCGTGAAGGGATTGAACACGTCCGGGAAAGTCACCTTCAAACGCCGGGCGCGGAATGCCTACTACTTCCGGGATGACGGCGGCAACGTGCTGCGCTGGACCGATCGAGGGCTGTTGTACAAGGCGAAAGGAGAGTCGGCGCAGAAGGTTGAGCGGGATTGAGCTGCGCTTTCACGCGCTGTGGATGCCATCGGACCACTTCAGAAAAGCATTCTTGTTCACAGCGACTTGAATATGTAAAGTTATTACTTTCATTTTAAAAGCTACTCTGCAGATGGATGCACGCACACATCAGCTGCTCTCAGCACCCGTCCTGCCGTTGCTGATGAAAATGGCAACACCCAACAGCATCGCCTTCTTCATTCAGGCCGGCATCAGTGTTGCCGAAGTCTGGTTCATCGGACGGCTCGGCACACTGTCTCTGGCTTCGATTGCGCTGGTGTTTCCCCTTCTGATGCTTACTCAGACAATGTCGGGTGGCGCCATGGGCGGGGCGGTCGCATCTGCCATCGCTCGCGCTTTAGGCGCCGGCGATTTGGAAAGAGCTGAAAACCTTATCTGGCATGCACTGACGCTGGCGATATGCGGAGCAGTCGGTTTTCTCTCCGTCTTTGCGCTCGCAGGTAAGCCCTTTCTGGAATTCCTCGGTGGCAGCGGAGAAGTTCTGGAGCAGGCAATGACCTACACGCTTATCCTGTTTTCAGGTGGACTATTCATATGGTTGCTTGGGGTCGTCAGTGCGGTCTTCCGTGGAATGGGCAACATGCACTTTCCCGCCATGATGATGGTCCTCAGTGCCTGCGTGCAGGTACCTCTATCCGGAGTTCTCGTACTAGGCGCATTTGGTTTCCCCCAGCTGGGCGTGTCGGGCGCCGCCATATCTGCCGTCACGTCTGCGCTACTGGTTAGCAGTGTGATGTTGTTCCACCTCATCCGCAGTCCACTGCCAATCAATCTCAGGTTCAGCAGTTACAGATGGTCACGGGATCTATACAGCGACCTGTTGCAGGTTTTCCTCCCTGCATCCCTGTCTCCTCTTTTAACGGTAACCACGGTAGTAAGTCTGACCGCCATAGTGGGTCAATTCGGTGCAGCAGCGCTCGCGGGCTACGGCATTGGCTCAAGAATCGAATTCCTCATCATCCCGCTGGTCTTCGGACTCGGCGCTTCTATGACATCCCTGGTTGGCATGAGTATCGGCGCCGGTAATATCGACCGCGCCGAATCAGTTGGGTGGACTGGTGGTTTGTTGGCATTCCTGCTGGCTGGGAGTGTCGGACTGCTGTTGGCTCTGATCCCGCATACCTGGATTCCGCTCTTTACGGACAGTCTGCCGGTGATCGATGCAGCACGGCAATACATCCAGATCGTTGGTCCCTGTTACCCTTTCTTTGGCATCGGCCTTGCCCTGTACTTTGCTTCTCAGGGTGCAAATGCAATGCTCTGGCCGGTACTGGCGACCATCGTACGCGTGGTGCTGGCCGTTGGCGGGGCGTTGTTACTAGCGTTCGGTTTTGAACTCGGCTTGCAGGGTGTATTTTACGCGGCCGCAATCGGTATGATCGTATACGGGTTGATCATTGCGATTGCACTGAAATTCGGCGCCTGGCGACCAGGTCGACAGGGTGAGTAGCGGAACTTGTGACAGAGAAAAGCAAAAGTCTCAAACATCGATCCGGCTGTCCGATAGCTCGTTCGCTAGATCTATTGGGCGACAAGTGGACGCTTCTGATCATGCGCGATGCTCTGATATTCAAACGTAGAACGTACGCGGAATTCGAGCGTAGTGGCGAGCACATACCCACCAATCTGCTTGCCAGTCGATTGAAGAGGCTGGTCGAGCTTGGGCTTCTGGAAAAAGAGCTTTACCAGGAGCATCCAAAGCGCTACCGGTACAACCCAACGCCGATCGCCTCCGAACTCAAACCAATCTTGCGTTCGCTCAAGCAGTTCGGCGAGAAACATTTCAGCTGATCGAGTTTCACCTGTGCCCACCATTGAGTCGCCTATCGGTCTGGGGGTGCGTCTGACACTCAAGCAGGAAACCACCAAACTGGCATCGTTAAACTTCCTGCAGGAGCAGGCCCGGTTCGACGACTTGATCAACAGGTCCATGAGCCGCGCCTTCGCGCGTCTACTGGTGGGAATACGGGAGGTTGCTGACGAGATATGGCTCGCCTGCTTAGCAGGGGCGTCAGCCTGTATGGAATATGACGTAGGGTTCTTTGATCAGGACGAGGGGCCATACAACCGGCCCCGAATCCGTTCATACCAAAAGTGTTACCTATGTCTTCGGTATGAAGCGCCACCCATGTGTGCGGGTAGGACCCCGGGTGAAATGGCGGTGGATGGAGTCACGAGCGAACGATCCTGTGTGAATTCCCACATATTCGAGAATCATCTTTCGATCTTTCTCGAACTCAACGGGACCTTCAGTTATCAGTAGGGGTAGAAAGGGTAGGCGCACTCCATAGTGAAAGCCTCGCTCCAGATTTCCCTGTTCATCAGTGTAGTTACAGGGAATTTCTCATCAGTTGTTGAGAGCGAAACCATCTCTTCACAGATCGAAAATTAGTTACCCAACCGGGGCGACGAGCTAAAGAAAATGTGCAAAATTGCACTGGGAGGGGGAGGTTCCTGTTTAATCCGCATTTATCTGTAGCCCCTGTTCGTAGTAGTAGTATCAAAGAGCTTTTGGTCCTTCGGACAAAGAGAAGGCCGTTAGTAGGCTATTGGCTCCACAGATGACTAAGTAATTCTGAATCTGAGAATAGCAAGGGCTCAGTTATCAGCCACAGAGCTACGAGTCCATCATCACTAAGCCATAGAAGGAGTAATAGACATTGTTTACAGCCACACGTTTTAGCCTGATGATGATTCTAGCTACCATGATAGGCATATCCGTCCAACCAACAGCCTTCGCCCAGGAGTCCAAGTTCGGTGCTCGCATTAAGATTCACGAACTCAGTATCGACTGTGATGACGCTGCTATTGGATTTCTGGCTCCGATTGCGACTTTTTTCGTTGAAGAAGGGGTTGGAATACTGAAAGGGCTTCTGGAAAAACGGGCCCAAGAGTATGGAGCGAGCTATGCAGCAACAGCTGCTGACCAACTAGTAAAGCAATGCGGGACTCCGAGTTCGCCTTCATTTTTAACGAGAATCAAGGGGATCGACTTTGCCTACGGCGAGCTGTCGGGGGACTACGTAACAAACCCGAACGTTGAGCTGACAGCCAACATTGAGAGCTTCATGGAAGGCAATCAAAGCGTTTTTAGAATTGTCCCGACGAAGATCAATTTTGATAGGCCAGTTGCAAAGCGAGGTTCAGAGAAGGACGTTGTGGTCTCTTACACTTTCGACTTCCCTACTGCTTACAACGGCAAGGGGAAAGCATCTGGTCTTAAGTTGAGCACAGTGCTACCCGCATTTGAGGGACTCGAGAAAGGCGATGGCCCCATAGATATCGCCGGAGTCTCGTCGGACTGGTTTCCTGTTCCGCAGGTATCGCCAAATAGCAAGGTCGTAAACAACGAGCTCGCATTACCGTTTTCAGTACTGATCTCGGTCACGGAGACAGACAAGGGGCTAGGACCCAAAATATTTCTCGAGTTGGCAAAACAGATCAACGAGAACAAATCGAAGATCGTCGAGCTAGTCGTGGGAAACGAGCAAGAACAACAGGATGAAAACTCGGAATAGCCTCCTCCTTGGGTTATGCCTCACGGTTGTTTGTCCGTTGGCCAGTCCTGCCGAATCCTCGTACGAAATCGTGACTACATGGAGTCAAAGCGACAACAAACATGTGAGGAATTTTGCTTCTCGTTTGCTAAACACCAAGTGGGTTGACCCGAAAATACATGTCTGTTGGGAAAACCCTACCGAACAGGATGAAGCAGAAAGACTCTGGGTCAGAGATGCAATAGATGCTAGTTGGGGAATGAGTGACGCTGTCGATTTCATGGGATGGGGTGTTTGCGAACCAAGTGACGACCGTAGCGTACGAATAAGGATTGCAGACAAAGGCGCGAGAGTGACAGCGCTCGGAAAGTACTTGGCGGGCAAACCTGACGGGGTATTTCTCAACCTGTCCCTTCAGAACTGGAGCCCACGCTGCGCCTCTACGATAAAAACTTGTATCGAAGCTGTCGCCGTTCATGAGTTCGGTCATGTTCTTGGATTTACTCATGAACAGAATCGGATAGATGCTCCGCGTGAGTGTCGACTCGAACGTCAAGGTACCAACGGAGATTGGGAAGTAACTGCCTATGATCCAGATTCCATCATGAACTACTGCAACACCAATTGGACTGTCGAGGCCAAGCTATCAGCTAAAGACCTAGAAGCCCTTATGATCGTCTATGGATAACATTATTAGATCGACCTGCGCCGCGATACTCATCTGTGTATCGATCCAAGTCTCAGCTAACGGTCCGGCGTTGTTCGAACGCAGCAAACCGGCGGTCGGAAAACTGAGAATACAAGGAGAGCTTTTCAGCGGGGATGTCGAGAGTTTTTCCGGCTCGGCCTTCTTAGTCAGTCTTGACGGAGACTTGCTCACGAGCAGCCACGTCGTTCCCAATCTCGAATACTTTAAATCTATCTCTATTTCCGCAACTTTTGGTGAAAAGGACTACCAAGTCGCCCTTTCGAAACGAAGCGATAGTCATGACGTTGCACTCTTGCGAGTTGTTGGAGCCGACTTACCATCCGCTTCCTTACGCCTAGCTGACTCACGAGAAACGCAAACAGGATCTGAACTATACGTACTTGGATTCCCTTTCGATGACAAATTGACATTGGGAAAGGGTTACCTCAGCAACAAAGATCAACTTCCATGGCGAGCAGATCTTCCGTTAAGTCCCGGCAGCAGTGGTGGGCCTGTTCTCAATATGGAAGGCGACGTAATCGCCATTGCAGGAAGCGCAATTGTCGCAATTGATAATGGACAAGGAGAAAAGATACCAATCACAGGCCAAAGCCACATCGTGCCTACACACGAGTTCTTAGGGGATCTAGGTCTCATGCTTTCGACGGAGCAGATGAGCGAGCGTGCTCTTCCCGAAACCTTTTCAAGGTCGTTCGTTGTTGCCGAAACCAACGATGATCATAAAGGAGTGACTGATACTTCTAAACGCTACCACCACCGATTCGAAGCTGAGCCCTGCTATCGAATCGAGGACGCTGAACTGGAAAGGCTCTCGGTGAACAATGAACGCGATGTCGCTCTAAACGTCGAAAGCGGTGGTCGTGCCGCGACACTCACCTACCGCCTACAGGCGGGTCCAGTCTTCGATCGTTGGCGAGGCTGGATGAAGGCGAACGTCCATCTAAACCAAGTCTATGACCAAAGTCGATGTATGCATGCTCCAATTCACAAAGACGGGTAGAAGCGTATGACGAATCGCTGGAGTGATAGAATTGGGTTTGTTGAGGACGGGGGGGGGGGCAGAGTGGTGATTCTGCAGCGTCGGATACTGGTACGCTTGAGCTTACTCAAGCGAGCCTGGAAAGGTTGCGCCGAGGAACGGCCATCAAGCTCAGTAGAACCATTCCTGCGTTCAAGACTTATCCTAGTTGCGACGGCAATAAAGTAGAGCGACATTCTTGGGACGACCTTCAATACCACCACTCGCACCGGTCGTCTGCGAAGCGTCTGGCTTCGCTCGAGCGTGGTCCCCAGCAGCGGCACCGTAGTGTCGCGGTGCTTGAGCAGTGTGAGTGTGGCTCTTAAGCATATCTTCCTGATAGCTACCGGGTTTCCGTTCGCCGTCAGGGTCGGTCTTAGGGTCTCCGCGATCAACTCCCCTAACGAACCGGCCGTACGCTCGCTGGTATTCGGTCCATCCCGCGGGGCAGTTTTCTAAGTCGAACGCGACCACTGCTCCACTTGGAATGGAGCGCATCAAAGCCATATGGGCTGCTGCTGCTGACTCTGCGGCTTCTTGGGCACATTCCGCAACCGTTTCGCATTCCGCCAAGGCAAGCGGCGACCAAAGTGAGATGATGGCGAGTAGCGCTAGAACTCGAAGTAAGTACACCTTAGGTACCTCCTATACTGATCTGGATAACGTCAACCCAGGGCCTGACCTTCGCGTCGAAGTACGCGTATTCTCGAGTAAGTTGTTTGCCGAACGAATCGTTCATGTAGTGGCAATGCGCAAAGCGTGAGAACCGAGCTACATCCGCGTAAACAAGTACGAAGTCGCTCGCTTTTGTATCCGCAGTAGCGAAGCTGAGGTTTTCAAGGTGCCGATTACGGATGTACTCGTACGTCTTATAGGGACTTTCGGACTGAGTGAGATCAATTTCGATCACGTCATCCTCCATCACTCCAAAGTACGCCAGCAATGAGTATGATGAGGGCCTCCTTAGGGGAAGTCGTATCTCGAGGACGTCGTCGGTAAGAAAACGTAGATTTCCGCCGAATGCCCGCCTCATTGTGTCATTGAGCGTTACTTCCGGGACACACACAGCTTGCTCGATAGCAGCCCTGACACTCCCATCAATGCGATCCGTGAACGCATTAAGTTCCCGAACGACATCCTTTATCGTGGCCTCGCGCTGGCTCGCGACCGCTGTTTCGAGTTGCCGAATCAGATCCGAGAAGGTTGCGAGGTACTTTTCGATATCGCGATCGGTCTCCGCCTGAAGGGCCTTTAGCGAAGCGGTGGCCGTATTGACCGCATTCACAACAGAGTCGCCCGCTCTCGCAAGACCCAGCGGATCTGTTACGAAACCCCAAGTGTCACTTAAGGGGTCAGCAGAAAGATGTGTCGGCAATAGGGTCAAAACGATGACTGCGATTAGCCATCGACTGCTATGTTCGCCTCTTTTCTCGCGTAGCGAGTATCGCATGGCCACCATTATTCTCGATTTTTCAATTACAGTAACAAACTACGTAGGCCTTCGCGATGTTAGTCCTAGCCATTTAGTTCGATGTCTAGTGAGGAGGGTACCAATCCCGAACGGACTGCTGTTACTCAGGCCACCTTCGCGAATGGATCTCGCTCAAGAAAGGCATCCAAGACGCCGTCCGAGATCTGATCAGCGAGTTTATCGGGATGGCCCTCGCTCACTGATTCAGAGGTGAAAGTGTAGCCAGCGCTAGCCTGCGTTGATGACATAGACTGCATTAGAGATCTCCTTCGTAGCTCAGCGAACGAGAAGGTCTGACGCACAGGTAGAGTCCCGTTTGGTTGCCGGAACGGCCACAAAGGCCGATGCGGCGACGAAGAACCTGGCGAACGCCGTTCGACGTGGAGATCAGCTTGCAGTCGCGGCTCTTCTAGGGAAGGGAGCCAGCGCGGAGGTCCTGACGCAAGACGGCGAAACCCTGTTGGAGCTAGCTCAGCGAAACGGAAACAAGAAAGTGTTGGACCTGCTTGAGGAGCACAAAGCGAAAGATCAGTCGAAATAGCGCCAAACAGAGAACTTACTATTCTTAGGCATCCGATCAACGAAGCCAGCTGTAGTACGGCTCTTCAGGCGGCTCCGCCAAGGCTGGCATCAGTAGATCTTCCCCAAGCGATATCTTCAGCGTCTCAAGGCGCTTGCTAACATCCTGATGCTCTAACTGCGCCAAGAGTGTCTCTCGATACGCTTTGGTCTCTTCACTTAGTCGCGATATGACCGAATCGGGTTCTGAATGAACCTCCCAGAAAGCCAGCAGCCCATCCAACCGGTCGATTCTTGCGTGCAAGTCGCTCAGCTCGATTAGGTACTTTTCAATTTTACCGGCCTGTTCCCGACGATCTCTCGCTAGCCTACGACGCTCAGCCTCCTCCGCCTCACGGCGTCGACGATCTTCAACTTCCAGCCGCTTTTCTCTGGCCATGACCGATGCCGGTTCAAGCCAAGCGAACACCTCAGCAAGCTGATCTTCGAGCGTCTTACCTTTCCTGTCCCGCCAACGCTTCGATAGTCCTCGCTCTCGCCAGCTATAGGAGTTCGTATCCTGCAACGCGATCGTTAGCCTACCTGAAGGGAAATAGTCCCAGGTCCGGTACACCTTACGATTGGTTTCATGATCACTCCGATACCTCGCCCGCCAGGCATCCTCTTGAGCCTGCTTTTTGAGCTCCTTAGCTGTCGGTTCGTGCGGTCTCTTTCCTTGGATTTCGTATAGTCGAAGCACGAACCGTTCTCCATCAACTACCCAGTACAAGCCGCGATCAGCTCGCACGAGTTCGTGATCCTGCTCGTCGGCGACAGTGAAGATCGCCTGCAGAATCCGCAAAGCGCGGTCTACCGACGCCCGCCCGACTGTCACCTCGGGTAGGCCCGTAGCCTCAAGTCGAACAAATCCCATTTCGTCTGCTTTTGTTCGCCGCAATCCAGCACGAATGGCCTTGACCACCGAATGAGGCTTTTTCGGTAGGTCCTCCGCCACCTGTAGTGCAGTCCTTAATCCCGCAATCTTCGACTCTGCTTCAATCGCGGCTCGTTCCGTTTCAGGCGTGGTCGGCTCTACCTCAACCTTCGTCAGGAAGACTGGCGCGTCCGCCGGGTACTCCGCCACAGGAAGCCGTGGACGCTCAACTGGTTTTCCATGTGCAACCTTCGCCCAGTAGCCAACTGACGGCGTTGGGATATCGTGTTTCACGCAGTGCTTTCGGATAGCGACGTCAGACATCCCGAAGTCCTTTGCTATGTGTGTCATTGGCTTGGACCAGACGAGCTCGTAGAGCTGTAGTCGAGTCATGTTCGAAGCTTTCATGGTCTTCCTCGCAAGATTGCCAGCTCACACTAATTACGTAGCTATAGCATCGACTTTACGCAAATTTCCTAACAGGCGGGACCTGCTGTGATGCTCGTCTACGAACGTTTCGTCCCCTTACCGTATATATCCATAACAGGACGCAGCAACAGCGGAAGAAACATGGATGAAGGCATTTGGGACGACGGCGAGTGGATAAGCTGGGACGAAATCAATCGCCATGTGTACCTGAACGATCTCCAAGTGGCGTTTCCAGCCGCGGATCCGGAAGTCGTTGAAATCTTCGAAGATCTAGTCGATGCAGCACTACGGTACAGGGACACTACCGGCCGTCATCTCGCCGTCTTCGGGGAGCTGGGCGAGCTTTATGCCGAGATTAAATATGGGATCAAGCGCCATCGTGTTGGGGCGCCGGGATCCGATGGTCGGATGGGAAACGATTTCGTCGAAATCAAGACGATTAGCCCCGAGAAAAACTCGAACAAGGTGCAGGTCAAGCGGGCTGGAAACTTCAGCAAGCTGGTTGTAGTGAAGATAACCGACGACTTCGAGTTCGAAGCCAGGATGATCTCTCGGAAGGAGTTATCAAGAGGCGACGGAAAACACGCTTCGGTCTCCTGGTCGGTCCTCCCGGTAGATGTTATCGAGAGTCCCAAATGATGAACCTACGCTGTTCGAAGTAGGTAAATTCAAACTTAAGCCAAGACTCTCCGCAACCGGGATCCAGGGGGAACGAGGCGTCCGAGCTCCCGGACCTTAGAAATCGATACCATTCGCTGACCTGTCCACGATGATGGGAGCAGGCTACGAATAGCTTCTTCCGGGCCGTTATAGATTGTCTCAGCGGTGCATCTTTCATAGTCAAAGTGAAAGAAGACCAAATGTTCGGCGGTCATTTGAGTCTGACGAAAGACTGGTCCCCTTCTCGTTCCGCTAGCCTTAACTTGGACAGTTCGGCCATCTGGAGCTACGCCGTCTATGCCTTCTCTACCTCTACCAGTAAGCTCTAGCCCGAATATCTGCGCAGCCAAAGCCTCACCCAGATCACCTACCAGATTTCCGTCGAGGGTAAATCGAAGTCCGGTATCCGAATAGCACTCACGAAGCGCATTCCGTGCTTCCACAAGCGCTGCGATTTCTCTAGGAAGTGGGATTTCTTCAGTCACAGAGCAACCTCATGGGCACAACGAAACGAGTAGAGGCGCGTGATCGCTCAACCCATCAGACAAGGTTTCAAGCATGTAGTCTGCTTTCTCTGGTGGAACGTCGGTGAATACATGGTCGAATCGCCGCGGGAACTCCCTCCCTCGATTCTTGGCGACCCAGCTATGTGCTGGCTCTTCGTACCCGTGGAGACTCCGGTATGCATCCCGCAGCCCGAACGCTTGTAGTCCGACAGCAATGTTCCACTCGGCTAGATGCCATCGATTTCCTCTACTGCCGATGAGAGTTCTTCCGGCCTTGTCGACATTTTGCGCCCAAGTAACCACGGTGCCGTCTGGCCATTCTTCTTTCGGAAGGTTGAAGTCACCACAGAGAATCCGAGGATGGTTGGGACAGGCACTCAAGGTAGCGTAGATAGCCTCCAGAACCTCGACCTTCACCCAACCATTGCTCGAACCTGGAGGAACATGAACATTGTGTATCTCCATGTTTCCATTCGGCCCGATTAACCTCGCCGATAGCACCTTCTCATGCCAGTCTGTTCGAATCTGATCGTCGCTCGCTTCAAGAGGCCAACGGCTCGCGGTCAGGACACCCGTACGCCTTGCTCCGCTGCCAACAAGTTCGACTGTGTGCACCAGGTGGCTTAGATCCATTCGAGCCAAACTCTCTATCCAGCTCTGTATCGTCGATTTCGTCACTTCCTGGAGCGCTACCGCATCCGGGGAAATGGACTGGAGGAACTCTGCTTGCAAACCCTGTTTTTTGACCCTCGCAGCCGTATTCCAAGTAATCAATCGCATCAACAAATGACCTGAACTAGCCGCCTAGACATCCAGCCGGTTAGTCAGCTCTGCAATACGCGGCCCAAACACCTCCTTAAATCGAAGTAGCTTCTCTATTGCCCACTGCCGAATGTCAGCCAGCTCTTCATCTGAAGCGTCGATGGATCCTTCTCTATACAATGCAATCCGACTCGCTCGCTTGTCTTCTAAGGGCTCCCAAGACAACGATTCAGCCAGTTCACCTTCGATGGATTTCTCTTGCTCACGCAGCATCTCGAAAAGCTGTCTGTTTTCCTCTGCATCACCACGATCGATATACAACTCCACCCTGACTTGATCTCCAGTGGAAAAGCTGTTGCCGTACAAAGCGCCGCGGGTGCCGCTGGAAAACGAATACCAGTTTTGCGGCTGTCCCGCTTTCGCATTAGTGAATTTCAGGGTGCGGAGCTCGTCCAGTAGCTCCTGGAAGTAACCGCGGTAGGCTTCACCCCTAGAAGACGTCCGCTTACTAGATTTCTTCTGAGTCTTCTGCCATTCATTTGGAGAAGCAACAGTTTTGAAGTTGTAGGCTGGTGCGGAATCGTCAATCTGTAGAACCTCGACGACCACACCAAAAAACTGGATCTCTTCGTCGGTCACATGGTTCAGCCAGTCTAGAGCTTGGCGGTGTTCTTCTCGGATCGACTCACAGATCCAGACCACCGTTCGGGCGTCTTGCCCGGCCGCGTACGTCAACAACTTGCCCAGATGATCGTGGTCCGTTTGGGTGAGCTGGTTCTCAATGATCACTGGACTACTGGTACCAAGGTCCCGAGCCAGGATGTCGAGAGAGAAGTCCCCTACGCGTGCCTCTGACTGCTCAAGCTCAAGCTCCAGGCCCAATGTCTCTCCTAGAGCTTCGAGGTTATCTGCAAGCCAGGGCGTGAAGTCCGATGCCTCATGTAACCACACTTGTCGGAGCGGCAGATGCTTCAACTTTCCAAGTTCTGTCATTTGTTTTCCTGTAATCCAAGGGCGGCGACTAAGGCACTCCGATAATGCAGGCCGTGATTCTCTCATCCGGCGCAGGCAACACCGGAAACCGCAGAAAGGCTTCAACAATCTGCGGACCGAGTTCACCCTCTCGCGCCATCAAGTCATCCCGTATGTCTCGCAATAACAACGGCTTCCTCCTCTGATCCTTGAGCTTCGCGTACCAGACCGGACGAATCAGATCCAACCATCTTGATGCCACCTCGTCCCAGTCGGGCTGACGTTCAGCATTCTCCGTTTCTAGCATTTGCAGAATGGCCTGATAGCGTTCCAACCGGGCTTGATCATGTCGCTGACCTGCTTCGAGAACGTAGTATTCAAGCACGGTCGCCATTTCCTCTAAGGCGCGCTGCTTCTTTTTCGGTAGCAGCGAGCGCTCCGCGGCGCCGAGTTGCCCAATGAAACCTTCCAGTCGACGTGCCGCATCAGCATTCATCTTTCGGCTTTCCACATCAGAATCGAGGCGCCGTCTTAGCAGGCGACAGATATCGTCTAGCCCACTCACAGGATCCGAGACGGGATCCGGGAAGAAAAGCCAACGCGGGGCACCGAAAGAGCCGCCCTTCAGACAGAAGAATGCCCAGCTCTTGCGGCTTTTGACCAAACTAACGCGCGAAAGTACGCGAGCGGTGACTTTGCAATAGTGGTTGTACGTAGCCTGATCGACCAGCTGGTCGCTACCGATGAGCCGACGGACAGGCTCGAACGCATCGTAAATGCCATCCCAGGGTTCCTCGTCCAACTTCTCGTCGAATGCCTCGACCAGGTCTTTCGCCTGAACTGGCGTAGACGATTTCGCCTGCATCTCTTCAGGCAGCGGCATATTCGAGCCGAGTAAGGTCTCGACAGCTGAATAGCGCTCAAGAAATCGCTCGTCCGACGTCAAAGCAAACTCCGGCGCGTCTTCGGGCCACCAGGCTTCAATCGCCTCATGCGGACTGTCCATTCGATCCACTCGACCTGCCCGTTGTTCAGCGATCCGAACCACGCTCGGCATGTCGAGATGAACCATGCAGGAGGCTTGCTGGAGATTCACCCCTTCAGAAAGGCTATCTGAGCATAGGCCAATCAGGTTTTGCGCCTCCGACCCCGGCCGAAACTCAGACAACACACGATCGCGATCGCTGTTCGGATCACCCGTGGCGACAATCGTCTGCTGGCTAGGGTCCATTACTATGATTTGCTGCTGAACGACATGCAGCGTGATCGGGCTCCTATCAAACGCTAGTACCAGCGAATGCTTCTCTGCGAGTTTGAGCAACTGCTCGACCTTGGCCTCTTCTCGAGCACCGGAAAGCCGCCTAACTTGCTGATATATCTCAGAATAAATTGAGCGGTCGTGTTCGCACGCCGCGGCATGAGCATCCGATTCTTGCAACCAATCAGGCAGCTCGGTATCCAACTTAGACTTTGGCGGCTTACCGCTTACGTTATGCAGGCGCTTGAGTACATTGCCCGTCTGCGTTGATTTCTTGAACCCAGTTAACTCAAAGTCAGTCGTCGCTTGTTCCGTTCCAACGATGTGCTCTGCCAACGCCACTTTCGATGACCGCAGCAGCGCCATGATCTGATAGCGGGCAAGCCGCTTGGCTGTTAGGAGCCGCATACGGAGATACGACTCTGGTGTCTGGCCTCGACGCTTGTAGGCCAGGGGCAGCTTCAGTTCCTTCGTGAAGTGCGTGACCGCATAGAGATCATCTGCAAGTTCCCGAATACGTCCAGCAATGGCGCGATCGGAATCACTCTCGTGAAGCTGATAGAGCTTAGATCGATGCTTCGGAAAACGGCATGGTCGGCCATTGCGATCAACGTAAGCAGCCGGCTGTCGTCCGATCAGGGTATTCAGCGTTCGCTTAGTCCGACGCACCGTAAACTTCTGTATCTCAGCCCGGAGTACCTTGAGTTCGTCTTCGGTCAACGAGCGATTGATGTTCTGAGCACCTAGCATTCGCTTGAACGCGTTGAGTGTCTCCTCCTCCAGATTGTCCGCACCCAACAGATCCACGATCCGCAGCAGATCCACCACGCTGCGATTGATCGGCGTCGCCGTGAAGACCAACACATGGTCGGCCATGTTGCGAAGCAAGCTCTGGGTTCTATTGGACTGAAGATTCAAAAAGTTATGGCCTTCGTCCACGCACAGTATCTGTCCACGTCTCAACGAGTCGGTCAAATCTTCATGTCGGCCTTTTTTCGCCCAGCTCAACTTGCCATGCGACACCGTCTCGATAGAGGTATCCACCAGCCGCGCTTCGGCATCCCAGTTCTCTTGAACAGCGGGGGGACAGACCATCACCGCACGACCGCGTCTGAGTCGTCCAGAGCCTGCGATCTGATCTTGAACGGCTCTGATCAGGTGAGCACCCAGTCGGGTCTTACCAGAGCCCGTCGCATCAGCGACCAAGACGCTCCCTTGTCGGGACAGCACGTAAAGGGCTTGTGCGATGCCCTGCTTCTGCGACGGCCACAAACTGACCTCTTCCGGCAGCAACGCACGGCCAATGTACTCGTCAGCCCACTCCCCTTCGAGGAGCTCCGCGCATGCTCGAGCCAGTGCCTCCTGCCACGTCACGAACTGCAAGAGTGATCTAAGAAGTGCCTTTAGGGCTGCGGAGTAGTCGGTGCCCATTGACCAGTAGTTTTCGGCAACTTGGACTAGCTCTCGATACCGTCTCGGCTCCGCTTGGGGAGTAAAGCGCGTGTTAGCCTCGAGGTTCCTTTCCAATCCAGCTCTCGTGAAGTTGCTAGAACCCAGAGTCACTGACTGCTCTGTCGCGTAGACCTTCGCATGCAGGACCTGTTCACGGTCGGACAGATACCTGGCCTCAATACGCCCAGAATCGAGTGCCTCGATACATTCGACAAGTTGAGCACTCCTGCGCAGCGAAATCCCCTTCGCGAGCCAATATCGCTGCACCTCCTCTGGAAAAGCTCGACCGCCTACAACGAATTGTTCGCGATAACTTGGGAACGGCTCATTGCCGAGCATCACACGCACCTTTGTCTCATCGCCGCTCTTGGCAATGAGTTCGATGATCTGGTCTAACGATGCATACCCAGTGATTACGAGCGGGCTTTCCGACGCCCGTAGATCTGCCACCACAGTCTTTCTGACCGAAGCGCCGGAAACGTTTAGTGGATATCTTTCCGCAACGGGCCATTCGTAGCCCGCAGTTGAAGACTCCGAAGGGCGGAGATCCGAGAAGAGATCAAATGTCTGTGACTTATTTGTTCTCACCATGACCAACCCGACTATCCCAATGGATGCCCCAGCTCATCTTCTACCGTGCTGCGGAAATTATCGATTTGAATGCGTGGATCGGTGGCCACCCCAGACACCCAGGTCCAATCGGGATGCGTATCAGGGGTCGCCCGCGCTAGCCGATACTCTGAATGTCCAAACGGCGTCTGCGAGCGGCCGATCGTGCGAACTATCAGCTTCGGCTCGGGCCACGCATCCCAATCCCAAACCATTGGTTGCCCGCTGACCAGGTAAGGAACGTATCGATGCATTTCTGCACGCAACTCGTGCTCCAACTGGTCAGCTCCATCGAGCGTCACGCACCACGCAACCACCTCAGTAGCCTCAAGACGCTCGTGCCAGATACCCATCTCTGACTCCAATGCGATCGTGAACACCGCCCAGCCAGGATGGGCAGGAATAATCTTCGGAAACTGCATGGAGTGCTCCGTTAAATTCGCCATTACTAACTGTACTCGACTTTATCGGGCGTCAAACGAGACACAGAACTTACGTGTCCACCATTCCTTTGCACCTGAGTGGGACCTACTTCACAAAGAATTTGACCGGCGGTATCTGAGCAGCGAGCTCCCCACCTCGATGAACTACAACACTGACAAAGTGCGAGCCACGCTGGAGTGGCCATAGATGGAGTCGACCACCATGTTCCGGTTCACCGCCATCGATTCGCCATTCCACGACATCGGTATCCAGCGCGCCTTGAAGTTCGAATTCAAAGGCTTGTAGTTCTACAGGCAGCCGCGGATCGAGTGCCATGCGTAGTCCGGGCGTAGGTTGTCGCAGTCGAATATCGGGCGGTTGATCATTGGGAACAGACCCTAAACTTGATAGCAACGTGGAACGTTCCATTGGCGAAGTTCCCGGAAGAAAATACTCGCTCAGTTGCGAGCACTCTTCCTTGTGCGCAGTAGCTTTAACGGAATCCGCACAGACAACATGGCGCGCTAGATTCGGGCTTAACCACAACGGTCTCGTATTCCGATCCCGGTTGAGAAGGTCGAATGCGCTCCTCAGCACGAGCGCTGGGCCGGTCGAGCCGGTTATGCCATGCGTTGATGTCTGGTTGAGGTTTCCCATCCAAACCCCTACGACAAAACTATGGTCATATCCGACCGCCCAGCTGTCGCGATAGTCGCTGGATGTGCCCGTTTTCACAGCGGTCTGTACCGGCAGGTTCAGCAGACTGGCGCGACCGAATTCCAGCGCTCTTGCGCTTGGGTCGGAGAGTATGTTGCCGATGAGCGAGGCTACTTCCTCTCCATACACCCTCTTCTCGGAAGTGCTGAGCGCCTCCTCTTTTCGGACCACAAGCTGCCTGTACACACCTTTTTTCGCGAGTGCAGAATACGCAGTGACAAGCTCAAGAAGCGTCACCTCACCATTTCCCAGCGCGAGACCGTCCCCGTAAACGTCCGGATGCCGGGCTAGCGTTTCAAATCCAAGATCCTGGAGTCGCTCTAGGTAGGCTGGGGCTCCCACATACTGGATCGCCCGCAAAGCCGGAATATTCAGTGAGTTGCCCAGGGCATTCCTGAGAGTGATCGGCCCATAGAACATACGGGAATAGTTGCTATAGCTATGCAGACCCGTACCTACCATTTCCGCCAGCGGCGCATCGTTGATCAGCGTCGTGGCTGTCCAGCCTTTCTCCAGCGCAAGCGCATAAAGAAAGGGCTTGAGCGCCGAACCCGGCTGCCGCGGAGTGATGACGGCATTGATTTGGCTGCCAGCGACAGATCGCTCGTTTGCGCCGCCGACCACCCAGGCCAGTACCTCGCCCGTGCGGTGGTTAGCTGCCAACAAAGCTCCATTTGTGACGTTGCTGGATGCCAGGGTTTCGATGCGCTTGTCGAGCAAGTCCTGCAGGCGCACTTGCAAGGAGCCGTCGAGGGTCGTTAGTGTCTGACGGGAATCGATAGGCCCAGAGCGACTGGCATACTCGAGAAAGTGTCCTGCTTTGATGTCCAAAGTTGGTGCCTGCAGATCGAAAGTCTGCCTCAGAACGTCGCCGTGCTGGCGCGGCGTCAAGAACCCACTCCTTCTCATACGGTCGGCAAGGTGTTCCATAGAGCTGGAGTTGGCGAGGCCGCTCTTCCAGAGGTCGAGACGAGATGGTGCTCGGACGAGCACTGCCAGCGCCAGAATCTCCCGATCGGACAGCGTGTCCAGATCGCGGTCAAAATAGTAGTGGGCTGCCTGCGCGACACCGCGTCGATTCGCGGCATAAGGCACCTGATTCAGGTAGAACTCCAGAATATCCAGCTTGCTGTGCTTACGCTCGAGCTGAGAAGCCTCCCATCCTTCCAGCCAGCGCGACCAGAGCGTGCGGGGCCGAGGATGGATCATGCGCACGACCTGCTCGGTAATCGTGCTCGCTCCGCTGACGGCCCTGAGGGCGAGCACGTTCTGAAGCAGCGCACGAATCCTGGCAATCCAGTCGGGGCCCTGATGAGAGAAGAACCGTTGATCCTCGGCCTCCAGGAACGCGTGAATAGCGAGATCCGGGATTTCGTACAGTCGCCGGTGGTCATGCAGATTCCAGTCGTTGACGTAAGTCAGATTGAGCGGGCGGCCCGATCGGTCGAGCAACTGGGTTCGATTGACTGTCGCGGTAATCTCCGCGAAATCCCTAGCGACAGGACGCAGATCCTTTAACGTTTCGGCCGAAAGCCAGAATCCACCACCGGCGATACTGAGCATGCCGACCACTACGCTACCCAGCAGCACAGCGCGAGGAATCACAGGACCTCGCCAACTCCTCATGGTTGACTGATCTCAAGCGAGAGTGGCACCGTCTTACCGTAAACGTCTGGATCGTACATCTCAGACGCCTGCGCCGGCGGCACATTGAATGAGCCAGCTGCGATCGCTTGGGCGGTGTAAGAAAGGTGGTAACGACCCGGACGCAGGTACTCCGAGTAGAAACGCGCCGCATCATGGCGTAGTTCTTTGTGATAGAAGCTCCAACGGGAGAAACCATAGGCATTCCAGTCACCGAAGCTGTACCAATAGGAGCCCCCCGCAGCCTCGAACTCACCCGCGTCCGCGTCTACACCCGAGCTCGTCGCCAGATCACGATTCACCGGCTCGAGCCCGCCCGGCACGGGATCGTCCACCACCACAAAGTTCCGAGCAGTGGGAAGGGACAGAAACAGATCGACTCGGACAAGCTCACCTCTAGTGATCACCGCCGGATTTTCCAGCTTGATCCAATTGCCATCCCGCTGAACCGAGTACTCACGCCGAATATCGATACCGGCATTTACCCGCTCCAATACTTCCCCAAGCGGGGCATAGGCCAACCGCGTGCTGTAGTAAAGACGCCCCTTTCCTCTGGTCGAAACGGTCACATTCGTACTGCGACCCAGGTCTCCAGGGAGGATCGGGGAACTGAAAGTGAGCGCTTCCGATCGAAGGCCTTGAATGCGCCCATCACCAAAGCTCTTATTGTTGAGATCGACTCCAACTTGTAGATCAGGCGCCTCCTGTTCGAAGCGCCGGGAGTAGTCCGCCAGAGCATTCATGCAGAACATGTTCTCCTGCGTATTCTCCCAATGGGTACGGGAGCCCCGCGCCTGTGTTATTGCCCGTGAAACGGCAGCGGGCGCATCACTGAGTCCATACTTATTCAGATCCTCCAACCGAGTGAGTGCCGAGAGCACAGCACAATTGGAACGCAGCGGCGTGGCGAGAATTCGTCTATACCCGTCGTCTACATTGTCGTTGAACGTGAGCTTCCCAGCGGTCCGATTGGAGCGGGACAGCACCTGGTTGACGGCTTGCTCAACGAGTTCATCCGCGCCACCAATTGCCAACGCGGCTTCCAGATAGTTCGCAGCGCCGAAGAGATCCATATACGGTAGGTGGCGCTCATACCGTGCAACTTCGGACAATCCCACCTTGCCATTTGCCACCAGGGCATTGAGCGCCACCGCCCGAACGGTCGCGGACATGTGCCGAGTGTAGAAAGTGGGCACATCGTCGCGGCGTAACAGATTCAGCAGGTAGTCGTGCAGCTTGTTCTCCACGAGCATGGGCACCTCGTGGCCGGCCCGTTTGAGCCACGTGAATGCGAGAGCCGTGTAGGCAGACAGATACGGGCTAACGTTTTGATCCTGCGGTACGAAGTAGGTCATTCCGCCACTCGGGGCCTGGAAGCTGGCCGCTTGCGCCAGAATCTCCTTTGGCAGCTCTGTGCTGCCTGGCCATTCGAGAGAGGGGTCTAACCGCGGTTTCAGAGCTTGGAAGTGCGACGCCATAACGCCTTTGGTGAGCTTCTGCTCCCAGCAGGTGTAGGGATAGTCCCGGAGGTAACGGAACGCTCCGTCCGCATTGCCAATTACGCTGGGCGTCAGAACCACAGACACCTCGCTGCTGTCCGGATAGATGCTGGACGGCAGAGAAATCGGAGATCTCGCAGTACCTTCAGTCAGGGAGCCGTATTGTGCGGCGATCTCGATGCTGCGGCGCTTCAAGACCGGCAAGCTATGCTCAATCGCATCCTGGTCCACCGAATCACCCGCTTGTACGGTGAATCTAATCGACCCCGAAAGAACATCACGCTGCATAGGCAATCGAGCGGCTAGCAGCGGCAGATAGGCTACCTTTCTCTCATAGGGCTCGAGCCGGATCTCACGATCCAACTCAGCCATACCGGTATCCACATCGCCTGTAGCAGAAACACGCACCCGTATGGTTCGTGAGCGATCAGTTCGGTTCATCACCGAGAATCCGGCCGTGAAACCATCACCTTCGGCAACCTGATTCGGCATAACAGGACGGATTTCCGTCGGCTGATTCGTCTTGAAGGTCGTATCTCCAAGTCCGAACCCGCTCTCCGGGGTGACGGCCAGTGCCAGGACCCGCCAGCCAGTGAGGTTATCTGGAAGATCGAACTCGAATCGAGCCGAGTTCTGAGCGTCTGCCTTGATCGAAGGGTTCCAGTAAGCCACATACTTGAACAAGGAACGCATGGATAATCCCTCGCCGCCATCACCGCCGCTATTCGCGCCCTTCTTCTCGAACTTCTGTCGACCAATGATGCGCATCAGTAGGCTGTAGTTCTCCACATCCAGGCCGTCGAGCGCGTTGAAACCCTGATAGGGATCGAAGTAGTCGACGCCGCCGCCGATCAAATCGAGAACTGATTCGTCGAGCACCACCACGGCGTACTCGACTGGGTCCTGGGCAGAATCAGCTTGTTGAGTCTGGAGCTCTACGCGCACACGCTCTCCAGGTCGGTAGATCGCCTGATCCGTGTTGGCCGCGACCGTGAGCCGTTTGTTGGGATCCGCCACGGGCAGCGCCAGATATCCGAGCCGAAAAGCCGGTTTCCCGAGGTCGAGCTCGGCCGCACCTTCCCGATTAACGGTGGGCGGATTCGCGACTCGCGGTGAGAAAACCACCACCGAAAGATAGGCGCCCGGGAGCATATTTCGCTCAATCGGGAATTCGACAATGGGTGTGCTGCCTTCTAAGGTCATCTGCCACTGCCGTAACACCCCGTATCGCTCGAGCGTGATCAAAGCCGTGGCGCCAGGATAGGGATTCTTGACTAACACCCGAGCGGTGTCTCCGACCTCATACTCACCAGCCTCGGGGATGAGCTCCAGGGCGTTGGTCGCATCGTCGTGCCAGACAACTCGACCTTTACCGACCACCCAGGCTGTGAGCGTGCTGCTGTGGGACCGGCCCTGGGCATCCTTGATCTCTGCGACCATACGATAGCGACCCGCGGTCTGCGGCGTGAATGAGCAGCCCAGAGGCGCGCTTACCGGCATTCCTCGACACTCGCTGACCGGCTCCCAGGATTCTGTGAAGCGGGTGGTGTAAGCATTGCCCGCGCTCTTCACGCGCGCCGCTTTTACTTCGAGACGTTCGATACCGACTCTGACCTCAGTATCCGAGACCGGGAGTCCGCGCTCGTCCACCGTGATGTATTCGATCTCCGCCGGTTCACCTTCTTTGAAGACCCAGGCTTCCTTCCGCAACCCCACGAATCTATCCAGAGCGACATACTGAGCGGAGCTCGAGGCAGACACGTACTTCCCGCGATCGTCGCGAACGGCGCTCTCTACCTGGAGCGCGCCATAGACGATGGGGTTGTCGCCGAGCGGCAATGTGGATTCGTACTTACCTTCACTGTTCAGCTCACCGACCACTTGTTGGAGCTGCATGCTGTTTCTTTCATTGCTCGTGTCAAAACGGAAGTCACGTGCGATCGGATCTTCGGAACGGAAACTGCGGGCTTGGAGATTGACGGTGATCCGTGCTTCAGCTTGCGTGTAGGCACCGCCTGAGTGCAACGCGGCACGCGTCTGTGCGATCAGACTGCTGCCAGGTCGAAACAGATCGCCATTGAGATCGTTGGAAACACGGAACGGAGCAGGCGAGAAATCCGTAACCAATACCCGCATTGGGCGCCAGCTGTACTCCGTAAAGTCGGCGCGGAGCTCGAATTGATACCAGCCCATGACGCCGTTTTCCGGCACTGTGTACTCTCCGTCGAAGGCACCGAACCGGTTCAGACGAATCCCCTCCCGCTCATGAACCACCTTGCCGGTTGGATCTGTGAGTGTCAGCGTGTAACTGGAGCTCGGCGCCGAGACGTGCTGCTCGTTCGACTGGTTTCGAACATAGAGCTTGAATCGGACGGTATCACCCGCTCGGTAGACGCCCTGGGCCGTCGTGCCCCAGGCCTGCATGTGGCCGTATTGCGCTCTAGCTCTGGGATAGACTCGATAATTCGATGCGCGACCAACATTCGCGCGGAAATCTCTAGTCAGTGGCAACAGCGCCATACCTCGGCTGCCATCAATACGCACAATGAGCTTTTCGCAGTTCTCGTCGCAATGCCAGGAGAAAGTCTTAAGCTCTGGGTCGAGTTGTTCAGTACCTGGAAGCATCGCCACACCATCGCCGTTCGTCTCGACAACCAATGCACTATCCGGCAAAGGGTCGAGGCTGTTCAGCGCATCCCGGTAAATCGCCACCCGTGCGCCGTTCACGGACTCGCCGGATTCCAGATCAGATACCCAGACCAGCGTGTTGTAGTGACCGACCTTCGCGAAAACCTGATATGGCGTCACCTGAGCGAAGAAGCGCCGCTGTTCAGGATGCTTCTCAATCCCGGGAGTGGAATTGACCGCGCCATAAACAACGCCGGAGCCATCGCCAACCATCCGCCGCACACCAAGGGGAACGGCTACTGAGAGATCCTCCACCTTTGGAACATCGAGCGTATAAGAGTCAGTGGAGGTGGCGCCGCCCGGCGTCAGCCGCCGGTAGTCGAGACGGACCTCATCAAGATTCGTTACATACAGAGGGACTTCGCTATCAACGTCCACTTCCAGGACTGCTTCGTGGTGAACAAGCTTGAAATCGGGACGGCGGTGATTGGTCCAGAATGAGATTTCGACCGAATCCTCAAGCGGCCGGCCGAACACATCTACGAGTCCGTCCACCTGCTCATCTAAGACCCACGCAAGAGCGGTATCGATCAGGCCTGGCGCCGGGATCAAAACGCGATAGTCCGAAAATGGATTCAATCGTTCGGGCAGCGACACGTCGTAGCTGCGCGCTGGATCGTGCGCAAACCCAAGGTAGGCATAGTGATCGCGGGTATTCGCCCAAGGATCGTAGTCCTGGCGATGGCCCGCCAAGCTGGGTTCGAAAGTCACTGCACGCTTGATCTCAGATGCGAGCACCGGCGTGTTGAACCGTAGGGCAACCGGAGACAGAGGATCGCACATGCGTTCCGGGGCCTGGATATCTATTGACTCCGTAGTGACCACCACAACCTCACCATCGTTATTCCGGCAGCGAATGCCCACGAAGCGGAACTGAGGGAATGTTTGGAGCTTCAGGACATTACGGAACGTTTTGCCGACCTCTGGGCCCATCGGGGAACGCAATCCCGCTCCATGACTCAACATGACTTCAGAATCCAGCGGTAGCGGATCAATCGGGGACACCAGCCAGAAGCGACGCGGCGCATCAGATACCGATGGCAGGGTAGATGCCTCAGCGTCATTGGTAGCACCATTCGATAGCAGCTCATCAAAAAGCTGACCTAGATCATCCTGATGCCGATCATCGGGATCGGCCTCGACCAGAACGTCAATTGCTGCACCGCTGCTCCCAAACGAGAAGCTGAATGCCTCGTGAACTGATTCCTTCGTGACCGGCTGATTGAATGCAACCCGAATGATGGGGCTACCAGGGTCAGACCATCCGCGCACCGACGCATAAGCCACGGCCGGCCGTCTGGTCACGAACTCAGACTCCACGGCTTGCTGTAAAGACGTACCGCCCATCGCCTGAATCCCAGGCTCGACCGCTATCCGATACCGAGTCGACCATGACATTCGGTCTGCATCATCCAGGTTGCAGGCCAGCGTCCGCCGATTGACCCACCGCCAGTTACAATCGAGCGTCGGCTGTATGGTGATTGGTATCTCCGATGCATCGCGGTCCATCCGCCCAAGAGGCACCATCGGCTGGCTGAATTCGAAAAGAATCTGGTTTCCTGGCGGCACCTCTTCGCCTGCTGGCGTAATTCTCAAGATCTCCACAGACCCAAATGAGGAAGCCGCACAAAGGATGAACGTTAGAAACGCTCCTAAACGACATGCGATGCTGGATGTTCCGATAGTGAGGTTCATTCCCCGCATCTCCGGCTCAATCTGCGGTACCTGCTCAACAAAGTGGGAATCGCCGTGTTCGTCCAGAACGATCTGAGCACAATGTCCTTCGACATGCCGTGTCGATCTGCATATCGAGCCACAACTAGCTCCTCGTCAACATTACCGGTGAACTCATGACCCGTGAGGTGCTCAAAATTCTGAATCAGCAAATTCCTCAGATGTGACTCTGAAGAAGGCATGGGTAATTTCCCAAGTCGTTGCTGCAACTCCTCCCAGAGATAAAGGTTCCCTCTTGATTCAAATCCTTGTTCGGGATCAGAAGCAAACAAACATCCGATGGTTCTAGCCCGCATGACTATTCTCAGTTTTTGCTTGTTATTGTTGCTGGTCGGGCCAGATCTACTGGGTGACTAGCATCCGACAGCCAACCCGGCACGAGGAAACAACATAATCGAAAACAGTTGAGGCAACATGAAACAAGTCACAAGACACCGTGAGCGTTTCGGTGAGCGCCTACCTTTGCGGGATCGATAATCAGCAACAGTGCAAAATTGCACAGGATGACAATCGAACGCGCGGGATATTCGCATAAATCCGTGGCGCAGCTATCCGCTGGACTTTTCATACCGCTTGAGGCGTTTGCGCCACTCTCGTTCTGATAGCCCGCATCTTTCATGCGCAACAATCTGCGAGAGACTTTTGTGTAGAGCCTCTCCCTCAAGCAGCACATCCGCTTCAATGCCATCGAACACCCACAAGATATTCTGGCATTCCAGATTCTCTGCCTCCGCCAGCGTTCTAAGCAGACCCTCCCCTGCGAGTACCACCCATCTGTTTTCGCTCGCCAGCGTTAGCGCGAATACTTCCGGTAGTGACAGAGAGGGAGCATCCCGTCGCCTTTCGATGGCCTTTGCCACCCCTGCTCCATCCAGATTGGCCACCTGCAATCCAAGCTCAACTAATCGAACGCCGGCATCAGGTTCCAGCTCACTCTCAAACAGGAGATCCGAGATGATGAACTCGCAACTCAAGCCAAAAATGGACTCAAGAATCCCTCCTCGTTCCAAATCGACAATCACTGATGTGTCGGAGATAAGAACGTGCAATAGCTAGGCCTCGAGAGATTTAAGAATCTCGGAAGCCGTCGGATCATCCATTACCAGATTCAGCTCGCGAACCGTCAGACCGAGTAGCTCCGCTGCCTTTCCTTCGGAAATCCCCCCTTCCGCCAACGCTCGGAAACACAAACGATAGAAGCGAAACGGCCGCTCGGGCTCCATCGCGTACGGTTCTTCATAGGGCGGTTTTCGCCACCCCTGTCGTGCGATCTCCCGATACAGGGATTGATAGAGTTTCTTAGGAAAAATACCTAAGTCGTGACACCGATAAACAATGGCCTGAATACTCGCGCCGAAAAGCTGCTTCAGCTCGTACAGCTCAGCCCAGCCAATAGATGTTCGATGCTTACCGATCTCCGCCCAGAGCGATTCAGCAGGCATCAACAGGGATCCGGCAAACCGATGCGCTGCATTCTCACTATCCAGCTCTGCGCTTACGTCCATTACCAGATGACCCAGCTCATGCGCCAATGTAAACCGTTGCCGTTCCCCCCAGGACTGATTATTGAGCACGATCACGGGGACCGATGGCTTACTCCCTCGACTCACCCGGGCCATCAGTCCATCAACATTGGAGAGGCGAACGGACAGTATCTTGATCCCCCGCTCTTCAAGCAGCTCGACTAAGTTGGGAATTGGATCGAACCCAAGCCCCCAGGCCTCGCGAACGCGGATAGATGCACGATCTGCGTCAGACAGTCGATTGGTCGGATACGGCGCCTCATCTGGCAACTCCCAGTCCGAGCTCGGGAGACCCAACATCTCCTCCACCATGAGGTAGCGCTCCAGCAAATGGACGGCCTGAGCCTGCACTTGCGCCTCTTCCTTGGCACTCGTGATGGATTTCTTTCGAAAATCGACCTCTTCTAGCACCAGCTCCTGATCGCCGGCGAGATAGTCGACGGATACGTCTAGTGCTCGTGCAAGGGCGATCAGCACCTTGGAGCCCGGTTGCGCCTCATCTCGCTCGTACCTACCAATCGCTTGTGCGGAAACGAGCTTGTCCATCGCAGATGAGAGATCCCGCAACGACAATCCGGAAGCGGCTCGGGCAAGCTTAAGTCGTTGACCAATCAACGTTTTTATCGACCAGATACAAACTCATAGTTTACATTTATACCTTTTAGCGACTATTTTGTAAACCAATAGCTCGCAGAGGCTTCGAATACGCATAAAGGTTGACCTTTGCCCAGTGAAAGACCTCGCGGTTCAGCGGACACTAAGGAGAACGCGACATGACCAGCCCCCTTGCAGCTAGCTCGAGTTCGAGCGAAATGAGCACTATCAGTGACCAGGACGCCTTGTCCGCACCAACCAACGCGATCGCGCTCGAGCTACTGGCTACTGATCCGGAGGTCTGCCAGGAGCTCGCCAACCATGCAGAGGGACAGCCGCGTAACGAGTTCGCCCTTATGGCGCTAAGAATCGGCGTCATGGCAATCCGACAGGCCCAAGGCCGCGTCGATGCGGATGTGATGAAGCATGAGGGTGATCGGCTGGTCGGCGAGCTTCGACACATGCTGGATGCGCACCAATCTAACGTGAACGAGTATGTGGCCTCCTGCCTCAAGAGCTACTTCGATCCAGAAAGCGGCAGATTCAGCGAGCGCGTGCACCGCCTGGTGAAGAATGGCGGCGAGATTGAGGAGATCTTGAAGGGCCAGGTCGGTGAGAAAGATTCCGAGCTGGTGAAAACACTTGCCAAGCACATCGGGGAACACAGCCCACTGATGAAGCTGCTGCACCCTGAGGCGTCCGACGGTTTGATCTCCTCGATATCCAGCAGTACGGAAACTGCGCTGATCCAGCAACGTGAGCGAATCCTCCGCGAGTTCTCGCTAGACAACAAGGAAGGCGCACTGGCTCGGCTAATCGCCGAGTTGGACAGCAAGCAAGCCAAATCGGGTGAAGCCCTGGAGCAGCGGATAGATGCCATGGTCTCCGAGTTCTCCTTGGACAAGAAAGACTCAGCGCTCTCACGCCTGGTCGGCCGTGTGGAGCAAGCCCAGAAAACCATTAGCAGTGAGTTCTCTCTAGACACCGAAGGGTCAGCGCTCGCGCGATTGCGTACAGAGCTGGTAGGTATTGCGGAGAAAGAGCAGAAGTCTCGAGAGGAGTTCTATCGGTCGGTCGCCACCTCTCTCGCAGAAATGAATGCGCGCAAAGAAGCGGAGGAGAAAGGTACCCGACACGGCTTAGATTTCGAGGATGCCCTCTATCAGTGCCTCGAAGGACTCTCTCGCAACACAGACGACGTCGTTACCGCAACCGGCCACTCGACCGGTCTGATCAAGAACAGCAAAGTCGGCGATATAGTGATTGATATTGGTCCAGAGCAGGTCGCCGCTGGCAGTCGGATCGTGATCGAAGCCAAGCAGAAGCAAGGTGTGAAGCTGAAGGACGCCTTGAGCGAGCTCGAAACCGCGCGGAAAAACCGCGACGCAGAAGTCGGCCTGTTCGTCTACTCAAAAAAGATGGCCGGCGACTCGGTCGACGTCTTGTCCCGCTACGGGAACGATCTTGTCTTGGTCTGGGATCAAGAGGATCCCATCTCCGATGTGGCGCTCAAAGCTGCCCTGTCACTAGCCAAAGCCCTGTGCACCAAGCAACACGGCAGCGACGAGGAAATCGACCTGGATGTTGATGCGATAGACACGGCCATGCGCGATGTGGAAAAACAGCTCGAAGGGCTTGATGAGATCAGTCGCTCCGCTAACACGATCTCGAGCTCCGCGGACAAGATTCTCAAGCGCGCCGAGCTAATGCAGAAGCGCCTGGACAAGCATGTGGACGCACTCAACGCGTTTATATCCGACGTTCGTCGCCTTATCGACGCAGAGGAGCAAGACAAATGAGTTCTCGCCAATTCACTCAGAAAGCAGCCTCGTCTCAAGCCGCCTCGAGCGAGACGCCGACATTCGCCGAACTCAAAGCAAAGCATCGAGAGATTCGCGACTCGCACCCTTCCGAGCACGGGCTTCGTATTCATCGAGCGCTCAGCTGGCTGCAGCGTGCAGAGCAGGAACCGAATGATGACGACGCCGCCTACCTTTTTTATTGGATCGCGTTTAATGCTGCCTACGCCCGGGAGATCAACGATGAGAGCTTCTCCGGTGAGCGCACACTGATCGACACCTACTTCGGGCGGCTTACGGAGCTAGATCGCGCGAGTCGGATCTACAACGCCCTATGGGAAAGATTCCCCGGCTCTATTCGACTGCTACTCAACAACAAATTCGTCTTTCAACCATTCTGGAAGCATCATCACGGCGCCCAAGACGGTCGAGATTGGGAGGTTAGTTTTCAACGGAGTCAAAAGTGGGTAAATCGAGCCCTTGCGACACGGGATACAAGAGCCGTGCTCAATACCGTTTTCGATCGCCTGTATGTGCTGCGCAACCAGATCGTGCACGGTGGTGCCACCTGGGAGAGTAGCGTGAATCGCGATCAGGTACGCGACAGCCGGCAGATCATCGCCACCCTGGTTCCCTTGGCGATTGATGTGATGATGGATCACCCAGAAGTTGACTGGGGCACTCCCTATTACCCGGTCGTGGACTGAGTTCAAGAGATGCGAATAGGAATCGATAAACTCAGCCTCGCGCTAACCGACCTATCCAGCTATCTCAATTGCCGGCATTTGACGGCTCTGGACCTAAGCGCAGCCAAGGGTGAGTTCGCGCGCCCTAAGATCTTCAGCCCAGTCACCCAGACGCTGCAACGGAAAGATATCGAGTACGAAGAGGACTACCTAGCCGCCCTCTGAACAAAAAGGTAAGTATCTGATGCACATACGATTTGGACTTCACCTCGATAGCCTGGACCCAACACCACCGAAAACCTGCGTCGGCGAGGCTACGCTTGGCCCGATGGGATTGCTCAGCATGCTCGAGTCCGACTTGGGTCTTGCCCCTGTTCTCGAGCCGCCCACGGCACAGATCGTTACTTACCGAGGCTGCCTGTCCGACTTAGACAATGAGGCACGTTTCTATCACCGCTCATTTGAAGTAGATCCCGTAGGCGTGGCTCGCACGCTCCACTCTTGGCGTGCTCAGTGGTACGAAGCGGGTTGGGACGGCCGTTTCCCCGATACCGCACCATCACGACTTGTGGACATGGCTGAAATAGAGCAGCTCGCATTGGACCGCGTGCCACTATGCCTTGGACAGCGTTTGCAGCGGATTCTGGCCGCGCTGGCCACGCGGCGCACTCAAATCGAAAAGCTCACTCTATTCACCCGATTTGAGGCCCTACCGATTCTTTGGCAACAGGTTCTCGAGAAAGTTAGCTACGAAATCGATCCCGGAATCCAGCCTGCAATCAACGCCTCACACGGCACTGACCTTGCAATGGTTCAATCGCTGCTGATCGGGTTGACTGACGGAGAACGCGCAGAGGGCAGGACCCACCTCAATCAAGACGGCACCTTCGTTGTCGTGCGCGCAGCTTCGCGGGACATCTCTGCACGCGTAATCGCCGAGTCAGTTCGCGCAGGCGATAGCTTTCGCGACACCGTCGTGATCGCTGAGCAGGACGGGATCATTGTTGACAACGCGATGGAGCGTTCGGGCCTGCCACGCTGTGGATTCCAACACTACTCGCGATTTCGAGCGGTATCCCAGGTGTTAAAACTCTCCCTTGCGCTCCTGTGGGATCCCGTTAATCCCCGCGCACTGTTGCAGTTCTTTATTCACCCCTTGGGACCCGTGGCGCTGCGCATCCGTCGGGCACTGGCAGAAGCGGTGAGCACGGAGCCTGGCATCAGCGGACGTGCATGGACGCAAGCCATAGCGGACCTCGAAGAGGCGCTCGGCCAAGAAGAAGACCACGAAGCGAAGATCAAAGCATTTCGGGCCACCATTCAGGAATGGTTCGAGTGTGAGCGGTTCGATCCTGGCGACGGCGCGCCTATCGATGCACTCAACACCCGAATCACTCGAGTTCAAACTTGGCTTTCCGCCCGTTTATCGCAGTTAGAGGACACCGGCGAGCGGGCCATGTTTGGCGGCGCATTGGCGCAAGCCGATACGCTGTCGAATGCCATCAAAAACCTTGCAGACCAAGGGCGCACACACATCGAACGGCTAGAGCTAGAGCGCCTGGTGGATGAAGTCGCTCAGGCGCAACCCAATCCAGACCTTTTCGCCGAGGCCGGGCACGTGCGCGCATGTACACATCCGGCCAATGTGGTTGAGCCCTGGAACCAAGTCATCTGGTGGGATCTTGCACCGCAGAAGCACCAAGACGCCTATCCATGGTCGTCGAAAGAGCAGGACGCACTGGCCGGCGCAGGTGCCAAACTACCCAGTCTTGAGGACAAACTGCGTCACCGCAGTGAGACTTGGTTGCAGCCCATCGTGAACGCCCAGTCGCGCTGCATATTTGTCGTGCACCACAGTGACGAGGGCTATCACCCACTGTGGACGCAGCTTTCAAGTCTGTTCGAGAACTGGTCGGAAGTTGTGTTGGAAGACGCTTTGCTGGATGGCGAGGTCGTTCAACTACCATTTCTGGGTGTTGAAACCGAACCACTCACCGTTCGAGCACTGCCTACACCCAAGCGATGGTGGGAACTGCCAGAAGGAACAGAGATCCCAGCCCGTGCGCAAGAATCCTATTCCAGCCTCAACAAGTTGTTATATCAACCTCACGACTGGGTGCTGAGTTACCAAGCCAAGCTACGCCTTGGCCGTGCTCAGGATCTCGCAGACGGCCCACTGCTGTACGGCACCCTCGCTCATCGCTTGTTCGAAAGTTTCTTCGACATGCATGCAAAGTGGCGGGATATGGACACAGCGGCCCTGCAAGCCTGGCTCGATCAGGCCATCCCTGCCCTTGTTCGCCGCGAAGGTGCCGTGCTCCTGGAGCCAGGCCGCGGTGTCGATCACGAGCAGGTCGTGACCACACTAGAGCGCGCCTTCCACAGGCTCCTTGAACACCTGGTGGCTGCAGACATCGTGAACGTCCGCGCTGAATATCATGAAGAAGCGCCCTACTTCGTCGATGGCGTCCAACTACGCGGAGAGATCGATTTGTTGCTCACTCGCGCAGACGGCCAAGAGATTGTGGTCGACGCAAAATGGGGTGGTGAGAAGTATCGAGGCGAAGAACTTGAGAACAACCTGCACTTACAGCTAGCAAGCTACGCGTATCTGCGCAAACGCGCCACCAACGCCAACGACTGGCCGTATCAAGCCTACTTCATCGTCACCGCTGCCAATATGCTCGCGCCCGATTGACCTTTCCCCTGCAGGGTAACCAGTTTCTATCGGACACTTGGGCTAAGCCGCCCGCTTTTCAAAGCGAGCGGGCTGATTTAGGCAGTAGTCACGGAATCGGCCATTAAAGCTTTCCACGAAGGCATTCTGTGTTGGCTTCCCTGGTTGAATGAACTCCAGCTTCACCTCATTCTCCCGGCTCCAGAAGAACATGGCTTTGCTCGTCATCTCTGGACCGTTATCCAATACGATCCGATCCGGCAATCCTCGGCTCTCCTGCAGTTCGTCGAGATAGCGAACCATCCGTTGACCTGAGATCGAGGTATCCACCAACTGGCCCACGCAGGCGCGTGAGTAGTCATCGACAATGTTCAGGATACGGATCCGTCGACCGCAGCTGAGCTGATCGTGAACAAAGTCCAGCGACCAGCGTTCGTTGACGGTCGTTGGCACCGCCATCGGAACACGCGGACGGATCAACTTCTTCCGACGCCGGGTCCGAATCTGCATGCCGAGTTCCGTGTACAACCGGTAGGTTCGCTTCCGGTTCACCACCAGGCCTTCATGCTTCAGCATCGCGTGCAGCATCAGGTAGCCGTACCTCGGGTACTGCTCGCCCAGCTGCTTCAAGCGGGATCTGAGCGCGTGATCTCTACGATCTATCGGACGGTAGGCCATCGCCTTGCGGCTGATACCAGCAAGCCGACATGCTCGGCGCAGGCTGAAACGGAAGTCTGACTGCAGATATCCGACCAACTCGCGCTTGGCCGTCGGCTTCACCACTTTTTTTGGAGTGCTGCCTCGATGGCCGTCTTCTCCAGCATCGTCTCCGCCAGCAGCTTTTTCAGTCTAGCGTTCTCAGTCTCGAGTTCCTTCAGCCGACGTGCTTCAGACACTTCCATGCCGCCGTACTTCGACTTCCAGCGTTGCAGCGAGCTCTTCGCCACGCCGTGTTTGCGGGCCAGCTCTTCGATCGTCACTCCAGCTTCATGCTCTTTGAGCAGCCGGATGATCTGTTCCTCTGTGTAGCGCTTGCGCTTCATCTATGGACCTCCCTCGGGTCAATCTTACGGGAAAAGTCCGATAGGAAACGGTTACCTTCTTGGGGGAAAGGTCACCGGCGGCGCACCCTGAAGCACACGCGCCAGGGCAATCAGGTGATGACGTTGCACCTGAGGTCGCCCAAGTACCATTGCCCCGAGTGCGGGCGATACTTCTATCATCGGTTCAAGGGCGTCAGGCCGCGCTTCAGAGCCTCGGAAGCGTTCCGGCTCGAGGTCTTTGAAGCGCATGACGGTGGGGTCACTCAGTGCAAGATCACCCGCACCCACCACATCAGCGGGGCAACGGTCGAACGCTGGTATCAGAGCCACTGCCGGCAGAAGGTCTCGGAGATGTCGAACCGCCCCTGTCCGCGGGTGCTGGGGATTGATGAGCACTTTTTCACTCGTCGACGAGGCTATGCCACGAGCCTGGTGGATCTGAAGAACCACAAGGTCTTCGATGTGGTACTCGGGCGCTCAGAACCCAGTCTCAGGCGTTATCTGCAGCGTTTACCAGGCCGGGATCAGGTCCAGGTGATCGTTATGGATCTGTCCGAGACCTATCGCAGTATTGCTCGTAAGTACTTTCCCCAGGCCACCATCGTCGCTGATCGCTTCCATGTGATCCGTTTGGTGAACCAGCACTTTCTCAAGGTCTGGCAACAGCAGGATCCTGAGGGACGGAAGAACCGGGGACTGCTGAGTCTGATGCGTCGGCACGAGTGGCATCTGTCCGATGAGCAGCGAGACAACCTTCATCGGTATCTGGCTGAGTTCCCAGTGCTGAAAGCGCTCTACGAGGCCAAGCAGCGGCTGAACCGCTACCTGCTGTTGAAGACGCTGAACGCCAGGAGGGCCAGAAGGAAGTTGCCCGGGTTCCTGGAGCTGATCGAGCAGCTGCACGCCAGCCCCCTTAAAGGGCTGGCGAGAACACTCACCTCATGGCTCGAACCCATCGTTGCCATGTGGCGCTTCAGCAAGAGCAACGGCATCACCGAGGGCTTCCACACCAAGATGGAGATGATGACGAGACGAGCCTACGGGTTCAGGAATTTTGAGAACTACCGGTTGAGAGTCTTAACCCACTGCGGGTGGGATGGCATCATCAACCGGGTTTAGTGGATACCGGCTATCCCCCATTAAGTGGGAAGAGCCGCCTTTTTAAAGCCCAACTAATTGATATTTAAATATTTTTTAGATGTAAATGGCGGAGCGGACGGGACTCGAACCCGCGACCCCCGGCGTGACAGGCCGGTATTCTAACCAGCTGAACTACCGCTCCGTTTTATCCCATGGCCGGACGGCCGCGAGAAATGGTGGGTGTTGCAGGGGTCGAACCTGCGACCTACGGCTTGTAAGGCCGTCGCTCTCCCAACTGAGCTAAACACCCTGGGGCAAGTTAAGGGGGCGTATCTTACTCAGCGATTGCCCCCTGTCAATTCATCCACCGCAGGTACTATACGGGCCATGGGTGAAGAATTTCTGGAAGCCACCATTATCTCCCTGGTTCTGGCCGGGATTTGCGTGATCATTCACTACGAAGCGCTGCATTTTCTGCATCGGCGCTCGCTGGTGCCAGGGCATCACCGCTGGCTGATTCTCGGCAGCGTGCTCGGCACGCTGATCGCCCATGTGATCGAGATCTACATCTTTGGCGGCGGTTACTGGGTCGCCGTGGAACTGCTCGAGCACGGCTGGTTGATTCCGAGCCCCCGGGATGCCTTTGACTACGTGTACTACTCCGCCATGGTCTACACCACGGTCGGATTCGGCGATCTGGTGCCAGAGGGCCCAGTCCGAATGATCACCAGCACCGAGGCGTTGCTCGGCCTGGCCATGATCACCTGGTCGGCCTCCTTCTCCTACCTGCAGATGCAGCGGATCTGGCGGGATTGATCGCCGATCCGGCGCACCTCGCCCCATCCAGCGCTATTCCAACGCCATCGGCGGTGGCCGGTAGCCGCCACAGAGCTCACCGATCAGGCCCGCCAGGCGGATGGTGGTGTAGTCGGCGCCATAGCCGCCCACCACCTGCAGGCCGATGGGCAGACCGTCTCTGTCCAGGCCCAGCGGTGGCACGGACGCCGGCAGGTAGGCTGAGCCGGTCAGGATCGTCCAGCGCACCAGATCCGCATAGGCCCGATCACTGCCGCTGCATTGCAGCGTGCGGGTGCCGAAATGCCCTTCGTGCTGGTGCGGGAACGGTGGCACGAAGGCGGTGGGGATCAGCAGCGCGTCGTATTCCCTGAAGAATTCCGCCCAGAGCCTGCGGATGGTCTCCCGCTCGGCGTGCATGTCCAGCCATTGCCGATGGCTGGCGCCTGCCAGGGCGTTGTCCAATTGCGCCCCTTCGAGATGCTCCGCCGGCATGGACTGCGCCATGGCGGCAGTCACCAGCCAGGCCCCGACGCCAAAGGAATGGTTCGGGTCCAGATTCGGGCGTGCGTTCCGGTCCACGGTCACGCCGGCGGCCTCGAGCTTATCCACCGCCGCGCTCATCACTTCCAGCACCCGCTCGTCCACCGGGCAGAAATCATCATCCAGCCAGGCGGCCACTTTGAGCACTTTCACGTCTTCCGGCGGGGCTTCGAGGGCCGCGACCAGCGGCCCTGCCTGCTTTGTGATCAATCCGAGCAGCATCTCCAGATCTTCGGCAGACCGGGCGATGGGCCCGAGCACGTTCACATCCGCCTCGGTGGTGCCGCCGGCTTCGTGATCCAGGTAACCCGTGGACGGCACCACCCCGAAGCTCGGCTTGTGTCCGTAGACCCCGCAGAAGGACGACGGGATCCGAATCGAGCCACCGATGTCCGTGCCGATTTCAAAGCTCGTCATGCCCGTGGCCACCGCGGTGGCGGCTCCCCCGGAACTGCCGCCAGGCACCCGATCCGGATTCCAGGGGTTGCCCGTGGTGCCGTAGATCTCGTTGTAGGACTGAATGTCGCCCGACCACCGCGGCAGGTTGGTTTTACCGAAGACGATGGCACCGGCTGCCTTCAGCGCCGCCACCACAGGCGCGTCACGGCCGGGCACATTGTCTCTGAGTTCGGTCGCGCCACCGGTGGAACAGATGCCGGCCGTCTCCAGGGCGTCCTTGATCGTGATCGGCAGCCCGTGCAGCGGGCCGGCGAACTGGCCATCGGCCGCCATTCGATCGGCGGCGTCTGCTGCCTCCCGGGCCGTTTCCAGGTCCAGGGTCACCACGGCATTGACCGTGCCATTCAAACGCTCGATCCGGGAAACCAGCAGTTCCAGCAGTTCCCGGCTGCCGAATTCACCTGCCCGGATCGCCGCCGCCTGGCGGCCTGCACTCCAGAGTGCCGCTTCTTCAGAAATCGCCATGCCCCCTCCTCATTCGTCCCAGTTGGTGATCGGTCGCAGCTTCCAGAAGAGCCTGCACGGCCCTTCGGTCTCGATGTGGATGCCGGTGCCCGCTGGCACCCGCAGCCAGCTCATGGGTGCCAACTCCCTGCCGGCCCAGAGGATCGTGCCCGCCAGCGGCACCACCTCCTGGGCGACCTCAGCAGCCGGCAGGTGCAGATGCTCGCCCCCGGCGGCCGTGATCTCCAGCACCTGCTCGTCCGCAAACTCATGGATCACCCGCGTCTGCTGGCCGCTGGTGGGGATCTGCGCATCCAACTGCACCACCATCTGATCCAGATCCGTCGGGTGAAACTGCCGCAGCTTCACCCAGATCAGACAGCCTGGGTCACTGAACGGGGCGTGTTTCGTGCCCGGCGGATTGCGCACATAGGTGCCCGGCGGATAGCGGCCATGCTCATCGGCAAATTCGCCTTCCAGCACGATGAACTCTTCGCCCCGGGCGTGGCTGTGGCTCGGAAACCGGGATTCCGGCGCGTAGCGCACCAGGCTGGTGGCCACCGCCACCTCATCACCCACCCGATCGAGCATCACCCGCCGCACGCCGGCCTGGGGCGAATCCCGCCAGGCCCACTGGGCCGGTGTCACCAGGGCCCCTTCACTGAGATCGGCTCGAACATGCATGCTTTTGGCTGCTCCGTCTATATACTGGCCGATCCGGGGAATGACACGTTTGCTGAGCCAACCAGCATGAAAGAGCTGGAGACCAAATATCTGCTCGTGCGTGGCCGGCGGCCACAGAAAGCCTTGCGGCGCCTGCTGCAGGATCTCGCCTGGGCGGGCTTTCAGATCCAGCCAAAGACTACGCGCCTCGTTCACGATGTCTACTTCGACACTGCCGCCGAGCGTCTTCGCCGGGCTGGCTGGTCCCTGCGCTGCCGGCACAAGTCGCTGGCGCTGGTCCTCACCTGCAAGCAACTCGGCCAGAGCGACGACGGCTTCTTCGAGCGGCGGGAGATCGAGCAGACCACCCTGCACGAATCCCCCCAGCTCGACAGTCTGGAAGAAGGGCCGGTGCGAAGCCTGCTGCAACGCTACGTGCCGGGATCTGCCGAGCTGAAACCCCTCTTCGCCCTGAACAACGAGCGCAGCACGTACCACATCAGCCATCCCGACCACCCACGCGCCCTGATCGAGATGGTGTTCGATCGGGTGCGGATAGATGATGCCAAGCCTCTGCGCTACGTGGAGTTCGAGGGCGAGCTCAAACAGGGGCCGGTTGCCATTCTGGAGACCTTCTCCGGGGTGCTGGCCGCACATCCCGACCTCGTTCAATCCCGGACCAGCAAATTCCATCGCGGCCTGTTCAACACCCGCGGCGTGGTGGATGTGGGCGATCGAACCCGGGATCTGATGTCGCCTGCCGATGCCTGGTCGAAACTCGGCGCCAGCTATCTGGCCGAGCAGATGCATGCCCTGGCAGCCTACGAACCCTATGCCTACGAAGGCCTGCACCCGGAAGGGGTGCATCAGATGCGGGTGGCCACCCGGCGCCTGCGGGCGGCACTGAAAGCCTTTGGCGGCGTGCTGCCGAAGACGGAAGCCCGCTCGCTCGCCGCGGAGGCGGGCTGGCTGTGTGATGTGCTCGGCGCCGTTCGGGATCTGGACGTGCAACTCGAGCACCTGCACGGTTATCGACGGGCTCTGCCGAAAGGCCGCCGGCATAGCCTGGATGCCTACGAACAGCACCTGGAGCGCAATCGGCTGCGGGCACGACGTTGCCTGAATACGGCGCTGGACAGCAATCGCTTCCGGCGCTTTCAGGCGAGCTATCTGGCTCTTCAGTCCCAGGCGCGCGCCATCGACCCGGCAGCGAGCCCGACCATCGCCGAATTTGCCCATGGATACGTGCCGAAGCGGCTGGCCGGGGTGCGACGGGAAGGCCGGAAGATTCATCCGGGATCAGAGGCCGAGGTTTATCACCGGCTCCGGATCCGGATCAAAAAGCTCCGTTATGGCCTGGAGATTCTGAATGGTCCCTATGGGACGGAGCTCGCCCGGGCGTCGAAATCGCTCCGTCGCTTACAGGCACACCTGGGTGATCATCAGGATGCCTGTGTAGCGGAAGAGGCGCTCACCCACTATCGCGACACACAGTCGGAAAGCGGCCGGGAGGCACGGACGTTCGACCGGCTGATCACGGCCGAACGGGATCGAGCGGAAAAACTCCGGCGGCGCTTCCCCGACGACTGGGAACGGTTCGAGAAAGAGTCACGCAAGCTGAAGCGGCTTTTCTAGACCTCCGCCTTCGGAAACTGGCGCCCGACCTGATTCCTATACACTGTTCCCATGCTCCGGCAAACCATTCACTGGCAAACCCTGTCCTGGCCCCTGCGCCCGACGCCGCTGTTCACCGTTGCCGCTTTCCTGCTGGTTGCCGTCGCATTCACCGCCTGGGCGAGCATGAACTTCTGGGTGGGCGTGCTGGTGGTCGCCATGGGCTCGGTGGTCTGGTACGCCGTTCTGGGCGGCCTCTCCATCTCCGCCCGGAAGTTGTTCACCCAGGCCGCTCAGGGACTGTTCGACGAACCCATCGACGGCGAGACGGAAATCAATCCGTTTCACGGCGGCAATGCCGTGCAGCTGTGCCTGGTGCATCTGTTTGTTTTCGTGATCTTCTTCTACAGCGGCCCGGAGTTGGGCCCCTTACTGATCCTGCCCGCGCTGCTGCTGCCGCTCATCTGGACCGGCATTCTCCTCGACGATGCCTTCTTCGAATATCTTCAACCGGCTAAGGCCTGGCAGCTGATCTCCGGCCTGGGACCGTACGCGTTGCTCGCCCTCTGTCTCACCTCTGGCAGCCTGGGCTATCTGCATTTCGCCCTCCAGTACGCCAGCAGCTTTCTGAATCTGCTGCTCAGTCCGTTCGCCTTCCTGTTCGGGAATCTGTTCTACGGCATCCTCCTCTATCACCGGCGGCACGAGCTCGGCCTGCAGACCCTGAAGAGTCCGGAGCAGGCCCTGGCGGAAGAACTGGCCCTTGAACAGAAGCGGATCGACAAACTCTTCCACGACGTGCACACCCACGTAAACGCCGGAAACCACGGCGACGGGGTGCGCCTGATTGAAGCGGAAATCGCCACGGACCCCGTCAATCTGGATCCGCTCATGCACGAGCGCCTCCAGGAATTCCAGAACGAGCAGCTGCTGCTCGAGCATGCCGTTCGCTATATCACCCGCCTGGTCGCCCGGGAAGAAACCAGAAAGGCCTGGACGCTCATGAAGGAATGCCTGGAACGGGAGCCCCGTTTCCGGCCGCCGGATGACGAGGTGCTGCTCCTGCTTACCCGGGCAGCGGGCCTGGAAGACGCCGGTATCGTCAACATGCTGCTCGAGGACTTCCCGGATGCGTATCCGGACAGCCCCCTGATTCCCGATGCCCGGTTCCGCCGCGCCCGCATCTGCATCGAACTGCTGCGCGATCACGACACCGGAATCGATCTGCTCAGACAGATTGCCCGGGATCACCCCGACTTTGCCCAAAGCGAGACCTTCCGGCGTTATCAGCAACGCCTGAAGCGGGTCTGATGCTGCCGTATCACGGGCCTGTGGTATTCTCGCCGGCTTCAAATTTTTCGATGTACTCCGATGAGCGAAACACCCTTCTGGTTTGATCGCGCCCTCGCCGTGCCGTCCGAATCCGGGAACGTCACGGTGGATGGCGCATCCATTCATTACGAGACCTGGGGCGAGATCGGCAAGCCCGGCATTGCCCTGGTGCACGGCAGCAATGCCCACCTGGAATGGTACCGTTTCGTGGCGCCATTCCTGGCTGATCAGTTTCGCGTGGTCGCCCTCGACAGCTCCGGCAACGGCGACAGCGACTGGCGGGAAAAGTACACGGGCGAGTTGCTGGCCAACGAGGTGGCGGCCGTGTGCGCCGCCGCCGAACTCGGCCCGAGACCGTTCGTTGTCGGCCATAGCTTCGGCGGCTTCACGGTTCTGGAGACCGGCCATCACCACGGCCAGGATCTGGGTGGCGTGATCTTCATGGACTTCACCACGGCCCCACCGGAACAGTACGTGGAATGGGGCTTAAGGGCTGAGCGGGACGGCGTGCAGCCCGGCCGGAAAACCCGCGTCTACGAAGACAAAGCCACCGCCCTCGGACGGTTCCGCTATGTGCCCGAGCAGCCGGTGAAGCACCCGGCCGTGCTTGCCTATATCGCCGAGCGGAGTCTGCGTCAGGTGGAGGGCGGCTGGACCTGGAAATTTGATCCGGCGCTGTTCGACCACCTGGAAATGGGCGTCGATCAGCGCGACAAGTTCGCCGCACTGCCCTGCCGGAGTGCTGTCATCCTGGGCGAAGAGAGCCAGGATGAAGGCGCGTTTTACGCCGATCATATGGCCGAGATCACCGGCGGCAAGCTGCCCATCTTCAAGATCCCCGGCACCTATCATCATCTGACCTTCGATGAACCCCTGGCGGTCGCCATGGCCATCACCGCCCTCTGCCTGGCGTGGATCCGCGAAGACAACGAAGCGGCAATCGCCCAACGCCTGAAGGAGGTACTGGCATGACCGAACTCACTGAAGCACTGCGCGCAGAACTCATGCAGCTGGATACACCCACCGTCTGCAATGCCTTGGAAATCGTCGCGCCGGATCGGCGCGGCTATGGCTACACCGTGCAGCCACTTGTGTGCACCCGGCCGGCACTGCCACCCATGGTGGGCGTGGCCAGAACTGCCAGCATCCGGGCGCAGCATCCTGGCGATCTCAAGGGCCCGGAAGCGCGCGAGATGCAGGACGCCTACTACGCCTATGTGGATGCAGGGCCGAAGCCGGCGATCATGGTGATTCAGGATCTGGATGGCGACGCCCGCGGCTACGGCTCCTGGTGGGGCGAAGTGAACAGCAACATCCACAAGGGCATGGGCTGCCTGGGTCTGGTCACGGACGGCAGCGTTCGCGATCTGCCGGATATCGCGGAAGGGTTTCAGATGCTGGCCGACCGGGTTGGCCCCTCCCACGCCTTCGTGCATCCGGTGGACTACGGGCGCCCGGTCACCGTTGCCGGCATGCGCGTGATGCCCGGCGATCTGATTCACGCGGATCAGCACGGCGCGGTGGTGATCCCCTGGGAAGTCGCGTCCGAGGTATCGGCCGCCGCCGCCGACATCATCAGACAGGAGGACGTGATCATCAGCGCCGCGCGTGAACCGGGCTTCGACATGGCCCGCCTTCGCAAGGCCTGGGGCGACGCCGCCGAGATACACTAGCCCGCGAACCGTTTCGTGATCGCTGTCTCAGATTTTTTCTGGCCGCTGAGTACCCTCCGCGCCATCAAAATCTATGAGACATCTCCCATGAACTATTTTCGATTTGCGACGGCCGGTCTGGTCGCCATTCTCGCCGCTCTCGGCACCTACGCATCTCTCGCTGCTGAAGGATTCGGCGTTCTGGCCATCATTCCGGCGGTCTTCATGGCCATGGTCGTGGCCGTGCCGCTGGCGCCCCGGCTGAGCTGAAACCGCTTCGAGCCTGAATCGAAGCCGGGACTCAATCCCTGGCTTCGATTTCCGCCACCATCGCCGAGTGCGTGGCTTCATCCAATCGGTATAACGCCGCCAACCCGATCATCAGCGTCATGATCAGCCCCGGCGCCACCGTCATCATCATGTGAATCGCGTTCAACGACGCATCGGTCTGTGCCACGTTAGCCACATAGCCCGCCCATGCGAGCGCGGCCGCCACGCCCGCTCCACCAACGGCTTTTGCGAGCTTCTGAAAAAAGCTCGAGAAGGAATAGATCGCACCGTCCGCCCGAAGGCCCAGCTTCCACTGGGCGTATTCCACCGTGTCTGGAATCATGGCCCAGCCGAGCACGGCGATGGGTGTGCCGCCAAGCGCCATCACACAGGAAAAGAAGAAGATGCCGACGATCGAATCGTACGGGGTGAAATAGAGGCCGATACAGCCAATGATGGTGACCACGGCGCCGACCATGATGCCGCCCGCCTTGCCGAACCGGGCCGCCAGCTTCGGTACGGCCAGCAAACCCAGGAACATCACCGGCATGGTGATGCCGAAAAAGAGCGACACCAGATCTTCCCGCCCCACGTTGTACTTCAGGTAATACACCGTCACCGTCTGCCGCACGGTGAACGACAGCATGCCGCCGGTGAACAGCACCATCACCACCAGCAGCGGCGGATTCCTGAACACCGCGGCAAAACTGTCGCCGATGCTGAGTTTCTGGGTGACCGGCGGCTGCACCCGCTCCCTTGTGGCGGCAACGGTGAGCCAGAGCAGCAGGGTCGCGATGATCGAGAAGCCGATCATCACCACCTGAAAGCCCGTTTGCGCACGCTCGAACAATCCCACCAGCGGCAGCATGCCGACTGAAATCACATAACCACCGCCAAATGCGAACGCCATGCGGATGGTGGAGAGAAGCGTTCGCTCGTGGTGGTTGCTGGTCAGCGACGAGGTGAGCGTGGAGTACGGAATGCCCACCACGGTGTAGAGGATGCCGAACAGAATATAGGTGGTGTAGGCCCACCAGATTTTCCCCTCTTCACCGAGATCGGGGGTGGAGAAGGTCAACACGCCCAGCACCCCCAGGGGAATGGCGCCGAACAGGATATAGGGGCGCAATCGGCCCCAGCGACTGCGCGTGCGCTCGGCAATCATGCCCATCAGGGGATCGGTTACGGCGTCCACCACCCGCGCCACCAGCAGCACGCTGGCAGCAACGGCGGCCGAGATGCCGAACACGTCGGTGTAGAAATAAAGCAGATAGGTCGCCGCGGAAATGAAGTAGAGGTTGATGCCCAGATCGCCAACCGCGTACCCCACCCGCTGACCCGGCGTCAGCCGGTTGCTCAGACTGTCTGTCATGGTGTCCGTCGTCCGCTCAGATCACGCCGGCATCTTTGAACTGGGCGATGCGCTCCGCCGAGTAACCCGCCTCGGCAAGCACGGCGGCGCTGTCCTGACCGGGATCCGGCGCGGCATGATCGAAGGCCTCCGGCTGAGGAAAGCCGGACAGATTGATGGGCGAACGGATCAGGCTCAGTTCGCCCAGTTCCGAATGCGGTGCGGGCCTGGCCATCTTCAGATACTTCACCTGTTCATCCTCAAAACCTTCACCGATGTTGTTGACCGGACCGCAGGGCACGCCGGCTGCATTGAGCTTTTCCACCAGTTCGGCCGTGCTGAAACCGGCGAACAGCGTATTCAGCACTTCGCTGAGTTCGGCATTCCGGGCCGCTCGATCCCGGCCGCTCTGATAGTCCGGATTGGCGAGCAGCGCGTCGGCTTCGAGCGCCTCGCACAGTCGCACCCAGAGCCGCTGGCTTGGGGCGGCCACGTTCACGAGCCCATCCGCAGACCGATAGGTGCCCATGGGTACCTGGTAGGGATGGTCATTGCCCTGCTGATCAGGCACCTCACCATTCATGGTGTAGCGGGCGCCCTGAAAATCCAGCTTGTTCATCATGGCTTCCAGCAGCGAGGTGTGCACCCACTGCCCTTCTCCGGTCCGTTCCCGGTGCAGCAATGCCATGAGGATGCCCTGGCCGAGAAACATGCCGGCACTCGTATCGCTGATGGCGATACCCACCCGCCAGGGACCGCTGCCGGGCTCACCAGTGATCGACATGAGTCCGGACATGCCCTGCACGATCTGATCGACCCCGGCCCGATCGCCGTACGGGCCGTCCTGACCGAAGCCGGAAATGCTGGCGTAGATGATGGCCGGATTGACGGCTTTGACCGCGTCGTAATCCACCCCGAGACGATGCTTCACTTCGGCTTTGAAGTTCTCCACGATCACGTCCGCCTGACGGGCCAGATCGAGAAAAATCCGCAGCCCGTCGGGCGCTTTCAGATCGAGGGTCAGACTGCGTTTGTTCCGGTGCAGGTTCTGCTCATCGGAGCCGCGGCGCGCGCCGGTCACACCGCCGCCACCGCCGGCCTTCGGCGGCGGTTCGATCTTCACCACGTCCGCGCCCCAGTCCGACAGCAGTCGCACGGCCGTGGGCCCGGCACGGGCGTGGGTGAGGTCCAGTACGCGGATATGTGAGAGCGGTCCGTTCATCAGCCGTCAGCGGATCAGTCGGCCGGGCAAGGCATCGGTCGCCTCACCATCGCGATAGGTGACCCGGCCGCTGACGACGGTGGCGAGATAACCATCCGCCTTCTGCTCCAGACGGGCGCCGCCACTCGGCAGGTCTGTCACCATCTCCGGCGCCCGGACTCGCAGGTTGTCGAAATCGATGAGATTGATATCAGCCTTCATGCCCTCGGCCAGCAGGCCGCGATCGGTGAGCCCAACGGCCCGGGCCGTGTCATGACTCTGGCGCTTCACCAGCACTTCCAGCGGTATCCGCTCGCCCCGGCTGCGATCCCGGCCCCAGTGCGCGAGCAGCGTGGTGACAAAGCTCGCATCCGAGATGATGCCCACGTGCGCGCCGCCATCGCCGAGTCCGGGCACCGTGTTCTCCGCCAGCAGCATGTCGCGGCAGCAATCCAGATTGCCATCTGCGTAGTTCGCAAACGGACTGTAGAGCATGGTGCGACCGTCGTTCTCGAGCAGCAGGTCGTAGGCCATCGCATAGGGATCGGCGCCCGCCCGTTCGGCCCGGGCGGCCACGCTCACTTCCGGTGCCGGCTCGTAATCCGGCGGGTCGCCCAGTTCCCAGAGCTTCCAGCCGCCGTCCATCCGTTTGTGCAATCCCTCGAATCCGGGCGACACGGGCTCGGCGAGGATTTTCGCCCGCACTTCCGGGTCTTTGAGACGCGCGAGCTTTTCATTCAGCGGCAGGGCGTTCAGCGCCATGAACGTGGGCCGGCCTGTGAACGGCGTCAGGCTGGCGCTGAGTCCAAAGAGGATGCCGATCGGCCGCGGCGCTACCTGACCGCGCATCATGTGGCCGCGTGCGCTGGCCTGATCGATGCGATCCAGAATCTTGCGCCAGCCGTTCGGCGACAAACCCTGGGCCAGGGAGATGGACATGGGCCGGCCGCTGACGGACACCATGTCTTCCAGCAGATTGAACTCCGCCGCCAGATCGCCGAAATCAGAGATCATTTCCATCACCCCGGCGCCGGCATCCTTGAGTCCGTTGGCGATGCCGACCATTTCGTCGATCTCCGCCGTCAGCGAAGGGGTCGGCGCGCCGGTGCTGCTGCGGTGATTGAGCGTGCGGGAGGAAGAGAAACCCATGGCGCCGGCGCGAACCGCTTCCGCCGTCAGCCGCCGCATTTCGGCGACGTCCTCCGCCGTTGCCGGCTCACGGTCTGCCCCCCTCTGGCCCATCACGTAGACCCGCAGGGCGGCGTGCGGCAACTGCGCACCGATGTCCATGTCGAACTGCCGTTCGGCAAGGTAATCCAGATATTCCGGAAAAGATTCCCAGGCCCAGGGCACCCCTTCTTTCAGCACCACCCCCGGAATGTCTTCCACCCCTTCCATCAGTTCCACCAGCAGGTCGTGGTCGGTCGGGCGCACGGGCGCGAAGCCAACGCCGCAATTGCCCATCACCACCGTGGTGACACCATGGTGGCTGGAAGGGGCCATTCGCTGGGACCAGGTGGCCTGGCCATCGTAGTGGGTGTGAATATCGACGAAGCCCGGCGTCACCAGTGCCCCGGCAGCGTCCAGCTCTTCCCTGCCCCGGCCGTCCACCTTGCCGATGCCTGTAATCACTCCGTCGCGCACTGCCACGTCGGCCGAATAGCGCTCGCCACCGCTGCCATCGATCAGCGTGCCGCCACGGATGATCAGATCCTGTGCTGTCATGCTCCCTACGCTCCCCAGCCTGTGAGACATCGCCTATTCTGGCACAACCGCCTAGAATGCGGGCATCTGGAGAGAGACCTGATATGAAGAGATTTGCCCTCGCCCTGATCCTGATTTCCGTGGCCGTGGTCGGCTATTTCACCCTGATGAGCCAGCCGGACCCCCTGCCGGAACCCCCGACCCGGGACGATGTCACCCTGCGCAGCACCACGGCCGGGGATGTGGTGGGCTTCATCGATGCGCACGGCACCCGCGCCTGGCTGGGCATTCCCTTTGCCGAACCACCCGCCGCGAACCTCCGCTGGCGCGCGCCTCAGCCGCCGACGCCCTGGTCCGGGGTGGTGGAGGCACTGGCGCCCGGGAACGTCTGCCCGCAGATAAAGAATCAGCTCTCCGGGGGCCCCGGCGAGCCGGACCGGGTGAGCGTCGGCGAGGAAGACTGTCTGTATCTCAACGTCTGGTCCCCTGTTAACGCCAGCGGCCTGCCTGTGATGTTCTGGATTCACGGCGGCGGCAACACCATCGGTGACGGCGGTTCCTACAACGGCGCCACGCTGGCGGCGAACCAGAATGTGATCGTGGTGACCATCAACTACCGGCTCGGACCTCTGGGCTGGTTCGCGCATCCGGACCTGAGCCGTGGCAACCCACTGGATGACTCCGGCAATTACGGCACTCTGGATGTGGTCGCCGCGCTCGAATGGACCCGGGACAACATCGCCGGATTCGGCGGCAATCCGGCGAATGTGACCGTGTTCGGCGAATCGGCGGGCGCCTTCGACACCCTGGCCATGATGGCCTCGCCGCTGGCAGAAGGACTCTTCCATCGCGCCATCGTGCAATCCGGCGGTTTCAACCCGATCAGCATGGCAAGCGCGCAGAATTATCAGACAGAGGGCGGGCATCCGAACTCCGCTCCGGAAATCGTCAGCAAACTGCTGGTCAGGGACGGCACCGTGGCCGATCTGGAAGCAGCTCGCAGCTATCACTCAGACATGGGTCCGGCGGCGACCCGGGAATATCTCTACAGCAAATCTGCGGAAGAAATCCTGGCGCTGTTCGCCGACGAAGCCTTTGCCGGCATGATCAACACACCGGATAACTTCGGCGACGGGCACGTGCTGCCGGCGCTCACCACGGAGGAGATTTTCTCCAGCACCGCGAACCACAATGCGGTGCCTGTGATTCTCGGCACCAACCGGGATGAACCGGCCCTGTTCATGGCCCAGTCGCCGGACAACCTGGACACGTTTCTGTTTTTCTTTCCCCGGCTGAAAGACGAAGACGCCTATCTGCGCGCCGTGAAATACGGTGCACTGGCCTGGAAAGAACGCGGCGTGGACTCGCTGGCCAGATTCATGACCACCGCGGGCAATCAGAACGTGTACGCCTACCGGTTCGACTGGGATGAAGAGCCCTCGATCATGGGCTATGACCTGTCGAAGGCCCTGGGCGCCGCACATGGCCTGGAGATTCCATTCGTTTTCGGCGACTTCGACGGTGGCTTCGCGGCGCTGGGTGATTTCTTCAGCGCCAGCCCGGGACGGGAAGGACTATCGAGCAGCATACAGTCCTACTGGACCGAGTTCGCGCTGAATGGCGATCCGGGCACCGGCCGGAATGGCACCGAGACGCCCTGGCTTGCCTGGGGAACCGATGGCCAGCGTTCGATCATTCTGGATACGGTGCAGGACGCCGGGATCCGGATGACGGCGGCCGAAGTTTCCACCCGGAGCATCAAGGCGCAACTCGCCGCAGACACCAGCATCACCGACGCCCGCGAACGCTGCGAACTCTATGTGACCAACTTCGGCTGGCCGGAACTGGATCGCGACGAATACGACCGTTTCGGCCCGGACGGGTGCAGCCAGTTCGACCCGAGCGAATTCAGCCGCTTCTGATCGCAGCGATCGCCACAATCGCGGGCGCTGATCTGCCGCCCGCCTTTTAGCTTTACATCGTATGAGTTCTGGTGTTATACATATGTACCACACCTATTCACCAATCCACCTACTCACTTAAGCACCTGACCTGAAAACGCGGATTCAGCGATGACCGACTGGGACGACAGAGAACCGATCTACGTGCAGCTCGCCCAGTCCGTGCTCGAGGGCATCATGCGTGGCGCGCTACCCGAAGGGGAACCGGTGCCGTCCGTCCGTCAGGTGGCGGGCCAGGAACGGATCAACCCCCTCACCGTCTCGAAAGGCTATCAGCTCCTGGTGGACGATGGCCTGCTCGAGAAGCGCCGCGGCCTCGGCATGTTCGTTGCCAGCGGCGCCCGGAAAGTGGCGCTGGCACGCGAGCGCAAACGCTTTCTGACCGAAGAGTGGCCCAGAACCCGGGAACGCATCGAACTCTTCGGTCTGGATCTGCAAACCCTGCTGGAAAAGAAACCATGAGCGAACCCGCAACGGAATCCGCCCTCATACAGGCACGCGGTCTGATGAAGCACTACCGGGACGTGAAAGCCCTGGACGGATTCGATCTGACGCTGCGACCGGGCCAGATCGTCGGTCTGATCGGCCCGAATGGGGCCGGAAAGACCACGGCGATCAAAACCCTGCTCGGGCTCTGTCGCCGGAACGGCGGCGCCCTCACCGTGCTGAACCGGGACCCGGCGGCCAATCGGGCTCAAATCATGCGCGAGACCGCCTACATCGCCGACACCGGCATTCTGCCGCGCTGGATGAAGGTCTCGGATCTGATCGACTGCTTCGAGGGGCTGCATCCCAGCTTCGACCGGAGCCGTCTGGACCAGACCCTGGCGGAGACAGAAATCCGCCGGGACAGGAAGGTTCAAACGCTGTCCAAGGGCATGAACGTGCAACTGCATCTCGCCCTGATCATGGCCATCGACGCCCGCCTGCTGGTGCTCGACGAACCCACCCTCGGTCTCGATCAGATCTATCGGCAGAAGTTCTACCACATGCTGGTGAACGACTATGCCAGCGAAGCGCGCAGCATCCTGATCACCACCCACGAAGTGCGGGAGATCGAGCATCTGCTGACAGACGTGGTCTTTCTGAATCATGGCCGGAACGTGCTCGATATCGAAACCACGGCACTGGCCTCCCGCTTCACCAAGCTCATCGTCGAACCGACCGCCGCGGACGCTGCCCGCCGACTCGGTCCGCTTTCGGAACTGCAGTCGCTGCAGGGCGTGGAGTTCATCTTCGATGGCGTTGATCGTGGCGAGTTGAATGAGTTCGGTGCGGTGCACACGCCCAATCTCGCCGAACTCTTCGTGGCCGTGGTGGGAGGTCAGCAATGAACGCCTTCATCACACTGCTCAAACGGGAATGGCTCGAAGCCCGGGTGCCCTTCTTCTGGTTTCAGGCAGGCGCACTGGCGCTGTTTGCGCTGACCGGTCTGCTGTTACTGCTTGCCAGCAGCACCGCAGAGATGGAGATCAATATTCAATCGGAAGGCGTAAGTCCGATCACCCACTTCTTCATCAACGAGTGGACGGCGCAGGAATGGCAGGAACGGATGCGCCTGTTCCGGAACCTGATTGCCACACCCTTTTATCTCATCTATGTGATCGCCGCGTTCTTCATGCTGCTGGGCGCGCTCTACGATGAACGCAAGGACCGCTCCGTGCTGTTCTGGAAGTCATTGCCGGTGACCGATCTCGAGACCGTGCTGGCCAAGCTCGTCATGGCCGCCTGGGTTGCCCCGCTGATCATGATCGCCGCCGCCGTGCTCGCGCAATTGCTGGGTTTGATCGGATTGAGCATCTTTGTCTGGCGCGGCGAACTGGGCGATGCGTCCCTGCTCTGGTGGCATTCCGGCGTACTGCCCGGCGCTTTTCGTCTGCTGCTGGGATTTCTGCTTCAGGGGCTCTGGGCGCTGCCCATCCTCGGCTATCTGCTGTTGATCTCCGTGAGCGTGCCCCGGATGGCATTGCTCTGGGCCATCGCGGTGCCCGTCGTTCCGGTCGTGCTCGAAAGTGCCCTGTTCAACAGCCGGATCCTCGCCACCGGCATCGCCAAGCATATCGAGGGTGCCGCGCTACCCGACTTTCTCGGACGTGATGACCGAATCATGCCGGTAGTCTCCACGGTGGGTGATCAACTCGCCCTGCTGCTGAACCCGGATCTCTGGATCGGCGTGATCATCGGTGCGGCTTTTGTCTATGCCGCCGCACGGGTGCGCGGCATAAACAATGAACTGTAGATGAACTCCAGAGGCCGCTAGCGCCGATCGACGAAAACGTGTTCCTTGGCGAGCCACATGCAGGACCGTTTGAAATCGATGAAGGTGGATTCGTCTTCGATTGCCGCGTTGTTCGCCGCTACCCGCTCCGGTGAACGTCCACGCTCCGAGTGATCGAACCACACTTCGGCATGGCCGAGATAGGGCTCAACCACCGTGCCACGGGATTCCGCCAGTAAGCCGTTCAGCTCGTCATCCAGTGCCCGGTGCACCTGCAGATAGCGTTGTATGCCCGATGCCTCGGCATGGCGCCGGATGATCGGACCATGGTGCGTGCGCCAGTAATGCTGGGCATCCACGGGATCCCGCTCGGCCGGGCATCTGAGTGGAAAGTAGAGCTTCGCCAGGTTGCTGCGGGTTCGGGCAACGAGGTTTTCCGGAGAGGCGTTCACCTGCGGATACTCATAGCCCACCCAGAGCGGTGAGTTCGGCAGATCTATGAACTTCGCTTCATCTTCCAGCAGCCTCGCCGAAGCCGCCTGCCCCTCCGCGGATTCGAGCGCCGCCACCAGTGCCGTCCGATTCTCGAAGTAGACTTCAGCCACCCCATCGTAGACCGGCTCCATGCCGCCACGCGCCTTCGCCATGGCTTCATTGGCCGGATCGTCGAAGGTGTGCACCTGCACGTAGCGCAGGGCGTTGATTTTTCCAGCCACACTGGCAACCAGCGGACCATGCTCATTCAGCCAGTAGGCCCGGAAGTCCGCCAGGTTGAGGTCGGCTTTCCTGCGCAACAGATAGGTTATTCGGATCACTGGCTGAGGCTCGCATAGGCCCGGTCCACCAGCATGGTCGGATCGCCGTAACGCGCGTCGAATTCAGCCGAGGGTTTGGCCGCCACAACCTCTTCCAGGCTCCTGCCGTCATCAATCATCGCCTGAATGCGGTCGCGCACCACGGTCAGCATATCGATGTAGTCCACCAGCGCCTGATAGTCGGTGACCGGCCCATGCCCCGGAATCACCGTGCTCTGTTCATTCAGTTCGTCACGCACCCGGCTGCAGAACTCGATCATGCCGCTGATGCTGCCGCCATTGTCCGCATCGATGAACGGGTAGCCGGAATTGTTGAAGACGTCGCCCAGGTGCACGGCGTTCCTGCCCCGGAAGATCACAGCCGTATCCCCGGTGGTGTGCGCCGGGCCGAAGTGCATCAGGTCCAGTCGCTCACCATTGAAGTGAAACTGCATCTTATCGTCATAGGTGATCACCGGCCGGGCCGCCTCGGGGTACGGCTCCTGCAGGTATTTGAGCATCACCAGATTGACGACATGCGGATCAGCCATCATGGCCCGTGAGTTGGCCTGTGATACCAGCCAGGTGCCACGCGGGCCCAGGGTCAGATTGCCTTCCGCGTGATCGAAGTGCCAGTGGGTGTTGACCGCGAAATCCACCCCGGTGGACCCCACCGCCGCCAGCGCGTCATCGATGCGATCCATCATCTGCGGAAACTGGTCATCCACAATGAGGGTGCCATTGTCACCAACGCTCACCGCGATATTGCCGCCCACACCAAAGAGCACATAGAAGCCATCGCCAAGCCGCTCCACGGTGATCTCCGTGGAGGCCATATCCCACCCGAACGCGCTGGAGAGCTCTTCCAGTCCCACGGTTTCTTCCGCACTCACCGGCGGGGCCAGCCCCGAACCCACCACAGTCACCGCCGCCAACAGAACGCCAAACCAACCAGGCTTCATACCTATCTCCCCCCGGATTTCTCCCGGATTTCCCCATGAATCAGTCGTTGACTGAGCTTGCACGGGGCTATCGAGAGATTCAACATGGCAGGAATGGCTGGGGAGCACATACCGATGAGCAACCTGGAAGCGGTCGGCAACGAGATCTGGCTGGCAGACGGCGAGATTGTCGACTTTTATGGCTTCCCGTACTCCACCCGCATGGTGGTCGTACGGCTCAGGAACGGCCTGCTCTGGATATGGTCGCCAATCGCGCTGTCCGGCAATCTGCGCACACAGATCGACGAGCTGGGCCGGGTCGCTCATCTGGTGAGCCCCAACAAAATCCATCACCTTTATCTCGCCGACTGGAAAGCCCTGTACCCCGGAGCTCGTGTGTGGGGACCCGCCTCCACCATCGCCAAGCGCAGCGATCTCTCTTTTCAGGCACCGCTCACCGATCGGGCGCCGGACGAATGGGCGGCAGAGATCGAACAGTTTCACTTCACCGGCTCCCCGGCCCTGGATGAGATGGTCTTTTTTCACCAAGGGTCCCGCACCGCCATCCTGGCCGATCTGTCCGAGAACTTCAGCCTGTCGTTTCTCGAGCAGCACTGGACGCCCTGGAAACGGCGTATCGCCAGAATCTGGAAGATCAGGGAGCCCTGGGGCCTCGCGCCGCTCGAATTACGGCTTTCCTGGATCAAACGCGCGGACGCCCGCGCCGCCCGGGACCGATTGCTCGCCCTCGAACCCGAAAAGGTGATCATGGCCCATGGCGAGTGGCAGCGGGGAGACGGAACCGCCTATCTGGAGCGAGTGCTCGCCTGGCTGGGTTGATGGTGTTGGATATCCCGCCCGTTTCGGTATGATAGCGCCCCCGTTTCGCCGGCACCGTCTGGTGCCAGGCCAGAAATAGGCGCGTAGCTCAGTTGGTTAGAGCGCTGTCTTGACATGGCAGAGGTCGGCGGTTCGAATCCGCCCGTGCCTACCAATCCCGGTATTTGGCTCTTCCCACTTAATGGGGGGATGGCCGGTATCCGCTAAACCCGGTTGATGATGCCATCCCACCCGCAGTGGGTTAAGACTCTCAACCGGTAGTTCTCAAAGTTCCTGAACTCGTAGGCTCTCCTCGACATCATCTCCATCTTCGTATGGAAGCCCTCGGTGATGCCGTTGCTGCGGCTGAGCATGGGGTGGTTTTGGCGGGTGGTGTGGGGCTGTCGAGTGGGGTCACCACATAGTTGCCGCACCCAGACCATCCTCGTAACCTCGAGTTCCATGAGTAGTGAACTGATCAATGGCCTGTTCGCGCTAGGCGGCGCTCTCGTCGGCTTCGGTGGATCAATGGCAGCCGCATGGTGGGCAGGCCGTCTTCAACGACGTCACGAACGCCTAAGAGCTGAAGTCGAGGGGTTGAGGAAACTAATGCGACACATCACCAGCCGTCGACAGCTAATTCTCAAGGTTCTACAGATGATGAATGGCTATGAAAACAAGCATGGCCATTCCGTTCATTCCTATGACGCTCTTGCCGACCGTACCTCCATCTTTAGCGACTATCCTGGCCAGTGGTCGCAAGCGATTTTGGAGATGATGGATAACTCAGAAGCGCTGATTTTGTGCGAAACCTATGTACCGGAAGCCCGCGACACGTTGATGCAAGCAGAAGAACTGGTTTGGAAACTCCCCTCCTATGGACAGCTTGACGGGGAAGGAATGACCGATAGTGAAATCTCAACGCTCCGGGACAAGCTATATGAAGTTGATGAGCTTGTATCCGAACAATTGCGCGGTTTGCTCTCTCCAACCGTATAAGGATCATAGATGATGAAAAAGTACGGAGTCGCGCTACTGGCGCTATTGCTTTTTAGTTGCTCGGATCCAGAAGAGCGGTTCGACACCGGATACTCCGATGGGTACGCAGCCGGTTACAACACGGAATGTAAGATCAGAACCACTCTGATCGAAGGCGCCTGGGACGATGAGGAGTATAGTCGCGGTTATAGAGCAGGTGATGTAGACGGACGCAAGGCTTGCAGAGACAAGCGAAGGGACTAGTCGCCTTCTGCGTATAGAAATCGCCACAGCCAGCGCCCTGAAAACAACGCTATTGCCAGCCCTACAAGAAAACCTCCGATAGCAAGAATCCAAAATGTGGCTGGGTATTCGGAGTGAGAATAACGCCTTTGAGATTGTTGGATGGACAGATCAATAACCCGTTGTAGATCTTGCTCGTCCATTCGCCCATCACCAAATTTCATGTCGTAGAAATCTGACACCGCTTCATGGGTGCTCATCTCATCTGGAATGTTTTCTAACCTAGTGCGGTCTCCTTCAGAACCGAAAACGATAGTGTCGAAACTTTGTTCTGGATAGTCGAAATCAATGGCCACCAAACCGAATCCGTCTTCACTTATCCCGAACGTGAGCGCTACAGAAGTTAACGTTCCTACAATGACTCCGAACGTGGCGCACACAACCAGTAGAAAAAGGCGAATAAGCGGCTTCATGTAAACAGTACAAATGGGCGGTGAGGATCTAGACCAGTAACCCGGGTTAGGTACCGCTTCCCCGGACAGTTTCGTTTAGCGTGATCTTCTTGCTCTGTTCTCGTTTCAGTCTAGAACGCATCCTCGGATTGTAGAAGCACTCGATGTAATCAAAGATATCCGCTCTAGCTTCTGCTCGTGTTCGATAACGCCGCCGATTTACTCGTTCTCGCTTCAGCATCCCGAAGAACCCTTCGACGAGTGCATTGTCTGCGCAGCTGCCTACGGCACTCATGCTGCAGGTCAGGTTGTGACCTTTGAGAAAACGCTGGTATTCATCACTGGTGAACTGCGTGCCGCGATCCGAATGCAACACAATGGTTGATCGATCCTGCCTCTGCCAGAGCGCCATTAAGACAGCCTGCAGCACCAGCTGGCGATCCTGAACAGCACTCATTGACCAACCAACCACCTGTCGAGCATGCAAATCAATGACAACACAGAGGTACAGCCAGTCCTCTGCCGTTCGAACATAGGTGATATCGGTTACCCACTTGCTGTTCGAACTGCTGGCTTCGAAGTTGCGATCCAGGTGGTTCCGCACTGCTGATGGTCGAGGTGCACTGGGCTTCTTTCGCCAGCTCCGGCGCTGCGGAATGCCGTACAGTTCGGCCTTCTTCATCAGTCTGCCCACTCGATTGACGCCGGCTTCAACGCCTTCGTCCAGCAGATCGTCGTGAATACGTCTGCGGCCCAGGACACCTTCGCTGCCTTCATGCAGTTCCCGAATACGCTTCAGCAGCTTCCGGTTGGCTAAAGTGCGCTCACTCAGAGGTCGGCCCCGCCACTCATAGTAGCCGCTCGGGGAAACACCGAGACGCTCACACATCATGCGGACGGGGAATGCGTCGCGGCAACGCTCTATCATCCGGAACTTTACTTCTGTTCTCTGGCGAAAAACGCTGCCGCTTCTTTTAAAAAATCCCGTTCCTTCTTCACCCGAGCGAGCTCGCGCTTGAGCTGCATGATCTCTTCATCCCGGGCGTGACCCTGGCCCGGAAACGCCTCCTGACCATGCTTCTCGATGGCTGTGCGCCACTTACCCAGCATATGGGCATTGATCCCCAGGTCCCTCGCAACAGCGGTTACTGTCGCACCGGGTAGCCGGGTAAGCTCGACCGCCTCGCGTTTGTACTCGTCTGTGTACTTCCTTCTCGACATCTGACACCTCCCTTGCCCTTATGGGCCTATTCTAAGGTGTCCGGAAAAGCGGTACCTAACCCGAAGTAGGGGTTCGAAGCGACGGCGTCCTGCCTGATGAGAGTATGAAGAAAGTATGGAGATCACGGTCCTTCACACGACCCTGACAGCGATGCTCCGACTTGGTACGCTTCCTGGCTGGCTGACGGGGAGGAACGCCACTGTGGACCTGATCGACAAGCTGAACGAACTCGCTACACGCATCAAGCGCCAGCGTGAGCACGTGATGACTGAGGAGGCAACCAAGACCGCCTTCATTCTGCCGTTCATCCAGGCGCTCGGGTACGACGTCTTCAACCCGTCCGAGGTTATACCGGAGTTGACGGCTGACCACGGCGTGAAGAAGGGAGAGAAGGTCGACTACGCCATCAAACAGGACAACAAGATCACCATCCTCTTCGAGTGCAAGCCAATTGGTGCCGACCTCGAAGCGAAGTACGCGGGCCAACTCTTCCGTTACTTTGCTGTGACTGATGCTCGCTTCGGTGTCCTGACCGACGGGATCCGCTACGTCTTCTTCAGCGATCTGGAGAAGCAGAACAAGATGGACGAACGGCCGTTCTTCGAGATCAACTTGCTCCACTTCAGCGAAGATGAGGTAGAGCAACTCAAGCATTTCTCCAAGGGCTCGTTCGACCTTGAGACAATTGTGGGCGCTGCGAGCAATCTCAAGTACCACCGAGCGTTACTTGGAGAGATCCGCAAAGAGTACGAAGAGCCGAGCGAGGAGTTGGTCCGACTCCTGACCTCGCGAGTATACGCGGGCGGACGCATCACGCAGCAAATTAAGGATCAGTTCTCCACTCTGACCAAGCAGGCGCTCCGAGACTTCGTCCGTGACAAGGTCGACAGCCGTCTCAAGTCGGCACTACACAGCGAGGAAGCTGGCAAAGTCGAAGCCGCCACTGTCGAGGAGGAGGCGACGCCTGCGGAGGCTGAGACAGGCATCGTTACGACCGAGGATGAACGCCGAGCCTACCGGATAATCCAGGCCATCGGCGCTGAGATCACTGACGTGGGCCGCATCGCAATCCGCGACGCCAAGAGTTACTGCTCCGTTCTCCTAGACGATAACAACCGCAAGCCAATCTGCCGTTTCTACTTCATGAAGACGAAGATGTCGGTGTCGGTGTTCACTGCAGATGGTGAGAAGCGCGAGGACATCGAACGCCTGGAGGACATCTTCAAGCGCCGTGATGAGATCCAAGATGCGATCTGTAGGTACGACCCAAGTCTGAAGAAGCCGAGGGCGACTGCAGCATCGCAGGGCGAAAGTTTTTCCGTAGACCCCGGGCCGACTGCGGTCTAAGAAGTCAGTCCTGAGAAATCTCGTAAGCTGAGCCCGAGAGCGAGTCCGAAACGCTTAAAACGCCCGCATGACGGGAATTCTCCCTGCTTTGACATGGCAGAGGTCGGCGGTTCGAATCCGCCCGAGCCTACCAATCTCCGGTAGTGCTCCTACACGTTCCTTCGCACCAGCTCACCATCGTCCACCTACGTGATTTGCACGATTGAGGTCATTACGACCCTCCAGCATACTGAGAAGACTCACCGATCACCCACGATCAGCACTAACCAGGAGGACCGCTATGTCCAATGAAGGCTACCACGAACCGCTCGAATCACTTTCCGATGAAACCCGGGATATGCATCGCGCAATCACTTCACTGATGGAAGAGCTGGAAGCGGTGGACTGGTACAACCAGCGGGTTGACGCCTGCAGCGACGATGAACTGAGAGCGATCCTTGCGCACAATCGCGACGAGGAAAAAGAGCATGCCGCGATGGTGCTGGAGTGGATCCGTCGCAGGGACCCGACCTTCGACAGTGAACTGCGTGACTATCTGTTTACAGAAAAACCCATCGCCCACAGCTAGCGTAGGCAACTGCGGTCATTCACAGGGTCTTCTGGTCGCTGTGAAGGTGCCGAACTGATTCGAGCCGGCCAGTGACTGACCGTCCGCGTCGAGCGTGATCGTGTCATGCACTGGCCAGTGGACTTCGAATCGACGCGCGCCGGACGCTTTGCGCCACGAACCCCTGAACGCCCCGATCTGATAACTGCCATCTGAAGCCGCGATCGCCGTCGCGCCGTTTGACAGCTGCCACACGCCTTCGAACGTTCCGCCGCTGCCGCCGGTGCGTTGTCCGGTGAGATGACCGAACAGGCTCTGCTCATTCATGGTCGCGCCATCCGGCGTCAGGGTGATCGTGGCAACAAAGTCGGGCCATACGATCTCGAAGTCACTGGCGCTTTTTGCGGTCCAGGGCGCCGGCGCCATGCCGTTGTGCGCCTGGCCGTTGTCGAGCACGGTGATCGCTGCACCGTTCGACCACGCCCAGCAGCCGATCAGTCGATCTGTACGCGGTTCGGCAGCAGCTTCCAGGGCAGCGAGCGCTTCCCGCCTGGGTTCGTCAGGCGATGTCTGACCGGAGGTCTGTCCGCCTTCGGGTGCCGCGCTTGAACCCGCCGGGCGGTGAATCTCGTCGTCGGCTACGGCAACCGTGCTGGATGGCAGAGGGGCCGGGGTTTTGAAGGCTACGACGGCGCCTTCCTGGTGCAGGATGCCACCCGCATTAACCCCCCAGACAACGCCCTCTCTGTCTGTCGTCGCCCCACTGATACTCGTCTTTGGCGGCAGCGCTACCAGCGTCCATTTGTCTTCACGCCAGATCCCGACGGCAGGCTGGTCTGTCCGGTAGCCGGTGACAACAACCGCACTGTCCAGACCGGTCCTCAGGCCGCCGTTGTGCACAAATCCCTGGGGCAACTCAACACCGACCCAGGCCCCGTTCTCCCAGCGGTACAGTGCCGGTCGGGCCGGCCGTCCGCTTACCCGCGGTTGCGCGTGGACCCATGCGCGGCCTTTGTCATCGGCAGCCAGCGCCAACACGGTTCGGAACGCGTCGCCCAGCGCCATGGACCTGCCACCCTCCACAAGATAGACCGTCTGCATCTGCGCCGGTGGATTAACGGCGCGCTGGGGTGGCGCCATCGTCACACCGAAGTATCTGTCGTCGTCGCTCCGGGTGATCAATTCGAAGCTTCCACGCCGCTGATTCGCGGGCAGACCCGCGTGAACGTCGACCCACTCGCCATCCGGATAGAATGCCTTCGGTTCGCCAGGTTGCGCATCGCTCCAGACGTTGCCGCCGTGCCAACGGAACGATTGCTTGCGGAAGCCGCTGATCGCCCAGAAATCTCCGCTCGGGGAAAGCCGCAGGTCGCTGATGGTCAACGAGGGATAGTGGATCCAGCCATCTGAGAGACGCGGTCGGCCTTCGCTGATTCCGAACGAGCCCAGACGGGGCAGCCCGGCGTACACATCGAAAGCGTGACTCTGCCTGCCGAGCTGTATATTGAATTCCTGGCGCCAGCCGTCCCCCTGCCAGGTCATTAATGAACGGGTGCGGACATCGCCAGACCAGTCGCGTTCCACGTCGAGCCAGAGCTGGCCGTTTTCATCGACGGCGAGGCCATGAGGCATGTAGGTGCCCTGCGGCGAGACGGACTCCCAGGCGCCGCCGATGAATCTCGCAACAACGGAACCGGCGTGCCCCCCATTTGCCCACTTGTCGTAGGCGATCCAGGCGACCCCCTCCGGGTCGACGGCCAGCGAACGGATCTTATAGGTATCCACATCGGGCAGGATGTCCCATCCGGTACCGTTCCATTTCTGAATACGCTCTGTGGTCGGTATCTCCCGCATCTTACGTGCATCGCGTCGGGGCGCAGGCGCCTCGGCGGCGTGCATCGCATAGACGGACCCGTCCGCACCGATTTCGATCGATTTCGCGAGCCCGGGAATCCGTTCCCAGGATTCGCCGTCCCGGCGGTAGACGGTGAAGTCATGTGTCGTCACCCAGACCCGGTCGTCGGGGCCAATCGCGAGCTGTTCTGCGTAGCCGGTGATGGCCGGCAGCCGCGCCGGATCGAGTTCCGTGCGCTCGCGCTTGCCGTCAGCGCGCCGCACAAAGGTCACCAGGCCGCGGTTCACATCGCCGACGATGGGGGCTTTGTTGCCGTCGATGAGAGCCCAGTGTTCCTTTGCCGCATCGTAGACGGCCAGGCCGTTCTGCCGTACCACCCCGTAGAGGGTGCCCTGGCTGTCGAAAGCCAGATCGTGGAAATCACCGAGATTTACCTCACCGGTGGGACCGACCACCTTGAGATTGGTGAGCCGTTCGAAAAACCGGTAGTCGCCATCCGGATCGGCCCAGGCGTACCGCGCAAAAGGCTGCGCAAATATCTGCGCGAACAGCAGCAGAAGGAAAATACCGCGCCGGATTGTCATCGTTGCTTTGCTCCCTGTACCCGACGCCGATTATCGGTCGCGATGATTAACCGAAGCTGAACACTCCGCAACCGGTCAGATCAAGTCAGGCCAGGGCACTGCGAATCACCAGACTGAGCACCGAAACCGCCAGCACGCCACAGCACCAGAGCCCCAGAAACCACAGCGTCTGCCGCAGACGTTGTCGATTCCGGAGCCACATCAGTGGTAGCCCCTGCCGGGCTCGACCTTGCCGCGGAACACCCAATAGGTGAACGCCGTGTAGGCCAGGATCACAGGGAGCAGAACGGCGGCGCCGACCAGCATGAAGCCGAGGCTGTTTGCCGGTGAGGCAGCCTCCCAGATCGTAATGGCCGGTGGCACCACATAGGGAAAGAAACTGATTCCCAGACCGATGAAACACAGGATGTACATGGCGATGGCAGACAGAAAAGGTCGAACCTCCAGGTGATCGTTCAGGCCGCTGAGCAGACTACCCCAGGCAATCAGCACCAGCACCGGAACGGGGATCACGTACAGGATCGCAGGCCATGAGAACCAGCGGGTCATGTAGACGGGATCCAGCAGCGGCGTCCAGAGGCTGAACAGCCCGATGAACACCATGGTCGCCAGGCTGAGAAACCAGGCGATGGAACGGGACCGACGCTGCAGGGCGCCGTCCGTCTTCATGATGAGCCAGGTGGAACCGAGCAGACCGTAACCTACCGTGATCGCCAGCCCGGAAAACAGGCTGAACGGTGTGAGCCAGTCCCACCAGCCGCCGGCATACTGCCTGCCTTCCACGGGAATACCCTGCAGCAGCGCACCCAGCATCATGCCCTGACCGAATGCCGCAGCAATGGAACCCGCGGTGAAGGACCAGTCCCAGAGAAACTTGCCCCGTCTTGTCCGCCAGCGGTATTCGAAGGCCACGCCTCTGAGAATGAGGCCAACCAGCATGAGGATCACGGGCGCGTAGAGCGCCGACATCACCACCGAATAGGCCAGCGGAAAGGCCGCGAACAGACCGCCGCCGGCCAGAATCAACCAGGTTTCATTCCCGTCCCAGACCGGCGCGACCGAGTTCATGGCGGTGTCCTGATGGGTAACCCCGCCAAGGAACGGGAAGAGGATGCCGATACCCAGATCGAATCCGTCGAGCACCACGTAGATGAGCACGGCTGCTGCCAGCAGCATCGTCCAGATCAGGATGATGGTCATGACATTGACTCCTCTGCGATGGCACTCACCGTGGGATTGGCGCCGGTTGCTGGACTGTCTGTCGGGGGATGTTCAGTCGGTGTACCGCCCATGAGTCGAAGCAGGTAGAACACCCCGGCGCCGAACACCGCGAAATAGACCACGACAAAGGCCATCAGCGAGGCGGTGACCGCCGGTGCGTCCAGCGGCGATACCGAGTCTGTGGTGCGCAACAGGCCGTAAATCGTGTAGGGCTGACGCCCGACTTCCGTAACAATCCAGCCAGCGAGTACCGCGATCAGTCCACCCGGCGCCAGCAGCAGCGCCGCCCGCTGCAGCAGCGGCGCGTCATACAGCCTCCCGCGCAGACGCATCCACAGGCTCCACAGGCCCAGGCCGATCATGGCAATACCGAGCCCGACCATGATCCGGAATGACCAGAACACCAGCGGCACGTTGGGCCAGTCCTCCCGCTGCCATTCCTCGAGGCCCTTCAACTCTCCGTTCGGATTGTGGGTGAGAATCACGCTGGCCATCCTGGGCAGTTCTATGGCGTAGTTCATCTCACCGGCGCTCTGATCCGGGATGCCGAACAGAATGAGCGGCGCGCCCTTCCGGGTTTCAAAGTGCCCTTCCATGGCAGCGACCTTCGCCGGCTGATGCTCCAGGGTATTCAGACCATGGAAATCACCCACCACCAGTTGCAGAGGCGCCACCAGCGTCGCCATCCACATGGCCATGGAGAACATCAGGCGCGCATGCGGATTGGCGGTGTCTTTCAACAGATGCCAGGCCCCGACGCCGCCGACGATCAGCGCGGTGGTCAGATAGGACGCCAGCACCATGTGCACGAATCGGTAAGGGAACGAAGGATTGAACACCACCTCCAGCCAGTCCGTAGCCACGTACTGGCCGACTTCGTTGACCGCGTAGCCGGTCGGCGTCTGCATCCAGCTGTTGGCACTCAGAATCCAGAAGGCCGAGAACAACGTGCCGAACGCAACCATGAGAGTGGCGAAGTAATGCAGCTTGCGGCCGACCCGGTCCATGCCGAAGAGCATCACGCCGAGGAAACCGGCTTCCAGAAAGAAAGCAGTGAGCACCTCGTAGCCGAGCAGCGGGCCGAGGACCGGTCCGGTCTTGTCCGAGAACACGCTCCAGTTCGTTCCGAACTGGTAGCTCATGACCAGGCCGGACACCACACCCATTCCGAACACCACAGCGAAGATCCGCATCCAGTACAGAAAGGTATCCCGGTAGACGGACCGGCCCGTCGCCAGCCAAAGCCCCTCCAGCACGGCCAGGTAGCTGGCCAGACCGATGGAGAAAGCAGGAAAAACAATGTGGAAGGCGACGGTGAACGCGAACTGAAACCGGGCCAGGTCGACAGCGCTGAACCATTCCACGATCAGCCTCTCCGCTCGATGGATGCCGCCACAGTGGCGGTGCCGGGGATGTGCGGGACTGCCGCGTCTTCGGACAGAGCCTGAGGCTCCGCCAGCCACTCACGGCCTTTGAGCATCATCTGCCAGTAGATGGGCGGCAGCATGCGCTCTTTGAAAAACCAGGCCAGCCGGCTGGGACGGGTGCCGTCCAGGAGCCAGCTCGGGAAGGTGGGTTGCAGAGCACCGCCGTAACCGAATTCGGCGAGGACCACCTTCCCCCGTTCCACCGTAAGCGGGCAGGAACCGTAGCCATCATAGGCCGCGTTCGGAGCCAGACCGTCCAGCGTCGCGAGCAGATTCTCCGCCACCACCGGCGCCTGCTTACGCACCGCCGCCGCCGTCTTTGCGTTCGGCGTGGCATTGGCATCCCCGATACCGAATACGTTCGGGTAACCGGTATGTTGAAGCGTACTGGCATCCACCTCGGTCCAGCCTTCCGCATTGGCGATCGGGCTACCCAGCATGAACGGCTGTGGACCTTGTGGCGGGCTGACGTGCAGCATGCCGAAATCCTTTTCCACACGCCGGGTGGCACCATCCGCGCCGGTTTCCTGGAACCAGGCCTTACCCGACGCACCATCCACCGCCACAAGATTGCTCTGATAGTGCTCGTCGATGCCGTAGCGCGCTATGTATTTCTTGAGCGCAGGCAGGTATTCGTCGACACCGAACAGAACCTGGCCGGCGTTGTGAAACTCCACCTCTATATCCTGGAGACGGCCCTGACGTTTCCAGTGGTCGCAGGACAGATACATGACTTTCTGCGGTGCGCCGGCACATTTGATGGGCATGGGCGGCTGACTGAACAGTGCCCGCCCCTCCTGCAACCCGCGAACACAGGACCAGGTGTAGGGTGCTGTGTCATAGCTGTAGTTGGAGGTCACCTGATTGTGGCCAAGGGTTTCCGGGAGCCCCTCGATCGCATGCCAGTTGAGCTGCAGACCGGGCGCTACCACCAATGCCCGGTAGCGCAGGCGCTCGCCGTCCTCCAGCACCACCCGGTTGTGGGTTGGTTCGAAACCAGCCACCGCCGAATGCAGGCGCTTGACCTGGGCTGGCAGCACCGAGGACAGGGGCCGTTCCGTCTGGGCGAGGCCGAACACGCCGGCGCCGACCATGGTCCAGCCCGGCTGATAATAGTGCTGAGTTCGGGGTTCGACGACAACGATGTCCAGCTCGGACCGCCGCTGGGACAGGCTGGCCGCTACCGCAGCGCCACCGGCGCCGCCACCGACAATCACCACGTCGTAGGTGTGCGCGGCGATGGTCTTCCCATAGGGGCTGTGGGTCCTGTGCTGGAAGTTTTCGGCCAGGCGCGGAACCAGGTTCTCCAGGTCGTAGCCGGCCCGTTTCGCGGTGGCGAGCACCACATCCACATCCAGATGCTTCGCCTCGTTGAGCGCCCACAGTGAGATGGCGCGGGTGCCCGTACGGCAGAAGGCCAGCACCGGACCGGTGAGTTCGGACAGCAACGCCGAGAAATCCAGCACATCCTGATCGCTGATCTGACCCGGCACCACGGGCAGATGGTGGTAGGAGATGCCCAGTTCGAGCGCCGCCTGCTCCACCTCTGCCGAGTCGGGTTGCCCGTCGGTCTCACCGTCGGGGCGGTTGTTGATGATCGATCGGATGCCCAGGTCCGCGAGGGCCTTGAGATCGCCGATCGCAGGTTGTGCTGAGACCGATAGAAAGGGAGTGATCTCTACGATTTCCATATCAGGATTCCTTAGTCTGGTTGATTCCGGTCAGTACGGCATCGGCGCCTGCAGCGGGTTCGGCAGTGCCGGTGATGGCCGTCAGGTACTCCATGGCTTCGTGGGTGCTCAGAAACACGCGTCCGGGGGCCAGCCGTTCCAGGAAGTCGCTGCGTTCGAGGCGGTCCAGCACCGGGCCTTTGATTTCACTCAGGTGCAGGGTGACGTTTGCATCCCGGAGTTCGTCGATCAGATTCTCGAGGGTCTCCAGCGCGCTGGTGTCGATGTAGTTGATGGCGTTGCAGACGAGCAGCAGGTGGGTGAGATCGGGTGCCGCGGCGACTTCGTTGAGTATCCGTTCTTCCAGGGCCTGGGTGCTGGCGAAGTAGAGGCTTTCATCGACGCGGATCGCGAGAATGCCGGGATAGGTGGTGACGGCATGTCGTTCCACATTGCGGAAGTGTTCCGTGTTGCCCACCCGGCCGACGATGGCAGCGTGCGGTTTACTCGTCCGCCACAGGTACAGCAACAGCGACAGGATAACGCCCACGCCAATACCCATCTCCATTCCGCCAATCAGTACCGCTGCGAAGGTGGCCAGCAGCGCCGCGGCATCCGCCCGGTTGTAGCGCCAGCTGAGTTTCAGCGAGTGCAGATCCAGCAGACTCATGGCGGAAACGATGACGATGGCCGCCAGCACGGTGGCCGGCAGGTGGTATAGAAGCGGTGTCAGGAAGAGTGCGGTAAGGGCAATCAGCGCCGCCGTGATGACACCGGCGAACTGGGTTCGGGCGCCGGCTTCGAAGTTGACCACGGAACGGCTGAATCCGCCGCAGACCGGACTGGCGCCGGTGAAGGCAGCGCCGATGTTGGCTACCCCCAGCCCCACCAGTTCCCGGTTCGCGTTCACCGTCTGACGCCGGCGCGCCGCGAGCACCTTGGCCACCGACAGGCTCTCGACGAAGCTCACCATGGCAATGGCGACGGAAGCGCCGAAAACCCGGACCCACAGGTCCAGATCGATGGAGGGCAGTGTCAGTGCAGGGAGGCCGCGCGGGATCTCACCCACCACCGCCACAGCGGCAGTCTGTTCGAGATTTCCGAGCCATACACCCAGTGTGGCAAACACCACGAGAAGCAGCGGTATCAGTCGAACCGCCAGCGCGGAAGTCCGTTCGGAGGCGCCCAGCCCGCGAAGCCAGCGGGCGCCGTATCGGGACGCGATCAGCAGCAGTGCGATGGCGCTACCGCCGAGCATGAACGTCGCCGGGTTGATCCGGTCAACCCAGCCGCCGGCCCAGCCGAGGCCATCCGGCAGGCCGAGCAGTTTCTGGAACTGGCTCAGAATGATGATCAGCGCGGCGGCATTCGTGAACCCGGAAAGGACAGGATGGCTGAGGAAATTCGCCACCACGCCGAGACGGGCCAGGCCCATGAGTGTGAGCAGCATGCCGACGATGAATGAAACGAGGATCGCGCCGGCAATGTAGTCCGCGGAACCCGCTGTCCAGAGAGATCCGAGAACATCCGCCAGCATGAGAGAGGCAACCGCCACCGGACCCACGGCCAGGGCGCGGCTGGAGCCAAACAGTGCGTAGAGAACGGGGGGCAACATGCTCGCATACAGACCGATCTGCGGCGGCAGTCCAGCCAGCTGCGAATAAGCCATGGCCTGCGGGATCAGCAGGATGGCGGTGATCACGCCGGCCACGAGATCGCTACCGAGATCCTCGCGGCGGTAGCGATCCAGTTTATCCATGGCCATTGGGGTGCTCACCCTGCGTCCTCTCTGATTGGCTGCTTACAGCGTGTCCACGGGCACTTTCAGATAAGAGACACCGTTCGACTCCGCCGGCGGAAGGCTGCCCGCCCTGATGTTCACCTGCACCGAAGGAACGATCAGAGTCGGCAGCGAGAGCGTTGCATCCCGCTTGCTGCGCATCTCGACGAACGCCTGTTCGGAGATGCCGTCCCGGACGTGGATGTTGCTGGCACGCTGCTCGCCAACGGTGGTTTCCCACTGATATTCGGTGCGGCCTTCTGCGGGCAGATAGTCGTGGCAGAGGTAGAGTCTGGTGTCGTCCGGCAGGGCAAACAATTTCTGTATCGAGCGATACAACGTCGCCGCGTCGCCGCCCGGAAAATCCGCCCGGGCCGTGCCATAGTCCGGCATGAACAACGTGTCGCCGACGAAGGCAATGTCGCCGCAGATATAGGCCATGCAGGCAGGCGTATGTCCCGGCGTGTGCATTGCCCGCAACGTCAGATTTCCGACCGTGACGAGTTCGTCATCGCCGATCAGCCGGTCGAAGGTATCCGCCAGCGCGACGCCTTCCGGAAGGTTGAACACCTCCCCGAAGATATCCTGCACCTCGCGTATGTGTGATCCGATCGCGATCGGCGCCTCGAACGTCTGCTTCAGATGCTGCGACGCACTGAGATGGTCCGCATGGGCGTGGGTTTCGAGGATCAACTCGACCTCATAGCCCGCTTCCTTCACAAACTGGATGATCCTGTCGACGCTTTGAGTATCGGTGCGACCGGATACCGGGTCGTAGTCCCAGACCGAGTCGATGATCGCGCAGCGTTTTGTTTCAGGATCCCCCAGCACGTAGGAAATGGTATTGGTGGTTTCGTCAAAAAACCCGGTAACTTCCGGTTTCATCGCTTTGTTCTCCATCGCGGATGGATAGGCGAACCGACGCCTGAGGCGCGTCGGTTCGAGTGGGTTGAGCCCCGCTTCAGAGGCTCTTCCTGGAGAAGTACCAGTCTGTGTACTCGTAACCTTCTCCTTCGCGGTTCTGAGCCGCTTCCGCCGTCTGCGGCGGGGGCACAATCACCTTCTCACCCGGCTGCCAGTTCTCCGGCGTTGCCACGCCGTGCTCGTCTGCGGTCTGCAAGGCCGTCAGCAGCCGAAGGAACTCGTCCACCGATCGGCCGTTGCTCATGGGGTAATAGACCATGGCGCGCAACATGCCTTCCGGATCGATGATGAACGTCGCCCGAACCGCCGAGGTATCGCTGGCACCCGGCTGGATCATCCCGTAGGCGGATGCCACGTTCATGGACAGGTCCTCGATGATCGGAAACGGAATCTCTACGCCGAATTTCTCCTGGATGTTCCTCATCCAGGCGATATGCGCATAATTGCTGTCAATAGACAGGCCCAGAAGATCGCAGTTAAGTGCCTGGAATTGATCGTTGGCCCTGGCGAACGCCATGAACTCGGTGGTGCACACCGGGGTAAAATCTGCCGGATGGGAGAACAGCACCAGCCAGCGACCTTTGTAGTCTTCCAGCGTGCGTTGTCCGTGCGTGGTTTTGGTGTCGAAGGCCGGCGCCGGCTCGTTGAGTCGCGGGAGCCCGTATTGAGGGGTCTGTTCCGTGGATTCCATTGTAAGCCTCCTTGGCTCGCATTCTGTTTGTTGGTTGGTGCGATGTAATATATAAGCATATTCTAATTTAGTATAATTGATATTAGCAATGGCGCCGATAGGCAGGCTCAATACCTGTTCGAGCGATCGTATGAATGACGGAAAGTGCGATGACAGAAATGCCCAATCTGGAAAAGATGGCGAAACACAGCGGGGCAGCGAGCGACCTGCTGAAAGCCATGGCAAACCCCAACCGGCTGATGATTCTCTGCCTGCTCGATGAGGGCGAACTCTCAGTCGGGGAATTGAACGAGCGGATTCCACTGTCCCAGTCCGCGCTGTCTCAGCACCTCGCGGTGCTGAGAAACGATGGCCTGGTAACGACCCGGCGGGAATCCCAGACGGTGTTTTACAGCCTGACGCCTGGACCTTCGCTGCAGATCATCCATGTTCTGCATGATCACTACTGCGCCTGACGGCGAGTCGCAAGGCGGGTGCCTCGCCCGCCAGACACCTGTGTGAGGCCCAGCACTCGATGCGATGCCCGCATCATGCGCATTCCCTCCCCGGCTCCCGATCAGTACCATGCCACCCACCATGAGCCGTCGAAACAACCCCTGGAAACTCGCCCGCCGGCGCCTGAAGCTCTCTTTCCGTGCGCTCACCGGCAAACCGCTCAATCCCGAGAAGTGGGTGTTTGTGGTCGGCTGCTACAACTCCGGCACCACCCTGCTTGCCAATCTGCTCGAAGCACATCCCTCCATCAACGGCCTTGCCCGGGAAGGGGTGGAACTCACCGACGCGCTCAGGCGCCCGGAACTGGCCGGCTGGCCACGAATGTGGTCCCAGTGCGAAGACTGGGTGAATATCCGCCCGGAAGAAGCCACCGCCGACCGGGCGGACCGTATCCGTCGGCAGTGGTCGCATCACACGAGCGATAACGGGCTCATCATCGAAAAGTCCATCGCCAACATGACCCGGCTCGAGTTTCTGGCCGAGCACTTCCAACCCGCCTACTTCATCCATCTTGTCCGCAACGGCTACGCGGTCAGCGAAGGCATCATGCGGCGCTCTCATCCCGAGGAGTGGGGTCGGCACGAATTCGGCGAAACTTATCCGGCAGACCTCTGCGCGCACCAGTGGCAGCGATCCTGGGAGCGCTTTACGGAGACGAAAAACAAGCTGTCGAATGTGCTGGAGCTGAGCTATGAGTCGCTTACCGAGCAACCGGCCGGGAATCTCGCCACCATCGCCGGGTTCCTTGGGATAGAAGCCTTCGACCCGGCGCTGCTGGAACAGGAATGGTCGTTCCGGGAGATCAATTCGAGCATCCGGAACATGAACGACAAATCGATTGCCCGGCTCAGCAGAGAAGAGATCGATACCATCGAAAAAACCGCCGGCCCCCTACTCGCACAACTCGGGTATGCGAAACCTACGCAACAGCCTTGAGCGGATTAACAGCCTTGAGCGGATTAACAGCCCTGAGCGGATAAACAGCCTTGAGCGGATACAAACAGCCCTGAGCGGATAAACAGCCCTGAGCAGATTCAACAACCAGGAAACAGATGTCAGAGAAATTCAACGAGCTGAGTGACGAGCTGAGTCGCTTCATCGAGCAGCAGAAGATCTTCTTTGTCGGCACCGCCGCACCGGACGGACGGGTGAACGTCTCGCCGAAAGGCCAGGATTCCCTGCGGGTGCTCGGGCCGAATCAGATCCTCTGGATGAATCTCACCGGCAGCGGCAATGAGACCGCCGCCCATCTGCGTGAGGCAAACCGCATCACGCTGATGTGGTGCGCCTTCGAGGGTCCGCCGATGATTCTGCGCGCCTACGGAAGCGCGCTGAGCGTGCATCGTCATCATCCGCGCTACGCGGAGTTCGAGGAACTGATACCAGCGAGTGTCGGCACGAGACAGTACTACCTCGTCGACGTAGACCTGGTGCAGACCTCCTGTGGCTATGCTGTGCCCTTTCTCGACTACAAAGAAGATCGCGTCGCCCTCGACAAGTGGGCAGAGAAGCGGGGAGATGAAGGTATCGCCGAATACTGGGCGGAGAAGAACCAGCTCAGCCTGGACGGAAAACCCACTGGCGTGCTCGGTCACTGAAAGCTCGGTTGCCATGCGCTCCAGACTGCTCTTCGCGTGTTCCATCCTGCTCACCGTCTCCTGTGCTGAGGCGGAGCCGTTCACCGGCCGGGTGACGTCTGTGTATGACGGCGACACGGTTTCCTTGCGCCTGAACGGTGCAGATCACCGCGTCCGACTGCAGGGCATCGACGCCCCGGAACACGATCAACCTTACGGCGAGGCGGCCAGAGCCCACCTGGCATCCCTGGTGTTGGACAGACAGGTTCGCCTGGATATGACTGGCAAGGACAAGTACGGCCGCCTGCTCGGCAAGATCTGGGTTCAGCCCGCCAGCTGCCCGGACTGCGGCCGAACGCTGGATGCCAACCTGGCCATGCTGACGGTGGGGCTCGCCTGGTGGTACCGATACTACAAAGATGATCTGTCGCCGGAGGATCAGGGTCGCTACGAATTCGCCGAATACGAGGCGAAGGCGAAGAAGGCCGGCCTCTGGCAGGACGACAACCCGACACCGCCCTGGGACTGGCCCCGGGGCGACCGGCACAAGAGCACGCCACCCGGCGACTGTCGAATCAAGGGCAACATCTCCGACAATGGCCGCATCTATCACCTGCCTGGTCAGGAAAATTACGAGCGAACGCGCATCAGCACGGCAAAAGGCGAACGCTGGTTCTGTTCGGCCTCTGAAGCAGAAGCGGCGGGCTGGCGGCGGGCAAAACGTTAGAAAGGTTGAACCCGATTCAGGGTACCTGTGACTTATCGGGGACAACCCCGAAATGACAAACTACAGGAGACCCAGCATGAAAACTCTACTCACCGTCCTCGCAGTTGCAGGCGCTTTCGTCAGTCTGAATGCCAGCGCCCACCCGGCCATTGGCCCGTCGATCGCCTCTGGTCCCACTCAGGATGCCCGGGTGATCTACAAGCCGAAGCCGGAGACAAAGACACAGCAACCGCTGATGGCTGCACCCGTACTGTTGAAGCAGCAGGGAACGCATCCGAGTATCAACAGCGTCTCGCCCGTGCAGCGGCACCGCGGACCTGTTGGCAGTCTGACAGTGACTGTGGACATCCAAGCGCGGCCGGCTTTCTAGCCTCAAGCGGGATTGATCAGGCGCTCCTCGCGGATCACCCGGATCTCATCCCGCAAGCGAGCGGCCTCCTCGAATTCCAGATTCTTGGCATGCTCAAGCATCTGGTTTTCGAGTTGTGTCAGGAACTTGCCGAGCGCCTTCGGATCGCTCGGCACTTCAATGGCCGTCTTCCCATCGTGGCCATTCGCGCGGCTGCGACCTCTCACGGCCCCGGGTCCTGCGACCCGTGCGCCTTCCATGACATCTGCAATCCGTTTCTGCACGGTTTGCGGGGTGATGCCGTGGGCTTCGTTGTAGGCGATCTGTTTTTCCCGGCGCCGATTGGTTTCGCTGATGGCCTTTTCCATGGAGCCGGTCATTTTGTCTGCGTAGAGAATGGCCCGGCCGTTCACGTTTCGCGCCGCCCGGCCAATGGTCTGAATCAGCGAACGTTCGGCACGCAGAAAGCCTTCCTTATCGGCATCCAGGATCGCCACCAGAGAGACTTCCGGCATATCCAGACCCTCCCGCAGCAGGTTGATTCCCACCAGCACATCGAACTCACCAATGCGCAGATCGCGGATGATCTCCATCCGCTCCACCGTATCGATATCTGAGTGCAGGTAGCGCACGCGGACGCCGTGCTCGTCCAGATACTCCGTCAGGTCTTCCGCCATGCGCTTGGTGAGCGTGGTGACCAGCACCCGATCACCGGTGGCAACCGTGGTGTTGATTTCGCCCAGCAGGTCGTCCACCTGAGTGGAAGCCGGCCGGATGATCACATCCGGGTCCACCAGACCGGTGGGTCGCACCACCTGTTCCGCGACCTGACCGGCGAACTCTGCTTCGTAGTTGCCGGGCGTGGCAGACACGAAAATCATCTGCGGGCTGATGCCTTCCCACTCGTCGAAGCGTAGAGGCCGGTTGTCGAGGGCCGACGGCAGGCGGAAGCCATACTCCACCAGGGTCTCCTTCCGGGACCGGTCGCCTTTGTACATGCCTCCCACCTGAGGCACGGTCACGTGGGATTCGTCGATGATCATCAGGGCGTCTTTGGGCAGGTAGTCGAACAACGTCGGCGGCGGCTCCCCCGCTGCCCGGCCCGACAGATAGCGGGAGTAGTTCTCGATGCCCTGGCAGTAGCCGAGTTCCTTGATCATCTCCAGGTCGAAGCGCGTGCGCTGCTCCAGTCGCTGAGCTTCCACCAGTTTGTGGTGATCCTGCAGATACTTGAGGCGGTCGCGCAGTTCCTCCTTGATGTCGTCCAGCACGTTCAGAATCCGCTCTCTCGGCGTCACGTAGTGGCTCTTGGGGAAGACCGTATAGCGGGGGACCCGATTGGTTACCTCACCGGTCAGGGGATCGAAAACCGAGATATTTTCAATCTCGTCGTCGAAGAGCTCCACGCGGACGGCTTCCTTTTCCGATTCCGCCGGGAAGATGTCCACCACATCCCCGCGAACCCGATAGGTGCCGCGCTGAAAGGCCATGTCGTTGCGCGTGTACTGCAGTTCCGCCAGGCGCTGCACCACGAACCGCTGATCCACTTTGTCGCCCCGGTCCAGATGCAGGACCATGCGCAGATAGGACTGCGGATCACCGAGGCCATAGATGGCAGACACGGACGCGACGATGATGGTATCGCGCCGTTCCAGCAGGGCTTTGGTGGCAGACAGACGCATCTGCTCGATGTGGGCGTTGATGGAGGCGTCTTTCTCGATGTAGGTATCCGAGGAAGGTACGTAGGCCTCCGGCTGATAGTAGTCGTAGTAGGAAACAAAGTACTCCACGGCGTTGTTCGGAAAGAACTCCTTGAACTCACCATAAAGTTGCGCCGCCAGGGTTTTGTTCGGCGCCATGACGATGGTCGGCCGCTGCACCCGCTCCACCACATTGGCGATGGTGAAGGTTTTGCCGGAGCCGGTGACACCGAGCAGGGTCTGGTGGGCAAGACCGGACTCAAGACCCTCCACCAGGGTCTCGATGGCGGTGGGCTGATCGCCGGCCGGTTTGTAGTCGGAGACCACCTGAAATTCGGAAACAGCTTGCACCAAGACTCCGGCCTCAACGCGCGGGAAGTGAACGGGTCATTGTATGCCCCAGACGATCTGCAGTCAGTTCGGGTGAGGCTACGCGCACGCGCTACTGACAGCGCATGTCAGGAAGTGATTCGGAGGACGACCGGCCGGGGCTGACTCCGGGACTACTCCGGAACTCAATAGAGCCAGAAAAGGGGATTTGAGATCCGATCGCGCCCTGCTCCGGGGCGCGATCGCGGGCCGCTGACCTTACTTGTCTTCTTCCGAAGATTCGTCGGCTGCTTCTTCGGCGGCAGGCGCTTCGGCCTCCGCGGCCTCGTCCTCAGCTGCCGTTTCTTCGACCTCGGGCTCCGGCGCCTTCGGTGCCGGGGCCTCGATCAGTTTGTGCTCGAGGAGGATGGCAACTTTCGCCTCGCCGTTCACCCAGGCGCGGTTGGCGCCCTGTACGGCGTAACGCTCATTGCGCTTCTGGTAGATGGTGTACTCGTCAGTTTTTGCTATGACTTTCACGCTTCTTCCTAACTCATTGATTTATTGAATAATTCAGCTGGTTCAGCACCAGCGCGGCGCGCACTCTATCACAGGTGGCCAGTGGCCGCGCAGCTGCTCGGCGGCGGTGTTCGGCCGTCTTTGCCTGCCCATATGGATATTCCCTTAGAGTCGCAAAAAGGCGGCCGGATTCCAGTACAATCGCCGCCTTTGGCGCTCTCGCGCCGGGCATCAGCGACGGATTCTTCTATGGCGGCGCAGGCAGACACCATTCCAGAAAAGACCAGCTACGTGGTCCGCTTTGCCGGTGACTCAGGCGACGGCATTCAGTTGCAGGGCCAGCAGTTCACCGTGGCGTCCGCCCTCGGTGGTCACGACCTGGCCACGCTGCCGGACTTTCCCGCCGAAATCCGCGCCCCAACCGGAACCCGCTACGGGGTCTCGGCTTTTCAGATTCAATTCGGCGGTGACCGGATCACCACCCCCGGCGACGCGCCGGATGTGCTGATTGCCTTCAACCCGGCCGCGCTCGTGGTCAACCTGGCACACCTGCAGGACGGCGCCACCATCATCACCGATGAGAACGCGTTCACCAGCCAGCGCCTGAAGCGGGCCGACCTGGATTCCAATCCGCTCGAAGATGGCAGCCTCGATCGCTTCACCGTGCATCCGGTGCCCATCAGCGATCTCACCCAGGCTGCGGTGAAACCGCACGGGCTCGGCACCAAGGACTCGCTGCGCTGCAAGAACTTCTGGGCGCTCGGGCTCATGCTCTGGCTGTTCGACCAGCCTCGGGACGCAACCCGACAATGGATCAGCATCAAGTTCGCGAAAGACGAGCAGGTCCGCAATGCCAATCTGGCGGCCCTGGACGCGGGCCACGCCTATGGCGAAACCATGGAACTTGCCCATGAGGTCACTCAGCATCCCACACCGCAAGCTGCCCTTTCGGATGTGGAATACCGGACCCTGACGGGTGCCGAGGCACTGTCGCTCGGTCTGGTCGCGGCGGGCGAACTGGCAGACGTTGGCCTCATGTTCTGCTCCTATCCGATCACACCCGCTTCCTCCGTGCTCCACCACCTCGCTGGTCTCGAAGACGCCGGGGTCGCCACCTTCCAGGCGGAAGATGAGATCGCCGCGGTCTGTGCGGCCATCGGCGCGTCCTATGGCGGCAAGCTCGGGATCACTTCGAGTTCCGGGCCAGGCATCGCCTTGAAGACAGAAGCGCTCGGACTGGCCGTGGCAACGGAGCTGCCGCTCCTGGTGCTGAACATACAGCGGGCGGGTCCGTCCACGGGTATGCCCACCAAGACCGAACAATCCGATCTCTATCAGGCCGTTTACGGCCGCAATGGCGACACACCCATTCCCGTGATCGCCGCCCGATCACCCGCCGATTGTTTCGATGTGGCCATCGAAGCGGTGCGGATCGCGCTCCGGCACATGACCCCTGTGATGCTGCTGTCCGATGGTTACATCGCCAATGCATCGGAACTCTGGGCGCTGCCTGACTTCGAAAGCTATGCGGCCATCGAGCACCATCAGCCGGCGCCGGATGCGGCCGGTGCCGTGTTTGAACGGGATCCCACCAATCACGCCCGGGTCTGGGCCACGCCCGGCCATCCCGGCTTCGTGCATCGGGTGGGCGGCATCGAAAAAGATCTGGCCACCGGCAATATCTCCTACGACCCGGACAATCATCAGGCGATGACCGACCTGCGCCAGGCCAAGGTGGCCAGCGTGGCGGATTTCATACCGGATCAGACGGTGGATCAGGGTGCGGACCATGGTCTTGCCGTGGTTGCCTGGGGTTCCACTTATGGCACCGTCGCCCAGGCCGTACGGGAAGCACGGATCGAAGGGCTGAGCGTCGGCCATGTGCACATCCGCCACATCAATCCGCTGCCGAAAAACCTCGGCGCCCTGCTCGCCGGCTACGAGCGGGTGCTGGTGCCGGAATTGAACACCGGCCAGCTGGCCACCCTGCTGCGCGACAAGCTGCTGCTCGACGTGGTGCAGTTGAACAAAGTCAGCGGCCAGCCGCTGACGGTGAGCGAGGTCAAAGCCCGGATTCTGGCCCTGGCCCCGCCCGTGACGAGTCCAGGCAACATACGGGAGGCCGGTCATGAGTGAGCTCACCTTCAAAGACTTCGAAACCGATCAGGAAGTCCGTTGGTGTCCGGGCTGCGGCGACTACTCGATCCTGAAAGCCGTGCAGCGCACGCTGGCGGCCAATGGCGCCAGACCGGAGAACACCGTTTTCGTCTCCGGCATCGGCTGCTCCTCGCGCCTGCCCTACTACGTGGAAACCTATGGCTTCCACACCATCCATGGCCGGGCGCCAGCTATCGCCACCGGCGTGAAGCTGGCCAATCCGGAAGCAGACGTCTGGGTGATCACTGGCGACGGCGACGGGCTCTCCATCGGCGGCAATCACCTGATGCACGCCCTGCGGCGCAACGTGGACCTGAACATTCTGCTGTTCAACAATGAAATCTATGGTCTCACCAAAGGCCAGTCCTCGCCGACCTCCCGGATCGGCACCACCAGTCCGTCAACGCCCCATGGCTCCTTCGATTCACCCGTGCATCCCGGCCTGCTCGCGCTGGGCGCAGGTGCCGGTTTCATCGCCCGGGGTGTGGACATCGACCAGAAAGGCTTGCCGAACATTCTGACCGCCGCCAACGACTATGAAGGTGCTGCGTTCGTGGAGATTCTGCAGAACTGCATCGTCTATAACAAAGACGTGTTCGACGATGTGGTGAACAAAAAGCAGGCCGCTGAGACCCAGATTCACGTGGTCCATGGTGAGCCGCTGATCTATGGCAAGGAACGGGATAAGGGCCTGCGCCTGAATCCCGCCACACTCACGCTGGAATCGGTGTCTCTCGGCGACGGCGGGGTGAACGAATCCGACCTGCTCGTGCATGACGAGCGCAATCCCGTCATCGCGCAGATGCTGCTTGGCATGAAGTCACCACAGCCCACCGCCATGGGCGTGATCCACCGGGTCGAGCGGCCCGCGTTCGACCACTCGTTCTGGCAACACAAACCCACCGAACGGCGGGCCCGGGTGCTGGATCTGCTCAGACACGGGAACATGCTGGACCGACGGGCTTCCTGAGGGCGCACACCGCCGGCCGCTGGCGCGATCGCGACAAATTGTGTCGTAATGTCGCTACCCTGTCTCTGCCGCACGCCGATATTATCGGGATCGATTTTCCAGGGAGAGAGACGTGCCAGCCAGATTTCGACATTTCGCACTGAACGCAGATGATGTGCAGACCGCCAAGCGGTTTTACGAGACGGTTTTCGACTGGGAGTTTACGCCCTACGGGCCACCGAATTTCTATCAGATCTTCAATGCGGGAGAAGGGTTCGTCGGCGCGCTGCACGAACGCAGAGAACTCGCACCGGGCAAACCGATCTTCGGGTTCGAGAACACGTTTGCGGTCGAAAATATCGGCGCCACGCTCGAGGCAGCCGTCAATGCCGGTGGCAGAGTACTGATGCAGCCCTACTTTCTGGAAGGCGTTGGCGAGATTGCCTATTTTGAAGATCCCGAAGGCAACGCAGTCGGAGTGGCGCAGTACATCACCGGGCGCTGGGACTGATTCACCGGTGTCTGACGAGCCGGGAGATGGCTTCGATGTCCGGGCGCTCTCGGTAACGTACCGCGAAGGCCACAATCTTCAGGCGCATACGCACCCCTGGGCGCAGCTCATCTACGCCAGAAAAGGACTGCTCGACGTGGAAGCTGACGGTCGCATCTGGTTCGTGCCTCCCACCCGCGCCGTCTGGATTCCAGCCGGGATGGCACACCGGATCGCTTTCAAGGGCGAAGTCGCGATGCGCACGCTATATGTCAGCCCGACACGTGGCAATGGAATCCCGCCTCGGATAGCCACGCTGGAAGTCCTGCCGCTGTTGTCTCAACTCATTCAGCACATCCAGACACTGCAGATGCTCGATCCGACCATTCAGGAACACGATCATCTCGCTGCCGTGCTTGTTGATCTGATACGCGCCGCACCCCCGGTCGATATGGCTCTACCGCTCCCCGATGATGAACGGGCCTACCGGCTCGCGGCATTTCTTCGCGATCACCCCTCGGATCGGCGCAATCTGAATGCGCTTGCCCGGGAATTCGGGGCATCGTTGAGAACCATGCAACGCCGCTTCGGTGAAAGCACAGGCATGCCACTGGACACCTGGCGGCAGAAGGCCCGATTGATCCACTCCGTCGCGATCCTTGCCACGGGTGGATCCGTGAGCGATGCAGCCATTGCATCCGGCTATGAAGGAACGAGCGCATTCGTCGCAGCCTTCAGGAAACAGTTCGGTGTGACCCCCGGACGTTTCGAAACCGGCGCCTAGCGGCCGCCCATCTTCACACCAACCCTCTGATTTCTATGTGTTTTTTCGAGAATGTGTTAGCCAGCGCACACTTTTTGTTACGAGAAGTAACGTTTTCTGGACTTTCACGCCGATGCCGCTATGATGCCCCGACCAGTTTGGTCTGACCATCCTGGTCGGATCACAACGGTCAGATCATCCTGGTCTGAGTGAACGACGGAACCGCGAATCAGCCGCGTACAACGCCGGAACCATGAGCAAACCCGAAGAAATCGCAGACTCCCTGACCCAGGACATCCTCACCGGACAGTATCGGGTGGGCGAACGCCTGCCCTCAGAACGGGATCTCTCCAGTCGCTTCGAGGCCAACCGAGGCGCCGTTCGAGAAGCGATGAAGATGCTCGAGCAGCTCGGAATTGCCAACATTCAGCCTGGTGGCGCCCGGGTCGCACCGATCAACGAAGCCAATCTGGATGTGATCGGCCATCTGCTGGCCCTCGGCGATCATCCGGACCGGGAACTGGTGGATCAGGTGCTGGTGGTGATCAACGCCCTCGTACAGACAGCCGTGCTCTCCGCGGTGCGGCGCGCGGACGACCAGGGCATCGAAGGCCTGCGTGATCTTCTGCGGCCATTCTGGACCGGGAAGCTCGAGGGCGAAGCCTACTTCGAAGCGCAAGCCCGGATGTTCGAGGGCATCATGACCGCCAGCGGCAACCTGCCCGTGCAACTCATTGCCCGTTCTCTGCTGGCGCAATTCCGCCCGCAGATGGCGGCACTGAAAGACCATATGGATTCCCGGAACAGCACCCACGCTGCACTCGCCCGGCAGGTGGATACGGCCATCGGAAATCGGGACCTGGAGGCGCTGCAGGCCAGCTTCAACGAACTTTCCACTTTTCATCGCGAGCGGATGCAATGCACGTTCGATGCATTCGAAGCCGCACAACAACCTGCCAGTCTGGAGGCCTCCGCATCATGATGCGTAAATTCGTCATTCCCGCCCTCGTGGTCATCGCCTCGATTTTCGGCGCGGTCACGCTGCTGGCCACCAGCCCGCAGCTGGAACCGAGCGGCATCGAGCCGATTGCGGCCACGGTCCGGATTCAGGAGGTCATCCCGGAGCCCATCCAACTGAGCGTGCATTCCCAGGGCACGGTGGTCCCGAACACCGAAAGCGAGCTGATTCCCGAGGTCTCGGGCCGTGTGGTCTGGCAGTCGCCGGCCCTGGTGAACGGCGGCTACTTCGAAGTCGGCGAGCCACTCCTGCGGCTCGAAGACAACGACTACCGTTCCACCCTGGCCCGGGCCAAATCCTCCCTCACCCGTGCTGAAGCGGAATTCGAGCATGCGAAGTTCGAGTATCAGCGTCTGAAGAGTCTGGAAGAACGGCAGCTCGCCAGCCAGTCGCAGATCGAAAACCAGCTCCGCGCCTACCGGGTGGCCGAAGCCACCCTGCAGGACGCTCGTGCCGCCTTCAATCAGGCCAACAGAGATCTGGCCCGCACGGAGATCCATGCGCCATTTACCGGACTCGTCCGCAAGGAATCCGTCGATATCGGCCAGTTCGTCAGCCGCGGCGTGTCGATCGCGACGATCTATGCCGGCGATCAGGCGGAAATCCGCCTGCCCATCGCCGACCGCCAGCTCGCCTTCCTGAATCTCCCGCTCGGCCATCGCGGCGAACTGCCCGCTGAACTGCAGCCGAACGTCACCCTCACCGCAGAGTACGCCGGCCGCACACTCTCCTGGCAGGGCAAGATCGTCCGCACGGAAGCCCAGATCGACACCTCCAGCCGCATGGTGCATGTGATCGCCCGGGTCTCCAACGACGAACAGGACATACCACTCAACGTCGGCCTGTTTGTTAACGCCGAGATCGAAGGTCTGCTGGTGGAAGATGTGGTGGTCCTGCCCCGGAACGCGCTCAGAAACGGCAATCGGGTCCTGGTGGTCGACGACGAAAATCGCATCCACTACCGCGACATCGAACCGCTGCGTTTGTATCGCGATCAGGTGCTCATCCAATCCGGGCTCGAGCCCGGCGACCGGGTCTGCATCTCGCCCCTGCAGACCGCCATCGAAGGCATGCCTGTCAATCCCATAACCGACGGGAACAACTCGCCGGCGGACCAGGTCACCGGCTGAACGGAGCTCACCATGCACACAGCTATCGCCTGGTTCACCAGAAACCCGGTCGCCGCCAATCTGCTGATGTTCGTCCTGATCGTGGGCGGCATCATGTCTCTGTTCACCGTCCATCAGGAAGAATTTCCGAATATGGATATCCGGATGGTGACGGTCTCCGTTCCCTATCTCGGCGCCGCCCCGGAAGAGGTGGAACAGGGTGTGTGCATCCGCATCGAGGAAGCGCTGAAGGGAACCGACGGGATCGAGAAGATCCAGTCCTCGGCTTCCGAAGGCAACTGCTCCGTGATCGCCATGCTGTTCGACGACGCCAGCGAAATCGATGTGCTCAACAACATCAAAAGCCAGGTGGACGGCATCAACACCTTCCCGAAAGAGACGGAAAAGCCCATCGTCTCCAAGGTGACGATCACCCAGGGCGTGCTGCAGATCGCGCTGTCTGGCGATACGGATGAGCGCACGCTGAAAGAGATCGGCAAAGAGATTCGCGACGATATCGCCGCCATCGACGGGATCTCCACCGTTTCCCTGGAATTCGTCCGACCCTACGAAATCTCCATCGAGATCTCCGAAGACAACCTCAGACGCTACGGGCTGACCCTCGAACAGGTCTCCGCGGTAATCCGCAACACATCGCTCGACATGCCCGGCGGCACCCTCAAGACAAAAGGGGGAGACATACTGCTGCGCGCCAAAGGGCAGGCCTACTGGGGCGAAGAGTTCGAAGACATCGTGGTGCTGACCCGCAACGACGGCACCAGGGTCTTTCTCTCCGAGATCGCCACCATCCACGACTCGTTCGAGGAAGGCGATCTGACCGCCCGCTTCAATGGCGACCTGAGCGCCATCATCAAAGTCGACCGGGTGGGCAAGGAAGACGCCATCAACATGGCGACCAGCGTGTTTGACTATATCGACGCCTATCAATCCAGCCTGCCGCCCGGCCTCGAACTGACCGTCTGGCAGAACGAAGCCGCCGGCCTTCAGGAGCGTCTGGACACGCTGAACAGTACCGCGCTTGGTGGTCTGGTCCTGGTGGTTCTGATCCTGGCGCTGTTTCTGAAGTTCCGCCTCGCCATGTGGGTGGCTGCGGGCATCCCCATTGCCCTGCTCGGCACCATCGCCGTCTTCCCCTATGCGGACATTTCCATGAGTACCATGACCGTACTCGCCTTCATTCTCGTGCTCGGCATTCTGGTCGATGATGCGATCGTGGTCGGCGAGCGGGTGTACGGGCATGAGCAGATGGGTAAACCGCCCGTTCAGGCAGCCATCGACGGCACCTGGGAAGTCTCCGTACCCGTGATCTTCGGGGTTCTCACCACCATGGCCGCGTTTCTGCCGCTGCTGCTCGCCTCCGGGCGGATGGGTGGATTTTTCAGCGTGATCGGCTATGTGGTGGTGATTGCGCTGGTCCTCTCGATCATCGAGTCCCAACTGATTCTGCCGTCTCACCTGGCCCACCGTAATCACTCGGAAGCCACCACCGGTTTCTCAAAACGCTGGAATACCCTGCAGAGCAAGCTGGCCGGGTGGCTGGAAGGAGTTGCCCACAACCACTATCAACCGCTGCTCAGCAAGGCGGTGAACAACCGCTACATCACTGCCTCCATCGGTCTGGGCGTGCTGATTCTGGCCCTCGCGCTCATCGCCAGTGGCCGGGTGGTGTTCACCTTCTTCCCCGCCATCGAAGGGGATCGGGTGTATGCCACACTGGAAATGCCGGAAGGTGTCGCGGTGGAAGTCACTGCCAGGGGGGCGGCCCAACTCGAAGCAGCCGCCCGCGCGTTGCAGAGTGAACTCGAAGAGTTCACGGGCAATCCGGCCACCATCCATAACGTGCTGACCAGCGTTGGCCAGGCGGCCCAGCGCGGCAATGGCCCGCCTCAGCGTGCTGGTCCCGGCCGCAGCCACTTCGCCGAAGTGGTGATCGAGCTGGTGCCTCGCCAGGAACGGCAGAACTTCCGTTCTAATCAGGTTGCCCAGATGTGGCGGGAAAAAGTCGGCAACATCCCTGACGCGGTGAAGCTGGCCTTCAGCTCGGACGAATATTCCGCCGGCGAGCCGATCAACTACGAACTGTCCGCCCGGGACGTGGACGTGATCCGGGCTGCGGCCACCGATCTGCGCGCCGAACTCGGCCGCTACGACGGCATTTTCGACATCACCGATTCATTCCGGGCCGGCAAGCAGGAAATCAAACTCTCCCTGTTACCCGAAGCACGGACCCTGGGCCTCACCCTGAGTGATCTGGCCAGCCAGGTGCGCTCGGCGTTTTATGGCAACGAAGCGCAACGCATTCAGCGTGGCCAGGACGACGTCCGGGTGATGGTGCGTTATCCGGAGAGCGGACGGTCTTCCATCGGCAATCTGGAAGACATGTATATCCGCACGCCCCAGGGTACGGAAGTGCCCTTTTACAGCGTCGCGCAATTCGAACTCGGCCGGGGCTACTCCACGATCAACCGGGTGGACGGCCACCGGGTGATCAACGTGATCGCGGATGTCGATCGATCCACCGTGTCCCCGGAAGAAGTGAACGTCAGTATTCAGCAGCAGGTATTGCCACAGCTCCGGGCCAAATACCCGGGACTCACGGTCAAAGTGGCCGGTGAGCAGGAAGAGCGGGCGAAGTCCTTCAGCAGCCTGTTCCAGGCAGCCATTCTGTCGCTCATCATCATTTACGCGTTGCTGGCCATTCCGCTGCGCTCCTACATTCAACCGCTGGTGATCATGAGTGTCATACCGTTCGGCGCCGTCGGCGCGATCACCGGCCACTGGATCATGGGTTATCAGCTGATGTTCTTCTCGGCGCTCGGTATCGTCGCCCTCTCCGGGGTGGTGGTGAACGCCTCACTGGTGCTGGTGGATTACATCAACCGGCGCCGCCGGGAAGGTATGGACATGGAAGAAGCCGTGCTCTCGGCGGGCGTGGTCCGATTCCGGCCCATCATGCTCACATCGATCACTACGTTCGTCGGGCTGCTGCCGCTGATGGGGAATCCCAGCCCCGATACCACGCCATTCATCCCGATGGCCATCTCGCTGGCGTTCGGCGTGCTGTTCGCCACGTTCATCACCCTGTTTCTGGTGCCGTCGCTGTATCGGATGGCGGAAGACTGGTTCGGTTGGGATCCGGTGGCCCAGGGTCAGATCGATCCGGATGAAGCCCATAAACTCCATCCCAAGGGGCTCCGTCAGCAAACTTAGCGCTGCTAGCTTTCGTAGCAGCCGTCCACCGGTTCGTTGTCACCGAACACCCGCACACCTTCCGAGTGGTTGCTGGCGATGGCGATACCGGTGCTGGTAATGGTGGCGAAACTCCAGGTCTTCTGAACCCAGCGCGGTGCGTGATGCTGCTCGAGCATGCCGGACACGAACGCGTGCCCGGCGGCCATGCCGGCGCCCCAGAGCAACACCTCGCCGGTGCTCGGCTGGCTGCCGATCATCTTCCGGGTGAGGTAGGCATCTTCCACATAGCAGGGATCCTGAGCCGCGGAAACGGTCTGAGCAATATCGATTGCATGCAGGGATTGCCAGGCGAGTTCCTCATTGGAAAACTCGAAAGTCTGACAACCCGCGGACAGCAGGCTGCCGGTCAGGAGGACCGGGGCGAGAACGGTTCGACGCATGGTCGCGAGAATGGAATTATTCAAGATCACTACACTCGAAAATCTGGGGTAGGCGCATTCTCTCGACGCAGCACCCTGCTGGCTGTATTGGAAGTACTCAATGAATGTGAAGAAATCTACTTATGATGTATCTCGTTGATTTTGAACGTGTTTTCAGACCGCCCAGGGCGTTCAGCTGACGTTCAGTATGGGCCTGGTGAGATAGCGGCTGCCGGTACGGCACCCGGCACCCTGGATCGAGGTAAAATGCACAGATGACTCACGCTCCCCTGCTCCCAGCCCTGTACCGAGGCTGTCTGCCGGTCTGCGCCGGCCTGGCCCTGTTCCTGGCCGGCTGCGCAAGCACCCCCGGAAAGCCCATCATCGACATGAAGGGGGTGAATGCCGCGCAGTACGAACAGGACCTCGAGGAATGCTCGAACTACGCGGACGAGGTTAATGTGGCCGGTAAGGCCGTTGGCGGCGCTGCCGCAGGGGCAGCCGTCGGCGCCGCAATCGGGGCGATCTGGGATGGTCACGACGGCAACAGCCCGGGCCGGGGCGCCGCAACCGGCGCCGTGCTGGGTGGTGCTGGTGGCACCGGCAGCGGCGTGACCGAACGGAGCCGGGTGGTGAAAAACTGCCTGCGCGGCCGGGGTTACCGCGTCCTCAACTGAGTCGGGCTCGAACAGTCACTCCCAAGTTGAGTTGCCCGGCGCAAAGCGACTATTCTCACCACAGGACACAATACCTGTAGACCTGTAGGGAGATAACCATGGCGGAAGCCGAAGACTATACGAGTGACCTGAATAATCTGGCCATGGCGGAAGAAGCAGTACCGCTGCTCGAAGCCGTGAAAAAGCATATCGTCGAGAACGTGGAGCCGATTACGGAGGAGTTCTACCGGCTCGGCGAAGGCCGCGAGGACCGCTGGAGCTGGGCGCCCGGTCAGCTCGAACTGCTGGAAACCGCCAAAGCCAAGGCCAAGGAGTCCGGTCTGTGGAACTTCTTTCTGCCGGACGCGGATACCGGCGAAGGCCTGAAGAACCTGGACTACGCCTACATCGCCTCGGAGCTCGGCAAGAATCCGCTGGCTTCCGAAACCCTGAACTGCTCCGCGCCGGACACCGGCAACATGGAGGTGCTGGAACGGGTCGGCACACCGGAACAGAAAGAACAGTGGCTGAAGCCGCTTCTCAACGGTGAGATCCGCTCGGCGTTCGCGATGACGGAACCCGGCCTGCCCTCGAGTGACGCCAAGAACATCAGCACCTCCGCCGTCCTCGACGGCGATGAATGGGTGATCAACGGCGAGAAATTCTATATCTCCGGCGCCGGCGATCCGCGCTGCAAGATCATGATCACCATGGTGAAGACCTCACCCGATGCGCCGCCCCATCGCCAGCAGTCGCAGATCCTCGTGCCCACGGACACCCCCGGAGTCGAGATCCTCGAAGGCATGGAGGTCTTCGGAGACGATGATGCGCCCCATGGCCACATGCACATCAAATTCAACGACGTGCGGGTACCGAAAGAGAACATTCTCCTCGGCGAAGGCCGCGGTTTCGAAATCTCGCAGGTGCGTCTGGGTCCCGGCCGTATCCACCACTGCATGCGCTCCATCGGCACCGCCGAACGGGCCCTGGATCTGATGATGCAGCGCACGGTCAACCGGGAAGCATTCGGCAAGCCGATCATCAACCTGGGCAAGAACATCGAGGTGGTCTCCCGGGCCCGGATCGAGATCGAATCCATGCGTCTGATGGTGCTGAAAGCGGCGAAGGCCATGGACGTGCTCGGTAACCGGGAAGCCAGGATCTGGGTGCATATGGTGAAAGCCCTGGTCCCGGAGCGGGTCTGCCAGATCATCGACCAGGCCATTCAGATGCATGGCGCCACCGGGGTATCCCAGTGGTCACCGCTGTCGAAGATGTATACAGGACAGCGCACGCTGAGAATCGCGGACGGCCCGGATGAAGTGCATCACATGGTGGTAGGCCGCGCCGAGCTGCGCAAATACCAGTAAGCCATGGCCTCCACAGAGCAGACACTCTATGAGGTCAGCGAAGGCGCCGCCTGGATCAAGCTGAACCGGCCGGAGAAGCGCAATGCGCTCTCCGCCATGCTGATCACGGAAGTCTATGACCACATACAGGCCGCCAATGGGGATGACGATGTGCGCTGCATCGTCATCACCGGAAACGGTCCGGGTTTCTGCTCAGGTGCCGACCTGAAAGATGATCGCGGCCTGCCCGAGGGCCGCGCCGAAGCGGTGGCCTATCCGGATCTGCTGGCCGCTATTCAGGACAACCCGAAACCGGTGATCGCCGCCGTCAACGGACCGGCATTTGCCGGTGGCCTGGGGCTGGTCGGTGCCTGCGACATCGTGGTCACAGTGGCCTCCGCTCAGTTCAGTTTCTCCGAAGTTCGCATCGGCGTGATTCCCGCCATCATTTCTGTTGTCTGTCTGCCGAAGCTCGGCACACATCACGGCATGAAGCTGTTTCTGACCGGAGAGCGTTTTGATGGTGAGCAGGCCGTGGCGATGGGTCTTGCCCACCGGGCGGTGCCCGAGAGCGAACTGGAAGCCGCGGTCAATGAAGAGGTGGCGATGATCCGCCAGGGCGGTCCCATCGCTGTGATTGCGTGCAAAAAACTGGTCCGGGAGGTATCCAGGCTCTCCCGGGAAGAAGGATTTGCCCGAACGGCGCCCTGGTCAGCCGAGATGTTTGCCTCCGAAGAGGCACAGGAAGGGATGGCGGCGTTCCGCGAGAAGCGCAACGCCGCCTGGATTACCGACGACTGAAAACCGCGGGCGGACCGTCCGCTGATAAACGCATGACTCACGAGACGATCGTGAAGGAGATGCGATGGTTGACGTCTTCGTGTCTTACGCATCAGAAGACCGCGACCGGGTGGCACCCCTCGTCGATGCCATCGAAGCAGAGGGCCTGCAGGTCTGGTGGGACCAGCATATCCATGCGGGTCCGAGTTTCCGCGCTGCCATCGAAGAAGCCATGGCGTCCTGCCGATGCATGCTCGTCGTCTGGTCGGCAGACTCTATCCATTCAGACTTCGTCATCGACGAAGCCACTACCGGCAAAGATCGCGGCATCCTCGTGCCCGTGCAGCTGGACGACGCACAGATTCCACTTGGCTTCCGGGCCGCGCAGACGGCTCAACTGCAGCGTTGGCCGGACAGCCGTGACGGTCTCGAAGAACTGTTGGCCGGTATACGCGATACCCTTTCCGGCCGGAGCAGCCCGGCCACAGTCCCAGCCGGACGCTCGGGCAGGCGGTGGCGGTACCCGGCAGCAATCGGTGCAGCAATCTGCGCGGCGCTGCTCCTGGTCCTGGTCACGGGCTATTTCGCGCTCCCGCCGGATGCAGACCCGGACCACCCGCAACGCATTGCCGTGCTGCCGCTGAAAAATACGTCCGGCGAAGCCGAGACAACGTTTCTCGTCGAAGGCCTGCACGAAGCGCTGATCTCGAATCTCTCCAAAGTATCGGCACTCAGGGTCACCTCGCCCACATCCGTGCGCCGGGTGGACAAAGCCCTGACAGTGCCAGAAATCGGCACGCTGCTGGGCGTGGCCAACGTGGTTGAAGGGTCCGTGCTGCGGGAAGGCAATCAGGTGCGCGTCATCGTGCAACTGGTGAATGCGGCGACTGCTGAAAATGTCTGGTCGGCCACCTACGACCGGACCGTCGACAGCATTCTGGCGCTGCAGGCGGAGATCACCCGCGCCATCGTCGAGCAGATCAGCGTGCATCTCTCAGCGGACGACGAGCGCCGGATCCAGGCGGTCGAACAGATGAACCCCGAGACATACGAAACCTATCTGCGCGGGATGTATGAACTGCGCAAGGAAACCCTGCGCGGCTACCGCAGTGGGATCCGGATCATGCGCAGCGCGCTGGAGAAAGACCCGGACAGCGCACTCGCCCATGCCGGGGTGGCCATCGGTTACTCCATGCTCGGTCACAACTTCTTCCCGGAGACCGCCCTGCCCAAAGCACGGGAAGCAGCGCTGAAGGCGCTCGCGCTGGATGACTCACTCCCCGAAGTACACCTGGCGATGGGTATGTTCAAACTCTACTTCGACTGGGACTGGCAGGCGGCAGACGAATACCTGGGACGGGCGCTGGAAATCAACCCGAGCCTGGTGGACGCGCACTACCACTATGCCTGGCTGCTCGAGTTGCTGAGCGACAAGGAACGGGCGCTCTACCACGGAGAAAAGACGAAGCAATTGAATCCGCTCTCCCCCTTTTACAACGGCTGGCTTGCAGACCAGTATCGAGGCCTCGGGCGCTACGACGATGCGATCCGTCAGGCCGAATACACCATTTCCCTGAACGAAAACTATCCATTGGGATGGTTCGCACTGGGCAATACCTATGCCGATCAGGGGGAATTCGAACAGGCGATCGCAGCGCACGAAAAACTGAAAGATCGTTATTTCTGGTCCTGGGCACTGCCAAAGCCGGCAGGCCGGACGATGCCATGGCGGTGTTCAACGGGATCGAACAGCAGGATGACAACGCGATTCCGCTCACGCTGATTGCCGCCGCGATCGGTGATGAGGCAAGCATGTATCACTGGCTGGAAACCGCTCGAGACCATCGGATCGGCTGGTACCCCTGGCTGGTGGCATGGTTTCCCGCTACGCAACCTTACCGGGCACAGCCGGAAATGCAGGCCCTCATCAGGGCCCTCAATCTGGATTCACAGACGCTGAAGCAACCGGCACTATAGACTCTCACCCATGACACCAATGACAGGAGAAACGAACAATGAGTGACTCACACAAAGGCGCCTGCTTCTGCGGCAGTGTGCAGATCGAAGTCACCGGCGCACCGAACATGATGGGCTACTGCCACTGTACGGATTGTGCGCAGTGGGCCGGCGCACCGGTCAATGCCTTCAGTCTCTGGTCTCCGGACGCGGTAAAGGTGACGGCGGGCGAGGACAAGCTCGGCAGCTTCGCGCGTACGGATGCCAGTCATCGCAAGTTCTGCACGAACTGCGGCGGCCACGTTCTCAGCGAGCATCCCGGGATGGGGATGGTGGATGTGTATCTCAACATCGTGCCGACGCTGGACCATAAAGGCACCATGCACATTTTCTATGGCGAGAAAACCATGTCCGTGCCGGATGGCCTGCCAAAGTTCAAAGACATGCCGGCAGAGTTCGGCGGCTCAGGGAAACGCGTGCCCGAGTAAGACGCCGCCGCCTGATCCGTTCAGGCAGACGCGCTCGGGCGGGCGTTGACCGTGGCATGCCAGCGCCATAGCGTTTCCAGGTCGTCCGCCGGCCGGAGCCCGACCAGCTGACTGGCAAAGTCGATGGCAACCACGGCCGTGATGTCTGCGACCGTGAATCGTTCGGCGGCAATGCAGGCACGGGTCTGCAACACTTCATTCATCCGCCGGTAAAAGGCACGCACCGCCGCGTCACTTGCCTCCTTGGCTTGGGTGTTCGGCGTTGTCCCTGCCATCTTCGTCACGATGGGGCCATTCACCCAGCTGATACCGATCTGGCTGAACAGGCCCAGCTCGAGTTGGCGGTGGTGCATCTCCACCAGCGCCAGTTCCAGGGGATCCTCTCCGAACAGGTTCGGCGTCGGCTGAATGCCTTCCAGGTAGCGGCAGATCGCCACCGATTCACCAATACAGGTACCATCTTCCAGTTCCAGCACGGGGATCTTGCCGTTCGGGTTCTTCTTGAGAAATTCCGGTGAGCGCTGCTCGCCGGCACGAATATCCACCTGAACACTGTCTAGTTCGATACCTTTCTCAGCCGCAAACATGCGCACGCGCCTCGGATTCGGCGCCCCTTCATAGTCATAGAGCTTCAGATTCAATCCCTTTCCTCCCGTTGAATTGTCTTCGGTATCAATCTGCCAGCCGGTAGATCAGACCGAACTCGACGGAATTAGCCAGCCGGTTCGTCTCCAGCACGCTGCCGTCGCTGAGCGGGAGGTCCTCCTCCGCCGTGAGCCAGAACCGCCATGCGGTGCGGAAGGACAGACTGCGGCTGATCTCCACATTGAACCCCGCCATCATCTGAAAGTGCGCCGAATCCACAGAGCTGCTGCTGAACGGCTCGCCATCGGCAAAGTCCACGTCGTAGTCCAGATGCGACCAGCCCACACCGAGGCCGATCGTTGGCTGCACGGCCGCCTCCGGCCAGGGATCCAGATGCAGGTTTGCGCCCAGACTGGACGCGCTGAGGGTGCCGGAAACCTTCGACTCGCCGATCAGGTATCCGAAATCCAGCACCTGGGGCGTATTGCGCCGGTAGGCATACTCCAGCTCGAGCCGCCAGCGTCGGCCGAGGTTGTGGCCAACGGCCGTGCTGATGAGAACACCCGGTGCGGCTGCATCGAAAGTGACCGCCTCGGTTTCACGATCCGCGAGCCAGTTCACGCCGGTGCTGCCCGCCAGATAAAAACCACGGGACGCCGGGCCGGTTTTGCGGGCCCGTCCGAACGCTGTATCCCGATCGGTGCCTGGATACCAGAGCAGGCTGACCCAGCCGGAATGCACCGCCTGATCGAGCTGCACGTCCTCCCCGTCCAGCGTCTCCAGATCCACGTTCGGCGTCCGCCAGTACTCGTACTCCAGGCCCAGATCCAGCTGCCGGGTGAGCGGAAAGCGCACGCCAACCACGCCCTGGTAAGCCACCGCCGTGGAATCGTCCTGAATGATGACCGTATCTTCTGCGCCATCAATGCCTTTAATGCTGTTCTGATAGGTCAGCCAGGTCGGTCCAACGCCGATCCCCAGGTAGGGTTTCAACCAGGGTCCGACCTGGAATTCCCGCAAGGCGCTCAGCATGAGGCTGACGCTCGAATAACGGTCGTTGGCACCGACATCCGTGCTGGGACCACCAGCTGTCGGGAAGAAGAACTCCGCCTTGGTCTTGCGTTGTGAGACTGAGGCATCCAGCCACCAGTGCTTGCCCAGGCGCCAGCCAGCCCCACCTTTCACCCGAGGCAATCCGAGGTCGTATTCGACCTTCACACCCAGCCCATCCAGTTCAGCGCGGGCACCGTAGTTGGCGCCGAGACCCAGCGACAGATACCAGTCTCCCGGATGTTCAGCCGCGCTACTCGCGTCAGTCTCCTCGGCCAGCACCGACGGGTTGAAAAACCAGACCACTAATCCGAGCAACCCGGATAGACGCATCAACGGGCGCGGACTCCTTTTTGTGCGCAGCAACTCAGGCCAGCTCTTCGAGCAGGATCAGCAACTGGCCGTTGGCCACCTGGTCTCCCACAGCCGCGTGCACGGCCGTCACCGTTCCACTCACCGGTGCGGTGATCCGATGCTCCATCTTCATAGCTTCCAGAATCAACATGAGTTCGCCTTTTTCCACAGTACTGCCAACTTCCACATGGGTGGCCAGCACTTTACCCGGCATCGGTGCGTTAAGCCCACCCTTGAATTCGTCTGCGCCCGGCAGACTGAATCGGGGCAGCACGTCGAGGGTGAGGTCACCGCTCCGGGTGTGCAGATACCAGCGGCTGCCACGCTCATCCAGTTGCACGGAAATTCGCTGCCCGTCGACATCCGCCTCGACTACCCCCTCACCCATCCGGCGGGGCTGCACGTCAAACCTGGACGTACCGATGCATACCGTGAAGGAACCCTTCCGATTAGCCGTGTAACTGACCTCGACCGGCTCGTCATCTCCCGCGAAGCGCACCGACTGCGGCGGCATATGCGAGTTCCGCCAGCCGCTGGGAATGGTGGTCAGCACCCGGGCCGACGCTCGACGCCGGGCTTGCGCCTCGAGCACGACGGCGATCATGGCCTGATGACGCTCCAGTTCACTCACTGTCCGCACCGGCGACGGCCCAACCCGCTCAATGAAATCCGTGGTGGTATCGCCGGCGAGGAATTCGGGCGTGCGCAGCGTAGACACCAGAAAATCCCGATTGGTGGTCAGGCCCTGAATCCGGGTGGTTTCCATCACCCGGGCGAGACGCAAGGCCGCCTCCCTTCGGGTGTCTGCATGAACGATCACTTTGGCGAGCATGGGATCGAAGGCCGTACCGATCTCGAAGCCCGACTCGATGCCGGTGTCGAAGCGGGCGGTGGCCGCCGTGGAAGGCGCCCAGAATTCCACGGTTCCCGGTGCGGGCAGGAAATTTCTGGCGGCGTCTTCTGCATACAACCGGACTTCGATGGCGTGGCCGGTGATCGACAGATCATCCTGCCCGAAGCCCAGGGCCGCCCCTTCCGCCACTCTGAGCTGCTCACGCACCAGATCCAGACCGGTGATCGCCTCAGTCACTGGATGCTCCACCTGCAGCCGGGTATTCACTTCCAGAAACCAGAAATCATCTCCATCCACCAGAAACTCCACCGTGCCCGCCGAGGTGTAGCCGATGGTCCGCCCGGCAGCGACAGCCGCCGCACCCATCCTGGCTCTCAGACCTTCACTGACCGCCGGTGACGGCGCTTCCTCAATGACTTTCTGATGCCGGCGCTGGATCGAGCATTCCCGCTCGAAGCAGTGCACGAGGTTGCCGTGCCGGTCGCCCAGAATCTGAATTTCGACATGCCGACAGGCCGGCAACCAGCGTTCCATGAAGATGGTGTCGTTGCCGAAGGCCGATCCCGCTTCACGCCGTGCTCCCTGCACAGCGCCGTCCAGGTCGGCGGCGCGCTCGACCACCCGCATTCCCCGGCCACCGCCTCCCGCAGCGGCCTTTATCAGCAGCGGATACCCGACTCGCTCAGCCGTTGCCGCCAGATCGGCGCCCGTCTCGAGCGCCTCTGCCGGCAAGGTTGGAACCTCGGCCTGCTGCATCAGCCTTTTGGCCGACAGCTTGTCTCCCATGGTTTCGATGGCGTCAGGTGACGGTCCGACCCAGACCATGCCCTCTGCTTCCACCGCGCGGGCAAAGGCGGCATTTTCCGAAAGAAAACCGTAGCCGGGATGAACCGCATCCGCGCCCGTGCGCCGACAGGCTTCGAGCACTTTCTCCACCACCAGGTAGGTTTCCGACGGTGAATCCCCGTTCAGAGCGATGGCCGTATCCGCCTGTTTCACGAAGGGCGCCTCCGCATCGGCATTGGCATAGATGGCTACCGTGCTGATGCCCATCTCCCGTGCGGTGCGGATGATCCGACAGGCAATCTCCCCCCGATTGGCAATAAGCAGTCGGCTGATGACCTTTTCACTCACATCCGCCATGTGCCGAACTCCTTGGTGCCTTTGACGGTGTCGCTGTGGCAGGCGGACAACGCCATGGCGATGGCGATTCGCGTGTCCCTCGGATCGATCATGCCATCGTCCGATACCCGGGAAGTGGCGAACAGCCCCTTGGAACGCTCTTCCGCCCAGTACTCGGCGACGGCAGCACGCTCGGCATCTGCTTCCTCATCGAAATCGATACCGCGTCTTGCAGCAGCCGCACGGCCGACAATGCTCATCACCCCCGCCATCTGCTTCGGGCCCATGACGGCGATCTTGGCTGTCGGCCAGATGAAGGTGAATCGGGTATTAAAGGCGCGACCACTCATACCGTAGTTGCCCGCGCCGTAGGAGGCGCCGACGATCACCGATATGTGCGGCACCGTGGAATTGGAAACCGCATTGATCATCTTGGAGCCGTTCTTGGTGATACCGCCCTGCTCAAAATCCGTGCCGACGATGTAGCCGGTGATGTTGTGCAGAAACAACAGCGGCACATCGATCTGATTGCAGAGCTGAATGAATTGCGCTGCTTTTTCCGCAGACTCGGAAAAGAGCGCACCGTTGTTGCCGAGAATGCCAACCGGGAAGCCATGCACCGACGCCCAGCCGCACACCAGTGTGGGGCCATAGAGCGGCTTGAATTCTTCGAACCGGGAACCGTCGACGATACGGGCAATCACCTCCCGCATGTCGAACGGCTGCTTCAGATCATTGGAAACCATGCCGAGCAACTCTTCCGGATCGTGCACGGGTTCGTCCGCGGGCAGGCTGGGGCCGGGCCCCTTTTTCTGCCAGTTCAGATGCGACACCACCTCGCGGAGGATGCGAATGCCGTCCATCTCGTCCTCAGCCAGGTAGTCACCCAGACCGGAGACCGTGCAGTGCATGTCTGCACCCCCCAGGCTTTCCTCATCCGCATCTTCACCGGTCGCCATTTTTACGAGTGGTGGGCCTCCGAGGAATACTTTCGACTGTTTCCGGATGAAGATGTTGTAGTCGCTCATGCCCGGTTGATAGGCGCCGCCTGCGGTGGACGCACCGAATACGAGAGAGACGGTCGGGATCCTCATCTTCGAGAGTTCGGTGATCTCATAGAAAAGCCTGCCGGATTCAGCAAAGTGACCCTCTTCCCGCTGGATGGCCGCTTCCGGATCCTCATCGCCGCCCTGGCCACGAAGGTCCGCACCGGCAGACTCGACAAACTGCACGTAGGGAAGCCGGTTCTCCCGTGCGATCTCCAGGCCGCGCATGAGCTTCTTCGAATTGAAGGCGTTGAATGCGCCCGCCCGAACCGATGGGTCGTGCCCGAGGATCACACACTCCACCCCGCTGATGACGCCGATACCCAGCACGAAGCCGGAACCCACGGCGAACGGAGAGCGCCAGGCGGCAATGGAACTGATTTCGAGGAAAGGCGTATCCGGATCCAGTGCCCGGGCAACCCGCTCCCGGATCGGCATCTTGGCCCGGGCGGCAAGCCGCGCCATGGCTTCCGGCCCACCGCCCTGCGCGGCTTCTGCCTGAAGCTGATCCAGCACATCCAGGGCGGCCTGCATGTCGTCCCGATTCTGCTGGAACGCCTCGGAACGGACATCCAGCGTGGATTGCAGAACTGGCATCAACCCTCCTCAATCATCGGAGGGCACATGCCGATCAGCACGGACTTCGGTAGCGACGCCATCTCTCCCCCCTTCCAGCGTGACTGCGCAGTATAACCGTGCACAATAGGCGTATGTATTGCGCCAACTGTGGTGCCGAGCGGTCTGGCCCATACTGCAGTCGCTGCGGCCAGAACGATCGCGACTATCAGCGGGCCCTGCCGCCTCTGGTGAGCGAACTCCTGCGCGAAGCTTTCGAGCTGGATTCCCGCTTGATCCGCACCCTGAAGCTGCTTCTGTTCCGGCCGGGCGCTCTGGCTGTCGAGTTCTCAAACAACCGCCGCGCCAGCTACGTTTCACCCATCCGGCTGTACCTGTTCGTCAGCATCGGATTCCTGTTCCTTCTGAGCCTGGGTACAGAATTCGACGACGACGCCGAGTCCGAGCGGGCTGAGGTTGAGGAGCAGGCGGAGGTGTTCCAGGATGCAGACACCGGCACCCTGCTGTCGCTACTGGACGACCAGCGGGCTCGACGGGCGGAGGAGATACTGAATCGATCAGATAACTCCATCACCCGGCTGATACTGCTCCAGATAGCCAGCGATCTGAAGCCGGTAACCGACGCCCCACCCGATCCCGTCGTCGTTTTTCTGCTCAACGAGACGGTCGATGCACTCGATGAACCAGGCTCGGTCGTCAGTCAGTTCATGGACAATCTCGGGATCGGCATGTTCATCATGCTGCCGGTGTATGCGCTGCTGCTGAAACTCTTCTATCCGTTCCGGAAGCGTTTCTATGTGGAAAATCTGGTCTTTTCCACACACCTGCACTCATTCATATACATCGTCTTCATGGCCGGGATGCTCATCCCGTCGGAGACGGGTGTCAGTGGGCTGGACACTGCTCTGGCCTGGATCAGCGGGCTGCTCCCGTTATGGATCTTCGTTTATCACTATCTGGCTCTCAAACGTTACTTCCAGGAAGGCACCGCGATCACCCTGTTCAAGTTCGCTGGGCTGCTCGGTCTATATACTGTTCTGCTCATGCCTACGGCCTTTCTGCTGGTCTTTGCCGTCTCGGTCATCCTGGTTTGAGCCCGTGCTTTTCTCTACCTTTATTCACTCAATCTGATCAGGACATCCCATGGCATTTAAACCCTTCGATCTCAGCGGGCGCGTCGTTCTCATCACAGGCGGCAACGGCGGTATCGGCCTCGGCATGGCCGAAGGACTGGTGGCATCCGGCGCGCAAGTCAGCCTCTGGGGCACGAACCCGGAAAAAAACGAGCGGGCCCTCGAGCATCTTTCCGGGATCGGTCCGAACGTGACGGCCTTTGTTTGCGACGTCTCCGACGAAGCGGCCGTGGATGCGACATTCGCGGCCACGCTCGAGGCCCATGGCCGCGTGGACGGCTGTTTTGCCAACGCCGGTATCGGTGGCCGCGGCACCGGCTTTGACGATATGACCAGAGAGGAATGGGATCGGATCGTCGGGGTCAATCAGTCCGGTGTGTTCTACACCTTCCGCGCCGCCGCCCGGCATATGCGGGAAAGAGCGGAAGCGGGAGACCCGTTCGGCCGTCTGGTCGGCACGGCCAGTCTCGCCGCCATCTCAGGCCAGGCCCGTGGCGAGCACTATGCGGCCACCAAAGGCGGACTCATTTCCATGGCCAAGGCACTGGCGGTGGAATATGCCCGCTACGGCGTCACAGCCCACACGCTGCTGCCGGGCTGGATCGAAACCGATATGACCGAGGGCGCGTTCGACAACGACAAGTTCGTCGCAAACGTTCAGAAGCGAATCCCAATGCGCCGCTGGGGCCAACCGGAAGATTTCGCCGCGATTGCAATCTACATCATGAGCACCGCGTCGAGTTACCACACGGCGGAAACCTTCCTGATCGACGGTGGCTACGCAAATTTCTAGCAGGCATCCGCTATGGATGCGATGGAGACCGGGACTGATCGCATCCCATTACGTCACAGGTAATTGTTTCACGCCTACCGGGACTCGATCATTCAGAATCTGACCGACTAGAGCGTCTCGTATGACTGCATTCCGAACCCTGCTGATTGTGATTTTCAGCGTCGTCGTGGCGTACACGATCCCCGTTGTGGCCAATCACGGCTTGAGTCTTTTCTCGATCTTCTTTGGCGACATGGCGAAGATGGGCTGGCCGGGCCAGTTCAATCTGGATTTTCTCGGCTTTCTTGTGCTGTCCGGATTCTGGACCGCATGGCGCAACAACTACTCACCGGCCGGCCTGGGACTCGGCGTCATGGCGTTCTTCCTCGGAGCCCCTTTTCTCACGATGTACCTGCTCTATCTGAGCTTTCGCACCAATGGCGATGTGAACCTGATGCTGATGGGCGAACAGAGCGACCGTACTTAGCTGCCAGTCTCTGGGGACGGATCCGTTGGGGGCCAGGAACCACTCAACGTGGTATCTGGCCCGCATTCGCCAGCGTCCTGGCTTCCACGCTCTGAACCTCCACAAACCCCTGTGAACTCATCGGGTCAAGGCCATCACTTGCCTCCATGGACGCGTGCTCCGGGAAGTACAGTGATCGAGGGCAGTCCGTGAGGGCGCGGAAGAACATGTTTCCCCGGTATAAACCGAGTTTGACGATGCCTGACGCGTGAGCGGCCAGCGCGTCGATGGCCAGCTTTGCTGCCTCTGTTGCCGGATCGTAGTAGCGGCCGTCATAGATTTGATCTGCAACCACTTCGGCTAGCTGCCCGAACAGTGCACTGGCTCTTCGGTCCAACGTGGCCTGATAAATCGTGCTGAGCGCAAACCCCAGCAATTCCATGCCAGGCGCCTCGTAGACGCCTCGGCTCTTGGTGCCGATGACCCGATTCTCCAGGGCGTTGCGCATCCAGATCCCGTTCCGACCGGCGACGCGGTTCGCTTCGGTCATCAGTTCGAATGGCTTGAGCGCCACCCCGTTGATCTCAACGCACTCGCCTTCGACGTACTTCAACGTCACCTCTTCGATCGAATCCGGTGCGGACTGCGGCCAGACGCCCATGATGGGCTCGACGATCTCCGCAGGAGTCTGCAGGCTTTCCAGGTCTTCCGCTTCATGTGAGAGGCCGGCGAGGTTCGCATCTGTAGAGTAGCGTTTTTTCTTTCCAACCTCGGCTTCAATACCTTCCGCCTGAAGGTAGGTGACCATCTCTTTGCGGCCGGGAAATCTGGCAAGCAGGGATGGATCACGCCACGGCGCATACACGCCCATTTCCGGATCGATCACATTGGTGTAACGCTCAAATCGAATCTGGTCATTTCCGCGCCCTGTCGCGCCATGCGAGAGCACCGAGCAGCCACGCTCTTTCATGGCACTGATCAGGCCACGCAACATCACGGCACGACCGATACCCGTGGTATTCCAGTAGCCTCCGTCGTACTGCGCCTGGGCCTTGACCACATCAAGGCATGCCTGGGCCATTTCCTCTTTCAGGTCAACAACCACTGTCTCGGCACCGGTTTGCGCCATTTTGTCGACGACACCGCTGATATCTTCCTCGTCAGGCTGGCCAAGGTCCGCAGTAAAACAGACCACATCGATTCCAGCCGTGCGCAGAGCGTGCGCAACCGTTTTGCTGTCGAGGCCGCCGGATACGCAGAGTCCGACTCTCTGCCCTTCAAGATCCTTGATTCTCATTTGAGTTCCTACCAGTGAAACGAAAAAACTGCGGCAGGCGCTGCCTGCCATTTCGAGTCGTGAGCAGCCGCATGAGCTTCACGTGCCGGCATTATGGAGCACGAGATCGACTTCTGCCTGGAATTCCGATGAAAACTCATTCCTGTAGGTGCGCCAGAACCAATCACCACCGGGCAGAGACAGAAAGCGACGCAAGAGCGGCTTCTGCGCATCCCAGGATTGCGTATCGCCAAGTTGAGCCTGTGTATAGGCGTTCCACAATGCCCACAACGCATTCGTCATCAGCAGCCGGAAGCGCTCCCGCTCCAGATCGTTGAGGCTCTCCACGTCCCTGAGCCCGTTCATATAGATGGCAGTGATTTCAGGGTCGCTGAACAGGTTCGTGCGTATATCGTTGGCAAACTGCGTCATGGAATTGATGCTCGACGCCCGCAACGCCAGCGTGTTCTGTCGAACCTGGACAGCGAGATACGCCAGCGTGATCACTACCGCTATCGCGCCAACAAATTCCCCATAGCTGCCCAGAATCTGGGCAATTGATTCGTGATCCACTTGCACCTCCTCTTTTGCTCGAGGCTATCGCAGAACATCGTCAATCGCGAACGACGCCTGTTGCGCGGATTGCGATCAGGTTCATTCGGCGGCGATAGCACCCAATTGGCCTGATTCGTACGCCGCTTTGATATCTGCAATCTGATCTGCAGTTCCCATAACAAAAGGGCCGTCCTGAACATAGGCCTCGCCGATCTGAGCCCCATCAAACAACGCGAAGTGGGCCGGCTCGCCCGAAAGATTACGGATGTCTGTTTCGACGCGCCTGTCTGCACTGAACGCAAGCGCCTGGCCTGGGGTCAGAGAGCGGATCTCCTCACCAACAACGATATCGAGGCGCCCCTCCACCGATTGAATCCAGATGCCTCGATGGGTAGCAGACACATGGGAGAAGGAACCACCCGGCTGGATGATGCCGTCCAGGATAGTCATCGAAATCGACGGGGAGTCCGCCCCGACAACGCCACTGGATCTGCCCAACGCGACCTTCACACAATAGTCCGGGGTGCTGATCACCGGCATATCTTCCGCGCGCACAAGGAGAGAATCAGGCGCCTCGAAGCGTTGATCCTGTGTAACGTTCACGAACACCTGCAATCCGTGGGTGCGAGCGTTCATTCGAGGGGATTCATCATGAATCGCACCGCTTCCAGCTCTGAGCCAGTACAGATCTCCAGGGCGCAGATCGAAATCATTCCCCAGTGAATCCTGATTGCGGAAAAGACCCTCACTGTCTTCGAACAACAAAGACACCGCGGACATCCCTGCGTGGGGGTGCGCGCCGAAAGTGGGTTTCCACATCACGTAGTGATCGACCATCACCAGCGGGTCCATGAGCGCTCCGATCTCTTGAGCGCGGAAACTCCGCGCCTCGAAACCGCTGCCGACCGTGAGAGCATGCCCTTCCAGCGGTTCGGATACGCGGGCCACCTGGTGCTCGATCTCCTGCCCCACGGAACCTTGCGAGAGATCGACTGCGGTGTTGATTGCCTTCATTTCAACCTGCCCTTATCTGTTCATCTGAAGTCAGAGGCAAATATATACGGGACAATTCTTGATAAAACTGGCAATATCGGGACTGTTAATCCTATTTTTGGAACAATTGGCCCCAACCCTTCCATGGCATCCATCGACCTGAACGACTATTTCTACTTCGTGCACGTCGTTGAGAAAGGCGGATTCACCCGCGCAGCAGACGCGCTTGGTATCCCGAAATCGCGACTGAGCAGGCACATCGCGCAACTGGAGGAACACCTCGATACCGTCCTTATCCAGCGGACAACGCGGCAACTGAGGGTCACAGAACTCGGCGAGGTGTTCTACCAGCACGCACGAGCGACAGTGGACCAGGCCGAGCTTGCTGAAGCGACCTTGAAGCGCAAGAAAAACACCCTGTCCGGAACGGTGACTCTGAGCTGCTCAGTGGGGGTTGCTCAGTTCGCATTGAAGGATCTGTTGGCTCGTTTCCTCACCGATAATCCGCAGGTCAGCGTTCTCCAGCAGGTGACGAACCAGAACGTTGATCTCATCGCTTCAGGTGTCGACATGTCCGTTCGTGGACACACGGACCCACTGCCCGACTCTTCGTTGATACAGCGACCACTGGCCGTTGTTGAGTGGCGTCTATTCGCCTCCCCCGACTATCTGAGAGATAGGCAACCGATATCGACGCCGGCCGATCTGGCGGAGCATCCGACGCTCGCCCTTGGCTGGCAGACACCCGAAGATCGCTGGAGGCTGGCCCACAAATCAGGGACGACGGAAATCATTCAGATCACACCCCGACTGAAGAGCGAAGACATGGCCACACTGAAGCAGGCTGCGGGTGAGGGTCTCGGAATTGTGGCGCTACCTGCATACACCTGCCGGGATGAGTTGGCATCGGGCCGGCTGATCAGACTGTTACCGGAGTGGGACGCGGGCCAGGCAAACCTCAGTCTCGTTATGCCGCGAAGAAGTGGCGTTGCCGCACCGGTGCTAGCGCTTCAGACGTTTCTTCAGACAGAACTTGCGGACCACCTGGCAATGCCTCAGAGCGCTGCCTTCAGCCAGAGACGGACCCACGTTGCTGAATGAGTGCGCTACGCATACCCGATCCAGCCGCTCCAGGTAAAGGCGAAGTAAAATCTGGTGACGGGAAGGAGAAGTGTCAACTGACTGCAGGAAAACGGCGTTGTGGGCGGGAAGCAGAACTATCGAACCACCCACCACTCAAGAGGGCGAGGATGGTTCATCGGCATTGGCGAGGCGGTAGCAGAAGTCGGATTCAGCAGGTGGATAGCAGACCACTCACTCAATCGACGGTGGCTGTTTGATTCGGATTGGTTTGTCAGGTGAGTTCAGCAATCGCTGTTTAGCTGATTCGTAGTCTCCATCAGCCCTTTCCAACGACCGCTTACATTCCATCATTCCGAAGCCGGTCTCTTCGACTAACTTCTTGACCTTATGTGCTGTAATTATGGGCTTCCTACTCATTTTTTCTCCCCGGCCTAAGATTGATCAGCTCGTACGGGGCAGCACCAGTCCATCAATCCAGGAAAGCGGCGTCTCCGAAATCAGGACAGGTCTCTATGGGATTCGGTTTCGCATACTCGGATTCATGGCTCATGCTGCCGAGCCAGCATTGATCGAAGATGGAACAGAAACAGTAACGCAGCGATGTCTGCCCACCGTACACGGCCTTCTGTAGCGCCAGCGACAACTCTCGATGACTGGTCTGAAAGGCCACCACTTCCTCACCGGGACCGATCACGAGATTACTGACACTGCTACGCCCGAAATCCACGCCAACGCGGGTTTCCTGGCTGAGCAGGCGGCCTGCCGCATCGTCCCAGCTGAGCACTGGTTCACCGCCCAATCGCAACTCCACACCGCGCATTAGTGCCGGTCCGACCCCGACATTTTCCAAGGAAAGAGCAAAACGGGCGGTCGTTCCGTCATCGGTATCATTTATGATCACTTGGATATAGGGCCACACGGATGCCGCCGTCTGGTCTCTCACAGCCTGGGATTCGTTCAGCGCCGCATAGAGAGCCACGACACCGGTAAAGACCCCGGCCAACGACAGGACGGTCTGCCAGAAAGTCAGGCGCAGGAACACGCGCTCGATATTCGCGATGTCCGAGACAACCGGCGCCTGTGAAGGCTCTGCGGGATCGCTACGGTCTTGCGGGAATTCGCTGCTCATCTGATCTCCATTCCAATGCCGGCTGACAGACCCTGTCGATCAAGCCGCTCCGTCGCTGTAAATCGACCGCTGTATTAAAGTTCATCGCTGGACTGCAGGAGGCCGCTTCCGGCCAATAGCAGATGCTCGATTCTTAAAGTTCAGGTTACTTCACCGCACCCAGCTCTTCCCAAAAGTCGATGCATGGCGCTTCTTTAATCATCTCTCCAACCACATCTGCAAAATCAGGATTGAAAAAGGGGCTGCACATTTCCCAAAGCGCTCTCGCTCGCTTGGTACCGAGGATGAAGTAGGTAACATCGCGATAGCTCAACCATGTTTCTTCGTCCATAGCGCCACTTCTGTGCTGCAGCCACTCATGCTCGCGGGCACGCATCTGGCCGATAATCCAGAATTGCAGTTTCACTTTTTCCTCAAAACTGGATGTTTCCTCCTGGGAAAACAAGCGCCCAAGTTCGGGATACTCGACAAACTTATATACGCCGTTCTGGTCATTTGCGACCTGAGCCTGTCTCGACTCTGAACGCAGGAGTTCAGCGCCCTGGCGAACCTGAACCGACAGGTAGATTAGTGTAACGACAACTACGATTACGCCGATGATTTCAGCGATATACGCGTATTGCTCAAGCGTCATGAATGCCTCTTGGGTGCGTCAGTTCGATTGGAAAATTCTTGCTCAGTGTCCGACCAGGGTAGAGCGCGGCCCCTCGTTGTGCAGTGTAAGAGGCCGTTCTCGGTCAGTCGGTCAGTCAACATACCCGGTTTCAGCTCGGAAACGCGCAGCCCAATCCCTGCTTCGTTGATCCGAATGCCTTGGTTAAGACCTCACCATCTCCACCTCTCATTCCAATCGACCGAAGATTGTTTGTCAGTTCCGCCATTGTTCCCCACATGACACGGGCAGCAAAGACCCCATTGCCGGTCCGTCCGCGTTCCAGGACACAGCTCAGGAAATCTTTGAAATCGAAAGATCCATCCGACCGACGGATGTTCCACTCATCAACTCTCGCTTCAGAGTGTGGGGTTTGCTTCATCGCTCGAGAGTTTAGCGAGTATGCGAGTGGCCGCAACGGGACGTCAAAGGCCCCTCATCGCGCATCGCCAGAGGCCCCTTCCGGGCAAAAGAAGGCAGTTGAACTAGTTGAAATCCCCTCGTTGTTGGCGAGCCAGAAACTCTTCAACAACGGCCTTGGGTGATTTGTTGCAGGTATCAATCATCCTCGATTCGACACCTTCGATCGCATCGAATTGCCCGTGCATGATCCGAACAAGTTCGGGGTTTGCAGATGACTGAGCGATTTTCGACCGCTCCTCAGTTCGTCTCAGCACGGTCGCCAGGTCGGCATGTAAGATCGCGTACTGGAACGTCGGCAGAACTTCTCGACACATCTCCATCCACCAGGGTCCGATAACACCATCAAGAAACACGTTTTGCAGATTTCGTGCGAGCGGTGGCATCGATCCCCGATGACGATGCAGATGAGCATTTCCGTTCCCAGTCAGACTATGTGACCAGTTCGCCGGGACGTATCGCTGTTGATTTCGTGGGGCGCTACGAGACGCTGAATGATGATTTTGCGCATGTCGCGCACAGGATCGGCCTGCCTCCAGACATTCGGCTTCCCCGCCTCCAGACCGCTCCCAGACTCAACCATGCACACTTCTATACGGCAGAAACAAGAGGCATCGTGGCGACGCGATATGCCAACGATATCGAGCTGTTTGAGTACCAGTTCCGGTCTGATTAGGGTCCTGTTTCGCCGGGTTTTATCGAACAGCAGGAATCAGCTCAACAACTGTTCGAGCTGATCGATCATTTTGTTTTTGCCCAGGAAGTGCATGACCATTGCGACACCCCAGCCTCCCCACATAATCCAGGTGATGATTGTGTCCCATTGTCTGAGTGGGTGTACTTCTTGGGGATCTTCCTCGTTCCACGGTGTGTCCGACATGTTCGGCACGAAAATCGTCACATACAGTGTTACGAAGAAGGCTGCTGTCCCGATCAGAAACGGGACCAGAAACCAGGTATTGCTCATAAGGTTTGACTCACACCATTTAGCAGTTCAGGTGGAACACACCCGTCATAGATCGGTCAGGCGCTTGTTGGGATAGAAGGCCAACATCAGTTGTTCCTTGATCGATAGCGGCACAGCCTTACCGGCACCAACCTGTTTGACCTCGCTCGATTCGTCACCACAGTAAGTGCCGAAGATGCGATCCCAGAGAATAATGGAGCAGCCGTAATTTGAGTCGCTCTGCCGGCGATTCAACGAGTGGTGAACGTGATGCTGAGGTGCAGTAGCGAAAATCCAATCGTACACAGGTAGAGATTTAAGCGGCAGGTTCGAGTGATTGAATTTTCCATTCCACATGCCGAACGCTGCCGAAACTGCAAGCACCTCGTCGCTCGCGCCGATGAAAGCCATCACCATCACCCGACCCAGCGAAAGCGCCAGGTATTCGAACGGATGCGTCCGCGAGCCTCGCAGGAAACTCATTTTCGTAATGTGATGATGCGTTGCGTGCATGCGCCACCAGAACAGCACCTCGTGCTGCACACGGTGCAGCCAGTAATAAGGAAAGGCCGTACAAACGCGTATAAAGATGACTGCGCCGAACAAGCCAAGCACAGTCGTCGGATCGATACTGATCTCCAGCAGGGTCCGATCACGGATGGCACGGAAACCCTCGGAGACTGGCGTGCGATACATGTCGGTTATCAGCGGCGCCCAGAGGAACGCACCCATTGCGAGCCAGAAGCCATCCTCGGCCAGTTCAGACGGTTTGAGCTTCCAGTCGCCTCGGCCCCAGCGCCGCTCGGCCCACACGAATATTGGAATCGGAAGGAAGATCATCACCAGGGCGAAGAGCATTCGGTCTTCCTTTGCCCAGACACCGCTGACCAGCGTAACGGCGACGAGGAGCGGTGCACCCATCGCGATGGTTGGCTGCAATACCGTCCAGAAGACGTCTTTCCAGGTCCTCGTCGTCGAACGGGATTCCGGGCTCTGCGATACCTCAACAGGGCCCAGTGCATTCTCGCTCATCAAAAACTCCCCACTTCCAATTTCGCGTCTGGCCACGCTTCATGCATGCCGTCTGCAAAAAACCAAATTTAAAAACAAACGGAAAAACTGATGCGGTAAAACCAGGCAAAAATCAGACCAACACTCACCTGCACAAACCCGGCCTTCCCGAACACGGGTGTTCCTTATAAATGGTGAGCGGACACTATCGCCCTCTTATGCTTGAAAGCCCGCAGAACCGCACTCAACGTTCGATAACGTCACTTTCAATTTCGAAGCAACCGGATGGTGCATTTCCTATCGAAAGGAGGGAAAGAGAAGCCGATGCAGCACTATCATGATGCACGGGCGACTCGAAATGGTGCTTTCCAGTGCAGATTTCGACCGCCACGAGCGCACCCCGAAACACTGAAGAACCGACCGGTGCAAAGAAACTGCTGTTTCCAGATCCATGTCATCCAGCCAGCCCACATGGCACGTCATTTGCCCTGTTAACTGCGCCCACGCGCTGGAAGAGCCGGGCGTACCCGTAACAGATAGCAGGAACCCTGAAACTGACATGACGACCGAGAATAATAATCCCGAGGCAGACGACGAAGTCCCACCAGTAGCTCGCGTGCTCGGGCGCGCCGTCTCTGAGTGGGTCACGTACACCTTCGTCGTCTTGAGCGTTATTGCCGTGATCTTCGGTTCCATGGTTGGCGACGAGCGTGATGCCCAGGCCGAGCGCGCCATGGCAACACTGAGCGCACTCACCGAAGCGGCAGAAAACAAAGCCGCCGCAGGCTCCGCCCTGGTCTGCGACGACACGCTCCTCGATCCCGAACTGCTCGCGAATGACTACCTCACATTAACCGTTCGGCAGGCACCGATTGACGAGGACGACAAGTCTCTGGGTTACGGCCCGGCGCTTTATGTCAGCGTGGTGGAAAAAGAGGTGTCGGGAGACACGTGGGACACCGCGAAGCGACTGATGGACCTGGTCAAGGAAGCGGGTAAGAAAGAAGCAGAGGCGAACGAGGACCGTGCTGACCCCACTATCGCCGAGTCAGAAGAAGACAAGAAGCCCGAGAACCGGCTGCGCGATGTACGCAAAAAAGGTTACGGCGAAGATGAGGATTACCTGCAGTACTACATCCTTGCTTCTGAGGTTGCGATCTGCAGTCAGGATGCCTGATGGTGCGCGAACCGGTCTGATTCGCTCTCCCATATCACACCCGATCCCTTCCGTTTCCCCGGCTCGAAGTTGCATACTGCCGCCAGGAAAAAACTGGATACAGGTAACTCATGGCGACAGAACCCGTCGACGTGTTGATCATCGGCGCCGGTGCGTCTGGCGCCGCCCTGGCCTGGAGCCTGGCAGAAACCCGGATGCGTATCGTCTGCTTCGAACAGGGCGACTGGATGAACCCGACCGACTACCCCACCACTGGTATGGACTGGGAAGCGAAGGCCATGGGCGACTACAGTTTCAGCCCGAACCGGCGTCGGGCCAGCGCCGACTACCCGGTTAACGACGATGAATCGCCCATCAAGATCGCCAATTTCAATGGGGTAGGCGGCGGCACCGTACTCTATGCCGGGCATTATCCCCGCTTTCATCCATCCGACTTTCGCGTGAAAAGCCTGGATGGGGTGGCTGAGGACTGGCCCATCGACTACGAGACTCTCGCGCCCTACTACGATGAAAACGATCGGATCATGGGCGTGTCCGGACTAAAAGGCGACCCGGCCTATCCGGCGAAAGAATCACAGATGCCACCGCTCCCGTTGGGCCGGGCCGGCGAAACCGTCGCCAGGGGATTCAATGCCCGGGGCTGGCACTGGTGGCCTTCGGATTCCGCCATCGCCACCGAGCCGTATGAAGGTCGCGACCGCTGCATCAATCTGGGCGGCTGCCTGTCCGGTTGCGCTCAGGGCGCCAAGGCAAGCTCGGACATCACGTACTGGCCGGAAGCCATCCGCGCCGGGGTGGAATTGCGCACCCGCTGCCGTGTTCGGGAGATCACGGTGGATGACTCGGGGATGGCCAACGGAGTGATCTGTTACGACGCTGGCGGTGTGGAACAGTTTCAGCCGGCTCAGGTGGTGGTGCTTGCCAGCAATGGTGTCGGAACACCACGCATACTCTTGAACTCCACCTCGGCTCAGTTCCCCGATGGCCTGGCCAACCGCAGCGGCCTGGTCGGGCGTAATCTGATGTTTCATCCCTATGCCTCCATCAACGGCATTTTCGGGACCCTCCAGGATGGCGCCCAGGGTCCGGTGGACTGCCTGTGGAGTCAGGAGTTCTATGAAACCGAGCTGAGCCGGGGCTTCGTGCGCGGCTTCACCTACGAGATGACCCGTGGCCGGGGTGCGGTGATGACGGCCCTGACCGGCATGCACTCGGGACGGATTCCCTTCGGCCCGGGCCATCACGATGCCTACCGGAAGCTGCATAACCGGATTACCGGCATGGTGGCCATCTGCGAAGACCTGCCGGAGCTGCACAACAGGGTCACACTGGATCCGGAACTCACCGATCCAGACGGGATTCCGGCACCGAAAATCACCTACCGTCTGAGTCAGAACAGTCGCGACATGCTGACCTACGCTGTGGCCCGGGCCACCGAAGTACTCGAAGCAGCCGGTGCGGAGGAAGTGCTCACCGAAGCGCCCCTGGCCGTGGGAGGCTGGCACCTGATGGGCACCGCGCGCATGGGCACAGATCCTGACACCTCAGTAGTGAACGAGTGGGGGCGCAGCCACGATGTGAAGAACCTCTTTATCGTCGACGGCAGTCTGTTCGTGACCTCGGCAGGCGTGAACCCCACCCGCACTATTCAGGCCCTGGCCCTCTATGTGGCAGATCAGATGAAACAGCGTCTGGCCAACCTGTTCGATTGAGGCGAATGAAGTGAACGACCTGATCAGCAGCAGCGAGCAGAATCTGAGTGAAACCGGGCAGGCCATCCTCCGGGCACTGGCTGGCACCATCATTCCCGCCAGTGAGGCACATGGCGTGCCGGGGGCGGATGACGAGGCTATCTTCAGCGATCTCATGAGCAGTGCAGGCCCGACGCTGCAGTTCATCGCCGAGCACCTGAGCGAACTCCAGAGCCTGGCCGGCGAGCAGGGGTTTCTCGAAGCATCATCTGAGGCCCGGGTGGCGATCGCGGAACAGTTCCGTGCGGCACAACCGGAAGCGGCAGCCCTGATCGTCTCGCTCATCTGCCAGTGCTACTACCGGGACCCGCGCGTGCTCGAGTCTCTGGGTACGCCGCCACGTCCGCCCTTTCCGGAAGGCTATGCGATCGATCAGGGGGACTGGACGCTACTGGCGCCGGTTCGTGCACGTGGGCCCATCTATCGCAAAGTCTGACGATGATCGCCAGGCTGAGCCCTCGTTCCGCCTGAACCTCAGGACCACATGTTGGAACCGCCGCATACCGTCAGGGCCTGACCGGTGATGTAGCCGCTGGCTTCCGAGGCCAGAAACACCGCCACACCTTTCAGATCCTCTGCCTCGCCCAGCCGGCGCAGAGGGATCTGTTCGTTCGCCCGCTGCGCAGCCTCCGGGTTATCCCAAAGTGCCTGGGCAAAATCCGTTCGGATCAGTCCGGGGCAGATGGCGTTCACCCGCACCCCCTTCGGCCCCCACTCCGCCGCCAGATTTCTGACCAGCGCGATATCCGCCAGCTTCGAAATCCCATAAGCGCCGAGCACCTCCGAGGCATGGAAGGCGCCCGTGGAGGACGTCACCATAATGGACCCCCTGCCATTCGCGATCATATCCGGCCCCACCATCTGACAGATCCAGTGTACGGACCGGACATTGGATCCCATGATCTTGTCGAAGGCCTCGTCCGGAATTTCCGACAGAGAACCGTAAAACGGATTGATGCCGGCGTTGTGCACCAGCACGTCGATCGGACCGAGCCGCTCGTGAGTTTCATCCACGAGCGCCTGCAACTGCTCCTTGTAGCCGATGTTGCAGGCAATCGCCGTGGCCGATTCCGGCCCCAGCCGCTCGTTGAGTGCCTGAGCCGCCGCCTCGCACTGATCCAGCTTCCGGCTCGAAATGACGACCCGGGCGCCGTGCTCGGCCAGCCCCTGCGCCATCGCCAGTCCCATGCCTTTTGAGGCACCGGTGAGCAGCGCGACTTTTCCAGTCAAATCAAACAGTTCTGTGGATACCATTTTTGTCCCCTCTCTCCTCGGCTCCCGGCCGGTTACTTTAATCTCAGCGAAGCGACCCGGCCAGCCGCAGTGGATTTGCGTCGGTGGGAGCGCCGAACTACTGTAAGCAGTGAAGGGGAATTCTGGGGAGCCCAATGCACTACGTATCCGATCTGCTTGAAAAGAAAGCAGAAGAAGTGATCTGGATCGGACCGCTGGAGTCCGTCTTCGATGCACTGACTCTGATGAACGAGAAAAATGTCGGCGCCGTCTGCGTACAGATCGAAGACTACCTCGTTGGCATTCTGTCCGAGCGGGACTACATGCGGAAGGTCATTCTCGACATCCACGCCTCTAAACAGACGAAGGTCTCGGAGGTGATGACCACGGATGTGGTGACAGTGACACCTGAAGACACGGTGCGGCACTGCATCGCCTTGACCAAAAAACATCACATCCGTCATCTGCCCGTCGTCAAGGATGGCAAAACGCTGGGCATGATCTCACTGAGAGATCTGTTCCTGGACGCCATCGAGGAACAGGTGGGCGAAGTCGCTGAAAACGAATAACCTGGGCGCGTAAGCATGAAATCCATCCTGAAAGTGCTCGGTGGGCTGATCGGTCTGCTGGTTCTATTCGTACTGGGCACCTTCGTTGCCGCCCGTTTCCATGATGGCCCCATGGACGGCGGTTTTGCCATCGTCTCCGGTGGCCCGTTCAGCTCAGGTGAGATGCACCATGGACCGGAGCCGGACTGGTCTTTTCTGAACGATTACTTCAGCGTCGAATTTCAGCTGCTCGAGCCGGACCGCTCCCGCACCACCTATGTGATGGAACACGACAACCGGATCTTCATTCCTTCCGGTTACATGAATTCGCTGCTGGGAAAGATCTGGAAACACTGGCCCATGGAGGCAGAGAAGGATGGACGAGCCATTCTCCGGGTGGACGGCAAGCTCTATGAACGGCAACTGGTGCGTATTACCGACGGTGAGATTCTGGATGGCGTGCTGGCTGAGCTCGGACGTAAATATGGGGGCGGCGAACCAGCACCTCGATCAATGGTGACATCCAACGATCTCTGGATCTTTGAACTGACACCCCGCTGACGCGACCAGCTCCCGGGGCGCAACTCAATCGGGTTTCGGCGCCGTGTTCCACCACCACATGTCAGGCAGCGGCACCTGCTCCGGCCAGAGCTTGTCGAGACTGTCTGCGTTGTAAAGCTCACCGTTCCTGACGACATAGCGCACGCTGTTGGTATTGCGGATATCAGCACGAGGGTCTTCCGACAGGATCACCAGATCGGCCAGCTTGCCCGCGCTCACCGTACCCAGGTCTTCGGCAACACCGATGATCTCCGCGCCATGCCGGGTGGCTGCGGTGAGCACCTCCATCGGCGTCAGCCCACCCGCGGCCAGCGCCCACATCTCCCAGTGATACCCAAGGCCCTGCAGCTGACCATGGGCACCCACGCCGACCCGGCCGCCGGCCCGGACGATTTTGGCCGCCTGGGCGGCCAGTTGCGGAAAGGTGAACTCCTCATCCAGAAACCATTGCGTCCGCAGGGTTCGAGCGGCAATGGCGTTGGCCGGCATGAAACGACGCAGCTTCGGGTCATGATGAGGCGAATCACGCGTATAGAAATAGTTTTCGGCAAACGGACCACCGTACGCCACCAGCAGCGTCGGGGTGTAGGAAAGACCCGAGCGGGCAACGAGCTGAACCACATCCTCATAGAGGTTCACTACCGGCAGCGCATGTTCGTTGCCGGAAAAGCCGTCGATGGCGTGGGTCAGGTTCATCCGCATGTCCAGCGCCCCTTCCGTGGTGGGCATCAGTTTCAGCTCCGCCGCAGCCTGCACCAGATACTGGCGCTGCCCGCGATCGCCAGAGAGATAGGCCTTCAGGTTCCGGACGCCATAATGATCCTTGTAGCGCCTGAGCACGGCGCGGGCATGCGCGACGGAGCGAAAATTGTTGTCGCTGAATATGCCGGGTCCGGTGGAGAGTGCACGCGGGCCGATGACCAGACCCGCATCGATCAGATCCTCGTACGCGATCACATCCGTCGTGCCGGGCTGCACATCGAGCCCGGTGGTCACACCATAGGCGAGGTTGGCGAGGAAGCCCCAGTTGGCATCCTCGAGAATGCCCCTGAGCAGGCGATAGTGGGCATGGGTGTCCACGAAACCGGGCAACAGATAGGTGCCGCTCACATCCACGATCTCAGCGTCCTCGGGCAGATCTGACGGCATCCTGGTATGCACCGCACTGATACGGTTGTTGGTGATGACCACCGTCGCGTCGGCGATGGGTTCGTCGCCCTCTATCATGGTGAGCACCGTGGCTCCGATCAGGACCAGGGTGCCGGCGGGCTCATACCGGGGCCGATAGAGTGACACCGGATAGGTGCGAACAGCCTCATGGCTTTCGGCTATCTCTTCCGGTTCCGATTTCTCGTCGTCGCCATCGCCGTTATCCGCTGCTGCCTCATCACTATCAAAACTCACCGACGCAAGCGGCCGGTCATAGAGTTGATTGCCCACCGTCCAGAAGATCGACTGGCCGGCGTCCGCCCAGCCAAAGAAGTCCGCGCCGATGTCCGTAATCCTGGCCAGGGGCAGGCTTGCCTCCGCCAGGCGCAGGGTGAGATCGCTCAGGTTCGGATTGAGCAATCGGATCAGGTAGAGCTGGTTGGCATGCAGAGCGAGGGCGTGAGTCCCGTCCGGCGACAGGCGCACCTCGTCTGCCGACACCTCTTCATCGGTCAGCAGGATGCCGGCACCTTTCACAGTCAGATGATTGCGCCGGTCCGTCCCATCGTAGCGGATTGAGCTCAACCCGGCGTTTCCGCTGTACAGGTAGATGCGATCCGGTTCCGGCCCGAAGTGCGGACGCTGGAATCCCCGGGACGGAGCAATGAGCGTGGGATTGCCGCCGCGGCGGTCGAACCAGACCAGATCGGAACCGAGCGTCCAGCCCCAGTCGTTCTCCCGATACAGCCTGTCGTAGCTCGCGGCACGAAGCGCCAGGATCCGGTCGCCTTCCGGCGACCAGACAGGCTCGGAATAGTAGCCGGGCTGCTCGGAAATCCGTACCGGCCGGCCGCGCCCGTTGGCGCGAATGCGCCACAGGTGACCGCCATCGCTCGACCAGCTCACGTAGGCGAGCTCACGCCCGTCCGGCGACCAGGCAGGGTGAAAGGCCCTGCCGCCCTCGGCCGCTGGCCCATCCGGAGTCAGCGAGCGGATATCACCCGACTCGAGATCGAATATATGAATCTGGAAGAAGCTGGAGAACGCCAGCTGAGTGCCGTCCGGCGACAGCTGGGGGCCCATCAGCATACGGGCCTTCACCGGACCGAGCCCGAGCCGGTAAGGGAAGTAGAGTCGCGGCCCGAGGTGTTGATCCACTGTTGCCGTGAAAGGCACAGGCGTGCTGACGCCGCTGGCGATCTCCAGCCGACGAATGCCGCCATCGACACTGTAGAGGATGGCCGAACCATCCGGCGTGAACGCATAACCCGGCAGCAGATCCCGGGTGGCGCGACTCTCCTGCTCGTCCCGCTCCACCGGATAAGCAAGCCAGTCATCTTCACCCGTTTCCAGATTGCGCAGGCGCAACCCGGTCTGCTGTTCGTAGCGGGTGCCATAAACCAGGAAACGACCATCCGGCGACAACCGGGGCCGGAAGCCGCTGCCTTGAGCCTGGGTCAGATAGTCCTCTTCCCCGGTCCGGAGGTCGCGTCTGGCCACCTGCCACTGGGGAAACTGGAGGTTATAGCCAAAGCCGCCGTACTTACGGGCGAAGTAGAGGTAGCGGCCATCGGGAGAATAGACAGCGCCCAGCGTGTTGCTGCGCTGACTGGTCGGCGTTTCCTTGCTTGTTGCCGCCACAGTCATCTGAATGCCTTTGCCCCCCGCCACGTGGTACGCCCAGAGCTCGTGGGTTCGCAGCCCCCAACTCGTCCGGGACACGATCACGTGGCTGCCATCCGGGGCATACTCCGGGGAAACGAAGAGAAATTTGCCGGTCTCTTTCGTCAATTGCTGTGGATCACTGCCATCCACGGCCACTGTCCAGACGTTGTCTGTACCATCCCGATCGCTGATGAAGACCACCCGAGCCCCGTCCGGAGAAAACCGTGGCTGGCTGTCGAATGCCATTCCCGTCGTCAGAGGGGTAGCTTCCCCACCTTCGATCGGCAGCAGGTAGAGATCTCCGAGCAGTTCAAAGACGATCCGCGCGCCATCCGGGGAAACGTCCAGCGACAACCAGGTGCCTCGCTCGGTGTCGAACGCGATCTGCCTGGTACCTTCGAGAGAGAGACCATCGCCCGCCTTGTCCGCCTTGTCCGCAGATGCCCCCGGCACCATGAACAGACAGAGCAGGGTGCCGAGAAAAACGGCCAACAGAGATCTCGACACAGAACAACGGTGATCGGGCATGAGGACTCCTCGGATAGCAGCATTCTCCGGGCTGGCCGAAAGCGGTGCAACTTCCGTAAACTCAGCCGCCATGCAGACCGACAACCTACGCATCCGGCAGACCCATCCGCTCATTTCACCCGCCGTTCTCGAAGAGGAACTGCCACTGAGCGATGCAGCCGGCGACCTCGTCACCCGTTCGCGGGAAACCGTACGGCGCACCCTCACCGGCGATGACCCGCGCCTTCTGGTGGTGGTGGGACCCTGTTCGATCCACGATCCGGTCGCGGCGGAAGAATACGCTGAACGACTGGCCGCGCTGGCGGAGGAAGTATCGGGGCAGATCTTCTGCGTGATGCGCGTGTATTTCGAGAAGCCGAGAACCGTGGTCGGCTGGAAGGGACTGATCAACGATCCGGATCTCGATGGCAGCTACCGGATCAACCAGGGCTTGAGGCTTGCCCGGCAGGTGTTGCTCACGGTCAACGGTATCGGCCTGCCCGCCGCCACGGAATTCCTGGACACCACATTCGGTCAGTACTACACAGATCTGATCAGCTGGGGGGCCATCGGTGCCCGCACGGTGGAAAGCCAGATCCATCGGGAACTCGCCTCCGGACTGTCCATGCCCGTGGGGTTGAAGAACCGCACGGACGGCGACGTGCAGGTGGCCGTGGATGCCATCAGAGCGGCCGGGCATCGGCATCTGTTCCCGTCGCTGACGAAAGAAGGTGCGCCGGCCATTCTCGAAACCGGCGGAAATCCGGACTGCCATCTGGTGCTGCGCGGCGGCAAGACGCCGAACTGCGATGCGGACTCGATCACCGCCGCCCAGAGCCTGCTCACCCGAGCGGGCCTGCCAGACACCGTGATGGTGGATTGCTCCCACGCCAACAGCAGCAAGGATCCGGCGCGGCAACCGGACGTTGCTCGATCTGTGGTGTCTCTGAAGACGGGAGATGCAGATACGCCGGCAATCCCGGGCATCCGCGGCCTGATGATCGAAAGCCATCTGTCCGCCGGACGCCAGGATATGAGCGATCAGCTACGCTACGGCGTCAGCATCACAGACGGCTGCCTCGGCTTCGAAGACACCCGGGTGCTGCTGCTCGAACTGGCTGAGGCGCTCTCCCGGCAGAAGGCTCAGCAGCCGGCCTAAACCACCTGGTAGCGGATCATCACCCGGGAACCCTCTGCGAGCCCGGTTTTCCAGCGCGGCCCCCAGACCGGCCACTCATCCGTATACTTGCCGCCAAACTTATCCAGCATCCCGGTACGGACAGCCGGGTCCGAGACGATGCTGCCCCGGGCCAGCACCCAGGGAAGTTCCCGGTATTCCGGGTTCCTCGACCACACACCTACGTCCCCCACCCAGATTTTCGCCACATCCCGGCCTTTGCCGATGGCTTCGGCCCGCCAGGCGTCCGCCTGGGTGACCACAAACAGGGCGTCGGCGTCGCGCAGGAACCAGACTTCCGCCTGGCAGGTGCTTTCAGACGCATCCGATTTCAGCGGCGTGATGTAGATCAGTCGGGATCGGTCTGCAGCCGCCGGCAGGGTGGCACTGCTCGCCCGGCCGGGACCCACCAAGGCCGCACCACCGATCAGCGCGCCCATGGTCTTCAGATGGTTTCTCCGGCTCTCATTGCTGAGCATGGCTTCTCTCCCTTTGTGGTTGCCGGTCCTGTTCAGACATTCGTCGCATCTATCCGTTCAGCCCGTTCAGCCCGTTCAGCCCGTTCAGCCCGTTCAGCAATCTTCGCTGACCAGATCTGCGGGCCCTGTTTGTGCACCGACGCACCGGTGGCATCCACAGCGACCGTGACCGGCATGTCTTTTACCTCGAATTCGTGAATCGCCTCCATCCCGAGTTCGGGGAAGGCAATGACCGTGGACCGGGTGATGGCTTTGGCAACCAGATAGGCCGCCCCGCCCACGGCGATCATGTAGGCGGCTTTGGCATCCCGGATCGCGTCGATGGCGGCATCGCCCCGCTCCGCCTTGCCGACCATGCCGATCAGACCGGTCTTCTCCAGCATGGCCCGGGTGAATTTATCCATCCGGGTGGCGGTGGTCGGACCCGCCGGACCGATCACTTCGTCGCGGACGGGATCCACCGGACCCACGTAGTAGATGAGACGGTTGGTGAAGTCCACGGGCAGTTCCTCGCCCGCCTCGATCAGATCCGCCAGCTTTTTGTGCGCCGCATCCCGACCGGTGAGCAGCTTCCCGGACAGCAGCAGGGTGTCGCCGGAGTTCCAGGTGGCCACTTCTTCCGGCGTCAGCGTATCCAGATTGACCCGGCGCACGTCCTCTCCGAGATCGAAGTCGATTTCCGGCCACTCCGAGAGATCGGGCGGCGCAAACGCCGCCGGGCCGCTGCCATCCAGCGTGAAGTGAACGTGCCGGGTGGCCGCACAGTTCGGAATCACGGCCACAGGTTTGTTTGCCGCATGGGTGGGATACTCCCGGACTTTCACGTCCAGCAGCGTCGTCAGCCCGCCGAGCCCCTGGGCACCGATCCCCAGCGCGTTCACTTTCTCGAACAGTTCCAGACGGAGCGCCTCAAGATGATCGGCCGGTCCGCGCGCCTGCAACTCGTGAATGTCGATGGGATCCATCATCGACTCCTTGGCGAGCACCATGGCCTTTTCCGGGGTCCCGCCGATCCCCACACCGAGCAACCCGGGCGGACACCAGCCGGCACCCATCGTGGGGACCACGGACAGAATCCAGTCGACGATGGAATCAGAGGGATTGAGCATGGCGAACTTGGCCTTGGCCTCGCTGCCGCCCCCTTTTGCCGCAACTTCCACACTCACCTTGTTGCCGGGCACCACTTTGTAGTGGATGACGGCCGGCGTGTTGTCTTTCGTATTCGCCCGGCTTCCGTCCGGATCGGCGAGCACAGACGCCCGCAGCACATTGTCCGGGTTGCCGTAGCCACGGCGTACGCCTTCGTTGATCATATCGTCGACGCTCATGTCCGCTTCCCACTGCACGTCCATGCCCACTTCCACGAAGGCGATGACAATGCCCGTGTCCTGGCAGATGGGACGTTTGCCGATCGCGCACATCCGGGAATTGACCAGCACCTGGGTCAGCGCGGCCTTGGCCGCCGGGGATTCCTCCTTCTCCCAGGCCTCCCGCATGCCCCGAATGAAATCCACCGGGTGGTAGTAGGAGATAAACTGCAGCGCGTCGGCCACGCTCTGAATGAGGTCTTCCTGACGGATGATCGTCCTGCTCATGACTTACCTGAGTATCAACCTGTGTTGCGCCCATTCTAGCGCGGTTGTGCCCTGTATTGAGCACGTGTGAATATGGGCGCTTCGTTCTGCGGACAGGAAGCAATGCGTTCAGTATCTACCCCGGGGTCGACCCCTTCTTTATTTTCTAACGGACTCTTTTCCACCGGACTCCTTACCACCGGATTCCTGCTCGTTGCGGCGCTCGGTCTGAGCGGCTGCGGCGACTCAGCGACCGACAGTGCCGGACCAGAATCAGAATCTGCATCGGCAGTAGAAACCACGGACCCGGGCACCGAACTCGCCCAGCGCTTCCTGCTGATCGATACGCATATTGACGTGCCCTATCGCCTGCACAAGGGATGGGAAGATGTGAGTGTCGCCACAGATGGAGGCGATTTCGACTATCCGCGCGCGGTGGCTGGCGGGCTGGATGCCATGTTCATGTCGATCTACATCCCGGCGGATGTGGACGCGGCCGGGGAAGCCAGAGGCTTCGCGGAAGGCCTGATCGATTCCGTGGAAGCGCTGGCGGCCCAGGCGCCGGATAAGTTCGGCGTCGCCACCTGCACCGCCGATGTGCTGGCGCTCAAAGCGGCAGGAAAAATCGCCCTGCCCATGGGGATGGAAAACGGTGGCCCCATCGAAGGCAGTTTCGAGAATCTCAGCCATTTCGCCGATCGCGGTATCCGCTACATCACCCTGGCGCATTCCAAATCGAACCATATCTCCGACTCCTCCTACGATCTGAACGAGCGCTGGCAGGGACTGTCCGATTTCGGCAAGACCCTGGTGCCGGAGATGAACCGTCAGGGTGTGATGGTCGACATCTCCCATGTCTCGGACAAAGCCTTCTGGCAGGTCCTGGAACTGACGGAGGTGCCGGTGATTGCCAGCCACTCATCCATGCGTCACTACACGCCTGGTTTCCAGCGCAACATGACCGATGAAATGGTGGCAGCGCTCGGCGAGAACGGCGGCGTGATCCAGATCAACTTCGGCTCCAGCTTCCTGACCAAAACCGCCCGGGACTACGGCAATGAGGCACAGCAGGCCATGATTCGTTTTCGCGCTGAAAGCGCCGAGAACCTGGATGAGGCGAAGATGGCCGAATTTGCCGCGCGCTATCGTGAGGAAAACCCCTACCCGTATGCCACCGTCGAGGACGTGCTCGATCATATCGATCGGGCCGTGGAATTTGCCGGTATCGACCACGTCGGCATCGGTTCGGACTACGACGGCGTCGGCGACAGCCTGCCCATCGGACTCAAGGACGTGAGCGAATATCCGAATCTGGTGACCGGTCTGCTCGAGCGCGGCTACAGCGAAGAAGACATCGAGAAGATCTGGGGTGGCAACACCATGCGGGTCTGGGCGGAAGTGGAAGCCTATGCGGCGGCGGCGGGCCATCCGCCAGAATGCAGAATCTGAGCGCCAAGCGCCCGGCTCGGATCAGTCTCGGGAGAGATAGTCGATCAGGCGTCGTGTAAAGGCGACGCTCTCTTCCACCTGCGCCAGACTGATGTATTCGTTGGGCTGATGGGCCTGGTCGATACTGCCAGGCCCGCACATCACCACCGAATGGCCGGCTTCCTGAAACTGTCCGGCTTCGGCACCGTAGGAGACACACTCCATATCATTCTGGCCCGTCAAACGCCGGATCAGGGTGACAGCCGGATCGTCTTCGGCCGCTTCGAATGCCGGGACGCAGGCATCGATTCGAAACTCGATCCCGGTTTCCGGAGCGATGGCCTGCATCTCGGGCTCCAGCACCTCCCGGGCATAGGTTTCCAGTTCCTCGAAATAAACGCGGGCATCTTCCCCCGGCACCGAGCGGAAGTCGGCATCGAACTCACAGTGATGGGCCATGATGTTGGTGGCCGTTCCGCCCTGCACCACACCGCAGTGCAGGCTGGTGAAGGGTGGCTCGAACGTGCAGTTCGGACTGGCTTCCGCCGCGTTCCGTGCCTGCCTTTCGTGCAACCAGTTGATCATCCGACCAGCCACCATCACCGCTGACACGCCCCGGTGCGGCTGGCTGGAGTGCGCTTCGTGGCCTGTGATGCGGGTATTGAAGCGGAAAATACTTTTGTGCGCCTTGACCACCCGCATCATCGTCGGCTCACCGACGATGACGGCTTCCGGTTTCGGCACCGCGGCAGTCATGGCCTCGATCAGCGCCGGCGCGCCGAGACAGCCCACCTCTTCATCGTAGGAGAGCGCAAAGTGGATGGGGCGTTTCAGATTTCCCATCTCCGGCAGAAGCGCCAGGGCAATGGCATAGAAAGACTTCATGTCACAGGTGCCGCGACCGTAGAGCCGGCCTTCCTTCTCCACCACCTGAAAGGGATCGCTGTCCCAGTCCTGGTCGTCGATCGGCACCACGTCGGTATGCCCGGACAGCACCACCCCGCCCGGCACCGTCGGTCCGACCGTGGCGTAGAGATTCGCCTTACTGCCGTCTTCGTTCTCGACCAGTGTGGACTGAACGCCAAACCCGGCCAGGTAGTCACGGATGAAGGCGATGCAGGCCAGATTGGAGTCTCTGGATACGGTGGGGATGGCGATCAGGGCTTCGATCATTTCCCTGGGGGTTCGAACTTCACTCATCCGCTGAGCATAGCACCTCGCCTCATCCGAAGCGGGATTTGATCGAGATCAAGCCCGATACGGGAACCGCGTATGTCTCCACCCAGGCACCTCGCGTCTCATATGCCCTGCTTTTCGATGACTCACAAAGGACTACACAATGCGTTCACTGATACTGGCTGCGCTGTTTGCAGCCGCCGTGCTGATTTCGATCAACGACGCCGAAGCAAGGGAAAAGGGTGACTGGATCATCCGGGCAGGCTCATCGTACATCGACCCCAAATCCGACAATGGTTCCATCGATGAGCTGGGGGTGGACCTCGAAGTAGACGGTACGGGCATGTTCACTTTCGACGGCACCTACATGATCACGGACAACTTCGGCATCGAACTCCTCGCCGCGTTGCCGTTCGAACACGACATCAGCATTGATGACGGCACGGACAGCGCCAAGGTCGCATCGGTGAAACACCTGCCACCCACCCTTTCAGGTGTGTGGAACTTCAATCCAAGCGGCAAATGGCAGCCGTACGCCGGCCTCGGCATCAACTGGACCATCTTCTTCGAAGAAAGCGAAAAAGGTCTTCTGGACGATCTGGATGCCTCGCTGAGCCTGCAGAATTCCGTCGGTCTTGCGGCCGTCTTCGGCGTGGACGTGATGCTCACCGAGCGCATGTTCCTGAACGGCAACATCCGCTACATGGATATCGATTCTGATGTGAAGATCACCATCCCGGGCACGCCGGATACCGTGCTCAAGACCACCGCGGAAATCGATCCCTGGGTTTACGCCATCAACATCGGCTGGGAGTTCTGAGCGTCAGCCCTGAATGGTATGAGTGGGTACTGAAGGCCGCTCCCGCTGCCTCAGTATCCACTGCCCGTTCTCTTCCAGCGCCGCCTCTCCGACGGCGCGCAGAATATCCTGCTTCATTGCCAGCGTCGGCGCTTTCGACATCAGGCTGATGGCATTCCGGTAGATCCGCACGTAGTGCTGAAACTGAGCGAGCAGTTCACTCTCCGCCGTGCGGTAGGCGTAGTTCTGCCGGGCGGCAATGGCGAAAGGCACCAGACCCATGAGGGCGATCAGAATCTCGCCCAGGGTCAGATCGACCAGATCTGTGCGCAGGGCAAGCGTGAGGGCGGCGGCGACGAGCAGTAACAGCCCGGCCAGGTTGAACCCTCCTGTCACCCGTTGCCGGCGTTCCCGTTCCAGTGCTTTCTGATGGAAGTACTTATGCTGATCATTCACCCAGTACGCCATGCACAGGGCCACCAGCTCCTCGGATGAGCTGCGGTCGGTCGAGTCGGATCTGAAGCCGGCGTAGCGCATCACATTACGGATCCAGCCGAGCTCGAGGTCCTGCCGCTTGAGAAAGGCGTCGTGACTGAAGCGGCTCGGGTTTTCCATTTCCACGCCCGCCACCGCCCAGTAGAACTGCACCCGCAGACCTTCGGCCAGCACCCGGTAGTCCAGGTACTTGCGCTGCCAGGAAAAGTGCCGGTCCAGCGCGCCCAGCGAAAGCACCAGCAGCACACAGAGGATGTAGGGCAGCAGCAGGACGTGCACCACCGGCCAGTCGGCAAAGGCAACGAAGCAGAAGCCCGCAGTCAGGCCCAGCAGGCCGGTCGCCCGCACCACTCTGAAGAAATAGCTCTGATAGCGTCGGGCCAGCGCATCGGCGCAGTGATAGAGACGATCGATGTCTCTGGCACCCTGACCGCAGCGGGCCAGTTCTGCCCGGGGCAGGAGGGGATAGTCGTTGTCCGGGTCCATCGCCAGGCCGAGGTCGGAAGAAAATTCCGCCATGCGCTGAAACACCATCCGGTAGCGATCGGGCAGGTAAAGCGTGCGCGGTTTCAGTTCGTCCCGGGTGAACCAGTAAGTCTCTCCCGGCGCCAGGCCCAACTCCGGCGGACCCGATGCCTTTCTCGAGCACACCACATGAAACACAAGATCGCTCTCATCCTCCGTGAAATCGATCGGTGAGCGATGCTGCCCGCCGGCGATGAGTTCGATCACGTCGTGCTGATGAAATTGAATCACGTGCCCGGTGCCGCCCGGGGCGTTGGACGGCTTGCCGTCCCAGATAGCCAGCAGCACATGGCTGTGTGCAGCCAGATAAGCACCGAGTTGTGCATACTGCATATCCCGACCGGCGCCCTGGCTGATCACATCGGCTTCCGTCAGTTCCGGAAGTAAGGGCAGCTCCACCTGCTCACCAAGCTCGTGCATGGCCTGGAACTCGCGCAACGACGCCCCTTCGAAGTCCCGCTCATACAGATGACGCGGCATGGGCAGCAGGACCACGATGGGAACCCCCAGTTCGTGCGCCACTTCCGCAGCGATCCGATCGGCACCTTCGGCAAGTGGCGTCATCATCATCAGCGGCAGATCCGGAAATTCCGTTCGCATCTGCTCGAAGAAGCCACGCACCCGCTGTTTGATCTCCTCCTCTTCCTCCGGGAGCAGATCTCTATGCCCGGTGACGCCGATCACCAGCGGCACGCCATCCACGGGCACGATGCTGTCTGCGTCTCTCTCCATGGCCAGAGGATACCCACCTTTCGCTACGGTTCGCGAGCCGGGGATTCGAGTACACTAGCCGTCATGGACAACCGCTCAGATCTGATCGACGAACTTCTCAGTACCTATCTGAAATTGCCCGTGATGCTGTACTGGGATGACGCCAGCGGCATACCGTTTCCTGATCAGTTCACCAACGCACGAGCGGAATTTCAGGGTATCGCCACGGACTGGATGGATCTGGAACGGATCACCTGCGTGGCGGCGAAAGCCACCTTTGTGCATGGACTGCCCGCACAGCTGAAGGTTGAATCTCCCGGCCTCGAGATCACCGTCGGGCAGAAGGCACTCGATCGCTGGCTGAAGCGGTTTCAGCTGCCCTATCGACTGGAACTCGGCAGCGACGCGCTGGTGGTGCACACCGAGATTGCCGGCTTTCCGGTTGCGGAGTTCGAGACGACGGTTGAAATCGTCGGCGGCTGGTTCGTGCTGAAACCGAAACGCACGTCCTTTCTCGGTGTGCCCGGCTACGTCTCCTCCATCTTTCAGACCTACCTGCCGGTGCCGCCGCTCTCGAGAGATACCCGACTTGCCGGTATCACACATGCCAGTGGCAGTCTGACCCTCAGCTTTACACTCAGTGATTTCGAGGAAGAGATCACGCCCGGTCTCCTGCTGAGGCTGAGGAAAAAATTCTTTCCCATGGTGGACCAGCTCGGCGGCATGATGAGCCCTGCTTCCCGCTGAGCACCTGTTACGATACCCACAGTTCAGAGGAGAACGGCCGATATGCAGACACCCGGGAACCGGACCATTGCCTTCATCCCTGCGCTCTGTGCGATCCTGCTGCTGACCGCCTGCGAGCCGAAGGATCGCCGCCCGGGCATGTGGCTGTCCGGCGAACTGGTGGACGAGATGCCGAGCGACTGGACGTTCATCGCCGACCATCCGGAAGTCTTCATAGAAACCCGGCCATGGTATGGCGTGCCTTTCTCCGTCACGACGGTGCTCGGCACCCGGAACGGCAGGCTCTATGTGCCTTCGATCTATGCAGAGGAAGCGCCTTTCCCCGGCACCAAGTACTGGAACTCGGTGATCGCGGACAATCCGAACGTGCGGCTGAAGATCGGCGACAAGCTCTACGAGATGACGGCAACGCCCGTGCAGGACATTGCCGGATTCCGGGAAGGTGCAGGCGCGCTGGCAGACAAATACGACAGCTGGGCGGGCTGGCTCGAAGATGAGTCCACGGCTCCGCCGTTCGTGATCATCCGCCTGGACCCGCGCTGAGGTTTTCTATCTTGAGTTTCAGCTCGAGCCGGTCTTCGAGACGTGTGCCGTGGCCGTCCTGAAGCCGGAATAGCGTGGCTGGTCAATGGCGATCTGATTGACCACCGTGGTCCGCAGATGCGCAGTCAGCTCCGGATCGTCCAGTGCCCGACTGCCGTCCCGCAATCCGTTGACGAGTTCCCAACGCAGCGTGCCCAGATCGCCGTCATGGCCGCAGAGATCGCGCAATCGCGCCAGCTCCCCGGCGCGGTGCTGCGGCCCCAGCGCCAGTTCGCGATCGATGATGTCCAGGCTGTTGCCCGCCACCCTGGCCAGGAATTGTGTCCGGCCGGTGGTATTGGCCATCACGTCCTGGCGCAGAAAATCGCGGACGCTGATCAGAAGTTCGTCCGCCCGCGGCATGTCGAGATTGCCGGACCGTTCTTCCGGTTCCACCAGTGTGACGGGGCCGGGGATCAGCAGATTCACACAGTCCACCTGGCACTCCGAAGAGCGGCGACCGATGGCCGGGCGTTCGACGGTTTTGTCCGGACCGGTCCGGTAGTGCTCGGCCATGCCCAGACAGCCGACGGCCCACCAGAAGGAGCCGAACACCTCCCAGAATTTCACGTGGTCCGGATCCACTTTCTTTCCGGACACCGCTTCGTAGCCGGCGAACAGATCTTCGTACTCACCGAAACCGCCTACCGGCAACTCGGTTTTTCCGAACCGCCATGAATTCGTACAGATCCATCCCAGATCGCGCATGGGATCGCCGATATGGGCGATTTCCCAGTCGAGCACCGCATTGATCCCTTCCGGAGTCACCATGAAATTGCCGTTGCGGAAATCGTTGTGCACCAGGGTGGATTCGTAGTTCGCCGGCAGATTGTCCATCAGCCAGCGACCGGCGTAATCGATCATCGGCTGCGGCGTCTGCAGCAGCTTGTAGCGTTCCCAGGTCTGAGTGACAAAGTACTCGGGTGGCGCATGCTCCAACTTATCGCGCAGACCGGTAGCATCCAGATCCACGCTGTGGATGCGGGCCATGATCTCACCGCAGGCGTAAGCAAGCCCGGGCCGGATTCCTTCCAGTTCCGGACTCTTCACGATCCGGGCTCCGAGCGCCTCGCCTTCCAGCCACTCCATGAGGAACCCCTCACCGAGGCCGTCGGATTCCTGAAGCACGTAGTAGACCTCGGGCTCAGGCACCCCCACGTCACGGGCGCAGGCCATCAGTTGTGCTTCAGTCGCGAGCCCGGGCGCAATCCGGAGTTCCTCGCCGTCATGCTCTACAACGGTTCCACCCCCCGGCGCGCGTCGCATGCAGACGACCCGGTCTCCCTCTGCTGCGGTCAACGTGAGCCGGTAGGTTTCCTGGCTGGCGCCGCCGGAAAGCCGCTCGGCGGTCTTCAATCCGGTGCAGCCATCGATCTCCCGGGCGACGACGGCACCCAGGCGGCTTTCAAACTCCGCTTGTTCCATCAACCGGCTTCTTTCACACCCTTGGGCGCGCGCTGGCTCATGAAACCGAACATGTAGCCGGCGACACGGCGCATCTGGATCTCTTCCGCCCCTTCGGTGATCCGGTAACGGCGGTGGTGCCGGTAGATATGTTCGAACGGCTTGTGCCGGGAGTAACCCAGACCACCATGCACCTGCATGGCCTGATCCGCTGCCTGACAGCAGAGCCGGTTCGACCAGTAGTTACACATGGACACCTTGTCTGAAACCGAAAACGCGCCGTATTTGTCCATCTGCCAGGCGGTCTTGTGGATGAAGGCCCGCAGCATCTCGCACTGCGCCTGCAGTTCCACCAGCGGGAACTGGATCCCCTGGTTGGTGGCCAGCGCTTTGCCGAACGGCTTGCGCTCTTTGGCGTATTTGACCGATTCATTCACGCAGAACTGAGCGGCACCGAGGCTCGACGCCGCCTGGCGGATGCGATTCTCGTTGAAGAAATGCTGAACCACCTGCAGCCCCCGGCCTTCGCCGCCGAAGATGGAGGCATGCGGCACACGGACGTCGGTGAACGACACCCGACCATGGTCCGTGGGCATGTTGAAGGTCCACATCATCTCTTCAATCTTCACGCCCTCTGCCTTCATCGGCGTCAGGAAGGCCGTGATGCCATCGCCATCACCCGCCTTGCCGCTGGTTCTCGCCATGACCATGTCGTACTGAGCTTTATGGATGCCCGTGTTCCAGGTTTTCTCGCCGTTGATCACCCACTCGTCGCCGTCCCGCGCTGCGGTGGTTTCCATATGGGTGGCGTCTGAACCATGATCCGGTTCGGTGATACCGAAGGCGAAGCCCTTGCGGCCTTCCGCCAGATCATCCACCCACTCGGCTTTCTGCTCCTCGGTGCCGTACTCCAGCATGAGCAGAAGGCCCACGTTGTTGCCGACGATGGAATGCTCGTTCTGCAGATCGTTGTGCAGTCCCAGGCCTTTCACCGCCAGATGTTCGCGGATGACGGCCATGCCGAAATTGTTGCCGTCCATGCCGCCGTATTCCTTGGCCAGCGGATAACGGTAAAAACCCGCTTCGTCCGCCAGGCGTTTGGCTTTGTGCAGGAGCTGTTCCCATTCTTCGTTCGGCAACCCACCCCGCTCCCAATCCGTGCGCGCGTCTTCCCGCCGGTGATCGAAGAAGCGGATGTTGTCGTCCGAATTCTCCAGCGGCTTGATGGTGTTCTCGATGAAGTCGTCCAGCTGCGCGAGCAGCTCGACGAGGTCCGCCGGCATTTCAAAATCCATAGTCAGTCTCCCACTTGAGCATGCGATTCAGGTTAATTCGAATATCCGTTCAAGATAGCGAACCGGCAGGCGGCTCGCCAGCCCGGGCTTCGGCTGGCGCTGGCTGAGCGCGTCCGGACCGCGCCCTACAGCCCCTCGGCAGCCTCACGGGCGGCCTCTGCACGCACCATGGCTTTCACGTCTGCCAGCAGAGATCTGGCGTCGTATACGATGCCGTCCCTGATCGTATAGGAAACCCCTCCCACCCGGACGAGCTCGCCGCTCTGGCGGTCGAGCTTCATATGTCCGGTGCCGTAGAGCACTTTGAAGTTCCGCACCGGGTTCTCAGCCACCAGGACGATATCGGCCCGCTTGCCGGGCACCAGGGACCCGATCTCTTCTTCCAGTCCCACCAGTTGAGCGCCATTCAGGGTGGCCGCCTGAATCACTTCCAGCGGGTGGAAGCCCGCCTCCTGCAGCAATTCCAGCTCACGGATATAGGCAAAGCCGAACAGCTTGAAGATGAATCCGGCGTCCGAACCCGCCGCCACCCGGCCACCGTGGTTCTTGTAGTCGTTCACGAACTGCATCCAGAGCCGGAAGTTCTCACGCCAGGCGACCTCATCCGCGGTGGTCCAGTCGAAATGATAGGAGCCGTGCAGACGCGGGTCCGGCATGAAGAAGCGCTTGAGTCCAGGCCAGGTGTAATCGGCGTGCCATTCGGCATCACGGGCCCGCGCCACATCCCGATTGGCCTCGTAAATCGTGAAAGTCGGCACCAGGGTGAAATCCAGGGCTCTCAGTTCATCGCGCACCGCGGCCCAATGTTTGGAGCCGGGCGCGGCCGCCTGCTGCCAGAGGCGGCCGGCCTGGCCGAAGCGCCACTGCTCGTCGGAGTAGTTGTAGTCCGGCGGGTAATCCTGAATGGTCCGGTCTTCGAACAGCGCTTCCGGCAGTCCGTACCAGTGCTCCATGCTGTCGAGTCCCATCCGCGCACTGGTGAGTGCATTCACCTGATAAACCGCGGTCTGATCGTGGTGGTGGGAAGTGCCCATGCCGAGTTTCTGCGTTTCCTCCATCACCGCCTTCAGGGCCTCACCGCGACCGCCGCGCAGTTTCACCCCATCGGCCCCTTTTCTGCGCACCGAACGCACCCAGTCCCGGGCATCTTCCGGGTCGGTGATCGTGCTGCCGGGGAACATGCTGTGCACCACCAGGCGCGGGGCGGTGATTTCCCCCGCGGCACTACGCGCCTTCTGGGCGAGCGTCCACTCGAGCCCCATGCCCGCACCGGTTTCCCGAACGGTGGTGATGCCGTGACCCAGCCACAGTTTGAAAATATATTCCGGCGGCGTCAGCGGACCGGTCAGGCCCTGCCCGATGGTTCCGATATGCGCATGGGCATCCACAAAGCCCGGCAATGCATACATGCCGGTTCCATCGAGCACTTCAGTGTCATCATCTGCCGCCACCGGCGCCGCCGCACCGATCGCGGCAATCCGGTTGCCGCTGATCCGGATGTTGACCGGGCCCATGGGCGGAGCCCCTTCCCCATTGATGAGCATTACGTTGGTGATGATCAGGCGCTCGTAGGGCCCCTGGCCGTCCGTGCGATCGGGCGCCGGATCAGCGATGGTCACCCCGTAGGCGGCCGCTCGAGCGGGGCCCTCCTCGCCTGGATCGGGCAGGCCTGGGGCGGCCGCATACGCGTTGCTCAATGCCCCGATAGAAATGACTGCGGCAGTCATGGATATGCCTACGAAAGCCGTCGTCCCCTGCCGGATCCGATGCCCCCATTGCCCCCAATGCCCCATTGAACCGGCCGTTTCTGCCGCTGACCTCATCGGTGCTCCCCAACTCGCAACACGAAGGTATCTATCTTACAGTAGCCGGTTGAAACTTGAGGGGAATCCGATCAGATGTACAAGGAACTCAGCGAAACCTGGGACGCACTCACCGGCAAAGGGGGCGCGTTCGAAATCACCGAAGTGGAGGTGCGGGGGAATACCATCAAAACCTTCGCCGCGGCACCGCCCACCCTCCGGGATGTGTGGCTGCTGTCTGCGCAATTCGCTGACAATGACTACCTGGTCTATCAGGACGAGCGGATCACCTATGCCGAAGCGCACCGCCGTGTGGCGTCCATCGCCAACTGGCTGCAGGACCAGGGTGTGGGCGTGGGCGACCGGGTGGCGATCGCCATGCGCAACTATCCGGAATGGCTGCTCTCCTACTGGGCGATCACCAGTATCGGCGCAGCGGTGGTGGGCGTTAACGCCTGGTGGGTCGGCCCGGAGCTCGAATACGGCCTGAATGACTCGGCACCCAAGGTGCTGATCGCGGATCAGGAGCGTCTCGCCCGGGCCCTCGAACATAAAGATGCCTTGCCACCAATGGCGATCGTGGGCGTGCGTATTTCACCCCATTGTCCGGAGGGCGTGGTGCCCTGGTCCGAACTCGTCGAACGGGGCGGCGAATTGCCGGAAGTGAGTATCGACCCGGATTCCGACGCCTGCATCTTTTATACCTCCGGCACCACCGGGCACCCGAAAGGGGCGCAGCTGACACACCGCGGCTGCACCAACAACATCATGAACCTCGCCTTCTCGGCCGGCCTGATGGCAGCCTATCAGGAGCGGATGGGCAATCCGGTGCCGGCACCGGACCCGGACGGTCCGCAACCGGCCGGCCTCATCACCACGCCGCTGTTCCATGTGACCGCCAACAACTGTGTTGCCCATGGCATGACGCTGAACGGCGGCAAGCTGGTGCACATGTACAAATGGGATCCCCTGGAAGCCCTGAAGCTGATCGATCGGGAAAAGGTCGCCACCTTCACCGGCGTGCCCACCATGGCCCGGGAGCTGATCAGCCATCCGGAGTTCCCGAACTACGACACTTCCACCCTGCAATCCGTGGGTGGGGGCGGCGCCCAGCTGCAACCGGATCTGGTCGGCAAGATCGATGAATCCGTCGCCACCGCCAGACCCAATACAGGCTACGGAATGACGGAAACCTGCGGCGTGATCACTTCGATCAACGGCGACTTCTTCCTCGACAAGCCGGAAAGCTGCGGGCGGATCCTGCCGAACTTCGATGCCAAAGTGGTCGATGCGGACGGCAACGCGCTGCCGCAGGGCGAAGTGGGTGAACTGCTGGTGAAAGGTGCGCCGGTCATTCGTGGCTATCTGAATCGCGCGGACGCTACCGCCGAAACGATCACCGATGGCTGGCTGCACACCGGCGACATCGCCAGAATCGACGAGGATGGTTTCTGCTTCATCGTGGACAGGGCCAAAGACATGGTGCTGCGCGGTGGCGAGAACGTGTATTGTGCCGAGGTGGAAAGCACGATTTACGAGCACCCGGCTGTCGCGGAGTGCACGGTATTCGGTGTACCCGATGATCGTCTCGGCGAAGAAGTGGGCGTGGCCATCTTCCCGAAGGAAGGCGCAAGCCTCGATGCGGACGCACTGCGCGGATTCTGCAAAGAGCGGATTTCCGGCCACAAAATACCCCGCTATATCTGGTTGATGAACGAACAGCTGCCGCGAAACGCGAGCGGCAAATTCCTGAAGCGCGAACTCCGAGACGCCCTGGACCCGGGCGACGCAATCTGAATCCGACCATCAGCCGGTTGGACCACTAGCCGGCCGGACCATTTACCCGTCGGGCCACTTACCCGTCGGACCAACTGCCGGTCGGAAAAATTGCCGGTTGTGCAAGGAAGCACCATGACCTTTCTGCTGGAAGCCATGATTTTCCTCGGCGCTGCGATTGTGGTGGTGCCGATCTGCAAACGCCTTGGCATGAGCATGGTGCTCGGCTATCTGGCAGCCGGTGTGATCATCGGGCCCAGCGGCATCGCACTGATCGGTGTCCAGCAGGAAGCCACCGAGGTGATGCACTTCGCCGAGATCGGCGTGGTGTTCCTGCTTTTCATTATCGGCCTGGAGCTGCAACCCAGACGTCTGTGGGTGATGCGCCGCCTGGTATTCGGTCTGGGCACCGGTCAGGTCGGTATCACCGCCATCGTGCTGGCAGCCATACTGGCGCTCGGCTTCGGCCTCAGCTGGGCGGAAGCGGCGTTGTTCGGTTTCGCGCTGGCGCTCTCCAGCACGGCATTCGTTCTCCAGCTTCTGGCGGAGCGCAAGGTGCTCAATCAGCCACACGGTCGGGCGGCCTTCGGCATCCTGCTGCTCCAGGACGTGGCGGTGATTCCCGCCATCGCCATACTGGATCTGGTCAACCCGGACACCACCAGCGACGGAACCTGGCTGGATGCGCTGATTGTGGTCGCCCTGATCGTTGGCGGTCTCGCCCTTGCACGCCTGCTGCTGCGGCCCCTGCTGCGGTTCGTTGCCGGCACCGGCATCCACGAACTCTTCATTGCCGCCGCACTGGCCCTCGTGGTCGGGTCCGCACTGGCCATGCAGGCACTGGGACTCTCCATGGGTCTCGGAGCATTCCTTGCCGGCATGATGGTGGCTGATTCCGAGTATCGGCATCAGCTCGAATCCGATGTAGACCCCTTCAAAGGACTCCTGCTCGGCCTGTTCTTCATGGCTGTGGGCATGTCGGCCGACCTCAACCTGTTTATCAGTTCGCCCTGGCTGATCCTGTCCCTCGCCATCGGCCTGATGCTGGTGAAAGCTGCCCTCATCTACCCCATGGGCCGCCTGAACGGGCTCAGCCATCAGGAATCTGTTCGTGCGGGGACAGTACTGTCGCAAGGAGGGGAATTCGCCTTCGTGCTACTCACCACCGGCCTGCTCTCCGGCATCATCAGCGCGGAACTGGCCGCCATCGCGGTGCTGGTTGTCACATTGTCGATGGCGTTGACCCCGCTGTTCGGCCTGGCCGGTGAAGCACTGCTCAAGAACGAGGATACCCCCGCGGAATTCGACGAAATCGACGACGATGCAACACCGGTCGTGATCGCAGGATTCGGCAGGGTGGGCCAGGTGATCGGACGCATTCTTTCCATGCGTCACATTCGCTTCACCGCGCTCGAAGTGAGTTCACATCAGGTGGAGTTCGTCCGTGGCTTCGGCAACAAGGTCTATTACGGCGATCCATCCAATATGCAGCTGTTGCGCGCCGCGCACATCGACAAGGCCAAAGTTCTCGTGATCGCCGTGGATGATGAAACCGCCGCACTGAAGATTGCGGAAGAAGTGCGTTCACACTATCCGGACATCGTGATCCTGGCCAGAGCAAACAACCGACAGCACGAACTCCGCCTGCGCGACATCGGCGTGCACTTTGCGATCAGGGAAACCCTGGAATCCACACTCAGTCTCGGAGCAGAGCTGCTCGGTCATCTGGGATTGACGTCAACGGAAGCGAGCCAGGCCGTCGACGTTTTCCGGGCACATGATGCGGACGTGCTCGAACGTCAGCTGGCCGTCTACCAGGACGATGAGGCGTTTCGCGCCGTCGCGATGGACGCCGCCATCGAACTGGAAGAACTGTTCGACCAGGATGCGGCAGTCGACGATCAGGCGCCCGAGGACATCAAGACCTGAGTTCCAGGGGCGTTCGCGCCTCTTACAGAGGCATTCGCGCCTCTTACAGAGGCATTCGCGCCTCTTCCACCAGCGAGACAATCGCCTCGTCCAGCGATTTCACATCCTGGGTCTTACCTCCGAGGCGGCGGATCGCCACGGTCCGCTCTTCCGCTTCCCGCTTGCCGACCACCAGAATCGCCGGAATCTTGGTCACACTGTGTTCGCGCACCTTGTACGAAATCTTCTCGTTGCGAAGGTCCAGCTCCGACCGCAGTCCGGACCGGGTGAGCGCCGCCTGCACTTCTCTGGCGTAGTCGTCCGCCTCGTCGGTGATGGTCGCAACGACGATCTGCTGTGGCGCCAGCCACAGAGGAAAGTGACCGGCATGATGCTCGATGAGAATGCCGCAGAACCGTTCGAGCGAGCCGAACAGCGCCCGGTGAATCATCACCGGCACCTTCCGCTCCCCATCCGCATCCACGTAGCTGGCACCCAGCCGTTCGGGCATGTTCAGGTCCACCTGCACGGTGCCGCATTGCCAGTCCCGACCGATGGCATCCCGCAGCACGAACTCCAGCTTCGGCCCGTAGAAAGCGCCCTCGCCGGGGTTCAGCTCGTACTCCACCTGCATCTCGTTGAGCGCCTGCAGCAGCGCCGCTTCCGCATGATCCCAGACCTCGTCTGACCCTACCCGCTGATCCGGCCGGTCGGCGTATTTGACCCGCACGTCGTCGAAGCCGAAGTCATGATAGATCTCGTTCAGAAGCCGGGATGCTTTCAGGCACTCCTCGGTGATCTGATCCTCGGTGCAGAAGATGTGGGCATCGTCCTGGGTGAAGGCGCGCACACGCATCAGACCATGCAGCGCGCCGGACGGCTCATACCGGTGCACCTTGCCGAACTCCGCCAGGTAGTACGGCAGGTCGCGGTAACTCTTGATGCCCTGCTTGAAAACCTGGATGTGGCCCGGGCAGTTCATCGGTTTGATGGCGTAAACCCGTTCATCGGGTGTCTGGGTGAGATACATGTTCTCCCCGAACTTTTCCGCATGCCCGGACTGCTCCCAGAGCGAGCGGTCGAGAATCTCCGGCGTATTCACTTCCTGATAACCCGCCTGGATCTGCTTTTTACGCATGTAGTCGATCATGCGTTGAAAGAGCGTCCAGCCTTTCGGGTGCCAGAACACCGCGCCCGGACCTTCTTCCTGAATGTGGTAGAGATCCATTTCCCGACCCAGCCGGCGATGGTCGCGTTTCTCCGCTTCCTCCAGACGCTTCAGGTGGTCCTTGAGATCCTTATCGTTCGCCCAGGCCGTGCCATAGATGCGCTGCAGCATCTCGTTGTTTGAATCACCCCGCCAGTAGGCACCGGCCAGGGACATGAGTTTGAAGGACTTGCCGAGCTTGCCGGTGGAAGGCAGATGGGGGCCGCGACAGAGATCGATGAAATCACCCTGCCGATACAGGCCGACTTCCTCGTCCGCCGGAATGCTCGCGATGATCTCGGCTTTGTAGACTTCACCCTGATCCTTGAAGAAGGTGACCGCCTCGTCCCGGTCCCAGACCTCCCGGCGAATGTCTTCGTTGCGCCTGACGATCTCGTGCATGCGCGCTTCGATCGTCACCAGATCATCCGGTGTGAATGGCTCTTCACGGGAGAAATCGTAGAAAAAGCCGTTTTCGATGACCGGCCCGATGGTGACCTGGGTCTCCGGAAAGAGCTCTTTGACGGCTTCGGCCAGGATATGGGCGGCATCATGCCGAAGCAGCTCCAGTCCATCCGGTGACTTGGCGGTGATGATCTCCACACCGGCATCCTGCTCGATGGGGAGATAAACATCCTTCATCACCCCATCGACCTTCACCGCCAGCGCCGCCTTCGCCAGGGACTTGGAAATATCGGCTGCCAGCTCGGTGCCGGTCACCGGCCCCTCGAAGGACCTGACCGAACCATCTGGTAGCGTAATATTCACCATTTTCCTGCACCGCTCGTTAAAAACGGGCGATTGTGCCACTGTGCCACCTGAGCGTCGACAGTGGCGTCAGGTTCCTATTCGGAGGGATTGGGTCCGTACAGCCCCACGCCCAGTTCCCCGACGATGTCCCGAATGGCCCGCAAGGCCCGGATACTGTTGCCCGCTTCGTTCAGGCGGGGCGAGAAAGCGGCGATCGCGAATTGCCCCGGCACCACGGCGACGATACCACCGCCAACCCCGGTCTTGGCCGGCAGGCCGGTCGTGTACATCCATTCTCCGGACTCATCGTAGAACCCCGCAGTGGCCATGATCGCCAGCAACTCGGGAACGTGTTCCGTCGGCATCACCCGCTTGTCCGTCACTGGATTAACGCCGCCATTGGCCAGCGTGGCGCCCATGATGGCAAGGTCTTTGGCGTTCACACCGATCGAGCACTGACGCGTATACACCCTCAGCGCCTCTTCCGGATCGCTGTACAGTCGACCATAGTTGAACAGCAGGTTGGCGATCCCCCGGTTACCCCAGGCGGTCTCGTACTCGGAGTTGTACACCTCTTCCAGCACGGTGAGCTTGCGGCCCGCAAATGCTTCGATGTTGGCGTTAACCCGTTCCCAGCGTGCATCCTCGGAGTTGGCCTGCACCATGCTGACCGCCGCGATGGCGCCGGCGTTCACCAGCGGATTGACCGAACGATCCGGATAGATCTCCAGCGCCAGTTTGGAATTGAAGGACAGGCCCGTGGGTTCCACGCCAATCTTCTCTCTGATCGCTTCCGGACCCTGTTCCGTCATGATCAGGGCTGCCGTAAACGGCTTGGACACCGACTGAATGGAAAACTCGTAATCCACGTCACCGGCGCTGAATACCCGGCCGTCTTTCGTGGCAATCACCACACCAAAGAGCTCGCTCGGAATCGTCGCCAGGATGGGAATGTAGTCTGCGTTGGCGCCTTCCTTCAGATCCGCGTATCGGGCATGGGCCTCATCGACCAGCGACTGGAACTGCTTCGCCGATGCCGCGTAGGCACCGTTTGCGGCCACAAGCAGCAGCGCAAGCAGCAACTGAAAACACAGGGTTTGCTTTTTCATCTGTCGATCCTCAGATATTGAACGTCTTGCCGAACGAATACTTGAACGAGAACTGAATTCGGAAATCGTCCGAGGTGAATCCATCGGAGTGATTCTCACGATCGACCCACTGAAGCTCCGGCCCCATCATCACGTTGGGTACCGGATGCCAGAGAATGTTGGCCAGTGCGTACTGCCCTTTTTTGTAGGCATCCGGCGTCTGGCTCGAGTAGAGATCGTTGTCCTGAATGGAATAGCCGATGGTGCTCGTCCACTGATCGCTCCAGTTCAGATCCAGGAAGGCCACGATACCCAGCAACGGAATCGTGTCGCCGACGTACAGGGGATCCCCGGGTGCCGTGCCTTCCAGGACCGCCACGTCCGTGGACCCGTCGTTCATGTAGTTCTGAATGCCTTCGCCATAAACCACGGAACCGCGGAACAGGTGACGCCCGAGTTTCAGGTTCGTGCTGACGTTGATCCCCCAGCCGAGTTTGTCTCCGCTGAGATCGATACCGTCGTCGTTCGTATCCTCCCACTGGAGCGGCCGGAGAATGCCGGCGATCTGGACGTGCCCCCAGTCCTCGACCAGACGGACATGTGCCGCCAGGTCCGGAAGTTCGTAGTCGCCGCTCACACCATCGAGCTCCACGCGATCACTGAAACTGGCGCCATCACTGCTGCCACCGGGGTTTTCCAGAGAGATGGCGAAGCGGGATCCGGATTCCGTCTGCCAGGGCGTCCAGCGCGCCTGGATGTTGCGATAGAACACCATGGCGTTCGGCCCCCAGTACTCGATCGAGTTCGGGAACACGTCGATGTCCATGAACACGCTCCAGGTCTGGCCCGCGCCGAACTGACCCAGTTCGCCCCAGGCATGCCGGAGCCTGAAGGTGGTCTGGCCGGCATCATCGCCGACACCGAACAGCTCGAACTCGAAGATGGTGTTCAGATCACCCATGCTCGTGGGCGTGCTCGTTTTCACCCCGAACCGGGTCTGCCGGACACTGGAGAACCAGTTGCCGTCGTCTCCGAACTCGTCCTCATAGGACGGCAGCTTGGTCGGTCGAACCACATCAAACCAGTCCGGATCGTTCTGTTTGGTCTGATATCCCATATCCAGCATGGCGTGGCCGTAGATATCCATGCTCGTGTTGTCTTCGGCTGAAGCCGGTGACTGCATGAGCAGGGCGGCACAGGCCAGGCACCCTGGCCGTACGAGTTTTCGGATTCCTTCTTTCATAGCTGTTTTCCCATTAGAGAGATGCGCATGGTTCGTTTTCTAGAAAAAGATGCTGAATGCCGCGGCGACGGTGATGCCATCCTGACCACCGGTGTAGTAGCCGAACGTGCTGGACACCGGTGATTTGTGTACGTCCGCCACCTGCAGGTTCAGACGGTGGTTGCGGGTATTGAACGGGTAGTAGTTCATGCCCATCAGATACTCCCAGGACCGGTCGAACCCGGCATCCTCGTCTCCGAAGATCTGGGAAGTGGCCGCATAGACCTCGAGTTTTTTCGGAATCGGATAAAGCGATCCCTGCACGTAAAAACCCCAGTCGTTGATCTTGCCGATGGGCAGGGCGCCATCCGCCTGGAAGTTATCCAGCGTCCGGTTGTAGAACTCCGTCTGCAGGAACAGCCCCCGATACTTGAATCCGGCATCCACGGAAACGACCTCGTAGTCCACATCCGTCACGGACACCCCGGGTGCCAGTGCACCATTGGCGAATACGTTGAGACTGTCGGCCAGCTTCAGGGCCGTGTTGCCCGGACTTTCGGTCACCGAGGAATAGCGCTCCTCCGGCGAAAAGGTGTAGGACACACCGAATCGGGTGGCGAGTTCCTCGTGCATCTCCCAGTCGCCATAGGCGCCACGTGGACCGAACTCGCCCGTGCTCGGCATCCACCAGACCGAGCCACCATAAGTGAACTCGCGGTCGAGCTGGCTGGCCGTGGTGCCCAGCGTGCTGGAAGTATTGCCGACCATGGCCTGGTACCAGAGCCCGGGCGCAATCTCGCCGTTGGCAAAGACGCCCTGGGTGAAATATGGTCGGAAGTACTCGTCCGCCATGACCCGGTCGTTGCCAAGCCAGTACGGGTGAGATCCGAGCATTGAACGGGAACCGGGGTTGCCCGCAATACCCGCGTAGAGATTGAAGCGCTTGGAGAAACGGTAGCCGAGATTGCCGAACAGGGCGTCCTGATCCGTGGCGTTCACCGTCCAGAAGCCGATCTCGTAGCGCAGCTTCTCTGAGGCCATCCAGCCTTTGAGGTAGACGATCACCCGATGAGAGTAGATATCGTTTCTGAGATCCACCGGCTGTTCCCGGCCCAGGTGATCGACAAATTCGTCATCGCCCATCTGATTCATATAGCGGACCAGGGCATAGGCGCTCATGGAGAGTTCGCCCATCTCGTTCCGGCCGATGAGGAAGCCCTGACCGGGATCGAAGGCCCCCCACTTGGGATAGAGGTCTGCACTTCGGGGATCGTCCAGGGCGGGCGTAGGACCTTCGACGGCCGCCCGCAGAACACCGGCGGCAGCCGCCCGCTCTCCAACCGGCACTTCCACAGCGCCTACATCGGAAGGATCGGATGAATCAGATGAATCGGATGACCCGGAAGGCGTGGGTACCACGGCGACCGCCGAATCCGAGGATGCTTCCACACCCGGCTGGGCGGCCAGTAGAAACTCACCGCCGCAATTGTCGGACACCCAGACACCCTGGGCATCGTAGCCCCAGTTGCGGCCAAGCAGACAACTTTCCGACCCGATCGACCGCAACAGCAACACGCCGGCGGAAGTATCTCCGGCGCAATGCTGCCGTTCTCCGGATTCCGACAGGCAGCGGACAGAATCTACGTCCCCGGAGGCTGCGAGAGCCGCCTCCATGCTGTAACCCATACCACCGAAAAGGAGCAGTACAGCAGCCGGTACAACGCGACTGGCAAAAACCATATCGTGGCATCCATGCTCGTGTGTCGCTAACCTATTTGCATGGGACACCATCGTGAACTCGTAAAATTACCAGTTGTCGAGTTCACGTCGGCCCGCGGATACGGTCGCCAGCTGCTCCTGCTCCTTCTGGTGACCGCTTCGTGGTTCGATGCGCCTCAAGTCATGGCCGGGCAGGTGCTGATTCTCAATTCCTTCGAGAATCGCGCGATGCACAGTGCGCTCACCAGCCCCTCACTCCGGGAAACGCTCGAACGGGAAACAGGCGCCAGTATCAGCATCACGGAGATGAGCGTGGACGCTCGCTGGAATGCCAGAAACCGGGAACCCGTGCTGGCCGATCTCCTGAAACAACGCCAGGAATTCCTGCCGGTGGATCTGGTCATCGCCGAAAGTCCGCCGGCCATCTCTTTCTGGCTGAAGTATCGTGACGATATCGCCCCGGACGCCGCGCTCATCGGCGTCGCCCGGGAGGGTGCGTTTCAGCCGGAGGATCTGCGGCCAACCGATGTGGGATTCATGTCCACCTTCTCCTTCAGCACAGCAATGGATGACATTCTGGCGGTGCGACCCCAGACGAAGCATGTGCTGGTCGTCCTGGGGAATTCCGATCTGGAACGCCAACTCAAGCAGCAGGCTCAGACAGAGCTCTCGGACTACGACGGGATCACCATCGAGTACACCAACCACCAGTCTCTGCCCGAACTGCAGCAGCGGGTCCACAATCTGAGCGCCGAATCGGCCGTGTACCTCACCCTGTTCAATACGGACGCCAATGGTGCGGTGATTCCCTGGCATGGGGCACTGGAGTTGACCACCGCGATCAGCCCGGCGCCGGTCTTCGGCCCGTTCGACGAGCAGATGGGACGGGGTATCGTGGGAGGACATCTCATTCCGCTGACTCTGCAGAGTGAGCTGATCGGGGCTGCTGCCGCCAGAATTCTGCAGGGTCTCCCGGTCACGAAACGGTGGAATCAGGTAGCGCTGACCGTACCCACCTATGACTGGCGGGAACTCGAGCGCTGGTCCATCGCGTCATCGATCCTGCCACCGGATAGCGTGGTCAGGTTCCGGCCCGAGCCTTTCTGGCAGGCCCACGCTCTCGAAACCAGCTTTTTCGTCGCGCTCCTCAGCGCTCAGGCATTGCTGATCATTGCCCTCCTCGGCCAGCGCCGGAAGCTCCGGCATTCGGAGAGTTCCCAGCGGGAACTGGCCGGCAGACTGATCAATGCGCACGAAGACGAGCATCGGCGTATCGCCCGGGAGCTCCACGACGATCTGTCACAGCGGCTCGCCCATCTGGCGATCGAGGCGAGCCGACTGGACGGCGGACAGACATCCGGAAAATCGGTCCATCCCCCCGGCTATCTGCAGGCGCAGATCGCCGGTATCGGCGAAGACATTCACAATCTGTCCTACCGCCTGCACCCATCCATTGTCGACGACCTGGGGATCGTCGCTGCCGTTCGCGCCGAGTGCGAGCGCGTTCGACGGCACAACGATGTGCAGGTGCTGGAGGACATCCACCCGCTTATGGATCCCTGCCCGCCGGATGCCGCACTCTGCCTTTACCGGATCTGCCAGGAGTCCCTCAACAACGCTATCCGTCATGCGGAGCCTTCCACGATCGAGGTGCATCTGAGCCAGAGCAACGGGAATGCGGTGCTCGAAATTCGGGACGACGGCTGCGGTCTGCCGGAGGTCCCGGGCGCTGGCCTTGGTCTTTCGAGCATGCGGGAACGGGCCCGCCTGGCCGGTGGAACGCTGACGTTGACGGGGGATCACGAACACGGCACCTCGGTGCGGATCAGCGTCCCTCTCTCCGCCTAGCACCGCGGCGCTAGTTCTCGTCGGTGCGAGTTGCTAGGCTAACCAGCATCATTCAGACGGCGGTGGGAATGAATCAACCCGAAGTACGCCTCTCTGTGCTGCTCGCAGACGATCACCGTCTCGTCGCGGAGGCGCTGACGGCAGTTCTGGCAGAGGAATTCGATCTGGTCGGCATCGTCGCCGACGGGCAGGCCCTCGTTGAGGCAGCCGAACGGCATCAGCCGGACGTCATCGTTACCGACATCAGCATGCCTGGAATGAATGGCATCGAGGCTCTGCAACACCTCAGAAAAGTTGCGCCGGATTCGCACGTCGTCATGCTTACCATGCACCGCACACCTGCCTACGTTCAGCAGGCATTCAATGCGGGGGCATCCGCATTCGTACTCAAGCATGCCGCCTCAACTGAACTCCTGCAGGCCGTACGTGCTGCAGGAAAAGCGGAGACCTGGATCTCTCCGGATATTGAGCAGATGATGGATGCTGCGGGTGAGACGACCAGCGAAGCCCGATCGCTGTCCAAGCGCCAGCGGCAGATACTGCGATTCCTTGCGGACGGGCTGTCCGCTAAGGAAATCGCAGCACGATTGAACATCTCTCCACGAACCGTGGAGTTTCACAAGTACGCCATGATGGACGCACTGGACATATCCAGCACCGCGGAGTTGATCCGTTACGCGTTCAGCTCCGGGATCGTGGATATGTGAGAAGCAATCTCGGCATCGCAAAGGCGGCGATGTCAATCCGGGTCTTTGTCGTCGTCACCGTCGTCATCCCCCCGTTGCCCGCGCACGCCATCCCGCACTTCTTCCTGCTTGCACTCGCGCTTGTCCGCACCGGTCAGTCCTTCTTCCTGTCGGCAGTCGCGACGATCCTGACGCTCATCAGAACGTCCACGCTCGTCCCGTCGGTCCTGCCGGTCATCGGGGCCGGCAATCGAGAGCATCGGCGCGCAAAGCAGCAACGACGCCAGAAAGGTAATCACCATTCGATTCATCATGGATTCTCCAACGGTTCTGAAACCGAAGTTTGGCTGGTGATTCAGTGTAGAGTGAATCCCTGATGGGCAATACCCGTAAGACTACGAGTCTCGCACCAGCGGCGGGACTTCCCGTATTTTTTCGGGTTTCAATGCCTGCCACACAAGCATCTACTAGCACATGAAGACTAGATTTGGTGTTTATGTCGGATGGATTCACCCACCCACCTGCCCTGTGTGCTGCTCGCAGATCCGAACGTACGGCTGATCGAACGCATGCGCGGACTTCTGGAAACAACTTTCGGTTCGGTGTTCGTGGTTGCCGACAGTGCTTCGCTCCTGAACGGTCTGGAGCACCTGCGTCCGACGGTTGCAATCCTCGACCTCAAAGTGGCATCGGGAGATCTGCCTGGCCTGTCCGCACGGATGAAGGCGTGCTCGTTCGGGACGCATCACATCGTGCTGACCATGCACGAATCCTCCGCAGCAGCAGAAGCCGCCCTGTCCGCCGGCATGCACGGGGTGGTGCTCAAACGTCTCATCGCCCGTGATCTGTTACCCGCCGTTGACGCAGTGCTCAAACAGGAGCGATTCGTAACGCCTGAACTCGCAGTGACGTTCTCCGGACAGAAGACGATCCGCTACTGACTTTTCGCGGGTTCCGGAGACGGCACTCGATAAACCAGCGCGTAGAGCGTAGGCACCACAATCATTGTCAGCACGGTGGCAAAGATGAGTCCGAAGATAATGGTGACCGCCATGGCAACGAAAAAAGCGTCTGCAAGCAGCGGAATCATGCCAAGCGCTGTGGTCAATGCGGCCATGGCGACCGGACGCAGCCGGCTCACACCGGATTCGACCACCGCCTCATACACCGGCCTGCCGGACTGCTTCTGAGTTTCGATTTCGTCGATGAGGACGATGGCGTTCTTGATCAGCATCCCGGAAAGGCTCAGAAAACCGAGAGTGGCCATGAACCCGAATGGCTGACCGGTCACAAGCAGTCCTACCGTCACGCCAATCAGCGCAAGGGGCACGGTGAACCAGATCACCAGCGGTGCACGCAGCGCATTGAACAGTGCGATCACAATGATCACCATACCGATCAGGAACGCGGGCAGACTTGCAGCAATACCGGCGCGTCCCCGGGCGGAATCCCGATACTCGCCCCACCATTCCAGGGTGTATCCCTCCGGGCGGTCGAGCGCCTCGATCTGAGGCTGCACCCGCTCGAGCACTGTATTTGCGACGCCTTCAGCCGGGTCCGCATGCACGGTGATCGTGCGTTTGCGATTGAGCCGCTGAATGATGGGATCGCTCATCTCGGTCTCGAAGGAAGACACCACCTGACGCAGCGGAATCGATTGACCCGCCGCGGGACTCCAGAGCGTCAGGTTGCCGAGGCTGGAAACCTCCGCACGCTCCACTTCGGTCGCGCGGATGGTGATCGGCAGCAGTTCGTCCCTTTCCCGGAACTGAGCCACCGTGTCGCCTTCAAAGCCTGCCCGGATGGCGGCGGCCACATCCGGCCGTTCCACGCCGGCCTGGCTGCTCTCCTGCTCGGCCAGCACGGGCTTGACCACCGGCACCGGGTTGCGCCAGTCGGAACGGATCCCCTTGGCGCCACCATCCTCGCGCAGTACCTGCATCGCCTCCGCTTCGAGCCGCCGCAGCACGCTCGTCTCCGGGCCGCTGAACCGGGCCTGGATCTTACCGCCACTGCCCGGTCCGAGGATGAACGGCCGTCCATAAACTTCGGCATTCGGGAATCGGGTCGGCAACTCGGCTTCCGTCCGGGCGATGAGATCCATCACCTGACGGTAGTCCTCCACATCGACCAGGAACTGTGCGTAGGCGCTGCTCGCCTTCTCCGGAGAGTAGGTCAGGATGAATCGCAGCGCGCCGGCACCGATCACGCTGGTGACGTGCGTGACGCCGGACAGTTCAGCGAGGTATTCCTCCACCTCGGCGACCTGCCGGGTAGTCTCTTCAATGTGCGTGCCTTCCGGGAGCCAGAAATCCAGCATGAACTGGGGCCGGGTGGAATCCGGGAAAAAGCTCTGCTCCACATAACCGAAGCCCCACAGAGAACCACCGAACAAGGCGATCACCACCGTGATGGTCGCGACGCGACGGCGGATGGCCGCCTCGAGAAAAGTCCGGTAGGCCCGGTAGAAAGCATTGTCGTAGGCATCAGCGGACGGCTCGGCAGCATCAGCTTCGGAAGCGTCGGACGCATCGGCCCCCTTCTTCGCCGATGGTTTCAGGAACATCACACCGATCAGCGGGGTCATGGTCATGGCGGTGGCCCAGGAAAGCCCGAGGGAAATCAGCACCACCTGAAACAGAGACCGGCAGAATTCGCCCGTGGAATCATCCGAAAGACCGATAGCCCCGAACGCCATGATGGCCACGGCGGTGGCGCCAAGCAGTGGCAGCGCAGTCTGGCCCACCACTTCCACGGCCGCATCCTCGGCCCGTTTGCCCGCCTGAATACGCACCAGCATGCCGTCCACCACCACGATGGCATTGTCCACGAGCATGCCGAGGGCGATGATGAGCGCGCCGAGCGAAATGCGCTCGAGGGCAATGTTCCAGGGCCCCATGAAGATGAAGGTGCCGAGAATCGTCACCACCAGCACAAAGCCGATGATCAGACCGCTGCGCACCCCCATGAAGAAAAGCAGCACCACCACCACGATCAGGACAGCCTGCCAGAGGCTGGTCACGAATCCGGAGATCGCCGTGGTGACCGCGTCCGACTGGAGAGAAATCACACCGAACTCGAGTCCGAGCGGCAGCTGGGGCAGCAGTTCCTCGGTCCGCTGCCGGATGGCATCGCCCATGATGACCACATTGCCGCCGGAAACAGTGGAGATGCCCAGGCCGACGGCCGGTTTGCCGTCATAGCGCAGGGTCTTCACCGGTGGCTCGACATAGCCGCGGCGCACGGTGGCCACGTCGCGCAGATAGAACTGCGCATCGCTGCTCTCGCCCTGGATCAGCATGTTTTCGATGGATTCGACCGTCGCAAAAGTGCCCGTTGGCTGCACGGCCACGTAGCGGTCGCCGATCTCCACCCGACCCGCATCCGCCACCAGGTTCTTGTCGCGAATCGACTGAGCAAGCAGCGCGGGTGTCACACCCAGTTGGGAGGCACGATCGCGATCGAGCTCGATGTAGACGGCCTCATCACGCTCTCCCCAGTACGCGACTTTGGACACATCGCCGACCAGCAGATACTCCCGCCGGAGCAGCTTGGCAATTTCCTTCAGCTCGGCGGCGGAAAATTCTTCGCCATAAATGGCAACGAACACGCCGTAGACGTCACCGTAGTCGTCATTGACGATCGAAGGTCCAGCGCCTGGCGGCAGGTCCATCTGTATGTCGTTGACCTTCCGGCGAAGCTCGTCCCAGACCTGGGGCAGACTGGCCTTGTCGTACTGATCCTTGATCCGCACCGTGACCGTCGACAGACCGCGCTCGGATCGGGACTCCACTTCCTTGATCTGCGGCAGCTGCTGCACCGCACGCTCGATTTTTTCGGAGACTTCCTGCTCCACCACCACCGGCGAGGCGCCCGGATAGGGCGTGAACACGAGGGCTTCCTTGATGGTGAACTCGGGATCTTCCAGACGGGCCAGGCCGAGATATGACTGCAGACCACCGAGAATCAATCCGGCAGTCAGCACCAGGGTCGTTACCCTGTTTTTGAGCGCCCAGCTGGCGAGATTCATGTTATTGCCTCGCTCCTGTCACAGCGCACCCTCGTAACGGCTCACCTGCATGCCATCCGCAAGCTGCGCGAGTCCGGTGGTCGCCACCCATTCACCGGCCTGAAGACCTTCCAGAACCGCCACGTGATCACCCGCCGCCGTACCGATCCGGATTTCCCGACCCTGCGCCGTCATCGTGTCCGGATCGATCACCCAGACCTTAGGGGCGGATTCGTTGCTGGCCACGAGGGCGGCCACTGGAACGGTCACGCCATCTCCCCCGCCAAAACGTGCCGTTACCCGCGCCGTCATGCCCGGAAGCATGGCCATCTCCTCCGGTGCTTCGAACGCGATCCGTACCGCAAAGGTTCGAGTCGCCGGGTCGGCTCGACTCGCCACCTCTGTAACATGTCCCGGAAACTTCGAATCCGGCAGCGCACTGATGGTGACCATCGGCTGCACCCGCGCTGTCGCTTCTTCCAGGTCCGCACTGCTACGGCTCTGCGCCCGGCCGGTGATGTCCCGTTCCGGCACATTGATTTCGACTTCCATGGCGCGCAGATTCTCGACGATGACAATCGTCTGCTTCGCCTGAACGTTTTCAAAAACTTCGACGAGGCGCCGGGAGACCACGCCACGAAACGGCGCCTTGAGGAGCGTGTCGTTGACGGCTTTCTGGGCCTGGGCAACCTGGGCCTGGCTCACTTCCACCGCGCGGCGGTCTGAATCGATGCGCTCGGGTGTGATGGCACCCGGGTCTTCGGCATAGACCTTCTCGCTGCGGCTGAGGTCAGCCTGAGATTTGCGCAGATTCGCCTGCGCGATATCCAGATCGGCTCGATAGTCACTGTCATCGAGCCGGCCGAGTACCTGACCCGCTTCCACCTGGATCCCCTCCCGGGCGTCGAGTTCGATGATACGACCCGGCACCTCGAAACCGATTTCGGCGCTGGTGGCCGCCCGGACAGCCCCCGGGTACTCGCGCGTTTCTCCACCGCCATCGGCATTGATCTCGAAGATCTTGACCGGGCGCACCACCGCCTTCTGTTCCGGAGGCGGTTCAGTGCAGGCCGTGAGCAGAAGGATGCCAGCGAACAACCACCATGGCCGGATATTCCGTGCTCTCATAGTTACCTCAGTCATGTTGCTTTCGAAGCCCCGAGCTGATCACGCTGCTGTGGGCTCGATCTCCCTTCACCAGTCCGGACCGCGCAGAATCGGCTGATCGCCGGCCGGTGCGGGGAGTTCCGGTTCCGTGGGCAGTTCCGCCGGTTCGAGCAGCCGGCCCCAGTCTGTCCGCTCTTCCATTTCCTGCCGTGTGGTTTCGTCGATCACCGGACGGCCATCACGCAATTCCCAGCCACCACCCAGTGCGCGATAGATGCCCACCAGGCTGATGACGATATCCCCTCGACTCTGGGCATACAGCTGGTGCTGGGTGTTCAGCTGCCGCTGACTCTCCAGAACGCGCTGATAGTCGACGATGCCGTCCCGGTACTGCAGCAGGGCGAGATCCACCGCGCGAGTGGCGGCAGCCACGCTGCGTCCATAATGATCGGCGGCTTCCCGCACCCGCACGAAACTGGCGAGCGCATCTTCCACTTCCTGCGCGGCGCGGAGCACCGTGGATTGATACTGCACGAGCTGCTGCTGCAGGCGGGCGTCCTGCACCCGCACGGCGTTGCTGATCCGCCCGTAATTGAGTATCGGCCAGGAGAAGACCGGCCCACCAAAGTATTCGACACTGTCGCCGGTGAAGAAATCGCCGAGATCCGCACCCCGGGCATCGCTGGCCCGCAAACCGATCGAGCCCGCGAGCCCGATGGCGGGATACTTGTCGGACACGGCAATGCCAACCCGTGCGCTCTGCCCTGCCGCCAGCAGTTCTTGAAGCCGCACATCCGGGCGTCGACGCAACAGCTCGGCAGGTACGCCCACCGCCACCTCCGCCGGTGCTTCCGGGATCGGCCCTGCGCCGAGCCGCGCTTCAATGTCTCCCGGCATCTGTCCAAGCAAGACGCTGAGTGCGTGACGCGAACGTTCAAGGGCACTTTGCAGGGTGGGCAATTGGGCTGCCGTGGATTCATACAGGGTGGCGGCCTGCTGCACATCCAGCTCGGTCACCAGCCCGTTGCGCGCCTGCACCTGAACGATCTCCAGGCTGCGTGCCTGAATGGCGATGTCGTCGCGCACCAGACGGATGCGTTCCTCGAGCGTTCGGATCAGAAAATAGACCCGCGCCGTCTCCGCCGTGAGACTCACCAGCCCGGCGTCGTAGGCAGCCAGCGCTGCAGCAAGATCGGCCTCCGCCGCTTCCACCCCACGCCGATAGCGGCCCCAGAAATCGAACTCCCAGGCCGCATCGAAAGAGAGGGCCGCGTCCGTAAAGGCATCGTCAGCAAGGGTGCTGACAAAATTAGGGCGGTTGGTGCTCAACCCCGTGGCCAGCGCGCTGCCGTTCAGGCTCTGGGATTGCGGATACTGATTGCCCGTCGCGATGCCGAGACTGGCCCGGGCTTCGAGGATACGGAGCCCGGCAACTTCCAGATCGAGATTCTGCCCGTATGCTTCCTGAATCAGCTCATTCAGCAGCGGATCGGCGAACACCTCCCACCAGGATGGCTGAGCAGCCGGCAGTGCCTCGACCAGACCCTGGGCACCGGCGAGCGTCCAATCCTCTCTGAGGTCCACCTCCGGACGTTCATAGTCCGGACCCACGGTCACACACCCAGCGAGCAGGAGCGCCACGAACGACGCCGTGATCCTGGGCAGACAGGCATCTTTTCTGGTTCGCAGCATGCGGTGGATTGTAGCGTCAGGACCGCCGGGTGTCCCAGGCCGCAGACAATTTAACCGACCGGTTCGCTGGCTCAGCGAATCATCCAGCCGAGCTCCAGTCGCCAGAGATCAAATGTCGGGTCAGACCCGTCCCCGCCTGCGTCGAGCTGCAACCGGTTATAGCTGCCCTTGAAAAACATCCCGTTGTCGAACTCGAAGCGCATGCCGGCGCCAACACCGTAGGAGAAGCTGGTGTCGTCATAGGTATCGTAGAAGTTCGCGCACACGTAGCCCCACCAGGGATCCCACCAGCAGCCGGTCTCCGGCAGGCCGTCGACGATATTGGAGTCCACATAGGTCCAACCCATGCCAACCTGGACGTAAGGTGTGATCGGCCCTTTCAGTATGTTCCAGGTGCCTTGAATCTGACCGTTGAAGATGTCCAGGTCTGTGCCCACATTCACCCGGCCACCACCATCCTGGACGAGCGTCGCATCGTAGTCCGGGCTCAGAAACGAAAGGTCCACGCCAACGGCGAAGTGTTCGCTCAGGTTGTAAGCACCGCCGAAGGCAAACCCGATATCGCTGTCTACATCGATGCTGGAACCGTTTTCACCATTTGCAGACTCGCTGGAGTTGGAAACGATCTGTACCGTCGCTTCCCACTTGCCGGCGCGATCGGCCAGCGCAGGCATGCCCCACGCAAGAACAAGCATGGCGACTGTTATCGAAAAGGCTCTCACAACTGAACTCCTTGTATTGTTTAAACCGGAAATTGGGGGCGAGCATCCTAAAGGGGAAGGTGGCAACTGGAAACCTGGTAGAAATACCAGTGCCGCCCGCTTTTGCCAGGCGCCGGACAGCAGCACCGTGCCCCATCACCTGATACTGGCCATCTCGCTGCCTAAAGTATTACCACGAAAGACGCTCTCCAGAAAGTGGAGCCCGTAGCGCTCGGCAATGGTCTCGATGGCCCCGATACCCCGAACACTGTTACCTCTGGCGTCCAGGGGCGGCGAAAAGCTCGCGATAGCCCCCTGACCGGGTACCACGGCCACAATCCCGCCCCCCACACCGCTTTTGGCGGGCAGGCCGATACGGTAAGCCCACTCCCCTGAATAGTCGTACATGCCGCAGCTCAACATCAGGCTCAGCACGTCTTTCACGTAACGGGCCTCAATCGCACGCTCCCGGGTGAACGGGTTGACGCCCCAGTTCGCGAGGGTGGCCCCCATGACGGCAAGATCGTGGCAGGTCACCTGCACGGAGCATTGCTGAAAGTAGAGATCGAGGCTGTCATCGAGCTGCTCACTCAGCATGCCGAAGCTCGACATCAGATGGGCAATGGCCCGATTCCGATGCCCGGTGGTGCGCTCCGATTCGAAGACCGCCTGATCGACCTCGAGGGGGCGGCCAGCGTAGCGTGAAAGCATGCCGATCAGGCGTTTGCTGCGCGCAGCGAAATCCGCACCCTCGATCAGATCAGCCGCGACGATGGCACCGGAGTTGATCATCGGGTTGAACGGACGATTGGAGCGCTCATCGAGGACGATGGCATTGAAAGACTCACCTGAGGGCTCGACGCCGATCCTTTCCAGCACCTGCTCCCTGCCGTGCAGCTGAAGGGCAAGCCCATAAACGAAGGGTTTGGAGACGGACTGGATGGTAAAGGGCTGATTGAAGTCGCCGTACTCGAAGAGCACGCCATCCGTGGTGGCCAGGGTAAGGCCGAACCAGGCTGGATCGGCATCTGCCAGTTCAGGAATGTAGTCGGCGACCCTGCCCTCGGAGACGCCGCGTAGCGAATCGTGCACCTCGGCCAGCATCTTCGGCAGCCCGGCCCTGACAGCCGCCCGCGACACGTCAGAGGCGTCCGAGCAGGAAGGTGATCAGTACCGCATTGAAGAGGTCGATGAAGAAAGCGGCCACCAGCGGCACGATCAGAAAAGCGAGCTGTGAAGGGCCGTAGCGGGTCGTCACCGCCGACATATTGGCCATGGCCGTCGGTGTGGAGCCAAGCGAAAAGCCCCCGAACCCGGCGGAGATGACAGCGGCATCGTAGTTTCTGCCAAGCAATGGGAAAACGACGAAAAAGATAAAGCCGATGACCAGCAGGAACTGCGCCGCGAGAACGGCGAGCATGGGCCCGGCCAGATCGACCAGTTCCCACAGCTGCATACTCATCAGGGACATCGCAAGGAACGCACCGAGTGAGAGATCGGCAATGAAAGCGATAGCCGGCGTCCGGCTCGGCCAGGATCTGCCGGAAATGCGCGGGAACGACTTTGGCACCAGATTGGTCAGGAGAATTCCGGCAAACAGGCAGGTCACGAACAATGGCAGATCAAGACCGAAATTGCTGACGAGTTCATTCAGCAGCACCCCGATCACCACGCAGAGATGGATGGCCAGAACGGCATCGAGGAAGTCGAACGGCTCGACCACGCCGTTCTCCTTCTCCCCCGCCACCACGCCTCCATCCGGCTGTTGCAATGGGGCCGGGTGGAGGTTGTGCCGGTCAACGAGGAACTTTGCAATCGGGCCGCCCATCAGACTGGCCAGAACGAGCCCGAAAGTGGCGGATGCCACGCCGATCTCCAGCGCATTCGCGATGCCATGCTCTTCGGCGAATCGCGGCGCCCAGGCAATCGCGGTGCCGTGACCACCGATCAGTGAAACAGTGCCGCCGATCAGACCGAATTCCCCCGGCTGTCCCAGCCCCATGGCAACCAGTACCCCGACCAGCGCCTGTCCAACCATGAGAACGATCGTGATCAAAAGCAGAATGACGAGCGGCTTGCCACCGACGATCAGATCTTTGAAGTTCGCGTTGATGCCGATCGTGGTGAAGAAGTAGACCAGCAGAAAATCCCGCGCGCCGAGCTCGAAGTTGACGGCAACGCCGCTGAAGGCATAAACCAGCGCAAGCAGTACCGAGATCAGCAGTCCGCCGGTAACCGGCTCAGGAATACTGAACTCGCGGAGAAATCCCACCGCAGCGTTGATCCTTTTGCCGATGAACAGCACGAGGATGCCGAGGGTCACGGCAAAAAACGACCCGATCTGCAGCACGCCTTCCTGAAACTCCATACGGACTGGCTCCTGTGTTCCTGGCTCAGGGAAAATCCGGCGGCGGCACCCGGCGCCGGGTTGCCTGCTCGAAGGAATAAGCCAGCCTGATCAACGTGGGCTCGCTGCAGGCGGTGCTCACGAAGGCAACACCATAAGGCATCGGCTCAGGGTCGAACCCATCCGGCAGAGGCGGCTCCGGCTGGAGGGGTACGGTACCGAACGGGACGATGATCTGCGGGTAACCGGCTTTGTCCGCCAGTTGCTCGCCGAACCAGGAGGGAATCAGCAGGGCATCGAGATTGTCCCCCTCGAGTGCGGCGTCTATCCCTTCTGTGCGGGTCAGGCGAAGATCCTTCGCCCGGTCCGCCTCATATCGCGTCCGGTCACGTGCCACATCCATCTCATCCGAAAAATCGAGTTCCTGTTGCCCGTACTTGATCGCATTGCGCTGCGGGTGGCTGCTGTTGAACTCACGCAGTGCAGTCAGAGACGGTACTGGTGCACGGTCGCCCAGAGAGGCCAGCCAGCGATTGAAGTCTCGTTTCATTCCATACTTCATGACGATGGAGCAATCCGCGTCGTTGCCCCGCACCTGGGTGTCGTAGCAGTTGCCGAACAGCAGCTGATTGTCGTCGGGATCGCCCGCGACCTGGCTGGGGATCACGGCGGGATCAACGATCACGGCCCCTTTCGACCGCAGCACGTCAATCGCTTCAGCCATCACGGCCGCCGCCGCAGGCGACAGGCCGCCCCTCGCATCCTCTTCGCCCGGTGGCGTGACCGGCTCGTAGTAGAAAGCCCGGGGAATACCGATGCGGGCCCCGGCCAGGCCGTCCGTATCGAGAAACGCCGTATAGTCGTGCGCCGGTACGGCTTCACAGGTGCCGATCGCCGGATCGTTGGAATCCGTGTTGTCCGGATTCTCCATCGCCCCCAGCAGAATCGCGGCACCGGCCACAGTTCGCGCCATGGGTCCGGCGGAATCCTGATCCATGGTGATCGGAATGATGCCATGCCGGCTGAGACGGCCGATGGTCGGGTCGATCCCCACCAGCATGTTGTTGTTCGAAGGAATCATCAGCGAGCCGGAGGTCTGAGTGCCGACGCTACCCGCCCAGAAACTCACCGACGTGCCGATGCCCGAACTCGAGCCACCCGTGGACATCACCGGCCGGCCATCGTCGAACCCCTCTCTCGGATCCCGCCGGGGGTCGTAAGGATTCAAGCCGTAGCCGCGCAGCGCGTTGTAATTATCCGGCATGCCGGTAGCCACCCAGTTGGCGAGCTCGGTCAGCGTAGTCTTGGCCAGGATGATCGCGCCGGCGTTCTTGAGATTCTCGACGATGGTCGCTTCGTAAGGCGGGGCGAAGCCTTCGAACGCAACAGCGCCGCCGGTGGTCGGCATTTCCAGCGTCTGGATATTGTCTTTGAGCGCGACCGGAATGCCATGGAGCGGGCCTCGGAGCTTACCGGCCCGCCGCTCGGCATCCAGCGCATCCGCCTCTGCCAGGGCCTGATGATTCACGGCCAGGGTGGCGTTCAGATCCATCTCGTAGGTGGCGATGCGCTGCAGGTACTGCGACACCAGACCACGGGAGGTCACCCTTCCTTCGGCAAGTGCCTGCTGGATCTCGGGAATACTGGCCTCCACCACACTGAATGGCGGAGTTGTGGCCGCCTGGGCAGCCGCTGCTGGCGGCAGAAACACCCCAGCGAGCAGCAGAAGCAGCGCGATGCAATATCCGTGTTTCATGCTGTCACCTCGAAGTGAATTTATTGGCGAAGTTGTAGCGGGCCGTGAACTGAGCCCGGAAATCGGAACCATCGGAACCGTTGCCGACTTCAAGCTTGCCGTAGAGCAGTTCCAGTCCCAGCAGATAGGCGGTGGAGCCGGTATAGAACAGGTTGGTGCTGGCGTAGGTGACTTTGTCCGGCTGCTCTTCATCCTGGAGACTGGTCAGCTTGTTATCGTTCTGCGAAAAGCCGATGGACGAGCTCCATCGATCCGACCAGTAGTGATCGTAGTAGAGCATGTACCCCACGGACTCCATGGATACCACATCCAGACCACCGCCTTCGGAAGCGAGGGCGAGGTTGGAGCCGCCGCCATCATTCATGAAGCTCGCAATACCCTCACCGAACGTGAGCCCGTATTTGATCTGGTCGCGGCCAACCGTATTGAAGATGCCGGTGACGTTGAAGCCCCAGCCGAATTCATCCCCGCTGGGATTGTTGTTTGGCGTACCGATCGTTTCGTAGTTGAGTTTCCGGGCAACGCCAGCCACCTGCACGTGTCCCCAGTCCTTCTCCAGACGCCAGCGGGCGATGAAATCCGGCAGTTCACTCTTGGTGGTCACATTCTCGGCCAGCGCAGGCGCCAGTTCGTCAATCGGATCCACATTGAAGCTGCCGTTCTGCTTCTCGATGGCGAGCGCAACCTGCCAGTCACGGCCGGGATCGGCGAACGTGTAGCGGAGCTGGACGTTGCGGTTGAGCGACATGGCCGAAGGCCCCCACCAGTCATACACATTCGGCCAGGTGGAAATGTCCATGAGCGTGGTCCAGGTCTGCCCCGCACCCCAGCCACCGAGCTCAATCCAGGCGTGACGCAGATTGAAAGTCGTTTCCCCGGCGCTGGCGCCCGTGCCGAACAGGTCGAACTCGAGCCAGGCACTGCCTCGGCCAAGGGGCGTTTCGGACTCGCCTTTGAAGGATAGTTTCGACTGTTTGACGCTGGCGATGAAATTGCCGTCACTGCCATAGATGCCCGGTTGGGTAGGGATGGTGGTCGGAACCAGCGTGGCCTCGTATTCAGGCGCCACCCGATCGAAGTCGTAGATCAGATCCAGGTTCATCCACCCGGAAATCTCCATGGTCGGACCCTTCCCCGGCGCCTTCGCCGTGGTGCCAACTTCAGGTGACGGGGCCGTGGCGGGCACCGGCTCCTGGACCGCCGCGGTCTCAACCCCCTGTTCGGATTGCTGTGCTGCTTGTAACAGGCCCAGTTCAGTCTGCAACTCGCGCAACACGGCCTGCTGCCGCTCGCTGATCTCCCGCTGACGTTCGAGCTCCAGTTCGAGCGCACGGATTCGTTCATCCGCGGTGGGTTCCTGGGAATAGGCGACCGGTGCGGCGAGCAGACCCGAAAGGAGCGCCCAGAAGCACAGCACAGCGGTCTGTCTCGTCAAATGTTCAGAGATCGTCATGGTAGGCTCGCCTCATTGGCACCGGATCCAAAGGACACTAACAAGATGCCGTTCGGCTTACGACTCGTAAAACCCACAGTCTTTTGTGCCTGTCTGTTGGCCGCCTCTGTCTTGTTGGCCGCGCCTTCGCTGTGGGCCCAGGCTTCGATGGCGACTCCCGACATCGAGGCGCTGCTCGGACAGATTCATTCTGACCTCCGGGCCGTCCGCGACGGCAGCCTGCCGGATTACATCCCGGCGCTGACCACGGTGGACCCGGACCGATTCGCCATCGCCGTGGTCCTTGCGGACGGTCGGACGTTCAGCGTTGGCGACGCACAGCAGCCGTTCGTTCTGATGTCGGCGGCCAAGCCGTTCACCGCCACCCTGGTGATGAAACAGCACGGACGCGCAGTGATCGAAGAGAAGATCGGTGTGGAGCCCACAGGGGCGCCATTCAATTCCGTCGCAGCCATCGAGTCGCATCCACAGCGGTCGGTGAACCCACTGGTCAATGCGGGCGCGCTTGCCACCGTCAGCCTCCTCGCGGGCGACACCGCACAGGCCCGCTGGAACCGCCTTCTGAGCTGGTACCGCGAACTGGCTGATGCGGAGCTGCAGCTGAATACCGCGGTGTACGAGTCCGTGAGGGAAACGGGTTTCCGGAACCGGGCGATGGCCGCGCTTCTGTTCGATTACGAACGACTGTATGGCGAGCCGGAAGCGGTCCGGGATCTGTACAACCGGCAGAGCTCCGTGAACGTGACCACGGAACAACTGGCGATGATGGGGTCGGTCCTCGCCAACGGCGGGGTTCATCCGACCACGGGACGGATCCTTCTGGAACCGGACCAGGTCTCCGGCATTCTGGCGCTCATGACCATGGCGGGGATGTACGATCATTCCGGGAAATGGGCATGGCAGGTGGGATTGCCGGCGAAATCCGGCGTCGCCGGCGGCGTTGTCGCCGTGGCCCCCGGCAGGATGGCCATCGCCGCTTTCTCACCGAGGCTGGACGAGTACGGCAACAGCGTGCGCGGGCAACTGGCGATCCGGATGCTCTCGGCCGGACTGGGCTTGAGTCTGTTCGAACCGAGCGTCGGGGACGTCCGCTGAACGGTCACTCAGCGCAGTATCAATACAGTAAAGGAAGCGCTCCTGGTGCCCGCGAACCCTGACCCTGACAGGGGCGAGCGGCCTGGGATATTTGCGGGTTCCGCTCCTGTCCCGCGGACGGTACCCTGCCTCGATTGAATGGGAGCGCACCGATGCATACACCGATGCGAGAGCTGATACCCGGGCAGATCCGGAAACCGACTCGAGAATCGATCCGAATGGGACAGTCGCTGATCCCGCTGCTATGGATTCTGCTGACCGGTTCCAGCGCCGCGCTGGCAGCATCCGAGTCGGAACCCGCCAACGAGCCGGAACTCACGGAGCAGGTCATCGCCCCGGCGGCCGAAGATTCGGCTGTGGCAGATGACGCATTCGCTGCCGAGCAGCTCGAACAACTGGTCGCCCCCATCGCGCTGTATCCGGATGCACTCCTCTCCCAGATTCTGATGGCCTCCACCTACCCGCTCGAAGTGGTGGAAGCGGACCGGTTCATGAAGAAGAACCCGGAGTTGAAGGGCGATGCGCTGAACGCTGCACTCAAGGAACACGACTGGGATGCCAGCGTCAAATCCCTGTGCACGGTACCGGACGTACTCGGCCAGATGAGCGAAAACCTGGACTGGACTCAGGATATGGGCGACGCCCTGCTGGGGCAGAAGACGGAACTCATGGACACGGTGCAGCGGATGCGCGGCAAGGCATACGAAGCCGGCAACCTCGAGACCTCTGAGCAGCAGGTGGTGACCCAGCAGGAGGACAAGATCATCGTGATCGAGTCCACCGACCCGGAAGTCGTCTATGTACCCACCTACTCATCGACAGTGGTCTACGGTGGCTGGGGCTATCCGCACTACTACTACCCGCCCTTCTACTACCCGCCCCCACCGGGCTATGGCTTTGTTTCTTTCGGCGTGGGCGTGATCGTCGGTGGCGCCATCTGGGGCAACTGCAACTGGGGTTGGGGCGGATCGGATATCGACATCGACATCGATCGAAACTTCGATTTCAACCGCGAAACGAACGTCGACTTTGACCGTGACCGCAACCGCGATCGTGCTCAGAACACAGGCCGGGACGGTAAAACCAGCTGGCAGCACGATGCCAGTCACCGGAAAGGCGTCAACTATCGCAGCGAAGAAGTCGCGCAACGTAATGGCGCCACGGCGGGCAACAACCGGGTAACACGGGACCAGGCGCGAGGTCGGACTGCGGGCACCATGGACAACCGCATGGCTGGATCCAGCCGGGATCGGAGCGCCTCGTCGGTGGGCCAGCGGCCCGGACAGAACGACCGCCGCACCGGAGACGGCAGTGCGGCCAATCGCAGTATTGCCGATCGCGGGCCGTCGGATCGGGCGCAGATCGATCGCAATACCGCCGGTCGAGCCAACGACGCAGGCCAGCGCACGCGAAACTCCGCCTACAGTGGTTCACGCAGCCCGTCCATCGATCGCCGGTCGAGTTCCCGCGGGGCGATGAGCCGCGGTACCAGGTCGTTCGGCGGCATGCGCGGCGGCGGCAGGGGCAGACGGTGAACAGGCAACCCGGAGAGTTTAAGACCATGAGGAAAATCGGATTGTGCTGTGTCGTTGCGGTCCTGGTGCTGACGGGCGGCTGCCAGGGGGATGATCCGGGTACGTTCGAAACACCGGAGCAGGCCATCCAGGCGCTATCAGCCATCGCCGGACAGGGTGACGACGCGCAGATCGAAGCCATCTTTGGTCCGGGCAGCGTCGAGCTTTTCCGATCCGGCGATGATGCGGCCGACCGGGAAGACGCGGCCCGGGTCAAGACGATGATTGAATACGGCGTGGAATTCGTGGCGTTCGATGAGAACACGCGGATTGCCCTGCTGGGTGAAGCAGCCTGGCCCTGGCCCATACCCCTGGTTCGAGTCGGAGGAGGCTGGCAGTTCAGCGCCGAGGACGGTCGAGAGGAACTCCTGAACCGGCGCATCGGTCGGAACGAACTCTGGACGCTGACCGCAATGCACGAGATCGTCGATGCCCAGCGGGAGTACGGGCGCCAGACCCACGACGGCAATCCCCGTGCGTACGCGAAGCAGTTTCTGAGCAGCGAAGGCAAACGGGACGGCCTGTACTGGCCGGTCGATGATGGCGAAAATCCGAGTCCGCTGGGCGAGCTACTCGCAGACTCTGAAGCGCACCGGCCATCTCCAAAACCCTTCCACGGCTACCTGTACCGCATGCTGACCCGGCAGGGAGAGAATGCAGCAGGCGGGGCCCGGGACTATCTGGACACCGATGGCCATCTGACCGGCGGCTTCGGCGTGATTGCCTGGCCGGCGAAGTACGGCAACTCCGGCGTGATGACATTCGTCACGAATCGCCTCGGCATCGTTTATCAGAAAGATCTGGGCACTTCGACGGAGGTGGATGCCGCCGCCATCGAGACCTTCAACCCGGACCCTTCCTGGCACCCGACCCCGGACCGGATGAGGGACATCGAGCAACCATGACCCTACCCTTCCAGCTTTTTACTACGACAGGAACACCAGAAATGATCAGGATTCGACTTTCAGGGACGATCTGCCTGCTCCTCGGTTCGATATTCTTCGCCTCTGCGGCCATGGCCAAGGACGACGGCGCTTACGTCGGCGCCAGTCTCGGTCTGGCGAGCTTCGAGGAACAGGATATCGACATCGACGATATCGAGGACTTCGACGAATCCAACTTCGCGTTCAAAATCTTCGCCGGCTATCAGTTCAATGGTTTCTTCGCCGTCGAAGGCGGTTACGTGGATTTCGGCAATCCATCGACAGACAACATCGAAGTCGATGCCTACGGGCTCGATGCCTTCGCCGTGGTCGGCATTCCCCTCGGTCCGATCCGCGGTTTCGCCAAGGGCGGCGGTATCTACTGGGAGGCGGAAACGACGGCCTTCGATGTGTTCGACGTGGACGACGACGGCTTTGATCTGGCGGCGGGCGTGGGCCTCGAACTGGAACTCTTCGGGCTCGGCATCCGTGGCGAGGTGGAATATTTCGACATTGCGGATGAAGTCTGGATGTACAGCCTGGGCGCCACTTTCACCTTCTAGGGTTACTGGACCACCCAGCCGAGTACAGCGAGCACAACCACCGCCAGGAAGACCGTCTCGCCCAGCATGAGCACAACCGGGCGGAGACCCACTTCCGCCAGTGCCCTGAGCTGGGTCTTCATGCCGATGGCCACCATCGCGGTGGCCAGGCACCACAGCGACACCTGGTTGCCAGCCGCCTGCACCGACGCCGGTATCCAACCAAGACTGCCGATCAGCACCAGGAGTACGAATGCCACGGCAAACCAGGGCAGCAACGGCGGCCGCTTCGTCGTCTGCCCGGCAGCCTGGCGCCGCGTGATCATGGACGCCGCAAGAATGACGGGCAACAGCATGGCCACCCGCATGAGTTTGACCACGGTCGCGCTGTCCCCGGTGGACTGTGACAGGCTGTAGCCGGCCCCCACCACCTGAGCCACGTCATGAATCGTGCCGCCCAAAAATACGCCCGCCTGGATATCGTTCAATCCGAGCGCCTGGACCAGCAGTGGATAGACGATCATGGCGAGGGTGGACAGGGTCGAGACACCGATCACGGTAAACAGCGTTGCCCGTTCTTTGCCGGGATGCGCGGGCAACGCCGCGGACAGCGCAAGGGCGGCAGAGGCACCGCAGATGGCCGTCGCACCGCCACTCAGAAGCCCGAACAGCACGTTGAACCCCATCGCCCGCGCGACGGCCATGGAAACGACGATGGTGAGCACGACGCTGCCGATCACCAGAAACACCGGCTCCCAGCCCAGGGCTGATACCTGCACGAACGTGATCCTGACACCGAGCAGCGCCACCCCCACACGAAGTATTGAACGGGCCGCGAACTCGATCCCCGGTCGACAGACCCCTTCCTCGCCGAGAAAACTCAATGCCATGCCGAGCAGCAGAGAAAACAGCATCAACGGCGCGCCGTAATGTTCGGAAAGAAACCCGGCCGCTGCGGCAACGGTGAGACTGACCAGAACACCCGGCCAGAGCGTGCGCACCTTCTGCTGCACATCGGCCATGGACACTGTCAGCATTGCTGAGACTCGATACGATCCAGATCCCGGTGGTACACACGATAGGCAGTGAGAAAGACGAACATTGCGCCGAGACTGATCAGGGGCTGCCACTGGAGGGCCCCGAGCAGCCCGATGCGATCCGCCACCAGCCCGGTGATAAACGGGCCAGGCGCAAGCCCGAGCAGATTGTTCGCCAGGGTCAGCGTAGCGAAAGCGGTGCCGTGAATGAGCGGGTGGGTGAGGTTGGCGACCATGGCACCCGCAGGGCCGCTCGTTCCGGCCGCCAGGAACATGCCCGCACCGACCAGCAGCAGTTGCGCGATTCCGGGTGTCTGGTGAAAACCTGCGAACAGCAGAACGCCGCTGACCGCGCAGTAGGCAATCGCCACCGCAATCTTGCGGTCCGGTCGGCTCACCCCCAGCCGGTCGCTCAGCATCCCGCAGAGCACCATCCCCGCACCACCGCAGAGCACAAACAGGGCGGCCATTCCACCGGCACGCCCGGTATCCATTTCGTAGTAGCGATTCAGAAAGCTCGGCATCCAGGCCAGCAGTGCTCCGGTAATGAACAGTTGCAGCCCACTACCCACATAGGCGCACAGCACGGAGCGCGTGGAGAACAGCGTTCGCAGGGGAGAAGGTCCGGATCCGGCAGCGGCTGTGTCCCCTCCCGCGTCCGAGCCGTCGGGAATCCGTCCGATCCGCGATTCCCGGACGACCACCGGGTACAGGGTCGCGAGCACCAGCCCGATCAGCGCCATGCCGGTGAAGGCCCAGCGCCAGCCGAACTGATCGGCGATGGCGCCACCAAGCCCCATCCCGAGCACGGAGCCGAACATGCCGCCGGCCATGAACGCACCGGTGATGGTCGCCCGCATGTGCGCCGGAAAGACACTGAGGACCACGGCGATGCCGACGCTGCCGTATGCCGCTTCGCCAACCCCGACCGCAAGCCGGGCCCAGAACATCTCCTCATAGGATCGGGACAGAGCACAGGCAAGGGTGGCCAGGCTCCAGAGCATGGCCATCAGCGTCAGGCTTCTGATGCGTCCCCAGCGGTCGGCCGCGAGCGAAAGCGGAAAAGTCAGCAGCCCCACCATCAGGGCAACGACGCCGGAGAGCGAGCCCAGTTGTCCGTCGGTCAGGTTCCAGTCGAGCTTGAGCAGCGGAAAAACCGCATTCAGCACCTGCCGGGACATGTAGTCAGAGATCAGCAGTCCGAAGCTCAGCGCGAACACGATCCAGGCATAGGATCTCGCGACCTCAACGGATGGGCCGCCGATCACTGGCTGGGCGATTGCCACCTTCGCTGGCCGGCGGATCAGAAGGGCGCGTCGCCGATGATGCCAGCCCGATCCATCTTCCGATGACAGGGGCCGTAGTCCATCACGGCGTAGTGTTGCGTGCTGCGGTTGTCCCAGATGGCCACGCTGTTCTTCGCCCAGCGCCAGCGCACCTGGTACTCCGGTATGTATGCCTGACTGATCAGGTAGCGCAGCAGATCCGCCGCACCCGGATTGGCATCCTGACCGAACCGGACGTTGGCCGGCGTGTGATAATTGGTGAAGTGGGTGGTGAAGCCATTCACGAACAGCACCTTCTCACCGGTTTCCGGATGAGTGCGGACCACCGGATGCTCCGCATCCGGATACTGTGCTTTCAACGCCAGACGCTGTTCCATTGGCATCGCCGCGCCGAAGGTTGCTTCGATGGAGTGCCGGGCCCGCAGGTCGTCGATCCTGACCTTGATGTGTTCAGGCAGGTTCTCGTAGGCAAGGGCCATGTTCGCCCACATGGTATCCCCGCCCACCTCCGGACACTCCACGCAGCGCAGCACGCAGCCCATGGGCGGCTCGATCCGCCAGGTGGCATCCGTATGCCAGCAGTTTTCGTAGCGGTCGATCGGTTGATCCGGGGACTTGTAGATCTGTACGAGCCCCGGATGGTCCGGATCGCTGCCTGCCACCGGATGATCTTCCAGATCACCGAACCGCTGGGCGAAGGCCACGTGTTCCGAGCGGCTGATCTGCTGATCGCGCAGAAACAGCACCCGGTGTTCGAGCAGAAGACCTCGAATCTCGGCGAACAGACCATCGTTTTCGACGGCATCCGCGAGGTTCACCCCCAGGAGTTCGGCACCGATACTGGCTGTCAGCGGTTGCACCTGCATGTCGTTCTCCTTCAGATCACAAAAATGGACGAGCCCGTGGTTTTACGCCCCTCGAGATCCTGGTGCGCGCGCACCGCGTCGGCGAGCGCGTAGTGCTGGTTGATCTCGATGCCGATGCGGCCGGCAGCCACGTGACCGAAAATTTCCTCGGCGAGTTCGGCTTTTTCCGCCGGATCGGCAATGTAGTCGGCGAGTGCCGGCCGGGTCATGTAGAGCGAGCCTTTCATGGCCAGCAGTTGCGGGTCGAAAGGCTCGATGGTCCCGGAGGCGGTGCCGACGCAAACCATCAGGCCCCGGGGCCTGAGAGAATCCAGGGAGGCCATGAAGGTGGTCCGTCCAACGCTGTCGAAGACCACGGACACCCCTTCGCCGTTGGTCAGTTCCCGGACACGCTTTGCCACGTCTTCGTGGCTGTAATCGATGGTGTGATCACACCCGTGGGCCCGGGCAAGTTCGGCCTTGGCCGGGGTGGACACGGTACCGATGACCGTCAGTCCCAGCAGCTTGGCCCACTGGGAAATGATCAGCCCTACCCCGCCGGCGGCGGCATGCAGAAGAATCGTTTCACCTCCCTGAAACGGGTAGATGCGCCGCATCAGGTAAGCGGAGGTCAGGCCACGCATGGTCATGGCGGCGGCTGTTTCGAAGGCGATGCCGTCCGGTATGTGAATCAGCGCGGCCGCTGGCACCAGACGATCGGTACTGTAGGCGCCCAGCGTATTCACGAAACCGGTATAGGTAACCCGATCACCGACCGCAAATCCGCTCACGTCCGGTCCCACCGCCTGGATCACGCCGGCCGCTTCCACGCCCATCCCCGAAGGCAGCGGAACGGGATAGGTTCCGTTGCGGAAATAGGTGTCCGCGTAGTTCAGGCCGACGGCCACGTGACGCAGTCGGACCTCGCCAGGCCCCGGATCGGCGACTGTCACGTCCTCGAGCCGCAACACCTCGGGTCCGCCGATTGTGTGAAACCGCACTGCCTTTGCCATCCTGATCGCTCCATCTCTGTATTCGTACAGGCTGAATTCTTGCCGGCCAGGCGTCCGGCCGCTTCGCTTCCAGCGACGCTGACTTTTCATTTCATGACAGACCGGCTAGGCTCCTCTCTCGACCCGCGGTTGGGCCCGGACCATGACCACCTCCATGCGTGCAGCCGCACTGATCAACTACTTCGATGTCGCCCGGGATCTGGGATTGAATCCACAACCGCTGCTTCAGGCGGTGGGCCTCACCCGCACGCAGCTCGACGATCCGGAAAACAGAGTGCCCGTCAGCGCGGTGCTCGAATTGCTGGAGAACTCCGCCGCAGCCAGCAACTGCCCGACCTTCGGCCTGCGTATGGCCGAGTCACGGCAACTCTCACATTTCGGGGTGGTCAGTCTGCTGCTCTCGCATCAACCCACGCTTCGCGATGCCCTGCAGGTGCTGATGCAGTACCGACACCTGCTGAACGAATCGCTGGCGATGCATCTTGAGGAAGCGGATAACACGGTGATCATCCGCGAGGAACTGGTCGGTGATGCGCCGATGGAGACCCGACAGGGCATCGAACTGGCCCTGGGCGTGCTGTTCCGGATGGGAAGCGCCCTGCTCGGCCCGAGCCTCAAACCGATCAGCATCAATTTCACCCACGCCGCGCCGGAGGATGCCCAGGTGCACCAGCGCGTCTTCCGCGCCCCCGTGCGCTTCGGCGCCGAGTTCAATGGGATCGTCTGTCACGTGCGTTCCCTCACCCTCCCGAACCCCGATGCCGATCCGGCCATGGCCCGATACGCAAAGCAGTTCGTCGAGTCCCTGCCCGGCCCGGAAAAGGAATCCATCCAGCAGGAGGTTCGAAAGACCGTCTATCTGCTTCTGCCCATGGGCAGGGCGACCATCGAACAGGTCGCGGCCGGGCTCGGAATGAACGTGCGCGCGCTGCAGCGGCAGCTGGAGACAACAGACAGTGTGTTCAGCGAGCTGGTGAACGATGTTCGCAGGGAACTGGTGGTCCGGTATCTGGACAATCCGGCTTATTCGCTGGCGACGGTGTCCGAACTGCTCGGCTATTCCGTACCAAGCTCCTTCACGCGATGGTTCAGCGCCCAGTTCGGCGTGACGCCGAAACGCTGGCGCGCGGGAGAGCGGGAAAACGGGGCCACCTGAGGCGATGGCCCCGCAGCGTCAGGCGGCCGCCCGCTTGACGCTGGTCTTGCCCGTTGGCCGGTTCGGTGCAAATCCATTGGCGGCCAGGGTTTCGTCCGCATCCTGATAGAAAGAGCCGATGCGATAGATCTCACGAGCTTCCGCACAGGTCGCGATATCCCGGCCGAACTCCTCGGAGATCCGCACCAGTTGTTCCACCTGCTCCACCGTACCCATTTTCCGGTCGTGGCGCTGGGTCCAGATGTTGTCTTCTATCCCGCAGCGAACATGCAGCCCCATGGCGATGGCCATCATGTTCACCGGCAGTACGTTCAGCATGGAGGATTCCAGCGTCAGCACCGCACCGTCCGGCACCCCGCGAACGAAGTTCGCCAGGTTGTAGATGTTCGGCGCGTCGAAACCGCCACCGATGGCGACCCAGGTCAGAATGAGCGGCACATTGCAGGTGCCTTTGCGCATCATCCGTTCTACGGTTTCCAGCTGGGCGATATTGGCCAGCTGAAAGTGGGTCTGCACGCCATTGGCGGACAGACGCCTGATGTGCTCTTCCACCCACTCCGGACCTGCCGGGACAGTCATCTCTTCATAGGCGTGGCGATTCGCCGGCTCAGCCAGTGAGGTGCCGGCCAGATCTGACTCGCTCATCTGCTCGATGATGTTCATCTGATTGGTGTTGATCGCGATGGTCACCTGATCAGGCGTGGGTTCGAGTTCCGCCAGCATGTGCCGCGTGTCGTCTGACAGCCATTTCGCCGCTTCGCCCTCACCTTCCGGTGCGAACGAGATCGATCCGCCCACCTGCAGGATCATATCCGGCACCGCTTCGCGCAGTCCGGCGAGCAGTTCATTGAACTTCGACAGGCGCTTGGAACCGGTGCCGTCTTCTTCGCGGACGTGCAGGTGCAGCACGGTGGCACCGGCGTTGTAGCAGTCCACGGCCTTCTGGACGTGTTCGTCCATGGTGATCGGAATGTCTTCCGGAAAATCGGCCGGCATCCACTCCGGTCCGTAGGGAGCAGCGGTGATCACCAGCTTCTGCTGGTTTTCGGGGTAAAGTGATCCGTCCTGAAAGTGCATGGCGTGTCTCCGTAGATTGCTGTGAGCGGAAACAGAGTAGGCCGGGGCCCGAACCGCCGCTTCGCATTCCACGACAAACACTTCTCAGATCATGACGTGCTCAGGGCAGGTACCACTGCAACCGGCACAGCAGCATCCGTGTATTACCCGTCACACCACCGCGGTCCAGGTCCGCATCCCCCCAGGAAACGCCCGCCTTCCACTGGGCGTTGATCCACCAGTTCAGGCCCAGATGCCACTTGTCCATTCTGCCACCATCGATCGCGCCATCCGTCAGATCCAGGTGGGAATACCGGGTAACCAGTTCAACGGCACCGTACCGCGCGTTCGGGGTGATCGCGCCCGCTGATCCCAGCGCACGGAGGTAGGGCCGGCTTTCGCCGGTCAGCATCCAGGACAACATGACATAGCTTCCGTGAAAATCGGGGTCGCCGCTGTCCGCTGCCTGTGCCCTGGACATCACATGTTCTACCGCCAGGGTGAAGGGAGTGCGGGTCCAGATCAGTTCCAGCCCCAGCTCACTCACGAAGTCGGCTTCGAATTCGCCGGTATCCACATAGAAGTCGGTCACGTTGGAGCCGGGCCGGCCACTCATCCGCACCAGCCCGGCGTCCGGACCCACCCGGCGCAGGCCGATACCCAGATGCAGGTAGTCGTGATCGTCCGGCGAAACGCTGAGCAGCCCGGTGAACCGTGCGACGAAGTCATTGGCGTTGTCACTGAAGGTGGCACCGCTTTCGAGCCAGTCATTGAACCAGCCCGCCGCCCAGGTCATCCGGTCACCGGCAAGTTGTCCCGACAGCTTCACGCCGATACTCCGGGTCACGAAGAAGGGCGACAGGATCCGCTCCTGCTGGGGATTGAGGATCGACAGGCCGGCCATTTCGAATACGAACGGCTGTTTCTGCTTGCCGATGTCGATATGGAAACCCGCCACCGGCAGACGGAGCCTCAGGTCGTATAGCTGAAACGCGGCATCATCGCGGGTCCTGCGCTCCTGATAGTCGGCGGCGAAGAAGGCCGACCAGCGGTACGGGCCTTTGTTCTGCACCGCGGCACCGATCCTGGCGGCACGGAGATCCTGCGTATCTTCCTGCGCGCCAACCTGGAGCAGACTGGGCGCGTCCTGTTCGAAAAACGTGTAGTCACCGACGAGGGCGACCAGGGGGATAATACGCAGCCGTTCGCCATCGTAGGCAAGCGTGTCCGGCGGGAGATCGGGCAGCCCGGGCGCTGATTGGGCGGCGTGCGACTGACTGGCGGCGACCACGACCCACCCGATACAGACGACGGCCAGATGACGCAGCACCCCGTTCACCACTGTGTCAGCAACCGTTCCATGTCCGCCTCCCACCTGTTTGACCTTGGCTTGAACTAAAGTGGCTTGAACTAAAGCGGCTTGAACTAAAGCGGCTTGAACTAAAGCGGCTTGAACTAAAGTGGCTCGAACTAAACTGGTTCAAACGTTGCTTCGGGCATTGGTATGTTCGCATTGGTCATACGGTAACGGAGCGGCGTCTTCAGACAACTGTGAGATTTACCAGTCGCTGTCGGAATTCGTCTTTGTCGGAAATCGTCCTGGTCTGATACAGGGCCTTGAATTCCTGAAATCCATCCCCAGAACCATGACTGCTTCCGGCGAGGAAGCATTAGACGTTTGAACAATGTTTGTTCGACTGAGTTTTTATGAAACTTCGTTATGAATGGAGGTTGTTGATATGACAACGTTTGATATTTCCCCACTCTTTCGCACCACCGGCATCGGTTTCGACCGTTCCTGGGATCAGCTGAACACGGCCTTGAACCTGGAGGGCGGATTCCCGGCCTACAACATCCTGCGCAGCAGCGAGGATGAATTCCGGATCAGCCTGGCGGTGCCCGGCTTCACGGAGAACGACATCACCGTGGAAACCCGGGAACAGTCGGTCTGGGTCAGAGGCGAACGGGCGGTTGACGCTGATCACAACCGGTATCTGTTCCGGGGCATCCGGGATCAGGGATTCCAGCGCTCGTTCCAGCTGCCGGATCATGTCAGGGTCAGCGGTGCGCGTCTGGAAGCCGGCATGCTGCACATCGACCTGGTTCGGGAATTGCCCGCAGAGTTGCGGCCACGGAAGATCGAAGTGGTGAACGGAGATCAACCCAGGCCGATGCTGGAAGACGCCAATCAGGCGGCGTGAAAGTGTATGGCGGGAGCGTCAGCTCCCGCCTATTTCCTGCCGGCGTCAGCCGCCGAGCGCCTTGTTCCATTCCTCGACCCGAGCCGCCTGGGACTCGAGCAGCGCCGTGGCATCCCCTTCGATGCTGATGCTGGTGATCGCGTCGCCCCCGGCGATGGCATTCACCACATCCTGATCCGCCTGACTTTCCACGGTACCGAAGATGGTATGGGCATCATCCAGCCATGGGGTCGGCACGTGGGTGATAAAGAACTGCGAGCCATTGGTGCCCGGTCCCGCATTGGCCATGGACAGCTTGCCCGGCTCAGAGTGGCGGAGTGCCGGATCGAATTCGTCCTCGAACCGGTATCCGGGGCCGCCCGTACCGGTGCCCTGAGGGCAGCCGCCCTGAATCATGAAGTCCGGGATCACCCGATGGAAGTTGAGGCCGTTGTAGAAACCGCGATTCACCAGGTTGACGAAGTTCGCACAGGTGACCGGTGCTTTTTCGGGTAACAGATCCACCCGGATAGTGCCCTTGCTGGTTTCGAAGATGGCTTTCAGACTCATTGATTTCTCCTTAGCTGCCGCTGGATTCTTTACCGAGATCCGGGGCATGGTGGGGGGCGATGGCGGGTTTGGCATCGGCCTCTTCGGCCATGGCTGCAACCGCCTTCTCGTTTTCCATGATCTTCGATACCACTGCCTGTCCTGCCCGGTCGAATACTTCACGGTTGTTGATCACGTGTGCTTGGGATTCCCGATAGGCATCCAGCATGCCGTTCACTTCCGGCACCACATAGCGGGCGACCATGTCCCAGCTTCTGCGGGTGGCTTCCGGGTTGGCCCAGTCGTTGACAAAGCCGATCACGGTACCGAAGCCGCCGGTCAGCGTCTGCAATTTCTTCACGGTGTCGATGAGTTCATCCGGCGTGCCGATGATGGCCATGGCGCTGTCACCGCCGGACATCTCCTCGATGGCCTGATCGGCGTCGTCATAGGCCACTGCGCCCGGCCGCATCAGCGTGCCGACGGTGTACTCGTTGTGCCAGCGTAACAGTCCATGCTTGGCTTCTTCCCGGGCCTGCTGCTTGGTTTCCGCCAGGTGCCAGGAAAGCACCACGCGCCAGTCGTCCCGGCTCACGCTGTTGCCGTGTTCCGCAGCGCTGTCTTCGGCGAAACCCCACTGGGTGGGCAGGGCCTGAAGACCGGCGGTCGACATGGAGCCGATGGAGAGCACGCCGGTGCCGTGCTTGCCCGCCAGGGTCATCCCGGATGGGCTCACCATGGAGGCCACGGCGAAGGGCAGATCTTCCTGCACGGGCAGCAACTGCAGCCGGGCATCGTTCAGCGTGAACCAGTCCGATTCGTGACTGAACCGATCTTCACCGCGCAGCAGCTTGCGGATCACGCCCACCGCCTCATCCTGACGATCACGCTGGACCATGGGGTCGATCCCGAGCACGTGCGCATCAGACGGCAACGCGCCGGGGCCGGTCCCGAAAATGACCCGCCCGCCCGTCATATGGTCGAGCTGGACGATGCGCTGTGCCACATTGAATGGATGGTGGTATGGGAGGGAGACAACGCCGGTGCCGAGCAGGATCCGGTGGGTGCGTTCGCCCGCCGCCGCCAGGAAGAGCTCCGGGGAGGCGATCGTTTCCCAACCGGTAGAGTGGTGCTCGCCGCACCAGAATTCGTCGAAGCCCAGCTTATCCAGCAGTTCCACCAGATCCAGATCCCGCCGGAACTGCAGGGTCGGATTTTCGCCGATCGGATGATGGGGTGCGAGAAATGCACCGAATTTCACTCTAGCCATGTTTCTTCCTCTCTCGGTCTGCAGATTTCAGGACATCCCGACGCCGGGAAATCAGTTGCCCGGAACTGCGATGCCAGATCATAAAGGTCGCGCATTCTCTCACTATCCGGGCATGACGTGCCAACCGGCCCCGGTCATGGGCTATCATGGGCCGATGGCTGAGCCCGTCCCAAGCAGTAACGTCGAGCCCATTCGTCCCGCCACCGCCAGCGCTGATGACCGTTTGCAGCTCAGTGTCATCTGGGCGTTCACCCTCTCCCGGGTCGCCTTCTCCATGATGGGGGTGATGTTCGCCGTCTATCTGATGAAATACGCCACCGACGTGCTGTTCATCGCGCCGGCCACCATGGGCATTCTCATCGCCGCCGCCCGGCTCTGGGACGGCTTCACGGATCCGCTGGTCGGCTATCTCTCAGATCGCACCCGCTCCCGTATCGGCCGTCGGCGGAGCTGGCTCTATGCCTCGGCCCTGCCCATGGCGATCGGTATCATCATGATCTGGTCGCCACCCGGAGACCTGAGCGGATTCACCCTGGTTGCCTGGATGGCGTTCGCGCTGCTCGTGTATGAAACCGCCAGCACGGCCTACCTGATCCCCCATGGCGCCCTGGGTATGGAGCTGACGCCGAACTACCACGAAAGAACCCGACTGTTCGGCTACGCACACATGATCGGCTTCATCGGCAGCATCATCGGCATGGGTACCCTGCAGCTGATGACCATGGCGGAGGACAAACGCGGCTTTGCTTTCGATCTTTCCGTCGTTGCCGCCATCATCGTCTTTCTCGCCGTGGTGATTACCACCCGCTTCCTGCCGGAACGCTCCGAGTACCAGGGCAGGGGCAACCAGAGCGTGGTTCGATCCGTGCTCGACGTCTTCAAAAACCCCCACGCCCGACTGCTGTTGATCGTCTTCGCCATCGAGACCTATGGCATTGCCAGCATCATGACCCTCACGCCCTACCTGGTCGCCTACGTCTTCCCTCTGGAAGCCTACCTGGTGGCCGTGATGATGACCTATGCCCTGCCCCAGGTGATCTTCACCCCGTTCTGGATGTGGCTGGCCCGGCGTGTCGGCAAGCAGAGAGCCTGGACCGGGGCGCTCATGCTCTCGGCCCTGCCGTTCGTCGGCTTCTTCTTTCTTGCCGAACCAGGCTGGATTTTCTGGGTGCTCACGTTCTGCTGCGGCTTCCTTGCCGGCTGCGGAGCCGTCGTCCAGCCAGCCATTCAGGCAGACGTCATCGACTACGATGAACTGATGACCGGTGATCGGAAGGAAGGCGCCTACCTGGCGGTCTGGAACCTGATCCGCAAATGCTCTGCCTCTCTGTGCGCCCTGATCACCGGCCTGGTGCTGCAGTTTTCCGGTTTCGTGCCCAACGAAGCCCAGAGCGAGCAGACGGTGGATGCCATTCGAGCGATCTTCGGCCTGCTGCCGGCTGCCTGCTATGTGATTGGCGGGTGGCTGTTCACACGATTCGCCTTCAACGAAGCCGAACACGCGGCAGCCAGAGCAACCATCGAAAGCAGAGCCCGCACTTGAGATCCCCCCGTTTGCCGCTACCATGCGCCCCCACATGCCGAACCCCCTGAACCGATGAAACTGCTGCTGATATCCGACGCCTGGTTTCCCCAGGTGAATGGGGTGGTGCGCGCACTGTCTACGGTCAGCAGGCATCTGGAAGCGCGCGGACATGAGGTGGTGGTGCTCGGTCCGGATCGGTTCAGAAACGTACCGGCGCCCACTTATCCGGAGATCCGGCTGGCCCTGGCCACCCCACGCTCCGTGGGTGCCTTCATCGACGAGACGGATCCGGACGCCGTGCATATCGCCACCGAAGGACCACTGGGACTGAATGCCCGCTGGTATCTGACCCGGCGCAGGATCCCGTTCACCACATCGTTTCACACCCTGTTTCCCCAGTACCTGGAGATGCGATTCGGCATTCCGGCCCGCTGGACGTTCGCCGGACTACGCCGGTTTCATGGCGGCGCAGCACTCACCATGTACAACACACCCAGCATGCGCGAGATGCTCGAAAGCTATGGATTCACCAATCTCATTCAGTGGATTCGCGGTGTGGACACGGAACTGTTCCGGCCGATCACGCCGGTTGACCTGGGTCTGCCTCGTCCCATCCAGATCTATGTGGGCCGGATCGCCGTGGAGAAGAGCATCGAGGCGTTTCTCGAAGCCGATACCCCGGGCAGCAAAGTTCTGGTGGGCGACGGACCGCAACGGGAAGAACTCGAGGCCAGATATCCCGATGCGTACTTCGCCGGTATCAAACAGGGTGACGAACTGGTGGCCCACTACTGCGCCGCAGACGTATTCGTTTTTCCATCCCGAACCGACACACTGGGCCTGGTCAATCTCGAGGCTATGGCCTGCGGTATTCCCGTGGCCGCTTACCCGGTGCAGGGGCCGAAGGACGTGGTGGCCGATAGCGGCGCCGGCATGCTGGACGAAGATCTGGCCACGGCCATCAAGGGAGCAATCGGCATTGACCCTGAGATCTGCCGGGCCCGGGCTCTGGAACACACCTGGGAAAACTCCGCCCGGCAGTTCGAGGCCAACCTGGTTTCCGCCCGCCGGCCCGGTGAGCGCGTCCTACCGCAACCGGAGTAAGTGCCGATTGAATCACCTCAGAGGCTCGCGCCGGTGAGGGTGATCAGATAAGAGCCGTACGCGGCAAGCACCACGGCGGCCTGTGGCCAGCGAACGCCGCCTTTCAGAAACAGAAAAGTCAGCACCAGCACGGTCATCCCCATGAGCATGGGCAGGTCGGAGGTGAGGATCGCAGCCGGGAAACGCACATCCACCAGGATGGCCGCGAGGCCGATGGGTAGCAGCGTGTCCAGAACATTGCTGCCGAGCAGGTTACCAACCAGCAGGCCGGCCCGATGTTTCAGGATGGCCGCGATGGATATCATGACCTCCGGCAGGCTGGTGCCGACGCCGATGATGGCGATACCAATCAACGACTGATCCACCCCCCATTTCACGGCGAGGGTCATCGCCGACTGAACGATGAGCTCAGCTGACAGAACCACGGCGGCCAGTCCTATGAGGAGCTTCAGCCAGTGACCCGCGACATTACTGTCTTTTTGCGCGGTCTCCCCCGCCGGGGTGCGTGGGCCGGTCAGGTGCCTTTCCTCACGAAACACGAGATACAGATAGGCGGCAAAACCGAGCACCAGAAGCAGACCTTCCAGGCGGGTGACTGCGCCGTCGAGCCCTGCCAGAAACAGGCCGGCGGTCGCCGCCAGCAGAAATCCGCCATGGCGCACCAGCTGCTCCCGGGGTAGAGACAGGGTGCCGATCAGACCGGCAATGCCGATCACCAGACCCAGCTGCCCGAAGCAGCTGCCTATGGCGTTGCCGATGATGAGGTTGTCGGTTTCCTGGTCTGCGAGTTGACGCAAGGCGGCGTCCAGCGAAACCACGATCTCCGGCAGATCGCTGCCCACTGCCAGCACGACCACGCCGATGAAGAAGTCAGAAACCTGGTGATGGCGCGCCACGACGATGGCGTTGTCCACCGCGATCTGCGTTGCCCAGACGATGGCGGCGACGCCGACGAGAAGAAGCGCCAGAGGCGCGGATACTGCCACTACTGCTCCACAGCCTCGGCCTGCATTCTGTCAGAGCATGATCATTCCAGCAGAGCACCGAGATGTGCAAGTTTTTCCGGGTTGCGCACGATGTAGAGACGCTCGATCTTGCCGTTGGCAACTTCGAGCTGCAGGGTGGAGACCAGCTCGCCATCCAGCGTGACCAGAAGTCCGGGTCCACCATTGAGCAGTTGCCAGTTGAACGCCACCTCCCCTGTCTCCATCAGCTTCCGGGTGATGTGCAGGGTGACCTGCGCAATCCGGCGCGGATCCGTGATCGGAATGATCGCGGCACTGACCACCCCGCCGCCGTCCGCGTAAGACACACAGTCTTCCGAAAACAAGGTGACCAGTTCATCCAGGTCGCGCCTGGCCAGCGCGCTCAGCAGCCGCTCAAGCATGTCCTGCTGAGCCGCTACGTCATCAGGACGGCGCGGCGTGGGAGCATTGAGATGATCTTTCGCCCGTCGGTAACGCTGGCGGCAGCTGGCCGCACTGGCATCCAGGGCCGCGCCGATGTCGGCAAAACTGAGGTCGAATCCCTCACGCAGCACGAACACGGCCCGTTCCACCGGACTCAGGCGTTCCAGCATCAGCACCAGGCCCATGGAAAGGTCTTCCGCCAGTTCCGCGATGTGATCCGGCTCGCCGGTTGGTATCGGCTCCGGCAGCCAGGGTCCCGGATAGTCCTCCCGGCGGCGTTTCTGCTCTCGAAGCCGGTCCAGGGAGAGATTGGTGACCACCCGGAACAGCCAGGCTTCTTCGTTGGCTGGCGCCTCGGGCTGCTTGAGCAGCCGCAACCGGGCTTCCTGCACCACGTCTTCCGCATCGGCCACACTGCCGAGCATCCGATAGGCCAGACCTTCAAGGCGAGAGGCGGACACCGAAAACCTCCGAGGCAATTCGAGTGGTGAGCACGGCGAAATCCGATTCAGCGACATTGCCGACATCGTAATACCAGCCGCCGAGCCCGCCCAGTGCCAGCAGCGTGAGGGCGGTGCCTGCCATCGTCACCCCGGTGAGCGACGGCGTGCTCAGGGAAGTCCGCACACCGAGTCTGCCCAGCGCTATGAACGTGCCATTGAGGCCATGGTAGAGGCCGGCAACGGCCAGCAGGAAATAGTACGGGTAGAAGTAGCCGGGCACCGCGTCTATGGAAAAAGCGAGCCCGGCAAAACCGGGATAAACCTCGTAGAACCAGGAAGACCCGCGCACAGCCATGATATGTCCGCCGATGAAGATCAGCAGGAACACGCCGGCGTAGCGATGCCATCTCGCTCTGTGATTCAACGCCCGCTTCGGTTCAGTGAAGATGCGCAGCAGACCCACCACCAGATGCACGGCAAGGGCGGCCAGAAACAGCGCCTCAAACAGCGCGAACTGATAGAAACCCCGCAACATCCCCTGCAGCCCGTCGTAGACCTCAGGTCCAAGCGTGGCCAGCCAGGTGTTGACCAGGTGCAAACCAAGAAAAACCGCGAACATGAGGCCTGTTACGGCCTGAATCCGTTTCAACATGGTCATTCCTCTGCCGGAAAATACTAACGTCACCTTTAAGACGCCCGGGGAATGAATTATGTGACAGCCCGGCAGGGACGCAGTGGACGCATCCCGGATGGCTTGCAGCCCGGAGAAACTCTGCAGAACGCGCCAGCCAGCTGAGATCAGTCCGCTTCCGGACCCGCTGCGACGGCGATGTTCGAGAATACGTTGCGCTCGGCCAGCTTCTGAAAGAATGAAGGCTCGTAGGCTTCTTCGGGAAACTCCCGGACCAGCTGATCCAGACGTTGGGCATCCTCGCCCACCAGAATCCGCCAGCGATCGGTTCGCACCCCATCGAGAATGATCTCTGCCGCTTCTGCGGCCGTTGTGGGTGCTTTGTCGCGGAACTCCAGGCCGCGCTGATGAATCGCGTTGCGGATGTCATCATCGGGCAGATTATCCACCGGCAGGCCCTGGTCGGACATGCGCTGGCGAACCACGGCGACTTCTTCGGCGGACATATCCAGCGCCGTGCCTTTGCCGAGCACCTGGGAAGAATTCAGGGCGATGGAGGTGCCGATGTGCCCTGGCATCACCACCGCGGCTTTCACGTGCGGTGCAGAGATCCGCAGATTGGTAACCATCGCTTCGGTGAAGCCTTTGACCGCGAACTTGGCTGCGCTGTAGGCCGTGTGCGGAACGCCAGGCCCGATGTTGGCCCAGAATCCATTCACGCTGGATGTATTCACCAGATAGCCGGCGTCGCTGGCGACCAGCATCGGCATGAACGCACGACTGCAGTAATAGACCCCGTACCAGCAGACACCGAAGGTGCGCTCCCACTCCGCCCGATCGCCTTCCACGAAATCACCCCCACCCGCGATACCTGCATTGTTGAACAACAGGTTGATGTGATCCGTCTCATGTTGGGCCGCCACCTCATCTTTGAATGCGACCACATCCGCTTCACTCGACACATCGCATCGATGGGTGGTGAACCGGACGCCCTCCGCCATGGCGGCTTCGCAGAGTGTTCTGGTTTCCGCCAGATTCTCCTCGAGCACGTCGCAGGTTGCGACGTGGGCTCCTGCTTTCACCAGCGCCAGGCAGAGCTCACGCCCCATACCCGTGCCGCCACCTGTTACCACCGCAAGACGGCCTTCGAACTGCTCCATCGTTTCTTCCTTCCCAGAAAATTCAAGCCGATCACTCTGCCAGGGCCCGTGTGCGGGTTCAATGCTGGAACAGACTTCCTGACCGAACGCCTAGCCGTTCACATTCTCAGCGCCCGGCCCGGCGACGCGTCCTCTGGATTGCTAGAGTGCCATCATGACGATACTCGCGTTCAAAGGTCCGGGTGCGCGCCGGCGCCGCTTCAACGGATTGCCCTTTCTGCCGGTGCTTCTGACGCTGCTCATGCCGCTCGTGAGCGCGACCACGGCGCTGGCGGATGAATATCGGCACTTCGACCCTCGAAGCCATACCAGTCTGGACCAGGTGATCGCGCTCTGTGCCACCGAGCCGGGTTCCAGCCGCTTCGATCAGGCGTGGTTGAACTGGCTGGCGGACAACCCGGATGCCGACGTCTATCAGGCAGTGGATAACGTGGTCAGTCGGGCGGGCACGTTCCGTTCCATGGCCATCCCGGGCATGTCGCCCGCCCCGAGGGGCGAGAAACCTGATCCGGCGGCGCTGGCGGACCGGATGCTCAGTCTGGCGGGAAAGGCGCGGGCACGCTGAACGCCTCAGCGTCCGGGATCAGGCGTTCACGAGCTCCGCATTGTCGTTGCGCAGGGCCCGTCTGACCACATCGACGTAGCCATGGGAGAGGCAGTCGTAGCCGTCGAAGAATCCCTTCTCCGTGAGCAGCTTGTGCAAGGAGCGCAGCCGGTAGCAGGGTACGGCTGCGGAGAGATGGTGTTCGAGATGGTAGTTCACGTAGTTCGGAGCCACCAGCAGTCGCTCCCACCAGGCCACTCGCGTGGTGCAGGTATTTTCCCTGGCATCCGGACTCAACAGATCAACGCACACACCATGCTCACCCATGAAGCGCAGGCGCGTGATCAGCTGATGCACGAAAACGTAGGCCACCCACCAGAGCACATACGTCCAGACAATCCCGGCGGCCCACAATGCGCCGATGAGCAATGGGTGCATGATCAGGAAAGGCAGGTTGCGCCGGAGGCCGAACCGGGAGAGCTGACCTTTCAATGCCTTGATACCCGTTCTACCGGACAGATCCCGGCTGAACTTCCGCTTCATACTGTCCACACTGGTCGGATAGGCGCGGGCGATACCGAGATCCGGGTCATCTTCGGTGCCGGCAAACTGGTGATGCTTGAGATGGTAAGCGCGATAGGCATACATGGAAGTGTTCAGCAGGCCGCCCGCCACCCAGTGACCGATCACATCGTTCAGCCACCGGGTTTTGAAAAACACCCCATGAGAGCAGTCGTGATAGAAGATGGCGAGGCCGAGTTGACGCCCGCCCAGAATCAGAACGCTGAGCACGATGGTGAGCGGATTGGGCCATAGCGCCGGCAAGGCAAATGCGCCGGCGAATATGAGGGCATTGACGAATACCATCCACCAGGCCCGGGCATCGGAGCGGGCCATGAACGGTTGCATCTCCTCCCGACTCAACACATCCGAAAGCTTCACTGCTGCACCCAGGCTGCTGTCTACTCGGGCGGCCACATCTGCCGGGTGCGCATCCGCTTCTTCAGCCAGCGGTTGGGTATCGGGAAAAATGTTCGTCATGTCCGGGGTACTCCGACGTGTACCGCTTCAAGTGGGGCAATTGTTACACGAATCGCCAATATCAGACAAGTCGTGTAATATATGCGCATGCCGACCCCGCCGGACAGCCCTCCCCTATCCGCCCGTGAACTCATCCTCACGCTCATGGATTCCACGAGCGCCCGGGCCCTGTCAGCCAGCTATCTGATCGCCGCCGGCCGCCTGTTCGATATGGACCCGGGCAGCGTTCGCGTGGCCCTTGCCCGACTGGTCCGGGAAGGGTCGCTCACCGGTGCTGGTCGCGGCAGCTACGCCCTGGGCTCCCGGGCAGGCACCCTGCATTCTCTGGTCAGGAACTGGTCACGGGCAGAGGCATCCCTCGTCGACTGGCAGGGCGAGTGGCTGACGGTGCTGGTGGGCCATCTGGCGCGCAGCAACAAAGCCGCCGTGCGCGGCAATGAGCGGGCGCTCAACCTGTTCGGGTTCGCGGAAATGGCCACCGGTCTCTGGGTGCGACCGGCCAACCTGACTCGCACACTGGATCAGGTACGCGCCGATCTGCTGGAGCTCGGCCTGGTGCCGGGCAGTCTCTGCGCGCAGATCCGTCAATTCGCACCGCCGGAGCGGCTGGCGCCACGGGAACTCTGGCAAACGGATACGCTGACCCAGCGCTACCATGAGAATGTGGAACGATTGAGCGCCAGCACTGCTCGTCTGACAGGACTGGACGATGCCAGCGCTGCCCGGGAAACGCTCCTCATCGGCCGGGACGTCACCCGCGCCATTCTGCTCGACCCCCTGTTACCCGATGCCCTGGTGGATGCCGGGGCCCGACGCCGGATGATCGAGGCCATGCGCGACTATGACAGAATCGGCAAATCCTACTGGCGTGAATTCTTCCGCCAGCACGAAAGCGGGCAACCGACTCAGAATCCCGCTGCCTGACCTTCCTTGCGGTGGTCGGAACCGGCCACATAGCCGTGCTCCGTCCTGAGAATGAGCTGAGCTCCGCCGAAAACGTGGGCCTGATCCACATAACGGACCGCATGGCCGCGATCGGCCAGCCCCCGGGCGATGGTCTCCGGAAATCCGGCCTCCAGGCCGATCGTGAAATCGGGGAAAACGTGCCAGCGCGGCGCATCGCTGGCCGCCTGTGGGTTCTCACCGTGATCGAAAATCCGCTGCACCATCTGAAAATGCCCCTGATGCTGCATGTGCCCGCCCATCACGCCGAACGCCATGCGTGGTGCGCCCGCTTCCGTCACGAAGCCGGGAATGATGGTGTGGAACGGCCGTTTGCCCGGGGCCACACAGTTCGGATGTTCCGGGTCGAGTGAAAAGCCCAGGCCGCGGTTCTGCAGGGAAATGCCGGTGCCGGGTATCACGATGCCGGACCCGAAGCCGAGATAGTTCGACTGTATGAAAGAAACCATCCGACCCTCTGAATCCGCCGCGCAGAGGTAGACGGTGTCGCGCCCGACGGGCAGCGCTACGGGTGGCAGATCGCTTGCCCGCGCACCCACACTGGCTGCCGCTTGCGCGATGCTCTCCGGCCCGAGCAGCATCTCCGGCGTCATGCGCATGGCGTCCGGATCCGCAAAGTGATCGAAAGCAGCCCGGATGGCGATCTTCATACACTCGATCTGCCGGTGCACGCCGTCCACCGTATCGAACGGAGCCGGACCGCCTTCCTTCAACAAGGCCAGCGCAATCTGCGCCGAAAGACCCTGGCCGTTCGGCGGGATCTCGTGGAGCGCCACCCGATCGTAGGGCTGGCCGATCGGGCTGACCCAATCCGCCTGGTGCGCCCTCAGATCCCCGAGCCGCAACGGTCCACCCGCCGCCTCGGAGGCGCTTGCCATGGCCTCGGCCAGCTCTCCCTCATAAAACGAAGCCCCACGGGTGGCGGCGATCTGCTCCAGTGCACCCACCATATCCGGACGCCGGAATCTTTCGCCAGGCGCCGGTGCCGGGCAGAAGTGGGCGAGGAAATCCGGGTATTTCGCGTACGTACGTTCGGCAAGTTTCCAGTAGTAGGCCGTCTTGGGGCCCACCTGGAATCCCTCGCTCGCATAGCGGATGGCCGCCTCGAACAGGTCGGCAAACGGCAACTGTCCGAAGCGTTCGGAAAGCGCCGTCCAGGCACTGACCGCACCAGGAACCGTAACCGCCTCCCAGCCGAGGGTGGGCATGGTTGCCTGGCCCGCATAGCGCTGGGCATTCATCAGCGCCGGCGACCGGCCGGAGGCATTCAATCCCACCAGTTCCCGACCATCCCAGAGAATGGCGAAAGCATCGCTGCCGAGCCCGTTGTTGTTCGGTTCCACCACCGTCAGCGTGATGGCCGCGGCGAGTGCCGCATCCACCGCATTGCCACCCCGACGCAGGGCATCCAGGCCCGCCTGGGTGGCCAGCGGCTGAGAGGTGGCCACCACATTCGACGCGCAGACGGGTGACCTTGGTGCTGAATAGGGTTGATCCCAGTTCATGTGCTCTGCCCTTCATCAACCATACGTCGGATTCTCGCTGTCAGATACGGCAGGTGCTGCCGGCCCACGAAGGCCTCCCCATCCAGCAGGCAACTGGGGGTGGCAAAACCGCCCGCCGCGCCGACGTCTGTGCGCTGGGCTTGCAACACATCCAGGCCTGCCTGCTGAGCGTAGACGCCAAAGCCCTCGGAATCGACACCACAGGCACTGAGGAGCGATTCAATATCCGTCTCTGAATCCAGATCCACATCGCCGTCCCAGTAGCCCGCGAAGGCAGCATCCATGAACCGCCGGGCGGGTTCCGGGCCGGCGCTCATGGCCCAGTTGAAGCCCATGGCGGCCAGCTCGCCACGGGTGGCCCGATACAGGCCGCCATCGGAGAAATGCCGTGCCGGCAGGCCGCGTGCATCCGCGTAGCGAATGAGATCCTGTGCCAGATAACGGGCCCGCTGAAACCGGTGCCAGCCGCCACGATCGTCCGGATCTGCCGGCTTCACCGGCGCTCGAAGCGCCCGGTCCAGAAACGGAATCCAGTGACAGACCAGGCCGAGCGATTCAATCATCGTGCGCAGAGGCGCTACGGCCAGATAGGAATTCGGATCTTTGAAATCAAACAGTACAGTCAACTCGGGTGCCTTCATATCCAGCTGCCCCCCGGACCCGGGCCCGGATTCGCGACGTCGGGCGGTGCGCCTTCCCGTCCGCTGAGGATCCAGCGGACCATGGGCAGATGCTCGCGCCCGAAAAAGTATTCCCCTTCGAGCACATAGCCCGGCACACCGAAAATACCGGCTTCGAATATCCGGCGTTGACTGGTCTCGTGGAACGACCGGCCATCGCCGATCACATAGCCTGCGAAACCGTCGGTGTCTGCGCCAGCCTGCTGCAGGGCATCCGCAACCACGGTCACATTTTCCGCATCGAAATCACGCACCCAGAAGCGGGGGTAAACGTGGTCCAGAAACGCCTGGAGGATCTCATCGCCGTGCATCTTCGCCCACCAGAAACCCATGTGTACAATCGAGGTATCCCAGATCTTCTCAGTCCCCCGCAGCCCGAATCCCAGTTCCGCTGCATAGCGCCGGGCATCCCGATACGCATACTTCACCTTCGCCCATTGCTCCGGCGTGCGCTCGGAGCTGGCCACCTTGCCTTTGCTGTCGAGCCGGGCGGACCCCAGATAGCTCGGAATGTTCAGTGTCAATGGCCGCCAGTCGATCTGAATGCCCAGTTCCTCGGCCAGGCGACAGGTGGGCGCTCGGGCGATGAAGGCATACGGGCTTTTGATGTCCAGATAGACGATGAGCGGCCGCTCGGACTGCCAGGGATCGAAGTCGTCGCTGTTCAAAGTGCTGCTCCCTGATTTGCCATTTGACCTCGCGGCCCGGGGCGGAGAATCATAGCTCAAGGCATCCCGGAGGAAACCAGGGAGAAACGATGGCCAGAGACGTCAGCCAGGCAGTGCGGCAACTCATGTCGAGCCTGCCGGAAACCGAGGAAGTATCTTCACACGGTTCGCCCAGCTTTAAAGTGCGCGGCAAGACCTTTGCCACCTACACGATCAATCATCACGGCGACGGCCGGGTGGCATTGAATCTGGACGCACCGCCGGGTGCGCAGCAGCTCTATACGGAGATGGAACCCGAGTACTACTTCGTGCCGCCTTACGTGGGCCCGAAAGGCTGGCTCGGGGTGGCGTTGAATACGGGCATCTCCTGGAAATCCGTTGTCGCCCGGACCCGGGAAGCGTACGAAAATCGAGCCCCCGCTACTCTGGTCGCTCAATTGCCCGAGCAACTCAGCAGCCAGCCGCCGGACCGGAATCTCAGGCCCGACGAGATAGACCCCTACCTGGGCAAGCGGGCCAGGGACGTGCTCGAAGCGCTCGGCAAACTCTGCGAACGGTTACCGGAAACGGCACAAGCCCGTCAGTTCGGCAACCCGGTGTGGAAAGCCGGAAAGAAGACGTTTGTCAGCACCGCCTACTACACCGGCAGATTGAACCTCTCATTTCGGGTCGGTCCTGAACGCCAGACCGCGCTGTCGGATGCACCCCGGTATCACATTCCGGCATATACGGGCCACAACGGCTGGATCAACCTGGATGTGGAAGACCACGCGGACTGGGCGGAGATAGAAGGCCTGGTGCTGGAAAGCTACCGGCACTTCGCGCTGAAACGCATGCTCAGAGCGCTCGACGGTGCCTGACACAGTGCGCCGGCAGATGATCCTCGATCAACCACCATCACTTAACGGCAATTTATCAAAGACAACGGAGTCCCCATGACCACATTGAATCGTCGCCGATTTCTCGCCACCACCGCCATCGGCATGGCAGGCAGCAGTGTCCAGGCCGCACCCGCGATCAGACGGAGCGGCACGAAACCGGTGGTGGTGGCTTCCGGCAATGGCCTGACGGCCAGGAACGGCGGCGACACCGCCTGCGTGGAACTCGCCTTCGAGCGGATGACTCAGGGCGATGACGTGCTGGATGCGCTGATCGCGGGCGTGAACATTGTCGAACTCGATCCGGAAGATACCAGCGTCGGCTTTGGCGGCCTGCCGGATGCGGATGGCGTGGTCACCCTGGACAGTTGCTGCATGCATGGCCCCAAGCGTCGTGCCGGAGGCGTGGCCTGCCTGAAAGGGGTGCGGAATCCTTCGCTGGTGGCTCAGGCGGTTGCGGACGTGACGGATCATCACCTGCTGGTCGACGAAGGCGCACAACGCTTTGCCCGCAACATGGGTTTCCGCATCGAGGACGACCTGAACACACCGCGGTCCCGGGCCCTCTGGCTGGAATGGAAGCAACGGACGGATGCCCGCCACTACCCCGATCCGGCGTCGCGCGCCCAGGCAGGATTCGAGACCGGGCTGCAGATGGTCGCCGAGGGCAAGATCGACCCGGAACACTACTACGGCACCATCAACTGCAATGGGGTGAACGGGGCTGGGGACATCTGCGGGGTGACCACCACCAGCGGCCTGGCCTGGAAGATTCCGGGCCGGGTCGGCGATTCGCCCATTCTCGGTGCCGGACTGTACGTGGACAATGACGTGGGTGCCGCCGGTTCTACCGGACGCGGCGAGGCCAATCTTTACAGTCTGGCATCCTTCCTGATCGTGGAGTTCATGCGTCAGGGCATGACGCCGAAAGATGCCGGAATGGCAGCCCTCGGGCGGATCGCCTCCTATACCGTGGATCCGCGGCTCCTCGATGAGCAGGGGCGCCCCAGATTCAATGTCAGCTTCTATGTGCTGAACAAAGCCGGTGACTATGCAGGCGTCGCCTTCCATGGCGGCGACCGGGCGTTCGCCGTCTGCGATGAAAACGGCGGTCGCCATGAGCCATTCGAGACCTACTACAGCTAGCGCCGGCGGGGTCCAACGGGAAAGAATTTCAGTAAAACGGATTGACCGAATTAGTTATCCACAGGGTGTTCACAATTTGTCCAGATAGGTGTAGCGTCGACCAATCCCCAAAGCTATCTATAAGAACCAGCGGGGAAGTACCTGATATTCAGACTGTTTTACAGACTGGAGCTGTCTCCAAATCAGAGCCAGCCGCAACGAGATCAGGTTCAGAAAGGGAAGGACAATGTACATCGGGGATTACCGCGCGGTATCCATCCATCATCCGGCCGGATGTTGCCGATCGGCGACTGCGCTCGACGGAAAACGCTTTCTATCCAACAACGCACCGAAGTTGCCGCTGGAGAACTGTGGCTCACCCGGTCTCTGCCAGTGCGAGTACCGCACACTCAACGACCGCCGCGCGGACTTCCGGCCCAAGCCTGAGCCCGGACGGGCCGGTATCCGGCATCTGGCAGCCCGACTGCTCGGTATCCGGCGCGGAACGGACATCGCCTGACCGGGACGACGTCGAGCCATGACGACGCCCTGGCCGCGCATCGTGGTGCATGCGGACATGGACGCATTCTACGCGTCCGTGGAGCAGCTGGATAATTCAGACCTCGTCGGCAAACCTATTCTGGTCGGGCCGCAGAGTCGCCGTGGTGTTGTGCTCACCGCCAGCTACGAAGCCCGTCCGTTCCACGTCGGCAGCGCCATGCCCATGGCAGAAGCATTGAGGCGTTGCCCCCACGCGATCGTCGTCCCGCCGAGATTCGAACGCTACACCGAGCTCTCAGATAAAATCATGAGCGTTTTCAGAGACTTCTCGCCGGAAGTGGAAGCGATCTCGCTGGACGAAGCCTTTCTCGAGATGACCGGCTCTGAACATCTCTTCGGGCCAGCGGCAGAGATGGGGCAGGCCATCAGGGACGCGGTTCTGGCGGCCACCGGCCTCCATGTCTCTGTGGGCGTGGCAGCCAGCAAATACGTCGCCAAGGTGGCATCCGGCATCTGCAAGCCCAGAGGCCTGCTGGTGGTGACACCGGAGGAGACCGTGTCCTGGCTGGCCCGCCTGCCGGTCGCCCGACTCTGGGGGGCCGGCCCGAAAACACAGGAAAAACTTACCCGCTTCGGCTATCAAACCATCGGCGATATCGCCGCCGCCAACCCGGCCGAACTCAGACACCAGTTGGGCAGCGCCGGCAGCCATTTCTATGAACTGGCGCATGGCCGGGATCCCCGGCGGGTGGAAGGCAGTCGCCGGAGCCGGAGCATGGGTTCGGAGCGGACGCTCAACGAGGACGTGGTGGCGCGGGAAGATATCGCCCGCCACCTGCAGCGCTCGGCGGATCGCATTGCCCGGCGGCTGCGCAAGAAGGATCTGCGCGCCGGCGGCGTGCGCGTGCGCCTGAAGACCACCCGCTTCAAGCTCATCTCCCGGCAGTGCACGCTCACCGCACCCAGCGATGTGGCGCAGGAACTCTTCGAAGCGGGCATCAGCCTGCTCGATCGTTTCGACGAAGCCGGTCCTTTCCGGCTCGTTGGCCTGACCGCCTTTGATCTGATCCGACAGACCACGGCTACCCAACGTGATCTGTTCAGCGACGAGAAAGAGCGACGGCTGGAAACGACCCTGGATGCGCTTACCGCCCGCTTTGGCGACGATGTGGTCCGACGCGCGCGGGATATGGGTTCGGCAACGGTGCTGGGCAACACGCCGAACCGGGACACTCTGGATGGCTGGGACGATGAGTCCGAGGAGGAAGATCATGTCGGCCGCTGAGCTCAGATGCTGGAACTGCGGCGCGGACCTTAAGGCCGTGCCGCGCCCGATCAGCCGGCACGAGCAATGCCCGGACTGCTTCGAAGCCCTGCACTGCTGCCGCTTCTGCCAGCACTATCGGCCGGCTGAAAGCAGTGCCTGCGAAGAAGATCGCGCCGATCCGCCGGTCATCAAAGAGAACGCCAACTTCTGCGACTGGTTCCGCCCGGATGGTGATGCCTTCAGCGGCGACCGGACCGCGAAAGCCGATACGGCCAAAGACCGGCTGCAGGCACTCTTCGGCGCCGACAGTGACGCCGGGACGGATGAACCCACGGCGGAAGAAGACGAAACGGAGACCGGGCTTTCGAAGGAAGCCGCCGCGAAGTCCAGGCTGGACGACCTCTTCAAGTAACCCCGGAGACGGGCAGACCCTATCCTGGCATCCCTTCGGCCTGATTGAGATAGGCCTTGAACGGATCCTCGTCCGCATCCGTGTGCCACTGATACTCGGTGAATCGGGCAACGGTCCGGGCCGCATCCATCCCGAACAGCCGAGCGATCACCGCGAGGGCCATGTCCGTGCCCGCCGACACCCCGGACGACGTTACATACTGGCCGGCATCCACCCAGCGTGCCGCTTCCTTCCAGTCCACCGCATCACTCTGAGAACTGGCCAGAGAGAAGTACATCTTGTTGGAGGTGGCGGGCAGCCCATCAAGGAGACCGGCCTTTGCCAGCAATGCGGAGCCGGAGCAGACACTCATGGTGATTTCGGATGCCGGGCACCGTTCGCCCAGGAAGCCCAGCATCGACTCGTTCTCCAGCTCAGCAATAGTGCCGATGCCGCCTGGCAGAAGAATCAGGTCCAGCTCCGGTGCATCATTGAAGTCATATTCCGCCAGCGTCTTCGGTCCGCCACTGGAGTTCACCGGACCTTTCTGTTCCGCCACCACCACGCATTCCACAAGCTCACCCAGACAACCGAACATCTCAAGGGGCCCATAGGCATCGAGCAGCTCGAAATCGTTGTAGAGCACCGCACCCAGTCGCTTCATTTCATTCCTCCAACGGAAACCTGACTCCCGCGGGAATCAGGGAATCCCGCGGGAATCAGGTGACCCCGCAGGCCAAAAAAAGGTCAATGCCGCACGCTGGCCGCGCTCTGATAGCAGGCATCGACGAGTTCGTGGGCGCGAAGCGCCTCGTCGAACGATGGTGACGCCGGCTGACCGGAAAGAACAGCCTCGAGAAAGCGCCGGTCACCCAGACCAGCGAGGCTGCGCAGATCCTCATCCGCAGGATTGAGACCTTCCAGTGCCATGAAGCGATTGAGCACCTCGTCATGGCTCAGAACCTGGGTTGCCCGACCCGCCACCTCGACAGTGATGGCGCCGAAGTAATCGCTCTCCGTGGTGAACCGGGCCCGCTCGAAGAACACTTCCAGCGATCGACTGGACTGACGGTCCGGCATGTCATGCCAGATGCTGGCCAGCGTGCTGCTGTGTCCGCCCGCATGCTGGAAGTGCACATGCGCCACATCCTCGATGCCGGGATGCCCTGAAGTTTCCCGGATGTGGCACTGCACAGCGTTCACTTCACCGAACAGACGCCGGAACAGATCCACGTCGTGGATCGAGTGTTCGAGCAGGGTGCCGCTGCCTGCACGTTCGGGATCAGCCCGCCATGTGGAGCCGTAGTGATCGCCGATTGGAAAACACTGATCGTCACGCATGTGGGCGGAGAGCAGCGCGCCGAAATCGTCCTCCATCAGATCCTGCAGCACCCGGAATACCGGACTGAAATGCAGCACGAGACCCACCTGATTGATGATGCCGGCACCGCGCACCTGCTCGGCCATGGCGCGCGCATCCGCCAGATTCCGGGCCAGAGGCTTTTCGCAGAACAGGTGCCTGCCCGCTTCGGTAGCATCCGCCACCAGGCTCTGATGCGCCGCCGTCTCCGTGCAGACATAGACCACGTCACAGGCGTCGATCACTTCGTCTGCCCTCGTGGTAACAAGCGAACACCCTGCGATCTCCGCGAACGACCCGGCCCGCTCGAGGTCGAGATCACAGGCCGCATGGTAGGTCATGTCCACCCCATGCCGGGTGATCGCGTCGCGGACATTGCGGGCATGAAATTTCGCGATGTGCCCGCAGCCGATGAATCCGATTTTCCTGCTCATATCGCTCCGCCAGTACCTTTCGTAGAATGCCCGGACCCTCCGGACGACTCAACCGATGTATCTATCAAGAACTGGCTACGCTCTCATGACTCTGCTGACCCTGATGCTGGCATCTGCGGCTGCCGCGGAGTGCGCAAAAGAAGCGGACGTGGCGGCATTTTCCAGCAACGGGTGGGGAATCGACCCCCTGAACCGCCGGTTCCAGCCGGACAGTGAAATCAACGCTGCCAATGTTGCGACCCTCGAACTCGCCTGGGCGTTCGGCCTCGACGACAGCAGTTCCCCGCATTCCTATCCGCTGGTCACGGACGACACCGTCTTCATCGGCACCGAGTCCGGAAACCTCTACGCCCTGGAACGCGCCAGCGGCTGCACCCGCTGGCGGTTCGAGGCGGACAGCAACATCCGGACCGCAATCATCCAGGGCACTGTCAAGATCGATGGTGAGGACCGCACGCTGCTGTTCTTCGGCACCTTCGGCGCGCGTGCTTACGCGGTGGATGCACAGACCGGCGAACCGGTCTGGGAGAAGCTGATGGACCCGCATCGGTTCAGCACCCTCACCGGCACACCCGCTTTCCACGAGGGCCGTCTTTATGTGCCGGTATCCGCCTACGAAGTGATCGCCGCCGCGGCCCCCGTATACGGCTGCTGCGACTTCCGCGGCTCCGTGGCCGCGCTGGATGCAGCCACCGGAGAAGAAATCTGGCGTCGCTACAGCGTCGATCAGCCAGCGCAGGTTACCGGCACGCGCTGGTTTTTCATTGACGAAAAAGGGCCTTCCGGCGCCCCTGTCTGGCAGGCGCCGGCGGTGGACGCCGAACGTGGCCTGCTCTATTTCGCAACCGGCGAGAACTACAGCGACCCGGCCACGGATACCAGCGATTCGGTATTCGCGGTGAATATCGCCGACGGCACCGTCCGCTGGCACCGTCAGTTCACCGAAGGCGATGCCTGGAACGCGGCCTGTGGCGCAGGCTGGCTGGGCGTGAACTGTCCGGAGGCCGACGGACCGGATTACGACTTCGGTGCACCGCCCATTCTCGCCCGCACCTTCTCAGGTCAGGACATTCTTCTCGCCGGCCAGAAATCGAGCATGGTTTACGCCATGGCACCGGACACCGGCGAACTCATCTGGGAACAGCGGGTCGGTCGCGGCGGCAAACTCGGCGGCATTCACTGGGGAATGGCCGTGCAGGAATCACTCGGCCTGCTGTTCGTGCCGGTCAGCGACCGCGGCCGCGCCGGTCCGCACGAAGGTGACAACGAACCCGCCCGCGGCCTGCACGCCCTGAATCTCCACGATGGCTCCGTTCGCTGGTCGGTGCCGGAACTGGGTAACTGCGACGACCGCGATGGCTGTTTTCCCGGCCTTTCAGCCGCCGTTCTCGCCACGGAAGATCTGGTGATCGCCGGCGGGCTCGACGGCAGCTTGAACGCCTATGCGGTCGAAAGCGGCGAACGTCTCTGGCAGACCGATACCTGGCAGCCCTACACGGCGGTGAACGGGGTCGAAACGCACGGCGGCCCGCTGGACGTTCACGGACCTCTGATCGTCGACGACATGCTCTTCATCACCTCCGGTTATCAGTCTTTCGGCCAGGCCGCCGGCAACGCCTTTCTGGCCTTCAAACTGCCCGACGCCACCCCAAAAGCCTTGCAGCCGGGCGAGTAAATCCCCGGGGTGAGAGGAGGCATACCATGGGCCCAACGACGCAGACCGAACCCATCCTGCACGCACCCCGGCCAGCCTTTCGAGTTGGCAGCTTCGATCGGGCGATCGAACACTACGTGGACTGGCTGGGTTTCACCCTCGACTCCGAGTGGCGGGAAGCGCCGGGCAGGCCGGCGATCGGCTTTCTGTCCAGAGATCACTTCGTGTTCATGATCAACGAGCATCCGGATGCACCCGGACCATCCGCCATCCATCTGGATGTGACGAATCTCGACGGTCTGGCTGATGAATGGAACCGGCGGCGCCCGAACGCCGTGCACGTTCGGCGGGCCCCACCTTATGAATTTCCGGAGGTGGTGATCGAAGACCCATGGGGCAACCGGCTCTATTTCGAAGGTAAGATCGAGGCAGAGGAGCAACAACGCCGGGCCATCCTCCGCGATCAGATGCATGCGTTCGTGGACAGGGAACTGAAAGCGGGGCGTGCACTGCCGACTCCGGAAATGCTTCGCGAGGCCGTTGGGCCTCCGCTGGGGGTGGCCATCGAAGTGCTCAACGCATACCCGGATTACGGCAAACTCTACGAATCACGACAGCGAAACAGGAACATTGACGAGCAAGCGGACAGCTGAGCTTTCATCATTGCCCCTCCTCCGTTCCATTGCACTACTGGAGCCAGGGGAAGGGCACCCGTTTACCCTGCCGCTGTTCGAATCGTTCACCAGGCTCGAGTTCAACGTCCCGGTGACTTTTCTGATCGGCGACAACGGCTGCGGCAAATCCACCCTGCTGGAAATCATTGCTGCCGGTCACCGTCTGCCTTCGCTCGGCCGCCAGGCGGTGGAGGATCATCCGCTCATGACCTCCGCCAGAGCCGCCCTGCCCTGTTTCCGCTTCGCCCGCAGTGCCCCCATCCGGCATGGCTTTTTCTTCCGCGCCGATGATGCCACCGGATTCCTGCGATCCGTTCAGGACGCAACCCGCGAGCATGAGGAAATCGCCTCGGAGCTCGCCCGCAGCGTGCCTGGAGACTGGGGCCGTGAGCGTGCCGTGGGCATGGCCCGGGCGCAGTCAGAAGCCCTGCGCCAGCGTTACGGCGCGGATCCGTTTGCCCGGTCTCATGGCGAACTCTATCTCGACCTGTTCCGGGCGCGGATCAACAAAGCCGGCCTCTATCTGATGGACGAACCGGAAACCCCCCTCTCGCCCACCAACGTGATCGCGTTGATCGCCATGATCCAGGATGCGGTGAGCCGTGGTGCTCAATTCATCATTGCCACGCACTCGCCGATCCTGATGGCGCTGCCCGAAGCCCGGATTCTGGATTTCAATCAGTCACCACCGGCGCCCGTGGACTGGAACGATGTGGAACATGTGAGCCTCACCCGGGCCTTTCTGAACAACCCCCAGTCATTTCTCCGTCACCTCTGATTCCCAACACCTCTGAATCCCATCACCTCAGAAAGGAAAACCCATGTCAGATCATCCCATCAGCCGATTCGACGTCCCGGCGCTCGAGGAGCTGCCGGAAGATATCCGCAATCGGATAGAGTCCGTGCAGGAAAAGTCCGGCTTCGTCCCCAACGTGTTTCTGGCCCTGGCGCATCGGCCGGATGAGTTCCGAGCCTTTTTCGCCCATCACGATGCCCTGATGGAGCGGGACAGTGGTTTGACCAAGGCGGAGCGGGAGATGATCGTGGTCGCCACGTCAGCCGCCAATGAGTGCCAGTACTGCGTGGTCGCCCATGGCGCCATTCTGCGTATCCGGGCCAAAAACCCGCTGATCGCCGACCAGGTTGCCGTCAACTACCGCAAGGCTGACATCAGCGATCGCCAGCGGGCCATGCTCGACTTCGCCATGCAGGTGAGCCGGGAGGCTGCAACCATCAGCGAGGCGGACTTCGAAACACTTCGAACACACGGCTTCAGCGACGACGACATCTGGGATATCGGCGCCATCAGCGCATTCTTCGCCCAGAGCAATCGACTGGCCAATCTCTCGGCCATGCGGCCAAACGAGGCATTCTACTCAATGGCTCGGTAGCTGCCCGGCAGCACGGTTTCAGCCCGGCTCAGCGCCCTGGGTCATGGGCAGTGCTTCATCGCGCACCCACTCGGACATGGAGCCGTCGTACACGGCGACTTCGTTTTTGCCAACCAGCAGGCAGGCCAGCGCATCGATGGTGGCCGAGATGCCGCCGCCACAGTAGGCGATCACGCGCTCGGCATCGAGCAGCCCCTGGCTCGCCAGGGCGGCCTTCAACTCCGCCGCCGGCCGGAAACGGCCGGCTTCCAGCAGCGCATCGTAGTGGACGTTCACAGAACCCGTGATATGGCCCTTCCGACCGTAGCTCATCTTGCCTTCCCCGGTATAAACGTCCGGGGACAGCGCGTTCACAGTGCAGACGGCATCGTCGCCAATGGCATCCAGCACCTGAGCCTGGTTCACGAAACGATCCGGCCTGACCCGGACAGTGACATCTCCAGCGGCAAAGCTGGTCGCTTCCGCGCTGGTCTCGAGCCCGGCAGCCTGCCAGGCCGCGAAGCCGCCGTTCAGCACGGCAACGTTATCGAGCCCCGCATAGTGCAGCAGCCACCAGGCCCGGGTTGCCCACATCATGTGGCCGGTGGAATAGACGACGATCCGGTCGCCTTCCGCGATGCCCACGCTACGCAACCCGGCTTCCAGTGCCTCCGCCTCCGGCAGTGAGAATCCGAGGCCCGTGCTCGTATCCGACACCGCTCGGATCTGATCGAGAAAGGCCGCACCCGGGATATGCGCCTTTTCGTAGTCCGCGAGGCCGGATTCGGCGCGATAGCCCTTCTCTGCGGGCACCAGATGCACCGTGGCATCGAATACCTTCAGATTCGGATCATCCAGTGTTGCCGCAAGATCGGCCGCTTCGATCAGATACTCGGGTTTTGCGTACGTCATGATTCCCCCTTATCCGCCGCCGCGAGGCGGCAGTGTTTCGTCCCAGTTGGTCGCATTGTAGTGTTCCAGCACCTCGCGTACCGCTTCAATATCGATGGCTTCCCGGGTGCCCCGGCTGCTGGTTACCGTGGTGGCTTTCAACAAGGCGTTGATAACCGCCTCTTCCGTCGCCTCGACGGTGGCCAGAAAGAGCGGCGACATGGCCGCATTGACCAGCCGCGGACCAGTCACCGGCGCCACGCTCTGCCGTGGCGCCCGCACCTCCGGATGCGTGGAGAAGGCGATCACATAATCACCAGAGCCATTGCTGGCGTAGGAACCCGTGCGGGCCAGTCCCATCATGGCACGCTTCGACAGCCGCTCCAGGCTCTTCGGATTCAGTGGCGCATCCGTGGCCACCACCATCATGATCGAACCGTCTTCCACATCCTCATCGTCCGGGACGGTCTGGCGGGCATAGGGGAACTGGCCGAGCGCTCGGCCAACCGGTGCGCCGTTGATCGTCAGCACACCGCCAAAGTTGGTCTGCACCAGAACGCCGATGGTGTGACCACCCAGCGATTCCGGAAGCACACGGGAACTGGTGCCGATGCCGCCTTTGTAGCCGAATGCCTGGGTACCGGTACCCGCCCCCACACTGCCCTCGAGAACGGGACCGGAGCGGGCATTGTTCAGGGCCGCGAACACTTCGGTTCTGCCGATCGGATTGGCCCACATGTTGTTGACCAGGGCGTCATTGGTCTCCCCGACGATGGGGTTCACGGTGTGCTCGCCCATGCCAGGCTGCTCGTATACCCAGGCTTTCAGGGCATCGGCGGCCTGCCACACGCAGAGCGTACAGGTCAGCAGAATGGGTGTTTCCAGTTCCCCGAATTCACGCACCTGGGTCTCGCCGATCAGCTTGCCGTAGCCGTTCCCGGCGTGAATCCAGGCGGGCATGGGGTGGGTATAGAGGTTGCCGGGGCCGGGGATGATGGCGGTCACGCCGGTGCGGATGTCTTCACCCTCGATCCGGGTCGCATGCCCGACCCGGACACCGTCCACATCGGTGATCGCATTGAACTCACCCGGTTCGAAGATGCCGATCTGCACGCCGATGTCTCTGGCCCGCGGACGCTCTTCGGCGCCCGTCGCACCCACCGCCGTCGACAGACCGAACACGACCAGCCAGATCTTCAGAAGAATTGCCCGCATGCCTGCTGCCCTCTTTCCCGCTCAAGCGCAGAGGGTAACAGCCTGACCAGACCTTCACCCACCCCCGGGCTGGCGGGGCGGCGTCCGACCGTTGGCTGGGATCGACTTACTGCAACCGATAGTGGGGCCGGAGTCTCGTGCCTGCCGCAACCGGGACTGCTTCCGGCTCAGGCCGGGCCCGTGGATTATCCGATTCCAGCCAGGCCACCAGCCGCTTCCACTGCACCACATCCTTCGTCACGTCCGACTTCTTCAGCTCGAGCAGGCCCTGACCTTCGGAGGCGGTTCGGATGTAGTTCTGGGTGTCCCGAAGCACGGCAGCCACCGGGATATCCAGCGATTCCAGAAACTTCATCAGGGACCGGAAGACGACCGTATTCCGCTTCACCCGATTGGCCACCACCGCTAGCCGATCATCATGTCGGGCGATCTTAGCCACCAGCAGCAGATCGGCGATGGTTCGGGTTGCGGCATGAATGTCGATTTCGGACGGCAGCACGGGCACGAGGATCTTGTCCGCACCGCGAACGTAGTCCATCAGTTCATGTTTGTTGAACGCCGCAGGCGTATCGACCACCACCCGTTCCACCTCCACCGGCACCCGCAGTGCGAATGACCGGGTCTGACCTGCGTGGTTTTCGTAGGTGGCGATGCCATGAATGTAGGGGCTCTCCGGCGCCCGCCGGCTCAGCCATCGGGTGCTTGACCCCTGGGAGTCATAATCCATGATGGCGGACGGCTGACCCGAGCTCGCGTAATACGCCGCCAGATTCGTGGCGATGGTGGTTTTTCCCGACCCCCCTTTGGGGTTCAGAATGACGATCTTGCGAACAGCCAATGCAGACGCCTTCGACAGAGTTGACGGCAACCTATACGACTGGAAATTATTTTGCAAATTTCTTTATAAAGAATAATGAGTTAGCCCACACCTCTCGAGTAAAAACTGAAAAGGCAATGTCCTCATCCAAGTTGAAATCCGCCGGGTCGAACAGCGCCTTCCTCAGTGTCGGGCTCCGTCCGTTCTACCTTGGTGCAGCCGGTTTTGCGGTGCTGAGCGTGCCTTTGTGGATCCTGAACTATGCGGCCGCCGATGTGCCGCTGCCTGGCGTCTCGCCCTTCCTCTGGCATTCCCACGAGATGATTTTCGGTTTCGCCTGTGCCGTCATCGTCGGCTTTCTACTGACGGCGGTGCGCAGCTGGACCGGATTGCCGACGCCTTCCGGTGCCGGACTCGCTGCCCTGTTCAGCCTCTGGCTGGCTGCCCGGCTGTCGAACTGGCTGAGCATGGGCCTCCTGCCCGTGCTCCTCGATGGCGGGTTTCTCCTCACCGCAGCCTGCTGCCTGGGCTGGCCGATCGTGAAATCGCGCAATCGCCGTAACTATTTCGTACCGGTACTGCTGCTCGGACTGACCGGGGCCGCCGTGCTGCATGGACTGGCCGTTAGAGGCGTACTCACCGGTGCCGCAACCACGAACCTCGCCATGGACATGATTCTGCTGCTCATGATCGTGATCGGGGGCAGAGTGATTCCCGCCTTCTCGGCCAATGCCATCACCGGCCTGAAGCCCGTCAGCTGGCTGCCGCTGGAAGTGCTCGCCATCGGCTCGGCCGTGGGCATGCTCCTCACGGACCTGTTCGCGCCCGGTTTCAATGGCACTGGTTGGTTGTTTTTCTGCGTCCTCTGCGCCGTGGTGCACCTGTGTCGACTGGCCGGCTGGAAAGCCTGGCAGACGGTCGGTGATCCGCTGCTGCTGGTGTTGCCCCTCGCGTATCTCTGGATACCCGTTTTCTTCCTCCTGCGTGCTCTGGAACCGGCCCTGGCGCTGCATGCGCTGACAGTGGGGGCGATGGCATCGTTGATGCTGGCGATGATGACGCGCAGCGCACTGGGCCACACCGGCCGGCCATTGACCGCCGGACCGGCAGAGCTCGTCTGCTTTCTGGCCATCCAGCTGGCTGCGATCGCCCGGGTATTGGGCCCGCTCCTTTCCGAGACCGGTTATCTCAACTGGCTGTGGCTGGCTGCCGGTTTATGGACCCTGGCCTTCGGCACGTTCTTCATCGCCTACTGGCCCATCCTGACCAGACCGCGAGCGGACGCTCAGAGCAGCACGTAGATCAGCAGCGTGATGCAGGCCATGGCCAGTGCATACGGAAGCTGCGTGATCACATGATCCATGTGGTCGCTGCCCGCCCCGAGCGAGGCAAGCACAGTCGTATCCGATACCGGAGACGCGTGGTCGCCGAAGATTCCGCCACCGGCAATGGCGGCGACGGTCTGATAGACCAGCACGCTGATTCCACCGTCTGAAAAAGCAATCGCCACCGGCAGCGCCACCGGCATCATGAGCGCAAACGAACCCCAGGAGGTGCCGGTGGAGAAAGCAATGGCAGCGGTCACTGCGAACGTCAGCGGAACCAGCCAGTCGATGGACAAGCCACTGCTGAACAGTCCGACGATGGCATCCCCCACGCCCAGTTGCCGGGCCACCTCATTCAGCGCATAAGCCAGGGCGACGATGATCAGCGCCGGCATCACGCTCTCCGCACCACGGGAAATCAGGCTGGCAACCTCCGCCGCACTCTTCAATCTGCCCCGAACCAGCAGCACGGAAATCAGCACGGTAGCGCCGGCCATGAAGGCTTCCACGATTTTCACCGAACCAAGCGCAATCAGGCTCCAGGCAAATACGCAGATGACCCCCCCTACCGGCAGGGCCAACTCGAAGCGCAGAGACGGTGCCGCGTCCCCGTCCACCGGCGTCCCGTTCAGATCGTCCACACTCTCATCCACCAGCGGATTGGCGCCTTCCCGGACCAGGGCACCGGTCTGCGCAACCCGGGTCTCCGCCTGGCGCATCGGTCCGAAATCGGGCATCACTCTCAGCGCGATCAGCAGCGCAAAAACGATGATCAGCATGGGATAGAAGTTGTAGGGAATAGCGTGGATGAAAACGCTCAATCCAGCTTCCACGCTGTCCACCGGTCCGCCCTGCGCTGCGATCAGGCTCGCCAGGTAAGCCCCCCAGGCGGTGAAGGGAACAAGAATACACACGGAAGCCGTTGTCGCATCGAGCAGGAAAGCGAGCTTCTCCCGGGGCACGCCGGCCCGGTCTGTCACCGGTCGCATCACCGCACCGGTCATCAGCGGGCTGAAATAATCGTCGACAATCAGAAATCCGAGCCCCCAGGTGGTGAGTTCGGTTTTTCGTCGTGAGGCGGCGGCATCCGCACCTTTCCCGCTGTTGCCGGCCGATGCCCGCTCCGCAAGGGCAGCCATGACGCCCGCCCGCTTGAAACCTTCGAACAGCACGCCGATCAACACCACGATCAGTACGATCCAGATAAAGTCCGCATTGCCGAGCGACGCCTGAAACAACGCATTGAGGCTGGCGCCCGGCACACCGCCCAGCATCAGGGTGCCAACGAACGTGCCCACCAGCATGGCGATCAACGCCGATCGGGTGACGAAGGCGAGCAGGAACGTCACCCCGAGCGGCAGCAGAGAAAACAGACCCCAGTCGATGCTTGCATCCATCTCAGGCGAGCCGTCGTGAGGCGCTGCTCAAACAGACGTCACTCAAAGCAGAGAAAGGCGTTCTGAAAGGCCGCCTGCCCCGCGTCATTGAGAACGTCGTAGTGAATCACGCCGTCTTCCACGCCATTCACTTCGAGCGTCAGTGTGGAGGGCATCAGCACCATGGCCGCGAAGCGGCCGCCGAGGCGCCTGACCCGCTCAGGTCTGCCGTCCAGATACTCTTCCACCAGCCGACTCACGGCGAGGGCCATGGTGGCCGTGCCGTGGAGAATGATGTCCGGCAGCCCGGCCGCAAGTGCCACGGCTCGATCCGTGTGAATGGGGTTCCAGATGCGCGCACATTCGGTGTAGACGTGGGCGGCGCCCGCCGGTACCTGGATGCGATAACTCGCCATCTTCCCGGCGCCGCCACCGCGGACCGGCTGCTCGGGCACGTCTTCCACCACCACCGGTTCACCCACCACCCCCACTCCTCGACTGATGCTGAGCTGATAGGTTCTGCACACCAGTTCGCCACTGGCATCAGTGGTATCCAGGCGCGTCATCTGGGCCGCGCCGGGTTTGATCGATTTGAGAGAGATGACCGTGGCCCGGGTCGTCAGCCGTTCGCCCGCCTGAATGGGGCGATACAGATGCAGATCGTGGGCGGCATGAACACCCCGGCCACTCTCTTCGGGCGTGAGGGAATCACAACCCGGCAGCTCCCGACTCGACAGGATCACTGGCCACTCGAGACAGACGGGAAACACGGGATGGGCGCACACGGTGCCTTTCTGCGTATCCATGTAACCGGGCGCCAGATCGCCCAGACCGGCGGCATAGGCCATGATCCAGCGAGCGTCCACGTCCTGGGTGAACGACCCGGTCGATTCACCCACCATTCGAGTATCCAGCGGCATGTCTGATTCCTTACTGACGCTTTGATGTATTCCAGAGCACGGCGGAATCTGCGTCGCCGATCTCGCGAAGACCACAGAATGCCATGGTCAGATCCAGTTCGTTGGCAATGATGTCCAGGCAGCGGGTCACCCCCTGCTCCCCCATGGCACCGAGGCCGTAAAGAAAGGCCCGACCGATCATGGTGCCGCTGGCGCCACACGCCAGTGCCCTGAATACATCTTGGCCGGACCGGATGCCGCCATCGACCCAGACCTCGATCGCATCCCCCACGGATGCTCTGATCTCGGGCAATACGGCGATGGACGACGGCGCACCATCCAGTTGCCGCCCACCATGATTTGAAACCACCAGGGCATCGGCTCCGGAGGCTACGGCGAGGCGCGCATCCTCGGCACACATGATGCCTTTCAGGATCAGCTTCCCACCCCAGCGCTCCTTGACCCAGGCAACGTCCTCCCAGCTCAGCGCCGGATCGAGTTGCTCCGCAGACCAGGCGGAGAGCGACGTTATGTCGCCGATGCCCTCCACGTGCCCGACGATGTTGCCGAACTGGCGGCGGGACGTACCCAGCATCCCCAGACACCAGCGTGGGTGCATGCTCATGTTGAAGAGGTTTCTGAGCGTCAGCTTCGGCGGCGTGGAGAGCCCGTTGATCACATCCTTATGCCGCTGACCGAGAATCTGCAGATCGAGCGTCAGCACCAGCGCCGAGCAACCCGCCGCTTTCGCCCGATCGATGAGCCGACCGACGAAATCCCGATCCCGCATCACATAGAGTTGAAACCAGAACGGCTTCTCGGTGGCCGCGGCCACATCCTCGATCGAACAGATGCTCATGGTGGAGAGTGTGAAGGGGACGCCCCATCGCTCGGCCGCCCGGGCAGCCAGAATCTCCCCGTCCGCGCACTGCATGCCGGTAAGACCCACCGGCGCCAGGGCAACCGGCATCCGCACATCCTGCCCCACCATCCGGCCGGCGATGGAACGGTTACTCATATCCACTGCAACGCGCTGTTTGAACTGAATCGCGGCGAGATCCGCCTCGTTGGCGCGGTAAGTGGATTCCGTCCAGGAACCGGAATCCGCATAGTCGTAGAACATGCGCGGCACCCGCGCCGCATGCAGGCGCCGAAGATCCTCTATGCAGGTGACAGGACGGGCCACCCTCAACGACCCGGCTTCGCCATCGGCGGATTCTTCCGGAACCGGGCGGTCAAGAACCCTCGCTTGTGCCAGGGCTGGGATTCGCTCATCCAGATGTGCAGGCGTGGTTTGTATTTCTCAGGCTCGTCCAGACTGCCCACCTTGACGCCGCAGAACTCGTCGCTGGCATCGTGGTAGGAATAGATCGGACTGCCGCAATCGCCACAGAAGAGGCGGGTCACGTGATTGCCTGCTTCAGAGAGCGTGGTGAACTCCCGGGGCCGGCCTTTGGTAATCCGGAACTCTTCCCGGCGCACGGTCACCACATAGGCCGGCCCACCGCCTGACGCGTACTGGCAGGCTCGGCAATGACAGGCCACCTGAGCCTCGATCGGTTCATAAAAACCGTAGCGGATCTCACCACACGCACAGCCGCCCGTGCGCTTCACTTTGTCGGTCAGCGGGTTGTCCATTTCCTGGCCCCAGTTCTACTTATTGATCTTCGCGTTATTGATCATCGCGCTTACCCGGACAATCCGTTCACCCGATTCGGCGCCGGTTCACCGTTCAGAAAAGCCTGCAGATTTTCCACCGCACACATGCCCATGGCCACCCGGGTTTCTTTCGAGCCGCTGCCGAGATGAGGCAACAGCACCACATTCGGGGCTTCCAGCAGGGCCGGGTGCACCACCGGCTCCTCTTCGTACACATCCAGCCCGGCGCCACCGATCAGTCCTTCATTCAGCGCTTCGGCAAGTGCCGCTTCGTCCACCACATCCCCTCTGGCCGTATTGATGAGCATGGCATGGGGCTGCATCCGGGACAGCGCAGCGGTGTCGATCAGATGGTGCGTCTGCGGGGTGGCAGGACAATGGAGAGATATGAAATCCGAACGTGCCAGCAGAGCATCCAAACTCACCGCTTCCGCGTCGAGTGCTGCGACTGACGCCGGCGCAATGGGAGAACGGCTCGAAAGCAGAATGTTCATGCCGAAGCCATGGTGCGCGCGTGCCGCTGTCGCCAGACCGATCCGTCCGGCACCGATGATTCCCAGTGTCCTGCCGGTAACCTTGTGACCCAGGAGATGTGTGGGGCGCCAACCCGTCCAGGCACCAGCGCGCAACTCACGTTCCCCTTCGCCCGCTCGCCGCGCGCTCATCAGCAGCAGGGTCATCGCCAGATCCGCCGTACAGTCGGTCAGCACACCGGGCGTGTTGGTGACGACGATGCCGGCTGCGCTGGCTGCGTCGATATCGATGTGGTTGAAGCCGACGCCGAAGTTCGCGATCAGCCGGGTGCGAACGTTTCCCGACGCCAGCAGTCCGGCGTCCAGCCTGTCCGTGACAGTGGGACAGAGCACGTCGGCACTGGCGAGCGCCCGAGCAAGTTCAGCCCGGGTCATCGGCACGTCGTCGCGGTTCACAACCAGATCGACGTGCGCTGCCAGCAGGTTTTCCACGGCTTCCGGCCAGCGCCTGGTCAGCACCACGCGCGGCCGGGTCGCGCCTTTATCAGACATCCGATCTCAGCCTATCTGTTGATCGCGCAGTATACCCAGGGAATCCGGCGGGTTCCCCACTGACCGCCGCTGGGCACTGTGCGTCTCAACGCCTACAATCCAAGGACGAGCTCAATAGGGGCAGGGCGACAGGGGGCAGAAGATGAGAGGCGGCCAGGTTTTCATGGAGTCACTGCTTCTGCACGGCGTGGATGCGATTTTCGGGAATCCGGGCACCACGGAAAACTCTCTGCTCGACCGGTTGCTCGACTATCCTCAACTGTCCTACTACGTTGCCCTGCACGAAGGAGTCGCCGTTTGCGCGGCAAGTTTCTACGCGCAGGCAACCGGGCGGACGGCTGTGGCAAATCTGCATGTGGCGCCCGGACTCGGCAATGGCATCGGCATGATGTATGGCGCGTTGAAAGCCAGTTCACCGTTGCTCGTCACCGCCGGCCAGCAGGATACCCGCATGCGGCTTCACAACCCCCTGCTCTCCCACGATCTGGTCGCCATGGCGGAACCCGTAACCAAATTCAGCGCCCAGCCGCAGAGCGCCGACGAGATGGGCCCCCTGCTCAATCGTGCTTTCAAGATCGCCAGCGAGCCACCCTGCGGTCCAGTGTTCATCGCTCTGCCTGTGGATGTGATGGAACAGGAGACCACCGTCGGTCCGAGCAGCACCGGGCCCCTTCATCCTGCTGCTGCCAGCCGCGATACGATCGGCCAGGCGGCCGCCATGATCCTGGACAGCCGGAACCCCTGCCTGGTGGTTGGTGACGATGCTTCCCGTCAGGGCGGCCTGTCGGCGCTGGTTGCGCTGGCGGAGACCGCGGGCGCGACGGTCTATCACCAGGGGTTACGGGGGCACGTCTGCTTTCCGAACCGGCACCCGAATTATCGGGGACGCACACCTTTCGAAGCGGCCGCGGTACAGAAACTCCTGTCTCCGCACGATCTGGTGCTGCTCATCGGCGGCAATTTCTTCGAAGACGTGTGGTACGACAACACGCCGCACATTGCGGAAAGCGCCCGCGTGATCCAGTTCGAAAACACACGGCATCGACTGGCCCTCTCCGTCCCCGTGGATCTGGGTGTGACAGGCGAACTCACGGATAATCTCAACAGACTGGTGCAGGCACTCTCCGATGCGCAGGATGCAGCGTTCAGCAGAGCGGCGGACGAGCGGAATGCCTCGCTCAGAGATGAAAGCGAAGCCCGGCAAGCCGCCGCACGGGAGACGCTCACAAAACTGCACGACGCGAGCCCCATCGCACCGGTACGCGCCCTGCACGAACTCGCCAGGAGCGCACCGGACAACGCAATCATTGTCGATGAGTCCATCACAGCTTCGCTCGAGGTGGCGCATCAGTTCGAAGAAAAGGAAAACGGCGACTACTACGGCGGCCGAGGTGGTGGCATCGGTCAGGGCATCGCCGGCGCCATCGGCGTGCAGGCGGCAAACCCGGACCGCCGGGTGCTGGCCATCTCCGGTGACGGCTCGGCCATGTACAGCGTGCAGGCACTCTGGACGGCAGCGCACCACGGACTGCCGATCATTTTCGTCATCCTGTCCAACCGGGAATACCGGGTGCTGAAACACAACCTGGACATCTACCGTGCCCGATTCGATATCGGCTCGAACAAACCCTATCCGCACATGGATCTCACGAGTCCCACCCTGGGCTTTCCGGAGATGGCTGGTGGCATGGGCGTGCCGGGAGAAACTGTCACCGAGGCCGGTGAAATTGAGGCCGCCATGGCCAGAGCCGAGGCGACGCCTGGGCCTTATCTGATCGAAATCGTCATTTCCGGAAAACCCTGAACCAGTACCCGTTCAGGGTTGCAGCCTGAGCAGCTTTCCCATTGTCCGACTACCATTCCAGAACACACATATTTGTTCGGGATCAATGCGGTTGACTTCTCGTTTGCCAGAATGGACATTAATCACTGCTGTAATTTTTGACAGCAGTAATCAATGCACGCGGTTGTCGCTTGATTCCCCTGATCTACCCGATAAGCGGGATTCGAGCGTTTCTAGCGACGCATTGAAACAAATGAAGGGGAAAATTCATGAAGCACGCTATTCGAGGCGCGGTCGCCCTCGGCCTGCTCTCAGCGCTCGGCATGTCTGTGCCGGTGCTCGCCGAGGAGGTTATTGAGGAGATCGTCGTCACAGGGTCTTATCTGAAACGATCAGCAGAAAACTCGCCCTCACCGCTTGCGGTGGTGGAACAGGAGGCGTTTGAGAACATCGGCGCTACAGAGATTTCCGATCTCGTCAACACACTACCGTACAACTCCGGCTCGACCAATCAGGCCAGCGCCTTCAACGGCGGCGACAGCAACACCGGCAACACCAACATCAACCTGCGAAATCTTGGCCTGGGCTCGACGCTCGTGTTGATCAACGGCAAGCGTACGGTCGGTGCGAACTTCGACGGACAGGGTAATGCCTACGTTGACGTATCGAACCTCATTCCCGCCATCGCCATCGAACGGATGGAAGTGGTTCTGGATGGCACGTCTTCGCTGTATGGTTCGGACGCGGTCGCCGGCGTGGTCAACTTCATTACCCGTTCCGACTTCGAAGGCCTGGAACTGAAGATCCAGGGCTCGACCGACACAGAAACGGAGAAGCAGGACGATCTGCTCATTCAGGGCATCGTCGGCATCACGGGCGACCGGGGCAGCGCCACGCTGGCCGCCAGCTATCTGGACCGAAAACCGCTCACCATCGGCGACCGCCAAGATCGCTATGGTCAGACAGGACTGTCCTCGGCAGGCAACCCGCCGACCGTATTTCCGCTGGATCCGGCTGCCAGAACCGAGTGGCTGCTAGGCGCCATTCCGGTTACGGGTGCGCCGCAATTCGGCGATCTGAACTGCGAACAGTTCACGCCTGAGAACTTCATCCGCAGTAATACCTTCTGCGGCTATGACTTCTCCAGCTTCTTTGCCCTGGTCGGTGACGTGGAACGGTTCAACGGGTCCGGCAATGCGATCTACGACCTAGGCGGCGGGATAGAGTACTACGGTGATTTCTTCTTCACCGACGATTCATTCCAGCGCGACAATTCACTCTTCCCGGACGTGACGTTCCCGGTGATCAACCCGGACCACCCCGGATACCTGCTGGAGGCCTCACAGCGCGGCTACACGCAGATCAACTCGCCAGCATTGCTCTACTACCGGGCGGCAGGCGGCTTCAAGGGTGACGATCTGCCGGACAAGATGACACGCAACTCGCGCAACGCCCTGCGCCTGTCCAACGGCTTTCGCGGCGATTTCGCGGACACCAGCTGGTCCTGGGATGTTTCCTACACCTACTCTCAGCGCCGTGCCCGTACGCGGAACACGGATACCCTCGCTCAGCAGACAGGCCTGGCCCTGAACGGCTTCGGCGGACCGCAGTGTAATCCCATCGATCCTTCTGAATCCGCAGGTAGCGGCAACCTGGGTACTGGTGACTGCTACTGGTTCAACCCATTCTCCAGTTCCCAGATCACGCCGGATGGACAGCCACAGACAGACCCGCTCTATCTGAATCCGGATGAATTGCTGAGTTGGATCATCGGTGAAACCAAAACCGAGGCGCTTTACGAGCAGGATGTAATCGATCTGGTCTTCACCGGCGATCTTTTCGAGTTGAACGGTCAGATGGCCGGCCTCGCCTTTGGCGGTCAGTACCGCAGAGACCGGGGCGATGTCGATGTGAACCAGAATCTGGAGCAGAACAACTTCCTGTTCGCCTACGGTGCACAGGACTGGAGCGGCAAGCTGGAAAGCTGGGCAATGTTCGGCGAGTTGTTCCTGCCGATCACGGATACGTTCGAAGCCAATCTGGCGGTACGTTATGAAGACTTCACCACCCTGGATGAAGATTCAATCGACCCGAAACTGTCGCTTCTGTGGGCGGCGACTGACAGCCTGACCCTCAGAGGCTCGGTCGGCACTTCGTTCCGCACGCCCTCCCTGCTGCAGACATTCGGTAACTCCACAAGCCTGCTGAACATGAACGACCCGTTCGACAGCAGCACAGTGTTCCGCCCGCAGATCGTGGCGCCCAACGAGGATCTCCAGCCTGAATCGTCCACGAACTTCAATCTGGGCCTCTCCTGGCGTCCAGGCAACTTCGGACTCGATATGGACTACTGGAGTTATGACTACAAAGACATTCTCACCCGTCAGTCTTATCAGGCGCTGATCAATCAGGACTGTGCCGTAGGCCCACAATGCGGCGCTCTACCCGATCAGGTCATCCGCGGCGATACGGGCTTCCTGCAGCGAGTGAATGTACTGACGGTGAATGCTCAGGAACTGCAGGCCTCCGGCCTGGATACCCGGCTCACCTACAACCTCTTCACCGAGCAGGCCGGCACTTTCCTGTTCAGCCTGGACTGGGTATGGATGGCCGAGTACGACCTGACCACGGCGGATGGCACCAAGATCGACGGCGTCGGCAGCCGCAACGCGACCAATTCGGTCGGCCGCAGCCTGCCCGAGCACCGGGTCAACCTGGGCGCTTACTGGGACCTGAACCGGCATGCTGCCAATATCCAGTTACGCTGGGTCGACAGCTATACGGATGACACTTTCGGCAGCACCTCCGACATCCAGGAGATCGCCGACAATCTGGGTATCGACGACGACGAGATCGACTCCTGGACCACGGTGGACGCCCAGTACTCCTACAAAATGCCGATCGGTGACACCAACGTGCAGTTCACCATTGGTGCACGCAACCTCTTCAACGAGGACCCACCGAAGGTTGCCAAGAACGGTGGCTACGACGAGTTCGTGCACAGCCCGCTGGGCCGGACCATCTACGGATCCGTCGGGATCAGCCTCTAGGCTGAGGATTCGCAGAGTCTGTCTTGAAGGCGGCCCATCGGGCCGCCTTTTTTCTGCTCTGAAAGAGCCGAGGCGACGCCTGGGCCTTATCTGATCGAAATCGTTATTTCCGGAAAGCCCTGAACCAGTAACCGTTCAGGGTTGCAGCCTGAGCACCGACCAGGTTTCGCCCGCGCGGGTGTAACAGAAACGGTCATGAAGCCGACCTTCCCGGCCCTGCCAGAACTCGATCTGCTCCGGCCGCAAACAGTAACCGCCCCAGCCTTCCGGCATGGGCACCTGCCCGTCCGGATGCCGAGCCCGCAACTCGGCGACTCTGGTCTCCAGCATCCCCCGATCGCTGACCGGCTGAGACTGATCCGATGCCGCCGCGGAGAACCGGCTGTCTTCCGGCCGGGAGGCGAAATAAGTCCGGGACGCGGCCGCGCTGAGCTGGCTGACACTGCCGGAGACCCGAACCTGCCGGCTGAACATACCCCAGTAGAAGGCAAGTGATGCCCGGGGATTTTCAGCCAGGTCCTGACCTTTGCGGCTGCCGTAGTCGGTGAACCAGACGAAGCCATCCGGTCCGTGTTCTTTCAGGAGTACGATTCGTACCGAAGGTGCGCCACCGGCGGTCGCGGTCGCCAGGGACATGGCGGTGGCATCAGCAGCCCCTGCAGATTTCGCTGCCTCCAGCCAGGCGCCAAAGAGTTCCAGCGGGTCCGCGGGCAAATCCGCCCGCCTGAGTATGCCGGCTGCATACTCGCGGCGTTCTTCGTGATGATCTCCCATATCTCAACGACTTCCAGGGATTGGCTAAGCTTCTGGCTATATAAACCTCAAGAAAGCTTTTATAGGTTTATATAACCCTAATCAGAAGCATTTTCTTCAGGATCCACCTCAGCAAGCGCCTCTTCTTCCAGCATTCTCGCCCCACGCAGAATGCCACCGAGCGCGTAGTTGCCTTCGTGGCAGGCGTACTCGAACACCTGCTCGTCGGAACGTGGCCACACGTAGGCCCCGGACCAGGCCGTCACCCAGGCAGGGTCTTCCACGGTAAACTCATAGAGCAGCCGATCATCATCCATCCGGGTGAAACGCTCGATCACGTGCAGGTCTTTGCCTGCCAGGAACAGACCGTTTTCTTCCCGGAAGTTGGTGGTGTCGACAACCAGCGTATCGCCATCCCAGTGACCGACCGAATCTCCCAGCCACTTACGAACATGTGCCGGGGCGTGCTCGGCGTTCATCCGCACCACGCGTGCGTCGTGGTTCATCTCGTTGAGAATCATCACATGCGCTTCAGTCTGCACGATCCGCTTCATGTTGTTGTACATCACCGGCAATGCAGGCGGCCCGGCCGTGCTCCCGAAACCGAGCAGGCAGCGTTCCGCCAGTGGCCGTGACTCCGGATCGTCATATGGGCCCACCTCCCGGTCGAGCCACCAGGCGGTCCCCGTATTCTCTCCGTAGTTGGCGGCATTCTGCATGGCCTGGGCCTTACCGGTGTCCGTCATCTCCGGCAGCCGACCGTTTTCCGGCGAGGTGATGATCGATGTGGGATATTTTCCGTCGATCATGAAATTGCTTTCGCCGATATCCACATAAAAGGCGTTGTATCCCCCCACCCCACCGGCTGCACCTTCGAATTCCGGCACGTAAACTTCGGTGCCGCCCTTCTCTGGCGCGCCTCTGTTCGGATCGCTCGGCGCCGCATCCTTAGCCAGGTTGTTCGCCCAGTACTCGGCGATTTCCTTCGCCTCTTCCGCGGTGATGGTCGGCTTGCCTTCAAACCGTTTTGGTCGCTGCAACGGCGTCAGCGTAGCAATATTGTAGGTGCCGCTGAGGTTTGGCCGCTCATCCGCAGCCTGTGCGATCAGTGGTGCACCGAGCAATCCGGTACCGGCCAGGATCGCAACGCTCAGAATTTTCGACATGACTGTCTCCTGAAGGACGATGAACCCGGAAAGCATAGAGGGCACACCTGGGCAAGTCGAGACAGTAATCGGCCCGGGACGCTGAAAGCTTCACGCCCTGACAGCATCACCGTAGACTTGATGGATGCCTCGGAGTCCGAATCTGCCGTCCGCCAGGCTCAACCAGCCACTGTTGATCTTTGTTGCCCTGCAGGCGTTCGCCCTGCACATCCCGTTCGCTCACGCGGACCCACTGGTGGAGTTCGGACGCGCGCTGTTTTTTGATCCGAATCTCTCCGAACCACCAGGCCAGGCCTGTGCGACCTGCCACGATCCACGCCGGGCTTTCAGTGATCCTCAGGGTGCGCTGGCGGGCGCACGTTCTGTCGGCGCCGATGGGCACTCCCTTGGCGAGCGGAATACGCCGGCGCTCACCTATGTCGCCTTCGTGCCTCCGTTCAGCAGAACCGACGGCCATTATCAGGGCGGATTCTTTCTGGACGGACGCGCCCGGACCCTGGCAGAACAGGTTCTCGAGCCCATTCTGAATCCCCTGGAGATGGCGCTGCCGGACGAGGCAGCCGTCGTGGCGCGGATACTCGACAGTCCCGCCCATAGCGCAGCATTTGCGGCATTGTTCGGCAGGGAGGCGGCTGGATCCCGACAGACGGTACTGGCCGGCGTCACGACAGCCATCGCTGCCTTCGAGCGCTCCGTCGAGTTCTCCACTTTCGACTCGAAATACGACCGTTACCTCAACGGCGTCTATCAGATGACGCGGGAAGAGGCGATTGGAAGAGAAGTGTTTTTTTCCGGCCTGGTGAACTGTATTCAGTGTCATCTCAACCATCCGGACAAGGTCTCCGTACGGGAGACTTTCACCAACAACCGCTATCACAACATCGGCACGCCGGCGAACCCGGCCATCACCCGCGCACCCGATCAGGGCCTGGGCAGCCATGTGCCTGACCCGGACGCAGCAGGCAGGTTCCGGGTGCCCAGCCTGCGCAATGTGGCCGTGACCGCGCCGTATATGCACAACGGCGTTTTCGCAGACCTGGAAACCGCCGTCGCTTTCTATGCCCGGTATACGCTCAGAAACCAGAGAAATCCGGAGACCGGCAAACCCTGGCGGGCCCCGGAAGTGGGTGAAACCATCGACCTTGAAATCCTGACCGATGGCCAGCCCATCGACCCGGCCCGGATCCGCCATCTCACCGCCTTTCTGAAAACCCTCACCGATCGGCGCTACGAGCCACTGATCGATGAAGCAGAAACCAACTCACAGCATGATGAATTGACGTGCCCGCTCCGAAAATGACGGGCAAAAAAAACCCCGGCAGCGTTCACTGCCGGGGCTTCGTTAAGGGCCCTTCAGATGCGGATCAGGGATTGAATCGAAATTTCAGACCCACCTTGAACATCCGGCCGAAAGGATAGTAAGTAAAGGGATCCTAATTGAGATCCGTGGATGCTTGCGGCGGATCCTCATCCATCACGTCGATGATCGCAAGTGAGACATACGTGCTGCTGTCGAACAACTGCACGTTGGTAGTGCAGATCCAGAGTCAGATGATCGTCGATCTTCGACAGATCCGTAACGGTAGACGTACCTGGGCGAACATATCTGCGATCAGCCAGTCAATGAGGCCTACAGAACTCGCGAGGGCAGGATCATAGTCTGGATTTACGAAACCCGTAACAGCAGACATCTCTATACCGTTTGTGAACCAGTACACTTGAACCCGGATAAGTTTCAAAGAAAATCAAAGGGTTTCAGTCCATCTCCCTGACAATCTGTCGAACAAGGGCGTAGGCAGGCATCGAACGGGCGCGGGAAGCGCCTTCACCGGCCCACATCACGGCGAATTCCGGGGTCGCCCGCGCCGCGACAAGCTGCTTGATGGCGTCATAGGTCAGTGGATAGTCCGGCGGTTCGGAGGAGATAGACCGTGCCCAGTCCATCAGCTCGTTATCGAGACCACGGGCCGGCCGACCGGAGAGGTTGGCCGTGAGGGAAGTGCCGGCCGTACCGGTCAGCGCCTGCCGATAAGACGGACTCGCCAGCGACTCCAGGCAGGCCACGAATGCGGTGCCGAGCTGGGCGCCTGCCGCGCCCGCCGCCAGCACCGCCCGCACATCACCACCATCCATGATGCCGCCGGCGGCGATCACGGGAACGGACACCCTCGCAGACACTGCCCGAATGCAATCGGTCAGACCCTGCAGTCCGGCCGTCTGTGGATCCGGCGCGCCAAGAAAGGCACCACTGTGGCCACCGGCACCCGAACCCTGAATCACAAGCGCATCCACGCCACGCTCTTCGAGCATCTGCGCTTCCGCTACCGTAGTCGCTGTCGCCAGCACAGGGATGCCGGCTTGCTTCAATGCAGACATGCGCGAGGAATCAGCCGGTCCAAAATGCAGGCTGACCACCGCAGGCCTCACTTCGAGCAGAAGCTCGAACAGATCGTCATCGTCATTGAAAGAACGATAGATCTCCCGCAACCGGTTAGGTACGGCACCACCAGCCGCCTCGAAGGCCGGCCGGATTTCGGCAAGGAAGCGGCGTTCCCGGTCCGGATCGGCAACAGGCGTGGCATGCACGAAGACGTTCGCAGCAAAGGGTCGGTCGGTGAGCGCCCTTGTTTCAGCCAGAGCTGTCCTTGCGGCAGCCGCGTTCAGGGCACCAAGTGCCACTGAACCCAGGGCACCCGCGTTGCTCACCGCCGCCGCCATGGCGGGTGTGGATACGCCGGCCATGGGTGCCTGGATGAGGGGATGTTCAATTCCGAGCAGGTCGGTCAATGGGGTTTTCATGGCACTACTGTCCACCGTTTCCGCGGCGTTGACCACCTGCCGACAGATTCCAGACTGGAATATATTAGTATCCACCCATTCCCGGGCGATTCGTCTAGAGTGCGCGGCTCAATTTCGGAGACCGCAGGGGCTCCGAGTCAGGATTTCACAACTCTCAGACAGGACCATGAACATGCCAGGCTATCTGCAGATGATCGACGAAGTGGCTGCCCTACGGGAAGGCCAGGACACCTGGGGCGCGATCAACCCCGAGTACGTAGTTCGGATGAAGCTTCAGAACCGTTTCAAGACCGGCCTCGAAATTGCCCAGTACACGGCGGACATCATGCGTCGCGATATGGCCAATTATGACGCCGATACCTCCAAGTACACCCAGTCACTGGGCGCCTGGCACGGCTTCATCGCGCAACAGACCATGATGAGCGTGAAGAAAAATCACGGCAGCCTCGACCGCCGCTACATCTACCTGTCCGGCTGGATGGTTGCTGCTCTGCGTTCCAAATTCGGTCCGCTACCCGATCAGTCCATGCACGAGAAGACGACGGTTTCGGATCTCATCGAAGAGATTTACACCTTCCTGCGTCAGGCGGATGCCCGGGAGCTCCGGCATATGTTCGTCGAGCTGGACGAAGCCCGCGCAAACGGCGGTGACGTGGATGGCATCATCAATCGGATCGACAACTACGAAACCCACGTGGTGCCCATCATCGCCGACATCGATGCCGGTTTCGGCAACGAGGAAGCCACCTATCTGCTGGCCAAGCGGATGATCGAGGCAGGTGCCTGTGCGATCCAGATCGAAAATCAGGTATCGGACGCCAAGCAGTGCGGCCACCAGGCCGGTAAGGTGACGGTTCCACATGAGGACTTCATCTCCAAGATCAACGCTGTGCGTTATGCCTTCCTGGAACTCGGTATCGACAACGGCATTATCGTCGCACGCACGGATTCCCTCGGTGCAGGGCTGACCCAGAAAGTTCCGGTCTCCATTGAAGCCGGTGATCTGGGCGACCAGTACTGCAAGTTCCTGGATGCCGAAGAAGTTCACGACATCAACGAACTGCAGGATGGTGATATCACCATCCACCAGGGCGGCAAGGTTTGTAAGCCGAAGCGTCTCGACAATGGCCTGTACGCATTCAAGGAAGACACCGGCTTCGATCGCGTGGTCCTCGATTGCGTCACGAGCCTGGAGCACGGCGCGGATCTGCTCTGGATCGAAACCGAAAAGCCCAACGTCGCTCAGATCGCGGCAATGGTGAACGCAGTGCGCGAAAAGCGCCCGGATGCCAAGCTCGTGTACAACAACTCGCCGTCCTTCAACTGGACGCTGAAGTTCCGCCAGCAGGTTTTCGAAGACTGGAAGGCGGCCGGCAAAGACGTATCCGGTTATCCGGATCCTGCTGTGGAAGAGATGGGTCTGATGGATGTGGCGCTCGATGACAGCGAACTCTCCAGGGAAGCGGACCGGCTGATTCAATCCTTCCAGGCCGACGCCGCCCGGGAAGCCGGCATCTTCCACCACCTGATCACCCTGCCGACCTATCACACGGCCGCACTGTCCACGGACGTGCTGTCCGAAGGTTACTTCGGTGAAGAAGGCATGCTGGCTTACGTGCTGGGCGTTCAGCGCCAGGAAATCCGTCGGGACCTGGCCAGCGTGAAGCATCAGGATCTGGCGGGCTCCAACGTCGGCGACGACCACAAGGAGTACTTCCTGGGTGAGAAGGCACTGCTCGCCGGTGGCGCAGCCAATACCATGAACCAGTTCTGACCGCCGGCCGCAGGACGGCCGGACACACAGAGCGGGACGCCAGCACCGGCGTCCCCTTACCCTTACTTACTCTTCAAGGAAAGGGCGGCTGCTGAAGCCGCCCTTTTTTTGTGCGGTTCACCATCCTGTTAATCCTCAGCGAATCCGCCTCTACCTGACGCTTCCGCACACCCGTCAACCACAGGCACCCTGCGTGTTTCAAGGTGTTGCACAAATATTTCGCATTGGTCATGCTCTTCCCGGGTCTCCGGACAAAGGTGTTTCTTACGCCTGACCGGAAATCAGTTGTAAAACTGTAGTAAGCGCCGCCACGCGCGGCATCCTCGCGGTACCCATCGACCCGGCCAACCCGGGATCTGGCAAACCGCAGGATCTAAATAAAGACATTGATCTGAACAGACATCACATGTCGATCTGGAGGGAGTTTGAAGATTAGGATCTTTAGCACGTTCACGTGCCCGTTAGTTATTGGTGCGCTGCTTTCGCCAGCGCCTGCTCTGGCCGAAGAATCAGACGCACGACGCATCGAAGAAGTCATCGTCACCGCCGAGAAGCGGCAGGCCACCGTCTCGGATACATCCATTTCCATCACAGCGTTCGGTCAGGACCGGATCGAAGATCTGGGCCTGCAGGGCGCCGATGAGATGATCAACTTCATCCCGGCGACCACCCGGGATGCCTACGACATCCGCATTCGCGGGGTCGGCCGGAACTTCCGGGCACTGGGCGGGGACCCGGGCGTGGCCACCTACTACAACGGCGTGTACTCCGAAGATTTCGGCATTGCCTCCTCTGAAGGGGCGCTTTACGACGTGGAGCGGATCGAAGTTCTGCGCGGACCACAGGGCACTCTGTACGGCCGCAACTCCATCGGCGGCGCACTCAACTACATCTCCAACAAGCCCTCGTTCGAAGGTGGCGAGGCGGAAGTCAAAGCCATCTTCGGCAACCTGGGCACCCAGGAATACTACGGCTACGTCACCGGCCCGATCATCGCCGACCGGCTCGCCATGCGCCTGGTGGCATCCCGTCGTGATCGCGACGGCGGTCAGGAAGGCATCGACGGTTCGGAAGACGTGAACAGTATCGGCGACCAGAATGTCGCCCTGTCGCTCACCTGGCGACTGACCGACAACATCGAATGGAACGCCCGCTACAACGACCGGCGCTCCGACCGGAGAATCGGCGAAAGCGTTCTGGTTGAGGAAGGCACCTCACTGAACCGCAACCTTCGCTGTGAGTCTGGCGATACGAGCTGCGTATTCGGCAACAATCAGAACTACGCACTCGGCCTGATGGCACCGATCCCGGGCTATACAGGTCCGACCCTGGATTTCGGTGGTGGGGTCGAAGCCGTCTATCGCCGGCCAGGTGTGGATGGCGCCGCCACCTACCGGCCGAATGCCGCCTACGGTCAGGCCGTGGATGTTTACGATGACGACATCGAGGATCTGAACGGCTGGTCGATGACCAATGACCGGAACGACGAAACGTTCAAGCACCAGGCAGTGCAGACGGACTTCACCATCGACATCAATGACACTACGTCACTGAAATACATCGGCGGCTGGATGGATTTCACCTACACCTACTTCCAGGACATCGATCAGTCCACAGGGGATGTTTCCCGCTACTACCAGACCGTGATTCAGGATACGGAAACCCAGTCCCACGAACTGCAGTTGCTCTGGCAGATCGGCGACAATCTGGAAATGACCAGTGGCCTGTACTACTTCGACCAGACCCTGCGCCAGCGCTACAACACCAATGATGATGGCGCACAGGGACGGTTCACGGATGCCACAGACTACGGCCTGCTCGAGCGCGGCGGGCCGTTTCTGCCTGGCGGCGCAGGCCTGGTCGACCTGATCGGCGGCCACAAACGTCTCGGTGAGGCAACGCCAGGCACCTGGAACCTGGGCATCTGGGAAGGTGACCCCATGGGCCAGGTGTACGGCATCGACAACACCGTGGCGACCAAGGCCTATGCCGCCTTTACCCAGGGTACCTACACATTCAACGAATCATGGGCGCTGACCCTCGGAATCCGATGGGCGCAGGATGACAAGGAGGCGGACGAACAGCGGGCCTTCTACTTCGAAGACAACGGCGACATTCCCACCTTCCTTGGCAGCCTCGCCGGTGTGTGGACCGGCACCTGCCTGTCCATCTACGGGGTGGACTGTGCGACCGCGGGGACCACGAATCAGGCCGCCCAGAACATCGTGATGGGTGCAGCAGCCCCCACGTTCGATCCTATGAATCCCATCGTCCCCATCTGTGATGGGGGCGCCGGTGGTGTGGGCGACGCAGCGCTCACCAATCCCAACTGCGGGACGCCGCTGCGCCTGCAGGGCCTGCCTATATCCGTGCATGCCGGCTCGACGGACAAGAAGAGCTGGGACAACATCAGCTGGCGGGCAAACCTGGACTGGTCGCCAGTCGACGATCATCTGTTTTACCTCTCCGCCACCACCGGTTACCGTGCCGGCGGCTATTCACTGGGCGTGGTGGACGCTGCGACCTTCAATCCTGACCTGACCTTCCCGGCACCGCCGAGCTATGACAAAGAGACCATGATCGCCTACGAGCTGGGCTGGAAAGGCACTCTGGTCGACGGTCGCGTTCAGCTGTTCGCCTCTCTGTACCACTATGACTACGACGACTATCAGGATGAGATCAACGTGCTGAACACAACCACCGGCAGTGCTGAGAGCGTGGTGGTGAACTTCCCGAAAGCGGCGAACACCGGCTTCGAAGTGGAAGCCACCTGGCTGGCCACGGATTCACTGACCGTTGGCGGCAACTACTCCTATACGAGAACGGAAGCCCAGTCCGAAATTCTCGTAGCCTATTCGGACAATCCGGAACAACCGACCGGGCCGGGACTGTTTGACGAAGAGATCGTCAACTTCGACGGCAACGATCTCAAGCGGATTCCACGGAACAAGGCCGCGCTCTGGGGCGCCTACGACATTCCCATGTCCATCGGCACCCTGACCCTGGGCGGATCCTACTCCTACACGGGCGAACAGTACGACAGCGGTGCCATGCGGGAACTCGATAAGATCCCCGAGCGGCACAGAATGGATCTGTACCTCGCCTTCCGGGACAACCGGGATCAGTTCCGCTTCCGGGCATTCGTTGACAATGTGACCGACGAAGGCAATGCCCGCGGCATCGGCACCGGTGGCGCCGCGGAGAACTACCGGTACACGGCAACCTACCTGTACCCGCGCTTCTACGGCATCGAGCTCGCCTACCGGTTCGCCAACCTGTAGCCCGAAATCTCGGAGCTGTCCTTCCGGTGCAGCTTCCGGGACAGGACGCACCGGAGCAGAAAGGCCGCGATTCATCGCGGCCTTTTTTTGTACCTGATTCAGTACCTGGTCTGGAGCCGCCCCGGGAATCTGCAACCATCAGACCCGCCCCCAGCTTTTCCTGAGCGCTTGTATTTCGGCGATTCCTTCATCTTTTTCGCCGTCATTGCCCCCATGATCGGCAATCTTCCTGATGTTGCAGAATGTTTCCGTTCTGTTCATATTTAAGCGACTGGCCCTCGGGAGGGGGCTGACTGTTCTCCGCAATCGTACGCCGTACGAGGGTAGCTACCCCGAGCGATGTGGGAACAAGGCTCAGATGAGCCGATCAGTGCGAACGCCGGATGGGAGCCTGGCACGCGCTGGACCAAGTCAACAGGAGGGGATCTTGAAGTCAATGAAATTGCGTGCATTAGCGGGCCCGTTCGTCTGTGGGGCATTGCTGATGCCCCTTGCAGCAACGGCAGCGGAATCGGAAGGACGGCGCATCGAGGAAGTCATCGTGACGGCCGAGAAGCGCGAAGCCACAGTCTCGGACACATCCATTTCCATCACCGCCTTCGGTCAGGACCGCATCGAGGATCTGGGTCTGCAGGGTGCGGATGAGATGATCAACTACATCCCGGCCACCACGCGGGATGCCTACGACATCCGGATACGCGGCGTCGGCCGGAACTTCCGGGCACTCGGCGGCGACCCGGGGGTGGCCACCTACTACAACGGCGTCTACTCCGAAGACTTTAGTATCGCCGCCTCTGAAGGCGCGCTTTACGACATAGAGCGGATCGAAGTGTTGCGCGGCCCTCAAGGCACGCTGTATGGACGCAATGCCATCGGTGGCGCGCTGAACTACATCACCAACAAGCCCTCATTCGACGGCGGCGAAGCCGAGATTCGGGCCGTGTTCGGCAATATGGGCACCCAGGAATACTACGGCTACGTATCAGGTCCGATCATCGCTGACCGGCTGGCCATGCGGATCGTCGGTATGACCCAGGTCAGAGATGGCGTACAGGAAGGTATTGATGGATCGGAAGACGTGGACAGCCGCGGCGACCAGAACATCGCCCTCTCACTGGCCTGGCGAATCACGGACAATATCGAGTGGAACGCCCGCTACAACGATCGGCGCTCGGACCGGAGAATCGGCCAGAGCGTCCTGGTCGAGGAAGGCACCTCGCTGAACCGCAACCATCGTTGCGCATCGGACGATGCCAGCTGCATGTTCGGCAACAATCAGAACTACGCCCTCGGCCTGACCGCTCCGCCTGCTGGCTGGACGGGGCCGACCCTGGACTTCGGCGGCGGCATCGAAGCCATCTACCGCCGGCCGGGCGTCGATCTCGCCGCCACGAATCGGCCGAACGCGGCTTACGGGCAGAGCGTGGATGTCTACGATGACGACGTCAAAAACCTGAACGGCTATTCCCTGACAAACGATCGCAATGACGAGACGTTTGATCACCGGGCTGTTCAGACAGACATAGCCTGGGACATCAACGACACCACGTCACTGAAATACATCGGTGGCTGGATGGACTTCACCTATACCTACTTCCAGGACTTTGACCAGTCCGCCGGCGACCTGTCCCGCTATTACCAGACCGTGATACAGGATGCGGAAACCCAGTCCCACGAGCTGCAGCTGCTCTGGCAGATCGGTGACAATCTGCAGATGACCAGCGGTCTGTATTACTTCGATCAGACCCTGCGCCAGCGGTACAACGTCAACGACGATGCCGCTCAGGGGCGCTATACCAATCCGACGGATTACGGCCTGCTCGGACCGGGCAGCCCGTTCCTCGGCGGACTGGGGTTGGGAGACATCATCGGCGGCCACAAGCGTCTGGGTGATGCGCCACTCGGCACCTGGAACCTGGGGATCTGGGAAGGAGATCCCATGGGCGAGATCTACGCCATCGACAATACAGCGGGCACCAAAGCCTATGCCGCCTATACCCAGGGCACCTACACATTCAACGAGCAGTGGGCACTGACCCTGGGCATCCGCTGGGCCGAGGACGATAAAAACGTTCAGGAACAGCGCGCCTTCTACTTCGAGGATAACGGCGACACACCCACCTTCCTGGGCAGTCTGGCCGGCGTGTGGACCGGTACCTGCCTCTCGATCTACGGGGTGGACTGCGTGACCGCAGGGACCACGAATCAGGCCGCTCAGAACATCGTAATGGGCGCAGCGGCCCCCACGTTCGATCCCATGAACCCCATCATCCCGATCTGTGATGGCGGTGCCGGGGGCGTCGGAGAAGCCGCACTGCTGAACCCGGATTGCGGCACCCCGCTGCGCCTGCAGGGATTGCCCATTTCGGTGCATGCGGCCTCGGAGGACAAAGACACCTGGGACAACATCACCTGGCGCGCGAACCTGGACTGGTCACCCAGCGATGATCATCTGTTCTACCTGTCCGCCACCACCGGCTACCGGGCGGGCGGCTACTCACTTGGGGTCGTGGATGCGGCAACGCTCAATCCGGATCTGACCTTCGACCCGCCGCCAAGCTACGACGAAGAGACCATGATCGCGTACGAACTGGGCTGGAAAGGCACCCTGGCAGACGGACGCCTGCAGCTGTTCGGATCCGTGTACTACTACGACTACGACGACTACCAGGACCAGATCAACGTGCTCAACACCACCACCGGCGGAACGGACAACGTGGTCGTCAACTTCCCGAAAGCGTCGAACATGGGTATCGAAGTGGAAGCCACCTGGCTTGCCACCGACCATCTCACTCTCGGTGGCAACTACTCATTCACCTCGACGGAAGCCAAGTCGGACGTCTATGTCTCCTATACGGACAACCCTTCCCGGCCAGTGGGCCCTGGTCTGTTCGAGGAAGAGGTAATCAACTTCAATGGCAATGACCTGAAGCGGATTCCCGAGCACAAGGCGGCCTTGTGGGGCAACTACGACTGGCCGTTATCCATCGGTACTCTGACCTTCGGTGGCGGCTATTCCTACACGGGCAGCTTCTACGACAACGGCGCCATGCGTGACCTGGACAAGGTGCCGGAACGCCATCGGCTCGACCTGTATCTGTCCTTCCGGGACAACAGAGATGCGTTCCGATTCCGGGCGTTTGTCGACAACGTCACCGATGAGGGATCTGCTCGGGGTATCGGCACGGGTGGCGCTGCGGAGAACTACCGGTATACGGCGACTTACCTGTATCCACGGTTCTACGGCATCGAGCTGGCCTACCACTTCACGGGCCTGTAAACCCGTCTGTCAAAGATCCTAAAGCCGCGGTAATGCCGCGGCTTTAGGGTCCTGTTTTGTCGTTCGCTATCCGGATCGCGGCTGTTCAGCCGCCGCTTCGCCGGGCACGAATGTTCTGTGCCTCAAGCAATTCGATGACCCGATCCCGCTGTTCTCCCTGCAGTTCGATCACCCCATTCTTCACAGAGCCGCCAACGCCGCAGCGGGCCTTCAGTTTTTTCGCCAGCGCGGCGAGTTCCCTGTCCGGGAGCGGCAGACCGCTGATCAGCGTGACCCCTGCGCCTTTCCGGCCCCTGGTTTCTCGAGAGACGATGACGGCACCATCGGATGATCCTCCCGGACGGGGACGACTGTGGTCATTGCACACGCACTCTGCCTGGGGCCGCTGACAACCAGGACAGAGGCGGCCGTGTTCCGTGCTGTAGACCAGTCCGCCTTCCGGTCGGCCGCTCCCCTTGCGCCCTTTACGCTTTGCCATTGCCTGAAGCCCGCCTGAAAGCTCGGTTCAATCCGCTGCCGGTTTCAACGCGAGCCCTGACCATCGTCGACCTTGATGCAGGTGCCGGTAACCGCTTCCGAGGATGGCGACACCAGAAACAGCAGGGTGCTGTCGAGCAATGCCGGATCACAGATCCGCTGCCGGGGGAACGACTTCGAGAAGTCACCCATACGTTCGACCATGCCATCCATCATTTCGGAAGAGAAAGCACCCGGCGCGATGGCATTCACGTTGATGTTGAAACGCGACCATTCCACCGCCAGCACTTCCGTCATCCGTACGACCCCGGATTTGGTCACCGAATAGAGCGCAGCGCCGCCGCCGCTGTAATTGAATCCGCCGATGGAGGAGATGTTCACCATCCGCCCCGGCAGCTTTGCGGCGATCAGGCGTCGGGCGACTTCACAGGACAGATCCCAGGGGCCGCGCAGGTTGGTATCGAAAACCGCATCGACGAGTTCATCCGACATTTTCACCGCATGCTGGGCATCGGGAATGCCGGCATTGTTCACCAGGATAGTGATGGTACCCAGATGTCCCTCCACCTCTTCCACCACATTTCTGATGCTTTCACGGTCCATCATGTCGAGCGCCAGGGGCAGACAGTCTCCTCCCGCTGCACGGATTTCTTCGGCCAGCGCGTCGAGCCGGTCCACCCGGCGACCGGTCAGTGCCACCCTGGCGCCACAGGCCGCCAGAATCCGTGCAAACCGGGCACCAAGGCCGGACGTGGTGCCTGTGACCAGGGCCACCTGCCCGGACAGATCCAGGGTGAAGTTCGGCGTTGCGTATTCGCTCATGTCTTTTCCTGATTTATTTTTTGGCCGCTGTTAACTGGCCCGGTCTCTGTTGCCTGGCCGCTAGAGAAGCGCATCCGCCAGATGCCGGCGATGATGAAGGGCATCACCAAAGGCATATTGTGCCCACAGGGCACGGCGCAGATAGAGCTGGGCGTCGCACTCCCAGGTGAACCCGAAACCGCCATGGAACTGAATGCCACGGTCACCGGCGAAGGCGTAGGTATCGCTGGCCTCGGCCTTCGCCATTCTGAGCGCAACATCGATGCGCTCGGGCTCGTCTCCCGCTTCGATCAGCGAAGCCGCATGGTAAACGTGCGAGCGGGTGCGCTCCAGACCGATCAGAATATCGACCGTCGGATGTTTGAGTCCCTGGTAGGCGCCGATCTTCCGGCCGAAAGCCGTGCGGGTGTTCAGATATTCGACGATCACCTCGAGTGCTCCGGCAATTCCACCGGCGGATTCCGCGGAGATCAGGAGCAGGGCTGCCTGTCTGACAGCCGTCAATGCCACCTCGGCCGCAGCACCCGTCACCAGTCGGGTATGCGGCACCTCCACCTCATCCAGCGTCAGCTCGAAACTGCGCCGGGTTTCATCGATCACCGTTTCCCGGTGCAGGACGGCCGACTGGATCTGTGCTTTCTCGAGCACGGCCAGCGCCGGGGCACCCTTCAAACGGCCGCTCACCAGCAGATAGTCAGCAACATCCCCATTGAGCACGAATGTCTTGGTCCCGGTCAGCGACACACCGGCGGCGGTTTCGCTCATCGCCAACCCGGCATGGTTGAGATCCCAATCACCATCCGGCTCACTGAGCGCCACCGATCCGGAGGCCCCTTCGGCAATCGCGGGCAACAGCTCGGAGCACAGGGCTTCGCCACCAGCGAGCACGCCCTGAACGAATAGCTGCGTCGGCAGCCAGGGCGTGGCGGACAGCCACCGCCCCATGGGTTCGGCGATCGTCACCGCGGCCGCCAGACCCAGATCACTGCCACCGTAAGCTTCCGGGATGGCCAGTCCCGACCAGCCGAGCGCGATCATTTCCTGCCATGTCTCCACATCGAAGCCATGCTCGGAAAGCATGAGATTCCGAACCCCGGACAGCGGCGACTTGTCCCGAAAAAACTCGGTGGCCGTATCCAGAAGCATGCTCTGCTCTTCTGAAAAGGTGATCGTCTGTTTGAGTTGCACGGCACACATACCTCCCCCTAATCTTTCGGCAGGCCGAGCACCCGCTCGCCGACAATGTTGGATTGAACCTGGCTGGTGCCACCGCCGATGGTGGCGGAAAAGGCATTGAAGTAGGAACGCTGCCAGAGACCGCCATTATCTGCCCGTTGATCACCGACCCAGCGGGCGCCATTGGCCCCCTGCAGGGTGATGGCGAACTGCAGGAGTCGGCGTCTATGCTCCGTGCCGCGCAGTTTACCGGACAGGGCAATCGCCGCCGGCCGCTCACTGATCAACGCCGGATGCCTGGCCCGGGCACCGCAGAGCCGATCACCCTGTTCCTCGATCAGGAACTTCACCAGCTCGTCGCGGATCACAGGGTCTTCGAGGGCGGGACGGCCATCACGCTGTATGCGTCTCGCCAGTTCCAGCACGTCTCTCACACCCAGGGAATTGCCGGCGAGACCACCTGCCTGCCCGCCTTCGACGCTCCGCTCGAACGTCAGCGTTTTCATCGCAATCTGCCAGCCCTCACCTTCCCTGCCCATGAGGCAGTCACCGGGTATCCGTGCATCGGTGAAGAATGTCTGGGTAAAGCCGTATTCCCCCGTCAGCTTGCGGATGGGTTGCACTGTCACCCCGGGTGCATCCATGGGCGCGAGAAAATAGGACAGACCCGCGTATCGGTTCTCAGCGTCCGGATTCGTCCTGGCCAGCAGAATCATGTATTTGGCATAACTGCCGAGGCTGGTCCAGATTTTGGAACCGTTCAGCACCCAGTCGTCTCCATCACGAACGGCGCGGGTGGTGGCCGCCGCCAGGTCTGAACCGTTGTCAGGCTCAGAAAAGCCCTGACACCAGATGTCCTCGGCAGAGAGAATACCGGGGATGTATTTCGCTTTCTCCGCTTCGGTGCCGATGGCGAGGATCAGTGGCCCTGCCCAGTTGAGGCCAATGGTATTCGGCACGAATGGCACGTTGAGACGGGCCATCTCCGCGTTGACGATATCCTGCATCACCTGTGGCTGCCCGCCGCCACCGTAGGCCTTTGGCCAGGCCATGCCCAGGTAACCGGCTTCGTAAATCTTTCGCTGCCAGTCGCGGAGAAACTCGAACTGCTGGTCTGTGCCCACTTCCATGAAGGTTTCCGGCAGCAGAAAGTCCGGTTGCGCCGGCCGATTCTCTTCGAGCCAGGCGGCAACCTCGGCTCTGAACGATTCGAGTTCACTCATCGGATACTTCCCCGTTTGCTGATGTTCAGAGCCCCACTTCCCCGGCGAGGTCCGCAGGTACTTCAATGGACCGGGAACGGAGGTACTCGCCCAGGGACTTGGCCTGCCCGTCCAGACGATTGTTTGCCGAGACCCCTTCACCGAGAATTCCGTGGATGTAAAAGTTGAGCGCCTTGAGGTTCGGCATCTCGTAGCGGTCGATGTCCCAGGGGGCGAGATCCGGGCACAGCGTTTTCAGTTGCTGCACGGTCAGGAAATCCGCCAGGAATGCGTAGGCGGTATCCGTCTTCGCCCATACCCCCACGTTGGCACAGCCGCCCTTGTCACCGGAACGGGTGCCATACAGACGTCCGAGCGGAATGGTTTTCGGCGCGCCACCGGGTATCCCGGGCAGCGCAACCGGCGTGCGCTGATAGTAGATCTCATCGAAACCCATCTGACTGGTTGGCAGAACGTCCGTGGTTCGATCGGCGAAGTGCACCTGTTCAACGATGTGTCTGCTGTCCACCAGCGCCGGCCAGTAGGCGATGACAGGCCCGCCCGGTATGCCGCCACGGCCGCTGAAGCCGGGATAGTTCGCCAGTGCGAGCTCGATATGCTTGGCCGAGAACAGGCGGCCAACCTTATCCGGATCCTTGGAGTGCGCAAATATCCGCAGACTGGCCTGGGCTTCCTCGTTCTGAGCGGCATCCGCTCGATCGGTACGAATGAGCTGGGTCTCGACCTTGTCGAAGGCTTCCCGGCCACCCAGGGACTCGAAGAAAACGTCGGTAAAGATCTCTGCCTTCTCCTCGATATCGAGGCCCGTCAGCAGAATCTCGATGCCTGCCTTGAACCCGTCGGCCGTGTTGATGCACGCCTTGTGCGTCGGCGGTGGATTCGAGCCCCGCACACCGCTCACCCGCACCCGATCTTCGCCCACCTGTTCGATGGAAAGACTGTCGAAATGCGCAATCACATCCGGGTTCACGTACGCGGGTGTGGAGATTTCATAGAGCAGTTGCGCAGTCACCGTACCAACGGAAATCAGTCCGCCGGTGTTCGGATGTTTGGTGATGGTGAAACTGCCATCCGCTTCGATTTCGGCGATGGGGTATCCCATGTTGTGGAAACTCGGCACTTCCTGGAAGAACGAGTAGTTACCGCCGCAGGTCTGACATCCACACTCGATGACGTGCCCTGCAGTCAGGGCACCTGCCAGCGCATCGAAGTCGTTACGCGCCCAGCCGAATTTCCAGGCCGCCGGTCCGATCACCACGGCCGCATCGGTTACCCGTGGGCAGATCACGATGTCTGCGCCCTGTCCGAGCGCTTCGGCGATGCCCCAGGCACCGAAATAAGCGTTGGCTGTGAGCACCTCATTGCCGGAGTCGGCCAGGGCGATGTCTCGATCGATGTTGGTGAAGGTTTCGCCGGCTGCGGTGAGTTCACCCATTCGCGGCACGAGATCATCACCGTCTATATAGGCCACCCGCGCGTCCACACCGAGTTCGCTGAGCAACTGCTCCACGTCCTGGGCCATACCGGCCGGGTTCAGACCACCGGCATTGGAGACGATTTTGATGCCCTTTTCCCTGCACAGCGCCGCCACATCGCGAATCTGCTTGAGGAAAGTGCCCACATAGCCCGCATTGCCGCCGCGGCTCTGCTTCTGGTTGTAGAGGATGGCCATGGTCAGTTCGGCAAGATAGTCGCCGGTCAGCACATCGATGGGACCGCCTTCCACCATCTCACGGGCGGCGGACAGTTTATCCCCGTAGAAACCGCTGCAGTTGCCGACGCGCAGCACATCGCCTGAACGAGCTTCGCTCATGATTCCCCCAGCATGCGTTTCAAGTCCCGGATCCAGACTAACCAACCGGAGAAAACAAAACAATACGCTCGTATGGTTTTTGCATCTGTCGTTGGCTATGCTGAATTCATGAATCAGGCGGCGCACGCAAATCCCAGGACAGGCAAACGGGCGCTGAAGTCCGAACGGGCACGACAGACTATCTGCGAAGCCACCGTCCAATGCCTGGCCGAACTCGGCTATTCCGAAACCTCCATCAACCGGGTGGTGGACAAAGCCGGTGTCTCGAAAGGGGCTCTGCAACATCACTTTCCGAGCAAGGAGGACCTGATGGCGAGTACGGCCTCCTATCTACTGGCACGACCTGCCGAATACTCGAGCCGGGACCAGTCACTGCACATACGGGAACGGTTGCGCACGTTCTGGGAACGGATGACGAACACTCGCGCCTATCTGGCCCTGCTGGAAATACTCATTGCCGCTCGAACCGACCGCGTTCTTCAGGCCCGGATCGCCGGTGGCCTGAAAACCTCGATCAGAGAGATCGACGAGCGCTTTCTACCCACGCTCAGCGAACTCGACGCAGAAGCGCAGGATGACGTGCTGCTGCTGCTGACTGCGAACCGCTGCCTGATGCGGGGCCTGCTGGTGGAGCATCAATACGGCATCAGTGAAGCCCGGCAACGGCAGGTGCTGGAAAGATGGTTCGATATGCTGGCACCGGAACTGGAGGCCAAGGCACTATCAACCGCCACTATCAACCCCCACGAAAAACAGGAGTAGGAAGCGCATGAAACTCTGGCACTGTCCCGACGCAAGATCCTTCCGCCCACTCTGGGCACTCGAGGAAATGGCGCTCGATTACGAACTGGAAGTGATGGCCTTTCCACCCCGTTTTCTGCACGAAGGCTACACCGACCTGAACGTGCTCGGTACGGTTCCCTACTTCGAAGACGGCAACGCGAAGATGACGGAGTCAACGGGCATCTGCCACTACCTGGTCGAAAAGTATCAGAAGCATGAATTCGGACTGCAACCGGATCATCCGGAGTATGGCAATTATCTCAACTGGCTGTACCACAGCGACGCGACGCTGACATTTCCACAGACGCTGTATCTGCGCTACACACGCCTGGAGCCGGACGAGACCAAGGCAGCCGTTGGCGAAGACTATCGCAGATGGTATCTGGCCCGGCTCCGCATGCTCAACGCGCGCGTCGCCGAACACGAATATCTGGTCGCAGACCGGTTTACCATCGCCGACATTGCCTGCGCCTATGCGCTCTTTCTCGGCGAATCTCTGGACATCCACAAGGACTACAAACCTGAAACCCTGGACTATCTGGAACGCATGAAAGCCCGGGACGGATTCGTTCGCGCGCAAGCGGCACAGCGCCGCTGACCGGGCTATGCCGGCCTCAACGCAGCGGCATCTCGCAGCGAAGGGCCTTTTTAGGTTTCAGCGGGTTCAACTCGCAACCAACCGAGGCACAGCCGGTGCAGAACGCGATCAGCAGCAGAATACAGCCCCAACAGGCGGCGGATCGTCTCACAAGTCACCTCCCTGGAGGTTGTCTTACTCATGAGTCACCGCCAGGGTCGGCGAGGTTCACCTGAAATCAGCGGCGAACGCTCACCTCCGGGAAATCGCCCGCCATCCCCTGATTCAGCAGCGTCCGCGCCGCCTGCCGGGCTTCGGCAGAATCCGCAAACTGAGAAGCGAAGAAGCTCACCACGCCAACCTGGGTGATCATCTGCTGTCGACCCGGGTGGAGTGAATCACCCAGCGGATTCGCACAGATGACCATCGCCGTCTTCGCCGGATTCACCCCATCCGTAAGATCACCGAGCTGGGCGAACGGATTGTCGTCACCGGCCTGATCCACGCCGGCCTGCAGGGCATCGCAAGCCAGGCTGTCGGGATGATCCACAAAGCGCATGGCGGGCTCCGCCATTCCTGCAAATGCAATGTGCGTCCCGCCACGAATGGTCAGCAGCGTCCCCTGCGGCGCTCGATCCGGGATGGTGGCGGCATGGGTGGCGTAGTCCACCACGGCATCCTCCGTACCACCGATCATCAGAAACGGTGCAGAACGGGTGAGAAAAAATCTCCGGGTGAACATCGCAGCCGGACCGGCAATGGAAACCACGGCGCGCACCCGATCGTCATGGAATCGGGGGTGGTAGCCCACCAGAGTCGAAGTGAGACCACCCAGAGACAGCCCCGCCACACCAATCCTGGCGGTGTCGATTTCACCGTTGAATGGCTTGTCATTGCCTGTCAGAGCCGTGAGTGAATCGATGATGAATGAGACATCGCCGGGCTGATTCACCACATCCGCCGGATTTGGCCCGCCGGGTGCCGAACCATTCGAAAGCGGGAAGTCGGGTGCGACAACGATATACCCCTGTCGAGCCAGGGCTTCGGCCAGATAGTCCCCCTCGTCCCTGTTGGACATGAAGCCATGGCTGTAGACGATCAGGGGACTGCCGCCTGCCACTGCCTCGTCCGGATACCAGAGGTTGAGCACCAGCGTTCTGCTGTCCGCACCGGGATAGGTCCCATTTTCAGGCGTACGGCGACTCTCATCCACGAGCGTTCGCTCTTCGAACTCGACCCCGTAGTCTCCTGCCGCCAGTGCCGCTGCACTCACGCTCCCGGCGGGTGGTTCTTCCGGGCCGGTCACCACGTAAACCAGAGCCAGCAGCAGAAATCCGACGACGGCCACGCCCGCCACGCCAATACCGAGCCACTTCAGAATCTTCATGTTCGTTCCTGATTAATGAGGGGCGGCAGCCGCTACGAGGCTTGCCAGTTCGTCCATACGCCGGGCAACCCGTTCCGGTTTCTGCGAACCGAGCTGAACGACGAGACGATCCACACCCAGCGCCCGGAAGCCATCCAGATCTTCGGCTGTGGTGGAGGTCGGCGTGATCACGATCTCAAATCCTTCCCGGCTCCGGCCCGCCTCCGCCAGCGCCTGATCGAGCCGTGCGAGCACGGCGCCCGTGGTCGCCACATCCAGGGCAAACCCATACCAGCCGCTACCGAACCGGGCAGCCCGCCTCAACGAAGGGTTGCCATGACCACCGACGATTATGGGCAGATGCGGTTTCTGCACGGGCTTCGGATCCATCCTGCAAGGCGCCAGCTGCACATGCCTGCCTTCAAAGGAAGCGACCGGTTGCGTCCAGAGGTTGATCATAGCCTGAAGGAATTCATCGCACCGTTCGCCGCGATCCTCCCAGCGGTAACCACAGGCAATCACTTCTTCCTTGCACCAGCCCACCCCAATGCCGAAGTCCATCCGACCGCCGCTCAGCCAGTCCAGGGTGGCGAGTTCTTTGGCCGTGTAGACCGGGTTCCGCTGAGGCACGAGCGCAATCCCCGTGCCGAAACGGATCTTTTCGGTCACCCCGGCGAGCAGGCCGAAGGTGGTCAGGGTATCCAGCATACCGCCCCCTTCCGGCACCGGTATGCGGCCATCTTTCGAGCCGGGGTAGGGAAATTCCATTTCATCGAAGAGCACCACGTGCTCTCCCATCCAGATCGATTCCACGCCGAGGGCTTCCGCCTGACGGCCGAAGTCGCTGATCATTTCCCGGGTGCCGTAGGGCGACATGAAAGTCGCAAAAACACCGATTTTCATCACTCAACCCCCCCTGGATCTGTCGAGGTCTGCCGCCCGTCGAACGCCACTTCACCCCCAATGATGGTCATGAGCGCCCGTCCGGCAAACAGATCCGCCGGCGCCGCAACATTCAACGGATCAATGGACAGCACGGTCAGATCCGCCCATTTACCGGCCATGAGCGAACCGGTCAATGCTGCCTTGCCGGAAGCGACCGCCGGCCAGACGGTGTAGGCCCGAATCGCTTCCTCCATGGTAACGGCCTGTTCCGGATACCAGCCCCCCAGGGGTTCTCCCTCCCGACTCGTGCGGGTAACCGCACAATGCAGCCCGTAAAAGATGTCGTAGTCCGTGCCCGAGAGATCTGAATTGAATATCAAGCCGGCACCGGCCCGTCGCAGTGTCCGCCAGGCATAGCCGCCGAGAATTCTCTCTGGACCCACTCGGTCTTCCGCCCAGGGGCTGTCCTCTACCGCATGACCAGGCTCCATGGAGGCCACCAGATTCATGGCGCCAAATCGCGCAAAGTCATCCGGGTGCACGATCTGTGCATGTTCAACCCGGTGCCGGACCTCCGGATGGCCACTGTCGGGCAGCACCCCCTCGTAGTAGTCGAGCACCGCCCGATTGCCCGCATCGCCGATCGCGTGCACGCCCACCTGAAACCCTTTATGGATGGCCCGGGTCACCATCTCTTCCGGGAATCCGTACGCATCGCCGGAAACCCCTCGATGGCCGGGCTGATCCGAGTAGTCTTCGAGCATCTTCGCGCCGCGGGAACCGAGAGAACCATCGTAGTAGGCCTTCACGCCGCGTATCCAGAGCCGGGAATCATCGGCTGGACTCGGACCACGGGCGATCACCCGCTCCATCAGGACCTGGTTTTCCGGTCGAGCGGCAATCATCGCTTCCACACGAACGGGCAATGCGCCTTCTTCCGCCAGCGCTTCGTAGGCCGGCATATAGTCACCATAGACACCGGCGTGATGGGCGGTGACATAGCCCGCCTCCGCCATGGCGGTCAGTCCGGCGCGCAGCATGCGCTTTTTCTGCGTGAGGCTGGCCGCTGGAATCACATCGGTAACGAGCGACCGGGCTCGATTCAGGAGCACGCCGGTGGGTTCACCGTTCTCATCCTTCACCACTTCCCCGCCGGATGGCGAGGGTGTTTCCGCACTGATCCCGGCAATCCCAAGAGCGCGCGAGTTGGCGAGCAGGCCGAAACCACGGCGACCCAGCAACACCACAGGATGATCCGGGCTCACCGCATCAATGGGTCCTTTCACCGGCAGATTGTCCGCCCAGGCACCTTCATCCCAGCCGGCGCCGACGATCCACTCGCCGGGCATTGCGGTTTCCATGCGCACACTCAACAGGCGGGCCATCTCCTCCACGGTGGTGGCGGTGCTCACATCCACCCGCTCTGCCTGTTCACCCAGTTCGTTGTAGTGGCCGTGGCTCTCGATGAGGCCAGGCAACACCGTGGCACCCTGGAGGTCGATGACCTGGGTCGTCCCGGCCAGGTGCGCTTCGACTTCCGCCAGGCTTCCCACTGCCAGGATCGTCGTGCCTCGAATGGCCAGCGCCTCCGCATCCGGTCGCCAGACACCGTCGACCACCGGAGCACCTGCTGCCGGTCGACCTTCCACATCCGGATCCGGCCAGGCAAAGGTGTATATCCTGGCATTGCTGAGGATCATATCCGCAGCTTCCACACCCTCCTCGACCCTTTGCTCGCGGGTAGAATCAACAGACTCGCTTGTCTGCTCCCTTGTCTGCTCGGAGGGCGAACCGCAGCCGCTGAGCAGGCATATCGCCAGCAGACTTGAAAATAAGTACCTCATTCCTGTTCCAGAACTCCTATCCGTTTGCGTCATTTTCAACATACCGGGCGGCTGAATAGACAATCAGCATCTGCCCGCAACCATACGGGATCCAGACCGCCAGCGTATCCTGCGGAAAGGGGCCGCGGAAGATCTCGACTCCGAGCACCAGGTCGCTGACGAGAAACAGAACGCCGCCCGCAGCGAGCGGCAGAAAACGCCGGTCCAGAACGCCCAGGGCGGTTCCCACCCCCGCGGTGGTAGCGAGCAGCAGTGTGTAGCCCAATGCCGGCCAGACCAGTGCCGCCACAGCTGTTGTCACATGCGCCGGATAAACGATCAGCCACCAGCCGATCAGTCCACACAGCAGCCAGAAAGCGATGGGAACCCCTTTCTGCATCGCCGTACCGGACACCTTGCCCAGCTCCCGGACGACCGCACTGATGTAGAACAGATGCCCTACCCCAAAGGCCACCATGGCCGCCAACGTCGTCAGCCCGCGGCCGAAGAGCCCCGCATTGAATAAATCACCCAGCGCGCCGAAGGCCATGCCGATGGCGATGAGCAATGGATAGGTGGCTGCCCGTGGCGTTTCGTCCCGGCCCATGGCCGTTCGCCAGGCAAGCACCCCGGCAAGCACCAATACCATGGAAGAGGCCAAACGGCCGAACAATGCCGGTGTCGTCCCGTGCCCTTCCAGAAATCCGAACAGCAGACCGGCCAGCAGACTGATACCCCAGGCCCACCAGACGGCCGAACCGACGCCCCCGGCGGAGGTGCCTGTCGATTGTTGATTCATTGTCATCACGCTCCCTCGCGCGACTACTTTAGAGACCACATCATGACAAGCCAACCGGCCGTTGTTAGTCTCTTCGGCCCACGGGAGAGACAGCGAAGAGACCAGCCATGGATCAGTACTCAAACCTGAACGACGTTGCACCGGAAGCCGCAGGCTTTGATGCGGAACGGCTGGCGCGTATCAGCGACCACCTGAATCGGAACTACATCGAACCCGGCAAGATCCCCGGCTGTCAGATCGCCGTGGCACGCCACGGTCAGCCTGCCTACTTCCGGAACTTCGGGATGATGGACCGGGAGCGGGAAAAACCCATGGCAGACGATACGATCTTCCGTATCTACTCCATGACCAAGCCCATCACCTCCATTGCCCTCATGCAACTCTACGAGCGTGGTCTCTTTCAGCTCAACGACCCGGTCCACCGGGTGATTCCGAGCTGGCGGGAACAGCAGGTCTATGTTTCCGGCGAAGGCGAGCACGTGGAACTGACCCCCACCACCACACCGATGACGTTTCGGCACCTGCTCAGCCATACGTCCGGTCTTTCCTATGGCGCAACCGGACACCCGGCAGACAAGCTCTATCGCGCCCATCGGGTGCGCCGTGACCAGGGTGAAACCCTGCAGAGCTTCGTCGATAAGCTGGCCAGGGTCCCCCTGCACTTTCAGCCGGGCGAGCGCTGGCTCTACTCCTACGCCACGGACGTCTGCGGCCATCTGGTGGAAGCACTGTCCGGCCAGCGGCTCGACCACTATCTCGAAGAACACATTTTCGCCCCGCTCGGCATGACTGACACCGGCTTTCACGTGCCGGACGAAAAGCAATCGCGTTTCGCGGCAAACTACGAACGCGGCCCGGACAAGGCGCTGAAACTGCTGGATGATCCGACCCGAAGCGCCTACCTGGAGCCACCCACCTTCTTTTCCGGTGGCGGCGGACTGGTGGGCACGACGGCCGACTACCTGAAGTTCTGCGAGATGCTGCGCTGCCGGGGCAAGGTCGGCGACACCCGTATCATCGGTTCGCGCACGCTGGATCTCATGACCATGAATCATCTGACCGCCGGCGACCTCTCCACCATGGCCGTGGGTGCGTTCTCCGAGACTGCCTATGATGGCGTCGGTTTCGGCCTGGGCTTCGCCATGACCCTCGACGAAGTTGCCTCCGGGGCGATGGGCTCTGGCGACTATTACTGGGGCGGTGCCGCCTCGACGATCTTCTGGGTGGACCCGAAGGAGGACCTGGTGGTGGTGTTCATGACTCAGCTGATGCCTTCGGCCACGTTCAACTTCCGCGGCCAGCTGAAGAACATCATCTACGGGGCCCTTGACGACTGACTCAGCGACGGTTGATGGGAGACCGGCACCGCGCGCCGTCACTCGAGCGCGTTGATACGCATCTCCGTGAGCACCTTCACCGCATTGCCGTCGTCGCGGATCAGGGCCATGCCATCGCTCTCATGGCCCTCATGGATTTCGCGCACGACGCTGAAGCGGTCATCCCAGAAGATGGGCCGCCGGAAGTAGATATCCAGAGCAAAGGACCCTGGTGCTTTCTCCGCGTAGATGGCTGCCAGCAGATAGTGCACGCCCATCCCGCCACCGATCAGCGGCGCCCGGAAGCCGGCTTTCTGCGCGGCGTCCAGGTCATAGTGAATGCTGTTCCCAGCCTCCGAGTAATTGACGACGATCTCAGGCGTCAGGGTATGGGTGGCCAGCACCGTGGCGTTCGCCGGATTCGCCAGCACCGGCGGAGGACGTTCGCCGGCACCCCGCTCTGTTTTCCGGGAATCCGGCTTCAATGAACGTCGTTTCGCGGTAATCACCCGCTCGCCGGCGGCATCCTCAAACCACACATCCGTATCAATCGTATGGCCTCTCGGCACCTCCAGGACGGCCGTGATTTCTCCACGCACAGTCAGGGATTCGTCGAGTCGGGCCGGTCGATGCTGCTCGAGCGACTGAAGCATGTTGACGTTGCCCTCCGCGCTGATGCCGCTGGCGACCCCGGCACGAATGGCCAGACCAATGAAGAAGGACGCATCCACAGCATGACCGAACAGCGCGGGATCGATGCCGCACAGACTGAGCTTTTCGTGCTGATAGTCCGCCGTCACGACGACGGTATCCGCCTGATACTGAAACCCCGCACGGGGTTCCAGCCACCTGGGTTCTGCCATGATCACCTCCTGTTATCCCGCTGAAACAGCGACGGATTCATCAAGTCTTGCGCCGGTCGTGGTACGCTGACACACCCTATCTGAAGTGTCATCCAGAGGTTTGCCGATGGCAGAGACAACGTCCAAGAAAACGTCCGAGAAAACGTCCGAGAAAACGTCATCTGAATCTTCATCAGAATCGTCTTCCAGGCCGCCATCCGGAGTCAAAGGGAAGGCGGCACTGATACCGGGAGACGGTATCGGTCCGCAAATCACCGACGCGGTGCTGTCCGTGCTCGATGCGGCGGGTGCGGCCATCGAATGGGAGCGCTGCGACGCCGGCCTCGCCGCCCTCGAATCCGGCGGCGATGTGCTGCCCGAGGCGACCATCGAAGCCATCGACCACCACAGGGTGGCGTTGAAAGGTCCCTGTACCACACCGGTCGGAGAAGGTTTCGCGTCGGTGAACGTGCAACTGCGAAAGCAGTTCGAGCTCTATGCCGCCGTTCGCCCGGTTCGGAGTCTCCCGGGGGTGGATACCCGCTACGAGAACGTCGATCTGATCATCATCCGGGAGAACACGGAGGGCCTGTACAGCGGGGTTGAGAACGAGGTGGTCCCCGGCGTGGTCATGAGCATGAAGGTTGCCACCGAGAAAGGCTGCCTGCGCATCGCCCAGTATGCCTTCCGCTTCGCCACTCAGCGTCAGAGGAAGAAAATCACCGTCTTCCATAAAGCCAACATCATGAAAATGACGGATGGGCTCTTCCTCCGTGCCGGCGATCATGTGCACAAACGGGAATACCCGAACATCGAATACGAGTCGGCCATCATCGACGCAGGCTGCATGCGCCTGGTTCAGGATCCCGGTCAGTTCGATATTCTGCTGTTGGAGAATCTCTACGGCGATGTGGTGAGCGACCTGTGCGCAGGACTCGTCGGCGGCCTGGGTGTCGTTCCCGGCGCCAACTTCGGTGAGGAAACTGCCATCTTCGAGGCCGTCCACGGCTCAGCACCGGATATCGCCGGCAAGAACGTGGCAAACCCCCTCGCGCTGCTGATGTCTTCCGTGATGATGCTCAACCATATGGCGGAAGAAACGCCGGCCTACGCCGGGATCGCCAAACGAATCAAATCCGCCTATGACCAGGCACTGCTCGACGGCGAGAAGACCCGGGATCTGGGCGGCAAACTGAACACGGACGAGTTCGCGAAGGCCGTCATCGCCCGGCTGTGATCCCGCCGTCAGCGACTGCCCGATCCATCCGGGCAGGCATCCGGACAGGCGAGCTGATCTGCCTGGGTCTGCTCCTCACGCTGACCAGCGCGATTCGAGCGCAACCCGCGGACCCGGACTTCATCAGTGCCGCCATTCATCACCCGGACCGCAGCGACCAGGACCGGGCCCGGGACATCGGGAGCCAGCCGGAGTCCGTGCTCCGCTTTCTGGCTGTGCGGCCGGGGATGGTCGTCTTCGACCTGCTTGGGGGAGATGGCTACTACAGTGAAATCCTGGCACGGGCGGTCGGTCCCACCGGCACCGTTTACCTGCACAACAATCAGGGCTACGCCGGCCTGATGCGTTCCCTGCCCCGGCGCCTCAGAGGGTCGGACATGACCGCGCTGGCGGTCTACGTCCGGGAAATATCAGACATCGATCTGCCGGACGACAGTGTGGACCTGGTGCTCATGGTCAAGGTGTATCACGACCTCTACTACCTCAATAACGGCTGGGCGGTGAGTCCGGATCAGGTATTTCGGACCGTGCGCCGGATCCTCAAACCGGATGGCGTGCTCGGCATCATCGATCACCAGGCGCCCGCGAGAACGGGCCCGACCTATGCACAGAACCTGCACCGGATCGCGGCGGATTTCGCCCGCGAGGACCTGGCAGCCAGAGGCTTCGAATTCGAGGCAGCCAGCAAAGTGCTCGTCAATCCGGAAGACGACCTCCGACGCGCTGTGTTCGCGCCGGACCTGCGCGGCCGCACGAGCCGCTTTGTGCATCGCTACCGGAAAACCGGCAGCGAACGACCGCTCTGATCAGCCACCGATGTCCTGCTCGATCGGCCGATAAGTGAAGCGCTGACCACCGACGCTGGCTTCGAACATCAATCCGCCGGTCGCAATGATGAACACGGCCATGCCTTTGTAGTAGCCGGGTGAAACAGTCTCCGCATCATCGATGCCGCCGCTGGCCCCGGCTGTAGAGCCTGTGGTGCTGGCCGTGGCCTGGGCGCTGGCCTTGATGACTGTGGCGTTCACCTGGCCGCCGAACTCGAAGCCGCCCCGGGAGAATTCGCGGAACGCCCGCTCGTCCTCGAAGAAGATGATCTGAGTGTAGGCCTGCCCGCCCACCTGGAAACCCACGGAAGCCTGTGTGAGCGTGGTATCACCCACCGGGTCGCCGGCAACGAACACCCGCCCGCGCCCGTAACCGCCGGCCAGGATGAAGCCCCCTTTACCGACGGTGGGAAAGACCGCATAGCCGTAGCTACGGGAGAAAAATGGCGCGGCGGCGTCCGTATTGCGGAAGGCGTTGGCCGCCTCTGAATAGTTGTCCGCGGCGGCTCCAGGCGGAATAAAGGCAATCAGGCTGCCGAGAAAGACGCCGAAGAGCCCTCTGAGCATCGTGTTCTGTGGTCGATTCACGCGCATGCGCTACTCCTGGGGGAAGTGGAAAAAGTAAGGTCTATGACGGGCGCAAAATACCGCAAAGCGGCAGCCAAGCGCCAATCTGGTGCATGAGCCTATGCGGAGCCGCCTGAACTGACGCTGAACCCCGCAATCCAGGCTTCCGCGCTCGCCTACAGGTCCATGATCTTATCAATATCCGGGTCCAGTTCCGGCGCGGGCTCGAGCAGGGAGACCACCACGAACAGGGTCATCGAGGTGACGATGGCCAGGAAAGGCCCACTCACACCGAAAGGTAGGCGGATGGAGAAGATTTCCACCGCGAAGTTGAGCACCAGGCTGGTGACAATCGCCGCAACCGCTGCCCGGGCGGTTGCCCGGCGCCAGTTCAGACCGAACACCACCACCGGGACGATGGCGGCCGCGAAGGTGCCCCAGCCGAAGGCACCCAGGAGCGCAACCAGCCGGTCATTTCCGTAATAGGAGTACAGCGCGAAGGCAGCGGCAACCAGTGTGATCAGACAGGTCACCACCCGGGCCCAGAAGAGTTCGTTGTTCACGCTGCGGCCCCGGATGGCGTTCGGCAGATCGTGAATGACCGCGGCAGTGCCGACGTTCAGGAATGCGTCGGAGGTGGACATGATGGCGGCGAACAGTGCCGCGAATACGACCCCCGCCAGCAGAGGATGGGCGAAGGTGGCGAGAAAGACCGGCGCCGCTGCGTCTGCTGCATCCAGCGGCGGCATGCTGCCGTCCAGCACCGTTGCCCGCATGATGATGCCGATGGAGAACCAGAGCAGAGCAGCGAGGGCGTAACCGACCAGGCTCATGGGGAAGATGGTGCGATTATCCGAGATTTTCCGGTTCATCATCATTTTCGTGATCAGATGAGGCTGGCCCGCGAGGCCCACACCGAAGACGAACCCCCAGCCGAGGGCGGTGATCATGCCGAGAGTGCCGAACGGCATGACGGCTTCCGCATCGTCCGCCATGATGACCAGCGCCGCCTCCGGCAGACCACCGCTGTATACGCTGGAAGCCGTCAACAGGATGAGCAAACCGGCAACGGCCATGATCGCCCCCTGGATCACGTCCGTATAAACCGAAGCGACGATGCCACCTGTGACGCTGTAAAAGACCAGCACGGCCAGCGACCAGACAACACAGGTGATGAGTGAAATGTCCGCAAACATTTCCGTTGCACCGAGCAGCGACTGCAGAACGAGCGCCATGGCCAGGATCTGCGTCGCCAGATAGCCCATCACGCCCAGCAGAATGGTGACAGCCATGAGCCCACGGGCCCATTCGCTGCGATAGCGGGCGGCGATCACGTCGGGCAGCGACAGCGCATTCCGCACCCCGGCGATCATGCGTATCCGCTTCGAGACCAGGAAGAATCCGAGGGCATAGCCGAAGCCGGCCACGACGACCATCCACAGAGAACTCAGGCCGCTGGAGTAGACGAGCCCGGGCCCGCCCACGAATCCGAAACCGGAGAGCGTGCTGGAGAACACGGCGAGCGCCACGACCAGCGGGCCAAGGTGACGGCCGGCAACGAAAAAGTCGCTGGCATCGTGTGTGCGACGCATCGCCCACATGCCCACCACCACGCAGAAAACCATATACACGACCACGAAGCCGATGGAGATCTCGACACGAAACCCATCCATCATGCGTCGCTCCCGCCGTGGGGCGTATCGGGCCGTCGAGGCGCCCCGGCGCTTGCCCGCAACGCCTCATAGGCCGCTTCGTCTTCCAGCGGAAAGATGAATCGGCGGAATCCCCAGATATAGATCACGCAGAGATAGCTGCCACCGATAAACACGCCGAACATGGCCAGCGTCGTCGGTAGCGGAAAGCCAAACAGCACGTCGACATGGCCGGTCTCCAGGAAGTGGAGGTAACTCCGGTACATGCCCAGCCAGATGGCGAGTGACAGGACCGCGCTGGACCCCATCAACAGCCAGAAGATGCCGGTGCGATGCCGCTCATTGACGCCAAAGGCGATCAACGCGTGTATCAGCAGTATGGTCAGCACCTGAATGCTGCTCATCGCCCAACCCATGCCACCCAGCCGGGCCAGACCATCCCCGCCAATCGTCATCGCATCGAACCGGGGATGAGCGAGGCCGGTCGCCGCCTCCGGGTTCTCCCCCAGCAGGAGGGTGAGAAGCAGACCGAGAATGGCCAGCAGCAGCAGCAGAATGAGATGAATCAGGCGCATGTTCAGTCGTAACCACCCAGCTGTTTCTTGAGGGCCCCCAGCAATCTGGTAATCACGCCGGCGGTGAGCACGAACTCAGCATCCTGAAGTCCGACGGGATCTTCGTCGAGCGCGTCCCCATCCTCCACCTTTTCCATGCCGATCAGCTTCAGCTTGCGGATCACGCAGTCCTGATCGAGCACCAGACTCGCCACCTCGTCGAACGTCAGCCCCAGCCGGTCCAGCTTCAGCCCGTCTCGCACGTGTTTCTGCACGCTGGCATCCGAGAGGTCGATGTCGAGCCAGCTGACGGAGGAACTGCCCGTGGACGGGTCCAGCATCCGGCACTCCCGGCCGGGCAGGAAACTGGTCGGTCCCTGGCCGAGAAAAACGTTGGTCAGCAGCTTGGCCACCGGTTCCCTGAATTCAATGGGCGTCATCGGCAGAGACCCGAACGCCGAGCGCAGCGCATCCGTGAATCGGTCCGCCTGGGTTTCAGAAGCCGTGTCCACCACCAGCACACGCTCGGACTGAATGAACATGCCCCAGATCCGATCGGATTTCAGCAGCGCCTTAGGCATCAACTCCGCATGTATCTCGTCTTTGAGATCCCGCTTTTCCTTGCGGCCCGGTGGACGGCCCATCCGGCCGGTGAACTCCGTCACCCGCTCTTCCAGCGCTTCGTTGACCGCCGCGGCGGGCAGCAGCCGACTTTGAGAGCGCAGGCGGAAAAGATCCGCACCTGCAACCCGCCGGGCCAGGAGGTCGGGCAACACCGCCACCGGCGCTTCCCAGCCGGCGCTGCGTTCCGTGAACGCGCCACAGGGCTTGAACGGCACATTCATCAGCTGATTGGAAAGTTCGTCCTCAGACGCAGGCCAGTCGCCGGTTACCCGATACAGGCGCAGGTTACGAAACATGATTCATCCGTTCGGTGAGAGCCGGCGCATTATCCGGATGGGTGGCAGGGCTGTCATCCGCAGGATGCCATTTCTCTCAGGTGGCCCCGGTATCGGTTTGAGCGTCCGCTGCCACCGGAGAGCGATAGCCCCAGATACGGGTACCGAATACGCCATAGAGGAACAGCACCAGGGACGAGGCCATGGCCGGCAGCAGCGCGTTCAGGGTTCCGAAGGCTTCGATGATGATACCCAGCACGATGGCGCCAATCGGCGCGCTGCCCATCATGCCGAGCGTGAACACGGAAAGGATCCGGCCTCGGAACTCCGCGGCAGCCGATTCCTGAACGATGGTCCGGGCAAGGGTGGTGGTGAATCCCATGTTCACGCCCCAGGCGATGGTCGCCACCACCAGCAACCACCAGCTCGGCTCTATCCACAACAGCAGCACGATCAGAATGCGCGACAGCTGCATGAGCAGAAACAGGCGTCCCGGCTGCTGAAACGGCATCAGCTTGAACATGAGCAGGTTGGAGACGGTCGCGCCGGCAAAGAAGATGGTCATCATGATCGCAAGCAGCGCCGCGTCGCCATCGTAAACCCGCTTGATGATGAACGGAAACACCGTCATGAAGGCCCCCGCATTGAATATGCTGGAGGCGAAATTGATCACGAGGATATGAAACACGACCCGGTTGTCGAGGGTGGCCCGGAAACCGGCGGCGATGGTCTGCAGCGCGGAGGCCCTCGGCCCGGCAACCGGGGATGGCGGCGCTGGGGAGATCCTTCGGATGGCCAGCGCGCCGACCGCAAGACAGACTGACTGCACCACCAGCACGCTGGAGAGCCCGATACGGTCGATCTGGCCAGCGAGCATGAGCCCGCCCATCTGCACCAGGAACATGACCGCAGTGGAGGCCGAAACACCCTGCTGCAGGGCAGCACCGGAAACCCGGTTGAGAATGGCCTGCTGAGCGGGCATGGAGAAAGAGGTCACCACGCTCATACCCAGCCCCCAGAGGGAGACGGCAAGCACCGAAAGCGCATTCACCTGATCCACGGCGATCAGAAACAGGGGCAGCAGTGGTGAGAGGGCGTACACGCGAATCAGCAGCGTGCGCGGATCCGCACGATCGGCGCTGGCACCGCCCCAGAGCATGAGAAATATGCCCGGCACGCCGATCAGCGCCTGTAAGGGGCCCACCTGATCTGCCGGCAGCAGCAGCACGCCGATCAGCAGCCAGCTCACCAGGAGCTGCTGCATCGAAAACGCGATGCCGGAAAACGCAGTAGCACCGAGATAGGCGCGAAACTCGGTGTTGATGTGCCCCCCCTGAATGACGCCCGTTGTCGGTCTGCCCTGCCGGCGGATCAGCGGCCCAGCAGGTTCAGAAACTCCATCCGGGTGGACGGGTTATCCTGAAAGGCGCCCAGCATGGCGGACGATTTCATTCGTGAATTCTGCTTCTCCACACCGCGCATCATCATGCACAGGTGCTGAGCTTCGATGATCACGCCGATATCCTGAGCACCGGTCACTTCCTTGAGTGCGTTCGCGATCTGAATGGTGAGCTGTTCCTGTATCTGCAGACGCCGGGCAAACATGTCGACGATTCGAGCGACCTTCGACAATCCCAGCACCTGGCCATCCGGAATGTAACCCACATGCGCACGCCCGATGAACGGCAGCATGTGATGTTCGCAGAGGCTGTAGAGCTCGATGTCCTGGACGATGATCATCTCCCGGTTATCGGTTTCGAACAGCGCGTCGTTCACCACTTCTTCGAGGGTCTGCTCGTAACCGCGGGTCATGAAGTCCATGGCGACAGCGGCGCGTTTGGGCGTGTCTAGCACGCCGGGACGATTGGCATCATCCACCTGCTCGATGATCGCCCGGTAAGCACTGGTCAAAGTTTCGATTCGGTCCACGTTAATCCCCATGTTATCGGCCGGTGTAGACCGGATCCCGCTTTTCTATGAACGCCCGCATGCCTTCTTTTGCATCCTGCGTATTCGAGCACATGAGCTGATTCCGATTCTCGATGGCCATGGCGGCCTCGAGTCCGGCCGCGTCGATGGCCAGGTTGAGTCCTTCCTTGGTGAGCCGGAGCCCCATGGGCGAGGTGGTGAGCATCTCCCGCAGGTAAGGCCCGGCAGCGTCCGTGAGTGCGTCGTCCGGCACCACTTCAGAGACGAGGCCGGTAGCCAGGGCCCGCTCGGCGTGAATGAAGCGGCCGGTCAGCATCAGCTCGCTGGCAATCGACGTGCCGACGAGACGGGGCAGGAAATAGCTCGATCCCATGTCACAGGCCGAGAGACCGATCCGGATGAAGGCCGCGTTCATCTTCGCGCTTTCTCCCGCAATTCGGATATCGGATGCCAGCACAAAAGAAAAACCACCACCGCAGGCAGGTCCGTGAACGAGCGAAACGATCGGTTGAGGGCAGCGCCGCATGCGGATGTAGACCTCGGCCAGGTAGCCCTGAAAGCCCATACCCGAGCCATAGGGACGTTCTTCGGCAGCATCGTGGGCTTTGATGTCGAGACCGGCACAGAAAGCTCTGCCCTCTCCCCGCATGACGACGATACGCACGCTGTCATCCTCGGCCAGACCGCCGAAGTAATCACGCAACTCCCGAACCATGGGCACATTGATCGCATTCAGGCTTTCCGGTCGATTCAATGTCAGCCAGTCGACCGGGCCGTCCTTATCGATACGGATGGTCTGGTAGTCACTCAAAACGCTGCTCCTTTTTTTTGATCGCTGACTTACTGCTGCCTGAATCGGCCCCTGTCAGGCAGCCGGCAGGCGGACTTTCGCCGTGCCGAACACCCGGGTCTCGTCTTTGGCATTCTTCACCGTCAGATCCAGCTCCACCAGGCAATCGTCCTCGTCGACATCCGTGATCACGGCGCTGATGGTGCAGGGTTCATCCGCTATCACGGGTGCCCGGAAAACCGTATCCACGTGCACCACTTCGGCCACTGGCGACCAACGGTGAATCATGCTGGTGAGAAACCCCATGTTCATGATGCCGGGGACCAGCGCACCGGGAAATCCCTCCTTCCGGGCGGCTTCATGATCCGTGAAACGACCGCCACGACCGTCTGTCCAGCCCACGGCTTCGGCAAACGCGCTGGTCGCAGCCAGTGAGGTGTCCGGCTCGAAAGGCTCGAGCTCGGCACCGAAGACCACTTCGTTGATGTTATGTACCGCGCTCATTGCTGTTTCTCCCGGATCACCTGGCGGGAATCGCTGGTCGCCACGTGTTCGCCCTGTTCGTTGTACAACTCCATGCGGGAGACCAGAAAAATCATCCGCCCTGAACGGCCGGACTTGTCATAGATATCGTGCAGATGCGTTTTGCCCGTGAGCGAGTCACCCGGACGCACCGGCGCGTGCACGGTGACCGCTTTGCCACCGTCCATGGGCACACCGCCGATCTTCGGAAAGTCTACCGGCAGGTGCCGGCCGGAAACGAGACTGGCAATGAAAGCTGGCGGGGCCTGGAACTCAGGGTGTTGTGGATCGCAGAACTGGGGCAGCGTCTCTCCGGACATTTTCGCCACGGTCACCACCTTGTCCGGGTCGATTCTGAAGTCCTTACGGTCGAACTCCAGATCCAGATATTTCGATTTAAGATCCTCGATATCAATCTGCACGCGATTACTCCTGAGTCAGATTCCTGCCAACGGGAACTTCTGATCAGCGCACGAAAGATAAGCGCGAGCGGACCAGAGACCCTCTAGTTTACACCGTTCGGCCGCCCTCCACGCGACGATGCGCCGGATGCGACAGGGCGGTAGGATGGCGGCCCATCCATTTATCCGGGCTGGTTCGTGTCTCTGAAAGGCGCCATCGCCAACACGCTGCTGCTTACCGCCTCGCTGCTCGCTACGCTGGCAGCCGCGGAACTCCTGCTCCGATTCGGGATGAGCCCGGAACGTCTGATCCCGAACGCGCCAGAAACACCGGCGTTGAACGAGCGCCGCAACGCTTTGCGCTTCTACACGCGACAGCAGGAACGAACGAGCTTCGGTGGCCACGACCGCTGGCTTGGCTGGGATGCCGGCGACCCCCACACCCGGGTCCGCGGCCGGAACAGTATTGCCGCACCCCGGGATGATCTGATGCGCGTGCTCGCGCTGGGAGATTCGTTCACCTGGGGGAATGAAGTGAACGCCGATGAGAACTTCGCCCATCTGCTCGACGCCGCCGACAATGGGCTGGAAGTTCTGAACATGGGCGTGCCTGGCTATGGCATCGATCAGATGGTGCTGAAATACGAACGCTTCGGAACCCGGCTCGAACCCGATCTGATCCTCCTCGGCATCTACACTTCCGATTACGAGCGCAGCACGGTGGCGTTCACCGCCGCCGCCAAGCCCATGTTCCAGGTGGTCGGTGATGCGCTGGTGCTCACCAACAGTCCGGTGCCTGCACCCGCCGTCGCCGTCGAACAGATCCATCAGAGCCTTGGGAACCGCCTCTATCTGAAGACATTCGTCGAGAATCGGCTGCCCGGTGCCCGTCAGGACGAGACCACCTTCTTCGATGCTTCCGACCAGCTCATCAGCCGTCTGCTCCAGCGCCTGCAGGACACACTCACGGACGATCAGCGACTGCTCATTGTGCACATACCACGTGGGGAATCCTTCTCCCGTCCCGATCCGTTTCATCAGGAAATGAGCGCCAGACTGAAAGGGATTTACGAACGCGCCGGTCTCGAAGTGCTGGATGTGGGAGCGGTGCTTACCAGGCACTACCCACCGGAGGAGGTTGCGTCCAGGTTCTACCGGGTGCGGGAGAGCGGGTCCGTCGGCCACCTGAATCCGGCCGGACACGCCGCTGTGGCCGATGCCCTCTTCGCGCAGATCAGCCGCTGATCCTCACACCGCCGACCCGCCCTTACCGTTGGCCTTTCCCGACCAAAACAGTATGATCCGACCGCGCCGGATTCAGGAACCGGAGAGGGGAACATTCACGTGATGAACACGAGGCACAGGAACCAGGGACTGAACCGTATATGACGCATCCTGTCCGATCGCTTCTGCGTCGATCCCTGTCCACCGCACTGTGCCTGACCCTGCTTTCGGCTGTCGCCGTCAGCCCGGCTGCCCGGGCCAACTGGCTGCTCACCCAGACGCCCTTCCATGACCAGGAGCCGGGATCCGTCGGTATCGGCTACGCAGCCCGCTTCGGCCAGAGTCCCTACATCGGTCTGGACAACATCGGCAGCGCCTACAACGAATACAAGTACGACCTCGTTCCCCTCTATCTCTACGAAGGCGACTATCTCTTCGCCCATGGCACCGAGTGGGGCGTGCATCTGCTCCGGTCGCAGAAAACCTTCAACGTGGACCTGATCGCCCGCTACCGGTTCGACCGTCTGCAGGTGGATTCGAGCGTGAATTTCGAAGGCATGGAAGACCGCAAGCAGACGGTGGACGGCGGGGTGGCGGCCACACTGCAGGGCGGTTGGGGCGAACTGCACCTGAGTGCCGTGACCGATATGCTCGATCGGCACGAAGGTCAGGAATACGACATCACCTATCTGTTTCCCTGGCAGCGCGGCAGGTGGACGGTGTCGCCTTCCGCCGCATTCTTCTACCAGAGCGGCAATCTCACCGACTACTACTACGGCGTTCGCCCGGACGAAGCCGCCCCGGGTCGACCCGCATATTCGCCGGGCGCTTCCTACAACTGGCGCGCCGGTCTGAATGTGTCCTACCACTGGCTGGAGAACTGGCACCTGTTCGCCAATCTTTCCTACGAGTGGCTGGACGACAACATCGAAGAAAGTCCGATCGTCGATCGCGGCGCGCTTCTCGAGGCCTATGCAGGCATCTCCTGGTCGCTGGGCAATGCCAAACACGTCGAGACCCGCAAAGAAGACACCAAGCTCTGGAGCTGGCGAATCAACGCCGGCTACACGGTGGACGATACCTTTTCGCAGGTCCTCCTCGGCAATGTCAAACAGCACGAGGAAATCGACACCTATTCCACCGGATTTACCCTCGGCCGGTTGCTGAAAGATGGCCGGCGCGGCGACGTCTGGGCCCGATTCTCCATCAACCGCCGTCTGGAGAACGACTTCCAGGAAGACTTCAACGAATATGTGGCCTACGTGATGGCCATCGGCTCGGGCTACTCTCCCTGGACCGACCGGGAGTTGTTCCGCTTCGGTTTCGGCCTCGGTATTTCCTACGCGGAACGGGTACCTGCGGTGGAGGTGTACAAACAGAGTGGAACGGATGAACAGACCAGCCACTGGCTGAACTACATGGAGGCCATGGTGGACGTTCCATTCCGGACCCTGTTCGGCAAACGGGGCACCGAAGACTGCTATCTCGGCCTGTCACTCATTCACCGGTCCGGCATTTTCGCTCGCGCCGACCTGTTCAATTCCACCCAGGGTGGTTCTGAAGTGCTCAATGGCCACATAGAGTGCAAGTTCTGATGATACCCATGCCATTCACACACAAGCTGTTCAGATCCATCCTGATCGCCGCCCTGCTTTCGACCAGCGCCTGTGGTATGAAACCGATACCGAGAGAAGACCTGGCTGCAGACCAGGTAAGTGGGGTGCTCGAATCCCTCGCCCAGTTCAGAAAACAGGAACAGCTAGCGCCGTTTTTCGATCAGGCGGAGGTGATCGCCGTCTATCCCTGGAGTTTCCGCGGCGCGAATGGCGTCGGTCTGGCGTATGGCAGCGGCCTCGTCTTCGACAGCCAGGACACGCCCATCGGCTACACACGCATGTATCAGATCTCGGCCGGCCCCCAGATCGGTGCCCAGGCCTATCGACAGGTACTGTTCTTCAGAACGCGAGCCGTTTACGACCAGTTCAGACAGTCCCCGGCGGAATTCGCCGGACAACTGAACGCCGCCGCCACCATCATCGGCTGGTCAGCCACGCCGTCTTTTCACAGCGATATCGCACTGTTCACCCAACTGCGCGGCGGTCTGCTTCTGGAAGCCTCGTTTTCCGGCCACCGCTACACCTTCGGCAGCATCGAATAAGGGGCCACCCCAGCGCCTGCCCAGCCGGGTGGCTGCAGTGCCATCTGCGCGCCGCCCTGTGTCTGCTACTCTTGATCTCCGCTGGTTCGGGCGTCAGTGCCGAGCCGGACGAAGGAACCGCGATGCAGGATCTGATCGAGGAAATACGCCGGGATGCCCACGACACGCGGGCGTACACCGGTCGGGATGCGCTCTCCGACAGGGTGCTGGATGCCCTGCGCGCGGTGGATCGGTCACTGTTCGTGCCGGAAGGATCCGAACCGTACGCCTGGGAAAACCGGCCCCTGCCCATCGGCTACGGGCAGACCATCTCCCAACCCTTCATCGTTGCGCTGATGACCGATCTGCTGGCACTCGAACCCGGTCACCGCGTGCTCGAACTGGGCACCGGATCCGCCTATCAGGCGGCCGTACTCTCCCGACTGGCCGCCGAGGTCTATACGATAGAAATCGTGCCGGAGCTTGCCGCCAGTGCCGCCAGCCGGCTGGAAACGCTCGGCTACGACAATGTGACCGTGCGCTCCGGCGACGGCTGGCACGGCTGGCCGGAAGCCGCCCCCTTCGACAGCATCATCGTCACCGCGGTCGCCGAACAGGTGCCTTCACCCCTGCTCGAGCAACTTGCCTGGGGCGGGCGTCTGGTGATGCCCATCGGCCCGCGCCACGGCGGCCAGAATCTGACCCTGATAGAAAAAACAGCGCAGGGAATCACCGAAAAGCAGGTTCTGCCCGTCCAGTTCGTTCCGCTCACCCGGGAAGCGCAGTAGTCCTTTGAGCGCTGCGATCCCGAAGCGCAGAGATCGGATGGATGCGCATGGCGCCGGTCTGCTGATCAGCCTCAGCCTGCTGCTCGGGCTCAATCAGGCACTGGTCAAGCTGGTCAATGCCGGTTTCTCGCCGGTGTTCCAGGTTGGCCTGCGCTCCGTATGCGCGTTCGGGCCGGTACTGCTCTACGCACTATGGGCGCGCAAACGACTGTCCGTCACCGACGGCACACTCGGCCCGGGCATTCTGGTCGGTCTCCTTTTCTCAGGCGAGTTCTGCCTGCTCTTCGTTGCCCTGGACTACACCACCGTGTCCCGGGTCTCCCTGTTCTTCTACACCATGCCGTTCTGGGTGGCGGTTGGCGCGCACTTTTTTATTGATGGCGAACGGCTGACGGCGCGGAAGGTGCTGGGCCTCGGCACCGCCTTTACCGGCATCGCACTGACACTCCTCGTGGAAAATGACGCCACCGCGTCACCCGCTTACTGGCAGGGCGATCTGCTCGCCCTGTTCGGCGCCCTGTGCTGGGCCGGGGTCACCCTCCTTTCCCGCACCACCCGGCTCAGCAGAACGTCCTCGGAAATGAACCTGCTCTACCAGCTGGCGGTGTCGGCAGTTTTCGTCATTCCGCTGGCTTTCTGGCTCGGCGATACGGTCCGCGAACCCACCACGGCAATCTACGGCATGTTCGTTTTTCAGGTGATCGTGATCGTCGCCATCGGCTTCGTGGTCTGGTTCTGGATCCTGTCTGTGTATCCCGCCACTTCCATGGCCTCGTTCAGTCTGCTCACACCTGTATTCGGCATCTTCTTCGGCTGGCTCATTTTTGATGATCCGCTGACCCTGTCTTTTCTTGCCGCCCTCCTCCTGGTGGGAGCCGGCCTGATTCTCGTCAACCGCCGCTGAGACGGAGAGCGACGCCATGAAAGCCATCGTCTACGAAGCCTATGGTGGGCCGGAAGTTCTGGAACTCCGGGATCTCCCGAAACCGGTTCCCGGAAAAAAGGATCTTCTGATTCGGGTGCGGGCCGTGGAAGCCACCAAATCCGATTGCGAGATGCGCAGTTTCAAGTACCCGGTCCGCTGGTTCTGGCTGCCCTTGCGCATCGCCATGGGCATCCGCAAACCAAGACGTCCAGTGCTCGGATTCTACTTTTCCGGAGAGGTCGCCGCCGTCGGTGCCGAGGCCCGCGGTTTTAAAGCAGGCGATGAAGTGTTCGGTGCGTCGAATCTGCACCTCGGCGCATACGCAGAATTCCTCCGGGTCCCGGCTTCGTATGCCATCATCGAGAAGCCGGTCAACATGAATTTCGTCCAGGCGGCGGCGGTTCCTCTCGGCGGCTGGAACGCCCTGCACTTCATGGATCTGGCCGAACTCGCGTCAGGGGACGAGATCCTCATCAATGGCGCCGGTGGCAGCATCGGCACCCACGCCATACAGATCGCGCGGGCGCGGGGGGCAACGGTGACCGTCGTGGACCGGGCGCACAAGGAGGCAGCCCTGCGCGCCTTCGGCGCGGATCGCTTCATCGACTTCGAGGCACAGGACTTCACCCGGTTGAACCAGCGCTGGGACGTGATTTTCGACATGGTGCCCGGCAGCCCTTACGGACGATGCATCGAGTCGCTCAAACCGGGCGGCCGCTATCTGACAGGCAATCCCACCCTCGCCACCATGCTGCGCTGTGCCCTGACCCGCCGATTCACCGATAAGAAGGCGTATTTCACCTTCGCTCCGGAAACCAGAACGGCACTCTCCCGACTGAAAGATATGATCGAAGCAGAACAGATTGGCCCGATTGTCGATGCGGTCTATCCGCTGGAACAGGCCGCACAGGCACACGAACGGGTGGAGAACGAAGAACGGCTGGGAGCCGTGGTGCTGGAGGTCGGTTAAGCGTCAGGCCGCCACCCGATCGAACGCATCCGGTCGCCGAAGCTGATCGGCCGCATTGATGACCGCCGTCAACAGAAGCACCGCCCCCGCCTGATGGGCGGCCGCCAGTGGAATCGGCACCACCAGCAGCAGTGTGGAAATCCCCAGCGCCACCTGGAGTACGACCGCAGCGAGCAGAAGATCCAATGCGGTTCGCACGCCGGGCGCCCCGACCTGCCGTCGCGCTGCCCACCAGAACACCACGACAAGTGTGGCCACGAGCATGGCAAACATCCGGTGATTGAACTGCACGGTGGTGATGTTTTCGAACAGGTTTCGCCAGGCCGGCTCCATCATCATGAGCCCGTCCGGGACCCACTGCCCGTTCATGAGCGGAAAGGTGTTGTAGGTGAAACCGGCTTTGAGACCGGCCACGAACCCCCCGGATCCAATGGTCAACAGCACCAGCCCCAGCAGCAGGAAGGCACCGCTGACCCAGCCGCCGTACACCTTCACCCTGCTCCGGCCTCTCAGGAGGTCGAATGCCAGCCAGAGCATATAGGCATAGATAACGATGGCGAGCATCAGATGGGCCGTCAGTCGGTACTGGCTCACGTTCGGGTCATCCACCATGCCGCTCTGCACCATGTACCAGCCCATCAGCCCCTGCAGACCGCCCAGCACGAACAGGACGACAAGTCTGGGCACCAGGGGCCGGTCGATCTGACCGCGAACCAGGAAATAAAGAAAAGGCAGCCCGAACAGCAGACCGATGCCACGGCCGAGAAGACGGTGCAGGTACTCCAGCCAGAAGATGCCTTTGAAGTCCTCCACGTCCATGTGGCTGTTTTCCAGCCTGTACTCCGGATACTGCTGATACTTGGCGAAAGTTTCGGTCCACTGCGCATCGGACAGAGGCGGCAGCACGCCCATGATCGGCTCCCATTCCACCATGGACAGTCCGGAACCGGTGAGCCGGGTCACCCCGCCCAGCACCACCATGCAGAAGAGGGTGAAGCAGCAGACCAGGAGCCAGACCGCGAGGGTCCGGTCGTACTGAAACGGCCGATTGGCGATGGATACTTCAGTCAATGGACATCAACCATTTTTCAGTGCCTGGATGCGTGTCGCCAGCGGCGGGTGGGAGGAAAACAGGGCGCGCAGCCCCTGCTTTGCACCTGAGGAAATACCGAATGCAACCAGGGAGTCCGGCATGGTGCTCGGCGCTTCCTGATAGCGCTGCAGGCGCTCCAGCGCACCGATCATTTTCTGCCGCCCGGCCAGTTCCGCCCCGGCGGCATCCGCTCGAAACTCCCGCTGTCGGGAGAACCACATGACGATGGCGCTGGCCAGAATGCCGAGCACGATCTCCGCGAGGATGGTGGTCACCCAGTAGCCGATACCCAGCCCCCGCTCGTTCTTGAGCACCACCCGGTCCACGAAAAATCCGGCCAGGCGGGCGAGGAACAGCACAAAAGTATTCACCACCCCCTGGATCAGGGTCAGGGTGACCATGTCCCCATTGGCAACATGCCCGATCTCATGACCGAGCACGGCCTCGACTTCATCCCGGTTCATGTGTTCCAGCAGCCCCGCGCTGACGGCCACCAGCGCCTTGTTCCTGTTCGCCCCGGTGGCAAAGGCATTCGGTTCCGGCGACGGGAACACGGCCACTTCCGGCATGCCGATTCCGGCTTTTTCGGACTGCCTGGCAACGGTCTGCAGCAGCCAGCGCTCGGCGTCTGTGCGCGGCTCGGCAATCACCTGCGCCTTGGTCGACCACTTGGCAATGGGCTTGGACATCAGCAGGGAAACGAAGGAGCCGCCGAAGCCCAGCAGGGCACAGAAAATCAGCAGAGCCTGCAGATTCAGATCCACGCCATTGTTGTAGAGGATGCTCTCGAAGCCCAGCAGGCGGAAGGTCATGCTTGCCAGCAGAACCACCGCCAGGTTGGTGCCCAGGAACAGAAGAATTCGCTTCATATCAGCTGCCTGCAGGTACTACGGATAATCAGATGCCGGGAAGAGAAATGGGTTCCATCAGACGGAATTTCAAGTTGGGGTTGGAAAGCGAGGTACGCCCCCTTTTACCCTTGCCCCTTTTACCCTTTGACTCTTGCCCCTTACCACCCTTGCCGCCCTTGCCGCCCTTGCCGCCCTTGCCCACAGGATTTCGGCGCCAGGCCATCCATCTTATGGCGGCGGTCAGGGATCTTCGATCGAGATTTCCGGCAGTTTATCCAGGGTCAGGGCTTCGTCCGCATCCGGGTAACGGCTGCGGGAGAAGATATAAGCCAGGATATCCAGATATTCCGAATCCATCAGCCCACCCGGGTTCGACTCCGGCATGGACGTGCTCATCACATCGAAGAATACGGACAGCTTCTGACCGTGCCAGCGTTTCAGCACCGGTCGAAAATATTTGTTGTCGTGACACAGGCCGCAATGCGTCTCGTAGAGCGCCTTGCCGGAACGGGCCTGATCCTTGGTGTAGACACCGGACTCCGTGCTGAGTCCACCGCCTGCTGATGCAGCAGGCGGCAGAATCAACAGGCAGAGTGCCAGCGGTAGAATGCATCTCATCATAGCCGCTCGACGCTCAATCTTCCGGCAGTGCCAGCACGGTGAGTTTCGGACCGGTCTGCAGAATCACGTACTGACGCCCTTCGTGGACATACGTCATGTTTCCGTAGAAAGCCCGGTCTTCGATCTCGACCACACCAATCTGCTCACCGGTGCGCTTATCGACACCGAACAGGGCCGGCGTTCCATCACTGCGCAGCGAGGTGTACATGACCATGCTCTTGGTCACCAGCATCGGCGCATGCATGGGCGTGCCGGTATTCGGGATGTCCATGTCCTTGAGTTCCGGATGGTTGAGCACCGCGTCGGGCGTCTCCCCGGTGGGAATCTGCCAGACGTGTTCGCCCGTGTTCATGTCGATCGCCGTGATTCGCGCGTAAGGCGGCTTGAAGATAGGCAGACCATCCACGTTGCGCACCCCGGTTGAACGGAGCACGGCGTAGTCGGCAACCGTCTCGCCGGTGGGCAGTTCGATCATGCCATCCCTTTCCTCACCAGGCGCCATGATTCTGGAGGTGCAGTCCGACCGGGAAGGCACGTAGAAAACGCCGGTTTCCGGGTCAGCGGCTGCAGGCGCATAAATATTGGCACCGCCGTTGTCGCCCGGGCACCACATGGCGGCGACGTAGCCGAGATCGTTGTCCCGGTGCAGGGGCGGGTGGAACAGCGGTCCGAGCTGGAAGTCCTTCAGTGCTTCAACCGTCTTGGCCCGCAGCTCCGGCGTGAAGTCCATCAGGTCATCTTCGCTCAGGCCCTGAATATCAAATGGGGCCGGCCGGGTCGGGAAGGGCTGAGTCTTCGCCAGCTTCTCACCGGGAATCAGCGAAGCCGGAACCGGCTTTTCCTCGATGGGCCAGATCGGCTCGCCCGTCACCCGGTTGAACGCGAAAACGAACGACTGTTTGGTCGCCTGGGCAACGATGGGCACCGTTTTGCCGTCGACCTCAACATCCATCAGGATCGGCGCGGTCGGCGTGTCGTAATTCCAGATGTCGTGATGCACCAGCTGGTAGTGCCAGACCCTTTTACCCGTCTTCACATCCAGGGCAATCAGGCTGGTGCTGAACAGGTTATCGCCGGGACGGAAGCCTCCATAGAAGTCGACCGTGGCGCCGTTGGTGGGGATATAGACAATGCCCCGCTTTTGATCCGCAGACAGCGGCGCCCAGGAGGAGATATCACCCGTCCACTTCCACGCATCGTTCTCCCAGGTTTCATGGCCGAACTCGCCCGGGCCCGGCAGCACGTTGAATTTCCAGAGGAACTTACCCGTGCGTTTGTCGTAAGCGAGGATATCGCCGGGGATATTCTCCACCCGCGACTGGTTGTAGCCCTGCTCGGCGGAATTGCCGACCACAATCACATCACCTACCACGATGGGAGGCGATGAGGAGGTGATGTAGCCTCGCTCGAGTTCGATGCCTTCATAGGGGTCGTAGGGATGACCGAGGTCAGCCAGCATGTCGACCACGCCGGTTTCCGGGAAGCCTTCGACAGGCACTTTCTTACCGAACCCTTCCAGGGGTCGACCGGTCTTGGCATCCAGCGCGGTCAGGAAGAAGCCCGGCGAAACAATGTAGATCACGCCGCGGCCGTCAACTTCCGAATAAGCGACGCCTTTGCCGTAGTCTTTCCGCATGGAGTATTCGTAGCGGTACGTATTCGGCTCACGATAGGACCACAACAGTTCCCCATTGGTCGGGTCCAGAGCCACCACGTGACGTCGCGGTCCCGCAACCGTGTAGAGAACGCCATCGATGTAGGACGGCGTGGAACGACCACTTCTGGCATCGAAGCTGCTGCCGTCCCAGATCCAGGCTTCTTCCAGATCCTCGAAGTTCTCCGGGTTGATCTGGTCTGCCGGGGAGTAGCGCGTATGGTGCGAATCTCCGCCCAGATAGTGCCAGCGGCCATCCTTGGTGCCCGGCATGTCGCCGGCACCAGCGCTCATGGAAGCAGCCAGAACAAATGCACCGGCCACAAATTTCCATACGGCCTTGCCGGCCGGTTTCATCATTCTACTCAAGATTTTTCTCTCATCTGATCCCCACAAGCGACCTATTCTAATAGAACGCCTGCCAGTATGCTTGGCCTGTAAGAGGAGCAGAGACAATCATGAGCGATCCCATCGATCAAGCCGACGCCGCCGCCCCGGAAGCAGGCGGCGGCAGAAAGAAGGCGCCCCTCTGGCAGAGGCTGTTGCCCTGGCTGATCACCATTCTCTGTTTCGCCTATCTCTATAATCGTATCGCCAGCCAGACTCCGGAAGGAGAAACCGTCGTCGGCTATCTGGGCAGCATTTTCGCGTCGGTGAACTGGGTGGCCTGGCTCGGAATCATGATCCCCTACTCCTTCGCGTATCTGCTGATCGATACCGCCGTGCTCTGGCGCGTGATCCGCTGGTTCAACGCCAATATCCCCTACAAGGATCTGCTGCCGGTGCGGGCCAGTACCTACATCATCTCCATCCTCAACGAGCAGGTGGGCAAGGGCGCCATGGCCCTCTACCTGAACCGGCGCGAAGGCGTGCCTGGCTGGGAGGTGGGTTCGAGCATGCTGTTCATCATGTTCTGCGAGTTCTTCTATCTGCTCACCTGGGCGCTCATCGGTGTCAGCGTGTCCTGGGACATCGTTCCCGGGATCTTCCACAACATCCCGTACATCTTTCTCGGTGCAGTGCTGTTCCTCGCCGGATTCATCTATTTCTTCCGCTCGGACCGGTTCGCGGAGATAGCAATCCGCAGGAAGCCGCTGCTGAAGTCCTTTCACGAGGCCAGATGGCACTACTACCCCACCATCATTCTGATCCGTTCGCCCGCCCTGCTCGGCGCGGTCTGGGTTTACTCCGTAGCCGCGGGCCTGTTCGGCGTGGAAATCTCATTCGCCCAGATGATCGGCGTATTGCCGCTGATTTTCTTCGGCACCCTGATTCCCGGCCCCTTCCGGGCCTTCGCGGTGGCCCTGTGGCCAACCCTGTTCCCGGATAACGTGGCAGAGATGGCCATTTTCGGTTTCGTGCAGCACAACTTCTTCCTGCTGTTCAACGCCGCCATCGGTCTGATCTTCCTGAAGCGGGCAAATTCGGAGTTGTTCAGTGGTGCCGAGGCCCCGCCTGCCGAAGACAGACAGGCCTGAGGCCTACATCTTGATGAAAAGTTCGTTGACATAAATTCAACCCCCCATGCTAAATTTGCCCATTGCCAGGTAACCGGCCCTGTGTCGGCGGCAATCGTTGGGAGCATTGGGGGGCAATGATGTACTACCGCGGCACACGCACGTGGATCTCTCTCTGGATACTGTTTTCTCTCGGCATCAGCTCGGATGGGCTGGCCGTGGGCTACACACCGCCGCCGGCAGAAAGCCTGCAGAACCCGGGCTTCGAACTGCCGCAGACGGCGGACGGCGAGATTCCGCACTGGCAGAGTTGGACGGTGGATCAACTGACCCTGACCCAGGGCGACGATGCCGGCAGCTACCCGGTTTATGCCGATCTCGATCTGACGGTTCCAGCACTCTCCGCCACCCAGTCGGCCCTGCTCGGCAGGCCGGCGCGATCCGGTGATCAGCAGCCGAAAGGATGGAACAAGCTGATCAGCGAGCCCTTTCTCGCTGCGGAAGGCGAGTTGACCCTCACCTTCCGTGCCTTCAGCTTCGAGACCAGGGGCAAAGACAAACTCTACTTCAGTTTTTCCGGGCCCGCTGACCTGTCCAGCGTGGGCTGGTCATTCCGCCAGCGGACGACCGGCTATGCCGGGGCTACGCTCGAGGAAGCGACCACCCTCTGCGATCAGGGCGCTGAGTGCCGGATGATTCTGGATACCGGTGAGGATGCCGGCACGCTCTTCGACTCCGGCGTCTATGAACTCCAGGTCACCGGACTACCCACCGATATCGGCCTGACCCTCACAGCCGGGCTCCATACCGACGGCAGCACAGATCAGCCAAGCTGGCTCTATCTCGACGATGCGCTGGCGCCGCCGGAGGCGGTGTTACGGGTGAATCCCGGCGATACGCCGGAGTTTCCGGCACTGGAAGGCGATTTTGTCGTGGCCGACTGCCTGAACGCCACCGGCGTCGACATTACCTGCGAGTGGCAGGCGGTTGGCGGCGGCTGGGATTCGCCGCGAACGGCCCAGGGGGATCTGGCGTTCTTCTGGTTCCCTGACGATGACCCGGTCACCATTCACCTGACCGTGACCGACGGCAATGGCCTGACCAGCACGGCCTCCAAGGCACTCCACATCCGGAACGCCCAGCCGGCGGTCAATGCCCTGAATCTGGAAGTGCTTGCCGGAACGGATGGCGAGACCATCTGCCGGTTCCTGGATGCGGGCATCGGTCGTTACGACGACAACGGGTTGATGCCGGGGCTGGAGGAACAGCACTTCCTGGTCGGCGGCGCGGAACTCGAGTTCCAGCAGGAGTCAGAGGCCGCATTCACCAGTGGTTTTTTCCGGATTCCCGCCGGTATTGGTGGCGGGTTGTGTGAAGTGCTCGATGACGATGGCGCCAGCGGTTCCGACCCATTCAGCGTGACCGAAGTGGCCGTCGCGGACCTGGCCATCCGGCTCGGCGATGAAGATCGGATCGCCGGTGAAGGCGGCAATGAAACCTTCGAGACCGCCCACCCGCTGGAAGTAGACTGGAAGTACCTGGGCGTGATCGGCGACCCGGAGGATATCGACGTCTACCGTGTGATCAGTAACGGCACTTCCCTGCCCGCAGGCACGGAACTGGTGGTTACTCTGGAGGGGCATCCGGCAGACTATGATCTGCTCGTCTTCTCCAACGGCGGTTCCACCGAGGCCTCGCCGTTTTTCAATGCCCCTTTCTTCAACGCGCCGTTCTTCAATGCGCCGTTTTTCAATGCCCCCTTCTTCAACGCGCCGTTCTTCAATGCCCAGTTCGATTCGGTGCCGTTCTTTAATGCGCCGTTCTTTAACGCACCGTTCTTCAACGCGCCCTTCTTCAACGCACCGGTGAAGAAGAGTCCGTTCTTCAATGCCGGGGAAGGATTCAACCGCCGCTTCGATGAACTGCCTTTGTCCGAGGTCGGCCTGGCGGCTCCGGACGGCAGCAACGTTTCCGGCAGCGACATCAGCGTGGCTGAGATCGGCTCTCTGAGCCTGAAAGAACTGCAGTCCACGCCCGGCATCGCCCTCAAGTCACTCTCCGCGGAACCGGGCCTCAACGCCGAGAAGGTGCTGGTCAAGGTCGGACCGAATGAAACGGAGATTTACGTTGCCGTAGTCGGCAACGATCTGGCGTTCTCAGCCAATCAACCCTATGCGCTCAGTCTGGAAGCCTCCTCGCCGCCTTCCCAGGCAGCGCTTCTCGCCGGCACCGGCTTCTGTGATGGGGAACGCGCGGATCCGGACATCGCTCCGTCACCGGCAGATCCATCCACCTACCTCTATGGTCCCACCTGGTCGGCCGCGGGCAGCGGGAGTGTGGCCGGCGGCAGCACACTGATCCTCACTCAGCGGGAACGGTTCGAGCTCGCCAACGCCAGCCAGGCGAGTGCGGCTGTGGATGCAGGGGACTTCGCCGATGAAGCCGCCTTCTGGACGGACTTCTGGCTCCAGATCGAAGCCTATGCAGCCTCGGTGGATGGCACCCTGGTCTCCATCGACGGCAGCCTTTTTGCCGCCGCTGATCAGAACCCATGCAGCGTGGATGTCCGCAATGCTCTGGCGCGAACGATCCGGGACAACTACATCGTCGACCCATCCACGGGCAACTGGCGCAACCCTGCGCTCGCCACGGTGGTGATCATCGGTGGTCAGAACGAAGTGCCGCCCCTCGCAGTGCCGGACGAAACAGTGGTCGGCAACGAACGGGACTTCACCACGGATCTCTGGGTCAGACCCGGCACCCCGCTGGCGGTAGCCACCGCCGAAGGCTTCAACCTCACCGATGCCTTCTACACGGACCTCGAACCCACCCCGTTCAGAGGCAGAGCGCTGTATCTCGAGGACCGACCCGTGGCTCGACTGGTTGAAACGCCGACGGAAATTCTCGGCGACATCAACGCCTTCTATGCCATTCAGGGCGGCAGCGCGGCAAACAGCGGCCGGATCGCCTATGGCTATGACTTCTTCTGCGACGGCACCGCCGAGGTCGCCGATCTGCTGGGCGTGACACCAAGAAACGGCCCGCCCTGTAATCCATTCGACACACCATGGACAGCCGCCGATCTCACCAGTGACTGGCTCGGTGGCGGCACTCAGTCGTGCACGGCAGCCATGGCCGCCGCACCCCTGGAAATCGCCAACGTCAACGCCCACATGACCACTTACGGCGCGCTTTCGGCGAACGGTTTCCTCGAGGGCATCAACAGTGGCGTCTACGACGACGTGGTCAGCACCAGTGATGCACAGCAATGCCTGGACGGCACGCTGACTCTGACGATCGGCTGTCACAGCGGCCTGAACATTCCCAACGGCTGGGCGCTCAACGAAGAACTTCAGCTGCCGTTCGATGCCGGGCTCGACTGGGTCGAACTGCTCGGCTACATGATCGCGCCGCGCGGCTACGGCCTCGGCGACAACACGGTGTCCAATCGCGGCACCGAAGGCCTCATGACGCTCGTGGTGGAGGAGATCACCGCCGGAAAACCGATCGGTGAGGCCCTCATCGCGGCCAAACGCCGCTATGTGATGGGTCTGCGTGAGCTGGATGTGCATGACGAAGACAGCCTGATCAACCTGGCCCTGTTCGCGCCCCCGCAGCTGACCTTCGCTGCAGCCGGCGGCGCGCCTCCGAGTGGAACCAGCGGAACCAGCGCCAACGCCACGGCGAGCTATACGGGGACATTCGAGCTGACGGTGCGGGAAGGCAACCCGGACGGCAGCGAAGACTACCTGGTGGGATCCGCCGCCGGCGGCGAGGTATACGACCTGCTCCGCTTTGACGATCTCGGCGCGCGTGGCAGCTGGTTCGAGATCTTCCCCGGCGATGCTCAGGCCACCTACGGACGCCCGTTACAGCCGGTTACCCTGCCCGTGGAAGACCGGGCAGTGGCAGCCGGGGATACCCGAATACACGGCGTGGCGCTGGTATCCCGCGACCTCCCTGTCGCACCCTGCCCTATTGATGGCCGTCCCTCCTGCGAGATCGCGGCCACCTATACGGACCTGGACGATGTGGACATGGACGGGCTGTACGATTTCAACGCCGTATTCCCGCTGCCGCAGCATGACTGGGTGGTCTACGAAAATGATCTGAATCTCGACTCCGTACTGGAACCACAGAGCTGTGTTGAAGCACTGGCGCCCACCCAACTGGGTATCGCCACCACCCTGGATAGCGGCGAACGCATCAGCCAGAGCCTGATCATCGGTGCCGGCCAGTTCCGTTGTGAGCCGACGGAGGAACGGTCTGACGCACCGGACCAGGTTGTCGGCCAGCAACGTCTGTACAACAGTCTCGAGTTCACGGCGCTGCATCCCGTGGGTTCTCCAGCCGATGCGCAGATTCGGGACGCTGACTTCGACCCGCCTCAGGTTCAGATTCAGACGGTCGTATCCGATCCAGCCACCGGGCAGATCACCGCTCAGGTGCAGGCCACCGATGCCCTCACCGGCGGCAGCGGTATCCAGGAGATCATTGCCCTCGTCTACTGGGATGCGGATGACAACGACGCCGGCACCGGGGTGATCGAATCCTATTCGGCCAGACCCGACTCACTCACCGCCGAACCGTTCGCCCATACCTTTGTGCTCGACAATGCCAGGGATCAGCGAGTCGCCTTTCAATACATCGATGGCGCCGGCAACCTGACGGTGAAGAGCCAGAAAGGCACCCTCATTCGGGCTGTCGATGTGGAGATCCTGTCGACGGAAATCGATCTGATCAATCCGAATGTGATGTCGCTGTTCATCGGTACTTACTGCAGCCTGCAGACACCCTCCATCTCCGTGCACGTCGACGGCGAAGAAACGCTCAGCTTCACCCTGGACAATCCGCCAGCAGGTGTCTCCGTGGACATCAACGAGACAACCAATCCGGACAATCCGGCCGGGCCCTGTGACGCGACAGTGGTGGTGGAAGGGCTGCCCATCCCGCTGACCGAATACGGTCAGACACTGGAACTGACGGTGGAGGTACGTGCGCCCGGTGCGGTGGGGTCTGATACCGAGATCGTCAGTGCGCCCGATCTGCTGGAACTCACTCTGCCCTTGCTGCCGTCCGGTACCCAGGGCATCGACTATCCCACCCAGATGCCGTCGGCAACCGGCGGCGTGGGCGGCTATCAATGGTCGATCACCGACGGCTCGCTGCCGCCCGGCCTCATGATCGAAACGGATACCGGCGCCATTTCCGGCACGCCAACCGGCTTCGCGGGTTCACCGTACAGTTTCACCCTGACGGTCACGGACGCCGGGGGGATCAGTGACTCTGCCGCCGCAGACATCACCATCGCACCACCGCCGCTGATCATCACACCCGTCGACCTGCCCGAAGGCCAGGTCGGCGAAGCGTACAGCGCCACCCTGAGTGCAACCGGCGGCAGCGGCTCCGCCACCTGGTCACTCACCTCCGGTGCCCTGCCACCCGGTCTCAGCCTGTCTGCAGAGGGCGTGATATCGGGCACCCCGACAGGGAATACCCGTTCCCCTTATGCCTTCAGCGCAACCCTCACCGATGATTCCGCCGAGGTCGTGCCACGGACCATTGACCTGACGATCGAGGTGCTGCCGGCGGCGTTGAAGATCCTGACCACCCAGCTGCCGGATGCGACGAAGGGCCGGTTCTACTACACCCTGCTGGAAGCTGAAGGTGGCGATGGTCACTACCGCTGGCGCATCACCGAGGGCAGGCTGCCGAAAGGGCTCTGGTTCAAACACTATGGAAAGATATTCGGCATCCCCTGGCGCACCGGCGACTACGAGCTGACGATCACGGTGGAAGATGGCCAGGGTGCGAGCGCAAGCACCACGCTGACCCTCAACGTCAACGCCCCCGGTTGCCGACACCACTGGCACTGGTTCGACAGCCCCTACGGCTGTCACGATGATTGACCGAAGGGACGCCGCCGGCGCGCGGTCATGCCTGACCTGAGCTCAGGCACAGACACCGGTTGTGGGTGTCTGTGCCCGCCCGTATTCTGACTGCCGCCAACAGGACAGCCGCGCCTCTGCTTAACCATGCGAGATGATCTCCCTGCGGGGCACGTCGCCCTGCTCATGACCGACATCGAAGGTTCCACACGCCTGTTACACAAACTCGGCGCGGAAGGTTATGCCCGGGCTCAGGCGGAGCACCGGGATGTGCTTCGTGAGGCATTCACCGCCCACGGCGGTGTTGAAGTGGACACTCAGGGCGACGCATTTTTCTACGCGTTTCCGGACACTCCAGGCTGCGCCCGAGGCGCGGTTGCGGGCACCCGGGCGCTGGCCGGTTTCCCGTTTACACACGGCGAACCCATCCGGGTGCGCATGGGCATGCATGCCGGTGAACCGCAACCCACGGAGGAAGGTTACGTTGGCCTGGTTGTGAACCTGGCCGCCAGAGTGTCTGCCATCGGTCACGGCGGCCAGATCCTGCTCTCTGCTGCAGCCGCGGCACAGGCGGAGTCCGCCCTCGCCGAGGATGGCGTCATGCTGCGTGATCTGGGTGAACACCGGCTGAAAGACATCGAGTCACTCGAACACCTGCATCAGATCGTCATTCCCGAACTGCCATCGGACTTCCCACCCCCCAGATCGGCCGAGACCCGCCCCTCCAATCTGCCAGTGCCGCTCACGCCATTTATCGGCAGAGCGAAGGAAGTCGCCGAAGTCCGCGATCTGCTCTCGAACCCTCAGACCCGGGCGGTCACCCTGCTCGGCCCGGGCGGAACCGGCAAAAGCCGGCTGTCTCTGCGGGTGGCGGAAGAAATCATCCATACCATGCCCGACGGCGCCTTTTTCGTCGGCCTGGCGGCCATCCGCGAACCGGATCTGGTGCTGCCCGCCATCGCCAGTGCGCTGGCCGTGAAGGAAGACCCCGGTCGACCACTGCTTGATTCTCTGAAGGACCACCTGGCGGACAGGTCGCTGCTGCTGGTGATGGACAACTTCGAACAGGTCAGCCAGGCCGCCCGCGACGTCGGCCAGCTGCAGGCCGCAAGTCCCGGTCTGAGAATTCTCACTTCCAGCCGACAGCCACTCCGGCTGTCTGGAGAACGGGTTTACCCGGTGCCACCCATGGGCCTGCCCCCAACCGATGCACCATTGGACAATCTGCCGGCGATTGCGGAGTTCGAAGCGGTACGCCTGTTTGTGGAAAGAGCACAGGGTGCCCGGTGGGATTTCGAGCTGACCGGCGACAACGTGGCCGACGTGGTGGAGATCTGCCGGAAACTCGACGCGCTGCCTCTGGCCATCGAACTGGCCACCGCCCGCCTCTATTCCATGACCACCCGTGATCTGCTCAAGGCGCTCAAAAATCGCATGGCCGTGCTTACCGGCGGCTCCGCCGATCTGCTCGATCACCAGCAGACGCTCAAGGATCTGGTGGCCTGGAGTTACGATCTGCTCGACGAGCGGGAACAGGTGCTCTGGCGCCGGCTGGCGGTGTTCGAAGGTGGCGCGCCGCTGCCGGCGGTGGCATCCGTCTGTGATCCGGATGAGGAATATCTCTTTCCGCTGGATCTGGACAGCCTGGTCAACAAGAGCCTGCTGAGTCTCTCCTTCGATGGTTCCGGACTCGAGGACGAGGACAATGATCTACCGGTGAGCCAGCGCATCAATATGCTGCAGACACTGCGGGACTATGCCCAGACTCAGCTGAAGCAGTCGGGAGAACGGGCCGAACTGCAGGAGCGTCACGCGCGCTGGTTCGGTGCTCACGCCGACCGGGCCGTCCCGAATTTGCGTGGCGCGGAAGCGACCGGCTGGCTCAGACGGCTCGACGCGGACCAGGCCAATTTCCGTAACGCCATGGACTGGGGACTGACAAACGATCCCTCTCTCGCTGCCAATACTGCCGGAGCGCTCTGGTTTCACTGGTACCAGCGGGGGCAGTTCAGCGAAGGCCGGGGGTGGCTGCAAAAGACGATCGCCACGGATGCGCCTGCGGCGGCCAGGGCACGCAGCCTGCTGGGACTGGCGAATCTGGAGCGAATTCAGAACAATGCGGAAGACGCCCGCCTGCATTGTGAAGAAGCGCTCGCCGCCTTCGAAGCGGCCGAAGACGAGGAAGGTATCGCCGATGCGCTGAGCCAGCTCGGCAGCATTCACCAGTATCTCGGAGATTTCGACGAAGCAGAAACGCGAGTGACCGCTGCGGTGGTTAAGCTCCGTGAACTCGGCTCCCGCGGCCGCCTGTCCTTCAGTCTGGTGGTACTTGGTGCACTGAAACAACGGCGCGATGAACTGGATGACGCCCTCGCACATTATCAGGAAGGCCTGGCCCTGGGCCGCGAGCTGGCAGACGCGAACTATATCGCCACCGGATTGGTCAACGTCGGCGAGGTGCTGGCCATCCAGGGAGCACTGGACGAAGCCGCCGCCAACGTCCGGGAGAGCCTAGAACTGTTCAATGCGCTGGGAGTGCGTAACGCCATTGCCTATTGCCTGGAGATGCTGGCAGACATCGAGCTCAAGCGGGAGCGCTACGTCGACGCGGCACAGCTGTTCGGCGCCGCCGATCGGCTCCGTGAAGTACTCAACGCCCCCATCGAATCGTTCAATCAGATGCGGCATACCGAAGATCTCGCCCGGGCCAGGACCGGCGCAGGCGAGGAAGCTTTCGAAGCCGCATTCGCTGCCGGGCGAAACATGCGCCTGGACGATGTGATCGCCCAGGCGCAAACGCCAGCTTAGAAACTCAGATCGAAGCGGGCAAAGAAGTTCCGGCCGAAACCAGGCAGACGCTCGCCAACCGCGATGTCCGGATTGCCCGCCACCCGGTTGATCCCTGCCAGATGATCTGAATAAACCTTGTCGGTGAGGTTTTCGACGCCGGCAGAAAGACGGATGACCGGGCTGACCTGCCAGTGGCCATTGAGGTTGAACGTCGCATAGCCCGCAGATTCCGATTCACCATTGAACGCTGCAACGTCATCCTGCTGATCGGCGAACAGGGCCTCGGCGCCCACGCCCCATCGCGCACGCGTATAATTCAGCGCAATCAGCCCGTTCAGCGGCGGGATGCGATAAACGTTGTCGTCTTTCGTTTCCCCACGCACGTAATTCAGCACACCACTCAAGGACAGGCGCTCGGACAGTTCCCAGCCCCAGTCCACATCGAATCCATAGAACTCCGCGTCCACGTTCTGAAATTCGAGCGGGTCCGGCGAATTCGTGCCATTCATCATGTTCATCATCCGTACGAACTGAACGGCGGCGGTGTTGGTGCTTGTGCCGCCCTGGATGTAATCCGCCACATCCCGGTAGAACAGACGGGGGGATAGATGGAAGCCGCTGCTCTCAAAATCCAGACCCAGCTCAATCTCGGTGGCCACCTCGGAATCCAGATCCAGATTGCCGGTGTAGGTGCGACCGTCCGCCAGACCCGCCGTTGCCTGTAGCGGTAGCCACAGATAGCGCTCCTGATAGGAAGGGGCCCGGGATTTTCGCCCGGCACCGAGGTAGTAGCTCAGGGTGTCGGATGCCTCGTAGCGGAGCTTTGCGACCAGGTCCACGTTGTCGTCAGTGATGCTGCGATCGGCGCTGTTGAAGGTGTCTCTGAGTGCCACCGCCGGTGCCATACCCATCATCGCCGGCGTGGCATTCACTTCATCCGCATCGGATTCGACCCGGTTATAGCGTCCGCCCAGTTCCAGTTGCCAGCTTTCGGAAAAGCGGAACTGCTTTTCCGCGAAAACGCCGAGCAGCCGCCGCTCAGCGTCATTGAAGTTGGTGACAAAGAACATGGCATTGTTCGGATTGTCGATGTCCGAGTTGTGCAGCTCATCGTGGCCATCCACGCCGATCCGCCAGCCGTTCAGGTCGAGCACGAGGGAAAATCCCAGGTTGTCCACATCCGTGGTATTCCTGCGGTAGTCGGCGCCATTCGCTGGCGGCGTACGCAGGTGATAGTTGGTCATCCCATGATCAATCTGGCTCCACCAGACCCGGCTGTCCAGCCGCCAGCCGCTGGCGGCAAAGCGGTAACCGAAACCTGCCAGATCGGAGTCGATGTATTCGATATCCATAGGCAACGCCGCAGTACCGGAATCCCCGGTTTCGTTGCGTCCGTAATCCAGCTGGAATTCATGCTGGCCGATCCGGAGGCCGTATCCCACGTCGACCCGGGCGCGCTCGTACTCCGTCGGCAGAATCTCGCCATCGCCGAAGGATGCATCATCGGCCTGCTCAGTGAGACCGGACAGTTTCAGCCGATGGTTTTCGTTGGAGGCGACGAAGGCACCAGACAGCAGGCTCGCGTCATTGACCGAGTTGGCACCGGCCCGGACCCGGCCTTCAAACAGACCGCCATCCTCGGAAAAGCGCCCCTGCCAGGTGTTGGCATCCACCACGCCGCCGATGGTCTCCATGCCCGCACCCACCGATGCGATACCACGATGCACCTCGAGGGATTCGAGATGGGCGGCCGGCGCATAAGAGAGCGGCGGGTCCATCCAGTTGGGACCGCCGGGGCTGATGAACTGACCATTGATACGGGAACTGATCCGCATTCTGGACATGCCCCGATACTGAGCCATCCCGGTGACCGGGCCATTGCTGACCACGTTCGCACCTACCGCCCGCTTCAGCAGATCGGCCGAGTCCGGTGCGATATTCAGTGTTTCCGCCAGTTCATAGATGCGCCGATCGATTTCACCGACCACCACCATCTCTTCCACAAAATCGGCCGATTCAGCCGCGTTAGATTCTGCTGCCGAAATGCCCGGCAACAGCATACCGGCGAGCAGTGCCGGTCTGAGGAGCATGCTCCTCGACGTTCTGATATTCATGATTCATCCCACTTACCGCCCTGTACAGGGCGCAACTCGTCCAGAAGACGAGGCCTCGTCCCGGAGACGAGGCCTCATCCAGGAGATGAGGCCTCAGTCATCGATGTCGTTCAGACCTGAGTCGGTGGGGCCCGGGTGGGATGAGTGTCAGGGCGCCGTGCCAGCGTGGCAGAGCGGTAGTACCCGTGGGGTGTGACGAAAGGATGCGGAATCGTACCGAGAATCAGCGCCTGCAGCTCGGCCGACGCATCCAGAACACCGCCGAGGGGACAGTGACCGTCCAGGGACAGATCTTCGCCGGTGGCCTCGTCATGCTGATGATGCGCGTGATGCCCCAGGAACCCTGCCGGAAGTCCTTCCGGGCACAACACCACCGGCCAGCCACTCTCCAGGCTGCCGGCCATGTAGCCGGGGGGCGCCAGACACTGAAGCAGCAGCGCGCACGACACCGCGACAAACGCTGTCGTATGGCGTACCCGTATGCGCTTGTGCGGACTTGCGGTGTTCATTTCTGGCGTGTGTCGTTCAAAACCGGCTCAGAGCAGGTGCGCCGGCTCAGAGCAGGTGCGCCTCAATCGTCTGGCTGACAGTACCATCACCCAGCCGCAGCGACAGCCAGGTATCGACGAAACGCGCCAGCTCAGGATCTGACGGCATGAAGTAGGCTTTTTCCTGGTAGGTGAGCGTCCTGCCCATTGTGCCGCAAAGACCCTCGTTTCGGCGAGCCTGCAATGCAACTTCGATACTGTCGGTGATCATCACGTCCGCCTTGCCTTCCTGCAGTGCACGGAAAATGGTGCGATTGTCCGGATACAGGACTTTTTCGGCCTGCTCGATCCGCTCATCCACGAACCGCTCGTTGGTGCCGCCCGGATTGACGATCACCCGCACGCCCGGCTGGTCGATCTCCGCCAGACTGCCGAACCGACGACGGTCCTCACAACGGGCGATCGGCATCTTGCCGCCGATATAGTAGGGCACCGACAGATGTCCGATCCGCGCCCGGTCCAGAGTCCTGGACACACCGCTCATCGCGATATCGAACTTTCCGGCCAGCAGATCGGCGCTCAACGTCGGCCAGCTGGTCTGTACGAACACCAGCTCCACCCCCAGCGCACCGGCCAGATCACGGGCGAGGTCCACGTCCGCACCGGCAAGCGTGACCGACCAGGCTTCCCCGGCATCCATCGCCGGATCCTGCCCGGCGTCTTCCCGGTGATCAGCTTCGTAGGAAAATGGGGCGTAGTCGCCGGTGGTGCCGACGCGGAGCACGCCGGTGGCCGTGATCTGCGCGAGCCGGTTTTCGTACCGATCAACCCGCCGAAGCGCATCATAGAGACGCGCGATTCTCTCCCGGCCAAGTCCTTCCGTGGCCACCTGCTGCTGAAACGCAGCGGCATCGTGAGCCAGGGGTCGGCCGAGCTCGGCGATGATCTGGTCACCGAGGATCAGCAGCCGGGGTCTGATTTCATCGGTCAGATCCGGCGCCCCGGTCGGACCGGCGCCGGCCTGCCACTGCGAAAACCAGTAGCGCTGAATGTCCTTGGCCGCCTCGATCTGTTCCCGGAAAAACGTTTCCGCGCCGGCGGCCTGGATTTCCTGGTTCCCGGCCTGGGTGACGGCGGCGGCCACCACCACCTGCTCCCGGGACAGATCTTCCACCGGCCGGCCGTGCAGCCACTTGAAGGCCGCCACATCCCGCATGTGAGACAGGCGCTCACCCACCAGCGCATAAAGATCGTCCGCGGCAGCGGCGAAGGCAGGCGGGGCAAACGATGCAATGACACCAGCGAGGACCGGGCAAACCCACCGGCGGATGAATTGCACGATCACGCTACTCCACGATGGCCTGATAAGTGAGCACCTTGAAGGTCTGGGCCAGCCGGGTCCGGTGCGGAATGCTCTGCACCATGAAAACACCGATCAGGTTTTCTTCCGGATCGATCCAGAAGCGGGTGCCGGCGGCGCCGCCCCAGTTGTATTCACCCGGCGAACCGATCTCGCCGATTTCGCCCTGATCCAGAGCAACCGCGAAGCCGAGTCCGAATCCAACCCCACTCTGCCCGAAGCCCATCTGAATATCGCCGAGATGATTGGTGGTCATCAGTTCAACGGTCTTCGGCGAAAGAATCCGCACCCCGTCCAGTTCGCCACCGTTCAGCATCATCTGGGAAAAACGCAGGTAATCTCTGGCGGTCGAAACCAGACCACCACCGCCGCTCTCGAAGGTGGCCCCTTCCATGAAGCCCTCACTGGTGGAATCCGGGGCAACCACCAGCGGTCCCCGACCCATGCTGCGGAACCCATCCGCACCTTCGGCGGTTCCCTCGGGCGTGTAGAGCTGGGCAAGCCGATCCATCTTGTCCGCGGGCACCACGAAGCTGGTGTCGTTCATATCCAGCGGCTCGAACAACCGGGTCTGCAGGAATTCTCCAAACCGCATGCCGGACAGCACTTCCACCAGCCGGCCCTGAATGTCCACAGACACGCTGTAGTGCCAGCGGGTGCCCGGATCGTACTGCAGCGGAATCTGACCGAGCCTGGTCACGAAGTCCTCGAGATCGGGCGTGCTGATCAGAATGCCGGCTTCCCGGTACTGCTGATCCACTTCCGTATTGCCGAAAACACCGTAGGTGAATCCGGCCGTGTGCGTCAGCAGATCCCGGATCGTCGGTTGGCGGCTGGCTTTGCGGGTCTGTCCGGTCAGGTCCTGATCACCATCGCCGATGGTCATGCTCCGGGTGCCGTCGGAGACGATCCGGGTATCCGCCCCATCCGCCGTCGAACGCGCCACCTGCAGATTGGCGAGTTCGGGAATGTACTTGGCCAACGGGTCGTTCAGGAAAAACCGGCCTTCTTCATAAAGCATCATCAGCGCAACCGCGGTGATCGGCTTGCTCATGGAGTAGATGCGGAAGATGGCATCTTCCGACATGGGCTTCTGCGCTTCCCGGTCCATCATTCCCCAGGTTTCCGTATAAGCCAGCCGACCATTGCGGGCGATCATGCCCAGACCACCGACCATGGTGCCATCGGTCACCGCCTCGTTCATGTAGACCGAAATCCGCTCCAGTCGCTCGGAATCGAGCCCGACGCGACCGGGTTGGGTTTCTGGAATCTCGCGGGCAAACGTCCCGCTGGCAGGGAGGACAGAGATGAGCAGGATGAAAAACGCGGCAACAAGCCGGTTGTTCGAGTAAGTCATGCTGAAGCTTCCGGAGCAAAGGATCGGGAAGGCTAACCGATCACTGAACGCGCCTCCAGCCGGAAACCGGGCGCTTCAATAGGCGCGGATGAGTTTTGCAGCCAGACTCGGCCCCTCTATGGCCCCGGGCCGCTCGAATACCGGCGCACCGGAAAGACTCTGTGCCGCCCCCATGATGGGCTGGCCCGGCACGCAGTTGCCCCCGTTCGCTTCGATATCGTCCAGAACAGCATCCAGGCGTCCTTCTTCCGGATCCGCGAGCAGATGATCCCAGTCGTCCGCCACCGTGCAGTTGGCCGGTATTCCGGTGTAATAGTCCGCCTCATCGTCAACGTTCACCGTGCGGAACGTCACCACGAACAGAACCATGGAATCATTACAGTACTCGATACCCCACTGACCCACCGGCTTGCCGTAGGTGCGCCCGCCCACGGTCACGGATCGGGTCATATAGGGCGCCATGCCGCTGATTGTCAGTTCACTGGCGGAAGCACTACCGGCGTCGGTGATGTAGTAGACGCTCTCCAGATTTTCGAGCGCTGCGTCCTCACCGTGGAAGTAACGGAAATCCGACGCGTCGCCGTAGTTGTCAGTCACCCAGTCGTTGTATTCGTAGCGGAAGAAAAGGGTGTTGTTGTCCTGGCGGGCACTGCCGGCCATCAGCGAACCAAGCACTTCCGCGGTGCTCACAAGCCCACCCCCGTTATAGCGGAAGTCGATCACCAGATCGTCGATTCCGGTCCCACCAAGGGCAACCGCCTGATCCTGCAGTGTCTGCATGGCGTCCCGGAGCAGATCATCCGCATTTTCAATGAAGGTACGGAAGAAGAGGTAACCGACCATCCGTCCACCCACGTCGAATACGCGGACGCGGCTCGAAGGCACCGGATCCAGATCCACCGCCCGCTTGGTCAGCGTCACCGTATCCGGCGTGCCGTCCAGCAGGCGGACGTCGATCGTCCGCTGCACGCCCACTTCCGCCGGTCCAAGCGTGGACTCCGCATTGATGTTCAGACTGCCTGTCGGCGTGCCGTCCACACTGAGGATGGTGGTACCGCGGGTCAGTCCTGCATCATCGGCCGGTGAGCCACCGAAGACATCGATCAATCGCCAGTCGCCGGCCGCATCGATCCCCACACTGAAGCCGAAGCCATAGAACTCACCGGCGCTGAAGAACTGATCCACCTCTTCGACGGTGGCATAGTACGTGAAGCCCCGGTCGAAGCTGCCCGGCTGATACCGCAGTTCGTCAAGCAGAGCATCCACCGAGCCGAACGTACTGAGACGGCTGCGCACATCCGCATACTTTGCTTCCTGGGCCGGAAACTCATTGAAGAAGTAGAAGTTCTCCATGATGTCGAGCACGTCGTTTCTGGCTTCCGACAGCGAACACTGAGCGTGCGCCGCAGGCAGACCACCCCCGGAAGTGGATGGAGGCGTTGTCGCGACAGCGTTGCCGGAACCGGAGCCACCACCGCCGCCACCGCATCCTGCGCCGGCTAAAGAAACAACGACCATCAGAAGCAATGAGTGGAACGAGTGCTGCATCCTGTGAATTTTACACCAATCCGTGAATCAACCACCGGCGCGGTTCCGGACAAACCCGGCCCTGTAAGCGCCGACCGGGTCCCGACTCCAGCGTTCACCCGATGTACACGATCCACCGCGACTGAAGGTGTATCCTGGGTCCGGGGACAAACAGAGGGATCGGATCCATGGGCAAACCCAGCTACCTGTCACTGCTCAACACCATCGCCGTCAACGAAAAGAAAGGCGAGGCATTTCTATCCGCCTGGGCGGATACCACCGAAGACCCGGATCTCGAAGCCACCCTGCGCTTCGTGGCGATCCGGGAAGGAGAACACGCCTGGGCCTTCACCAAACGCATGTGCGAGCTGGGTCATCCGGTATCGGAAGATGATGCCTTTCACGTCTTCAGGGACTTTGACGGACTCATGGACTGTGTCCGCTCGAGTGCCACGGACGCGGAAAAAGTGGCACAGGTGAACAGTATGCTGGGTGGCGGGGATGGTGACCCATTCGCCCGCCTGTTCGAAGACACCAGCATCGATCCGGAAACCGGCGCGCTGCTCGGCCGTTACATCGCCGAAGAACGGGACAGCGGCCGCCGCCTGCAGGCGGCCTACGAAGCGGTGCTGGGCAAGGTCCGAAAGTCCAAGGACAACGGCGCAAGCGAGAAGCCGCCCCGATCGGAGGAACTCGACGACCTTCGAGCCTCTATCAAATCACTGAAGAAGGAAGTGAAGGCCCTGCGGCGGCTGCTGTAGTGGGCTACCGGCCGCCCGGCCGATCAACGGCCGCTGAAATCGGGCGTTCGCTTCTCCAGAAAAGCCTGCACGCTTTCCTTTGAATCTTCCGTCTGTCGCAGATGCTGAATCTGCTGGATCGCCCAGGCGCCCGTATCTCGCCAATCCGGATCCAGGGTCCGGCGCAGACCTGCCTTTATGGCTCGCACTGCCAGGGGCGGATTGGCCGCGATCCGGCCCGCCATCGACAGCGCCCGATCCAGCAGCGCATCAGGCTCGACCACGTCGGATACCAATCCAAAGGCCAGCGCCCGCTCCGCATCGATCACTTCGCCGGTGAACAGAAGCTCAGCGGCCCGGGAACGCCCGACCAGCTGGGCCAGCCGGCCGAGCCCGGGAGCATCGCAACACAGGCCACGAACCACGAACAGCTCTCCAAACTTTGCCGCTGTGCTGGCGATGCGGATATCCGCCATGATGGCCAGTTCCATGCCCCAGCCCACCGCAGGTCCATTCACCGCGGCGATGATCGGAATGTCTGAATACAGCATGGCATCCGCGGCCGGCGTCAGTCCGCCGGTGCGTCGGCCCCGGGCGATGGATTCCGGCGGCGGTCCTTCGCTGCCGCCGAGGATCTGCTTCATGTCGTCTCCCGCGCAGAATGCACGGCCCTCTCCGGTGATCACCAGCACACGCGCCTCTGAATCGCGAATAGCATCCTCGAGTTCCATGTACAGGGTGTAGGTAAGAGCGTTCATCGCTTCCGGTCGGCGCAGCGTGATCACCCCGATGTGGTCGCTGACGTCGTAGCTGAGTTCGGTAAATGCGTGTTCGGTAACGGACATGGTTATGCCTCCCTGTTCCGGGCCGCCTTGAAGTCCGGCGCCCGCTTCTCCATGAAGGCGGCAATGGCCTCCTTGTGTTCCGGGGACTCATATGCCCGGGCAAGCGCCGCCAGCTCTCGCTGCTGGATCAATGACAGATCCCCCTCCGCCGCGTTCAACGTGACCAGTTCCTTGATGGCGCGCAGGGAGGATTGCGGATTGTCACCCATGCCCCGGGCCACCTCACGGGCCACCGGAAGCAGTTCGTCCGCCGGAACTGATCGATCGACCAGACCGATGGCAGCCGCTTCCAGGCCATTGACCGTCCGACCTGACAGCATCAGTTCGCTGGCCCGGCCGAAGCCCATTCGCAGGACCAGAAAATGCGAGCTCGCCAGCTCCGGTACCACACCCATTTTCACGAAGCGGGCGGACAATTTGGCATCATCGGCGGCGATCAGATAGTCCATGGGGAGGACCTGGGTCAGGCCCACGCCGATGGCGGCGCCGTTGATCGCAGCAACCATGGGCTTGGCGGCTCGAATCTCTCCGACCCAGTCTCTGGGCCCATCGGTCCGGCCGACGTCTTCCCCTTCCGCCTGAGCCTGAAACACATCCCCGATATCGGCTCCGGCACAGAATCCACGGCCGGCCCCGGTCACCACGAAGGCAAGCACGTCATCGTCCGCGTTTCCGGCCTGGACGGCCTGGGAGAGCTCGGCGCCCATCTGGTAGGTCCAGGCATTCAGCCGCTCCGGCCGGTTCAGTGTGATTGTCGATATGCCATCGGCATGCTCGACCAGTATGGTCTCGTAGGACATCCCCCTCTCCTGATCTGATTCCGTCGGGGTCAGTATCCCTCAAAGGACGGCGCCTGGGCAGCCACACCCGTCGCTGCCTCGAACGCCTGCGCCATCTTCAGCACGGCCAGATCCTGATTGGGGGGCCCGACGATCTGCAGTCCAACCGGCAGACCTTCCGGGCTGAAACCACAGGGCATTGAAATGGACGGGCAGCCGGTGACCGTGATCGCCGAGCAGATTTCCATCCATTGCAGGTAGTTATCGAACTGCACGTCTTCGATCCCACGCACCCAGTCCTGATCCTTCGGGAAAGGCAGCACCTGGGTGCTGGGCAGCACCAGAAAATCCCAGTCTTCGAAAAAGGCGAGCACCCGACGATAAATGGCCGTGTGGGCGATCTCCGCCCGGGCCACCTCCAGGCCACTCTGCCCGAGCCCTTTCTCGATGTTCCATTGAACGGTGTCTTTGAGCTTGTCACGCTGGGAGGATTCGTAGATAGCGGCGAAAGAACCGGCAAAGGCATGCGCACGCAGTGTCTGGAATACCTCCGGGGCATCCTTCAGATCCGGCGCCGCCTCATCCACCGCGCAGCCGAGGGCCTCGAACGACGCGCGGGACGCACGGAACACGGCCCGCACGGCAGCGGCAACGGGGAGAAAACCCAGGTCTTCACTGAATGCAATCCGATTGCCGGAGGGCTCACTGTCCAGCGAACGGGCAAATTCTGCGGGATCCTCCTTCCGGGACAACGGATCTGCCGGCGCATACCCGGCCATCACCGAAAGCAGCCGGGCCACGTCTGCCACCGTCCGACCCATGGGACCGAGAACGCTCATACCGTTCCAGCCGCTCGCCCGGTCCGGCGCCGGTACCCGACCGCTGCTCGGCCGGAAGCCCACCACGTTGCAGAACGCGGCAGGGTTTCGAAGTGAACCGCCGAGGTCGCTGCCGTCCGCAACCGGCAGCATTCGCGCCGCCAGCGCGGCGGCCGCACCGCCGCTGGATCCGCCCGACGTCCTGCCGAGATCATAGGGCGTTGCCGTGGCGCCGAACAATGGATTGAATGTCTGCGATCCCGCCCCCCACTCCGGCGTATTGGTTTTGCCGAGAATGACGGCGCCGGCCGCCCGCATCCGCGCCACATGCAGCGCGTCCTGGCCCGGCACATGAGCGGCAAAAAGCGGTGAGCCATGAGTCGTGCGGATACCCCGGGTGTTGACCAGATCCTTGATGGCCGCCGGCAGACCGGCCAGCGGGCCCGGCGTCTGTCCGCCAGCAAGCGCGGCATCCAGCGCGTCCGCCTGCTCGAGCGCCTGATCCGGCACCAGGGTGCAGAGCGCATTCACCGCCGGATTTACCGTGGCGATCCAATCCAGATGCGTTTCGGTCAGTTCCCGGCAGGAAATTCTGCGGGCGGCGATCAGCTGGTGCTGTTCTATCGCCGACAGCGCGCAGAGTTCGGGGATTTCAGGCATTCAGCACTCCACTCATTGCGTCATTCACCCCTCTGATCAGACCGTCCTGCCGACTCCGTGGCCATCCGTCAATGCAACGGGCGGCCGCAGCCGGAGAAGGTCCGTCCATCGAGCTCCACCTGGACTCGCGTCGGGAAAGTTTCGTCACTCATGGTGTCGCTGCAGCCTTCGCCACTCAAGCTGACTTTCATCGTCTGCCCGCCCGCGCTGCCTGAATAAATCGTTACCCGGCCGTCGATCCCCGGTTGCCGGGTCGTGATGGGCACAGTGAGTTCGCTCTGACCATAGTCATAGCTGAGATCCAGGCGCTCCCCTGCCCGGATCTCCAGCACCCAGCCCGGCTCGTTGCCGACGGCACGGAAACTCACGCCATTCAGCTTGGCGTGCTCCCAGATCGATGCCCGATGGTCATGATCACATTCAAGGTGGCCGCCAGCCGGGTCGGGTGGCAGAAATACGTGCAGACCCCGTTCATGGGTGCGCGTGACCAGGGTGACTTCGCCGCTGCCGGATCGACAACGGTATACGGCGGTCACCGGTTCGAAATCCGCCGTCACCGGCGCGCGGTCCGGCGTCGCTTGAGGGGCCGGGTCCACCCCATCTTCCGCGCAGGCGCTCATCCAGAGCATCAGGGTAACGAGAGCCGGCAGGCGCCTCATTCGTCGGAGTCGTCTCTATCGTCGAGCGTGCCGTCGGCGAGCGCCACCGAGTGATCGATTTCTTCCGCGCTCGGCGATTCCGGCAGGGCGTCGCCGGACGGTGCTTCCACCCCCAGATGGAAAGCGGCGTACCCCGGCATCACGAACTGATTCAGCGCCATGCCGATCACCCGTCCGGCCTGAGGTGCCAGAATGTCCTGTTTCACATTGGTGATCGGATCGGTGACCGTACCGAGCACGTCCCCTTCCTTCACCCGTTTGCCGAGCTTCACGTCGCCGAGCAACATGCCGCCTTTGTCCGCCCGCACCCACATGGAACCATAGTAAGTAGGCTCTGGCGTGCCCCAGAAGCTGCGGCGCTTATACATGCCCATGTCGTCCAGCAGGCTGTACAGTGACTTCACGGAGAGGTCCACGGCCTTGTCGTCGACACGAAGCGGCTCACCGGCTTCAAGCGTCACCGCCGGGACACCGGCACGCACGGCGGATGCCCGCAAGGTGCCCTCGCCCCCGGTACTGTGAAGAATCACCAGGCCGCCAAAACCCTGGCTCATGTCGAGCACGGATTCATCCAGCAGATTTGCTCTCAACTGAGGCAGGTTGGTCCGGTGGAAGGAGCCGGTATGCAGATCCACCAGCGCATCGCAGTGACGGATGATCTGTTCGAAAAAGCTGTAGGCAATCCGGGAGGCCGAACTGCCTCGGGGATTCCCCGGAAAGAAGCGGTTCAGATCCCGGCGGTCGGGCAGATAGCGGGAATGCCGCTCGAACCCCTGAAGATTGACGATGGGCACGCCGATGACCCGCCCCGTGAGCTTCTCCGGATTGAGGGAATACATCACCCGGCGGACGATTTCGATACCGTTCAACTCATCACCATGCACGGCGCCCGTCAGGCAGAGGGTCTGGCCTGCCTCGACACCTTCCGCGACCAGCACGGGCGTGGGGATCGCCGAGCCGTAGAGTGACTCGCCGGCACGCCAGGTCATTCTGGTCAGGGTACCGGGCGTGAGATCCTCGAAGCCATCCTCCACTTCCGCATCCGCCTCATGCAGCGTGGCCACGTACTCCCGCTCCGGAGGGCCGGTCTCCACGGCGACTTCGTCGGCGAGTGTGAGGAGTTCGTCCGGCGCATCAATCGCCACGGGCTCGGGCTCTACCGGCAGCATCTCCACCACCGGAACCGGTACATAGCGATAGTTGATCGAGGGGCGAACGTCCGGGACCGGAAGAGGCTCCAGAGTCACCACCATCGCCACGGTCTCGACGGCAGGTGCCTCCGCGAGTTCGGTCACCAGATCCGCATAGGCAGACGCATTCGTCTCAGCGACGTCGTCGCCGAGCAGCTTGCTCAGAAGAATCCCGGCGACGAGAGAAGCAATCGCCACTGTCAGTGTGCGTACCCAGGTATCCATGCGTCCGTTTCAGGCGTACCAATACGTCATTATAGACAGGCCCAAGGCCAAAAATCCTTGTACTTCATATAGATGCTCGGGATTCCGGGTAAAATGTCTAGTTTGTAACAGCCACTCTGAGACAGAGCGCAAAGAACTCAGGCTGCGCCGACAGTGCCCGTATTGCGCTTCGCCTCCTTGACCTCCAGCAGGCGCTGCAGTTGCGCGTGCTTATCCGCGGTCAGCGGCCAGGTCCAGCACAGGTACAGGGCCAGCGAGAACAATACCGTCGGCACGATAGCGTAGAGCACGCCGAGCCAGAGAAGTTCCGTCGGACCGTTGCTCGCATCGATGGCGGTGTCGTAGCCCACGATTGCCAGTGCGATCAGCGACGTTCCGCCGATGGACTGAGCCACCTTGGTCATGAAGCCATAGATCGAGTAATAGCCACCGGTACGGGCGTCGCCGGACTTGAGCGTATCCAGATCGATCACATCCGCCAGCATGGCCCGGGGCAGATAGGCAAAGGAGCCGAAGCAGAAGCCTTTGATCGCGAACAGCACATAGAACGGCCAGATCTGTCCGTAATCCAGGGTGAAGATGGCAATACTCACCGCGCCCACGAGCACAATGGCGGCCGCCAGGCTGCGATGTTTACCATAGCGTCGAGCCAGCAGATTCCAGACCGGAATGGCAGCCAGTCCGAACAGGAAGTAGACGAGATAAAGGGTGCCTGCCCGGGGCGCGCCGATGTAGTCCTGCATGAAATACAGAGACAGGGCATTCCGGAATGCCTCACCCCCGCCGACCAGGAACTCAATCGTGATCACCCGCAGATAGATCTTGTTCCGATACATCAGGCCGAGGGACTGCAGGAACTTGACCTTACCCTCATTCGCCCTCGGTGGTGGCTCAGGCACCCGCCAGACGACGAGCACGGTGATGATCAGCAGCAGGGGCACCGCCAGCCAGGTATAGGCGTTGAGCACCTGAACGGCGGTTGCCGCGTTCCCATACACAGATTCCACCAGAGCCGGGACGGCGGCAGCACCAATGAGGCCCAGCAGCACAAAAATCTCCCGGGCCGACTGGATCCGGGTACGGGTGTTGTACTCACCGGACAGCTCCATCCCCCAGGCCGCATAAGGCACACCCAGCATCGTGGTCCCCAGGCGCAGGAAGACGAACCAGGCCCCCAGGTACATCACCGTACTGCCCTTCTCCGGATTCAGCAGGAAGTAGAGGGCCAGCGCGAGAAAGGGGGCACCCACCAGCACCCAGGCCCGGCGCCGGCCCCAGCGTGACCGGAAAGAGTCGGAGGCATAACCCATGGCCGGGTCGGTGATGGCATCGAAAATGGCGGCCACCACGATGATGGTACCCACCATGGCCGTGTCTATGCCGATATAGGTGTCGTAGGCGCGGGGGAGCCAGATACCGAGGGGATAGCCGAGCAATGCCAGGGGGAACCCGAGGGAACCGTAAATCCAGATGCTGGACCGGCTGACGTCGCTGTTTTTCTGGCCGGTGGTCGTAGCGGTGGTGTGACTGCTACTGCTTTTAGCGCTGTTTTTCCTGCTGCTGTTCCCGCTGATCGTTCCCGGCCCCCTGCCCATACCCCAACAGTGATCGCCGACCTTCAACAGGCGGCCGGGGGAATTTATATCATGAGCGGCAGCGCGAGGAGAGGAATCTGATCAATTCAGGACGATCGGTTCAGTCATCGATTCGCCGCACCCGGATGCTGGTGCCGCCGGTCGCTTTCCTGAGCAGAAAGGAGCCGGATACGGCGCTGGTGATCCGTATTTCATCACCGGGACGCAGCGTGGTCCGTTTCGAATCGAGCTGCCGCCAGATCTGGCCGTTCGTGAGTGAGAGCACGAGTTTGCCGTAAGCGGTTTTATCGATCTCGCTGATCTCAGCGAGTATTGAGTCCGGCGTCTTTTTCTCCGCCGGCTGTCCGAACGAGGCTTCCGCCGGTGAGACTGTCTCCGCAACCTGGTCCGCTGGTACTGCGGCGGTTGGTTTGTCTGACGAGGCAGGTATTTCCGGGGCAACCTGGCTCTGCGTCACCCGTTCGGGTGTTGGCCCGGACACCGGTTCCGGACTTGCCACCCCGGCCGCAAGAGCGTCGTAGCAGGCGAGCCGCGCTGCATCTGACTGCTCGGCCAGACACGCTCGCATCTGCTCCGCCAGTTCAGCACCGAATCCCGTCAGGGACCAGAGCAGACAGGCCAGCAGAACAAACAATCGCAACATACTCAAAAATTTCCTTCCAAAAAAAAGGCCGCCGGGATTCCGGCGGCCTTAATGGTCTCATACGGGACTGGTCAGATTACAGATTCATCTGCCAGCGGGCGTACCAGTACTGGCCAGCCGTATCGTAGGAGTAGTGCAACGTATTCATGTCGTCGTAGTTCGTCACGTAAGGCGGCTTCTCGTTGGTGAGATTCCGTGCACCCAGAACGAACCGATGGTTGCCCCAGGTGTAGAAGCCCTGCGCGTCCACATAGACACGATCCTTGGCAACACAGACGTTGCCACAGCTGGAACCGTCGAATCCATCCTCGGTCTCATCGAACCACTTGAACATCACCGTGCCGCCCCAGGAATCCCGGGTCCAGGTCGCGCTGAGGTTCATAGCGAGTTCCGGGAATGCGGTGATGGCGTTCTTGTTGTACGGATCGATTCCGAACTTACCGGCAAGCTGCTCTTCCTGACCGCCTTCAAAGGGCAGGTAGTCGTACTTGTCGATGTAGGAGCCGGTGGCACGAAGCAGCCAGTTACCGATACCCGTGTCGAAGCTGTAATCGACGGTGAAGTCGAGACCAGCCGTTTCGAACGAGGACAGGTTCTGGTTGGTCAGCGCAACACCCGTTACCTGGTTGATCGCGTTACGGCGATCGGGTGCCAGGTTGCTGGCGCCTTCACCAACGAACGTCGGGCCCAGCAGCAGCGAACACAGCGGATCGCTGAAGTTGGCGCTGTTGTAACAGCGGGTGATCACGTTACCGGTACCGGCCGTGCCCACCGCGTTGTCGATCTTGATGTTGTACCAGTCAGCGGTAATGGAAAGACCCGTCAGGAACGACGGGGTCCAGACTACACCGAAGGTGTTGGACTCGGACGTTTCCGGCTCGAGATCCGGGTTGCCGCCTTCAATGGTGGTTGCCTGCGGTGCGTTGGCCTGGAAGCCAGCCGGCAGGTTGTCGCCAGCCGGGCCACAGTTGGCCTGGATCGTCGCGTTACCGATCGTATCCCAGTTGTTACAGGGATCACTGTAGCTCGCCGCCGTCTGCTGCTGACCCAGGAACCGCTCAGAGAGGTTCGGCGCCCGGAAGCCGTCAGAGTAGGTGTAGCGAAGACGCAGATCCTGGATCGGTGCCCATTCCAGAGCAAATTTCCAGTTGGTGCTGTCGTCGGAGACGAAGTCGTAGTCCGACCAGCGGAAGGAAACTTCTGCCGTCAGCGCATGAGCGAGCGGCATGTCCGCCAGCAGCGGCATGGCCAGTTCGCCATAGAACTCGTCAACCTTATAGGAACCTTCGGTCACGTTACCCGGAGTGGAGTACACGGCACCCAGCGCAGAACCGCCATCAGGCAGAGACTGTGCTTTTTCAGAGCGACGCTCGTAACCGGCTGCCCAGGACCATTCGCCACCAGGGGTTTCAAATGCACCGAGGAAATCGCCGGTGAAGTTGATCTGGAAGTCACGCAGACGGGACCGTTCGATGGTGTTCACCGAAACCGTGCCGTAGGCCTGTTGTGCAGCTGTCAGGGTATCGCGGTTGAACGCGTCCCAGAGTCCTACGCCACCTTGAGTCGGGTCACACAGAGGATCGGCTGCACAGAGGTCCGGATCCAGCATGGCTTAAATGCGCGGTTGTACGGCACGACCACCATCACGCTGGGAGTCGGTCCAGTCCGCGTAGTTGTACGCCACGTCCCAGGACCAGCCGTTGGTGAAATCACCACGCAGACCGGCAACGAAACGCCAGGAGCTTGCGTCCTGAAGGAAGTCACGGCCACCGGTCTCTGCGAGACGGCGGGCAATGTTCACATCAGTCGGCGCTACACAGTTCGGATTGGTGGCACAGAGGTCATCACCAAACGGGTTCAGCGGGTTGTCAGCCGGTACGTTGGGCGACCAGAAGGTACCCACAGCGGCCAGCAGCTGCTCGGACTCACGGTTGGTGAAGCCACCTTCGATGTAGGCATCAACCGTCGTGAAGTCGGAGTCTTCCACCAGCATGTAGTTACCGGAACCATAGAGGCTCCATACTTTCTGCGGCGTCACCATGTAGCTGGCTTCTGCAAAGTTGTAGGCATCGGCATTGCTGTCGAAAGCCCGAACTGCGCCCGTGCCCTGATCGACAACCCAGCTGGCATCCTGCGCCACGATCTGGGCAGGCGTGGTGGTGCCGCTACCGGAACAGACGGTATCGCTCGTCGAACCGTCGGTGTAGGGACATTCAGAGAAGGAACGATCCTTCTGCCAGATGGTGTCGCGACGCGTGTACTGAGCGCTCAGCACGATGTTGCCGCGTTCGAAGTTGCTGCCCCAGGTGCCGGACAGGCCGTACTGCTCACCATCGCCTTCTCCGGTGATCTGGCCGTCCACGTCGAGCTGAAAACCTTCGAAGTCTTTCTTGGTGATGATGTTGACCACACCGGCGATGGCGTCTGAGCCATAAACGGTGGATGCGCCATCACGCAGCACGTCGATACGCTCGATGATCGCGGTGGGAATCATGTTCAGGTCAACGATGCCATCGGGGCCTGCCTGAGCAGGTCGCTGACCATTCAGCAGCACCAGGGTCCGGTTCGGACCGAGACCGCGCAGCTGCACGGTGGCCAGACCGGGGTTGCCGTTGTTCACGCTGGAGCCGTAGTCGGCACCACCGCTTGCAGCGGGAATGTCCTGGAGAAAATCTTCCAGGGTGAGGTTACCGGAAGCTTTCAGTTCTTCCTCGCTCAGCACCGTGATCGGGCTGATGCTGTTGAGGTCTGAACGCTTCAATCGGGAACCAGTAACCACGATTTCTTCCACAACTGCACCTTCTTCAGCAAACACGCTGGCCGGCACGAGGGCGGCGAGCATGGCGAAAAGAGCGCTGATCGTGGCTGAGAAACGGAGTTTCTTAGTCATGAGTGATCCCTTTGTTGGTTTCATTATGAAGGGCACGGGTGCCCCATGGCGGCGAATTGTAACGACCCTGAAACATAATGCATCTTGTTTCTACGCCAAAACTCCACATTTCCTCCAGTTTTTATGTCAACAATCTTTCACATAAGGAAAATATCTTTCCGGAGGTACCAAACCTTGTCCTAATCCCTTCAGTTTCAGCAGGTTAGGGAGATTTTCCGAACCCGGTTACAGACGCCGAATGGCGTCAGGGAGGCGATCCGAGGATCGGATCAGACAATCGATAGGAATTGTCAGACAAAATTCGGAGAAAACGGGCCCTGAAGCGCCCCGAATTGATGCGCCGCGGGTGAAATGACGCCTGATTTCGCACCAGAAAGGGTTCGAATACGCATCAGATGGTTCCGGTCCCGGCGATCAGATGATCGCCGGGACCGGAGGACTGGACGCCCGTTCGACGGGATGTTTCAGAACTGCAACATCACCGTTCCCGTGGGGCGGCGCCCTCCATGTCCATCAGCTGCTCGCCCACCGCAGCCAGGTCTTCGTAGGTCGCATCAACCCCGAGCTGCACCCCTTCGTTCACAAAAATCTGCGCCCGACTGAAATTACCCCGGCTGGCGTTGATCACCGCCCCGGTCGGCGCATCCTCCTGACACATGAACAGCACCGCCGGGCTGACCAGACGGGGATGGTTTTCCGGATCGGGATTATCCGGATCGATATCCCGGCCGGGAATGCTGGCGATCATCCGGGTCGCCGCACCCGGTGCAAGACAGTTGACCCGGATGTTCCGATTACGGCCTTCCAGAATCAGCACGTTCATGAAGCCGAGCATGGCCATCTTTGCGGCACCGTAGTTCGACTGACCGAAGTTCCCGTAAATGCCGGAACCGGAACTGGTGAGCACGATGCGGCCATAACGCTGCTCGTACATCAGATCCCATGCGGCCTTGGTTACATAGGCGCTGCCGTTCATATGCACCTGCATCACCAGATCGAAATCTTCCATGTCCATCTTCTTCAGCGTTCGGTCGCGCAGGATCCCCGCATTGTTCACAAGAATATGAACGGTCCCGAAAGCATCCACCGCATCCTGAATGATGCGCTTGGCGCCTTCCTTATCCGCAACGGAGTCGCCATTGGCGATGGCAGTCCCGCCCATCGCTTCGATTTCCGCCACCACCGCTTTGGCGCTGTCGCTGGCGCCCGTACCATCCACCGAAGCCCCCAGGTCATTGACCACCACTTTCGCCCCGCGTTTGGCGAACTCCAGCGCGTGGCTACGCCCCAGACCGCCGCCGGCACCTGTGATCACCACCACCTTGTCTTTGAAATCGGAATTTTGGAAATCAGACATGCCTACCCCCTTCTGCTATGTTCGTGCGCAAACAATAAGGGGGGTACATGTCTTTACTCAAGGACCTGCCGAAACTGCTGAAAGCAGGCATACGGCAACACAACGTGCCGGGGGCGGCGCTCGCCATCCATCGCCGTGGGCGACTCTACGAAACGGCCGCCGGCGTCCTGAATGTGGATACCCGCGTCACCGCCACCCCCGACGCCGTTTTCCAGATCGGCTCCATCACCAAGATCTTCACGACCACGCTCATCATGCAACTGGTGGACGAAGGCCTGCTGGATCTAGATACGCCGGTCCGAAAATACCTCCCGAAGTTCCGGGTGGCCGACGCATCCGTGTCGAGAACCGTCACCCCGCGCCAGTTCCTCTCCCATACCAGCGGCATCGAAGGGGACCTGTTCATGGACACGGGCTGCGGCGAAGACAGCATCGCCCGCTTACAGGATATGGGCACCCTGTTACCGAGCCTGTTTCCGCCCGGCGAGCGGCTTTCCTACAACAACTTCGGCTTTGCCATGCTCGGCCGCATAACAGAAGTGGTCAACGGTCAGAGCTGGGATGCGGTGATCCGCGAGCGCCTGTTCCAGCCGCTGGGCATGACCCATGCGCTGACGTTGCCGGAGGATACCCTCCGCTATCGGGCTGCCATCGGCCACGTGCCGGACAGCCGTGCGCCCGGTGGTCACCGCCTCAGCCCCATGCCCTGGCTGTCCCATGGGCAGAAGGCGGCCGGCGCCACACCGATGATGTCTGCGGCAGACCTGCTGAAGTTTGCGGTGATGCATCTCGACAGGGGCCGAGCCGCTTCCGGTGAACGCATTCTCTCCGCCGGCTCCGTCAGTCAGATGCAGAAGCCGCAGTTCCGCCTCAAGGGCAACTTCACCCGTAGTCTCAATGCCTGGGGCCTGGGCTGGATGCTCATGCGCTGGTCCGGCCGGAAGATCATTGGCCACGACGGTGGCACGGTGGGTCAGTATTCGTTTCTGCGGGTGGTTCCCGGAGAAGATCTGGCCATCGCGCTGCTGACCAACGGCGGTGACGCAGGCGGCCTGTACGAATCGCTGTACGGCACCCTGCTCAAAGGGCTCGCCGGTGTGGAGATGCCACAAACGCCGGCAATCGATGAGGGGTTGAATGAGCGAATGACCGATTCGCTTGACAGGTACGTGGGCCGATATCAGAACATTTCCGGCATCACCGAGATCAGCGCCCGGGGCGGCAAGCTGTTCATGGAGATCACCCCCAACGGGTTGGGTGACCAGCTGCCGAAATCCAGATTGAAGTTGGTGGACAGAAATGCGGCGCGTCTGGCCACGGGTGATCCCACCCTGGACCGGGGCCTGATACTGTTCAACGACCCGGACGAAGACCCCGTTTCATTCATCATGAACGGGGTCCGGATGTCCCGACGTATTTAGGGGCTGGCCCCGAGCGTTCGGCTTCGGTCGCTACAGACTCGGATTCACCAGGTATTTTTCGCCGGTGGCCTGCTTGCCGTAAACGGCAATGGACTCCAGCGACAGTGCCTGTTCCAGCGAGACTTCCGCCACATAGCTCGAAGCGAACGTCGTCTTCACTTCCCGGGCAACCCGCTGCCGCAGCTTCTCGGCTTCCTCGAAACCGATCTTCTGCAGGAAAGGCGTGAGCAGCCAGCCGCCGAGCCCCCAGGCCATACCGAAACTGCGGGTGAGCTCCGTCGGGCTTCGGTCCAGGCCGCCGTAGATATAGACCTGCTTGTAGGTGGTGGAGCCATAGCGGCTGAACTCGGCGGCGGTGCGATTGGCCGCCGCTTCCATGGCCGTGAGAATCTGGCTCGCCAGCTTGCCACCGCCGGTGGCATCGAAGGCGATGGTGGCGCCGGTTTCTGCCAGCGCGTCCACCAGCTTGTCCATGAAGTCCGGCTCGCTCGAGTTACAGACGTACCTGGCGCCGATGTCCCGGAGTATCTTTTCCTGCTCCGGCTTGCGGACGATGTTGACCAGATCGATGCCATCCGCCAGGCAGATTTTCTGCAGCATCTGCCCCAGATTCGAGGCCGCTGCGGTATGCACGAGCGCGGTGTGGCCTTCCAGTCGCATGGTTTCCGTCATCCCGAGCGCGGTCAGCGGATTGACGAAGCAGGAAGCGCCCTCTGCCGGCGTGGTCCCCTCGGGCAACACCAGACACTGCTTGGCCTTGATCACCCGGTACTCGCTGTACATGGCGCCACCGAGAATGGCCACGGTCTTACCCATGAGCGACTGCGCGAGCTCGGAATCCCCTGCCGCAACCACCACGCCAGCGCCTTCGTTGCCCACCGGCAACGCCTGATCCAGTCGGGCACCCATGGCTCTGAGCATGGCTTCCGGGATGTCGGCCACTACGGCGCCGTCCTCGATCCGGGCGGTGGTCATATCCGCGCCACCGAACAGCAGGCCCAGGTCCGACGGATTGATCGGTGCAGCTTCGACCCTGACCACCACCTCGGCGGATTCAGGTTCCGGTGTCGGCACGGTCTCCAGCGCAATCTTCAGCGTGCCGTCCCCGCGGACGGTGGACTGCAGCTGCTTGCCGGTTGTGTGATCGCTCATCGTTCTCTCCTCAGGTGTGTTTTGCGTTCTGCCATCGTTCTATTATCCGTACGCTTATCCGTACGCTTATCCGTACGCTTATCCGTACGCTTATCCGTACGCTGACCACCAGACCCTGGATAAACGCCCCTGAACGACGGCCTGAATAATGGACCACGCAGTATGAACGAGGAACTCGAGCAAGCACAGCAACGGCAGCTGGATCGCCTGGCTACACTGGAAGCAGAGGGTGAATCGGTGGGAGGCTGGAAACTCGGTCAGACTTCCGGCGAATCAAGAGACGCGTTCGGCCCAGGCGTGCGGCCTTTCGGCTTTATTCTGAGTGCCCGGATTCTCGACGACGGGGCCAGCCTGTCCTGGGCGGACGTGGGCAACGGCGGCATCGAGAACGAGGTCTGTTTCATCATCGGCAGGCGCATCACCCGACCGGTCAACGCTGCAACGGTGCGCGACTACCTGGCCGGCGTGGCCCCCGGTTTCGAGATCAATCAGCGGCGCATCCCAAAGACCGCTCCCGATGCCGAGCGCATCGAAGATGGCCTGGCGAACTGGGGCATCGTCGTCGGCCCGGTACGCGAGATCCCGGAGAACTGGCGCTCGGAGGCACTGTCGATCCGCCTCTGCCACGAAGACAGGCCGGTGGAGACCGTGGCCGCCGCCGGACACATCGACGACCACTTCGAGACCCTGGCCCGGCTGGCCAATCAGCTGCTCGAACACGGCCGGCAGCTCAAGGCCGGCGATCGCGCCATCACCGGCGCGTTCGGCAAACGGAATCAACCGGAACCCGGGCGCTGGACGGGCGAATTCGGCAGCGATCTCGGTACGGTCACGCTCCATATCTCCGAATGAACCATCCACTAACGCCCCGACTGACCGGCGCACGAAGTGGTGTCTCGCCTGCTCTCTTCCGGTCTGCAATAATTGACGGTTTAACGTTGACGAAACAGGAAGGGGAATCATGAGCCTCGAAGCATTCAGAGAAGACGCCCGTGCCTGGCTGGCGGAGAACTGCCCGGACAGCATGCGTCAGGGCACCATCCACTTCGAAGACGCCCACGAGGTGTACAGGACGGACGATGCCAGGCTCTGGCTCGAGCGGGCGGCCGAACGTGGCTGGACGGCACCGATGTGGCCGGCGGAATACGGTGGTGGCGGCCTGAGCAACGAGGAAGGCGCTATCCTCCGTCAGGAAATGGCCGCGATCCGGGCGCTGCCGCCGGCTTCCGGCATGGGCCTCGCCATGATCGGCCCAACCCTGCTCGAGTTCGGCACCGAAGAGCAGAAGAAACGCCACCTGCCGAAGATCACCAGCGGCGAGGTGACCTGGTGTCAGGGCTACTCCGAACCCGGCTCCGGCTCCGATCTGGCCAGTCTGCGCACCAAGGCCGTACTGGATGGGGATCACTTCGTCATCAACGGCCAGAAGATCTGGACCTCGGGCGCCAATCACGCCCAGTGGATGTTCTGTCTCGTACGCACCGATCCGGATGCGGCGAAGCACGATGGCATCAGCTTCGTGCTGCTGCCCATGGATCAGCCAGGCGTCACCATCAAGCCGATCCCGCTTATTTCCGGGTCCTCACCGTTCTGCGAGACCTTCTTCGACAACGCCATCGCCCAGAAAGAAGACCTGGTCGGTGAGATGAACAAAGGCTGGACGGTAGCCAAACGGCTGCTGCAGTACGAGCGCTCCGGTACCGGCGAAGCACCGGCGCCCAAATCCAGACAGAAGCGGCTGAACCCGTTCGCGGCCATCTCCAAAGAATATATCGGCGAAGAAAACGGTCGGATCGCCGACAACGCGGCCCGGGATGCGGTGCTCAGGCACGTGATGCAGGAAAAGAGCATGCAGCTCACCGGCATGCGTGTGATGCAGGAGAGCAAGGAGTCCGGTGCACCGGGTGCGGCCACTTCCATATTCAAATATGTGGGCTCAACCCTGGCCAAAGAGGGGTCGGAACTGAAAGCCATGCTCCGCGGTACCCAGGGCCTCGGCTGGGACGGTGCCGGTTTCAGTGACGACGAACTGGAGGCCACCCGCGGCTGGCTGCGCGACCGGGCGGTCACCATTTACGGCGGTACCAACGAGGTACAGCTGAACATTATCGCCAAACGCGTGCTCGGACTTCCGGACTGACCGGCACACGACCGGCACACAAAGAAAAACCGCGCCAGTTGGCGCGGTTTTCGTTCAAGCGGGTCGAACCCGTTCAGTCCGTGCTGGCCAGATCCTGACCCGTCGGCCGATTTTCGTTGGCCGCCACTTCCTCTTCCGTTGCCATGCGCATCAGTACGGCACCGAACAGCATCTCTTCCCAGGACTGCTCGCCCCAGGTGACCTCGATGCTCGGATCCGGGTTGGCCGGATTCTGCGCTGAATTGTCCCACCAGGTGGTGTGAACGATCTTGGTACCCGCCGGAATGTACTTGGGTTCCGCCAGTTCATAGGTGGTCTGCCAGTTGAAGTCATAGTTCGGCACGTACAGCAGCACTTCTTCGCTGCCATCCGGATAGACCACGCTGAACTCACTGGCCTTGCCGCGGAAATGCGCATGAGGCAGCAGGTTGTAGATGATGGCCGCCTTCGGCATCACCTGTTCCGCGGTCTCCATATGGTTCTTGGCGTGGGGCGGAATCTTGATCCGGCCGTTGGCGAGAATCAGCGAGAACACCTGATGCTCCGGCGGATTCTCATAGACCCAGATGCCGAGCTTGGATTCGTCCACCGTGGCCTTGCCATTCGTGGTGTAGTGCACCTGGAATTCGATGGTGGCATCCGCCGGCAGGAACACGCCGGTATCTTCCGGGAAATGCTGGCTGACCATGCCGGGCACGTAGCCACGCAGACCACCCTGGCCTTCCCGCTTCAACCGGCCTTTACGCCGGCCTTCGGTTTCCATCTCGCCATAGGACGTGATCACGTGGTGCAGCACGCTGCGATCGCCGGGCAGAATTTCTGCGGCTTTCACCCACACATCTTCACCGATGTTGTTCTGCACGAAGTGGTATTTGTAGTCCACCACACCGGTCGCCGGGATCTCGGCGGCCGGAATATCAATGACGAAATCGGGCTCACCCAGTTCCGGCTCATGGACCGCCCAGGTGCCCCAGTTGTGATCGATCTCGGCCAGCGGATCCGGGCCTTCGCCACGGGGCGAGCCGGCTTCGATCCAGTGCACGAGTTTCTGGGTCTGCTCGGCGGTGAGAGAACGGTCATTCGAGAAATGACCGATGGCCGGATCCGCGTGCCACGGCGGCATACGCTGGGTCCGAACCACTTCGCGGATCATCAGAGAGAAACCGCGAACCATGTTGTAGTCCGCCATTGCCCAGGGACCGATCCCCCCGTCGCGGTGGCAGGCGACGCAGTTGTCCGCCAGCATGGGGGCGATCTCTTCTGAGTACGAGATGCTCGCGTGCTGGGCCCGGTTCTGTTTCTCCGGGAAATTGATCAGGCAGCCGAGCGGCTCGGTGCTGGCCACTTCAACCGGCTCACCGGCGAGCATGTCGTCGATGGCATCTTTCAGATAGTGCTTGCCCGCCTCAGCTTTCTGCGTCTCGTAGTCGAGACGATCATCCACCGCGCCGTGGTAGGTCACAGACCAGGTCTGCGGATCCAGCACGAACACTTCCCCGGTGCGCACCAGATCCATGGATTCGCCAATGATCTGGGTATCGTCGATCAGCACCGGAATGTCGTAGTCGAACTCCTCCGCTTCGAGAGCCACTGTCTGGCGATTGTCCTGAAGATTGGAGTTGAGCAGGAAAAACTGCACGTCCTTGTCCGCATAGGCATCTCGCAATGCCTTGAATGCCGGCATGGAGTTACGGACGATGGGGCAGCCATTGCCCTGCACCATCACCACCACAGCCTTCATGTCATCGTAGTAATAAAGCTCGTGGCTATCGCCACGATTGTCCAGCAGCCGGAAGTTTTCCACCCGATCCTGTGGCGCGATGGCCATGGCAGCGGTGGATACCAGCGAAAGGAACACGGCGGCGAGGACCGCCAGATCAGGGAATTTCTGCATCATTGCCTCTCTCAGCCTCTCTCAATAGACGCGCAGGTATTACCAAAAGTAACACATTCAGCGCTGAATGGCCCCCGATTTAACAAGCTGCTCGATCTCTTTTTCGGACAAGCCGGCTTCGGCGAGAATCGCGTCGGTGTGCTGCCCGCATTCCGGCGCTGGCCCCTGGGGACCGATGCTGGAGCCATGAATGCGCATGGGGATGCGGACACTCCGGTAGTCGCCCCGGGTTGCGTGGGTGACGGTCGGGAACAGGCCGATCGCGTCCGCCTGATGATCATCGGCCACCTCTTCCAGGGTCTGCACCGGCCCCCAGATCACGCCCGCATCGTCGAACAGCGCACCCCATTCATCCCGGGTCCGGGTTTTCATCACTGCATCCACCTCGTCAACCAGAGCGGGCATGTTCCGATATCGTGACCGGCCATCCGCAAACCGTTCGTCCTGCAGCCAGTCTTCCCGGCCGAGCGCCTTGGCGAAGCGCTCGAAGCTGCCACGGCCGAGCTGATTGATCACCACCCACTTGCCGTCGCCGCAGGGATAGCGGTTCTGTTCCGCACCGAGCTGGTTGTGTCTGGACCGGCGTCGAACCGGCGCCTTGTCCACGGCGACCACGCCGAAGTCCGTGGCCTGGGTCCAGACCGCGGTTTCAAAAAGGGAGGTCTCGATCACCTGCGCCTCCCCGGTCCGTTCCGCCAGGCGCAAAGCCGCCAGGACCCCGGAAACCAGGGCCAGTCCCGCGGTATTGTCCCCCTGGGCCGGCCGCGCCTGGGGAACTTCACCTTCGTCGCCGCCGCGCATGGCATCGTAGAGCCCGGAGCGGGCAAAAAAGGCGGTCACGTCATAACCCGGCCGCAGGGCGTCCGGACCATCGGTGCCATAGCCGGTCAGCGTGGCGTGAACGATCCGGGGATTGGCTGCTTTCAGCGAGTCCGGATCCAGACCGAAGCGAGCCTGACGGTGGGGCAGCAGGTTGCAGAGAAATACCTCGGCCTTTCCCACCAGGGTACGGACCAGAGCGGCGCCTTCTTCCGTATCCAGCGCCACCGCGATGGACTGCTTGCCGCGGTTGTCCACATCGAAGCCGAAGTCGTAGTCTTCGAACGGACCCGAGATCTTTGCCGAGCGCCCCAGACCGCGAAGTGGATCGCCGCTGAACGGTTCCACCTTGATCACTCTGGCGCCGAGATCGGCCAGCACCGCGCCGGCGCTCGGGGCCGCCATGTAACTGTCCACCTCTATTACGGTGATGTCATCAAGTGGTGCTGCCAAGGTGCTACTCCAAGCTGGTGTCAGGCGAGCCCGCGAGCATAGAACAATTCGTCTGGCAGCTGAATGCACCCGGCAACGATCCCTGCGATCATTGGCGCCTATTCGGTTCAGAAAAAGGGGAACCCCAATGCCGAGAATCCCGGAAATCGACCCGGACCGGACCAGCGGATACGTATCGGCGATGCTGAAAGCACAATCAGACACCTTCGGTGCGCCGCTGAACAATCACCTGCTTTACGCTCACCGGCCTGATCTGTTCAAGGCGGTGCGCGGCATGTGGAGTGCGTTGGACAAGGACGGCATTCTCGGCACCACCCTGGTCGCACTGGTCAATCGCCGGGTGGCCAGTCTCAACGGCTGCGTGTTCTGACGCGACATCAACGCTGCCGTGGGCAGCGAAGCAGGACTCAGCGACGAGAAGATCCAGGCACTGGATACCTACGCAGACTCGGCACTGTTCGACGCACGGGAACTCGCCGCGCTGGCGTACGCGGACGCGATCACGCTATCGGACCAGGATGTGGACGACGCGCTTTTCGCTGAGCTGAAAGACCAGTTCAGCGACGAGGCCATTGTCGAGCTTACCGCCGTGATCGCCTGGGAGAATGCCTCCAGCAAATTCAACCGGGCACTCAGGGTCGAATCACAGCACCTGTATTCGCCGGTCAGTGAGCCCTGAGGCCCGGTCAGGAACTGGCGACGGTACCGCCATCACAGGTGATGGTTTCGCCAACCGTGAACCCGGATGCCCGGGAACTCAGAAAAATGGCGAGGCCGGCAATGTCCTCCGGGGTGCCGACCCGTCCCCGGGGATTACCCTTTCCAACGGCATCCCAGTCCGTGTTGTCCACGTCTCCGCCGCCACCAACTCCGGTGGAGAGCATCCAGGTCGGGAAGGGTCCCGGCGCGATGCCGTTGACGATCACATTCCGTTTGACCAGATGGGCGGCCAGCTGGCGGGTCAGATGGTGCACGGCAGCCTTCGAGGGTCCGTAGGAGAAGTTTTCAAACATGGGTGTTTTGATCCCATCGATGGAGCCGATGTTGATCACCCGGGCAGGTTCCTCGGCAGTGCCGGCCGCCTCCAGCAGCGGCAGAAGTCGCTGAGTCAGAAAGAACACGCCCTTCACGTTGGTGTCCATCACCTTGTCCCAGCCGACTTCCGGAAACTCTCCTAAGGGCGCACCCCAGGACACACCGGCATTGTTGACCAGAATATCCAGCCGCGCTTCCCGCTTCTCGATCTCCGCCACCGCCGCTTCGATGCCATCGAGTTCGGCCAGGTTGGCGGGAATGGAGATGCACTCACCACCGAATTCCTTCTGCAGGCGCTCGGCCGTTGCATCGCAGACGTCCGCCTTGCGCGAGCTGATGTAGACCCGGGCCCCATTCGCCAGAAAACCGGCGGCGATCATCTCGCCGATACCCCGGGAACCACCCGTGACCAGGGCTACTTTGCCTTCGATGGAAAACAGATTTTTCAGATTCATATAAAACTCTTAAATAATATATGGGTTCTTTATAAGACCAGACTCAGCAGGCTTCGAACAATCCCGCGGCGCCCATCCCCTTGCCGATGCACATGGAAACGATGCCGAGCTTCTTGTCGCGACGAGCGAGTTCCCGCAGCAGCAGCCCCGTGAGCCGGGCACCCGTCATGCCGAAAGGATGCCCGATAGCGATGGAGCCGCCATTGACGTTGTACTTCTCGTTGTCGATCCCCAATCGATCCCGGCAGTACAGGCACTGGGAAGCGAAAGCCTCGTTCAGCTCCACCAGATCGATGTCGTCCAGGCTCAGGCCCTGACGCGACAGCAGCTTCGGAATGGCAAACACCGGACCAATGCCCATTTCATCCGGCTCGCAACCGGCAACCGCGAAGCCCCGGAAATAGCCCATGGGCTCCAGTCCGAGCTGCTCCGCACGGCGTTCGCTCATCACCAGCGACATGGAAGCACCATCGGAGAGCTGAGATGCATTGCCTGCGGTGACGCTGCCACCCTCTTCGAAAGCTGGTGGCAGGGCACTCAAGCCTTCGAGGGTGGTGCCCGGACGATTGCACTCATCCTTATCCACCGTGCCTTCGACGACTTCCGTCGCACCCGTCTCCCTGTCCACGAGTTTCCGCCACGGGACCGTCATGGGCACGATCTCCTCGGCGATCCGGCCCGCTTCGACGGCTGCCGCATATCGCTGCTGGCTCTGCAGCGAGTACGTATCCTGCGCTTCCCGGGTGACCTGGTAGCGACGGGCGACCACTTCCGCCGTATTGCCCATGGCCATGTAGATCTCCGGCTTCTCATCGAGCAGGGTCGGGTTCTGGGCGAATTCGGCATCCTGCCCCCGGGACAGACCGCTGATGGATTCCACCCCGCCCGCCAGCATCACATCACCGTTACCGGTGGCAATCTGACTGGCGGCAAAAGCGATGCTGTTCAGTCCGGATGAGCACGCCCGGCTGATGGTGGTGCCGGCCACGCTCACCGGCAGCCTGGACAGCACCACCGCATCACGGGCGATGTTTGCCGACTGTTCGCCCACCTGCCGTCCGCAGCCGAGCACCACATCGTCAACCTCAGCCGGGTCGATGGTCGAATTCCGCTCGAGCAGCGAATCGATGCAATGCGCAACCAGATCGTCTGATCGGGTCAGGTTGAAGGTGCCGCGGTGGGCCTTGGCAAGGCCCGTGCGGATGCTGTCGACGATTACGACGGCTTCGCTCATTTGGATTTCCCCCAGAGTCCCAGACGACTCAACCCATATTCATGACATAGAAGCAGAGCTTGTTGCCATCCAGGTCCCGGACATAGGCGCCGTGGAATACGCCGGGGATCCGGTCACCCGGCTCGCCTTCGTCTGTCGCACCGAGCTCCCGGGCCTTTGCGTAAAGCTTGGCAACGGTTGCTTCATCACCGGCATTGATGGCCACCATGTTGCCGTTGCCGCAGTTCTGTTCGTTCTCATCGTAGGGAATGCAGACCGCCAGCATGGCGCCGTCTCCGCCGGTGCCATAAAACTTGATGCGATCCATCCCCATGAGCTGGGAACCACCAATCTCGCCCAACAGCGCATCGTAGAACGCACAGGCCTTTTCCATGTCACTGGTGCCAATGGTTACGTATCCGATCATGTTCTCTTCCTCCTGGAATTGAATTTGTAAATCAGGGACCGGCCAAGAAACGCTGTCGTGACCCATAAGTCAAGGTGCGCCAGAGCCACTCCGCCGGGCCGTAGCGATATCTGGTCAGCCACCAGGGAGAGAACCACAGCTGCAGTGCCCAGATGGCGAAGACGATCACATACAATGCCCAGCGTTCCAGTTCACCAACCAGACCCAGCCCCGCGCCGGTGAAGATGAACAGGCAGATCAGTGAGTGCATGAGGTAATTGCTGAGTGCCATTCTGCCGACAGCAGCCAGCCGGCGGCGCAACATCTGCCAGAGTCCACTCCGGCAGATGATCATCACCAGCCCCATCCAGCCGAGCGCCATACCCAGTCGGCCGAAGTGGTAGGTACCCTGGAGGTAGCTGAAAACCGCGATGAGGTCATAGTCGGTCTGCACCGCCCGCATCAGTTCAAAGCCATTCGCCAGGAGACCGACCGCAAAGCCACCGATCATCAGACGCCTGTAGAACGCATTCGAACGCTCTCCACTCAGGACACCCAAGCGATAAAGGCCCATGCCGAGCAGCATCATCGCCAGTGCATCCCAGAGCAGGAACACGGGCACCGCGAAGGCAAGGTGCTCGGCCATATAGCGAACGGTGAAAGTGAAGGCCGTGGCGTAGCTCCCGGCCCGTTCATCGAGTTCCTGCTGTTGTGCCTGGGCGTCCAGCTGGAAGTCCGCGGCGAAGTCGATCCAGGCCTCCGCCATCACCTGCCGCTCGGGATCCTCTGCAAGCGACGCATCGGCTTCTATTTCCGCGACGGCGACCTGCCCTGCCCGCATGATCTGACCCAGTCCTTCATAGGTGATCGAGGTGAGCGCGATGATCACGCCGGCGGAAATCAGAAGTGTTCGAGGCGAGCAGTTGCGCAACGGATAGAGCAGCGCACCACAGACCGCGTATACCATGAGAATGTCCCCGTTCCAGAGCAGCACATAGGCATCGAACACACCGAACACCAGCAGCCAGAAGGTGCGCTTGTAGTGCAGCCAGCCACGCTTACCCTGCCCGCTGCTGCTGCCCAGGCCGGTGGTGAACAGCACCACCCCCGCCCCGAACAGCATCGAGAACAGCGCCCGCATGGCGCCCTCGAAGAAAACGTTCACGCCGCCCCAGATGGTCAGATTGAGGCCCGGATGCTCACCGAGCCCGATCATCGGATTGAAGTAGCCGGCCGTATGCAGACCGAAGCCGATGATGTTCAGCAGCAGAATGCCGAGCAGGGCAAATCCCCGCAGCACATCCAGCGACTCGATCCGCTCCGCCGAACTGACCGGCCCGGGGCGTGGCGACGCCGCCGTTTCCCGCACTGTGCTCACGCTTATTCTCTGCCCCACCAGAAGGTAGACTGACTATGCCTCAAGCGCAGGGAAGGAAGCCATGGGAGAGACTCTTCACCGGAGACGTGAACAGAAACTGCGGACGTCACCACTCAATCCGGCGCCTGGCGTCATCGCGGTGTTCATCAGCCTGTTGCTCGCCGGTTGCGGCGAAACAGCCCCGGCACCTGAACCGCAGACGGCCGATCCCGGCCGTGCCGCACCGGAAGTCATCTCCGGCACGGTCACCAGCCGTGCTGGCGTAGAGGCCGGCGTCTGGGTGATTGCAGAAACAGACGCACTGGGCACCCGGTTCGCAAAGATCGTCGTCACCGATGACGATGGCCGCTTCCTGCTGCCCGACCTGCCCGTCGCCGACTACCGGGTCTGGGTGCGGGGTTACGGCCTGCTGGATTCGGAACCGGTGACTGCGACACCCGGAGACCAGGTGGATCTGACGGCAGAGATCGCGCCGGACCCGGCCAGCGCCGCCCGGGTTTATCCCGCTGCCTACTGGTATTCGATGATGGGTCTGCCGTCCGAACAAGAACTGGCCGACATCCCGGGCGGCAGAAATCACTATCTGATGTGGATGAAGAACATGGGCTGCGTGGGATGCCATCAGATGGGCCAGGCGGCCACCCGCACGTTGCCAGCCGGTCTCGCCCATATCGAAAACAGTCAGACCGCCTGGGCCACGCGCATTGCCGCCGGCCAGGCCGGGAACAACATGACCCGGATCGCCGGCGGTTTGCTTGGCGGCGTGCCCTACCGATATCTGGCGGACTGGACCGACCGGATTGCCGCCGGCGAACTTCCCCATGCCACCCCCTCGCGACCCGCCGGCCTGGAACGCAACATCGTCGCCACGGTACGGGACTGGTCGAACCCCAAGGCCTACCTGCACGATCTGTCCGGCACGGACCGCCGCGACCCGACGGTGAATGGCTATGGCAGAATCTATGGCGCTCCGGAGCTCTCCACGGATGAGATGCCCATCCTGGATCCGGCCACGAACACGGCAACCATCTTCAACGTACCCGTACGGGATCCGGACACACCCAGCACCCATGAGGCGCCGGTGATCGCCCCGTCTGCTTACTGGGGTGACGAACGCATCTGGGACAGCCAGTCCAACATCCACAACCCCATGCTCGATCAGGCGGGACGCGTCTGGCTGACTGCCCGGATCCGCGGACCCGAGAACCCGGATTTCTGTCGGGACGGATCCGATCATCCATCCGCCAGACACTATCCGAAGGAGAGAACCAACCGGCATCTGGCCGTATTCGATCCCCGCGACCAGTCCTATCAGTTCGTCGACACCTGCTTCAGCACCCACCATCTGCAGTTCGACGACGATGCGGACAACACCCTCTACACCAGTGGCGGCGGCGACGTGGTCGGCTGGCTGAACACCCGTCGGTTTCTGGAAACCGGAGACGCCGCGGCCTCCCAGATGTGGGCGCCGGTGGTGCTGGATACCAACGGCAACGGCCGGGTGGATGAATGGACAGAACCGGACCAACCCCAGCAGCCCGGTAAAGACATGCGGTTGAACAAGGGCTTCTATGCGGTGATGCCGAACCCGGCAGATGACTCGGTCTGGGGCTCCAATGCCTTTCGCTTTCCCGGTTCCATTGTCCGCATGACGCTTGGGGATAACCCCCCACTGACCACGCTGTCTGAGTACTACGAACCGCCGCTGCCGGGATTCGGCGTACGTGGCGCGGACATCGACAGCCAGGGCGTGGTCTGGGTATCTCTCGGCAGCGGGCACCTGGGCGCCTTCGATCGATCCCGCTGCACGGGCCCGCTGAATGGCCCCACGGCCACCGGTCAGCACTGTCCGGAGGGCTGGACCCTCTATGATCTGCCGGGGCCGGGCTTTGCCGATCTGCCGGAGTTCAGTGTTGAGTCGAGCTACTACACCTGGGTGGATCAGCACAACACGCTCGGGCTTGGTAAAGACGTGCCAATGGTGACGGGCAATCTGTTCGATGGCGTGCATGCGCTTGTCAAAAACGAAGAAGGAGCGCCCTATTTCGTCACCATACGCATCCCCTATCCTCTCGGTTTCTACAGCAAGGGATTCGAAGGCCGCATCGACGATCCGGAAGGTGGCTGGAACGCCCGGGGCTTGTGGGTGCCGAGCGGCGACAGAACGCCCTGGCTGAAGGAAGGGGGCAAAGGCACGAAGCCACTCGTCGTGCACTTCCAGTTCCGACCCGACCCGCTGACGCCATAGCCGCAGCCGCAGGCGCAGCCGCAGCCGCAGCCGCAGCCGGCAAACTATCCGCCGGGTCGCAACCGGCGGATGGTGGTGGCATTCCAGCGCCAGCCGAGAACGCCGAACAGGACCGTTACCAGGGCCGTGGCCGTGTAGACGCCGGTATAGCCGAAATAGTGTCCGGCTACGATGGCTGCCGGAATGTAGACCACCACCAACCGGGAGACGGACAGAATGAGCGGAGGCGCCGGTTTCGACAGGGCATTGAAGGATGCGTTGGCCACATTGACCATGCCCATGAAGCCGATGCTGATGGGCACGATATAGAGGAAGGCAACCGCCGGAGCGATCACCTCCGGATCGTCGCTGATCAGGGAGACGAAAAATGGCGCACCGAACCACATGAGGATGGCCGCGGTGACACCCCAGACGAGGCAGTATCGGTAAGCGAGCCCGAGGGCCTCGTCCACCCGGTCATAGAGTTGAGCCCCCCAGTTCTGCCCCACCAGGGGTGCTGCGCTGGCGGAAATACCGATCACCACCATGGTGACGACGGCATCGATTCGGCCTGCCACGCCGAATCCGGCCACCACCGTGGTGCCGAAGCCGGCAAGAATGCGGGTGGTGACGGCTGCGGACAGGGGCTGAATCAGATTGCTGGCAGCGGCCGGCACGCCAACGTGCAGAATGGCCCGGCTGGACTCGCCGATTCCAGCCAGCGTAAATCGGAGCATCCGTTCCTTGACCAGAAACCACCACGCCGTCATGCCGAAGGAACAGGACCGGGCGATCACGAACGACCAGGCCGCACCCTCGATACCGAGCGCCGGCATGTCGAACCAGCCGAAGATCAGCGGCGGCGCCACCAGCACCTGAATCACCGAGCCTGCCGCCATCACATATCCGGGAAAGGCCGGATCACCGATGGAGCGCATGAGGCCGGAGCCCACCATGGAAAGACCGAACCCCGGGAAACCGATGACCCAGATCAGCATGTACAGCGCGGCCAGCTCCAGCACATGGCCTTCAGCACCCAGCAGCCGGAAAACCCCTTCGCCCCACCAGACCAGCAGCACCGAGCAACTGATCGTGAAAATCAGCACCAGCAGCAGGCCGTGGGACGTAAACCGGGCTGCCTTCTCCCGGTTACCCTCACCGATAGCCCGGGCCAGCACCGCACCGGTGCCCACACCAATGCCACGCGTGAGCGCATTGAAGCCCATCACCAGCGGAAAGGCGAAAGCGATTGCCGCCAGTTCGTCCCGGCCGACCATGCCGAGATAGAAAGCCTCGACAAGCTGGGCCAGGGTCATGGCCAGAAATCCCATGATCATGAAGCCGGACAGGCGCAGGACATGACGGGACATATCGCCTTCCGTGAAGCCGGGGCCGGCGCGCAGGTTACTCAACTCGAGGTGGTCTCTGGACGGAGAAACGGGCAGTGTAGTCTGCTCGAGGCGCCGGGAAAATCGCCGAGCGGAATAATGCGTTCAGATCCTACCAGCAGCGGCGGCCGGCAATGGCCAGGACGACCCGTACTGCGGGCGCTGAATCTGATCGTACTGATGGTCGCGAGCGGTTGTGCGCTTCTGCCTCAGCCGGACATCCAAGCGCCTGGAGTCCAGCCACCGCCGGCACATCCTGCGCAAGTACCCGAGCCATCGATCCGCTATGAGATCACCAGCGCCGCGCTGGAAATACATACCTACCGGGCCGGTTGGCTTGCCAGGCTGGCCCACAATCATGTCATCGAGACAGATGCCGTAGAAGGTGTGGTCCATCTCAGCGAACCAATCGGGCAGTCGTCTGCCCGCCTCTACTTCCGGCCCTGGGATCTCGTGCTGGATGACCCGGCGAGTCGGGCAGAGGCCGGGCCAGGATTCGAATCCGAGCGCACAGCGCAGGAGATCGACGCCACTCGGCGGCGCATGCTCGGCCCGAAGGGATTCCACAGCAATGTCTATCCCTGGGTCACCGTGGATGTCGGCTGGCGTGATGCCGACGTGGTGACTCTGACAATCCAGGTAAGGGACGGCAGCCATCGTCTGGACGTACCGATCAGCTGGTCACTGCAGGGAGATCAACTCGAGGCCCTGGCAGACTTCAAGGTGCGTCAGCGCGATTTCGGCATCCGACCTTACAGCGCCTTTGCCGGCGCCATCGCGGTGGCGGACCGGATCCGGATTCAGCTGACACTTTCAGCAGGCCCCGCTTCGTCGCTATAGTCCTCCGACTCGATCGCCAGGGAGCGCACCATGGACCTCTACGACGTCATGCGGACCACGTTCGCCGCCAGGCAGTTTACCGACGAAGCCGTACCGGACCCGGTCATTCACCGCATCCTGGACAATGCACGCTTCGCGCCCAGTGGCGGTAACCGCCAGGGCTGGCGGGTGATCGTGGTGCGGGACCAGGCAACCCGGGATGCGCTGCCTGATCTGATTCGACCCACCATGCAGCGCTACAGGGCGCAGGTGCAGGCCGGCGAAGCCCCCTGGAATACGATCAATCCCACCCGGCTCACAGATGAACAGATCGCCGCCACGGAAGTGCCTGAATCCATGATTCAGGCACTCACCCAGGCACCCGTTCTGCTGTTCGTATTTCTGGATCTGTCCGTAGCTGCCTCATTTGATCAGTATCTGGACCGGGTCGGGGTGATTTCCGGGGGATCCGTTTACCCCTTTGTCTGGAACATTCTGCTCAGCGCCAGAAACGAGGGCTACGGTGGCACGCCAACCACCTTCGCGGCGGCAAAGGAGGCGGAATTGAAAACCCTGCTTGGGGTTCCCGAGCCGTATGCGTTCGCCACCATGATTCCCCTCGGTCGGCCGGTGAAGCAGCTGACGAAGCTGACACGCAGACCCGTCGAAGCCTTTGCAACGCTCGAACAGTTCGATGGACATTCGCTGAGCGGATAAGACGACCAGACATCCGGAGATGAATTCAATGGCAGACGTTATCGAGAAGGATACAGCGTTACTGGGGCAACAGGTAAGAGGTGAAATTCTCACCGCCGGGCAATCCGGCTACGACGAAGCGCGCTCCCTCTGGAACGGCATGATCGACAAACACCCCGGCGCCATCGTTCGCTGCCTGGGGGTTGCCGATGTGATCGCAACGGTCAACTTCGCCAGAGTGCAGGGCCTGCCCCTGGCGATCAAAGCGGGTGGGCACAACGTCGCCGGCAAGGCCATCTGCGACCAGGGCATCGTGATCGACCTTTCGCCAATGAAAAACGTCTACATCGACCCTGTTGCCCGACGCGCCAGAGCCGGCGCCGGCGCCTGCTGGGGTGACTTCGACCACGAAGCGCAGGTTTTCGGCTTGGCCACGCCCGGCGGTGTGGTATCCAGCACCGGCGTTGCCGGTCTGACCCTCGGCGGCGGTATCGGCTATCTCACCCGCGCTCACGGCCTGGCCAGCGACAATCTGCTGTCCGTGGACCTGGTTACCGCCGGGGGCGAACTGGTTCGGGCGTCGGAATCCGAAAACCCCGATCTTTTCTGGGCACTGCGAGGCGGCGGCGGTAACTTCGGCGTGGTCACCTCCCTGGAATTCCAGCTGCATGCCGTTGGCCCCATGGTCGCAACCGCAACGGTTTTCCACGCCATCGAAGATGCCCGTTCCGTGCTCCACCGCTATCGCGAATTCAACGAGACGGCGCCGGACGAACTCTCCTGCTATGCGATGATCATCAATGCACCGGAAAATCTACCGGATCAGCGGGGCAAAGCCGTGCTGGCGATTGTGGGCCTCTACGCCGGTGCCGTGGAAGCAGGCAAACGGATGATGGCACCGCTCGCCGATATGGGATCACCCCTGGTCGCGGTGATCGATGAGATGCCATATGCCGTGATGCAGACGGCCTTCGACGCCGGTAATCCCCACGGCGCCCGCTACTACTGGAAGGCCCAATACCTGAGCGGACTCGAAGACGGATTGCTCGACGTCGTGGTCGACAGAGCCAAGGATTTACACGGTGAGCACACCATCATCGGCATCGAACCACTGGGTGGCGCCCAGGCCCGGGTGGACCCGGCGGCCACCGCTTTTTCCTGCCGGAACGTGCCTTACAGCCTGGGCATCTGGACCGGCTGGCAGGACCCTGCCCGGGACACGGCAAACATCGCCTGGACCCGGTCCTTTTTCGATGCGGTGTCATCGTTCGGCGCCGGGGCCTACGTGAACTATCTGGGCGAAGACGAAAGTGACCGGCTCGATGAGGTGTATGGGGCGAACTATGCGCGGCTGATCGACGTGAAGCAGAAGTGGGATCCGGATAACCTGTTCCGGTTGAATCACAACATCATCTGACCCTCCCACTGTGCGACCATACGCAAGATCCATCTGCTACCGGATGACTTGATGCTGCAGAAGTTCGAACGCTATCCGCTGACCTTCGAGGGTCCCACGCCCATCGAGCGACTCGACCGTCTTTCCGAGCATCTGGGCGGCCGGGTGACGGTCTATGCCAAGCGGGACGACTGCAATTCCGGCCTCGCGCTCGGCGGTAACAAGCTGCGCAAACTCGAGTATATCGTTCCGGATATCCTGGCCTCCGGTGCCGATACGCTGGTCTCCATCGGCGGCGTGCAGTCGAATCACACTCGCATGGTGGCTGCCGTCGCCGCAAAACTCGGACTCAAATGCCGGCTGGTGCAGGAGTCCTGGGTGCCCCACGAAGACGCTGTCTACGACCGGGTGGGCAACATCCTCCTGACCCGGCTCATGGGCGCGGACAGCCGGGTGGTAGACGATGGTTTCGATATCGGCATCCGCCAGAGCTGGGAGGATGCCATGCAGGAAGTGCGGGATCAGGGCGGCAAACCCTATGGCATCCCGGCAGGTGCCAGTGTTCATCCGCTGGGCGGACTCGGCTACGTGGGTTTCGCCGAGGAAGTGCGAGCCCAGGAGCAGAGCCTTGGCCTGCGCTTCGACTACATCATCGTCTGCGTGGTCACCGGATCCACCCAGGCGGGGATGATCGTCGGCTTCAAAGCAGACGGACGCGCTGGACGGGTGATCGGCATCGATGCTTCAGGCACGCTGGAGCAGACGCGAACCCAGGTCACCGAGATCGCCAGAAACACCGCCGAGCTGATCGAACTTGGTCCGGCGATCGAGGACTCGGACATCATCATCAATCCCGACTATGCCTATCCCGCCTACGGTGTCCCCAGCGAGGAAACCAACGAGGCCATTCGTATCGCGGCCCGCACGGAAGCGATGATCACGGATCCGGTCTACGAGGGTAAGTCCATGCAGGGCCTGATCGACCTGGTGCAGAAGGACTTTTTCCCGGCCGGGTCGAACATTCTCTACGCACATCTCGGTGGTGCCCCGGCGCTGAACGGCTACGCCTACACGTACAGGAACGGTTAGCACCCGCCTATGTCATTCACCACTCAGATCGTCGTCGGGCTGCTGCTGGGTGCGATACTCGGAATCTTCCTCGGCGACCTGGCAGCCCCTGCTAACGTGGTCGGCGAGATTTACATCGGTCTGCTGCAGATGACCGTGCTGCCCTACATCGTCATCTCATTGATCGCCAATCTGGGGCGCATCACCTGGGCGGAAAGCCGGAGTCTGATTCTGGCCGCATCGGCCGTGCTCGGAGCACTGCTGCTGGTCGGAATCATCGTTCTGTTTCTGGTGCCGCTGGCATTTCCCGCCAGGGACACTGCAGCATTCTTCAACGACGCCCTGATCACGGATCGATTGCCCATCGACCTGGTCGCCCTGTACATCCCGTCGAATCCGTTTGCGGCACTGGCCGGGAACGTTGTGCCGGCCGCTGTGCTGTTCAGCATCCTGGTGGGCATCGGATTGAGCGGAATCCGCCAGACAGAGGGGCTGCTGCAGGGCCTCGATGCCCTCGCAGAAGCACTGAACCAGGTCAACAAACTGATCATCAGGATCACACCAATCGGCGTATTCGCCATCGCCGCGGGCACAGCCGGCACCATCTCTCTCGAGGAGCTGAGTCGGTTGCAGGCGTACCTGATCGTCTACACCGTGCTCGTTCTGATCCTGACGCTTCTGGTCCTGCCCATGCTGGTCGCCGCACTCACGCCTTTCAGTTACCGTGAGATCCTGGCAGTGCCCCGGGATACGCTGATCATGATCTTCGCCACCGGCAAGATCATCGTGCTGATGCCCCAGCTGATTGAGAATCTGCAGGCGCTCTTCGCGAAGAGAGGCATGACCAGCGAACGGCTGCACAACGATGCCGGTGTACTGATGCCGCTGGCCTATCCGTTTCCGAATCTGGGTACTTATATCATCCTGCTGTTCGTGCCCTTCGGTGCCTGGTACATGGGGCGAAGCCTCGAACTGAGCGAACTGTTGACCCTCCAGAGCGCTTCTCTGCTGTCGGCCTTCGTCGCCCCCATCATCGGCATTCCATTTCTCCTCGACCTCATGCAGCTGCCTTCCGATCTGATCGATCTGTTCATGGTATCCACGGTTTACACAGACAGAATCCGGGTGGTGCTTGGGGGCATGCATCTGTTTGCGCTTGGCGCCGTCGTTCTGGCCGTTCGGTCGGGCACGTTCGCCGTGGACTGGCGCCAGTTATCACTGGCGATCCTGATCGCCGCCGTAACGATACTCAGCGCGCTTCTGGTCATCCGCGGCTACCTGGCTAACGCCTACGAAGGAGATTACGCCGGTGACGACGCGCTGGTGGAAATGCGCTGGATGAATCGGACGGTGCCCGCCACCCACTATCACGACACCCTGCCCTCAGCGGAAACCGGCCCTTCCGATCGCCTGACGAGGATTGCCGAACGAGGCACTTTGCGGGTTGGCTATCTGCCGGACGCATTGCCGTTTGCTTTTACCAACAGCAGCGGTGAGGTCGTGGGTTTCGATATCGAGCTCGCACATGAAATGGCCATCGACCTGGGTGTGGCGCTCGAGCTGGTGCGGGTTCAGGAAAACCAGATCGATGAACGCTTTGCCGAAGGCCACATCGACATCGTCATGTCCGGACTGGCAATCACACCGGACCGTCTGCGCCGGTGGCAGTTCGGTGGCTCACCCATCGACCTGCACCTGGGCCTGCTGGTGCCCGATCACGAACGCCGGAAATTCGAGAACAGCAACGATGTTCGACAGATGCCCCTGACCCTGGGTGTTGTCCAGCGGGATCAGGCGTTTGAGCGCCGGCTCGCACAGGCACTGCCTGATGCGGTGCTGCGGCCCATCGACTCGCCACGAAGTTACCTCCGCGGCCAGCTGCCTGAACTTGATGGCGTCATCTACTCTGCGGAGGGCGGCGCGGCCTGGACGCTCATCTATCCCAATTTCGCCGTTGTGGTACCAAAGCCCGACTCTATCGCGCTTCCGGCTGGATACCCGGTGCCAAGGGGCGATGACAGCTGGGCGAGTTATGTACGGGAGTGGCTGATTCTCAAGCGGAAGGATCAGACGGTAGATAATCTGTTCGATCATTGGATTCGCGGCGGCGGTGCACAGGATCCAACACCACGCTGGTCCATCATCCGCAACGTGCTGGGCTGGGTCCCCTGAGCACGCGGTGGCGAGTTCTTGTTATTCTGGCCCGGCAGAATTCAGCACACTGTCGGAGGGGAAAGCTTGAGCCGGGATGACCTGATCAGACGCGCGGAAGCGCTTGTGCCACTGCTCGCGGAAACAGCACGGGAAGCGGAGATCGCCCGCAGGCCACTGGATCACGTCATCGACGCCATCCGCGCCAGTGGTCTCTATTCACTCATGGTGCCGAAGCAGTTCGGCGGTTTCGAGGAGGATCTGGATACCTTCTTCGACGTCGCCCTGACGCTCTCCCGGGCAGATGCCTCCATGGGCTGGCTCACGGCTTTCTACATCGAGCACAACCTCTGGCTGTTCAACTATCCGGAGTCCGTTTACACGAAGGTCATCGGCGATGCCGACCACGTCCTCGCCCCGGCTGCCCTCAACATCGGCGGCGGCAGCGCCACCCGGGTGGATGGCGGCTACCGTCTGAAGGGTCAGTGGCAGTGGGGGACCGGCATCGTCCACAGCACCTGGGTGATGGCGGGCGGCCTGGTCCTCGACGACGAAGCCGGACCGGTGCCGACGTTCTTCCTGCTGCCTGCGGCAGACGTTGAACCAGTGGATACCTGGCACGTCACCGGCATGTGCGCCACCGGTTCCTGGGATTTCAGAATTGACGACGTCTTCGTGCCCGAGGATCACGCGCTGCCCTTTCAGCAGTTTCTCGACGCCAGTTCCGGCATCGCCGAACGATTTCCAAGCCCACTGTACAGCACGCCTCTGATGGCCGTCCTGGGGATCACCGCTGCGCTGCCGATTCTTGGCGCCGCCCATTCGGTGCTCGAAGCGTTCAGCCGGCAGACGCGGGAGAAGATCGAGAAAAACGTCCGGCGCGCCGGCACTCCCCTGCCGGATGTCAGCGGCATCCTCGGCGAAGCGGCGCTGAAGATCGAGTCTGCAGAACTGACCCTGCGGGATACGATGGCCGATGTCATGGCCCGGCGGAACCGGGCGACCAACGAAGAGCGCAGTCACTGGCTGTCCCGAATGGCGTATGCAGTGTTCACCTGCAAGGAGGCTGTGCTGGCAATCAGTGAAGAAACCGGGGCCAGCGGTGGGTTGCTCAACAACCCCATCCAGCGCGCCGTTCGCGATATCTCTATCGCCACCAATCACGTCGTCTTCTCGAAATCGAGCCGCTATGGCGACGTGGGCCGCGGGCTGCTGGGCGAGCAGACTGTCAATGGCCGTGTATAGACCTGTTAATCAAGGGGGTTCAGACCATGAGTGATTCGACGTTCTCCAGCATCCTCTACCAGGTGGACGACGGCCGCGCCCGGATCACCCTCAATCGGCCGGACAAGCTGAATGCGCTGTCTCTGGAGCTCCAGGCCGAACTCAACGAGGCACTCTGGGAAGCAGACAACAATCAGGATGTGCATTGCGTGATCATCCGCGGGGCCGGCCGCGCTTTTTCCGCCGGCTACGACCTGGCTGGGGGCGGCAACCGGGTGCCGGTCTCGCGCATCGAGGCGGAAGGCGGCAACAACTACCGGGGCGGGCGGTCCATCGACGACGATGCCTGGCAACTGGAACGGGCCCAGCGCTACCGGATGGCCCTGTTCGATATGCATAAACCGGTGATCGCCCAGGTGCACGGGTATTGCCTGGCCGGTGGCACAGACATCGCCATGCTCTGCGACATGGTGATTGCCGCCGAGGATGCCACTTTCGGATTTCCGCCGGCCCGGGACCTCGGCGCCCTGCCCACCAACATGTGGCTGTACAACGTTGGCCCCCAATGGGCCAAGCGTCTGCTGCTGACCGGAGACACAGTCACCGGCGCGGAAGCGCAGCAGATCGGCCTGATCCTGAAGGCCGTGCCGGCGGATCTGCTCGAAGCGGAGGTGGAGGGTCTGGCCGACCGGATGGCGCTCATCGACCCGGACCTGCTCTCAGCCAACAAGCGGATCATCAATCTCGGTCTCGAGCTGATGGGTGCGAAAACCCTGCAGCGTCTGGCCGCGGAAAACGACGTTCGCGGTCACAACACCCGGGCGGCGGCCGGCTACATGCAGTCCGTCCGGGAAATTGGCCTCAAGGAAACACTCAGGCAGCGGGATGCCAAATTCGGGGACGGCCGGGCCAGAGTAAACGGCCCGGAAATTCGGGACGACGACGGCAAACTGGTTGATTGAGAAAACGGCATTGTGAGTGGATGACAGCGCCCGACTGAGTCCTGATTCCGGATCCGTTCATCCCGAATCGATGAACGCCGGGCTCAGATTTCCACGGGACCATCCACCGGACCGGTGGACTCTGCCGGATCCCGAACCAGCATCCGCCGCACCCGCGGTGCGCCTTCTCCCCGGTGCAGCGCCCGGATCCGTTCGCCCACTCTCCCATCTTCCTGGGTCGTGCGGGTGTGAAATCGCACATAATCCGACCAGGTGGGCAGGTCAAACCGCTCGACCCACTGATTCACCTGTTCCAGATTTCTGAGCAGCGTCCACTGCCTGGCACCATCCCGGCGCCGGATTCTGCGCCGTTCGTACATCAACTCGGTGAACGCCGGCACATCCTGCTCGTCGATCACATACTCCACGGCAACGGAAACCGGACCGCTGCGCGGCAGTATATCCAGACCCACCGGCGGCTCCTGCCAGAGGTCCAGGGGCTCCAGATCCCGTTCCATGCGTGGCGGCACCGCCCAGCGGAAACCGATCACCACACCGACGAGCGTGCAGGCGGCCGCCACTTGCAGCGCCTCTTCGATGGAGCGCGCTTCCACCAGCGCGCCCCAGACCCAGCTGCCCAACGCCATGCCGCCGAAGGTGCACATCTGGTAGAACGACAATGCTCGGCCCACCACCCATCTCGGCGTGGACAGCTGAACGCTGGTGTTGAATAGGGCCAGGGTCAGCACCCAGGCTGCCCCGGCAAGCGCCACGGCCAGCATACTCAGGGCCAGCCAGGTGCTGACGCTGATGACGGCGGTCGCCGTTGCCATGCCGAGAAAAGACATGCGGACCATGCCTTCGCTGCTGAGCGAACGGGCGATGCGTTCTGAGGAAAGCCCGCCAAGCACCGCGCCGAAGCCGAATGCGCCCAGCAGAAGGCCGAAAGTGAGCGAGTCGCCAGCAAGCATATCCCGGGCGATCAGCGGCAGCAGCGCCAGGATGACGACGCCGGTCAGCCCGAATACGAAGCCTCGGAAGTAGATCCGCATGAGATTCGGCGAGAGTGAAACGTAGCGGAAACCGGCGACGACGGCTGAGCGCAATGGCTCCCGCCGTTTCTCCTCGGTAGGCGCCGGCCCTTCCCAGGACCAGACCGCGAAGATAAGCCCGAAATAGCTCACCGCATTGACAACGAAGGCAACGCTGACACCGAGTGCTGCGACAATGGTGCCGCCAATGGCAGGTGCCACACTGCGCGTCACGTTGAAGCCCACGCCATTGAGCAGCACCGCACCGGGTAGCAGATCTTTGCCCACAAAATCCCGAACCGAGGCCTGCCAGGCCGGATTGTTGAACGCCATGCCACAGCCGATGAGAAAGGTGAAAGTCAGCAGCAGCCAGGCATTCAACCAGTCGAGGTAGGCGAACGCGGCCAGACCGATCGCCACCGCCAGCATGAAGAACTGGGAGACCAGCATCACCCGGCGGCGGTCGAAACTGTCCGCCACCGCCCCGGCAAACAGCGAGAAGGCCATGACCGGCAGGGTGGTGGAGGCCTGAACCAGCGCCACCAGCGCATCCGAATCGCTGATCAGCGTCATCATCCAGGCAGCACCAACGGCCTGCACCAGGCCGCCGAAGTTGGAGGCAATGGTGGCCAGCCAGAAGCGGCGGAAAACGGGTACGCGAAGGGGCGCGAAAGGTGAGCTCACGGAGTCACGCCTGTCCTGTCCGCGTCACGGAAAGGTCGGGGTCCGGATGGTTTGGGCGGCGCTGATTGCGGGCGAGCATGATCCCAGGCAGTGCGATGGCTTGATCGACCGGCAAGGATTGCGCGAAGTCGCGGGATAAGCAATCAACTGGGATCGACCATCCGCCGGTCCAGCAACAGCTCCAGGGGCATCGTATGCATCGGTACTGACAGGGTCATGCCCAGCACGTGCTCCATGAGTCAGAACGGATCATGCGCTCTCCTCCCCTGTCTTTTCACTCTGACGGCACCAGCTTGTAGGTGCTGTCGGATTGGATCTCCACCGTGCTTACGCTGACAGGACTCGTATGAACGACGACCCGATAGACGCCTGGTTTCAATTCCACGGGTTCGCCGTCGAGCTGACCTTCGGCCACAGTATCTTCGTTGGCATCGAATACCACGTATGGCGTCGCCAATGCATCTTCCACAGAATCAGCCAGCGTGGCTGTGTCATTGGCTGCCAGGTAGCGGCCGCCGCCGGCTTCAGCCCACGCCGCAAACTCGCTGGCCAGTTGCTCGTCATCGATGGCAAAGCCGACGATGTTCAGACTGAGTTCGACACCCGAGTTTCTCAGATTCTCAATGACGGCCGCCGGATCCCCATCGCAGGTTTCCTCTCCGTCCGTCACGAGCACGATGAGGGCGGCCCCTTCGACGCCTCTCAAATCCCCCCTGACTGCGGCCAGCGAATCTGCAATCGGTGTGCGGGCCAGATTTTTCGCCTGTATGGCGGCAATTCTCCCGGTTGCCGCCGCCACGTCCAGCGGTCCAAGCGGGATTTCCTGATCGGTTTCGCAGGCATTCGGCGTGCGGTGGCCGAAAACGCGCAGCGCCGTGGGCGTTCCGGCCGGAATCTGCTCGGTGATGGCCGTCGTCAGCACTTCCTTTGCCACCTCGATCCGGCGCCGGCCTTCCATCCGCTGCAGCATGGAACCGGACGCATCGAGAATGAGCTCGACCGCACCGCGAGCAGGGGCGTTGTCACCGGAGACGACGTGCAGATAGCCGGGCCCGGGCGCTTTCCGCTGATCGGTCTGGAGCGCCAGCGTGTAATGGGCCGGTCGTCGCATCATGGTCGCAGCCCGTTCGAAGGCGATTTCCATTTCGTTTTCATGGATCACGTGCGCATAGTGGCCGCCGTTCACACTCGACCAGCTCTGCATGAGGTCCTGGGCCGGGGCTTCCGGCCCGACATGCATGCTGAACACCCGGGGCTGCACATCCTTCATGCCCTCCCACATCTTCGGGTAGGCGCTGGTCTCCGCATCTGTGATCGTGACGATGGCTTTCGTACCTGGTCGGTCCTTCAGCGCCCGGGTGCCCGTGTAGTTGGCGAACTCTGCTGCGCTCGATCCTTCACGGCGCGCATGGTCGTTCAGGATCAGCTGCATCAGGTAGGGTTCGCCATACCATTCGTCGAGCAGCGGCGAACCGGCACCAAACGGCAGCAGGTTGGCGGTGTCGACCTCGGGCACCAGGTCTTCGGCGTAGGCGAGCAGCGACTTATAGATCATCGGCCGGTAGCGGCCGATGCTGGGGCTGGTATCCCACATGAACATCACGCTGCGCGGCGGCTCGCGGACTTCCAGAAACAGGTCCGCCGTTTCCGCCGCGACATAAGCCTCGAAGACATGCCGGTTCGGGCGGCTGTCGCGCTCGTTTTTCCTGAGAACGACCGGTTCGCCCGCGGCGGATGTCAACGCAAGTTCCGTGCGCACCGTGGGTTCACCGGTCACCGTCAGAATCAGCGTGTTGTCACCCGCCGGTAACTGAGGCCGATACCACTGACTCTGTTCGAGCAGTTTGACCTGACCGTTCGCCTGCTGGCCCGAATTCAACACCTCGGCCGTTACCCGAGATTCGTTCCCCCGCTGGCGCAATCCCTCGCGCACGGGTACCGGCTGCAGCGACTCGTAGAAAGCGGATCGACTGTTCACCCCCCACTCGCTGAGCACCGAACGGTAATCTTCTCCGGTGGGCGCCTCCCGAATCGTGATCGTCTCGGGCAGGTTGACGTTCGGCTGGCTGGGGTCTGGCGCGACGGAGAAGCGCAGGTAGCGCGCCCAGAACGGAGCCGCTGGTGTGAACCCATCAGGCGCTTCGGTGCGCGACCAGGTGGCAACGGGCGCCCATGGTCCCACCGGCGATTCCATGCTGACGGAGAGCGTCAGTGCATCGATGTTCTCACCGGAAACGACCGTATCGAGCCAGCCGATCTGCGCGATCTTCGCCGCCCGCTCGTGATGAAAGCCGATGACCCACTCCAGCGGCACATCGTCCGGCAGTTGGACACCGAGTTTTTCATCTTCCGGGGTCAACAGACTCGCGTGGCGCCCACGCATGGTCGGCTTGCTCCAGACCACGTGCCCGCCGAACTCAGGCCTGCCGATGTTCCGGCCTTCTTCCCCTGCCGGGTCGAAGCCATCTGCGGCAATGACCTTCCACTCGCCCAGCGTGAGCGGACCGTCGAGTTCTCCGAACCAGTTGGTGGTCAGAAGCAGGCGTGCGTGTGTGGCCGGTACGGGTGCATCGAGCACAAAATACTGATCCGTGCCCATGGTGGTCAGCTGACCCCGCAGGACGGTGTCGAAGGTTTCGCCATCGGCAGACAGCTGAAACACCAGGTCTCTCGGCGTGCGATGTTTGAAGTCCCGATACAGTGGATTGAGCGCGAATCCTGCGACCGGGACCGGCCGGTCGCCGGCCAGTTTCACCGTCACCTGCTGCGGTGTGCCCCGGTTGCCTTTGAAGGAAGGCCCCTGCCCGATAACGGCACGCCCGTTGAAGAGTTCGGCCAGCCGGATCCCGGATAGATCTGTCGGCATTGGCGTAGCGCTTTCGCCGGCACCGAACGCGCCTCGGGCGACGTTGATGCCGCCGCGCAGACCGGGTGGGATGTGCCAGGCGTGCACCGGGTTGGATGCCTGGCCGTCCGGATCCACGGCGAGATCGACAGACTGAGAAACAAACCGGCCATCCTCCGCCACGGCCCGTGCGCTGATTCGAACGGGCATGCCACCCCAGACATCCGGAGGCGCGACGATGCTGACGCCCACGGTCTCGATCGCACCTGGACTCAGGGACACAGCGTCTGCGGCTAGCTCCATATGCCATCGGGCATCACTGGTGGTGGCCTCCAGCGCCAGATCGAGCGGCAAAGTTCCGGTATTTCGGATCGACAGCCCGCCGGAAACCTGTTGTCCGAAGACTTCGTAAGGCGTGACGGAGGTGGAGGCAAGCTGCAGGCTGAGTTCGGCAGACAATACGGCCACTGCTGCTGGCGGCTCGTCCGCATCGCCGAGCAGCAGGGTGACTTCGTAGTCGTCCGGAATCCGCCTGCCGACGTGCAGAAAGTGCCGCTCCCCCGCAGCTAGAGTCCCGCGAAAGGCACCAGCTTCCTGATCGTAGGTGAAATTGAGGTTGTTGAGATCGGCGTCGTAAACGCGCAGATCATTGCGTCTATCCACTACGAACGAAGCCGCTCGGGCTGCCGGCGATGCGGGCAGCACGTACCAGTCCAGGTCATCCCAGTCACCGGACCGGCCTCTGAGAATCCCGCTGGCAGGAAAGAGACCGGCAAACACGGGATTGTTGTTTGGTTCGCAATCGTCAGCACAGACATAGCGGTCGCCGCGGGTCAGACTGAGTTCATATTCGGCATCACTGACCTCACGTGGTGCCAACACCAGGCGGTAGTCTCCAGGCGGAAAGAGCCCGGTCAACACCAGCTCGCCATCCGTTCGACGCGCGGCGCCTATGCGCATTCCGTCGTGATACAACTCCGCCGCCAGCTTGCCGTCGGCAGGCGGATTGATCGCCAACCGGATATTGTCCCAGCCGGCGAGATGGAATCTGTAGAGATCAGTATCTTTAGGATTGCTGAGCAAACCGGTCCGCGTCTGACCGATGCGCAGCGTCTGCATCCGGCTCTCGTCGTCGTTCGGCTCCAGCTCTCCATTCGGATCCGGTGGACCCAGCTTTCGCGCCAGCAGCGTGTAGTCGCCGGCCGCGCGACCACTGACCGCGATGTGATGGGTCCCAGGCAGCAGGAACAGATTCTCCAGCGACACCCGGCGCTGATCGGGTGCAGCCTCCAGGCGCTGATTGAGGGCACCGATCGAATCACGATACTCGATGTCTGCGATATTCTCTCCGACCACCATCACCCGCCAGAGCTGCGGTTCGTCGTCGATCACGAAGCGGTAGAAGTCCACATCATCTCTGCCGTCGAAGGCCCCCTTGATGCGGTTGTTCTCCGGCGTCCCCACTGCGTACGCCAGCTTGTCATTCGGCTCGGATTCCCGGCCAGGTTCGATCGGACCAGCCGCTTCGAAGCCAAGACGGTACTCGACCCCTTCCGTCCTGCCCGCAACACTGACCCCAAAGGTCCCGGGCGCAAGCAGCAGATCGTTCATCCTTACCGTGCCCATGGCCCGTCGGCACTGGATGCTGGCCCCCTCATTGTCCAGAAGGCAGACGTCCAGCTGCTGGTCCGTCGCCGTTTCCACCACAAGCTTCAGCAGCGTCTCGAGATCTTCCTCTGCGAAGGTAAAACGAAAGAAATCTCTGTCCGTCCTCGTGCCGATCTGTCCTGTGCAGCAGGCCTCGTCATCGCTGTGATTGGCCAGCGCCCACCGGTCGTTGGGTTCCGCCTCACTGCCCGCAACGCGCTGGCCCGTTTCAGTGAGCATGAGCGTCTGCACGAATCCTGCCTCGGCCGTTCCGGACAGCAGCGGGCGGACCTCCACGTGGTAAGCGCCTGCCGGCAGGCTGATGTCTGCAAGGGTGGCTTTGCCGTCTTCATCGTTACGCACGATGAGCAGAGGCTGGTCCGCATCGCCATGAAGCCTGGCTTCGATCCGCCGGCCCACCGGCACCTGCACATCGACGTCCCAGCGCGACGACGCCTGCGCTTCGCTGAGTTCAATCCGGTACCAGGCCGGCTCACCATCCGCGAACAGCACGGCCCGTTCCCGGTTCGGCCGGATGTCGATGGCCTCGGCCCGTGTATTCGGGGTAGCGCCGCCGCTGGGGGGCAACCTCGACGCTTCAGTGATAAACAGCCGATAGGCGGTTGAGCGGTCAGAACTGACCACATCTGCCGGGGCACCGTCCATGAGCTCGGATCCGGCCGCACCGAACGCAAGCCCATCCACCGGCCGGAACCCGCTGGAGCCACCGGACCGGGCCATGCCGAGCAGGTACTCGCCAGGTTCGAAGATGAGCCCTTCACTCATCGCGGGACGCTGGCCGTCCCGACTGCCCAGCCGGAGCAGTCTGCCCGCCTGAGCAACCTCGCCGGTTTCCGTGTACTCGAGCTGCAGGACTTCGACGATGGTCAGAAGTCCGGGAAGCCCCATGAGTTCCAGGCTCCAGCGGCGGCCGGCATCCTCGTCGGAAACCGTCCACAGCCAGGCGTCCTGATCCCCGGAGGGCATGGTGCCCATGAGCCGCATAGGGGCAGAAAACTCAGTGGCCGTCTGCGGGGTATCGTTCGGTTCCGCATCCACCAGCGCCTGCTCGGCCAGTGCGGCCAGCGCAAACGCAGAGCCGGCCAGAACGCTAAAGGCAAATCGAAGCAACCGCGCCTGCCAGGCGACGTTTCTACTGGCGATATCTTCCGGCACGAACCTATCCCCCTCCCATGGCTGTTGACCGGCCTTACCGCTGCTGCATGCAGGCCATCATGTTCTGCTGACAACGGATGAAACACTGAGACATGAGCATCAGCTCATCAATCGGCGGCGGCTGTCCGGTCGTCTTCGATTCAGCCTTCAGGTAGTCGCTTCTCAGCTTCATCGAGGACAGTGTTTCGCAGCTGCAATCGCATTCAGTAAACGCGCGAGCGGGATCAACGGTCGACGAATTCGGCAACACGGCGGCAGACGTCTCTTTGACCGGGGGATAGGACTGCAGTGTGTCGTCCACTTCGGTGATCTGGAGTGCCTGTTTACGGTTCCGATGAATCACCGAGACAAGCAGCGGATTGGCAGCGAGCCTGGCAATCAGCTGCGGTTGCTGCGACGGGTCGTGCTCCAGAAAGCGCCGCTCTGCGTCCCGGGCATTGATGGCGGCTTCCAGACCAGGACCTTCCAGGGGGGCGAGCTTCGTGGACAGCTGTTTCGAGCCCAGATCGAGACTGCTTGCATAGCCCTGGGGCAAGCGCGTTTCCTTGAGCCCCAGGGTGCCGAAAATCGTCAGCACATCGCCAGTGATGAATCCATCCTGCCAGCGACGGTGTTGCTCCGTCTGGATATCTTCTGTCAGTACCTCGTCCAGAACGGCCCGCCCCTCGGGGTCGATCCGTACGACGCGAACTTCTTTGGTTCCGCGGCCCAGCAACAGATCGATCGAACCATCGGGCCGGGCATGCCCGACGAGTTGGCCGGCAGAATAGGAGTTGTAGACTGAAGCGTTTACTGCGGCGTTGAGTGCCGCCCGATAGCCCTCCGGATCGACGGTAATGTCAGGCAGTTCCACCGGCGCAGTGGAAATACGGGTCTCGGCGATGACAACAGGTTCGGAAACCCTGCCACTGGCGGACATGCGGTACAGCCGGTGTTCAGAATCAGGCATACCGGCAGGTGCCACGCCGTCAGGCATGCCCGCGCCCCGCATCGGGCTCGCCCGCACATGCAGCAACGCACCGCCATCCGCAGTCGCCCAGATATCCATGGGCGCCAGTTGCACCCCTCGCTCATCGAATATGTATTCCCACTGCAGATCTCCCGTCTGGGAGAGACCCGCTACGACGGCAGAAGGCGTTTCTATATCGCCGCGCGCCCGGGGAAATCCGGAGGCAAACACCACCGAGCCATCCGGGTAGACATCAATGGTGCGGATGTCATGAGTGATAGCGGACGGGTATCGCTGCAGCTCGGGGACCTCGGCTAACGACCAGCCGGCAATCCGGCCGGTGCCGGGTCGGAAGGTCTCGACGCGATCGTCCATGAGAAGAACCGCATCGCCGTTCGCCAGAAGGCGCCCGCTCTCTTCCAGCCTGTGGCCACAGTAGTTCTCGACCAGCGGCACCAGCTGCATGCTTTCAAGCCCGGGGCGCAGCGCCAGGCTGTAGAAGTTGACGGTGCATCCTTCCCGGATGTGTGGCTGGTCCGTACTCGGATAGGTGAGCACGAGCACGCGGGTTTCGGGGCCGGTGTCGACCCAGTCGATCGCCCGGACGAAGTAATTGCGGTCTATGCCGACCACATAGTTGGTATCTGCGGCTACGGTATTGATGGTCAGGAGCGCGACCGCGAACACCTGCATCAGCGTAAGCCAGGGCTTCACTTCCCGGTTATCCGAGCGCATCGAAAGTCCTTTTTGCTGAAGTTCCCTCTATAGAGCGCAAACGGGCGCTGAATCCGCCACTCGCAGTTTCAGTCTATGGGTCCGACGGGACCGCATGCAAATCGTCTCCCACCCACTGCTCATACAGCTGATGGAAATGCCGCAGCTTCAGCTCGTTGTAGTCGGCGAAGCGGATATGCTCCCGGGCCGTGGCCTTCAGGCCTTCGTAAACAAAGGGCAGGTTGCGCTGATCCTGATTGAAGATTCTGGCCAGCATCCCGAGCTCCGGTGCATCGGTCCAATCCTGGTCCGGCGTCAGCCAGTGAATCTCCCGCACCGGTTCGTACTCACCGCTTTCCGGAATCGGCGCCAGGAACATGCACTCCATGATGCACTCTTCGTGGTTGTCTCCATTCGGGCGGAAACGGTAGTTGATCTGATTGAAGGATCCCCAAGGGTGCCAGTTTGGGAACACGGTGAGAAACATGGCGGAGGAAAGCTCCACATCCGGGATGCTGTCTGCCAGAGAAGGGATGGAGTCCTTCAACATCTGCCGCTGCAGTTCCGCGCCCATGGCCCGGGGCGAGGCGTTTGCACCCAGTTTTTCCTTGAGTCGTTCAGCCACCTCCGGATCACTCATGGCTGCCTCCATACCCGGGCCGGACGTCTGCCGGCCGCCCACCCAGAGGGTGAGGTGTGGATTGGCATCCTTGAGCTCACCTTCCAGCCAGTCACCATTGACGTTGAAGGTGCCGCTGACGCCCTTCGGGGTGGTGACCTCCACCACGTCCTCGGCCACTTTCTGATACACCCAGCCATTCAACGGGTGACGCAGAATGTGTTCACCGTCTTCAGGAAGCGGATCCCAGGCAGGCATCCCCTTGCTTTCCAATGCCCCACAGCGGATGGCGCGGGAGTAATTCTCGAAGGCGTCATATTTGGTGCACATGTCATGCGCGCCGCCGGTGAGGATTTCCGGGTGCGTCATCAGCACGTGGTAGGACTCCATGAAGGCTTCCTGCACCACCTTCCAGTTGGCTCGGATCACTTTGGCGACGTGCGCCATCTTGAAGCGCTTCTCATAAGGCAGCAGTTCGAAGTGCGTGCCCAGATCGCCGAGATGATCTTCCAGCGGGGTACAATCCGGATCGGGATTGATGAAAATGAAGCGCCCGAAGCGCCCGACCTTCACCTCGGGTAGCGACTCTTCCTCCCGATTCAGACCGGCGTAATCGTATGCACAGGGAATCTGCTTGAGGCTGCCATCGATGTTCCAGGCCCAGCCGTGGAACGCACAGCGCAGCTCATCCAATCCCTTGGCCCGGCTTTCCCGGAGCTTCCGGCCGCGGTGCAGACAGGCATTGTAAAAGGCCTTGTACTCGTCCTCGGCGACCCGAACGATCAGGTAGGAACGGGTGGCGATGTCGTAGGGCACCACATCTCCGACGTTCTCGAAGTCGTCCTCATGAGCCGCCATCTGCCAGGTTCGGCTCCAGAGACGCACCTTTTCCAGCTCGTGGTAGCGCCGGTCTATATAGCGGGCAACCGGCACCAGGGAAGGCCCGGGCGGCAGCGGCTGGTTTCGTCTCAGCGCATCGCTGATATTCTCCGGGTGTGTATCCGCCGCCAGCAGTTCGGCGAAGGCATCATCCATGGTTCGCACGCCACCCTCGACAGTTGCTTGTGCCATCGTTATCTCTGCCTCTCTACCGTCCTACCGTCACCGGGCAATTAGTGTAGCATGTTACAACTATTTCCGGACCGGCCCGAACGTGGATCCCAGTGACGAACAGCAGATCAATCTGACCCCACGGCAGCTACAGCGGCGCGAACGGATTCTTGAAACCGTCCGCCAGCATCTCTCCAGGTCCGGCTATGAAGGGTTGAGCATGCGGGACGTGGCAACCGAATCCGCCGTCTCTCCAACCACCCTCTACAATCTCTATGACAACAAAGATGGGCTCGTACTGGCGGCACTGGAGGATCTGCTGGTTCAGCTTGCCACCTCCGTGCCGGAGCAACTGAGGGGGCTGGAGGCGGCGGAGGCTCGGGCCCGCGCCTATGCCAGAAACATCGTCAGGAATCCAAGATATGCCGAAGCCATGGCGCGGATGCTGTTCAACGCCAGGCCCACGGATCCGATCGCGAAGATGCTGCTGCACGACGCAATCGGCCTCCGGCGCGAGCTGATCGTCGAAATGCAGGCGCTGGGAGAGATGCGCAAAGACATCGACGTGGACTTTTTCGCCCAGCAGTGGGGGGTGAGCAGCTGGTCGGTCATCCTGCTCTGGACCCACGGGCATATCCCTTTGCACGCGGTGGAAGACACCTACGTCCGTGCGGAGTTGCACGCCCTGCTGCCGGGGATGACTCCGGCGTGCGCAAAGAAACTATCCGCTGGACGCCAGTCCGGCAACGGCTGACAATCCGGCTGCTCAGGAGCATCACTGATGGCAGACACCCCCTACGAAATTCTCGGCCAGGACGGCGTCAAAGCTCTGGCGGAGGCCTTCTACGACGTCATGGACGAAATGCCCCAGGCGGCAGACGTTCGCGCCATGCACGCCGACAATCTGGACGACATCAAGCGCATGCTCACCGCCTACCTGACTGGCTGGATGGGTGGGCCGCCGGTCTACCAGGCGCTGAAAGGCACCGTCTGCCTGACCGAAGCCCACGAGCCTTACGCCATCGGGCCGAAGGAACGGGATCAATGGCTGCTCTGCATGGATGAGGCGCTGGCGCGGATCGGCGCCAGCGATGAGTTGAAGACCATGCTCAGGGACCCCATGTTCCGGATCGCGGATACGGTACGCAATCAGGACCACTCCGGACCCAGGCCCGAGCAGCCGCGAGATCCGAACATCATCGCCGTCGGTTGATCGCCTCTGGCTGATTGGACGAGGTTAATCGTCCCAGTAAGGCCGACGCAGCTTCCGCTTGTTGATCTTGCCCATGGTGTTGCGACCCAGGTCATCCACGTAGTCCACCGAGCGCGGACACTTGTAGTGTGACAGCCGGGCCCGACACCAGTCGATCATCGCCTCTGCATCTGCCTCCGCCTCCGGTTTCAGGATCACCAGCGCCTTCAACTCTTCCCCCATCTCCGCGTTCGGCACCCCGATGCAGGCCACGTCGAGCACTGCCGGGTGATCAATCAGCACTTGCTCCGCTTCTGCCGGATAGACGTTCACCCCGCCGGAAACGATCATGTCGCTGAAGCGGTCGGTGATATACACGTAGCCGTCTTCGTCCATATAGGCAATTTCCCCCAGGGTAAAAACGCCTGGGGCGATATGGGCTTCGGCCTGCTTTTCGGGCGCGTTGTGATAGACCACGCCCCTGCCCGTGGTGTCCTTGAAAAAGAGCCTGCCCTCCGTATTCGGCGGCAACGGGTTGTTGTCATCATCCAGAATCATGGCCTCGAAGGGCGGCAGGGTTTTTCCCACGGAACCCGGATGCGCCAGCCATTCCTCCGAACCGATGGCATTGGTCGTACCCACTTCGCTGGCGCCGTAAGCCTCGAACAGCACGGGCCCGAACCAGTCGATCATGGCTTTCTTCACATCAACCGGACACTTGGCGCCCGTATGGCTCACCTGCTGGATGGAGCTCACGTCGTATCTGGCCTTTACCTCATCCGGCAGGGCCAGCAGTCTGACAAAGTGAGTCGGTACCATGAGCGTACTGGCGATCTGATACTGCTCGATGGCGGCAAGCGTCTTTTCCGCATCGAATCGGCCCAGAATCACGGATGCGACGCCCGCGGCAAGCATCCGGGTGCTGGACAGCGGACCGGTGTGGTACATGGGACCCACCACCAGCTGCGTGCCACTGACTCCGCGGGCCTGGGCTGCTTCCGCCATCCGCGCCAGATGTTCGCGCACCGTGTCGCCCCCGGCGAACATGGTCGGCGGTAGCGGTGTGCCTTTGGGACGCCCGGTGGTGCCCGAGGTGTACAGCAGGTTCGGTTGGGGCGGCATGTCATTCGGAGGATCTGACGGATCGTTATCTTCCAGCCAGGCCGTCCAGGGCCGGATCTGCCCCGCTCTCTCCGACTCGATATTCCCCCAGCCCACAACCGTGTGCACGTCCGATTCCAATGCCGCCGTCGCCCCCCGTTCAGCCGTGGAAGGATCCACGAACAACACGCGTGCGCCGGAGTCATTGAGAATATAGGCCACTTCCTCGGCGGTGAGGTGGAAGTTCACCGGCACGACGGACACGCCGGCCAGCAACCCGGCGAGATTGGCGAGCCCTGTTTCCACTGCGTTTTCAGCGAACACGGCCATCCGCCGATCCGGCCCCAGATCCAGGCCGAGCAATCCGTTCACCGCCCTGTTCAGCACCTCGTCCACCTCTGCCCAGGAAAGTGCGGTAACGGGATCACGCACGGCGACTTCATCCGGCCGTTGTGCAGCCAACGCAGCAGCAAATGTGGTCATGAATGTCTCCCGTCTGAAATGCTCACTCGGCTTCGATGCCCCGTTTGCCCGCTTCCCGTATCAGCGGCTGATGCTCATCGAACGGCGGCGAACTGGCAGAGGCGCCCGTTGTCACCCCTGCATCCGTGGTGAGCGTCAGTCCATTGGTGTAACCGGATTCGTCGCTGGCAAGCCAGAGCGCTGCGTTTGCAACATCTTCTGCCATCCCGGGTCGATCTTTGAGCGGAGAGGTTTTCGCCAGACGCGCCTTGGTTGCCTCGATCGCTTCCGGGTCACCGGCAAGCCCTGCCACCATGGCGGTGGCCATACCGGCCGGCGCGATACAGTTCACCCGGATGCCATACCGGCAGAGCTCGGCTCCGACGTTCCTGGTCAGGCCGATCAGACCGTGTTTGGCCACGGCATAGGCATGGGGTCCCTGACCGCCGAGCAGACCGGCGGTGCTGGCCATGTTGATGATGCTGCCCGTTGCTCGCGGCATCATCACCCTGGCCGCATGTTTGCAGCCATAGAATGAACCGTTCAGATGGATATCCAGGGTGAGCTGCCATTCATCCGCCGGCATGGTGGAAATCGGACCGACCGCACCGACGATGCCGGCATTGTTGTACATCACATCCAGTTGCCCGAACTGCGCCACCGCTGTATCCACCAGGCCGGCCACGTCCTCTTCCCGGGTCACATCACAACGCTGGAATACAGCCGCATCGCCAAGCGCCTCGGCCACTGCCCGGCCGGCGTCTTCCTGAATGTCACCAAGCACCACCCGGGCGCCTTCTGCCACGAACCGTTGCGCAGCCGCACGACCGAAGCCGCTGGCGGCCCCCGTAATCACCGCTACTTTGCCTTCCAGTCTCATCGTCCCCTCTCCCATTAAGGTCCCACTTGAACTCAGTACTGGCGCCTGATCGCTTCCTGTGACTTCAGATGGCCCCTTTATCCCGAAGTTCGGCAATTCCCTCCGCCGACAGTCCGGCCAGTTCTCCAAGTACCCGATCGGTATCCTCCCCCAGCAACGGCGGATCATTCAATGCCGGCGGCTCGATGTCGAGAAACCGGATGGGTGTCTGCATCTGTGAGATTTCACCCAGTCCGGGATGGGGGCGTTTCTGCAGGGCTCCGCGACTCAGCATGTGTGCATCGTTCACCACATCCGCCAGATCCTGCACCGGCGCACAGATCACCCCATGCGCCTGAGCAACGGCGAAGATCTCTGCCTTTGAATGCTCGCGTGTCCATTGGCTGACAAGTTCATCCACCTCTTCCATTTTCTCGCAACGATCGGCCATCCTGGCGAAGCGCTCATCGTCCGCAAGATCATTCCGGCCCATCGCCGCGCAGAGTTTTTTCCAGTGGCCTTCGCGTATGCAGATGATGGCGATGTGGCCATCGCTGGCTTCGTAGACGTTGTAAGGCGCCAGCGCCCGGCCCGGATGATGGTTACCACCCCGTGGCTGCTGAACGCCCCCCGCCACATAAAAGGAGCCCAGTGCCGTGGCCAGCGTGGGGAAAACACAATCCTGCATGGACACATCCACGGTCGCACCCTGACCCGTTCGCTCCCGTCCGAGCAGGGCGCTCACGATTCCCGCATACAGATGGGTGCCGGCGATGAAGTCCGCAAATGCCGCCACCGTTTTGAGCGGTGGACCACCATCCTCGCCGGTCACACTCATCACGCCCGTCATCGCCTGCAACGTGATGTCCATGCCGAGAAAGTCCCGATTCGGGCCCACCGCACCATATCCGGTGCTGGATGCATAAATGAGTCGAGGATTCTCGCTGCGCAATGCCTCCGCACCGATCCCGTATTTCGCCATGGTGCCTGGCGCGAAGTTTTCAAAGACCACGTCGACCTCTTTCGCCAGCTGTTTGATCAGCGACTGGGCCGCTTCCGATTTGATGTTGAGGGTGATGGACTCCTTGTTCCCGTTCAATATCGCGAAGGCGTAGCTGGAGGCAGCGGTCTGCCCCCGGGCGCGAAGCGTTTCTCCGATCAGCGATTCCACCTTGATCACCCGGGCGCCGGCCTGGGCCAGCAGGAAGCCACAGTACGGCCCGTTGTATACCTGACCGAAGTCGAGCACGGTTATTCCCTCGAGTGGCTGTGCGTTCAATATGATCCCCTCCTGTCGTGACAGCATATCGCCTCGGTGAACGGTGCAAGTTACCATAGCGGCACAATCACACTCACGGGGAGACACTCCAATGGCCGCATATTTCATCGCTCAGTACGTTGTTAAAAACCCGGAACTCTATGCCGAGTACCAGGCAGGCGCAGGCCCGACCATTCAGGCATCAGGTGCGGAACTGATCGCCTTCGACGTGGCGGCAGAAACCATCGAGGGAACCCCCCCTGGCCCGCAGACTGTGATCATCAAGTTCGAGTCCACGGAAGCCGCCAGGGCCTGGTACGAGTCGGCCGAGTACCAGGCGGTGGTCGGGAAGCGCCTGGAAGCCACCGAAGGCTACGCCGTGATCTCGCAATCCATGAATATCGGATGATCCGGCTCTACGCGGCCCCCCGCACGCGTGCCGTGCGGGTGGTGTGGCTGCTCGAGGAGCTGGGCCTGCCCTACGAACTCGAACGGGTGGATTTCGAAGCCACCACCTCGAGCTTCTTCATCCAGAAAACGCCAACCGGCAAGATCCCTACGTTGCAGGACGGTCCGGTGGAGATCTGCGAGTCCGGCGCCATCATCGAGTATCTGCTCGAACGCTATGGTGAAGGCGCACTGGCCCCGGCCGTCGGCACGCCGGCCAGGGCCGAATACCTGCAGTGGCTGCACTACGCGGAAAGTACGGCTTTCCCACCCCTCGGCATCGTCATCTGGCTGACCGTTTACCGCAAGGATGCCGCCGACCACCCGGGATTGGTGGAAGATGCGAAGAATCGAGCCCGATCTGCTTTTCTGTTCGTCGAACAGCGGATGGGCGAGCGTCCTTTCCTCACGGGAGACGCGTTCACGGCAGCGGACATCATGATGGGTTTTACCCTTTTTGCCGCCACAACGCTGGGGGTCATGGACGAATGTCCGAAGCTTCAGGCCTATCTCGGCCGGATCACCGAACGGCCGGCGTTCGCACGGACACTGGAAAAGCTGCCTCTATAGGAGGTCTGAGAGAGGTCCGGGAGAGGCCTGGGAGTCAGGCAGGCACCCAGGACCGCGCCGAGGTGATGCTCGCCGGGCCGGGTCAGGTTGCAAAGCGCCGGGCAAGTTCTGCGACCCGGGCACCGAGCAACCTGCCGCCGTCCGCATCTCCTGCCATCAGTGCGGGCGGTTTGGCTTCGTAATCCGGCTGTGCGGCAGCACCCACATATATACCCAGTCGATTGGCGCCCGTACCACTGATGGGCAATTCGTCCACCCCAACCCAGACCATGCCCATCTGCATGGCGAACTGGAAGACATCGCCGAGTGCATTGAGCTTGTCTCCGCTCGGCGTTGACGAGACAGTGAAAGCTGCACCGATCTTTCCCAACCAGGCCCGCTCGTACCAGCGGGAAAGGCCGGCATCCAGAAACGCCTTGGTCTGGGCAGAAACCGATCCCATATAGGTCGGTGTGCCGATGATGATCGCATCGCAGGCATCAAGCCCACCGAGCAGTTCGTCATTCCCGTAGCGGCCTTCGCGGATGTGCGCGCCTTCGATTTCGAGCACAATCCCCTCCACGCCTGCCGTATTCCTGACACCTTCGGCTACCGCATCCGCAAGCAGCCTGGTATACCCGGTACTGGAGTGATAGACGATACCAACGCTTACCATGGCACCTTTCCCTGGGGGATGAAGCCCGATGATGACTGACAATGCCAACCAGGATCAATTCCTGATCGCGCAACGCTGGACGGTGCGGCACGCTCATGCTTGATCTGCTTGAGGGGGTTAAAGTACTGGATCTGAGCCGGGTCATCTCGGGCCCTTTCTGTTCGAGGATGCTTTCCGACCTGGGCGCGGAGGTGATCAAGATCGAGTCGCCGAACGGCGATCGGATCCGGCAGTCACCGCCCCGCAAAGGGGATTTCGGCGCCATCTTCACCCAGTTCAATGCCGGTAAGAAAAGCCTCTGCATCGACTACCGCAAACCGGAAGGCATTGAACTGATCAGGCGCCTGGTACCCACGGCGGATGTGCTGATCGAGAACTTCCGGGCGGGTCAGCTCCAGGAGATGGGTCTTGGCTACGATGAGCTCACCACATTGAACCCGGCCATCATCTGCTGCTCGATCAGCGGCTTCGGCCAGGACGGTCCGGAAGCGGGTCGTCCCGCCTATACCGACATCATCCAGGCACTGGCCGGATACGACTATGCCGCCCAGCACATCGCGGAATACGAAGGCGATGGACCACCGGGAGTGCCAGTCAGCCTGGCAGATACCAACGCCTCGCTGAATGCCTGCATCGCGATTCTGGCCGCCCTCTTCCGGCGCCAGATCTCCGGCGAGGGCCAGCATATCGATCTCTCCATGTTCGACACCCTGGTGGCTGCCAACGACACTACCCTGCAACGTTGTGCGTTCACCGATGGCGCGGAAGGCACACCGAGCATGATTTTCAGGCCGCCCTTTAAGGTCCGGGATGGCTACGTGGCGGCCTCCGTGGGGCTGAACGTGGAAAAAACAGCCCGGATGATCGGTCTGCCCGAACTGCTGGACGACGATCGATTCGCCACCCCTGCCGCCCAGCGCGAACACATGCTGGAGTTCGTGGACCTGGTCCGTGCCTGGGCATCCGAGCAGACGCTCGCCGACGCCTGCAGCGCCTTCGACGCACACGATATTCCGTATGGAAAAGTACAGTCTTCCCGGGAAATCGTGGAAAGCGATCTGGTCCGGCAGCGGCAGATGCTGGTGGAGATGGACCTGCCCGGCGTCGGCAGAGTGCCGGTGCTGAATACGCCTTTCAAATTCTCCAGCGGCCGATCCCGGCCCGGCGGACCGCCACCCCGACTGGGCGAGCACAATGAGGCGGTATTGACCGATCTTCTCAAGCTTTCCGCCCGGGAATACGAAAGCCTGGTAGCGTCTGGCGTTCTGATCAGGGCCAGCGGGGGAGACGACCAATGATGATCATCGATCTGGAGTGCGACATTCCGACCCGGGAAATTCACGAAGCGGATCTGGCAACCTTCGAGGCGGCACCGGATGATGGCATGGCCAACTATCTGAATATTTTCGGTCGCAAGTGGGCCGCGGATGCCGGCATGAGCGAAGCCGAGTTCGACGAAGCCCGCGCTCGTCTCGAACCCATGGAAGTGCGGAAGCTGATCGCCCGCCGCGCCGCCGAAACCGCGCCTGACGAATCCGAATTCATCGCCATGCTCGATGCTGCAGGAATCGATCGCGCCTGTATCGGCACCGGCCGACACGCGTCCGTAGAGCACACGCTGGATCTGGCCGCCCGGTATCCTGACCGGTTTATCCCCTGGGGCCGGATCAATGCCCGCGAGGGCATGGCCGGCGTGCGCCGGCTCGAGATGCTGGTGAAGGAACGGGGTCTGCGGGGCCTGGAAATTTCCTGCTTTCGGGAAGGACTCTATGCAAACGATAAAAAATACTATCCCCTCTACGCCAAGGCAGTGGAACTCGGCATCCCGACCCGCGTTTACTGCACCATGAACTATGACGCGAACAAGGCGATGGACCTGGGCCGCCCTCTGTACCTGGACGAAGTCTGCCGGGACTTTCCGGAGCTCAAGGTGATTGCCGCACTGGGCGGCTGGCCCTGGGTGCCGGAGCTCGTCGGCCTCGCCCGTCGGCATCAGAACGTCTACATCGATCTCGCGTCTCATCACCCCGCGCACATCGGCAGGGAAGGCAGCGGCTGGGAAATGATGCTGCAGTTCGCCAATACGCTGCTGCAGGATCGGATGCTTTTTGCCAGCGGCTGGATGACGCTGGGCATGGCGCCGAAGGAAGTCGTCGAACATTTCCGCGCTCTACCCATTCGTGACCACGTCCGGCCGAAATGGATGGGCGGCAATACCGCAAATCTGCTCGGTGTCACCTGAGCGATGAACAACAGCACGACCACTGATTTCGACAGCCTGCCGTTGCAGAAAGGCCTGCTGGCCAATCTGAAATCCATCGGCTATCAGACCATGACGCCCATTCAGGCGGAGGGCATCCCGCTGGTCCTCGCGGGCAGGGATCTCATCGCCCGGGCCAGGACGGGCAGTGGCAAAACGGCCACCTTCGGCCTGGGTCTCCTGCAGAAGCTCAATCCCCGCTCTTTTGCCGTTCAGGCGCTCGTGCTCTGCCCGACCCGGGAACTGGCCGATCAGGTCGGCAAGGAAGTGCGCCGGCTCGCCCAGGGCATCCCCAACGTCAAGCTCATCACGCTCACCGGCGGCAAGCCCATAGGGCCACAGAGAGCGAGTCTGGAGCATGGCGCCCACATCGTGGTCGGCACCCCCGGCCGGGTGCTCGATCACGTGCAACGGAAGACACTGGAACTCGCCGGCCTGGAAACGCTGGTGCTGGACGAGGCGGACCGCATGCTCGACATGGGGTTTGAAGAAGCGGTCACCGAGATCGTGGCCGCCACGCCCGGTCAACGTCAGACCCTTCTGTTCTCGGCCACCTACCCGGACGGAATAGCCGCGATCAGCAGGCGCGTGCAACGCCGGCCCGTCACCGTTTCCGTGGAAACCGAGCATCAACCCGGCACGATCGAACAGCTCTTCTACCAGGTGCTCAAACACGAACGCAACAACACGCTTGCCGCTCTGTTTCAACACTATCGACCAGCGTCCGCCCTGGTTTTCTGCCACACCCGGAAGCAGTGCGGTGAAGTCGCCGCCCTGCTCAATGACAGAGGCATCAGCGCCCGGGCCATTCACGGCGACCTGGATCAGCGCCAGCGTGATCGGGTGCTGACACTGTTCGCCAACAGCAGCTGCCCGGTGATGGTGGCCACGGACGTCGCAGCCAGAGGCCTGGATATCAGCGCGCTGCCACTGGTGATCAACTATGAGCTACCCCACGATCCGGAAATCTACACCCATCGGATCGGCCGCACAGGCCGGGCGGGCGAAACCGGTCTCGCGCTCAGTCTGTTCACGGAAGGCGAGCGACCGCGTCTGAACGCTATCGCGGCCTATACGGGCACACCCTGTGTGGAAGACGTGCCAGATTCCCTGGATGCGGATCCGGACTATGAACTTCGCGCCAGCATGGAGAGCATCGAACTCGAAGCGGGAAAGAAACAGAAGCTGCGGCCGACGGACGTGCTGGGTGCCCTCACGGGGGATGCGGGCCTGCCCGGTTCGGCTGTCGGCAGGATCGACATCTTCGAATGGTCCACGCTCATCGCCCTCGAGCGCGGAAGTGCCCGTAAAGCCCTGGCCTATTTTTCGAATGGAAAGATCAAAGGACGGAAAGTGAAAGCGCGGCGCGCAAGGTAATCGGGACTGAACCGCCGATGAGCCCGGACAGGCCCGGCACATCGACGACTCAATCGCTCCTGACTTCCGCTTCTTACTTTGGCTTCTTACTTCGGCTGCATGCGGATACCGCCATCCATGCGGATGGTTTCCCCGTTGATATAGTCGTTTTCGACAATCTGCTGTGCCAGCTGGGCAATTTCATCCGCCTCGGCCAGTCGTTTCGGAAACAGCACCGTTGCCGCCAGGGATTCTCTGGCCTGCTCCGGCAGTCCAGCCAGCATCGGGGTATTGATGAGACCCGGCGCGATCGTGTTTACCCGAATGCCGATGGAAGACAGGTCCCGGGCAATGGGCAGCGTCATCCCGACCACACCGCCTTTTGATGCGCTGTAGGCCGCCTGACCGATCTGGCCTTCGTAGGCCGCGACGGATGCGGTATTGATCACCACACCCCGGCAACCGTCTTCCGTCACCGGCTCATGCCTGGCCATCTCCGCTGCGGTCAGACGGATCACGTTGAAGGTGCCGACCAGGTTCACTTCGACCACGCGCTTGAAGTAATCCAGCGGCAGCGGTCCGTCCCGCCCCAGCGTTCGGCCGGGTGTGCCGATTCCGGCATAGTTGCAGCAGATGTGAATGGCGCCGTGAGCGGACATCACTTCAGCAATCGCCGCTGCCACCGACGCTTCGTCCGCCACATTCACGTTATGATAAGAAGCGTCGTTGCCCAGCTCCTCGACCATCGCAGTCCCGAGTTCGTCGTTCAGATCGAAAATCGCAATCTTCGCGCCCAGACCGGCAAAACGGCGGGCGGTCGCTGCGCCCAAGCCGGATGCACCGCCGGTAATAACGGCAACTTTTCCGTTGATATCCATAATGTTTCTCTCTTGAATCCACAAATGCCGCAGGCAATATAGCGGCCGCGATGGTCCCGTCAACTTCGAAAAGGAATGCACCATGCAACTCGTCTTCATTCACGGCTCCGGCGGCTCGGAGCTGGTCTGGCAGTATCAGACCGATCACTTCAGGGATGCGGTTGCTGTCACCCTGCCCGGCCGCCCGGACGGAGAACCACTGAAGACGGTGCCCGAAGCCAGCCGCTGGCTCAAAGAACAGGCAGACGCGCAGGGCTGGCAGGACCTCGTGTTGATCGGCCATTCCTATGGTGGCGGTATCGCATTGCAGTACGCGCTCGACTACCCGGACGACGTCAGGGCTGTCGTCACGGTGGGTTCAGGCGGACGGCTGCGCGTGCATCCGGACACCCTTGCCTTCATGAAGGATCTGATCGACGACCCGTCGGGCTATCCAGCCAGCCTGGACGAGTCCTATGAGAAAGTGGCGCCGGAGTTCGCCAGCAGACTGCGCGCCCGTGCCATTGCTCAGGGGCCGGCCGCCGCATACTACGATCTGATGGCCTGTGATCAGTTCGATGTGATGGAGCGTCTCGGCGAGATCAAGGCCCCTCTGCACGCCATCGTCGGTAGCGAGGACGTGATGACACCGCCAAAATACTCCGAGTTCATGTGCAGAAGTCTGCCGGATGCCAGCATGACGGTGATCGATGGCGGCACCCACTTCGTGTTTGCGGAGCAACCGGACGCGGTCAATCAGGCCATCGAGGCATTTCTTGATCGACTGAACTGAGTATCGGACCAACCAATTCGGAGGGGGCCGCAGACCGTCCTCAACGGTAGCCGTTCTTTCTGAGTTCAGCCATCAGGCCAAAAAGGGTCATGGTGTCGAGCGGTTCGGGGTCATTGCCGTACTCCCGGTAAAGGGCCGCCACATTCACGGCGATCCGCTCGCTGTCGGACCAGGCACTGTAGTCGGCAAGCGCAATGTCGAACGCTGCATCGCGAACGCTCAACCCTGCATCGAAGCGCTTCCGAGCCTCGGTGTTGATATAGGCCAGATACTCCTTGACCCGGGTGACACCGGCAATATCCGTGATCGGCCCATGCCCGGGCACCACCACTTCCGGATTCCGCTCGATGATCAGATCACAGGCCGCAATCCAGTTCGCCACCGGACCCGCCCACATGATGGGCGTGCCGTTCACGAACAGAATGTCACCGGTATAGATGGTCCGGCCATCATCCACCACCACCAGCACATCGCCCAGGGTGTGTGCCGGCCCCACCTCAACCAGTTCCACCGCCCGATCTCCCACCTGGAGCTGGAGCGTGCCGCTGAAGGTCCGGGTCGGCAGCCGCTCAGCAACGTCACCGAAATCAAACGAACCGAAAATCTGCTTCACATAGGCGCCGACTTCACCCATCTCATCCGCCGCCTGCAACAGGCCGTGCAGTTGTGCGGCGCCGAACTCGGCCATCTCTCCGGCGCTCGCTGCCGAGGCGATGATCTCCGCATGGGTGCACAGCCCATTGCCGTGGGTGTGATCTCCGTTCGCATGGGTGTTGACGACGGTATTGATGGACCCGGCGTCCACACCCGTGGCGTCTGCCATCGCCGCGAGCATTTCCCGGGTCAGGGGCGCATCGAAGAGCGTATCCACCAGCAGTGACTGATCGCCATCGACGATCAATCCCGCATTCGACCAGCCCCAGCTGCCGTCCGGCAGGAGATAACCATAGGTCCCGTTACCGAGTTCGTGCAGCCCTCTGCTGTAAGTCCAGTCCACCATTCAGCCGGACATCTAGTCCGAGGACGGCAATTGCTTGGTTTCCTTCCCCATCAGCATCTGACCGTCATAGCCGAAAGAACCTTCACCGGACTTCACGCACAGGACTTCGAGCGTCTCTTCCGCATTTACATAGCGCTTGCCGATCAGGCATTTGTGCATATGCTCCGGATCCGCTTCACCGCCACCGGGCGCCTCATCAGCGGCGAGCATGGGCACACCACCACAGGTCAACTCCACATCGATGGCTTTCACCACCATGGCTTCACCATCACAAACGGCGCTCTTCAGGCGCATACCGGGTTTAAGTGCGGGCATTCCCCTACCTCTTGAACTACTTGAACCTGTAGTTTGCCGCCGATGGGACCATCCACTCAAGTGGCACTCGCGTAACAGATAGCGGCAGTCGGACTCGGTGGCTGGAAATAGTAGAATCCGGCACTGGTAAACCTTCCGGGATGGGACATGAACATCGCAATGATTCTGCAGATGGCGGCAGAGGTTGGCGGTGATCGCGCAGCGATCACCTGTCATCACCGTCACTACAGCTATAACGAACTTTTCGGCGCCGCCAAAGCGGCTGCACAGACCTTCAGGGACAGTGACGCGGAATTCGTCTCCGTGCTGGATACCAGCAACGCCGCAGTACCGGTCGCCATGATCGGTGCTGCCATGGCCGGCCTGCCCTATGTGCCCATCAACTACCGACTGGCCGCCGACCGTCTGAACGATCTCCTGGCGCGGATCAAGCCCGTCTATCTGATCGTCGGCGACAGCGCGATCGAAACACATGCGGGAAAGGCGGACGTCACCGCCATTACCAGCGACGATTTCCTCGAAACCATGCTTGCCGCCGGCGATGTGGATCTCAGCTGGCCGGAAGATCCTACGGCGATTGCCGTGCAACTGTTCACCAGCGGCACCACGGGCACGCCCAAGGCCGCCGTGCTTCGCCACGAGCACCTGGTCTCCTACATCCTCGGCTCGGTGGAGTTCGCCTCCGCGGGCGAGGATCAGGCGACACTCGTGTCCGTGCCGCCTTATCACATTGCCGGCATATCAGCGCTATTGAGCTCCCTCTATGCCGGCCGTCGAATCGTACTGCTTCCCGACTTCGGCGCTGCCGCCTGGCTGGAGCTTGTGAAGGTGGAGAAGGTCACGAACGCGTTCGTGGTGCCCACCATGCTTTCCCGGGTGATCGACCACCTCGACACCGTCGAGCATGCGCCCGACGTGGATTCCCTGCAGGCCATTGCCTATGGCGGCGGCAAGATGACTCAGCCGGTGATCACCCGCGCCCTGGAACTCTTTCCGAACGTCAATTTCACCAATGCCTACGGTCTGACCGAGACCAGTTCCACGGTGACTCTGCTCACACCGGAAGACCACCGGGAAGCACTGGCAAGCGATGATCCGGCCATCCGTCGGCGCTTGAGTTCGGTCGGAAAACCGCTGCCTTCCGTGGAAATGGAAATTCGAGACGAGGATGGCAACGTACTCGGCCCGGGCCAGCCGGGAGAAATATACGTACGCGGGCCCCAGGTGTCCGGCGAGTACCGGGAGCGCAGCGCGCTGGATGCCGAAGGCTGGTTCCCCACCCGGGATGCGGGCGAGATGGACGCCGATGGCTTCCTCTTCCTTACCGGCCGGGCTGACGACGTAATCGTGCGCGGTGGCGAGAACATCTCACCTTCCGAAATCGAAGACGTGCTGCTCGAGCACAGCGCGATCTCCGATGCGGCCGCGGTTGCCGTACCCTCGGATGAATGGGGTGAGACGGTGGGTATTGCCGTCGTGCTGAAAGAAGGGGGCGAAGCCAACGTGCACGAGTTGCAGAATCTGATCAAAACACAGCTCCGATCCTCACGGGTACCCGAGCACGTGCTGTTCGTGGACGATCTGCCCTACAACGAACTCGGCAAGCTGCTGCGCCGGGAGATCAAGCTGCTGTTCTGATGTCGGCACCAGACCGGTCCGATGTGCTGCCCGGCGCATCCGCCGCCCCGCTTGCGGACAGGATGGATGCAGCGCTGCAGCGGTTGGCAGCGCTTGCCGATTCACCGGCGATCCGCGCCCTGGACGGCAACGAACTGCTCATGGAACGAGCCTGGCTGACCGGCGCCCGATTCGCTCATGGCTGCTCGACGAGCGGCGCAAGTCGGCTGCTGCCCACCCGGGACGGCGTCATCGCCGTCACTCTGGCCCGTTCGGATGACTGGGAACTCGTGCCCGCCTGGCTGGAAACCGATGATCCGATGCTGACTGAGGAAATCAGCCTGCTCAGCCGCGCTTTCCGCGATTCTGTGCACCGCGAGGTGCGCGGAGCGGCTGAACCGGCCTGGCAGCGACTGGCACTTGCGTTGCGCCAGAAAAAGACCCGACCACTGATCGCACAAGGCCGCACACTCGGTCTGCCTGTGGCCGGCACCGGCCGTCATCGCGAACGAACGGACCCGGACTTCTCGTCGCTGTTCGAACCACCGGTGTGCACCACCGACCGGCATCCGCCCAGAGTGCTGGACCTGTCCGCACTCTGGGCAGGCCCGCTATGCGGCCACCTGCTCCATCTTTCCGGCGCAGAAGTCATCAAGGTGGAATCGCCCGGCAGACCGGACGGCGCCCGGGCCGGGCATGCGGGATTTCATGGGCTGCTCAATCAGGGCAAGCGTTCGGTCGCCCTGGACCTCAGCCAGCAGCCGGGCAGGCAGGCATTGAAAGCCCTCATCGAGTCAGTGGACATCGTGATCGAATCCTCACGGCCTCGGGCCCTCAGACAAATGAACATCATCGCGGAAGAAATTCTGACCCGACAGCCCGGTCTGATCTGGCTCAGCCTGACCGGCTATGGCCGGGCCGGGCCCGGAGCAAACTGGACCGCCTTTGGCGATGATGCCGGGGTGGCCGCCGGCCTCAGCGATGCCATGCGGGAGGCCACCGGCGCTTATCAGTTCGCCGCCGACGCCATTGCCGACCCTCTGACCGGCACCCATGCAGCACTCGCCGCCTGGCAGGCCTATGCCATGCATCGGGGCGGCCTGATCGAACTGGCGCTCACCGATGTGGCAGCCTGGTGCCTGACCGCGGCCAGACGCGGGGATGCGCCGGAAACAGGAAAGCCAACGTTCATCGAGCAGTGCCGCAGTTGGTGGCACTCGGTGCAGAGGGATTCTGCACCTCCGGAATACAAGGGCCGCCCCCGCCTGAACCCTGTGGCTCGACTCGGTGCAGACACTGAGACCGTGCTCGCGGAACTGCAATCATGCTGATCCGCAATGCAGAGATCTTCGGTTCATCCATGCCAGGCTGGCAGGACATCCGTCTCGTCGACGATCACATCGAGCAGATCGGCACGCTGACACCTCGACCCGGCGAGATGGTTCTACAGGCGGCAGGCGGCGCGCTCCTGCCCGGACTCCATGACCATCACATTCATCTGCTTTCCTACGCCGCCTCCCTGAACTCCGTGCGCTGCGGGCCACCGGATGTGCACGACGAGGCGGCGCTCGTCGACGTTCTGCAAACACAGTCGGGCAGTGGCTGGCTGCGCGGCTACGGGTACCACGAAAGCGTTGCCGGAGAGATAGACCGTCGCTGGCTGGATGCGCATTTGAGCAAACGACCGGTGCGCATCCAGCATCGCTCCGGCCGACTCTGGGTGCTGAATTCAGCCGCACTGGACCTGCTGCGACAGCCAGACGGCGGCACCAGCGTCCATTTGCCCGAGGACGGGCGATGCTTCGATGCGGATGCGGCGCTGGGTGATCTTCTGGGCCGGGTGCTGCCGCCGATCGAAGAAGCCAGTCAGCGGCTCGCCCGCTACGGTGTCACCGGCATCACCGACATGACCCCGGGGAATGACGCAGAAACCCTGGGGCTGTTTTCCGATCCGGAAAACGCAGGCAGATTGATCCAGAAACTCTATCTCGCCGGCGCGCCGGAACTGCCCTACCCCAGCCCGGTGGATGGCATCGTCAGTCTGGCCACCAAAATTCACCTGCACGATTCCGCGCTGCCCGAATTCGATGCACTCTGCGACACGATTCGTGTCAGTCATGCGATCGAACGCCCCATCGCCGTGCACTGCGTGACCGAAGTAGAACTCGTGTTCGCGCTGGCAGCCATCGAAGAGGCTGGCGTGCTGGTGGGCGACCGCATCGAACATGCCTCGATTGCGCCACCCGCCCTGGTCGCCACCATGGCAGATCTCGGTCTCACCGTCGTCACCCAGCCGAACTTCATCGCCGAGCGGGGCGACGCCTACCTGCGGGATCTCGCCCCGGAAGAACAGGCCTGGCTGTATCGCGCCAGAGGCTTCAAGGATCAGGGTATTCCGCTGGCCGGTGGCACGGATGCGCCATTCGGCAGCGCCGATCCCTGGATCGCCATCCGTGCGGCGGTCGAACGTCGGACCGCTGGTGGTAAAGCGCTCGGCAGTGTGGAGGCCCTGACCCCGGAAGAAGCGGTCGCCCTTTTTCTCGGGACTGCAGAACATCCTGCCAGCCCGCGAAGATTGGAAGCCGGGCGTCGGGCGGACCTGTGCCTGCTTGATCGGCCCTGGCGCGCAGCCCGACTCGCCCTGTCCAGTGCCATGGTGCAGGCCACGATCTGCGCCGGCCGTCTCATCTGAGCGCCTGATCGTCACACCGATCTGATTTCGTCAATCAGCCCCCACTCCAGCGCCTTTTCGGCACTGACATCCTGAGCCATCAGTGCCATCAGCGCCGTCCGTTGTCTGCCGATTCGGCGCGGAATACTGACGCAGCCGCCGGCGCCGGGGATCAGGCCCATCCCGATCTCAGGCAATCGAAACCGGGCATCCGGCGTCGCTGAGAGATGGCCGGCAAAGGCCAGCAGTTCCACACCGGCACCGATACAGGCGCCGTGCACATCGAACCGGTACCGGCCGGCGTGGGGGGCAAGATAGCGGGCCGGCATCCGCAGCAAACGAATACGGTGCGCCACAACAGGATCATCGACCAGGCCGAATTCTTCCAGATCACCCCCGGAGCAGAAACTCGGACCGTTGCCGGACACCGCAACCGTCTCGATCTCCGGATCCATTGCCGCCAGTCGGAACGCCCGGGTCAGTTCGTCACGCATCGCGGCAGAAAGCGAGTTACGCGTGGCCGGACCGTTCAGAACGATACGCAGCGATGCCACATCCCGTTCGATCAGCACCAGGTCATCAGTCAGCGGCAGCCTGCGGGCAGGCCGCTGGGCCCGCCGTGCCGCCAGCCAGTCTGCGAACTCCGAGCCGGATTGCAGTGTTGCATAGGCCAGGGATTCCACCGTCAGCGCCTGGATCACGTCCAGGGCTTCGGTGCTGCGCAGCACCTGCACCAGCACCGCGGCAGCTTCCGGATGGGCGTCAATGCCTGCCAGGACCGCCTTCAGATCGTCTTCCGAATCGGGCAGCACATCCATCAGGGCGGCAAACGAGCGGTCCGCTGCGCCGATACCGATCACCGGAATGGGCAAGGCGCTGATCCAGGCTCCGAGCGCCTGCAGATCCTCCGGTTCAAGCGTGGGTGCCCCCTCCAGATCCACCACCAGGCATCCGCAGTCCGGTCGTCCGTCAGGCTGTTCATCGAGCCAGGCTGGATCCAGTGCGGCCGAAACCAGTTCGGCAACGGAAAGGGGCATCATCCGAGCAGACACAGGCGCATCAGATAGCGCCAGCCTGCCGAAGCTGCAGCAGGCGCTCAGCGCTGATACCCGCTTCCGCCAGCACTTCCTCCGTATGCTCACCGAGCAGGGGCGCCCGCCGACTGAGAGCCCAGCGGCTTTTTTCGAAGCGGTAAGGCGCACCTGGATACAGAAAGGTTTCTTCGGATTCCGGATGCGCCAGCGGTTGCTGAAACTCCCGGGCAACGAAATGCTCATCTTCGAAGGCCTCTTCCGGCGCGTAGACGGCACCGGCCGGTATCCCGGCGTTCTGGGCGCCGAGAAAGAACTCCCGCGCACTCAGGCGGCTGGCAATCAGGCTCATGGCATCCCGGGCCGCCATGAACATCGCCACGATTTCCGCATCTTCGGCCATCTGTGAGCGATCCAGGCTGCCGCGGCCTGCCGCCATCTCCAGAAAAACGGTTTCCGGAAATTCATCCCGAAGTTCGAGGGCGTCCACCCAGTCGAGCAAACCTTTGAATTCCCGCGGCGTTCGGGGCAGCACGCCGGTGTTGACGTAGCGGCCATCGGCGGTTTTCGCCTGGGTTTCCGCGGAAGGAATCGTCATGGCATGTCGTCCCGTCTGCCGCTGCACAGTGCCCTGTTCCACCAGCCAGGTGTAAGTGGCCATTTCGGTGGTGATGTTGGCCGCCGCATGCTGGCTCACGTCGATGAACTGGCCTTCGCCACTGGCCTCCCGGTACAGGAGCGCGGTCAACACCGCCATCACGGCGTAGTGCGCGCCGGTATTGAACCCCTGAAAACCACCGCCGCGAATGGGGGGGAGTTCATGGTCGTCGTAGCCACAACTCCAGACCACCCCACCGCCAGCCAGGATGGTGAGGTCCGTGACCGGATCATCCTTTCGCGCACTCTGCCGGCCAAAGCCGGAAATCGCCGCGTGCACCAGGCGCGGATGGGCTTCGGCAATCATTTCGGGATCGAGTCCCGCGGGCAGCTGCACACCGTCCGCGCCGGTCAGCAGCACGTCAGCCCCGGCGATGAGCTCGAGAAAAGCGGCCCGCCCGGCTTCGTGTTCGAGATCCAGGGTGATGCCCCGGCGGGAAGTATAAAAGTGCCACCAGTGCAGGCTCCGCTCGATTCCGGGTTCGTCATTCCGGAAGGGCGGATAGGTTCGGGCCTGTGCACCACCCGGTGGTTCCACGACTATGGCGTCGGCGCCCATGTCCGCCAGCAGTTTGCCGGCAAGCGCCGTGCTGTCTCCCGGCAGTTCGACGATGCGCATACCCTGGAGCGCACTCATACAACCCCCTCTTCACGAAGCGAGGCAATCTCGGAGTCGCTTAAGCCGACCAGATCCCGGAGCACCTGGTCCGTATGTTCGCCCAGACAGGGGCCGCCCCTGTTCATCTGCCAGTCCGTTTTCGAAAGATGCACAGGCAATCCATCCACCCGCACATCCCCCATCCTGCCGTGCCGAACCGTCGGCCAGAGTCCATACCCTTCGGTGTCCGGGTCCTGGTCGATTCGCTCACCCGGCTTCTGCACCGCCGCCGCAGGCACACCGGCGGCAATCAGGGCATTCTGAATATCGAACTTGCTGCGGGGAGCACACCAGGCCGAGACATCTGCCTCGAGCCTGTCTTCATTCGCCTTACGGCCGGTGATATCCGCATAAGCGCTGTCCGCCGTCCAGGGTTCCCCGACCACCCGACCGAATGCCTGCCAGTCCGACTCATTCCGGCAGACAATGGCCACCCACTCGTCGTCTCCTGCAGCCCGGAAGATACCGTGCGGCGCCATGTCAGGGCCGATGCTCCGGTTACCGTTCGGCATCCCGGGCCGGCGACTCGCCCGGCCATTGACCGTGTAATCAAGCAGCGCGGGTCCGTGCAGGGTCAGGCCCGCTTCGGTACAGGCGAGATCCACCCACTGACCCGCGCCTGTCCGCGCCCTGTGCAGGAGGGCCATCTGAATGGCGATGGCCATATACATGGCGCCTGTGTGATCCATATAGGAAAACCCCCAGCCCGCCGGCTCCTCATCCGGCAAACCGGAAGTGAAGGTGAGCCCGCAGATCGCCTGTACGATCGGTCCCCAGGTTTTGAACTGTGCATAGGGGCCTTCATGGCCGAAGCCGCAGTTGGAGACGTAAATGATGTCCTCACGGATCTCCTTCAAGGCGTCGTAGCCGAATCCCCAACGCTCGAGTACCCCGGCGGCAAAGTTTTCACTGACCACGTCCGACCGGGCGACGATCTCCCGGAGAATCTCCTTCCCTTTATCCGTGCGCAGATTGAGCGTGATCCCGAGCTTGTCCGTGTTGTGATTGTTGAAACCGCCGCCAAAGTCCTCACCGCGTCGCTCGTCGATGAACGGCGGCATGGCGCGCAGAATGTCCCAGCGTCCCCGCAGCACCGGATCTTCTATTCGAATCACTTCCGCCCCGAAGGCGGCGAGCCACTTGGTCGCTCCCGCCCCCGCAAGCTGGCCGGTGAAGTCACAGATCCGGTAGCCGGACAACGCCTTCGGGCCCGTGCGATTCATACGATACCCCGGTCGCGCAACCCGGCAATCTCAGCGTCGGAAAGACCGAGCTCCGCCAGCACTTCGTCGGTGTGTTCGCCCAGCTCCGGTGAGCGCTGTGGCGGCTTCCGCCCCACACCATCCACGTTGATGGGATCACGGATGACCTTGCCGAGTCCGAAATCATCGGCCGGGTCGATCGCCATGTCGTTTGCCAGAATCTGCGGGTCCGATGCCAGTTCCGGCCACTCGGGCACCAGGGCAACCGGGATCTCATGGGCTTCGAACACAGCCATCCACTCCTCGGCAGTGCGTTTGAGAATCGCTTCGCGCAGCGCCTCGGTTGCCGCCTCTGCGTGATCCATCCGGCTTTCCATGGTGGCGAAGCGCTCATCCGTGAACCAGTCCAGGAGTTCGAGCGCCACCAGCATCCGGTCGAAGACCTCTTCCTGGCGGGCCATCACCATGTTCAGCCAGCGACCGTCGCTGGTTTCGAACAGCGACCAGGTCAGCCGCTGCGGCGGCATCTGGGAGAAATCCGCATCCGCCCAGGCTGCCTGGGCGAAGCAGGCGGCCGACCAGAGACCATTGGCCAGCAATGAAGTGTGCACCTTGCCGCCCTTACCCGTCCGTTCCCGTCGGAGCAGCGCGGTGACGATACTGCCGTATAGCGCCACCCCGGTCGGATGATCGCCCATGCCGGCCATGGCCTGCACAGGCTCCTGCTGGAGATGACGATGCCGCATCTGATTCATCAAGCCGGAACGGGTCCAGTAGGCAACCAGATCGAAGCTTTTCATATCCCGCTGCGGGCCTTCTTCTCCATAGGCGCTGAGCGAGGCGTAGATGAGCCGCTCGTTCAGCTTTCTCAGATCTTCGTAGGTCAGGTTGAGTGCCCGGCGGATGGGAAACGGGTGATTGGTGATCAGCACATCCGCGCGTTCGACGAGCCTGTGCAGAATCGACTGCCCTTCCTCTGTCTTCAGATCCAGAGTCAGCGAGCGCTTGTTCCGATTGTCCAGATGATAGGTGTAGTTGGTCTCGGCGATCGGCGAGACGGGCGATTGATAGTAGACGCGATAGCCGTCCCCAACCCCCGGCTGCTCGATCTTGATCACTTCCGCCCCCATTTCTCCGAGCATGGCCGCACAGGTGGGCGCCGCGATCCAGCTGCTCATGTCCAGCACCAGCATTCCGTCGAACAACAGCTCGTCAGCCATCCTCTAAATACCCTCTCCGCGCTATAAACGATTGCACACATCATCCTTGCCAGTGCGCTCTATCGCAACGCCTCAAACGGCCGATGGGAGTTGCTCCCGGCCTCGGCTCGCCTTAACGTCTGCCCGAAAGCGTGGGAGGGGAACGGCGTTGCTTCTGGAAACATACAGGGTGCTGGATTTCACCGATGAACGGGGTGAGATCGGTCCGATGCTGATGGGCGATCTCGGCGCAGACGTGATCAGAGTCGAACCGCCCGGTGGCAGCAGCGCCCGGGCAACAGAGCCACGGCTTTCCGAGGCCAGGCCGGAAACGCTGGCCAGCCTGCCTTTCCTGGCCTTCAACCGGAACAAGCGCTCAATCGAGCTCGACCCCGCCAACCCGGCCGACCGGACCACGCTCGAATCCCTGATCCAGCGCAGCCAGTTCATATTCGAGCCATGGCCGGACAGCCCGCTGGCGCCCTACGGTATCGATTTCGAAACCGCCCGCCGATTGAACCCCCGGATCATCTATGTCCGCATGTCACCCTGGGGCGATGACGGTCCCTATGCGGATTACCTCGGCAACGACCTGGTGCTGGCCGCCATGGGCGGGCCGGTCGCCCTGCAGGGGTCCGAAGATCGCGCCCCTGTCCGTCTGAGCGTGCCCCAGGTCTGGCGGCATGTGGGTGTGGAGGCCGCGGCCGGTGCCATGGCCGCCCATCACCGTATGCTGCGTACGGGTGAAGGCCAGTATGTGGATCTATCCGCCCAGAGCGTGATGACCTGGACCATGTTGAATGCCATGGACGCCCATGCGATTCAGGGTGCCGACTTCCAACGCGGCGGCGGTCTCGTCACCGGGTCGGTACGCATTGACATGATCCACCCCTGTGCGGACGGCCACGTGCTGGCCTTGCCGAACTCAAGCGTCCTGCTCGGCTGCATGTCCAGGATGGTGGAGGACGGCGTGGTGGACGCCGGATTTGCCGGCACCGTGAACTGGGCCGAATACGACCTCAACACCCGCAATCCGGACTACCAGCCCTTCAACGTATTCGATGGCATCGAGTTGTGCCGGGCGTTTTTCAGAAACCACACCAAGCTCGATCTGTTCGAATACGGCCTGGCGCATGGCTTCACCATCGCGCCCATCAACAATCTCACCGAACTCCTGCAGATGGATCATCTGTCGTTCAGAGAGTACTGGCAGTCCATCACCCTGCCCGACCGCCAGACCGTCGAGGCCCCGGGCCTGTGGGGAAAGTCGCAGCAGAACCTGATGTCACTCAGACACCCGCCACCGGAACCCGGCGAACACAGCGAGGCAATCCGGGCGGAGCTGAAAACGCCTGCGCCTGTGCCGCACTATCCGGATCCCGATGGAGGACTGCCGTTCGAAGGACTCACGGTTGCGGACTTTTCCTGGGTCGGCGTCGGCCCGATTTCGGCGAAGTATCTGGCCGATCACGGCGCACGGGTGATCCGGATCGAATCGGAAACCCGGCCGGATGTACTGCGTGGTGGCGCGCCTTTCAAAGACGGGGTCCCCGGGCTCGATCGCTCCCAGTTCTTCGGCGACTTCAACACGTCCAAGCAGAGCCTGACGCTGAACATGAAAACGCCGGAGGCCATCGAAATTGCCCGGGATCTGATCCGGCGTTCGGATGTGATGATCGAAAGCTTCGCGGCCGGCGCCATCCGCCGACTCGGACTCAACTATGAGGAGGTGAAGAAAATCAATCCGGGACTGATCAAGATCAGCACCTGCCTCATGGGTCAGACCGGACCGGCAGCGACCATGGCCGGCTACGGCTATCACGCCGGCGCCATCGCCGGTTTTTATGAGATCACCGGCTGGCCCGATCGGGCACCCACCGGCCCATGGATTGCCTATACCGACACCATCGCCCCGCGCTTCATTTCCATTCTGCTGGCAGCAGCCCTCGATCACCGCCGGCGTACCGGCGAGGGCTGCTATGTTGACGTGGCTCAGATCGAAACCGCGCTGCACTTTCTGAGTCCGGAATTGCTGGACCTGCAGACCAGTGGCTTCGCCGCCACTCGGAATGGGAACCGGGCTCGATTCGCCGCACCCCAGGGATGCTATCCGGCGAAGGGGACCGACAACTGGTGCGCGATCGCCGTCGATACCGACGCGCAATGGCATCGGCTGTGCGAGGCGATGGGCCGACGGGATCTTTCCGCGGATGCAGCGCTCGGCGATGCCGCCGGACGACTTTCAGCACAGGCGGCTATCGACGACGCAATCAGCGCCTGGACCCGCGAGCGGGACGCTGCTGAGATCATGCACTGTCTGCAGGCCGCAGGTGTGCCCGCCGGGGTGGTGCAGAAATCGAGTGATCTGCTGCAGGACCCGCAGTACGCGCACCGGAACTTCTACCGCTACTACGACCATCCTGTAATGGGGCACATTCCTTACGCGGGCCACCCTTATCGGATCTCCGGCTACGACAACGCACCCAGAGGCCCCGCGCCTACGCTCGGCCAGCACAGCTTTGAAGTCCTGTCGGAATTTCTGGGCTACGACGACGAACGGATCGCAGCGGCCTACGCCTCCGGGGCAGTCGCCTGAGCGTCAGGAGGCGACCGGCAGGATCAGCACTTCGGTATCGATTTCGTCTATCACCTTTTTCGCCGTGCCGCCCATTTCTTTCGAAGACTCGGGATTCGCTACTCTGGCAATCACCAGGAGATCGGCACCCAGGCGCGTTGCCGTCTCTGCAATCACCTTCTCCGGCGCACCCATGTCGGCGCTGACCTGCGCACGTTCCAGGCCGCAACGATCCGCAAACCGCTGCCGATCCGGATGGGTATCCGTGCTCGAGTAGGCGGTCACCGCATGCAGGGTGGCACCCAGATCTGCCGTGATTCGCCGGGCTGCGGCGAGAATGTTGTCGTTGGCCTTCTCATAAGCCGCTTCGTCGGAATGCTTCACCGCCACCAGTACCTTTTCGATGGCATAAGGCCGGCCCGTCTTCACCAGCAACACGGGGCATTGGCACTCCCGGATCAGCGCCCAGTCAGAGGTTTCGCGTATCATGCGTACGAAGCGTGAATGCTGGGTCATGTTCTTGACGACGAGCGCGCTGCCCGCCCGCTCGGCCGCCACCACGATGGCCTTGCGCCAGTCGTGGTGCCACTCGACTTCGGTCTCCACTTCGAGCCCATCGATGCGGGGTTGGACAACCAGGCGATCGACCCAGGCACGAACCCGTTTTTCTGTCTCCACCTGAGCGTGGGCGCTGTCGTCCATCGCAACCATCGCCACGCTGTCCTCACTGACACAGCACTACACGTGCAGGACGGTTTCCGTGTTGGCACCGAACTGGCGGGCAATCTGCTCACCCCACTCGAGCGCCGCCTGTTCCATACAGGTTGGATCCAGCACCACGAAAACCCGATTCTTCTCAGCCATAGCGGCAGCCTCGTGCAGTATTTAGCTGAAGCTTAAAGCCCTCCTTGAGGGAAGATATGGATACTTCCCCTGATACCCATCCGTTCACTTACCGATGGCCGGGGCTCGTTCCACGGGTGCCTTGTGTCAGAGGATGTTGAAGCGATGCCTCCCATGCACTACAACTGATCACGGACAGAAGAGAACGAGGAGAACGCGATGAAGCTCGGCATTTCGCTGCCGGTTCGGGAAATGAAAAACGATCTGGGGGCGATTCGCGCTTTCGCCCAGCTGGCCGAGGAACTCGGCTATGCGCATCTGCGGGTGCCGGACACGATCATCCGGCCCAAAGGCGGCCATCTGCACGAGCCCATGATGCTGCTGGCCTGGGTGGCCGCCCACACCTCCCGTATCGGCCTGTGCCCTTCCGTCATCGTCCTGCCGGCCCGGCAGACCGTACATTTTGCCAAGCAACTCGCCGAACTGGACGTGCTCTCCAATGGCCGGGCCCGGGCCGGAATCGGTATCGGTGCCTCGAAGGAGCAATACGACGCGCTGGGCCAGGATTTTCACAGCCGCGGCGCACGCTGCAACGAACAGCTCGAGTTGCTGAACGCACTCCTGTCTGAAGAAGTGGTGAACTTCGACGGTCGCTGGGACCGGATCGAGGCAATGGGAATCAGCCCGCTGCCTGTCCAGAAACGCATCCCGCTCTGGTACGGTGGCGCGCCCGTGCCGGGGGATGCCGTGGCACGCCGCATCGGCAGATTCTGCGATGGCTGGTTTGTGCTCTGCAGTCCGGACGACTATGCGGGGGTGAAAAGCCGGATCGATGACGCCGCCACTGCCGCTGGTCGTGACCCGGCTGCTGTCGGCACGGAAGCGGGCGTCGCCGTCGTCGGACCACGCGAGCGCGAATGGCAGGACCGGGTGCGCAACTGGCGGGATACCGGCCTCGACGTCGTCTGCATACGCACGCTTGGCGGTGATCTGTCCGAGCCGCAGCAGCATCTGGACAAACTGAAGGAAATCAGTCCGGAGGCATTCTCACTGGCCGCTGGCTGAACAGCACGTATCCTTCAGCGCAATAAAAAAGACCCATCTGCCAGCGTCGGGTCTTCCGCCACGGCGATCAGTGTCTTGCCGAAGTTGTCGCCTTTGAGCATGGCGGCAAACGCCTCCGGCGCCTGTTCCAGGCCTTCCCGGACATCTTCCCGATAGACGATGCGTCCCGCCGCAATCCAGTCGGCCATCTCGGCAAGAAACCGATCCTGGTACTCGGCCACGAAGTTACCGACGAACAGCGAATGCACGGAAACCGCCTGTTTATCGAAAGTAGACCGGCCTGTTTCCATCCATACCTCGCCCGGGGGACGACCGTCTGTATTGCCGTACTGAGAAATCATGCCGCACAGCGTGATCCGTGAAGACAGGTTCAGCAGCGGCAGGACGGCCTCGAATACCCGACCACCGACGTTCTCAAAATAAACGTCGATACCATCCGGACAGGCCGCGGCGAGCTCTTCCGGAAAATCATCGCCAAGGTGCGAGACAACCGCGTCGAATCCCAGATCGTCGCGAACGTAATCACACTTCCTGTCCGTGCTCGTGATCCCGACAACCCGGCAACCGCGGATTTTTGCCAGCTGACCGGCAACCTGGCCAACACCACCGGAGGCTGCGGATATCACCACCGTTTCGCCAGGCTTCGGATCACACTGGACGAGCAATCCGGAATACGCCGTCAGACCGAGCATGCCCATCACGCCCACCGCCGTGGAGATGGGTGCGGCAGCCGGATCCAGCTTGCGCGGAAACATATAGCCGAACACATCCACGTCAGCGCCCATCAGCCCGTAGGCCTGCCACCCATTGGTGTTGAAAACAAAATCGCCCGGTTCATAGCCCGGCATACGGCTCGTCACCACCTGAGAAACCGTGCGGCCATGACAGACAGCACCGGGCAGTTCCGTGCCACTCCGGCGTCGTCCCCATTGATAGGGGTCGAGGGAAAGATAGAGGGTTCGAGTCAGACACTGGCCATCGGCGGGCTCAGGGCGCGATACCGGATCCCAGCGGAAATCTTCGGTCGTCGGCCAGCCGGACGGTGGTGTTCTGGCAAGCAGCCAGCGGTCATTGAGGTCATTCACTCCTGTGTCTCTCTTCCACACTGTGTTTCTCTTCCACACTGTGTTTCTCTTCCGCACTGTGTTTCTCGTCCGCAAAGGCAAATCGGCGCAGACTGTTTCATCAACGCACAGCCTGAACGAAAGCCTGGGATCGATTGCCATCATAGGAAGCAGCAGGCGCACTGGCAACGAACGCGGTGATCGTCCGGCACCGATATGACGGGTGCCAGGATCCTCCACTGGACGCTCTGCCCGGAAGCTACCATCATGCGCCGTCTTCGATACGACCCCCGACATGACCCTCGACATGACCCTCGACATGACCTTCGATACAAGCAGTAGTCTGGAAGGCTGGTGAAGACTGAGCACGCCAGCACCACCGTCGGCCGCAGCCGGGAAACCGCAGGAAACAAACACTCCGCATTCGCCCGACGGCTGCTGCTGGCCCTGGTGGCGCTCAGCGTCGTGTCCGGATGTACCCACCGTGCCGAGCCGCGCTGGCTGGTACGCGCGCTACCCGGCGAGTATCCCCAGGTGGTGTATTTCGTGCCCACGGAAGAAAAAGCCATCGCATTGACCATCGACGATGGCCTGGACCCGGCTACCACGCCGGCCATTCTCGATGTGCTGAAGAAGCACGATGTGCGCGCCACCTTCTTCATCATCACCGATACCCTGCCAGGGAATGAGTTGCTGCTGATGAGGATGCTGGCTGAGGGTCATGAGATCGGCCATCACATGACGGAGGACGAAGTAACGGTGGCGCTCAGCGAGGAAGAACTGCGCGAGAAATTCAACGCGGCGGCAGAAGCCCTGGAGGCATTCGCGCCAATCATCTGGTTCCGGGCCGGATCCGGCCGCTACAACGACACGGTGCTGGCGCTGACCGAGGAACGCGGCTACCGGATTGCCATGGCTTCCGTGGCGCCACTGGACACCCTGATCTCGAGCCCGCGCAGCATGTCCGGTTACATCAACTGGATGGTGGAACCTGGCAGCATCGTGGTGCTGCATGATGTCAGGGATCGTGGCCGGCGCACCGCAGCCACCCTCGACAGGCTCCTGCCCCGGCTGCACAAACGGGGATTCATCGTCAGCAGCCTCGGGGAAGTGGACGGGCTCGCAACAGGCGCTGAAATAGACACTGAAACAGTAGCTGAAACAGATTCAGAAACAGTTCCGCTGGACGACCCCTGAAAGGACCGCAACGTCACCAGGCATCGCTGAACGGCACCATCATTCCCCGCCCGGAATCCCACAACTTCAAGCGGAAACAACTGCGTACGTCTTTCCAGTGCAGCGAAGTTTCCACCGGCTGCTGCAGCGCGGCGATGCCGGCCATGGCTTCAGGCAGCCGGTAGAACGGAATCCGTGGATTCAGGTGGTGAACATGGTGATAACCGATATTCCCGACCAGCCATTGCAGCACGGGATTCATGCGCATGAAGCTCGACGAACACAGGGCCGCGGACACAAAGTCCCAATCCGATCGATCGTAGAGCCGAACACCGGGGAAGTTGTGTTGCGCGTAAAACAGATACGCGCCCAGGGCAGAGCCGACCATGAGCGGAATAACGACGCCCAGCAGCAGGATGTCCCATCCTGCAAACGCCGCCCCGACCAGCAACCCCAGGTGCAGGAGGACGGCGATGGCGGAATCGATGTGCTTTGCCGGGCTGACGAGCCACGACCGCACACACATTCCATAGAGGAAAACGGTGACGTAGCCCATGGCGATGGCCAACGGATGCCGTGACACCGCATAGGCCAGTCGTGTCCGGCTGGACGCTTTGCGATAGCCGGCGGTGGTCATCACCGGAAACGAGCCGATCTGGGCACCGTAGATTCTGGCGTTGTTACCATGGTGATGATTGTGGCTCCGCCGCCAGATGCTGGGTGGATTCAGAGACAGCAGGCCGAAAGCCGTCATCAGCACCGCGGCCACTCGTGAATCTCCGAGGATGGCGCCATGCTGGTAGTCATGGTAGATGATGAACATCCGCACCAGCAGCAGCCCGCTCACGACGCTGGCGATGAGGCGGAGCCACACCGGCTGGGCGGCGACGGCAACGGTGATGAGTGCCCCGAGCAGGACGAGGGTGGACAGCACCGCAAACCAGCTGCGCCAACCTGTCCCCTGAGCGTACTGCTTCGATGCCAGAATCAGTGCTTCACGCGCCTCGGCATCAGTACTCAAACGGGAAAGTGCTCGGTGCCAGCAAGCGTGTTCAGCGGGAAATCCAGCAAAATTTTCGAAGCCCCATAGTTGTTCAACGGTCCGTGTTCACACACCGCTGCCACGCGATAGGCGAAATGCTGAGCACTTGATCGGCCAACACCGATTCTGCACGATAGCCAGTCTATCAGATGTCCACTGAGCAGGGATGACGAGATCGACAACCACGGCCATCCATGCTGCCATATTTCTGGTCGCGTTCGTTCTCCCCGATCAATCGTCCGGTGCCATACGAGTTGGCGTCGACTGGAATGGTGACGGCCTCATTCAGACGCTGCCGGGTGAACGAATCCCGGTGGATGCGCCGACGACCGAACAGCCGTTCAGTTTCTGGTTGAATCACGATCAGGACGACCTGGAAACCGGCGGCGAGACCTGGCCCATCACACGACCGGACTCTTCCACCGAAGCGAAAGATTCGTTCCGTGATCTGGAGGATTTCAGTCGGCTCAGAATCGAGATCGACGATCTTGCAGACTACGACCGGGATGCTCTGCTGGAACTCAAGTGGCTGAACGGTGAAGGCGGAGACATCAATCTCTACCGTGCCACGGACCGTGCCTGCACGCGCAGCTATCTGCTCGACAAGACAGCTGGCGAAGCGCAGCTGGCCGAGGAAGCCGTCTCATCCCTTGGCCATGTCGAGCACCTCAGCTTCCGGATCCGCCTTGCCGCTCTGGGCGAACCGGACCTCGACGGCAGCGGCTACTGCTTCCTGTTCGATGTGGACAGCGCCGGCCGCGACTCGCTCGTCGTCTCCATCCTCCAGGGCGGCAGTACGCTGATCACTTCCGATCCGGTCCCCATGGATCTGCGCCACGTGAAAACCTTTTATCAGCGCACCACCATGAACTGGCCGGACGACATAAGACCTCCATGGGAGTACACGACCGAACCACCACCGATGCCCGATCTGCGTTGGCGCATCGACCCACAGGGCCATGATTTCCAGCCGGGCTGGTTCGAGACGGACGATGAGGTGGTCTGGATCTATGGCTGGCTGAAAAGCAATGAAGGCCTGTACGAAATGGCCACCACCCAGGCAGGGGAAACCATCTTCAAGCGCCTCTGGCACCGGGGGTATCGAGGACGTCTGACCTTTTTCCACTGGCCGACCGTGAAGCCCCGCTACGCCTATGGCCTGCTCGAAAGTGAATACCGGGCCTACAAGTCGGCACCTGCACTGCTCGACTTCGTGAAAACCATTCCGGCTGACAAACGCTTACACGTCACCGCGCACAGCCTGGGTTGCGTCCTGCTCACCGAAGCTCTGAAGCTGGGTCTGGAAGCGGAAGATGCTCTCCTGCAGGTGGGTGCCATACCAGCCGCCGCTTACGATACGCGACCCGTACTGACGCTGCCGGACATGGCGGATGTCATCACACCGGTGACGCCGGATGAAGGTGGCTTCCTCGGTTATGTGGAATCCACCAGAACGCCCGCCTACGCCATGTACAACTACGCGGATGTAACCTTCTTCGGCTGGAACATTGCTCAGAAGCAGTTGAAGCCCACCTCCAAACGGGGCGGGTATCGATACGCCTGGGATTCCAAGGCGCCTCCCGGGGAACGGGCACGGCTGTACTACAGGACCGGATTGATCGGATCGGATTACCGGATCGTGACCGATCCACATGAAATCATGGCCTTCATCGCCAAGTCCAAAACCCATGCACTCGGCGCCGAAACCCAGGTGCAGGGCCAGATCCGTCGGGTTTTCGACCTGGCCAGAAGCCCGTTCGACTTCCACACCGGACACGTGGTCGGCTGGACCCGAAGCGCCCACGAAACCACACCTTTCTATAACCTGCTGCTGGATATATGGAATATCGCCTATGTCAGCGAACTGCTCTGATCTGAAGCACCTTGCGCGGCGCCTGGTGCTGCTGAGCCTGGCGCTGATCAGTCCGGCAGGCTGCGTGACCACGGCGGAAGATCGCGCCTCTCAGAGCGACATCTCCTGGTTCGCGAGAACGTTGCACGAAGATCCTTTTTCCGATCTGGACCCTGAAGAATTCCGGGAAACGGCACAGCAGATGATAGAAACGGAACTCGTGTTTCACGGTGTGGTGCTGAGTGACGAAGGCAATCCGCTGAAGGGGGCCAGGGTTACCGCCAGTGTCTTCGACCATCTGGTAGATCCTTTTGCGTTCCCATATTTCTCTTTCACCATCCGGGAGCCCGTCCTGACGGATTCGAAGGGCCGCTTCAGCTTCACGAAGTATCACGGGGCGGGACTGTACGTACTGGTGGAAGTGCCCGGCTGGGCACCGGTCACCGCCCCACGGAAACTGTTCGTTTACGCCGACGGACTCAACCAGACCCTGCCGCTGCCAACCAGGAGAGATGCCCCGGCGGAATTCGTGTTCGAAATCCGGCCACCACAGGAACAATTGCGACCGATCAACACCGGTGCCCTTCGCCTCACCGGCGATGGCATCCCGCTGGAACTGGCGCTGCGCGAGGTTGCCCCCTACGGCGTCGACCCGGGCAAAGGCGAGGCGATCGTCACCTGCAACCGGACACTGGAGGATGCCGCGACCGATACGCGTTTCGACTGGTGGTGCGAAATGACCATCCCGGGCGGCGGCCTTCAGGAGCTGAAAATCGACATGGATCAGGCGCCGGAGGATGGCTACCGGGAGACCGCCCGACTGGCATTCAGCGCTGCTGACGAGCGCTGGGATGACCGGGCCGATCGTAATCTGGTCATTCGATTTGCGGATGGCCAGTACGGGTTCGTTCGCATCTCCATGCGCATGGATGGAGATTTCTACGTCGCCTTCGACGGCGTGTGGAACCCCACCGGATCACGCTGGCTGGATTAGCAGACTGAGGCAGTCCCGCGGACGCTGCGCGTGGTCTCCAGGCTGACCTTCGCGCTGCTGCACCAATTCATTGATCCGTTCCCGGGGGGTGCCTATGCTGATGATACTGATACTGGAGATCCCGGATGAGCGAAACCGAACAACACCCGTTGCGCGACCCGCGCATTCAGACCCGCACAGTTCACGCCAATGGCCACGCGTTCGAGGTGGACGTCTGCGGCGATGGCCCGAAGCTGGCGCTCTGTCTGCACGGCTTTCCGGAACACAGTATCTCCTGGCGGCACCAGTTGCCCATGCTCGCCGACCTCGGCTACACGGCCTGGGCACCCAACCTGCGCGGCTACGGCAATTCGTCCCGGCCGGACAGCATGAGCGCCTATGCCATCGAAGACCTGATGGAAGACGTTGCCGGTCTCATCGATGCGTCGGATACCACGGAGACGGTGCTGATCGCCCACGACTGGGGTGCGGTGATTGCCTGGTACTTCGCCATCCGCCAGATCCGGCCGCTGGAAAAACTCATCATCTGCAACGTACCGCACCCCGGCGCCATGTCTTCCGGCGGCTTCAGTTTCGAGCAACTGAAGCGCTCCTGGTACATCTTCTTCTTCCAGATTCCCGGCCTGCCGGAATGGATGCTGGGACGGGATGGCGCGAAAGGCATCGGCGAAATGATCAGAAGCTCCGCCTGCAATCCGGCATTGTTTCCCGATGAACTGGTGCAGGTATACAGCAACAATGCGGCCCAACCCGGCGCGCTCACGGCCATGGTCAATTACTACCGGGCACTGATCCGGGGCGGTGGTGCGCGACGCCAGCAGCAGCAGGGTTTTCCCACCATACAAACGCCTACCCTGATGGTCTGGGGCGAAGAGGATGTGGCTCTGACCAAGGAAACCACTTACGGTACGGAAAATTTCGTCGCGGACCTGACCATCCGCTATCTCCCCCGGGTTTCACATTGGGTGCAGCAGGACGCACCAGAGCCGGTCAACGCCATGATGAGCGCCTTCCTGAATGGCGAACCTGTTCCTGAACTTCGCTGGCAGCCGACCCTGGTCACCCCTGACTGACTACTGCAGCAGAATTTCCGGCACAAACAGGCCGTGGAACTGATGTGGCAGATGGTGGCGCAGATGCAGCTTGCCGACCAGGTCTGCGGGATTCTCTGCGCGCGCTATGTGCAGCTCACTCTTGTGCTCGAAGCCGTTGTAGACCACTTCGAGCAGATAGCCATCGTCCTCAGCGGCAGCACGCGCCCGTGGCGCGAAGATGGGTTCGGAACCGTAGCAGCCTGGCGGCAGCGTCACGAGTTCCGAATGGCCTTCGAAATCTATCTTCTGGAAACCGTTGAAGAAGCTGTCCGCCCCATTCGGAACCGAACAGGCAGTGTAGGTATATGTCTGCCGTCTGCCCGCGAAATGCGGGTTGATGGTGGGAAACTCTGACTCTGTCCCGGTCACCCGTTCGCAGCTGATGGCACCTGTGGCCAGGTTCAGGCGATAGCGATGGTATGTGCCGCCGCCGAATCTGGCCGCCGGATTGAAGACATCCGAGAGCGTGCTGTTCGCTTCGAACTCTCCGGCGTACATGCCATCGACCACGATCTCATCGCCTTCCTCGAAAGCGTTACCGTAGTGGATGATGGCACCCGCATCCGTTTCGAACTCACGCACAACCTCCAGCGTGTTCAGGTCCACCACGGCGATTTTCATCGCCAGATCCTCATCGAAGTCAATCAGATCGGAGATGCTGTTCAGGCCCATGAAGAACCGGCCCATGTTGCCGAAAACAATGCTGCCGATGAAGAAGATGCCGTAGTGATCGGACAGCGCAAAATCGTGGCAGAAGGGAAATCGATCGATCACGGCCTGGTTGCTGGCAACCACCTGTCCGTTCCGGTCGATCCGGAACAGGTTCAGACAGGGCCGCGGTGGCCGCAGGCCCCGACGCACGCTGCCGGCGCCGAAATTGATGTAGTCGCCAGTCTCCGGGTGAATCTTGCCATGGGCACTGAACGTGCGGCCGAACAGCCCGCCTTCATAGGTGAATTCACCCTTTGTCTCCAGGCTGGCGCCATCCACTTCCCAGGGTAAGCCACCCTCGTTCAATGCCAGCAGATGCCCGGCGTGATAGACCACCGAGGTATTCGCCGGGTTCGGCGGCAGCTTGAAGGCATTCTTGAGCCAGCCCCCTGGAATCTGAGTTCCGAAGCCCCGGTAAAGCACCCTCTGAGCCGCCGTCTCATCGATGTACTTGGGGGTTTTCACATAGCTGTTTCTGAATCGGACCTCGCCATCGTTGATGGAAAACACGCTCAACATGCCATCGCCATCGAACCAGTGGCCATAGGGCACACCGCCGATCCGCTGCCTGCCCGGACCATTGCGCACAAAGGTGCCTTTCAGGTCGTGTGGTACTTCGCCTTCAATGTCATCGATGACATAGTCATGCTCCTCGTCCAGGTTCTCCAGACCACCATGACAGGTAGGCACCTCGTTACTGCCTGTTGCCGCCGGCATGTTCACGATCGCTTTTCTCCCCGAACCCAGAATTCACTCATGCCGCGGAAGCTGGGGACATTGGCATAGGTATGCCCTCGTTCCGAGTGCTCGAGCACCGGGTATCGGTCCAGCAATCCGAGTATGGCGACCTGCGCTTCCAGTCTGGCCAGATGTGCGCCGAGACAGAGATGCCGTCCGCCGCCGAACGCCTGATGATGTGTATCGTCCCGTTCGATATCGAACCTGTCGGGATCCGGATACACCGCCGGATCCCGGTTCGCGGCGGCCAGCGACGTGGACAGGCTCTCGCCCTGATGCACGGGGCAGCCGCCCACCTCGATGGTCCGGTCGGCAATCCGCCCGGAGTTGGTGACTGGAGAGTCGTATCTCAACATCTCTTCCACCGCATTTCTGATCAGCCCGGGATCGTTACGCAGTTTCTCGAGCTGCGCCGGATGATCGAGCAGGGCTTTCACACCATTGCCGATCAGATCGGTGGTGGTGACGTTGCCGGCGATCAGCAGCAGATTGCACTGCCCGATGATCTCACGGGCCGACAGGGATTCGCCCTCTTCCTCCGCCCGCAACATGTCCGAGATCAGATCATCACCCAGGTTCGATCGCCGTGATTCGATCTCCGCGGCGAAGAAATCGTTCAGCGCTTCGGCCGCCGCCTCACCCGCCGCCAGATCTTCCGCCGTGGAGAACGGATTGAAGGCGACGTTCACCGAGGTATCGGACCATCGCTTGAAATCCGCCACTTTCGATTCGTCGATGCCGAGCATGCGGGCAATGACGATGGTCGGCACCGGGCCGGCGAACTGACCGATCAGATCGAATGTTTCGCCGTCTATGGCATCCAGCACTCCCTGCACGGTCGTCTCGATCTGACCCCGCCAGCGCTCGACCGCCGCCGGCGTGAACGGCTTGCTCACCAGCATTCTGAGCCGCCGATGATCCGGCTCGTCCATCAGCAGCATGGACGGCTCTTCGTCCTCACGACCGAGAAATTCCCGGGTGAAGGTGCCCGGCCTGGCCTTTCGTGGATCGCTCCAGAGATCTTTGTCCCGCAGGATGGCTTTCACATCATCGTGGCTGGTGTACACATAGCGCCCCAGCTCATCGTCATGCAGCACCCTGGTTGCCCGGCGCACGTTCGCCAGGATCGGATAGGGGTCTTCGCGGAAGGCCTCGTCAACGGCGGTCAGAGCCACACCGGTCGGCAATGCTGCATCACTCATCTGCTTCTCTCCACTTATCTCGGCTTGCTCCCTTTGTCTAAGCTTGCTCCGCTTGTCTAAGCTTGCTCCGCTTGTCTCTTCGCTTGTCAGCGATACGACTAAAAATATAGTAACTGTTTTCGCGCTGCGAAGGTCAGCCTGGCCGGTTCGGCACGCCGGGTGGACGTGAACCCCCTGTTTTAGGCATCATTCCACAAAACCGGATGGCCTGACTGTTTTTTTTGGAGGGGTCGCTGACCGGTTTAAAGGGGAGGATCATGCAGGCAGCCCTGGTCACAGGTAAGGCCACCATCGACCTGGTCGAGTTTCCGGCGCCGGAACCGTCCGCGGGCAAAGCCGTGGTCGATATCGCCTATTGCGGCATCTGCGGCACAGACCTGCACGCCTTTCAGTCCGGCGCACCTTACAACCCGGCCATCTGTGGCCACGAATGGAGTGGCACGGTCTCGGCGGCGCCCAGTGATGTGGCTGTCAGGGAAGGAGATCGGGTCGCCATTGGCATCGCCGGCGCCTGCGGCACCTGCGCGAGTTGCCGGAGAGGGGATGCCGGACATTGCGAGACCGCCTTCGCCGGCCTGATCGGCGCCGGGCCACTGGCTGCGCCCCACGGTGGCTTCGCGCCCGCCATCGCCATCGATGCCAGCCGCCTCTACCCGATAAACGACGGAATCGATTTCGCCCGGGCCGCCCTGCTGGAACCCGCCACCATTGCCCTGCACGCCGTCCGTCGAACCCCCATCCGTCTCGGTGACGTGGTCGTGGTTATCGGCGGAGGTCCGATCGGCCTGCTGGTGGCGCAATGCGCTCGTGCAGCGGGTGCTGGCGAGGTCATGCTGGTGGAACCCCAGAGTCGGCGCAGAATATTGGGCGGCGATCTGGCCTGCTCGTTGCTGGTCGATCCGAGTCAGGAGGACACCGCAGAAAGACTGCGCACGGCAACCGGCCGGGCAGGCGCGGACGTTGTATTCGAATGCGCCGGCATCCCGGAAACGGTGGAGACCGCCGTCTCCCTCTGCCGGCGCGGCGGCGTTGTCTCTCTGGTTGGCGTACCCGACGCACCATCCACGATCAACACCGCCGCCTGGCTTGTGCAGGAAGTCCGGCTCACCACGTCCCTCGGCTACCTGCGCGAAGAATTCGAGCTGTGCCAGGGCCTGGTGGAGGACGGACGTCTGCGGCTGGAACCCCTGCACACATCCACCGTCGGCCTGGGAGAAATCAGCGCCGCGTTTACCCGGCTGGCGAGTGATCCGCAGGAGGTAAAAATCCTGGTGGATCCGAAGCGTTGAAAGCGGCGCAGTCCGCCTGACAGATACCCCGAACATCAGAAGTGAGAAGACAGGAGCAACGATCAAAATGCTGGACGAACTTTTTGGACTGGCCGGTGAAGTCGCCGTCGTGACCGGCGCCGGCCGGGGCATCGGCGAGGGTATCGCCAAAGTCCTGGCGGGTGCGGGCGCGAGCGTTGTCTGCGCGGCGCGGCGTACGGAAGAAATCGAGCGAGTCGCAAATGAGATCGTCGCTGCCAACGGCAAGGCCATCGCCGTCACCACGGACGTGACGGACGACGAGGCACTGCGCCGGCTTGCCGAAGCCGCGCGGAGCGAATTCGGCCGGCTGGACATCTGGGTGAACAACGCGGGGGGTTCACCCCTGCAGGTACCGCTGCTGAAACTGCCGCGAGAGGAATGGGACGCCACCCTGGCCTTGAACCTGACCGCCATCTGGACATCCACCCGCATCGCCGCCGAACTCATGGAGGACGGCGGGCGCGTGTTGAACATTTCTTCGCTCGCTGCTGAACAGGTGATACCCGGGAGCGGCCACTACAGTGCCGCCAAAGCTGGCGTGAACATGCTGACGCGCACGTTCGCGAAGGAACTGGGCCCCCGCATCCGGGTGAATTGCATCATGCCTGGCGCCGTTCCGACCGAGATCATGATGAAAGCGATGAAGCTCAGCCAGGAAGACCTTCCCAATCTGGAGCGGATGCTGCAGCTCCCCGCCGGTCGGCTTGGCACGCCGGAAGACCTCGGCGCCGCAACCCTGTTTCTCTGCTCGAAGGCATCCGAATGGATCACCGGGCAATGCCTCAACGTCTCTGGAGGTCCGTGAACATGTCGGCGAACAAACTCTGTAAGCGGGTCACTCTGAGCGCTCGACCGGTCGGAATGCCGAAACCGGAGGACTTTGCACTGGAGGAAGTGGACCTTCTGCCCCTTGGTGAAGATCAGGTCACCGTGGCCGTGAAGTACCTCTCAGTGGATGCCTTCATCCGCACCACGCTGGAAGAGGGTGGCATCCACGCCACCATCCCGCTTGGCGCGCCGGTGGTCGCACTCGGCGTTGGCGAGGTGATCGACAGCACCTCAGAAACGCTGCGGGTGGGCGACTGGGTGAACGGGCCGATGATGGCCCAGACGCACGCTCAGATGCCGGCGGCCATGTTCCAGAAGATCGACACGGATCTTGCACCGCCGTCCGCCTATCTGGGCGCACTTGGGCTCACCACCGGACTCACCGCCTACTTCGGTCTGCTGGAAGTGGTGCACGTGCACGAAGGCGATACCGTCGTGGTCTCCGGTGCTGCAGGTGCCGTTGGTTCCATCGCCTGTCAGTTGGCGAAGATTCATGGCGCAACGGTGATCGGCATCGCCGGCGGCCCCAAGAAGGCCCGGTTCCTCACAGAGACTCTGGGCGCAAATGGGGCCATCGACTACAAGAGCGAAGACGTGGCCAGTCGGCTGGACGATCTGGCGCCGGACGGTGTGGACGTCTACTTCGACAACGTGGGTGGCGAGTTGCTCGACGTGGTGCTGGACCGACTCCGCACCGGTGGACGCGTTTCCATCTGCGGTGCCATCTCACAATATGATGACCTTTCCGACGTCCGTGGCCCGAAACTCTATCTGCGGCTGGCCGAGAGAAACGCCATGATGGCCGGGTTCACAGTGGATCACTATGCCGACCGGTTCGGCGAAGCGATCCCGAAACTGGCGGGCTGGCTGGCGGACGGCCGTCTGACGATGCCCGAGCACATCGTCGAAGGGGTGGAGAACTTTCCGGAGGCGCTGATCACCCTGCTGACGGGCGGCCACATGGGTAAGATGCTCGTGATCCCCTGACCAGATTTTTCTGACACACTCAGGAACGGCTACCGCATCAGTCAGGCATTCAAACGAGGATTTCCGAATGGGCCAGACCAGAAAAACGACCGCTGAAAACGCCAGAGCGACCCTCATCGAGATGGCGCATCACAACATGGCCGTTGTCGAGTCCGGCGAGCTCGAAAAAGCAGCCGACGTGCTCAGCGTGCCAGCCGCTCACTACTACGACGAAGATCGCTGGCGGCTTGAGATGGACAGAGTTTTCCGCCGCATGCCACTCATGCTGGCGATGAGTTGCGAGCTGAAAACCGCCGGTGATTTCAAGACCATCGAAGTCTGCGGTGTGCCAGTGCTGATGGTGCGCACCGAGTCCGGCGATGTTCACGCATTCATCAATTCCTGCTCCCACCGAGGGGCCGTGGTAATGACCGAAGCACGCGGCAGGAAAATGCGCTTCACCTGCCCTTACCACGCCTGGACGTATGACCATGATGGCAGTCTGGTCAGCGTTTACTCGGAGGAGGATTTCGGTCAGATCGACAAGTCCTGCCACGGCCTCACCCGACTGCCCTGCGGCGAAAGAGCGGGCATGATCTGGGTCACCCTGGATCCGGACTCGCCGCTGGACCTGGACCGCTTTCTATGCGGCTACGATCACCTGCTGGCGCACTTCGGGTTTGAGTCCTGGGCGCTATTCGATGAGCGGACGATCGCGGGCCCGAACTGGAAGATCGCTTACGATGGCTACATGGACCTCTATCACCTGCCGGTCCTGCACAAAAATACTTTCGGCTCGAACATGCCGAATCAGGCTCTGTACTATGCCTACGGACCGCATCAGCGCGTATCGAGTCCGAATCCGGAACTGTTCAAGCTGAAGGATCGGCCAGAGGATGAGTGGCCGGTGGAAGCGCTCACCACCAGTGTCTGGACCATCTTTCCACACATTTCCATTGCCGGTTTCGATGGCGGCGGCGGCCGCGGCGTGATGATCAGCCAGTTGTTCCCCGGCGATACACCCCAGGAGTCCAGAACGGTACAGAACTACCTGATGGCGGAGTTACCACCCACGGACGAGATGCGGGAGGCCGCTCAGGGGCAGTTCGATCTGCTCAAATACGTGGTGGAAGAGGAAGACTACGCCACCGGACTCGCCCAGCAGCGGGCCCTCATGCACCGGCCCGGCGCCGAAGTGATGTTTGGCCGCAACGAGGGTGGCGGTCAGCATTTCCATGGTTTCCTGGATCGCCTGCTGAACACGGACGATGCAGATCTGCCCGCGTTATTCGATCAAATCACACCCGCCGCCTCCGCCTCATAACGGCGGAAGGACGGCGTAAGAGCGGCGGAAGGCCGGCGTAAGGTCGACGAAAGAGCTGCTGAAAAGCACCCGCACGGCGACTGACGATCCGGACTCGCCGAACGGGCCTGAATCAGGGATCATGCGGGAACCACGCAGACGCAGACCATGGCGCACGCAGAAACCGACTCAAATGCCGCCGCAGGCGGTGACACCGTCACCGTGGCACCGGTCACTGACCAGCTGCCGGACCTCGTCGACTGGCTGCCCACCTTTGCCCAACCCGGCTGGCAACTGATAGACCAGTATCCTCTGCTTGCCGCGCTGGTGGTCGTGGCGGGCGCTCTGCTGATCGGTGTACTGGCCCGCTATCTGGTTTTCCCCGTCCTCTCCCGGTTTGGCTGGGCGGAACAGGGCATCGTCCGCGCCGTCCTGATTACGCATCTGGAAAAACCGGTCACCACGACGCTCGTCTACTTCGGGTTGACCCTCGCGGTGAAGGTGGCGGAACTGCCGTTCGGAGCGAATTTTCTGATTCAGGTTCTGCTCTCGGTGATCGTCGTGAGCTGGATGCGGGCCGCGCTCCGTCTTTCGAGCGAGCTGCTCGTGCGGCTGAGCGCACTGCCGCGTTTTGCTGCCGTCGAAGAGCGGACCATGCCCCTGTTCGATCTCAGTGCGAAGCTGCTGACCATTCTGTTCGGCAGCTACGCGCTTCTCCTCATCTGGGGCATCAACCCGGTGGGCTGGCTGGCAAGCGCCGGCATCGTCGGCATCGCCGTGGGTTTCGCAGCCAAAGATACGTTGGCCAATCTGTTTTCCGGGTTTTTCATCGTTGCCGACGCACCGTACAAGATCGGTGATTACATCAATCTGGACAGCGGCGAGAGAGGCAAGGTCTCAGCGATCGGCCTGCGCAGCACCCGATTGATGACCCGGGACGATATCGAGATCACCATCCCCAACGGCGTCATCGCCGCCGCCAAGATCGTCAATGAAAGCGGTGGTCCGGCACAGCAGATGCGGCAACGGATACCTGTGGGCGTGGCCTATGGTTCCGATGTGGATCAGGTCTGCGAGGTCCTTCTCACGGTCGGTCAGAGCCATCCGGAGGCGAGACAACATCCACAACCCCGCGTGCGGATGCGCGGTTTCGGCGCCTCGAGCCTCGATTTTGAACTGCTGATCTGGATTGAAAATCCCGAAGACGGTGGACGGATACGGCACGAACTGCTGATGGCAACCTATAAGGCATTGAATGATGCCGGTATCGAGATTCCGTACAGCAAGCAGGACGTTTACATCAAAGAGATGCCTACACGCGAATGACCACCTTTGACCGATACATCGGCATGGACGACATCGACGCCGGCAATCCGGTGGCTGGCGAGGCAAAAATCGTCATCCAGCCTCATCACTGCAATCCCACCGGCAACATCAACGGCGGTGTGATCATCTCACTGGCAGACAACATCTCCACCGGCGCCGCCAACCGGGCCTATTTCGAGAAAACGGGCGAGCAGAAGTTCATGGTGGGTGTGGACCTGCACGCCGTGATGCTGGCCAACCAGCAGGGCGGAACGATCCGGGGTTATGCCAGACCGGTTCGGGTGGGTCGTCGGATCACCGTCATCCGTACCGAAATCCGCGGCGAAGACGACCGGCTGCTCGCCGAGGTAACGACCACCCATGTCCCCACTTGAGTTCCCACTTGAGTACCCACTTGAGTGGTCGTCAGGCCAGCTTCCTAGCTGAGACTGGCCTCGATCGTGGCAATGAACGGCGCTCTGATTTCCCGCTTGTTCCCGGCGTAGTTGGCTGACGGCAATTCAGCCAGAGCGGCCGCTTCTGTCACCGCGCCTTCCAGTACCTGATCCGGCGGCAATACCCGATCGAGGAATCCGGCGGCAACAGCCCCATCAGGATCGTAGAGATTGGCCTGGACGTAGGCTCTGGTCACATGCCGGGTCGCCAGTCGGGCCTTGGCCAGTTCCCGCCCGAATACGGGAATCGTCATGCCGATCGCGGTCTCATTCAGACCGATCTTGAAATCTCCCGCAGCACCGATCCGATTATCCGCCGACAGCAGCATGAAACCGCCCGCGGCGATGGCATGTCCCGTACAGGCGATCAGCAGGGGCTGGGGCAGCGCAAAGAGCCGGAGAAAAAAATCTGCGCCTTTACCGACCAGCGCGGCAGCGGCATCCGCCCCCTTCGCCATTTCCTTCAGGTCGAAACCGGCAGATAAAACGCCTTCCCGACCATGCAGGACCACCGCCCCGGCTTCGCTCTCGGCTCGATCCAGACACTCGTTGACGAATTTCATCAGGTCGTAGCTGACTGCATTAGCCTTACCATCATCCAGGTGCACAATGGCGACGGAATCTCTCAGTTCGTATTTCATCTGTTCAAACCATCCGATTGGCGAAGGGGATGCTTCTGCCGCGCTCACCCGAACCGGGGTGGTCACGAATCATCCTTCGGAAACGACAGCCTGGAACCTTGGCTGATGCCCCTGCTTTGTGCAACCCTCCGCACCCTGACGGAGGAGCCACCATGAACATGTCGCCGACCCAGGCGCCCAACGACGAACCCGCCAGCCAGACACTCACGGTCAACTGGCGCTGGTTTGCCGCATTGCTGTTCTACAGCGCCGGATTCTCCGGTCTTCTCATGGGCGTCGGCCTTTCTGAACGGCCGGAAACGGTGGATGCCGGTGTGCTGACCAAGGCTTACTACAGCCTCGGTCTGTTCGTGGTCGGCGGGCTGGATCTGGGCACCCCGGTGGGTGGTCCGCTCATCGGCCGGGCCCTGCTCTGGCTCGCCTACTTCGGTTGCCCGCTGCTCATGGCTTCCGCGGTCATCGAGGCGGTTCTTCGCGTGATGCGTCCCGGCCGCTGGCAACTGCGGATGCTGGCGGATCACATCGTGATTTCCGGATCCGGTGAGCTCACCACCAGCTATCTGCGGATACTGCAGGCTGCGGTGTCGTCCGGGACCGTCAGCAAGACGGACATCGTGGTCATCGACGATGCCCTGGATCCGATTAGAGCGGAAGAACTCAGCCAGACCTTCGGGGTCCGCACGCTTTCCGGGGACATCACCCATCGCTTCATCCGCAAGGAACTCAAGCTGCGTAAAGCCCGGCAACTGGTCTTTCTCGGCGATAACGATTTCCAGTGCTACGAAGCGGCCACCAAGGCCCTTGCCGCCTATCCGGTGCTCGCTTCCCGCATCCTCATCCATTCTCACAATCTGCGCTTCATGCGCTCGATGCAGGACACGGCAGTCGCCAAACACTGCATCACTTTCAACTCCTACCATCTCGCCGCACAGGGAATGGTTCAGCATGCCCTGATCGAGCAGTTCCAGCAGACGGCTCAGCGGGACGTGATCATCATCGCCGGCTTCGGACGCTTCGGTCAGACTGTGATGGAAGAACTGGATGCGATCGCCGACGAGGAAATCGAGAAGATGTATGTGCTCGATATCGATGCCAACCGGCGCCTGCTGGTCGCTGAAGAGCAACAGCGGATTCAGGGCAACTACCAGCGGGTGGTGCTGCAGGGTGACATTTCCCACCCGGAAGTGTGGCGAAAGCTCGCCGACATGGAGGAGTTGGATGCCAAACAACCCACGATATTACTCGGCACCGGCAGCGCCGAAGACAATCTGCGCACGGCGCTCTGGCTGAAGCGGAAGTACCCGAACGCGAAGGTCTTCGCCAGAACCAACGACATCTCCCGTCTGGCGCTGGATGTGGGTGCAGAACACGACATCGGCACCTTCAGCATCAAACAACTGGTGGAGGACAACGTGCCTCAGGACTGGCTGCCGATCAGCACCCGGCGCTGACCGGCAGGCCGGTTCTCACTGCAGAGAGGCGAAGCCTTTGCCCTCGGCGACCAGCTTCTCGAGCAGTGGTGCCGGCTGCCAGGCATCGCCACCATAGAGCTCGCCGTAGCGCCTGATATCTGCCAGCACATTCTCCAGGCCCTGCTGATCCGCCCAGAACATCGGACCACCGGTGACTTCCGGAAAGCCGTAGCCATTGATGTAGACGATGTCGATGTCGCAGGGACGCAGGGCGATGCCCTCTTCCAGAATGCGCGCACCCTCGTTGATCAGCGGATACAGGCAGCGTTTCAGCACCTCGTCATCACCGACCTCCTGCCGCTCGATGCCGAGTTCGGCAGACGTCTGCTCGACGATCTCCACCACTTCCGGATCAGGCTGGCCGGCCCGGCTTCCTTCCGGATAGATGTAGTAGCCGCGGGACGTTTTCTGCCCGAAACGTTCCAGTTCGCAGAGCTTGTCCGCCACACGAGCCGTGATCGGCACATCTTCAGGTGCCACGCCAGCCAGCTTTCGGGCCCGCCAGCCCAGATCGAGGCCAACCAGGTCGTTCATCTGAAATGGTCCCATGGGCATGCCGAAGCCGTTCATCACGCTATCCACCTGATAAGGCGTGGCGCCCTGGAGGATGATCTCGCCAGCCTGGCGCGTGTACTGACCGAGCATCCGGTTGCCGATGAAACCCGGCGCGTTGCCGGACAGGACGGCGATCTTGTTCAGACGCCGGCCAAGCTTCATGACCGTGGCGATGACCTCCGCACTGGTGTCGCTGCCACGGACCACTTCCAGCAGGCGCATGACATTGGCCGGGGAGAAGAAGTGCATGCCGATCACATCACCGGGCCGGCCGGTGGTCTTCGCCATCCTGTCCACATCCAGACCGGACGTATTGCTCGCGAGAATGGCACCCGGCTTCGCAACCTTGTCCAGCTTGCCGAAAATTTCACATTTCAGATCCAGATTTTCGTAGACGGCTTCGACAATCACATCCGCATCACCGAGATCTTCGTAGCGGGTGGTGCCGCTGAGCAGGCTCATGCGCTCGTCCACCTGTTCCGCCGTCATGCGACCACGGCTCACCTGGATATCGTAGTTCCGCTTGATCACGCCCAGCCCTTTCTCGAGGGCCTCCTCGTTCATCTCCAGCACCTTCACTGGAATTCCGACATTGACGAACGACATGGAGATGCCACCGCCCATGGTGCCGCAGCCTATAACCGCAGCCGATTCCACCTTCCGCTGCACCGTATCCTTCGGGATGTCCGGGATCTTGGCCACTTCCCGCTCGGAGAAAAACAGATGGATCAGTGCCGCCCGTTGCGGATGATTGAGGCACTGGGCGAAACAGTCGGCCTCCACCTTCATACCGGCATCGAAGTCATTCAGATTGACGGCGGCCTCCACGCACTGAATGATCATCTCCGGCGCGAAACGACCGCGCATTTTCCGCGCAGCCTGGGCACGGGCATCGGCAAAGATCTGTTCATTGCCACGATCCGCTTCCACCTTGACCGATTCGTCGCGAATCTTGCGCGTTTTGCCGCCGTCGGCGAGCACCTGCTCCGCAAATGCAATGGCGCCGGTAACGAGGTCCCCCTCCAACACCTCATCCACAATGCCCAGTGACCTGGCCGCGGGTGCCGGAATGGGATCACCGGAGAGAATGAATCCGAGTGCTTTCTCCGCGCCGATCAGCCGCGGCAGGCGCTGGGTGCCGCCAGCACCGGGCAACAGGCCGAGCTTCACTTCCGGCAGGCCAACCGGCGCGCCCGGGGCAGCAACCCGGTAGTCACAGCAGAGGGCGACTTCCAGTCCTCCGCCGAATGCGGTGCCGTTCAAGGCAGCGATGATGGGTTTGTGGCTGTTCTCCATCTTCACCAGCGCTTCGTGGAGGCCAACCCCTTCCTGAGCACTGCTGCCGAACTCGGAGATGTCTGCACCGGCGATGAATGCGCGGCCGGCGCCGGTGAGCACGATGGCTTCCACCGCGTCGTCCGCCAGTGCCTTTTCCACACCGTCATAAAGTCCCTGGCGCACGCCACTGGACAGCGGATTTACCGGTGGGTTATCGACAGTCATCAGGGCAATATTGCCCCGGGTTTCGTAATGCACGGTGCCTTTCATGGTCATCCCCCTGGAAATTTGTTCTCGTTGAAGACTGAAAAAAGAGGCCGAGTATGACGCGCACGTTGACGATGTGCTATCCGCACCCACTCTGCATTAGGATAGCGCCTGAATTTTGCGCCCGCCTGCCAGCGGGATACTGGAGGTCCTGATGCCGAATCCCACCCGTCAAAATCCCGGGTCGCGCGCCCGAACCGGACGCCGCGCCATCGATGCAGCCCGTACCCTCGCCCTGCTGCTGGGAACACTGCTGGGAACGCTGCTGGCCGGCTTTGCTCTGGCCCTCCCGGCGCCCGGACACTATGAGATCACCACCAGCACCCACTTCAGCGATGATCTGATGCCGGATACCACGGTGACCACCCAGAACTGCCTCACCAGGGAGGATCTGGAAAAAGACCCTGCCTCCGTTTTCGCCGACCTGCCGGAAGGCAAAAGCTGCGAAATCGCGGAATTCGTGATGGAAGAGGGTGTGATCAGAATGCAGATACTCTGCGCCGCACCGGATGGCGATATGCGCATGACGGTGGACGGCAGTTATGAGAACGAGACCTACCAGATGATCAGCGATGTGGTCGTCAGCGTCGGCGATCAGTCCGTACAGATGCAGTCCACCATCAACGGAAAGCGCGTGGGGGACTGTTGACCCCCGCGTTGACGACGGCCGACAGCCTTCTCGGCCTCAGCGGTATCAGCAAACACCTCGGCGGACGTCGGGTACTCGACGATGTGTCGCTCAACGTCTCGCCCGGTGAACTGGTGGTACTGCTCGGGCCGAACGGTGCGGGCAAGACCACCCTGCTTGGCACAGCCTGCGGACGGATCGCACCGGACGCCGGCACCGCCCGACTGGCCGGCGGCAATCCTCGCCGCGATGTGAGCGTGCGCCGGAATCTGGGATTCGTGCCCCAGGAAATTGCTCTCTATCCCTACCTGACCGTTCGCGAAAACCTGGAAGTTTTCGGCCGCATGATGGCGGTAGAGAAAGCGAATCTGGCTGACAAGGTCAGAGACGCCCTCGCCTGGAGCGGTCTCGCCGATCGCGCTGACGACCGGGTGGATACCCTGTCCGGCGGTATGCAGCGCCGGCTCAACATCGTCGCCAGTGTCCTGCACCAGCCGACCCTGGTCATGCTGGACGAGCCCACTGTCGGCGTGGACGTCAATGCCCGCGAACGCATCCACGAACTGCTGCGTCGCCTGCGGGCGGATGGTCTGGGCATTCTGCTCACCACTCATGATCTCCTTCAGGCGACCACCCTGGCAGATCGGGTGATCTTTCTGGTTGGTGGTCGGGTACGTCTGGAAGGCGCACCCGATGCGCTGATACGGCAGGTGTTCGGCGAGCACAAGGAGATCACCATCACACTGGCCGAATTGCCGGGCGACGAGCACCATCGACAACTGGCCATCTCCGGCCTGTCCCCCGTGCATGACGGCCGAACCTGGACCGGCAGCGTGGCCTATGGCTATGACGGGGTTGCCGACTGGCACCAGCGTCTGACGGAAATGAGTCTGGCCGCCGCCGAAATACGCGTTTGTGAACCGAGCCTCGAAGGGGTATTCCTCCGTCTCACCGGGGAGGCGCTGTCTCTGTGAGTACGAATCCATGAGCATGGCCATATTCAGAGCGATGCTGCTTGGCTTGCTCCGGGACCGGGGCGCCCTGCTGATGAGCTTTTTCCTGCCCGCCGTGTTCTTCGTGATCATGGCGGAGATTTTCACCGCGACGACCGGAGACAGCCTGAACCTGAAGGTGGCCCTGCTTGATGAGGTGGGCAGCGAAACCAGCACCCGCCTGGTTGCCGCGCTGCGGGAAAGCAACACGCTGACCCTGCTCGGGGAACCGGCCGAGAGCCGGGAAACGGTCAGGGCATGGGTCAAATCCGGCGTCGCAGATATCGGTCTGATCATCCGGGTCGATGCAGAACCCCTGGAGTCTGCCGGTGGCTTCGGTGCCGCCCCATTGCTGGTGGTGGTCGATCCATCCAGAGGCGTCGCCGAGCCCATGCTCACCGGCCAGATTCGCAGGGCCTATTTTTCCGCGCTCCCGGACGTGGCCATGGGCAACGTGGTGGCGGAACTCGAAAACCAGTTCCTGACCCTGGACGACGGACAGCGCGACGAGGTGGACGCCGGCCTGCTGGAAATGCGAGCGGATGCGGCTGCCGGCCGGGAGGTCGGCTGGTCGTTCGAAGATCTGCTGGCCCGGGAGTCTGTGATCGGCGGTGAATCAGTGAACCTGGTCGCCTACTCCGCCGGCGCCGTCGCCTTCATGTTCCTCCTGTTCGCTTCCGTGCATGGCGCCGTATCCCTGCTCGAAGAAGAAGAAACCGGCATTCTCGACCGGGTGCTGGCCGGGCCCGGTGGCATGGGGGTTCTGGTGAACGGCAAGTTTCTCTACGTGGTCGGCCAGGGCATGGTTCAGGTAAGCGTGATCTTCGTGGTGGCCTGGCTTGTTTACGGCGTCGACCTGCCCGGCCATTTCGGGGCCTGGCTGGTGATCTCGTTCGCCGCTTCCATCGCCTGTGCCGGTCTCGCCATGCTCCTGGCCACTGCCTGCGCCACCCGGCGTCAGGCCCAGACCGTCGCCAATACGGTGATTCTGGTGCTTTCCGCCCTCGGGGGCAGCATGGTGCCCAGATTCCTGATGCCGGAGATGCTCAAGGACCTGGGTTGGCTGACGCCGAACACCTGGGCGCTCGAAGCTTACAGCGGCGTTTTCTGGCGTGGCGAAAGTCTGATGGACGTGGTGTTGCCCGTTAGCCTGCTGGCAGGCGCTGGCATCTTCGGCTGGCTTGCAGCCAGAACGCTCGCACACCGCAAAGCCTACGGCGATTAGGAATCCGCGCGCGCGGCTGCCTCCAGATCGGCCTGCAGGGCCTCGCCATCGGACTTTTTGAACATCCCCGAATGCACGGCAAGCAGCGTACCCGCGCCATCAAAGATCAGTACGTTCGGCACATTCACATCCAGTGCGTAAGCAGCCGCCCAGACACCATCGAGATCCACCAGCACGTTCACGTCCGGCGGCAGCCGTTTGCGGAGTTTTTCGGCAACCCGCTCATACTCCGTAGGCGTGGTCCTCGGCACATCCGCTACCCGAACGATGGGTACCTCCGTATCGAATGTGCGAATAGCCTGTTCCCAGGGCTTGAGCCGACGCAGCCGCTTGGCGGAGACCACAATCGCGACCTGGAACCCAGGGGCATGCGTGCTCAGACCGCCCGTTGCTCCGTACTGATCGATCAGGGCCAGCTGGGCGGGATCCACTCCGGCTCCGGCATCCGGTGCTGACTCTTCGGCCCGGGCGGCGGCGAACGGCAACAGGCACAGCAGCATGCCAACCAGGGAGTATGTTCGAAATCGACGGATCAAAACGGCTACAATCCACGCGCCTTACTTCCCAGCGAGCATAACGCGTGAATCCGTATGACGCCTAGTGTCCAGTTATCCATCGTCGTGCCCACCTTCAACGAAGCGGCCAATCTCTCCGTGCTGGTCGACAAAATCAGTGCGGCCATGGGTGAGCTGAACTGGGAGGTAATCTTCGTGGACGACGATTCCCCGGACGGCACCTCGGCAGAAGCCCGCCGCCTTGGCCAGGAGAACGGGCGGGTACGCTGCCTGCAGCGCATCGATCGGCGGGGTCTCTCCTCCGCCTGCATTGAAGGCATGCTTGCCTCCAGCGCCCCCTGCATCGCCGTCATGGACGCGGATCTTCAGCATGATGAACGCCTGCTGCCCAGGATGTACGAGACGCTGACCGGAGAGCCGCTGGACATCGTGGTGGGGAGCCGGCACGTGGATGGTGGTGACGCGGATGCCTTTTCCGATGATCGGGCGAAGAAATCCGAGCTGGCTACCCGCCTGTCCCGGATGGTGGTGCCGGAAACCCTGCTCGATCCCATGAGCGGTTTTTTCATGGTCCGGCGGGAATCCTTCGAAGCCTGCATGCGCAATCTGTCCGGCATCGGGTTCAAAATTCTCATGGATCTGTTCGCCTCGTCGCCGGAACCCCTCCGCTTCAAGGAGCTGCCCTATTCGTTCGGCGAACGCTACGCGGGCGAATCCAAGCTCGACAACCAGGCCATCTGGGACTACGGCATGCTGCTGCTCGACAAGCTCGTGGGGCGCTGGGTGCCCGTGCGTTTCGTCGCCTTCATCGCCGTCGGCGGCATTGGCGTCTTCGTGCATATGGCGATCCTCGCCGCCCTGTATCAGGCCATGGACTATGGCTTCGTTGCCAGCCAGGTCTGGGCCACCCTGGTGGCGATGACGGCCAACTTCGTGATCAACAACCTGATCACTTACCGGGATCTGCAGCTCAAAGGCATGGACTGGCTGAAAGGGTGGATATCCTTCGTGCTGGCCTGCTCCATCGGCGCAGTCGCCAACGTCGGCGTGGCCGGCTATCTCTTCGCCGAAGACACCGGCTGGTTCCTGGCCGGCTTCGCCGGCATCGTGGTGGGTGCCGTCTGGAACTATGCCATCACCCAACTCTACACGTGGCGGACCAGCAAGTAGCTGGAAACCGGCAGGGGATGGACAGAATCGTGACCGATCGTCCCGCGCCCAACTACCGTCTGTGGCTGTTCTGCGTGGTGGTCAAGCTGGCGATCTTCGTCGTGGCAGGCCGTGCCTACGGTTATCTGTCCGACGAGCTCTACTTTCTGGATGCCGCCGAACATCTCGCACTCGGCTACGTGGACTTCCCGCCCGGTATCGCCTGGGTGATGGCGGCACTGACCGGCATGTTCGGTCAGGATCTGCTCGTACTGAGAGGATTCGCCTGTCTGATCGGCATTGGCGTCACGCTGATCAGCGTAGACATCGTCCGGATTCTCGGCGGCGGGCGCACGGCCGAGTGGTTGACGGCACTGGTGGTGCTCTTTGCGCCGGCATTCCTGTCCGTGCAGTCCATTCTCACCATGAACGTGCTCGATCAGCTCTGGTGGGCGGCGGGATTCTGGCTGCTGATCCGCTACCTGCAGGACGACCAGCCGGCGCACATGTATGCACTGGGCGGGATTTTCGGCCTGGCCCTGCTGACCAAGCTCGCCATCCCGGCCTGGTTTGCCGCCCTCGGCCTGGCCGTCCTCATTCATGCCCGGCAGTTGCTCGCAAGAAGGGAGGTCTGGATCGCGATTCTGATCATGGTCGTGCTGGTCAGTCCTTTTCTCTACTGGCAGATGAGCAACGACTGGCTGTTCGTCGATTTCATTGCCGCATACAACGCCGAAGCGCCGGAAGCCATGGTGATCGACCAGCCGGTATTCGGTCTGATCGCCACGATGAATCCCCCCTTCCTGCTCATCTGGCTGCCCGGCCTGATATTCGGGCTGTTCGCAAAAGATCCGGTGATCCGGCTGACCGGCACGGCGGCGGTGATCTGTCTGGCGGTCTTCATGCTGGCCGGCGTGAAGTTCTACTTCGCCACGCCACTGTTCATTCTCTTCAGCGCGTTCGGCGCACTGCTCTGGGAACGGTGGCTGGCCGATCGCGCGGCCGTCCGGCGCGGCTTCGTCGTCAGCATGGCGTTTTCGGGCCTGTTTTCCATTCCCATCGCAGCCCCCGTGCTGCCGCCTGAACAGCTGCAGCAGGCCGCCAATTTCATCCGGGACGGGGAACAGGGCCGTCCGGGGTCAGACCCCGCGGCCATGGGCCGATACTTCCCCCACTTCGCCGAGATGCATGCCTGGCCGGAACTCACTGCCGAAGTCAGACGTCACTACGAAGCCCTGCCGGACACAGAGCGACAGAACGTCACCCTGATGGCCGCCTTCTTCGGTCAGGCAGGGGCCCTGAATCAACTCGATCAGGGCGCACTGCCGGTGGCCTATTCAGGGCATGTGAACTACCACCTCTGGAATGAGGCGGCGGATTTCACCGATGTGATCGCCATAGGTTTCGACCTGCCCCTGCTGGAGGCGCTCTACGACGACGTGTACGTTCTCTCGACCTTCCACTGCGCACGCTGCATGGCCCGGGAAAATGGCCTCATCATCGCCCGTGCCCGAGGGGCAAAAGTCTCGAACGCGGAGATCCGCACCCGTATCAGACGTTTTTACTTTTTTTGATCGAGCACAGACGGCGATTTCAGGGGCACTTGTAAGCGTTTTACGAAAAGCCGATAACAGGCGATAATCCCGCGCATAAACCAACAAGAATTAGCGGCCCGTATTGCAACTCAATTGACATACCGGCTGGCATTCGCAGGATTCGAGGGCACTCGAGCGAGCGCATAAGCCCGGCAACGGCGGGGCAATTTGGAGAGGTCATCACCATTGAGTGAGGCAAAACCGGATAGACCAGACTATCCGGAACAATTCGCCGGTATCCGCAGCCGGATCGAGGATCGCCTGTCGGAGATCGCCCCGGCGGTCGCCGGATCAGCACCCCGACTGAAACAATCAATACGCTACAGCCTGCTCGATGGGGGCAAACGCCTGCGCCCGCTGATCACGGTTCTGACTGCGGAAGCACTGGGCGGCAGAGCCGCCGCCGCGGTGGATGCCGCCTGCGCCATCGAGATGGTGCACACCGCGTCACTGATCATCGACGACCTGCCAAGCATGGACAATGCCAGCCAGCGGCGGGGCAAGCCGGCCAATCACATTGCACATGGTGAAGACATCGCCATTCTCGGCGGCGTCACCCTGATCAGCGACGCCTTCGGTATCATCGGCCGGGACCCTCATCTTGCCCCGGACGTGAAGGTGGACCTGGTCACGGCCCTGTCTCTCGCCATCGGCACCGAAGGACTCTGTGCGGGTCAGGAACGGGACCTCCGTGAAATCAACGACCACGCCGATGCGGAAGCGCTGGCGCAACTCCAGTATCAGAAGACGGGTGCCCTGTTCGTGCTCTGCCTGGAAGCCGGTGCACGGATCGCCGGTCTGGAAAAGGAAGCCCTGGCACCGCTGCAGGCCTTCGGCACTCATGCGGGCCTCGCTTTTCAGATTCTCGACGATCTGCTCGACGCGGTGGGTGCCAGTGGCGCCACCGGCAAAGACGCAGGCGCCGACCTGGGCAAGCAGACCTACGCGGCCATCATGAGCCTGGACGAGGCCGAGGCGAAGGCCGACCAGGAACTGTCCGATGCTCTGGCCGCCCTGGAACCTGCCGGCATCAATCAGGAACCATTCGCGGCTTTTCTCAATCTTGTCCTGCAGGCCTATCAGGGCCAGGTTGATCCCGGTCAGGCCCGACAGGCAGGCGTCGGCGTATAATCCCTTCCGCCATCGCCCGGCCAGCATCAGGTAGCTGAAACGTGAACATTCTGATCAATGCACTCTGCTTCTTCGGTGCCCTCGCCTTCATGGAGGGCGTCGCCTATTTTGCGCACAAATACGTGATGCACGGTTTCGGCTGGTTCCTGCACGAATCCCATCATCGGCCACGGGAAGGGTTGTTCGAACTGAACGATCTCTATGCCTTCATCTTCGCCATCCCTTCCATCGCGCTGATCTGGTTCGGAACCAACGGCTATCCCTGGGCCCTCTGGCTGGGGCTGGGCGTAGCCGGCTACGGCGCCATCTATTTTGGATTTCACGACGTGATCGTGCATCGAAGGATTCCCCACGACTGGCGGCCGAAGAATCGATACATGCAGCGGATCGTACATGCGCACCGGTTGCACCATGCCCTTGAGGAAAAAGAGGGTGCTGTCTCTTTCGGCTTTGTCTATGCGCCGCCGGTGCCGGTTCTGAGAGCGCGGATGAAGGCGATTGAAGCGGAACGGGCGAATGGCCGCCTGCAAGGCGGAAACGCCGCCTGAAAGGCAGGAACGCCGCCCCAGCCTGAGACCGCCGTTCAGACGGCTTCTTCGAGTACCTCGGCAGTCAGGGCGAACAGTCTGTCGATTTCCTCCGGCGTGGAGATGTAGGGTGGCGCGAACTGCAGGGTATCGCCGCCACAGCGAACGTAGACACCCTTTTCCCAGAGCGCCAGAGACAACTCGAAGGGCCGTCGGGCCGGTTCTCCCGGATAGGGTTCGATCTGAACGGCTCCGGCCAGCCCCAGATTCCGGATATCCGTGACGAAGGGCGACTGCTTGAGACCATGCAGCGCATTTTCAAAGTGCGGTGCCAGGGCGCGGACCTTTGCCGGCATCCCGTCCTTCTCGAAGATATCGAGACACGCCAGCGCCGCAGCACAGGCGAGCGGGTGCGCCGAATAGGTATAACCGTGGGGGAACTCAATCGCGTAGTCCGGACCGGCATTGTCCATGAAGGTCTCATAAATCGCTGACTGCGCCAGCACCGCGCCCATGGGCACATTGCCATTGGTCAGGATCTTGGCCAGATTCATGATGTCCGGTGTGACGCCGAAGTAGTCGGCGGCAAACGGCTCTCCGAGGCGACCGAAGCCGGTGATCACTTCATCGAAAATGAGCAGGATGTCGTGTTTGTCGCAAAGCTCGCGCAACCGCTTGAGATAGCCTTTCGGCGGCGGCAGCACCCCGGCGGAACCGGCCATGGGCTCGACGATGACCGCGGCGATGTTGCTTGCATCATGCAAGGCCACCATATCCTCCAGCGCATCGGCCAGTTCTGCGCCTTTGTCCGGTTCACCCCGGCTGAAGGCATTCTCGGGCAGCACGGTATGAGGCAGGTGATCAGTATCGATGAGTTGACCGTACAGTTTCCTGTTTGCCCCTATCCCGCCCAGGCTGGTCCCGCCCAGATTGACGCCATGGTAGGAACGGGCCCGTCCGATCAGCTTGGTTTTTTCCGGCTGCCCCTTGAGCCGCCAGTATGCGCGGGCCATTTTCAGGGAGGTGTCGGCAGCCTCGGATCCGGAGTTCACGAGGAAGGCATAGTCGAGCCCGTCCGGTGCCATGGCAGTGAGCCGGTTCGCAAGCTCGAATGCCATGGGATGGCCGAACTGGAAAGGCGGTGCGTAATCGAGCGTGGTGAGCTGCCTGGAAACCGCATCGGCGATCTCCTGCCGACCGTGGCCATAGGGCGTGCACCAGAGTCCGGAAAGGCCATCGAAGACCCGCCGCCCATTCGAGTCGATCAACTCCGTACCTTCGGCACCGACGATCAGTCGGGGATCGTTCTTGAAGTGCCGGTTGCCCGTATAAGGCATCCAGAAGGCTTCCAGATCGCGCCTCGAAAGATCAGCTTTTCCCACCTCGGACATGCTCGCTCCTGTATTCCAGGCAGCATTCTAGCCTATGGTCAGAGCGGCTACAGCCCGCTGGCGGGGCCTTTTATCTTCGCCAGCGCGTCCTGCAGCGTCGCCATCAGCACCGCGGTGGAAACGCCGATCATGAGCACACCATTCACCGCCTCCAGGGGGCCCAGTACCCGATGGTCTTCGCTCATCACGATGTCCCCATAGCCGAGCGTGGCGAAATTCACGCCCGAGTGATAAAAGGCCACCGCGAAGGATTCAAACTCTCCAAGGCCCACAAACAGGCCCGCCCAGAGGGCGATCTGCGCGAAGTTCCCCGCCAGCAGCAGGACCATCACCCCGACGATGACCATGAGGCTTCTGATCGGTCCACTGCCCACCACCCGGGTTCGCCGCTTGCCGTAGAAGTGGATGGCGACACTGGCGAGCGTCGCCTGCAGAACCATGCAGAAGATCATGACGAAGATGCCGATCAGAATATTCATGCCTCACTCCGCGCTGGAAAGTCGTGGGTGCCCGGTCGCGTGCTGCCGGCGCTGCCGGCGCTGCCGAAAGTGTTCGAGAAACTCGATGGCGATCCAGGCGTAGCAGGTGACGGCGACGAACAACCCCAGCCGGACAGCGAACGCGGTATACACGTCCTTGCCCGTCTGAGTGTCCTGCACTGCTGAACCGAGCAGAATCAGGGCGGTCACGCCGACGTTGGACCAGAAGCTGGCTGGGTAGCGACTGGGAGATATCCCGTAGATCTTTGCGCCCAGATAGATGACGAACAGCAGGATCCACAGGGCAAACATCCACAGATTGACGGTCAAGCCCAATGCGAACCAGATCAGGATAGCGAAGCAGCCGCCGAGAAATGTGGAACCCAGCAACTCCGCCCCCGCACGCCGCGCCGTCACCGTGGAAGCCTGCTGACCGAGAGAAACCGCCTTCAGCACGATCGGCGCATAGGCCGTCGGATTCGTCAGGGTCAGAAGGAAAACGGGAAAGATGATGGCCGTGGCCCGCAGTGCGGTCCAGGCACTCTGATCAGCCGTCTGGGGGGGCGGCGCCGGAGCCGGCGGCCCGGCTTCCGGGAACAGCGGATAAACCACCCACTGACAGGTGATCGCGATGATGAGACCCAGGGCCACACTGTCGATCAGCAGTACGGCCGCCTCCCAGCTCAGGGTACCAATGGAGGAAATCAGGGTCAGTGCCACGATCAGGAAGGTGGCGATCGCACCTTTGCCCAGATTCACCGACAGATAGCTCGCAATGAAGATGCCGCAGGTGACGATCAGCACGGCTGGCACGGGGTAGTACTGGAGCGGTCGGATCAGCAGCATGCCGATGCCCAGGATTACGGCCACCAGCACCACCAGCACCAGAAGTTGCCGGGCCGGCATGGGCGGCCCCGGTGTGGCGGTCAACAGAAGGGCGAACAGAGGCGCGATGAACGGCATGTCGAGCGCCAGCCCGTAACTGATCGCCAGGGTAATGGCCACCGTCAGGCCAAGCCTGAAAACCCGCCGTGCCCGAACCGGCATGACGATCAGTGCCCCACGGCCGTGACCGGGCTGTCAGCAGGCTCAGTATGCATAGGCCAGCCAGCTCATGAGGCGAAGATAAGCCGAACCCAGCATATTCAGCACACCGCTCCCCTCGGAATAGGACACCACTGATACCTGACCGCCGATACGGATATGGCCGTCGAGTTCAGCAAACTGATCCTCGTCGATATCGATGAGCACCGGAAAACGCTGAGCCTGACGCAGCCAGTCCCGGTTGTTCTGCACCGTCGGCAGAGTCCCAGGCGGGTGCTGGCTGCCAGCACTTACCCCCAGTCCGATCGTTCGAATCGAACCGGAATAGACCGAGCCCGGCAGGGAGTCGAACAGGAGTGCAACCTCCCCTCCCTCCACCATGTGGCCCAGGTTGTTTTCCGTGAAGTCCGCATTGATCCAGACGTCGCTGATCGAGATCAGGGTCAGTACCGGTGCGCCGGTTCCCGCATACAGACCCACGTCCGTCTGCAGGTCGGTGATGAAGCCAGCGGCACTGGCGCGCACCAGGGTGTTGGACAGATCGAGTTCCGCTTTTTCAACCGCACTTTGAGCGGATTTCAGGATGGCGTTGTCCGCATCGTTCTCACCGCCTTTCTTCTCGATGGCGGCCTGGATATCGGAGCGCGCCTTGGCAACCCTGGCAACGGCTGAGTCGAGAGAGGCCTGTGACTGCTCAAGACGGCGTACGGAAATCGTGCCTGGATCCTGTTCCCGCAGACGGGTCAGCCGACTCAGGTCCTTGCGCGCCTTCACCTCATTGGCTTCAGCCGAGCGCAACGCGGCCCGAGCGGAGTCCACCGTCGCGCTACCTGCATCCACCTGTCGGTGGGCGCTCTCCAGATCGGAGCGCGCTTTCTCCAGGGCAATCTCGTACTGCGACGTGTCGATCTGGAAAAGGGGCTGATCCGCCTCCACCTCCTGATTGTCGTGCACGAACACTTCAGTCACCACGCCGGCCACTTTGGGGGCAACGCCAACCACATATCCCTGCACCCTGGCCTGAGAGGTATATGGCGTGTAGCGGTCCGCCATGAGGTACCAGACCAGGCTGACGAGAATGACAAGCAGTACCACAGCCCCCCCTTTCCGCGTGGCTGCTGCAGCGCCATCGTCTTCGGGATTCACGTTGTCGGGACTCACATTGCCCGGTATCGCTCCCGACGCTTCTGCCTCGCTCATTCCACTCCTCTCATTCTGGTCTGCGCGCTCAATCCGTCTTCTCGACCGGGCGTTCTACCCCGGTCGGCAATGGCGCATCGAGCAGATCGCCCCATTTCGTTCTCGATCGCATCTGTTCCCGGACCTCCTCCGGTATCAGATCGTCCACCGACGTCTCCAGCCAGCCACCGCCCAGCGCCGCGTACAGCGAAACCACCGCCGTCACGTGATCGGCCCGATTGATCAGCTCCCGCTCCGTCTGGGAAAAGAGGGTTCGTTGCGCATCCAGCACCCGCTGGAAATCCGCATAGCCTTCCTGATACCGGGTGCGGGCGATCTCCAGAGAACGGTTCGCAGCGGCAACCGTCTCGGCCAGAATCTCCTTGCGCTCATGGGTCTTCACCACGTTGATGGCTGCGTCGTCGATCTCCGCAGCGGCCTGAAGAACGCTGTTCTGGTAGTAGACCACGGTCTGCTGCAGACGGGCATCCTGGAGACGCACGTTGTTGCCGATCAGACCGTAGTCAAAAACGTTCCAGGTGAAAGCCGAACCCACTACCCCGGTGGCTGTGTCGGCCGAAAGCGTGTCGCCACTCAGGCCCAGAGAACCGACCAGACTGATGGCCGGATAGTAATCGGCCCGGGCCACGCCGATCTGTGCGGACTGCGCGGCAACTGCCCAGGCGCCGGCGCGGATATCGGGTCGTCTCGCAAGCAGGTGGGCAGGAATATCCGTCAGTACCTGTGGCTCCACCAGAGGCAGATCTTCCGGCACGTTGTCCAGTTCCGGCACCTCACCCGGGGGCCGGCCAAGCAGCGCTGCAAGCCCGTTCCTGGTGGTGACCAGGGTAATTTCCAGCGGTGGTATCGACGACAGTGTGGCGAGATACTGAGTCTTGGCCTGCTGCAGATCGAGCTCCGACTCCTGACCGCTGTTGTAGAGTTCTTCAGTAATCTCGAAGCTGCGTTTCTGAAGCGCCGCGTTCTGCTCGGCGATTTCAATTCTGCGTTTCGTGGCGAGATAGCCGTAGTAAAGGTTGGCAACCTGGGAAGCCAGCAGCACCTGAACGTTCTGCTGATTGGCGATGGAGGCAAAGAAAGCCGCATCCGCCGATTCGATGCTGCGCCGGAATCTGCCCCAGAAATCCAGCTCCCAGCCGATACCCAGGGACGCGCCATAATCCCCGAAGCTGTCGGTCTCTCCGGAACCGGTCTCACCGCTGGTTACCGAGGCGGCATTACCGGTTATCTGCTGCACCTGTGGGTAGCGTGCGGCACCGGCAATACCTGCCACCGCCCGACTCTGGAGCACCGCCAGTCCTGCCAGTTGCATGGTCGGGCTGTGCTGACGGGCATCGGCCACCAGTGCGCTCAGCACCGGATCATCGAATACCTGCCACCAGAATCTGAGATCCGCATCAGCGCGCTCAGATTCGGAATCCGCCTGACCATAGAGATCCGTCTGCCAGTCCTGCAACCAGGAAACATCCGGCTCCTCGTAGTCCGGTCCCAGGGTCACGCAACCACCCAGGCAACCGAGCACGGCGGCAATCATAAATCGCGGAAACAGGTCAGTCATAAGACGGTCAGGCAGTCGACGACCCGGTATCGGCCGTGTCAGGCGTATCGGGCTCAAAGTCGGGGTCCGGTTGGTTCACCCAGTCCATGAACAGCTGATAACCCACCGCCAGAGCAACCGCGCCGATGAAGAGGCCGACGATACCGGCTGAGACCATGCCCCCCAGCGCGCCGATGAGAATCACCGGCATGGGCGCCTCCACACCCCGACCCAGCAGCAGAGGCTTGAGCACGTTGTCTGCCGTGCCTGCCACCACCAGGTAGATGCTCCAGACGATGTTCATGGTGGTATCCCCGCCTGCCCACCAGAGATATCCGATCACCGGCAGTGAGATGATGAGCGCAGGCAGCTGCAGAATGCCCGCAACCATGACCACGATGGCCAGAAGTCCCGCCGCCGGGATGCCCGCCAGGATAAAGCCGATGCCGAGCAGTATTGCCTGAATGAAGGCCACGCCGATGACGCCAGTCGCGACGGACCGGATCGTCGCGGTAATGAGCTGGTGCAGACGCGGACCATGTTTCTCCGTCGTCAGCTTGTTCAGAATCCGTTCCGTGGCCGCACCACCACTCTGCCCGAAGGCCATCATGATGCCACTCACGGCGAGGGCGCCGAATATGAAGAACACATTCCCCATGGCGCCGGCTGCCGATGACAGGACCACCTGGGAGAGCTGGCCCAGCTGCGGCTGCAGCGTCTCCAGATACCCCGGCAGGTCGCTTGCTGCGGAACTCCACGCTGCATAAGCGCGCTCGCCGATGAGCGGCCACTGGGCCACGGCTTCCCCGGGCATCGGAATGCTCACCTGGTTGCTCCGAAGCGCTTCCACCACACTATAGATGTGGGAGGCGAAGGAACTCGCGATCATGACCACCGGCACGCCGAGCAGGAGGATGGTGACCAGCACCAGCACGGTCGCTGCCCGACCCTGACTGCCTTCCGGTCCTCCGGCAATCTTCTGCTGCAGCGGATAGAGCGCGACGCTCAGGATCAGCCCCCAGAGCAGCAGGTTCATGAACGGCGCGAAAATTCTGAAGCATACGACCGTCATCGTGGCGATCAGCCCGACCTTGACCATCACATCCAGCATGTCGTGGGAGAACAGCTGCCTGAGCGCAGCGCTGTTTTCGAATTCTTCCTTGCTCATTGATCCGTCCGCTCCTGGTGAATGTGCAGCATCCTGTGATGCGCCCTCTTATGCAACTGCCTTCTCCCGGGCAGATGCCTCTCTGCCGGCCAGCCAGCGCGCGAGGGGATTGGCGCTGATCCCATGCATAATCAGACTGATACTCACCGTGCAGGTGACCACCGTCGCGATCAGGTCGCTACCCGGCAGATTTTCGTTCATCACCATGATGGCGAAGACGATGCTGGCCAGTCCGCGAGGCCCGAACCAGCCCATGAACAACCGGCTGTCGAAACGCTCTCCAGTCCCGATCATGGCAACGAATACCGGCATCATGCGGACCACGGTGAGACTCAGCAGCACATAGAGGCATACGTCCAGCGTCAGGTGCTGGAAGCTGTTGGCAATCGCGCCGACGCCGAACACCACCCAGGTCAGCATGGCCATGGCCTCACCGATCCCTTCCGCCGGCATCACCAGTTCATGCCGCTCTTCCTTCAGCAGCGACCCGAACAGCATGCCGCCGACGAAGGCGGAGATGTAGCCGCTGGCCTCGAACAGATCGGCAATGGAGAAGCAGGCAAAGGCCAGCGCCGGCATCGCGATCTGCAGCCAGACACCATCCACCCAGCCACGGCTGTTGGCATGCCGCAGCAGGAAGGCGCCGCTCACTGCCACCACAGCGCCTGTTGCCGCGCCTACGCCCAGCTCCCGGGCAACGAGCAGAAAGGGCGATTCGCCGCCGTTGCCATGTGCCAGCGCGATGAACAGCAGGAGAAAAGGCACCGACAGGCCATCATTCAGACCGCTTTCACAATTCAGCCCTTCACGGATTCGGCCAGGCACGTCCTCATTGGTCACCACGGCCTTGCCGAGTGCGGCGTCCGTTGCCGCCAGCATGGTGCCGAGTATGGCTGCCTCGAAGAGCGTGAGGGTATCGAACAGCCAGACCGCGGTCAGGAATCCCAGGGCGATCGCTCCGGGCAGCCCGATCAACAGTAAACGGGCCGGCAAGCGCCACTGACGTCGCAGCACATGGAAGTTCGAGTTCGATGCATCCGAAAACAGAATCACGGCCAGGGTCAGGTCCACCAGGGTCCGCAGCCCGTCTCTGGTTACGTCGTCGGCCAGCCAGCCGAGTCCACCCGGACCGAACAGAAAACCCGCCGCCACGAAAATGATCGGGCTGGAAACGGGCAACCGGGCAACCTTTCCGGAAATCAGGCAGTAGGCGAACGCCAGAAGGGACAGAACGACAAGCTGCTCATACATCATCGAATCTCCCGGGTATCATTCATCATCAGTGTTTCCTCAACCGTCCTTCCTCAACCGTCCTTCCTCAGCCGTTCTTCTTCAGCCGTCCTTCCTCAGCTTGAGATCCAGAGACCCGCCAGCGTCAGTGGAGGGAAAACGATGAACGTTCGTAAAGCAAAGATCAGCATCAGATCCGTGAACTTCAGAGGGAGGGGCGATCGCAGGATGAGCACGCCGACCTCTGCCATGAAGATGAGTTGAGTAACCGACAGACCGGCCAGAACGAATCGGGCGAGTTCGCTGTCCAGTCCGGCGGCAATCAGCGCGGGCATGAACTGATCGAGAAAACCTGCGAGCAGTCCGGGTGCCGCAGCGGCTGCTTCCGGAAAACCGAGCAGGCCCAGCAGCCAGGCCAGTGGCCAGGACAACCACTGGAACACGGAGGTGTGGAATACCAGCACGGCCGTCAGCGTGGCCAGGGCCATGGACGCCGGGATCACATTGAACGTCACGCTGACCGTCTGCAGCAGTGAGGTGCGGACCAGCCCTTTCATGTCCGGTGCGCTGGCGGCGCGGGCAGTGGCGGAGGCAATCGCGCGATCCAGCATGCCGGCCTGTTGCCCGGTGCCGGATGCACTGTTCCCGCGTGGGTGATTGCCACTCCCGGGATGATAGCTGTCCTTCATACGCGACAGCGGCGGTACCCGCACCATGACGAAGGCACAGAGGATGCAGACCACAATCACGGTCAGGTACCAGCTGAAATAGAGATGGCCGATACCGGCCACCTCGGCAATCAGCAGACTGAACGGCAGTGAAACCACCGAGAAGTTGGTCGCCACCGCGGCTGATTCTCGAGCCGTGTAGTAACCGCGTTCATACTGACCGATGGTGATCAACAACCCGACGGAAGCAGATGAAAGGAACGAAGCCGTCGCGTCGATGGCCGCGCGACCAGGCAACCGGAAGAGTTTCTGAAAGGGGCCCCGCAACAGAGAACCCACGAATTCCATGAAGCCGAACTCCGTCAGAAAGGGCATCAGCTGACAGGCGACGCAGAGAATCACCAGGCTGTTGATGCCTATGTCGCGAAACACGGTTTCGCCCGTCTGTTCGCCCCGGAGCATCTCCGGCCCGACCTCAAAAATCACCATCAGGCCGATCGCGAAGCCGATCAGCCGCAACAGCAGCCAGACCGGCGTCACATGGCACAACGCATGCAGGAAGGGCCGCCGCTCCGCCCAGTCAGGTTGCAGCAGGGTGTGGGCGATGCCGCCGACAGCCGCCATGCCCGTAACCACCACCACGGCCTGCAGCAGCCAGGGCGCGAGCAGCTCGGTCAGCAGGTTCGTCAACACACCAACCAGGATCGTCTGCTCGCCCTGATAGTCGATGGGGACCAGGAAGGCCCCGACTCCGAGCAGAGACGGGAGCAGAAAGCGCCGGAGTTCAACCGGCGACGGCAGTGGTTTGCTCCTGCATCAGCGTGTAGGTCACGTAATATTTGAAGATGTTGCGCACATAGGTGACAGGCTCCATACCCACCTTACGTGCAACCAGTCGTTCCATCTGTCCGAACCATACGTTCGGATCGATGCCGAGTTCCGGGGCCTGGCGCCGGAGGCGGCTGATGCGGGTTGGCCCCGCATTGTATGCGGCAAAAGACAGCAGGTGTCGATCCAACTCGCCGATATCCCCATCCGCGAAGTATCGATCGCTGATATGACGCAGGTACTTATGACCTGCGTGGATGTTTGCTTCCAGCTCCTCGATGTTCGGAATGCCGATCGGCGGCGAACTGGCCGTCGCCGGCAGCAGTTGCATCACCCCGACCGCACCCGCCGGGCTGCGGTGACTCTGGATCAGCCGCGACTCCTGATAACCCTGGGCGGCAATCAGCAGCCAGTCGAAATCGTATTCACTGGAGTAGCGCCAGAAGATCTCCGTCAGATCTTCGAACCGCTTACGGTCGGAACTCGCCGCTGCATTGTGAACATAGCGGTTGTCCCGGAGATAGCGCTGATAGAGCACGTTACCCACCAGGGTGCCCTCTCTGTGACTCCGCACGAACTCGTCCACGATGGGTTTCAGATCGGCCAGTTCCCGGCGCATGACCCAGGCGATGTCGCGGCCGGTTCGGACCGGCAGGTCATCGCGCACCACGATCCCGTCCAGCACCCCGCCCCAGAACTCGGCCATGTGATCGTCCGCCACCGTGATCCCGATGGCACCGGCATTGACCAGTTCGAGTATGTCCTCTGTCTGCAGATGCTCATCGAGCGGTTGGATCTGCACGGGGGGAAGCCCCCGGGCGGTAAGTGACACGTTCAGAAACGACAGGCTTTCGGAAAAACTGCTCGATGCCCGAACGTGCACCGTTCGACCAGCCAGACCATCCAGGTCTTCCAGACCCGTGACGCCAGGGCCATGCACGATCACTTCGGATACGTTCCTGCGAATGGGCTCCGAAAACAGAACCCGCTCCGACCGTTCGTCGGTGACGGTGATATTACCCAGGGCCATGTCGCCATAGCCACGGGCAAGAAATTCGATCATTTCATCCCGGGCGACGGGCAGCGGCAGCACATTGATTTTCGGCCGCGGATTGCCCAGACCCGCCTGCAGAACCGGTTCGAACTGGCGCAGATTTTCAACGCTGATACCACGCAGACGCAGGCCATCCATGAAATAGTGGGTATGCGAATAGCCCACCAGCACTCGAAGGATGCCGGAAGACTTCACGCCCTCCAGGTCGTGATGACGGGCTTCGAGCCGGGCGCCCAGTATGGCCGCCAGATGCGCTTCGGAGCCGGTTCCGGCAAGCGCGTCTCCGGTTTCGCTCGGAGCAGGAGGCTCAGTGTCTGCCTGGTTCCGGGTCACGTCCGCCGGCGTTGCATCCTGACCGGCCGGTTCCGGTGCACAGGCTGCTGTCAGCCATGCCAGCAGCAGCACCGGGACGCGAGCGTGCCGGATGATCAACCGCCGGACCCGGCGTTCTCCAGCCGCACTACCCGGGCAGCAGGGCAGGTGCTTCAAACGGAAGCCGTCAACTTCCGACTGGCTGCAATCAGGACCGCGGCAATCACGATTTCGAACCCGAATGCCATCAGGGTCGGCTGAGCCGGACTGCCGTCGGCAATAAAACCGATGACTCGCCCTGCAGCGATGAAAAGCATCAGGATGGCCACCGCCAGCAGCCAGTCACCTCGTTTGAGCAGCAGGCCGAGCCCAATCAGTGCCGTGGAGGCGAGAAACAGCCCGCCCATATCACCGCGCAGGGTATTCAAGCCCAGTTCGCCGAGCGGGCTCAAGCCGACGCCGCCGGCACTGCCAACGGGATCGAACATGAAGCCGGCCCCCATGAACAGAAACAGCAATGCAAACAGCCCGGAAACAATCTTCAACGCCAGCGTCATCTCTACTCCCCTCTTGCGCTCTGGTTGCCGACGTTTCTATCAGCTAGCCGGCGGCGCTGTCCACAGGCCAGTACGCGGCGGACCATCGTCCGATGGTCCCAGCGAAGCCCGCATGGCCGTGAACGCGCTCCCGATCAGCATACCGAGCTTCTGCAGATTCGAGGTGCCGGCACGCTGCTCCCAGGCTTGCGGACCCTGATGGCGCACTTCCTCACCAATGGCCCCATAAACCTTTCGCGCCGCGGCAATTGCCCAGGCGCAACGGAAAGGCAGATGGCTGATGCCGTGCACGGCCGAATCATAGTAGCGGTCCGCTTCACTCAGCAGCCGGTCGACCACCGGAAAAATGGCGGCTTCCTGCCCGGGAAACTGTTGCGCCTCAATGGGCCCGCCGGCCTCACTGAGCCAGTCCCGGGGCAGGTAGATTCGATTGTCTGACGCATCCTCCATCACGTCCCGGGATATGTTCGTGAGCTGGAAAGCCATCCCGAGATCGATGGCACGATTCAACGTTGGCTGATCGGTCACGCCCATGATGGTCGCCATCATGGCACCAACCACACCGGCCACGTGATAGCAGTAGACGAGCGTATCCTCCAGGGTCAGATACTCGCGTCTGGACACATCCATGGCGAACCCTTCCAGCAGTTCCAATGGATACCGGCGGTCCATGTTCGAGACCTGGAATACCCGCTGAAACGCCGCGAACACCGGGTCGTCCGTCGGCGTGCCTGCCATGGCCGCTTCCGTCTGCTCGAACAGGCGCTCCAGGATGCGGGCCTGCTCTTCCGGCTCCGGAGACTGCATGCCGAAACCGAGATCCTGGCCATCGATCTGGTCATCGCAGTAGCGGCACCAGGCATAGAGCATGAAAGCTTTTTCCCGGGTTTCGGTGTCAAAAAGTTTGGCCGCAGCCGCAAAACTCTTCGAACCCTGCTCGATGATGGCTTTGGCGTTGGCGACGACGGGATCCAATGGTTCGGCGCCGCTCAGGACTTCGCGAACTGGGCCGACACGTCGGTATCCGGGTATGCATGACCGAAATCCTCGATCATGAGCCCGGCCGTCGCCTTGCCGGAACCGACCACCCCCGGAATGCCTGCGCCCGGATGGGTGCCCGCCCCGGCGAAGTAAAGGTTGCGGATCCGATCATCCTGATTGTGGGTGCGGAAATAGGCGCTCTGCCACAGCACGGGCTCCAGCGAGAAGGCGGATCCCTGAAAGGCATTCAACTCGTCACGGAAATCAAACGGCGTGAACGTCCGCCTGGTAACGATGCGGCTGCGCAGATCCGGCATGTAATGGGCCTCGAGATAGGTGAGGATCCGCTCGCAGTACTCGGGTCCGACTTCGCCCCAGTCCAGGTCGGCGCTCTTCAGATTCGGCACCGGGGCCAGTGCGTAGTAGGTGGAACACCCCGGCGGGGCCAGATCCGGATCGGTCACGGTGGGGTTGTGCAGATACAGAGAAAAGTCCTCGGACAGGTCCGGGCCGTTGTAGAGCTCTTTCAGATGATCCCGGTAGCGCGGTCCGAAGAGAATATTGTGATGACTGAGCTCCGGATAGGTGCCTTCCACGCCGAAGTGGATCAGGAATATGGACGGGCTGAACGATCGTCTTTTCATGGCGCGCGCAGCCTGCTGGCCCCGGGCAGTGCCACCGAGCAGTTTGTCGTAGGTGAACACCACATCCGCATTGCTCGCCACGGTATCGAACCGGCCCTGCCAGCCATCGGCAGTCCGGACTCCGGTAGCGCGATCGCCTTCTGTGAGTATCTCCGCCACCGGCGCAGACAACCGGATTTCTCCACCCAGATCCTCGAACAGCCGGACAAGCGCCCGAACGAGCGCATGGGTCCCACCTTTGGCAAACCAGGTACCCCAACGCTGCTCCAGCGCGTGGATGAGTGTGTAGATCGACGAGGTATTGAACGGATTGCCGCCAACGAGCAGCGTGTTGAAGCTGAACACCTGGCGGAGATGCTCGTCTTTGATGTATTTGGACACCATGCTGTAAACGCTACGGAACGCCTGCAGCTTCACCAGCTGCGGTGCTGCCTTGATCATGTCTGTGAAGTTCAGAAACGGGACGGTGCCGAGCTTGATGTAGCCTTCCCTGACCACCTCCTGGGAATACTCGAGAAACCGGCGGTAGCCTTCCACATCCTCCGGGCTCTTTGCCCGGATCTGCCGGTTGTTGTCTTCACTGTCGTTGGAGTAATCGAACTTGAAGCCGTCTTCCCAGTGAATCCGATAGAAAGGCGTGATTTCGACCAGTTCCAGATAGTCTTCCAGCTTTCGGCCGGACACCGCAAACAACTCACGCAGACAATCCGGATCCGTTATGACGGTGGGACCCGCGTCGAAAGTGAAACCCTGGTCTTCGTACACGTAGGCCCGGCCGCCCGGCTTGTCCCGCGCCTCGAAAATCGTGGTCTGAAATCCGGCAGACTGCAGGCGGATGGCCAGGGCCAGCCCACCGAAGCCTGAGCCGATGACGGCCGCTGTATGCTTACTCAATGGCGCACCTGTCTGCTCATAATTATCTATCTCACGTTCCCATCTCACAGTGCTGATGGGGGTTCTTCCGAATCGCCGTCTAATCCGCGCGCTGCCCCCGGTGCGCACTGGCGCTGGACTGGGGGAGGCATTTGAGGGCGCGCAGGATGGCAACCGGCGGTCGACCCGTCAATATGCGCGCCTTGTCCGCGAGCGTGGATTGCCCGGCATAGAAACGTTCCACCAGTCCCTGCTGCAGACCGTAAAAGCGCTGCATGACGAACCAGCGCCGGTCGGGCTCTGCCGCGAGAAACAGCATGCGATTCAGGAATCGCCAGAAACCCTGGGCCTTCCAGTGATTCCTGCCCCATCGCTCCATGAACTGCCGTACGGTCTCCGTGGAGAGATCCGGCAACCCGGCAATGGCATCCGCCGTTCGCACCGCGTCTGCAAACGAGTAGCCGGTGGTGGCATGGAACAACGCGGCTCTGAGTCCGATCTTCGGCACATCGCCCATATCCGCCCAGAATCGATCGATTTCGCCACCCAGGGTGATCGGCAGCGCGCCCCGCTCTTCGCGGACCACGTCTGTCACCTCCCAGCCCTGTTCCATCACATAGTCTCCGATCGCCGCCGCGTCGATCCGCGCATCCATGGTGGGCGTATTCGAGTAGCGGGTATCTTCCACCAGCACCTGCCTGGGGCCGATGGGCAACGTATAGAGAAACCGGTAGTCGCCGTTCTGGGGGACCGTGGCGTCCATGATGATGGGACCCGCCAGGCCATGTGCGTCCGCCAGATTCAGAACCTGGCCGGTGAATTTCTGGTAGCCGAGCATCAGGTGCGGGCTCGACTCCGGACCTCGGCCATCGATCACGCAACGTCCGTACATTGTCTCACCACCCGCTATCTGCACCGCATTTGCCGACAGGGATTCCACCGGCGCCCGAAACTGCACACAGTCTCCCAGGGCACCCATCATGAACGTGTGAAAATATTCCGAATGGGTGGAGCAGTAGCCACTGTGAAGCGTCCGCCTGAGTGCCGGAAACCGCACTTCGTAACTCGACCAGCGATGGACCACCAGCGGATCGACCCAGGCCAGTTGTGAGTCGGTGAGATCCGTCGGAAAGAACGACCAGGTGTGATTGCCTCCCAGGCTGCCGGCGCCTTCCAGTATCAGCATCCGGATATGCGGATGCCGCTGTCGCAGGCGGTAAGCCGTCAGACAACTGGCCAGGCCACCGCCGGCAAAAATGACATCGTACTGGGTATCGGACGGGGAAATGGGTTCGCTCCTGCGCGTCGGCCGTTAAGGACCCACTGATCGGTTTAGGCTAAACTTCGCCCGCATTGTACTCGACTCCCCGCCGAGCACAGCGCCGAAATAGACGGGCAGCGCCGAACAGGCAGCGCCACAACCAACCGGTACTGCCAGAGATAAGACAGGCAACATGCTCCAGATGCTATCGGACATTCCGCCAGGAAAGCTGCTCATTACTTTTCTGGCACTCACGGCCATCATTGCCGTCCGTTACTTCCTGATCTCGGGCCTTTTCTACTGGCTGCTCTGGGGTCGGCGCCAGGAGAACGTGCGCGCCATCAAACTCATGGAAGGCACTCCGCGCCCGGGGGCCGTCGCGAAGGAGATACGCTGGTCGCTGCTCTCTTCTTTCATCTACGCGGCCCCGGCCGCCGTGGTGCTGGAACTCTGGCAACTGGGTGGCACGGCCATCTACAACGACGTGAACGCCTATCCGCTCTGGTACATCCCTGTGAGCATCGGCATCTATCTCTTCGCCCACGACACCTATTTTTACTGGACGCACCGGCTCATGCATCTGAAAGCGCTCTTTCCAGCCATGCACAGGGTGCATCACGAATCCCGCCCACCCACCCCCTGGGCGGCTTTTTCCTTTCATCCCTACGAGTCCATCCTGGGCGCGATATTCATCCCGCTGATTGCCCTCCTGGTACCCATACATGTGGGTGGCATCCTCTTTATCCTCACGCTCATGACGCTGGCTGCCGTGTTCAATCACTGTGGCTATGAAATATTTCCGAAGTGGTGGCTCCGGGGATTACCCGGCCGGCACCTGATCACCGCGGCCCACCACGACCTCCATCACAAGTACTTCAGCTGCAACTACGCACTCTATTTCCGGTTCTGGGACAAGCTGATGGGAACGGACATCATGGAGTCGGAATACGATTTCCTTGAATCCAAGGACGGGCACCCCGAGACCGCCTGATGCAGCGCGCACGGCGATGGGCAGTGACGGGCGGATTGACAGTATCCGCGCTCGTCATAGCGATCGTCATGCTCATCGGCATCAGCCTGATATCGCCGAACACGCTCAAACCCCTTGCCGAGTCGATCACCGAGCGGGCACTGGGCCGGCCACTGCAGATCAATGGCGATCTCGGCCTCGAACTCTCCATGACGCCGGCGATCTCGGTAACCGATGCTCGGCTCGGCAATGCCCCGGGTGCCACAGCGCCCTACATGATCACGGCGGGTTTCGTGCGGGTTCAGCTCGATCTCGCCGCCCTCTTCGACAATCGGGTGCATCTGCTCGATCTCCAGGCCCGGGAGACCGTGCTGTATCTGGAAGACAGCGTCGACGGCCCGCCGAACTGGCAGTTCTTCGATGGAGACGACGACGAATCCGGCGCCGATCCCTGGTCGTTCATGATTCAGCAGGCCGAACTGCTCGACTGTCGGATTCACGCCGCCATTGGTGAATTGCATCCCATCGAACTGACCATTCCACGGCTCGAAGAAACCAGCGATGCAAACGATCATCTGAACCTGAACGGACTTGGTGAGTTGAACGGCAGGTCCTGGCGGTTGAGCGGGCGAATCGGCCCTTTCAGCGAGATGCTCCTGGCAGGACGGATCGATGCAGATGTGGATCTCACCGTGGATGCGGTGGAGATCGATGCCCAGGGCACAATCGGCAACCTGGCGACACTGACCGGGCTGGACCTGCGTCTGGCGGTTCATGGCCCCGAAGCGCTGCTGCTCGGTGAGATTTTCCGCATGCCGGAATCTTTTGCGGGGGACGTGGCCCTGGACGCGGAGATTCGTCCAACCGCGGACGGCCACGCCACGAGCATGACCGGCCATGTATCCGATTTCACGATCGAGACCGCTGGCACGATCACCGATCTGGCCGGTTTCGATGGCTGGGACGGATCCGTTCATATCAGCGGTCCGGACCTGGGGGTCGCGGGAAAAGCGCTGCAGATCGAAGGCTTCCCGGACGGCCCGTTCGACATCAAAGGCCTCCTGCATCGCCAGGGTGGCGACCTTGATCTGCACGATGTGACAATCCGGACCGATGACGTCACCCTGCACCTCGCAGCCGAATTCGAACAGTTTCCCAGCCGTCAGGGCGCCTGGGGCACCATTCGGTTGTCCGGCGCCGACATCAGCGAATTCCGAACGCTGCTGCGCTCACCCAGCCTCCCGGCCATGCCATTCGATGTCCGTCTGTCTCTGGCCGCCAGCGGCGCAGAGGACTTCACCGCAACCGTCACCGTCGGTCGGCACACACTCGACATGGCAGGCACCATCGGCGAGTTTCCGGACCTGCATGGCACCGAACTGCAGTCCAGCCTCAGAGGTGAGGACATCGCCACCCTGCTGCAGGCGTTTTCGGTCGATCAGCCACTCACCGGCCCCTACGAAGCCAACGCCGGATTGCACCTCGACGAGAACGGCCTGCACCTGAAAGAAGGCACCTTCACCATGGCGGGGCATGCGATCGAGGCCGATCTGCACTGGCCGGATCAGACCATGCCCGGTCTGATAACCGTGGACGGACGTCTCAGCCTGGACAATCTGTCGGCGACCGGCGCCCTGTTCGGCTTCTCCGGACTTCCCGAATACCCGACCACCAGTATCGCGCGGCTCCGGATCGAGGCAGGCAAGCTAACGCTGGAAGAGAGCCGCACCCGGCTCCGGGCGATGGAAATCCAGGCAGATGGCATCTTCGGCGCCTCCGGAAACCCCAGCGATCTGCAACTCAACCTCGGGATCCAGGGCCCCCGCGTGAGCGAACTGTTCGACGACGCCCTGGCCGACAGCCAGCTTCCCTTCAACCTGCAGGCCCGCATCCGCGGTCATGATGAAACACTGGAAATTGACAGCTTCGCGCTGGCAACGGCGGGTGGCACCTTCAACGCCGATGGTACAGTCGCGCTCAGCCCCGGCCTGGCAGGCTCCAGACTCAGACTGGAAGGTGGGGGCGACAAGCTCAGCCTGCTGCTGCCTGCTTTTCCGTATTACGTACCGCCGGATCATCCCTGGCAGCTGAATGCGGAGGTCGAGCTGACAGATACCAATCACGTATCGTTCCGGGAGAGTCGTCTTCAGATCGGCTCGATCAACGTGCAGGTCGACGGCATTCTCGACATCGCGGATCAGAGCCGCACCACGCTTACCTTTGCCGCCAGCGGCGACAGGATTTCAGACATCGGCCGGATCGGCGACGTCCCCTGGCCCGATCACCCTTTCGACCTGTCGGCCGATCTTGCCGGCACCCTGAACACCATCAATATCCAGGATCTGGAAGCTCGCTGGGGAGACAGCGACCTGGCGGGTAACGGAAAAGTCCTGCTGATCGATCGTCCCTTCATCGAAGTGCACGGTCACTCGAATCTGCTGGATATCTATGACCTGCAACACGCACTCTTCGGTGCACCGGAAGACATCGAGCCCGAGGACGATGGAACAAAGGTGTTTCCGGACACCCCGGTGCCAATGGACATGTTCGCCGGCTTTGACGCCATCATAGATGTTCAGGTGGACAGGTTCCGGGGCCAGCGCACGCGGCTGGAAGACATCAGCCTGCAACTGAATGTGGAGGACGGGGTGCTGCATCTCGATCGCGCGGCCTACCGGGACGAAATCGGCCACTTCGACGCCTCCGCACTGCTCCGACCCCAGGGTGACGGAGTTTATCTGGAACTTGCGCTGACCGGCGAGGACGTGGATGTGGGATTGTTCACCTCCATGGCCAAGAGCAAGGACAGAATTCCCCGCTACACGCTGGATGTGGACATCTGGGGAAACGGGAAAACGGTGGCAGACCTGGCCGGCGGACTGAATGGCACCCTGCTCGTGTCTTCTGACGGCGGTGAAATCGACAATGGCCTGGTAGAAACCCTGGGCGGTGATTTTCTCAGCAACGTTCTGGAAACCCTGAATCCCTTTGTGGAATCGGAGCCCGTCACCAAGATGGATTGCCTGGTCCTGAACGCATCGATCATCGATGGCAGGCTGAAGATGGCGCCTGGCTTCGTCATGCGCACCGACCGGCTGAACATGTTCGTCTACGGCAGCGCGAACCTGGAAACAGAAATCCTCGATCTGTCCCTCGCCACCCAGGCGCGACGGGGTATCGGCATCAGTGCCGCGACCATCACCAATCCCTACTTCAAAGTCGGCGGTACGCTGGCATCACCCGCACTGGAACTCGATCCAGCCAACGCCGCCATCGCTGCCAGCGTGGCGACGGCAACCGCCGGACTGTCCATCCTGGTTCGGGGCGTGTTCGATCGACTGAGGGGGACTCAGAATCCCTGTCCGAACTTTCTGGAGTTTGAGCAGAAGCATCCAGTGAAAGCTGGAGAAACGATCGGTCGGGATACCTAACGCGTCCAGACGAGCACCTCGCCCTCCCCGCTCAGCAGCACGGAAGCAGGCATGACCCGCAAACGCCAGGGCGACAGTTTGAGTACCGCAAACCCTTCGGATGCAGGGCCATCCCAGCCCGGAATGATGCTCGGATCATAGCCCACCGGTTCAGGCCCCTTCGCAAACAGGTCCCAGACCCGCTCCCGGGTGGGCATATCGAAACACCACTCGGCCTCACATTCGGCCACACAGGTATCCTGGGCTGGCGACCAGTAATTGCAGGACACATAAGGATGTGCTTCGAGATGGGCGCGTTTGACAGGCGTTGGACCCGTGGCGATCCAGCCGGTGAGTCCTTCACCGTCCCACTCCCAGATCGGATGCAGAACTCTGGATCGGGGCCGGCCGGTCGCATCGACCGTCGCTGCCGTACACCAGACGATCTGGTGTGCCATGTCGAGAAATGCGGGACCAACACTCGCAAGCTGACTCATCGGTTTATCTCCCTGAAGACCATCCGCCTAGCCTAACCGATCAGCGCACGCGAAGCGCTTCCAGCTGTGCTCGCCGGGCCTCGGATACGGGTACGGCCTTGCGCGTATGGAGGTCCATGGCGACGCCAATGGCTTCTGCCCGCACGGCCACTTCATTCTCGAGTTCGTTGATCAGCAGATGGACCATATGTTGCGTCTTGTTGCCGATATCGCGAATTCCAGCCACATGCCGGAACACATCGTCACGGGTGAGGGGCTGAAAGATATCCAGTTGATACTCGAGCGCGGCACCCCCCAGCCTGCCCGACTGACGCTGCTCCTGTTCCACCGAATCAGTGGTGAACGCCCAGAGGTTCGGCATGCCATCCGATATCCTGCCGATATACACCTCCGGCAGGACCCTGCCCGACTCATCGCATTCCGCCGCGGCGATTCTGCCTCGACCCATCATTCGAAAACCTGCCGTTTCTGCTGCCCGGGGAGAATCCGGCAGTGGAAACGGGTCTTCCGGGCGAACGCCCCGCGCCGCTGCCCAATCCGGTATTTCTGCGGTCTTGAGGCCGGCAGCGCTGTCCAGCGAATCGCCCTCCAGCCGGGTGATGAACCCGGAGACGGGCATTCCGGTCAGGTTGTGGTGCATCAGAGACAGCACCTCCCAGACGCCCGGGTGCGCTGAGATCAGCCCACAATCGACCCGCAGTGGTGTGGCAATCCGGGCTTCCTGAACGAAACGGATATGCTGACCGGCAATCCGGACCTCCGCCGGGTTCCGACCGCCATCCACGAGATAACCGGCAACGGCCTGATTGATCTTCTGCGCGTAGAAACGGACGTTGAGGTGGTCATTTTCGTCACACTCCCAGCGGTTGACGCTACCCAGAAAACAGGCATGCACGCGCGAACTACTCCTCGTTCATCCCCAGTGACGCCATGAACTCCGCGCCGGTCTGCCGGGGATGATCACCGGCGAAGTCGTAGCCGGGTGGTTTTTCATCCACATAGATCTCACCAACCAGTTTGAATACGGATTCATCATCGAATGCGCCCATGCAGAGAATGTAGTGATCCTGCGCTTTCAGACGATAGAACAGGTTACTGCCGCACCGGCTGCAGAATCCTCGCTCGGCCCATTCCGACGAGTCATAGCGGCTAATACTGCTCTCACCCGAGAACGCGACGCTCTCCGCCGCTGCCGCCAGAAGCGGCCCACCCGACCAGTTCCTGCAGGTATTGCAATGGCAACTGTGAATGTGGGCATCCACAGCTTCTGCTTCGAAGGTCACCTCGCCACACAGGCACTTGCCGCGGGCCTTGTCGATCACCGTCATCGCGCTCTCCTCGAATGATTAGCTGATTGACTTCAATGGACGAGCTTACAGGTCTTGCGGCCTGCCCGGAATCCGGCTCAGGAAAGAAAAAACGGGCATCGACCCCAGGTTGATCCCTGAGTGCCGATGCCCGCCAGAGGGGACAGTGGTTGGAAGGACTACAGTTCGTATTTGATGTCGAACAACAGTGTGGTTCCCACTGTCTGCTCGAGAATCCGAACCTCTTCTCCCAGGCTGCTCTCCTGGTCGATCTGCGTTTTGTCGTCCAGGATGTTCTGGGCTCTGAACTTGAGCGACAGATTTTCCGTCGGGAACCAGCTGAGCACGAAGTCCAGCGAATGGAACGGTTGTTCGTACGCATCGTCCTGACCGTTGATACCGGCGAAGAAGATCCGCGGACCAAAGGAATTGTAGACGAGCGTCGAGCCCCACTTGCCATCGAAGGAATCGTAGCCGAGTTGCAGATTCATCACCCACTCGGAGTGCTGAGTCAGTCTTCTGGTCCGATTGGTGATGTCACCACCCACGTTTTCCGGAATCTTCACCTCGGAATCACTGATCGTCGCGTTACCCGAGAGATAGAAGGCATCCGTCCAGCCGCCGCCGCTCAGGAATCCGAGAGACTTGAGACCTTCGATTTCAAGTCCATAGACTTCCGCCGTTTCCGCGTTGATGAACGTGAAGATGATATTTTCTTCCGTCGCACCACCCTGGATGGTTTCAATCGGCGCCTTGATGTCCTTGTAGAACAGAGACGCGGTGAAACTGTCGCCGGTATCCCAGAACCACTCTGCACGCAGGTCGTAGTTCTTCAGATCCGAGGGCACCAGATTCGGGTTGCCCCGGACCCGGGCTTCAGTCAGCGGATCGATGTACGTGGACGAAGAGATCTCCCTGAGATCCGGACGGGCCGCAGTCTGACTCCAGGCGAATCGAAGCTGGAACTCATCGCTCCAGAACTCCGGCCGTATCCAGGTCGCAGAGAACGCTGGATACCAGTCATCGGACTGGATCGTGGAAGCTTCGATCTCCTCCGGCGTCAACGGAATCCGCTGACCATTGAAGTTCAGGTAGTCGATGGGTACCGATACCTGCTTGAAGCTTTCCCAACGTGCGCCACCGGAAAACCGCCAGGTGTCATTGAGGAGCAGATCGAACTTACCGAAACCGGCGTCCGTGATCTGCCCTGCACCATAGGATTCCGTGCCGAACTGACCGATACCGAGAAAGAGTTCGTAACCGTACAGCGGGTCCAGCACGTTGTCGTCGCCGAACACGTCATCGATGTTACCACCGGCAATCGCGCCGAAGTCCGGGTCGAAAGTACCCAGCCCCAGCTGCGTCTGCTGAAAGGAACGTCCCTTGCGGTTGTAGCTGCCGCCGCCGGTCAGTTCCAGATCCCAGGAGGCGCCGGTGAAAGGCACCATCAGAGAGCCACCCCAGGACTCGACCTCATCCACCAGTTCCGAATAACGCAGTTCCATCGCTGTATTGATGTTGCGCACCTCGGAGGTGAGAACGTTGCCGTCATCGTCCAGGGTTTCCACGAACTTCACCCGGGTTTCCTGTGGCAGATCGGTATCCGCTGTGGAATCCGTATAGAACCAGTTGACCTCGCTGTCCCGGACGCCTTCCAGCCAGCCCAGCCACTCCGGCAACCGCTCAAGCGTAGCGTCGCCCAGCTTGTGCGTGCCATTGAACTGAGTGATATCCAGATCCCGTTGTTCGAAGCGGGTGTCCTGAAGCCGTTCCCGGGTGTTCGTCGACTCACAGTCGTTGAACTGACCCTGCTGACAGCTGAGTGAGACAGACGCCTCGTCCTCAGTGTTCCGCAGGAACATGTTCAGCCACTTGATTTCGTGGTCATCGGTGAAACGAAGACCCACGTTCAGACCCGCGGTCAGTGTCACCTGGTTGATGGTCCGGAGAGATTCCGTGTACGTGTTGTCCGGAAGGGTCACTTCCCGGAGGGTGCGATCCCGGTTCCGCCACTTGTTGGAATAGTTTCCGATGGCCAGAAAACCGAGTTCCCAGTCGTCGCCGAAGAACCATCGGTAGCCGCCAGCAAGCTCAGCTTCGAAATCAGCCGGCAAGCTCTTGTCCTCGAGGTCAATCTCACGATTCAGAGAAGTGGCCAGCTCACGGTTGATCGCTTCTGCGTCTGCCAGTGGGATCGGATTACCCGATTGCCGGGCGAGACTCTGGATGTTTACGGGCGAAAAATTGCCACGGTACTGCTGAATACCGTCGACAATGGCCTGGGGAATCTCGCGGGTTCCATCGTCTGTCCCCCACTTGTCATCCGAGCCACCACTGTAGGTGATGCCATCGTCGTCACTTTCCGTGTTCCAGCCGGTATTGATCTTGGCGGTAAACAGCCGGTCTTCAGGTATGGCCTTGGTCTGGATATCGATGTTTCCGCCACCGAAGGCAGCCGGCAGATCCGGGCTGTAGCCTTTCTGAACAGAAAGCGTTTCGATGATCTCCGCCGGAAAGATATCCAGCGGCAGCACATTGCGCGTCAGATCGGGGGAAGGCACATCCGAACCATTCAACTGGTTACTGGAATACCGTTCACCCAGGCCTCGCACATAGATGAATTGATTCTGCACAAGCGTCACACCGGGTACCCGTCTCAGGGCGGCGGCGACGTTGGAGTCACCAACCCGGGAAATCCCTTCCGCATCCAGGAAGTCCATGGGGACATCCGATTCGATGCGTTCGGAGACGATGTCGGTGGCGGCCGCCTTATATCGGCCAATAACCACGACTTCCTCGACAATCTGGTCGGGATCCGCTTGCGCTACTGATTGATCCGCCTCTTCGGCGACAGCCGTCTGGCTGGTAGCCAGACCGGCCATCGCAAAAGCGATGGCCGTGCTGTAGCGCCTAATCGGGCGGATTGTGTTTGCCTTGCGGTTCATGCGTGTCCTCGATTAGGTAGGTTCAACCTGAATAACTGTTACGGTGCCGCACCAGTAGAAGGGTTGAACCAGAGACGACCGCCGTTGGAGGTATCACGCAGACCGAAGGTCCAGCCTTGCGTCCAGTCGTTGTCCGCACTGACGGCACCGATGATCGGATCGCCATTGGCGTTCTCGGCACCGTCGGTAACGGCAACCGGGGTGACAGTGAACGGAGTTGCCGTGTCATCTGTGAAGGTCGCAGCGGTGTAGATACCGTTGAGCACCTCGATGTTGGCATTGGCAGAGTCCGCGATCACCACGTTCTCGGTGTTGGCAGGCGCCGTCAGCCACCAGTCCGCGAAATCAGCGTAGCCGCTGAAGCCGGCGATGGTGCCTGGCACTTCACTGTCATCCTGCGCCGGATTCTCACAGACGTTGATCGTGCTGGCGAAAACGGTCAGCGTGTTGGCTTCCGCCACATCGTAGGTCGGCTGGTTGTTCAGCTCGGAACACTCATTACCGCTGCGGCCCAGCAGATTCCGGGCATAGCTGTCGATGATGATGCTGTTGTTGAGCACGGTGGCGGCGCCGCGACGCAGCAGCGGTCCTTCCGAGTCACCGCGGATACTGCCGTCCTGCGCGGAGATGATGCAGGTCATGTTGTTGACCGTGGGCGTCACGCGGGGTTCAGCATCCCAGTCTCCGGAAGAACCCTGGTTGTCCGCCTCGATGCACCGGTTGCCGCTGTTCTGACCGTGGATGATCAGTGCGTTGGTGATGGTGCCCACATAGCCGTCCGCGTAGTCGAGAGAGTCGTCATTGACGTAGAGACCCACGAAGTTCTTGACGTTTACTGCGCCACCGAAGAACTCGAGACCGTCGTCAGAGGTGGCGTATGCCTGCACATTCTCAACAATGGTGCCGCTGCCGACGCCATTGAAGGTGATGCCGTTCAGCTCGTCGCCGTCGACCACTTCAAAGCCCGTGTGCTTGACCTGCACGTAGCGCAGAATGCCCGAGCTCTCAGCGTTGTTGTTGCCACCGAAGTTCGAAGGTTGACCTTCAGAGACGATGTGGCAATCGTCAGCGTCCGCCTGCGCCTGGGTACACTTGTTGGTCCGGCCATTGCCGTTGATGACCATGCCGCCCCACTGTGCGACCGCTTCCGGATCAACAGTACCGCTGACCAGATCGGTGAAGCTCGAGAAGACGATGGGAGCCGTCGAGCTGCCATCCGCGATGATCTGAGATCCGCGATTCACCAGCAGATAGTCAGATGACTGGGTGAAAGCAAGTCGTGCACCAGCCGCGACAGTCAGCACCGTACCTTCCGGCAGTCCGCTGCCGTCGGTCACCGGCGAGTTCGGTGCCTGAGGCGGTGCGCCGCCGCAATCGGCTGCGTCCACACAGTTCTCACCAACGAACAGTGAATCGCTGAAAATGTGCACACCGGAAATGAAGGGGATGGTCAGATCCACCAGCAGCGGATTGGTCTGGCCAACGAAGTTAGCATCGTAGGTGCAGTTGCTGCCGTCGAAAGAACCCTGAATCGTGTTCTGGGTGGCCGGGTCGGTGTACTGGGCGCAGGGATTGCTGCTGCCGCCACCGCCACTCGTGGAGTTATCCGTATTCACGGAGTTATCGTTGGCGTTGACGTTGACGTCACCACCTTCACAGGCTGCCAGCAGAAACGCCATCGCGCCGACCAGCAGGACTTTCTTAGAGAACATAGTTTTCATCCCCCGGGGAAGTATGAGAATTGGCATTTGTTGAGTGCCTTAATGACCAAAAAACAGGGCCACTCACGGGTGGTCCCTACTGCTGGCGCATCCTAGGGAGGGAATATGACAATGAGGTGATGGGGTTATGACGCTTTAGTGACAGGCCGTGGATCCAAAAGCCTGAATTTTTCAGAGGAACCCACGTATCTTCCGGGCTCAGCCGGTGTCACAGAACCGTCATCTGAGCAGACACGGCATCGAATTCAACCACCGGCGCAGGTGTGGTTGCTAACCACCGGCGCAGGTCAGAACCTGGCCACTCACATAGTCGGACTCTGGAATACAGAACAGATAGATGGCCCCGGCGCCATCCTCCGGCGTACCACTTCGGCCGAGGGCGGCAGACTGCCGGACACCCTCGATCTGAGCGTTCGTCAGCCCAACCCGGTGCGCCCGACCCGCCACCTCGATGGTCGGTGGTTCGCCATCGTAGCCCTGGGTCAGACGGGTATCGATATGACCGAAGGCCACACAATTCACCGTGACGTTGTACCGCCCCCATTCTCTGGCGAGCGTTCTGGTCAGACCAATGACAGCCGCCTTGCCCGCGGAATATGCGATCTGCGTCGCAGCGCCCTGGGTACCGGAAACGGACGACACGTTAACGATTTTCCGGCACCGGGCTAGCCCCTGCTCGGCGATTTCCGCCTTGGCCGTCTCCCGGAGCCACGGGGCAAATGCCCGGAGAATTCTGAACGGCGCTGTGGCATGCACATCCAGCATGGCCTGCCATTGTTCGTCGCTGTGATTGTGCGCAGCACCGTTCCAGATGTAACCGGCATTGTTGACGATGATATCGATGCGGCCCCAGGCCGAGAGCGTGTCGGCGATCAGCCGCTCCGGGAAGTCAGCGTCCGTCACATCCCCCGCCAGAGCCAGCGCCTCACCGCCTGCCCCACGGATGCGGGTAACGGTTCGTTGGGCTTCCACCGGATCGAGATCATTCACCACCAGCAGCGCCCCATCCCGCGCAAGTCGTTCGGCGGTCGCCGCACCGACCCCGCGGCCCGCTCCGGTAACGATGGCGGTTTTTCCTTCCAGCGTCATCACACAACCTCCGTGCCGGTAAACGCCAGTTCATCCGGTTTGCAGACGAACCGCACCGGAGGAAACTCCACATCCATCGTCGCAATGGACGCGGCGATGGTCTGAGCGGGTCTGATCCGCGCATCCCCGAACCCTGCACCGTCGAAGGATTCAATCCGTGCGCTCAGGCGTTCCACCCGATTTGGCGCGGCATTCATCTCCACCTGGATGAGGCGAAGTCCGTTCGGCGTATGTGCCAGGTTCATGGTGCCCGTGTACTGCACGTCATCATTTGTCATAGGCTCGGGATCGTTGGCTTCAATCTCCGTCAATGGCTGCCCATCTTCCGTACACACCCGGATGCTCACACCATCGTAGCCATGGCGGAATCCGACCGTGCCCGGATGCGCAGGAAATCCCAGAGTCTGCCGCAGCCCGCTGCAGGCCTCGGCCGTGGTCGCAATGGCCGCCCGTGTAAACCCGCGCGCCCGAACGCCGCTCCGGCAGGAAACCCGCAACAGCGCCAGCGTGAAGCCACCCCAAACCGAGCCGGGAATTTTCAGAACCTGCAGGGAAAGCGCCGCAGGGATGGTCGGGTGCAGCCCGGCAGGCAGGAGGGATTCTCTGGCGTCGTTACGCATCTCGGCACTGAGTTGAAAACAGGTGACGCCGGCCAGGCTGATTCCATCTGGAGAAAATGCCGGCACAGTGGGCGCCGAGACCGCCAGTGACGACACATCCGCCGTGCCACGCAGCATCAGGCAACGCCCCGCACGGTAGCCGGGCTGTACACCGGGGCTTGCCGTTTTTCACTGCTGCGGAACTGGGGCATCACCTCCCGGGCAAACAGACGCAGGCTCTCGAGCACCTGTTCCTGAGGGATCATTTCCATGGCGTTCAGGAGAAAATTGATACCCGTCACCCCGATCGATTCCCAGCGTTTGATCGTTGCAATCAGATGATCCGGGTCGCCCACACCCACCCCCTCCGGCAGGCCTTTGGCCACGCTCGGATCATCCGCCGCCGGTTTCCCTGCCTTCATCGCCGCACCGGCGTTACCAAGCGTCTGGTAGGCACGGGTGGGATAAGCCTCCCGGGTCCAGTAAAGGTGTGCATTGGCCACATTGAAAGCGGTCACCATCGGCACGCCCACATCCCGCGCCTGCCGGTAATCCTCGTGGCAGTATAGAAAATTCATGGTGTGCACCTGATCGTTGATCATGCCGCCCACCGGCTCGCAGCGCTGCACCCGCTTGTGATATTCCTTCGTCCGTCGTTCCTGTTCTTCGTAACCGGCGGCCGAAACGCCTAGACAACCCAGGCCACGCTCGGCTGCATCCAGTTCGGTGCCGGGAGAGGTCACCGTTACCCAGAGCGGCGGGTGGGGGTCCTGAAGCGGCTTGGGCAGCACGTTACGTGCGGGCATGGAAAATGCCTTGCCCTGCCACTCGAATTCTTCTTCCATCCACATCCTCGGCAGCACCCGCACGAACTCGTCCCAGGTTTTCTTGGTGTCGTCCGGATTCACCTCGAATCCGCCCAGTTCAGTCCAGGTGGATGAGCGTGCCGTGCCGACTTCGAGCCTGCCGCCGGAAATGATGTCGAGCGCAGCAGCGCGCTCTGCCACCCGAACCGGATGGTTCATCTCCGGGACACACACAACCGCCCCGTGACCCACACGAATGCGCTCAGTCTGTGCCGCAACAGCGGACAGAAACACTTCAGGCGCAGAACAGTGCGAGTATTCCTCGAGAAAATGATGCTCAACCGCCCACACATGATCGAAGCCAAGCGCATCAGCCAGACGGCACTGCTCCAGGGCATTGTGATAGACGGCCCGTTCCGCCGCCGGGCTGAACGGGCGCGGTGTGGAGAGCTCAAAGAAAATACCGAATTTCATGTTTCTCCGCCTGTGACGCCAGCGTCATCTTGAGGCCCAATCCGCGTGAAGCCATGTTCCGTAGAGCGCGAAAAAAAAGCTTCGTCTTCGACCTTGATGTGGAAAGCCAGATCCCTACTCGTCTTCATCGCCATTTCAGGCGTTACGATTAGTAAATAGCTTTTTGGTCCCTTCGTTTATGGTCGATTCCTCTGCGGCTATCTGTTCGACTAACGTCCGAAACTCAGATGGGAGCGAATACGCAGCACTTTCAAGGTATACCTTCAAGCCAGGCTGATTGAGCGCTCCTGTAAGAGAAGCAACTCGCGCAGCCCAGAGCTCTTTCGGCATCGTTCCCGCCTGATATAGATAATAGGCTACTGACTCACGCCGCATGAACACATTAAGGGCGCTTACGAACCTACGCATTTCATCAGCGTTCAACTCTTCCGGATTTGAAAGGCCCAACCAGAAAATTCGTCCTAGTTCGATGTCTGTAGCAATCAGCTCAGAAAACCTGGCTGAGTTTTCCATAGAGCTTTGAACCGCAGAGGCGTTAGATGCTTTCGTATTCTGTCGGAGCTGTATCGCCAGATATAGAAGGGTAACAATGACACCAAGCGCACCAGCTATCTCACCAATTGCTCCTATCGCATCCCAATTCACGGGGTCTGCACCCCGACCCCCAGACCCGCGAGGGTTGCAGACGCAAGCCGTGTGACAGGTTCCTTGGTCAGCTTCAACTTCATGTTATGCGCAACTGCCGATTGCATCACTTGAACTCCCGCTGGATGACTTTAGCGTCAGATATAAGTTCGTTCATGGCGTCACTCGGTCCCGATCCGCGAAACTCGATCAGCAGAGCTTCCGAGGGCTACACGCAATCAGCTCGCGTATTCGTCATTCCAATCGACGAACTTAACAGCATTTGATGACGCGAGTTAAAGCTAAATCCCGGTCTTGTTCGCATATCTAATCCATACACCTGCGGCGCCCAGGATACAAAGACCGAGACAAACTATATGTAGTGTCTCTATCGTCACCAACCCAAGAGGTCCATTGGACTGTGTGATTGGCATCCAAGGGCGCATATCAGCATGCATTATCGCATCCAATACGACATGGGAGAGCGTACCCACAAAAGCGGAGAGCGCCGAAACGGACCATGAAATTCGTACTTCACCGAATCTAAGCAGCTTGAGCACAAACTCGCTGATGGGCTTGCCAAGCAGTGCGGCAACGCCCCCAATCGCAACTGCTCCCGCCAATGTGTGTGAGGGACCATGCAATGGTCCGATTCCCATCAGCAATTTGATTCCAGGCTCCAGGTCCATTAGCACCTGAGAGCCACCGAAAACCATGAAGCTGAATCGATCGCCGAGTCCCGCTTTAAAGACGGCACCAACACCAAGATGGAAGGGAGAAAACGGCATCTGTCGCCTAATGCCGCGAAAAGCGGCCGACGCCGCCTGGCGGTTTTTCTACGCATGCAGAAAAAGTGACAGGTAAGGAGATCCGCTTCATCGCCTTGTTAGGCGTCATCTCGTAGCCTCCCCTCTAACTCGTTCAGCATGAAATCTATTTAAACCGTACTCGTAGCAAAGATCGTAACATCCGCATTTCGTGGTTCTTCAAGCAATACAGAAGCCCATGTTGCTTTCTGATCGAAACCCTGACTGTTCCCAGCCTCGAGCCACTAGACATCGCTCTCGGATCTGCCACGGACAATCTAGCAAGATCATTTCACAAGCTTCCAGGGAAATCGAACGGGTCAAGGTATCTACAGAGCTTGGGCGCACCTGACAGTCTATGACAACGGTCGCATCAGAAAATTGGCAACGGGCTATAGAAAGGCTGCGACTGATAATTTCCTCAGCGGAAAGGTTTGGTGTATCCATAAGCCCATCAGGGTGAATCCACTTTAACCCATCAACGTGACGACCCAATGCTTCGGTAAGAGTGGTCTTACCTGGTCCAGAAGCGCCATTGATCGGTAAGACTTTTGATTTTGGAATTTCCTTCCGGGGTGACGCCTAAACAAATGTTGCGTTGCGATTGAGGCAGGGCCGGTTTTGCGACAGCAAAACCAAGCACTGGGTCAGCCGTCCACTCCAACTAATCGTTAGGCGGCGGCATGATATTTTCTTTGCACGTGGATTCCTGAGTCTCACAACAATCGAATCTCCATTTTATTCATATTAATTTGGTCCGCCGGTCGATCAAACTGAATCGATTGGAACTCGTTCCTACTCCAAAGTATCGAGAGTGCAAACCTGGAAAGAGAGGTTGCCAAAGTACCTATGGATGAGTGGTCGATATTAGGTGATTTGTGTGCGATCTGGTTCCTCAGCTCAATGCTCTTTTGAGCCAGCTCCATTGGCGTAAACCCATTTTCGTCAGTTTGTTCGCTAATGCGTGCTGCAAATTTGCGAAACGTTGATGGGAAGGAATGTCTTTTCAGATTTCCAATAGCACTTTTCAATGGCTCTGCTTCTTCGTCATCAAGGGTTGCATCATCGAGGAGGTCCTGGAACTGTTCAATAAGAGCCAAGGCTTCATCTCCTCTTTGCGGTGACTCCAGGAGTTGCTCTAAGGCGAAGTAAGTGGTTAGGAATTTCGTGATTGGCGACGCGTCTGACGCGGCCATCGATAAAAGCTCGAGTATTGGTAGATCGCCTTCCTGAAGCTCATAACCCCAACCCCACGTTTTCGCGATCGCGTTCAATATATACATCGGATTATTTGCGAAGACGATTCCTGCACCGGAAGCTACGAATTCGAAGTGCTTGTCATCGTCTGGCATGACGCTTACCCCCATCCGGGTATTTGATACTGTTCCACCGGCATCTGTTGCCTTTTGGCGTACTTTGTCGGAAATCGTTCCGGTCTCCTTATCTTGTGTATGAATATGAAGCTCAAGATTGAGTATCGCTACAATTAGATGAAGTGTATTCCGCAACCTATGCCCAGCAGATAGCGCCTCATCCGCAGAGCTAAAGCCAGACAATTCAAAATGAAACTTACTAGCCTGCTTGAGGGAATCGCTATCTCGAGGTGCGACGGTCATGATTAGGTTTTCCGACAATTCCACCTTGAGATCTGGCTCGTCTGTCCAGAAGAGTCCCGGTCTGGCGCTATGTGCAGTTACTCTTGTTTTGAACATCTCGGATACGGTGGCAGCGTATTCTGCCGCTTAATCGCCTTGTTAGGCGTCACGTAGCACTTTCTCTTCATCAGTCACTAACTCCTGTATCTTGGAGAGCTTCGACAGGCTGATCTGATACTGCCCGTTACTTGGTAGCGGCTTGCCTGCAAACTGTGACCAAATGTATTTTCCAGGTCCGTTGTAGTGCTCAGAAAAAGACCCATCCTTATTGATTCGTATAACGATGCAGTGTTCAGGTTCGCTTCTGAACGCGACTGATTTAGCCTGCGTAGCTTTGATTTCGACTCGTCGCCCATCGGAAGCTACTCCGTCGAATCCTTCGTTTGAAGGAGGCATCAGTTCTATGCAATATGCGTCGGCTACCAAGCATTCACCCAAACTGCCTACAAGGTGCCCGTCTGGAGTAAAGGGCCGTCCCGGGAACATCTCCTCCAAAATCCCAACAGTCTCGTAGAGATTGGCTACCGCCTCTCTAAACTTGGTGTGGTCCATCTATATGACGCCTAACGCCGCGATAATCGGCCGACCGTAGCTGGCGGCCATTTTGCGCAAGAAAAAAGGTGACAGGTAGGGAGGCCCGCTTCATCGCCTTGTTAGGCGATGACATGATACCGCAGAAAGTGCTCACTCTGGCATCTCCGAGAATTTGGTAACCACATCAACGAAGAACTTCGATAACTCATTAATGTGCTTGTCATATTCCGCGGACTGTTTAAACGATCCGTAGCACTGAGCACGAGCATCCGATTCGTCAACGGCAAGCCCCAAGTTGATCATCTGTTGGAATAATGAATGATGATCACTATGCGCCAGCGCTGACTGCAGTTCTGTATTTGGGTGCTCCGCAAGAAAGGCTCTGACTAGGAATTTTTCAGGAGCATCATATGGATATAGAAACAGCGTATCTTCATTCTCGTTTCCGAAGAAATTCGAATAGTTCGGATGATCCTTATGATCCCCATCAAAAACGGCGCAATAGCCAATGCGGTTTCTATACTGCGTGAAATTTCGTTTATGACGCTCGTAGTCGTTTTTGACTTGATCGATTGGGCCTGAGGTAACGAGGTTTACCAGTCGATGAAAGTGTGGGTAGCTCTGCGAGTTCTTCTGTAGCGCTTTGCCAATCAGAAACTGGGCAAGGTCATCTTCACAATAGCATCGTACCAACGGATACCCGACAGAATCCATTTTGGATCTAGCGGCCTGATGAGAAATGTTGGTAATCGTTCGATATGTAGTACCTGACTTCTCAATGAACCGCCTACTTTTGGCGGGAAACGATGAGAGTAACGTCGGCGAGTGCGTTGTGATTATGAACTGCTTCTTGTCCCGCCACGAAACGTATTGAATTATGTCAGATATTTTTCTTTGGATTGAGGGATGAAATCCGGCTTCTATTTCATCAATGAGAATAAGTGAGTCTTTAGGGCTTTGAAGAACATCCTTCAACAAATAGATTACAGCCTCTTCGCCCGAAGCCGCGTTAAACGACGAATACTTATCCTGTTCGCCAGTTCGAGATATAAGAAAGCAACTTTTGTTGATATGGCTTCCAACTTCGTAGAGCTCAATGGCGCCAGTATCAAAAATAAAACTAAATGCTTGTTCGATTTCACCGTCTAGCCTAACCGCATCTGCATCGTTGGCTTTCCGAAAAAGTGCGTTAGTGAAGCTCCTTCCTGGCAGGATTCGTTCGAGATCTATAAGTCGAACCTGCCTGTCACGAATCTTCGCATTGACACGATTAGCATCAGAACTCTTCTTCCCGAGCCCGCTCCACGCTTTGCTTGACGCTAGTCGCTTGCCTTCTCCCGATCTGTTGCTATCACCCGCACGCCAATCCAGTTCATAGCTGTAGTCGTTACTAGTGGTCTCATGAGCCGTGAACGACAGAACATCTTTCCATGCATGTTCTCTAAGGTCGCCGGTGGGTGATGTTGAATCAACCTTTAAGAACTTCTCAAAACTGCAAGCCAGCAATAGAAGAATGCTAGTTTTTCCGATCTTGTTCGTGCCAGAAATTACAGTTACTGGATGATCGAAGGTTATCTCAAGATCTTCGATATGCCGAAAAGAGTTAACCTTTAAGCGTCGCACGAAGTATTTGAAGCTGTTTCCGGTATCTAGAAAGGATGCGGTCTCACATTTTAGAAGCTTGTGCTTTTTGTCCTCTAAGTTCTGAAGTTCAAGGGCCATATTCGTCGCCTAACACCAAGATAAGCGGCCGACCGCCGCTGGCGCTCTCTTTGCGCAAGCAAAGAAAGTGACAGTTAGGGAGATCCGCTTCATCGATTCGTTAGGCGTCGCGCATCTGGAATCTCCAATCCAGATACCTGCATGTACCTTCCAATCCTGGGAAAATCGTTTCTTGATTGATTCCCAGACGGTCGAGCGCTCGCAGAAGCGGGACCTTATCCCTGCCTCGAATTCCTTTCATAAGAACTCTACGTTTGAGCTCCCGATTTTTGTGCAAATCTACGAATCTCCTTGCTTTCCGAGAATACTTGTGTGCGGTAAACCATCCGGATTGGGCTGACAATCGCTCGTTGTTTACAGAGGGCTTGAACACAAGTGTTTTTCCAGTAGAAAACGGATCAGGTGACTCAGCACGATTTAGTATCATATCTGCCGTAACCGGAAGCATGAACAGATATCCGGACGTTTTCGCATTCATATCGCAAATCGCGAACCATAGTGCGATGAGGGGATTGGTTGTCCAATCAAGGAGCCGAGTCGCCATTCCGTAATGTTGCGCCACCACCAGAGCGTCCCATGCATCTGATCCCAAGCGATGAGCTTCCCGTGCGGTGCGTCTTTTTAGCTCTTGGAGCATCTCACGCTCTAACCTCGTTGTGTCCACGGTCGGATCCAAGCGAGCAATCTTAGGAATGAGCGGTAGGTTTTGCGTTTGTCCGCGAAACAGCAGTTCCTCGCTTCCCTGCAAACTCTCAACTTCATCTACCAGAGCACCGACCTGCGATATGTACTGAGAAGCCATATCCGAGACGCCTAACGCCGCGATAAGCGGCCGACGCCGCCTGGCGATTTTTCTGCGCAAGCAGAAAAGGTGACAGGTAAGGAGGTCCGATTCATCGCCTTGTTAGGCGTCAAACCTGGTATCCTAGACAATCTCATCCAGCCCACCATGGCTATCTCCCAAAGGCACTGTAAATAGCTGCGTTTGCATGTTTTGAAAAGGATGCCGCGTAGGCCGAGATCATTTCCTCAAACGATACTGTTCCTTCGCCTAATTCTGAATACGAGTGAACGGGGTATGTGGCACCACTTCTAGCGAGTAGTTCTCTTAACGATATCGAACTTGTGGGCACAACGCCTTCCAGTGTTTCCGTTTCTTGAAAAAGGAAGAGACATGGCTCCGATGCCTCAAGATCCGCAACAACAATTCGAATCTGACATTTTCCCTTCTTGAAAAGCTTGGCCCATGCATGCAACCCATGGCCCGTACGCTCTATCGGGCGACCAATGAAACCATGTACAGCCTCCAGAAAGCCAAAATTCGTCGACAATAGTCGTTCCACTTCATCCTGGATCACCCTGGGTTGACGCCTAACAACCAGATATACGACATATGGTCGTGATTAAACACGAAACAGTGTCGTACATCTTTGGGAGCTTATGTCATGAGTGGGTCGAAACCTGCCAAACCGTTGTGCAGCGCACCAGTCTGGAAACGCGACATAAGCGGGCACATTCGGTGAGTTTTCGGGCACCGCGCATGAGATGCCGGACTTCATCAACTCACCTGCCGCTCTTTGCCTGCCCAGTAAGGTTTTCGCAACTCTGTTTTGAGGATCTTTCCGGAGGGGTTTCTCGGGATGGTCTCCATCCAGTCCACTGAGGTCGGGCACTTGTATCCGGCCAGATGCGCACGGCAGTACTCCATCACATCCTGATCGGTCAGCGATTCATCCGTACGCGTGATAATCGCCTTCACCGTTTCCCCCCAGCGATCGCTGGGCACACCGATCACTGCCGCATCAGCGATCCCCTCATGCTGCATGAGCACATTTTCGATTTCCGCCGGATAGATGTTCTCGCCACCGGAGATGATCATGTCTTTCACCCGGTCATGGATGAACAGATAACCGCCCTCCATGAATCCGGCATCACCGCTCCGAAACCAGCCATCCGAAAGAATGGCTTCTTCAGTCGCCTCCGGATTCTTCCAGTAACCGCGCATGATCTGCGGGCCCCTGATCCAGATTTCACCCACCTGACCCTCCGCCACCGGCGCCCGGGTCTGAGCGTCGTAGATGGCCACCTCGTGATTGGCGATGGCCTTACCGCAGGAACGCAGCAGGTGCGCGCGCGGGCCACCGGGATCATGGTCTTCCGCGGGCAGGCAGGTGATACCGCCGGTGGTCTCTGTGAGGCCATACACCTGGATGAAGTCGCAGCCGAACGTTTCCATCCCATCCACCAGCACGGCTTCGGTGATCGGCGAAGCGCCGTAAGTGATGTTTTTCAGCGAGCCGAAGTCCGTCTGCCGGCACTTGGGCAAGGCCAGCAGAAACTGCAGCACCGCCGGCACGAACAGGGCGTGGGTGACGCCGAACCCCGGGATCACATCAAGAATGAGCTCGAGGTTCACATCCCGAAGCATTACCGAAGACGCACCGTAATACATGCCGATCAGACCCCAGCCGCTGCCGGAGATGTGAAAGAGCGGCATGCAGACCAGGTTCAGCGAATCCGCTGAGAATTCCTGAGCCGCCATGCTGGCCGTCATTGCGTGCATGAAGTTGGCATGGGTGATTTCCACCCCCTTCGGCAGTCCTGTGGTACCTGAGGTATACAGCTGATAGCAGACGTCTTCCGGTGCGACGGGGATATGCGGGTCTGTATCGGCCGCGCCGGCAAGCCATTGCTCGAAGGTGGGATAGCCACTGGTACCAGGATCGCCCAGCACCACGACCGTGCGGATGGTTTCCAGTTCCATATCTGCCAGGGCGGCCAGATACTCTTCTCCCACAAGCAGCACACGGGCCTCGGAATTATTGAGGATGTATGCCATCTCCGGTATCGCCAGGCGCCAGTTCACCGCCACGGAAACCGCGTTCACCTTGGCTCCGCCCAGCAGGTAGAGAAAGTACTCGGGTGCGTTCCTGTCCAGGTAGGCGATCCGTTGACCAGGCTCGATACCAGCCGCGAGCAGGGCATTCGCGATCCGGTTGGCCTCCCTGTCAAGCTCACCGAATGTCCAGGCGCGATGCGTATCATCGATCGTGCCTTCCACGAAAGTGAGCGCCGTTTTGTCCGGTTGTGAGCGGGCATGCGTCCGGGCGATATCCCCCAGCGTCTCGATAGTCATCTCTTCTCCCCTGCAGCCTATTCCGCTACGGTAACGAAGCAGGCCCCATAAGAAAATGCCTGTAGATCAGTCATCGGCGAAGGAATCTCATGGCCATTCGGATCTATCGAGCGCGCAGAATCATCACGATGAATCCCAGCAACCCGGAAGGCACCCACGTGGCAGTCCGGGATGGCCAGATCCTGGGTGTGGGCAGCCTGGCAGACGTGGCGGTGTGGGGGCCGCATGAACTCGACGACACCTTCTCGGACCATGTGATCACGCCGGGGTTCGTGGAGGCTCATGCACATGTGATGGAAGGCGCTACCGGCCTGCTGCCTTACCTCGGATACTTCGACCGGAACCTCCCCCAGGGCGGCATTGTCTCCGGCATCCAGTCCTATGCCCAGCTCATCGAACGACTGAAAGCAATCGATCGGGAACTCGCGGATCCTGACGCGCCGATCCTGAGCCGCGGGTTCGACCCGATCTATTTCGATGGCGAGGAACGCCTCACCCGCCACCACCTGGATCAGGTTTCCCGCTCCCGGCCGATTTTTCTCATGCACGCCAGTGGTCATCTGGCCACCGTGAACACGGCAATGCTCGAACAGAACGGGGTGACCGCAGATCTCAAAGTAGAGGGCCTGGGACGGGATGCCAGTGGCGCCCTGGATGGCGAGCTTCGCGAACCCCCCGCCATGTCTCTCTGTAAGACCGGCTACCGGGGGATCATGCGCACGAACAACGGTGCGGAGACATTGCGCAATTTCGGCATGAGCGCGAGAAACAACGGCATCACCACCGTTACCGATCTGGCCGGGAGCCTTATTCTTGCCCCGGACAGCCGGCACGCAGGCAAGGCCGTCTGGCAGGAGGTGGTGAACGATCCGAGCTTTCCGGCCAGAATCGCCCAGTACAACATACCGGCAATACCCGGGGAATCAGCCGGGGAATCAGCCCGCTTCGATGAGGTTGCCCAGGCGGTGCTCTCCCTGCAGCAGGAAGCCACGGACAAGCTGCGTTTTCCGGGCGTGAAGTTCGTGCTCGACGGTTCCATCCAGGGCTGGTCCGCACTGCTGAACGAGCCCGGCTATCTGACCGGGGAAGACCATGGTCAGTTGCTCACCGTGCCGGATCAGTTCAAAGACTGGCTGATGCCCTTCCATCGGGCGGGTATCAACGTGCACATGCACTGTAATGGCAACCGAACCCAGGACCTGGCCATCGAAACGGTGGCCGCGGCGCTGAAGGAGGTGCCCTGGCTCGATCATCGCCACACCATCACCCACGCTCAGCTGACCACCCAGGCCCAGCTCCGGAAGATGGCGAAGCTCGGGCTCTGCGCGAACTTCTTCGCCAACCATCTCTGGTACTGGGGTGACCAGCACTATGAGCAGACGGTCGGTCCGGAGCGGGCCAATGCGCTGGAACCCTGTGCATCCGCACTGCGCGAAGGCGTACCCTTCTCCATCCACTCGGACGCCAACGTGACACCGCTCGGCCATCTGCACACCATGTGGTGCGCGGTAAATCGGATCACCCCGAAAGGCCGGGTCCTTGGTGAGACCGAGAAGATTTCAGCCTACGACGCACTACGCGCCGTGACCATCTCCGGCGCCTACCAGCTGCACATGGATCATGAAATCGGCTCGCTGGAAGCGGGTAAGCGGGCCGACTTCGCCATTCTGGGAGACGACCCGCTGACCGTTGATCCAATGTCGATCAGAGACATTCCGGTCTGGGGTACCGTGCTTGGCGGCGTGCACTACCCCGCTCCAGGAGACTGACGATGAGCGCCCGGGAGTGAGCATTCCCTTCACCGTGCTGGGCGGCTATCTGGGGGCGGGAAAAACCACCCTCGTCAATCACCTGCTCGGAAACGCTCAGGGTGAACGCCTGGCCCTGATCATCAACGATTTCGGAGCCATCAACATCGATGCAGAGCTGATCAGCGGGCAGACGGACGACCAGATCAACCTCACCAACGGCTGCATCTGCTGCGGCATGAGCGCCGGTTTCGATGAAGCCATCGACGGTCTGATGGCGCGGAACCCCCAACCAGACCGCATCATCGTCGAAGCCAGCGGCGTGGCCGATGTGGTCTCGCTTGCCCAGTACGGTCATCATCCCGGCCTGGTGCTGGATGGCATCATCGTTCTGGCCGATGCCGAAACTGTTCGGACAAAGGCGCATGACAAGTACGTGGGCAGAACCGTTCTCCGGCAATTGCAGGGCGCCGATCTGATTGTTCTGAACAAGGTTGATCTGACCTCGACGGAAAACGGGGAAGCGCTGGAGGACTGGTTGAAGCAAACCGCACCGGACCGGCCGATCGTGCGCGCCAGATACGGCGAAGTGCCCGTGCAGGCCATTTTCGGACTGGGGTCCATCGATCATCCCGCTATGGCGCCGGCAGAACACGGCGGCCACGAAACCTACGCAACCTGGCAGCATACGTCGGAGAAGACGTTCACACGATCGTCCGTGGAAGCCTTTCTCGCCGCCCTGCCCGCTCAAGTTTTACGGGGAAAAGGATTTCTTCGGACATCGACGCCGGCGGGCGTTCAGATTCTGCTCTACCAGCAGGTCGGACAACGGACGACGCTGACCGTGCACGACGATCAATCCATATCCGATGCGAGCAGGATCGTGATGATCGGTCTCGACGGGGCACTGGATACCCGCACCCTGGACGACCTGGCAACCCAACACCTCTGCTGATGAAACGTCCGCGCGCACATCGTCCGCACGCAGGTAATCAAGTACTATCCGGTCGGAGAGAGATTCAGAGCAGTGAAGCGGAATACGTCGACTGAGCCGCGAGGCGTGAACCCTGGAGGCAGCCTGATCGCTGCCCTGATGGCTGCAATGCCCTTCCTTCTGTGCGGGTGCGTCGCCGATCCACTGCAGCCGACGGGCGGCGTACTGACCGTCGCCACGGTCCGGGACCTGGTTCTGATCGGAACCTCCACAACCCTCGGCGACACCGGCTCCTTTGAACTGCAATCCGTATACGGGCCCGCGCTGCATTGCGCAGGAAGATTCCGCTATCAGCCTTTTCCCGCAGGAATTGCGTTCTTCGACTGCAGCGATGGACAGAGCGGCCGGATCCGGATCCGGGCGGAAGGCTATCTGACAGGCGAAGGATCCGGGGATTCCGACATGGGCAGCGTGCACGTTGTCTACGGCTACTCGGTCGAGGAAATGAACGAGTTGCTCGATCTACCCCCAGGTACTCGACTGGTGCAGGACGACAGAGGGGTTGGGTTGGTGAACGAAGACAGTGAGAATTAGGTCGTGCAATTCACAAAGCGCCTTCGGGACCGGATAAAGCGGGGAGAGATCACCACCAGCGTGAGAATCTGGCAACGCCCCCGGGTGAAGGTCGGCAATCGCTACGCCATGGAGGACGGTCATGTGGTGATTGACCGGCTGAACGAGATCGCGTTCGACGATATCACGCCGCGGTTAGCTCGCGACTCGGGATTCTCCGGTGTTGCGGATCTGCTCAAAGTGGCGAAACATGGCACCGGCGAACGTGTGTACCTGGTGGAGTTCCACTACGCAGGGAACACGGCGGGAGAGAGTTGGACGGGAGACAGCTGAATGGCGGGCATTGACGACATCATCGGCGGTTGGGTAAAGGCCGCCGAACGCTCGGGTGAGGTGAAAAAGCTCCCGGGCTATGGGAAACCGCTCGACCTCGACGAAGACCGGCACGTGCCGCCCAGATACCGGATGGCGTATCGAATTCTCAAGAACGCCGGCTACACACCGCCCGAGGTCGAAATGATTCAGCGAGTTGCCCTGCTGCGCGCTGAGATCGACAACGAAACAGATGGCCGGAAGCGCGCCGAACTCAAAACAGAACTGCACGAGGTTCAAAGCAAGCTCGATGTTGCTCTGGAAAAATTCAAGTAGACCACCGCAACGGTTGCCATGCGCCGCTTCGATCCACAAGATGGCGGGAGCGTGACGGAGACTTCATGACACGACTGGTACTGCTCGGCGGTCCGACCGGCGTCGGCAAGACCACGGTGCTGCGTCACCTGCAGGGTAGTCGTTCGCCGGGTACGGCGTTGCTGGATGCAGACGACGTCTGGCGCGTTTCCGATGATCTTGCGGTCCCGGAAAACCGGGATATGGCCATCGGCAACGTGATCTCGGTGATGCGCGGCTACTTCAGTGCGGGCTGCGAAACCGGCATCCTTTCCTGGGTCTTCGCCCGCTCGCTGCTCTATCAACCCGTGCTGGACGGATTGGAAGATCTCGTCGACACTGCAGACATGTTGTATCTGGTCTCGTCCCCCGAAGCACTCGAGTCCCGCCTGCTCGCTCGCGGTGAGCCGGACAAGTTGGCGTACGCACTGACCCGTCTGGAACTGATCGATGCCCTGCCCTTTCCGAAGCTGGACACCACGGATCTGAACTCCAACCAGGTCGCTGATCAGGTCGCCGACCGGATCAGCCTCGGAATCCACCCGCCCGCAGCCGGAACTGACTCATGACGGACGTTACTGAGGTCGAGGCGGTGATCGCCTCCTACCCGAAGCCGGTTCAGACCCGGATCCGGCGCGTCCGGAAGATGATCCTCGACACCGCCGCATCCATCCCCGAAGTCGGACCGGTGACAGAAACGCTCAAGTGGGGCGAGCCGGCCTATCTGACTGAAAAGAGTAAGTCCGGTAGCACGATCCGGGTGGCGTGGAAGGCGAAATCACCGGATCAGTACGGACTGTATCTCAACTGCCAGACCACGCTGATCGACACCTACCGCACGCTCTTTCCCGAACTCAGATTTGAAGGCAACCGTGCGGTGCTGTTCGACGTGACTGAAGCGATCCCGGAAGACGCCGTCGGACGCTGCATCGAGCTGGCGCTGACCTACCATCTCAGAAAAAAGAAAACCCGCTGAGCGATCAGTTCCGCCGTTTCAGCACACCGGCCAGATAATCTGTCGAATCCCGGATCTCGAAAGCGGGAACCGCCGAGTGCAGACCCGGATTGGCATGCATCGTCTTCCGCTTCGAGCCGATGGTCGAGAAAAGTTCCAGGCAGGCCGCCCGCGGCACCACCTCGTCATCCCACTGCACCAGAAACCGGATGGGGCATTCCACATTCGGCGCATCCGCCATCAGGCGATCGGCGTTCGGTCCCCAGTTACCCATGAGGCCGAGCAGCGCTACCGAGATGCGGTCGTCATTCGCGACCACAGGCAACCCCATCATGGTACCCATGGACAGTCCCCAATACCCCGTCTTGCCGGTTTCCAGCTCCGAGCTGACGAAATCCAGCGCTGCCTTCCAGTCGGCAACCACCGCTTCCGTCCCACCCCCTTCGTTCCAGGCAAGCTCGAAGGCATTGTTCGGGTCGTGCTCCCCGGCGCGTTCGCCGTGTCCGGGCCCATCTATGGCCATGGCCAGAACGCCCCTTCTCGCCAGCAACATGGCGACCTGCACCAGGTAATCGGCCTTCTTGTGCGTCGTCCCGCCATGCCCCAGCAGTACCATGGGCTTTCCGGATTCAACCTCGCCCTCGGACCAGACCACCCCGGGGACGCTCCGACCGGCCACGTCCAGCTCGAACTCCCGTTCTGTGAGCACGCCCACCTGCTCCGCTTCATCCCGCCACATGAGTCAGCTCCTACCAGCCGTGTACTTCGCCATTCCACTTCCAGAAACTGCCGTTGGTTTCCATGTTCAGACCATCGATGGTGGAGACGATGCCCTGCGCACTTTCCTGCGGCGTGATGTCCGCATTCGGCCCCCCCATATCCGTCTGCACCCAGCCCGGATGGATCACACAGACGCTGATGCCCTCCTTGCCGAGCTCCAGCGCCGCCATCTTCATGAACTTGTTCAGGGCGGCCTTGCTGGTGCAGTAGGCATAAGCAACCGGCATATCCAGTGAAAGCGCGCCCATCTGGGAAGTGATGGTGACCACCTTCGCGCTGTTACTGGCCTTGAGATTTGCCATCAACGCCTGCATCACCCGCACCGGGGCCATGGTGTTCACCGCAAAGGTATCCGCCCAGCCCTCGAAGTCCATGGCGAGGACGTTCTGCTGATCGTAAGCTGGCCCGGCCATACCTGCGTTGTTGATCAGAATGTCCACCGGTCTATCACCGAGCGCGTTCGCCAGGCTGGCAACGGAATCTCCATCGCTGACCTGGACCTCGATCACTTCCACGTTTCCCGGGACGGCATTCAACGCTTCCGCCTTCGCCGCATCCCGGCAGCATGCCAGAACGGTATCGCCGCGCTGGGCATAGAGTTTCACCATCTCGAGACCGATGCCCCGGTTGGCCCCGGTAATCAGTACGTTCGCCATATCCAGTTCTCCTCAGAGGTATTTTGCGGAATTCGGTGCCCAGCGATCGGCCCAGGGCCTGGCCTGTTCGAGTTGAAAGGCAAGCTCCAGCAGCAATGCGTCCGCGCCACGGCGGGCCATGAACTGGCTGCCGATAGGCAGGCCGGCCCCGTTCCAGTACAGCGGCACAGACATGCCGGCGATGCCGGTAACATTGGCCAGGGGCGTATAAGAGACATAGTTCAGCACTGCTTCATAGAGCCCATCGAACGGCAGGATGGGAGACTGCTCGCCAATCAGTATCGGCGGCCTGGATAGAACGGGCGACAGGAGCACATCGAAGTCGCCGAACAGCGCATCCTCATCACTGAGCTCGGTGAGATAGCGGCTTGCGGCCGCGATTTCAGCTTCACCACGCCGCGCACCCATTGCTGCGAGGCCCAGTGTCCAGGGCTCCAATACAGCCTCCGGCGCCATGCCCCGGTTGATCGCCTCGGCCCTGGCCTGTACGGGACCCTGAGTCCAGAAGCTCATGAAATGATCCATCATCTCGGCACCGTCGAATCCGAACGCGGTGGGTTCCACCTGATGACCGAGGTCGGCCAAGAGCGCTGCGCTGGATTCCACAGCCTTCACCACATCCGGATCCGGCGTCCTGCCGAAGTGATCATCGACAATCAGGCCCACCTTGAGTTTGCGATCGATGGGGTCCGTCACCAGACCCGCCCGTCCGGAACGCGCATAGACCGGCAGCATGGCCGCACTGTCCCGGACGCTGCGGCTCAGCACACCTTTCACCGAGATGCCGCCCGGCAGCGTCTCGGCGGAGCCGACCGGCACACCCATGCTGGGTTTGAGGCCGAACACACCACACTGACTGGCTGGAATACGAATGCTGCCGCCGCCATCGCTGCCGCTGGCGATCGGCACCATGCCTGCAGCCACTGCTGCGCCCGCGCCACCGCTGGATCCTCCGGTACTGTGGTCGAGAGACCATGGATTGCGGGTCATGCCGGTCGCCAGAGGCTCTGTGGTGCCAATCAGTCCGAATTCCGGTGTTGCCGTCTTGCCGAGAATGACAGCGCCCGCAGTGTCCAGGGCCTGAACAAATTCGTGACTTTCCTGGGCGACATAGCCCCGATACAGCCGGGATCCGTTCAGCGTCTGAAAACCCGCCACATCGGTCAGGTCCTTGATCACCATCGGGAGGCCTTCGAACAGCCGGCGCTGACGGCTGGCATCCAGTGTCCTGGCACGATCCAGGGCCAGGTCGTAGTTCGCCGATATGACCGCGTTCAGAAGTGGATTCAGCCGATCTATCCGGTCGATGGCGGCGCTCACAAGCTCGACCACGCTGAGCTTGCCATCCTTGACCAGCTTGACCTGTGCCAGCCCGTCCTGTGCAAACAGGTCTCCGCGCCCTGGGCCATCCGTGCGGCTTTCCGAACTGCCACTGGCGCCCATCGCCGCGAATGCCATGGACGCTGCTGGCGCCGCCTTGAGCAGTCCTCTTCTCGAGAGGCTCAAAGGAGCGACTCCACCCGTTCCGGCGGCCGGGCGATCACCGCCCTGCCATCTCGAACCACCACCGGTCGCTGCATCAGCTTCGGATGTTCTGCCAGCAGCGTGGCAACGGCCTGGCTGGTCTGGTAGTCGTCCGCATTGAGGCCGAGTGATTTGAAGTGACTGTCTTTGCGTACGAGTTCAGCCGGTTCACCACCAATCGCGGCCAGCAGGTCCGTGATCGCCGCCGCATCGAGTGGTGCTTTCTGATAATCGATGACTTCGAAATCCGCACCCCGTGATTCCAGTATCTCCTTGGCACCGCGGGACTTGCTGCAGTTCGGATTGTGATAAAGCGTGATCTGACTCAAAAGACTTCCCCTGCAAAAAGTACGATCATAACAATTCCCATCGGGATCCCGGAGGACGCTCAGTCGAGCTTCAGCACCTTGCGGGCGTTATCGCGTAAGAACTTCGGCCAGACCTCATCCTTCAGCGGCAATGACTGCATGTCCGTCATGATCCGCTCGATGGATAGTCCCATTGGAAAATAGCCGCCGTAGAGAACCCTGTCCGCTCCCCGGCTGTTGGCGTATTTTACAATCGCTTCCGGGTAATATTTCGGGGCAAAGGCCGTTGTCGAGTAATAGAGGTTCGGCCACTTCAGCATCAGCTTCACCGCCAGATCTTCCCAGGGTTCACACCCGTGCCGGGTGACGAAGACCAGCTCCGGGAAGTCATACATCACCTGATCGATCAGTCGAACTTCCTGAGGCCACATGGGAAAACGCGGGCCCGGTACCCCGGCACAGGAAAAGATCGGCACGTCGAGTTCAACACACTTGGCATAAATCGGATACATGAGCGGGTCGCTGATGCCTACCTGGGGATTGAAGCCCGCATTGAAGGCACCGAATGAACGCACACCGAGTTCCTCGTACTGACGCACCATGTCCCGGATGCCGTCCATGCCCTGATTGGGATCCACGGAGCCCTGACCCACGAACCGGTCCGGATGATCTTTCAGCGCCTTCCTGCTGACATCCCCGCCGACACCAATCACACCGATCTCGATGCCATACCGATCCATTTCGTGCAATGTGATGGCAATCGGATCTTGGCTGCCATAGAGCGACTTCGGCACATTCTTGAACATGTATTCCACCGGGAAATCGAAGTCGGTGGAGCCATCTTTCAGTTGCTCACGAATGAAGTCGTACATTCTGAAGTCTTCGGCCGGAAAGCCGATCATCGTGTCGACGATGCCGATCCCCTCTGGCATACCCATACTGCTGCCTCCTATCCGCCGTACAGCGCATTAGTGAACAGGTAGCACATGGAATCCCGGGGAATGTCCTCCTTCGGCAACGGTGTGCTCACTTCCTCCGGCGTCGGCCCGTGCGCCTTTGCCAGGGGCATCAGCTTTTCAACATCGAACCCGTACAGCTGGGCCGCGTTCAGACCGAGAATCTTACGGCGTCGTTCCTCGGTGATGGCGCCCGCCTTGAAGCCCATATGAATTCGATCCAGTTGCTTGAGCATGGGCGCAACCCAGGCGCAGCCTGATTCGGTGAGGATGTATTTCAGCTTCGGGAACTTTTCGTAAGCGCCGCTCATCAGCAGGTGACGCCAGCCCGCCTGGCAGTAGAACGTCACCTCCGAGATCCAGATCGCCTCGGGCACCGGGCCCTGGCCGTAGTTCGGCGAACCCTGACCGGAATGCTGATTGATGACCAGATCATGATCCTGAATCGCCGCCAGCACGGTGTCCCAGGCAGGATCGTAGAGGGGCTTCAGCCAGGTGCAGTCCGGCGGAACCAGCGGCAGCAGAACGCCCCCGCGCAACCCTGCCTCGGCGATGAATTCAATGTCCTTCACCGCCTCGTCCATATCGTTCGGCAGAATGAGGCCGATGCCGGCCCGCCGGTCCGGATCTTCTGCGCAGAAGTCCTTCAGCCAGCGGTTGTGCGCGCGGATGCCGGCGAGCGCCAGTTCAAAATGATCGGGCCCGGGCGGTTGCGCAGTCACGATACTCTTCCGGAAGAAGGGCGGCACGGTGTTCGGGAATACCACCTCGCCCACAACGCCCTGGCTGTTCTGATCGGTGGTGCGGATGTCGTAGTCCCAGTTCCGCATCTTCTTGGAACCGTAGTGCTCCTGAGACGGATTCCGGTAACCGCCACGCCACTCATCGAAAGTCTCACGGTATTCCGGGTCCAGGTACTCCCGATACTGGGCATGACTGCCACCGGCATGAGTATCCGCTGTAATCAGAAGATAGGGGTCATTGTTCATCTGAATTCTCCTCCCACTATCCGGAGGGTATGAAAATTGCCCGCCCGGGTCATCCCTCGGGCACCTGTGCTAGCCTTCCGGATTCCGAATTTCAGCGAGACCTGATCATGATCGAAACCGTTATCGTCGATGCCGCCCGCACACCGGTGGGCCGGAAGATGGGCAGACTGGCGGGCGCGCACCCGACTGATACTCTGGGCCATGTCATGATGAAGCTGCTCGAGCGCCAGGGCATCGAATCCGGCAATGTGGATCAGGTGATCGGCGGTTGCATCAACAAGGTGGCCGCCCAGGGGATGAACGTCACCCGCACGGCCTGGCTCGCCCACGGCGGCGACATCAGCACGCCCTGCATCACAGTCGATTCCCAGTGTGGGTCCTCCCAGGAAGCCACAACCCTTGCGCACTCGCTGATCGCCTCCGGCATGGCCGATGTGGTGATGGCCTGCGGCGTGGAGAACATGAGCCGTCTGCCGATCGGATCCGATGCGGTTGGCAGAGAGAAGACCATGGGCAAACCGGTCTCCAAAAGCTATTTCGCCCACCACGAATTCACCAGCCAGTTTGAAGGCTCGGAACGGTTGGCAGTCAAATACGGTATCACCCGCGCGGATACGGATGCGTTCGGACTGCAGTCTCAGGAGCGGGCGGCGCGTGCCATCGAAGAAGGTCGGTTCGACAGCCAGATCATCCCGCTCGAAGCACCCGAAGTGGATCAGAATTTCGAAAAAACCGGAAAAATGCTGGCAGTAACCGCCGATGAAGTGCCCAGGGATACGAGCCTGGAAGCGCTTGCCGGACTCAAGCCCGTGGCCAGGGAGGACGGTGTGCACACCGCCGGCACTTCTTCACAGATCGCCGACGGCGCCGCCGCGGTGCTGATGATGAGCGCCGCCAGAGCAGAAGCGCTCGGGCTCGAGCCACTGGCCCGGATCAGAGCATCGGCGCTGGTCGGTTGCGATCCGGTGCTGATGCTCGAAGGCCCCATCCCCGCCACCGAAAAGCTCCTGGCGACGACCGGTTTGAGCATTGACGATATGGACGTCTTCGAGGTGAATGAGGCGTTTGCCGCTGTCGTTCTTTCCTGGGCAAAGACCGTCGGCGCGGACATGGAGAAGGTCAATCCGAATGGCGGCGCCATCGCGCTTGGCCATCCGCTGGGTGCCACCGGCTGCTTTCTGATCACCAAAGCCGTGCACGAACTCAAGCGCACGGGCGGTCAGTACGGACTGATCAGTATGTGCTGCGGTGGTGGACTCGGTACCGGCACGCTCGTCGAACGGATCTGAGATCTGTTCCGCCATTCCAAAAACGGGCGCCAGCAGGCGCCCGTTTTGTATGCTCTTGAGGCCAACAGTCAGGATGCGACCATGCGCGAAACCCGAAAGCCCTTAATCGCCCTCCTCGTTTTACTCTCCCTGTGCGCACCAGCCGTCCTGGCTGCCAGCTACGACGTGCTGATCGAGAATGGCCGTCTCTATGACGGTACCGGCGGCGCCCCCATCGACGCGGACCTGGCCATCAGCGGGGATCGCATCGTGGCGATCGGTGAACTCGATGCAGAAGACGCGGCCCGGTCGATCGATGCACAGGGGCTCTATGTGGCACCCGGATTCATCAACATGCTGAGCTGGGCCACCCAATCCCTCATTGCGGACGGCCGCAGCCAGTCAGATATCCGTCAGGGAGTGACTCTGGAGGTGATGGGTGAAGGTTCCTCCATGGGGCCGATCAACGACGAGATGCGTGCAGCCATGGTCGCCCGCCAGGGAGATTTCAAATTTGACGTGCCCTGGACCACCCTCTCCGAATACCTCGAATATCTCGAACAGCGCGGCATTGCCACCAACGTCGCTTCCTTCGTGGGTGCCACCACGGTTCGGGTGCACGAAATCGGCGCCGCCGATCGAGCCCCCACCCACACCGAACTCGCCGTGATGCAGAACCTGGTTCGGGAAGCCATGCGGGAAGGCGCCATGGGCGTCGGTTCCTCCCTGATCTACGCGCCGGCGTTTTATGCCGACACCGAGGAACTGATCGCTCTGATGCAGGCGGCGGCGGAATATGGCGGCATGTACATTTCCCATATGCGCAGCGAGGGAAACCGGCTGCTCGAGTCGGTGGACGAGTTGATTGAAATCGCTGAAACGAGCGGCGCCCCGGCAGAAATCTACCACCTGAAGATGAGTGGCCAGGAAAACTGGGACAAGTTCGATGCGGTGGTCGAGAAAGTCGAGGCAGCCAGAGCCCGAGGCACCCGGATCACGGCCGACATGTACACCTATCCTGCCGGTTCCACCGGCCTGGATGCGGCCATGCCACCCTGGGTGCAGGAAGGCGGTTACGAGGCCTGGGCAGCACGTCTGCAGGATCCGCAGATCCGTGAGCAACTGCTCGACGAGATGACCACGCCTACCGATGACTGGGAAAATCTGATGCTCGCCGCCGGCGCGGAAGGCACCCTGCTGGTGGGTTTCAAGAACCATGCGCTCAGAAAATACACCGGCCGGACGCTGGCCGAAGTGAGCGAGGAACGCGGCACACCGCCCGCCCTCACCGCCATGGATCTCGTGGTCGAGGACGGCAGCCGGGTACAGGTGATCTATTTCCTGATGAGTGAGGAAAACGTGGCCAGAGGTGTCGCGCTGCCCTGGGTCAGTTTCGGCTCGGATGCGCAGTCCATGGCCACCGAGGGGCATTTCCTCAACACCAGCACCCATCCCAGGGCTTACGGGAACTTCGCCCGTGTGCTCGGCAGGTACGTACGCGATGAAGGCGTGCTCAGCATGGAAGCAGCCATACACAAACTGGCCGGGTTGCCTGCAGAGAATCTGGGGCTCCGGGAACGTGGCAGCCTGGCCATCGGCAACTTCGCGGACGTGGTGATCTTCGATCCTGCCCAAGTGCGTGACCATGCCACGTTCGAAGCGCCCCATCAGTACGCCACCGGCATGGTCCATGTGTTCGTCAACGGCCAGCAGGTGCTCGAGGGTGGCGAACACACCGGTGCGCTTCCGGGTCGGGTGGTACGCGGCCCTGGCTGGGTCGGCTGGCAGGACCAGGCCATGTTCGAGCGAATCCGGGCTCAGCAGCGCAGAGCCGATCGACACAGTTTTGATCTTCCCCGCGACCGGGCGCGGAAGCCGTTTGCCGCCTTTCAGTTTCTTGGCGTCGAGGCGGGCATGACAGTGCTCGACGTGGGCGCCTATGCCGGATATACCAGCGAGATGCTGGCAGCCGCCGTGGGCCCAACCGGTCATGTCTATTCCCAGAATACCCGTCAGGTTCTGACCCGTTACGCCGACGGCTACTACCAGCGAACCATGGCTGAGCGACTGGCAGACAACCGGCTGCCGAATGTCACCCTGCACGTCTGTGATTACGACGACCTGGGGCTGACGGACGAGATCGATGTCGCCTTCCTCGGCAATCTGCTGCACGACTTCTACTACCGGGACGGAGAAGCTGCAGCCATCCGGTTTCTGGAAGCCATCCGTCGCGCCCTCAAAGCCGATGGTGTACTCGGCATCACCGACCACGTGGGGCTCGAGGACCGGGATAACGCAAAGCTGCACCGTATGACGCCCGCCCTTGCCGGAATGCTCCTTGAAAAGGCCGGCTTCCGTGTGACCGCTGACAGCGATCTGTACAGCAATCCGGCGGACGGACACGATCTGATGGTCTACGACGAACGCATCTATCGGCAGACGGACCGGTTCTTTCTGAAGGCTCAGCCCCTGGCGGAATGAATGCCCCGGTGAGGCTAACGTTTCACCGAACGGATCACGTAGCCACCGGAACGCTCGTCCATTTCGATATCCGCGAGACCGCGTTCCGCGGCGTGCTCCAGCAGATCACCGAAGGATTTGAATCCATAGGTGCTCTCGCTGAATCCGGGACGCCGACGCTTCAGCGTCTGCTTCACCATGGAGCCGAATACCCGGTCACCGCGTTCAGAGATCAGGGCTTCAGCGGTATCCAGCACCAGATCCAGCGCCTCATCCTGAGGCGTGGGTGCGGGCTCCGCCTTCGGAGTTCCGTTATTCGACTTCCGCGCTGCTGATTTCTTCGCCGGTGATTTCGATTTCGCCGGTTTTGCCCTGCGGCTCTTCTCCTGGACGAGATCGTCGTAGAACAGAAACTCATCGCAGTTGTTCATCAACAGATCAGAGGTCGAGTTCCTGACCCCAATGCCGATCACCAGTTTGGCGTTTTCACGCAACTTGCTCACCAGCGGTGAAAAGTCCGAATCGCCGCTGATGATCACGAAGGTGTCGATATGATCTTTCGTGTAGCAGAGATCCAGCGCGTCGACCACCATCCGGATGTCCGCGGAGTTCTTGCCCGATTGCCGGGTATGGGGAATTTCGATCAGCTCGAACGCGGCGTCATGCATCGTCGGCTTGAAACTCTTGTAACGGTCCCAGTCGCAGTAGGCTTTCTTGACCACGATGTTGCCTTTCAGCAGCAATCGCTCGAGAACCAGCGACATGTCGAACTTCGGGAATTTGGCATCCTGAACGCCGAGCGCCACATTTTCGAAGTCACAGAAAAGGGCCAGGTTCTGATCGGATTCGGGATTACTCATCAACCCGGCTCCGACTCAGCACCGGCATGCACCCGGAGCAGGCCCCTGAATGCCCGGGCAGCCGTGGACGCCCCGGTAACCACTTTAAAAACATCTTCCGCGATCGGCATGGATAATTCGTGCTCCTTTGCCAGTTCCATAACTGCTGGCGCGGTCTTCACGCCTTCTGCCACCATCACCATGTCGGCGATGATCTCATCAATACTTCTGCCTTTACCGAGTTGCACGCCCACGGACCGATTCCGGCTCTGATCACTGGTGCAGGTTGCAATCATATCGCCCATGCCGGCCAGTCCCGAGAACGTGCGGGCCTTACCGCCCAAAGCCACGCCCAGGCGAGTCACCTCGGCCAGGCCACGGGTAATGAGGCCGGCTCTGGTGTTGTCGCCGGCGCCCAGACCATCGCCCATGCCGACGGCAATGGCAATGATGTTCTTGAGCACACCGCCGAGCTCACAGCCGATGACATCTTCATTGCTGTAGACGCGGAACAACCCGCTGTTGAACAGGGGGCGCAACAACTCCACATCCCCGCCCCCCTTCATCGCCAGCACGCTGGCCGCGGCACGCCCTTCCATGATCTCCCTGGCGAGGTTCGGACCGGTCAGTACGCCCACCGGATGTCCGGGCACAATCTCTTCGACCAGCTCTGTCATCCGCATCCGCGTACCCACCTCGAGCCCCTTGGTCAGGCTGATGATGGGGACCCAGGCGCGAACGTTTGCCTTGACCTCCTCCAGCACACTGCGGAAGTTCTGGGATGGAATCCCCATCACCAGCACATCGGCCGCGCGGACCACTGCTTCGAGATCCGCCGTCGCGGTCAGTTTTCTGGGCAGTTCAATACCGGGCAGATAACGCTCATTGGTACGGGCTTCGTTGATCTCCCGGACGGTTTCCGGATTGCGCGCCCAGAGCTCCACCGGCGCATTTCGTGAAATAAGGGAAGCCACCGTGGTTCCCCAGGACCCGCCGCCGAGGACGCCTACCTTCAGATCTGCCAAACCTCGCTCCAGAAAACCGCTCACTGCCGCCAAGTATGGGCTCGGCAGGAAGAAACGGCCAGCGGCACAGCACTACCGTGCGACCGCTTTTGGTCCTATGCTGGCCAGCTTTGCCCTGGCCCAGAATTGCCAGCCAGCTTTGCTCTGGCCGACTTGCCCCGAAGGGAGACGCCGATGATCGAGCTTTACACTGCCTCCACGCCGAACGGCTGGAAAGCGTCCGTCACGCTGGAAGAGCTGGAGATTCCCTACAACGTTCACCCGATGGACCTGCAATCCGGGATCCAGAAGGAAGCGTGGTATCTGAAGATCTGTCCGAATGGCCGGATACCCGCCATCGTCGATTCGGACAACGACGACTTTGCGATTTTCGAGACCGGCGCCATCATGATCTACCTGGCCGAAAAAGCGGGCAGGCTGCTGCCCGCCGATGAGAAAGGCCGCTCCCGTGTGATCCAGTGGCTCATGTTTCAGATGGGCGGCATCGGGCCGATGATGGGGCAGGCCAACGTGTTCTACCGATACTTCCCGGAGAAGATTCAGCCGGTGATCGATCGCTACCAGAACGAAAGCCGGCGCCTGTGCGAAGTGCTCGATCGACGGCTGGGTGAAAGCGAGTGGCTGGCGGACGAATACTCCATCGCCGACATCGCGAACTGGTGCTGGGTGCGCACCTACAAATGGTCCGGACTCGAACTGGACGACCTCACCCATCTGAAGCGCTGGCGGGATGCCATTCGCGAGCGGCCGGCTGCGCAGCGCGGTGTGGAAGTGCCGCAACGTCTGTTCAATGCCGAGAAGGACGAGGAAGCGGCGAAGGCCTTTGCCAGAAACGCCCGGAACATTCTGCAGACCTGAATGCCGTCACGCTCCGCGGCTGAGCAGCCTGGCCTGTCGCCATCCGCGCAGGCCGTTCACCAGATGGAGGGCATCCACGGCCCCGATGTCCTGGACCAGCAGGGCACGTTCCCGAATACGCCCTGCATCGAGCAGGGCGCCACGTAACACGCCAGGCAACAGGCCATCGCTGAGCGGTGGCGTGAAGTATTCACCATCGAGTTCGTAGACCAGGTTTGCGATGCTCGATTCCGTCACCCGGCCAAGTTCGTTCCAGAGTAAAGCTTCCACGCCCTCCGGGACCGTCGCAGCCGCACGCTCGTAGAGACCACGCCGGGTGGTTTTAAATCCCAGGCCGGGATCAGCATGCCAGACCGGTTCCCGGGCCAGCATCACCGCCTGAGGACGATCGGACAATTGAACCGGCCCGGCACTCACACTCAGTTCACCGGCCGGACCCAGGCAGAGTCGCACCCGCCAGCGGGCAGATTCTCCGTTCTCTCGCCCGGCCCCCAGAGTATCGACCTCGGCTTCGAGCCGCCTCCGAACATTCGCGAGATCCAGTGGGATACCAAAATGCCTGGCCGCGCGCGTCAGTCGCTCCAGGTGCGCGGGGAGATGATCGAAGCCCGACCCCGGCGACCAGCCGATGGTCTCCAGCAGTTCGACAGGCGCACCATCGGTTTGCACAGAGCTCGTCAGCACCCGGCTTTTGAGCGCCACTTCTTCAAATTCCTCTTCCGCACAGGAGTCCCAGACGATACCGCCACCGGCACCGTAAATGCCGGCGCCGTCTGCTTTGCTGACCCAGGCGGTCCGAATCGCCACATTGAACTGGGCCTTGAGCCCCGAAATCCCCCGTGGGTGGGTGGACCCGGGGCCCACATATCCGATCGCGCCGGTGTAGATGCCGCGGGGAACATCCTCCAGCGCGCTGATGAGCCTCATGCTGGCGACCTTGGGTGCACCGGTGATCGAGGCTGCCGGATACAGCGCGCGGAACAGGGTCGGCAGGTCGGCATCCGTTTCCGCGTGCACGGTAGACGTCATCTGCCAGACGGTGGGCAGGGGCTGCACGTCGAAGATCGATTCGGTGCGAACGGTACCCGTTCGGGCGATGCGGCCCACATCGTTTCGCACCATATCGGTGATCATCAGGTTCTCGGCCCGGTTTTTAGCCGACTGCTCGAGCCAGCGTCTCCGAGCGGCATCCTGCTCGGAGGTCTGACCTCGCGCCACCGTACCCTTCATGGGCCTGGATTCCAGCCGGTCGTCGTCGAGACGGAAAAACAGCTCCGGTGATCCGGAAACGATGGCCCCATTGTCGAGATCCAGGAAGGCGCCATAAGGGGCAGTCCGGCCGAGTTGCTGGAACAGTTGCCCGGCAGATACTCCCTGGCCGAGCAGCCTGAGTGTGTAATTTGCCTGGTAGAGATTGCCGGCGCCGATCTCCTGCCGGATTTGCCCAATCTTGGCAGCATATTCCGGGAACGCTTCCTGGCACTGCCACGCCGGTGAACGATTGCCCGGGGCGGCCCCAGCATCCGGATTGGCGCTCATGATTGCGTCGTTACCGACATCAATTTCTGCAACCAGGTCTGCAATCAGGTTCGGCTGGAAACTCAGAATTGGCGCCGCAAAGAGACCGAAGACTGCCAGGGGCAAGGCATCTAAGGTATCTTCGGCATTCGCGCCAGGACAGCAGTAAGCCGGATCCATTGCCTGAGCGGCTTCGTAGCTGAGGTAGCCGGCTGCATAGCCACCTCGCCGGCAATGATCGTCAACCCGGGCCAGCACGCTATCGACTTCCGTTACCGCATTCGCAATCAGCACCGCTTCCGGCGCCAGGAAATCCATCCAGACGCCGGCGGCCGCATCACGCAGAAGAGCTCGATTCAGCATACCGCCTTCAGGTGTGACGCTCGCGCCCCGCACCGGTGGCATCGGCGATGATGTCGTTCGTCAGCGTGATGAAAATCCGGAAACTCTCATCCGCCGCCAGCCGCTCGTGGATCATCATGTCGTAGGCCCGATCCTGAAGCGCTTTGATCGACGCCAGCAGCGTCTTCTCATCGCACCCCCCTTCCAGGTGCTGATCCCGGAGATCGATCGCCTCCCGGCAGAATGCATCGATCCGGTTCTTGCGACGGATACTGTAGATTTTCCACACACCATAGAAACCGGACACCAGCCCGATCAGCAGGGTAACCAGCACTTCCGCGATGCCGGAGTAACGTTCGTAGAAATCGGGCTCATCCCGCTGCAGGTAGGCCAACGCACCCGGATGCATGACGAATGACAGGCTACCCGGGTCAAAGTCGTCCGTGAGCTGATGAAAGAGTCCGGGATTGGATGCGGACAAGGCCGGCTTCATTCTCAGCACCTCCCCGAGCAGGTCATAGACCACGGGCTCTTCGAGTTCGGCACTGGCCACCAGCAGGTTGTCCACGGCAAGGGTGACCACCGGTGCGGGCGTCATTTCATCGTAGGTCTCGGCCGGAATCACGAACGGCTTGAGCAGCGGGTTCATCAGCGTGACCGCATCGAGCGCCTGGCCGCTGCCGATGTCTTCCGGCCGCCCCAGACTGAAGAGCCGGTAGTCACCACAGGCTCGGATAGCCCCCGGCACTTCCGGCAGGACGGCGGTGTAGACCACGATGACCTCGGCACAACCGCTCGGATCTTCAATGTAGTTGATGGCACCCGGCCGGACACCATCGCGTTTCGCCGCGGCTTCCAGCAGCGTTCGTGACTGGGCGCCGGGCGGACCGGCAAAGACCGTCCGGCTCGCCAGGTCACCGATTCCATCCAGGGGATCCTCCGCGTCCGAGCGTCGCTGATAGGCGATATGCAACACGGAAGGATACAGGGGGACCACGGCTTCAATCCGCGGGTCATAGGTTGCCGTGTTGGGTGTCAGGGCCAGATCCGCATAGCCTTCCTTGACGGCCTCGATCCCCGGAAGTTCAGGATTCGGATTGTCCACCAGTTCGATACGGATCCGCCCCGGCACATTGAACAGCCGGGCAAACTCTTCCGCCAGCTGCTGATCGATCGCCAGTCGTGGCTTCACCAGGGTGAGTGATTCCTCTTCGAGCGAGCATCCCGCCACGACTGCCAGCGCCAGCATGGCAGCGGCCCACCTCACCCGGCGTATCCCGGTTAATCTCCCCGTTGATGTCACCGGCAAACTCATTCCTCCGCAGTCATCCTGGCGATGCTCAGTCTTCCAGCTGCTGCAACGATTCGTTCGCTGCCGCGCCGAAGATGCCTTTGGCCATCAGCGACCCTTCCAGGCCCCGCCGGTGCTGATAAACCTCCGCTCGGATCCCATGCAGCGTTTTGTTGTCAGGTTCCGCCTGCACCGCCATTTCCACCAGATGACAGGCCAGACGCGGATCCTCAGCCGCCAGCGCCTGGCCGCGCTCCGCCAGCTTGGTCGCACCGCCTGCCAGCGCGGCCAGTTCCCTCGCGAGCACGGATTCTTCCGCAGGCTTCAGATGTGCCGGGTTGCCGTCGTACCAGCCGCCATACAGGCGCCAGAGGTTGCGGACCACAAACTCGGGTTCGTCGTAAATCGGCTGCAGATAGGGCTTTTCCAGTACCGCCGGATCAACCTTTACCTCGTGCACGATCTCGTTCAGCCGGGCGCCCTCATTCATGGCCGCAACCGTGCGCTCGACCAGGAACTCCAGCGCCTGGGCCACATCGATCAGCACCCGGCGGATGCGCTCTTTGCCTTCGATGGGCAGACCGTGCGCGGGCAGGAAAAGCTCGGCCCCCTGGGCAGCCATGTCCCGCATGGCCGCCGCCCATTCCACCGGATAGCGCTGCACCTTCTGCGGGTTTCCGGCGTTGGGGAAACACCAGATGAAAAAATCACCGGCACAGATGGCCTTGTGCTTTTCTATCCAGGCCCAGGTGTGATCGTCCGTTTCCCCCCGGGCGTGATTGAGGGTCACATCCAGGCCGCCGACAGACAATTCGAGCCGATCCGAATAAGTGGTATCAGGGCGGGCGGCCGACTCAGGCAGAAAGCGGTCGCCGTCATTCAACGAATAACCCCGCCTCGAAAACTGCCCGAACTGGCGGCGGTTGATCACCATGTTATAGCCACTCGTCCAGTCGTAGCGGTCGAAGCGTCTGGACACGTTCTCGTGACCCGCAACTGTCGGCGGCGGATGCCCGTTCGCATCCGCATCGGCGAGAAATGCGCCGCTGCCACCCACATGATCCAGGTGGCCGTGGGTATAGACGAGGGTGTTGAAACGATCCCCGCGCCAGCCCCGCACGGCTTCCACCACCCGCACGCCACCCTGTGGATTGCTGGTGTCGAAGGCGATCAGGCCGTCTTCCGTCTCGAACAGGATACAGTGGGAAAAGGCTTCCACCACGGCGACCCCGTCGGCAAGCACGGACAACTCGTGGTTGATCCGATTCATCGGGCCCACGTCGTCCACGCCTTTGCCGCCATCGAGTACAGCGGTGGAAATCTCCAGCAGATTCGCCATCTATCTCTCCTCTGACCTTGCTTCCGACCTTGCTTCCGACCTTTCCTCGTACCCGGTCATTCCGCCAGACGCGCCATCAGGGTCATCGCGGTCACCGGGCCATGCACCATGAAACTGTCGATCGCCGCCGCGACGCGATCCGGTTCATGCACAGCCACCTCGTGGCCGGCACGGGAGAGCACTTCCAGAGTCGCATTGGGCAGGTTCAGGAAGTCGCGAAGATTCGCTTCCAGCAGGCTGTCAACCGCACCGCAGATCATGAGCGCAGGGGTGGTGATTTCCGGCAGACGGTGGGCCACGTCCAGATCCTGCATGGATTCGGCGCCCCGCTCGAAGTGCCCGTCCGAGACGGAAAGTATGTGCTCCGCCCGGTCGATGAACCACTCTTCCGTTTCCACATCGTCCCGGAACTGCATGAGCCGGTAGCGTGCCAGGATGGCATCCCGGTCCCCACGACGCCGTTCCGCCATCCGCTGTTCCCTGAGTTCCTGGGTGATTTCGCCAACGCCTGCCGCCGGGATCGGCGCCATCAGGATCAGTCGGTCAAGTCGATGTCTGTGTGACAGCGCCAGCAGGTAGCCGATACCGCCACCCATGCTGTGGCCGGCAAAGGTGACGGTCTCGAGGCCGAGATGATCGAGCATGCCCACCACGTCGGCCGCATACTGCTCGAGCGTATACCCATCCGGCGTGTGCTCGGACTGACCGGTTCCCCGGCATTCCATGAGAATGATCTGGTAACGGGACTGCAGACGCTCCGCCACCGGCATCCAGTTTACCCGGGAGGCGGTATAGCCATGGTGCAGCAGCAGGGGTTCGCCCTCGCCGCGCACCTCGTACCAGAGTCGGGCGCCGTTGATCTCAGCGTATGCCATCAGTCGTCCAATCCACCCATACAGATGTATTTCGTTTCAAGATAATCATCGCAACCGTACTTGGAACCTTCGCGGCCCTGCCCGGATTCCTTCACACCGCCGAACGGAATCACTTCCGAGGTGATGGCCACTTCGTTCACGCCGACCATGCCGTACTCCACCCCTTCGGACATCCGCCAGACCCGGCCGATATCCCGGGTGTAAATGTAGCTGGCAAGTCCGAATTCCGTATCGTTGGCAAGATCGATTGCTTCCTGTTCGGTGCTGAAGCGGAAGACGGGGGCTACCGGACCGAATATCTCCTCACTGTGCACGCGCATGCCGGTATTCACATCCGTGAGCACGGTCATGTCGTAATAGCAGGGGCCGAGCGCGCTCGGCCCGCCGCCGATGGTCGCGTGTGCTCCCTTCGCCAGCGCGTCCTGTACCAGTTCGTCGATGTCTGCGACGGCCTTGCTGCTCACTACCGGCCCATGGGTCGTGGCTTCATCCATACCATTACCCACTTTGAAGGTGCCGACCAGCGCGGTGAGCTTCTCCACAAAGGCATCGTAGACCGTGTCCTGCACCAGAATCCGGTTCGCACAGATACAGGTCTGACCGGAGTTCCGGTACTTGGAACCGGCCGCGCCCGCCACTGCCGCATCCAGATCCGCATCCTCGAATACAATCACCGGCGCGTTGCCGCCGAGTTCCATGGAGGTACGCTTCATGGTCGCCGCGCACTGCTCCATCAGGATTTTTCCCACCGGTGTCGAGCCGGTAAAAGTGAGCTTGCGGACGACCGGGTTGCCGGTGAGTTCAGCGCCGATCTCTGCCGAGGCCTTCCCGACAACCACCGACAGCAACCCGGCCGGCAGACCGGCTCTATCCGCCAGTTCGGCGAGTGCAAGCGCGGACAGTGGGGTTTCCTGGGCTGGTTTGAGCACCATGGCGCAGCCGACGGCGAGGGCCGGTCCTGCCTTTCGGGTGATCATGGCCGCTGGAAAATTCCAGGGGGTGATGGCTGCACACACACCCACGGGCTGCCGGATGGCCACTCCACGCCGGTCAGTCTGCGGCAATGGGATCACATCGCCGTAAACGCGCTTCGCTTCCTCGGCGAACCATTCGATGAACGATGCGGCATAGGCGATCTCCGCCCTCGACTCAGCGAGTATCTTTCCCTGCTCCGCCGTCATCAGTCGGGCCAGGTCTTCCTGATTGGCCATGATCAGATCGAACCAGCGACGAAGCACCGCGGAACGCTCCCGGGCGGCGAGGGTTCGCCAGCTTTTCTGTGCAACTTCCGCGGCCTCGATGGCACGTCGGGTTTCCGCTGCGCCGCAACTGGCCACCTCGGCGACGAGTTCGCCGGTTGCCGGATTGTGGACCGGGAACGATTCCCCTCCGTCACCATCCAGCCACTGGCCGTCTATATAAGCCTGGGTTTTCAGCAACGATGGATCCTGCAGTTCCAGTGCCATTGTGTCGAGTGCCATTACGTTATCCCTCCTACTTCCTGGGAAACTCTGTTGAGTACGTGATCGATGAGCCCGATGAACCTCGGCTTCACCTGCGCTTGCAACCCGGCAGCGCACAGAGCATCTCGAAGACCAGATTCGCGGCCAGGAGTGCAGTGTTGCCCGTGTTGTCGTACGGCGGAGAAACTTCCACCAGATCGCATCCCACCAGGTTCAAGCCCCGGCAACCGCGAATGATTTCCAGACCCTGGGATCCGGAGAGTCCGCCCGGTTCCGGCGTTCCGGTCCCTGGCGCCACCGATGGATCTAGTCCATCGATATCGAAGGAAAGATAACACGGCGCCGTTGCCCCGAGCCGCTCCCGAACCTGATCCATCAGCGGGCTCAACGAGCGATACCAGCAGTCTTCCGCCTCCACCACGAGCACGCCCTGCTGCCGGGCCCAATCGAAGTCTTCCGCCGCGTACCCGGTAGCGCGCAGACCGATCTGCACCATGCGTTTCGGATCCACCACGCCTTCTTCGATGGCGCGCCGGAAGATGGTGCCGTGGGTGATCCGCTCGCCGAACATCTCGTCATTCACGTCCGCATGGGCGTCGACGTGAACCAGACCCAGCGGACCATGCTTGCGCGCCATCGCCCGCAGGATGGGTAAGGCGATGGTGTGATCGCCCCCGAGGGAGACCGGGATCACATCTTCCGACAGCAGGGTGTCATAGTGCGCTTCTATGATGCCGGTGCATTTTTCCAGACTGTAGGGGTTCAGGGCCACATCGCCGGTATCCGCCACCTGGAAGGAATCAAAAGGGGCCGCCCCGGTCGCCATGCCATACGGCCGGACCAGAACCGACTCACTGCGGATCTGCCGGGGACCGTAGCGGGTCCCGTTACGATTGCTGGTGCCGATATCCAGCGGCACGCCGACGATGGCCACGTCCAGACCCGCAGCGGTGGCCTGAATGGGCAATCTGAACATGGACGCATGGCCGGCAAACCGGGGCATGTCGTTGCCGGACAGCGGTTGATTGAATCGGGTCATGGGTTCAGGCCTTCCGGAAGTTCAGATTCAGTTTCAGGGTGCCGAGCATGATGCCCGGCTGATGCAGGAAATCGTTGTCCGCGCCGTACTCGAGATGTTCGATGCGGTCGAGCAGCCGGTTCCAGGCAATGGTCTGCTCGAGCCGGGAAATCCCCGCGCCCGGACAGACCCTCGGCCCCGCCGAAAACGCGAGATGGCGGCTGGCGGCTTTACGTTCGAGATCGAGTTCATTCGGACAGTCGAACTCCTGCGCATCCACGTTGGCCGCGCCCCAGCGAAGATGCAGCAGGGAGCCCGCAGGCACCGTCACGCCCTGAAAGACTTCATCCTGCTTTGTGGTACGGGTGGAAAGTCCCTGGGTGGGTGAGCGCAGCCGCAGACATTCTTCGATGAACGTCCGGATCTTCGACCGGTCGTTTCTGATTGTGCCGAACACGCCGTCCCGTTCGCAGAGAAGTTGAGCGCCTTCCGCCAGCGCATACTGCGTGGTCTCGAGCCCTCCGATGACCATGGCGTAAACCACCCCATTGATCTCCGCATCGGTCAGTCTGCGTCCAAGGGCGCGGTATTCCACCCGGGTCAGGAAGCTGATCATGTCGTCTCCAGGCTCGGCGCGCTTTGCGTCAACCTGGGCCTGCACATACGCCTTGAAGCCCTCCAGATCGGCGAACTGCTCGGCCAGTTCGTCCGGAGACAACTGATTGCGGTGCCCCCGGCCGTACACGAATGCCCGAACCTGGGCATTGCCCCAGGCTTCCAGTCTGTCGATATCTTCCGGAGGAAAGCCGAGCACGTCTGCCATCACCCGCTGCGGCAGGGGGCGGGCGAACCCGGAAACGAACTCCACGGAACCGCGGTCGATCCAGTCGTCGATCAGACGGTCCACATGGCCTGCGATCATCGCTGCGTGGCGCTCGGCACCCGGCCCGACCCAGGGGTCCGTCAACTCCTGTCGATGCGATCGCCACATGGACACCGTGGGTCGCAGAGACAGCATGGAGACCATCATGGCGTTTGCATTCGGCATGGTATCTGCGGACCCGTCGGACGCGAGCATCTGATCGATCAGCAGGGATAGAGTCGGTGGATAGCGCACCGGATCCTTCACGACCCGGGCGATGTCTTCATAGCGGGTGAGGATGTAACCGTCGCTCCCGGCCGCGAGCCCCTCTCCCGGGATCTTCAGCACCGGCGCCTGGGCATGCAGAATCCCGTACGCTTCGTACCAGTGCTCCTGGGCACCGGGGGAAAACAGGTCCACATCCGCCAGCGACACCGGGCACCGCATGGGACTCAATCCATGGTTCGGGGATTTTTCTGCCATCCATCTACCCTCTCAAGCCCGCCTGACCCACGCTCAACCGTCTCCGCCAGCCTGAGCGCAGGCCCCGGAGTGGTGCAGGATCATTTTCCAGGTATCGTCTTCCCGAATGAACCCGTTGGTGGCCAGGCAGATGCCTCCCGGCAGCGATTCGTAGCAGGTCACCAGGTGCAGATCGCCGTGACCATGGGCCGAAGGTTCCAGAAAATCCATGCCAGGCTGATCCGGATTCTCCAGAATCGCACGCCAGCTGCCCATGATTTCGGCCCGGTCGGTCAACCGCAGCCAGCCCGGATGTATGCAGACGAGCGGTGCCCGGCGGGACCACAGAGCCTCCATGGCCGCGAGGTCTTTCTGACTGAACGCCAGGTAGAAGGCTTCATTCGCGAACAATACCTGCTGTTCCAACTCTTGGTTATCCTGCACGCGGCCTCCCTGGCTCCCACAGATGAGTATGGCTAAATGGGTACGGCCATGGAGCCTACCCGTTCGATCACCCAGTATGCACCGGTAACGCCGATCAGATAGACCGGCGCGTATGCTGCCCAGGCGGGCCATTGCCGGGGGCGGCGGAGCAACAGCCAGCGCGCCGCCAGCACCACCGCCACGAACAGCAGTTGACCCACCTCGACCCCGACGTTGAAAAAGAGCAGCGCAATGGGAATTTCTGCCTGAGGCAGACCCACATCTGCCAGCGCACCGGCAAAGCCGAGCCCATGCAGGAGCCCGAAGCCGAATGCCACCAGCCAGGGTTGACGGTGGGTGAGACTCTCCTGCCCCTGCCAGCCACGCACCACTTCCATCGCCAGAAAAACGATGGATAAGGCAATCGCCGCCTCCACCGGACGGCTCGGAACGTTGACGAAGCCAAGGGTCGCAAGGCCCAGGGTCAGGCTGTGGGCAACGGTGAAGGCGGTCACCGTCTGGATCAGCGGCTTCACCCGGACGGTCGGCGTGGATACCAGCAGGAGCAGACCGAGCACGAACAGCAGATGGTCAGCGCCTTCGAGAATGTGTTCGACACCGAGCACCGTATAGCGGCTGACCGCATCCAGCGTGCTGCGGGAACCCGCCTGCAGCTCGGCCAGATCGACGACGATGATGCCGTTTTCGTTGCCGAACAGCCGGCGTCCGGTGGATTCATCCTGCCATTCGGCCGTGACCATGGCGCCATCCCTGAGCCATCGGAGAACGATCCGGTCATCGGCGGTCAGACGATGGGCACAGGAAAATTCCCAGACCCGGGCGGATGGGGTCTGTACACCCATCGGCGTCCCGGCAAAGTCGCAATGCGCCGGCAGCTCCGGCGCCGGGTGACGCGCCGCCGTGCCCGGCCCCACCCTGGCAGTGAACTGATAGTCGTTCCCGGCAAGCGCCAGAATTTCCGCCTGGGTGATGCCGATGTCATGGCACAGGGCGGTGGCCGCGAGTCCCATGGGAAGACTGAAGACAAGCACGACGGCGACCGATCGGAGGCTCAAATTTCCGCCTCTATGATCACATCGTAATCAAGTGCGACCCGCGCCACTTCCGCCCGTATCAGCGCTCTGGATCGGTCCATCATCCAGTCTCCCTGCAGGTAACTGCGGACGGCTTCGAAGTCCGCCTCGGCCTCGGGCAGATGGGCGAGCACGCGAAAGTAGGACACCCCCCGGTCTGTTTCGAAAGGCCCCTGCCAGGCCCGATCGGTGGCGGCGAGAATCGCCTTGCCCGCCTCAGGTCCGAAGGAACCGGCGATCATCGACCGGGTCATCTGCGGCATCCGCCGCCACTGAACGCCCGCCTGCTCACGCATCTGGTCTTCGGCAGGAAACGCCGCCAGATCTTCCGGCACAGCAACACCGGCATCGAAATGAATCTGCTCGATGTCATAGCGAGCCGGCTGCCTGAACTTCGCCCGGTTCTGCTCAAAGTACCTCTGCAGCTCCGCCTCATCCGGCACCATCACGTCACCGGTGAGCAGACCGCGCATCTTCAGAATCATATTCCGTCGCATCCGGCTGTCGCCGCGATCCAGACCGCGTCGGTACGCTTCGTTGTAGAGGATTTCATCCTCCACATACGCATCGACCACATCCGCCCGCTCAGTAGGCTCCAGCACCCGCAATTCGAGGTCTTCCCGTTGCCGGATCAGATAATCGGCGGTGGCCTGATCGACCACAATCCGGGTCTTCTGACCGGCGGAAAAAAACGCTTCCACCAGAAACAGCAGCGCCGCCAGGGCAAAGAAATGCACGATGGGTTCCCGGAACAGGGTCATTTATCGTCCGTCGATCGGCACAGGAAGCGACAGAAAGGCGGGCATACAGACACTCGATCAAGAGGTGGCCGGCTATCATCGATTCGGCAGCCGGCCCCGTCAAACGTCACCGGGCCGCAAGTGCACATCAGTCCGTCCGGTCTGCTACCCTCGGCGCACGAAAAGAACAAAGATCCCGCCCGAACGGGATCGTGCAGCAGGAGAGGGGATATGTCCGAATCATCTCAGGATTCGTCGGAGGCGTCTGGGTCCAACTCTGGGTCCAACTCTGGGTCCAACAAAGGGCCTGACGGGCCGAAGGCACCGTTGTTCACCAGGCGCTACAGCCAGTATGTGCTGGGCGTGCTGCTGGTGGTCTACATCTTCAACTTCATCGACCGGCAGATCCTTGCCATTCTGGCCCAGTCCATCAAAACCGATCTCGGTCTGACGGATACCCAGATCGGTCTGCTGTCCGGCCTCGCTTTCGGCATCTTCTATGCCACTCTGGGCATCCCCATCGCCCGTCTCGCGGACCGCTATTCCCGGGTCAACATCATCTCCATCTGCCTGGCCATCTGGAGTGCGATGACGGCCCTGTCCGGAATGGCAGGAAATTTCTGGCAACTGCTGCTGGCTCGAATCGGTGTGGGTATCGGTGAAGCCGGCGGCAGCCCGCCTTCCCACTCCCTGCTGGCCGACTATTTTCCGGTTAACGAGCGGGCCACAGCGCTCGGCATCTATGCAATCGGTATCCCGGTGGGCATTCTGTTCGGCAATCTGGCCGGGGGCTGGATCAACGAGTTCTTCGGCTGGCGGAACGCTTTTCTGCTGGTCGGTATTCCCGGCGTCCTGCTCGCCATCCTCATGAAGCTCACCGTCAAGGAACCACCGCGCGGCCACTCCGAGGGGCGCACAGAGGCACTCGAGCAGGTGCCTTTCCTCACGGTGATCAAAACCATGTGGAGCTTTAAGAGCTTCCGGCAGATTTCACTGGGTGCCGCCACCCAGGCCTTCGTCGGCTATGGGGCAATCGCCTGGATGCCCGCATTCCTCATCCGCACCCATGGCATGAGCTCCGGCGAGGCGGGCACGGCGCTCGGCCTGATCATCGGCATTGCCGGCGGACTGGGCACGTTTCTCGGCGGCTGGCTCGGCGACCGTATCGGCCGCAAAGACGTCCGCTGGTACATGTGGATCCCGGGTTACGGCTTCCTGCTCGCCGTGCCCACCAGCCTGGGCGTATTCCTGTTCGACGATCTCTGGCTGATTCTGGCCCTCTACGCCATTCCCGCATTCACGGTAAATCTCTACACCGGACCGACCTTCGGCATGACCCAGTCCCTGGCACCGCTGGCGATGCGTGCTTCCGCCTCTGCACTGCTGCTGTTCATCCTCAACATCATCGGCCTGGTTCTGGGGCCCACCACGGTCGGATTTCTGAGCGACTATTTCCAATCGGCAATGAACATGCCCGATACGGAATCACTCCGCTGGGCGCTGGTGATCTGCTCGCTCGTATACTTCCTGTCGTTTGCACACTACGTGCTGGCGGCTAAACATCTGCGCGGTGATCTGGATCGCTCCGCGGCCGCCCGAAGTTGAACCGCGCTCAATGTCTCAAGCCGGCGGGTTCAGCCCGTGAGCTTTGAGAGTGCGGTTTCGAGTTTGATCCTGGCCGGCTCAGCCTGAGCCAGGATCGTATCGACCTTGTGAAAGTCGAGCACCGCCACACCCTCCACTTCCACCTCGATATAGAGATCCGGCGGATGGCGGCGGAACTTTTCCCGGAGAATGCTCTTCCCGGCGATCTGAAAGGAATTGAACAGAGATTCCGCATAGGACGGCAGCAGCTGGCCGGCTGGACGACGCTGCCCCATCACATCGATGGCAATGATGAAGTCACATTCGTCCTGCAGCAGATCATAGGGCAACGGATTGACGATGCCCCCATCGATCAGCACCCGCTCATCCTGCACCACGGGCCTGAACACGCCGGGTAAGGCGAAGCTGGCCGCCACGGCAGGAATGATCGGCCCGTGGTCGAACACCACCTCCTCTCTTCCCCAGAAATCCGTCGCCACCACCTTGAGCGGGATCGGCAGCGATTCGAACTGACTGACACCGATGACCTCTTCCAGCTGATCGAGGAACTTGTCGATCTGGAACAGACTGCCCCGGCCGATATCCAGATCGAAGTATTCCAGCCAGGCGAACAGCTGCTTGGCCTCGAACAATTCCTGCAGGCTCTTCGGTGTCGCCACCAGTTCAGTGATGCCGTCATGAATGGCATCGCCGCTGGCGCCGGATGCATACAGCGTCCCCATGATCGCGCCAATGCTGGTTCCGGCGATTGCCACGGGCTTGAGCCCGGCCCGGTCCAGCGTCTGCAGCATGGATATGTGTGCGAGACCCTTCGCACCACCACCGCCGAGCGCGAGCCCGATCCGGGGTAAATCTGATCTGGCCATAAGGCTCGAGTGGTCTATCCTCCAGAAGATGGCTGACATTCTGCACGAACATTCAACCTTCATCATTGCCCTCGGCCTGATCGGCCTGGAGCTGATTGCCCTGGCCGCGGCCGTCCATGCGGTGATGAATGTCCGCACGGCACAGGGTGCAATTGCCTGGATGCTGGCGCTGGTGCTGCTGCCCATGTTTGCACTGCCACTCTATGCGGTCTTCGGCCGCCGCCGTTTCATGGGCTATGTGGAAGCCCGCCGGGCCGGCGATGCGGTGATCTCACACCTGACCGGGCAACTGGCACAGGAAGCCGGCGAACCTTTCCGTTCCACGCTGGATCCGAACAGCCGCCGCTATCTCGGCTTCGAAACCATCGCCGGATCGCCCTTTCTCGCCGCTAATGAAGCGACGCTGCTGATCGATGGCGAAGCCACTTTTGACGCCATCTTCCATGCGCTGGAGCAGGCTGACAGCTATGTGCTGGTGCAGTTCTATATCGTTCGTGATGACGAACTGGGCACACGGTTTAAGGCGGCACTGATCGATTGCCTGGCGCGCGGCGTGCGCGTCTACTTTCTCTATGACCGGGTTGGATCGCACCAGCTCTCCGGCCGCTACACCGCAGACCTGAGGGCGGCCGGCGCCCAGGTGCTGGCGTTCACCAGCGGGACCCGCAGGGCACCGGAACTGCAGGTGAACTTCCGCAATCACCGCAAGATCGTGGTGGTGGATGGCACCACCAGCTTCGTGGGCGGACTCAACGTGGGGGACGAATACCTGGGCAGGGACCCGAAGCTCACGCCATGGCGGGATACCCACCTGCGCGTTCAGGGCCCGGCGGCCATGGCCGTGCAGGTGCCCTTTCTCGAGGACTGGTACTGGTCGGCCGGCACCGTTCCGCACGTGCGCTGGCAGGCTGAGGCCATGCCGGCCGCGCACACTGTGCTCTCGCTGCCATCGAGTCCGAGCGACGACCGGGAACCGGGCGCGCTGCTGTTCGTGCATGCCATCCACTGCGCCCGGCACCGGTTGTGGATCGTCAGCCCCTACTTCGTACCCAACGGCTCTATCATCGATGCCCTGAAAATGGCCGCATTGCGTGGCGTGGACGTCCGCATTCTGATCCCGGGAATGACCGACAACCGGCTGGTCGCACTCGCCGGCCGTGCTTATCTGCCGGAACTCGCCGCAACCGGCGTCCGCTTCTACCGCTATCAGCGCGGCTTTCTGCACCAGAAAGTGATGCTCATAGACAGCGATCTGGCGACGGTGGGCACAGCCAATCTGGACAACCGGTCCATGCGTCTGAACTTTGAGCATACGATGGTTCTGGCCGACGAACGACTGGCGGCAGATGTGGAACGCATGCTGGAAACGGATTTTGCAAACAGCCGTGAGATTCCGGAAGAGGAACTCGCCCGGGATCCCTGGTGGCGATATGCAGCCGCGCGGGGTGCCCGGCTGCTCGCGCCAGTGTTGTAGCACGGGCCTGTGTTGCCGCCGGAAGGGTCCGTGATGCTGGTGCGGTCCCGGACGGGGCCGAAACTGTATCGGTATGACGAACGGACACACGACGCCTGATCGACTTTGTCCTGAGGGACGACACACCGCTTTCTGGTAACATTTCCGGAATCAATCGGATTGGGTAGCGTGATCGAGCATATTCCGACATTGCCCGAGCGGATAGCCAATGATCTGCTGGAACTCATTCAGGATGGTTCTCTCGAGGCGGGAAGCCGGATCGTCGAAGCTGAAATCGCCACCCGTTTTGGGGTAAGTCACAGTCCTGTTCGCGATGCATTGCGCATCCTGAGCAGCGAAGGCGTTGTCGAACTGATGCCGCGGCGAGGTGCGCGGGTCGTTGCAGTCAATGCAAATCGGATCAACGATCTGGCTCAGGTGATTTCCGCACTTCTCGAGACCGCGTGGCATCGCGCTGCACAATTCTCTGAAAACACGGGAGAACTGGGAGAACTGAGAGAACTGAGAGAACTGCTGACTGCCGGCACACGTGAACTCGCCGGAATGTGCGATAAGCAGCCGTTCGATCACCGTGAATTTCTGGCACAGATCAAACGGATGACCGATGCTGTCATTTCAGCCTCTCAACAACCCACCGTCCTCCCCACACTCGTCGATCGGCTCTATTCCCACTACCAGGTGCTCGGTCTTTCGATTATTGATCATTCGTCCGCATCCTCAATTTCGGATGCATGGGGCGTTCTGGCGAAGCGCGAGCCATCAGACAGGTCACTGCGCTTTATGCCTGAGCTTTATGCGTCTGCAACGCCATCGATTGGCGTCGGCCAGTCACCGCGCAGGATGGCGGCACTGCGGCGATCTGTCAGATTCTCCGACTATCCGGAAATACAGAACTTCCTGGAAGGTGTGGACGACCTGGTTTTCGGCAGCCGGATCAGCCATGAAGTGCTGTCTGAACAGATCGCCGGCAAGATCAGGGAACTGATACAGACGGGTGAATACGGCTTTGGCGACCGCCTGAAGGAGGAAGAACTGAGTCAGCGCTTTCTGACCAGTCGGGGACCTATTCGCGAAGCGCTCCGCGTACTGTCCGAAGAAGGATTGATCGAACTACGCCCCCGCCGGGGTGCAAGCGTTCGTTTCCTCACTATTGAGGAAATCGCGGAAATCTATGACATTCGCACGATGATGGGTGTCCTCACTGCCCGAATCGCGGCGACGGTCGCTCCGCCTTCCGATCAATGGGTACAGCTCTACGACGAAGGGCTGTCGCTGATGAGTCGACTCGATGAGTCAGAGGGGGTTCCTGGCGTTGTGTGGATCGAACTCCGTCGCGCCATCGGCAAGCTGCTCTATTCTCACGCCAACAACGTTGTGGTGATGGAAGTGTCGAGAGAATTGGAGAATCGCCTGGCCACTCACTATCTGAGCGCGGAAGACCCGGTTCGTAGAAAACGGGTCATACGCGATCTCCGGCAGACCAGAAACGCCATTCTGAAAGGCGACCCGGATACCGCTGCATCACGCCTGTTCCAACTCGGCGACCGCGCCAAGACAGCCGCACTGAAGCGCGTCTCCGCCTCGGCACCTTGAGCCCTGGCTCGGCGCCGGGAGATCATCAGCCGACTGCAATGCCCATGATCATGTCGCACCTCTGAGTTTCTCGCCCGTGATGGTAACGCGCTGTCCGAATCTTCCGTAAGGGTAGTAGTCCCAGACAGAATGATGCTGCGTTGCGATATTGTCCCAGAACGTCAACGTGTTCGGCGTCCAGCGAACGCGGCACTGAAACTCCAGATTGGACTCGATGTGTCGCCACAACAGCTCCAGGAGAGCATTGCTTTCCGAGCGGTTCAATTCATTGATCGCTGTTGTGAATCCGCGGTTAACGTACAACGACAGATCACCCGTTCTCGGATGTCGAACCACCACGGGGTGTGTATTCGACGGCCAGCCACCCGGCGGCGTGCTGGCCCCATAGCCATCAGTATATGGTTTTGCGCCATCATGGACTGCGGTCAGGGTCTTGAGGTATTCCTGGAGCGATGGTGACAGCGCTTCAAACGCATGGATGGTATCGATGAAAACCGTGTCTCCACCGCAACCGATTTCCGGCGTCTCGGTCAGGTACAGCATGGAACCCATTGGTGGCTCCGCATCACAACTGACGTCGGTATGCCATTCCTCACCGGCAACATATCGGGATTCGTGATCCGCTTTGACCACCACGATTTCTTTATCTGCAGATGGCAACTTTGCTGCCTGGGGGTGGGCTCTGGTCGGGTGAATGTGGAGTTCGCCAAACAAGCGGCCAAACCGTTTGTGTGATTCCAGGTCGAGCGCCTGTTCTCTGAACACCAGGACGTGATAGCGCGCGAAAGCTCTCCGGATTTCAGCAAGCTGCAATTCACTGGGGGATTCCGCAAGACTCACGCCTCCGACTTCGGCGCCAAGACGAGGCGTGATCGGTGTCACTGTGATGGATTCGAACTGTTCGGGCTCGGCCACCTTCAACTGAGTTTCTTTCTCCCGTGCAGCCACATTCATCTCCTCTCAAAAGTACGGACGTTGTGTCACCGGGAGATGCTCTGCTCAGGAGGGAGTATCGTTTCCGGCGAGCGGAACGGTCGCCGGTGATGGGCCCCTGCAGCAGCTGTATCTCCCTGAGGGAAGAGCAACGGAGAGCGCTGACTCCCCGCTCCACTCCGTTCCATTACAGGTCGAACTGGACCTCTGCCCCGACAACCCTCGGGCGATTGAGGAACTGCTGGCCAGTCGTCAACTGCTCAACGATGTACTCCTCCTCGGTGATGTTCTTCGCATACACAGAGAACTGCCACCGGTCGCCTCGAATACCTGTGCGGAGGTCGAGGATATCGAAGTCAGGCAGAGCATCGTTGTTCGCGGCGTCTTCAAAACCACCTCGCTCGGTCTGGTAGAGCCCGCGCACAAATACTTCTGTTCCGTTATCCAGAATCGGCTGGGCGTAGCTGATATTCACATTGGCGGTAAAATCGCGAAGGCGGGACAACTCGCGGCCGTCGAGCTCTATGGTTATGAGGTCACCACTGTCGAGGAACAGATAACTGCCGTTCGTATACTCTCCATGAGCGACGGAGAAGCCGACGCCAGTCGTGAAGTAACCGCCCGTAGATTCGATCGGCCAGAGGGCACGCATGTCCACCTCCAGGCCGTAGTTGCGGGCATCCCCGCCGTTCTGCAGATAGGTGGGGTTCGGCGGCTGCGGTCCCCGGCTGACGATCTGAATATCTTTGGTTTCAAGTACGTACAACGCCGCATCCAACTGCAATTGCCCATCGAGCAACCGGGTCTTGGCGCCAACCTCAAAAGAGATAGATTTCTCCTCATCGTAGGTATCTCCGCCGCTGACCCCGGCCGGAGGCTGATCGTTGAACCCGCCGGCCCGGTAGGCGGTTGCGACCTTGGCGTACAGGTTGGCCCAATCGGCTGCCGCCCAGGACAATGAAACGGCCGGCTGCACGTTGCTGAATTTTCTGGACGCCGAAAAATCACGAAGCGAGTCCCCGGTCACCAGTGAGGTTTGTGTGGTGACATTTGATTTGTCGTCAACGCTGTAGCGCAACTCGCCGGTAAGCTCGATTGTGGGAGACAGATCTGTCGCAACACGACCGAATAGAGACCACGAGTCGGTCTCGTCAGCAGCAAGTGTCTGGTTGGCGCCAGCGTAGCCCAGGTTCTGGGTATCCCTGTCCTCGGAGAATCGAAAGACCTCGGCGCCCAGCATCCAGCGAAAGCGCTGGTCGTTCGCGGATTCAAAACGACCTTCGATGCCACGACGTTCCGTTTCTGCCTGTTGGGTGGCAACCAGGCCGGCTGCACCATCGGCAATGCCGAGATACCAGTCGAGATCGTCTATCCGACTGCCGTCCCGGTTCATGTAGACCGCGGAGATGCTGAGCAGTTGCTCACCAATCGCCCAGCTGCCTTCGAAGAAGGCAGAGTCCTGCTCGATGTCCGCCTCTGAAGTACCGTTGAATGGCCGCAGAAACGGGTCGTTGTTGAAGGGCGGATCCGGACGGAAGGAATAAGCGGAAAAACTGGGGGCTTCTTCAGCCATACTCTCCACCCATAGCGTGGCATCGTAGCTTGCGTCTTCAGGCGCCAGGCGGAATCCGATTCTGGCACCCCAGTAGTTCTGTGCATCGAGTTGCTCGCCGGTTGTGGTGTTCTCGTAGAACCCGTCCTGCTGGTCGTGGTAGTAACCGCTGACACGAATACCGAATGCATCAGAAACGGGCACATTGGCGACGCCCTCAACGATGAACTTTTCGACCTCGTCGTAGCCGAGTTTGGTTGAGAAGGATCTTTCGGCCAGGTCGGGCTTGGCAGTAACCGCGTTGACTGCCCCACCCACAGCATTACGCCCGTAAAGCGCACCTTGCGGACCGCGGAAGGCCTCGATTCGCTCCACATCGAAAAGGTCGAGGCGCATCAGCTGATTGCCGCCGAACGTGCTGCCGGCGATGTAGACACCGTTCCGGTAAATGCCGGTTGCGGTCTCGGACTGACCAGATCGGCCACCGCCCTGACCTCGCATGATGATGTTGTTCAGGTAATCCGGGCCGCCACCATAGGCGATAATTGCATTCGGAATCATTCTCACGAGATCGACGGAATCGACGACAAAAGCTTCGCGCATGTCTTCGGCGGTGAAAGCGGTCGCAGAAACCGGCACGTCCCTGAGCGACTCCTCCTGTTTCGTTGCGGTCACGACAATTTCTTCCAGCACAGTCTGTGAGGCGGCATGCCCCGACATCGCGATCCCAAAAGTGATCACCCATGTGAACATCGAGCGAAGCAGCAGGTCCGGCATATCATCTCCCCAAGGTTTGAGTAACTGGCTGCGGAGTGTTCTATAATCTTTTGTCGATTGTCAATAATTAACAATATTGCTGATTGGCAGAATACCAGGAACCGCCGTTGAGGAAGGGTAAGATCCGGTCGCCAGACGACTGGCAGAAAGCTCTCAAACGCTGGCCGTTACACAGAAATATTCAGGGCGCACGAGTAACTGCATGACCACGACCAATGACGCTGCGCCGCTATCCACACGGGAGCGATTCCTCTACAGCACGTTTAACGGGGCTGATTATCTGATCAAGAGCATCATCGGCAAATACATGTTCCTGTTCTACACGACAACATTTGCCATCAATCCGCTCTGGCTCGCTTTCTGGCAACCGGCGCTCAAGATCCTGGACGTTGTAACAGACCCGCTGGTTGGGGAATGGTCTGACAGAACCCGAAGCAAAATGGGCAAACGCCGCCCGTGGATACTGGGCGGGTCGATAGCACTCGGTATCGTTTTCCCGCTGAGTTGGATGCCGACCATTGTCATGTTCTGGGATCCGGCACCAACGGTACTGTCGATATTTCTCTACTTCATTCTGTTCAAATTCCTGTACTACATCGCTCATACCGTTGCCGTCGTTCCTTACTACGCGCTTGGGGCTGAGCTCTCGAGTGACTATCACGAGCGCACGAGAATAGTCGGCTGGCGGCATATGATCGGCCTGCCGATGACGGTGGTGGCTACCCTGCCTTTTGTATTTGCAACCAATCCGGAACTGTTCGACAACGAGATCGAAGGGGTGGCCACGGTGATGTGTTTCGTGGGCCTGATCGTTATCGTCACCGGGTTGTGTTCATCCCTGGGCACGCGGGAACGCACGAGCGTTGATCCGAGAAAGCCGCTCCCTCTACGGCAGGCACTTGGCATCACGGTGCGCAATCGCCCCTTCATGTTTCTGGTCGGTACCGTGTTCTTCTACGGGATCGGCCAGTACTTTGCGGTGAGTTTCGGCGCATATCTGATCACCTACATTATCTATGATGGCGATAAATCCGGTTTCGCAACTCTGCTGATGTGGGCGACCGTAGGCGGGGCTTTCGTCAGCATGGGATTAAACCTTCTCCTGCGACGGCTGGGAAAAACCAGAGAAAAAGTAACGCTGCTGAAGGCGACGATGTTCCTCAGCCTGCTGGCGCCGCTTGCCGCGCTGGTTGCCTTCCGGCCGGGCGAACCCCACTGGTACCTCCTCTTTCACATGCTGGCGCTGCCGATCGGCAACACCGCGGTGGAGTTACTGCCGCTGTCGATTGTCGCGGATATCTGCGATATCGATGAAGTCCACAGCGGAAGGCGAAGAGAAGGTGCTTTTGTCGGCGTTTATAACTCTGCGTTCAAGACCGGAATCATGTTCGCGCCATCAATGGCCATGATCCTGCTGTCTCTCTCGGGTTTTGATGGGCAGCTGAAGACCCAGACGGAAGACACCAAGGCGTTGCTTCAGTCATTCTTTGTTGGCGGGCTTGCCTTCACGTTCGGGGGTGCGTTCCTGTTCAGCCTTGGTGTCAATCTCAAAAAGTACGATGTCGAAAAGGCACAGAAACAGCTGGCAGACGGCCGCGCCGCAGCGGCGTAGGCAACGAAGGGAATAAAGGCTTCAAAGGCAGCGCCCTGCACCGGGTTCCGGTCGCGGGTGGATCACGTATATTGTCGACAGCGCAATCCAGGAGGATCCACCATGGGCAACATCACCCCGTTTGAAATACATATCCCGGAGTCAGATCTGAACGATCTCCGTGAGCGACTTTCGCGAACCCGATTTCCGGAAGCGGAAACCACAGACGATTGGAATCAGGGACTGCCGCTTTCCTACGCAAAGGATATCCACGACTACTGGCTGAACGAATACGACTGGCGTAATCGGGAGGCATACTTCAACCGCTTCCCGCAGTTCAAAACGGAAATCGACGGTCTTCCCATTCACTTCATCCACTGCCAGAGTCCCCACGCCGAGGCGGTACCTCTACTCATCACCCATGGCTGGCCCGGTTCCATCGTCGAGTTTCACAAAGTGATCGAACCGCTGGTGAATCCTGCGGAGCACGGCGGAGACGCGGCAGACGCCTTCCACGTTGTCTGTCCTGCACTGCCCGGTTACGGGTTCTCCGGAAAACCCACGACCACCGGCTGGGGCGTTGAAAAGATCGCCGGCGCCTGGAATACCCTGATGACGCGACTCGGCTACGACAGCTATTTCGCTCAAGGCGGTGACTGGGGTTCGGCCGTCACCACCGCCATCGGCATGCAGAACCTCGGTCCCTGTTCGGGCATTCATCTGAACATGGTCAGTGCGCCGCCTTCAGAGGCAGCCAGATCCAATCCGACCGAGCGGGATCTGCAGGCATTCAAAGGCGGCCAGTACTATCAGGAATGGGGCGCCGGCTACTCCAAGCAACAGGCTACCCGTCCTCAGACACTCGGCTACGGACTGGCAGACTCGCCCATGGGTCAGGCCGCCTGGATCATGGAGAAGTTCTATGAGTGGACGGACTGTGATGGCAATCCGGAGAACGTGCTGACGCGGGAAGAGATGCTCGACAACGTGATGTTCTACTGGCTGACCAGTTCCGGCGCGTCCTCCGCGCGCCTTTACTGGGAGAGTTTCGGGGCGTTCGGGAGCGACAAGCCCGTGCAGATTCCCACCGGCGCCAGCATATTTCCGAAGGAAATCGTCGCGACGCCGCGCAGTTGGGCAGAGGGGCGCTTTTCGAACATCGTCTACTGGAACGAACTCGAGAAAGGCGGCCACTTCGCCGCCTTCGAGCAGCCGGAGCAGTTCATCACCGAAGTGCGCAACTGCTTCCGACTGATGCGCTGACGCATCCTTCGCCGGGTCAGGCGACGGCGCCGGCCTGACGACGGCGAGGTCTGCGACGACGACGGCGGCGTCCGCCGTTGTCACTGCTACTGTTGCCGTTACCCGACGCATTTGAACCGGCATTGCGACGCTGGCCGCCCGCGCCGTTCCCGCGTGAATCACCATTCCCGCGTGCGGGTCTGTCATCGTCACGGGCCTCTGCGCCGCGCGACCGATCACCGTCTTCACTGTCCCGGGAACGCGGCGGTATCTCCACATTCAGTTCTGCCGGTTTGATCCGGGTGAGTCGCTCGATGGCCCGCATGCGCTTCATCTCAGAAGGATCGATGAGCGACCAGGCCACACCGCTGGCACCTGCTCGGGCCGTCCGTCCGATCCGGTGCACGTAGCTCTCCGGCTCGTGGGGCAGTTCGAAGTTGATCACATGACTGATGCTGTCGATATCGATACCGCGAGCAGCGATGTCGGTGGCCACCAGCACCCAGGCCTCTCCGGACTTGAATGCTTCCAGCGCCCGCTGCCGAGCGTTCTGCGACTTGTTGCCATGAATGGCTTCCGCCGCGATTCCCGACTTCACCAGCTTTTTGGCCACACGGTTTGCACCGTGCTTGGTGCGTGTGAAGACAATGGCCCGGCTCACCTCTTCCTGGAACAGCAGCTTTTCGAGCACGGCCGGCTTGTCGGCGTTGTCCACCACGGCCATGTGCTGTTCAATTTTCTCCACGGTCACCTTTTCAGGCGTCACTTCGATTCGTGCCGGTTCGCAGAGGATTTCATCGGCAAGCGTCTGCACTTCGCGGGGCATGGTGGCGGAGAACAGGAGTGACTGCCGGTCCTTCGGCAGGAGGCGGAGCACCCGGCGGATATCGCGGATAAAACCCATATCCAGCAATCGGTCCGCCTCGTCCAGAACGAGGTAGTCCACCTCGCTCAGATTCAGATGACGGTCATTCGCCAGATCCAGAAGTCTGCCGGGAGTGGCAACAAGGATTTCAACGCCTTTCGCCAGCGCCTTGATCTGCGGGTTTGCGCCCACTCCACCAAAGATGCAGGTGTAGCGGATCTTGGTATGCCGTGCATAGCCGGCGATTTCGTCACGGATCTGGCCAGCCAGTTCCCGGGTCGGCGCCAGCACCAGCACCCGCGGGCGCTTCGGTTCTGCTTTCACCCGGTCGGCCAGCAGCATCTCCAGAATCGGCAGTGAGAACGCCGCCGTCTTACCGGTGCCAGTCTGAGCCAGCCCCAGCAGATCGCTGCCTTCAAGCAGCGCCGGGATCGCCTGACTCTGTATGGGGGTGGGATGTTCGTAGCCGATCTCGTCCAGAGCCCGGCAAAGGGAAGCACCGATGCCAAGTGCATCGAAAGTCTGTTTGTTCAATTTCTTATTTAGTCCAGACAGCCCGTCGCGACATCCTGGTGGGCTTCAAAGGGAAGCACAGGGAACGACGCTCAGGCCATGCCGTAACTGCTACGCGCGAAAGCGACAACGGCATAAAAGTAAATGAGTCGAGATGGTCGCCCGAATGGACGCACCGCGCGTTCGACGGCGCGCACAGTGACGTCAGCGGCCCGTTAAGTCAAGGACTTATGTGTACAGATGCGATACGGTGGTCAATTCGATGGAATGGCCCTACGCCGTGCAGCCAGGTCAATGGCAAACCCTCGGGCCTAGCGTGCCCCGCCGCAACAACCCGCTCACCCGGATCATCGGCCGCCTGGGCCTGCGCCTGCTCGGCTGGCGTATGCAGGGCCAATGGCCCGATGAGCCGAAACTGATTGTCGCGCTGGCGCCGCACAGTTCAAACATGGACTTCATCCTCTCGGTCGCCGTTTTCTGGGGATTGAACCTGCGAACTTCCTTTCTCGCCAAGCACTCACTGTTCTGGTTTCCCCTGGGAGCCATCATGCGCGGTCTGGGTGGCATTCCGGTCGATCGCTCCAGCCCCCAGGGCATGGTGGACGATCTGGCCAATCGTTTCAGCGACGCACAGCAGCTCATCATCGGCATCACCCCGGAAGGCACCCGGGGCGGCAGGAGTTCCTGGAAAAGCGGTTTTGCGAGAATCGCCTCCACGGCCCGGGTACCCGTTCTGCCAGCCATCGTGAACTACTCGGAAAAGATGATCTACTTCCAGCCACTGGTGCCGGGCGGCGGCACTTCTGAAGAGATCCTGTCGGCAACCAGGGCCTCGGCGTCAATCGGCTGTGCCCGAAACGGCTGACACATTCCTCACCGTGCGCGACTTCAATGCGGGGAAGTCCGCCGGCTGGTAGGTAATCACAATCGCCCGCCGGGGTTGATCCGATCGATTCGGTTCCGAGCCATGGATCGTGTGCGGATCGAAAAAAACAGCTGAGCCGGCAGGTGCCTCCATGGGTACCTGGTCCGCTTCATCGAAGACGGAAGGATCCGTATAGAAGCCGCCCAGCTGGCTGCCATCGGCTGTGCCCGGAAGGCAACCCTGCCGATGACTGCCCTCGATCACCCGGAAGCAGCCGTTCGCCGCGCTGGCTGCATCGAACGTCACCATCACATTCGGCAGCTGATCCACGTGTTTGCAATCGTGCACCCAATAGGGGGAATCCTGGTGCCAGCCGAAGGCAGACCCTTCCCGTGGGCGTTTCAGGTTGAGTTTGTCCGTCCACAACGCCAGCTGATCGGCACCCACCAGTTGGCGCATGGGCGCAACCAGCCGTGGGTCGTCGATCAGCGCATCGAAGGCCGCGGCCAGCTCATGGACCGGTTCGATCACCCGGATCAGGTCACTGCCCGGATTGTGCTCGAACTGCACGGTCATGTGCCCGACATCAACGAACCGCTTGCCGTCCAGCGCATAGGCATGGCCGCCGGCACAGGCCTCGTGGGCCCTGACGGCAGCGGACTCTGCGGCCTGCTGAAACACCGCAACTTCCGCCTCGTTGAACACACCCGGACGGATGAGATATCCATTCCGGCGATAATCTTCGAGTTCCCGGGCGCTGAGTGAATGATCGGGAACTGCATGGCGAACTGACATCTGTGGAAACTCTGCCTGGTTACGGGTTCTGTGATTGAGTTTGTCTGATGAATTGGCGGGTGCTAGCGTACTACGGTCACCGAGTTTTGGAATCACCATGATGCCGCTACCGTGGCGGCGCATTCTGCCAGCGCTGCTGGCGTTCTCTGTCACCCCTTCCGCAACCGCGGAAGCCCTCGTCGCGGTTGCCGCCAACTTCAAGGCGACCGCAGAGGTGCTGGCGGCGGAGTTCGAAACCAGCAGTGGCCATAGGCTTCGCATCATTTCCGGCTCCACGGGGAAGCTCTACACTCAGATCATGAACGGCGCACCCTTTGATGTTTTTCTGGCTGCGGACAGCGAACGACCGGAGAAGCTTCATGCGGCGGGAGTCAGCGCAGGCGCCCCGCAAACCTATGCCGCCGGCAGGCTGGGAATCTGGATCAGAGGCGCACCCTCTTCCGCCGACAGCCACGCCGACCGGCTGACGGCACTGCGTCGGATCGCATTGGCCAATCCCAGACTCGCGCCCTACGGGGTGGCCGCCATGGAGGTATTCGATCGCCTGTCGATCCGCGAACAGCTCGAGGGTCGGCTGGCTTACGGAGAAAATGTTGCTCAGGCCTATGCGCTGGTTGCCTCCGGCGCCGCAGACGGGGGCCTGATCGCCTGGTCGTTGCTGCACGACGGCGGCAGAACGGCGGAAAGCTGGCCGGTACCCACAGCCTGGCACACGCCCATCCTTCAGGATGCGGTGCTGCTCATTCACGGCGCGGACAATGCCGCAGCCACCGGTTTCTATGACTATCTGTTCTCCCCTGCCGCAAGCGCGCTCATCCAGGCGCGAGGCTATGCGCAACCTGAGCAGTGACCGGGATGCCTGATCTGACCCCGCTCTGGCTGACACTCGAGCTCGCCGCAGTGACGACGGCGATTCTGCTCATGCTCGGCACCCCGGTCGCCTGGTGGCTGGCCCGCACCCGCTCCCGGATGAAGGTGCCGATCGAAGCGCTGACCGCCCTGCCCCTGGTGCTCCCGCCCACGGTGCTCGGCTTTTACCTGCTGCTGCTGATGAATCCCACCGCGCCGCTGGGCGGTTTCTGGCTTTCCCTCACCGGGGACACACTGACCTTTTCCTTCGTCGGACTGGTGGTTGCTTCGGTCATCTATTCCCTGCCATTCATGGTTCAGCCTCTGGCGACGGCCTTCGATGCCGTCGGCCGGGAACCTCTGGAAGCGGCCGCCAGTCTGGGAGCCTCGCCGCTGGATACGTTCTTCTCAGTGGTGGTGCCCCAGGCCGCGCGGGGATTTCTGAGCGCACTGGTGCTGACCTTCGTGCATACCATCGGCGAATTCGGCGTGGTGCTCATGGTGGGTGGCAACATCCCCGGCGAAACCCGGGTGATTTCCATCGCCATCTATGAGCAGGTGGAAACGCTCAACTATGAGGATGCACACATTCTTTCCCTGTCACTCGTGGCTTTTGCCCTGATCGCCCTGATCACAACCTACAGCCTCGGCGGGCGGCGCCATGTCCGATAATGAGTCCGATCTGAATTCGGAGGAACGGTCCCCCGACTACCTGAGCCTCAATCTCTCGCTGTCTCTGGATGAGTTCGATCTGAGCCTGGCTGTGGAGATTGCGCTTGGCGGCGTAACGGCCATTTTCGGCCCCAGCGGCAGTGGCAAGAGTTCGCTGCTGCGGACCATCGCCGGTTTCGAGAAACCTGACTCAGGGTTCATCCGTTGCGCCGGCGACACCTGGTACGACACAGGTTTTTTCCTGCCACCCCACCAGCGCCCGGTGGGCTACATGTTTCAGGATGCACGACTCTTTACGCATCTCGACGTCAGCGGCAATCTGACCTTCGCAGAAAAACGCGCGCCAGAAAGTCCGATCACGCGGCCCCAGGTGGTGGAGGCACTCGGTATCGGCGACCTGCTCAACCGTCGGGTAACCGCGTTGTCCGGCGGCGAGCGGCAGCGAGTGGCACTGGCGCGCACGCTGCTCACCGGCCCCCGTCTGCTTCTCCTCGACGAACCCCTGGCGGCGCTTGATCGGAGCCGCAAAGAGGACATTCTTCCCTATCTGGAACGCCTGCCAGGCGAGTTCGAAGTGCCTACGCTCTACGTCAGCCACGACATCGACGAGGTCGCCCACCTGGCTGACCAGGTTCTGGTGCTGGACCGCGGTCGCTTGAAGGCGTACGCACCCACTGCCGGCATTCTCGAACGTTTCGACCTGGCACCTATCACCGGCCGGTTCGAGGCTGGCGTGCTGGTTGAGGGTGAGGTGGCGAGCCACGATGAGCGCCTGAAGGTCACCCGCATCGATCTGCACGGTGCCACGCTGGCCGTGCCCTATGCACCGGAGCGGACTATCGGGGAATCCGTCCGGCTGAGGATCCGGGCCAGAGATGTCGCGGTGGCAACTCAGGCACCAGAGGGACTGAGCATCCGTAATCAGCTGCCCGGCACCATCGCCAGGCTCGAAGCTGATGACGAAACCGGATCGGCGGAACTCCTGATCGATATCGGTGGTCCCCGGCTGCGCGCCCGACTGACGCTCGCAGCCGTGGAAGACCTCAATCTCAGCGAAGGGCTGCCGGTGTATGCGCTTGTTAAGAGCGTAGGACTGGAGGGATCAGTCGGCGCACACTGAATCCGGATCGGCGACCTGTTCGATGTGGTTCCGTTCAAATACGAGCTGATCATCCCGGAAAGCCCGCAATGACTCCTCAACCCGGAGCCCGCCTTCGACCCGCTCGAGAGAAACCCTGGCTTCCACGCTGCAGTCCCAGGCCGACCGGTGCCATCCCCGGCTGACTCGGGTCTGCCAGCTCGATTGCCCGTCACCGTCGCGCAGCGCGACGAACGCCCCCTCACCGCTCAATCGGGTCCCGACGCTTTCCACCACATACTCGTAGGCCGGCTGTTCAACTTCATAACGATACGCACCCGGACCGGTCTGGACGACTGCCGGCAGTGCAGGTGGAACGGCGGCCGAACGGATATCTTCCCGCACTTGTGCATCTTCCGCGTCGCCGGACGCCTCCAGCACGGGCACCGTAAACCGGCAGTCGGATAAATCCAGGGTCATTTCCATGGGCTCCGGTGCGGGCCAGGTCATGGGCCAGAGTCCGCCGGACATCGACAGACGCAATCGATGACCCGGTAAAAATACATACCCCGCCAGTCTGAACGCCGCCGTATGGTCGGGTTCGAGCCAGGCATAGCTGACGAGCCAGGACCGCCCCTCGGCATCCACGTCACAGAGACGGACCGCCGCCCCGCGCCCGGTAACCGTCGATTGGCCCAGACTCAGCGTTGCCCGGCCAAGCAGGGTCAGCGGTTGGCTGAGCGGCACGCTATCGAAACACAACGACAGCGCATCATCCCGGCTCTGTTCTTCCGGCAAACGGTCGAGCCACTCTGCGGTGGCAAAGCCGACGGGTTCTGTCTCTCGCCATTGGATGGAATCCGGCTGTTCCACACTGTCTGCCCGTGCTGCTTCATCCGCCTCATTCACCTCATCCGCCAGCAGCACACCGGCACCAAGGCGGAACTGACGACAGGATGCCGGTAACCCGGACAGCGATCGCCAGCGGCCGGGCACGGGTTCGGGATGACTCTGCCGGGCCGTCTGCTCCGGTAGAAACACGAGCAGCTCCGCCGCGGCGGCGTGCGCTTCCCCTTGTTGATTCGCTACTTGTTGATTCGCTACTTCTTGATTCGCTACTTCTTGTTTCGATTCTTCTTGTTTCGCTTCTTCCTCTTCCGCCAGGAGCCAACGGTGCCAGAAACGTATTTCGTGCGCCGCCCAGTTGATGCCCTGAGGACGGGCGAAGCCGGGATAAGTGTGCCCCCAGGGACCGATCACTGCCTGCTTAGGTCCGGCCAATGCGTGCAGGAGAGAAGCGATGAAATTCACATAGGTATCCTGCCAGCCAGCGACGAGCAGGACCGGGCAGCGAATCGCACCGGGTGCCAGGCAGACGGAACCTCGTTGCCAGTAGGCATCGAAGTGCTGATGCCGCAACCACTCCGTCACCACCGCCGGCGTGGCCGCCAGTCGAGCGTGCCACATGGCCTCCCACGCATCACCCACGACGGCCGGGTCCGGTGGACCCGCCAGAACCGACTTGAACAGCACCCCCCAGTCCAGATTGGGTTTACCGATCCGGCCGCCGACATAGTGCGCATCATCAGTGAAACGATTGTCTGCGGCCGCCATGGGCACGATGGCTTTCAATGCCGCCGGCTGCCGGGCTGCAATCATCAGGGTGTTGATGCCACCCCAGGAAATACCACGCATGCCAACACGGCCATTGCACCAGTCGCAGGCCGCCAGCCAGGCAATGCAGGCTTCACCATCCTGGAGTTCCTGTTCAGAGTATTCGTCGATGAGCACGCCCTCGGAATCGCCGGTGCCGCGAACGTCCACCCGGGCGAAAGCCACACCTGCGGCAGCCAGCACCCCACCCCAGGCATCGTCCATATCCCGGTAGCTGTCCCGCTTGCGGTATGGAATCAACTCGAGCACCACGGGCAGGCGCGCTCCGGCAGAGCGTTCCGGCAGCCAGAGCCGCATCGAAAGCCGCACACCGTCCGGCATCGGAATCCAGGTGTGCTCGACGATTTCGAAGCCGCTGGTGCCGCCGTCTGCGGATCGGGTCACAAGACGATCAGCCGCCCGCCGCCATGAGATCGAGTAGTGCCAGCACCGTGGATTCCACACCGCGGGTAACAGAGGGTCGGGGCGAGATCTTGAACAGCGGCGAATGGTGACTGGGGACCGGTGGTCCGCCCGCAGCCGCCCATTCGAAGTCTTCAGCAGGCGTGCCGCCGACCGACCAGTAGACGCTGGGGATGTCCGGATCGGTGCTGAAGAACGGGAAATCCTCGGCGCCCATCCCGCCGCTGGAGGCACTGAGGACCTGGTCGTCACCAAGTTCGGTGACCCAGATACTTCTCAGGCGCTGCGCCAGCACGGGATCGTTGATGGTCGGCGGTACGCTTTCGTCCGAAACAATCACCTCGGGCAGCTTGTCTTCCGGCAGACCGGCAACCCGTCCCATGTTTACGGCGATCCGCTCGATGCCTTCGAGCAGCAGCGTGCGTGTCTCCTCGTTGGTGTTGCGCACGGTCAGCTGCAGGTGAGCACGGTCCGAGATAATGTTGTGCTTGGTGCCGGCGTGAAAAGATCCCACCGTCACCACGCCGGGAGACCGGGGAGAGAGTTCCCGGGCAACCAGGGTCTGCAGTGCCAGAACGATCTGACTGCCGAGCACGATCGGATCACGGCCCGAGTGCGGGCTGGCCCCATGGGCGCCTACCCCGTGAATGATGATGTCCACCGTATCCGCGCCCGCGTAGGGGCTGCCATCCGACACGTTGATCTTGCCCGCTTCGAATTCGGAGGCGACATGAAACGCCAGGGCAAAATCCGGCTGCCCGAAGCGTTCCCAGAGATCGTCTTCCTTCATCATTCGTGCACCGAGCACGCGCTCTTCCGCCGGCTGCACCAGCAGCATCAGAGTGCCGGACCAGTCCCCGCGCCGCGCCGCCATCTGGCGAGCCGTACCCACCAGACTGGTGATGTGCACATCGTGTCCGCAGGCATGCATCACCGGGACCATGTCGCCGGTGATCGGGTCTTCCTGCAGCACTTTCGAGGCGTTTTCCAACCCCGACTTCTCTTCTACCGGCAGGCCATCCATATCCGCCCTCATCATCACCATGGGGCCATCGCCGTTCTCCATGATCGCGATCACGCCCGTTCCGCCCACGCCCTCGGTCACCTCGAAGCCTGCGTCACGCAGCTCGGCCGCCATGCGCGCGGCTGTCTCGTGTTCCACCAGCGAGAGTTCGGGATTCCGGTGAAAGTGATCGAACAGTACGCCCAGGTGGGCATCATAATCAGCCTGAATGGCCTCACTCAGGCTGGCGGCCTGAAGGGCCGGTGCGGCAAGCACGGCGGCCAGCAGCATCGGAAAGCGAATGTGCATAGGGACTCCGGTTCTATTTCTGTATTTATATCTGTATCTGAGTGCCAGAGCATATTTGTTATGGTGACGAAGCGAAATGATCTGCGGAACGCCTGAATGATCCTTGAACTGAAAACAACGTACATGACCTCTCTGCTGGCGGCTGGCCTGGCGTTGCTGCTCATCGGCTGCGCGCCGGATCCGACCGGGGTTGCGATTGAGAACGTGACGGTTGTCGATCCGGCAGGCGGCGCCCTCGCCGGACAGCGCGTTGTGATTCGTGAGGGACGGATCGTCAGCGTTTCGGCCCAGGAAGAATCTGATGAACGGGTGGCGACCACATTCGACGGCACCGGCAAGTTCCTGACCCCCGGCCTCTGGGATATGCACGTCCACTTTCTCTATGAGCCAGCACTCACCGATGTGATGGCCGGCCTGTTCCTCGACTACGGCATCACCAGCGTTCGGGATACCGGTGGCGATCTGACCGAGATGCGCAGGATCACCCGGATCATGGCCGAGGGTCCGAGGCCCGCACCAAACGTCTACTACTCCGGTCCGCTCCTGGATGGCCGTTTCGTCGTCTACGACGGTGGCGATCCCGGCAGACCGAAACTTGGCACCAGTATTCCGGACGCCGGGACAGCCCGCGCCTGGGTCGCCGAACTGCAGGCTGCTGGTGCGAGCTTCATCAAAATTTACGAACTGGTGAGTCCGGCTGTTTTCGAGGTTCTGGCCGCGGAAGCTCGAGCCGCCGGCATGCCTATCGCTTCCCATGTGCCTTTGATGATGACGGCGGACCGCGCCGGCTCACTGACTGATTCCATGGAACATCTGCGCAACATCGAACTCGCCTGTGCCGGCAACTGGGCTGAACTGCTGAGCGAGCGCCAGCAGATCATCGGCGGGTTCGTCGAAGGCCGCGGCTACGACCTGCGTCGCTCACTGCATAGCCTGCAACGGATTCCCGCCATCAAGGCCTATGACGAAGCCCGTTGTGATCAGGTGCTGAGCAGTCTGACCGAAACCATTCAGGTGCCCACCTTGAGGCTCAACACGGTCGCCGTCGAACTGCCATTCAACGACCCGGACTGGCCCAGGGCACTGGCCGAACTGCCGGTGGAAGTCGCGGATGCCTGGCAGACCCGAGCACACGACATGGCGCAGAACGCGCCTCTGGCCGATCCCACGTTCACACGCTGGAGCCAGTTTCTGATCGCCCGGTTGAAGGCCAATGGCGTACCCATCGGCGCAGGCACGGACACGCCCATCGGTCTCGGTATTCCCGGCTGGAGTCTGCACACAGAGCTCGCTCAGCTGGTCGATGCCGGATTGACGAACCAGGAAGCACTCTCTGCTGCGACCGTGCAGGCCGCCCGCTTTCTGAATCTCGAGTCGGAAGTGGGCAGAGTCGCACCGGGCATGCGGGCAGATCTGCTCCTGCTGAACGGAAACCCGCTCGACGACATCCGCAATACGAGATCCATCGCTGGCGTGATGCTCGCCGGTGAGTGGGTGCGCTGACTGCCTCAGCTCGCCGCTTCCCGCGCCGCAGCAATGAAGGTCGCCAGCGAATGTTTCTGCTGCCCCGCCTCATCGAAGTTGGCGGGGTCGAACCAGGCCTGATAACCCTTTCGGATGTGCGGCCAGTCTCTGTCGATCATGGCGTACCAGGCCGTATCCCGGTTGCGCCCCTTGTAGACGAGGGCCTGGCGGAAAATACCCTCGTAGCTGAAGCCGAGTCTTTCGGCGGCCCGCCGCGAGGGCTCATTCAGCGAATCGCACTTCCACTCGTAACGACGGTATCCCAGTTCATCGAAGGCATGCTGCATCATCAGATACATGGCCTCGGTCGCTATCGCCGTCCGCTGCAGCGCCGGCGAATAGAGGATGCAGCCCACTTCGATGCTCCCCGTTTCAGGCGCGATCCGCAGATAGGCCGCCCTGCCGAGGCAGCGGCCTGAAGCGCGCTCGATCAGGGCGTAATAGGCCGGGTCAGGCTGATCGCTGACCTGCTCGACCCAGTCTGTCAGTTCGGCCAGGCTGGCCGGTTTCGATTCCGACAGATAAGTCCACAACGCGCCGGTTTCATCCGTCCGCAGGGCTTCGTACAGATCCTCGGCATGAAGATCCGTCTGGAGTTTTTCAAGACGACAGAAGCGGCCCTCCAGAGGAATCCCGGTCGGACGCCGGGCGCCATCGAACTCGGGTACCGGCGCGCCGATCGGTTGTCCCAGGTCATTGGTTCGCATTGTGCTCATCCTTCATCGATACCGAACATGGTGAACAGATTCCCATCGCGCGCCATGAAGCGGCGAGTGCCGGGTGCCTGGCGATCACCGGGGCCGACGCTTTCAGCACCTGGCTGGTCAGTGATCGCAACGCCTGAAGTCCCGGCACAATGGCCTGCTTGTCTTCAAGCACAGCGGTGAGTGTCCGACCCTGTGCAATGGCCTGCTCCGTCAACGTCACGAGCGCGTCCTGTCCCGCACTCATGGCCCGGGAACGCAGACAGGCGTTCAATGCCAGCATCACGTAGAGTGGTTCTGCACCGCGAAATGCACGTGCCCGCACCGGTTCCCGCAGGACCCGCACTACCGGCGTCCCGGTGAAGCGGGCAACACCCTGACTCATTTCACCGAGAAATCCGGGCGTGCGGGGCAAGTCAATGGAGACGCCGGGGGCGTCAGCGGCGACACCGGCAAAGCAGCCCTGCTCCCCCTCGCCCACCGACACGACCAGGGATTCAAGACTGGCCGCACCCGCAATCCAGGACTTCTCGCCATTGAGCAGAAATCCCGCACCGTCTGCGGTAAGCGTGCAGCCAGGACCTTCTCGCCCTTCAGCGGCAGCCAGGCAGGTCCAACCGGAACCCGCCACGAGCGCTTCAAAACATTGCCGCACCGCTGCCTGATAGCCGCTGACGAACACCCAGGCCAGCCGGTCGGCCAGCGCGCCTCCAGCCAGGGCCAGTTCACCTGGATCAGCCAGCACCTGGCCATTGCCATCCAGGCATGCTTCGCGCCAGGCGGTCTGGAAGCTGTCCTCATCCGGACAGGCGCTGTCTGTCGACATGGATTTTTCCGTTATTCCGACCATCGATCGTAGTGTGTCACATCCTCTGCCGGCGTACGGGTGACCGGACCGAAGGTACCCATGGGCCAGCCGATGGGCATGCTCACCACCACGCCGTAGGTGTCAGGAATAGCAAATCGCTGATGCAGTGCTTCCTCGAAAACCTGGTGCATGGTGGTCAGCGCCGCACCCAGACCGACCGCCCTGCAGGCGAGCAGAATGTTCTGCACGCACGGATAGACGGCGCCGTAGTTCGGTGGGGCCAGCCCGACCCGGTCTTCCTCGGCCACTTTGAACGGCCAGTCCCTCCTGCCGCAGACCAGCAGCACGTAGGGTGCCTCGTGCAGGTGATCGATCTGATAGAACAGGGCCCGGAGTTGCCGGCCGATCTTCATGCCTGCCCGATCCGCCGGATCGACCGGCAGGCCGAACCGATCTTCCATGGCGCGCGCGTAGTGCTCGGCAAACCACCGCTTTGCATCCGGTTCCGCCAGGAGCACGAACGCCCAGGGCTGCAGATTCTGTCCGGATGGCGCCTGTACGCCGGCATTCAGCACCTTGTGAATGAGGGCCAGGGGCACCGGATCCGGTTTCAACCGGCGCATCGCTCTGACATTGCCCACCAGATCGAAGAATTCCGGAAACGACTGACTCATTGATCCTCCCGTCGGCTCCGATGTCGGCAACCGTTGTTCTCTGGAAAATTGCGCGGGAACGCCGCGCACTGCAGTATGGAACGCTGCAGAATCCGAAACCAGACAACCCGACGCGAAATGCCCCTCAGCATAGAAACCCACCTGGCACTCGGCCTCGACCAGCCGCAACCCGCCAGGGCCAACGGTCGCTCCGATATGGACATCCTGGCTTCTCTCGAGCATGAAGGGGACGGACCCTATCACCCCTGCCCGGAGGCTCATCCGGGCGAAGACGTGCCTCAAGGCAACGTCACCCGGCATTCCGATTGGACGGGATCTGACATCTACCCGAAGACACGCAGGAACCTCTGGGTGTACACGCCTGCCGGCTTCGATGCCGGACAACCAGCCAGACTGATCATCTTCCAGGATGGCGGCGGCTACGTGGCCCGCACCGGCGCCGTACGTGCAGGCCGGGTGCTCGACACATTGCATGCGCGGGGCGAAATCGAACAGACGGTTGGGGTATTCGTCGATCCAGGCGTCCCGGAAGGCGTCACCCTGGTGCCCGGGGAATACAACCCGGAGCTCATGGCGCAGCGCAGCTATGAGTACGACTCATTGACGCCGGACTACGGCAACTTCCTGCTCGAAGAAATCCTGCCGTACGTCTCCGGCGCGCACGGCATCACTTTCAGCAGCGATCCCACCGGGCGCACGCTCTGCGGCATCTCCAGTGGCGGCATCTGCGCATTCACCGCAGCCTGGATGCACCCGGATCGGTTTCAGCGGGTGCTCAGTCACTGCGGCTCGTTCGTCGCCATTCGCGGCGGTCAGAACTATCCCTATCTGATCCGGACCACGGAGCGGAAACCGATCCGCTTCTTCCTGCAATCCGGTGAAAACGATGCCGAGACCCTCGCCGGTGACTGGCCACTCGCGAACAGGACCATGGCCAACGCCCTCGCCTATGCAGGCTACGATCATCGCTTCGTGTTCGGCAGTGGTGGCCACAGCCTGCGCCACGGCGGGGCGATCTTCGCAGATTCACTGCGCTGGCTGTGGCGGCCGGGATCCTGAGCGGAAACAGAATGCCGGCAAGTGAGTAACTCAAAATGAGAACCTGCAGATGAGATTCACCCAGACCCACATCGACGCCTGGCAACGGGACGGTGGCGTACTGATCGAGGGCTTCTTCACGGCAGAGGAAGTGCAAGCCGTGCACGAAGACTTCGTCGCCGTATTCGGGCGCTGTGCCGGGGCGGATACTGCAAGGGTGGAAAAGCGGACGGATGAGGTCGGTCGATTCAACGCCGCGCAGTTCAGCTCCTTCGCGGCCATCCCCCTGGATTGTTCACCAGCGCTGAACCTGATCGGCGTGCACCCGGAACTCATCCGGCTTGCCCGGGCCGCGCTCGGCACCGAGCGGGTGCACATTTATCAATGCCAGGCCTGGGCAAAATTCACCGGCGATGCGGACTATGACCAGCCCCTGCACACGGACTTCGTCAACCACACCCTGACCGTGCCCGCAGAAGACGCTCGTGACAACTCGATCACCATCATCTGCTATTTCACCGACGTCACCGAAACCCATGGTCCCATGCACTATGTCACCCGCACGGACAGCGAACGCCTTGTCGGTCCGGAAGCGCAGTTTCGCGGTGAGCCGGAGTTACAGGAGAAACTTGCGCCCCTCGAGCAATCCAGCGCCGGACCCGCCGGCAGCATTTTTCCCTACAGCATCGACGTATATCATCGCGGCACTAATCTGACCGAACCGGGCGGCTACCGGTTCGCTGTGATGGCCTGTTTCAAGCGCGCGGACAACGATGCCATCGGCTACCATGCCTGGCCCTATCACCACACCCAGCCCTGGGCGAACGTGTTCAATCACGCGACCCCCGATCAGCTGAGTTGCTTCGGTGTGCACCCACCCGGCCATCCGTTCTGGACACCGGTGACGCTCGACAGAGCAGCAGCACGCTATCCGGGCTGGGATCTCACGCCTTACCAGGAAGCCATGCAGCGCGGGGGAATCTCTGATTAGTTCACAGAACTCCCCAAATGAAGATTCACCAATGCCGTTTACCGTCTGGGTAGATGCAGACGCCTGCCCGAACGCGATCAAAGAGGTGCTCTTTCGAGCCGCGGACCGGCGCCAGGTGTCCGTGACGCTGGTGGCAAATCAGTTTCTGCGCACCCCGCCCTCCCGCTTCATCAGCAGCATCCAGGTGCCTGCGGGTTTTGACGTGGCCGATGACGCCATCGTCGAACGACTGGCCCCGGGGGACCTGGTCATCACTCAGGACATCCCCCTGGCTGATGAGGTGATCGGCAAAGGCGGCAGCGCCCTCTCGCCCAGGGGCATGCTGTACACGAAGGAAAACATCAAAGACCATCTGAACCGCCGCGATATGCTGGATGAACTGCGCAGCAGCGGGGTAATGACCGGTGGCCCGCCAGCTCTGGACCGGAAGGACGTGCAGCACTTCGCCAACGGCCTGGACCGTTTTCTGACCCGGGCGCTGCAATGAGCAGTGCCGTCTCCGTTTACGATGCAGCGGCGGTGCGGTCAGGCCTGCCCATGGCGACCTGCATCGACCTGCTGACCGACCTGCACGCGGCAATCAGTCGCGGTGAAATCGAACTGCCGCTGCGCTCGAGCCTGCCGCTGCCGTTCGAACCGTCAGGATCGAATACTCTGCTGGTGATGCCAGGTGCCCTGCCGGACCCGGCCGTGTTCGGCGCCAAACTGCTGAGCATCTATCCCGGGAACGGCAATCCCCAGTCAGCGGTTCCCGTCATCCAGGGATACATCCTTCTCTTCGACGGCAGCAATGGCGCCCCGCTCGCCCTGGTGGATGCGGCCAGCCTGACGGCCATCCGAACCGCAGCGGCGTCGGGAGCCGCCACCCGGGCTCTGGCCAACCCACAGGCCCACAGCCTGGCGCTCCTGGGTTACGGCGTACAGGCCGCGTCACATCTCGAAGCCATGTGCGCCGTCCGGCCGATCCGGGCAGTACGCGTCTGGGGTCCGGATCCGGAGAAGGCGGAAGCGTTTGCCGTCCGGCACAACAGCGAAGCGGTGCGCATACAGGCCGTGGCCTCCGCTGAGAAAGCCGTCGACGGCGCTGATGTGGTCTGCGCGGTGACTGCCTCCACAGACCCCATCCTGGAGGGGGGCTGGCTGGCTCCAGGCTGCCACCTCAATCTGGTTGGCGCCCATACGCCCACCACCCGGGAAGCCGATGGTGCCACCCTGGCCCGTGCCCGGGTCTTTACGGAAATCACCGGATTCGCCCTGGCCGAAGCGGGCGATCTTCTGCTGGCAATCCGCGAGGGGGTATTCGATCAGACCGCCATCGCCGGTGAAATCGGCAGCGTGTTCGCGGGCGAACTTCAAGGCCGGCAGCGCGACGATCAGATCACGCTCTATAAGAATCTGGGAAATGTCGCTCAGGACCTCGTGGCCGCCTATCATGTCAGTCAAACCTGAACTCACCGGACACAGCAGCAGATATGGAACTCATACTCATCCGCCACGGCCTGCCACAGCACGTTGAAACCCGGGATGGCAGTCCGGCCGATCCCCCCCTGTCGGAGATCGGTCATGCTCAGGCCGGACAGATGGCTACCTGGCTCCAGCACGAAGCGATCGACGCCCTCTACTCGAGCCCGATGGCAAGAGCTCATCAGACCGCCGAGCCACTGGCCCGCGCTCAGGGCCTGGATATCGAACTGCGGGATGGTGTGGCCGAATTCGACCAGCACTCGGACGCCTACGTGCCGGTGGAAAAGCTGAAAGAGATCGACTACGAACGCTGGCAGCGACTGATGCAGGGTGATCTGGATGTGGATATGGGCGCGTTCGCGGATACGGTGATCCGGACCCTGGAAGACATTGTGACAGCGAACAGAGGCCGGCGCGTGGCGGTCACCTGCCACGGCGGCGTGATCAACGTCTGGACCGCCCACGTGATCGGCTTCACCCCACGGATGTTCTTCAACCCGGACTACACCAGCATCAACCGCTTTCAGTGTGCGTCCAGCGGAGAACGGTCAGTGATCACCCTGAACGAGGCCATCCATCTGCGCGAAGTGCAGGGCTGAGCGCCGTCTACCCGCCTGGTGCCGGGGCCCGGCCAGCGGCACCGGCTTCGACCCGGCCATAGTAGCCCCAGAGCATGACTGAGCGAGCCGCCATGAAGGCCAGCATGGCGATCCAGATGGCATGGTAGTCCCAGATGGGCAGACAGACGTAAAGCACCACCGCCCAGATCAGTGCCGAACCGGCCATGGCGTTGCGCATCTCCCGGATGTAGGTGGTCCCGATGAACACACCATCGAACAGGAACGCACCCACACAGGCGAAGGGCATGATGGCCACCCAGAGCAGATAATCCGCCGCCGCCGCTCTGACCTCGGGGGCGGTGGTCAGGGCATCCACAAGCACCTGTCCCAGCAGGGCGTAGGCCAGTGCCATGATACCTGCCACCACGAATCCCCAGAACGTGGTGAGGACAGTCGCCCGGCGCAACTCGGGCGCTCGCCCTGCACCATAGGCATACCCGGTCAGTGTCTCAGCCGTATGCGCAAAACCATCGATCCCGTAGATCGCAACGAAGAACAGCTGCACCAGCACCGCATTCACCGCCAGCAGTACGTCGCCCAGGCTGGCGGCAACCAGTGAATTGACGAAGAACGGCAGATTGACGAAAAAAGTCCGGATGATGAGATTGCCACTGACGTCGAAGAGCCGGGCCAGCGCCTGACGATCCGCGACATTGGCGGGGCGCTGGTAGCGCCAGCCCACGCGGGTCAGCGCCCGACCGACCAGATACAGCCCGAGGACGGCAGCCCCCCACTCCGCCAGCACCGTGCCCAGAGCCACACCCTCCACGCCGAGTCCGAGTTCCAGCACGAAAAAAACATCCAGCACCAGATTGGTTACCGACAGCGCCAGATTCAGATACATGGTCGCCCGCATGTCCTGGAGACCGAACAGCACACCGAGATTGACCAGATGAATGAGGAACCCGGGCACGCCGAAAATCCGCAGCTCGAAGTAACGCTCCGCCAGGGACTCCACCCCGGCACTGGCCTGAAACAGGCTGAACATGCCCTTCGCCAGCGGCCACTGCAGCCCGACGATCAGCGCCCCCAGCACAACGGCGATGAGCAATGCCCGGGCAATGATGGCAACCACCTCGACCGCTGCCCGGGCATCGTCATCACCATGGGTGCCGTAGGCCTGGGAAACCAGACCCGTGGTCCCCATGCGCAGAAAGAAAAACAGCCAGTACAGGGCCGTGAAGATAGCGGCGCCCACGGCCACCGCTCCGATATAGGCGGGGTCCGGCATGCGCCCCATCACCCAGACATCGGCAACGCCGACCAGCGGTGTGGTGACGTTGGCGAAAATCACCGGCCAGGTCAGAGACCAGATGCGGCCGTGGCTGAGGCGGTTTGTCGTATGCTGTGCCTGGGGCTTCAGAATGAACCGCCCGGTGCTGTCCTTCTCACTGCTTTCTCAGATCCGTCTCAGGCGCTGTCGTCGGATGGCGTGATTTCGAGGATCTTCTGATCCGCCGTTACCTGCATCCCCGCTTCCGCCATGACCTCTGCGACCACTCCATCCACCTCGGCAAGAATCTCGTGCTGCATCTTCATCGCTTCGAGTACGGCCAGTTTGTCACCCCTGGCCACGGAATCACCCGCAACGACCAGGATTTCCAGGAGTTGACCATGCATGGGCGCCATCACCAGCCCGTCGCCACCCGCCGCCTCGGCAGCCGCCACCAGCGCGGTATCGGCCAGCACCAGGGTTCGATCCGCCAGGGCAATATGCAGCAGGCCGGTGGGCGCCCGCCAGAAGCGCACCGGGCAGTGCGCCCCCTGCAGGGAGACCAGTGCGCTGTCCTCAGCAAAGCTCAGCAAAGCCGCCGGCTGAGCACAGTCGTTCACTTGAACCCGATACTCGCCGGGCGCGTCCGCAGCCGCCCGCACACTCACCCGGTAATTTTCACCCTCCAACTCATATCTGAGCACCGTGGCGAGATCCCGGGCACTCGACCAGTCGAGCAGTTCGGCGCTGACAGACCCACTCTCAGCAAGTGCCGCCCGCTGCCCCGACGCATGTTCGATCAGGCCGGCAATCACCAGGGCATCGGTAGTCACCGCCGGCGTCGACCAACCGTCCTCGCCATACACTTCGCCAATGAAGGCGGTCGTTGCCATCCCGTCGCTGAAGGCCGTCTGGCTCAGCACATCGATGAGAAAGTCGCGATTAGTCTCGATTCCGAACAGGGCCGTATCCCCCAGGCCTTCGATGAGCTTGCGCCGGGCGGATGCCCGCGTGTCGCCGAAGGCAATGAGTTTGGCCACCATGGAATCGTAGTAGGGGGAAACCTCACCACCGGACTCGATCCCTGCATCCACCCGCAACAGTTCAGAGGGATGCCAATGGTGAACGGGGCCGGTGGCGGGCAGAAAATCCCGGGCCGGATCTTCCGCATAAAGCCGCACCTCAATCGCATGCCCGGTCAGGGTAACCTCAGCCTGATTCAGACCGAGCGGTTGTCCTTCGGCCACCGCAATCTGCAATGCCACCAGATCGAGCCCCGTCACCAGTTCGGTGACCGGGTGTTCCACCTGCAGACGGGTATTCATTTCCAGAAAATAAAAACTGCCGGCTTCATCGAGCAGAAACTCGACCGTTCCGGCGCCCCGATAATCGACTGCTCGAGCGGCCTCCACCGCCGCACTACCCATCTCCGCTCTGAGTTCAGGCGTCATCACCGGACAGGGCGCTTCCTCCACCACCTTCTGGTGGCGCCGCTGAACTGAGCAATCCCGTTCCCCCAGATGAATCACGTTGCCATGCTGATCGGCGAAGACCTGTATTTCGACATGGCGGGGACGAATGATGGCTTTTTCGAGAATGAGCTCACCGGAGCCGAAGGCATTCTCGGCTTCGGACCGGGCGAGTTTCAGGGCATCCGCAAGCTCCGTGGGGTTCTCGACCAGTCGCATGCCGCGCCCACCGCCTCCGGCCGCTGCTTTGACCATGAGGGGAAAGCCGATCTCCGCTGCTGCCTCGATGAAACGTTCGTCAGCCTGGTCTTCCCCTTCATAGCCGGGAACACAGGGAACCGAAGCCTCGATCATCCGTCGCTTGGCCCGCGCCTTGTCTCCCATCACCTCAATGGCTTCCGGGGATGGGCCGATGAACGTGATGCCGGCCGCCTCAACCGCCTTCGCAAATCCGGCGTTTTCCGACAGGAATCCATACCCCGGGTGAATGGCGTCGACCCCTTTGTCCACCGCCGCCTGGATCACCGCTTCTCCCCTGAGATAGGACTCGCCAACCGGCGCCGGACCGAGCAGCACGGAATCATCCGCAAAGCGGACGTGAGGTGCGTTCACATCCGCTTCGGAGTACACGGCCACCGTGTGAATACCCTGGTCCCGGGCCGTGCGCATCACGCGCAGGGCAATCTCGCCCCGGTTGGCAACGAGTATCCGGCTGATTTTCTTCGTCGGTTCAGACACCGCTTGCTCCTTACCCACCCGCTTACACCCGCGCCACGCCGAAGCTGTTCGGCTTCAGGCTGCGGTTGCGGGCTTCCAGCACTGTCTCCAGCGCGAAGCCGAGCACCCGACGGGTGTCTCTGGGATCGATCACGCCATGGTCGAGATTTCTGCCGGAGGTATAAAAGGCACTCTCCTGGCGACTGAAAATCGCTTCGATCTGGGCTTCCTGAGCGGCAATCGCTTCTCTGTCCACCAGCTGGCCGCGCCGCTCGGCAGACACTTCGGCCACCTGGCTCATGGTCTTCGCCGCCTGCTGGCCACCCATCACGCCGGTGGAGGCATTCGGCCAGGAAAACAGAAAGTCCGGTTCATAGGCATACCCGCACATCCCGTAATTGCCCGCACCGAAACTTGCGCCGATGTAGAGCGCGATCCGGGGCACCCGGACGTTGGTGACCGCCTGAATCATCTTCGAGCCGTGTTTGATCATGCCGGCATGCTCGTACTCCGTGCCGACCATGTAACCGGTGATGTTGTTCAGGAAAATGATCGGGATATCGGCCTGATCACAGAGCTGGAAGAAATGGGTAGCCTTGGTGGCGCCGGAAGGATCGAATGGCCCGTTGTTACCGATGACGCCACAGGCGAAGCCCATGATGCTCGCCTGCACACAGATGGTGGCTGGCCCGTAGTTCGGCTTGAACTCCTGAAAATCCGAGCCGTCCACGAACCGTGCAATCACCTCGCGAACGTCATACGGCACCGTATAGTCAACGGGCACCACACCGGCGATCTCCTCCGGATCATAAATCGGCGGTCCGTAGTCCCGACGATGGGGCGCGTTCAACCGGGCGTTCCAGTCGAGACGACCGAGCACGTCTCTTGCGATGGCCACGCCCTGCGCATCGTCTTCTGCCAGGTATTCCACTGTGCCGGTCACGGCAGCATGCATCTCGGTGCCTCCCAGCACCCGTTCATCCGCCACCTCCCCGGTGGCCGCTTTCACCAGCGCCGCACCGCCAAGGGCCGCAAGGCCGTTGTTCTTCACACCCACCACATAGTCACTCATGCCCGGCATGTACGCACCGCCAGCCGTGGAAGGCCCATGCAACACCACCAGCGTGGGAATGCCCGCCGCCGACAGCCGGGCCAGATTGCGGAACAGCTTGCCCGCATCCGCCCAGAGTTCCACCTCATACTCCATCAGGTTGGCGCCGGCACTTTCCACCAGATGCAGGAAGGGCAGCTTCAGGCGAATGGCCATCTCCTGGGCATTGAGGGCCGCCAGCCAGCCACCGCGGGTCGCCGCACCGGCACGGATGCCGCTGTCGTCTGCCCAGACCATGCAGCGCACGCCGCGAACGAAGCCGATGCCGAGAATCACGCTGCCACCCGGAATACTGGTCTCCGGATTTTCGTCTTCGAGCAGATAGTTGGTGAGGGTGTGCAGACGGAGAAAGGGCATTCCCGGATCCAGCAATCTGGCCAGCCGCTCCCGCGGCGGCAGTTGACCGCGCGCTTCGAAGGTCGCCGCACGACGATCAGAGGCGGTCACCGCCCTGCCTTCAAGGCTTCTCAGTTCATCGATGAGCGCAAGCATGTCGGCCCGATTCGACGCATAGGCCGCCGATGCCGGGTCGATGCGCGACTTGAATACCGGCATGAATATCCCCCAGAACAAAGTAAACCAGACCACAGCCCGGCAATCGGCCGCTAGTATAGCCGTCGCAGCAGGCGCAGACAGGTTATAGACTGCCCTGCCAGACTTGGAACAGACGGACCGTACCCATGAACAGACTACTGTCGCTGGACAACAGCTTCGATCTCATTTTCGGTCTCGCGGCCATCATCGGCGTTCTGGCGACCCTGCAGACCTTCGTCATCGGCCAGCACTACATCATCCCCACTGGGATCCTCACCATCACGGTGCTGATCGGTAACCTTGCCCGATATGGGCTCAAAGGCGCGCGCTGGGCAAAGGAGTTCCTGTTCTGGTGCGGCTTCCTGTTCAGCGCCCATCTGCTGTTCGCCATTTTCTTTTCCAAGCGATATCCCGAAGTACTCGGAGCCGCCTTTTATCCGGTCACCATCGGCGCTTTCATACTCTTTGCCTTCCTCAGCTACCGGTATGCACGGGGGAACGGTCTGTTCCGTGACCATTGAACTGGTCCCAATCACGCCGGATAACGAAAAGGCGGTTCGTGCGCTTTCGGTACGGGACGACCAGAAACATTTTGTCGCGAGCGTGGACGCCTCTCTGGCTGACGCGTACATCTGGCAGGATTCTGTTTTCCGGGCCGCACTGGCAGATGGCCGTCCGGTCGGTTACATCCTGGTGTATCCGTTCGACCGGGACGGGGCTCGGATCGTCAACATTGCGCGGCTGATGGTGGATGCCGGGCATCAGGGCAAAGGACTGGGCCGGGCGATTCTCACCGAGACGCTCAGCTGGGTCAGCGGCTTTTCACCCCGCCCGGAGGCGCTCAGAATCTCGACCCTGCCGGAGAACGAAACTGCCCTCGGTCTTTATCTCAGCATGGGTTTCGAGATACGGGGCCGCGAAGAAGGCGAAGTCGCCCTGTATCGCCGCCCGCTCCAAGCCAGCTAGGAAACCTGCTCGAACACCAGGGTGGCGTTGGTGCCCCCGAACCCGAAGCTGTTGCTCATCACCCGATTGAGGGTCACGCCATCCTGGCGCTCGAGCACGATCGGAAAACCCTCCGCCTCAGGGTCCAGATTGTCCACGTTTGCCGAGGCGGCAAGGAACTGGTGCTTCATCATCAGCAGAGAGTAAATGGACTCGTTCACCCCGGCCGCACCGAGCGCATGACCGGTCAGGGACTTGGTGGAAGAAATCGCCGGCAGCTTGCTGCCGAACACCTCCCGGATCGCCTTCAGCTCTGTCATATCACCCGCCGGCGTGCTGGTGCCGTGGGCGTTGATGTAGTCAACGGGCCCGTCAATTCCATCCAGTGCCATCTGCATGCAACGCACGGCGCCTTCACCGGAGGGCGCGACCATGTCCTGGCCGTCTGATGTCGCACCATAGCCGGTGAGTTCGGCATAGATCGGCGCGCCTCGTGCGATCGCCCGTTCCCGCTCTTCCAGGACCACCACGCCGGCCCCACCGGATATGACAAAACCATCCCGGGCTGCGTCGAACGCACGGGATGCACGGGCTGGCGTGTCGTTATAGCCGGTAGACAGTGCGCCCATGGCGTCGAAGGCGAAACTCATGCACCAGTGCACTTCTTCGCCGCCACCGGCAAACACCACGTCCTGTTTCCCCATCCCGATGAGCTCCGCGCCATGACCGATGCAATGGGCACTGGTGGCACAGGCCGAGCTGAGGGAGTAGTTCACCCCTTTGATCCCGAATGGCGTGGCCAGACAGGCGGAGTTGGTGCTCGACATCACCTTGGTCACCACGTACGGACCCACCCGGCGCATGCCACGTTCGCGGAGCGTATCGGTCGCCAGCACCTGGCTGGCCAGGGAAGGACCGCCTGAACCCATAACCAGTCCGGTCCTCGGATTGGACACATCCGAGGCCGGCAGCCCGGCATCGGCAATCGCCTCCTCCATGGCCACATAATTGTAGCCGGCGCCGTCGCCCATGAATCGGCGTACCTTGCGATCAATCCGGTCTTCCCAATCTATGTCGATCAGACCGGCAATCGTGGATCGCATGCCGTACTCGGCATATTCGGGTTCGGTAACGATGCCGGATCGCCCTTCTTTCAGGGAGGCGAGCACCTCGGCCTTACCGTTGCCGATGCTCGACACCACACCCATTCCCGTCACCACCACTCTGCGCATTTCTCCGCTCCACCGGATCTCAATCAGGGCCAATATACTGGAGAGCGCCCATAAGAAGGTATCTTGCACCCTGAGACTCGCTCAGGCTGGCAGAGGGGCGGAATTGTTCCGAATCCGGAACTGCCTACCGCAAAACGTGCGAAGGCGCACACATTTCAGCCTGCTGATCAAATGTCACGAGCATTCCGCCGATGCTGAGGGAGATGACGAGAATCTCCCGATAGAGCGCCCGCCTTGAATATGTTGCGGGCAAAACTGCTGATGAGCTTCGTGCTCTCTCTCGCCCTGCCCGTCGGGTTGAGCGTGATCCTGCTCGGCTATCAGAACGAACGCGCCCAGTTGAGCGAAGAAATGCACCAGCTGGAAGCCGGTCACCTGCAGCTCGTCCACAGCCATCAGGCAATCCGCGACTTTTTCGATTTCAGTCTGCGGGATCCGGCGTTTTTCGAGACGGGTGAGTCGGTTCTGCTGACCCGCACAAACGACACACTCGAAGCCCTGCGGGCAACGCTCGGCCGGCTGAAGCGACTGGATGACGCCCAGCTGATCGAGCAGATCGTCCGTACCGAGCAGGAGATCGACACCTATCAGTCCCAACTCATCGTCCTGGTGGACCTGGTTCGACTCCGCGGCTTCGAAGACCTCGGCATCATCGGTGAAATGCGCAGCGGCATTCGCCGTTTCGACGAAGCAGCCCTCGACCCGGAATCCCGCGCGCAGATGCTGACACTGCGACGCTCGGAGAAGGACTACATCATCCACAACCAGTCCGAACATGCGCAGGCGCTCCGCGTGGGCAGCGAATCGCTGAAGGAACGGCTGCAGAGCGCCGAGATGCTCAGCCCTGGGACCCGCAATCTGCTGATCGCCGGACTGGACAAGTACACCAATGCATTCAATCAGCTGGTCGCGTTGAACGATCGGCTGGGGCTGCACAGCGATACAGGCCTCTATGCCACCCTCACCGCAACGCAGGCGCGACTGGATGAGAGCTACTCCGAACTGCAGGCAAGAAACGCCCGGGTGTTCCGTGATGCTCAGGACAGCCTCGCAAACAAGCTCTACTACGCCATCGGCCTGTTTTTCCTGCTCGGCCTGCTGATCAGCGTTTTCCTCACCAATGCGTTGACCCGGCGCCTCAGAATCCTTTCCGGAAAAATCCGCAAGTTCATCCGCAGCGAATTCAAGGAACCTGTGCTGTTCGGCCGGGCGCTCAAAACCAACGACGAAGTGGGACTCATTGCCAGAGACTTCGAAGTGCTGCAGGAAGCACTGCAACAACACGTTTCCTCGATACGCGAGATGGCTTACTACGACATGCTGACCGGCCTCGCCAGCCGCAGCTATCTGAATCAGCGCCTCAACGAAATGATCCAGGCCGTACAGCGCAGTGGTGACGGCTTTGCCTTGTTCTTCATAGATCTCGACTCGTTCAAAGACGTGAACGACTCCCTCGGCCACGACGCCGGTGACCAGTTGCTGGTGGAGATCGGCCGGCGCCTCGGTGACGCAGCCAGGACGGGGGACTTCGTCGCCCGGCTTGGCGGCGATGAGTTCTGCATGCTGCTCGACACGCTTCAGGACGAGGGCGACATCGCCCAGGTGGCAGAACGCGTCATCAACAACATCGAGCAGAACGTGGTCGTCCATGAGCGGAATTTCAAACCACAGGCCAGTATCGGTATTTCCCGCTACCCTGCGGATGGGACTGATGCCCGGACCCTGATGCAGGCGGGTGACAACGCCATGTACGCGGCCAAGGCCGCCGGCCATCACCGTTTCGAGTTCTTCAATCGGGAGATGACTCAGAAGGCGGCCGAGCGTTTCACACTGGCGCAGGAACTGCGCAATGCGTTCAGAGATAATCAGTTCCTCCTCCATTACCAGCCCCAGGTCTCCATCCAGACAGGCGAAATTCACGCCTGGGAAGCACTCGTGCGCTGGCAGCACCCGGGCCGCGGCATGGTCCCTCCCGGCGAATTCGTGCCGGAGATCGAGCGACTCGGCCTGATCAAGGAACTGGGTGAGTGGGTGATCCGGGAAGCCACCCGGCAGATCGTCCGCTGGCAGAAAGATGGTATGACCCGGGTTCGGGTCTCCGTGAACATCGCGCCCCGGCATTTTGACGATCCGAACCTGATCTCCACGGTCCGCCAGGCGCTGGATGAATCCGGTCTCGCACCCTGGCAACTGGAACTGGAAGTCACCGAGACCGGCATCCAGTCTTCACCCAAGGCCAGAGGCGTTCTCGAAGAACTCCGCAAGATGGGCGTGCCGGTCGCCATCGATGATTTCGGCACCGGCTACTCATCACTCGGTTCGCTCAAGCACCTGCCGGTCGACTGCCTGAAAATCGACCGTACCTTCATCGACACGGTCGGCAGTACGCAGGATGAAATTCTCCTCGGCACCATCATGAGCCTGGGCCATGCTCTCAACTTCCGAATCGTTGCCGAAGGGGTGGAGGAACTCGAGCAGTTGCAGGTGCTCCAGGGGATGGACTGCGACCTGGTGCAGGGCTACTTCTTCAGCCGCCCCGTTGCCGCGAACGAAGTCCCTGAAATGGCACGGCGGGGTTTCCAGGCTAAGGCAAAGCAGGTCCGGAGCGCTGCCGGTCTGAGCGCCGCCGGCCGCTGAAGCTCAGGCCAGCACCGACCGGGTCCGCTGAATTTCCCGATTTCGTGAGTAGAAATCCAGGCTGACCGTCCGACCCAGCGCCGGCAGTTCCAGGCCGGCGGGATCCGCATCATGGGCCGAACCCTTCAGAATGATGCGGGTCATCAGGTCACCGACCACCGGCGCGTTCTTGAACTGATTACCACTGGTGCCGATGGCCAGGTAGTAGCCCTCCAGCTCCGTTCTGTCATAGACGGGAATCCAGTCATTGGACACGTCGTAGAGTCCCACGGTGCCTCGGGCGGTATTTTCGATGGCAAGCGACGGGAAGCGCTGCGCCGCCCGGTAAACCTGCGTCGTCCATTGCTCCGTAAAAGAGGGATTGTAGGCGTCCGGTGCCACCACATCCGGCGCATCACACGCCGGGTCCGCGGTCCCGATCAGCACATCGGAGCCGTCCGGTCGCATGTAGATGCCCGAATCCAGATCGACGAGAAAACCGTTGCCACCTTCCACATACCCCGCAGGGGCTGCCAGATAAGCCACCTCGTGCCGCTCTGCCCGGGTCTGAATAGGCAGGGATCCATCGATCCCGGCCAGCCTGTTGATGGCGGAAGAATGCGGACCCGCTGCGTTGATCAGCAATGGCGCCGTCAGACGTTCGCCGTCGGCGAGTTCCACATTCTCGACCCGTGTCTGTGTTCTGCCGATCCTCGAGACCTGTGCATTGAAGCGGAATTCCGCGCCCCTCGCCTGCGCTGCCGCCATCAGATTGTGCGCGGCCAGCTGCGGATCTGACACATATCCGGCCGCCGCGATCTGAATGCCGCCGCAAATGCGCCCCGGTACCCGGGCGCCGAATCCGGGGTCATCGGCCCGTTTCGGCGGACCGAACGCATCGAGGCTGATTCCGGGATAGAGCCGGGTAAGACCGGCTTCGTCCAGCAGTTCATAGTCCACGCCAATCTCATCGAGTACGGCAAGGTTGCCCGCATAAGCCGCCTCCTCGCCCTCACGCATCAACACCAGGCCACCGGTCTCCGTATAGCGGGCGATTCCGGCATCATCATCGTGTTGAAGAAAGTCGCGCCAGTTCAGCCAGCGATGCCTGGCTTCGTGGGCGATGGCAGCAGCGGTGACGTGGGAGTAGAAGGGGCGGACAATTGCGGAGGAGTGACTGGTGGAACCGTAACCAGCGGCGGGCAATGCGTCCAGATTCAGAGTCTTGAGGCCCTGCCGGGCCAGGCCAAGGGCGATGGAAGAACCGATGACGCCGGCCCCGATAATGATCGCATCTCGTACGTTCTGTGAACTCATCCGCTCTCTCGGTGTTCCGGAAGCCGAATGCTACCCCAGCCTGTGGGGTTTGCGCCTGACCCTGTGATCGGCCGGATCCGGCCCCGTATCCGTCGCACTGGCATTCCCCTGGAGCCCGACGGAAGATAGCCGGACAGACCTTTTCCGAGGGGTTGAGCAAGCACGATGCCGGATATTCATCCGCAGCTATCCCCCGCCCGGACTCGCATCCGGGCGCACTACCATGCAGACGAGACGGAACTGGTCCGTCAGCTGATCGGCCAGGTGCGGGATCATGCCGATCCGGCATCACGCGACCGGGTGGTGTCGGCGGCACGAACGCTGGTCGGACGCTGCCGAAGTCAGGCGGAACGGTCCGGCACCCTGGATGCCTTCCTGAGAGAGTTCGGCCTGTCGACGCCGGAAGGCATCGCCCTCATGTGCCTGGCTGAGGCCCTCCTCAGAGTACCGGATGACGACACTGCGGACCGGCTGATTGCCGAGAAGATCCGCTCCGGAGACTGGGCCGCCCATGCCGGTCATTCAGATTCCCTGTTCGTAAACGGCTCGGTCTGGGGACTCATGCTCACCGGCCAGCTGGTCACGGTGGATGGGGAAACGGAAGGCAACCCGGCCGCCTGGATGCGCCGGCTCGTCAGCCGACTGGGCGAGCCGATCGTGCGTACGGCCGTCATCCAGGCCATGCGCATTCTTGGCCGGCAATATGTACTCGGCCGGAACATCGACGCCGCACTGACCCGAAGCCAGAGCACGGAGACACCAGGCGAACTCTATTCGTTCGACATGCTCGGCGAAGGTGCGAGAACCTGGGCGGATGCCGATCGCTATCTCGATGCCTATCAGAACGCCCTCAACGCCGTGGGAGCGGCGGCAGGCCGAGGTGAACCGCGTCAGAACAATGGCGTCTCGGTAAAACTCTCCGCCCTCCACCCGCGCTTCGAGATAGCGCAGCGCAGCCGGGTGCTCGGCGAGCTGCCGGAGCGAATACTCGGCCTCGCCCGACTGGCCAGGCACCATGGCATCGGACTGACCATCGACGCCGAAGAAGCCGCCCGGCTCGAACTCAGCATGGACCTCTTCGAGCAGTTGGCCGAGGCGCCCGAACTCGCCGGCTGGGATGGTCTCGGATTCGTGCTTCAGGCCTATCAGAAACGGGCCCCCGAGATCGCCAACTGGCTCGTCGAGCTGGCCGGAAAGAGCCATCGGCAACTGATGGTCCGGCTGGTCAAAGGCGCCTACTGGGATGCGGAAATCAAACTGGCTCAGACCCACGGCCTGCCCGACTACCCGGTGTTCACGCGGAAGTCGAACACCGACCTCTGCTTCGAAGTCTGCGCAGCGCGCCTGCTGAGCGCCGGCGCCGCCGTTTATCCGCAGTTCGCCACACACAACGCCCTGACCGCTGTCCAGGTACTCGAAATGGGCCGGGGCGCCGAGTTCGAGTTGCAGAGACTGCATGGGATGGGCGAACTGCTCTATGACTGTCTGTCTGAAGAGATGACGGGCATACCGCTCAGAGTCTATGCCCCCGTCGGCTCTCACGAAGACCTGTTGCCCTATCTGGTGCGGCGACTGCTTGAAAACGGCGCCAACAGTTCCTTCGTGAACCGGTTTCTCGATCAGGACGTGCCCGTTGAGCAACTGATCAGTGATCCACTGATCCTGAGTCAGCCAGTTCCCGGCGACAAATCACAGACCGGTCTGCGCCATGCCCGTATACCGAAACCTCCGGATCTGTACCGTTCAGCCGGACAACCCCGAGACAATGCCGCCGGGATCAATCTGGACGATCCGGACCTGAGCACCTGGCTGTCCCGCTTCCAGTCCGAACGAGCAAAACGGACCTGGCGGGCAGAACCGTCGGGCTACGGCGTTCAGGCCAGCGCCCCGCCCGGCATCCCGATTTACTCACCGGCGAACCGGACCCGGATGCTGGGTGTTTGCATCGAAGCTGAAGAGACCCATGTCCGGGCAGCCATCCAACAGGCGGGCAACGCCCAACCGGGCTGGGATGGTGCCGGCCCAGCGCAGCGGGCGCAGATCCTCGAACGGGCCGCGGACAATCTGGAATCGAACACCGAGGAGTTGCTCTACCTGCTCGGCACCGAAGCGGGCAGAACGGTGGCCGACGCGGTTTCCGAGTTGCGGGAGGCGGTGGATTTCTGCCGCTACTACGCCATGCAGGCGCGCGCGCTGTTCGAACCACGACCCCTGCCCGGCCCGACCGGTGAAACCAACACACTCAGCCTGCACGGTCGCGGCACCTTTGCCTGTATCAGCCCCTGGAATTTTCCGCTGGCTATCTTTCTCGGTCAGGTCAGTGCCGCCCTGGCCGCCGGGAACTCCGTTCTGGCCAAGCCCGCAGAGCAGACCCCGCTGATCGCCGCACTTGCCACACGCCTGCTGCACGATGCCGGGGTGCCGGAGGACGTGCTGCATCTCCTGCCAGGCTCAGGGGAAAAAATCGGCCCCTTACTCACGGCGTCGGAAAGGGTGAACGGGATCGCCTTCACCGGGTCCACCCAGGTCGCCCGGATCATCAACCGCCAGCTTGCCGGGCGAGACGGCCCCATCGTTCCCTTCATCGCCGAAACCGGTGGTCAGAACGTGATGATCGCGGATTCCACCGCCCTGCCGGAACAACTGGTCGACGATGTACTCAGCTCGGCCTTTCAGAGTGCAGGCCAGCGCTGCTCCGCACTGCGCGTGCTGTACCTGCCCCATGACATTGCAGACAGCGTTCTCGACATGCTGAGCGGCGCCCTGGCGACCCTCAACCCTGGCGATCCGCTCTCCCTCGCCACCGACATCGGCCCGGTCATCGACGAAGCAGCCAGCGGGCAACTCGAAAAACACGCCGACCGGTTGATTCAGGAAGGTCGTCTGATCACCCGCGCGCCACTGCCGGAGCACTGTCGCCAGGGCAGTTTCTTTCCGCCTCACATCTTCGAGATCGATTCCATCGCACAGCTTCCCGGTGAGGTTTTCGGACCCATCCTGCACGTTGTCCGTTTCGACGCGGGGGCTCTGGATGCGGTGATCGCCGAGATCAATGGCACCGGTTACGGTCTGACGCTTGGTGTGCACAGCCGCATAGAAGGCTTTGCCCGAACGGTCTTCCGCCGCACCCGGGTCGGCAACACCTACGTGAACCGAGACATCATCGGCGCGGTGGTCGGCGTGCAGCCCTTCGGCGGCCAGGGACTCTCCGGCACCGGACCGAAGGCTGGCGGGCCGAACTATCTGCAGAGGTTCGCCGTGGAACGCACTTACACGGAAAACATCGTCGCCCGAGGGGGCAACGCAGCGCTGTTCGAACTCCAGGAGCGTCCCTGATCATTCTGTGAACCGCTGGTCGCAAGGCAACGCACGCCCGAGGCCCGTCGCTCAGAAACCTACGAACGGCGTCCTGATCCCCTGGATCTCGCGGATGAGATCCGGTGGCAGGCCGGCCGGATCATCCACCGGCGTACCGGCGGAAACCGTATCCACCAGCCCGCCGAATCGGGCGGTCATGGCCGGGACGAGTTCATCGTGGCGGCCGACGGCGGCAAACAGGTGAACCACGTCGTCGCTCACCGCTTCCGTCATCTGTGCCCACTGCCCCGCTTTCGACAGGTGGTTCAGTTTCTCGCCCAGATCTTCCAGTCCGTGCACTTCCAGAACAGGCCAGTAGGCCCGGGTGGAACCATAGAAGCCCACCCGCATGCGGACCCACTCGAACGCTTTTGCCACCGCTTCGTCCGTCGCGCCGGTGGCCACGAAGCCGCCGCCGGAAATTTCGAACCGGCTTCGATCCCGACCGGCTGATGTCATGGCCGCCTCGAGCCGGGGCACGGCCACGTCTTCCAGGTACTTTCTGGTACAGAATCCGTGCAGCCGGGCACCCTCACAGAACATACCGGCCACCCGCATCATGGCCGGTCCCACCGCCGCGATGGTGATCGGAGGTGGTGGTTGGTCCATCGGTTCCGGCGTGAAATTCGGCGTCATCAGCGAGAACCGATAATGTTCACCCTGAAAATCCAGGGGCTGGCCTTCCCCCCAGCAGGTCCAGATGGCACGGATCGCCTGCACGCACTCTCTGAGCCGGGGTGCCGGCGCGGACCAGGGCACGCTGAAACGGCGTTCATTGTGTCCTTTCACCTGAGAACCGAGCCCCAGCACGAACCGGCCGCGCGACGCTTTCTGCAGATCCCAGCCCAGATTGGCGAACACCATGGGACTGCGGGCAAAGGCGATGGAGATGCTGGTCGCCAGGGTCACCCGCTCACTGGCGACCGCCGCAACGGCAAGGGGCAGAAACGGATCGTGGCGATTTTCCTGGGTCGTCACCACATCGTAGCCGGCCGCTTCCGTGGCACGGATGGCGTCCGGGACTTTCGTCAGGTCGTCGTTCGGCACCCCGGTAACCAGGCGCATGCAGTTCCCCCCGTTGAACGGTCAGGGCAGAATAGCATGAGCCTCTGCGATACCAGCGGGGCGGGAGGAGGAGATCAGATGGCGCAACAGACCCACACACAGGGTGCAGACCTCACGCTGCATCAGTTTCTGTATTCACACTTCAACGAAAAAGCCCGCTGGGCTCTGGACTTCAAAGGGATCCCTCACCGGCGTCGCCCACACCTGCCGGGGCCACACCGCCCGGCCATGCAGAAGCTCTCCGGTCAGGGGCAGACGCCCGTGCTCTGTCTCGGCGACGAGGTGATCGCAGGGTCTGCGCAGATCATTGATGTGCTGGAAAACAGATACCCCGAGCCCGCGCTGTATCCCGCCGATCCCCAGGCCAGAGCAGAGGCGCTGGCGCTACAGTCCCGCTTCGATGCCAGCGTCGGGCCCGCGGTGCGCACCGCGCTGTTTTCAGTGCTCATCAACGAAGGGGGATATCTCACCCGGATGTTTGCCCGTGACGCGAGCACGCCCGTCCGCCTCCTCTACCGCGCCACTTTCCCTCTGGCCCGCGGCATGATTGCGAAAGGTAACGGCGTCACCGATCCGGCCAATGTCACAGCGTCCTTCGAACTCACCCGGACCACCCTGCAGGAAGTCGCCGAGCAGACGGCGGCCACCGGCTACCTGGTGGGTGATGGATTCAGTATCGCCGATCTCTGTGCAGCCGCCCTGCTGGCTCCGCTGGCCGCGCTCAGCCACCCGGACATGGCACGACCACAGCCGATACCGGAAACCCTGGAGGCGTTCTACGTTCGTTGGGCCGACGATCCGGGTATTGCCTGGGTGAAGGCGATCTACGCAAAGCACCGGCCGGGTTAAAAGCACCGGCCGGGTTAAAAGCACTGGCCAGCTTAGTTCACGGCCATCCAGGCCAGGGTGGCGTCGACGATCTGTTCGGAAAATTCGCCGGTGCCCCGGGCGCTATAGCTTTCTGCCAGACTCTCGTAGCGCAGGAAACCATGGTCCACGCCGGGCAGCGTTTGAAATTTTCCGCCACTCAGACGCGCGATCTGTTCGTGATCGGCGCGAGCGCTGACCCAGTCGTATTCACCATGGATCGCCAGCACCGGCTGCCAGACCTGACGCCAGGCCCGGGCCGGGTCAATCGCAGCCAACTCGACATAGAACGCTGCCGAACGCCCGAAGTAGTGTTCCTCGTCTGCCAGCTGCACGTCCGGCAGTGTCCGGCTCGCCGGGATTCGCGCCACCAGTTCGGCCGGCGTTTCCCCTGCTAAAAGCAGGCCTTTCTGAAATTCGGCCCGAATGGCCTGCCGCTCGGCGATCTCCGATGCTGCCAGTCCCGCCAGTCGGTCCTGGCGCACGAAGTTTTCCATCATATATTCGTACCAGGGCTTACTGACGGTTCCGAAGACCATCACCCCGGCCACCGAATCCGATACAACGAGCGGCGCGATGACGCCCCCCAGGCTGTGCCCGAACAGAAAGATCCGACCCTTGAAACCCCGTTCGCTGAGATGTTCCAGAGCCGTCGCGTATCCGCGACGCTCATCGTCGAAATCGAGTTGGCCACAGTCCGGTCCGGCGCTGTCACCAACGCCTCGCTTCTCCAGGCGGGCGGTCGCATACCCGGCAGCGGCCCAGCCATCGAGCAGCCGCTTGATCGGATGACTGGTCTCGAACCAGTAGTCGTGTGAAGAGCAGCTCAGACCGGACAGATAGAGCACCAGTCCATGCGCCTCCCCGGCGACCGGCTCACTCAGAATGAGACGCTGTGCGATCCCGTCCACGCTGACGGCCTCGTAGCGAACCAGACTTCCCGGCATCTGTTCCACGGGCAGGGTCTCGAGCGGCGGCGCCACCCGGAAAACCCGGTTCTCGCCGCGATACCAGCGCAGCGCAATCCGCTCACCGGCCGGTGTACGCTCCAGCTCCGCGCGCAGCTCGTCGAACTGTTTGAGCACCGGTACCCGGCCGACGGACGTGAGCCGGTCACCCGGCCGCATGCCCGCCGCCTCTGCGGTCGAACCGGGAAGTACGCGCTCCACGAACAATCCGGGTCCACGCCGATCACTGAGATCGAACTGCAGGCCGAGGTAGTTGCGGCGGGCCAGATCGGCGGTGGACACCGCGGGCAGCGCGAGGCACAAGGCCGCCAGGTAGAGGAACAGCGTTCGAGACATCGGCGGATATTACTCCGGTCAGTCATGAATTCAGCCACTGCAACGCACCGGAAAGAAAAAAAGTTCCGACTGGTCTGTAATAAAGCCCTCACCGGATCGTAAACCTGAGTAAGCAGCCCGTGCTGCGATACGGAGAAACATGGACAAGGCTGCATTCGACGCCTACTACCGGGAGCACTATCGCCGTGTACACGGCCTGTGCCGAAGGATGCTGGGACGGACGGCTGATGCAGAGGATGCGACTCAGGAGATTTTCATGCGCGGCTATCGAGCCTTCGGGCGCTATCGCGCCCAGGACCCATTCGGTCCCTGGATAAACACCATCGCCAGCAACTACTGCATCGACGTGCTGCGCGGCAACCGGCGGGTGCGCGATCTGTTCGACACCGAAGCAGATCCGGATGAAACCGAAAGCGCGCTCGAAAATGGTGCCATGGCGCTGATCCGCGAAGACGACTCGGAAGCAGTCAATCGGGCGGTGGAAGCGCTGCCCGAACAGTATCGACTGCCCATCGTGCTGGCCTACTACTCCGATGCCAGTTACGACGAGATCGCCGATACCCTCGGCATCACCAGAAATCACGTAGGCGTGCTGCTGCTCCGGGGCAAGAAAAAGCTCCGGGCACAGCTCGCCAGCCAGACAGGACAGGAGAACTGAAGATGAGTTGCCCAAACGAACTGACCTGCAGCGCCTTCGTTGACGGAGCACTGCCACGCAGCGAAGCGTACGTAATCGAACAGCATGCCGCGTCCTGTGCCAACTGCCATGCCCTGATTCAGTCACTGGCGGCGGAGCGGACCCTGCTGCGCAATGCCCTGCAGACGGCGAGCGCGGACGGCGTCATTCCGGCGTTCGTGCCTCGGCCCACCATTCCACGGCTCCTCGCCTGGCTCGGCTGGTCGGCGATCACGATCTGGGTGGTGAGCGTGGCCTGGGGAAGCCTCCTGAACACACTGACGCTACCCGGCTGGCTCGCCTGGCTCTCACCGAGCACCGTCGGCACGTCCATCCAGCTCCTGATCAGTACCCTGCTGCCCGGTCCGATCGTCAGCGGGTTGGCCGCCGGCCTGATCGACGCCGCCCAGTCGGTGGGCGTTGCCCTGATCGCACTGATCGGCTTCGGCTGGCTGGTGCGCCACCAGCCCGGCCGGACAACAGCGCCGCTGATCGCGGTTTGCGCGATGAGTCTGCTGCTCACAGTGGCACCGGAAAGCCAGGCTTTCGAACTCCGCCGCGACGAACAGCGAATCGTCATCACCGCCGACGAGGTGATTGATGACACGCTGATAGCCGCCGCGGAAGACATCATGATCGATGGCACGGTGACCGGGGATCTGATCGTGGTCGGGGAGTCAATCAGCATCCGCGGACGGGTCGACGGCCTGGTGATGGCATTCGGCGAGACCGTACAACTTGAGGGGGAATTCGGTGGCAGCGTCATCAGCGCAGCCGAAATCCTCAACGTCCGCGGCGCCTCCCTGACAGGAAACTTTTATGGTGCCGGTGAAAAACTGATTCTGCACGATGACACGGAGATCGCAGGCAACACGGCTGTTGCCGGGGAGGAAGTGGAAGTGTTTGGCGCCGTTGCCCGGGAACTGGTCGCGGCGGGCCAGCGGGTGACCGTGCACGGCAGCGTAGGCGCAGATATGCGCGGATTCGGCGCGACCGTCGAACTCACCGAAAGCGCAAGCGTCGGTGGCAATCTCACCCTGAAAACAGATTCCGAAGCATCGGCTCTGATCGCGCCGGGCGCGAACATCGGCGGTGAAACGGACCTTTCCGGCTGGCCGGAAGAACCGAACAGATACGCTACCGCCGACTTCTACCTCGGAGAGATCCTGCACATCCTCGCCGCCTTCGTCACCGGCCTGGTGCTGTTCCGTCTGCTGCCTGCACTCGGCCGCGCGGAGCTCGAAGGCAGTTCCGAGGCGCTCGTGATCGGCGCCATCGGCGCTCTGATTCTGATCGGTACGCCAGTGCTGGCCGTCGTCGCCATCATCACCCTGATCGGCGCGCCACTGGGTATTCTGACCTTCGTCATCTGGCTCGGTACGCTCTACGCTGCCGGAATCGTGATCGCCTGCTACCTCGGCCGTCTGATCCTGCCGAATCGCGAGGGCACGACGCTGCCCCTGCTGCTGGGACTGGCGTTGCTCGTGCTGGCCACCAATCTGCCGATCATTGGCGGTCCAATCAAACTGGTCGCCGGCATTCTCGGTCTTGGCCTGATCGGCCAATGGGCCAGGACCTGGTGGAGCACGCGCACAGCCTGATGCCGGAGCAGAGTTCCCGTGTTGTCGGACAGCGCGTCCACCGTTCATCACAGCACTCGGGTGGTGAATTAGGATGCGCTTTCCAGTCTTTGAAGGATCGAGATCATGTCGGTTTTCCTCAGTAAATCTTGCCTCAGCAGATATCTGATCAGTGCTGCGCTGTTCCTGACGAGCGTCATCGCGAGCCTGCAGACCCAGGCCGGCATGGATGCGGACACCCGCGCGCTGGTCGAGGCTGCCATGGCGGGCGACCATCGCAGCGAGGAAAACAGGGCCCGCGACGCATATCGAAGGCCGCTCGAAACACTTGATTTTCTGGGTCTGGATTCGGCCATGACGGTCGTGGAAATCTGGCCGGGGGGCGGCTGGTACTCGGAGATTCTTGCACCCGTCCTCCAGGATGACGGTCGGTTCTATGCCGCTCAGTTCGATATGAACGGACCCTTCGGCTATCAGCGCCGTGGCCTCGGCGCCTTCCTGAGCAAGGCAGGTGCGTCACCCGACATCTACCGGGACATGGTGATCACCGAATTCGAGATGCCCTACAAAATCGACATCGCCCCTCGTGGCAGCGTCGATATGATTCTCACCTTCCGTAACGTGCACAACCTCGTCATGGAGTACAACGGTGGCGGCCGGTACGTGGATCTGGCCTTTCAGGTGATGTTCGATACCCTGAAACCCGGCGGCATCCTGGGTGTGGTGGACCACGAGTGGGACGACGCCGACACCGAGGACCCGCTATCCGCCAATGGCTATATCTCCCGTGCCAGGACCATCGCTTTCGCCGAAAAAGCCGGTTTCGAGCTGACCGGCGAATCGGAAATTCTGCACAACCCGCGGGACAGCAAGGATCATCCGGAAGGTGTCTGGACCCTGCCGCCGAGCTATGCCCTAGGTGAGAAGGACCGGACCACCTACGAGGCGATCGGCGAGAGCGACCGCTTTCTGCTGAAGTTCGTCAAACCGGCGGGTTGACCGGGCCGGGAAAGGCCATCAGAAGGCTAATCGGACGGCCAATCGGAGACCTCAGACGCCTGAAATCAGCGCTGTTATACTCCAGCGTTCGATTTTTCAACAAGCAGGAATCCACATGGCTCATCAGGATGTCATCATCGTTGGCGCCGGTCTGTCCGGCATCGGCGCCGCCTACTACCTCCAGAGCAGGTGCCCGGGTAAAAGCTATGCCATTCTGGAAGGCAGAGACGCGATCGGCGGCACCTGGGACCTGTTCCGATATCCGGGTATCCGCTCGGACAGCGACATGCACACCCTCGGCTACGACTTCAAACCCTGGACGGAAGCCAAGGCCATCGCCGACGGCCCGTCCATCTGGAAGTACGTGAACGAGACGGCCGACGAGAACGGCATCCGTGAGCACATTCGTTTTCAGCACAAGGTTGTCTCCGCGTCCTGGTCTTCGGAGGACGCTGTCTGGACCGTGACTGCCGAACAGGGCGATGGACGGACGGTCACTCTCACCTGCAATTTCCTCTACATGTGCAGCGGCTACTACAACTATGACGAGCCTTTCGATCCGGAGATTCCCGGCCTGGACGACTTCGAGGGCGACGTGGTCCACCCGCAGTTCTGGCCGGAAGATCTCGACTACCAGGGCAAGAAAGTCGTCGTGATCGGCAGCGGCGCCACCGCCATGACCATCGTTCCGGCGATGGCAGGAAAGGGCGCGAAGGTCACCATGCTGCAGCGCTCACCCACCTATGTGGCTTCCCGGCCGGATCAGGATCGGATCGCCAACACACTGCGCAAATTCCTGCCCGAAAAATGGGCCTACGGCATCACCCGGTTCAAGAACGTTCAGCTGGGGAACTGGCTGTACCGGCGAACCCGCACCAACCCGGAAAAGGTGAAACAGCGTCTGCTTGGCATGGTCGAAAACGCACTTGGCAAGGAGTACACGGCCAGGCACTTCACCCCCAGCTACAACCCCTGGGATCAGCGCCTCTGTCTGATCCCGAACGACGATCTCTACGAAGCGATCAAGAACGGCACTGCCAGCGTTGTCACCGACACCATTGATACAGTGACCGACAGCAGCATCAGGCTGTCGTCCGGCGATGTTCTGGAGGCCGACATCATCGTTACGGCAACAGGTCTGAAGCTCTCCGTGCTCTCCGACGTCCGCTTCTCCGTGGACGACAAAGCCGTGCACTGGCCGGACACCATTGCCTACAAGGGCATGATGTATGCAGACATTCCGAACCTGGTCCAGACCTTCGGCTACATCAATGCATCCTGGACCCTGCGCGCCGATCTGACCGCCGCCTATACCTGCCGGCTTCTGAATCGCATGGATGAACTCGGCATGCAGATGGCCGTGCCGCGCCTGCGGGAAGAAGACAAAGACATGGAGCTGAGGCCCTGGATCGACGACTTCTCCGCCGGCTACATGCAGCGCCTGATGCACCTGTTCCCGAAACAGGGCGCCAAGGACCCCTGGCGCAACACACAGAACTATCTGCTCGACAAGAAGCTCATCCCGAACGCGCCGCTCGAAGATGGCGCAATGACTTTCAGTCATCCTGCGGGCGACGTGCGCGAGCAATCGGGGAACGAAGCGGTTAAAGAAGTCGCAAAAAAAGAAGCAGTCAAAACTGCCGCCTGACAACCCGACACATACACCCAGGGAGGGGAAGAGATGGCCGAGAATGCTGCGGCAGTACTGCGCTGTGAATCCGATCTGAGCCTGTACACCCGGTTGCTCGATGACCTGACCGTAAAGCGGGTCAACGAGCATCTGGCACGTCTCGAGGAGTCCTCTCCCGAGCGTTCGAGCATCCGCCGGCATCTGCTCGCCACTTCGGTGCGAATGAGCGAGACCATGGCGCCCGATCTGCACGCCATGGCCAGGGACTGCAGTGAACGGCTCGATCTCGGCATCGAACTGGAGCTCTACGTCTTTGCCTCACCGGTCTACAATGCCATGTGCTTCAAACCGGAAGACGGACGCCTGTTCGTGATGTTCGCCTCCAGTCTGCTCGAGGCATTCGAGCCGGCCGAGATCAGATTCGTCATGGGGCACGAGCTCGGTCACCACGCATATCGTCATCACGACATTCCCATCGGCTACATTCTCCGTGGCCAGGAACGGCCCGATCCGCGTCTGGCGCTGGATCTGTTCACCTGGTCGCGCTACGCGGAGATCTCCGCCGATCGCGCCGGCGCCCACTGCACGGAAGATCTGAATGCGGTGGCCCGATCTCTGTTCAAGCTCGCCAGCGGTCTGACCGGACGCAGCATCCGGTTCAATCTGGACGACTTCCTTTCCCAGGTGGACGCCATGCAGGTGGAAGATGCGCAACCCGGCCAGAGCGCACCCAAGGAAGACTGGTTTTCCACACATCCCTTCAGCCCGTTGCGGGTCAAGGCGCTCCAGCAGTTCTATGGATCCGAACTGGCTGGGGGGGCGATGTCGAAAGCCGACCTCGAAGCGAAGGTGATGGGTGTGATGAGCCTGATGGAACCGAGCTATCTGGACGGTCGCACGGAAACCGCCGAGAACATGCGTCGACTGCTGTTTGCTGCATCGCTGGTGGTTGCCAACGCCGATGGCAAGATCACCGAAGAAGAGGTGGCCGTATTCGAGAAGTTCTTCGGCAACCATGCATTCACCGAAGATCTGGATCTGGAAAAACTGGCAGCGAACCTGGACGAACGGATCAGAACGGTCAAAGAGCAGGCGAGCGTGCCCCAGGCCATGCAGGTCGTACGGGACCTGTGCCTGGTCGCCCGGGCCGAGGGGCACATCAACGCCGCCGAAGAAGCGGTGCTCGAGCGCGTTGCGGATGGCCTGGATGTGCCTCGTGAGTTCATCTGTCAGGCGATGGAAAGCGAACTCGACCCGGACTGACCCGGCTCGAAGCCAGACACGTTCAGACTATGCGCTTTCGCCACTCGGCGATCGCCGCACCGATCTCATGCGGCGAATCTTCCTGCAGAAAGTGATTGCCCGGCACGGTCACCTCGATCTGATTCGGCCAGCTGCGGCAGAAAGCCCGCTGATCACCGATCAGAATCGCGCCTGGCTCGGCATTGATGAAAAGCTTCGGTACGTCTGATCCGGCAAGCCAGTCCGAGTAATCCCTGACAATCGCCACCACCTCGTGCGGATCACCGCCCAGTGGTATCTGCCGTGGCCAGGTCAGGGTGGGACGCCGGTCTTCCCCCGGATTCAGGAATGGCCGTCGGTACACGGCCATCTCTTCATCAGTCAGATCGCGGATGACAGATCCCGGCAGCACCGCCTCCACAAACAGATTCTTCTCGAGGATCATCTCTTCACCCGCCTCGGAGCGGAACCCCTGGAAAATCCCGGTCGCCGCCTCCGGCCACTCTTCCCAGTCCATCGGGCGGACGATGGCTTCCATATAGCAGATGCCTTTGACCTTCTGGCGATTCCGGTTGACCCAGTCGAAGCCCAGCGCCGATCCCCAGTCATGTATCACCAGGGTGACGTTGTCGGTCACACCGAGCGCACGCAGCGCAGCGTCGAAATACTCGCGATGTTCGGTGAAGGTGTATCGGTCCGGGCCCGGATCGTCGAGTTTGTCCGAGTCACCCATGCCGATCAGGTCGATCGCGATGCAGCGACCCTGATCCGCCAGGTGTGGCATGACGTTCCGCCAGAGATAGGACGAGGTGGGATTGCCATGCTGGAACAGGATGGGATCCCCTTCCCCCATTTCCACGTAGGCCATGGTCCTGCCCAGCACACCGATGGTCTTCTTCGGATGCTCGGTTGCACTGATCGAACTCATATCCTCTCCCCTGAATTCGGGCACTGCCCGTTGACGCGCAGTGTTGTGATCACCGTCCGGCGAACTGCGTTCAGCTTTTTACCGCATTCCAGGCGGCCTCGGCAAACAGCCCCTTCACTTCCTGAGGCCCTTTGTCGTGATGACCGGAAAGCCAGCGCCGGACGTATTCCTGGGTGGCACCACTGATCAGGGGCACGTAGGTCTCAACCGGCAGCACGCGCATCTGGCCTTCGGCAACGAAGGGGGCGAACCAGGTGAATACCTCGCTGATGTAGTGCTGGTGAATTTCCCTCAGACGCTTTCGGGCCTGCTCGGAAAAGTCGATGTCCCGGGAATGCAGATAGCGGGCCATATCCCGATTGAGCGTGGTCCAGTCACAGTAGGCACTCACCACTGCCTGCACGCTCTCCCGTGCGTCTGCCGCCGAGCGGATCTGCTCCAGCATGGCCTGATTGAGTTGCTGCACGCCCTCGAGAAACAGCTCCTCGGCGATGCCTTCCTTGCTGCCGAAGTGATGGTAGAGGCTGCCGATGCTGCACTGGGCCCGAGCCTGGATCTGATGAATGGTGGTGTGGTCGATGCCGTGCTCGATGAAACACGCCAGCGCCGCCTTCAGCACGCTCTCCTTCCGCGCCCGGGTCGCGGCGATCCGTCCGCCTGGGACGGAATCGGATTCGGGCAGGGATTGCGGCGGATCTGTGGGCGTCATGACCAGACATCCTAATATAGAATAATGTTCTAGTAAAAAATTCTATTTTTGCTAAGCTCCCCGCCTTTCTAGTCAAGGTGGAAACCAAAGCCTGATGGATATCGAACTGAGTGCCGAAGATCTGGCGTTCCAGGAGGAAGTCAGAGCCTTCTTTAAGGAAAACGAATACAAGCCGGGCGAAGACTACGCCCAATGGCGCCTCGACTGGTTCGCCAAAGCCCGTGAGAAAGGGGGTTGGGACGTACCCAAGTGGCCGGTGGAATTCGGTGGCCCGGGCTGGAGCCCTACCCAGCACTATATCTGGGAGCAGGAAACGGCGGTCGCCGCCCTGCCCTGGGACATGCCGTTCGGTATCAGCATGCTGGCGCCCGTGCTCATGGGTTACGGCAGCAAAGAGCAGCAGGAACGCTTTCTGCCCGACATCCGCGCCCGCAAGGTGAACTGGTGTCAGGGTTACTCGGAGCCGGGCGCCGGATCCGACCTCGCCGGACTCAAGACCAAGGCAGTTCTGTCCGAAGACGGCACCGAGTACACGGTGAACGGCACCAAGATCTGGACCACGGCGGCCCACATCGCCGACTGGATCTTCTGTCTGACCCGGACGGACGATTCCGGCAAGAAACAGGAAGGCATCACCTTTCTCCTGTTCCCGATGAAGCAGGAAGGCTTGGAAGTGAAGCCCATCATCACCCTGGGCGGCGCACACAGCGTCAACACCGTGTTCATCACCGATGTGAAGGTGCCGGTTGAAAACCGGGTGGGTGAGGAAGGCAAAGGCTGGACCTACGCCAAGGGCCTCCTGCAGCACGAGCGCACCGGTCTGGCGGGTCTTTCCCGCTCTCTGGTCGCGCTCGAGAAGCTGAAGGAGCAGGCGCGCACCGTCACCCGGGGCAACGGCACCCTGATGGACGAGCCCGCATTCCGGGCCAAGGTCGCCGAACTCGAAGTGGACCTGATGGCCGCCGAGTACACCGAACTGCGCTCTCTCGCCAGCGCTTCCGCCGGCGCGGCACCCGGTCCCGAATCTTCCATCCTGAAACTGAAAGGCACCGAGATCCAACAGCGCATCCAGAAGCTGACCGTGGAAGCCGGCGGCATCTACTCGGCAGCCTGGGGCGCAACCCAGGCAGGTCCCGGCTTTGCCCGCGCCGGCATGGCCGGTTACCTGGCCAGCCGCGCCTACACCATCTACGGCGGTGCCAGCGAAGTGCAGAAAGACGTGATCTCGAAAAACGTCCTCGGCATCAAGAAGTCGAAGTAACACGAAGGAAGCCATAACGTGAATTTTGAATTGAGTGAGGAGCAGCAACTGCTCCAGGACAGCGTTGCCCGCTTCGTGCAGGACAACTACGACCTCGAAAGCCGGACCAAACTGGTCGCCAGCAAAACGGGTTTCTCCGAAGAACACTGGAATACCATGGCCGAACTGGGCTGGTTCGCCCTGCCGTTCGATGAGGCCCAGGGCGGCTTCGGCGGCAATCAGATCGACACCATGGTGGTGATGGAACAGATCGGCAAAGGCCTGGTGCTGGAACCCTTCTTTGCCAGCGTCGTGCTCGGTGGCGGCGTCCTCAAGCGGGCCGGCAATGAAGCACAGATGGCCGACCTGATTCCGGGCGTGATCGATGGCTCCAGGCAACTGACTCTGGCCTACGCCGAGGAGCAGGCACGCTTTGATCTGCATGACATCACCACGACCGCCCGCCCGGAAGGGGATGGCTACGTGCTCAACGGACACAAGTCCATGGTGGCCAATGCGGAATCGGCCAGCCACATCATCGTCTCCGCCCGAACCAGCGGTGGTCAGATCGATGAGAACGGCATCAGCCTGTTCGTCGTGGCCGCAGACGCCGATGGCGTGACCCGGAAAAATTTTCCCACGGTGGACGGCCTGCGAGCCTCCGAAGTGACCTTCGAGAACGTGCAACTCGGCACCGATGCACTGATCGGCGAGCTGGACGGCGGCTTCCCGGTGCTCAATGCGGTGGCCAATGACGCCATCCTGGCGCTCAGCGCCGAGGCGGTGGGCTGCATGGAGGTTCTCTACAAGGACACCGTCGAGTACACCCAGGAACGGGAACAGTTCGATCATCCCCTCGCCGATTTCCAGGTACTCCAGCATCGGATGGTGGAAATGTTCATGGAATACGAACAATGCAGGTCGCTGCTGTTCCGGGCCACACTCGAAGCCGCCCAGGGTGACAGCGACGAAGCGCAGCGCTGCGTGCACGCCCTGAAGCACCTGATCGGCAAGATGGGCATCTTCATCGGCGAGAATGCCGTGCAGTTGCATGGTGGCATGGGCATGACTGAAGAATTGCGCATCGGCCACTACTTCAAACGTCTGCTGGTGATCGATGCCCAGTTCGGCAACGCCGACTACCACCTGCACCGTTTCGCTGCATAGCAGCGAAACGCCTTTGCACGCGTAGCGGCGAAACGCCTTCGCACACGTAGCAAACGCACCCGCTCAAGGTAATCCGCATTCGCAGGCGCTGCGGCGCCCCGCTCAAGCCGCCCATCCGGGCGGCTTTCTTTTTTGATCACCGCATTCGGTTAGAATTCGCGACCTATGCGATATCTGAAAGACCCACTCGTTCTGTTTCTGGCCTTCGGGCTCGTCATTTTCTTTGCTGAGCGCACCTTCTCCTCCGGTGCCGACGGCGACTATCTGATAGAAATCTCCCCTGGGCAGCAGGCGCGTATTTTCGACCAGTGGCAGGCCCAGATGGGTCGCCCGCCCACGGAGCGGGAGGCCACCGGACTCCTCGACCAGTGGATCCGGGAAGAGATCTTCTATCGGGAGGCCCGCAAGCTGGGTTTGGATGAAAACGACACCATCATCCGCAGACGCCTTGCCCAGAAACTGACCTTTCTGAACGAAGACCTGGCAAATGCCGAGTCACCGAGCGATGCGGAACTCGAAGCGTTCTTCACGGAAAATCTGGACGACTATCTGATCCCCGAACGATTCAGTTTCGAGCACCGCTATTTCTCCGCTGATCGTCGGGAAAACGCGGAGGCCGACGCGATGATGGCACTGGAGGCACCCGGGAATCCGGGGGATCCGTTCATCCTGCAGAAAAGTTATGCCGAGCGGTCGGCCCGGGAAATCGGCGATCTGTTCGGCCGGGATTTCGCCCAGGCACTGGCCGGGCTGGATCGGACCCGGCCCGAGCAATGGCAGGGGCCGATTCCCTCTGCATACGGCTGGCACCTGGTCCGCCTGACCGACGCCGAGGAAAGTCGGGAGCCGCTTGTATCCGAGGTCATGGAGGCGGTCCAGCGTGACTTCCTGCAGGCCCGGCGACGAACGGCCAACGACGCATTCTATGAGAGCCTCAAAAGTCGTTACGAGATCATACTGCTGGATGCTGCCGCGTGATCCCATCACGCGAAGTCAGCCGCGTGATCCCATCACGCGAAGTCAGCCGCGTGATCCCATCACGCGAAGTCAGCCGCGTGCCCGTGCATACACTGGGCATCCTGCTCCTGCTCGCGATCATCGCCCCCGCAGCCGCACACGAAGTCCGCCCAGCCTATCTCGCCATCGAGGAGGTCTCCGAAGGGTTGCACCGGGTCACCTGGAAACAGCCCGTCCTCGGCGACCGCCGGCTCCCATTGGATCCGGTGCTGCCCGAACACTGCGAGATTCTGAACGACGGATTGCCTGAACATACGGGCGCTGCGCTCATCATTCGCTGGGACGTTCGCTGCGATTTCAGCCACGGCGTCGTGCTCATTGAGGGTCTGTCCCGCACCCTCACGGATGTGATGGTGCGGATCACGCCGCTCGAGGGCGATGAGATCAACCGGATGCTGAAACCATCCGAGCCGTTCATGGACCTGTCTGACCCCGCCCCGCCAATCGCCGCCTATCTCTTTCTCGGCGTGGAACACCTCCTGTTCGGGATCGACCATATTCTGTTTGTGATCGGACTCGTCCTTTTCATCCGCGACAAGTGGATGCTGCTGAAGACCATCACCGCGTTTACGGTCGCCCACAGCATCACGCTGGCGCTGTCGGTGCTGGATCTGGTGCGGCTGCCTCAGGGGCCGGTGGAAGCAGTGATCGCCCTGTCGATTCTCTTCCTCGCCCGGGAGCTCATGCTGCCGGAAAATGAACGTTCCGCCCTCATGCGCATACGTCCCTGGCTCATGGCCTTTTCTTTCGGTCTTCTGCACGGATTCGGCTTTGCCGGAGCGCTGGCGGACATCGGCCTGCCCCGGGAAGATCTGGCCCTCTCTCTGTTTCTGTTTAATGTGGGTATCGAGATCGGACAACTGCTGGTGATCGCCGTCATGCTGGCGGCGGTCTGGATGGCCGGAAAGGCCGGTGCCCGTCGCACGCCGGTCTGGCAGCAGGCGTTTACGGTCCTGATGGGCGTGGCGGCCGCCTACTGGACCATCGACCGGACCTGGGCCGTTTTCTGAGAATTCCTCGCCGCGGATGTGGGCACCCGCGATGGCTTTCGCTAGACTCCGGCATTCGTGTTGCGCCCTCTGCAGCGGATTTCGCAGGGCCGCACACTCACTGGAGGGGAACCATGAACTTGAATTATCTGATCGGCGCCGCGGCCATCCTGCTGGCTGCCGTTTTCATCACAGGCTGCTCGGAATCTTCCAGCCAGCCGGAACAGACCACCGCACCAGCCACCCCCTACGAGGACACGCTACGCCTCGCTCTGGAAACAGCCGCACCCGGTGATGTGATCGAGATTCCGGAGGGTCGGCACACCTTCACCCGGGGGCTCACGCTCAATACTGACGGCGTCACCATCCGAGGTGCCGGCATGGAAGCCTCCATACTCGACTTCGCCACTCAGATTGCCGGCGCCGAAGGGCTGCTGGTGAACGCCAGCGATTTCACCATTGAAGATGTGGCCATCGAAAACAGCCCTGGTGATGCGCTGAAGGTGAATGAAGGCCGCAACATCGTCATCCGGCGCGTGCGAACGGAATGGACCCGCGGACCGCATACGGAAAACGGCGCCTACGGCATCTATCCGGTGCAGACCGAAAACACCCTGGTGGAAGGATCCGTCGCCATCGGCGCATCGGATGCCGGCATCTATGTCGGCCAGTCCAGAAACGTCATCGTTCGCGACTCGGTCGCGGAGTTCAACGTGGCCGGCATCGAAATAGAAAACACCGTCGGTGCGGATGTCTACAACAACGTGGCCACCAACAACACCGGCGGCATACTCGTGTTCAATATGCCCGATCTGCCACAGCTCGGTCACAGCACCCGAGTCTTCAACAATCAGATCACCGGCAACAACACCGGCAATTTCGCCCCGCCCGGCGGCGCCGTGGCCGGGGTCCCGGCCGGCAGCGGCGTGATCATCAACTCCAACGACAAAGTGGAGATCTTCGAAAACCAGATCAGCGACAACCAGACCGCCAACGTGCTCATCTCCAGTTTCTTTTCTGCCGCCTACAGCGCCCGGGACACTGCCCCCACCTTCGACCCCTATCCCGAGACCATCTACATCTACGACAACGAGTTCAGCGGCGGTGGTCAGGCACCGGATCGGGAGGAGCTCGAGCAACTCCGCGCTCAGATGTTCGCGGAAAGCGGTCGGTTACCGGACGTGGTCTGGGACGGATTTACGAATCCGGAAAGAACCGGTTCCGAGCACGGGATCTGCGTGAACAATGGCGAAGCGGTCCTGCTGAACATTGATGCGGCCAACGAAAACGCAAACGTCACGACGGACATGGCCCGCCATCGCTGCGATCATGAGAAGCTGGCGGAGATCGTTCTGACCACCGGCGGCTGATGACCGTAGTCACATGAGCGGACAGACTTCCGCCCCATCTTACCGGCCTGCCACAGCCGGGCTGTACCAGGCGCTCGCGACAACGCTCGTGCTGTGGTTGGCGGGTTGCGGCGCGGAAAACAGGACGCAGCCGAGCGTCCAGTTCTTCGCCCCGGATGCCTATCCGCAGAAACTTTCGGATTGGGGCGTGATCAGATCCAGTGCTGAACGTCTTGAACTTGTCGATGGCATGGAACCGTACGACCTGAACACGCCTCTGTTCACGGACTACGCCCAGAAGCTCAGAGCCATCTATCTGCCGCCGGGCACGGCTGCCGGGTACCAGCCCGAGGACCCATTCGACTTCCCGGTCGGCACGATTATCAGCAAGACATTCTTCTACCCGAAAGCAGACGAACCCGGCCTGTTGAAGGCCAGCTACCAATGGACGGACGATCCGTCGAGCCTGAACCGCAACGAGGTCGAGCTGCTGGAAACCCGTCTCCTGGTGCGACAGGCGGATGGCTGGGACGCTCTACCCTACGTCTGGCAGGGCAACGATGCGGAACTCAAACTCGCCGGCAGTCTGATTCCGGTGAAACTGCGCCTGGACTCCGGCGAACGGACCGACCTCCCCTACATCGTCCCGACCCGGAATGAGTGCGCCGCCTGCCATGCCACAGACCACTCCAATGGTGAACTGCAGCCAATTGGTCCCAAGGCCCGCCATCTCAATCGGGGCTATCAGGGCACCGGCGTCAACCAGCTCACGGCCATGGCCGCGAGCGGCCGCCTCACCGGCCTGCCGGAGATGGCCAGCGTGCCGCTCAGCGCTCGCATGGGAGGCCACGGGGCAGTCTCCGAGCAGGCCCGCGCCTACCTCGATATCAATTGCGGGCATTGTCACAACCCCGACGGCGCAGCGGATACTTCCGGACTGCACCTGGATGCGGCCACCATGGACAGCCGGGAACTGGGCATCTGCAAGCCACCGATTGCCGCCGGTCAGGGGACCGGTGGGCGGGCGTATTCCATCGTCCCCGGTGACCCTGACGATTCGATCATCGTCTTCCGGATGGAAACCAGCGATCCGGGTGCGCGCATGCCGGAGCTGGGCCGGTCGCTGCAACATACGGAAGGCATTGCCCTGGTCAGGCAGTGGATTGCCGGTCTGGGCGGGCAATGCATTGAGCACCCGGGTGCCGGGCTCACGGACGCTGCAGGCGGATGACCAGCGCCCGGATCATCAGTCCGGGTTATCAGTCCGGATCATTCACCTCCGGATGAAACCGGTACACGAAGGTCCGTACCAGCAGAAAATTGTTGATCACCGCCAGCACGTTGCCGACCACCATGGCGATGAGCGGCCGGTCCTGAATCGGTCCCATCAGCATCAGCAGGGCAAAGGACCCGATGTTGATTCCTGCGCCCACGGTCTGGATGAAGAGGTAGTTGACGAACCGGGAGTGACGAATCGATGCGCCAAACGTCAACTTGGCATTCAGGAAATAGGTGAGAATAATAGCCGCGGCCCAGGCCACCACCCGGGCGCCGATCAGTTCCTGCCGGGTCTCCGCCCACTCGATCCCGTAGATCAGGCTCCACATCACCGCCAGATCAAGCAGAAAGCCGACGAATCCGACCAGCAGAAAGCGGCCGAGTTGATGGTGTATGCGCGCTTCCGGATCGGAGGCTACTGTGCGGGGTTTTGTGATGCCGAGTCTCTCAATTCAGGATTAACCTGCTCGATGCGGCCGGGGCCCGTGCTCGAACGCCGGATGGCCCTTGCGAGCAGGATGATACCGATCCTGCCGAACCGGTCCAGAACATAACGCCGCCAAAACAGGATCAGCTACCACCACTGGTGCCGCCGCTGGCGGCCTGTTCCTGCTGATCGGCGGTATCACGACGGCGCACGGCAAGCTCGGCGACGATCTCGCGATGCCGTTCCCTGTCCAGTCGATGCTTGGAATAGCACCATACGCTGACCACGGCGAATCCTGCCACTATCGGTCCGTACACCAGCCCCAGCCAGGTCACGGTCTCTGCCGGAACATCCGCAGCCGTCTGGATTTCCACCCCTCGCGGCCAGCTGATCAGATCCAGTGCGATGCCGCCCACCACGTTGCCGATACCCGTGGTAAATTTGCTGGAGAAGGAAACCGACGCGAAAAATATCCCTTCCTGCCGCTTGCCCGTCGTCAGCTCGTGTTCGTCCACGATGTCCGCGATCATGGATCCGAAGGTGATCAGCGCCTGAACCACCCCCACACCCTGGACGAATTTCACAACCACGAGTGTCCAGAGCAGTGCGTCCGTCCCGTTTTCGGGAAACCATCCGAGAATGCGCAACAGCACAGGTACGATCTGGCAGAGCGCCCACCAGGAAGTGCCGAACACCACGGATGGCTTCTTGTCGAACCACGTGTTGAGACGACGGGCGATCAACGTACCGAACATCACCCCAATGGGAGAGGCAGCAAAAAACAGTGTGTTGCCCGTGGCAGACAGTTCCCAGAAATAAGTGTTCATGTGCAGATTGAGCGCACTGTCCACGCCGACCATCATGAATACGATGAGCACGCCGGAAAACAGCCAGGCGAAAGAGCGGTTGCTGAGTGCCTCCCTGATTTCCCGCAGCATCCGGACAACCATTTCTTTGGCGCTGAGTTTTTCCTCGACCCCGCTGGCCTGGCGCAGATAGGGAATCTGAGATCGTGTGCCCCAGGCAGAGGTCACGATCGACACCACCATGAGCAGCCCCAGGGTCATGGCGAAAGGCGCGTAAGCGTCCACCCGGAACTGACCTCTCGGCACCTCGGGGGTCGAATTAAAGAAGAGCAGGAAACCGATGATGTAGGCCGCCAGCGTGCCGAACGTGGAAAAGAACTGGCGAAACGCCACCACCGTGGTTCGTTCTTCAAAGTCCTCGGTGAGTTCGGCGCCGAGGGCAATGTGGGGGACGTGGTAGAGCGTCATGGACGCCCGGGTGAGTACCGCAAACACCAACAGCCAGGCGAACAGACCAATCTGTCCGAGTGATTCCGGAGGATTGAACAGCAGAAAGAACGCGATCGCCAGCGGTGCCGCAGCCAGAAACATGAATGGATGACGGCGGCCGAGCCTGGAGCGCCAGTTGTCCGAAATGGAACCCGCCATGGGATCCGTGATCGCATCGAATACCAGCGCAATACCCACCGCCAGTCCGGCCAGCGTACCGGACAGCGCCAGCACCTGGTTGTAGTAGAAAAACAGGAATACACCAAAGGCTCCGTTCTTCAGGCCTTCAGCCGCCTGCCCGAAACCATAGGTGAATTTTGTGCCGAAGCTGAGCGGTGGGCGTCCACCATCGGCTGACGCATGCCCGCTGTTCTGTTCGCTCACGTCTGAGAGATTCCCCTGATCAGTTGGTGCCTGTCCGGCAGCCGAAGATCATCAATCCTCCCCATCGGACGGTCAAGGTATGATGAGAGCGCCAAGTAGCGTAGGGGAAGGAATACATCCATGTGGGAAGCGCCGTTTACAGCACCGGATCAATCCATAGAAACGGACTGGATCGACTACAACGGTCATCTGAACATGGCCTTCTACAACGTGCTCTTCGATCGCTGTGTGGACCGTGTATACGACGAGCTCGGAATCGGGGTGGCATACGCGAAAGCCGGCGATGGCTCCTGCTTCACGCTGCAGGCGCACCTGAACTACCTGGACGAAATCTCACTGGCCGATCCGGTCTCCGTGACCCTCCAGCTCATCGACTACGACCACAAACGGCTGCACTATTTTCAGACCATGACAAACCGGACCACCGGCGCGCTGGCTGCAACGAGCGAAAATCTGGCCATTCATGTGGATATGAAAACCCGCAGAAGCGCACCATTTCCCGATGAGGTTCTCCAGCGCCTGGATGAACTGCGCCGGGCACATGCATCCCTGCCGGTTCCCGAACAGCTCGGCCGGGCGATCGGTATCCGAAAACCCTCGGCATGAGGGCGCCGGTGGGACAGCAGTCCGGACCACACCACTGCTGCCGACTGAATTCAGCTTCCCGTAATCTCCAGAATACTGTGTGCGTGATGCTCACGGCCGAATTCGTCGGTGGCCCGCACGGATAAGGTATAGGTCCCGGGCTGGAGATCGTCCGGTAGATCCGCACTCCACAGATGCGAAGAAGGGGCCGCCCGCAGCCAGGATTTTCTGGTGGCCGCATTCCGGCTGAAGTTCTCGATCATATAGGGATCCGGGCGAAGCACCCGGACCATCGGCCTCTCGGCGCCGTCATCGATACGGAAACGCACCACCGATTCAGGCCCCCCATCAAACAGATTCACCAGTACTTCAGCGGCAGGTACGGAATCCACGGAGAAGCGGCCGTCGTAGAGCTCGCCCGCGCGGAAATCCCGCATACCATCCGGGCGGAGTCCGTGGTGGGCCACATCGTAGAGTATGCGCATCTGGTAGTCGGCCGGTTTACCTGCTGCTTTGAAACGCACGCTCACGGCCACCCCATCGACCTCCAGAATGTTGTAGCCATTCGGCGTGCCATCGGCCTGATCCGTGGTGGGAATGCCGCGGGGATCGAAGGGCCCGCTCCACCAGGCGCCGGAGACCGTGGTCAGAATATGGTGGTGCAGCCTGCCAGGCCCCTCGAGTCCGTCTTCCTCACCAAAATAGTGGTGCTCGGTGGTGTGGGTGTGGCCCGCCACCGCATAGAGGTGCTCGCGACCGGAAAGCAGCTTGAAGAGCTCCCGACGGTCCCGGGTGGTCACGCCCGGTCCGTCGGACAGATAAGTCTCCAGGGACGAGTGCATGGCCAGAAAGATGAGCCGGTCCTCGGGCACGTGAGCCAGTTCCCGGCGCAGCCAGGTGAGCTGGCGCTTGCCGAAGTTGGCGATGTAGCCGCCACTGCCGCGAACGTCTCCCGGGTCTGACGCCCCATTCCCCTGATACTCGATGTTGTCGAGCACCACGAACAACGCATCGCCGTACTCGAACGCGTAGTACGGCGGTCCATAGTGGCGCTTGAATGTTTCCAGAGAGTAACGGTCATCCGCCGCTTCAAAATTGAGTTCATGGTTGCCTGGGACGTTGTACCAGGGGATGCCGAGTTGGGCGATGAGACGGTTGAGCCGCGGCATCACGGAGAGGTCGTCATAAGTCACGTCCCCCATGGTCATGCCGAACTTCGCTTCGGTGCCTACCAGTTCCGCCAACACATCGTCGCGGATGTAGTCGAGTTCCGCGGTCGTCATGGGTTGGGTGTCCGCGAACAGCAGAGCCTCGAAGCGGCTCGGTTCGGATTGCGCGGTGAGCGGAAAATCAATGACTTCCGGCAGAGGACCCGTTGGCGCAACACCGGGGTAGCGCGACGGCGGCGACCCTTCCGGCTGGTGGATGTAGTAGAACTGAGGGAGTTGCTGTGCGTTCACCGGCGTGGCATAGCCACGCGGCTTGGTGATGAAGATCACCGCCTCAGAATCGATCTCCAGCCGGTAGCGGCCGGACTCGTCCGTCAGCCGAACGGTCTCGCCGTCGGATACCCGGACGCCCGGAATACCCTGCTCGCCTGTATCCAGCACACCGTTCCCGTTCAGATCTTCGAAGACCGTGCCGGTGGCCACCTCTGCGACCGCCGGCATCACGGCGACCGTCAGCCCGACTGCAATCACCGCCCGAATGGACCTTCCAGCAAAACACCCCATCATCCGCACCTCTCTCAGATTCATCAGATTCCGTACCAAAAAAAAGGGGAGCCTCAGGCTCCCCTTTTCGATCCCCATGATCGTCTCGAATCAGTATCCTTCCAGTTCACCGTAGCGGTTCCGGTGAAAATTCACATCGCCAAACGTCTGCTCGGTGACCGCAGCGCGCTTGATGAAAAAGCCGATATCGAACTCGTCGGTCATGCCGATACCGCCATGCATCTGGATACCTTCACGGGACACCGTGTGGAACGTCTCGCCTACTTTCGCCTTGGTGAGGCTCGCCAGCTTGGCAATCTCGTCTGCGTCACGGTTTTCGTCCAGAGCAGTGAGCGCTTCGAGTACGCAGGACTTGGACAGTTCGATCTCGCAGAACATATCCGCCGCGCGATGCTTGAGCGCCTGGAAGGAACCGATCGGCACGCCGAACTGCTCACGTTCTTTGAGATATTCGACGGTGCGTTCAAAGCACTCCTGAGTTGCTCCCAGCATCTCGGCAGAGAGACCGATCCGGGCGATATCCAGGGTGGCGTCGAGGACGTCTGCGCCTTTGCCCGGCTCACCGATCACGCCTTCCGCAGCCGCATTCGAGAATTTGATGTTGGCCGCGTTTCTGGAGTCCGCCATCAGCGTGCGGGTGATTTCCACCCCATCAGCTGCCGCGTCCACCAGCAACAGGGTGAGGCCGTCCCGGTCACCAGCATTACCGGCGGTGCGTGCCACCACGATCAGCTTGTCGGCCACGTGACCGTCGAGCACGAAAGTCTTTTCCCCGGAAACCTGCCAGTTGCCACCGCTTTCGCTTGCGCTGGCCGCGACTCCGTAGGGGTTGTGGCGATGGGACTCTTCCAGAGCCAGTGCGAGCAGCAGTTCACCGCTGGCCACCTGAGGCAGCAGTGCCGCTTTCTGCTCGTCGCTGCCGCCGACGTTGATCGCTGTGCCACCTACCCAGACGGAAGCAAACAGCGGACTGGCAGCGAGCGTGCGACCCGTTTCCTCCGTCACGACACCCAGGCCCTTGTAGCCGAAAGCCAGACCGCCGTGCTCTTCGGGAAAGGGAATGCCAGCCCAACCGAGCTCAACCATGGAAGACCAGGTGCCCCGGTCGAAGCCATCCGCGTTGTTCTCATCTCTGAGCTTCCTGAGCTGCTCAATTGGCGCGCTGTTGGTGCAGAAGTCCTTGGCGCTGTCTTTGAGCATGTTCTGCTCTTCGTTCAGAATCATTGGCATGGTGTGTTTCCCCGAATACCCAACAACAAAGCCCTCTATTCTACGGCCTTAACGTAGAAGCCTTCAAACCAGGGTTGCCATTTTTCTTCACCGGCATCCGCCGGGATCAACTCCTCGAAGAATTGCCGAACCCTTCCATCCGGCAGGGGCGTCCAGCGGCCCCGAAACCGCCGAATCGGGCCCACCGACGCGGTATCCGATGTGGCGGATGCTGCCGAGTGTGCCTGCAGATACCGGATTTCTCCTTCCAGCACCATGCTGCCCGCCTGGCGCGTACCGCTGATTTCGATGATGCTGCCCGCAGACACCCAGATCTGACGCCAACGTCCGGCCGCCGGATCAAAGAAGTTGAGGCTGAATCCCGTCGAACCCCGGACCCCCTGCCACCGTTCGGTGATGAAGCAGCCGTCCCCGGAAACCTGCACCAGGTTTTCACCGGCCAGGGTGCCGTCCGCCAGCCTGACCTCCCACGCGCCCAGCCAGAAATCGAAGTCCCGGTATCGTCCGCTAGCACAGGCCGCCGGGGGCGTCAGGGCCTCCGACGGAACCGATGGAACGGAAAGCGGCATGTCCGGGGTATCCGACGCTACCCCGGAAGAAACTGTCAGGAGGCCTGCAATGCCCAAAAACAGGGCTTTTACAAGCGATGGGCGACGCAGAATTACGTTCGCAATACAGACCATACATGCACCTCGCTGCATCCATCAGGGGTGGTTTCTAGACTTCAGAGCATGAAGACGCTCAACGCTACCCTGCTGATCCTGCTGATCACGGTCACCCCACTGGGTGTGGCCGCGGCCGACCTGGCCGAGGCAGACGAGCGGATTGCACCAGACAATATTACAAGTATATTGCCAAAATCCCACAAGCAGCGTCCCACCGAACTCGACCCTTCCGCACCCGTTGCCTCTGCGCTGGATCTTTCTCTGTTCGGCATCATCAGCCTCGGCGTGCTCGGCCTGTTCTGGATTCGCCGCCACACCTCCGAACTCTGAGCAGATTCTGAGCGCGAGCCGATTCCCGGTATCCTTTACGGATGCCAATGAACCAGCTGGAGCAGGCGCTCCGCAAAACCCTGCCTGACGCCCGGATAGAAACGCTCGATCTGCCTGGCTGCAATCCCATTCGTCTCGGCCTGATCAACGCAGATTACCAGACCGGGCCACTGGACCCGGAAGTGATGCACGCGGTCATCCGCTCGCCCGCGTACTGGGCTTTCTGCTGGGGAAGCGGTCTGGCACTGGCCAGGTATCTGCTGGAACGGCCGGAATGGGTGCGCGGGCGGACGGTCATCGATCTGGGTTCCGGCTCCGGCGTCGCCGGCATTGCCGCCGCCCTCGCCGGTGCAGAGACGGTGATCGCCTGCGACACCGATCCCCAGGCCCAGCTGGCCACACAGGTGAATGGCGCGCTGAACGGAGTCGACCTTCAGGTGTGTGAATCGCTACCCGGCCAGTGCGATCTGCTGCTGATGGCCGACGTCCTCTACGATTGCACGAATCTGGGACTTCTCGCCCTCGCCCAGTCCCATGCCTCGGAAGTGCTGGTTGCCGATTCCAGAGTGACCGATCTGCCCGATCCGAGCTATCGGGAGATCGCCCGCATTGAGGCCCTGACCCTTCCAAATCTGGGAGAGTTCGACGAGTTTCGAACCGCCCATCTCTTCCACTGGCGGCGCACAGGCGCGCCAGGCGCTTAGAAACGCCGAATCAGCCCGAGCGAAGTTCCAGCATGGCCTCAGCATCATGCTGACGGCGAACCAGCGCCCTGTCGGTACTGGTAGCCGGCGCAGTCAGCCAGGCACTGAGCGAACTGTCGCCCGGAAACGCAATCAGCAGCGCATGATTCCAGCGCCGCTGGCCATCCAGCACATCGATCGGCGCAGACCAGATGAGTTGCCCCTGAAAATGTTCCGAGGTGCGTCCAAGCGCCTCCAGTTCCGACACATCTCCGCCTTCCACCACCTCCACCAGCCAGAGCACGAGGCTTTCGTCATGGGCGATCGGACCGGGTGCCAGGGCGGTGCCCAGCAGAATGGGCTCTGCCGGTGCAGTGAGCGCCCGGTAGCCGCTGCTTGTGAGCATCCGCACCACACTCGAGCCCGCACCGAACTCGATGAAGGCCACATCACTGATCTCGTCCTGGGTACGGCCGCTGTGCAGCGCCTGCAGGCTGCCACGCCAGAGCAGTTGAGCTTCTTCTTCGCGCAGGAGACCGGCAAAGGTCTGAAAGTAGCTGGCGGGTTCCTCGGAATCGAGCAGATGGATCACGTAGTAGGGTGCCGCCCGCCGCTCATCATCCAACGCCAGAGAAATCATGGCAGGTCCCAGCCACCACGCGAGCAGCGCGCCTCCGCCTGCCAGCAGGCATAAAAACAGCAGAAATGTGACAAGCGAACGGTTCAATGACTTCCGACAATCAGCGCGACAGCCCGGGATTTTAGCCCATTAGACGCCTCGACTCCCGGTACGGTACATTCTCACGCCTGATCGACTTCCTGGGGCAACGTTGCGGGCTGCGCAGGCTCCTGAGCCGTCGAAGTAACATCTGGACCCTGATCGGAGATTTCATGTCAGAACCTGAGCGGCTGTCCGTATCCGCCAACGGCGTCATGCTGAACGTCTACCGGCTCGGTCCGGATTCAGACCGGGCAGGACCACCTGTGGTCATGCTGCATGGCATGCGGGACGTCGGTCTGAGCCTGCTACCCATCGCCGAAGCCGTGGCAGAAACACACCCGGTGTTCCTGATGGATCTGCGCGGTCATGGCGAAAGCCAGAAACCCGGCGGCTACACCATGGTGCAACTGGTTTACGATCTCCATGTGGTGGTCAGCGAACTGGTGGGCTCGCCCGCTGTCCTGTTCGGTCACAGTCTCGGCGGCCACGTCGTCTGCAGATTTGCCGCCCTTTACCCGTCCCTGGTCCTCGGCGCCATCGTTGTGGAAGGCCTGGGGCCACCCCAGGGCCGCATGCCGGACAGCCCGACGGAACAGCTGAAGATGGAAGGCGAACGGATCCTCGGCAGCCTCTCCATCCCCGAAGCACAGCGCCCCCTGCCGGATCTTGCATTCGCCGCCGAGCGCCTGCGCGCGAACAATCCCCGACTCTCCGCCGATCGGGCGCTGGAACTGGCCCGGCAGGGCACACGAATCCGGGAGGGTCAGCTCGAGTGGAACTTCGATCCGAGAGTGCAGACGGTATTCGTGGGCTCCGACACTGACGCCAACGAACGCTACTGGGCCAACGTGCACTGTCCTGTCAGCATCATTGCCGGTGATCTCGCTGGCGAATACTGGCGCCGGGCCTTTTCCCAGAACAGTTCCCAGTCAGAGTCGGACTGGACGGGAGAGTTCGCAGCCGGCGAACTGGAGGCCAGGGTCCGCCTATTCCCCGACGCCGAACTGGTCCGAATGGCCGGATCCGGACACATGGTGCATTTCGACGAACCTGGGCCGCTGGCCGAGGCCACACTGGATTTTCTACGGAGACGACTATGAGCGAGTTGATCGCGAGCGACACCACCAATCTGGATTACAGCGAACTGGTGGCGGGCCTGAATCAGTACTTGAGACTTCGTACCACGCCCATCGGTATGAAACTCTTCGAGACCGCGGCAGAGATGGAGTCGATACCGCGCATTCGACGCCCCGGCGCAATTCATACCACCGATCAGATCGTCGGCATGGCATCCCGGAACGGCTGGACCGTGGGCATCACCGCCGACGACCTGGTTGGCGCCCAGTGCAGCACGGTGATCGGTCTGCATCCACGCAACGATGAATGGCTGTCCGGCGATCGGATGCAGGGGGTCTGGTTCAAGGAGTCCGAAGATGCCAGAGCGCATCAGGAGGCTATGGACGTGGTGGCCCATGGACGCTTCGAGGCCATGGCCGTGAGCCCTCTGACCAGCGGCCGCCTGAACCCGCCGGATATCTGCCTCATCTATGCCACACCCGCGCAGATGATTCTGTTCATCAACGGACTGCAGTGGACGGGTTACAGGAAACTGGAATGGGGCTGCGTGGGCGAATCCTCCTGCGCGGACTCCTGGGGACGGGCACTGGCCACCGGAGAACCTTCCCTGTCCATCCCCTGTTTCGCCGAGCGCAGGTACGGCGGGGTGATGGAAGACGAGTTGCTCATGGCACTGCCTCCACACTTCCTGCCGAAGATCATTGCCGGCCTGGCGGCACTCTCCAGCAATGGCCTGCGCTACCCGATCGCGCCGTACGGCGTGAACAACGACGTCCGCGCGGGCATGGGCGTCAGCTATGACTAGCGGGCGGCCGGGGGCTCTTGAAGACTCTTGAAGGCTCTTTAAGCCGCTGAAGGCTCTTTAGCCGCTGAAGGCTCTTTAAGCCGCTGAAGGCTCTTTAAGCCGCTGAAGGCTCTTTCAAATCACTAACAGCATCGAAAGCCTTGAGGATTCGGGTGCCTTCCGGGTGGGCGAGGATGATGGGCTTCAGGCCTTCATAGGCGTTCTGCGCCGCGATCGCCGGCTGTTCGACCGTCGCCCAGCGCACCAGTCCATCCCAGAACCGGTCGATCAGTTCGGCGCCCCGGATGGTGCCCCCATCCACTGTCCTGAGCGTCAGCTCGCGGAGTTCGCCAAGATAGAGCCTGAGAGATTCAACGTGGATGAGCTCGTCTTCACGGATTCTGCCGATGAGTTCCGCCGCCGCTTCTGCTTCGGCCCGCCGGTCCGGAAACAGACGCTCATTGCGCAGCGTCTCCTGGGTGGCGGCAAAACCGATCTCTGCCCGGAATTCGATCAGCAGCAGATTCATCAGAAAGCTCAGCATGCCTTCGAATTCCGGCGTCAGCTCCGGCATCAGCCGCTCGCCTGCCTCCGGGCGGGCAATGTTCTCCGGAGGTTCCACATCCGGAAATGCGTCCCTGCCCATTGCCATGTCCCGGGCGACGAACCACATCACGTCGTGCCCGCCGATGCCCTTTTCCGGCTCGCCGCCTTCGTCGATACCGTGCATCACCAGCAGACCTTTATTCAGATGGCCCAGGGCCATACCCGAGATGTCCTCGACAACGATGTCCTGCAGATCGGGAAAGGCCATTTCCGCCAGCACCCGACCCCGGGCTTCAATCTTCCCGGTGATGGTCAAACCGTTCCAGAATGGTTGAGCAATTCCGTTTTCCAGCAGCAGCGCCTGCTGGGCGACATTGGGCATACGCGCGCCGGTCAGCAGCGAGGCATCCGCCGAGAACAGATCACCTCCCCGCTCCCTGAGCGCCGTGGCCCAGGCATCCATGGCTTCCCTTCGACCACCGGAACGCGGCGGCACATAGACACCGTCGTCATCGAAACCACCATGCATGCGCACCCCATTCAACTCATGAGGGATAGTGGTGGGTGCTTCCCGGTAGAGAGTTTCTTCGCTGTAAACTAGCTCGGCCATCTGCTGATACCTCCATCGGATCGAAAATTCATCCGATGGTTATAGCAGAATCACGGACCCGTGGCTTCGACCATTACCGAGCCAGATCAGCAAGCTTGCGGCAGGTCATGGCAAACATGGAGAAATCCTGTTGTGTGGCGTGTTGTGCATCGCCGATCACCCGCCGCCATTCCGCTATGAACCGTGCCCGATTCTCGAACCAGGCGTCGAGATCCCCCTCCGCATCCGTCAGCACGCTGACCGCCAGCAGGCTCAGCTGGGTCATGACGTCATCCAGTAAGGCGTCCCGTTCCATGGCCTGCCAGTGACTCGATGCCGAGATCACTGCGAGCTGATCCGACAACCAGTCCGTCTGCAGACGATCCGACAGTTCAACGAACACCTTGCCGGCTGCAATGGCATCCAGTCCGGTCGCGTCGGCGGCATCGATAATCGATAGTGCATCCGCGAGCCGCGAGGCCCGGGCTGTGCGCTTGGCGAGACCTTCATCCACGCCCGCGGTAACAAATTCGTCAACCGCCACCTGCCAGTCAAGCCGGTTGCTGTGGCTCATGAGCAGCTCCCGCTGTTCGATCAGCTTTTCCACCCGGCCCTGACAGCTGTCCACGAAATCCTGCACGTTTTCCACACTGCGCCGATGGCGGAGTATCCAGCGTGTGGCACGACGTCCGAGACGGATCAGATCCAGCAGCATCTCGAGCCGGACCTGTTCCGGCACACTCTGCTCCGCCTCGATGGCATCGAACCAGTCACGAACGCCAAAGGCCTCCACGAAGCCGTAGTAAGCCCGGACCATCTCCTCCATGCTGCCGCCAACAAATTCCAGCAGATGCACGACGAAGGTGATACCCATGTGGTCGACGATGCTGTTGGCAACCTGGGAAGCGACGATCTGCTTACGCAGCGGGTGATTCAGGATCACGGATTCGAACCGGTCCCGGAGGGCGGCCGGAACCGCGCCGAGGATCTCACGGTGCACAACGGGATCCTCATCGATGCTGGTATCCACCAGCGCCTGTTTGATGTGGATCTTGGCGTAGGCGAGCAGCACCGACAGTTCCGGGCGGGTCAGCCCCTGACCCGGCCGTTCGGAAAGTTCCTCGTCCGTCGGCAGGAATTCCAGCGCCCGGTCCAGACCCGCCGCCGATTCCATGAAAGTGATAAAGCGTCGATATTCTGACTTACGGGTCGCCGCGTGCAGCCGGGCAATACTGAGCGTGCGGGTCTGCCGCTGATTATTGGCGAGCACCAGGCTGGACACCTCATCCGTCATATCCTCGAGCAGCTGATTCCGCTGCTTGCCCGTCATGTCACCGGCGGTCACCAGACCGTTCAGAGCCACCTTGATGTTCACCTCGTGGTCGGAACAGTCCACGCCCGCGGCGTTGTCGATGAAATCGGTATTCACCGAGCCACCATTCAGTGCGAACTCGATCCGCGCCCGCTGGGTCAACCCGAGGTTGCCGCCTTCGCCGAAGACCCGTGCCCGCAGCTGGACGGCATCCACACGAAGATGATCATTGGCACGATCGCCCGCATCTGCGTCAGTTTCGGCGCTCGCTTTCACATAGGTGCCGATCCCACCATTCCAGATCAGGTCCAGCGGCGCCTTCAGCAACTCGTGCACAAGATCGTCCGGGGCCATCGAATCCGCTGACAGGTCGAACCGGGCCTTGATCTCCTCCGACAGGGGAATGGACTTGTCCTTGCGCGAAAAAACGCCGCCGCCGCTGGACATCTTCGAAGTATCGTAGTCTGCCCAGCTCGATTGAGGACCGTTGAAAAGGCGCCGCCGTTCGGCATAGCTGACAGCAGGGTCCGGATCCGGATCGAGGAAGATGTGCAGATGGTTGAAGGCGGCGACCAGCTTGATGGACTCGGACAGGAGCATGCCATTGCCGAACACGTCACCGCCCATGTCGCCGATCCCCAGCACGGTGACGGGTTCAGACTGCACATCGACGCCGAGTTCCCGGAAGTGACGCTGCACAGAGATCCACGCACCTCTTGCCGTGATCCCCATCTTCTTGTGGTCGTAGCCGTTGGACCCACCGGAAGCGAAGCCGTCGCCAAGCCAGAAACCATACTGTTCGGAAATGGCATTCGCCTCATCGGAGAATGTCGCCGTGCCTTTGTCTGCCGCCACCACCAGATAGGGATCGTCTTCGTCGTAGCGCACGACATTTTCCGGCGGCACCACCTGACCATCGACCAGGTTGTCGGTCAGATCCAGCAGGCCGCTGATGAACTGGCGATAGCAGCTCACCACATCATTGGTCGTACCGCGCACCTCTTTCAGTACGAAACCGCCCTTCGCACCGGTGGGCACGATCACACCATTCTTGACGATCTGCGCCTTGACCAGTCCCAGCACTTCGGTGCGGTAGTCCTCCAACCGATCGGACCAGCGCAGACCGCCCCGGGCGATCCGACCGCCGCGCAGATGCACCCCTTCGAAATGCGGCGCACAGACAAAAATTTCGAACTCCGGCATGGGTCTCGGCATGTCGGGAATTTCGGCTGGCGAAAGCTTGAGGGACAGATAGGGCCGGGGTTGACCGTCCGATTGCCGGTTGTAGTTCGTTCGTTTGGTCGCGTTGATCAGATCCAGGATTCTTCTCAGAATCCGATCCTCGTTCAAAAGCGCCACGTCCTCCAGCGATCTCAGGATCTGCTTCTGCAGTTTCGCCGCCACGCTCGAGGAACCACCCACCTCGAAGCGTGCCTCGAAACAACGCAGCAGAAGTCGGGATAGCTCGGGATGCCCGACCAGGGTGTCACTGATGAAAGACTGGCTGAAGCCGAATCGGATCTGCTGCAGGTAGCGTGCGTAACTTCGCAGCACGGTAACCTGCCGCCAGGTCAATCCGGCTGCCAGAACCAGACGATTGAAGCCATCGTCTTCCACCTGCCCGTTCCAGACCCGGCCAAAGGCATCATTGAAACGCGCACCCGCTTCCATCAGATCGATGCTGCCGGCGTAGACGAGGAGGAAATCGTGCAGCGACACCACCTTTCCATCGGCTGTCTGGATTTTGTGTGGCGCTTCTTCGGCGACTTCCAGACCCATGTTCTCCAGTTTGGAAACCAGATCCGACAACGGCAGCGGCCCGCCCAGATGGAAGACTTTCAGCCGTAACTGATCGTCCTCGTCTTCCGGCAGATGATAGAAACGGGTCAACAGCGGGTTTTCGGCGGAAAGCTGCTCGATGCTGGCAACGTCGTCCGCTGCCGCCCGCGGACTGAAGTCTTCCCGATAGCCGGCCGGAAAGGCGTCCAGATACATGCGCTGGTACTTGCGCCCCTGGGCCTTGCCGAACGCCGCCTGCAGCGACTGATCGAGTTCTGAGCGCCAGTCGCTGATCAGTTCGCTTATCCGGCGCTCCAGCACTGCCTGGTCGAAGACCACGTCCGAACCCGGCCGGATCCGGATGGTGTACTGCAGTCTGAGCAGAATGGACTCGGAGAGGTGAATGTCGAAATCGAGATCTTCAGCAGCGAAGGTCTCGCGGAACAGCGCTTCTATCCTGGTCCGGGATTGGGTGTTGTACAGATCACGCGGGAGATACAGGAGGCAGTTCACGAACAGCCCGTAGCTCTCCTCCCGGGTGAATACCCGAATGATTCGCCGTTCATGGATATTGGTGATTGCCACGGCTGTCTGCAGCAGCTCTTCCGTTTCAATCTGAAAGAGTTCGTCCCTTGGATAGGTGGCAAGCAGGTGGGCGAGCACCTTACCGTCGAAGCCGCCGGGATCGAACAGCGACTTCTGCATGACATCTGCAATCTTGTTGCGAACCACCGGGATGTCCTTCGCGTCCTGTCTGTACACGCGTGAGGTGTACAGCCCTAGAAAGCCGTCCTCTCCAACCACATTACCCTCCGCGTCAAAACGGCGGATCCCCACATAGTCGGGATAGGCGGGTCGATGCACCCGGGAACGGGTGCCGCTTTTGGAAAACGCCAGCAGCGAAGGTTCCAGGAGAAAGGCACGGGTCCGCTCGGGCTGGTCTGACAGTTTTCTCTCACTGGCACGATTGCGGACACGGAGTATGCCCAGCGGGTCGCCAACCTGGCGGATCCGATCGCCGGAGTATTCGAAAGAACGGAAGCCGAGAAAAGTGAAGTTGTCCGCGCCCAGCCAGTCCAGAAAGGCCAGGGATTCCGGATCCGCCGCCGGCGCGTTTTCAACACGGGCCCTGAGCTCGGCGAGCTTTTCTTTCATCGCCCGGAAGTCGCCGACGACGGCTTCCAGATCGCGGATGGTCGCCTGCAGACGGGATTTGAGCTCCGCCAGATCCTCATCCTCGAGCCGGTCCACTTCCGCATAAAGCAGCAGTTCACGATTGGGGTGGTCGAGTGAGCGTGTGAGACTTTCGATGCTGCCGTCATCGGCCCGATCAACGCCGAATACCACGTTGTTCAGGTAGTGCGTGATCTGACCATTGTGGGACAGGGCCATGAGCACAGAGTCCACCACAAACGGCATGTCGCGGGTCATGATCCAGACGGTGGTGTGTTTGGACTGCCAGCCGTCCCTTGCGTGAACGGGGTTGGCGACCTGAATCTGAATTTCATCGACGCCGCGACGCTGGAAACGCTTCCAGGTATCGATGGCGAGAGACGCATCGTCCTCCGCGCTCCGTCCTTCCAGGTCGGCAGCGGCAACCCGCTCATAGGAGAGACGGGCAAAGCCCTGAACCCGGGTCCGTTCCGGTTCCTGCAGCCGGAGAGCTATCTGGCGCTCGAGCTGGGCGAGATACGACTCAACGATTTCTGCTTCGGCCGCCAGGGTCGTCATGGGCCAACATCCTTATTCGCTCGTGACGCATTCTCCCCTTATCGGCCCGCCCGGTCGATCCTTGAACCGCGCAAATGCGAACCCGCGCAACTGCTGATCAGCCGTCGAACCGGCCGCCATCACTCTGCAGCGTGAGCCACTTGAGCACATCGGCGCCACGCAGCAGACCGACCACCTCCCCTCCCTGAACCACGGGTACAGGTCTGTCCTGCCTGGCGGCGAGCGCTGTCATGGCATCGGTGGCGGGCAGTCCGGCATCCAGGGCGCCACTGTCCGCGAGCGAAACAGCGATGTCCGCCACCATGGTCTCAGCCCGCGCTTCAACCGGAAGTTTGAGCACGTCCTCGAGGGAAGCAGTGCCCACACAATGGCCGTCCCGCATCACCGGCCAGAGCAGCTGGCTCGATCTGAGCAGATAATCCTGGGCGAACTGAGCAACCGTCGTCTCGGCCGGTATCCGCTCGAAGTGCGTACGCATGAGTTCAGCGACGGATATCGGTTCCAGCTTCGCCTGGGTGAAGGTCTGCGTGTAGCTCTGCACGGCCAGATGGCTCAGGAACCAGCCGATCAGCACCAGCCAGAGTCCACCCATGCTCTGCAGCAGCAGAAGCTCCCAGAAACCGAGGCCCATGATCAGCCAGCCGAAGGCCCGACCGGCATTGGCCGCAAGCTGAGTTGCGCGCATCCGGTCACCGGTGACCTGCCAGATGGCCGCTCGTGCCACCCGGCCACCATCCAGCGGAAAGCCCGGCACCATGTTGAAGATAGCGAGCATCAGATTCACCGAACCGAGCCAGAGGCAGACGGTCACCAGGGGGCCGATCCCGGCCATGACCGCTTCCGGATTCTCCACCATCAACTCCATCAGCGGCTCGTCGACGGCGACCGTCACGAAGGTCATGCAGGCCAGGGCGATGGCCAGACTCATCAGCGGCCCGGCGATGGCAATGGCAAACTCGGACGCCGGGGTTTCTGCTTCCGTTTCAATTTCCGCCATGCCGCCAAACAGAAACAGGGTGATTCTCGGCACCCTGATGCCGAAACGGCCGGCAACCAGGGAATGCGACATCTCATGGGCGAGCAGGGAGGCGAAGAACAGCAGACCGGCCAGCACAGCCATAGACCAGATGGTCGCCGCCGGCCAGTTCGGATGCCAGCTCGGAAAGATGCCATTACCGAGGCTGTAGACGATCAGCGCGAAGATGAAGACGACGCTGAAGTCGAGCCGGATCTCAATACCGAACAGACTGAATAATCGCATCTGTGATCCTGTGTCCTGGTCTGGGTCCTGGTCTGGGTCCTGGTCTAGGTCCTGGTCTGAGTCTTGGCCTTCTTCTTCGGCATGATGGATATCTCCATGGGCTCGAAGTGTTCCATATCCACATCTACCAGGTAAGGACCCGCCGCCGCCCTGGCCCGGTCCATGCCCCGCTCGAGGGCCTGCTCAAAAGCTTCCACACTGTCGACCCGCTCACCGGGAACACCCATGGATTGGGCCATCAGGGCGAAATCCATCCGGCCCAGGTCCGTTTCGTTGATACGGCCGAAACGGGTGTCCTGTAACCAGCGCAAAACCCCATAGCCACCATCGTTGAAAACGCAGATGACCAGCGGCACCTGATACTGGGCAGCGGTGGCAAGCTCAGTAGCATGAAACATGAAGCCGCCATCGCCGTTGATCAGTATGCCGGGTTTACCACTGCCGATGACGGCGCCCAGCGCAAAGGGCAGGCCAGGGCCAATGGCCCCGGAGGACGGATTCACGGAGGTGCGCGGTTCATAAATGGGGAAGAGCTGATTACCGAAGTTGTAGGCGGCGATCGTGGAGTCTCTGCACCAGAGCCCGTCTCGCGGCAGCTTTTCCCGCAGTATGTCCATCAGGCGTGCGTAGTCCGGGCCAAGTCTGGCCCGCATGGCCTTGTGCACACCATCCCGGGCCTCGAACACACTCTGATTGAACTGAGCATCGTTGCCGGATGCGGCATCGAGCCCCGCCCGCAGGCCGTTCAGCGTCGTACCGGCATCCGCGACGATGCCGAGATGGGCGTGGTGTGTCCGGCCCACCATCTTCGGGTCCACATCCACCTGAATCAGTTCACCCGGCGGCGTGAACCGGGCACTGCCACCATCCACGCCCACGGCGAACTTGGTTCCGATGGCCAGGGTCACATCCGCATCGGCGATGGCCTGGTAGATGCCGGCACTTCCGTAGTAATTACCAATGCAAAGCGGATGATCCTCAGGGATCGCACCTCGCCCGTCCACGGTGGTGATCACCGGTGCGTCCAGCTTCTCGGCCAGCGCCGTCAGCGCCGCGCCGGCATCGGCTGCGATCACGCCGCCACCGGCCACGATGACCCGTCGGCTGGCCGTGCCCAGCCTGGCAACCGCCTGTTCGAGCCGGTCGGCCGGTGGCTGGACCGGTGTCACCACCAGCGGTGGGAACGCCTGCTCGCCAGCCTGTGCATATTGAAGATCGATGGGAATCTCCAGCGCGCCTGGCGCACGCCGACCTGTGTGCATGTCTTCGATGACCCGGACGAAACAGTCACCCAGCTGATCGATATGCCGGGGACTCTCCACTCTGCGACAGACCGTGGCGAGCATGGGCACCTGGTTTTCCGCTTCGTGCACATAGGAAACGCCCTTCCCATAGAACGCGGTTTCCGCCTGACCGGTAATGACCAGCACCGGCGAGGAGGCATACTGGGCTTCGTACAGTCCGGTAACCGTGTTGGTGGTACCCGGCCCCGTACTCGCAATCATGACCCCCATTCTGCCGGTGGCGCGCGCATATCCATCTGCCGCGTGGGTGCCGGCCTGTTCATGGCGGACGTCGATGATGCGCGTTTTTCCAAGCCGGTTGATCGCATCCAGAATCGGCATGTTGTGGATGCTGACGATGGCGAAGACATGTTCCACATCGTAGGCGGCAAGGCCCTCCGCAATCAGATCCGCACCAATTCGAGTCATGTCAATCGCCCCCTATCAAGTGGTACTCAGCATAGCGTAAATCGATACAAGCATGCCGTGGCAGTCGGCGGTCACCTTAGGTAGATTCCACGGTTTTCAGATAACCGGGAAACATTCTCATGATCGAGGAAGGCAAGGCAGCACCGCTGTTTACACTGAAAGACGCGATGGGCAACAAGGTCTCTCTGAAAGGCCTGCGCGGCAGGAACGTCATTGTCTATTTCTACCCGAAGGACGACACACCCGGCTGCACCAAGGAAGCCTGCGGCTTTCGCGATCTGCACGCCGAATTCGACAAAGCCGATACCGTGATCGTCGGTATCTCCCCGGATGGTGCCGAGCGCCATCAGAGCTTCATCGAGAAATTCGATCTGCCCTTCACACTCCTCTGTGACCCTGACCGGAAGGTGATGGAGAAATACGGCGCCTACGGCGAGAAGATGATGTATGGCAAAAAGACCATGGGCGTGATCCGCTCCACGGTCTGGATCGGCCCCACCGGCAAGGTCCTCAAACACTGGAAACGGGTCAGCAAGGCCGCCGATCATCCTGCCAAGGTTCTGGATGCACTGAAGGCAGCTTCGTGAGCGGCGACATTCAGGACTCCAGGATCCGCAGCCTGTTGAAAGGCGTCACCTGGCGGATCCTGGCAACGCTCACCACCGTCCTCATTGCCTGGCTGATCACGGGAGATGTATCCGCCGCATTGCAGATCGGCTTCATCGAGGTGTTCGCCAAGATCGCCATCTACTACGGTCACGAACGGGCCTGGGCCCAGGTACCTCACGGCACATTCTCCCGCAGCAACACCCCCTGAACCGGACCGGCCAATCCCGCACCTTCTGAGTCCGGCCTGATTGGACTCCGCCGGTTCCATCGTGCCAGACTCTTCACAGGGATAAGGGTGATGAGGGAGAGACCTGATGAGATTCGGCATTTTCTATGAGCACCAGCTGCCGCGGGACTGGAAAACGTTCAGCGAGCACAAGCTCCTCAACGATTCCCTGAAAGAGATCGAGCTGGCAGACAAGCTCGGTTTCGACTACGCCTGGGAAGTGGAACATCACTTTCTCGAAGAGTATTCACACTCTTCCGCACCGGAGGTGTTTCTCGCCGCTGCCAGTCAGCGGACCGAGAATATCCGCCTCGGTCACGGCATCATCCAGCTCACCACCAACCACCCGGCCCGGGTCGCCGAGAAGGTTGCGACTCTGGATCTGATCTCCGACGGCAGGGTCGAACTCGGCCTGGGCGAAGGCGCATCGGTGACCGAACTGCATCCGTTCAACCTGAAGTACCGGGACAAGCGCGACGTCTGGGAAGATGCCGTTCGCTGTGTGTTACCCATGTTCTACAACCATGGCTGGGAGTACGACGGCGAGTACTTCAAATTTCCCCTGCGGGCCGTCATCCCCAAGCCCTATCAGAAGCCTCACCCGCCATTGTGGGTGGCCTGCTCTCAGCTCGATACCATCAAGTACGCGGCGCACCGGGGTATGGGTGCGCTCTGCTTCAAGTTTGTCGACCTGGCCGCCGCCCGGGCGTGGGTGAACGCCTACTACAACACCTACCTGAATCATCTCGAACCCCTCACTGACTACCAGACCAACCCGAACATCGCGGTGGTCGCCGGATTCATGTGCGCGGAAACGGATGAGGAAGCCTGGGAGAAAGCGGACGGCTGGACCTTCTTTCAGTTCGCCCTGCAGCTGTACGGCAAGGAAGGTCCGTTCGAACCGGGCAGCGTGAACTTCTGGGAACGGTACGAGGAATGGAAGGCAACGCCGGAAGGCAGTCGTCGCAGCGGCAGTGAACTGATCGGTTCGCCGGACACGATCCGCGAACGCCTGAAAGAACTGGAAGAGGCCAACGTGGATCAGGTGATCCTCCTCAACCAGGCCGGCAAAAACACCCACGAGGACATCTGCGCGAGCCTCGAACTCTTCGCGCAGGAAGTGATGCCCGAATTCCATGCCCGCCATGATGAACAGGAAGCCTGGAAAACGGCTGTTCTGAACCGGGAAATCGAGCTGGAAGACATCGACACCGAGCCCTTCAATATGACCCGCGGCCGCAAACCCACCCTGCCCTCCACCCGGGAAGCCCGGAACATGGTGTCCGGCGCGGTAGGCCGGCCCGACGCCGTCGGCGAAGGGAACTGAGGCAGAACCGCCGCGAAGCGGCTGATCCAGGGAGAGACGGCATGGCAACGTTCGAGTATCTCGGCATCAACCACCTGGCCCTGGTCTGCGAAGACATGGACCGGACCGTGGACTTCTATGTCAACGTGCTCGGCATGCCGCTGACCAAGACCATCGAGCTGCCGGGTGGACGCGGCAAGCACTACTTCTTCGATTGCGGCGGCGGTGATCAACTGGCCTTCTTCTGGTTTCCGAACGGACCGGAGGCGGTGGAAGCGAAAGAATACCAACGGATCACCGCCACACCGGGCATCATGAACCACGTGGCCTTCAATGTGGCACCGGAGAAAATCGAAGCCTACCGGCAGAAGCTTGCCGACCTGGGCGTCGAAGTCACCGAGGTGGTGAATCACGATGACAGCGAAGGTGGCGCCAGCAACCCGCCATCACCGAGCACCTTCGTGCGCTCGATCTACTTCAAGGATCCCGACGGCACCCAACTCGAGTTCGCCGCCTGGGCACGGCCGCTGACGGAGGCGGATGTCAGCTACCCGGCTCGAACTGGTGGTGATTTTACTGAACAGGAACGGATGACGTTGAATAGAACCTGATACTTGGATCGTCCGCAGGATGTGAAGGCACAAAGGCGTTTTCATGCACTCCCGTTCGGGCGCTCCGCGCTTCCCTCAGTTGCCGATCTTGCCTCGCTGCGCGAGTCAAATCGGACGCCTTCGGCCTCGCTCTCACGTTTATGAAAACGCCTTTGTGCCTTCACACCCAGCTGCAGCTACCAGGGACGAGGTGACTTCGGCGCGCTACCCTCGGCGGCTAGTCCCGCACCACCGGATTCGACAGAGTACCGATCGGCTTCACTTCCACTTCGATGGTATCGCCTTCATCCATGAACACCGGCGGATTGCGGGCCGCACCAACACCGCCCGGCGTGCCGGTCACGATCACATCACCCGGGGCGAGTTCGATGAAGGTGGAGCAGAACTCGATCAGCTCCGCGAAGCCATGGACGATGAGGCCTGCTTTGGCGTTCTGCATCACTTCACCATTGAGTCGGGTGGTGATCTCCATCTCGTCCAGATCGCCAATCTCATCCGGCGTCATCATCCAGGGGCCGAAACCACCTGTGTTCGCGAAATTTTTACCCGGCGTGAACTGCGCGGTCTGGCGCTGATATTCGCGCACGCTGCCGTCGTTGTAGATTCCGAAACCGATCACATGCTCGAGCGCGGTGTCCCGGGCGATGCGACGCCCGCCTTTGCCGATGATCATGGCGATCTCGCCTTCGAAATCCAGGGTGTTGGATTCCCTGGGTCGAACCATCGGCGCCTGATGTCCCATCTGCGCAGCCGCGAAGCGCACGAAAACCGTCGGCACCCCTTCGCCACCGCGCCCGGTCTCTTCCTGATGGGCCTTGTAATTCAGGCCCACGCAGAGAATCTTGTCCGGGTTGGGGATGGTCGGCAGATAAACGATGTCTTTCAGGTCAACGTCTGCTTCATCGCCATGGCTCGCACCCTGTGCGACCAGACCCTCGGCTATGGCGCTCTTCAGATCCGGCACCGCCGAACGCCGACCAACGTCGACCACCCCGGCACCGTCGCGAGTCAGATAGCCGTAACTCGCCTTGCCACCGATCTCGAAGGATAGCCAGCGCATCAGTCGAACATGATCACGTTGCGGGCGATCTCTCCGGTCTCGAGCGCTTTGAAGGCATCATTGATGTCCGACAGCTTGATGTGGCTGGAGACCAGATCGTCCAGATGCAGCTTGCCCTGCAGATACAGTTCCACGAAACGCGGCATATCCACCCGGAAGCGGTTGGAACCCATGAAAGAACCCTGAATCTTCTTCTCGAACAGGAAATCCGGGCCATGCAGGGAAACCATGTCGCCCGGTGGGATCATGCCGATCACGGTGGCTGTGCCGCCGTTTTTCAACATGCCGAACGCCTGCTCCGCCGTGATCTTGAGCCCGATGGCTTCAAACGAATAGTGCACACCACCACCGGTGAGTTCCTTCACCTGTTCGATGGGGTCGCCTTCGGAGGCGTTCACCACATCCGTGGCGCCGAACTTGCGCGCCAGTTCGAGTTTGGACGGCACCATGTCCACGGCGATCACCCGCGAGGCTCCGGCGATGGCCGCACCGTTGATACAGGACAGGCCGACGCCGCCGCAACCGATGACGGCCACCGTGGAGCCCGGTTCCACCTTGGCGGTGTGGATGACGGCACCCACGCCCGTGGTCACACCACAGCCGATCAGCGCGGCCCGGTCCAGCGGCATGTCTTCGCGGATCTTGGCCACCGCATGCTCGTGCACCAGCATGTGCTCGGCAAAAGAGCCCAGATTCGCAAACTGCTGCACCTCGCCACCGGCATGGCTGATCCGCGGCTCATCATCCTGGCCGCGCTTGGTTTCCGGTTCCTGGCAGAGCGACATATGGCCGGTGAGACAGTGCTCGCAATGACCGCAGAAGACAGACAGACAGGTGATCACATGGTCACCCGGCTTCACGTAGTGCACGTCGGAACCGACCTGCTCGACGATGCCCGCACTCTCGTGACCGAGCACCATGGGTGTGATGCCCGGATATGTGCCGTTGTAGAAATGCAGATCGCTATGGCAAACGCCCGCCGCGGCCGTGCGGATCAGAACCTCCCGCGGCCCCGGCTTGGAGATCTCGATCTCTTCCACTTCCATTGGCTGGTTTACTTCACGGAATACGGCAGCCTTCATGCTTCCCCCTAGATGGAATCTTGTGATTTACGTAAGACCCGGCAGTTTGCCCCACGCTCGAAGCCCTGGCAATCAGCGCCGGGCGGGTGATGCGCGGACGGCTCAGAGCCTGTCCAGCTCTCCCGCCACCAGCGCCTCGGCAGCATCGATCGCTGCATGCAGACCCCGGGGATCGGCTTTCCCCTGCCCGGCGATATCGAAGGCCGTGCCATGATCCACTGAGGTACGGATAAACGGGATGCCCAGTGTCGCCGTGGTGCTCTGGTGAAAGTCGTGCACCTTGATCGCGATATGACCCTGGTCGTGATAGAGCGCCAGCACCACATCGAACTCACCGTCGATAGCCCGATTGAATACGGAGTCCGCCGGCACCGGTCCGGAAGCATCGATCCCTTCCGCACGAGCGTCCGCCACCGCGGGCGCCAGCTCCTCGATTTCCTCCCGGCCGAGGAGGCCGCCTTCGCCACCGTGAGGATTGAGCGCGGCAACCGCAATTCTCGGTGTCGCCAACCCCCAGCCAGTCAGGGTCTCCTGCATGAGACGCAGCTTTTCCAGTACCGTCGCCCGGGTCACATAGCGTGCGGCTTCGATCAGCGACTTGTGGGTCGACAGGTGCACGACCTTGAGTCCAGGCGTCATCAGCATGGTTGCCGTCCACTCCGCCCCGGTCATTCGCGCCAGAATCTCCTGATGACCGATGTCGTCCACGTACCCGGCGGCGTGAATGGCCTCTTTATTGATCGGGCAGGTGACCATGGCCGCCGCATGGCCCTCGATACAGGCCCGGGCGGCGCATTCCACCGCCAGCACGGCCAGCCGACCGCAGTGGGCGTCCACCCGGCCGAATTCGAAGTTCTGAGGTGCCTCGCCCAGGTCCAGGAGGGACATACCCGGCCCTGCTTCCGCCACGGTGGTGACAACAGGCAAGGCTGGCAGCGTCACACACGCGGGCTCTGCACCCCGCTGCAACGCCCAGGCGCTGCCGACAAAAACCAGGGGAGACGACCCGGACGGTTCACGGGCACTCATCACCTTGGCGGCCACTTCGGGACCGACCCCGGCGGGATCGCCGAGGGTAACCAGTACGGGTTTATTCATGTCAGGATTCCAACGGGAACACGAAAACAGATCTCACCAGGCCGTTCATCGTACTCGACATCGACCTGATATTTGATCTGGCATTCAAGCTGGCGCTGATCAGACATATCTGCCATCTGACATTGACCAGAGCCGCCGTATAACTGTATATACATACAGCATGAAAACGATGGGCGATCTGGTCGAGCGCTTTCAGCTCTACGCGGTGTGCACGGACTGTGAGCGCATGGAGCAGGTCGCCATTCAGAAACTGATCGACGTCCATAGTGAAAATCTGAGCATAGAACAGGTGAGAACCCGGCTGCGCTGCAGCGGTTGCGCCGCGCGTACCGGCGACATCCGAATCGTCTACGTTGGCGAAAAAGGCAAACTGGCGGGGTTCCACTACCGTGGTAATCCAGCACGGCCGTCGCCCGGCCCCGGAGATCAGCCGTCCAGCAGCTCCGTGGACTCCAGTGTGAGGCCGAAGCCCTCCACCCCCACATAGTCCACTTCCCGGCCCGCGATCAGTCGGATCCGGGTCAGGCCCAGATCCCGCAGGATCTGAGCACCAACACCGATTTCCAGCCATTCCGCGCGACGGGACTCTTCCCGGCTCTGGTCAGCCAGCGACTCCAGGGGGACACCGACGAATCCCGAACGCAGGTAAATGAGCACCCCACCACCCAGAGACTGGATCCGGTCCAGGGCAACGTCGAGCAGGCTCTGCGAATGATTGGTCTGGGGGCCGAACACATCGTCCAGCAGCTTTTCCCGGTGGATGCGGACGGGCACCGAGTCGCCGAGTTCGCCGAATACGAGGGCGATATGCTCCGCCGCCTCGAACTTGGTCTTGTAGGCATAGGCCCGTGCAGGTCCGATCCGCGTCTGCATTTCGAACTCCATCGTTCGTTCCACCAGCTGCTCCCGACGCTGCCGGTAGGCAATCATGTCGGCAATGGAGACGATCTTCAGCTTATGCGCCTTGGCGAACTCCAGAAGCTGGGGCAACCGCTGCACGGTCCCATCATCGTTGACCAGTTCGGCCAGCAATCCGACCGGCGGCAATCCGGCGAGCTGAGCCAGGTCGATGCCCGCCTCCGTATGCCCGGACCGAACCAGCACCCCGCCGCGACGGGCCACCAGCGGGAAGATGTGCCCGGGTCGGACGAAGTCATCGGCAACCACGTTGTTGCTGGTCAGGGCCTGCACGGTGGCCGCCCGCTCTTCGGCGGAAATCCCTGTGGTAAGACCATCCTTGTAGTCGATGGAGACGGTGAAGGCCGTGCTCATCGGCGCATCGTTGCGCGCCACCATGGGATCCAGATGCAGTTTGGCCGCCTGGTCTTCGAGGATCGGCGTGCAGAGGATGCCGCTGGTATGGCGGATCATGAAGGCCACCTGCTCGGCCGTCGCCTTACTGGCCGCCATGATCAGATCACCTTCGTTCTCCCGATCGTCGTCGTCCACCACCACGACCATCTCTCCGGCACGAACGGCGGCGATGGCATCTTCCATGGAATCAAAAGGCGTGCTCATGCTTTCAAGGCTTCTTTGCAGGGAATTTGAGGGCGGCAAGCCTATCACGACAGCCGTTCAGCTCGAAATGTGCGGTAACCCGAAAACCGTCACCAGGCCAAGCAGCAGACCGGCACGGAAGGCCCAGGACTGAAGGTTGCGCGGCCGCACCGACCGCCCGGTGCCCGGCGTGTCTGCGGTCCGTTCAGCGGTTTCTTCGACATATGCGGCCACCTCATGGGCATGATCGTGTTCATGGTGGATGCCGAACAGCGCCACGTGAACCAGGGAACCGGCCACAAAAGACTGGAATAGTGCCAGGCTCCAGGCGGAGGAGACCAGCAGATCGCCGCCGACCAGGTAGCCGACCACGGTCGTGACGATCACCACCAGAAAGGTCGTGACGGCAACCGTTGTGCCGAACTGGGGTCGCAGCACCCACCAGATGGCCATGCCGACGGGTAAGCGGTGAATGATCACGCCGATCGCGAGCGCCCGTCCCCCGTGCTCTCCACCCGGTTCTGTCATCAGCGGCAGAAGGGCGATCCCATCCAGCACCGCATGTACCACGATGCCCGCCGCCGCAACGGCCAGCACCACCAGATGGGCCCGGGTCAGCGCCTGCCGGAAAATGCGTTCCAGCAATGCCGGGAAAGCCAGACCCAGCAGCCCCGTGACAACGCTGGCAAAACCGGCAATCCGCCAGGCTTCCGGTGCGATGTGCAGGCAGATGATGCCGGCCAGGGTAATCAGGATGAACCCTTCGAGCGCCTCCCGGGCGGCGGGTTGGCGGGAGGCCAGTGAAAAAACGAACGGACCCGCCACCAGGGCAAGGATACTGAGCACCAGGTAAATCACCGGCTAACCCTGCGCATCCAGACCGTCGTGCAGCGACAGTCGGTAGGCCTGCCAGGCCGGCAGGCAGCCGGTCAGCAACGCCAGGGTGAACACGGCCCCCATCAGCGCCAGTTCCCGTGCCGCCGGCAACGCCACACTGAATCGAATGCCCACCTCAGCCGCCAGGACCGGATTGGCCAGCAGCAGGGCGAGAGAAAGCAGCAGGTAGCCGGAAATCGCGCCCACCGCTCCGATTACGCCGGACTCGAGAACATAGAGCCCGAAAATATCGGCCGGCCGTGCACCCACTGAACGCAGAATGGCCATTTCACGCCGGCGCTCATTGAGCGTGGCGGTGAGACCAACCACCATCCCGATCAATCCTGTCACAACCGTCATGGCGGCCACGCTGAGCAGACCCACCTCCACGCCACCGAACAGATCCCACAGCGAATTCAGGGCCACACCAGGCAGGATCGCGGACAGCGCTTCCTCCGGAAAACCGTTGATCGCCCGCTGCAGGGTGAGTGCATCCGATCGCCGTTTGAGCCCGAGGAAGAAGGCACTGATCGACTCCGGATGCAGCTCCGCGTGATCGGCATGGTCCAGATCCAGCTCGGCCGAAGGCACCCGGACGCCCGACTCCCAGCCCACGTGGATCGCTTCCACCGCCTCGAGCAGGATGTGCAGCGATCGATCCACCGGTGTGCCGGTGGGTTCGAGTATGCCGACCACGGTGAACGGCAGCGTGTCGTGACCGGATAGTCCGTCGTCTCTGGTGCCATGGGCGATCACGACGGGTGTACCCAGCGAATAGTCCAGCGCCCGGGCAACCTCCGCCCCGATCACCACGTCGAAGCGCGCTTCAAGGGCATGACCGGCGTTGAATTCGAGGGGCTCCCCGCGGCCATGACGAAGGTGCTCAAAGTAAGCCGGCGTGGTCCCCACCACCCGAAAACTCCGATGGGAATCCCCCAGCGAAATCGGCACAGCCCAGGCGATCGTGGGATGGCGGGAAATCTTCTCAAAACTCGAAAAGCTCAGATTGGTGGTGGCATCGCCGATTCGGAACACACTGTAAAGCAGCAGCTGGACGGGGCTCGTCCGTGCCCCGACGATGAGGTCGGTGCCTGAGACCGTCTGGGTGAAATTTTCCCGAGTCTCGACCCGGATGCGTTCCACACCGAGGATCATGGCGACGGACAGGGCAACGCCCGTCATCGTCAGGCCGACCGCCACCCGCCGACTCCACAGGCTTCTGAGCCCAAGTCGCAATCTGCCACTCATGCGGAAACGAGCCTCCCACCCTGCAACGCGAGTTGTCGCGTGAAGTGCGTTGCCAGCGCGGTATCGTGACTGACGAACAGCAAGGCCGACCTGCTGTCCTGTACGGAGCGGATCAACAGATCGAGAAACGCATCTCGGGCATCTGCATCCAGCGCCGAGGTGGGTTCGTCGCAGATGATGAGCGGTGGGCTGCCCAGAAGCGCCCGGGCGACGGCCACCCGCTGCTGCTGGCCGACGGAAAGTGCACCGGGTGAGCGCGCACTCGACTCGCCATCGATGCCCAGGTGCCCGAGCAGATCGAGTGCCTGCCGGGCTGGCTCACCCTGGATTCCGGCACGACGCTCGGCGGAGAAGGTCAGCGGCAACAGAACGTTCTCCAGCACACTGAGATAAGGCACCAGATTGAACTGCTGAAACACATAGCCGATTTCGCTTCCCCGGACACGGTCGCGGACACTGGCCCGCAGTGTCGTGAGGTTCTGTCCCTGAAGCCACACACTGCCTGTCTGGGGCTGATGGATGCCGGCGATCAGACCGAGCAGGGTCGATTTGCCACTGCCGCTCGGGCCATGCAGGAACAACCGCTCGCCAGGCATCAGATCGAATTGAGGGATGTCGAGCAGCACGGGCCCGTCCGGCCATCGGAACTGCAGATCCGTCAGGCGCAGGATCGGTTGTGCTGGTTGTTCGCTCATCTTGCTCATAACGGCGCAGGATTCTACCCCACGGCGCGGGCAAGAAGGATCTGGCGCACCTGGTAGGACTCGAACCTACAACTCTCGGCTTCGAAGGCCGATGCTCTATCCAGTTGAACTACAGGTGCGCAGAGGCTGGAGCATAACCCAGTGCGCGGGCGGGCAACACCTCAGCCGGCCTCCGATCGGCGCACAAAGGCGTTCCGGGACCGGTCTTTGACCACCTCGGCCGCCCTGAAGACCTGACCGTTCATGCAGATGTAGACGCCGGCCGGCAGCGACTGAACCGCGCCGAAGGCCATGCCCACATTGAAGACCGCATCGCTTTCCGCAAACCGGGCGGGTGCCAGGGCGCCGGTCAGCACAATCGTCCTGCCGGGCAGATCCGTGAGGGCCGCCGCGGTCTCCGTCATGGTATCCGTGCCGTGGGTAATCACGATCCGGTGCTCCGGGCGGTCTGCAATGGCTGCCCGAATTGCTGCCCGATCCGATTCGTCCAGTTCCAGACTGTCCTTCTTCATCAGCGGCACAATCTCGTGGGGCTGGCGCACGTGGGCCTGGCTGAGCAGCCGTTCGACCACAGAATCACCCACTTCGAACTCGCTTTTTGCGTCGAAGTACACCTTGTCGATTGTGCCGCCCGTGGTAACAATGACGATTGAATCGGTCATCGTCTGATTCCTCTGAGGAAGAGGCACCGGATGATCCGGACCCTTTGATGATTGAGCAAGAGCGAATTTCTCCCAGTGATGCTTCCCGACTGGCGCGTGCACGAAGGCAATGGTCCTCACCTCCTTCTGGTGCATGGCTTCCTTTCCAGCCGATCACAGTGGCTGCTGAACCTGGACGCACTGGCCGAAGGGTGCAGGCCGGTGACCGTGGAACTGTTCGGCCATCATGATTCGCCCAGCCCGGAAGATGCCGACTGTTACACACCCGCCTACTATGTGCGGGCATTCGAGGCGATCCGCCAGGAACTGGGCGTTGATCGCTGGTTTCTGCTCGGCTACAGCATGGGCGCTGGATTGACGCTCCGCTACGCCCTGGATCATCCCGATCGGGTGATCGGCCACCTGTTCACCAATTCCACCTCCGGCCTGGCAGACGCCGAGGGTCAGGCAGCGCTCAGAGCCAGTGCCACTGCATCGGCGGCAAAAATCCGCCAGGGTGGCCAGGCTGCCATGCTGCGTATCCCCGTGCACCCGGCCCACGGCTGGCGGCTACCGCAAAGGGTGCGTTCCGCGCTGGTGGAAGATGCCCGAAGTCACCAGCCGGCCGGCGTTGCACACACCATCGACATCACGATACCGGCGATATCCGAGCGCGAACGTCTGACGGAGAATACCCGGCCGGCCTGCCTGATCCGGGGCAGCAGGGAGAATCGCTTCACGGAGATGGCAGCGTTCGCCCGTCGTACCATGCCGCACCTGACCATAGAAGAGATGGATGCGGGCCATGGCATGAATATGGAGCAGCCCGACCAGTTCAACCAGGCTGTACTCAGGTTCCTGGCCCGCTGCAGGGCGGCAGAGGACCGGACCGGCGAAGGCGCCGGCGCAGAACCAGAGGGGGCATAGGGCCATGTCGGAAGATACCGTGCATCCCACCGAGGAAGAGCAATCCGGAAGCCCGGACAAGCACATCGTCGACGTGCTCATCGAGGAACGGGCGGCCGGACTGATCGCCAGACCGCTGCTGTGGCGGCTGCTGCGCCCGGCGGTTCTGCCGATCCTCGGCTACAAACAGGCCATCGAAGCGGTCGACCATTCCTCAGACCTGAGCGGCCTGGAGATCTTTCACTACGTGAGCGACCGCGTTCGCATGAACGTCCTCACGGATGGCATAGAGCACATTCCCCGCCACGGGGGCGCCATCATCATGCCCAACCACCCGGCAGGCATTGCCGACGGCATCGCCGTCTTCGACGCGCTGAAGGCGATCCGCGAGGATGTTATTTTCTTCGCCAACCGGGACGCCATCCGTGCCGCCCCCGGGCTTTCCGACCTCATCATCCCGGTGGAATGGGTGGACGACAAGCGAACACACGGACGCCGCAAGGAAACCGTCAAAAGCATGGTTCGCGCGTTCAGAGACGAACGACTGGTGATCATCTTCCCTTCCGGGCGACTGGCCCAGCCGACGCTCCGTGGCCTGAAAGAGCGTCCGTGGCAGGCCACAGCCATGAACCTGGCCTTGAAGTACGATTTCCCGGTCATCCCGATGCACGTCGATGGTCGCAACTCGTGGATCTACTATCTGTTCTATTTTCTGCATCAGGAACTGCGGGATATGACACTCTTCCGGGAACTGTTCAACAAGACAGGCCAGACCTATCGGATCACCGCCGGAGAAGCATTCAACGCCCGGGAACAGCTCGAGTATTTCGCAAATGATCTGGACGCGATGACCGAGCGCTTACGGCAGTTCGTTGCCGAGGGAATGCCACAGGGCGAACGACGATTTCAGGATCAGACGCCAGAACAACCGACAGAGCCGGCCGTTCCGCCTTCGAATGAATCCTGAGCTTCGACCAGCCCGTCAACCAGCCCGTCAACCAGCCCGGACGTACGGATAAACCTCCACTTCCGTCTCATGCGCACAGCTCTTGAGCACCCGCTCGGCGGTTTCCGCTTTCTGCACTTCGATATCGAATCGCCGGGAATCATCGGCAAACTGCACGTGGGTTCGATCACCCGTCTCCTGCACATGCAACAGACGCAGATCATCTCTGCCAAGCAGCACCTCCGCCGCCTGCACGGCCGGCGGATAACAGGTTCTTCCACGCAGGTTCGCGAAAGCGAGGTGTCCCTGCTCGTTCGCGGCGAGAAACTCATCCAGCGCATCCAGGCCGACCCTGCCATACAGGCACGCATCCGGCAGCGTCAGCAGGTTGGGCGCGAAGCGATGTCCACCCAGATGTGTTACCTGCCAGGCCCGGTTGCCAACCCGATTTCTCAACGCGGTGTAGACGGGCAGCCCGAATCGGGCGCAGCAGAGATCCCGCTGGCCGTTGGTGCAGACCAGATACTGAGGTTCAATCAATCGCTCCGCCATCGCTGCCAGCGCGCCAGGGTTTTCCGACGCCTGGCGGACCAGGGCCGGCAGGTCCAGAGCGCTGAGAGCGCTGTAGTCGTTCTCTGACCACTGCCAGGTTCTGCCGGCCACCGTCAGCAGCAGACGGATCGTGTCTGATTCGGTCTCGGGCTGGCGAATGAATTGCGGCCGGCACTTCAACCCGTCGGCCTGAAACCCTGCCAGCGTTCGTTCGAGCCAACGGGTGGTCTCTTCGGCGAGCGCGTTGTCTGTCTGCGCCTGTGCCGTCCAGGTGGGTCGATACTCCAGACAGAGCCACACATCCACGGTATCGGCGGTGCCGGCCATGGGCTCCGTCTGATTGTGCTCACTGCAGTAGATGCGGCTTTGCGACGCGTTTTCCGGATCTGCTGGAGGCGGTGCTTGCGAATTTGCCATGATGTTCCTCAGCGGCTAGCGTAAATAGTCTGCAAAGGGGGACTCACAATGCAAGCGACCATGTCGTTGGCCGAGCGCGTATCCGCGGCCGACTACGATCTGATGCCCGAGGCTGCGCGCGAAGTCGCGAAGCAGGCAATCATGGATTTCATCGGCGTCACCCTGGCCGGCGCCAACGAACCACTGACCCGGATACTCAGAGAGGAAGCCGAAGAACAGGGTGGCCACCCTCAGTCGACCCTCATCGGGTCAGATCTGCGGGCGTCCACCACCCAGGCGGCATTAATCAACGGAGCCGCGGGGCATGCCCACGATTATGACGATGTGCACTCGGCCATGTCCGGCCATCCCACGGTTCCTGTAGCCCCCGCGGTGCTTGCCCTTGGCGAACACCTCGAAGCCAGTGGTCGCGACCTGATCCGTGCTTTCTGCACCGGCGTCGATGTGGAGTGCATTCTCGGCCGCTATGCCGGTCCGGCGCACTATGCAGACGGTTGGCACAATACCGGCACCCTCGGCACGTTCGGTGCCGCCGCCGCGGCTGCCGTGCTTCTCAATCTGGATGCGATGCAGACAGATCAGGCCCTCGGTATCGCCGGGACCCGCGCCGCGGGCCTTAAAAGTCAGTTCGGGACCATGTGCAAACCCCTGCATGCAGGCCACGCTGCTGCGACCGGCCTGCAATCGGCAAATCTGGCAGCACGGGATTTCACGAGTTGTACGGACATTCTGGAAGCGGCACAGGGTTTCATGGATACCCAGGCAGCCACCGCCAGCCTGGATCGGTTCGAAGAAGCCATGACCCGGGACGCCTTCACCCAGGACATCTGTTTCAAGTACCACGCCGCCTGCTATCTGACCCACTCATCCATCGAGGCGATCCGGGTGCTGGCAGGCAGCAATCAGTTCAACCCCCAGGACATCGAAACCATCGATATCTTCGTGGACAAGGGGCACCTGCGGGTCTGCAACATTCATGAACCCGGGAGTGGGCTGGAAGCCAAGTTCAGCCTCCGGCTGACCGCAGCCATGGCACTGTGCGATCTGGATACCGCGGCCATCGATCTGTTCGATGATTCGATCACCCGCGATCAGCGCCTGCTGAGCTTCCGGGACAAGGTCACCGTCCACGCCCACGAGACCAGTAATCCGGACACCATCGTGCGGATCAGCACGTCTGACGGTCAGCGCTACGAAGAAGCGGTCAACGTCGCCATTCCACTGCGCGATCTGGACGTGCAGTGGCAGAAGCTGACGAACAAGTTCATGACCCTGGCCGCGCCCCGAATCGGCCAGGCCAACGCCACACGCCTGGCCCAGGTCTGTCGCAACCTTGAGCACCTTGCCAGCGTGAAAGAACTGACCAATCAACTGAGGCATGCAGCATGAGCGACTTCGAAACCGTGCGCACCCGGGCCGTCCTGAAGTCCAGGGGCAACCGCTACGAGGACATGACAGAGGGCCGGGTATTCGAGCACCACTGGGGGCGCACGCTGACCTCGGGAGACAACGCTGCATTTACCACACAGACCCTCTCCTTCTGCCCGCTGTACTTCAATGAGCCTTACGCCATGGCCGAGGGTCATCCCAGGGTGGTGGTAAATCCCCTGCTGGTCTTCAACACGGTGTTCGGCATGTCCGTGGAAGACCTCAGTGAAGGCGGCGGTCCGTTTCTCGGCGTGGATGAATGCGAGTTCCGGCAACCCGTATACGTAGGCGACACACTCACCGCCCGCTCCACCGTGATCGGCACCCGGGAATCCAAGGGGCAGGCCGGATTCGGCATCGTCACCTGGCATACGGAAGGCTTCAACCAGAATGGCGACTGTGTCATCGATTTCAAACGGACCAATCTGGTCCGCCGCCGGAAACCAGCGGAGACAGCCCCATGAGCCTCACTGGCAGCGACAACTACTTCGAAGACTTCGAGCCTGGCCAGGCCATGCGCCATGCCCGCGGCAAGACCATGTGCGAGCAGGACAATGTGGGCATCACCCTGCAGGTGTTGAACACCGCGGACGCCCATTTCAACGAAGACATCATGGCCAGAAATGCCATGGGTCGGGACGGCTGGAACCGGCGCCTGCAGTTCGGCGGAGTAACCATCGCAATGGTGATCGGCCTCGCCATGCAGGATACGGGTGAAAACGCCATCGCCGAACTCTCCCTCGACGGTATCCGACTCAAGGCGCCCGTCTTTCATGGCGACACCCTCTATGCCTACACTGAAGTTCTGGCCACCGAGGATGCCGACCGGGACGATGCGGGCATCGTCACTTTCAGGCACTTCGGCGTGAACCAGGACGATAACGTGGTCTTCGAAGGGGAACGCAGGGTTCTGATCAAGCGCCGGCCAGACTGAAACCACGAGGCGGCAGACCAAGGCAAGACCAGACAGGTTAAAACAAGGCAATGAACATGACTCGACCGAAACGCGCCCGACGCTGCCAGCTGTCCGTACCCGGCAGCTCGGAAAAAATGATGACCAAGGCTTCCGGCCTGGCCCTGGACCATGTCTTTCTCGATCTGGAAGACGCGGTGGCACCCAGCGCCAAACCCGCTGCCCGCGGCAGGATCGTGGATGCATTGAACGGCCTGGACTGGACCCCGCGCACGGTCTGCGTTCGCATCAACGATGTGGAAACCGAATGGTGTCACGACGACATCATCGAAGTGGTGACCGGCGCCGGCGAGAAACTCGATACCATCATGCTGACCAAGGCGAAATCCGCCGCGGACGTGATGTTCGTGCATCTGCTGCTCGATCAGCTCGAACAGAAACTGAAGCTGAAAAATCGTATCGGCATCGAGTGCCTGATCGAAGAAGTGGAAGGCATGATGAATGTTGAAGAAATCGCCGCCTGCTCCGACCGGCTCGAGTGCCTGATCTTCGGCATGGGCGACTACTCCGCCAGCCAGCAGATGCAACTCGGCCACGTCGGTGAGACCGGCGGTTACCCGGCGGATGTCTGGCACTATCCCCGCTACAGGATGACCATCGCCTGTCATGCCAACGGCATCGACCCGGTGGACGGTCCCTACGCCAACTTCAGAAACGCCGACGGCTACACCAGGGAAGCGGAACGGTCGTTCGTGCTCGGCATGGTCGGCAAATGGGCCATCCACCCCAGCCAGGTGGAAATTGCCCAGCGTGTTTTCTCCCCTGACCCGGAGGCCATCCGTTCCGCGCGCAAACAGAAAGCAGCCTATGAAGCAGCCCTCGACGAAGGACAGGGGGCCATCAACGTGGACGGTGTGATGGTGGACGCAGCCAGCATCCGCATCGTCCAGAACCTCATCGACCGGGCCGATCTTTATGGCCTGTAACCTGGGATCCGTAACCCAGGCACCATCAGCAGTAACCAGGTACAGCAAATGACAGAACACTATCTCAGCGAAGAGCGCCGGATGATCCAGGACGCCGCCCGTCAATTCACCCTGAACGAAGTGCTGCCGGTGGCCAATGAACTGGACCCGGTGAAAGGCGAAATCCCCATGGATCTCCGTCGGAAGATGGCCGACATGGGGTATTTCGGCATTCGCATGCCGGAAGAGCACGGGGGTCTGGGCCTGGGCGTATTCGAATACGCGCTCATCGCCGAAGAACTGGCACGAGGCTGGATGAGTGTGGCCAGCATCATCGCCAGAGCCAGTTCCATGATGGGGGTCGGTGGCTGGTCTCTGGAGAAGCGCCAGGATCTGACCCGTAAGGCGGCCCAGGGCGAGTACCTTTCGGCTGTTGCGCTCTCCGAGCCGAATGTCGGTTCAGACCTCCGCGCCGTGGCCTGTAAAGCGGTCCTCGAGGGTTCCGAGTGGGTGATCACGGGGAACAAGTACTGGTGCACCTTTGCGGACGGCGCGGATTACATCAACCTGCTGGCCAGATTCGATGGCGCCGAGGCCGAGGCGGCCGGCCACAAGGGCACCGCTCAGTTCATCATCGAGAAGCCTCGTGGCGAACTGCCCGACGGCTGTCAGGGTGCCCCGATCCCGAAGATCGGCTACCACGGCTGGCGCACCTGGGAACTGGCCTTCGATGGCTGCCGGATTCCGAAGGAGAATCTGATTACCGGCGGCGAAGGCGGTGGTGAGGGCTTCAAGAATGCCGTGAACTGGCTCAACGCGGCGCGCGTGCACACGGCGGCACGTTCCATCGGACTGGCTCGGGGTGCGCTTGAAGATGCCATGGCCTATTCCGGCGAACGCGTGCAGTTCGGCGTGCCGATCTCCGACTTCCAGGAAACCCGGTTCAAGCTCGCCAGAATGGCCAGCGAGATAGAAGCGGCGCGCCAGTTGATGTATCACGCGGCCACCCTGATGGACGGCGGCGACACGGCGGACAAAGAAGCATCCATGGCTAAATGGTATGCCGCCGAGATGGCCGAACGGGTCACATCCGATGCATTACAGATCCTCGGCGGCTCCGGCTACACCACGCTGCACGCGGTGGAGCGCCACTGGCGGGATGCCCGACTGACCAAAATTTTCGAGGGCACGAGCGAAATTCAGCTGCGGATCATCTCGGATCGGATGCTGGGCAAGCCCACCTCCCGCGGAGCGGTGTAACCGCGCAGAAGCCGGTGCGCTAGGCCCAGAGCTTCGATGATGCTTTCATGAAGCGTGTCATCATGATCATGGTCAGCACCGGATCGTCGCTGCCGGGCTCATGCAGGCTGGCTTCATAGTACAGGTACTCGGTTTTCGGCGTTTCTCCGACGTCGAGTACGGTGCACTGGCACTCGTAATCATGTTCGACGAACACCGGCGCGCCATGCAGCTGCAACTCGATGGCGCCGAACAGGCCGACGCCAAAATCACCGTTGCGTGGCAGCATGCTGCGCTCACCGGCACGCAGCACCTGCACCTGTAAAGCCGGGGTGGCAATCCGTTCCCCATACAGGCTGGCGTCCGTATAGGCGGCCAACGGCTCCGTGATGACAGCCAGTCGAGCCGCCAGCGCCTGTTCCGTGATTCGCGTCGGCGTGCGCTCGCCGGTATCGCCGGCTTTCACGTTGGCGAGGATCCTGAGATCTTCCGGAGCCGGCATCGCCGCGATACGCTGACGCAGTGTGGATTCGGGATCCGGGCCACCCACGTTCGCCGTGCCGTCCGCCACCCGGTTCCCGCCCGGGTCATCCATCCAGACCTCCGTACGCTGGCCATCCGGTCTCCGGGCGAAAGCCTGAACCGGCTCACTGTCCGTGGTGGCATACTTGAAGTAGAGCGATAAACCACCGGTGCGCAGCCAATCCTGACCGAAAGCTTCAACCAGCAGCGGTGGGAACTGTTCCATGTGCAGAGAACCGGCGACGGTTCCGCCACGAAAACCCAGCTTCTGAGCCGTCGCGTCATCATGGATGCTCCCCGCACCCAGGTGGCTGGCGTTGTTTCTGGGTGAGCGGACCGGGCCGATCAGAACCCCATCCCGTTCTTCGTAATCAAAGGCTTCCTGCATGGTTGTCTCCGTGTTCCTGAAGATCCCGGGCGCCGGTCAGTCCGGCAGACCCAGAACCCGTTTGGCAATGATGTTGCGTTGCACTTCCGAAGTCCCGCCGGCGATGGTGCCGGCCTTCCTGCCCAGCCAGAAGCGGGTTTCTTCCCGCTCGGCCCGGGAGAAGGCCTCGCCTGACCAGCCTACCCCCCGGGTTCCCATCATCCGGACAATCAACTCCGTCCGCCGTTGCGTCAACTCGCTACGATAGAGCTTGAATATCGAGGTGGCGAAGGTCGGGGTACCGCCTTCCGCATTCTCTTCCCGGGAACGCTGCTGGGTCAGGGCGAACGCCCGTGCATCCATCTCGTGTCCAACCACCGCCGCCCGCGCGGTTGGGTCGCTGATCCGACCGCCATCAACGCCCACATACTGACGCGCCACGTCCGTGACCGACCGGGTCTGTGGTTGTGCGCCGGAAATGGAAGAGCGTTCGTGCTGCAACAGTCGCTTGGCGATGGTCCAGCCACGATTCAGGCTTCCGACCAGATCTTCCTTCCGGGCAATTGCATCATCGAAAAAACACTCGCAGAACGGTGAAGCACCACTGATCAGCAGGATGGGTTTCACCGTCACACCCGGTTGATCCATGGAGAACAGGACAAAGCTGATGCCGTCGTGCTTGGGCGCATCGAAGTCCGTCCGCACCAGACAGAAAATCCAGTCCGCGAAATTCGCACCGGAGGTCCATATCTTCGAGCCATTGATCAGGAAGTGATCGCCCTGATCCTCCGCCCGGGTTTTCAGACTGGCGAGGTCGGAGCCGGCGCCAGGTTCGGAATATCCCTGACACCAGCGCTTTTCGCCGGTGGCGATCTGAGGCAGATGGCGCGTTTTCTGTTCGGGTGTACCGTGCTCGAGCAGAGTTGGACCGATCATGGTGGTGCCCATTCCGGCCAGGGGCGCCGGCGCGCCGACTTCCGCCATCACCTGCGTGAGGGCCTGGTGCTCATCCGGCGACAGTCCGGCGCCGCCAAATTCCACCGGCCAGTTCGGTACGGTCCAGCCACGAGCCAGCATGGCATCGAAATAGCGCTGTTTATCCGGGTCCTGCAGCGGTGCTTTACTGCCGCCACCCCAGACCGCCTCCGGATGACCAACCAGACTGGCCGGGCAGTTTTCCCGCAGCCAGTCTCTCGCCTCGGCTCGAAACGCTTTCAAACTCATCGACCTTCTCTCCCCAATCGATCCGGTCAGTTAACCTCAGACCGCAGGAAAATGCGACATCAGACAAGCCTATTTGCCAAGCAGCCAAGTCGTGGGGGAAACTGATCGAAGGAAGGACATTCGGAGTGCAGATAATGGCTGAAGTATCCCCCACCGCGCCTGAAGGGCTGGCAAAGACATTCGGGGAGTTGAAGGCCTCCGGCTACCAGATCCTGCCTGTGAAAGCAGAGGTGCGCCGCAATCTGATCAACCGGCTGCGCGACCGGCAACCGCTGTTCCCGGGGGTGATGGGTTACGACGACACCGTTGTGCCGCAACTCACCAACGCCATCCTCGGTCTTCAGGACATCATCCTGCTTGGCGAGCGCGGCCAGGCCAAATCCCGGATCGTCCGCGGTCTGACCGGACTCCTGGACGAATTCACGCCGGTGATCGACGGCACCGAGATCCCGGAAAGCCCTTACCAGCCGATCACCCTGGAAGGCAGAACGATCATGGCGGAGCAAGGCGATGCGGCACCCGTCCGCTGGCTGCACCGGGACGAACGCTATGCGGAGAAGCTGGCCACCCCGGATATCACCATCGCCGATCTCATCGGCGAAGTGGATCCGATCAAGATCGCTGAAGGCCGCTATCTCTCCGATGAACTGACCCTGCACTTCGGCCTGGTACCCCGGGTGAATCGAGGCATTTTCGCGATCAACGAATTACCGGATCTGGCCGAGCGGATTCAGGTGGGATTGCTCAATCTGCTCGAAGAGCGGGATGTGCAGATCCGCGGCTTCAAGATCCGGCTGCCGTTGGACGTATTCATCGTGGCCACTGCCAATCCGGAGGACTACACGAATCGCGGCCGCATCATCACGCCGCTGAAGGACCGCTACGGCGCCCAGATCCGCACTCACTATCCGCTCGAAGTGAACCAGGAAATGGAAATCATGGATCAGGAAGCAAGCATTCTGGATCTGGGTGACTATCACCTGAACGTGCCGGACTTCATGAAAGAGATCGTCGCCGAGATCACGCACCATGCCCGTCGCTCCCCGGATATCAATCATCGCTCCGGGGTTTCCGTGCGGACCTCGATCTCGAACTACGAAGCACTGGTCGCCAATGCGTTCCGCCGCGCACTCCGGCTCGACGAGGCCGAGGTTGTGCCACGGATATCCGATCTCGAATATCTGATTCCCTCCCTGCAGGGCAAGATCGAATTCGAGGCCATGGAGGAAGGCCAGGAAGACAAGATCACGGAGCGGATCATTCAGGGCGCAGTAAAGGATGTCTTCGACCGCCGCTACGACGTCAACGATCTGGAACCAATCGCAATGGCGTTCAATGAAGGCCTCAGCGTGGATACCGGTGAGGCAGCGCCCGCGACGGACTACGCGGCCATCGCAGAACGCATCCCTTCTCTGAACGACATCTTCCCCGACCGGGACTCGGTGAGCGATACCATGCGGGCCACGGTAATCGAATTCGTGCTGGAAGGCCTGCATCTGCACAAGCTGCTGAATAAATACGACCACGCGGGCACCACCACTTATACCGGTTGAGCACCCTTACCGAGGAGCCAGATATGCGCCACCCCGCCCCGAAACACCGCTTCAGCGCCTGGGATGGCAGCCAGAACCTGCCGTTGGATGCCGACCAGATCCTGGAGGCACTCGCCGACGACCTGATGGAGTATGGCGACCTGCGCTGGGCAATGCGCAACCTGATGTCCCGCGGCATGCAGGTCCCCGAGGGAGGCTACATGCAGGGACTGCGCGACATGCTGAAGCAACTGAGGGATCAGAAGCGGCAGCGTCTCGAACAGTTCGACCTCTCCAGCATTTTCGACGACTTCCGTGAGCGCCTCGATGAAATTGTCGGGATGGAAAAGGAACGGATCGATGATTGGCTGAACAGGGATGCCGATGATTTTTCCGGGGATGTGCTGAAAAACATCGCCGAGCGCAACAGGGAAATCCTCGAGGACATGCCTGAGGACGTTGCCAGTCAGGTCAAGGAACTGGAGAAATATGAATTCCTGAATCCGGATGCGCAGAAGAAGTTTCTGGAATTGCTGAACGACCTGCGCAAGTCCATGGCCAACACCTTCTTCAACAACATCGAGAACATGGTGAACAACCTGTCTGACGGCGACATCGAGCGCATGAAGGACATGATGAAAGCCCTGAACGACATGCTCGTGAAGAAGATTGCCGGCGAAGATCCGGGCTTCGAAGACTTCATGAAAACGTTCGGCGACATGTTCGGCGACAACCCGCCGCAGAGTCTCGATGAGCTTCTGGAGCAGATGCAGCAGCAGATGGCAGCGGCTCAGTCACTGTTGAACAGTCTCTCTCCGGAACAGCAGGCGCAGCTGCAATCTCTGCTCTCTGACCGCTTCAGCGACCCGGAACTGAACGCGGAGATGGCCAAACTCGCCAAGGAGATGGCCTTCCTCAATCCGGACGGCAATCAGTACCGGTTCAGCGGCGACGAAAAACTCGGCCTGGATGCGGCCATGGATCTGATGAACGAGATGAGCCAGCTCGACGAGCTCATCGAACAGGTACAGAGCGCGGAGCGTGGTGGCGATCTGGATCGGATCGATCGGGATCTGCTCAAGGAGCTGATGGGCGACGACGCCAGCGAAGACCTGGACAAGCTGAACGAACTGCTCAAAGCCCTGGAAGCGGCCGGCTACATCCGGCCCACCGGCGACGATCGCTGGGAACTCACGCCGCGCGGTTCGAGAATGATCGGCCAGAAGGCGCTCGGCGAGATCTACGAACGATTGAAGCGACAGAGCATGGGAAACCATGCGGTGCCGGAAGAAGGCCGTTTCGGCGAACGGCTCGAACAGACCAAACCCTACGAGTATGGCGACCCTTTCCAACTGCACATGCCACGCACGCTCAGGAACGCCATCGACCGAAACGGCCCCGGCGCGCCCATCCAGCTGCAGCAGGATGATTTCGAGGTGTATCGCAGCGAAATGATCACGTCCACGGCCACCGCCATGCTGGTCGACCTGTCCTGGTCCATGGCGCTGCGAGGTTCGTTCCAGGCGGCGAAAAAGGTCGCCCTGGCGCTGCACAATCTGATCACCAGCCAGTATCCGAAAGACAGCTTCTACATCATCGGCTTCGCCGCCTACGCCAAGGAACTGAAAGCACACGACCTGCCCTATCTGCAGTGGGACGAATATGTGCTCGGCACCAACATGCAGCACGCCTTGCTGCTGGCCGAAAAGCTGCTCGCCAAACACACGGGCGGCACCAAGCAGATCATCATGATTTCAGACGGTGAACCGACAGCGCACCTGGAGAACGGTCAGGCTCAGTTCGCCTATCCGGCCACGCCGGAGACCATCCGGGCGACATTCAAAGCGGTCAAGCACTGCACGACCCGGGGGATTGCCATCAACACCTTCATGCTGGATTCGAATTACTATTTGAAGGCGTTCATGGATGAGATTGCCAAGATCAATGGGGGGCGGGTGTTTTATACGTCTCCGGAGAAGCTTGGGGAATATATTCTTGTGGACTATGTGCAGCATAAGCGGAAGCGGCTGGCTCGGCGTGCCTGAAGCTTCGGGGGGTTCTAGGCTCATTGGTTTCGGGCGCGCCGCATTGCGTGAGCTGCAGAGCTGTTTCATGCGCTCCCGCTCGGGCGCTCCGCGCTTCCCTCAGTTACCAAACTTGCCTCGCTGCGCGAGTCAATTCGCCGCCTTCGGCCTCGCTCTTACGCTTATGAAACAGCTCTGCAGCTCACACACTGCTGTGTGTTCGGGGCATTGAGAATAAAACTGCTCGGCGTTTGACCCACCGAGCCACCGCCCAGGTGTGGATGGTCACACCCGCACATCATCGGCGACTGATGCTTCGGCACACCAATCCGATGAACTTCGAGACTGAAACCAGTCGCACCTGGGAGCGGGACCGGGGGGTGCGCATATTGTTATCAGAAACGTTGAGCGAGGCCGATCGAGTCGAATTGACTCCTGATGGCGTAGCCATCAGGCAGGCAACTTCGGGGAGTGAGTGCGCGTGCGCGAAGCGCGCCCGGCGCGGAGCGCCCGAGCGGAGTGCCTGAGAACAATATGCGCACCCCCCGGTCCCGCTCTCAGACTGAACTGAATTCAATCCCAGAATGATCATTACGATCAATACGACCGCGGCAGCCCCAGCACATGCTCAGTAACATAGTTGAGGATCATCTCCTGGGATATGGGCGCAATCCGCATCAGCCGCGCCTCCCGCCAGTACCGCTCCACGTGATATTCCTTCGCGTAGCCGAATCCGCCATGGGTCTGCATGGCCTGATCCGCCGCCTGGAAAGCGGCATCCGCGGCCAGCCACTTGGCCATGTTCGCTTCCGCCCCGCAGGGTTCGCCGTTATCGAGCTTCCAGGCGGCTTTGCGCACCATCAGTTCCGCCGCATCGAGCCGCATTCTGGCTTCGCCGAGCGGGAAGGCGACTCCCTGGTTCTGGCCGATGGGTCGATTGAATACGACGCGCTCGTTGGCGTAGTTCACGGCCCGCCGCAGCGCGGCACGACCAATGCCGACAGCTTCTGCGGCGATCAGGATTCGCTCAGCGTTCAGACCATCGAGCAGGTACTTGAATCCTTTCCCCTCTTCGCCAACCCGATCCACCACGGCAACCGGGAGATCGTCGTAAACCACCTCACAGGTGGCCACCGCGTTGCGGCCCACCTTGTCGATCGGCGAGATGGTGACTTCCGGTCGCTGCAGCTCGGCCAGCAGAAGCGTCATGCCCTCCGTTCTGCGTGCTGTTTTGTCCTTCGGGGTGGTTCTCACAAGCAGGAGGACGCGTTCGGCGATGAGGGCCTTGGTGGTCCAGACCTTACGGCCACGGACGATGTATTCATCGCCTTCCCGGCGCGCGGTGGTTTCGATGGCCGTCGTATCCGTACCCGCGTTCGGCTCGGTCACGCCGAACGCCACGTGCAGATCACCACTGGCCACCCTCGGCAGAAAACGCTGCTTGAGGTCTTCGCTGCCGTGCGCGACCACCGGATGCATGCCGAACACGGACAGGTGCAGGGCCGTGGCGCCGTTCATGGCCGCGCCGCTTGCCGCGACCTCCTCCAGAACGAGGCTCGCTTCCGTGATTCCCCGGCCACTACCACCATAAGCCTCCGGGATAGCGACACCGATCCAACCCGCGTCAGCCATGGCGTTGTAGAACTCCCAGGGAAACTCGTGGGATTCGTCCTTTTCCGCCCAGTATTCGTCCGGAAATCCGGCGCACGTCTTCCGTACCGCGTCGCGGATCAGTTGCTGCTCTTCCGAGATCTGAAAATCCATGCTGCCTCCATTCCAAGCGACCGAGTTTCGCCGTTTCCTGGAGGGTTGGCAAAGCCGGTGGCAACGGTTTAACTTCTCCGCCCTTTCCTTCAATTCACGACCGCAACGGACGGGTGGCCCATGGCGCGAGAACTCGAGTTACAGACCAGCAAGATCGTCGGCCGGATAGACGATGACGGCATCGGCTGGCTGATCTTCAATCAGCCGGAACGGCACAACGCCCTCTCGCTGGAGATGTGGCAGGGTATCGGCGATGTCCTGGAAGCTTACGATTCGGATCCGGATGTCCGGGTTGCCGTTCTGCGGGGGGCTGGTGGCAAGGCGTTCGTCTCCGGCGCGGACATTTCCGAATTCGACACCAAGCGGAGCACTGCCGCCCAGAAGGACGAGTACGGCAAGATCGCAGGACGGGCCAACCGCTGGCTGGCCGGATTCGACAAGCCGCTGATCGCCCTCATCGAGGGCTACTGTATCGGTGGCGGTCTTGCCACAGCACTGTCCGCAGATATCCGTATCGCCACCCCGGACGCCACTTTCGGCATTCCAGCAGCAAAACTGGGCCTGGGCTACGAGTATGACGGGCTGGCAAAACTCGCCCGTCTCGTTGGCCCGGCCCGTGCTCGAGACATCATGTTTTCAGCCCGCTTCATGGGCGCGGATGAAGCCCATGGAATGGGACTGATCAACCAGGTTTTTTCGAGAGAAACGATCGAAACGGAAACCATTGCCTACGCCGAACGCATTGCCGGGAACGCGCCCTTGACCGTGAAGGCCGCCAAGGCAGCGATCAATGCCTGGGAGCGTGGCGAGCGGGAAGAAGACCTGAGGCGCGTACACACGCTTGTTGACGAATGCTTCGACTCGGAAGATTACAAAGAAGGACGACGTGCGTTCAGGGAAAAGAGAACCCCAGATTTCCGAGGCCACTGAGGGTGAACTCAGCGGCCACTCCCCTGCACGCACGCCGTCCTTACAACCGCTGTCCTGCCAGACTCAACTGGCGGACTCAGTTCAGCGAACTCAGCTGAGTTGCCGCACCTGATCCAGACTCCATTCTTCATCATCCAGCAGGCTGGCCACTTCTTCCGGATCCACATCGAGTGAGGGCTTCCGGGCACCCCCGATGTTGTGGCCGCCGTTTTCCATGAATTCACGGATCAGGCTGTGGGCTTCCACGCCCTCCACACCAACGAGCAGCGACTTCAGCATCTCCGCGTCCACATCCGCGGCGAACCTGTCGGTATAGGGCCCAACAGCAATACCTTCCCGGGTGTGAATGAACCACTCCCCATCGACCCGGAAAACTCTCTTGGCTCTAAACCAGGTCTTCGGTTCTTCGTCCCTTCTGTTGGCCATCCGTGTTTCAGCTCCCGATTCGGTTTTCAATGTCTGGACGCCCATTGTTGGCGAGTCGCCGGGCCGGGTCTGTGCCGCCCATGTGGCTCAACTGTGACACCGCTGTAGGAGTTGTAAGCGCCTCTTTGAAGGCGTCCGTCAGACCTGGAAAGGCGGTATTATTGACGCAGCTATCTGCAGCACCTGCTGCTTTCTTTGCGTTGACTGGAGAGATCGAGGGATGGGCACATCGCAACTTAATTTACTGTACACGGGCTCAAGAGCGATTCTTGCTGGATTGCTCATCGCCCTGCTGGGTGCCTGCAGCACCTCGGCACCGCCACCGGCCGCCCCCACTGCGGCCCCCGAATTCACGGACGAGTACCGGATCGGGGTCGGGGATGCACTGAGCATCAATGTCTGGCGTAACGAAGACTTGAGCGTGGATGTGCCCGTTCGACCGGACGGCAAGGTTTCCGTACCTCTGGCCGGCGACGTGATGGTGGGAGACAAAACTCCGGAAGAAGTCGCGGCGGATATCACGGAGCGGTTGGCCACCTTCATCCGCGACCCGTACGTCACGGTGATCGTCACCGACATGGGAAGCGATCAGTATCGTTCCAGGGTCAGGGTGACCGGGGCTGTGGAAGAACCACTTTCCCTGCCGTATCGCCAGGGTATGACCGTTCTCGATATCGTCCTGGAAGCGGGCGGTACCACCGAGTTCGCCAATGAAGGGGGTGCGGTACTGTATCGACGCAGCGGAGAGCGGCTGGACATACAGCTGAACCGCATTCTGCATCGTGGCGAAATGGCCACCAATTACTCACTGCAACCCGGCGACGTGGTGACGGTGCCTGAACGTGCGTTCTAAGCGACCGGTTCCGTACGATCGGCGGGCGGCAGCGTCCGCCATCGCGCTGGCGGTGGGTGCGGCAGCGATTTCGAACGCCGCCCAGGCCATCGAAGTCGAAGCAGCGGCGGAATACACGGCGGAGTACACGTCCAACACACTCCGCACCGAAACAGATGAGATCGGTGAGTGGGTCCACCTGCCGGGTGCGACTCTCAGGGTGGCCGAGGATACCGCCAGCCTGGAGATGGATGTGGATTACAGCTACATCCGGCGGATATACACCGAGGATTACTGGCAGGACGAAAACCGGCTGATCGGCAACGCGGCGATTGAATGGCACGCACTGGCCGACCGGCTGGACTTCTTCCTCAGCAACGACCGCACCGAATCCACTGAACAGGCGCTTCAGACCGCCACACAGGCCAACCGGCAGGTCGTCTCCACCACCGACGCAGGCAGTCGGTTGCGCTTCCAGCCCCGTGCCGCTGACGAGTTACAACTCGAATATCTGTTCCGGGACATTCACGCCAACAGAACCCAGACGGACAGTCAGCGCCACAACGGCACGCTACGCTATCTCATGGGGCTCTCCGAGAACCGGACGCTGGTCGCGCTCGGCACCTACAGCAATATCGAATACGAAGGCCTGTTCCCGGATGCGGAATACACGGTCGCCAGTCTGGGCTACCTGCAGGACAGCGGTACGGTCGAACTGGAAATCAATGTGGGCTACAACTGGTATGAGCGGGAAGGCAGAGGCACCACCGGCGACCCGATTTACTCCGGCTCACTGTCCTGGGCAGCCACACCCACGGCGACCTTCACTCTGTCCGGATCACAGATGATCACGGATCAGAGCAGTGATCTCGCCAGCGGCGGCACTGCCAGCGATACCACCGACATCAACGCAGCCTTCGAAGAAACGAGAGCCGACATCGGTTACACCCAGTTACTGGGTGCCAACACCCTGACACTGGGTGGCTACTGGACGAAACAGGACTATGCCGATGACGTGGCACAGGCAACCGGTCGCCCGCTGACCAACACGCAAAAGGGCGTCCGAGCCGATTTTCGTCGCAACCTGACCCGAACCACGACGTTCGACCTCTACGCTGACTTTTCCAACCGGGATTTTCCGGATGTAGGAGACCTCATCGGCGACGACCAGGACGAACTGCGCGCGGGATTTCGCGTCGATCACCGGCTCGGTCGGTCTCTGGATCTGAACTGGGGCGTGCGCTACGAAAAGCGGGACGCTCTGACCACCATGAGTTACGACGAGTGGATCGGCAGCATCCAGATCTACTGGACCTTCTGGGGGGCACGACGTACCCCCGGTGCGACGGCGGACCCCTGAGCGGAAAAACCTGGGAAAGAACAGACCCGATCAGGCCTGTTCTTCCAGGTTGAGTTCCGACAGCCGGCGCTCCGCCTCTTCCCGCTCCGGGAACGACCCCATCAGAATCGCAGACTCCAGCGCATCTCTGCCTGCTGAGATCCGCCCGGCGTCCAGATAGGCCACACCCAGATGGTAGAGAACGGTGGCATCGTCCGGTTTCTGTTCACTGCTGCGCCGGATGAAACCGATCGCACGCTCCGCCTGACCGTCCTGAACCAGAATCCAGCCGAGCGTATCGGCGATATCCGCATTGTCCGGGGCCAGGGCCAGCGCCCGTTCCGCCGTCGCAACGGCACGCTCGTCGCCGGATTCCATATAGAGCCAGGCCAGATTGTTCAGGGCCACCGGGTTCTCGCTGTCCGCCATGGCTTCGTACTGGGCAATGGCCCGATTACGGTCGGACCTGAGCAACGCATTCGCGCGGATCAACTGGGCCGCTTCGTCGTCAGGGTGGGACTGCAACCAGTCATCAATCAGCGAGACGGCCGCATCCAGTTCACCCGCCTGCTGCTGCAATGCAGCCAGGCGTAACACCGAGCGGCGATTCCCTTCCGCGGCCAGCTCGGCGTAGCCTGCCATTGCTTCGGACGTCCGCCCTTCCAGCATCAGTACCTCTGCCGTGAGCAACCGTAGAGCCTCTGCATCCGGTGCGCCGGCACGCAGGTCGTTGAGACGCTGTCCAGCCGCTTCTGCTGCCCCGGCGGCAATCTCAATCTGAACCGACTCAACCAGCAGGGCTTCCTGCAGCGCCGGATCGGTGGGCGCGGTGCCGATCTGCGCCAGCGTCTCCCGGGCTTCCTGAGCCAACCCGGACTCTCTCTGCAATCGGCTCACTGCGAGGGCGAACGCGCCATCGAGGGCATCGCCGCGCAACACCCGGCCGAGTCGCAGGGCATGAGATCTTGCGCTGTCGCGATCCCCATCGCGAAGGGCCAGTTGCCCGTTCAACAGCAGGACGGACGCCTGTTCGGGCGCGATGCCAAGCGCATCCTCCGCATGCCGTTTCGCCTCCCCTGCCGCATCATCGCGCAAAGCCAGTCGCGCGAGGCCCATATGGGCCGGTACCGACTTCGGGTCCGCGAGTGCCGCCGCCGCCAGCTGTTCCCGGGCAAGATCGTTCAACCCATCGGCGGCAGCGAGATCAGCCAGGGCCAGGCGGGCGGCCACGTTGTCTTCGGACACGCTGATCACGTTCTGGTAGCGGGCCCGGGCAGCGGCGGAATCACCTGCCGCTTCGTCCAGTCGCGCCAGATTCTGTGCGGACGGCAGGAAATCCGGGGCAATTCGGCTGGCTTCGACGAATGCGGCCCGAGCGCCTGGTTCATCCCCCTGCCCGAGCAGCGCAGCCCCTTTCAGGTTGTATCCCATCGGCAGTTCAGGACTCTTCTCGATCATCCGCCCGGCCGCGGCGAGCGCTTCATCGAATGCTCCTTTCTTCAGGCTCAACATCGCCATCAGGTAGTCACTCTGAAACTGAGAGCCGTCGACGGAAATGGCGGACTCGAGTTCTGAGACCGCGCGGTCTTCCTCACCGGATGAAAGGAGGGACAACGCCAGCTGGTTGCGGAATGCCGCGGCATCCGGTGCCAGCGCCACCGCCCGTTCCAGCGTCACAGTGGCGTCGCTCATGGCACCTTGCCGCAATTGGGCGGTCCCGAGCATGGCCAGCAACTGAGGGTCTTCGGAGGTCGAGGCGTAGGGTAGCAGCGTCTCGATGGTGCCATCGAGATCGCCTTTCTGAGCACGCACCACGCCCAGCAGTTTGGCCGCTGATTCGTTGCTGCGATCCCTGGAGAGGTATCGCAGCAGGCTGCCCTCTGCCTGGTTCAACTGCCCCTGCCGGAATTTGATCGCCCCCATGAGATAGAGACTCGGGGTGTGATCGGGCATAACCCGTTGCACCTGGCGGATGGCGGCCTCAGCGCCTTCCACGTCATCCTGACCGTATTTGATCAGCGCCTCCACGTAGTGGGCCAGATAGAGGCCCGGCACTTCCACAAGCACCGCTTCCGTCTCAACGAGGGCCTCATCGAGTCGCCCCTGGGCAAGATAGGTACGGGCGAGTCCCAGACCGCCGCTGACGCCGCCACCCGGAAGCGCCTTGCCATTGGCGAATGCCTCGGCAGCCGAATCGAACCGTTGCTCGGAAAGTGCCAGTTCGCCCTGACGGACCCAGGAGTCCCTGTCCATGGGATCCAGTTGCACCGCTTCTGCCAGTCGCGCCCGGGCAGTATCCAGATCACCATGGAACCAGGCGATAGTGCCTATTCCCCGTGCCCCTCCCGCAGTACCCGCTATCGCCTGGTAAAGGGTGGATGCCTGCTCCAGATCCTCTGCCGCCAGGTAGGCGTCAGCCAGGATCAATGTGAGCTCCGGAGTCAGCGTCTCCCGCTCGGCCAGCTCACCGATGACTTCCTGAAAGCGACCCAACTGCAGCTTGGCATACAGAATGCCGGTTGCCAGACCCGGATCTTCGACCTGCAGGTTCTGAGCCCGCTCGAACTCACGCAAAGCATCTGAATACTGGCCCTGAAGCTCGTAGATTCTGGCCAGCAGAAGGCGGGCATCCCCCAGTTCCGGATCTTTCTGCAGGGCGTTTTTGAGCTCCACCACCGCGGTCTGATAGTCACTCTGTTCGAAGTAGCCCTGGGCAGAAGCATAGTGCTCGGGGGCGCTGACACCGTCGCAGGCACCCAGCAGAAGAAGCAATGGTAAAGAGAGAAGAAAGGCGCGCATCCTTTGGTGACCCATGTGGTGACCCATGTCCTGCTTAACCACAGGATTTTAACGCACGGGCTCTGACTCGATGCCGGCCCACGTCGGAAACTTGCAAGCAATAAGTAGTTGAAGTCGTTGCCGGCAGGCGCGTAGCGCCCCGCATTCGTCGGCCCCTACAGCCGGGTCTTGATGACCTCATTCGAGTAGGCACTCTCGTTGCCTTCTCCGTCGAGCGCCGTCATGGCCACATAGTAGTCGCCGCTGGCCAGGGTGAGCGTATGCGCCGTTGCCGCAGGATTGGCCAGATCGACCATGTCCGAATAACTGCGGCTGCTCGTTCCGTAGTAGATGCGGTAGCCGGCCAGATCCGTCAGTGAGGAGCCGTCGACATTTTCCTCGGGTGCGACCCAGGAAAGCTGCACAGGACCGATCACGCTGACACTGAGCATCTCCAGCGCGCTGCCTCCGGCGCCGGTGCAGCTCAGGCTGAAGGTCGTGCCCGCGTTCAGAGGACCGACGTTCCGGGCGCCATTGGCCGGCAGGGCGCCGGACCAGCCGCCACTGGCCGTGCAACTGTCGGCATCGGTGGTTGTCCAGCTCAGATTCACACTGTCGCCTTCACTGATCTGCAGATCGGAGGCGGACAGCGTCACGGTGGGTTCGCCGGCGGCCGGTGGCGTGCTGCCGGAGCCAGTTCCAGTCCCCGAGCCACTACCGGTACCTCCGGTGGAACCTGTACCCGCTGTGGAGCCCGAGCCCGTTGACGGCACCGAGGCCGTTGCGACATCGTCAGACTTTGAACTGCTACCCGTACAGCCAGCGGCCAGCAGAATCATAGTCAGGGTGAATGCGCTCAGGGCAGGCGCGTTCAGGATCGGCGCGGCAAATGTCCTGTCCGCCGGCCGGTGTCTCATCGTTCTCTTTCCCACGTTGTCCACTCCAGGATGTCATGCCTACAACAACGTGTGCCTGCCGTGGGCGGCGTGCCGCCATAATGTCAGGTAAACTGCACACGTAAAGTCAATGTCGCCTGGAGTATCTCGCAGCAACAGGCGCCGCCCCGTGCGCGAGTCGGCAAATTGTAAAAAAGTGAGGTGGGTCTGAGAGAACGTGACCTGCGTCACGGGGCGGTGCAGATCAGGGAATGATCTTGAGCACCTCGTTGGAGTAGCCGCTCTCGTTGTTCTGTGCGTCGAACGCCGTCATCGCGAAATAGTAGCTGCCCGCCGCCATGGTGGCCTCCCACTCGGTGGTGGTCGGGGAGTTGATGGTGTGGCTGCCGGTATAGTTACGGCTGCTGGTACCCCAGTAGATCACGTAACCGGCGAGATCGGTCAGCGGCGTGCCGTCCACGTTCTCGGTCGGCGCCTGCCAGCGCAGCACTTTGTCCGCGATCTGAACCGTCACCATGCCCATGGCCGTTCCGCTCGGGCCGCTGCAGCTGAGCTGATAGGTGGTATCCGCATTGATCGGGCCTGCGGTGAAGGATCCCGAAGTTGGCCGATCCCCTGACCAACCCCCGCTGGCCGTACAACTGTCCGCATCGGTCGCCGTCCAGCTCAGCGTGCTGCTGCCACCGCTCTCAACGTATTCCGGGTCGGCGGTGAGCGAAACACTGGCGCCGTTGCCCTGGTCGATACGGACCGTGATCTGGCGAACGCTGCCCCCGCCATCACCGGAACAGCTGAGGGTGAAGCCGGTGTCCTGTGTCAGCGGGCCCACAGATTCCGACCCACTCAATGACTTGCTGCCGGCCCAGCCATCCGAGGCCGTGCAGCTGTTCGCATTGGTGGCGGACCAGCTGAGGGTAACGGCGCTGCCACTGGCAATGAGCGTGCTGGACGCACTGAAGGACACAGAGGCAGGCGTGCTGCCGCTGTTGTCACTGTTTGAACGATTACCGGAGGAGGAGGAACTGCCGCTACATCCGGCAAGTACCAGCGTGCTGATAAGCACCAGGCCAAGCAGTGCGCTTCGACCTGCCTCGAACGTCCTTTTTCGATGCACAGAGTTGGGGGGATTCACAGGTGATGATCAGTTAAATTGCATGGATCTCACAACGGTCGTCGACGGCGCGCAATGAGGGCTACCGACGCCGGCGACTCTACCAGCGACAGCACGTTTGTAAAGGAAAAGTAAGCGCCTCTTCAAAAGTATTTTGAACCCTGATAGGCCCATTTCCTTGCGTATCAGAGGGTTATAGCGGCTAGTGCAGGCAACCGCTCACGTTCTACATTTACACAACCGAGAGGGCTCAGTGATCCGGAGCCAACCCGCTATACTCACGCCTCTTTTTTGCTTCTGGACAGAACATGGACGATCAGGCCGTCACCGCCTGTGTGCTCATCATCGGCAATGAGATCCTCTCCGGCCGCACTCAGGACGTGAACCTCAACCACATTGCCCTCACGGTCGGCCGTTGGGGCATCCAGGTCCGGGAGGCTCGGGTGATACCGGATGTGGAAGACACCATTGTCGAAGCGGTGAACCACGCTCGACAAACTTATGACTACGTGTTCACCACCGGCGGCATCGGCCCGACGCACGATGACATCACCGCCGACTGCATCGCCCGGGCATTCGGGGTGCCCATCGTCATCAATGAAACCATCGCCGAGTTGATCCGGCAGCGGCCTGCGCCACCGGATGTGATGGAGTCCCGCCTGCGGATGGCCCGGGTGCCAGAGGGCGCGCAGCTGGTGGACAACGCCACCGGTGGACCGCCCGGCTTTCGAGTAGACAACGTCTACGTGATGGCCGGCATTCCCGGCGTCATGCAGGCCATGCTCGCCAGTCTGGAAGGGAAGTTGAAGCACGGGCCGGTGGTCCGGTCCCGATCCGTCACCGCCTTCCTGGGCGAAAGCCAGATTGCCGGGCCGTTGCGTGACATTCAGGCGCGCTTCCCGAATGTGGATCTCGGCAGCTACCCTTTCTTCAGAAAGGACCGCTATGGCACCTCACTGGTGATGCGCGGCACGGACGAGCACCTGCTCGATGACATGCTCGAGGCGGTCAAGGCGGCCATTGTCGCCGCTGGCGAAACGCCTCAGGACGTCCAGCACGGATGAGCAGATCCATCCGGATTCATTACCAGCGCCTGGGCCTGCTCCTGGTGCTCTATGCCGGTCTGACGAGCCCGACCGCCGTCGCGGCAGACAGTTCCGGCGCGCTCCTCCGGGAAGCGCTCAACTATGAGCAACTCGCCGGCAGCAAGGCGCTCGCGCTCATTCCCGGCGCCCCCCAGTCAGAGACGATGGCACACGGCCAGCCGAATGACCTGATGGCGGCAACCACCGCGCTGCAGACCTGCGAAGCCAGCCGGGCGCCGGATCAGGCCCGATGCGAACTCCGGAAACTCAATGAAGAGCTGATCACCAGTGGCGCGGAAATTCGCGCCCGAATTCCCCAGGATCCGCACCCGCTGTATCTCTGGCGGATCGAAAGCCCCACCGCCACCGTCTATCTGGCAGGTTCGGTGCATATCCTGAAACCGAGTCTCTACCCACTGCCAGCCGCCTACGATGCGGCGTTTGCGGCGGCGGATACGCTGGTGGTGGAGGTCAATGTGGGGGCCGTGGAACCGGCAGAGCTGCAGGCAAAAACCGCCGCCTATGCCACGCTGCCGAACGGCCAGCGCATCCAGGCCGTGTTGCCGCCGGCACTGGCAGACGAACTGGCTACCAGCCTCGGCCGCTATGGCGCGTCCCTGGCTCAGGTGCAGACACTCAAACCCGCGTTCCTGATGAATCAGATCGTCCTGCTCCGGCTCAGGAGTCTCGGCTACCAGGGCGAATATGGCGTGGAGCAGCACTACCTCCGCCAGCTCGACGGCCGCCCGGTGCTGGAACTGGAGTCCCTCGATGACCAGCTGTCACTGCTTTTCGATCAACCCATGGATCTGCAGCAACAGCTGCTGATCGACACCCTTGACCAGGAGCCGGAGATCGAACCTCTGGTGGCCGGCATGATCGCCGCCTGGTTCAGCGGGGATGACGCGCTGTTCATGGAGATGTTCGAAGCCCAGTCAGGTGATTCGGAGCTGACAAAGCAGTTCACGGAACAGCTGCTCGATCACCGGAATCTGGGCATGACCGACGGGATTCAGCACTACCTCGCCTCCGGAAATCCGGAGACACCGCACACCTACTTCGTTCTCGTCGGTGCGGCGCATCTGATCGGTGAGAAAGGCATCGTCGGCCTGCTGACGCAAAGAGGCTTCAATCCCACACGCCTCAGTTCCACAACCAATATCCTGCCCGGGCGAACGGGCGCGAACACCTATCAGAAGGATTAAGCAATGAACCTGAACGGGAAGCGGGCCCTGGTACTGGGCGGCACTTCGGGCATCGGTCTGGCCGCGGTGAAGCTGTTGGTAGAACAGGGTGCGGACGTCGTCGGTTTCGGCCGCTCGGCAGCGAACATCGAGCAGGCAAAGACGGCCGTGCCGGGCGCCGAATTCAGGCCCCTGGACGTGCTGGACCGGACCGCCATGTCCGAGGTATTCAGCGAATATGCGCCCATTGATGTGCTCGTCAACGCGGCCACCGGCGGCGAACGGGCGACCGGACCTTTCATGGAGATGGACCTGGATGGATTCAGCGGATCGTTCCGCAAACTCTGGGGCTATGTGAATTCCGTACGTCTGGCCGGCGAACATCTGGCCGAAGCGGCCTGCATCACCCTGGTCAGCGGCTCACCGGCCCGGAAGTGTAATCCGGGTATGTCGGCCATATCGACGGTCGGCAACGCCGTGGAAGGATTCGCCCGGGCAATCGCAACAGAGATCGCACCGCGGCGGATCAACGTCGTCTCGCCCGGTCTCATCGATACCCCGATGTTTCCCGGCGAAGGAGACGCGCGCGCTGCTTTTCTTTCCCAGGCAACGGCCGGCAATCTGATCAAACGGGCCGGCACGGCGGAAGAAGTTGCGGCGGGTATTCTGTTCACCATCGAAAATGACTTTGTCACCGGCACCACGGTCGACGTGGATGGCGGCGCGCTTCTGCCCTGACTATCGACCACGGTGCATTCCACGTTCATTCCCGGGCGGGCCTTCCGTTCGCCCCATGTGCAGACCATTCTCGGCAGCCGCGGGCGCGGCCACTGGGTCGGCCGTCGTGCCACAGACCTGCGCGCCTGTGCCGAGCAGCGGATCCTCACCACCCACGACGGCGTGCAACTGGAAGCCTGGGTATCCCTCCAGGTAAACCCTGCTCCAGGCATCGTGCTCATTCATGGCTGGCTCGGCCATGCGGACTCGAGCTACGTGCTTTCCTCGGCGAGCGAACTCTTTGCCCATGGATTCAGCGTGATCCGCCTGAACCTCCGGGATCACGGCGACACCGCACATCTCAATGAGGAGATGTTCCATTCGGCCCGGACCGCGGAAGTCGTCGACGCCGTCCGACAGATCGAACGCATGGTCAGCGGTCCGGTGGGCATTGCCGGTTTTTCCCTGGGCGGTAATTTCGCGCTCAGGGTGGCACGGGAAACAGAACTTCCCGCCGTTGCCGTCTGCCCGGCCATCGACCCACCGGCCACCATGCACAGTATCGATAACGGGCTCAGCGTCTACCGGCTGTTTTTCCTGCTCAAGTGGCAGCGTGCGCTCAGGCAGAAAGAATCCGCCTTTCCATACCGCTACGAATTCGACGCCGCGCGCAGTCTGAAAACGGTCAGTGATCTCACTGACCTGTTCGTCCGGGAGCACACGGACTATCCGGATACCCACAGCTATCTGTCCGCCTATGCGCTCACCGGCAACGCCCTTGGCGACACGGAAGCAACCGTGCTCTACGCCGAAGACGATCCGGTGATTCCCGCAGCGGGTTTCGAGCATCTGCCTCGCAGTATCGAAACCATCGCCAGCCCTCACGGCGGCCACTGCGCCTTCATTCACGATCTCCGCAAACCCACCTGGGCGGATGAATTCCTGACCCGACATTTCGACATCCGGTTCGGCGGCTGAACCATAGCCCTTGAGTCTCAAAGGAACCCCATGACACAGAACGCCCACTATCAGCTGATTGGCGCAGAAGAATCACCCTATTCGGTGAAGGTACGGGCGGCCCTCCGCTACAAGTCCCTGCCCCATCAGTGGCTGACCCGCGTGCAGGCAGCCGAACTCTTCCAACAGCATGCGAAGCTGCCGCTGATACCGCTGTTGGTGACACCGGACGGCGAAGGCATTCAGGATTCCACCCCGATTCTCGAGAAACTGGAGGCCATTCACCCGGAGCCCTCGATGCACCCGCAGGACCCCACGTGTGCGTTCATCTCCTTTCTGCTGGAGGAGTTCGCCGATGAATGGGGTAACAAGTGGATGTTCCACTACCGCTGGGCCAGGGAAGTGGATCAGCGCGCCTGTGCCAGGCGCCTGGCGGCCCTCATGCAACCCGACGCGGATGATCAGACCATTGCGAAAGCGGCCGAAGTCATCCGCGAACGCATGGTCGATCGGGTCTGGTTTGTGGGGTCTTCCGAGCAGACGGCACAACAGATCGAAGCATCGTTCAAAGACTGCATCGACCTCCTGGAGACCCATCTGTCGATGCGTCCTTATCTGTTCGGCGGCCGACCGGCCATGGCCGACTTCGGTCTCTGGGGACAGCTCTACAATGCCTTTCGCGACCCGACGCCGAACGAGATTCTGAGAAGACGCGGACCACACGTGGTTCAGTGGATCGAGCGGATGCACGAGCCGGGGGCGCTGGGTCCGTTCGAGAGCTGGCATGCCCTGTCCAGAACGCTCACGCCACTGCTCAGCGACCAGGTCGCCGGTCTGTTCCTGCCCTGGAGTCAGGCTAACGCGAACGCCATTGAAGCCGGTGAAAGCACGTTCAGCGTGCGACTGATCAACGGCAACTGGACGCAGAAGCCGCAGAAATACCATGCCCGCTCACTGCAGGCACTGAAGTCCCGCTACGCCGACTGGCCGGCGGACGATACCCTGAGACAGGTGCTGGCCGAGACCGGTTGCGCGGCTTTCCTGGGCTAGCTCAGGCGGTCGGAAGCGGCGCGTTGCCGCCGGAAAAAACAACCCCGATCCGACGGCCTCGATACCGGTCCGGTTCAGCCTGAGCTGAGGCCAACAGACCTGCCAGCGCAACCACACCGGAGGGTTCGACCACCAGTTTCAGCCGCTGCCAGACGAGTGCCTGAGCGGCAAGGATCTGCGCTTCACTCACCCGGCTGAGGTGGATCCCGTATTTCTGAAAAATCGCAAACGGAATCCTGCCCAGTGCCGTTCGCAGCCCGTCCGCGATCGTCACCGGCGGTTTCTGCGGCTGGATGCTGCCTTCGCGCATGGACCAGTAAGCGTCATCGGCCAGTTCAGGCTCTACCCCACGCACGGTGGTCGGGCTTTCGCCGAGCGCCAGCAGCGAGCCGCTGGCCAGTCCACCACCGCCAACCGGCACCCAGAATTCATCGAGCGTTCCGGTTTCTTCGCTGAGCTCCAGGGCCGCCGTGCCCTGGCCTGCCACGATATCCGGATGATCATAGGGCGGGACGAGCACCGCGCCCCGGGCTTCGATCACCCTGTTGAGACACGCCTCCCGGTCAGCAAGCGTCTCACCGCTGTCGACGACCTGGCCCCCATAGCGCACGACGGCCGCCCGCTTGAGCGGATTGGCGCCGGCAGGCACCACAATGATGGATTCGAGTCCGGCCTGACTGGCCGCCAGCGCCAGTGCAGCGCCGTGGTTTCCGGAAGAATGGGTTGTCACCACCGGGCGATCGCAGCCTGGCGGCAATGAAGCGACCAGCCGGCTGATCGCATTGCTGGCACCGCGAAACTTGAATGAACCCGTCCGCTGCAGATTCTCGCATTTGAAAAACACTTCGAAGCCGAGGCTGTCGTTGAAACTCGCCCGGCTGAACACGGGGGTGGTCAGGACCAGCCCCTTCAGACGCGCTGCCGCCGCCAGCACATCCCGGCGATCAGGCAGTTCCGGGCGCATCAGTCCACCGGTCGTTCGGGCGTGAAGTCGCCGGCCCGAAGCAGGCTGGACGGCACAGGCTTGCCGAGCACGCCGGAGATCCATTCGGCGCCATCAATCAGGATCGGAAGATCCAGACCATGCGTCACACCGGAGCGATTGAGCATATAAACCAGATCTTCCGTGGCGATGTTGCCAGTGGCATCCGGCGCAAAGGGACACCCACCGATGCCGCCGATGCTGGCATCCAGGGTCTGCACACCGGCGGTGACCGCCGCGTCCGCATTGGCGATGCCCGTGTTCCGGGTGTCGTGGAAGTGGGCGCGCAGCGGAATCTCGTCTCCCAGTTCCGCCGAGAGCGCGCCGAACAGATCGCGGACCTGAGCCGGGACGCCCACACCGACGGTGTCAGCCAGACCTATCTCCACAGGGCCCGCATCGGCAAGGGCGCGGGCCATGTCGAGCACCGTTTCCCGGTCCACGTCTCCCTCGAACGGACAGCCGAAGGCGACCGCGATGGTGACCTGGGCACGGAAGCCACGGCCACGGGCATCTTTCAGAATGTCCGTCGCCATGGCGAGTCCTTCGGCAACCGACATCCCCTGATTGCGCTGGCTGAACGTATCGCTCGCCGGGATCACGATCCCGGCTTCGTCGAGCCGCTCCGTCGCCAGCAGACGCTCGTATCCCCGCCGGTTGAGCACCAGCCCGGTATAGGTCACATCACCGCGCTGCGGCAGGCCCTGCGCCACCGCCTCAGCATCCGCCATCTGAGGGACGACCTTGGGGTGCACGAAACTGGTCACTTCGATGCGCTTTGCGCCACTGGCGAGCGACCGGTCGATGAGTTCGAGTTTGTCTTCCGTGCTGAGAAGCGCAGACTCGTTCTGCAGACCGTCCCGGGGGCTTACCTCCATGATCGTGATCTGTTCAGTCATCCCTCAACCTCCCGGCTTGTAGCTGTCGCGCAGTGTCACGGTACGATGATAGAGATCGGCTTCCTGCTCATCCCGGCAGAAATATCCCTGCCGCTCGAACTGGAAGCGCCGCTCTCCGTGCGTCGTCATGGCCAGCTCGATGAGCGCGCGGCTTTCCACCACCGAATCAGGATTCAGGGCGGCATCAAGGTCGTCGAGATCCGGCTCAGCATCCGCAAACAGGTGCTGATAACGTCGAACGCGCACGGGCACCGCCGCCGCCGCATCCGCCCAGTGGATGACGCCCTTGGGTTTCAGGCCACTGTTATCGCTGCCGCTCTTCGATTCAGGGAAATAGCTGCACTTGAGCTCGATAATCTCATCCGCCTCGTTCCTGATCACCTCATCACAGCGAATGATGTAGGCGTAACGCAGCCTGACCATCTCGCCGGGTGAGAGCCTCTTGTACTTCCGGGGTGGGTCCTCGCTGAAGTCCTCGCGCTCGATCACTAGCTCCCCGGAAAACGGTATCTCCCGCTCGCCCAGCTCCGGCTGCTGGGGATGCCAGGGGGCGGTCAGCGTCTCGCCGTTGCCGGAATAGTTGGTCAGCGTCACCTTGAGCGGCTCCAGCACGCCCATGCCCCGGGGAGCGGCACTTTCCAGATCCTTGCGCACACAGAACTCGAGCAGTTCCACTTCGATCACGTTGTCCTGCTTGGTGACCCCGATCCGACGGCAGAACTCGCGGATGGCGGCCGCGGTGACGCCACGACGACGCAAACCGGCGATCGTCGGCATCCGGGGATCCGACCAGCCATCCACCACGCCTTTTTCAACCAGGGCATTGAGGAGCCGCTTGCTCATCACCGTATGCGTGAGCCCCAACCGAGAGAACTCGATCTGGGGCGGATGAAAATTGACGTTGATGTTGTCGAGCACCCAGTCGTAGAGGGGGCGGTGATCCTGAAATTCCAGCGTGCACAGGGAATGGGTGATCCCTTCCAGCGCATCGCAGATACAGTGCGTGAAGTCATACATCGGGTAGATGACCCAGGCATCCCCCGTGCGCTGATGATGGGCGTGCCGGATCCGGTACAGAATCGGGTCGCGGAGGTTCATATTGGGCGAGGCCATATCGATTTTGGCCCGCAGCACATGCTCTCCATCGCCGAACTCGCCCGCCCGCATGCGAGCGAACAGGTCGAGGTTTTCGGCCACGCTCCGGTTCCGATATGGGCTGGCAGTGCCAGGCTCGGTCAGCGTGCCCCGGGTTGCCCGGATTTCCTCGCCGTCCAGAGAACAGACGAAGGCTTTGTCTTTTTCGATGAGTTCCACCGCGAACTGATAGAGCTGCTCGAAGTAGTCGGACGCGAAGGTAAGCCGGTCGCCCCAGTCGAATCCCAGCCAGGCCACATCCTGCTGGATGGCCTGCACGTACTCGTCGCTTTCCTTCAACGGATTGGTGTCGTCGAAGCGCAGGTAGGTCTGACCGCCGAACTCCTCGGCCACGCCGAAATTCAGGCAGATGGATTTCGCGTGACCGATATGGAGGAAGCCGTTCGGCTCCGGGGGAAATCGGGTAACGACCCCCTGACTGACTGCGCCATCGTCCAGATCGCGCCGAATGCGCTGCCGGATGAAGTCCTGCACATCCGGAGTGGTGGTGCTCATATTCGCCTCATGTTGCTGCCGGGCCCTGAAATCAGCTGCCGGTGTGGCCGCTGCTCGGGAAAGCCCGCTATTCTAGCCCAGGCGGTGAGTCCACACAGCAGCGGAGACGGGCCCGTGTCATAATCGCCCGCCTTCATTCGGCACACCTCACCCGGGTAGTAAATGGTTGGCAGAATTATCGTTGCCGCGCTGGCCTGCGCCTTCATCGCAGGCCTCGCCTTCCGGCTCGACGCGCCGGGCTCCGACCTGACACGGCAGGCAAAGGCGCTGGCCGGTGAACGCTGGTACGCGCTCACCCTGGACGAACGGCATCTGGGTTACCTGCGCACCCACAACTACCGCGACCCGGCGGGAAACTGGGTGTTCGAAAGTGAGCAGCGATTCGCCTTGAGTCCCTATGATCCGGCGGCGACCACCAGCCGACGGATCTTTGCCGGCGACGAACCGCACGCATTGCTCAGCGCAGAGCAACTCCAGAGCCGCCGCGGCCGCCTTGAAGGCGTTCGAATCGATGCCGACGAGCGTGGCTATCTCGCCCATCGCCTGCCGGAAGACGGTTCGGCGCCTTCCCGACTGAGCTGGCAGTATGGTCTGGCCGACTATCTGGACTTCGAACTCTGGCTGGCCAGAGCGCAGCCCGAGGCCGGCCGTTCCCGTTCGGTGATGACCATGAACTTCGACCGCCTGGAACCCGTGCGCCGGACTTTCGAGATCGTGGCGCTGGATTCGGGCCGCTATACCATCGAAAACGGCGCGCCGCTGTCCGCGACCCGCATTCAGCTCGATGACCGCTTCGCACCCACGGCGATGACCATCGCCGGGCTCTTCAAACTGGCCCTTGCACCCAGGGCCATGGCGCTGGCGCCGAGAAGCACCCTGCAGACCGCCAGCTATCACATTCCCATAGACCGTCGCCTGCCTGATCACACGGAACTCAGCACGCTGACGCTTGCCATCCTCGACCATGACGCACCCGACGTGCTGTTTCCGGACGCGGAATTATCAGAGGGCCGATGGACCCTGACGCTCCAGCACAGCCCCCGGACGAATGGGGCCGTGAGCGCGGAACATCAGGAGGAAACCGTGCAGATTCCAGCCCGACACCCGGAAGTCCGCGCACTCGCACGGGCAGCAATCGCCGGGCTCACCGATGACGGGGAACGGGCGCGCGCCCTGAATCGCTTCGTCCACGAGTTCATCCGTTACAAACCGGGCAGCGCGCCGCAAAGCGTGCTGACGCTGCTGAACACCCGGGTCGGCGACTGCACGGAATTCGCCGACCTGCTGACCAGTCTGGCCCGCAGTGTCGGATTACCGGCACGAACGGTGTTCGGACTCGCCTACGCCGATGGCCAGGCACCTGCGTTCGCCTACCATGCCTGGAACGAGGTCCAGGTGGACGGGCAGTGGCGCCCGTTCGACCCTACCTGGGGTCAGGCACGCCTGGACGCCACCCATATTCCCCTGCCGGATAACGAAACCGCGGCCATGATGCTGCTGACGGGGGCCGTCAGTCCCCGCTTCAAGGTTCTGGATATGGCGTACTTTTCCGACTAACGATGTTCGGGATCGCGGATTTCCCGCACCAGGCCTTCCTGGGTAACCGATGCCAGCAGACCACCACCCGATTCATAGAACGCTGCATGGACCAGGCCCCGGGCGCCGGAAGCGGTGCTCGTATGCTTGTGAAACAGCAGCCACTCTCCCATCGGCACGGGGGCATGAATCCAGAGCGCATGATCCAGGCTCGCCATCTGAAATCTGTCACGTGACTGACTCTGGGCATGTGCCAGCAGTGAGGTGGACACCAGCCCCATGTCCGATGCGTAGGCAAGCAGACACCGGTTCAGCGCGTCATCGTTCTCCGGCAGGGGAGCGGCAAAACGGATCCAGACCGGGTTCCAGAGTCGATTCTCTTCCCAGGCCGGGGTACCGAACTCGAATACCGAACGGGTCTCGAACGGTCTCGGCCGACCGGCCATCGGGCTGAGATTCCGTCGTTCACCCGACAGTCGCGCCGCAACCAGCATGTCGTCTTCCAGTTCTTCCGGTGGGGGGACGTTGGGCATGGAGGCGGCGTGTTCGAAGCCCTCCTCCTCCACCTGGAAGGAAACGGTCATGCTGAAAATCGCCTTGCCTTCCTGAATCGCCACAACCCGCCGGGTGGTGAATGAACGCCCATCCCGGATCCGATCCACCTCATAGAGAACGGGTAAGGCCGCATTTCCGGCGCGCATGAAATACCCGTGCACGGAATGGGCCTGCCGGTCAGGCACCGTCCCACAGGCAGCTCTGAGCGCCTGTGAGAGCACCTGACCACCGAACAGCCGGTAGTTCCCACGAGCTTCGTTCACACCCCGGTAGAGGTTCTCCTCGATCTGCTCCAGCTCGAGTATTTCCAGCAGGCGCCGGGCTCGGGTCAGCCTTTCCGCCTTGCGTTCCGCCTCCGTGGTTCTGTCGCTTTGGTCGTCCACCTGCTGATCCGTTTCCCGTTGAGAGTGCATGATAGTGGCTGCAACATTTGCCGTGCAAAACCCTCCGCCGCAAAAAACCCCAGGAAGAAGGCGCGAAACCGCCATTCGGCGTAACGTTGAAGCCGGCACCCGAATCGGTTTAAGATCCGCGCACTTTGCTCACTCGACCCTTCGGGTGGGTAAATCACGCGAACACGCAATCACTCAAGAACGGATGTATAGGGAGTGCACTATATGTTGTACAGAGAGACATACATCAGAACCCGCAAACCGGCCTTTGTGCCCGGCACCGGCAATCCGTCGGCGCATGGCAGGACACCGGCACCGGTGGCGCTTTCTTGAGCTGAACCAGACGCTCTCGAGGTATGCGCCCAGGCCATTCCTCGAACACATCGTAACGTCCCACGCGTTCATACCAACGCCGTAAGACGAACCGTCGCAAGACGACAAAAGACGAAACAGCTCGAGGCGCCTCCGGAAACCGGCAAGGCACACGGACGTATTTTCTGTTTCGAATTTTGGACTTGAGCGATGAGCAAACCACAATCTTTTAACCTCTGGCGGATCACGGAAGGTCAGCGCATTACCTATGTGGGCGCGGTGATCTCCATGGCGCTGATGAACGCATTCATGTTCGGCGCGCCACTGATCGGCAAGTTTGCCATCGACGTGGTCGTCGAGCGGGACTTCACCTATGCCCAGCCGGAGCTCCTGAGCCTCGCCCAGACCATGGGTGACAGCTCGCCGTACCTGAACTACCTGATCATTTCTTCGCTGCTGGCCGTGCTGGTGACCGCATTGGGCGGTCTGTTTCTGTTCTTCCGCGGCCGGCTTGCCGCCACCGCATCGGAAAACATCGTCCGGCGTCTCAGGGAGGCCATCTATCAACGCATGCACAATCTGCATGCCGCGTTTTACGACACGGCGGACACCGGCGATCTGGTGCAACGCTCAAGCTCCGACGTGGAAACTCTGAGGGTGTTTCTCTCCAGCGACGTGGTGGAAATCGGCCGGGCCATCATGCTGCTCCTGTGCGTCATGCCGTTTCTGTTCTACATGAACAGTGATCTGGCCTGGCTGTCCATCTGCATGATGCCGTTCCTCGTGATCGGCGCGTATATCTTCTTCTCGAAAGTGAAGGACGTCTTTCAGATCACCGACGAGGCGGAAGCCGACATGACGGCCACCCTGCAGGAGAACCTCACCGGCATCCGGGTGGTGCGCGCATTCGCCCGGCAGGCTTTTGAAACCGAAAAATTCGGCACCAGGAACGCCAGCTTCCGCAATCATAATTACCGTCTCATCCGATTGATGGGCTGGTACTGGGGCATCAGCGACTTCTTCGCCATGATGCAGATCGGCGTGGTCCTGATCGCCGGGGCCCGGTTCATCATTGCCGGTACGCTGACCGTGGGCGAGCTGTTCGCTTTCATGACCTACGTTTCGATGGTCATCTGGCCCATCCGCCAGATGGGTCGCGTGCTGACGGACACCGGAAAAGCCGTGGTCTCCATGGGCCGGATCAACGAGATCCTGGACGAACCGGAAGAAAGCCGGGAACTGGCACCCGCCGATGGACGGGCCCGGGGGGCACTGGTCTTCGAAAACCTGACCTTCGGCTACGACCCGGCCAGACCCGTGCTCGACAACATCAGTGTTTCCATCGAACCTGGCGAAACCCTGGCTCTGGTCGGTCCTCCGGGTTCGGGCAAATCGAGTCTGATCCGGGTGCTGTTGCGGATGTATCCCTATCAGTCCGGCCGCGTGCTGCTCGACGGACGGGAGATCACCGAGGTGAACCGCCAGTGGCTCCGAGCCCAGGTCGGCGTGGTGCTCCAGGACCCGTTCCTCTACTCCCGCAGCATCCGCGCCAATCTGATGGTGGGTCGTCCGAACGCGCCGGAGGTGGAAATCATCGAGTCCTGCCAGGACGCCGCCATTCACTCTTCCATCGAGCGTTTCCCGGAAGGCTTCGAGGCCATGGTCGGCGAGCGGGGCGTCACTTTGTCCGGCGGGCAAAGACAACGGCTGGCGCTTGCCCGCGCCCTGCTGAAAGACCCTCCCGTGCTGGTGCTGGATGATTCCCTCTCCGCGGTGGACACGGGCACGGAGCGGGAAATTCTGAACGCACTGGCCCGACGTCGCGGCCGCCAGACCACGCTCATCATCGCGCATCGTCTCTCGAGCGTGATGCATGCCGATCGGATTCTGGTGCTTGACCGGGGCAAAGTCGCCCAGATCGGCGATCACGCGGCGCTGGCCGCCGTGGAAGGCCCCTATCGACGGCTCTGTGAAATTCAGGGCGCTCTGGATGCCTCCATCCAGGCAGATATGCAGCTGAAAGACGGGGCGGCCGATCAGCCCGCCGGATCAGCGATGTCCTCCGAAGGAGACAGCAAACATGGATAACTACGACGACGAAAATTTCGACGATGGCTTCGACGACGACGCCCTGGCCGCGCGAATGAACCTGGATCTGTGGAAGAAGCTGTTCGGCTACGCCAGGCAATATCCGAAGGATCTGACCTGGTTGGGTATTTTTGCCTTCACCACCGCCTGTGCAGAAGTCGCCTACCCGCTCATCACCCGCGGCGTCGTGGACGAAGTATCCGCCATGGGTGCCCAGGCCGTGCTCATGCCGTGGATTCTGGCGTATGTGATCTGCACCGTGGGCATTGCGCTGTCCATCGGCGGATTCATCTGGATGGGCGGCAAGATCCGTACTCATGTGAGCCACGATATCCGCCGGGATGGCTTCGCCAATCTGCAGCGACTGTCGTTCAGCTTCTACGATTACCGGCCGGTGGGGTGGTTGATGGCCCGGATGACGTCGGACTGCGAACGGCTCTCCAATATTCTCGCCTGGGGTTTCCTGGATCTGGTCTGGGGCACCACCATGATGATCGGTATCGCGGTGGCCATGCTGTTCATGAATCCCAAGCTGGCACTGGTGGTGCTCGCCATTCTGCCTTTGCTCGGCTGGGTGTCCACCAAGTTTCAGCGTCGGATCCTGAAGTCTGCACGGCAGGTGCGCGCCACCAATTCGCGCATCACCGGCTCTTACAACGAAGCCATCATGGGCGTGCTCACGAGCAAGGCTTTCGTTCGCGAGGAGGCCAACCTGGATGAGTTCAAGACCCTGACGGACCGCATGTTCGGCGCCTCGGTCACCAACCTGACCCAGGCGGCCATCTACGTGCCGATCGTCATCACACTGGCCAGTCTGGCAACGGGGCTCGCCCTCGCCATCGGCGGTATCGATCTGCTGGACGGCCTGATCAGTGCCGGCACGCTGGTGGCCTTCATGGCCTACACCCGGCACTTCTTCGATCCAGTGGAGCAGCTCGGCCACTGGTTTGCGGAGATGCAGATGGCCCAGGCCTCCGCTGAGCGGATCCTGTCGCTGATCGAAGCGGAGCCGGAGATCAAGGATTCGGAATCAGTCCGGGAAGCGCTGCAGGAAGCACAGACGCGACAGGCGGATGGCCGATTCGCCGCCGATGGTGGTGAAGCGGCCATTCGTCAGATCGAACTCCGCAACCTGGGCTTCGCCTACGATCCGGCCAGTCCCGTGCTCGAGAACATCAACCTGACCGTGAACCGGGGTGAGACCATCGCCATCGTCGGCCCCACCGGGGGTGGCAAGAGCACGCTGGTGAACGTGATCTGCCGTTTCTACGAGCCGACACAGGGCACCGTGCTCGTCGACGGCATGGACTACCGCACCCGAAGCCTGCACTGGCTGCAGTCAAACCTGGGTATCGTGCTGCAGAACGCCCACGTATTCAGCGGTTCGATCATGGAAAACATCCGCTATGGCCGGCTCGAAGCCACGGACGAAGAAGTGATCGCGGCAGCGAAACTGGCGGGTGCGGACGAATTCATCACCGAGATGGAGAACGGCTACGACACACCCACCGGTGAAGGTGGGAGTCGGCTTTCTGCCGGCCAGAAACAGCTCGTCTCCTTCGCACGGGCGATTCTGGCCGATCCGCAGATCCTGGTGATGGATGAAGCCACCTCTTCGGTGGATACCGAAACGGAACAGCACATTCAACGGGGCCTTGCCAATGTACTCGAAGGCCGCATTGCCTTCGTCATCGCCCACCGGCTGTCGACGATCCGCAACGCGGACCGCATTTTGGTGATCGAAGCAGGCAGGATCACGGAAGCAGGCACCCACCAGGCGCTGATGGATGCGCGCGGGCACTACTACGATCTGTATCGCCAGCAGAGCCTGCAGGAAGCTTCCGCGCAGCTGGAGGCGGATGGAGATCCGCTACTTGCCTGAGACGGGAAGCCGGCGCTGGGCGGTTCAGAGCCCGCGGCGCAGCGCCGCGCTCGCTGGATGTGGGTCCAGATAGGTCTGGTACAGCACATAGGCGTCCGGATGCCGGTTCAGGTGATGCTTCAGCACTGCCATGGGCGCCAGCAGCGGCTGTTCTCCGCGACGGTAGGCGGAAATGAGGGTCGTCAGCTCCTGGCGACTCGGTGCGTCCAGCACCCGCTTCAGGTAGCCCTGCAGATGGGCGAGCACGTTCGCGTGCCCGCCTCGGGATGCCGGTCTGGTCAGGCCCTGCATCAGGACACAGATGTAGTCCCGGGCGATGCCGTCCAGATCCGATTTCAGATTCGACAACAGACGTCCGGCCGCCTGGTAGGCCGGCACGCTGTGCGCCATCAACAGGTATTTGTAGCGGCTGTGAAACGCCACCAGGCCACGTGCGGTCAAACCGCTGGCCAGCAACGCCTGCCAGTGCGCGTAGGCAAACGTTCGGGTCACGAAGTTTTCCCGCAGGACGTCGTCGTTCAGCCGCCCGGATTCCTCCAGGGGCAGATTCGGCAGCGCGTTAACCAGTCCTTCCGCGAAAATGCCCCGTCCGGTTCTTTTGGGCATGCCCACCGAGCCATCGGCGAGCTCCGAATACACCTTCACCCGCTCGAGGCCGCAGGACGGCGAGCTTTTCATCAGCACATATCCGGCGAGGCCTTCCAGACCAGGCGCCGTATCCCGGGCAAATCCGGCCAGGGCATCCGTATAGTCGAGGGAGCTGTCGGCCACACCAACCGCTCGGATCTCCCGGGTCCCGTCGGATGATTCCCTGGCGAGCAGGCGAATGGGTGGCCGGGGCACCGGCATACCGATGCCTACCTCGGGGCAGAAACCCTGATACCGGAACAGACCCTCCAATGCCGCATGGGGAAAAGAGGAACGAGCACCGCTGCCGTCGTAGCGCACCTCGTTACCGAGCAGGCATTCACTGATGCCGAGCGGCAGCGGCGGCTCCGGTCTTTCGGGAATCTGCGCGGATTCAGCCACGGGTGGCGATGAAATCCCAGAGCGCGTCACCGCCCTTTTCGGCAACCTGCCGGGCCAGAGCGGCCCCAAGCTGCTGCTGCCAGATCTGTTCCGTGCCGTATTCGTCGCGCCAGGCCCAGAGCCTGCGGGTCGTATGGTGGAGCTGATGCTCGTGGGTGTATCCCATGGCCCCATGCACCTGGTGGGCGAGTTCAGCAACCACCCCCACCGCCTCGCCGATTCTCGCTTTGGCCACCGCCACTTCCTCGCGCATGCGCCCGGTGCCGATACCTGCGAGTCCCGCATCCGCCGCACGGATCGAGGCGGCCGTTTCCGCGGCCATCACGGCCATCTGATGCTGAATGGCCTGAAACTTCGAGATCGGCCGGCCGAACTGTTCCCGCTCGCCAACGTAATCGAGGGACAGGTCCAGGGCACGCTCCAGTCCTCCCGCCATCAGCACAGCCCGGGTGAGCGCCAGCAGCGTCAGGGCATCGTCCGGGATATCGAGGGGCTCAGAGGCAGCGCCATGCACCCTGTCCCGGGCTTCGCCAGCCAGATTGCTGCCTTCCGTCACTGTGAGATCGGTCAGCAGGTGGGCGTCGCCATTCGGCGATAGCGAGATGACGGCATCCGCAGATCGCCCCCAGGGCACATTGTCCGCGCCGGATGCATCACCCAGCCCGATGGAAACCGTCCGCGCATCATCGTTCAACCAGCGGTTCGCCAGCAGCATTTCGGCCAGCGGCAGTGGCAGCGCGTACTGACCGGCAATACGAAGTACCGCCAGCGCATCCTTTAGCTCAACGCCGGAACTGGTCATCGCCAGTTGCTGGAAGCCGCCTTCCCGGATGATGCCGAGCAGCACGACGGGAAATTCTCCCAGCTCCGCCTGATCCAGCAGGGCTTTGTCGCAATGATCGGCGAATATTTTCTCCGCCGTATCCAGAAGCATCTGTCGTGTATCCATCAGCGCAGCCCCAGACCGCGGGCAATCACCCCACGGAGAATCTCGCGGGTGCCCCCGCGCAAGGTGAACGAAGGAGAGAGCAGCAGCGTATCCTGATAACTCTGGCGGAAATCGGCCCAGCCGGGATCGGACATGGCCTCACCGGTCAGTGCCAGCCGAACCATCTCCGGCAGCAGCTTCTCGAAGTCATTGCCCAGCGCCTTCACCAATGCCGCTTCCACTTCCGGACTCTTGCCGTCCTCGAGCATGCCCGCCACGGAAATGGACATCCGACGCATCGTCATCAGATGGGCAGCCGCCCTTCCGATCACCGCTGCCTCGGCGGGTGTGGGCTCGGCGCCCGCGGCGCGGGTGAACTCGACGAGCACCCGGAATGCGGACAGAAACCGTTCCGGACCGCTGCGTTCATAGGCGAGTTCGCTGGTCACCTGCTGCCAGCCATTGCCAGGTTCCCCGACCACCCGATCCAGCGGCACGACCACGTCTTCGAATACGATCTCGTTGAAATCCTCGCCGCCGCCGATGTTTCTGATCGGCCGGACCACCGCCCCATCATTCCTGAGATCGACAACGATCTGGGACAGGCCGGCATGACGTTCCGAGCCGGGTTCCGTTCGAACCAGCGCGATGAGGTAGTGATTGCGGTGCGCATCGGTGGACCACAGCTTGGTGCCGTTGATCCGCCAGCCGTCTCCCTCCTGAACTGCCGTCGTGCGGACGCTGGCCAGGTCCGAGCCCGTGTTCGGCTCGCTCATCCCGATGGAAAAATAGGATCTGCCCCGGGTGATGTCCGGCAGATAGCGTTCTTTCTGCGCTTCGCTGCCAAAGCGAAGCAGCAGCGGGCCGCTCTGGCGGTCGGCAATCCAGTGCGCGCTCACCGGCGCTCCGGCTGCGAGCAGTTCCTCGGTAACCACATAGCGTTCGAAAAACGTCCGTTCTCCGCCGCCATAGGCTTTCGGCCAGGTCATCCCGATCCAGCCCCGTTCACCGAGTCGGGCGGAAAACTCCGGGTCGTGGCCAGTGGAGAAGTCGGAGTTCGGTCGACCGATCAGAGACCGGTTTTCGTCGATGAACGCCCGGACGTCCTGACGGAGCGCCTCCGTCGATTCCGGCAATTGCTTGGCATCCAGCTTGAGCACGTACGCATGTATCCCGAGATGAAAGGAACGCTACGTTAACCGACCCCGACGTCAATGCAAATTCGCGCAGGAATCGGCTGGGCGGTTACACTCAGGCTATGAGCGGCACGGATATGGACGCACGATTCTCAGAGATTCTCGATGACATCGAGGCGCGCTCCTGCGTGACCGAACGATTCGTCGATCGCGATCTCTACCGCCTGTATCTGGCAACGCTCTGGGCCAATATCGTGCTCAACCCGGAAGATGTGGGCCTGGTCGAAGAGGACCTGGAAGCCCTGCACGACTACCTGAACGAGCGGGCTGCCAGCGTACTGGGAGAAACCGGCAGCCTCACTGAGTGTTTCCGCTTCGTGAACGGCAAAGAAGGTGAACGGGCAATGCAGGCGGCACGTCTGAATCAGACCCACCGGGAACTCCTCCTCTACTTCGCTTCCATGATTCTCGACCCGGATGGGCATAAGCGCTGGATGGATGTGGTCATGGCATCGGACCAGGACGGCCAACGCCACCGCTAGCACCACCGACCCGGCATCACCCGATCACGTTGACGATGATCTGCCGATCACCGCGATGGTGGCGATGCTCCCAGAGAAAAATGCCCTGCCAGGTGCCGAGCACCATGGCCCCGTCTGCGACCGGAATGGAAAGGCTGGTCGCCGTGAGTGCCGACTTGATATGAGCCGGCATGTCATCCGGGCCTTCCATGGTGTGCGTATACAGATCGTCGTCTTCCGGCACCAGTCGGTTCAACCATCGCTCGAGATCTTCCCGGGCGGACGGATCCGCATTCTCCTGAATCAGCAGGCTGGCGGAGGTATGTCTCACGAACAACGTGACCAGGCCCTCATTTAATCCGGAACCCTGCAACACATCAGTGACTTTGTGCGTGATGTCATAGAGGCCCTGGCGACCGACGGATACTTTCAGCGTGTAATTCATGGACGATTCGCGACCTGGTTGTGCTCAAGGATAGACGCGCATGGCCAAAAGCAACAGACGATGCTGCACAACCGATTTTTATCAGGTCTTCTCCTGGCCGGCCCTCTCGCCGCGGCGGCGGCTGTGGCCTGGGTTGCCGTCTATCACCCTGCTTTCACCTGGCTCGCCCTGACCGCAGTCGGCATCCTCAGCCTGATCGTCGCCGTTGTCGGCCGGGTCAGGAACCGCAGGGCCGCACTCCAGTTCGTTCAGGCATTCGCCGACGCACCGGCCGGATTGCTGATCCTGGATCTGAACGGGGTCATCGTCTGGGCAAACCACACCATCGAGCGCATCAGCGAACGTTCCCTTGAAGACATGCGCGGCAGCCCGCTGAGTGAGTTGCTGACGGGAGCCGCCTGGGAAACGGTTCAGAGCCAGCGGCAGGCCCTGCTGGACGGCGGCATCATCGATCTTGAAGGCCACCTGACCGCGGCCACGGGTCGTACCGTCTGGACCAGCGCCCATGCCAATCTGCTGCGCAATGGCTCCGGCAAACCCGAACACATCATGGTGCAGGTGCTCGATCACTCTGCAACACACGCCGCCCAGTCCGAAGCCAGCCTCTCCGAAGCCCGCCTGTACCGGACCCTCGATATATCCACCGACCTGATGATCAACACCGATCACAGCGGCCGGATCACCTACGCCAACGCAATCGCCATGGATCTGATGGGCGGTGGCGGTTCACTGGACGGCAGAAACATCCTCGACTTCATCGGCACCGATGAACTCAAGGCCTTCATTCCGGCCTTCAAAAAATGTCAGGCAGACGCCGGTCGCCCGGCAGAATTCACCAAGCTCAAAGTACATCCGGGCGGACGCAAGCAGAGCCCTCCCAGCGTGCGTTTCATGTCCGCGACCATGATGGGCATGGGTGACCGGGAAAACGCCATTGCCCTGGTCCTCAAGGACACTCATGAGCAGATGGCTTCCCTCGCCCAACTGCGCAGTTCCGAAGCCAGGTTTTCCCGCATCTTCCATTCGAGTCCGGATGCCATTCTCATCGTCCGGCAGTCCGACTCTCTCATCCTCGACTTCAACGCCGGATTCACCCGCCTGCTCGGCTACAGCCGGGAGGATGCGATCGGCCGCATGGAGGTGGACCTGAATCTGTTCACGGATCCGGACGAACGGATGGCCATCGTCCGTCAGCTGAATCAATCGAGAGAAGCCACGGGTCTCGAAACCCAACTGCGCGCCAGTAACGGCGATATCGTCAAGGTGGAGATCTCCCTGCGCTATGTGGAGATCGATGGCGAGCTGTGCACCCTCTGTATCGGCCGCGACATCACCGAACGCCTGGCAGCCGCGGCGGCCCTGCAGGCCAGCGAAGAAAAATTCGAGCAGGTGTTCCGGCGCAGTCCGGACGGCATCATCATCCTCAAACAACGCGACCTGACCATCTATGACATCAACGATTCGTTCCTGCTTGCCGCTCAGTACAGTCGCGATGAACTGCTCGGTCGTTCCATCTATGAGCTGAACGTATTCCAGGACGACGATGATCTGTCACGGGCGACCGAGGCGCTCAGCCAGCAGGGGTTCTTCCAGAACCGGGAGATGGTCTTCCAGACCAAGAATGGCTTCAAAGTCCAGGCGCTGATTTCCGCCACCTACATTGAGATCAACGGTGAGTCCTGCATCCTCTGTATCGCCAAAAACGTCAACGAGCTCCGCCAGGCCGAGAAAAAGCTGCGTGAGTCCGAACTGCGTTTCAGAAGTGCCTTCGAAAACTCTCCGATCGGCATCGTGCTCATCGATCTCAAAGGCACGATTTTCCAGGCAAACAATTTCGCCTCGGAAGTACTCGGCTATGAGCACAACCCGCTGGCCGGAACGCACATATCCCGACTGGTGCCGTCGGAGGACCGCGCCCAACTGAAAGAAACCTTCGCCCGGCTGAGCACGGGACAGGATGAGACGGTTCGAACGGAGTGCCGGATGCTCCGGGACGACGATCTCGAGCTCTGGACAAACCTGCACGTGGTGGTGCAGCGCGATGCAGAGGGCGCGCCGGCCTATCTGATCGGTCAGATCGCCGACATCACCGAGATGAAAAGCAGCCAGAACCGCATGGAGCGCATGGCCTTCTACGACACCCTGACCAACCTGGCCAACCGCCGCCTGTTCTACGACCGGCTCGGCCAGGCCGTGGATCACGCACAGCGTTCCCGGCACCTGTCCGCCCTGCTCTATCTGGATCTGGACCAGTTCAAACGCGTCAACGACACCCTGGGTCACGAAGTCGGCGACGTGCTGCTGCAGGAGGTTTCCACCCGCCTGACCAGTTGCGTGCGCCAGGAAGACACCGTCGCCCGCCTTGGCGGAGACGAGTTCACGGTGCTGCTGTTCGATATCAGAACACCGAGCGATGCCAGTCTGGTGGCAGACAAGATCCTCAACACACTCCGGCAACCGCTCAATATTTCAGGACATCAGCTGGTTGTGACCACCAGTATCGGCATCACCATCGTGCCTCAGGACGGCACAGACCCGAACTCGCTGATGAAGAACGCCGACCTCGCCATGTATCGGGCCAAGGATCACGGCCGGAATACGTATCACTTCTACAGTGAGGAGATGAACACCAACGCGATCAAACGGCTGCGTACCGAATATGAGCTGCGCCGCGCCCTCGAACGCAACGAATTCGTCCTCCACTATCAGCCGAAGGTGCGCCTCTCGGACCAGCAGATCGTTGGCGTGGAATGTCTGATCCGCTGGGAACATCCGGAACGGGGTCTGCTTGCACCATTCGAATTCATCGAAGTGGCCGAAGAGACCGGCGCTATTGTCGATATGGGCAGCTGGATCATCGAGGAAGCCTGCCGCACCGGACGGGAGCTCGCCGAGCAGGCGAAACGGAACATCCAGATCGCCGTGAATATCTCGCCCCGCCAGTTCCGGGATCCTAACCTGGTGGCCACGATACGACGGAACCTTCGCGAATCCGGACTCAATCCTTCGACGCTGGAACTCGAAATCACCGAAACCATGCTGATGGGTGATGTGGAGGCCGCAAACACCACGGTTCGGCAACTGCACGAACTCGGCGTGCGCATGGCGATTGACGACTTCGGCACCGGCTACTCATCCCTCAACTACCTCAAGAAATTCCCGATCAATACGGTGAAGGTGGATCGAAGCTTTGTCATGGACATCCCGGAGAGCGAAGATGACAAAGCCATCACCTCAGCAGTGATCGCCATGGCGCACCGACTCAACATGGAAGTGGTCGCGGAAGGGGTCGAAACCCAGGCACAGCTCAACTTTCTGGTCGAGCATGACTGTGAATACGCTCAGGGTTACCTGTTTGCGAAGCCGCTCTCTCTCGCCAATCTGCGACCGATGATCATGCCCAATGTACGCGTGATGCGGCAGCGCAAGTCCTGACCCTCAGCGTCCTGTGCCGCGGCCGGGAAACAGCCGGAGCAGTGCGGGCACGACCCCAAGCGTGGCCACCAGCATGGTCGTGATGGCAATGCTCAGCAGCAGGCCGACCGACGCCGCACCCCGATGCGGCGAAAAAGACAGAGAGAAAAAGGTGCCAATGGTCGTCAGTGCGCTGATGATCACAGCCCGAGTCGTGCTCGACGTCATCATCTGAGCAACATCCCCCGCAGCCGTATAACGATGCACCACGTGAATGCCCGTATCCACGCCCAGGCCGAAGATGAGAGGCACCACCAGTATGTTGGCCATGTTCAATGTGAGCCCGGTCAGCTCGATGACCGCAAAGGTGACGACGGTGGTCAGGCCCAGCGGCACAAGAACCACCAGCGGTAGAAACAATCCCCGGAAGTAGGCGATCAGGAACACGGCGATCAGCGCAATGGCCAGAGTGACCGCTTCCACGAATGCCTCCACCGCCACCCCACCCACGCCCCATTCGACCACCGCTCGACCGCCAATCTCAGGACTCACACCCATCACCGAGTGAACGAACGCCTCCATGGCTGCTCGGGAATCTATCGCCCCTGCCGGCATCACGGTCACCAGCCGTTGCCCGTCCGGCGCGATAAACCGGCGTCTGAGATCCTCCGGTAATGCATCGAATTCAAAGGGTTCCGCGGAAGTGATTCGATCGAGCGTCGCCAGTTCGGATTCAAGCGCGGACTTCAGCTCGGCGTTCAGCGTGTTCAGCCGATCGGGACGGGTTCCGAGACCGGCCATGGCACTCAGAAATCCATCCACCAGCGCTGCGTCGGCGGCAGCCGGCGCCCAGCCCTCCTCCACCTTCAATAGTTCGATGTAATCCAGCGCACCGCGCAGATCCTCCGAGGCGAACGCCGCGTCCGCAGCAGACACTTCGCCCACGGTACCCAGGAGGGTATGGAGCTCCGTCAGCAGCGCAGCCTTAGGGGTCTGATCCGGGGGGATCAGACTCGCTGGTGCGATCACCGCACCCACCTCCGGCAGAGTCTCGAGGCGGGCAACCAGGTCAGCGGCCGATCCCGCATCCGCCGCCAGCAGCTGGATGCTGTAGTCCGTCGAGACACCATTGTCCTGAAGTTCCAGCAGCGTGCTCATCGCCTCGGTGCTGGCGTCACGCATGGCGAGAACGCTGTAGTCGAAGCTCAGGTTCCGGGCCGAGTACAGTGCGGCCACGGCTACCACAAGGGCAAACAGCAACACGGTGCCCGGCTTCGGCGCCCACCTCCGCGCCGGATCGGCCGACCGGGCAGGACGCGGCAGCGGCATCCCGAACCGGCTGTAGAAAGCCGGCAGCAGAGACAGAGTGAGCAGCAGCGCGATCACCATTCCCCCGGCAGAAATGATGCCGAGTTCGCCCAGCCCCAGATAGTCCGTCGGCAGGAACGACAGGAAGGCGATAGACGAGGTCAGCATGCAGAGCACGAGGGCCGGGCCGATTTCCCGAACCACGTGCACTTCTGCATCCTCCGAATCTCCGATGCCCAATCCTTCCTGCATCCCTTCCTGCATCCCTTCCTGCATTCTGAGCGAAAAGTGCACCGAAAAATCCACACCCAGACCGAAGAACATCACCACAAAGATCAGTGCCAGCGTGTTGAAACTGCCTACAACCAGCGTGGCAAAAGCCAGGGTCCAGACCACGCCAATGGCAAGCAGCGTGAAGGTCGCCGCCAGGATCCGCCAGGATCCAACGCCGACGTACATGATCACACCCAGCAGCACGAGCGACAGCGAACCGGCAATGCCGATGCCATCGAGTGCTGTGCTGATCTCTTCATGAGCGAGCGGCACCTCGCCGGTCAGCCGGACATCGACGCCGTCGGCCACTGTCGTCTGTTCAATCAGCGAACGGATCAGTCGAACCTGGGCTTCGTTCGGCAGTCGTTGATCGAGCGCCTGGGCACCTTTCAGAATGATCACCACGTAGTGGGTGTCCGTATCCGGCACCAGATGTGGATATGCTTCGAGGTCGAGCCGTTCCGGCAAACCCTCCCGGAACGACTCCGCCAGCGTCCTGATCACCGTCGGCAACCGGAGCCCGTCTGTCGCCGCCACCTGGTCCGCCAGCGTCATCGCCGCGTTGTCGAGTCCGGCGCTGTCTGCCAGCCGGAGGATGGCGCCGTAGTCGTATTGCACACCGTGCACCCACGCCTCGAGCGACGAGAGATCGAGAAAGTAGGCACGGTGATCCCGTAGAAACGGATCCAGCGCCGGTGCGAAGACGAATTCGAATCCGTTCGAACGGGCAAATGCGGACTGAAGCCGCAGGGCTGTCTGGTCCACGGCCGCCGCCTGAGCGCCTGAGACCACAACCACCGACGTCTGCTGCAGTTCGGGAAACAGACGCTTCAACTGTTCGTTGGCCTCGAACCAGCTGTGTTCGCCGGTCGGGCGGATCAGCTTGTCCAGGCTGGAATCGACACTGAAATTCATAGCGACGAAGCCACCGGCCAGAGCGGTGAGGACGCCGAGTACGAGCAGTACCCGGCGCGGTCGATGTTCACAAAACCGAACCCAGCGCCCGAGCAGATTGCCTGGCACGCTCAAACGACGATCTCAGCGAGTGCCCGTGAGCGGCGGCGAGTCCGACTCAGGCACACCCTCCGAGAGAACTTCCTCATAAAACCTCATGAGTCTTGCGGATGTTTTGTCGTGAGCATGGGCCTGGGCGAACAGACGATTGAATCGGCCCTGAGTCAGGCACAACTCCGGGCGGGCCAGCCAGTAGTCGATCCGCTTCGCGAGATCCACCGGATCGCCCATGCTGAACCGGGCGTTGGTTTCATGGATGAGCGCCGCGCAGGCACTTTCCGGGGAGTCAGACACCACCACCACGTTACCCGCCGCCATGGCTTCGAGCACCGACATGCCTTCGAGTTCTATGGTGCCGGCATGCACGAAAAGGTCCGCACGGCCGTACAGCGAAAGCAGTTCCTCGTCGTCCACCCAGCCGATTCGAGCCCTGATACCGAGGGTGTCTGCCAGCTCCTTTAGATATCGCTCTCGCGGACCCACACCGGCCAGCACGACGTCCAGATTATCGCGATGCGCTGATCGGGCAGCGGCGCGCAACAGAGTTTCCTGCTGTTTTTCCCGGGCCAGACGCCCGACGGACAACAACAGTCGTCGCGCAGCCGGCGGCTGTCGCTCGATGCCGAAAAAACGGTCGGGCACGCCGTTGGAAACGACCCACACCGGGCCGACGTGCCCGTGCCGTTCGAGCAGAGTGGCAGCAAACGACGAGGGCGCGATCACATGATCCGCTTTCGAGTAAATGGTCCGGATCAGAAACCTGTAGAGCCAGCGCGCAAGCCCAGGGCTGGTCAGACCCAGATTCTGGAGAATATTCTCCGGTTGCACATGAAACGAACAGACCACCGGCAGCCCCATCTGCCGCGCTTCGCGTATGGCCGCCCAGGCCAGAAAAAACGGGTACTGGACGTGCAGCAGATCGCAGCCCTCGAGCAGGTGCCGGATCTTCGCCCGGTCCGGCCTGGCCAATGGCGCCCGCATCGCGTCGATGATGGCGTTGACGCCGGGAATCGACAGTTTGGCGAACGCCTCGTCATCCGCCACGCCCGGACCCGCGAGGGCCAGCAACTGAAACCGGTAACCGGCACGGGTCAGAGACTCGACAAACCGGCGGGTGGAGACGACGGTACCGTTGAAGGGATAGTCCCAGGGATCGATGACAACGGCGATGCGACTCACGGACACCAAATTCCGAACTGCAAACGTTCCCCCTGCCGATACCGGGCCTGCTATCTGATGAGTGCCATGCTGAACCAGGGTACGTAAGTGATCAACATCAGCGCGATGAGCAACACGACCATGAACGGAATGCAGGCGGCATACAGCTCGAGCAATGGCCGGTTGAAGCGATAGCTGGCAATGAAAAGATTCATACCCACCGGCGGCGTGAAGTAGCCGATCTGCATGTTGGCCAGGAAGATGATGCCGAGATGCACGGGATGGATCCCGAATCCGGCGGCAACCGGCAGAATCAGCGGCACCACGATCACAAGCGCCGAAAATACATCGAGCATCGCGCCGAGCACGAGGAGCATGATGTTCAACAACAGCAGGAAGGTGACCGCACTCTGCACATGCGCCTGCATGAACTCGAACAGCGCCTGAGGCACTTCCGCGTCCACGAGGAAGTTGGTGAAAGCCAGTGCCACGCCCAGAATGAGGAGAATGCCTCCCACCATCACCATGGAGTCCACCATCACGCCCGGCAGTTTTCTGAGCGGAATTTCGCGATACAGGGCCACTTCGACGATCGTCACATATACCGCGGTCAGTGCGGCCGCCTCGGAAATGGCAAACCAGCCGGAGTAGATGCCACCAAGAATGAGTACCGGCAGAGGTAATTCCCAACGGGCGGCCACGAAGGCGGCCACGAATTTCTGCCTGGAAAACGGCTGCCTGGGAATGTCACCTTTGCGATGGTGCCAGAGCGTGTAGATGACGAGCGCGCCGAGCATGAGCAGCAGCGGCATCACACCGGCCAGAAACAGCTCGGCGATGGTGAATGGCTCACCCACATCCATCTGCTGGGCGATGATGCCGTAGAGAATCAATGGTACGGAAGGCACCAGCAGCAGCCCGAGCGAACCGGACGTGGTGACCAGTCCGAGGGAAAAACGATCGGAATAACCGGCACTCTTCAGCGCGGGCAGCAGCAACGCGCCGAGAGCGACGATGGTGACACCGGATGCACCGGTGAGCGCAGTAAACAGGGCGCAGGCAACAAATCCGACGAGCGCCAGTCCACTGGGCAATCCGCCGAAAACACTCTGCACCAGATTGACCAGCCGCTCCGAAGTTCTGGCTTCCGCCAGCACGTAGCCAGCGAAGGTGAACAGCGGCAGGGTCACCAGCAGCGGTGTGTCGACGATCCGGTATACCTCGATCGCCACGACCGAAAGGGGGATATCCGTTGCGAGGAAGCCAACCATGGCGGCCCCCATGAGCACGGCAAACAGCGGCGCGCCGGCAAAGGCCGCAAACAGAAGACCGGCGACGAGCAGCCAGGTGATCATCGGATAGTCAGTGTGCGGATGAGATAGCGCAGACAGATGAGTCCGCCCCCCACCGGCATCGCCAGCTCGCAGACCCATGCCGGTACCGAGGCAAAGGCCATGATGCCATCCTCATAGTCGAGCCGGACGAATTCATAGCTGTACCAGGCAAACACACCCGCGATAAACGCGGTGAACAGCGACCGGAAGCGATCGAGCCACACCGTGGAACGCGCATCGGTAAACCGGGTCAGCAGGTCGATGCGGATATGTTCATCATTGCGGGAGGCGATGGTGGCACCGATAAAGGTCACCCAGAGCACCAGCACTCGAACCAGGGCATCGCCCCAGAGAATGCCGGTATCGAAGAAATTGCGTGCAATCACCTGATAGGCGGCCAGCAGAATCATGCTGCTGAGCAGAACGACGAGAAGGCCGCTTTCGACGAAGCGGATTCCCGCGAGCAATCGATCAGTCAAGAGAATCCCGGTACTCGACAAGAATGCCGTTGAGCTTTTCTACCAGATCTGCGGACAGGATGCCTTGAGAAATCATCTCTGCGGAAGCCCGGTCTGCGAGGCTGATCCAGCGTGCCCGCTCCGCCGGGATCGGCTCAATGAAATTCAACCCCTGCATGCTGAGAACTTCCACGGCGCGCTGGTGATCAATGCGATTCTGTGTGTTCACCTTGCGCACCACATCCCCCATCACCTCCCGGACAACCATCTGGTCCGCTTCCTCGAGGCGATCGAACTGACGATCACGTACTGCCAGCAACCCGTACACGTACAGCAGCGGCAGATCGAATACGTGCTTCAATTGCGTGTGCCACTGCAAGGCAATCGCGCCTACCGGCGGTACTGCGACCGTGTTGATCAGGCCCGTCTGCAGACCTCCGAGCACATCGGCGATGGAGAGCGGGATCGGCGAAATGTCGAAGGTGCGGACGGCGAGTTCGGCACTCGGATCACCATCCGGAATCCAGACCTTCTGGGCACGCACTTCCTCGAACGTGGAAACATTCACTTTGGACATGGCATAGGCGAAGCCCACTTCAGCGATACCGAACCCCACATAGCCTTTTTCCGCGAGGCCGGCGAGGAGCGTCTCGTCCAGACGACTGCGAACATGGTCGACCTCGGCAGTGTCGTTGAAGACCATGGGCAGTCCATAAAGCTCGATATCCGGATAGATCTGATTGAGCCCACCGGCGGTCAGGACCGCGCCATGCAGCTGCCCGGAACGGATCTTCCGCAACACGGCCTTGTCATCTCCCATCACGCCGCCGGGATAGATTTTGAAGTTCACCCGACCATCGGTGCGCTCCGCAATTTCGGCAGCACCGGCCCGAAGCTGCTTCATCCACATGGACCCGTCCGGCGAAACGGTCGCCACCTTGAAGGTCACGGCAGCGGCCTGACCGCTGAGCAGCAGCAGGGTGAAAACCAGGCCCAGTCGACGGCCGAACCGGCCTGATCGGCGTTTGCTGGAAGAGAACGGGGGCAAGCTAGAAATAGGCATCGGCAGTGTCCAGTAATTCTTGGGCGCGCCGCTGGGCGACGGTGTTGATCAGGGTCAGGCCAGGCTCCCGGGGATCGGAGGCCATCACTTCGTTCAGCAGTCTGTCGTGCAGGTCGCGGTCGAACAGCAGTCGGGCGTACTGATCGGCATACATCACCTTGGTCATCAGGTAGCGGCCTTCGGAGATATCGATGGCCTTCTCAAAATGAGCCCGGCCGATTTCAGGCCGACCGCCAAGGGAGGGCGGCAGCAGGGTTTCGAATACGCCGAGATAGAGGTGCGGACCGCCGTAATCATATTCCTCATCCAGCTCTGCTACCCGCAGCATCAGCGCTTTCACCCGGCCCAGCTCGGCAATGGCGGCAAAATCGTCACTGTTGGCCTGTATCCAGCCGGCCCATACCGTGCCCAGTTGATAGAGTTCGGGCACTTCCGCCAGTTTTCTGGCGTCCACCCAGGATTCGTATGCCTCAAAAGGGCGTGTGCGTAGCTCGCAGCCGTCTCTGATGCTGAGGCAGACGGAACGCTGCATGTCCACGAGGGCTTTCTCCGCCATGAGCTTCGCCCGCTCAGGGTCGTTCACGAACGCAGCGGCATACGCCGATGTGAGGCGGGAGGATTGCAGCAGCAGATCGGCATTGTCCGGACTCTGAGTGACCAGCGCATCCATCAGCAACAGATAAGCCGGGGCACCTTCCTGCACCATCGCCACGTCCGGATTGTCCAGAATCGCATTGCCCAGGTCTTCCGCAAAGCCGGAGGTGAAGGAGGACACCAGCGACATGCAGCCCGACAACCCGATAAGGGCCGTCATCATGAGGGACCGGAAGATCCAGGGTACGGCCGGGCGCAGGCGCCGGATTCTCACGATTCCGGAGGGATTTGTCAGAACAGTCGGGATCGAGATAGTCATTACCACTGAGTCAGTCGTTCGCGGCCGGAAGCCATGCGAGGCGCATTTAAACGGGGCTAGCCGTGTTATTCAACCGCAGCTACGGCCTATCTCGCCTGACCATCGCACCTGACCATCGCACCTGACCAGTCGACTGTCCTTCGGGAAACGACCGTCCGGGTGTGGCGGCCGCGATCGGCCCGGGCTACATGCCCTGGTCGCCGATCGCAGTTTCGACCACCTGATAGATCTCCTCGAGCGGCGGTCGAGTCCGGTAGCCGGGCACCGCAAATTTCGCCCGGACCACCCCATCCGGCCCGATATACAGGATGCCCGGCTCAGGAATGCCATAGCCGCTGTCGCCGGGCTCATAGCTCATATTCCGGATTCCGTAGGCATCCACGTGCTTCACGTCCACATCCTGCAGCAGCGGATAACCCAGATCATTGTCGTCGTGGAACTTCGCCAGGACGCTCTGATCATCGTAGGTCATTCCCGCCACATTCACGTCGAGAGCGGCGAATTTTTCCTTCCAGCTTGCCAGTTGGACCAACTGGCGTTGGCAGAAGGGTCACCAGTCGGCAGATCGGTTGAGAAACAGCAGCAGGCCCTGCTCACCGGCGAGATCATCCAGCGTGCGCGTGGTTCCGGTCTGATCCGGCGCTTCCAGAACGGGCACCGTGCTGCCAATCGCCGGCCCCCAGGATTCCGAGTACTCACTCGCCCAGGCAGCACCCGAACTGAATAGAATGCCCCCGAGCGAAAATACGCCAACAAGTAGGTTTCTGAATGCGCTCACCCGATCTCCTCTCGATAGATCTCTGATCATACGATCTCGTTTCCCGTTCTGATGCCAGGCTCGAGCGGCAACAGCGTGACCTGCTCCAGACGAAGTTCCGTCACCGCCTCGACCACCTCTTTCCGGTAAGCCCGAGGCCCACCCGCGAAGGCGCCCAGACTCAACTTGCGCCGCTGGGTTTCCAGTCGCTTCCGCTGCTGGTTGATCAGTTTGCCCAGCCTTGCCGACGCTTTCGGCCGCAGCGCCATGACCACCGTGGTTCTGGCCAGCCGCTCCACGGCCCACTGCTCATCGAGCTTTGCCGCGAGGCGGGTCAGATGCCAGCGTCGGGTCCTGCCAGTTTCAGACAACGCCGGCCGCAGAAGTTCAAGGTGATTCACGGTGTGCTGAACCCAGCGACCGGTACGGCGCAGGCGTTTGGCACTGGCCACGGCGCCGGATTCCGCACTGACTGCGTTCAGCCGCCCAGTCAGATCGACGGCCTTTTCGAACGCCCGCAGCATGCCATGTGCCACCAGCGCCTCTTCCTCGACCTGTCGCAGCAACGCGTATTCCCGCCAGCGGATGGACTCTGCCTGCCTGGAGCAGTTCGCCCAGCCTGTCCCGGATCAGCGGACTCTGACTATCTCCGTCGGTGACCGCTTTGCAGATCTCCTCGAGCAGCCGCACTTCCTTGCCTTCTGCACGTTCCAGCAGTTTTTCCGCCGCCAGCCGTTCCGGAATCCGATCCCCGGTCGTCAGTTCGACAATCTGTTTCAGATCCGCCTGGGCGCGTTTGAACTCCACCTTCCCCACAGACCACTGCATCATCTGCCACAGGGAGAATATCCGCTCCGCCGTCTGGCTGAGGGCCTTGAGATCACTGGGTTTCAGGCGAGCAGGAGAACCGAGGTCGCCCATTTCCGGACGACTGGCATCACTGACTTTCTGCAGGCTCCGGGAAAGGGCCTGTAGTGCCCAGCTAACGACAAAATCTGCAAACTGCATGCGCCCGTACACGGGATCGTGACCTCCAGGGTCGATCGGTTGAAGTCGCCTTCCGGGGCCCTCCATCATACGCCACTCCGGCCACGCGAGGCAAAGCCGTCAGCTCGCTTGCCGAAACCAGCAGACGCCGGTCGGGTCGATGGTAAAGTGCGGCAATCCACATTCCGCAGAGGCCCTCGATGAGCGAACCACTGGTGTTGACTGAAAAGCAGGAAGGCGTGTGCCTGGTCACACTCAACCGACCGGATGCGCTGAACGCGCTCTCAAGCGCGTTGCGTGGGGCGATCACCCGCACGCTCGAAGCGCTGGCAGAAGACCGGGATACTCAGGTGATCATCCTCACCGGCGCGGGCCGCGCCTTCACGGTCGGGCTGGACCTCAAGGAACTCGGGGGCGAAGTGGACGCGGCCAGCACGACCACGAGTCTGGATCTGAGTGAAGCGATGGACCGGCTGCCCCAGCCGGTGATCGGCGCCATCAACGGATTCGCCATCACCGGTGGTTTCGAACTCGCCCTCATGTGCGACTTCCTCATCGCCTCACCGGATGCGAAGTTCGCCGACACACACGCCAGGGTGGGTGTGGTGCCCGGCTGGGGGCTTTCTCAACGGCTGCCGCGGCTGATCGGCATCAACCGGGCCAAGGAACTGTCGCTGACGGGTAACTTCCTGGATGCGGAGACAGCCGAAGCCTGGGGACTCGTCAATCGGGTCGTGCCTGCCGAGGACTTGCTGCCGCATGCCTGGTCCCTCGCCCGGGACATCATCAGCACCGAACCCGTCACCCGCGGCGAGATCCTGAGAATCATGGATGAAGGCTGGGGCACCACGCTGACCGAGGGCCTGGGTATCGAACAGAAGGCCAGTCGCGCTCACAGCCAGCGGGAGGTGCGCGCCGAAAAAGTCGCCGAGCGACGGGCAGACATCCAGAATCGGGGCCGCGCCCAGCAGGAGCACTGACATGCGCATGATGCAGAGATCCGGCAGGCAGAATCTGAAGGCCGCCTGCCGCACCACGCTCCTGCTTGTGACAAGCCTGCTCACACTCGTGCCCGGCATCGCCGCCGAACGGCCTGTGAGCGCTTACCAGCTTCCCGCCGGCGTGGCCGACTATGACGCCCCGTACATCGCGGCCGGCTTCAGAGCACTGTTCACCTGTTCAGCCCACTTCATCATGGGTCGCTCCCTCGAGGACATTCTGAGCGTGGAACTGGCCGACACCACCACCTTGGCGCTACCCGCACCTGTTATCGACCCAGTGAGCGGTCTGGTTCGCGCGGGGGACGGTACGGGTCGTCAGGTTACCGCCGTGCATCGGGCATCCCTGGGCTGCACCGTGCTGCCCCCGGACTGGTCGGCATCAGAGATCCCGTTTCTGCCGAACATCCGCATCGATCGCAGCGCCGGCGATCAGGACGATCTGTTCCCTGACCCCGAACCGCTGAAAACGTCGCTCAGTCGTGGCCAACAGGCACTGCTGGATGCCGCCTTCGATGCCCGGACCTATGGCGATGAGACCCTGACTGCCGGGGTGATCATCCTCAGAGATGGGAAAGTGCTCGCCGAACGCTATCGGCAGGGATTCGGGCCGACTCGAGGGTATCGCACCTGGTCTACCGCCAAGAGCATCAGCGCGACTCTGATCGGGATTGCGGCGGCGGATGGGTTGCTGGAAATCGAGGCACCGGTGGGCCTGGCAGCCTGGCGTGGTCCGGGGGACCACCGGGGCCGGATCACCTGGCAGGATCTGCTGTGGATGTCGAGTGGTCTGAAAAGTGGCGGCAACAACACCTACGCCGTCTATTTCGCAGGCCAGGACGCCCGGAGCGCCGCGGCCACCACCCCGTTGGAAGCAGAACCGGGCGAACGCTGGAAATATGCGAACAATGACACCCTGCTGCTTCTGCTCGGCCTGAAGCAGGCGCTCGGGAACGAACTGGATTACCTGCGTTTTCCATACGACAGACTGCTGCAGCGGATCGGCATGAACCACACCTGGATGGAAACCGATCACGCCGGCAACTTCATCGGCTCCAGCCAGGTCTACACGACCGCCAGAGATCTGGCCCGGTTCGGCCTGCTCTACCTCCAGGACGGCATCTGGCAGGGAGAGCGGATCATGCCGTCAGGGTGGGCGGCGTTCGTTGCCGAGCCTGCGCCCGCATTTAAACGTCAGCCGGATGGGCAGGGTTACGGCGCCCAGTTCTGGCTCTACGATGGACTGCATGGCCTGCCACCCGGCACCTACTCCACCGCGGGAAACAAAGGCCAGCACGCCACCCTCATTCCAGCACGGAACATGGTCGTCGTCCGTACCGGTGTGGATCCACTGGGGCATCGCTTCGATCAGCCGCGATTCGCTGCTGACGTCATACGGGCCTTCGGGGAGGATTAACCAGGCGCCAGACGCCTGGCGCTCAGCCCTGGCCATCCCGTTTCAGATGAACCGCATTCACCAGAACGCGATCGGCCAGGCGGGCGAAGGGCAGCGACTGCAGCCAGACCCGGCCATGTCCTTCCAGCGTGGTCAGAAACATCCCTTCGCCACCGAACATCATGGACTTGAGCCCGCCGGTGAGCTGGACGTCATATTCGATACCTGACTCGAAGGCCACCAGGCATCCCGTATCGACCCGAACCTTCTGACCTTCCAGCTGATGCTCAACGATCGTTCCGCCCGCATGAAGAAACGCATGACCATCCCCTTTGAGCTGCTGCAGCACGAAGCCTTCGCCACCGAAAAAACCGGCGCCCAGGCGCCTGGTGAAAGCGATCGAAATTTCAGTGCCCAGTGCTGCGCAGAGAAATGCGTCCCGTTGACAGAGCAACTCCCCCTTGATCCCGGAGAGATCGACAGGAACGATCTGGCCCGGATAAGGTCCGGCAAAGGCCACGTGGGCCTCATCGCTGCCGTCGTTGGTGAAGTGCGTGAGGAACAGGCTCTCGCTGGTCACCATGCGTTTGGCCGCACCCCAGAGCTTGCCCATCACACCGGTATCCGAACCGTCGCCGAACCGGGTGGTGAAATCCACGCCATCGGTGAGATACATCATCATGCCGGCTTCGGCGATCACCGTTTCACCCGGATCGAGGGCCACATCCACAAACTGCATGGATTCGCCTTGAATCGTATAGCTCAGATCATCCGCCATTCGAATTTCTCCTCTGATTCCCGATCAGCCTGATTCCCGATCAGCCTGATTCCCGGTTCGTGCACCGTAATTCCCGGCTTATGCCTGTGCCTGGCAACAGGCGGCCGCACCCCTCAGACCCGGATCTTCATCCAGAATCAGAAAGATCGGAATGTCCGCCACCAGGGCAGTCAACTCAACCCGCTCTTCGAACCGGCGTCGCAGCGGACTCGATCGAGCAAACTCGGCCAGTGCGGGCACAATGCCCCCACCGATGTACACGCCACCCTGTGCACAGACCGTCAGCGCCAGGTTACCGGCCGCCGATCCGAGCAGCGCAAAAAAGAGTTCCAGGGTCTGATGACAGAGCGGATCCTCCACCGATACACCCAGCCGGCTGATGTCTTCCGGCGTTCGTGGTTCCGCCGGCATTCCCCACATGACGGCGACCGCCTCATAAAGATTGACGAGACCCGGACCGGAAAGAACGGTTTCCCAGCAGACACCCTCGTGTCGGCTGTGCAGCACAGTGAGCAGTTCCTGCTCGAGTGGATTACCGGGTGCCAGGTCTGCATGACCACCCTCCGAAGACAGCACCTGCCATCCACCCCGGGCCTCAGGCAGCAGTACGCTCATTCCCAGACCACTGCCGGGACCCAGCACCGCCTTCACCTGCCGCTGGCCGCTTCGGGCCGCGTCGCCACCCACAGCTGCCAGCCGTTCCAGGCCGGGTATGGCCATGGCCAGGGCATGGAAATCGTTAACGAGCTTCACGGGGGCATTCAGCATCTCGCTCAAGGCCGCGGTCTCAAACCGCAGCCCGCCGTTTGTCACCTCCACGGCGCCATCATTGACCGGTCCTGCGACGGCAAAACATCCAGCGGTCACGTCATCGACGCCGAGTTGCTCGAGCGCCGTTCGTACCAGATCCATTGCCAGGGTCTGGTCTCTGGTCGGCAGCGTTGTTTTCTCGCCTGTGAGTACCCCACCACGGGACAACGCAAACCGGGCGTGGGTGGCGCCGATATCGGCGATGAGCTGACAGGGTCCAGTGGCCATGGCGGCGCAGTATGCGTGAGCGCCGGCGCCCCCTCAACGTGGCGAAAGACCTGCGGATTCCAGTATGGTTCCGGCCATGAATTTCAGAGCGTTCATCGGCCTCACCGCCATCGTCTGCGCCTTATGCCTGAGCGCACCCGGTCGCACCGCACAGCCGCACACCCTGGTGCTCGGGAACGCCGGTGAACCCCAGACCCTGGATCCGCATCGCTACAATCTGCGCCTCGAGGAGACCATTCTCACCGATCTCTTTCTCGGGCTCACCGCGATGGACGCCGAAGGCAATATCGGTCCGGGGGCGGCCGAATCCTGGCAGGTCAGCGATGACGGCCTGGTCTGGACCTTCAGGATCCGACCGGGGCTGAAATGGTCGGACGGCGAAGGCCTCGATGCCCGGGATTTTGTCTACGCCTTCCGTCGTCTGCTCGACCCCGCCACGGCGGCAAGCCTTGCCTATTTCATGTATCCCCTGAAAAACGCCCGTGCCGTCAATGCCGGCGAGATGCCGCCCACGGCGCTCGGCGCCCGGGCGGACGACGATCTATCGCTGACGCTGACCCTGGAAGAACCCTATCCACACCTGCCGGAGCGGCTGCTTTACCCCACGGGTTTTCCAGTACCCGAACATGTAATCGCCCAGCAGGGCGATGACTGGGTAAAAGCGACGCACTGGGTGAGTAATGGCGCCTACGTCCTCGAGGAATGGCGGCCCCAATCCCATGTTGCCCTGACGGCAAACCCGCACTTTTACGAGCCTGTCGCCATCCAGTCAGCCCGCTATCTGCCGCTCGCCAACGAGCAGAATGCCTACAACCGCTATCGGGCCGGGGAAGCACACGCCATCGGTGGTTTTCCTTCCAACGAACTGACCCACGTTCGGGAAACGATGCCCGAGCACCTGCGAATCTCACCACTGCTGTCCATGATCTATCTGGTCTTCAACACGGCCCGGCCGCCCTTCGACGATGCCCGGGTCCGGGAGGCGCTGGCGATCGTGGTGCAACCGCAGATTCTCACCGACAAGGTGCAGCGAACGGGCAACTTCCCGGCGCGAAGTTTCGTGCCTGAGCTTGTCAGCGACTACCAGGCGGCAATTCCCGCCTATCAGAACCAGCCCCTGCAGGATCGGATCACTCGAGCCCGCGCGCTGCTCGAATCCGCTGGTTTCGGGCCCGGCAACCCACTGCAGGTGACCCTGCGTTATTACGACGAGGGGGATGGCAAACGTACAAATCTGGCCATCGCCAGCTTCTGGCGTCAGATCGGTGTGGACGCCCGGCTGCGTCACACGGAACTCAAGGTGCACTTCAGCGATCTGCGGCAGGGTGATTTCCAGGTCGCCCAGGCCGGTTGGATCGGCGAAAACAACCCGGGCCATTACCTGGACCTGCTGGTCTCTGATGCTGGAAACGTGAACTACGGCCGTTACAGAAATCACGCCTAGGGTTAGGTACCGCTTTTCCGGACACCTTAGAATAGGCCCATAAGGGCAAGGGAGGTGTCAGATGTCGAGAAGGAAGTACACAGACGAGTACAAACGCGAGGCGGTCGAGCTTACCCGGCTACCCGGTGCGACAGTAACCGCTGTTGCGAGGGACCTGGGGATCAATGCCCATATGCTGGGTAAGTGGCGCACAGCCATCGAGAAGCATGGTCAGGAGGCGTTTCCGGGCCAGGGTCACGCCCGGGATGAAGAGATCATGCAGCTCAAGCGCGAGCTCGCTCGGGTGAAGAAGGAACGGGATTTTTTAAAAGAAGCGGCAGCGTTTTTCGCCAGAGAACAGAAGTAAAGTTCCGGATGATAGAGCGTTGCCGCGACGCATTCCCCGTCCGCATGATGTGTGAGCGTCTCGGTGTTTCCCCGAGCGGCTACTATGAGTGGCGGGGCCGACCTCTGAGTGAGCGCACTTTAGCCAACCGGAAGCTGCTGAAGCGTATTCGGGAACTGCATGAAGGCAGCGAAGGTGTCCTGGGCCGCAGACGTATTCACGACGATCTGCTGGACGAAGGCGTTGAAGCCGGCGTCAATCGAGTGGGCAGACTGATGAAGAAGGCCGAACTGTACGGCATTCCGCAGCGCCGGAGCTGGCGAAAGAAGCCCAGTGCACCTCGACCATCAGCAGTGCGGAACCACCTGGATCGCAACTTCGAAGCCAGCAGTTCGAACAGCAAGTGGGTAACCGATATCACCTATGTTCGAACGGCAGAGGACTGGCTGTACCTCTGTGTTGTCATTGATTTGCATGCTCGACAGGTGGTTGGTTGGTCAATGAGTGCTGTTCAGGATCGCCAGCTGGTGCTGCAGGCTGTCTTAATGGCGCTCTGGCAGAGGCAGGATCGATCAACCATTGTGTTGCATTCGGATCGCGGCACGCAGTTCACCAGTGATGAATACCAGCGTTTTCTCAAAGGTCACAACCTGACCTGCAGCATGAGTGCCGTAGGCAGCTGCGCAGACAATGCACTCGTCGAAGGGTTCTTCGGGATGCTGAAGCGAGAACGAGTAAATCGGCGGCGTTATCGAACACGAGCAGAAGCTAGAGCGGATATCTTTGATTACATCGAGTGCTTCTACAATCCGAGGATGCGTTCTAGACTGAAACGAGAACAGAGCAAGAAGATCACGCTAAACGAAACTGTCCGGGGAAGCGGTACCTAACCCCTACGACGCCCTGATGCACGAAGCCAGGCAGCAGGCGGACATCGGCCTCCGCAATCAGCTGATGAGCGACGCGGAAGCCCTGGCGATGGCCGATCACCCGGTGGTGCCGTTGTACAGCATCGCGGTGAAACGTCTCGTCCACCCGGACCTCAAGGGCTGGCATGAGAACCACCGTGACGTGCACGCCTTGCGCTTTCTCAGCTGGTGAAACAGCCTCAACTGGTGAAACAGCCGGATGGGGCGGCTGTGGCCCGAACCAGCGCCAGCGTCCGTCCGGCAAGCGGATGATGCCGTCAGTGCCCCCATGATCCGCTATCTGCTCGTACGGGCCCTGATCAGCGTGCTCACGTTCTGGGTCATCGTCACGCTGGTATTTTTCATGGTCCGCGCGGCACCCGGCGGTCCGTTCGATGGTGAGCGCAGATTGCCACCGGACGTGGAAGCGAACCTGCTGGCCGCCTACAACCTGGATCAACCGCTCCCGAAACAGTACCTCGACTATCTCGGCATGCTGGCCAGCGGCGACCTGGGCCCCTCATTCAAGCAGAAAGACTTCAGCGTGAATGAACTGATCAGCGCCGGTTTGCCGGTGAGTCTCGGTGTCGGTCTGGCAGCGCTGGGGATCGCACTGATCTTCGGCGTCGGAATCGGTCTGTTTGCCGGACTGTCAGCCGGTTCGAAAACCGACGCGCTGCTGATGGGGGCGGCAAATCTCGGTCTCGCCCTGCCTTCCATCGTCCTCGCCCCGCTCGCCGTGCTCCTGTTCGCCGTCTGGCTCGGCTGGCTACCGGCGGGCGGTGTCGGCAGTCCGGCACATTTCATTCTGCCGCCTGTCGCGCTGGCCCTGCCATTCGTGGCCGCCTTCGCCCGGCTCATGCGGGGCAGTGTGGCCGAGACGCTGCTCGAACCACATGTCATGACCGCCCAGGCCAAGGGCCTGCCTCAGCGGCGCATCGTGATCCGCCACCTGCTGCCGATTGCACTCCTGCCCGTACTGTCTTTTCTCGGCCCGGCGGCCGCGGCACTGCTGACCGGCTCCGTGGTCATCGAGCAGGTATTCGAACTGCCCGGCATTGGCCGCTATTTCGTGCAGGCCGCCCTCAATCGCGACTACACCCTGGTGATGGGTGTGGTGGTGGTCTATGCCGCTTTCATCCTCACATTCAATCTGCTGGTCGACCTCTGCTATGCAAGGCTCGATCCGCGCATCCGGCTGCACGACTGATGCTGGCAGCCCTGAAAGAAGTCTTATTCGGCTCGGCTCTGGCCAGATTCTGCAGCCTCTGGATCCTCCTCGTACTGGCTGGCGCATTCGTCGGCGGAAGCCTCTCCGGCTGGGATCCGGAATCCATCGATTGGGAGGCGCTGGAAGCCGGACCGGATGTGGCGCACTGGTTCGGCACCGACCTGATCGGTCGCGATCTTTTTGCCCGCGTCATGCTCGGCGCCAAGGTCAGCCTGATGGCCGCGTTCATCGCCACATCAGTGAGTATCCTGATCGGTGTGCCTTACGGTGCCTTCGCCGGTCTGCGCGGTGGCCGCACAGACCAGTTCATGATGCGGGCCGTGGACGTGCTGTACGCGGTGCCCTTCATTCTGTTCGTCATCCTGCTCATGGTGGTGTTCGGACAGGAACCCGTGCTGTTCTTCGTCGCGCTCGGGGCCATCTACTGGCTGGATATCGCCCGTATCGTGCGCGGCCAGACCCTGGCCATCCGGGAGCAGGCCTACATCCAGGTGGCCCGGACCATGGGCGCCGGACGGGGCTGGATTCTCTTCCGGCACGTGGTTCCGAATGTGGCCGGTCCGGCGCTCGTCTACGCCACGCTGACCGTGCCTTCGGTGATCCTGGCGGAAAGTTTCATCAGTTTTCTGGGTCTCGGCATCCAGGAACCCCAGACCAGCTGGGGCGTCCTGATCGCCGACGGGACCCGGACCATGGAGTCCGCGCCCTGGACGCTGTTTTTTCCCGCCCTGTTCCTGGGCCTGACGGTCTGGAGCTTCAACATGCTCGGCGACCGGTTCCGGGACCAGTACGACCGGGAAACCCGGGGGTATACTCGAACGATGAGGAATGGCCAGGCAGTGACCGAATGACCATCAGCGCCGGAATCGGCATGGCCGGTTATCCCTTTGCCCACGCGGATGAATTCTGGGCCTGGGTGGACCTCTGCGACGATGCCCGGGTGAATTCTCTCTGGCACAGCGACCGGATCATCGGCTCGGAGCCCTTTCTCGAGTGCATGTCTGTCATGGCCGCACTGGCCGGCCGGACGAGACACCTGAAATTCGGGATGAACGTGGCAAGTCTGGGACTGCGGGATCCGGTGCTCACCGCAAAGGCCTGCGCCACCATCGACGTGCTCTCGAATGGCCGCCTCCTCCCCGCCTTCGGTATCGGCAGCGCCCGCTCACGGGACTATGTGGCCACCGGCGCACCGACCCGCGGCCGCGGCAAGCGGATGGATGAGGGTCTTGAGATCATCAGCCGGCTCTGGACCGAGACGAGCGTGAGCTTCGACGGCGAGTTCCATCAGCTCGACGACGCGGCCATCGCCCCGAAACCGGTGCAGAATCCCATGCCGCTCTGGGTGGGAGGTTCGGCGCCCAGGGCGGTGGAACGCACGGCCCGCTGGGGCACCGGCTGGCAGGCGGGTCTCGAATCCCCGGAAGAGGTGGCGCCGGTGATCGAAGCCATCAAGACCGAACTGCCCCGGTACGAACGCCGCATCGACGAAGATCACTACGGCGCCGGGTTTGCCTTTCGTTTCGGCCGAACGGACGAGCCGGTTGTGAAACACAACGACGAACTACTCAGCAAGCGGCTGAACAAAGACCCGAGCCGCCTCCGGGCCGTGGGCGGCACGGCGGAAATTCTGGCGCTGCTTGCGGACTTTCGAGCCGCCGGCGTACACAAGTTCGTGCTCCGGCCGATCGCCGCGAACCCTCAGGAAGTGATGCAACAGACCCGACGGCTGATCGATGAAGTGCTGCCGGAAGTGAACGCATTGAATCAGACGACCACGGATCGGAAGCCCGCCCAGGGAGGGTGAGTCCCCTCATGAACCGCACACAGACCAGCACAGAGACCCGCACTCAACCCGGCACAGACGATGCCATCGCCGCGCTACGGACCCGGGGATTCGTCATTCTGGAACGCCTCCTCGACCCGGAACTGGTACGTCGGATCCGCTCCGAGCTCGCACCCTGCCTGCAGAAACAGCACATGGGCCGCAACGACTTCGAAGGCTTTCATTCCGAACGGGTGTACGCCCTGCTCGCCAAGGCTCCCTCGATCGCCGGGATCATCGAGCATCCCGTGGTGCTGCAGATCGTCGACGCCTTCCTGCCGCGGAACTATCTGCTCTCCTCCGCACTGGCCATCAACGTGCACCCTGGTGAAACGCCCCAGAGCTTTCACATCGACGACACGCCCGGCGGCGGCCCGGATATTCCAACACCCAGACCCCCTTTCGGCATCAGCACCATCTGGGCATTCGACGACTTCACGGCGGACAACGGCGCCACGGAGATCATTCCCGGCAGCCATCGCTGGCCGGCCGATCGAACGCCCCGGGCAGACGAGGCCATCAAAGTGCAGATGCCGGCGGGTTCGGTGGTCGTTTTCGCCGGCAATCTCTACCACCGGGGTGGCGCGAACAGCTCGGACGCCACCCGACTCGCCATCACGCCTCAGTACTGCGCACCCTGGATGCGCCAACTGGAAAACATGACCCTGGCCGTGCCCCCGGCGCTGGCCGGCCGGTACAGCGACCGGATTCAGGCGCTGCTCGGCTACAGCGTCAATGACCCGGGTTTCATGGGCCATGTGGATGGCCTGCACCCGAAGCGGTTAATCGACTCGGACTATCAGGGGCGGAAGTACCGGGACGACCTCCCGCCTTCCTGAGGTCCGTGCCTTAGGTATGGGCTTAGGTATGGGCTTAGGTAAGTGAGCGGCACTTACTTCAGACTGGCCAGGAACTCGAGCGTACGCTGCCGGGCGCCTTCTTCCACATCGACCACCGCCGCGTTGAAGTCGGTGACGCCGATGCTTTCGAGGCGCTGAATTTCACCGCGCAGTGCGTTCTCGTCACCCACCAGCGCGATGTCTGCGGGACCGGCGGCGCCTTCCTTGTCGAGCATGGCCCGATAGCTGGGCAGCTGACCGTAAATGACCAGCTGCTCGTTGATCTTCTCCTTCGCGGCCTCCACGTTGGTGGTCAATGCCACCGGGAAACCGCCCACCACACGGGGAGTCGGTTTGCCGGCGTCCTCGGCCGCCTTGTGCAGCCGGGCGATGATGTGGTTCTCCATGGTGTTCGGTCCCACCATCCAGGTGTTGGTGCCATCGGCCAGCTCCCCCGCCAGCTTCAACATCACGGGCCCGAGTGCGGCAACCACCACGGGGGTGGGCGAGCCACCGGGAATGTCCAGCGTCACCCCGTTCACCTTGTACTGCTCACCGTCGAAGGCAACGGTTTCACCACGGACCAGGGGCATCAGCACGGACAGATATTCGCGCATATGCCGGGCGGGTTTGTCGTAGCTCATACCCAGCATGTTTTCGATCACCACCTGGTGTGAAAGCCCGATACCCAGGGTGAAGCGTCCTCCCGACGCTGCCGTGGTGGTCATGGCCTGCTGAGCGATGGCCGTGGGATGACGGGGAAAGGTCGGTGTGACCGCCGTACCCAGCTGGATTCGACTGGTTTCCCGGCCAACCAGCGCCAGTGCGGAAATGGCGTCGTAGCTGAAAATATTCGCCATCCAGACACTGTCGAGCCCGGCAGTTTCCGCCGCCTTGGCCGTATTGATCACGTCATCCAGCGTCATGCCGGTGCCGTCTGCACCCAGCATGGTGCCGATTCTCATCTCTGTACCCATTTCAGATCTCCCGCGCATCTCTGATAATTTCCGGACCCGGCATGGTACGGGTCTGTGCCGGTCAAGTCAGGCCTGGATCTTCAGGTGCAGACGTCTTCAGGTGCAGACGAAAGGCCGGGGATTGCCTACCATGGCAGCGCCATCGATCAACTTCCGGATGAGCCTGTGCCCAGCGTAGAAACTCTGATCGCCTTCCTGCTCGCAACTGCCGTGTTCGCCTACATGCCGGGGCCCTCGACCCTGTATGCCGCCGCGCAGACGATTGCCCGAGGGCGGCGCGGCGGTCTGATGGCGTCCCTGGGCATTCACACCGGCGGTTATGTGCATGTGCTTGCCGCGGCAATGGGGCTTGCCGTTCTGTTCGACGCCATTCCCGTGCTTTACAGCGCGATGAAGCTTGCTGGCGCGGCCTACCTCATCTGGCTGGGCCTTCGTTTCCTGCGTTCGAGAGATCCGTCGGATCTGCACGTGCCGCTGCAGGCAAATGCCCGATCGCCGTGGCAGGCGTTCCGGGAGAGCGCGATGGTCGAGATCCTCAATCCGAAGACGGCCATCTTCTACGTCGCCTTCCTGCCTCAGTTCACCGACCCTGCGGCTGCCCTGCCGCTCTGGAGCCAGCTCCTGCTGCTGGGCACCTTCGTCAATCTGATGTTCTCCAGCGCCGACCTGCTCTGTGTGCTGCTGGCGGAGCGGATCACGGCCGCCTTCAAACACTCGCCCGGCACGAGTCAGCTGGCGAACCGGATCGGCGGCGGCATTCTGATCGCCCTCGGCATCAACCTCGCCGCCACCCGATAGCCGCCGCCGAACAATTCGGCGACGGTCCGGCGGCTGTGGACAGCCTATCGACGGAGAAAGCCGAATAGCGGCATAATCGCCGGCTTTTCCCAAGGAACGCTTCAATCATGACCGACGCCGGCAACGAAACCATCGCCATCCTCGGCGGCACGGGCGATCTGGGTACGGGTCTCGCCATCCGCTGGTCCAAGGCAGGACACAAGATCATCATCGGCTCCAGAACGCTGGACAAGGCGCAGAACGCCGTGGCGGATCTGGCCAAGATCAGCCCGGATACCCCGGCGGAGGCCATGGAAAACGGCGATGCAGCCGCTGCGGGCGATATCATCGTGCTCACCGTCCCCGCCGAGCACCAGCTCTCCACCCTGGAAGGCGTGCGGGCGGGTCTTTCCGGCAAAATCCTCATCGACGTGACCGTGCCCCTGGTGCCACCCAAAGTCGGCACCGTGCAGCTGCCGCCGGAAGGCAGTGCGGGTAAACGGGCCCAGGATCTGCTCGGTGACGATGTGATGGTGGTGACCGCCTTCCAGAACATTGCAGCTCATCTGCTCCAGGAAGATGTGGAAATCGAGTGCGACGTACTGGTGGCCGGCAACAAGAAAGCCGCCCGGGACCGGGTGATCGAACTCGCGGCGGAAGCAGGCATGAGCGGTTTTCATGCCGGGCCGATCGAAAACTCTGCCGCCGCGGAAGCGCTGACTTCCATTCTGATTCAGATCAATCGCCGCCACGACATCTCCCACTCCGGGATCAAGATCGTGGGTCAGGCCGATCACTGATTCAGGCACCCGTCGAACGTGAGCAGCACACTACCCGGTCAGAATTTCAGCGTCTTTGGCGTACCTGGACTGCCAATGGTCAGCGCCGGCGATGATCTTGCGGATCTGGTTCTGGCGGCACTGGCATCCAGCGGTCAGCAGCTCGAAGACGGTGACTGTGTCTGCCTCGCCCAGAAGATCGTCTCCAAAGCCGAGGGCCGGCAGGTGGCGCTGGCGGGCATTTCCGCCTCGACCGAAGCCGAAAAGCTGGCACGGGAGACGGATAAGGATCCCCGTCTGGTGCAACTTATTCTGGATGAGTCCACCGAGGTGCTGAGGCAGAAGCCTGGCGTGCTCATCATGCGGCACAAACTCGGCCTGGTTGGTGCCCACGCCGGCATCGATCAGTCCAACATCGACCATGATGGGGGCGAACAGGCCCTGCTCCTGCCCGTGGACCCGGATGCATCCGCACAACGATTCAAAACAGATATCGAGTCCCGCACGGGCAGAACGATCGGCGTGATCATCACGGACAGTGCCAATCGGCCCTGGCGGCTCGGGACCATCGGCATCGCCATTGGCGCCGCCGGCATGACCGTGCTCGACGATCACCGTGGTGGCGCCGACAGCTACGGGCGGGAACTCAAGGTCACCCTGATCAACCGGGCCGATGCCATTGCCAGCATGGCAACGATGGTGATGGGCGAAACCACTGAACGGGTGCCGGTGGCGGTCATTCGCGGTCTGCCCCTCGTGGTCGGCGACAACGGCGAGCAAACGGCAGCAATCATCAATCGGCCACTGGAAGAAGATCTGTTCCGCTGATGGTGGACTATCTCGCCATCACCGGCGGGGTGGGCGGTGCCAAACTCGCCCTGGGGCTGTCCCACGTGCTGCCGGCAGACAAGGTGGCCTTTGCCGTCAACACCGGCGACGATTTCGAACACCTCGGTTTTTCCATCAGCCCGGACATCGACACACTCACCTATACCCTTTCGGATCTGTCCAACCCGGACCTGGGCTGGGGTCGGCACGATGAGACCTGGGACTTCATGGAGGCGCTGGAGCAGTTAGGTGGCGAAACCTGGTTCCGGCTCGGTGATCGGGATCTGGCTCTGCATGCCTTCCGCACCGCGGCCCTGAAAGCCGGCAGAAGCCTGACCGAGGTGACGGCCGAGGTCTGCACACGGCTCGGCATCACCCAGACCGTGCTGCCGATGACGGACGACCCCGTGCGGACCACCGTCCTGACGCCGGATGGTCCGCTGGCCTTCCAGCACTATTTCGTACGCGACCGTTGCGCACCTGCGGTCACCGGATTCGAATTCCGGGGTGCCGACGCCGCCAGCCTGAACCCACGGATCAAAGCGCTGCTGCCGAATCTGAAAGGCGTGATCATCTGTCCGTCGAATCCTTTCGTGTCCGTGGACCCGCTGCTCACAATCGACGATACCCGCGCCACCCTGGCAGCACTCGATGTGCCGATAGTCGCCGTCTCTCCCATTGTGGGCGGCACCGCAATCAAAGGCCCCACGGCCAAGATGATGTCGGAACTGAATATTCCTTCAACGGCGGCCGCCGTGGCCGCCCACTACGATGGCCTGATCGACGGCTTCGTGCTCGACCGTCAGGACGAAGCGCTCCTGGACACCCTGAATGTGCCAAGTGTCGCCACCCAGAGCGTCATGCTAACGTTGGATGACCGGATTGCGCTGGCAGAAGCAACATTGAGGTTTCTGACCAGCCTTCACTGAGAGGCGGCAACATCCAGAATGTGGGCCATTGTTCCCTTCAAGGCACTTGAAGACGCGAAGCGGCGTCTGGCCAGCCTGTTGTCTCCGGCCGAGCGCCGCGATCTCATGCTCGCCATGGCCAGGGATGTGCTGGCAGCACTCTGTCAGTCCTCTGCACTGAGCGGGGTGCTCATTGTCTCCCGCACCCGCGAAGCGGATGCGCTGGCCCAGACCTTCAGCACGGAGCGATTCGCCGAAAGTCCAGATGCAGACCTGCCCGGCGCGCTCACCCAGGCCAGCCAGCATCTGCGCGACCACTATGGCGCCAGAGGCGTCATGGTGATTCCCGCGGACGTGCCACTCATCAGCGCCCGGGAAATCGACGAAATCCTCAGCGGCCACGATCTCACGGCAGCCGGCGCAGTCACGGTGGTGCCGGATGCGGATCATCTGGGCACCAATTGTCTGGCGCTTTCTCCGCCCGGCGTGATCGACTTCATCTTTGATGGCAGAAGCTTCAAACCCCATGTGGACGCGGCTTTCGCGACGGGCATAACACCCAGAATCGTCCCCAGCCGGGGCTTTCAGCTCGATATCGACACGGCGGACGACCTGCACACCCTGCTCTCAGACGAACGCAACACCCAAACGGGCACTTACTTAGAAAAATCCGGTATAGCCGAACGCCTGCTGGCCATTGATAATGGCCGGCCGGGATCAACCACATAGCACTGTCTGAACTGACAGTGCCACAACGCCCTCAGCGCTCAAGCAAGGTGATCAAAGGTGAGCGATAGGGCCACGAGGTAAAAGACTTGAACGACACGACCACGCTCATCGAGCGGCTACGCGCCTCTCACCAACAGGGGCAACTGCCCTCCGAAGCAGACGCTCTCATGCTGGCCGATGTCGAAGACACCGCTGCCCTGGCGGAACTCGCTGCGGAACTTCGCGATCGCGGGTTCGCCAACATCGTCACCTATTCACGCAAGGTCTTCATCCCACTCACGCATCTGTGTCGCGATGTCTGCCACTACTGCACGTTTGCGCAGGTGCCGCGCAAGGTACAGGCGCCGTACCTCTCCATCGAAGAAGTGCTGGAAACCGCCCGTCATGGCGCGGAGATGGGCTGCAAGGAAGCGCTGTTCACCCTCGGCGAAAAACCGGAGCTTCGTTATAAAGCCGCCCGGGAGGCCCTGGCCGAGATGGGCTTCGAGTCGACCCTCGAATACCTCCTGCATGCGGCGGAACGCGTTTACCAGGAAACGGGCCTGATGCCCCATCTGAATCCCGGCACCATGACGCCGGAAGAGTTGCGCAAGCTCCGGCACATGTCGCCATCCATGGGCATCATGATCGAGTCCACCTCGGACCGGCTCTGCGAAAAGGGCATGCCCCACTACGGTTCGCCGGATAAAGTGCCGGCCGTGCGTCTGCAGACACTGACCGATGCCGGCCGGGCAAAGGTTCCGTTCACCACCGGTATTCTCATCGGCATTGGCGAAACCCGCACCGAGCGTATCGAATCCCTGCTTGCCATTCGCGCAATCCACGCCGAATTCGATCACGTGCAGGAAATCATCATTCAGAATTTCCGGGCCAAACCGGAAACCAAGATGGCCAACGCACCGGAGCCGGACCTGAATGAGCTGCTCTGGACCATCGCGGTGGCCCGCATCATCTTCGGCAGTGAAATGAGCGTGCAGGCACCGCCGAACCTCTCGCCGGGCGTGCTGGAACAGATCGTCAACGCCGGCATTAACGACTGGGGCGGCGTTTCACCACTCACCCCGGACTTCGTGAATCCGGAAGCGCCCTGGCCGCACGTGGACGACCTGGCGACACAGACGCGCGCGGCCGGCAAGAGTCTGCACGAACGCCTCACCATCTATCCCCGCTACGCCCAGGACCTGGACACCTGGGTGGACCCGGAACTGCATGAGTCACTGCTGAATATGACCGATGCGGACGGTTTCCCGCGCACGGATCGCTGGAGTCCGGGCGAAGAAATCGATCCACCGGAGGACGTGCTCGAAGCGATCCGCGCCGAACCACGACAGGTGTCTGCCGATCTGAAAGCCATTCTCGCAAAGTCGGAAGCGGAAGAACCATTAAGCGAAGCAGAAGTGATTCGTCTTTTCGAAGCCCGCGGCGACGACTTCAACGCGGTGGTGCAGGCGGCAGACCGGATGCGGCGGAATCTGAATGGCGACACCGTGAGTTACGTTGTTAACCGGAACATCAACTACACCAACATCTGCTACTTCAAGTGTCAGTTCTGCGCCTTCTCCAAAGGCAAGCTTTCCGAAAACCTCCGCGGCCGCCCGTATGATCTCTCCCACGAAGAGATTCAGCGCCGAACCGAGGAAGCCTGGGCCCGGGGTGCCACGGAAGTCTGCATGCAGGGTGGAATTCATCCCGAGTACACGGGCCAGACCTACACCGACATCGTCAAAGCCGTGAAGGAAGCAGTGCCTGATATGCACGTGCATGCCTTTTCGCCCCTGGAAGTCTGGCAGGGCGCAGCGAGCTCCAACAAGGACCTGAAAGGCTATCTGGAGGAACTGAAAGCCGCCGGTCTGTCCACCCTGCCCGGCACCGCCGCCGAGATCCTGGACGACGAGGTGCGCCAGATCATCTGTGCGGACAAGATCAATACCGCCCAGTGGCTGGAAGTGATGGAGGCCGCCCATGAAACGGGCTTCCGGACCACGGCCACCATCATGTACGGCCACGTTGAGCGGCCCAGACACTGGGCCCGCCACCTGATCCGGGTGCGCGATCTGCAGCGCAAGACCGGTGGTTTCACCGAATTCGTGCCCCTACCGTTCGTACACATGGAAGCGCCCATGTACCTGAAGGGGAAGGCGCGCAAGGGACCAACCTTCCGGGAAGCCATTCTCATGCACTCGGTGGCACGACTGACGTTGAGCCCCTGGATCACCAACATTCAGTCGAGCTGGGTGAAGATGGGCCACAAGGGTGTGGAAGCCAGCCTGAACGCCGGCTGTAATGATCTGGGCGGTACGCTGATGAATGAATCCATCAGCCGGGCAGCAGGCACGGAGCACGGCCAGGAAACGTCGCCGCAGAAAATGGCCGAGATGATCGAGTCGAATGGCCGTACCCCACGGCAGCGGACGACGTCTTATGACGATGCACCTTCCGAACGGGTTGCCGCGGGACTGGCGGCCGGCGAGCTGACGGAAATCATCAACACCCCCGCGCGGAAGTATGAACGCAAGGGGGGTAAGAAAGCGTTGCTGCGGCCGGGGCTGATTGACGCGGTATCCGTCGACTGACTTCGTCAGTCAAATCCGTCAACTAGGAAGTCGAAATCCGTCGACTGAGAAGATCGGGCAGACCGAACGGCCTGCCCGGAGGGAAGTCGATCAGGCATTGCTGATCATATGCACGTCCCGTTGCGGATAGGGAATGGAAATGCCCTCCGCATCGAAGGTCTGTTTCACGGTCTCCAGCATGTCGAAATACAGGCCCCAGTAGTCGGCGGCCTCCACCCATGCACGCACGGTGATGTTCACCGAGCTGTCCGCAAGCTCCGACACCACGATCAGCACGGCCGGATCATCCAGCGTTCGATGATCGTCAGCAAACAGACGGGCCAGAATGCTCTTCGCTTTCGTGATGTCATCCCCGTAGCCGATGCCGAACACGAAATCCACCCGTCGGGTCGCCTGGGTCGAGAAGTTGGTGATGATGCCGTTGGAAATCGCGCCGTTGGGAACGATGATCGTCTTGTTGTCGCCCGTCCGAATGACCGTATTGAAGATCTGAATCTCCGCAACGGAACCGGCAACCCCCTGAGCGTCCACGAAGTCACCGACCTTGTATGGCTTGAAGAGCAGAACGAGCACACCCCCGGCAAAGTTCGCCAGGGTGCCCTGCAGAGCCAGACCGACTGCCAGGCCGGCAGCACCGAGAATGGCGATGAAGGACGTTGTTTCGATCCCGACCATGGAAGCAACACTGATCAGCAGCAGCGCCTTCAGTCCGATGGATACCAGGCTCGACAGGAACTTCGAGAGGGTGGGCTCCGTGTTCGAGCGCTGCATTCCCGCATTCATCACACGCACGACCCGATTGACGATCCACAGACCGACAATGAGTACGATCAGCGCGAGCAGCAGCTTGGGGCCGTAGTTCATGGCCATTTCCACAGCCATGTCCATGTAGCCTGACAGCTGTTCGCCGGATAACTCTTCCATTATTTTCTCTCCTTGATTACGGTCCGGATTGCGCTAGCGCAGATCCGGGATGTTGGATTGCGCCGCGTCGACCGCATCGTCCATGGTGCTTTCGACGGACTCTGTCGCCTCATCCACCGCAGAATTCACGGCGGCTTCAGCCTCTTCGGCAGCCCGACGGGCTGCCTCTTCCGCTTGAGCGCCAGCTTCGCGGGCCTGATCCACCGCCTCATCGGCGATGGCACCCGCTTCCTGCTGCATCGTCTCTAAGGCATCACCTGCCTGCTCGGACGTGCTCTCGAGCATCTCCGATGCGGCATCCATGGGCGATGTCTCTTCCGACCCGGGATTGCAGGCAACGAGGAGCGGCAGAGCCGCCACGGCAAGAAATCTGATTCTGAGTTTCATGTTGTTGGTTCCTTCAACGTTTCAGTCTGGTAATTGATTGGCGCTATTCAGTCTTCGCGCTCGCGCAGAACGCTTTCCGATCCTGTGATCACTACAGCAACCCGGCGGTTTGCCTGCTTTCCAGCTGCCGTAGCGTTATCCGCCACCGGCCGGGACTCTCCGTAGCCCACAGCACTGAGACGATTCGCCGCGATACCATCCTGCGCAGTCAGGTAGTCGAGCACCGCATTGGCGCGCCGCTGTGAGAGCTGCTGGTTGTAGTCGGCATCACCATCACTGTCCGTGTGGCCTTCTATCACTGCGGTGGAATTCGGGTAGCGAAGCAGAAACTCGACCGCCCGTTCGATCTCCACACCGTGGGCCTCCCGCAGCTCCGCCGAGTTGGAATCGAATTCCAGGGCCAGGTCGATGGTGACCACTTCGTCCAGCGTCATCGCACATCCGCGTTCATCCACAGCTGCACGGGCCGGTGTATCAGGACATTCATCAGCGGAATTGACGACGCCGTCCCGGTCGTCATCCAGCTCGCACCCGGCCTGATCGACGATCGCTGCCGCGGCGGTTCCCGGACACCGATCCTGTTCGTCGGTGACGCCATCGCCATCCGAATCGAGAGGGGCTGCCGCAACCATCACCGGCTCGGCACGATTGAGGCGGCCGAGCACAGCGGTCAGGCCGAGCGTGGCAAATGGTTCGACATCGTGTTCTTCGTCGCCGTATACGGCTCGAATATCGCCGCGCAGCGAAAAACGATCGTTCAGCGCCCGGAAGACGCCAAGGCCCAGATTGAGCTGCGTTTCCTTGATGTCGCCAAGGGCATCCCTGCCCGCGTTCGCGCGACCCGCACCGACGAGGAGGAACGGCTGCCAGGTTTCGTTTCCACGGATCTCATAGAGCAGATCCAGCCATCCCAGACGGGTCGTATCAGCGCCTGAGACGGCGCCCTGTCTGTAATCGACATCGAACTGGGAATACATGACCTCCATGGACCAGCGGTCGGTCAGGCCGTAGCCGAGCATCACAGCGCCACCCAGCGGATCTTCCGTGAAGGTTGCGTCTGCCGGGGAATACCAGGCAGCGGCGCCGTTTATGTAGAACCGGCCTTCCTGAGGTCCTGCCCTCGTGCTGCCCTCGTCTGCGAAGGCCTGTGCGGCGCCGATGGCCAGCACCAGAAAAATAAGTGCGCGCATGTTTCGTACTCCTTGAAAATGACGGTGCGCACATTCGCTCAAGCGGGCCCGATTACCAATGGGGAAACGTAAAATCCACGTAAAGCGTGCCTGCATGCACGTCATCGCCTGCCTGTCAGCCCGCTGTCCGGGCTTTGCTGCCGCAGGAATGTAAAACCCGGGTAAAACCCCTGCCCGGCCCATGTTCCGTTCGGCCGCCCTCGGCTAGATTGACGCCGCTCTCAACACAACCGCTCTCAACACAACCGTTTTCAACGCAACCGCTTCAGAACAATCGCTTCCATCAGGCACTGCCCGATGGGATTTGGACAAACCAACAGGGATCTTCACAATGGATGTGCTATCCGGATTTCTCGAACCGCTGATGACAACGCTGGGCCAGTTCGTGCCCGGCCTGGTCGGCGCCATCATCATTCTCCTGCTCGGCTGGGCCATCGCTAAACTGGTCAGCCGGGGTGTCTATCGGCTGGTCGCCGCCACGGGACTGAGCGAACGTGCCGCCGGCGGCAGCGAACGGCTGAAGATCGAAGTCATCACCAGCCGCTTCGTCTACTACCTGATTCTGTTCTTCGTGCTCGTCTTCGTGCTCAACGCACTGGGCTACGGCGAAGTTCTGGATCCTGTGAAATCCATGTACGACACATTGCTGACCGCGGTGCCGAACGTCATCGCCGCGTCCTTCATCGGCCTCATTGGTTACATGATCGCCAGCATCGTCGCGAGTCTGGCCGAGATGGCCGGAGAAGCGCTGGAGCGTCTGATGGCGCGAGGTGGCGTGACGGGCATTGACGTTTCCCGGGTCCTGCACATATTCGTATTCGTACTCGTGTTCACACCCGCACTGCTGGCCGGCTTCGAGAAGCTCAACATCGACATCATCTCCGTTCCGGCAACGGAAATGCTGAACAGTGTGCTCGCCGCGGTGCCGAAGATTCTGGCCGCCGGCGTGATCCTGCTGGTCGCCTTCATCGCCGGCCGCATCATCAGCAGCCTGGTCTCCCAGGCGCTCGCCGGACTTGGCGCGGATGGTATGCCTGAGCGCATGGGCATGGCCGGCATGTTCCAACGCACGCCCTTCTCAACGCTGCTGGGCAACCTGCTCTTTTTCTTCATCCTCCTGACCGCCAGTGTGACCGCCTCTGAACGGCTGGCCTTCGACGTTCTTGCACAGGCCCTGAACCAGGTGCTCGTTTTCGCGGGCAGCGTCATCGTCGGTCTGGTCATTCTCGCCGTCGGCAACTGGCTGGCGAACGTGGCCTACACCGGACTCACGGACTCGGGCAGCAATCTGGCACCGGCAGCCAGATTCGCCATCCTGGGGCTGGTACTTGCCATGGGCCTGAAAGCCATGGGGCTGGCCGACGAGATCGTCAATCTGGCCTTCGGCCTTACCCTGGGTGCGCTGGCCGTGGCATTCGCCCTGGCCTTCGGCCTGGGTGGAAGAGAGGCAGCCGCCAGACAGTTGTCCACCTGGTTGGCACGCACCGGAGGCTCGGACCGTGCCGGTCAGGGAGACGAATAGTGGATCTCGTCAACCTCATCTCGAAAAGTCCGGACCTGTTCGAACAGCTCAAATCCCTCGGCCTGAACAGCGATGAGGTGGTCGGCATCGCCGGTGAAATGAATCGTCAGCTCAGGTCCAGGGAAGGACCTGATCTGACGGATTGTCTGTCGAGGCTGGATGTGCAAGGCTTTCTGGATATGCTCGATCTCGACGACATTGCCCGGCAGACGGGTGTGGACGCGTCTGCCACGGATCGGGCCATGCGATTGATCGCGCCGGTTGTCCAGACGTTCGACGGCGACCTGAGTTCCGTGGTCGGTCGACTGGCGGGCCGTCTGTTTACAAGCAGCTGAGTTCTGATACACAGGTGGACATGCAGATATCCCTTCTGGAGGATGATCCGGCTCAGGCCGCCATGGTGAAAGGCTGGCTCGAAGACGCCGGCCACCAGGTGGCGCATTACGAGCGCGGCCAGGATCTTCTGAATGCGATTCCGGACAGCAGGTTCGACCTGCTGATTCTGGACTGGGAACTTCCGGACGTGAGCGGCGTGGAAGTGCTGGCGCATGCCCGCAGCAAAGTCCACTGGCATGTGCCCATCCTCTTTGTCACCCAGCGGGATTCGGAGCGTGACATCGTCGATGTGCTGCATGCCGGCGCCGACGACTACATGGTGAAGAACATCACCCGGGCGGAATTTCTCGCTCGGGTCACCGCGCTGGGCCGCCGGCTGGCAAACGAGGAACTGGAGTTTGCGGTCGGCCCTTTCCGGTTCTTTCCCGACACACAGACAGTCACCCGGAACGGTGAAACCATCTCGCTCACCGCAAAGGATTACGAACTGGCCCAGCATCTGTTCCGCAACGTGGGGCGTCTGCTCTCCAGAGAACAGCTGTTGCGCGATGTCTGGAAGGTGAGCGGCGTCAACACCAGAACGGTGGACGTGCACATGAGTCGGGTACGCCGGCGGCTCGAAATCAACCCCGAATCCGGTTTCCGGATCAGAACCATCTACCAGCACGGATATCGTCTTGAAGCGCTCTAACCTGCGCCTGCGCTTCTGCGCCCTCCTGTGGCTGACGGCAACGGCGCTGTCATCGATGGTTGTCGCGGAAGAGGCGGATGAGGCCGAATGGACCTACACCGTCCGCCCGGGTGATGAAATCTGGAATATCGCCAGCCGCTATTGCGGCTCCGCAAGTTTTGCGGAGCGGATCATCGAATTCAATCGCCTGGAAGACGAGCGTCTCCTCCGGCCAGGCACCCGGTTACGGATTCCCGTGAAGTGGCTCGTCCGCCAACCGGCTACAGCCGAGGTGCTGAACGTCCGCGGTACCGCCCGGCTGCTGACGCCGGATCCCGAGCCCGCCACGCCGGGCCGGCAGATAGAGATGGGGCATCGGCTGGTCACCGCCGACGGCGCGGTGCTTGTGGGTTTCGCTGACGGTTCCTCATTGCGGGTTGCGGCAGACTCCGAAGTTCTGTTCAACATACTGACGGCCTACGGCGATACCGGGATGGTGGACACCCATCTTCGCTTCTACAGAGGCAGAGGCACTTCCAACGTCATCCGCCGGAATGATGCCTCCAGCTTCAGGATATCTTCCCCGGCGGGCACCGCTGCCGTGCGAGGCACGGAATTCAGGGTGGCGGTGCAGGACGACGGTTCTCTCACGGAAACGCTCGAGGGCGATGTGGGCTTCCTCCGGGATACGGAAACGCCGGTTCCCGCAGGCTACGGTCTGGCCGCCAGCCCGGCGGGAGATGTCCGGGAAGCATTGCTGTCCGCCCCCGTCTGGGTGTCGTCCCCGGGCAGCTACGCCTTCGGAACCGAGCTCCGCTGGCAACCGCTTGCGGGTGCAGGGCAATATCGAATCAGCATCTTCGACGCTTCTGATCCCCAGACGCCCGTGCATGTGGAAGTTCGGGAAACAGCGGCGCTGCGACTGCCCGATCTGCCCCCCGCCAGCTATCGGGTCGCCGTGCGCGGCATCAGCAAAAGTGCTCTGGAAGGCTACGAATCGAGCCTCGATGTAGCGCTCACCCGACCCGCACCGGTGTCCCTTTCCCAGGCGGTCTACGACAGCGGTGACGTCCAACTGCAGTGGCAGACAGACGAATCAGGGCCGTATCAGGTGCAGGTGTCCCTCGATCCCGCATTCGGTCAGATCCAGTGGGAGCAGAATCTGTCCACCAGCGAAGTGGCGCCGGTGCTGCCACCCGGCCAGTACGTCTGGCGCGTGAAGAGCGATCGCAGCGACTACAGCCCTGGCCAGCCATTAACCGTTCGCCCCCGGCCGGTAACGGACGTGGCGCTGGGCAGTCAGAGCCTGCGGCTGACGGCCGACTGGACGCACGGTAGTGCAGACGGCTATCGGGTCCGGATCAGCCGGGATCCCGATTTCGCGACCACCCTCATCGACACCGTGGTCACCACGCCCACCTATGCCATACAGCTCGACCGTGCCGGCATGTATCGGGTGGAGATCACCGCCATTGAAAACGACATCGACAGCACACCGGTCGTTGCGGAAACCGGCGTGTACCGGCGTCCATGGTGGCTTCTCGGCGTTCTGGTGGTACCTTTCCTGCTCTGATCAACAGCAGCTTTCCGTATGGCGCCCAGCACCCGGTTCAGACTAGAGTCCGCGGTCTTTTTCGCCGCGGCACTGGGATTCTGTGCCGTCAGCATCCAGCAGGGATGGTTCCGTGTTTTTGATCTCGCCGTTTATGACTCAGTCATCAACCGCCACCCGCCCCCCCTCATGGACAATCTGGTCCTCGTCGGTATCGACGAGCAGAGCATGGATGCCCATGGCGCCTGGCCCTGGCCCCGCGAGGTACAGGCCCGCCTGCTGAATCGGATCAGCGAAGGCAGGCCGGCCGCGGTCTTTGCCGACATCGTTTACGGCGGCCAGACAGATCCGGCGGCAGATCGTGCGCTCGTGGCTGCCGCGGCGAATGCCCCCATGCTGGCACTGCCCGTGATCATCGATGCCCTGGCGACCGGCCGGCAGATGGTGGAGGTGCTGCCCTATCCCGATCTTCTGGCCGTGGCAGACGTGCTCGGCCATGCACACGTGGAGCTGGAATCAGACGCCATCGCCCGTGGCGTTTACCTGCACCAGGGGATTGGCACCGCCCACTGGCCTCATGTCGCTCACGCGCTGGCGCAGGCCCTTGGCTACGCAGCGGATCGGCCTTCCCGCTGCGCCGGAGACCAGGCATTCAGCCTGCAGAATCAGCTGTGTGACTTTGTCTATATCCCATTCGCCGGACCACCCGGGACTATTCCCGAGTTTTCCGCCGGTGACCTGCTCAGCGGTCGTGTGGGTGTGGACGTGCTCGCCGACCGGATCGTCTTTCTCGGCATCACCAATTCCGCGGCCCCGGATTCCGTGACCAGCCCGGTAAGCCGGCACGGCCGGCCCATGGCCGGTGTGGAGTTCAACGGCAACCTGTTCAATGCCATCGTGCAGGATCGGCTGATCGACCCCGCTCCGGGTTCACTCATCCTGATGATATCCCTGGCCTGCGTCATTCTGCCGGTGTTGCTGTTACCCCGGCTGTCGCCCAAAGCCATGCTCGTCGCCGCCCTCTCTTTCGCCGCCGTGCCGGTGGCCATCACAATCGGCACCCTCGTCCTGCTGAGGATCGAATTGCCCCTGGCCGCTGCCATTGTCAGCTGTCTGCTCTGTTATCCCTACTGGAGCTGGCGGCGCCATGAAATCGCCTGGGGTTTCGTCGCCAACGAGATGTCACGCCTGGTGCAGGAACGGTCACGCTGGGTCCATCAGGAACAGACCACGGCCCAGGATGCCGGCACGGCGCTGGGTGCCCTCCTGGATGCAGAACCGGTCTGGTACGAGGCGGCACCGGCCATGCAGAACGACCGGCAGATCGTCCTGCCGGGCACCTCCAACCATTGGCTGGTACTGAGCAGGCAGCACCCGTTCAGCGAAGCGGACAGACGTTTCGCAGCAAGTCTCAAAGAGATGCTCAATCCAGCTCAGGTGGACGTCAGTCTGCCGGGAGAACGTCTCGCCGCCCAGATCCGGCTGCTGAAGACCACAGCCAGGGAAGTGCGACTCGGTCGCGAAGTGGGACTGCGCGGACTGGAAGAAATGCCGATCGGCGTGGCCGTCATCTCCGCACTGAACCAGGTTCTGCTGGCCAACGCGGCCTGGCGGAAACTGCTGCATACCCCGGACGCCGCCCAGGCCCGGAACCTGACCGAACTGGTGGCCGGCATCGTCCCCCCGCTGGGCAGCAATTGGCTGGATATCAGCCGCTCTGTCCTGCTGGAGCGGCAGACGGTCTCCTTTGAGACCCAGACCGCCGAAGGCACGCCTGTGGTGGTGGAAGCCGCGCCTCTGGGTCAGATGAGCGAATCGGCGGAACCCTGGGTGGTGACGCTCACGGATGTGTCGGATGTGCGTATCGCCGAGCGCCACCGGGAAGAGGCACTGACGTTTCTGTCACATGATCTTCGTTCGCCCATGCAGTCGGTGCTTGCACTGGTCCGCAGCGCGCCGCCAAGCCGCCTGCTTGATGACATCGGCCGCTATGCCCAGAAAGCACTGTCCGTCTCAGAGCAGTTTCTGCAGCTCTCCCGCGCCCAGGCACGGGAGCAGTTCGAAACCTACGAGGTGGACCTGGTGACCATTGTGGACAATGCCATCGATACGGTTTTCCACCTGGCCCGGGAAAAGGAAATCGTCATCAATGCCCGCTACGAACTCGACGAAGAGGTGGGCGCCTGGCTGACCGGCAATGGAGAAATGCTCGAGCGGGCGTTCATCAATCTGCTCAGCAACGCCATCAAGTACAGCGAAGCGGGCGGTGAAATTCGTGCCAGCATGCGCAGGGAGGGCCGGAACTATCTCATCGACGTGATCGACAACGGGGTGGGTATTCCAGAGGATGAACTGGATCGGATCTTCGAACCTTACTTCCGCTCGAACGAACCGAGGCTCGCCGAACAGCGGGGCACGGGGCTGGGGCTGAGGTTCGTGAAAACCGTGGCAGAAAGGCACGGCGGCAGAATCACTGTCAGCAGCCGATTGAACGAAGGGTCACGGTTTACCGTGACCCTTCCCGCCACTCAAATCAGTGAGTGACGACCCGGGGCAGGTCCTTTGCCTCGGCCACCCAGCCCTCAACGGTTGCTGCACTCGGCAACGACCGAACGAGGGACTTGGATTCGTTAACCTCTGACATCTTCTGCGTGAGGTTTTCCGCATTCCGCTGTGCCAGTTCCGGCACGCTGTCCACGCCGGCTGCTTCGAGCAGTTCAGCGTACTCGCCACCCACACCCTTCACCCGCATGAGATCGGCGTGGTTGACGAACCGCAGAACCCGGCTGTCATCGAGGCCGGACTCCGTTGCGATTTCCTTGCGACCGCTGCTCGTGGCGCCTTTCTCCAGCAACGCTTCGCAGCTGCTGATTCCAGCACTCTGGAGCTTTTCTTCGAAAGCCGGCCCGATTCCTTCGATAGTCGTCAGCTTGGTCACTATGACTCTCCTTGCCTTACTTGTGATTTGACGCGGAGATGCTAGTCCAGAACCGGCTACAACTTTGTAAAACCGGCGTAAAACAGAGTCGGCATCGGATCAGGCAACTTCAGAGCCGGGAATCAGCTCCGGCCCAGCGCCATCCCCAGTTGCTGCACAGCTTCCAGTCCTGTCACGTCATGGGCCATCAGATCGATGTTCTGTCTGGGCAATTGAGGCAATGCCTGATTGAGCGTGCGCAGGTGGGCTTCTTCCTGCTGACGACGTTCTTTCAGAAACTCGCCGCGATCAGGCGGTGATCGCTTGTTGACGACCAGGCACTCAACCGAGATATCCGCCTGCTGGAGCTGCTGGTGGAGCTCGATCGTCTCCAGCACGGGCAACCGCTCCGCGGCCAGAACGATCACAAAAGAAGTCGTTTCCGGATCAGCCAGCCGTTCACGCAATCTCGAGAACTTTGCGCGCCGACGCATCAGGATCTGCCGGATCCTGCTTTCACGTTGCTGCTCGTCCAGCCCGTCTCCACCAACGGTTTTGCCCGCTTCGGTGGCATCGTCGCGCCCCAGATCTCTGAAAAAACCGGCAAACCGATCCGCCTTGTCCCGCCGCTTGATCAGCCCTTCTGTCCATGCAGACATCATCTCCGGCAGGGCCATGAGACGGGCCGTATGGCCCGAAGGCGCGGTGTCGAAAACGATCAGGTCATACTCTGAACCCGCCTCGTCAATCGTATCGGCAATCCGCTCCAGCATGGCCGCTTCCTGCATGCCTGGCGCAGCCCTGGACAGCCGCATGTGCTTATCGATTTCCTTATGCTGATCGACGGGCATGAGTTGGTGCAGGGCGCTCGAGACTTCCGCCAGGTGGGCGTCAACCGTTGCCTCTGGATCGAGTTCGACGGCATCCAGTCCGGGTGCGATCTTTTCGGGGGTCGGACCTATCGTTCTATCGAACAGGTGCCCCAGGTTATGGGCCGGGTCGGTTGAAACGAGCAATACACTGGCGCCCTCCTCCGCGATGGCGGCAGCAGTAGCCGCTGATACCGTGGTCTTTCCGACGCCTCCCTTGCCGCCGAAAAACAGAATCCGCCTGGAGCGTGCCAGATCTAACAACAACTGATGTGATCCAGAGGGGAGCGTTCCATACCCATGCGCCGATGCCACTCGTGGAAACGATCGTAAACAACGGGCAGCAGTTCCAGTGTGTAAAACGCAGCCGGATTTGGCACACCCATACTTTCGGCCATCACCAGCAGCATGAACAGGTCATCCTCATCCCGCTGCGCACGCGCAAACGATCGTCGGTAAGGGGCAACGTAGTATTCGTGCAGCCCGGCCTCAATGCGCTCGCAGAGACCGGCGAAACGATGACCAAATGTGGCATCAGGCTCTTCGGATTCAGGTGGTCGACCCATTACCTGTCCTCTTTCAAGACTAGATCGCCCTCATTGTGCTTCGCGCATCAGCCGTCCGTCCAGCAAGGCTGGAAGGAACCCTCCGGGCGGCCGGCTGATCCTTCCCGTCAGTTGGCGACTTCCATGGCGCCAATATCGGCGGCGCTGTTCGCAGGCCGGGACCTGCCCATCTGATCCATGGATTCAACACGCACCTGATAGGCCTGTCGCTCATTCATCGACACATCAATGTCCGGGTTTTCCAGGAGCGGTCCGGAGGAAAAGAGGCGTTCCCAGACGTCATCCGCGAATGCCTCCGAGCCCATACCCGGAATCCCTTCTCCAAGCAGCCAGGCATCGAGCCGATGCCAGAACTCGATGTAGGGCCAGTTGGCCACTTCCTTCGGCCAGGTCTGCGAGGGCCCGAACCAGAGCGTATCCGCCAGGGTGACGATGGGATCGCCTGTAGGAGAGACATAGGGCTGATTGCCTGCCGTATCCTCATCCGTATCCACGCTGGCAAGGAAGGCCTCGAAATCCGTTGTGAAGTCCGCCGCGAAGTCCGGCAGCCCATAGGTGGACTCAATCCGGCTGAGCACGATGGACAGGAAGTCATCGACTCCGCCGCCGTCGACCTCGTACTCGCCCAGAACCTCGCTGACCGGGTAGGTGGCGGCAGGGATCTGATTCACCGCCTGATCCCAGGGCTCATAGCTGAGCACTGCGTTCTCCGCCGCATCCACACCCACCGAGGGGATATGCGTCGAGCGGGTGATGCCGGAAACCACGTTGGCAACTTCGTCCAGCGCCAATCCTTCCCGATCGCCTTCCTTCGGGTAGTGGCGCCGGGACAGCGATGCCCAGGTAGGCTCACCCACCGGCACCAGCATCTGGCTGAAATCGAGTACGCCGAAGCGGTTATAGCCGAGGCTCTGGAAATGGAAGGTGGAGCCGGTGAACACATCGTGTGCATAACTCGCGCCACCGATTTCATGCACCATGTTGCCAACGATGAGCGAGTGACCGATCAGCATGTCTTCGATGGCATGGGCATTACCGATGGTCGCCGCCACGCCGCCGGCCAGATTCGGTTTGCCGAGCGAGTCCGTCCTCGGCACCCCGTAGACTGCGTTTTCCACAATCGTTGCGGCCTTCAGCGTCAGGAATCCATTCGACATGTACACGCCACCACCGCGCCAGTAGCCGGCCGCCAGAACAAACGGTGGCAGACCGGGTGCGGGTTCAACCAGGTTGCGGGCGATGGTCGAGTTGTGAATCTCCAGAGTCTTGCGATTGCCGATACCGCCACCATCGGAATACACACCGCCACCGTAGGTGAACAGACCGCTGATCCGGTTGCCGGTCACCGACGTCCGGGAGATGCTCGAGGTCGAGCGGGACGTGTCTGCGCCACCCACTGAGAACACGCCGCCACCGGCCGCACCACCACCGAGGACCGAGTTGCCGCTGATCACACAACGTTCGATCTCGACGTTGTTTGCATAGACACCGCCGCCGAAGGCACCACGATCCCGTGAGGAATCGAAATCACCCTCCACATGGTTGTCGAAAATCTCGCAGTCTGAGAGCCGGGCCAACCCCCACACGGCGAGCCCGCCGCCGCGCGCCAGTGTCCAGGGTTGTGCATCAGGATCTGCAGTGGCGATGTCCTCCGCCACATTCACCCCACCGGTGATGGCCACATTGCGCAGGGTCAGATCACCATAGACGGCCAGTACCCGGGCAGGATTCGCCGTGCCGCCGGTCCAGGCAAGGGTAATCCCGGCTGGAAGATCAGAGGCATCGATCACCACGTCCTTGCGGGCGTAGAGCGCCGAACGGCCGTAATCACGATCGAAGTAGCCCTCCAGATAAGAGACCGGTCCGCTGGGCTCGTCACGGATACCCATCACTTCGCCTTTCAGCACGGTATTCGTCTCACCCACGATCGTGAGTTCGACTATGCCCCCGTTCAGGGAGGCATCGAATTCTATGGGCTGACCGCTGGCGGCATCCGCCAGGGCCTGCCGCAGGGTCATGCTCCCGGCCGGAGCATCGCCGTCATCGAGCAGGGTGTCGACCACCAGCGGTGTCGTCACCCCCAGGGCACCGCCCGAGCCACCGCCCCCGCCGGAACAGCCACCGAACAGAAGCGCAGACAGGAGCAATCCAACCCCCGCAGACACCAGGGCGCGCTGCTCTCCGCCGCCCGCGGCTGCTTCCCTTCGGTTCGTTCTTTCATGGCACATGTCGACAGACCTCGTCGTGGAATACGTCAATTAGACCTTAAAAACACCGCCTTCCGCCCGCAGGTCTTCAGAGGCCTGCACCCGGTCATCCCGACCTGTCCTGCTTATCCGCAGAACGGCCGGGATGCCGGTGCACTGATTTTCCGGCCGGGGTATCAGCCGCCCGGCACACAGGCGCGGTCGTTTTCCGGAGCATCTTCCGGCGGCTGCCGAAGCGCCTGTTCCATTGCCCGGTCGGCCTGACTGTTGGTCGGCAGACCGCGCACCGCAAGCAGCAGCGGCAGCACGAGTGTGACGAAGATCACCAGCGTCGCGGCCGAGAGCAGATACAGCGTCGCCGCCATCCCCCAGAGATCCAGGTAGTAGCCGACCAGCGGCCCGGTGAGCATGAATGCGCCCCGGAATCCGAAACTGGTCAGCGAGTTGGCGGTTGCCCGGTACCGGCTCGGTATGCGCCGGTTGAGCGCATCCCGCAGCACCACCAGACCGAAGCCCCGGCTGATCATGAATGTGGCACTGGCGATATAGCCACCCACCATCCCGAACCACTCGAGCCCGAGATAACCCACCGTCGGTGAAATACCGATAAACAGCAGCAATCCCGTTGTGCCCAGCTTGTCTTCCGCCACGTGTGCATAGCGACCTGCCAGCGCGGCGATCACCGTCAGTCCACCCCAGAGATAGCCGAAGTGAACGAGATCGATGCCGTGGGACTCCCAGATCTTCTGCAGCAGCCAGACGGCATAGAAGGTGGTCAGACTCCAGACGCAAAGCGCCAGCACGATCAACCTCAGCAAACGGGAGCGGGTCAGCAGGACCTGACAGATCTCCATCATGTTGCCGAGGTGATCATCGCTCTTCAGTCGCTCACCGGGCGGTTCCACCAGCAGCAGGGCCAGCGCAAGCGGTATCCAGCCGGCTGCTGCCTGCACCCAGATCACCAGGTCCATGGAATGCAGCAGCAGCAGGGTGCAGAGGAACGCGGCAATCGATTCCGATACCGTGCGAAAACCGTACAGGCGACCAACAATCTGGCGTTGTGCCTGCTCTCCCCGACCCATCGCCAGTTCCGTGTCGTAGAGAATGGCAATATCCGATCCCGAGATCAGACTGTGGGCAATACCCAGGGCCAGCTCGAACATGGCCAGCCCCCAGAAACCATCCGCCACGAGCAGAAGGCTGTGGCCAACACCGGCAATGGCAGCACCGATCACCAGGGTCGACTTGCGGCCGAAAATGTCGGCCACGTAGCCGCTCGGCACCTCGGTGATCAGCACCACCAGGCCGAAAAAGGCCTGCAGCGTGAACACGTCCGCCATGGACAGGCCCTTCGACTGAAAGAAGGGCACGGCAATCGGCATGAACACCAGGAACACCTGGAAGAAACCGAGCCAGAGCGTTCTGAGCAGGTTCTGCTGTAATTGTTTGTAGTTCGCGTCCTCTGTCGCGTCCATTTTTCCTCTCCTGAAACGAAAAACCCCGAAGGCTTGTGGCTCTTCGGGGTTCTCAGTCGTTCTCTCAATTTTGAGTCGATGAACTATCCGCTTGAGCCTGGGTCGCCTTGAATGGTCACCAGATCGGTACGCAGCATGTCGAATGACACATAGGACCAGGAACCACACGGCCAGGTGACGTGGGCCGTATTGACCGCACGCACGCCAGCACCCGCTTCGCGATGAAGCGCGTGTTTTGTGTTGTGATTGCTGATCTGATTCATCCGTACTGTTCTATCTGTTCTATCTGTTCTATCTGTTCTATCTGTTCTATCTGTACATTCTGTTCTATCTGTACAATCTGACTGGCTGCGAGGTAGACCTCGAGCGGGCGCGCATATTGCGCCTGCGTCTGGATCAAGTCAACGACGAAGCCAGGTGGTTCGTGCAGGAAATCACACCGCTCGTCAGTCCAGACCGAGAATCCGGCGATTCGCCGCTTCGTCCATACCGGCGGCCGCGAAGTCGTCGAACGCTTTGTCCGTCACCCGGATGATGTGATCCGCGATGAATGCGGCCCCCTCCCGCGCCCCGTCTTCCTGATGCTTGAGCGCGCACTCCCACTCCAGCACAGCCCAGCCGTCGAAGTCATATTGCGCCAGCCTGGAGAAGATCGCCTTGAAGTCGATCTGACCATCGCCCAGGGAGCGGAACCGTCCGGGGCGCTCCACCCAGCCCTGATAGCCGCCATAAACGCCGGAGCGACCGTTCGGCTGGAACTCTGCGTCTTTGACGTGGAACGCCTTGATCCGCTCATGATAGATGTCGATGAATTCCAGATAGTCCAGTTGCTGCAGCACGAAGTGGCTCGGGTCGTAGAGAATGCTGGCCCGGTTGTGATCACCCACGGATTCCAGGAAGCGTTCGAAAGTCACACCGTCGTGCAGGTCTTCGCCGGGATGCAATTCGTAGCAGCAATCCACCCCACACTCATCGAACACGTCGAGGATCGGCCGCCAGCGCCGGCCCAGCTCAGCGAAACCGGCTTCCACCAGGCCTGGCGGTCGCTGGGGCCAGGGATAGAGCATGGGCCAGAGTAATGCACCGGAGAAGGCTGCCTGGGCATTCAACCCAAGATTGGCGCTGGCCCTGGCAGCGAGCTTCACCTGTTCCGTCGCCCATTCCGTGCGGGCCTTTGCATTGCCATGCACAGATTGGGGAGCGAACGCATCAAACATCTCGTCATAGGTCGGGTGCACGGCCACGAGTTGCCCTTCGAGGTGTGTCGACAGCTCTGTGATGGTCACCCCGCAGGCTTCCACCCGGCCTTTGAGATCGTCACAGTAGTCCTTGCTCTCCGCGGCCTGTTTCACATCGATGAAGGCCGGGTTTCCGATCGGCACCTGAATACCGACGAACCCCAGCGACGCAGCCCAGCGCGCCATGGCTTCGATGGAATTGAAGGGTTCTTCGTCCGCAATGAACTGGGCCAGAAATATGGCCGGGCCTTTCAGCGTCTTCAATTTAAGTACTCCTCGCAGGGGTTCATGTAGAGGTTTCCGTCATGCAGGGAATCGGGTCAAGAGATCAACCGGCCGGGATCTCGAGCCAGCTCGCGCCCGCCGCCGCACTGGCCACCACGGTTTCGATGAATCGCATTCCGCGCACGCCTTCCGCGATTCCGGGCACATCCGGTTCTGCTCGACCGCCAGCCTCCTGGGCGAGCACCGCCCGCGCGAAGTCCCGGTAGAGCACGGCAAACGCTTCCAGATAACCCTCCGGATGTCCGGCCGGCAATCGCGTCGCGTCGGCCGCCACCGCGGAAGTCGAAGGTCCGCCGGTTCGGCGAAGCTCCATGGATCTGTCCGGCCAGCTCAACGTCAGACTGTTCGGCGCCATCTGAGACCAGTTGAGCCCACCCTTCTCCCCGTAAACGCGCAGGCGCAAACCGTTTTCTTCTCCAACGGCCACCTGTGAGGCACTGATCACCCCCCGGGCACCGCCAGACAACTGGATCAGCACATTGCCATCATCATCCAGCGCTCGCCCATCGACCCAGGTGTTGAGATCCGCGCAGAGGCGACTGATGTGCTGACCAGTCACGAACTCGAGCAGGTTCTGTGCATGACTGCCGATGTCGCCAAAGCAACCGGCCGCACCCGCCCGGTCCGGATCCGTGCGCCATTCGGCCTGCTTGTTGCCACTCGCTTCTTCATCGGTCGCCAGCCAGCCCTGCAGGTAGTCGCAATCCGCCCGGCGAACGGCGCCGAGTGCGCCGGAGGCTATGAGCGACCGGGCTTCGCGGATCATTGGATAACCCGTGTAGTTGTGAGTCAGGCAGAACAGACGGTCCGAGCCCTCGAGCAATGTCTGTAGCGCCAGCGCATCGGTCAGCGTGTGGGTGACGGGCTTATCGCAGACAACGTGGAAACCCGCTTCGACCGCGGCGCACGCCGCGGGAAAATGCACATGGTTCGGCGCGGCGATGGTCACGAAGTCCATCCGCCGTTCCGGCGGCATTCCGGCTTCGGCCGCGAACATCGCCGCGTAGTCCGGATAGCAGCGTTCCGGCGGGAGCCGATACAGGCCCTGTCCCGAGCGGACGGAACGTTCCGGATCAGAAGAGAAAGCACCGCAGACGAGTTCGATTTCACCGTCGAGTTCGGCCGCCATGCGATGCACGGACCCGATGAATGCCCCTTCACCGCCGCCGATCATTCCCATCCGAACCTTCCGGTTCGATCCTGCCTCACCACTCACCTTCATCCCCTGATTCCGTCCGATTCAGCATGCTACGATAACCCATTCACAGGGGATTTCAGGGGACATGAGCAGTATTCGACTCGGCATGATCGGCGCCGACCAGATTGCCCTATTCACTTCACGGGAATTCCACCGGCACCCGGGTTGCGACGTGGTTGCGGTGGCAGACCCCAATGCAGAGCGTGCGGCGGAACTCGCGGCAAGAGTGAAGGCAGAACACACCCACACCGAGGTGGATGCGTTGCTGGCTCGCGACGATCTCGATGCGGTCTATATCGCGGTACCGAATGCCTTCCACGAGGAAGTGGCCGTCAAAGCGCTGCAGGCCGGCAAGCACGTGCTCCTGGACAAACCCTTCGCGCTCAACAGTCAGGCCGCAGAAAACATCGTCACCGCTGCCGAGGCGGCGGAGCGGACGCTCATGCTCGGTATGAATCAGCGCTTTGAGCGCACGGTGCAGAGTGCCCGGGCGCTGATAGAGGCGGGCCGTCTGGGTGAGGTTTATCACCTCAAGGCGTACTGGCGACGACGGGCCGGCATTCCCCGCCTCGGCAGCTGGTTCACCAGCAAGTCGGTCGCCGGCGGCGGCGCCCTGCTGGATATCGGCGTTCATGTGCTCGATGTCGCCCTGCACCTGATCGATAACTTCCGTCCGATCTCGGTGAGTGGCGCCACCTTCACCCGGTTCGGCAACCGGGGCCTGGGCGAAGGCGGTTGGGGCCGATCTGAACGGGAATTCGAGACCTTCGATGTGGATGACTTCGCCACGGCGCTCATCCGTCTCGACGGCGGCGCCGTGGTCACACTCGAGGCTGCCTGGGCTCTGCACCAGCCGGATGGCAACGATCACGATGTGGTTGCCTATGGCGAGAATGCAGGATTATCCGTCTATGGCGGTCGCCTGTTCGAACCCGGCGAAGGCAATGAATACCGGATCATTCAGAATCCGGCAGCACCCGCGATCGCGTTCCCGCACTGCTCCCGGGCAGAACACTTCATCAATGTGCTGCTCGGTAACGAGGCGCCCATCATCGACACCCGCCAGGCACTCGCCGTGCAGCGGGTTCTGGACGGCATCTACGAATCGGCGGCCACCGGCAGGGAGATTCAACTGTGACCCCCATTTCCGTACAACTCTATTCACTCCGGGAGGCATCGGAGCAGAACTTCGACGCGGTCCTCGATGAACTCGCCGAAATCGGCTACACCGGGGTGGAGCCATTCAATCTGTTCGGCAAATCACCACGGGAGTTTCGTTCGCAGGTGGAAAGTCTGGGCATGAAGGTTTCGTCCAGCCACACGCCCTGGGCCAACCGCAGCCCGATCGACGAAGTGGTGGAATCACTGGGAGAGCTCGGATTGAACCGGGCCATCGGCGGCTTCATGCCTGACGATTTCAAAGATCTGGACGCCGTTCGCCGCACCGCCGACACCTGCCAGCAGCTCATCGATCAGCTCGGGCCCCAGGGCATCGAGCTCGCCATCCACAATCACTGGTGGGAGTTCGAACTGCTGGACGGCAGACCGGCCATGCACCACCTGGCCGAGATGGTGCCCGATCTGCGATACGAGCTCGACACCTACTGGGCATCCAACTTCGGCGCCTGTGACCCGGCGGCGGAGCTGACCCGGATTGCCGGCAAGGCGCCACTGCTGCACATCAAAGACGGTCCTCTCGAGCAGAAACAACCCATGGTGGCGGTGGGTCAGGGCAAGGTGGATGTGGCGGCCATCGTCGCAGCCGCGGACCCGCAAACCCTGGAATGGCTGGTGGTGGAACTGGACGCCTGCGCCACAGATATGATGACGGCCATCCGGGAAAGCTATACCTATCTGACTGAAAACGAACTGGCACAAGGCAGACGATGAGCGAGATTCTCTACGACTTCGGCAGCGGCCGATCCAATCCGGATACCTTTCCCGTCAAGGCGCTGCAGGATGCGGCGGTGAACGTCATCGAGCGGGAACTCGAAGAATTGAACGACTATCCCGGCAAGCTCGGCTACCAGCCGTTGCGGGTGGCCATGGCAAAGCGGGAGTCGGAACGGGAGGGGGTGCCGGTCGATCCGGATCACCTCATGCTCACCAACGGGTCCATGCAGGCGGTTACCCTGGTCGCCGAAGCGCTTCAGGACGCCCCTGGGGATACCTGCATCGTCGAAGAATTCAGCTACCCCGGCACACTGGCGGCGTACCGCAGCCTGAAGCTCGACATGGTCGGGATTCCCCTTTCCGAAGAAGGCATGCGGCTCGATGTGCTGGAGCAGGAACTGGCGCGACTCGCGGCTGAAGATCGACTGCCGAAGTTCATCTACACCATCACGACCTATCAGAACCCCACCGGGTTCACCATGCCCCGTGCAAAGCGGCAGGCTCTGATCGACATCACCCGCCGCTATGACGTGCCGCTGGTGGAAGACAACTGCTACGGCGACGTGCACTACGACGGTCCGGTGGAACCCGCCATCTATGCCATGGATGACGATCCCAGACACATCTACCTGTGCTCGTTGTCGAAAATCCTGGCCCCCGGACTCCGACTCGGCTATGTGCTGGCCCGTCCACCCATGCTCGAGAAGATCATGAACCGGCGCCATGATGCCGGCAGCAACACCCTCGCTGCCGCCATCGTCGCCGAGTTCTACAAAGAAGGGATCTGGGATCACACAAACTTCGGCAATGAGGCACTGAAGGTGAAGCGGGATCTGACCCTGTCCATGCTGGAAGCAGAACTCTCAGATCAGTGCGTGTGGTCTCATCCTGTTGGCGGACTGTTCGTCTGGGTGCGGGTGCCGGACGACATCAACGGCAAGGCACTGCTCGAAACCGCGGTGGCCCGCGGCTTCATGTACCTGCCGGGTATCTCATTCCACTACCAGAACGCCAAAGTGCCGTACCTCCGGCTCGCTTTCGGGCATCTGTCCAGAGAGCAGATCGAGCAGGGTATTCCGATTCTTGCTCAGTGCATTCGGGAAGCAAGAACGAGCAACGAACCGCGGGAATTCGACTCGCTGTTCTGACCGGGCATCAGTCGGCAGTCGGCGACGCCGCGCTCAGATGCCCAGTCGACCCAGCGTGGAAACCAGTTCCTGAAAGAATCGCTCCGTTTGCGGATGACGGGCTGCGAATTCCGCACCCAGTTCCTCGATTCGCGTCATCAGGTCGCTGGTTTCCGTTTCCGCGGGTGCCTGTGATTCCAGCAGTGCATGGATGTCTCCATCCACCCGCTTGAGCAGATCCAGCATGGCCGGATCCACCTCATCCACCCCATCAAGCGCATCATGCAGCTCTGAAAGCGCTTTCTTGACGTTCTTTTCCGGCATTACAACTACTTCCTCATGCGCCACCGGTTCCCGGTCGCGCGCCTTTGACAAAGTCACGCACCCTGTCCATCAGGGTGTCGTACTTTAGATCCGTGAACTCACCCGCATCGAAGAATATGCCTTTGCACACGGGGCATGCCTCAAACCAGATATGAGTCTGACGCTCATCCGCTTTCTTTTCCATGATCGCACCATCTTCAGGGCAGGCAATGTTGTCCAGTTTATCCAGCGCCGCGCCCAGCTTCGGATCCCCGGAATCAAGCACCACTTCAGACATCCATTCTTTTTTCATCTCCAGCAGCACGGCCGGTTTGCACCACAGCCCGCCACAGTTGGCGCAGCGATGCAGCTGAATCTTCCTGCCGTAAGTTCTCGGCAGGAGCTCACCCGGACACTTCGGGCATTCCAGTGTTTTCATGGTCATCGACTGCTTCCCCAGCTGCCCGGCTTATAGTAGCGCTCGTGCCAGATACCTTCCTGAGCTTCGCCCTCCACCGGCATTCGCCAGGTCTTGACCCTGGCGTTGTCCAGGTTCAGCCGAAACAGGCCTCGTGGCTGCTCGATGGTGTTCTGCACATAGGCTTCCGCGGCATCCGGCGGCACGTAGCGACCGGCGATCTGCCGATAGAGATCGCGCCATTCATCGTCTCGACCCACATCGTAGACGAGTTCCGCAGCACCCTCGGCAATGACCTTCCGATACGGCAACGGCTGCTCGTCAATGCACAGTGCAACCCTGGGATCCCGTCGCAGGCACGCGAACCATTCGGATTTCTCCCGCGGCGTGAAATAGATGAATTCACCCTCCGATTCCAACCGATGGAGAAACCAGATCGGCGTCACCAGGGGCGAACCATCGGCACGGACCACGGAAACCCGCATGAGCACTCCGGGTTGTTCGAGAAAAGCGTGCCTTTCCGCAGCGGTCAGTAACGGCATGGCGCTACCTTCGAGCCGACCGAAGCATCAATTGCCGAAGTCCCAGTTCTCTCCTGCGTGATAGCGGCGCAGGATATTCTTGGCAATCAGGATCTTGTGCACTTCGTCCGGCCCATCCGCTATGCGCAGGGTTCGCGCGCCCGTGTACATGCCTGCCAGAGGCAGATCGCCGGATACGCCGGCGGCACCATAGACCTGGATGGCCCGGTCCACCACCCGATGGTAAGCCTCCGGCACGAAGATCTTGATGGCAGAGATATCCGTGCGCGGGTCCGCCCCGCTCTCCATCTTCTCGGCGCAGTGGATGGTCATCAGCCGCGCGCTCTGGATATCCATGTAGCTGTCGGCAATGAAGCCCTGCATGAACTGCTTTTCTTCCAGTTTCTCACCGCCATGCACCTCCCGGGTGGTGAGCCGATCGATCATCAGATCAAACGCCCGCCACATGGAGCCGATGGAGTTCATGCAGTGATAAACCCTGCCGGCTCCGAGCCGGTCCTGGGCGGCCTGGTGGCCCGTGCCCGTGCGGCCAAGCTGGTTTTCCTTGGGCACCCGGACATTGTCATAGATGATTTCGCAATGACTGGAGGCTCTGCCCCAGACCGGCACCCCACGCACGATGTTCACCCCGGGCGTGTTCTTCGGCACGATGATCTGCGTCATCTTCTCGTTGGAGCCACCCGGGTCGTCCGGGTCCGCCGTCCGGCACATGACGATGTAGAAGTCCGCTGCGTGGCCGTTGGACGTGAACCACTTATGACCGTTGATCACCCATTCATCGCCATCGAGCACGGCTCTGGTCTGCAGGGAACGGGGATCGGAACCTGGATTATGCGGCTCCGTCATCGAGAACCCGGACTGCATTCGCCCTTCCGTGAGCGGCTTGAGCCATTTCTCGTGCTGGTCCGGCGTCCCGTACTTCACCAGAATTTTCTGGTTGCCCGAGTTAGGCGCCACCACACCGAACAGCGATGCTGCCCCCGGACTGTAGGACAGGATTTCGTTCATGTAGGCGTGCTGCATGAAGGACAGGCCCATACCGCCGAATTCCGCCGGCAGGTGCGGCGCCCAGAGGTTGGCTTTCTTCACCTTTTCCTGAATCTGACGACGGAGCGCCTTAGCTTCCTCCACCACTTCGTTGGGCGCATTGGCGCTGTCGGATAACCATCCCCAGAGCTTGCCCTCGTTGGGCACAACGTCCTGATTGACGATTTCCGCAGTGGCGAGTCGGATCTCGTTTACCTCGTCATCCAGTGTCGGCACCGGCTTCACATTCATTGCCATGCGGCTTTCTCCCCTCCTGCAAGTGTTCGCCTAATCTAACGAATCAGCGCGGGTATTTCAGCGACCACCGACGCCCACCCCGGGAAAGCACGTCCACCACGTCATTCCGATATACTCGCTGGTTCCCTGGCAACCCGAGCAGGCCCGGCCGTGACCGACCTCCAGTATCCGCACGAATCCCACCCATCTCCCGGCACCACCATGGAAGTGGCGCCCGGCGTGCGCTGGCTGACCATGCCCATGGGTGGCGGCTCGCTGAACCACATCAACCTCTACCTGCTGGAGGATGGAGACGGCTGGTGGGTGGTGGACACCGGACTCTCTCTGGAGGAAACCCGAGATTACTGGCATCAGATTTTCGATCAGGAACTCGGCGGCAAGCCGGTGGTGGGCGTGATCTGCACCCATATGCATCCGGATCACGTCGGCCAGGCACTGATGATCACCGAGCACTTCCAGTGCCCGCTGTACATGACCCGGGCCGAGTACTACCAGGCGCGGGCATTTTCTTCCGGCGGCCCCTCCCATCACACCAACTGGATCGGCCAGCAGTTCTATCAGCGGGCCGGCATGCCGGCAGAATATCTGGAGGCGCTGCGCAAAAGCTGGGAAGAACGCTCGGCGTCTGCCATGAGCATGCCGGAAATGCCAAGCGGCTACGTCAGACTCGAGGACGGCAACGTGCTCACCATCGGTGGGCGGGACTGGCGCGTCGTCGTCGGCTCAGGACATTCCCCTGAGCACGCCTGCCTCTACTGCGCTTCGCTGAAGGTGATGCTGTCCGGTGACCAGATCCTGCCCGTGATCACATCAAACGTGAGCGTACATCCGACCGAACCGCTTGCGAACCCGCTCATGGACTGGATGGAGTCGCTCGACAAACTCCTGAACACACCTGCGGACACACTGGTTCTGCCGGCCCACAACCTGCCGTTTTATGGCGTCCGAGAGCGCCTGAGCGAACTGATGGATCACCACGAAGATCGAATGCTCGCCATTGAGGAGCATTGTGCGGCACAGGCAGCCACCGCCAAAGAACTGCTCCCCGTGCTGTTTGCCAGAGAACTGGACCCCCGCCAGATGATGATGGCGCTCGGTGAGGCCATCGCCCACGTTCATCTCCTGCAGCATCGCAATCGGCTGGAGCAGCTGCTCGGCGAAGACGGCTGCTACCGCTATCGATCCATCGACCCGAACCTGACCCGTCGCTCGCATCCGGAAAGCCACGATGCGCCCAGCGACGGCCCGGTGCTGGTCTGAGCCGGATCAGAACCAACCGGGTCGGAATCGACAGCAGCAGATGAACAAAGCTGAGCTCAAAAGCAAGGTTGCCGAATACACCTATCGGCTCCTGCACTGGGGCAATCGGCGGGTGCCGCCCGGCCTGCGTACGCTGGTTGGTTTCCTGTTCATGGTGGGCGGCGTGTTCGGCTTTCTGCCGGTGCTCGGCTTCTGGATGCTGCCGCTGGGTGTGGCCTTCGTCGCCCTCGACGTGCCCCCAGCCAGGCGTCGGCTCGACGGCTGGATGGAGAAACTCCACCGCGACTCAAAGATCGACGATGAACACGTCGGGCTGGATCATCCCACGTCCAACCAGTAGCCCCCTTCCGCCCTCGGCTTCACATGACCCGCAGTCGGGGTGGCGAAATGGGTGCCGATGACGAGCACGTCGGAATCGGCATACTCGTCGAGAAACTTCTCTCTGGTAGCCCGGCCCGCACTCTGATCAAAGTCGGCGGACGAACACCAGTCCACGTGCGTCATCTGACAGGGATGATGGAAGCAATCTCCAGTGATCAGCGCCTGCTGACCTTGTGAACGGATCAGAATGCTCACATGACCGGGCGTGTGGCCGGGAGTCGGCTGGAGCGAAACTTCAGGACAGACCTGATGTTGCCAATCAACCAGATCCACCAGACCCGCCTCCACCACCGGCGTAACGGAATCATCCATCACGCCATCATTGAGCGCATCCGCATCCGCCCCGTTCCAGTACTCGAATTCCTTATCCGCCAGCAGATAGCGGGCGTTGGGAAAGGTGGGTATCCATTCGCCATCCACCAGCATGGTGTTCCAACCCACATGGTCTACATGCAGGTGGGTGCAGAGCACGGTATCGATGGACTCTCGCGGATACCCGGCCGCCTCCAGATCCGATAGAAACGAGGTCTGCAGGTTGGTCCAGTTCGGAATCGAGCGCTGCTTGTCGTTGCCGATGCAGGTGTCCACTACAATCCGCCGCTCGCCTGTATCCACCACCAGTGCATGAATACTCATGATGAGGCTGCCCTTCTCATCCATGAAGTGCGGCGCCATCCAGTCGAGCGCCTGACAGGCCTCCGGCGTTGCATCCGGCAGGATGAATCTGGAACCGCCGGTCACCTCCATTTCGACAATTCGAGTGACGGTCACATTGCCGATCCGCCACTGCCGCCCTCTGACAATCTCTTCCGTCCCAGTCACTTGTGATCTCCCCGGATTGAGTACAGGTAGAAGGATGACACATGGTGCTTGATGGTGGGAATGGCGACAGCTATGTTGGCAGTATCGGATAGGAGCATGTTCAGAACATGGGTATCGTAGACACCGTACGCACGCTATCAAATCTGCCAACGCTGCTGACGCTCAAAAAAGGCATGGTGCCAAGGCCAACCACGTACACGGACTGCTTCGGCGCCCAGGTACAGCGGAACGCGGAAGCGTTCGGCGACCGGATTGCCTTCCTGTTCGAAGGCCGGCAGGTGACCTGGTCCGAATTCAACGAGCTGGCCAACCGACTCGCCCACACCCTCACGGAGAACGGTCTCAAGCGCGGCGATACGGCCAGCGTGGTGATGGAAAACCGGATCGAATTTCTGGCGACCATCGTCGCACTCAACAAGATCGGCGCCGTTGGCGCCCTGATCAATACCAACCTGCACGGGCGTCAGCTCACCCACTGCATCACGGTCACAGACTCGAAAAAGTGCATATTCGGTGAAGAAGTTGCCGATGCCATCGCCGAGGTGAAGGGCGATCTGCCACTCGAGGAAGGCAACGACTACCTCTTCATGCCGGACAAGGGTGCGAGCCCTGCACCCAACTGGTGCCGGGACCTGCTCGCCGAGTCCACAGAGGCAACTTCGGAAAATCCGGCAGTGACCGATGAGATCACGCTGGGTGAAAACTGCCTGTACATCTACACATCCGGCACCACCGGACTGCCCAAGGCAGCCGTGATGTCCAACCGTCGTTTTCTGCAGAGTTCGGGACTTTCTCATCGAGCCCTGTTCCGGGCCACCGAGCAGGATCGCTTCTACGTCTGCCTGCCGCTCTATCATGCCACTGGCCTGATGATCGGCGTGGGTGCGGCAATGTCATCCGGCGCCAGCTCATTCATCCGCCGGAAATTCTCTGCCAGCAATTTCCTGCCGGAAGTCCGGGAACACAACACCAATCTCCTCATCTACATCGGCGAACTCTGCCGATATCTGATGAACACGCCGGAGAAGCCGGATGATGCCGACAATCCTCTGACCACCATGACAGGCAACGGCATGCGTCCGGACATCTGGATGCCATTCAAGGAGCGGTTCGGCATCAAGCGGGTCAGTGAGTTCTACGGTGCCAGCGAAGGCAACGTGGCATTCGCAAATCTACTGAACAAGGACTGCACGGTCGGCATGACGAGCGCCAGGGTTGCGCTGGTGAAATACGATGTGGACGCGGACGAAATCGTCAAAAACGCAGACGGTCGATGCATTGAAGTGCCCGCCGGTGAGCCCGGCCTGCTGCTTGGCCACATCAACGAGCAAGCGGTCTTCGAAGGCTATACGGATCCGGAAGCAACGGAGAAAAAAATTCTCCGCAACGTGCTCGAAGACGGCGATGCCTGGTTCAACACGGGTGATCTGATGAAGGTGGTCGATGATATCGGTTACACCCTCGGCTACGACCACTATCAGTTTGTCGACCGGGTCGGCGACACTTTCCGCTGGAAAGCCGAAAACGTTTCAACCAACGAAGTGGGCGAAATCGTCAATGGTTTCGATGGCATCAAATTCTGTAACGTTTACGGCGTTGAGGTGCCCGGTGCCGATGGCCGCGCCGGGATGGCGGCAGTCACACTCGCGGATGACGTGAAAGAACTGGACCTGGCCGCCTTCTCCAACCATGTGAACGAGAATCTGCCCGGATACGCCCGGCCGGTATTCGTTAGAGTGCAACCTGATCTCGATGTCACCGGCACTTTCAAGCTGATGAAAGGCGACCTCAAAAAACAGGCCTACGATCTGGAACAGATTGAGGATCCGGTTTATGTGATGAAGCCGGGAGCCAGCACCTATGAGCGACTCGATGCGGATTTCGCAGCGACTATTGCACGCGGTGAGGGTGGATTCTGAGCGGCGGTGTGTTGACGCACCCCTCGTATTCCACGACGGGTCCGCGGCCATGCTTGAGGACGTAGTGAGCCGGTACAACGATAAACTGAAGCTTGAGCTTGCTCCGGCTGACAGTCTTTGTAGCGCGGTTTCCGACTCGCTCGGGCGGTCCGGCTCTCACTGCATCAGGTTTCTGTCATGCTTCGGTCTACTGGCACAAAAAACCGGCTGACACTACTATCCCTGAACCCACAGATCCTCCCCCAACCCGGATCATGATGCCAAAAGTGATTGCCAGCGAGTGTTGCGCCGGTCTGCATCCGCAAAACACACAGCGAGGATTCGACTTCTGTCTTGAGTCCGCCGTCGACGGGATCGAATTCGATGTCCATCTCAGTCGAGATGGCCAGGTTATGGTCCAACACGACTACCTGCTGAATCCCCGAATCACCCGTGATGCATCAGGTCAGTGGCTCGCCGAAACGGGGCCCGCGGTCTGTGAACTGTCGCTGGCGGCACTCAGGCAATACGATGTGGGCCGGTATCGGCCGGATTCTAGAGAAGCAAGGTCCTACCCGAACTATCAACCGGTCGATGGGGAAAAAATACCAACGCTCGAAGAACTGCTTCGTGCTCATCAGGCTGCCGCCAGTAACGCTGAACTCTGGATCGAGTTGAAAACCACACCATTTGATCGGGATATCAGTTCGAATCCTCACGACCTGCTAACGGCCGTACTGGCCCTAGTGCAGAAATACGACCTGACTTCCAAGACGATCCTGCTGGCATTCGAGTGGCAGTTGCTGATCGACGCCAGCCTTGCCTGCCCCGGAATCGGTACCGACTTTCTCACCATCAACCCGTCGTTTGTGGAAAATCTGTACCGGAAAAAGGGCTCCATCAACCCATCGGATATGTATCGACCGCTCGACCCTGACAAGTATGGCGGCAGTTTTCCCACAACCATCGGACAAGCAGCCGCCGGCCAGTGGTGGGGTCCTTACGTCGCGGATGTAACCTCCCGGGATATCTTGCTTGCCCATGACTGTGGCATACGGGTGAACGTCTGGGGGGGTCGACTCCAACGATGCAGCCATCGAGCAGGCCCTGCTACTCAACCCGGACGCCATAACGATCAGCGACACCGCGATGCTTCAACGCAGGTTGAATGTCGCCAGCTGATTCAACGTCACCAACTCATCAGCGAGTTTGCGGTTGGCCAGCCCAAGGGGAACCATCACTCCCGGTCGATTCAGCACCAGCCGGAGTCGTCCCCCTGGGTTGTGTTCATCCGGGAGAACACCTGGGCGGTTCCAGAGTGGCGAAACCAGACCGATCAGGGCCGGACTTCGTAGTAGAGATTCCCCGGATCTTTGAAGTCGTGTATCCGGAAACGGCTGAATCCGGCTTCGCGGCTCATTGCCTCAGCGACCTCGGGATTGAATCCCAACGTGCCGAGCCCGGCGCCGCCAGGCTCTGACATGGCCGATGACATGCAGCTCATGAGCGAAAATCCGTACATCATGGCTGCCATAGGATTACGCAGGTTGTCTTCGAACCTTGGTTTGCAGCGGATGTCCTTGATGAACCAGGTGCCATCGGCCTTCAGACTGCGCTTTATCACGTTGATGACCTGCTGCGGGTTGGTCATGTCGTGAAGGCAATCGAAGGTGATCACCAGATCGTAGGCAGCATCCTGTGAGACTTGTTCACCCCGGGCGTGGATGACTTCAACGTTGTCCAGACAGCCATCTGCCGCCAGGCCGCGGACATGCTCTACCGCATGGATGCTTGGTTCGTAGGCATGGAATCGGCTCGCAGGGAAAACATCTGCCAGCGCCAGAATCAACGCGCCATCCCCGCAGCCGATATCCGCCACCAGACAACCGGCCACCAGCTTGTCCTGAACCCCATCCAGCGCCGGAATCATCTGCGGGATCACCTGCTGGCGGGCCGTGCGCTGATGGCGTGCTTCGCTCCGGCGCGCACCTTCTGGCCCCGCTGATTCATAGGTTCTGCCGATCCCCGTGCGGAAGGAGTCAAGCATGCCCTCCAGAGTTTCGGGGTCGCTGCCACCGTCGAAGTTATCCAGAATGTACTTAGGGTTTTCGGCATCGCCAAGCATTTGTGCACCGACGTCGGGCAGCCTGAAGTGAGTCTCGTCCACGTAGTCGATGACCTTGCCGGCTGTCATGAGTCGAAGCCACTCGAGCAGCCAGCGTTCGTGCAGCCCGGTTTTTTCCGCAAGCTCGGCGGCCGTGATGGGCCCGGCGCCGGAGAGATGCAGGAACAGATCCAGCCGCCTACCCACATAGATCATAGTGGCGATGGTTTCAGCCTGTTTGTATTGCCAGAGTCTGCCAGCGTACGCCTTGTTCTGGTCCTCTGCCGCCTGCTCGCCAACGTCGTGCGCTGTCATCCCTTGATCCTCGCTGCTCAGGCTCTTCAGCATAAATGAGGGACGCCGGCGTTCACTAAACTGATTTTGCGAAGATCGCTTAATGGAGATAACAACGATGTCCCACGCAGGAGTCATACTAGGTATATCTGATCTAGAGGTCGAGCAGGTCGAGCGGGACCGAGGCATGAGGGTCTATGCCCGGCGCAAGGCGAGGAAATGGCGCGAGGGCAGCGCCAGCATCAGGCGCTGGACGACTTCGGGCTGGCTCGCCACCGCCCCCATGCCGACCAGCAGCGGCTCCGACCACGAGGCAGTTGGATACTCGAGGCCAGTTAAAGCTAAGAATTAACGTTCTGTTATTGCCTAATGATGTATAAAACATTAGTTTAGGCGTTTTATATGCTACTATCGGCAAACTGATGATCACAGCACCGCAAATGAGAGCCGCCCGCGCGCTCCTGGGTATAGACCAGAAAGCACTGGCGGCTGCCTCCGGTGTATCACTCCCCACCGTCCAGCGGATGGAAGCCAGCGATGGTCAGGTACGCGGCAACATTGATTCGTTGATGAAAATCATTGAGGCGCTGGATCGGCTGGGCATTGAACTGATTGCCGAGGGTGCGAGCAGCCTGGGCGGCGGGCGGGGGGTCCGCCTGAATCTGGCGGGCAACAGGGATGACGCGCCCTCATGACGGAATGGACCCCGCTTTCTGTTGCGATGCTGCTGAAAGACTTAACGAACGAGGAATCTGAACATGACGCAATCAGCTGATCTTCAGGGTGATCTGGCCCGCCTTGGCATCAAGGCGCCGCAGGAGATCATCCACAACCCGTCCTATGAACGTCTCTTCGAAGAAGAGACACGCCCCGGTCTCGATGGATTCGAAGTCGGCACGGTCACCCGATCCGATGCCGTCGCGGTGGACACGGGCGAATTCACCGGACGTTCGCCCCAGGACAAGTACTGGGTCAAGGATGATACGACACGGGACGTGCTCTGGTGGTCGGATCAGGGCAAGAATGACAACAGAGCGATCACCCCCGAAGTATGGGAAGAACTGAAGGCCGTCGCTACGGCCCAGCTCGACGGAAAGCGCTTGTTTGTCAACGACCTCTACTGTGGCGCCGACCCGGAGACGCGGCTCGCGGTGCGTTTTGTCAGCGAAGTGGCATGGCAGTCGCACTTTGTGAAAAACATGTTCATTGAACCTGATGATGTCGAGCTCAACAGCTTCTCGCCCGACTTCGTGGTACTGAATGCCGCCAAGACCACCAACCCGAAGTGGCAGACCCACGGCCTGAATTCACCGAACTTTGTTGCCTTCAACATGACCGAAGGTATGCAGCTGATCGGCGGCACCTGGTACGGCGGCGAAATGAAAAAGGGATTGTTCTCCGTGATGAACTACCTGCTGCCGCAACAGGGAATCGCCTCCATGCACTGCTCCGCCAACGTTGGGGAGGAAGGCGATGTGGCCGTGTTTTTTGGCCTGTCGGGAACAGGAAAAACGACGCTTTCCACGGACCCCAAGCGCCGTCTCATTGGCGACGACGAGCACGGCTGGGATGACAACGGTGTGTTCAATTTCGAGGGCGGATGCTACGCAAAGACCATCAACCTGAGCCCGGAACACGAACCCGACATCCACGGAGCGATCAGGCGCAACGCGCTGCTCGAAAATGTGGTGGTTGGTCCCGATGGCGAGGTCGACTACGCGGATGGCAGCAAGACGGAAAACACCCGGGTCTCCTATCCGATCAATCATATCGCCAATATTGTCAAACCGGTTTCCCGGGCTGGCCATGCGGACCGGGTGATTTTCCTGACTGCCGACGCGTTCGGGGTCCTGCCACCCGTCGCCAGGCTGACGAACGCGCAGGCTGAGTACTATTTCCTCTCAGGATTCACCGCAAAAGTTGCGGGCACCGAACGCGGCGTTACCACACCCACTCCGACCTTTTCTGCGTGTTTCGGCGCCGCATTCCTGTCACTGCACCCGACTCGTTATGCGCAGGTTCTGAACCGGCGAATGCGGCACGCAGGAGCAAAGGCGTATCTCGTCAACACGGGCTGGAACGGTAGAGGAGAGCGCATCTCGATCCGCGACACGCGGCGCATTATCGACGCGATATTGAGCGGCGAGGTGGACGAAGCACCGGCCAGCACGTTGCCAATCTTTAATCTCTCGATTCCTGAGCGCGCAGGTCCGGTGACTGCAGCGGTGCTGGACCCGAGGGCCAGTTATGCGAAGCGGGAGGACTGGGAGACAAAGGCACGTTCACTCGCGGAGCTGTTCATTCAGAACTTCTCTCAGTTTACCGACACCGATGAAGGGAAGGCGCTGGTCGCTGCTGGCCCCAGCTTAGTGCAGGCATGACAAGCGCTGTTGCACGTATTCAGAACCTGACGGGTCTGCTCGGCTGAACCGTGATTGAGACGTTGAGCGATGTCGTATCGCGAGTTGCCGCTGCCCGAGATCGCGAGAGTGCGCTCGAGCATATGGTGCGAGGTGTTCGGGACGCTTTACGCGCCACTGCCTGTGCCGCCTATCTGATCGATCCCGAGTCGGGCGATCTGGTGCTCGAGGAAACGGAGGGTCTTGATCGTCGATCAATCGGCGAGGTGAGACTGCCAGCGGGAAGCGGTGTCATAGGGCTCGTTCGCGAGCAGTGCAGAGCGCTGCGCATTGACGACGTCTCCAATCACCCACGGTTCCTGCCGCTGCCAATCACAGGCGAGGAGCAACTGCATTCCTTTTTAGGTGCACCGATGGTGCATCGCGGCGACGTCATTGGCGTGCTCGCCATCTGGAGGCACGAAGCCGGTGGCTTCACCGTGCAGGACGAGGCCTTCCTCGTCACCGCGGCGGCTCAGCTCTCGGGCATGCTGGCCAATACCAAACCGGGCAAACCCGCCAGATTGAGAAGCGCATCGGCAGCCGGCGGCAAACCCGTTTTCCAACAGGGTGTTCCAGGCGCGCCGGGTGTAGCCATCGGACAGATCGTGCGCCCGTCACCGCTCGCGGAGCTTGATGCGGTGGAAGATCGAGCCTGTGAAAATCCGGACCTGGAAGCGCAGGCGTTTCTGGACGCTGTAGAAGAAGTCCAGCGCGACATTTTCGCCAGCGCGGAGCGCATGAAGGGACTGCTCCCGAGTGAAGCGCATGCACTGTTCGAAGTGTATGCATTGCTGGCGAGCGACCAGGGCATGGTGTCATCGGTGCTGGAGCAGATCCGACAGGGCAGCTGGGCACCAGGAGCGCTGCGTGACACGGTAGCTGCACTTTCCCGGCAGTTTGACGGGATGGAAGATGAACGGCTGAGAGCCAGGGGCGAGGACATTCGCGCGGTTGGACGCACGTTGCTGCACGCGCTCCACGCCGATGACACGATCGCCACGTCTTTTCCTGAACGCACCATCCTGTTCGGCGACGAGGTGAGCCTGACGCGAATCGCAGAAGTCCCAGCGCGGAAGCTGGCGGGTATTGTCTGCAGCGAGGGCTCCCTGCTGTCCCACACTGTGATTGTTGCCAGTTCTCTTGGCATCCCGGCGGTCATGGGACTGCGCACGGCGGCAGGCAGCCTCCGTTCCGGTCAGACGGTTGTGGTGGATGGCTCGCTCGGGCGGGTCATCATCGAACCCGGTGAGCAGATTATTGAGGAGTATCGCCGGCTGGAACGGGAAGAGGCAGCTCTTTCAGCGGAACTGGCACGCGATCGAGACCAGCCCGGGAGAACACTGGACGGTCGGCGAATACACCTTTACGCCAATATGGGTATGTACTCAGAGGCGGAGCTGAGCGACGTTGCGGGCGCGGAAGGCATCGGGCTCTATCGGTCGGAATATGCCTTCATGCTGCGTGAGTCCTTTCCAACGGAAGACGACCTCTTCACAAAGTATCGGAAGATCCTGACGAACTTTGCGCCGCGTCCTGTTGTCATTAGGACGCTGGATATTGGCGGCGACAAGACACTGCCCTATTTCCCCATCACAGAAGAAAACGCACTTCTCGGCTCGCGCGGCATCCGGGTGATGCTGGATCATCCGGAGATTTTTCTGACACAGCTGACGGCCATGCTCCGGGCCGACCAGGGGTTGGGCAATCTGCGAATCCTGCTGCCGATGGTATCGACTGCCCAGGAGTTGACAGACACGCGAACACTGATCAGGCAGGCAACGCTGGCGATTCACGGGGCGGAAGAGCCATCGGCAGTGCCACCAGTCGGTGCCATGGTCGAAGTACCGATCATGCTTTTTTCCATAGAGCGCGTCGCGCCAGAGCTCGACTTCCTTTCCATAGGCTCGAACGATCTGACCCAGTACCTCTGCGCCGCGGACCGAGGGAACGCGAACGTGGCGCATGTGTATGACACACTTTCACCTGCCGTACTTCACGCACTGAAATTTGCCATCGAGGCCGCCCGGCGTGCTGACATCCCGATCAGCGTCTGCGGCGAACTCGCTGGGGACCTCGCTGGTGCTCTACTGCTGGTGGGGATGGGCATCGATCAGCTCAGCATGTCGCCAGCCATGCTCCCCCGCGTAAAACGAATTCTGCGCTCCCTGTCCTATAGCCGCTGTGTCGAGCTGATGGAAGAAGCACTCACGATGGATGATGGCGAGGCCGTTCGGACCTTGATCAACCACGCGATTCAGGAGGGAGGACTGGGTGACATGGTCCGCAGCAGGAAGTGAGTGGCCAGTGTTGCGCCTCGATTCCTGAAGAAACCAGCACCGACTTGTCCGCTGCATGACCAGCAGGCTCATCCAGACATGCTGAGTGCCAGGGTCATTGAGCGACGGTACTTCGCCGGCGCTGAATACCCTACGCTCTGGCAGCTGACATGGAGCCTGCCCGGTGAACACACCTTTGCGGCTTACGGGGTTTGGAGTTCAAGAAGCAATACCCCGATGTGATATTACCCAACGAAATTCAATGTCCCGATGGACAATGCAACTACTACTCAGAAGGACAATTGCTGTATCGAGATCATCACCCTCTGAATGTGGACGGATCCATCTACTTCGTTGAGAAGTTGAAGAAACTTGAATCATTGATGATCCAATCTCCTAGTGTTCAGAAGCACACCCCTTAGATTGCTATGGACGCGCACTCACTTGGTCCGGAGTTGGCCGAAAGGACTCGCCTCGTCTTCATAAACAGTTAAGTAGCGCCACGACGTTATATTTGCCTATTACTTGATTACTCATGTATTATTCATGCTATTCCCACGTCGGCCCCACAGATGGACAATCTCGAATCAGAAACAGACTGTCGTTCGTATATCGCCTTTGTCGGTCACCAGCGGTTAGCCGAAGGTGACCGGCAAGTCATCGCGCTTGCGATGCACGCTCACGTGCAGTTGGAGGATTCGCGGGATGTGCAGGTATTCGACCTCGAATCCGGTCTGCCCGTGCAACTGGATGCGAGCGGCAGCGAAGCGGAACTGCGGGCGCGCTACCCCCGGAAAACGGCGATGGGATCTGTTGATGCCACTCCGTCACGAAGCACCGGACGATCGCGACCGAAGGCCGTCGCAGGCACGGTCACCCTGTTACCCCGGCATTGGGAGTGGCTGGAAAGCCAACCCAGCGGAGTGTCTGCCGCACTCAGACGGGCAGTGGATGGCGCCAGGAAAGCATCGGTTATGCACGATCGTGCGCGGCATGCGCAGGATCGGACCTACCGGTTCCTGTCGTCACTGGCGGGAGATCTTCCCGGCTTCGAGGAAACGGTCCGTGCGCTCTACGCGGCGGACCGCACAGCTTTCGATACAATCACAGCGCGCTGGCCGACAGACATTGCGGCGACGGCCACACGAATCAGTCGCGACGCGTTCCTGCCGTCCGACCCATAGCCATAACCGGGAACAGCCATGTCATCTTCCAGAGAGCGTCAGAAGCAACTGACCCGTGAGTACAAAAGGCAGCCAAAAAAGATCGGCGCGTACTGTATCAGCAACACCGAAAACCAGAAGTGCTATGTGGGCATCAGCCGCGACATCGACGCCCGCCTGAATCGGCATCGATTTGCGCTCAGAACGAACTCGGAAGAGGTTTCCGCCGAGTTGCAGGAAGACTGGAACCGGTTAGGCCAGGCTGCGTTCGAGTTTGCTGTGCTCGATACCATCGAGCCACCGAAAGACCTCGAGGGTAACTACGATCCGACCGAGGACCTGCTCGTGCTCGAGGAACTCCTGCTGGAACAACTCGATCCGTACGCGCCGCACGGATACAACAGACGGCGCTGAGTCGGGGCCGGTCAGGGCTGGATCAGACGGAAGTACTCGTCCCAGCTCTGGTGAGGTCGACCGGTCACCCGCTCGAAGTCGCTGTGGTTATCCAGTGCGCCATTGCGGATGCCTTCATAGATGCCGGCGATGATGGTCCCCATGAATTCTCCCAGTTCGGCGACCCGCTCCTCACGATAGTCCGCGACGGACATGGAACGGTATGTAAGCGCCGTACCGAATGCCTGATTCAGATAGGCCGCCAGTTCCGCCTGGGTGATGGGTTCGCCATGCAGGTTGTAAATCTGGCCATCGTGTTCTGATCGAGTCAGCATATGAGCATAGGCATGGGCGAGTTCCGTTCGGGTCGTGTACGCGCATTTCGCGTCACCGGCGCAATTGGCGATCTCACCATTGGCTTTATAGGTTTCAATGTACTCGATGTCCGGCTCGATATAGATCCCATTGCGTGCGATCACCCAGTTCAGGCCGCTTGAGCGCAGGTCGTCTTCCGTCTGACGATTGCTCTGAACGACCGGCGAAAACGCCGTGCCCCGCTCCGCCCCCTGGATACTGGTGTACACGACCCTGGCAACGCCCGCCGCCTTTGCCGCGCCGAGCACGTTCCGGTGCTGTTCGATGCGTTCATCAGGCGGTTCGTTGCCGGATATGAGCAACAGACGATCAACCCCCTCGAGGGATCGGCGCAGCTGCTCGCTGTCGGCGTAGTCTCCGGGGCGAACTTCGACGTTCAATCCGGACGCATTTGCAGGCGTGCGCGCAAGACCGATCAGCATCTCGTCGGGATCGAGTGCGGCAAGTGCGCGTATCACTGCCCCGCCAAGCTGGCCAGAGGCGGCGGTCACCGCGGTTGTCATCGTATTTCTCCGTGTCTGCGCGCCAGATCCGGCCTGAGCGGCGGGGTCATGACTGAGTAAACTGGTAGCTGCCTTCTGCACTCACATAGATGAGGCAGTCTTCCTGTGTTCCGCAGGTGAGTTCATGCACCCCGTCACCTTTCGAGCCAAAGTAGCTACCCGGATCCAGACTCTTCCAATTGGATGTGCCGGGCTGTCGGAGTTCGGCTTGTCCCTGGATCGTCACCGCACGCAACCATGCACCATTGCCATGGAGTTGGCCACTGACCCCCTGCGGCAGGCTGATCAGAGTGCCGTTCCGCTGACCTGGTTCCGTCCCACCCCATAGAAAGGCCATCTTCAGTCCCACCGCCGAATCGGATGCTTCCACCCAGCTGACGTCCGCGGAATTCAGCCAGACAACGTTGCCCGCTTCCACGTTCACCGGCCTCTCGCCATTATCAAAGGCCTCATCCGCCGGATGTACGAGATAGGGCCCTTCCAGAATCTCCAGGAAAGCCGTGGCACTGTGCCCTGGGGCAGCGGCCGTGATATGCGACTCTCCGGCCGGCTGGGTCCAGAAGGAACCAGGCCCCATCCACAGGTTCTCCGCATCCGGATCGTCATTGTGGACAGCGCCGCTGATCACAATGCCACGATAGGTGATGTTGTGAATATGAGGCGGCGAGGAGAATCCGTCGGCGAACACGATCAACGCACCAGTCGGAACGTTCTCTTTGAGATCGCCCCAGAGAACGCCAGCCCTCGGACTTGCATCGCCGCGCGCCGGGTTAAGCGGTTGATAGTGGACGTCGGATCCTGAAACCACTTCCAAGACAGGGCCCTCATCCGCAGCGCTGTGCAGGGTCAGGAAGGTGAGCGCTACGACAACGCCGAGTAGAAACTTAGGCACGATAATCTCCTTCAGTACGGATTCGAAATTCTGCTCACCGCGTCCGCCAGACGCTGAGTGTTCCCCAGTTCCGACAGCAGCGTGTCCAGAACGATCACCAGCTGTTCGGATTTCTTCACATCCAGCGCGTCCGGGTGTGGGGATGCAAAGTCACCCACATCGTTGTCAAAGTACCGCCCGGAAACCACCGAGAATTCATCGTCGAGGGCGGCCCGAACAAGTATGTCCGCGCCGGTATTTATGTCGGCTCCGGCGATCCCGTAGGCTTCCTTGACCATCTTGGTCGCCAGCAATGAACCCGGGTTCACCGCGATGATCACAGGCCCGGCATCCTGGCGGGACTGCGCCAGGCTGTGAGACCACATCGTCAGCGCCAGCTTGCTTTGCGCGTATGCAGCACTGTCGCTCAGATGTCGGCCCCGTCCTGCCAGCGAGAGCAGGTCAACCGGCGCCTGTGCGGCAGAGGACAGGTTGATCACCCGTCCCGATGTTCCGAGCAGCGGCTGCAGCCGCAGGGTCAGGAGGTAGGGCGCGATCGTGTTGACCAGAAATCGCACGTCGATTCCGCTTTCGGTGAGAGGGTCGCGTACCGCATAAACACCGGCACTGTTGATCAGCACGTCGAGCCTTTGGTGTTGCTTGGCGACAGCAGCCGCCAGCGCTTCAACATCGCCTATACACGACAGGTCCGCGAGATAGCTTTCTGCATAACCGGCACTCGAAGCGGCAGACACTGCTTGCTCGGCCGCCTCCAGTTTTGCCTGGCTGCGGCCGTGCAAGAGAACGCGATGACCCGCTTTCGCCAGCAGCTTTGCGGTCACCAGGCCGAGCCCATCGGTCGAACCGGTGATCAGGATGGTCTTTTTCACTTTGTTCCCTCAGTACTGTGCGAGCGCCCGGCGCTCGATGCTCTTGTTCTTGTTCTTGCTCTTGCGCGAAGTCACTGAATATCGACAACGACTTTTCCGATCGCCTCTCCGCTGGTCAGTCGATCGTAGGCATTGCCGACATCTTCGAAGTCGAATCGATCTTCATCCAGTAACGGTTTCAACGCACCGGCATCAGTGATCTCCGCAAGCTTCGCGAGAATGGCACCGTGTGCTTCTCTGTGCTGGTCGTGCAGCATCGGAATCAGCATGAAAACCACATGTATGGACAGACCTTTGAAGTGGGCCGGTGTCAGATCCAGCGCCACCATGGATACGGTGGTCACGACCTGTCCGTTCAATGCGGCTGCTTCGAAGGAATTGGTCATATTCGCCCCACCCACAGAATCGAAAACCACATCGAAGCCAACGCCGTCAGCATGTTCCGCCACATAATCGACGACCTTCTCAGCCGTGTAGTCAATGGCAGTGGCGCCGAATGCTTCGATCACATCCATCTTCTTCCGGCCACTGCCGGTCGCGAAAACGTCCGCGCCCATATGCCTGGCCAGTTGGATGGCGATGTGGCCTACCCCACCGGCGCCACCGTGCACCAGCACCTTCTCTCCCGCTTTGGTGCCTGCTCTCTGCAGACCTTCATAGGCGGTGATTCCAACCAGCGGCAACGCCGCCGCTTCGCGCATCGAAAGTGACTTCGGCTTGTGAGCGATCAGCCTGGCATCCACAACCATGTATTCGGCAAGCGCGCCCTGCAGATCGGCGAGTCCTCCAGCACACCCGTAAACTTCGTCGCCTGGAGAAAATCGAGTAACGCCTTCACCAACCGCCTCAATCGTGCCGGCGAAATCCATGCCCAGAACGGCGGGCAGATCGGGCGCGAGCGGCAGTTCCGTTCCCATCTGACGGATCATGGTATCGACCGTGTTCACGCTCGATGCGGCCACACGCACAATCACGTGCCCGGCCGCTGCGGACGGATAAGGCAGTTCGCTGGGCTGAAAGGCGGCGCCGTTCCCATACTGGTTCAGGATCATTGCTTTCATTGGTACTTCCTCGGGGCGTTGCTGATGGTGGGAACGATAGATACTTCCTGTTCAGAAGATAATCCTGATTGTTTAGAATTTATATTTCGTATATTTTTGATAAATGGACATTCTGTCGATGCGTCTGTTTCTCAGAGTGGCGGATCTGGGTGGGGTTTCGGCGGCTGCGCGCGATCTGTCGTTATCGCCCGCCAGCGCCAGCGCGCGCCTGGCCAAACTGGAAGAAACCATCGGCTTTCGATTGTTCAACCGCACGACCCGGGCCGTCTCGTTGACCACCGATGGCGCGGCATTTCTGCCCTACGCACAACAGACGATCGAGACCCTGGAAGCAGGTCTGAGCGCGGTCAGCGGGCAGGGAGAGGAAGCACAGGGTCTGCTGCGAATGACGATGCCCGGTTCGTTCGGCCGGATGCATATCATTCCGGTACTGGCGGAGTTTCAGGCGCGCCATCCGCGGGTCAGTCTCGACCTGCGATTGTCCGACGAAGTTCTCGATGTGGTCGAAGGCGCCTACGACCTGATCATCCGAAATGCACAGTTGGCCGACAGCAGCCTGGTCGCGCGGAAGCTGGCGGATGATCATCGGCAACTCGTTGCCGCACCCGGTTACTTCGATGCCCACGGCCTGCCACAGACGCCGGAAGATCTTTCCAATCATCGATGCGTCGTCTTTCCCGGCGGCACCCGCTGGAAATTTGAAAACGGTCAGTCCATCGAACCACCACGCACACTCGTTGTGAATGATGGAGAGGCGATGCGCCATCTTGTTGAAAACGGCGCAGGTATCTGTATCAAATCCCTGTGGAATGCAGGCGAGAGCCTGAAATCCGGAAAGCTCATAGAGGTGCTGCCGGACTATCCGCTCACGACAGACACTGCGATCTGGGCGCTCTATCCGAGTGGACGAATCGTTGCGCCGAAAGTTCGTGCGATGATTGATTTTCTCATCGAGCAATTTTCGACGCCGTCCTGGTCCTGGTAGCGCCGGTCACCAGTGTGGAATGAACTCAACCAATATTGCATTTGCTTAGCTTGCTATGTATCTTTTTCTGATTCTTCAGCGCAGAACAATCTGAGCGGAGAACCATTTCAGGGGAGAGGAACATGGACGTATCACGTGCGGCGCCTGCGCGGCCCGCTGCTTTTTCGCATTTGTTTACCATCACGATACTGGCCACCCTCTGGCCATCGATCCTGCTCGCGGCAGAATCCGAGATGACCCAGGCTTCCGCAACGGCCATCGAAGAAGTCGTCGTGACCGCCCAGAAGGTCGAGGAAAACCTGCAGGACGTACCGGTTGCCGTCACCGCCTTCAACGAAGAGACGCTCTGGGACAACCGGGTGACGTCGATGGAGGACATTGCTCAGCGCACTCCAAGCTTCACCATGACGGAAGTAAATCCCGGCGAACCGAATCTCGCGATTCGCGGTATCGGCACCGAGGGCATCAACTCCAATGCCGGCGGCGACCCTTCCGTCGCGGTGTTTCTCGATGGCGCATACATCGGACGGGGTGCCTCCGCACCGATCTACTTTTACGATCTGGAACGCGCGGAAGTGCTGCGCGGGCCCCAGGGAACGCTGTTCGGCAAGAATGTGGTCGGAGGCGCCGTTGCCCTGGTGACGCGTAAGCCTTCTCTCGACGAAGACTTCGTGGAGGTCGCCGGCAGCTTCGGAAACTACGATCTGGTGGAAGTCCTCGGTCGCTTCAACAAGGCGCTCAGTTCCACCTTCGCCATCGGCGGCGCCCTCAGCAGCGAACAGCATGATGGCTACACGCGCAACGCAACCACCGGAAACCGGGTGTACAACCAGAATATCGGTGGTGGCCGTTTGTCTTTCCGGTACGTGCCGGACGACCGGCTCAACATTCTGGGCACCGTGGACTACACCAAGCAGGACCAGCGTGGCCAGCCGCGCGACAACGTCTGCGACGAAAGCCTGAACGGCGGCGTGCACTGTGTGGGTGTCGATCCGGATCCATGGGTCGTGAATGCGGTCGATGACGGCTACCTGAACCGCGAGGTTCTGGGTCTGACTCTGAACGTGGATTACATGATGGATTGGGGCACGCTGACCTCTGTCACTTCCTATCGGACCGCTGACTACGCTCACGCCGACGCGTTTTTCAGCAACCCCATCAACCCGCCCACACAGATCGAATCGTACAACGAGAACATCGAGGACGTTTCACAGTTCAGCCAGGAATTCCGGCTCAGCTTCGACGCGCTGGATCAGAAACTCTACGGCGTGACCGGTATTTACTATCTGCACGAAGACAACGAACGGGACGAGATCCTGGAGCAGACGTTCCCGGTACCCGCCGTTACCGGCACCGGATCCTTTCCTCAGAGCGTGACGGGCGACAGCTTCGCACTGTTCGGCCAGGTTAACTATGACGTGACCGACCGGCTGACTCTCACGGTGGGTGCGCGCATGACCTGGGAAGAGAAAGATGCCGAACTGGCTGGCGTCATTCTGGAAGGCCCCGGCCTGCCGCCGCCGCTCGCCGAAGAATATCAGGTCGAAGCAGACGAAAAATGGGACGCATTCACCCCCCGTTTCGCGGCCACCTACCGCCTCAGTGACGACGCCATGATCTATGCCAGCGCCTCCAAAGGCTTCAAGAGCGGGGGCTTCCAGGGTACCGCCGGCACAGCTGCCTCGGCTGCCACGCCGTACGATCCGGAGTATGTCTGGAGCTATGAGGTAGGCACCAAGACCCAGTGGCTCGATGACAGTCTGCGTCTGAATATTGCGGGCTTCTACATGGATTACGACGACCTGCAGGTGACGGAACTCGTGCCGCTATGCTGCGTGGTCATCGGCAACGCTGCCACTGCCGAAATCAAAGGCGTGGAGGTGGAAGTGCTCTACCGTCCGATGCCGGGACTCGACCTGAACGCCAGCTATAACTGGCTCGATGCGAAGTTCGAGGAATTCGGCAGCGGCGCCACCGCCGACAACTCCGGCAACTACCTGCCGCGCGCACCGGAGAACAAGCTGAACCTCGGCGCCCAGTATCAGTGGACCCTGGGTAACGCAGGCCGGATCCTGGCCCGCGTTGACTGGTCCTATCAGAGCAAGATGTACTTCGAAGCATCGAATACCCCGCTGGAAGTCCAGGACAGCTACGACACCCTGTATGGGCGGATCGGCTTCCACAGCATGGATGACAGTTGGGAAGTTTCGCTGTGGGGCAAGAACCTGACCGACGAACTGATCAAAGCGCACGTGGTCGCCTTTGCGCCTTACGGCCAGGAGTTGAACCTCTACAGTCCGCCGCGCACCTACGGTCTCACCCTGCGTTTCACAATGTGAACGGAAGCGACAGAACATGAGTGATCAGAAGCCGGACACCCGCTTTCTCTGCGAAGTTTCCATCGAGCTGGCAAGCGATGCGCCGCTCGCGGTGGGCGCCTCACCCTGGCGTAATCGCCGGGTGAGCGACATCACCGGTGGCACCTTCGAAGGCCCGAACCTGTCCGGCAAGGTGCGGCAAAGCGGTGCAGACTGGTCCGAAGGAGGCCGTTCTCAGGATGGCGGCATCGCCACCGCCCTTGACGTGCGCTCGCTCTGGGAGACCAGCGATGGAGGTCTGATCTATGTCACCTATGGTGGCCGCCTGGTGATTCCAGCGGATGTGAGCGCGGCCTTTGGAGATCCTGAGGCGCTGGAATCCCTGGATCCTGGCAGCTACTACTTCCGCATCTGCCCGCTGTTCGAAACATCGGCCGCCGGTTACGAATGGCTGAACGAGATCGTTGCGGTCGGTATGGGGCGTCGCACGCCGAGGGGCGTCGACTACCGGATCTTCCAACTCCTGTGAGTCATTGAACGTGTCCTCCGGATGGCGCGCCTGGGGCGCGCTGCTGGTGCTCATGATCTCCTATACGGTCTCATTCGTTGACCGGACCATTCTCAGCCTGCTCATTCCGCCGATCCAGCAGGACCTGGCGCTGACAGACACTCAGGTCAGCCTTCTTGCGGGCTTTGCCTTCGCCGTTTTTTATACGCTGATGGGTATTCCCCTCGGGCGCATCGCCGACCGCTACAATCGCCGCAACCTCATCGCCATCAGCATGACCGTCTGGTGCCTGATGACGGCCGCCTGCGGTCTCGCCCGCAGCTACGGTCAGCTCTTTCTCGCCCGGATTGGCGTGGGGGTTGGTGAGGCGGCGCTGTCACCGGCCGCCTACTCGATGATCAGCGATCTCTTCTCGAGGGATCAGCTTGGCCGCGCCATGTCGATTTATTCGTTCGGCCTGCCGATCGGATCAGGGCTCGCGTTGCTGATCGGCGGGCTGACCATCGCCTCGATCCAGCATATTTCTCCCGTAACGGTGCCCGTGATCGGAACGCTGAGCGCCTGGCAACTCACGTTCATGATTGTCGGGCTGCCCGGACTTCTGGTCGCCGTGCTCGTCAGTCTGCTTCGGGAACCCGAACGGAAAGATCGTCTCGACAGCGCACCGACGGCCAGCGCCACCGCGTCGCCACCCGGCCTGCTGGCCTTTCTGGCAGAGAACCGGCGTCTCTTCTTCAGACAGTTTGGTGGCCTGTCACTGCTCGTGATTATCGTCTATGGCGGTACCGCCTGGATTCCGACGTTCTTTATCCGCAGTCACGGCTGGACGGCCACGGAAATCGGCTATGCCTACGGCGTGATTTTTCTGACCTGCGGCACGAGCGGACTGTTTCTGGGCGGTCGCCTCGCCGACGGCTGGTGGCAAAAGGGACGCACCGATGCCCATCTGCGGGTGGTTCTGCTGTCGGTGGTAACCATGGTGCCCTGCTTCGTGCTGATGCCCATGATGCCCACGGCCCAGTGGGCGCTGCTGCTGCTCGCCTGCGCGACCTTCGCCTCGAGCCTTCATGGCGGCGTCGCAGGCGCTGCACTGCAGTTGATCACACCCAACGAACTGCGGGGGCAGATGACGGCCGTCTACTTCTTCATCGCCAACCTGATCGGTCTCGGTTTCGGCCCGACCGCCGTGGCGCTGCTCACGGACTACGCTTACGGAGATCCCCTGGCGCTGGGAAAATCCATCGCCACCCTGACTGCCGTCGCGGGACCCTGTTCGATGCTGCTGCTGGCCAGCGCATTCAGACACTACCGGGAGAGCGTCGAACGACTGCAGCAGAAAACGCTCCGGACGGAAACCGCCGGCTAGCCCGTATCGCCATCCGCATGGGCTCGATTCGGGCCCTGCTTTCGACTACAGATTCCCGGTCAGCCATTCGACTGCGTGCGTTGTGTATTCCGCCGGCAGGGAGTGACCGCTCTCATAAAACCTGATGGTTTTGTGATCCCCCGGAACCTCATCGAACAGCGCGGTCGCCTGTTCCACGGTGTAGAAGCGATCTTCACGGCCCATCAGCATCAGAAGCGGGTCTGCCCCCATGTCTCCAGCGAACGCTGAAGCCGCCATTGGCATGCCGGCCATGTGTGGCACAACGCACGCGACCGTGGCCTGAATTCTCTCCTCCACCGCACCCAGAATGAACGCCATGTGTCCGCCCATGCTGTAGCCGAGTAATCCCACCCGCGACGTATCGATCTCGCTGCGCGAACTCAGATAGTCAATGGCACGCCGGTAGTCGACCACGGACTGACTGAGAAGATTGGCATAACGCACGCCCCAACCTTTCTCAAAGACCATCGTCCCCACATCCAGGTAGTCGTTGTACACGGCTCTGTCACCGTGATATTGAGCGTCCAGCGCCAGCACAGCATAGCCCTGCTGCAGCAATCCCGTTGAGAGTGCGCCACCATGAGTGAACGCATCGCCCAACCACTGCTTCTTGCCACCACCCATGCCATGCAGGAGCAGGACAATCGGATATGGCGCTTCGCCAGCGGTCGGCAGCGCGAGGAGCCCGGACACCTTGCCATCATGAAAACTGTCGAAAATGATCTTCTCGAAAGAAAACGTCCCCTGTTCGACTTTATGTTCGACTGTCCCGACCACTCTTGCATTGAGTGGGTACGACTGGTCATAGGAGTAAATCGACTTCAGCAAGCCATAGGCCTGCGGATGGAGGTCCGCGGCGAGCGCGCCGGTGGATCCCAAAGTCATCAGGACCGCCAGTAGTTGAATTCTCACGAAGGTTCATCCCATACAAACATGTGCTTGCACATTACATGAGTATTCACGCTTTAATCAACCATATCGATGACACCATGACCTTCAGGCCCGAGAGACCACCGATCCCGGCACCAGACATCGCTTGTGCTACCGTGGGTCCGGAGGGGAGAAACAATCGATGAGTGAAGCGGAACGCGAACCGGCTGGCGCCGCGGACGCGGCTGGGATCTGGAAGACCAGGTACACGGTGATCGGCATGTGCTTCGCCGCGACCTTCGTCTGCTACATCGATCGGGTAAACATTTCCGTGGCCATCATCCCCATGGCCCGGGACCTGGGGTGGGATGTGGCGACCCAGGGCGCCATCCTGTCCTCTTTCTATATCGGCTACCTGCTCATGCAGATCGGCGGCGGACGCCTGGCCGATCGATACGGTGGCAAACTGATTCTCGGCCTCGGCGTTCTGATCTGGTCGCTGTTCACCCTCATTACGCCCGCAGCGGCATTCATGGGTCTTTTCGCGCTGTTTGCCGCCCGCATCGGCATGGGCCTGGGCGAAGCGGTGACGTTCCCCTCGATCTACAGCCTGGTGACCCGCTGGTTCCCCCACGACGAGAAAGTGAAGGCAGTCGCCCTCAACGCCAGTGGCATTCCGATCGGCACCGTGTTCGCGCTGATCATGACGCCCTTGATCGTCCTCCACCTCGGTTGGGAATGGGCCTTCTATCTCTTTGGCGCCGTCGGCGTTCTCTGGTATCTGGCCTGGAATCGCCTGGTCACCACCGACCCAGGTCGTCATCCAGGGATTTCCGAAGCAGAACGCGCCTTTCTCGCCGAGCGGGCCCAGACCTCGGGTGTCGCCGCAGACGCGCCACCGTTGTCTATGTTTCTCAGGAACAAAGCCGTGTGGGCCATCATCGTGGCCCACTTCTGCAACAACTGGACCCTGTATGTGGTGCTTTCCTGGTTGCCGAAGTACGTGAACGAAGGCCTTGGCGTCGCCTTCGCTGCGGTGGGAATGGTCTCGATGCTGCCTCACATCACCTCCTTCGTCTGCCTGAACGTGGCCGGCAACATTGCCGATCGCATGATCAGACAGGGCATGGACGTCACCTTCGTGCGCAAACTCCTGCAGACCATCGCCTTCGGTGGCCTTGCCGTCTGCCTCTTCCTGATTCCGATGGTTGAAAGCGCCTGGACAGCCATCGGCATCCTCTGTCTGGGCAAGGTGTTCTCGGCCGCCGGCGTGGGCGGTTTCAACGTCAACCACATGGACATCGGCCCGAAATACGCCGGCTCGCTGATGGGCATCACCAACACTGCCGGCACCATTCCCGGCATCGTCGGCGTCTACATATCCGGACTGATTCTGGAAACCACCGGTTCCTGGGCCCTGTGTTTCAGGTGACCGCCGGTGTCACCGTCTTCGGAATGGTGTTCTATCTGCTGTTCGCAAGTGGCGAGAAACAGTTCGACTGAACGGACAAAACCGATCACATGGCGATTCTGAAGCCGATGTAGAGCAGATATCCCCCAAGCAGGAACGAACTGGCCGTGCGGCCCAGCAGACTGTTGCCGATGAAGAAGATCGGCAACAGGGCCAGCGCGAACAGCAGAGAGACCCCGAGATCCAGGACCCCACCCGGTGATACCGTCACCGGCGCAACAAGTGCACCCACCGGCAGTACGAACAGGCCATTGAACAGATTTGAGCCCACCACGTTGCCCACCGACAGATCCGGCTCACGACGCACCGCAGCGATGATCGAGGTGACCAGCTCAGGCAGTGATGTACCGACCGCAATGATGGCGACGCCGATCACCGTCTCGCCGACGCCGAGAACAGCAGCGAGCTCCGCGCCATTACTGATGGTCAGTTGCCCGCCGGCCGCGAGACCAACCACACCCAACCCGGTGTAGGCCCAGTCCCCGGGATGAACAGCCATCCGGGCCGGCACGGGCAACTGCTCGATACCCTGCAGCAGCACATCTTTGCGCTGCCGCACCACGTCCAGTGCCGACACATACACGAAGATCCCGAACAGCAGCAACAGCACCAGAGCGTCCGAGCGATCAATGACCGCAGGTTCGCCGCGCAGTGGTGCATCCAGCACCAGAACGACCAGAACGGTGGTGGCCAGCAGCAGGAGCGGTAGTTCACGAACGACCAGCCGGCCCTGCATCGCAATCGGTGTGATCAGGCCGGCAGCGCCCAGCACGAGGCCCAGATTGGCAATATTCGAACCCACCACATTGCCGAAGGCGAGTGCCGACTGCCCCTCGATGGCCGCCAGCACGTTCACCACCAGTTCAGGTGCGCTGGTGCCGAAGGCCACCACTGTAAGCCCAACCACCATCGGAGAAATCCCCGCGCCGGAGGCAATCGCTGACGCCCCACGCACCAGAAGACAGCCACCGACCAGCAGCAGCAGAATGCCGAAAGCCAGTCCAGCCAGCACCGTCATGTCGCGTCCTCCCGTGGGCTCGAATATCAAGTTGGTTGTTGCGCAACTCCATGAGACAGTAGTCAGGTTGTTGCCGGAAGGAAACCGAGCATTCTGATGGCATGATCCTGAAGCTATGGCCCGGCCGCGCAGGCTGTGGATTCCACGGAGCGAATTTTCTATGAAGCTGGCGATACTCTCCCGTTCACGCAACGCCTACAGCACCCGACGCCTTAAGGAAGCTGCGCTCGAGCGTGGGCATGACGTCAAAGTGCTGGACACCCTCAAGTTCGCCATCGACCTCCAGCGTGGCGTGCCGGATCTGTACTACCGCAATAAGCCCCTGAGCCACTACGACGCGGTACTGCCGAGGATCGGTGCCTCCATCACCTACTATGGAACTGCCGTTGTCCGACAGTTTCAGGAGATGGATGTCTTCTGCGCCAATACGGCTTCCGGCATCGCCGACTCGCGCGATAAGCTGCGCAGCCTGCAGGTGCTGAGCCGGCATCATATCGGCATCCCCCGAACTACGTTCGTGAAGGAAAAAACCGATGTCCTGTCCGCAATCGAACGGGTCGGCGGCGCACCCGTCATCATCAAACTGATCGAAGGCACCCAGGGCATCGGCGTGCTGCTGGCAGAATCCATCACAGCCGCCACGTCCATCATCGAACTGCTCCAGAGCCAGAAACAGAATGTGCTCATCCAGAAGTTCGTTGCCGAAAGCAAAGGAAAAGACATCCGTGCCTTCGTAGTGGGCGATCGCGTGGTTGCCGCCATGCGGCGTGTGGCTCAGGGACAGGAGTTTCGCAGCAATGTGCATCGGGGTGGCGTGGCCGAGAAGATCGACCTCCCGGAAGATTATGCCGCCACCGCCGTGCGCGCCGCTCAGATTCTCGGCCTCAGGGTCGCCGGTGTGGATATGCTCGAAAGCGAAGCCGGGCCTCAGATCATGGAAGTAAATTCCTCCCCGGGGCTGGAAGGCATCGAAACCTGTACGGAGCTCGACATCGCCGGGGCGGTCATCGACTACATTGCCGCCCAGGTCGATTTTCCGGAGATCGACATCCGCCAGCGACTGACAGTCAGCAGGGGCTACGGCGTCACGGAGATCTACGTGCCCGAGGGTTCGAACTACATCGGCAGCACCATCAGAGAGAGTGAACTGCCGGATCAGGACATCAATGTGCTGACGCTGTATCGGGGCAACAAGGTCATCCCCAATCCACGTCTGGACCGGGTGCTAGAGGCAGACGACAAGCTCCTGTGCTTCGGCAAGCTGGAGTCCATGCGGGAAATGGTGCCGCCCCGCACCCGCAGGCGCAGACGACCGCTCATCAAAGATCTGCCGGAGTCCGCCGCGGATGCGTAAGGCCGCTTGCGGCTGGCGGGAATGGGTCACCCTGCCCGGGCTGGGCGTCGATAAGATCAAGGTCAAGGTGGATACCGGCGCCCGCACCTCCGCGCTGCACGCCTGGCACATCGAAGAAATCGAACGGGATGGCGATCCCTGGGCACGCTTCTGCGTGCACCCGAATCAACGCACCAAGGAAGGGGAGATCTGGTGCGAAGCCCCCATCATCGATCATCGAAAAATCCGCAATTCGGGTGGCCGGGCCGAGCATCGCTACGTCGTGGAAACCGATCTCGAACTGGGAGGAGATACCTGGCCCATCGAACTCACCCTCACCTCCAGAGACAACATGGGTTTCCGCATGCTGCTCGGCAGGACGGCCATTCGCAGAAAACTGCTGGTGGACCCCGGGCGTTCCTACCTGCTCGGCAAGCGGCCGAAACCCAAATCCAGGAAGCAAAAAAGTGGCAAGACGTCGCGCTCGAAACACTGAGATAGAAATCGCCGGTCAAAGCGTCGCACCTGGAGAACGGCATCGGTTCGATCTGGACTCACCGAATCTCTACACCAATACCCCCCTCGGCCTGCCGGTGGAAATCATCCACGGCCGCTATGAGGGCCCGGTCCTCATGGTCTGTGCCGCCATCCATGGCGACGAACTCAACGGGGTGGAGATCATCCGGCGGCTGAGCGGTTTCAAAAACATCGACCGCCTGCACGGCACTCTGGTGCTCGTTCCGGCCGTGAATATCTTCGGCTTCATTCATCAGTCCCGCTATCTACCGGACCGGCGCGATCTCAACCGTTGCTTCCCGGGTTCTGAACGCGGCTCACTGGCGTCCAGGGTTGCTTATCAGTTCTTCAACGAACTGGTCGTGCACTGCACCCACATCATCGATCTTCATACAGCAGCCGTGCACCGCAGCAACCTGCCGCAGATCAGGGCGGCACTGGACAATCCGGTCGTGGCCAGCATGGCCAATGCCTTCTCGATCCCGGTGATCATCAACGCCGGCCTGATTGAAAAGAGTCTGCGCCATTCAGCGGGAGAACGGGGTATTCCGGTGATCACCTACGAGGCAGGCGAGGCGCTGCGGTTGGATGAACGTTCGATCGTCACCGGCGTGCGGGGCATCGTCGGCGTCATGCGCAATCTGGGCATGCTGCCGAGCAGACGCATCCGGACCGTACCGGCGGAACCCTCGGTCGCCAGCTCATCTTCCTGGTTCCGGGCACCCGTGGATGGTGTATTCCGCCCGCTCGTGGAACTGGGTGCCCGAGTCGCACCCAGCGACTCGCTGGGGGTGATCAGCACGCCTTTCGGCGCCCAGGAAACCGTTCTCAACGCCGATGCCGACGGCATCGTCATCTGCGTGAACAACCTGCCTCTCGTCTACGAAGGCGACGCCCTCTTTCACGTGGCCAGATTTGGTAAACCCGGCGCCGTGGAAGACGAGATCGCGGAACACGAAAGCAATATCGAAGGAGACCGTCTGTTCGGTATCGAATCCATCAGGGAACAACCATGAAGTCAGTTCACCTTCTACTCCTGCTGCTACCCGGCCTGGCCATCGCCGCGGACTACCCTTGCCTCTCACTGGGCGGCAGTCGATGAGACGTTGAACGGTACCGAAGACGGTCAGATGCTGATGCGGCACTTCTCTTCGATGCTGGCGTGCTCCACGAATCTGTGGGCGTCCTAACAGGTGATCGGGGCAAACGAAGACTGAATACCTTCACTCATCTCGAGACACGAGCCAGGTTCCCCGGGCGCCTGGCTGTGTCCATCCATCCCCGATCTCGCCGGATTTACGGTCAGGGTGTATTCAACCGATAAGCCCGTGCCGCCGTACCACTGAACACAGCGTCCTTTTCCGTCTCGCTCAGGCCCAGTTCGTCCGCCATCTTCTTGAACAGGTTCCACAACGTGCGATAGGAGATGCACTCGCGATCGACGGGGAAATTACTTTCGAACATGCAGCGCGTCGGGCCGAAAGCCTCCATGGCGTAGCGGTACCAGGGCAGCAGCGTGGCGAGAAATTCGTCAGAAGACATCGGTTTCTCTGCGCTATGCATGTGATACGGCGGCTCCCACTCACCCACCCGCATCTGAGCACCGCCGAGTTTCATGACGGCGTTGGGGCAGGCGGCAACCGCATCGATTCCCGATTTCCAGGCACTGATATCGTCATCGCTCGCTGCAGGGTCAATCTGCCCGCCCAGATGGTTGACGATGACCGTCACGCCGGGAAAGCGTTGCGCGAGCTCGGCGAGCTTCGGCAGGCGCCGGAAATCCGGCGACCAGTTGTCGTAGCTTAGCCCCATCTGTTCCAGCACCGAAAAGCCGTCGAGAAACGTTTCATTGAGATCGTGCGGAAATGCACTCCGGATACCGCGGAAGTATTCCGATGCTGCCAGGTGCGCTTCCAGCACAGGCTTCACCTGGCTGCCCAGGCGCAGATCCGCTGTGCTGAAAATTCCCGTGCAGAGCCTGGATGAACCATAGATTCCGGAACGACTCATCGCCGCAATGCCGTGCGCGAACTCCGTCTCCCCCACTGGACGCATCTCCTCCGGACCATCGCCGCGATAGAACGCGCCGCACTGCGCAAACACCGTCTGCACGATGTTGTGGCCGGATGCGTTGATGTCGCTGGTGATCTCCTCGCACAGATAAACCTTCTGTCGAAAGGCGCTGATCGGCTCTCCCGACGCGCGGCGTATGTCCCAGAGGTGATGGTGCGGATCGATGATCGGTCGGTCAGGCTCGAGTACGGTCTCACTCGCCTCTTTCGCCAGCCATGATTCGATGTCGCCGTTTTCCGGAATCGGCATGCGCTCTTCTCCCCTTCAATTTGCTCAGAATCAAGCTCAGAATCGCTTCCCGGGCGCCTTTGTCAATGCCCCCACACCCGGGCCGCCCACAAGGCCAGGCCCTGGGTCACACTGGTGAAATGGTCCGAGTCCACCAGCGGCACGTTGCCACAGATCCGTTCAAGATGATCCCGCACGACAGCCGATCGGGCCATACCACCGGTCAGATAGATGGCATCCGGCACAACGCCACCCTGGCTTCGGGTTTCATCGATGAGACCGGTCAGATGTTCGAGCAGCCGCTCGATGCTTTCCGCGAGATCCTGTCGGCTGCAGTTGAGGTTCAGATTTTCGTCGACGAAATCGAGGTCGGCTGTCACGGCCTCCGCGGCCGAGAGTCCGATTTTCGCGAGCTCGGCGGCTCGAAGCAGCCGGTAGGTGCCTCGCCCTTCCCTCAGTTGCAGGAGGCGGATGAACTTCCCGGGATGCACCGCATCCCGCCAGATTTCTTCAAATCGCTCACCGGTTTTGGAACTGTAGAACCGCTGCTGGGCGTTCACATCGTTCGTGCTCACCGCATCCACGAAGTAGTTATTCGCGATCGGCAGGCCGGAGTGGAGTTTGTCGCCCATGCCGAAGGCTGGCATCAGCGTCTTCAGGGCCAGCATCTGGTCATAGTCGTTGCCGCCAAGGCGTTCACCGCTGTGACCGAGAACATCTGCCTCCCGATTGCGAGCGGCCATCCGCTCCGGCCCGACCAGCACAAACGAGCAGTCGGTGGTGCCCCCACCGATATCCACCACCAGCACCCGCTGCTCCTGATCGAGCGATCGCTCGAAGTCGAACGCAGCGGCCATGGGCTCGAACAGAAATGCGGTTTCTTCGAATCCGGCTTCACGGGCGGCGGCCACGAGCATGCTGAGTGCCTGCTGGTTTTCAGCCTGGCCTTCGGCCCCCTGAAAGTTGACGGGCCGTCCGATGATGACCTTTTCGACGGAGGTGCCAGCCACCTGGTCGGCCTTCGCTTTCACGTTGCCCATCATCGCCGCAACAATAGAGATGAACCGCTCTTTCACCATTTCCGGAAGACCGGGGGCGCCGAGAAAACTCTTCGGGCTTTTAACGAAGTAACCCTCTGTGGGATCTCTCAGATAAGCGTCCAGGGCCGATTGACCGAAGCGGAGGTCCTGAAAGGAACGGGCGGTCATATCGAGCACGGCGTCGTCGCTCACATCGAGTTCAAAATCTGCTTTCGGCGCATACAGGGTGGAGGCAATCAGGGGCCGATCACCTTCCAGCGGTACCTGCTGGATGGCAGGAACCGTGGATGCAGTGTCTGCCGCATCGATCAGCGCGATCGCACAGTGGGAGGTGCCGTAGTCAAATCCAGCAACGATGTCGGACATCTGAGGGTGGCCTGCGACGAGCGGCCGCGCAGTTTAGCGTCACGGATCGAATCTTCAAGTCTCTGTCCGGAGAATCGAAAGAAAGCCCCGGGGGGAACCCGGGGCTCAGTTCGCTCGGCAGGGGGGACGGGAGGAGTGCCTTGGAGGCAGGGACGCCGTCGCGAACTTGGTGCCATACTATGAGGCAGCGGCTGAACGGAACCTGAATGCAGTTCACCAAGGAATTCAAAGCCGGCATCCGCGCCGGCACCGTCACCAGAACTTACCGGGCCTGGAAGAAGCCGCAAGCCAGGATCGGCGGGCGCTACAACCTGCACCCTGACGGCGTGATCGAAGTGACGGCCATCAGCCGGGAAGCGCCCGGACGCATCACGGATACAGACGCGCTGGCGTCCGGATTCACCAGCGCAGCCGCATTGCGCAATCACCTCGGCAGCCGGACAGATGTCACCCTGGTGGAATTCCGATATCTGGGCTCAGGACTGGTCGGGCAACCGGATCGCGAACAGGTGTCCGACGACGCCCTGGAGACGTTGATCGGCAAGCTCGATGGGATGGATGCACGATCCGATCGACCCTGGACAGACAGGGTTCTCAAGGCCATCGCCGACCAGCCGGGCCTGAGAGCCGGCGATCTGGCGCCCGCGTTCGACTGGGACACGCCCACCTTCAAACGCCAGGTGCGCAAGTTGAAAGCAATGGGACTCACCCGCTCCCTGGAGATTGGCTACGAGCTATCCGAGCGTGGCCGACAGGTGCTGGAGGCCGCCCGATGAGCCGTATATCGGCCATCCTCTTCGACCTGGGCAACGTGGTGGTCGAGGTGGATTTCCGCCGCACGTTCCGGCACTGGGCGGACAAAGCCGGGGTGGACGAGCGTCTGTTCCACGAACGCTGGTCAGAGGATGCCGCCTATCGGGCCCACGAGACCGGTGAACTGAATTTCGAAGCCTATGTGGCTGCGCTGACCGAAACTCTCGGTGTATCCATGAGCCATGACGATTGGCACGCAGGATGGAACGCTGTGTTCGTCGGCCCCTATCCAGGCGTGCAGCAAAAGCTCGTCGAGCTCAAAGACACCCTGCCCCTGTTCGCATTCACGAACACCAACCCGACTCACGAGGCGGAGTGGCGCGCCCGCTACGCAGAGGCAATGGTCCACTTCGAGGAGATCTATGTCTCTTCGACCATCGGGCTGCGCAAGCCGGATCAGGCAGCTTTCGAGTGGGTGGCGGATGCCATGAATCTGGCACCGGAGGAGATCCTCTTTCTGGATGACAATCCGGAAAACATCGACGGCGCTGAGCGTTCGGGCCTCACTACCGTACAGACACGGGGAGAGGCAGAAGTGCTGGCCGCACTGGCGGCGTTCTCGGACCGCCTGGGCCGCTGAGGGTCAACGGCCGTTCTGGAGGTCGTAGGCGATGGCGGCGTAGTTGTCGAGCATCGGCAGAACGGTGTCCGCATCCGCTGGCGGCAGGGCGAATATGATCCGGTTGAACCCCATTTCGATGAGTTCCCGCACCCGATCGGCGTTCGGTCCCACCCCGAAGATGCTGAAATCCGGCTCGCCGCTTCTCTTCGCTTCCGCCCAGGCAGATCGGATCGCCGACATGCCTGCCACATAGTCCACGGCCCCGGACGCCGCCGCCCGCCGTGGATCCTGATGGATCGGAAACCAGCCATCACAATATTCGGCCACCCGCTTCCAGGTGTATTTCGACGAGGCACCCAGCAGAATCTTCGGCCCACCCTGCTGCACCGGCTTCGGCCAGGACCAGACGGGGTCGAAATTCACGTAGTCGCCATGAAATTCCGCTTCGTCTTCGGTCCAGATCCTGCGCATGGCGAGGATACGCTCCCGCAGCACCTTCCAGCGGGTGGCGTACGCCACACCATGATTTTCCATCTCCTCCGCATTCCAGCCGGCGCCGACGCCGAGCAGCACCCGACCTTCGGAGAGAGTGTCGAGTGACGCCACCTGCTTGGCCATGAGAATGGGATCCCGCTCGGTCACCAGCGTGATGCCAGTGCCGACTTTGAGGGTCCGGGTCGCCGCTGCGGCGGCGGCCAGGCTCACAAAAGGATCGTGGGTGTGCCAGTACTCCTGAGGAAGCTCTGCGCCGCCAGGCCATGGACTCTTTCGGCTGGCCGGTATATGGGTGTGTTCCGGAAAAAACAGAGACTCGAAACCGCGTTCTTCCGCCGCCCGGGCAAGCGGGATCGGCTGAATCGCGTAGTCGGCGGGAAACATGAGAACGCCGAAGTCAGTCATGGTGAATCCTCCTGACGAGGATCATACAACAGGGTTTCGGGTTCAGGCAGCGGCGGACGCCGCCGGGCTGTCAGAGCGGGTATTTGCGCAGGGTTTCCGTGTAGCGTCCAACCTTGGACACATAGCGGCGACCGGCCTGCTTCTCTTCACCGTAGGGGCCGATGTTGTAGGCCGTCAGAGCACAGCCGGTGTCGTCACCGCAGCGGTCCATCAGGTGTGAAAGCACCTGCGCACCACAGTAGATGTTCTCCGCCGGGTCCAGCAGATCGTTGCTGCCACAGAAGCCGCTCCAGAAATCGGGACGCACCTGAGCAGGGCCAATCGCACCCACATGTGACACCACGTCCTTCCGGAACGAACTTTCGGTGAGCACCAGACTTGCCAGCAGTTCCGGCTCCAGACCCTGACGCTCGCTGGCTTCGAGAATCCAACCGGCAAACTCGGTTGCCGTGTTCCGGCGCACGCCGAAGGCCTGACTCACCTTGTGACCGAATGCATCCACTTCCGAATGCCAGGGCACGCTGGTGTGTTCGACGGCGGGCAGCGCGAATGCGATCCGCTCATAGCCCTTGCTGGTGCCATTGAAGGCCACGACCAGAGCGGTGGCGGCCAGCAGCCCCATGAGCGCGAGGTGGGAATAGGCGACCACACGCAGAGTGCCAGGCACAGACATCCAGCGGGCGCTGATTCTGGCGCGCGCCTGGGAACCGGTCGCCGTGATCCGGGCGATCCGATCGCTGGCCATCTGCCAGAACTGATTTGCGGTCTGCGTGCTCAAAATAGGGTGTCTCGTTTAGGGGTTCAAAACACTCGTCAACGTTCGGGGAGGAGGATGAAGCGCGCTGCCTGACTGGAAGCTGAACGGGGTTTCCGTTTCAGTCCTCCATCGTGCTGCACACAGCCTGTTTCAGGCCTGCATCCCTCTTCTCACCCCTGACCCAGAAGGTCGACGCGCATTCTACTGATGCTGCAACACACAATAAACCGGAAATACGTCACAAACCGTTGCCGATCTGTCACTCCCTTGTAACGAAACGTCAAGTTAGTAGAGGCTAACTTCGAAGCCGCGCGCGATCAGGATGTGCGTTTTCGCACACCAGCGCCTGGCGACGGAAACTAGAACAAAATGATCTAAAACAGCGCTGTTCGCCTACCAGAAAAGAAAAAGGGGCCATTCGGCCCCTCTCTGTTCAGTGAGCGTATTCAGTGGGTGTGTTAAGCGAACCGAGGCGGCGTTCAGCCAGCCCGCAGGGCCGAAATGATGGCATCCCGCTCGCCCGCATCCGATACGGGGAAACTGGCTGACGTTCGGTCTGTGAAACTTGCGTACCGTTCGAGCATCTGCGGCGCGATCTCACCCGGCTCCCCCATCACACCGAACGCATTGATGATGTCGTCCGTGATCAGGTCACCCATCTCCTGCCAGCGGCCCTGCTTGGACATGGCATTGAGTTCACCCTGCAGTTCGCCCACGCCAATGGCTTCCAGCACGCCTTTGTAGGCTGGCGTGGAGCCATAAAACGCGATCCGCTCTCTGGCCGCTTTCTTCGAGGCAGCGAACTCGGCCTCGTCCCGGCCGGTGACCACGAAACTCGAGTAGGAGATTTCGAAATCGTCCCGGCTGCGGCCTGCCCTGGCGAGGCCTCGCTCGATGGCCGGAAGGGTCACTGACTCGATATAGGGCACATTACTGAACGGATGAATGATCATGCCGTCCGCCACTTCACCGGCGACCTCCGTCATCACCGGGCCCACCGCGGCCAGAATCACCTTGGGCGCGCCGTATTCCGTATCCTGGGGCGTGAACGCCGGCGTCATCAGGGTGTGGCGGTAGTATTTTCCGACGAACTCCAGCGGCGCACCCTCATACCAGTTCGCCCAGATGGCCCGCATGGCCAGCACCAGTTCCCGCATCTGGGCCGCTGGTGCTCCCCACTGCATGCTGAAGCGCTTGGTGATGTGGGGTTTGATCTGGGAGCCGAGTCCGAGGGTGAAGCGCCCTTTCGAGTAAGCGTTCAGATCGTGGCCGATATTTGCCAGATTCATCGGGCTGCGCGCAAAAGCCACGGCAATCGACGTGGCCAGTTCCAGCTTGTCGCTGTGTTCCGCCGCGAGCAGCAACGGGAAAAAGGGATCGTGATTCATCTCTGCCGTGCGCACGCCATCGTAACCGGCGGCTTCGATGGCCTTCACCTGCTCCGGGATCTTGTGCAGGTCGAAGCCGATACCACTGTCTACTTTCATGGTCTCTCCTGTTTAGTGTTCCTGTTACGGTTCTCTGAAGACGCTGATTGGCGCTGTATCAGGCAGCGGTCAGTTCGCTGATGATCCCGGCCCGGTCTTCCTTGCCGATATGTGCATAGGCCGCGGATGTGCGATCGATGATGTCGCCGTATCGGTCGACGATCTGTCCGGCGATGGTGGAAGGTTCACCCACAACGGCGAACGCACTCAGCGTGCTCTCGTCGATCAGGCCTCCCATTTCCTCCCAGCGGCCCTGCTTGGACATGGCATTGAGTTCACCCTGCAGTTCACCGACGCCGATACTATCGAGAACCGGCTTGTAGGCGGGGGTGGAGCCATAGAAAGCAATCTGCTGACGGGTCGCGATCTTGGCCTGCTCGACCTCTTCCTCATTCTTACCCGTGACCACGAACACCGGATAGCTGATCTCGAAGTCCGCCCGGGTCTTGCCCGCCTTCGCAAAGCCCCGCTCCAGGGCCGGCAAAGTGGTCTCGCGAAGATATTTTTCGGTGGTGAAGGCGTGACAGATCACACCATCCGCCACCTCACCCGCCACCTCCGTCATCAGCGGACCCACCGCGGCCAGAAAAACCCGCGGCGCGCCGTATTCCGTATCCGTGGGCGTGAAGAAGGGCGTCATCAGGGTGTGGGTGTAAAACTTGCCGGTAAACGCGAGCTCTTCCCCGTGATGCCAGTTGGCCCAGATCGCCCGCATCGCGAGAATGAGTTCCCGCATGCGCGCCGCCGGTGAAGACCACGGCATACTGAAGCGTTTGCTGATGTGCGGTTTGATCTGGGAGCCGAGGCCCAGCACGAAGCGACCCTTGGAAGCAGCGTTCAGGTCGTGGCCGATGTTGGCCAGCGTCATCGGGCTGCGCGCAAAGGCCACGGCAATGGATGTCATCAGATCCACTCTTTCCGTGTTCTGCGATGCCACCAACAGGGGAAAGAACGGATCGTGGGAGGTTTCTGCCGTCATTACGCCGGAATAGCCCATCTCCTCCAGTTCCTGCGCCTGCGCACCCACCTTGTCGAGCTCCCAGCCGACACCACCGTCTACCTTCATGTTCAGTCCCCCAAGAAGTGATAAGCATCCGGCTCGATTTGACGCGAATCCTGGGGATTCAGCGAGGCCGGTTCAGCGGCGGAATTGTTTCACCGTCACCGTGGCGAAGCAAACCGTCGAAGGGTCCGCGACCTTCGAGGAAATAGCTGGCGGTCCGGACCTCATCCACGCGAATCCGATAGAACGCCTCGTTCGGATGAATAACCTGCACGGTTTCTTCCGGACTCAGGGCCAGCAATCGTCCCAGAATCACCCGCGACATCACCTGATGCGTGACAAGCGCCACGTTCATCGCCGGCCCGGCCAGCACTGATTCGAGAAAATCCGCGCAACGCGCGTTCATATCGGCCAGGCTCTCGCCTTCCGGCGGACGATGATTGAAGGGATCTTCCAGCCGGGCACGCCAGGCCTGCGGAAAGGCATCCTCCAGTTCGTCTACCGTCAATCCGGACCAGATCCCTACATCACGCTCGAGCAGAGCCTCGTCGAACTCAACAGGTGCACGCACGTAGGAGTTGATGATATAGGCCGTTTCGCGGGTACGCCCCGACGGGGAAACATACATGGCCTCGATGGGCGTCAGGTTCTTGAGGACTTCACCATGGGTGTGCGCCTGCTCCATGCCGGCGTGGGTCAACGGTGAATCCAGCCGCCCCTGCATTCGGCGCGTCATATTCCATTCGGTCTGTCCGTGCCGAATGATGAAGATCTGTTTCATCTATCTCCCTGAAACTTCCCTGGAACTTCCCTGTCCGGGCCGAAACCGGTCCGGGCCGGATCCTGCCCGGCCCCAACCCTCAGTTACCCTGCCGGGCCGGTTTCAGCGCTAGAACTGGAAATCGTCTGCCCGGAAGGCGGCAAACGTGCGTTGCGCATCCTCAGGGTTGATGCCCAGTGGCGCGATGATGGATGTGTGCACACCGCCGGCAGCGTCTTCCCGGATACGGTCACGGATCTCATCTTCCGTGCCGATGATGGCGATCTCGTCGATCATCTCATCCGTCAGCGCGCCGGACGTCTTCGCCCGGTCCTTGGCCGCCCAGCCTTCCGTGATGGTCTCTGCGGCATCACCGTAACCCGCCCAGGCCAGGAATTTGTTGTACACAGGTGTGGCGTAGTAAGGGGCGAACGCCGCCCGGAACAGGTTCCGCCCGGCTTCCTTGTCATCGGTGGCGAGCACCATTGCCCGGTTGACGATTTCCACGTCCTCGGCTTTTTTGCCCGCTCGTTCGGCACCGATCGCCACGTGCTCCATCATTTTCGGCAGCGCGGACTTCGGCCAGAGATTGAAGATCACACCGTCGCCGTACTCGGCCGCCATCTCGATCATCTTCGGCCGCAGCGCGCCCAGATAGATAGGTGGCGGGTTTTCCAGCGGCGCCTGCCGGTAACCACGGCTGAACAGCGTCTCGCCCTGAAAGTCTGTCTTCTCGCCACTGAGCATGGTGCGGACGAGCTGCGCCGTTTCCTTGACCCGAGTGAGGGGCTTTTCCAGCGGAATGCCATTCCACTGCCCCATGATGGTCTGACTGGACGAGCCAAGACCCACGATGAAGCGGCCGGGCAGCAACTGGCCGATGACGTTCGCACTGGCCGCGATCACCGATGGGCTGCGCGTATACACGGGAGTCACCGCCACACCAATGCGGATGTTCTGCGTGTGATGGGCGATCGCGGCTATCTGAGTCAGGGTATCCGGCGCCCCGGCATCGCTGAACCAGGCGTCCGGAAAGCCATTGTCCTCGGCCCACTTGAGCCGATCGATGGTGTGTTGAATGTTCGGGCCAGCCGGTAATGTGACCGCTACTCGTTTTTCGAGGGCCATGTCTTTGTGAATCCCCAGTTAGTTAAGTTCTGAAGCGTCGCATTTTGCCCCCGGACAGATCAAGCCGTATGCTCGTCCGTCCCGTATTCGTAACCGAGGAATGACCATGAGCGACGTGGCGCTGACACCCGTTCGAGAAGCGCATCGCTTTGATGAGGCTGCCCTGGCGGCCTATCTGGAAGCCAACGTGGCGGACTACGCCGGCCCGCTGACCGTTCGTCAGTTCGAAGGGGGCCAGTCGAACCCCACCTTTCAGCTCGAGACACCGGCCAGAAACTACGTCATGCGCAAGCAGCCACCGGGTGAGCTGCTGCCGTCGGCCCATCAGGTGGACCGTGAATACCGTGTCATGAAGGCACTGGCCGATACGGACGTTCCTGTGCCGGAGATGTTCTGCCTCTGCGAAGACAACGCCGTGATCGGCACCAAATTCTACGTGATGGAAAGGGTGGAAGGCCGCGTGTTCACCGAACTGCTGCTGCCGACGCTCAGTCCGGAGGAACGCGGGGCCATTTACCAGGACATGGCCCGGGTGCTCGCGGCGCTGCACAGCGTGGACGTGGCAGCCGTCGGCCTGTCGGAGTTCGGTCGGCCCGGCAACTACTACGAACGTCAGGTCGGTCGCTGGTCAAAACAGTACGTGGCCTCCAAAACCGACGAGATCGACGCCATGGAAAAACTCATGACCTGGCTGCCAGAGAACATCCCGGCACAGAAAAAGACAGTGATCGTCCATGGCGATTTCCGGCTCGGCAACATGCTCATTCACCCCACCGAACCGAAGATCGCTGCTGTGCTCGACTGGGAACTCTCCACCCTCGGCGACGGCCTTGCCGACCTGGGCTACCTCTGCCAGGACTATCACGGCGATTCCTACTTCACGGAAGGCCTGGCCAGCGCCGACCTCCCCGCACTCGGCATTCCCACCGAGGAAGAATTCGTGGCCGCATACTGCCGGCACGCCGGAATCGACGCCATCGACAACTGGCCCTTCTATCTGATCTACAACATGTTCCGCTCAGCGGCGATCATCCAGGGTGTGTACAAGCGTGGGCTGGATGGCAATGCGAGTTCGGACACCGCCACCCAGTACGGCGAGGTCGCCCGGATACGGTCTGAGAGAGCCTGGGGGCTGGTCGAGAAACTTTGATCTGGATATTTCGGGCGCGGAACGCCTCGAAGCCACCTGCAGGTTTCGTGGCACGCTTGGCATTTTAACGCCCGCTACCGCGGGCTAATGCCGACATCCTGTCCGCTCTTGCAGGCACATCCCTTTGCCTGCGACGGCCTCGAAACCTGCAGGTGGCTTCGAGGCGTTCCTTTTCCGAGCGTCTAGAGAACGGTTTCGGCGACCAGTTCCAGGGCCTTCGGGTCCTGACAGCCGAGCAACATGCTCGACACATGGCCTTTGTTGCCTGCCGCCGTCCAGCGCTGCAGACGCTCCCTGATCCGGTCCGCCGGGCCAACCAGGTGGCAGGCATCGATCAGCTCGGCCGGTACCGCAGCCATGGCTTCGTCTTTTTTGCCGGCCAGGAACAGATCCTGGATCTTGACCGCCGCTTCTTCGAAACCGAGTCGCTTGGCATAGTCGTTGTAGAAGTTCTTGTCCCGGGCGCCCATGCCGCCAATGTAGAGCGCCATGCTGCCGCGGATGGGCATCATGCACTGTTCCACGTCATCGCCCATGATCACGGTCACGAACGGCGAGATATTGAACTGGGCGAGATCCTTGTTGTTGCCCGCAGCTGCGAAGCCTTTCTGAATCGGCTCGTCGAAGACGTGGTATTGCTCAGGATCCATCCAGATCGGGAAGAAGCCATCAGCCACTTCTGCGGCCGCGGCGACACCCGCCGGGGTGATGGTGGCCGCGTATATCGGCACTTCTTCGTGCAGGTGCATGATGCTCTTCAGCGGTTTGCCGAGGCCCGTGGCACCTTCACCCGTGTACGGGAGTTGATACATCTTGCCATCGAAGGTGGTCGGGGCTTCCCGCGCAAAGATCTGCTTCATGATCTGGATGTATTCTTTCAACCGGGTTACCGGCTTGCCGTAGGGCACGCCATGCCAGCCTTCCACCACCTGCGGACCCGAGGCGCCCAGACCGCATATGAATCGACCGCCGGACATTTCCGCCAGGGTCATGGAGGTCATGGCGGCCATAGCGGGTGATCTGGCCGGCATCTGCATGATGGCAGTGCCTGCCTTGATCTTTTCGGTTTGAGCGAGGATCCAGGTGGCCGGGGTGACGGCGTCGGAGCCGTACGCTTCCGCGGTCCAGACAGAATCGTAGCCGAGGTTCTCAGCGTGCTTGATCGCGTCGATGGGAATGCCCATACGCGCGCCGGAATAGCCGGTCAGCAGTCCTAGTTTCATGTGTCCCCCTTCAGGAATGTATTACTGGCAGGAATGTGTTGGTAAAGAATGTGCCGTTAAAGATTGAGTTGCGTGAAAAAACTACGAAAATATAGGGTAGGTTGTCATCCGCCGCAATACAGGCCGCTTACCGACCTGCCCGAGCTCCCCGCTCCCACGCTCATCACCCCGCAGTTTCGTCCGCCTGCCGCCGGGACTCGAGATAATCGATGATATCCATCGACTCATACATCCAGACCACCTCGTCTGTGCGCGTGATCTTCAGACAGGGTACCGTCGCTTTACCGCCACCCTCGACCAGCGCCGCTCTGGCACCCCGATCCCGCAGCGTATCGAGCAGGGGAAACTCCCAGCCGGCACCTGCCATGTAACGACGCACCCGATGACAGAAGCCACAGAGTTCGGAATGGTAAAGCTCGTAGGTCTCGTTCATGGATCTCTTCGGCGTCAGCGATTCGAATCAAAGCACCGAAGTATGCCAGATGGCACTTCGATGCGCCTCGCGAGCCGGGTAGAATCAGCACCTGCAGACAGCAGGAAATATGGGATGTCTAAAAAGAAATCCAACAGAGTGGCCCTCATCCGTGGCCTGGTGATCGGTGGCCTGGCCGTTATCGGCCTGCTGGTGATCGGCTACGGCCTGATCTACACCACGGGCGCCACCCAGGGCGCGTTCGTGGCGGGCGAACACTATGAGGTAATCGAGACCACCGAGCGCCGCCGACCCGGCGCCAGAGTGGAAGTGGTGGAATTTTTCTCCTACGCCTGCATTCACTGTAAAAACTTCGACCCGCTGATTCACGAGTGGCTGGAAACAAAACCTGACAACGTGGCGTTCCGGCGTGTGCCGGTGACCTTCTCACCGCAATGGGTGCTGCTGGCACAGACTTACTACACCCTGGTGGCCCTCGACATTCTGGACGAGAACCACGATCGGGTGTTCCGCCGCATTCACAACACCCGGCGCATGTTCGCCAGTCCCGACGAAGTGGCCGAGTTCATCAATGGCAATGGCGCCACGGCGGAAGAGTTCCTGCAGGCGTGGAACGGGCCGGAGGTTGGCCGCATGATGCGCGAAGGTGAGGCGGCGCAGCGGAGTGTGGTGGTCAACGCCGTCCCGGCTCTGACCGTCAATGGCGCTTACCTGGTGTCGATGGATGTGGGACGCAAGGTTGCTCTGGAGGTGGTCGATCACCTGATCGCACTGGAACAGGGTGGAGCGCCATCCGGTGAAACACCGGCGGGTGAAACACCCGCCGATGCCGCGGAAACCACCGACTAGAACTTCACGTTCAGGGTCAGCCCGTAACGACGGGGGTCGCCGTACTGGAACCAGCCCCGCTCCGTGTAGAAGTCGCGCGGATCGTTCGGAAAGTAATAGCCGCGGATGGTGTAATCCTCATCCGCCAGGTTGCGGCCCCAGAGCCGGAGGTCCCACCGTTCCCGCTCGTAGCCGATCGATGCGTTCCAGAGTTCGTATGCATCGGCTGCCAACTCGTCCGGCCGGTCTGAGAACCGACGACTGTCGCTGTAGTAGAAGCCATCTTTCCCTTCCAGTTCGACCCGGGCATACAGGCCCAGCGGGGAGCGGTATTCCGCGCTGATGAAGAACTGGTAGTTCGGTGCGTGAGCCTGATCTTCACCATCAAGATCCTCGCCGGAAGCGTTCACGTAGTCTTCGAATTCCGTATCCAGAAGACCCAGGGAGCCGAACACTTCAATCCGCTCGGTCACCGTCCACACCAGTTCCATCTCCAGTCCCCGATTGGTGCCCTGGGCGGCATTGCTGGTCAACTGGATGAATTCGGAACTGCCATCGGGACGCTCACGGGTGATGGAGGTGCCAATCTGCACATCCTGCCGATCCATGGTGAACAGAGAGAACCGGCCAGCGAGTCGGTCGTCGAACCAGCGGCCTTTCAGGCCGAGCTCGTAATTCCAGAGCAGTTCCGGATCGAATTCACGCAGATCCGGATCCAGGGAATTGCTGGCGTTGAATCCACCGGCCTTGTACCCCCGGGTCACACTGGCATAGAGCAACGACCGATCGTTCAGATCCCACTCGAAAATGAACCGGCCTCCCCAGAGATCATCGGCCGGATCGAACTGCACACCTTCGGAGTCGTCGTAGGTCGACTCATGCCGCTCGCTTCTCAATCCCAGCGTCAACCGGGCACGGTCGCTGAGATCCGTGGTGATCTCGCCGTACAGCGCCAGCCGATCCATCTCGAAACGCGTGTCGAAGGGCCCCGGCAGATAGGTATAAGTCCGGGTGAAATCCACTTCCTGCTGCAGGGCATAGACGCCGACCACCCAGCTCGTACTGCCGGCAAAGAGTCGGCCGGCTTCGCCGGAGAGCAGGCGGAGATCCAGCGTGGTGGTATCCCGATCCCGCTGATAACGGTCTGTCGACGTGTATTCCCAGGGATGGAACCCCACGTACGTCCAGTCTTCGTCGTAACCGTAGTCCGTTTCGCTGGTCGCATATCCCAGGGCGCCTTCGAAGGTGACCGCGTCGTTGATGAGCCAATCTGCCGTCACCGAACCGTAGGTGGACTTCTGTGCGTCCTGGCCGGGTTCATCCGAGCGGGTATTCCGATCGTTGTCGAGAGAGAACGCATCGTAGCCGTTCTGGATGTCCACATGGCCAAGGGTAAGACCAACAGCGAGACTGTCCGTCGCGGCCCAGTCGAACCGCCCACGGGCCGAAAGCTCGTCCCGGTCGTTGGTATCGTGCTCATCCAGATAGGTGTTTTTGTAGAAACCATCGTCCTGGTAGGTGCGCAGTGCCAGACGGCCACCCAGGTTCCCGGTGAGGGGCCCGGAGAGGGTCAGACCAACGCCCAGGGCATCGTAGTTGCCTGCGTCCAGCGAAAGTCCGCCTTCAAAATCCGCTGTGGGCGCATTGGTCCGGATACTCATCAGACCGGCCAGGGCATTGGCGCCATAAATCGTGCCCTGGGGCCCCCGCAGCACCTCCACCTGGGAAACATCGTGCAGAACGGCCGCGGTTCCGATACCACTGAAATCCACCCCGTCGATCAGCAACCCCACGGAGGCATTCATGGGCTCCTCGAACTGGCTGCGCTCACCAATCCCACGAACCTGATAGAAGCGGGCCCGGCTGCTGCCGCCGGCGAAATTCACGTTCGGCACCTGTGCCAGCACGTCTTCGAGATGTTGAACCGCGCGGCCTTTCATCTCTCCGGGTTCCAGGACGCTGACGGACGCGGGCGTCCTGTTCACCGAACTGGCGCGGAATTCTGCGGTCACCCGGATCTCTTCGATCACTGCGGATTCCGCCGGCGCCGTTTCCTGCGCGGAGACCAGACCCGGGCCGAGCGCCAGGCTCAGCAGGGCGGCCTTCAGAACCCGAAAACGGCCTTCGAAGTGTTGGGAAATCTGTCGGAAACTCATGTCTGCTCCACCTGGCTGTTCGTGACCTAAGTGGGCGGCGGCTGATCAATTGCACCAAGGTCGTGCAACTGCCGTATTCGAGGAGTCATATTCCGAGGAAGAGAACGCCTATTCCTACGCCGGCATAATCCGGATCAGGTTCAAAGGGTCCGCGGTTCGTCCGCGTCTCAGGTAGATACCACCCCTTAGGTCGATGACCATTCTGCGTCAGGCGACGCATCGGCTGCAAGGCGCTTTCACCCGCACTTCAGTATTCGTTCAGGATTCCTGGCCTAGGCTCGGGGGACAATCATGCCAGGAACACAGGAGCCTTGCCGGTCATGGGCGAATACACCGACCTGATCCAGACCCTCTCACTGACGCTCGGCGTTGCCTGGGCGAGCGGCATCAACCTTTACGCAGCGGTAGCCATGCTGGGCATCGGCGGTGCCATGGGCTACGTCGAACTACCCGACAATCTGAGCGTGGTTCAGGATCCGTTGGTGATCGTCGCCGCCGCGTTCATGTATTGCGTGGAATTCTTCGCCGACAAGGTTCCTGGCGTGGACAGCGTCTGGGATTCCCTGCACACCTTCATCCGGATTCCAGCCGGCGCCATGCTGGCGGCGGGTGCGGTCGGTCACGTGGATCCTGCCATTGCCATCGCCGCCGGTCTCACCGGCGGCGCGCTGACTGCGGCCACGCATGCCACCAAGGCAGGCACCCGGATGTTGATCAATACATCACCCGAACCGTTCAGCAACTTCGGCGCCTCCCTGGCGGAGGACGTGGCGGTATTTGCCGGCCTCTGGGCAGCGCTTTCGCACCCCGTGCTATTCTTGGCCGTTCTCGCCATCTTCCTGATTCTCATATGCCTGCTGCTGCCGAAAATTGCTCGTGGCATCGCTGCCGTGTTCCGCCGTATCGGCAACTGGCTCGGCGTCCGCAGACCCGAACCCGGCACGCCTTGATCGGCCCCGAACGCAGAAGGGACGCGCAGCCGGCTCTCGTCATCCCGGGTATCCATTCATGACGGGTACCCTGCTGCGACGGATTCTGATTGCTGGCGCGGTATTCAGCGCCATCGCTCTGATCGCGCTGACCGCCTACTTCCTGCACCTGAACCGACTGATTACGGATACCTTCGAAGGCCGGCGGTGGTCTGTGCCGGCTCAGGTGTACGCGGCCCCGGTCGAACTCTACGCAGGCGCGGAGCTGAGTCTGGCCGACATGATCGGGGAGCTGAACCGGCTCGGGTACGCCGCCAATGCCAACCTGCCGGCGCCAGGCACCTACGCCCGCCGGGGGCGCATGCTGGACGTCTACCTTCGCGCGTTCGAGTTTCCGGAAACCATTCGAACCAGCCAGCGGATCCGGCTGGCGTTCGACGATCGGGGCATCATCGGCGTGGAAGACAGCAGCGGCCGCCCGATTCCGCTCGTGCGTCTCGATCCACTCAACATCGGCAATTTCTTTCCGAGCCACGGCGAAGACAGACTGGTGCTCACCCCGGAAGAAGTTCCGGAGTTGCTCAGAGGTGCCCTGGTCGCCGTGGAGGATGCCAATTTCGACCGGCACTTCGGTTTCGATCCCTTGGGGATTGCCCGGGCCGCCTGGGTGAACCTGACCAGCGGCGAGATCCGCCAGGGTGGCAGCACGCTCACCCAGCAACTGGTGAAGAGCTACTACCTCACCAACCGGCAGACGCTCGAACGGAAACTGCAGGAAGTGGCCATGGCCATGATCCTGGAGCTGAAGTTCGATAAAGAGGAGTTGCTGAACGCTTACGTGAACGAGATCTACCTCGGCCAGGACGGCGTGCGCGCCGTGCATGGATTCGGCCTCGGCGCCCAGTTCTACTTCAACCGGCCCCTGTCAGAACTCGAAACCCACGAACTCGCCACGCTGGTCGCCATCATTCGCGGTCCTTCCTACTACAACCCGTATCGGCACGAGGAACGGGTGCACAAGCGTCGCAACCTGGTGCTCGGCAAGATGTTCGAAGCCGGCCTGATCGATGCAGACGAACTGGCCGCAAACGAGGCCCGGCCGTTCGAAGTGGTCCGTGGTGCGCGCAGCGGTGGCGCTTACTATCCCGCCTTCATGGACCTGGTGCGCTCCTCGCTCGTCGAATACGCCGAGGAAGATCTGACCAGCGACGGTCTCCGGATATTCACCACCCTTTCACCAAGAACCCAGGATGCAGTAGAGCAGTCTCTCGAGGAAACGCTCAGCAGACTGGAAGAACAACGGTTGCTGCCCCCAGGCGAACTGCAGGGTGCCGTGGTCATCGCAGACACCCAGACGGGCGAGATTCAGGCAGTCTCCGGCGGCCGTGCCGCCGGCGTGGATGGCTTCAACAGAGCGCTCAACGCAAGAAGAACCATCGGCTCACTCATCAAACCGGTGGTCTACCTCGCTGCGCTCGAGCGCGGCTATCACCTGGCCAGCACCCTTCAGGATGCGCCCGTCTCGCTCACATTGCGTGGCTCAGGAGACTGGAATCCGCAGAATTTCGACAATAAGGTTCATGGCCCCGTGCCGATGGTACGGGCGCTTGGCGACTCGCTGAATCTGGCCACCGTGAATCTCGGACTCGCTCTGGGCGTGGATCAGGTGGCCGCCCGCCTGGAATCGCTTACCGGTCAGAAAACGGCAAACCCCTACCCGTCGCTGTTGCTCGGTGCGGAAGCACGATCACCGCTGGAAGTGCTCGGACTCTACTCTGCGTTCGCCAGCGGTGGCTTTCAAATGACACCGAAGTCCGTGGTCACCGTGCTGGACGAACAGAGCCTGCCACTCAGCCGCCAGCCATTTTCGTTCGATCAGCAACTCGAACCGGAAGCCGCACAGGCCATCAATCGAGCCCTCGAAGTAGTGATGGAGAAAGGCACAGGCAAGACGTCCCGTTTCAGCCAGCTCGGCACCGCCGGAAAAACGGGCACATCAGACGACTACCGGGACAGCTGGTTTGCCGGCTACGACAGCGAACGCCTCGCCGTGGTCTGGGTGGGATTTGACGACAATCGCCCCACCGGCATGACGGGCGCCGCAGGTGCCCTGAGGGTCTGGGATGCCATTTTCACCCGGCTGGGCGTGACGCCTCTGCCAGCTGCCGCCGACGACTTCGAAGCGGTAGAGTATGAAACCGGATTGCTGGCCAACGAGCGCTGCGCCGAAGTGGTGGCGGTGCCCCTGCCGGCGGATGCAAACAATAAGGTGAAATCCGGCTGCGGCGTGGATGTCAAACGCCTGGCGAATCAGCTCGGCCGGAAGTTCAAGGAATGGCTGCAATAATGACGTCCCCACTCAGGCTCCTTCTGGCGGTCGCACTGTTCGTCGCAGGCTGTGCAACTTCTCCGACACCCGCACCGGAATCCGTTCCGACCCCGCCAGACGCACCCACAGAAGCAGGGCCGCAGCCCGACGGGGGCGCGAGCGAGGATCCGCCCTCTGCGTCGAGCGCTCCGAGGCCCTCACCAGACGACGCCACGCTGGCCCTGTTGAACCAGTCTGAACGCGCTGCCGCCAGCGGCAGAATCGACGAAGCACTGTCCTATGCGGAACGCGCGGTGCGCATCGATCCACGCCGGGCGGATCTCTGGACCGGCCTCGCGCGACTGGAACTCGCCAATGAAGACCCGGACACCGCCATCCGCTATGCGCAGAAGGCGCTGTCTCTGGCCGGCAGTCGGGCAGACTGGCGACGGGATGCCTGGCTGGTGATTGCGGATGCGAAAGATGCACTCGGGGCAACGGAAGAGGCGACGGAAATCCGGGCACGCTGGCAGACGGCGCGTGGTTAAGCCATTGCGCTGAGCGCGATCAGATTCCGGGTGCCTGAAGATCTTCCAACCGCGTGGCGCCGTAGATCCGCGTATCCCTGAGGCTGCCGTCCGTCACCCGCACGTCGTTTGTGATCGTCGCCTCCAGTCTGAAGTGCAATCGCTGCGCCACGCGCCAGCTTTGCCGATTCCGATCGTCCATGCGCAATTCGACGCGGTTCGCTTTCAGCACAGTAAAGGCATGGTGCGCCAGCGCCCAGGTCGATTCACCGGCGTAACCGTTGCCGACCCGGTCGGAACGCACCCAGTAACCAATTTCGAACTTCGGCACCGCCCAGTCCAGACGCGGATAGCCGGTGGCGCCAACGATCTCGCCACTTTCCCGCTCCACGATCAGCAGGTTGAGCGCCGTCTCGTCCCGCCAGCTGGTCTCGCTGCGGCGTACGAAATCGGCGGTTTCCTGTGTCGTTTGTGGTTCCACAGCCCAGTCCATCCACATCGTCAGTTCCGGGTGCGATGAGACGATCGCGGCGTTCAACGCCGGCACGTCTTCCGTCAGCGGTCTGCGCAACAACAATCTTTCGGCTTCAACCTGTTCGGGAAAACGGCTCACCGGCCGGTATCCAGCGGCGCAAGCAACTCCAGCCAGTGGCGCACGGGAATATCTGCATGACCGCCGATATGCATCTGGCAGCCCACGTTCGCCGTGGCGATCACTTCCGGATCAGCACCGGTGAGCGCAGCCACCTTGCGGGTGCCGAGTTGCTCCGAGAGTTCCGGCTGCAGCAACGCATAGCTGCCGGCGGACCCACAGCACAGATGATCGTCCCAGGTAGCCACGATTTCGTAGCCGGCGCGTTCCAGAATCACCCTCGGGTGAATACCCTGGCGCTGACCGTGCTGCAGTGTGCAGGGAATGTGTACGGCGACCCGGGAAACGGCTTCAGCCCGACCCCAATCGCCTGCCAGATCGGCCAGGTATTCGCCTGCGTCCACTAACTTGTCAGAGAGCAGCGCTGCCCGCTCGCTCCGGGCCTGATCGCCGGCCAGCAGCCGGCCATAATCCTTCAACGTTACCCCACAGCCACTTGCGGTGGAGATGACCGCATCCACCTCATCCAGCATCGGCGTGAGCGCATCGAGACTGGCCGCCATGGTTCTGATGCCAGCCGCCTCCTCGCCCAGATGCAGGGCGAGGCCGCCGCAGCAGCCTTCGTCTTCTGCTCTGAGCACGCGAATCCGGCGGCTCGCCAGCAGACGTTCCAGCGCATCGTTCACCCCGGGGGTGGCAGTACGCTGCACGCACCCATCCAGTAACAGCACCGTGGCCACCGGATCAGCCACGTCCGTAACGGCGTTCGCAGTCCGCTTGGCTCTGGCCGGCAGCTGGCGCTTGAGTCGCGTGCTGAGAAACGGTTTCGCCATCCGGCCCAGACGGCTCCAGAAGGCAAAGGATTTCGGATTCGGCACCACCCGCAGCAGCCAGTAGCGGATCAGGCGCTCCCGCAGCGGCCGAGTGCGGTTCGCCTCGAGATAGTTGCGACCGATTTCCAGCAGTTCCCCATAGGCCACCCCGCTGGGGCAGGTCGTCTCACAGGCGCGACAGGTGAGGCACCGGTCCAGGTGTTCGGCTGCGACCGTACTCGCCTCCCCCTGCTCGAGCATGTCTTTGATCAGGTAGATACGGCCGCGGGGGCCATCCAGTTCATCCCCCAGCAACTGATAAGTCGGGCAGGTTGCATTGCAGAAGCCGCAATGAACGCAACTGCGCAGCACAGCTTCTGCCCGGCTGCCCGCATCCGTGGCAATGAATGCCTCAGGCAGCGAGGTCTGCATGAGTCAGCTCCGGGTTGAAGAGATTGTCCGGGTCGAACGCTGCCTTGATCCGGGCCTGGTAAGCCGCAATCGCTGCATCCCCGCCGCCATCCCGACAGCGATGCCGGGCATAGCCGTCCGCAAAGTTGCGATAGCCGGCGGCGCCGGTCTCCGCATCCGACCACCGCCTTGCACCATTCCATTCGATCAGCCTGTCTTCAGCCCGCAGCGGACTCGCGGGAGGCAGATGGCAACAGGCGCTGACGCCGTTACGGAAAAACGGCAGGCTGTGGTCTCTCAGCGCCTGCCAGAACGCATTGTCCGGCTGAAGTTCCCCGCCGAACGCGGCCGCGGCCTGATTCACAGCCGCCTCCGCGCCGGACAGTCGAACCCAGAGCAGGCCGTCGAACCAGGCGGTCGCCGTAATCGGATGCGGTTGCCGCGCCCACTCGAGCATGCGCCCGTGGGCGTCAGGCGCAGCAAGTTCCAGACACAGCGTGCGTTCTGTCTGCGGCAGAGGCAGCACCTTCAGGCTGACTTCCAGCAGCAGACCAAGCATGCCGAAGGCGCCCACCTGAAGTCTGGACACATCGAAACCGGCCACGTTCTTCATCACCTGGCCTCCGAAGTTCAGAGGCTCGGCCAGACCGTTGATCATACGAACGCCGAGGACGGCGTCGCGCACCCCACCACGCCAGGCACGGCCAGGCCCCGCAATCCCAGATGCGACCGCCCCACCCACCGTGCCGAGGCCACGATACTCTGGTGGTTCACAGCCGAGCATCTGCCCTTCCCGGGCCAGGGCCTGACTGAGCTCTTTCAGAGGCGTCCCTGAACGCACCGTCACCACCAGTTCATCAGGCCGGTAATCGACGATACCGCTGTGTTCCACCGTGGAGAGCAGCCGGCCTTCGGCGCTGTCCGGATCCCCGCTCAGACTGGCCTTGCTGCCGGTACCGATGATGGACAGCTTCTGCCCGGCCGCCCGGGCACCGGCCACTGCCTGCACGAACTCATCACTCAGGTCTTTCACCGGCCGCTCGCCTAGAACCGTTCGAGATTCGGAAAGGGCAGACGGCCGCCATGCACGTGCATACCGCCCACTTCAGAACATCTGGTGAGGGTGGGAATGGCCTTGCCCGGATTCATGAGACCATCCGGGTCGAACGCCGCACGCAGCCGGAAGAACTGGGCGAGTTCAGGCTCTGAGAACTGTCCGCACATGGAATCGAGTTTTTCCAGGCCCACACCATGCTCGCCGGTCACAGTACCGCCAGCAGCCACACACGCCGAGAGAATGTCGGCGCCGAACTGTTCTGCCCGTTCGATCTCTCCGGGCACGTTCGCATCGTAAAGAATGAGCGGATGCAGATTGCCGTCACCGGCATGGAAAACGTTCGCCACCGCCAGACCATGCCGCTCGGATAACGCGGTGATCTGCCCGAGCACTTCCGCCAGGCGGGCCCGCGGGATGGTGCCATCCATGCAGAAGTAGTCGGGCGACAGCCTGCCCACTGCCGGGAAGGCCGCTTTGCGGCCCAGCCAGAGTCGGGCCTGTTCTTCCTCACTGGTGGCGATCTGGATATCACTGGCGCCGAACGTCTCGAAGACCCTGGCAACCATATCGGCATCGAACGCCACCTCGGCAGGCACGCCGTCCAGTTCGCAAAGTAGAAGCGCACCGGCATCGGTGGGATAGCCCGCCTGCACGAACGCCTCCGCTGCCCTGATCGCCAGCGTGTCCATCATCTCCAGACCAGCCGGAATCAGGCCACGGCCGATGATCGCGGCGACAGACTCGGCCGCCCCCGCCACCGTTGGAAAGGCAGCGAGCAGAACCCGGCGTTCCGGCGGTTTCGGCAGCAGCCGTACCCACACCTCCGTGATCACACCGAGCAGTCCTTCGGAGCCACAAAACAACGCCAGCAGATCCAGGGATTCGGGCTCACCGCCCGGCCCACCGATAATCAGCTCATCACCGGCCATGGTGAGCACTTTGAGACCGATCACGTTGTTCACCGTCAGCCCGTATTTGAGACAGTGCACGCCGCCGGCGTTCTCCGCCACATTGCCACCGATGGAGCAGGCGATCTGAGATGAGGGGTCCGGCGCGTAGTAGAGGTCGTGCTCTGCCACCGCCTCCGATATCGCAAGATTCCGTACGCCGGGCTGCACCCTGGCGGCGCAGTTCGGCAGGTCGATCTCGAGGATCCGATCCAGTTTGGACAGGCCGAGCAGCACCCCGTCAGCCAGCGGTCGCGCGCCACCGGACAGGCCCGTGCCCGCTCCCCGTGGCACCACCGGCACACCTGCCTGCCGACAGATCGCCAGCACCTCGGCCACCTGCGTTTCCGTTTCCGGTAGTGCCACGAGCCCGGGCACCTCACGTATGGCGGTCAAACCATCTGACTCGAACGGCTTCAACGCCCGTGGATCGGTCACCAGGCAGTGCTTCGGCAGACAGGATTGCAGCTGCCTGGTCACCCGCGCAAGCGCCTCCGGTGTGACGTCGGGTTGACCATTCGACCCCTGCTGCAACTGATTGTCGGGTTGGCTCATGGTTATGAACCCTACACGGAAAGGCGCGAAGCGGACAACGCAGGCCGAGGCCGGTAAAGTACGGCGACACATCCAATCCAATGATCCAAGGACCTGCCAATGGCTGATACCGCCGAAGCACGGCTGGCCGAACTCGGTCTCGCCCTGCCGCCGCCCATGGACACCTCGAATCTGCCCTTCGATCTCATCCGTATCGATGGGCGACACGCTTACCTGGCCGGTCACGTACCCCTCGCCTCCGATGGCAGTGGCATGCTGAAACCCCTCGGGAAAGTCGGCGCAGAAGTGAGTCCGGAAGCGGCCTATACAGCCGCGCGTCAGGTTGCGCTTGGATTTCTGGCCACCATCCGTCAGGCGGTGGGCAGCCTGGACGCCGTGGACGGCTGGCTGAAGCTGTTCGGGATGGTGAATGTGGCGCCAGGCTTCAACCAGATCCCCCCGGTGATCAACGGCGCCTCCGACCTGATTGTCGAAGTCTTCGGACCGGAGACCGGTGCCCACGCACGTTCCGCAGTCGGCATGGCCGAACTGCCGTTTTCTGTGCCTGTGGAGATTGAAGCGGAGCTGTTACTGAAAGCATGAGCAATGAAGAACTGATCATCCGCCGGCCGGACGACTGGCACGTGCACCTGCGGGACGGCGATATGCTCGCGCTTGCCGCGGACCACACCGCCCGTCAGTTTGGCCGGGCCATCGTGATGCCGAATCTCGTACCGCCTGTAACCACCATTGCTGCCGCGGAAGCCTATCGCGATAGAATTCTGGCCGCCTTGCCGCCCGAGCGGGACTTCACGCCGCTGATGACGGCCTATCTCACGGATACCATCGAGCCGGATGAAGTCGCCGCCGGGCATGAGATCGGCGCCTTCACGGCCTGCAAACTTTATCCCGCCGGTGCCACCACCAATTCGGACGCCGGCGTCACCGATGTGAAGAACATCTACGCCGTACTCGAACGAATGCAGACCATCGGCATGCCGTTGCTGGTGCATGGCGAAGTGACCAGACCGGAAATCGATGTTTTCGATCGGGAGGCGGTATTCATCGACACCATTCTCTCGCCGCTGCATGCCGCGTTTCCGGAATTGAAGATCGTGCTCGAACACATCACCACGGCGGACGCCGTGCAGTTCGTCCAGTCTGGCGGCGCCAATATCGCCGCCACCATCACGGCCCACCATCTGCACCTCGATCGCAACGATCTCTTTGACGGCGGACTGCGCCCGCATGCCTACTGCCTGCCAGTGGTCAAACGGCGGGAGCACAAAAGCGCGCTACGCAGAGCGGCGATCTCCGGTAATCCCAGGTTCTTTCTCGGCACCGACACGGCGCCACACCCCAAGGCAGACAAAGAAGCCGATTGCGGTTGCGCGGGGATCTTCAGTGCCCCGGTCGCGCTCGAAAGCTACCTGCAGGTGTTCGAGGAGGAAGACGCGCTGGATCGATTCGAAGCCTTCGCGTCGGAGTTCGGTCCCGAATTTTATGACCTGCCACTGAACGAAAGCCGGGTATTGCTGCGCAAGACGGCCAGTCCGATTCCGGATCTGATCACCCGATCGGATGAACAGGTGGTGCCGTTCCATGCGGGGGAAACTCTGGCCTGGAAATTCGAAGGTGTGCTTTGAGTCCACATTGACTCGGGAACAGATCCGTCATGGCGGCTCGAATCCATGAAGGCCGTCTTATTCGATCTCGACGATACGCTCCACGACAAAACGCGCACCCTGAGCCTGATGGCGGCACAGCAGCACGACCGCTTTGATCTCATCGGCTTGTCCGTGCATCCAGACGCCTGGCGCGAGCTCTACGTGCAACGCCACTGTGTCATCATGCCCAAGGCCGAAGTATTCGCCCTGCTGGCTGACGATTTCTCGCTACCGGAACCGATGACGGCCGTGCTGTTATCCGACTACGACCGGACGCTGGGCAGTCTCGCACAGCCCATTCCCGGCATGCTGGCACTGCTGGAAGCCTGCCGTGACACCGGCCTGTCCCTCGGCTGTGTGACCAACGGCCGCGATCGCATCCAGCGGAGCAAACTGGACGGTCTCGGCATCACCGCGCTGTTCGACGCCATTGTCACGTCCGAAGGCTTCGGAAAGAAAAAGCCGGATCCGGGAATCTTCGATGCCTGTCTATCCGAGCTCGGTGTGGAACGCAGGGAAGCCGTATTCGTTGGCGACAGTTTCAGCGCGGATATGCAGCCGGCCATGGCGCTCGGCATGCATCCGATCTGGAAGTCGAAACGATCCGACAGCGGTGTTGCTTTCAGCAGCGACTCGCTGGACGAAATCCGCGCCTATATCGCAGCCCTCGATATCGTCAGGCTCGATCGCGGGTAAGCACGCAGTTTCGAGTCACCGACGTTCGTATCAGAGATACCGCTCACTCATCGCGGCAACGGTATCGAAGAATTCCTGCTTCACTTCTTCGATGATCTCCGCCACCGGCCGAACCGAGTCGATTCTCCCGGCCACCTGTCCGGTGAGGGCGATGCTGGCCTCCATATCGCCGCCGAAGTAGAGATCCAGCGCCGTACCGAATTCGGTCATGGCATTGGTTTCCATGTCCATCTCCAGCCGGGTGGTTTTCTCCGTCCGGAGTGCACGCAAAGCCGGCGAGTGTGCGCGATTCAGAAACACCGTATCCGTTTCTTTCGCGGCCACGATGGCGTTCTTCCAGTTTTCATGCACGGGGGATTCCTGTGCAGAGACCATGCGCGTACCCATCTGCACCGCCTCCGCACCCAGCGCAAAGGCGGCCGCCATGGTTTTGCCATCCACGAATCCACCTGCAGCAATGATGGGCACATCCACCCTGGAGCGAACCAGCGGCAGCAGGACCATGGTGGAAACATCCCGCGGATTCTTGAAGCCGCCGCCCTCTCCCCCTTCAACGACCAGACCATCCACACCGCATTCCACCGCCTTCAGAGCTGCGCCAAGACTCGGCACCACATGAAAGACCGTGAGGCCCGCCGATTTCAGCTGTTCGGTATAACGTTCGGGGTTGCCGGCGGAGGTGGTCACAAACTTCACCCCCTGATCGATCACGAACTTCACGATGTCCGGATCCCGCACAAAGGCCTGCGCGATGTTCACACCGAACGGCTTGTCGGTGAGCGTTCGCATCTTCCGGATTTCTTCGCGGACCGCGTCCAGCTCACCGGAAGATGTTTCGATGATGCCGAGGCCACCCGCTTCGGAGACCGCGGATGCCAGCTGGGATCGGGCGATCCAACCCATGGGCGCCTGCACCAGGGGGACTTCCACACCCAGCAGATCGGTGATTCGATTGGAGAACTGCATTTTCTGATCCTGAGGTTGAATGATTCGTTTGCTGAAAGGGGCTACATCGGCACCGGTAACTCGAGATGCCGCGCATAGGTCCGGTGCTGGTGTTCGCGGAGTGCGGGTGTCAGAGCTTCGAGTACCCGCTCGTTCCGCGTTGCGTAGATGTTGCGCATGAAACCGCTCATGGGGAGCTGTTCCTCATCCAGTGGCTGCAGCAGGTTGGCGAAGGTCGCCCAGTAAACATCCAGGGCAGTGAGCTGATCATCCAGGAAGTACTCCCGGCTGCCGAGTTGCTCGTCCAGCATGCCCAGCACCGCCACGACTCGATCTTCGGCGATGGCCACATCGGTGGGATTGAAGCCATACTTTGCCGCCATCTGCGCCGCAGGTTCCGGTGGAATCGAAGTATCGTCGCTGTGATCCATACTCGCGCGAAGCATCAACAGCCGCATGCACCAGCCGATGCCCATCTCCCCGCAGATCTCGTGAGAGAGCCCCAGCATCAGGGCCCGCTGTCTGGCGTCCGCCGGTATCAGAGCCGGCCCGGGAGCGAGCCGTTCAGCCAGAAGCAGTATCTCGACCCAGCCGGTGCGCAGCTTTTCCTTCTGATAGGCCACCACCGGAATGGAGGAGTCTCCAGCCCAGTCGGCAATGGCGTTGTCCACATCCGACTCTGCCTGGGCCGCATAGACACACTCGAGCCCTTTGATGTGAAAAATTCCTTTGGCCGCCTCCTGCCAGGGACTCGGAATCTTCCGTAGGGTGGCCATACGCAACCCGTCGGCCGCCCGGGCTTCGGCAATGCTCACAAATCGGCTCATGACCCTCTCACCTTTCGAAGAACGACGAGCCTAACTCAGCTCCCGGTGGAGGTGTAGTGGCGGATGCCGAACCGCCAGGCGATGAGAGAAACGGCGAAAAACAGATAGCCGGCCAGCGGTGCCGCCAGCTGCATCCAGCGTTCGCTCCCCAGCGGGTCATCGATTCCGAGGATGGCCACCGCCGGAAAGTAGCTGATACAGCCAAGCGGGACCACGAAGGTGAAAAAACGCCGGAAGCCCGGCTGATAGATAGCCAGAGGGTACTGCGCCATCTCCACGCCGCCGTAGGTGAGCGTGTTCATGATTTCCAGCGACTCGACGGTCCAGAACGACAGGGCCGCCTGAAAGATGAACAGGGCGTAAAAGAACACAACGCCGGACAGAATCGTGAACACCAGCAGAGCCAGCCGCCACCAGGTCCAGTCGATAGGCAGCAGCCACAGCGCAATGCCCAGCACGATCAGGCCCTGCAGCAATCGGCCGATCCGGTGGATCTGAAATTCGTGGCCCGCGAGCTGCAGCACTGTACTGCGCGGACGAAGCAGCACCCGATCGAAGTTGCCCGTCTTCACGAACTCCTGGCCGAAAACGTCGAAACCGCGGGCCAGGGCTTCGCTGATCGGGAAAGCGACGTTGACCATCCCGTACAGCAATGCCACCTCAGCCAGCGACCACTGACCCAGCATGCCGAAGCGGTCGAACAGCGCCCACACACCCAGCGCTTCGACGCCGGAAGTAATGAAGTAACCGAAAGCCATCAGCACGAACGACAGTCGATACTGCAGTGTGGCCCGGATCGACTGGCTGACGAACCGTCCGTACAGCGACAGGGGCCCGGGGCCGTCCGTCCCGCTCAACCTGTTCTTCAGAGAAACAGCCTCAGCCACCCTGCACCACCAGATTGCGTCGAGCCCGGCTCAGCAGCGCCACACCGGCGACAATCAGAAGGATCGACCACCCGGCCTGCATGCCGATTTCAAAAAGCGCGGCATCGACGGGAATGTGACCGCTGTAGATTCGAAACGGCACATCAGCCAGGCCTCTGAACGGCTGCCAGTAGAGAAAACTCTGCAGCCAGTCCGGGAACAGGGGCAGCGGCACCACCAGACCTGCGAACAGCGGCACGATACCCGGCATCATCCGGTTGAAACCTTCCCCGGAAATCGTCCACATGAGGCTGATATGCAGAATCATGGTGACCGCTGTGGAAAGGAGCAGCGTCGCCAGAGCAGAAAGAAGAAACAACCAGCCGCTCGCCACACTCTCCGGTGCAGGCAGCGCCCACCCGGCAAAACCCAGCCAGGGCATCATGAAATAGGTAAACGCGAGCATGGGCATCATCCGGAGCAGCGTCGGCGCCAGCCGGAACGCCAGGGTGCGGGCGAACCAGAAACCATACAGATCCACGGGTCGCAGCAGTTCATAAGCGACACCGCCGCTGCGGATCTGCTCAGCGATCTCCTTATCCACGTTCCAGGGCAGCAGTGCCAGCAATGCCTGACCGAGCCAGATGTACACGAGCACCTGAGAGAACGTCATCGGCGGTTCAGACACCGCGGACGCATAGAAGGCGACAAACACCATCACCTTGATGAAGCCCCAGAAGAGCTGAGTCCCGAACCCGGCCAGGGCCGCGGCGCGATACTGCAGCAGCATCTTGCAGCGAACGGCAACGATGGCCAGAAAGGTCCGGCTATTCATTACCAGCCGGCCCAGCCTGCAGACGGCCCGGATGCTGCCGGTACAGTTCCGCCACTGTTTCTTCGATCGGCGGATGATCGACGGTCAGGTCGTGTACCGGATAGGCGGCAGTGAGCTCCGCCACGAATTCACCGACCCGGCTGGCCACCTCAAAGGTCACCCGCTCGCCGTCCCGGGCCACAACCCGGTCCTGGTGCACGGCCGCCAGTTCCGGCATCACCGCGAAGTCCACCGCCACCCGTCGCCGGTCCGAGCGCAGATCCGCGACCGTGCCATCCATCAGCAACGTGCCGTGATTGATCAGCATCACCCGGCTGCAGAGGGCTTCTACATCATCCATGTCATGGGTCGTAAGCAGGACAGTGGTGCCGCGCTCAGCATTCCGTTCTTTGATGAAACTGCGCATGGCCAGCTTGGAGATGGCATCCAGGCCGATGGTGGGTTCGTCGAGGAAGAGGATGTCCGGATCATGCAGCAGGGAAGCCGCAAGATCTGCCCGCATCCGCTGACCGAGGCTCAGTTGCCGGACCGGCACATCGAGCAGCGGTTCGAGGTCCAGCAGAGCCACCAGTTCATCCCTTTCCCGGCGATACTTCGCCTCCGGCACCCGATAGATGTCGCGCAGAAGTTCGAAAGACTCCACCACCGGCAGATCCCACCAGAGCTGGGTGCGCTGCCCGAACACCACACCAATTCCGGCCACATGCTGGACCCGGGATTCCCAGGGGATGCGTCCGGCAACACTGCAGCGACCGCCGGAAGGCACCAGAATGCCGGAAAGGATTTTGATGGTGGTGGATTTGCCCGCACCGTTCGGGCCGATATAGCCGACGAGCTCGCCCCGACCAATCTCGAAGCTCACGTCATGCAGCGCTTCCACGATTCGGTAGCGTCGATGAGCGATGCCTTTCAGCGCGCCCCAGAGGCCTGGGTTCCGCTCGGCGATCCGAAACCGCTTCGCCAGGTCCTGGACGACGATATAGGGCTCAGACATGCCGGATCACCCATCGGGAGGCCGGGCATTCTAAGCAGCCACAGTCACTCCCTCAAGCGCGACTGGGCCACACCCGGGGATTGATCTCTCATGGACATCGTACTGACGTGTAGAGCGTACTAACATGGGCGCGCTTAATTTATGGGGAGATGGCGCGTGTTCAGACAGGTGGCAATCATGGGGCAGGCCCGGCGGTGGACGGGTTTGTGGGTCGGTGTTTTAACCCTGTTGCTGGGCGCCTGCGATACGCCGACGACAGATGGAAGGACCCCGGCCGATCAGGGCGGTTCCACCGAGCGCACGGACTCTCCGCCAATGGCGGAACTGCCCGGCACCGGCCGGGACGCTGGCCGAACGGTGGTTTACAGGGATACCTTCGGCGTGCCGCACATTTACGCACCGACGGTGGAAGCCGGCCTCTATGCTCAGGGCTGGGCGCAGGCCGAGGATCGTCCGGAACAACTGCTCATGAACATGATGCTCTCCATGGGAGAGTTCACCCGGATCGCCGGAGAAGACGGCGTGCAGATCTCCCTGCTGTCGACCATGTTCGGCCATCTCAGAAACGCCACTGCCGCCGTCGCCGCCATGACGCCGACGGAACGCGCCCGGATCACGGCCTTCGCGAATGGCATTACCGACTTCTATGCCGCCCATCCCGAAGACGTGCCCCCATGGTGGGGAGATCGGCCGGTGACGCCAGAGATGGTGGACGCATTCGGGCGTATGTTTCTCTACAACTGGTCCATTGATGAGGCACTGGGAGATCTGACGCGCGGTGGTATCGAGACGGATTTCATTGTCACTCAACGGGCCTCCAACCAGTGGGCGGTGGGACCGGACCGTACCGCAGAGGGTCACGCGATTCTGCTGATCGACCCTCACCTGTCCTGGTGGGGGCCGAGCAGATTCTGGGAGATGCGCATCCATGCCGGCGATCTCAAGGGGAGCGGCGTGGGGCTGGCCGGCTCACCCTATATCGGGCTCGGCCACAACGACAAAGTCGCCTGGGCCATGACCACCGGTGGGCCGGATACCGCAGATATTTTCGCCCTCACCCTGGATCCGGATGATCCCAGCCGCTACCGCTATGACGATGGCTGGCGCGAGATCGAAGCGCATGTGGTCAGCCTTGAGTTTCCGGATGGAAGTCGCCGGGAATATGTCTGGGAATCAAGCGCCCATGGTCCCATCGTCGCCCGCACCGGAGGCAAGGCCTATGCAGCCAGCATTTCCTACGATGCCACTACTAATCGCAACAGCGCCTGGGAAGCTCTGAATTTCGCTGACGACTATCGCGGGGCCGTGGCGGCTTGCGAGACGCTCTCGATGTTTCCCCAGAACGTGATGGTTGCGGACACCAGTGGAAACATTTACTACCAGAGAACCGGCCGGGTGCCCGTCCGGCCGGCCGGATACGACTGGACCCGACCGGTCGACGGCAGCACCTCGGCGACCGCATGGCAGGGCATACACCCGGCCAGCGACCACCTTCAGATCCTGAACCCGGAATCCGGCTATATGCAGAACTGCAACATTCCGCCGGACGCCATGCTGCCCGACTCACCCTTTGCACTCGCCGACCAGCCGGACTATCTCTTTTCCAGCGCCGAGCACGGAGAATCCTTCGATGGCTGGACGAATCAGCGAGGCGCCCGGGCAATCGAACTGCTGCAGGGCGACGCCGAGGTGACCGTGGAGGAGGCCCTTGCTTACGCTGTGGACGTGTCTCCGTTCGGCTACCAGCGCTGGCTCGAGGTACTGCGCATGTCGAACCCGCCGGCTTCGCCAGCACTCGAAGAACTGCTGAGCTGGGATGGCCAGATGACGAAAGCCAGCACGGCAGCTCTGAAGTACTACTACTGGCGGAGCACCCTGCACGGGATGGACGGCGGCAAGAACTTGCGTGAGCGGGTCGATGATCACTACGCGGTCGTCGAACAGCGGGCGCCTCGCGCAATCGATCTCGATGAGCAGGCTCTGTCGCTGGTCGCCGAATCCTGGGTTTCCGCCATGGCAACGATGCAGGCAGAACTCGGCAGCACCACGGAGCCATGGGGACGGGTGTTCCGCGTCGGACGGGACGGACAGAGCTGGCCTGTGGGCGGCGGCGGTGGAGACCACCTCGGCCTGACCACCCTGAGAACCATGGGATATTCCGAAGCAGACGACAATTTTCAGCGGCATGGTTTCCGGGGCCAGACGTCGACTCAGATCGTGGTCCTCTCCGAGCCGATCCAGAGCTGGATATATATCCCCGTCGGCCAGTCAGACCGGCCCGACTCTCCCCACTACCATGATCAGGCAGAAACGGTTTTCAGCGAACGGACACTGAAGCCGAGCTGGTGGACGCCCGAAGCGCTCAAGGACCACATAAGTTCGCGCGTCGAACTCAATCCGCGCCTGTAAACAGCGGTCGATGCCGACCTGAATCAGGAGGCCTGAATGACCTTGCCGGAACGAGCCGAATGCCGAAACGAGCCGAATGCCGAAACGAGCTCACGCTCTACTTTGCCGCGGTTTTTGCCATCACCTGGGGAATCGGCGGGTTGTACGTATTCCTCCCCGAACAGATGACCAACCTGTTCGGGGCCATCACGCTGACCAGTCCGATCTACTTTATCGCCGTGTATGCGCCGACGATTTCGGCGCTGGTCATCAGTCTCGCGCGTCGTGGCATTGCCGACGCCGGCACCCTTCTACTCAAACTCCGACCGAAAACGGCGAGCTGGCCTTACTATCTGGCTGTACTGCTCGGCTGGCCCGTGCTCGACTCCGCCGCCCTCGGATTACAGAGCCTGGTTACCGGTGAGCCGCTGGCAACCCTGGAATTCAAACTCTGGTATCTGGCACCGGTAGTGCTCGTAACAGCGCTCCTCACGGATGCAGGACCGATGGGAGAAGAACTCGGCTGGCGGGGTTTCGCACTGCCGCGGCTCCTTGCGCTTTTTTCATCCCCGCTCGGCGTGGCCATTGGCCTGGGACTGGTCTGGGGCGTCTGGCACCTGCCGGCTTTCTTCGTATCCGGCACCGCCCAGCACAGCACGGGAATGGGCATCGCCTGGTTAATCGCCGGCACCACCCTGACATCGATCATCATGACCTGGATCTATCGCCGGACCGGTGGTGACGTACTGGCAGCCGGCCTGCTCGTTCACCTCATGAACAACCTGACTCAGGCCAAGCTGCCCTTCGTCGTCGCCGTCTACCTGCCGCTGGCCATCGCAGCGGGTATCGCCCTGTTTCGGAGCAAAGGCCCAGTGCAATTACAATCAGGGCTGACGGGTAACGAAACCAGGTGAGGGTAATACAGTGAGCAAGCCAACACGGACCGCCCAGGACAGCCTGGGCGAGCTGGAAATCGCCGCAGATGCGCTCTATGGCGCCCAGACCCAGCGAGCGATAAATAATTTTCCCGTCAGCGGCCAACGCATGCCACGGCGCTTCATAGATGCCTTGCTGCTGATCAAAGAACTCGCCGCCCGTACCAATGGCTCGCTGGGCTGCCTGGCGGCACCGGTCGCGGATGCCATCGCTTCAGTCAGCGAGGAACTCAGAGATCGGGACGACCTGATGGATCATTTTCCGGTCGATGTATTCCAGACCGGATCCGGCACCAGCACCAACATGAATGCCAACGAAGTGATCGCCACCCTGGCGAGCGACCGGCTGGGCGAACCGGTGAACGCCAACGATCACGTGAACTACGGCCAGAGCAGCAACGACGTTATCCCGACCGCCATTCACGTGAGCGCCGCCCTGACGGCCCGCAACGAGCTGATTCCCGCGTTCACACATCTGATCGGGATCATCGACGCCAAGGCCGGGCAGCTGGACGGCTACTACAAAACGGGCCGCACGCACCTGATGGACGCAATGCCGGTGTCCATGACTCAAAGCCTGATGAGCTGGTCCGATCAGTTGCGCAGCAATATCAGGCTGCTGGAAGGTGTGCTTCCCAGCGTGCACGCCCTCGCCCTGGGCGGCACTGCGGTGGGCACAGGCATCAATACACACCCTGAATTTGCCGAACGATTCGCTGCCGCACTCTCGGAAAAAACCGGCGGGCACTTCAAACGGGCGGAGAACTTCTTCCCGCTGATCGGCTCACAGGACGCGGCGGTCGCCCTTTCGGGTCAGCTGAAAGCACTGGCGGTATCCATGATGAAAATCGCCAACGACCTGCGCTGGATGAATTCAGGCCCACTTGCCGGGCTTGGTGAGATCAGCCTCCAGGCCCTCCAGCCGGGTTCTTCGATCATGCCAGGCAAAGTCAATCCGGTGATTCCGGAGTCCACCGCCATGGTGGCGGCGCAGGTGATCGGCAATGATGCTGCGATCACCATCGGCGGTCAGTCGGGCAACTTCGAGCTCAACGTGATGCTGCCCATGATCGCCAGCAATCTGCTCTCCAGTTTGACCCTACTCAGCAGCAGCGCACGGCTGCTGGCAGACGCTGCCATCGCTACTTTCGTGGTGAACGGGGAGCGGCTGAATCAGTCTCTGCACAGAAACCCCATCCTCGTGACCGCACTGAATCCCGTGATCGGTTACGAGAAAGCCGCCGTCATTGCGAAAGAAGCCTATCGAACCGGGAAGCCGGTGCTGGAAGTCGCCCTGCAGCACACTGATCTCTCCCGGGAGGAACTCGAAAAAATCCTGGATCCACATCAACTCACCCGGGGTGGTCTGTACTGACTCCACCCCCGGATCGAGTTCCTGCCGCAGCAGACGTCAGTGGGCTCAGCCGAGCTCCATGCCTTCGAGGTCGCCCTGTTCACGCCACTTCGAGAGCAGATCGTTGAAAGCATTGATACCGGGCGCGTACGGTGAGTTCTGCATGCTGGCGCTACCCTGACCCTCCCGGTTGTAGTAGCCGGGCGTGCACTCTTCAAGGAAGGCCGAGGCTCCCGTGCCCGCGAGCGCCACGATCTGATCCACCCAGGCCTGCTCGGCTTCTGCGGTCACTTCGACCGTTTTCTTGCCGCGCCTGCCCACCTCCTGAATGATGTGGCTCACGTGCATGGCCTGATCGTCGAACATGGACGTCATATTTGGCGACAGACCGTTCTGGTTGATGCCGATCGTGAACCAGTTGGGAAAACCGTGCGCGGCCAGCCCGTGCAGCGTCCGGAATCCATCTTTCCAGTGCTCGTACAGTGAGACCCCGTTGCGCCCGATGGTATCGAAGTCCACCCGGCGGTGTGCCGAGGTGGTGATCTCGAAGCCTGTGGCGTAGATGATGCAGTCCACTTCGTATTCCGTTCCGTTCGCCACCACACCGTGCTCGGTGATCCGCTCCACGCCCTTGGAATCACTGACATCGACAAGCGTCACGTTCGGCCGGTTGAAGGTAGCCAGATACTCGTCATTGAATGTCGGTCGCTTGCAGAACTGCCGGTACCAGGGCTTCAGGGCTTCCGCGGCATCCTCCCTGCTCACCGTCTCGTCCACTCGCGCCCGGATCTCGTTCATCTTCTGGAAATCTGCGATTTCAGATCGCAGCATGATCTCTTCCATGTCGAGCGCTTCATCGGAGCGGCGATTCATCAGGGAGAGACCGATACGGCGGGCGATGTCCGTCCATCCATCCGCAACCAGGTCTTTATCCATGGACTGTCCGGCCAGCACCGCGGCAAAATTTTCACGACGTTCGCGCTGCCAGCCCGGCTCCAGACTTTCGTACCACTCCGGGTCCGTCGGCTTGTTACCCCTGAGATCAACGGACGAAGGCGTGCGCTGAAAAACGTAGAGCTCCTTGGCGTGTTTGCCCAGAAACGGTACGCATTGAATGGCCGTGGCCCCTGTACCGATGACGGCCACCCGCTTGTCCGCGAGCCCGGTCAGGCCACCCGTATGATCCCCACCTGTGTAGTTGTAATCCCAGCGCGAGGTATGGAACGTGTGCCCTTTGAACTCCGTGATCCCGGGAATCCCGGGCAGCTTGGGCCGGTTGGCCGGGCCCGTGGCCTGGATCACAAACCGCGCTTTGATGTCGTCGCCCTGTTGCGTCTCTATCTGCCAGAACTGCTCTTCTTCCACCCAGCGTATGGCACTGACCCGGGTCTGGAAGATCGTGTGGTCGTAGAGGTCGAAGTACTTTCCGATCCGTTGAGTGTGCGCAAATATCTCCGGCGCATAGGAGTACTTCTCCCGGGGCATGTAGCCGGTTTCTTCCAGTAGCGGCAGATAGCAGTAAGACTCGATATCGCACTGGGCACCCGGGTAGCGATTCCAGTACCAGGTGCCGCCGAAGTCGCCGCCGGCCTCGATGATCCTGAAATCCGTGATGCCACGTTCTTTGAGGCGGGCTGCTGCCATGAGGCCGGAAAATCCCGCGCCGATGACGGCAACCTCGATGGTGAGCGATACAGGTTCCCGCTCATCGTCGGGCTCGACGTAGGGGTCGTCATCCGCGTAGTGCGCAAACGCCTCAGCCGCCTCGACATACTGATCCTCTCCATCATCACGGAGCCGACGATCCCGCTCCCGCCGGTACTTCGCGCGCAGCGCCTCCGGATCGAAGTCGAGATCGGGAAAAAGATTATGCAGGCGCTCACGTTCTGTGCTCATCGGAACTCCATGGATTTCGAAAGGTGGAATTCTAGCACCCGCTTCGCGGAAGACTGTACAGGGCACCGATCCCATGGGAGAGTTCCGGGGGTTGTGCACGGCCAGGCAGGAATCGCCGTCAATTCAGGAACAGCCGCGCTCCGGGAGGAATGCATTTGGCAGACATCATCGTTTACGACCATCCACTGTCGCCATACGCGCAGAAGGTCAAAATCGCGCTGCTCGAAAAGGGCCTCTCATTTTCTGCCCCATTGCCGGAAGGTATCGGCAGCGGCAGCGGTGATGGGCAGTTCCAGCAGATCAGTCCCAGAGGAGAAGTGCCCGCGCTGGTGCACGGCGAGCTGACTGTATTCGATTCCACCATCATCCTCGAATACATCGAAGACCGCTGGCCGGAACCCGCGCTGCGCCCGGATGCACCCGACGACCGGGCACGGGTCCGGATGCTCGAGGATGCGATGGATACGCACTTCGAGGCCATCACCTGGGGACTGTCAGAGATCCGGAATTTTGGCCGAGCCGAGGGCACTCTGGCCCAGGCAATGATCCAGCGGGCCGGTGCGCAGATCGAGGACTGGTATCGCTGGCTGGAAGCGCAACTGGGAAATCGCAGCTGGTTCAACGGTACGGAATTCGGCTGGGGCGATCTGTCCGTAGCGCCTTTCATCAACGGGGCAACCGGCTTCGGTTACGCGCCGGCAGCGGATTCCAACCTCGCCGCCTGGCTCGATCGAGTCAACGGCAGGGAAAGCGTCTGCCAATGCAATGAGGCAGCCAGGGCTGTCGGATTCGACAGCGATGCGGTCAGCCTCGATGCAGTCCGCACCGCCATGGAGAACGGTTTGTTCAAACGTGAATACCGGGACCATCGTCTGGAATGGATGATCAAAACGGGCGGCCTTGACGTGGTGCGCGAAGGGCTCGACAAAGGCAATATCCGATTCATCGAACCGTTCGGCCAGGTATCGGATTCGTGACCGTGCAAACGGCACCGGCCGCACCCTCGTCCATCCCCTCGATCGATGCGGATAGACTCCGCAACGAATTACTGCCGAACGTCTGCCGGCCTGATCCGGACGCGCTGCAGATCCACGCCGGGCAGTTGACGGATCAGGCATCGAGCCGGGCGGCAGTATGCGGCGCCATGACGTGGGCTGCTTTTTCTGCACCCGCGGCGATCGCGCCGGTATACGACGCCATCGCCCGCGGCGTTCTGCCCGAAGCCAGGGCCCTGCCCTCAGGACCTGTGGACGTCGATACGGCACCACTGTCCCGGCTGTTCTGGGAGGATTACGCTGCAGTGCTGAAAGGCCCCGAAGGGGGCTATGACGCCGGGTCCATCACGATGGCCGTCACGAAGCTGGGCGGCTCAACGCATGCATCGTACGGTCGCCTCTCCGAAGCGGCAGCGCAAGCACATCCCGGTGCCAGGCTCGCGGCAGAGAAATCCGTTCCCGAACTGCTCTCGCTCAAGGCACTGTCTGCCTACCCGCCATCCAGTCTGGGTGAGTCGCTCTTCCGGATGTGGGCGGACAATGATTTCGATCCGGAAGTGCTCGATCGCGAGGCGATCGGGCTGGCCGGACTTCCCCCCGCGCTGCGCTACCTCAACACCCGCATTCTGCAGATGCACGACGCCTGGCACCTGCTGGCAGGCTACGAGACCACCAGCCTGCACGAGATTGCGATTTCCGCGTTTCAGCTGGCGCAGTTCGGGCACAATTATTCGGGCATGTTTCTGGCGACCATTGCCGCCCGCAGCCACCTGAGCGGCGGGATGGGTTTCGACATTCTGCTCACCACCATGGCGGAAGCCTGGCTGCACGGGCGACAGACTCCGTCGTTCATGGATATCGAATTCGAGGCGCACTGGCACCAGCCAATTGAAGCGATTCGAACACAGTTCAACATCCGCCCGTTTACCGGCACCTATCCTTCGAATCTCCTGGAACAACTTGCGGCGGCCGCTTCCTGATAGATCTCCCATCCAGGCGGGCACGCACTTCAGTCGAGACCGGTTGACGACCCCGCCGCAGTCCTTCCAAAGCACCAGCCCTCCTGCCATGCTAGGCGGGTGACATTCGCCGACATCATGGAAATTCTCAACACCGTCATCCTGCAACTGGGCGAGCGTTCGATCACCCTGATGCAGATACTCTCGGTGCCGACACTGATTTTCGTCGGTTTCATTCTCATCCGCTGGGGCGGGCGAATGATCTCGAAGCGTCTGGAGCGCAGTTCCGTCAGTCCGGACCTCGTCCATCTGATCCGGCGCGTGTTCTTCATTCTCGGTATCGCGCTGCTGATCTTTACCGTCCTCGATCTTCTCAACGTACCACTCACCGCCTTCGCCTTCGTCTCCGGTGCCATCGCTATCGGTGTCGGCTTCGGCGCCCAGAACATCATCAACAACTTCATCAGCGGCTGGATCCTGATGTGGGAGCGGCCCATCCGCATCGGCGACTTCCTGGAGGTCGGAGACACCCGCGGCACGGTCGAAGCCATCAACACCCGTTCCACCCGCATTCGCCGGGTAGACGGTGTGCATCTGCTGATTCCAAACAGCCAGCTGCTCGAAAACATGGTGGTCAACTGGACCCTGGTTGACCGTCGTACCCGGACCATCGTCCGGGTTGGCGTCGCTTATGGTTCACCGGTTCAGAAAGTGGCGGAACTGATCGAGCAGGCGGCAAAGGAGCACGAGGGCATCCTCGAAGACCCCGCGCCCCTGGTCGTGTTCGAAGACTTTGGCGATAACGCCCTCATCTTCGATCTCTATTTCTGGGTCCTGGCGGCCGCCGACCGCGATCTGAGGGTGATCCGTTCCCAGATCCGTTTCCGGGTCGACGAGCTGTTCCGGGAGGCCGGCATCGTGATCGCCTTCCCACAGCGTGACGTTCATATCGACGGTTCGCTTTCCATCACTCAACCGCCCCCGAATGCCTGATCCGGTGCACTCTGGAGAATGACAATGGAGACAGGAACAGGATGCTTCGTGCAGGGATGGAATCTCGACGGCCAGGGCGGCGGCCTCCCGATAGCCGAACCATCGGCCGCGCAACCCGGACCTGCCTGGCTGCATTTCGATTACTCTCAGCCGGGGGTTGAAGAGACACTGCTGTCGCTCAACCTGCCACCTTGGGTGGTGGAGAGTATGGTCCGTGTCGACACCCGTCCCCGGACAGCCATCGTCGGCCGCGGCGTGCTCATCCTGCTTCGCGCAATCAACCGGAACCCGGGCGCGGAACCGGAGGACATGGTTTCACTGAGGCTATGGCTGGAACCCGACCGCCTCATCAGTGTTCGCCAGCGCAGACTGTTCGCCGTCCAGGATGTCGCTGCGGAAATCGAAAAGGGAAACGGTCCGAGCAGCGTACCCGCCCTGGTGGCCACAATCATTGAAAGGCTCGCGGACCGGATCAAGGATTTCGTGGATACCATTGAAGACCAGGTGGCCGAGTTCGAGAATCTGGTGCAGACCGCTCGTCCGGAGGAAATCCGCTCCAGTGTCGCCGAGGTCCGCCGACGGACTGCGGTGGTACGCCGTTTTATCTCGCCACAGCGGGACGCGCTGGATGCTCTGTTTCGGGACTCCGCCGGGATTCTGAATCAGAATCAGTCGTTCATGATCCGCGAGCAGGCGGATCGGATCGCTCGGGATCTGGAAGACCTGGATCTCGTGCGCGAACGGTCACTGGTGATGACGGAAGAACTGCTGAATCGGATCGCGCAGGAACAGAACAATCGGATGTACGTGCTTTCGATCATCGCGGCCATCTTCCTCCCGATCACCTTCATCACCGGGCTGTTCGGTATGAACGTTGCCGGCCTGCCCGGTATCGAGAACCAGAACGCCTTCCTGATCGTGGCCGGCATCATGACGGTCACCACCATAGCCACGCTGTTGATTCTGCGGGCCAAACACTGGTTCTGAGCCTGGTCTTCCAGGCGAACGCGCCCAGCCCGAAACAGGCAGCCCCCTCAACCGGCAGCACGCCCGTGAACCGGCAGGAGGCGCAGAAGCAACAGCACCGCGATCACGGCGAGGTGCAGATAAGCAACGGTCGGATCAAACGCGGTCAGCACCCAGTGGCCCACGGCAAGGAGCGCAATTGCATAGGCCAAACGGTGGAGCGCCTTCCAGCGCCCAGCCAGTCTGCGAACAGACCAGTCGTTGCTGGTGAGGGCGAGGGCCAGCATCCCGACCAGCGCCAGCCAACCGGCCAGCATCCCGCTATCAAAGGCCTCCATAAGGATCCGGCCCATGTCGGCCTTGCGCAGGCCGTAGGCGACGGTGTGGGCGACAGCATAGAGAAAGGTGGCAATCCCCAGGTCGCGGCGGGCTCTCAGGAGACGGGCGGTCCAGGCATGGCCGGGTAGAATCCGTCGCAATGGCGTGATCAGCAGAACCAGCAGAAACAGCCAGATGGACCAGTCGCCGGTCCAGTGCAGATATTCCCCGTAAAAAACCGTGCCCGACTGATACCGGCTGGTCTGGATCAGCAGAGGTAAAGCAAGGAGGCTCCAGAGTACCGCCCGCGACCAGCCCCGCATGTCTGGGTTCAGTCGAGGGTGATGTAGCTTTCCAGACGAGCCACCTCGTCTGCGTCCACGTATTTACCGATCTCGCGGCGGAATTCCTCGATGCTGTCGTAGGGCTGATACTCTTCGAACTCATGCACCATTTTCGGCGTCATGCCGGGAATGCGTTTGAAGTCTGCTTCCGTACCCTGGTTCAGATGTGCCGGAATGAATACGTACTGTTCCAGTCTGGCGACTTCTTCTTCGCTCACGTACTTACCAATCTCCCGACGGAACTGATCCGTGGACGTATAGGGTCGATATTCTTCGAACTCGTGTGCCATCTTTCCATTCATCCCGGGGATCAGCAGGATCTCCGATTCGGGAGCGTTGTTCAGATTGATTCGGCGGAAGAGCGTGCCATACAACTCGTCCCGTTGAGACTCGTCGAGTTGTGCCGACAGCACATCGTCCAGCGCCTGGGCGTTCAGGTAGGGGCGGCCGGCAACGATCGCCTCTGCCAACGCCTGGTCAACGTGCGGCAAAGAGATCAGCGCCGCTTCCTCGATGAGGTTCGGATTGGCGAGACCGCCCTGATCCTCTGCCTGCGCATGCAGCGAGAAAATCGAGAACGTAGCGGCGAGCAGGGCCAGGATCAGATAACGCATACTGAACACTCCAATGTCTGAATCACTTTCAGATTTCCAATAAACCAATCAGAACTGTGCTTCGTAGGTGGCGATCGAAGCATACACCTCCACCGCACCGTCCTTTTTCAACAACAGGACATCGTAGGGATTGAACTGATCCCGGTACTCCATGCCTGGACTGCCGACCGGCATCGCCGGGACGGTCAAGCCGATGGCATCAGCGGGCGGGTTGGCGAGAAACTGCGCTACGTAACGGGCAGGAACATGGCCTTCGAAGACGTATCCTTCCTCGCTCACGCCTGTATGACAGGAACCATAGCGGGTCGGCACACCCAGTTCACCTTTCAGAATTCCGAGATTGTCCGGATGGTGACCGGTGCTTGTGAAACCATGCTCGGCCATGTGATCCATCCACTTCGTGCAGCAGCCACAGGTGGGAGACTTGTGCACATCCAGATGTATGGCGGCCCCCTGGGCATCCGCAACGGCCGCTGCAGACCCACCCAGCCAGAATCCCAGCAGCAGAACGGACAGTGATTTCCTGATCGTCATGTTCTTCTCCTCGAAAATACCCGCCAGACGCTACTTTCGTGACCCGGCCAGTGCAACGACCTGCGCCACATACTCCGCATATTGTTTCGCCTGTGCTTCATTCACGAAGTTGCCGTCATCATCGAACGCCGCCGCCGCATTCGGACACGCGGTGAATCCAGGCACCACAAAAGCGCCCAGATTCATGAACATCTGCCGGAGGTGAGCAAGTGCCTGCATCCCGCCGGTCGCGCCGGGCGACGCCGATACGGCACCGAGCACCTGACCACGAATCTCCGACAGCCAGGGCACGCCGTCCACCGGCCGGCTGATCCAGTCGATGGCGTTCTTCAGAACCGCGGGGAGGGAAGTGTTGTATTCGGGTGTGGAGATGAGCAGCGCATCCGCGCCGAGAAATTTCTCTTTCAGCCGCATGGCGTTGTCCGGCACGCCTTCCGCCTCTTCCAGATCACCATCGTAAAGCGGCAAGGGGAAATCCCGCAGGTCGATGATATCCACCTCGGCCTGTTCCGGATCCGCCAGCGCTGCCACCGCAGCGAGGAGTCGCTTGTTCAGTGATTCGCTGCGCGTGCTGCCCGCCAGGGCCAGGATCTTTACTCTCTCGCTGCTCAATTCCGTGCTCCGCCGATTTCAGAAAAACGCGAGCCTAACACGCCAAACACGCCTCACCCATCCTTTGGCTCTTCGGTCGCCAGGCGCAGCACATGCAGCCGCTCACTGGTCTTGGTGAGCTGCTCCGCCATCATCAGACAGCTGTGCAATCCCTCCAGTGACGAATTCAGGGCTCGAATGGGCAGCCGTTTCGAAGCGGCCGCAGTCAGCAGCGTATTCTTCAGATCCTGCCATTGCTTGTGCAGATCCTCATAGTCGGACTCGAGTTGCGCGATACCGATCTCGTCCACCTCAGCAGAGCGGCCGATCTGGGCCACCACCTGGGCCTGAAACGCTGCAATCATATCTTCCACGGGAGCAGCCCGGATTGCCTGGATATCCGCACTATGCGCTTCCAGCGCGTTCACCAGGCCGATGGTCTCTTCCAGGTAGCCGGTCACCCGCAACGCGATAGGCAGACTGCCCCGGTGAGATCCGGGCAACTTCTCCAACTCCAGATCGGTGACAAACTGTTCGATTCCGTCGATCAGCGCTCGCAGGCCCTGTGTCTGCGACACACCTCCGAACTGGCCGGTTCCACTGACGGCACGTTCCACCAGGTCCCGCACCAGGCCCGCAAGACGGTTCAACTCCATGCTCAAGGCATTCATCGCCAGCACCGGGGTTGCCATCACGTTCCGGTCGAGAAACGCGGGCTGAGACAGCCGCTCTTCTTCGGTTGTGAATCGGCCAGCGAGGTAGGCTGACAGCCGGTCGGTAATCGGCCACATGAGCAGCACACCCAGGACGTTGAACACCGTGTGAAACAGCGCCAGAGAAACGGCTGGAATGTCCTGCAGGCCGAGCAGATCACCCGTGGAGCGCACGATCAGCATCAGGACCGGCAGCAGCGCCAGTGCAACCGCGCCGGTCAGCAGATTGAACACCACGTGCACTGCCGCCACCCGCCGGGCATTGGCAGTCGCCCCGATCACGGCAAAAGCGGCAGTCGAGGTCGTGCCGACGTTGGCGCCGATCACCATGGCTGCCGCCGCGTTTATCCCAAGCACCCCACCTGTGGCAGCAGTCAGGGTAATGGCAATGGCTGCGCTGGAGGATTGTGTGACCACGGTCATCAGGAAGCCGAGCGCCAGATACAGAAGGACACCAGGCCCACTCTGGGGGGCGAAACCGGCCACATCCACCGTCTGCGCAAATCCTTCGAACGCATCCCGCAGCAGATCGACACCGATGAAGAAAAGACCGAAACCCGCCAGCGCCTCGCCCAAAGGGGCCAGCTTCGTGCCAGGACGCAACATGCGGGCCAGCATGCCTATGCCGATCAATGGCAGTGCGAGCGCTTCCACTTTCAGACTGAATCCCACCGCAGCAACGATCCAGCCAGTCATCGTGGTGCCGATATTGGCTCCGTAAATCACCCCAAGGGACTGATTGAGCGTCAGCAGGCCAGCGTTCACGAAGCCGATGGTGGCCACGGTGACCGCACTCGAGGACTGAACGATGCCGGTGACCAGCACGCCGGAACCCACACCGCGCAGGCGGGTTTCAGTGGAGTTGGCGAGGATGCTGCGCAGGGAATCACCTGCGGCCAGCTTGAGCCCGTTTGTGATCATTGAAACGGCGAGCAGGAAGAAACCCAGCCCGCCGATGAATGTGCCGGCAATCAGCATGTTCTAAGTGGCATCGCCTGGTGGCTGTGGATCGCGCCCTGCCTGATCGCCGTCAGGGGCCGAATTCAGATCCTCACTTCTCGGATCAATTTCAAACAATCCCTGGGTCGATTTGGCTGTGAGCACGAACCGGTCCGCTCTTTCCGGGGAGTCTCGCCGCAATCGCACGCAGTAACCGATCCAGAAGAACGTCAGCAGCATTCCGAAGGCCAGATAGGTGAAGTAGCCTCCGGCACCGAGCATCTCCATGCTGGCGGCGCCCAGCATCGGCCCCAGTACCGCGCCGCTGCTGTTGACAAGCAGGATCACGGTACCCACTTCGAGAAAGTGCCCGGGAAATCGGTCATTGGCATGCGCCAGACAGATCGGGTAAACGGCGGTGCTTGCCCCACCCAGCAGAAAAACCATACCGATAATGGCCATCGGCCAGCGCTGCAGAAAATAGGCCAGCAGACAGATAGCGATACCGGCGAGCATCAGGCCGAGGATAACCAGACGACGGTCGAAGCGATCAGACAACCTGCCGGCAGGATACTGCATCGCCGCGCCGCCAAGGACCATGGCAACCATCATGGTGGCTATCTCCCCGATGGACAGGCCGGCCTGAGTGCCGAAGACCGGTGTCAGCGTGTACAGCACTCCGGTGACGGTGCCGATGGCGAAGGCACCGCCGACCGCCGCCGGTGCGGCACTGAAGATGGACCGGAAGCGATAGGTCACTGCGCTGATGGCGCCCGGTTGCTCTACCCTGGAAAGGCCTACCGGAATGATCGCCAGCGACAGCAGCAGAGAGCCGAGCACAACGGGTGTTACTGACGTGGGTTCGCCGACCATCACCATCAGTTGTCCCAGGCTCATGGCGAGCAGAACAATGATGGTGTAGACCGCCAGCGTTCGTCCGCGCACGTCGTCCGTACTCTGTTCATTGAGCCAGCTCTCGATGATCAGGTAGCAGCCGGATATGCCGACCCCGGTCAGAAAGCGCAGTCCACACCAGACCGGCGGCGAGTCCGACAGCAGAATAAGCAGCAATGCCGCGCCACAGAGCGTCGTGGTGGTCGAAAACGTACGGATATGACCGACAACCGTGACAAAGCGGGGTATGACCACGCAGCCAACCAGAAAGCCGAGAAAGTAGAATGAGCCGGTCATGCCGATCTCGTTGACCGACCAGCCCAGACTTTCAGCGCGAACAGGCAGCAGCGTCAACTGCAGGCCATGGCCCAGCAGCAGAATGAGCACGGAGCTGAAAAGCACCACGAACTTCCGGGCATGGCTCAGCACTGCACGCCCCCCGGCAGATCGACCCAGATGCCTGTCGGGCGCCCACTGATCGGGGCAGTTCGCTCCGGAATAACGTCCATCAACCTGCGTCCACTGTGCCTGTAGTGAGAAGGTTGGACGTTACCCACATATCGCTGGTGTTTCGACCCTTACCCGGATGCCAGATCTACGAATCGCCCCGCTTCAGCACAAACCACCACCCCACCAGACCGCCAGCCAGCAGGAGCAGCAGCCCGTTCATCACAAACGAGAGCTCAGGGGCCCAGTATTCATACACCCAACCCCCGATCGGCGGCCCGAGCGCAGCGCCCAATGCGCCCGCAGTCTCCTTCAACCCCATGATGCTGCCACGAATGGCTTCCGGGGCCGCATCAGCCACCATCGCGTCCTCCGCCGGCATGGAGAAGGTGCGACCGACGGCCGACAGTGTGTAAGCGACAGCCACCCAGAAGATGCCCGGCAACCAGGGGAGTGCCATGGAAACCAGGGCCGCAGATACAAAGCCGACGATCAGCAGTCTCGGACCGCCGTAGCGATCCACCATCTGACCGGTGTAGTTCGGCAGGATGGCGAAAGCGATTCCGGCCGGGAAAAACGCGAAGGCCAGCGTCTGCACAGAAAGATCGAAACGATCCTGTAGGAAGATCAGGTAGATGGGTTCGATCAAGGCGGCAGCGAAACCGGACAGGCCGACAATCACAAACAGCCGGATCAGATCTCTGTTCAAAGGCGGTCGCGCTGGTCGTTCACTCGTGGTCTTCGAGACCGGCGCTCTGGTTTCCCTTACTCGGGTCAGGCTCAGAACCAGACCGAGCAGCGCGGCGGCGGCATAACCGGCAAACGAAAGCTGCCAGGCCTGTGCCATCGGATACATCCCCAGCAGGGTGAACCCATAGGCGGCACCCAGCATGGAACCGAGGACCGACCGGCTGGTCAGACGGCCCATGGCCGCGCCCCGCTCTCCTGCTCCAGTGAGGTCGGCGATGATCGTGCGCGCCGAAACCCACATCAGGGACGCGCCAATCCCCTGCAGAGCGCGGGCGACAAAAAAATCGGGAATGGAGTCCGCGCCGCTGAAACGCCACATCGCAAGCGCGTAGAAGACAAAGGCCGCCGAGAAAAACCAACGCCGTCCAAACCGGTCGAGGGCCATACCCACCACCGGCCGGAAGATCAGCAGGCTGACCACGAAGGCGGTATACATGGCACCGATGGTGACCGCATCGGCTCCCAGCTGCCGGGTACGGATCGGCAGCAGGAAATTGATGAGCACAAAGGCCAGAGAGCCGAGAAAAACCGGCTGGTAAACCGGAATTCCGGGCGGTGGGCACTGACGAGCCCACAGGGTCAGCGGTTACGCTGCCCGGTTCACTGTCTTACTCACCCGGCCTGATCGCGAAGATCCGGCAGCGTATAGCCCTTCGCATCCAGGTCGGCGCGTACGATCTTCTTGTCCATCTTGCCTGTGGAGGTGAGCGGAATGCTGTCCACGAAGAGCACGTCGTCCGGAAGCTGCCACTTGGCAAACGCCGTTCCACAATGCTCGATCACTGCCTCCGGGGTAACGTCCGCCCCTTCCGCGAGCACACAGAGCACCACCGGCCGCTCGTCCCAGCGCGGATGAGGCTGTGCGACCACACAGGCCTGGGCCACCCCGGGCATCGCGACTACATGGTTCTCCAGATCCACCGAGGAAATCCACTCGCCACCACTCTTGACCAGATCCTTGGATCGATCGCTGATGATCAGATATTCCTCCGGATCGATCTTGCCCACGTCGCCCGTAATCAGCCATCCGTCATGGAATTTTTCCGGCTGCGGGTTGTTGTAGTACTCGGAGCAGATCCACGGACCGCGGATCAGAATTTCGCCAACGGCCTCGCCATCGTGGGGCAGGCGGTTGAACTCCTCATCAAAGATCTCCACTTCAATGCCCGGCATGATCTGCCCGGCCTTGGCCACGTTGGCGAATTTTTGGTCTTCTGAACTGTTGACCTGGGAGCGCTTGGCAACCCGGCGAGACAAGGTGGCCAACGGTGAAGTCTCCGTCATTCCCCAGCCCTGAATCATCTCCACGCCGAACGTATCCCAGTACCAGCGGATCAGAGACGGCGGCGGCGCCGAACCGCCACAGGTCAGGCGTTCCAGGCAGGAAAGGTCATAGGCGTCCGGGTTGGCCTCGACCAGCCCCTTGATGCCCTGCCATATGGTGGGCACACCGGCAGAAATCGTCACCCCTTCAGACACCATCAGGTCGAGCAGTCGGGCGGGATCCATGAAGCGATGCGGCAGTACCTGCTTGCAGCCGAGCATGAGAGCGGACCAGGGCAGACCCCAGCCCATGGCGTGAAACATCGGCACGATCCCGCAGAGGCTGTCCC